>JACKDV010000024.1 GCA_020633315.1 Myxococcales bacterium
CGATTCCGGGGTCGCGCTTACTTCAGGGCTAGCCGCGCACGTGCGCGGGATCCATGGGCCCGAACGATAGTGCATCCCCTGCGGGAGCGGGAGCAAGCCCCAGGGCCAAGGTTCGAACGAAGTTGTCAGCCTCCGAGGGGAGTGATAGAGGCCCTTTGACGAGCGAGTCGTCGCTCTACGAGTCATCGAGACGAGTTGTTCAATGGGACGAGCCATCCTCTTGTGTATCTGTGGCGTGCTGCTGGCGGCCGCCTGCTCGATCGCATACCTCGGCATGCACGAGTCCTACGCTCGTCTGCGCGACGGCAAGACCTACGACGGCGTGGTGACCGAGTTTCGATCCGACGGGATGATCTTCGAGTACGTCGACGAGCAGGGCGAGCCCCAGCAGAGGATCAGCCAGGATCCGCCGCAATCGATCCTCGACGAGCTGTCCGTGGGCTCTCCGGTCGTGGTTCATCGCAGCTCCACGGACACCAAGATCGCCCAGGAGGTGCAGCCCCCGCCGATCCTCCTGCTGTTCGGCGCCGGCGCCTCGCTCGTGTTCGCGGTCTGGATCGTGCTGAGAGCCCGGACCCTGCAGAGGAAGTTCCGCGCGGCCGTGGGCGACTTCGACGCGACCCTCCTGCTCGCGATCAGCAAGTCCCGCGGTCAGTACGTCGCCATGTTCGTGATCGGCCTGGTCTTCACGGCGATGTTCATGATCGTCGTGTTCGCGGCGTCCGACGTGAGCGTCGCGAGCGGAGTCGTCCTCGGCCTGCTGGCGCTGGGCTCGATGTTCCTCGCCGGCCTCGGGGGCTGGCGGGCATGGGTCCTGCGAGACATCCGCAGGAGCAAGATCTTCCTGCGGCTTTTGCAGACCCCCGAGCGGGTCACCCACGTGCAGGGCATCAGAGCCTGGGCCGAGGGCGTGCCCGGGGCGACCCACTACAGCTTCACCGTGTTCTTCGACGACCGCTATCAGTTCACGATCTCCCTGGGGCAGATCGGCGTGGACGAGTTCCTCGCGGCCCTGCGGGAGCGCGCTCCACAGGCGGAGTTCGCCGTGTGAGCGCCCCCGGCCCGCTACGGACGCCCGAGCGTCCCGACCCGCGCCCGCGACCCTACTGCGGCCGCACCAGGCCGAAGGCCTCGGAGGCGACGACGCCCCCCATCAGGTCGACCAGGTCGTCGCCGGTCTCGGCCATGCGGTCGGCCAGCCGCTCGATGGTGCAAGCGTCGCTCTCCTCCAACAAGCGCCGCAGCGCGTAGACACAGGTGGTGCTCGGCGACGCACGCCCGGGTCTCGGGCAGGGCCAGGGTCCCCTCGATGAGGTCGGCGCGACCCTCGAAGCCGAACTTCTCGCTCACGCTGACGAGTTCGCCGTTGCTCTGGACGGGACCTCCTCGATCTCTTCCTGCCAGCGCCCGAGCTCGTCGTAGTTGTCGAAGGCGACCTGGGGAGGCTCGAGGATCTGGTGGCAGCCCGCGCACGACGCCTGGTCGAGGAGGCTCTCGATGATCTCGTAGCGGCTGTCCCCTTCGACATCGCCGTCCACGTCAGGGGGCTCGGGCGGGATGGAGTTGCACAGCCATGCCTCGCGAAAGATCAGGCCTCGAATGCTGAGGCCCACCCGGTTGCTCCGAGAGTGGCGGGGCATGACGCCGGGCAGGGTCATCAACCCTCCCCGGTGCTCCGGATCGAGCTGCGCACGCACGAAGGTGGACGGGCCCGGGGTGCCGTCGGTGGCGGTCACGTCGTCCCCGTAGAACGCGAGCAGGCCGTCGTTGACGAAGGTGTAGGGGGCCTGGAGCAGGGTGGCGAGGCGGCCGTCGCCCGAGCCGAGCACCACGTCGGAGGCCAGCAGGCGCAGCTCGTGCTCCATGGCCGCGCCCAGGGCCGAGTCGAACGTGGGGTCGTCCTTGACGAGCATGTCCAAGCCCCGGGTCTGCAGCCACTGAGCGTACATCTCGCGGACGTTTTCCACCGCCCGCGGGTTGGCCAGCATCCGGGTGCCCCTGAGCGATCCCCTCATCTGAAGCGAATCTCGCTCGCCGCGTAGGTGTCCGAGAAAGTTCGAGATTCTGCGGAATTTCGCTTCGCCGTGGCTGTTGGGGCCTTTCATGAGAAGCTCCTGCATCCCCGAGCATCACCGCGTTCCGAAGACTCGCCGCATGGACCCATCCGAGGTCCACGCGTTCGTCAGTGGACTCTTTGCCGAAGACATGCATGCCAAGCGTGTGTTGTCGCTGGGCAATGGCGTCCTCGGGGTGATGTACGCCGCATCCTTGTCGGTCCACGCCATCGGGCTTGGCCTCTCGAAGGCTCTGGACAGCTCTCCGAAGCACTCGATCAAGCAGGTCGATCGGTTGCTGAGCAACAAGAAGCTCGATGTCCGGCAGATCTTCCGATGTACGCGTGACGCTCCTGGCCGATCGCGGCTTCGCAGATCAAGCGCTGTACACGTTCCTCCACGAACTCGGGTGGGACGATGTCATTCGCTTCAGAGGTGGCATCGAGGTCTGCAATGCCGCCGGGGAGGCCAAGCCAGCCCTCGAGTGGCTGTCGACCAGCGGCCGGGCAACAATGCTCAAGAAGGTCGAGGTCACCCAGCACCGGACGCCGGTTCCGGCGGTGGTGGTCGTCCATGCGCGTGGGATGCAGGATCCGTGGTGCCTCGCCACGAGCCGCTCTGATCTGAATTCGACCAAGGTCGTCAAGCTCTACGGGCGCCGGTTCACCATCGAGGAGACCTTCCGGGACGTCAAGGACCCCCGCTTCGGTCTGGGCCTGTCGGCGACCCACACCAAGAGCTGCGCGCGACGAGATCGGCTCTTGCTGCTGGCGGCGATGGCCGAGGCTCTGCTGACGCTGCTGGGTGCCGCGGGGGAAGCCGCGGGGCTCGATCGAATGCTCAAGGCGAACACCTCCAAGAGGCCGTCATCGGGGCGGAGCAGCCCCCGTCATCGGCGGTGGAGCAGCGGCCTCATCAATGCGGCCGTCATCGGGCGATAGAGTCCGAGCGAACCTGGCAAAGCTCGGATATCGATTTCCGAGTATGGATGTTACGTCAGCCTGCCGCTGGGCTCGTGGCCTGAACTACAGGGGGCCACCCCGAAAATGGCTGCCTGAATTTCCTAACCTCAAGGCGGCCTTTGGCGAGGTGATCGCGGCGGGGCGCATCCTCGGCCAGCGCGACAACGTGGGCAAGCTCGTCGACCTGGCCAAGGCGATGATGGAATCCGAGGACCCCAACCCCCGGCTCGTCCACGACGTCATCGGCATCATCCACTTCCTCGCCGCCTCGGACTACCTGCTGGCCAACGCCAACCCCGGAAACGACGCGGTCTTCGCCCGGCTGATGCTCGCCGAGGTGCTGGGCTCGAAGAACATCGCCGAGGCGCGCCGCCTCACCGAGTCCAAGCTCGAGAGCGACAGGAAGGAGATCGTGAGCCTCAAGGATAAGATGGACGCCGAGAGCACCAGTCGAAAGAAGAATGACCTCAAGGCGACATCGAGGTCTTACTCGACAGCTACGAGAGAGACCTTGAGCTGTACCGCGCGGTCTTCGAGACCGAGCCTCCGGATGAGCTGCTGCCGCCGACCTGAGCGCCCTGCAAGCTCGTCCATTCATGGGCTCCGTGATCCTCGACGCCCTCGGGCACCTCGGGCTACGGGTCGCCTGCGTGAGAGACGCGCGCCGATAGTACAGATCCTGTCAACCGCGAGTCGCGCCTTCGGGGAGCACGTCTCGAGCGGGATCAGGTTTAGGATGACGGGTCGGGTACCTGGGGTCCACCTCGAATTTGCGGCCAATGCCCCTTTTCCGCGGTGCACTCCCATCTACCGTCGCGCAGCGAATCCGTAGGTCGAGGGTCGAGGAGCCGGGTGCGCGAATCGTGCATGCCCGGATCTGTGGGAGTCGGGGGGGAGCGCTCTCCCTCGGCCACCCAACCTCATCGTTCGCTCTTTGTGACTCCTGCCCATCAGAAGCGACCGGAGACGGACACGATGCCACCTCCGGGGAAGAGCGTCAGTGAAGGCGTCATGGCAGCGGAGCGGTAGTTCTCGAATCCGGGTCGGTTCCGACGGAACGAGCGGCTCTTGAGCGCGATCGCCAACCCGGTCGCGGTGAAGGGAAGGCTCGCGTACCACCCCGCCTCTTCGATCAACAACGCCACATCGTGATCGCTCGCGAGGATCACGATCCTCGATACGCTCCATAGACCCAGACCGGTTCCGAACAGCGCCCACCCGAGCCGCTCGCGTGACCGGAGGCCCGGTCCCCCGAGAAACACCTCGTCGTACGCGAGCCGCTTCCCCACCCGATCTGCCCCCACGCCGAGCATGCTCAAGCCCGCGGCCGCTCCCAGACCACCGAAGGTCAGCCCACCCAAGATGAGCGGAATGCAGCCGAAGTCTTGGGTGAAGGCGCATGCGGTGAACATCCCAATCCTCGTCAGTCCCGCGGCGGTCGTCACGATGATCCCTGCTCGATAGAGACCCTGGCCATCGGGCGGGGCGATGGGTGTGGCTCGAAGGCGCTCGGAAGGGCCCTCGTCCGGCGAGTGCTGCCCGTCGATCTCAGGACTCGGTCCCGCGGCCTCGGACGGCTCGGCCTCGGACACGCCCGTGCTCGGCACCGTCGAGGCGGAGGCTGGAGACATCGGCTCTTCGACCTCCGTCGATGGCTCAGCCGACTCCGGGCCGTCGATCTGCGGCGCGGGTGGCGAAGCCGACTCGGAGCTCTCGCCCTGCGGCTTGGAACCTTCCCCAGACTCCGGGCTCTCGACCCGCGACTCGGGTGACTCCGCCGTCTCTAGGCTCTCGCCCTGCGATCTGGGTGGCTCCCCCGGCTCCAGGATCTCGCCCTGCAACACCGAACCCTCCCCAGATTCTGGGCTCCGGACCGTCGGCTCCGGCTTGCCGGGCTCCGGTGCCGCACCCATCACCGCTCGTGCGGTGGGCTCGGCTCCGAGGTCGCCCGACGGGCTCCCCGCGACCAACGATGACAATGCAAGCGCGACCAGCATTCTTGGTTCCCCTCGTCGTCAGTGCCCACGGGAGCGCATGTTCGTGCGCATGGCCCATTCGAACCCGCCAGCGAGGAATACGGCAATCGGAATCGACCTGGAGGGTAGGAAACTTGGGCAGCCATTTTGGTTCCTCGGGAGAATTCGTGGTAACCGTTCAGCCCCCAGGTTTGCCGGGGTGCGCAACCACACGGCGGAGCGGATCGACATGACGCTCGGAGCATGATCAAACCATCGGCGTGGTGCCGCCGGACAGCGACGAGTCTCTCGATCCAGGGGAAGCCCGGAGCGTCGAGCTCGAGCGCCAGCTCGCGGCCAGTCACGCTCGGACCGCCGAGCTCGAGGCGATCGTCGTCAAGCAGGCGGCGCAGATCGAGGTCTTGCTCGAGCAGCTCCGCCGAAACTCGAGCAACTCACACCTCCCGCCATCCAGCGATGGGCCCGGGACCGCCGGGTCCACCGCCGGCAAGAAGAAGTCCAAGAGCAAGCGCAAGCGGGGCGGTCAGAAGGGTCGACGCGGCGCCCATCGGCAGCTGTTGCCCGTCGAGCAGGTCGACCACGTCGCCGACATCTTCCCCGACGCGTGCTGTGGCTGCGGTCGACGACGACCAAGAAGCGCGGGATCTTGCGCGCGAGTCGGCGTAGAGGCGTGACCAATCGGACGGCAGGTGGAGGCCAGCCGGGGGTCACGTTCCGCCGAGATCTTGGAGCCGAACCAGCGTAGCCGGTAGCGGAGGCGAGCGCCCAAAAGAGTGAAGGCCGGGAGTCGCAATCCCGGCCTTCGAAGCGCCCAGCATGGCGAGGAGGCCTCGCCCTATGGGAGGGGTCCCACCCCCACCCAACCATCCGCACCCCGCCTCATCGGGCCATCCCCGCTGGCCCACATCGACCCTTGGCATCGAGACCTCGCCCCCTATCCTGCCCTTCCGTGCCCCCGGTCACCTTCGAATCATTCGATCCCACCCCCTACCAACGCGCCCCTCGCATCAACCTGGTCAAGTCGATCGCCCTCGGTCGGGCCTTGCTGGCGGTCGGGCCTGCCGAGCCTCCCGAGCTGGTCCGTCGGGCCGCCGCCAAGCTCGGGGCGGTGCTCGACGAGGCCGATGGGGCCGTCGACGAGCGCCTGGGCGAGTCGCTGCCCACCGAGCCCTCGGGCGACGTCGCGCTCGATGGTCTCGCCGACGGCCTGTGGGCGGCCCTTCGCAATCGTCTCGAGGCCATCGCGGGGCTCGATCGCGACGACCTGCCCCGGCTGGCCGAGGGCCACGGCCCGCGCAGCGCGATCGCCCGAGCGGTCGCCACCATGCAGGACCAAGCGGCGCGAGCTCGTGCGCTCCAGGGGCGCCTCTTCGGCAGCACGGGTCTGGCGTTCACCAAGGCGCAGCTCACCGAGCAGGCGCAGCTGATGGCGAGCATCCTCCGCAACGTCGACAAGCACGACCTCTCCGCCGAGATCGAGGCGCTGGCCGGGTCCGAGCTGCTGCTGCTCCTGCGCACGTGTCAGCCGCTCTACGAGGCGATGGTCCAGGCCCGCCTGACCCGCAGCGATCGCCAGCCCGTCGATCTCGGCCGCGTTCGCAGCAAGGTGCAGCGCGCCCTGGGCCGCTACACCAACGCCGTGCTCGCCATGCTCGACGACGAGGATCCCGACTCGCTGGCGGTGGTGCTCATGGCCCTGCGACCCATCGATGCGTTCCGCCCCAGCCGGCCCAGCCCCACCACCAACGACGAGCCGACCACGGGCGAGCCAGAGACCCCGAGCGACGACGCGACCGCCGAGCCCCCCGCGCTCGCCACCGCCTGACACGAATGCTGCGCATCCACCCGAGGGACGGCCAACGCCGTCCCCTATTCGTTTCGAAGCCCCACACGGGGCCTCCATCCGAAGCGAAGCTGGTGCAACGGCCCCGATCGGGGCCAACCTCCGAGACGAGGCTCGATCCTCCGCTCCACTCGGGACCAGCCCACGAGACGAGGCTCGCTCCGCGCTCCACTCGAAACCAGCCCGCCCCAACGAGGCATGCCACTGGATGCTCGCGGCCTGAGCGGGCTCAGGGCGCGATGTGACGGGCGGGACCCGGACGGGCCGTGTCGATGCCGAGCTGCTCCTGCCGCTCGTAGGCGTAGTAGCGGCGCAGCACCGAGCGCACGTAGGCCCGCGTCTCGGCGAAGGGGGGCACGCCTCCGTACTTCTCCACATTGCCGGCCCCCGCGTTGTAGGCGGCCAGCACCAGCACCATGTCGCCGTCGTAGCGGTTGGCGAGCAGCCGCAGGTAGCGGGCCCCGCCGTGCACGCTCTGGGAGGGATCGTAGGGGTCGCGCACGCCCAGCGCCTTGGCGGTGCGGGGCATGAGCTGCATCAGCCCCACCGCCCCCGCGCGCGAGACGGCATGGGCGTAGTAGTTGCTCTCGGTGTGGATCACGGCCCGCAGCAGCGACTCGGGGAGCTGGTAGCGCTGGGCCGCGGCCCGGATGATCCCGTCGTAGCGGTGCAGCCGCTCCTCGCCCAGGTCGACCGCCCCCCGCTGGCCCCGCGCGGCGGCGGCGGCCCGCTCCACGTCGCCCCCGCCGCTGCCCTCGAGGGTCTTGTAGAGGGTCCACGAGCCGCCGGGGCTGCGGCCGGGCACGTTGGTCACGTGCAGCACCCCGTTGGCGTCGGTATAGGCGTAGTAGTTGTTGGGCTCGGCCCGCGCGCCCGTGCTGCCGCCCAGGGCCAGGCCGAGCACCAGGCCCAGGCCCACGCCCAGCAGCGGCCGCGACCAGCGGTCGGGGGATCGGGAGCGCGACACGACCCCCATCATAGCCCGACGCGGCGAGCCGGGGCCAAATCCCCGACGCGCCGCGCCGTGGTCGCCACCGCGAGCTGCGGCGGCGACGCGGGAGCCTCGGCTACCCGTCGGACTTCAGGGTGACCGAGCCGATGTCGTAGGCCTGGCCCTCCTGCATGTCGGCCCCGAACTCCGAGCCGAAGGTCACCCGCCACTTCTTGTCCACCTTCACCGCGAGGCCATAGGCACCCAGCGGCACGTCGGCGATCTCGAAGTTTCCGTCGGCGTCGGTGGTGGCCGTGCGCCGCGTGGGCGACTCGGCGCAGGGCGACTTGCGGAAGAAGGAGCTGGGCTTGGGGCAGATCTCGACCTCGGCCGAGGCCAGACCCGCGCCGTCGAGCACCACCTTGCCCTTGAGCGAGCCGGTCTTGACCGGGCCCACCTCGCCGGGCAGCTCGGGACCCGAGCCCACCACGCCGATCACCTCGACCTGGCCCACGAGCTCGTCGATGCTGCCCGACTTCCACTCCACGACCTCCTTGTCGGGGCCGAGGATCGCCACGCCGGCGTCCGAGGCCACCCACACGCGACCGGAGTCGTCGGGGGTCACGTCCTCGATGCGATCGGCGGCGAATGCCTTGCCCGCCTTGAAGTCGGTCTTGCTGCCGTCGTCGCTCACGCGGGTGACCACGTCGGAGGCGGTCTTGAGCGCGCCCACGCCCAGCTGGGAGAAGCCCAGCTCGCTGAGCATGGCGAACTTCTTGCCGACCTTGAGCGACTCGATGGCGTCGGGCTCGACCACCTTGAGCATCTTGCCCGAGGCGATGGTGAACACCACGCCCTCGGGGCCGGTGGCCACGTCCTCGAAGAAGGCGTCGCGCTTGAACTGCTTGCTGGTGTCGACCGTGGTCCAGGCGTCGCCGTCGCGCATGTGCAGGGCGTTGGACGAGGTCACGAACACGCGGCCCTTGGCGTCGACCGCCACCGAGCGGATGAGCTTGACCTCGGGACCGAGCACGGTCTTGTCCTCGGTGCTCCACGCCCCGTCCACGAAGTGCGAGACGCCCTTGAAGCCCACGCCCCAGATCTCGCCGTCGGAGGTCACGGCGAAGTCGTCGAGGGTGCCGGTGCTCTCGCCGAAGCCGGTCTTGGCGACCACGGTGGCCTTGGCCCCGTCGAGGCGCATCACGCCCTCGAAGCCCAGCATGTAGACGTTGCCGTCGGGGCCGGCCTCGATCGAGCGGACCAGCTTGTCGGGGCCGTTCTCCACCTTGGTGAAGGTGCCGCCGTCGAGCATGACCACGCCCTTGTCGCGCACGGCGAAGTAGGCCGGGCCGGGCTTGCCGGGCTCGGCCTTGCCGACCGCCGGGGCCTCCTCGCCGTCGGCCGCCGCTTCCTCGCCGTCGGCCGCCGCTTCCTCGCCGTCGGCCGCCGCCTCCTCGCCGTCGGCCGCCGCGGCCTCGCCATCGGCCGCCGCCTCGCCGTCGGCCTTGGCCTCGTCGGCCTTGGCCTCGTCGGTCTTGGTCTCGTCGGCCTTGGCGATCTTCTCGGCGTCGGCCTTGGCCTCGTCGGTCTTGGCCTCGTCGGCCTTGCTCTCGGACTTGGCCGCGCTGGGCTTGGCCTCGGTCGAGTCGCCCTTGTCACAGGCGGCGAGCAGGCTGGCCATGGCCAGGACGGTCAGGGTGGTGTGTCGAATGGACATCGTGGTGGGGCTTTCCTTCTCGAGCTCGCGGTGCTAGCGCACGTCGCGGTGTCGCCCCTGATGACGGGACCGGGCCGCCGAGGTTGCACGCCCTCGATGCACGGGCGCCCCCACGAGCGCTTGCTCACCGATAGGGAGATCGCGACGCGCCCTGCATGCCCATCACCAGGGTGATGGCGAGGTCCAGGTACCGCTCGGGCCGCAGGGTGGGCCCCAGCACCCGGGCCTGCTCGGGGAAGCGGCGCAGCCGCTCGTCGTAGCGGGCGGCGGGGCAGGCCTCGCGCAGCCGCTGCACCACCCGCCCGAAGTTGGCCGAGCGCGTGGGCGCGAGGGCCTCGTCGAGCAGGCCGTAGCGCAGCGTGGCCGCCCGAAACGCCAGCGGCGGCAGCCCGGGCACGAGCGCCAGCACGAAGGGCTCGGGGCGCGGCGGCGGAGTCGACGAAGAGCTCGACAGGCCCAGCCGCGGGGCGGCCCACGAGCCTGCCACCGTGGGCAGCGCCACCGAGCGCGGGACCGGGGCCTCCCGGTAGAGCACGCCGTGCACAAGCATCCTCACGTCGGACGCGGCCAGGTCGAGCTCACCGTCGTCGTGCAGGACCACGCCCAGCCGGCCCTGCGCGATCGAGAAGCGGCGCACGTCGATCGCTCCCAGATCCACCCGGCCGGGGATCACCCACGCTCGCACCCCGCCCGCCTCGAGGGCCGCGACCGTGGACTCGGCCGGGGCCCGCCCGGCAAAGGTGGCCAGCACTCCCGAGGACCCGTCGAGCACCCGCAGCCGCATCCCCAGCTCGTAGGGGGTGACGCCCGCCGCCGCGGCCAGGGCCCGCACCCGCGGCTCGTCGAGCTGGGGCCGGTCGTCCCGTCGCGGCAGCGCATGCCGAAGCGCCACCGCGTGCATGTCCCGGGCGCCCACCCTCCGATGGTACGACGCCCCGCGGCCCCGGGCGCGGCCGTGGTCCCGGCCTGCTAAGCTCCCGCCACCGTGGTCCGCACCCCCGTCCATCGCTCGCGCACCCTGGTGATCGGCAGCGGCCTGGCGGGCCTGTACTTCGCCTTGCAGGTGGCCGACCGCGGCCCGGTCACCGTGCTCACCAAGGCCCTGCCCCAGACCTCCAACACCCAGTGGGCCCAGGGCGGGATCTCGGCCGTGTTCTCGATGGAGGACACCTTCGAGGCCCACGTGGCCGACACCCTGAAGGTGGGCGCCGGCCTGTGCCACCGCGAGATGGTGGAGCGCACGGTGGAGCTGGGCCCCAAGCTGGTGCGCGACCTCGCCGACTCCTACGGCGTGCGCTTCGATCGCGAGGAGGGCGGCACCGACGGCCCCTTCGCGCTGGGGCGCGAGGGTGGCCACAGCCACCGCCGCGTGGTGCACCACCACGACATGACGGGGGCCGAGCTGGTGCGCGCGCTGCTGGCCGCGGCCGATGCCCACCCCAACATCACCGTGCTCGCCCACCAGATGGTGGTGGACCTGCTGTCGTGGACCAAGGTGGACGGCCAGCGCGGCTGCTTCGGGGCCTATGCGCTCGACACCGAGACCAATCGCGTGAGCGCCTACCTGGCCCAGGTGACCGTGCTCGCGGCCGGCGGGGCGGGCAAGGTGTACCGCTACACCTCCAACCCCGACGTGGCCACCGCCGACGGCATCGCCATGGCCTATCGCATCGGGGCCACGGTGGCGAACCTCGAGTTCATGCAGTTCCACCCCACCTGCCTGTACCACCCCGACGCCAAGAGCTTCTTGGTGAGCGAGGCGGTGCGGGGCGAGGGCGGGATCCTGCGCCGCCGCGACGGCAGCGAGCTGATGAAGGGGCGCCACCCCATGGGCAGCCTGGCCCCGCGCGACGTGGTGGCCCGGGAGATCGACGCCGAGCTCAAGCGCTCGGGCGAGCCCTGCGTGCACCTCGACGTCACCCACCTCGATCCCGCGTTCCTGCGCGAGCGCTTCCCCAGCATCCACGACCGCTGCCTGGCGCTGGGCATCGACATCACCACCGAGCCCATCCCCGTGGTGCCGGCCGCCCACTACATGTGCGGCGGGGTCACGGTGGATCCCTACGGCCGCACCGACGTGCCCGGCCTGCTCGCGATCGGCGAGGTGGCCATGAGCGGCATGCACGGCGCCTGCCGCCTCGCCTCCAACAGCCTGCTCGAGGCGGTGGCCCTGGCCGCGGGCGCGGCCGAGATCGCCGACCAGTTCGGCCGCGAGCCCCCCGACTCGGTGCGCGAGTGGAACGAGGGCGACGCGGTGAACTCCGACGAGGCCATCATGGTCAGCGCCAACTGGGAGGAGGTGCGGGCCCTGATGTGGAACTTCGTGGGCATCGTGCGCTCCGACAAGCGGCTCGCGCGGGCGCGTCGACGCATCGAGATGCTGCGCGAGGAGATCCGCGAGTACTACTGGCGCTTCCGAGTCACCCGCGACGTGCTGGAGCTGCGCAACATCGCCCTGGTGGGGCACCTCATCATCGAGTGCGCGCGGCGACGCAAGGAGAGCCGCGGCCTGCACTACACCCTCGATCACCCCGAGACGAGCCCGGAATTCGAGTGCGACACCGAGTTCAACAAGCGCCAGGGTCCCGACGCATGAGCCGGACCTCCTCACTGCGGTGGGCGGCGCTGCTGCTGCTGGCCACCAGCGCCTGCGCGGCCCGGGCCGCCCGCTCTCCCACCCGCCTGCGCGACGCCCAGGTGGAGGCGCTGCGTGCCGACGATCCCGCGGCCGCCTATGCGCTGCTGACCCCCGAGCTGCGGGCCGCCACGCCCTACGAGGAATTCGAGGCGCGCTGGAAGGCCGATGCGGCCGAGCACCAGGCCGCGATCGAGGCGGCCGAGTCGCTGCCGCCCGAGCTGTCGGCCCCGATCCACGGCGGGACCACCGTGCACACGGGCGGCCGCGTGCTGGCCTGGACCGAGGTGGGCGGCGAGCTGATGGTCAGCGACGGCCTGCCCGGTCGCCCCGACACCAGCACCCCCGCGCAGACCATCCGCGCCTTCATCACCGCCGTGCGCCGGGCCGAGCTGGCCGAGGTGCGGGCCGTGCTGAGCGACGGCCTGGTCGACGCGATCGACGAGGACTGGAGCGCCCGGGTGGATGCGATCGAGCTGGCCCTCGAGGAGCCGGGTGGCCTGGAGCTGAGCGCCGATCTACGGCGGGCCGAGCTGCGCTACGAGGAGGGCCGCGCCGTCTCCCTCGAGCAGACCCCCGATGGCTGGCGGATCACCGGGTTGCGCTGATCGCCGTTCGTCCCCGGCGCCAAGCAGCGGAACCTGCGCATCGCCGTCGACGCCGGGCTCCGGCAGGATGCGCACGCTCGACGGAGCCGGCCGGGATCGCCCCTGGGGGCGGCCCCAACCCCGTTGAGCATCGTTTCCGGGCTCCGCGCCCCGGCCCGCGAGGCATACTTTCGCCCTCGCAGGCCCCCCGGGGGGCCGAGGGAGTCCGGGATCGCCATGCAACCTTCCTTCTCGATCGGCGACAAGTCCGTCTACCCCGCCCATGGGGTCGCGGACGTGGTGAACGTGGAGAACAAGGAGATCGCCGGCAGCGAGATCACCTTCTATCACCTCAAGGTCATCGGCTCCGGGCTCAAGATCATCGTTCCCGTCCACAAGGCCGAGGAGAACGGCATGCGCTCGGTCGCCACGCCGGAGGAGATCGAGGAGATGTACGAGCTCCTGCGGGACCACGAGATCCCCAACGACCGGCAGACCTGGAATCGGCGCTATCGGGGCTTCATGGAGAAGATCCGCACCGGCTCGCTCTTCGAGGTGGCCGAGGTCTTCCGCGACCTGTCGCTGCTCAAGAGCCGCAAGACCCTCTCCCACGGCGAGCGCCAGATGCTCCGTACCGCCCGCGACCTGCTGATCCGCGAGCTCATGGAAGCGCAGTCTGCGCCCGAGGAAGAGGTCGCCGCGGCGCTCGAGGCCCCCTTCGGCGCGGAGCCGTGAGCAAGGAAGACTCCAGCCCCCCTTTGCCCGGCGCCGGTCCGAGGTTAGAACGCGCTCCGTGGCGGTCGACAACACCGAGCAGGTGACGATCCATATCTGCACCGATCCCTGGGATCAGGTCGAGGTGGATGCATTCGTGTGTCCCACCAACTCCACCGGGGTCATGTCGACCTACCCGGCGTCCAAGCTCAAGGACCTCGCCGGCGACCATGTCGAGGAGCAGGTCCGCGCCCACACGCCGCTGGCGGTGGGCGCCGCGTTCGTGACCGACGCGGGCAAGATGAGGGCCAAGCACCTCATTCACGTGCCCAACACCGACGAGCCCGGCGGACGCGTGCAGGTGGAGGACATCCTCCGCGCAACGGCCGCAGTGCTGGTCGCCTGCGGGGTCAAGGGCTTCACGAGCATCGCCATTCCGTTGATGGGCGCGTTCGACGGGGGGATCCCGGCCGAGGAGGCGGCCCGGGCGATCCACAGCGAGTTCCGCTCGTACCGCGGCGACCGGCCGCTCGCCGTGCTGTTGATGGCCAAGGACGCCGACGAGGTCGAGGTGTTCGAGATGGCCATCGAGGGCAACGGCTGAGGCCGATCCCGGGGGCCCGGGGACCTCGCTCGCAGGTCCCCCCGGGGGGCCCTCGCGGGGGTCTGGGACCGTGATTGCGGGGCCGGGGGCGGGGTCGCCAAGGGCCCCGTCGCTGTGTTAGTCAACGGCCGCACCGGGACCCATGGCCGAATCCTACGTACCCGCCCTGATGTTCGTGATCTTCGCCCTGGGCTTCGCTGCGGTGATGCTCGGGCTGACGATGATCCTGGGCCCCAAGCGGACCACGGTCATCAAGGACGAGCCCTTCGAGTGCGGCAGCGAGCCCATCGGCAGCCCGCGGGTGAAGTTCAGCGTCAAGTTCTACCAGGTCGCGATCCTCTTCCTCGTGTTCGACATCGAGGTCGCGTTCCTCTACCCGTGGGCCTCGCTGTTCCGCGACCTCAGCTGCACCACGCCGCTGACGGCCCAGGGCGTGTGCATGGGGGAGCAATCCCTGTTCGGTCTGGTCGAGATGATGATCTTCCTGGGGATCCTCGTCGTCGGCCTCGCCTACATCTGGCGCAAGAAGGCGCTCGACTGGGCATGAGCGGGCGCGATCCCGGACTTTCGCGGGAATGGTGGAAGAGGTGCCTCGATGAGCAATGACAACCCGTCCTTCGTCCCGACCGTGCTGCAAGACGCGGTGAACTGGGCGCAGAAATTCAGCCTGTTCACCTATCCCTTCGCCACGGCCTGCTGCGCGATGGAGTTCATGTCGACCATGGGCTCGCGCTACGACATCGCCCGCTTCGGAGCCGAGTTCCCCCGCTTCTCGCCGCGCCAGGCCGACCTGCTGCTCGTCATCGGCACCATCACCGAGCGCCAGGCCCCGGTGCTGCGGCGCATCTACGACCAGATGCCCGACCCCAAGTGGGTGCTCGCCTTCGGCGTGTGCGCCTCCACGGGCGGCTTCTACCAGAACTACACGGTCATGCCGGGTGCCGATCAGGTCATCCCGGTGGACGTCTACGTGCCCGGCTGCCCGCCCCGCCCCGAGCAGGTGCTCGACGGCCTGATGGCGCTGCAGCGCCGCATCCAGGAGCACCGCGGCCACAGCCAGCGCGAGCTGGGCAACACCGCGGCCATCGGCTACCGCGATCGCCGTCACCTGCCCGTGCTCAGCGACGGCACCAGCATGACCCTCGGCCCCGAGGAGCGCATGCCCAAGGACGGCCGCGTCCGCTAGGCGGCGACCCCTCCCTGCCCCACTTCCGGAGCGCCATGGCCCAGAGCGTCCTACGAATCCTCCAAGAGCGCGTGCCCCATGCCATCGTCGAGACCGGCAGCTACGTCGGCGACGACATGGCCCTGGTGGAGCGCGACCACCTGATCGAGGTCCTCACCCTGCTCAAGGAGGACCCCTCCCTGGACTTCAGCATGCTGACCGACCTGACGGTGGTGGACTGGCTGGGCCAGGATCCCCGCTTCGAGGTCGTCTATCAGCTCTACAGCATCCATCACAAGCATCGGGTGCGCATCAAGGCGAGCGTGGGCGAGGCCGAGGACCAGTGCTGGGTGCCCACCGCCACCGGGCTGTGGATGGCCGCCGCCTGGGCCGAGCGCGAGGCGTGGGACCTGTACGGGGTGCGCTTCCGCGGCCACCCCGACCTGCGACGCATCCTCATGTACGAGGAGTTCGTGGGTCACCCGCTGCGCAAGGACTACCCGCAGAACGCCCGGCAGCCGCTCATCCGCCGCCCCGATGCGCCGGCCACCGACGACCAGACCACCCGCCTGCTGGCCAACAGCCACGACCGACGCGTCGAGTAAGGTGCCCATGACCGCCGCCACGGAGCTCCGGCAGCCGCCCACCGTCGCCAGCGACCTCGCGCAGACCTACGACCCCGCCACGGGGCGCCAGGCCGGCGAGAGCCCGCTGTCTCCCTCCATGCAGCAGTTCGCCGAGGAAGCGGCGCAGCTGCCCACCGAGGAGGTCATCGTCAACATGGGCCCGTCCCACCCCGCCATGCACGGCACCGTGAGGGTCGTGTTGCGGATCGACGGCGAGCTCATCAAGGACGCCGACGTGCAGGTGGGCTACCTGCACCGCGGCTTCGAGAAGGAGTGCGAGGGCTCCACCTGGTCGCAGATCTTCCCGTACGTCGACCGCCTCAACTACGTCTCGCCCATGCTCAACAACGTGGGCTTCGCGATGGCGGTGGAGAAGCTCCTGGGCATCACCGACCAGGTCCCCGAGCGCGCCGAGTACATCCGGGTCATCGCCGGCGAGCTGGCGCGGATCTCCGACCACCTCACCTGCATCACCGCCTCGCTGGCCGAGCTCGGCGGCCTGACCACCTTCTTCTACGGCAACCGGGCCCGCGAGCACGTGTGGGAGCTGCTCGAGGACCTCAGCGGGGCCCGGCTCACCCACAGCTACGCTCGCATCGGCGGCGTGGCGTGGGACCTCACCGAGGACTTCGCCGACAAGACCCGGGTCAAGCTCGAGAAGATCCGCGGCTACATCACCGACATCCGCACGCTGGTCGAGCGCAACCGCATCTTCCTCGACCGCATGGAGGGCGTGGGCGTGATCTCGGCCGCCGATGCCATCTCCTACGGCATCACCGGCCCCTGCCTGCGCGCCTGCGACGTGGCCTACGACGTGCGTCGCGACCAGCCCTACTCGGTCTACGACCACTTCGACTTCGACGTGGCGGTCTCCGAGGGCGGCGACAACCTGGCCCGCTACCTGGTGCGCATCGAGGAGATGGCCCAGTCGATGAGCATCATCGAGCAGGCCCTGGTCCAGATCCCGCCCGGCCCGGTGATCATCGACGACCCCATCGTGGCGCTGCCCGCCAAGCGCGAGGTCTACAACTCCATCGAGGGCATGATCGCCCACTTCAAGCTCATCATGGACGGCATCAAGGTGCCGCCGGGCGAGGCCTACAGCTACACCGAGGGAGGCAACGGCGAGCTGGGCTTCTACGTCGTCAGCGACGGATCCGGCCGCCCCTACAAGTGCCGCTGCCGGCCCCCGTCCTTCTACACCACGTCCGCGCTGCGCCAGATGATCGTCGGGGCCAACATCGCGGACGTCGTCCCCATCTTCGGCTCGATCAACATGATCGGCGGCGAGTGCGACCGCTGACCCCTGGGCGCCATGGCCAACCACGACAGCCGCTCCACCTCCAAGACCATCCCGCCCTCGCCCGGCACGGTGCCGCCGCCCAGCTCGGCCCCGCCTCCGCTGGCGAGCATGGACCCGCGGCCCCATCCCCCCGAGGGCTGGGCGCCGCCGCCCGACATCACCCCGGACGCGACCCCGCTCGACGACGCGAGCACGGTCACCCTCACCATCGACGGCCAGACCGTGCGCGCCCGCAAGGGCACCAACGTGCTCGAGGCCGCCGGCTTGATGGGCGAGGAGGTCTGCCACTTCTGCTACCACCCCGGCCTGTCGATCGCGGCGAGCTGCCGGCAGTGCCTGGTGGAGATCGAGAAGATGGGCAAGCTCCAGCCCTCGTGCCAGGTCGAGGTGCGCGAGGGCATGGTGGTGCACACCAACAACGCCGCCGTGCTCAAGGCGCGGCGGGAGATGCTGGAGTTCACCCTCAAGAACCACCCCATCGACTGCCCCATCTGCGACAAGGCCGGCGAGTGCAAGCTGCAGCGCCACTACATGGACCACGACCACTCGCTCACCCGCGTGGACGTGCCCAAGATCCGCAAGGCCAAGCACAAGGACATCGGCCGCGAGATCGTGCTCGACGCGGAGCGCTGCATCCTGTGTAGCCGCTGCATCCGCTTCTGCCAGGAGATCCCCGGGACCTCCGAGCTGACGATGACCTACCGCGGCGACCACGAGGAGATCGACATCGCCCCCGGCCATCGCCTCGACAATCCCTACTCGGTCAACGTGGTCGACATCTGCCCCGTGGGCGCGCTGACGGCCAAGGACTTCCGCTTCGCGATCCGGGCCTGGGAGCTCAAGGCCACCCCCACCACCTGCCAGGGCTGCGCCACCGGCTGCGCGGTGGAGCTGCACACCAAGCACGAGCAGGCCTACCGCCTGGTGCCGCGCCACGACCCCCAGGTCAACGGCCACTGGATGTGCGACGAGGGCCGCTACGCCTACAAGGAGCTCGACGCCGCCGCGCGTGTGCACCGGGCCACGGTGGACGGCGAGGAGCAGCCGCTGCCCGAGGCGGTGGCCGTCACCGCCGAGCGCCTGCTGCAGGCCAAGAAGGTCGCGGTGGTGTTCTCCGCCAACGCCACCAACGAGGCCAACGACGCCCTGCGGCAGCTCGCCGAGGTGCTCGCGAGCAAGGGTCAGGGCGGCGAGCCCACGCGCTTCGTGCTCGGCCGGCCCCGGGGCGAGGGCGACGCGATCCTGCGCGACGCCGACAAGAGCCCCAACACCCACGGGGCGCTCGACGCCGCCGGCGAGGTGAACAAGCACGAGGCCGAGCTGGCCCTCGAGCTGGCCGGTCGGGCCTACGACGCGGTGGTGTTCCTGCACGACGGCGGCGAGCTCTCCGACGTGGCCCTGCACGGGCTCTCCGGGATCGCCTCGGTGTGCCTGGCCTCGCGCCGCAGCGCGCTGTCCGACGCCTGCGCGATCGTGCTGCCCGCGGCGAGCTGGGCCGAGGTGCTCGGCACCACCACCAACCGCCAGGGCCTGCTGCGCATCGTGAGGCCGGCCTGGCGCCCCGAGCACGACCGCAAGCACCGCGCCGACCTGGTGCGCGACCTGCTGCTGGCGATGGGCCTGCGCAACGTGGCCACCGCCAAGGAGCGCACCCGCATGCTGGCCGAGCGCCACGACCACGAGCCGCTGCGCAGCCTGGTCAGCGATCCCCAGGCCACGCGCCCCACCCTCCTGCGCTGGGCCAACTCCCGCGGCTAGCCGCGAGCCCCTTCGCTTCCGTCCTCCTTCGCACCCGCGACACGACCGAGACCGAGATGAACCACGTCGCCGCGATCCTCTCCCGCCTCCTCGCCCCCCGGCGGGGCCGGCCCTTCGGGCTTTCGGCCCTGTGCCTGGCCGTGCTGGTGGGCCTGCTCGCCACCGCCTGTGGCGAGCCTCCCACCGCCACCGAGGACCCGGCCCTGGTCCGCATCGAGCCCGGGCAGGTCATCGCCCACCCCGACACCCGCTCGGTGGAGATCACGGTGGTCAACGTCTCCGAGCGCCCCGTGGTGCTGTCGGGCTACCGCGTCAGCGGTCCCGACTTCCCCGGCTTCCAGGTCGCCGAGGACGCCAAGGTCGCCACTCTGCCCCCCGGGCAGCGCAGCTCGTTCCACCTGGGCGTGGACGGCGGCTACTTCCTGGGCCCCCACGATCTCGGGGCGCCGCCCGAGGAAGGCGAGGAGGACGAGGTCATCGCTCCCAACGAGTACCGCAGCGGCGAGGCCCGCCTCGAGCTGGACGTGCGGGTCGATCACACCGCCGCCCGCGGGCCGGCCGAGGCGCTGTCGCAGCCGGTCGGCATCTCGCTGACCTTCGAGGATCCGCCGTGGACCACCCAGTACCTGGTGCCCGCGCTGCTCAAGATCCTGCTGCTGGTGATGGGCTTCATCATGCCGCTCGCGTCGCTGCTGACGTGGATGGAGCGCAAGCAGAGCGCCATGATGCAGGACCGGGTCGGCCCCAACATGGCCAACATCAAGATCGGCCCGCTCAACCTGCGGCTGTGGGGCATCCCCCACTTCATCGCCGACGGGGTGAAGATGCTCTTCAAGGAGGACTTCATCCCCAAGCGGGCCCACCGGGCGCTCTACTCGCTGGCGCCGCTGTTCGCCTTCATCCCGGCCCTGGTGGTGTTCACCATCGTCCCCTTCGGCGATGCGCTGTGCTACGGCCACCTGCTCGAGCCGCTGTCGGCCGCCGACGTGGCCCAGTGCGCCGACGGGCGCGGCGGCACCCCGCTGCAGATCGCCCAGATCGACGTGGGGCTGCTCTACTACTTCGCCATCGCCTCGCTGGCCACCTACGGCACCGCGCTGGCGGGCTGGTCCAGCTACAACAAGTGGGCCATCCTCGGCGCCCTGCGGGCCAGCGCCCAGATGATCTCCTACGAGGTCGCCATCGGCCTGACCATCGTGGGCGCGCTGCTGGTCTACGGCACGCTCGAGCCCCACGCCCTGGTCAAGGCCCAGGAGGCCAGCTACTGGGGCATCGCCCTGCAGCCGCTGGCCTTCATTCTGTTCTTCACGGCCGCCATGGCCGAGACCAAGCGGGCCCCCTTCGACCTGCCCGAGGGCGAGTCGGAGATCATCGGGTACTTCATCGAGTACTCGGGCATGCGCTTCGGCCTGTTCTTCCTCGGTGAGTTCATCGAGGTCATCTTCATGTCGGCGATGCTGGCCACCCTGTTCCTGGGCGGCTGGGGCCTGCCCTTCGGGATGCTGGGGCCGAGCGGCTTCTCCAGCCCGCTGATGGCCCAGCTGTTCCTGGGCGGCGTGGGGGCCGGGATCACCGTGCTGGGCGTGGCCGCCTGGCGCACCGGCAAGGCGGGCGAGACCTTCGGCGCGCTGCTGGCCCTGGTGGGCGTGCTCCACCTCTTCGCCGCGGTGTGGTCGCTGGCCACGGGCTGGGGCACCGAGGTGCCCCACATCCTGGTGGTGGTGCTGGGCCTGATGATCTGGGGCGGCAAGGTGTTCCTGCTGTGCGCCCTGCAGCTGCTCATCCGCTGGACCCTGCCCCGCTTCCGCTACGACCAGCTGATGAGCCTGGGGTGGAAGGGCCTGCTGCCCCTGTCCATCGCCAACATCGTCCTCACCGCCATCGTCGTGTACCTGCTCATGCCGGGGGCGGAGCAGCCCCCGACCCCCTAGGCAAACCGGAGCCCACCCATGACCATCGGCGTAAAGAAGGTCACCCTCGAGCGGACCGCCCGCGATCAGGTGTTCCTGCCCGCGATCCTCGAGGGTCTGCTGACGACCGCGCGGCACTTCTTCAAGAACACCTTCTCGCCCGGGCACCGCGAGATCGACACCATTCGCTACGGCGAGCCGGAGGTCGATCCCAAGGACTACTACCCGGAGCGCTTCCGCGGCGTGCACCGCCTGATGTACCGCGAGGACGGCTCGGTGCGCTGCGTGGCGTGCATGTGCTGCTCCACCGTGTGCCCGGCCCGCTGCATCCACATCCAGGCCGAGGATCGCCACGACGACGCCGAGAAGGCGCCGCACAGCTTCGTGATCGACGAGCTCAAGTGCGTGGTGTGTGGCTTCTGCGTGGAGGCCTGCCCCTGCGACGCCATCCGCATGGACAGCCGCGAGCACATGGTGCCCACCGAGACCCGCGAGGAGGCGGTGCTGGGCAAGATCGACCTGATGAAGCGCGGCGGCCCCAGCGTGGCCGTGCAGGGCGGACTCGGCGACAACTTCCGCGAGAAGGCCCCCAAGGCCGACCCTCGCTTCTCCCACGATCCGCGCTGAGTCGGTCGCGTGAGAACGGACGAGTGGGCCGCTGTCAAGCGGCCCGTCTCGTTTCGAAGGTGGTGCTCGGCACCGTGGGTTCCCCCGCGGCACTCGGGTCGTCGAAGCGGTGAGGGAGCCCGGGTGGTTTTCGGGTCGCACGGGACACGGCCGGTGCTACCCTAAGCAGGCAAGGTCGCTGTCCCGACCGTCTAAGCTCTTCCTACTGACCGTTCAACCAGGGAATCGCCTCTGTCCGCGGGAGAGCAGGCCCGTTCGGCGGGAAGCCCGAAGCGGTTAATCGCGATGCCCACCTGCCAGGGGTAGGGGTTGAGCTTCGTCCTCGTCGGGCAGCGACCTTCGCCTATTGGTTTCTGCGTTGGTCACCGATCGGACGATGACGCCCCGGTGAGCCACCGAAGCGTCATGGTGAGCGCGCCGAAGGGTGCTAGCAAGTAACTCCCAGCTGGACCGGGGCGGGCTACGCGGCTGCGCGAAGGTCGACCTCGTATCCCAGACGCTCGAGCCTGCGGGTCAGGGAGCGGGCAATCCGCTCTCGGTCCCGCTGCTCGAGGAAGGCTTCGCCCAGGTCTCGGTAGTCCTGCCCATCGCGGAGCATGTGGTAGATGGCCACCAGCAGGGTTCGAGCGACGGCCACGATCGCCTTCATCTTCCCCGCGCGAGAGCGCACCCGGTGGTAGCGGCTCTTGAGATAGCCTGACGAGCGAATCGAGACCCAGGCACACTGGACGAGAGTCGTCTTGAGCCATGGGTTGCCCTTGCGGATCTTGCGGGACCGCTTCTTGCCCGCGCTCTCATCGAGCTGGGGGCACAGGCCTGCCCACGACACGAGCTCGCCCGCGGTTGGGAATCGCGTCATGTCGGCTCCGATCTCCGCGATGATGACCCGAGCGGCCGTCTCACTGACTCCGGGAATCGTCTCCAGGTGAGCGGCCGCGCCCGCGAAAGGGCGCAGGACCTCATCGATCCGCTTCTCGATGGCATCGACCATGCCCTGCATGTGCTCGGCTGCGTCCAGATGCTGTCGAAGGAGGAAGCGGTGGTGATCGTCGACGAAGCCATCGAGTGCTTCGGCGAGCTCGGCCTTCTTCCTTCTCGCCGAACCCTTCGCCAGGTTCGCGAGCTTGTCTGGATCGTTCTCGCCCTCAACCATCGCGCGGAGAATCGCCTTGCCGCTCTTGCCCAGGACTTCGCTGAGGACGGAGCGCATCTTGATGTTGGCGCCCTGAAGGAGCTTGTCGATTCGCTGGGCATGGCGTGTGATGTCGCGGACCGTCTGCTTGCGGGTTCGGGTCAGCTCACGCAGTTCCTCGACCCTTCGCTCGGGAACGAAGCTCCGGCGCAGCAGACCATGGGCCAGCAGATCCGCGAGCCACTGCGAGTCGCTGACGTCGCTCTTGCGTCCCGGGAGATTCTTGACCTCCTTGGCGTTGGCCAGCGAGAGGTCGACGAAGCTCTCCAGCACGTGCCACACCGGCTTCCAGTACACGCCGGTCGATTCCATCACCGCGTGCGTGATCTCGTGCTCGAACAGCCAGTCTCCCAGCTTGAGCAGTCCCTTGGTCGTCGTCGAGAAGGTCTTGACCTCACGCCGGACCTTGCCGGCCTCGGCGACCCGCACGCACGCCACGACGGTCAGCTTGTGAACGTCCAGTCCAGCACATCGTTCGTGAATCAGCTCCATTTTGGCCTCCGTGCATGCCGGCCAGCCTCCTGGATTCATGAACACTAGCAACGTGCTCTGGCACCCTGGCTTCGCGGGGCACCTGGCAACAATCAGAGGTGCTCAGGAGGCGTGCGTCCATCTCAGAAACGGGCTTACCGTGCACCATAGAAGATCCGACGTCACACCGGCACGCCGACTCTACGTCAGTTTCCTCGACCATGGGTCCCGCGGCCGCGGGGTGAGAATCTCAGAAGCGCAGCGCCACGCCGCCCGGTCGCAGGCTCACCCGCGAGGGCGCTCCGCGCCTCTCGGCCCGGCGCCCCAGCACCACCATCACCACGCCGGCCGTCACCACGAGCACGCCGGCCCCGAGCACGGCCCCGCCCGCGGGCGCGGTGGTGAAGCGCACCGGCACGCACTCGCCCCCGCGCGGGTTCTCGAGGCAGCCGGCGCTGCGATGGTGCAGACCCAGCAGCACCGCGCCGCCGATCGTGGCCGCGGCCCCCGCTCCCACCAGGGCCCAGCCCGTGGGCACCAGCTTGGATCGCGGCGCCGGCAGATCGACGGGCAGGCTCACCGGGGGCACCGGCTCCGGCGCGGGCGCGGCCTCGGCCTGACGACGCACCAGCTCGGCCCGCGCGTCGAGAGCCCGCAGGCGGACCATGTCGCGCACCTCCACGAAGCCGCAGATCGAGCAGGCATCCTCGAAGGGCGCCAGCGCCACTCCGGCGTCGTCGTACAGGGTGACGGTCACCGTGAACTCGTCCTCGTCGCCCACCACCGCGGTGCCCACGGCGAAGCGGGCCCCCGCCGCGGTCACGGCCTGGGCGATGCAGGCCGCGTCCTCGCAGCTGGCCTCGCCCTCGACGAGCACCTCCACGCCGTCCTCGGCCAGGTTGTCGGCGACGATCGATCGCACCTGCGCCGCGGTGTCGGGGGGGAGCTCGCCGGTCAGGCGGGGGGCCAGCACCAGCACCCGCGTGCTCGCGGTCTGCGGTGCGCCCGCGTCGTCGGAGGGCGGCTGGGCGAGGGCCCGCGTGGGCCCGAGCAGGCCCAGCCCCAACGCCACGCCGATGATCCGCCGCGCCCTCATCGACCGAGCTTCTTCCGCACCATCTCCAGGCGATCCTGCGCCTTGGTGTCGCCCAGCGCCACCGCCTTGGCGTAGGCCGCCTCGGCGTCGGCCAGGCGCCCGACCTTGAAGTACACGTCACCCAGCGAGCGACGGTAGCGGGCGTTGCTCCCCGCGTAGCGCACCGCCTTCTCGGCGTGGGGCACCGACTCGGCGTAGCGCCCCGCATCGAACTTGATCCGCCGCAGCCCGTCGTGGGCCTCGGCGTTGCGCGACCACTTGCGCAGCGCCGCGAAGAACTTGGCCTCGGCCGCCGACGCCCGCCCGGCCTTGCGCAGGCGCTGCGCTTCCTCGACCAGGGCCTCGGACTCCTTGCGCGCCGCGTCCCGGGCCTCGGCATCGTCGGGCTCGGGCTCCTCGTCCTCCAGCTCGGGCTCGGGCTCGGGCTCCGGCTCGGGCTCCGGCTCGACCTCGGACTCCGGCTGTGGCCCCGGCTCGACCTCGGGCTCCGGCTCGGGCTCGATGCCCAGCTCCACCGCCTTCTCGATCTGCCGCTTGCGGCGGGTCTTGGCGATCAAGGCGTCGATGTCCGGCGGCCCGGGCTCGTCGCTGGCTCCCCCGTTGGTGGCCGTGGGTGTGGAGACGGCCACCACCGCCGCGAGGTCGGCCAGGTCCTTGCCGGCCTCGAGCTCGGCCTGGGTCAGCTCGCCTCGCAGCGCCCGCGAGCGGATGTCGGCGATCTCGCCGTTGGTGAAGCCACTGCGCTCCCGCGCCTCGGTCAGCGAGCCATCGAAGAGCACCGCCTGCAGGTAGAAGTCACGCGCGAACACCCGGCCGCCCTCGCGCGCCCAGTAGGTGTCGCCCAGCCGCACCAGCGCCGCCCCGAAGTCGGCCCGCAGCGCGGCCGCCTTGGCACGCGCCGCCTCCACCAGCGCCTCGGGCTCGTCCTCGTCCTCCGCCACCTCGTCGAGCAGGTGCAGCTTCACCAGCGCGGTGTCCTCGGGCTCCTCGCCGGGATACACCCAGCGGGCCTGCGCTCCCGCGGCGGTGGCCGCCTGGGCCAGGGCCTCCACGCGATCGAGCTCGGCCGGCGTGGGCGGATCGGGGCGGGTGAGCAGCAGGGCGAGCAACACCCCGATGATCACCAGGCCCACCCCCGCCACCAGCGGCCACAGCCACGGCCGGCGCTTGGCTCCGGTGGCGGCCTCGAGCGCGTCCACCAGCGCCTCCATCGAGGGCCAGCGCGCGCCCGGCTCCCTGGCCAGGCCCCGCATGATCACCTCGTGGATCTTGCCGGGCACCTTGTGATCGGCCGGCGGCGGGGTCATCTCGCCCTTGTGGATCGCGTAGGCGATCGCGAGGCGGTTGGGCCCCGAGTAGGGGCGCACGCCGTAGAGCATCTCGTAGGCCACGGCGCAGAAGCTGTACTGATCGGTCGAGGTGCTGGTGGGCGCGCCCAGGTGCTGCTCGGGCGACATGTAGGCCGGCGTGCCCATCACCGTGCCCGCACGGGTGAGCTCGGGGGAGAGCCCGTCCAGCGCCGACGACGAGCCGGGCGGAGCGAAGGTCTCCTCGGTCCGCTCCACGCTGCCGTCGTCGTGCGCCTGCGCCAAGCCGAAGTCGAGCACGCGAGCGCGCCCGTGCTTGTCGACCATCACGTTGTCGGGCTTGAAGTCGCGGTGCACCACGCCCGCGCGGTGGGCCGCCACCAGCCCGCGCCCCGTCTGCAGCAGCACGTCGATCCGCTCCTGCAGCGTATGCGGCTTCTCGCGCCACTTCTTGAGGGTGGTGCCGCGCACGTACTCCATCGCGATGTACGTGAGCCCTTCGAACTCCCCCACCTCGTACACGTGGACGACCGCCGGGTGCGACAGCCGCGCCATCGCCTGCGCCTCGCGGCGGATCCGGGCGCGGTTGCGTTCATCGCGAGGGCCTCCGCTGCGGATCAGCAGCTTGATCGCGATCCGTCGGTCGAGCTGCTCGTCGTAGGCGGCGTACACCGCCCCCATGCCGCCCTCGCCGAGCTTGCCCAGCACCGGGTAGCGACCGATCTGTCGGACGTCTCCCACCTGGCTCGAGGGACGCTCGGGCGGAGCCGTCGTCACGGTCGGGGCCGTCATGCCCGCGAGCTGGGTCTGCTCGATCTCCTCGAATTCCACTCGTGCCTCGATGGTCGGCCCAAGCGTATCCGAACGTGCCACTGCGGAAAAGGCGCGGAAGTGGACCTATGTGGAGGCCGTCCCCCCGCGCCTCGGACGCGTGGCCAGGGGCCCCCTGGGGATGTGCTACATCGAAGCCCCGATGCCCGACGCGCCCGCTCCTCCCCCTGCGCCGCCCCGCCGAGCCCGCGTGGCGCTCACCGTGGTGATCGCGGTCCTCACCCTCGCGCTCGACCTGTGGAGCAAGAATTGGGCGTGGGAGAACCTCCGGCGCGGCAAGCCGATCATGGTGATCGACCCGCTGCTCGAATTCTCGTTCAGCTTCAACCTCGGCGCGGCCTTCGGGTTCCTCAACGATGCCTCCTGGTCGCGCTTCTTCTTCATCGGCGTGACCGCGCTGGCGCTGGCCTACATGGCCTGGCTGGCCTTCTCGCTGCCCACCAAGCACGCCTATGGCTTCGTGGCGGTGGGGCTGGTCTCGGCGGGGGCCCTGGGCAACCTCCACGATCGCCTGGTGCGGGCCAACGACGGCGGCTACTACGGCGTCGTCGACTTCATCAAGATCAACTACCCCTGGGGCGGCTCGTGGCCCACCTTCAACGTGGCCGACGTGCTGCTGCTGGTAGGGGTGGTGCTGCTGTTCTTCTACCTGCGACGTGACGGCGACGAGCTCGAGGAAGCCAGCGAGCAGGGCGAGGCCGAGGCCTCCAAGGCAGCCACCGAGGCCGACGCCGACGCCGACGAGAGCGGCGAGGCGCCCCAGGTCGCGGCCGCCGACTGACCGACGCCCGGCTGACCGGAGGTGCTCACCAGGCCCAGCCCAGCGCCTCCGAGCACCAGCGCCGCGGCCATCGCCCAGCGGGTCCAGCCCCGCTGCCGGGCCGCGGGCCCGCGCAGGGCGTCGAGCAGCGCGGCCATCGAGGAGTAGCGCTCGCGGGGGTCGGCCCGCAGGCCCCGCAGGACCACCTTGCGCAGCCAGGCCGGCACCTCGCGGCGACGATCGCCCTCGGCGAGCAGCTCGAGGTGCTTCTGTCGCGACAGCTCTCGGCAGCTCCGCCCGTCGAAGGGGCGCTCGCCGAAGAGCGCCTCGAACAGCGCGGCACAGAAGGCGAACTGATCGGAGGCGGCGCTGAGCTGATCGCCGCGGTGCTGCTCCGGAGCCATGTACGCCGGCGTCCCCACCACCATCCCGGGCGAGGTCACCTCGAGCTCGCGCAGGGCCGAGTCCTCGGCGTCCTCCTCGATGGTGGGCGCCCGCTCCTCGGCGGTCAGCGTGAGCCCGAAGTCGGTGACCCGAGCCCGCCCGCGGTGATCGACCAGCACGTTGGCCGGCTTGAAGTCGCGGTGGATCATGCCCGCCTCGTGGGCGGCGGCCAGGCCCCGGCCCGCCTGCACGAACACGTCGCGGATGTCGGTCCAGTGCCGAGCCACCCGCAGCCAGGCCTCGAGGGTCTGCCCCTCCACCAGCTCCATCGCGATCAGGGTCTGCTCGCCCGGGCCGTCCGCCCGCTCGGCCCGCACCACGTCGAACACCTCGACCACGTTGGCGTGGGAGATCCGAGCCATGGCCCGGGCCTCCTGCACGAAGCGCTGGCGGGATCGCGCGTCCTCCACGTGCAGGGACTTGAGCGCCACGTGCCGCTCCAGCACGGTGTCGAAGGCGCGGTAGACGGTGCCCATGGCCCCGCGGCCGAGGATCTCGAGGAGACGATAGCGGCCGGCCTGCTGACCCACCCGCAGCCGGGGGGAACGCTCGGTGCTCAGGGGAAGGGTGGTCGCGGGGCGGTACATCGGCGGCTCGCACCAGGTACGACCCTCACCGACGAGCGGATCATGTGCGTCTTGCGCGCTGATCAGCCACCGTCGGGGTCGCCCTCGGCCCCGTCGCCCGCCTTGGCGTCGGCCCCAGCCGCATCGCCGTCGCCCGCATCACCGTCGACCCCAGCCTCGCCGTCAGCCGCATCGGCCTTGGCCCCGGCCCCATCGCCGCCCGCCGCAGCCCCGCCCGAGCTCAACAGCTGCTCCAGCGCCTCACAGGTCCACTTGGCGCCGATGAGCTCGCTCGCCCGCGCGACGAGCCTCGGGTACACGCCGGGATCTCCCATGCCGGTCTCGACCATCGCCGCCAGCTCGAGGACCTGCGCATTGGAGACATCCTCGGACTCGACCTCGGACTTCCACCGAGCCGGTCGCTCGCCCGCGGGTAGCTCCGCGTCGACCACCGTCTGCGCGACCTCGCACAGGATGTAGAGGTCCTCCGCATACTTCTCGCTGACCTCGTTCATCTCGGCCATCGAGCGCCCGACCTCCCGCCCTTCGCCCGAGTTGCCGGCGCCCTGGCCCGGGCCGCCGGCATTGCCCCCGAGCCCTCCGGCCTGGGTCCCCACCCCCACCTCCGGCAGCGGCTCGTAGAACGGCTCGTCACGCAGCAGCAGGTTGACCGGGCCCATGGCCACCGTGGGCACGTAGGTCACCACGGCCAGCCCCACGAACATGATGCCGATGAACGGCAGCACCGAGCGGATCACCTCGCCCAGCGGCTTCTTGAACACGCTGGAGGCCACGAACAGGTTGATGCCGATCGGCGGGGTCAGGTAGCCGATCTCGAGGTTGACGATGAACACCACCCCCAGGTGCACGGGGTCGATGCCGAGCTGATCCGCGATGGGCTTGAGCAGCGGGGCGATGATCATGATCGCCGAGATCGAGTCCATCAGCGCCCCCACCACCAACAGCATCAGGTTGACGATGAGCAGGAACTCGAGCGGGCCCAGCTCCATGGAGCGGATCATCTCGACCGCCATGTCGGGGATCTTCTCCTCGACCAGGAAGTCGTTGAGGGCGAAGGCCAGGGCCATGATGATGAGCAGGGTGCCCATCATCACCGCGGACTCGGAGAGGATCTTGGGCAGGTGCTCGGGCCCGATCTCGCGGTGGATGGCCAGCTCGACCACCAACGCATAGATCACGCTGACCGCGGCCGCCTCGGTGGGCGTGAACAGCCCCGAGTAGATCCCGCCGAGGATCAGCACCGGCAGCATCACGGCCCAAAAACCCTCGCGGAAGCGGGTGAGCACGTCGCGGAAGGTGAAGCGGGTGCGCTCGATGCCGCCCGCGCGGCGGGCCACCCAGATGCTGTACAGCGACAGCAACAGCCCGATGAGCGCCCCCGGCAGGATGCCCGCCAAGAACAGCTCGCCCACGTCCAGCGGCACCCGCCCGCCGGCCACGATGGCGAACACCAGCATGGGGATCGAGGGCGGGATGAGGATGCCCAGCGAGCCGGCGGTGGTGACCAGGCCCATCGAGAAGCGGCTCTCGTAGCCGGCCTTGACCAGCGCCGGGTACATCATGGTCCCGATCGCGATCACGGTGACCGGGCTGCTGCCGCTGATCGCCGCGAAGAAGATGCAGCCGCCCACCGTGGCCACGGCCAGGCCACCGGGCAGCCAGCCCACCAGCGCCCGGGCGAAGGCCACCAGGCGGTTGGCGATGTCGCCCGCGCTCATGATGGCGCCCGACACCACGAAGAACGGGATCGCCAGCAGCACGTTCTTCGTGGTGAGGTTGGCGATCTTGGCGGGGAAGATGTCGTAGCCGCAGATCGACTCGGGGTCGAGGGTGGTGCAGGTGTCCAGCTTGTAGAGGCTGGGCTCGCCGTAGAGCAGGAAGCACATCGCCGCGAGCACGCCGATGATCACGAACAGCGGCGAGCCCAGCACCACCATCAGCGCCAGCGCGGCCACCAGCATCAGGCCGGCGCCGGCGGGAGCGCTGGCGTCGTCGGCCAGCTCGGCCGCCAGATCGCTGCCCTCGGGCGAGGCGTGGCCGGTCATCGACAGGCCCACCACCACCAGCAGGGCGAGCAGGGCCACCGCCCGGGAGATGCGGATGCGCGGGCTCATCGGGGCCCCTCCTCGCCGTCGTCCGAGTCCTCGACGAAGCGGATGGGGCCCTCCTCGAGCTTGCGGGTCTCGACGAGGTCGGGGGACACGTTGACCCCGCTGTCCTCGGCCCCCAGCACCCCCGACGCAGCCGAGATGATCTCGTGGGCGTCGGTGGGGATCCTGCTCGGGGGCGGGAGCCGAGACGCGATCATCTCCGACTTCGAGGTCATCGTGTCCACGGCGCTGGGCCGGCGCTCACCCGGCCGCGAGATCGACAGGGCCTCGGTCGCCACCTCGCTGGGCCGACGATCGCCCAGGGGGTCGTCGAGCTCGGGCATGCCCCCCGCCGCCAGCACCGGGTCCACCGGCTCCCCGAGCTCGCCCCGCAGCGCGGCGAGGGACTTGACGAAGAAGCGCACGGCCATGAACCCGAAGGCCACCGGCAGGGCCGAGAAGCCGATGTACTTGGGCATGTCCATGCCCTGGAACATCCCGCCCTTGCCCTCGGTGCCCACGTACTCCTCGTAGTTGAACAGCACGTAGCGCAGCGAGACCCACAGAAGGCCCAGGCACACCGCGGTGGTGAGCAGGCCGGAGACGAAGGCCACGTAGGGGCGGATCCTCTCGGGCAGGAAGCGCTGCACCGCCTCGACCCGCAGGTGGCGGTTCTCGTAGGTGCACATCGAGGCGCCGATGAAGCCCACCCACAGCGTGAGCACCAGCGCCAGCGGCTGCGACCACACCAGCCCGTTGGGCAGCAGCACCAGCATCAGGCGCACCAGGCCGTACGACACCAGCACCCCGGCCACCGCGGCGCCGAGGGCCAGCGGCGGGGGCACCGGGACGGCGCGCTTGGCCGAGCGGATGCCGAAGTAGCTCAGCGCGCTGAAGCCCACGAACAGGATCCACGGCGACGAGGCCTCCAGGCTCTCGTAGGCCGGCGTGTCCTTGGTGATCTCGGAGCCGAGCCAGCCGGCGATCCTTGCCACCACCTCGGCGAGCTTGCTGTCCTCGCCCGAGAAGCCGCGGTGCACCACGTCGAGGAACACGACCACCGCCATGACCACGAGCGAGACCACCACGATGGCTCGCTCCATGCGGAAGACCGCGTGATCGATGCGCGCGTAGGTCGAGTCCGACACCAGTGCGGCGAATCGTAGCGCAAACCCGGCCCCCGCCACAGGTGGCCCGCCGCCCTTCGAACGCGAGCGGGGGCGGCCAACGCCCAAGCGTCACCCGCCCCCTCGCGCGGCGTCCCCGAGGACGCCCCGGCGGCGTTCCGCCTACGTCGCGGCCTTGATCTTGTCCAGCATCGCCTTGCCCACCGAGCTGGTGTCCTTGCGGAACCAGTCGTGGACCTGCTCGGACTTGCTGGCGAACGCCGCTCGCTCCCCCGCGTCGAGCTTGACCAGCTCGATGCCGGAGTCGGTGAAGTTCTGCTCGAGCATCGGGCCGATGGCCCGCACCCCCCGGCGCCCCTTCTTGGCGAGGTCGGCCGGGTCGCCCAGCACCAGGGTCTGCAGCTCGGCGGGCAGGGTCTCCCAGAACTTGCGGGAGATCACGATGACCCCCGGCTGGTAGATGTGCTTGGTGAGGGTGAAGTGGGAGATCGCCTGCTGCCACGAGGCCGCGAAGGCGAACAGCGGGGTGTTGTCGAAGCCGTCGACCACCCCGGTCTGCAGGCTCGAGAGCACCTCGGTCACCGCGATGGGCACCGGCGAGGCCCCGAACGCCCGCCAGGTCTCCAGGTGGCCGGTGGACTCCTGCGAGCGCATCTTCTTGCCCGCGAGGTCGGCCGGGCTCTTGATGGGGAAGGTGGAGCCGATCGAGCGGTAGCCGTTCTCCGAGAAGAACCACAGCTTGTAGCCGCGCTCCCACAGCAGGGCGTCGAGATCCTCGCGGATGACCTCGTCGAGCACCTTGTCCGCGGCCTTCTCGTCGGCGAACAGGTAGGGCAGCTCGAGCACGTTGAGCTCGGGGACGGCCGAGGCCAGCGCTCCCGCGCTGCCGCCGAACACCTGGATCGACCCGCGCTTGGTCGCCTCCGCCGTCGAGATCTCGTCACCCAGGCCGCCGCCGAGGTAGGTCTTGACCTTGATCCGCCCCCCGCTCGCGTCCTTGATGTGCGACTTGAGCTTCTTGAGCTGCGAGGCCCAGGGCGTCCCCGGAGGCGCCGCCGTGGCCACCTTCATCACGAACTCGGGCTCGTCGGCGCGGGCGCGCCCGATGAAGAACGGCGCGATGGCGGCGGCGGTGGTGCCCTGGACGAAGCGGCGGCGGGTGGTGGAGGTCTTCTTGAGCATGGATCTTCGCGGGTCCTCGGGTTGGGAACGGGAGCGAGAACGGGGCGTCCGCCATCCTCGGCCCCCCGGGAGAACGGCGCCCCTTGGGACGCAGGCACTGGCCCCCACCTTCAATGCTGTTCGAGAGGGTGGACCCCGATTGAACCGCCTCGGGGGGACCCAAGGCAAGCCGGAAGTCCAGGTCGAACGGTGATTGCCCTAGCGTGCCCGCCGAATCGGGGCCGACGACCGGATCCCTCACGGACCCCCCCACGCACGAAGGGCCCGAGCCCCTGGCGGCCGAGCCCCTCCCACCGAGTAACCCCGTTCGCCTCGCGGCCCTCGGGGAGCACCCGACTAGAACAGATCGTCCTGCTGGGCGAGCAGCTCCTTGGCCTTGCCCTTCTCCACGATGATCTCCGGCGTCAGCTCGGGGATTGCATCGTCGGGAGTCGCCAGCACCTCGTTGAGCAGCTTGACGAAGGAGTCCTCGTCCTGGAGCTTCACCGACAGCTCGGCCGCCCACAGCACCTTGGTCCCCACGTAGCTCGGCTCGATCTCCAGGGACTTGTTGAAGTGCACCTTGGACTTCTCGAGGTCGCCACCGGCGAAGGCCGGCGCCACCGCGTAGAAGGCCCCGAAGTAGCGGTGCGGCCCCCCGTAGTAGAAGGTGGGCTCGAGCTCGAGGCAGCGATCCATCGTGGCCTTCACGTTGTCCTTCTGGCCGAGCAGGACGGCGAAGCCCTTCATCTTGGCCCACTTGCCCAGCGCGCTGGCGTACCAGTACATGGCGGGCACGCCCTCCTTGGGCACCGACTTGACCGCGTCGGGGATCTTGGCGCCGTCGCGCATCTTGGCCTCGAACTCGGGCGACGCGGCGACCATGGCCCGCTCCCCCCACTTGACGGCCTTGTCCATGGTGCTGAGGTAGGCCTTCTCGTCGTCGCGCAGGTAGCCGTCGGCGAGGAAGTAGTAGCCGCGGGTCAGCTTGACCGCCACGTCGAGGTTCTTGGGATCGGCCTCCGCCACCTTCTCCCACTCGGCGATGGCCGCCCGGATGGCCGCGGGATCGGTGCGCTTGGCCCAGTGCTGATCGCCGGCCGCCGTGGCCGAGCCCGCATCGGAGCCCGTGGCGGCGGCCTTGGACTCGCCCGCCGCCGGGTCTTCCTTCCAGACCGCCTTGCGCCCGGCACAGCCGAGGGGCACGAGGATCGCCAGCGCCAACACGAGGTGCCTGTTCACCATCATTCGAGCTCCTGAGGTCTGGGAGCGACCGCGGGGGTGATCACGGCCGCTCCCATCCTTGCCAGATACACCGGAGGCCGCTCGGGCGTCAAACCCGTGAGCGGCCCCACGGGCCTCCGGTGCTTGCGCCCGCCGGGCCGACCGGCGCAAGCTCCGAGCGTGGCCCGAAGCCTCCGCGCATGGCTGGAGCGCGCCTCCCCGGCGGCCTTCTCCGCCTACGCGATCGTCGCGGCGTTCTCGGCCTACTTCTGCATGTACGGCTTCCGCAAGCCGTTCGCCGCCGCCACCTTCGAAGGCGAGGGCAGCTTCGGGCTCGACCTCAAGACCACCCTCGTGCTGGCCCAGGTCCTGGGCTACACGCTGTCGAAGTTCCTCGGGGTCAAGCTGGTCACCGAGCTCTCGGCCCAACGACGGGCCGTGGTCCTCGTCGGGCTGATCATTACGGCCGAGCTGGCCCTGGTGGGGGTGGGCGCCCTGCCCCCCCGCCTGCGGCCGATCGCGATCTTCTTTAATGGGCTGCCCCTGGGCGCGGTGTGGGGCCTGGTCTTCGGCTTCCTGGAGGGGCGGCGGACCTCCGAGATCCTGGGCGCCGGCCTGAGCGCGTCGTACATCGTGGCCAGCGGGGCGGTGAAGTCGGTGGGCGCCAGCCTGCTGGAGCTGGGCGTGCCCGAGGCCTGGATGCCCTTCGTCACCGGGCTGGTGTTCCTGCCCCCGTTCCTGGGCGCGGTCTGGATGCTCTCCCAGCTCCCGCCGCCCGCCCCCGAGGACGTGGAGGCCCGCACCGAGCGTCACCCCATGGCCGCGGGCGAGCGCCGGGCCTTCTTCACCCGCTTCGCCGGCGGCCTGGTGGTGCTCACCGGCCTCTACACCCTGCTGACCGCGTACCGGGACTTCCGTGACAACTTCGCGGCCGAGATCTGGAAGGCGGTGGGCGAGAGCGGCAAGCCGGCGTTGTTCACCCTCAGCGAGCTGCCCGTGGCCTTCGCGGTGCTGGTGGGGCTCGCCCTGCTCTACCGGGTGCGAGACAACCGGCGGGCGTTCTTCGCCGTGCACGGGGTGATGGCCGGCGGCACCCTGCTCATCGGCCTGGCCACGCTCGCCTTCGACCTCGGGATGCTCTCGGCGGTGTGGTGGATGGTGCTGATCGGCACCGGGCTCTACCTGGCCTATGTGCCCTACGGCTGCATGCTCTTCGACCGCCTCATCGCGGCCACCGGGGCGGCGGGCACCGCCGTGTTCATGATCTACGTGACCGACGCCTTCGGCTACGCGGGCTCGATCGTGGTGCTGCTGTACAAGTCCTTCGGCCAGGCCGAGCTGTCGTGGCTCGATTTCTTCCGCGGCTTCTCGTACGTGGGCTCGGTCGCGTGCACCGCTGCGTTCGTGGTGAGCGCGTGGTACTTTGCCCGCCGGATGCGCGAGGGGACCGACGAGCGATGAGGCTCGGCACGCTGCTGTCGTGGCCGGCGGTGGCGGCCTGGCGCCGGGGCGACGGGCTGCCGCGCTGGATCCACCTGCTGCTGGGGCTGGGGCTGCCGCTGTGGATCCTGCTGGTGAACATGTGGCGGGTCCACTGGTTCACCATCGACGACAGCTACATCTCGTTCCGCTACGCCCGCAACCTCGCCCACGGTCTGGGCCTGGTCTACAACCCGGGCGAGGCGGTCGAGGGCTACACCAACTTCCTGTGGACCGTGATCCTGGCCGGGGGCTTCACCCTCGGCATCGATCCCCACGTGCTCTCCAAGGTGCTGGGCGCCGCGGCGGCGATCGGGATCGTGGTGATCACCTACCGCCTCGCCGACCGCATGATGCCGCTGCGCACCCTGCCCTGCGTGGCCACCTGGCTGCTGGCCAGCTCGATGCCGCTCACGGCCTACGCGGTGCTGGGCCTGGAGACCAGCGCCTTCACCTTCCTGGTGCTGTGGGGCACCTGGCGGATGTTCCTCGAGGTGGAGCGCGGGGCGAGGATCCCCTGGTCGGGCCTGATCTTCGCCGCGGCCGGGCTCACCCGCCCCGAGGCCCCGCTGTTCGTGGGCCTGCCCATGCTGCTGCTGGGCCGCGGCTTCTTCTCGCGCCAGAACCTGCTGCGCGGGGCGCTGTGCGGCGGGCCGCTGCTGGTGCACCTGCTGTGGCGTCACGCCTACTACGGGGCCTGGCTGCCGGCCACGCTGGGGGCCAAGACCGGCGACCTGCACCAGCAGCTCGATCGCGGCAGCGACTACCTGCTGAGCTACCTCGACACCGGGGGACCCATCGTGTTCCTCGGGCTACTCGGCCTGGCCATCGGCCTGGTGAGGCGCCACCGCGAGCTCGCGTCGCTGTCGGCGATCACCGTGGCCTGGTTCCTCTACGTGCTGCTCGTGGGCGGCGACTGGATGTCGTACCACCGCTTTCTGGCCCCGGCCGAGCCCTTCTTGTTCGTGCTGGTGGGGCTGGGCATCCGAGGCATCGTGGAGACCCGCGACGCGGCCGCCATCCTGGCGCTCTCCCTGTTCACCCTCTACGCCGGCCTCGTGCGCCTGCACCACGTGGGGGAGGCACAGGAGAAGCTGGTGAAGGAGGAGATGCGCTACTGGATGAACACCGCCGGGCAGGCCGCCGAGTGGCTCGCCACCCGGGCCACCCCCGGCACCGTGGCCATCGGCGACATCGGCTACGTCGGCTACCGCACCGACTACCCCATCCTCGATCTGCTGGGCCTGGTCGATCCCGTGATCAAGGACCTCCCCGGCGGCTACACCCGCAAGATCGGCGAGGGCTACGTGGAGCGCTTCTTCTCCGTGCGCCCCGAGTACGCCGTGCTGGTGATGGGCAGCAACCGCTGCAGCACCCCCGAGCTGACCGGCGTGGCGCTGGTGTACTACGACAAGCGCTTCGGCCCCGACTACACCCTGGCCCACCAGCTCCAGGTCACCTCCGACGCCTCGTGGTGCATCTTCAAGCGCCGCGATCTGCCCTGAGCGCCTCCCAGGATCCCCATGCCGCTGAGCCCCGGAACCCACTGGTTCTCCCCCACCCTGCCGCTTCACGTCTTCGACGCGGAGCGCCCGGGCCCCACCGCGCTCATCCAGGCCGGGATCCACGGCGACGAGGTCGCGGGCGTGCACGCGCTGCAGGAGCTGCTCGAGGAGGGCTTCCGCCCCACCCACGGCCGGCTGATCGTGGTGCCGGTGATGAACCCCCCCGCCTACCGGGCCCGTCGGCGCATGGCCCCCGGCGGGCTCGACCTCAACCGCTGCTTCCCCGGCGACGCCGACTCGCCCGAGCGCGAGCGCCGGCTGGCGCGGCGCTTCATGGACCTGGTGATCGACGAGCGGCCCGCGCTCATGGCCACGCTCCACGAGAGCATGAAGCGCTACGACCCCAAGGTGGTCCCCTCCTTCGGGCAGACCATCGTCTACGGCGTGGACCCCATGCCCGAGATCGTGGGCCGCGTGCTCGAGCGCCTCAATGAGCGCTTCACCGAGCCGGGCGAGCACTTCGACCCGCAGCACTACCCGGTGGCCACCTCGTCCACCGAGGTGATCGTGGACGCCACCGGCTGCATCGGCTTGTGCATCGAGACCTGGATGGGCTTCGAAGAGGCACGGCGCATCGAGATGCAGCGCGCGGTGGTGGAGTACCTGCTCGACGACATCGGCGTGCGCGAGCTCGACGCGGGGGTCTGAGCCGGGATCGGGCCCCGCTGGCTCGCCGCTACGGCGGAGCCTCGCCGCAGAGCTCGGGGAGCGCCTCGGGCTGCGGGCGCACGAAGCCCTTGCGCCCATAGTCGGTCTGGAGCGTGCGAAGCAGGTCCTCCTCGCGCTGCGGGTTGGACACCGCGCGCGCCAGACACACCGCTCGCCGTCCCACCGCGAGCGAGTCCTCGTTCTTGCGATAGTACCGCAGGTAGCTCGCGTAGGCGTCGAGCGCATCGTGGAGGGAGTCGATCTGCTCGAGGCGCAGGGCCAGCCGACGCTGGGCATCGGCGAGATCCTCCGCCGAGTGGTGCTCGGCGAGCAGGACCTTGTAGAGGCGGATCTCCGCGCCGTAGCTCCGCGTGTCGCGGAGGCAGGTCGCCGCGGCCATCAGCTCGGCGGGCAGGGGATCGGGGGCATCGAGGTGATGGGTCTCCACGCACACCCGGACCTGCTCCTTCTCCGCGTCGGAGATCGTCTCGAGCGAGAGCATCGGCAGGGGCGGACGCCACAGCTCCGCATCGACGGGAATCTCGCTCACGGCGGTTACGGGCTCGACGGCCGAGCGGGCATCGACGTCGTCGACGACGGCCTCCGCCGGCGACGGCTCGGTGGGCTGCGGCTCCGCGAGAGCCGGGCTCGGCTCCGCGCGCGGTGGGTTGGTGCCGGTGGAGGGCGCACAGCCCCCGAGCAGCACGGCGAGGAGCGAGGCGACGTTGGGCTTCATCACGCGAAAACCACCTGCGACGACGGCATCATACCCCACGCGATCCTCCGCGCGCAGACAGCCGTCGACGAAGCGCGCTATCCTCTGAGCGCCACGATGGGTGACGTCATCAACCTCGGTCGCGTCCGCAAGCGCAAGCAACGGGAAGCCCAGCAGCGCCAGGCCGACGCCAACGCGCTGCACTTCGGGCGCTCGAAGGCCGACCGCCTGCGCGAGCGTCTCGAGTGGGCGCACCAGCAGGCGATCCTCGACGGAGCACGACGCGAGACCGAGGACGACGAGCCCGACGCATCGCCGGAGCGATGAGCCGAGGCTCCGTGATCCGCGACGGGTGAGCGCTCGCCGAGCGCGGCCCCGAGGCGCCCCGGGCCGGAGCCCGCGGCCGCCTCAGTCGCGACGCCGTCGCCGGGGCCGGCGTAGCGCCATCACGAACAGCGGCAGCGCCAGCAGGGGTGGCAGCAGGTAGAGCACCTCGACCACGAAGCGCTTCCAGTCGAACGGCTCCCCGCCCTCGCCGCTGGTGCTCGCGTCCGCGGCCGCGTCGGCCCCGACGTCGTCGAGCACCGGCAGCGGCCGGGCCACCGTGGGCGGCGGCTCGGGCGTGGGCACGCAGTGGCTCACCGTGGGCTCCAGCGGGTGGCCCATCAGCCCGCTCGCCCGCTCGACGAGCGAGACCAGCTCGGCCCGCCGACAGTGGTGATCGCCTCCCCGCGCGTCGCGGGCCAGGTCGCGCAGATCCTCGAGCGAGCCGGGCTCGGTCTTGCTGGGCGCCCCCTGCAGCCGCAGGCCGAAGCCCGCCACCGCGGCCGAGAAGCGGAAGTCGTCCGAGCTCTGCGCCAGGGAGCGCCCCTCGTCCCGCACCGCCACCTCCACCAGCTTGCTGCGGGCCCCGTCGGGCTCCTTGTAGCGCAGCCGCAGCTCCATCAGCGGATCGCCCGCGGCCGCGTCTTCCTCGAGCTCCACCTCGTAGAGCGCGGTCACGGTGTGCCCCGCCCCGATCTCGCCCGCGTCCTTGGTGTCGTCGGCGAAGTCTCGATCGGCCAGCACCCGGTTGTCGTAGCCCACCAGGCGGTAGCTCTTGACCACCGCGGGATCGAGCTCGACCTGGATCTTCACGTCCTTGGCGATGGTGATCAGGGTGGAGCCTGCCTGCTCCACCAGCACCTTGCGCGCCTCGGCCAGCCCGTCGATGTAGGCGTAGTTGCCGTTGCCGTGATCGGCGAGCTGCTCCATGGTCACGTCCTGGTAGTTGCTCCCGCCGAAGCCGAGCACCGACAGGAACACCCCGGAGCGACGCTCGTGCTCGATGAGCTCCACCAGCGCGTCGTGATCGGTCAGGCCCACGTTGAAGTCGCCGTCGGTGGCCAGCATCACGCGGTTGATCCCGCCCTCCACGAAGTGCTCGCGGGCCAGGGCGTAGGCGAGCTGGATGCCCTCCCCGCCGTTGGTCGAGCCCCCCGCCTGCAGGCGCTCGAGCGCGCCGAGGATGGTGGCCTTGTCGGCCCCCGAGGTGGGCGGCAGCACGGTGCCCGACGAGCCCGCGTAGACCACGATGGAGATCGTGTCCCGCTCGCCGAGCTGCTCGCTGAGGTAGGTGAGCGACGAGATCACCAGCGGCAGCGAGGCGCCCATCGAGCCCGAGACGTCCACGAGGAACACCAGGTTGCGGGGCGGCACCGCGGCCGGGGCCACGTGGCGCCCCTGCAGGCCCACGTGCACCAGCCGGTGGTCGGAGTCCCACGGGCACGGGCCCACCTCGGAGGTGATCGACACCGGCACCTCGCCGCTGGGCTCGGGATAGTCGTAGTCGAAGTAGTTGATGAGCTCCTCGATGCGGACCCCGCCCGGAGGGGGCAGCGAGCCGTAGTCGACGAGCTGCTGCCGCACCAGGCTGTAGGCGCCGGTGTCCACGTCGATCGAGAAGGTCGAGGTCGCATCGTCGGCGGTGGTGGAGAAGCCCTCCTTCAGCCACTCGCGGTAGTCGTCCACGCTCCAGGCCGGACGCTGGAGACCCGCCTGGCCGCCCCACACCGACTCGTCGTCGTTGCCGACCGCGAAGGCAGCCCCGTAGGGGCTGGCCAGGAAGTGCCCCGACTCCTGCTGCATCATGCCGAGGATCCCCGCGTTGCGGGCCGCCATGGCGGGGTCGTAGTTGCGAGAGAGCTGGGGCATGGCCGTGCGCGGGGCTTTCATGGCGTAGAGCCCCTTGCGCGGGGAGAAGCCCATCCGCCCCTCCTCGCCCTTGTGGCGCTGGCCCGAGCCCCCCGCCTCGTCCTGCCCCTGGCCGTCGAGCTGCTCGAGCTCCGGCGGCTCCTCGGGCTGCTCCATGTACGCCACGAAGCGCGACTCCGTGGAGAGCTCCTCGTCGTCGAATTCCAGCGGGGTCGGCTCGGGCGAGGCGAGGTGGCGATGGAGGTTGATCCCGGCGCCCACGGCCAGCAGGGCGCACGCGGACAGCAGCAGCCGGGATCGTCGACGATCGCGGACGAAGGGCTCGGTAGCGAGCGAGGACGACGACGCGGGGCTCATGCGGGCGCTCCTTGGTGGGTGCGGCGATGAGGACAGCGCCCGAGGCCCGAGGTTCCCGCGCCCAGCGAATCGCCGCCATTTCGCCGTCCGCCGCGGGTATGCTCGCGGCCATGCGCATGCGTCCCGGCTCGTCCTCGGCCCTCGGCCTCCTCGTGCTCGTCCTCGGCGGCTGCCCCGGCGACGACGGCGACTCCAGCACCACCATGACCACCACGGGCCAGACCGCCCCGCCCGCGACCGACGACGGCACCACCGAGGAGCCCCCCGGCACCACGAGCGCGGGCGGGACCGAGACCGGCCCGGGCTCTACCACCGGCATGGACGGCAGCGAGTCCAGCGGGGCAGCCGGCCCCCCGCAGGTGGTGATGGAGACCAACCTGGGGACGATCGTGATCGAGCTCGACGAGGAGCTCGCTCCGATCACCACCGCCAACTTCCTCGCCTACGTGAACGCGGGCTTCTACGACGGCAGCGACGGGCTGGGCGCGACCACCTTCCACCGGGTGGTGCCGGGCTTCGTGATCCAGGGCGGCGGGCTCACCGAGGACCTGAGCACCAAGGCCACCATGCCCCCCATCGTCAACGAGTCGAGCAACGGGCTGAGCAACCTGCGGGGCACCCTCTCCATGGCACGCACCATGGACCCCGACAGCGCCACCTCGCAGTTCTTCATCAACCTGGTGGACAACACCGGCCTCGACACCCCCCCGGGCTACGCGGTGTTCGGCCAGGTGGTGGAGGGCATCGAGGTGGTCGATGCGATCGCGGCCGTGCCCACCACCACCATGGGACCGTACATGGACGTGCCCGTCGATCCGGTGATCATCACCTCGGCCACCGTGCAGTGAGGCCGCGGTGAGGCTCTCCGCCAACTCCCCCTGCCCCTGCGGGCGCGAGGCCAAGCTCAAGCAGTGCTGCGGCCGCGTCCATCAGGGGCGCCCCGCCACGCCCCCCGAGCTGGTGCGCGCCCGCTACACCGCGTTCGTGCTGGGCAAGGTCCGCTTCATCATCGACACCACCCACCCCGAGGCGTCGCACGCCCGAGAGGACCGCGGGGCGTGGCGCAACGAGCTGCAGGACTACTGCCGCCGCACCGAATTCCACGGGCTGCAGATCCACGAGCACGAGGTGGACGAGGAGCGGGGCGAGGCCTTCGTGCGCTTCACGGTGGAGCTGAGCATCGACGGTCGACCGGCGGGCTTCACCGAGCGCAGCCGGTTCCGGCGCGAGGGCAAGCGCTGGCTGTACCTCGAGGGCGAGCTCCACGAGCCCGGCGCCGACGCGTGAGGCCATCGGCGGCGCGCGGCGGTCGGACCGCCCGCGTGGCGGAGCCTCGGTGCGCAGGGGCGTGCCGAGCCGTGGTGGCCGTGCGCTAGGTCTCCCGCGACGAGCGGGCTCCCCTCGTGTGCGCGCCGGGCTTCGTGTCCTGGCTCGTTTGCAACGCGACCCGGCTACGATAGACCTCCGCCATCCCATGGACGCCGCGACCACGCCCTCGAGCATCCCGCTGCCGCCGGCCCACCCGCTGGTGAGCCGCGCCGACGAGGTCTTCGCCCGCACCAGCCCCTACGAGGGCCGGGGCTTCGTCCACCACTGCCGCCGCCTGTTCAGCTTCACCGCCATGCTCATGGAGCACCGCGGGGTGGGCTTCGATCCCGCGCTCGCCTACTTCATCGCCATGGTCCACGACCTGGGCCTGGTGAGCGAGCGGGACCAGGGCATCAACTACCTGCACCGCAGCCTCGCGCTGTTCCGCCGCGAGACCGCGGGGCTGACGGTCCCCGAGCCGGACCCCGAGGTGGTCGAGCAGTGCCTGCTCTACAACCACCGCGTGCTGCCGGTGCCGGGCCTGAGCGACGCGGCCGAGTGCTTCCGCAACGCGGTGATGATCGAGCACAGCCGCGGCCGCCTGCGCTTCGGCCTGCCGCGCGACCGGGTCGCGCCCGTCTTCGATCGCTACCCCCGCGAGGACTTCGACCGGGTGCTGCTCGACTTCACCTGGCGCACCCTCTCCCGCGAGCCGCTGACCCTGGTCCGCGGGATCTTCTTCTAGCCCGAGCCCTCACCACCGGAGCCCCATGGACGACCGCACCCGCACCGAGATCGAGGCCGCTGCCTTCCGCCGCCTGGTGGAGCACCTGCGCGAGCGCACCGACGTGCAGAACATCGACCTGATGAACCTGGCCGGCTTCTGCCGCAACTGCCTGAGCAAGTGGGTGGTGGCGGCGGCCGGGGATCGCGGCGAGGCCCTCGAGCTCGAGGACGCCCGCGAGATGGTCTACGGCATGCCCTACGCCGAGTGGAAGGCCAAGTACCAGACGGGCCCGAAGATCGAGCTCGGCCCCCAGCAGGGCGACGGCTGAGCGCCATGGAGCCGGTCATGCGGCACCACCACGAGCGCCTCGGCGTGCGCACGTCGGGGCGCGGTACCGTGGACATCACCGACGAGGTGCAGGCCGCGGTGGCCCGCGCCGAGGTGGAGCTGGGCCAGTGCACGGTGTTCGTGCACCACACCTCGGCCTCGCTCATCATCTGCGAGAACGCCGACCCCTCGGTGCGTCGCGACCTCGAGGCGTTCGCGGCCCGCCTGGTGCCCGACGGCGACCGCCTGTTCACCCACACCGCCGAGGGGCCCGACGACATGCCGGCCCACGTCCGCAGCGTGCTCACCCAGTGCTCGCTGACGATCCCGGTGGCCCGCGGCCGCGCCGACCTGGGCACCTGGCAGGGCGTGTACCTGTGGGAGCACCGCCACGCCGCGCACCGCCGCAACCTGACCATCACCGTGCTGGGCACGGGCCGGGAGGGCTGAGCCCGTGTCGGCGGTCCGCAAGCGGCTGGCTCGCACCATGACCCGCACCATCGCCCGCTTCGGCCTGGTGGGCCCGGGCGATCGGGTGATGGTGGCGGTCTCGGGCGGCAAGGACAGCTACACCCTGCTCGACCTGCTGTGGGAGGCCAAGCGCCGCGCCCCCTTCGAGCTCGATCTGGTCGCGGTGCACCTGGACCAGCGCCAGCCCGGCTACGACGGCACCCCGCTGCGTCGCTGGCTGGAGGCCTTCGGCGCGCCCTTCGAGATCGTGGAGCGCGACACCTACTCCACGGTGCTGCGCCTGACCCCCGCCGGCAAGAGCTACTGCGGTCCGTGCTCGCGGATGCGCCGCGGCATCCTCTACACCACGGCCGAGCGCCTGGGCTGCAACAAGATCGCCCTGGGCCACCACCGCGACGATGCGCTGGAGACCCTGCTGCTCAACCTCTTCTATGCGGGCAAGCTGCAGGCGATGCCCGCGGGCTACACCACCGACGACGGGCGCTTCGAGGTGATCCGCCCGCTGGTCGAGTGCGCCGAGGCCGACATCGTGGAGCACGCGGCGGAGGTGGGCTACCCGATCCTGCCGTGCAATCTGTGCGGCTCGCAGGACGGGCTGCACCGCGAGAAGATGGCGGCCCTGCTCCGCGAGCTCGAGCGCGACAACCCGCACCTGCGCTCGGTGATGCTCAACGCCCTGCGCAACGTGCAGCCCAGCCACCTGCTCGACCCGGCGGTGATCCGGCGGCCCGCGGCCGTGACGGAGGACGGCGAGGCAGCCCCCCCGAGCGAGCCCGCGGAGGCGTCGCCCGAGCCGGCGCGACGGCGCCTGCGGGTCATCGACGACGCGGGCCCGCTGCGCTAGCCTCCGCGGCCGTGAAGCTCAAGGATCTCAAGGGCGAGAAGCTCGGCATCTGCGTCTCCGGTGGCCTCGACTCCAAGACGGTGACCCGTCGCCTCCTCGAGGAGGGGCTCGACGTGCTGTGCTTCACCGCGGACCTGGCCCAGCCCGACGAGACCGACATCCGCCACGTGGCCGATCGCATGGCCACCACCGGCGCCGAGACGGTCATCGTGGACCTCAAGGAGGAGATGGCCGAGGCCTGCTTCGTGATGATCAAGGCCCAGGCGATGTACGACGGCGGCTACTGGAACACCACGGGCATCGCCCGCGCGGTGACCGTGCAGGGGCTGCTCGGCCCCATGCGCGAGCGCGGCTGCACGGTGCTGGTGCACGGCGCCACCGGACGGGGCAACGACCAGATCCGCTTCGAGCGCTACACCAACACCCTGGCCCCGCGCATGAAGGTGTACGCGCCCTGGCGCGACGACACCCTGCTGCAGCAGTTCCCCGGGCGCCAGCAGATGGCGGCCTACCTGCAAGACCAGGGCATCGAGGCCAAGCTGGTCAAGAAGCGCTACTCCACCGACGCCAACCTGGCCGGGCTGTCGCACGAGGCCGAGGATCTCGAGGATCTGCAGACCGGCGAGCTCATCGTGGATCCCGAGATGGGGGTGTGGCCCCACCAGGCCCCCGACCAGATGGAGGACTTCCAGGCCCGCTTCGTGCGGGGCCGCTGCGTGGAGATCAACGGCGAGCCGGTGACCCCGCTCGAGGCGATGCTGCGGGCCAACGAGATCGGCGGGCGCAACGGCATCGGCATGCGCAACGCCCTGGAGAACCGGGTGATCGGCACCAAGAGCCGCGGCGTGTACGAGGCCCCCGGCCTCGAGCTGCTCGGCTACTGCATGCGGGCCGTGTACCAGACCACCATGGACCGTCGCTCCACCGGGCTGTTCCACGCGATGTCGCGACTCATCGCCGAGCAGGTCTACGACGCGCGGCTGTTCGATCCCGGCGCCCGGGCGGCGCTGGCCGGCATCGACGTGCTGGCCGAGTACGCCACCGCCACGGTGAACGTGAGCCTGTATCGCGGCAACATCTACTTCCGGGCGCTGAGTGACTGCCCCAACTCGCTGTACAACCCGGCCGACGCCTCCATGGAGGCCAGCGACGGGCTCGACCCCCGCAGCGCCCAGGGCTTCGTGGAGGTCCAGGCCTGCGAGGCCCTCAACATCGCGAGGGCCGGGCAGATCGCCAATCCCTTCTGGGGCGCCGGTAAGATCCAGCGGAGCTAGGACCGACCCCACGGCGCCGGCCTCCGGGGATCGGGACGGGCGCCTTGGGCGCGGCGACGACGAAGGGCGCGCAAGTCGTTGCGCACCCGGGAGCCCTGCCCGCGCGGAATGGGGCTTGGTGGCGCACCCGGTGATGGAGAGCGTCGCAGCTCCGATTTCCGATGCTAACCTGCCAGGCGATATGCGGGTATCGCTGGCGTTGGTGCGGTGGCTGCCCCTGGCCGCTCTGGTGGCGGTTGGTGGATGCAAGGACGAGACTCCCGAGACTCCGGGAGGCTCCAGCGACGAGGGCTCCGGGACCACCTTCGCGCCCGCGAGCGAAGGCACCAGCCACGGGACCGCGATGGGCACCGAGGAGTCCGGCGTGCTCGACGAGGACTCGAGCGGCGGCCACATGGGCGGAGGCGACTGCGACATGTTCGCGCAGGACTGCATGGAGGGCGAGAAGTGCGTCCCCTGGTCCGAGCTGCCCGACCTCATGCCCGACGCGATCCGCTGCTGTCCGGTGGCCGAGCCCGTCGCCCAGGCGGGAGACCTCTGCACCCTCAACGGCTACCTGGGAAGCTGCATCGACAACTGTGCCCCGGGCACGATGTGCTTCGACTTCGATGGCGACGGCGAGGGCGTGTGCCAGGAGATGTGCAGCGGGACGGCCGAGAACCCCACCTGCACCAACGCTCCCGACGACGTGTGCTTCATCTTCTGGGCGGGCGTGCCCTTCTGCTTCTCCAAGTGCGATCCGCTGGTGCAGGACTGCCCCGACGGCAAGGGCTGCTACCCCGATGCGATCGCCGAGGGCGGCACGGGCTTCTTGTGCATGCCCACCATCGGCGACCAGACCCTGGGCGAGTACTGCTACCTGCTTTCGGGCTGCAACCCGGGCATGATCTGCGCCACGGCCGACCTGCTGCCGAACTGCTTCGGCCCGGCCGGTGACACCGGGTGCTGCACCGATCTGTGCGACATCACCGAGGTGCCCGATCCCTGCACCAACATCCACCCGGAGATGGAGTGCGTGCCCTGGTACCACCAGGGAGCCGAGCCGCCCTCGGCCGACCTGCAGAACGTGGGCGCCTGCGTGCTGCCCACCGTGGGCGGCGGCGCGTAGCCACTCCCGTCGCCCGAGCGCCTAGCCCTCGAGCGACAGCGGCTCCACGCGATCGCCCTCGATCTGGAGCACCTGCACGCGGCCGCCGTAGTGGGCAGCCATGCCCACGTCGATGCGCCACAGCTTGCCGTCGCAGCCCGAGCTGATCCCGCTCTGCTGCACGGTGTGCCCCACCACCATGCGCACCGCGTCGAGGCGAGCGAGCGCCTCGCCGAGCTGGCGGCAGGCCTCGGGCTCGTCGGTGGCGTAGAGCCGGGTCCACACCACGCCCTCCTCGCCGAGCACGTCCTGCTCGAGCGCCCGGCCGTCACCGTGGCCCGAGATCCACGAGCGCACGTCGGCGTTGAGCCGCTCGAGATCCGAGATCCCGTGCGGCACGTGCTGCGGCAGCACCCCGCCGTGCACGAACACGCTGGGCCCCACCACCACCACGGTGTTGCGCTGCGCCAGCACCTGGGCGTAGGACCCACCGGGACGGAAGGCCGCGGCCCGGGCCCGAGCCTGCGGGGGAATGCCCTGCAACGCCGGGTCGTCGAGCTCGAGCCCGTCGATGCCCTCGAAGTCGGCGAAGCCCCCCGGGGTCACGTAGCGGAGATCGCCCGCCACGTTCATCAGCTCGTGGTTGCCCAGCAACACGTGGAAGGCGCCTCCGGCCGCCTGGGCCTCGCCGCGCAGGCGCTCGAACAGGTCGAGGATCTCCTGCTCGTCGTCGCCGCGGTCGAGCTGATCTCCGGTCTGGACCACCACCAACGGGCCGCCCACCCAGCGATCGTGGGCATCGATCGCCCCCGCCAGGCGCAGGGCCTGGCGCGTGGCCTGGAGGTCGCCGTGCACGTCCCCGAAGGCCAGCAGCCGCGGCGGCGCCGGGAAGCGGGTGGGCATCGAGGGGGGCTCGACCCCCCTCGCCGAGCTCGACGGCGTCGCAGGTCCCTCGGCCATCGGCGCCCCTGCGGCCGACGGCGTGGCGGCGGACGGGCCCGCTCGATCCCGTCCGTCTCCGGCCGGCGGCGGCTCCATTCGGCAGCCGAGGCCAAGCACCAAGGCGTACATAGCTGCCGCCCGCCTACCGCGAGCACGAGGTGGGGAATTACGACTCACGCTGCTCATGATATCAGATGGTGCGCGATCTCCGATCAGCTCCGATCGGGCCCGAAACGGGGTACTCTTCGGACTGCCTCAATGGGAGCGCCGACCTACGAAGGGAACGCGGCTCGGATCCTGGTCATCGACGACGAGGCCGGGGTTCGTAGAGTCCTGCTGCGCCTGCTGAGCAGCGAGGGCTACGAGGTGATGGAGGCCGCGAGCGGCCAGGACGGCCTGGAGATCCTCTGGACCCACGGCGCCGACACGGTGCTCCTCGACGTGATGATGCCGCGGATGGACGGGCTCGAGGTCTGTCGACGGATCCGCAAGAACAGTCGTACAGCCCACACTCCCGTCGTGTTCATCACCGCGGCCGTGGACCGTCAATTCCGTCGGCAGGCCCGCAAGGTGGGGGCCGACGACTTCCTCTCCAAGCCCTTCGACGAGGTGGAGCTGCTGGCCCGCGTCCGCAACACGGTGCGGATGAAGCTCTACTACGACGGCCTCACCCGCGAGCGCAACCGGCTGCGGACCGAGGTGGACGGCCGCACGCGTGCGCTCGACGAGGCGACCGAGCGCCTCGAGCGACTGCAGGAGGAGCTCAAGGTCGCTCGCGAGGAGACCATCGCCCGCCTCGCCCGCGCCGCGGAGTTCCGCGACGACGAGACCGCGGCGCACCTGCAGCGGATGAGCCACTACTGCTACCTGCTGGGCAAGAAGAAGAGCCTCGACGAGTACACCTGCGAGATGCTCCGCATCGCGAGCCCGATGCACGACGTGGGCAAGATCGGGATCCCCGATCACATCCTGCTCAAGCCCGGGCGGCTGACGCCGGACGAGTACACGATCATGAAGCAGCACGCGGAGATCGGGTACAAGATCCTCTCGGGCTCGGAGTCACCGCTGGTCAAGCTCGCCGCCAACATCGCCCACACCCACCACGAGAAGTGGGACGGCTCGGGCTACCCGCGGGGGCTGGAGGCCGATCAGATCCCCATCGAGGGGCGCATCGCTGCGGTGGCCGACGTGTTCGACGCGCTGACCAGCGAGCGCCCCTACAAGAAGGCGTGGCCCATCGAGGATGCGGTGGCCCTGCTCGAGCGCGGACGCGAGGCGCACTTCGATCCCGAGCTGGTCGACCTGTTCCTCGACTCGATGGACGAGGTCCTCGAGATCAAGGACCAGTTCCGCGACTCCCACAACCACGATGCAGAGCCGGCCGCCCGGCGCATCGGTTGACCCGAGTGGAGACCAAGGCGGTCATCGACATCGGCACCAACTCGGTGCTGATGCTGATCGCGGCCCGCGACGCCACGGGCGGGGTGCAGGTGGTCGACGACCTGGTCCGCATCTGCCGGCTGGGCCAGGGCGTGGCCGGAAGCGGCGTGCTGCTGCCCGAGGCGATCGAGCGCACCGCCGCCGCGCTGGCCGAGTACCGCCAGATCGCCCAGGCCCACGGCGCGCGGATCGTGGCGGTGGCGACCGAGGGCCTGCGCATGGCCAAGGACCCCAGCCCCTTCCTCGAGCGGGCGCGCCAGGTGCTGGGCGTGCCGGTGAGGATGATCAGCGGCGACGAGGAGGCCGAGCTCTCGTACCGCAGCGTGGCCGTGGAGCACGGGCCGGGGCCGCTGCGGGTGATCGACATCGGCGGGGCCTCCACCGAGCTGGTGGTGGGTCGCGGCGAGGCCATCGTGCACCGGCGCTCGCACCCGATCGGATCGGTGCGGCTGAGCGAGCGCTTCCTCGACGGCGATCCGCCCTCGCGCCGCGCGGTGGAGGCCATCGCCGCGGCCGCCCGAGAGGCCTTCGCCACCCAGCGCGTGACCCCTCATCGCAAGCTCCACGGGCTGGCGGGCACCGTCACCACCGTGGCCGCGCTGCTGCTCGAGCTCGCGCAGTACGATCGTGATCGCGTGGACGGCAGCCAGTGGTCGCAGGAGCAGGTGCTCGCGCTGCGCGATCGCCTGGCCGTAATGACGATCGCACAGCGGATGCAGTCGCCGATGCTCCCCGCCGGGCGGGCCGATGTGATCGTGGCGGGCGCGACGATCCTGCTCGAGGCGATGCGCCACTGCGGCGCCTCGGTGCTGGTGGTCCGCGATCGCGGGCTCCGCTACGCGCTGGTCTGAGCTCGGGGCCGGGCACGGACGAGCCCGGGAGCCCCGGACCTCGAAGAGCCACAGGGACGCACGAAATGACTGGGATCACGAAGGCTTGCATCATCGGAGCCTCGGGCAAGCTCGGCCGCTACATGGTCCAGCATGCCCTCGACCGCGGCTACGAGGTGGTCGGCGTCTGCCGCCCCGAGAGCGTCGACAAGCTCGCGGAGCTCGCGGAGCGCATCACCATCGTGCCCGGCCGCACCAACGACCGCGAGGTGATCGGCCGGGCCCTCCGCGGCTGCGACGGAGTGCTCACCGTGCTCGCGCCCTGGGGCATGGACCACTACGCGTCGGGCACCGCCCAGGCGGTCCTCGATCTGGCCGAGCCCGGCGCACGGCTGGTGTTCTCCTGCGGCTGGCACATCACCCGCGACGGCCAGGACGTGTACACCCGGCGGCTGCGGTGGTTCGTCCGCATCTTCGGCTTCATCGCCCGCCTGCTGCGAGTGGTCGACCTCGACGATCAGGTCGAGGCCTGCGACCGGATCTTCCGCAGCCACACCCGCTGGACCGTGGTCCGCGGCAGCGATCTCGAGGAGGGCGAGAGCCAGGGCCTGCCGGTGTGGAGCCGGCACGTGGGCGACCCGGTGCTCGCGAGCAACCTCTGCCGGCGGGTCGACTTCGCCCTGTTCATGGTCGACGCGCTCACCAACGACGCGCTCGTCCACGAGGCGCCCGCGATCGTGGGCCGCCAGACCGAGTCGGCCCGGCGCCACGCCGCCGCGTCGTCTCCCCTCGCCTCGCCGGCCCGCGCCGACTGATCACATCCCGCCCCACGACCGAGCCATCGACCATGCCGAGCTCGACCGACTCCCACCACGGCAGGGCCCATGGAAGGCTCAGTAGGCCTCGCCGTCGTCCGTTCCGCGGGCCACCACCTCGCCGCGCGCCCGCTCCTCCTCGAGCAACTCGAGCGCCTCCACCGTGTAGCGGGTGGTCGGCTCGGCGCGCAGCCGGGCGAAGGGAATCGGCTCGTCGGTCTCCTCGCAGATCCCGTAGCTGCCCTGCTCCATCCGCGAGAGCGCGGCCTCCACCTCGCGCAGCCGGGCGTCGTGGTGCATGCGGCGGCGCAGCGCGGTGCGACGCCGGGCCTCCTCGGTGGCCTTGTCGAGCACGTCGCCGAGCTCCTGCTCGGGCGAGGCCTCGGCGTCCTCGCTCTGCTGCTGGGTCAGCAGCCGGTCCTGCTCGGCCCGGAGGCGGTCCCGCAGCTCGGCGACCTGCTCGGCGCTCAGGTGGTCCATGCCGGGGAGATCGTGCACCACCATGCCGTCGATGCAAGCCGGGATCCGCGCGAGGAGGCGCCCACGGCGGGGCGGGGTCCGTTCGCGCCGCGGGGAGCCTCGGAGGTAGCATCCGAGGCGTCGCCCCGAGGGGACGGACGCGCATGACCGACGGCTTCGACTACGACGTCATCATCGTGGGCTCGGGCTTCGGGGGCAGCCCCACCGCGCTGCGCCTGGTGGAGAAGGGCTACTCCGTGCTGATGCTGGAGAAGGGCTCCGAGCTCGGCCCCGACCAATTCCCCAAGTCCAACTGGAACCTGCGGCGCTGGATGTGGGCGCCGTGGCTGGGCGCGCGCGGGCTGTTCAAGATGACCTTCTTCCGCCACGTTACCGTGCTCTCGGGCGTGGGGGTGGGCGGCGGCTCGCTGGTCTACGCCTGCACCCACCCGGTGCCCAACGACTCGTTCTTCCACACCGGGAGCTGGGCGGGCCTCGCCGAGTGGAAGGAGGAGCTCGCGCCCTACTACGAGCGGGTCAAGGGGATGCTGGGGGTCAACGCCACCCCGATGCTCACGCCCCCCGATCGGATCCTCAAGGCGATCGCCGAGGACCGCGGGCAGCCCGACGCCTTCCACTCCACCGACGTCGCGGTCTACTTCGGCGACGCGGGCAAGCAGGTGGACGATCCCTACTTCGGAGGCGAGGGCCCGCCGCGCACGGGCTGCATCCGCTGCGGCGGCTGCATGCTGGGCTGCCGCCACGGGGCCAAGAACACCCTCGACAAGAACTACCTGTGGCTCGCCCGCAAGCTGGGGCTCACGCTGCACGCCGACACGGAGGTGACCGCCATCCGCCCGCTGCCCGACGGCGGCTACCGGGTGGAGGCCAAGCACGGGCGCCACCCGCTGTTCCGCAAGCGGCGGGTGATCACCGCCAAGCAGGTGGTGCTCGCGGGCGGGGTGCTGGGCACCGTGGAGCTGCTGGCCAAGATGAAGCGCGACCCCCTGGGGCTGCCCCAGCTCAGCGAGCGCCTGGGCTCGGCCATCCGCACCAACTCCGAGTCGCTCATCGGCGTGGTCACCCCGCGCCGCGACGTGGACTACTCCAAGGGCGTGGCCATCGGCTCGATCTACGAGATCGACGAGCACAGCCACCTCGAGCCGGTGCGCTACCCCGCGGGCTCGGGCGCGTTCCGGGCCATGCTCGCCCCCCACGTGGCCGGCGAGAACGGCCTCGTCCGCCTGCTGCGGATGGCGGGCACCGTGGTGCGGCACCCGCTTCGCTTCCTGCGGACCCTGTTCGTCCGCGACCTCGCCAAGCAGAGCGCGATCCTCCTGTACATGCGCACGGCCGACGGCACCCTGGAGTTCGTGCGCCGCTGGTGGGGCGGCCTGGGCTCGCGCCGCGAGGCCGGCCCCGCCCCCACCGCCTCGATCCCCCAGGCCACCGAGCTCGCCCACGCCTTCGGCGACAAGATGGGCGGCACCCCGTTCTCGCTGGTCACCGAGACCGCGCTCAACATCCCCACCACGGCCCACATCCTGGGGGGCTGCTGCATGGGCCGCGATCGCAGCACGGGGGTGATCGACGCCGAGCACCGCGTGTTCGGCTACGAGGGCCTCTACGTGATCGACGGCTCGGCGATCTCGTCCAACCCGGGGGTCAACCCCTCGCTCACCATCGCCGCGCTGGCCGAGCGCGCGGCCAGCCGCTTCCCCGACAAGCCGGGTCGGGCGCGGGCCCCCTTCTTGCCGGTGGAGAGCTAGCCGCGTGGACGCGATCACCCAGGGTCTGCTCGGGGCCGCCGCGGCCCAGGCCGTGCTCGGCTCCCGCCTCGGCAAGCGAGCGTGGCTCTACGGCGCGATCGGGGGCATGGCCGCCGACCTCGACATCTTGATCCGCAGCGCCGACGACCCCCTGGTGGCCTGGCGCTTCCATCGGAACTTCACCCACAGCCTGGCCTTCATCCCGGTGGGCGGGCTGCTGGCCTCGCTGCCGTGGACGCTGCGCAAGCGCCACGCGCACGAGCGCCGCACCATCGCCCTGGGCACCACGGTGGGCTACGCCACCCACGCCCTGCTCGACGCCTTCACCTCCTACGGCACGATGCTGCTGTGGCCGTTCTCCGACCTGCGGGTGGCCTGGAGCTGGGTGGCCATCGTCGATCCGATCTACTCCGGGATCCTGGCGGCGGGGGTGATCCTGGCCGCCCGCCGGGCCTCGATGCGACCGGCTCGCCTCGCGCTGCTGCTGTCGTCGCTCTACCTGGTGTTCTGCTTCGCGCAGCGCAGCCGCGTGCTCGCGGCCGTCGAGGCGCAGGCGGCCGAGCGCGGCCACGCGGTGGAGCGCATCGATGCCTTCCCCTCGCCGCCCACCAACCTCGTGTGGCGCACCGTCTACCTGAGCGACGGCGAGTTGTGGGTCGACCAGGTGCGCGTGCCGTGGTGGTCTCCGGCGGTGCTGCGCCCGGGCGGCTCGATCCCCCTGGTCACCGAGGACGGCCTGAGCGACGCGATGCGGGCGGACCCCGAGGCCCTCGCCGGCTTCCGCCTGTTCCGTTGGTTCGCGCGGGAGTGGGTGGCCTGGGATCCCGATCGCCCCGACGTGCTCGGTGATCTGCGCTACGGCATGCGCGAGGCAGACCTGCACTCCATGTGGGGCGTGGTGCTGCGACCGGGCACGCCCCGGCCGGTGGGCGCCTATCGGGCCGACATGAGCAAGGCGCTGGCGAATCGCTGGAGCGACCTCATGGGCGAGGAGCCCTGACGGCCGCGACCGCGGCGCGGCCGCCCTCGCAACTGTCAGAGAACCCCTGATTCACCCCTGAGATCTCGGGGGAGTCCCTCGCTCGGCCGGCCCCCGGGGCGTTCCTCCCACCCCGGCCCCCGGGCTACCATGCTCACGAGGTGGAATCGGATGCGCGCGAGCTCCCCCGCTTCATCGGTCGCTACGAGATCGAGGGGGAAGAGGCCGAGGGCGGCATGGGGCACGTGTACGTGGCCCGTGACCCCCGCGTGAAGCGACGCGTGGCGGTCAAGCTCCTCAAGAAGCTCTACAGCAGCGACCCCGGCATCCGCCGCCGCTTCGAGCAGGAGGCCGAGGCCGTCGCCGCGCTCGAGCACGAGGCCATCGTCCCCGTGTACGACTTCGGCGAGCACGAGGGGATGCTCTACATCGTGATGCGCTACGTGGGCGGGGGAACCCTCCGCGATCGCATCCGGGCCGAGCAGAAGCTGCGCCTCCGCGACATCGCCTCGGTGATCGACCGCGTGGCCTCGGCCCTGGGCGCGGCCCATGCTCGCGGGCTGGTGCACCGCGACATCAAGCCGGCCAACATCCTCTTCGACGAGCGCGAGGTCCCCTACCTTTCGGACTTCGGGGTGGCCAAGGCGGCCGAGACCATCGAGGAGACCGGCACCATGATGCTGGGCACGCCGCAGTACCTCTCGCCCGAGCAGGCGATGGGGGGCGAGGTGGACGCGCGCAGCGACGTCTACAGCCTCGGGGTGGTGGCCTTCCACGCGATCACGGGGCGCCCGCCCTTCGAGGCCAAGAACCCGATGGCGATGGCGATGGCGCACGTGATGCGCAAGCCCCCGCGGATCCGCGAGCTCGCCCCGGAGCTGCCGCCGGTGGCCGACGAGGTGTTCGAGCAGGTGCTCGCCAAGGATCCCGAGCTCCGCTACCAGTCGGCCGAGCGCTTCGCTCGCGACCTGCGGGACCTGGCCTCGGGGCGCTGGTACCTGGTCAAGCTCAGCAACAAGCTGGGGCTGGCCACCGCGCCGCCCACCCGCCCCGAGCCGGTCGCGGTGCCGGTCCCCGAGCCCGAGCCCGAGCCGGCCACCGGCAAGGCCCGCGAGCGCCAGCGCACCCTGCCCTTCCGGCCGCGCCAGGTGGAGCACACGCTGCCCGACACCTCGCTGCGCGACTTCGACGATCTCGACGACCTCGACGAGGACGAGACCAAGCTGCTGTGATTCGGGGGGGATCCGGGCGGCTCAGCTCCGCAGCAGGCGATCGCCGAGCTTGCGGTAGAGGGCGGCGAGGTCCGAGCGGGGGAAGCGGGTGAGCATGATCCCCGCCGAGGCCAGCGCCATCAGATCGTCGGAGTGCGGGATCACGGCCGCCACCTCGCAGGCGTAGGTCGCCGCCACGCGCTGCTCCACGTCCTCGTGATCGAAGGAGCTGGGGGTCTTGTTCACCACCAGCATGATCCGCGGCACCTCGAGGCTGCGGGCCACCTCCACCGTCACCCCCGTGCCCTGGTAGTCCTGCTGGTCGGGGCGCATGATGATCACCAGCACGTCCGAGACCGCGATCGACAGCAGGGTCTCCTCGTTGAGGCCGGGGTGGGTGTCCACCAGCAGGGTGTCGAGCGACAGCTCGCGGATCAGCGCCTGCAGGCCCTCGTGCAGCAGCGAGACGTCGTAGCCGTCGCGCAGCACCCGGGTGATCTCGCCGGTGCGCAGGCTCGAGGGGATGAGGAACACCTTGCCGTCGACGGGCGCCCCCAGCCGCGAGCTCACGTCGTAGGCCGCCTCCTCGATGCGGCAGCGCCCCCACAGGAAGTCGTTGAGCGCCTTGTCCACCTCGGAGGGATCGAGGGCGAACAGCACGTGGATCCCCGGGGACTGGATGTCGGTGTCGATCACCCCCACCCGCTGCCCCTTGCTCGCGAGGTAGGTGGCGATGTTGGCGGTGGTGTTGGACTTGCCCGTGCCGCCGCGGAAGGAGTGGACGGAGATGATCCTCGCCATGGCTCAGCCCTCGCCTCCCGGCTCGGCCGAGGCACGGAGCTTCTGCGCCATGTCCCGCAGGTTCCGGAAGTAGTCGGTCTCGGTGATCTGCGAGACCTCGCGCCGGCGGTTGACCTCGTCGATCCGGATCTCGAGGTGGCGGATGCGTCGCCGCAGCTCGGTCTCTCGCCGGTAGCTCTCGAGGGCCGCCCCCGCCAGCCGCGACAGCGACTCGAGCACGTCGACCATCCCCGAGTCGAAGGGCACCGCGGCGCCGTCGGTGGCCCGGCTGGCGTTCCACAGCTCGAGCACCCCGATCACCTCGCCCTCCGCCGAGCGCAGCGGCAGCGCCACCAGCGAGCGGGTCACATGGTGGTGGCGGGCGTCGAAGGCCTTCACCGCGCTCAGGTCGAGCCCCTCGCCCCCGTCGAGGTCGTCGAGCTGGACCGTCACCCCCTGGCGAGCCGCCTTGGCCGAGGGGCGCAGGCGGCCGTCCGACGGCACGGCCAGATCCATCGAGGGCAGGTCCACCTCGAGCAGCCGGGGATCCCCGGTGGCGGAGGAGATCGACTCGCACTGCAGCCGCACCCGCTCGAGGCGCTCGTCCTTGCGCAGGAACAGCACGCCCCCGTCGGCGCCGCAGGAGCGCCGCGCCTCGCGGAGCAGTCGATCGAGCAGGCGATCGAAGTCGCGCTCGGCCGACAGCGCCACGCCGATCGGGATCACCCCGTGCAGCAGGTCGTCGGCCCGCTTCTTCTCGGCCACGATCCGGGCGAGGTAGCGACGCTCGCGATCGCGGATCTGCTTGCGCTCGAGCGACGAGCCGATGCGCGCGCGCAGCAGCACCGGATCGAAGGGCTTGGGCAGGTGATCCTCGGCCCCCCGCTCGATGCAGCGGGTGATGCTCTCCGACTCGTCGAGCGAGGTGAGCATGATGACCGGCAGGTGGCGCAGCTCGGGGTCGGCCTTGAGGCGGTCGAGGGTCTCGTAGCCGTCCATCACCGGCATCATGATGTCGAGCAGCACCACGTCGACGTCGTGGCTGCGCACGGCCGAGAGCGCCTCGAGGCCGTGCGCGGCGGTGAGCACCGAGAAGCCGTCGCGCCCCAGCCGACGCTCGAGCAGCTCGCGGTTGGAGTGGTTGTCGTCCACCACCAGCACGGTGCCCACCAGGCCCGGCGGCGGGCGGGTGAGCGCCGAGACCTCGGCCGAGATCCCGCTGGGCTTGACCCCGATCTGATCGATCGCGGCGAGCACCTCCTGGGTCTGCTCGTGGATGTCGCGCAGCTCGTCGTCCCAGCGGGTGTCCTCGTCGTCCTCCGCCTCCTCGACCAGCAGCTCGCAGTAGCCGAGGATCTGGTTGACCGGGGTGCGCAGGTCGTGCCGCAGCTTCCGCTGGGCCTCGGGGGCCTGGGCCTCGGCGCTGCGCTCGGGCAGGCGCTCGAGCAGCACGTGCAGCGCATCGGCGGCGAGCAGCATCTTGCCCAGGTCGGAGACCATCGAGTCCGCCCCCTCGGCCTCGGCTCGGCGCCGCAGCGCCTCCACGGCCGCGCGCACCCGCTGCGCCGCGTGGAGCAGGCCTGCGTTCATCCGGGGGCTCCCGCCAGCAGCGCCTCGATCTTGGCCAGCAGGCGCTTGAGCTCGACCGGCTTGGTGTCGTAGTCGTCGCAGCCGGCCTCGAGGGCGTGGTCGCGGTCTCCCACCATCGCATGGGCGGTGAGGGCGATGATGGGGATCTTGGCGGTGCTGGGATCGCCCTTGAGGCGGCGGGCCACCTCCCAGCCGTCGAGCACCGGCAGGTCCATGTCGAGCAGCAGCAGGTCGGGCATTCCCTCCCTCGCGCGGTCCAGCCCCTCTTGGCCGTCCACGGCCACGTCCACGGCGTAGCCACGGCGCGTGAGCCGGCGGGACAGCATGTCCCGGTTCATCTCGTTGTCCTCGACCAGTAGGATCCGTGCCGGCATCGACTCGTGGGAGTATGCCAGCGACCGGCCTGCCTTTCAGCCCGTCCGAGTCGCGCACACGCCCCCCGCCCTGAGGTAGGATCGCGAGCCCTTCCCCCATGCAAGTCCTGCTGATGACCATCGACATGGAGCTCGCGGAAGGGCTCGCGCACGAGTGCCTACCCGAGGGGATCGAGTGCTCGATGGAGGTGGAGGAGCCCGACGCGATCCTCGTCGACGACGCCCTCCCCGACGCCACGGCCTGCGTCACCCGGCTGTACGCGGACGACCCGGGCCGCCCCATCCTCTTGCTCGTGGACGAGACCCGGCTCGGCTCGTATCCCCCCGAGGGGGTCACCGAGATCATCATCAAGCCGCCGCGGCCCCACGAGTTGGCCATCCGCCTCCGCTCGGCCCTGCGGCGTCGGCGCCAGGTCGCCAATCCCCGTGAGGCCCTGGCCCTGACCGCGGTGGAGGCCGCGGGCGACATCGTGGAGATCACCAGCCCCGAGTCGGTGTTCGAGCACGTCAACGCCGCGTTCGTGCAGACCCTCGGCTACACCTACGAGGAGGTGGTCGGGCGCACCCCCTCCGAGGTGATGCGCAGCGACCAGCACGACGAGGACTACTTCGCCCGCATCGACGAGGTCCTGCGCCGCGGCGAGACCTGGAAGGGCCTGCTCATCTCCCGGGCCAAGAACGGGCGGCTCATCTACCTCGACTCTGCGATCTCGCCGGTGTTCGACCGCGAGGGGCGGATCACCCACCACGTCGCGGTCAAGCGCGACATCACCCAGCGGCTGCGGGCGGAGAACGAGCTGCGCCGGGTGAACGAGGAGCTGGCCCAGGCTCGCGACGCAGCCCTCGAGGCCAGCCGCGCCAAGAGCCAGTTCCTCGCCAACATGAGCCACGAGCTGCGCACGCCCCTCAACGCGATCATCGGCTACGCCGAGATGCTCGCCGAGGATGCGGAGGACGCCGAGGACGAGGCGGCGGTCGCCGACCTGGGCAAGATCCAGACCGCGGGTCGCCACCTGCTGTCGCTCATCAACGACGTGCTCGATCTGTCGAAGATCGAGGCGGGCGCGATGAAGCTGTTCATCGAGGCCTTCGAGCTGCGCACGGCCATCGCGGGCGTGGTGGCCACCATCACCCCGCTGGTGCACGAGCGCGACAACGAGCTGGTGGTCGACGTGCCCGACGATCTCGGGGTGATGCGGGCCGACCTCACCAAGGTGCGCCAGGCCCTGCTCAACCTGCTGGGCAACGCCTGCAAGTTCACCGAGAACGGCTTCATCACCCTGGCGGTGCGCGCCACCGAGGTCGACGATCGCCCCTTCATCGTCTTCGCCGTGCGCGACACCGGCATCGGGATGTCCGAGGAGCAGCTCGCCCGGCTGTTCCGCCCCTTCGTGCAGGCCGACGACTCCACCACGCGGCGCTACGGCGGCACCGGCCTGGGCCTGGTGATCAGCCAGCGCTTCTGCGAGATGATGGGCGGCCACATCGAGGTCGACAGCGAGGAGGGCATGGGCTCCACCTTCCGCCTGCTGCTGCCCCGGGTGGTGGAGGACGTCTCCAAGCCCACCGGCGAGATCCCGATCGCGGCCCAGGCCCCGGTCCCGGTGGTCCCGCGGCGGGGCGAGGACCGGGGCAACCCCCGCATCCTGGTGATCGACGACGACCCGGTGGTGCAGGACATCGTGGAGCGCTCGCTCACCCGCCACGGCTTCGACGTGGAATCGGCCCGCGACGGGAGCTCCGGCCTGCGACGGGCCCGCGAGCAGCCGCCCGACGCGATCGTGCTCGACGTGATGATGCCGGGCCTCGACGGCTGGGGGGTCCTCACCGCGCTCAAGAGCGATCCGGTCACGGCCGAGATCCCGGTGGTGATGCTCACCATCATCGAGCAGAGCGACGTGGGCTTCGCCCTGGGCGCGGTCGACTTCCTCATCAAGCCGGTCAAGACCCAGCGCCTGGCCTCGCTGCTGCACCGGCACTGCCGCGGCGAGCGGGTGAAGGTGCTGATCATCGACGACGACCCCGTGACCCGTGAGGTCACCCGCCGCACCCTCGAGGCCGACGGGCACGAGGTGCGCGAGGCGGCCGACGGCCACAAGGGGATCGCGGCCCTGCGCGAGCAGGCCCCGGACCTCGTGCTGCTCGACCTGATGATGCCGGTGATGGACGGCTTCGCCGTGCTCGAGCACATGCGGGGCAACGCGGGGCTGCGGGAGATCCCGGTGATCGTGGTGACCGCCAAGGAGCTCGACGAGCTCGACCGCGAGATGCTGCGCGGAGCCAAGGCCGTGCTCGAGCGCGGGGCCCTGGAGCGCCAAGACCTCGCCGCGCTGGTCACCCGCCGCGTGGCCGAGGCGCTCGACTACCGCTGACGCGCGAGAGGGGACCTCGCCGCGCCGGCCAGGCCCCCTCTCGATTCCGCCGCGAGCCCTTCAGGCCGCGGGCTTGTGGGTGATCGCCAGGTGCTCCTCGGGCACCTCGAAGCCGGCCTTGCCCAGCTCCTCGCGGATCGCCTTGTTGGTGGCGAAGTACACGTCCCAGTAGTGCGCGTTGTTGGTGTAGGGGCGCACGCAGAGCTTGGGGCCCGCGAGGTTGAACTCGAGGATGTACACGTCGGGCGCGGGCTTGCTCTCCACGTTGGGGATCGCGGCCACGGCCTCGCGCAGGATCTCGATCGCCTTGGCCACGTCGGCGCCGTGGTTGAGCTGGGCGACGAGGTCGACGCGGCGGTAGTCGTTGTGGGAGTAGTTCTGGATCACGTCGCCGAGCACCTTGCCGTTGCCCACGAACACCCGCACGTTGTCGAGGGTGTCGAGGGCGGTGACGAACATGCCGATGTCGGTCACGGTGCCGGTCTGGCCGCCCACGGTGACGAAGTCACCGACCTTGAAGGGGCGCAGCACCAGCAGGAACACGCCGGCGGCGAAGTTGCCCAGCAGGCCCGACCACGCCATGCCGATGGCGACGCCACCGGCGGCGAGCAGCCCGGCGAAGGTGGTGGTCTCCACGCCGAACACCGACAGCACGGCGATGACCAGCAGGATGTTGAGGAGGATGTCGAGGGCCGAGCCCAGGTAGCGCGCCACGGTGGCGTCGAGGCGCTCCTTGAGCAGGCGATCGGTCACGTTGGTGACCATGCGGATCACCATGCGACCGATGATCCAAAGGAGGATGGCGCCGACGATCATCTTGCCGACGTCGATGCCGAGATCGAGAGCCTTGTCGAGGTATTCGTTCATTGGGGAGGGACTCCTTGGAGTGGTGGCGGCGAGATTCAACCTTCGTGCCAGCCTCGACCAGCGAAAACGACCGTGCTCCTCGCATCGGGGCCCCTCCTGCCCCGCCCCCTGCCCCGGGAAGGGGCAGTGGTGCATCCTGCCCCGCCCCTCGGGCCCGTAGATGGCCGTTCGGAGGCCGTGGAGGGCCTGCGCGCGATTTCACCCCTCGGGTTCGGTGAGCAGGGCCTGCCGGATCACGTGGCGCAGCACGTCGGTGGCGACCGGCTTGACCAGGAAGCGGTGCACCCCGAGCTGGCTGAGCAGCTTCCAGTCCTCCGCCCCGCCCACGCCCGAGAGCACCACGATGGGCACGTCACGGGTGGCCGCCACCCCTCGCAGCGCGGCCACGAATTCCACCCCGTTGATCCGCGGCATCTGGAGATCGGTGATGACCAGCGACGGGGGCCGGCTCTCCACGATGGACAGCGCCGCCTCGGGATCGTGCAGCGCGATCACCTCGGGATCGGGGAGGGCCGAGCACACCACCCGCTCGAGCGCCTGGAGCACCAGCCGGTCGTCGTCCACCAGCATCACGAAGGGACGCCCGCCCGCGCCCAGGCGGTGGCTCTTGTCGCGCGCCTCGAACAGGGCCTCGCGCAGCTCCGACGCGCTGGGCCGGGCCCGGGGCGAGCGGGCCAGCGCTCGCAGCACGGGATCGTCGAACACCGAGGGCAGCTCGGGGCGCACCGAGCTCGGCGGCGGGATCTCGCCCTCGAGCTGCTTGGCGAGCAGGGCGAACAGCTCGTCCTCCGCCACCGGCATGTGGCCGGTGAGCAGCCAGTAGGCGGTGACCCCCAGCGCATACACGTCGGCCTTGTGGGCCAGCTCGGGATCGACGGCCTCGCGGGCGATGAGCTCGGGCGCCACGAAGCCGGGCGTGCCGGGCGTGACCATGGCCGAGTCGTCCTCCTCGGCCCGGCGGGCGAGGCCGAAGTCGGTGACGACCACCTCGAAGGCATCGGAGACCAGCACGTTGCCGGGCTTGATGTCGCCGTGGACCAGCCCCTCGCGGTGCAGCGCCTCGAGCCCCGAGCACACCTGGCCCAGCACGCCCACCACCACGTCGCTGGCCAGCGGCGGGCCCTCGTGCTGCTCGGCCCAGTCGGCCAGATCGGCGCCGCGGAGGTAGGGCATCACCAGGAACGGGCACGTGCCCTGGCGCCCCACGTCGTAGATCTCGACCACGTTGGGGTGACGCAGCCGGGCCATGCTCTCGGCCTCGCGCAGGAACAGACGAGCGCGTCGAGGATCGTTGGCCACGCGCGGGTGCAGCAGCTTGACCGCCACCTGTCGCTTGAGCCGTAGATCGGTGGCCCGGAACACCACCCCCATGCCGCCCTCGCCGATCCAGTCGTCGAGGCGGTACTTCTCGTCGACGACCTGCCCCACCCGCGGCAGCTCGCCGGTGTCTCGCTCGCGCCCCGGCCCCTCCGAATCGTCGAGGCGCGGCGTGGAGCGCTTCGAGGGCTCGAGCTCGTCCCAGGGCATCGGCGCGAGTCCAAGCATATCGGACTTCGGGGAGCGCATGGGTCGTGACCCTCCCCGCGCGATACCGCATCGGGCGGTCGTGCGCCGCCGCGACTTGGGTAGACTCGTCCCCATGGTGCAGCTCCGTCGCCACCTCCCCATCGCCGCCGCCTTCGTGCTGGGGGCCTGTGCCGCGACCGCGGTGCAGTCGTCCGCGTCGCCTCCCTCGACAGCGAGCTCGAACGACGCCCCGGGCCCGGCCAAGCACGAGATCTCGCCTCCCGTGACCATGGCCGAGCAAGCCGAGACTCGCGTGAGCCCGAACGGGAAGGCTCGAGTCACCATCCTCGCCCGCGGTATCAACGCGTTCGTGGCCAAGCTCGAGATGGAGGCCGGCGCTGCGGTGCCCGAGCACCGCGATGCCACCGAGGAGTACATCCACGTCCTCGAGGGCTCGGGAACGATGATGATCGACGACCAGGAGCACGCCCTGGCCCCCGGCGCCACCGTCTACATGCCGGCGAACGCCACGGTGAGCTTCCAGAACGGTGATTCCCCGCTGGTGGGGCTGCAGGTGTTCGCAGGACCGGAGCCCGCGGACAAGTACGACGCCTGGACCCCGCTCCCCTAGGGGCCGAGCCGGAGCGAGCCACGAGCCCGCGATGCTCCGTGGCTCGGCTCGCTGGCCGACACGACCCACACCGACCTGCACATGGCTCAGGCCGCGCGAGCCGGCGCGCTCACGAGGGGGCGCACCCGGACCGGCGCCATCGCGGAGGCAGGCACGATCTTGCCGCAGCTTCGGCACTGGGCGGGAGCGCTGGCTCGCTCGTGGACCCACGGCAGCACGCCGAGCCCGTAGGCCGCGAGCAGCGGCAGCACGGCCATGATCGTGGGCCCGAGCAGACCGGCCCCGAAGATCATCACTACGAAGATCCCGTACGCACCCACGAGCGCAGCCTTCCACGCGCGGGAGGGACGGGTCACGGTGCCCCGACGGTGGCAGCAAGGACAATCGGCATGGGCGTGGCGGAGCATGGGAGCCTCTCTTCCTTCCGACCTATCACCTGATAGGCTATCGATCGATAGCTTGACTATCGACCGATAGCCTGGCAAGCAGGGGGCTCCCGGGTCTGGCCGATTCCCCTGCTGATCCAGTTACTTCCACGCCCACCCCTGCCGCCGCCGCGTCCGATGGCCGAGCCCAGCGCAGATCCCACACCCTCTCGTCGCGCCGAGATCCTCGAGGCGGCCCTGCAGCTGCTCGCCGACGAGGGCTACGCCGGGGCCTCGCTGCGCAAGCTCGCGGCGCGCCTGGGCATCGCCCAGCCCAGCCTCTACCACTACTTCCGCACCAAGGAGGACCTCGTCGAGCACGTGCTGGCCTCGTACGCGGGGCGGATGTTCTCGGCGATGTCCCCCGACCGGCTCCCCCGCCGACTCGACGACGTGCCGCGAGCGGTGGTCGAGTCGGTGGTGGCCGTGTACCAGACCCCCACCCACCCGCTGTTCGTGCGGGTGGCGATCTCGGTCTCGCGGGTCAACGAGCGCTTCGGCACCCTCATGCGCCGGGTGTTCGTGGAGCAGGCCACCTGGGGGATCCAGCAGATCATGCGCCCCTTCGTGGAGCGCGGGGAGATCGAGGCCGACGACGCGCTGGATCTGGTGCGCATGCTGATCAACGCGGTGGGCCTGCGCATGCTCGAGGACAAGGTGATGTTCGCCGAGCACGAGCAAGGCGCCGACTTCGATCGCTACGTCCGCTTCGTGATCGACACCGGCCAGACCCAGATCCGAGCGCTCCGCCGCCGCAAGCGGAGCTGATCGCGTCGCCGCGCTAGGGAACCCACACGCGCTCGAGCTCGGGCTCGTCGGACCCGTCCGCGGTGGTCTCGGCGATCAGCAGCAGGGGCGGGCGTGGGGTGGGCCCCTGGGCCAGCGCCTCGAGGGCGAGGGTGATGCGCCGAGTCTCGCCGGCCGGGAGCACCGTGTCGGGAGCGACCGCCCGGGGCACGCTCGCGTCGAGGATGGCCACCGCCGCGAGCCGGGCCCGTCGCCCCTCGAGGTCGGCCACGCGCAGCCGCTGGAGCGGGCCGAGCCCTCCCGAGGCACCCTCGAGCACCGCGACCGTCGTCGTCGACGCGTCGGTGACCTCGCCGAGCAGCGCACAGTCGTAGGCGAGCGACAGGCCCCGGTGCGCGCGCGCCAGCTCGCGCCCACAGGCCAGCCGCAGCCCCTCGATCCGCAGCGCGCCCCGGCCGAGCTCCCACGGGGGTCCCTCGACCACCACCGCCTTCGCTCGCTCCACCTGGGTGGCGATGCCACGGGTGAAGGCCGCCTCGACCTCCTCGAGCCGCGCCCGGCGGGCCTGCACGCGAGGATCGTCCCAGCCCACCAGCGCCGCCGCGTCCTCGAGCCCGGCCTGGACGTTGGCGGTGCCGGAGGGTCCCTCGGGTCCCATCCCGAAGTCGACCGTGTCGAGCCGCGGCGGATCGTTGGTGATCATCCGGGCGAGCCGCTCGTCGATCCGCCGCAGGGCCGGCTCGAGCTCGCGCTCCACCACCTCGCGCGGGACCCCGCGGCACTCCACCGTCATCAGTCGCCCGCCGAAGGTGAGGGGCAGGCTGCCGCCGTAGGTGCCCGAGACCCGCCCCAGGGGGTCGTCGGAGAAGAGGTCCTTCTCCGCCAGGCTCGCCTCCAGCCGCTCCCCCTTGGTCAGCGACACCACCGGGGCCGAGACCAGCTCGCCGCGACCTCGATCGCGATTGCTCACCTCGGGGCGCCCGCGACCCGGCAGCCGCAGGCGAAGGTAGGGCTCCGCGCGCGAGTAGGAATCCACGCCGGAGATCGAGGCCTCGACCCGGCAGATCAGCAGCACCTGCTCGGCCGTGGTGGCGGTGGCGAGCTCGAGCAGGGCGGGCTTGTTGGCGACCTGGGGCGCATACGCGACGCGAGGGGCCCACGAGGGCCGAGCGGCATTGCTCGAGGCGGGAGTGCCCAGGGCCTCGGGGCGCGGCACCGGATCGAGCTCGGCCGGCGGCGGCTCCCAGAGCGCAGACTCGGGCGACCCCGCGGGCCTCGATGACTCCGGCTGCGACGACTCCGATGCCCGTGGCGACTCGACGACCCCCGAGGGATCGCTCGGCGGATGCTCGGCGCTCGGAGCCTCGCGGGCCGCCCTCTCGTCGACCGGCGGCTCCACGCTCCCGCAGCCTCCTGCCAGCCCGAGCGAGATCACCAGCGGCCAGCACACCACCGCACGCGATGCCGAGCCCGAACGGCGAGGGAGCATGCCGACACCCTAGCGTAGTTCGTGATCCCCGGAGCCCGTCCTCGCTCCGGCCGCAATCCGCTCGACCGTGAGCGGGGCGCTACCGCAGCGCTCGCAGGCCCTCGGGCAGGCGAGCCACCCGACGCGCCCCCCACAGCAGCAGCAGCCCGCCCACGGCCATCGGCACCGCGGTGAGCCCGATGGCCGCCGCCAGGCTCCAGCCCTCGCTCACCAGCCCCATCAGCGGAGGCGAGATCGCATCGCCCAGCACGTGGATCACCAGCACGTTCACCGCCACCGCGCGCGCCCGCATGGTCGCGGGCACGCAGGCCACGAGCGCGGCGTTGAGCGGACCGGTGTTGAGGAACAGCAGCAGCTCGGCCCCGAACGCCACGGCGAGGGTGGCCGTCATCGTGGGCATATGGGGCAGCAGCACCACCAGCGGCGCGCCGAGCAGCAGCCCCAGCCCGCTGATGCGGAAGTAGCCGCCCGCGCTCCGAGCCTGGGCCCGGTCGCCGAGCCACCCTCCCAGCAAGGTGCCCACCAGACCCCCGAGCACCGTCACCGCCCCGAAGCTGGTGCCCGCCTCGCCCGTGCTCACGCCGTGGGTGCGCTCGAGGAAGGTCGGCATCCAGGCGCCCAGGCCTCCGATCGCGAAGGTCATCAGCGTGGTGCCGGCGGTGTTGATCCGCCACGCGGGGCTCCGCAGCAGCCGACGTACCGAGGCGCTCATCGGTCCCTCGGTGTCGGGCTCCACCTCCACACCCTCGTCTTCGTCCGAGGCGCCGCGCCGCGGCTCGGGCAGGGTGAGCATCGCCAGCGCCAGCAGCAGGCCGGGCACCCCCGCCACGAAGAACGCCGAGCGCCAGCCGTAGGCATCGGCGAGCGCCCCTCCCACCAGGTAGCCCAGGGCGCTGCCCACCGGGGTGGCCAGATAGAAGTAGGCCAGCTTGCGCCCGCGCTCCGAGGGCCGGAACAGATCGGCGATCACCGCGGGGGCCACCGCGGCGTAGCCCGCCTCGCCGATCCCCACCATCGCTCGCATCGCGAACAAGGTGCCGTAGCCCTGGGCCAGGCCCGAGCCCACGGTGGCCAGGCTCCAGATCGTCACCGACACCGCGGTGATCCGCTTGCGCGACGCTCGATCGCCGAGCTGCCCGAGGAACGGCGAGGCGATCGCATAGACCAGGATGAAGGCCGTCCCCAGCAGCCCCGACTGGCTGTCCCGCAGCCCGAGCTCCTGGCTCATGGGCTCGAGCACCGCGAACAGCACGTAGCGATCGAGGTAGTTGACGAAGTTGATCGCGGTCAGGACCAGGAGGATCGCGAGCGCAGCCCGCCGGGTCGGCACCTGGGCCCCAGACACGTCCCGGATGCTAGAGCAGCCGTGCCCCTTCACCCACCGCCTCACCGCCCGCCCCTCGCCGCCCGGCGGCCCCTACGCGGCCCGTGGAGGGCGAAACCACGAGGTCATCGAACGAATCCGCTAGGAAAAGGTCGCAAAGCTGAGTATATGTCCAGTATCGCGAACGAGCCGGAAAGAACAAACTCCTCCGGCCGATCCAAACGCGATGCGACGCGCGTAACTCACGGCGCGAACGGACGATTACTCAGCCGTCCCACCCGGATACGGAACGACTCAGGAGAAAGAACGAAATGGCGAACCTCAAGGACATTGCTGCCACTCTCGCGATCCTCAGCTCCAGCGCGCTCGTCATGAGCGGTTGCGGCAAGGATGCGCCCGCTACCGAGACGCCCGGCGAGGCCGGTGCTGCCGGCAGTGAAGCGGCCGAGGGCTCGTGCGGCGGCGAGAAGGCCGAGGGCTCCTGCTCCGCGGCCGAGGGCGAGGCCGAGGGCGGCGGCGAGGGCGAGGGCGAGGCTTCCTGCTCCGCCGAGGCCGAGGGTGAGGGCTCCTGCGGGGGCTGATCTCGAGACCCAAGCAACCTCGACCGTGCCGGTCGTCCTAGGCGACCGGCACCGGGCACGATGCCCAGCGCAGACCCGCGGCGGGAGCATTCCCTCCGCGGGTCTCGTGCATTCGTTGCACGACCCGGCGCGAGACTCTCCAGCTCCGACCGCTATACTGCCCCGAACGCCACGATGAGCATGCTCCACGAGATCCAGAGGACCCGCGCCGTGCCCACGGGGATCGGCCTCGGCCTGCGGGCGCGCTTCATCGAGCAGGTCGACGCGGGCAAGGCCGACGGCGGACCGGCCTTCCTCGAGCTGTCGCCCGAGAACTACATGCACCGAGGCGGTCGCAACCCGGCCCGCCTCGCTCGCATCGCCGAGCGCTTCCCGATCATCACCCACGGCCTGATGATGTCGCTGGGCGGGCCCGATCCCTTCGACGACGACTACTTCGGCTTCCTGCGCGACTTCCTCGACCACTACGACCCCCCGTGGCACTCCGACCACGTGTGCTGGAGCGGCCAGGGCGGCACCTTGCTGCACGATCTCCTGCCCCTGCCCTTCACCACCGCCGTGGCCAAGCGGGTCGCGAGCCGGGTGCGAGAGGCCCGGGATCGCCTCGAGCGTCCGATGGCCGTGGAGAACATCAGCTGGTACATGCGGCTGGGGCACGGCGAGCACGACGAGCCCGAGTTCCTCACCGAGGTGCTCGAGCGCGCCGAGTGTGGCCTGCTGCTCGACGTCAACAACGTCTTCGTCAACGCCCACAACCACGGCTTCGACCCCTACGCGTGGCTCGAGCGGATCCCCCTCGATCGCGTGCTGCAGCTGCACATCGCCGGCCACGAGCCCTGGGACGAGAGCCTCGTCGTCGACACCCACGGCGAGACCGTGCGCGACGAGGTGTACGAGCTGATGGCGTGGGTCATCGAGCGCATCGGGCCGCGCCCCGTGCTGCTCGAGCGCGACAGCAACATCCCTCCCCTCTCCGAGCTGCTCACCGAGATCCAGCGCCTCGACGCCACCTACCAGGAGGCGGTGGGTCGCTGGCAGGGCCGCAGCGCCGCGCAGGGGCCCGCGGCCGCGATCTCGCCGGCCCAGGAGATCGGCTCGCATGGCGTCTGAGCCCCTCGTCCTCGAGGCCCCCACCGCCGCCCTCGCCGCGGTGATCCGCGAGCAAGGGGCCGGCCCGCGCATGCGGGAGGATCTCGGCACCTACCTCCGGGCCCACGGGGTGGAGGGCGACGATCTCCAGGCCATGCTCGACGTAGGCGCCGAGCGGATGCTGGTGTACCGGCAGCTCGTCCACAACCGCTTCCGCAACACCACCCGCGACTTCATCCCCCGCACCCTGGCCCGCCTGGGCAAGGCTCGCTACCACCAGGACATGGATGCGTTCCTCGAGGAGCACGCCGCCCACTCGCCCTACCTGCGCGACCTGCCGGCCGAGTTCGTGGAGTGGGTGCTGCCGCGCTGGGCCGACGACCCCGAGGTGCCGAGCTACCTGTGCGATCTGGCGCGCCACGAGCTGCTCGACCTCGACGTCCGCAACGACTGGCGGGGCGGCGAGGAGCCCACGGGGCTGCCCCTGGCCCTCGACCGGCCGCTGCGCTTCGACGGCGCGGTGCGGATGGTCGAGTACGACCACGCGGTGCAGCGGCTGACCAAGGCGGTCGACGACCGCACCGTGCCCGACGCCGAGCCCACGCGCCTGCTGGTGTACCGCGACGCCGAGCACCGCCCGCGCTACCTGCTGCTCACCCCCTTTGCCTACGCGCTGTGCCGCGCGCTGGTCCTCGACGGCCTCGCCGTGCAGCCGGGCCTCATGGCCGCGTGCGAGGCCCTGGGCGAGCCGCTCGACGACGACAAGCTCGCCTCGGCCGCCACGCTCTTCGCCGATCTGATGGATCGCGGCGTGTGCCTGGGTGCCGAGCCGGACTGAAGGACGCCGGCCCGGCCGCGAGCAACGGGCGTGGAGCCCAGCGGCGGGGCTACTGCCCGACCTCGGCGTTGCCGGCCTGGTCGGGGGTGTAGCCGCCCACGCTGAGGCCGTCGATGTCGCACCACACCCAGGTCGTGCCGCCATCACCGGAGATCCGCGCCGCGTAGTCGTAGATCCCCTCCATGTCGATCTGTAGATCGCCCATGTACTCGTCGTTGATGGCGCTGTAGCCCGGGGCTCCAGGGCCGTAGCCCCCGTTGGGGCTGGCGCTCACGTAGGTCCAGGGGGCGCCGATGCCCATCGAGGGATCGCTGCCGTCGAGGCCATAGCCCAGCTCCACCACCAGCATGGGATCGGGATCGGTCACCCCGCTCTGATCGGTGAGGCCGGCCGCGTACACCCGCACGTAGTTCGTCCACGCCTCGCTCACCGCCACCGAGACCGAGGGCGGGTACTGCAGGTTGCACCAGCCGACGTCGTAGGTCTCGGGCCCCGTGTCCTCCGAGGTGCCGGGCTCGTCGGTGGTGGTCCCCGGCTCGTCGGTGGTGGTCCCGCTCTCGTCGACCGAGCCGGTGGAGGTGCTGCCACCGCCGTCGCTGGTCGAGCTCCCCGAGGTCCCCTGCGAGTCATCGGTCGCCCCCTCGGTGGCCGTGGGCGTGGTGATGGAGGAGATGGTGGTGATGGTGACGTTGGTCGCGTCACCGGTGGAGCCCGAGGTGGTGATCCCCGTGGTCTCGCCCTCCTCGGGCTCGACCGTGCACGCCGAGGCGAGCAGGACCAGGGCACCCCACGACACGATCTTCAGGTAGGCCATGACGCATCCTCTTACCCGATGGCGCGGGCGCGAGCAATGCCGGATCGTGTCACAGCGCCGGGCGTCGCGGCCGCGACCACCACCACGCCACGCCACGCCTCAGGCGGGCGCGACCACGCACAGCAGGTCGCCCGCCTTCACCTCGTCACCCGAGGCCACCGCGAGGCGCTGCACCTTGCCGGCGATGGGCGAGGCCACCACCGTCTCCATCTTCATGGCCGACAGCACCACCAGGGGGGCACCGGCCTCGACCACCGCCCCCACCTTGGTGCGCAGCTCGATCACCAGGCCGGGCATGGGCGCGCCGATCGAGCCCGGGTCGCCCACCTCGGCCCGCTCGCGCACGACCACCTCGGTGCTCGCGGCCTTGTCGCGCACGCGGATCGGCCGCATGCGCCCGTTGAGCAGGAAGTACACCTCCCGCACCCCCTCCTCGTCCACCTCGCCCACGGCGGAGAGCTGCACGATGAGGGTCTTGCCGCGCTCGATCTCGATGCTGACCTCCTCGCCGATGCTCATCGGCGCGAAGCACTGCCGCGTGGGCAGCACCGAGACGTCGCTGTGCTCGATGCGGAACTTCGCGTACTCGTCGAACACCTTGGGGTAGAGCGCCGCGCTCAGCACGTCGACCTCGCGGATGTTGGGCCCGTGCTTGTCGTGCAGCTCCGCGCGCAGGCCCTTGAGGTCGAGCGGCGGCAGCGTGGCGCCGGGGCGCCCCTTCATCAACTCGCGGCCCCGCACCACGCGGGAGCGCAGCGGCTCGGGGAAGCCCCCGAAGGGCTCGCCGAGGTAGCCCTGCAGGAACTCGACCACCGACGAGGGGAAGCTCAGCGTCTCGGCCTGCTCGAGCACGTCGTCGGCGCTCAGGTCGTTCTGCACCATGAACTGCGCCAGGTCGCCCACCACCTTGGAGGAGGGGGTCACCTTCACCAGGTCGCCCAGCAGGTGGTTGGCCTGGGCGTAGGCCCGCTTGATCGCGGGCCAGCGCTCGGCGAGGCCGAGCTGCCGCGCCTGGAACTGCAGGTTGGTGTACTGCCCGCCCGGCATCTCGTGGAAGTACACGTCGGTGCTGCCGCTCTTGAGCCCCGACTCGAAGGGCGCGTAGAGCTGCCGCGCCTGCTCCCAGTAGTTCTCGAGCCCCTGCAGCACCTCGAGGGTGAGGCCGGTGTCGCGGGGGGTGCCGCGCAGCGCCCCCACCACCGCCCCCATCGCGGGCTGCGAGGTGAGGCCGGCCATGGGTGCCACCGCCACGTCGACCACGTCGGCCCCCTCCTCGGCGCAGGCGAGCATGCTCGCCACCCCGGTCGAGGCCGTGTCGTGGGTGTGCACGTGGATCGGCACCTCCGGGAAGGCGTCGCGCAGCGCCCGGACCAGCATCTTGCCCGCGCGGGGCTTGAGCAGCCCGGCCATGTCCTTGATGGCGAGCACGTGGGTGCCCAGCTCCACCAGGCTGCCCGCGAGGTCCACGTAGTACTGCAGCGAGTACTTGGTGCGCCGCGGATCCGAGACGTCGCCCGTGTAGCACAGCGCCGCCTCGATCACGCCGCCCGCCTCGCCCACCGCCTCCATGCCGAGCTTGAGGTTCTCGACGTAGTTGAGGCAGTCGAACACGCGGAACACGTCGATGCCCCGCTCGCACGCGGTGCGCACGAAGGCCTTCACCACGTTGTCGGGGTAGTTGGTGTAGCCCACCGCGTTGGCGCCCCGCAGCAGCATCTGGAACGGGATGTTGGGCACCAGCTCGCGCAGGGAGTCGAGGCGATCCCAGGGGCACTCCCGCAGGAAGCGGAGGCACACGTCGAAGGTGGCGCCACCCCACATCTCGAGGCTGTAGGCGGGGGCCAGCGCGTGGGCGGTGGCCGGGGCGATGGCGGCGAGCTCCCGCGTGCGCACGCGGGTGGCGAGCAGCGACTGGTGGCCGTCGCGCCAGGTGGTATCGGTGATGAGCAGCCCCTCGTGCTCGCGCACCGCCCGGGCGAAGGCCGCCGGCCCCTGCTCGCGCAGGATCTCGCGCCAGCCCTCGGGGGGCGGCTCGGCGGGAGCCTCGGGCACGGTGGGCTCGACCTCGGACGGCGGATCATTGGAGGCCCACGGCGTCATCGGCCCGTTGACCACCTGCTCGCCGAGGTAGCGCAGCAGCCTCATGCCGCGGTTGCGTCGCCGCGGGAAGCGGAACAGCCGGGGCGTGCGATCGATGAACGAGGTGTCGACCTTGCCCGCCAGGAAGCGCGGGTGGCTCAGCACGTTCTGCAGGAACTGGATGTTGGTCTTCACCCCGCGGATGCGGAACTCGGCCAGCGCCCGCGACACCTTCTGCACCGCGGCCTCGAAGGTGAGCGCGCGCCCGATGACCTTGATGAGCAGCGAGTCGTAGTGCGGCAGGATCTCCGAGCCGCGGTAGCCGTCACCGCCGTCGAGGCGGATGCCGAAGCCCATGCCGGTGCGGAACTCGTCGATGCGACCGGTGTCGGGCTGGAAGCTCCGCAGCGGATCCTCGGTGGTCACCCGGCACTGCAGGGCGTGGCCCCGCACGGTGATGCTCTGCTGCGACAGCCCCAGGTCGGCCAGGGTGGACCCGCCCGCGATGAGGATCTGCGACTGCACCAGATCGATGCCCGTGATCTCCTCGGTGATCGTGTGCTCGACCTGGATCCGCGGGTTGGCCTCGATGAAGTAGTGCCGCCCCCTGCCGTCCACCAGGAACTCGAAGGTGCCCGCGTTGCGGTAGCCCACCGCCTTGGCCAGGCGTACCGCGTCCCGGGTCAGCGCCTCCCGCAGCGCGGGGTCGAGGCCCGGCGCAGGGGCGATCTCCACCACCTTCTGGTGGCGACGCTGCACCGAGCAATCGCGCTCGTACAGGTGGATCGTCTCACCGGTGGCGTCGGCGAGGATCTGCACCTCGATGTGCCGCGGCCGCTCCACGAAGCGCTCGATGAACACCGTGCCGTCGCCGAAGGCCGCCGCCGCCTCGGAGCTCGCGCGCCCGAACGCGTCCTCGAGGTCGCCCGCCTGCCGGACCACCCGCATGCCTCGACCGCCGCCGCCCTTGGCCGCCTTGACCATCAGCGGGTAGCCCACCTCGTCGGCGAAGGCCCGCGCCGCGTCCACGTCGGCCACCGCGTCGGGGGTGCCGGGGATCACCGGCACCCCCGCCTCGATCGCCAGCCGTCGCCCCTGGGTCTTGTCGCCGAGCGCCTGCAGCACCGCGGGGGGCGGGCCCACGAAGGCGATGCCCGCGTCCTCGCAGGCCTGCGCCAGGTTGGCGTTCTCCGAGAGGAAGCCGTAGCCCGGGTGGATGGCGTCGGCGCCGGTCTCCAGCGCGATCTGGATGATCTCGGGGATCTCCAGGTAGGCCGCCACCGGCGACTTGCCCTTGCCCACCAGGTAGGACTCGTCGGCCTTGTAGCGGTGCAGGTGCAGGCGATCCTCGTGGCTGAAGATCGCCACCGTGCGGATGTCGAGCTCGGTCGCGGCCCGGAACACACGGATCGCGATCTCCCCCCGGTTGGCGCAAAGGATCTTGTGGATGGGGCGGGCAGACGCGGCGTCGGGCATGGGCGATCGATGCGGGCTCGGTCACGCCCCGGCCAGGGGCCGCTGACGGCTCCGCCTCCGCGTTTGTATCACGAGGGCGACGCCGAATTCGCGATCTCGAGATCCGCGGCCGCGCTGCCGTGCCCCGCGGCATCCTGGAACGCGCCGGCCTCCACCCGCACGCGACGCGCGGGAGCGCCGTCGGCCAGGCACAGGTCGAGCACATTGTCCTGCGACGCCTCGCCGTGCTCGGTGGAGTGATCGTCGAAGCGCAGCGGATGCACCGAGCCCTCGTCGAGCTCCACGCGGATGCGCGCGAGATCGTCCGGCTCGACCCCGCGCAGATCGTCGCTCCAGTAGGTGCGCACCAGGGCGCCCGCGCCCTCGCAGCGGCGGGCGGCCGGGGTCATGGCCGTGAGCGCGACGATCCGCGGCGGGAGCTCGAAGGCCTCGATCGACGCACCCAGCCCCGACAGGCGGCGGCCCCCCTCCGAGAACAACGGACCGCTCACCGCCACGTGGGTGGGCTGCCCCTGCGGGGTGGCGTCGCCGAAGTCTCCCACCAGCATCACGCTGCGGTTCTCGTCGTCCTCGTTGGCGGGGGCGAGCACCGCCATCTCGGGGCGCACCGGCCCGGTGGTGGCCCGGCTCACCACGAAGGCCCGCGGATCGAGCGAGGCCGCGTCGACCTCGAGGTCGAACACCACCAGCACCCCGTCCCGCCCGTCGAGCTCGGGGTCGTCCACGCGGGACAGCCGGGCCGAGAGGATCGCGGGGGCGGGCTCGCTGGCCAGCGGCGACTCGTCGGACGAGGGCTCGGCCGACGAGTCGCGCGGCGGGGGCGAGCCCGACAGCGGACAGCCGGCGAGCAGCACCAGGCCCAGCGACCAGATCCCGAGCCAGCAGCGGGGGCGAGGCGAGCGCACGGATCCCGAGCGTAGCCCATGACCCCGGGCCCGCGTAGGGCGAGGCCCAGCGCGCCCCTCGGCCGCTCCTGCGCTACCCTGCGGCCGCGTGCTCCACCTCGCCTCGCACACCGGGCCCGACTGGGATCGCTGGGCCCTGCGGCACCTCGACGATCTGCTGCTCGACCACGCCCACTGCGAGAAGAAGGCGGCGTCCACGGCGATCAACCTGATCTTCCGCTACCCGGAGCACGTGGAGCTGATGGAGCCGCTGTCGCGGCTGGCCCGCGAGGAGCTCGAGCACTTCGAGCTGGTGATCGCCCACCTGCGCCGACGCAACACCCCCTTCGTGCGGCAGCAGCCCAGCGCCTACGCGGGTCGGCTGATGGAGGCATGCCGCCGAGCCGAGCCGAGCCGCGTCGTCGACACCCTGCTGTGCTGCTCGCTCATCGAGGCCCGCAGCTGCGAGCGGATGCAGCGGCTGCAGGGCGCCCTCGCCGAGCTCGACCACGAAGGCGACCCGCGCTCCGACCCGGCTCTGACCGAGCTGTACGCGAGCTTGCTCGCATCGGAGGCGCGGCACCACGCGACCTACGTCGATCTCGCTCGCACCCTGGGAGTGGTGGACGAGGCGGGGCTGCGAGCGCGGCTCCACGAGCTCGCCATGCACGAGGCCGAAATCGTGGCCGAGGCCCCCTTCACGCCGCGCCTGCACAGCGGCCCCGTCTGAGAGCCGCGACCGCCCCCGCGGCGGCGATGCGTGAGCTTTCGTTCGTGAGCCACCGCGCCACGAAACTTATGCGTTTGGAGGTCTCGTTTCGCCGCCCGAGCGCGAAAACTCGGCGCAGGGGCGCCCGAGGGGCTCCGGCTATCACGGAGGGAGCAGGACTCCTACTCATGGCCTTGATTGCGGTTCGACTCATCGATTTGGCGATCTTCGCCTCCCTCGGAACGCTGTGGATCGGGGGCGCCATCTTCATCGTCGTGCTCTATCGCTGGATCCTCCGCTTCGAGCGCGAGCGCGACCCCATCGCCCCCGACGCCGTCCCCGTCGAGGCCGAGCTCGCCGCGACGCCCGAGCCCGAGCGCGCCGAGCCCGAGCGCATCGTCCCCCGCGTGCTTCCGTCCAACGCCCACGGGGCCCTCGCGGGTCACGTCTAGGCCATCGAGGAACGGAGGCCCAACGTGATCGGCACGCTGCTCGCTCTGGCCGACGAGGTCCCCAACGAGGAGGCCCTCGCCATCTCCCCCACCATCGGCTGGCTGATGCTCGCCTGCGCGGTCTGTGTGGCGCTGGTGCTCGTCATGCACGCCGAGCGCTGGCGACGTTGGTGGCTGACGGCCGAAGACCCGCGCGGCATCGCGGTCTTCCGCATCGTCTTCACCTTCTTCGTCATCGCCAACATCAACGGGATGTGGGAGTTCTTCGAGTACCTCTACACGGACGAGGGGATCTTCACCACCGACGTCGCCCGGCAGGTCTTCGCCCGGGAGCAGCTCGCCGGCTACGGCGACGGCCTGCTGCCCGACGATCCCGAGGGCTTCTACGACTGGGCCGCCGTGTGGCAGTTCCTGCAGGGGCCCAAGTACTCGCTGCTGTTCTTCTGGGACTCGCCCGGCTTCTTCTGGGCCCACCTGTGGGCCTTCGAGATCTCGGCCGTGCTGTTCATGATCGGGTTCCGCACCCGCCTGTTCGGCGTGCTCACCTGGTTCCTCATGAACTCGATCCTGGTGCGCAACCACCTCGCGTGGGAGGGCACCGAGCTGGTCTTCCGCTGCATGCTGGCCTACCTGGTGCTGGCCCGCAGCGGCCAGGCCTACAGCGTCGACAACTGGCTGCGCTGCCGCAAGCTCCGCAAGCAGGGCCGGCTCTCCGAGCGTGACGGCCCCGGCGGGGGCGCGGGCGTGGCTCCCTCCGAGGAGCACCCCCAGGGGCTCGAGCCGGTCTACCGCCTCATCCCCAGCTGGCCGCGCAAGCTCATCATGCTGCAGCTCGCCACCATCTACATCACCACCGGCACCCTCAAGACCGGCAGCGTGTGGATGAGCGGCGACTCGCTGTACTACGCGCTCAACCTCGATCACTTCTACCGGCTGCCCCCGCAGTTCCTCTCGTCGCTCGCGGGCACCACCGTGTTCCGCGGGATGACCTACGCGGTCAAGGTGGGCCAGACCGGCTTCGCGCTGATCCTCTTCGGGATCATCACCCGCTGGATCATCGCGCAGAAGCTCCCGCCGCTGTCGGCAGCGCGGCAGTGGGTCACGCGGATCGCCTTCGCCGGCCTGGTGCTGGGCACCGCGGGCATCGTGTTCGTGGCCTACCCCGTGCACTTCACCCCGCCGATCTCCGCCGAGGCCTTCGCCGGCCTGTGGATCGGGGTGTGGGCCGGCCTGTGGCTGTTGTGGCGCAAGCTCACCTACCGCCCCTTCGTGGTGCACAAGGTACTCGGCCGTACCCTGCGGCGCCCCGCCACCATCGATCGCGTGTGGGTGTGCAAGTGGATCCTGGGCCGCCGCGTGCTGCTGGTGTGGCACCTGGCCTTCCACGCCCACATCTTCACGCTGATGAACGTGGGCCAGTTCCAGACGGGGATGCTGGCCTGCACCTTCGCCTTCTTGCAGGGCGACGAGATCGCCACGCTGCTCCGCGACATCGGCCATCGCCTGTCGCGGGTGTTCCCCCGCACCATCGGCAAGCTCGTGCCGCGCTCGGTGGTGGAGCGAGCCCCGATCCTGCCCGCGGCCGACCCGGGGCTGCCCTCGCTGCGTCGCGACACCAGCGGGCTGCCCCAGTGGGCGCTGCTGGTGGGCCTGGGCGGCATCGTGGCCGGCATCCTGGTGCAGGTCCGCTTCGCGCCGAGCTGGGACTACCGCTTCGTGTGGATGGGCACCGCCGGCGTGCTCGCTGCGGTGGCGCTGTGGCGGGCTCGGGCCACCCGGGGCCAGCGGCTTCCGGTGGTCGATCCCCAGTCCGGCGTGGTGCGGGCCCCCTGGGCCTACGGCCCCATCGGTCGCGCCATCGTGGGCGGCCTGCTGGTCTGGCACATCAGCGCGGTGGCGGTGTGGCTGATGCCCGACAAGGACTGCATGAAGTCCTTCCGCGAGCCCGGTCGCAAGGCCGTGGCCACCTGGCTGCGCAACACCACCACCGACCAGGGCTGGGGGATGTTCGCCCCCAACCCGCCGCGCAGCAATGTGTTCATGAAGGTGCTGGTGACCGACGCCAGCGGGCACGTCTGGGACCTCAAGACCGACGTCTACGCCGAGGAGCAGAAGCCCATCCCGTGGATCTGGAACACGCGGCTGCGCAAGATGAACCGTCGCATCATCGGCGGCGAGTCGGGCCCCACCGCCTGGTACCAGAAGTGGTACGCGCGCTGGGAGTGCCGCAACTGGGCGCGCGAGCACGGCGGCGAGGCGCCGCGCAAGGTCGAGCTGGTCAAGGTCTGGTACAAGATCCCCTCGCCCGAGCAGACCCACGACAGCGGCTACTACATCGCCGAGGATCTGCTGGAGCGCAGCGGCCACGAGAAGGTCTCGTACACCGCCCACTGCGAGCGCGAGGTGATGGGGCAGCTACCCAACTTCATCCGCGAGCGCGATGGCCTGCCCCTGCTGCCCGAGGACGAGTACCGCCCCTGGCACAAGGACAAGCAGCGCAAGTGGGAGGCGCACCTCGAGCGCCGTCGCAAGGCCCGGGCCGCGCGGCGCGACGAGGAGTAGTAGCGAGCCGCCTCGCCATGGCGCCCGAGGTCGTCGGCATGCGTCGGCGACCTCGGCGTTGCCTTGCGCTACGCTCCGGCTCGTGACCGACCCCGCCCGTCCCTTTCGCATCCTCGGCCTGCAGCAGGTCGCCATCGGCGGCCCCGACAAGGGCTCGCTGCGCGAGCTGTGGAGCGAGCTGCTCGGCGTGCCCACCCGCGGCAGCTACCGCAGCGACAAGGAGAACGTGGACGAGGACATCCTGGTGCTCGGCCGGGGGCGCGGCGAGGTGGAGCTCGATCTCATGCAGCCCATCGATCCGCAGGGCCGGCCGCGGGTGCACGAGCCGGCCCTCAACCACATCGGGCTGTGGGTCGACGACCTGGCCGCCGCGGTGGCCTGGCTGGAGCAGCGCGGCGTGCGCTTCACGCCCGGGGGCATCCGCAAGGGGGCGGCGGGGCACGACGTGTGCTTCATCCACCCCAAGGGCAGCGAGGCGGCGCCCCGAAGCGGCCAGGGCGTGCTGATCGAGCTGGTCCAGGCCCCGCCCGAGCTGGTGGCCAGCGAGGACGAAGAAGAGGAGTAGCGCCCTCGTCGGTTTACCCCGGCGACCCCATCTGCAAGAGTGCCTCGCATATGCGTGGCCGTCGCAGCTTCTACCCCGACATCGAGCCCTTCCATACCGGCACGCTGAAGGTCTCGGACCTGCACACGATCTACTACGAGCAGTCGGGCAACCCCGAGGGCAAGCCGGTGGTGTTCGTGCACGGCGGTCCCGGCGGGGGCACCGACGCCAAGCAGCGACGCTTCTTCGACCCGCAGGCCTACCGCATCATCTTGTTCGACCAGCGCGGCTGCGGACGCAGCACGCCCCACGCCGAGCTCCGCGAGAACACCACCTGGGACCTGGTCGCCGACATGGAGACCATCCGCGAGACCCTGGGGATCGACAAGTGGCAGGTGTTCGGCGGCTCGTGGGGCAGCACCCTGGCCCTGGCCTACGCCGAGAAGCACCCCGAGCGGGTCTCCGAGCTGGTGCTTCGCGGGGTCTTCATGCTCCGCCGCAAGGAGCTGCAGTGGTTCTACCAGGAGGGCGCCTCGGCGATCTTCCCCGACACCTGGGAGGGCTACCTCGCCGCGATCCCGCCGCAGGAGCACGGCGACCTCATGGCGGCCTACTACCGCCGGCTCACCAGCGACGATCCCAAGGAGCGGCTGGCGGCGGCGCAGGCGTGGAGCGTGTGGGAGGCGAGCACCAGCTTCCTGCTGCAGAGCCGCGACTACATGAGCCACGCGGGCGAGGACGAGTTCGCCCTGGCCTTCGCCCGCATCGAGTGTCACTACTTCGTCAACGGCGGCTTCTTCGAGGTGGAGGACCAGCTGCTGCGCGACGTCGACAGGATCCGGCACATCCCCGCCGTGATCGCCCAGGGTCGCTACGACGTGGTGTGCCCGATGATGTCGGCGTGGGACCTGCACCGAGCCTGGCCCGAGGCCGACCTGAAGATCATCCCCGACGCCGGCCACTCCGCCTACGAGCCGGGGATCGTCGACGCGCTGATCGAGGCCACCGATCGCTTCCGCGGCTGAGCGCCGTGGCCGTCGTCACCCGCCGCATCCAGTGCAGCCAGTGCGGGGCTGCCCACCAGGTGCTCGACGACGCGCTGATGGTGGTGTGCGAGCGCTGCGGCGCGTTCGTGGCCCTGCGGGCCGAGCTGCACTGGGGCGGCGAGACCATGGCCCGCCGCCACGACCAGGCGATCCGCTCGATGATCGCCCCCTCGGAGGCCGAGTCCCGCAAGCTGCGGGCGTCGCTGGCCATGGCCGAGGCACAGGCAGCCGGCGATCACGACACGTGGCGGCTGTGGGCCCGTGAGTACTACGCCCTGCTGCCCACCACCGATCCCGAGCTCATGTCGGTGAGCCCCGACGATCCGCAGGGGGTCTCGCGCTGGGTCCGGCAGTCGGTGGAGGCGGCCTGGCTGGGCACCTTCGATCCCGAGGTACGGGCGGCCCAGGGTCGCTTCGCCCAGGCCGCGGGGGCGCTGTACCGCGGCGGAGATCCGGTGGCCGCGGCCCGGACGGCCCTGGCCTGCGCCGAGGCGATGTACCAGGCGATCCTGGGGCACCCGCGCTACCCGGCGCAGCTCGGTGCCACCGATCCCTCGCACATGGCCGCGGAGATGCTGCGCTCCACCCTGGTGGGCGCGGCGGGGCTGCTGGGGCCCGGGGTGGTCGCGCGGATCCGCCGGGACGTGCTCGGTGACGAGGAGCTCGAGGTCTCCGACGATCCCGCGACGAGCAGCGCGCTGCGCTGCGCAGGCTGTGGCGCCTCGCTGGCCCTGCGCCATGGCGACCAGCGCTGCCCCTACTGCGGCGCGGTGGTGCACGTGCAGGCCCGCGATCCGTGGCTCGAGAACCTGGTGGGCCTGTGGCACAGCTCGCGCCGCCAGGCCGAGGACGACGACGCCGAGGCCCTGCTCGTGCTCACGCTCTCGCTCTCGTCCCACTTCGGTGGGCATGCGCTGCCCGACCCCGACTCGGTGTGGCGCTTCCTCGCCGAGGGGCCGAGCTGGCTGCCAGCCCGCTCCCTGCGGCGTGCGATCGAGCTGATGCGCCACGGCTACGGCGAGGACGAGGTCGTGCTCGCCTGGCTCGACGGGCTGCTCACCGGGCTCGACGCCTGGCAGCCGCGAGGCGAGCGGCCCGCGGCGGAGCCCGGGCCCGCGCCGCCCGAGCCCGACCCGAGCGCCCGCGCGGATGCCCGCGACGATCCCTGGGTGCTGCAGTCCCTGGCGCTGTGGCAGCACACCCGCGACGCCTACCCGGCCGACGCGCACGCGCTGGCGTCGGCGGTGCTCGGCTTCGTGATGCAGCCCTTCTACCTGGGCGGCACGCTCCGCCTGGCCCAGGCGCTGGCCTTCATCGAGGGCGTGGAGCCACGGCCTTCCGCGCTCGAGCTGGCCGAGCTGGCCGAGCTCATGCGCCAGGCCGACGCCGCGCCGGCCGCGTCGTCGCTGCTGCAAGAGCTGGCCGCCACGCTGCGCGGCGTCGCGAGGGGGAGCTGAGCCCGCGACGCCCCGCGCCCTTGTCCGACCCCGCCCGGGCTGCGAAGCTCCCGAGCGTGAGTGGGTCGCGCCGCCTCTATCCCGAGATCGAGCCCTTCGACACCGGCAAGCTCCGGGTCTCCGACCTCCACACGATCTACTACGAGCAGTGCGGCAACCCGAAGGGCAAGCCGGTGGTGTTCCTGCACGGCGGGCCGGGCGGGGGCATCGAGCCCCGCCACCGACGCTTCTTCGACCCCGCGGTCTATCGCATCGTGCTGTTCGATCAGCGCGGCTGCGGACGCTCCACTCCCTTTGCCTCGCTGGTCGACAACACCACCTGGCACCTGGTGTCCGACATCGAGGCGCTGCGGGAGCACCTGGGCATCGAGACCTGGCAGGTGTTCGGCGGCTCGTGGGGCAGCACCCTGGCCCTGGCCTACGGCCAGGCCCACCGCGAGCGGGTCACCGAGCTCGTGCTGCGGGGGATCTTCACCTTCGCCCCCGACGAGATGAGCTGGTTCTACGTGCACGGCACGCGGGTGCTGTTCCCCGACGCCTACCAGCAGTTCGTGGAGGCGCTGCCCCCCGAGGAGCGCGGCGACGTGGTCGGTGCCTACCACCGGCGGCTGACCAGCGACGACCCCACCGTGCGACGCTCGGCCGCCAAGGCCTGGAGCATGTGGGAGTGCCGGGTGGCCACCCTGCTGCCCGACGACGGGCTGGTGGCCCACTGCGAGGATGCCTCGTTCACCCTCGCCTTCGCCCGCATCGAGTGCCACTACTTCGTCAACAGCGGCTTCCTCGAGACCCCCACCCAGCTCATCGATCGCATGGATCGCCTGGTGGGCGTCCCGGCGGTGATCGTGCACGGTCGCTACGACGTGATCTGCCCGCCTCGCAACGCCTGGCGGCTGCACAAGGCGTGGCCCGGGTCGGAGCTGCGCTTCGTGGAGGACGCGGGGCACTCGGCCAACGAGCCCGGCATCACGGCCGCGCTGCTCGAGGCGACCGATCGCTTCCGTCCCCGCTGAGCTCGCCATCGCCATCGCTCGGCGTGGCTGCGCTGCGCTCGAGCTCGGCGAGCGCGGCCTTGGGCGCGACGACCCGCGGGTGCTCGGGACCGAAGGTCTCCTCGAGGAGCGCCAGGCCCCGTCGGTACTGCACGAGCGCCTCGTCGACGCGTCCCTGGGCCGCCTTGATCTCGGCGAGGTTGACCAGGGCCTGCGCCACGTTGGGATGGGTCGGGCCCAGGGTGGCCTCGAAGATCTCCAGCGCACGCTCCTGCCGAGCCAACGCCTCCTCCACCTTGCCCTGCTTCCACAGCGCCACGCCCACGTTGAGCAGCCCCTTGGCCACCTCGGGATGATCGGGGCCCAGGGCTCGCTCCCGAATGCTCAGCGCCCGCTCCAGGTACTCGAGCGCCGCGGGCAGCTCGTCCTTGGTCCACAGCACGCCGCCGATGGCCTCGGCCACCATGGCCACGTCGAGGTGGTCGGGGCCGTGGGCGCGCTCGAAGATCCCCAGCGCCCGCTGCAGGGGCGGCAGCGCCTCGTCGAGTCGTCCCTGCCGCCAGCGCACGATGCCGAGGTTGGCGAGCGAGGTGGCCACCTCGGGGTGCTCGGGCCCGCCCGCCGCCTCGAGCACCTCGAGGGCCCGGCGGTGGTGCTCGAGCGCCTCGTCGAGCTCTCCGTGATCGGCCAGCGTGCCTCCGATGTTGCCCAGCGACTTGCCGACCGCGGGGTGGGCCGGGCCCAGCACGTCCTCCTCGATGGCCAGCGCCCGCCGGTAGCACGCCAGGGCCCCGTCGAAGTCGCCATCGATCCGATGCAGGTTGCAGAGGTTGCCGAGGATCTGGGCCACCGCGGAGAGCTCGGGCGGCCGCAGGCCCTCGTAGATCGCCAGCGCGCGCTCGAGCTGCTCCCGCGCCTCCTCGCGTCGACCACCGCGCATGAGCACGGCCCCGATCCCGTTGAGGGCATCGGCCCGTCGCGCCGGATCGGCCCCCCGGCGCGCGGCCAGGGCTTGCGCTGCCCTTCCCCAGCGCAGCCCCTCGTCGACCTCGGAGCGGTGGAAGCCCACCAGCCACACCAGCAGGGTCGCGGCCCGGACCTCGACCTCCACGTGCCCCAGCTCCATGGCCAGGAAGTACGCCTCCTCCGCGTCCTGCTCCGCCTCGGCGTTGCTCGCCGTGGCCCGTCGCGCCCGCGCCCGCGTGAGCAGGGCCTCGGCACGCAGCGGCGGGTAGCCCAGCGCCTGGGCCTGCTCCACCACCGCCTGGGCCTCCGCCAGCCCGTCGTCGTAGGCCCCCGCCTCCAGCAGCGCGATGGCGTGGGCCAGCCGCTCGCGCTGGGTCTCCACCGCGTCCGCGAGCTCGGGCTCCTCGGGGGCCGACAGCGCGTTCCCGAGGCGCTCGCCGTCGTCGCAGCCCGAGGGCGCGGGCAGGCTCGAGATCAGCTCGAGCGCATGCTCCACCCGCGTGGCGTCGGCCTCGGCCAGCACCTCCACCGCCTCGCGCAGCGCGAGTCGTCGCTCGTCGAGGCAGGCCATCCGGAGATCCATCACCGCCGCCGACTGCTCCCCGCGCACGCTCGTCGCCTCGCAGGCCTCGGTGTGCGCGTCGACCCAGGCCGCGGCGTAGCGATCGAGCCCGTCTCGCGCTCGCTCCCAGGTGTCCGACGCGTACGAGAGCTCGGTGGCGAGGATCGCCCCGCGCACGCGCTCGGCCTGGGCCGCGTCCCAGATCCCGTCGAGGTGCTCCCGGGCCCCCGTGCACGGCGGCGGGGCGGCCACGCTGCGCGACAGGCCGATGCCCGCCACGAGCCCCGCCAGCAGGCCCAGCGACCACCACGCGCGCCGGCGCTGCGTGATCTGCTGGGCCAGCCGCCCCAGCAGCGCCTCCATCGTGGGCCAGCGCTGGGCCGGGTCGATCGCCAGCCCCCGCAGCAGCACCCGACGCAGCGCCCGGGGCACGGGGCTGCCCTTGGGCGCCGGCTGGATCGTGCCGCTCCGCAGCGATCGCACCAGCGCCTCGAGGGTGCGCCCCTCGTACGGCCGCTCGCCGTAGAGCGCCTCGTACAGGGACACGCAGAACGCGAACTGATCGCCGCGCGCGTCGATCACCTCGCCCCGCATCTGCTCCGGGGCCATGTACGCGGGCGTGCCCAGCACCGCTCCCGTCTGCGTCAGCGGAGTCGCGAGCGAGCTGCCCTCCACCCCGGGCTCGGACCCGGGCTCGGATCCCTTGGTCGCCACGGGCTCGCTGGGCTCGGCGTCGCCGAGCTGCCGCGCGAGCCCGAAGTCGAGCACCCGCACCCGCCCCTTGTCGTCGATGATCGCGTTGGCGGGCTTGAAGTCGCGGTGCACCAGCCCCTCGGCGTGGGCGGCCGCGAGCCCCTCGCCCGCCTGGAGGTAGACCCGGACCACCTCGCGCCACGGCAGCCGGGATCGCTGCCGTCGCCAGTGGTGCAGCGAGCGACCGGGGACCAGCTCCATCGCGATGAACACCCGCCCCTCGGACTCCCCCACCTCGTACACCTGCACCACGTTGGGATGGGAGAGCCGGGCCATGGCCTGGGCCTCCCGAATCAGGCGCTGCCGGTGGCGCGGGCCGAGCTCGCGGTGGAGCACCTTCACCGCCACGCGACGATCGAGGGAGCGATCGAAGGCCTCGAGCACCGTGCCCATCCCGCCTCGCCCCAGCGTCCGCAGCAGCACGTAGCGCCCGAGCTGCTCGCGCTGGGCCGGCTCCTGGAACAGCGCCGCGTGGGCCCGGCTGCGCGCGATGGTGTAGTCGAGGTCGCGCAGGGGGTCGGCCGCCACGAGCTCGTCGGCCGAGCCCGGGCCCGCCGACACCGGCGTGGGACCGGGCTCGCCGGGAGTGGGAGGGGTCGAGCCTGGGGTCGAGCGCTCGGAGGACATCTCGCGGCCGCATCATGCCCCTTTGGGCGCCGGGCGACGAACCACCGGAGCGCCGCAAGCCTTGCGTCGCCGCGATCACTGACCGACGATTCCGCCATGCGCCCGGCCCGGCTCCTGCCCTTCGCGTTCCTCTGCGCCTGCACCACCGCGGGGACCCCCGCCACCGAGGACACCACGCCCCCCGGAGGCGGGGCCACGGTGATGACCACCGATGCCACCGGCCCGAGCCACGCCCTCGCGCCCGAGGTGGCCAAGGCCGCGCTCGGGACCGACACCGTCTTCAAGATGAAGGTCCGCATCGACGCCGACGGCAACCTGGTCAAGCAGTCCGCCTACCACCGCAACGAGGCCGCGATCCCCGGTCCCGTGCTGTCGCTGGCCGAGCAGCGCTTCCCCGGCGCCAAGGTCATGCACTTCGAGACCGAGGCCTACGCCGAGCACGGCGTGGTCTACGAGGTCGAGGTGGACGACGGGGGCAGGACCTGCGAGGTCGCAGCCCGCGCCGATGGCACCGAGCTCTACACCGAGTGTCATGTCGATGCGTCGCAGCTCGACGCCGCGGCCAAGGCGACGATCGACGGCATCGCGCCCGGGGGCAAGATCCTCGAGGTGGAGACCAAGAAGGGCCCCGAGATCCCCGAGGAGATCACGGTCGAGGTGGAGCACCAGGGCCAGCAGCTCTACCTACGCCTGGCCGCCGATGGCTCGCTGCGCCAGGCGCTGCGCCGGATCCCGGCGGTGGTCGAGATCCCGCTGCCGTAGCCGAGCCCAGCCCCCAGGCCGTCGCGCTACTTCGCGCCGCTACGTCGGCGCTCGACCTCGAGCACCACCGGATCGCTGGGCGGCATCGTCTGCCGCAAGAACACGTGACGCCGTGGCGCCGTGTCATCGCGCCTGCGCGGCTGCACCACTGCATCCGCAGCGTCGTCAGCCAGCTCCGGTGCCGACTTGCGTAGCTTCAATCCCCCGAAGACTTGGTATTCCACGAGCCGACCATCCCCTCATTTTCAGGTGTACCGGGGATCAGCACCATTGGGCAAGCTCATTGTCACCACGATCGTGGGGTTGCGTACGTCGAGGGCCTGCTATCGTCCGGTAGCCTTCGATGGTGCAGACCGACGAAACCGCCATGTCCCCTGCAGACGGGTCGAGCCCGCGCCAGAGCTCGTGGCTCGCGTGGCTGTCGGCGGTGGGGATCGCAGGGCTCGTGGCCGTCGGCTGCTTCGCCAACGACGGAGCCGTGGTCGACGACGACTACATGGACGATCCGCCTCCGCCCGGCGGCTGCGTGACGGAGTGCCCAGGCCCCGGAAGCGACGGGAACCCCGTTGGAGGCCCCTGCACGGATTCCTCGGAGTGCATGGAGGGAGCGTTTTGCTCGGCCGTGTTCGACGGCGAGGTGCAGTCGTTCCTGTGCCAGGACCAGTGCGTTCCGCTCATGGACGACGACCAGTGGTGCGCCGACGACTCGTCGTGCTGCACCCCGGGCGCGATCTGCTCATCGCGCGGCTACTGCCTCGTCCCCGGGGACACCGAGGGGCTCGACTCCGGCTCGAGCAGCGGCTCGGACACCGAATCGGCCAGCGGGACGGCTGGCACGAGCGATTCAGGCGGTAGGGGAACGACTGACGGCTCGACCGATGGGTCGACCGCCGGGACCGCCGGTGGCACGAGCACGGGCTGAGCGCGGCCCGGGATCTCCTCTGCCGCGCTCGAGCTCGCTCGGGCCGGCCCGACGCCGAGCCCGCGTCCGCGTCCGCGGGGCTCGTTCCGCCTACGACTCGCCGGCCAGCCACGCGCCCACCTGGCGGGCGTAGTAGCTGAGGATCACGTCGGCCCCCGCCCGCCGGATCGACAGCAGGCTCTCCATCACCACCTTGCGCTCGTCGAGCCAGCCGCGCTCCGACGCCGCCTTGAGCATCGCGTACTCGCCACTGACCTGGTACGCGGCCAAGGGCAGCGCCGACTGCTCCCGCAGCACCCGGATCACGTCGAGGTAGGGACCAGCGGGCTTGACCATCAGCATGTCGGCGCCCTCGGCCTCGTCGAGCGCCGCCTCGCGCACGGCCTCTCGCACGTTGGCCGGATCCATCTGGTAGGTCTTCTTGTCGCCACCGCGAGGTGCCGAGTCGAGGGCCTCGCGAAACGGACCATAGAACGCCGACGCATACTTGGCGGTGTAGGCGAGGATCGAGACCTCGGTGTGTCCCTCCTCGTCGAGCGCGGTGCGAATCGCCCCCACCCGACCGTCCATCATGTCGCTCGGCGCCACGACGTCGGCCCCCGCCCGCGCCTGCGACAGCGCCTGCTTGCACAGCACCTCGATGGTCTCGTCGTTGAGGATCCGACCGTCGGGCGCCACGATGCCGTCGTGCCCCTCCGAGGAGTAGGGATCGAGCGCAACGTCGGTCACGATCATCAGCTCGGGCCAGCGATCCTTGAGCGTCCGGACCGTGCGAGGGATCAGCCCGTCGTCGTTGAAGGACTCGCGACCCGTGGGGTCCTTGAGCCCGTCCGCGACCGCGGGGAACAGGGCGATCATGCGAACCCCCACCTCCCAGGCGCGCCCGACCTCGGCCAGCAGCCCCTCTGGCCCCAGGCGTGCACATCCGGGCATGGCGCCGATCGGCACGTCGCCCGCGTCCTCGTGGATGAACAGCGGGTAGATGAAGTGCTCCGGCCCGAGGCTGGTCTCGCGGACCGCATCACGGATGGCGGCGGACTTGCGATTGCGACGGGGTCTCTCGGGGAGGAACAGCCGGCTCTTCATGGTCCAGACCTACGCTAACAGCTCGTGAACGGCGCTGCACGGCCCCCTTCCCGAAGACCACGGGGGGCGAAATTCCCCACTCGAGGGCGGGAATAGGAGCAAGAATTGCTGGTCGCTCGGCCTCGCGGGGCCGGCATACTGGCGGCATGAGCCTCGTGCTCATCGTCGACGACGACAACGGCGCCCGCAAGGCGATGCAGGACATCCTCACCGAGGAGGGCTATCACGTGATGGTCGCCGAGGATGGGCAGCAGGCGCTCGCGCGGATCGACGACGAGCCTCCGGCGCTGCTGGTCACGGACCTCGAGCTGCCCGAGATCAACGGCGAGCGCCTGGTGGGCCGCGTGCGCGAGCGCTTCCCGGCCATGCCGATCCTCGTGATCACCTCGCGCCTGGTCCTCGATGCCGAGCGGGAGGCCGAGCGCCTGGGAGTGGCGGGCTTCCTCAACAAGCCCATCGATCTCGACGTGCTGCTCGAGCGGGTCAGGACCGCACTATCGGAAGGTTGACCGAGCTGAGCTCGGCCGGCGTCTCGAGCGGCAGGCTGAGCCGGAAGGTGGTCCCCTCCCCGGGCGTGCTCTCGAACTCGAGCTCGCCGCCGTGCGCGGCCACGATCTGGCGCGCCACGGGCAGCCCGAGCCCGGTACCGTCGCGCTTGGTGGTGGCGAAGGGCTCGAACACGTCGATGCCCTCGGGGATCCCCGCCCCGGTGTCGCTCACCTCGATGATGAGCTGCTCGCCGTCCTCGTGGACCCCGAGCCCGAGCACCCCGCCGCCCTCCATCGCCTCGACCGCGTTCTTGGCGAGGTTGAGCAGCACCTGGGTCATCTTCTGGCGATCCATCGGGACCGCCGGCAGCGACTCGCCGAAGCGAGTCTCCACCCGGACCCCGCGCTCGCCGAACTCGGCCTCGTGGTCCTGCACGAAGTCCTGCAGCAGCGAGTGGGGCTCCACCGGGCGCAGGATGAAGGACTGCCGCCGCGACATGCTGCGGAACTCGTCGAGGAGCTGGGACAGCCGGCGCACCTCGTGGTCGACCCGCTGGACCAGCGGCGCGAGCTCGGCCGAGGGCACCCCCTTGACGATGCGACGCTGGATGAGCTGGAGGTTCATCAGCATGCCGTTGAGCGGGTTGCCCACCTCGTGGGCGAACTTGGCCGAGGTGGTGCCGATCGCGGCCAGGCGCTGGCGCTCGGCCGCCCGCTGGCGCAGGCGGACGGTCTCCGAGATGTCGCGCATGAACGCGGCGTAGCGGGCCTCTTCGTCCACGCCCACCTTGGTCACCGACAGCTCGATGGGGAACACCTCACCGCCCTTGCGCTGGCCCTGCACCACCCGGATCCGCCCGATGGCCTTGGCCGATCCGGTGCGCTCGTACTGCGCGATGTAGCCGTCGTGCTGCGAGCGGTACGGCTCGGGCATGAGCACGTCGACCTTCTGGCCGAGGACCTCGTGGGGTCCGTAGCCGAAGATCCGCTGGGCCGACGGGTTGAACACGATGATCCGCGCGTGGCGGTCGATGAGGACGAAGGCGTCCTGGGTGCTGGCGATCACGCTGGAGAAGCGAGCCTGCTCGCGGGCGACGGCCCGCTGCACCGCGGTGTTGCGGGCCTCGTCGATGCCCACGGCCAGCATGCCGACCACGTGGCCCTCGTCGTCGAACAAGGGGCGGGCGTTCCACTCCATCTGGTGGAGCTGCCCCACGTGGTCGATCATGGGGTGGCGCTTGGCGATCACCGGCTCGCCCTCCAGCGACCGGTGGTAGAGCTCGCGCAGCGCGTGCCGATCCTCCTGGGGCAGGAAGCGCTCGAACCAGTCGGTCCCCACGAGCTCGCGAACGTCGGCGACGCCCCCGAGCTCGGCCAGGTAGCGATTGCCGGCCGCGATGCTGCCCTCGGGGTCCATCACCACGACGACGCCACGCGTCGTGTCGAACAGGGCCGCGGCAAGCTCGGTCTCTCGGGCGAGAGCGTCGCTGAGGGTCTTGGTCATCGCGTAACGTAAGGCCCGATTCCTTGTTGTTAGCACGATTCGTCCGGGAATCCCGCTGTCAGCGTCCCTCGGGACGGAGAGCCCGGCGGTGAGTCACCCACGCGGATTCCGCATCGGCGAAGCGCCAGGGGAGGCAACGGTGCTCTGGCTCGGCGTAGTCGATGCCGATTCGCCGGCCCGTGGCGATCGATGCGGGGGGATCCCCGGCACGGATGAACAGGCCTCCGGGACGATCCAGCGGATGATGGGACCATCCCGTGTCGAGATCGAGGGCCTGGCCGATCTTGCCGGGGCCAGCCAGCGATGCGGGGCCGGTGGCCCCGCCGCGACGACGCTCGATCTCCTCGAGCCCGGCCACCGGCTCGCACGCTCGGATGAGCACGGCCTGGGCCTCCCCATCGGCTCCGGTCACCACGTTGAGCATGTTGTGGATCCCGTAGCAGAGGTAGACGTAGGCGCGGCCGGGGGGTCCCCACAGCGGGGCGTTGCGCTCGGTGAGCCCGGAGCGTGCGTGACACGCGGTGTCCCCGGGCCAGCGGTAGGCCTCCACCTCGGTGATCCGCAGGACCACGCCATCGCGGCACAGGTGTCGCCCCAGCAGGTCCGGGGCGACCTCGAGGACGTCGCGGGCGAAGAAGCTCCGCGGCAGGGGCCGGGACATGGCCGCATGGTCGCCGAGCGCCGCCGCGTTGTCACGGCCGGGGCTCGCGAGTCCCGGCTAGATCATGATCCCCAGCTCGTAGCGGCGAAACAGCGTGGAGCGGCGGGGATCCTCGCGCATCGAGCCGCGCCGGGGATCGGTGATGGCCAGCGGCGCCGCCTCGCGCACGAGGCCGACCTTTCGCTTCAGATCCCACTCGCCCATCGCCTCGAGCTCGTCGCGAGTGAGGCCGAACAGCAGCAGCAGCAGCACCGAGCCGTGCGGGGTGTCGACCTTGCCCAGCTGTGGATCGGGCACGCACACCACCCCCTCGAGCGCGGTGGGGCGCTCGGCGGCATCGGCCATGGGCGGCGCCAGCGGACCGCCAAGATCGATCACGTGCCCGCTGTCGAGCGCGTGGTGCCCCGACAGCACGTAGTGCCCCAGCGCCTGCAGCAGCTGCACCGCCCACGCGGGCGGCCGCTCCTGCCCGGGCGCCCGGGGCAGGCGCAGCCCCAGCTCGAAGCCGAAGCCGCTGTGCTCCGGGTCGGGCGACGACTTCTCGAACAGCTCGCTCAGGCCGTAGCCCACCAGGTGCCAGTGGTCGGGCCCCGTCGCCTCGTAGGCCACCACCGCGGGCAGCGGGCTATGGCCCTCCAGGTCGTACGCCCGCTGGCTGGCGAACTGGTGCGGGGTCTGGCCCGGGTAGAGCACCCCGAGGGCCCGATCGAGCGCCGCCCAGCCGGGCGCGTGCACGGGATACCGCGGATCGTCACCGGTCTCGCTCATCTCAGGCCTTGCGCTCGAACTCCCGCATGAACTCGCACAACACCTTCACGCCCTCCTCGGGGAAGGCGTTGTAGATCGAGGCGCGGCAGCCCCCCACCGAGCGGTGCCCCTTGAGCCCCGACAGCCCCGCCCTGGTCGCCTCGCTCAGGAAGCGCTTGGTCTGGGCCTCGGCGTCGTCGCCCTGCAGGGTCCAGGTGACGTTCATCGTGGAGCGGCTGCCCGGCTGCGCGTGCGGCCGGTACAGGCTGCTCTCGTCGAGCAGGGCGTAGAGGGCATCGGCCTTGCGCTGGTTTCGCTCGCCCATCGCCGTCGCCCCGCCCTGGGCCTTCACCCAGGCGAGCACGTTGCGCAGCACCATGATCCCGAAGGTGTTGGGCGTGTTGTAGAGGCTGTCGTTCTCCGCGTGGGTGGAGTAGCGCAGCATCGTGGGCACGTGGCCCACCGGCTCGCGCGCCAGCAGGTCCTTGCGGATGAACACCAGGGTCACGCCCGAGGGGCCCAGGTTCTTCTGCGCGCCCGCGTAGCCCAGGGCCACGCGCTCGAGCACCATCGGTCGCGCCCCGATGTCGGAGCTGAGGTCCACCACCAGCGGGGTGTCGCCCGCGTCGGGCAGCTCGCTCCACTCGGTGCCGAAGATCGTGTTGTTGCTGGTGACGTGCAGGTAGCTAGCCCCCGCGTAGCTCCGGGCCGCCGGCATCGCGGGGATGCGGTCGTAGCCGGTGTCGGCCGCGCTGGCGACCACCTCGGTGGGCCCCAGCGCCTTGCTCTCCTTGGCTGCCTTCTTCGACCACGCCCCCGTGTCGATGTAGGCGGCCGGGCGATCGGCCTGGCGCAGGTTCATCGGCACCATCGCAAACTGCAGGCTGGCCCCGCCCTGCAGGAACAGCACCTCGTGCTCGGCCGGGATCCCGATCACCTCGTGGCACAGCGCCTTGGCCTCCTGGTGGATGGCGTCGTAGGTCTTGCTGCGGTGGGAGATCTCGAGGATCGACAGCCGGGACTCCAGCGAGTCGTCGCCCGGGACGTCGAGCGAGCGCACGGCCTCCGCGGTCCGCTCGAAGACCTCGGGAGGCAGGATCGCGGGACCGGCCGAGAAGTTGAACGGGCGCTGCTTCATGCGCCCCATTGGCCCGGATTTTTGGGACGAGCGCAATTTCCCGGCCAAGCCCATGGAATCACTGGATTTCGAGGGCTCCACCGCGGCCGTCCGAGCATGGCTCTGATTTTCGGTGGGGGCTCGCTACGATCCCTCGCGATGACCGAGGCCGACCGGACTCCGTGGTGGCTCGTGGTCCTGGCGGTCGTCGGGGCGACCGCGTGCGGCGTGCTGGTGACCGGCTTCAAGGACGTCCCGCGCCTCGTCGTGCTGGGCCTGTTCGTGGTCCACGCGATGCGCCGCTGGGCTCCGGCCGGAGCGGGGACGGCGATCCAGACGCTGATGCTGCCCACCCTGGGCGCGGTGCTGGTGGGCGCGCTGGTCTACGGCGCGCTGGCGGCCGCCGCCCCCGAGACCGAGCACCCCGACATGCCGATCGGAGAGGTGGTCGCGGGAGGATTCGCCGGGATCGTCACGGGGGCCGTGCTGCTGGGGAGCTACCTGGCACGCTGGCGCAAGGACGATCGAGCGCGGAGCCGAGTGGGCTGGGTGCTCGATCTGTGCGGGCTCGGGTGCTTGCTCGGGGCGCTCGTCGACACGTGGACCTGAGCGGCTCGCGCGGGCTCGAGCCTCGCTCCTCACCAACGCGTGCAGCGCGTGAGTGAGCCCGGCTCCGCGGGAGCCCTTGGACTCGCAGCGAGCCGCGATGTAGCGTCGGGCCACCGTGGCAGGTCCCAACTTCCCCTCCCCCCAGCAGCTCGTCCCCGGCGACGGTGAGCTCCGTGCCACCCTCCACACCTCGATGGGCGACATCACCATCGCCCTGCTCGAGCAGGTGGCGCCCGACACCGTGGCCAACTTCGTGGGCCTGGCCACCGGGTCGCAGGAGTGGACCGATCCGCACACCGGCGGGCCCGGCCAGGGGCCGCTGTATCGCGACGTGATCTTCCACCGGGTGATCGCCAACTTCATGATCCAGGGAGGCGACCCCACCGGTACCGGGCGCGGCGGTCCCGGCTACCGCTTCGGCGACGAGTGCAGCCCCAGCGCGCAGCACGACGGCCCCGGGGTCCTGTCGATGGCCAACGCCGGCCCGGGCACCAACGGCTGTCAGTTCTTCATCACCCTGCGGGCCACGCCCCACCTCGACGGCAAGCACACCGTCTTCGGGCGGGTGGTCGCGGGCATGGACGTGGTGGATGCGATCGGCAAGGTGGCCACCGCTCGCGGCGATCGTCCGATCACGCCGGTGACGATCGCCTCGATCGACATCGCGCGCGCCTGATCGCGCGCGGCAGACCACCTGAGTCCCTCGCGGCGAGGGCCGCAACCAGGCCCTCGCGCCCGGCGGGCCATCGGAGCTGCTCCGCTAGTGCGGATCGACGACCGCGCTCCGCCGCTTCCCGCGGCCGCACAGCAGATCGGCCAGCGCCTCGTCGATGGGCAGGCCCGGCGTCTCGAGCAGCCACATGTACTCGCCCGCCGGGTTGACCTCGAGGAACACGTGACGCCCCTGCGGGGTGACGACGAAATCGAAGGCGCCGTAGTTGAGGCCGAGCGCGTCCATCAGCGCGAGGGTGCCGGCATGGACCGCGGGGGGCAGCTCGTAGCGCTGCCACGCCTGGGCGAAGGCCGCCCCCTCGCGGCGCCAGTCCTCTTGCGCCCGCGGCAGCGACTGCGAGTCGATCGAGGCCGCCATCACCTGATCGCCCACCACCGTCACCCTCAGCTCGACTGCCTTGGTCAGCCGCTCCTGGAAGGTCATGGGACACAGCGACAGGCCCTCGAGATCCTCGAGATCCTCCTCGCTCACGGGGTTGGTGAACACCACCTGCTCGCGCCCCCCCTCGTCGAGCACCGCGAACGAGGCCATCATCTTGGTGATGATCCCCTCCGGGTTGCGGGCGGCGAAGGCCCGCACCGCGGTGGGATCGTTGGAGACCAGGGTGCGCGGGACCTCGAGCCCCACCCGCCGCGCGAGCGCGAGCTGCAGCGACTTGAGCTGGGCGCGGCGCACCACCTCGAGACGATCGAGCACGAAGACCCCGCCGGCCTGGAGCATCGCCATCAGCCCGTGCACCACGCGACGGCTCTCCTCGATGGAGGGTGCGCGGAGCTGCGGGTCGAGGTCGGCGGGGATCCGGCCGCCCACCTGGGAGCGACGGTAGTAGACCGCGCTGATCTCCTCGAGGGCCAGCTCGCCCTGCGGCCCTACGATCCACCCGCGCGGCCGGGAGTCGCCCACGCCGGGCTCGTCGAGGATCGAGATCGTGGTCTCGGTGGGGAAGCGATCGGTGTCGAAGCGACGGGCCCGCACGCCGCGGGCCTCCACCGCCGCGGCGACCCGATCCACCGCGTCGTTGTCCTGGCTGTGGGTGACGATGAGGACGGTCATCGAGGGCTCTCCATCAAGGCATCGGCGATCGCGGCGGCCACGGGCAGCCCGGCGTCGCGCTCGAGCATCCCCCACTCGCCGGCGGGGTTGAGCTCGAGGAACACGTGACGCCCGTCGGGGGTGACGATGAGGTCGGCGGCGCCGTAGACCAACCCCAGCGCTCGCACCAGCGCGAGCAGGGACGAGGCCAGCGCGTCGGGCAGCGAGGCCGGGCGCCAGCCCACCTCGGCCGGGGTGGCCTTGCGCCAGTCCACCCGGCCCTCGCGAGAGGTCGTGGCGTCGATGGCTGCGGCCAGGCAGCGACCGCCGCCCGCGTCGACCACCGCCACCCGCAGCTCGTGGGACTTGTCGATCTGCTCCTGGAACACCATGGGGCTGTGGCGCAGGCCGTCGAGCTCCTCGAGATCCTCGGGGCGCAGCTCGTTGGTGCGCACCAGGGGGGCGTGGCCGCCCATCGACTGCGACAGCGGGGTGAGCATCTTGGTCACCAGGCGCCCGCCCGCCGCGTCGTGGAACGCGAGCACTTGGTCGGGGTCGTTGGTCACCAGGGTGCGAGGGATCGTCAGGCCGAGCTCGCGGGCGATCCGGAGCTGCTGCAGCTTGTCGAGGGCCGCGCGATCGCGGTCGAGGGGGTTGACCACCCGGCGATGGCGGAAGCCGTCGAGGAACCCGACGAGAGCCGCCCGTGACTCGCGGATGCAGCCGTCGCGCAGCGAGGGATCGAGCTCCTCGTCGAGCCGGGGTCGCCACAGGCGGCGCAGCCACACCGCGCGCACCTGCTCCCCATCGATCGTGCCCTCGGCATCGTGCAGCACGCGACGCCCCTGGGGTTCGTCGTGGATGGTGGTGGTGAGGCGCAGCTCGGCGGGAAAGCCATCGCTGTCGATCCGCCGCGGCCGCGCCCCGCGGCGCACCAGCTCCTCGGCCACCCGGTCCACGGCGTAGTGATCACCGCGATGGGTCACGAGCAAGACGTGGTCGCGGGCGTCGGGCATGACGGCGAGCGAGGGAGAGTGGGCCGGGAACGGAGCTTCGTCCCCGGCCCGGAGCGACTAGTAGGTGGGGTACTCGTCGTCGTCCGACGGGTACTTGAGGGTCACGTACGGAGGACCACGGCGGCCGCCCTGCACCTGCTCGAGCTCTTGCCCCTCGAGGTAGCGGGCGAAGAACGGCTTCTTGGACTTGTCCTTGGACTTCTCGTCTACTTTCTTCATTGATCTACGACCTCCCGATCGTGCAGCGACGATCGAAGATGTGGCATCCTAGGGTGGAAGCCGACCGAGGTCGAGGGACAATGCTCACCGCAGAGGCCTCGGCGAGCGGATCGGGATCGCAATCGAGCGGATCGCGATCGCACGCGGAGCGATGACGAGCCCGCGCGACGGCTGCGATCGGCGAGTGCTGCCCCGAGTCGCGCTGGATGTTCCCCCGACGCGGCGTCCCCGTCATCGACGATGCTCGGAGCCTCACGGAGGGCCGCGCTCGATCGCATCCCGGATCAGCGCCTCGTAGCGAGGCAGCAGCACCCGCGCCTCGACCTTCGTGGCGATCGCCCGTCGGTCCGCGCGCAGGGGCTCACCCCTCGTCCAGCGCTCGCACGCCGCCGCGAGCCGCTCCACCAGCTCGTGCTCGTCGCGGTAGCGCAGCTCGGCGGGGAAGAGCTCGGGATAGGCGAGGCGATCCGGCACCATCGGCAGCGCTCCCGCATGGGTGGCCTCGAGCATCGAGATCCCGAAGAACTCGTGCTCGGCGGTCGACACCGCCACCTGAGCCCGCTGCAGCAGGGCCCAGTACTCGTCGCGCGTGTCTCGGGTCCCCCAGCTCACCACCCGCTCACCCAGCCACTCCCGCGCCGGCTCGAACACCGCGGGCGCCCGCGCGAAGCGATGGCCGCACACGGCCACGCGAAACGGCAGCCCGCGCGCGACCAGGGCCCGCAGCGCGGCGAAGAATGCCTCGGGTCCCTTGTCGTGCTCCCAGCGGTGGTTCCACAGGATGACCGGCCCCCGTCCTCGCCGTGGATCATCGGGCGCCGGCTCGGGCTCCGGCGCGCGGTCGGGCAGCTCGAGCGGCACCCCCAGCACCTCGCTGCGTGCCTCGATGCGCTCGATCCATCCCCGCGGCACCGCGTCGGGCATGCGCCCCAGCAGCTCTCGCCCCGCCCCGAGGAACGCGTCGCGGTTGTGCGCCGAGTTGAACACGCAGCGGGTCGCGGCCAGGGCCGAGACGAGCTGCGTGAAGCCGAAGTGATGGTCGCGCTGCCCGGGATCGGGGCCGCGCCGCGGGAAGCTCAGCTGGTTCTCGTGGAAGTAGAGGATCCGGGGCAGCCGGGCCAGCGCGGGGACCAGCCCCACGAGCTCGGCCAGCGGCACGTAGCTGCTCGCCCACAGGAGGTCGTGATCGCCCGCGAGCACCTCGGCCCGCTCCAGCGCCGCCCAGGGCGCAATCCCCCGCATCCGCCACTTCCAGTGGCGCCCGGGCAGGGTGAGCACCGTCCACCGGGCCTCGATGCCCTGGGTCAAGACGCGCGTGAAGCTCGCGTGTGATCCAGATTCGAACGGCTCCACGTACAGGATGCGCATGCCCGTAACCGCCGTCCTGGCCCGCGCGTACCCGAAGCACGCGCCTCCGCTGGCGCCGGTGTCATCATACCCTGGGAGCTAGCCGACCGAATGGACGACCGATCCGACCCCTGCCGCTCGATCGCACGACGCGAGTTCCTGATGCGCGCCGCCTCCGGCACCGTGCTCACCGCGCTCGCGGGCGGCCTGTACGCGATCTCCGACCACCTCACCAGCGAGGCCAAGGCCCAGACCCGCGACGACGGGCGGCCGCGCCTGCCCCCCGGACAGCGGGTGATCGAGCAGCTCAAGCCCATGGGCGGGGTCCCTGGCGATCCCAGCCGGGCGAGCTTCCGGCTGAAGGTCCACGGCGAGGTGGAGTCCCCCCTCGAGCTCGACTTCGCCGGGCTGCTGGCGATGAGCCCGGTCACCCGCCGCTCCGACGTGCACTGCGTGACCGGCTGGAGCGTGCTCGATGCCAAGTGGAAGGGCCTGACGATCAAGGCGCTCGCCGAGCGGGCCGGGCTGCGCCCCAGCGCTCGCCACGTGATCTTCGAGGGCGCGGCCGGCTACACCGCCAACGTGCGGCTGCGCGAGGCGCTGGCCGACGACGTGATGGTGGCGTGGGAGCTCGACGACCACCCGCTGCGGCGCCAGCACGGCGCCCCGGTGCGCGCCGTGGTGCCCGACCTCTACTTCTGGAAGAGCTCCAAGTGGCTCACCGGGATCCGCTTCGTGTCCCGCGATCAGCCGGGCTACTGGGAGACCCGCGGCTACCACAACCATGCCGATCCCTGGAAGGAGGAGCGCTATGGCTGATGGAGGGATTCCCGAGCCGCCGCGCCCCCCCCGGCGCCCCAAGCTCAAGCTCCGCAAGTGGCTGCGGGCCCTGCATCGCGACTTCGGCTACGTCGCGGTCGGCCTCACCTTCATCTATGCGCTGAGCGGCCTCGCGGTCAACCACATCGCCGACTGGGATCCCAACTTCGAGAGCTTCGAGCGCGAGTACACGGTGAGCACCCCGCTGCCCACCGACGACGACGCGGCCGCGGCCGCGATCGTGCAGCAGCACGCGGGCATCGAGGGCGAGCCGGTCGACGTGTACCGGGTGACCGACGACCTGCTCGAGGTGACCTTCGAGCATCGCACCCTGCACATCACCCTCGGCGAGGGCAAGGTGTTCGAGGAGGGCCAGGAGCCGCGCTTGTTCATCCGCGCCGCCAACTGGCTGCACCTCAACCGCGGCAAGAAGGCCTGGACCTGGTTCGCCGACGGCTACGCGGTGGTGCTGCTGCTGCTGGCCACCTCGGGCATCTTCATGCTGCCGGGGCGCAAGGGCCTGGCGGGTCGCGGCGCGATCCTCATCGGCCTGGGCATCGCCGTTCCCCTCGTCTACCTGAGCACCGTGGGCAGTCCCTGAGCCGGCGCCCCGCTCGTTGCGGAGGCAGCAACGCCACGTTGCGAGAGCGAGGCACGGCCGGGGCGCGACAAGCCGCGGCCCGTGTGTCATCGTGGCTGGGTCATGACGAAGGTCTCGCGACGAGGGGCCCTGGTGGGGATGGCCAGCGCGGCCCCGATGTTGTGGCTGCCCGCCTGCCGGGGCGACGCGGGTGCGAGCCCCTGGGGCGCGCCGCCGCTACGGCCCTCGCGCGGCCGCGAGGTGACCATCGTCCAGCGCATCGAGGCCCGGGCCACCACCGATGGCGCAGGCGCGACGCTGAAGCGGGTGTTCCCCTCGCCCCTGCTGCACAACCTCGATCCCTTCGTGCTGCTCGACGACTTCGACGTGCATGTCCCGGCCGGCTTCCCCGATCATCCACATCGCGGCTTCGAGGCCTTCACCTACATGATCGACGGAGCCTTCCACCACCAGGACTCGATGGGCAACGATTCCACGATCGGCCCCGGGGGCACCCAGCGCTTCAACTCGGGTCGGGGGGCGCGGCACTCCGAGATGCCGGGCACGCGGGGGAGCAACCGCGGCCTGCAGCTGTGGGTCAACCTGGCGCGGGCCGACAAGACCATGGAGCCCGAGTACCAGGGCATCGATGGCGACGCGATGCCGATCGACGAGCGCGAGGGCCAGCGGATCCACACCATCGTGGGCGAGGGCTCGGCGGTGTCCCTGCACACCGAGGTCGAGTACCTCGACGTCACCCTGCTCGCCGACGGGCGCTTCTCCCGGGTGGTCCCCGAGGGCTCGAGCACGCTGCTGTACGTGATCGACGGCGCGGTGACGGTGGGGGACCAGACCGTGAGCCGCGGGCAGGGCCTGGTGCTGGGCGCGGGCGAGCTGGAGGCTCGCGGCCGCGCGGGGGCCCGCCTCGCCTACCTGCGAGGGCGCCCGCACCACGAGCCCATCCTGCACCACGGACCGTTCGTGGATTGATAGCATCGGGCCATGGTGACGAGGTGGCTCGGCTGGTCGGTGATCGCACTGGGCGTGAGCGCCTGCGCGCGCAGCAACCCGCAGTTCGATCCCGAGGGCGCCGACGAGGGCTCGAGCGGATCCCCCAAGGCCACCACCACCGGCTCCGCCGACGACGAGGGCACCACATCCCCGTCGACGGAGACCACCAGCACCACCGCGCCCCCGGATCCCGACTCGAGCACCGGGGGCTCCGAGTGCCTCTACGAGCGCCCGCCCCTGCTCGAGCTCCACGTGATGCCCCCGCTGCCCTTCGAGGGGTGTGAGGCTCCGCTGTCGCTCTCGGCCGCGTTGGGCGAGAGCCTCCCGGGCGATGCGATCGGGCTGTGGCTGTGCGAGGGCTGCCCGTGCACCCCGGACAACGGCAACCTCTTCGCGTTCACCTTCCCGGTGCCTCCCCCCGACGGGCTGCCCCCGTGCTTCCAGATGGACTTCCAGCCCTTCGCGGGGGCCGGCCCGTGCAGCGTCGCCGCCTATGCCTTCTCGTCCGGGGGAGTGATGCGAGCGGCGGTCTCCAACCTGGTCGACCCCGACATCCCCGAGCCCTTCGGCTTCGTGCTCGACCCCACGCCGTTCGAGCGCTGCGATGCCGGCTGCATGCCCATGCCGTCGGGGGACTACACCATCCGGGCCCTGACCGCCGACGGGGTGCTGCCCACCGGCGAGCCCACCATGCTCCCCAACACCGACCAGGACTACGAGGTCCAGAGCTTCCGCTCCGGGATCGACGGCGACTGCAGCCCGGTCGGGCGCTGGACCGCGAGACCTGCTCCGTGACGAGCCGCCGCAGCGAGCCCGGCCGCGCCCCGGGGCCCCACGACGGAGGCGGCTTCGAGCGGGCCGCGGCCACGCTGGGGGCAGCTCAGTTGCAGCGGCCTTCGCCGGGCACGTAGGGCCGCGCCGCGAACGGTCGGATCTGCTTGAGCATCAGCTCGCCCTCCGCGGTGATCTTGAGCTCGAGGTCGTGCATCACCTGGGTGCCCTCGGGCGGCACCTCGTCCACGGGGAAGTCCCGGGCCACCGCCCACAGCAGCTCGCCCAGCGTCCGCAGGCGGGCGTCGTCGAGCACGGGGGTCCCCGCGGGCACCAGCGACGAGGCCACCTCGCGATCGATGCTCACCAGCATGCCGTCCTGCACCAGCAGGCGATCGAGCTCGGCCACCACGCCGGGGGTGGAGCCCACCACCGGCACCTCACCGATCTGCACGTTGACGGTGAAGCGAGGATCCTCGAGGTCGCTGGGGTTGCCGGTGAAGGCGACCCCGTTGGCCCGCTCGAGCGCGAAGCGGGGGTTGACCAGCACGCCCATGCCCACCTGGGCGTGATCGAGCTGGTAGTACTCGCGCTCCTCGTAGGCGCCCAGGCTCCACAGGCTGGCCCACACCTTGCGCAGCGCGTCGTCCACCGGCTCGGCCTCGCGTCCCGCCTCACAGACCGAGACCGCATCGCCCGGGGCATCCGCCACGCAGCCGCTCTTGCTCTCGTACAGGCCCGCGCCGTTGAAGCTCAGGCTGTCCTCGGCGTTGGACGACGAGCGGAAGCGCATCATGAGGGTCTCGTCGCCGAAGACCTCGAGCACGCGCTCGCGGATGGCCGCCAGCAGGGACGGATCCACCACCCCGTGCTGCACCATCTGCTGGCGCAGCGCGCCCAGCCGCTCTGCCCTCACCGTCGCATCCGAGCGGAAGGCCTCCTCGGCCAGCCAGGCGTCGATGGTCTGGGCGTAGCTGAGGGCCTGGGTGCCGCCGGCCGTGGGCGCGGTCCAGGTGTTGGCCGCCATGAAGGCCCGGTAGGCGCTCATCGGGATCGCGAAGCCGTCCACCACCACCTCGCGGTCGGCCACCGTGCGCAGCGTGGCGAGGCCGGCCGCCTTGGAGCCGAAGCGCGAGACCGCTCGACGGCGCTCGTCGGCGTTGCCGACCGGCACCATGTCGAGCGGCACGAGCTCGGCGAAGTCCCAGTCGGGCGGCGCCCGCAGCTCGGCGCGCGGCCGCACCTGGGCCCAGTGTGCCTCGGCCTCCTCCACCGTGGCCTCGCGCACCGTGTAGTGATCGCCCAGCGCCTCCAGCCGCACGAGCTGGCCGTCGTAGGGCGCGAGCACCTCGAGCGCGTCGGCGACGTAGGCGTTGGGGGTGCCCCGCAGGGCCGACAGCACGTTGAGGTGGGTGAGCACGTCCTGGCGGGTGGCGGTGATCGACGCCGCCATCACGCCCTCGAGCCAGGTCGGGGCCTCCTCGAGCACCAGCAGGTCCTGCCAGCCGAACGACAGCGAGCCCACCGCGGCCAGCTCCTCGGCCGAGAAGCGACGCACCCGCCCGTAGGCCAGGCCCGGGGTGTAGGCCTCGTACTGCGGGCCGCCGCTGCCCTCCTCGATGAAGAGGATCGGGAACGGCGGATCCTCCCACGAGCGGGCCAGCTCCTCGTGCAGGGTGGAGTCGGGGTAGAAGCTCAGCTCGCCGTAGCCGAAGCGATCCTGGAGCTGCCGATACACCCCGTAGATCTGCGCGGGGGTCACCGGATCGCCGTCGGCCGCCCGGAACTCCACCGTGAACACGAAGCGCTCGCCCGCGGGCCCGGGCTCGCTCAGCTCGGAGATCGTGCCGCCATAGAGCTCCCGAGTGTCGCGGTCGAGCACCAGGGCCTGGTAGTCGGCGTAGGCCAGGCCCGGGTAGCGCGGCTCGAAGGCATCGGCCATGAGGCAGTAGTGCGAGCGGTACCAGTTGGTGTCGGCGAACAGGATGGGCAGCCGGGCGTCGAGCCGCGCCGGCATCATGTACTTGGCCCCGCGGCGGAACGAGGCGTCCTTGCCGTGGCCGAGCGACATCCGCACCCAGGTGCTCTCGTCGTCGATGTCGTAGCGGCACACCGAGTGACCCAGGCGCGCCTCGGCCTCGCCGCAGGCGTCCTCCTGCGGCGTGCAGCCGGCGAGGGGATCACCGCCGAAGCCCACCTCACAGTAGCAGGCCGTGACCACGGCATCGCAGTAGGCGTTCACGCCACAGGCCCCCGCGCAGGGATCGGCCGAGGGCCCGTCCCCGCACGCCATCGCTCCTGCGACCACGCCTACGGCCGCGATCCACCGAGATCCCATCGAGCACCAAGCCAGTGGCTCGCAGTATAGCCGCAACCATCCCCTTCGCACGCCCTCGTGGTCCGCGCGTGCTCCGCAAGGCCCCTCGCCCGCGACACGCGGTGGGCGGCGGCCCGAGGGATGCGTCAGGGCGTGCCACAGACGTAGGTGATCTCGTTGCGGAGCAGCTCCTCGCCGTCGTTGATCCCGTCGAGATCCATCGACCCGCTGGTGGTCGCCCCCGAGCCGGAGTCCCCTCCGGTGTCGCTCCCCGAGGGATCCAGGGTGGCGGCGGTGGTCTCGTTCCCCGGCGCCACGTTGAAGCAACCAGAGCTCGCCAGGAGCATGAACGTCAGTCCCCGATTCCGCATGCTCGTAGCTACTCCCACGGTCGTGACGATGTCCAGCGATCGAGGCGAGACCCGCCGCGGGGAGCGGATCCGCTCGACGACCGTGCGGGGCTCGACCGCCTCGCGGCGGATGCTTGCGCTCGCCCACGCGGCGACCGACGATCGCCCCCGGGGCTCGGTCGTGCGCGGAGCCGCCGGATCCCGCATCGCCCGGAGCAAGCCGATGACGACCAAGCCCTCGCGCGCCCTCGTGGCGGTGATCGGAGACGGCGGGGTGAGCCCCGAGTCCCCTCGCTACCTCCTGGCCGAGGCCATCGGTCGGGGGCTCGTCGACGCCGGACACCGCGTGGTCACCGGGGGGCTCGGTGGAGTGATGGAGGCCGCCTGCCGGGGTGCTCGTCGGTCGAGCGCCTGGACGGAGGGCACCATCCTCGGCGTGCTCCCGGGCAGCGATCCCAGCGCGGCCAACGAATTCGTGGACGTGGCGCTGTGCACCGGCCTCGGCCACGGGCGCAATCGGGTGGTGGCGCAGGCCGATGCCGTCATCGCCGTGGGGGGCGGCGCGGGGACCCTCAGCGAGCTGGCGTTCGCGTGGATCCACGGGAGGCTGGTGATCGGTCTGCGCTGCGGAGGCTGGAGCGAGCGGCTCGCCGACGAGCGCATCGACGAGCGGGTGCGCTACGAGGACCTGCCGGGGGATCGGGTGTACGGGGCAACCACGGCCGACGCGGCGCTGCGGCTGCTGGACGAGCTGCTGCCACGATACCGCCGACGGCCGTGAGGCGCTCGGCACCGAGGCCGGGCCCCTGCGATCAGCCCGGAGGCTCGCCTTCCCGCGCGAGCCATGCCTCGATCTCGGCGAGCGCCTCCTGCCCCTCCGCTCCTCGGGCCAGCTCGCCGTCGCGAGCCTGCTGCGCCAGCGCCCGCGCCCGATCTCGCGACGCCGGGTCGTCCCACAGCGCGCGGGCCAATACGAAGCGCAGGTGCTCGTGGCCCGCGCCCGATCCCGGGCCGGGCTCGCGGATCGCCAGGGCCCGCTCGGCGTGCCCGCGGGCGGAGGCCGCATCGCCGAGCGCGAGCTCGACCTCCGCCAGCGCCCCGAGGCACTGCGCCAGGCTCGAGTGCTCCGGGCCCAGGGCCTCCTCGAGAATGGAGCACGCGCGCTGCAGCGACGACCGAGCCTCTTGCTCGCGGCCGGCGGCCGAGAGCGCCGTCGCCAGATCGAGCAGCAGCTGGCCGACCGCGTAGTGCCGCGGCCCGAACGCCTCCTCTCGGATCTCGAGCGCTCGCTGGTGGCTCGCGATCGCCTGCTCGTACTCTCCACGCAGGGTGTGGATCAAGCCGATGTTGTCGAGCGACGCCGCGACGTTGGGGTGACGAGGCCCGAGCATCCGCACGAACACCGCCTCGGCCCGCCGGTGGTGGTCCAGCGCCTCGTCGAGCCGGCCGAGCTCGGTGAGCACCAGGCCGATGTTGTTGAGCACCAGCGCCGTGTCGAGGTGATCGGGACCGACGGCGTCCTCCCAGATCGACGCGGCCCGACGCAGCTGCTCCAGCGCGAGCTCGGGCTGGCCCTGCCGGCGCAGGGCGATGCCCAGGTTGGTGAGGGACGCGGCCAGGGTGGGGTGGCGCGGGCCGAGCATCCGCTCCACCAGCTGGGCGGAGCGCCGAAAGGAGCCCGATGCCTCCTCGACCGCCCCTTGCTCGAGCTGCACGATCCCGATGTTGAGGTACGAGTCGGCGAGGTCGAGCTCGTCGGCCCCGTCGCGCTCGCGCAGGGCCAGCGCGCGCTGGTGGTGCTCGAGGGCTCGGTCGAGCTCCCCCTTCTCGGCCATCACGGTGCCGATGGCATCCAGGGTGCGGGCCTCGGCCCCCGGCTCGGCCGCGGGTCCCTGCACCAGCGCCAGCGCCGTGGTGCCCCACTGCAGCCCGCGCTCGTGCTCGGATCGGAGCTGCCCCGCGAGGACCACCAGCGCGGCGACGGCCCGCCCCGCGACCAGGGGGTGATCGAGCCGCGTGGCGCTCGCATAGGCCTCCCGAAGATCATGCTCGGCGTCGTCGAGCTCGCCGAGCCGCAGCCGGGCGAAGCCTCGCTCGAGCGTCGCCTCGGCCAGGAGCGGCTCGTAGCCCAGCGCCTCGGCACGCTCCCGCACCGCGTCGGCCTCGGCGCGGGCCTCCTCGTAGCGGCCGGCAGACCACCGAGCCTTGGCACCCGAGAGTCGCCCGCGCAGCGCCTCCACCTCGTCGGCCACGGCGGGATCCTCGGGAGGCGGCACGCGCTGGTCCAGCGTGGCGAGGCGCTCCACCTCGGCGCAGCGCTCGAGGCTCGGCAGCGCGCTCACCAGCTCGACCGCGCGCTCGGTCACCTGCGAGTCGGCCTCCGCCAACACCGAGACCGTCGCCGCCAAGGCGTGCTTGCGATCGCCCAGGCATGCCATCCGCAGGGCCATCTGATCCTCGCCTTGCTCGCCGCGCACGGTCGCCGCCTCGCAGGCGTCCACGTGCTCCTGCACCCACGTCGCGGAGTAGTCGTCGAGCTCCGCCTCGACTCGGCTCCATGCATCCTCGGCAAAGGGCAGCCTCGTCGCGAGCAGGGCATCCTCCACCCGAGCGCGGCGCTCCTCGTCCCACACCCCCACGAGCTCGCCCTCGGCCCCGCGACAGTGGTGAGCCCAGCGAGCGTAGCGCTCCACCCCCAGCGCCGCGCCCACGCTGGTGGCCACCACCAGCGAGCCGACCACCGCCAGGCGACGCCCTCGGGGCACCAGTCGTCGACGCAGGCGCTCGAGCAGCGCGTCCATCGAGGGCCAGCGAGCGTCGGGCTCGAAGGAGAGGCCCCGCGCCACGATCGAGCGCACGGCCGCCGGGACCCGGCTGCCCCGCGGAGCGGCGCGCAGCCTCCCCGCCCGCACCGCCTCCAGCAGCAGCCGCGTGGTCAGCCCCTCGAACGGTCGCTCGCCGTAGAGCGCCTCGTAGAGCGCCACGCAGAAGCTGAACTGATCGCAGCGGGGGCTCGCGCTGCCGCCCAGCATCTGCTCCGGGGGCATGTAGGCCGGGGTCCCCAGCACCGCTCCCGTGCGGGTCAGCGCCACCTCGAGCTCCGGCCGTCCCTCGGCCGGCGCCTCGTCGACCACGGGCTCGTCGTCCCCGCCGTCCACGCGCCGCGCCAGCCCGAAGTCGAGCACCCGCGGTCGCCCGCTGCGATCGATGATCGCGTTGCTGGGCTTGAAGTCGCGGTGGATCAGCCCTTGGCCGTGGGCCGCCGCCAGGCCCTCGCCCACTCCCAGGAAGACCTCGATGCACTCTCGCCAGCTCGGGCGGGGGTGCCGATGGATCCACAGGTCGAGGGTCTCGCCCTCCACCAGCTCCATCGCCACGAAGGTGCGCCCCTCCGACTCGCCCACCTCGTACACCTGCACCACGTTGGGATGCGAGAGCTGGGCCAGCGCCTGGGCCTCGCGGCGCAGCCGCGCCGCTCGTCGCCGCCCGAGCTCGTCGTGCAGCACCTTGAGCGCGACCCGGCGATCGAGCGAGCGGTCGAAGGCCGACAGCACCGTGCCCATGCCGCCGTGCCCCAGCGTGCCCAGCACCACGTAGCGGCCGAGCATCTCGGGAGGGCTCCCCGGATCACCGAGCGAGCGATCGTCATGGGTCGCATGACCACGGGACGACGGCGCTCGATCGGTGGTGCCGCGGTCTCCCTCGATCCACTCGTCGCGCGGCTCGGGCATGGAACGCCTCGCTTCGTCACGCTCCATAGCAGCTCGTCGTGCGCGCGGGCGGCGACCGAGATCGAGACGAGGACGCGCGTCCAATTGGTGAGCGTCATCTCGAGATCGTCCGCTCGCGATCCCAGGCTCCCGCAAGAAATGCGGCTGCCCCTATGCTCCGCGGAGTGACCGTGCTCCACCTGAGGATCGCCCGCCCCACCGCCCAGCTCGATCGCATCGCGCGGATGTACCGCGAGGGGCTCGAGCTCGAGCAGCTCGGGGGCTTCGAGGACCACGATGGCTTCGACGGCGTGATGCTCGGCCATCCCGATGCGCCCTATCACCTCGAGCTCACCTGCCGTCGAGGCCATGCGCTCGGCCCCGCTCCCGACGGCGAGCACCTGCTCGTGCTCTACCTGCCCGACCCCGAGCAGTGGCAGCGGCGCTGCGAGGCGATGAGCCGCGCGGGCTTCCGTAGCGTCACCTCGATCAATCCCTACTGGGATCGTCGCGGTCGCACCTTCGAGGACGCCGACGGCTACCGCGTGGTGATCCACAACGCCGGGTGGCCCAGCTGAGCCCCGGCCCACCCCCTCGACCCCACCGCCCTGCTCACCACCACCGACACGCGCACCGAGGGGACGAGGCTCGGGTGAGCCTCGGGTGAGCGCCAAGTGAGCGTGCCCTGGGCGGGCGATCGAGCGCCTGCCCGCGCCATGCTGCGCGCATGCCCGTCGCCGCAGGCCCATCTCCCGCCGAGCTCGAGCCCTTCACTCTGGCGGAGCGACGACGGCGTTGGATCGGCGTGGGAGCCAGCGCGACCTTCGGCGTGGTGGTCGTGGTCGCGCTGCTCTGGGTCGATCCCCTCGACGCCCGGATCGCGCTCGCCTCCCTGGCCGGCCTGCTCAGCGCCTTCTTCGTGGTGATGATCATCGCCTCCCGGCGTCGTCTCGCCCGGTTCCTCGGGATCCTCGAGCGCTCGCCCGAGCAGGTCGTGTGGATCTGTCCCCAGCAGCACATCCAGGCCGCCCAGCACGAGAGCACGACCTTCGTCCTCGCCCTCGCCGATGGCGACCGCGTCAGCGCCAACGTGGCTCCCGAGCACCACGCACGGATCGCAGCGCTGCTGCGCCGCTGCTGTCCCGATGCCGAGCTCGGCTTCTCGCCCGAGCTGCAGCGTCGCTTCGGTCCCATCGACGGCCGTGGGCGCCCGGGCACCAGCCCTCCCCCGGCGCCCTGGGCCCCGACCATCGCCGCCACCACCACCTCGGCGAACGACTCGAGCGAGCCCGCGGAGGCCCTCGCGCTCGCGATCCGTCGAGCGCATCGCCTCGGCCTGCTCCTGGGCTATCCCTGTGCCGCCGTCACCATGCTATTCGCTACCATCACCATCGGCGTGGCCGACGAGCTCATGCTGGTGCTCACCCTGCTCGCAGCCCTCGGAGCCGTTGCCCTGCTACGGTGGGGCCACCGAGACCCCCGCGCCCACCGACTCATGGTCGTCCTCGATGCCCACCCCGAGCGTCTCAGCTCCGCCGAGCTCGTCTACACCAACTACGCAGGCAAGCCCGAGCCCGAGCTCCGCACCGAGTACGCCGACGGCGGCTTCGACAGGATCGGCCTGGTACCAGGGACGGAGGCACGGGTGATGGAGTGGATCTCCGACCGCCGCGCGTCTGCGGCGTAGGCTCGCGCCGGAGTCCGCCTGTGGCCAAGACGCCGTCCCCGGGGCCTCACGCGGAACATCGGGAGCGTGCCCGAGCATGACCCCCGAGGTCATGGCCGGCATGACCTCCCCCCGTCATCCTGCACCCAACGCCACCATGGACCGCTTCCGCCCCGCCTTCCTCGTCGTCGCCCTCGCCTTCACGGCCTACTCCCTGCTCGTCACCTTCGAGCATGGCTACACGGGCTTCCTCACCGTCGCGTGGAAGGAGCCCTGGGCGATGCAGATGCTCGTCGACCTCAGCATCTCCCTGTTCCTCGTCTCGAGCGGCCTGGTGATCGATGCGCGCCGCCGGGGACGTCCCGCATGGCCGTGGGTGGTGGGCACGGTGCTGCTCGGCTCGGTTGCCCCGCTCTGGTACCTCGCGCTGCGACGCTCCCCTCGCGGCTGAGATCATCGCCGGCTCGGCTCAGCGATCGGTGCCCAGGCTCCGGGGAGGTCGCGGCGGCCAGGCATCCCCCCGCCGGGGCTGAGGCACGCTCCAGTTGGCCTCGCGGTGCTCGACCACCGGGTCGTAGAGCAGGCACTCGGCCGGGACCTCCTCGCCCTGCTGGGCGGCAGCGAGCCGACAGTCGGGGCCACGCACGGCATCGATCGCCGCGACCAGGGTCTGGTAGTCCACGTCGGCCTCGGCCGTCACGTAGGCGATGGTCGCGTGGGGGTACTCGCGCTTGAAGGCCCACGCCGCGTCGGTCAGCGCCTCGCGATCGTAGCCCGCCGACGAGCTCACCCGCTGCCAGTCCTCGCCGCTCACCCTGGTGAAGAACGCCCCCTGGGCGATGCCCACGTGGAATCGACGATCCCTGCCGCAGCGGATCGTGTGGTCGGGCTGCTCTCCGCCGTAGTACGGGGTGTTGACCGCGACCTGGGCGTAGGCGGTCACATGGGCCATGAGCATCAGAGCGGGGATCAACAGCAGCAACACGCTGAGCACCCCGAGCATCGGTGCCTGCTCGCTCCGCTCCCGCTCGTCCTCGTCTCTGCGTCGTCGGGCCATCGACCCCTTGGGACAGCGGGACGCCCCGTGGGTTCCCATGGAGGTACAGAAAATCCACAGGGCTCCCTACGGGTAGGATGTACAGCTCACCTAGGGCGATCCAGGCACGATGCGCAGCACGAAGGCTCCTCGGCGTCTGGTGACGGACGTAAGTGCTCGATATCATATGGTATTACGGAGTTGGCACGATTGCTGCCGATGGCACCGCCCGACGTCCCCGGACGCTGAGCTGGAGCCATCACCAGCCGGGATCGAGCGGAGCGCTTCTCGCCGGCCGCCCTCTCGGTCGTGGCTCGAGCCCGCCGCTGGTGTCCCTCGAGCCACACCTCGAGCAGATCGTCGGAGACGTGATCGAGGT
>JACKDV010000025.1 GCA_020633315.1 Myxococcales bacterium
CACCTGGGTGTCGAGCGGGACGTGCCGCAGCGCTCGCAAGAGCAGGCGCTGCTCCTGCTTGCTCCCCAGGGCGGTGGAGGGCCCCGGCGCGAGCTCGGCGACCGACACGAGCTCGGAGTCGAGCGGCTGCTCGGATCGCTGCCGCCCCCGCAGGTGATGCCGCAGGGTGTTGTGCGCGATGCCGAAGAGGAAGGTGCGCACGCTCGAGTCGCCGCGGAAGCGCTCCGCCGCCTCGAGGCAGCCGAGGAAGGTGCGCTGCACGAGATCCTCGGCCGCGTCGGGCACCTTGCTCAGGAAGAAGCGGTAGATGCTCGGGTAGTGGCGCGAGAACAGGGTGGAGCCCGCATGCTGGTCGCCCTCCCGCCAGGCCCGCAGCAGGGCGGCGTCGTCGGTGGTCGGTCGGGAGCCCACGCCTGGCGAGGATCATAGGCCCGGCGGCCTCGGGGGATGACGGCGTCGCCGAGTTTTTTCGCCTCGTCGCAATCCGATCGGGACCGGGCATCACTACCCGTCGAATGCAGGCCCCACACGAGCCTCGGAACGATGATTCCTCCGATGCGGTGACCCTCGTCGAGAGCGACGAGGAGCCTCGTCGCTCGGTGTGGTGGCTTGCGCATCCGCGCCGCCGCGCCGATGCTCGAGCGGTGGGCCCCGACGACGAGACCACCCGGGGCGACGCGGTGCTGGGTGCCGTTCCGTCCGCGGACTTCGAGGCGCCGGGCTTCCAGGTGGCCAAGCGCAGCGTCCACGAGGCGCTGTTCCCCGACGTGGGCGCAGAGCCGGTGACGGTGGGCCGCTTCGAGCTGCTGCGCCGGCTGGGGCGGGGCGGCATGGGCGAGGTCTTCGTGGCCTACGACGGCCAGCTCGATCGCGAGGTGGCGCTCAAGCTGCTGCTGCGCGAGCGGGCCCGCGATCCGTCGGCGCGCGACCGGCTGCTGCGCGAGGCCCAGGTGCTGGCGCGGCTGAGCCACCCCAACGTGGTGCAGATCTACGAGGCGGGCATCCACGACGACCAGGTCTACCTGGTGATGGAGCTGGTCGATGGCATGACGCTGCGAGAGTGGCTGGAGCAGCGACCCGCGGACGCGCCCGTGCGGCCGTGGCCCGAGGTGCTGACGGTGATGATCGCGGCCGGCCGGGGCCTGGCCGCCGCCCACGCGGCCGGTCTGACCCACCGCGACTTCAAGCCCGAGAACGTGCTGGTGGGTCACGACGGACGCGTGCGGGTGCTCGACTTCGGCCTGGCCCGCCCGGGGACCGAGGGGGACGAGAGCAGCCCAGCGCCCGCCGTCTCGGTGGACGATCCCACCCCGAGCGCGTCGGGGATCGGTCGCGGTCAGGGCTCGGGCTCGCGGCGGGGCATCCTGCAGCTCACCCTGCCCGGCCGGGTGGTGGGCACGCTGGCGTACATGTCCCCCGAGCAGCTCGCCGCGCGGCCGCTCGATGCTCGCACCGATCAGTTCAGCTTCTGCATCACGCTCTACGAGGCTCTCCACGGCGTGCGGCCATACTCGGGTCGCACCTTCGCGGCGCACCTGATGGCGATGACCCAGGGGATGCGCGAGCAGCCCGAGCGACGCGTGTCGGTGCCGCGCTGGCTACGAGCGCTGGCGCTGCGCGGGCTGGCGGTGGAGCCCAGCGACCGCTTCGACGACATGGATGCGCTGCTGCGGGAGCTGTCGCGGCCACGCGGGCGCCAGCGAGCGATCGGGGCCGCGGCGGGGGTGCTGATGCTGGGCGGCGCGGGGCTGGCCTCTGCGCTGTGGACCCCCGAGCCCCCCTGCGCTCGGGCCGACGCCGAGCTCGCCGAGCAATGGGACGAGCCAACACGGGCAAGGGTCCGGTCCGGGCTCGCGTCCGCCGAGCCCTCGTACGGCAGCGCCATGGCGGAGCGGGTGATCACCGAGCTCGACGCCCAGGTGGAAGGGTGGCGGGCCGAGCTGCGCGACGCCTGCCAGGACACCCGCGTACGCGGGACCCATCCCGAGCTGCTGCTGGCCCGGCGCACCGCCTGCATCGAGCGCCACACCGCAGACCTGCGGGCGCTGATCCTCGCGCTGCCCCACGCCGACGCGGGCATGGCCGAGCACGCGCTCGACATGGTCCGCGCCCTCCCCCCGCCGCTGCGCTGCCAGGACCTCGACGCCCTGGGTCCCCAGGCTCCCGACGATCCCGCGGCGGTCCAGGCCGTGCGCGAGGCGGTGGCCGCCGCCCGGGTCACGCGAATGGCCGGACACGAGACCGAGGCCCGCGCGGCGGCCGACGATGCGCTGTCGCGGGCCGAGGCCACGGGCTACGGGCCGGTGCAGGCCGAGGCCCTGGTCGAGGCGGCCCGCGTGCGCCTGGCCAGCCCCCACGCCCCGGACAAGGACGCGGCCCTCGACCTGCTGTGGCAGGCGCTCGACCTGGTGGAGCTGCACGAGCACCACGAGCTGGCCTTCGACGTGTGGAGCGAGCTGCTCTCGGAGGACGACAGCCGCGGACGCCACGATCGCGCGCGGCTGTGGGCCCGCCGGGCCGAGATCGCCCTGCGGCACGGCCCCAGCGAGCCGCGACGGCGCCTGGTGCTGGCCACCCGCCGCGGCGTGGCCGAGCTGCGCGCGGGCGAGCTGGAGGCATCCGAGCGGATCCTGCGGGAGGGCCTGGGCGAGGCCGCGGTCACGCCCGGCTCGGAGCTAGCCCGGGCCCACCTGTACGAGGCGCTGGGCAACACCCTGCGCCGCCGCGATCGCATCGAGGAGGCGCTCGCCGCCTTCGACCAGGCCGAGCGCCTGTGGCAGGAGCAGCTCGGGCCCCAGCACCCCTACCTCGCCCGCCACGACTTCAACCGGGGGCTGCTGCTGACCGAGCTCGGCCGCTACGACGCGGCGCGCGAGCGACTCGAGCGGGCCCGCACGCGGTGGGAGGAGCTGTATGGCGCCCAGACCCAGCTGGTCGGGCGCACGGAGCTGGCCCGGGCGAAGCTCGACCAGCTCACGGGAGACCTCGACGGCGCGCTCGCCCACGCGACTCGGGGCCAGCAGATCCTCGCGACCGCCGTGCCGCCCGGCGATCCCCTCCAGCTCGAGGCGCTCGAGCTGCTGGGCCTGGTCCAGTTCCGCCGGGGCGAGCTGCAGGCGGCCCACGACTCGTGGCAGCACGCGCTCGAGCACCTCGAGGCCGCCCGCGGGCCCGCCGATTCCGACGCCCTGCTGATGCGCGCCAACGTGGCCGAGGCCCTGCTGGGACTGGGCCAGCTCGAGCGGGCCCGCGAGACCTACGAGGCGATGCTGCCCGCGGCACGGGCCCGAGTCGAGCGAGAGCCGGTGGTGCTGGTGCTGGTGCTCAAGGGCCTGGGGCTGGTGGCGCTGCAGTCGGAGCGGCCCGCCGAGGCGATGGACCGACTCCGTGCTGCGCTCGCGCAGCTCGACCGCAGCGGAGGCTACCCGCTCGAGCGCGCCGACCTGCTGCGAGCGCTGGCCCGCGCGGAGCGAGCCGCCGGCGAGCCCCCCGAGGCCACGCGCGAGCACGTCGAGCGAGCCATCGAGCTCTACCTCGAGCACGGCCAGGCCGAGACCGCGGAAGAGCTCCGCGGGTGGCTCGCGGCCGTCGACCGATAGACCCGGCGCGAGCCCGGCCAACGAGACCCTCCGACACCCGATCCCCGCCGACCGCCTCCCCTGGCTCCGTGCCGGGCGGCGTCTCCCTCCTGCAACCCTCGACCTCGAAACGAGCACGTCCATGTTCTACGGAACCATCACTGCCAGCGGCACCATCAACACCGCCTTCGCCTTCTCGAACAACTTCTCGATCTCCCACAGCAGCGGCTCGGGCAAGTACACCATCACGTTCAACGAGTACATGAGCAGCAGCCCGATGCTCATCGCCACGCCGTACTCGGACAACGCCTCCGGCAAGAACATCGTGGCCGTGGAGTGGTCCATGAGTGCCTACGCCGCCGGCTCGCCCTTCCAGGCGCTCATCATCACCGCCAAGCCCAACGGCGGCGGCGCGACCGACGAGGCGTTCTCCTTCCACGCACGCACCGGTCAGACCCTGATGTTCGACGCCAAGCTCAACCCCACCCTCACCCTGGGGGTCAACATCGGCTCGTTCTCCTACACCGACCCCAGCGGCGGGTCCACGACCAACCCCGTGCTCACGATCTCGGCGGGGATCAACGGCCTCGACCCCAACACGGCGCAGCCCAACCGTTCGGGCACCTACTCGACCTTCTTCGACAAGGGCACCGTCCTGCTCGGCATCATGAAGGGCGGTGGGACGACGAGGCTGGAGATCCCGCTGACCGTCCAGGACTCGAGCAAGAACACCTGGACCCTGACCGGCTGGACCTACGGTGGGGCCGCCGGGGAGGCAGGCACGCAGTGGACGACCAGCGGCAGCAGCAGCACCTACGACCTCACGCTCGCCGCCATCGGGGAAGGCCCGCTGCCGCCGCTCACCTCACCCGAGACCTTCGTGATCGTGGCGACCTGCGGTGATCAGACCATCACCAGCGATCCCGTCGTCCGCCTGTCGAGCGTGCCGCCGGGCGGCATCTCGCTGTGAGCCATCGGGAGCCGCGGACGCTCGACGCACCTCGCCTCGATCGCCTCGATCGCCGCGGCTCCTCGCGCCCGAGCCCGGGCACCAGGCCCGGCGGCTCAGGGCGCGGCGGGGCTCGCCTCGCTGCCGTGCAGCAGGCTCTCGCCGGGCGGCTCGGAGCCCGGCTCGCGCAGCGACATCGAGTGCAGCGTGACCCAGCCGCGTGCCGTTCGAACGCAGGTGCCCAGGTCGAGCCAGAGCGTCGCGCCCTCGCGCTCCACCACCACCAGCAGCCGCGCCGCCACCGACCCGGGGGGCAGGCGCTCGTCCTCCACCGCGATCCTCCGCACGTCGCGGATGGTGGCCCCGCCCCACGGCGACGCCTCGCCCGCGCCCAGCCCCCCGAAGGCGCTGCGCCGCACCTCCTTCCAGCCGGTCTCCGCCTCGCCGCCCCGCAGCTGGTTGACCCGCCGCCACACCAGCCGCCGCCGGTTGCGTCGCTTGCGGGGCGAGTCGCGCTCGAAGCTGGCGAACACCCCGATCATGTCTGCACGGGTGACCAGCAGGTTGGTGTAGCCCTCCCAGTCCGACTCGGCGAGCGCCCGGACCACCGCCCGGGCGTAGGCCACCTCGCTGGCCGGCGCCGGCCCGGGCTGGTGATCCATCTCGGGCCCCGGCGGCTGGGCCTCGGTGGGGACCGGCCCCGGCGGCTCGTCGCCCCCGCAGGCCCCCAGGAGGGCGATACCGACCACAAGCCGGGCCCACAGGGTCATGCACGGCCACTGTAGGGTTCACCGGGGACCCCTGCAACGACAGTCGCCACCCCCCGGGCATCGGGTAGCCGGTGCTCGGACCCCCTCGAGCCCCGCGATCGGAGCCAAGCTCGGGGAATCGTTGGATCCCGATCGGTTGGCCCCGGCCTTGCTCCTCAGGGGCACGAACGTGACGATCGACCACTACGACCTGCTCGCCTGGCTGCGGCACAACGTGGACGACCTGCGGGCGCCGCCCGACATGGTCACCGAGGCCGAGGGCCCCACGGTGCGCTTCCGCTGGCACGGTGCAGCGCGGATCCGAGGCACGAGCTACGGCATCGGCGTCGATCTCCATCCCGGGCCCTCGCTCGGCGAGCTCTGGATCTACGGGCCTGGAGCCCGAGGGGTACGGCTCGATCCCTTCGGGGGGCCCCGCCTCTCGCCGCGGGTCGAGGCCACGCTGCGCACGATCTTGATGGATCACCTCCGAGGTGAGCACGACTGGGGGCGCGGCGCGGCCGTGCTCGACGAGGCATCGAAGGCCTGCGCATGAACGAGCTCCTGCCGGGGGACGGCAGGTGGTGAAGGCAAGACGTGTGGAACGGATGGTCGGCAGGTGTCTGGGCGGGCACCTGCCGACCATCCGGGCCCGATTCCCGGAGGAACGGGTGGTCGGCAGGTGTCTGGGCGGGCACCTGCCGACCGCCCGGCCCCACTTCGGCGCGACCGGCTCGAGCCCTGGCGACCGCTATGCCGCCGAGGACTTCGGCCTGCACGAGGGCGAGCTGCGCGAGCGCTTCGCCGCCTACCGCCGGCGCTTCGACCTGCACGAGCCCGACGCCGAGCGCTGATCGCCGGCCCTCGCGTCGATCCGATCGCCGCGCTCCCGACTACTACGCAGGCGAGCCCCTCAGGTCCAGCGCGGGGTCAGGCCCAGCACGGCCGCCCGGGCCCAGCTCACGATCTGCGAGAAGCGCGGGTGATCGGGCGACACCCAGGCCAGGTGCTCGAAGGCCGAGCACACGTGGAAGCGCCACACCTCGGCCTCCTCGATGTCGGTGCCCGCGGTCTCGCGGTAGGCAGTGAGCGCCTGGCGAGCGAAGGGCAGGCCGAACGAGCACAGGTAGCGCAGGTCCATCTCGCGCGTGGCGAGCTGGGCGTCCTCGAGGTCGAGCAGGGCCCGCAGCGCGCCGGTGCCGGGCTCGACCACCAGGTTGTGCGCATGAGGATCGCCGTGCACCAGCACGCGCGCCGAGTAGCGCTCCGCCCACCAGCGACGCACGCGGGCGAAGCCCCGGCGCAGCACGGGATCGGAGACGTGCCGGGCCAGCACCCAGCCCACCAGCTCCAGGGTGGGCTCGAGGTCGGGCGCGGGCAGCCCCAGGCCCCGCGCCTGCTCCACGCCCAGCGCACCGTGGAGCTGGGCCAGGGTGCGCCCGAGCTCCTCGGCCAGGCGCGAGCCGGCGGGGCTCAGCGGGCACGCGGGGTGATAGCGCAGCTCCGACGAGGGCACGAGGGTGCTGCCGAACACCATGTGCTCGATCTCGTGACCGCAGCGTCCCATCACCCGCTCGCGCAGGTGGATCCGACGCTCGGGATCGTGCAGCACCACCCGCGGCAGGCGATCGCCCAGGGGGGACCGCAGCGCGCCGAGCAACGCGTGCTCCCGCTCCAGCCGCTCCCACCCCTCGGCATCGATCGCCACGAAGCCGACGTGGCTCGGCAGCCGTAGCTGCCATCGCCAGCTCCGCCAGCGCAGCTCGGCCTCGTAGCTGGCCACCGCCCAGCCGTGGTGCTCGCGCAGGGCCTCGAGCACCGCTCGCAGCACCGGCGCGATGTTGGGCTCGCCGCCCTTGGTCGCGATCACGTTCATGGCGCTGCCACCTCCGCCGCGGGACCGACTTCCTTGATCACGGCGCTCGGCAGCTCGCCGGGCAGCGCCCGCACCAGACCATCCTCGGGGCGCCGGGGCGCGGTGAAGGGCACGGGGTGGCCCGCCGCCAGCTCGTGGGTGATCGCGGCGACGAGCTCCGCCACCGACAGCACCCCCTCGCGGACGATCGCCGGGCTCTCGTCGCCGGGCGCGTGGTAGTCGTCGTGGAGCTCGGTGAAGAAGAACAGGGCGGGGATCCCCTGCTCGTAGAAGGGCGCGTGATCGCTGCGGCTGGTGAGCGAGCGGTCGTAGAGCACCCGCAGGTCGCGGGGGCCGATCGCGTCGAGCAGCTCCATCCACGCCGAGCTCGAGCCCACGCCGCTGACGGTCAGGCGCTCGCGCAGGCGACCCACCATGTCCACGTTGAGCATGGCCACCACCCGCCGCCCCGCGAAGGGAGCCTGGGTGGACAGCCGCGCCGCGAGGTCGCGCGAGCCCAGCAGGCCCAGCTCCTCGCCCGCGAAGTGGGCGAAGACCACCGTGCGCCGCGGCGGCTCCGGAGCCTCGCGCATCGACATCGCCAGCTCGGCCACGATCGCCGAGCCGCTGGCGTTGTCGTCGGCGCCGTTGCACACCCGGTCGACCTCGCCGGCCGCGGGGGTGGTGGCCCGGCAGTGCCCGTGACCCGGCGCGTCGGTCCCGATGTGATCGTAGTGGGCGCCCACCAGCACGATCTCGTCGGCGAGCGGGCCCCCCGGGACCATCGCGAGGATGTTGGGCGCCCGCACGATCCGCGGGGTGACCTCCGCGTGCAGCCGCGCCCGGATGCCCAGCGCCCGCGACTGGGGCCGCGCCGTCTCGTCGATGCGCTGGCGCAGCCGCAGCAGCTCGGGCAGCCGCGCCCGGGCCTCCGCGGCGTCGAGCCTCACCACCGGGATCGCCACCGCGTGACGCACCGGCCGATCCGGGCTCGCCTCCGCCGGCGCGCGCGAGGCCTCCCCGCGCGAGAGCCCCCGGGCCTCCACCACGATCACCGCCGCCGCCCCGGCTCGCTCCAGGCGCTCGAGCTTGGTGCCCAGCCGACGATCGCCGAGATCGAAGCGAGGCCTCGCGCGCCCCTCCTCGGCCGAGGCATTGGGCGGAGCTCCGTCGAGCACCACCGCCACCGCGCCCGCCAGGGGTAGCCCGGCCAGCTCGTCGAAGGCCGCGTCCTCGCCCTCTTTGACGACGCCATAACCCACCCACAAGAGCGGGCCCTCGACCTCACCGGCGGAGCCCTCGGCAAGTGGTACCAACGAGCCCGCCTCCACCCCACGCCCGTCGATGGTCAGCGCCAGCGTGGCCCCGGGCTCCACTCCCACCCGCACCTCGAAGTCCAGCAGGTAGCCTTCCGGGGTCCCGGGCTCCACTCCCGCCTCGCGATACCGCGCAACGATCGTCTCTGCGGCGCGGCGGATGTCCTCGTGCAGGGTGAAGCGTCCACCGAGCTCGTCGCTGGCCAGCTCGTCGAGCAACCCCAGCAGACGCAGCCCATCCAGGTCCCCCGCGAGGCGATCCTCGTCGAGCGTGGGCGAGGGCTCGGGCATCACCGCAGCCCGCGAGGGTGGTTCGGAAACGGGACGCGTGGAGCAGGCCATCGTCACGAGCAGGCAACCCGTGCATCGCCATGCGAGGCGATGGAGCCGACGAGATCGGGCAGAGCGACGAAGGGGCTGCATCACGGGGCTCGTGTTGCCTCGGAGGAATCGTCACCGGCTCGCACCGGCGCCATCTCCGTCCGATGGTGTGTTGCCTCACCAGTTTTACGCAGGCATCGAGCCGAGGAACAGCCCTTTCCGTGTCGGGTGAACGCGGAAAGCTCGGGGCGGCGAGGGCGGTGCCGAGCGCCGTTTGGCGGCATCGCAGGGGGTTTTATTTTGGAGGGCTTCTGTTATCCATTAGCACTTATGCCCAGAGGGACCTTCCAGCCGGAGCACGAGGATGCTCCGACGCCCGAGCGGGTCGGGCTGTCGGGGGATGGTGAGCGGATCGTCGCCAACGAGCTGGGCATCCTGCAGGGGGTCCAGGCTCGACTCGAGCGCGAGGCTCGCTCCGCTCCCGAGCAGATCGAGGATCTCGACGCCCAGCTCATCGAGCTGCGCGACGCGATCGCCGAGGCCAAGGAGGAGGACGTCCCCTCCCTCATCGATCAGATGCACCAGGTCGCGGCGCTCAGCCGCAAGCGCGGCCAGGGTCGCAGCATCCCCATCGACCCCAAGAACCCGTACTTCGGGCACCTGCGCCTGCGCGAGGCCACCAGCCGCCGCGAGCGCGACGTGCTGATCGGCCGCCACACCCTGCTCGACGACGGCGACGGGGTGAGCATCGTCGACTGGCGCAACGCCCCCGTCTCCCGCCTCTACTACCGCTACGAGGAGGAGGACGACTACGAGGAGGACTTCGACGATCGCACGATCGAGGGTCGCATCCTGGTGCGCCGCAGCCTCGCCGTCACCAACGGCCAGCTCCGCCGCGTGGCCGCGCCGCAGGGCACCTTCGCCGTCGACCGCCAGGGCCAGTGGCGCGAGGCCGAGGGCTCGGCCCAGCCCACCCTGCACGGCGGCAGCGGCACCGCGATCCGCTACGACCGCGGCACGCTGGGCGTGATGGGCGACGAGGCCCCCATCCGCGCCGACAAGCACCTGCAGGAGATCACCGCCCTCATCGACAAGCAGCAGTTCGAGCTCATCACCCGACCCGAGTCGGGGATCGTGCTCATCCAGGGCGGCGCGGGCTCGGGCAAGACCACGGTGGCCCTGCACCGCGTGGCCTACCTCGCCTTCCAGGACCCGCGGCGCTTCTCGCCCGACAAGATGATGATCGTCGTCTTCAACGAGGGCCTGGTGGAGTACATCCGCCACGTGCTGCCCTCGCTGGGGGTCGACGGGGTCACCGTCACCACCTACCGGCGCTGGTCGGCCCCGCTGGTGCGGCGGCTCAAGCTGCCCCTCGAGCAGCGCTACCTGAGCGACACCCCCGACCCGGTGGTGCGCTTCAAGAAGCACCCCGCGGTCATCCGCATCATCGAGGACATCGTGCGCGAGCAGGTGCAGGACGTCCGCGCCCAGCTGCAGCAGCGCCTGGGCGAGCGCGCCGGCGGCGAGTCGGTGCTGGCCCAGTGGGACGCGCTGTCGGCCATGGCCCCCTTCCCCCGGGCCGAGCGCATGCTGCAGTGGGTGGACAAGCGCCCCGCGGCCAAGCTCGACCCGCGCACCAAGGCCGCCGCCACCACCATCCTCCGCAGCGCCCGCGACGGCCTGCGCGACATCGTGGCCGACTGGCTCGAGCTCAACACCTCGGGCGCGCGCATCCGGGCCGCGCTGCAGGAGCACGCGCCCGGGCAGTTCTCCGACGGCGACGTCGACACCATCGTGCGCTGGTGCGCCCGCAAGGTGGAGCTCGACGTGGACCCCGACGAGGAGGTGCCCGAGGGCGCCGGCCTCGACGGGGAGGACGACGCGATCCTCCTGCGCCTGATGCAGCTCAAGCACGGCGGCATCTTCGTGGCCAACCGGCGCTTCGAGTACGAGCACGTGGTGATCGACGAGGCCCAGGACCTGTGCGCGCTCGAGGTGCGGGTGCTGCTCGACTGCGTCTCGGAGGGCCGCAGCGTCACCATCGCGGGCGACCGCGCCCAGAAGATGATCTTCGACAACGGCTTCACCGACTGGCCCCAGCTGCTCGCCGACGCCGGCCTGCCCCACGTGCAGATCCAGCCGCTGAAGATCACCTACCGCTCCACCCGCGAGGTGATGGAGTTCTCGCGCCACGTGCTCGGCCCGCTGCACGATCCCGAGGACGAGCTCATCGCCCGCGACGGCGCGCCGGTGGGCTACTTCGAGTTCGGCGACCAGGGCGAGGCGGTGGCCTTCCTCGGCGAGGCCCTGCGCGGCCTGATGCAGCGCGAGCCCTCGGCCTCGGTGGCCCTGATCTCCCGCTACCCCCAGCAGGCCGACCTCTACTACGACGCCCTGCGCATCGCCGAGGTGCCCAAGCTCCGCCGGGTGCGACGCGAGGACTTCAGCTTCACCGCCGGCATCGACGTGACCGACGTGCGCCAGGTGAAGGGCCTCGAGTTCGACTACGTGGTGATCCTCGATCCCACCCGGCAGAACTTCCCCGCCACCACCCAGTCGCGCCACCTGATGCACATCGCGGCCACCCGCGCCGCGTTCCAGCTGTGGCTCATCTGCGCCGGCGAGCGCAGCCCGCTGCTGCCGCCCGAGCTGGTCAGCCAGCTCGGCTAGCCCGCGCCCTCCGTGCCAGGGCCTCGCCGTCATGCCGCGACGGCGATGCCCCGGACACAATCGTGTCGACGCACGACGAGCGCTCGTGCACGCGTGATCGATCGCGTGGCATCGGCCTTGCGAGCGACCGCGGCCGCCGGCCGGGGTGGGCCTTGGTCGTGAACGAGGCTGCCTACCGGTGGGTCATGATCGTGACCACTGGCATCACCCCAACTCACTCATACGCAGAGATGTCCCCCCCCGGAGTCATGTGCACCGCCCCACCCCCCGCGAAGTCGATGGTGATCCCCTCATCATCGACCTCTCCAAAGCCCCCATGACGCAGATACGGAGTATCGAGGGTGAACGAGGACCCCGGCCGGCTCCAGTCGTGATGCAGGGCAAGCGGACAGGTCTCGATCTTCCGCGCCCGAGCCGCTGCCACCGATGCCGGCAGCATGTGCAGCAAGTGGATCTCGTTCCAGGTATGCGTCACCAGATGCTGCATGCGCTCGAAGTCCGCAGGCGACAGCGCCAGCGCCAGCAGCGACAGCGCCCGTAGCTCGCGGCCCGGCTCCAGGGTCACCCCCACGCCCATGCGCGCCAGCGCCAGGCGCATGGTCTTGAGCACGATGCAGTCGTCCACGAAGCCGTAGCCCCCCGGCGCCCGGTCGTCCACCAGCTCCACCGGCTGCACCAAGTACGCCAGCGCCCCCAGCACCGCGCAGCGCACGTGCGGCGACGCGTGCCCCTCTCGCGCCAGCTCGAGCAGCTCCGCCACGTGCTCTGGGATCTCCTTGATCAGCCGTAGCTGGGCCCGCGCCAGCAGCAGCGCGCCCAGGCGATCGACGGGGCGCGGCGCGTCCGGGTCGTCCTCGGCCAGCACCGCCGACAGCTCGCCGGGGGCCTCGCGAAACGGCGCCGGGTTGTGGGTGAGCACCTGCTCGCTGAACGCCGCGGCATCCCGCTCCACGTCGAGCCCACGCAGCGCCTCCAGGGTCTGATCCAACAGCCGCATCAACATCGCCGATCTCCCCGGCCGTGCCTCCGCCACGAAGGCGAGCACGCCCGATAGCAGGCTAGCGAGTGCGCGGCCGTGAGCAGGCCGCAACGATCGCCGCCAGCGTCCCCCGACATCACGCAAGCGCTGCGCGGCGCGGCGCGGCGCGCTCCGCCGCTAGTCGAGGATGCGGAACTCGATTCGACGGTTGTTCGCGCGGCCGTCGGCGCTCGCGTTGCTGTCGATCGGCTCGTCGGGACCGGCGCCGCGAGTGATGATGCGTGACTCGTCCACCCCGTGCTCCACCAGGTACTGCTTGACCGCGTCGGCCCGCTTCTGCGACAGGCGCATGTTCACCTCGCGCTTGCCGCTGTTGTCGGTGTGGCCGCTGACCTCGATGCGGATGTGGGGGTACTTGACCAGCACCGCCACCGCCTCGTCGAGCATCGGCCGCGAGTCCTTGGTGAGGTTGGCCTTGGAGAGCTCGAAGTTGATCCCCTCCAGGCGGCCGCTGAAGCGCTGGATCTCGTCGGGAACCTCGTCCGCGCAGCCGTCGTCGTCCTCGAAGCCGTTGTAGCTCTCGGGCTCCTGCGGGCACTGGTCGTCGGGCACCAGGATGCCGTCGCCGTCGGCATCGCGATCGGGGCAGCCATCGGGCTCCACCCCCGCCTCGTCGGGGCAGGTGTCCTCCTCGTCGACGAAGCCGTCTCCGTCCCGGTCCGACGCGGCCGGGCAGCCGTCGGGAGCCACGCCCGCCTCGGTGGGGCAGGCGTCCTCCTCGTCGATGAACCCGTCCCCGTCCTGGTCGTCGGGCTTGGTCGGCTCGGGCTCCGGCTCCGGCTGTCGATCCACGTCGCGCTCGCGGCCCAGGGTGATCGACAGGCCCAGCAGCACCTCGATCGAGTTGGTCGCGCCGCCGCTCACCCCTCGCCGGGGGCTGATCACGTCGCGCAGGTCGAGCCGCGCCACGATGCGCCGGTTGATGAAGAGCTTGGAGCCGATCCCCAGGTGGAAGGCCGGGTCCACGTCCTGGCCGAGCACCACCGCGGGGTTGCTGCGCATCCCCAGCGCGCCCGCGCCGAACAACGCGAAGGGAGCGATGCTCGCGAAGGGGAGCTGCCCGATGAGGTGCCCGCGCACCGCGAACATGCTCACCGGGTAGCCGTCCTTCAGGGTGGAGGTGGGCAGGTAGGAGCCCTCGGCCTCGACCCCCAGGAAGCGCAGCGGGAAGTAGCCCAGGCGCACGCCCACCTCGGGGGCCACCGTGGCCAGCGGCAGGAAGCCCTGGCGCGGCCGGTTGGGCCGCGGCTCGAACAGCTCGAGGTCGCGGGCCGGCAGCATCAGCCCGCCGTAGGCCCCCAGCTCCAGCATGTTGCGCTCGGGCGCCCAGCGCTGGACCCAGGGCCGATCCTTGCGCTTGCTCAGCGCCGCATCGTCCTCGCCGCCGACCTTGGCCTTCGCCTTGGCCTTCGCCTTGCCCTTCAGGCCCCCCAGGTCGAGCTTCGGCCCCTTGGCCACGCCCTCGTTCGGGCTCGCCTCCCCATCTCCCCCGGAAGGGGCCGCATGAGCGGCCGCCGGGCCCGAGAAGGGCAGGGCCACCGCCAGCCGTACGGCGAGGAGCTTGGCGCGACGAGACATGGGACCCGGAAATCGTGACACGTGCCCCACGGGCCGGCGAAATTTCAGGGCGTTTTCCGCTCACATGGTCGGCCGTTCAGCGGGATCCCGACGGCAAGGCGCACCCGCGTTCGCCTCGCCTCGCGTGCTTCCGCGCCCCTCGACCCGCGTTCGGTGCAGCCGCACCCTCGACCCGCGTTCGGTGCAGCCGCGCCCCTCGACCCGCGTTCGGTGCAGCCGCGCCTCGACGAGCGACCGCGCACAGCCCAACCGATGCTCACGTCGGCTGGGCAGGCCCGGGTATCGCAACCTCTCCCCGCATCGCTCGTCCACGGATCGGAGGCGCTCCCGTTGCTCGTCTGCGATGGCCCACTCGTTCCGCTCGTCACCGCGGCCTTGAGATCGGCGGGGCTCTTGCTGCTGCTCGCCGCCGCATGCACCCCCTCGCCCAGGGCCTCGAGCTCCCCGGCGTCCGGCGAGGAGCAAGCCGAGACGCAACGAGACCCGGCGTCCGGCGAGGAGCAAGCCGAGACGCAGCACGACCCGGCGTCCGCCCCCTGCGACCCGCTGCCGAATGAAGGCGACCCCTGCGACGGCAAGACGCCGTACTGCGTGGCCGACTGGGGCGAGCCGGGCGGCTGGAGCACCGCGCTGTGGTGCCGCGACGGCCACTGGCAGATCGAGGAGGAGAAGAACCTCTGATCCGAGGCGGAGCGGAGCCCGAACGCGAGCACGGCTCGCGGAAGCTCCGCGAGCCGTGCCTGGGGAGCGCCGGACCCCTTCGCTACAGCCGCGACGCCGCTCGGTTGGCGATCGCCTCGCCCACCACGCTGCACGAGGCGGCCTTGCCCTCGCCCACGATGTCGTAGGTGAGGGTCGTGCCCTCCTTGAGGACCTCGATCACCGCCTCCTCGATCGCGTCGGCGCCCTTGCGCAGGGCCTCGTCGTCCTTGCGATCGGCGAGCCACTCCATGCCCTCCTTCACCGAGAGGATCATGGCGATGGGATTGACCTTGTCCTTGCCCGCGTGCCGGGGGGCGCTGCCGTGGATGGGCTCGAACATCGCGTGCTCGTGGCCCACGTTGGCGCCCACGGCCATGCCCATGCCGCCCTGCAGCACCGAGGCCAGGTCGGTGACGATGTCGCCGAACATGTTGGTGGTGACCAGCACGTCGTAGTACTCGGGCTGGCCGATCAGCCACTGGGTGAAGGCGTCGACGATCGCGGTGTCCTTCTCGATGTCGGGGTACTCCTCGCCGATCTCGAAGAACACGTCGCGGAAGAACTGGCAGCCGTGCAGCACGTTGTCCTTGACGATCGCGGTCACCCGCAGCTTGCCGTCCTTGGGCGCGCCCTTGCCCCGGCGACGGCACAGCTCGAAGGCGTGCCGGATGATCTGCTCGGAGGCGCGGCGGGTGATCACCCGGGTGTCGATCGCCACGTCGGTCTTGCCCCCGGGCTGCAGCTTGCCGCCGGTGGGCGCGTACAGGCCCTCGGTGTTCTCGCGCAGGAACACCATGTCGACCTGGCCGGCCTCCCACACCTGCTTGTGCGCGCCGTGGACCCGGTGCTGGACGCCCTCGTAGAGCTTGACGGGCCGGATGTTGGCGTAGAGGTTGAGCTTGGTCCGGTTGCCGATCACCGGGGAGAAGCCGGCCATCTTGCCGTCGCGCATGAGCACGGGGCCGCTGCCCTTGGGGTCGGGCCAGCCCACCGCGCCCAGCAGGATGAGATCCGCCGCGGCGCAGCGCTGGTCGGAGCCGGCCGGCCAGTCGAGGTCACCGTGCTCGAGGTAGTACTGGCCGCCACAGGGGATCTCCTCGATCTGCCACTCGATCCCCAGCGGCTTGGAGACCGCGTCCAGCACGCGCATCCCCTGCGCCATGACCTCGGGACCAGTGCCATCTCCGGGAAGCGTGACCAGCGTGTACGGCATGGGCGATGGTGTACCGCAGAGCGCGCCCCAATCGCTGGGGAACGGCGTTGCGGATCCTCACCACGGCCCCTCACCACAGGCCGGGCACCAGCCGCCAGCGCACCCGCTGGCAGTACTCGGGGTATCCCGGCAGCTCGTCTCGCAGGACCTGCTCCTCGTTGCGGATGCGGACGACGAGGACCGGCAGCACCAACACCATCGGCGGCAGCGCCCACAGCGACCCCAGGGCCAGCGGGAGCATCAGCATGATCGGAGTCACGGCCGTGTACATGGGGTGTCGGACGATCGCGTACGGGCCGCTGTCGATGAGCTCCTGCTCGGCCTCGACCTCGACGGTGCGCGCCGCGTAGCGGTTGGTCTGGAGCACCCAGAAGAACATCGCGAAGCCGAGCACGATGATCAGGTTGGCCACGATCACCACCGCGCCCGGGAGCTGCGACCAGCCGTAGCGGAAGTCGAAGCCGGCGAGGATCAGGCTGCCGTAGGCCACCACCCCGAACACCGCGATGGCCCACTTCTGGGTGGTCTGCTGCTCCCGCGTCTTGAGCCGGCGCTCGAGCAGCTTCGGGTCGCGCCGCAGGAAGTAGACGGTCATCACCATCATCGGCACGAACAGCGAGGCGAGGAACAGCCAGCCCGGCCAGTAGCGGAAGGTCCCGGCGGGCCAGAACAGCATCGCGCCCATGATCACGATGCCCCCCATCACGCGGGCGAGGATGCGGGGCAGCAGCCGCGGGGTGGGCTCGGCAGGGCTGGCGTCGACCGTCATCGTCGCTCGCGATCATGCCATCACCCGGCCGGACGACGGCCCCCGACCCGCGCGCACGACCCTCGCCGGCGCGCTCCCCTCCCCGCAGTCCTTGCGCCCTTCGAAAGGGACGAGGGCGACGCCCAGGACGTCGCCCTCGCAATGGCAGCGGAGCAGGAGCAGGAGGGAGCGAGGATCAGCCGAGGTTCTCGAGCGGACCGCCGTTGACCTGGGGATTGCCGAAGCTGAGCGCGTCGTTGCCGAAGAGGTTGAGCAGCGCGACGTAGAGGTCGTTGTGGGAGCGGTCGGTGTACTGAAGCCAGCGACCGGTGTCGAGCTGGCCGGCGTAGTTGCCCGCGAGCACGAAGGGGATCTCGGTCTTGCTGTGGGTGTCGCCGTTGCCCTGCTCGTTGACCCACAGCACCACGGTGTTGTCGAGCAGGCTGCCGTCGAGCTCGGGCTGCGCCGCGAGCTTGCCCAGCAGGTAGGCGAATTGCTCGGCGTACCAGTTGTTGATGGCGGTGAGCTGGGCCCGCGAGGCGGGGTCGTTGTCGGCCTCGTGCGAGAGGCTGTGGTGGCTGTTGCTCTGCCCCAGCCACGAGAAGCGCACGCCGCTCTGGGCGGTGGACCACTGCAGGCTGCTCACCCGGGTGATGTCGCAGGTGAGCGCCATCGTCATCAGGTCCATCTGCAGCCGCCCCACCTCGGGGTAGTTGTCGTTGGCCAGCGGATCGAGGGCCCCGGGCTCGCCCGGCAGCGTGCAGCCGGGCAGCGGCCCGCCCTCGGCGTCGAGCGACTGCTCCACCTCGCGGATCGCCTGCAGGTGGGCCTCGAGCTTGAGCCGGTCGTTGCCGCCGAGCTTGGCGTCGAGGGCCGCGAAGTCCTCCTTGACGCGGTCGAGCACGCTGTGCCGGCGCGTCCGCAGGGCGGCGAGCTCGGAGGGGTCGGCGCCGAGCTGCAGGAAGAACGAGTCGAAGGCCGCGCGCGGATCGTTCTCGGGCGGCAGCACCTCGAAGGGGGCGCGGTAGCACATGCGGCTGGTGATCTGGCGGGCCAGGTCGAGCTGCGCCTTCACCCCGAACTCGATCGAGCGGAAGGCGGTCTCGCTGCCGATGGTGTTGGCCACCACCTGGTCGATGGAGGGGCCGCCGGCCGAGCCGTCGGGCAGGTGGCTGAACTCGCCCACCCCGCTGGGCCCCACCACCAGGTCGGTGGCGGTGAGCATGTGCCCCATGCCCAGGTCGTGGCCGTTGCCGCCCGGGCCGTAGTTGCGCGACTGCATGTCGAGCCCGTCGAGCACGATCAGGCGGTCCTTGAAGGCCTCGAGCGGGGCGAGGATCCGCCCGGGGTCGCTGGGATCGTCGAGCAGGAAGTCCTGCTGGGTGCCCACCGGCCGCCAGCGCTCCTCGATGGTGCCGTTGGCCGAGAAGAACACGATGAAGCGCGGCGGCGGATCTCCCTCGGCGGCGTGGATGGTGCGGGTGCGCCCCACCATGGCCTCGAGGAAGGGCAGGGCGACCGCGATGCCGCCCGCGCCCCGCAGGACCGTCCTTCGAGATAGCGGCTTCATCAGTTGCCTCCCTCGCTGGCGTAGGCCGTACGGTAGAGGAATGCGTCGGTCTGGGTCAGGCCCACCAGCAGCTCCCGCAGATCGTAGCCGGACTCGGAGAAGCCGTCGGTCAGCCGCTCCAGGGTGCAGGCGTCGAGCTCCGCGCTCTCGGTGCGCCCGTAGGCGAAGCGGAACCACTGGCGGGTGACGCAGGTGGCCACGTCCTCGCTGCCGGCCAGCATGCCGCCCAGCTCGGCCGCCCCGTCGAAGGGGCCGGCCACGTCGGCCGCGCTCAGCTCGCCCGAGGCGTCGATGGGCAGGTCGTTCTCGGTGGTGCGCCAGCGGCCCACCGCGTCGAAATTCTCGAAGCCGAAGCCGATCGGGTCGAACATGCTGTGGCAGCCGTTGCAGGCCGGATCGTCGCGGTGCTGCTCGAAGATCTCGCGCGTGGTGGCGTTGGGATCGGGCTCGGGTGGGATCAGCTCCACGTCGTCGGGCGGCGGCGGCGGGATCTGGCACAGCAGGTGCTCCCGCACGAAGATGCCGCGCGCGATCGGGTTGGTCTGGTTGGCCTTGGAGTAGGCCGAGAGGATCCCGCCCTGGGTGAGGATGCCCGACAGCACCGGGCCGCCCGCGGGCGACTCCACCTGCTGCAGCCCCGTGCCCTGCGGCGCGGGCAGGCCGTAGAACTCGGCCAGGTCGGCGTCGACGTAGGTATGGGGCGCGGTGAGCAGGGTCCGCAGGGTGGGCTCGTCGGCGTCGAAGAACACGTGCTCGACGAACGCGGCCACCTCGTCGGCCTGGCGCAGGGCGATCTCGGGGCTCCAGTCGGGGAACAGCCCCGGGTCCTTGTCGATCGAGGCCAGCTTGATCGTGCTCAGCCACTGCTCGTGGAAGTGCTCGACCATGCGCCGGGCCTTGGGATCCTCGAGCATCCGCCGGGCGTGCTCCTCGATCACCGCGGGGTCGCGCAGCTCCCCGGCCGCGGCCGCATCGAGCAGCTCGGCGTCGGGCATCGAGCCCCACAGGAAGTAGGAGAGGCGCGAGGCCATCTCGTAGTCGTCGAGCGCGACCGCGGCCTCGCCCTGCTCGCCGGGCACGCCCAGCTCCACGCGGTAGAGGAAGTGGGGCGACTGCAGGAAGGCTTGCAGCACCGCGCCCACCGAGGTGGGCAGGTCGTCGACCGCTCGCGCCTCGTCGAACAGGGCGAGCAGCGCGTCGCGCTCGGTGGTCGACAGCGGGCGCCGCCAGGCCCGGAGCCCGAAGCCCTCCACCCACTGCTCCACGCAGGCCCGCTCGCCGGCCGCGGGATCGCAGGGCAGCAGGGTCTGCAGGTCGCCCACGGCCCGGCTCGCGATGTCCTCCGCCGCGAGCATGTACTTCTGGGCCATCAGCCGGGTCACCGCGGACACGTCGGCGTTGTTGTCGAAGCCCGAGCCGCCCTCCTGGGGGAAGCCGGCCGCCGGGTGCGAGTCGTCGCCGAGCAGGTCGAAGACCGTGTTCTCGTACTCCCAGCCCGTCAGCCGCCGGATGGGCGAGGCGCCCGGCTCGGGAGCCGCTCCACAGGCCGACTCCACGCCATCGTCCCCGCCGTCCTGCCCCGGGGGCACACGGCCGGGAAGATCGTCGTCCTTCAGGCCATCGAGCGAGTCCACGCCCAGGTAGCAGCCGGAGCCCCAAAGCAGGCTCGAGACGAGCCCGACGCCCACCAGGTTGATTGGCGACACCCTCACCATGGAGGAGGTCCCGCGAGACCGCGGGCTGTCTCAATGGTTTCTTCGTGCAATTGCGGACACTTCGGATCTCCAACGGATGCGTGGCAACAGGATCGTGACGTAGGCGTCCTTCGAGCCACCCCGTTTCCGTAATGGATTTCACGACAATCACGGGTAGTGATCGTTCCTCACCTCGCGCGAGCTCGGGAGCGCTCGACCTTCGGGATCATTGGCGCGAGGATCATGCGTATCCTGGACCACGATCCCGCCTGCATGGTGCGGTCTCGTTGGTCGGCGATACGTTGCCCCCTCGATGGCTCCCTCGGACACCGAGCTCTACCAGGAGATCCCCCCCGGCACGCGGGTGGGCGGTCACTACGTGATCCGAGAGCTGATCGGCGACGGGGGCATGGGCTCGGTCTATCGGGCGACCCACGAGGTCATCGACATGCCGGTGGCGATCAAGGTGCTCGACCGCGAGCTGGTGACCCAGCCGATGGTCGTCGTGCGCTTCCTTCAGGAGGCGCGGGCGGCCTCGCGCGTGCGGCACGAGAACATCGTGGAGGTCACCGACTTCGGGGAGACCGACGAGGGCCGCCCCTACATGGTGATGGAGTACCTCGAGGGCGAGGTGCTCTCGTCCACCCTGCGTCGCGACGGCCCGTTCACCTGGGATCGCACCCGCCCCATCCTGCTGCAGGTGCTCGCCGCCCTGCAGGCGGCGCACGAGGGCAACGTGATCCACCGCGACATCAAGCCCGAGAACGTGTTCCGCCTGCGCCGCATGGGCAGCGACGACTTCGTGAAGGTGTTCGACTTCGGCATCGCCAAGGTGCTGATGGGCGACGACGGCAACCCGGCGCGGCCCCTGACGGTGGAGGGCAGGGTGCTGGGCACGCCCGCGTACATGAGCCCGGAGCAGTGCCTGGGCGAGCCCCTCGATGCTCGCTCCGACGTCTACGCGGCCGGCATCCTCGCCTTCGAGATGCTCACCGGGCGCCCGCCCTTCGACGCCGATGAGCCCTCGGTGCTGCTGTACAACCACGTCTACCACCGCATGCCGAAGATGAGCGAGGTGGCGCCCGAGCTGGGGATCCCCTCGCGGGTGGACAAGCTGATCCAGAAGGCGCTGCGCAAGGCTCCGGCCGAGCGCTACGAGTCGGCCCATGCCTTCGCCGAGGCGATCCTCGACGAGGCCGACGCGGGCAGCTCGAGCAAGTGGCCGGGGCTGCGAGCGCTGCTCAAGCGGCGGACGAAGAAGTAGGCGGGATTCCGCGCGCGACCGCGGGTGCCGTGCGAGTCCAGCCGTTCGTCGAGCGCGTCGAAGCGTCGGCCGTGCGAGGTGAGGATGCCTCGGTGCTCTCGCAGCTCCTGATCACCGGATCTCAGCCGAACAGCGCGGCGATGTCGGCGTGCCGGGCCTCGGCGTCGTGGTAGCCCAGGTGCATGAGGGTCTTGAGGTAGTCCGGGTCGAACAGCACGTAGCTGGCCAGGTCGTTCTCGGGCATCTCGTCGCCCTGCATGGTGCGTCGCAGCCAGCGGGCCATCACCCCGCTGTAGCGTCGCAGGTTGCTCTTGCGGATCACCTGGTGGGCGACCTCGCCGAGGTTCTGGCTGGGGCGGATGAGCAGCACCTCCATGGGCAGGTAGGGCCGCCCCTTGCGGCCGGGGATCGCCTCGGCGATCTTCTGGCCGAAGTCGGGGCCGTACATCTTCTGCCCGGCCTCGAGCAGCTGGTTCATCCGCGTGATGCGACCGAGGTCGGCCTCGAGCTTGTCGAGCATCAGCGAGTCGAGCAGCTTGCCGCCCATGAACACGGCGTTGGGGAAGATCTTCTTGGTGCGCTCGCGCGAGCGCTCGGCGGCCTGCTCGTCGGCGTCCTCGTGACGCAGGCCGATCACCAGCAGCCGGCTGGCGCCCAGGCGCATCGCGGGGCGCACGGGGGTGTTCTGGCGCAGGCTGCCGTCCACGAAGTAGTGCCCGTCCACCCGCACGGCGGGGAACAGCACCGGGATCGCAGCCGAGGCCAGGGTGTGGGCGGCGGTGATGTTGGTGTGGACCACCCGCTGACCGGGATCGTCGGGCCAGGGGGGCATCGGGCCGTGGGTCTGCACGAACACGGTGGTGGTGCCGGTGGCCAGCTCGGTGGCGCTGCAGGCAAAGGCATGCAGGTGGCCGCGCGCGAGGTTGTGGCGCATGCCGTTCCAGGGGATCCGGTCGCGCACGAAGGCCTCGATGTAGGTGGAGTCCACCAGGCCACCGATGGTCTCGATGCGATCGGTGTGCGGCAGGTTGCGACCGAACAGCACCTGCGGCAGGTTGCGCACCTGCGACCAGCCGAAGCGGTACATCTGATCGAGGTCGAGCTCGGACCACACGCGGGCCAGGGTGCGGGTCTGGGCGCGAGGGCGATCGGCGGTGGCGGCGAGGTACGAGCCGTTGATGGCCCCCACGCTGCTGCCGGTGATCACGTGGAAGTCGCAGGACCGCTTGATCCGCTCGCGGATGTAGCGGAGCACGCCCACCTCGTAGGCTCCGCGCGCGCCCCCGCCCGAGAGCACCAAGCCCACGCGGGGCTCCTCGGGTTCCTCGGCTTCCCCGGCACCCACGGCGTCGCTCCGCCTACAGGCCGATGGGGTAGCAGGGACACGCCCCGTCGCGGCACGACGCGGGCGGAGCGGGGTTGCTGGCCAGCAGCGAGACAGGGCGCCCGTCGGGGATCCGGCCCGCGTCCTCGGGGTACTGATCCACCAGCTGGCGGATGGTGGCATCGTCGGCGTTGGCCGCGATGGTCGCCATGTCGGCGTTGCTGAGGAACGGGACCTCGACCTCCATGGTGCCGCTGATGGGACCGTTGCTGGTGTTGGTGTCGATGGTGAACTCGACCTCGGTGGCGTACTGGCACTGCGTCGCGTCGAACTGGCCGAAGGCGTCGGGCGGGCAGGCGCTGCCGCTGCCGCTGACCCACATCAGCGCGAGCGCGTCGCAGCGGCTGCCCACGCAGCTGAAGGTGTGGCGGAACTCGTAGGACGAGGCCGCGATGCAGGGGTGCAGGCAGGGCCGCATGAGGATCGGCAGCGGCGCGCCCGACTGGGCCTCGTGGGGCAGGCACACCTCGCCGCGGAAGAAGGGGATCACCTGGTCGGCGAAGCTGGCCGGGGCCGGGTCGAGGGTGCTGCTGGTGTCCACCTCTGCCGCCACGCACTCGAGGGTCTCGAGGTCGCAGACCTGGGCCCGGCCCTCGCACGGCCGGTCCTCGTCGCAGGGAGACATCTCGGAGATCGGACCGCACGAGCCCGCCACCAGACCCACCGCCGCCCCCAACACCCATCGATCGATCCGTCGTTTCCTCACCGGCTCCCCACTTTCCCCCTCGTCGCCGGCTCGTGGTCGAGCCCGAGAACGGAGGTCCGCGCTCGATTCTACCGGAACCGAGGTCTCCTTCGCCAAGTGCGCGCAGCTTCCGCGACCGCCGCCCGGGTACGCGCGAGAGTTTGCCCCCCGCCCGGCCCTGTGGCAGCGTGCCCGCGACGCCGGGGCCCGGGGAGGGGTGTCCGCGCGCGCTACGAAGACCGACTCGATTCCAAGAGCAAGAGGATGGGAACCATGATGAAGACCGCGACCTGGATTGGCTTGATCGGCCTGGCTGCCACGCTCACCGGCTGCCCCGGCGGAGACGACACCAGCACCAGCACCACCATCGACACCACCAACCCGATGACCACGGGTGAGGAGACCACCACCGGCACCCCGATGACCGATGGGGGCTCCACCGCCGCGACCAGCGACGGCAGCACGAGCGCCCCCGGCGATGGCTCGTCCTCTGGTGGCGTCACCTGCGACCCGCCCTGCGAGGCCGGCCAGGAGTGCATCGATGGCGTCTGCTTCGACACCGGCGTGTGCGACCCCCCGTGCGACCCGGCCACCGAGGAGTGCGTGGACGGCGTGTGCATGCCGCTGCCCGCCGACAGCAGCGACTACGGCCCCTGCGACATGTGCGCTCCGGGCGAGATGCCCGTGTCGATCAACGGCGTCGAGGGCTGCTTCTGCTCGCCGATGTGCGACGGCATGAGCTGCCCCCCGCCCAACGAGGGCACCGCCACCGCGCAGTGCGTGCTCACCTTCGAGATGGGCCAGCCCCCCTCGCAGTGCGCGCTCATCTGCATGAGCGACATGGACTGCCCCCCCGGTGCCACCTGCCAGGACGCGGGCGGCGGCAGCCTCTGCATGCACCCCACCCCGTAGCACCGCTGCGCACGGAGCCCACCGAAGGGCCGGAGCACGAAGTGTTCCGGCCCTTTCGTCGTCGGCATGGTCCGATCTAGACCGTTGCCTGCCTCCACGCGCCGCGGTTCAATGCTCGGACCAGCCGTGAAGAGCAAGCAGTCGAACGAGAGCGTTCGCTACACCGACGAGGGCATCAACGTCGTTGCGCTCGATCGGAAGGGTCGTGGGCTGCATCGCGCTCGCCCCGAGCGGCGCTACCCCTCGAGCCGCCATCGAACGGTCTCGAGCTCGAGCCGCCTGTGGCCGACGATCGCCCTGCTGATCGCCGCCGCCGTGGTGGCGGCGATCTATCTGCGCTCCGCCTCTTGAGCGCCGCTCAACCAGCGAGGAGCTGGGCGAGCTCGCCGTTGGCGTCCATCTCCCGCACGATGTCGCAGCCGCCCAGGAGCTCGCCGCCGACGTAGAGCTGGGGGATGGTCGGCCAGTCGCCGTACTCCTTGATCCCCTCGCGCACCGCCTGATCCTGCAGGACGTTGAAGTGGTGGAAGGCAACCCCGTGCCGCTTGAGCACCTCGACCACCGCGGCCGAGAAGCCGCACTGGGGGAAGGTGGGGTTGCCCTTCATGAAGAGCATGACGCGATTGCCCTTGACCAGGGAGTCGATGAACTTCTGCGTGGTGTCGCTCATTGGGGCCGTGCTCCGAGCCTGACGTCGCGTTAGATATAGGGCGTGGCGGCCTTCCTTCAAGCCCCCTCGGCGTGCGAGGACCCCGATCGGCCGTCCCCGGGCGCGAATGCGCGGGGGGCCTGGCGCGTCGAGGCCCCGCCCTCCATGGTTTCGGCCGCGAACGCTCCCATGCGACACGACCGCCCCCTTGGTCCCTCGCGCCGCCGCTGGCTCGGCGGCGCCCTCGGCCTGGCCGGCGCGAGCCTGCTGCCCCGGCCCGCCCGCGCCGATCGCTACGGCCCGGTCGGAGGCACGCGCATCCTGGTGATCGGCGACAGCATGATCGCGGGCGGCTTCGGCCTGTACCTCGCGCGCGCGCTGGGCGAGGAGCACGGCTACGACGTGACCCGCCGCGGCAAGGCGAGCACCGGCCTGGCCCGCCCCGACTTCTTCGACTGGATGGAGGAGGCCGAGCGCCTGGTGGGCGAGCAGCCCTTCGATGCCTCGCTGGTGATGTTCGGGGGCAACGACGTGCAGGGCCTGTACATGAGCAAGGACCAGTGGATCCGCTGGCAGGACGACGGCTGGGCCTCGGAGTACGCCAAGCGGGTGGCCGCGCTGGCCGAGCGCCTGGCTCCCTCGGGGCAGCAGCTCTTTTGGGTGGGCATGCCGGTGATGCGACCCGAGAAGCTCCACGCTCGAGTGCGGCGCGTGAACACGATCTACCGGGCCGAGATGGCGATCCGCCACGACTCGGAGTTCATCGACATCTGGTCGCTGCTGGCCGGGCCCGACGGTCGCTACGCCGATCGCATCGAGGTGCCGACCGCCGACGGCACGCGCACCCGCAAGGTGCAGGTGCGGGCGGGCGACGGCATCCACCTCACCGTGGCCGGAGCCCACGTGCTCGCCGACCACGTGGGGCAGGTGGTGCACGCGGAGCTCTCGGGCGCCCCGTGAGGCCCGAGTCGGCGGGGGGCGCTGCCGGGAGCGCCGCACCCCGCGGCGCCAGACCCCCGAAGGACGGCAAGACGGCACCCAAGGGCACCGCGGCTGGGCTTCGCGGTCCGCGCAGGCACCTCCCGCGTGCACCCCGCGGGTCCGCTGGCCCCGGGCCGACGTTCGTGCGAGAGTGGCCGCCGTTTTGGCGGCGCCAAAACCACCCCGTGGCCACCGGGCGCTGAGCGATCGCTGGATCAGCTGGGTGCTGGCCCACCACCGAACGATCCTGCTGGTGGGCGTCGTGCTCACCGTGGTAGCGGGCGTCTTTGCCGCGCGGCTCCAGGTGGACAGCGATCTGCGTGCGCTGCTGCCCAAGGACCACCCGGTGGTCCGCAGCCTCGAGCAGATCGAGTCCACCTTCGGCAGCACCAACAGCGTCAACATCGTGGCGAAGGGCGGCACGGCGGAGCAGCGCCATGCCTTCACCGACGCCCTCGAGGAGCGGCTCGCCGGGCACCCGCTGTTCCGCGACGTGGAGCACGGGCTGCCCAGCCGCTTCTTCGCCGAGCGAGCGCTCTTCTACCTGAGCGACGCCGAGCTCGACGAGCTCGAGCACCACATCGATGCGTGGACGCACTACAAGCTGTGCACCGCCACGCCCGACGCCTGCCTCACCGAGCCCGACCCGCAGGCCGAGCCGCGGCTGCGGGCCTTCGTGGAGGACAAGCGCGAGCGCTCGTGGCAGCGCACCGGCTTCAAGGACCGCTACGAGCGCGAGGGCATCGAGGCCGAGGTGATGCTGGCCTACCCGCACCAGCCCGCCAGCCAGCTCGACGTGGCCCGCGACGTGACCGCGGCGGCGCGCGAGCTGGCGACCGAGGTCTACGAGCGCCCGGACGCGGTCTGGGCCGGCGGCGCGATGACCTACAACATCATCGGCCCCTACGTGGTCAAGGCGGACGAGCAGGCCACGATCCTGCGCGACATGGCGCGCAGCGGGCTGTTCGCCTTCGTGGGGGTGGTGGCGATCCTCTACTTCCTGTTCCGCTCGCACCGCGCGGTGCTGGTGCTGCTGGTGCCGCTGATGTGCGGCGTGGCCTGGTCGCTGGGCGCCACCCAGCTCGTGCTGGGGCACCTCAACGTCATGACCAGCACGATCTCCACCGTGGTGATGGGGGTGGGGATCGACGCGGGGATCCACTTCTTCAGTCGCGCCAAGCGAGCGCGGCTCGAGCACGACGACGGCGAGGCGATCCGCCGGGCCTTCGACGGCCTGGTGATCCCGCTGCTGGTGGCCTCGAGCACCACCATCGGCGCCTTCGCCAGCATGGCCAGCTCCGACTTCCCGGCCTTCCGCGAGTTCGGGATCATCGCGGCGATGGGCGTGGCCCTGTGCCTGCTGAGCATGGTCACCATGCTCCCGGCGCTGTGCTACCTGGTGGGGATCAAGAAGCTCCGCTCGAGCCGCCCCGAGGGCCACTCGAGCCTGGCCACCCGCCTGGTGCTGGCGCGCCCGGGGCTCTTGTTCATCGGGCTGGTGGTGGTGAGCGTGGTCGCCCTGCAGGGCGCGCGGAAGGTCCAGTTCGAGTACAACAACCGCGAGCTGCAGTCGGACCACGCGCGGGAGAACACCCAGCCCGACGCCAAGCTGATCTCGAAGGTCTTCGGCAAGGACATCCACGCCGCGGTGCTGGTGCGGCCCACCCTCGAGGAGGCCCGCGAGACCCTCGAGCGCGCGCGGGCGCGACACGCCGCGCGCGTGGCCCAGGGCGACTCGGTGGTGGCCGAGCTCTTCGGCGCCCCGGACCTGCTGCCCGAGCCCGGGCTCGACATGCAGGCGCGGGCCCGTCGCATCGCCGCGCTCCAGCGCGAGCACGGCACGCTCATCGATCAGCTCCGCGAGCACGCGGGCCTGCCCCCGCGCGAGCCTCCGCCGGGGACCAAGGACAAGGGCGGCGGCGACTGGGACGACTGGGACGACGAAGGGGGCGAGGAGCCCGAAGGGGCCGAGGACGGCGGCAGCGAGGCGCCGCCCGAGGGCGCCGTGGAGGTCGCCGACGACTGGGACCAGTGGGACGGCAGCGACGACGAGGACGAGGCACCGTCTGGCGAGGGCGAGGGCGAGGCGCCGCGCGGCGACACGGCCCCGGCCGACGATACCGCCCCAGCCGAGGGCGAGGCACCGCGCGGCGACACGGGCCCGGCCGACGACACGCCGGCCGACGACGCGACCCCGGGCGGCGGCGGAGCCCCCAGCGAAGGCGCCGCGCCGATCAAGGCGGCGGCCGAGGCCGGCGACGACCCGGCGGCCCTCGGCGACGACTGGGACCAGTGGGACGGCAGCGACGACGACGCGACCGCGCCCCGCGAGCCCGCGCCCGAGGCCGCCGCGCCCGAGCCCACGCCGACCGAGCCGGCGACCGGCGAGGGCGAGGAGCTGAGCAAGGAGGACGCCGAGCTGCTGCTCGAGATGTTCGAGGCCCAGCCCTTCACCATCGACGATCTGCCGCCGGTGCTGCTCAACAAGGTGCGGGCCAGCGACGGCTCCTACGGCCTGTTCGCCTACCCGGCCTTCGACGTCGCCGACATGCAGAAGGGCCTGATCTTCATGGAGGAGACCACGGCCTACCTCGACGATCCGCAGGACGCGATCTTCGTGGGCGAGGCCGTCGTGTACGCGGCCATGTTCCACATGCTGCGCGAGGAGGCACCGGTGGTGCTGGGGATGGCCATGGTGCTCATCGCCCTGCTGGTGTTCTGGCAGCTGCGCTCGCTGGGCCTGATGCTGATGACCCTGGTCCCGCTGCTGCTGGCCATGGTGTGGCTGCTGGGCCTGATGGGCGCGATCGACCTGCGCTTCACCCTGTTCAACCTGCCCATCCTGCCCGCGATCCTCGGCATCGGGGTGGACAACGGGGTGTACCTGACCGACCGGATCCGCCGCTCGCCGTCCACCCCCGAGGGCCTCGCCGACGCGCTGCAGGAAACGGGCGGAGCGATCCTGGCCGCGACGGCGACCACGGCGGTGGGCTTCGCCGCGTTCATGGTCGCCGACTCGGGCGGGGTGCGGGGCATCGGCAGCCTGGCCGTGGCGGGCATCCTGCTCGCGGCCACGGCCGCGCTGCTGGTGCTGCCCACGCTCACGGCCCTGCTGCAGCGCCGACGCCGAGGCCAGTAGCCCTCGGCACCGGCAGACCTGCGGGCTACGTGCCCATCGGGCGCGGCTCGTCGCCGAGGCGCCTGCCCAGCCAGCCCCGCAGCAGCCACAGCCCCGCGGCCAGGCCGATCGCGGCCATGCCCACCATGCCGAAGACCTCGGCGTAGCGGGACAGCCCCGTGGTGGCGGCTTCGGTGCCGGCGGCCGTCTGCGTGGCGATCCACCCGGCGAGCAGGTGGCCGTTGGCGTAGGTCAGGAACCATGCGCCCACGCAGAAGCTCCGCATGCCCTCGGGCGACAGCTCGTCGATCACCGACAGGCCCTCCGGCGACAGGCACAGCTCGCCCACCGTCATCAGCAGGTAGCACAGCAGTACCCAGCCCAGGGCCACGGTGGCGTCGGCCCGGGTCGCCCCCTCGGTGACGCCCAAGGAGAGCACGAGGAAGCCGGCGCCCAGCAGCACCAGGCCCAGCGCGAACTTGGCGGGGATGCCCGGCTCGTGCCGCCACCGCGCGAGCCGACCCCACAGCCTCGACATCACCGGCGTGAGCGGGATGATGAGGGCACTGTTGACGGCGACGAGGGCGGGCGCGGGGATCACCAGGCCCCACAGCTCGCGCTCCACGTGGTGCTCGGCGAGCACGGTGAAGGAGCTGCCGAGCTGCTCGAACGCGGCCCAGAAGGCGGTGTGGAACACCATGAGCACCAGCAGCACGATCACCCGAGCGCGCACGCGGCCGGGCTGGCGCACGGCGAGCACCCCGAGCACCACGAGCACCGCCACCGTCGCCAGCTCGACCGACAGGTGCCCCCAGGCCACCTGCCACAGCAGCAGCGCCCCCAGCGGGACCATGGCGAGCACGGCCAGGACCAGCCCCAGCATCATGCGACGGCTGGGCGCGGGCGGCTGCCGACCCGAGCGCGTGTGCAGTAGGTGGCGGCCACCCACGACCACGCCCAGGCCCAGCGCCATGCCCACCCCGGCCAGGCCGAAGCCGTAGTGCCAGCCCCAGGTGTCGGCCACCGCCGAGCACACGATGGGCGCGAGCATGCCCCCGATGTTGATCCCCATGTAGAAGTAGCGGAAGCCTCGCTGCTTGCGGGCGCGATCGTCCTCGTCGTAGAGCATGCCCACCGAGGTGGTGACGTTGGGCTTGAACAGGCCGTTGCCCACGCACAGCAGGGCGAGCGCCCAGTACAGGCCCCCGTCCCACGGCAGCGCCATCACCAGGTGGCCCAGCGCCATCAGGCTGCCGCCCAGCACGATCGCCCGCAGCGTGCCCATGAAGCGCTGGGCCAGCCAGCCGCCCACCACCCCGAAGGTGTAGACCACCGCGCCGTAGCTGCCGTAGAGCGCGTAGGCGTCGGGGCTGCTCAGGTCGAGCGCATCGATGAGGTACAGGACCAGCAGCGCCCGCATGCCGTAGTAGCTGAAGCGCTCCCACAGCTCGGCACTGAAGAGGATGGTGAGGCCGCGGGGGTGGCCGAACCAACTGTCGGATGGGGTGTCGGAGGCGGATGGAGGTCGTCGGGGCTGCACCCGACCACGCTAGGCGGAGGGGCTCGCCCGTCTCGATGCCTTCGCCTCCAACCACCTCCACCACCTGGCCGCAGGGCCCTGGAGGTCGTTGGAGGTGTCGAGGCGAGGGTCAGGATATGCTTGCATTCGGGGCGGAGCCAGGCGATCGAGGACGTCGACGAACCCGGCCCACGCTCCGCTCGTCGGCGAGGCAGTAGTGGCCATTGGTATTCAGCAGAGCATCCTTCCCTCCCCGCAGGCGGCTGCGCATCCGGTTGACCAGGTTCGAGGCCTTCTGGAGCTGCTCGGCTCGCTCCGCGTGCTCGGGGGCGATGGCCTCGCCCAGCTCGCGGGTGCGGATGCCGGGCAAGCCGCGCAGGCGTGCCTTCACCAGGGCGCGCCAGCCGAGCGCCTCTTGCCCGTCGGATGCCATCTCCACGAGCCCACCGTCGACCCCAACCCCGGCCAGCCCCAGTCGCCCCGGGCGATCCTCCCACAGCACCAGGTCGAGCTCCTCGTCGACCCGCTGCCGGTCCTCGGCGTCGGCGGTGAGCCACTCGCTGCGAGCCCGCCCCGTGCGCTCGAGCTCGAGCGGGAAGGCCTTGCGCAGCAGCCGGGCCAGCCGCGGCACCAGGGTCGTCTCGAGCTCGTCCTTGTCGAGCACGTCCTTGAAGCTGAATCCGGCGTCCTCCATGTCGGCGGCGAAGCGAGCGTGGAAGACCCGCTTGTTCGACATGAAGTTGCACCGGGGCGCGCGCGAGGAGGGGTACTTGCCCCGCACCATGCTGGCGAGGTCGATCGATTCCCAGCATCGATCGTCCGGCACGAAGCTCAGGGTCTCGAGCTGGATGTCCTGCAGCAGCACGCCGCGGGGCGCCAGCAGCCCCCGCACCACACGGGCGCACGCGGGCAGCTCCTGGAGGGCCTCGGCGGGCAGCTCCTGCTGCCGCTGGGGATCGCTCGGGTCCATGCTGGCGACGACCCGCAGCTCGGGGAACGAGCTCGTCCAGCGCTCGAGCGCGGCCTGGGTGTCGAGCCCGCGCTCGTCCAGGCACATCACCGTCAGGCGCGGCAGCAGCTCGGGCCACTGCCGATGCAGGACATCGAGGAGCTCGTCGATGTGATCGACGTGGTCCTCGATGATCACCACGGGACGATGAGGATGCTCCATGCCGCCGACCCATCGTAGTCCAAGCCCGCGCTCGCCCACCACCACGCTCCGGCGTCGGCGTTGGGTGATCCTGGGGCTCGCGGCGCTGGTCGTGGGCCTGGGCGCGTGGTGGACCCACCGCGCGTTCGAGACCCAGCTCGACAGCGGGCGCGCCCAGACGCTGACCCGCTTGCTGGCCACCTCGCACGCGCCACGGATGGTGGAGGCGCCCGGCGTGGAGGCGTGGCTGCTCGACCTGCTGCAAGAGGCGGGCGTGGACGAGGCGCTGCTCCGCCCCGCGCGAGATCCTCCGCCCGAGATGAGGCCCGTGGGCGCGCGGCTGCACCAGCCGCCGCCCTCGACGCCGCCGGCCCGCGCCGTGCTGGTCGATCCCCCGGCGGAGGCGATCGATGCCACGCACCAGCTCGAGTCGCTGCGCCTGGTCAAGCACCTGCACCTGGGCGAGCAGACCCTGGTGCTCACCCGTCGGCGCGGCCAGTTCGAGGCCGAGCTCGAGCCCGACCTGCAGCGGGCCGCCGCGCACCTGGTGGCCATCGCCGACGCGTGGGCTCGGCCCACCGCGGCCGACGGCGAGGCGCCCCTGCCCCACCTCATCCGGCTGTACGCGATCATGGAGGACGGCAGCTTCCTGTCGCTTCCGTTCCCCGAGCCGGCGCGCCCCGACGAGCCCCGACCGCATGCCTCGGCGCTCGAGGAGGAGACCCTGCAGAGCCAGCGTCGGCCGCGGGCTCCCAGCCTGGTCTCGGGCGGGGCCTTCCTCGACCTCGACTTCGGCCAGTCACTGGACGCTCAGACCCACTACTCGGGGGTCTACACCGACGTGGGTGGGTCGGGCTTCGTGGCCACCGTCTCGGTGCCCATGCAGTACGCGGACAATGGCGCCAAGCTGGTGATCGCGGCCGACGTCGCGGTGGACGTGGAGCTGCAGCGCCTGGTGGACGCGGCCGGTCCCTACCTACGGCTCACCGTGACCGAGCCCGTGCCGCTGCCGGACTCGCCGTGGTGGCAGCCGTGGAGCACGCTGGCCGGGCGGCTGCGCCCCGACGTGCCCGAGGCCCTGCGTCGCGAGGTGCAGGAGCAGGTGCTGCGGGAGGGTCGGGAGCAGCTCGGGATGCCGCTGAGCCCCGTGGTCCACCGCCGCCTCGACAGCGGGCGCGGGGCCCTGTTCGCGCTGCAGGTCCGCCGCCATCGCTGGCTGGTGGGCTGGGCCGTGGAGACGCCGGCCTCGGTGCCCTGGGGCCCGATGGTGGTGATCCCGGGCCTGCTGGTGCTGCTGCTTGTGTGGGCCGAGCGACGGTGGGCCCGCAGCGAGGCCGAGCGCGACTCGGCCCACGCCGCGCTCGAGCTGCTCGGGATCCCGCTGGTGATCGTCGACCCCAACGACGACACCGTGGTGTGGGCCAACGCGGCCGCCGATGCGCTGGGGCTGCGGCCCGGGCGATCGTTCGGCGACGAGGTGGCCCCCGATCCCGGCTCGCGCTCGCACTACCAGCACGAGCAGGTGGCCGGGCGGCGACGAGCCTACGGCGTGCACCTGCGTCAGAGCGACGGTCGACCGGCTCGCTTCGCGCTGGTCCGCTCGATCTCGCTGAGCGAGCCGCTGCCCGGGCTGGGTGCGGCCCACCACCGCCTGGGCCTGGTGATCGTGGTCGACGACGAGGCCGAGCTCGCGCCGGTGCTCGACGAGCGCGACACGGCCGCCCGCCAGGACGAGCGCGACCGCCTGGCCACGCTGCTCGACCACGGCGCCGACACCCTGGCCCGGGTGCTCGCGCGGCGGCTCGAGCATGCGCGCTCCGAGGACGAGCTGGCGTTCTGCCGCTGGCTGGCCGAGTACCTGCTGTGGCGCCTCCGCGTGGGCGAGTGGGTGCTGGGCCACTGGGGAGGGGCGCCCCGGCTCGAGGCCCAGCGCATCCTCGGGCCCCGGCACCTGCACGGCACGCTCGAGCGCTACGAGCAGATCTTCGCGGTGGTGCGTGACGACGATCGGCTGCGGGCCCAGCTCCACTGGAGCAACGGCATGCTCGCCTCGCCAGCGCCCGGCGGCGGCGTGGCGAGCCCCGTGATCGAGTCGGAGGTGGACTGGCCCGACGGCTACCGGCTCACCATGCCCACCGACGGGGTGTTCGGCTTCTTGCTGGGCGAGCTGCTCGTCAACGCGGTGGAGCACGGGGCCCCGGGCTCCACCATGGAGCTCGAGGCCGTCGTCGACCGCGGGCGTCGCGAGCTGGACCTGCGGCTGAGCAACCCGGTGGTCGAGGCCTCGGGTCCGTCCGAGCCGCGGGACAAGGCCTACGGCGGCCGGGTGATCACCAAGGAGCTGGCGCGGCTGTGCGGGTGGACGCTCACGCAGGGACCAGAGGGTGGTGCCTACGTCGTGCGGCTCGTCTGCCCCCTCACCCAGCAGCGCGAGGCCACCGAGACCGACTGAGCGACCGAGCGCCGGATCGGAGCGCCGGATCGGAGCCCCACATCAGGACCCCGGATCGGAGCGCCGGATCAGAGGGCCGAGTACACCGCGTGGCGACCCACGCCGATGCGCTCGAGCCGGCCTTCCTTGACCAGCGCCGTCAGGTGGTGGCGCAGCACCTTGCGATCGAGACGGCTGTAGTCCTCGATGTCGTCGAGGGTGACGTCTCCGTTGCCCTCCACGAAGGGCATGACCAGGCGAGTGAACTCCTCGAGGTCGATCCCGCCGTCCTCGGGCTCGGCCTTGGCCTTGGTCTCCTTCTCGGCCTTCTCGGCGTAGGCGTCCTCGAGCTCGTCCTCGAGGATCCGTCGCTTGCGGCGACGGCCGTTGGCCTCGGCCTCGGCGGGCGCCGCCGAGAATGCATCGCGCAGGTCGCCGAGGGTGATCTTGGCGAACTGCGCCCACAGGCCCCGCGAGCTGAGGTAGCCGACCAGATCACCGAGGGTGACGGTCTGTGGGTTGCGCAGCCCCTTGAGGGTCTCCAGTGCGCTCAGGCGCTCCAGCTCGTCGTAGGTGCCACCGACCTGGGACTGGAAGATCGCGCTCGCGTCCTTGGGCATCGTCTCTCTGTTCGTCGTCCTCGTCGTGGACCCATGCCCGGGCTGCCGCAAGCCGGGCCGAGGTGGGAGACGAGATGTTCGTGTCGCGTGGGAGGCTCGGGCGACGGCGCATGCTAGTCAGGCGCCCCAATACCCAATCCTCGAACGTGGTGCTCGATGATCATGAGGCATCGGGCCCGGGAGGCGCAAGTGCCAGTGGGGGAAGGCTCTACGGTTCGGTGCCCGTGCATCCCGTTTTGGCAGTCGTCGGGTCGAGCGAGCGCGGGCCTCGAGCGGGTCGTGCCGTGGCCGGTTGGTGTCGCGCGATGCTCGCTTGGTGTCGCTCGTGTGACGGGTGGGACACGGGGAGGAGATCTCCTCCCCGTTCGAAAATGCGTGCGCCATCGTCGGGCCCCGGTGGGGACCTGGGGATGGCGAGTGGATGCTCCAACCGAGCGGCCGGGAAGCGGAGGGATGGGCGTGGACCACGGGGGTCGCCGGGGCCCCGAGGGATGCCCACCAGGACGATGATCGGCATGCGCCCGGGCGCCATGGGCGGCATTCCCGCTACGGCTCCTGGAGCCGAGCTGACCGGCGGTCTTGGGGACAACCCTGTGGATGAGTTGGGGATTGAGGAAACCGGCTCGTTAGCCGAATATGTGGAGAAAGTCCCGGCCAAGACTCGTGTCGAGTTCTTGCGTCACCCCCATATGTTGTGGTTTATAGGTCCCCCCGCCCCAAGGGGTTGGGGGTGACGGCGCTCCGGGGTGACCCGCGGTGCCGACCGAAGACCCGGTCGTGCCACACCCCGGCGCGGCCTCCGAGCGACCGAGAAGGCTCGACATCAACGGCCGACGAGGAGCCCCCTTCGTCGTCCGCAGGCGGTAGGTCGTCCCTGCACGCCGGCGTTTCCACGCTCCAGCCACCGATCACCCACGACGACCACCGCGTTCATCGCGCCCTCGTGCTCGCTCGTACATCCTTGCTCGTTCCCCTTCGCTCCCGACGCTCGCTCTTCCTCGCGTTCCCGCTACCGGAGTCCCCCCAATGAAGGTCGCTCGCCTGTTCACCACGGACCACGCCCAGCCATTCGAAGGCATCGAGTTCGAGGCCCGCAGCTCTCGCATCGCCAACCCCAACGGCTCGGTCGTGTTCGAGGCCAAGGACATCGCGGTGCCCAAGGGCTGGTCGCAGGTCGCGGTGGACATCCTGGCGCAGAAGTACTTCCGCAAGGCCGGCGTGCCCACGCGCCTGCGCCGGGTGCCCGAGCCCGAGGTGCCGCAGTGGCTGTGGCGCAGCGAGCCCGACGACGAGCTGCTCGGCGAGCTGGCCGAGGACGAGCGCAGCCGCGGCGAGCAGGACAGCCGCGAGGTGTTCGGCCGCCTGGCGGGCTGCTGGACCTACTGGGGCTGGCGCCACGGCTACTTCAGCGACGAGGCGTCGGCGCGGGCCTTCCACGACGAGATGCTCCACATGCTCGCCACCCAGATGGCGGCGCCCAACAGCCCCCAGTGGTTCAACACCGGGCTCAACTGGGCCTACGGCATCACCGGGCCGGCGCAGGGGCACTACTACTGCGAGCCGCTCACCGGCCACGTACGCCGCTCCACCGACGCCTACACCCGCCCGCAGCCGCACGCGTGCTTCATCCAGGCCGTGGGCGACGACCTGGTGGGCGACGGCGGGATCATGGACCTGTGGACCCGCGAGGCCCGGCTGTTCAAGTACGGCTCGGGCACGGGCAGCAACTTCTCCAACATCCGCGCCGAGGGCGAGCCCCTGTCGGGCGGCGGCCGCAGCAGCGGCCTGATGAGCTTCCTCCGCATCGGCGATCGGGCCGCGGGCGCGATCAAGAGCGGCGGCACCACCCGCCGCGCGGCCAAGATGGTCGTGGTCGACATCGACCACCCCGACATCGAGAAGTTCATCGAGTGGAAGGTGGTCGAGGAGCAGAAGGTGGCCGCGCTGGTCGCCGGCTCCAAGGCCTGCAACCACCACCTCAACGCGGTGCTGCGCGCCGCCCATCGGGCCATCGACCTGGCCGAGGCCGAGCGCTTCGACCCGGCCAAGAACAAGGCCCTGCGCAAGGCGGTCCGCGAGGCCCGGCGGGCCCACGTGCCCGAGAACTACATCCAGCGCTCGCTGCAGCTGGGCCGCCAGGGCGTGACCTTCATCGAGTTCGAGGAGTACGACACCGGCTGGGACTCGGAGGCCTACGGCACCGTCTCGGGGCAGAACTCCAACAACTCGGTGCGCCTGAGCAACGCCTTCCTCGAGGCGGTCGAGAAGGACCAGGACTGGAAGCTCACCCACCGCACCGACGGCAGCGTGGCCAAGAACCTGCGCGCCCGCGACCTGTGGGACAAGGTCGCGCTGTCGGCCTGGAGCTGCGCCGACCCGGGCCTGCAGTTCGACACCACGATCAACGACTGGCACACCTGCCCGCAGTCGGGGCGGATCAACGCCAGCAACCCGTGCTCCGAGTACATGTTCCTCGACGACACGGCGTGCAACCTGGCGTCGCTCAACGTGATGCGCTTCGTGGCCGAGGACGGCCGCCTCGACATCGAGGCGATCCGCCACGCCTGCCGCCTGTGGACCATCGCGCTGGAGATCTCGGTGCTGATGGCCCAGTTCCCCTCGCGGACGATCGCCGAGCTCAGCTACCGCTACCGCACCCTGGGCCTGGGCTACGCCAACCTCGGCACCTACTTCATGGTCTCGGGCCTGCCCTACGACTCCGCCAAGGCGGTGTCGATCTGCGGGGCGCTCACCGCCGTGATGACCGGTGAGTGCTACGCCGCCTCGGCCGAGATGGCCAGCGAGCTGGGCACCTTCCCCGGCTACGAGCGCAACGCCGAGTCGATGCTGCGGGTGATCCGCAACCACCGCCGCGCCGCCTACGACGTGCCCCGCGGCGAGTACGAGAGCCTGGCGATCCCGCCCGTGGCCATCGACGCCAAGACCTGCCCCGACTACCTGCTGCACGCCGCGCGCCACTCGTGGGACGCGGCGCTCGAGGGCGGCAAGGCGCACGGCTACCGCAACGCGCAGGTCACCGTGATCGCCCCCACCGGCACCATCGGCCTGCTGATGGACTGCGACACCACCGGCATCGAGCCCGACTTCGCGCTGGTGAAGTTCAAGAAGCTCGCCGGCGGCGGCTACTTCAAGATCATCAACCAGTCGGTGCCCGAGGCCCTGCGTCGCCTGGGCTACGAGGCGCACCAGATCGACGACATCGAGCGCTACTGCCGGGGCGCGGGCAGCCTGGTGGGCAGCCCCCGCATCACCCACGCCAAGCTCAAGGAGATCGGCTTCACCGAGGCGCTGGTGGCCAAGATCGAGAGCGAGCTGCCGCAGGCGTTCGAGATCGGCTTCGCCTTCAACCGCTGGAGCCTGGGCGACGACTTCTGCCGCGACGTGCTGGGCTTCTCCGACGACCAGCTCTCCGACCCCACCTTCGACATGCTCTCGGCGCTGGGCTTCTCCGACGAGGACATCCGCCTCGCCAACGACCACGTGTGCGGCACGATGACCCTCGAGGGCGCGCCGCACCTGCGGGCCGAGCACCTGCCGGTGTTCGACTGCGCCAACAAGTGCGGGCGGGGCGGCAAGCGCTTCATCGCGCCCATGGCCCACGTGCGCATGATGGCCGCGGCCCAGCCGTTCCTCTCGGGCGCGATCTCCAAGACGATCAACATGCCCACCGAGGCCACGGTGGACGAGGTCGAGGAGGTCTACCTGCAGTCGTGGAAGCTGGCCCTCAAGGCCATCGCGCTCTACCGCGACGGCTCCAAGCTCAGCCAGCCGCTGTCCACCGCCCTGCTCGGCGAGGTGGAGGACGACATGGAGGACGAGGAGCTACTCGAGGACGCGCCGGGGATCGCCGCCAACGACACCGCCCGGCCGCAGGTGGTGGAGAAGATCGCCGAGAAGATGGTGTACCGCTACCTGGCCAAGCGTCGGCGCATGCCCGACCGCCGCGGCGGCTACACCCAGAAGGCCACCATCGGCGGCCACAAGGTGTACATCCACACCGGCGAGTACGGCGACGGGTCGCTGGGCGAGATCTTCATCGACATGCACAAGGAGGGCGCCGCCTTCCGCAGCCTGATGAACTGCTTCGCCATCGCGATCAGCCTGGGCCTGCAGTACGGGGTGCCGCTCGAGGAGTACGTGGAGGCCTTCACCTTCACCCGCTTCGAGCCCAACGGCCCGGTTCAGGGTCACCCCCACATCAAGATGTCGACGAGCATCATCGACTACATCTTCCGCGAGCTGGCCCTGAGCTACCTGGGCCGTCACGATCTCGCCCATGTGCCGCCCGACAGCCTGGCCCCCGACACCACCGGCAGCGACGACATGAAGCGCGGGGTGGACTATCGCGAGGAGGAGGTCGTCGACGAGCGGCTGGTCGAGGTCGCTCCCGACGAGGTCGAGGAGGTGCTCGAGGAGCGGGTGGTCACCCCGGGCCCGCTCAAGCTCGCGGCCCCCGCACCTGGCGCCGCGCTGGTCGCCGAGGCGGAGCGTCGGCGCAATGCGATCGAGTTCGAGGACCGAACACAGGCCGCCGCAGAGGCGAGCCCGAGCCCAGGAAATGCACGAAAGGGCCGCTCGGCTCGCATGAAGGCCGCCGCCAACCTCAGTATGGAGGTTTCCAAGGCGCGTGCGCAGGGCTATACCGGAGATGCATGCCCCAACTGCCAGAGCTTCACCATGGTGCGCAACGGGTCGTGTCTCAAGTGCGACACCTGCGGCAGCACCAGCGGCTGTAGCTAGAGCCTGGCGATCACGAGTACCTGCGAGAATCGGCAACCAACCGGGAGGGGCACGACGCATCGGGGCGTCGTGCCCCTTCGTCTATCTGCGGTCCCGGGGGTAGGGGCAGACCCGAGGCGCGAGACGGCGGGGTCAGCCGAAGCCCGGCAGGGCGAGCTGCGGTGAGGGATCGCGGGGCTCGCCCTCGTCCGCGGTCTCGGGGGCGGGTCGGAGCTGACGGACGAGGCTGGACTCGCGCTGGAAGAAGCCGCGGGTGTGATACGAGTCGGCCAGCCGCAGGTGCTCGTAGTCGAGGTGGTGGCACAGCTCGTGGACCAGCGTGCGCAGGTAGGTGCGAAACGCCACCACGCGCTCGTGAGCCGCGGTGCGCATCCAGACGCGGATGAGCGTGCGGCCGTCCTCGTGGCGCTCGTAGAGGCCATGGAGCTCGCCGGTCGCATCGGCGGGGCGCCGGGCGAGCACGCGCACCGGCACCACGCTGACGCCGAGGTCCTCGCACACGGCCCGGCTCAGGGCCTGCGACGCCCGCTGGACGGCCCGGCGATCGTCCTCGCGCAGCGCCGCCTCGATGGCGTCGCACGGCAGCCCCACGCGCGGGGGGTCGTGCAGGGCCAGCGAGGTGATGGCATCGCTGCGGCGATAGATCGCGCGGTCCTTGGCCGACAGGCGGCGGTAGTAGCCGAAGCGCTGGGGGGCCGAGGGCACCGGGAGGAGGATCGCGCAGCGATGACGAGTCGCCAAGGGCGGGCTCGGATCAGAGCCGCTCGATCTCCAGGGTGAAGGTGCTGCACCCGCGCGCCTCGGGGCGGCGGACGACGAGCGTGGCCGCGGACGAGTCGAGCAGCGCGGTGACGGCCGCCATCGCGTCGGGGAGGCCCTGGATGGCGATGTCGTCGACCTGGGCGATCACATCCGATCGGCGCAGCCCGAGCGCCTCGGCGAGCGCGGTGGAGGGCTCGCCCTGGTCCAGGCCGTCGAGCCTCGCCCCGGGCCCGCAGGGGACCTCGCGATCGACGAGCACGAGCGCAGCCCGATCGGCGGCGAAGACCTCGAAGTGCGCGGTGACGAGGCGCAGCAGCTCGGGATCGAGCTCGCAGCGCAGGTCGGCGTCGCAGCTCACCAGGGTCTCGAGATCACCGAAGGGGGTGAGCATCGCTCCGGTGCTCTCGTCGGCGCCGTCGCTGCCCGCGCTCGTGTCGGCCCCGTCGTCTCCGCTGGTGCAGTGCTCCTCGCCGCCGGTCGCCACCGCGCCGTCGAGGATCGGCTCACAGACCCCACCGGGCGCGAGCACGACCGCCTCCACGCCGCCGACCGTGAGCACGCAGCTCTCCTCGACCAGGAGCTGCCGGTAGGCCTCGGCCGCGATGCCCTCGCACACCTGCGCCGCGTTGGTGCACTGGGCGGCCGCAGCCGCGTTGCACTGCGCCTCGATGTCGGCCGTGATCGCGTCGACGGTGCCCTGGTAGGCGAGGCGGAGCGAGAGCTCGAGATCGGAGAGCCGAGCGCCGCTGCCCAGGTGATCGATGGCCTCGATCACCAGGGGGACGGCGGAGGAGTTGAAGCAGTGCTCCCCGCGGTAGCCGGTCTGCTCGAGATCGTTGAAGGGGATGTCGATGCCGTACCCGTCCTCGGTCAGGCACGGCACGGGAATCTCGTGCGCCACGGTGAATTCGAAGCATCGACCAGGACACGCTGGAATCTCATCGACCACGCAAGCGCCACTGACTGCGCCGATCCCGATGACCCCGAGTAGACCCGAGGATGGGACGAGCCGAGCCATTGTCCTTCGATCGATCATACCGTGCCTACCTCGACCCGCGATCACTGGAATGGGAGCTGGCAATCGAGCTGCCTGCGCAACGACTCACCACACGAAGACTGCTCCTGGTACGGCCCCCCGCTGTTCGCGAGGACGAAGTGCTCCTGGATCTCCTCGCAAGACATGGTCGCGAGGCAGTCGACGTACGGGACGAGGGTCGGAGCACATGCGTCACCGTCGGGGGTCTCGCCCCACACGACCTCGTTGTGAGCGCACACCTCGACGCACTCCCGCTCCGTCTCCACCTCGATCTCCTGCGGCGGGCAGGTGGGGTCGAACATCAGGGAGCACCAGGACTCGCAGGTCTCGATCCGGTACTCGGGGATCGGCGCCTCCTCCTCCACTCGGGGACCGCAGGCGCCGGTGCACAGCACGAGGGCCACGACGACCGCACGGAGCCCCGGGGTCCTCCCGTGCCCCGCCTCCGCGGCATCGTGGGTCTCCACCATCCTCTGCACAATAAGTGTTTCCCCTATTGTGCACTCTATGGCTTGCGGTACCTGCGTGTCAAACGGGATGCCGACGGCCTCACGCGCGAGCCCGACCCGATCGGGCCGGGATCGCTCGATGACATCGGATCACGACCATCGACGGAGCAGGAGCCCGCCGAAGATGGGAGCCGTCAGCTCTGGGCCGGACGGGCGCGCAGGCGCGGCGACGCCGAGCGAGCGCCACGTGCGTGCACGGTGTCGTCCTTCTTCGACTCGACCTGCGGCGACGTGGGCTCGGGGCTCGGCACCGTGATCTCGGATGCCACCGATCGCACCGGACCCGCCGACGAGCCGTCGTCGCGCAGCGCCGCGTTGCCGGCCGCGAGCAGCAGGCCCGTGGCCGCGCCCACGATCCGCCACCGCCAGCTCCGCACGCCCTTGGTCCGCGGCCGTCGCTCGGGTGTTCCGTCGCCGCTGGCCATCGCGCGGGTGAGCGCCTCGAGCAGCGCGGGGATCGACTCGAAGCGATCGGCGGGCCGGGTGGACAGGCCGCGGCGCAGGGCCGCCCGCAGCCCGAGCGGCAGCTCGTCGCGCTTGGGCCAGGGGCGCAGGCGACCGCGGCTGGTGGCGACGAACAGCTCCTCGGCGGTCTCGCCCGGGAAGGGCAGCACGCCGTAGAGCGCCTCGTAGAGCACCACGCACAGGGCGAACTGATCGGAGCGAGCGTCGCCCTGCCCGCGGAACTGCTCCGGGGCCATGTACGCGGGCGTGCCCATCAGCGAGCCGGTGCGAGTGATCCCGCCGTCGGCGAGCTCGCGGGCCAGGGCGCCGCGATCGAAGGCGACGCCCTCGCTGAGCTCGGTATGGTGCTTGGCCAGGCCGAAGTCGACCACGCGCACGCGACCGTCCTCGCCCACCAGCACGTTGTCGGGCTTGAAGTCGCGGTGGACCACGCCCGCCGCGTGGGCGCCCGCGAGACCCTCGGCGGCCTGCCGCACCACGGCGAGGATCTCGGCCCAGCCCGGTCGCCCGCGCAGCCACTGGCGCAGGGTCTGGCCGCGGATCAGCTCCATGGCGATGTAGCCCCGCCCGTCGGCCTCGCCCACCTCGTACACGGTGGCCACGTTGGGATGGTTGACTCGGCTCATCGACCGGGCCTCGCGACGGAAGCGAGCCACGTTGGCGGCCGAGGCATCTCGCAACACCTTGATGGCGACCGGCCGACCCAGGCCCTCGTCGCGCGCCTCGTAGACCATGCCCACCCCGCCCTCGCCGAGCCGACCCACGATGCGATAGGGGCCCACCCGCACGGGCAGCGGGCCCCCGGAGGGACCGAGGCGGGGCCGCGACGCTGGGGACGACGCGGCCTCGGCCTCGGAGCTCGTGGTCGGTTCGCTGGAGCCGCGGGTCCCCTGCGCTCGCGCACGAGGCGCCGGTGGCATCCGGCGTGCGCGAGGGCTGGGAGCGGCTTCTGTCATGGTCGGCTCACCAACTCGCAAGCATCGTGCCTGTTCCCATCGATTCTCGGGATCGAAGGGATCAGAGCACTTAGCCGCTCTGCTTCCCCCGCCACGAGCCGGTCGCGTGACGATTTGTCACGAGCGAGCAGGCGAGCCTGTCTCGCTGTCCTGGCCCATGAGAACGGCGTCCTGGACGGTTCGGGAGCGAGGCGGCGGTGCTCGACGATCGCAGTGGAGGATCGCGAGCCCTCGCCGAGGGTGGCTCGTGGATCCACCGTGGCTGCGATCACGGCCACCACCGCCGCGCGGACCCGGCGAATCCGCCGGTTCTTGGACTTCGCCGGCCGCACGTGCTTGGAAGGTCGACGAGGGCGCCATGGCCATCATCGAGCTCACCAATGTCACGATGAACTACGGCCGCGGCCCCCGGCGGCGCTCGGCGCTGCGCGGGGTGTCGATCGGCGTGCCCGAGGGCGCGTTCTCGGTGCTGCTGGGACCCTCGGGGGCCGGCAAGAGCACCCTGCTCAAGCTCGTCCTCGCCATGGAGCGGCCCGAGGAGGGCACGATCCGCGTGGCGGGCCGCGACATCCACCGCCTGCGCAAAGGCAGCATCCCCTACCTGCGCCGCAACGTGGGGGTGGTGTTCCAGGACTTCAAGCTGCTGCTCGACGCCACGCCCATGGAGAACGTGGCGCTGGCGCTGCAGGTGCTCGGCATGCCGCGTCGCGAGGTCCGCGAGCGCGCGGCCTCGGCCCTGTGCCGCGTGGAGCTCGACCCCCGCATCCGCCGACCGGCCCGCTGCCTCTCGGGCGGCGAGCAGCAGCGCGTCGCCATCGCGCGCGCGGTGGCGGGCGACCCCGCGATCCTGCTGGCCGACGAGCCCACCGGCAACCTCGACCCGCGCCTCACCCAGGAGATCGTCGACGTGCTCGAGGGGATCCGTCGCCGCGGCACCACGGTGCTGCTGGCGACCCACGATCCCCTGGTGCTCGACCTCGCGCCGCTCACCCAGCAGATCCACCTCGAGCACGGGCGCGTGGTCACGCTGACCGACCCCACCGAGCTCTCCGAGGACGACATCCCCGAGATCCTGCCCGCGTCGTGGGCGGGCCCGGCCGAGGCGGTGGCGTGATGCTGCGCCCGCTGTACTCGCTCGCGTACATCATCGCCCGCGGCGGGCGGGGCATGGCCCAGGCCCCCGCGGTGCAGCTGCTGGCCGTGGGCACCATCGCGGTGTGCATGCTGCTGCTGGGCGCGGTGGTGCTGGCGTGGAGCAACGCCCAGGGCGTGGTGCGGGCCTGGGGCCTCGACGTCCCGATCACCGCGTACCTGGTGGACGACGCCGACCCCGAGCTGGTCGAGGCCACCGTGAGGCGCCTGCGGACCCTGCCCGAGGTGGCCGACGCCGAGCGCGTGAGCCCGGAGCAGGCCCTGCGGCGACTGTCGGAGGGCCTGGGCGAGGACGGCGAGCTGCTCGACGGCCTCGAGCCCTCGGTGCTCCCCGGCTCGATCGAGATCCACCTCGCCCCCGGCACCGACCCCGACTTCGGCCGGGCGCTCGCCGAGCGCCTCGACCAGCAGCCGATCGTCGACGAGGTCGCGGTGGCGGGAGCCTGGGCCGGCCGCGCCCACGACCTGCTGCAGACCCTGGGCGACCTGGCCCTGGGCGCGGGCCTGCTGGTGAGCCTGGCCTGCATGGCGATCGTGTGGAGCACGATCCGGCTGGGCGTGTACGCGCGACGGGCCGAGATCCAGATCCTGCGCCTGGTGGGCGGCACCCGCCGCTTCGTGCACGGGCCCTTCGTGTTCGAGGGCATGGTGCAGGGCAGCCTGGGCGCCGCCCTGGCCATGGGCATCCTGTGGCTGGGCTTCGACGCGGTGCACCCCTTCCTCGAGCGTGGCCTGTCGATGGTGTTCGCCGCGGGAGCGCTGAGCTTCTTCACCCCCACCCAGGTCGGCCTGGGCATCGCCTTCGGGGCGAGCCTGGGGCTGCTGGGCGCCCGGGCGGCGGTGGCCCACTACGCGGAGGCCTGAGCCGTCGTGCGAGGCTGGCGACGACGCTTGGTGATCGCGGCCCTGGGCCTGGGCGCGCTGGCGCTGCCGGTGGAGGCCCGCGGCGGCCCGAGCCCCCTGGGCGAGCTGCTGCGCACCGAGCTGGGGCTGGCCCAGCAGGCAGTGGCGCTCGAGGAGGCGCTCACGGCCCTCGAGCGCGAGCGCGAGGGCGCCGAGTACGGAGCCGAGCTGCTGCACCACGCCAGCCGCGAGAGCCTGCGGCGGCTGGCCGCCTACCGCGAGGGGCAGGAGCCCCGCGAGCGGCTCACCCGGCAGCGCGCGCGCGCCATGGTCAAGGCCTCGCGCGGCGGCGTGGCCCGGCTGATCTTCGAGGACGTGGGCGGCGACGAGCGAGCGAGCGCCGAGCGACTGAGCCGCGGCCGCATGCTGCGATGGCTGGTCCGCCACGACCTGCACGAGCTGGCCGCCTACCAGCGCTCCGAGGAGCGCGCGCGCGACGAGCTGCTGCGAGCCCACCGCGAGCTGCAGGCCCTGTCGGCGCTGGCCACCGTGCACGCGGTGGAGGGCGACCTGGTGGCGATGGGCCGCAAGGCCACCGGCCCCGCGCTGGCCCGGGCCCACCAGCAGACCCGCCGCGCCCTGTCGAGCACCCCCGCCCACCTGCGCAGCGACGACGAGCGCGAGCGGCTGCAGCAGCTCGACGAGGCCGGCCGCGAGCTCCGGGCCCTGCGTCGAGGCGGCCGCAGCCTCCATCGCCCCGTGCGCGGGCCGATCACCGGGCGCTTCGGCGAGTACACCGATCCCGTGCTGAAGCTGCCGATGGCGCGCAACGGCATCGAGCTCCGAGCCCGCCGCGACGAGCCGGTGCACGCCCCCGCCGACGGCACCGTGGTGATGGTGGCCAGCCTCCCCGGCTTCGAGCAGGTGGTGGTGATCGATCACGGCAACGGCGAGCTGCTCATGCTCGGCCGGCTGTGGAAGACCACGGTGGCCGAGGGCGACACGGTGAGCGCGGGCCAGGAGATCGCCCGCGTCGCGCCCAAGACCACCGACGACGGGCTGGGCACCACCGCCTATCTCGAGCTGCGCCACGGCGACAAGCCGGTCGACCCCGAGCCCTGGCTGCGCTACTGAGATTCTCACCCCGCGGCCGCGGGACCCATGATCGAGCCAGGCCCGTGCGGCGCGACCGGAGGCCGGTCGTCCGCAGCAGCGCTACCCTCGGGGCATGCCCCGGCCCCCGCTCGCCGACCTGCACCGCCACCTCGACGGCTCGCTGCGCCGCTCGACCCTGGCCGAGCTCGCCGCGGCCGAGGGCGTGACCGTCCCCGACGACCTCGGCTTCCACCCCGGCATGGGCCTCGCCGCCGCGCTGGCGTGCTTCGAGCTCACCCTGCGGGTGCTGCAGCGCCCGGCCGCGGTCCAGCGCGTGGCCGCGGAGATCTGCGAGGACGCCCGGGCGCACGGGGTGAGCACCCTCGAGATCCGCTTCGCCCCCCACCTGCACCAGCGGCGAGGCGCTCGCCCCGAGGCCATCGTCGACGCGGCCCTGGCCGGCTGCGACGGGCGAGCGGGGCTGGTGCTGTGCGGCCTGTACGGCGATCCCCCCGAGCTCGTCGAGCAGCTGGTGGCGCTGGCCCGCCCGCGCCCGGGCGTGGTGGGCATCGACCTCGCCGGCGGCCCCACGCCCGCGCACCGCCATCGCCTGGAGGACTATGCCCCCGCCTTCCACCGCGCCCGCGATCTGGGCCTGGGTCGCACCGTGCACGCCGGCGAGGGCCGCCCGCCCGGCGAGATCGCGGTGGCGATCGAGCGCCTGCTCGCCCAGCGCATCGGCCACGGCACCACCGTGCTCGATGATCCGCGGGTGACCGCGCTGGTGATCGAGCGCGGCGTGACCCTCGAGGCCTGCGTCACCTCCAACCTCCACACCGGGATCATCGAGCGCATCGAGGACCACCCCATCGCGCGCTGGCTCGAGCAGGGCCTGCGGGTCTGCATCAACACCGACAACACCCTGATGTCGCGGATCGACGCCGAGCAGGAGCACGCGCGGGTCGCACGGATCCCCGGCATGAGCGAGGCTCGCCTGCGCGAGGCGATCGAGGCCGGCCACCGCGCGGCGTTCCGCCGAGGCCAGTGATCACGCGCGGCCGCCAGCCCGACCACGCGCGGCATCCCGGAGCAACGCCCCGGCCGCGGAGCGAGCCCGCCCGTCCCGGGCCCGAGGGCCGACGCGCCCGCCCGCCGCCTGGGGCTATCATCCTGCGCATGCCGATCCGCTCGCTGTGCCTCGCGCTCCCGCTGCTGCTCGCCGCCTGTGACCAGCCCACCGAGGAAGAGCTGCGCACGATGATGACCGAGGTCGCCAAGGCCGAGGTCGCGCCGGTGCAGTCCAAGCAGGGCGAGCTGGCCGACGAGCTCGGCGCGACCAAGGACGAGCTCGCCAAGCTCGCCAAGCTCGAGACCGAGCTCGCCGACCTCTCGGCACAGACGGTGGCGCTCGAGGCCCAGCTCGCCGAGGCGCAGTCGCGGCTCGATGTGCTCGAGAAGGCCAACGAGGTCGCCAAGCCCTCGCCCACCCCGGGGCACCCCAACCCCGAGGCCTACTACAAGGTGGAGATCGGCGACGCCCAGGTCGAGGGCCCCGCCGACGCGCTGGTCACCATCGTCACCTGGTCCGACTTCCAGTGCCCCTACTGCAACCGGGTGGTCGCCACCATCGACGAGCTGCAGCTCGCGTACGGCAAGGACCTGCGCTACGTGTTCAAGCACAACCCCCTGGGCTTCCACCCCAACGCCCGCCCGGCTGCGATCGCAGCCGAGGCCGCCGGCGAGCAGGGCAAGTTCTGGGAGATGCACGACATGATGTTCGAGAACCAGCGCGACCTCACCGAGAAGAACTTCATCAAGTGGGCGCGCGAGCTCAAGCTCGACGTCAAGCGCTTCGAGCGGGACCTCAGCAGCCCCACCCTCGCGGCCAAGGTCGATCGTCAGCAGCGCGAGGGCAACACCCTGGGGGCGCGCGGCACCCCGGCCTTCTTCGTCAACGGGCGCTTCTTGTCGGGGGCGCAACCCCGCGCCAACTTCGAGAAGCTCATCGACGAGGAGATGGCCAAGGCCAAGGCCAAGATCGCGGCCGGGACCCCGCGTGTCAGCGTCTACGACGAGACGATCCGCTCGGGGCGGACCTCGCCGTAGGGCGAGCGGAGCCGCGCCCGGGCGGCCCCCCTGTGTGATCCGCCGAGGGGCCGGGGGGCCCTGCGACGGCCTGCTAGACTGCGCGGCCATGGGCCGCCTCGCTCCTCGCCCCCGCGCTCGCCTCGGCTCCCTCGCGCTCGCGCTGGCCAGCCTCGTCGCGGGCATCGGCATCGGCGTCGGCACCTCCTCGTGGGCCGCCCCCGCGGTGGGCCAGCCCCCGCTCGCGTACTCGCGCTACCGCAAGCTCGACGTGCTCGCGCGTGCGCTCGCCATCGTCGAGCAGTTCTACGTGCGGCCGGTCGACGACACCGCCCTCATCCACGCCGCGCTCTCGGGCATGGTCAGCGAGCTCGATCCCCACACCGCCTTCCTGCCCCCGCGCGAGGCCAAGCTGCTGCGCGAGGACATCGAGGGGGCCTTCGGCGGCATCGGCATGGTGGTGGTGCTCGGCCGCGAGGACGACGGCGACCGCTTCCTCGACGTGCGCGACGTGATCCCCGACGGTCCCGCCGACCAGGCTGGCGTCCGCGTGGGGCACCACGTGGTGCGCATCGCCGGCCGCCCCATCGCCGACTTCGCCGACCTCGAGGAGGCCATCGTGCTCATCCGCGGCAAGCCGGGCACCACCATCAAGCTCACCGTGGAGGACCCCGAGCGCGGGATCCTGCGCACCCTCGAGCTGACCCGCGCCATCATCGACCCGCCCGCGGTCGAGCTGAGCTACCTCGGCGAGGGCCTGGGCGTGCTGCGCCTGCGCGACTTCCCCGAGCACGCCGCCCGCGAGATGCGGGAGGGCCTGCAGGAGCTGCGGCAGCAGGCGGGCGAGGCCGGGCTGCGCGGCGTGGTCATCGACCTGCGCGACAACGGGGGCGGCCTGCTCGACGAGGCGGTCGGCATCGTGGACCTGTTCGTGGACGAGGGCGCCATCGTGCGCACCCGCGGGCGGCAGGGGCGGGTGATCGACGAGGCCCGGGCCCACCGCCCCGGCACCGAGCGCTCCGTGCCGCTGTGCGTGCTCATCAACAAGGGCTCGGCCAGCGCCTCGGAGATCGTGGCCGGGGCGCTGCAGGACCACGGGCGCGCGGTGATCGTGGGCGAGCGCAGCTACGGCAAGGGCTCGGTGCAGGCCCCCTTCGAGCTCGACGACGGCAGCCTGCTCAAGATCACCACCGCGCTCTACTACACCCCCGACGATCGCCTCATCCAGGCCAGCGGGATCACCCCCGACATCTTCGTGGGGGCCATGCCCGAGGGCGTCGACGGCCGGGCCGTGCTCGACAGCCGCCCCGAGCTGCCCCCCGAGCGCGACAACCCCGGGCACCTGGAGCCCGAGGACTTCGGGCGCGAGAGCCCGCCGCGGGTGGACGAGTCGGAGGCGGTGCGGGCCGCCGGCGAGGACCTGCAGCTTCGCACCGCGGTGCAGCACCTGCGCGCCCTGGCCCGGATGGCGGCGGAGTAGCTTGGCCGCCGCCTCCCTCGTCACCGACCTCGCCCTGGTGCTCGGCGTCGCCGCGCTCACCGGCACCGTCACCCGGGCGCTGCGCCAGCCGCCGATCCTCGGCTACCTCGTCGCGGGCCTCGTGGTGGGCCCCTACATCCCCATCCCCCTGTTCGCCGACGTCGAGCGGGTGCACGAGCTGTCCGAGCTCGGCGTGGTGCTGGTGATGTTCGCGGTGGGGCTCGAGCTCAGCCTCGCGCGCGCGGCCAAGGTGCTGCCCGTGGCCGGGCTGACCGCGGTGGTGCAGATCGGCGGGATGTTCTGGGCGGGCAACCTGCTGGGCGCCGCGCTCGGGCTCTCCACCGTGGGCGCGGTGGTGCTCGGCGCCAGCGTGGCCATCTCCAGCACCATGGTGGTCACCAAGGTCTTCGACGTGCACCCGCCCCCCGCGGACGTGCGCAGCACCGTGCTGGGGATCCTCGTGCTGCAGGACCTCGCCGCGATCGTGCTCATCACCGTGGTCACCGCGGTGGCCGAGGGGGCCGCGGTCGCGCCCTCGGCCCTGCTGGGCACCGTGGGCCGCCTGCTGGGGGTGATGGCGGTGGGCATCCTGCTCGGCCTGTGGGTTGTGCCCCGCCTCGCCCGCCGGATCGCCCGCCTGCAGTCGCCCGAGGTCGACACCGTGTTCGCGGTGGGCCTGTGCCTCGCCCTCGCCGCGCTGATGGAGCGCCTGAGCTACTCGCCCGCGCTGGGGGCCTTCCTCGGCGGGATGCTCGTGGCCGAGTCCGGGCTGGGCCGCCACTTCGAGCACCTGGTGGCCCCCCTGCGCGACGTCTTCGCCGCGGTGTTCTTCGTGTCGATCGGCATGACCGTCGACCCCTTGCTCGCCATCGATCACCTGGGCACCGCCGGCCTCATCGCGCTGATGGTGGTGGTGCTGCAGGTGGGGCTGGTCACCGGCGCCGGGGTGCTCGGCGGCCAGGGCCTGCGTCAGTCCGGCCACGCCGGCGTCGCCCTGGGTCAGATCGGCGAGTTCGGCTTCATCATCATGGGCATCGGCATCACGGCCGGGGTGGTCCCCGCCTCGATGTTCACGGTGGTGGTGGTGGCCGCGGTGATCACCGCCATCACCACGCCGCTGGCGCTGCGCTTCGCCCCCGCGGTGCTCGTGGCGATCGAGCACCGCCTGCCCCACCGGCTGCGCGCGCACCTCAGCCTCTACGCCGCCTGGGTGGACGGCCTGCGGCGGGGCGAGGGCAGCTCGCCCGTGCGTCGTGCGATCCGCAAGGCGCTGCGCATGCTGGTGGTCGACGCGGCGGTGGTCGCCGGCATCGTCATCGGCGTCTCGCTGGGATGGACGCGGGCCATCGCCTGGTCGCACCAGGCCCTCGGCACCAGCCCCACCGTGGCCGCGGTGGTGCTGGTGGGGCTCACCGCCGTGATCGCGTTCCCCTTCGCGCGCGGGCTGTCGCGGGCTGCGAGCGCCCTGGGAGAGCGGCTGGCCCGCGGCGCGTTCCCTGCCGCCGACCAGACGCGGCCCGACCTCGCCGCCACCGCCCGACGAGCGATGAGCGTGGGCCTGCGGCTGGCCGCCCTGCTGGGAGCCGGCATGCTGGTGGCCGCGCTCACCCAGCCCTTCGTGCCGCCCGGGATCGGGGTGGTGCTGCTGGCCGCGGTGCTGCTGCCCAGCGCGGTGCTGCTGTGGCGCAGCGGCGGACCGCTGGGCGAGCACGTGGGCTCGGCCACGCTGGCCCTGCTCGAGGTGCTGCGCCGCGATGCTCCGCCCGACGAGCCGCAGCTGCACGACCTGCTCCATGGCCTGGGCGACGCGACCCCGGTGCGGCTCGTGCCCGGGGCCGCCGCGATCGGCCGCACCCTGGCCCAGCTCGACCTGCGGGCGGCCTCCGGCGCGATGGTGCTGGCCATCGCCCGCCCGGACCGCGACGTGATCACCCCGACGGGGCGCGAGACCCTGTGCGAGGGCGACGTGCTCGCGGTGGCCGGGCCGCTCGAGTCGATCGAGCGGGCGCGGGCCCTGCTGCTCGGGACCCCGCCGCCCGAGGCTGCGAGCGCGACCGAGAACCCGAGCGCGACCGAGGAGTGACGCTCAGCCCCCGCCGGAGCCACCGGAGGAGTCGCCCGAGCCACTGCTGCTCGCCGCCGTCTCGGTCCCCTCGCCCGCCGTTCCCGTGCTCGCGTCGCTCGTGCTCGCGCCGCTCGTGCTCGTCGTCGCGTCCCCGTCGGTCTGCGCCGTGTCCCCGGCCGTCGTCCCCTGGGTGGCATCGCCCGAGCCCTCCGTGTCCGGGTCGGGCTGGGCCACCTTGAGGCAGGGGCACGCCGTCGCCAGCGTGCTCGTCGTCAGCCCCGTCAGCGCCGCCGCCACGAAGCGTCGCCGCCGGGCCAGGATCGCCTCGCGATCGAGATCGCGCTCGGGATCATCCAACGGTGACACGCCTCGAGCATAGCGCGGCACCGCGGCCACGATCAGCCGCCCGTGCTGCTGCCGCCCGTGTCCCCGCCATCGCTGCTCGCGGCGCCGCTGCTGCCCGCCGACGTGGTCGAGCCCGCCGTCGTGCCGCTGCCCTCGCTCTCGCTCGCCGTTCCCTCGCCGCTGCCGTCGGTGCCGGTGTCGGTGTCGGGCGGCAGCGCCACGTCGAGACAGGGGCACGCCGTCGCCAGCGTGCTCGTCGTCAGTCCCGTCAGCGCCGCCGCCACGAAGCGTCGCCGCCGGGCCAGGATCGCCTCGCGATCGATCGTGCCATCGTCCTCGTCGTCGGAAGCCATCACCGGCGAGCATAGCGTGGCCGTCCCGCTCGCGGCCCTCGGGGCGTCGGCCCGGGCCCTGCCGCATCCACGCGCACGCGACGAGGCCCTTCCACGAGGGGGCGACGGAGCCTACGGGTGATGACCGCGATGCTGCGGAAGCCACCCTGACCGGATCCGAGCTCTCAGCCTCCTTCGTCCTCGGGCGCGACCTCGTCCGCCTCGGGGATCTCGCCGTCGGCCGGGCTCGCCTCCTCCACGGAATCGCCGTCGTCCTGGTGCTCCTCCGCCGCCTCGGCGTCGGCCGGCCCCGCCGCGTCGGGCTCCGCGGGCGCCGCCATCTTCAGGCACGGGCACGCCGTCGCCAGCGTGCTCGTGGTCAGCCCCGTCAGCGTCGCCACCACGAAGCGCCGCCGCCGGGCCAGGATCGCCTCGCGATCGATCCGTGCGTCCTCTTCCTCGTCCCGCTCGCCCATGGTCTCGATGGTAGCGCGTCGCTGCCCGGGCCCCTACTCTGCCCCCCGTGCTGGGCTGGATCATCGGCTTGGGCGGAATGATGGCGGCCTTCGTGATCTGGCTGCGCGCCCGCGACGAGGCCCCGGCCGCACCGCTGGCCCTGCCCCCCTCGCCCCTGGTCGATCGCCTCTGGCCGCTGCTGCGGGCCGCCGCCGACGTTCGCAGCGCCGCGGCCACGCTGACCGCCGAGGACCTGCTGCTGTGCGCCCCGCCCGGGTCGCAGCTGCGCCACGACGGCGGAGATCTGGGCGCTCACATGGTGGGCGTGCGCTGGTACCGACGCCCCCGTGGAGGCGACGGGGTGGGCCCGGGGCGACGCCTCTTCCTCGAGCTGCACGAGGCCCTCGCTGCCGTGGAGCCCGACGACCGTCGCGAGCTGGCCGAGACCGGCTTCGACCTGGCGCGGCTGGTCGCGGCGCTCGAGCCCGTGGGCGAGGCCGAGGCCTGGCGCGCGCGGCTGCTGCTGGAGCTCGAGGCGATGGAGAAGGCGCTGGCCCAGGTACGCCACCAGCCCTACCGCTGAAGGGCCCCGCTCACGCCAGCTCGCGCCAGGGCTGCTTCTTGCCCATGGCCACGATCCCGCCCTCGGTCACCTTCAGCCCGTGCGCGCGGTCGGCCTCGTGGTCGACCCCCACCGTCGCCCACGCGGGGATCACCACCCCCTTGTCGAGCACGGCGCGGCGGATGATCGCGCCCTCGCCCACGACCACGTCGTCGAGCAGGATCGAGTCCTCCACCGTCGCCCCGCCGCCCACGCGCACGCCGGGCGAGAGCACCGAGCGGTGCACGGTGGCCCCGCTGAGCACGGCGCCGTTGCAGAGCATGGTGTCGGCCACGTGCCCCGCCCCGTACTTGCCGATGGCCACGATCTTGGGCGGCGGCATCGTGCGCACCATGGTGTGGATCGGCCACTTGTCGTTGTAGAGGTCGAACTCGGGCAGCGGCTTGACCAGATCCATGTGCGCCTCGTGGTAGGCGTCCAGCGTCCCCACGTCGCGCCAGTAGTGGGTCTGCGGCTCCTCGCCCGGCACGCGGTTGGTGGTGAAGTCGTACACGTGGGCCTGCCCGGCCGCGACCAGGGCGGGGATGATGTTGCCGCCGATGTCCCGCCGGCTGCTCTGGTCGGCCGCGTCCTCGTTGAGCGCCTGCAGCAGCACCTCGGTGGTGAACACGTAGTTGCCCATCGAGGCGAGGATCTGATCGGGAGCGTCGGGCAGCCCCTCGGCCTGGGCCGGCTTCTCGCGGAAGGCGGAGATCTTGGTGCCCGCGCCCCGCTCGATCACCCCGAACTGGTTGGCCTGCTCCCGTGGCACCCGCAGCGCGGCCACGGTGACCCCGGCCCCCGACTCGATGTGGTGATCGAGCAGCTGCCGCGGGTCGAGGCGGTAGACGTGGTCGGCCCCGAACACGAACACGTACTGCGGGCGCTCGTCGTCCACGATGTTGAGGTTCTGGTACAGGGCGTCGGCCGAGCCGCGGAACCACTCCCGTCCCTTGCGCATCTGGGCGGGCACCGAGGTGACGTAGTTGCCCAGGAAGCTGGCCAGGCGCCAGGTACGGGCCAGGTGCACGTCGAGCGAGTGGCTCTTGTACTGGGTGAGCACCACGATGCGGCGGTAGCCGCCGTTGGCGAGGTTGGAGAGCACGAAGTCGATCAGGCGGTACTGCCCGCCGAAGGGCACCGCCGGCTTGGCCCGGTCCATGGTCAGGGGCATCAGTCGCTTGCCCTCACCTCCCGCGAGCACCACGCTGAGGATCCGAGGGCGGGTCGCCGCTTCGCGCATCATCGGCTCCATGGTGCCGCAAACCGGGGGCGCGAGCGAAGATCCGGCCGGTCACGGCATGGTGTCGTAGCGCTGACGAACCAACAGCGGCCCCGGCCAGCCCAGGCCGCCGCCCTCGAAGTACTCGGCGATGGGCAGCGGCTGGTCGCCCAGGGGGCTCCCGTCGCAGGCACGGGCCCCCGCCGGGGCGCCGCAGCGCTCCCAGCCCGCGTCGGGCACCAGGCTCGCCCAGAACGCGTCGTCCCAGTCCTGCGGCGGCAGGCCCGAGGGCACCGCGCCGAAGCCCGGCACCGCGCCGCAGCTCGAGGCCGCGTCGAAGCCGGTCAGCATGGTGAAGCCGAGCAGGTCCAGGTCCATCCCCAGCGCCTGGAGCAGGCAGCTCCCGTCGTCGCTGGCGTACCAGTCGAGGTCCATGGTGGCCACGTCGTCGGCGGGGTCGCTGCCCTCGAGCCGCACCCAGGGCGCGCCGCCCCGCGCGAGCAGCAGGTCGTCGGTGATGGTCAGGCCCTCGGCGCTGGCGGCCACGGCCAGCGCGGCGCCGCTGCCCTCGTGGACCACGGTGTTCGAGACCACGGGGCCCGTGCCCTGCACCGAGATCCCGTAGCGGCTGTGCATCACCACGTTGCCGGTCACCGGTCCATCGGCCTGGAACAGCAGCCCGCCGCCCGCCGCCGCTGCCTCGTCGCCGGCGCGGGCCACCACGTTGCCGAGCGCCCACGCGTAGCCAGCCGCCGAGATCGAGATCCCCGTGCGCGTCACGTCGGCCACCACGTTGCCCGCCACCTTCAGGTCACCGGTCACGTCGGAGGCATCCACCCGGATCCCGTCCTCGGGGATCCCGGTGATCAGGTTGTCGATGATCCAGTGGTGCGGCCCGATGGTCTTCATGTCCCAGTCGGCGTCGGCCACGAAGATCGCCGCGCGCTGGCCCACGTCGCGCACCGTGTTGTCCACGATCACCACGTACGCCGCGTGGTCGTGGGCGCGGATGCCCCGGTTGACGCAGCGGGTGACGGTGTTGCCCTGGATCACCACCTGCTCGCTGTCCTGGATCATCACGCAGGGGCGGTTGGGCGGCGTCTCGGCGTCGGGGTCGTCCTCGATCCACAGGTCCCGCACCGTGACGAACTCGGCCCCGCTGATCCGCACCGCGCCGGGGAGCAGGCGCGGCGCCGGCTCGTCCCGCGGGCCGTAGGCGCCGACCACCAGCGGCCGGTCGAGGGCCCCGCCCACGCCCACCAGGTCGAGCTGCTCGCCCCACTGCCGCCCGCGTCGCAGCAGGAAGTGCTCGCCGGGCGCGGCCTCGGCCGCGGCCTGCTCGAGCCGGGCGATCGTGCGCCACGGCAGCTCGCGGCTGCCGTCGTTGGCGTCGTCGCCCAGCTCGGCGTCGACGAAGTGGCAGGCGAGCAGGTCGCAGGGATCCTCGCGGCACGACAGCCCCACCGGGTACAGGCCCGGCCCGCAGGCGCAGGTGGCCACGTCGTCGACCAGCACGCAGCTCCCCTCGCCCGAGCAGTCGATGCCCTCGCAGGAATCGGGCAGGGGCCCCGTGGTGGGATCGCCGGACTCGCTGCCCTCGGTGCCGTCGTCGGTGCCCGTGGTGCCGCCGCTGCCCGTGCTGGTGCCGGTCGCCGTGCCGCCCCCCACCGGCACGCAGCCGCCTGCCGTGGTGCCGGCATAGTCGCTGTAGCGCTGCCCCGACTCGCAGCTCGGGTCGGGATAGCTGCAGCGCCCCCCCGCCTGGCACACGCCGCCGGCCGAGCGCGAGCACTGGCCGTCCTGCTCGCACACGAACGCCCCGTCGGGCACGCAGGCCGACAGCATCAGCGCCGTGGCGAAGGTCCCGTGCACGCGCATGCGAGCACCCACGGTAGCAGAAACGACCGGATCCGGGCTGGCGTCCACCGCTCCTCTCGGTGGTCGACGCACGCTGGTCGTGGTCCCCGGCTCGGCGGGGGAGCGAATTGGCCGGCGCCCGGCCGAGCGGTGGGATACCCTGCCCGCATGATCGAACGAGCCCTCGGTGCCCTCTCCATCGTGCTGCTCGCCGGGGCCTGCGGACCCTCCGACATGAGCCGCGACGAGGTCGACAAGAACCTCTTCGGGCGCGGGGGAGTGCTGGGCGGCTACGAGTTCGGTGACTCGTGGGACGAGATCAAGAAGAGCCCCGACGAGGTCTACGAGGTCCGGGACGAGGCGGGGTTCGAGCAGCTGCGACGCAAGGTCTCCGACAACGCGGGGCAGGACGGCTACTTCCTCGGCTTCGGCCTCGAGGGGGGCAAGGTCACCTCGCTCCACGCCAGCGTCAACGGCACCCAGCAGAACGCGGTGACCGTCCGCATGCTCGTCGACGACGCGATCGCCTACTTCGACGCCATGATCGGCAACGGTCACTGCTCCTCGAGCCCGGACGGCAACACCCACTGCGACTGGCGGGAGCAGCCCGGCAAGCCCCGCGCGACGCTCCGGTACATGACGTTCGACGAGCCCATCAAGGGCTCGATCGACATCGACGTGGAGCCGCCGGAGTAGCCGGCGAGCCCGGGGCCTCACTCGGGCGAGGGCGAGCCCGAGGGCGGCCCGCTCCGCACCAGCTCCTGCCGATCGATGCCCATGGTGGCCCGCTGCAGCGTGGAGTGCAGCGGGCCCTCGGCCAGCATCAGCTCGTCGCCCGGGCCGAGCACCCACAGCACGGCCGGCCTCGGCTCGCTCAGCGTGCAGCGCAGCAGCTCGGTGGGCTCCACCCCTCCCTGTGCATCGGGGAGCTCGAGGCGCTGTGGTCGGCAGCGCAGCTCGAACGACGAGGGCTCGCCGCAGCGCGGGCCTTCCTCCGTGTGGCGCGCGTCTAGGGTCACCACGTACTGCCCCTGGGCCACCGAGCCCTTGCCCTCGAAGCGGCACTCGATCGGACCCGCGGGCGGCAGGGGCTGGCCGTCGGGTCCCTCGATCTCCACGTCGAGCTCGCGCGGGTGGATCGTCAGCTCCAGCGCGGCCTCCCGAGCCGCGTCGATCGTGAGCACCACCGAGCCCCTGGCCTCCTCGAACGGACCGCGGCAGCCCTCGTAGTGGGCCTCGAAGGTCGACGCGTAGCGCGGGGCGGGGCGAAACGGCGGGGCGGGGGGCGACGATGCGACGGCCGACGGCGGCTCGGTCACGCCCGTGGGGCCCCTTGGGGTGCAGCCGGCCAGCAGCAGGATCGACGCGACGGATCCGGGGCGGAGCACGGCCTTGGCGTAGCACGAAGCCGGCGAGGGCGAGGGCCGAGCCATCACCTCCTCGGCCCTCGCGCGCTCGACGCAGGGCGGTCGATCTTTTTTCTGCTCCACCGCAGACGAGCCGCCGGCTCGCGCAACTACGGGCGCACGATGACGATGACGCGGCAGAGCCCCTTGCTCGCGCTGTGCGCCTCGCTGGCGCTCGGTGGCTGTTACTCGGGCGTGCATGGCTTCGACGGCGACGATCCGGGCACGGATCCGGGCGACGAGGGCGAGGCCGACGAGGCGGGCGACGACCCCGAGCCGGACGAGCCGGTCCCGGCCGCCTGCGCCGAGGGACCCAGCGCCGCGGCCTCGCCCATGCGCCGGCTGACCGGGCTCGAGTACGACAACACGGTCCGCGACCTGCTGGGCGACGACTCGCAGCCGGCCCGGCGCTTCTCCCCCGACGAGGAGGTCGGCGGCTACGCGGCCAACTCGATCGCCAAGCTCAGCAAGTCGCAGCTCGACGAGTACGTGGATGCGGCCGAGACCCTGGCCGCCACCGCGGTGAGCGAGCGCTGGGACCAGGTGGTCGGCTGCGACGCGGCGGAGGCGGGCTGCGTGGAGGGCTTCGTGCGCAGCTTCGGTCGCCGGGCGTTCCGGCGCCCGCTCGACGAGCCGGAGCAGGCCGACTACCTGGCGCTCTACACCGACGCCGAGGCCGAGTGGGGCGCCAGCGAGGCGATGTCGATGGTGATCCAGGCGATGCTGCTGTCGCCCGGCTTCCTCTACCACGTGGAGCCCAGCGGCGAGCCGGGGGTGGCCCTGCGCGACGACTTCACCCTGGCCTCGCGGCTCTCGTACTTCCTGTGGGCCTCGATGCCCGACGACGCGCTGCTCGACGCGGCGCAGGCGGGGGAGCTGCACGACCCCGAGGCGCTCGAGCAGCAGGCCCGCCGCCTGCTCGAGGACGAGCGCGCCGCGGCCACGGTGGCCAGCTTCCACCGCCAGTGGCTGCACCTGCAGGGCCTGCCCGACCGGGTCAAGGACAGCTCGCTGTTCCCCGAGTGGAGCCCCCAGCTCGGCAGCAGCATGGAGGAGGAGACCCTGCGCTTCGCCGACGAGGTGGTGCGCCACGGCGACGGCAGCCTGCAGACCCTGCTCACCGCCTCGTGGACGGTGCTCGATGCTCCCCTGGCCGAGCTGTACGGCGTGCCCGCGCCGGCCGAGGGCTTCGCGGTCACCGAGCTGCCGCCCGAGGAGCGCGCCGGCCTGCTCACCCACGCCAGCTTCCTCACCAGCACCGCCCACGCGGCCGAGAGCTCGTGGGTGCTGCGCGGCAAGTTCGTGCGCGAGCGCCTGCTGTGCACCGAGATCCTGCCGCCGCCGCCCGGGGTGGAGATCAACGAGGTCAACGACCCCGACCGCCTCGGCAACCCCGACTGCGCCTACTGCCACGTGCTGATGGATCCCATCGGGACCGGCTTCGACGCCTACTCGCCCATCGGGGCGTTCGGCGACGAGACCCCCGACGGCCAGCCGGTGAGCACCGAGGGCGAGGTGATCGGCGTGCCCGAGGTGGGCAGCTTCGAGGGCGCGGTGCAGCTCGCCCACGCCCTGGCCCAGACCCCGCAGGTGCACGAGTGCGTGGCCGAGCAGTGGTTCCAGTACGGCGCCCGCCGCCTGCCCACCGAGGCCGACGAGTGCACCCTCGAGCGCCTGCGCGCGGACTTCGAGGCCTCGGGCCAGGACATCCGCGAGCTGATGATCGCCATCGCCACCTCCGACGCCTTCCGCTACCAGCTCAACGAGTAGGAGACCCACGATGACCCGCTTCTCGTCTTCTCGTCGCCGCTTCCTGGGGGGCGCCTGCGCCAGCGCGCTGTCGCTGCCCTTCCTCTCCAGCCTGGTCTCTCGCTCGGTGCGGGCGGCCGACGGCATGCAGGCCCAGCGCCTGGTGGTGTTCTTCACCCCCAACGAGCCCATCGATCGCGAGCACTGGAAGCCCGCGGGCAGCGGCGACCAGTTCGCGCTGACCAGCCTCCCCGCGATGATGAGCGGCCTGGAGCCCCACCGCCAGGACCTGCTGCTGCTGGGCGACCTCGAGATGCGGACCCGCGACATCGAGACCCACGGAGCGGGCCACGTGGGCATCGGGCACCTGCTCACCGGGCGCACGGTGTCGCCCTACGGCAGCGGCAACGCGGAGTTCTGGGCCTCGGGGATCTCGGTGGACCAGCACGTGGCCGCGGCCCGCGGCGTGGATGCCCTCACCCTGGGCGCGCGGCCGGGCGGCTCCAACGGCAACTGCCGGATCTCCTATACGGGCGCCAACGAGCCGGTGCACCCCCGCACCCGCCCCGACGAGACCTTCGACTCGCTGTTCGGCGACGCGACCCTGCCCGCCGACGAGCTCGCCGCCCTGCGGGCGCGCCGGCTGAGCGTGCTCGACCGGGTGACCGGCGACCTGCAGTCGCTGCGCCCCCGCCTGCCCGGCGAGGCGCGGGACAAGCTCGACTTCCACCTCGAGCTGGTGCGCGACCTCGAGCAGAAGCTGCAGGACGACACCGCGATGACCTGCGAGCCCTCGCCGATCGCCGGCGGGATCGACTACGACTCCAACGCGGCGTTCCCCACCACCGTGCGGCGACAGGTGGACCTGATGGTGCAGGCGCTGGCCTGTGGGATCACCGACGTGGCGTCGCTGCAGCTGAGCAACTCGGGGGCCGGCGACCTGACCCCGCTGTGGCCCGAGGCCGGCCTCGACCTCAACCTCGACTGCCACACGATCGCGCACGACTACAACCAGAACCGCAACGCCACCACGGTGCAGCGTCGCGAGCAGCTCGAGACCTTCTTCTTCGACCACTTCGCCTACCTGCTCGACGCCCTGGCCGCGGTGCCCGAGGGCCCCGACGGCGGGCGCATGCTCGACAGCACCCTGGTGCTGTGGTGCAAGAACCTCGGCTACAACCACACGGGCCGCGAGATGCTCTTCATCCTCGCCGGCGGAGCGGGTGGGGCGCTGCAGACGGGCCGCTTCGTGTCGCTGCCCGGGCGCTCCCACAACGACCTGCTGGTCTCGGTCTGTCAGCTCATGGGGCTTCCCGACACCACCTTCGGCGACCCGGAGCTCTGCGATGGCGCCCTTCCCCTCTAGATCGAGCGCGAGCGCCCCGGGCCGCGTGCTATCGTCGACACGGTCCCCTTCGCCGAGGATGAGCGACAGCGACTTCGAGCTCCTGCGACGCTGGCGCGACGGCGACGCCGAGGCCAGCAATCGCCTGGTGGCGCGCCACTACGACAGCGTGCGCCGCTTCTTCGAGATCCGCCTCACCCACGCGGCCGAGGACCTCACGCAGCGCACCTTCTTGGCCTGCATCGAGTCGCTGAGCAAGCAGCAGCTCCACACCAGCTTCCGCTCGTACCTGTTCGGCGTCGCGCGCAACCAGATGCTGATGCACCTGCGCAGCGCCTCGCGCTTCGACGGCCTGCGCCGCTTCGCCGACACCGTGGAGCGACCCTCCCGCAAGACCTCGCTCACCGGGGTCTTCGCCCGCTGCGAGCAGCAGGACCTGCTGCTGCGCGCCATGGTGGAGCTGCCCGCCGAGCTGCAGATGATCGTGCAGCTCTACTACTGGGAGGGCATGGCCACGGCCGAGATCGGCGAGGTGGTGCAGGCGCCGGCGAGCACCGTCACCACCCGCCTCGCCCGCGCGCGCGAGCTGATCAAGCGCAGCCTCGCGCAGATGCGGCTGTCGCCCAAGCTGCACGCCTCCATCGTGCGCGACGTGCCGGGCTGGACCCGCTCGCTGGTCGACGCCCAGGGCCGCCGCCCCTCGGCCTGAGCGGCGGGCGATTCGCGGCCCACGGGCGGGGACGAGTCGGCTATCCTCGACGAGGATGACCCCTCAGGTCCCGCGTGTGCTCGGCGGGTGGCTCGTCGTGGTCGCCGTAGTCTCGTGCTCGCGGGCCAACCCCGCGTACGACGACGGCGACGCGAGCCCCGACGAGGGCTCCGCCGACGGTGACGGCACGCGGGGCTCCACCGGCACCTCCCCGAGCTCGATCACCATCGGCGAGGGCTCGGGCGAGGGCTCGAGCGGCAGCTCGGGCGAGGGCTCGGGCGAGGCATCCACGGGCGTCGCGGCGGTCTGCGGCAACGGCATCATCGAGGACGGCGAGGACTGCGACGACGGCAACACCGACGAGGACGAGCAGTGCAACCCGCAGTGCCGAGTCCCCGGCGAGGTGGTGTGGTCGGTGGAATTCGCGCCTCCCGACCCGGGCCTGCACCGCTTCAACGAGGCGATCCTGCACCAGGGCGACCTGGTCGCGGTCGGGCGCGCCGTGCTGCAGCCGATGTCCTCCCACGAGGCGGTGGTGGTGCGCTACGACCTCGAGACCGGCGACGAGCGCTCGCGGGGTCGCTTGCCCGCGGGCTGGCAGGAGAGCGAGGCGTACTCGGTGGTCGCCGAGGGGGGACGGCTGTTCGTCTCGGGCGACGCCGACATCAGCGCGGGCCTCGACGACTTCTCGGCCTTCGCCGCGTGCCTCGAGGTGAGCAACCCCGATGCCCCGCCCGCGTCGTGCTGGCGGACGCCGCTGCCGGGCGCGATCAGCCGCGGCATCATCATGGGCGATGGCGTGCTGCAGGCGGTCGTCGGCCCGTTCCTGCAGGCCGGCATGGGCTTGGCCGAGATCCGTCCCGGCGACGGCGTGGTCCTGGGGACCGACTCCGTCCCGGCCATCCCGGGCACGGCCCAGCTCGAGGCGCTCGTCCACGTGCAGGACTCGCTGCTCGTGGGCGGCATGCTCGACGCCGAGGCGTTCGTCGCCGACGTCACCGGGAGCATGCTGCCGCCCGAGCCCTTCGTGGTGCGTGCGGGGGGCCTCGGCCTGCAGGACAGCGTGCAGACCCTGGCGGCGTTCGGAGCCGACGTGATCGCGGGCGGCTGGCTGTTCGAGGTGGGCAGCGGAAGCGAGGCGTGGATCGGCCGCTACTCCCTGCGCGGCGCCCAGGCGTGGGAGCATCACTTCGAAGGCGGCTCGTTCGAGACCGACGAGATCGAGGACGTGGTGGTCGACGATGCCGGTCATGTGATCGCGGTGGGCATGACCAGCGAGCCCTCCACCCCCACGGTGTGGAAGCTCGACGGAGGCAGCGGCGACCTGATCTGGCAGCGCAGCTACCCCGAGGTGAGCCCCGGCGACGGCTACTTCCGCGGCGTGGTGGTCGACGGCGACATCTTCGTGGTGGGCGAGCGCAACGAGGGCCCTTCTTCGCTCGGCGTGGTGATGCGCCTGGTCCCCTGACTCGCCGTGGAACGAGATCCGAGCGAGGCACGGGGCGAGCTGGTCCCCAGCGAGAATGCACCCCCCGGGCCGCACGGTATCCCGCGCCACCTCGTGGCCTATCGCTCCAGCGACGTCCCCTCCCACGAAGACCCCGCCCTCCGCGAAGCCCGCATGGAGCTGTGGCTGATCGAGGGGCTGCTCGCGACCGAGAGCGCGAAGGCGGAGCACGGCAAGTGGTGGCTGCTGGGCTTCGCAGTCACGATCGGCCTGTCGTTGGTCGGCCTCGAGTGGGCGGGCGCGTCGGTGTTCGTGATCCTCGCGTCGCTGGGCTGGTGGCACGACCGCCACGGGCGAGCGCTGCGACGCCAGGCCCGGGCGCGGGGGATGTCGCCCAGCCGGATCTCCTTCATCTTCAACACCGGCGAGAACCATCAGTACGAGAGCCTGCTCGAGCCGGCGCGCACCCGCGTCATGTGGCACACTTGGCGCTCGGGCCAGCCCACCACCATGGGCACGTGCGTCGAGCTGGCCGAGCGCCTGCGCGGCCAGGCGCGGCTCGACCCGCTGCAGCGCTGGTTCGTGGAGCAGATGGAGCCCTACCGCTCCGAGAGCGCGCTGACGACCGGATAGCGCACCGGCTCGAGGGGGCTGCTAGATTCGGGCCGTGAACGCGGTCGCCCCCGCCAAGGCCGAGCTGCTCGCCCCGGGGGCGCGAGTCGGCCGCTATCACCTGCTGCGCCGGCTGGCGATCGGGGGCATGGCCGAGCTGCACCTGGCCTGCGCCGAGGGCGTGGCCGGCTTCCAGAAGGTGGTGGTGCTCAAGCGCGTGCTGCCCCACCTCGCGGCCGACGACGCCTTCGTGCGGATGTTCCTCAACGAGGCCCGGCTCGCGGCCAACCTCGACCACCCCAACCTGGTGCAGGTGATCGACATCGGGGAGGCCGAGGGCGAGTACTTCTACGTGATGGAGTACGTGCACGGCCGCAACGCGCGGGAGCTGCTGGCCGCGGCGGCCCATCGCGGCGGCATGCCGATCGAGGTCGCGCTGGCCATCGTGGTCTCGGCCGCGGCCGGGCTGCACCACGCCCACGAGCGCTGCGATCTCGAGGGGCGAGCGCTGGGCCTGGTGCACCGCGACGTCTCGCCCTCCAACGTGCTGGTGAGCTACGACGGCGCCACCAAGCTCACCGACTTCGGGATCGCCAAGGCCAGCGCGCGCAGCACCGAGACCATCGGCAACGCCATGAAGGGGAAGATCGGCTACATGTCCCCGGAGCAGTGCCGGGGCGAGCCGGTCGATCGCCGCAGCGACGTGTTCTCGCTGGGGATCATGCTGTACGAGCTGACCACCACCGAGCGGCTGTTCTACGCCGACAACGACTTCGCGGTGCTCAACCGGGTGGTGCGCGGCGAGATCGACCGGCCCACCGAGCGCGTGCCCGGCTACCCGCCCGAGCTCGAGCGGATCGTGCTGCGAGCGCTGGCCCTCGATCCCGGCGACCGCCACCCCACGGCCGAGGCGCTGATGCGCGAGGTGGAGGGCTTCGCCCACGAGGCGCGGCTGCGGATCTCGGTGGCCACGGTGGCGGACTGGATGGGCGAGGTGTTCGGGCGCCCGCCCTTCCCCCGGGTGGAGACGCGGCCGGCCGAGGATCCGCTGGAGACGGTTCCCACCCTGGTGCTGATCCACGGCGAGTCGGCCGACCCCGAGGCGCCGACCCGAGCCGAGCCCTCGGGAACCGCGGTGAGCGTGGAGCCGATCCCCAGCGAGCTGGCCACGCCGAGGCGGCGCGGCGCGGCGCCGTGGGTGGTGGGCGGCGTGGTGGCGAGCGCGGTGCTCGGCGGGCTGGGCTGGTGGATGCTCGGGCCCGGGCCCACACCGAGCACCGCCGCCCCCGGCGAGGGCACGCCGGCTCCGGTCGCGGCGGCGGACTCGGGCTCCGCTCCCGAGGCGACCGCCACCGGGGGCCCGAGCCCCGCCGAAGAGGGCACCGAGACCGAGCCCCTCGACGAGACCGAGACCGATGTCTCAGCCGCAGCCGAGGCCGGCATGGAGACACCGACCGAGCCCAGCTCGCGATCCAGCCGACGCAAGAAGCGGCGCAAGAAGAAGCCCCGGTCGCCGACCTCCGAGGATCCGAACGTGCTCTACCCCATGAAGCGGTAGCATGGCCCCGTGAGCCCCGCTGCCGTGCTGCTCGCGCTCGTCCTCGAGCCGGCGCCCGCGATCGAGCCCGAGCCCCCGAGCGCCACCGAGCCCGATGCGGAGCCCGGCGTGGCCCCCGAGGATCCGGCCGAGCTCACCCGCCGGGCCGAGCAGGCCTTCGCCGAGGGCCGCTTCGAGGAGGTGGTCGATCTCGCGGCGCGGGCCTACGTGCTGACCGGCGATCCCCGTCACCTGTATGCGCAGGCCCTGGCCGAGCGCCGGCTGGGTCGCTGCCGCGAGGCGCTGGTGCTCTACGCCCGCCTGCTGGCCCGGGTGGAGGGCGACGAGCGCTACACCGTGCTGGTGCAGGATGCCCACCAGGGGATCAAGCGCTGCGAGGACGATCTGGCCGCGGGCGAGCCTGCCCCCGCCTCGCCCGAGCCCGCCGCGAGCCCGCCCGTCCAGGGTCATCCCGAGCCCGCCGAGCCCGAGCCCCCAACCGACGAGCCCCGCGCGCGACCCGTGCTGCGCGATCCCTGGGGCGGCGTGCTGCTGGGCACCGGGCTGGGGCTGGCTGCGGGTGGAGGCGGCACGCTGTGGGCGCTGTCGCGCCGCGAGCAGCGGGCCGCGACCCGGGCCGAGGACGAGGCGATCTACGCCGACGCGATCACCCGGGCCCAGGGGCTGCGCGCGGGCGCGATCGTCTCGCTGGCCGTGGGCGGGGCCCTCGTGACCGGCGCGGTGATCCGCTATGTGCTGGTCGCTCGGGCCCGCCGCCGCTCCGAGCCGCTCGCGGGCCCGATCCCCGGCGGCGTGCGGCTGGGCTGGCGACGGTCCTTCTGATCTCTCTTCGACCCTGGACTTTTTTCACTCGCGGCGCAGACGAGCCGCCGGCTGGGGCAACTACGGTCCCGTGAGAACGGCGAGCGTAGCGGCGATCGTGTTGATGACGGCCTGTGGCCCGGCGGGCGAGCCCGACGGGCTCCCGCAGGGCGAGACGGAGGTCGGCGACTCCAGCGGGGGTGGCGGCAGCTCGGGCTCCGACGAGCCCGAGCCCGAGCCGGGGACCACCGGCGACGCGGGCTCGAGCGGAGGGCCCGGCGACGACGAGGGCGACTCGTCCGGCGAGCCGCCCCCCAGCGACGACGACGGCTCCACCGGCGAGCCCCCGCCTCCCTCGGGCCTGGGCTGCGATCGCGACGACCTGCTGCTGTGCGACGACTTCGAGGACGGCGTGGTCGACGAGGCGCTGTGGTCCATCATGGAATCGAACGGGGCGCAGATCTCCATCGACCAGGAATTCGCGCGGCACGGCGGGGGCTCCCTGCGGGTCTCGCTGCCCTCGGCCGACGGCGCCCGCGGGGGCCTGCTCACCCGCGACGGCGTGGTCTTCCCGGTGGAGGGCAACCACTTCTTCGGCCGCGCCTACTTCCACGTGGGCCCCACCGTGCCGCAGACCCACAGCTCGGCCCTCGATGCCCACGGCGATCTCGACGGCGCCCCGGCCCGCTACCGCCTCGACTGCAACGGCGGCTCGTTCAACAGCCGCTACGTGCACAACCCCACCGTCGAGCAGCACGGCGGCCTGCGCCGCCACGGCTACGACGCGCCCGCGCAGCAGTGGCTGTGCATCGAGTGGGAATTCGACGGGGCCCACGACACCATGCGCTACTGGATGGACGGCGAGGAGGTGGAGAGCATGAGCGTGGTGCCCACCCCCGGCGAGCAGAGCTGGGTGGCGCCGATCTTCGAGCAGCTCGAGATCGGCTGGCGCACCTACCAGGCGGCCGAGCCCGCCGACGTCCACTGGGACGCGCTGGCCCTGGCCACCTTCCGCATCGGCTGCGAGTAGCCCTACGGATAGGCCACGTCGCAGTAGAGGATCCCGTCGGCGGCGTCGCACGAGCTCTCCCCTCCCACGCCCGCGTCGGGGCACAGCAGGCCCGCGCAATCGCAGTCGGCCTCGACCTCGCAGCACAGCGGGAAGGGGAAGCAGTAGTAGGTCACCATGGGCCCGCCGCCGTCGGCCGGGCCGGCGTGCTCGGTGAGCTCCATGCACAGCTCTCCCTCGGCACACTCGTCGCAGCTGCTCGACTGCGCGCCGTCGTCGGGGCCCACCGTCTCCTCGCAGGCGCCCGCCGTGGTCTCGCTCGCCGTGGTCCCGTCGCCCGCGGTCGTGCCCTCGGTGGCCGACGAGCTCGCCGTGCCGTCGGAGCCCGAGCCTCCACCGCCCGAGCCCGAGCCGCCGCCGCCCGTGCTCGTGAGGTCGCCCGAGGTCATGCCGGTGCCCGCCGAGGTGCCGGTCGCCGCGCTGGTGCCCCCGCCGTCGTCGTCGCCGCTGCCGTCGTCACCGCAGCCCGGGACCGTGCCCAGGCCCACCGCCAGCACCACCGACATCACTCGTGTCTCGCTTCGAATCCAATCCATGAACGGAAGGTAGCCCAGCCTCCGGCGGAATGCCGCTTTGTTTTCGCACCCGATCGAGCGCTGCTAGGCTGGCCGCCGTGCCCAGCGGTCTGCCCTGGAGCCTGGTCGGCTGGCTCGGCGTGAGCGGGGCCCTGATGCTGGCCGCCCCCGCGCCTCCCGACCCCCCGCCGCCCTCCGAGGAGGAGCGCGCGATCGAGCAGCGCACGGTGGACATGGTGGTGCGCGACGCCAAGCGCTGGCAGCGGGAGCACGGCGACCGCACCCTGCCCTGGGAGGACGCGCGCGGCCACCTGGCCATCGTCATCGACGACGTGGGCCGCGAGCTGCACCTGTTCGAGCAGCTGCTGGCGCTGCGCTACCCCCTGACCTTCAGCGTGCTGCCCGGCGCGATCTATGCCCCCGGGGTGCAGCTGCGCCTGCGGGGCGACCGTCGTCGCTACCGCGAGGTCATGCTCCACCTGCCCATGGAGCCCGCGCGCCCCGAGGCGATGAGCGAGGGCGCCGAGGCCCAGGAGACCTTCCTGCGGCGGCACGACGACCCGGCCACCCTGCGCGCCAAGGTGGAGGAGGCCCTGGCCCGCGTGCCCGCGGCGGTGGGGGTCAACAACCACATGGGCTCGGCCCTCACCCGCGACGCCGCCGCGATGGCCGAGGTGATGCAGGTGCTCGACGAGCGCTCGCTGTACTTCCTGGACTCGCGCACGATCGGGGACACCCGGGCCGAGGAGATCGCACGGGTGGCGGGCGTGCCCACGCTGCACCGCGAGGTGTTCCTCGACCACGATCCCTCGGCCGAGGCCATCGAGGCCGCCCTCGACCAGGCCGCCCGCCTCAGCCTCGATCATCCCGTGGTCGTCATCGCCCACCCCTCGGCCGAGGTGGTGGAGATCTTGGGTCGTCGGCTCCCCACGCTGCATGCCGAAGGTGTGGGCGTGTACCCTCTATCCCGACTGGTGGCCGCTACCCGCGCCACGCCGATCGAGGGAAATTCGCCCGCTGCGGGCCACGATCCCGGTCCCGAGCGGCCCAAGGGTGAACCGGTGTTTCGGGGCCCCAGTGGCCCGTCTTGACAGGTTTCGGGGCGGCTTCCTAACCTGGGGCTCTTGATGTCCCTCCGCCTGATTATCGAGGATGACGAGGGTTCCACGACCGTCGTGCCGCTGGCCAATGAGGCCGTGACGATCGGGCGTCAGCAGGGAAACACCATCCAGCTCACCGAGAAGAACGTCTCTCGGCGGCACGCCCGGCTGGTGCCCGAGCACGACGGTTGGATCATCGAGGATCTCGGCAGCTACAACGGGATCAAGGTCAACAACGAGGCGATCGAGGGGCGGACCAAGCTCCGCGAGGGAGACGTCGTCGAGATCGGCGACTACCACCTCGCGATCACCGAGGACGTCGACAAGAGCCCGCTCAACTTCCGCACCGGTCAGGCGGCCAACGACGTGGGGGTCGCGGAGCCGATGCTGGTCAGCTCGAGCGCCGACCTGCCGCGCCTGAGCGCCGAGGAGATCGCCGCCCTGCAGTCGGGGCGTCAGCCGATCACTCCGGCGCCGCGCATGATGGTCGACTCGGGGCCGGTGCCCGCCGGCGGCTACCACCCCGGCTACGCGCAGCCCGAGCGCAAGAGCAACACCGGCCTGTTCATCTTCCTGGGCCTGGCCTTCTTGGGCCTGGTGGTGCTGGGCATCTTCTTCGTGATCAAGTCCGGCGACGACGGCAGCGAGGTCGCCAGCAGCGGAGGCGGAGCCGGCAAGGGCAAGGAGGGCGGGCCGGCCGAGCCCTCCAAGGCGATCACGCCCCCGCAGCCGGTGCCCTACGCCGACGGCGGCGAGGCGGCCCCGCCCCCCGATCCCAGCGCCGACGACGGAGCCGACGATGCGCTCCCGGACGACGGGGCCGACGACGCCATGGTCGAGGACGACGGCGAGGTGCTCGACGCCGAGGACGACGGGGCCGGCGACGAGGGCGACGACTCGGTGGAGATCACCGACGACACCGATCCCAAGCCCAAGCGTCCCAAGCCGCGCACCACCGATCCCAAGCCGCCCAAGCCCAACGTGGACGCCGACGCCCTGCTCGCCGAGGCCCGCACCCTGGTGTTCTCGAACCCGGCCGGGGCCTACCGCAAGGCCAAGCAGTCGTACCAGGCCAAGAACGGCCGCGACGCCCTGCTGGTGATGGGCAACGCCGCGTGCCGGCTCAAGGACAAGAGCAAGGCCACCTACGTGCTCAAGCGCCTCAAGGGCTCGGACCGCACCAAGCTCAAGGACATCTGCATCCAGAAGGGCCTCGAGCTATAGGCTCGCGCTCGCGCGCTACGGCGCTACGACAGCGACGAGGAGGGCACGGGCATGGCCCCAACGGGCCAACGGCAGCGTGATCGCGTGCCATGCCCACGGGCCCGTGGACCAATCCGGTCCTTGGGATCCTTTGGGGTCGACGAAGCGACCCGCGTCGGTCAAGGGACATTCGGTGCGCTCGTCGACGACGGTTCATCAAGAACCGTCGGATGGATACCTGCGCGCAAGAGAGCTCCATGCATCGAAGCGCGACGAAGACCCTGTCCCTGTGGGGCGCAATCACGGTCCTCTCCGCCTGTCGCGGAGGCGACAGTGGTGGAACCGTGGGCGGTACGGACGGTGGAAGCGGTGACGGGGCCGGAAGCGGTATCGATGGTGACGGATCGGGCGAGAGTGGAGAGGAGCCACAACCCCCCGACGAGCCCCCGGATCCAAATGGCGACCAATGTGGCAACACGGTCAGCGGGTGGCAAACCGAGTGCAAGGTCGACTCCTTCGTCGCAACGGCGAGTGACAAGGGGAGCATCCCGGGCGTCACCCCGGTGGGCGAACGTACGGGGCGGTTCCTGTGCTGCGAAGGTAATCCTCCGGTGACGACCGCAGACCATGGCTGCTCCGACATCTGCCTGCTCGAGCTGTGCGAGGCGGCCAAACGCGACCACATGAGCCGCTGTAGCAGTTGCGGACCGCTCGACTGCGGTTTCGACATGAGCAAGTGCCTGGCAGGTGGTGCCGACACGCAGTGGGTCACGTGCCCGTTCGAAATCCCGTTCTCCTACACCCTGACGGCAGATTGTGCCGCGTTCGACAACGAGGTCCGCAACCCCGATGGCTCCTTTGGGTTCCTGCAGGAACCCGTCAACGACATCTCCGACGATCCTCCGCTCTGCATGCCCTCGTCGGAGCTCGGTCTCGATCCTCCGGCGGGTCTCGGTCAGTACGTCGCCTCGGCGAGCACGGGGACCGTGGCTCGAGTGAGCTGGTCGCTCGCGGGCGCCGATGGCAAGGAGCAGAGCGAGGATCTCGACGTCCACTTCGAGTACGCGCTCGTTCCATGCTCCCAACCCTCAGCAGACTGCGTCGAAATTGCCTCGCTCGTGCTGACCCTACCGACCACCGAGGCACTCGGCATGACGATCACCAAGGCAAGGCTCGAGGTGATCTCCGTCGCCCAAGCCCCGGTGCTCGAGGGTGGTCGGTCGTTCGACTTCGATGAAGGCGCCATCGGAGTGCTGATGCAGGCCACGGTCGATGGCATCCCCCTGGTGCTCAGCGGTCCCAATGTCGGCACGCCCCATGGTGTGCTCTCCCCGGCAGGCAACCGGTTCTCCATTTCCGACCTCCGTTTCGAATTCGAGGACAGCGTCATCGCCGCTGCACTCGAAATCGAGATCCAGGGGCAATATGACGCTCGGCGCCCCAACGCTCAGATCACCCGCCTCGGCGCCCCATCGAGCTGCCAAGAGCCCATATCCTTGTTCGCTACCAGTTGGGACGACGACGACGAGCCGCTCACCCACTCGTGGTGGGTGCGCGACATCGGTACGTTCTCGGGTCCGCTTCTGGAGCTCACCCTGGGGCCCGGCGACTACGAGGTGATGCTGACGTCGAGCGATCCATCTGGCCTATTCGACACCGATCTGCTGCGCTACGCTCACGATTGCCAATGACGGCTGCGAGGACTCGTCGAAGACGCACGTGGCCCAGCACCCTGGTCCGGGCCACGATGGCGCTCGTGACCATCGTTTCGGCGGCGTGCCCATCGCCGGAGGACGCCAACGACGATGGCATCGTCGAGACCTCGCACCTGCGCATCACGACTACCGAGGACGAGCCGATCTGCAAGGGCACGGGCCCGTTCCTGCAGCGGGAGCTCGAGCGAATCTCGGCGACCCTCGAGTTGCCGCTGTGGTCACCCGATGACAAGCTCGAGGTTCGCCTAGGGTTCGGGGCCGTCGAAGAGCTGTGCTCGGCGCACGATCCAGACGTCATCAATGGATGCGCCGACCTCGATGGCAAGGCTATCGCGTCGAAGGGCGTGCTCTACTCGACGCCCCACGAGCTTGCGCATGCGGTCCGAATCTGGAATGGGCCCTTGGTACCCCGGATGTTCGAGGAAGGGCTCGCAGAGATCCTATCCGGCTCGGATGGATATCCTTGGTACGTACAGTTCCCCCGGGGTATGGGCTGGCCCACACCCGCGGAGCTGCTCGCCGTCCCGCCCGAAGAGTTCGATCTGACCGAGTACATTCCCTCGCAGAGCTTCCTCTCGTGGCTATGGCTCACCTACGGTCGCGACCAGCTCATGGCCCTGGCCAACGATCCACGCCTCGCCGACGGCGATCCGGCCACGCTCTTCGAGGAACACTACGGATTCTCGCTCGCCGACGCCAACCAGGGCTGGGTCGACGAGGATGGCCCCGATCCCGTGTGGGGCGCCCCCTGCCTCCCCGAGCAGACGTTCACCCTCGATGGCGTCTTCGAGATCGACGGTGTGCTCGATTGCGCCGATCCAGAGGTGATCGGTGCCACGATCTCGATGTCGGCACCACCGATGTGCCTGGTCGTCCCGCAAAACACTCGCACACGCATCACCTTCGAGGCCGACCACGGCTATCTCTCCATCGTCGAGCGCGAGGGCTGTGATCCGGGGCCCACTAGCGCCGAGGCAACCCGCGACAAATTCCTGGATGCGGGTGAGACCATCGAGCAAGACATCGCAGGGTGTCGCTATCGCATGGTCCTGGCGTCGCAAGAGCCAGGATTTCCCCCAACGGAGTGGTCGATCCGCATCGAGGAGATCGCGGGCTGACGCGGCGCTACGGCTCGGTCGCCAGCGAGCTACGGCGCTACGACAGCGACGAGGAGGGCACGGGCGTGGCCCCGAGCGCCCGTAGGCGACGCACGCGACGGCGGAGCTGGGTCGCACACAGCCGCAGCGCCGTGCGGCCCATCCCCGCGGCGCTGATGGGGACGAGGATCAGCATGCCATGCCCCTGCGGGTAGCCGGGATTGCGGCTCAGGTACAGGCGGGAGGCCGGCTCCTCGCTGCGCTCCCACTGGCGGATCTCCTGCTCGTCCTGCCGGGTCTTCCAGCCCACGTGGTACACGCCCGACGCGGCGCCCTGCACCGGCACCAGCCCGAACTGCTCCGCGAGCGAGCCCATGAGCTGCTCGAGCTGCGGCGGGGTGGAGCGATCGGAACAGGGCCAGACCTGATCGGTGTGGCGCGCCAGGGTGCGGTAGGTGGCCGGGTTGGTCGCGCAGCTCAGGCCCCACACCGGGCGGCCCCGGCTCGCCCGCAGCACCCGGAGGGTCTCGCGGATGAGGAACCAGCCGAAGCGAGTGCCGCGGCGGTACGCGGGCAGCAGCCCCACCTCGCTGCGTACCACCAGGCACGGCCGCCCCTCGAGCTCCCGCTCGAACACGTGGAAGGCCGCGTAGCCCACGATGCGTCCCTGCGCGCGGAACACCTGGATGCGCGTGCGCTGGGCCGGCGAGCTCACCACGTACTTGGCGAAGGCCTTGCGGTCGACCCCGCTGAAGATCTCGCAGTGGGCGGCATACAGCTCGTCGGTGAATGCCTCACGCGCGGCGGTGGACATGCGGTGGGGGTCGACGATCTCGGCGATGGCTCGGGTGCTCATGGTGGGCTTCCGTGGTCGGGTCTCGGGGACGACGAAGGGCTCGCGGACTGAGTGGCGATCGCTCGAGGAACGATTGACCACCAGCTCGTCCGGGTCTCATCGAGGGGGTTCCCGAGCGCTCACCAGGGATTGCGAGGCATCGATCGACGCCGTCACATTTCATCGCGCGGCGAAATCGAGGTCGCCGCCGCGATCGCAGTGCACGGCTCGGTGAAATCGGATCCACGCCGCACCGAGCGAGCGCGGCCCGGCACCGCCCAGGGGGATCGCTCGGCGTCAGCGCGACGTGCCGCGCTCTACGGTCGGTCCGCGCACGCTACGACCGGCGCCCTAGTACTCCACGAACTCGGGCGTGGCCCCCCGCTCGTCACCCACCGGCGCTCCCTTGCCCCCGAACACCTTCTCCCCGTAGCGCCGATCCTTGCGCCGCAGCGTGCCGTGGAAGCGGTCGAACCACCCCAGGTTCTGGCCGAAGTTGCAGTGGAAGTACACGTGGTGGTCGTCGTGGAAGCGGCTGGTGGAGTGCCAGGGCAGCAGGTGCCGCATCACGATCCCCGAGTGATCCATGATGTTGAAGATCAGCACGTAGACCAGCATCCCGATGAACACGTAGGCGTGCACCGGGAGCACGAAGATCGGCAGGAAGGCCGAGACCTGCAGCATGAGGAACTCGACCGGGTGCATGGTGACGGTGTTGAAGGGAGTGGGCGCGACGCAGCGGTGGTGCCAGCGGTGGAAGTGCTTGAACAACCACTTCCGATGCAGCAGGCGGTGCGTGTAGTAGGCCGAGGCCTCGATGGCCACGAACAGGAGCACGACCGAGAGCAGGGTGTAGGCCAGGCCGTGCTCGGCGGCGTCGAGGTAGAGGGCGCTGTAGCCCCCGCCCACCACGTAGTAGGCGAAGCTGCCCGAGAGCAGGCCGCCCAGCAGCATGTTGACGGCCGCCACCCGGATGCCCCAGCGGTGCTTGTCGGCGGGCTGGAAGCGGCGCGGCTGGATCTTCCAGTCGACGGCCCGGTCGCGACGACGGACGTAGTAGCGCCAGTAGAGCCAGCCGCCATAGCCGAAGTAGACGACCAGGCCACCCACCGAGGCGACGGTCACGAGCAGCGCCCACAGCCGCAGGCCGGACATCCCAAACGCCACGCCCTCGACCATCGCTTCGCCCAGCACCCGGGGAGTGTCGGCTCCGCAGGCCCCGGGCTCAAGACCCGGCCCCGTCGGCGCGCGCGGGCCGTGCCGTGCGACCCGCCCGCAGGTCGACGATCCGAGGCCCAGCCGCTACGATCGGGGCGCAGGCGTCGCTCGAGATGACCCAGGCCGGTGCCAGATTCGAGCCCTCGCACCGCGTGGGTGACTTCGTGCTCCGACGCTGGCTGGCCCAGGGCGGCATGGCCGAGCTGTACCTGGCGACGCCTGCGGATCCTGCGCGGGCCCATGAGGTGGTGGTGCTCAAGCGGGTGCTGCCGCAGTTCACGCGCAGCGAGAGCTTCGGCCGCATGTTCGCCCGCGAGGCGCGGCTGGCCACGATGCTGCGCCACCCCAACATCGTGGAGGTCCACGACGACGGCCATCACCAGCCCGGGGACTGCTTCTTCACCATGGAGTACGTCCACGGGGTCGACCTGGGCGTGCTGCTCGATGCGATCCGCGATCGCGGGGGGGTGCTGCCGCTGGCCCATGCGCTGACGATCGCGGTGGCGATGTGTGCCGGGCTCCACCACGCGCACGAGGCCCACGGCCCCGACGGCCAGCCGCTGGGAATCGTGCACCGCGACGTGTCGCCCTCCAACGTGCTGATCTCGTTCGACGGCGAGGTGAAGGTGACCGACTTCGGGGTGGCCACGGCGCGAGCGATGACGCGGCTGACCGAGGAGGGCACGCGCAAGGGCAAGCTCGCGTACATGTCCCCGGAGCAGGCCACGGGGGAGACGGTCGATCGACGCGCCGACGTGTTCGCGATCGCCACGGTGCTGTTCGAGCTGACCACCATGGAGCGACTGTTCGCCGGCGACAACGATCTGGCCATCATGTACGACATCCTCGAGCGACCGCGGCCGTCACCGCGCGAGCGGAGCCCGGGCTACCCCGCGGCGCTCGAGCAGATCGTGATGCGGGCGGTGTCCCACGATCCGAGCGAGCGCTTCACCAGCGCACGAGGGCTCCAGCAGGCGCTCGAGGGCTTCGCGGCCAGCGTGGGGCTGACGCTGTCGACGGAGGCGCTGGGTCGGTTCGTGCGCAGCGTGGTGCCCGTGCCGATCCACCCGCGCGACGATCCGAGGCTGTGGGCGGCGTCGGTGCAGCCACGCTCGCTCCCGCATGCGGTGGCCACCCCGGCGGAGGTCGGCGGCACGCCGGTCTCGGGCCCGGTGGGATTCCCCACCGGGCCGATCCCCGGGCTCGTGCATGGCTCGGGGCCCAGCTCGGCGACGTGCTCGGGAGGCTTCCCCCTGGGAGCGGTCGGGCCGGGCGCGTCCTCGCCCTGGACCAAGGTGCCGCCGTCGCGCTCGGGTCGCGGCCTGCGGTGGCTGTCAGCGGGGCTGGCCGTGGCGGCCGCGCTGGTGGCCGTGGGCGTGGGCGCGATGGTGCTGCGCGCCCAGGATGCCGGTGCGCCCGCGACCGAGCCCGCCACGACGAGCCCCGCCGCGACCCCGAGGCCGACGACGAGCCCCTCGCCCTCGCCCGCGAGCGTGCCCCCGCCGGAGCCGATCGCCTCGCCGCTCCCCAGCACCGAGCCCTCGCCCGTCGAGCCCGCGGCCGCGGGCACCGAGTCGCCGACCCCGCGCAAGACGAAGAAGCGACGCAAGAAGCGGGACGACGCGCCGAGCGAGACGGCCCCGTCCGATCCGCCTTCCAAGAAGCCCGCTCCGACCGATACGCTGCTGCCCATCCGGGAATGAAGGCTCCTCGTCGACGATGGGCGCTCGTCGCCGCGATGGCGACCGCGCTGGCCGTCGCCCCGCGACCGGCCGCGGCGGCCCCCGAGGTGTTGCGCGATCCCGAGGCCCGCGCCCACTTCGAGCAGGCCCAGCGCGACTTCGACCAGCAGGACTACGCGTCGGCGATCCCCGAGCTCAAGGCCGCCTACGCCCTCGAGCCCAACCCGATGCTGCTGTACGCGTGGGGCCAGGCCGAGCGCCTCGCGGGGAGCTGCGCCCGCGCGGTGGAGCTGTACCGCCGCTTCATCGACACCAACCCCGCGCCCGAGCAGCGGCAGCTCGCCGAGGCCAACCTGGTGGACTGCGAGGCCGAGCTTCCCGACGAGCCCGCCCCGCCGCCCGACGGTGCGCCACCAGGGGACGAGGACGCCCGCCCGCCCGACGAGCCGAGCCGGCCCTGGTTCCGCGATCCCGCGGGTGGTGCGCTGGCGGGCGCGGGCCTGGTGGGCATCGTCATCGGCGGCTCGCTGATGGCGGTGGCCCGTCGCAAGGCCCGCGAGGCCCCCAACGCGAGCATCGAGGACGACTACCTGGCCATCAGCGCGCAGGCGCGACGCATGAACGCCGGCGGGATCGTGGTGCTCTCGCTGGGCTCGGCGCTGGTGATCGGCGGAGCCATCCGCTATGCCGTACTGGCCGCTCGGGGCCGCCGCGGCTCCGAGACCGCCGAGCGTGCACGCAGGCGCCCTGCGATCACCACGATCGGCCTCGGCTTGGGAGGGAGCTTCTGATCGGCATGCGCACCACGTCCATCCTCGGGCTCGACCCGCTGCGGCTCGGTCTCGGTCTGGGGCTGAGCCTCGGGCTCGGCGTGACCACGGGCGCGGGCTGCCTGCGAATCGATCCCTTCGAGTGCCAGCGCGATGCCGACTGCGTGCACGACGGCCTGGGGGGCACCTGCCTGCTCACGCAGGGGACCTGCGTCTACCTCGATCCCGCCTGCCCCAGCACCGGCTACAGCACGGCCGAGGGCCGCTGCGTGCTCGGCCCCCCGCCGTCGAGCAACGACGGCAGGGGCTCCGGGGGGCCCGGCTCCACCTCCAGCCCCAGCGGTCCGCACACGAGCGAGGGCGACGACTCCGAGGGCAGCACGGGCGGCGCCCCGCCGGACACCGGCGACGAGGGCCCGCCCGCCACCACCGGCTCGTCCTCCTGCGCGGGGCCCATGGACGACATCACCGCCCAGGGCGTGGTGGAGGCCAGCTCCGTGTACAACGACGACTTCCACGCGTACCTGGCCGTGGACAGCAACTACGGCTCCTCGTGGTTCTCCTCGGGCCCCGAGCCCGGCGGCCTGCCCTCGCTGTTCACCTGGACGGTGCTCGAGCCGCACTGCATCTCGGAGATCCACTTCACCGGCAACGGGCTGCACCAAAACCCCGCCTACCGCGAGGACTTCGGCTTCGGCAGCATGGTGGTGCGGGTCTACGACGGCAGCGACACCCTGCTCTTCCAGCAGATGCTCGCCCTGCCCGGCACCCCCGATCCCCCGGTGGTGGCCTACCCCGACGTCGAGGGCGTCAAGGTCGAGCTCGAGCTGTTCGACCACGAGAGCAACGACTGCGGCGGCTTCAGCGAGCTGGAGATCATCGGCGACTGACGTCGACGGCGGGCCCTCGGTTTCGCCGAGAAGTTCGGGCGCGGGCCCGGGCGTGCTATGGCGCCCAGGATGGCTCGCTCCGCGCACCGATCGCGAGGACCGTGGTCGATGGGGCTCGCCCTGGCGATGGGCCTCTCGACGGGCTCGGCGATGGGCTGCGGCGACGACGAGGAGCCCTCGGAGCCCCGCGAGGCCATGGCGGGGCGCGTGGGCGACGTGCTGCCGGTGGTGATGCCCGCCGATGCACCGCTGCCCGCCGACCGCGAGGCGATCCTGCGCGAGCTGGCCCCGCTGCCCAGCGCGTCGCTGCTGGTGGTCTACGAGGTCGAGGGCCCGGGGGGCCTGAGCGGCAGCCTCGAGGTGCTGGCGCGTCCCGGCGGGCTGCGCCGCGAGAACTGGACCCTGCAGGTGCCGCTGGGAGCCGAGGGCGAGCGCCGCCTGGCGGGCTCGACCATCCAGACCCCCGAGGGGATCTGGGTGGAGGGCAGCCCGCCCGAGTCGATCACCCCGTCGCCCCTGGGCGCGCTGGCCGATGCGTACCTCGAGCTCGAGCCCGAGTCGCGACGGGCCTTCGTGGAGCGGATCCGAGCGCTGCAGGCCACCCTGGCCGAGGCGCGCGAGCACGACGAGGGCCCGACCGAGCAGATCCTGGGCGTGCCCTGCCACGTGACCCGCGTGGCCGCCATCGAGATGTGCCTGTGGGAGGCCACGGGCCTGCCGCTGCGCTACGAGGGCGAGGGGCTGCGCCTGCGCGCCCTCAACGTGGATGCCAACGCGAGCCTCGGCGACGGGGCCTTCGCGCTCCCCTTCGTGCCGCCGGCCTCCCCCCCGGGCTTCGACGCCCCGGCCTCGCTGCGCCGCTTCGTCGAGGGCGAGCTGGCCGAGCTGGCGCCGCTGCTGCATCCGGGGCTGCGCCCCTTCGCCTCCACCTGAGCCGCGGCGCGAGGCGATCGACGCGGCCCGTCGCTGGTGTGCGCCACGATCCGGTGGGGGGCGGTCGAGGGCTGAGATACCGTC
>JACKDV010000026.1 GCA_020633315.1 Myxococcales bacterium
GCCGAGCAGGCCGCCGAGCAAGTCGCCCAGGTGGGTGCGATCTGCGACGGCATGAACGACCTGAGCCTCGCCTACGTGGCGGGGGTGATGGAGATCGAGGTCGACTCGCTCGACGCCCCGGGCAAGCGCGACGAGCTCAAGAAGGCGTGCAAGACCATGCCCGTCGAGGTGGCCCGCTGTGCCGAGCGCCTCGCCCTCGACGACGCCGCCTGCGACAAGGCGCTCGAGTCGTTCCTGGGCATGACCGACACCAACCCGCAGGGCGAGGGGCCCAAGCCGAGCTGGGTGCTCGAGCCGCCCTTCGAGGTCTTCGACGTGGAGGTGGGGGCCGACGGGCGGGTGGCGATCGCGGGCGAGCAGGGCGTGGGGGTGGTCGACGGTGGCGGGCTTTCGTGGTCGGCCACGCTCGACGACGGCAGCGCCCGCGTGAGCTGGTGGAAGGACCAGGTGCTCACGGGCTCCAAGGGCACGCTGCGGGCCTTCGACGCCAGCGGCAAGGAGGCGTGGTCCAAGGCGCTGGGCGACGAGGGCACCTGGCTGAGCGCGATCGAGCCGGGGCCCGGCGGAACGATCGTGGTGGTGACCGACGGCGGCACGATCGTCCGCATCGACGGGGACGCCTGCGCGGCCGGGAGCGAGGGCTGTGCCACCACGGTGGCCACGGTCGAGGCGCTGGGCGGGCGGAGCGTGGAGGTGCTGCCCTCGGGCGCGCTGCTGGCCTCGGGGGACTCGGGGGTCGCGCTGGTCTCGGCCACGGGAGAGCTGCTGGCCGAGCGTGCGGCCGACTACGACGCCGGCTTTCCGCGGGGTGGTCGGGTGGTGGTGGGCAACGACGTGCTCTCGGCCGACCCCGAGTGCGCCAAGGGCAGCGACGCCTGCCTGACCGTGCTGCTCACCGTCAAGGATCTCGAGCTGGTGGCGCCGCTGGCGATCGACGGTGGCCTGGTCTACGCCGACACCTACGGGGTCATCGTGTCCACCGGCACCCACGCGTGGAAGATCGACGCGGGCAACGACTCCGATCTGCTCACGGACGGCGGCACGATCTACTCGGTGGGGCACGAGCTGGGCTTGGACGCGATGGACGCTCCGCCGCAGGTGCGCGCCATCGATGTCATGACGGGCAAGACCCGGTGGATCACCACGCTGGGCAGCGAGCGGGCGAGCCTGCTGACGAGCCCGCTGGCGGTGCTGCAAGGGGGGCAGCTCATCGTCTCCACGCGCAAGCAGCTGTTCTCGCTGCCGGTCGGGGGCTGAGATACTCGGCATCGCGGTGCATCGGCACCTCGCTCCGCGCCTGCTATTCTCGCTCGGCGTCGTGGACCTCCAGCTTCGCATGGTGCAGGCCGCCGTCGAGGCCCAGCTCTTCGGTCGTCGCGATCGGCCGGTGACGGTGGGGCGCTACACGGTGCTCGCGCCGATCGGCTCGGGGGGCATGGGCAGCGTGTTCCGGGCCCACGATCCCGAGCTCGATCGCGAGGTGGCGCTCAAGCTGGTGCGAGCCGAGCGGATGGGCGACGCCACCACCCGGGCGCGGCTGGTGCAGGAGGCCCGGGCGATGGCCAAGCTCGGGCATCCCAACGTGGCGATGGTGTTCGAGGTGGGCGAGGCCGACGGACACCTGTTCGTGGCGATGGAGCTGGTGGACGGCGTCGACCTGCGGGCGTGGCTCGGATCGCAGCCGCGGCCGTGGCCGCAGGTGCTGGAGCGCTTCGAGCAGGCGGGGCGTGGGCTGGTGGCGGCCCACGCCAAGGGGCTGATCCACCGCGACTTCAAGCCGGACAACGTGGTCGTCGACGGCGAGGGGCGGGCCCGGGTGGTCGACTTCGGGCTCGCACGGGAGCAGGGGAGCACGGCGCTCGACACCGAGGAGGCGGGCGAGGCGGGCGAGGCCGCAGCCTCCGAGGGCGAGGCTCCTGCGGGCGAGAGGCGGGCGCCTGGTGAGGCCAGCGAAGGGGCGCTGACCACCACCGGCACGCTGCTGGGCACGCCGGCGTACATGTCCCCGGAGCAGTGGCGGGGCGAGGCGATCGATGCCCGCAGCGATCAGTTCAGCTTCTGCGTGTCGCTGTGGGAGGGGCTGTTCGGCGCGCGGCCGTTCCCGCAGGAGGCGCTCGGCTCGTTGATGCAGGCGGTCACCGAGGGGCGCATCGCCGAGCCCCGGAACGGCAAGGTCCCGGGTCACGTCGTGCGGGCGCTCCGGAGGGGGCTGCGGAGCGATCCCGCCGAGCGCTTCGACGACATGGACGGGCTGCTCGCTGCGCTGCGGCCCGCCCGGCGCGCGCGATGGCTGCTCGCGGGCACGATGGCGGTGGCGGTGGTGGGCGCGGCGACGCTCGGGCCGTGGCTCGGCGATCGCGATCCCGACGCGGCCTGTCGCGACGAGGGGCAGCGCCTGGCCGGGGTGTGGGACGAGCCCCGTCGCGAGGCCGCGGGCGCGGGGCTGCGGGCCACCGGCCTGGCCTACGCCGAGCCCACGTGGCGCTCGGTGTCGACGCAGCTCGATCGCTACGCGGAGGAGTGGATCGCCCAGGCCGAGGCGAGCTGCACCGGGAGCCCGAGCGAGGCGGCGGCGACCCGTCGTGCTCGACGGCAGCGCTGCCTGGAGGACGCCCGGCTCGCGCTCGATCACCTCGCCGACGCGCTCGTGCACGCCGACGAGGCGATCGCGGTGGATGCCGCCCATGCGGCCACCCGCCTGCCGGATCTCGGTGCCTGCGCAGACGATCGCCGCCTGGCGCGGTGGGCCGCGGACCCGCGCCCCGAGCATGCGGCCGCCGAGGAGCGAGCCCGGGCCGCGCTGGCGAAGGCCCAGCGATCGCTGGCGGTGCTCGGCACCCGCGCGGGCGGGCTGCGCTACGAGGCCGAGCTCGAGCACGGGCGGGACGCGGCCGACCAGGCGCACCAGGCCGCGGTGGAGGCCGGGCACGTGCCGCTGCGGGCCGAGGCCGCGCTCACCCAGGGGCGGGTGTGGCTCGAGCAGGGCGACAAGGACCGGGCCGAGCGGGCGCTGGCCGAGGCCATCGAGCAGGCCGAGCGCGGCGGCGATGCGCTCACGCGGGCCCGCGCGAGCATCCTGCAGGTGCACCTGCTCGGCTCGGACCGCGATCGCACGAGCGAGGCGACGAGCCTGGGCGAGCGGGCGCGGGCCCTGCTCGACGGCCTCGGCCCGCGCCCGCTGCTGCGCGCCCGCCTGTCGAGCAACCTGGCCACGGCCGTGGCGCGGGCTCGCGAGCCCGATCACGCCCGCGCGCTGGCGCTGCATCGCGAGGCGATCGAGCTGCTCCGCGAGCAGCTCGGCGACGAGCATCCGCAGGTGATCTCGGCGCGGCTCAACCAGGGGCGTGCGCTGATCTACGCGGGCGAGCCCGACCAGGCCGAGCGGGTGCTGCGGGGCGCGCTGGGGCGGGCGCGGGCGGTCTGGGGCGACGACCATCCCCACACCGCTCGGGTGGAGGGCACGCTGGGCACCGCGCTGGCGGCCCTGGGTCGCGAGGCGGAGGCCGAGCAGGCGCTGCGGCGCTCGCTGGAGGCACGCGAGCGCAGCCTGGGGGCCGAGCATCCCGAGGTGGCCAGCGCTCGCTTCAACCTCGCGTCGGCGCTGCGGCGAGCGGGTCGCCACGACGAGGCGGTGGTCCAGCTGCGGCGCGGCCTGCAGAGCCGTCGACGCCACCACGCCGAGCCCGAGGGCGATCGCCACGACCTCATCCCGTGGCTCTACATGATCGGCGATTCCGAGGTGGAGCGAGGCCAGCCCGCGGCCGCGCGCGAGGCCCTGCGCGAGGCCCTGTCGCTGGCCGAGACCGACGGCGCCGCGCCGCTGGACTTCGCGAAGGTGCGCTTCGGGCTGGCCCGCGCGCTCGCGCCCGACGATCCGGTGCAGGCCCGCATGGTGGCCGAGGCCGCTCGCGATGCCTACCGAGCCGAGGGCCAGCCCCAGGCGGCCGAGCGCGTCGAGGCGTTCCTCGAGCAGCTCCCCTGAGCCACCCGCCACGAGCGCGGCAAGGAGCCGCTACGCGCCAGACCCCGACCCGCATTCCCGCGGCCGCGTGCGAAATTTCGCAGTGAGTACGCGGAACCAACTCGCGGCTCCGGTGTCCCGGCATCGGCCATGCCTAGCTTCGGATCCCGGACCCGCGCCGCCACCATTGCCTCGTTCCTCGCGCTGTCGCTGGCCGGGCCCAGCCTCGCCGCCGCCGAGGAGGTGATGGGCACGCGCTCGGAGGCGCTGGTGGAGCGCTCGCACGAGATCCGCCTGACCCTCGAGCACGGCGTGGCGTCGCTGCGGGTGCGACGGACGGTGCACAACGGCGGGCCGCGGCACGACCAGGCGATGTTCTGGATCGACGTGCCCCCCGCCGCGGTGGCCACCGGCCTGCGCACCAAGGGCACCCTCGGCGGCAGGCCGCACTGGTTCGAGGGCGACCTGCTCGAGGCCGAGGCGGCCGCGGAGCGCTACCGCGAGCTCACGGGGATCGGCGGCTACTACCCCAAGGACCCGGCGCTGTTGAGCTGGCGCGGCCAGGAGCAGCTCGCCCTGCAGGTGTTCCCGGTGGCGCCGAGCCAGGACAAGACCGTGGAGTACACCTTCTCGCTGCCCACCACCTACGAGCAGGGGCGCGATCACCTGGTGCTGCCGCCCATGGGGACCGACGCTCACCCGGCCCGCGTCACCCTGCACCCGGGGCACCCACGGGACCAGCTCTTCGTGGATGGCGAGCCGGTGCCGCGCGGAGCGATGATCACCCTCGATGCGGAGCACACGGTGGCGCTGAGCCGGCACGATCCGGCGCGGATCGAGGCCACCCTGGCCTCGGTGCCCTTCGGGACCGATCGCGTGCTCATGCACTACGACGTGGCGCTGGCGCCCTCGCTGTCCACGATCCCTCGCGACGCCCGGGTGGTGGTGGTGATCGACGGCTCTCGCTCGCTCGCCCCCGAGGATCGCCAGGCCGCCGCCGCCACGGCCTCCGCCTACCTGCGGCACTTCGCCGGCCCCCGCTCCCAGGCCCGCGCCGAGGTGCTGGTCTTCGACCACGAGCTGCACGCGCGCCACGGCGGGCTGGTCCCCGTGCGCGAGGCGCTGGCCGACCTCGAGCACCTCGAGCTCCCCGAGGCCAACGGCAGCCGCCTCGACGATGCGCTCGCCGAGGCGGGGCGGCTGCTCGCGGCCGGCCCCGCGGGCCCGCGGCGGATCCTCGTGCTCACCGACGCGCGCACCCGCGAGAGCCTCGACCCCGCCCGGCTGCAGGCGCTCGGCCTGGGCAGCGACGCCATCGTGCACGTGGGCATCGTCGAGGCGGGCTGGCCTCGGCTCGAGCGCGACGACGATCACCCCTGGGCCGGGGTCGCCACCGCCACCGGCGGCCTGGTGTGGCAGCTCGCCAACGCTCCCGGCGAGGCGGAGGCGGAGGCCGTGTTCGAAGAGCTCGCGCGGCCGCTGCGGCTCGATCACCTGCGGGTGATGGCGCCGCCCTTCGAGGATCCCGACGTCGACCTGATGCCCACCTCGCTCGACGAGGGACAGGGCCTCGAGCTGCTGCAGGTGGTCGAGGCGCCCATCCGCCACCTGCGGGTGGAGGGCCAGCTGTGGAGCGAGCCCGTGCACGAGACCGTGCTGCCCGACGACGCCCAGGGGCGCCGCTGGGCCGCGCTGGTGTTCGGCTCCGATCTGCTGAGCGACCTGAGCGAGGAGGAGATGATGCCGCTGGCGCTCCACGGCGGCGCGGTCTCCCCCGTGACCAGCTACCTCGCGATCGAGCCGGGGGTGCGTCCCTCCACCGAGGGCCTCTACGAGGGCGAGGGTGGGATCGGCATCGGGATGCTCGGCTTCGCCGGCGGCGGCTCGGGCATCGGGCTCGCCGGCACGGGCTCCGGGCGAGCGACGGGCCCCGACACCCGCCAGCAGACCCTCGAGCGCGTCGTTCGTGCGGCGCTCGATGCCTGCGGGGGCGAGGGCCTGGGGATCCACCTGGAGCTCGAGACCACCTCGGAGGAGATCGTGGAGCTCGGCCCGCTGGAGGTCCGCGGCAGCGGCGATCCGATCCTCGTCCCCTGCGTGGAGCGAGGGGTGTGGGCGCAGCTACTGGGCCCCGAGTTCGACGACGCGCAGCGCCGCTGGACCATCGACTTGCCGGGCTGACGACGGCGGCTCGGACCACCGTGCCGATCGGGCGCAGCCGCAGCGATCACACCGCCTCCGCCCTGCCCGATGGAGAGCTCTGCCTGGTGGGCGGACGCACCGAGCTCATCGTGAGCGAGTGGAATCTCCGCTGGTCGCGGACGCTGCGGCTGCGCGATCGCTGGCGCGACGCGGCGCGTCGCCCCGAGGCCAAGGTGCTCGATCCGACGCTCGGCCGCGGTGGACCGGCGGGGCGCTGAGCCCCCATACTCGATCCATGCGCTCCGTCGGCTCCTCGCTCGCGCTCGCCCTGCTGCCGTCCGTCGCCTGCGTGGCCGACGAGCCCGAGGCCTCCACCTCCTCGACGCCCCCCGGATCCACCGGGAGCACGAGCGCGGCGGGCTCCACCGGCCCGGCCGCGACCGACACCACCGCCAGCTCGGCCGACGGCGGCACCGGCCCCGGCGTCACCACGGGCGAGGCGAGCAGCGACTCGACGGGCGGCGGCATCGGGCCGATCTTCGACGTGGGCACCGTCCCCGACGTGCCCGAGCCGCCGCTGCCCGCCACCGACATCGAGGTGGTGATCACGGCCGACAACGCCTACGCCTTCGGCTACGGCTCGCAGACCGAGATGTCCAACTACTTCGGCGGCCTGGCGGCGACCCTGGCCTCGGAGATCTTCGGCTGTGCCACCGGCCCCGAGTCCTACCTGGTGCCGGCCGAGGACACGGCCCAGTACCTCTACATCGTGGCCTATGCCGACAACGCCACCACCCAGGGCGTGCTCGGGCAGTTCCGGCGGGTGAACATGGACGGCACCCCCGGCGAGGTGGTCTACACCGGCGATCCGGGGTGGGAGGTGTGTGCCACCGGGATCGACTATGGCACGGGTGATCCAACCCCCACGCTGCAGGTGGTCAACGAGCAGATCGCCCTGTGCAACGCTGGTACCTCCGATCCGGCGACCACCAGCCAGGGCTGGGTGGACGAGGTGGGAACGGCCCTGGGAGCGCTGGCCGTGGGCGAGACCAACGACACGCCCTACGCCGGCGGGCCCCAGCCCGGCAACGAGTTCCCCTTGGTCTGCCAGACCCTGATCGATCCGCAGTCGCGGTGGATGTGGTTCAACTGGGATCCGGCCGGCATCGTGTGGCCCGTGCAGTCGCCGTTCATCTACCCCGGCGGAGGCGGCAACCCGATGCACGATTTCATGATCTTTCGTCTGGCCTCGGCCTCGGTGCCGCAGCCGCCCGCCGGCTGAGCCTGGTATCATCACGTTCCGCGGTCGAAGCGACGCTCATGAAGGAGACGACCAGGTACTTCATCGGCTCGGCGACGAGGGAGGCACTGATCGGGCTGGGGCTCGAGCCGCGGTGGCAGGATCAGCTCGAGAAGGGGGTCGTCGGGCTCGAGAACGCCCTGGCCACCCAGGATCCCGAGCTGCTCACCGAGAGCCTCGACATGCTCGCCATGGTCGCGCTGCAGCGGCCCGATCGCTCGCAGACCCCGATCCCGGCCGCGCTGCTGCTCCGCGACGTCCTCGATGCGCTGTTCTCCGTGGAGGGTCCCGCCATGTCGGCCCGCTCGCTCGCCACGGCGCGTCGCTTCCGACGGGCGCTGCTCGAGTGGTGGTACGAGACCTGGCTCGCCCAGATGGGCCGGCACCAGATCCGGGCGTTCATCGCCGGCCCCCAGCACGCCCCGCTCGTGGAGGAGCAGGTGCGGGCGCTGACCCGGGAGCAGGTCACCGCCTACCCCGTGCCCGCCAAGGAGAAGCTGGTCGCCGAGCTCGAGGTGGAGCGCGAGGAGGCCGAGCGGGAGGCCGAGGAGCTGCGTCGTCAGGGCCGCGAGCAGGAGGCCGACCACCGCGACGGCCACCGCGTGGGCATCGGCTGGGCCATCGAGGAGGTCGAGGCCTCGATCACCGCCCGCTGAGCCCGGGCGCCCTGAATCACCACGCCGGGATCGCGTCCAAGCGACACCGCCGGGCGCAGTCATTGCCGCTCGGTCGCGGCGTGGGTTCCGACATGGCGCGTGCGCCCGACCCCGCGACACGGGTGTCGTACCCGGACGGACATCCTGGCCACGGGCCCTCGCCGAGATCATTGGGTTTTCCTGGGGCCGACCCCGTGGCCCTGCTCTTGCTCGATGGGGCGGTGCTCGACGCCAACGAGCGCGAAGCAAACGCGCGGCGACGAGCCACTGTCTTTACTCGCTTGGATTGGATCCCATGATCACCCGTATCGCTCGCATTCCCTTGGTTGCCCTCTCGCTCGCGGCGCTGGCCACCGGCTGTGTCGACGACGAGGCGCCCTACAGCCCCGAGTCGGTCGATCGCGCCGTGCTCGTCCACTTCGCGTCCTGCGAGGACCTCCTCGACTACGCCCGCTATCAAGCCATGGAGCAGGTCGGCCCCTATGGCTTCGAGGGCGAGTACGGCTGGGGCGGCCTCGAGGGCGAGGACGGCGGGGGCATCGACGTCCCGGCCGGAGGCGACGAGGGGGGCGACACCGCCGGTGGCGATCCCAACGGCGACGTGCCCGACTACTCCGGGACCAACGTGCAGGAGCTCGGCGTCGACGAGCCCGACATCGTCAAGACCGACGGCACCCGCATCATCGCGCTGGCCCAGGGCAAGCTGCACTACGTGGACGTGAGCGCCGAGGGCGGCCCGGCCAAGGTGAGCGAGCTGGCCATCCTCGCGGCCGAGGACGACTACTACTGGTACGAGGGCTCCGAGATGCTGCTGCACGGCGATCGCGTGCTGGTGATGGTCCGCCGCAACGGCTGGGAGCTGCCCGCCCACGTGCGCGACGCCTTCGGCATCGGCGAGGACGAGTACCGCTCGGTGGTCGAGCTGGTGGAGGTCGACGTCTCCAACCCGGCCGCCATGCGGCGGGTGAGCAGCCTCTACGTGGAGGGCAGCTACGTCAGCGGTCGCCTGCACGACGACGTGGCCCGCGTGGTGCTCACCACCCAGGTGGAGAGCCTGCCCTTCAAGTACCCGTGGGACTTCCTCGACGAGAACGACATCGTGGTCGACGAGTGGAGCGGCGGCTGGGACGAGATCGCCTACGCCCGCGCCGAGGCCGAGGCCGAGGCCTACAACCGCCGCCTGGTCCGCGACACCGAGCTCGGCGACTGGGTGCCCGCCTACGTGCTCGAGCAGCACGACAGCGGCGACCTGCAGACCGGCACCCTGGTGGAGTGCCAGCGGATGATGCGACCCGGCACCTTCTCCGGCCTGAGCACCCTGTCGGTGCTCACCATCGACATGGGCCAGGTCCTGGGCCTGGGCGACGCGGTGGGCCTGTTCTCGGAGGGCGAGACCGTCTACGCCAGCGCCAGCAACCTCTACGTGGCCACCCGCCCGTTCATGAAGGAGGGCGAGGAGGCGGCCTTCGGCGAGGACCCCGAATTCCACTTCTCCTCCTACGTGCACAAGTTCGACATCAGCAGCGACGACGCGGCCTACTACCAGGCCTCGGGCGAGGTGCCGGGCTACCTGCTCAGCCAGTGGGCGATGTCGGAGCTCGACGGCGACCTGCGCGTGGCCTCCACCGAGTGGGGCTGGAGCGACCTCAGCGAGAGCTACGTGACGGTGCTGCGCCAGGACGGCGAGAGCCTCGAGGTCGTGGGTCAGGTGGGCGGCCTGGGCCGCGGCGAGCAGATCTACGCCGTGCGCTTCATCGACGACACCGGCTACGTCGTCACCTTCCGCCAGATCGACCCGCTCTACACCGTGGACCTGCGCGACCCGACCGCCCCGGCCGTGGTGGGCGAGCTGAAGATCGAGGGCTACTCGGCCTACCTGCACCCGGTGGGCGAGGACCTGCTGCTGGGCATCGGCCGCGACGGCACCTCCGAGGGCCAGGTGCTCGGCACCCAGGTGAGCCTGTTCGACGTGAGCGACCCGGCCAACCCGCGCGCCCTGTACCAGGAGTCGTTCGGCGAGTGGTCCAGCTCCGAGGTCGAGTTCGACCACCACGCCTTCCTGTGGTGGGGCCCGCAGAACCTCGCCGTGCTCCCGGTGACCAGCTGGGGCTTCGACGAGGAGACCGGCAACGAGGAGTACTTCAGCGGGGCGCTGGCCTACCGCATCGATCCCGAGTCCGGCATCTCGCTGGTGGGCACCATCGAGCACTCCCCCGAGGGCGCCGAGGACTGGTGGTACGGCAACGACATCCGTCGCTCCATGGTGATCGGCGAGGATCTGTTCACGATGTCGGCCGACGGGATCCTGCGCTCCAACCTCGGTGACCTCGCCGCCGACGGCTGGGTGGCCTTCTAGCGCTACGCGCTCCCGCCTCCGACACGAGCGCGGCCAACGGCGGCGATGTCCCTCGGGGCATCGCCGCTTCGTCGTCTTCGTCTCGTCTGGGTCTCGCGTGAGAAACCGACGAAGCGAACGTTTCTCACCGTTCAATGAACTCGTCGATCACGATGCAGATAAGATGTCGAAAAACAGGTGAACGATCGGGTCCTGGAGTGACACTCTGAACATGTAGATGTCGGTCGTGGTGGTCTCCCTGGGGAGACCGGAGCACCGGCGAGTCGTTCGTTGCTTGGACTTCGTTGCATGTGAAGGAAGGGGGACCACCGATGCTCGAGGGTGGTGATCGTCTGGGACGAGGAGATCGCATAGTGCTGCCGCCGAAGGGGGCCACCACGGTCGTCTGCGCGGCCGGCCCGGTCCGGCTGAGCGCATCCGAGGAGGGAGGGGTGGAGCTGGGCTACGACGCCGATGCCCTCGACGTGCTGCTGCGGGTGCGCGAGGCCATCGAGCTGCGCGACGGCGACCTGGTGTGCGCCGGTCGGCAGTGGCTGAGCTTCGAGCTCGGCCGCGACGGACGGCTGCCGCGGCTGCACCTGCTCGATCCCATGGGCGAGATCCACATGACGCTGAGCGTCCGCGGCGGCTCGCTCACCCTGGGTCGCGAGGCCGGCGACGTGGTGCTGCCCTGGGACGACCAGCTCGGCGAGCTGCACCTGCAGGTCCTCGTGCGCGGCGACACCGTGTTCGTGCAGAACCTGGTCGAGCACGCCGGCACCTGGGTGCTGGTGCGGCCGGGCGAGGTGGTGCCCAGCGGCAGCACCCTGGCCGTGGGCGATCGCGTGATGGAGGTCGGGGCGCTCGATCGCTGGGTCCCCCGTGACGCCGCGGTCACGGTGCCCGACCCCGACGGTCAGACCCGGATCTTCGCGGCGGCCTGAGGGACGAGGGGCGTCGACGTTCGCGAGTCGAGCGCGCCTGGGGCATGATCGCGGTGACGATGTCGATCCGCCTCCTGCTTCCGTGGCTCGCTCTCGCGCTGGTGGGTGCGTGCGAGCGAGCCCAGACCCCCACGACGACGACCCCGACCACCTCGGAGCCTTCGCCCGCCGTGACTCCCGAGCCCTCGCGCGCGCTGATCCCCCGGCGGATCCTGTTCGGCAATCCCGAGCGCACCCGGCCCAGCCTCGGCCCGGACGGGACCCAGCTGTCCTTCCTCGCCCCGGTCGACGGCGTGCTCAACCTGTGGGTCGCGCCCGTGGACGATCTGTCGGCGGCCCGACCCGTCACCCACGACACGGGGCGGGGCATCTACGCGGGCGGCTGGATGTGGGACCGCGATCACCTCGTCTACCTGCAGGACCGAGGCGGTGACGAGAACTGGCACCTGTACACCGTGGCTCCGGCCACGGGACAGTCGCGCGATCTGACCCCGCTCGACGGGGTCAGGGCCGAGCTGGTCAAGGACAGCCCGGCGAGCCCCGGGGTGCTGCTCGTCGGGCTCAACGATCGCGACCCTCGCTATCACGACCTGTACCGGCTGGACCTCGCCACGGGCGAGCGCACGCTGGTCGAGCGCAACGAGCAGGGCTTCTCCGGCTACATCGCCGACGAGTCGCTCGAGCCGAGGGTGGCCACCAAGCCGCGCGACGACGGCGGCCAGGAGATCTTCGTGCGTCGGCGCGGGCGCTGGAAGCCGGCGTTCGAGATCGACGGGGAGGACGCGCTCTCCACCATGCCCCTCGGTGTCGAGGCCGGGGGCACCACGCTCTACCTCGAGGACAGCCGGGGTCGCGAGACCGCCGTGCTGGCCGCCTACGACCTGGCCACGGGCAAGTCGACGGTCATGGCCGAGGATCCTCGAGTCGACGTCGGCCGCACCATGCTGGCGCCCCGAAGCGGGCGACCGCTGGCGGTGGGCTTCGACTACCTGCGCAACCGATGGGAGGTGATCGACCCGTCGGTGGCCGGCGCGTTCGAGACCCTCCACGAGAGCCTCGGCGACGACTTCGTCGTCGTCGGCATGACCCCCGACGAGAGGCGATGGCTGGTCGCCACCCATGGCGACGATCGTCCCACCCGGTATCACTTCTATGATCGCGATGCGGGGCGCGTGACCTTCTTGTTCAGCGAGCAGCCCGAGCTCGACGAGGTGCCGCTGACGCCGATGCACCCCGTGGTCATCGAGGCCCGCGACGGGCTGCCGCTGGTGAGCTACCTGAGCCTCCCCGCGGGGAGCGATCCCGACGGCGACGGGCGGCCGGACGCGGCCGTGCCCATGGTGCTGCTGGTCCACGGGGGCCCCTGGGGGCGCGATCGCTGGGGCTTCGATCCCACCCACCAGTGGCTGGCCGACCGCGGCTATGCGGTGCTCAGCGTCAACTTCCGGGGCTCCGCAGGCTTCACCAAGGCGTTCATCAACGCAGGCGATCACCAGTGGGCGGCGGCCATGCACGACGACCTGATCGACGCCGTGAGCTGGGCGGTCGACCACGGGATCGCCCAGCGCGACCGGGTCGCGATCATGGGGACGAGCTACGGCGGCTACGCGACGCTGGTGGGGCTGACCTTCACCCCCGAGCTGTTCGCGTGCGGCGTGGACGTGGTGGGCCCCTCCAACCTGGTCACCCTGCTGCAGTCGATCCCGCCGTACTGGGCCTCGCTGCGGTCGACCTTCGCCATGCGGGTGGGCGACGTGGACACCGAGGAGGGGCGGGCCCTGCTGCGCGAGCGCTCGCCGCTGACCCGCGTGGACGCGATCACCAAGCCGCTGCTGATCGGCCAGGGGGCCAACGACCCGCGGGTCAACCAGGCCGAGTCCGATCAGATCGTGGAGGCGATGACCAAGCGCGGGATCCCGGTGACCTATGTGCTGTACCCCGACGAGGGCCATGGCTTTCGGCGGCCGCAGAACGAGGGGGCGTTCGATGCCGTCGCCGAGGCCTTCCTGGCCGAGTGCCTCGGGGGCGCCCACGAGCCCTTCGGCGACGCATTCGAGGGCTCGAGCATCACGGTGCCGGTGGGAGCCGAGCACGTTCCGGGGCTATCCGAGGCGCTCGCGAAGGCCGGGCGGACGCCCGGCTCGTAGCCCGCGTCCGGGACCCCGCTCGACCGAGGGCCGCGGCGGGCGGTCAGAGCATCCCGTGCTCGCGGAACCACGCCAGGCTGTCGGCCGGACCCTCACCCCGCGCTCGAGCAGCGTCCTGACGACGTGGGCGCCGAGGAAGCCCGGCGCTCCGGTGACCAGTGCGTGCTCCATGGGCGACCGAGGCTCTACCATCGACGAGCGCGCGCGGATGCGCCGTGGTACACGGCGGGCATGCACGCTCGCTTCGGTGCCATGGTGCTGCTCGGCTCGTGGATCCTCGCGTGTGCTCCCACTGCGGCCACGCCCGGGGAGTCGACCGAGCCTCCGGTGATCGACGCCGCCGGGGCGGGCGAGGCCGAGGCGCCCGCCGACGCCGACGCGGCCGGGCCGGTCGGGGCCGAGGCGGGCGAGGTCGAGACGCCCACGGCCGGGGCCGCGCCGCAGCAGGTGGAGCTCGAGATCAACCAGCGCTACGAGGAGCAGACCGATCCCGAGCAGTGGGCCAGCCGCTTCGAGCGAGAGGGGCGGGAGGTCTACGACCGGCGCGACCAAGTGCTCGCCGAGCTCGGGCTGCGACCCGGCATGGCGGTGGCCGACGTGGGCGCGGGCACCGGGATGCTCACGATCCCGCTGGCCGAGGCGGTGGGGCCCGAGGGCAAGGTGTATGCGGTCGACGTGCAGCCCTACTTCCTCGATCACGTGGGCCAGAAGGCGCGCGAGGCCGGGCTGGAGAACGTGGAGCTGGTGCGCGCCAAGCAGGACGCGGTGGGGCTGCCGCCCGGGTCGATCGACCTGGCGATCATGGTCGACGTGTACCACCACGTGGAGAAGCCGGCCGCCTACCTCGCCTCGATCCACGCCGCGCTGCGACCCGAGGGGCGGCTGGTGGTGATCGACTACCGCGCCGAGGAGGGCAAGAGCGACGCGTGGCTGCTCGAGCACGTGCGGGCCAGCCCCGACGCGTTCCGGGCCGAGCTGCAGAGCGCGGGCTTCGTCATGGTCTCCACGCACGAAGGGGTGCTGGAGGACAACTTCTTCTACGAGCTGCGGCTGCGATAGGACGACGGCCGCGGCGAGCTCATGACCCCTCGCCCAGCGCCGCCACGGCCAGCGCCAGGCGGCGCTCGTGCTCGAGCCCCTCGTCGTGCACGGCCAGCCCCAGCTCCACCGTGCGCTCGAGCAGCGAGCGTGCCTCGAGCAGGCGGTGGAAGACCTCAGCGCGGCGATCCTCGAGCGCCCGCAGGCGATCGAGCCCCTGCAGCAGCGCCTGCCGTCGCTCCCGATCCTCGCCCCGCGCCTCGCTGGCGGCCAGCGCCCGCACCATCGCGCCCTCGTCGAGCTCGGCCAGCTCGGCGCCGATCTGGTGGAGCTGCTCCACCAGCCGCTCGATGGCGGCCACCAGCGGCTCGAGCGGAGCGGTGAGCACCTCGAGCTCGTGCGCGTTGCGAGCCTGCAGCGCCCGGTGATCGACCAGCCGCTGCACCAGCAGCGCCAGCTCGCCCACCACCTCCTTGACGTCGCCGGGCACCTCGGCGTCGGGCGAGGGCGGCCGCAGCAGCGCGGCCAGCCGGGCCACCAGGGGATCGGAGGCGGGCAGCGAGGCGGGCAGCGAGCGCAGCTGGAAGCGCGCGTGCGTGCGCTCCACCCACGACTTGACGTTGTTGTGGCGACCGAGCATCAGCAGGGCGCCGGCGAGGCCGAGGCCGAGGGCGGTCGCGACCGCGGCGGATCCCACGGGGATCAGCACGGCGGCGAGCAGCATGGTGCCCACGATGGTGGCGATGGCCTGCCGCCCCGAGGCCCGCACCTGGGGCGGCCCCACCACGCGCACGTCGAGGCCCTCGGCCCGCATGCGCTCGGCGAGCGCCTCGGCGGTGTCCTGGCCGAGGTTGCCGAACAGCCGCGCGGGCAGGCGGACGCGGCGGTGTCGCTCCTCCTCGGCGTACAGGTGCGACGAGCCCACGAGGAACTCGGGCAGCCGCGCGGGAGGCTGCGCTACGTCGTCGACGAAGCCCTGCAGCCAGCGCAGCTTGTGGGCGTCCTCGTCGAGGCTGCGCAGGTCGATGCCGAACGCGGGCTCGCCCGGCGCGGCGGGCAGGAAGCGGACCGAGAGCCGACCGCAGGCGAGGCACAGGCGCTGGCCCACCCGCAGCCGCGCGCCGCAGTGCTGACACACCGTGGTCGCCTGCTCCACCAGCGAGGTGGAGCTGCCGCCCCGCAGCACCCAGGCCACCTCGGCCGCGGTCGCGGGGCGACGGCTGGGATCGTCGTCGAGGCAGGCCCGCACCAGGGCGTCGAGCACGGGCGGGGCGTCGGGGCGCAGCCGGGCCAGCGGGGGCAGGGGCACGCGCTCGCGCAGGAAGGCCGGGCCGTCGCCGAAGGGCAGCTCGCCGCTCAGCGCCTGCCACATCATCACGCCCAGGCCGAAGAGATCGGAGCGCTGATCGACGGCGGTGGCGTGCACCTGCTCGGGCGCGACGTAGGCCGAGCCCTGCATCAGCAGGCTGGAGGCGGTGTGGCTCGACAGCACGTCCACCCGCGACAGGCCCACGTCCACCAGCAGCACGCGGCCGTCCTCGGCGCGCAGCACCTGCGAGGGTCGCAGGTCGCGGAGCACCGCCCCGGTCGCGTGCACCGATTGCAGCGCGTCGGCCAGGCCCACGAACACGCGGGTGAGCTCCTCGAGCGGCACCGGGGCTCGCCGCAGCCACGCCTCGAGGGGCTCGCCGGGCGGATCGAGCCGGGCCCGCCAGGGCGCGATCGCAGCGGGGTCGCGAGGATCGGGCAGGGGACCCACGGCCAGGGTGGGCACCAGGGCGTGCGCGGGCAGCCTCATCAGGCGCTCGGCGTCCCGGGCGTAGCGGCGGCGGATCGACTCGTCGCGGGCCAGGTCGGCGGCGAGCTGGGCCACGAGCACGGGGCGACCGTCGTCGAGCACGATGCGCCAGCGCTGCTCGGTGCCCACGTCGTGCGGGCCCTCGAGCACCCGATGGGGCCAGGGCAGCCATGGCAAGGCGGGAGCCGGGGCCTCGCTCATCCGCGCTGCACCTCCTCGAGCGCCTCCACGGTGGCGCGCAGGTGCTCGAGGTGCTCGGGCAGCTCCACGTCGTCGGCCATGGCCCGGGCCGCGGCGCGGCGGGCCGCGAGCGCGTCGAGGGTGGCGGTGAGCTCGAGCAGCCGCGCCGACCACAGGTCGCGCTCGTGCATCAGCGCGCGGGCGCTCGGCTCGGCGGGATCGAAGCCGGCCGCCGTCATCTCCCGGTCGAGCTGGTCCATGCGCAGCGTGGCGCCCGCGGCCAGGTGCAGCGCGTGCTCCATCTCGGCCTCGATCTCGGGCTGCATCGCGGGCGGGGTGTTGCGGCTGAGGGTGATCACCCGGTGCACCACCGCGCGCAGGGCCTCGCGGTGGCGTCGCTCGCCGATCTGGGCGACCACGGCGGGCAGCTCGTCGAGCCGCGCCTTCACCCGCGGGGGCAGCCCGTGCTCGTCGGTCTGGCGGGTGGTGGCCACCGGTCGCGACGCGCGGTACAGGGTGGTGCCATACACGAAGGGCAGCACCGCGGCGAGCACCGGCAGGCTCAGCAATCCCAGGCCGGGGTGGATCATCATCGGGGTGCCCACGATCCCCACGCAGATCGCCATCGCCCGCCCGGCGAGCTTGTTGGTGTTGCGCAGGATCCCGAAGTGCGACAGCCGGCCGCCGCGGGCCCAGGCGGTCTCGATGCCGATGCGCTGCAGCGAGGCGGCCAGGGTCTCCACGCTGCGCTGGCTCAGCCCGGTGAGCAGGACGAAGGGCAGCCGGGGGATCCGGCGCCCGAGGCCGCCGGGGTCCAGGCCCACCGCCTCGTTGGCCCGCAGCCAGCGCAGCAGGCGATCGCGACGCTCCGAGTCGAGCTTGTGCGAGACCTTGCCGGGGCCGGTCACGAAGATCGAGCAGGGCCCCGGCTCGATCACCACCTGCACCAGGCCGCAGCGGAAGCACACCCGGGTCTCCTTGAGCACGGCCGCGCCGCAGCCGGCACAGCGACCGTCGGCCGCGAGCTCGGGGTCGACCGCCGCGAGGGCGCTCGGCTCCACCGGCACCAGCGCGCCGCCGCTGTCCCGCAGCGACTCGAGGGCCTCCACCACCGCGCGGGCCGACTGCGGTCGATCGCCGGGGGCCTTGGCGAGCAGGCGCGCCACCAGCCGGCGCAGCCCCGGCGAGAAGCGCTCGGGCAGCGCCGGCGCGGGGGCGTTGCGGTGCTGGTCGAGCACCGCGAAGGGCGTGGCCCCGCCAAAGGGCGGCGCCCCGGTGGCGAGCTCGTAGAGGATGCAGCCCAGCGCGTAGAGATCGGTGCGAGGATCGACGGCGAGCGGCTCGAGGCACTCGGGCGCCATGTAGCCCGGCGTGCCCAGCACGGTGAGCGCCCCCTTGTCGGCGCCGGCGAAGGACGAGGCGCGGGCCATGCCGAAGTCGGCGATCTTGGGCACGGGGCCGGGCGCGAGCAGGATGTTGGCGGGCTTGAGGTCCCGGTGGATCACACCGGCTGCGTGCGCGTGGGCCAGGCCGCGGGCGATCCCCAGCGCGAGCTCCACCAGCTCCGGCTCGTCCAGCGGCCCCTGCTGCGCGAGGTGGTCGCTGAGGTTGGGCCCCTCGACCAGCTCCATCAGCAGGGCGGGGCGCCCGTCGAGGGGCACGGCGCCGTGCACCCGCACGAGGTTGTCGTGCCGAAGGCCGCAGGCGAGCTCGGCCTCGCGCTGGAAGCGACGCAGCGCCCCCTCGTCGCGACGGTGACGCTCGTGGAGGATCTTGGCGGCGTGGGCCAGGCCGGTGTCGGCATCGACCACGCGCACCACGGTGGCGATCGCCCCGCTGCCGATCTCCCCGGTGATCTCGAGGCGCGTGGGGGCAACGGCTCGGAGGGACGACGACACGAAGGGAGCTCAGGGTAGCACCGGCGCGCGGGTCGATCCCGCCCCGAGGGCCGGCCTCGTGTCGCGTCGCTCAGCCCGGAGGGGTCGGGGGCTCGCCGTCGCGGCCCGGCGAGGCGCGGAGGCTGGCCGAGCGGAGCTGGTCCTCGAGCAGGCTGCGAGCGCGACGCAGCCGGCTGCGCACCGTGCCCTCGGGCAGCTCGAGCACCTCGGCGATCTCGGAGGCGCTCATCTCCTCCCAGTAGAACAGCTCGAGGGCGATCTGCAGCTCCACCGGGATCCGCCGCATCGCCTCCACGAGCCGCTGCTGCTCCTCGCGCTGGCTGGCCACGCCGCTGGGGCTCAGGCCCAGGTCCTCCACCGAGGTGAGGCCGAAGTCGATCGCGTTGGAGCCCCGCTGCTCGTCGCGCCACTTGCGGTAGAGGCGTCGGCGGGCCACCCCGAACAGGAAGGTCTTGAACGCCTCGGGTCGGCGCAGGCCACCCTTGCCCTCCACGCAGGCGAGCATGGTCTCCTGCACGAGGTCGTCGATGCCGTGGCCGATCTTGCTCGAGAAGAAGCGGTGCAGCCGATCGAAGTGCCGCGCGAACAGGGCCCGCCCCGCGTCGTCGTCACCCTCCACCCACGCCCTCACCAGCTCGGCCTCGCTCACGACCACGATGATAGCGGCTCGATCCTCCCGAGGGGCCGCCATTGCGCGCTCGCGAGCCGCGGTGGATCGCCGAGGCATCATCGCGTAGCCCAGGCCACGCATCACACCGTGGCCGTGCCTCGATTGTCCCGCGATTGCGGCGAGCAGCGCGGCTCGTGATCGACGGTGGGGGCTCGCGGAACGAGGACGGGCTGCCTCAGGGCGGGGCCGCCTCGAGCTCCGCGGGCAGCGGGGGAGCCGAGCGAGGGCGCGCTCGCCAGGCCGCGGCCGCGTCGGCGAAGCTCTCGTCGTCGCTCACCAGCGGCGCGGCGGCGGTGAAGCTCTCGAGCGCCGCCTCGCGCTCGCCGGCCTCCCACTGGGCCCGCGCCCGGTACAGGCCGCTCTCGAGCAGGTGGCGATCGTCCTGCTCCTGCGTGGCGATGCCGTGGGCCCGCGCCAGCACCGGCCCGGCCTCGCGAGCCCGACCGGCGCCCAGCAGCGCCCGGCCGTGGTGGACCAGCGCGTCGTAGAGCTCGCGGTGCTCCGGCCCGAGCTCGGCGTCGAGGATCGCGATCGCGTCGTGGAAGCCCCGCAGCCCCTCGTCGCGGCGCCCCTCGGCGATCGCCCGGCGAGCCTCGGCCACGACGAGGTTGGCCTCGCCCACCGGGTCGGGCTGGGTGGCGTAGACCTCTCGCGCGCGTGCACACTCGGCCGCCGCTGCGGCGTAGCGCCGCTGCTCGAGCTCGACGAGGCACAGGTCGAAGGAGACGGTGGCCACCCGCGGGTGGGAGGGGCCCTGCTCGCGGGCGAAGACCTCGCGTCCCCGTCGCAGCGCCTCGCGGGCGCGATCGAGGTCGCCGCGCTCGAAGGCCACCAGCCCCGTGTTGGTGTCGATCTCGGCGAAGCGCATGGGGTCGACGCCCTGCGCCGCCTCGAGCACCGCGCGGGCGCGGCCCAGGTAGCCCATGGCCTCGCCGAGCTGGCCGCGCTCGAAGGCGAGGACCCCCAGGTTGCCGAGCACGGGCGCGGTGTCGGGATGGCCCTCGCCGAGGTCGCGCTCCATGCCCGCGAGGGCGCGCTTGCCCGCGCGCATGGAGGCCTCGAGCCGGCCGTCGAGGTACTCGAGCGCGCCGAGGTTGGCCCACACCACGGCCGACTTCGCGCCGTCGCCCCCGTGGATGTCGGCGAGGATCTCGAGCGCGCGCTCGAAGTGATGCCGCGCCCGGGGCGTGTCGCGCTGATCGAAGGCCACCAGCCCCAGGTTGGTGTGCACGTCGGCCACCGAGGTGTGGTGCTCGCCGTACACGCCCAGCAGGATCTCGAGAGCGCGCTCCTGCTGGGCGCGGGCCTCGTCGAGCTCGCCGGTGAGCCGCAGGGTGGCGCCGAGGTTGGTGAGCACGTGACCCACCGCGCCGTGGTGCGGGCCCAGGCGGGCCTCCTCGGCCGCGAGCGCCCGGCGGTAGTGATCGAGGGCCACCGGCAGCTCGCCGCGCTTGCGGGCGATCGCGGCGAGCTCGGCCTGGATCGAGGGGACCAGCGCGGGGTCGTCGAGCTCGGTGGCCACCCCCAGCGCCTCGCGGGCGTCGTCGTAGGCCGCGTCGAGCTCGCCGTGATCGCGGTGCAGCAGGGCGCGGCGGCGCAGCAGATCCACCCGGGCGCCCGGCGAGCGCTCGCCTCGCTCCCAGGCCGCCTCGGCGTGACGCATCCAGGTGCTCGCCTCGTCGAAGCGATCGCGCATGGTGAGCATGCGGACCATCGCCAGCGCGGCGTCGAGCTCGAGCTCCGGCTCGGCGAGCTCGCGGGCCCGCTCGTAGGCGGCGAGCAGCTCGGGCTCCACGTCGTCGAAGCGCTCGAGCGCGAGCCACAGCTCGGCCCGCAGCAGCCGACCCATGGCCTCGCCTTCCTCGTCGCCGGCCGCGACCGCGCGCTCGATCGCCTGACTCGCCATCGCCTCGGCGCGCGCGTGGGCCTCGGCGCGACGCAGCCCGCGGGCGCGGGCCAGCAGCTGCCGAGCCCGGGGATCGCCCGGCTCGGCCCCGGTGCCTCCTCGGGCGCAGCGCTCGAGATCCGGCAGCGCGCGCGGGTCGAAGCTCATCGCCCAGCGCGGGTCGGTGTCCTGCTCGAGCGCGTCGAGCCGCGCCCCCAGCTCCGACGCCGCGTCGCGCAGGCAGGCCAGCTCGGCGGTGCCCGAGGCCGAGGCCCCGATCTCCGCCGCCTCGTGGCACGCCCGGGTGTGGCCCTGGTGCCAGCGCGAGGCCCAGTCGTCCAGCGCCCCGGCCACCGGCTCGGGACCGTCGCCCGCGGCCAGGTGCAGGCGCTGCCGACGATCCGGCGTCCACACCGAGGCCAGCTCGTCTCGCGCCGAGTCGCAGGGATCCTCGTCGCGACCGGCGAGCCACCGCGCCCCGCCCACGCTCGCGGCCAGGATGGCCCCGGCCACGAGCCCCAGGGGCCACGCACGCGCGCGGCGGGAGGGCGGGCGGAGCCGCTCGGCGAGCGCGGTCATCGAGGGCCAGCGCTGGGTGGGGTCGATGGCCAGGCCGCGGGCCACCACGCGATGCAGCCACGGCGGCACGTCGGCCTCGGGTCGCGGAGGCGGGCGCGGGCCCGAGGTGATCGCCACGATCAGCTCCTCGTAGTCGTCGCCCCCAAACGGCCGCGCGCCGTAGAGGGCCTCGTAGAGCGTGACGCAGAAGGCGAACTGATCGGAGGCCGGCGAGGCCTCGCCCCGCAGCTGCTCGGGGGCCATGTAGGAGGGCGTGCCCACCACGGTGCCGGTGCGGGTGAGCGGCGTGCCCGGGGGCAGGGGGTCGGAGCCGGCCGGGGTGGGCGGGGGCTCGCCGGTGGTGTCCTCGTCTCGGCGGGCGATCCCGAAGTCGATGAGTCGCGCGCGTCCGTCCTCGTCGATCACGATGTTGGAGGGCTTGAGATCGCGGTGGACGATGCCGGCCTCGTGCGCGGCCGCGAGGCCGCGGGCCACCTGGATCATCACCTCGAGCACCCGGGGCCAGGGCCGCGGCTGGTGCAGCCAGGTCGCGAGGCTCTGGCCCGCGATCAGCTCCATCACGATGTACACCTGGCCGTCGCTGCGACCGGTGCCGTACACCTGCACCACGTTGGGATGCGAGAGCGCGGCGAGGGCCTGGGCCTCGCGCACTAGGCGGGCCGCGGTCCGCTCGTTGGCCGAGCCGCGCAGCAGCTTGATGGCGACCTCTCGCCCCAGCCGCTCGTCGTGGGCCACCCACACCGAGCCCATGCCACCCTCGCCCAGGTGACGCAGCAGCCGGTAGCGATCGATGCGGGCGCTCTCGGAGGCCGCCGGCGCGAACACGCGGTCGAGCACCAGCTCGCGGCGCAGGGCCTGCTGGGAATCGGCAGGCCCCGACGCAGGGCCCCGTCGGAGCAGGGCCGAGACCTCGGGCAGCGTCTCCATGGCGGGCGGCGCAGGAATGCTTTCGTAGCCGGGCTCGCGGGACAAGTGCAGATTTCTCCGGCGATGCGCTCGTAGCACGAGCTACCGAGGCTTCGCGGGCTCGAGCCCCGCGACGACCCTCGTGTGGGCGCGGGCACGGGCGCTACGATGATCCCGATGCCCGCCTGGACCACCCGTCGCGCTCGCGCGCTCGCCCTGGGGCTCGCGCTCGCGGCGGTCCCGGCTCCCTCCGTCGCCCACGCCTGCGCCCCGGCGCCCCCGCTCGACCAGGAGGTGATCATCCGTGGCGAGGAGGCGGTGATCGTCTGGGACGTGAAGGCCGGGCGCGAGCACTTCATCCGCCGCGCCGACTTCGAGACCGAGGCGCAGGGGCCCGCCGACGGGAGCCGCTGAGCCGACCCGCCCGGCCGGCCCGCCGAGCTCCGCAGGCGCGGGACGGCTTGCGTGCAACCGCGGGCCTCGGCGTCCGTCGCATGATCGAGCGGACCCAGGAGCCCAGCCCATGGACATGACCCCTCCGAGCTGGCTCGCCGAGCTACGCGACGACCCCGAGCTGAGCGAGGCGCTCGAGCTCACCTGGCTCGACGAGGAGCAGTCGCCCGAGGTCCGCAGCCGCTTCCTCGAGACCTGGGATCAGATCCCGTTCGTCGAGGGGTTCCACCAGGCGTGCCGGGCTCGCCTGGAGCGCAGCGTGCCGCTGGCGATCGGGACCCGGCGCTACCGGAGGCTCAGCCGCAGCGAGTGCGCGCTGGTGCTGCTGCTCGACCCCGAGCGCCCCGAGCAGCCGTGGGTCAGCCTGTCGCGCGCGATGCCGCCGGCGCTGTGGGTCCGCGGGGCGCCGACCGGGCCGGGGCTGCGACGACGGCTGGCGCCCTACCTGGTGCCGCAGCCACCTCCGCTGGCCGAGCTCGGTCGCACCCTGCGGATCGCCAAGCCGATCGAGGTGGACGATCCCTCCCTGGTGACCCGCGTGATCGAGGGCTACGAGCCGTGGATGGACGACGCCACCTGGGCCAGCGGCCACGCCGACGATCCCTGGGCGGACCTGGAGCCCGAGTTCGACATGCTCACGATGCACGTGATGCGCCAGCGCTCCCTCGAGGAGCACCCGGGTCGCTTCCCGTCGACCGGCTTTCGCAGCCTGTGGTCGCGCAGCGCCATGATCATCCAGCGCATGCCCAGCCGGGGCTGGGTGTTCGAGCTGCGCTACCAGCCCGCCGACGACGCACAGACCCTGCGCGAGCTCGAGGCGCAGCTGGGCGAGGCCCTGCCCGCCCACGACCTGCCCGTGGACCTGGTGGCCTCGATCCTGCGGGGGGGCACCCTCCTTCCCCAGGAGGTGGATCGCCACTGCGAGGACGATCCCCAGGCGATGCACGCCAAGGTGTCGACCGAGCCGGCCGAGCCCACCAGCTTCGCGCTGCTCGAGCGCTGGATGCAGCGCAGCCACGACGACCCGGGGCTGCTCCCGGCGCTGGCCGAGCTGGCCTCGGGCCATGGCTTCGACGCGCTGCTCTTCGAGCTGGCCCTGCGGCTGCCGCCCGACGACGCGCTGCGCCGCGAGCTCGAGGACGTGCTGCGGCCCCAGCGGCCCCAGCTCCCGCTGGAGGAGGGGACATGATGGACGTACGCCTGACCACCGCGCCCGTGGGCTCGGCCGAGCTCGAGCGCGTGGCCGCGGAGCTGGGGCTCGAGCGAGTGGAGCGATCGCCGTGGACCCACGGCATCGTCTCGCTGCGCTGGGCGGGGACCGAGGGCCGAGCCCTGAGCGCGGGGATGGACGCCGCCTCGGGGGCCGTGCTGCTGGTGATCACCGATCCCGCGGGCGAGCTGGGCGAGCGCCTGTCGTCGAGGCTGCCCTGCGAGACCGTCGAGGAGGTGCTCGCCCACGCGCGCGAGGCCCAGGAGCCCCGGGCCCGCATCCGGGCGGTCCATCGGCTCTCCACGCTGCTGCTCGCCACGGCGCTCCCCAAGGAGCCGGTGCTCGACGCGATGGGGGCCGTGCTGCTGGACGACGAGCCGCTGGTCCGCTGGGCCGCGGCGCGGCTGCTGCAGTTCCGAGCCGATCGCCGCACCGAGGCGCTGCTCGCCGCGGCGGTGCAGCGGCACGACGACCTCGCGCCCACCTTCGAGCGCGTGCACCAGGCCTGCGAGGAGGCCGAGGACGGCACCCTGCACGACGGCCCCACCGACGATCGTCACGAGCTGCTGCGACGCGCTCGCGAGGGCGTGGAGGCGGGGCAGTGGCGACGGGTGGTCCGCGCCATGGATGCGCTGCTCGCCGAGGTGCCCGACCACGAGGAGGGGCTGCTGCTGCGGGCGCTGGCCCACGAGCATGCGGGCGAGCCCCTGCAGGCCCTGGCCCTGGCCGCCGCCGCGCAGGCCGAGGTGGAGGGATCGCTGGACTTCCTGGTGCGCTACCGCGAGCACAACGGCGACGACCGTGGGTCCGACGAGATCGAGGACAAGCAGGCCTTCCTGGCTCGCGTGGCCGAGCACCGCCCGCGCCTCGAGGCCGCGCTCGAGGCCTTGCCGGGCGACGGCGACGAGGAGGTGGCCGCGGCACTCGTGGACTGGGTGGGTCGCTGGGGCTATCACACCGCGGCCCGGGCGGCGGCGAGCCGCGTGCTGCTCGAGCGGCTGCCCTCGATCGCGGGTCTGCTCGCGCTCGAGGCCGGGGCCCACGGCGGTGACGTGGCCCTGCTGCGTCGCGCGGTCGATTGGGTGCCCGATGCTCCCGAGTGCCGCCTGGCCCTGGCGCGCGCGCTGGAGCCGAGCGATGTGGCGGCGGCCATCACCGTGTACGGCGATGCGCTGCGAGCCCTGGAGATCCCGGAGCAGGAGCGCTCGGCGCTGGCCCAGCGGATCGCAGACACGCGGGACAGCAGCACCCGCGCCAGCCGTGTCGACGTGCTCGAGGCGCTCGCCCGCTGCACCTACGAGGCCCGGCGGTGGGACGAGGCCGCGCGCCATGCCGACGCGCTGGTGGAGCTCGAGCCCGACCGCACCCTCGGCTGGCAGATCCGCGCCAACGCCCGCATCTTCGGCGAGCGGCTGGAGGAGGCGGCGGAGGTGCTCGCCGACACCCTGGCCGCGCTCGAGCGGCTCGCGGCGCAGGACGAGCTCGGCTTCGGCGAGGATCCTCGCCCCGGGATGCGCTTCAACTGGTCGGCGGTGCTGGCCAAGCTCGGCCGCCGCCCGCAGGCCCTCGAGCAGCTGCGCCACGCGGTGCGCGGAGACGCCAAGTGGGGGGACGAGGCGCGCGGCGACGACTTCTTCGCGTCGCTGTGGGACGACGCCGACTTCGGGGCCATCGCGGCGGGCGAGGCCGCGGCGCTGATCCTCGACGAGGAGCGGGCACCCGGGTTCATCGAGGGCCTGGTGAGCCGGGCGATCGGGTCGAGCCACCTCGGCCGCGAGGAGGAGGCGATCGCCGGCTGCGAGCGGGCGATCACGCTGGGCGGTGCGCTGGGGCGAGCCGACCAGGTGGCCAAGGCCCACGCGGTGAAGGCCCGCACCCAGGCGTTCGCCGGAGACCTGGACGAGGCGCTCGAGGGCTCTCGGATCGCGATGGAGGGGCTCGAGCGGGTCTCCCCCGACGACCGGGCCGAGGTCGTCCACACCCGGGGGGTGGTGCTCCACCAGGCCCGTCGATTCGACGAGGCCGAGGCGGCCTACCTCCACGCCCAGGCGATCCGCCGCGAGCAGCAGGGCGAGGGGCATCCCGTCCTCGCCAAGGGCTTCGGCGACCTGGCTCGCCTCGCGGCCGACCGCGGCGACGAGCCGTCGCGGGTGGCCGCGATCGTCGAGCAGGGCCTGCAGCTGCTCGACGGCTGGCTCGCCGACCAGACGCGGCCGCGCGACGACACCTGGCTCGAGGCGCAGGTGGATGCCTGCACCCTGCAGGTCAACCGCGGGCACGTGCTGCGCTCCGCTGGCGAGCTGCGGGCGGCGGTGGAGGTGATGGAGGGCGCGGCCGGGCGCATCGAGGAGCTCGTGGGTCACGGCGGCAGCCCGAGCCCGGCCTTCCTCGACAACTCCGCGCAGCTGGCCCGCACCCTGGCCCAGAGCGCGCCCGAGCCCGAGCTGCGTCAGCGCGCCCAGGAGGTGCTGGCGCGGCTCGAGACGGCGCAGCTCGACGGGTCTCCCGAGGAGATCGCCGAGCGCCTGTTCTGGCGACGCCTACGCTCGCTGGCCCGTCGGCAGCGCGCGCTCGGGGTCACCGACGCGGCCTTCGCCGAGGTGCTGCGACGGGCGCTCCGCGGCGAGCTGCGGCCGCAGGAGATCGAGGTGGCGCCCGAGCTGGCGAGGATCCCGGCCGAGATGTCGGCCCGCACCCAGCGCTACCCTCGGCTGGTGGTGATGGCGGCCATGAGCCTGAGCCTGGTGGAGAGCGGGGGCTCGTCGATCGACGAGGCGCTCGAGAACCTCGAGGAGCTGTGCGTGAGCTCGCTGTACGTCGACGAGGACGAGCTGAGCTAGCGTCGGCGTCGGCGTAGCCCCAGCAGGCCCAGCGCGAGCAGGCCCAGGCCGGCCGGGCCCCCCGGGCCGCCGGTGGTCCTGCAGCCACAGCCGCCGCCGCCGTCCTCCGAGCCCGCGCCGCTCGAGCCGCTCGAGCCGCTGTTCGTGTCGCTGGCGGTGATCGTCACGAAGCTGGTCGCGCCCGTGTCGTCGCCGCTGCCGGTGGAGGTCTCGGGGCTGCCCGTGCCCTCGCTGCCGCCGGTCGACTCGCCGCCGGTCTCGCTGCCGCCGCCGCCCTCCCAGAACTCGCCGCAGGCCGCGTCGCCGAAGCGACCCGCGCGGTGGGCCACGGCCAGCGACCACGCGCCCGCGCCGAAGCCCAGCATGGGGGTGTTGTTCTCGTACACCCCGGTGTTGGCGTCGAAGGTCTCGGCGACCATCAGGTAGTTGGCCAGCGACTGGCGCAGGATCCAGTCGAGGATCGCGTCGGAGCGGGTCGCATCGCCGGCGGCGCGGAAGGCCTGGGCCCCGCGCAGGTCGGTGATCACCCACTCCACCGAGTCGTACACGCTGCCCCAGGGGCTGAGGTCCTTGCCCCCCGCGTGGTCGGTGTCGTCGTCGTTGCGCGACCAGCCCACCTCGCTGGCGGGGGTGATGAGGTTGGCGTCGAGCCCCGCGAGGGTGGCCGTCGCGATCTCTCCCTGGGGATCGAACAGCCCCATCGCGACGGCGTCGATCACCGCGGCGTCCCAGTAGCCCTCGCCGGCCTGCAGCTCCTCGGCGGTGGAGCCGATGGCCCCGTCGCCGTCGGTGAGGCGATCGACGATCGCGTCGCGCAGGCCGTTGGCGGTGTCGCGGTAGGTCTGGGCCCGGGTGGCGTCGCCCACCCGCTCGGCGATCTCGGCCGCGTCGCACAGGCCCCGCGCGGCGGTGATGGTGGTGTAGGCCCAGTAGCGCTCGCGCCCCTGCCAGTGGCTCTCCCAGATCGACGAGTCGCGACGGATGAGGCCGGTGGTGGGATCGACCAGGGCCACGAGCACGTCGCCGATGCGCTCGGAGATCAGCGGCCAGTTGTCCTCGGCCAGGCTCTCGTCGCCGCTGAGCCGCTCGTAGTTGCGCAGCGCCCACAGGAACAGGCCGAAGCCGTCGAACTCGAGGTTGGGGCCGAAGCCGTTGAAGTCGGTCTCCTCCACCCCGAAGCCGTAGTAGCGCACCAGCGAGATCTGGTAGTCGGGCATCGAGTAGGGGGCCAGCTCGGTCCAGTCCACGAAGCGACCCGCCTCGGCGTTCAGGTAGAACTCGAGCGCGGCGTGGGCCTCGGCCGTCATCCCCAGGGTGGCCATGGCCACGGTGGCGTAGGCCCCGTCGCGGATCCAGGCGTAGGTCCAGTTGCCCGGCGGCAGGCTGGCGAGGATCGCCCCCTGGCCGTGGTGCTGCACCACCCCCGGCAGCGAGCCGGGGAAGCGGGTGCGGCGGAGCTCTCCGTCCTGGCTCAGCCACTCGCGCAGGAAGAACTCGTCCTCGCGCACCTGACCCATCGCCAGCATCACCGCGCTGTGGCGGGTGAGGGTCTCCTCGTCGGCGCTGACGCCCGCGGGGATCGTGAGCGTGGCCTGGAAGTCGGCCCAGTAGGCGATCTCGTCCTCCACCAGCTGCTGGGGGCCGCGCCCGTCGATCCACGCGTCGGCCAGGCCCAGCGCGGCCGCGCCCGCGAAGGGGTCGCCGTGGTGCACGTAGGTGATCGCCACCCAGGCCTCCTGCCCGGGGTCGAGGTCGCCGAGGTCGAACTGCAGGGCGCCGGTGGCCCCGGTATTCGACACGTCGGGGGTGGGGTTGTCGGGCAGGTCTGCGAAGCCTCCGCCGTCGACGATCCCGTACACGTTCACGTCGGGGGCCGCTCCGTAGTGGCTCACGTTGCCCGCCGGGCGCATCGCGATCGCCCCGGCGAAGCCGCGCTCGGTGAACGAGCCGCCGCCCGCGGGATCCCACTGCAGGGTCTCGCCGTTCTCGCCGATGTCGTTGCCCACCTCCCAGGGCGAGGTCGCGCGCCCGTAGCCGAGGTGGAAGTTGGCCAGCGAGAAGGCCTGGGCCCCGGAGACCGTGGCCCCGCCCACGTTGCGCACCCGCATCGCCATCACGAAGCCGTTGGCCTCCATCTCCATGGGCGCGAAGAAGTACTGCGTGGCCTCCAGTGAGCCCCGAGTCTGCACCATGGTGGCGATGCCGGTGCCCCCGGTCGCGCCCGCCTGCCACCCCGCGTAGCCGCTGGTGTCGAGGTCCACCGGGGAGTCGGTGAGCCAGGCCTGCCCGTCGCCGTCGCGCAGGCCGAAGTAGGCGTCGTAGAGCAGGTCGCGGGTGTACGAGGCGGCGAAGCCGTTGCCGTCCCAGATCTCGTCGCCCGCGGCGTCGAGCAGCGGCTCCTCGGCCGCGAACAGGTGCTCGCGGAAGTGCACCAGCCGGCGCGACTGCGAGGGGTTGGCGTCGTCGAGGTCGAGGATGACCGCGCCGTAGCCGTTGGAGACCGGCAGCTCGAAGCGCGTGCGCTGCACGGGCTCTTGCGCGCGCGCCGTGTCCACGGCCAGCATCATCGCGATCGCCACCGCGATCGATCCGAGTCGGAGCTCGAGTCTTCCCCCACGCATGGGCGACATCTAACCCGCGGTCGGGGACCAAAAGCAAAGGCGATGTGGCCGCGCCGGGGCGGCGGTCGAGCGTCACCTCAGGGTCGGCCGGGCGCGTGATCGCTCGCCGATCGCGCATCCTCGCGCACGGCCGGGGCGGTCGCCCGGCCGCCGTCGGTGATCATCGGTCGTCGGATCGGTGCCTCGAGGGTGGAGGCGGGGGCGGGCTCGGGGCGCAGGAGCCACGCGCCGAGGCCGGTGGTGCACAGGGTCAGCAGGGCAACGGTCCTCGTGATCGACATCGGTACCCGCGCCAACGCACGAGACCCCCAACGATCTTCGCGTGGGCGAGATAGAGATCGCGGAGGTCGACGGAGGGAATGCGCGGCGACCCCGGGGCGTGGAGGCCCTCGATCCCCCGCCGACTCTCGTAGATCCCCGTGGTGAGGCGGTTGTACCTTCGGGGTGGTGAGCTCGCGATTCCCCGCCTTGGCCGCGCACGATGCCGTGCGCGACAAGCTCGACGAGGCCGAGCGGGGGATCGCTGCGGTCCGCTTCGCGCTGGTCGTCACCGGCTTCGTGCTCTACCCCTTCGTGACGGGGCGGGTGGGGGACCGGCCGTGGCTGGCGTGGTCGCTGCTGGGCTGCGCGCTGATCTACGGGGGCGCCACGCTGCGGTGGCGAGTGATCCGCGAGCGCACCCGCATCGAGTCGGCCCTGGCCACCAGCCTGATCGACTCGAGCTTCACCATGCTGTGGCTGTACGCCACCGGGGGCTTCGACTCGCCGTTCTTCTTCGCGATCTACATCGCGGTGATCTCGGTGGCGATCCGCTTCACCGCGCGCGAGACCTTCGCGGCGGCGGGGCTGTACTGCGTGGCCTACCTGGTGCTCGCCGAGGTGAGCGGCGTGCTGGGGCTGGCGCGCCTGGGCGACATCGTGATCCGCTCCACCTACCTGTTCGTGGCCGCGGCCGCGGGGGCGCTCATCTCCTCGCAATTGCTGGCCATGGCCAACGCCCGCATCGCGGCCCAGCGGGCGGCCGAGGCCGAGCGGGTCAAGGAGCGGCTCTACGAGGCCGAGCGCCTGGCCGCGCTGGGCACCCTGGCCGGCGGCGTGGGGCACGAGATCAACAACCCGCTCACCTGGGTGTCGGCCAACATCGAGCTGGTGCGGGACGAGCTGGGCGACGACGCCTCGCCCACGCTGCGCGAGGCGCTGCGCGATCTGGAGGACGGCACCTCGCGCATCGCCGCGATCGTCAAGGACCTCAAGGTCTTCACCCGCGCCGACGAGCGGCGCCGGGCGGTGGACGTGATCGCTCCGCTGCGCACCGCGATGAAGATGGCCGGCAACGAGATCCGCCACCGGGCGCAATTGGTGACCGAGCTGCGGCCGGTGCCGCGGGTGATGGCCGACGAGGGGCGCCTGGGGCAGGTGTTCCTCAACCTGCTGGTCAACGCGGCGCAGGCGATGAGCGCGGGGCGGGCGGGGGAGGACGAGCTGCGGGTGTGCACCCGCGAGGGCAGCGAGGGCGAGGTGATCGTGGAGATCTCCGACACCGGGCCCGGCATCCCGCCCGAGGTGGCCGAGCGGGCGTTCGAGCCGTTCTTCACCACCAAGCCGCTGGGCGAGGGCACGGGGCTGGGCCTGGCGATCAGCCATCGCATCGTGACCACCCTGGGCGGGCGGCTCGAGCTCGACAGCGAGCCGGGGCGGGGCACCACCGCGCGGGTGGTGCTGCCCGCCGCCGAGGGGCCGTTGGTGGCCGAGGAGACCAACGAGCTCGAGCCGGTGAGCGTTCGCCTGCGGGTGCTGGTGGTGGACGACGAGCCGATGCTGCTGCGCGCCGTGACCCGGATGCTCTCGGTGGACGCCGAGGTGGCGGCCGAGAGCACGGGGGCGGGGGCGCTGGCGCGGGTGCGGGCCGGGGAGGCCTTCGACGTGGTGCTCTGCGATCTGCTGATGCCCGAGATGTCGGGGATGGAGCTGCACGCCGCGCTCGAGCGCGAGGCCCCCGAGCTGGCCCGTCGCACCCTGTTCATGACCGGCGGAGCGTTCACCGACGACGCCCGGGCGTTCCTGGCCCGTGACGACGTGCAGTGGCTGGAGAAGCCGCTGCGGGCCAAGCCGGTGCGACGGCTGCTGCGGCGGCTGGCCGACGGCGAGGACCTGCGGGCCTCGGCCTGACGGTCCCGGTCGCCGAGGCTCGGCTCGCGGAGCGCCGCTCGATGGGTCGTGGCCGGGGTCCGGATCAGGCGGTCGCGATCACGGCGTGACGGACGACCGCGTCGGCACGGGTGGTCCACGGCGCGAGCAGGGCGGCCGCGCAGGGGCCCACCACGCGATCGAGGGCCTCGCGGGCGAGTCGCTGGCGGCGGGCCTCGGGCAGGCGGCCCCGGGCCAGCAGCGCCGCGTCGTCGAGGCCGGCGGGCGAGGGGGCACCGCGGGGCACCGCGGCGTCGGCCCGGGCGAAGGCGTCGGCGACCGCGGCCCGCAGCCGATCGTCGCCGCGACCCAGGGCCCAGGCCACGAAGCTCCAGGCGAGCTCGGCGTGGGCGAGCTCTTGCGCGGCGATGCGATCGAGCACCTCGCGGATCACCGGGTCGGTGGTCGCATCACGGGCGGCGGCGATCTGCAGGGCCGAGATCGTCTCGGCGATGCACCCCTCGGTGGCCGCGCCCACCACGATCGCGATCGCACCGAGCTGGTCGAGGCTCCCGACCACGTCGAGGGCTCCCGGCCCCAGCGGCGCGCCGGCGTAGGCCGAGGCCAGCCCGAAGAACGCCCGCGCGTGCTCGAGCTCCTCGAGCGTCGCGCGCTGGGCCTCGGCGATCAGCGAGGGCGGAGCGCCCAGGCTCAGCAGCTGCAGCACGAAGCGCGAGAACGAGGCGATCGAGGCGTGCTCGAAGCGGCCGTCCTCGGCCCACGCCATGGCCAGGGCCTGGCGCTGGCCCGCGTCCAGGTCGTGCAGGGCCGGGCGCAGCGGCTCGCTCCAGCCGGGATCGGAGCGCAGCGCGGCCAGCCGGGCCGTGCCGTCGACGGTGAAGGGACGCCCCGGGCAGATCTGGCCGCCGAGCTCCATCCAGTAGCAGCAGGCCGCGGGCTGGACGGGATCGGGGCCGCACACCGCGACGAGCTGGCTGCACGAGTCCAGGCAGCTCTGACCCGACTGCGAGACCGAGGGATCGTCGAAGGGCAGGCAGCCGGCCGGCGTGGGCTCGAGGCAGATGAGGTACGAGAAGTCGGGATCGAGCGGCGCGTCGCAGCTGAAGTCGCTGGGCACGAGGGACCCCTCGCTGCAGTCCCAGATGGTGCCCACGTCGGGGGGCATGGCGATGTCGAAGATGGGCTCGTCGGCGGTGACCCCGGGATCGCCCGTGGTGGAGGTGCTGGTCGCGAGGGTGGTCGACGAGTCGCCGTCGGTCGACGGGCTCCCCGAGCCCATGGTGCCGTCGCCGTCGCCCAGGCTCTCGTTCCCGGTGCTGCGATCGGTGCAGCCCGCCGCCATGGTGGCGCCCGCGGCCACGGCGAGCAGCAGGCGTCGGGTGAGCTCGGAGCCACGGTCCATGGCCACCGATGATAGCAGGCGCAGGGCCGCGGCCGGGGGGATGATTCGGGCCTGCGTCGGGCCCTTGGTGATCCGGGACCCGCTCGCGTGCGTCGCCGCGCTATCCTCTGACTTCCGTGCGCCTGGTCTGCGTCGCCGACACGCACCTGTTCGAGGACTCGCTGCCGCCGGTCCCCGAAGGCGACGTGCTGATCCACGCCGGCGACATGCTGCGGACGGGTCGGCTCCCCGAGCTCGACCTGGTCGCGCAGTGGCTGCATCGCCAGCCCCATCGGCACAAGGTGGTGATCGCCGGCAACCACGACTGGTGCTTCGTCCGCACCCCCGGCCCGGCCCGGGCGCGGCTGGAGCAAGAGGCGATCTACCTGGAGGATTCCGAGGTGACGATCGACGGCGTGCGGATCTGGGGCAGCCCCTGGCAGCCCGAGTTCTTCAGCTGGGCCTTCAACCTCCCGCGCGGCGAGGCGCTGGCGGCCAAGTGGGCGCGGGTGCCCGAGGGCGTGGACCTGCTGGTCACCCACGGCCCGCCGCGGGGCTTCGGTGATCGCACCACCGCCGGCCCGCAGGGCTGCGACGACCTGCGGCACGCCCTCGATCGCATCCGGCCCGCCCTGCACCTGTTCGGCCACATCCACGAGGACGGCGGCCTGTGGCAGCACGGGCCCACCACCATCGCCAACGTCACCACCTGGGAGTGCATGCGGGCGGCCACCGTGCTCGACTACGATCCCGCCACGCGCACGGTGACCCCGGTGGAGGTGCCGCCGCGGCGGCCCGAGGCGCTGGCATAGAACGGCGGGCTCGCTCGCTGCGTTTGGGGTCCCCGTGAGCACGATGCCGAGGCTCCTCATCGCCGCGCTGCTCGCAGGGACCCTGGGTGCCTGCGCCAAGGGGGAGGTCGAGCCTGGCCCGTCGTCGAGCGGCGCCCCGGGGGCGCGCGAGGGCGAGGCCGAGATCCCCGGCGAGGCCGCGGGCCCGCCCGCCACCGAGCGGGCCGACGCCCTCACCCGGGCCGTGCAGGGGGCCGCCGCTCCACCGCCGACGGTGGCCGTGGCCGCCACTCTCGAGGCGGTGGCCGAGCTGCCGCGCCCGCTCGACGCGTCGCTGGCCTTCGGGCCCGACGGGAGGTGGTGGCACTGGGACGGCATGGAGGCCACCGCCTTCCACGAGGGTCGACGCGCCGACGAGCCGCTGAGCGCCGAGGCGCTGCTGGCCCAGCACCCCGAGGTCGCGCCCGGGCGCCCGCTGGTGATCGGGGAGTCGCTGCTCGACGCGAGCGGGCTGCGATCGCTGCCCGGCGAGATCGTGGTGGCCCTCGAGTCCCACCCCATGGCCCACGGCGGCTACGAGCTCGTCGACGGCGCGTGGTCGGCCGATGGCTCCTGGGTCGCGCTCGCGAGTCGGTACCGGCCGAGCGCCTGCTGCGGGGAGGACCACGACCACGATCGCTCGCCGCCCCACGAGATCGTGGAGCTCTACGAGCTCGAGTCGGGCGAGCACGTCGAGCTCCACCAGCCGACCCCGCTGGCGCTGTCGTCGGAGCGCCTGCTGGCCGGGTCCACCCTCTACGTGCTCCGACCGCTGCATCCGCTCGACTCTCCCGTCGACGAGCTGCCCACGCCGCGGGCGGCCGCGATGGATCCCAGCGGCACGCTCATCGCCCACGTGGGCTTCGACGATCGCCTCCGCCTGGTGCGGGCCGCCGACGGCACCCTGCTGCGCGAATGGTCCGGCCCGAAGCTCGCCATGAAGGTGGCCTTCCACCCCCGCGTGCCCGTGCTGGCGGTGGCGAGCGAGCAGCGGCTGGAGCTGTGGCGCATCGATGGCCCGGAGCCCGAGCGCCTCGCCCAGGTGGCGCTGTCGCAGGTCCCCCACGCGCTGGTCTTCGACCCCGAGGGGACGCGGCTGGTGGCGACCGGCTTTCGCCCCGTGCTCGCGCGGCTCACCCTCGACGAGCAGCCGGTCGGCCCCGAGCCCACGGCGCTGGGTCGGGACCTCGCCGCGCCGGTCGATGCCGCCCGCGCCTGGCGAGCCGAGCGGGACGTGGACGCCCTGGCCCTCTCCGCGGCCCGCGTGCACGCCTACGCCCGCGGTCGCGCGCTGCGGAGCTTCGACCTCGACTCGGGGCTGCCCACCGACTCGTGGCGACGTCGCCAGCTCTCCCACGGCGTGGTCGCGGCCAGCCGGGCGCCGATCTTCGCCATGGTCGAGGAGCAGTACGCGCGCGAGCCGGGGGCGGCCACGCAGCGCCTCGAGCTGGTGGATGCCGCGAGCATGACCGTGCTGCACACCCTGTACCTGCCGCTGGGGGAGCCCGACGCGCTGGCGATCTCACCGCGGGGCAGCGCAATCGCCTGGTCGGCGCAGGGCGATCCCATCGTCACCATGCGGGCGGCCGACGGCTCCACCCCGCTGCGCATGCACGCCGGCTCGGCCGAGGTGCTGGCGATCGCGATCTCCGAGGACGACACCCGCATGGCGATCGCCAGCCGCCACGTGGAGCGCAACGTGATGGTGGGCACGGCGGGGAGCGAGGAGGTGGTGGTGCTCGAGACCCCGCGCGGGGTCTCCGGGCTGCTGTTCTCACCCGACGGCACCCGGCTGCTGGTGGCCGATTTCGACGGGCGGGTGCATGTCTGCGATCCCCGCGCGGGCACCCGGCTGCGCACCCTCGATCCGGGCCTGGGCGCGGTGGGGGCCATGGCGATCACCGCCGACGGCGAGCGCCTGGTGGTGGGGCACGACACCACGGTGGTGGTGCTGGAGCTGGCCAGCGGGGCCGAGCTGCGGCGCCACGCGATCGCGGCCTACCTGCGCTCGCTGGCGATCTCGGCCGACGCCTCGGTGATCGTCGCGGGCACCATCGACGGCCAGCTGCAGCGCCTCGCCGGTCGCTAGGCGTAGGGCTCGTCCTGGGCGATCTCCTCGAGCCCCACCTCGCGCAGGCTCACCCCGTTGACGAACACCGAGTAGAGCAGGAAGGCGGTGAGCGAGGGGAGCTGCTGGGCCCAGCGCGGCTGGTACAGCGGCGGGGCCACCCAGCCGCTGCGCAGCCACGGCGACAGCTCGATGAGGTCGCGCAGGCTCAGCCGACCCACGAACAGCCAGGGGATCAGCTCCAGGCGGCCGCGCTGGATCGCCTTGCGCATGAAGGTGTGCACCTCCACCAGGCCGCCCACGTAGACCACGTCCTTGGTGAAGGCCACGCGCCCGCGCACGTCGCCGCCGCGGAACACCCGGGCCGCCGACTGGAAGCTCTCGGCCTCGCTCTGCCCGTTGCCGTGGAAGAAGCGGAACACCTCGATGAAGTCGGCGCCGCCCAGGGCGAGGTCGATGGCCTTCACCCGCAGCGCGATCCGGCGCAGGCGCTGCAGGTCGATCGCCACCGAGATCAGCTCGGCGAACAGCGCCAGGCCCTCCTGCGTGCGAGTGGTCCGCGGGGCGCCCAGCCCCAGGCTGGGCAGGTGCGGCTGGGCCTGGCCGTTGATCTTGGTCAGGGTGTGCACGAAGGCCTCGTGCACCAGCAGCTGCGGGATGTCCTGGGGCGAGAAGCAGGTGGCCCCGCGCAGGCGGATGGCGCTGGCCCCCGCGGCGGCCTTGGCCGAGAGCTTGGGGTCGAGCACCACCCGCACCGCGTGGCGGTCGAAGAAGGCCGAGACCTCGCGCTGGAGCTCCTCGGCCACCGTGCTCGCGAGCAGGCACACCTCCTCCTCGGGGATCAGGCAGCTCCGCTCGAACTCGAGGGTGCCCTCGATGAAGCCCTCGGCCGCGTCGAGCAGCGACTGCTCGCTGCCGATCACGGGATCGGAGGGGCGGCCGTACAGCTCCTCGGAGTAGCGGGTGAAATCGGGCGTGCCCGCGGCCCGCAGCATCCTCACCGCGGTGGCGAACGATCGCGCGGTGCGGTGCACGTAGCGGCCCACCGGGTGCCCCAGGTCGCAGGCCGCGGCGATCTCGAGCAGCTCGTCGAGCTCGTGGCCCAGGCCGATCGAGGGCGTGATGATCTCGGGCAGGGCGGGTCGACCCCTGCGCCAGCCCACCAGGAACTGCTGGGCGATGCCGGCGGGCCAGGCGATCTCCGAGAGCACCTTGATCGAGCCGGCCACCGCGACCAGCCGTCGATCGAGCTGGGACATGCGCTCGAGGGTGGGATCGACGGAGCCCATGGGACGGTGCGCGCCCGATCAGCCGCGGTCGAGGAACAGGCGCCGGGTGACAAGCTCGCGCGCCTCGGCGGGCAGCTCGGCGATCATGCCCTTGATCAGCGCGCGCTCCTCGGGGTCCATGCTGCCCATCATCATGCCCTTGGCCTCGAGCTCGAGCCCGGTGATCACCACCTCGGGCAGCGGCACCCCCAGCTCCACCGAGAGCACCACCGCGAAGATGCAGGCGCTCTGCCAGCGGCCCAGCCAGCGGGCGTTGCCCTCGTCGCCCAGGATCACCAGCGCGGCCTCGCGGGCGGGCGCCCGCAGGTCTCGCTCGCGGATGAACGCCAGCGGCACCGCGAGCAGCCCGCGGCCGCGATAGCGGATGGCCACGCGGGCCGCGTCGGGGTGCCCGGGCGGGAACAGCCGGGGGATGCTCTCGAAGCGGGTGTACTCCGAGCGCAGCGCGTAGGCGCGGCAGGCCTCGTCCATCTGCGGCTGGGGGAAGATCGGGCGGTGGAACAGCGCCTCGGGGGTGCCCCCGCCGAGGAAGCGACCCTGGGCGAATTCCCCGATCCACTCGCCGCTGAGCCGGGGCGCGAGCTCCTCGTCGCGGGGGTCGGCGGGCAGGGTGCCGATCATGTCGACCAGCAGGTTGGCCAGGTCGCCGTCGCCGGGGCTCACCGTCTGCAGCAGGTGAAGGGCGTGGTCGTGGGTGAAGCCGCCGGCCTCGCGCAGCCGGTCGTCGCCCAGCACCGAGATCTGGCCGTAGTAGGAATCCGAGTCGGGGTCGCCGAGCAGGCGGCCGTCGGCCACCGCGTCCCACAGCTCGCGCGCCACCTCGCCGGGGTCGCGCCCCTGCTCGTCGAGCGCCTCGTCGACGGCCTGCCACAGCTCGTCGTCGTCCTCGGCGGTCGCGAGGCGATCGACCAGACCCTCGGGCCGGGGCCCTCGCACCGCCGGCGGCTCGCGACCGAAGCGGAGCACCAGCACGTCGAGCCCGTCGTGGGCGTCGGGCACCAGCTTGAACGCCACCGTGATGTCGCTGCCCCCGAGGTACGCGTACTCGAGCCCATCGTAGCCCCCCGCCGCCTCGACCTCGGTCAGCGACAGGTCCGAGCCGTCGTGCTCCCAGGTGCCCTTCGAGCCCATGTAGTCCTCGGCCCCGCGTAGCTCGAAGGTGCCGTCCTCGTGCAGGTCGAGGGTGGTCTGGGCGTGCTCGGTCTTCGAGGCCTTCTGCGGCTCCCGAAAGTCGTCGTGCTCCCCGTAGGCCTCGGCCTCCTCGTCGCTCTGCTCTTGGTCGACGGTGTGGCAGTACCAGCGGCCCAGGATCTCGGCGCGTGACATGGAGGGGCGAGCGTAGCAGGGAAGCGCGCAGCCGCGCGCGAAATCACGACGCAGGGCCGGGTGCCGGGCCCAGCCCCGAGGCGAGGGTGAGGACTGCGAGGCTCGCCGGCTTGCAGTAGCCTTCCTGGGTGTCGAGTCGGCCCATCACCCCCGATGACGGCCCGGGCGAGCTCGGCTCGGCGACTGGGCCATCGACGGGGAGCGGCTGCTCTACCTCGACGTGGGCACGCCCTTCATGCGCGACGCCCAGGGGCGGGACCGCTTCGACCTCACCGAGCAGACGCGGGCGCAGCCGGGGCCGGTGCGGGCCATCGTCGACCGCTTCTTGCTGCGGAGGATCCTCGACGACGACTTCTCGTTGCGCGGGCAGGCGATGGGCTTCCTGGGCAACCTGATCGAGGAGGGGCTGGCGGAGCTGCTGCCGCCGCGCCTGGGGGCGCTCGCGATGGTCGGCGCGCTGGGGCTGGTCGGGTGCGGGCGTGAGGAGCCCTCGGCTGCGACGAGCGAGCCGGCCGTCGCTCCGCCGTCGCCCTCCGCCGTGTCCGCGGCCAGCGAGCTGGGCCCTCCGCGGTCGGAGTCGATCCAGGCGTTCCTCGGCGCGGAGGGGCCGGTGACCTTCGTGCGCGGCACGGCCGGCGATGACGCGTCCGATCGCGCGATCGCGGCGCAGGTCGAGCTGGCGCGCACGCTCGTCGCCGAGGCGACGGTGGTCGACGACGTCTCGATCGATCCCTCGGCCGGCGCGGCGGCGTGGCCGGCACGGCCGATCGTGTACGGAGGCCCCCGGGTCAACGCGCTGCTCGCTGCGGTGTCGCTGCCGCTGACGCTGGCGCCGGGCGAGCTGGTGATCGACGGCCATGCCTTCACCGGCGAGGAGCACCAGCTCGTCGCCCTGCTGCCCGCCACCGCGGAGCACCCCGAGCTCCTGCTCTATGCGGGCACCGACATCCCCGGCATCGCCGAGATCAACGCGCTGCCGCTGGGCACCGAGCAGGTGCTCGTGGCCGATGCCTTCGGACGACGCGTGGGCGGGCGATGGGAGCGACGCGACGACGGGCTCGGGCTGCGGCTGGGCGAGGAGGCGAGGCGCATCGCGTGGCGCAGCGTCGAGCGCGAGCTGGCGGGCGCGGACGGCCGCCGCCACGTCCCGGTGCGCCTGCGCTTCCCCGAGGGCCTACCCGCTGCGCCCGACGAGGCCGACACCATCGCCGCGTGCATGCGCGGGCTGGACACCGTGGTGGCCAAGCTCGGCATCGTGGAGCCGGTGCCCGTCACCGTGGTCGTGCATCCCGATCGCCGCAGCAAGGAGTCGCTCACCGGCAACGGCGGCGACGGCCATGCGGTGCCCTCGGCCCACGTGCTGCACGTGCTCCCCGGCCCCGGGCTCGAGTCCCTCGTCGCCCACGAGGGCACCCACGTGCTGGCGCCCGATGCCTGGGGCCCGGCGTCCACGCCGATGCTGGCCGAGGGCCTCGCCGTGTGGGTGGCCGGGGGCTACGGCGGCCGCACGCTCGAGGAGATCCGCCCGGAGATCGCCGCCACCGGCCGCTCGCCGATCGTGGTGCTGCTTCGGCCGCGCGCCTTCCGTTCGATCGCCGAGGGCGTGGGCTACCCGCTCGCCGGGCTGCTCGTGGATGCCCTCGTCACCGAGCTGGGTCCCCGCGCCTTCGCCACCCACCTGCTCGGCGCCACCGCGGAGCACTGGGACGAGGCCTGCCGTGCCGCCGGGACCAGCCCGGAGGCGGTGGAGGATGCGCTCGCCCGTCGCCTCGCGGGATGAGCGAGCTCAAGGCTGCTGCACCAGCCGCAGCTCCTTGGCCTTCACGCCGCTCGCCTCCGTGGGCCCCACCCGCAGGCCCCGGGCGTCGAAGGCGAGGTCGAGGTCACGCAGCTCGATCCCGTCGAGGGTGCCCCACACGCTCACGTCGGTCAGCTGGATCGCGTCGATGGTGATGCCGACGAAGCTCTGGGCGTCGGGCTCGTAGCGCAGCTCCAGCTTCGCGAAGATGTCGAGGGCGTCGCTCTCGAATTCCTTGTGCACCGAGGGGATGTCCTCGAGGTCGACCCGCAGCTCGAAGCCGGTGAGGTCGAGGTCGTTGGTGCCCCGCTCGGGCAGGGTGAGGCCGCGGAGCGCCAGTCGAGGCAGCCGCACCGCGCCGGCGCTGCGCACCCGCGTCATGGTCGTGGTGCCCATGGTCAGGCCGGTCATCGCGAGCCCTCGCATCACCAGCTCCTCGAGCCGCAGGCCGGTGAGGTCGAAGCCGCCGGTGGGCAGGACGATCGGGCCGGCCGCGAGCTGCTCCACCACGAGGTCGGTGAGCAGCGAGGACCCCGGGAGCGTGCGGATGGGGTCGAGGCTGGCCTCGAGCTCCTCGCCGAGCCGCACGTCGCCCACCGAGACGTCGAAGCGGAACCCGGCGGGCGGCGGCGGCAGGTCGACGTCGCGGAGCGTGAGGGTGTGCTTGGCCGCGGGCAGGTCCCACCTGCGCTCCCACTTGAGCGGTCCCTTGGGGTCGATGCCGAACGACACGCGGGGGTACAGCTCCACGCGCACGCGAATGCCGTGGAGCCTCATGCTGCCCGGTGCGATCGTGAGCTGGAGCTGCTTGGCGTCGACGGTCGACGCCCGGGCCGGCCCGAGCTCGATGCGGTCCGCCAGGTCGACTCGCACAACCTTGGTCTGGTCGATCCTCAAGCCGTCGATGTGGAGGGTGTTGGACATGGGTGGGCGCTCGTGATCGCACGATAGCGAGCGGGCCGTGGAGCTCCATGGCATTGTTGGCGGCCCCGACCGTCGGGAGGCGCAGGGCTTTCGCTTCAGCGTGGGGCCTCGAGGGTCAGCCCTCGCAGGTCGCTGCGGAAGTCGGCCTCGCGCAGCGCCTCGGCCAGCCTCGAGCCGCGCGCCGGCTCGCCGTCGACCGTCTCCACCCGCAGCATCCGCCCGCGATGCCGCGCCGCCACCGAGGCCAGCGCCCCCGCGGCGGCCCGCAGCTTGTCGGGATCGTCGGCGGCCACGAAGCTCAGCAGCCGCCGCCCGCCCTTGTCGAGGTAGAGCACCGCCTCGCCGCCCACCAGCACCACGGTGGCCCCGGCCACCCGCCGCGGCCCGGTGCCGGTGGCGTCGGCCCGCACCGGCCATGGCAAGAGCCATCCGTAGGGATTGGCGGGGTCGACCGCGCTCAGCACGGAGACCGTGTCGTCCTCGTCGGCGTCGCGCACCGACCGGATCCGGTCGACCGCCCCGGGCGAGGCGAACTGCGCCCCGCCGAGCTGGTCGACGAAGTAGCCGCGCCGCACCTTGCCGGCCTCCTCCATCGCCTTGAGCACGCGGTAGACGGCCGAGAACCCGCCGGGCAATTCCTCGAGCGCCGCGGCCTCGCGGGTGACCAGGCCGTGCCGCTCGAGCAGGGTGACCGCCCGCGCGTGCGCCCGGGTGGTGGCGTCGACCTCCTGGTGGATCAGGTCCTGCACCAGCGACCAGCGTCCGCCCCCGCCGGCCGCGGCCCGGCCGTTGCGACCCCGGCGGGCGCTGGTGGGCCGCCCATGCGCCCGCAGGGCGGCGAAGGTGTCGTTGGTGACCAGCCCCCACCACACCAGATCCCACAGCGCCTCGGTGAGCTCGTCGCTGCGGCTGCCCACGCCGCACGCGGTCTGCAGCTCCACGAGGAAGCAGGCGCCGCGGCGCCGCAGGTAGGCGAGGATCTTCTCGTGCAGCTCGTCGGTGTGGGCGCCCTCGGGCAGCGCGGGCGGGTCGAGCAGCTGGGCCACACGCTCGCGCCGATACAGGGCCACCCGCCCGTCGCTCTTGCCCAGCGCGCCGCGGCCCACCCACACCAGCCAGCCCATGGCGCCCAGCTCGTCGAGCATGCGCGGGCCGAAGTCGGGCACGCGCGCGGGGAGGATGACGGCCTCGAGCTCGGCGTAGGAGAGCGCCAGCCCCTCGAGCTGCACGATCACCTCCTCGAGCCGCACCAGCCCCCGCCGCCCGTCGCCGATGCCGTGCCACGCGGGCAGGAAGCGGCCGAGCGCCGCGGCCTCCACCGGGGCGATCTCGCCGCGCAGTCGCGCCAGGGTGCGGCGCTTGATCTGCCGCAGGATCTCCGTGTCGCAGTGCTCGCGCCCGTGCCCGCCGGGACGGAACTCGCCGGCGAGCACCTGGCCCTGCGTCTCCAGCCGGCGCAGGGCGTCCTCCACCTGGCCGCGCGGCACGGCCCAGCGCCGCGCGACGGTGGAGGCCAGGAAGGGCCCGTGGGTCCGCGCCCAGCGGGCGACCAGGCCGTCGAGGGCATCGGGCACCGCCTCGAGGAAGGCGGTGGGCAGGCCGGGCGGGGGCAGGCAGCCCAGGGCATCGCGGTAGCGGCCGGCGTCCTCGATGGCGATCCACCGCGGATCGCCGGCCACCCGCAGGGGGATCGCCCGTCGCGAGCGCTCGAGCTGTTGCAGCCACGCCGTGGGATCCTCGGTGCAGCGATCGTGCAGCTCGTCCTCGGAGAGATCGCCCACGCGCCGCAGCAGGTCGTGCAGGCCGTCGGGGTGCTTGGCGCGGCGCTCGGGGGCGAGCCCCTGCTGCTCGGCCTCCACCGCGTCGATCACCGCGGCGTCGAGCAGCTCGCGCAGCTCCTCGTGGCCCAGCAGCTCGCGCAGCAGCTGGCGGTCGAGGGCCAGCGCCTGGGCCTTGCGCTCGGCCAGCGGCGCGTCGCCCTCGTAGAGGTACGCGGCCACGTAGGCGAACACCAGCGAGCGGGCGAAGGGCGAGGGGCTGGGCGTCTCCACCACGTCCACTCGGATCTCGCGGCGCTGGATCCCGCCCAGCAGCTCCACCAGCGCGGGCAGGTCGAACACGTCCTGCAGGCACGAGCGGTAGGTCTCCATGATGATGGGGAAGGCCGGGAAGTCGCGCGCCACCGCGAGCAATTGCTGCGACTTGAGCCGCTGCTGCCACAGGGGCTGGCGCTGGTCGGGGCGCTGGCGCGGCAGCAGCAGGGCCCGCGCCGCGTTCTCGCGGAACTGCCCGGCGAACAGGGCCGAGTGGGCGAGCTGCTGCACCACCTGCTCCTCCACCTCGTCGGGCGGCGGCAGCAGCAGCTCGAGCTCGGGCAGCTCCTCCACCTCCACCAGGCGCAGCACGATGCCGTCGTCGCTCCACAGCGCCTGCACCTCGAAGCCGAAGCGCGCCTCGAGCCGGGTCTGCAGGGCGAGCGCCCAGGGGGCGTGCACGCGGGCGCCCAGCGGGCTCAAGATGCAGATCCGCCAGTCGCCCAGCTCGTCGCGGAAGCGCTCGATGGTCAGCGCGCGATCGGTGGGCAGCACGCCCGTGGCCTCGCGCTGCTCGAGCACGTAGCTCACCAGGTTCTTGGCGGCCAGCTCGTCGAGGCCGTAGCCCTGCTGCAGCCAGCTCTCGGCCTCGTCGCGCTCGCGCTCGGCCAGCTCGCGGGTGAAGCGGCCCATGGCGCGGCCCAGCTCGATGGGTCGCCCGGGGCCGTCGCCCCGCCAAAAGGGCAGGCGCCCGGGCTCGCCGGGGGCCGGGCTCACGATCACGCGATCGCGGGTGATGGTCTCCACCCGCCAGGTGCTCGCGCCGAGCATGATGTTCTGGCCGGGGAGGGTCTCGTGGACCATCTCCTCGTCGAGCTCGCCCACCCGGGGGCCGCCCTCGCCCAGGAACATGCCGTAGGTGCCGCGGTTGGGGATGGTGCCGCCGCTGACCAGCGAGAGCATCTTGGAGCCGCGCCGCCCCTCGAGCTCGTCGGTGTCGCGGTTCCAGGTGATGCGCGGCCGCAGGTCGGCGAAGGCCCCGGAGGGGTAGCGCCCGGCCAGCATGTCGAGCACGCCCACGAAGGCGTCGCGCGGCACCTGGTGGAAGCAGGCGCTGCGCCGCACCACCCGCTCGAGCTCGGGCAGGGTCCAGGTGTCCATGCTGCACATGGCCACCACCTGCTGGGCCAGCACGTCGAGCGGGTTGAGGGGCACGCGCAGCGGCTCGATGGCGCCTCGGCGCATGCGCTCGGCCACCACCGCGCTCTCGAGCAGGTCGCCGCGGTGCTTGGGGAACAGCCGCCCGCGGCTGACCTGCCCCACGCCGTGGCCGGCCCGGCCCACCCGCTGCAGGCCCCGCGACACCGCGCCGGGCGACTCGACCAGCACCACCAGGTCCACGGTGCCCATGTCGATGCCCAGCTCGAGCGAGCTGGTGGCCACGATGGCGCGGATCTGGCCGGCCTTGAGCATCTCCTCGATCTGAGTGCGCTGGCGGTGCGAGACGCTGCCGTGGTGGGAGCGGGCCAGGTCCTCGCCCGCGAGCTCGTTGAGGCGCTGGGCCAGGCGCTCGCACAGGCCGCGCGAGTTGACGAACACGATGGTGGTGCGGTGCTCGGCGATGAGGTCGAGCAGCCGCGGATAGACGGCGGGCCAGATGCTGTGCTCGGGCGACTCGCCGGTGGGCGCGGGCGCGGGCACGACCACCGAGCCGGTGCGGGGCCCGGGGGCGCGGGCGCGAGTGGAGGCCGCGTCGGGATCGCCCTCGCTGCGCTTGCGGGCCCAGCGGGCGGCCGCGCGGGCGCGGGCGTGCTGGGCGAGCTGACGATCGGGCGAGGGGACCAGCTCCTCGTCCTCGAAGCCGGGCAGCACGAGCTCGGCGTCGGAGCGCCCCTCGTCGTCGTCCTCCTCGCCCTCGAAGCCCGGCAGCGGGCCGTCCTCGGCCTCGTACTGCGCGAGCATCTTCGCGAGGCCCTCGGCGGGGCGGGTCATGTCGGGCACGGGCACGATGATCCGCAGGTCGATCGCGGGCGCCTGGCTGGTGTCGACGATGGAGACCGGCCGATCGCCGCCGAGGAAGCGGGCGACCTCCTCGAGCGGCTGGGCGGTGGCCGACAGCCCCAGGCGCTGCGGCTCGTGCTCGCACAGGGCGGACAGGCGCTCGAGCGAGAGCGACAGGTGGGCGCCCCGCTTGGTGGGGGCCAGCGCGTGCACCTCGTCGATGATCACCGTGCGCACCGACTGCAGGGTCTCGCGCGCCTGGGAGCCCAGCAGCAGGTACAGCGACTCGGGGGTGGTCACCAGCAGGTCGCCGGGATCGCGGGCGTGCTGGCGCCGGGCCTTGGGCGTGGTGTCGCCGGTGCGCACGTCGACCCGCGGCGGCACCACGGGCTGGCCGTGCAGCTGCCCCGTGCGGGTGATGCCCACCAGCGGCGACCGGAGGTTGCGCTCCACGTCGTAGACCAGGGCCTTGAGCGGGGAGACGTAGAGCACGGAGTAGCCCGCGGCGCGCTGCGGCTCGCGGATCAGCCGATCGATGCACCACAGGAAGGCGGCGAGGGTCTTGCCGCTGCCGGTGGGCGCGATGAGCAGGCTGTGCTCGCCGCTGGCGATGCGCGGCCAGCCCTGCGCCTGCACCGGGGTGGGGCCGTCGAAGCTCTGGGCGAACCAGGTGCGGGTGGCCGGCGAGAAGGACTCCACGGAGGGTCGAGCTTGCGGGCTGGCGCCGGGGCGTTCAAGCGCGGCGGGAACACTGCTGACAGCATGGCGTCAGGAGGAGGATCTACGCGAGCAGCTTGCCGTAGGCGTTGCCGTCGTTGGCGGAGGGCGCGGTGTAGTGGGTCCGCGCGTGCGCCCCGGAGGGCAGCGAGGAGCTGGTCGCGAAGACCTGCGGCGCGTGGGAGGGGAGGCTCGCCACCGGGGCCCCGTGGCCCAGCGCGAGCCGACGCAGGGCCCGGAGCGCATCGCCGAGGGTGAAGATCCCCAGCACGACCGAGTCGTCGTGGTCCACCACCACCACCGCCTCGAGGCGATGGGACTCCATCTCGAGGGCGACCCAGGCCAGCGGAGCGTGGGGCGGGCAGGTGAAGGCGGGGCGCATGGCCGCCTCCAGCGAGGCGGGACCGGCCTCGCCGCGGGCGAGCGCCGCCTCGAGCTCGAGATCGGTGCGCGACAGCAGGCCCACCATTCGTCGGTGTCGCCGCACGATGAGGTGATGGATGTTGTTGGCGCGCATCCGGTCCACCGCGTCGGCGAGGGTCGATCCCTCGTCCACGGTGAGCGGCTCGGCGGTCATGTACTGCGCAACGGTAGGAGGGTGCTCGAGCTCCATGGTGGTCGCAGGCTCTGCAAGTTCCGTGCACTGCATGGGCCGGGCGGGCCGTGGACGGATCTGCAGCCCGCCGCGGCGGGCCAAGGAGCGGTGGCCGGCCAGCCAACTCGTCAGAACCATTGATGAAACCACGGTCTGGGGGCGGTGGGATCGGGGCTCGGTCCGATCGTTGCTGGAGCGACGAGCATGATCGCATCGATCGCACATCCATCGCCCTCGACCTGCCCCAAGAGGAACGGACCGTTACCCGGGGTGCCCGCGGCTCCCCACGTGCTGGTCGTGGAGGACGACGTCGACATCCGCGAGCCCCTGGCCCGAGCGCTGCGCCACGAGGGCTATGCCGTGCACACCTTCGGCAGCGGCAGCGAGCTGGTCGGCTACCTCGGCTCGTGTCTGCTGCGCTCCTCCCGGCCGCGGCCCCGCATGCTGCGGGGCTTCGATGCCATCGTGACCGATGTGCGGATGCCCGGCATCAGCGGGATCGGAATCGTGCAGGGTTTGCGGGCCGAGGGGTGGAGCCAGCCGGTGGTGGTGATGAGCGCCTTCGCCGATGAGGCGCTGCGTCGGCGGATCGACCGCCTCGACGACGTGGCCTTCGTGGCCAAGCCCTTCGAGATCGAGGAGATCGGCCGGACCCTGCACGACCTCATGCTGCACGCGTGAGCGGGGCTCGGCGTCGGCACCCGCCGGGCGCCCGGCGGGTCACGAGCCGCGCAGGTAGGGCACCCACAGCCGCGTCAATTCGTCCACGAAGACCTCGGGGGGCACGCCCTCGTCGTCCTCCACGTAGCGGTGCACCAGCGCGTTGGTGCCCGATCGCTACCGGGCCTACGCAGCGCGAGCCGGTCGCTTCTGGCCGGGCGTGGGGCGGGGGCTGGCCGCGGTGTCTCCCCGTGGATTGCCCACTGATCGTGTACAGTAGGAGCCGTGCCTACGTTGCGATGCTTCGGTCGCTCGTAACCACGCCGTTCATTGGACGTACTACGGGCGTGATGCGGGGTACGGGTAAGACCATCGATGATCCCCACGATGAAGGGTCCGTGCCCAACATCCTGGAATTCCCGGGTCGCTCCGAGCTCCCGCCGCCGCCGGAGTTCGGGATGGTGCTCGAGGCTCCCCCGCCTCGCTACGCGGCCGCGCCGGAGCCTGCCCCTGCCCCTCGTCCCTCGCGGGTGCTCCCGTGGCTGGTGGCCGGCGTGGGCCTGGCGGTGGCAGCCGGCGCGATCGGCTTCCTGCTCGGAGAGCGGGGTGACGATGACGAGGCGCGCGTGGAGGCGGAAAAGGAGGCGGTGGCCGTGGCGGCTCCGACCGCGGGCGCACCGAGGACCGCGACCGAGGCCGAGCCCGCGGCCGAGCCCGCGGCCGCGCCGGTGCTCGCGGCCACACCGGCGGCCGAGGGGGTCGAGCCCGCGGCGGTGGCCGTGCCCGACGACGGGCCGTGCCCCGCAGGCATGGTTCGGGTGGCGGGGGGCAAGATGTTCATGGGCACCGACCGCGACGAGGCCGTGCTCGCCCCGGCCCACCCCGCGCACCAGGTGGAGGTGGGGCCCTACTGCATCGGCGTGCACGAGGTGACGGTGGACGAGTATCGGTCGTGCTCGGACGTCGGCGAGTGCAAGCGAGCGCATCGCACCAGCGAGTGGCCCGGCGAGGGGCCGCACCAGACCGCGTGGGACGAGCTGTGCAACGAGAACCATGATGACCGTGGCGACCACCCGATGAACTGCGTCACCTGGGTGCAGGCCCAGCGCTACTGCGAGTGGAAGGGCGGTCGGCTGCCCACGGAGGCGGAGTGGGAGATGGCGGCGCGAGGCTCCGACGGCCGCGTGTACCCCTGGGGCGACGAGGCCCCCGGTCCCGAGCACATCAACGGCTGCGGTGCCGAGTGCCGGACCTGGAGGGCGGCCAAGGGCCTGCCCGAGACTCCCGGCCTGCTCTACCCCGCCTCCGACGGCTTCCCCGGCACCGCTCCGGTGGGCAGCTTCCCCGCCGGGCGCACCCAGTGGGGGCTCGACGACATCGCCGGCAACGTGTTCGAGTGGACGGCCGATCCCTTCCGGCTCTACCCCGGGGCGGAGCCGGCCCCCGAGGGTGACGACTCCGACTCGAGGGCGGCGCGTAGGGTGATCCGCGGGGGGGCCTTCAACAGCTTCTTGCCCGATCACGCCGACCCGGCGCTGCGCTTTCCGCAGGCCGAGGGCGCGCACACCCACGGCATCGGCTTCCGCTGCGCCGCCGACCCGCGGACGTAGCCCAGAACGCTGCTCCAGGGCGAGGCTCCCCCGGCTCGGTCGAGGCCGCTCGCTGCGAGGGTCGAGGGTCGAGGGTGGGTCTCGTTGGTGCCCGTCGGGGGCGGGAGCAATCCTTGCGGGGTGGGGATCGAAGCTGCACGCTTGCGGTGTCGGTGCGCAACCTCGCCCATCGTGCGGCCCGATCGGCCGATACAATGCGGGGATGGACCTGCGTACTCACATCCCGACCTTGCTCGCCCTGACCCTCGGCCTCGCCGCGTGTCCGGGCGACGACTCGCCGCCGATGACCTCCGACTCGGAAGGCGACGAGAGCACCGGCACCACCGGCTCCTCCATGACCAACGTCACCGTCACCGTGGGCATGACCATGGGTGGCACGATGGATGGGACGGGCACGAGCTCGGACACGGCCGACGGCTCGTCCACGGGCACCGAGGCGATGTGTGGCAACGGCGAGGTCGAGGCGGGCGAGGACTGCGACGACGCGGGCGAGTCGGAGACCTGCAACGACGATTGCACGGCGGCGAGCTGTGGCGACGGGGTGACCAACGCGACGGCGGGCGAGGCCTGCGACGACGCGGGCGAGTCGGCCGCCTGCAACGCCGATTGCACGGCGGCGATGTGCGGCGACGGGATGCTCAACGCGACCGCGGGCGAGGACTGCGACGGCGACGACATGGGCATGGGCGGCGAGACGGCGTCGTGCGACGACGACTGCACCGCCGTGGAGTGTGGCGACGGCACCGTCAACGCGACGGCGGCCGAGCTGTGCGACGACGGCAACGCGGACGACTTCGACTTCTGCAGCAACCTGTGCGAGCCGGCGCCCGCCGTGGTGCTGACCATGGACCACCTGTTCGACACCGACACGGGCGAGCTCGATGGCATCGTGCAGTCGAGCTGGGATCCCTCGACCGCCACCTGGTACCTCACCGGGCTCGACGTGCAGGCCGGGGCCACGCTCACCGTGACGGGCGCGAGCGGGCTGACGATCATGGTCGACGGCGACGTGATCGTGGCAGGGCGGATCGACGTCTCGGGCCAGGACGGCGGGACTCCGACGACCAACGCCGAGACCTGTGACACCGCCGGGGTCGCGGGGCTCGGGGGCCCGGGCGGCTTCGACGGCGGCCAGGGGGCGGGCAACGGCGGCACGGGGACCGAGGACGGCGATCCCGGCGGGGGCCCGGGCATGGCCCCGGCGGGCGGTGGGCTGGCCTCGACCGCGACCAGCGGCGTCAACGGGGTGGCCGGCGGCGGCGGTGGTGGCCACGTGATGGCGGGCACCGACGGCAACGCCAACAGCGGGGCCACGGCCGGGGTCGGCGGCGAGCTGCACATGAGCCTGCCGCCGCTGATCGGCGGCGGCGGTGGTGGTGGTGGATCGGTGGAGAAGGACGGGCCGCTGGGCGTGTTCGATCTGCTCGACGACGAGGGCTCCGGCGGTGGCGGTGGCGGCGGGGCCATCTCCGTCGACGCGACGGGCTCGATCACGGTGACCGGCACCATCGATGCCTCGGGAGGCAACGGCGGCGCGCGGCTGACCGGCTGCAACGAGATCGGCGGGTTCGGAGGCGGAGGGGCGGGCGGCACCATCCAGCTCGTGTCTCCGGCCACCGACGCGATGATGGGCACCCTCGACGTCGCGGGCGGAATCGGGGGCGACGACGGTGCGATCCTCGACGCCTACAACGGCGGGGCCGGGGCCGACGGCAACCTGGTGGTGATGTAGCCCGCACCGGATGGGCGTGCGCCGGTCTGCGGCGCACGCCCGCGGGCTCGGCCCTCGCGTCAGCGCCGGGCGGCCGAGGAGAAGTCGAAGAAGTCGATCGCCGGCATGGGGTCGGCCCCCGCGGTGGAGCCGTAGGCCTTCGCTCCGTTCGGGCGCTCGCGCCAGAACAGCTCCGAGTCGTAGGTCGCGTCCTGGAGGAAGAACTGGATGGGCACGACCAGGGCCAGCGGCTGGCCGAGCTCGTGGCTCGGCAGCGCGGTGTCGCGGAGCGCCTGGGCGAGGCAGGCGTCGCCCTCGGCGTCGACCAGCGAGCCATCGGTGAGCCGCGGCTGCGAGACCCGACCATCGGCCTGCACCGTGAGCTGCACCTCGACCCGCGCGACCATGATGGGGTCGCGGGTCATCGCCACCTCGTAGCAGCGACGCAGCTCCGGCCGCGCCGTCTCGATCAGGTCGAGCCCGAGCTGGCGGGCGCTGCGGCGAAGGGGCGCATCGGCATCGGAGGCGAGGGGGTGGGGCAGGCCGCCCGCGCGCACCAGCACCCGGGCCTCCTCGATGACCTGGTTGCCCGCGTCGAGCATGGAGGGGCCGGTGACCGCTCCAACGGCGAGACCGACGCCGGCTTACGAGGTTGCCCCACGGATCGCCGCGCGTCTCGCGAAATGCCCGTTCCTGCCCGCTCAGTTGCTCGCCAGCATCCCGCCGTCGTAGGCCACCATCATCGCGTCGACCAGCGCCATGCCCAGCCGCACGTAGCCGCGCTTGGTGAAGTGGATGTGGTCTTGCTTGGCCATGGGGGGCTGGGCGGCGGCCCACAGGGTCATCGACAGCTCGCCGCCCATGAAGGCCTTGGTGTCCCAGAACCCGCAGCCGTGCTCGAGCGCCACCCGTCGCTGCACCTCGATGATGTCGTCGATGCGCTGGCGGTTGCGCCACTGGCCGGCCTCGTCGCGGCGGGGGAAGTCGCCGGGGCCCATCAGCAGGCAGCTCGCGCGCGGGGCCACCTCGCTCAGCCGCCGCAGCACCTCCCGCAGGTCGCGCTCGTAGGCCTCGATGGGCTGGTCCTCGTCGGTGGCCTCGTTGGTGCCGTAGAACAGGGTGACCAGGTCCGGGTCGCGGTGCGCCACGTTGTCGGCCCAGATCTCCTGGTTCCACTGCAGCATGTTGGCCGCGCGGGTGCCCCCGATGCCCAGGGTGTCGACCACCACGCCGGGCTGCTCGCGCTCGATGGTCATGCCGAGCACCCGCACCTCGCCATTGCCGTCGAGCTCGATCCCCACCTCGTGCGGGCCCTCGGGCAGCACGAAGCGGTGGTAGCCGGGGCCGATCTCGTCGGCGCGGGTCTTGACGGTGGCGAGCTTCTTGCCGTCGGCGATCACCCGAAAGCTGCCGCCCTTGGGCTGCCGCAGGAAGAAGATCTCGTACTCGGCCCCCACCGCGTCGCCGCGCGGGCTCACCGTGCCGAAGGCCCGCTTGGACTTGGCGGCGAGGCTGGTGCCCATGTAGCCGTACAGGCCGTCCATGCGGCCGCTGCGGCGCTGCGCATGCTCGGTCTTCCAGTGCTTGGCGCCCTCCACCCGGTAGTCGACGTGTCGATACCAGCGCCACGGGCGGGCCAGGTGCACGAAGCCGTGGCCGCCGTCGCCGAAGCGCTCTTGCAGGTAGCGGCGCAGGTAGTGCGGGTACACGTCGGCGTCGGTGTGCGAGCCGCCGTAGACCAGCACCCGCACCTTGCCGTCGGTGTCCTGGCCGCTGCGCAGGGCCTCGAGCGCGTCGTAGAAGCGGGCCAGCGGGGGCTCGCCGTCGGCGGGGCCCTCGATGGGCACGAACAGGCCGAGCGCGTTGCCGTTGATCCGCTGCTGGGGCGCGACCTCGGTGCCCCCCGCTCCGCCCAGGCCCGAGGAGCCGGGCAGGCTGTCGAGCAGGGTGTCGTCGACGCGAGGCGGATCGCCCTCGTCGTCGCCCCCGTTGCCGAAGTCCTCCTCGGGCAGCTCGTCCTGCGGGGTGATCCACGGCACCGGCTGGCCGCGCACGTCCTCGAACAGGTTGGTGCCGAGCAGCGAGCGCTGGGCGGCCACGCGCGCGGTGAGGGCCTCCTCGTTGAGCACCGGGAGCAGGGGCGCGTCCTCGGGGTCGCGCTCGAGCGCGGGCACCTCGTCGGCGTCGGCGGGCGCGGCCGCGAGCGGTCCGGGCACCCCGGTGCGCTCGGCGGGGTCGGGCTCCTGGGTGGTGGCGCAGCTCAGGTAACCCCCGAGCCCCAGCACCCCCACCACCGCGAGCAGAGCGCGGCGTCGGGGAGTGCTCGTGAGCGCCGCCAGGCGCGCGCCGAGCCGCGATGCAGGGGAGGAGCTCACCCAAGCAGAGGCTGCAAGGTGGGGCCGGGGGAGTCAAATTCCGCCCACCCCGGGCCCGTGGAGGCGCGCTCGAGCGGCCCGCGAGACTTGGCGCCGGGGGTTGTTCCCGGGCGTGACTCGCAGGCATGGTAGCGCCATGGTGCGGGGCCCCCTGGAGCGCCCGGGACTGGCGAGGACCGACCTCGTCGCCGAGCTGTACGAGCGCAATGCCGAGGCGCAGCAGGCAGAGGCCGCGCGCGCTCGAGAGGCACAGCAGGCCGAGCGAGCGCAGCGCCGCCGCGCCCGACGGCGGACGGTGATCAGCAGCGTGGCGGTGATCCTGCTGCTGGGGGCGCTGGGCGTCGCGGGCAAGCTGGCCTACGACGCGCACCGGGTGGGCAACGCGATGGAGCTCGCCCAGGGGCACGTGCACGAGGGCACGCCCGAGGCGCTGAGCATGGCCGCCACCTCGCTCGAGCGCGCGATGGAGATCGATCCCGGCGACGGCGAGGTGCGAGCGACCCTCGCCCTGGTCCGGGCCCAGCAGGCGATCGACGGGGCGGCGCCGCTCGACTCGGTCGATGCGGTCCTCGCCGACGGCGGGAGCTCGGCCGAGATCGCCGTGGCCACCGCGATCGCGGCGGCCCTGCGCGGCGACTACGAGGCCGCCGCGCAGGCGATCGACGGGGTGCAGGCCGCCGGCGTCAACGAGGCGGCCCTGCATCGGGCCATCGCGTGGGTGAGGGCCCAGGTGGCGCTGCACGATCTCGACGACGAGTCCGGCCTGGCCCCGGCCCTGGCCGCGGTCGAGGCCGCGCTGGCCGAGGCGCCGGGCTGGGATCGCAACTATCGCAGCGCGGCCGCGCTGCAGTTCCGGGCGGGGCGGACCGACCAGGCCCTGGAGCTCATCACCAAGGGACGCGAGCTGCGGGCGACCGACGCGGGCCTGTCGGTGGACGAGGCCCTCTACCACGCGGTGCTGCAGCGCGAGCTCGACTCGGTGGAGACGGTCACCACCCAGCTGCTGGCCACGCCGCTCTCCGAGGCCGACGCGGCGCGGGCCCGCCTGGCGCGAGCGATCGCCCGCTACTACGACGACCCCGACGACGACGCTCGCTCCGCGCTGGCCGAGGCCCACGCCGGGCTGCCCGCTCGCGATCGAGAGGCTCGCGCCCTCGCCCTCGAGGTGGCGCTGGGCTCGGGCGCCGTGGAGCTGGCCAAGGCGTGGGTGGAGGACGGATCGCTGCCGCCCACCACCACCGAGATCCACCGCGCGTGGATCGACTACGCCGACGATCGCGTGGTCGAGAGCCTCGAGGCGCTGGCCGAGCTGCCGCAGGAGCATCCCCGCGTGGCGCTGGTGCAGGGCCTCGCGCTGGTCGAGCAATCCCGCTTCGCCGAGGCCCGCACCTGGCTGAGCCGGGCCCAGGAGGCCTTCCCCCACCGCCCCTTCCTCGAGGTCGCCACCGCGCGGGTCGACGCCCAACTCGGCGAGCCCGGTCCGGCGGTGGAGCGGCTGGAGGCGCTGGCCAAGGACCACCCGCGCACGCCTCGGGTGTGGACCGGGATCGCCGAGGCCCAGGTGGCGGGTCGCGAGGACGGCGAGGTGCCGCCGAGCGCCGAGCCGGCGCTGGCCAAGGCGCTGGAGCGCGAGGCCCATCCGGCCCTCGCCGAGCACCTCATGGGGCGACGGCTCCAGGCGGTGGCGGTCGACGAGCCCAAGCGGGTGCCCGAGGCGCTCGAGCACCTGCGCAAGGCGGTGGAGCTGCGCGGCTGGGTGCCCGCCTATCGCGAGACCCTGGGCCTGTACCTGGCCGACGTGGGCGATCGCAAGGAGGCCCGCGAGCTGCTCGCGAGCACGGCCGACGCCGCGACCACCCAGGGGAGCTCGCTGCTGCGCCTGGCCGAGCTCGCGGCCGAGCAGGCCGTGGCGCAGGGGGAGGCGCCGCCCGCCGAGATCGCCACCTGGCTGGCCCTCGCCGCGCAGCACGGGGCGCCGCCCAACCTGCAGGCGCACACCAACGCTCGCATCGCGCTGACGGCCCGCACCCCCGAGGGCGTGGCCCAGGCCCGGGCGTGGGTCGAGCCGCTGCTGCGCAGCGACCCCGCCGATCTCGAGGCGCGGCTGATCCTCATCGACGTGCTGCGTCGCGTGGGCGACCTCGACGGGGCCCGCTCCGAGGTCCGCCAGGGCCTGCGCAAGGCCGAGCGCAGCAAGGAGGGGCGGCTGCACGTGGTGATGGCGAGGATCGAGCTCGACGCGGGCAAGCCCCGGCAGGCGCCCAGCCACGCATACAAGGGGTGGACCCTGGTGGCGGACGAGCCCCGGCCCGCCAACGAGCTGCTCGAGGTGGCCGCGCTGGGCATCGATGCCTGGAGCGCGATCAAGAACGACAAGGTCCCGCTCAGCATCGGCAAGGGGCTGACCCGCCGCGTGCCCTACCGGGCCGAGGCCTGGATCCTGCGGGCCAACGCCCAGCGCAAGGAGGAGCCCGACAAGGCGTGCATCAGCGCCGACAAGGCGATCGCGCTGGACGACACACGGGCCGATGCCTACCTCGCGCGGGCCGAGTGCAAGATCGCCCTGCGCGAGCACGAGGCCGCCGCCGACGCGCTGGAGGCCGCGGCCGAGCGCAGCACCGACGAGGCCAGGCAAAGGGCGCTGCGCCGACGGGCTCGCAAGCTGCGCTAGGCGAGGAGGCGGCGTGGTCGATCGCGAGCGCTGGCACGCCACCTGGCTGGACCATCCCCAGCTGCCGCTGGTGCTGGTGCTCGACGAGGGCGGGGCCCTGGTGCACCTGGGCTTCTCGCTCGAGACCCGCCCGCGCTTCGACGACCTGCGGGCGCACGCCGAGCGCCACGGGGCCGAGCTGCGGCACGAGCCCGGCCCCGGCCGCGACGAGGCGCTCGGGCAATTGCGGCAGTACCTCGCGGGGCGTCGACGCGACTTCGCGCTGCCGCTGCGCCTGCTCGGCACGGAGTTCCAGCGGCGGGCCTGGCAGGCGCTGCTCGAGATCCCCTTCGGCCAGACGCGGAGCTACGGGCAGCAGGCCGAGGCGCTGGGCCAGCCCGGGGCCGCGCGGGCGGTGGGGCACGCCAACGGGCAGAACCCCGTCTCGGTGGTCGTGCCCTGTCATCGCGTGGTGGGGGCCGACGGCAAGCTCACCGGCTTCGGCGGGGGCATCGAGGCCAAGCGCTGGCTGCTCGAGCTCGAGCGGCGAGGGGTCACGCCCGCGTGGTCGCCCCGGCCCGGCCCGCGGCGTCCGGTCGACGACGACGAGGCCCAGCTGGAGCTGGTGCCCCGGTGAAATTCGACGAGCGGCTGGCCGCGCTGCGCGAGGCGGTCGAGGACCCGAGCACCCCCCAGGCGCAGGCCCGCATCGAGCGGGCGCTCGCCGGCAAGAACGGGCTGCTCGTGGCCGTGGCCGCCCGCGCGCTCGAGTCCTGGCCCGCGCTGGCGGCCACGCTGCCCGCCGCCTTCGAGCGGCTCATGGAGGACGCGGTCAAGCGGGATCCGCAGTGCCAGGGCAAGGTGGCGATCGCCAAGCGCCTGCGCGAGGCCGAGCTCGACGCGGACGGGCTGTTCTTGCGGGGCGTGCGTCACGTGCAGCTCGAGCCGGTGTGGGGCGGCTCGATCGACACCGCGGCCGAGCTGCGGGGCGTGTGCCTGATGGCGCTGATCGAGGGGCGGCACCCGCGGGGGCTGATCGAGGCGGCGCACCTGCTCGCCGATCCGCAGGTGATGGCCCGCAGCGCCGCCGCGCGGGCGCTGGGCGTGTGCCCCAGCCCCGAGGCGGCCGAGCCCCTGCTGCGCCTGCGGGTGGAGGTGGGCGACGAGGAGCCCGAGGTGATCGGCGAGTGCCTGGCCGCGCTGCTGTCGGTCGCGCCCGGCTCGGCGCTGCCCTTCGTGGTGGAGCGCCTCGACGCGCGCGACGACGCGGTGGCCGAGGCCGCCGCGCTCGCGCTGGGCGAGTCGCGGCTCGACGACGCGCTCGCGCCCCTGCAGCGCACGGTGGAGCGGACCGTGCTCGGTCGGCGCCGCGGGGTGCTGATGCTGGCCGTCGCCATGCTGCGCAGCGAGGCTGCGTGGTCGTGGCTGGTGGAGCGCGTGGCGGAGGGTCCGCGCGGCGAGGCCGAGGACGCCCTGCGGGCGCTCGGCACCTTCGCCCACGACGAGCGCCTGGCCTCGCGGGTGCGCGAGGCGGTGGCCTCGCGGCCCGACGACGCGCTGCTCGCCGCCCTGGGCGAGCTGTTCGGTCCCGAGCCGGGCTGATACAAGGATCATCGGGCCGCGAATGCGCAAGCTGCTGCAGCTACTCGAGACGATCGGGGCGGTGTTCGCCTTCTTCCTCGACGTGCTGCAGATCGCGGCCACGCGCCCGCGCTACGTGGGCGAGATGCTGCGGATCATGGCCGTGCTGGTCAGGCGCTGCATCATCCCGGTGGGGCTGGCGGTGGCGCCGATCGGGGCCGTGATCTCGCTGCAGGGCCTCGACATCTTCCGCATGTTCGGTCTCGACCGCATGCTCAGCTCGCTGCTGGGCACGGCGATCTTCCGCGAGTACAGCCCTGCGCTGGCCTCGGTGATGGTGGCCGCCCAGGCCGGCTCCTCCATCGCCGCGCGCGTGGGCACCATGAAGGTACGCGGCCAGATCGACGCCCTCGCCGTGATGTCGGTCGACCCCATGCGCTACGTGGTGGTCCCCGGGGTGATCGCCTGCATGCTGGTCACGCCGCTGCTCGACGTGATGACCAACGTGCTCGGCGTGTTCTCGGGCTGGCTGTTCGCGGTCCCGCTGGGCGGGGTCGACCACGGCGCCTTCATGGAGCACCTCACCGCCCAGGTCACGCCCGCCGATCTGTGGGTGGGCATGGGCAAGTGCATGATCTTCGGCACCGCGGTGGGCCTGCTCGCCGGCTACCTGGGCATCAACACCAAGGGCGGGGCCGAGGCGGTGGGCAAGGCGGCCAACGACACCGTGGTCTACACCATCGTGATCATCCTGGTGGTGGACTACGTGGTGAGCATGGCGCTGCTGGGGGTGGGGATCTGAGCGACCTGCACGACTTCCTGCTGTTCACGCGGCGGGCCCTCGCGGCGCAATTCACCCAGTGGCCGCCCATGGGACCGCTGCTGCGGCACATGTACGAGGCCGGGGTGGGCAGCGTGGGGCTGCTGACCATCCTCACCCTGTTCGCCGGGCTCAACCTCAGCGTGCAGTCGTACGCCACCTTCGAGCGCTTCGGGGGCCAGGACTTCCTGGGCATGTTCGCCGGCGTGGGCGGGGTGCGCGAGCTGTACCCCGTGATGGCGGCCGTGGTCTGCGGCGCGCGGATCGGGGCCAACCTGGCCGCCGCGCTGGCCAACATGAAGATCAGCGAGCAGGTCGAGGCGCTCGAGGTGATGGCCATCGACCCCATGCGCCACCTGGTGGCCCCGCGGCTGTGGGCGGTGACGCTGGCGCTGCCGATCCTGTGCGGCTACGCCAACGTGGTCGGCATCGGGGCGAGCTACCTGGGCGCGGTGGGCCAGCTCGGCCTCGACGGCGGCACCTTCGTCAGCCAGCTCCACGAGTTCGTGGGCCTGCTCGACCTGGGCGTGGGCATGTTCAAGGGGCTGATCTTCGGCTGGCTGGTGGCGCTGATCTCGTGCTTCCACGGCTACCGGGCGCTCAAGAAGGAGGGCGCCGAGGGGGTGGGCGTGGCGACCAACCGGGCGATCGTGCACGGGGCCGTGATGTGCATCTTGTTGAACCTGGTGATCAGCTGGGTGCTGTACGGGTGAGGGCGTCGAGCCGCTCGTGGACTCGAGCGCGAAACTCCTCGAAGCGGAGGGACGGTACGAAGCCGCGGCGCTCGCTCGACTCGTCGAGGTGCTCCTTCGCGCTCAGTAGCAACGCTCGTTGCTCGGCGCTCGCTCCCTGTCGTCCGACGATCTCAGATAGAGTCAGCAGTGTGTCGACCACGTCGAGTGACGACGTGGTCGACAGAGGTCTGGCCTTCGCGATCGCCTTGGTCTCTACGAGGTTTCGGGCGAGTCGCTCGCGGGCGGCCGAGAGATTCCCCTCTCGACGCTCGAGATCGGCGAGCACTACCGCTTTCGCGATCACTTCGACTGCGCCCCGGGCTCGACCCTGCTGGCCTGCCTGGCCGCGATGCCGGACGACCAGGCGGTGGCCGAGGCGGCCGAGGACCTCTACTACGCCGACCCGGACAAGCCGGCGAAGGCGGCCGACATCGTCGCGGGGATCCCGGTGTTCGCGGGCCAGCGACCCTGAGCGCTCGAGCTCGGGCTCGGGCTCGGGCTCGGGCGGAGGCGAGCTCGGCACGTCGATGGGGTCCGTGATCGAAACGGTGTCGGCGGACACTACGAGATCGAGGACCTCGGCTCGCGGCGTCCGTGAGGACCCGAACCCCAGGAGCGGCTCGGTGCGATCGATGACGTGGATGACGGCAGGGGGGATGGCGTTGGCGTTGGCATTGGCGGGCTGCCCGGCCCGGAGTGCGACCAGGCCCACGTGGCGCTCCGCCCGTGCATCGGGGTGCTCGATTGCGAGGCCTACGCGGCGCCGGACCGGTGTCCGGACGAGGTCGCGGCGTTGCCCGAGAGCTGCGCCTGAGGGGAGGGGCGAGCCGGTCGTCGTGGGAGCGGCGGTGCACGGGAGCAGCCCGCGAGGGGAAGGGGTGGCGAGCCGGTCGTCGTGGGGGCGACGACCGGCTCGCCGGGGAGCTCACAGCTCGCGCGGCGCCTGGCTGAGCACGGGGCCGCTGCCCTCGGGGCTGCGGTGCCACACCAGCGCCACGGGGACGCCGGGCTGCAGGTGCGCCTCGTAGACGCGCAGCGAGGCGTCGTGGGGGGACAGGCCGCGCCGACGCATGAAGCGGACGAAGGCGTCGTCGGTGGCGGCGGGGCGCAGGATGCCGCGGGGGGCGAGGTCGAGGGTGACGCGCTCGGCCTCGAAGGCGAGGGGGGAGGCCTCGGAGCCCTCGAGGGTGAAGGCCGCGTGGCTCTGCTCGTCGAGCAGCAGGCCCTCGTCGCTCCACACCCGCACCGCCCAGCCCAGGCACGGCTCGCGCGTGAGCGGGGTGAGCCGCGACTGCTCGCCCTCGATCACGCCGTGGGCGATGCCCTCGACGCGGCTCTCGGCGTGGGGGCGAGGCAGGGGGCGTCGCCAGCGGCGCGGCCGGGCCCGGCCCGATCGCGCGTGGCGAGCCACCATGCGAGTCATCAGGGCGCCGAGCGTGCCCACGCCCACGCCGGCGGCGGTGAGCAGGCTGGTGGCGTCGATGGCCTGCGGCATCCACAGGCCGAGGGCCGCGGTGGCGAGGCCACCGAGCAGGGCGCCGAGGCCCACCGACCGGCCCCACGCTCGCTCGTCGGCGAGGTCCTCGGTGGTCGCCTCGGCCTCGCGGTAGCCCAGCGCGACGGCCTGCGAGCCGAGGTCCACCCAGGCGGTGGCGCGGCACGAGGGGCAGGCTCCGGGCTCGAGCCGTGCCTCGTCGTGGCGCATGGGGTCGCCGTGGCGGCCGTCCTCGAGCCAGCCGCAGTCGGCACAGAGGTAGTAGCAGGGGTAGGGGAGGCGGTCGGGGGAGTCGCAGTCGTGGCTCTTGGGGCGAGTCAGCTTGCGGCTCAGACGACGACGGGCCATCTCACGCTCGGCTTGGCGCATCCTCGAGATGGCATCGAGGACCGCGCCCGCACCAACGGCGGACATCGAAACGAAACAACCTTCCTGGGGCCGCGGCACCGGCATGGCCTCGGCGGCGGGGGGAGCAACATCGCCGCTCCACCCTCGATTCCCCACCCCCGAGGGGTCGTCGTAGGGGGCGCTACGGACCGTTGCGCGATTCGAGACTTGGCCGTCGCCCGGTTTCGCTTAGGTTTCGGCCACGAACGAAGCGAGAGGAGCCGAGACGATGAGCTTCACGACCCGAACGATCGAGCGCGTGGCCAAGGGCACCGCGACCTCCGACGGCGCCGGCGTGCGCCTGCTGCGGGTGCTGGGGACGCCCCAGGTCCCCATGGTCGATCCCTTCCTCATGCTCGACGAGTTCCGCTCCGACGACCCGAACGACTACATCGCGGGCTTCCCCCCGCACCCGCACCGGGGCTTCGAGACGGTCACGTACATGCTGGCCGGCTCGATGGAGCACCGCGACAGCGTGGGCAACACCGGCAACCTGCGGGCGGGCAGCGTGCAGTGGATGACCGCGGCCCGGGGGATCATCCACTCGGAGATGCCCAAGCAGGAGGACGGGCTGATGTGGGGCTTCCAGCTGTGGGTGAACCTGCCGGCGGCCGACAAGCTGGGCGACCCCCGCTACCAGGACGTCGAGCCCGAGGCGATTCCCGAGCAGGCGCTTCCCGGCGGCGGCCGGGTGCGGGTGGTGGCCGGTCGCTTCGGCGATGCAGTGGGACCGGTGGGCGGGGTGGCGACCTCTCCGCTGATGCTCGACGTGGGGCTGCCCGCCGGGTCGACGGTGGAGGTGCCGATCCCCGCGGGGCACAACGGCTTCGCCTACGTGTTCGAGGGCTCGGCGGCGCTGGGCGATCGCGAGGCTCCGCTGCCGCGCGGCCAGCTCGCGGTGCTCGGGCGCGAGGGCGACGGGCTGCGCATCGTCGCGGGGCAAGCGGGCACGCGGGTGCTGCTGGTCGCGGGCCGGCCCCTCGGGGAGCCGGTGGCGCGCTACGGGCCGTTCGTGATGAGCACCCGCGAGGAGCTCGAGCAGGCGTTCCTCGACTACCGCAGCGGTCGCCTCACCCAGTAGACCGGGCCGTCCGCCGCGGGGCCGGGCCGCGACCCTCGACGCGAGGGTCGCGGCTTTGCTATCAGCGGGTCGATGCGACGCTTCGACGGCCAGACGGCACTGATCACGGGAGCCTCCTCGGGCATCGGAGAGGCGAGCGCCTGGCGCCTGGCTCGGGAGGGCGCCCGGGTGGTGCTGGCGGCCCGCGGTCGCGAGCGGCTCGAGGCGCTCGCCGGCCGCATGCGCGAGGCGGGCCACGAGGCGGAGGCGGTGCCCACCGACGTGGGCGATCTGGGGGCGCTCGCAGGCCTGGTGGCGCGCGCGGTGGAGCTGGGCGGCGGCCTCGACCTGCTGGTCAACAACGCGGGGGTCAACCATCGCGGCGAGCTCGAGCGGATCGCCCCCGAGCAGCTCGCCCAGATCGTCCAGGTCAACCTCGCCGCGCCGATCGTGCTCACCCGCCTGGCCCTGCCCCACCTGCGGGCGCGGCGGGGCGCGGTGGTCAACGTGGCCTCGCTGGCGGGGCGGATCCCGGTGGTGCACGAGGCGACCTACTCGGCGACCAAGTTCGGGCTGCGGGCGTTCACCTTCGCGCTGGCCGAGGAGCTCCGCGAGGCCGGGGTGCGGGTGACGGTGGTCTCGCCCGGCCCGGTGGACACCGGCTTCTTCGACGGTCACCTCGACGAGGTGCCCGACCTGGTGTTCTCGCAGCCGATGTCCACCGCCGACGAGATCGCCGAGCTGGTGATCGAGTGTGCGGCCGACGGTCGGGTGGAGCGCATGCGACCCAGGCTCGGCGGCTACCTGGCCACGCTGGGCTACCTGCTGCCGAGCCTGCGTCGGGTGCTGCTGCCCACGCTCGAGCGCAAGGGCCGGGCGGCCAAGGCCCGCTACATCGCGAGCCGGCGCGGCGCATCGTAGCCCCGACGCACGCGAGGCACGGGCGCGGCATCGCATCGCACCACGCCGGCCCCGACGCACGCGAGGCGACGGCTCAGCTCACCTCGACCACCAGGTCCTCGCGACCGAGGTGGCGGGCGACCGCGTTGCAGACCGCGGCGTCGTCGTCGAGGCCCCACATGGTGTCGCGGTCGGGCTCCACGTCGTCCTCGTCCACGAAGTAGCGCACGGCGGCCTGCACCAGCCGGCGGGTGGGCTCATCGGCTCCTTCGGCGAGCTCGAGCAGCGCCTCGCAGCTGCGGGTGAGGGCCTGGCTCACCGAGGCGTCGAGCATCTCGTTGGCGGGCGTGCGGGCGGCGATGCGCTCGGCGTAGGCGGCCAGCTCGTCGCGCAGGGTCGGCAGGGAGGCCAGCTCGCCGTCGTGGAAGACGTCGAACAGGTGCTGGGCCTCGGCAGGGATTCCGGAGATCGATGGCATGCCCGGGGTCGATGATATCCGCCCGCCTGGAGGGCCGTGCGCGAGCCCCGGCGCCGAGGCCGGAGCCGGCCGCTGGGGTCCCCCGAACGCCGTTCGTGGCGCGGCGTGAGGCCGCCCTCGGGCCGCCGGGCTCACCGCGGCATGCGTGGGGGGCCGCTGCTGTCTATGCTGCCCATGATGGCGAGACCCATCCTCCTCGGGGCGGCGGCCTGGCTGCTGCTCGGCTGCGGATCGATCGACGAGGAGGAGGTGGAGGAGGCCGCGCGGGCCACCCGGCGCACGGTGGAGCGCGGGGTGGAGGGGGCTCGCGAGGGGATCGAGAGCACCTGGGACGCGGCGGTCGATGCCTACGAGGAGCGTCGCAAGCGCAAGGAGCAGGAGGAGCGGGCCCAGGCCGCGAGCCCGCCCGTCGATCTGCTGAAGGGCGCGGCCGAGGCGATCGCCTGCGAGGCGCCCGGCGAGCGCTGCACGGTCGCCTCCGACTACGTCGCGGCGGCGCGTCAGCACCCGAGCGAGCTGGCCAAGCAGGTGCGCGCGCGTCCGGTGAGCTCGCCGGTGGCCGGGATCCGCATCGACGGCATCACCACGGGCTCGATCGCCGAGCAGGTGGGCATGCAGACGGGCGACGTGGTCACCCACGTCAACGGCATCGCGGTGGGCAGCATGCAGGACGCGATGCTGCTCTACATGAACCTCCGCGCGGCCCGTAGCTTCGTGGTGGACTACCGCCGCGGCGAGCAGGAGCACACGCTCCAGGTCGACGTGGTCTGAGCCGCGCTACGGCAGCTGGCAGTAGCTGCTGCTGCGGCCCTCGACGGGCTGGCACACGAAGCCGAGGTCGCCCAGCACGGAGGACTCGCAGTCGCGGTCGCGCCCGCAGGGGCGCTGGCACACACCGTCGAGGCAGGCCCAGCCGGGCTCGTCGGGATCGCAGTCGTCGTCGGTCTCGCACTCGCGGCACGAGGCGGGGACCTGGCCGGCCTCGTCGTAGACGCGGGCCAGCGGCACGCCGAGGGCGTCGCTGGGGCGCATCGGCTCGGGGTGGGCCGTGTTGCCGAAGCACACCTCGCCCTCGGCCGACAGGGCCTCGGCGACGAGCTGGTAGCCGCCCCAGGTGACGGGCTCGGTGAGGAACGACGAGGCGCACGCGCGCGCGCTGCCGTCGACCGGCGAGCCGTCGAGGATCACCGGCACCGGCAGCGTCTCGCCGTGGGCGCCCTGCATCAGCAGGCGGAGCTCGGCGATCTCGAGGGTACCGGCCGCGATCGGGATGCCCGAGGCCGCCGTGGTGCTGCAGCTCCCCCGCGGGGCCACCGGCACGCCGTCGAGGTCGAGGCCCAGGGTGCTCACGTACTGCGGGCTGAGGCTCATGCGCGCCACGATCGGCTCGAGGAAGTCCTCGGGCGCGAAGTCGATCGACTCGAGGATGGAGCCGCCGGTGGCGTTGATCCGGGCGCCGAAGGTCTTGGCGACGGTCACCGGGGTGCCCGTGCCGTCGAGGCCGAGCACGGTGAAGGTGTAGGCGCCCTCGGGCACGCGCAGCGACAGCAGGTAGGGCCGATCGGTGCGGCAGGTCTCCTCGAGCAGCACGGTGGTCCCGCTCTCGTCGTCGAGCTGCACCCGCAGCGATCGCAGGGGGACCGAGCTGCAGCTGGCGTTGGGGTTGTCGGCCAGCAGCGTCAGCTCGAGGCGGAGCTCGGTCAGGCCCACCGGCAGACCCTCGCCGGCCGTGCCCCCGTCGACGGCACACGAGGGATCGCGATCGTCGACCACGCCGTCCTCGTCGTTGTCGATGCCGTCGCTGCACTCGGGGGGCGGGACCAGCACGAACTCGGGCAGCTCGACCGTCTCGCCCTCGCGCACCTCCAGGGAGGCACAGCCGCACACCAGCTCGGTGGGTAGGCAGGCCGAGGCGTCGTCGGTGCAGCCGGTGACATCGGGGTCGGGCTCGGTCTGGCCGTCGGCCGCCTGCCACGGCAGGCCGGCGCGATCGAAGCCGCGGACCTGCAGGGCGTAGCGGCCCGGCGCCAGCGCGGCCCCGTCCACCAGCGCCTCGGGATCGTCGAGGCCCTCGGCCGCGCAGGGCAGCACCACCTCGCCGGTGAAGGTCTCGGCGTCGACGAAGGCGCGCGCGCGGACCTCGAGCACGCCCGACTCGGAGCAGTGCGCCACGGTGGGCACGCCCTTGCCCTCGAGCGACCAGCGCATGCGGTAGCTGGGGGGCTCCTGGCAGGCGCCGAGGCCAGCGAGGATGCCGAGCCCGAGCAGGGCTGCGATGGGGCCGCGGTGGTGCACGAGGAGGGTCGTTTCGCCGGTCTTCTAGCCGCCGCAGGGGAGGTTGGCAAGGTCGATGACACTGCTCGTGCCCTCGCGTGGACGCAGGTCGACGAGCACCGTGCAGACCACGCCGTCCATGTCGAGCTCGAGCACGTACTCGCCGCGATCGATGCCCTCGAAGCGGTGGGTGCCGGCCAGCTCGGGGTCGCAGGTGATCGCCTCGCCCGCGAGGCCGAGGCCGCGATCGCTGCGCAGCGCCTGGCGGTAGACGGGCGGCGGGTCGTCGGCGAGCCCCGAGTAGTCGGCGAGGTCGGTCTCGGGCGAGGCGTAGCGCAGGGTGGTCGCCAGCGCGTCGCAGCGCTCGAGCCCCAGCAGCTCCAGGCTCCAGGTCACGGGGGCGCGGCGGATGATCCAGGTCTGGGTGGTGATCCGCCGGCTCTCCACCTCGACCTCGCGCTCCTCCACCAGCTCGTTCACCGGCGCGTCGTTGGCATCGTCGACGGCGCGCAGGTCGAGCTGGTAGGGGCCGGGGTCGAGGCGCACGAACGCGTCCGAGGCCTGGATCTGCAGGTCCAGCGCGCTCTGGTAGCCGGTGCCGCAGTCGAAGCGGAAGGTGCCCGCGCGCAGGGGATCGTCGAGGTCGGTGATGTCCGCCGCGATCTGCTCGGTGGCCGCGCCCTGGCAGGTGCGAGGCAGCGCCGCCTCCTCGCCGTCGACCTCGTTGTGCTCCACGAAGCGCCACGACAGCTCGACCCCGGTGGGATCGGAGGACGGGTAGATGCAGCCGCTCGCGGCGAGCAGCCCGAGCGCCCACGACCGCCTAGCCACAGCCGCAGTCCTCCAGGGGGAGGGCCCGGTCGCCGTCGCGGTCCACGTCGAGCGCGAGCTGGTAGACCAGCAGGTCGGTGACCAGGCCGGCCCGCACCTCGCGATCGCGCGACGAGGGCACGGCGATGCAGGTGGGGTCGAGGTCGCGGCACTCCAGCTCGATGCTGGGCGCGCTGAGGGCCGCGCGGACGGTGAAGCGATAGGGGAGATCGGAGGCGGGCACGGCGGGGAGGTTGCCGCGCGCGCTGTTGCAGGCGAACGCGTGGCGGGGCACCACCAGGCACTCCTCGGACTCGCAGCCCGCGTCGCACTCGGTGTCGCAGATCTCCAGCTCCACCCGCAGGTCGAAGGAGAGGTCCCGATCGCCGAGCGTGCCCGGCAGGCCGCAGGTGGAGCGCTCTGCGTCGAGGGAGAAGGCGCCGCCCGGGAAGATCGGCTCGCCATCCCGATCGACGATCACCCAGGCGAGCTCGACCGAGCCTTCGTCGGAGCCGCAGCCCCCGCCGAGGCCGGCGGCGAGCAGCGCGGGGAGGAGCCTTCGCACTGCCGGGCAGCCTAGCAGGGGCCTGCAGGCCGCGCGAGCACGCGCCAGGTGGCGGCCCGATCGACCCCGGGCCATCGCACGAGTCGGGCGTCCCGCGGCCCTGGCCCCCCGGCCCGCTCGCATGGGAGCATCAGCGCATGCTTCGGACTCCATGGATTACCTTGATGGGGGCGGGCCTGCTGGTGGCGGGTTGCCCCGGTGACGACTCACCCTCGGTGGTCGACAGCGGAAACGACGACACCACCACGGGGGGGATCGCCACCGGCGACGCGAGCACGGGGGTCGACCCCACGAGCGGCGGGCCGGGCTCGAGCGACGAGGGCGAGCCCACGGCGGGCGACGGCACGAGCACCGGGGTGGACACCGACGAGGACACCGACGTGCCCCCGGAGTGCGGCAACGACCTGATCGAGGGCGGCGAGCTCTGCGACGGCTACGACCTGGGGGTCGAGACCTGCATCACCCAGGGCTTCCCATACGGCGGCCCGCTGGGCTGCACGCCCGACTGCATGGCCTACGACACCTCCAATTGCTACGACATGGGCGTGTGCAACGGGATCAACCTCGATCCCGAGGAGGCCTGCGACGGCAACCTGTTCGGCGGCCAGACCTGCCAGGACTTCGGCTTCGAGAGCGGCAGCCTGAGCTGCGCGACCGACTGCAGCGCGATCGAGACCGACACCTGTGGCACCTGCGGCAACTTCATCGTCGACGGCGACGAGGTGTGCGACCAGCTCGTGCTGCTGGGCCAGACCTGCGTCAGCCAGGGCTTCGACAACGGCGATCTCGGCTGCGACAACAGCAACTGCCTGGCCTACGACACCTCGGGCTGCGGCACCTGCGGCAACAGCCTCATCGAGGGCACCCAGGAGGTCTGCGACGGGCTCAACAACGGCGGCGAGACCTGCCTGACCCTGGGCCTGGGCTTCGACAGCGGCACCCTGGGCGCGTGCATGCCCGACTGCCTCGAGTTCGACACCTCGGGCTGTGGCACCTGCGGCAACGACCTCATCGACGGCGACGAGCTCTGCGACACCACCGACCTGCTGCCCGGCAACACCTGCGTGACCGAGGGCTTCGACAACGGCAACCTCGGCTGCATGCCGGACTGCTCCGCCTACGACCTGAGCACCTGTGGCATCTGCGGCAACGGGATCATCGACGGCAGCGAGAGCTGCGACGGCGTGAACCTGGGCGGAGAGAGCTGCGCCTCGCTGGGGCTGCTGGGGGGCTCGCTGGCCTGCTCGGCGAGCTGCCAGTTCGACTTCACCAGCTGCGACATCCCGGGCATCCCCTTCGGCAACGACAGCGGCTACAACGGCTACGCGCTCACGCCCCCGATGACGACCTGCGACGACATCAGCCTCACCGGCACGCCGACGGGGCTGACCGACGACAGCAACCAGGTGGTCAACATCGGCTTCAGCTTCCCCGTCTACGGGGTCGACATGACGCAGGCCAACATCCAGTCCAACGGCACGCTGCGCTTCGGGGACATGAGCTACCTGAGCTACACCAACTCGTGCCTGCCCACCGCCACCGCGCCCTCCACCAACACCCTGTACGTGTTCTGGGACGACCTCAACCCGGGGGCGGCCGGCGAGGTGTACTACCAGACCCTCGGCCCGGTGGGTGACCAGCGCTTCGTGGTGCAGTGGGACACGCCGCACTTCGGCGGCGACGTGGTCGACCTGATGCGCTTCCAGGTGGTGCTGCACGAGCTGACCGGGCAGATCGACGTGTGCTACGTGGACACCCTGAGCGCGAGCGACCCGGGCGACAGCGGGGCCGAGGCGACCGCCGGCATCCAGCTCGACTCGACGGACGGCCTGCAGTACAGCTGCAACACCGCGAGCCTCACCAACGGCCTGCAGCTGCTGTACATCCCCATGTGAGCCTGGCCGAGCCTGGCCGAGCCCGGCTCGGACCACGAGCGAGGGCGCCCCGGCTCGGCCGCGGCGCCCTCGTCTGCAGCGGGCGGTGCCGATCACATCGGCGAGGACGGCATCATGTCGAGGTCGCAGCACAGGGTGGGGAACAGCCCGCCCAGCTCGCCCGCGATGCCGTCGAACGACAGCGTGCCGGTGAGCTCGCCCTCGGGCGCGCCGGGGTACCAGCCGCTGCAGTCGCCCGCTCCGCCCACGCTCCACACGTCGTCGGCCACCTCCTCGCGGCGCCGCAGGTCGAAGCTGCACAGCGAGGCCCCGGCGATCTCCGGGTCGTCGGCGCGCTCGACCATCAGCCAGCCGTTGGCCTCGCCCGAGCTGGCGCCGTCGTCGGCCATCCACATGAACAGCTCCCAGCCGCTGGGCTCGAGGAAGGCGAGCATCGTGGCGCCGGAGGACTCGCCCGGCGCCGCGCCGGGGTCGTCGATCACCCAGCCGCACACCTGCAGGCCGTCGGCTCGGGTGAGGTCGAGGTCCACGCCGAAGGCCCCGCCCAGCGCCGCGCTCAGGCCCAGCGGAGCGTCGGCCGGCGGCTCGCACGAGGCGGGGTCCCAGGGCGCCGGGCCCTCGCCGGCCACGATCGTCCACACCCCCTCGTCCTGGCAGCGGGGGTCGCTGCACACCGGCGGCACCTCGGTGTCGGCCGAGCCGCTGACCACCTCGCGCACGGCCGCGCCGTTGCCCCAGTCGTAGGCGGTGACCTCCACCCGCGAGTCCTTGCGCACCGGCACGCAGAACTCACCGGCCTCGTCGGAGGTCGCCGTGGAGCCGCCGAGGTAGTCCTGCCCCTCGGCGTAGACGATCGCCCCCGCCACCGGGCGCCCTGCCTCGTCCTGCACGTGGCCCTTGATGCAGGTGGCCTGGAGCGGCTGGTCGGCGTTCCAGGGCGACAGGTGGGTGATGGTCCCGCGGTAGATGCCGGCCGCCGCGTCGAGGGTGGCGATGCCCTCCTCCTCCCACACCCCGGCCTCCTCGTCGAAGCCCCACAGCGCCACCGCGTCGGGGAGCACGGCGGGCGCGGGATCGGGCAGGGGGATCTCCACCTCCACGCCCATGCCGTCGGCGATGGTGAGGTCCTGACCGTCCTGGCGCACGGTCACGTCGAGCACCCCGAAGGTCTCGAGCTGCACCAGGCCGCCGTCGAAGGTGCGGGCCAGGCCGTCGCCGGGGTAGGCGTCGTACTCGGCCGGGATCGCGGGGTTGAGCGGGGTGAGGTGCACCTCCACCGTGCCGCCGATCGCCCGGCCGTCGCGGGTGACGAAGGCTCCGGGCGGGGCGTCGATGCGAGCGCCTCGCATGCCCACCACCTCGCCGCCGAGATCCGCGTCGAGGGGGATCGCCGGCGCCTCGGGGCGCAGCACCGCCCGCAGCGCGGAGGGAACGTCCTCGCGCACGGTCACGCGCTCGAGCCCGCGCACGTAGCCCGGCTTGTGCAGGTGCACGATCACCGCGTCGCCGGCCTCCACCGGCAGCTCGAAGCGACCCTCGGCGTCGCTCCGCACCGTGGTGTCCTCGTAGCGCAGCTCCACCTCGCCCAGCGGCGCGCCCTCGGCATCGGTCACGGTGCCGACGACCACGGTGCCCTGGGGCGCGTCGTCGCTCGGGTCGCCCGACTCCCCCGAGCCGCCATCGCTGGCGCCGTCGGTGTCGCCGTCATCGGCGGGGTCGCGATCGAAGGCACAGGCGGTCGCGCCCAGCAGGGCCAGGAGCGCCGCACGTCGAGCCAGGGTCCAGCGGAGGGTGGTGAGCGTGTCGTCCATCGCCCGCTCCGACCGGTGCCGGGTTCGGGTGATTCAGGAAGAACGCTTTGATTCCAGCAAGATGCACGGATCGCTGCACCGCCCGGCGGGGCGCGATGCAGCGATCGCCGTAGCGGCCGGCGCGGCCTCGCTCAGCCCACCGGGGGCGGAGGCGGAGGCGGGCTGTCGTGGCACACGCCGATCTCGAGGATGATGTAGAGCAGGATCAGCTCCTGCGGGATCAGCCCGGAGTGGGCGTCCTCGGTGGTGTGGTAGGTGCTGAACATCATGCGACCGCAGCCGTACTGGCCGCTGATCGTCATGGGGCGCAGGCCGCTGCTGGGGCTGCACACCGGGCAGGTGCCCTCCACCCAGGTGTGGTGACCCACGTCCACGTCGTTGCCCTCGTCGTCCTGCACGATGATGGGCGGGGTGGAGTCGATGCCCGACCAGTTGTCCACGATCTCCACCGTGGGCAGCGACAGCAGGTTGGGCTGGCCGCCGCCGAGGTCCTTGAGCGCGGGCGGCAGCGCCTGCAGCCAGGCGAGCAGGTCGGGGTCGTCGATGATCCCGGTGGTGTCGTAGTAGCCCAGGTCGGGATCGAAGGCCTGCCCGTTGAGGGTCTGGTAGGTGGGGAAGGTCTCGTAGAGGTACTCGTTGGCCCAGTCGGTCACGTACCACTTGCCGCCCTCGGAGACCCACTGCCGGATGTTGTCGATCCGGTTCTGGCTCAGGCCCCCCATGCTCACCTGCGACATGCAGGGGATGAAGATGATGTGGTACTGACGCATCGCGTCGAGGTCGTCGAGCAGGGCGCCGCCGTCGGGCTGCTCGTAGATGTCGAACGACTGCGTGCCCTCGTTGAGGTTGCCGCTGCCGTTGACCTGGCCCATGCCGATCTTGCCCAGCAGGTCGTAGATGCGGTCGTAGGTCGGCGAGCGCACCACCGCGATCCGCGGGATCCACATGCCGGCGGCGGGGTTCCACTCGCCGGGCAGGTTGCTGTCCTGCGGAGCGATGTTGTTGTCGCCCTCCACGACGTCGATGGGGGTGACGTGCAGGAACTGCCCCTTTTGCACCACCAGGCTCTGGCCCATGCCGGTGCGCGCGGGCAGGTCGAAGGTCCCGTCGGGGTTGGTGAGCACGAAGTCCGAGTTGCAGGGGATCTCCACGCACTCGGCACAGTAGACGCCGTCGGGCACGGGCTCGGCATCGCCCGGGGTCACGTAGACCACCGCGCCGCTGATGGGGATCTCGAGGTTGGGCGCGTAGACCGTGCCGTGCAGGATGGCGTCGGTGGGGGTGGGCGTGCAGCCGCCATCACCGTCGTCGGCCATGCCCGAGCCGCCGCCGCCCACGTCGAGCACCCCCGCGGTGCCGTCGTCGAGGGTGTCGTCGGAGGTGACCACGGGTCCGCTGGTGAGCGGGATCCCGCTGGTGGGCCCGTTGCCCTCGGGCGGATCGTCCGGGCAGCCGGTGGTCGTCAGCAGTAGGGCGAGCGCCCCCCAGGTCGGGCCCAGTCGAATGGTCATCGCGCGCCCATTATCGCAAACCGGCGCGCTTTGGGGGGCCGGCCGTCGCGATTGACGCTTCCCACCCCCTGGCGTAGCCTGCCGAGGCCGTGATTGCGCCGCAATTTCCCGCCCTTGTTGGCTCCTCGACGCCCGGTTCCCTGCTCGCCGACGTGGACCTCGTCCCGCTGCTCACGTCGTCGCAGGGCATCGTGCTGGGTGTCGTGATCATCCTGCTGTTGCTGGTCGCGCTGTGCATCTTCGTGATCTTCTACAAGCTGGTGCACATCACGCAGGCGCAGGGGCAGTCGATCACCTTCCTCGACCGCTTCTGGGAGAGCAAGCGCCTCGACGAGATCTATCAGGTGGCCGAGAAGCTCAAGCGCAGCCCCATCGCGGCGATGTTCCGCGCGGGCTACGTGGAGCTGTCCAAGGTCAAGCGCTCCCGCGGCGGCGGCGGCCAGATGGGCATGGAGGCCCAGGTCTCCATGCACGAGCGCGCGGGCGATGCCGACAACGTGGAGCGGGCGCTGGCGCGGGCGCGACTGTCGGAGAACACCAAGCTCGAGAACCTGCTGCCGTTCCTGGCCACCACCGGCTCGGCCGCCCCCTTCATCGGCCTGTTCGGCACGGTGTGGGGCATCATGGATGCGTTCTTGAGCATCGCGGCCAAGGGCAGCGCCGAGCTCGGCGAGGTCTCGCAGCCCATCGCCGAGGCGCTGGTCACCACCGCCCTCGCGCTGGCCAGCGCCGTCCCCGCGGTGGTCGCCTACAACTACTTCCAGCGCCGGCTCAAGGTGCTCAACGCCGAGATGACGAACTTCTCCAGCGATTTCATGAACATCGTCAAGAGGCACTTCTTCTAGCCATGCCCCCCCGCGACACGCTGGGTGCTTCGCGGTGCACCTCACTGCCCCCCGGAGGGGGGCTGGCCATGCCCCCCCGCGACCGGCTGGGTGCTTCGCGGTGCACCTAGCTCCCGGAGGGGGGGCTGGTCGAGGCGGGCGTCGGTAGAGCTTCGGGCACGGCGAAGCAGACCAGACTCGGAAACTTCCTTCCTTCCTTCCTTCCTTCC
>JACKDV010000027.1 GCA_020633315.1 Myxococcales bacterium
CCCGCTCGCCGAAGCCGTCGCCGGTGTTGGGGTAGATCCACCAGTACGGATCGCCGCCGCCGAGGATCGGCATGCCATCGATGTTGGTGATGATCAGATCGGGGCGGCCGTCGCCGGTGAGATCGGTGGTGGACCAGCTCTGGTCGCCCACCTCCCACTCGAAGCCGGCCAGGGCATAGAAGCCGTCGAGCGCGTCGCCTCCGTCGGGCAGCGCCCAGCTCGAGCCGTCGCCGAAGTGGGTGGCGGGGCGCAGGCTGCAGCCGCTGGAGTCGATCTGGCAGGCACTGCAGGCGAGCTGGCCCGCGTCGCCGCCGAAGTCGGCGCAGCTCAGGCCGCCGAAGTCGGCCCCGTCGCACTCCTCGCCCTCGTCGAGCACGCCGTCGCCGCAGGACAGCGGGGGATCGCCGCTGTCGTCGTCCATGCCCATGGTGCCGTCGCTGCTCTCGTCCGCGGAGGTGCCGGTGCCCTCGGTGCCGCCCATGCCGGTGTCGTCGGACTGGGGATCCTTGCCACCGCAGGCGGTCGCCAGGGCCAGGGACAGCAGCGAGGGGGTGAGCAGGCCGATCGATCGACGGGTCATCGCCGGACTGACGAGGGCCCCCCGTGGCGGTTGCACGGCGCGGGCTCGGGCAGGGTGTGAGCTAGGGCTCGGCGGATCCCCCGATGCCGGGGCATCGCACGGCCGCGCTCGAGCCGCCCGGAGGTGGGGAGCCGCGCTCAGGCGGCCGGGGAGCTCGGGCCCTCCTCGTCGGAGGTGGCCCGACGGGCGAGGGCCGAGGCGACCACCTCGCGCAGGGTGGCGGTGCGGATCGGCTTGGTGAGCACGGGATGCTCGGTGCGCTCGATGAAGCGCGCGGCGGCCTCGGTGAAGGCCCCGCCGGTCATGAACACGAAGCGCTCGGTGACCTCGGGGAACAGCTCATGCACGCGGCCGTAGAAGTCCATGCCGGTCATGTCCGGCATCATCAGGTCGCAGAGCACCAGGTCGAATTCGACGCCCGAGTCGAGGCGCTCGAGCGCCGCGAGCCCGCTGTTGGCGATGATCACCTCGTGGCTGCGTCGCAGCAGGCGGCCGATGCTGCTGCCGACCAGCGGATCGTCGTCCACGATGAGGATGCTGGCCCGTCCCTCGGCGGTGGTGGTCACCGCCTTGGGCTCGGGCCGGGGCCTGGCCGTCGACGCCGGGAGCCGCACCACGAACTCGGTGCCCATGCCCACGGTGGAGCTGAAGGTGATCTCGCCGCCCAGCTCGTCCACGATCCGCTTGCACACCGGCAGCCCCAGGCCGGTGCCCCCGCCCGCGCGCTTGGTGGTGAAGAACGCCTCGAACACCTGGGGGTGCAGGCCAGCCGGGATCCCGCGGCCGGTGTCCTTGACCCGCACCACCACGCGATCGCCCTCGACCGTGGTGCTCACGTGGATCTGGTTGGCCGCGGCTTGCCCGGCCTCGATGGCCTGGGCCGCGTTGGTCAGCAGGTTGAGGAAGAGCTGGGTGAGGCGGCGGGGGTTGGTGCACACCGTGGCCCGCGACTCGATGCGGGTCACCAGGCGAGCGTGGTGGCGGATCTCGTTGTGGGCCATGCGGAGCGCCTCGCGGACGGCCTCGTCCACCGGGGCGTCGATGACCTCGTCGGAGGGCCGGGCGATGGCGAGCAGATCGGCCACGATCTGCTGGATGCGCTCGGTGCCCGCGAGCGCCTGCTCGAGCGCCTCGTCCACGGGGCGCCAGCGCCCCGCTTCCGGAAGCGTGTCGCGCAGGTACTCGAGGTTCGACGAGACGTAGGTGAGGGGGTTGTTGATCTCGTGGCTCACCTCGGCCGCCATGCGCCCCATGGTGGCGAGCTCCTCGGCGCGGGTCCGCATGCGCTCGCTGACCGCGAGCTCCTTGGCCACGTGGGCCCGCTCGCGCTCGCGGGCCAGATCGCGCTCGCGCTCGCGGCGGAACAGCACGCTGCCGATCACCGCGATGACGCCCACGATGAGCGCCTGGGTCACCCACAGCAGCATCTCCATGGGCTCCGCGCTCGTGCGCTGGACGAGCATGGCGGTGGCGATGGTGGAGGCGGTCAGGCACACGCCCGAGACCATCGGGTCGTTGGGCACGACCACGAGGTAGAGCAGCGGCAGCGTCATCACCCACACGGTGCCCGCGGGATCCATCCCGCCGCCGGACCCGGCCTGGATGGCCAGCACCGTCACCATCACCAGGCCCGTGATGGCGGCGAGCCAGCGGTTGAGCCGACCGCCCGGACCCGGCACCAGCCCGGTCACCACCATCGCCGCGGCCAGCACGAGCGACAGCCCCAGATCCATGATCGGGTGACCGGCGGGGCGGATGAAGTGCTGGAGCAGCGCCAGCGCCCCTCCCGCCAGGAACAGCTTGCGGCGAGGGTCCGAGGAGGCCCGCTGCCCAGGGGCCGCCGGAGCCTCTGCGCTCGATTCTTCCGCCACGATGATCGAAGCATCGCAAAAAACCGAACGCCGTGCGTCGGTTTGGTTACTCGTGTTACACCGAATGAACGCTGTGTGTTGGAAGGCCGCTCGTACCTGTCACGAAAGGGACCATCGCTGTCGGGTAGACCCTGAGGCGAGCCCGGCCGAAGGGTCGGTGCTCGGGCTCCGTGGCGCGAGGGCTCGGTGGATGGCACCGACGAGCACGGCGATCGGGCTCAGCAGATCAGGCACTGTGGCTGGATCGCGCAGTTGAATTCGGTGCAGCAAAAGCCCCCGTTGCCGCAGTACCCCGCGCACTCGCAGCCTCCGCTGCCGTCGCAGTTGGCCGTGCCCGAGCCGCAAGACGTGCACGAGCCTCCCACGCAGGTCTCGTACTCGCTGCACGCCGACTGATCGCCTGCGGTGCACTCGGCGGGGTTGCAGGCATCGGCGTCGCTCTGCCCCGCGTACGACTTGCACTCGTCGGCCGTGCCCACCGGACACAGCGCGCAGCCGTAGGCGCAGGGCTGGCTGCTGCTGGTGAGGCCGCCGACGCAGTAGTAGAGCACGTTGGGCGTGCCCCCCAGGGTCTGCCCGCACCACCAGCCGTTGCCGAAGCCGCTGCACGGGTCGCCGGGGGGAGGCGGCGGGCAGTCGCAGTCGCCGGGACACAGGGCACAGGTCTCGCCGCCGTTGCAGTCCCCGTCGCCGCAGGCGGGCGGGCAGGCGTCGCAGTCGGGCTCGCAGGAGAAGCAGTCCTCGCCCTGGTCGGCCTCGCACGAGCCGTTGCCGCAGCTCTCGCAGGCGTCGCAGTCGGCGGGGCAGCTCGCACAGTCCTCGGCCAGCTCGGGCTCGCACAGGTCGTTGCCGCAGCTCTCGCACGCGCCGCAGTCGGCGGGGCACGAGGCACACGACTCGCCCTGCGCCACGTCGCAGCTGTTGTTGCCACACTCGGCGCAGTCGGTGCAGGGGATGCACAGGCCGTCGCTGCACACCAGGCCGGACTTGCACACCTGCCCCAGCACGCAGGGACAGCCCTGTGCGCCTGGGCTGCAGCTCCCGCCGCCGCTGGCGTCGGGCATCGAGTCGATCCCGTCGTCGCTGGTGATCGTCTCGGGGCCGGTGGTCACCGGCATGAACGCGGGCGGCGTGTCGTCGAAGCGATCGACGCAGGCCGCAGCCGAGACCGCCAACGCGAGCACGGCGAGGGAGCGGAGCAAGGATCGAGGCGAGGGGAGCATGGAGGTCGGCCGCGGGCCATCCCGAGTATGAGTGAGCCGGAGCCGGTCTTGGTTCACGAAAAACCGCGGGGCGCGGGGCGGGAGCCTCGCGACCCGCGCGGCCGCGCGCCTTGCCGGCCCCGGGGACCCGCCGCATAATTCCGCCTCGGATGGGTGAGCGCTGGGGCAGGGGCGTCGGGCTCGTCGGGATCGCGCTGGCGGCGATGGGCTGTGCCGACGGCGGTGTGCCGCGCTTCGTGGATCCCGGTCCGCAGGTGGCGGTGGTGGCCGAGACGCTGCAGCTGAGCATCATCGCCTCCGATCCCGACGGCGATCCCCTCGAGTACGACTTCTCCTCCACCACCCTCGAGAACCTGCGCCTCCACGCCGGCATCACCGTCACCCCCAGCGGGCAGGCCCTGTTCACGTGGGAGCCGCGGGCCGGTGACCTGGGCGATCATCTCATCGACTTCAGCGCCTCCGATGGCCGCAACGAGGCGCGGATCTCGGTGCCCTTCGAGGTGCGCAGCGCCGCCGGGACCGGCACCGCGCCCGTGTTCCGCAAGCCGCTGGGCGAGGGCATCGTGCACGATCTCGAGGTGTCCCCCTGCGTGCCCCCGATCGACATCGAGGTCTACGATCCCGACGATGCCGAGGTGGAGCTGAGCGTGCTGCCGCCCGGCATCGACGGCGGCACGCTCGAGGTCTCCCCCGACGGCCTGCAGGGGCGCTGGAGCTGGTGCCCCTCGGCCGAGCAGCGGGCGGCCGCCGGCATCCACGAGCTGGTGCTGCAGGCCGACGATGGCGAGAACCCACCCACGCTCAAGCCCTTCACCATCGCGCTCGGGCGCGGGGAGTGTCCCTCGCAGGCGCCCATGGTGAGCCACTCGCCGGTGGATCTCGAGCAGCTCGCCGACGTGGATCTCGTGGCCAGCGCCAGCGACGACGTGGGGCTCCTCGCCGAGCCGGTGCTGTTCTGGTCGACCGAGCCCACCGACGACCCGCTGCAGATGCAGCAGCAGTCGATGGACCTGGTCTCCGGGACCCTGCAGGCGGGCAGCTTCCGCGCGCGGCTGGCCAACCCGGCGGTGCCGCTGGGGCCGGGGGGCAGCGTGTCGCTCTACTACCGCATCGTGGTGATCGACGAGGACTCGTGCCTCGCGGGCAGCCCCCCCACCGGCACGCACCAGATCACCGTGACCAACCCCGGGGGCGACGGCGGCGGGCCGTGCCAGCCCTGCTCGTGGGACGACCAGTGCGGCGGCAGCTCGGACCTGTGCCTGCAGCTCGGCGTGGACATGGTGGCCTGCGGGCGCGTCTGCAGCGGCGCGGCCGATTGCGACGCGGGCTTCGTGTGCACGGCCGAGGCGGTGACCTCGATCGAGGGCGCGACCGGTCGCCAGTGCATCCCCGAGGGGGGCATCTGCGACGTGGCCGTGTGCGAGGACGACCCGGGCGAGCCCAACGACACCCTCCAGCAGGGGCTGGCCCAGCCGCCCTTCGAGCAAGGGCTGCTGAAGGACTACCAGCTGTGTCCTCACGACGACGACTGGTATCGCGTGGAGCTGGAGAGCTCCGCCCACATCCTCGCCCAGCTCACCGGCGCGCAGCCGCTGCCCGACCTCGACCTGGCGCTGACCACCGGCGGTGGGCAGGTGCTGACGATCTCCGAGGGGCTCGAGGCCAACGAGTCGATCGAGAGCAACTGCCTGAGCCCGGGCACCTACGCGCTGCACGTGTACTCGCTGTACGACGAGCCGGCGACCTACGACCTGAGCTACGTGCTCGGCGGCTGCTGAGGGCCCGAGCCCGGGAGCGCTCGACCCTGGCGAGCCCGCGCGCGGGCGCCCGAGACGATCTCGATCATCTCCTGGGTGCTGGCCTCGCGGCGGGTGGCCTGCAGGTGGCGACGGAGGCGATCGCTGCGCTCGTCCAGCCAGCGCTCGGCCGCCTCGGTGGCGGTGAGGCGGGCCCCGTGCTCGGAGGCCAGCGCGTCGAGCAGCAGGTCGAAGAGGGTCACATAGAGGAACTCGCGGACGGCAGCGGAGGCGAAGTGCTCGTCGCCCACGTAGCGGGGGCGAGGCCCGTCCGCGCGGCCGCTGGGCTCCACCGGCAGCAGGCGCAGCGTGGTGGGCTTGGTGGTGCCCACGCCCCCGAAGCGGCTCGACACGATGTCGAGGCTCGACAGCCGCTGGCTGGCGTAGGTGGTCAGCAGGTGCTCGGCGAGCTCGAGCAGCAGGCCCGTGATGCCGCGGACGCTGGTGGGGCCCTCGTAGATTCGAGCGGGCTCCACCCCGCGGCGTCCCAGCAGGGTGGCGGCGCGTCGGCCCACGCAGAAGGTGGGGCCCGGCCCCAGCTCGGCCCGCCGCGTGGCCCCGGCCTCCACCAGGTGGCTGTTGTACGAGCCGCACAGGCCCAGCTCGGCGCCGATGATCAGCAGGCCCGCCTCGCCGTCGCCCCCCGGCAGGCTGGCCCCGGCCCAGCCGAGGATCCGCTCCACGCCTTCTCGGTAGCGACGCGCGGGCTCGATGCCCCGCCGGGCCTCGCGGAAGTGGTGCGCCGAGAGGCTCTTCATCGCGCCCACGGCCTCGCCGAGCGCCTCGAGCGAGCGGAGCCGTCGCTGCAGCTCGACCTCTCGCTTCACGGGGGGGCCTCCGCCAGCTCCTGCAGGATCGCGTGCAGCAGGTCGCGCCACTCGTCGCCGGGCAGCTCGGGCTCGGTGTCCATCGCGCTCATCAGCTCGGGGAGCTCGGCCCGCACCCGCGCGGTGGCGGCCCGCAGGGTCGCGCGGGCCCGCAGCGGGGGCGTGCCGTCGAGCCAGCCCTCGGCCACCGCGGTGAGGGCCAGGATCTGGTCGGCCACCGTGCGTCGCTCGAAGCGGGGCTGCCGGAGGAGCTCCCGCATGATCCGGCCGCGCTCCACCGCCTGGCGCGTGGCCGGGTCCACGTCGAGGCCCACGCGGGTGAGCGACTCGAGGGCCTCGAAGCGCGACATCACGATCCGCAGGTTGCGGGCCGTCTTGCGCAGCGAGGGGCGCTGGGCCGCGCCGCCCACCCGCGACACGCTGCGGCCGATGTCCACCGCCGGCCGTTGGTTGCGCTCGAACAGCGCGGTGTCGAGATAGATCTGCCCGTCGGTGATCGAGATGAGGTTGGTGGGGATGTAGGCCGAGATGTCGCTGTCGGTGGTCTCCACGATGGGGAACGCGGTGAGCGACCCGCCGTGCGGCGTGCCGGCCCGGGCGGTGACCCGCTCGAGGAGCTGGGCGTGGATGTAGAAGATGTCGCCGGGGAAGGCCTCGCGCCCCGGGGAGCGGCCCAGCAGCAGCGCCAGCTCGCGGTAGGCGTCGGCGTGCTTGGTGAGATCGTCGAACACCACCAGCGCATCCTGGCCGCGCTCGGCGAGCTCCTCGGCCACCGTGGTGCCCGCGTAGGGAGCCAGGTACTGCAGTCCCGGGGGATCGCCGGCGTGCGACGCGATGATGATGGTGTTGGCCAGCGCCCCTCGCTTCTCGAGTGCCTCGCGGATGGAGAGCACCCGCGAGATCGGCTGCCCGATCACCACGTACACGCAGGTGACGTCGCCGGCTCGCTGCGCCGCGACCACGTCGAGGGCCAGCGCCGTCTTGCCCACGTTGCGATCGCCCACGATGAGCTGCCGCTGCCCCCGGCCGATCGGGATCGCGCTGTCGACCACCATCACGCCGGTGAGCAGCGGGCGATCGACGGGGGCGCGCTCGATGAGGGCGGGGGCCGGGCGGAAGATGGGCAGGCGAGGGCCGGCGGGGGTCGAGCGCTCGTCGAGCGGGCGGCCGAGGGGATCGACGATGCGCCCCAGCAGCTCTGGCCCCACCGGCAGCGAGGGGAGCGTGCCCCGGGCCTCGGCGCCCTCGCCCGCGCGCACCTGATCGGCGCTGCCCAGCAGCACCACGCCGGTGTGATCGGGCGCGAGCTCGTAGGCCATTCCGATGGCGCCCGAGTCGAAGGCCACCAGCTCCTCGGAGCCGACCTCCGGCAGCCCCACCACCCGCGCCACGCCGTCGCCCACCTCGATCACCGCACCGCGCGGCTGCATGGCGCGGTGCAGCTCGAGCTCCACGCCGTCGGCGAGGCGGTCGGCCAGGGAAGGGCTAGGCATGGCTCGCCTCGGGGGGACGGGGAGCGGAGGGCTCCGCGACGATCTCGGGACGGGCGGAGTCGGTCGTGGTCTCGGGACGGGCGGGGTCGGTCGTGGTCTCGGAGGTCGCGGAGTCGGAGCTCGCGGTGGTGGTCGCGTCGTCGGGACCCGAGTCGGGGGAGCCCGCCGCGTCGGGAGCCTTCCGGCCGAGCTCGCCCACCACCCGAGCGGCGCGTCGGGCCAGCGCGCTGGCGGTGGCATCGACCTGGCCCGCCGAGGTGGTCACGCGCACGCCGGCGCCGAGCTCCTCCACCACGCGCGCCTCGAAGGAGACACCCAGGGCGCCGCCCAGCAGGCTGCGGGCCTCGGGCTCGAGCGGGCGAGCCACCTCCACCAGCCCAGAGCGCAGCGCGGCGGGGGGCAGCGACGCCAGCTCGCGGGTGGCGGCCCGCACCAGCGCTAGGTCGAGCGAGGGCCCGGGCAGCACCTCGAGCAGCCCCCGCACCGCGTCGGCGGCCAGCCGTCCCACCGCGTGGGCCAGCGCCTGGGTCTCGCCCTCGCGCAGCGCGGCCAGCTCGCCCTGCAGGGCCTCGCGCTCGGCTCGTCGGGCCTTCTTGGCCTCGTCGAGCAGCGCCGCGGTCTCGCGCTCGGCGGCGGCGAGCATCTCCTTGCGGCGAGCCTCGAGCTCGCGCTCGGCCGCGCGCCGGGCCTCGCGGGCCTCGTTGGCCAGCGCCTCGGCCTCGTCGCGCAGGCGCTTGGACTCCTCGTCCTGCTGCTCGTGGCGCTTGCGCTCGTCGTCGAGGGCGCGGCGGACCGGCTTGAACAGCAGCCAGCCCAGGCCGGCCGCGAGCAGCAGGAAGTTCGCGACCTCGAACAGGAAGTTGGCCAGGGTGGTCGACACCGCGACCTAGCCTCCGGTGACGAAGGGATTGGCGAACAGCAGCACCAGCGCGATCACCAGGCAGAAGATGGCGGTCGACTCCACCATCGCCAGCGCCACGAACTGGGTGCGGGTGATCGAGCCCGACTCGTCGGGCTGGCGGGCCAGGGCGTCCATGCCCGCGGCGCCGATGCGGCTCTCGCCGAAGGCTGCCCCGACGGCGCCGATGGCCATGGTGAGGCCGGCCATCACGATGGATCCGAGCGCGAGGATCGCGTGCTCACTCATTTTCGACTCCTTGTCCGACCTGGATGGCAGCGCCGATGTAGACGCTGCTCAGGATCGTGAAGATGTATGCCTGCAACAGACCGATGAGGAGGTCGAGCAGCATCAAGGGGATCGGCACGATGAGCCCGACCAGCGCCACGATGAGGCCCACCACCAGGTGACCGCTCATCATGTTGCCGAACAGGCGCAGGGCGAGCGCCAAGGTGCGCGAGACCTCGCTGATCACGTGGAGGGGAAACAGCAAGGGGTTGGGCCGCAGGTAGTGCCGCAGGTAGCCCAGCGGGCCGCGCGAGCGGATGCCCACCACGGGCACGGCCAGGAACACCAGCACGGCCAGGGCGCTGGCGGCCCCGAGGTTGGCCGTGGGCGCGGCCAGCCCGGGGAGCTGGCCCAGCAGCGCGGCCCCGGCGATGAACAGGAACAGGCTGCCCGCGAAGATCTCGAGCCCGGGCGCGGGGCGGCCGACGACCTCGGTGACCAGGCCGCGGATGAAGCCGTGGGTGAGCCGACCGACGGCCGCGAGGCGCCCCGCCGGGTGGTGGACCACCGCCCGCGCGACCACGCCGAAGACCACCAGCAGCGTCGCGGTGGTGGCCAGGCTGGTGAGCATGGTGGGGGTGATGGGCACGGGACCCAGCCACAGCAGCACGGGCTCGTCGAAGATCTCGGGCCTCATCGCCACCTCCGCTGGACCACGAGCACCGCGACCACGAAGCCCAGCAGCCACCCGGCCGCGGCCGCGAGCACCTGGCCCCGCAGGGCGGCCACCACGAGCACCACCGCCACCAGCCCCAGGCGCAGCACGAAGCCCAGCGGGTGGGGCCGGTGCCCCACCGCTCGCGCGAGCAGCCCGGCCTGGGCGAGGCCCACGACCACGCCGGCGATCGCGAAGGTGGAGGTGATCACCCGCCGTCCTCCCGTACCGAGCGTGCGGCGAGGATGCTGCCCAGGGTGGTGCCCACGGTCAGCAGGATCAGGGTGAAGCGGATGCCGGTGTCGAAGCGGGCGTCGAGGGTGCGCCCGAGCAGCGCCCCGCCGGTGGCGAGCAGCACGATGGGCCAGCCCACGCTGCCCACCAGCGCCAGCGATCGCCAGAAGCGGTGGCCGGGCTCGCGACGGCGGAAGCGCTCGAGGTCGTGCCGCGTTCGCTCCCGCAGGTCGGGGCGCCGGAAGGCGACGGGGGGCTCGGGGCCGCGCTCAGTCATGGGCCCCCCTCGCACGGGTCCCCACCGGGCGGTGCCGCAGCTCCTGCACGATGCGCTCCTCGAGCTCGCCCAGGCGACGGCGCGCGGCCAGCTCGCTGTCGGGGGTGGAGAGCATGCGGTCGAGCTCGGCGAGCACCTCCTGCTCGTGCTCGCCCACCACCGCGAAGGGGGTGTAGAGGGTGGCGAGCTCGCGCTCGCCCTGCAGCAGGCCGCCGGCCGTGGCTGCGAACGAGGTGCCCCCGTCGGCGTGCACCAGGATCAGGCCGGGCTCCACCGCGGTCAGCAGGGGCTCGGTGCGCGGGCGCAGGCCGGCCTGGCCGGTCGCGGTGGGCACCCGGGCCGAGCGCAGCTGCCGGTCGAGCACGACCTCGGTGGGCGTGCGGATCACCAGCCGCAGTCCCTCAGCCACCGCTCACCTCCGCCAGGGTGCCGATCATGAACAGGCGATCCTCGGGCAGCTCGTCGCAGCGACCCTCGACGATGGCCGCGGTGTCCTCCACCGTCTGGGCCATGGGCACGCGACGCCCGGGCAGGCCGGTGAAGCCCTCGGTCACGTGGAAGGGCTGGGTGAGGAAGTTGCGGAGCCGGCGGGCGCGGGCGACCACGGTGCGGTCCTCGGGGGAGAGCTCGTCGATGCCCAGCATGGAGATGATGTCGCGCAGCTCCTCGAAGCGGGCGAGCAGGCGCCGGGCCTCCTCGGCCACCTCGTAGTGGCGCTCGCCCACCACGGTCGCGTCGAGGGCCTTGGACGAGGAGGTCAGCGGATCCACGGCGGGGTAGAAGCCCTCGGCCGCCACGTCGCGCGAGAGCACCAGCGCGCTGTCGATGTGCCAGAACGCGTGGGTCACCGCGGGGTCGCCGTAGTCGTCGGCCGGCACGTAGATCGCCTGCACCGCCAGCATGTCGCCGCGGTGGGTGGCGGTGATGCGCTCCTCGACCGCCGCCAGGTCGGCGGCGAGGGTGGGCTGGTAGCCCACGCGAGAGGGCAGCCGCCCCAGCAGGCCGCTCACCTCCATGCCCGCCTGCACGTGGCGATAGAGGTTGTCCACCACGAACATCACGTCGAGCCCGAGGTCGTCGCGGAAGTGCTCGGCGATCGACAGCGCGGCCTCGCCGATCATGAAGCGGGCCCCCGGCGTCTCCTTCATCTGCCCGAAGACCAGCGCGGTGCGATCGAGCACGCCGCGGCGCTGCATCTCGTTCCACAGCTCGAGGCCCTCGCGCGAGCGCTCGCCGATGCCGGCGAACACGGCCACGCCCTCGAACTCGGCCACCGCGTTGTGGATGAACTCGGTGAGCACGATGGTCTTGCCCACCCCGGCGCCCCCGAACACCGCGGCCCGGCCCCCCCGCAGGAACGGGCAGAACAGGTCGATGACCTTGATCCCGGTCTCGTACACCTCGGTCCAGGGGCGGCGCTCGGCGGGCGGGGGCGGGGGGCGGCGCAGGGGCAGGCGCGCCTCGGCCTCCACGGGCGGCCCGCCGTCGAGGGGGTTGCCCAGCAGGTCGACGACCCGCCCGAGCAGGCCGCGTCCCACGGGCACGGTCAGCGGGTGGCCGTCGGTCCACACCTCGGCGCCGCGCGGCAGCCCGCGGGTGGAGTCCAGCGCGATCGCCCGCACGCGGGTCGGTCCCACGTGGGCCTGCACCACCGCGGTGACCGAGCCCCCGCGGGGGATCCGGCACGTCAGCGCGGCGGCCAGCGGCGGCACGCCCCCCTCGAGGTCGACCTCGATCACCGTGCCGCGCACCGCCGCCACACGGCCGGGGGCGCGGGGCGAAGGGGACGGGGGCCCGGCGGCGCTGGTCGTGGGGGTGCTCATGGCAGGGGCGGCAAGGACAGTAAGGCTCCTGCTTCCCGCCGCTCGGCGCAACGATGCCCGGCCCGGCTCGGGTGCGACGCGCAATCATTTCGGCTTGCCGCCGCGCCCGGGCGTGCTGCAGCCCGGGCTACCAGGGTGGGTTGGAGTCGGCGGCCTTGAGGAAGCGGCGGGCCAGCCCGCCCTCGAGCTCGTCCTGGTCGGAGCCCCCGAGGCTCTCCAGGCCCTCGCCGATGGAGAAGTCGAGCAGCGCCGGGTCCTCGGACTTCTCCTGCAGCTCGGTCAGGCCCTGGCAGGTCCGCAGGCCGATCTTGAAGCCGAGCGCCCGGTAGGCCTCGAACTGGGCCTCGTCGAAGAACTGGTCGGCGGTGCTCTGGTGGGGGAAGTCGGGGTTGGCGTCGCGATACTGCTCGATGTAGGGCAGCTCGCGCTCGCCCATCGAGGCCTTGATGTACAGCAGCCAGCCCAGCTCGCCGTCGCCGTAGTCGATGCGGCCGATCGCGTAGTTGCGCTTGCTGCGACCATCCTCGTCCTTGGCGAGCCCGTCGAGGTTGATGTCGATGTGCACGCCCATGTCGGTGGCAGCGTAGCGGATGATCGTGGCCAGGCCGGTGAAGGTCATCTTCGGATCGGCCTCGCCGTCGCCGCACACGATCACCCGGCAGCGGCGGCGCAGCAGCTCGTAGATCCCCAGGTTCTCGATGTGGCCGCCGTCCGACACGTTGACGTGGCGCCCGCGGTCGTCGGGGCGCGACAGGGCCTCGGTGACCAGGTGGCTCAGCCCCACCCCGATGTCGCCCCACAGCCCCACCTTGTCCGCGGCCGCGCGCTGGGGGTGGGGGAGCCAGTAGCCCAGGCGCACGTTGAGCAGCGTCATCAGCAGCGACAGCGAGCGCATGGTGAACGAGCCCATGTTGGGGGCCGCGGCCGCGCCCGAGATCGCCAGCGCGGTGCCCAGGCTCAGGTGGTGATCGGCGGCCTCCAGCTTGGGGGTGCGGCAGTAGCCGGTGCGCACGCTGCCGCAGAAGTGCTTGCTGAACAAGAAGAAGTCCGACTGCCGCCCGCGCAGGGCCGGGTCGTGGCTGCCCTGCATGTTCATCGCGGTGTTCACCAGGTGGTAGGGCGCGACGGTGCCCTCGGCGTTGAGCTCGGACAGCCGCAGGGGATCGGTCGGTCGCACCGCCTGGGCCTGGGGCGAGTCCACCTGGAAGAGGTAGGCCTCGCTCAGCCGGTCGCGGTAGTACTGGTGGACCGAGGTCGAGTTGGCGTCGAGGAAGAGCAGCACGTAGACGAGCAGCGCCGCGCCGCCGCCGTAGACCGCGAGCTGGATCGTCGCGGGGTCGAGGCCGGCGGGGGGGAACAGCACCAGCTCGCCCAGGGCGAGGTACACCATCAGCAGGATGAGGGGGCCGGCCGCCGAGGCCACCAGCAAGATCAGCCCCTTGCGGAGCTTGTCGACGAGCCCGGGATCCTGGCCATCGCTCGCGCTCGAGCGGGGCAGGGCGGAGGCCACCGCCGACAGCGAGGTGAGCCCGGGCAGCACGATGGAGTCGCTGCGGTGGTACCAGCGCAGCACCAGCGGCAGGCACTCCGCGATCGCGAGCGCCACCACCAGCTGCAGGAGCACCGCGTACAGCGAGACGCCCCGGCCGCGCTGCTCGAGGTCGCGGTCCCCACGGCGGGCCTCGATCAGCCACGACAGCAGCGGGAAGGCCACGATCGCGAGCAAGAGCAGAGCCAGGGCCACGCCGGTGGCCAGGAAGGGCGGGTACCCGTCGGGCAGCGAGCGACCGAGGCGGGAGAGCCCGGCGCCGAAGGTGAGGTGCGTGAGCCCGACCAGGGCGATCACGAAGGGCACCATCGACAGGGTGTTGACCAGCATGCCGCGCAGCATCACGGCCACGATGCCGAAGTAGCCCCAGGTGCCCTCGTTGACGAGGTACTCGCTGCGGTCTCGCAGGTGCCGCAGTGCGATGGGCTCCTGGCGCCCCGACTCGAGGAACAGCGGGAACGCCTTGGTCCAGCGGCTGTCGGCCGAGGGGCGGTTGAGCAGCGAGCTGAGGCACGAGCCGATGTAGCCCCCGCCCGAGACGGTGGAGAGGTAGTCGAAGCGCGGCAGCAGGCCGACCTTGGCCAGCGCCTGGGTCACGCCCAGGTTGAAGGTGGCGGTGCGGATGCCCCCGCCCGAGAACGCCAGGCCGAACAGCCGCAGCTCGGTGCTCGGCACCAGCTTGCCCTCGGCGACGCGATCGGGAGGCTCGGGGGCCCCGGCGCGGCGGGCCACCTCGCGCCGCCGCTCCATCACCGTGGCGTACTCGGCCGGGAAGACCTCCTCTACGAATTCATCCGTCCACCCTGCGACGTCGGGTCCATCCCCCATTGCCCCATGGTACCGGCCGGGGGCCGCAGGGTCACCGCACCAGGCCCGACAGCTCGCGCAGCGGCGCGGTGGCTCCGAGCTGCGCGATCACGACGGTGGCCCAGCCGAGCGCCGCCACCAGCCATAAGGGCCACGCGCTCGGGCGACCTCGCAGCAGCAGCAGCGCGGCGACGATGGCCGCGGGCGCCCCCACTCGAAAGGGGGGGCTCAGGACGAGCGTGGTGATCGCGGGCAGGTGGGCCGAGGCCTGGAAGCCCGCGTAGAGCTCCAGGTACGCCCCGTGGCTCACGGCCTGCCACGCGAGCATGCCCACCGCGGCCAGGGCCAGCCCCGCCGCCACGCCGTGCGAGTACCTCGGGCGCTCTCGTGCCGTCTCGGGGGCGTCCACGCTCAGATCTCGTCGCAGGTGGTGCCCACCGGGGCCGCGAGCTGGCAGCTCACGTCCACCGAGGTGCCGGCCGCGATCGGCACGCCCACCCGGCGCTCCACGATGAACTCCACGTTGGAGCCCACGGTCAGGCACTGGGCCGACATGTCGTCGAAGACGTTGGGGGTGGAGCCGTCGAGGTCGGTGAGGGCTCGGAAGCAGGCGTGCACCTCGGGCGCCGGGAAGTCCCAGGTGTCGTCCACCAGCACGCAGGGCGGCACGGGCTCGTCGGGGACGGGCCCGGCGAAGGTCTCCACCAGGCTGCAGTCGGGGTCGAGCTCCGGGGTGGCGAGGTCGCCATCGACCACGCAGCCGTTGATGCAGGCGCGCTCGTTGATCTCGCCGATCGCGTCGGCGATCTGCGACAGCGCCCCCCCGTAGTCGTCCGAGCAGATCGAGTACAGGTTGCGCTCGGTGGTGGCGAAGGCCTCGGCGAACTCCCGCAGGCGCACGGGCGGGATGCCGGGGGGATCCTGGAAGGTCTCGGTGCCCACGCCGCAGCCGGGGCCGATGCCGTACTCCCAGTTGAAGTCCTGGAAGGCCGAGTCGGCGTAGGTGAGCACGCCGGTCTCGGGGTAGTCCACCGGCACGCCGCCGAGCAGGGCCACGAGCACCTCGCCCTGGCCGCCCTCCTGCTGCTTCTGCTCGGCGATGTCGGTGAGCACGTCGATGTAGCGCGACAGCGGGTAGAGGAGCATCTCGTCCTCGTCGGTGGTGACCAGGCCGTCGCGGTCCTTGTTCACCGCCACGCAGTCGTCGTACACGCCGGGTCCGCCCGTGCAGCTCACCCCCGCCGTCCAGCACACCCCCGAGCTGGCGCGGTCGGGGTGGGTCCAGAACGCCATGCCCAGGTCGCTCGACAGCCACGCCGCGTCGGAGGGATCGGCCGAGCAGTCGGCCTCGTCGGTCACGAAGATCACCGCGAGCACGGCGTCCCGCCGGATGAAGCCCTCGGTGTCGTTGACCAGGGCGTTGCGCATCGACTCGAGGTGCTTCTCGAGCCCGGGGCCGTTGATCCCCTGCGGGCCCACGCACTGCAGGGCCTCGGCCATGCCCACGCCGGGCGGGAGGTTGGTCTCGCCGTTGCTCTTCTCCACCCACGGGTCGGGGATGGCGATGGTGTCGAGCTCGCAGTGGTCGAGGCAGCCGCGCTGCTGCTCGTCGATGTCGCCGAACTGCCAGGTGAAGAGGAACTCGTCGAGGCGCGAGCGGCAGCTGGTGGCCCGCAGGCTGCCGTTGCCCGCGGTGGTGGTGATGCCGATGCGATAGTTGGCCCCCACCTGCTGTCCCTCGAGCACGTCGATGAAGGTGGCGAAGTTCTCGGCCAGGGTGCCCTGCTCGCCGCCCATCGAGCCCGAGTTGTCGATCACGAACAGGATGTCGACCGCGCGCCGCAGGCTGAGCTCGAGGGTGCAGACGTCGGGCGAGTCGGCGCACGACAGCGGCCCGGTGGAGGAGTCGCCCGTGGTGCTGGTGGAGGTGGTGCCGGGATCGATGGTGGTGGCGGTGGTCGCCGTGGTCACCGGAGGGATCGAGGGACCCGTGCCATCGAGGGTGCTGTCGCCCACGTCGAGGCCCGTGGTCGCGCCGTCGCCCGAGCCTCCGCCGCCCGTGCCGGTGATGCCGGGCGGGGAGCGACCGCATCCCGCGAGGATCACCAGCGCTGCCAGGGTCGGATGCCGCATGGGAGACGAGCTTCCCTAGGGCTACGCTACGGGCATTGGGGCGCCGGGGCAAGCGCGATGGGAGCGTCGAGACACCGCGGCTGCGTGGGACTGCTGCCAGTGCTCTGTCGAGGGGCGTGCACGGCCCGCCGACCGGTTGCATCGGCGTGGCCGATCGAGGCCCGCGGTGAGCCCTGGTCCCGAGTCGGGGCCAGGTGCCTCGTCCGCGGGCCCGTGCGCGCGAGCCCGATCGAGCTCGATCACCGTGCGTCGGTCCAGCAGATCTCGCCGCAGTCGTTCCCGTATGCGTCACACATGAAGGGCTCGCAGCGCTCCTTGACGCGGAACTGGTCTCCACCGTCGACGGCTCGCAGCGTCCACGCCCGCTCCGTTCCATGGCCCTCGAAGCCGATGATGTCGAAGTAGTCGAGCATGGGGATCGGCTGGGGCATCGAGGGGCAACGCACGATGAAGTGATCGAACGCGATGTCCTCCTCGACCTCGTCGAAGGTGTAGGTGGAGCCGTCGCTGAGATCCACGAAGAACACCCGCTCGGAATCGGCCGCCAGCTCCTCGGCCACGTCGACGCCGTCGAAGTAGCGCGAGGAGTCGTCGGCGCCCTCGGGAAGGGGTTCGTGGTCACACGCCAGGGCGGGTAGGGCCAGGAGCAGGATGGAGAGGAATCGTGGGGTCATCATCCATCGAGGTAGGCGGAGGCACCATTTCGATCCATGGGGAGCGCCGCCCGTCGCGGTTCGTCGACGCTGCCGCTCAGGGCTCGCGACGCAGCTCGGCCGCGAGCAGCAGGTACGCGCCCACGCCGTAGGGCACGTCGCTGCGCCGAGGCACCATCACGTAGGCCGCACGACGCCCGGGGATGGTGGGCCCCGAGCTGCTCGCGACCACCGGGCCGTCCCGACGCGCCCGCAGCCGGCGCTCGAGGGTGGCCAGCGTCTGGCGGGCCTCGTCGCGATGCCACGCCGGCAGCACGCCCTGGCGCGCGCCCTTGGCCAGCGCGTAGGCGGCCAGCGCCGTGCCCGAGCTCTCGAGCGGAGCGCGGCGATCGTCGAGCACGGTGGCCCAGGTGCCGTCGACGCGACGGTGGGCGTGCAGGCCCTCGGCGAGGCGGCGCAGGATCGCCAGGGTGGAGGCGCGCTCGGCCGTGCCGGGCTCCATGGTGTCGAGCAGCTCCACCAGCGACAGGGCCACCCAGCCGTTGCCGCGCAGCCAGAAGACCTCGCCCTCGGGGCGGGTCCGTCCGCGCTCGTGCAGGTAGGCGTGGCGGAACAGACCCGTGCTCGGGTCCTGCAGCGCGGCGGCGAAGATCGCCGGCTGGGCGTGGGCGAAGGCCACCAGCGCGGGGTCGTCGAGGGCCTGCCCCACCCACGCCGCGCTCAGGCCGTACATCACCAGCGAGTCCACCCAGATCGACGCGGGGTACAGCCGACCGAGGGCGGTGCGGGGATCGAGGTGATCGAGGGCGCCCAGCGAATTGCGGGGGGCCTGCCGTAGGTACTCGGCCACGCGCTCCACCGCGGGGCGGGCCCGCTCGTCGCCGCGCATCAGCAAGAGCGCGGCCGCCATCGCGGGGGCGCAGTCGTCGGGGCGACGGATCCGGGGCGGGGCATGGGCCGCGTAGTGCTCGGCGAGCCGTTCCTGCCACGGCCCGTCGTCGACCTCGGCGAGTCGGGCCAGACCCAGGCTCAGGATCGCGGTCTCCCAGCGCCAGGGCTGCTGCGAAGGGGGATGGCGCTCGACGCTGCGAAGGGCGACCTCCGTGGCCCGATCGGCGCGCCCTCCCGCGGGGCTCGTGGCGGGGGGCGAGGTGGCGGGCCTCGTGCAGCCGGCGGCGAGGACCGACGCGAGGCCGAGGAGCATGGCGCGGTTCATGGCGCTCGCGTCTCGGGCGGGGGCTCGGTGGCCGAGCCTCGGGCAGAGTGTCACCTGGGGGGCGCTCGGCGGTCGAGCCCGACTCGGACGATCCACGGCGCAGCGAGGAGCCCGACCTGGGATACTGTCGACCCATGGACTGGGGACGGATCTCAACGATGCTCGCCTTCTCGACCCTGCTCGCCTGCGGATCCGATGAGCCGCCCGAGGCCGAGACGGACGGGACCGCCGAGTCGGGCACCGGCGCCTCGACGGGTGCCACCACGCACGACTCCACCATGGGCACGACGCCGTCCGACGACGGCAGCTCGGGCGGAAGCAGCGGAGGGACCGGGCCCGGCGTGGACACGGGCTCCGAAGGTCCGGGCTCCGACGGCAGCGGGGGATGCCCCGCGGGCACCGAGGGATGTCCCTGTGTCGAGGGCATCGAGTGCGACGCGGGCCTGGTGTGCAGCGACGCCGGCAGCTGCGAGCTCGCCCCCGCGTGCCGCTCCGTCGACGCCGAGCCCAACGATGACGAAGGCTCGGCCACCATGCTCATGGCGGTCGACTGCAACAACATGTTCGACCTCGGCGTCATCGGGACCATCGATGGCCCCGAGACCGACTGGTGGCAGTACTTCGGGGCGGAGGGCGTCATCCTGTGCTCCGAGGAGCCCCAGGTGACGGTCAGCGCCGACATCGACCTCGAGGTGTGCGTGTACGTCGACTGCCTCGAGGGCAACACGACCGGGGTCGGCTGCACCGGGGGATCGGTCGCGGCCGACTCCCCCGAAGGCCGCCCGGGATGCTGCGGGACCAATGCCGCGCACGTGAGCGGCTACGACTGCAGCGGAGGGATCCTCACCCCGAAGAACGTCTACGTCTACGTGTCGGTGGCGACCGACCAGGTGGTCTGCATCGACTACGGCATGGTCGAGGCATTCTGAGCTCGGGCCGGCTCCGGCGATCGAGGTCGCCGGGCCGGCTCCGTGCCACTGGTCGCGGGAGGTCGCGGGAGGCCGCGGCTACGGCCAGATGAGCTGCACCCGGCGGTCCTTGGCCCGCTCGGACTCGTTGGAGCCGGTGGCCTCGAGGCTGCCCTTGGCCAGCACCCGCAGCAGCTCGCCCGGCACGCCCTTGTCGACGAGGAAGGTGCGCACCGAGCCGCCGCGGCGCTCGGTGAGCATGATGTTGTACTCCTCGGTGCCCACCGCGTCGGCGTGCGCCTCGAGGATCACCTCCTGGCCCTGCTCGGCGATGCAGGCCGAGGCCGCGCTCAGCTCCTCCTGGCTCTTGGGGGTGAGCGCGTCGCTGTCGAACGCGAAGTAGACCGCGTCGATGCTGCACGGGCCGCCGCCGGCCCCGGGCTCGGTGCCCGAGAAGATGCACATGCCGCCGTCGCAGATCTCGTCCATGGGGCACTGGTCGTCGGTGGTGCACTGGCCCGCGGCGGCGCAGCGACCCGTCTCGAAGTTGCAGGTGCTCGGCGAGCACTCGATGTCGTCGGTGCAGCCGGCACACGAGCCCGCGGTGCAGACCAGGCCGCCCACGCAGTCGACCGTCTGGGCGCAGGGCGAGCCCATCTCGCCGGGCGAGCCGCTGCCGCCCGCGCCCGCGGCCTCGGCGGGATCCATGCAGCGGAACTCGTGGCAGACCCACGCCGGCCCGCCCTCGGGACCCTTGCCCGTGCAGTCCGCGTCGGTCTGGCAATTCTGGCAGCTACCGTCCACGCACTTCTCGCCCAGCTCCACCTTGCAGTGCTTGTCCTTCTTGCACTGCGGGTAGTTCTTGTTCTTGCAGCCGCTGCCCGGGAACAGGAGCATCGCGGCGGCCAGGGCCGGGACGAGCGACCAGTGGAGACGGCGAAGGGGGGACGAGTGCTTGGAGTCGTGCATGGTCGGTGCCGTGCGCAAGAGTGCCCGACCACCGCGCTCCCGTCGACCTGGTATCGTCATGCTCGATGCGAGCTCGGGGCAGGGAGTTGGGGTTGGCTCTTGGTTGGCTCCTCGTCGGCTGCGAGGGCGGAGGTTCCAGCGGCGGCACGACCGGGGCGCAGGACGAGAGCAGCGGCGAGCCGATCGTCGCGCCGTCGATCCTCGGCGAGGTGGACGTGGCCGTGGCCTGCAGCGTCGCTGGAGCCACCCGCGTGGAGCTGCACGCCACGCGAGTGGGCTGTGTCGACCCCCCGCCGGCCCCCTGCACCCTGCCCGAGGTCCCGCGGCCGGTGGTGGGCGAGGGCGTCGACTGCCCGCCCGAGGGCTCGCCCCAGAACCTGCGGATCGAGCTGGAGCTCGCCGGGCGCTACCAGGTGGAGGCGGTGACCCTCGCCGGCGAGACCGAGCTGGCACGCGTTTGCTACGGCTTCGGCGGCGAGTCGGAGCTGCTGGTCACCGAGGCCGAGATCGCCGGCAATTCGGTGCTCGTGGTGGCTCCGCTCGACGGCTCGCCCTGCCCGTAGGTCTCGCCGGTCACCGACGCCCGCCGCAGGCGGTACAGGCTGTTGGAGGTCTGCACGTAGAGCGAGCCGTGGTCGCCCCGGAGGATCCGCTGGATTCGCGAGGTGACCAGCGACTGCCCGTCGGTGTCGACCAGGGCCATCGAGCGCCCGACCTTGGGAGCACCGATGAGCCACACGGTACGGGGGGCATAGGCCCGACGCTGGGGCGCGGGGACCTGGCTGAGTCGAGTGGTGACGTAGAAGGCCATGGGGGGTCTCGTGGGGTGCGCCCCGGTACCCTGCACGCTCCGTGCCGAGCACGGGTGGCCCGGCCGCTGGGCTCATTGGGCCGCGAGCGCGCCACGCCCCTGGGGCGGGATTCCCCGCCGGGGGCATGCCTCCTCGCCCACCGTGGCCTCGGGGCAGCCTGCCCCGCGGGGCAAGTGGGCGCTCACGTGCGTGCGATGGAGCACAGTTTCGTATCATCCGGGCAGAGTGCGGCGCGACGAGAGCAAGGTCCGGCTACGCACCGGCATCGTGGTGTCGTTCTTGGCGATCGTGCTGTTCTTCGTCCTGTTCTTCATCGGGCAGGCCGAGGGAGCGTTCGAGCCCACCACCTGGGTCTACGCCGACTTCGTCACCACCAGCGGCCTGCGCGAGGGCAGCCCCGTGCAGCTCGCGGGGGTCGAGATCGGCCGGGTGAGCGGGGTCGACTACGTGGACGTGCGCTACCTGTGCGATCCCCTCACCGAGGACGTGGGGCGCTACGGGGCGGGGCGCACCGACAACTGCGACAAGCGGATGTTCTGCCCCGCGGTGGGCGAGTGCGCCGAGCTCGAGCCCTACGCTCGCGCGTACGCCTACGACCGCTGCGTGGACGATCGCGACTGCGCCGGCGACGAGGTCTGCGTGACCACCGAGCTGCGCCGCCGACAGCCCCGCGTGCTGTGGCTCGGCCCCCATGGCGTGTGCGCCCGCATCTCCACCCTGCACCACCGCGTGCGCGTGGAGATGACGATCCAGGCCAAGCACCTCGAGCTCATCCGCCGCGACAGCCGGGCCAGCGTGGCGGCCAACACCGTGCTGGGCGATCAGCTCATCAACATCACCCCCGGCATCGGCGACGCGGTGGAGGAGGGCGACCGCATCCTCTCCTCGCCCTCGCTGAGCGAGGACGTGGAGCTGTACCGCCTGCGGCTCGAGCGGGCGCTCGAGCAGGTGGACGAGGCCCTGGCGGCGGTGTCCGGGCTGGTGGCCAACCTCGGCGACCGCCGCACGCTCGAGGCGATCCAGGGGCTGGTGGCCAACCTCGAGCAGATCAGCCTGCAGCTCGCCGAGCAGCGCGGGCTCATCGGGGCGCTCATCGGCGACCCCGACTACAAGCGGGACTTCGGCATCATCCTCCACGCCATCGGGGCCACCGCGGGCGGGGTGGATCGCTTCGTGGGGCGCGGCAACCGGATCCTCGCCACCGTGGATCGCAACCTCGATCCCTTCCTCGAGGACGTCCAGGCCACGACCCACTCGCTGCGCCTGCTGCTCGAGGATCTGCGCGACCCCGACAACAAGAGCGTGGTGGCCCGGCTCATCGACGATCCCGACGGCTCGATCGTGGAGGACCTCGAGGCCATCCTCGATCAGACCGAGCAGATCACCGACGCGGTGAGCCGGCTGTCGGAGGCGATCGACGGCGAGAAGGGGACGCTGGGCAAGCTGGTGGGCGACCCCAAGCTGGCCGAGGACCTGGGCACCCTGCTCGACAACCTGCAGCGCAACGAGACCCTCAAGGGGCTGCTGCTCTGGTACCTCGAGCAGAGCGACTTCGGGGTGAAGGCCTCGCGCAGCCCGGTCGGGCCCCCGCGCTCGCGTCGACGCTCGCGCTGAGCGGGCCGGCGCCGGGCGTGGTGATCTTGGAGCGAGCGCCGATCGATGGGCGTGAGCTTGGTCCCGACCACGAGCGGCGGGGTGGATCGCCGCCGGGCGCCCGACGACAAGATCCTCGTGGTGCAGCCGGTGGGCGTGCCTCGCTCGCGCTCCGGCGCGGCGCTATAGTTCGAGGGCACCATGGCTCTGCTCCAGGCGATGTGGGCGGTGTTGCTCGAGCTGGCGCCCTGGCTGCTGCTCGGGGCCGCCGTCGCGGGGGCGCTGCACGTGCTCTTGCCCCCCGGCTTCGTGCGACGCCACCTCGGCGGGCGCGGCGGCGTGGTGAAGGCGGTGGCGCTGGGAGTGCCGCTGCCGCTGTGCTCCTGCGGCGTGATCCCGGCCGGGCTCGGGCTGCGGCGGGACGGTGCCAGCCCGGGCGCCTCCGTGGGCTTCCTCATCAGCACCCCGCAGACGGGGGTCGACTCGGTGCTGGTCTCGGCCTCGTTCCTCGGCTGGCCCTTCGCCCTGCTCAAGGTGGGGGCCGCCGCGGTCACCGGGGTGGTGGGCGGCTGGCTCACCGACGCGGTGGGGGCCGGGGCCGGCGAGGTGGAGGGCAAGGGCGGCGGCGAGCAGAGCGTGGACCGGAGCCTGCGCGGCGCGACGGCCCATGCGGTCGACGTGCTGCGCACCATCTGGCGCTGGTTGGTGTTCGGCGTGGTGGTCTCCGCGATCATCACCGTGCTCGTGCCTCCCGGGGTGCTCACCGCGCTCACGGGCTCGGGCGAGTGGCTGGCGCTGGTCTCGGTGCTGCTGCTGTCGCTGCCGCTCTACGTCTGCGCCACCGCGTCGGTGCCCATCGCGGCCGCGCTGGTGGCCGGCGGCTTCCCGCCCGGGGCCGCGCTGGTGTTCCTCATGGCGGGCCCCGCCACCAACGTGGCCACCCTGGGCGCCGTCTACCGCGGGCTGGGGCGGCGGGCGCTGGTCGTCTACCTCTCGACGATCATCGTCGGCAGCCTGGGCGCCGCGCTGCTGTTCGACTTCGTGCTGGCCGGGGGGGGCCACGGCGCGCACGCCCACGGGGATCACGGCACGCCGCTGGCCATCGCGGCCGCGCTCGGCCTGGTGGTGCTGCTCGGGTGGTTCGCGCTCGACGATCTCCGCACCTGGCTGCGCTCGCGTCGGCCGGCCCCGGTGGTGCCCGAGGCATGCACCCTCGACCTCGAGGTGGAGGGCATGACCTGCGGCGGCTGTGCCAATCGCCTGCGTCGGGCCCTGCTGGCCGAGCCCGGGGTGGTCGACACCGAGGTGGATCACGAGGCCGGGCATGCGGTGATCCGAGGGACGGCCTCGGCCGAGCGCCTGCGCGACGTGGTGCGCGAGGCTGGCTTCCGCCCCGCGTCGTAGCGCCCGCGACGACGGCGTCGTGTCGTCGTTCCGAGCCGTGCTCGTCCTCGCGAGGCCACGGCTCGAGCGAAAGTGGCCAGGAAGTTGATCTGGATCACACTTGCGTGAGGCGCGCCGCGCGTACGCTCTGCCCCATGCGTTCGCGCCTTGGTCCCTCCTTCCTGCTTGGTCTTCCCCTGCTCCTCGTCGGCGTGACCGCCTGCGGCGACGACTCGTCCACCGGGGACACCGCGGGTGACGACTCGTCGGGCGGCAACCCGATGACCAGCACCAACGGCTCCACCACCACGCCCTCGATGACCGACGACGGCACGGGCACCGATGCCTCGGACACCAACCCGCCCGACACCACCACGAGCGAGGAGACCGACACGGCCGAGGAGACCGGCACCACCACCGGGCTGGGCGACTGTCAGGTCTGGGAGATCACCTACGACCTCGAGGGCAGCGAGTTCGAGATCAGCGACACGCCCTTCGGCGCCGGCGACCAGGTCAACGTGGTCACCATGCCCTACGACGCCGACGATCACGTGGGGCCCGGGACCCTGGTGCTGCGCTTCCAGGACGTGGACGGCGATCCCGGCGGCATGGCGGCGATGGTCTCGTACGACATGTCGATCCACTTCGTGGTCGACTCCGGCGTCACCGTGGTGCAGACCGACCTCGAGACCGACGCCGGTCCCGACGAGTGCGGCGTGACCACCGGGATGCTCGCGGACACCACCGTGGCGTGGATGCCCTCGGCGATCGTGGGGCACCACAGCATGGGCCAGATCCTCTGCACCGGCATGCTCTGCGGCGCGGGCGGCCTGCCCAACGGCATGCCCGTGCCGATGGACGAGACCAGCGACCAGCCCATCAGCGACTTCGTGTTCAGCGACGATCTCAGCTCCTTCAACATGGAGCAGACCGTCATCGCGATGGACGCCAACTCGACCACCGCGTGGACCTACACGGGCACGGAGGTCAGCCGGGAGCAGGTCCTCGGTCCCGCCTGCCTGTGCCAGTAGGCCGGTGCCGCGGGCCCGGTATCATCGCCCCGGATGCTCGCTGCCTCGCTCGCGCTCGCCGTGCACCTCGCCGCTGCGGGGTGGGCGAGCCGCGAGCCGGCGCCGGGCGATGAGACGGTGACGCCCGCCCCGGCCGAGCCGGTGCTGCGCTGGACGGGCCCGCCCGAGTGTCCGGGCGAGGCGTGGATGCTCGACGCGGTGTCCCGCTACGTGGGCCGGCCGCTCGACGACGAGGTGGTGCGGGCCACGGGGCGGATCGAGCGGGAGGACGACGGGCGCCTGCGCCTGGAGCTGCGGCTGCGCGGGGCCGAGGGCGGCGAGGAGCTCCGCGAGCTACGTGACGTGGACTGCGGCGTGCTCTCGGATGCGGCGGCGCTGATGATCGCGGTGGCCATCGACCCCGAGGCGGCCATCGAGCACGTGGGCGAGGCTCCCGTCGGCGAGGAGGTGCCGCAGCCGCAGCCCGAGCCGGTCGCGGTGCCGGTCGACGAAGCGGAGCCGGTGGCCCAACCTCCTGCCTCGCGAGCACCGGAGGCCTCGCCGCGCCCCGAGCCGACGACGCTCACCTCCACGCCCGACGAGCCACGCTCGTGCGGACCGGGACCCCGGCGAAGGCGCGGCGACGCGGCCCCGCGCGGCCCGGCTTGTCTCGGCCTGGGCGCCCGGCTGGCGCTGCAGTGGGGACCGCTGCCCCGGCTCGGTCCCGGGATGGGAGGGGACGCCTCGCTGCTGTGGCCGCGCCTGAGGCTGAGCGCGGGCGGGACCTTCTTCTTCGCCCAGCCCGCGCGCGTCGATCCGCAGGGGCGGGTGGGCGGCGACGTGCGGCTGGGCGTCGCTCACCTCCGGGCCTGCGGGCGGCTGGGTCGCGGCACCCTGGAGCTGTCGCTGTGCGGGGGCGGCGAGGCGGGGGCCCTGCGGGGGATCGGTGTGGGGATCGAGCACCCGCTCCGCGCTCGACTCCCCTGGGTGGCCGTGCTCGGCGACGGGAGCGTGGCCTGGTCGCCCATGCGTCGCCTCGCGCTGCGGGCCGAGCTCGGCGCGGTGGTCCCGCTGCTGCATCACCGCTTCGAGATCGCAGGGCTGGGCACCGTCCACGAGCCGGCCCCGGCGGGCGTGCGCGGGGCCCTGGCCATCGAGCTCCGCCTGCCGTGACCGAGCTCGAGCACGCCCGCGCCGTGAGGCGACCCCGCACGAATTTCGCATCACGGATCCGGGCTCCCCGGTGCATCGACCATGGGATGCTGGTGCACTCGCCACGGCCCACCCGCAGGAGGATCGTCGTTTGGGCGCGCACCCCGGGCTCGAGCAGATCTACCGCGAGCACCATGCCTTCGTCTGGCGCGTCCTCCGACGCCTGGGCGCGCCCGCCGTGGACGATGCGGTCCAAGAGGTGTTCGTGGTGATGCATCGCCGACGCGGGGAGCTGGATCTCGCGCGGGGCCCTCGTCCGGTGCTGTACGGCATCGCCCGCAAGGTGGCCGCCCGCCAGCGCGAGAAGCTCGAGCGCGAGCCGCCGCCGCTGGCCCTGGTACGCGAGCCTCCGCCCGATCCCGAGCAGCGCACCGCCCAGGCCGAGGCGGCGCGCGTGGTTCGGGATGCCCTCGAGGCGATGGACGAGGGCAAGCGCATGACCTTCCTGCTCGCCGAGGTCGAGGGCATGACCATCCCCGAGGTCGCCCGGTGCGAGGGGATCAACCTCAACACCGCCTACGCGCGGCTCCGGGCCGCCCGCAAGCTGGTGCAGGACGCCGTGCGGCGGCACCAGGCGCGAGAGGAGGGGGCCCGTGCCCGAGCGCGACGACGCTGAGCCCACGCCGCTGCCCCCGGACGTCCGCGACTACCTGCGGGCGTTCGTGGCCGAGGAGCGCCCATCGCCTCGGGCCCGCGCCACGACCTGGGCCGCGATCGAGGGCGAGCTACGGCAGGATCGACGGCGCCTGATCTCGTGGGGCGTGGGCGGCCTGCTCGCCCTGGCGGCCGCGGTGCTGCTCGTGCTGGGCATGCGCGGCGGTGGTCTCGAGCGAGCGCCGGCCGAGCCCTCGATGCAGACGCCATGGGAGGGCCGATCGGAGGACGGTGGCGCCGCGCTCGAGCGTGGACCCGAGCCCGCGTCGACCGACGACCGCCGCGAGTCCCCTCCGCCCGATCATGCGTCGAGCCCGGAGACCCCATCCCAGCCCTCGCCCGAGCCCGCGAGCGCCGTGACCGAGTCGAGGGCCGCGCGCAGGGTCGCGCCCCGAGCCTCGCGCCCGAGCGAGCAGATCGCTGCGGTCGCGCCCGAGCCCTCGGCCTCCACCCTCGCCGAGGAGCTGGCGCTGGTCCGCCGGGCCAAGCTCGCGCTATCCCGCGGGGAGGCGGCCAAGGCCCTGGAGGTGCTCGACGAGCACCGCGAGCGCTTCGAGGACGGGGCGCTCGCCCGCGAGCGCAGCGTGCTGCGGGCCGAGGCCCTGTGCACCCTCGGTCGGCGGACGGAGGCGGTGGCGGTGCGCGACGCCTTCCTCGCGCGCCACCCCACCTCGCCCCTCGCGGCTCGGGTTCGCGACGTCTGTCGCTGAGGCGCTCGTCGCCAGTCGCCGCGATCGGGCTCGCCGTCGGCACGCCGCCGCGGGGCGACCCGCGGAATCTCGCCGGAGCCCGAAATGGGCATCACGGAAATCGTCCCCTCGTCGCATGACCGAGACGATGACCATGACTTACCGTACTCACTCCCTTGGATGGCTGGCCTCTTTGTGCGCGCTGCCGCTGTTGGCGGCGTGCCCGGGCACGGTGGGCGATCTCGGCGACCACGGCGAGGACGGCCCGGGCGAGAGCTCGGGCGAGGAGGGCTCGGCGTCCGGCGGCTCCGGGGGCTCGGGCGGGACCTCGGCCAGCAGCTCCGAGGGCTCCGACACCAGCCTCGACACCGGGCCCGACGACGCGTGCACCGACGAGGAGTGCGGCCCTGCCCCGGGCGCGCCCAACTTCTTGTGCCAGGACGGCGTGACCTGGGGCGGCCCCGGTCCCTGCGAGCGCGGCGAGGACGGGACCTGCGGCTGGACCTTCGTGGAGTGCCCGGCGTGCTGCTACGTGGCCGAGGAGCCGCCGTGCATCGAGGGCTCGGTCTGCTGTGCCGACGGCACCTGGGCCTGCAACGATCCCGGCGGGCCCCCGCCGTGCGAGGCGGGCACCGTGTGTGCGTGCTGCGATGCCGCCGAGGAGCCGCCGTGCATCGAGGGCGCGACCTGCTGCGGCGGCGGGGTGTGGGCCTGCAGCGACGACGGGGGCAACCCCAGCTGCGGAGACATCGGGGTGGTGTGCGACCTGCCCCCGACCGAGGAGTGCTGCGATGCCGCCGAGGAGCCGCCGTGCATCGAGGGCTCGATGTGCTGCGCCGACGGGAGCTGGGCCTGCGTGGACCCGGGCGGCCCCCCGCCCTGCGAGGTGCCCGGCGACGTCTGCCCCGACGGCGTGTGCCAGGAGGAGGGCGAGAGCTGTGCCGCGGGCGAGGGCTGCTGCGCCGGGCTGGAGTGCTGCGAGGGCGTGCCCGTGCCCCCGGGCAGCGAGTTCTGCTCCTCCATGTGCCCGATCAGCGATCGCAACCGCAAGGAGAACTTCGAGGCGATCGATGCCCAGGCGATCCTACACAAGCTGCTGCTGATGCCGATCACCACCTGGAACTACACCTTCGAGGATCCCCGCATCCGCCACCTCGGACCCATGGCGCAGGACTTCAAGACCGCGTTCGAGGTGGGGGCCACCGATCGGATGATCTTCCAGATCGACGCCGACGGGGTCGCGCTGGCCTCGATCCAGGCGATGTACGGCGAGCTGTCGGAGCTGCGCGAGGACAAGGCCGCGCTCGAGAAGACGGTGGAGGAGCTCGAGGCCCGGCTCGCCCGGCTCGAGGCGGCGGCTCGCTAGGCTCGGCCGTTGGGGGCGGCGCGGCTCGGCCTGCGCCGCCCGGCGGCGGTGATAGGGTCGGCCATGGTCGCCGAGCTCTCCCACACCTGCCCGATCTGCGGCCGCACCGGGCTGCGCAGCTACCCCCGCTACCCCCGCTACCTCTGCTCCGAGTGCGCTGCCCAGGTGGTCTCGGAGGACGGACGACCCCTGCGCTTCACCAACGAGGGGCCCTTCGGGGGCTTCGTGGCGGCCCACGCCGACGACGGCTCGCCCTACGCGGGCGGCGGTCGATGCTGGGTGCGGGGGGTGGAGTGCACGGCCGACGACGCCCGCTTCGGCGGGATCGTGGTGCAGACGCGGCCGTCGTCGTAGCCGACCATCCCCGGGCGGCTATCCCAGGGCCCAGGCGAGGCGCCTGCCCGCAGTGGCGGGCCGCGGGCGGAGGCTCGGCGCCAATCGGGCCTGCGCCTTGGCGGCGCTCTCTTGCTGCTGCCGCCACAGGGTGATGAGCCCCTCCTCGCGCTCGCGGGTGATGCCGGCGCGCAGCTTCTCGTGTCGCTCGGCCGGCTGCTCGCGCCACCACGCCAGGGTGTCGCGCACCGTCTCGTCGATGCTGCGGGTGGTCAGCCCCGTGTCGACGGCCGCCTGATCGCTGATCTTGGTGAAGCCCTCGTAGCCCTCGGCCCCGGGGGGCACCCACACCGGCATGTGCATCCAGGCCTCGACCTCCTGCGCCTCGAGGAACTCCTTGTCGGCCCACACCAGCGTGCTCGACTCGGCCGCGTGGGCCTGGCATGCCTCGAGCAACCCGCCGATGGTCAGCGGCGGCCTCGGCCCCACCAGGTTGTACACGCCCATGTGCGGGGCCTCGAGGGCGCCGAGCATCCACGCCGCCAGGTCGCGCACGTCGATCACCTGGATCGGATCGTCGGGCGTGCCCGGGGCCAGCACCTCGCCGCCCTGGTCGACGCGCGCGGGCCAGTAGGTGAAGCGATCGGTGGGATCGCCGGGGCCCACGATCAGCCCGGGGCGCACGTTGGTGGCGCGGCCGGGCAGGATGCTCTCCACCACCGCCTCGCACGCGGCCTTGAGCCCGCCGTAGGTCTCGCCATCGACCTGCTCGACCTCGGGGTCCGCGAGCTTCGCCACCGGGTAGCTCTCGTCGATGCCTTCCTTGCTGAAGTCGGCATAGGCCGAGACCGACGAGACGAACACGTACTGGCCCACGCTGGGGGCCAGCAGCTCGGCCGACTGCCGGACGATGCGGGGCACGTAGCCCGAGGTGTCGATCACCGCGCGGAAGCGCCGGCCCTGCAGCGCGTCGAGGTTGCCGTCGCGATCGCCCCGCAGCTTCTCGAGCTCGGGGAACAGCTGCGGGTTGGTCTTGCCCCGGTTGAACAGCGTGACCTCCCAGCCCCGGGCCAGCGCGGCCTCGACCACGTGGGGGCCCAGGAAGCCGGTCCCGCCCAGCACCAGCAGGGTCTTGTCGCCGAAGTCCTCGGGCCGGGGCGCGGGCGGGCCGGAGGCCGCGGCCCCCGACTCCGGAGGAGTCGACCCCGTGTCGCGTCGGCAGCCCATCGTCAGCATGCCGGCCGTGCCTGCGGCCAGGCCTCCCATGAACCATCGTCGTGTGCTCCGCATCGTCGGGCCTTGGACTCCAGGGTACCCAATGGAGTTTCGCCGCGCCCGAAACCCCCGGATCGGGGCTAGAGTCCAAGGCCCGTGCCCTCCGACCCGCCCTCCGCCGCCGAGCTCCAGCAGGAGCGACAGCGGGCGCTGGGGGCCGCGCTGTGCTTCTTCTCGCTGCTCGCGGGCTACTACGTGCTCCGCCCCGTCCGCGAGGAGATGGGCATCGAGGGCGGGGTTCGCCAGCTCCAGTGGCTCTACACGGGCACCTTCGTCTCCATCCTCGTGGTGGTGCCCCTGCTGTCGTGGCTGGTGGCCCGCCTGCGTCGCCGCGCGGCCGTCCCCACGATCTACGCGCTGTTCGTGCTCAACCTGCTGGTGTTCTGGGCGCTCATCGATCGCGTGGGCCCCGAGGCGCGGGTGGTGCTCGCCCGCGTGATCTACGTGTGGGTGAGCGTCTTCAACATGTTCGCGATCTCGCTGTTCTGGGCGCTGATGGCCGACGTGTTCTCGGTAGCGGGCAGCAAGCGACGCTTCGGCGTGGTGGCGGCGGGCGGCAGCGCGGGAGCGATCGGGGGGCCGCTGCTCACCGCGGGGCTGGCCGAGTCGCTCGGGCCGGGGCCGCTGCTGCTGGTGGCCGCGGTCCTGCTGAGCATGGCCACCCTGGGCATCGCCCGGCTCGGCCGCTGGGCGGGGAGCGAGGGGGGCGACGCCCCGGGAGCGCTGGGGGGCCGCTGGTGGGAGGGCGCCACCCTGCTGCTGCGCTCGCCGCAGCTGCGGGCGATCGCCGGCTACATCGTGCTGTTCACCTCGGTCTCCACCTTCCTGTACTTCGAGCAGGCCAACATCGTGGAGGCGGCGGTCCACGACGAGGGCGAGCGCACGGCCCTGTTCGCCCAGATGGACCTGGCCACCAACCTGCTCGCGCTGGGGCTGCAGGCCCTGGCCACCGCCGGGCTCATCCGCCGCTTCGGGGTGGCGCTCCTGCTGCTCTCGGTGCCGGTGCTGAGCGTGGTGGGCTTCGTCGCGCTCGCGGTGGCGCCGGTGCTGGTGGTGCTGGTGGCGGTCCAGGTGCTGCGACGCGCGATCAACTTCGCCCTGGCCCGCCCGGCGCGCGAGATCCTCTTCACCGCGGTCAGCCCGGCCGAGCGCTACAAGAGCAAGCTGGTGATCGACACCGTGGTGTACCGCGGCGGCGACATGCTCTCGGCCTGGGCCTTCGCAGGGCTCACGACGCTGGGGCTGGGGCTGTCGGCGATCGCCGCGGTGGGCATCCCGGTGGCGGTCGCCTGGGGCGGCGTGGCGCGATCGCTCGGACGACGGGCGACCGCCGCCCGCTCCGACGCGGGCTCGGCGGGTGACGGCGGCGCGTGACGATTCGCAGCCGGGGCGCCTCGGCTGTTATCCTCTCCCCGTGGTGCGCCCCCTCGTTCCCCTCGCGCTCGTGCTGCTCTGTGCCTGCCAAGACGCCGACGCGGGCGGGGTGAAGGACTCGCAGGCGCTGCAGAAGACCCAGGCTCAGCTCGACAAGGTCAAGGCCGAGCTCTCCGACGCCCGGCGAGCGCTCGCCGACGCCAAGGCTCGCCTCCAGCAGCTCCAGCAGCTGCGCAAGCAGGGCGCCGACGAGAACGGTGACCGGCCCCCGCTGCCGCCCCCCGGCGACTCGATCCGCTGCGAGACCCCCGAGCGCTGCACCATCGAGCGCGCGTACTACGACGAGGTGATGGGCAATCCCCTGCGCCTGCTCGATCAGGTGCGCATCGTCCCGTGGCAGGTGGACGGCGAGATGGGCGGGATCAAGCTGTTCGGCATCGACGAGGGCTCGATCCCCGCCGCCCTCGGCCTGAAGGGGGGCGACGTGGTGGTGGCGGTGGGCGGGCAGCCCCTCACCTCGTTCAACGACCTGATGGCCCTGGGCTCCACGCTCGGGCCCGCCAGCCGCTACGAGCTGAGGCTGCTGCGCGACGGCAAGGAGCTCACCGTGGTCATGGAGATCGTCGGCGAGCCCGCGCCCGTGCCGGAGGCGGCTCCCCAGAGCCCCTGAAACCTCCGCTGGCCGCGTGCCGTACCACACTGCGCCCCGAGCTCCCCGCCGTGTCTCGTCCCATCCAGATCGTCATCATCGGAGCCTCGGGGGACCTCACCTCGCGCAAGCTCGTCCCCGCCCTGCTGCACAACCACGCCGACGGGTCCTTCGATCAGCCGGTGCAGATCGTGGGGGTCTCGCGCAGTGAGAAGCAGAGCGAGGCCTGGCGCGCCGAGCTGGGCGAGGGCATGCCCGCCGAGCTCGGCGAGGCGTGGTCCGAGCTGGCGCCCAACCTGCACTGGATCCAGGCCGACGCGGCCACGCCCGAGGGCATCGCCGGGCTGCGCCAGCGCCTGGGCGACCTGATCGAGGCGCTGCCGGGCGGCTGTCGGCAGCGCTCGGGTCGGCTGTTCTACCTCGCCCTGGCCCCGCGGCTGTTCGGGCCGGTGGTGGCCGCCCTCGCAGGGGCCGACATGCTCACCTGTGAGCCGGGCGACGACGAGGGCTGGCGGCGCGTGGTCATCGAGAAGCCCTTCGGCTCCGACCTCGAGACCGCGCGGGCGCTCAACCGAGCGCTGCTCACCTACCTGCGCGAGGATCAGATCTTCCGCATCGATCACTACCTGGGCAAGGAGACGGTGCAGAACATCCTCACCCTGCGCTTCCAGAACGCGATCTTCGAGCCGCTGTGGAACCGCAAGCACATCGAGTCGGTGGAGATCTCGGTGTGCGAGACGGTGGCGATGGAGGGGCGGCGCGGGGCCTACTACGACCAGGCGGGGGCGCTGCGCGACATGGTGCAGAACCACCTGCTGCAGCTGCTGGCGCTGGTGGCCATGGAGCCGCCCGGCTCGCTGCAGGCCGACGCGATCCGCAACGAGAAGGTCAAGGTGCTGCAATCGCTGCGGCCGTTCACCGCGGCCCGGGTGAGCCGCGACGTGGTGCGGGGCCAGTACGAGGGCTACCTCGACGCCCACGGCGTGGCCGAGGGCTCCAAGACCGAGACCTTCGTGGGCATCCGGGCGCTGGTCGACAACTGGCGCTGGAGCGGGGTGCCGTTCCTGCTGCGCACGGGCAAGGCCCTGAGCCAGCGCTTCACCGAGGTGGTGCTGCGCTTCCGCACCCCGCCCATCGATCTGCTCAACGGGCCCACGCCGGCCGACGTGTGCCCGCTGCGTCCCAACGATCTGCGCCTGCTCATCCAGCCCGCCGAGGGGCTGCAGCTCGGCTTCCTCGTCAAGCAGCCCGGCCCCGGCATGATCATGCGGCACTCCGAGCTCGGCTTCGACTACGCCCAGCTCGGCAACGGAGCCACCCCCGACGCCTACCAGCGCCTGCTGCTCGACGCCCTCACCGGTCACGCCACCTTGTTCATTCGCGGCGACGAGGTGGAGGCGGCGTGGTCGTTCGTGGACGGGATCCGAGCCGGCTGGGAGGAGGCGAGCCCGCCGGTGCGGAGCTACGCGCCGGGCAGTCGCGGTCCCGAGGCCGCCGACGCGCTGTTCCACGGCTGCGAGGGCACCTGGAGCACGGGTCCATGAAGCCTGAGATCGAGATCACCGACGACCCGGGCGCCCGGGCCGGGGCCCGGCTGGCCGAGACCATCGCGGCGGTGGCGTCCGAGCGCGGTCGCTGCCGCCTGGGCGTGCCGGGGGGCTCGTCGCCGATCCCCGTGTTCCACTGGCTGGCCCAGCACCTCGAGCCCGGCCTCGCCTCGTCGCTGGTGGTCACCTGGGTGGACGAGCGTCACCTGCCGGTGGAGGAGGGCGCGGGCTGGCGCTCGCTGCCGGCGCAGAGCAACCTGCGCGGCACCTGGGAGCACTGGCTGTCGCGCTGCGCCGTGCCGCCGCCCACCGTGCCCATGGCGCTGCCCGGCACCCTCGCGGAGGCCACCGCCCGCTACGCCGATGCCTTCGTCGCCCGCCTGGGGGCGCTCGACGTGGTGCTGCTGGGGATGGGCGAGGACGGCCACATCGCCTCGCTGTTCCCCGGCCACGCCGCGCTCGAGGCCACCGGCGTGTGCGTGGCCGTGCCCGACGGCCCCAAGCCGCCGCCCGAGCGAATCTCGCTCACCCTGCCCGTGCTGCAAGACGTGGAGCGGGCGGTGCTGGTGGCCACCGGCGCGGGCAAGGCCAACGCGCTGGCCCGCGTGCACGCCGGCGATCGTTCCCTCCCCCTCGGACGCTACCAACCGCGAGGTGACTGGCACTGGGTGCTCGACCCGGCCGCCGCCTCGGAGCTGCAAAGGAAATCCACATGAGCACCGCCGATCTCGCCGTCGTGGGCCTGGGCGTGATGGGGGCCAACCTGGCCCGCAACTTCCACAGCCGTGGGCTCACCGTCGCCGTCTACAACCGCAATCCCGCCGTGGCCGACGCGTTCCATGCCGAGCACGGCGACCCCCGCCTGATCGACTGCCGCAGCTACGAGGCCCTGGCCGCGGCCCTGAAGCCCCCGCGCATCGTGGTGCTCATGGTCACCGCGGGCCGGGCCGTGGATGCGGTGATCGACGAGCTGCGCCCCCGGCTCGAGCCGGGCGACGTGATCATCGACGGCGGCAACTCCCACTGGCCCGACACCGAGCGGCGCCACGAGCTGCTCGCGCCCACCGGCCTGCGCTTCGTGGGCATGGGGGTCTCGGGCGGCGAGGAGGGAGCGCTGCGCGGGCCCTCGATGATGCCCGGCGGCGACCGGGAATCGTGGGAGCGCCTGCGCCCGCTGCTCGAGAGCGCGGCGGCGGTCAGCGACGGTGGCCCCTGCGTGACCTGGTGCGGCCACCGCAGCGCCGGGCATGCGGTGAAGATGATCCACAACGGCATCGAGTACGGCGACATGCAGCTCATCGCCGAGACCTGGAGCCTGCTGCGCAACGGCCTGGGCCTGGGCCCGTCCCGCCTGCGCGAGGTGTTCGCGGGCTGGAACGGGGGGCGCCTGGGCAGCTTCCTCATCGAGATCACGGCCGAGATCGTGGCCGCGGCCGATCCCCAGGGCTCCGCGAAGGGCACGACGCCGCTGGTCGACGCCATCCTCGACGTGGCGGGGCAGAAGGGCACCGGGCGCTGGACCGCGATCGATGCGATCGAGGCCGGGGTGCCGCTGGGCACGATCACCGCGGCCGTCGACGCGCGGGCGCTGTCGGCCCGGCTCGACGATCGACGGCGCGCGGCCGAGATCTTCGCCGAGCCCCCGGCACCCCTGGCCGGGGTGAGCGAGGACGATCTCGAGGCCGCGCTCTATGCCGCCAAGCTCATGAGCTACACCCAGGGCTTCGACCTGCTGCGCACCGCCTCGCGCGAGCGGGGCTACGAGACCGACCTGGCCGAGGTGGCGCGGATCTGGAAGGCCGGCTGCATCATTCGCGCGCGCTTCCTCGATCGGGTGCATGCCGCCTACCGCCGCGATCCCTCGCTGCCGCTCTTGTGCCTCGACCCCGGCTTCGCCGACGAGCTGCGCGCGGCCCTGCCCGCGTGGCGCCGGGTGGTCGCGGCGGCCACCGCCGCGGGTCACCCCGTGCCTGCGCTGTCGGCCTCGCTCGCGTGGTTCGACACCATGCGCCAGGCCCGGGGCTCGGCTGCGCTCATCCAGGCACAGCGTGACTACTTCGGAGCACACACCTACCGCCGCGTGGACGCACCCGACGAGATCGTGCACACCGAGTGGTCCGAGCTGCAGCAGCTACCGTGAGACGCACCAGCCCTCGATCGGGGCCTGCGTCGCGGGACGCCGGGTGATCTGCTGCGCCTCGATCGCATGGCCCTAGCAATGCGGGGCGCGTGTCCTCGTCCAAGGCGCCGTGGTGGATGGAATGCGCCCCTGGATCGTGCTGGCCGTGCTCGCCCTCGGCTGTGATCATCGCGATGCGCCCGTGGCCTCGCCCGGGCTCGCCGAGCCGCTGGCCTGTCGGGCCCAGCTCGATCCCGAGGAGCTGCTGCCTCCCGATGCGCTGATCGTGGGTCACTACGACATGGCCCGCGAGCGTCGCTTTGCACCCGAGGTCTCCAAGGCGGACGCCGCGGGCCCGCGCGCGCTGGTCCCCAGCTCCACCGCCGAGGCGGCGCGCCTGGTGTGGGTGGGGCTGGCGGCGGCCTGCGAGCTCGACGAGGACTTCTTGGAGGGCGCGTGGGTGGCCATGGATCGCGAAGAGGAGGTCACCGTGGTGCTGAGCGGGGAGGGGATCGGCGGCGAGCGAGAGCTGCGCTGCATCCAGCGTAGGCTCGCGCGCTACCAAGCGGAGCTGCTCGATCCCGAGGCCATCGTCGCGGACGGCTGCGGCCTCCGCCTGCGCGGCGACGACTGGGAGGGCTTCGCTCCCCACGACGACCTGCTGGTGGTCGGCACGGCCGAGGCCGTGGCGAAGGCCCGCCTGGCCTGGAGCTCCGGCCGGGGCTCGCCGCCCCGCCACCTGCTGCCGGGTCGACGCTCGCGCTCGACCTACGTGTGGGCGGCGGTCGACGTCGCCGCCCTGCTGTCGCCCGAGGAGATCGATCGTGCCTTGCGCGAGGCGAGCACCGATCCCACCCCGTTCATCGATCTGCGCACGGTGGAGCTTGAGGCGAAGCTGGGGCGACGCTACTCCCTGCACCTGGGGGGTCGCTTCGGCAACGAGGCCGACGCCCGCGGGGCCGCGGCCGCGATCCAGGCCCTGCTCGACGCGCCCCCGCCCCGCCTGCCCGGCTGGGCGATCGAGATGCTCGAGCGCGTGGAGCTCGAGCACGAGGACGCCGCGGTGGAGGTGAGCGTCACGCTCCAGCGCCGTCGTGCCCACGAGCTGGGCCTGCTCCCCGAGCAGACCGAGGCCCGCCAGGCCCCGGCGCTGCCCTGGCTGCTGCTGGCCCTGGGCGACTGACGCTACGGGTGGGTGCTGGCCACGCTCTCGCGCGTGCCGAGCACCTCTACCAGCCGCACCAGCGCGGGGTGTCGCTCCACGGGGTAGGTGTTGCGGAAGACCATCCACTGCAAGGCGGTGCACAGCCCGATCTCGGCGAGCCCGAGCTGCTCCGGGTCGAAGCGATCGGCCCGCGCCTCCAGCCACGACAGGGCGCTGGCGGCCCGCTCGTGCTGCTTGGTGAGGTAGGCCGAGCTCTCGGCCGTCAGCCCGTCCTTGGCCAGGTAGAAGGTGTTGAGCAGCCCGTCGAGGGCGCCGTCGGTCACCTGGCGGAGGTTGCTGCGCTCGAGATCCTCGGGGCCGTGGGGACGCAGCGGGCCGGGCCCGTAGCGATGCAGCAGGGTCTCGGTGATCACCCGCGAGTCGAACAGCGGCTGCCCGTCGAGCTCCAGGGTGGGCACCTTCCAGGCGGGGTTGACCGCGCGCATGGCCGCCTGTCCCTCGTCGCTCGCCGTGTCGATGCGCTCGTAGAGCAGGCCGAGCTCGTGGGCCACGATCCGCACCCGGCGGACGTAGGGGGAGGTGGTGGTTCCGAACAGGCGCAGCGTGGGCACGGCCGAGAGCATGCCACGCCCGGCGGGCTCGTGGGCTCGCTCCGCGCCGGGCGGGCGTGCTACCACTGCCGTCGATGAGCAAGCACCGGCCCCGGCTCATGATCGTCATCGGGACCCGCCCCGAGGCGATCAAGCTCGCGCCGGTGACCCTCGCCGCCATGCACGACGGTCGCTTCGAGCCGTGCGTGGTGCGGACCAGCCAGCACCGCGAGATGCTCGACCAGATGATCGAGCACTTCGCGCTGCCGGTGGCGGTCGACCTCGACATCATGCGTCACGACCAGGACCTCGCCCAGATCACCACCGCGGCGCTCGAGGGCCTGTATCGCACCATCGCCGAGCGGAGGCCGGCCTGCGTGGTGGTGCAGGGCGACACCACCACCACCTTCTGCGGGGCGCTGGCCGCCTTCTACCACCGGATCCCCGTGGCCCACGTGGAGGCGGGGCTGCGCACCGGCGATCGCTTCCAGCCCTTCCCCGAGGAGATCAACCGGCGGCTCACCGGTCAGGTCACCGACTTCCACTTCGCGCCCACCGAGGGCGCGCGCTCCAACCTACTGCGCGAGGGCGTGCCCGCATCGCGGATCTGGGTCACCGGCAACACGGCGATCGATGCCCTGCAGATCACCCTCGCGCGCGGGGCCGGGCTCGCGAGCCCGCCGGGCCGGCGCCTGCTGGTCACCGCCCACCGCCGCGAGAACCACGGCGCGCCGATGGCCGCGATCTGCGACGCCCTGCTGCGCCTGATGGAGCGCTTCGACGACCTGAGCGTGCGCTTCCCCGTGCACCTGTCGCCGCGGGTGCGCAGCACCGTGTTCGAGCGCCTGCGGGGGCACCCGAGGATCGCGCTCGAGGAGCCGCTGGGCTACGCCGACTTCGTGCGGGCGATGGCCGAGTCCACCCTCATCCTCTCCGATTCCGGCGGCGTGCAGGAGGAGGCGCCCTCGCTGGGCAAGCCGGTGCTGGTGCTGCGCGAGACCACCGAGCGCCCCGAGGCGGTGGAGGTGGGCGCGGCGGTGCTGGTGGGCACCGATGCCGATCGCATCGTGAGCGAGGTGTCGCGCCTGCTCGAGGACGCGGCCCGCTACGAGCGCATGGCCAGCGCGGGCAACCCCTTCGGCGACGGCACGGCCGGCCGCAGGATCGTGGAGCTGCTCGCCGACGAGCTGCTCTGAGCGGGTCCGGGCGCGGCGGGGCGGCGGCGCTCAGGCCTTGGCCGTGGGCTTGGCCTTGCTGACCGGGAAGAACTGCCCGCCCACCACGCGCTCGTCCTCGCTGCCGCTGGGGGTCTCGCCCAGGTAGACCTCCACGTGGGCCTCGATCACCTCTTGCCCCCGATCCTCCACCCACGAGTTGCGCTCGGCCACCCAGGCCGCGACCGCCTGCTTGGCCGCCTCGGTGATCTCCCGCGGGTCGTTGGCATCGCCCGAGGAGTAGCCCTCGTCGCGGTGCCAGCGGATCGCCTTGACGCGGTTGGGGTCGGCCTGGAGCTGGCGCTCCATCTCCTCCCGACTGCGTCGCTCCCACTCGGCCTGCTCCTGCTGCATGCGCTCGGCCATGCGGCGGTCGTCCTCGGCGCGGAGCTCCGCCTGGAAGGCCTGCTCCTCGGCGGTGTAGGGGCGCATCGCGTCGCGCATGGCCTCGCGCTGCCGGGGGCTGAGGTCCTCCGAGAGCAGGCCGAGCACCTCGGTGAAGTCGGGGCGCTGGCCCAGCCACGTCACCGCGTCCTCGAAGCTGTCGAGGGTGGCGACCAGGGTCTCGCCGGTCTTCATCTGTCGGACCTTCATGTCGATCTTCATGGGCGTGCTCCGAGGGGTCGTGCCAGTGAAACCCGGGGGGCTCCGTGACGCAAGGGCGAGCGGGAACGCGGCCGGCGAGCGCCTCGCTCCGCGCGTGGGAGCCGGGGGCGGGCAGTCGCGAAGGCGCGCGTCCGTCGGCGATCAGTAGATGAAGGCGTCGTTGCCGTTGGTCACGGTGACCAACAGGATCGTGTCCGCGGTGATCTCGGGCGGCAGCCCGGCGTACGCGGTCATGATGCTCTGCGCGTGCATGTCGGCGTAGGCGATCACATGGAGGATCTGCTTGACCCACGCGTCGCGCGGCGCCACGTTGGCCGTGCTGGCCAGGATGTCCTCGAGCTTGCCGGTGATCAGCGACTCGGCCTGCATCACCGTGTAGGGATCCTCGAAGGGGAAGCCCACGGCCCGGGTCACGCTCACCCCCACCACCAAGCCGTCGATCTCCACCAAGATGTCGGTCTTGGTGCCCATGTCGTCGAGGTAGACGATCTCGCCCTCGGTCGCGAGCAGGTGGGCCCCCTCGCAGCGGGCGAGCACCTCGAAGGCGATCACCTCCGAGTGCAGAGAGCTGCCCCCGAGGTTGCCCGCGTCGTAGACCTGCTGCCCCTCGGGGGTGAGCCGGTCGTAGTCGAAGCCGAGGTCGCGGAAGTCGATCGAGCTCTCGAAGGTGAAGGGCGAGGGCGAGCTCAGCTCCATCGCGTCGATGAGGCCGCAGTCGCCCATGATCTCGCCCAGGCCCGCGCCGCCCCCCGTGGAGCCGTCGTCGCTGCTCGCCTCGCCGGTGGAGCCCGCGGTGGCGCCCGTCGAGCCGGTGGCGGGGCCCGTGCTGCCGTCGTCGCCGGTGGTGCCGTCGGCAGGACCGGTGGAGCCCGCGGTGGTGCTGGTGTCGGTGGCCGGCGCGGGGCCGGTGCTCGCCGTCGTGGTGGTCCCCGAGTCGGTCGAGCCGCCCTCGTCGTCGCCGCTGGGGCAGGCGAGCAGCAGCCCGCTCAGCCAGATCGTGATCCACCGTGCCCGCATCGTGCTCACGCCCCCGAGCTTGGCGCGGGCAGCCCCGCACAGGCAAGGGCGAGGCGGGAGCCGGGCGCCCGCTCGAGCCCGGCTAGCTCAGCGCTCGCGGTCGGCCCGCGCGAGCCCAGGCGGCGCGGTGCTCCACGTGCAGGTACCAGGGCTGGAGCTGGTTGCGCAGGTCCACGGTGAACGACTGGGCGGTGTGCGGCAGCAAGGCGACCCGGGCCTGCAGGTAGGTGTGCCAGTAGACGATCTGCGTGTGCTCGTAGGCCTGCAGCAGCTCGAGGGTCTCGTGGGGCGCGGCGTGGAGCGTGCGCTCGGCCTGGCGCATCGCCAGCCACGGCTCCCACGACGCCTCCTCGCACAGCGCGTGCACGCAGCCGCGCTCCAGCATGCGCACGCGGGGCCCCGGCTCGTAGGTCATGCGGGTGCCGCAGCTCGGGCAGCCCACCTCGGTCGGTCCGAAGGTGGCGGGGATCGGCGTGCGGGCGCCACAGCAGGGGCAGCTCATTCCCGAGGGGGCGTCTCGCAGCGCGCGGACCCAGCGGATGCGGGCCGCCTCGGCGAACACCCGCAGGCGCGTGTGCTCGAGGCGGACCTCCATGCGGTCCTGCAGCGCCTCGAGCTCGTAGCGGGCGTAGGTGATCGCATCGTCGTCCGCCCCCAGCGAGCGCAGGCGCGGGCCGAACTGGTCGTTCCAGGCGTCGGCGAGGCAGGTGGCCAGGTCGGAGGCCCGCGCGTGGGCGGTCACCCACGCCCCGCTCATCGCCTCGGCCTCGTCCGCGTCCTCCACCAGCAGCGTGGCGCAGGCGTGCTCCACCTCGGCGAGGATCTCGTCGAAGCGCTGCTCGAGCTGCAGCTGGAACTGCTGCCAGAGCTGCCGAACGGCGGCGATGCGAGGGTCGGGAGCGTGGAAGTCGAGCACGGGCGGCCTCGGTGGGTGAAGGGGACGGACGGCCCCGCGGGGCGGGGCGAGGCGAGGGGAGCCGGGAGGCCCCGTGGGGCGTCCGTGTGGGTCGAGACGGTGGTCGCGCTCCCAAGCGGGAGCAAGTCGGGTGCCAGCCCCGAGGACGTGGAGATCACGGAGCTTTTTCGGAGGCCGCCCGATGGTTGGGATCAGCGGGACGCGCGGCCTGCCCAACTTGGGCAAGGCGCCTTGCTCGACATGGGCGCGAGCACGGACCCCTGCGTCGGAGCGCGCTACCCTGGAGCCTCGCCATGTCCTTCGTCGATCGAGCCAAGCTCCGCATGCCCAACCCCGAGGAAGCGCTGCCCGGCCGGGCCGAGACCATGCCGGTGCCCGAGCGCCACTTCGTCCACGGCCGGCGCCTGGTGCCGCCCTTCTCGCCCGGCCACGAGCTGGCGATGTTCGGCCTGGGCTGCTTCTGGGGAGCCGAGCGCAAGTTCTGGACCATGGAGGGGGTGGAGTCCACCATGGTCGGATACGCGGCAGGGCTCACCCCCAATCCCACCTACCGCGAGGTCTGCTCCGGTCGCACCGGCCACACCGAGGTGGTGCGAGTGGTCTTCGATCCGAAGGTGGTGCCCTACGAGCGGCTGCTCCAGACCTTCTGGGAGAGCCACGATCCCACCCAGGGCATGCGCCAGGGCAACGACGTGGGCACCCAGTATCGCTCGGGCATCTATGCCTACTCGGCCCCGCAGCGCGCCGCGGCCGAGGCCTCGCGCGAGCTCTACCAGGCCCGGCTGCGCGAGGCCGGCTACGGCGAGATCACCACCGAGATCCTCGACGCGCCCCCGTTCTACTACGCCGAGGACTACCACCAGCAGTACCTGGCCAAGAACCCGGGGGGCTACTGCGGGCTGGGGGGCACGGGGGTGGGCTGCCCGGCGGGGCTCGTCACCACCCCATGAGCGAGTGGTCGTCGCCCTTCCCCGACGGCGTGGCCTTCGTTGCCGTCGATCCCGAGGTGCTCTCGCACGACGCCGCGCACCCGGACGAGCTCGCGCAGCTCAGACCGCGGGTGGTGGATCGGCGCCGCCGCGAGTTCGTGCTCGGTCGGATCGCGGCCCGGCGTGCAATCGAGGCGCTGGGTCACGCGCCGCGGCCGGTGCTCGTGGGTCCCCAGCGCGAGCCCCAGTGGCCGCCGGGGCTGCGCGGCTCCATCACCCACTGCGGCGACATGGCGGCGGCGGCCGTCGCCGAGGCCTCGATCACCGAGGGCCTCGGCCTCGACGTCGAGGACTCGCGGAGGATCACCCCCGACGTCGAGGCGATGGTCACCGACGCGAGCGAGCGGCGCTGGAGCGCGGGCGATCCCCTGCGGGTGGCGATGCTGTTCTCGGCGAAAGAGTCGATCTTCAAGGCGTTCTACCGCCTGCGCGGCGAGCTGTTCGGCTTCGAGGCGGTGCGGCTGCGCGCGACCCCGGAGGGTCTGCGGGCCACCCTGCGCGAGCGCTTGGGTCCCGACCATCCCGCGGGCGCGGTGGTCGAGGTGGGCTGCGTGCGGCGGGGACCCCTGGTGATGACCTCGGTCCTGCTCCCCGGTCGCGCTCAGCCCTCCGGGTAGGGCGTGCACTCGACTTCCTGCACCGTCTCCACGATCGCGTCGCCCAGGCTCAGGGTGCCGTTGGTGATCCCGTCGATCAGGTACACCGAGCCGCCGGTGGCGGTGGGGATCGCCGGCTGCCCTCCGCTCCAGTCGCCGAACCACCCGGCGGACACGTTGGTGGGGAAGAAGATGCTCCCGCCCACCGTCGCCGCGAAGGCGGCCACCCGCACCTCCTGCCCCTGCAGCGCGGTGACCGTCTCGTCGTAGCTGTGCTCCACCGCGATCCCGTCGAGCACCGCCGGCGCCTCCGACATGGTGTCGTCGGTCGCGTGGATCACCAGCCGCAGGGTGGTCTGGGCCGGCCGCCACTGGAAGTCCTGCGCCGCGTGCCACAGCGCATCGAGGCTGTTCTCGGGGAAGGTGGTGTTGGTGCCCCCGTGGATCTGCGGCTCGGCGAAGCTGGTGGTGAAGGTCTTCCAGGTCTGGAACTCGGCCTGGAGCGACGCGATGTCCTCGAAGGGCACGCCCATGTCCACCACCTCGTAGTCGTCCACGAACACCACCAGGCCGTAGCGCGGGTTGGCGCCGACCGACTGCAGGGCCGCGTCCACCTCGGCCATGTCGGCCAGCAGCGCGTCGAAGAAGAAGGTCATCGTGGTCGAGACGTCCATCGTGAACACCACGTCCACGTCCTGCTCGCAGGTGTCGAGCGGGATGTCGTTGGCGCCCACGTCGAGCTTGATCCCGTCGTCGCTCGCGTCGCCGGGGGTGGTGTCGGCCGCGGTGCTGCCCCCGTCCGCCCCGGTGGTGGGCCCGGGCCCGTCGTCGGGATCGCCCTCCACGCACAGGCCCGAGCGGCACTCGAGCCCCTCGTCGCAGAAGCCCCCCTGCGTGCAGGGGCAGGTCTCCGCGCCGATCGGACAGGTGCCGCCGGTGTCGTCGAAGGGGGAGCCCTCGTCTCGGGGCTCGGTGCAGCTCATCGCCAGGCCCAGGCTCAGGCCCGCCACCGAGGAGAGCAGCGGCCACGCTCGTCGCGATCGTCCCATCGCGGCCAGTATAGGTCGATGGCGAACGCGCTTGGGCGTGCGAGGCAAGGGCGGGACCGAGCGCCGTTCCGCCGCGCCCTCAGGTCTCGCCGAGGTCGAGCCACTGGCGCCCCTTGGTGCGCGGAGCGTAGGCGCGCAGCGCTGCGAGCATCGCCGCGGGCTCGTCCGCGTGCAGCAGCAGCGCCCGGTTCTCGGGTCGCAGCAGCCCGTCGCGCACCGCTCGATCGAGCCAGGCCAGCAGCGCTCCGTAGTAGCCGTCCACGTCGAGCAGACCGATGGGCTTGTCGTGGATCCCCAGCTGGGCCCAGGTGGTCACCTCCGCGACCTCCTCGAGCGTGCCGAAGCCCCCGGGCAGCGCGATGAAGGCGTCGCTCAGCTCGAACATGGTGGTCTTGCGCTCGTGCATCGAGCCCACCTCCACCAGGTGGGTGAGCCCGCGGTGGGGGATCTCGCGGGGGAACAGGCGAGTGGGGATCACCCCGGTCACCGCTCCGCCGCCGGCCATCACCGTGTCGGCGACCAGGCCCATCAGGCCCACCGTGCCGCCGCCGTAGACCAGCTCGATGCCCTCGGCCACCATCAGCTCGCCCAGGCGTCGGGCGGCGGTGGTGATCGCCGCGTTGGTCCCGGGCGACGAGGCACAGTAGACGCAGAGGCGCTGGATCTCGCTCACCCGCGGACGCTAACGCGGCCACGCGCCCGAGGCCAGGCGCTCAGCCCAGCAGCTGCTCGAGCAGCTCGAAGCTCTCCTGCTCCTTGGGATCGATCACGCCGTCGGCGGCGAACACCGCCCGCACTGCCTCGAGGAACAGCTCGCGGTGCTGCCGGGGCACGCGGGTGGGATCGACGTCCTCGGGGGGCGGGGGGCTCCGCAGCCAGCGCTCGATCGACGCGCGATCCGCCTCGAGGTCGAGCGTCTTGATCAGCCGCTCCACGACCTTCTTCTCGTCGTCCTGGACCTCGAGGTCGGCCCAGGCAGCCGAGCACACGAACCGCATCAGGCGGAGACGATCTTCGCGAGAGAGCTCGGCGACGGCGTCCATGGACCGCAGGTTATCACGGAGGGCCCCACGGGGAAGCTCGAGTCGCAGGGGGCCCCTGGGCGGCGAATGACGGCCCGCACGGCCCGCGAGGCCGAGCCCCCGGGCGCACGGGCCCTCGCGGGGCGCCGGGCGAGCGTCTCCGTGCGGGGGGCTACATCGAGATCGAGCCCTTGCGGAACTCCGACTTGCCGATGTGGGCGTTGATCAGCACCGGCGTCCCCTCGGCCGCGGCCTTCTTGGCCTCGGCCAGCACCCGCGGCAGGTCCTCGGCCCGCTCGATCACCAGGCCCTTGGCGCCGAAGCCCTCGGCCACGCGGTGGTAGTCGCTGCGCGAGAGCACCGTGCCCACGTCGTCCTCGAGCAGCACCACCTGGTCGCGGGCGATCTGCTGCCAGCTCGCGTCGTTGCCCACCACCGCGATCACGGGCAGCCCGTGGCGCACGTAGGTGTCGAACTCCGTGATGCTGTAGCCCGCCGAGCCGTCGCCGTAGAGGATCCAGACCTCGGCGTCCGGGCGGCACAGCTTGGCCCCGATGGCGAAGCCCGCCCCGACCCCCAGGGTGCCGAAGGCCCCCGGATCGAGCCACGACAGCGGGCTGCGCGGGCGGGTGATGTAGGAGGCCGTGGCCACGAAGTCGCCGCCGTCCGCCACCTGCACGCTGTCGTCGGCGAGCGCCTCGTCGATCGCCGTGCACACCGTCATCGGGTTGACCGGCTCGAGCACCTCCTGCGCCTGCTCGGCGATCTGCTCCTCGCGCTCGATCTCGCGGGCGCGCAGCCGGGCCTTCCATGCGTCGCGGGCCGGTGTGTCCACCCGCTGGGCCTGCTCGGCCATCGCACACAGCATCTCGGTCGCGTCGGCCACCACCGTGAGCTGCGGCCGTCGGTTGAGCTTGGCATCGGCCTCGCTGCGGTTGACCGCGATATACTTGGCCTTGCGGGGGATCGACATCCCGTAGTTGAGGCGGAAGTCGCAGGGGACCCCGGCCAGCAGCACCAGGTCGGCCTCCTTGAGCGCCTTGCTGCGCTGGTGCCGGAACCAGATCGGGTGCTCCTTGCCCAGCAGCCCGCGGGCCATGCCCGACAGGTACACCGGCACGTCGAGCTTCTCGAGCGCCCGCACCAGGCGGGGAATCTCGTCCGGCTGCAGCGTGGCCTGGCTGCCCAGCACGAACACCGGGCGCTCCGCTTCCTGCAGCATCTTGGCCGCGCGCTCCACCGCCCCGGGGAAGGGCGCGGGCGGCCGCGGGCTCACGCGGGGCCCCGGCGTGGGCTTGTTGGCCCCCGCGAACACCCGCGCCAGGTGCAGCCGCAGGTAGCCCTGCAGGGCCAGCTCGGGCAGGCTCTTGGTCTCCGACGCCGCCTTGGCCCCGTAGAACTCGCGCACGTTCTCCTCGGGGTACAGCAGGTCCACCGGGCACTCCACGAACACCGGCCCCGGCACGCCCTGCTGCGCCACCTCGAATGCCTTCTCGAGGGTGGGCACCAGGTCGCGCACGCGCTTGCAGGCCGCCGCCCACTTCACGTGCGGCTCCATCAGCGCCATCTGGTCGATGTCCTGCAGCGAGCCACGGCCCTTGAGCACCGTCGCCGTCGCGCCGCCCAGCAGGATCACCGGCGACTGGGCCATCTGGGCGTTCTTGATCGCCGTGATGGTGTTGGTCACCCCGGGCCCGGCCGTCACCGCGGCCACCCCGGGAACGCCTGTGAGGCGGGCCACCGCATCCGCGGCGAACACCGCGTTGACCTCGTGTCGCACGTCCACCACGCGGATGTCGCGACGCTTGGCTCCCACCAGGATCGGCGAGATGTGGCCGCCGCACAGGGTGAACAGGAAGCGCACGCCCTGTCGGCGCAGCACCTCCGCGATCTGATCTCCGCCGTTCATGGCGCTTCCTCCTTGGGGGCGAGCACGTGGGTGGGGGGCACGAAGCAGGTGAGGCGGCCGGTGAGCACCACCGTCTGGTCCGCGTGGACCTCCACGTCGACCAGGTGCTTGTTGCCCTTGGTCTCGGCCACCCGGGCCGTGGCGACCACCCGCTGTCCTGCCACGACCGGGGCCACGAAGCGCAGCTCGGCCGCCCCGAGCACCACCGTGGGCTCGTTCACCGCCAGCATCGCCGCGTGGTCGGCCAGCCCGAACACGAAGCCTCCGTGGACCAGCCCGTGCTCGTCCGCCGTCATGCGTGCGGTGGTGACCATGGCCACGGTCGCCGTGCCCTCGCCCAGCGCCACGGGGGCTCCGCATAGCTCGGGATCGAGGGCACGATGGGTTCGGACGTCCACGAGGCGGGGAGGATACGATCCTCCGAGAGCCTGTCGATGGGGGGTCCTGGATCGGGGTAGATGGTTGGAATCGTTGGCGGAAGTCACCTCACCCAGGGGAGGGGGAGGGGGACCTTGACGCCGTCGGTGGGCGCGGGTACCCATGCGCCCCCAAGGAATCTTCCGGAGTAGCTCAGTCGGTAGAGCAGGCGGCTGTTAACCGCCGGGTCGGGAGTTCGAGTCTCTCCTCCGGAGCAACGAAGAGGGCGACCTTCTAGAGGTCGCCTTCTTTCGATCGGGGCCCTGGCCAAGGTCGTCGCCGTCCCCCGTCGTGCTCGACGAGCGACGCGCGGGGCTTGCCCGCAGCGGGTCGCGAGCTCTCCGACGCATCGACGAGCTCGGGGCGGAGCGCCGGCTGTAGGTCCGACGCATAGATCGAACGACGTCGCTCATGAACGTTTCGTATGCTCGTGGGCTCCGCTTCGGGACATGGGTCGGGCTCCCGAGGAAGTGGCCCACATAGACACGGGTCGATCGCGATCATTTCGAAGGCGAGGCCTGGAAATGTCGCGCTCGAGTTGCTCCAATGGATCGTGATCGATGGTCGCACCGCTCGCCGTGATGGCGAGCGGGCCGGCATCGATTCCACGAGTCGTCGTGAGCGCTTCCCTGCCCGCCGTCCTTGCCGTGTCCCGGCCCTCGCCGGCGGTGGTGCTGTGCTGCGCGACCGAGAACCGCACCCTGCTCGGCCATGTGCTCGAGCGGCTGGGGGCGCAGGGGCTGAAGGCCGAGACGGTCTCGGGGGTCGACCTCGATGCGTCGCGGCTGCGCGATGCGATCCGACGCAATGGCTCCGGGGCGCTGTTCGTGCTGTGCCGCAGCGATGAGCTCGACCTGTACCAGTGCACGCACCTGTACGAGGTGCTCGAGGGCGCCGAGGTGAGCCGGGCCCACGTGCTCGACGTCTCGCTGGGATCCGATCGGCCCGACGAGATGGTCCGCGCCATCGCCGATGCCGCCCGTCGAGTGACTCGCAACATGGCGCCGAGCCTGCCCGAGCCACCGCCGGTTGGGGGCGGCTCCGCGGGTCTCGGCATGGCTCGCGCGGTCCCTCGCCCGGCGGGGGCCGTCTCGCGAGGGAGCATGCCTCCGCCGCCGCCTCTGGGCGGGGGAGTGGCCGTGCCCCGGGTCGGTGCGACGGCGGCCATGGCCGTGCCCGCGCCGAGCTCGGTGCCCACGCGTCCCCCTCCGTCTCTGCCCCGCACGCGGCCCGTGTCGGCTACCTCGGTGTCACCGATCGCGCCCGCGCCCCTGGACGAGAGCATGCGTCACGTGCTGTCGCCGAATTCCATCGCCGACGATTCCCAGCCCGTCGAGCTGCGCGCGAGCCCAGGCCGACGCTGGGCGATCGGGCTGGGGAGCCTCGTGGCCCTCGCGCTCGTCGTCGGCGGGCTGGCCTCGAGCGGAGGCGAGGAGCCCGAGGAGCCCGCCGCCGACCGGGGTCCGGTCGAGGTGGCCGAGGCCGTGCCGACCGAGGTCGAGGGCGCAGGAGCGCAGGAGGGTCTCGCGGTCGAGGCCGCGGAAGGCGAGGCCGCGGAAGGCGAGCCCGCGAGCGGCCCGCCCGGGCGAGGCGAGCCGATCGAGCGCTCGCCGTCGCCGACCGATGCCCTCGATGCTCCCGAGCCCGAGCCCACCGTGGAGCAGCCTCCCGGGGACGCGCTGGCGATCGGCTCCGAGGCAGAGGACGAGAAGATCACCGAGGCCATCCGCGGGCGCCGGATCCGAGCCCTCGACCTCCTGCTCATCGACCCCAAGCGGCTGCGCCGGGGCACCTACGACAAGGCCCTCGAGCACTGCGCGAGCCGTGGGATCGACGGGGTCACCGGCTGGCGCCTGCCCACCGTGGGCGAGGCCCGGGTGCTCACCTCCAACGAGATCGTCCCCAAGGACTACTACTGGACGCTGACCAAGGGGGACACCTTCGGCTCGCAGCAGCTCGTGTGGAACGGTCGTCGCCGCAAGATCCAGGTGTCGTCGCCCCACTCCAAGAAGCCGCGGGCGATCTGCGTGCGAGATCGACAGGGGTCCGAGCCCGATCTCGCCGACCGCTGAGCGACGACGGTCGTCGTCAGCGAGCGGGCCCGCCCTGACCGAGGCGCTTGCCGGGCTCGGGCGTCGCCGGGTGCTATCCTGCGCCTCCGTGGCTTCTCGTATCGACCTTGCTCCTTGGCTCTTGGTCCTCCTGCTCGGCTCGGGCTGTCCGGGCACCACCTCGCTCGACGACACCACCACCAGCGACACCACCGGGGGCTCGGGCTCGGGCGGCTCGTCCACCTCCGGCTCCACCGGGGCCGACGACACCGCGGGCAGCACGACCGGCTCGAGCGACGACGGCAGCAGCGGCGGCCCGGGCTGCGAGCTCCCGCCGGTCGACGAGGCCGTCGTCGACATGCTCTACGTCTACGGCACGGGCATCGGTCCGGGCTCCAACCAGGTCGCCGTGGGCAGCGAGACCGCGCTGTCGCTGGCGTGGATCGACGCCGGCTTCCCCGCCGAGGTGGATGCCTGCGTGGAGTGGAGCGTGGACCCGATCGAGGGGGTGAGCATCGACCCGCAGGGAGTGCTGAGCGTGGGCGAGGCGGTCCCCGACGGCACGGTCATCACCGTCACCGCCGATCTCGAGCAGGGGCGTCGCCTGATCGTGGCGCAGCTCGAGGTCTATGTCCCCCTCGACTCGCCCATCCTCGGGCTCTGGACCGAGGTCGAGCAGCTACCCTGCGACGGGAGCCCGGCGTTCGTGCCCGATCCGGTGATCGGTGAGCTCGTCTTCGACGACACCGGCGAGTTCAGCGTGACCTGGACCCCCTTCGAGGTCTACTACGACTACTGGGGGACCTTCACCCACGACCCGGGGACCGGGGCGCTGTCGCTGACGGTGACCGGAGGCAACTACGTGCCGCCGGACGTGGACGGGGAGGGCACCGCGACCGTGATGGACGGCCAGCTCGTGCTGCAAGACGTGTGGCTGGGGGTCGCCCAGGCGCCGGTGACCCCACCCGCGTGTGGGCACGTCTTCGAGTAGGTCAGAGCTGCTTGCACCGACTGCCGTCGTGGGTGTAGACCGGCGCGTTCGAGGACGGTATCTGCGACGCTCCCACGTCGTTGGTGCAGTCGCTGGTCTGCCGGCGCGTGTCGGAGCAGCCCCCCGAGCCGCCGCAGCCGGGGAGGTTGAAGCAGGTCGAGCAGGTCGTCCATCAGCTCCCTTCTTCTCGAGGTCGGCGAGGGTCTTGGTGGGCTTGCGGGACTTCATGGTTGTCGTCTCCTGGCGGGCCGTGAGCTGGCGTTGGTGCCTCGGGTCATCGGCCGGCACCGGGGTAGGGGGTAGGGACGCGACCCCGCCGAGCGTTCCGAGAACAATGGAGAGCGCGCTCCGACCGGGCGCGGATCGCTCCGGCCGCTGGCGCACCGGGGGCGAGCCCGTGGAGAGGAGCCGCCCCTCGCGGGCTCAGCCGGGCGCCGCCTCGTCGGCGAGCATCCGATCGATCTCGTCGCGGTAGCGCTGGTACTCGGCCGAGTCGCGCGGGCTGTAGTTGAGGTTCTTGAGGTGGCCGGTCAGATCGGTGAAGAGCTGCCGGATCCGATCCCGGTCCGTCCGGGAGATGGGGGTGCCCACGATGCGCTCGACCAGCTCGAAGGTCTCCCGCTGGCGCTCGATGGGCATCGAGACGTCGACGCTGTCGAAGGCATCCTGCTGGAGGAAGGCCATGTCGACGAGGGTGGCCCTCTGCCAGGTCACGAAGTCCTGCAGGGTCACCCCCTCCTCTCCGACCACCTGCATCATCTGGTAGATCGACTCCCCCTTGCGGAGCAGCTCGTCGAGCCGGATCACGCGGTCCACCCAGCCCTCGCCCACGTGCTGCTCGAGCCAGGGGCGGAGCTGGTCGAAGTAGCGCGACCACGAGAGCAGCGGATCGATCGCGGGGTAGAAGCGGCGGTAGGCTCGATCCGCCGAGAGCCCGAGGAAGCACTTCACCGTGGCCAGCGTGGCCTGGGTGACCGGCTCCTCGAAGTTGCCGCCGGCGGGGGAGACCGTGCCGATCATCGTGAGGCTGCCGCTGGTGCCGTCGGCGGTGCGCAGCAGCCCCGCGCGCTCGTAGACCGCCTTGATCGTCGAGTCGAGGTAGGCGGGGAAGGCCTCCTCGCCCGGGATCTCCTCCATGCGCCCCGAGGTCTCGCGCATCGCCTGGGCCCAGCGCGAGGTGGAGTCCGCGATGCACAGCACGTCGAGCCCCATCTGGCGGTAGTACTCGCCGATCGTGATCCCCACGTAGATCGAGGCCTCGCGCGCGGCGACGGGCATCGAGGAGGTGTTGCAGATGATGATGGTGCGATCCATCAGTGAGCCGCCGGTGCGGGGATCCTTGGTATCCGGGTACTCGGTGATCGTCTCGACCACCTCGCCCGCCCGCTCGCCGCAGGCGATCACCACCACCACGTCCACGCTCGAGTAGCGCGCGATCAGGCTCTGCAGCACGGTCTTGCCCGCGCCGAAGGGGCCGGGGATGCAGGCGGTGCCGCCCCGCGCGATCGGGAAGAAGGTGTCGATGATCCGCTGCGTGGTGACCAGCGGCTCCCGGGGGTAGAGGCGCTCGACGTGGCCGTGGGCCTGCATCGTGCGGGGGATCGGGCGCCGCACGGGCCAGCGCTGCTGCAGCGTCAGCTCGAGCACCGAGCCGTCGGCTCGTCGCAGCCGCGCGTAGGGCTGGCTCACCGTGTAGCTGCCCCCGCGGATCCAGTCGACCTCGAGGGGCTGCGGCTCGCCGAAGGGCACCATCAGGCGATGGAGCACGGGACCCTCGGTGGTGGTGGCGAGGGTCTGCCCCGCCACCACGCGCTGGTCCACCTGCACCTTGGGCTCGACCACCCAGCGGCTGTCGTCGTCGAGGGCGGGGAGCTCCACGCCCCGCGGCAGGAAGAAGCCGTGGGCGTCGGCGAGCTTGGCCAGCGGATTCTGCAGGCCGTCGTAGACTCGACCGAGCAGCCCCGGCCCCAGGGCCACCGACAGCAGCTCGCCGCTCAGCTCCACCGTGTCGCCGACCCGCACCCCTCGGGTGTCCTCGAACACCTGCATGTCGGCGCGGTCGCCCCGGATGCGCAGCACCTCGCCGCGCAGCCGCTCCTCGCCGACCACGATGTGGCCGACCTCGTTGCGGCGCGCGGGCACGCCCGCGAGGTCGAGGATCACCAGGCTCTCCTTGACGGTGCGGATCTTGGCTTCGCGGCGCTCAGTCGAAGCGGAGTCGTGCTCGCTCATCGAAGGCCTCCTCGGTCAGGGTCACGAAGCGTCGGACGGCGGCGGCTCCGTCGCGGACCAGCCACCGCGCGACGATGTCTCGTCGCATCACGTAGGACAGCACCTCCGGGAACCCGAAGGGGTGGGCGTCGGCGATGCGGGAGAGGATCCGCCACTCCCGCTCGAACACGGCCCGGCCGAGCTCGCGGGCGTCCTCGCGGGCGATGCAGCCGCGGAAGTGGCTCACCCAGGGGTGCGCGGTCGCGAGGCCGAAGTCGGGCACCTCCCACCGGCGCTCGATCACGGAGACGAAGGGGCCGAGCCCCCAGGGACGCTCGAGATCGGCGATCGCGGTGCCGAAGCGACGGGCCCGCAGCGCGGAGATCACCGTCCGCATGCGCAGGCGATCCTCCACGTACTCGAGCACGCTCGGGTGGCGGCTGGTCGCGCGCAGCTCGTCGTAGAGCTCCTCGATGCCGGTGGCCTTCGCCTGCACCCGATGCATGCGCCACGCGATGAGCTGCTCGCAGCGGCGCCGCTCCGCCGCGTCCTCGGGGGTGAGCATCGCGAGGCGCTGCTCGAGGCGCACGCGGTTGATGGGGATGGTCTTGGCCCGCTCGAAGTACTCGAGCGCGGGCAGGCTGGCGACCAGGGTGTAGTAGCGAGCGGCCATCCTCACTCGACCCCTTCGAGGATCCAGCGGAAGCGGGGGGTGAGGTAGCCCAGGATCATCTGCGAGATCGCGTCTTCGGTGAGGTCCACCTCCACCGCCTCGCCCACGATCCGCACCTTGGCCCCCGCCTCGACCTTCGGCGACGCGCGTAGCTCGACCCCCTCTCGCAGCATCTCGTGGGAGATCCCGAGGATCCCGTCGCGGACCTCGGTCGGCAGCTTGGCCGACGGCGCCTCGTCGAGCAGGGCCGAGACGACGACCTCGAGCTCCTTGTCGACGAGCACCTCCTGGGCTACGCGCCCCGCGATGACGAGGACCAGCGTCCGCAGCAGCGCCGGATCGCGCAGGGTGTCGGTGACCAGGCGCTCTACGTGGGCCTCGAAGGTTGCGACCACCCCGGCCTTGAGGCTGAGGATGACGTCGCGGGCGGCGGTGTGGACCGCAGCCCGGGCGGCCTGCTTCTCGATCTCGATCTCGCGGTGGGCCTTCTTCTGCAGCTCTTCGCGCTCACGGGCGGCGGCCTCGAGCAGCGCCGCCGCCTCGGCTCGGGCCCGAGCGAGGATCTCCTCGGCCTCGCTGCGCCCGGCGCTCACCGCCTCGCCCCGGATGCGGTCGATGAGCCGCTGGACGCCGTCGTCCTGGTCCTTGTCTTCGTCTGCGTCGGGCATGGCGAGCTCAGCCTCCGGCGGCGGGCAGCGACCCGGCGAGGACCAGCGCGAACACGAAGGCGAAGACCGCGAAGCCTTCGACCACCGCCGCCGGGGCGAGGGACAGGCCGAAGATCTCCGGCTTGTTCTTCGACACGTTGATGGCCGCCGCGCAGGCCTGCCCCTGCCCGAAGGCGCTGAGCATCAGCGCGAGGCCCACCAGGGAGCCGATCGCGAAGATCCCCGGGGCGTTGCTCTGGTCGAGCGGGCGGTTGAGCGAGAGCATGACCACGATGCCGTAGATCGTCTGCGACGAGGGCATCGCCGAGATCCCGATGTAGCGCCCGTGGCCGCTCTCGGTCTCGAGCAGCGCCCCGATCGCGGCCTGCCCGGCGCGCGTGCAGCCGACCACGCTCCCGATCGCCCCGAGGGCGACCGGGGCGAACACCCCGACCCAGCCCAGCATTACGATGATGGCTTCCATTGTTCGGTCTCCTTGCGCCGGAAGGCACGGAAGGGCTTGCCCTCGTCCTTGAGGCCCCAGTTGAAGAACTCGATGTAGTTGAGTCGCAGCCCGTGCACCACGCCGCTCATGAGCGCGAGCAGGAAGTTCAGCCCGTGCCCCACCACGAGCACCACCAGCGCGATCGCGAGGCCTCCGCCCCGGACCGCGCCCTTGCTCTGCATGGCCAGATCGTTGAACGCGGCCGCCAGCGAGCCCGAGGCGAGCCCGAGCGCGAACAGTCGCAGGTACGAGAGCACGTCGCCGAAGGCGTTGGTGAGACCGGTGAGCGCCAGCAGGCCGCGGACCAGCCGGGTGCCGAGGCCGACCCCCGTCGCGCTGAACAGCAGCACGCCGAGCGCCCCGACCCCCATGGCCACGAGACCCGCGGTGGCGTGGTCGGGCAGCGTGCCCGTGGCGGAGCCGACGGCCACCAGCCCCCCGAGGAGCACGAGGATCCAGCCCAGGGGCGCGAGGGAGGCGGTGCTGCGCAGGCGCCAGGCGTCGGCGGCGTTGGCCAGGGCCAGGTGGACCACGCCCAGCACGATCGACACCGCCATCATCGTGGAGGGATCGGCGGCGTCGAGGAGGCGCAGCCGGCCGAGCGTGCTCACGGGGGCGGGGATCACCCCGAAGTAGGAGCCGACCAGCACGCCGTAGACGACGGTCGCTCCCACCACGGTGCCGGCCACCAGCCGGGCGCCGGCGCCCAGCGAGCGCCACCACAGCGCGGCCAGCAGCGCCAGCACGAGGCCGTAGCCCGCGTCGGCGACGATCATCGCGAACATCAGGGCGAAGGAGAGCAGCACCACCATCGAGGGATCCCAGGTGAAGTAGCCCGGGGTCATGTAGAAGGTGACCAGCGACTGGGCCCCCGCGAGCCGCTCGCTGGGCGAGAAGAGGGTGGGGGGCGAGTCCTCGGGGCCGGGGTCGCGCACCAGCAGCGCCACGTCGAGCTCGGCGAGGGCGGTGCGCAGCTCCTGCTCGCGGGCGGCGGGGACCCACGCCGCGAGGGCGAAGAGCGGATCCTCGTCCACGGCGAGCAGCTCGGCGCCGCGTCGCGCGGCGGTGTCCTCGAGGCGAGCCAGGGCGCGCCCGAGCAGGCCGGCCCAGCGGGTGAGAGCGGCGCGCTCGCTCTGGATCTCCTCGATCTCGCCCTCGACCTCCTCGAGGCGCTCGACGAGCTTGGCCCGCGAGATGCCCCCCGTGTGCACCCGGGGCAGCGGCATGTCGGTCGGCTCCTCGGGGGTGACGACCACGAGGTAGGCGAAGCGATGGTCGCGGCGGATGATCTGCACGGGGAGGTGGGCCGGCACCCTCCCGAGCTGGTAGAGCGGGATCTGGTAGAACCACAGCCGCTGGCCGCCCATCTCGTCGACGGTGCCGAACTCGAAGTCGCCCCAGGGCTCGAGGTTGCGGATCCGAACGGTGAGGAAGTCGCGCTCGTCCTCGAGCACGCGCAGGCGCTCCTTGAGCCGCAGCGCCTCGGCCTGGAGCGCCTCGGCGTCGAAGCCCTCCGCGCGCGTCCGGTGGCGACGCTGCCACGGCGACGCGAGCAGGAACGCGAGGGCCTGCCGTGCCTCGGGGGAGGGGCCGCCGCCCACCTCCCGCGGGAGCGCGTCCTCGGGGCGCAGGGGACGGAGGTGCAGGAACCCCAGATCCTGCAGCCGGGCCACGACGGCGGCCTTGTCCGCGGCCATCCCCAGCAGGGTCAGGTGGCGGAGGGGAACGATGCTCACGGCACGAGCTCCCGGAGGCGCTTGCCCTTGGACAGCTTGGCCTGCACGACCGCCGCGCGCTCGGCCTCGCCGAGGTGGAGGCGGATCCGAGAGATCGATCGACGGGCCCGGGGGATGAGCACGCGCTCGAAGAGGTTGACCCGCTGGGTCACGCGGCGCACCGCGAGGTCGACCCGGCGCATGCGCTCCTTGGCGATCCGCACCTCGAGCTCGAGCCGGCACGCGGACTGGAGCCGCTCCATGGTGATGTCCACCCAGAACGGCCGGGCGAGGGCCGAGTAGCGCCCGGTCTCGAAGCGCACCTCGGCGAGCCGCGGCAGCCGTACCGCCACCACGTTCTCCTCGCCGAGCTCGACCTCTGCCACCCGCACCAGGCCCGTGAGATCGACGGTGGCGTCGGCGAGCATGGGGAGCTCCTCGGCGATGTGGCGGCGGAGATCCTCGAGCTGGTCCTCGATGTCGTGCAGCCGGCTGCGCTCCTTGTCGCGCTGGACCGTGAGCTGGCGGCGCTTGAGGTCGAGCGAGGGCAGCAGGCGCTCGAGCAGCCGCAGCTGCTCTCGCTGGCGGCTGAGCTCGCCCTTGTTGAGCTTGACCCCCATGGGACGCCGCCCTTCAGCCCGCCGCGGGGGCCGGGGCCTCGGCTCTCCGGGGGAAGTACTCGTCGACGAGCTGCTGCTTCATCAGCAGCTCCCGCGGCTCGAAGCAGTCGGCCAGGGTGCGCCAGCACAGGTCGAGCGCGTCCGTGAGCGGGAGGGACACGTCGATGTCCATGAAGCGCTCGCGGAACAGCTCGCCGAAGCGCAGGAGCTTCTCGTCGAAGGCGGACAGCTCGAAGGCCATCGCCTGCTTCTTCTCGGCCTCGCGTGCCTCGGAGTACAGCCGGATCATCGTGTTCATGAGCTGCATGTGATCCTTGCGGGTCACCTTGCCGATCACGCGCTGCTTGAGCCGGGACAGCGAGCCGAAGGGGTCGATCATCTTGTCGTGGAGGTAGAACTGCCCCTCGGTGATGTAGCCGGTGTTGTCCGGCACGGGGTGGGTGACGTCGCCGCCCGGCATCGTGGTCACGGTGAGGATCGTGACCGAGCCGGCCCCCTTGAAGTCGCAGGCCTTCTCGTAGCGGCGGGCGAGCTGGGTGTAGAGGTCGCCCATGTAGCCGCGCAGCGCCGGGATCTGCTCGCGGGAGATGCCGAGCTCCTTGAGCGCGTCGGCGAAGGCGGTCATGTCGGTGAGCAGCACCAGGACCCGCTTGTTCTCCTCGACCGCGAGCTTCTCCGCGACGGCGAGCGCCATGTCGGGAATCAGGATTCGCTCCGAGATCGGGTCGGAGGCCTGGTTGACGAACATCACGGTGCGGTGGGAGACGCCGCGCTCCTCGAACGCCGAGCGGAAGAAGTGGAGGTCGTCGAAGATGAGACCCATGCCCCCGAACACGACCACGTCGGCGTCGGCCTGGAAGCCGATGCGGGCGAGCAGCGCGTTGTAGGGCTCGCCGGCGGTGGAGAAGATGGGGATCTTCTGGCTCTCCACCAGGCAGTTGAACAGGTCGATCATCGGCACCTCGGTCTCGATCATCCGCGTGGGCAGCGATCGCATGACCGGGTTGACGGTGGGCCCCGACAGCTCCACCTGCGGCTCGCCGGTGAGGTCCGGTCCGCCGTCGATGGGCTCGCCGGTCCCCCGGAAGGTGCGGCCCAGGATGTTCTGGGAGCAGGTCACCCGCATGGCGTGGCCGAGGAAGCGCACCCTCGCGTCGGAGGAGATGCCCATGCCGCCGCCGAAGACCTGGAGGCTGGCGAGCTCTCCGTCGAGCTCCACCACCACCCCCACCGAGCTCTCGCCGTCGACGTTGTGGACCAAGGCGGTCTCCCCCAGCGCCACCCCCGGCGCCTGGACTCGAACCAGATCACCAATGATGTCGACGATCTGTGTGTGGCGCAGGAGCCGGGAGGACACGTCCATGGTGCGCTACCCCGCAGAGCCTACCCGGGGCCGCCGGCACCGGTCCAATGCAAATCCCGCGCGGCCACCGGGGCTCGCCGGCCGGGATCACTCGTGGCGCAGGGCGTCGATCGGGTCGAGGTGGGCGGCCTTGCGGGCGGGGATGAAGCCGAAGGCCATGCCGATGGCGGCAGAGACCGCAAAGGCCACGATGACCACCTCCCAGGCGATCACCAAGGGCATCTCGAGCTCGCTGGCGGCGAGGTACGAGCCGACCAGGCCGAGCACGATCCCCACCGCTCCGCCGAGCACCGAGAGCACCGTGGCCTCCACCAGGAACTGCAGCAGCACCTCGCGGGGGAGGGCCCCGATGGCGATCCTCACCCCGATCTCGCGGGTCCTCTCGGTCACCGAGACCAGCATGATGTTCATGATCCCGATCCCGCCCACCACCAGGCTCACCGCCGCGATCGCGGCGAGCAGCGAGGTGAGGGTGGAGGTGGTGCCCTCGAGCGCCGAGGCCAGCTCCTGCATGTCGCGAACGAAGAAGTCGTCGTCGTCGAGGGGGCCCAGGCCCCGGCGCTGTCGCAGCAGCGACTCGAGCTCCTCCTTGACCCGCGCCGTGTCGTCGGCGCTCGCGGCCGAGACGAAGATGTCGGTGATGTCGTCGCTGCCGAGCAGGCGGCGCTGCACCGTGGCCAGCGGCGTCAGGATCATCGCGTCCTGGTCCTCGCCCATGGTCTCGCCCTTGTCGGAGAGCACCCCGATCACCAGGCAGCTCAGCCGACCGATGCGGAGCTGGGTGCCCAGCGGCTCGGCGGTGCCGTAGAGCTCCTCGATGACGGTGGTCCCCACGATGCACACCGGGGCCGCCTCGCTGCGCTCCTGCTCGGTGAAGCTGCGCCCCCGCGAGATCGAGCGGCTGCGGACCTCCAGGTAGTCCTCGGTGGAGCCCACGATCGAGGTGGAGTAGTTGAGGTTGCCGTAGACCACGGTGGCGCTGGTGCTGGCGGCGGGGGCCACCGTCACCCCCCGCAGCTCGCGGGAGATGGCCTCGGCGTCGGCCCGCTCCAGCGAGCGGGCCGCGCTGCGGGTGCCCGCTGCCCCCCGTCGCCCGAAGCCGGCGCGGACGAACAGCAGGTTGGGCCCCATCTTGGAGATCTGCTCGGTGACGTTGCGCGTGGCCGACTGCCCCAGGTCGACCATGAGGATCACGCTGGCGACCCCGATCACCACGCCCAGGGCCGTGAGCGCCGAGCGCACGCCGTTGCGCCGGATGGCGCTCATCGCCAGCAAGAACGCGTTCCAGAGCATCTGCATGGCGTCGCTCCTAGAGCACCTCGGCGGGGGGGCCGTCGGCCACGATGCGACCGTCGCGGAACACCAGCACCCGGGAGCCGTACACGGCCAGCTCGGGCTCGTGGGTGACCATGACGACGGTGATGCTCCGCTCGCGGTTGAGCGAGACGAGCAGCTCGATGATCTCGCGGCTGCGCTCCGTGTCGAGGTTGCCGGTGGGCTCGTCGGCGAAGAGCACCGCGGGCTCGCTGACCAGGGCGCGGGCGATGGCCACCCGCTGCTGCTGCCCGCCCGAGAGCTGGGCCGGGGTGTGATCGGCCCGGTCGGCCAGGCCCACGTCCTGCAGGGCCTGCTGCGCCCGGCGTCGGCGCTCCCGGGCTCGGACGCCGCGGTAGACCAGCGGCAGCGCCACGTTGTCGAGCGCGGTGGTGCGGGCCAGGAGGTTGAAGCTCTGGAACACGAAGCCGAGGTAGTGGCGGCGCAGGAGCGTCCGCTGGTTGCGGTCGAGGGCCCCCACGTCGACGCCCGCGAAGCGATACTCCCCGGCGGTGGGGGTGTCGAGGCAGCCGAGGATGTTCATGCAGGTGGACTTGCCCGAGCCGCTCGAGCCCATCACCATCACCAGCTCCCCGCGCTCGATGACCAGGTCCACCCCGGCGAGCGCGGCGACCCGGGCCTCGCCGCGGCCGTAGACCTTCTGGGCGCCACGCAGCTCGATGAGTGGGGCGTGGTCATCGGTGCTCACTGGCCGAGCTCCATGCCGACGATCACCTCGTCGCCTTCCTCCAGCTCGTCGGGCTCGATCTCGGTGAAGCGGCCGTCGCTGGCGCCCGTGCGCACCCGGACCGGGGTGGGCTCGCCGTCCCGCAGCAGGTAGAGCTCCTGGGCGTCTTCGCCGGTGGGGCGGGTGGCCGCCTGGGCGCCCGTGGTCTTGCGGGTGCGGCGGGGCGGCATGGGCGGGGCGAGGGGGTTGTTGCTGCGGCCCGAGGATTCGGTGGCGGTCTGGGTCTTGGCGGGGTCGAAGCGCAGCGCCAGCATGGGCACCCGCAGCACCGCGGCGTGGCGCTCCACGAGGATCGTGGCGGTGGCGGTCATTCCCGGGCGCAGCCGCTGCCCGGCGTTGTCGACCGAGAGCACCGCGGTGTAGGTGACCACGGTGCTGCTCTCGGTGGCGGTGGGGGCCAGGTCCACGCGCTCGACCTTCGCGTCGAAGGAGCGCCCCGGCCAGGCGTCGACGGTGAAGGTGGCGGACTGCCCCGCCTGCACCCGGCCCACGTCGGCCTCGTCCACCCCCAGGTCCAGGCGCATCACCGAGAGATCCTCGGCCAGGGTGAACAGCTCGGGGGCCTGCAGCGAGGCCGCGATGGCGTTGCCGGGCTCCACGCTGCGGGTGAGCACGACGCCGTCGATGGGGGAGACGATGGTGGCCTTGCCGCGGTTGGTCTGGGCCTGCTCCACGCGGACCTTGGCCAGCGTACGCTCCGAGCGGGCCCGCGAGAGATCGGCCTTGGCCAGGTCGTAGCTGGACTGCGCCGCCTGCAGCTCCTCCTTGGAGACCAGGCCCTGGTCGAAGAGGGCCTCGTCGCGCTCCTTGGTGATCTTCGCTGCGTCCAGGGACGCGGAGGCGCGGCTGACCTCGATCTTGGCGGTCGACAGCGAGCCCTTGGCCTCGGTCAGGGCGTTGTCGAGGCTGGCGGGGTCGAGGGTGGCGAGGACCTGCCCCTGGGTGACGCGATCGTTGACCTCGACCTCCACGGTGGCGATGCGCCCGGAGATCTCGCCCCCGACGCTGACCACTCGCTTGGCCTCGAGGGTGCCCGTGGCCTGCACGGTCTCGTCGATGTCGCCGCGGTCGACCGCCACGGTCTCGTAGCGGGGCGCTGGCGGCGGGGCCGAGAGGTACGCCCGGAGCCCGAAGCCCGCGCCCACCAGGATCGCCAGCACCACCACCCAGCCGAGGACGCGACGCAGCCGCCTTCGGGGGTGGCTGCCGACCGCCTCCAGCACCGCCGCGGCGTCGAGGGCATCGGCGGGCGAGGCGACGGTGGGCACGGCGTTCTCGGACGGCATCTGCATCGCGGGGGACGAGTGGGTTCATACGCCGTCTCGTGGTCGTGGGCAGCGAAACGAATGCAAAGCCCACGTGAAGCCGGCCGCGGGTGACCGACCTCACCGCCCTCGCGCAAGGAATGCGGATCGCAGCGGCGCCTCGTGGGCTCGGCGTCCCTCTGCGACGCGCCCGCGCAGGCCCCGACGCCTCGGTGCCGAGCCGCAGCGATCGGATCGAGGCCGGAGCTCCGCCGGGATCAGCCGGCGGGCGGGATGAAGTTCTCGCAGGAGCCCTCGATGAGCTCGAGGGCCTCCTGCAGCGGCGTGGAGTAGTCGGAGCCCGAGATGTCGGCCCAGTAGGAGTTGGGCGCGACGAGGTCGAGGAAGGCGTGGATGCGGGGCGCGTCGGTCTCCCCTCCGCCGGAGGCGGGCCCGGAGATCGCGACCGCGACGAGGTTCTCGGGGTGGCCGCCCTTGAGCCCGACGAGCATGTCGTGGAAGTCGGACACCGGGGCGATCGACCCGGGCCCGCCGAACAGGGGCCAGTTGGTGGCGGTCATCCACACGCTCTGGTCGTCCTCGTCGGTGACCAGCACCAGCACCAGCAGGGCGTCGTCGCGAAGGAAGCCGAGGTTGTACTGCTCGGCGTCGGCGACCCGGTCGACGAGGGCCATCCGCGTGGCCTCGAGCGGCGCCTCGGAGCCGCCCTCGGGGATGCCGTTGAAGTCCTGGGCCTGGGGCAGCGAGGCGATGCAGGTGAACTGATCGCCGACGGCGGCCGCTCCCTCGCTGCCCTCGATCCACCGGCCCGTGGGGACGTCGCTGCAGGGGACGCGGCCCTCGTCGTGCTGCAGGCGGCCGAGGTAGCCGGGCCCGCACAGCGCTCCGAGCAGGCACATGGTCTCGTCCGTGATGTTCGAGGAGATCACGCCGATGCGGTAGTCGATGCCCTGCTGGGCCACGAGCGTGTCGTCGATGGTCTGGGCCATGCCGGGGAACGCCGCGGTCAGCTTGTCCTGGTTGTCGGACATCGAGCCCGAGTCGTCGATGACGAACAGCAGGTCGACCTTGTCGCAGCCCATGGTGACGCCGCCGGGGGAGTCGGGGTCCTCGAGGTCGAACTTGAAGCCGGTGTCCTCGTCGACCCCGTCGCTGCCCGAGCCCGTGCTCTGGCCCGTGCCCGCGGCGGTGGTGGGGCTGGAGGTCGCGTCGGAGGCGTTGGTGGTGCCCATGGTCGCGGTCGCAGCCGAGTCGAAGGGCGAGGGGCCGTCCGAGCCCGTGCATCCCGTGACCATGATTCCCGCGATGACGAGGCGATTGCAGACCATGGCTCACGATAGGCCGGCCGCGCGGACGCTGACAACCGAGGTCTCCACGATGCCGGTGCGGGGGCGTCGAGCGGGTCCGGTGGGGTGGCGCGCCCCTCGTGGGAGCGCGACCTTCGGACCTCGAGACGGTCGAGACGGCACGGGGCGAGCCGCTGGGGTGGATCTACTTCGAGCAGCCGGGCGGTCGCATCGGTCGTCACTTCTACCCGATCAGCTGGACCGACGCCGGCAAGCTCGACTCCGTGGCGCGCTGGGCGGGCGTGGCGAGGAAGCGCCGCTGAGCGCGAGCTCGGAGGCGGGCGCGCGCGAGCCGGGGTCGTCCGAAGAAATGCGTCGAACGTCGGGAACCGATCGTCGCCTCGGGTCAATCATCCTTCGAGGGCGCGGCGAGGCTCGCTTGGACTGGGAGCCCGCCCGCGCTCGGGATTGGACATGGACATGAACGCTTCGAATCAGACCTTCCTTCGCCTCGGGCTCCTCTCCACCGTCGTGCTGGGCACTTGGGCCGCCGGCTGCGACTCGGAGCCCCCGCCCGACGAGCCCTTCGCCCTGCTGGTGGATGCGGTGAGCGACCTCGAGCTCGACGCCCGCGCGCCCGCGGTCGTGCCCGTGCCCGCCCCCGCTCCGCTGCCGGTGGCCGTGCCCGCCCCGTCCCCGCGCTGCGCGGTCGATGGCGACGGCGACGGCGTGCTCTCGCTGCTGGACTACGAGACGGCGGTGCCGATGGCCCCCGATGCCTGTGCGGGCGCGGGCGGAGCGGTGCTCGGCAACATCGCGGGGGTGCGCTCGGCCTCGCTGGGCGACGGGGCCTCGGGCTCGCCCTCCGCCCTGGGCATCGAGGCGCCGCCGGTGGCGGCCGGTGGCAACCTCTCGGTGCCCTCGATCACCAACATCCCGCAGGAGGTGCTCGACTGGGTGGCAGGGACCGGGATCCCGGATCGCGACTACGTGCCCGACAGCTACGACTGCGACGACTTCGCGGACGACCTCGAGAAGGCGTTCGAGGAATTGCTGCCCGGCGCCGGGACCTTCACGTACATCGCGTGTGACTTCGACGCGGAGACGGGCAACTACACCAGCGCGCATGCGATCACCGACGTGCACGGCGGCGGGGCGGTGGCGTGGATCGAGCCCCAGACGGGGCAGCCGGTGGACCTCGATAAGAACGGCGACGGCAACGTGACCTTCGCCCTGGACTTCTCCGGCTACCCGGAGCCCACCGACGGCGGCTGCTTCATCGCGGTGTTCGAGAGCGCCGAGGCGGCCCAGGACGCCGGTCTCCAGCTCGACTGAGCGACTCGCTAGGGCTCCGGCGCGTCCGTCTCGCGCCGGAGCCGGGCGACCACGTCGGGGGGCAGGCGGTCGGCCATCCGCTCCAGCGCGTCGCGACGTCGCCGGGCTCGCAGCCCCAGCAGCAGCAGGGGGACGCCGAGCATGGCGGTGTCGTGGCGGTGGGCACAGCCGGGCTCGGGATCGTAGGGCGGGACCAGGCACGGGCCGTGCGAAGGCTCGGTGATGGGCGCCGCCACCAGGCACGGCTCGAAGCCCACCACACTCGGGCGCGGGCCGGCGTCGCCAGGCTCGAGCGCGGCGCAGCGCTCGTGGGCGCGGGCCTGCTCGGCCCGGGCTCGCTCGATCATCTCGGGCGTGGCGCGGGGGTGCTCGGCCACTCGCTCGGCATCGCGTTGCAGCCGGGCGCACAGCTCGGTGGCTGCCTCGGGGTCGGGCTCGGTGAGGATCGCGTGTCGCAGGGCGATGACCACGTCGAGCCGCAGCACGACCAGCTCCGGGGCGAGCTCGGCCGCCCGCTCGAAGGCCGAGGCCGCCTCGTGATGCTCGCCCCGGGCGAAGGCCTGCTCGCCGCGCTCGAAGGCGGCACGGGCCTCGGGGCGCAGCTCGGGGGGCAGCTCGGTGTCGTGCAGGCCCGGCTCGGTCGCGGCGGGCTCGGGCTCGGCCGGGTCGGGGCGCTCGGGCGGTGCCGCGGGCTCCCGGGCGTCGACGGAGGCCGCTCCCACGGCGAGCAGGGCGGGGAGCGGCAGCAAGAGCCCGATTCGGTCGCGGGGGCCGGACACGGGCCGAGGATAGCGTGGCGAGCTCCCGATGGGCGGCGGAGGGCGAACGTCGACTCAGCCGCCCGCGCTCTCCCACGCTGCCTCCTCTTCGAGGAACTGCAGCGGGTCCACCTCGGGCTTGACCTTCTCATAGATGGTGGGGAAGGTGCCGTCGGCCTCGTAGCGCTCGCGCATCTGGTGCCACAGGGTGTGGTCGAACATCTCGGTGAACTCCTCCTCGGTGCTGAACACGTCGCAGTAGGTGTGGAGGAAGCCACCGAGCGCGCGCGCCTCGTGCTCGAGCCGGCGCACGCGGGTGACGGTGGGGAAGCGGTCGTCGCCGTCCTTGATCCGCTGCGGGATGCCGTAGACGCCGATGTCGAGGAAGGTCTCGGACTCGGCCTGGCCCGAGTAGGGCTTGCCGCGGTTGGCGGGGCGGCGCACCAGGCCCCCGCGGTCGATCACCTTGCAGGGGTAGGCGAGCAGCGGATAGATCTCGAAGCTCTCGTCCACGTGGCGCACCATGTCCGCGAAGCGCTCGGCCGGGAACGCGTACTCCTGCCAGACCTGCTTGCGGATGGTGTTGAGGCGCTCGGCCTCGGGGCGGGTGCCCTTGAGGAAGGTCATGTTGGGCGGGAGCAGCCAGCCCAGCGAGTAGCGGAACCAGGGCTCGTTGGCCGAGGGCATGATCTGCGCCAGGCACATGCACAGGCTGCGATCGTGGCGCATGAGGTAGTCGTGCATGGGCACGAGCTCCTCGTGCCGGCCGCCCTCGCCGAGCTCGAGCATCGATTCCACGTGCTTGTAGAACAGCGGCTTGTAGTAGCGGTCGATGGGGTTGACGGGCAGGGTGCTGGCCCGGACCTCCTCTTCGGTGGCCAGGTGCCCCTCCAGGATCACCGCGCTCTCGCGCCCGAAGATGATGGTCTCGATGTAGTGGGGCGGATCGTCGGCGGTGGCGAGGCGGCGGTACTCCTCGGCATAGGCCGCCAGCGAGAAGAACGGCCGGTAGACCAGGCGCACGTGGGAGGGGGAGCGGATCACGCGCAGCTCGAGCGCCACCAACAGCCCGAGGGTGCCGTGGCTCCACGGCAGGGCGCGGAACAGATCGGCATGCTCGCCCGTGGCCGTCGCCCGCACCAGCTCGCCCTTGGCGGTGACGATCTCGTAGGCGGTGACGGTGTCGTGCACCAGGCCGCAGACGTGGGAGTGCGTGGTCATGCCCAGGGCCATCACCAGGCCGCCCATCGTGGCGTCCTTCATCTCGATGGTGGCCTCGAGCTGCAGGCCCATCGCCAGCAGGTGCTTGGTCACCTCGCCCACGGTGGCGAAGGGCTCGAGGCGGACGATGCCCCGCTCGCGATCCACGTGGAGGATCGCGCTCAGATCGCTCATGCGGACGGTCTGGGCGCGGGACTTGTCCGCCATGCGGACGTTGAGGGAGGCCGCGCCCTTGCGGTCGGTGCGGAGCGGCTTGCGGGCCCACTCCTCGCCCTTGGCCCGTGCCTCGGCGTAGCGCCGCACGTCCTGCATCACGCGGGCGACCCGGGCGTCGTGGTCGTCGGGAGCATTGGGCTTGGCGACCGCGGCCTTGGCCCGCTCGACGGCGGCGGCCAGCTTGCTCATGGGCAGGGCGACCCCCATGATGATGAGCTCACGGCGACCGTCGGCCCATCGCTTGACGGCGTCGCGGAGTGGGCGGGGCTTGTTCGGCACGCTGGCTCGCATGGTGGGCCATGCGGCGCTCGTAGGCAATGGCGGCCGCCCGGATCGAGGGGGCGCTCGAGGGGACGGTGGCCCGAGCGCGGCCGCTTCGAACGAGGCTGGGCTCAGCGCGATGCCTCGGAGTGCTCGGCGAGCCAGCGGCGGACCTCGGCGAGCTGCTCGTCGTCGCCTCCGCGGGTGTAGGCATCGATGGCTTCCCGGGCGGCGGCCCGCGCTGCCTCGGGCTCGCCCTCGGCCCAGCGCGCGCGGGCGAGGGCGCGGCCGATGTCGCCGAGCATGCCGGGGTCCGCCTCGATCTCGCCCTGCACGGTGCGGGCGTGCTCCAGCGCCTCGCGAGCCTGCGGCACCCGATCGAGCTCGAGCAGGGTCTCGCCGATCCGGACCAGCGCATCGGCTCGCGCGCTGGGATCGGCGATCCGCTCGGCGCGGCGGAACAGCTCGAGCGCCTCCAGGGGGCGTCCCTGGCCCCGCCGCGTGAGGCCCAGGCTGGTGAGCACGAAGGCGAGGTTCGGGTGCTCGGGGCCCAAGCCTGCCTCGAGGATCGCGATGGAGCGGAGCTGGTGCTCGGCTGCCTCGTCGAGGCGCTCGAGGTCGTAGTAGGCCCCGCCGAGGTTGGACTCGACGATCCCCACGCTGGGGTGCTCGGGCCCGAGGGTCTCGCGCTCGATGTCGAGGGCGTGCTCGAGATCGTCGATCGCCTCGAGGGGGCGGTGGAGCTGGATGCGGGCGTCGCCGCGGAGGGTGTGGGCCTTGGACACGAGCGGGTGGCGGGGGCCGTGGGCGGCCTGCAGCACCGCGAGCGCTCGATCGGCGTGGGCCTCGGAGGCCTCGTGCAGGCCGAGGTCGAGCTCGGCCACGGCGAGGTTGATGAGCGTCTGGCCGACCAGGGGGTGCTCGTCGCCGAAGGTGGCGGTGAACACCTCGAGGTTGTGGGCGAGCAGGGCCCGGGCCTCCTCCGACTTGCCCTGCGCGCGCAGCAGCGAGGACAGGTTGTTGCGTACCTGGGCGACGTCGGGATGGTCGGGGCCGAGCTGCGCCTCGAGCCGCTCGCCGGCGCGGGCGAAGCTGCTGGAGGCCCGCTCGAGATCGGCCACCCCGAGCGCGGCGGCCCCGAGACCATTGAGCACCAGGGCGACCTCCTGCGGGGCGATCGCGGCGTCGTCGGGCAGGCGCTCGGCCACGGCGAGCGCGGCCTCGAAGTGCTCGAGCGCCCGCTCGGCGTGGCCGGCCTCGTGCTCGATCCAGCCCAGGGTGCGCAGGCGGGAGAGCTCGGCCTCGGGGTCTTGCCCGTGGCGTCGGCTCCAGGCCTCGGCGTGGGCAGCGAGGCGTCGCCCCTCCTCGTGGCGGGCGTCCTTGTAGCCCACCACCCAGGCCAGGCGATTCCAGGCGGTGGTGACCGCGTGATCGTGCCGGCCGATCTCGGCGGCGTGCAGGGCCGCGCGCAGCTCGGTCTCGGCCTCGGCCAGCTCGCCGCGATCGGTGAGCACCCAGCCCCGCGCCAGGCGGGCGTCGGCCTCGGTGGGCGCGTGGCCGAGCGCGACCGCATCGTCCACGCTGCGGGTGGCCAGGCCCAGGGCGTCGTCGAAGCGCCGAGCCTGACGCAGCGCCTCCACCCGGCCCAGCTCGTCGAAGATCGCGTCGGCGCGGGCTCGGTCGCCGGGATCGTCGGGCAGCGGCACCGGGGCGCGCAGGGCCTCGAGGTCGCGGCAGCCATCCAGCGAGGGGAGGGCGTCGACCGCCTGCACCGCCTGGGCGGCCACCTCGGCGTCGGCCTCGGCGAGCACGTCCACCAGGGCCCCGAAGGCACGGCGGCGACGGTCGAGGCAGAGCATCCGCAGGTCGAGGACGGCGACCGACTCGCTGCCGTCGATGCGGGTGGCCCGGCAGGCGGCCTCGTGCTCCCGGGCCCAGGCGTGGGCGTAGTCGTGCAGGCCGCGGTCGACCTCCTCGCGGACGCGCTCGCTCCACGGCAGCCCCGGGCGGGCGAGCGCCTCGCTCACCGCGGCCGCGCGTAGCTCGTCCCAGGTGCCCGCGCGCTCGAGCTCGCGATCGGAGCCGGTGCAAGGCGTGGGCTCGGGCGTCGACGACGGCCACACCAGCGCGCCCGCGGTGCCGGCCAGCAGCAGCGCGACCACCCACGAGCGCCGCGGTCGGGCCACGGCCTCCAGCGCGTCGACCAGCTCGCCCATGGAGGCGTGGCGCAGCGCGGGATCGGGATGCAGCCCGCGCGCCAGCAGCCGGATGAGCCGGGCGGGGATCCGGCCGGTGGCGGGGCCGAAGGGAGCGAGGCGCTCGGGGTGGGTGGCCTGCGGTGGCATGCGCCCGTGCAGCGCCTCCCACAGCGCCACGCAGAAGCCGAACTGATCGGTCCGCGGCCCCAGCGGGTCGCCGCGGATCTGCTCCGGGGCCATGTACGCGGGGGTGCCCAGGCGCTGCCCGGTGCGGGTGAGGGTGCCCTCCTCCTCGCTCGCGTCGTAGGCCGTGTCGTCGTCGTGCAGCGAGGGCTCGCCCTCCACCGCGTGCACGAGGCCGAAGTCGAGGACCACCACGCGCCCGGCCTCGGTGATCATCACGTTGGTGGGCTTGAAGTCGCGGTGCACGAGGCCGGCGGCGTGGGCCGCCTGGAGCCCGCGCCCGGCGTCGGTGTAGACGCGCAGCACCTCTCGCCACGGCCGCGGTCCCGCCGACCTCCAGGCGAGCAGGGTCTGGCCCTCGAGCAGCTCCATGGCCAGGAACACGCGGCCCTCGAAGGTGCCCACGTCGTGGATGGTGATCACGTGGCGATCGCTGAGGCGGGCGAGGGCCCGGGCCTCGCGGAGCAGGCGGGCCTGCCGGGCCTCGTCGGTGCTGCGCAGCAGCTTGATCGCGATCGTGCGCGACAGCTCGGGGTCGTGGGCGGCGTAGACCATGCCCATGCCGCCGCGCCCGAGCAGCGCCTGGATCTCGTAGCGGCCGACCCGGGTGCCGGGGTGCAGGCGGGAGGCTCGGTCGCGCTCGAGCTGATCGATGAGCGAGCGGTCGTCCTCGCGGGAGTGCTCGGGGGACGCGGGCGAGGGGCCGTCGCCGCCGCGCGCGAGCAGGGCGACCACGGCCAGCCACTGGGGATCGCGGTCGAGCGCGGCCTCGAGCGCGGCCCGGTCCTCCGCCGACAGCTCGCCCCGCAGGTACGCCGCGATGCGCTCCTCGGTGGTACGGCGGCCGGGATCAGGCACGGGACGGGGGCTCCTGGTGGAAGGGGCTATCATACGCGCCGTGCCGAGCCCACCCGAGCCCGCCCCGGCGGTGGAGCGCTTCCTCGCCGCCTGGCTCGGCGATCCGAGCCCGGCCCAGCGCGAGGCGTTGGGGCCAGTGCTGCGAGGGATTGCCGAGACGATCGCGGCGGCGTGGCGCGAGGGCCCGCCGCTGCTCGACGAGCTGTGGCCCGAGCTGGCGCGCTGCGTCCCCGAGGGGACGAGCGACGCGGAGCTGCCCGAGGCGCTGGCGCGGCTGCACGCGGTGGAGCTGCACCTGGCCTTCGCCTGTCGCCGTGAGCACCCGGGGGCGCTGGCCCGCTTCGAGCGGGAGCACGTGGCCTCCCTCGGCCCCGCGGTGGGGCGGGTGGACTCGTCGCCGGCCTTCGTCGACGAGGTCAAGCAGCGCGTGCGCACCAAGCTGCTGGTGGGCGACGGCGAGGGGCCGCCGAAGATCGCCCACTACACCGGGCAGGGCGAGCTGCGGACCTGGGTGCGGGTGGTGGCGGTCCGCGAGGCGCTGTCGTCGGTGCGAGCCGAGCGACGGCGGGCGCTGGTCTCGGACGAGCCCCTGATGGCGCTGGAGGCCTCGGCCACCGGCCCCGAGCTGGGGGCGCTCAAGGAGCAGTACCGCGAGCACTTCTCCCTGGCGTTCCGCGAGGCGCTGCACGAGCTCGAGCCCGCCCAGCGCAACCTGCTGCGTCTGCACTACCTGCACGGCCTGTCCATCGACGAGCTGGGGAGGCTGCTCGACGTCCACCGCTCCAGCGCTGCGCGGCGGATCGTCAAGACGCGGCAGGACCTGCTGTCCCGCACGCGTCGGGGGCTGCTCGCTCGGCTCGAGATCGGGCGGCAGGACTTCGACCAGCTCATGGGTCTGATCGCCAGCCGCCTCGATCTCAGCATCGAGCGCTTCCTGGCCGAGCGAGACGGGGCCTCGGCCGTGGGCTCGCTCAGCCGGGAGCACAGTAGGTGAGCGTGGCGTTGCCCACGTCCACGCACTCCCAGAAGTCCGGGCAATCGAACACGTCCTCGCAGGGGACCGAGCAGAAGCCGTAGTCCGAGTCGCCGGCGAACAGGCAGATCACGTCGCAGTCGTCGTTGCTGGTGCACTGCGTGCCCACGTCGCTGCCTCCGCCGTCGTCGCCTCCGGCATCGCCGCCCGCGTCACCACCGGTGTCTCCGCCCGCGTCGCCGCCTGCATCGCC
>JACKDV010000028.1 GCA_020633315.1 Myxococcales bacterium
CGGGCTGTACCCGTGGCCGACCACCGTGCCGAGAGGCAAGGCCATGGTCGCGCCGGGTCTGAGCAAGCTCGCCGGTCGGCTCCAAGATGCCAGGGCAACGCTCGCCGGACTCCAGGCGTTCGCCGCCACCGTCGGTCCCCGAGAGCAGTCGGTGCTCGAGGACGCCGCGGCCGTGCTCACCCGCTGGGTTCGGATGCTCGCCAAGGCCAACCGGGGATGAGCTTGAGCGGTACCCCTGGCCGGGGGGTCTCGGGAAGAGAGGGAGCGAGGGGCGAGCTCGCCGATCGGGATGCCGGCCGAGGTGAGGACGCCAGCGGGCCAGGGCGCTGGTTCATGTCCGCCGTGCTCGGTAGGGAGCATGGGTCACCGCCGCCGCGGCGGTCGTGGTGCCTCGTGTGGCGGAGCGTTGCGGCAGGGCGAGGCCGCGCGCGTCGTGGTGCTCGCTCATGGGTGCCATGTCCGTCCGTCCGTCGTGGGGGCTCGGCGGGGGTCGCTCCACCATGGAGCGTCCGTGCGTCATCGCGGGAGGATCCCCGCGGCCGGTTGGAGATCCACGAGGCCGAGGTGGTGTAGCTCGAGGACACGGAGGCCGATGGCGCGGAGGTCACCGTGGTTGGGGGCGTCGCTGGGATGTTGCTGGGGTGTCGGTGGGATGTCGCTGGGATGTCGCTGGGATGTTCCCTGGTGTGGTTTTCTGGGCACGGTTTGATACCTCCGGTGCCGTGTCGTCCCGTGAGCCACGACCACGATCCGTGCGGAACCGTTGACGACCGCCTCGGGCGGTCCCCTTGTGGTGGACGACGACGGCGGCTCGCGGTGTGGTCGAACGTCTACCGGCTGGGGCCTCGAGCTCGAGGTGGTGGTCGACCCCGGCGAGCTCCGCGGCCTCCCGGCCTCCCGGTCGTTCGTGCTCGGAGGGTTCGTCTCTCGCCCCAGGGCGCACCACGAGGCGCCGAGCGAGGCGCGAGGGGATGGGGGGCCCGAGGGGAGCGAGACGACGGGAACGGCCACGGGGGCGGACGGTGGCGCGTCACGAGGGCGAGGGGATCGAGGTGGTGGTCGACCCCGGTGGGCTGGGTCGATCGGCGGGGGCTCAGCTCGCCGAGTGTCTCCCGGGCGGCTCCCAACGGCTGATCCCGTGTCGCTCCGTGAGCTTCGATGATGGGTCGTACCGTGCGAGCATAGGCCGAGAGAGACGATGACTGAACCTCCCGCCCAAGCCCCACAACGCCGGTCGTCCCTCGTCGCCAGGGAAGATCGCGATCGTACCCTTGCCGCCTTCCGCATTCTGATGACGAAGCGGGCGGAGAGCTCCTATCTGAGCTCCGCAGAACGAGCCGAGGAGGGCATCCCGACGGATGCCCCGGAGCGGATCCCCGTCACGGGAGTCCCACCGGGTCACGTGATGGCGATGCGGTGGTGCACCATGCTCGATGCGATGCACGAGATCGGGCGGGTCGTGTACGGCACGGCGTGGATCTCGTCGATGTTCGACGACAAGCCGCACTTCCCATACTCCCGGCGACACATCGGGTTCGTGTTCCGGGCAGTAGCTTTGTCCGAGAATGGCGAGCCTGGCGAGGATCTCCTCGGGGCCCCGGACAACGGGAGCGACGCGATCGACTCCAGTACCGCCCAGGAAGAGGAAGGGGAAGGGGAAGACATCTCTGGGATCGAGGACTCCGAGTGTTCCCGTCGTCTCCTTGAGCTGACCGGGTGCGGGGAAGATGCCATCGAGCACGGGACCGACGACGGACCTCATGACCCGCCCCTGGTGACCATGTCATCTCCCGTCCGCGATTCCTCGTGGGACAAGGCACTCGGCGCCTATGTGATCCTATTCGAGGCGTTGGCCGAGGGGCTGGTCCTCGCTGTGGCCGAGAGCATCACCAGTGTCCGTGTTCCCGATCTCGATGGTCAAGCGCGGGGTTCGGTCGGCCCTCGAGCACGGGTGCCGATCGACGCAGTCGAATGGCGTCGTGATGGAGTGATCTTTGCCGAGGGGTTGACGCGGGCATGGTGGAGCATCCGCCATGGGAATCTACCGCGTGAGCCTCCATGGGTGGTGTTGGTCGACAGGGAGACAGTCGCCACGTTCCTCGACGGCATCCGAGGTGAGCTCACCGAAGACGCAACGACCGAAGAGGTTCGTCGCGGCCGAAAGCGCGACATATCGCTCGATTTGGTTCGCGATGCCATCCTCCAACGATGGCATGACGGGGAGCTGGGACCGAAGAAGGCGGATGTTACCCGGGAGATCCAGCAAGTGTTTGACGTGCCGCGAGGCACGGCAGACCAGTGGCGCCGGGACTTGGGCATTCGCAAGGGCGGGGAGCACGAGAACCGTGCGTGCGACACCGAGAATGGAGTCCCCCCGATCTCGGTGTCCCCAGATTCGAGCTCATAGGTTGGGTTCCTGGACCCGATGGAAGACCGAGAATCGCTGAGGGTTTTCTCGGATCTCTCGGTCACGACAGGCCGCACGTTTCCGGCGTAGACCGAACCTTGCCAGCAATGATCGTACCCGAGCGTAGGGCCCGGGGTGAGCCCGCTGGCGAGGTAGCAGATGAACGACTCGAGCACGAAGCAACCAGAAAGCCGCACTCAGGCCTATCATCGGTCCCAGAGCCATCGAATCGTGAGCGGAAATGCCGCTCTGTCCACGGTCCGGCCGAGCTTCGGTGACTACCACCCCGACGATCGCGTCAGCCGGCCCGTCGCCGCGCAGCTCTGCGGTCCGGTCTCCCCTCGGACCCTGGAGGACTGGGCTCGGGACGGCAAGGGACCACCATTTCAGAAGCTCGGCACGGGCCGCAGCGCCCGAGTCGTCTACCGCGTGGGCGACCTGCTCGACTGGTTAGACGCCCAGACGCGCGCCTCGACCACCACGGACCCCGAGGCGGCCTGACCGATGGCCCCACACACGCCACGACCGGGGCGGCTTGGGCAGCCGCTCCCGGTCGATCTCGAGAGGCCGGGCCGGGGCTGCCACCCCGACGCGGCCGAGCCCACCAGCAACGCGGAGCGCCAGATGAGCACCACCACGATACCCCACCATCGTCCCTTCGGCATCCCCTGGAGTCGCTTCCGCGAGCGGCTGCGACTGGCCTACCGGTGCACCCGCGAGGCGCTCCGAGAGCCCTACCTGCTCGAGCAGCGGGTACGGTGGCGAACGCTCGAGGACCGAGGCGCCGAGAGCCATCGCCGAGCCGCTCCGTGGCCCACCACCTCGAGCTCCCACAGCAAGCCCAGGGAGCACGAGGCCCGTCGGTGGGCGTTGTCCCTCGTGGTCGAGTGTGGCCCGCTCCATCGGAGCACCGGTCTTGTCCTCGCCCGAGTGACCGCGTGGGGACGATGGGCTCCGCGTCGTGCCCGGGTCGAGCTCGAGGGCGTCTTTGCCCACGTGCGCACCGCTCGGAGGTAGTCCGATGCAGCTCCCCGCGGACCTCGTTCGCAACTGCAACCGCGTGATCGTGTTCAAGGTCGCGTCGGTCGTGTGGGGCACCGTGCCGATGCCAGCAGAGGGCGAGGAGGCTCGGTGCTGGCGCTCCAAGACGTGGATCGCCGAGACGGCCGGGGTCCGTGGGCAGGCCGTCAAGGAAGCCTCGGCGTGGCTCGTGGCCCATGGGTTCGCCCGGCGGCGGCGAGTCCACCCGGGGCACTCCGACTGGATCTTGCTGCGCCTCGGCGACGGGTACCCGAAGGGCGATGGCGGTACGAATGCGCGTACCCCTGCGGTACGGGCGAACGTACCCCCAGACGACGGCGGTACGGATGCGCGTACCCCTGCGGTACGGGCAGACCTACCCCAGCAGTACGACCACGACGACCGCAGCGGTACGCGTACGCGTACACAAGAAGGTGACAGAGGTGACTACAGGTTACAGGAGGTGACCGATCCCCCCATGCCCCCCAAGAGGGGCGGGGTCGTCACTCCCCCGACGTCACCCAAGCCCCGCAAGCGCAAGGCCCGGGGCTTCGATCCCGACCTGCTCGAGCGCCAGCAGCTCGAGCAGGTTCTCGCTGCCCTGCACGAGGCCCGGAGCGCCGCAGGGATGTCCGTCCCGGCCAAGCCCTACGCGGTGGGCCCGACCCATGCGGCGCCGTTCCTGAGACGGCTCAGGGAGCTCGTGGCCGACGGTGAGGAGGAGCCGGCCGCCTTGCTCGCCGCCATCGTGCGGGCAAAGGTGGCCGAGCACGCGCAGTCCGACGACGAGCGCAAGGCGTCGGGGCAGTACGCCAACGGCGAGACGATCTGCCGCCCCAAGTGGTGGCCCAACAATCTCGAGGCCGGGCGGGCGTGGCTCGACGGCAAGCGCCCACGGCCTCGCCAACAACGAAGCAAGTCGGGGGCGTACATCCCCCGCGGAACGGTTCCGCTATGATCTCACTCTCCCCACCTACCAAGCTGTGGGAGCGCGCCCACGGCAAGCTCGCGCCCACGCACGCGATGCAGGTTGCGCGCGGCTGGTTGGCCTCCGAGGCATGGGGACTGCTCATGCTCGGCAACGTCGGGCGCGGCAAGTCCCAAGCCGCCGCGTGGCTCTACGTGTGGATGCGTCAGGAGGCGCTCCGGGAAGCCCAGGCGCCCGGCGTCTACCGACGCGCCGGCGATGTGCTGTGGCTCCGAGCACCGCTCCTCGCTCGACTGGACTACCGCGAACGCGCCGACGTTCTGAGCCGCTGTGCTCGCGCGTACGGCCTCGTGGTGGACGAGCTCGGCGGCGAGGCGGACCAGCAAGGCGAGGCCCTGTCGGACATGCTCGAGGAGCGAGGCGACGCCGAGCGGCGCACCGTCATCACGACGAACCTCGAGCGGGCCATGTTCGGTGATCGGTACGGCGATCGTCTCGCGGACCGCCTGCGTGCGGGCGGCCGGGACGAGCACGGCGGGGCCCGGTGGGTGGTCGAGATCGGAGGCGAGAGCCTGCGCGGCCTGTCGTCCGAGGAGATCGAGCGCCTCACGGCCGCCGAGTAGGACGCCGCTCACCCATACACGGCCCGGCCTCGAGCTGGGCTCGACGGGAGCCGTGCATCATGAAGCACGACGCGAAGCCGGACGATCGCCTGCGCGCGATCGGTGGCGCCTTCGGTAGTACGCTGGCCGGTCACATCGTGATCTTGAACCTGCTCAAGCGCTGGCACTTGCTCACGAGCAAGACGACGCCCGAAGCGGTCGAGGCCGGATGGGATGAGACCTACCCGCGGCTATGGGCTCGCCTGTCTCAGACCGCCCTCGGCCATGTCGTGCCGATGCAGGATGCCACCCGAGCGGAGCTCTACCAGATGGCCCGGAGCCTCGTGGCCGGGCTCGACAAGCTCGAGCCGCGGGCCGACTGGTATCCCGACGGGTGGGCGAGCATGGCCGCGATGATGCGGGAGGCGATGCGAGCGCGCCGCAAGTGACGTATGCGGTTCCGATGGTATCCATCGCGGTTACACGACGCACCACGAACGATACGATTTAGCCCGTGACCACCGAGCGCATCGCTGAGCTATTCAAGTCCGTTCCCGTCGAGACAGCGGAAGCACTTCTGGACGAACTCGCGCCTCATCGAGGAAAACGCTGGGGGAGACTCAGCCATCACGACTGGCACTGGATCTACCGAGGACAGGCGAACTCCGAGTGGGGGCTGACCCCATCTTCGATGCGGCCGGGAGTCTTGGGAGATTTTCTCACCCAGACTCGTACTTCCGCGCAACTCGATTGGCACATCAGCTCAGGCGAGCAGCAGAGAAACCTCGAGGAAGTCGCCGTCACTAGTTTCGCTACGGGTGTTGATCATCAAGGGCTCCCGGTGCCCGGCGACCACCAGCGGCTGAGAGACAAGTCGCTTTCACACTCGCGAAATGAGCCCGGCGAGTTCCCACAGGTGGAGCGCCTTGGAATGTACGCGCTTGCGCAACACCATGGCGTACCGACACGACTGCTGGACTGGTCTCATGATCCCCGGGTCGCCGCCTACTTTGCGGCAGTCGAGGTTGCGAGGCAGGGCCGCCAGGACAGGGAGGCACGGCCGAACTCGTTCTCGATCTGGGCGTTATCCCGAAGATGGGTCGATGAGGTCGCCGGCTCTTGGGACCCGTCCATTTCCATCGTGACGGCTCCACTGACGAGCAATCCCAACCTCCGTCGCCAGCGCGGACTGTTCACGCTCGTTCGGTACAAGGAAGCGCCTGATCCAGACCCCGTCGTCATCCCAACGATTGACGAGCTCATGGCGAAGCCACGAGTCATGCCGAAAGGATGCGATGAATCAAGGTGGGTCGCTCAGCACAGCATGCCGCCGTTGTGGAAGTACACCGTCCCGGCGTCGCAAGCGGGCGTTCTGCTGCGATTCCTGGCGCTCGATGGCGTCTCAGGCTCGACCCTCTTTCACGGTCACGATGGTGTGGTGAGAGGCATGCGCGAGACTTGCCTACGCCAGGACGCGCCGCAGCGCAGCCGTCGGTAGCTCGCGCACGGTCTCTGCGCCGCCCACCCTCATCGCGCCCGAGCACCATCCCTCGATCCTCGATCCCCCAACCCCATGCGCCCCCACACAGCCAACCTCGCCCAGGCTGGCGCTCGTCCGGTGCGCATCCCTTGGCGACCATCGCCACATACGCCACCGATGCGAAGGCCCCTCCGGGGTGTGCAGGTAGGGGCCCCACCGAAGGGGGCACAGCGCATCCTCTCGGGGAAGGTGGCAGCCTCCGAATTCTCCTCGCGTGCCATCGCCGATCCGAAGTGCGACCGGCGGAGGCCCAGGCACGAGGATCCCGGCAGGGCCACAACTCCAGGCGGCCAAGCCCAAGCCCACGACCGGTGCTGACGTCCGCCTCGCCGAGCTCGAGCACCGTGATCGCTCGCTGCGCATCACCGTCGACCACCCACCCTCGCGTCGCTTCCCTCCGCCCCGGAGCACCCGCACGTCGACCCCTCGACCACCCCGCCGAGCCCCACGCGCCTCGTGCGGACTTGTCCCCCACTTGTCCCCGGCCTTCCGAGCCCTCCGATCGGCCCGCCTCCCGAAATCGAAAACGGCCTCCTAGGGGTGCCTAGGAAGCCGTCTTCGTCAGTGAGCCCGGTAGGAATCGAACCTACAACCCGCGGATTAAGAGTCCGCTGCTCTGCCAATTGAGCTACGAGCCCGTGAGGGCGGCTTTTATAGACGATCCTCCGCGGAGCACAACCCCTTCGATCGAGAGATTCCCCCGAGCCGTCTCACATCCCGCGCCGTCGGCGATCCCCGACCCATCCCTGCCCTCCCTCCCCCACGCCCGCGGCGTGTATTCTCCTCAGCCGTGCCCAGCCGCCGAATTCCGCGGCTCCTCGCCGCCGCCCTGGCGATCCCCTGCCCCGCCTGCCTCGAGCCCCCTCCCCCCCTGCCCCCCGATGCGGCGGCGGATGAGGAGGATGCGGCCACCACGCCCCTCGTCTGGGAGGGTCGGGGCCCGGGCGATCTCTATGCCGAGGGAGAGATCCGGGCGTTCGAGCTGTACCAGGGCACCACGCTCATCGGCCGCTCGTGGGGCCGCTACCTGGGCGCCGAGGGCAAGGGCCCACAGCGTCGCTTCCGCTTCGAGACCCGCACCGAGCTGCTGCTGCCCGGCCGGCCCCCCGTCCGCGCGGAGGGACTGCTGGTGCTCGACGGGGCGGGCAACCTGGTGGAGGGCTACGAGCGCAGCGAGGCGGTGGAGCTCCGCTTCGCTCGCAATGGCTCGGTGCTGCGGCTGAGCGATGGGACCCGCGAGGACGAGGTGCTCTACGAGCCCGAGCGCAATGACACGGCCTTCATGGCCCACTCGGCGATCCTCCACGAGGAGCTGATGCTGGGGCTGCGTCGCCTGGAGGACGGCACGATGCACTGGCGCGTGGTGTCGCTGTCGGGCGGGGCCCCGGTGGAGTGGGAGGCGACGCTGCTGCAGGCACCACGACGCACGGGCGAGGAGGCGGTGATCCGCACCAACCTCGGCGAGGAGATCACGCTCGCCGGCGGTCGCCTGCTGCAGAGCCGCGTGGCGGACTCGCGGCTGCTGGTGAAGGCCGTCTCGGCGAGGTGGCCGAGCTGGACCATCGAGCCCCCGAGCACGCCGAGCTACGAGCAAGCCGACGCGTCGTTCGCCATCCGCGAGCTGGAGCTCCCGGGCCGCGCGGGCGAGCCGGAGCTGAGCGGCGAGCTGCTGATCCCCGAGGGCATCGCCACTCCCGCGCCCGCGGTGCTGTGGATCTCGAGCACGGGTCGCGAGGATCGCCATGGCTTTGCGGGGCCTCCCCCCGTGGATCTGGGCAGCCACGAGATCACCGATGCGCTGGCCCGCGCGGGGCTGGTGGTCCTGCGCTTCGACGAGCGCGGCCAGGGCCGCAGCGAGCCGGGACCGCTGACCTTCACCGACCAGCTCGAGGACGCCCGCCGAGCCTTCCGCACCTTGCTGGTGCAGCCCGAGGTGGACCCGGACCGCGTGCTGCTGGTGGCGCACGGCGAGGGCGGGCTGCGAGCGCTGAGCCTGGCCGCCGAGCAAGGCAAGGGCGTGGCCGGGGTGGCCCTGCTGGGCGCGCCGGGTCGGCCGTACCTGGAGGTGCTGCGGGATCAGGCCGAGGCCTCGCTGAGCGACGTGCCACCGGAGCTGCGCGAACAGGCCAAGGCACAGCAGGCCAAGATGCTGCAGGGGCTGAAGGCCGGCAAGGTTCCGCCCGAGCTGCGCGATCACGAGGGCTGGCTGCGAGAGGTGCTGGAGCTCGATCCAGCCAAGGTGATGGCGAAGGTCCACGGACCGGTGTGGCTGGCCCAGGGCGGCAAGGACTTCGAGGTCGATCCGGCCAAGGACACGGGAGCCCTGCTGAGCGCGGCTCGCAAGCGCGGCAAGTCGAGCTCGGCGGAGCTGGCCACCTACGAGGGGCTGGACCACCTGTTCAAGCCGGAGCCGGGGCGCTCCACGCCCAGCCGCTACCGCGAGACGGGGCGTGCGGTGGATGCCTCGTTCCTCGCGGACCTCACGGCCTGGGCCCAGGCTGCCACACGGTCCCGGGGCAAGGCGGCGGGCAAGCGAGGGCGCTGAGCGTGGGTTCTTCGCGAGCTCTGTGGCGGTGGGTGAGGGCGGATGGTTGGGGAGGTCTTGGGGCGGGCAGTGGCTTGCCGACGGGAAGCGCCTGCTCGCCCCAAGAACGCACGACCCAACCTCGAGTGTCATGCGCTCGACGCCCGTTTCGCTTGGAGACCGGTCATTCGAAACGGCACGGGCCGCCCGTCGATGACGTAGCGGCCCGTGGTCGATCCCGAGGGTCGACTAGAAGTCGGCGAGCAGGGTGGCTCGCTTGTGCTTGTACTCGTCCTCGGTGATGAGGTCGGCCTCGTAGGCGGCCTTGAGCTTCTTGAGCTTGTCCTCGAGCGGGCTGAGCCCACCGCCGCCCTGCGGAGCCTGGGCCTGCGGCTGCCCCTGCTGCGGTGCGTAGCCCTGCTGCGCGTAGCCGCCCTGCGGCTGCCCCTGCTGGGGATAGCCGCCCTGCGGCGGGTAGCCGGGCGGCGGATAGCCGTAGCCGGGAGGAGGCGGGTAGCCGGGCGGCGGCGGCGGGTAGCCCTGCGGGTGCATGGCCTGGCCCATCACGTGGCCCATCATGTTGCCCATGCCCATCCCCATGCCCAAGCCCATACCGGCATTCATCACGCCGGAGGCGGTGCCGGGCTGCTTGGCCGCGTCGCGCATGGCCTGCATGCCCTCCCAGGCCAGGGTGTTGTCGACCCCGCGGGCCGACTGGGCAGCGGCCGCGTCGAGGGCCTTCTCGACCTCGGGGGGCAGCGAGATGTTCTCGACGATGAAGGAGGTGAGCGTGAGGCCGATCTTCTTGAGGTCCTCGTCGATGCCCCCCTTCACCGCCTCGGCGAGCACGTCGTAGTGCGCGGCCATGTCGGCCACCGACAGCTCGCTCTTGCCTGCCGCCTGCGAGAACGAGGAGACCATGCGGCGCCGCAGGTAGCCCTCGATGTCATCGGTGGAGACGAAGCCCTGCGTGCCGACGATCTCGTCGAAGAACAGCTTGGGATCGATGATCTTGAAGTTGTACGAGCCGTAGGCGCGGATGCGGACCCGCCCGGGGCGGTTGCCCACCGCGAACTCGGGGTCGCGGACGAGCACGGGGTTGGCGGTGCCCCACTTCTGGTCGAGGTACTGCCGCAGGTTGATGAAGTAGATCTCGACCTTGTAGGGGCTCTCGAAGCCGTACTTCCAGCCCCGCAGGGTGGAGAGGATCGGCACGTTCTGGGTGCTGAGGGTGTGGGTGCCGGGACCGAAGATGTCGGCGGCCTTGCCCTCGTTGACCAGCACGCAGGCCTGCCCCTCTCGGCAGATCAGCTTGGCCCCGTTCTTGACCTCGTTGTCGTCGTCGGGGAAGCGCCACACCAGGGTGTAGTTGGTGTCGTCCTTCCACTCGATGATGTCGATGAGCTGAGACTTGATGAAGCTCATGATGCCCATGGGCGCGTTCCTCGTTTCTGCGGCTGCCCGCTACCGTAGCGCATGGTTGGCTATTTCCGACCCGATCAATCGAGGCTCACGCGGGCGGCCTCTTGCTCGATGTCGCCGAACTCGGCGTTGCTCATGTCGAAGGCGTCGGCGAGCTCGCCGATGGCATGACGCTCGGCGTCACTGTAGACGCCGTCGGCCCTGACCATCGCCACCGCCGCCTTCACGAACACCCGCCGGATGTGCGAGGTCTCGAGCACCATCGCGGCCTCCACGGGAGAGAAGGCCGAGCCCTTGAGCGCCTCGAGGGTGAGATCGGAGCCGGTCTCCTCGAGGAACTCCTGGATGAGCCGCTCCTCGCGCGCGTCGATCCCATCCACGTTGGCCAGGTGGTAGAGGCCGCGGGCGAAGACGTCGATGACTTCGGGGGTGAGGCCCCCAGACGATTGGGTCGCGTCGGTCATGCCGCGGCAAGGGTACGGGCCGCCCCGGCGGAGATCCAGCCGTATCGGGCGGCCGCGGAGCGCCGGCGACGGCGCAAAAAAAGGAACGCCCGCGGCCCCACACCACGGGCGTTCGGACGACCACTCGGTCATCAACGCGACGGAACGAAGATCTCGAAGCTGCGCTCGAACAGGACGACGGGCTCGTCGCCGCCGACGGGCGCCCCGAGGATTTCGACCTTCCAAGGGCCGACGAGCTCGGGATCGATGTGGAAGCTGGTGGCCCGTCCCATGGTGTCCCCCGGAGTCAGGGTGCCGGGGACGAGCGCGGCATCACCACGGTGGGTCCAGCGGAAGACCACGGGACGCTGACCGTCGATGCCATCGGCGCGCAGGTGCAGGTTGATCTCACCCACGTCGGCCGGGAAGCGGTTGGCGTCCTCGAGCGGGCCGTCGGCCTGCGCCGCGAGCACAGCGGAGATCTGAGCGGCTCGCTGGGTCGTAGACCGCTCCTGTGCGGAGAACGCGGATTGCTTGAGCCCGGGCGCCCGGAGCTGACCATCGGCCTCGACCTGATCGGGCGTGATGGGAGCATCGACGCAAGCCGTGCCGAGGAGCGCCAGAAGCGCCAAGAGCGCCCCGGAAGAGGTCCGGGACCGCGTCATGGTGGTGATGCGTGGGCGCAGCGTCACTAGTCCCGTGCCCTTAGCGAATCACGTGCCACCGTGGCGATCGACGAAGATCATGGGCTTGCACGACCCTCACTCGGTGGTTCGATGCAAAAGCGAGCGCTGGTGCAACAAAGAGTAGATCGACGACGCTCGGGATCGGCGCGCCTCGATGGATGCACGGGGCCGCTATGCTTGGCGAACATGCTCGGTCGTCACCTCGTGGTGCTCTCCCTGCTGCTCGCGGGATGTAGGGACGCTCCCGCCCAGACGCCACATTCCACCCCGGTCGACGACAGCTCGCGAGAATCCACACCCGACGAGCGACTGGCCGACCTCGAGGACCGCGCGTTCCCGCTGCTCATCTGGTCGGCGTACCGCGTGGAGCAGGAGTACTTCGACAAGGAGCGCTTCGATCCGCGGCAGCAGGTGGTCTCGGCCGCGCGCTTCCTCGGCCTGCACACGCCGGAGTTCTTCGCCGAGCTCGACGGCGAGGGGCTGGAGCTGCGCGTGAAGGTCCGCGCGCGCTCGGCCAACTTCCCGCTGGCCGACGTGACCTCGATGGATGCGGCGGCGGACCGGCTGGAGGAGATCCTGGTGTTCACCCAGGAGGTGCTCGACCTCGACCCGGAGCCGCTGCACGAGCTGGAGTATGCGGCGATCAACGGCATGTTCGCGCCGCTCGATCCCCACACGGTGCTGCTGTCCCCCGAGGAGCACAACGACCTGGGCGTGCGCACCCGCGGGCACTTCGGGGGCATCGGCGCCCAGATCCGCGCCGAGGACCGCCGCATCCTCATCGTGCGGGTGCTGCCGGGCATGCCGGCCGAGGAGGCGGGCATGAAGGCGGGCGACGTGGTGCTCACCATCGACGGCGCGGCCACGGTGAACATGCCGGCCGACGAGGCCCAGAACCTGCTGCGCGGACCCGTGGGCGAGGTGGTCGTGGTGGTCGTGCGCCGCGGCGACGAGACCCTCAGCCTCGAGATCACCCGCGACACCATCCACGTCGACAGCGTGGACTCGGCGATGCTGCCCGGCGACGTGGCCTACCTGAGCATCTCCACCTTCCAGGAGAACACGGGGGAGCAGGTCCAGGCGGCGCTCGAGAAGCTGGGCCCCGACGCCAAGGGGGTGGTGATCGACCTGCGGGGCAACTCGGGCGGGCTGCTCACGCAGGCCACCGCGGTGGTCGACACCCTGGTGAGGCACGGCGAGCTGGTGATCGTCCGCAGCGCGCTGGGGCGCGAGGTGGAGGACGCGACCGAGGCCGAGGCGCTGGCCGACGCGACGCCGGTGGTGGTGCTGATCGACGAGGACTCGGCCAGCGCGGCCGAGATCGTCAGCGGCGGGCTCAAGGCCCTGGGGCGCGCGGTGGTGCTGGGGCGCTCGAGCTTCGGCAAGGGCACGGTGCAGATGGTCAAGCCGGCCTCGCCCTACGGGCGCGAGCTGGCCCTCAAGCTCACCGTGGCGGAGTACCTGGTGGCAGGCGATCAGAGCATCCAGAGCCTGGGGGTGCTGCCCGACGTGGAGCTGCTGCCCGTCGAGATGTCGCTCATCCCGGGGATCGCCCGCTTCTACGACGAGGAGCGCTTCGAACGGCAGCGCGAGCGCTCGCGCACGGCCCACCTGCCCTCGGCCGAGCACCACCCCGAGCTGCCGGCCGACCACGGCGCGGGCTCGAGCCTGCGCTACCTGTGGACGGGCGAGGTGCCGACCGAGCTGCGCGAGGCGACCACGGACGTGTCGGTGCTCGACCGCCTGCAGGACCCGGAGATCCGCATCGCTCGCGAGGTGGCGCTGGGCCTGGCCCACACCACCGATCGAGAGGAGCGCAAGGCGTCGCTGGCCGCGGTGACCAAGCGCCTCGATGCCGACGAGGATCGCCGCATCGTGGAGGCGCTGGAGAGCTCGAAGGTGGACTGGTCCGACGACGAGGCGGGCGAGGGCGCGCCGTCGCTCGAGGTGTCGCTGACGCTGGAGGGCGAGGCGGCGCCGGTGGCCGCGGGCGAGCCCTTCGTGGTGAGCCTGCGCGTGGCCAACCGCGGCGCCACCCCGGTGGAGCGGGTGCACGGGATCACCGACTGCGTGCACGACGAGCTCGACGGCATCGAGGTGCTGGTGGGCCAGCTCGCCCCCGGCGAGGAGGCGGTGCGCGACCTGGAGCTGCACGTGATGCCGTGGCACTCCGACTTCACCGACGTGCTGGCCATCGACGTGCACGCGGGCGAGCCCGATGCCCAGCCCGACGCACGGGCCGAGCTGCGCTTCGACGTGGCGGGCGCGCCCCGGCCCGCGCTCTCGTACGACTGGTGGATCGTGGACGACCCCGCGCTGGTGGCCCAGGCCCCGCAGCGGCCCCCGGCCGAGCCGATCAAGGGCGAGGAGCCCTTCACCGTGCAGGGCAACGGCGACGGCATGCTGGAGCCGGGCGAGCGCGTGCTGCTGGCGTTCGTGGCCCGCAACGACGGCCCCGGCATCAGCCCCGACGTGCGGGCGGTGCTGCACAACCACAGCGCCCAGCAGGGCCTGCTCGAGGAGGGCGCGGTGACCCTGGGCGCGATGAAGCCGGGGCAGGAGGTGCGCGCGGCCTTCGGCATCACCGTCAACGCCGAGGCCGACCCCGCCCTGCCCTTCGAGGTCGAGCTGGCGGTGGGCGACGCGGAGGTCCGCGCCCGCGCCTCCGACGAGCTGCGGCTGCGAATCCTGCCGCAGGCGGAAGCGATGGTGGCCGCGGCCGAGACCGTGCGGGTGGAGGGCGAGCCGCTGCGGGTCTACGACGGCGCCCATGCCTCGGCCCCGGTGGTGCTGGAGCTTCCGGTGGGCGCCGAGGTGGCCACCGTGGGCACGCTCGAGGGCTGGCGAGCGATCGAGGTGCCCGGCCAGGGGCGGCGGCTGTTCGTGCCCGCCGACCTGGGGGTGAGCTCGCCCCGCGCTCGCGACCCCAAGCCCCGCGAGCTGCTCGCCACGCTCGAGCACACGCCGCTGGTCGTCCCGCCCTCGCTGCGCCTGGAGCCCGTGCCCCGGGTGGTGAGCGACGACCACGTCACCCTGCGTGGAGCCGCGCTGCACCCCCGACGCCTGCGCGACGTGGCGGTGCTGGTGCGCCCCCCGGGGCCCTCGCAGATCGATCGCAAGATCCACTACGCGGCCAACCCGGAGCCCCGCGGTCCCGCGGCCCAGTCGCTGTCGTTCGAGACCGACGTGCCCCTCGAGCCGGGAGGCAACCGCATCACGGTGCTGGTGCGAGACGGTCAGAAGGTGGAGCTGCACCAGGACGTCTGGGTGTTCCGCGAGCCAACCGGCCGGCCCTGACTGCGACCGAAGCGACCCACCTCACCGAGACGGGCGATCGGTGGGTTGAAAGCGCCCACCCGGCCGTGGGAATCATGCTCCATGCGGAAGGTCGCGATCGTCGGGGGTGGAGTGGCCGGGATGGGGGCGGCCAAGCGCCTGCTCGATGCGGGTCACCACGTGACGCTCTTCGAGAGCCTGCCCCGGCTGGGAGGGGACTGCTTCGGGGTGGACGTGCAGCTCCCGGCCCGGGGCATGCGACGGGTGGACGCCGGGGTGAGCGACTTCAACGTCCACACCTTCGTGCAGGTCAAGGCGCTGCTCGACGAGCTGGGGCTCGAGTACCACCCCATCGTGCAGGACGCCTCGTTCATGAAGCCCAACGGCGAGGTGCTCTACTACTTCCGCGACGGCGAGCTGCGCGGCGGACAGTCGCTGTCCAACGTGCAGCGCTTCCGGGCGGAGATCGGGCGCTTCGCCATGGAGTGCGTCGAGGTGCTCGACGACCCGCGCCTGGGCGGCTGGACCCTGGGCCAGTACCTGCTCGAGCGGCGCTACTCCGAGGAGTTCGTGGACCTCTACGCGGTGCCGCGCGCGATGGGCTGCTTCCCCATGCCCAACGATCACCCCGCCAACTACCCGGTGCGGGGCCTGGTGTCGTTCTGGCGCATGCACGGGATCGTGGGCAACGACGGGCCGCCCGAGCGCATGTGCGTGGAGGGGGGCATGCACGAGTACTGCCGCGCCTTCGAGAAGTGGTTCTCGCTGCGGGGCGGACACGTGCGCTGCTCCACCCGGGTGGTGGGGGTGGTCCGTAGGGCGCGCTACGTGGAGATCCGGGCGATCACCCGCGACGACGAGCACCTGGCCTTCAAGGTCGACCACGTGATCTTCGCGACCAACCCCAACGAGGTGGTGCCGCTGCTCGAGGATCCCACCGAGGACGAGATGTCGATCTTCGCCGAGTTCCCCTACCAGCGCGCCCGGCTGGCGGTGCACGTCGATCGCCGGCTGATGCCACGCGACCGCGAGGCCTGGGGCTCGTACAACTACGTCGTGCCCCAGGGCAACGATCCCGAGGTGCGGCCCACGATCACCTTCTACCCCAACCTCATGACGGGGCTGCCCGAGAAGGTGCCCGACGTGTTCGTGAGCATGAACCCGCACGTGGAGCCCGACGAGATGTCGCTCATCTCCAACCGCTTCTTCGAGCACCCGGTGGTCACGGGGCACACCCACCGCGCCACGGAGCGCCTGCGGCGGATCCAGGGCGAGCGGGGCACGTGGTTCGCGGGCAGCTACCTGGCCGAGCCCTTCGTGCACGAGCAGGCGCTGGTGACCGGGCAGGAGGTGGCCAAGTGGCTCATCGAGCGCGACCCGCCCCTCGCCGCGCCTTCGAACGGGGACGGGTCGGAGCCGGAGCCCTCGTAGCCGGGATCGACTCGGGCGGCGGGGCGAGCCGCCAGCCGAGGCGGAACAGGCCATCCACGCCCACCCGCAGCAGCACCGTGGCCTCCGCCTCGGCGAGGCGGCGGGCGTGGTGCCGCAGCCCGAGCGCCACGCGGCGCAGCACCTCGTCACCGGCCTCCACCGGGGCGTAGGGGTTGCCGTCGGGGTGTCCTGCGGTGACGAGCAGGTTGGCGAGGTAGGCGAGGCGAGTGAGCTGCTCGCCGTGGCGCAGCGGGTGCTCGGCCGCCAGCTCCTGCAGGGCCTCGCGCAGCACGACCACCTCCGACTCGGACTCGGGCTCGGGCGCCTCGACCGGGAGCTCGGAGCGACCCGCGGGCAGGGCCGCCCGGGCCCGCGTCGCCTCGCCGAGCTCCTCCTCGGCGCGCTCGACCAGCGCCCGCAGCGTGCCGCGAACCGGCGTCGGCGCGGGCACGGCCGCAGCCACACCACGGCCCTTCCCCCGCGCGGGCGCGGGCCGCAGCTCGCGGAGCGCGGCCCGGGTGACCGGGTCCTCCTGCACGGCGTCCACGTCGTCGAGCGCGGTCTGGTCGGCCAGGGCGAGGAAGGCCCGCGCGTCGGCGAGCGAGACGTAGCCCTGCTGCGAGCGTCGATCCTCGCGGTCGGCGTGGGCGTCGACCTCGATGGTCTCCTGGGCCCGCAGGATGGGATGCAGGCCGTCGTCCTCGTCCTCGAGCTCCTCGGCCGTGGCCTGGCGGCAGCGCTCGAGGATCCGCTGCACCCGATCGTGGTCGACCACGTCGAGGGCCAGCAGCGCCGCGATGCAGGCATCCCAGCCCAGGTCGCTGCGCGCCACCAGGGTGTAGCCGTCGAGCTCGAGGTGCAGGGTCTCGTCGAGCACGCGCTCGGCCACCTCGGCCTCGTCCCACGACGCGCCCGCCAGGCCGTGGCCCAGGGCGTCGAGCTCGAGCACGAAGAGCTGGGCCGACAGCCCGGCCGTGAGCAGCTCCTCGGGGATCTCGCGCAGGCGTCGGGCCGCGGCCTCGTCTCCGGCCTCGAGCAGCACCTGCAGCCACACCACGAAGCGCTCGGCGTCGAGGCGCTCGCTGCGATCGGAGGGCCCTGCCCGCCACAGCTGGGTGTCGAGCACCTCGAGGGTCTGCTCGGGGGTCGCCATCGCGAGCAGCTCGCCCGCGTCCTCGAGGCCCACGGCGCGCACCAGGGAGACGAAGCGACGGGGCTCGAGCGCCCGCACGGCCCGCACGTGCTGGGGCTCGTCCACGAGGCGACGAAGGAGCTGGGTGGTGGAGGCGGTCACGAAGGCACAACCTACGGGACGATCGCGAGGCGTCCAGGGCCGCCCGGCGTGCGGAATCCCGAGCGCCCGGGGCTTCTCCCCCGCGCCCAGACGTGCCTACAATTCGATGGAGCGGCGGACCGGGCATCAGCCCTGCAGCAGCTCGGCCAGCTCGAGGATGCGAGCGTTCTCGGGGCGGGCGAGGAAGGTGGGCTTCCACTCGGCGCGCGGCAGGTTGTTGGCGCGGGTCATCAGCCGGGCCCGCGCGTCGGCGATCGCGGCCCGAGCCGCCTGAGGATGGCCGGCCGCGTGCAGGGCCTCGGCCAGGGCCAGCGGGGGCGAGCTCTCGCCCTGCAGCATGCTGCCGAGCTCGCTCAGGGTGGCCATCGCGGTGTGGGCGTGGGCCAGGGCCGCATCCACCCGACCGAGCGCCACCAGGGCCCGCGCCCGCTCGGCGGTGGCCCAGGCCCGCAGCCCGGGGGACAGCTCGAGCAGCTCGACCGCGTCGGCGGCCTCGGCCTCGGCCTCGATCGCGTGCCCGCGGCGCAGCTCGATGCCGCTGACGTGGGCCCGCGCCCACCCCTCGAGCCGCACGTTGCCCACGGTGGCACAGGTCCGCGCCGCACGGGTGAGCATCTGGATCGCATCGTCGAGGCGATCGCGATGGCCGAGCACGTAGCCGAGGTTCACCTGGGCGTAGGTGATCGTCTGCTGGGCGCCGAGCTGGCCGGCGAGCTCGAGGGCCTCCACCAGGATCTCCTCGGCGCGCTCGAACATGCCGATCTCGGCGAAGCACCAGCCCACGGTGGGGCGCTCGAGCGAGACGTTGCGACGGTCGCCGGCGCGCTCGAAGGCCGCGACCGCCGCCTCGAGGTGCACGAGGAAGCGACCCACGTCGCCGGCGTGGGCCGCCCGCACGCCACGGACGTGCTCCACCTGGGCCAGGGTGAGAGCGTCCAGCGAGGCCTCGCCTCCCTGCTGCTCCACCAGGCGGCTCACCGTGCGCAGGATCGCGTCGGCCTGGTCGAAGCGCGCCGCGAAGATGAGCTGGAAGCAGCCCCGGCACAGGCTGATGATCTGATCGGGGGCGGCCCCCGCCACGGGCTCCTGGCGCTGGGCCACGTCGAAGCGCCGCTCGACGGTCTCGTAGTCGCCCAGCCGCGCCGAGGCGACGATGGTGTTGGCGAGGGCCCGAAACCACTCCGCGCTCCCCGGGGCGAGCCCGTCCACCGCCCGGCTGCCGTAGCCCTGGGCCCGCGCGTAGTCGCCTTGCCAGTAGCAGGCCACCGACTGCATCAGCCGTAGCTGCCCCAGCGAGTCGCCCGAGGCCCCGAGCGAGATGGCCTGCTCGGCCCGCTCGATCGCGGCCTGCAGGTCGTTGCCCTCGAGGGCCTGGGCCGCCGAGCGCTGGATCCACGCGCGGGCGCGGGCCGGCTCGCCGCCCAGCAGGAAGTGCTCGGCGAGCACGGAGGGATCGTTCTCCCCCTCCTGCTCCAGCCACGCTCCGGCCACGCGATGCCCGAGGGCGCGATCCTCCGCGGTGAGCAGCTCGTGCGCCGCGTCGCGGACCAGGGCGTGCCGGAACTTGTACTCGCTGCGCTCGGGGAAGCGACCGCCCCGGCGAGGAGCGATGATCTCCCGCTTGCTCAGCTCGTCGAGCCAGTCCTGGGCGGAGAAGGCCGCGGCCTGGTCGTGACCGAGCAGCGCCTCCACGCCCTCGGCCCAGAACACCTCGCCGAACACGCTGGCCGCCCGCAGCACCCGCTTGGCCTCCTCCCCGAGCACGTCGAAGCGCGCCTGCAGCATGCCCAGGATCGAGTCGGGCAGGGTCTCGCTGGTGCCCGCGGCCACGGCCCGGATGAGCTCCTCGAGGTAGAAGGCGTTGCCCGCCGCCCGCTCCACGATCAGCGCCTCGGTCTGCGGGGGCAGGTCCTCGCCGAGCATGTGCCGCACGAGCTGCCGGCTGGCCGAGCGGCTGAGCGCATCGAGGCGGATCTCCTGCAGCGCGCGCTCGGACCACAGGTTGGGGAACTTGCGGGAGACCTCGGGACGGGCGAGAGCCAGCACCATCAGCGGGAGGTCCCGCAGCGATCGCAGGGCCGCGTCCACGTAGCGCACCGAGGGCAGGTCGCCCCAGTGCAGGTCGTCGAGCACCAGCAGCACCGGCCCCGCCTCGAGCTGGGCCCGCAGCCAGTCCACGAACGCCGACTGCATGGCGTCGCCCATGAGCATGGGGTCCTTGCGGGCGGCCTCGAGCTGCTCGCTGTCGTCGGCGGGAAAGGGCACGCCGATGAGCTCGCCGAGGAACACGGTGATGCGCTCGACCTCGGAGCGGATCACGTGCTCGCCCACCCGCGCCCGCAGCTTGCGGCGCGACGACTCGATGGCCTCGCCGGTGTGGATCCCCGCGTAGCGCCGGATGGCCGGCGCGATCATCAGGAAGGGCGAGCCGGCCGAGACCGAGTCGCCGTGGCCGAACAGCAGCTGGTGATCGGCCCGCTCGCGCAGCGCCTTGGTGAACTCGTCGCGCAGCCGTGACTTGCCCGCGCCAGCCGCCCCGGTCACCAGCACCACCCGCGCCACCGGCTCCTCGACGCACTCGTCGAAGATCCCGTTGAGGGTGAGCATCTCTCGCTTGCGCCCCACCCAGGTGCTGCGCCGCCCCAGCAGGGTGCGCGGCGCCTCGATCTCGCGCTCGCGCAGCAGCCGGCGGTGCGCCCCCTGCCGCGAGATCTCGTAGCGGGCGTCGAGGATCTCGGCCACGGTGGCGTCGAGGCGGATCTCGCCCGCATCGGCGATGCGCAGCGAGGACACGGCGCGGTCGATGGCGTCGCCCACCAGGTTGGTCTGGCCGCCCGCGGCGCGGCCCAGCGCGATGGCGATGCGCAGGTGCGGCATCCGGGCCCGCAGCGCGAGGCCGGCCCGGGCCACCCGCGTGGCCTGGTCGGTGGGCAGCGCGCTGGCGTGCGCGGTGACCAGCACGCTCTCGTCGGGGAGGTGGGTGAGCTCGGCCCCCGCCCCAGTTACCAGGTCGTGCAGCTCGCGGGCCTCCTGGCTGTCGAGGCGCACCCGCTGGGCGAGCAGGATGCAGTGCACGCGCTGCTCGGCCCGGGTGATCGCCGAGGGCGGGAGCTGTGGAGGCGGCGACACCATCGTGACCGCGGGGCGCTCCACCTCGATCGCCTCGAGGGCCTCGAGCAGCGCCTGGCCGTGGGCATGGCGATCACCGGGCTCGCGGGCGAGGGTCCGCATGACGAGCTCGGCCAGCGCGGGGGGCAGGTCGGGGCGCAGCTCGGCGATGTCCGGGGGATCGTCGATGACGATCTTGGTGAGCACCGCGACCACGGTGCGCGCGATGAAGGGGGGCCGACCGGTGAGGCACTCGAACAGCAGCGCGCCCGTGGACCAGATGTCGACGGCCGGGGTCAGGTCGCGCTCGCCGTGGACCTGCTCGGGCGCCATGTAGCTGGGCGTGCCCACGATCGCCCCGGTGCGGGTGAGCGACGAGGGCGTCCGTCCCAGGCGCGCGGTGCCGAAGTCGAGCAGCTTGACCCGGTCGAGGTCGCCTCCCACCGCGAACACGTTGCTCGGCTTGATGTCGCGGTGGACCACCCCCACCTGGTGCAGGGAGTGCAGCGCGGCCGCGATCTGCCGGCCGAGGCGGAGCACCTCGTCGACCGAGAGCAGCGCGCCATCGGGCGCGCCGTCGATGTGCCCGGCGGTGGTGATCGTGCGGCTGTGCAGCCCCGACTGGGTGGGGGCGCTGCGACGAGACAGGATGGCGCCGAGGTCCTCGCCCTCGAGCCACTCCATGGCCAGGTAGTGCACCCCGGTGGCCGTCTGCCCATGCGCGACATAGCGCACGATGCCCGGGTGGCTCACCTTGGCCAGCACCTCCGCCTCGCGGTCGAAGCGGACCACGCCGCTGTCGCTGTCGTCGAAGATGACCTTGACCGCCACGGACCGGCCGGTGTGCTGATCGTGGGCGCGGAAGATTCGCCCCATCCCGCCCGAAGCCACCAACGCGAGCAGCTCGAAGCGATCGTCGACCCGATCGCCGGTCTGGAAGCCCTCGGCCACCAAGGTCGGAGGGTACACGCTTTCGCGCCTCGCGTTCGGTGCCCGAAGGTGTGGGCGGGTGCGAGCCAGACCGACGAACGAGGTGCCGCTGGGGGCCATGGAGAGGCCGTCGATGGCCGACCCGTGGCGGTCCTCCGGGCTGCGCCCTTCGCGTGGGCCTCGACCACGGCACATCGGCGGCCGCTCGCCTCGCACGATGCATCGGCGACGTCCATGATCGCAGCCATGGCTCGCACGCTGCTCGCCCTCGCCTGGTTGTTGCTGCTGGTGCTCCCCCTCGACGGCTGTGGCTCATCCAGCGAGGACGAGCGCGCGGGGCAATCCATCGAGGCCGTGTCGCCTCGCGGCGACGAGAAGAAGGAGGAGGCCAGCGACTACGCTCCGGCTCCCACCGCGATGGCCGCGGAGCCGGCCGCCAAGGCCGACGAGGCTCCCGGCGGTGGCGACGGAGCCGAGGCCAAGGGAGGCAAGGCCGAGACCTGGAAGCGCTCGACCGTGCTCGCCAATACCTCGCGGCTGATGGTGGGCGACGAGCAGTCGCTGTCGCTGGAGGGCATGCACCTGCGGGCCAAGGTCGACGGCTTCCGGGCGCGGGTGCTCATCGACTTCTACTTCTACAACCCCGACGATCGGCAGTACGAGGGCACCTTCGACCTGCGCCTGCCCAGCGGCGCCTCGCCGTGGTTCCTGGCCTTCGGCCAGTCGAGCTGGGAGGCCGAGGCGATCCCCAAGCCCAAGATCGACGCGGCCGAGCAGGTCCGTGACCAGGGCTTCGAGCCCGAGGCGATCATGCGCGCCCGCGAGGCGAGCTGGATCGAGCCCAAGGAGGCCCGCATGGTGCCCAAGGAGAAGGCCGCCTTCGCCTACGGGCAGACGGTGCGCCGGCGGGTCGACCCCGCGCTGATGGAGTGGGCCGGCGCCGGGGTGTTCAACGCGAGGATCTTCCCCATCGCGCCGCGCAAGCTCCATCGAGTGGTGGTGGGCTACGACGTCGATCTGGTCGCGGTGGGTGACGACCTCGAGCTGCGGATCCCCGTGCCCGAGGGCCTGCCCTCGTCCACGGTCGACCTCAACGTGGCCACGCCCAAGGGGGTGGCGCTCACGGTGGAGCCGGCGGCCGAGGGCAACGCCACGGGGCCGCGCCGCTTCCTGCGGCTGAGCGACGTCAGCGGCCAGGAGGTGACGCTGCGGCTCTCCAAGGCCAAGGGCATCGCGCTCACGGGCAGCGATCCCGGGACCGGCCCGCTGCTCGCCGCGCGCCTCGAGCCCGCCCTGCCCCGCGCCCCCAAGACGGGCGAGGCCCGGCCCGCCGTGCTGCTGATCGACACCTCGCTCAGCTCCAACCCCGATCGCTTCAACGTGTGGCTGGCCCTCGCCAAGGCGCTGCTCGAGGAGAACCGCGGCTCGATCGAGCGCTTCGGCGTGCTGTTCTTCGACGTCAAGAGCCACTGGCTGCGCGAGGAGCTGCTGCCCAACACCCCGGAGAACGTGGAGGCCCTGCTCGAGCACGCGAGCACCCTGGCGCTCGAGGGCGCCACCGATCTCGGCATGGCCCTGCGCGAGGCGAGCCACCCCGCGTGGCTGGCCGAGGGCGAGGGCCCGCCGCAGTACGACCTGTTCCTGCTCGGCGACGGGGCGGCCACCTGGGGCGAGGCCGATGCCCATGCCATCTCCAACGCGCTCGCGGACGGCCGGGCCGGCTCGCTGTTCGCCTACACCACCGGCATGGACGGCGGCGACGATTCCATGCTCCAGCACCTCGCGCGCCAGACCGGCGGCGCCGTGTTCTCGGTGGTGGGCGAGTCCGAGGTGAAGGCGGCCGCCACCGCCCACGGCACGCGCCCCTGGGAGATCCGCGGCGTCGCCCTCGACGGCGCCAGCGACCTCATGCTCGCGGGGCGCCCCCGGGTGCTCTTCGAGGGCCAGCGCCTGCTGCTGGTGGGTCGCGGCTCGGTGAGCGAGGGCGCCCGTGTGGTGCTCTCGCTGGCCCAGGGCTCGACCACCAAGGAGGTGCAGGTGGAGCTGGGCGCCGTGCTCGAGTCGGATCTCACGGCCCGCGCCTACGGGCAGCTCGCGGTGCAGCAGCTCGAGGACTTCCTCGAGGCCACCGAGACCGAGGCCACCGCCTACGCCCGGCACTTCCGGGTGACCGGCAAGTCCACCTCGCTGCTCATGCTCGAGACCGAGGAGGACTACCTCCGCTTCGGCATCGAGCCCGCCGCCGACGCCAAGACCGTGGAGGAGCAGCCCGCGAGCACCCTGGTGGCCCGGGCCCTCGAGCAGCTCGCCGGTCGCCTGGGCGACGCCAAGCTGGCCTTCACCGCGCAGCTCGGCAAGCTCGCCGCCATGCCCGGGGTGGAGCTGAAGCTCGATCCCGGGCTGGCCAAGCTGCTCGATGCCCTGCCCCGCTCCGCCTACGAGGTGCCCAGCGAGCCGCTGCGCGCCAAGGGCTACACCCGCGAGGGCATCCCGAAGGTGGTGCTCGACCAGCTCGCCGCGCGCAAGCCCGAGTACGACACCCTCACCACCGAGGCCGAGCGACGCCTCCGCGAGCTCGGCCCCGCCGACGCCCTCGAGGCCCTCAGCAGCCTGGTCGAGGCGCAGCCGGGCGACGGCGTGCTCGCCCGCGACGTGGGCTTTACGGCCATGGAGTGGGGCCTGCACGCGCAGGCCTATCACCTGTTCGCCCGCGTGGCCCGGGCGCGCCCCTTCGAGCCCCAGACCTACCGGGCGATGGCGCTCACCCTCGCCGCCTCCGGGCATCCCGACCTCGCGCTGGCCTACTTCGAGATCGGCCTGGCCGGGCAGTGGGATCCTCGCTTCGGCGAGTTCCCGCAGATCCTCATGCAGGACTACCTCCGCTTCCTGCGGAGCACGGGCGCCGCGGGGCTCGACCCCGCGCTGCGGGACTACGCCGAGCACCGCGCCGGCGTGCTCGCGAGCCGCATGGACGTCACCGAGGCCGACATCCTGGTGACGATCACCTGGAACACCGACAGCACCGACGTGGATCTCCACGTGATCGAGCCCAGCGGGGAGGAGTGCTACTTCGGCCACACCACCACCCGCAGCGGCGGCCGCCTCACCCGCGACGTGACCCAGGGCTACGGCCCCGAGATGTACGTGCTGCCCGAGGCTCCCGCCGGCGACTACCAGGTGCGGGCCAAGTACTTCGCCTCCGACGTCAACCGAGCCAGCGCCCGCACCAAGGTCTACTCCACCATCACGCGCAACTTCGGGCGTCCCGACGAGGAGGTGGAGAGCAAGGTCGTCACGCTGGAGACCGGCAAGGACATGCACGACCTGATGACGGTGACCGTGCGCTGAGCAGGGGCCCGCCCGCCGGTCGATCCGGGGTAGACTCACCGCATGACGCGACGCCACGGCGGGACGACGTGGCTCGTGGTCCTGCTCGGGACGGGCTGCGTGGGAGCACCCAATCCTCCGGCCGCGCTCGGAGACGAGGCGTCGACCGGCACCGCCGGCTCGGGGATGGAGACCTCCGCCCCCGCCGAGACCACCGAGGGCGCGGACACGGCCTCCGACGCGGAGAGCGACGGAGGCGTGTGTGGCGACGGGATCCTCGACCCGGGAGAGTCCTGCGACGGCTCCGACCTCGGCGCCCAGACCTGTGCGAGCCAGGGCTACGTCGCGGGCCCTCTCGTCTGCGCCCCGTCCTGCACCTTCGACACCACCCACTGCCTGCGGTGTGGCAACGACATCGTGGACTCCGACGACGAGGAGTGCGACGGCAGCGACATCCAGGGCGGGACCTGCATGGAGCACGGGTTCGCGAGCGGCGTGCTCGCGTGTGACTCGTCGTGCCGCCTCGACACCTCGGGATGCGACCCCTGCGGCAACGGGGAGGTGGATCCGGGAGAGGATTGCGAGGGGCACGCGTGCCTCGATGATGGCGAGTGCGACCCCGGGGCCCCCTTCTGCGTCGCAGGTGCCTGCCACGACGGGAGCGCCGGTGATCCGTGCACCAGCGACGCGCAGTGTCCCACCCTGCTGTGCGGCCCGAGCTCCTGTCAGGGCGGCAGCGAGGGCGATCCCTGTCGAGGGTCCGAGGACTGCTCGGACGCCGCGCCGTACTGCCCGCTGGATGGTCAGTGCCACGACGGGAGCACCGGTGATCCGTGTACCGACGACTCTCAGTGCGCCTCCGGCAACTGCTCCGCCGCCTTCATGCTCTGCGTGTTCTAGGATGCACGCCGCCGAGGCCGGGCCGGCCAGTTCGCAGGACGAGCTGCCGAGCGAGTGCTCGAGGGCGCGGAGCGCCTCGACGAGACAGCAGAGGTCTGCGCCCGCAGCCTCGAGCACGAGCGGGCCAACCCCGGCGTCACCGACGAGGGCCTGGTGTACGCCCTCGCCGAGCCGATCTCATGCCTGCGCGCCGCCGGCCTCGACCCCGTCCCCGGGGACCCCTGAGCGCACCAGCGTCGCGAGCTCGGGAGCGTCGATGGTCTCGCGCTCGAGCAGGGCCTCGGCCACCCGCACCAGCTCCTCGTGCCGCGCGGTGAGGATCGCCCTGGCGCGCTCGTGCTCGGCCGCGATCAGGCGATCGATCTCGCCGTCGATCTCCGCCGCCCGCTGATCGCTGAAGTTGCGGTGGTCGCCCCAGGCCGCGGGCGAGTCGAGGAACTGCAGGCCCGCCGGGCGCCCGAAGGTCTGCGGCCCCAGCCCCTCGCTCATGCCGAAGCGACACACCATCTGCCGCGCCGTCTCGCTGGCGCGCTCCAGATCGTTGACCGCCCCCGTGGACACCTCGCCCAGCGCGAGCTGCTCGGCCACCCGCCCGCCGAGCATCACGCAGATCCGATCGCGCAGCTCGGCCCGGGTCATGAGGAAGCGATCCTCGGTGGGCAGCTGCAGCGTGGCCCCCAGCGCGCCGATGGTGCGCGGGATGATGGTCACGCGGTGCACGGGATCGGCGTGCGGCAGGGCGAGCGCGACCAGGGCGTGCCCCGCCTCGTGGAAGGCCACCCGGTGGCGCTCGGCGTCGCTCATGGCCCGGCCGCGCCGTCGCAGGCCGAGCTGGATCCGGTCGATCGCCTCCTCGAAGTCCTGCTGCTCGACCTGCGTGGCCCCGCGGCGGGTAGCGGCCAGGGCCGCCTCGTTGATCACCCGCGCGAGGTCGGCCCCCACCATCCCGGGCGTGCGCCGGGCCACCAGCTCGAGGTCGACCTCGGGGGCCAGCTTCACGCCGCGCGCGTGCACCCGCAGGATCGCGATCCGCCCGGTGACGGTGGGCGCATCGACGATCACCTTGCGATCGAAGCGTCCCGCCCGGGTCAGCGCCGGGTCGAGCACCTCGGGGCGATTGGTCGCGGCCATGATCACCACCCCCGCCGAGGGATCGAAGCCGTCCATCTCGGTCAGCAGCTGGTTGAGGGTCTGCTCGCGCTCCTCGTGGGGGCTCATCGCGGCCACGCCCCCGCGGGTGCGGCCGATCGCGTCGATCTCGTCGATGAAGATGATGCAGGGCGCCCGCTGCTTGGCCTGTTCGAACAGCTCGCGCACGCGGGCCGCCCCCACCCCCACGAACATCTCCACGAAGCCCGAGCCCGACATGGAGAAGAACGGCACCCCGGCCTCGCCCGCCACCGCGCGCGCGAGCAGGGTCTTGCCCGTGCCCGGCGAGCCGATGAGCAGCACGCCCTTGGGCACCTTGGCTCCGATTGCCTCGAAGCGACCGGGCTCGCGCAGGAACGAGATGACCTCCTGCAGCTCGCCCTTGGCCTCGTCCACCCCGGCCACGTCCGCGAAGGTCACCCGGTCCGCGGCGGTGGCATCGAGGATCTTCACCCGGCCGCGCGCGAAGCTCAGGGGCCCGCCGCGACCCATCGCCCGCATCGCCAGCAGCGAGGGCCCGAAGATCAGCAGCAGCGGCAGCACGAGCCACAGCAGCATCGGCCACCAGCTCCCCTCGCTGGCCGGCTGCCCCACCACCTCCACGCCGTGCTCGTGCATGGTGGTGAGGAACTGCTCGTCGATCATGGGAGGCCGGGCGGCCTCCACGTCAGGGGGGCCATCGTCCTCGGTGGCGTCGTCGTCCTTGCCCTTCTCCTTGGCCTCGCTTCCGTCGTCGACCGCCTTCTCGTAGCCGGCGATGGACGACTCGGAGACGACCACGCGGGCGAGCTTGCCGTCCTCGGCCATCCCCACGAGCTCGCTGTACGCGACGGTGCGGGGCTCGTCCCCGCCGCTCGTGTCGCGCAGCAACCACAGCGCGGCCACGGCGATCAGCACGTAGACCAGCGAGAACGCGATCCGGCGGCGGGTGGTCTTCTCCACGGTCGCTCAGTGCAGCGGTCGACGACCGGCGGAGTCGAGCACGTAGCTCGGCCACTCGTTCCCCGAGGGGCGCGGAGCGGCGCCCCGTCCCTCGGCTTGGGCCTGGCGCTGGCGCTCCACGTACTCGGGCGGGGGCGGCGGGCGGTTGCGCTCCACCTCGGCCACGAAGCGCTTCACCATGGGACCGGCGAGGTACTGCACCACCATGGCCAGGGGGTCGAAGCTCACCTGCTCGGGCTTGACCGCGGCGATGAGCTCGAGGGGGAAGGTGAAGGCGCGGTGCCTCACCCACCGCAGGCCCCGCTGCTCGATCCCCAGCATCGCCGCGCTCTCGGTGCCGATGAAGTAGGTCATCATCTCCGCGGCGAGGTTGAGCGAGCGCAGCGGTCGCGGGACCAGCTCGTTGATCCAGCCCATCATCGCCTCGGTGAGCGCCTTGCCCTCGGCCGAGGGGCCCGCCAGGCGCTGCTTGAGCGCGTGGAACAGCGAGGCGGCCTCCTCGTAGCCGTCGGGCATCAGCTCCCGCCGCAGGCCCATCACGTGCCCCACCACGTTCCACAGGTGCACGTAGGCGTCGCGATCCTGCGGGGTGAGCTTGATGCCCATGCGCTCGAGGCCCCGCACCACCACGTAGGAGAAGGTGAGGCTGACGAAGGCCTGGTCCTCCTGGTTGATGGGGACGGGGACGCGCTCCTCCTCGTCGCCGATGCCGAAGCTCAGCGGCTGGTCCAGCCCCAGCTCGTGCTCCACCTCCTGGTACAGCGACTCGGGCAGCCGGTAGCCCTCGATGGTGAAGCGCCGGATGAGCGCGTGCATCAGCCGCACGGTGAGCGCCTTCTCGATCCCCACCGGCACCGCGGAGGGGTCGTCGCCGGGCCGCGGCACCAGGCCCCCCGGGGCACACACCGAGAACACGAAGTGCGAGGTGTGACGCAGGCGGCGAGCCGGCTGCTCGCCGAGCTGCCCGGTGGAGGTGAGCACCGGGGCCCCGCGCGCGTCGAGGTAGCACTCGGGGAGGCTGGCCACCGCCAGCAGCACGGAGCCCACCACCAGGTTGTTGCGGCACAGGTGCTGGGCCTGCTCGATGAGGTTGGGATCGGCCCAGGGCGGCAGCTTGCGGTGCTCCCGGAGGAACTGCTCGAGCAGCTCGGCGCCCGGCCCCCCCAGCAGCGCGTTGTAGTGACCGCCCCCGAGGAGCTGGCGCAGCAGGATTCGGGCCGTCTCCTCGGGCGAGCGGTCGGTCGCCTCGAACATCGCCGCCACTGCCTCGTCGGCCGGGGGGTCCCCCTCGCAGCGCATCAGGTCCAGCGTGGCTGGATCCCAGACCTTCTCCCGAGCACCACCTTGGAACCGTGCGAAGTCCACGAGCGGCAGTATATGCACCTACCGTAGGGCCTGGGAGCCAGGCGCATTCATTGCTCGCCCCTACACCCCTGGTGGGGCTGGCGCCCCGGCTCCGTGACCACGCAGCGCTGGACGAGCTCGAAGAACAGCTCGTCGCACCACGGGGTTGCGCCGTCGGCGAAGCCGTCGCCGTCGTTGTCGATGCCGTCGTCGCAGTTGCCGTTGGAGAGGGTCTCGCACAGCAGGGGCTGATCGTCGCAGCCGCGCCCTCGCGGCACCCGCGGCAGCACCCAGCCGAGGAATTCCAGCGGGTCCTCGTAGCGATAGATCGTGTGCTCGAGCAGCGGCGAGGGGATCTGCAGCCGCGCCTCGCCGGCGGAGACCCAGCGGGGCTCGCCCTCCACGTACCAGCGGAAGCTCCCGTCGTCCGCCACCTCGCCGCCGTCGGGCAGGAAGGAGGTGGGCAGCGTGCCCTCGACCACGGCCACCGGCACGATCACGCCGACCTTGACGTCCTCGAAGACGGTGGTGACCACGGTGCGCGACGAGCAGCCCAGGATCGGCTCGCCGAGGATCTCGACCCCCTCGTCGGTGCGGTAGCCCAGGGTGACCGACTCGATGCCGAAGAAGCCGCAGTCCCGCCCCGGCGGCGAGACGTCGGCGTCGCACAGCGTGCGATCGCAGGCCGGGGAGTCGAGCAGGCAATCGGCGGCGCTGCACGGCGGCCCCACCTCGCAGGTGACGCCCTGGAGCTCGTCGATGTCCACGGCGCAGGCGTCCCCGCCCGCCTCGAGGTCCAGCTCCTCGCAGACGTCGGCGACGAAGCCCCCCGGGCGCGTGACCTCGTCGCGGATCGCAGTCTCGAGCTGGTCCTCGATCTCGGGGGTCGACCGGACGTTGCCGTCGCCGTCCACGAGGTAGTCGCCGCCGTCGAGGTGCCAGCGCCTCTGCGTTTCGCGCAGGAGCATGTCGAGGCCCACCACCGCGTCGAAGGTGCAGGCCTCGGCCACGCCGGGGACGTCGAGCCGCTGGAGCACGATGCTCTTGCGCGCGAAGTAGCAGGGATCGGCCTCGAGATCCGGCCCGTCCATCGGGTCTTCCATGGGATCGTCCATCGGCTTCCACACCTCCCCCAGCGCGGTGCACTGCATGCTCACCTGCTCGGGGTCCCGCTCCGGCTCGCCCGGCATCGGGGGCATCAGCAGGGGCATGAGCCCGACGATGCGGTCCTCGAGCCTCGTGAAGCAGGCGTGGGTCGCGACGATGATCTCTTGGACCGCCTCGACCTCGCTGGGAGCCAGCTCCCCGCTCGCCATCGTCCCGCCCGCCCCCTCCTCGTTGCTCAGCTCGCCCGCGAAGTCGAAGCAGCACCAGTGCTCGGGCTCGAAGTTGCTGGCGTGGCTGATCGCGCTGACCATGCTCAGCTCGACGGTGGTGGTGATCTCGAGCTCGCGGGTCGAGGAGGTCTCCTCGAGCGTCTCGATGAGCTCCTCGCAGGCCATCACCCCCATGGAGTCGCACAGCGGGGTCGTGTCGGGCCGGGCAAAGTCATCGCTGGTGAGCACCTCGAGCAGGCCCCTCACCTCGCGCGTGTCGCCGTCGCTGGCGAGGCAGCGGGCCACGCAGTCGGCCTCGTTGTCGAGCTGGCCCCTGCCGGGCACGCCGCCGAGCGCCGACGGCAGCAGGCCGCAGCGGCTGGCCAGCGAGCAGGCCTTCTCGCAGTCCTCGTCCGAGGGCCGCTCCCCCACGCACGAGAGCGCGACCAGCCCGGCCACCAGCCCGCCCCCGATCCCCATGCCGCGGTGCACGATGGTCATCGTCGTCCTCCCGCCACCGCGATGGTGTAGCCCACGTAGAGGTTGGCGTCCTGGGTGACCTGGGTCGCCGAGCGTCGCAGCGAGTCGTCGATGGCGACGTAGCTCAGCGACACCATGTGCACGAGCTGGATCCGCCCCAGCGGGATGCCCAGGCCCAGGTCCACGTCGAGATCGAGATCGAAGTCGAGGACCACGTCGTCGGGGCTCCCCCGCCGGAACTCCACCAGCGCATCGTCCACCCCGCCGATGGCCACGATGCCGGTGTCGGTCACCACGCCGAGGCGGGCCCGCGGCTCGACGGGCAGCCGCGTGGAGCGACCGCGGAGCTCCACGTGGGGCCCCAGCAGCAGCGCGTGCCGCTTCCACACCAGGCGCTCCTGCTCGGCCACCTCCAGATCCTTCCAGTCGCCGCGGGTGCCCGAGTAGCGGGTGAAGCCATAGCCCGCGGTGATGCCCACGCCCAGCCACCGCACGCCCAGGTAGCGGGTGAGGCCCAGCCGCGGTCGCAGGTAGATGTCGGCGCGCGAGCCATTGGGGGCGAAGGCCAGCGGCCCGCCCGAGATGTACATCTCGGCCCACAGGTCCATCGCGGGCGCCGTGGCCTGGATGCACACCGCGTCCTCGATGGTGTTGCGGCGGCCCCGGACCACCACGAGGTACCAGCCCGGACGCGGGGGGAGCACCTCGCCCTGGTAGACCACCGCGCGGGGGTTGGAGCTCACGTCGAGCTCCTCGCGGCTGCGTCGGAGCACCAGGGGCCAGCCCTCCTCGGCCCCCGGCAGCTCGGCGAAGCGAGCGGCGGCCTGCTCCACGCTCTCGGACGAGCGAGCGCCGCGGTTGACCAGCGCCTCGCACAGCCGCGGCCGCTCCACGTGCCCCGGCACGGGCGGGCCCTCGCGCGAGCTGAGCTCCTCACCCACGGCCCGCCGGCTTCCCACCCGGGAGAAGGGCTTGTAGCTGATCGACAGCTCCTCGGGGGCCCGGCTCGCGGCCTCGGTGGTGGCGACGTAGGTGCTCACCCGCAGCGTGCGACGCTGGCGGTACGGGGCCTCGACCGGCGCGTCGGTGAAGCGCGGCGTGGGCACCTCGAACACGCGATCGAGCAGGGCGCCCACCGCCGCGTCCTGCTGCTCGGCTGCCACGAAGCCCACGCTCTCCACGTCGATGAAGTCCTCGAGGTCGATGCCATCGCGGCTGTAGTAGCCCCGGGCGAACAGCTCGCTCACCTGGATGGCGGTGCCGCGGATCGAGTAGGCCCACTGCGGCTCGCCGCGGGCGCCCTCCCCTCGCGGGGTGCACTGCACCGCGAACGACAGCAGGGTGTCGATGCCCTGGCGCCAGGCCTCCTGCGCCGCCGAGCCGAGCAGGGCGTTGGCGTCGGCCCCTCGATCGGGCCCGTCGTCGTCGGCAGCGTCGGGCCGGCCCATGCGGCTCTCGAGGCTGGCGAGGGCCTCCGACGCCTCGGCGTAGGCCGAGAAGTTGGCGTAGTCGCGATCCCGGTGGTGGGCGAGGTCGGAGCGCAGCACCTGCCGCACCCGCTCCTGCACGTCGCTGGCCCACAGCGGGGTGGCCTCGCAGCCGGGCAGCTTGGTCACCCCCAAGAGCGCCACGCGCTGTCGATCGGGCGTGCCGAGATCGAGGCGCAGGGTGTCGCACTCCCCCGAGCGCCGGAGCTGATCGCTGGGGGCCGTGGCCGCGACCGCGCTCAGGTGGCGCACCACGGGTTTGTCGTCCTCGCACACCAGCGCCGCGATCTCGTGATCGGGCAGCCCGGAGCCGCGGTGATCGAGGGTGACGGCGACCGTGCGATCCACCTTCACCGGCGGCGCATCCTCGGGCACCGGCTTGGCGCAGACGTCGTCGGGGGGCCCCCCGTCCACCCGTACCCCGTCGATGTAGAGGTGGGTGCCGGCGTTCATCAGCACCGACATGTCGAGGCACGAGCGGCGCGGCGGCGGGGCCCAGATGACGGTGTTGCGCCCCATCAGGCCGCGCCAGGCCACGGGCAGCTCCTGGTTCTCGTGGTTGGCGAACACCGCCACGGGCGAGGCCTCGGGGACCGCGATGACGAAGAAGCGGTGGCTGCCCAGGTGCAGGGCCTCGGTCCGCTCGAAGCGGCGGGCGTGCACGAAGTCGCGGGTGCCCATCACCACCGTCACGTCCTCGAGACCGTCGGCGCGCACGGTGAGCAGGCGCGTGCCCTCCATGCCCGACAGCGGCACTCCCAGGCACGAGGCGAAGCGCGAGGTGAAGGGCAGCTCGGCCGGCTCCTCGTCGGAGCCCACCGCGTCGAGGAACTCGCCGAGCTCGGGAGAGTCACGCAGCTCCCGGCAGACGCGGCCGGCCTCGAAGTCGTCGAACGCGGCCTCCATGGTCTGCTGCACCACGAGGGCCGCGGGCGGATCGTGGCGCCCGCCGTCGGCCCACGCGGTCAGCGAGGACACGCCGTGCCGCCGCAGGATCGTGCCCACCACTCCTGCGTGCCACGACGAGGACGAGACCAGGCGGAAGATCGCGGCGTAGGTGGCCGCGCTGACCTGGGGCCCCTGCTCGCAGGCTTGCAGCAGCAGCCCCCGCTGATCCTCGCCCAGGGTGGAGAGGCTGTGGATCACGTCGCAGCCGGCCGGGCGCGGTCGGGCCCCGTCCCCCTCGCCAGGGGCGGCCGCCCGCGCCCGTGATGCGCCCAGGCCCAGCACCACGCCCAGCGCCAGCGCGACCACCAGCGCGAGGAGGCGAGCCAGTCGCTCCGTGCTCATTGCCACTCGAAGGAAGTCTTGCATGGTAGCTCGCTGCCCCAGCCCGAGGTGATGCGCGCGGACCGGATCCGCGACAGGCCCGTGCGTGCCTCCTCGGCTGCCTCGCCGCAACGGTCGCACTCGTCCAGCGTCACCTTGCCATCGTCTCCCACCACGAGCCTCACCCTGTAGCGCCCAGAGAGCGGACCGGGCAGGCGGTCGCGGAGGTACTCCCGCAGCTCGTCGCTGCACGACGACGAGGGACGGGTGCGGGCTGGCTTCGCTCGCGAGGAGGTCGATCCAGCCTCGGGGCGCAGCGCGGGGGTGGGTGAGGCACTGCCGCTCGCAGAGCGCTCGGGGCCCGTCGACGCGCCCCCGGTGCTCTCGTCTCCGACCGCGGGCTCGCCCGTCGTCGCAGCGGGCTCCGCCACATCACCGGTCGTGCGCTCCGCGGGCGTTGCGGATGCCTCGACTCGCGCCGGGTCCTCGGCCCGCGCGACCGGGGCGGGCGAGGGCGCCTCGATCTCGCTCTCCATGAGCAGGTACGCTCCGAGCCCCCCGACCACCGCGAGCACCAGCACCGCCACCAGCCAGGGGAACGGACGCGCGGGGTCGGGGCGTGCCACCCTCGCCGCGAGCTCGATCGGCTCCAACGCGGGCGCCGGCAGGGTGGGCGGAGGCATGGGCACCAGCACGCAGTGCTCGTCCCCGTCCTCGGGCCGGGCGTAGAGCTGGAGGCTGGCCCAGTCCAGGCGGGTGACCTCGCGCGCCGCCGCGGAGCGGGCGGCCACGAAGGCCTGCTCGATGCTCTCGCCCCGCCACAGGTTGCCGTACAGCGCCCGCGCGATGCGGGTGGAGCCGCGGGCCGACAGCGGATAGCGCGAGGCGACCACGTGCTGCAGCCCTGCTCGGTGCAGGCGCTGCGCCACGCTGCCGATGCGGTTGCCCGGCTCGCCCATGTTTCCGCCGTCGCACGCGGCGACCACCACCAGCCGCAGGTCCCGGGCGTGGGGCGCCAGCAGCTGCTGCAGCCGGCCTGCGTCGACCACCACCGCCCGCCCCGCGCCGTCCTCGGCATCGAGGCTCAGGCCGAAGGTCGAGCGGGCCTCGGCTCCGTGACACAGCAGGTGCAGCGCCCGGAACGGTCGCCCCGCGGACTCGGCCGCCTCGAGGGCATCGGCGAGCGCACCGTAGGACGCATGCTCGAGCACCTCGAGCTCGCCGGCCCCCTCCTCGCGAGGCGCCTCGCCGGAGGCCTCGCGAATGGCCGCGAGCTGCTCGGCCGCCGGCACGCCCCCGCCCGCGGCCGACCATGCGACCAGGAGCCGACCGGGGCCATCGATCGCGCGCGGGTCGGCCGAGACGGTGGAGGTGCCGGGCCAGGCGTAGCGCAGCAGCACGTGCTCGAGCGCGCCGAGGTGCTGACCATCGGCCCGCAGGGTGAGCAGCTCCCACGGCAGGGCGTAGAGCTCCGCCGCCGCCGAGCGGAGGGTGACGATCACCCGCCGATGGGCCGCCCGGGCCTCGACGATCGTGGCCTCGTGCCCGCTCCAGCCGGCGGGGGTCAGCAGCTCGCGCAGCAGCTCGCCCACGCGCGCGACCACGTCGGGATCGCGATCGGGGCGGCGGCACTCCTCGAGGTCGCGCAGCAGCTCGCGGCTCCACGGCAGCTCGACCGTCTCGTAGGCGCCCTGCCGCCCGCGCACCAGGTACGCCTGCCGGGAGAAGCGGAACGCAAACGCATCCTCGGACTCCTTGGCCCGAACGAGCTCGAGCTCGATGTGGATCGGAGACGAGGACGACATGCGAGCCGGCGGCCCAGGGCCACCGCCATCGTACCAAGGGACCCTCGCGAGCGGTCGATGGGATCAGCCCAGCCGCAGCCCCAGCGCACGTCGACCCGCGGCGGCGTAGCGCTCGGCCAGCTCCTCCAGCTCGCGCCGGCCGAGGTCGAGCTGGCACTCGCGGAGGATCTTGTTGGTCCCCATCTCTCCCGCGAGCAGCAGGCCGATCGCTCGCTCGAGCGCCTCCGGGTCCACCGGTGGAGCGGCGATCGCCTCGGGGGCGGGCGCCGCCGCGGACGAGGGCGGTGGGTGCATCCCCGACGGAGGGCTCAGGCCCAGCGCCACATAGGGATCGAGCGGCGCGACCGGGCGGGCCGCGAGCTGGGGCTGGATCGGCAGCCGCGCCGCGGGGTCGCCCAGCAGCACGTAGCCCGCCAGGTCGTTGCGGAGCATCCACAGGTGGCCGCGACGCTCGGGGTCGTCCACCCCGGACTCGACCAGCGCGGTGAGCTCGGTGTTGGCCCGGCCGTAGTGCCGCAGCAGCTCGCGGAAGGCCACGCCTACGCGATCGTGCCGGAGCAGGCCCGAGAACACGTCGAGGAAGCGGTCGGGACGGTCGACGGGGCGCTGGCCGTCGAGCTCGCGGAAGCTGTAGGTCCACGCCAGGTCCACGTGACCGATGAACGCCAGCGGGCCGTCGGCGCTGGCGAGCACCGCCTTGGGCACGGCCGCGGTGAAGGGCCGACCATCGGCGGGGAGGCTGGCGGGCACCGACTCGAGGCTGCCGGAGAACCGCCCCGCGTCCTTGAGGTTGCGCAGCCAGGGCTCGTACTTGCTCACGTGCGGCGTGCCGGCGCCGAAGCACGCCATCATGAACCACACCCCGCCGGGCAGGAACGGGCGCCCGCGCAGCGCCTCGCCGCTGAGCAGCCCGCCGGTTCGACCGAAGCTCATGCCGCCCTGGAGCTGCCGCTGCTCGTCGGTCGAGCCCCAGCCCTGGCGCGGCGCTCCGGCGCCGTGGCTGATGGTGAACAGCAGGCCCGGCTCGGGCTTGGCCACCTCGGTCACCAGCGGCCCCGGCTTGGGCACGTAGCCGTGATCCACCTCGACGAGCTCCGAGGCCAGGAAGTCCCCCTCGTCGTGGTAGCTGCGGGCCAGCGCGAGACCGGGCTGCATCAGGCTGCGGTGGCCGACCGTCGTGGCCGAGCTCCGGTCGCGCACGGTGTGGAACACGGCGCGGGCGCGGGGGATGGCGGCGGGGGCCCCCTCCCAGCGCAGCAGCTTGTCGGCGTAGGCCTCGTAGTCCTCGGCGCGATCGAAGGCCAGGCGCCCCACGTAGCCCTCCGAGCCCAGGATCACCTGCAGCTCGAGCGAGACCTCGTCGAGCTCGCCGAGCACCAGCAGGTAGCGCGGGACGTCGCGGCGGCGCACGTGGGGGCCCTCGAGCACCTCCTTGCGCCAGCGCGCAGCCTCGGCCGCGTCCATCCGCGGGGGCACGCGATGCACCCCGACCTCGCGACCGCCCTGCTGCTCGCGGCGGTGGGCGATCAGGCGATCGATCCGCCCCAGCAGCTCGTCCCCTCGTGGGCCCTCGGGTGCGATCACGCCCCAGCGCTGGGTGTCGAGCTCGTTGGCGTCCCGCGACTCGTCCCACAGGTGCTCGGGCTCCTCGTAGGCCCGGCTGTGGTCGCCCTGGCCCGCCCCAGCCGAGACCAGCGGGGACTCGAGCACGGGGTCGAGTTCGTCGGCATGCACCAGCAGGAGGTCGACGTCTCGGGCACCCTCGGACATCACGCGCCCGTAGAGTCTACACGGCGCGACGGCGACGGCGGCGGCGGACCCACGGGGCGAGCAGGAGCAGGGGCTCCCACCCGACACCACGCCCCCGCCCCGACACGCAGCCGCAGCCGCCCCCGTCGGAGGCCTCGCCGCTGCCCTCGGTGTCGCCCGTGCCCGTGCCCTCCTCGTCGCCGGTGCCCCCGGGAGGCAGGCTCCCGCCGGTGGTGCCGTCGGGGCTCCCGGAGGTTCCGCTCTCGTCGAGCCCTCCGGTCTCGGGATCGCCCGTCTCGCCCGGCGGCTCCTCGAGCCCGCACTCGGCATCGCAGCCGTCGCCCTCCTCGAGGTTGCCGTCGTCACACTCCTCGGCGCCGGTGATCTGACCGTCGCCGCACACCGCCTCGACCACCTGCACCACGCACAGGGCGTCCACGGTCCAGCCGCCGAATTCGAGGCCGCCGTCGCTGCGCAGGCCGAAGGCCAGCTCCACCGTGTCGTCGACCACGAAGTCGTCCAGGGGCAGGTCGTGGAATCGCCACTCGCGATCGGTGTGGTGCACCGAGTGGATCTCGGTCTCGAGGTTCTGCCAGATCGGCACGTCGTTGGCGTAGATCGTGGCCTGGTCGTAGAAGCCGTCCTCCACGGTCAGCCAGCGCCGGTAGTGCAGCCGCACATCGTCGAACCCGCCCACGTCGATCACCGGGCCGGTGGCGGTGGTGTTGGAGCCCGACGAGTACTCGCCGTCCTGCGACAGCAGCACGCCGTCGGCATCGTAGGGCTCGCCGGGATCGACCGAGAGCACCCCGTCGAGGGGGCCGAAGCTCCAGTCGCTGCCCGGCCCCGAGAAATTCCACGCCCCCAGGTCGGCCTCGTCGTCGAGGCAGTAGATCGGCACCACCGCACCGAAGAAGGTCTGGTACCAGGGGTCGGCCGCGTTGTCGGGGAGCTGGCTGTCCAGGCCGTTGCTGTAGCTCATCGTCACCTGGTACTCCGCGACGACCCCGGTGGCCTGGGCGGGGATGGTCGCCACCCAGGCGCCCCCGTCCTGCACCATGGGCACGGTGGTCACCTCGTCGGGGGTCTCGCGCAGCCGCCAGTGCAGCTCGGCCGAGTCCAGATCCACCGGGCAGCCGGGGAACACGGGGATGTTGGTGAGCAGCCGGATCTGCCGCCCCCCCTCCACCTGCAGGTGCTCGATGCTCGCCTCCCCGAGCGCGGTGGGATCGAGCAGGCCGTGGGCCTCGAAGGCCGCGTTGATCTCGCAGCCGTTGGGGGTGCCGTTGGCGATGTTGCCGTCGTCGTCGTCGAACAGCAGCGCCTGCGGGTACATCGAGGGGATGTCCACGGCGCGCCGAATGGATTCGTACCACAGCTGATCCACGTGCTCGCGGCCGGGCTGCTCGCCCAGGGTGCCCATCAGCGCGGTCCGCAGGTCCCACAGGGTCCCGCCGATGATCCGCCCGGTGGCATGCACCTCGCCGATGTCGTCGGGCCAGGTCCACTCGCTGCCCATGGGGTTCAGCTCGCGCAGGGGATCGTCGCTGTGGAAGAAGCCGCGACCCATCCCCGAGTCGTCCACCATGGTGGAGGCGAGGAAGTCGCTGATGCCCTCGGAGAGCGCGGAGTCGAAGGCCCCCACGCCGGGGATGATCGACTGATTGTGCACCGAGTGCCCCACCTCGTGGTAGACGACGTCGGCGAGCCGGGCCGTGTTGTTGCACGAGCCATCGGACTGCAGGAAGTACACGGAGTCGCCGTCGGAGCCCGCGTTGCAGCTGCCGCCGATGTTCACCGTCACGTCGATGGTGCCGTCGAGCCAGCTCAGGCCCGGGTCGAGGTTGCGCACGAAGGCCTTGGCCCGCGAGGCGTGGACGAACGCGCTGAGCTGCGCGTCGACGAACTCGTTGCCCGGAGCGCTCCACACCACGGTGCCGCCGTCGGTCACGGGGAGGTTGACCGCGGCCTCGACCCCCGCCGAATTGCTCACCGCGACCCGGGGCCCGCCCACCGTGAGGGTGAGGGAGGTGGGGCTGGCGGCCAGCCCCACCTCACCCGTGAGATCGGTGGTGGTCGGGACGCCACCCTCCACCACGTAGAGCTCGGGTGCGACCGCGTCGGTGCGCGCGGCTGCGGGCCAGCGCACCGGCACGTCGAAGCGCACGGTGGCGGCGCTGCGGATCCGCTGCTCGCGAGCCACCGGTTCGCCGCTGCGCGCGTCGAGGTACACGGCCCAGCGCCCCAGCGGCGCCTCGGCCCGCAGATCGACCCGGAGCACCTCGTGGTAGCTCCAGGCGGTGCCGCTCCACAGCGGCAGCACCACCGTCTCGAGGGTGGGGTCCACGGTGAGGCGCGCGGGCGAGAAGTCGGCGTCGATCCACGCGCGCGCGCGCTCGATGGCCACCGAGGGATCGACCGTGGCGCCCGGGGTCACGCGCACCCGCGGGCGCGCGGTGGAGGCCACGTAGGCCAGCGAGTCGGCGCGGAAGTGCAGCGAGATCTGGCCGCCGAGCACCGGCCGGCCGTCGAGCACCTGGGCAAAGCCCACGCTACGGATCCCCGAGGACTCCGCGTTGCCCACGAGCACGAAGTCGTCGGGGGAGCTGCCGGGTGCGAGCAGCTCGTGGTGCCGGGCCAGCCAGGCGCGCGCGTAGGCCTCGGCCACCGTCGGCGAGGCCACCGCTCCGGGCGCCGCGATCCCGCTGGTGATGATGCCGGCCGGGGCCTGCCGTGCGTCGTCCCAGGAGACCCAGGCCGCGCCCAGCTCGCGTCGCAGCCCCGCCAGGCGGCGCTCGGCCGCCACGCGATCGGCGGCGGCCTGGCCCCACACCGGCGGCCGCGGCACCAGGGCCATGCGACCGTCGGCGAGCTCGAGCCCCTGGAGCTCGAGCGGATCGACGGACGCCGCGGCCATCGCCGTCGGGCTCGCGAGCAGCGGAGCCACGCCGAGCGCAAGCCCCACCGCCATCGTCCACGCTCGATTCCTCGATCCCCCGGTGCTTCTCACCTCGACCGTGTACGCGATGGCGAGGGGATCGGGCAACCGAATTCTAGGTGACGCTCATGACCCGTTGGCCGAGCTTCAATGGGCTTTCGCTCGTCGTCGGCGCTCGCTACCTTGGGCGCATGTCGACCTTCCACGACTTCGTGATGGACTCGATCACCGGCGAGCCCGTCGCCTTCTCGAGCTACGCGGGCAAGCTCTGCCTGGTGGTCAACGTCGCCAGCGCCTGAGGGCTCACTCCCCAGTACGCAGGTCTGCGTACGCTGCACGACGGGGATCCCGAGCTGGTGGTGATGGGCTTTCCCTGCAATCAATTCGGGAGCCAGGAGCCGGGCACCAACGCCGAGATCCTCGAGTTCGCGACCTCGCGGTACGGGATCACCTTCCCGATGTTCGCCAAGATCGAGGTCAACGGCGACGGCGCGGCCCCGCTCTATCGCTTCTTGCGCGAGGCCCAGCCCAACCCCGACGGCACCACGGAGATCCCGTGGAACTTCACCAAGTTCCTCGTGGACCGCGAGGGCAAGGTGGTGAGGCGCTACCAGCCCAAGGTCACGCCCGAGCAGATCGGGGACGAGCTGGCGAAGCTCCGCTGAGCTCGGGCACGGTGCCGCGCGTGGCCTCGTCGCGCGCGAGGGCTCGGTCGCCTCTCACTCCCGGGGGTCGCGGCGGCGCCCCGGCACGCGGGGCACCTGGCGGGGCTCGGCGGTGAGCAGCCGCTCATAGAGGCTCGCCGTGGCCTCGGGGCGGCGCAGCGGGTGGCCGAACCTCCACAGATCGTGCGGGCTCACCCGCAGCAGCTCGGGGCGGTGGTTCCACACCCGCAGCCGCCCCGCGTAGCACAGGCCGGTGGGGCCGAGCTCGCCGTTGAGGAACGCCAGCAGGTCGGTGCCCCACAGCTCGATGCCCGACAGCAGCCCCCGCTGGGCATCGATCCCCTCGTGGACCACGAAGCGGCTGCCGCTGGGATCGTGCAGCAGGCAGCGCGGGTTGTCGTCGTCGAGCAGCGAGAAGCCCCAGGCGCAGGCGCGGCCATCGAGAGTGAGCGGCAGCGAGCACAGCGAGCGGAACAGCGGGGTGCCGTAGAGGTAGCGCGCATAGTCGCCGAGGCGATCGAGCAGCGCGGGGAGCTGGCCCGTGCCCAGCGAGCGTCGCCCGCAGGCCGGCTCGTACTCGCGGGGACGCGAGGCGTGGGGCTCGTGGGCGCGCGACGGCCAGTGCTCGCGGGGCAGCGCGGCCAAGAACGGCTCGGCCCCGAGGGTGGCCACCACCTCGCCCTCGCGCAGCTCGAAGGTGGTGCCCGGCGCGGGCGCGACCACGCTGGACTCGGGCAGCCGCTCGCCCAGCGCCTCGCCCAACACCTCACCCAGCCGCTCGGAGTCGATGGGGAACGCATGGGCGTCGATCCACGCGCGCTCTTCGGGGAAGCTCCAGCCCGCGCCGCAGATCGCCGTCACCCGCGGGGTCCAGCCGGCCGCCGCGAGCTGGGCATGTCGCCGCTCCAGCACCCGCGCCAGCGCGGGCGTGTCGTCGCCCGTGGTGATCGCCGAATCAAGCCCCTGGAAGGCCACGCTGGTGGCGTTGTTGGCCACGGCCCACACGCCGGGGCGGGGGGCCAGGGCGGGCAGCTGCTCCAGCATGCGCTCGGGTAGCCCCACGTCGATCGACGACACGAAGCTGCCGTGCCCCTGGCTGTCGCGCAGCACGAAGGGGAACACGTCCCACTCGTCCGAGCCCGCCGCGCCGATGCCTTCGGCCACGAAGGTGCGGTAGCGCAGGTCGCCGATGGCCAGCTCGTGGTCGGGCAGCAGCGGGCGCACCGTGAAGCCCATGCGCTGAAGCAGCGCGTGGGCCGACGACGACGAGCGCACCGACAGGTGCACGGGGATCGAGCGGCTCAGCCGGTGCAGCGAGGGCACGTCGAAGTGGTCGTCGTGCTCGTGGGTGAGGATCACGGCATCGACCGGAGGGAACGCGGCCACGTCGAGCTGCCGCGGGGGGAACATGCGCCCCAGCGCCCCGCCGTGACCGAAGCGCTCGGTGAGCAGCGGATCGAGCAGCACCGTGGTGGTGGAGGTTCGAAACAGCCAGCCCTGGTGGCCGAGGAAGGTCGCCTTGAACATCGAGGGTCTCGCGGGATGCACACGGGTCCATCGGTCTCGTGCGCCTCTCGTGAGGGTATCGTGCACGCGGTCGAATTCCAGCTCGGCGTGGCGGTGATCCATCCTTGCCCCGACGAGCGGCGGCGACGAGCCCGACGACGACGAGCCCATGCGCAGGTGGCATGGCGGTGGTCGAGCTGCCACAGAGGGACGCTGTCCGAGCTCGCCGCCGACGAGCCGGACGAGGGCGAGAGCACGCCAGCATGCTCGAGGGCTCGACCCGCGGGGCAGCATCCGCTCGAGACGAAGCCCAGTCACGCCACGGCGCGAATCCGGGACTCGATCCACTGGAGGCCATCGAGGTATGCGAAGGACTGCGGCGGTCGAAACGCTCGATCGACGGTTCCCTCGCGCTCCGTCCGAGGCCCGCCCCGACCTTGGCTCGCGAAGATCGCGCGTTCGGGAACCTTTGCCCCCCGCGGGGCATCAGTGCAAGCGTGCCGTCGTCGCTGCCGCGCTGGCTCGCCCCGATCACGCTCGCCGGTGCCCTGCTGGGCTGCGCCCACGCCCCGGCCACGGCCCACCCCCTCGACGCCACCATCCGCTCCCCCCTGCGGGATCGCGCGACCAGCCGCGAGGAGCGCCTGGTCGCCTTCGCCCGGCTGTACGGCTACGTCCGCTTCTTCCACCCCACCGACGCAGCCGAGCGCGCGGACTGGCAGCGGCTGGCGCTGGCCGGGGCCGATCTCGTGGACGAGCCCGCCACCCTCGACGAGCTGGCCGCCCGCCTCGACGCGCTGTTCCGTCCGCTGGCCCCCACCCTACAGCTGTGGGTCGACGGCGAGCCCGTGCCCGAGGCCCCGCCCACGCCCCACCCCCGCGACGGGCTGGTCTACTGGCAGTACCAAGGCTACCCCGGCACCCCGCTGTCGATGTTCAAGCCGCCCTACGGCAAGGTGCGAGTGCAGCCGGGGCAGAGCTACCGCCGGCGCTTCTCCGAGACGCCGCAGCGCGACGCCCGGGTGCAGACCGAGCTGGCCCCCGCCTTGCGCATGCGCCTGCCGGTGGTCCTCGACGGCGAGCAGGCGAGCGCGGGCGATGGCCGCCCCAGCGCGATGCAGACCGAGGCCCTCGCCCGCCACGAGCCCTCGGAGGTCGGCGATCTCGCGGTACGCCGAGCCGCGGTGATCGAGGTGTGGAACGTGCTGCGGCACTTCTATCCCTACCAGCACGAGCTCGAGATCGACTGGGACGCCACGCTGCTGTCCGCCCTGCACGATGCCGAGGACGACGCGAGCCCCGAGGACTTCCGCGACACGCTGCGCGGCCTGCTCGAGCCGCTCGAGGACGGCCACGGCTTCGTGGGCCACGACCGCCACGATCGCGACGGCGTGCTGCCGGTGCGGATGGAGCTGGTGGAGGGCAAGCCGGTGATCACCGGCACCCGCGATCCCGAGCGCTTCGCGGTGGGCGACGTGGTGGAGCGCATCGGCGACGTGCCGGCCCTGCCCCACATCGAGGGCATCGCCGAGCGCCTCTCGGGCACGCCGCAGTGGCGCTCGTTCCGGGCCGCGGCCTGGGAGGCCACCCGCGCCCAGCGAGGCCGCAGCGTGGAGCTGGTGCTCGAGCGCGAGGGCCAGCGCCGCCGGGTGATGGCCGAGGCCGAGCGAGCGCCGGTGCCCATCGAGCCGCGACCGCCCGCGATCCATGCCTTCGACGACGGCGTGGCCTATGTGGACCTCACCCGCGCCACCTGGGAGGAGATCGAGCCCGAGCTGCCCTGGCTGGCGGCGGCCCCCGGGGTGGTGTTCGACATGCGCGGCTACCCCAAGGACAACGACGCGATCCTCGATCACCTGCTCGACGCCCCCGAGGACTCGCTGTGGATGCACGTGCCCCACGTGGTGGAGCCCGACGGCGAGATCGCGGGCTGGCGCGACCTGGGCTGGCATCGCCGCCCCGCCGAGCCGCACATCGACGCGCCCGTCACCTTCCTCGTCTCGGCCGAGGCCATCAGCTACGCCGAGTCGATGCTGAGCTACGTGGAGGCCCACGAGCTGGGCACGCTGGTGGGCTCGCCCTCGGCGGGAGCCAACGGCGACATCGTGCGCCTCGACACCCTGGCCGGCTTCTTCGTGGTGTACAGCGGCATGCGGGTCACCCGGCACGACGGCCGCCCCTTCCATGCCGACGGGGTGCGCCCCGACCTCGAGGTCCAGCGCACGATCGCGGGCCTGCGCGCCGGCCGAGACGAGGTGCTCGAGGCCGGCCTGGGGGTGATCCGCTCCGCGCCGCGGGCCACGGTGGCGCGTGGAACCAAGCGCGGCCGCGGCGTCGTCCCGCGACGCCCGACCCCGACCGCAGAGCCCTCCAGCGCAGGCAAGCGCGGCGCTACATCGGCGGCGGCGGCGGAGTCCCGTCCACGCACACCACCGAGGTGAGGTCGGCCTGGCACACGCCGTCGCGGCAGTCGAGGTTGCCCAGGCAGGGCAGCCCGCCGTCGCACGCCTCACCCTGCCGCGGGTAGGCCACGCACACATCGTCCACGCAGGCAGCGTAGCCGATGCACTCGCCCTGCACGCAGGCCTGCCCCGGTCCGGGCGCGGCCACGCAGGTGCCGGTGCAGACCTCGTTGAGCGACAGGCACGAGCCCTGCGAGAGGTCGGGGTTGCACATCTCCCCGGACGCCGACAGCTTGTAGCAATTGCCCGAGCCGCCCACGTTGCAGCGCTGGCCGTCGAGGCACGCGTCGCGCTGCTCGCAGGGCAGCCCGTTGTCGACCCGCGCGTGGCAGGTGCCCTGGGTGGGCGGGTTGCCGCTGCCGTCGTCGGGCGGCGCCTGGCAGTAGGCATCGTCGCGGCAGAACGAGGTGATGCGGGTGCCTTGCTGCGCCAGCGGGCAGGCCTCGCCCACGCTCAGGTAGCGGATCTCCACGCACTGCCCGGTGCAGCAGATCTGCCCCGAGCCCTGGCAGGCGGTGCGATCGCAGACCGCCTCGCCCCGGCACTCCTCGTCGGCGAAGCACGCCCCGCCGGCCTCGATGCGCCCGCCGAAGATCGCCGCGTGGGCATCGAGCAGGGTGCGAGCGTTCTCCACCGTGTCGTCGCAGCTCAGGTTGCGCAGGGTGTCCACGTAGGCCGCGGCCGCCTCGGCGTCGTAGCCCACGCGATCGAAGCTGGTGCCGCCCAGCGCCTGCACCAGCCCGGGGTCGGGGAGCTCCGACGCCATGCAGGTGTTGCGATCGGGCATGAAGCCGCAGCGCACCAGATACTCGCAGCGAGCATCGAGCTCCTCGGTCCTCAGGTCGGCGGTGTCGACCGTGGGCTCCTCGGTGGTGTCGCAGGCCGGCGCGAGCAGGCCGCCGAGCAGCAGGGCCACGCCGAGGCGCCAGGTCCCGGGTCGCGAGATCTCGTAGGTCATGACCCGCATCGTAGCAGCCCCGACCGCGGCGGCGGGCGGCTCAGAGCGTGCCCCGCAGCACCACCGGGCAGTGGTCCGAGACCGCCGCGAAATCGGGGTCCATCGCGTCGGCCTCGGTAGGTTGGCACCGCAGACGCTCGCACATGCCCCGGACCTCGGCCTCGCCGAAGCGGCCTCCCGCCACCACCCCGTGGTCGAGCACGGAGGGCCAGTAGGACTCGGGCTCATTCGGTGGGCGCCAATACTCGGTGCACGACAGATCGGCGGTGGGCAGGGCGTAGCCGGCCCGCGCCACCGCCTCCTCCACGAAGGGCCGCTCCTCGGCGGGCTCGCCTCGAAAGCCGGTGCTGTTGAAGTCGCCCAGGGCCAACACCGGCGCCCCCGGGTGGCGTCGCTCGATCTCGTCCATGCGGGCCAGCACCTGGTTCCACTGCTCGCGGCGCTCGTCGAAGCGGTGGGGCAGCGCGGGCAGGTGCACCGACAGCACCGCGAGCCGATGGCGCTCCTGATCCTGGAGCACGGCGAGGGTGCCGGGCTGCCTCACGCAGCGGCCGTCGGAGCGCAGGTCGGGGTAGCCCAGGTGCTCGACCACCGTCCACTGCGCAGCGTCGTAGACGACCCCGGTGGTGATGCGCTCGCCCGCGCCCCCGCAGGGGCCGAGCAACAGGTGGTAGTCCCGGCCGTCGATCCGCGAGGCCTCCTCGAGCACCGCCCCCATGCGGAGCGCGTCGCGGATCTCCTGCACCGCGATCACCGAGGCGTCGAGGTCGGCGATGGTCTGGGCCACGCGCGAGGGATCGGTGCTCGGCTCGGGGAAGTAGCGGATGTTGAAGGTGGCGACGGTGACCGGCGAGGAGCAGCCCGCCAGCGTGCCGCTCGCCATGAGGATCGCCGCCAGCCGCCCCCGCACCCCCCGACGATAGCCCTCGCGGGACCGTCGAGCCACCCCGCCGCAGCTCAGCCCGGCAGGCCGATGAACGACATCATCTGCCCGATGCCGGCCCCATCGCGGCGAAACGAGAAGTAGCGCTCGGGCTGGTCGTGGGTGCACCCGCCCACGCGCACGATCGACCCCGGGGGCACCCCCAGCCCCAGGAGCTGCGATCGCACCACGCCCACCAGGTCCACGTGGGGCTTGGGCCAGCGCTCGCGCTCCACGAAGGCATCGTCGAACTGGCACGCGACCTCCTCGCCCACCTCGAACGCCGGCTGCTCGATGCAGGGGCCGATGGCGACCACCAGGCGCGCGGGCGAGACCCCGGCGCCCTGCAGCGCGCGCACGGCCGCCGCGCTCACCCCCGCCACCGTGCCCCGCCAGCCGCTGTGCACCGCCGCGACGGCCGTGCCCTCGCGATCGGCGAGCAGCACCGGCACGCAATCGGCGGTGAGCACCCCCACCACGCACGGCCCGTCGTCGCGGTGGCACCACAGGGCATCGGCCTCGCGGTCGGGCCCCACCTCGGAGGCCCGCAGCACCGCGGCCCCGTGCACCTGCTTGACCCGCACCAGCTGCTCCACCGCATAGCCGCCCGCGGCCGCGACCGCCTCCTGGTTGCGCCGCACCGCCTCGGGATCGTCGCCCCACTTGCCGCCCATGTTGAGCGTGGCGTAGCGCCCCTGGCTGAAGCCGCCGCGGCGCGTGGTGAAGCCGTGCACGATCGCGGGAGCGAGGGCGGAGAGGGCTTCGGCGTGCTCGAGCATCGCTTCCGTTGATCGCACGCGAGGGCGCGCGGCACCAGCCCCCGGCCCGCGCGTGCGGTGGCGGTCGTCGCCCTCGCTCGGCGGCGCGACCAGGTCTCGCCCCGGCCCACGCGTGCGATGGCGGGTCGCGCCGGCCGGCCTCCCGGGCTCACCCGCGCTCAGCCGCCCAGCGCCTCGACCAGCGCCCGCAGCTCCGCGGGCAGCTCGGCCTCCCAGCGCACCCGCTCGCCGCCCGAGGGATGCCGTAGCTCGAGCATCGCGGCATGCAGCGCGTGCCGACCGAGCCGCTCCGCCGCCGCCCGGACCCCCGGGTCCCGCGGCGTCCGGCCGTAGAGCGCATCCCCGAGGATCGGATGCCCCAGGTGCCGCGCGTGCATGCGGATCTGGTGCGTGCGCCCGGTGTGCAGCGTGAACGCCAGCACCGTCGCCCCCCGCAGCCGCTGGACCACCTCGATCTCGGTGATCGCCCGCCGCTTGGCGCCTTGCTCGGGCGCAAAGCGTCGACGGTCCCGCGGGTCGCGAGCATGGCCGGTCTCCACCCGCAGGCGCTCCCACGCCACCACGCCCTCCACCACCCCCAGGTAGCGCCGCCCCAGCGCGTGGGATCGGAACTGCGCCGCCAGGAATTCCTGCGCCGCCGCGTGCTTGGCCACCACCAGCACCCCGCTGGTGTCGCGGTCGAGGCGATGCACGATCCCCGGCCGCGTGGCGTCGTTGCCCGGCAGCACGGGCAGCCCCTGCGCATCGAGCCCCAGGTGGTGCAGCACCGCGTTGACGAGGGTGCCGCGGGCGTGCCCGGGCCCCGCGTGCACCACCATCCCCGCCGGCTTGTCCACCACCAGCAGGTCGTCGTCCTCGTGCAGCACGGTCAGCGGCAGCGACTCGGGCTCGGCCCGCAGCGGCGGCGAGGGCTCGAGCGTCACCTCCACCGCCAACGCCCGCTCCACCCGCAGCCCGGGCTTGAGCGCCTTGCCCTCGGCCACCACCCCGCCCGCAGCGAAGGCCCGCGCGAGCTGGGAGCGAGTGCACGGCTGGCCCGCCTCCGCGAGCGCCCCCACCAGCGCCTGGTCGAGTCGCTCGGCCGGAGCCCGCGGCATCAGCCGGACCTGCACGGCGCGCTCGTCGGGATCGCCTACCAGATCGGGGTCTTGAGCGCAGCCATCGGCTTGATCACGCGATCGACGATGGCCCGGTCGTAGTAGTTCTTCTTGAACAGCTCGGGGGTCACGCTGGCACGGAACAGGTCACGCCCCTCGGTGATGAACTCCGAGAGCTCCTCGAAGAAGCTGTCCTTTTGCAGCGCCTCCTCGATCTTGGCCTTGTTGTACAGGTAGATGTCGGACGCGATGGCCCGAGCCTTGCGCTGCGCTCGCTTGTCGTCGTCGATGATGGAGGCCACGGCGAGCCAAGCATGCCACGGGACCCCCCCGTCCGCCAAACCCGGGCTCCGGGGGGCCCGTGGCCGGTCTGGCTCTCGGGCTGGCCCCGGGCTGGCCCCCTCCAAGGGGGCCCCGGGGGTATGATCGCGCCCAGTCGTGGGTAGCGAGAGCCTCAGCTCCCTCCTCGCCGCCACGGTGGCCTTCGCCATCGGGACCTCGGTGGTGCTCCGGGACCGCAGCCGGCGGCAGAACGTCCGCTTCGCGGTGTTCTGCATCAACCTGGGCCTGTACCACCTGGCCTGGTTCCTCTATGGCTTCGCCGAGGTCGGCCTGTTCGAGTGGTTCGGCCAGACCATCGCGGTGCTGCTGCCCTGGTCGGCCGACCGCCTGCTGGTGAGCTTCGTCCCCACCTCGGGGGGCTCGCGACGCTGGCAGCCGGGCAGCGGCCTGCGCACCACCCTGGGCTTCATCCTGGTCGCGGCCCAGACCGTCCAGCTCGTCTATCCCGCGATCGAGGACTACCCCTGGTGGGAGATCGTCCCCATCGCCCTGGCCATCTACGTGATCGGCGGGCTGTGGCTGGCCAGCATGCGCCTTTGGTGGGCCTCGCGGGCGGCCAAGCAGACCGCCCTCGCCCCCCGCCTGCGCTACCTCTTCTACGCCAGCCTGGTCGCGCTGGCCCTGGGCTCGCCGCTGTTCCAGGGCATCGGGCCCATCGTGACCGCGGTCTACCTCTACTTCGTGGAGCAGACCCTCCGGCGCGAGCGCCTGCTCGACCTGCCCGAGATCGCCACCCGGATCTTCAGCCTCACCGTGCTGGTGCTGGTGGTCACCGGCCTCTACGCCGCGCTGCTGGTGTGGATCAAGGACAACGTCTCGCTGTTCCTGTTCAACGCCGCGGTGGCCTCGTTCGCGGTGGTGATCCTGCTCGAGCCGGTGCGCCGCGAGATCGACTATCGCATCGAGGGCTGGCTGTTCCACGATCGCCCCGTGCTGCGCCGCATGCTGGTGCAGCTGCGCCAGCGCCTGCTCAACGTGATCGACGCCGACGAGATGGCGCGGCTGGTGATCGAGGCGCTGGAGTCCTCGGGCCGCGTGACCCGGGCCAGCCTCTACCTGCTCAACCGCGAGGGCACCGCGCTCACCCTGCAGCGCTGGACCACGGCCGACGAGGGCGCCGACAAGCCCCTGCTGCGGCTCGACCTGGCCACCCGCCGCCCCCTGCTCGAGCGCATGCAGGCCCAGGGAACCGTGCTGCGCGACGTGATCGAGCGCGAGCGCGAGCGAGCCGGGCCCGAGGACCGCGCCGAGGCCCAGGACGCGCTCGAGACCCTCGCCGCGCTCGAGGCCAGCCTCGCCCTGCCGATCCTCGGCCGCCCCACCGGCGTGCCCGACGAGGACCCCGACCTGCTCGGCGCGCTGTTCGTGGACGACCAGCGCCTGGTGGAGCCCTTCGCCCGCGAGGAGGTCGAGCTGTTCGAGGGCGTGGTGGCCCAGGCCTCGATCACGGTGCAGAACTCGGCGGTCTACGACGCCCGCAAGGAGCGAGAGCGCCTGGCCGCGCTCGGCGAGATGGCGGCCGGCCTGGCCCACGAGATCCGCAACCCGCTGGGCGCCATGAAGGGCGCGGCCCAGGTGCTGCGCCCCGGCGCCGAGGCGATGGACGAGCAGACCCGCGAGTTCCTCGACATCATCCTCGAGGAGGTCGAGCGCCTCAACCGGGTGGTCAGCCAGTTCCTCACCTACTCGCGACCCTTCAAGGGCGAGATGGCCCCCGTCGATCTGCGCGAGGTGGTGGCGGCCACCCTGCGGCTGGTCTCCGAGTCCCAGCGCGAGCGCATCACCGTCAACGAGACCCCCGACGATCTGCCCGCGGTGCGCGGCGACGCCGATGCCCTGCGCCAGGTGGTGCTCAACCTGGTGCTCAACGCCCTCGATGCGATCGGCGACGAGCAGGACGGGGCGATCACCATCTCGCTGGACAAGCGCCGCCGCGGCCTGCAGCGCGAGGACGCGGTGGCCCTGCACGTGTGCGACAACGGCCCCGGCCTGTCCGCGCAGACCATGACCAACCTCTTCGTCCCCTTCCACACCACCAAGAGCGGCGGGACCGGGCTGGGGCTGCCCATCAGCCAGCGGATCGTGCAGAAGCACCAGGGGGCCATCGAGGTGGGGCGCAGCGGCGACGACGGGGCGCGGTTCACGGTGCTGCTGCCCGTGGACGACTCGAAGCCGGAGCCCAAGGCCAAGAAGGAGGCTCCGCGACCGGTCGCCAAGGGCCCCGAGCCGGCCCGCGCCGTCCGCGGGAGCGAGCCCTCGGGGTCCCCCTCGCCCGAGCCCGCGGAGGCCGAGGCTCCTGCGGCGGCCCCGGTTGCGCTACCGTAGCGCTTGCTCCATGGCAGCTCGCCCGCGCATCCTCCTGGTCGACGACGAGGTCAACATCCGCAAGGTCCTCGGGTTCCAGCTCAAGCAGGCTGGGTACGAGGTTCACGCCGAGGCCGATGGTCAGGACGCGCTCGCGCGGGTGCGGACCAACCCATCGGACACCTTCGACGCGGTGATCACCGACATCAACATGCCGCGCATGGACGGCATGACGCTGCTGCGCACGCTGTCGCGCGAGGCCCCGCAGCTGCCGGTCATCATGCTCACCGCCTACGGCTCGGTCGATCGCGCCGTCGAGGCGCTCAAGGCCGGCGCCTTCGACTTCCTCGAGAAGCCCTTCGACGAGGAGCACGTCAAGACCGTGCTCGCCAAGGCCATCGCCACCCGCGAGCGGGCCGGCGCCTCCATGGGCAAGACCGAGCCCGAGGAGCAGCCCACCGATCCCTGCGAGGAGGTGGGGATGATCGGCGGCTCGCCGCAGATGCAGGAGGTGCGCAAGATCGTGCGGACCGCCGCGGCCAGCCCCACGACCGTGCTCATCGCGGGCGAGAGCGGCACCGGCAAGGAGCTGGTCGCCCGCGCCCTGCACCTGGGCTCGCCCCGCCGCGACGCGCCCTTCATCCGGGTCAACTGCGCCGCGATCCCCACCGGCCTCACCGAGAGCGAGCTGTTCGGACACGAGAAGGGCTCGTTCACCGGGGCCGTCAACACCCGCCAGGGTCGCTTCGAGCTCGCCGACGGCGGCACGCTGTTCCTCGACGAGGTCAGCGAGATCCCCCTGGAGATCCAGGTCAAGCTGCTGCGCGCGATCCAGGAGTCGGAGTTCGAGCGGGTCGGCGGCACCAAGACCATGCAGGTCGACGTGCGGCTGATCGCGGCCAGCAACCGCAACCTCGAGGACGACATCAAGTCGGGGCGCTTCCGCGAGGACCTCTACTACCGCCTCGCCGTGGTGCCGATCCACCTGCCCGCGCTGCGCGATCGCATCGAGGATCTGCCCGCCCTCATCGAGCACTTCGTCAGCCGCTGCAACGAGCGCCTCGACAAGTCGGTGGAGGGCTTCTCGGCCGCCGCCCTGCAGACCCTGGCCCAGTACCCCTGGCCCGGGAACATCCGCGAGCTCGAGAACCTGGTGGAGCGCATGGTGCTGTTCGCCTCCGGGCCCGTCATCGAGCGCGACGCCCTGCCCGAGGGCTTCCTTGAGCCCCCGGCCGCCGCGGCCGAGGCGGGCTCCGAGAGCGCCCCGGCCCCCAAGGCGATCGACGCGGATGACGCACCCAGCGAGGGTCGCGCGGAGGAGGGCGAGCGACTGCTGCGGCTTCCCCTCAGCTCGCTCGACCTCGACCTCAAGGAGGCCGTCAAGCAGGGCTCGCGCCTGGTGGAGACCGAGCTCATCACCGAGGCCCTCAACCGCACCGACAACAACGTGACCCGCTCGGCCAAGATGCTGGGGATCAGCCGCCGCAGCCTGCAATCCAAGATGAAGGAGCTGGGCCTGCGCACCCCCGCCGAGGAGAGCACCACCAAGGGCACCCCGCCGAGCTAGGCCCGATCGACGGCCGGAGCTCCGACGGGCCCCGCCCCGCGGGACGTGGCTTGGCTGGGTGGGATCAGCCCAGACCCCTGCTCATGCGGGGTGTACGGAGCCATCCTACGGGAAATATTGACGGAACGGGCCGTGCGCTGGTAGCGTGCCCGCCGAGCCGTTCGAGGTGAACCGCATGCGGAAGCTCTTCAGCCTCCTCCCCCTGCTCGGCCTGGCCGCCACTGCCGGCGCAAGCCAGATCGCCCACGCGGCAGAGGTCACGCGGGTCGCGAGCTCGTTCGAAGAGGACGACCCCTTCGACATCCACTTTGGCGTCGCCTACGACTACAACTTCAAGCAGGCAGCCGTCCTGCGCGAGTGGAACGCAGGCCCGGGCGACGACTCCAACCGTCTGGTCAAGGACCTGCTCTACCGGCAGCAGCGCCACACGATCTACCCGACGATGGAGATCGGCCTGTGGCACGACCTGGCGCTCTACGTGGGGCTGCCGGTCGTCCTCAGCGACACCCGCAACTACTCCTTCGACCAGCGGCCCGACGACTGCGTCTTCGGTGACTCGGCCGACGCCAACTGCGTCAACAAGGAGAACAGCACCACCATCCGCGACAGCATCATCCCGGCCAGCGGATTCGATGCCACCAACTCCGCGGACCCCTTCGGCCAGTTCACCGGCGCCTCCACCGAGCTCATCTTCTCGGGCCCCGTGCGGCGCGGCCTCGACCAGCTCCACGTGGGTCTCAAGTACGGGATCCTCAGCCAGCGCACGCGCTCGCACATGCCCAACTGGTTGATCGGCCTCGAGGGTCGCTTCGCCGTGGGGCGGGCGATGACCTTCAGCCGAGACATCATCAACCAGACCCAGCAGGGCAACTCGCGGGTGGGCCGTCGGATCCACGAGCTGGGCGCCTGGACGGCGCTGTCGCGGCGCTATCGCTTCCTCGACCCCTACTTCATGGCGTACTGGCGCCAGTCGATCCGGGCCTCGGGCAGCGAGTTCAAGGACTTCTCCGGCGTGGGGTCGCAGGGCAGCGTGCTGCCGCAATCGACGGCCGGCATGACCTTCGGCACCGAGATCGTGCCCTGGGAGCGCAAGGCCAAGGGCATGAAGGTCGCGGTCTACCTGCAGGGTAGCGCCATCCTCCACTACGGGGGCCGGGGCTACTCGGAGATCTGGGAGCTGCTCGCCGACAGCCCGTCGCTGGTGGGCTCCGAGGATCCCACCCAGGCCGGCCAGTGCGATCGCAACGCCGCGCTGGCCTTCGCCGCCAACAACCCCGGCGACTCGGGCTACCTCGAGGCGGGCGGCCCCTCCTGCGCCAAGTTCAACGGCATCACCGACCTGCAGGACTACGGCTCGTTCGGCTTCGACGGCGGCCTCAACCTGCACCTGGGCAAGAACGCCCGGCTCAACCTGGGCACCAAGCTCTCGACCGACACCCGGCACTTCGTCACCTTCACCAACCGCGGTGATGCGAGCGCCTCGAGCGGGGGCGACCCCGATCGCGTCGACCCGGGCACCGTCGAGGTCAACCCGCTGCGCCGCGACGTGGTCGACAACGTGGGCCGCCGCTACGTCATCGACGACGTGGTCGACGTGCACGGCTACCTGCGGGTCCTGCTCACCTTCTAGGTCCGCCGGCACCGGCGCTGCGCGGGCAGCCCCCTCGGGCCGTGCCTTCGTTCCTCATCGGTTGACCACGCCCGGTGGATGCCCTCTTCGTGCCTTGGCACGGACCGCGTTCCGCCGCGGCTAGCCCTCGTGCCCCAGCGCGATCTGGACCGCGTCGCCGAGCTCGGCCTGCAGGTACTCGCGCAGGCGGAGCACCAGGCGCTTCTCGAGCTGGCGCGCCCGCTCGCGGGAGACGCCCCAGCGAGTGCCCAGGTCCTGCAGCGTGACGGGCTCGTCCGAGAGCAGGCGATCGCGGAAGATCTCGAGCTCGCGGCCGCTGAGGTCGGCCCCGAAGGCCATCAGCTTGTCCTGGAGCAGCGACTTGAACTCGTTGGCGTCGACGTTGTCCTCGGGGTCGGCGAAGTCGTCCTCGATGAGATCGAGGCGGGTGCGGGTGCCGTCGCCGTCGTCGCTGCCCAACGGAGCATCGAGCGAGACGTCGGGCGCGGCCATGCGCCGCTCCATCTCCCGCACCTCGCGGGGCGACACGTCGAGCTCCTTGGCGATGCGCTCGGGGGTGGGATCGACCCCCGCCGCCACCAGGGCCTCCCGCTGCTTGCGGAGGTTGAAGAACAGCTTGCGCTGGTTCTGGGTGGTGCCGATCTTCACCAGCCGCCAGTTGTTGAGGATGTACTTGAGGATGTAGGCGCGGATCCACCAGCCCGAGTAGGTGCTCAGCTTCACCCCGCGGTAGGGGTCGAACTTCTGCACCGCCTTGACCAGCCCCACGTTGCCCTCCTGCACCAGGTCGAGGAGGTTCTGGTACGCACGCCGGTACTCGTGGGCGATCTTCACCACCAGCCGCAGGTTGGAGGTGACCAGCTTGCGCGCGGCCTCGGTGTCGCCGTCCTCCACCCAGCGCACCGCGAGCTCGTACTCCTCGTCGCGAGTGAGCAGCGGGTGCTGGCGGACCTCGGCCATGTACGCGGCCATCGGGTCGCGACGCGCGAGCGCGGTGGAGCCCGTGGGCGCGGCCCGAGCCCGGCGGCGGAGCTCGGTCTCGATCGCGTCGAGATCCTCCTCGCTCACCTCCACGTCGGCGAGGGCGGCCTGCCCCAGCTCGTCCTCGCTGGGGCCGCCGTCGTCCCCCTCGTCCGAGTCGTCGTCGGGGGGACCGTCGAGGACCTCCACCTCGACCGCTTCGGACTCCGGAGCTGGCTCGCGACCGGCGCCCTCGCTCGGGGCGTCTTGCTTGCCGCGGGCCGTCTTGCGCGAGCTCGCCTTGCTGCCCTTCGCCATGACCGGCGGCAGTGTAATCTCGGCGTCCACCGCACGACCACCGCCGCCACCGGCGGCGTTGTTTCACGCCGTGGACCCACCGCTGCACGGCCGATCTACGGAGGTCCCACGACCGCGCGCCACCGAGGTTCCCGCTCGCCGGGCGCAAGGGACGCTACGCCGACGAGCCGAGCAGCACACGGCGCTCCGACGCGGCCACGCCCGGTCGTCGACCCACCACCACCCCCCCTGGTTTCACCGCCCTTCGATCCCCACGCGGTGGCCCACCCCCCACCCCGACGGTAGACTGCTGAGGTGAGCGCCTCTGCCTCTGGTCGTCGATTCCCTGGCTCCGGCCGCGCCTCGGCCCCCGTCATCGTGGTGGGCTCGCTGCTCGCGGCCCTGGGCCTCACCGCCATGGGCGACACCTATGCGCAGGCCCAGCGCACCGACCCGCGCAAGCACGCCCGGCTGGTGCCCGACCACGACGCCACCGAGCTGCGGGTCCTCGACTGGACCCTGTGGAACGTCTCCAAGTACTACGTCGAGCCCGAGCGCATCGACCCCCAGGCGATGACCCTCGCCGCCCTCGAGGCGCTCGAGCAGGACATCGCCGAGGTGCTGGTGATGCCCTCAGAGGACGGCAAGACGGTGCGGGTGCGGGTGGGCACGGCCGAGCGCGAGTTCGACATCAGCAGCGTCGAGGCCCTGTGGGCGGTGGGCCCCCACGTGCGCGAGGTGTTCCGCTTCATCAACAAGAACACCTCGCTCGACGAGGCCGAGCAGCGCCAGGCCGAGTACGCGATCATCGAGGGGGTCCTCTCCACCCTCGATCCCCACACCAACCTGCTGCGCCCCGACGACTTCGAGGACATGCAGGCCAGCACCAAGGGCAGCTTCGGCGGCCTGGGCATCGAGGTGGGGATGCGCGACGGGGCGATCACGGTGATCCGCGTGATCGAGGACAACCCCGCCTCCAAGGTCGACATGCGCCCCGGTGATCGCATCGTGCAGATCGACGCCGAGTCCACCGTCACCATGAGCCTCAACGACGCGGTCGGCCGCCTGCGCGGTCCGGCCGGGACCAGCGTGGCCGTCTACGTGATGCGCGACGGCCTGCAGAAGCCCAAGCGCCTCGACATCACCCGCGCCACCATCCAGCTCGACAGCGTCATCGGCGACGTGCTGCGCGAGACCGACGCGCAGGGCAAGGTCCACAAGGTGGGGCTGGTGCAGATCCCCCGCAACTTCTCGCAGAGCACCGGCAAGGAGCTGCAGGCCAAGCTCAGCCAGTTCGAGCAGGAGGGCGTGGAGGGCGTGGTGCTCGACCTGCGGGGCAACCCCGGCGGCCTGCTCAACGCCGCGGTCGACGTGGTGGATGCCTTCCTCTCCGCGGGCACCATCGTGGCCACCGAGGGCGTGGCCTCGCCGCGCAAGGAGAGCCGCGCCGACGACCGCTACGACTTCCCCGACCTCCCGCTGGTGGTGCTCATCGACCAGGGCTCGGCCAGCGCCTCCGAAATCGTGGCCGGGGCCCTGCGCAACCAGGGCCGCGCGGTGCTGCTGGGGCGCCGTAGCTTCGGCAAGGGCTCGGTGCAGGAGCTGCGGGACCGCAAGGTCGCCGACAAGGAGCTCGCCCTCAAGCTCACCGTGGCCCAGTACCTCACCCCGGGCGACATCTCGATCCAGTCGGTGGGCGTGGCCCCCGATCTCGAGACCATCCCGGTGTGGATCGGTAAGGAGTACGTGGCGTACTTCGGCCGGCAGCGCTTCGACCTGCTGCGCGAGGAGTCGCTCTCCTCCCACCTCGAGTCCGACCTGGTGGAGGAGCGCAAGCGCAGCCCCTTCACGCTGCACTTCCTCGAGCAGGGCTCGCTCGACCCCGACGCCCCGCCCAAGGTGGGGGCCAAGGCGCCCAAGGACGGCGCCCACGGAGAGGCCGTCCCGCCCCCCGAGGGCACCGACGACGCCGACGAGGACAAGCGCACCACGATGCTGCTGGAGGATCCCGAGATCCGCATGGCTCGCGACTTCGTGCTGTGGGCGCCCAGCACCCGCCGCGACGAGCTGCTCGCCCAGATGGATGACTTCGTGGCCCAGCAGAAGAAGCGCCAGCAGGAGCGGATCTCGGGCAGCCTCGCGCTGCGCGACATCGACTGGAGCGCGGGCCCCAAGCCGGCCAGCGGCACCGCGGCCAAGCTGCAGGTGAAGGTCTCGTCCGACAAGACCAACAACACGATCAAGGGCGGCGACAAGGGCACCGTCACCGTCACCGTCACCAACACCGGCGATGCCACCGCCTACCAGGTGCGGGCGATCACCGACAGCGACTATCGCTACTTCGACGAGCGCGAGCTGATGTTCGGGCGCATCGACCCCGGCGCCTCCAAGAGCTTCGACATCGAGCTCGCGGTCGGTGAGAACGAGCTGTCGCGCACCGATCGCATCGACCTGCACCTGTTCGAGCAGCACGGGGCCAAGCTGGCCAGCGGCTCGAAGACCTCCATCGACATCAGCGCCGAGGGCCTGCCCCGCCCGCAGTTCGCGTTCGGCTACCAGGTGCTCGACCTGCCCACCAAGGGCACCGAGATCGACGGCAACGGCGACGGCGCCTGGCAGGTGGGCGAGCGCGTGCGCCTGCGGGTGCACGTGACCAACAAGGGCGAGGGCGACGCCCTCGACACCTGGATCAGCCTGCGCAACCTGAGCGACGAGGCGGTGTTCATCCACGAGGGGCGCGAGCACCTCGTGAAGCTCGCGGTGGGCGAGACCCGCACCATCGACCTCGACGCCGAGCTGCGCCAGCGCCCGCCCGGCGGCGAGGCCCGGGTGCAGCTGACGGTCTCCGACACCAAGGTGGGCGAGGCGCTCTCCGAGAAGCTGGTGTTCCCGGTGCTCGACGCCACCAAGCCCATCGAGGCGGCCAAGCAGACCGTGATCACCCGCGAGGAGGTCGATCTCTACGCCAGCCCCCTCGAGCCGCAGCGCGTGGTCGAGCGGGCCCCGGCCGGCGAGCGCTTCCGCGTCAACGGCCAGACCGGCGGCTGGGTGCGGCTCGACCTGGGCGACGGCGGCTTCGCCTTCGCCACCGTCGACGAGGTGGAGGAGACCAAGGGCAAGGGCAAGGCGGCAGGCCGCCACACCCCGGTGCTCGAGGTCTCGCCGCCCAAGATCTCGCTGCAGGGCGCCGTCACCCAGACCGAGGCCGAGGCCCTGTCGCTCAGCGGCACCATCGGCGACGAGACCCGGGTGCAGGACATGTTCGTGACCGTGGCCAACCCCTCGCGCGATCTCTTCGCCAAGCGCGAGAAGGTGTTCTACGAAGCCAGCGCCTCCCCCGAGAGCGGCCAGCTCGACTTCTCGGCCGAGGTGCCGCTCACTCCCGGCAACAACATCATCGAGATCTTCGCCCGCGAGAACGACGACGTGGTGGCGATCAAGCGCATGTGGGTGCTGCGGACCAGCGGGCTGGCCGAGGCGCGGGCCAAGGAGGCCGAGTTCGCCAGCAACGGCCAGCTCAAGGTCGACCGCCTGCGCTGAGCCACCGCGCCCCACGAGCACGCCCCGGCCCGGAGCCCGAGCGCTCGCGCGAGGACCGGGAGCGGCTCAGCAGGGCGAGTCGAGCACCCCGGGGGTGCCGAGCTCGGTGGTGCTCACCGTGGGCAGCGGCTCGGTGGCATCGCACCAGTGGGCCGAGTCGTCGTTGGCGACCGCGTCGAGGTATGAGGTCGACAGCGACCACGCCACGCCCTCGGGGTGGTCGATGGAGAACGTGGGCGTCTCGTCGATGATCGCGGTCTCGCTGCGCAGCACCACGCGGTCGGGCGAGCCGTTGTTGAGCCCGGGGTTGGGCCCGTAGACCGCGTCGGGCTCGAAGTCGTAGGGCCAGAAGCTCACCCCACGCACGATCACGGCCACCTCACCGGGGGCCACGACCACGTCGAGGGTCACCCGCCCCTGGTTGCCGGGGTCGTAGTCGATGTCCTGCACGTAGAGATCGGCGAGGCTCACCGGGGCATCGGTGGTGTTGAGGATCTCGATCCACTCGCAGGCGTCGAGGCTGCAGCTGGGGTTCCACATCACCTCGGTGACCACCAGGTCGCCGGGCAGCAGCTCATCCACGTGCAGCACCGTCTCGCCCGAGCTGCCGTCGGCCTGCACGCCGGTGGAGGAGCCCTCGTCGTCGCCGGTGGTGGCCAGCGCGCCCGTGCTCTCGTCCTCGCCTCCGGTGCTGCCCAGCTCGCCGGTGCTCCCCGGATGCTCGTCGCCGCCCGTGCTCCCGTCGTCGAGGCCGGTGGTCCCCGAGTCGCCCGCGCCCGAGCTCGTGCCCGCCTCGTCGGAGGGCTCGCCGGCCGGATCCATCACCTGGTCATGGAAACAACCGCTGGAGACCAGCCAGGCCGCCGTCAGCAGCCCCCAGGCTCCTCGTCTCCCGTCGCGTGCGTGCCTCGACATCTCGGCGCTCCGTCCCCAAGACGGGGAAGGAGCCGGCCGGTTGCACGGGGCCACCGTGGACCCAGGAGAGATGCGCGGAGACCCTGCGGGCGGTCGGCGCCCGAGGAGCCCCGCGGAAGCGAGCGCGCTAGCTCGCTTCCTTCTCTTCGTTGCGGTAGACGACCACCGGGCGCTTGTCCTCGAGGATGCACTCCTCGTTGACCACCGCCTCGACGATGTTGTCCACGCTGGGGATCTCGTACATCACGTCGAGCATGGCGCGCTCGAGGATCGAACGGAGGCCGCGGGCGCCGGAGCGCTGGGTCTTGGCCTTCTTGGCCACCGCGACCAGGGCGTCGTCGGTGAACTTGAGCTCCACGCCGTCCATCTCGAGCAGCCGCTTGTACTGCTTGACCAGCGCGTTCTTGGGCTCGGTGAGGATCTTGACCAGCGCCTCCTCGTCGAGCTCCTGCAGGGGCGCGACCACGGGGAGGCGACCGATGAACTCGGGGATCAGCCCGAACTTCATCAGGTCCTCGTTCTGCACCCCCTGCAGCAGCTCCCACTGCCGCAGCTCCTTGCGCTTCTGGATGTCGGCCCCGAAGCCCATCGTCCGCGCGCTCATGCGGTGGTCGATGATGTCCTCGATGCCGGCGAAGGCCCCACCACAGATGAACAGGATGTTGGTGGTGTCGACCTGCAGGAAGTCCTGCTGGGGGTGCTTGCGCCCGCCCTTGGGCGGCACGGAGGCGATCGTGCCCTCGAGGATCTTCAGCAGGGCCTGCTGCACGCCCTCGCCCGACACGTCGCGGGTGATCGAGGGGTTGTCGCCCTTGCGGGCGATCTTGTCGATCTCGTCGATGTAGATGATGCCCCGCTGCGCTCGCTCCACGTCGTGGTCGGCGTTCTGCAGCAGGCTGACGATGATGTTCTCGACGTCCTCGCCCACGTAGCCGGCCTCGGTGAGGCTGGTGGCGTCGGCGATGGCGAAGGGCACGTCGAGGATGCGCGCGAGGGTCTGCGCGAGCAGGGTCTTGCCCGAGCCCGTGGGGCCGATGAGCAGGATGTTGCTCTTCTGCAGCTCGGCCTCGTCGGGCTTCTTCTTGGCCGTGATCCGCTTGTAGTGGTTGTAGACCGCGACGGAGATGATCTTCTTGGCCAGGTTCTGCCCGACGACGTAGTCGTCGAGGATCACCCGGATCTCCTTGGGCTTGGGCACCTTGCCCTGACCCTGCTGACGCTCTTCCTTCTGGACCTCCTCGGCGAGGATGTCGTTGCAGAGCGAGATGCACTCGTCACAGATGTAGACGGACGGCCCCGCGATGAGCTTCTTGACCTCCTTTTGGCTCTTGCCACAGAAGGAGCAGCTCAGGTTGCCGTGGCCGTTATCGCGCTTGGAGGAGCTCATGCGTCCGGTCTCGTGGAAGGCGCGTCAGGACCCCTTACTTCGAGGCCGAGCCCTTGTTGGGATCGGAGGGTCTGGCCAGAACCTCGTCTACCAAACCGTAGCCTTTGGCCGTCTCTGCGTCCATGAATTTGTCCCGGTCCGTGTCCTTGAGGACCTGCTCCACGTCGATCCCACAGTGGAACGCCAGGATTTCGTTGAGCCGGGCGCGCAGCCGCAACACCTCTTGCGCCTGGATCTCGATGTCGGTCGCCTGGCCCTGTGCTCCACCGTGGGGCTGGTGGATCATGATGCGCGCGTTGGGCAGGGCGGTGCGCTTGCCCGAGGCGCCGGCGGCGAGGATGACCGCGGCCATCGAGGCCGCCTGACCGATGCAGTAGGTGGCCACGGGGGGCCGCACGTGCTGCATGGTGTCGTAGATGGCGAGACCCGCGGTCACCACGCCCCCGGGGGAGTTGATGTACAGGCGGATGTCCTTCTCGGCGTCGTCCGACTCGAGGTACAGCAGCTGGGCGATGATGATGTTGGCGACCTGGTCGTTGATGGGCGTGCCCAGGAACACGATCCGATCCTTGAGCAGACGGCTGTAGATGTCCCAGGACCGCTCGCCGCGGTGCGTCTGCTCGATGACGAAGGGAATGTTCGCCGACGGGGAGTAGGAACCGACCGGGTGGTAGGGATCGAAGGGGTCGCCGATGCTCATCGAGGGCTCGCTGTTGGTGGGGAGGAGACGCGGAACGAGGGGCAGGTCTGCGGGTGAGCGCAGCGCGCAATTCCCCTGCCCCCGGTCATCGATCGCGCCCCCACGAGGGACCCGACCGCCCCGGTATGGTGTACGCGCTCGCCAGGTGATGCAAGTGGCCCAGCGTGGGGCAGTTCCCGTGATTTCGGCCAGTTAGTGGGCCGAGAACCACGTTCTCGTTCGGCCACCCAGCAGAGCCCCCACCAACTGGGGAGGGCCCCGGCCTACCCGGTCGGGCAGGCCAGTGCGGAAGCTCGCGAAGGGATCGATCGCGAGCCCGAGGGACGGGGCGTCGCTCAGCCCTCGGGCTTGGTCTGCTCGGCCGAGTCGGCCGACTCGGCGCCCGCGCCAGCCTCGCCCTCGGCCGCCGCCTCACCCTCGCCCGCCGCCTGCACGACCTCGTGGTCGTGGTCGTGGTCGTGATCGTGGTCGTGGTCGTGGTCGTGATCGTGGTCGTGATCGTGATCCTCGACCGGATCCTCGGCCTCGGTCACCTCGGCCTCGCCCATCAAGAAGTCGAGGATCCTCTCCTCGCGCATCTGGGCCTGCAGCAGGATGAGCTCACCGCTCTTCTCCATGTTGGGGCGCATGCGGGCCAGGGACTGGCCACGCTCCTCGGCGAGCTGCTCGAGCTCCTTTTCGAAGTCCTCGTCGGTGACCTCGATGCCCTCGGCCTTGCCGATCGCGTCGAGCAGCAGGAACGCCTTGACGTTGAAGGCGGCCTGCGGCCGGAAGCGCTGGGCGAGCTGCCCCTCGGTGGTGCCGATGGCCGACAGGCGCAGGCCCTGGTTGGCGAGCTGCCGCTTGGTCTGCTCCACCTGGGCGGCCACCTCACGGGCGATCATCGAGGGCGCGGGCTCGAACTCGTTGCGCTCGAGCAGCGTCTCCACCAGGCGACGCCGAGCCTCTCGCTCGGCCTGGTCGGCGTCCTCGCTGCGGAAGCGCTCGACGATCTTGTCGCGGAGCTCCTGCATCGACTCGGCCTCGCCGGTGTCCCGGGCGAACTCGTCGTCGAGCTCGGGGGGGACCCGCACCTTGAGCTCGCGCAGGCCCACCCGGAGCACCGCCTCCTGGCCGCGCAGGTTGGCCGGCACGCGCTCGGCCGGCGGGGTGAAGCGCAGCTCTCGGATCGAGCCCACCTGATCGAGGCGGGTGTCGAACAGCGCCGCCGCGAGGCCGGGCACCGGCTCGTTCTTGGTGGAGCCGATCTCCACCTGCACGTCCTTGCTCGCCACCCGCTGGTTGCCGATGGTGCCCTCCACGTCCACGGTCCACACGTCGAGCGCCTTGGTGTGCTCGCGGGTCTCGCCCTCGGGCAGCGGCCGCAGCTCGCTCAGCTCCTCGCGCATGCGCTCGATCTCGGCGTCGACCTTGGCCGGGTCGGCCTTGGACGGGCGGCGCCGCACGGGCACGCCCTTGTAGTCCTTGGGCTCGACCGTGGGCGGCACCTCGAAGCGCGCCTGGTAGACGAACGCCTCGCCCTTGTTGAGCTGGTGCTCCTCGACCACCGGCTGGGTCAGCGGCGTGGTCTCGTGGGAGGTGACCGCGGTCTGGAAGGTCTCGTTGACGAGGTCCTGGGCCAGCTCGGCCCGGATGCCCTTGCCGAACATGCGCTCGAGCACCTGCGGGGGCACCTTGCCCGGGCGGAAGCCTGGCAGGCGGGCCCGCTTCCGGAGGTCCCGCATCTTGGCGTCGAGGCGCCCCGAGACCTCAGCCCAGGGGATCTCGACCTTGACCCGACACTCGACCGCACTGATCCGTTCGATGCTGCTTTCCATCACTCGTGCCCGAAGTCCCGCGCTAATAGCAACGAGGGCCGGTTGGCACAAGTCGGGTGCCCGCACCCGAGCGCACGGGCCCGCGGCGCGTGCGCGGGCACCCGAGGCGGGCCGGGAACGGCCGAAGGCGGCCCTACGGGCCCTCAGCCGGGCCGGGCCACCGCGTCGAGCGCTCGGCGGAGGTCGGCCTCGAGGTCATCGGGCTCCTCGATCCCCACGCTCAGCCGCACCAGCCCCTCGGCGATGCCGATGGCCTCGCGCTCGGCCGGCGACAGCTCGTAGAAGCTCATCAGGGCCGGCTGCTCCACCAGGCTCTCCACCCCGCCGAGGCTGGGCGCCAGCTTGGGGATCTGCAAGGCATCGACCAGGCGGGTCCCCGCGGCCAGGCCTCCGTGCAGCTCGAACGACACCACCCCCCCGCCGCCCGCGAGGTAGCGACGCGCGACCTCGTGGTCGGGGTGGCTGGGGTGCAGCGGGTACCACACCCGCGCCACCGCGGGGTGCTCGGCGAGCAGCTCGGCCAGCCGGGCCGCGCTGGCGTTCTGCTGGCGCACCCGCAGCGCGAGGGTCTTGAGGCCGCGCAGCAGCAGGTAGGCGTTGTGGGGATCGAGCACGGCCCCCGTGATGCCCAGGTGCTCGCGGATCGCCTCCACGATCGGGGCCCGCCCCACCACCACGCCCGCGAGCAGATCGTTGTGCCCGCCCAGGTACTTGGTGGCCGAGTGGATCACCAGGTCCACGCCGTGCTCGAGCGGCCGCATGTTCACCGGCGTGGCGAAGGTGGCGTCGATGATCGTCTTGATCCTCCGCCGACGCGCCTCGGCCACCACCGCCCCCAGGTCGAGGACCCGCAGGTAGGGGTTGGTCGGGGCCTCGGTGAGCACGACGCGGGTGTCGTCGCGCATCGCCTCGATCACCGCCTGGGCCGTGGGCTCCACGATGTCCACCGCCACCCCGTAGCGCGCGAGCACCTGGCGGGCGAGCACCCGGGTCTTGCGGTAGGCGTCGCGGGTGAGCACCAGGTGCTGCCCCTGCTTGAGCATCGCGAGCAGGGTGGTGGTGATCGCAGCCATCCCCGAGGCCATCAGCACCGCGGCCTCGCCCCCCTCGAGCGCGGCGAGCTTGGCCTCGGCTCGCTCCACGGTGGGGTTGCCGTAGCGACCGTACTCGGCCGGCCGCTCGCGCCGGCCCTCCATGTACTCGCGCAGCTCGGCCGTGCTCTCGAAGGGGTAGGCGCTGGCGTGCACCACCGGGGTGGTCAGCGAGCGATCGGGACGCACCCGGGGCTCGCCTCCGTGCACGGCCACGGTGGAGGGCCCCGGTCTCGGCTCGTCGTCGCTCACGCCGCCACTTTGGCGCGGGGCGGGGCGCCCGGCAAGACGCCGCGGCGCTCAGCCGCCCAGCTCGGCCAGGCGCTCGTCTCGATCGCGATAGCCCGGCATCACGCTGCGGAGCTGCTCGATGGCCGAGTCCACGTCGCCCAGCATCTCGTAGAGCACCCCGAGCTCGTAGGCCGCCTCGGAGGCCTCGTTGCCCTCGGAGGCCAGGTCCAGCGCCTCCTGCAGGTTGGCGATCGCCAGGTCGGTGTGGCCCTGGTGCACCCGCAGCGTGCCCAGCATCGTCATCGCTCGCGAGCGCCAGTGCGGATCGGCGGCCGCGGTCTCGAACTGGGTGATCGCGGCGTCGACCAAGCCCATCTCGCGGTAGGCCACGCCCAGGTCGAAGGCCGTGGCCGGATCGACCGACTGGCCCGCGGCCACGTTGGCCCCCGCTCCTCCGTCGCCGCTGCCGCTCCGGTCGTCGCGCGGCTCGCCGGGGTCGGCGAAGATCGCCGAGAGGTAGTCGTCCTCGTCCTCGTCCTCGTCGAAGCTGACCGGCTCGGCCGCGGCGTCCTCGTCCACGTCGAACAGGGGCGCCGCGGCCTCGGCATCGACCAGCCCCGACGGGAGCTCCTCGGCCACCGGCCCGCCGCCGCCACGGAACGCCGCCAGCTCGGGGTGCCCGGGGTGACGCTCCTCGAGATCCTGCAGCGCCGCCTCGGCGTCGTCGTCGAGGCCCTGGTCGAGGTAGAAGCGAATCTCGGCGAGGTCGTCGGAGAGATCCACCCAGCCACCGGGAGGCGCGGCCGGGGCCGCCGCCTCGGGC
>JACKDV010000029.1 GCA_020633315.1 Myxococcales bacterium
GAGGAGGAGGAACACCATGGGAAAGCTCGAAGGAAGAGTCGCCGTCGTGACCGGCGGCAGCAGCGGCATCGGTCTCGCGACCGCGAAGCGCCTCGTGGACGAAGGGGCCTTCGTGTTCATCACTGGGCGTCGCTTGGCGCAGCTCGAAGAGGCGAAGGCGAGCATCGGGAGAAACGTCGCCATCGTGCAAGGCGACGTGTCCAAGCTCGAGGACATCGAGCGCCTCTGGGCGACGGTCGAGAACGACAAGGGAGGTGTCGACGTCATCATCGCGAGCGCCGGCGTCGTCGAGACCGTCACGCTGAAGGACGCGACGCCCGAGCACTTCGACCGGACCTTCGGAGTCAACGCCCGTGGTACGTTCTTCACAATCCAGCGCGCGCTGCCGCTGCTCCGCGACGGCGCGTCGATCGTCCTCGTCGCGTCCTGCGTGGCAAACATGGGGATTCCGGTCTACACGACCTACGCGGCCACCAAGGCTGCGGTGAGGTCGTTCGCGCGCACCTGGGCGTCCGAGCTCAAGGACCGAGGCATCCGCGTGAACGCGCTCAGCCCGGGGGCAACCGACACGCCCATCATCGACGGACAGTTCGCGTCCTCGAAGGAAGCGGAAGAAGCGAAGAAATCGTTCGCCGCCCGGACGCCGCTCGGACGCATCGGGCGGCCAGACGACCTTGCCGCCGCCGCTCTATTCCTCGCCACGAGCGACAGCGCCTACGTGACGGGAATCGACCTCGTCGTCGTCGATGGCGGGATGACCCAGGTGTGACCGCAGCGCTGGCGCGGCGCCATCACGATGAAGACCGGCTCCGAAGGGCCGAGTGCTACGATCCGCGCCCGCGGTCGGGAGATTTTGGCAGCCTTTTTCGGGGTGGCCCCCTGTAGTCCAGGCCACGAGCCCAGGGCCGCGCTGACGTAGAGCTCGAGCGTCTACGCCAGCGTGCGAGACGCAGGGGTGGCCCTCGACCAGGCCCAGGCGCGGGCCGGCGAGCTTGCGGCGCTGTGGACCCACGACGACGTCACCCACTCGACCCTGGGCGGGCGCTTCGTGCTCGAGCGGCTCGACCCCGAGCGGGCCGGCCTCACCCGCCCGGCATGCCGATGCGCGCGTCGATCGTCGCGTGCAGGCGCTCGATGGCCGCCTCGAAGCGCCCCAGGCGGAAGCACTCGTTGGCCCCGCTCGCGAGGCCGCGCTGGATCTGCTCGCCGAGCGCGAAGTCTTCGGCGAGGGTGGTGATGGTGAGCGCATGGTTCTTGCGCCAGTACCCCTCGCGCGAGCCGCCGCGGGCTCCCTTGGGGGCCAGGGTGTGCAGCTCCACCATGCTCGAGCCCAGGTCGAGCGGCATGATCGACACCAGCACCACGTGGTCGGATTGCACGAGCAGGGTGGCGCTGGGGAACAGCCCATAGAGGATGTTGGCGTGGTCGCGCAGGCGCCACTGCTCCCGCGGGCGCTCGGCCAGCTCGAGGATGCTGCTGCGGGGCAGGACCATGCGGGAGCACGCCCCGAAGGGCTGGTAGGGCGCGATGGTGTCGAGGAACAGCGACGCGATGGTGTCGCGGTGGGCGATCTTGAAGTGGTAGGCCTCGAGCCCGCCGTCGACCAGCAGCTTCCAGTTGGCCCGCCACACCCGTCGCTCCGAGGCGAACACCTCGAGCTGCTCGGCCTCGAGCCCGCGCAGCTCGTCCACGAGTGCGGGCGGGAGGAAGGCGTCGAGCTCGACCGCGGCCGAGGGATCGGCCACCACCCACACGAAGCCCGCGGCCTCAAGGCAGGGCAGCCGCCGCAGCGAGAGCTCGCCGGGGACGACCGAGGGGAAGCCCTCGCGGTGACGCAGGTGCACCAGCGTGCCGTGGCGGTCGTAGGTCCAGGCGTGGTACGGGCACACGAAGCGCTTGCAGCGGCCGTGCTCGCGGGGCTCCACGATCGCCCCGCGGTGGCGGCACACGTTGAGGAAGGCGCTCATGCCCTCGTCGCTGCGCACCAGCAGCACGGGGATCCCGGCGATCTCGCGGGTGACGAAGTCCCCGGGGGTGGCCAGCTCGCTGACGTGGGCCGCCAGCACGGGGCCCCCTCGGAAGAGGTGCTCGAGCTCCTGCGCGAAGCGGGACGGGTCGAGGTAGCGCGCCACGGGGATGCTGGCCTCGTGTCCCTCGGACGGCGGGCGCTTGGCCCGGGCGAGCTCCAGGCAGTGCTCGATGATCTCGATCTCCTCGTTGCGCTCCATGCTGCTCCCCGGCGGGTCCCGATCAGTATGCACGGGATGAGCGACGTTTCGCCGCGCCCGCGGCCGGGTCGTGGGCCCCTCGGGGCACCTGATCTAAGCTCGGCCACCGCGATGCAGGCCGCCGCGCCACCATCCGGCCCGGGCAACGAGCTCCCGGACCACGTCGATCCGCGCCCGATCCACCGCGGCGAGGGGCGGCGGGCCGTGCTGCTGCTGCACGGCCTCACCGGCACGCCCTACGACGTGGCCCCCTTCGCCGACGCGCTGCACGAGCTCGGCTACGCGGTGCGAGCCCCTCAGCTCGCGGGGCACCAGGATCTCGAGGAGCTCGAGCGCAGCTCCTGGCGCGACTGGTATGCCACGGCCGAGTCCGCCTTCGACGAGCTGCTCGCAGGGGGCGAGCGACGGGTGCTGGTGCTCGGCTTCTCGGCGGGCTCGCTGCTCGCCCTGCGCCTGGCCGCGCTGCGCACCCCCGACGTGGCCGGGCTCGCCGTGCTCTCGGCACCGCTGTCGCTGCCGCCCTGGCAGGCCCGCGGCATCGAGGCGCTGGCCCGGCTGCGCACCACCCCCGGCCTCGGGCGCCTGGTGGGCATGCTGCGCAAGAACGGCCCCGACGTCCGCATCGATCGCACCATGCGGGTCAGTCCCGATCTGCGCGGCTTCCCCTTCCCTGCGCTCGCCGAGCTGGTGGCGCTGCAGGGCGAGGTGGCCGACCTGCTGCCGCTGGTGCGCGCGCCCCTGCTGCTGCTGCACGGCCGCCACGACCACACCGCCCCCCTCGAGCTCGCCGACCGCGTGGCCCAGCGGGTGGGCAGCGCCAGCGTGCGCAAGGTGGTGCTGCCCCGCTCCTTCCACATCATCGCCCACGACCTCGACCGCGAGCTCGCCCGCGACGAGGTGGTGGCCTTCGCCCGGCGCGTGCTAGGAGAGCCCGAGCCCGCCGATCTCCCTTCCACCCCCTGATGAGCCCATCGCCCATGACCGCCGATCTGATCCTCGCCATCGACCAGGGAACCACCGGCAGCACCTGCCTGGTGGTCGACACCGAGCTGCGGGTGCTCGGGCGGGTCAACCACGAGTTCCCGCAGCACTTCCCGCGGCCCGGCTGGGTGGAGCACGACCCCGAGCAGCTGTGGACCTCGGTGATGAAGGCGGTGGCCGACGCCCTGGCCCAGTCGGGGGCGGGACCCGAGCGCGTCGCGGCGATCGGGATCACCAACCAGCGCGAGACCAGCCTGCTGTGGGACCGCAAGAGCGGCGAGCCGCTGCACCGGGCGCTGGTGTGGCAGGACCGCCGCACCTCCGGGCTGTGTGCCGATCTCAAGGCGGCCGGGCACGAGGCCCGCGTGCGGGAGCTGACCGGGCTGGTGCTCGACCCCTACTTCTCGGGGACCAAGCTGCGCTGGGTGCTCGACCACGTGGACGGGGCGCGCGAGCGAGCCGAGGCCGGCCGGCTCGCGGCGGGCACCATCGACACCTACCTGCTGTGGCGACTGACCGGCGGCGCGGTGCATGCCACCGAGCCCAGCAACGCCTCGCGCACGCTGCTGTGGCCGCTGGCCGGCGGGGGCTGGAGCGACGAGATGTGCGAGCTGCTGCGGGTGCCGCGGGCGGTGCTACCCGAGGTGCGGCCGTGCGCGGGAGAGTTCGGCCGCACCAAGGGCGTGCCGGGGCTGCCCGATGGGATCCCGATCTGTGGCATCGCCGGCGATCAGCAGTCAGCGCTGTTCGGGCAGGCGTGCTTCGTCAAGGGCCAGGCCAAGTGCACCTACGGTACCGGGGCCTTCGTGCTGCTCAACACCGGGACCGAGCCGGTGGCCAGCAAGCACGGCCTGCTCACCACCGTCGCCTGGCAGCTCGGCGAGGCGACCACCTATGCGCTCGAGGGCTCGTCGTTCATGGCGGGGGCCGTGGTGCAGTGGCTGCGCGACCAGCTGGGGATCATCCAGAGCGCGGCCGAGGTGGAGGCGCTCGCCCGCAGCGTGGAGGACAGCGGCGGCGTGGTGCTGGTCCCCGGCCACGCCGGCCTGGGCGCGCCGCACTGGCGGCCCGAGGCGCGAGGCCTGATCCGCGGGATCACCCGCGGCACCGGCCGCGGTCACCTGGCCCGCGCGGCGCTCGAGGGCATCGCGCTGCAGATCGCCGACCTGGTGGAGGCGATGGCGGCGGACCTGGGCAGCCCGGCCAAGCTACTGCGGGTGGACGGCGGCGCCGCAGCCAACGATCTGCTCATGCAGATCCAGGCCGACCTGCTGGGGATCCCGCTGGATCGTCCCAAGATGCTCGAGACCACCGCGCTGGGTGCCATCTCGCTGGCCGGGCTCGGCGTGGGGCTGTGGCCCAACACGGCGGCGCTCGAGCGGGCCTGGCAGCGCGATCGCGAGTTCGAGCCCAATGCCGGGGCTGCGGGGCTCGGCGAGCTGCGCAAGGCCTGGCGGGCCGCGATCGAGTGCGCATGAGCACGACGAGGCAGCGGCGACGAGGGCTCGCGACGTGCGTGGGCGTGCTCGGGTCGATCGCAGGGCTCGGGCTCGTGATCGCCTGCGTGCGCCCGGGTCCGAACGCGGACCTCGTCGTCCCCGCACCCACCGACGAAGGTGACGCGGACCCCTCCGAGACCGATGGCGCGCCGAGTCCTCCCGAGCACGATCGCTGCGAGGGTCACGATGCGCTGGTGATCGATCCCCCCGCTCCCATCGCCGCGCAATGGCAGGGCGCGGCGACCGTGGGGGGCACCGGCCCGCTGGTGCTGCGGTGGTGCGGCGAGGGCATCGTGATCGTCCGCTCGGTGACGGTGGTCCGCCCCCACCCCGACGGAACGGACGCGGTGACGGTCCTGCTCGAGCTCGAGGCCCAGCGCGGCGCCCTCGGGCACGGGGACGAGCTGACCATGACGATCCATACGCCGGCCCAGCCGGGCACGCTGGGGGTGATCGCCGTCGCCGAGGATGGCGACGGCCGTTCCTTCCAGGCCCGGACCACGCTCGAGGTGATCGAGGATCCCGAGCGCACCGCCCAGCGCGAGGCGTGCCTGGCCAGCGGTGGCCGCTGGGGCCCGCAGGGGATGCTGGGGGTCGAGACCTGCGATCGGCCCACGCGAGATGCCGGCAAGCGCTGCCTCTCCGATGCCGATTGCGAGGGCGCGTGCCTCGAAGACACCGACGAGCCCTTCACCGGCAACGTGCCCGTGAGCGCCCCGCTGCCCCGCTGCGGGCCCGGACAGGAGCTGCGCGTCCGAGTCGGGCGCTGCCACGATCGGACGACGCTGTTCGGCTGCCACTCGCGGCTGAGGGCGACGACCGTCGAGTGCGTGGCCCCCGGAGCGGCTCGACGCAAGAACGTGATCTGCGTCGACTAGCAACCACACGGCATGCCGCCGCAGTCGGCGGGCAGGCACATCCCCAGCTCGGGGCCGATCGCGGGCCCCACCTGGCCCTCGCAGTCGATGCAGGTGCCCGGACCCACGCACGACGCCGCGGGATCACACAGCTCCACGCAGGTGCCGTCGGGCGCGAGGGGATCCGAGCTCCAGCAGAACAGGCCGAGCTCGCACGCGTCGTTGCCGAGCCCGGTCTGACATGCCTCGCCCAGCCCCACGGTGGTCCCCGGGATCGGCACGCAGCGCGTGGCCTCCCAGGGCGGCACGCCCGAGCGCGAGCTGGGCACGCACATCTCTCCCTCGGGGCAATCCTGCGCGATCCAGTCGCACTCCGCCATGCCACCGCAGACCTCCTCGACCGTGCCGCAGCTGCTCGGCTCGCCGCCGCAGCTCCCCTCCACGCACGGCCCCTCCACCACCGTCCCCCCGAGCTGGTAGTCGTAGCTCCCCAGGTGACCGTAGGAGCCCGGGCCGCACAGCGAGCCCTCCACGACGACCCACGTGGCATCGCAGCCGAACAGGTTGCCGACCTCCATCCAGGCCCGGGGACCATCGCAGATCTCCACGTAGGTCCACTCGAAGCCCGAGTAGTACCGCCCCATGAAGGTCCCCTGCACGCACTCCGACTCCCCGGTGGAGGTGGATGGGTCGTCGGTGGTGGCGGTGGTGGCGGTGCTCGTGCCCTCCGTGGCATCGGCGGTGGGACCCGCCGAGGTCGGGCCGTCGGCGCTGGGATCGGTGGCGGTCGAGTCGACGGCCGTCTCGGTTCCCGCGCCCGAGCCGTCGCCCTCGCTCGAGGGACGGCCGGGACAGGCCAGCAGCAGGAGGACGGCGAGCAATGAGACCAAGGAAGACCAGCGCACCATCCGATGATCATAGCCAAGCGCCCCCGCCCAAAGGGCACGGGGATCGACGCGCGGGCGCGACGGCCTAGAACGGCCAGAGCCACGGCGCGAGGCCGAGGGTGGTCGCTCCCACCGCGAGGGCCACCGGTGCACCGAAGCGAGCGAAGTCGCCGAAGCGATAGCCGCCCGGGCCCATCACCATGAGGTTGGTCTGGTAGCCGATCGGCGTCACGAAGCTCGCCGAGGCGCCGATCATCACCACCGCGACGAAGGGCAGCCACGACACGCCGAGCGTGGCCGCGGCGTCGAGGCCGATGGGGAGCACGAGCACGGCCGCGGCATTGTTGGTGACCAGCTCGGTGGTGATCACCGTGGCCAGGTAGACCAGCGCCAGCACCAGCCACGGCGAGCTGCCGCCCAGCGCCACCAGGCCGTGGGCGAGGGTGGCCGCGGCACCCGTGTCGGTCAGCGCGGCGCCCAGGCCCAGCGCGCCCACGATCGCCAGCAGCACCCGCCACTCGATGTCGTTGGCCAGCTCGTCCCAGGTGGCGACGCGAGCGAGCAGCATCGCCCCCGCGGCCGCGAGCGCGGCCATCAGCATCGACATGGCCCCGCTCGCCGCCAGCCCGGCCATGGCCAGCACCACCGCGAGGCTGAAGGGAGCGTGCCACGGGGCGTGGGGCGAGGCGTGGCCGTGATCGCTGACCAGCACCAGGTCGCCGCCGAAGCGGTGCCGCTCGATGAACGGGGCGCTGGCCTCGAGCAGCAGGATGTCGCCCGCCTCGAGGGTCCACGAGGCGACCGCGGTGGCCTCGGTGCGCTCACCGTCGCGGGCCACCGCGAGCACGGCCGCGCCGTAGTGACGGCGGAAGCTCCCATCGCCCACGGAGTGCCCGACCAGCGGGCAGCCGCGCCCCACCACCACCTCGGCCAGGGGCCCGCGGGGCGCCTGCGCGTCGGTGCCCCGCTGGGGCACGCTCAGGCCGGACACGCGGCGCAGCTCGAGCACCTCGGCCGCGGCCGCGGTGAACAGCAGCGAGTCACCGGCCGCGAGCACCTGGTCGCCGCGGGGCGCGGAGATCACCGTGCTGCCGCGGCGCAGCTCGATCGGAGCGAACGCCTTGAGGCCGGGCACGCGGATCTCGTCGAGGCGCCGCGACACCAGCGGCCCGCTGGGATCGACCTTCACCTCGGCGTAGAAGCGCCGGGGATCGGCCAGCGGCAGCTCGTCGGCGGCGCGACCGGGCAAGAGCCGGCGCCCCACCAGCGCCATCACCACCAGGGCGACCACCGCCGCGGGCACGCCCACGGGCGAGATCCAGAAGATCCCCAGCGACGGCTCGCCGCGATCGATCAGCAGGCCGTCGACCAGCAGGTTGGTGCTGGTGCCGACCAGCGTGCACATGCCTCCCACGATGGCCGCGAAGCTGAGCGGCATGAGCAGGTACGACGGCGCGATCGATCGCTCCTCGCCCCAGCGCCGCACGTCGGGCAGCAGCATGGCCACGATGGGGGTGTTGTTGAGGAAGGCACTCAGCCCCGCGACGGGCAGCGTGAGCCGCAGCTGCGCCGCGAGGGCCCCCCGCGGGTTGCCGAGGAGCCAGTGCAGCACCAGGCCCAGCGCTCCCGAGCGCCGCACCGCGGCCGCCACCACGAACAGCAGCGCCACCGTGGCCACGCCGGCATTCGACAGCCCCTCGAGCGCTCGGGGGGGCTCCACCACCCCCGCGAGCACCAGCGCCACCAGGGTCCCGATGAGCGCGCGCTCGGCCGAGAGTCGACCGGTGGCCATCGTCGCGAGCGCGACAAGGGTGCCGGCGAGCGCGAGCCATGCCGACGGAGGCACCTGGGCAGGATAGCGCGGAGACCCGGTGGAGTTCTCCGGCGGCGCGCCGCCCTATCGCTCGTCTGCGTCGCCGCGCAGCCCCGCGCCCGCGCGAGCCCTGTTGGTCGCCGATGGCCTCAAGCGAGCAGCCGACCCAGGGCGTCCTGCAGGCGCCGGCACGCATAGAACACCGCATCCTGGTGGCGGCGCTCGAGCTCCATCAGCTCGCGATCCACCCGGTGCAGCGCCTCGCGCTGCCAGTGGGCCCGCGCCGCTCCGATGGGCAGGTGCTCGACCTGGGCGAGGAGCTCGGCGAGCTTCCGTAGATCGCGATCGCGGGCGAGCTCGGGGACCTGCTCGGAGATCCCCAGCAGGCGCTCCACGCCGTCGAAGAGGGGCACGCGATTGCGGAGCACGTCCTCGATGCATAGCTGCATGCGGATCGTGGGCGGGACCTCGGCCATGGGCCGAGCCATGGTACCCGCGCTACCGCCCGGGCAGCACCGACTTCTCGACCATCGTCACCACCACCCCGGCCGGCTCCACCGCGACCCACTGCTCGGGCCCGAACGCCCCGCGCTCCAGCCACGCCCGCACGCGTCGCGCCGTGGCCTCGCGCAGCCGCTGGGCGTACACCCACGGCCGCAGCACGTCGCCCACGCCTCGGCGCCGCGCCGTGGCCAGATCGACCAGCTCGCCGCCGGCCCGCAGCGCGGTCCAGATCTCGTCGGGGACCAGCTCGCCCTCGGCCAGCGGCGACACCACCACGAGCACGTCGAGCGAGGCCGGCTCCGGGATCTCGAGCAGCTCCACCGCGCCGGCTCGCCCCAGCATGCGACGAAGAGCTCGCGGCGCCCTCCACCGCCTTCGCGAGCCACACATCCAGGCCCCCACCACCTTGCCCTCCCAGCGCGGCAGCAACCAGCGATGGAGCGCGGGGCATGGCTCGAAGTCGTCGAAGACCGACACGCGGGGCGGCAGGCTACCGCAACCGCGCGGCGATCTCCTATGCTGCCCGCATGAGCGAATCGCCGCCGTGGCTGTCCTCGGTGGAGGCCTCCGGGCTCCCCGCCAAGGCACGACGCCTCGCCGAGCTCTCCCGGGCCGGCCTGCCCGTGCCCCGCGGCCTGGTGCTCTCGCCCTCGGCCGCCGCGCTCGACGATCCCACCGTGGCCTCGGCCGTCGCCGAGCTGCTGCGGCACGGCCCGGTGGTGGTCCGCAGCGCGCTCGCGGGAGAGGACGAGGCGGAGGGCAGCGCGGCCGGCCTCGCTCGCTCGCGCCTGGGCTGCGAGGAGGTCTCGGCGGTGCGGCAGGCCCTCGCCGAGCTCGCGACGCAGCGCGACGATCCATGGCTGGTCGCGTACCGCCAGCACGGCGGGGCCGGCTCGCCCGACCGCGCGATCGTGCAGCAAGAGGTGCCGCGCCGCGCCCTGCTCGTGGTGGCCGTGCCACCCGAGGGGGGAGCCGAGATCGAGGTCCACGCAGCATCGGGCGAGGCGCTCGCCGAGGGGCGAAGCCCCGACTACGCCGGCCTGCTGCGGCACTGGAACGACCCCGCGCGCGAGCCCGTCGAGGCGCTGGTCGATCGCACCGTCGCGATCCTCCCGCCCGCCGAGCACGGCCATGATCTCGAGCTGGTGGTCGCCGAGGACGGCGAGGTGTGGCTGGTGCAGGCGCGCCCGCTGGCCGCCCCGCTGCACCCCGGCTGGGCCGAGTTCCGCGAGGCGCTGGCGCGGGACGATCGCCGGCCCGATCTGCACGGCACGCTCACCCTCGACGCCGAGCACAACCCCGCCCCGCTGTCCCCCGCCCACGCGTGGCTGATGGACTGGCTCCGCGGCCAGCGTCCGGCCGCCGGCGATCCCACCGTGCTCGCCGGGTGGCTGTACGTGCGCACGCTTCCCCGCGACCTCGCTCGCCATCGGCGTCCGTCCTCGTCGGCCTCCGCCGTCCCCACCGCGCTCGAGGCGATCGAGCAGCTCCACGAGCGCACGCTACCCGCCGCTCGCGAGCGGCTCGGCGCCCTCGTCGAGCACCTCGAGGACGCGGGTGATCCCGAGGCGCTGGTGGCCGCGCTGCCCGAGGCCCAGGCGGCCTTCCTCGCGATGATCGATGCCTACGTGGGCGTGCTGGTGCCTGCGCGTACCGTGGCTCGTCGCGCTCTGGGCCGGGCGCTGCCTACCGACGCCGAGCGTCCGCTGACCACCCGCGGCCGCGACGAGTTCCTCGATGTGCTGCCCGCCACCTGGGATCTCGCCAGCCCCAGCCTCGCCGAGCTCGGCGCCCGTCGGAGCGACGAGAGCTGGACGCTACCGAGCACCGAGGCCGAGGCGGCCACGCTGCTCGGTGAGTGGGACGATCACCTGTTCGCGCTGGGGCTCGCCCCCCTGCGCGCATGGTTCCTCGCCGCGGGGCGGCGGCTGGCCCTGGGCGACGACGCGTTCATGCTCACGGCGCCCGAGGTGGTCGCGGCCCTGCGCGGCGAGACCGACGGGCTGCGCGAGCGCATCGCCGGGCGTCGCGAGCTCCAGCACCGCCGCGCCGCGCTGCGTCCCCCCCTGCGCATCGAGGACGGCCGCCCCGTGTCCTTCGGCCGACGCACGCGGCTACGCGGGGTGCCGATCGGCCCCTCGTTCACCGGTCGCCTCGCCCCGCGCGACGACCTGCCCGCGCTGCTCGCCGATCCACCCGGCCCCGACGCGATCGTCACCCTGCCCTCGCTCACCGCTCCCGCCGCGGTCGCGCTGCAGCAGCTCGGCGTGCGGGCGGTGTGCTGCGAGCACGGCGGCGCGCTCAGCCACGCCGCGCTCATGGCCCGCGAGCTCGGCCTGAGCGCGCTCGTCGGCTGCCGCGGCTGCACCGAGCTCCCCGCGGGCGCCCGGGCGCGACTGGACACCACCGCCGGCCGCCTCGTGCTCGAGCCGACCGCCACGCCTCCGACCGGAGCGACGGGCTAGCCGGCCATCGGCCGGCTAGATCACGTCCTCGGTCATGCCCGAGTCGGAGGCCGGGCTGGGCTTGCTCGGGCTGCTGGTGCTCACGCCGGTCGTCGGGCTCGCGGTGGTCGAGCTGGGCTCCACCCGCCGCGGCGCCGGCTTGCCGATGCGCTCGCCGTTGACCCGCAGCCGCAGGTCCTTGCCCACCTTGAAGAAGGGCAGCCGCTTGGGGGCCACGTGCACGGCGTCGCCGGTTCGGGGGTTGCGTCCCTCGTACGCCTTGTACTGGCGCACGGTGAAGCTCCCGAAGCCGCGGATCTCGATGCCCTCGCCCCGCTGCAATGCCTCCACCATGGACTCGAAGATGGTGTTGATCACCAGCTCGGCTCGTCCCTTGGTGAGATTCGTCTCCTGCGCAACGACCTCGATCAGCTCGGACTTCGTCACGGCTCACCTGGGGCCCACGGGACCCGCGATGCGGCATGGTAGAGGGAAAAACCCATAGATTTCAAGGCAAAGCATGAGGGGGGCCGCAAGGGCCCGCGCCGGGACCCCAGACGGGGGAATTCCGGCCTTTGGAGGCGATCAGGCGGGGGGAGCCACGGGCAGGGCCGCCAGCGGCTCCTCGGCCCGGTGGTAGCCCGGGAAGAAGTGCAGGCGGTGGCAATCGTGGCGGCTGTAGAAGTCCGCCATGTCGGCCCAGCTCGCGGTGCCGGCCTGCAGGTAGGCGGCATGGGCCTTGGTGTCGAGGTCCGAGCACATCGACACGGGACCCTGGGGTCGGTGCGACGCGGCCGAGATCGCGTCCTGGCCGAAGGCCGTCGGCGAGACCTGGCCGAGGTAGTAGTGACCGAGCATCGTCACCTCGAGCACCTCGAGCGACTCCACGATCACGCGATCGCGACCGGCACACACCACGATCTCGGCCTCCTCTCCCGGCGCGAGGCTGACCGCGTTGTGCTCGCGGGCGCCTCGGACCTCGCAGTTGCCGGCCTCACCCGAGAGCACCAGCCGGTAGGCGATGGGCACGTCCGAGATGTTCTCGACGCGAGCGATCACGTGCACCGAGCTGATCCTCGCCCCGCGCTGCATGTAGTTGACCTTGTCGAGGCGCACCTTGATCCGCACGTGGGCCGAGGACCACGCCTTGCCCGGAGCCAGGGTGAAGGGCTCGGCGACCTCCTCGAAGTAGGCGTTGGGGGCCGCGAGATCCACCAGCGACATCGGGGGCAGCTCGAAGCGCGCCAGGTCTTCCTTCATGCGGGCCTCGAACTGGGTGGGGTCGAGCTCGAGCGAGCGCGGCAGGGCCTTGGCCTCGCTCTCCACCGCCTGCTCGCCGCGATCGACTCCCGCCTGCAGATCGGCGACGCGCTGCTCCGTGTCGCGCCGCGCCTTGCCCGACAGGTAGAAGCCCGTCAGCAGGGTCAGCGCGAGCACGACCGCGGCGAAGATGCGCAGCGTGGTGCCCATCGCGACCACCATGCCGCCGGCCGACGGCTCGGCGCAAGGCGTCGCCCCTCGCCGGCGAGGATCGGCTCGGGGCTCACGAGGCCCCGTCGTCGAGGTCGAGCAGGCAACGGCGCAGGGCATCGAGCGAGAGCTCGGCCCGCTCCGCGAGGCAGCGCTCGGCCAGCCGCGCCCCCACCCCGGGGATCGCCCAGCCCCGGACCACGGCCGAATCCGGCCAGGCGCGGCGGCGCGCGGGATCTCGGCATGTGAGATCCCGCAGGAAGTCATCGACCGTCCGCGATGCCGGGCTGCCGGCCCGCCACGCCAGCAGGTCGGCGTGCAATTGGTGCAGCTCGCTCCACAAGCACAGGGCGGCCTGTCCGCGGCTCCGCCAGATCGCGCGAGACTGCGGGTTCTCCGCAGAAGCCCGGATCGCCGCCCGACCGCGCTCCCGATAGCGCTGGGGGCTCACTCGCTGGCATTCGCGGAGCGCGCCAGGCCACCGACGCGCGGCCTCACACAGATCCGAAGGCCGCGCCGGCCCTGCGACATCCAGGACCACGCGGGTCAACCATGCGTACTTCTCGGCCATGGAGGCCGCGTCTCGTGGGGCGAGGACGCCGTTCCAGAACCCTTGTCGCACAGAGTATGCGTCCCGCCCACCGATCCTGGGTCACTGCTCGGTTTGGGCTCGAGCTTTCCCGTTGGGCCTGGGATGAGGTTAACTCGATCGTGGCCCGGAAATTCGGGCGAAAAGGTTGTCCTACGGTTGCAGACGCCGCTGCGCGAGACGAGCCCGATGCAGAGCGCCGAGAACATTGCGATCGCTCACGTGCCTCCCGAAGGGGCGGACGTGTCGCAAGCGGGAGTCTGCGTGCTCTCCCGAGAGGAGCAAGAGCTCCTCGAGGGCGCCAAGGCGGGCCGCCACCGGGCGCTTCGCCAGTTCTACGGCACGTACCAGGGACAGGTGCGAGCGCACCTGTTCCGGCTGCTGGGTCCCGACTGCGAGATCGACGACCTCACCCAGATCGTCTTCGCCCGGGCCTTCAACGCGCTGGGCAGCTTCCAGGGCAACTCGACCCTGAGCACCTGGCTGTACCGAATCACCGCCAACACCACCCACAACCTCCTGCGCCAGCGCTTCCGCCGGGACCGGGTCAAGACGGCCCTCAACTGGTTCAACGCCGGGCGCGGCACGGCCGTGCAGTCGAGCCGGGTGGAGGCCCGCGACGAGGCGCATCGCCTGCTGCAGCGCCTGCGCCCCGATCTGCGCGAGGTCTTCGTTCTCTATCACTACGAGGGGCTGACGCTCCAAGAGATCAGCGACATCCTCGGCAAGCCGGTGTCGACGGTGGGGGACCGTCTGACCCGCGCTCGCAAGAAGCTACGCGAGCTGGTATCCGCCAGCTGAGAAGGCACTGGGGTCCGCCATGACTGAGATCAACCCGACGCGATACGGCTGTCACGAATGCCGCGAGGATGCGGAGCTCGTGATGAGCGATCGAGCCACGCAAGGGGTACGCGACCTCTACCACTCGCACCTGCGGGAGTGCCGAGACTGCCGGAAGATGCACCGGCTGCTCTACGCGCTCTACGAGGGTCCCGTGGTGCCGCCGCCCCCCACCGGCATGGCCGAGGAGAAGGAGTTCCACGCCGCGCTCCGCCGCGCCCGCGAGGAGCAGCCCGCGCCCTGGTACCACAAGTGGTCGCTGCGGGCGGGCGTGACCGCCATGGCCGGCGCCGCCGCGGCGCTCACCCTTGCGCTGTTCAACGTGGGTCCGATGTCGCTGGGCAGCGACGCCGAGACGGTGGCCGACAACACCTCGCCGACCGCGTTGGTGGAGCACGACGTGGTCGACGACACCGCCACCGACGGCGGCATCGACCACCCGGCGCAGAGCTACGGCCGCGTGCTCGGGGGCGATGCCTCGGTGATCTCGATGGCCAAGCCCGAGCGGGCGGTCGCCAACACCGACACCTTCGGCGTGGGCACGCGCTTCCAGGTCGACGACGAGGAGGCGCTGCAGGTGGGGATGGTCGGCAAGATCGTCGCCAACTTCACCCCCGGCTCCGACATCGAGTGGACCAAGGCCACGCCGAGCCTCATCGAGCTCGAGGTGCACCGCGGCATCGCGGCCGTGCGCTACGACCGTCGCCCCTCCGATCCCATCCTCTACGTGCGCACCCCCACCGCGGTGGTGCGGGTGATCGGCACCGTGTTCACGGTGGAGGTCGACGAGAACGAGGAGACGATCGTCTCGGTGCTCCGCGGCCAGGTCGACGTGCTCCACCCCGAGACCAACGACCTGCGGGCCGAGGTCGAGTCGGGTGATCGCTACGAGGTCGCGACCTCGAGCCACGGCAATGTGGGTCGCGACGAGGTGGAGGCTGCGCTGCCGCTGTCCAACGAGGTCGACGTGGACTCGGCCGACTTCACCGACGCGCTCACCCTCGCCGACGGTCACATCCCCACGAGCTGGAACGTGCCCGGGCTGCCCGAGGACGCCATCCAGCGCACGCTGCTGCACGTGCCGGCTCCCACCGCCGAGCCCACCACGATCTTCGAGGTGCCCGTCACCCGCCGGCGTGTGGGGCAGGCCACCCGCCCGTTCGACGACGGTGCGGCGCTGGTGGTGGACGACGAGGCCGGCGACCTCATCGACCGCCTGATGGTCGAGGTCAAGGAGACTCGCGGCAAGGAGCTGCGGGCCGCGCTGGACAACTGCCGCAAGCTCTACGCCTCGCAGCAGACCCGTTTCCGTGCCGCCCGCTGCCTTTCGAGCTTCATCTCGGAGTACGGCGACGAGCCGGCCGCGGTGGAGGGCTACCTGCTCGTCGGCATCCTGCGCATGGACTACGCGCTCGACTACCGCGCGGCCGACAACGCCTTCGAGGAGTTCCTGCGCCGGGCGCCTCGCAACCACCACAGCGTGGAGATGGCGATGTACCGCCTGTGGCTGTCGGCCACCGAGGACGGCCGCATCACCGAGGCGCTGCACCGCGGCCGCCGCTACCTCGACCGCTTCCCCCACGGCAAGTACGTGGGCAAGATCCTCCAGCGCTTCGAGGAGCTGAAGACCGACTTCTAGGAACCGGCCACGCCGGTTGGGCACGAAGGCCGCGACGGGGTGACCGTCGCGGCCTTCGTCGTCTCGGCATCCGGGGGTCTCGGAGCGATCGGGAGCTCGTCGGGGATGCTCCCGGAGCTCGTCGGGAGCAGGGCGTCCGGCGACGCGACGCGGGACTCGGACCCGCCATGCCGCAACGCCCACGAGGCGAGACTCGGACCCGCAACGCCTACGACGCGGGACTCGGGCTGCCGCCCAAGAGGCGAGCTCGGACCCGCAACGCCCACGAGGCGAGGCTCGGACCCCCAAGCCAAGGGAGTCACCTGCCGGCCCGACCGGACCAGGAGATGCCGTGGGATCGACGGCCGAGCCACCACGACGTCACCGCAGACCGACCCAACCAAGAGCGAAGGGGCCGTGCCTGATGGCACGGCCCCTCGAGCATCAGCCTCGGCGAGCGAGGCTCAGCGCGGGTAGCCCGGGGGCGGGTAGCCTCCCGGTGCACCGTAGCCACCGGGACCGCCGGGCGGCATGCCCGGATGCATCCCAGGCGGCATGCCCGGCTGCATCCCCGGCTGCGGCAAGGCGCCCATCTGGCCCGGCATGGCTCCGGGCATCTGGCCCGGCATGCCGGCCATCTGACCCGGCATCATGCCGCCGCCGGGCGGGATGGCGCTGGGCATCCCCGCCGCGCCCATGTCGTTGAACTCCATGTGGTTGAGCTGGAACTTCCACAGCTTGACCATGAACCAGGCGCCGTAGATGCCCGCCGTGAGCACGGTGAGCAGGTAGCCCACCAGGACGGTGACGAACAGCTCGCCGCCCGTGCCGTGGAACTGACCGCCGAAGGCCCGGCCCTGGTAGTAGATCCGGGTGTTCTCGGCGTTGAAGCGGATCAGGTTCACCTGGAACCAGGCGAAGTAGATGCCCGCGGTGACCACGGTGAGCAGGTAGCCCACGATGAACTTCACGAACAGCTCGCCGCCCGTGCCCTCGAAGTCGAAGTTGCCCGCGGGCTGCTCGTTCTCCAGCAGGTGCGTGCGCGACAGCAGGACCTTGTTGAGCTTGCAGACGAACCAGGAGGCGTAGATGCCGAAGGTGATCGCCGTCAGCAGGTAGCCCACCAGGAAGGTCACGAACAGCTCGCCACCCGTGCCCTCGAACTGCAGCCGGAAGCGGGTGCCGTCCTGTGCGATCGCGGTGGTGTTGTTGGTGAAGAACTTGATGAGCTTGGCCACGAACCACGGGGCGTAGATGCCGATCGTGATCGCCGTGAGCAGGTAGCCCACCAAGAAGGTCACGAACAGCTCACCGCCCGTGCCCTCGAACTGCAGCCGCAGCTCGCCCCGCTTGGTGGGGCCCACGGTGGTGTTGTCCATCACGAACTTGGTCAGCTTGCAGACGAACCACGGAGCGTAGATGCCCGCGGTGATCGCCGTGAGCAGGTAGCCCACCAAGAAGGTCACGAACAGCTCGCCGCCCGTACCCTGGAAGTTGGGGCGAACCGCTCCGGTGGCACCGCCCATGCCCATCGGGGCCATGGGACCACCGGGGCCGCCTGGGACGGGTAGCCCAGGGCCGCCCATGGGGGCACCATAGCCACCGGGACCTCCGGGCGGAGGACCACCCATGCCACCGGGAGCACCCATGCCGGGCGGCGGACCGCCGGGCGGCGGGCCGCCGAAGCCACCGGGAGGACCGCCCATGCCACCGGGAGCACCCATACCAGGCGGCGGGCCGCCGGGCGGAGGACCACCGAAGCCACCGGGCCCGGGACCGCCGAAGCCGGCGGGCTGACCGGGCGGGGGCCCAGGAGGCGGGGCCGCGGGAGCTCCGAAGCCACCGGGCGCGCCGGGAGGCGGACCGGCCGGGTGAGCAGCGGGTGGGTAGCCACCACCACCGGCGGGCGGGTAGCCACCACCGGCGGGCGGATAGCCCGGAGCCGCGGCGGCGGGCGGCGGCGAGGCGGGCGGCGGCGACGGAGGCGGAGCCGCGGGCTGTCCCCACGGCGGCTGCCCCGGGCCTCCGGGCGGCGGGCCTCCGGCCGACATCACCGTCTTGGCCGGCTGCGGCTGAACGCCCTGGACCGACATGAGCTGCAGGGTGGTCTGACCGCACTGGAACCACTGGCCGGGCTGCAGACCGAAATCGGTCATGCGCTGGCCGTTGAACCAGGTCCCGTTGGTGCTGCCCACGTCGCGCACCTGCACGGACCCGCTGTTGAAGTGGATCTCAGCGTGGCGACCGGAGGTCTGGGGATCGTTCAAGACGATGTCACCCGACTCTCGTCCGATCGTCGTCGTCGGCGCGCTGATGTTCCGGGTTTCCGGCGGCCGATTGACGTACTGGATCTTGAGAACGTAGTAGCTGCTCACTCGTGCCTCCGACAGGGAGAGGCGCGAGTCTCGCAACGAGCGCGGCCCTCCGCAAGGGCGATCGCGGGATCCGGTGAAATCCCGTCGGTCCATGGGGCTCCTCACCTGCACGTGGGATCCGTCGGGTCGCGCACCAAACGCACGACGCCAGACCGGCCGCTCGGCCCCATAGGGACCCGTCTCGGTCGCGTGACGCCTCCGAATCGAGCGTCGTCGGCCGAATGCAGGCGAGGCGGGCCGTGACCCGCCTCGCCTCGCATCGGTGATCACGCCGCGCGGTCGAGCATGCGATCACCCCAGCTCGCCCGCAGCTCCTGCACGAGCGCCTCGCGCTCCTGCGGGTGCTCGCGCAGCCACGTGATCGCAGCCGCCTTGCCCTGGCCCACGCTGGTGTCGCCGTAGCTGAACCAGCTGCCGGACTTGCTCATGCGACCCAGCGCCAGCGCCCCGTCGAGGATCTCCGCCTCTCGATCGATGCCGCGCCCGAAGGCGATGTCGAACTCGGCCTGGGTGAAGGGCGGCGAGCACTTGTTCTTCACCACCTTCACCCGGGTGCGGTTGGCCACCGCCGTCTCGCCCTCGCGCACCGTGGACACGCGGCGGATGTCGAGGCGCACCGACGCGAAGTACTTGAGCGCGTTGCCGCCGGTGGTGGTCTCGGGGCTGCCGAAGGTCACCCCGATCTTGTGGCGGAGCTGGTTGATGAACACCACCGTGGTGCCCGTCTGGTACGAGACGCCGGCCACCTTGCGCATGGCCTGGCTCATCAGCCGCGCCTGCAGCCCCAGGTGCTGATCGCCCATCTCGCCCTCGAGCTCGGCCTTGGGGATGAGCGCGGCCACGGAATCGACCACGATGAGCCCCACCGTGCCGCTGCGCGCGAGGGTGTCGACGATCTCGAGCGCCTGCTCGCCATGGTCGGGCTGGGAGATGAGCAGCTCGTCGAGATCGACCCCCAGCGCCCGGGCGTAGCCCACGTCGAGGGCGTGCTCGGCATCGACGAAGGCGCAGATCATGCCCTGACGCTGCGCCTCGGCGATCACGTGCAGGGTGAGGGTGGTCTTGCCCGAGCTCTCGGGGCCGTAGATCTCCACGATGCGCCCCTTGGGCACCCCGCCGATGCCCAGCGCCCGGTCGAGGTGCAGCGAGCCGGTGGGGATGGCCTCGAAGGTGGCCCGCTCACCGGGCTCGCCGCCCAGCGCCATGATGGCGCCCTTGCCGAACTTTCCGACGATGAGATCGATGGCCTTGCCGATCGCCTGCCGCACCGGCGTGCGATCGATCGTCGCCTTCGCATCGGGCTTGGTGATGCCGACCTTGCTCGCGTCGGCCTTGCTCGCGTCGGCCTTGGCGGGCAGCTCGGTGGTCTTGGGGTCCGTGGTCTTGGTCTTCTTGGTCATGGTGCTTGCTTCCATTGGGGTGATGCGGCCGGAGCCGCGTTGGTTGCCCCATTTCTCTGCGGAAGGTGTGCCAACGACCCGCTTCAATGACTCCGTGGGGTTGCGAGACCGATAGATCCCGGGTGGCCCACCAGTGGGCGGACCACCTGACCACCGGTGGGCCACTCGCGGCCTTCGCGACCGATTTCGGGTACCGGAGACGACATTCGTCGTACGAGCACGTCGAAGCGATCTCTCGGACAAGAGGCGACACGGCCTCGTGCGATCGCGACGACACCATCTCGCGGACCTGGACGCCGCTCCCATCGCTCGAGCGCGCCACCGCCTCGGTCGACCACGCCGCTCCCATCGCTCTACCGACACGCCACCTCGGTCGAGCGCGCCGCTCCTCGTATGAACGCGTCGACCTCGGTAGGCTGCCGGCGATGCTCGGGATCCGAAGCCGAGGACGAGGGCTGGCGCTCGCGCTGGGGACGGGGCTCGCGAGCTGCCTCGGCCCTCCGCCGAGCGTGCCGCCGGGGCCTCCGGCATCCGCCCCCCCACCGAGCGCGACGCCGGACGACACCGGCGACGGCGAGCCGGGGGCCCCCTACTTCTCCGGTGCAGCCGCGCTCGCGCGGGTGGAGGTGCTGATGGGCTGGCCGCGGGGGCTGGGCGATCCTCGGCGCGAGCGCTCGATCGATGCGCTCGCCCAGATGCTCGAGATGGCCGGCGCCGAGGCGGTCGAGCGCCAGCCGCTGCGCGCCGACGATCCCGCGACGGGCCAGAGCTACGACCTGGTCAACCTCATCGCCCACCTGCGGCCCGACGCGCCGCGGCGCTTCGTGCTGGCCACCCACTTCGACACCCGCCCCTGGGCCGACGAGGAAGAAGATCCCGCCGCGCACGAGCTGCCGGTGCCCGGGGCCAACGACGGCACCAGCGGCGTGGCGGTGCTGCTGGTGCTGCTGCCCACGCTCGCCGAGGCCCTCCCGCCCGAGGTGGGCGTGACGGTGATCCTCTTCGACGGAGAGGAACTCGGGCGCCCGGGGTACGGGGGCTACTGCATGGGCTCGCGCCACTTCGCGGCCCAGGCAGCCGAGCAGCGCCCCGCGTGGCTGGAGCGAGCCGAGCTGGGCATCGTGCTCGACATGGTGGGCGATCGCGACCTGCACCTGCCCAAGGAACCGCTGTCGATCGGCAACGCGCCGGCGCTGGTGGACCGGCTGTGGGCGGTGGCTCGACGACGAGGGCACGCTCAGTTCGAGGATCGGCGGCGTCCGGTGGGGATCCTCGACGACCACGAGCTCCTCACCGAGGCGGGCGTGCCCTCGGTGCTGCTCATCGACAAGGAGTACGCGCCCTGGCACACGCGGGGCGACGTGCTCGCGGAGCTCTCGGCCGAGAGCCTGGCCGCCGTGGGCGACACGGTGCTCCATGCCCTGCTCGAGCTGGCCAGCGAGCCACCCCTAGGCGCGGCGACCGGCCGACCGCACGGCGAGCCTCGGCGAACCTGCGGTATGCTGCCTCGATGGGCAGGATGAAGCGAGCGCAGGTGTGGCTGACGACCGCAGTGCTGGCGGCGGCGTCGGTGGGCTTTGGGCCCTCGGGGCCGGGAGCCAAGGTGACCAAGGAGCAGCTCGACTACTCCAAGCAGATGTTCGGGGAGGGCGAGGCCGCGATGGAGGCCGGCGACTTCGCCACCGCCCTCGCCAAGTTCCAGGAGGGCTATCGCTATGCCCCCCACCTGCACGTGTTCACCTACAACATCGCCTCGGCCGCCGACGCACTGAGCGACTGTCGCACCGCCTTCACCTACTACCGCATGTTCATCGACCTGGTGCCCGAGCACCCCAAGCGCGAGGAGGTGCAGGCTCGCTACGCCGAGCTCGAGCAGAGCTGCGAGCTCGACCAGGAGACGGACGAGGTCAACAGCCCCCCCGAGCAGGGCAAGCAGTCGATGAAGCGAGAGGACCGGGCCGCCATCCGGGCGCTGAACGAGGCCTACGGCGCGATCCGATCCACCCAGCAGCTCTACGACGCCTCGAAGAACAAGTACCCCGATCAGCCGTTCAACAAGCACGCGCGACGCAAGCGCAAGGACGCCAAGAAGGTGCTCAAGCTCGCGGGCAAGCTCGGGGTGGAGGTGAGCGCCAACGACTTCGAGACCCTCGACGTGCCGGGCAGCGAGAAGGACGCCTGCCGCACCGCGGAGCGCCAGGAGAAGCGGATCATCGAGGCGCTCGACGAGGCGATGGAGCACTACGACACCAAGCCGGCCTACCGCACGCTGGCCGGCGCCCGACGGGCCGCCGAGCGGGCCGCGTTTGCGTTCGACGCCTGTAGTAGCTGAGGCACCGGCGTGCGCACGGCCGTGGTCCGCGGGGGAGCGCGTCGACGCACCTGGGCAGCGCATCACTCGGGCGAGGACAGGCGAGCGCGTCGACGCGCTCGGGACAGCGCGTCACTCGGGCGAGGACAGGCGAACGCCCAGGCCCGCCGCGCGCAGGCGTAGGCCGCGGGGCACCAGCCACAGCTCGCCGGGCAGGCGACCCGGCTGCTCGCCGTCGATCTCCACGAGCACCTCCTTGTCCAGCGCTCGCATGCTCAGCCGGGTGCCGCGAGCGGAGGAGATCAGGCGGTGCCCGACGTGCTTGCCCCCGAACACCTTGCCGAACAGGCCCAGCATCTGCCGGATCGAGATGTCGCCCGCGTACTGGATCTCGAGCAGGCCGTCGTCGAGCACCGCCCCGGGGGCGATCCACATGCCGCCCCCGAAGTACTGCCCGTTGTTGGCGGTGGCGAGGGCGAGGCGGACCGAGCGGGGCTCGCCGCCGTCCACCTGCACCTCCACCGGCGGGAAGTCGTAGGCCATGATGCCCCGCAGCGAGTACCACGCGTAGGTGCCCTTGGCCCCGAGCAGGCGGCGACTCACGCGACTGGCTCGCAGCACGCGGGCGACCACGTCGCCGGTGAGGCCGGCGCTGGCTCCGTTGAGGAACGGCCGCACCCGCATCGCCCCTTCGTGATCGAGGAAGCGCAGGGCGCCGTAGTCCACGAGCTGGCCCGGCTGGTCGAGGGCCTCGAGCTGCTCGGACCACGAAGGGCTGCCGAGCTGACGCAGGAAGTCGCCCCCGGTGCCCGCCCCCAGCAGGCCGAGCTCGGCCTCGGGGAAGCGGTTGTTGCCGTCCTCGTCGACGAAGCCCGTGAGCACCTCGTTGGCCGTGCCGTCGCCCCCGACCGCGACCACCAGGGGCACGCCGTCCTCCAGCGCCTGGCGGGCGAGGGTGGTCGCATGGCCGCGATGCTCGGTGCGGGCGATCTCGAGGCCCGACCACCGGGCGCGCAGGTGCTCCTCCTCGGTGGCCCAGCGCCGAGCGGCACGACCCCCACCGGCCGCCGGATTGACGATGGCCACGATCCGATCGTCGCTCGACACGGGCGAGACGGTACCCGCCCCGCGCCATCGAGAACAGTCGTCCGCGGGCGCCGAGCCACCGCGGGGGCATGCGACCCCCGGTGGGCTCAGGCGTCTCCGGGCCTCGGTGCACGGTACAGATGCGCGGCCTCGGCCACGAACAGCTCGGGCACGGGGTCTCGCCAATCATCGACCTCGGGGGAGAGATCGGCCAAGGTGCGCGAGACTCTGCGCAGTCGATGCTGGGCTCGTGGGCTGAGCTGACGCCGACCCGCGAGCTCCTCGAGCAATCGCTCGGCCGGGGGAGTGAGCGCGCACAGCCGCTGCAGGGCACCTCCCCGCACGGGGACCTCGGCGTTGGTGCGCCACGGGGTGTCGGCCAAGCGCTCGGCCTGGCGCTGCCGAGCCCGTCCTACCCTCTGGCGGATGCGCTCGCTGGGCTCTCCCGGCTCGGCCGCGAGCTCGAGACCCTCGGGAGCGGGCGCGATGGGGATCACCAGATCCACGCGATCGAGCAGCGGTCCCGACACCCGTGCGAGGTAGCGGGCCACGGTGGGCGGAGAGCAGACGCAGGCGCGTCGCGGATGGCCGAGGAAGCCACACGGGCACGGGTTCATCGCGGCGAGCAGCTGGAAGCGCGCCGGCAGGGTGACCGCGCCGTGGGCTCGCACCACCGAGACCTCGCCCGCCTCCATGGGCTCGCGCAGGCCCTCGAGGCAGGCGCGGGAGAACTCCGGCAGCTCGTCGAGGAACAGCACGCCGCGGTGGGCCAGGCTCACCTCGCCCGGTCGCAGCGGACGACCACCCCCCAGCAGGCCCGCCACCGAGACCGTGTGGTGGGGCATGCGAATGGGCACCCGCCGCCGCAGGGCCGAGGCCACCGCGCCCGCGGCCACGCCGTGGATCTTGGTGACCTCGAGCGCGGCCTCGTCGTCGAGCGCAGGGAACAACGCGGCGGCCCGCCGCGCGAGCATGGTCTTGCCCACGCCGGGAGGACCGTGGAGCAGCAGGTTGTGCCCGCCGGCCACCATCGCCTCCACCCCCAGCCGCCCCAGGGCCAGGCCGCGGACGTCGGCCATGTCGATCTCGTCGTCGAGCGGCGGGGGCTCGGCCTCGCCGCGCAGGTGGGGCTCGAGCGTGGCCTCACCTCGCAGGTGGGCCGCCACCTCGGCCAGGCTGGTCGCCGGGAGCACGCGCAGGCCGTCGACCAGCGCGGCCTCCGGCGCCGCAGCCCGAGGCACCACGATGGTTTGGAAGCCGTTTCGCCGGGCACAGTCCGCCACCACCAGCGTGCCCGCGGCCGGGCGCAGGCTGCCGTCGAGGGCCAGCTCGCCCCACAGCACGATCCCCTCCAGGCGCTCGACCGCCACGATCTCGTGGGCGGCCAGCAATGCGCAGGCAATGGCCAAGTCCATGCCCGGGCTGTCCTTGCGACGATCGGCCGGAGCGAGGTTCACCACCTGACGACGTGGCCGGATCGCATGGCCACAGTGGGCGAGCGCGCTGCGTACCCGCTCCCGGGCCTCGGTGAGCGCCCCGCTCGTCTGACCGACCACCGTGAGACCCGGCAGCCCCATGCGGGCATCGGCCTCGACCGTGACCAGGTAACCATCCACTCCACACAGCCCTGCACAGTAGCTTCGACTCAGCATGGCCCCAGATTCAGCAAGAGCCGTTCCGGGAGGTGGGAGCAACGATCTCGTGTGCTTGCCGAAGGGATGATCCCCGGGTGGCCCACCTGTGGGCGGACCACCTGTCCACGGGCGGGCCACCTCTCCCTCGGACCGGGCCCTATCGTGCGAGCACCTCCTGGATCGTCGGAGCGCTCAGCGAGCGAGCGAGCCAACGCCGCAGGAGCGCATCATCGGTACAGCGGTTGATCCGCCGACGCTGAGCCGCCGACGGCGAGAGCCCCCGATGCTCGAGCACCCGCAGCAGCAGCTCGGCCTGCGTCGCCCGCCGCCCCTCGCTCAATCCCTTGGTCCGCCCTTTGGCCAACCCCTTGGTCCGCCCTTTGGCGACGGCCTCGTCGTAGATGGAGATGAACTCCTGCGGCATGGTCGGTCTCGCGGCGTGGAGGAGGGGTTGGCGAAGGGGTGAGCCCGGGGGAAAGGCGCTGACGACGTAGGTCCACAGCGCGCGAAGGTCATCGCGACCCAGCTCATCCGTCACGACCTCGAGCAGCTGGGCCAGCCAGGCGATGCGGTCCTCGGTGATCTCCCAGGGCCGCCGCGCCCACCTCGGCAGGATACGCATCGACTCCACCAACGCAAGCACGCCATCGGCGGCGATCGGGTCATCGAGTACCGTCCCCTCGAGCTCGTCGACGAGGTAGCCGAGCTGGCACGAGTGATCCCGAGGGCTTGGCGACGCGATGATCCCCCAGTGGCCCACGGGTGGGCGGACCACCCTGTCCACGGGCGGGCCACTACTCCCAGCAGGTCAGCCACACGACCAGGCGATCGCGATCCTCTGCCGTCACGCCGCCCACCGGCGGCATGGTGGCCGGCGAGCCATCGGGAGGCGCGCTGCGAGCGAGGATTCGATCGGCCCAGTCCGCCGCGCCCTCGCGTGAGTCGAAGACCACGTCCGGCGGAGCACCCTGGCGAGCCACCACGTCGGAGCCATGGCAGCCATCGCAGTAGGTCGCCAAGAAGCCCCGGCCGAAGGTGTCGTAGGTGATCACCGGCTGCTCGTCGCAGGGCGCCAGCTCGCCCTCGTCGGCCGCGGCCCCGATGGGCTCCTCGTCATCACCGCCATCGCACGCGAACGGGCCCAGCAGCAAGGCGGCCAGGGCCAGCCCGGCCGACCGCGGTCTCGTCGTCCTCACCCGAGCAACCCCGGGATCGGGCTCGCGTCGCCGCGCAGGTAGGGCTCGGGATCCACCCCGCCGAGCACCAGCAGGCTGGCCCCCAGCGACTCGGCCGAGATCCCCGCCTGCGCAGGATCGGGCTCGCCGCCCGGAGCCACGCCCACGCCGGTGTACAGCGAGGAGTACCCGCCGTAGCTGCGACCGCCCACGACCCCCGGGCCCAGCACCATCATCGAGGTGTAGGGCCAGTGATCGCGACCGCCGCTGCCGTTGAACGCGGGCGTCCGCGCCATCTCGGAGGTCACCACCACCACGGTGTCGCTGGCCAGCGGCTGCCCCTGCGGTCCCATCGTGGTGGCGAGCAACGCGAGCAGATCGTCGAGGTCGCCGAAGAAGCCGTCGAACAGGCCGGACTGCACGCTGTTGTCGTCGTGGGTGTCCCACACGAAGCCGGTGCCCACGCTGGCGCAGCGGCACACCCCGGCGGCCAGGGCCGAGACTGCGGTGTGCAGCCGCCCCGCGAAGTCCTCCCCCGCCACCAGGCGCAGCTCGAGGCTGGCGTCGCTCAGCTCCTTGGCCCGCGCCAGCGCCTCGCGGTAGTCGGTCAGGGGCACGGACTCGGGCGCCCGCTGGGCTCGCGCCGCGCCGCGCTGCGCCAGGAAGCGATCGACGATCCGCGAGGGTGGAGCCTCGGGGCGCGGGACGGGGGCATCGTTGATCTCGAGGATCGATCCGTCGATGGTGGGCTGCAGCAGGCCCTCGGCGTGGCTGACGAGCACCGAGTAGGGCCCGGGGAACGAGGGGCCGCTCACCACCAGGTGGGGCAGCGAGCTGTTGTCGCGCTGCTCGTAGCCCAGCACCGTCGCCCAGTCGGGTCGATCGGCCGAGGTGGATCCGGTGAGCGCCACCACCGAGCAGATCTCGTGGTTGACGCTGCGGGTGGAGACCCCGTTGAGCAGCGCCACCTCGCCGTGGTGCCGCTCGAAGAACGAGCGGGTCACCGGGCGCGCGGGGTGGTCGACCAGCGACAGGCCACCCGCGGTCCAGCGCTCGGCCTGCGGCTCCATCTCGATCTCGGTCGAGTCGAACATGGGAGCGAACACGCACAGCGGATCCCAGCCGCCCTCGGCGTTGACGAACAGGAAGCGGCACGAGCCGTCGCCCCGCCCCGCCAGCACCCGCGGGGTGATGGCCAGGGCCGCCCCCGCCGTGGCCACCGTTCGTACGAAGCGTCGTCGCGTGAGCATGGGTCCTCGGGCGGATCAGTAGAGGAGGTGGTCGGGATCGGCGAGCACCGCGGTGAGCACCGCGATCCAGGCCTGGGGAGGATCGGAGATGGCGGCCACGTCGTCCCACACGCCGACCAGCGCGACGATCTCGGGATCGTCGGCGGCCAGGCGACGCGAGCGGACGATGCGGACGAGCTGGGCGAGCTGCTCGGCGGTGGGCGCCTGGCCCAGGTCGACGCCGCCGAGGAAGCCATCGAGGGTGCCCCCCGCCGCGCGCCCCTCCTGGGCCGCGAGCACGGCGTGGCTCGCCCCGGCCTCGGCCAGCCGACGCTGCACCAGCACCGCGCCCGTGGACACGTTGGTGGTGTCGCCGCGATCGGAGCCGCCGGCGAGGCGTCGCAGCGCCAGGTCGAGCTCGGTCCCGGGACGCCCGGCCAGCCGCAGCTCGTAGCCGCTGAGGGTGGCCAGCGATCGACTCAGCACCCCGACCGGCGCCACCTTCTCGTGCACCGGCTGCGGCGAGCCGCCGAAGCGCGGGGTCCAGGGCTCGCCGCGATAGCTGGGGTCGTGGAGGATCGAGCGGACCAGCGCGCGCAGGGTGAGCCCGCCGTCGAGGAAGGCCTCGCGATGCTCCGCCAGCGCGCCCTCGTCCTCGAGGGCGGCCTTGCGCCCCAGCATCCCCTCGTAGACCCGCCGCACCGTGCACGAGACGAAGCGCTCGTCGCCCGCCACGTGCTCGGCCAGATCGACCAAGCGCTCGCCGGGCTGGCCGAAGTAGCCGGGCCGCGCCCCCGTGTTGATCTGCCAGGCCCGCTCCTGGTCGACCGCGTAGGTGGGCTCGGGCAGATCCGAATCCGGGTACATGTAGCCCCACAGGTAGCTCGCCAGCGGATCGAGGGTGGAGTGGCAGCCCTGGCAGGCGGGGTTGGTGGCGATCGCGTTGCGGATCGACTCCGAGTCGGTGAGGTCGAGATCGGTGGGGAAGTCGATCGGCCGATCGAGGTAGGACTGGCACAACAGCGCCTGCGACAGCGCGTTGGCCCGCCCGCGGTTGGCGTTCTCCACCGTGGAGGAGTGCCGCCAGAACACCGCGTTCATGCTCAGCACCCCGGCCAGGGGCCGCCCATCCACGTAGCGGGCGCGCACGGTGCCCTCGGGCAGGCGCTCGCCCGCGGGGCCCTCCACCGGCTCCAGCGGCCAGGTGTCGAGCTGCACGGGGTCGACGAAGGTCTCGGTGGAGCGCAGCAGGTGGGTGAAGGGCAGATCGTTGAGCGCGATGTAGGCGACGAGCTGCAGCGGCTCCTCGCCGATCGCCGCGTGGCGAGGGTCGTCGTACTCGCCCGCGTAGCCGAGCTCGGGCAGACGATACAGATCGATGCGGGTCCGCCACGCCCCGGCGAACACGTCCTTCATGCGCTCGCCGAATGCGGGGTCGTCCACGAAGCCCTCGATCATCGCGTCGACCCGCGCGGGCTCGCGTCGCACCGCCTCGAGCTCGTCCACCGAGGGCCGCACGCCGCGGAGATCGAGGCTGGCCCGCGTGAGCAGCTCGGCCTCGCTCAGCCCGGCCCGCGCCGACCCGCCGCCGTCGCCCTCGCCTCCCTCGTCGTCGCGACAGCCCACCGTGGCCAGCAGCGCGACCACCAGCCACCCGCGAGCCCGGCTCACCACGGCGCGCCCTCCCACTCCATCAGGCTCGCCACCTGCGACGCGGAGATGCACGCGTCGCCCAGCACCGTGCCCGCGGCCAGGTAGGTGCCGCAGCCGTCGCAGAGCGCGGGGTCGAACTGCGGGTCCTCCCCATCGACCAGCGTGGCCGCATCGAACACGATGTCGTGCCAGAAGCCCTCGCCGTCGCGGATGCTGAAGGTGGCCACGGGCTCGGTCGCGCAGGCCTGCGGCACCACCAGCATGTCGGAGAACTGGAAGGCGAGCGCCGAGCCCAGCGCGGGGCCGCTGACCGTGCCCGCGCCGCCCAGCGCCTGGTAGCCCCCGCCGTCGTAGCCGAACAGGAAGCCCTGGACCCGCACCGCGGGGTCGAGCAGGGGCGAGGTGGCCGCGGTCGCGTCGTCGGCCGAGTGATCGCCGCCCACTTCGAAATACGAGTCGGTGCCGTCGGGCGAGGTCCCGCGCTCGAGGTAGAGGTGGCCGTTGGTCTCCAGGAAGCGGCCGTCGGCCGCGCTCAGCCGCATGGTGCCCGCCTCGGCGTAGAGCACCGCGCCCTCGCTGCTGCGCTCGCCCTCCACCGTGGTGAAGCGCTCGAGGTGGCCCGCCCCGCGGATCTCCAGGCCGGCCGCGGTGGTGCAGCCCTCGGTGGCCCAGGAGATCACGGTGGACTCGGCCTCCATGGAGACCAGCTGCTCCTCGGGGCAGGCATCGTCGAACACCAGCATCGACTCCCAGGTGTCGATCACCGCGTCGGGCCGCAGCGCGAGGAACAGCCGGACCCCCGCCACCGAGGACGCGACCATCTCGTCGGGCTGCATCGCGGGGACCTCCACGCCGGTATCGCCGTCGTCCTCCGCGTAGGGCGAGGGCCGATCGGTCTCCACGCCGTCGTCGTCGCTCCCCGCCCCTTCGCGACACGCGAGCGTCAGCATGCACATCGCGACCAGCCCGACCCTCGCCATCCTCACGAGGATACTGCACCCTCCCCCCGAGATCGACGCGCTCGCCCCAGGAGGCGACCGGGGCCCCGGAGCCTCACTCGTTGGGATCGCCGAAGGTCGGGGTGCAGCCGGCGGTCCACTCCCCAGTGGGCCCGTCGGGCGCCCGGCAGTAGGAATCGGCCGCCTCGCCGTCCCCGTAGGCCACGAAGTCGACCACCACCAGGCCGGGCGTGAGCAGGGTGACCGCATCGCCGGTCGCGGCCAGGCCGAAGGGATGCTCGCCCGCGCCCCCGCCCTGCACCACGACCAGGAAGTCCCCCGGCTGCAGCACGGTGCCGGGCGCGAACACGAGCTCCTCGAGGTCCGCGCCGGGGTCGTAGGGATCGCCGGGGTCGCTCAGGTCGTCGGTGAGGATCCAGGCCGACACGTCCACCGCCTCGCGCCCCGCGTTGTACAGCTCGATCTCGTCGTTGCCGCTGGAGGCGAGCTCGTTGAGCACCACGCCCATGCCCGGCGTGCCCTCGCACGAGCCGAGGTCGTAGCTGCAATCGTCGGCGCAGCCCACCGGTCCCTGCAGCGCCGCGTCGAGCTCCACGCAATCGCTCACGCCTCCGAGATCGGCCCCGTCGCAGTCCTCGCCGGGCCCGATCATCCCGTCGCCGCAGGACGGCGGCTCGCCCTGGGCATTGAGCTCGCCGAAGGTCCGCTCGCAGCCCTGCCACGGCCCGTCGCCGTCCGGCAGGCGGCACCACGAGACCGCCGCGTCGGGCCCCTCGAAGCTCACGTCGTCGATCACCAGGCCGTCGGCATCGCGCAGGGTGATCGTCTCGGGGTTGCTGCCGCTGATCCCGAAGGGGTAGTCGCCCGTGCCGGTGGTCTCGTCGAGCTGCACCAGCACCAGCAGCCCGCCCGGCGCCAGCATGGAGCCCGTGGGGAAGGTATAGGTCTTGTCGTCGGCGAACTCGGGATCATCGGAGATCTGCCAGCCGGCGAGATCGGCCGCCGCACCGCCCCCGTTGTACAGCTCGATCGCATCGCCGCCCACGTAGGGGCCCTCGGCGATGTCCTCGGAGGTGAGCTCGTTGAGGCGCACGATCGCGGCCGCAGGATCGCCCTCGCAGGCGCTCACGTCGAAGGTGCAGGCCGCCGTGCAGGCGAGGGTCCCGCTCACGAAGCCCGGGATGGTGGCGCAGCTCGCCGTGCCCAGGTCGACACCGTCGCACTCCTCGCCTTCGTCGCGCACCCCGTCGCCGCAGCTCGCCGCGCCGGTGCCCGCGGTGTCCTCGGCCGAGGTTCCCGAGTCGCCGTCGCCTGCGTCCGCGCCCGTGGTTGCACCACTGCACGCGAGGGCCAGACCAGCGGCGAGGATGAGGAGGATGGGCGCGCAGCGTGACATCGGGTCGACTCTCGGCGTGACGACGGCCGGCCGCAAGGCCGTGGCATTCCCGCCGAGCTCGTGCCCACGGCGATCCAAGCCATGGAAATCCCTCCCCGTTTCGCTCCTGATTCGCCTTCGTGAACAAACTGTGACAATCGCATCGATGGCATCCCCCTCCCTCTTCCTGGGCCGCGATCGGATCTCGCCGATGCTCGCGCTGTTGCTGACCACGGCCTGCTCTCCCCCCTCCGCTCCGGCGAACGCCCCGGACGCGGAGGAGGCCCCCGCGGCGCCCGAGGTCCCCGCGTTGCCCGAGGCCCCCGCGTCGCCCGAGTCGGCGACACACCCGAGCTCCGCCGGAGCCGACGAGGTCACGGTCGACGCTCGCATCGTGGGCCGCGGCCCGATCGGCAGCGGCCGCTGCACGCAGCAGTCCTACGAGATCGAGATCGTCGCCCCGGTGGAAGGGCGGCTCCCTCCCGAGACGCGGTGGGTCCACTTCGAGTCCTGCACGGACGCCCCCGCCCCCGAGCCCGGGCCCGGCGCCGTCGATCCGAGCGCGCTGGACGACGGCACCACCTATCGCCTCCGACTACGGCGCGGCGCCTCCGAGAGCTTCGGCGACGAGCCCATGATCATCGAGGCCACGCCTCGCTGAGCAAGCGCCCGACCTTCCTCCCCTCGCCCTCGTTGGGGCGAGGGCCCGTGACCCCGCTCGTCCCCGCGCACCCGAGCCGCTGGCCCGGATGGGCCGGGCCTCGTCTGCTACCCTCGATCCACCGATGTCGGACGCCACGCTGCCCCCGGGTCGAGGTCGCGAGCACGACAACTCGGCCACGATGATCATGAGGGTCGTGCCGCGCGACGACGAGCGCTCGTCGTTTCGCGAGCTCTTCGTGCGGCACTACCCGGCCATCCGACGGGCGGGCACCGGCTTTCCCCATCCCGGCGTGGTGATCGTCGCCGCGGAGGACCGCCGCCATCGCGAGCCCACGGTGCTGTGCGTGGCGGCGCGCCCCGACGCCCCGAGCGTGGCCATCGTGGGTCGCCACAGCCAGGCCGACCTGTTCCTGCCCCACGACCCCACGCTGTCGCTGCGCCACCTGGCCGTGCTCGTGGGCACCGCGGCCGAGGACCAGACCCCGCGCCTGCGGATCATGGACCTGCGCACGCCCCTGGGCTTCGAGGACGAGCACGGCCATCCCTGCCGGTCGCTCGCGGTCGACGGCCCGGTGCTGCTGCGCTGCAGTCGTCAGGCGCTGTTCTTCCTGGTCACCGGCACCGACACCGAGTGGCCGGAGAACGCCTACGACGCCTGGGCCCAGCTCCCGCCGCGCGAGTACCCGGAGCCCGACGACGATCCCCAGGCGCCCTGGCCCCCGGCGTACCGCGTGGCCGACACCATGGTCGGCCGCTCCCGCCGGACCCGCTCGACGAGCGACAGCACCATCGTCCACCGGGTGGCGGGGCCCGTGACCGCCAAGCAGCGCCTGCTGATCCCCGACGAGGAGCCCCGCGGCAGCCTCGTGCTCGGCAGCTCGGAGCGCCCCCGGAGGCTGATCGTCGGCGACCGGGCGCTGCGACGCGGCGTGCTGCTGGGTCGCTACGATCGCTGCGAGTCGGGGGGCGGCATGCGGATCCTCGATCCCGACGTCTCGAGGGTGCACCTGCTGGTGCTGGCGATCGACGACCGCCCCCACGCGATCGACACCGCCAGCACCAACGGGAGCTACGTGCGCGAGGAGGCCCGTCGGATCCGCATCGTGCCCCTCGACGCGAGCGGCGAGCTGGTGCTCGCCCGCGGGCCCACCACCGTGCGCTGGCAGCCCGGCTGATCGCGACGCTCGGCCGGGCTCGCGCCTCGTCCCGGCGCCAATGCTCGACCGACGAGCGCGGCTCTCAGTAGGCGCGGATGGCCCCGCGCGCCTGGAGCTGCACCATCACGCGATGGGTGTCGAGCGCCTCGGGCGTGCCCGGCAGCGGACCCGCGGCGTCGCCATGGCCCTCGTACTGGTAGACCACGTAGAGCCGCAGGCGTCGGCGATTGCGATCGATGTAGGGGAACAGGTCGCCGAAGGCCCCGGCGGTAGCGACCAGGACCACGCTGTCACCATCGCTCAGATCGGCCTGGATCCGATCGAGCTTGCCCATCAGCCCCAGCCAGGGCGCGAGCACGTGGCCGCTGGCCCAGGCGCCCAGGGCATTGGCCGTCACGTCGCCGCGCGCCTGGTAGCCCAGCGCATGCGCGTACTCGAAGCCGGCGTACACCCAGGGGCTGCTCACGCCGATCGCGACCGCGCCCCGGTGGTTGCGCAGCGAGGCCACGCCCAGCGAGCCGTCGCGGTAGCCTCCGTGCACCGCGAGCACGAGGGGCCCCTTGGGCAGGCGCCTCCGCAGCGGCCGCACGCTGAGCATGGCGGTGGTGTTCTTGCCCGGGTTGAGCTCCTCCTGCGCCCGCCCCTCGCCGTTGACCACCTGCAGATCGAGCTCGACCAGGCCCTTCCATCCGCTCGCGGTGAGCGTGGCGCCCACGTCGGAGCGATCGAGGAACGCGGCCCGCTCCGAGGGGATGGAGGCCACGGCGCGGGTGTCGTAGACCTTCTGTACCTGCTCGATCCAGCGCTCGGGCACCAGCCCCACGCGAGCGCCGAGATCGATCGGTCCCAGGTGGGCGGCGACGTGCCCGTAGGTCTCGAGCAGGCGCACGATCAGCGAGTTGCCGTCGATGCCCATCAGGCTGCCCGGGCCCGCGGAGCGAATGGCCTCCAGGCGCACCACCGCGCCGCCCTCGATGCGCGCGTGGGGCTTCCAGACGAAGCCGGTGCCCACCTCGCCGCGATCGACCCGGAACTCGCCCATCGACCCGCCGGCCACGAAGTCGTGGCGGTAGCCCGCGAACACGTCGGTGGAGAGCACCAGGCAGCTGCGCCGCGGGGTGAGGGTGAAGTCGCAGGGCTGCGCCACGGGCCAGGAGTTGGGGACCCAGTAGTGCTCCCGCGGGTGGTCGAGCGCCCAGCCGCCGGGGCGCAGGCCGTCGACCGTGGAGACCGTGGAGACCGCGGAGGTCTCGGGCGACGCGGGCTCGCTCGCGGGCGGCTCCTCGGTCCCCGCCGAGGGCGGGTCGGCCCCGGCCGGAGTCTCGGCCTCCTCGGTGGCGGGCCCCTCCGGCGGTGCGTCGCCCTCGGCCTCCAACGCCGGCTCGTCGCTCGCCTCGGGCTCGGGATCGGGCGCATCCGCGTCCCCTGCCGCGCCCGAGACCTCGGCCTCCGACGTCGGCTCGTCCCCTGCCGAGAGCGAGGACGCGAGCGAGGCGAGCGCGAGCAACAGCGTGGGGATCGACGCGAGCATGGGCAACTCAGCGGCGGCGATACCCCAGGCGAGGACCGTGGGCCTCGAGCAGCTCCACGAAGGCGGCATGATCCGCGAGCACGCGCGGGGCATAGGCATCCACGAAGGCCATCACCTCCTCCACCAGCCCCTGCCCGTCGTCTCCGATCGCGGCCGCGATGGCCGGTGCCGCGGGCGTGCCGTCGCCCTTGGGCGCGCGCCCGTGGCTGCGGGCCAGCAGGCGCCCCGCGAGCTCGGCGAAGACCACGAGATCGTCCGGGACCAGGTCGTCGTCGGCGAGGTCCCGCGAGAGGTCGGGCACCTGCACCCCCCGCTGGTAGCCGCTGCGCCAGCGCACGCGATAGCCGTCGTCCCCCACCACGGCCCAGCCCAGCCAGGGATCGTCGTCGTCGAACGCCTGCAGCGCCCGCTGCATCCCGACCACGCGCTCGGCGTTGGTGGAGAAGGGCCGCGAGGGGTAGCGCAGCAGCCCCGGCATCGGGACGGGGTCGAGCACCTGCTTGAGCTCGAGCAGCACGTCGTCCTCCACCGCCTCGCTGTCGCCCTCCACCAGCAGGTAGTAGCGGGCCACCGGGTAGCTCGACACCCCGGCCCCGAGCCGGCGGGCGCTGCCCTTGAGCCGCAGGGCCTGCGGATCGATCCCGTCCCTCGAGTCGGCGTAGCGAGCCAGCAGCTCGGTGACCAGCGTGCGCTCCCGTGCCCCCAGCCGCCGCATGGTGTCCTCGTAGATCACCTGCGGCTCGCGGCCGAGCTCGAGGGTGCGCGGGGCCTCCACGTCGCCGTAGATCATCCGGCGCACGCCGTCCTCCACCCGGGTGTAGTCCTCGAGCTTCTCCTGCGCGTCACCGTCCTCGATCGCGCCCTCGAGCAGCGTCCCCAGCACGACCCCGGCCGCCTCCGCATCGGAGAGCACCAGCCCCGGGCCGGGCTCGCTCGCCGCCCGGGCGATCTCGTCGACGTAGCCCGTGACCACCGCCCGCGCCAGCGCCTCGCGATCCCCCTCGCGCAGCGGCTGCTCCACCGGCTCGCCCATGGCGACCAGGGCCGCGTGGTCTCGATCGATCTGCTCCGCCGCCACCCAGAACCCCAGCGCCAGTCGCCGCAGGTCGAAGTCGTAGGGCCCGAAGGTGGCACCGTCGAAGTCATTGAAGTCGACCACCATCGTCCCGTCGGCGCGCCGGAAGGTGCCGATGTTCTCGGGGTGGGGATCGCCCACCAGCGCCACGTCGCGGGTCTGCTCGCTGCCGAAGGCGGTGGGCCAGTAGCCGGGGCTGCCCGGCTCCATCACGTCGCGAGCATACTGCGCGGCCGTGCCCCGGAAGAAGCGGTAGGGGCCGTCGCTCATCTTGGCGAGCTTGCCCCCGGCCAGCTCGGGCTCGCGCTCGAGGAACACCTGGTTGTCGAGCACGAGCGTGTGCCAAAGCCACTGATCGCGGGCGTGCTCGGAGGTGGGCTGGGCGCACGCGGCCACCACCATCGAGGCCGCCGCCGCGCCGATCCTCGCCCGCCGCATCACCGGGGCAGTATGGAGGCGCTTTGTTACACGACGGAAACGCGGGCCACGGCGGACGCGCTCAGCCCTCGAGACGCCGTCGCATGCCCAGCACGAGCAGCGCCAGCATCCAGGCCCCGGCGCCGCCGAGCCCACGGCCACCGGCGATCGAGCAGCCGCGGCGGGTCTCGTCCAGCGTCGCCGCCTCGTCGAGATCGAGATCGTCGGTGCTCCCGCCGTCCTCGCTGCCGTCGTCCGCTCCGGTGTCGGTCGGATCCTCCGCGTCCCCGTCGTCCCCACCCCCCGGGACCTCGGGCAGGGTCTGGTCCTCGCCGACCTGCACGCAGACCTGGCCGATCGCCGAGGCGTTGCCCGCGAGGTCCATGGCCCGAGCCACCGCGCAGACCTCCTGGCCGGCGTCGTCGTCGAAGCGCAGCAGCACGATCTGGTCGTCGAGCTCGCCCATGATCCGCGCGGTCTTGGAGGCCACGCTGCTGCGGCTGGGGCCCACCTCGACCTCCCAGGCCACGGGCGACTCGTCGGCCGGCGGCTCGAAGCGCACGGTCCAGCGCCGCACCGCCACCAGCTCGTCCCGGCCGGTCTCGAAGTCCCACTGCGTGATGATCTCGTCCTCGAACTCGAGCCCCACTAGCTCCGGCCTCGCGGGCGGGCTGATGTCCTCCGCCCCCATGACGTAGGAGCGCATCACGTCGCGCTCGACCGAGGGATCCCAGCAGCCCTCCGAGCAGCCCCAGATCTCCACCCGCGCGCCCTCGGCCGGCGCGGGATCGATGCCGATCGAGGTGAGGATCCCGTAGCCATAGCCGGGAGCCTGCAGGAACAGCGCCCCGGGCTCTCCGTCGATCTCCACCTCCCAGCCGCTCAGGTCGCCGCCGCAGTCGGCGGTGGCCAGGGGTCGGGCGTTGACCGCCAGCTCGGCTCCATCGGCCGGCGCCAGCGGCCCTACGGTGGGCAGGCAGCTGTTGGCCTGGGCGGCCCGGGGCGCGAGCGCGACCACGGCGACGAGGGAGCCGAGCAGCGAGCAAGCCGAGGTCCAGCGCATGCGAGTCGTGCCCACTGCATCTGCCGTACCAGCCCCGGCCGCGGGCGCTCGGGCCGGATTCTCGGGCGATCGCAATCGAGCCAGGGCGAGTCGCCCGGGCATCCACGTCGTCTTCGTGACACGAGTGTCATAGAGCGTGACATCGATACGGCAAAGCTTGCCGCTATGGGTCCACGGTCACGCAATCATCGGCGTTGGTGCGAATCCCCTCGCGGGCCACCATCGCGGGCATGTCCAAGGGTCTCGATCGCAAGCCACTGCTCGCCGTCACCCTGGCGCTGCTGGCCACCGTCGTGCTCGCCGGCTGTGCCGCCGGAGACGAGCGCTTCACCACCGAGGACCCCGCCGGCTTCTGGGTGGGGCTGTGGCACGGGGCCATCTCCGTCGTCACCCTGATCATCGGCATCTTCGCCGACGGCGTGGAGGTCTACGAGCGCAACAACACCGGCGGCTGGTACGACTTCGGCTTCCTGCTCGGCACCACCATCATCTGGGGCAGCGGCCACCGGGCGGCCCCCCGCCGCTCCCGAGCCCAGCGCATGAACGACCAGGAGTGGGAGGAGATCGGGCGCAAGGTGGAGGCCAAGATCAAGCGGAAGATCCGTCAGTGGTCCGAGGCCGAGCCCGACGAGGACTGGAACGTGGTGGAGACCAAGGCCGAGGAGAAGCTCAAGCGACGGCTCCGCACCTGGGCCGAGACCCCCGACGACGAGTGAGCCGCAGCGCCGACCGGCCCCGCGCTATCCGTGCCGCCGCAGGGTGACCAGGCCCGGATCCGGGGCCGAGCGGCGCGCGATCTCCTTGCGGAACTGGGCGATCGGCAGGTCGGCCTGCACCAGCCGCTCGCCCTGCACGTCGACGGTGGGCTCGGGCGGCTGGGTGGCCACCACGCGGAGATCCTGTCCCAGGATCAGGCGGTTGACCACGTCGACCGCGGCGGTGACGAGCCGGGCCAGCCCGGGCACCAGCAGCGGCCGCGCGTAGGTGCGAAAGTACATGCGGGTGTGGGTCTCGTCCACGGGCACGAACGCGGCCATGGCCATCATCCGGTCGCCGCCCAGCGGGTTGAGCCACAGGTGGGGGAACGCGAGCTGGATGTGGAACGAGGGCTTGCCCTGCTCGTCCTCGTCGCGGGTCAGCCAGGTGACGAGGCGATCGCCCTCCACCACCGAGCGCACCTCGATGCGGGGGTCGAAGCCCATGCCGATGGTGCGGCCGTGCACGAAGGGCAAGTGCGGCCAGTCGAGCTGGTTCTCCACGTTGCGCATCCAGCTCACGTCGTTGTCGACGACGAAGCCGCTGTGCTCCCGCCCCTCGAGCTCGGAGAACCAGGGGACGGGCGGGTACTCCTCGCGCGGCTCGCCCCACCACAGCCACACCAGGCCGTGCTCCTCGCGGAGCACGAAGGCGCGCGTGGCCAGGTGCTTGGGGCGCTGGGCGTCGGGGCCGTTGCACGGCACCTTCACGCACGCGCCCCCGCCGTCGAAGCGAAAGCCGTGGAAGGGGCACTCGATCTGACCATCGCGCACCTTGCCGTGGCCGAGCGAGGCGCCCCGGTGTGGGCAGCGGTCGAGCACCGCCCGCGGCGCTCCGCTGGAATCGCGCCAGAACACCAGGTCGAGCCCCAGGCGACGGGCCACCCGCGGCCTGCCCCGCCGCAGCTCTCGTCCCTCCAGGACCACGTACCAGCAATCGATCGGAACCCTCATGGTGCCTCCCGGGAGCCCGCGGCCCCTTGTTTTGTATTGCACATGAGATAGAAAGAACAACCAAGTAGGCCCCATCTACCCGCACGATCGCTCCTACGGGGCCCGGCCGCCGTGGTATCACCACCAGGATGCCCTCGGACGGCACCCGCTCGCCCGAGCCCCCGGGGCACTCACGGCGCTACGAGCAGGTCGGCGAGCTCGCCCGCGGGGGCATGGCCGCGCTCTACCTGGCCCGGGTGCGCGGCCCCTCGGGCTTCACCAAGTACGTGGTCCTCAAGCGGATCCTGGCCAAGTGGGCCGACGAGGAGGAATTCGTCGAGATGTTCCTCGACGAGGCGCGGCTGGCCGCCACCCTCGATCACCCCAACGTGGTGCACGTGGTCGACGCGGGGCGCGACGAGGAGGGCCCGTTCTTCGCGATGGAGCACATCCACGGCGAGGACCTGCGGAGCCTGCTGCGCGCGCAGGCACGGCAAGGCACCCCGCTGGAGCTGCGCCACGTGATCACCATCGGCCTCGGCGCTGCGGCGGGGCTGCACCACGCCCACGAGCGCCGCGACTACGACGGGCGGCCGCTGGGCATCATCCACCGCGACATCTCGCCCTCCAACATCATCGTGACCTTCGAGGGCGGGGTGAAGATCGTCGACTTCGGCATCGCCAAGGCCAGCACCAGCCGGCATGCCACGCGGCCCAGCATCCGCAAGGGCAAGATCGCCTACATGTCCCCGGAGCAGTGCAAGGGGGCGCCCATCGATCGGCGCAGCGACGTGTTCTCGCTGGGCATCGTGCTGCACGAGCTGTGCACCGGGCGGCGGCTGTTCCACGGCGACAACGAGTTCGCGATCATGAATGCGATCGTCAACCACGATGCGATCGCGCCGTCGAGGCTGCGGGCCGACCTGCCGCCGGGGCTGGAGCGGATCATCCAGCGGGCGCTGCGACGCTCGCCCGACGAGCGCTACTCCGACGCGCGAGCGCTGCAGCGCGACCTCGAGCGCTTCGCCGAGGAGCAGGGGATCGCGCCCTCGGCCACCGCGCTCGGCGAGCGGCTCGAGGAGCTGTTCGGGTCGCGGCCCTACCCGTGGGAGACGCTGGCGACCGCGCGGACGAGCGTTGGGGGCACGACCGATCCCACGCGGGCGGTGGAGGCCGACGAGGTCGAGACCAAGGTGGCGGCCAGCTCGTCCACTCCGGCGGCGGTCGTCGAGGGGAGCCCGCCGCGGCGTCGGCCCTGGGCGTGGGTGGTGGCACCGCTGGGTCTGGGCGCGGCCGCGCTGGCGGTGATGGCCGCGAGCAATCGACCGTCGTCGGAGTCGGAGGGTGGAGCGAGCCCGCCGGCGGCTGCGATGGGAGCCGCCGGGTCGGTCGCGGCCGCCCCGGCGTCCGGGTCTCCCGAAGGGGCGGGAGCCGACGAGACCGAGGCGAGCGAGCGCGACGGCTCCGACTCGAGCCCCTTCGGCGACACCGGCTCCATGGGGGCTCCCGATTCCGCGCCAGCCCCCGACGACGGCTCGAGCTCCACGATCCCAGCCGACGACGAGGCCGACGAGACCTCGACCGTCCCCGCCGAGGAGGCCCCGACGAGCCGACGACGCTCGCGCCCTCGCCGAGGCACCAAGACCGAGAGCCGAGCGAGCGAGCCTACCCCGAGCGAGGCAGGCCCGCGGGCCCCCTTCGATCCCGACGGCCCGGCCCCGCGCCGCCGCGAGGAGCCGTGATGCCTACGACGCTCGGCATGCTGGCCCTGCTCGTCGGGCTCGGGCCCGCGAGCCCCGGGCCCGCGCCACCGGAGGACGAGAGCCCCCCCGAGCCTCCGCCCGTCGAGGGCGACGCCTTCACCCGCGCCCGCGAGCTGCACCGCCTCGAGCGCTACGACGAGGCCGCGGTGGCCTACGCCGAGGCCTGGGTGTCCGAGCCCGCGCCCGACATCCTCTACGACTGGGCGCAGGTCGAGCGCCTGTCGGGCCACTGCGAGCAGGCCGTGCCCCTCTACGATCGATTCCTCGCCATGGACGACGAGGGACGCCCGCCCCCGCGGTACGCCACGCTCTTCTTCCCCGAGGACTGGGCCCGCATGGTCGAGCGCGCGACGCAGATGCGCGACCAGTGCCGCGCCGAGCTCGAGGCCACCGCGACCGCCGAGCCGACGAGCCCGCCTCCCGAAGAGCCCACCCCCACGGGCCCCGCCACCGTGCCCGCGGCGATCTCCGAGCCCGCGCCCGCGGTCGACGAGGCGACGCCCGGGCGCCCGCGGCGGAAGGACCCCGCCGGCATCGCGCTGGTCGCCGTGGGCTCGGCCCTCGTCGGCGCGGGCACGGGCCTGGTGATCACCGCCGCGGTCCACGACGCCGGAGCGCTCGAGCTGCCCACCCACGACGACTACCTGCGGCGCATCGACACCGCCGCCGCCGAGCAGCTCGCGGGCTTCGTGGCGCTCGGGGTGGGCAGCGCGGCGGTGCTGGGCGGAGCCATCCGCCTCGCGCTGGTGGCCACGGGGCGACGCCCGCGGACCCGAGCCACCGCCTGGGCCGGCCGCCACGGCGCGGGCCTGGGCGTGGCCGGCCGCTTCTGAGCGCGTGGTACCCTGGTGAGCCGCGCGATGGAGGACGACGACAAGTCCACGGTGGTACGGCCCGTTCGGATCGCACGCGGTCGTCGTCGCTCCGAGGTCGCGTGCCTGGAGGTCCTGGAGGGCAACAGCCAGGGCAAGGTGCTGCCCCTGACCACCGGCTCCACCCTCATCGGGCGCGGCTCCACCTGCGACCTGCCGCTGACCGACGAGGGGGTGTCGCGACGCCACGCCAAGCTGGCGATCTCGGAGGACGGGGTGGTCAACCTCATCGACCTCGACTCGACCAACGGCACCTTCCTCAACCGCGCTCGCATCGACATGGCGATCGTGCGGGAGGGCGACCGCATCCAGATCGGCCCCGACGCGACGCTGCGCTTCATGTACCGCACGCGGCAGGAGCTGGCGCGGCGCGACCCCAAGGAGCAGGCCGCGGAGCTGGGGCTGCGGCCACGCGAGCTCGAGGTGGCGGTGCTGGTGGCCGAGGGGCTCACCAGCCAGGAGATCGCGGATCGCCTGCACATCAGCCCGCGCACCGTGACCACGCACCTGAGCAACGCGTACGAGCGACTGGGGCTGTCGGGACGGGCCGCGCTCGCGCGCTACGTGGTGCAGCGAGGGCTGGTGCCCGACGACGGGGGCGAGGCGCCGTGATGCCGTGCTCGCCTCCATGAGCGACGTGTCGCGGGCCGAGGACCACGCCCGGCGCGGCCGGAAGATCGAGGCGATCAAGGAGCTGCGCGCCCTCACCACGCGGTCACCAACGCCGAGACCCACGCGAGCGGGCGGGGGCTCCTGTACGTGAGCGCCGGATCGATCCACGAGCGCTTCGAGATGGAGCCCGCCGAGGCCGAGGCCGCGCTGGCGCGGTTCGGCGTGCTGGCCCGCTGAGCGAGCCCCGCGGGGCTCTGGGTCAGGATGCGGCGCGGGCCAGCGCCTGGCCCAGCTCGGCCGCCCCCACGATCGCCCCGGGCTCGGTCGGCGTGGGCAGCAGCACCGCCACGATCCCGTCCTCGTCCATCCCCGCCAGCCACTGCTCCACGAACGCATCGCGCTCGATCGCCCGCGGGACGAAGCCCTCCCAGGCCCCCGTGCTGCACCGGGCCGCCTGCCCGGCGCTCGACCAGAACGGCAGCGCCTCCGCCTCGCCGGCCGCGGGCGAGCGCGCCCAGGTGTCGCCATAGAGGCCCCAGACCATGCCGGATGCCGCCACCTCGAGCGCGAAGCGCTGGCGCCGGGCCGCGTCGTCGAGGCCATCGAGCTCGTCGCCCTCGGCCGGTGTGCGCCGGGCCACCAGCACCACCTCGCCGTCGCGTGGCTCCCCGGCCTCGAGGCCCTTCGAGGCGGCGAGCCAGGGCTCGAGCAGCTCGGGCGCGAGCCGCTCGAGCGCCGCGTCGTCGGGAGCCACCAGCACCAGCAGCACGGCATGCGCGTCGAGCCGGGCCACCCGCAGCTCCTCGAGGGTGCCCCGCTCGAGCGCCGCCCGCACGAGCTCCTCGAGCACCTCCTGGGCCCGCGACCACGCCCGCTCGTCGCGATGGCGCAGCTCGAGGGTCCTCATTCGCACGGGATCACCACCTCTCCCAGCAGCCGCTCGTCGGCGTCGCTGCACGAGGTGCTCGGCGGCTCGGGGCCGAGCTGGAACACCGCGTTGCAGCCCCAGCACCGCACCCGCCCCGCGTCGGTCAGCGCACAGGTGTGGGCCAGGCCGGTGTCCGCGTCGAGGAAGCGCGCGCCGTCGGGGGGCTCGAGGCGATGCGCTCCGAACGACCACGACTCGGCCCACGGATCGCTCATGCCCCCGTCGTTGCGCCCCCAGCAGTACAGGCTCCCCTGCCCGTCGAGCACGCAGCCGTGCAGGTCGTCGACCGAGAGGTGGTGGTAGTCGCCGGGCTCGAGGTCGGCCACGGCACGCGGGGAGAACAGCACCTCGTCGATCTGGGGCAGCCCGCCCGCCTGGGTGTCGTGGTTGTCGCCCCAGCAGAACACCTCGTGGTCGTCCCCCATGTCGAGGATGGCGCAGGTGTGGTCGTCGCCCGCGGCGAGATCCACCACCGCCTCGTGCGGGGGCAGGGCCACCTGCGCCGTGCCGCCCATGGTGATCCCGTCGCCGTCGCCGAGCTGACCCAGCGAGTCGTCGCCGATGCAGACTACCTGCTGCTGGTCGGTGGCCGCACAGCCGTGGAGCTGCCCGACCGCGAGCAGGGTGACGTTGCCGGGCAGGTCGTCGACCAGGGTGATCGGCGTGCCGCCCCCCAGGGTGCCCCAGCAGCGCACCACGGAGCCGGCGGCGGCACAGCTGATGCCGAAGCCCACCGCGATCACCTCGGGCTCGATCTCCAGGCCCTGCACCACGGTGGGCACCACCACGATCGAGGCCTCGTCGCTCCAGTCGCTCTGGCCGGCGTCGTTGCGCCCCCAGCAGTGCACCGAGCCGTCGTCGAGCAGGGCGCACACGTGCTCCTTGGCGTCGAGGCGAGCGATGCGACGCCCGGCCGGCAGCTCGACGAGCGAGGGGGAGGAGAACGCATCGGCATTGCTGTCGCGCCCGAGCTGGCCGTAGAGGTTGGCCCCCCAGCACCACAGCCGCTCGTCCTCGTCGAGCGCACAGCTGTGGTAGGTGCCCGCGAATACCCGCTGGGTCCCCACCTCGCACGCACCGGCGGAGCCCTCGGAGTCGGAGCCCGCCGTCCCGCTCGAGCCCGAGCTGCCCGGCTCCACGCACTCGCCGGCCAGCCCCTCGCCCGCGCGCGCCTCGAAGCGCTGCGCGGAGGGACACGAGTCGTCGGGGTAGCTGCAGAAGCCCTCGGGCTCGCATCGCCCCTGGCGTCCGTCGAGGATGCACTGGCTCGCGTCGGTGCACGGGTAGCCCTGCGGCGTGATGCAGCCGACGAGCAGGCCCAGGCCCAGCGCCGCGCCCGGTGGGTGCCGGTGCATCGGGCTAGCCTAGCAGGAGCCGGGCGGCCGCGGGATCGGGCGGCCGTCGTCCGCCGAGGCTCAGCCGCCCGCTCGCTCCGCGGCGTAGCGCTGGGGGCTGCACCCCACGAAGGCCTTGAACGCGTTGCAGAACGCCCCCGCGCTGCGAAAGCCCAGGGCGTCGGCCACCTCGCCCACGCGGGTGCCCGGCTCGGCGAGGCGCTGCATGGCCTCGAGCATGCGCGCATCGTGGAGGAAGCGACGCCAGGTGGTGCCCGTCTCCTCGGCGAAGCGACGGGCGAGGCTGCGCGGCGACATCCCGGCCGCACGGGCCGCTTGCTCCACCCGCGGTCCCCGATCGAGATGCTCGAGGGTCCACTGCAGCACCCGCCGCAGCTCGGGGCTGCGGGCGACGGGAAGGCGGAACGGCTCGCGCCCCGCGGACCACTCCGGGCACAGGGCGGCGAGGGCCCCGAAGAACGCCCGGGCCACCGCATCGCCGGGCTGGGCCGGGCCCCAGCGCATCGCCTGCAGGATCATCTCGCGGGCCAGGGGCGAGGCCACGAACACCCCGGCCTCGCGCGGCGCCCCGCGGACGCGGCTGGGGTGCAGGTACACCGTGCGCAGCCGCAGCGAGCCCGACTCCACCCGGTGTCGACGACGGGCGGGAATCCACGCCGCGCGCCCGGGCGGCAGCAGCCACTGCGCATCGTCGACCCACAGGCGCATGCTCCCGCGCGCGGCGTAGAGGAGCTGGTGTCGCCGATGCTGGTGCCAGCCGGAGTCCATCCGCACCACGTCCACCGCCAGCCCGAAGCAGGCCGCGGGCGCCTCGTCGACGTCGATGAGCTCGCGATCCGAGATTGGCCGAAAATAACAAATCTATGTCGTTGTGTCAGTAGACCGCCAACGGGCCCGGGCGCTATCCCTGGGGCATGAGCCTCCGCGCTGCCCTGCTCGTGCTGCTCGGCTCCACCCTGCTCGCCGCCTGTGCCCCACCGCGCGAGCCCAGCGTGGCCCCGGGCCCGACCGTGGAGGCCCGCCACCGCGGCCACGGGGAGCGACTGGCCGCCGATCCCCGGGTGGGTCGCTACACCTCCTCGGCGTGGGGCTTCTCCACCGTGTCGTACTGGATCGAGGGCGACGAGGGCGTGGTGCTGGTGGACACCCAGTTCCTGCCCTCGGCCGCGGAGGAACTGGTGGAGATCGCCGAGCGCGAGACGGGCAAGCCGGTGGTGGCCGCGGTGGTGCTGCACGCCAACCCCGACAAGTTCAACGGCACCGCGGTGATGCAGGCCCGCGGCATCGAGGTGCTCAGCTCCGATCCGGTGCGGGCGCTGATCCCCGGGGTGCACGCCAAGCGTCTCGCCGCGTTCGGCGAGCGCTACGCTCCCGACTACCCCGCCGAGGCCGCGCGCCCGAGCGGCTTCGGCGAGGCGAGCACCACCCTTCACCTCGCCGGGCTCGAGCTACGTGCCGAGGTGCTGGGCCCCGGGTGCAGCGAGGCCCACGTGGCGCTGCAGTGGGAGGGGCACCTGTTCGTGGGAGACCTGGTGGCCAACGGCACCCACAGCTGGCTCGAGCTGGGGCACGGCGATGCCTGGCGGCAGCGCATCGACGAGCTGAGCGCGCTGCGACCTCGCTTCGTGCACCCGGGCCGAGGGGCATCGGGAGGGCCCGAGCTGCTGGAGGCGCAGCGGGCCTACCTCGAGCGGGTGCAGGCGCTGGTGGTCGCCGAGCACGGAGCGATGCAGGCAGCGGGGCTCGAGCCCACGCGGTCGCGGGTCCAGGCCGCGCTGGCCCGCGTTCGACGGGAGCTCGAGCACGAGTACCCCGAGCACCGCTTCGCCGTGTTCCTCGACATCGGCCTGCCCGCCGAGTGGCGACGCGTGACAGCGGCCGGCTCAGGCGGGCGCGAGCGCGTGGGCCCGCACGAAGCCGTCGGCCAGATCGACGATGAAGGCGTCTAGATCGAGCGGGCGACACTCGGCACCGCCCAGCCCGTCTTGGTGCAGCAGCGCGAGCACCAGCGGCGAGACGAGCTGCAGCGCGGCGAAGCGCGGGTGCTCCACCCGGGCCTCGCCCCACGCGTGGTGCTTGGCCAGGCGGGCCTCGACCGCCTGCAGCAGCGGCTCGAGCAGGTTGTCGACGTAGGCGGGCCCCAGCCGGCCGTCCCCCAGCCCCAGCGCCAGCCCTCCCTGGTACAGGCGCCCCACGCCGAAGCGCCAGCCCATCGCGGTGCGCCGCAGCAGGTCGAGCAGCGAGCCCCGCAGATCTCCGGGCGAGGGGCTCGCCGCCTCCTCGAGGTAGGGCCCGCCCTGCCGCAGCATCTCGGCCAGGGCCGCCACCACCAGCCCCTCGCGGTCGCCGAAGTAGTGCCGCAGCGTGGGCACGCTGACCCCGGCGACCTCGGCGAGGCGGCGCAGGCTCACCGTGGGCCCGTCCTCGGCGGTGAGCCGATCGATCACCGCGGCCGCCAGCGCGCGCCGGCGCTCCTCGTAGCCAGGGTTGTGGCTGCCGACGCTGCGCCCCACCCCGAGATCGTAGCCGACGACCGGGATTCGGCCATCGACCGGCCCCGAGGAGCCGGCCTCGGCCCCGAATCCGTCCCCGAGCCCGGGCTTACAGCCGCACCGACAGCACCGGGCAGCCCACGCGGTGGAACACGCGGTCGGTCTTGCTGCCCATGAGCATGTCACTCACGGAGTCCTGGCCGCGGGTGGCCATCACCACCAGCGAGGCGTCGCGGCTGTGCTCCACGATCTCTCCGCACACGTCGTGGCCGGGGACGATCTGCTTGGTGACGTGCAGCCGCGCGCCGTCGCGGGGCTCGAGCTCCGGGATCGGGTCGTGGTCTCCCACGCACAGCAGCACCACCTCGACCTCCTCGGCCTTGGTGAGGTCGGCGATCCAGCGCACGCGCTCGAGCGCCGCCCGGGCGGACTCGGGGTCGCCGGCGGGCACCACGACGCGCCTCATCGTGGAGCCGCCGTCGGCCGAGGTCACGAAGCCGCGGTCGATCTCGGCGGGGAACAGCAGCACCGGCGCCGTCACGTTGTGGGCGATGGCCTCGGCGCCGCTGCCCCCGAAGATCCGCGCCAGGATCCCGCGGTCGTGGGTGGCCGCCACCACGAGGTCCGGCGCGAGCGTGCGCAGGCCGTCGAGCACGGTGTCGATCGCATCCTCGCAGCAGGTGTGCACCTCGGTGCGGTAGTGGATGGTGCCCGGCTCGCGTCCCCAGCGGCGCAGCACGGCGTCGGCGTCGGGCATGCGGTCGGCGACCTGGGCGGCCCCGTTGGCGTGGAGGGCCACCAGGGAGGCCCCGCTGCTCATGGCCAGGGCCACGCTGTGCTCGAAGGCCACGTCGTCGCCGTGGAGCAGGTCGGTGGTGTGCACGATGGTCGTCATTTTCGTCTCCTCCTCACTTCTGGGCGCGATGGCCTCGTACCCGAGTCCAGAGCTGGAATCCCGCCATCCCCACCAACATGGATCCGGCGAAGGTGATCGCCTCGGTCGAGAGGCTCATGGTGCTCACCAGGGCGGGACCGGGGCAGAAGCCTCCCAGCCCCCACCCCACCCCGAACAGGGCGGCCCCGACCAGCAGGCGCAGATCGATGTCGCGCCGCGTGGGCAGGAAGAACTTGGTGTCGAAGCGCGGCCGGGGCCGCCGGGACACCAAGCGGAACAAGGGACCGTAGACGAGGATCGCCCCGCCCATCACGAAGGCCAGGGAGGGATCCCAGTCGCCGGTGAAGTCGAGGAAGCCGACCACCTTCATCGGATCGGTCATGCCTCCGATGAGCAACCCGGCCGAGAACAGCAGGCCCGACACCAGTGCCGCGAGCTGACGTCCCATGGTCTACAGCCCTCCCAGGGCGCGCACGGCGAAGACGGTCGCCGCTCCGGTGGCCATGAAGGTGAGGGTGGCGAGGATCGAGCGCGGCGAGAGCCGCGAGATCCCGCAGACCCCGTGGCCGCTGGTGCAGCCGCTGCCGAAGCGGGTGCCGAAGCCCACCAGCAGGCCGGCGACGACGAGCCATGGCACATCCACTGGTGCTCCGTGGCCGAAGGCCTGCGGGGCGAGCACCTTGGCGAACAGGCCGCCCGCGAGCAGGCCCAGCACGAAGGTGACCCGCCAAGAGCGATCCTGGGCCGGGGCATCGATGAGCCCCCCCACGATCCCGCTGATCCCCGCGATCCGTCCGTTGAGGGCGAGCATCGTGATCGAGGCCAGCCCGATGAGCAGGCCTCCGATCGTCGATGCGACGGGAGTGAATTCGGTCATGGTCGATTCCTCGTTTCCTCTTCTTCTTCTCGTTGGGGTCGTGGCCCCACCACCTCGAAGATCCCTTCGGGGTGGGGCCCTCGTTCACCGACGGCCTGGCCGTGGAACTCTACCGTGTAGTGCGGCAGCCCATCTGCCAAGTGGCCAAGGGTAGCGTTCGCCTGTCGATCCGCCAGCTCGTCGAGCCGTGCGAGGAACGAGGCCTCGTCGAGACCCGCCCCTTGCAGCAGCGGCACCTGCTCCAGCAGGAACGACGCGTTCTGGCGACGCACGAAGTGCGCGACCTGGGGATGGCTCACGAACAGCTCGGTGTCCCCCAGCCGCGGCGACACCAGCGGGATGCGGCTGTAGGGGCGTACCCTAGGAAGATCGAGACGCACCTCGAGCACGGCCGACTCGTGGTGGTGACCGTGGAGCACCACCAGCTCCAGCGCCGGGTGCCCGCCCCACAGCGCGCGATAGAAGGCCTCGATCACCGCGGCCACCAGCTCGCGCCGCGTCCCGTACTGGTCGGGGTGCTGGAGCATCAGCCGCAGGTGCCCGCAGCCCACGAAGCGAGGGTCGCTCAGGCGCCGCAGCACCGCCTCTCGTAGCTCCGGGGGAGGGCTCCGCAGCAGCGCCATCGCGGCCTCGTGGTCCTCGTGGCCCGGCAGCCCCGCGTCCGGGTGCTCGTGCGCGAGGTCGTCGAGCAGGGCATAGAGCGCGTCGTCATCCGAGTGCAGGTAGAAGTGCCCGAAGCCGTCGAGGTACGCGCTGAAGATCTGCGCGACCTCGTCCGCGTCGAAGCTGCGCCCGCTCATCGCCTCGGAGGCCGCCAGCGCGAGCACGAGCTCGCCCGCGTCGCCGCCGGGAGTCCCCACGATCGCCCGGGCATCGCGACCATCCACGCAGGCCTGGGTCCCCTGAAGCATGAGGGTGGCGGCCTTGGTCCAGCGCACCCGATCGCGATCCCCCACGTGCGCCTCCACGTCCTCGCGGGTGACCGCACGCATCGTGACCGCTTCGGAGCCCGCCGGCGACCACGAGGGGATCTCCTCGCCCGACACCACCGGCAGGCCGTGCTCGTGCCAGCCCAGCATCCCGCCGGTGAGCGACGCCACGTTGGTCACGCCGCGCTCGTAGAGCTCGCGAGCTAGCCGCCCCGAGCGTCGGCCCGAGCGACACACCAGCACCACCGGCTGCTCGGAGCTCCATCCCGAGATCTCGGCCACCACCTCGCGCTGCGGCACGTGCTCCACGCCGTCGATCGCCCCGAGCCCGTCATCGAGCTCGTCGGCCTCGCGAACGTCCACCAGTCGGAACCAGCAGGGGTTGGCGTGGACGAGCTTCGCGTCGACCTCGGGAGTTCCCCCCGGAGAGAGTTGCATCCATTCCTCCTCGCCCCGCGGCGTGCAGTCGATCGCCGCCTCCTCGTTCCCCATTGCCGGGGGCGACCCCGGCTCACTCGCGGGGTTGCTCGGGTGAGTGCACGCGCCCAGCCACGCGAGCATCGGGAGCATCGATCGGGCCGTCCGTCTCATGGGCGAGCGGGGTTTCTGCACTCGTCGTGCCACGGGCCAATGCCGACCAATTCCAATGAAAACAATGACCATACGGCGTTCTGAGTTGAAACGTCGTCACAGCCGCTGCAACGGGCTTGCGGGATGCGTTGCGTGGGGTCGGACATTCGTCCTGGACAACGGTCGGACAATTGTCATACTCGGTGTCGTGCTGTCCGCCGCCGAGGTGAAGGCCCTGCGCTCTCGCCTCCACATGAGCCGGGCCCAGTTCGCACGGCTATGCGGGGTCGACTCGCGCACCGTGGTGCGCTGGGAGACCCCGGACGGACCGCGCCCCACCGGAGCCGCCCAGGCGGTGATGGCCGCAATCCAAGAGAAGCTCGACAGCGATCCCGGCAGCGTCAAGCGGGTGGTCAAGTTCCTCGCGGGTGCAGCGGCGGTGGGCGGGTTGGCCTACGTGATGCTCAAGCTGCTCGGAACGATCAACGGCTCCTCGGGAGAAGAAGAATGAACACCAACACCAAGTGCCCCCACTGCGACAGCGAGGTCGCGATCCACAGCTCCTTGGCCCGCATGGGTGCCATCCTGGGGGCGGCCGTCGGGGCCGCCTCTCGTCGCGGGGTGGGCCTGCGGGGAGCGCTGCGCGGGGCCGCCATCGGCGGCGGCGTGGCCTACCTGCTCGAGCGCGTGCTCAGCCCCACCTGCCCCAGCTGCCACCGCAAGCTGAGCGTCCAGGGCTAGCCGGCCACGACACGAATCGTCGCGCGGGTATGCGACACTCGACCCTCGATGGGCCCCGTGCGTCTCGCCCCTGCCGCCGTCGACCTCGAGCGACGCGGTGACGACCTGCTGCTCCGCTGCCCCCACGCGCCCGGGGCTCCCGTGCGCGCGCTGGGGGTCCTGCTCGAGGGCTGGGCCCAGCGCGATCCCTCGCGGACCTTCCTCGCCGAGCGCGACGGAGCTCGCTGGCAGCGACTCGAGTACGGCACCGCGTGGGAGACCACCCAGCGGGTCGGCTCGGCGCTGCTCGACCTGGGCGCCTCGCCCACCCGACCGGTGGCGCTGCTCAGCCACAACTCGCTGTCGCACGCGCTGATGCAGCTGGCGGCGATGCACGTGGGCGTGCCGGTGGCCCCGATCTCGCCCGCCTACTCGCTGCTGTCGTCCACCCACGATCGCCTGCGCCAGATCATCGCCACCCTGCGCCCCGCGGTGGTCTTCGCCGAGGACCTGGTCCGCTACGCGGCCGCGGTGGACACCCTGCCCGACGAGGTCGCGGTGATCGGCGACGGCGACTACGGGGGTGACTCCACTCCCTTCGCGGTGGTGGCCGACACCGCGCCCAGCGAGGCCGCGGCCGCGGCCTGGGCCGCGGTGGGGCCCGACACCATCGCCAAGATCCTCTTCACCTCGGGCTCCACCGGCCACCCCAAGGGCGTGGTCAACACCCAGCGCATGCTGTGCAGCAACCAGGAGGCCATCGCCACCCTGTGGCCCTTCTTGGCCGACACCCCGCCCATCACGGTGGACTGGCTGCCGTGGAGCCACACCTTCGGCGGCAACCACAACCTGGGCATGATCGTGCGCAACGGCGGCACCCTGTACATCGACGGGGGTCGGCCCGCCCCCGGGCTGCTCGACGCCACGGTGGCCAACCTGCGCGAGGTCTCGCCCACCATCTACTTCAACGTGCCGCGGGGCTACGACCTGCTCGCCGCCGCCATGGAGCAGGACCATGAGCTGCGGCAGCGCTTCTTCGCGCGGCTCGACGTGCTGTTCTACGCCGCGGCCGCCCTGCCCCCGGCCACCCGGGCCCGCCTGGATGCGCTGGCGCAGGCCGAGGGGCGCGAGGTGTTCCTCGCCTCGGCCTGGGGCTCCACCGAGACCGCGCCCCTGGCCACGAGCGCCTACTTTCCCACCTCCACGCCCGCGGTGATCGGCCTGCCCGCGCCGGGGGTGGAGATCAAGCTCGCCGCCTGCGACGGGCGGCACGAGCTGCGCGTGCGCGGGCCCAACGTGACGCCCGGCACCTGGGAGCCCGGCGGCACGATCACCCCGCCCGCCCTCGACGCGGAGGGCTTCCTGTGCACGGGCGACGCGGGGTGGCTGGCGGACGACGACGACCCGCGCCTGGGCATCCGCTTCGAGGGGCGCCTGGGGGAGAACTTCAAGCTCACCACCGGCACCTGGGTGCTGGTGGGCAAGCTCCGGGTGTCGCTGGTCGACGCCTGCGCGCCGTGGGTGCAGGACGCGGTGATCGCCGGGCAGGATCGCGACGAGATCACCGCCCTGCTGTTCCCTGCACCGCTGCCCTCCGGAGTGAGCGCGGCCGAGCAGCGGGCCCACATCGTGGAGGGGCTGCGCCGTCACAACGCGGCGCACCCGGCCTCGAGCACCGCGGTGCACCGGGTGACGCTGGAGACCGAGCCGCCCTCGCTCGACGCGGGTGAGACCACCGACAAGGGCTACCTCAACCAGCGCAGGATCCTCGAGCGCCGCGCCGCGACGGTCCAGCGGCTCTACTCGACGCCTCCCGGCGACGAGGTGATCGAGATCCCCACCAAGGGGTAGGGCGGGCGCCGGCTACCGGCGCCCCGCCTTTGCGGCGGTCTGGGCCACGATCCACTCCCCGATGATGGTGAGCACCCCGGGGTCGAGGGTCTGCTCGATGGCGGCGTACTCCTCGGGCGATCCGCTGTTGGCCGGCTGGAACAGGTGGTTGAGCCCCGGCAGCCGCTGCACGGTGACCCGCTTGCGGTTGGCCTTCAGCGCGGCCTCGATGGCGGGCAGGTTCTGCTCGGGCAGCACCTGCAGATCGAGCTCGCCCTGCAGCACCAGCACCGGGCAGCGCAGCTTCGTCAGGGCCGGCGCCGGATCGTAGCGGGCGAACGAGCGGAACCACGGGGTGACCATGGAGGCGCCGCGAGGGCCCACCATCTCCTCGAGCTGGGCGCGGGCGCTGTCGTCGTCGGCCGGGCCGATCACCACCTCCATCGCGCGGGCCTGTCGGTTGCGCACCAGCTCGATGGTGTCGGCGGGCGCCCCGTTGGCCCGCAGGATCGCGACCGACTGCTCGCGGATCACCGCGTGCCCCGGCACCCCGGTGCCCGCCATCATCACCACGAAGGCCACCTTCGGATCCTCGGCGGCCACCCTCGGCCCCAGGATCCCGCCCTCGCTGTGCCCCACCAGACCCACCCGCTGGGGATCGATGCGCTCGTGGGCGCGCAGGAACGCCACGCCTGCCGCCACGTCGCGGGCCAGCGCCGCGCCGTCGGACTGCGACAGATCGCCGGTAGAGCCCCCCACCCCGCGATCGTCCACCCGCAGCACGGCGATGCCCCGGCGGGTGAGATCGTCGGCGAGCACCCAGAAGGGCTTGTGGCCCATGAGGCTCTCGTCGCGATCCTGCGCCCCCGATCCGGTGATGAGCAGCGCGGCCGGGTACGGCCCGGGCCCCGGCGGCACGGTGAGCGTGCCGGCCAGGTGCACGCCATCCGTGTCGTTGTCGTACCCGACCTCGACCACGTCGTAGGGGAAGGGAGGCTTGGGCGTCTGGGGGCGCTCGGGATTGCGGACCGCGGTGAGCACCGACTCCTCCACCCGCTCGAGGGTGCAGCCCAGCTCCACGCCGCCTTGCTCGAAGCGGCACTCGCTGGCCGTGCCGTCCGACACGAGCCCGGCCTCGAAGTGGGCGCCCGCGGCCGGGATCGCGAAGCGGAGCGTCCCCGGGACCAGCTCGATCTCGCCCAGCGCGGCGTCGTACACCCCCTGCACCGGGATCGTGATCGTGCCCACCCAGCCCTCGCCCTCGGGTCGCAGCTCCACGTAGGACACCAGCGGTCCGCCCACCGGCAGGATGATCTCGCCTCGGTAATAGAGCGGACCGTCGGGCACGGTGGGCGCGGGCGATGGCTCGGGCTCGGGCGCGTTGCGAGATCCCGAGCCGAGCAGGGGCGCGGGCTCGGGCACCTCGCTCGGCTCGCCGCGCGGGCAGGCAGCGAGCACCAACAGGCCGAGCACGAGACGACGATCGAGGTGGGGCACGGGCCCATCATCGCGCGTCGCCGCGCGGATGCACACTACCTCCGCGCTCGCGACCGCTCCTCGTCCCCCCGCGTCGATCGGGGCGCGAGCTCGCCCCGCGATCCGGCTCACGCGAGCTCGCCTTGAAGGGCTGCGATCGGAGCGCTATGCCTGTGTCCCTTCCGGACGTCACGTCGCGGTCCTTCCGTGATCGAGCGACGACAACGGCCGGCCCTTCCACCTCCCGCTCCTCTCGGAACCGCGCCACTTCCCGCGGAGGCCGCCATGCGTTCCCCTTCGATCCTGCTCTCCCTGCTCGTCTCCCTGCCCTGCACCGCCTGCCTCGATCAGCTCGTCGACGAGCCCCAGACCGAGCAGAGCGAGGCCTTCGTCCCCGCGCAGCCGCTGCCCCTCGAGGGATCCGCGACCGCCTACGGCATGCTGCGGGTGGTCAACGAGCGGTCCTTCCTCGAGCTCGACGAGGTGCTCGGGCTCGACCGTCGGGCGGCACAGAGCATCATGAGCTACCGCGCCGGCGAGGACCGCTACCCGGGCACCGACGACGATCGCTACTTCAGCACCCTCGCCGCGCTCGACGACCAGTACTGGCTGGGCGAGCAGAACCTGTGGACGATCCAGCGCCACGCGCTGCTCGAGGGCTACGTGCCCGCCGAGCCGCTGGCCGACGGCTGCGCCTCCTCGCTCGTGGCGGCCATCGATGCCTGCATCGAGCACACCGCCGCGCTCGCCCGCACCGAGCCGAGCACCGACGTGCTGGTGGCCGCGTGCCTCGAGCAGAGCGAGCCCGAGGCCCCCTCGAGCGAGCACTTCGCCGCCGCCGGGCTGCCGGCCTACCACGATCCCTGGCTCGGCTACTTCGGCCTGCTGTGCACCGGCGAGACGCCCGATCCGATCTGCGCGCTGGGGGTGGCCGGCATCGCCGACCGCCTCGGCCCCAGCTGCGATGCCCTCTACGACTCGCCCTGAGCGTCAGTCCACCCACGGCCGGGCCTGCTTGATCACCAGCCGCCCCCCCGCGTCGACCTTGAGCTCCACGTCCATCGCGAAGGCGGGGTCGTCCGTCCGCCCGTACACACGGGCGAAGTGCCGCTGGATCTGGGCGAGCAAGCCCACCAGCGCCTCGAGCTGGGGCCGCGTGAGCACGGTCTGGCCCGCCGCCACCAGGCTGGAGCGCCGGATGGTCTGCACCTCGAGGGTGTCGTCGGGCGGGAGGATCTGCACGAGGATCTCGTCGGGCGTGGCCCCGGGCTCGGGGTTGGTGACCAGCGCCTCGCCCACCTGCACGTTGACGTAGAAGCCGGGCCAGCTCGGGTCGTAGATGTTCTTGGTGACCGCCACCCCGTTGGCCCGCTCGTCGTCGAAGTTGGGGTGGACCAGCACGCCCATGGCCGAGGCGAAGTGGTCGATGCGGTAGAACTCGCGCTCCTCGAACGCCCGGAAGCTCCACAGGCTGGCCCACACCTGCTTGATGGTCTCGGCGATGTGCCCCTCGTCGGGGCGGTGGGTGTACGAGTCGTAGAGCCCGGCGCCGTTGAAGCCCTCGAGATCCTCGTTGTTGGTGCTGGAGCGGCAGCGCGGGTTGGTGCCCGGCGGCAGCGCGCGGTGCATGGCGTCGAGGGCGTCGGCGATCTCCGCGGGCACCTCGGCCTTGCGCACCGCCTTGCGCAGCTTCTCGAGCGCGTCCTCGCGCTGCTCGGGATCGGAAGCGAAGCCCAGCTCGGCCAGGGTCTGGCGCGCGCGCTCGTACAGCCCGGTCTGCTGCATGAAGCGGTCGTAGAGAGCAAAGGGCACCGCAAAGCCGTCGGGCACCACCGAGGGCGGCAGGGCCCGCCGCAGCTCCGCGAGGTTGGCCGCCTTGGCCCCGTAGGCGAGGAAGTCGGCGTGTCTCAGATCGGAGAGCGGCACGATGGCATCGCGTGAGAGATCGCGGCGCGGGGTCTGGGGCTCGGCGGGGCGAATGGAGCTCAGGTGAGCCTCCACCTCCTCGGGGGTCGCGGCCCGCAGATCGATGTCGTCGGGGCGGACGGCCAGGAACACCTCGCGACCGAGCAGCGCGACCACCCGCGGGTCCGAGGCCGCGTCGCACAGGTAGGCGTTGGGCGTGTCGTTCTGCTTGGCCTTGAGGTTGATGTGCGACAGCGGGGTCTGGGGCTCCTCGGTGAGCACCCCCGCCACGTGGCCGAGGTCGTTGGGGATCGCGGGGAAGATCACCACGTCGCGGATGGTGGGCGGGCGGCGATCGCTGGCGTCGACCACCCGCAGCACGCCGAAGCCCTCGCCCAGGTTCAGCGGGCTGTAGCGCACGTTGGCGAACAGGGTGCCGGTGTCGATCACCCGCACGCCCCGGGCGGGCAGCACGTCGGGCGCGGCCTCCACGATGCGCTGCTGCACCTCGCCCGCGGGGTGGTAGGCCAGCGCGTCGGCCAGCCACGGCGCCGCCGCTCGCACCAGGCCCCAGGCCAGCTCCACGTGGGCCAGCGACACGGGATCGGTGGGCCAGAACTCGAGGGTGTACAGGCCCCGGGCGCCCGAGGGATCGCGAAACGAGTCGTGGGCGAGCAGCGAGCCCGCGAGGTAGCGACGCCCGTCGCTGAAGTAGGTCTGCTGGTTGAACTCGCTCAGCGGGAGCTCGAGCCCCAGCGCTGCGGTGGCGAAGTCGTAGTGGTACTGGTAGCGGTTGGTGTCGATGAGCCACAGGCGCGGCTGCTCGCGGACGCCGGTGATCAGCAGCTTGACCTCGCGGACCCCCAGCGCGCCCGGGACGTCGTCACGCCGCGCGAGCGCCTCGAAGGCGGTGCGATCGGGGAGCGAGTCGCGTCCGCCCTCGGGATCCGTCGGAGGGCGCGCCAGGGGCGGCTCGTCCACCGGGCCCTGCCGCGGCGAAGGAGTCGGAGCGAAGGGCAGGATCGGGTGGGGACACATGGAGCCGAGGGTCGCACGGGTCCGTGCCTCGGAGCGGCATCGCGCGTCCGGCCCATCGCGTGCCACCGATCGAACGGCATTCGGCGAGGGCGAGCGCGCCAGGCCGCGCTTTGGCGATCGAGCGCACTGAAAGTGCGCCGCTTGGGTGCTACGGATCGAAGGGTCGAGTGATGCTCGAGCGATCCCAGCGAGGCGGAGCCGCGCCCACGGCTCCCGAGCGCGTCGCCTTGCGCGGCGTGGTCGGCTCGACCGAGGGCAAGGTGTTCCCCCTGGTGCCCGGCGCCACCCGGATCGGCCGCGCCCGGGGCTCGGACATCCAGCTCGCGGACACCGGGGTGTCGCGCAACCACGCCCAGCTCTCGGTGGACGCCCACGGCCGGGTGGTGATCCTCGATCTCGGCTCGACCAACGGCACCTTCGTGCTCGGCACCCGCGTGAGCAACGAGCGCGAGGTACGGCTGGGCTCGCTCATCGGCTTCGGGCCCGACGCGGTGCTCCAGCTCGTGCCCGGCCCCGGCGAGCCGCTCGCGGGCTGAGCCCCCTTGCCCGGCACGACCCCGGCTCTCGGGCGCGAGCGGGGAGCATCAGGGACGGGCGTAGCGCGCCACGTAGACCACGTCGGCGGGCAGGCGCGGCGAGAAGATCCGCGTGGTGATCTCGAGCTGCCCCAGCGGATCGATGGCGTAGGTCCGCTCGCCGCCGCCCTGATCGGTCTCGATGCGGGTCACCAGGGTGTAGCCGTCGATCCGTAGCGAGCCGCGGGCCTCGTCGCCCTCCTCGTTCACCGTGTCGAAGGCCTGGCCGTTCGCGGGGGCGGTGAAGGGCTGGGGCCGCTCGCTGCGGGTGATGGTGAGGATGCCGTCGGCCTCGGCGATCTCCAGGGTGCCGTCGATCCGCACCGACTCCTCGAGCCGCGACTGGGCCATGCCGCGGATGAGCCCGCTCATCTCGGCCGTCACGCTCGACACCGCATCGAGGGCCGCGCTGCGATCGTCCTCGCCGCCCGCGTGCTTCCACTGCCCCACGAAGCGGGCCACCGTCTCGCGCTGGGCCTGGTCGAGCTCCACCGGCTGGTGCTGGACCGGCGCGGCCTCGCTGCTCCGGCAGGCGGTGCCGAGCAACAGCGCGGCCAGGGCGACGCGGGTGAGGGTGGAGCGGGCGGCGAGCATGGTCCCACGGTAGCTCACCGGGCGGCGTCTGGCACGTGGTCTCGGCCCTCAGCCGTAGCGCGCCTCCATCGTGGCCCGCAGCTCGTCCTTGAGCTGGGAGCGCAGCTGCTCGTAGCGGGCGTACTGCGCCTCGTCGAGCAGGGCGCGCAGCCGTGTCTCGGTCCGCTCGCGGATCGCCGTCATCTCGGCCCGGTGCTCGCGAGCCACCTTCATCTTGGCGCTGCGCGAGGGCTGGGACGCGATCGCCTCGAGGTAGGGGCTCATCGCCGCGGCGTGCTCGGTGAGCACCTCGTGCAGCTCGTCGCGCTCGCCGGGCGGCAAGGGGAGCTCCTCGTCGAGCATCGCGAGGAAGCGACCGAGCGCGGCCTCCACGTCCTCGCCCACCTCGCTGCCGCCGGACGCCGGATCGGGCGAGGCCTCGGAGGAGCTCGCCACCGCCACCGACCCGGGCTCGACGGCCGCGGGGGTCGACCCCTCGACGGGGGTCACCGCCGTCGAGGCAGGCTCGTGAGCACAGCCGATGGCGGTGGCGAGCGACAGCAGGAGGGCCAGGGAGCTCGTGGCGAGGGTGCGGGCGGAGGCGATGGTCACGCGACTCCCTCGTGCCAGACCCGTGCCAACCCCGAGACCACCGGGAGTCGCGAGCTTGCGGTGACACCCGCCATCCCCCTGGACTGGAGTCCATGGCCTACGGCCCAGGGCCGCAAGGGCGCCGGCGTTTTCTGCTACAAGCGCTCCCATGGCACGTACGATCATGATCTGCGGCTACGGCCCCAGCATCTCCTCCGCCGTCGCCGAGCGCTTCGGCACGGAGGGGTTCCAGGTGGCCCTGGTCGCCCGCAATGCCGAGCGCCTCGAGGCCGGCGTCGAAGCCCTCGGTGCAGCCGGCGTCACCGCCAAGGCCTTTCCCTGCGATCTCGGCGATCCCGATGCCGTGAAGCAGCTCGTCGCCGACGTGCGCGAGGGGCTGGGCCCGATCACCGTGATCCACTGGAACGCCTACGCCGGGCTCGCGGGTGACCTGACCACCTGCGACATCGCCGATCTGCGCACCGTGATCGACGTGGGGGTGACGGGCCTGGTGGCCGCGGTCCAGGCCGCGCTGCCGGACCTGCGCGAACAGGACGGCGCCGCGGTGCTGGTCACCGGGGGTGGCTTCGCGTTCTACGTGCCCGAGGTGGATCAGATGGTCGCGCAGTGGAACGCGATGGGGCTGGCCGTGGCCAAGGCCGCGCAGCACAAGCTCACCGGCGTGCTGCATGCCAAGCTCGCGGCCGACGGCGTGTTCGTAGGCTCGGTGGTGGTCAAGAGCATGATCAAGGGCAGCGCCTTCGACCAAGGGGGCGGCGGTGGCCTCGAGGCCTCCGTGGTGGGCGAGAAGTTCTGGGGGCTGTACCAGGCGCGCTCCGAGACCTACGTTGACGCGCCCTGAGCCGAGACCGATGCGACACGCGCGTGCGATCGGGCTGATGGGGCTGGCCCTCGCGCTCGCGGCCTGCCACCGCACGAAGGGACCGTCGGCCTCCGGGCTGCCGTTCCCTTCGTTCGCGATCCAGGAATCCACCCCGGAGCCCGCGCCCAGCGTGCCGCCGACGTGGGGCGGGCTGCGGCCCGGCCCCCACGAGGTGGGCTACCGGATGGTGGTGCTCGACGATCCCTCGCGGCCGTATCACCTCCACACCGAGCCCGAGCCCTACCCTCGCCCGGTGGTCGCGGGGGTGTGGTACCCGGCCCGGCCCGACACCGGCCAGGCTCGCCGCGTGGGCGACTACTTCGAGCTGACGGCGCCTCGCCCCGAGCTCGAGGCCTTCGCCACGGTGGCCTCGGCCTACCTGCGCGGGGTGGTGGTCGACGAGGCGATGTCCATGCCCGCGGAGCTGCTGCGCCCCAAGGAGCGCGACCGCCTCGAGCGCGTGCTGACCTCGACCACCTTCGCCCGCAGCGAGGCCACGCTCGCCGTCGACGGAGCGCCGGTGCTGCTCGCCCACGCCGGCCTGGGCGGCGCGCTCGCGGACAACCTCGTGCTCTACGAGTACCTGGCCTCGCGGGGCTGGGTGGTCGTGGCGGGGCTGTTCCAGCAGGCCACCGGCAACGGGGTCCACGTGGGCTGGGATCCCGTCACCAGCCTCCGCGACCTCGACCTGCTCCGCGAGGGGGTCCCGGCCGAGCTCGGGGTGGAGCCGCAGGGCTTCGCCGTGATCGGTCACAGCTACGGGGCCCAGGCCGCGCTCGTCTACGCCACCCTGCCCGGGCGGGTGGACGCGGTGGTGAGCCTCGACTCCACCATCGAGAACGCCAGCGCCGAGGCGCCGTGGTGGCGCGAGCCGACGCAGGCGCCCTGGCTCGATCGCGCGACGGAGATCCGGGTGCCCGCCCTGCTGTTCGCGTCGCCGGAGCCCGAGCGCAGCTTCTTCGACGCCATGGGCTCGGCCCCCCGCGAGCTGGTGCTCGCCCCGGGCCTCGATCACGACGACTTCGTCGGCATCGCGGGAGCCTTCGGTCCGCTCGCCGGCCGCTGCCCGTCGCCCGTGGCGTGCCGCGACCTCCACACCCGCCACCTCACCGTGGTGGCCACCGCCGCCCGCTTCCTCGACGCCACGTTGCGTCCCGAGCGACCCCGCGACGACGCGGCCGTGGCCCGCCACCTCGCGGCGGTGGGCTTCACCCGCGAGCGCGTGTCCGAGCCCGCTCCGTCCACGCCCGTCGAGCCCCTGCCGGCGCTCGAGCCCGGGCCCGACTGCCGCGACGCGGGCAGCTGCGATCCCGTGCTCGTCGCGGTCACGCGGGCCTGGGAGCTGCGCGCCCTCGGGCGCAGCCAGGATGCGCTGGCCGAGCTCGACGGCGTGCTGGCGACCGAGACGGAGCTGGCGTGGCTGCTGCACGACACCCGTGGGATCCTGCTGGCCTCGCGGGGCGCCTTCGTGGAGGCGACCGAGGCCTTCGATCGCTCCGCCCGCGTCCCGGGGCCGCGCGGGAGGCAGCGACGCCGCCGCGATCGAGCCGCCGAGCTGGCCGGGCTGGAGCCTCGGCCCGACGAGCCCGAGCCCGAGCCCGACGAGCCCGAGCCCTGACACGACCCGACGGCCCCGACGAAGGGCCCGGAAATCCAGTGTGGTCTGGTGTCCTACTGAATAGCAGGAGAGACCAGCTCATGAGCAACGGGTTCACGCCCACGTCGCCGTTTGGCTACCGGGTCACGCCGCACATCACCGCCGGGGAATTCGCCCTCAACCAGGAGGCCCGGCGCTTCCAGACCCTGGCGCAGTGCCAAACGGCCACTCGGCTCGCCGAGTTCATGGAGCAGGCTCGCACGCACTTCGGTGGCAAGCCCTTGATCATCACCAGCGGCTACCGACCGCCGGCGGTCAACCGCCGCGTGGGCGGGGCCAGCAACAGCGAGCACCTCTACAACGGCGCCGACATCGGCGCGGCGGACTTCTACATCCGAGGGGTCAGCGTCTACATGGTGCAGGACTACTGCGACCAGCACTGGCCCTACAGCGTGGGCTACGGGGCGCCCCGGGGCTTCGTGCACCTGGGCATCCGCACCGGCCGGCCCCGCGTGCGCTGGGACTACTAGGGCGCGAGCACCGGCGCGAGGAGGGCGTTAGACTCCCCCGCGTGGACGCCCCTGCCTTGCCCCGCCGCCCTCGAACCGGCCGCCTGCTGCTCGTGGTCGGGGCCGTGGTCGTGCTGGTGTGCATCGCGTTCGGGATCTCGGTAGTGCGCCAGAAGGCCGAGTTCGAGGAGTACCGCGCCGCCACCCTCGACGCTCGGACCATGCCCTGGGAGGAGGGCGAGCTGAGCATCGAGCAGTGCGTAGCCTTCACGGTCGACTGGGCCATGGGCTGCCCGGGCGTGGAGAGCTGGTGCTCGGGTCATGCCCCGCGCCTCGCCCTCGAGTGCCTGCGCAGCGCCGACCGCCGGCCCGCCTGCGAGGCGCTGGGCGACGAGGTGGAGAGCACCCACTTCGGCTACGCCGAGTGCGAGCGCATGCGCGAGGCGGTCGAGGGCCGCTACACCAAGCGCACCCACAAGAAGTTCTGCGCCGCGGCCTACCGCGCGGTGGCGGAGCACTGTCGCGAGCTGTTGTAGCCGCGCGGCTCAGAAGAAGGTCCGCGCCTCGAGGTAGACCATCAGCGGGCTCGCGCCCAGCTCGCTGCCCAGCGCCACCGTCGGCATCGTGGGATCACCGCTCACCCGCGGGTCCTTGCCCCAGGGCACGAACACGCCCGCGATCAGATCGGCCTCGTCGGCCACGCTGTAGGCCAGGCTGAGCCCCGCCAGCCCCGAACCGTCGTTGGCGTCGACCAGGGTCAGCACGCTCGTGCGCAGCAGCGGCGTGATCTCCAGCCCCGCGTTGGCCCCAACGTAGTGGCGACCCAGCAATGGCACGTCGTCGGGGAACAGTCGGCCCGCCCGCGGGATCAGCCCCGCCGGCTCGTTGGCCCCGTCGGAGTAGAACGCATACTCGGCGCCCAGGAACAGCCCGTGCCAGCCCACGTTGAGGGTGGGACCGGCGGCCAGCCGCGTGTGGATCGGACGTCCGCTCTCGTCCTCGCGACGGCCGTCGCCGTCGGCGTCGGGGAAGCCCACGTGCCCCTCGCCGTGCAGCCCCACGGCGCGGATGCTGCCCTGGAACGACCCGCCCACCACCCAGCGCTCGGCCACCTTGCCGCCCAGCGCGGCCCACTCGAAGCCTCCGCCCAGCACGCTGGCGCGGGCCAGCACCGCGCTGCGCCCCCAGCTCGGGTCGCCCTCCGCATCGTTGCCGAGCACGCCGCTCAGCTCCACCGAGCCGCGCGTGCCCAGCGATGCCCCCACCTGCAGCGCGTCCACGCCCGGCTTGTAGATGCGGTTGACCGCCGTCACGGCGAAGGGCGCGAGGAAGTCGTTGGGGGTGAAGAAGCTCGTCACGCTGTAGGTGATGGGGAACCGCCCCGCCCGCAGCGACACCGGCCCCAGCTTGGCCCCGAACGCGAAGCGGTCCATGCCCACCGTGCCCCGCACCGAGCCGTCCTCCCACAGCCGCCAGCTCAGCAGGGGATTGCGATACACGCTGTCGGTGGCCCCGGCGGTGGCGAAGGCTCCCCCCGTGCTCGCCGCCACCCCGGGGCTGCGGCTGAGCTCGAAGAAGTAGTTGAGCTCGAGCGTGTAGCGATCGCGCCACTGCCGGTTCACCATCACGCGGCCCACCGTCGCGAACAGCCCGTCGTCGCCCGAAGGGTACAGCGCGGGCACGTCGTCGAAGTGCAGGAAGGCGCCCACCAGGCGCAGGCTGCCCGTGAGCACGTCGCGGAGCTCCAGCGACTCGCCCCCCTGCGAGGAGGAGGCCGCCGTAGGCGACGAGGCCGGAGCGTCGCCCTCGAGCTGAGGCAGGGCATCGAGCTGGGGCAGCGCGTCGAGCTCGGGTAGCTCGTCGAGCTCCGGCAACGCGGGCAGCTCCTCCAGCGCGGGCAGCTCCCCACTCGGAGCCGCGTCGCCTTCACCCGGAGCCGCGTCGCCCTCACTCGGAGCCGCGTCGCCCTCACTCGGAGCCACGTCGCCTTTGCGCTCAGCC
>JACKDV010000003.1 GCA_020633315.1 Myxococcales bacterium
TCCGCCCCGGTCGCAGGGCGATCGCGGGCACGGGCGGGCGCTGGCCCTCCACCCGGTGTCCGCCCACGCAGCGAGCCCCGGTGAGCCGCTCGAGCAGCCCCAGCGCGCGCTTGGCCGCGCGGGCCAGCCCCACCCCGTGGTCCACCCCCCGCTCGAAGCGGTAGCTGCTGTCGGTGAGCAGCCCGTGGTGCTTGGCGGTGCGGCGGATCGGCAGCGGCGAGAACCACGCGGCCTCGAGCAGGAGCGCGGTGCTGGCCTCGCTGACCCCCGAGCTCAGCCCGCCCATCACCCCGGCCAGGGCCTGGGGGGCCTGGGCGTCGGCGATCACCAGATCGTCGGCGCGAAGCTCCAGCGCTTGCTCGTCGAGGGTGGTCATGGCCTCGCCCGCGCTCGCCAGGCGCACCACCACCCGGCCCTCGGCCAGGCGGGCGCGATCGAAGGCATGCAGCGGCTGGCCCCACTCCATCAGCACCAGGTTGGTGATGTCGACGACGTTGTTGATCGGCCGCAGCCCCAGCCGATGCAGCCGCACCCGCAGCCACAGCGGCGACGGGCCCACCTTGGCGCCCTCGAGGGCATAGCCGAGGTAGCAGCCGCAGCGCTCGGGGGCCCGCAGCGTGACCAGCTCGGGCAGCTCGGCCACCTTGGGCTCGGCCAGCGGCGGCACGGCGAGGGTGCGGCCCAGCTTCACCGCCAGGTCCCGCGCCACGCCGATGTGCCCCAGCGCATCGGGGCGGTTGGGGGTCACGCCCAGCTCGTAGATCGTATCGGCGATCCCCGGCACGCGATCGACCAGGCGCTCGCCCGCCGACCAGGCCGTGGGCAGCACCATGATCCCGTCGTGGTCGGGACCGATCCGCAATTCCTGCTCGGAGCAGATCATCCCGTGGCTCTTCACGCCTCGCACCGTGCGAGCGCCGATCGAGAAGTCGCCGGGGAGCGTGGCGCCCACGGGGGCGAAGGCCACCTTGCCGCCGGGCGGGGGCACGTTGGGCGCCCCGCAGACCACGGTGAGGGTCTGGGTGCCGTCGAGCAGCTCCACCACCCGCAGCTTGTCCGCGTCGGGGTGCGGCGCGACCGAGCGGACCTCGCCCACCACGATCGCATCGAGCCCCTCGCCGTGGCGGGTGATGCCCTCCACCTCGAGGCCCAGGCCGGTGATGAGATCGCCCAGCGCAGCGCCGTCGGGCAGCGCCGTGCCGCGGGGATCGACGAGCAGCTCCGAGAGCCAGGTACGGGAGATCAGCATGGGAACTGCTCCAGGAAGCGGACGTCGCCTTCGAACATCAGGCGCAGGTGGGGCACGGTGTGCAGCATGAGGGCCATGCGATCGATGCCGAAGCCGAAGGCCCAGCCGGTGTAGACCTCGGGGTCGACGCCCACCGCCTCGAGCACGGCGGGGTGCACCATCCCCGAGCCGCCCAGCTCGATCCAGCCGGCGCCCTTGCACATATTGCAGCCCTCGCCGCCGCAGAACGGGCACTGCATGTCGAACTCGGCCCCGGGCTCCACGAAGGGGAAGAACGAGGGGCGCAGGCGCACCTGCAGGTCGGCGCCGAAGAACGCCCGCACGAAGCGGTAGAGCGTGGCCTTGAGGTCGGCCATGCCCACGCCGCGATCGATGCACAGGCCCTCGATCTGGTGGAACATGGGCGAGTGCGTGGCGTCGTCGTCACGCCGGAACACGGTGCCCGGCGCCACCAGCCGCACCGGCGGCGGGCGGGTGAGCATCGCCCGGATCTGCACCGGCGAGGTGTGGGTGCGCAGCACCAGGCGGGCCGCCTCGTCGCGCCCGTCCACGAAGAAGGTGTCCTGCATGTCGCGAGCGGGGTGCTCGTCTTGGAAGTTGAGGTCGTCGAAGTTGTACTTCTCGTCCTCCACGTGCGGGCCGTCGACCACGTCGAAGCCCATCTGGCGGAACACCGCCTCGAGCCGCCGCCGCGTGTGCGTGATGGGATGCAGCGAGCCCGCCGGGCGCCGTCGCGGCAGCAGGGTGGCGTCCTCGCGGCGCCCCAGCCTTCGCTGCCGCGCGGCCTCGGCCAGCGCCTCGCGACGCCGCTCGATCGCCTGCTCGATCGCGAGCTTGGCCTCGTTGAACGCCTGGCCGAAGCCCTTGCGCTCCTCGGGAGGCAGCTTGCCCATGTGCGCGCGGAGCTGGGTCACCGCCCCCTTCTTGCCGAGGTACTTGACCTGCAGCGCGTACAGGGACTCCTCGTCGGCCGCACCGTCGATCAGGAGCCCGAGCTCGGTCGACAGTGCCTTCAGGGTCTGCTTGGGGTCGTCGCTCACGGTCCGGATCGCTTCCTCGCGGAGGGACCGGACCATACCGCGGCCCGCCCGACCCCGCACGCAGCAAGCCCGCGATGGCAGGACCACCGCGGGCTCGGGAGGACGAGGGCCTCGGCTCGAGGGCCGAGAGCTCGGCTAGGCAGCCAGGCCGGCCTTGGCCGACTCGACGACCAGGCCGAAGGCATCGGGATCGCTGACGGCCAGCTCGGCCAGGGCCCGACGATCGAGCTCGACACCCGAACGCTCGAGACCATGGATGAAGCGGCTGTAGCTCAGCCCGTGCGGGCGAGTGGCGGCGTTGATCCGCACGATCCACAGGCGCCGCATGTCACGCTTCTTGAGCTTGCGACCGCGGTAGGCGTGGGCCCACGCCTTGTGCACCGCCTCTACGGCGCGGCGCCAGATCTTGCGACGGCCGGAGCGGAACCCGCTGGCGGCCTTGAGGATTCGGTTGCGTCGGCGGCGTGCCTTGACGCCTCGCTTTGCGCGCGGCATGGCTCACTTCCTCCCGTAGGGCAGCAGGGCGTCGATGCGAACCTGATCGGGCTCGGAGACGACCGTCATACCCCGAAGACGGCGAACGCGATCGGCGTTCTTCTTGGTCAGGATGTGGTTCTTGTGGCTGTGCTTGCGCTTGGCCTTGCCGGTTGCGGTGAACCGGAAGCGCTTCTTCGCGCCACTATGGGACTTCATCTTCGGCATGCGGTCACCCGTTACGAAGGGCGCGCGGTATAACCCGCTTCGGCGTGGAGGGCAAGCGAGGCTCGTCCCGAACGCTGGGTTCGGGGGATGCGAGCCAACGCACTGGTCCCCGGGCCCGGTTGGGCGGGCCTCGGGGTTGGATCTCAGCTCGGGTCGGCGACGGCCTCGGCCGGCTCGGGCGGGGGGGCCTCTTGCACCGGGGGGGCCTGGGCGGCCTCGGTCTCCTTGGGCTCGGCGTCCGCCTCGGCCTCGGCCTCGCCGTCCCCATCGCGCGGCCGGGGAGCGGCGGCGGTGGGCGGCTTGGGACGGGGCTTGGGCTGCTGCTTGCCCGCCTTGGGCCCGAGCACCATGTTCATGCGGTTGCCCTCCATCGAGGTCATCTGCACGATCGTCGCCAGATCGGCGACGTTCTTGCAGACGCGATCGAGGATGTCCTTGCCCGTCTCGGGGTGGATCACCTCGCGCCCGCGGAACTGGACGACCAGCTTGACCTTGTCGCCGTCCTCGAGGAAGCGCCGCACGTGCCGGACCTTGAAGTCGAAGTCGTGCCCGTGGGTCTTGGGACGGAACTTGACCTCTTTGAGCTCCAGGGTCTTCTGGTGCTTCTTGGCCTCCCGCTCTCGCTTGGAGGTCTCGTACTTGTACTTGCCGTAGTCCATGATCTTGCAGACCGGTGGGTTGGCCTTCGGGTTGACCTCCACCAGCTGCAGACCCGCCGCTTGGGCGATGTCCATGGCGTCCGACGTGGGCATGATTCCCCGCTGCGCGCCCTCGTGGTCGATCACCCGTACCTCTCGGGCACGGATGCGTCGACCCACCCGATGCTGCTCGGATGGACGGCGGTGCTGCGGTTTTGAGCTTCTGCGGCCGATCGTTCGTTCTCCTGAAAAAGCACGATCGCGGGCGCGGCGTCGTCGTCATGGAGACGATCGATTCGAAGCCGGAAGCGGCCGGCCGCGGCGCGATGCCCGGGAGCTTCCCGGTCTTGGCCTCCGTCGTCAAGCCGAACCGTCGTCAAAGCGACGCCCCGGCACACGGCTGAAAACGCACGGCCCCGGGCGCCTGGAGGCGGCCGGGGCCATGGATGCTGTAGGGCTGGGCGGTTTCGAACCGCCGACCTCTACCGTGTCAAGGTAGCGCTCTACCCCTGAGCTACAGCCCTTCGCGGGGTGACCGGAAGGGCCATCTAGCCCCGTATTCCGGCGTAGGCGGGCGTTTAGCGCGAGGGGGGTACCCCGTCAAGGGGAAAATCCAGTGGCGGCGCCAGGGGCACGGGGGCTGCGCTCGGCGGGGTACAGGGCCTCGATGGCCTCCGCGTAGCGACGGAGCACCACCGGGCGCTTCACCTTGCGGGTGGGGGTGAGCTCGCCGGTCTCCTCCGCGTAGGGCCGGGGCACGATGTAGACCCCGCGCACGCGCTCGTGACGGGACAGGCCCGCGTTCACCTCGTCGACGTGGGCCTGCACGATCTGCCGAATCCGCGGGTGCACCGCGAGGTCCGCGTAGCGGGTGCAGCCCAGGCCCTCGCGATCGGAGCGCTCGAGCATCACCTCTTCGTCGAGGCTGACCAGGGCCACCACGTAGGGCCGCGCATCGCCGCAGACGGTCGCGTGGGCGATGCCGTGGCCCAGGCGCAGGCGCTTCTCGATCATCAGCGGCGCCACGTACTTGCCGGTGGAGGTCTTGAGCAGGTCCTTCTTGCGGTCGGTGATGCGCAGGAAGCCGTCGCGCAGCTCCCCGATGTCGCCGGTGTGCAGCCAGCCCTCGGGGTCGATGGCCTCGGCCGTGTCCTGCGGGCGGTCGTGGTAGCGGGCCATCACGGCGGGGCTGCGGACGAGGATCTCGCCGTCCTCGGCCAGCCGCACCTCCGAGCCGGGGATCGCCGGACCCACGGTGCCGAAGCGGTAGCGCTCGGGGCGGTTGACGTGGGTGGCCCCGGTGGTCTCCGAGAGGCCATAGCCCTCGAGGATGAGCAGCCCCGTGGCATGGAACAGCTCGGCGACCTCCTTGGGCAGCGGGGCCCCGCCCGAGACGAAGAAGCGGATGCGGCCGCCGAAGCGGTCGCGGATCCTTCGCAGCACGGTGCGCTCGGCCACCGCCAGCTTCAGCGCCAACCTCGTTGGCAAGGGCTCGCCACGTTGGCGGAAGTAGCTGGCCTGGCGGCCCACCTCGAGGGCCCGCTCGAGCACCGCGGCCGCCATCCCGCCGCGATCGGTCACCTCGTGCACGATGCGCGCGTAGGCCTTCTCGTACATGCGAGGCACCGCGGCCACGAAGGTGGGCGCGATCTCCTGGAAGTTGGCGTAGATGCGGTCCTCGCCCTCGGCGAAGGCGGTCACCGCCCCCTGCTCCACCGTGGCCCACACGAGGTGCCGGGCGAAGATGTGGGCCAGCGGCAGCACCATGAGCTGCTCGTCCGTGTGGTCCACAGGAACGACGTTCTTGATCGCCCAGGTCTCGAAGACCAGGTTGCGGTGGGTGAGCACCGCGCCCTTGGGCTCGCCGGTGGCACCCGAGGTGTAGACGTAGGTCAGCTCGTCGTCGGCCGCGATCGAGGTGGCCAGCGCATCGAGGGCCTCGGCCGCGCCCTGCTCCAGGGCCGTGCGCCCCGTGGCGAGCACGTCCTCCCAGCCGCGCACGCTCGGCTCGCCCGGTGCGGCCGGCGGCGAGGCGTCGTCCATGGTCACCACCAGGCGCAGCGCCTCGGGCCGCGGATCTCGGAGCGCCCCGAGGAAGGCGTCGTCCTCCAGCAGGATCGCCACCGCCCCGCTGTCCTCGAGGATCGCCACCACCTGGTCGGCCACGAGGCTCGGGTACACGGGCACCGAGACCGCTCCGACCATGGCGATCGCGAGATCGGCGACCATCCAGCGGGGGCTGGAGCGGGCCAGGATCGCCACGCGTTGACCCCGGCTCACCCCCAGCTCGCGCAGCCCCGCCGCGAGCTCGCGCGATGCCTCCTGCCACCGGCTCCAGGACATCGTGCGCCACACCCCACCCTCCTTGAAGCGCAGAGCCGGCTGATGGGCCGACCGCCGCACCCGGGCCGCGAACATCGCGATCACGTTGCGGTAGGCCAGGCCCTCGGCGGGGCGCGGAACGAAGTCCGAGGGCGATTCGTGCATGGCGGCGACCCCGAGTCTCTACCACAATGCGGCCCGTCTCGGGGCGCTGCGGTGACCAGCGCGTCACGCGACGGCCACGGTGGCGACCGCCGCCCCCGGTCCCCGCGGGGTGGTGCATGGCCGCCGGGCCGCAGGTAGACTGCGCTCGATCGCCTACCGTGACCTGGTCACGGTCATTCGGCCCTTGGCTTCGAAGCCACACGACGGATCGGCCGCCCGTTCGCTCGACGGGCCCGACGAGCCCGACGAGCGCGGGGGAGGAACGCGCCGGTGCCAAGCCTAGCCGGTACCCAGATCGACAAGTACGACATGATCGAGGAGGTGGGGCACGGCGGCATGGCCGTGGTCTACCGCGGCCTCGATCGCGTGCTGAAGCGCGAGGTGGCGATCAAGGTCCTGCACCCCCACCTCGCCGATCGCAAGGAGAGCCGGCTCCGCCTCGAGCGCGAGGCCATCGCCGTGGCCAAGCTGCGCCACGAGAACATCCTCGAGATCTTCGACTACTCGGGGCCCGAGGCCGCCGAGAGCTACATCGTCACCGAGTTCATCCACGGGGTGACCCTGCGCGACTGGGTGGACGAGCGCCTCGACCCCCGCCCCGCCGTGGCTGCGATGATCGTCCACCGCCTGTGCCTGGCCCTGCAGCACGCCCACAGCGGCGGCATCGTGCACCGCGACATCAAGCCCGAGAACGTGATGATCCGCGAGGACGGCGTGCTCAAGCTGATGGACTTCGGCATCGCGCAGATCATCGACAACCAAAAGCTCACGCTCACCGGGCAGCTCATCGGCAGCCCGGCCTACATGGCGCCCGAGCTCATCAGCGGGCGCCCCCTGGACCACCGCACCGATCTGTTCTCGCTGGGCATCCTGCTGTACCAGCTCGCCACGGGGCGGCTGCCGTTCACCGGCCGCAACCCGCACGAGGTGCTCAACCGCATCGCCGACGGCGACTATCCGCCGGCGGTCACGATCTGCCCGCTGGTCGACCGCGACCTCGAAGACATCATCGCGCTGTCGCTGGCCTCGGATCCCGACGAGCGCTACCAGACCGTGGAGCACCTCGGGCGCGACCTCGCGGCGTACCTCGAGGAGATGGGCATCGAGCCCAGCAACGCCGAGCTGGGGGCCTACTTCCGCGACCCCGAGCACTACGTGGTCGAGCTCGACCGGCGGGTGTGCGAGGCGCTGACCGAGCGCGCGAGCGAGGCCGCCTCCGCCGGCGAGACGGCGCGAGCCATCCGCATGCTGGGGCGGGTGCTCGAGCTCGATGCCAGGCACCCGGGGGCCACCACCCTGCTCGAGCGGCTGCGCAAGCGCGAGCGTCGGAACCGACGCCTGCTGGTCGTGGCCGTGGGCGCGGGCGCGGTGGGCCTGGTGGTGGCGCTGGCCCAGCTCATGCCCCCGGCCGCCCCCCTCGACGAGCGAGAGACCACGGCCACGGCCAGCCATGCCTCGAGCCTCGACCGGGCCGATCCCTCGGCGGGCAGCGTGGCCGCGGGGGGCCTGGCGGCCGACGACCTCGCCGAGGACGAGGACGGGTCGACCGGCGGCCCGATCACCACCGCGGCCGGCTCCGACACCGCGGCCGAGCCAGCCGCCACCGGCGAGGCGGGCCCCGATCCCACCGGCGCCGAGGTGCCCACGCCCAACCCCGACGAGAGGATCCGTCGCCGCCCCGTGGGCACCACCAACCCACCGCGCGAGCCGGTGACCACCCCCTGCACCCTCGCCTTCACCGGCATCCCCCTGCCCACCGCCCAGAACCTCTCGGTCACCGTGGGCACCAAGACCATGGGCATCGAGGCGATGGAGATGCAGGTGGAGCTGCCGGGCACGGAGTCGTCGGTGCGGATCAAGGACTCGCGCTACGTGGCCAGCCGCACCGTCACTCGCGCGCAGTGCGAGGCGGGACCGGTGCCGGTGGAGATCCGACCCAAGCCGGCCAAGGTGAAGTTCGAGGGCGTGGCCGACGACGTGGTGGTCTTGTGCAAGGCCGGCTGCCGTGCCGATCTCAACGGCACCAACCAGACGGTCAAGACCTTCCAGTCGGTGCCCATCGAGAAGGGACGGCTGCAGCAGACGGTCACCCTGCTGCTCAAGCACGCCGACTTCGAGCCCAAGACCATCGAGGAGGATCTCTTGCCGGGTCCCAACGTGATCCGGGTGTCCTTGATCCCGCGCAAGCCCTGAGCGCCAGGCCCCTTGGCCTTGGCGCAGCGGCCCCTTGGCCCGTGGCGTGGCGATTTCCTCGCCCGCGGGATCCACGGTAGGCTCGCCCTCCATCGGATGCGCCGCGTTCTCGCCACCGCCATCTGCGCGAGCCTCGCCGTGGATGTCGCCGTTCCGGCCTCGGCCTGGGCGGCACCCGAGGCCCCACCACCGATGGCGGCACCCGACGAGGACGAGGCGGCGGTCGATCTGGCCCAGCAGGCATGGAGCCGCGGCGGCTGGTCCGAGGTGCGCGACGTGCTGGAGCCCGTGGCCGAGGATCCCGATCGCCTCCGCGACGAGCGCCTGCGAGAGCGGGCCCTGTGCCTGCTGGCCGACGCTACCCTCAACGATCCCTCGCTCGACGAGCAGGAGCGCCGCCAGCAGGCGGCCGGCTATCTCGAGCGCCAGCTCGACGCCGACCCGAGCTGGCGCATGCCCCCCGCGATCTACAGCCCCGACCTGTTCGAGCTGTTCGCCGACGTGCAGGACCAGCGCAGCCAGCAGATCTCCGCCCAGTGCGAGGCCGACCGCAACGCCTGCGAGGCCGACCTCGCCGACGTGCGCGACGACCTGGGACGCCTGCGCAAGCGCTACGACGCGCTCGAGCAGCGCTTCGGCGACCAGGAGGTGGAGGTCCGCCGCGGCGTGTCCCGCAGCCGCGTGTTCGCGGCCATCCCCGCCGGCATCGGCCACTTCTACAACGGCGACCGGGCCATCGGCGCGGCGTTCCTGGCCGGCGAGGCCGTGCTGGGGCTGACCGGGCTCACCCTCATCCTCTATCGCACCATCGCCGATGGCTGCCGCCGCGAGGAGGGCTTCCAGCGCGGCTCGCTGGTCTGCGCCAACCGGAACCTCGACGGGATCCTGCGCCGCCGCAAGGCCGAGGAGGCCGTGGGCTGGATGTTCCTGGGCTCGATCGCGCTCGACATCCTCATCGCCCAGCTCCGCTTCCAGCCCTACACCCTCGAGACCACCGAACGCGTCCCCCGCCGCGAGCTCGACTCCAAGGGGGCGCCGAGCGATCCCAAGCGCCGCCGCGACCGCAAGCCCAAGCCGCGTGCTAAGGTCCGCCCTACGGCCGGCGGAGGCCCGCACGGCGTCCAGCTGGGCATTTCCGTCCGCTTCTGAGGCATGCCGCACTTCCAGTACACGAACCCCGAGGGCAAGCCCGTCCGCTTCCCGATCGTCCGCCGGCTGACCTCCATCGGCTCGTCCTCGGAGTGTCACCTCGTGCTGTCGGGCCCGGACGTGGCGGCCACCCACTGCACCCTCATCCACGAGCCAGGGCGCTACAAGCTCGAGTCGGCGCAGCGCAGCACGCCCTTCTTCGTGCGCGGCCGCAAGACCCGCAGCTTCGAGCTCAAGCACGGTGACGTGGTCGCCGTCGGCGAGCACGAGCTGGTGTTCTCCGCCGTCGACGCCACCGCCGAGCCCGAGCCCTCGTCCAAGGAGGCCAAGCAGGAGCCCGCGGGGCTCGCCTTCGAGGGCATGCGCAAGCTCCAGCAGTTCTCCGATCTGCTCGCGCGCCCCGCCGACCAGCTCGAGGCCCTGCTCGACGAGCTCATCGATCAGGTCGTGGCCATGACCCGCGCCAGCAAGGGCTTCCTGGTGCTGGCCAACCAGGCCGTGGCCGGGCCCGACGCCGCCGACGTGGGCGACGGCTACGAGATCCGGGTGGCCCGCAACCTCGAGCGCCAGCCGGTCGACGATCCGGCCGAGCTGCTCTCGGACAACATCATTCGCGAGACCATCACCTCCCGCAAGGCGCAGATCATCAGCGACGCCTACGCCGACGAGCGCTTCCGCAGCAGCCTGTCGGTCATGAACCTCAAGCTGTGCAGCGTGATGTGCGTGCCGCTGCTGGTGCGCGGCGAGCTGCTCGGCCTCATCTACGTGGGCAACGACAACGTGCGCGACCTGTTCCGCCAGGAACAGCTCGAGATGCTCACCATCTTCGCCGCCCAGGCCGCGCTGTTCATCAAGAACGCCCAGCTGCTCAACGAGCTCAAGTCCGAGAGCGCCGAGCTGGCCCAGCGCCTCGAGAACGTGAAGTTCGGCGAGATCATCGGGGCCTGCCCCCAGATGGTCGAGGTCTACAACCGCGTGGAGAAGGTGGCGAGCACCGACATCACCGTGCTCGTCAACGGCGAGACCGGCACCGGCAAGGAGCTCATCGCCCGCGAGATCCACAACCGCTCGCCGCGGGCCTCCCACGCCTTCATCACCGTCAACTGCGGGGCCATCCCCGAGAACCTCATCGAGTCCGAGCTCTTCGGTCACCTCAAGGGGGCGTTCACCGGGGCGGTCGCCAACCAGATCGGCAAGTTCCAGGCCGCCGACGGGGGCACGATCTTCCTCGACGAGATCGGCGAGCTGCCGCTGCAGCTCCAGGTGAAGCTGCTGCGGGTGCTGCAGGAGAAGCAGATCCAGCGGGTGGGCGACGCCAAGACCATCGCCATCGACGCCCGCGTGGTCGCAGCCACCAACCGCGACCTGGCCGAGGAGGTCAGGGCCGGCCGCTTCCGCGAGGACCTCTACTTCCGCCTCAACGTGATCGGCATCCAGCTCCCGCCCCTGCGCGAGCGCGGCGACGACGTGCTGCTCATCGCCCGCTACCTGGTGAGCCGCTACGCCAAGGAGTACGGCCGCGACATCGACCCCGCCAAGGCGCTGTCCACCTCGGCCCTCAACGCGATCATGCGCTTTGGCTGGCCGGGCAACATCCGGCAGCTCGAGAACCACATCAAGAAGGCGCTGGTGCTCGCCGACGGCCCGCAGATCACCGCGGCCGACCTCGACCTCGAGCTGCCCGACGGCACCGCGGCCACCGACGATGCCATCCTGCCCCTGGCCGACGCCCGCGATCGCTGGCAGCGCGAGTACATCAACCGCGTGCTGGCCCTCAACGGGGGCAACCGCACCAAGACCGCCCGCGACCTCGGGGTCGACCCCCGCACGATCTTCCGCCACCTCGAGAAGGTCGAGAAGGAGGCGGGGGGGTGATCGCCGGCCCGCGGTCGACGGCCCTCGGGGCCGTGATCGCCGGCCTGCTGGGCCCGGTCGGCGCGCTCGCGAGCGGCTGCATCATCCCCGACAGCGGGATCATCGTCGACGACGAGTTCCTCAACCCCGGCGGGGTGCGGATCGTCGAGCCCACCCCCGTCACCCCCCGCGCCGACGAGGAGTGCGACCGCCTCACGCCGCTGGGCGGCTGCCCGCCCCCGGTCAACACGATCCCCGCGGGGCTCATCAAGCCGTTCACTCCCCTGTGCGTGTGCCCCAGCGGCCGCGACTCGGGCCTGGGCTCCTTCGACATCTTCGTGGAGGACCCCGACACCGACGAGGACGGCGACCCCAAGGACGACATCCTGGGCGCGCTGTTCCTCGACATGCCGGCCGACGCCACCAACCCGCAGTCCTCGCTGGCCTACACCGCGCTGCTGCCCCCCGACGAGCCCGCCCGTCGCGTCCGCCAGAGCGACGTGCAGACCATCGAGCGCCCCGACCCGCACCTGAAGAACTGGACGCTGGCCGGCCAGCCGCAGGTGGACCTGTGCAACGACAACGACGGCACCCCGCTGCAGCCCGGGACGCACCAGCTGCGGGTCATCGTCACCGATCGCCCGTGGTACCGGCCGGTGCTGCTCGATGCCGAGGGCGCGGTGTTGCTCGACGACGAGGGCGAGTCCGTGCTCGGCGACCCGGTGATCGGCATGCCCGACCTGGCCGCAGGCGCCTCCTACGACACCGCCACCTACGTGTTCCAGTGCTTCGACGGCTTCGACATGGTGGAAGGGATGCAGTGCAACTGTGAGGACTGAGCGCCGTCGATCGCCCTCCCTGCTCGCGGCGCTCGTGGTGCCGCTGGCGGCGGGCTGCATCCTGCCCGACCGCGGGATCCGGGCCGAGAGCGACGACGACAACCCGGGGGCCGTGCGCATCGTGGAATCGATCCCGGTGCTCCCCGAGCTGACCGCCCCCTGCGGAGACCCCGAGGCCACCGCGGCCCAGCAGCGCGGGTGTCCGCAGGTGCCTCCCTCGCTGCAGCAGGGCCTGGTGCCCGGCGGCCCCTACTGCGCCTGCCCCTCGGGCGACAACCGGGTGCTGCCCGAGTTCAACCTCTACGCCGAGGATCCCGATCGCCGCCGCGACGATCCGGCCGACACCCTGTACGCGGTGGCGCTGCTCGACCTCGACCCCGAGACCGACTCGCCGCAGAGCTACGTGGCCTACCCCGAGCAGCTCCCCCCCGGCGGCCCCGGCGAGCTCATCCGCAGCCGCGGCGGCTACGGCGACGAGGTGCCGCTGGTGGCCTCGGTGGGGCGCGAGGACAACGGCCTGTGGCGCTTCCGCTTCGGCAAGGACCGCGGCGAGGGCACCGATCTGTGCAACGACGACGACGGCGAGACCCTGTCGGTGGGCCTGCACACCCTCACCGTGATGGTCACCGATCGCCCCTTCTTCCAGCCGCGGCGCCTCGACGCCGACGGTGAGCCGGTGCTGGGCGCCGACGGCGAGCCCGAGCTGCTCGCGCCGCAGTACGGCATGCCCAACCTGGCCATCGGCGCCACCTGGGCCGTGGCCAACTACGTGTTCGAGTGCCACGATCCACAGGTGAGCTCGGCCTGCGACTGCTCGGGGGTCGCCCCGTGACCCGGCGGCGCGCGTGGCCAGCCCGCTGGTCGCCCGTGGCGCTGGTGCTGGGCGGCTGCAGCACCCTGGCCGAGCCGCCGCCCTCCGAGGAGTGCAAGAGCGACAGCGACTGCGTGGAGGGCTACGTGTGCGCGCTCGATCAGGGGCGCTGCCTGCCGGGCAACGAGGCGGCCCCGCGGGCCCACCTGGGGTTCGACATCCGCGAGCGGGCGGCCAGCGAGGTGCGCTTCCGGGTGGAGGTGGACGGCTGCGACTGCGCCGTGCAGGAGGCCGAGAACATCCGCGAGCTGAGCCTGCGGCGCTCCTGGGTCAGCCAGCAGCTCGAGCTCGAGGTGAGCACCACCGACGATGCCGACCTCGATCTGCCCGCGACCTTCGAGATCTCCCAGCCCTCGCGCTTCGCCCTGCTGCCCTCGCCCCAGCGCGGCTTCGTCGACCACGCCATCCCCGACGAGGACGGCAACGCCACCTCCCCCGCCGTGCTGGGCTGGCCCCGCTACCACCTGCTCGACGAGGGCAACCCGCGCGAGCTCATCCTGTGGACCATCGAGCCCGAGGGCTCGCTCGACCTGGGCCTGCGCTACCACGGCCTGCGCCCCCCTCGGACCGTCGACAAGAAGCCCTGCGTGCTCGACACCGACTGCTGCGACGATTCCCAGAGCGCGTGCGACCCCTTCCCCAACTACTGCGATCCGGTGGAGGGGCAGTGCACCGCGATCGGCTCGCCGCAGTGGACCTATAGCTACCCCTACGAGACCACGTGCAGCCGCAGCTTCTCTGGGTCCGTGTACGTCTTCGACGCCTCGGCCCCTCCGGCCTCGCAGCACACCGAGCTCAGCGGGGCCAACGTGCGGGTGCGCTACGACGACACCTCCACCGACCGCTTCGGGATCCCGGTGTTCAGCGACACCCCGCTCTCCGAGCGCCCGCCGCAGTGCGAGGAGGACGACGACTGCAGCACCCCCGACGAGTACTGCGATCGCACCTCGCAGCAGTGCTTCCTGGCCCTGGCGGGGCTGCTCGCCGGCGAGGGCAGCACCGAGGCCGAGACGGGGACCTTCCGCACCTTCGTGTACACCTACTGCGACGACGAGCCCACCGAGCCGCAGCCGCGTCGCTTCGGGGTGACCATCCAGCCTCCCAGCCCGCAGGTGGACATGCCCCCGCCCGCGCCGCTGCCCTCGGTCGACCTGCGCCTCGACGCCAACTTCCTGCCCGGCCCGGCCGGCTCGGGCGTGTTCGTGGGCGAGAAGCTCTGCGTGCCCGACTGGGGGCCGCCCGTCACCCTCGAGCTCGAGCTCAGCGGCGAGCCCCGCACGCTGCTGGCCGGCGCCACCGACGAGGACGGCTACACCTGCTGCGACGTGGGCTGCCTGCCCGCCACCGACGAGGAGGCGCAGATGAGCGGGCCGCCCACCGCCCCCTCGATCTGCGACCAGCGCACCAGCTCGGGCGCCACCGCCTCGGTCAGCGTGAGCACCGACCTCGTGCTCGACCTGCAGGACATCGCGGCCTGGGGCGAGGCCGACTGCGCCGTCCCGGAGCCGGGCCGCGTGGGCTCGCTGAGCCGCCTGGCCGCGTGCACCGACGCCGACCTGCCCTGCCGGGCCGAGGCCGTGGCCATGGGCACCGACGACGATCCGCGGGTCTACCAGGTGCGGGTGGAGTCGCCGGTGGGCTCGGTGCTCGCCTCGGGCGACTACACGGTGGAGATCGGCGGCTCGGCCCCCGAGCTGCAGTCGCTGGCGCTGTCGCCCCGCGTGCTGGTCACCGGGGTGGTCGACGTGGACTCGGCCATCTGCGGCCGGCGAGAGGCCGGCGAGGACTGTGCCGCCCGCGAGGCCCTCGTCATCGCCGAGCGGCTGCGCATGCCCGACGAGCCCGAGGGCGGCGTGCCCGGGCCCTACCTCCACACCGTCTCCACCTTCTACGACCCCCAGGCGCAGCGCGACGGGGCCTTCGTGCTCCCCCTCGATCCCGGCGGGGTCTACGTCGTCACCGCGCTGCCGGCCACGGGCGCCGAGGGTGGCCCGGCCGGCTTCACCGTGGTCAACCTGCGCGCCGACGCCCCCGAGCCGCTCGAGCCCCTGCGCCTGGTGCTCGAGGACGGCGTGCTGGTCACCCTCAAGCTCGAGCAGTTCGATCCGCGCACCACCGTGGCCCCCATCGATCGCGGCAGCTACCTCAGCGAGGGCAAGCGCATGCTGCACCCCGCGCGCCTCGACACTGTCGATCCGTTCATCGACCTCAACCGGGTCGGGGAATGCTGGACAGTGGAGGGCGGAGGTCCCGAGGCCTGCAAGATCCGCCGGCTGATCCCTCCCGGCTCCGATCTCTCCCGCAGTCAGGTGGAGGTGGTCCGCTTCACCGCCCGGCGCTCCGACAAGGCCGGCTGCCTGCTGGGCTGCCCCACTCCCCGCTCCGACCCCTAGCGCCGTGTCTCGTGCGCACGCGCACGCATCATCGGCCGCCGACGGCTCCACCCACTGCAGGGTTGACCGCTGGGCGGGCCGAGGTGGATGATAGCGCGCGTACTGAAGGGTTCTCCGCCACCCCGAGGCCTACGGTTCTCGACATGGGTGCAAGTCACCGGCAGCGTCGCTGCGATCCTCTGGGGGGTCACCGGCGTCGCGATGGGTCTTGCACAGCAGCGATCGGGGCTCGCCCCAGGCGAGGTCGATTGCGAGTACCGCGTCCAACTGATTCGCGACCGGGTAGTGGCCATGACCCAGCGATCCCATCGCTTCCGCGACGGAGATCCGCAAGACGATGTCGTCCTCAATCTCATCCGCGAGACTCAGGCAGCCTGCACGGCAGACGCCACGAGCATCGAGCACCTCGATCTCATCGAGGCAAGCTTGCGCGCTCATCTCGAGGGCAACGCTCGCGACCTGGAGATACGCCAGGCGCTAGGAGAACTGCCATGAGCCGCTCGCGCACCAGGAATTCCCCGCATGGCCACAACGCCAAAGAACGGAGAGCAGGCCCCGGCCGCCTCCGACCCCGACACCACCATCGCCGCTCCGGCTGACCCCAACCCCTCCTCCGACTCGCCCGCCCCCGAGGCCAGCGCCGAGGCATCGTCCGACGAAGCCTCCCCGGCCCCGGACGCCGACGGCACCGAGACCGCTCCGGCCGCAGGCTCCGAGGACTCGCCGGCCCAGGCCGCGCCCTCCGACGAGCCCGAGACGGCCGAGGCCTCCGCGGAGGCTGCCGCCGCCGAGGCCCCGAGCGGGGCCAGCGACGAGGAGCCCGGCGCTCCCAAGCTGCCCACCTCCTTCGACGAGCTCGATCTCCCCGAGACCGTGCGGCGGGCCGTGGCCGCGATCGGCTGGGACGTGCCCACGCCGGTGCAGGCCCTCACCTTCACCGCGGTGAGCAACGGCCGCGACGTGCTGGTGCAGTCGCAGACCGGCTCGGGCAAGACCGGCGCGTTCTGCTTGCCTTGGCTGGCCCAGCGCTTCGACGACGACGACGCGGCCAAGACCGGGGTGCAGCTGCTGGTGCTCACGCCCACCCGCGAGCTGGCCAAGCAGGTCTGCGATCAGCTCGATCAGCTCGGCCGCTACACCAAGGTCCGCGCCCTGCCCGTCTACGGCGGCACCGCCATGCAGCCGCAGCTCCAGGCGCTGCGCGACGGCGTGCATGCGGTGGTGGGCACCCCCGGCCGCATCCTCGACCACATCCGCCGGCGATCGCTCCGCCTCGATCGCGTGCGCATGGCCGTGCTCGACGAGGCCGACGAGATGCTCTCGATGGGCTTCCTCGAGGACATCCACGCCATCCTCGACGCCTGCGCCTCCGAGCGTCAGACCTGCCTGTTCTCGGCCACCGTGCCCCCCGACATCGAGCGGATCGCTCGCCGCTACATGCGGAACCCCGAGTCGGTGATGCTCTCGGGCGACCAGGTCGCCGCCGCCGAGATCAAGCACGTCTACTACCAGGTCTCCGGCGCCATCAAGGTCCGGGCGCTCCTGGACATGATCAACATCGAGGAGCCGGCCAACGCCCTCGTCTTCTGCAACACCCGCGAGGAGACCTACATGGTCGCCTCGGCGCTGCGACGCGAGGGCTACCAGGCCGAGCCGCTGTCCAGCGACCTCACCCAGGCCGCGCGCGAGCGGGTGATGGGGCGGATGCGGGCCGGGCAGCTGCGCTTCCTGGTCGCCACCGACGTGGCCAGCCGCGGCATCGACATCTCGCACATCGGGCACGTCATCAACTACGCGTTCCCCGAGAACGCCGAGAGCTACGTGCACCGCACCGGCCGTACCGGTCGGGCGGGGCGGGCCGGCGTGGCGATCAGCCTGCTCGCGCCCCAGGACGTGGGCAACCACTACTACCTCAAGCTGCAGTACCCCTCGATCGTGTTCGAGGAGCGCAGCCTGCCCACCGCCGAGGAGCTCAGCGCCCAGCGCCTCGAGACCAAGCTCGACCAGATCTCGCGGCAGTTCCCCGAGCTGGTCGCGCCCGAGTGGACCCTGCTCACCCGGCACCTGGTCTCCGATCCCCGCGGCGAGCAGGTGGTCGCCTTCCTGCTCAAGGAGGCGATGAGCAAGGTCGCGCCGCGGCGCGAGCCGGCCGAGGGCGACGAGGAGCTCGAGATGCGTCGGCCCCGGGGCAGCGATCGCGGTCGCTTCGGCCGGCGGGACCGCGAGGATCGCTTCGGTCGGGACCGCGACCGCGGGCGTGGTCGAGGCGAGCGTCGGCGCTGGGACGAGGACGACGACGGCCGCGAGCGCAGCGAGGCGAGCGAGGACGACGATCGCCGTCGGCGGGGGCGTGGCCGCGAGCACGACGAGGAGGCCCGCCCCGACGAGGGCGAGGCCGAGGCGGGGCGCGAGCGCAGCGAGGCGCCCGACGACGAGGGCCGGCGTCGGCGTCGGCGGGGACGCGAGCGCTACGAGGGTGATCGACGCGACGAGGTCGAGGCCCGGGGCGAGCAGGCCCCGCGACGCGAGGAGGGCCGCCGCGACGAGGTCGAGGCCCGGGGCGAGCAGGCCCCGCGACGCGAGGAGTATCGACGCGAGGGAGGCCGACGCGAGGGGGGCCGTCGCGAGGGGGGCCGTCGCGAGGGGGCCCCCCGAGGCGAAGAGGCTCGCCGCGAGGAAACCCCGCGACGCGAGGAGACCCCGCGACGCGAAGAAACCCCGCGACGCGAGGAGGGCCGCCGCGACGAGTCGGCTCGGGACGACGGCGACGGCGGGCGACGCCGCCGTCGCCGGGGACGAGGACGCGACCGCGACCGCGGATGGCAGGAGGATGCCGAGCGCCCCGAGGAGACCCCCGACCAGGCACCCGCCGAGGCTCCGCTCGCGGCGACGACCCAGGACGACGCGGGCGAGGCCTACGCCGACGAGCTCCGCGACGAGGCCGGCGACGACGAGACCGGGCTCGACGAGGCCCCGTTCGACGAGGCTCCGTTCGACGAGGCCCCGTTCGACGAGGCCCCGTTCGACGAGGCTCCGTTCGACGAGACCGAGCTCGATGCGACCCCGTCCGATGAGCTCGGGGACGACGACGGAGGCGAGGGCGAGCCGCTCGAGGCGGCCGAGGGAGAGGAGCCCCGCCGCGGCCGTCGGAGGCGACGTCGACGAGGTCGGCGTCGTCGCGACGATGCGGGCGACGACGAGGCGCGAGGCGAAGGCGACCACGAGTCCCTCGCCGGGGACGAGGGGGAGACCACCGCAGCGCTGACCGCCCCCACCCTGTTCGGCGACGAGCACGAGGGGGCCGAGATCGACGACGGCGAGGGCTCGGACGATGCCGAGACCGTGGCCGCTCGCTCGGTCGGCGACGAGATCGACGACCCGGGCACGATGACCGGTGTGGGCTCCCGTCGGCGTCGACGTCGGCGTCGACGTCGGGGACGCGGCCGCGGCGAGGACGGCGTGGAGGCCGGTGAGGCCGAGGGCGACGACGGCGAGGCCGAGACCGACGCCGAGGCCGAGGACGGCGACGAGGGTGACGACGAGGGCGGGACCGAGGCCGAGGCTGGCTCCGGTGACGGCCGGCGACGGCGACGTCGCCGACGAGGCGGCCGCAAGCGTCGCGGTGGCGAGCGCTCGGCCGGCAGCGGTGGTAGCTCGGGAGCCGAGGATGCACCCGTGCCCGCGCCGGTGGTCGTGCCGCTGGTCTCCCAGGAGGAGATCGTCATCGACATCGACGAGGCCGAGCTCGAGGTCGTGCGCGACGAGTTCGGGGAGATCGACGAGCTCGACGAGCTCACCCTCAAGGGCCGACGCCGCGGCGTGATGGAGTCCTTGCAGGAGGAGATGGAGCTCGAGGACATGAGCGACGCCGACGAGGACTCGGAGATCGAGGACTCGGAGGACGACGAGGAGGACGACGAGGCCGAGGTCGACGCGGGCATCGAGGCCGGCGAAGCCGAGACCGAGGCCGCCGCCGATGCGGATGACTCGGAGGAGGACGAGGACCCGCGTGACGCCAAGAAGCGCAAGCGTCGGCGTCGACGTCGGCGCAAGAAGACCGCGCCCCCTCCCGCGCCCGAGCTCACCGCTCCGCCCCACAAGGACTTCTGGGAGGTGTGGGCGTCCAAGTTCACCTACCAGGACTTCGAGGACGAGGTGTACATGGGCGGGGCTGCGGCCGTGCCCGAGGAGGCCGACGAGCCCCCGCGCCGCCCGCCCGAGCCGCCGGTGATGCCCGCGGTGGAGGACGAGGAGGACTTCGTGCGGGTCCGCCTCAACGTGGGGCGCAAGCACGGCAAGAAGGCCGCCCACATCCGCGAGCTGCTCGCCGAGAGCTTCGGGCTCGCCCGCAAGGCCGTGCGCGACCTGACCGTGGGCGAGGCCAGCTCCCGCTTCCGCCTCGGGGCCAAGGCCCTCGAGCGCCTCGAGCAGCTGGTGGTGGGCTTCGAGCTCGACGGCATCCCGCTGGCCGTGACTCGGGTGGAGGCCAAGGGCGACGGCACGACGGACGGCGACGAGGGCGAGGGCGAGGGCCCGACCCCGGTCGCGAAGGCCGAGCCCGCCCCCACGCCGCCCGCCCCCGCCGAAGCAGACGACGCCGACACCCCGAAGGCGGCGACCGAGCCCGAGCCCACGCAGCACGCCTCCGCCGAAGCGGACGACGCCGACGCCCCCGAGGCGGCGGCCGAGCCCGCGCCGACGCAGCACGCCTCCGCCGAAGCGGACGACGCCGACGCCCCCGAGGCGGCGGCCGAGCCCGGACCGGCCGTCGAGGAGCCGCCGCCGAGCCCCGAGGACGCCGCGGAGGCGGCCGGCTCGGAGCAGAGCGCGTCGACGTGATCGACGAGCCCCTCGCCCCCTATCGCTCGCCGGAGCGCCGCCGCGAGGCCCTTCGCGACGGCGCCCGGGCCTGCGGGGGCGAGGTGGTGCCCTACGGCCACAGCGTGGACGGCGAGGTGCTCGAGGCGGTACGGGTGCCGTCGGCCGCCGCCGATGCCCCCCGCGTGCTGTGCTCGGCCAACATCCACGGCCCCGAGTGGATCGGCTGCGAGACGGCCCTCGCCCTGCTCGACGCCGCGGCCGAGCCCGGCTCGCCCGCCCACGCCCTGCGCGGCCGGGCCGAGCTGTGGGTGGTGCCCTGCCTCAACCCCGATGGCTACCGTCGCACTTGGGAGCGAGGCGGCGAGGGCCGGCTGGCCACGCTGCGCACCAACGCCCACGGCGTGGACCTCAACCGCAACTACCCGCTGCCCGGGGGCGCCCGCCGTCGCGCCCTGCCCGGGGCCGGCTCCCCGCACCCCGGCGATGCCACCTATGCCGGCCCCGCGCCCCTGTCCGAGCCCGAGACCGCGGCCCTCGATCACCTCTGCGCCGAGCAGGGCTTCTGGGCCAGCGCCAACCTGCACTCGTTCATGGGCACGCTGATCCCGGCCCACGTGGTCGATCGCCCGAGCTTCGCCCGCTACAAGGCGCTGTGCCGCAGCTTCGCCGGCGCCCAGGGCCGCGTCCGCTACCGCCGGCTGTCGGCGCGCTGGCTCGACGTGTTCACCGGCGAGCAGGAGGATCACCAGCACCACGTGCACGACACCTGGGCCGTCTGCGTGGAGTGCTTCCCCGTGCTCGCGAGCTACCGCCAGCACCTGCGCCGCCCCTCCACCTTCTGGCGCTTCAACCCCCACGATCCGCGGCCGTGGATCGACAACGACCTGCCGGGGATCGTGGCCTGGATGGAGGCCGCGCTCGCCGGCCCGCGCCCCTCGGCGCTGCGCGAGGGGGGGCGGACCCCCGCCGGCGGCTCGTGAGCTCGGCCGCCCTCAGCCCGGCGGCTCGAAGCAGCTGATCGTGGTCACGATGCGGAAGTTCGACTGATCGGTGTGCCGCTCGGCATGGAAGATGTCCATGTCGTAGGTCTGGCCGGGGACGAGCCCCAGGGTGTCCATCTCGATCGAGGCCTGCAGCGGCGGGTGCAGGCCGCCCAGATCCAGCGCGAGCTGCCCGTCCACGAACACCCAGATGTCGTCGTCGCCCCGGAAGGTGAAGACCTCGCCGCCCTGGTAGGTGAAGGAGGTGTTCACCTCGGTGGTGAAGTGGAAGTTGTCCGGGAAGCCCTCGTTGCCGAAGCCGAAGCCGTTGATCGGGAAGAACGCGGCGCTGTCGAAGATCATCTCGCCGGTGCCCTCGTCGGTGAGCGCCAGCTCGATCTCGAAGGTGAAGTTCGTCCCGGGCACGTCGTGGTACCACTGGGCGAAGGTCTCGGCGCTGGTGATCATCGGCGCGCCGGCGTAGGCCGGGTCGAGCTGCGGCGTGCCGTCGCCGCCGAGGGCGGGCAGCACCAGCCCCGTGTAGGCCATGGTGCCGGTGAAGGTCTCGAAGTCCGGGTGGTTGTGGCTGAAGTCGCGGATCGTCGCCGTGAGCAGCTCGCAGTCCTCACCCGTCATCGGGGCCACGTCGGTGACGGGCGGCGCCACGTCGAGCTTGAGCCCCTCGCTGTCGTCGCCCTCGCTCGAGCCTCCGCCGCCCGTGCCTCCGCCCGTCCCCGTGTCGTCGCCCTCGCTGCCGTGCCCGCTCGTGGTGAGATCGGGCGCGCCGGTGGTGCCCGCATCGCCCACCGTCACCGCCGTGGTCACGAACAGGTCGTCGCGCGCGGTGGTGCTGCAGCCGGCGAGCCACAGGCCCAGCGCCGTGACCATCGCTCTCGCTCGTCGCTCTTCGCTCGTCCTCCCGCTCGCCACGTCCACGTCCACCCCCGACGACCATGGCAGCACCGAGCGGGCTCCGACGCAAGACAAAGGGAGCACCGGTGATCCCGATGCTCCCCCCCGCGCGGCTCCGCTCAGCGGTTCTTGAACGGGTCCTTGAGGTCCGGCGAGCTCCCGCCGGAGTTGGTGCCACCGGTATTGGTCCCGCCGGTGTTGGTCCCGCCGGTGTTGGTCCCGCCGGTGTTGGTCCCGCCGGTATTGGTCCCGCCGGTGTTGCGGCCGCCGTTGCGCCCACCATTGCGGCCGCCGTTGCGCCCACCATTGCGGCGCCCGGTCTTGCCGGCCTTGGCCTTGACCAGCTCGGCCTCCATCGCCTTGTCGCCGTCGGGGAGCACGGTGAGCTCGAGCTCGTCGTAGCCCTCGGCTCGTACGTAGACCGCCACCTCCTCGGTGCCCAGCGGCATCTCGAAGGCCTCGTTGGTCTTGCCGAGCACCACGTCGCCCTCGACCGCGACCACCTCGCCCTCGATGTCGGGAGCGGTGACCGTGATCATCGCGACCGTGGGCGTGACCGGATCGGGCGGCGTGGTGCCGTCGTCCCCGTCGGGCGGGGGCACCACGGCCTTGCCGTCGTCGGCTCCGCCATCACCACCGTCGTCGGGCGTGGGCTTGGTCTTGGGCGCCTTCTTCTTGCCCTCCTCGGGCTTGGTCACCGAGGCCGAGTCCCCGTTGGGCTTGGCCTGGGCGTCGCCGCTCGAGTCGTTGAGCAGGAAGAACGCCCCCGCCCCGGCCAGCGCCAGCGCGAACGCGGCCACGCCGATGAGCACGCCGGCGCCCTTCTTCTCGCGCGCCGGGGCCAGCCGGGCGTTGGGAGCCAGGGGCACGCCGGTGGTGGAGCTCTGGTACCGGGTCTCGCCGGTGGAGGGGATCGCCACCCGCTCGGCCACCACCGAGACCGCGGCCGAGTCGGTGCCCACCGCCTCGATCGCCTTGGCGAGGTCGGTCATCGACTGGAAGCGATACTCGCGGTCCTTCTGCAGGGCCTTGAGGATGATCGCCTCGACCTGCGGCGGGATGTCGGCCTCCGGCGCCACCGTGCTCGGGGCCGGCGGGGCCTCGAACATGTGCTTGGTCAAGATCCCCATGAAGGTGTCCGCGGTGAACGGCACCCGTCCCGTGAGCAGCTCGTAGAGGATCACGCCCACCGCGTACACGTCGACGCGATGATCGACCTTCTCGCCCTTGGCCTGCTCGGGCGACATGTACTCGGGGGTGCCGAAGATCATGCCGGTACGGGTGAGGCCCTTGCCCTCCCCGTCGTCGCTGGTGACCTTGGCGATGCCGAAGTCGAGGACCTTGATGAAGTCCTCGCTGCCGCCGCGCTTGATGCGGTAGCAGTTCTCCGGCTTCATGTCGCGATGGATGATGCCGGTGTCGTGCGCCGCCGTGAGCGCGGCACAGATCTGCAGCATGATCGGCTTGACCCGCGGCCAGGGCAGCGGCCCGTTGCGCTTGATCGTGCGGCTGAGGTCCTCGCCGTTGAGGAACTCCATCACGAAGAACACCGAGCCGCCCGGCGTGGAGCCGAAGTCGGTGATCTCGACGACGTTCTCCTGCTCGATCATCGAGGCGGCGCGCGCCTCCTGCAGGAAGCGGTCGACCAGGTCTTGCTTGTGGCTGTACTCGGCGCTGAGGACCTTGATCGCGAGCTTCTTGTTGATCGTGGTGTGCTCGGCCAGGTACACGCTGCCCATGCCGCCCTCGCCGAGCTTCTTGAGCACGCGATAGCGGTCGGACAGCACCATGCCCACCAGGTCGGGCGGCATCGAGATGGCGCCCGAGGGCGCTCCGGGAGCGTACGAAGGGGCGCCCGGAGCTGCGCTGCCGTGGCCCGTGAGGGGAGCCGGAACAGGCGTGCCACCACCGAAGCCACCGGTGTTGACCCCGGGGTTGCCGATCATGGTGGCCCCCCCGGCCGCGGCGCCAGGGCCTGAGTGTCGTGATTCGGGCATGCGTGAGCGCTGGGGTTGCGGCTAAGCCTACCCCAATTTCCCGGGGGAAGCTGCGGCCGATGCGGGCGCGTGGTCCAGCCGCGACCAACGATCCATGCGTGGCGCCTGGTCTGGAGCGTCCTCCGCGGTGACGAGCCGCACAGGTGAGGAATTGTGGTTTCGCATTCGACGGGCCGACGGCCGGGGGTATGCTCCGGCCCGGTTCCTCGTCCAATGCGCGCAGATCTCAACGATACGGTGACCATCGGGCGGCGTCTGGATCTTCGGGAGGTCGTGCGGATCGCCCGCGGCGACGCCAAGGTCGCGCTGCATCCCGACGCACGTCAACGGCTCGCGGCCACGCGGGCCCAGCTCGAGGCCGGGCTCGTGGCCGGCAAGACGATCTACGGCGTGAACACCGGCTTCGGTGCGCTCAGCGACACCCCGGTGCCCACCGACCGGCTCGCCGATCTCCAGCGGAACCTGCTGCGCAGCCACGCCGTGGGCGTGGGGGAGCCCTTGCCCCAGGACGTGGTGCGAGCCCTGCTCGCCCTGCGTGCCCACACCCTGGCGCTGGGCCACAGCGCCGTGACCCCCGGGCTGCTCGACGCCCTGCTCGCCCTGCTCGATGCGGGAGTGGTTCCCGTGGTTCCACGCCAGGGCAGCGTGGGGGCCAGCGGGGATCTTGCTCCCCTCGCCCACCTGGCCCTGCCGCTCATCGGCGAGGGCGAGGCCTGGGTGGAGGGCCGGCGGATGCCCGGGGCCGAGGCGCTCGCGGCCGTCGGGCTGTCCCGGATCGAGCTGCGCCCCAAGGAGGGGATCTCGCTCATCAACGGCACCCAGGTGACCTCGGTGATCGGCACCCTGGCCACGGTGGCCGCGTCGGAGCTGATGGCCAGCGCCGACGCGATCGGAGCGCTGAGCCTCGACGCCAGCCTCGGCACCGTGGCCGCCTTCGATCCGCGGGTGCACGCCGGCAAGCCGCATCCCGGGCAGGTGCGCACCGCCGACAACGTGCGCGCGCTGGTGGCCGGCTCGCTGCTCAACGCCTCGCACAAGGACTGCGGCCAGGTGCAGGACGCCTACGCCTATCGCTGCATGCCGCAGGTGCACGGGGCCGTGCGCGGGGCCCTGCGCTACGTGGCGGGGGCGCTGACCATCGAGCTCAACAGCCTCACCGACAACCCGCTGGTGCTCGCCAACGACGACGGCACCTACGACGTGGTCTCGGGGGGCAACTTCCACGCGGCCACGGTCGCGGTGCCGATCGATCACCTGAGCGCCGCGCTGACCACCCTCGCCACGATCAGCGAGCGGAGGCTGGAGCGCTTCATGAACGAGCACACCTCGCGCGGGCTGCCGCCGTTCCTGGCCGACGACCCCGGGGTGGAGAGCGGCTTCATGATGGCGCAGGTGACCGCGAGCGCGCTGGCCAGCGAGTGCAAGACGCTGTCGTTCCCGGCGAGCGTGGACTCGATCCCGACCTCGGCCGGCAAGGAGGACCACGTGAGCATGGGGCCGATCGCCGCGCTCAAGCTGCGGCGGGTGGTCGACAACGTGGCGCGCTGCCTGGCGGTGGAGGCCGTGGTGGCCGCGCGGGCGGTGGACATGCGCGGGGTGGAGACCAGCGCGCGGCTGCGGCGGGTGTACGACGTGGTGCGGAGGTACGTGGCGCCGTGGACCGGGGACCGGAGCCTGAGCGCCGAGCTCGAGGCGCTGGCCGAGGCGATGCTGCGTGGGGAGCTCCGCGAGGCGGCGGGGCTGCCCGACGAGCTGAGCTGGGAGTGACGGACGGGGGCGGAGGCGTCCCGGACCGGAGGACTGGCGTCCCGGACCGGAAGACTGGCGTCCCGGACGGGGAGTGCCTCGATCTCGTGTCCAGGACGGCCGGCGTGGTGTCCGGGACGCTCGGAGCGATGTCCGGGACGCTCGGATCGGTGTCCGGGACGCTCGGATCGATGTCCGGGACGCTCGGATCGGTGTCCGGGACGGTGAGATCAGCGACGAAGCCGTTCGAGAGCAGCTTGGCGGTTGGCCGTTGGGCGACCGCGGGCCTCGAGGGGCTCCCAGATTTCCCGGGCGCGGCGCAGGTGCTCCTTGGCTTCGTCGGGGCGGCTCCTCTGCTCGAGGAGCTGGCCGAGCTGGAGGTGAGTGATCGCGAGGTCGTCCTGGTGATCGACACGCTCGGGCTCCATGGCCGCCCCGTCATCCCGTCCGGGCCGCAGCGCGTCATCATCGGCGAGCGGGGGTCCCGGCGGCAGGATACGATGATGCCCTTCGCGAGGCACATGATCGGCATCCAAGCGCCTCGCGCCTGGCCCGCTCGCCCTCTGCCCCCCCGGCCCACCGATGAGCCTCATCGCCAGCTCGATCCCCGCCTTCTTCGTCCTGATGGGCGTGGAGCTGTGGGTGGCCCGTCGCCGCGGCCTCCGGGTGTATCGCTTCGGTGATGCGGTCACCGACCTCGCGTGTGGGATCGGCAGCCAGCTCGTCGGCCTGGCGTTCGTGGCGGTCAAGGTAGCGATCTACGCCTGGGTGCTCGCCAACCTCCGCGTGGTGGAGCTCCCCGAGGCATCGGCCTGGACGCTGCCGCTGGCCGTGCTGGTGTTGGACTTCATCTACTACTGGTGGCACCGGCTCAGCCACGAGGTGAACGTGCTGTGGGCGGCCCACGTGGTGCACCACCACAGCGAGGACTACAACCTCGCGGTCGCGCTGCGGCAGGCGTGGCTCACCGGGATCACGATCTTCCCGTTCTATCTGACGCTGGCCGTGCTCGGCGTGCCGCCCATCGTCTACGCCCTGGCCGACGCCATCGTCACGCTCTACCAGTTTTGGATCCACACCGAGCTCATCGGCACGCTCGGGCCGCTCGAGCACGTGCTCAACACCCCCTCGCACCACCGGGTGCACCACGCGATCAACCCGGGCTACCTCGACCGCAACTACGGCGGGATCCTCATCGTGTGGGACAAGCTGTTCGGGACCTTCGAGCCGGAGACCACACGGCCGGTCTACGGGATCACCAAGCCCCTGCGCAGCTTCAACCCGGTGTGGGCCAACTTCCACTACTTCGTGGAGATCGGCGCACGCATGCGGGCGGCCCGGACGCTGCGCGATCGCCTGCGGGCCCTGGTGGCACCGCCGAGCTGGCTGCCGGCGGGCATGGCCCTGCCCGCCGCGCCCGCGGCCACGACCGACCCCGAAGCCCCGCCCGTGCAGGTCAAGCACGACCCTCGCTTCTCGCGGGGCGTGATGCTCTACGTGGCGCTGCAGCTCGTGCTCGCCATCGTGGGCACCGTGATGGTGCTGTTCTCCTGGAAGAGCTGGAGCGCGCTGCAGCTCGCGGTGGCGGTGACGCTGCTGGTGGGCGGCACGCTCACCAGCAGCGGGCTGATGGAGCACAAGGCGTGGGCCCGACCGCTGGAGGTCGTCCGCATGCTGCTGGTCGCGGTGGCCCTGGGGCTGGCCCTGGCGGCGCCATGGTGACCCGGGCTCATGCCCCTGCGGCCGTGGAGACGAGCGCGTCGATGAACCGACAAAGCGGTGCAAACGGTCCAGAGTGGGGCGCGCCCTCGACCCATCCGTCCCAGGCACCCGCATGAACGGTTGTCGGGGCTCACCCACAGCCCGATTCGTGGCGAGCAACCGACGACCTCGCCCACGACCAATGCCGGCGGCCGCAGCTGGGCCAAGGCACGACCCCACTGCTGGGCCCTGGGCTCGGGTCCCTCGTCGTCCGCGTCCATCACCACTCCGACGGCGACCAGCTCCGGGCCGAGCTGTCTCGAGTAGAGAGGCACCTCGCGTAGCAGTCGCTTGACGCCATCGAAGCGCTGCACGACCACCACGTTGACCCTGGAACATCGAGGCACCGCGAGGTCCTCGATCCCGCGGAAGCTCCACACCCTGAGGTCGTCGATCACGCCGCTCGTAGTGTGTCACCGGACCTCGACGCTGTCACCTCGGCGGCACGGCGAGCTCGGTGATGTGGGTGACGACCGCGACCGCGGGCGGTCCCACCCGGCCTCGGCTCACGCCAGCCGCCTCGAGGAAGGCCCAGGGCGCCTTGGAGCCGATCATCACGAGCAGGGCGTCCCAGGGCACGCGCGTGCGACCGTCGGGGCCGCGCAGCGTGATGGCGTCGGCCTCGACCGCCTCCACCTCGCTGCGCAGGCGCAGGTCGATGCGGCCGGCGGCCACCAGGCGCTGCACCTGCTCGATGTTCCGCCCCTTGCCGCGCCGGAAGCCGTCGCCGCGATACGAGACGGTGACCGTGGTGCCGGGCTGTCGCGCCAGCGCGATCGCGGCCTCCATCGCCACGTCGCCCAGCCCCACCACCAGCACCCGCTGTCCGGCGAAGCTGCGCGCGTCGGCCATGCTGTAGGCCACCCGCGAGACCAGCGCGTCGGGGATGGGCACGTCGAGCTTGCGCGGGGTTCCGCGGCGGCCGAGGGCCAGCACCACCCGGCGGGCCCGCCAGCTCCGCTCGCCGGCCGGGGTGTGGGCGTGGATCTCGAAGCACGGCGTGGCCCCGGGCATCGAGCGCACGGCGGTGACCCGGGTGCCCTCCTCGATCGGCAGCCGCCGCGCCCGGATGATCCGCCGCCACTGGGCCAATAGCTCCTCCTTGGTGGACTCGCGCAGCCACAGCTCGCCCTCGAGCGGCAGCCCCAGCGGCTGATCGAAGACCAGCTTGCCGCGGGGGAAGGAGCGGATGCTCTCGGCCACGCTGCCCTGCTCGAGGGTCACCGTGCGCAGGCCGGCCTCGGCGGCAGCGAGCGAGGCCGACAGCCCCGCGGGGCCCGAGCCCACGATCACCAGGTCGAGCGCGTCGGCGGGGCCCGGGCCCTCGGCGCGCAGGCTGGCCGCGGCGGCCCGGGCCGCACGGGCGCCCTGGTTGATCGCGTTGCGGATGAGCGGCAGGCCGGTGAGGTCGCCCGCCACGTAGAGCCCCGGGGTGTCGAGCGACTGCAGCTCGCCGTCCACCCGCGGGCGATCCTCGATGGGCTCGCCGTCGGTGACCACCAGCGATCCGTTGGGACACCGCTGCTCGCACAGGGTGAGCCCGCAGCAGTCGTCGGGGCGCACCACCTGGGCCACGAAGCTGCGCACCTCGAGCACGTCGTAGGGGCAGGCATCCACGCAGGCGTGGCAGCCGATGCAGGTGGCGGTGTTGATCTGGGGCAGGCGTCGCAGCTTGGGAGGCTCGACCGCGGCCACCGTGGGCGCGACCCGGCGGCGACGGGTCAGTCGGGCCGCGGCGCGGGCGAGGACCCAGGCGAGCAGGCCCGCCCCCGCGGCGAGCAGCAGCCACCACCAGGCGGGGCGCGATTGGTCGGGAGGGGGCGGCGTGACGGTGGGCACCGCGGCCACGGCCTCGCGGGCGAAGGCCCACAGGCGAGCGCGCTCGTAGACCTCGTCGGCGCGGGAGAAGGCGTCGCTGACGAAGGCGCGGTGCTCGTCGAAGCAGATGGTGGGCTGGCTCAGACCCTGGTCGCGCTGCTCGGCCAGCACGCAGCGCGCGAGGGGATCGTCGATCGCCTCGGGGTGGTGGCAGCGAGCGCAGCGGCCCAGGGACACCACGGGGATGCGGACCTCCTTGGTCACGGTGGGCACGGCCCGCAGCGACTCCACGCGCTGCTCCACGCCGGGGCCGTAGCGCCACACCTCGCCCTGGGGCGTGAAGGCCACGCCACCATCGTCGAGGTGCGGGACGTGGCAATCGGTGCAGCGCAGGGTGCCGGCCTGGGCGAGGCGTCGGTGGCCAGGCCGCACGGAGGGATGGGGCTCGTGACAGCCCACGCACTGGCGCACCACGGGCACGTCGTCCACGTGGCAGCTCCCGCAGGTGAGGCCCGCCGCGACGTGGGGCCGCGACATGGGGCCGGGCGAGCGCGCGGTGGCGGGATCGAGGGTGCCCACCACCGCCCCGAGCACGGCCAGGGCCGCGGCCACCGAGGCCACGAGCACCCCGCGGAAGCGACGGACGTCGCTGGTCTGCTCGGCCCGCGGCGCGGTGCGACGACGACCCAGGCGCTCGGCCGGCGCCGAGAACATGCCGTCGCCCGGCCCGCCCTGCCCTGCTGCTCCGCTCACGGCCCTCCCAGCATCACCGCCACGTGCAGACCGAGCAAGGCCAGCGCCACCGCCGAGACCACGATGTGCAGGGGCAGCCAGCTGCGCAGGGCTGCGCTCAGCCCCCGCCGCAGCGGCAAGGCCCGCAGCTCCACCGCGATCCGCACCAGCTCGTCGAGCCCGGCCAGGCGCCCCTCGCCCCGGCCCTGCCGCATGGCGTCGATGCGGGCGTGCAGCCGCGCCTGCTCGGCCGCCAGATCGCGCCCCGTGAGCAGCAGCCACGCCGAGCCGAGCGGGGCGCGGGCGTAGGGCACGAGCACCCGCGCGGCGATGGTCTTGACCAGCTCGTCGCGCCCGCTGGCCTGCACGAACAGGCGATCGAGCAAGGCGCGGCGCTCGGCCTTCAGATCCTCGGGCAGCGCTCCGCGGCGCTCGATCCGGGCGAGGCGGCGGGGCACCACGCGGTAGGCGATCGCCCCGAGCACGCCCAGCAGGCTCACCAGCCAGAACGCGAGCTGCAGGCTGCCCGAGGGATCGGGAGGCAGGCGCAGCCCCGCGTGCCCGAGCACGGCGGCCATGGTGAGCATGCCGAGCACCACGTGCAGGCTGAGCCACGGGCGGACCCGGGAGCGGGGCGCCGGCGGCTCGACCTTGGCGCCCTCGATGGTCGCGGCCAGGCGTCGGGCCGCGCTGCGCCGCTTCTTGCGACGCATCCACAGGCCCACGATCCGCTTGGGCGCGGCGTAGGAGAGCAGGCCCAGCATGCCCCCCGCCGCGGCCACGCCCGACCACAGCCCCGGGCCGCGACCGGGGACCCAGGCTCCCGCGCTCTGCAGCCGCAGCGCGGTCACGCCCAGGCCCAGGCCGAGCGCGACGCCCAGGCCGCGCACCACCAGGTGGGCCCAGCCGCCGGGACGTCGGGCGGCCGCGCTGGGTCCCGCCGGTCCCTCGGGGCCGAGCACGGCGGCCACCTCGGCCACGTCGCGCGAGGGATCGAGGCGCAGGATCGATCCGGTGGGACAGGCCTGCACGCAGCCGGGCGCCTCGTAGGCGCGACACAGGTCGCACTTGGTGGCCAGCTCGGCCGAGAGCGCCGCCACCGGGTCGGCGCCGGTCCGTGCCCGCTCGCCGCCGCGCGGACGCGGGGCCATGCGGATGTTCTCCCAGGGGCACGCCTTGGCACAGTTGCCGCAGCCGGTGCACAGCGGATCGCGGATGAACACCTCGCCCTCGGGATCGCGACCGATGGCCCCGGTGGGGCAGTCGATCATGCACACCGGGTTCTTGCAGTGCTGGCAGGAGTTGGGCAGCAGCAGGCTGTGCAGGCGGCCGTCGTCCGGGCCCACGCGGGTGAGGATCTTGTCGCCGCGCCGCACCAGCCTCGACACCCCGTAGAGCGCCTCGCAGGTCCAGGCGCAGTGACCACAGCGCACGCAGCTGTCCTGGTCGATGACCAGCAGCGAGCGGGCCATCTGCATGCGGTAGAGATCCTTGAACACGTGCTGGGTGGAGTGGGCGGCGGCGGCCCCCACCGCGGCGGCCTGGCTGGCCTGGCGATCGGCGGCGATGCGGCGGATCCGATCGAGCAGGCCGGGGTTGCGATCGACCAGCGAGCGCAGCACGGCCGCGGGCAGCAGCAGCAGCCGCGTCTCGCCCATGGCCACCGCGGACTGGGCCCGCGGGGCGTCGGCCAGGGCCTCCTCGTCGCCGAAGCCATCGCCCCGGGTCAGGTAGGCCCGCACGTGGATCCGCTCGTCCTGCTCGGTCTGCAGCTGCACCAGGCCGTCGACCACCAGCCACAGGCCATCGGGGGGATCGCCGGCGGCGTAGATCGTGCTGCCCCGCGAGCGGGACTCGCTGCGCACCGCGTCGAGCACCCGGTCGAGCTCGGCATCGTCGAGGGACCGGGTGGCCGCCATGGTGCGCAGCAGATCGCGGGTGGCGTTGCGCCGCAGCCTCCGGAGCTCGCGCTCGGCCAGCGGCGCGCCGCCGCTGCGGCCTGCCCCCCGCAGGAACAGCGCGGCGGGCAGCTCGGCCACGCGCACGGGCTCGAGCGCCCGGGCCTCGCCGCGCCGCCCCCCGCCCTCGCCCAGCGCATCCTCGCCGAAGGTGTCGCCGCGCCCGGCCACCCGCAGCACCGAGACCCCCTCGTCGCCGCGCCGCTGCGCTCGCAGCTCCACGCGGCCGTCGATCACCACGTAGAAGGCATCGGCCGGATCGCGCTCGCCGTACACGGCCTGCCCCGCGGCGAACGAGCGCACACGGCCGGCGGCGGCCAGGGTGCGGCGGGCCGCGTCGTCGAGCGAGCGCAGCACGGGGGCGGACCACACCACCGACCAGGCATCGCTCATGGGATCTCGACGCGCACGCGGTGCAGCTCCACCACCTCGAGGCGATCGAGCATGTCATGGGTGACCAGCGGCCCGCTCGGTCGCAGGCCGCGGGCCGCCTGCTGCAGCTCGTAGTCGGCGAAGGCCCGCACCAGGAACGGGGGGAAGGCGCGGAACATCAGCCGGGCCTCCACCGTCAGCGGGCCTCGCCCGCCCCGCAGCGGCAGGTCGTAGACGTAGGTGAGCGGGACGCCGGGGGGCGCCGAGCGGGTGTCGATGATCGCGTCGGGGCCCTTGGTCGCGCCGCGGGTGGCATCGAGGGCCCCCACCGGGAAGTAGGTCTCGAACAGGGCCTGCTCGCCCACGAGGTTGGAGCGGCACTCGCCGGTGTCGAGGTCGTAGACGCCGTCGGCGAAGCGATCGGCCCGGGTGCGGCCCTGGCCGAAGCTCGGCTGGCAGTGGCCGAAGGCGTCGATCTCCCCGATGCAGGTCACGCAGCGCAGGAAGCCGTTCTGCAGGTTGATGAGCCCCTCGCCGCGGAAGCGGGTGGCGCCGGTGATCGGCGGCGGGCTCCAGCGCGGCAGGTCGGGCCCGTCGATCACGTCGGCCCCGAACACGCCCTGCGGCGCGCCCTGGCCGTCGGTGAAGCGGTCGTCCACGTTGACCCGCACGAAGCGCTTGTCGGGCAGGTCCTCGTCGCCGCGCTCCACCCGGCCCACCTCGTAGAGCACGCGGCCGTCGGCGTCACTCACCTTCAGGTGCACCCAGATCTCGCGCTCCTGCGAGAAGCCGGCGGGCACGCGGTGGCCGGCGCCCACGTTCTCGATCTCGATCGGGATCTCGACGCGGTCGCCCCGGCGCGCCGCCCCGCGCAGCTCGAAGCGGAAGGTGCGGCCGAGCAGCAGGTCGCGACGCGGTCGCAGGCCGCGAGGCAGGCCGGCCTCGTCGAGGCGGGGATCGTCGAGCAATTCCTCGGAGAGCCCGGCCGTGAGCGGCGCGTCCACGCCGGAGAAGTAGTGGGTGCTCACCCGCCCCGGCGCAGAGGAGAGCGAGGCCCGATCGTCGGGATAGGCCCCGGGCTCCCGCGCCTCGAAGTGCGTGCCGGGAGGGCACGCGCGGCGCAGGGCGGTGGCCCCGTCGTCGAGGAAGGCGGAGGCCAGCGCCACGTCGCCCTCGCCGTCGGCCACGCAGACCCCGGGGTACTGGCTCATGTGGCAGTCCTGGCACGAGGCGGGCTCGCGGCCGCGTCGGCGCTCGTCGTCGGCCCACGCCGACCACTCGCTGTAGGCGTTGCGCAGGCGCTTGAAGTGCTCGCCGCGCTCGCGCACACCGATCACGTCGGTGCCGAACAGCCGCACGTCGTGGCACGCCCCGCAGAACTCGCTGGTCTGGAGGTACTGACGGGTGCTCGCCTCCGGCCGCACGTGGGCGCCCCCGGGCACCGGGACGCCGCCGAAGCCGGCCAGCAGCACCGCGGGATCGAGCTCGTAGCCGCTGTTGGCGATGCCCGGCTGGCCGCGCGCGTCCTCGGGCCGCGAGAAGAAGCGCTGGCCGGTGACGAACGAGACCCAGCTGGGGTTGCCCTCGTAGCGCCCGATGGACTCGTTGCCGGGGCGCACCGGGCCGTGGGTGGTATGGCAGACGACGCAGGAGATGCCCTCCATGGTGGCGGCGGGCAGCAGGTCGCGCAGCGGCAGGTGACTGTCGCGATCGCGGCCGCGGCCGTCCCAGGCGGGCAGGCCGGGCCGCAGGTTCTCGCCCGCGGCGTGGCAGTTGACGCACCACAGCTCGCCGCCCGAGCCGGTGATGGGCAGGCCGCTGCTCGGATCGATGCAGGCGGTGCGGGGGTCGGCGGTCCGCAGCGCGCCCGCGCCGTCGGGGCAGTCGAAGCTGCGCCCCACCTGCTCCTCGATGAGCATCTCGAGCGCCTGGAACATGGGGCTGCGCGCCGAGTGGGCCATGACCGACTGCGTCCACTGGGCCACCTGGCGAGGGTGACAGGTGGCGCAGTCCTCCGACTCGCTCTGGTCGAGGCCCAGGGGCGTGGCCGCGCCCACCGAGGGGGATTTCGCGGGGGCCGGCGGCGGCTCGACCACCGAGCCCAGCGCGATCGCGAGGCCCAGGCCGGCGACCACGGGCAGCACCATGGCCAGCCGCGACCACCAGGCGGAGCGAGGACGGGATCGGGTCGACGGGGCCGCAGCTCGAGGCGCAGCGGAGGGAGGCTCGCCTCCGGCGGCGGCCACCAGGCGATCGCGACGGGCCTGGGTCGCGCCCGCGATGGCGGGGACCACCGTGCGCGCCCGGGGCGTGGCCGCGACTCGCTCGGCGACCACCGGCGAGAGCCCCTCGAGCCGGTCCGCCACCATGCGCGCCGAGCCGGGCCGCCGCGAGGGATCGGGGTCGAGCAGCTGCAGGCACAGCGACTGCAAGCCCGGCGGCAGCCCGCGTGCCACCGCCTCGTCGAAGGGCGGCGCGCCCTGCTGGGCCTGGGCCTCGAGCCCGCGTCGCAGGCCCTGGCCAGAGAACGGATGGTGGCCGGCGAGCGCCCGGTAGAGCACCAGCCCCACCACGTAGCGGTTGGCGGCGTTGTCCCAGGGCTCGCCGCGGGCCTGCTCCGGCGGCACCCAGCGCGACAGCCCGGGGCTGCCCGTGGCGCGGGCCTCGAAGGCGCCGGCGAGGCTCTGGGCCAGCGCATCGGCCCGCAGCACCACCTCGCCGCGGGTCTCGTCGACGGCGACCTCCTCGGGACGCAGCGGCCCCGGGAACAAGGCATGCGCCTCGCACCAGCCCAGCCGCGCCACCAACGAGCGCGCCACCGGGCCCACCCGATCCCACGGGCGAGCACCGTCGCGCAGCCACGCATCGAGGCGCAGCGGCGCCGGGGCTCGCCACAGCCACGCGCCCTGCTCGTCGACGCCGGCTCGGCCGAAGCCCCCCACCCCCTCGGCCGCGGCCAGGCGCCGGGCCGCGGGGTCGTTGGGGTCGGCGAAGCGCCACAGCTCCGCGCCGTCCTCCAGGTGCAGGCGACGGGCACGGCCCACCGTCTCCTCGTGCCGCACCGCGGTGGCCGGCGCGGCGGCGGGCTGCAGGGCGTCGCTCACTGGCCGGGAGTGGCGGCGGCCGTCACCGCGGTGGGATCGAGCTCGGCCCCCGAGGCATCACCGGTGCGCACCAGGTAGGTGACGACCCCGGCGATGGCCGACAGGACCAGGATGATGGCGAGCGCGACCGGGGCCGGCACCTGCCGGGGCCCGCTGGCGCGCTCGATGAGGCCGATGGTGTCGGCGGAGATCGGGGGCTGGGCCACCGGTCGCACCGTGCCGCCCGAGGCCGCGACCGGCGGGGGCGCGGGCTCGGTGTGCCCGGGAGCGGGAGCGATCACCGGCACGCTGGGGGTGCGGTGGACCTGGGCCACGCCGGTGCCCGCGAGCCCCAGGTCGAGCTCCGCCGCGGCGAAGGGCTCGAGCGCCTCGATCACCGCCTGCGCCGAGGCGGGCCGATCCTCGGGGGCCTTGTGGAGCATCTCGAACAGCACGCGCTCCACCCCGCGCGGCAGGCCGCGGCGCACCTCGTCGGGCAGCGGCGGCGCGGCCTCGGTGCACTGCAGGTTGAGCAGCTCGCGGGGCGAGGCCGAGGTGAAGGGTGGCTGCCCGGACAGCAGCTCGTAGAACACCAGGCCCAGCGCGTACAGATCGGCCCGCGGCCCCACCTCGCCGGCGTCGATCTGCTCGGGGCTCATGTACTGCAGGGTCCCCACCGAGTGGGTGGTGCCCTTGCGCATCGCCTCGAGCACCTTGGCGATGCCGAAGTCCATCACCTTCACCCGACCATCGGGCAGCACGATCACGTTCTCGGGCTTGAGGTCGCGATGCACGATCGGCGGCGACTGGCCGTGGGCCGCCCCCAGGCCCGCGGCGATCTGCACCACGATCGACGCGGCCTCGGTCCAGCTCAGCCGCCCGCGATCGGCCAGCACCTGCCGCAGCGTGGGCCCCTGCAGGTACTCGAGCACCATCACCAGCTCGCCGTCGAGCTCCTGGCAGGCCAGGCAGCGCACCACGTTGGCGTGGTCGAGGTGCGCGAGGATCGTCATCTCGTTGAGGAACAGCCGGCGCCCGTCCTCGTCGCGGGCCAGCTCGGGCCGGAGCACCTTGAGCGCCACCTTGCGCTTGGACAGGCGCTCCTCGGCCTCGTAGACCTTGCCCATGCCGCCCTCGCCGATGAGGCGCGAGATTAGGTATTCACCGATCCGATCCATCGCCGGGGCCCCTAACGAACGTGGTCTCGATCCGTGCTAGCCGAATTCGGCTCGAGGCCAGGACACCTCGGATCGCCCTACGTTCCCCCGGATCTTGGCGAATTCCCGATTGCGCGGGTTCCGCTGTCACGCGCGAGCCCGGGCGGAGGGGCGGCTATCCATGCCAGCGGGGCTGGACCATCAGCCCGTTGCGAGATCGTAGCGTGACCTGCGCATCGACCTCGGGCTCGAAGCCGGGCCGCAGGTCGAGGCGGCAGCGCGGCAGCAGGGTGGCGACGATGAGCTTCATCTCCATCAGCGAGAGCGGCCGGCCGATGCACTTGTGGGGCCCGGCGAAGAACGGATAGTAGGCGCAGGGGTGCCGCCCCATGCTCGCCTCGGGGGTGAAGCGCTCGGGATCGAAGCCCTCGGGGTTGGGCCAGAAGTCGGGGCGCCGGTGGGTCACGTAGGGAGCGACCAGCACCCACGACTTGGCCGGGATCGTGTAGCCGCCCAGGCGATCCTCCGAGACCACCTCGCGCGGCAGCATGAACGCGGCCGGGTACAGGCGCATGGTCTCCTGGATGACCTGATCGAGGTAGGTGAGCTGCTCGATGCTCTCCACGGTGGGAAGCCGACCGCCCAGCTCGCGCTCGATCTCCTCGAGCAGGCGCCGCCCCACGATCGGGTGCTTGGACAGCAGGTAGAGCATCCAGGTGAGCGTGGTGGCCGAGGTCTCGTGGCCGGCCACCAGGTACGAGAGCATCTCGTTGCGGATCTGCGCGTGCGACAGCCCCTCGCCGGTCTCGGGATCGATCGCATCGAGGATCATCGACATCAGGTCGTGCGAGCGCTCCTCGCTCTCGGCCCGCTCGGCCAGGGCGGCCAGCACGAAGGACTCGAAGCGCTTGAGGGCCTGCGCGAAGCGACGGTTGGTGCGGGTGGGCACCGACGAGGGCAGGCGGAAGGGATTGGTGCTGCCCGCCATGTACTCGAGGGCGATGCCCACCGCGTCGCTGATCTCGGCGGTGCGCTGGTCCTGCAGGTCGATGCTGAACAGGGCGTGGCCGATGATCCGCAGGGTGAGGTTGCTGAGCTCGGAGGCCACGTCGAGGGGGTCCTCGGGCCGGGGCCGCCGCTGCCAGCGATCGACCATCTCGGTGGTGCAGCGGACCATCATCTCGCCCATCGACGCCACCGAGTCGCGGTGGAAGGCGGGCTGGGCGATGCGCCGCAGCGGTCGCCAGCGCTCGCCGTCGGTGGTCGCGATGCTCTCGTCCACCAGCAGGCGGAAGCGTTCGTAGCTGCGCCCCCGCACGTAGTTGCGGCTGTGGTCCACGAGCACGTGCTTGACGTGATCGGGATGCGACACCAGGTACCAGTCCAGGCCGGGCATGCGCAGGCGGACGACGTCGCCGTACTGGTCCAGGCAGCGCATGAACAGGCCGAGGGGATCGCGGGTGACCGCCGGCAGCTCGCCCACCAGGATGTGCCCGCGCGGGCCCGGCACGCTGCGCACGGGCGCGGACTCGAGGTCGGACACGATGCGCCGCCAGGTCTTGGCGTCGCCGATGCCGAAGGCCTCGGCGATGGTGGCCAGCGCGGACTCCTCCTCGTCGCAGATCGACTCGGTCAGGCCCCACATGCCGCCGGCCGCCTCGGCCACCTCTTTGCACAGCACCAAGAGGCTGTTGAGGGTCTCGGCCGTGATCGAGCCGGCGATGCCCTGGCGCTCGGCCGCGAGCTGCTTGATGAGGGCCAGGCCCTTCTCCACGTAGAGCGCCTCGGGAGGCTGCTCGAGCCAGCCCTCGAGCAAGGCCTCGCCGCTGCCCTCGAGCCAGCCCTTGTCCCGGGCCACCCGCCGGATGAGGGCCTCCTCGGCCCGCTGCACCGTGCCATCGGCCCAGGCCACGAACACCAGGGGGAGCAGCCCCAGCGTGCGGTAGTTGTCCTTGTCGATGCCCAGCTCGCGCATGGTGGAGGAGATGCTCATGGGATCCTTCACAAGGATGACACATCAAGCGATGTGCTCGTCGAGCCAGCGCTGCGCCGCGGGGGTGGCGAGGGTCTCGACCACCGCCGACGGGCCGGCCGCCCGCAGCTCGTCCACGCCGTGGAAGGCGGTGGCGACGGCCAGGCACTCCGCTCCGATCGCGTGGGCGGCGGCGATGTCTCGCGGTGTGTCGCCCACCACCAGCACGCGGCAGCCGTGCGAGGTGCGGCCCAGGCTCGCGGCCCCGCGGCGGGCCCCCACCGCGAGCAGCTCCGCGCGGGACTCGTGATCGGACCCATAGCCGCCGAAGCCGAAGTACGCGTCGAGCCCCGCGGCCCGCAGCTTGGCCCGCGCGCCCGCCTCCACGTTGCCCGTGCCCACCCCCAGCGCCACCCCGTCCCGCCCGCGCAGCCGCTCGAGCACCGCCTCGACCCCCGGCAGCCGCCGCGGCGGCCCGACCCGCAGCTCGGCCGGGAGGCGCTCGAGATAGGCCGCGATCACCTGCGCGACCACGGTCGGGTCGTGGGGCAGGCCCACCGCCCGTAGCCCGTCGCGCACGATCTGAGGGTCGGTCATCCCGGCGAAGCGCACCGCAGCGAGCCCATCGGCGCGGCCGGTGACCGCGGCGAAGCCGGCCTCCATCGCCCGACGGCCGGCCCCCTTGGCATCGAGCAGCGTGCCGTCGATGTCGAACAGGACGATCGTCGCGCGGGTCATCGCTCCTAGTACGCCACGGCCGCGCCGCCGTCTCGCTCCACGTCGGCCACCGCTCGGAAGCCGCGCGTCTGGGGGTCCACCTCGATGGAGTTGGCGTGCCCCATGCCCGAGCGCTTGCGGATCTCGTGGCCGCGCTCGATGAGCCCCTGCTCCACCTTCGGATCGAGGCGCTCCTCGGCCCAGATCTGATCCGGCTTCCACTGGTGGTGCACCCGCGGCGAGGCGATGGCCTCGTCGAGGGACAGCCCGTAGTCGAGCATCCCGCGGAGCACGGTGGCCACGGTGGTGGTGATGGTGGGCCCGCCGGGAGTACCGACCACCGCGCGCAGCTCTCCGTCGGCGACGACCAGGGTGGGCGTCATCGAGCTGAGCATGCGCTTGCCCGGCTCGATCTTGTTGGGCTCGCCCTGCACCAGCCCGAAGATGTTGGGCGAGCCGGGCTTGACCGAGAAGTCGTCCATCTCGTTGTTGAGCAGCACCGCCGCGGTGGGCACCACGTACTTGGCCCCGAAGCCCAGGTTGAGGGTGTAGGTGTTGGAGACGGCGTTGCCCTCGCCATCGACCACGGAGAAGTGGGTGGTCTGCTCGGACTCCCGCCCCGCCGGCAGCCCGGCGCCCACCTGATCGGAGGGCGTGGCGTGCCGCGGATCGATGTCGGACATGCGCTGGCGGACGTAGCGGACGTCGAGCAGCTCCTGCATGGGCAGGGTGACGAAGTCGGGGTCGCCCAGCAGCATGTTGCGATCGGCGTAGGTGCGGCGCATGGCCTCCACGAACAGGTGCACCTCGTCCACGCCGCGCCACGGGTACTGCCGCAGGTCGAGCGCCTCCGAGGCGGCCAGCAGCTGCCGCAGCACCACCCCGCCCGCCGAGGGCGGCGGCATGGTGATGATCTCGTGCCCGCGATAGGAGAACACGATGGGCTCGCGCTCCTTGGCCTGGTAGGCGGCCAGGTCCTCCGCCCTCCAGATCCCGCCGGCCTCGCTCACCTCCTGGGCCATGGTGGCGGCCAGCGGTCCCTCGTAGAACGCCCGCGGGCCGCCGTCGGCGATGGCCTGCAGGGTGGCGGCCAGCCGCGGCTGCACCCAGCGATCGCCCACCGCGTAGGCGCTGCCGTCGGGCTTGCGATAGAGCGCGGCCGACTCGGCGTAGCCCGCCTTGTCCATGCGATCGGCTCCGTACTCGAGATCTTCGACGTGGAACGAGTCGAGCTCGTGTCCGTCGCGGGCCAGGACCACCGCGGGCTCCACCACGTCCTTCCAGGGCAGGCTGCCGAAGCGGGCGTGGGCAAGCCCCAGGCCGGCGACGGTGCCCGGGATCCCGGCCGCCTTGGGACCGAGCAGGCGCTCGTTGCTGGGCTCGCCCTTGGCGTCGAGGTACATGTCGCGCGAGGCCGCACCGGGGGCCTCCTCGCGGTAGTCGAACGCGGCCACGCTGCCATCGGACATGCGCACGACCATGAAGCCGCCGCCGCCCAGGTTGCCGGCCGAGGGATGCGTGACCGCCAACGCAAAGCCCACCGCCACCGCAGCGTCCACCGCGTTCCCGCCCTTCTTCAGGATCTCGACCCCCACCTGCGAGGCGTTGAGCTCCGCGCTCGAGACGGCCCCGTGCGTGCCCAGGGCCAGGCGTGGCGGCTGGGCCTCGCCCTCCGGCATGCGGCGAGCCGCGGGCGCCTCGGCCACGGCGGCCACGACCTCCGGCGGAGGCTCGATCGCCTCGGCGCCGGCCGGGGTGGTGCCCTTGCAGGCCCCCAGCCCGAGCACCGCGAGCACCAGGCCCAGGTGCCGAGATCGTTTAGCGCGGAATGCGGACCAGGCCGAGGCGGACATCTCCCGCAGCCTACCGCCAGCCGCTCGCGGCTGCTCGCTCGAGCCCCGTGCACGACCACGCGCTCATGGAGCGACTCCGACCGGCCTCGGAGATTTCACACCCATCGACGCTTGACAGCGCCCGCGGCTTTGCGCATCTTCCCGCACCCACAGAACAACGACGCACCGCTCGATCGGGGATCGTCTAATGGTAGGACAGCAGGTTCTGGTCCTGCTTATCAAGGTTCGAATCCTTGTCCCCGAGCCAACTCCCGGCCCCATAGTCCAGCGGTTAGGACGCTGGGTTCTCATCCCAGAAACCGGGGTTCGATTCCCCGTGGGGTCACCAGACGACGAGGGGCTCATCGGAACATCCGATGAGCCCCTCGCTCGTTGCGGCCCGGGCCAAAAGAAACGCCGCAGCCGAGGCTGCGGCGTCGTCGGAAGCTCGCGGTGCGAGTCGACGGAGGATCCGAGGAGGCCTGGCTCTCCCCACCCGGCCATCGCAGCGGGCGTTGGTCGGGGGCGCGCGGGAGGAGCCAGACCCCGCCATGTCCGTTCGTCAGACCCCGCCACCCGGCCGGCTTACCGGACCGAAATTCGTTTCCTGGCCATTTTGGTGGGGGATTACAGGCGTTTTCGCCACTTTGCCGCACCTGTCGGTCCCGGTGGTTTTTCGAGCCGATGACCGTCGCCTGCTATCCTGCTCCTCGTTTCGTCGATGTCGGATGCCGCCTACGAGCGCCTCACGCCCGAGGATCTCGGCTTGCCGTCGGGGGCCCGGATGCCGGTGTGCTTCACGCCAGCGCGGGCCTGGTCGCCCCTGGTGATCAGCTTCCCGCACGTGGGGCTCGCCTGGCCGCACGATCTCCCCCCCAAGCCCCAGGTCGACTTCCCGCGCAACTCCGACTACGACGTCCACACCCTCTACGATGCCGCTCCGCGCTGGGGCGCGGCGTCGGTGGCCGCCGTCTACAGCCGGCTGGTGGCCGATCTCAACCGCGCGGCTGACGACGTCTCCCGCCGGATCGTCCCGGATCACCCGGCGCCGCGGCCCCGGCGAAGCCCCGGGATCGCTCCCGAGGGCGAGGAGCCCGATGCGGATCGCGACGCGGGTCGGCCCGGGCGCGGCGTGGTGTGGACGGCCGCCATCGGCAACGTGCGCCTGCTGTCGGGGCCCCTGCCCTACGCCCGCTTTCGCGAGCGGATCGAACGCTTCCACGCGCCCTACTACCGTGCGCTCGAGATCCTGCTCGAGCGTCGCCGCGAGCGCTTCGGCTTCGCCGTCCTGCTCGACGCACACAGCATGCCGGGCTCGGTGGGACCCGACCTGGTCCTGGGCACGCTCGACGGAAGGGCGTGCGACCAGGGCCTGCAGCAGGCCGCGCTCTCGGCCCTGCGCCGCGATCACGGGCACGACGGCTCCCTCCGCGTCGCCCTCAACCAGCCGTATCTGGGCGGCGAGCTGGTGCGGCGCTTCGGGAGACCCCACGAAGGTCTGCATGCGTTACAGCTCGAGGTGAGTCGCGGCCTGTACATGGACGAGCAGCGCTATCGCCTGTACGCGGCCGCAGCGACGAGCCTGGGAACCGATGTCGCCTCGGATCGTGGTACCGTCGATCACACGAGGGTTTCCCTGGCCGGGGTGGCGGGGATGGAGCCCCATCGCGCGCCGATCCCTGCCGATCCGCGCCACGCTCGCCGGTTGGCGGAGCTCCGCCAGCGTGTCAATTCATTGGTTCGGTGCCTGAGCGGCTTGGCCGACCACGACCACGACCTCTCTCGGCCCGCCTCGCGGGCCGCCCCCTTGGTGCCCTAGACCCGTGTTTCTCTTGTCCTACGAAAGACCGAAAGGATACACTCCGGCCTCGGTGATGCCCGGAGGAAAGGACGCAAGGCCGTGAGCAATTCTCGACAGGGCCAGAACGCCGACGCTTTCGACGACCTGCTGGGTCAGCTCGTCGACGAGCTCGCGATGACGCCGACCATGCCGGAGGAGCCGGAGGAGCCGGAGGCTCCGATGGCGGTTCCTGGCGGAACCGTCATGGCCCCGGCCCCGGCCGCCCCCCATGATCCCCACGCGGCGGCCGCCTACGCGGTCCCGCAACCACCCCCCAAGAGCTCCAACCTCGGGCTCGCCCTCGGACTCGGAGGCGGCATCGTGGTGCTCGGCAGCGTGATCGCGGGCATGGTGCTGCTGCGCGATCCCGAGAAGCCGCCGGGCGAGGACAAGCCCGCGGCCGAAGCCGAGGCCAAGACCGAGACCAAGACCGAGGAGCCGCCTCCGCCCGCGCCGGGTGCCGTGGCCGCTCCGGGTGCGGTGCCGGGTCAGCCGGGCGCGGTGCCGGGACAGCCCGGCGCAGTGCCGGGCCAGCCGGGCGTGGCTCAGCCGGGCGCGGTGCCGGGTCAGCCGGGCGTGGCTCAGCCGGGCGCGGTGCCAGGTCAGCCGGGCGCGGTGGTGCCGGGTACCGATCCCACCCAGCCGGGCACCGATCCCACCCAGCCCGCGACCGATCCGGCTGCCGAGGCGCCCAAGCCCAAGCCCAAGAAGAAGAAGAAGCCAGCCAAGAAGAAGGCGGCCACGGTGAACCCGTTCGGCTGACCTCGCTGGAATCACGGTCGGGAACCCCAGTGGCTCCCGGCCGTGCAGCATTCGGACCCCTTCGATCTGCCCTCTTGCCGAGAAGACGACGATGTACCACTCCCTGGCCCTCGCCCTGTCCTTGTCCGTGGCCCTGGCGCCCCTGCCCGTGCTGGCCGCCAACGTCCAGGACCCGTCCACGATGTCGGACGACGAGAAGATGGAGATGGCCAAGCAGCTCTACGGCGAGGGCGATGCGGCCATCAACGCGGGCGATGCCGCGACCGCGCTGGCCAAGTTCGAGGAGGCCTACAACACCTACGCCCCCTCGCTGCACGTGTTCAACATCAACATCGGCCTCGCCGCCTACGAGCTGGGCGACTGCATGAAGGCCAAGACCGCGTTCCAGCGCTTCCTCGATCTCGTCCCCGATCACCCGGCGCGAGCCCAGGCCCAGGAGAAGCTCCTCGAGATCGAGCGCTCCAAGTGTGCCGAGCAGCAGGCCGCGACCGCGGCCACCACCACCACCACCTCGAGCACCCCGATCTCGGCCGACTACGAGAACGAGGACGCGCCCGAGCTCACCAGCCGTCGGACCGAGCGCGAGGAGGCGATCGAGACCGAGCGCGAGGAGACGGACTCCAAGCGGGCCAGCGGCAAGCTCATCGCCGGCGCGGCGCTCACCGGCGTGGGCGTGGTCGGCATCATCGGCGGCGCGGTGAGCCTGGGCATCGCCAACAAGCGGGCCAACGAGCTGGCCACGCTGGCCTCCCCCGGCCCCACCGGCTTCCCCGAGGGCGACTACAGCGACGACGACGTGGCCAACCTCGATCGCTCGGGCCTGCCCGCGGCCAACACGGCCAGCGTGGTGCTCTTCGTCGCGGGCGGCGTGCTCACCACGGTGGGCGTCACCCTCATCGTGCTCGACCGCACCTCCAAGAAGAAGGCGGGCAAGCCCGGCGGTGACAAGAACGCCAGCAAGAAGGGCCCGCGGCTGACGAGCGTGGGTCCCACCATGTGGCGGGGCGGCGCCGGGGCAGCGGCCACCGTGCGCTTCTAGTCCCGCCGTGGGTAACCAGACCACGCAGGCATCGAGCCGGGCTCTCATCGAGGCCCGGCTCTCGCACGAGCGGGGCACGCTGGGGCTCGATGGCACCGCCCCCGTGTGCATGGTCTACCCCAGCCCCTACCGGGTGGGGATGTCGAGCCTCGGCTTCCAGACCCTGTACCGCCTGCTCAACCTGCACGGCCCCGGGGCGCACCGGGCCTTCCTCCCCGATGGTTGGGAGCCCGCCGCCCTGCCCTGGCCCCAGCCTCGCGTCCCCATCCTGAGCTACGAGGGGCGCCGCCCCGTGTCGGCGTATCCGGTGCTGGCGATGTCGGTCGCCTACGAGCTCGAGATCGCCGGCGTGATCCGTCTGCTCGAGGGCGCCGGGATCCCGGTGCTGGCCTGCGAGCGAGGCCCTCGCGATCCGGTGGTGGTGGCCGGCGGCCCGCTGACCAACTCCAACCCCAGCGTGCTGCTGCCCTTCGTCGACGTGCTCATCGCGGGCGAGGGCGAGGAATTGCTGCCCCAGGCGGTGGACCGGCTGCTGAGCGCCGGCAGCCGCGAGGCGGGCATCGAGGCCGCGGGCTCGCTGCCCCACACCATCCGCGGCGAGGTGGTGCCCGGCCTGCTCGAGCCGCTGCCCACCATGGCCACCGTGGCCCGCGAGCACCTGCCCGCCTTCTCGGCCATCACCACCCCGCACACCGAGCTACGCGACATGTTCCTGGTGGAGCCCGAGCGCGGCTGCTCGCGGCGCTGCACCTTCTGCGTGATGCGAGGGGCCACCACCGGGGGCATGCGCCTGCTCGACGTGGAGACCCCGCTGTCGCTGGTGCCCGAGCACGCCAAGCGCGTGGGCCTGGTGGGGGCGGCGGTCACCGATCACCCTCGCCTCGCCGAGCTGGTGGCGCGGGTGGTGCAGACCGGCCGCGGGATCGGGATCTCCAGCCTGCGGGCGGATCGCCTGAGCCCCGAGCTGCTCGACCAGCTCGCGCGCGGCGGCTACCGGCAGATCACCGTGGCCTCCGACGGGATCAGCGAGCGCATGCGGACCGTCCTGCACCGCAAGATCCACGCCGACGATCTGCGACGAGCGGCCCGCCTGGTCGCCGAGCACGGCGGCTACCGGGGCCTGAAGCTCTACCAGATGATCGGCGCCCCCACGGAGACCGACGACGACGTGGACGAGCTGGTCGAGCTGTCGCGCGAGCTGTCGGGCATCGTGCCGCTCACCCTGACGATCTCCACCTTCGTCGCCAAGCGGAACACCCCGCTCGATCGCCAGCCCTTCGTGGGGGTCAAGGCGGCCGACGCTCGACTCCGACGGCTGCGGCGGGGGCTGCAGGGCCGCGTGGATCTGCGACCCCAGTCGCCCCGCTGGGCCCACGTGGAGTACCTGCTGGCGCAGCGCGGCCCCGAGGCGGGCCGGGCCGCGCTGCGGGCCGTGCATGCGGGCGGGCGCTACCGCGACTGGGTCCAGGCCTTCGAGTCGCTGCCCCCCAACGAGCGCGGACCCGTGTTCGGCGACGAGGATCGTCGTTCGCGTCGCAAGGGCAAGGCCGCGTCGATCGACGACCGCCCACGGACGCTGCCGATCGTCGACGAGCCACGATCGTAGGCGGCATCACGGGGGTCGGCCCGAAGGACCAGGCTCGACCACCACGACCCGTTCGGGACGGTGCGACCGATTGTCGCTTGGTCGGGGATACCTTCAGTGCGTCGTCGACGGCGGACCTTCATAGTCGATGAAGGAAGGACCATGGTCTCGTCCCCGAGCCACGGTCGACCCGCCTGCGGCCACGATGATCCCCGAGCTCCTCCAGGGCTTCTCGACGGACGTCGAGGAGATGTCGCTCCTCGTGGCGTGCCTGCGGATGCTGCGGGTCTCGCCGTGGCTGGCGCTCACGCCCTCGCGGCCGCGGGCCCTGCTCGACAACGAGGCGTTCCGGCTCCACGTGGATGCGGTCGCCGGCAACGATCACTACTTCTACCTCTCGCATCGCCACTACCTGGCCCAGGGCTTCACGCGGAGGCAGCGGACCGCACTGGCGCTGCATCACTACCACCACGAGACCACCGCCTTCGATCGCGGCTACCTCGACGCCGTATACCGCGAGGGCGGCCTGTCGCTGTGGCGGACCCACGCGCGCGGCCTCGACTACGAGCTCAAGCTCCAGCCGGGCCACGACGTGCTGTGCGAGGGCGGCCTGAGCGTGGTGCTCTTCGTCGACGGCGGGCGGGTTTGCGTGGTGTCGTTCTCCTACGTCGACCGGGCGCTGGTGCTCGACGAGCTGCGGCGCCCCGCGGGCAACACCACGATCTTCATCACCCGCAAGCAGCTCGCCTCCAACCACGACTACCAGGCCGGCTTCAACGCGGCCTTCGATCGCTGCAGCGCGGCCCACTTCGCCCTCGCCGCGCTGTCGGGCCTCGCCGCGGCCCAGGGCCTGCGCTCGGCGGCGGCGCTGCGGGCCGAGGCCCACCCCGGGTTCCGACCCGAGCGACGCGAGCGCTTCGAGACCGCCTACGACGAGTGCTGGAGCTCGCTCGAGGGGCGAGCCCGCAGCCGCTTCGCCTTCGAGCTGCCCTTCCCCCTGCAGCTCACGCCGCTCGATCGCCTCTCGGGCAAGGCACGGCGTCGCGCCGTCCGTCGCCGTCGACACCTCGACGAGATCGAGGGCTCGGCCCGAGCGGCGCTCGAGGTGCACCGGCTGGCCTCGTCCTGACCACGACCGCCGCCTCGCAGGCTCGCGGGGGTCACTCGAGCGAAGGAGCGCGGCGCCTCGCGAGCATCGAGCGCGGGCGCGGTCAGGGCGGCGCCGCGCCGGGCCCCAGGCGCTCGCGAAGGAGCGCATGGTGCTGCGGGATCCGACGCACCGTGGCCAGGTGAGGCCCGGTCATGCGGGTGGCCGCACGGAGCATGCGCTCGGGCTCGGCCTCGCGAGCGGCATCGCTGCGCAGCAGCACCACCGCCAGCCAGCCGTGCACCAGCAACAGGCCCCCCGCGCCGAGCCCCCCCGCGAGGCGCAGCGGATCGATCGCAGGGCGCCGCCGGATCGCCACGGCCCCCAGCCATCCCACCAGCAGCAGCGGCAGGGTGACCAGCCCGCTCACCACCGCGGGCACCACCGCGGGCACCCCACGCTGGGCCCACGCCGCGGCCCAGGCCCCCGGCGACAGCGGACGTCGCAGCGCCTCCAGGTAGGCCGCGCCGTCCATGATGCCGCCGGTGGTCGCGTCGGGATCGAGCCAGGCCGAGGCGTGCAGCAGCAGCGTGGGCAGGCTCAGCAGCGCCGCGATCGTCAGCAGTCGCGAGCCCTGGCCGCGCAGCCGCAGCCGCGCCACCAGGCTCGCCACCGCGGGCAGCAGCAGCGGCAGCACGTCGACCAGCTTGCGCGGACCAAAGGACACGCCTCCCGCCCAGGTCCGGGTGCCCAGCACCGAGCGCGGCTCGATCGCCCGCATGCCGCCGTCGACCCACACCTGCAGCAGCACCAGTGCCAGCAACAGCCACGCCCCGCGCTCGCGTCGAGCGACGGCCAGGCCCAGCGCCACCGCCCCCAGCCCCAGCACCGGGCACCAGCTCAGCGCCCCGTGGTGGGTGGAGAGCAGGAAGTAGCCGGTGTGGTGGGTCACCTCGCCCGCGTAGGCGTCCAGGCCCTCGCCGTAGATCCACAGCTGCGTGCGCAGGTGGGCCAGGGGCCACGCCACGAACACCGCGGCCGAGACCGCGATGCGAGGCCACCGGCGAGGGCCGTCGTCCCAGGCGTCGTGCACCACCAGCAGCCACAGCGGAGCGAGCTGCGGCCGCACGTAGGTGGCCAGGCCCGCCAGCGAGGCCAGCGCGATGGTGCGCGCCCACGGGTGCTCCGGGCTCCGCCGCCACCACAGCGCCACCAGGGCCAGCGTGCACGCGCAGCCCCACAGGTGGGGACGCAGCGGCGACTCGGTCGCGTAGTAGAGCAGCGGCGTGCCCACCACGAAGATCGCGGCCACCCCCCACCCCGCGCGGCGGGCCCCCGCGCGGCCGGCATCGAGCTGCGCCGCCGCGACCAGCTGCGCCACCGCCAGCGCGATCCCGGCCAGCACCAGCATCGCCCACGCCCGCACGCCGAGCACCGGCACCACGCCCAGCGGATCGCCGTGGCCGATCCCCAGCCCCTCCAGCGCTCGGGACGCCAGCAGCCCCAGCGCATAGCCAGGCGCCTGCAGCCAGCTCGCGCCCGCCGGCCAGTGGTTGGAGACCACCCCCTCGTCGGTCACGAAGGCGAACAGCGGCGACATGTTCAGGGCGGCGTAGTCGTCGTCGAACAGCAGATCGCCGTCCACCAGCAGCGCGTGCAGGTGCGCCAGCATGCCGGCCGAGTCCGCCTGGTCGCGCGGGATGTTCCACCAGGGCGCCGCCAACGCGCACAGCAGCAGCACCGCCAGCCACCCGCGCCGGCCAGGGAACAGGCCGCCGGGGCGGCGCGTATGGGGCTCGCCCGCCGTGACGACGATGGTAGCGTGCCCCCGATGAGCGTGCTCGGCCCCATGCTCCTGGCCCAGACGGTGTCCGCGTTCGCAGGCACCGAGCCGCCGCCCGATGCCTCCGAGGTGGCCCTGCGTCCCTCCGAGCTGCAGTACGTGGAGGCGCGCTGGATGGAGACCGTGATCCGGGGCCGCCCCTGGGTGCCGCACAAGCGCGTGGCGACGGTGTCCAAGGGCACCCGCCTGGTGGTGCGTGGCGAGGTGGACAGCCGCGACGACAACGGCTGCCACGGCAAGACCTGGTACGCGGTGTGGCCCTTTGGCTTCGTGTGCTCCGAGCAGGTGCGCAAGACCGAGGTGCCGCCCGAGACCACCAAGGCCCTGCCCGTGCCCGAGGGCAAGCGCCTGCCCCACGCCTACGCCATGGTGCGCACCGAGGGCGCGCCCAGCTACGCCAACGCCGAGAACGCCGAGCTGGGCATCCCCGAGCAGGCGCTCACCAAGGGCATGAGCCTGGTCGTCGAGCGCGGGGTGGACATCGGCGAGCAGAGCTTCGTGCAGACCTCCGCGGGCAAGCTGGTGCCGCGGCAGGACGTGGGCTGGATGGGCCAGGGCTCGAGCTGGTCGGGCGTGCTGATCGAGACCGACGAGCCCGGCCCGCTCTTCGCCTGGGTGCGCAACCCCAAGACCCCGGTGCTCGCGGCCCCCGAGCGCGGCGCCGAGCGGGTGCGCACGGTGGAGCTACGCGAGCGCGTGCCGCTGCTCGAGCCCGATGCCCAGCTCGCGCCGCTGTGGTGGCGCGTGGGCGAGGGCGAGTGGATCGAGGCCGACTCGCTCAACGAGGTGCACGTGGTGGAGCCCCCCGCGGGGGTGACCAGCGAGGGCCGCACCGAGGCCACCGGCAACGATCAGTGGCTCGACGTGGACGTGGGCGAGCAGGTGCTGGTCGCCTATCGCGGCGCCGTGCCGCAGTACGCCACCCTGATCTCGAGCGGCCGCGGCTCCCCCACCCCGCTGGGCAACTATCCGATCTGGGCCAAGGTAGCCAGCATGGACATGGCCAACCAGGACTACGAGGACAAGCCCTACATGGTGCAGGGCGTGCCCTGGGTGCTGCTCTTCCAGGGGCACAACGCCCTGCACGGCGCCTACTGGCACGATCGCTTCGGCAATCGCAAGAGCCACGGCTGCGTCAACCTGGCGCCCGTCGATGCGCGCTGGGCCTTCGAGTGGGCCGGCCCCACGCTGCCGATGGGCTGGACCGGCTACCTGCCCTCCGACCTCGGCCACAGCCCCGTGGTGCACGTGCGGGACTCCAGCCGTCCGCCCGGGGCCACCTTCACGCAGCAGCGACCGATGGGGCCGCCCGATCCCGAGCTGGAGCGGGCCAAGCTCGACGCCGCCGAGCAGCGTCGGGCCGCGCGGGCGGAGGACGAAGGGCGGGAGGAGATCGGCGCCGGCGATCCGCTGCCGCGGCGCGACGGGCCCGTGCCGCGGATCGAGCCGCCGCGGCCTCCGAGCGGCTGAGCCGAGGCGCTGCGAGCCCCGCGCGACGCGACGAGGCTGCGAGCACACGCCGCTTGTGGGACCGCGCGGGGCGTGCGTACCCTGCTGCCCGCATGAACCCCCGCCGCCTCGTGCTCGCCGTCCTGCTCGCCCTCGTCGGGCCGGTGGCGTGCAGCGCCTCGCCGGAGCTCAAGCGGGTGCGGACCCCCCGGGAGGGCGTGACGATCGCCTACTCGCTGCCCGCCGGCCAGGGCTTCGAGGGCCAGCTCCGGGTGGGCAACACCCGGGCCGTGGAGGGCCTGGAGGTGCCGCTGAGCCAGACCGCCACCTGCGACGTGACGATGGTGGTGCTGGGCTCGGTGGCCGAGGGGACCGAGATGCGGGCCACCTTCACCAGCGTGGACCTCGACTGGGACCTGCCGCCCGCCGCCACCTACTCCACCGACGAGCTGGTGGAGCTGGCCGACGAGCGCCTGCGGGGCATGCAGGTGCGCTTCGTGGTGCGCCCCGACGGTCGGATCCAGGCCCTGCCCTCGGCCCCCGAGGGCACGCCGCCCGAGCTCGAGGACGTGATCGAGACCCTGCTGCGCGGCCTGGATGCGTTCTTCGTGCCCGTGCCGCCCGAGCCCCTGCGCCGCGGCGACGAGTGGAGCGACGAGTTCTCCCACACCACCGGGGCCGGGCTCACCCAGACCCTCGAGGAGCATCGCCTGCGGCTCACGGGGAGCTTTCGCCACCGCAGCGACGGCGACGAGCTGGTGCGCCTCGAGCTCGAGCAGCGTCGTCGCGAGCAGCGGGCGGGCGCGTCGGGGCCGGTGACGGTGGAGCGCGAGGTGAACGGCATCCTGTTCTTCGACGCCCAGGGCTTCCCCGCCGAGGTCGACCGGGAGACCCGTGAGTTCGACCCCGAGCAAGGCATGGTCTTCCGCAAGGTGCGGGCCAGCTGGAGCCGCTTCCGCGGCATGGTGCCCGAGCTCATCACCCCGCCGAGCGGCGACGTGCAGGTGATCGAGGATCCCTGCAACCCGGACTACGTGGGCCCGCTCCACTGCCCCGAGGCCACGCCGCCCAAGCCCGAGGAGGACGAGGGCGGAGCCGAGGCGGGTGACGAGGCCGCCGAGGGTGCGGATGACGAGGCCGCGGCGGGTGACGGTCCCGACGACGAGGCCGACGAGGCCGACGACGACGAGGCCGACGACGACGAGGCCGACGACGACGCCTAGTCGTCCTCGCTCGGATCCCGGGGGCCCGCCCGTCGGGCCAGCCGAGGCGGGCGTGCCTGCGCATGCGCCCGCCAGGCCTCGCGCAGCCGGGCCTCGATCTCGACCGAGGACTGGGGCGTCCGCGCGATGCAGCCCAGCTCGAGGCTCTCGGTGTCGGTGACCAGGAACGCGTGCACCTCGTGGTAGTGGACGCGCTGCCGCAGGTCCACCCGCGGCAGCGCCAGCACCACCAGCGCCGAGCCCTCGCCGGTGGCGGTCACCAGCTCCTGCGCCGCCTCGGCGCTGGCGAGCACCGAGAAGCGCTCGAAGGCGGCCTCGATGGCCCCGGCCCCCGCCCGCGGCTCCCACGGACGCGGCACCAGCCCTCCCCGCGCGCCCCGCTCCAGCACCCGGTGCATGCCGGTCATGGGACCGATCGACGGCAGCGGCCGCTGCGGGTCGATGCCTCGCAGCGCGATCACCAGCACGGATCGCTGCGAGGCGTCGGGCTCGGCGTACATCCCCAGGCCACCGAGCTTCCAGCGCGACATGGGCGTGGCCACGGTCAGGATCAGGTGCGCCAGCGGCCAGGCGACCACCAGCACGCGCACCCCGAGCAGCGTGGCGCGACGGAGGCTCATATCTCGACTCCCAGCCGGTGACGCAGCAGGTAGTGGACGACCTCGCCCGCGAGCACGATGGCGAGGTTGCGTCGCGGCCGGCGGGTGCTCAGCGCCACGCAGCCCAGCGCGAGGCTCATGAACTCGATCTCCCAGGAGCTCAGCCCGATGCCCACCTGCACCACCACGAGCGGAGCCAGGGCCCGCGCGCGGGTGCGGGGCCACAGCACGGCCAGCGGCACCAGCAGCTCCGCCAGCACGAAGGACAGCGACAGCCCCATCGCCACCGCCGGCAGCCAGTCGGGCACCAGCAGCGGCGTGGCTCCCAGCGACCACGGCCCGCTCGTGCTCACCAGGGGACCGGCGCTGCCCAGCAACAGGGCCCCCAGCTCCAGCAGGTGCCGCATGCTCTCGGCGAAGAAGCTCAGGTCGGCCAGCAGCGTCAGCACGATGAATTCGCCGTCGTGCCAGTACCCCTGCGCCAGCTTCTGCACCCCGGCCATTGCGTAGATCACCATCAGCACGAAGAGCACCGTCCGTCGCAGCTCCTCGCCCCGCTCGAGCACCACGCGGCGAGGCGTGCGGGACGAGGAGCTCAGCAGCAGCAGCACGCCGAGCACCAGCACGGTGAGGTAGGAGGAGTTGGCGGTGAGCGGGAAGCGAGCCACGGCCAGGGCGAGCTGGTACGCCAGCAGGATCGCCACGCCCACCCGGGCTCCACGGCGCGTGCTGGTGAGCACGGCCAGGGCGACCATCACTGCCATCACCACGATGCCCGCGATGCCGGGCATCACCCAGCGCATGTAGGTGGACTGGAGGGCCAGGTGCCACGCCATGAACGCGGCGAAGGGGCGCCATGGATCGCAGGAGCGCATCGTCGGGATCGAGTCGGGCACGGCCCGCGGGTAGACCCCGGCGCCCCCGCTTCGATCACCGAGGCCGCGCCGCGGCCACTGGGAGGGTCCTCGTGGCCTTTCGAAGAAATATCGACGAAGCGGTGATCGAAAGCTCGCCCCCCTCGTCAGTCGGCGGCGACCCCCGGCGAGGGACACCCACCGGGGACCCCGAGACCGCTGCTTTCGGTCTCGAGCTTCGACGAGAAGGAAACACGACCATGAACAACGACGACAAGACCCCCGAGACCATCGAGCTCATCGACATCGACGATCTGCGCACCGCCTTCGGCGGCGAGGGCATCGAGATCGAGGGCGACTCCGAGGTCGCCGCTCCCCGCGACACCGTCATGTGCTCCGGCTGGAGCAACAACTAGCCCGGCCGCACACGCCCCGACGCTCGCCGTCCGGCGCTCGCCGGGGCACCCAACCAAACGCAGACGACTAGCCAACCAAGAAGGAACATGATCATGAACGACCACGACGAGACCCCCGAGACCATCGAGCTCATCGACATCGACGACCTGCGCACCGCCTTCGGTGGCGAGGGCGTCGAGCTCGAGAGCGACACCGCCTCTGCCGCCCCCGGCGACACCATCATGTGCTCCGGCTGGGCCGTGAACTAGCCGTCCCCCAACCCGAGGCCCGGGCGAGCCTGGCTCGCCCGGGCCTTCGCTCGCCCGCCCTCACCTCTCCTTCCCTGCGACTCTCCCCATGCTCGAGCGCATCTCCACCCTCGCCGACGCCTCGCGCCTCGACCCCGTGGTCGAGCGATGCCACGCCCGCGTGGCCGCCCGCATGGACGATCCGCGGCTCGACGCCGAGCTGCGCCCCCGGCTGTGCGCCTACTGGGACATGTCCCGCTCCACGGGTCCCCGACGCCCCGGGACCCTGCTGCCCGCCAGCCTCAACTGCTTCGCGGGGATGTTCCTGCTGGTCACCCTCGACATGGGCCGCGAGCTCGACGACGCGGCGATCGAGGCCGCGGCTGCGTGCGAGCTCTACGGCTTCGCGATCTCGCTGCTCGACGCGGTGCAGGACGACGAGCTCGAGCCGCCGATCTCCGAGCTCGGCCCGGCCGTGGCCAGCAACGCCGCGCTGCTGATGTTCGTGCAGGCCTGCGACGGCATCATGGCGATGGCCGAGCCGCTGCCGCACCCCCGACGAGTCCGGGTGCGCCGCTGCTTCGTGCAGCGCTCGCTGATCTCCGGCGCCGGCCAGCACCGCGACCTCCGCGGGCGTCGCCCCGCCACCCTCGAAGAGGCAGCGGCCCAGGCCGAGGACAAGACCACCACCATCCCCATGATCGCCGAGCTGGCCGCGCTGGTGGCCGACGCTCCCGAGGATCGCGTGGCCCGCTACTACCGGCTGGGCCGACGCTTCGGGCGGATCCGCCAGTGCACCAACGACCTGCGCGACCTCTACGGCAAGCGGACGAGCGGCGACCTGGCCACCGGCAAGTGGAACCTGCCCCTGGCGGCGGCCTGGAGCGCCGCCGACGGCCCCGGGCGCCGAGAGCTCGAGCGGCTGCGGGCCCAGGGCCCGTCCGCCGCCGATGCGATCCGCCAGCGACTGTTCCGCGACGGCGCCATCGAGCGCGTGGCCACGCTGATGGAGCGGGCCCGCCTCGAGATCCACGCCGAGATCGACGCCCTGGGCGGCGCCGGATCCCCGATCGCCGTGATCGGAGAGGCCGTCGACCTCATCACCTCCCGCCTGTACTCCCGCACCGCTGCATGAGGCCCGCCATGACCAGCTACGACTCCCTCCGGCTCCGCGAAGACGTCCACCTCGAGCTGCTCTACGACGATCGCACCCCCTTCGGCAGCGGCTTCACCGGGCTGTGCGACGCGCTGCTGCAGCGGAGCTGCGCCGCCCTCCAGACGATCGTGGCGCGTGACGGCCTCGACGCGCTGCAGGATCAGGCCGCCCGCTGGATGCCCGAGATCATGGCCCCGCGCGCGCTGGGGGCCCTGTACGCCGCGCCCGATCGCCTGCGCGAGGAGTGCGTGCACCCGCCGAGCGAGCTGGTCACGCCGGCAGCCCTGCGGGTGTCGGTGCCGGGGCAGACGGGCACCCGTCGCGCCCGGCTGCCGCTGTCGCCCGCGCGGGCGCGCACGCTGGCCCCGTGGATCGGCGCCTGGCAGCACGGCACCACCCGGCCCCGCGATCCGATCGCGGCCGCGCTGTGGGACGAGCTGCGCGAGCTGGGGGCGCTCGAGGCTCCTCGCGCCGCCCTCCAGCCGCTACGGGAGGGCATCACCTTCGTCGGCCACGCGGCGGTCGCCATGCGCCACGGCGCGACCGAGCTGCTCTTCGATCCCTTCCTGCTGCCGCCCTCCGCCGCGGATCCAGCCCCGCTGCGCCCCCACACCGCGGTGGACCTGCAGCCGAGCGCGGTCTTCATCACCCACTCGCATCCCGATCACTTCGACCTCGCGTCGCTGATGCGGCTCGGCCACGACGTGCCCATCTACGTGCCCGCGGTGGAGCGGGAGTCGCTGTTGGCCACCGACATGGCGCTGCGCCTGCGGGAGCTGGGCTTTTGCGCGGTGCACCGGCTGGCCTGGGGCCAGGAGGTCGACGTGGGGCCCTACCAGGTGATCGCGCTGCCCTTCTACGGCGAGCAGCCCACCCAGGGCGAGATGCTGCACCCCGAGGCGCGCAACCTCGGCAACACCTACGTGGTGGAGGGCCCCGAGCACCGGGTGGCGCTGGTCGCCGATGCGGGGCGCGATGCCGCGGGCGACACGGTGGCCATGGCGGCCGAGGCCCGGGCCCGCTACGGAGCGGTCGACTGCGTGTTCGGTGGCTTTCGGGCGTGGCGGCTGCAGCCCATCCGCTACCTGTTCAGCTCGGTCGCGCGCTACCTGCTGTTCGTGCCGCCGTCGGAGCGCACCACCTGGCAGGCGATCATGAACGACGCCGACGATCTGGTCGCCACCGCGGCAGCCTGGGGAGCACGAGCGGTGGTGCCCTACGCCAACGGCGGCGCGCCCTGGTTCGCGCGCGTCCGCCTGGGCCCCCACGGGGACGGCGACGACCCGCGCATCGATCCCTCGATCGCCACGGTGGAGCGGGCGATCGCGGCCCAGCCGGCGCTGCAGCTGCTCACCACCAAGACGGGCGAGCGCGTGGTGGGCCTGGGATCGCCGGTGGCCGCGGCCGAGTGAGCGAGCGGAGGACGACGACATGAGCATGCCCTCTCCCCCCCTGCCCGTCGCCCGCAAGCACGTGCTGCTCGACCTGCTGGTCGCGGCCGAGCACGAGCGCCTGGGGCTCCACCGCTCGCCGGCCCGCGTCGACGAGGTGGCCCGCTGGGTGCGGGCGCGTCACGACCTGATGCGCCCCGCCGAGCTCCACGACTTCCTCGCCCGCTCGGGCCTGGGCCCCGCTGGCTTCCACGATCGGATCCGGGCGCTGCACGACCTGTCCCAGCTGCAGGAGCACCACCGCGCCCGGATCGACCAGCGGCTGCCGCGATACCGGGCCGTGTTCGGGGTGCGGGACTGGCTGCTGCGGCGCGCGATGGAGGCCGGGCAGTGATCCACTACGACCCCCGCGATGCCGTGCCCGGCGGCGAGAGCCTGCCCAGCCTGCGGCGGCGGATCCTGCTGGGGCTCCTGGCCGAGCAGGAGTGCGAGCGCCTGGGCCTGGTGGTGGACGGCGACGATCTACGGGCGATGGCCCGCTGGTTCCGCGAGAGCTTCGACCTCCAGCGGGGCGCCGACCTGGGGGCGTTCATGCGCGACGCCGGCCTGAGCCGCGAGGCGCTGAGCGAGCAGCTCCGCACCCTGTGCCAGGTGACCAAGGCCCAGGCCCACCACGCGCCCTGCATCGAGACCATGCTCCCCCGCTACTACGCGTTCGCGATGCTGGACGGCGGCGGGAGGGGAACGTGAGCGGGCTGGAGCTGGCGCCCCGGGTGATCGTGAGGGTGGCGAGCCTTCCCCTGGGCGCGGTCCAGGGCCTCGACGACGCCGAGCTGGCGGCCGCGCTGGCTCGTGACGGCCTCCCCGAGGGCGCGCCGGCCGAGGCTGCGGCCGCGCGCTACGACGCCGCGATCGAGCGAGGGCGCCGACGGCTGTGGGCCCGCACGGTGGACGACCCTCGCTTCATGCGAGCGCTGGCGCTGGTCAACCCCAGCCTGGCCGCCAGCCTCGTCGACCAGCCCCTGCCCCCGCGGCGCAACAAGGCCGCCCGCCACCTCGAGACCACGCTGTATCGCTACCTGGCCCGCGGGGTGTCGCGCACCGAGCCCTGCGCGCTGTGGAGCGGCGCCACGCTGGCCCGCTGGGGCACGCGACGGCGGATCCGTCCGCGGGCCCGTCGCGAGGCCCGGGTGGCGCCCGACCTGGGGCCGTTCCGCGCCATCTGCCAGCGGCTGTCCGAGCGCGAGCCCTACCGCGACCGGGGCCCCTTCAAGCTCAACCCCACCCTGGTCCGCGACGAGGACGGGCGCTACCGGCTGTGGTCGGGGCCCGGCCGCGGTCCCGTCACCCAGCGGGCGCTGGCGGGCGGGTCGACCGTCGATCGCATGGTGACGGTGCTGCGGGCCCGAGCCACCTGGTCGCGGCGCGAGGCCGCGGCTGCGCTGATCGAGGAGCTCGCGCTGGAGCCCGCGACGGCCCACGGAGCGATCGAGCGCCTGGTGACGGCGGGCGTGCTGACGGGCGGCTTCGCCTTCCCTCGTCGCTTCCGCGATCCGTGGCAGGCCCTGCAGCTGGTGGAGAGCTGGCTCGAGCCGCCGCACGCCCGCGCCTGGGCCCGCGCCCGCGAGCGCCTGGAGACCCGGGCGGGCGAGCTGGCCGGGCTGCTCGACGACGGCGCGGTGCCGGCCCTGCTCGGGTGCCTCGAGGCGGCTCGCTCCGCGGTGGCAGAGCTGGCCCGGGCGCTGGGGCTCGAGGCGCTGCCCCTGCCCCGAGCCGCCCTGCGCTGCGACGTCGCGGCCCCGTGGGAGGTGGAGCTGGGGCCCGACGATGCGCGGGCAGTCCGACGGACCCTCCGCTCGTTCACGCGCCATCACGATCGCCATGGGATCCAGGGACCGCTGCTGCGGGCGGCCACGCGGCACATGCTGGGCGAGGGCTCGTCGCTCGCCCACGTGGTGCCGGCGCGCGTGCTCGCGGCGACCGACGGCCCTGCGAGCTGGGGCGAGCTCGCCGATGCGCTGGGCCGCGAGCCCGAGCTCCGCGAGCGCTGCGAGCGAGCCGCCCGCCATCTGGCCCGGGACCAGGCCGAGCTGCGGCTCCCCGCCGACGGGCGGGACCAGGGGCCCTCGCTGGCCGCCCTCCATGCCTCGCCCACCGCTCGCTCGGGCGACGGCCTGCTGGTGCACGGGCTGGGGCTCGACGCCACCGCGTCCTACGCCCGCCTCGCCGATCTGCTCGACGCCACCGACCCCACCCGCGAGGGCCTCGGCCCCTGGTTCCGCCGCCAGCACCATCGCCTGGCCGAGCACACGGGCGTCGACGTGGCGGTGCTGCTGCACGACCACGGCGTGCCCAACGTGATGGCTCAGCCCGAGCTCGGCGCCCTGGTGCTCGATCCCTGGGGCGTGACCCCGGGCCAGCTCCCCGATCGCGGGCTGCGGATGCGCCGGGATCCCGAGCGCGTCGCCCCGCTGATCGAGGTGGACGGCCACCCGCGGCCGCTCGTGGCCTACGCCCCCACCGCCGCCGCCGTTCCCTTCGACGACCCCTGCCTGCAGGCGCTGTTGCTGTCCTCGGGGCACGTGCCGCCCCTGGCCGCGGCCGGCACCACGCTGGTGCACGAGCCCGAGCGCGGCCGGCCTCGGCACTCGCCGCGCCTGTGCCTGCCCGACGACACGGTGGTGCGGCCCCGCAGCACCTGGCTCGAGGGCGAGGCCCTGCGCGCGCTCACCCGTGCCAAGAGCCTCGCTCGCTTCGCCCGCTGGCAGGCGCTGGCGGCCGAGCACCAGTGGCCCCGGCTCGTGACCCTCGAGCGCGACGCCGGCCCGGCGCTGCTGGTCGACCGCGACAGCCCGCTGGCCATCGAGGCCGCCTTCGAGGGCACCGCCAGGGCCCGCCGCATCAAGGTGCAGGAGCTCCTGCGCGACGCATGGATTGGAGCCGACGACGATGACGACGACCGACGCTACCTGGCCGACCTCGTGCTGCCCTTCGTGCGGGATCTCGATCCCTCGTCCCTCCACGTCGACGACGATGCGCTGGATCCAGCTCGACGCGGGCCTGGTGCCGAAGCAGGGCTCGCTGCTGCCCAGTGAGGCCCGCCTGCTCGCCGTGCTCGCGCCGCTGGTGGACGGGGCGCGGGCCGAGGGCCTGGAGTCGTTCTGGCTGCTGCGCAAGGACCCCGGGCTGCGGCTTCGCTTCGGCGGCCGGGCGCTGCCCTCGGAGCTGCGCGCCCGCCTCGACGCCGCGCTGGCCGAGCTTCGTCGCGAGGGGGTGGTGAGCACCGCGTTCCCCAGTGTGTACGAGCCCGAGACCGCGCGCTTCGGCGGTGAGGCGGTGATGGAGGCGGTGCACCGCCACCTCGATCGTGACACCGCGGCCTTCATGGCATGGGCCCGGGCCCACGCCGACGCGCCCCTTCCCTTCACGCTCTCGGTGCTCACCCTCGCGGTGATGGTCGATCGGGTGGCCCGCTGCATCCCCGAGCGCGCCGAGATCTGGGACGTGTGGGAGCGCCTGCGTCGGACCTACGCCGCCCCCGACGAGCCAGCGGTGCCGCCCGTGTCGATCCCGGCGATCGGCCTGCGGCGGCTGGCGGAGGTCGGGGGGCCGCGGGCCCGCGCGGTGCTCGAGCGCTACGCGGCGGTCGACGAGGCGCTGGCGAGCGAGCTCGAGGCGCTGTGGCGCGCGGGCGAGCTGGGGGTGGGCCGGCGAGGGCTGCTGTGCACCCTCGCCGCGTTCCACTGGAACCTCCACCGGATCGATCGTCCCACCATGGCGCGGCTGAGCCAGGCGATGGCGAGCCACTACGACCCCCATCGCGAGCGCCCCGAGCCCGCCGTGGCCCGCGGAGGGCGGGCCTCGTGAACGCCTCGATCCCCTGGCCGCGGCGACGCGCCCGGCTGCGCTTCGTGCCCCAGATGACCGCGAGCGAGTGCTCGGTGGCCTGCCTGGCCATGGTGCTCGCCTTCCACGGCATGCCCGTGGATCGACGGACCCTGCGGCGCACCCTGGGCACGGGACGCGACGGCGCCTCTGCCCACGCGCTCTACCAGGCCGCGCGCGCGCTCGGCCTGCGGGGACGGGCGCTGCGGCTCGGGGCGGCGGCCCTCGACTCGCTCGAGCCGGGGACGATCCTCCACTGGGAGGCGCGGCACTTCGTGGTGCTCGAGCGGGTGACGCGGGGGCACGCGTGGATCCTCGACCCCGCAGTGGGCCGGCGTCGCCTCACCCGAGTCGAGCTCGCCGCCTCGTTCTCCGGCATCGCCCTCGAGCTGCGCCCCGACGACGCGAGCGCCCGCCGGCCCGCGACCCCCGGCGCCATCGCGTCCCCCACCCGCCGCCGGATCGTCCAGGCCACGCTGCGCCCGGGGCTGCTGGTGCCGCTGCTGGCCGTGGCCTTGGCCGCCGTGGCGGTGGGCCTGAGCGTGGCCAGGCTCTCGTCGGCCCTGGTGACCCGTGCCCTGAGCCCGGCGCCTCGCTTCCACGACTTGGGGCTGGCCCTCGCGGCCGTGGTGATCGCGACCATGGGCGTACAGCGGCTGCGCGCCTCGGTCCTGCGCCGGCTGGGGCTCGCCATCGAGGCCGCGGTCTCCGATGCGCTGCGCCAGCGCCTGCTCGAGGTCCCCGCGGCGTTCCATCGGCTGCGAGCCACCGAGGACCTGCTCGACCGCCTCGATCGGGTGAGGCGGCTACGCACCCAGATCACCCGCCTGGTGGGCATCACCGTGATCGACGGGCCATCGTTCGCGATCTACCTGCTGGTGGTCGCCGCGTGGTCGCTGCCCATGGCCGTGACCGCGGTGGTGCTGGCCTCGCTGCATCGTGCGATCACCATGCCCCTGCGAGGAGCCCAGCTGCGCGCGGCGAGCCACGAGGGCCGCGAGCAGTCGCGCCTCGAGGGCTTCCAGGCCCGGCTGCTGCGTGGACTGGGGGCGATCAAGGGCGCGGGGCAGGAGGCCGGGCTCGCCGCGCGCTGGACGGCCCTGCGCGCCGAGGTCGATGCCTCCGCGCACGCTCACGCCCGCCTCGAGCTCGCAGCCACCTCGGTGCTGGAGGGCTTCGGCCTGCTGGTGCCGGTGGCCCTGCTCGCGGCGGGAGCCTACGAGGTCTCCCGCGGGACGCTGTCGGTCGCGGCCATGCTCGGCCTGCACTGGCTGGCGGTGGCCCTGCTGCGCCCGCTGTCGTCGCTGATGGACCTCCGGGGGCTGCGCGAGTCGATCCGCGGATCGGTGGAGCGAATCGACGACGTGCTCGGCGAGCCCGCCGCGCCACGACCCACCCCGGGGCCACGCCCGGCGCTGCCCGGCCCCATCGAGCTGCGCTCGCTCACCGTGGCCTCCTCCACCCCCGAGCGGCCCGCCTTGGCGGGGGCCGACGCTCGGCTCGAGCCCGCCCAGCACATCGCGATCGTGGGCGGCTCGGGGGCGGGCAAGTCCACCCTCGCCGCCGCGCTGGTGGGGCTGGTCCGCCCCGATCGCGGGCAGCTCTGCATCGACGGCCAAGACCTCGCCGCGCGCGGCATCGGGCCCGGCCCCGAGCACGGCCTGGCCCTGGTGTCGCCCGCCGTGCCGCTGTTCAACGGGACGATCCGAGACAACCTGGCGCTGGGGACCGTGGCGGCCAGCCCCGACGCGCTCGAGGAGGCGGCCCGGCTCGCGGGGCTGCACGCGATCGTCGAGGCGCTGCCCCGCGGCTACGACACCGCGGTGTTCGACGACGGCCGCGGCCTCGACGACGGGCTCAAGCGCCGGATCGGCATCGCCCGGGCCCTGCTCGCCCGCCCCGGGCTCCTGGTGCTCGACGACGTGGCTGCCTCCCTGGGCGCGGCCGCCGAGCGCGAGCTCGTGCAGGCCCTGCTCGCGGGGCCGGTCGGCACGGTGGTCACGGTCACCCCGCACCGCAGCACCATCGAGCGCGCCGACCTCGTGATCGTCCTCGATGCCGGTCGAGTGATCGATTCGGGTCCCCCGGCGGTCGTACGCGATCGCTGCGCCGGCTACCGCCGGCTGCTCGAGCTGCCCGCCGCGGCCGGCTCGCGCGAGGAGCCCACGCCATGATCCTCGAGCTGCTCGACTCCGCCCTCACGGCCCTGCACGCCTGGCTCGCCACGCCGCAGCCCACCCTCGGCCTGGCCCTGAGCCGCATCGCGCTGGGCACGGTGCTCGCGGTGGACGGCTGGCTGCTGCTCCGCCGCTACGACGCCTGGTACGGCCCGCGGGCGCTGAGCCTCTCGGCCCTCGACGCCCCCGCGCCCCGCGGATCCTCGCGCCTGTGGCTGCGCCTGACGGTGGCCTGCGGGCTCATGCTGGCGGCCGGGCTGGCCACCCGCCCCGCCGGCGCGGTGCTGCTGCTCGCCCGCATCGTGATGCCCCTGCGCAACCGGGCCATCGCCTACGGCGGCGACGGCTTCGCGCGCACCGTGCTGCTGCTGCTGCTGGCCTCGCCCTGCGATGCCTCGCTGGCCGTCGATCGCTGGCTGGCCGACGGCTCGCTGGGGCTCGATGCCCAGGCCTCGCCCTGGGGCGGCCGCCTGCTGCAGCTCGAGGTGGCCGCGCTCTACCTCATCAGCTTCGTGGTCAAGCTCCCCTCGGCCGCGTGGCGCCAGGGCACGGTGATGATCGACCTGCTGCGCAACCCCAACTTCGCCTGCCGCCCGCGCCCCGAGCTGCTCACGCGCCCCCTCGTGGGGCGGCTGATGACCTGGGGAGCCCTCGCCATCGAGCTGGGGCTGGGGCCCGTCCTGCTCGTGCCCTCCACCGCCGCCGTGGCCGTGCCGCTCGCGATCGCCTTCCACCTCTCGATCGCGCTGCTCATCGACGTCCACCTGTTCAGCGCGGTGATGGCCGCGGCCTTGCTCGCATGCCTGCCCGCCGGGTTCCTGCGCGAGCTGAGCGGGGCGGGGCCCGCCCCCGCCCTGCCGCCCCTGGACGCGCTCGCGATCCTGGGCGTGCTGCTGGCGCTCGGCTACGTGGTGAACGCCCTGCTCGGGGAGCTCTGCGCCGGGAGCCAGCCCGAGCCGGGCTCGCTGCGGGCCCGGCTGCGTCGGCTGGGCTGGATCCGAGGCTGGCGGCTGTTCACCACCAGCGCGCCCACCAACATCGAGGTGGAGCTCACCGTGGTCGACGAGCACGGTCAGACCACCCGTTGGGCTTGGCTCGACCCCGACGACCTGCTCCCCCGCGGCCCTCGTCCGCGTCCCCTGCGACCCGACCATCGATTCCAGCGCTTCAAGTTCTCGCTGCTGCACATCCCCGCGGCCCGCCGCCGGCTGGTGCAGCGCTTCCGCGCCGCGCTGCGAGAGGCCGGCATCACGGCCCGCGCCTGGTCGATCGACCTGCTCTACCTCGACATCCACTCCGATCACCTGCACGGCGGCACCAACCTGGGCGCGCAGGTGGCCGCAGCCTCCACCGGGCGCTCGCTCGACCTCGAGGCCGCCGAGCGCCTGGCCGCGACCGTGCGCTGCCCCGCCACCCGCACCAAGCTCCTCGCCCTGCCGCGGCTGGCCGCCGCGTCCTCCTCGAGCTCGGAGGCCTCCTGATCATGCATGCCCCCCTCGCCACGCCCATGCCCTCGGCCCCCGCGTCCTCGTCGATCGATCCTGCGATCGCCCGGGGGGTGGCCTTCCTCGCCCGCGCCCGCGATCCCCACGGCGGCCTGTGGCGTGACTTCAGCGAGGCCGACGGCTCGCGCGGCTCCGACGTGTGGATCTCGGGCTTCGTGGCCGCGCACCTGGGCGCGGTGCCGCAAGCCCGTCCGCTGGCCGCCGCGGTGGCCCGCTCGCTGGCCGCCCTCCCCCGCGCATCGGGGGGCTGGGGCTACGACCAGCAGCTCCTCGAGGACGCCGACTCCACCGCCTGGGTGCTGCTCGCCGCGCGCCGCAGCGGCGTGGCGCTGTCCCGCGAGCAGCGGCTGGCCTCGCTGCGCTTCCTGCTGCGCCACGAGGATCCGCGCGGGGGCTTCGTGACCTACGGGCCTCGCGGGCAGACGATCTTCGGCCACGTGGCCCAGCGCGAGGGCTGGTTCTCGCCCCAGGTCTGCGTGAGCGCCTCGGTGCTGACGGCCCTGGCCGCCTACGCGTCGCCCGACCTGCCGTCGATCGACGCGACGGCCCGCGACCTGCTCGCTCGCTCCGGGCCCGATCACCTGTGGCATCCGTACTGGTGGCACGGCTTCACCTACGCCACCCACCACGTGGTCGATGCGCTGCTCCAGACCGGACACCTGCAGGCGGATCGCTCCGCGGTGATCACCCGCGCGGTGCTCGACGCCCGCAACGACGACGGAGGCTGGAGCGGCCAGCATCCCGACCGCAGCAACGCCTTCGCCACCGCGCTGGCGCTGCTCACCCTGTGCGCCCTGGAGCGCGAGCACCCCGGGCCGTCGTCCGCCGAGCGGCTCGCGGCGATCGGTCGCGCATCGCAGCGACTGCGGGCGTGGCAGGGCGACGACGGCTGCTTCGCCCCGAGCGCGGAGCTGCTGGTCCCCGGCGGCAGCCACAGCGGCCCGATGACGATGGTCGACCGCGGCGTGTTCACCACCGGCTGCGCCCTGCATGCCCTCCACGACGCTCACGAGCGGACGGAGGCCTCGCGGTGAGCATGGCCGTGGCATCGCCGACGGGGGCGGGAGCCGGCGACGATCCGCTGCTCGCCGCGCTGCCCACCCGGCGCGAGGCCGCCGGCGACTTCACCCCCCGCAGCACCCTGCCCTACGACGCCCAGGCCGAGCAATTGCTGCGGTGCCGGGTGGGCGGGAGCTTCATGGGACTGCGCCCGATCGAGAGGGTCGAGCGCGAGGTGGCCGGCCTGTGGTCGTGCCTGGGCCTGCGGGCCGGCCACGCGGTGCTCGACCTCGGCTGCGGCCCCGGGCTCTACGGCAGCCGCCTGGGGGCCCGCGGCGCCCGGGTGACCGGCATCGACCTCGCCGCGGCGGCGGTCGAGCATGCCCGGGCCGAGGCCGAGGCCCACGGCTGGCCGTGCCGCTACCTCCGGGGCTCGTACCTCGAGCTCGACGCGGTCGAGCGATTCGACGCCGCGTTCCTCAACCACGGCATGCTGGGCCACCTCGAGCCCGCCGAGCAAGACGTGCTGCTGCGAGGCCTACGCCGGGCCCTTCGCCCCAATGGCCGCCTCGCGCTCGAGGTCGACGTGGCGCCGCCGGGCCTGGCCGCCAAGCCCCCGTCGGAGACCCGCCAGCGGCGGGCCCTGGCCGCGTCGCCGTGGAGCGACCGCCCGCACCGCTGGCTCGAGCGCAAGCTGCTGTTCCCCGCCGAGCGCCAGCGGGTGGTCCACCACGTGATCGCCCACCACGATGGATCGATCCGAGAGCACTGGGTGCGCCTCGAGCTGCTGGTGCCCGCCGAGCTCGAGCAGCGCCTGCGCGAGCACGGCCTGCAGCCGGTGCAGTGGCTCGACCCGTCCCTCACCGCGCCCCCTTCCGCCGACGCCCCGACCCGGTGGGTCGTGGCTCGGGCCCAGGGCTGATCCACCCGAGCGATCCAAGCGAGCAATCACCATGGCCGAGCCCGACGCGCCTGCCCTCGATCCCTGCGCCTCGCCCCCTGCGACCTGGGCGGACCTGCGGCGCCTGCTGGGCTACGCCCGCCCCTACCGGGGACGGCTGGCCCTCGCCACCGCGTCGCTGCTGCTCGGCGGCGCGATGGGCCTGGTCTACCCCAAGCTCCTGCGCCACGTGATCGACGCGGCCTTCAGCGCCCGCGACCTCGGGGCCCTCGACGGCCTCACCCTGGGCTTGCTGGCGATCTTCACGGTCCAGGCCGCGCTCGCGTTCATGCGGCGCTACCTGTTCGCCTGGGTGGGCGAGCGGGTGGTGGCCGACCTGCGCATCGAGCTGTGCGCCCACCTGGTGCGACTGTCACAGTCGTTCTTCCTCCGCCACCGCACCGGCGAGCTGGTCTCGCGCCTGTCCACCGACGCGGGCAAGCTGCAGGAGCTGGTCTCGACCTGGATCGCCGACGCGGCCCTCCACCTGCTCACCGTGATCGGCGGGGTCGCCATCCTGCTGTGGTCCCACCCACGGCTCACCGCGCTGATGCTGGCGGTGGTGCCTCCCACCGTGATCCTGGCCGTGGTGTGCAGCCGCCTCATCCGCGCCCTGGCCCGCCGCGCTCAGGATGCGCTGGCCGAGGCCACGGCCGAGCTCGACGAGGGCCTCGCCGGCATCGAGACCGTGCAGTCCTTCGATCGCGAGGCCACCATGGTGGGTCGCTACGCCTCCACCATCGAGCGCGCCCGGGGCCTGAGCCTGCGCGGCGTGGTGGCCAGCAGCTCGTTCTCGGCCGGGGTGCAGCTGCTCACCGGCGTCACCCTGGCGGGCCTGTTCTGGGTGGGCGGCTCCATGGTGGCCCGCGGCGAGATGAGCCCGGGCGCCCTGACCGAGTTCATGCTCTACACGATGATCGTGGCCATGTCGGTCGCTCCGCTGGCGTGGCTGTGGGGCCAGGTGCAGACCACCCTGGGCGCGACGGCGCGGATCCTCGAGCTGCTCGATGCCCCGCGCGAGATCGAGTCGCCCCCCGATGCGCGGGTGCTGCCCGCCATCTGCGGCGAGCTGCGGCTGACGGGCGTGACCTTCGCCTACCCGGGCCGTGACGAGCCCGTGCTGCGAGACATCGACCTGCACGTGCCGCCCGGGCGCTCGTGTGCGCTGGTCGGCCGCAGCGGCTCGGGCAAGAGCACGATCTCGCGGCTGCTGCGGCGGCTGTTCGATCCGCAGCGCGGCCAGGTGACCCTCGACGGCCACGATCTGCGCGAGCTCGACCTGAGCTGCCTGCGCGGCGGGATCGCGGTCGTCTCCCAGGAGCCGCTGCTGTTCTCGGGCTCGATCGCCGACAACATCCGCTACGGTCGGCTCGAGGCCACCGACGCCGAGGTGGAGGCCGCCGCCCGCCAGGCCAACGCCGACGAGTTCATCCGCGAGCTGCCCGCGGGCTACGCCACCACGGTGGGCGAGCGCGGGCTCCAGCTCAGCGGCGGCCAGCGCCAGCGGATCTCCATCGCCCGGGCGATCCTCCGCGACCCGCGGGTGCTGATCCTCGACGAGGCCACCAGCGCCCTCGATGCCCACAGCGAGAGCCTGGTACAGCAGGCCCTCGAGACCCTGCAGCGCGGGCGCACCACCCTCGTCATCGCGCACCGCCTGAGCACGGTGATGGGCGCCGACCGGATCGCGGTGGTCGAGGACGGTCGCATCGTGGAGCAGGGGCGACACGGCGAGCTGCTGGCGCGCGGCGGCGCCTATGCGAAGCTGGTGGGCCAGCAGCTGGCCGCCCTCGAGCCCGCGGGCGCGACCATGCGAGCGGTGAGCTGAGCCTCGGCCCGACGACGCGAGCGATCGACGGGCGACCGCCGAGCGCCTCACTCGACCGCGGGCACCGGAGGCTCGGCCACCAGGGTGAGGCTGCGGCGGGTGCCGTCGTGCCCGATCTCGAGGGTCAGCTCCTCGCCCACCTTGAGGTATGGCGGCGACACCAGCTTGGCCGCGTTGATCGCCCCCATGGCCCGCACCCCCGCGCCGTCCACCGCGATGATCTCGTCGCCGGGCACCAGCCCCTCGTGCGCCCCGGGCCCGCCCGGGACCACGTGCGTGATCCACAGGCGTGGGGTGAGATCGAAGGCCGCCTCCTCGGCGTCGTCCTCGGCTCCGGGAGCGCGCGGGCGCTTGGCGTAGGTGGCCGCCACCGTCACCAGCCCCACCGTGCCGCGATCCTCCGGGTCGAGCAGGCTGGGCGCCACCCCTTGGATCGTGCCCAGGTCGTGGTCCTCCTCGGGCTCGATCGAGTAGCTGGCCTCGGCCACCACGCCGCCCATGCCCGCGGCCTCGCGATCGACGAACACGATCCGCCCCTCGCCCGGGGGCACCTCGTCGATCTCGAAGTAGCCGTCGACGTCGGTCTTGGGGCCCGTGCCGGTGAAGACGCCCATCATCGAGCCTGCGTGGGGGCCTGCGTCGCCGGCCACGCTGAGGGCCAGGCCCGGCAGCGGATCGCCGGTGCCCGCGTCCACCACCCGGCCGCTCAGGCGTCCCCATCCCCCCACGTCGACGGTGAGCGAGGCGGTGGAGCCCTCGCCGATCTCCACCTCCACCGTGGCCGTGCCGTGGGCGCAGCGGACCAGCAGCTCGTAGTCGCCCGGGTCGAGGCGGCGCATCGCGAAGCGACCATCGGGGGCGTAGACCTGCTGCTGTCGCGTGGTGGGACCGCGGACCTCCACCGTGTACTCGCGCACCGGCGCCTCCTCGAAGCGCACCAAGCCCTGCAGGCCGGCCAGCGCCTGCAGCTCGATGCGGACCTCGGAGCCCGGCTCCACGTCCTCCACGAAGCCACGCGCGTCGTCGCGGTGGGCCTCGGCCCGCAGGCGATAGCGGCCCGTGCGAAGGCCCGCCACCGCGAAGCGGCCGGCCTCGTCGGTGAGCACCGGCGACTCGGCGAGGCCCAGCATCTCCCACTGCCGGAGCTGGCGACGCTGCTCCTCGGTGGGCTCGAGCTCCGACGCGGGCGCGCCCCGCAGCCGCTCGAGCAGCTCGCGGGCGGAGTCGATGCGGGCGGCGGTCACCCAGGCGTCGGGCACCGGCTCTCCGTCGGGCCCGATCACCACCCCGGTGATCCGCCCGTCGCGGCTCTCCACCACCAGCCGCACGCCCTCGCGGGCCTCGGCCTCGGCCACCGCGAGGACCACCGGCGCCTTGGGCCGCGCCGGATCCTCGGGCGTCGCCCACTCGAGCACCTGGCCGCCCGCGCTCACGAGCACCTCCACCTCGCCCGCGTCGAGCCCCTTGACCAGGAAGTTGCCGTCCTCGTCGGTGGTGGCCGAGCCGGGCGGCGTGGGCCCGCCCAGGCCCGCCGGCAGCGGCCCGGGCCCCGCGGCGGCGCGCGACCGTAGGCTCACCTCCACGCCCTCCACCGGGGCACCCGCCGCATCGACCACCCGCCCGCGCACGCTGGCCCGCGGGCGTAGCTCGATCACCAAGCCGTCGACGTCGGTGCTCCCCACTGGCACCTCCACCGATCCCTGGCTGCCGTCGTCGGCCTCGGCCACCACGGTGAGCGTGCCCTCGGCCACCGGGTGCAGGTCGAAGCGGCCGTCGTCGGAGCTGCGGGCCCGCACCAGCGCGTTGGCCATGGTCTGGATCATGGTGCCCGCCGAGACGCCCTGGGCGTCGACCCGCACCAGCACCTTGGCCGGCCGCGGCGGCGACACCCGCCCGCGCAGGTGCACCCCGGCGTCGAGGATCACCAGCAGGTCGCCCAGGTCCTGGTCGCGGACCACCGCGCTGGTGCCCAGCAGGTTGGGCAGCGCATCCTCGCCGATGGCCCCCACCGTGTAGTTGCCGGGCGGCACCCCGAAGATCTCGAAGTAGCCGTCGGCCGCGCTGGGGCCCGCGGCCACGAGCAGCCGCCCCGGATCCAGCGAGTACGCCCCCACCAGCACGCCCTCGAGCCCGCGCTCCTCCGCGCCGCGAGCCACCACGAAGCCCGAGAGGGTGCGCGCCGGATCGACCAGCAGCTCCACGTCGGTCAGCTGCTCGGCCACGCCGAGCACCAGCTCCACCTGCTGGCGCGTGGCGTAGCCGCGGGCCACCGCCGACAGCCGTGCCACCCCCGAGCCCAGGCCGCGCAGCAAGAAGCGGCCCTCGGCGTCGGTGACCACCTGCCCCTCTCCCACCCCCGAGACCACGAAGCCGCCGCCGAGCTCTCCGCTGCGGGTGACCACCGCGCCCGCGACGGGCTCGCCGGTGTCGCGCGCGAGCACGCGGCCCTCGATGCTGCCCGCGGGCGTGATCTCGAGGCGCAGCGACTGCGGCCCGCCGTCCACGTGCACCGTGCGCTGGGCGTCGACGTAGTCGGGGTGGAAGGTGGAGAGCTGGTAGACCCCGTCGAGGAGCTGGATGGAGAAGCCGCCCTCCTCGTCGGTGGTGGACCCCAGCCCGGGGCGATCGAAGTTGAAGGGGCTGCCCTCGTCGAGGCGGGTGATGGTGACCAGCACGTCCTCCACCGGGCCTCCCACGATGTCGCTCACCGTGCCGCGCAGCTCGTGGCCGCCGCGGTGCAGCACGAGGTCGAGGCCCTCGGCATCGCGGCCGGCTCGCAGCGCGAGGTCGGTGCGGGTGGTGGGCAGGTAGCCGCGGGCGCTCGCCGACAGCGAGTAGCGACCGGGGGGCAGCGGGGACTGGGACCAGCGCCCCTTGGCATCGGTGACCGCCTGCAGCGGCCGGGCCGGCTCGCCCGGGTGGAGGGCTCGCGAGATCAGGTCGAGGCCCTTGGGGGTCAGCAGCACCACGGCCCCGGCCACCGGCGCGCCCGTCTCGGCGTCGCGCACGACACCGCTGGCGCCGGCCGGGCGCAGATCGAGCTCGCCGGCCGAGCGAGCCCTTCGCTTGCGCTCCACGATCGCCTCGCGATCGAGCCCGGGCTCCTGCGCCTCCTCGTCGGGGCCCGGCGGCGCCGGGGAGCGCCCCGCGATCCACCACAGGCCCGTGACCACGGCGATCACGACCAGGACGAGGATCATGCGCTGCTTCATCGGTCGGGCCTGCTCGGCCATGGGACCGACGCGAGCGCATCCGCGTCAAGGCCGGGGCACGGCGCGGGGCGGCTCGCTACGCGCGGTGCCGGGGCACTCGCTTGGAGATTCCACACATGATCTCGTACGGGATCACCGAGGCCCACTCGGCCAGGGTGTGCACGCCGAGGAGCTGCGCGCCCTGGCGTCCCATGAGGGTGACCCGCTCGCCCGCCCGCACGTCGGGCAGGTCGGTGACATCGAGCATGCACACGTCCATGGTGATGTTGCCCAGCACGCTGCAGCGGTGGCCACGGACCAGCATCTGGGCCTGGCCCGACATCGAGCGCGGGTAGCCGTCGGCGTAGCCCACCGGCACCACGGCCACCCGGGCGTCGCGCGCGAGCTGGTGGCGGCCACCGTAGGAGATCCGGGCGCCCGCTGGCAGGTGTCGCACCGCGAGCACCCGCGAGCAGACCTCCATGGCCAGGCGGAGATCGGAGAGCTCCACCTCGGAGCTCGAGGCGGCCCCGTACAGGGCGATGCCCGGCCGCACCATGTCGTAGCGCGCGGCGGGGAAGCGGACCAGGGCGGCGCTGTTGCTCACATGCCGCAGCGAGGGTCGCAGGCCGCGGGCCGCGATGGTGCCCAGGCACTCGCCGAAGATCGCGAGCTGCCGGGCGTTGCCCAGGTCGTCGTGGGGATCGTCGGCGCAGGCGAGGTGGGTCATCACCCCCTCGAGCTCGAGCGAGCGGCCCTCGTCGGACTGGAACCACTCGAGCACGGGGCCGAGGTCGCCGGGCAGCACGCCCAGGCGCGACATGCCGGTGTCGATCTTCAGGTGCACCGGCAGCGGCCGGGCGCCCGCGCGGCGGACCGCGGAGGAGAGCATCTGCAGGTGCTCGGGGGTCCACACCACCGGGGTGAGCTGGCGGTGGACGATCACGTCTTGCGAGCCCGGCACCACGCCGCCGAGCACCAGCACCGGCGCATGGATCCCGCCCTCGCGCAGCTCCACGCCCTCCTCCACCAGGCTCACCGCCAGCCCCCACGCGCCGTGAGCCGCGAAGGTGTGGGCCGCATCGATGGCGCCGTGGCCGTAGGCGTCGGCCTTGACCACCGCCAGCACCCGGCAGCCCAGCCCCACGTGGCCGCGCACCCGCCCCAGGTTGTGGGCCAGGGCGGAGTGGTCGATGCGCGCGTAGGTGGGGCGCACCTCCACCCCGCGATCGGTTCGCTCGGGGACGGCGTGGAGCGGCGGCATGGGGGCCTGGGGCGAGCCCATTGGCGGGCTTATAGCACGCCCACCGACGCGCGCCGGGGTCGGGTGCATTCCCGTCGCAACCACCTCACCGCAACCACGATCGAAGGCCCCGAGATCACCTCGGGGCCTTCGCATCGCTTCGGAGCCTCGGCGCTCGCGGCCCGGAGCCACTCGTGGCCGCGCCGCGCCGCGGCCTCAGGCCGCGCTCTCGGTCTCGGTCACGTCGCTCAGCAGGCTGTCGTCGAGCACCATGCGGCGACCACTCGAGCTCACCAGGCCGCTGCGGGCCATCGCCGAGAGGGTGCGCGACACGGTCTCGCGGCACGAGCCCACCATGCGGGCCAGCTCCGACTGGGTGGGCACGGGCGCGAGGACCCAGCCGGTGGAGGTGGGCGCCCGACGGCCCTGGCGACGCACCAGGCGGACCAGCGTTCGGCGCAGGCGCTCCTCCACGTCGTGCAGGGCCAGGCTGCTGGCCACGTTCTCGATGTCGCGGAGCTTGTCGCTGATGAGCCGCATGAGCGAGACCATGATCTCGGGGTCGCGACGCACGTGGACCGCCAGCACGTCGGCCGGCACCCGCAGCAGCTCCACCGGCGTGGCCGCGACGGCCGAGGTGGACATGCCGCTGTGGTCGAAGGCACAGCTCTCGCCGAACACGTCGCCGGGCCCCAGGGTGGACAGGATGAGGTCGCGTCCGCCGTCCCCCATGCGCACCAGGTTCACTCGCCCCCGCAGCACCACGTAGAGGCCGTCGGGGATGTGCCCCTCGGCCACCAGCACCGAGCCGCCAGACTTGCGGAAGCGCACGGTTGCCTTGGCCAGGGCGTCGATCTCCTCGGGGCGGGCGGTGGTGAAGGGCTCCACGAAGGAGAGCACCTCGGAGACCGGCATGCGCTCCAGCGGGATCATCGGACGGGGGCGAGAAGTCGAATCTAGTGGCATGTCGACCCATTGAGCAGGACCCGTGCCATGTCGCACACCCCGCCGGGGCCATACCAACCGTTGGAATCATTGGACAAAATGGAGATCTCGCCGTTGTGTCCAGGTTCGAGGTCTGTCGTGAAAAAACCACACTGAGGGGGCACAGCCACGGTGCGTGTGGTGGATTGCCCCGGCGCGAGGCTCGCACAGTGGGGCATCGTGCACGACCTTCGGGCGGTGGACGGCCCGTGGAGCGGGCGGTATGTCCCGCGCTCGATGCTCCGGATCGTCATCAATGGCGAGTCGCGCGAGGTCCGGGAGGGCACCACGGTGGCCGACCTGGTCGCGCAGCTCGGGCTGCGGCGGGAGCACGTGGCCGTGGAGCTCGACCGGGAGATCGTGCCCCGGGCCGAGCACGAGGCCCGGGTGCTGCAGGACGGCAGCACCCTGGAGATCGTGACCTTCGTGGGCGGAGGCTGAGATTCGCGATGGAACGAGCAGCGACTGAGGACACCTGGACCCTCGCCGGCCGCACCCTGCGTTCGCGGCTGATCGTGGGGACCGGCAAGTACCGCGACGCCGAGCAGACCAAGGCCTGCCTCGAGCGCAGCGGCGCCGAGATCGTCACCGTGGCCCTGCGCCGCGTGGACCTCTCGGCCAAGGACAACCTGCTGTCGTGGATCGACCGCGATCGCTACACCCTGCTGCCCAACACCGCCGGCTGCTACACCGCCGACGAGGCGATCCGCACCCTCCGCCTCGCGCGGGAGCTGGGCATCGCCGACATCGTCAAGCTCGAGGTGATCGGTGATCCCAAGACCCTGCTGCCCGACAACGAGCAGACCCTCGAGGCGGCCAAGGTGCTGGTGAAGGAGGGCTTCGCCGTGATGCCCTACGTCTCCGACGATCCGATCGCCTGCCGCAAGCTGCAGGAGCTGGGCTGCGTGGCCGTGATGCCGCTGGCCGCCCCCATCGGCAGCGGCCTTGGCATCCGCAACCCGCACAACATCCGCTTCATCATCGAGCAGGCCACCGTGCCCGTGATCGTGGATGCCGGCGTGGGCACGGCCAGCGACGCCGCGGTGGCGATGGAGCTGGGCATCGACGCGGTGCTGATGAACACCGCCATCGCCCAGGCCCGCGAGCCCGAGCGCATGGCCGACGCGATGCGCCTGGCCGTGATCGCCGGGCGCCAGGCCTACCGGGCCGGCCGCATGCCCATGCGCGCCCACGCCAACGCCTCGAGCCCGACCTCCGGCCTCATCGAGTAGGCGCTCGTGATCCCCACGCCGCCGCGCGGCCCGGAGCCGCCTCCGGGCGTCGACGGGCCCGGGTTTCGGCTGCTGGCGATCACCCCGCCGGTCGGCGCCATCGAGCCCGGCGTGGTGGAGGCCTGGGCCGGCGCGAATGCGGTGGGGCTGGCCGTGCTGCTGCGCGAGCCCGGGACCGGCCCGCGGGCGCTGGTCGACCCGCGCCATCGGCTGGCCGCGCTGCGACGCGCGTGTGTGGAGGTCGGGGTGCCCTGCCTGCTGTCGGTGGACCTCGCCCACCTGGTCGAGCTGCCCGCGGCCCTCGGCGTGCCCGGGGTGGTGGGCGTGCAGCTGCGGGGCGACCCCGACCAGGCCGCGCTGGAGGCTGCGCGCCGCGTGCTCGGGCCGGGGCCGCGGCTCGGCCGCTCGTGCCACGGGGTGCCGCCGGCCGTGGGCGAGCGGGCGAGCTACTCCGTGTTCGGTCCCGTCTTCGCCCCGCGGACCGCCTCGCCCACGCCCGGTCCGGGCAAGCTCGCCGTCGGCGTGGCTGCCCTGGCCGCCTTCGCGGCCCGGGAGCGTCACGTCTTCGCGCTGGGCGGGGTCACCCCCCGCAGCGCGGCGGCGTGCGTGCGGGCCGGCGCCTTCGGCCTGGCCTCCATCCGCAGTTTCTTTGGCCCTCGGGGCGAGGTCACGGACAATGTCGCGCGATTGCTCGAGTCGCTGACCGAGCCCGCCGACCATGCTGCGCCGCCGAACCGACCCCGATGATGCGCCCCCGCGGCGAGCCGGCCGAGGCTGGTCGACCCGACTCGCGTGGCTGACCCTGGTGGGCGGCATCGTGCTGGTCGCGACGCGCGTGGGCGTGGCCACCGTGGTGCAGATCCACGGCGATGGCATGGCCCCCACCCTGCTCGACGGCGATCACGTGATGCTGGTGCGCGGCACCTGGGCCGTCGATGCTGGCGACATCGTGGTCTACGAGCCCGGCGTCGCCGTGCTCCCCGAGCCTCCCTCGCCCGAGCTCGCCGAGTCCGACAGCCCTCGCGCCGACAACGAGGACGGCGAGGAGATGCCCGACCTGCGCAACGAGCCCGACCGGGACCTCCGCAACACCGCCGTCATCGATCCAGAGGAGCTCGAGGACAACTGGGAGAAGGTGCAATCCAAGAGCGACGGCCTGGCCACCTACGAGCCTCCCGTGCTGCGGGTGGGTCGGATCCTCGCCGAGCCCGGCGACCGCGTCGCCTTCAACGTGCCCGGGGCCGCGCTCGGTCTCGCGATCGATGGGCAGCCGCTGCTGCACAAGGACGCCGAGCCCCTGCGTCTCGCCCTGCGAGACGCCGACGATCCCGAGGGCCCCGCCGGTCCGCCGAGGATCCGCAGCGTGGCCTACGAGACCACCGCCGATCGTCGCTACCAGGTGCTCGTGCCCGTCGACGAGCCCGACGAGCCGTGGCCTGGCCTCGGTCTGCCGCCGCCCGAGGCGGGACCCGTGGAGCTCGAGGCGCCCGGCTACCTGGTGCTCGCCGACAACCGCGACGACGGGGCCTGCTGCGACTCTCGCGCGGTGGGCTGGGTACCCGCCGAGGCGATCCGCGGCAAGGTGCTCATGCGCCTGGTCGGCAACGCCGCAGCCGCGCCCGATCTCGATCCCGGGACCCGAGGCCTGCGCTGGAAGCCCTAGCACGGGCGGGTCGATGGTCTTGACGCCGAGGGGGCTGCGTCGTATCTAGCGCGGCCACGCCATCTTAGCTCAGTTGGTAGAGCAGCTGATTCGTAATCAGCAGGTCACCAGTTCAAGTCTGGTAGATGGCTCCACTTGGACGGTGTTCTCCGTCCTCGCCTGCCGCGCAGCGGGCCTCGGGTGAAAGTCCCGGGCGAGGTTCGCTATGTGGAGGCACATGGGTGCGGGTGGTGAGGGCGAGCGCTCGGCGAGCGGGAGGGCCGATGTCACCGTCGACTCCCGCCGCACCGCCGCCCGTCGGACGAGGCCCCGGCCTCGCCTACGGCACCGCGACCAGCTCGGCCCGGTCGACGATCCGCAGGTCCTTTGCGGTCGCCACCATCACCCGCATCAACGCCTCGGCCCCCTCACCTCGCGCGGAGGCATGGACCATGAACAGGCCGTCGGTCTCCCCGGGCACGGCCATCGTGGCGAAGAGGTGCTCCATGCCGTCGGGCGCGGTCCCTCGCCCCTGGTGGCCGCGCAGCCCTCCCCGCTCGGCTCGCTCCAGCTCGGCGTCGGTCACCTGGGTCTCGCTCAGCAGGTCGCGCAGGCTCTCCTCCAAGAAGGCATCGCTCACCTCCACCCCGGCCGGAATCCACGCCACGGTCATGCCTCCGAAGAGCGCCGGGTCGGTGCTCTCCGCCACGAGGGCGGGCCCGACCATGGGCACGCGCTGGGTTCCCACGGGCACGCCCACCTCGATGCCCATCAGGCGCGCGGCGTCGTAGTCGAGCGTGGGATCGAGAGTCGCCGAGGCCAGGATCCTCTCGGCCACGTCGAGGTCCGCACGGGACTCGATCCCGACCATCACGGCCGCCGCCGCCGTGCCCGAGCGAAGCTGCCACACCCAGGCCTGCCGGGGCTGCTCGAGCGGAGTGTGCCAGTGCCCGGAGCCGGGCGGGTCCTCCACCAGCTCGGTCCCCGGAGCGATGCCGGCCTGGCCGGCAAGCCCGGCCTCGAGATCGGGGATGCCCCGGGGCCCGATCGAGGACTCCGCCACGCGCACCTCCACCGCGCCGGCGCGGTCGAAGCGGAGCTGGAAGCCCCGCCCCACCCGCTGCGCCCGCGTGGGCACCCACAGCGAGGCGCGGCTGCACGGCAAGGTGACCACCGAGGCGGCCGACTCGGCCGCGAGCGGAGCGGCCGGGAGAGCGGGCCGCGGCGGCGGGGCGGCAGTCGGCTCCGCGTCGGAGCAGGCCCCCAGCGCGGCGAGGCAGAGCGCAGTCGCGACAAGGCGTGGGTGCACGGCCCCATGATGGCGCCGCGGCGCGCGAGCCTCAAACCCGGCGGGCTACACCAGCGAGGCCAAGCCCACGCCGGCCAGGGTGAGCAGCCCCAGCATGCCCATGGCCACGGCGGTCATGGCCCCCATGAAGGCCCCGGGCCGGGCGTCGGCGAAGGTGGAGATCCGGTGCTGCTGCGCCTTGAAGAAGGTCACCGCACACTCCACGTGGATCTCCCCCGAGCGGAGCTGCTCGAGCTCGTCGAGCACCTCTCCGGCGTCGCCGAAGCGCAGCCCGGGGTCGCGCTGCAGCCCCCGCCGCAGGAAGTAGCGCAGCTCGACCGGCACCGGTGGCTGCGTGGGGTGCAGCCACGCATCGGGCTCGTCCCACGGCCCCTCGCCCTCCATCACCTCCTTCAGCGTGGCGTAGAGGTTGTCCTCCTCCCGCACGTAGCGGCGCAGGGTGAGCAGCTCGTAGAGCACCACGAACACGCTGTAGAGATCGGAGCGCGCGTCGAGCAGCGCCACGTCGCCGCGCGCCTGCTCGGGCGACATGTAGAGCGGCGTGCCCAGGAGCGCACCGTCGTGGGTCATCTCGGGGCGCTCGAGGGCCGTGGCGGGCTCGGGCCCGCCCACCTCGGCGGCGGGGAGCAGCGCCCTCGAGCCGCGCCGGGCGATGCCCCAGTCCATCAGCCGCACCTCGCCGTGGGTGCCCAGCATCACGTTGGCGGGCTTGATGTCGCGATGCAGGATGCCCTGGGCGTGGGCGTAGCCCAGCGCGTGCAGGATGCCCACGAACACGTCGAGGCGGCGGGCCAGCGGGTACTGGGCGTGCGCCCGACGATCGCCGGCGGCCAGCCGCCCGATGAGCGACTCGAGGCTCTCGCCCTCCACGTACTTCATCGTGAAGAACAGCCGGCCCTCGTGATCGCGGCCCACGTCGTAGATGGGCGTGATGTTGGGGTGGTCGAGCGAGCCCATGGTGCGCACCTCGTCCACGAAGCGCGCCACCGCGGCCGGCGACTCGCCGTCGTCGCCGAGCCGCTTGAGCGCCACGCGACGACCGATGTCCTGGTCCTCGCTGAGCTCCACCTCACCCATCGCCCCCTCGCCCAGCCGTCGCACGCGGGCGTAGCGATCGCGCAGCTGGGGCTCGAGCAGCAGCGCGTCGTCCTGGGCGACCACCCGCGGCAGCACGGTGGTGCGCCCCACCAGCGTGCCCTCGGCCAGCGACCGGTTGTCGGCGGGCCGCCCCCACGCGGTGGTCGTCTCCGAGCCCAGCGCATTGGACGCGGCGAGGGTCTCGATCCCGGAGGCCGGAGCGACCAGCGTTGCGCTCGAGGCGAGCGGATCGACGGACGAGGAGGGGGCGGAAGAGGTGGCGACCATGGGCTCGGCTCCAGGTGCGTCGATCGTCGAGCGGGGCCGATCGGTTACGCCCCTGGACCAACGAGCTCCGAGCAAGGACGCCTCGGCGAGGTCCGCCCGGGGTGAGCCGGGCCCGGGCGGACCGTGCGGATCGGAGCGGTGACCACCGAAAGGCGGAGCTCGCGAGCTTCGCGCAAGACGGAGGGCTCCCGCGATTCGGGCGAGCGCGCCACCGGATGGGTGGCCGGCGATGGCCCGCGGTACTCATGGGCCGTGGACCGCTCTCCCTCGCTCCTGGCCCTCCTGCTCCTGGTCGCATGCCCCGGCGACGACGGCCCGACCCCCGCCGGCTCCGGCGACTCCACGACCACGGGGGACCCGAGCCCCACCACCGGCGACCTCCCGCCCACCACCACGGGACCGGGCACCGGCGACGAGACGGGCTCGACCTCCGCCGCGGACGACTCCACGGCGGGCACCGCCGGCCCCACGGGCACCACCGACGACGGCTCGACCACCGGCTCGACGGACACCACCAGCGACTCCAGCGAGAGCAGCGGCGGCGGCGTGGACATGGACATGGACGGCTTCCCCGACGGGCTCGACTGCGACGACGACGATCCCTTGGTGCACCCCGGCGCTCCCGAGCGCTGCAACGGCCGGGACGACGACTGCGATCCCATGACCACCGAGGACGGCGTGGTCTCGGTGGACGGCCAGGGCAGCCATGCCACGGTGGGCGATGGGATCGCGGCCTCGGTGCCGGGCTCGGAGGTCCGCATCTGCCCGGGCACCTACGTGGAGACGCTGAGCATCGCCCACGACCTGCAGCTGGTCTCCGAGGGCGGGCCGACGGTGACCACCATCGACGGCAACGACGGCGGCCCGACCGTGTCGGTGGGCGCGGGCACGGTGAGCATCACGGGGCTGACGATCACGGGCGGCTCCAGCGTGGGCCTGGGCGGCGGGCTGAGCATCACCGGCACCGACCCGGTGACGGTCACCGACTGCCTGATCGTGGGCAACCAATCGAGCGATGGGGCCGGCATCTACACCTACTCGGGGGCGCAGCTCAGCCTGCAGCAGACCACGGTCGCGGAGAACCTGGGCGAGATCGGCGGCGGCCTGATGTTCCAGGGCTCGTCGCTGTCGGTGAGCCAGTGCACCTTCACGGACAACATCTCGGGCGAGGTGGGCGGGGGCATGGTGATCTTCGGCCTGCCCGCGGTGCAGCTGAGCGACACCGCGATCACCGACAACCAATCGCTCGACGGCGGCGGCCTGGCCGTGGAGGCGGCGAGCCTCGACCTCCAGGACTGCACCATCGAGCGCAACTCGGCCAGCTCGAGCGGCGGCGGGCTGCTGATGTTCTCCGGCCACCCGGGCACGGTGGGCTCGACCCACTCGAGCTGGGGCACGGGTCCCGACGACAACTCCCCCCAGGACGTGACGGTGGCGGGCGTGGGCTCGTTCGGGGGCTACGGCGCGGGGGCGAGCTTCTCGTGCAGCGCGGCCGGCTGCCTGTGAGCGGCGCTCACTCGCCCCGCAGGGCCTTGGGCTCGTCGCCGGGCAGCAGGCCCTCGAGCGCCTGCTTCTGGGCGTGCACGCGCTGCTCGTAGGACAGCTCGCGCACCTCGAGCACGGCCTCGATGAGGGTCACCAGGTCCTCGGCCGTGTGGGCGCACAGCCGGGAGCTGACCTCGGGCGGCACCGTGCGCACCACTGGACGCTCGACGATCCGCTCCACGATCTTCTCCTGCACCCGCAGCACCTCCACGAATTCCACCTCGGGCGGCGCGGCCTGCCCCTGCAGCACGTCGACGGTGAGGCGCCAGATCATCGGGGAGTCGGGGTCGCGCCAGCGCGGCGGCCCGGCATCGGCAGCCTCGTCGGCCGCGGGATCCTCGGCCGCGAGGTCGAGGCCCTGGTCGTGCTCTTCGTGCGCCTCGACCGAGTGGTCGTCGAGCCCCTGGTCGAGGCCGGGCTCGTCACCGAGCTCGGCGCTGCGCCCTGGCGGCGGCTCCACGAAGCCGGTGTCGTCGTCGAGCATGAAGGTGCGAAGCTGCTGCAGCACCCGATCCGCCGGCCCTTCGAACAGCAGCGCCTGCCCGGCCGACAGCGGCGTGGTGGGCTTGCCCGCGTCGGCCTCGTCGCCGAGCAAGCGCTTCCAGCCGCCGAGCAGATCGATGTCGAGGGTGAGCAGCACGTGCTCCTGCCCGAACACCTCGAAGTCGGCGGCGAGGTGCTCGAGGTTGTCGCGAGGGTGCCCGCTGTAGCGACGGTCCTTCCACACCTTGCGCACCCACTGGCCCTTGCCGAAGCCGCGGGGCTCGATCCGGTGGGTGGCGGCGATCTTGGCGTAGTCGTCGCGCTCGTGGGTGGCCCGCTCGAGCTGCGTGCCGCGCAGCTCGAGCCGGCGGTCGAGGAAGGTGGCGCGGGCCCGGGCCTGGTCGCGCTCGAGCAGGGCCCGTCGCTCGGCATCCACCTGCTCGCGTCGACGCCGACGCCCCACGGCCCAGGTCGCCACCGCCCCCACGGCGGCCCCCAGCGCGAGGAAGAGCGCGTCGAGCACGAGAGGGACGGTGTCGCAGACGAGGGCGCATGGCAAGTCGCCGTCGCGCCCGGACCGGCCTCACGAGGGCGCGAGCACCACGAGGTTGGTGATCCGCTGGATGTACGCCGTCCGCTCGCTGCCCCGGCCCAGCTCGAGGGTGGTCACCGCCACCCGGCCCAGGCGGTACACGGTGTCGGGGCCCCCGACGCAGGGCACCAGGTACTCGCTGATGGCCGAGACCGCGTACTGCTGCCCCTCGTCCTGCCCCAGGTACATCATGATGTGGCCGGGCATGTACAGCAGCACGAGACCGCGCTCGGCCTGGCGGCGGATCTCGGCCCGCTTGGCGTCCTCGTCCATGGCCGAGACGTCCACGTTGGTGGAGCCGAGCTTGCCCTGCACGCCGGAGTGCCGCGGCATCTGCAGGCCGAAGCCGACCAGCACGTCGCGGGTGAGACGGGAGCAGTCGCGATGCCCGGCTCGGCCGCCCCAGCCGTAGGGCGTGTCGAGCTCGCGCAGCGCCATGGTCCATGCGTTGCGCCGGGTGAGGGGCAGCTCGCCCTCCACCACCCTCTCGGAGGCGCTCACCGTGTCCTCCACCAGGCCCTCGGCGGTGGGCACCAGCACGCGCCGCAGCTCGCCCTCGCGCCCCACCACGGGGATCCGCACGCCCATCCGCAGAGGACGGCCGCCGTCGCTGCGCAGGTCGTCGTCGGTGGAGAACAGGTGCGGGCCCTGCATCAGCTCGCGCAGGTGCACCGCCGGCAGCGTGGGGGTGAGCGTGGGCGCGTGCAGCCAGCCGGTGGTGTGGCCCGCGTGCACGTAGAGCCACTGGCCCCCCTCCCCGCTCCGCAGCACCCTCACCACCTCGCCGGGGTGCAGGCTCGCGCAGCGATTGCGGTCGAAGTCGAGGTCGACGGGCGGCTTGTACAGACCCGAGTCGAGCGCGATGCACCACAGGCTCGCCTCGTCGGCGACCACGTGGAATTCGTCGGTGGGCTCGGCCTCGTCGGAGATCCGGCGGGCCTGGGCCACGCTGCCCGCCTGGCCCTCCAAGAGCCGCCCGTCGGCCACGCGCTCGGCGATCCAGTCCATGCGCTCGGCGAGCTGCTGCCGCTGGTGCTCGGGATCGGCGATGTCGACGGTGAAGGGATCGCGCCAGCCCCCCTCGATCGCGGAGGACTGGGCGTTGAGCCCCTCGATGCCGGCGGCCGGCACCAGCACCTCGTCGGCCGCCCCCGGCGGGAGCTTGGCGATCCAGTGCTCCACCCGACGGTGCTCGGGGCGGGTGCCCGGGGCCACCGCCACGTCGATGGGCTCGGCGGGGCACGAGGCCGCGGGCTCGACCGCCGCCTCGGGCCCGGGGCTCGCCTCGGGCGACGCGGGCTCGGGCGGGGCCGGGGCTCCACACGCCCAGCCGAGCACCAAGCCCGCGGCGAGACCATGCCAACCGCCGCGCACGCCCCCGCCGACGCGCCAGCGCCCGCGGCGATTCCCGGCCGGCTCGCGGTGGGGCCCCACGCGGCTCACCTGCCCCCTCCGGCCGCGTGCTCCACGGGGGTCACGGTGGCCCGGTGCTTGGAGCCCTCTCCGCTGAACACCCCACGCCATCGCAGGTGCTGGCCGTCCTCGGTGGTGATCTCGCAGTGGTGCTCGGCCTGCGGCCGTGCCACCCACACCTGGCCCTCGCAGCGCACCCGGGCCACGGCCTGGCCCTGGGCCCGCAGCTCGGCCGCGATCTCCGGCTCGAGGCGGGCGGTGACCAGGGTGGCGTGCCGAGGCCGCAGCACCAGCCCGCCCTCGTCGTCCTCCACCTCCACCACCACCGAGACCTCCTCGCCGTCGATGGTGGCGGCACACTCCACGCTGCGGCCGCGCTCCCGCGGAAGGCTCCCGGGGCAGCGCACGGCCTCGGGCTCGATCTCGCGCGCCGCGAGGTAGGCCCGCAGCTCGGCCTCGATCGCGTCGGGACCCAGCTCGGCGCCGCACGACAGCGCTCCCAGCACCATCGCGGCCGCTCGCCTCGACCCCTTCCTGACGCCGTCCATCGGTCCCCTTGGGTCTACCACGGGCCACGCTCGAAATCGGGACGCCGGACCCCGGGGTCCGTTCGCCTTCGTGCGGCCCCCGCCGGTATCCTGCTCCAGACGATGTCCGAGCCGTTCGCGTTCCCCTCCGCCGACGAGACCTTCGAGGATTTCGAGATCATCGCGGAGGTCGGACGCGGGTCCTTCGCACGGGTGTACCGGGTCCTCGCGCCCGGCCACGACGAGCCGGTGGCGCTCAAGCTCACCGCCATGCCCGGGATGGAGGTGGACACCATGCAGCGGGCCATCCGCGAGATCGCGGTGCTCCGCGCGCTATCGAGCCCCCACGTGGTGCGCCTGTTCGACTCGAGCATCGGCGACGGCTACGTGTACCTGGTGATGGAGCTGCTGGTGGGCAACCAGCTCGATCGCATGCACGACATGGACGAGCCCATGCAGGTGGCCCAGGCGGTGGAGACGATCCTCCAGGTGTGCCTGGGGCTGGCCGAGGCGCACGCCAAGGGCGTGGTCCATCGCGACATCAAGCCGGCCAACATCTGGGTGCAGCCCGACGGGCTGGTGAAGCTGCTGGACTTCGGGCTGGCGCGGGCCTGGGGCGTGCCGTGGGTGTACGGCCGCAATGCCACCGCGGCCCGCACGGTGGTCGGCACCCCGCACTACTGCCAGCCCGAGCAGCTGCACACGGCCCAGCTCACCCCGGCCAGCGACGTCTACAGCCTCGCCACGATCCTCTACGAGCTGCTGTCGGGGCACGCGACCCTGTTCGCCCATCAGCGGATCAGCGAGGTGATCGAGGCGCTGCACGACGACCCCCTGGCCTGGCTCGACGCGCACGCGGCCCGCGAGGTGGTGCCCATCACCCGCTATCCGGGCTGCGCCGGCCTGCCCGACTCGCTGCTGGCCCTGCTCGATCGTGCGCTGGCCAAGGATCCGCACGCGCGACCGCAGCTCGCGGGCGGCATGGCCTCGACCCTCGGCGACATCCTCCACCACGATCTCGACGCCACGCCGGCGGCCACGGTGGAGATCCGCTCGGGCGGCTCTGCTCGCCAGGTACCGCTGGTGCCGGGCCGTCGGCGCGTGGGCGCGGGCGAGGTGTGTGCGATCCAGGTCACCGGCGGCTCCCTGCTCGACGTGCACGCGCACATCGAGTGGAGCGGCAGCCCGCGCCTCGCCCAGATCCGTCCCGCGGCCCCCGGTGCTCCCATCGTGGTGGACGGCGTGCCGGTGGATCACGTGGCCACGCTGGGCCCGGGCTCCGAGGTGGTGATCGGCGGGGTCACCCTGCACCTGCGCTACCCGGACCCGCCGGAGCGCTGAGCCTGCGGGTGGACGCGCCCGGATCGGCCGCGGCCCCGAGCCCGTGGCCTGGCGCGGCCCAGGACCTCACTCGGCTGCGAGCGCCAGGAGACGATCGGTCGGCACCCGAGCCCTTCGCCGCGGGCGGGCGACCACCGCTCGCTCGAGGCTGGCGTGCAGCGCATCGGCCCGCACCGGCAGGCCGCCCAGGCGCAGGCGCGAGCGCTCGGCGAGCTCCTTGGCGCGCTCGGGCAGCCCGTCGATCCAGACCTTGGTGGTGAGGTTGGGCTCGTCCTCCTCGGCGAGGGCCGCCTGGGCCCGCCGCACCAGCGCGGGCGCCTGCAGGGCCAGGCGGATCACGTGCTTGCCCGCCGCGCGCGAGCGCGTGCGGACGGTGGCCATGGCCTCGCGCACGGCCAAGAGATCTCGCACCAGCCGCTCGCCGTTCGCCGGTGCGATCGACCAGGGGTCGACCGCCTCGGTACCCAGGCAGGCCGCGACCAAGCGCCGAAGCGATCCCGTGGTGAGGCTCAGCGCAGCCGCACGCTCGGGCAGCGACCGCAGGAAGCGCTCGCCCGACCCCAGGGCCTCCTCGGCCCAGGACTGGGCGTCGTCGATGCAGTCGAGCAGATCGAGGGCCTGCCCCACCGGGCCGAGCACGGGGCTCGGCTCGCGCAGCGGCGAGCGATCGCCCTGCCGAGGGATGGGGAGAGTGCGGTCGCTGGCGCTGGTCATGGTGGGCTGCACGGGTCCTCGCAAGTCTCGTGCCGGGACGAGGCACGCACAAAAGGGCTGCGGGGGCGCGACGCGGGCCCGACGGCGAGCGCGTTCGGATCTGGCCACGGCGGTTGCCACCTGGTCGCCAGTCGCCACCCCCAATGCCCGAGCACGAAGCACCGGTCGTGCCGACGCGAAAGCCCAAGGGTGCCCACCACGGCGATCGCCCGGCTGGGCAACTCGCCCAGCGCGGGCGGGCAGTGGGTCGTCGCGGCTGGAGCCGGGATGGTCAGACCGACCAGCCGCCGGGCGGAGGCTCGCGCAGCGACAGGCAGCTCAGCGCTCCGTCCCCGCGGTGCAGCTCGGAGAGCTCCACGGTCACCACGCGATGGCCGAGCGCGGCGAGGAGGCGGGCGGTGCCGGGTGCGCTGGCGCTGACGAGCACGCGATCTCCCAGCGCGAGCACGTTGGCCCCCAGCGGCTCGGGAACGGCATGGACCTCGAGATCGAGCGCCTGGAGCACCGCCGGCGCCAGCGCCGTGGCGTCGAGCACCACGCTGCGATCGTCGAGGGCCGAGCAGACCGACTTGAGGTGGAGCACCGACGGCGGAACCTCCACCGCGACCACGCTCAGGCCCTCCTCGGCCGCGATGGCGCGCAGCTGCTCGATGCCGGCGTCGTTGGTGCGTCGCGATCGACCCACCAGCAGCCGATCGCCCAGCCGCATCACGTCGCCGCCGTCGAGCGTGGCGGGCTCGCGGAGCTGGACCACCGGTCGCACGGACGACAGCGCGGCCACCAGCTCGGGCAATTCGGCCCGGCGCTCGGCGGCACCGGGTCGGGTGATCACCACCCGTCGATCCAGCACGATCGCGCCGTCCTCCACGAAGCACGCATCGGGCAGGTGATCGGCCGCGGGCACGTGCTCCACCCTCACCCCGGCCTCGCGCAGCGCCTCCACGTAGCCGCGATGCTGCCTCGAGGCGAGCTCGGGATCGGGGTCGGCGCCTGCCTCCCTGCGGATGCAGCGAGCATAGGCGGCAGTGGGCCTGCGAGCCCACGCCAACCGTGGCGTCGAGGGGGGTGATGGTGTCATCGTTCGCCCGACGGTACCAACCCCGAAACGAATCGTCCCACTTGAGGACGAGGGACTCCGCACGCATGGTGGGCACGGCCACACTCGCCGCAGACCGACGCGCTCGGACCTGTGGCATGGCCAACGACACGACGCACCCACGGGGCTCCGAGTGTTCCCTTCTCGAACCAGTCTCGGCACCAGCCAAGGCGTGTGATGGTGCTACCCTGGTTCGGGCGTAACGACGCCCGCGAATCGGATGAGCCAAGAGCCGAACTCGACGACGTTGCGCGTCTCTGGGGGGCCCCGCCGCACCGCTCGGACCCATCGCAACATGACGGCCCAGAACGCCGCGCTACTGGTGGTGCTGGTCGGCCCCGACGCGGGCAAGCGCATCGCGGTGGGCGACGGAGTGATCATCGGTCGCGACGTGGATGGTCGCGGCCTCATCCTCGACGAGGGAGTGTCCCGCCGGCACATGCGGATCTCTCGGCAGTCCGACGGCACCAGCCTCGTCGAGGACCTCGGCAGCCGCAACGGCACCTTCGTCAACGGCCAGCGCATCGAGGCGGCGCCGCTGCAGTCGGGCGACAAGATCGCGGTGGGCTCGGGCACGATCCTGCTGTTCACCCACAACGATCGCTACGAGGAGCAGGTGCTGCGCGCCCAGAAGATGCAGGCGCTGGGGCGCCTCGCCGGCGGCGTCGCCCACGACTTCAACAACCTGGTGCTCGCGATCCTGGGGAACGTGGACTACCTCAAGGCGCGCGAGCAGGCGCCGCCCGACGTGGCCGAGTGCCTGGGCGAGATCGAGACCGCCGCGCGCCGGGCCGCCCAGCTCACACGCCAGCTCCTGTCGTTCGCCCGCAAGCGCGAAGCGGTGATGGAGCCGGTCGACATCCCGGCGCTGGTCGACGAGGCGGGCGCGCTGCTGCGCCGCACCCTGCCCCGCGGCGTAGAGCTGCAGACCGAGGTCTCCCCGGGCCTGAGCGTGATGGGCGACTCGGCGCAGCTGCTGCAGGTGGTGCTCAACGCGGGGATCAACGCCGGCCAGGCGATGCCCGAGGGCGGCCACCTGCGGATCCGAGCCGCGCGCTGCTCGATGACCGGCGACACCCTGCCCAGCGGGCTCACCCCCGGTCGCTACGTGCGGCTCGAGATCGAGGACGACGGCGTGGGCATGGACGCCGACACCCTGGCCTCGGCGTTCCAGCCGTTCTTCTCCACCAAGCCCGACGGCGAGGGCACGGGCCTGGGGCTGAGCACCGCGCAGAGCGTGGTGCGGGACCACGGCGGCGAGATCGATCTGCGCAGCCGCGTGGGCGAGGGCACGCGGGTCTCGGTGTACCTGCCCGCGATCGAGCCCAGCCGTCCGCTGCAGGCCGCCACCGAGGAGACCCTCACCCCGCTGTCGGGGACGGTGCTGGTGGTCGACGAGGAGGCGCTGGTCCGCAACACCGCGCGCCGCCTGCTGCAGCGCTTCGGCCTGCGGGTGAGCGTGGCCGCCGACACCACCGAGCTCGCGCGGGTGCTCGAGGAGCACGGCCGCGACTTCGACGTGGTGATCGTGGGCGACGAGCTGCCCGGCACCACCGTGGAGTCGCTGATCTCCGGCGTGCGCGAGCTGGCCCCGCATGCGCAGGTGCTGGTGAGCTCGAGCAACACCGAGCCCGAGCGCGTGCAGGCGCTGGAGCGCCACGGCGTGCTGGCGGTGCTGCGCAAGCCCTGGGGCGCCCGGCGGCTGTGGGGCAAGGTCTGGGTCGCGCTCAATCGACCGCGGAGCTGAGCCAGGCCGGGCCACGACCCGAGGCGGAGCCCGTGGCGATCGCCCCTGCGGTGGCGACGGTTTGGGATCGGCCGGGGATCCGCGGTAGCGTGGCGGCATGCTCGACTGCTTCGTCGCTCGCCCCACCGCTCGCACGGTCCCGATCAGCGCCGTCCCGCTCGCCTCCTACCGCGCCTGGCTGCGCAAGCAGCCCAAGCTCACCGCGACCTGGCTCAAGAGCACCGCCTTCAAGGCCGACCTGGGCAAGCTGACCCTGGTGCCCTCGCGCGACGGAGCGATCGCGCGGGTGGTGCTGGGGCTGGGCACCCGCGCCCCCGAGCCCTGGACCTTCGCCAGCGTGCGCGAGCGGCTGCCGGGGGGGCGCTACGCCTACGACGACCTGCCGGCCGAGCACGCCGATGCGGCCGCCCTGGGCTGGGCCCTGTCGAGCTATCGCTTCACCCGCTACAAGGAGGCCGAGGACAAGCGGCCCCCGGTGCTGGCGTGGCCCACGGGCGCCGACCAGGCCGCGGTGACCCGCACCTACGAGGCCATCGCGCTGGGGCGCGACCTCATCAACACCCCCGCCGGCGACCTGGGACCGGCCGAGCTGTCGGCCGCGGTGGAGGCCCTGGGGAACCGCCACGGGGCCGAGGTCTCGGTGCTGGTGGGTCAGCAGCTGCTCGACCAGGGCTACCCCGCCGTGCACGCGGTGGGCCGCGCCGCCGCCCAGGCCCCGCGCCTGGCCGACCTGCGCTGGGGCAACGAGGACGATCCCAAGCTCACGCTGGTGGGCAAGGGCGTGTGCTTCGACAGCGGAGGCCTCGACCTCAAGAGCGCCTCCGGCATGAAGCTCATGAAGAAGGACATGGGCGGCGCGGCCTCGGTGCTGGCCCTGGCCCACATGGTGATGGACGCCGGGCTGCCCGTGCGCCTGCGGGTGCTGGTGCCCACGGTGGAGAACGCGGTCTCGGGCAACGCCTATCGCCCGGGTGACGTGCTGCAGACCCGCAAGGGCATCACGGTGGAGGTGGGCAACACCGACGCCGAGGGGCGGCTCATCCTGTGCGATGCGCTGGCCGAGGCGGGGCGCGAGAAGCCCGAGCTGCTCATCGACTTCGCCACCCTCACCGGCGCGGCCCGGGTGGCGCTGGGCACCGAGCTGCCCGCGCTGTTCGCCAACGACGATGCGCTCGCCGACGCCGTGCTCGACGCGGGGCGGCGCCACGCCGATCCGCTGTGGCGCATGCCGCTGCACCAGGACTACCGCCGACACCTCGACAGCCGCATCGCCGACATCAACAACATCTCGAGCGTGAGCACGGGCGGCGCGATCACGGCGGCACTGTTCCTGGCCGAGTTCGTGCCCAAGGGGCAGCGCTGGGCCCACGTGGACAGCATGGCCTGGAACAGCTCCAACCGGCCGGGTCGCCCCACCGGCGGCGATGTGTTCGGGGTGCGGGCGTTCTTCGATGCGATCTCGTCGCTGATGACCAAGGCCGAGGCCGAGACCGAGGGCTAGCGAGCGAGGCGTGGGCGCCCCGAGAGCGTGACGGGCCGGCGGGGCGGGCTCGCGCTATCCTGGGGCGGTCATGGACGGCGCCAAGGCCTACATCCTTCCCGTCGTCGCGGCGCTGGTGCTGGCGGGCTACTACGCCTGGTCGGCGATGTCCGACGGGGCGACGACCGAGACGCCCGAGACCAAGGCACCCCAGGGTGCCCCCAAGGCGCGCGCGACCCGGCCGGCGCACGAGGCCACGCCCGAGGCCGCGGACGAGCTCGAGGCTCCGCCCGGGGAGACCAAGGCCACGCCCGACCTCGGCTCCGCCGAGCCCGAGCCCTCGGCGGTCGACGGCACGGTCGGCGCCGGGTAGCCGCCTGCACGCGAGCCACGGCCGCCCGCTTCGCGCTCGGGCCGGTCGTGGGTATGGTGGCGCGGACATGCTGCTGCCCGTCGTCGTCACCCTGGTCGCCCTCGCCGTGCTCCTCGTGGGAGAGCTCCGCGAGCACCGAACGACCCTTCGGCTGGCCAAGCCCGTCGCCTCCACCGGCTTCGTGGCGACGGCCCTGGCCGCCGGCGCGCTGGAGGGACCCTACGGCCGAGCCGTGCTCGCGGCCCTCGTGCTGTCGTGGGTGGGCGACGTGTGCCTGCTGTCCCGCCGCCAGGGCTGGTTCCTCGCGGGGCTGGTGGCCTTCCTGCTCGGTCACCTGGCCTTCGGGGTCGCCTTCGCGGTGCACGGCGTGACCGCTGGCTGGGTGACGGGGCTCGCCCTCGCCCTCACCCTGCCCGCGATGCTGGTGCGCCGCTGGCTGGCGCCCTACCTGCCCTCCGCCATGCGACGACCGGTCGACGCCTACATCGTGGTGATCAGCGCGATGGTGGCCATGGCGATCGCGGCCACCATCGCCGGGGGCACGGCACGGATCGCCATCGGGGCGATCATGTTCTATCTGAGCGACCTGTCGGTGGCCCGCGACCGCTACGTGCGACGCGAGGCCAGCAACCGCCTGTGGGGCCTGCCGCTGTACTACGGGGCGCAGCTGGTGCTGGCCAGCACCATCGCGGCTGCCTGAGCGAGACGGCCGATCACCGCCTCGCGGGATCGAGCGAGCATGGGCGGGCGGCAGCCCGGCCCGTGGCCTGCGGCCTCGCGGCTCAGCCTTCGTCGCCCGCGGGCTCGGGCTCGGGCTCGGGCTCCGGCTCCGGCTCGGGGTCTGGCTCGCTGCCATCGTCCCCGGCCGGCTCGCCCCCGTCCTCGCCGCTCGGCTGCGGCCGCTTCTTCTTCTTTTTCTTCTTCTTGGGCTTCTTGGGCGCAGCCGGCTCCTCGGGCCCGGGCTCCTCGCCGCCCTCGTCCTCGCCCGCAGGCGTGGCCTCGCCGCCCTCGGCCTCGCCGCCCTCGTCCTCGCCCGCGGGCGCGGCCTCCTCGGAGCCGCCCTCCTCCCCGCCACCGGTCGACCCGGCCGCCGGCTCGCCCTCGGTCGCCTCGGCCCCGTCGCCGCCGGTGCCCTCCGACTCGGCCTCGGCCGCCGCCGCGCGTCCCTCCTCGATCCTCGCCCATGCGGACGCCAGCTCGGGATGGACCGGATCGAGGGCCTTCAGCGCATCGTGGGCCTGCGCCGCGGCTTCCCAGTTGCCGCCCGCCACCGCGTCCTGCAGGCGCTTGGCGGCCTCGGTCACGGCGGGGTTCTCCGCGGGCTCCTCGGGAGGCGTCTCGGTGGCCTTGGGATCCACCGTCGGCGGCTCCACGCGCTCCTCGGCGGGCGGGGTGATGCCCATCTCCACCCGGATCGCGGCCCCGGCCACGCCGGCGCCCACGTAGAGCAGCGACGAGACCCCGGCCACGATCCCGGCCGCCCGGGCCGAGCGCTGCCCGACCTTGGCCGCGACGTACATCATCAGCGAGACGGCCAAGCCGACCAGGGTGGCCCAGATGGCCCAGGTGATCACCATGTCGAGCTGCTCGGGGGGCATGGGCGTCTCCTCGGCCGGGACGGTCCCCCGGCACCGTGGCGAGCATAGCCCAGGGCCGCGGCCTCCGACCATGGCCAGGGACCTGGGCGCGCGCTCAGTGCTGGTCGTAGATCTCCTCGCCCGCCTCCACCGCCACCGGCAGGCGGTTCTCGGCCGGCGGCACCGGGCAGTTGAAGTGCTCGCTGTAGGCACACCAGGGGTTGGTGAGGCGATTGAGGTCGAGCACGGGGGCGCCCTCGGCCGGCAGCGCCACCTCGAGGTAGCGCCCCACCGGATAGGTGCTGGTGCCGGTGGTCTCGTCGGTGAGCGGGACCAGCAGCGGGCCGCCCTCGACCGCGCCCGACCGATAGCCTGCAAGCGCGATGGGCTGGCCCAGCAGCTCCGCTCGCAGCACCCCGGCCCGCACGAAGGTCTTGCTCAGGCCCCGGCTGGTCGACAGCTCGATCGAGGGCAGCTCGGGGTCGGGCTCCCAGCGCGCGGGCACGATGAAGCGAGCGTCCGCGGGAAACCAGCGCAGCCCGTCGAAGGCCTGGCGCCCGGGCGCCTCGGGGTCGAGCACCAGCACCCGCAGCGTGCCCGACTGCGGGCTGGTCTGCAGGGTGAGGCGCCCGAGCGCGATGGTCCGCGGCTCGGTCAGCGCGACCTCGGTGGGGCCACAGCCCTCCAGACAGCGCGCCCCCTCGTCGGTCACCGACAGCCGCACCCGAGGCGCGCCGGCGGGCGGCGAGAGGCTGGGCTGGCCATCGACCACGCCCAGCTCGAGGACCTGGCCGGGCTCCACGTAGTGGGAGGCCACCGCCGCCAGCGGCCCCTGGGGGCCGCTCACCGATCCCTCGTGCTCCTGCTGGAAGGCCTCGGCCTCCTTCAGCGTCCAGCCCGGAGGCAGGACGGGCGGCGAGGCGCAGCCGGCCACGACCAACGCCCAGGGCATCAACGACAGACCGGCGCGGAGCATGCGAGGCGAGAGTCTACCCCCGTCGCCGCAGCACCACCGTGAGGTTGTTGGCCGGCATCACCACCACCTCCTCGAGGCCCAGCCCGTGGCCCTCGGCCTCGCGCTCCACCTGCCGCAGCTCGCGGACCCCCCATCGCGGGTCGCGCTCGCGTAGCGAGGCATCGAAGGCGCGGTTGCTCGGCGCGGTCTCGCCGTCGACCACGTAGGGCCCATACAGCAGCAGCGGCCCGCCCACCGGCAGCACCCGGCTGGCCCCCTGCAGCAGGCCCTGGGTCGCCTCCCACGGCGAGATGTGGATCATGTTGATGCACATCATCGCGTCGGCCGCGGTGATGGGCCACGGCCAGGCGGTGACGTCGAGCGCCAGCGGCCGCGCCACGTTGGGCAGCCCCTCGTGCTCCACCCAGGCCTCGATGCTCGCCCGGGCGGTGGGATCGGGATCGGTGGGCTGCCACCGCAGCTCGGGCAGCGCGGCCCCGAAGCTCACCGCATGCTCGCCGGAGCCCGAGGCCACCTCGAGCACCGTGCCCCGGGCGGGCAGGCGGGAGCGAATCACGTCGAGGATGGCCTCGCGGTTGCGGGCCACCGCGGGATAGCGAAGGCGCATGGTCGGGGCAGCATACCCGCCTCGCCCGCGGCGCCGTGAGCCTGCGCCGCCCCGTGGGCCCTTGCCCGCGCGGGAGCCTGGCTCGATGATGCTCGGACGATGCGCGCCTCCGGCACCTCCCCCACCGGCGTGGGCCTGGGCCTGCGCTGGGCCTTCATCGACGAGGTGGCGGCGGGCCGGGCCCCGGAGTCGATCCGCTTCTTCGAGGTCTCGCCCGAGAACTACATGCGCCGCGGCGGCGCGATCCCCCGCGCCCTCGACCTCGTGGCCGAGCGCTACCCCATCCTCACCCACGGCCTGATGATGAACGTGGGCGGGACCACCGAGCTCGACCCCGCCTACCTCGAGGAGCTGCGCCGCTTCTGCGAGCGCATGAGCAGCCCCTTCCACAGCGACCACCTGTGCTGGACGGGCAGCGACGGCGCCATCTTGCAGGACCTGCTGCCCCTGCCCCACGACGAGGCCACGATCGTGCGCTGCGTGGATCAGATCGCGCGGATCCAAGACGCGCTGGGCCGGCCCTTCGCGGTGGAGAACATCTCGTACTACCTGGTGCCCGGCGGCGGGCTGCCCGAGGCCGAATTCATCACCGAGGTGGTCGAGCGCTCCGGCTGCGGGCTGCTGCTCGACGTCAACAACGTGGCCGTCAACGCCGACAACCACGGCTTCGATCCGCTCGAGCTCATCCGCTCCCTGCCGCTGTCGCGGGTGGTGCAGCTCCACGTGGCCGGCGGCGAGCGGCGGCCCCACCTCGACGACCTCATCATCGACACCCACGGCACCGACGTGAGCCCCCGGGTCGAGCAGCTGATGGCCTGGGTGATCGAGCGGCTGGGACCGCTGCCGGTGATCTACGAGCGCGACCACGACATCCCGCCGCTGCCCGAGCTCGGCCGGCAGGTGGCCCGCCTGCAGGAGGTCTATGACGAGGCGCTGGCGCGCTTCGAGGGCACGCGGCCCCCGGACCCCGAGCGCGAGCGCAGCCGGGTGCCGGGCATCGGCTCGCTCATGGGGATCCAGCGGGGCATGTCGCGGATCATCCTCGACCGCGAGGCCGAGCAGGAGCTGCCCCGGGACGCCGCGACCTGGCTGCGCCAGCAGGGCGTGCGGCACCCCGATCACGAGACCATGGCCGAGCTGGGGCCCCCGCGCCTGCTCGTCTATCGCTCGCTGGTGCGCGCGGGCCTGCGCTCGGTGATCCGCGCCTTCCTGCCCCGCACCATGGCCCGCCTGGGCGAGGACGCCTTCGAGCGCAGCTTCGACGACTGGCTGCACGAGGCCGCGCCCCGCTCTCGCTTCCTGCGCGACGTGCCGGCCGAATTCGTGCGCTGGGCCGCCTCGTCGTGGCCGCACGATCCCGAGCTGCCCGACTACCTGGTGGACCTGGCCCGGCTCGAGGTGCTCGAGGCCGAGGTCGACGCGGCCCCCGATCCCCCGCCGCCCGAGGGCATGGTGGACGCGCTGGTCCTCGATCGGCCGCTGGTGTGGAACGGCGCGCTGGCGCTGGCCCGCTTCGCCCATGCGGTCCACGAGCTGCCCACGGCCCTCGACGATCGCAGCGAGCCCACGCGCGAGCCCACGCGGCTGCTGGTGTATCGCGATGCCGAGCACGAGGTGCGGACCCTGGTGCTCAGCCCGCTCGCGGCCGAGGTGCTGCGGCGGCTGGTGGACCAGGGCGCCACCGTGCAGCAGGCGATTCCCGAGGGCGCGGTCGCGGCAGACGAGACGGTGGACGGCGAGGTGCTGGGGCGGCTGTCGGCCCTGCTCGCCGACCTCGCCGAGCGCGGCGTGCTGCGGGGCAGCACCCCCGGCTGAGCCGAGCGCAGACCCGTCGATCCGAGCGCGGCCTGCTGCGGGAGCCGCCCGGGCTCGATGCCGTTGGTCGCTCGTGATGGATCGACGGCCCCGATGCCGCTGGCTACCCTACGCTCCGATGAGCGAGGACGCCCCCACCCCATCGCAGCTTCGCCAAGCTCGTGCCCGCCTGGGCGATTGCGTGCGGACCACCCCGGTGTGGAGCTGGCGAGGTCCCCGGCTGAGCGAGCGCTTCGGCGACGAGGGCGAGGTGGTGCTCAAGCTCGAGGCCCTCCAGCTCACCGGCAGCTTCAAGGCGCGCGGCGCCCTGCTGCACCTGCTCGACCTCGACGACGCCGCGCGGGCCCGCGGGGTCACGGCCGTCAGCGCGGGCAACCATGCCCTCGCCGTGACCTTCGCCGCCAACGCCTGCGGCAGCACGGCCAAGGTGGTCATGCCCCGCTCCGCCGATCCGGCGCGGGTGGAGCGATGTCGTCGCATGGGCGCCGAGGTGGTGCTGGTCGACGACGTCCACGCGGCCTTCGCCGAGGTTCGACGCATCGAGACCGACGAGGGCCGGACCTTCATACACCCCTTCGAGGGCTTCACCGTGGCGCTGGGCACCGGCACGGTGGGCCTGGAGCTGTGCGAGCAGGCGCCCGGGCTCGACGCGGTGATCGTGCCGATCGGCGGCGGGGGCCTGTGCGCCGGGGTGGCCGCGGCGGTCAAGCAGCTCTCGCCCAACACCGCCATCTACGGCGTGGAGCCACGCGGGGCCGACAGCATGCACCGCAGCTTCGCCGCCGGCCGGCCCATGGCGATCGAGCGGGTCCAGACCATCGCCGACAGCCTGGGGGCTCCCCACGCCGAGCCCTACAGCTTCGCGCTGTGCCGGCGCTTCGTGGACGATCTGGTGCTGGTGGACGACGACGAATTGCGCGGCGCGATGGCGATGCTGTTCGAGGAGGTCAAGCTGGCGGTGGAGCCCGCGGGAGCGGCCGCCACGGCGGCGCTGCTGGGGCCGCTGCGCGAGCGCCTGGCGGGCCAGCGCGTGGGGCTCATCGTGTGCGGGGCCAACGTGGATCCGCGGGTGTTTGCCGAGCACGTGGTCCGCGGGCAGGCATGGCTGGATCGAGGGTGAGCCTCGTCGAGGGCTCGCCTCGAGCTTCGGATCGGCGCCCTCGCTCGACGCTCATCTGCCCCTCCGCATCGTCGAGACCCCCCCCCTCGGGGCGCCACTCGAAAAGCGTGTAACGCGCACGATCCCGAGATCGGGTGGGGCAGAACGTTCCAGGACGTCTGGGATCCCCGCGCTCTACGGCGCCGGAGGTCCTGGAACCTGCGGTGACGCACCCGGATCGAGGCTCTGGAGGTCCCCGGACCTCTCGGACCGCTCCCCAGACGGGTCCCCAAAGGTCCCGGGACCTCTCGGACCGCTCCCCAGACGGGTCCCCGGAGGTCCCAGGACCTCCGTTTCGTCCCTGATTCCTGCGGCTCGAGCCCACCCGAGGCCGGAGCACCCGGCCCCCCAGTGGCACTGGATGACCCGGAACCTTCCCATCCATTGCCGAGGCCTCTCGCCGTGGATCGGAATCGGGCATTTCGCTCACTGTCACTGCCGATACCGATTTTGTTCGAACGGGTCGCGTGCTCTCGGCCCCCGACCGGGGGATGCTCGCTCGGGCATGAGTGAATCGATCGACCCCGCCCCCTATGTCACCGCGCCTCGCCTCACCGTGCGCTCCGGTCTGTCCCTGGCCAAGATGCTGCTCGCGGTCGTGCCCGACGGAGCCGGCCCGGGAGTGCATGCGGGCGCGCAGGCGCTCCGCGATGCGGCGCTCGATCTCGAGGCCAAGTGGAAGGCCAACGAGAGCGCGCCCAAGGCCATGGACGTGCGGCCGCTCGACACCCAGCTCGATCGGATGTGGGGCGTGCTCGAGCGCAGCCTGGATCGCTACACGGTGCTGCCCAGCGGCGACGAGGATCGCTCCCGCGCGGCCCAGCTCGACGAGGCGCTGTTCTACGATGGCCTGGGCTTCCTCAAGCTGCGCTATGTGGAGCAGCATGCCGAGAGCCAGCGTCGGATCGACCGGATCGCCGAGGAGGGGCTGCGCGAGGATCTCGATCGACTGGTGGGGCCCAAGTTCGTGGAGGCGCTGCACGAGGCCCACCAGGCCTATGGCGATGCGCTGGGGATCACGGCGCCGAGCGAGCCGCGGCCGAGCCTGGAATCGCTGCTCGAGCCGCTGCGGGCGGTGGGGCGAGCGGTCGTCGGGCATGCGGTGCAGCTGCTCGCCTTCGGGGCCGACCCGACCCAGGTGGAGGCGGCGCGCCGCGCCCTCGCGCCCATCGATGCGTTCCGGGCCGCGGCCCGCCGCACCAAGGGCAGCGACGAGGACGACGAGGCGCCGCTGCCCGAGGGCGCGCCGCCCCCCGACGCCGCGATGCCGCCGCTGCCGGAGGAATGAGCCCCCGCCCGAGCCGTCCGAGCGCCGCTACTGCGCCTCGAGGGGGAAGCGCTCGGGCGCGGCGAGGAACTGCTCCTTGCACATCTCGGAGCAGAAGAACACCTCGTGGCCCTCGTGGCTGATGTGCGGCGCGCTCGGATCGCTGCGCACGCGCATGTGACAGACCGGATCGGTGACCAGCTCGATCTTGGGCTGGGGCTCGGCCACGGCGGCCCCCCGGCTGCGCTCCCCCAGCTCCTGGACGAGCGCATCGAGCTCGGCGTCGGTCAGCGTCTCGCGGTAGCTCGGCATCAGCGGGAAGTAGCCCTCCACGATCTCGCGGCCGGGCTCGAGCAGCGCCCGCCTCAGATAGGCGTCGTCGATCGTCGTGCGGCTCCCGTCGGCGAGGGTGCGCTGCGCCCCTTGCAGGTCGAGCAGCGGCGGGGCGATGCGCGAGTGATCGTGGCAGCCGGCGCAGCCGAGGGAGGCAATGGTGGCGGCCGGGGGCTCGGCGGCGCCACCCAGCTCGTCGCCGACCAGGCGCGCCGCGTCCTCCACGAGGCGGTCGATCGCCAGGCGATCCTCGCTGGCATAGACCCCCCGCACCTGGCCCTCGGCGTCCACCAGGAAGAACACGCTGCTGTGCACGATCGGGTTGTCGGGATCGGCGGTCGGCTCCGCGGTGACGCGAAACGCAGCGAGCAGCTCGGGGAGCCGCTGCTCGTCGGTCGCCACCAGCGACCAGCGGGTCTCCTCCGCGTTCCAGCTGCGGGCATACTCGGCCAGCACCTGCGAGCTGTCGTGGGCGGGATCCACCGAGAACGACACGAAGCGGAGATCCTGGCCCGCGAGGCGGCGCTGGATCTGGACCAGCCGCGAGGTCATCGCGGGGCACACGTTGGTGCACTGCGTGAAGATGAAGCTCGCGATGAAGGGACGGCCGCGCAGCGACTCGCGGGAGAGCTCGGCGCCGCGGTGGTCGACGGTGGAGAAGCCGGGGAGCGACCAGAGCTGCGGCAGCTCCCCCGCGGGCGACGGCTCGTAGGCGTAGCGCTCCGCCGAGGGGCTGCGGTGACGGACCCACGCGCGGGCCCCCAGCGCCGTGAGAGCCGCGAGCACGGAGATCGTGGCTCCCACCCGCAGCAGCCGCTTGGGCAGCCGCGGGCCATCATGCTGGGTGATCTCGGCGTCGTCGGGCATCGGTGCTGCGCTCGTACCTCTGGGATTGCGGGTGATGCTCGTGGACCGGGCCTCACGCCGGCACGCGGAGGAAGTCGACGTACTCGCCATGGGTGAGGCAGTGCGCATGGATCCTCACCCACTCGCCCGGCTGCACGTCGCTCGGCAGCACGGCGAGGTAGACCGTGTTGCGCCCGTCGTCGTCGGCCGGATCGGTGCCGCGTTGCGCCGCGTAGTGCCCGTCGTCCTCCTCGCCGCCGCGCGGCCAGGCCGAGAAGTGAGACTCCCTCTCCTCGGCGGGCCCGTCGAACGCACGCCGGATACGAATCCAGTCGTACCAATGGCCGATCGGATCGTCGGCGGTGGCCGCCGCGTTGGGGTGTCGTGCGTAGCCGAGCGCGGGGTCGCCCCACATCAGCGCGAGCGTGCCCGACGGGGCGAGGGGCCCCTCGGGGAGGAACGGGAGGTGCTTGCCCAGGTGCTGGGCCACCCCGTCCGGGCCGTCGATCTTGGCCATGTACTCCGGGGGGATGGCCCCCGCGCGCCCGCGCTCGCGATTGAAGGAGATCGGATCCCAGTCGGCCGGCCGCACGAGGGGCAGGCCGTCCGGCTCGGGGTCGGCCGAGGGAGCCAGCGGGTCGCCCGGCTCGGGATCCGCGGGCGGGGTGCTGCTGCCTCCGCGCACGCACGCGACGGTGGACGGCAGGAGCAGCGTGACGCCAGTGATGCCCGCATAGCGGAGCAGCTCCCGACGATGGGCGAGCCTGGATTGCATGGTCGTACCTTCCTAGCGCGCCCGCCCCCGCTTGCCGAGCCCGCGCGGCCGCGGGCATCGAGATGGACCCCAGCGGGCCGTAGCGGGCGATCCCCTCGGGCATCGAGCCCATGCACCATGGAGTGTCGTCGCTCGCGCCGTCGCCCACCTTGCCGCATCGAGGGGGCTTCCACGAGTCGCCGCCACCAGCGCCTCGATCGCGAGCGGGTCAGTACTCGTCCACCAGATCCTCGACGACCTGGTCCTGGCCGCAGTGCTCTCGGAGCACCCGCAGCACCTTGGCCTGGTCCATCCCCGGATAGAAGCCGCGCTGGCTCTCCAGCACCTCGGGCTCGGGCTCCTCGTCGCCGGCTTGCCCCTCGCCCAGGGTCTCCACGAAGAGGTTGGGACCGTCGTCGCAGCGGCCGTAGCAGGTGTAGCAGCTCACCCCCACCCGCCCCTTCAGCGCCGGATCGCTGGCGATGGCCTTCTCGAGCGCCTCCACGAGCTCCTCGCTGCCATGGGTCAATCCGCAGCTGGGGCCGTCGCACACGTGGATCTGATATCGCGCCATCGTCGCAATCCTGCCCGGGGGGGCGAGCGCGGGAAGGATAGGCGTCCCTCGGGCCGGGGCAAAGCGGCCGAGATCACGGTCCGCGGGGCCCCCTGGCGCATGTGAGCCGCCTCCGCGGGTTTCTTGGTGGGCCCCAGGACAGCCGCTAGCGTACGAGCCGTGGACGGTATGCCGCGATCCCGACGGGTCCGCTCTCGGGGGCCGCGCGCCTCCACCATGGGAGCCGGGCCGCGCTGCTCCTGCGATCTCCTGATCGAGCTGGCCCAGCGCTCGCCCTGCCGCGAGCTGCTGGGGGAGCGGGCCGATGCCATCACCCTGCGGACGGCCCGCGAGGGCCTGCACTCCGAGCTGGCGGCCGAGCCGGCGGACTGGCACCTGCGGCTGGCCCAGCGGGGGGCGACCTCGTCGGACCTCGAGCAGTTGCTGGCCATCGTGCGCAGCGCGGAGAGCCATGGCTATCAGCTCCTCGAGCGGCTGGGGGTGTGCGCGGCGTCGCTGCGTCGCGACATCGTGGCCGACCTGCGCGAGCGCAGCACCACCGGGCTGTCGCGCAGCCCCGAGCGACCTCGACGGACGCCCCGGGCCTCCACCGGCGGGGAGCCTGGTCGTAGCAGCCGCACGTGGAGGAGCGTGCGGGAGCGGGTCGGTCGAGGAGCCGAGCGAGCGGAGGCCGAGCCCGCCGAGGAGCTCGATCCGATCGACGACGAGCTCGGGGCGGAGCCGGAGCGGGAGCCCTCGTCGGAGGGGCCGGCTCGTCGGGGCAACGCGCTCCACGAGCACGAGGGAGCAGGCCATCGAGCCCATGCGCGCCACGAGCCCGAGGCGAGCCACCACGGAGCGTCCGAGACGGAGTCGCAGCATCGTCATGCCCTCTCGATCCCGGAGCGCGACCCGGCTCCTCGGCGTGCCACCACGGCCGATCACCACGAGCTGCGCTCGGTCGATCGCCGCACCCTGCCCCCGCTGCATGGGCGCGAGGAGGTGCTGGCCCAGCTCGCCGACGCCATGCTGCGCAAGTCCCCGCGCCCGCCGGTGATGGTGGGCCCGCCGGGCAGCGGTCGCAGCCTGGTCGCCCGACACCTGGCCCGGGTGCTCGATGCCCCGGTGTTCGTGCTCGATGCCACCGCCTACGACGACGAGGACGGCCTCGCCCAGGACCTCGACGCCATCGCCGAGACCGGCGGGGTCGCGGTGCTCGACGATCTCGATCGCGTGCCCTCCGACGCGGTGCCCCCCTTCTTCGCCGCGCTGGCCCGCGCCTGGAGCCGCCGGCGGCCCCCGGTGCTCACCATCGCCGCCCCCGAGAGCCACGCCCGCCTCGACCTGTGGCTGCCCGGCGGCGCGGGCTCGGTGGATCGCATCGAGCTGCGTCCCCTGCCCCGTGGCGAGCTCGCCGACGTGGTGAGCGCGGCTGCTCCCACGGTGCTGCAGGCCCACGGCCTGGAGCTCGCCCCCGGCACCAAGCTGGGCGAGCTGGTGCGCCTGGCCGAGCGCTACCTGACCGGCCTGGCCATGCCCGGGCGCGCGCTCGATCTGCTGGACCTGAGCTGCGCCCGCGTGGCCCGGCGCGGCGGCAGCGAGGTGGGGCGCGAGACCTGGATCGACATCGCGGCCGAGCGCAGCGGCCTGCCGCGCGCCCGCATCGAGGCGCAGGGCGACCAGCTGCTGCTGGAGCTCGAGCGCCGCCTCGCGGCTCGGGTGGTGGGGCACGAGCACGTCACCTCCACCCTCGCCCAGCTCATCCGTCGCAACCGGGCCGGCTTCGGCAGCCACCGCCCGGTGCTCTCCACCCTGCTGCTGGGCCCCAGCGGCGTGGGCAAGACCGAGATCGCCAAGGCCCTCGGCGAGGCGCTGTACGAGCGCGGCGACGCGCTGGTCCGCCTCGACATGAGCGAGTACGCCGAGTCGCACGCGGTGGCGCGGGTGGTGGGCGCCCCTCCGGGCTACGTGGGCCACGAGCAGGGCGGGGCCCTGACCGATCCGCTGCGCCAGCGCCCGCACTGCGTGGTGCTGCTCGACGAGATCGAGAAGGCCCACCGCGACGTGCACCAGCTGCTGCTGCAGGTGCTCGACGAGGGGCGGCTCACCGACGGCCGCGGCCGCACCGTGGAGCTGCACCACGCGGTGATCGTGATGACCTCCAACCTCGGCTCGGATCTCGTGCTGCCCGAGGATCCCACCATGCTCGACGAGCCCGCCGTGCTGGCCGCGGCCCGCCGTGCGTTCCCGGTGGAGCTGTGGAACCGCATCGAGGCCCCGCTGGTGCTGCAGCCGCTGGGCGCGGACCAGATGCTCAAGATCTGCCGCCGCCTCGCCCGCGACTCCAGCGAGCGGCTGTTCCGCGAGCGGGGCATCCGCTATGCGCTCAGCGACGACGCCTGCGCCCACCTGGTGGAGCTCGCCGGCCGCGACCCCGCCCTGGGGGCCCGCCCGCTCCGCCACCTGCTCACCCGCGAGGTGGAGTCGCTGGTGGCCGACGCCGTCCTCCGCGGCCGCCTGCGCGCCGGCACCCAGGCCGAGGTGCAGCTGCACAGCGGCCGGATCGCGCTGGCCTGAGCGCGCGCCCGCTCAGGCCTCGTCGGCGAGGAAGCGCGCGAGCAGCCTGGCGCTCACGTCGATGAGGTCGTGCTCGGTCACGATGCCCACGAGCCGACCGTCCTCGACCACCGGCAGCGAGCCCACCGCACGGTCGCGCATCAGGGTCATGGCCTCGAGCGTGGGCGTGGTCGGGGTGACCGAGACCGGATCGCTGCGCATGATGTCCTTGACCGCCACCGGCTCGCGGTCCATGCCCTGCCCCCGCGCCACCAGCCGCAGGATGGCCCGGTGCGAGACGATGCCCACCAGGCGCCCCTCGTCGTCCTCCACGGGCACGTGGCGGATCCGCTCCCAGTCCATCATGCTCGCGGCCAGGTCCACGAGGTCCTCGGGACGCACCGTGAGCAGCTGCGTGGACATGATCTGCCCCACCGTGCGGTAGTCCTCGCGCCAGGCATCGTCGCTCTGCACCCGCGCGGTCTCCCAGGTGTGCACGGGGGCCTCGTCGCCCTGCTGGTGGTCGAGCATCGCCTTGGTGATCCGACGGTGCCGCTGATCCACCGAGGTGTTGCCCGCCATCGCCGACAGCGAGCGCAGGGCCCAGCTCGCCCCCGTGCTGCGCGAGCGCACCCGCTCCTCGATCACGTCGAGGTAGCGCGCCACGTCCTCCTCGTCGATGTTCGAGCGCCGCAGCCCCTCGCGGGCCAGCGGCAGCAGGCGATCGAGGATGAGCGCGCTGGCCGTGATCGTCTCGCCGCCGATCCAGTGGAACTGCGCCCCCAGGCCGTGCCGCGCCGCCGCGAAGAAGTTGGTCTTCGCGTCGTCGAAGTCCATCACCTTCGAGATGTCCTCGTGCTCGGCCGTCACCCCCGACATCAGCCCGAAGTAGAAGGCGGCGTTGGCCACCTCGTCCACGATCGACGGCCCGGCCGGGAGCACCCGGTTCTCGATCCGCAGGTGCGCCCCGCTCTCGGCCCAGCCGTAGCAGGCCCGGTTCCAGCGGTACACCGTGCCGTTGTGCAGGCGCAGCGCCTGCAGCTTGGGCACCTTGCCCTCGGCCAGCTCGGCGCGGGAGCTGGTGTGATCGGTCTGCCCCAGCACCGCCCGGAACAGCGCGATGTCCTCGCGGAAGATCTCGAGCACCGACTCGCGCACCCAGCTGTCGCCGAAGCTCACCCGCGGCCGCAGCCCTCGCGCCTGCATGTGCGACGAGCGAGCGTCGACCGAGCGCTGGAACAGCGCCACCCGGGTCTCGTTCCACAGCCGCCGCCCCAGCAGCACCGGCGAGTTGACGGCCGCGGCCAGCACGGGGGCCGTCACCGCCTGCGCCACGTTGTAGAGCCGCGCGAACTCCCGGGGCGCCACCTGGAAGTGGATCTGGAAGCTCGTGTTGCACGACTCCAGCATCACGTTGTCGTGGGTGGTCTCGAGCTCGTCGAGGCCCTTGATCACCACGTGGAAGTCGCCGCCGCGCAGCTTGGTCATCGCGCGGTTGAGCGCGTGGTAGCGCGGGATGGGGCACATGTTGTCGAGCCCCAGGTGAGCCTTGCGCAGCGTGGGCAGGATGCCCACCAGCAGCACCTCGGCGTCGCACTCTGCCGCCGCGCGACGGGCCTCGTCCACCACCTCGTGCAGCTCCTTCTCCAGCTTGCGCAGGCAGTCGCCGCCGAAGACGTGGGGGGTGAGGTTGGCCTCGAGGTTGAAGCGCGCCAGCTCGGTGGTGAGGCGCGGGTCGGTGGTCTTCTCGAGCAGCTCGATCGCGACCGGGGCCGGCCCCATCGTGCGATCGACCAGGAACATCTCCTGCTCGGCCCCGATGCGGCGGATGCCCGTCTCGAACATCTCCTTCTCGAGCATCTCCTCGAGGGTGTTGACGTCGTCGAGCAGTGCCTTGACGAACACTCGCTGGCTGAAGTCGTCGCTCTGCTCGGTGACGTCGTGCTCGCCCATGGTGGTGCTCGTCGGATTCCTGGGGTGGGAGCGCCTTCGCGCCGCTCGATCGATTCCGCGCCGTCCGCGACCGTAGCTCGCGTTCCCATGGCGGAGCAAGCCGACCGCCGGCCCCGTGGGGCCGCAATCGCTTCGCCTCGCGAGCCGGCGCAGCATCGTGCCCCGGCCGGGCCGAGGTACCATCGAGCGCATGAAAACGGTCGTTCAGCGGGTCCGTCGGGCCGCGGTGCGGGTGGACGGCGAGGTGGTGGGCAGCATCGACCGCGGGGTGATGCTGCTGGTGGGTGTTCACCGGGGCGACACCGAGGCCGATGCGATCGCGACCGCGCGCAAGATCGCGAGCCTGCGGATCTTCCCCGGCCGCACGCCCATGGACCTCGACCTCGCCCAGGTGGGCGGAGCCTGCCTGGTGGTCAGCCAGTTCACCCTGGCCGGCACCGTCCGCAAGGGCCGACGCCCCAGCTTCGACGCGGCCGAGGCGCCCGCGGAGGCCGAGGCCCTCTACCTGCGCGTCGCCGAGGAGCTGCGCGCCCTGGGCTTGCCCGTCCAGACCGGCCGCTTCGGCGCGATGATGGAGATCGACATGATCGGCGATGGACCGGTGACCCTGCTCGTGTTCACTCGCGAGGGCAGCGTGCTATAGCCCGCCACGCCATGAACGGCCCCGCCTCGGCGCTGCAGGACCGCCTGCTGCGGCAGCTCTCCCGGCTCAGCCGAGCCCACGCGCTGGTGGAGCCCGGAGATCGCATCATGGTCGCCTGCTCGGGGGGCAAGGACTCCTGGGCCCTGCTGCACCTGCTGCGCGCCTACCAGCGCAAGCTGCCCTTCCCGATCTCGCTGGTCGCCATGAACCTCGACCAGGGCCAGCCCGGCTACGACCCCGAGCCGCTGCGGGAGCACCTGCGGGCGCACGACTTCGAGCACCACATCGAGGTCCGCGACACCTACTCGGTGGTCCTGCGCAACACGCCCGAGGGCAAGACCTACTGCTCGCGCTGCTCGAGGATGCGGCGGGCCATCCTGCACCGCGTGGCCGACCAGCTCGGGGCCAACAAGATCGCCCTGGGGCACCACCGCGACGATCTCATCGAGACCCTGCTGCTCAATCAGCTCTTCGCGGGCCGCCTGCGCGCCATGGCGGCCAAGCTCCCCGCCCCCGAGGGGGGCCACGCGATCATCCGGCCGCTGCTGTGGTGCGCCGAGCAGGATCTCGCGGACTACGCCGCCGCGCTCGAGGTCCCGATCCTTCCCTGCAACCTCTGTGGCAGCCAGCCCAACGGCCAACGCCAGCAGGTCAAGCGCTGGCTGGCCTCGCTCGAGGCCCAGGTGCCCGATCTGCGGGCCAATCTGCTGGCGGCGGCCGGCAACGTGGAGCCCGAGCACCTGCTCGACCCCCGCTTCTCCGACGCCAGCGGCGAGGCGGCGCCCGCTCGGCCGGAGCCCGTCGGCCTGGTGGAGCTGCGCAGCACGCGAGCGCGCTAATTCACGCGAATTTTCTGCGTCTGCTGCGCGTAGCGTTCTGGAGCCTTCGGATTTCGCCCGATTGCAGCGGTCTCGCCGCCGCCTCCACATGCGATTCCACCATCAAACTTTCAGAACTAATATTCCTCAATTCCGGCCCCTGGCCCCGATTCCGGCCGATTTGGACCAGAGATCCGAGGAACGTGCGTCCTACAGTGTATTCCTGGGAGAAAATGGGCAAGACCATTACAAATTTTTGACCTGAAATAAGGTGCAATTGGAATTACATTGAAAGGGCCTCCCCCGGCACTTCCTCCCTCCCCTCCGCGGGTCCTCCCCGTCCCGCGCTCCCAAGGTGCTCACAAGCGATGCGACGTTCTCTCCCGACGTTCCTCTGCGTTGCGCTGTCGACCGGCCTCGCGGCCTGTGACCAATCCGTCGAAGGTCCCTCCACCGACGACGAGATGGCGCTCTACAACTTTCGTGCGGCCCACATCCCAGCCGTCCCCAACTACCCCGGCAACGGCGACCTCACCATGACCCGCGCCAGCAGCAGCAGCAGCAGCGGCGGGGGCGGCGATGTCGTCTTCGACTTCGACCTGATCAACAACGCCGTCTACCGCGACGATGGCTCGCTCGTCAGCGTCAAGACCGGTGACACCCTCAACGGCAACGACGGCAGCGTCTGCACCTTTGGCACCGCCGGCATCTTCGCCACCCTCTCGGCCGCCGACGGCAGCATCATGTACTCCGCCCTTGGGCCGTGGGTCTTCGACGGCGAGATCGACCTGACCGGCCTCAACCCCATCCAGAGCTACCAGGTCCTGGTGTCGCAGCTTCTGGTGAGCTTCGACAACAGCGACGTGATCGACGACCTCCCCAACGTGGGACAGCTGATCGCCGAGTCCTCGACCAGCCTCAGCCTGGCCAGCTCGGAGCGCAAGCTGCTCATCACCGCAATGCTCGACGGAGCCTGCGGCGGCTCGCTGGTCTCCTCCGGCCTGTAGCCGACCCGGTCCCTCCCGCCGCTACGGCAAGCATCGAGGGGCGCCCACCACTTCGTGGTGTGGCGCCCCTGCTCGTGTGAGCCGCCGACCCCGTCGGGCTCCCGCCCGTGCCTCACGGGATCACGTGCTGACGAAGCCAGCGCTCGACGGCCTTGAGCTCGTCGGACTCCGGCACCCCCTTGAGGGTCGAGCGAGCCTGCCGGACCAGCGCCACCGCCTCGCCCCGGCTCCGCGTGGCCGGCCACAGCAGATCGGCCAGGATGATCCGCAGCGAGGTCGACTCCTCCACGGGCACCGTCTTGACCGCCTCCCGCAGGACGTCGATGGCCACATCGGTGTTGCCGAGCGCCTGGTGCTGGGCCGCGAGCTCCTGCACCGCATCGATCCCGGTCTCGGTGATCTTCCCGCTGTCCCGCTGCACGCTCCACGCCGTCTGACAGTGAACGATCGCGGCATCCTGCGCGCCGCGATCGATGTCCAGCAGGCAGTACTCGTAGTGGATCGAGGTCGCGAGCACCCCGCAGCTCCCCATCCCCTCGCAGGTCTCGATCGCCTCGTCGAAGCTCTTGGCGGCTCGAGCCCTCCGCCGCTGCGCCATCTCGGCGTCCCCCTCGAGCACGGCCGTCGACGCCCGCTTTCGCTGCAGGCTCCCGAGCAGATAGAGGGTCTTGGCCTTGAGCACCAGGTCGGGCTCCTTCTGGGCGCGTAGGATGGACAGCACCTCGTCGTAGCGCTGCTCGGCGCGGTCGGGCGCATCGTTGCTGAGCTCCGCCTGGGCGAGCATCGCCATCGCCACCAGGGTTCGTGGGTGCCCATGCGGCATCGAGCGCTGGAGGATCTCCACCGCCCGCGCGCACTCCTTGGTCGCCGCCTCGAAGTCGCCGGACCTGAAGGCGTTCAGGCCCATGTTGTAGTGGATCCGACCGACCAGAGGATGGTTGGGGCCATAGATCTCCTCCATCGACTTGGCGGCCTCGCTCAGGGTGAGCCGCGCCTGCTGGACCATCCCGAGCTCGGCATACTGGGCGCCCACGTTGCTGAGCGCCCCCGCGACCTTGGGGTGGTCCTTGCCCAGCGCGGACTCGTAGCTGTCCACCGCCCGCTTCATCGCCTCCAGCGCCTCTTCGTGGCGCCCGCTCTTGGACAGCACCGTGCCCACCGCCGAGGCGAATGCTCCCTCGAGCCGCTGATCGGCCGCGCGCTCCACCGCCAGCCGGGCCGGCAGCCGCAGCGCGAGGGCGGCCTCGACCTGGTCGAGCGCCTCGCCGTCGAGCACGATCAGCAGCGACCAGGCCTCGGCCTCCAGCGCCGGCTGCTCGGTCCGCACCGCGAGCTCGATCGCCTCGACGAGGAGCTCGCGCACCCCGCTGACGTCGGTGGACTGATCGATCTGACGCTGCGCGTGGATCAGGGCCACCCGGGCCAGCAGCGGAGCGTGGCCCAGGGCGCGGGCCTTGGCCAGGGCGTCCTCGGCGTGCCCCAGCGCCTTCTCGAAGTCCCCCGTGTCCCGCATCGCCTTGGCCTGGGCCAGCAGCGACTCGATCTCGTCGGCCTCGGCCCGGCGCGCCGGATCGTCGATCGTCAGCCCGTGCCCCGCCGACATCGTGCGGCAGGCCTCCAGGTCGCCCAGGCTCTGCACCGCGTTGACGGCCTCCTCCACCACCTTGTCGTCGGGCTCGGTGAACACGTCGACCAGCGCCTGCATCTCGCCGCGGTGCCGGTCCAGGCAGGCCATGCGCACGTCCATCAGCTCGGCCGACTGATCGCCGCGCACGTTGGTCGCCTCGCACACGTCGGTGCGGATGTCGGCCCAGTCCTTGGTCCGCCGATCGAGCTCGGCCCGCACCCGCTCCCAGGCATCCTGGGCGAACGCACGCTCGGTGGCCGCGAAGGCCTCCTTGATCGTGGTCTTGCGGGCGTCGCTCCAGATCTCCTCCATCCGCTCCTCGGCCCCGCTGCACAGCTCGACGTCGGGGCTCAGCCCCTGCACCACGCCGTAGGCGGCCAGGCCCAGCATCACCACGCCACCGCCCGCGGCCAGGAAGCGACGCCGACGCTTGGCCGGGTCGGCCTGCAGCGCCGCGATCACGTGGTCCATCGAGGGGTAGCGGTTCTCGGGGCGGGGCTGCAGGGCCCGCAGCACCACGCGATGCACCCAGCCGGGCACGACGGTGTCCTTGGGCGGATCGTTGACCCGGCCCTCGGTCACCCGATCGATGAGCTCGTCGCGCGACTCGTCGGGGAACGGCAGGTAGCCATAGAGGGCCTCGAACAACGCCACCCCGAAGCTGAACTGATCGGTCTCGGGGCCCACCGGCAGCCCCAGGAACTGCTCCGGGGCCATGTACGCCGGCGTCCCCACGGTGCGGCCCACCTGGGTGAGCTTGGTGTCCTGGGTGTTGCCGAGCATCTCGTCGAGCGGGCTGCCGTGCTCGCGCAGCCGCAGCCCCGGCTCGGCCTCGGCCTCCTCGACGGGCTCGCCCTCGTTGTCGTGATCGTGGTCGTGGCTCTTGGCCAGGCCGAAGTCCACCACCGTCACCCGGCCGTCCTTGCCCAGGAGCACGTTGGCCGGCTTGAAGTCGCGGTGGGTGATCCCGGCGGCATGTGCCGCGGCCAGGCCCCGCGCGGCATCGATGAACACCGACACCACCTCGCGCCACGGTCGCTCCGCCCGGATCACCCACTGGTCCAGCGAGGTGCCGTCGACGTACTCCATGGCCATGTAGATCTGGCCCTCGTAGGTGTCGACGTCGTGGACGGTGATGATGTTGGGGTGGCTCAGCCGCGCCAGCGACTTGGCCTCGCGCACCAGTCGGAGCTGGCTGGTGGTGAGGCGATTGTCGCTGTCGCTGCTCTTGCGACGCAGCAGCTTGAGCGCGATCTTGCGGTCGAGCTTGGGGTCCCAGGCGGTGCACACCACCCCCATGCCGCCCACGCCCAGCAGGTCGAGCACCGTGTAGCGACCGATGCGGGTCGGCATGCCGCGCAGCGAGTCGGGCTCGGATCCGCCCCCGCCCTCGCTGGGATAGTCCACGGTCGGACGGTCCGTCTGGTACTCCGCCAGGCGCACGATGTCCCCGCTCGACCGCCGACCCCCCGCCACGGTTCGACCATTATCCGAGAATTTCGTAGCGCGCGTCGACCTTTCGACGCCCCGCGACCGGCGCTCCTCGCCACCGCACGGCCCCAAGGCCGGAAGCGCCCGTCAAAACCCTACTCGACGCATCACGAAGCGCGGCAGGCTCCGAATGACCAGCATGATGAGCCCCCAGATCCGCGGCGCATAGACCACCGGTCGGGCGCGGTCGATGGCGGCCAGCGCCCTCGCGGCCACCGGCTCCGGGTCGGCGGCAAAGGGCGGCTCGGGCAGCCCTGCCGTCATCGAGGTCCGCACGAAGCCGGGCTTGATGCACACGGTCCGCAGACCACGGGCGTGCTCGCGATGGTCGAGGCCCTCCAGGTAGCGCGTGAGCCCGGCCTTGCTCGCGCCGTAGAGCACCACCGGCTTGCGCCCGCGCTCGCCCGCCACCGACGAGAACACGCACAGCACGCCACCGCCCCGCGCCAGCAGGCGCGCCTTGGCGTGCTCGCAGAACACCACCGTGTGCGCGAAGTTCACGGTGAGCAGCCGACGGGTGAGCTCCAGATCCGCCTCGAGCTGGTCCTGGGTGGCGAACATCCCCGCCGTCACCACCACCGCATCCAGGCCCCCCAGCGCCTCCTCGGCCGCGGCCAGGGCGGGCTCGAAGGTCTCGGGCTGCTCCAGGTCGCAGGGCGCATGGCCCACCGAGACCCCCGCCCCGCCCCGCACCTCGAGATCGCGAGCGCTGCGGCTCAGGTCCTCGGCATCCCGTCCCAGCAAGAACACGGAATCGCCCCGCGCCACCATGCGCCGGGCCAGCGTCCGTCCGATGCCCCTGGTCGCTCCCAGTAGCGCGGCCTTCATGGCCGCGGAGCATACGCCAAGCCGAGGGCCCCGGTCAGAGCGGAGTCTGGCGCAGCATGGCCGGGGGCGCGCCCGGGGGCTGCGCCCCCACCAGGTGCAGCGTACGCGTGGGGAAGGCGATCTGCAGGCCGAGCTGGGCCATCGCGTCCATCACCGCCAGCAGGAAGTCCTCGCGCACCTGCATGTACTCGGCCCAGTTGGTGGTGCGGGTGAACAGGTAGCAGAAGATGTTGAGGCTCGACTCGGCCATCTCGTGGAAGTTCACGAGATAGAAGTCGTGGTGGAAGCGCTCGTCGCTGGCGATGATCTCGCGGATCGCCGCCACCGCGGCGCGCATCTGCTCGGGCTTGGTGTCGTAGGTCAGGCCCACCTCGAGCTTGATCCGGCGCTTCTTCATGCGCGACCAGTTCTGGATCTCGGTGACCGTCATCTTGGAGTTGGGCACCGTGATCAGGCTGTTGGCGAAGGTGCGGATGCGGGTGGTGCGGAGGTCCACCTCCTCCACCGTGCCCTCCACCCCGTCGATCTCCACCCAGTCGCCCACCTGGAACGGGCGATCGACGAACACCACCAGCGAGCCGAAGAAGTTGGCGATGGTGTCCTTGGAGGCGAAGGCGATGGCGGCGGTGCCGATGCCCAGGCCGGCCAGCAGCGAGCCCACCGAGTAGCCCAGGTTCTGCAGGATCATCACCCCGCCCACGCACACCAGCACCACCTTGGCGGTCTTGCGCACGATGGGGACGAGCTGGTCGTCGAAGGTGTCCTCGGTGCCCGAGGCCCGCTTGGCCCACAGCGCCGAGGCCTCGCCGATGATCCGCACCCCGAGCCAGGTGGCCAGGGCCACGGTGGTGGCCAGGTAGAGGTTGCCCACCAGGCCCTGCAGCGCCGCGGCCTCGCCCCGCGACAGCAGCAGCTCGAGCGCCCCCCACAGGCCCGCCAGGCGCAGCGCCCACACCAGCGGCAGCGAGGCGGCGTCGACGGCCGCGTGGCGCAGGGTGTTGGGCGGAAGGCGCTGCAGCAGCCGCTTCAGCGCCACCTGGGCGATCCGGCCGGCCACGAGCCCCGCGAGCCCGGCCAGCAGCGCCAGCCCCAGGTCGCGGATCAGCGTGCTCCCGGGCGTCAGCCCCAGCATTTCGTCGAGCGAGTCCATGGGCGGGCGGACCATACCGTCCGAGCGGCACGCGGCCAATCGGGCTACTGGCCGACCACGGCGAGACGACGCACGCTGCGGGGCACGCCGGCGGGACCGCGCTCGAAGAAGAACTGCTTCTCCCCGAAGGCGGGCACCAGATCGCCGAGCCAGGTGGCGTCGGGATCGGCCTTGGCGAAGAACGGGCGCCGCACCCACGAGGGATCGCGAGCCTGGAGGAATTGCAGGCACAGCACCTGCTCACCGCGCACCTCGGCCACGCCGTCGACCAGCACCTTGCCGGGGAAGGCCGACATCGAGGGCCCCCGCACGGTGCGGGCCAGGCCCGAGACCTGGCGGTAGGCCTCGCGGAAGGTCTCCCACGCGCGCACCAGCGGCATCTCGAAGTAGTGCTTGGGGCCCGTGTCGCGCTCCACGAACATGTAGTACGGCACGGCCCCCAGCCGCACGCCGGTGCGCCACAGCTGGGCCCACGCCTCGGGATCGTCGTTGACGTGGCGGATGAGCGGCGACTGCATGCGCAGCTCGGCCCCCGTCGAGCGGATCCGTCGGACCGCCTCCTGGGCCATGGGCGTCTCGAGCTCCACCGGGTGGCTGTAGTGCCCCATCACGGCCAGGTGGCGCCCCGAGGCCACCACCCGCTCGAACAGGCGCAGCAGCTCGTCGGCGTCGGGGTCGGTCACGTAGCGCTGCGGCCAGTAGGCCACCGACTTGGTGCCCAGGCGGATGTCCTGCACGTGGGCCAGCTCGTCGCTCAGCAGCGGCTCGATGATGGTGCGCAGCGCCTTGGTCCGCATCACCAGCGGATCGCCCCCCGTGATCAGCACGTCGCTGACCTCGGGGTGCACGGCGAGGTAGTCGACCAGATCGCGGGTGGAGGGGGACTGGAACTTGATCTCGTCCATGCCCACGAACTGCGCCCAGCGAAAGCAGAAGGTGCAGTAGGCATGGCAGGTCTGGCCCTGGCTGGGGAACAGCAGCACCGTCTCGCGATACTTGTGCTGCATGCCGGGCAGGCGCCGCCCGTCGAGCTGCGGCACGTTGTGGGTGAGCTGCCCCGCCGGGTGCGGGTTGAGGCGCAGGCGGATGCGATCGGCCGTGGCCCTCAGCTCGGCCTTGCCGGCCCCCGCGCGCAGCAGCCGAGCCATGGCGGCGTAGTCCTCGGGCTTGAGCATCCCGGGCTGCACGAAGGTGAGCTGGTAGATCGGGTCCTCGGGCACGCGCTCCCAGTCGATGAGCTCCCGCATCACGTACTCGTTGGTGCGAAACGGGAGCACCGCCGACACCACCATGATCGCCTCCTGCAGCTCGCGCGGGACGAGCTCCCACTGGGGCGTGCGCGTGACGGTGGAGCGAGTGACGGCGCGGTAGCGCTGGGGCTCGGCGAGATCGTTGGCCGCGTGGTGCAATGGATGCCTTCCCTTCCGCGCGCAAGCGCGGAGCGGGGCGCCGGTGACCGCGAGGGCCGGTGACGCTTGGGTCTCGGGTTGGTGAGCACCACCGAGAGCTCGCGGCGGCACTGTTGGATGGAGCGCCTGAGGCGCAAGACTCCGCCACCACGCTCTACGGGCCCCTCCCGCTGGAGGAGCCCTTGGCTCGGCGAAGGAACCGTACCCAGGGCGAGGATCGGCCCACCGAGATGGTCGGGCAAACGAGCGCGAGAATCAAGCGCGTTTCCCCGCGGGCGGGGCGCTCGGCCTCACAATCAGCGCCTCACCGCGAGGCTCGGGCCGCGAGACACCGAGAGGTTGCCGGTGGTGCGAGGCCCGGCCCAGCATTGCGGCATGCCCGATGCTCCACGCGTGCTGCTCGTCTCCGGATCGGCGCACCCGGACGGCCCGGTGAGCGCGGTGCTCGAGCATGCGATCGCCGTGGCCGGCGAGGCCGAGGCCTCGCTGCGCGTGCACGACCTGGCCGTGCTGCCCTGCCGCTGGTGGAGACCGATCACCTCGAGCAGGCGTCGCTGCCCGCGGTGGTGAAGGTGCGAGCCGACGCCGCCTGGGCGCAGGTCTTCGTGCTGGTGCCCCCCGCTCGCGCCCGTGGTGGGGGCCGCCTTCGCGCAGGCCCGCGCCCAGGGGACCGGCGTCGGGGGTGGCCGGCCTGCACCTGGACGACGCCTGAGGGCCCGCGCGCCGGGTTTTCTGCGATGATGGGGGCATGGCTCGCATCCTCCGGGTGTCGTGCGTGCTGCTGCTGGCGGGGGCCTGTGGCTCCGATCCGCCGCCGAGCACCGACGACACCAGCACCAGCACCGGCCCCCCCGATCCCGGCACCAGCTCCGGCAGCGACGGCGGCACGACCATGGCGGTCACCACCATGCCGCCGCCCGACGACACCACCTACGGGGCGGGCTGCGGGCCCAACCCCTGCGCCGCCTGCCCGCCCGGCTGCGAGAGCTACGACCTGTGCATCGCCAGCGAGTGGAGCTGCGACTGCATCTGCGAGGCGACCGGCACCACCGGCCCCGACGCATGCGACTCGCTCGACGTGGCGCTCACCCTGTGGCTCGAGGAGAGCCTCAACCTCCCGATGGACTGCGGCACGGTGGGCGAGGCCGACGACGCCGCGGCGTGGCAGGCCATGCACGACTGCGTGGTGGCGCTGGCCGCCGGCGGGTCCTTCCGGGCGAGCTGGTCCACCCCCTCGGCCGCGCCCGCGCCCTGGGAATTCGGCGCGGCGGGCCGCTTCACCACCGAGCACCAGCTCGTGTGGTACGAGCTCTCCGGCGTCTTCACCCTCAGCGAGCGCCCCTGCGACCAGCTCGTGGCCACCCCCGACTGCGCGGTCGAGGTGGGGCAGGCCTGCCTGAGCTGCGAGGGCCGCGGCGAGGGCGTGGTGCTCTGCACCGACGAGTGAGGCTCAGGGGAAGCTCAGCAGCACGCCCACCCGATCGGCCCCCGCGGCCGCGATCACCAGGTCGGGCACGGTGTCGTCGTTGAGGTCGGCCACCTCGAGCGCCAGCGGGTTGAGCGGCAGCAGGTAGGAGCCCCGCACGTCGTACGAGCCGTCGGGGAAGCGCTCGAACACCACCACCTCGGCGTCGCCACGGCGCAGCGCGATGATGTCGAGGACCCCGTCGGCCGTCACGTCGGCCAGCACCACGCCGTAGGCCTCGCTCACCACCCCGAAGTGCTCCACCGTGTCGGCGAAGCCGCCCATGCCGTCGCCGCGCAGCAGCGCCACATCGTCGTCGTCGAAGTTGGCGATGGCCAGGTCCATCGCCCCGTCGCCGTCGGCATCGCCCGCGGTGAGGGCCCGCGGCCCCTGCCCCACCACCACCCGCTCCTCCGCGGCCAGGGTGCCGCTGCCGTCACCCCGCAGCACCGAGATGGTGTCCTCGCCCTGGTTGGCCACCGCCACGTCGAGGTCGCCGTCGCCGTCGAGGTCCACCACCACCAGGTCATAGGGCTCCGGGCCCACGGGGAAGGTCTGGGCGCCCAGGAAGCCGCCCATGCCGTCGCCCAGGCGCACGGTGACGTCCTCGCTCAGCTCGCCCACCGAGACCAGGTCGCCCCAGCCGTCGTCGTCGAGATCGCGGATGGCCACCGCCCGCGGCCCCGAGGCGGCGCCCACCGGCATCTGATCGGAGAAGCCCCCCTTGCCGTCACCGTAGTACACGGCCACGTACTCGGTGATCGGGTTGGCCCCCGCCATGTCGATGATCCCGTCGTCGTCGAGGTGGCCCAGCGCCACCCCGCGCGTGCCCGAGCCGCCCAGCACCAGCGTGGGCTCCCCGAAGCCGCCCATGCCGTCGCCGAGCATGATCGTGTGCCCGTTGGCCCCCACCGCCGCGGTCACCACGTCGAGCACCCCGTCGCCCTGCAGATCGGCCAGCGCCAGATCCGAGGGCGCGCTGTCGACCGCGTAGTTCTCCACGTCGAGGTAGCACAGCTCGCCCACGTCGATGACCCCGTTGCCGCAGGTCTGGGGCGGCGGGCCGCTGCTGGCATCGGCGTCGTCGCTCGAGCTGGTGCCGGGCTCGGGGCCGGTCGTGTCGGGCACGACCATGGTGGTCGAGCCGCCCTCGTCGCTGCTGCCCTCGGAGCTCGGCGTCGCCGGCCCGTCGTCGCCACAGCCCAGGCCGAGCCCGGCCACGAACACCATTCCGAGGGGCCAGACCCCGATCGTCCTCATCGCCCGCATGCTACCCCGCGCCCGGGGGCGCGGGGCGCTCGAGGGACCATCAACCCGGGAAGCGGGGCTCGGCGCCCAGGGCGGCCAGGGCGAAGCCCCACAGATCGGTCCACTCCTCGATCTGCTTGGCGGTGGGCTTGCCTGCGCCGTGCCCCGACTTGGTGTCGATGCGGATCATCACCGGCGCATCGCCCCCCTGGGCGTGCTGGAGCGCGGCCGCGAACTTGTAGCTGTGTCCCGGCACCACGCGGTCGTCGTGATCGGCGGTGTACACCAGGGTGGCCGGGTACGCGGTGCCCTCGTGCAGGTTGTGCAGCGGCGAGTAGGCCCGCAGCGCCTCGAACTGCGCGGGATCCTGCGGCGAGCCGTAGTCCGACTCCCACGCCCAGCCGATGGTGAACTTGTTGAAGCGCAGCATGTCCATCACCCCCACTCCGGGCAGGGCCGCGCCGAACAGCTCGGGGCGCTGGGTGAGCACCGCCCCCACCAGCAGCCCGCCGTTGGAGCGCCCGCCGATCGCCAGCTTGGGGCTGGAGGTGTAGCCCTGCTCCACCAGCCACTGTGCCGCGGCGATGAAGTCGTCGAACACGTTCTGCTTGTGCAGCTTGGTGCCGGCCTGGTGCCACTCCTCGCCGTACTCGCCCCCGCCCCGCAGGTTGGCCGAGGCGTAGATGCCTCCCATCTCCATCCACACCAGGTCGGGCACCGAGAAGCGCGGGGTGATCGCGATGTCGAAGCCGCCGTAGCCATAGAGGTACGTGGGCGTGTCGGGGCCGGGCTTGGTGTCCTTGTGGCGCGAGATGAACATGGGGATCTTCGTGCCGTCCTTGCTGGGGTAGAACACCTGCTCGGTCACGAAGTCGGCGGGGTCGAAGCCCACCTTGGGCTCGCGCCACACCGTGGACTCCTTGGTGCGCAGGTCGTAGCGGTAGATCGAGCCCGGGGTGGCGAAGCCCGAGAACATGTAGAACAGCTCGGAGCCCGAGCGACGGCCGCGGCCCGGGTACACGGTGCCGATGCCGGGCAGCTCGATCTCGCCGGCGGCCTTGCCCTTGCGATCGAACAGCCTCACCCGCGCGTGGGCATCCTCGAGGTAGGAGAGCACGAAGGTGTTGCCCACCATGTCGGCCCCCCGCAGGGTCTGCTCGACCTGGGGCACCAGCTCGCGCTGCCCCTCGGCGGCGGGCTTGCGGGTGTCGATGGCCACCAGCCGCCCGCGCGGCGCCCCGTCGTCGGTGCGCAGGTAGAACACGGGGCCGTCGTTGCCCACGAACGAGTAGCTGGCGCGGAAGCCCGGCAGCAGCTCCACGGTCTCGGCCTTCTCCTTGGGCCCCGCCCCGATCCGCTGGAAGAAGATGCAGTTGCGGGGATCGGTGCCGATCCGCACCCGGATCACCAGGAACTTGCCGTCCTCGGTCACCTCGGCGTCGTAGCCCCACTCCTCGTGCTCGGGGTTCCAGTAGACCAGCACGTCCTTGTCCTGGGCGTCGCCCAGGCGGTGGTAGTAGAGCTTCTGGCCGCGGTTGAGGTCCTCGAGCTCGTCGCCCTCCTTGGGAGCGTCGTAGCGCGAGTAGTAGAAGCCCTTGCCGTCCTTGGTCCAGGCGACGCCCGAGAACTTGATCCAGTCGAGGCGGTCGACCAGGTCCTCGCCGGTCGCCACCGTGCGCACCCGCCAGGTCTGCCAGTCGGAGCCCGAGGCCGACACGCCGTAGGCCATCAGCGCGCCGTCGTGGGAGAAGTCGGTGCCCGACAGCGCCACCGTGCCGTCGTCGGAGAGCGCGTTGGGATCGAGCAGCACCTTGGGCGTGCCGTCGAGACGATCGAGGGTGTAGAGCACGGCCTGGTTCTGCAGGCCGTCGTTGCGGCTGACCACGTAGCGCTTGCCGTGGCGGCTGGGCACCCCCCAGCGCTCGTAGTCCCACAGCGCGGTCAGCCGCTCGCGGATCGGGTCGCGGAATCCGATGCCGTCGAGGTACTCGAAGGTCAGCTCGTTCTGCGCGGCCACCCAGGCGCGGGTGCGATCGCTGTCGAGGTCCTCGAGCCAGCGGTAGGGGTCGGCCACCTTGGTGCCGTGGTAGTCGTCCACCACCTCGCCGCGCGGGGACTCGGGATACTCGAAGCCCTCCGCGAGCTCGTCGTCGTCCGCGCTCGCGATCGGCAGCGCGGCGTCGCCGGTGTCGGGCGGGATGGCCTCGCCACCGCCGCCCTTGGGGCCGCAGGCCGAGCCCACGAGCACTGCGAGGATCCCTAGGTTTCGCTGCCAACCGTCACGCATCGCCTGGCCTTGTATCGCCGCGCCGGCGGTGGGGACAAGCCCGCGGCCCCCGGCGCCGCGGCGGGGCTACGCGGGGCTCCGCAGCGTCTCCAGATCGAGCACCGAGTCCTCCTTGGGCAGCCGCGAGACCTCGAAGTCGGCCACCAGCGCCCGGGGCTCCACGCGTCCGATCCCGGGGGCCAGCAGGCCCGCCGAGCGAGCCAGGGTGGCCACCAGCCGCTGGGGGTCGGCCCCCTCCTCGCGCAGGCGGGTGAGCTCGGGGGCCCCGTGGCGCTTGCCCAGCTTGTTGCCGTCGGGGCCGAGCACCAGCGGCACGTGGGCGTAGCGGGGCGTGGGCAGGCCCAGCGCGCGCTGCAGCAGCACCTGCCGGGCGGTGCTGGTCCACAGGTCGGCGCCCCGCAGCACGTGGGTGATGCCCATCGCGCCGTCGTCCACCACCACCGCGAGCTGGTAGGCCCAGGCGCCGTCCGAGCGGCGCAGCACGAAGTCCCCCACCTCGGCCGCCACGTCCTCCTCGTGGTGGCCGAGCACCGCGTCGTCCACCGTCACCACGCCGGCCGGGGTGTGCCAGCGGACGGCGCGGGGCCGCTCGGGGCACGACACGCCCTCGCAGCAGGTGCCCGGGTACACCGGCTCGCGCCCGTGCGGGGCGAAGGTGGCCTCGCGCAGCTCCTTGCGGGTGCAGGTGCATTCGAAGGTCCGCAGCCGAGCCAGCGCCGCCACGTAGTGCTCGCCCCGCTCCGACTGCCGGTAGGGGCCGTGGGGACCGCCCACGTCGGGCCCCTCGTCCCAGTCCAGGCCCATCCAGCGCAGATCGGCGAGCTGGTCGCGCTCGTGCTGCGCGCGGGAGCGACCGGGGTCGAGGTCCTCCACTCGCACCACGAAGCGGCCGCCCAGCGAGCGCGCCCACAGCCAGGCCAGCAGCGCGGTGCGGGCGTTGCCCAGGTGCAGCCGGCCGCTGGGCGTCGGGGCGTAGCGTCCGCAGGGCTCGCTCATCGGCCTCCAGCATAGGCCGGAAGCTCGCTACTGCGTAAAGGTCGAGCTGCGGGTCTCGGTGCTGTCACAGAAGCCGCAGCGCTCGTCCCCGTGGTAGGTCTCGTCGCGCTCGTAGTCCAGCGCGTAGCTCTCCTCGATCACGACAGCGCCCTCGTGGTACAGGGCCAGGGACACGTCGGTGGGCCCGCGCGTGCCGCCCTCGACGTGCTCGTTGGCGATGATGGCGATGCCATGGCGGGTGACCATGCTGCCCATGCCGTCGACGGTGGCAGTCATCTCGCCGAACCAGACCACGCGCACCCGGAAATCGCGGTCGCCCGTGGTCTGGATCGGCTCGCCGCACGAGCCGGTGCCGTCGTCGGCCACCGTGCACGCGACCGTGAGCTCGTCGCCCTCGAGGTCCAGCCGCAGCTCGTACGGGCCGGGCCGGAGCGCCATCTCGTCGGCCGTGGTCGCGGTCCACTCCAGCCCACCGACGCACTCGTTGTCGTAGCAATCGATCGACAGCAGGCCACAGCCCCCCACGACGGAGCTCAGGGCCAAGAGCACAGAGGCGACGGTCTCCCTACGAAGGCAATTCATCGAGCGGGGAGTGTCCCCCGAGCTCCGATCGATCATGGAATTCGACATGGCGGCGACGACCTCGTCGCCAGGGCTACTGCGGCAGGCCCACCGTGCGCGACTCCTCCGAGTCGCAGAAGCCGCAGCGCTCGTCGCCGAAGAAGTCCTCGTCGCGCTCGTACTCCACCGCGTAGCTCTCCTCGAGCACCACCGCGCCGTCTCGTCGCAGGGTGAGCGCCACGTCGGTGGGGCCCCGCACCCCTTGCTCGACGTTCTCGCTGGCCAGCAGGGTCATCCCGAAGCCCGGGCCCGCCCAGGTCGAGACCGAGCCCACGCTGGCGCTCACGAAGAAGTCGCGGGCGCCGCTGACCCGCATCGCCTCCTCACAGCGGTCGTCGTCGGCGCCCGTCACCGTGCAGGCGATGGTGAAGCGATCGCCCTCCAGATCGATCTCGAGCTGGTACTCGCCGGGACGCAGCGGCATCTGGTCCTCGGTCGCCGCGGTCCAGGTGAGCCCGCCGCTGCAGCCGATGTCGTTGCACGCGAGGCAGCCCGCCGCCGTGGCGAGCACCGCCAGCGCCGCCGCCGTGAGACCATGACGCACCCAGGCCATCGCCTTCGATAGTGCCCCTTGCCGACCGAACGATCACGCCAGGCGCCCCACCTTCGTTTCATCGACCGAAGCCGCGGCCGCGCAGACGGGTGCACACCCGGATCGCTCATCGGTCATCGCCCGACGGATCCGCGAGGAAGCTGTGCGGGTGATCACTGCTCGCCGGTGGCGTCGCGCGGGAGCCTGGGCCAAAGTCCCGGCGAGCCGTGGCCGACCGATTCGACATCTCCCAGCGCAAGAAGGACCACCTGGCGCTCTGCGCAGGGCCCAACGTGGCCTTCCGCGACAAGAGCACGCTGCTCGAGGAGGTGGAGCTGGTGCACTGCGCCCTGCCCGAGATGCACGCCGACGAGGTGGACAGCACCACCCCGCTGCTGGGCAAGACCCTGGCCGCGCCGGTGATCGTCGCGGCCATGACCGGCGGCACCGACATCGCGGCCAAGATCAACCAAGACCTCGCCCGGGCGGCCGACGAGCTGGGGCTGGGCTTTGGCCTGGGCTCGCAGCGGGCGATGTTCGAGCGGCCGCAGACCGCCTGGACCTTCCAGGTGCGCGAGGCCGCGCCCAACGTGCTGCTGCTGGGCAACCTGGGGATGATGCAGGCGGCGACCATGAGCACGGCGCAGATCCAGGATCTGTGCGGCCAGGTGGGCGCCGACGCGCTGTGCATCCACCTCAACCCGGCCATGGAGATCGTGCAGCCCGGGGGCGATCGCGACTTCCGAGGCGGCCTGGAGGTGATGGCGCGGCTGGTGGAGGAGCTGACGATCCCCATCGTGGCCAAGGAGACCGGCTGCGGGCTGTCGCGGGCGATGGGCGAGCGGGTCATGGAGGCGGGCGTGCGCACCGTCGACACCAGCGGGGCGGGCGGCACGAGCTGGGTGGCGGTGGAGGAGCACCGGGCCGTCGACCCCGACTGGAAGGCGGTGGCCGGCGAGCTGTGGGACTGGGGGATCCCCACCGCGGCCTCCGTGCTGCAGCTACAGGGCCTGGGCCTCGACATCATCGCCACCGGCGGCGTGCGGACCGGCCTCGATGCCGCGCGGGCGGTGGCCCTGGGCGCGACCGCGGCCGGCATGGCCGCGCAGGTGCTCAAGGCCCACAAGGCCGGCGGCTACGAGGGCGCCAAGCAGTTCCTGCAGCGGGTGGTGATGACGGTGCGCAGCGTCATGCTGGTCACCGGCTGCCGAACCGTGGCGGAATTCCGGCGCGCCCCCAAGATCCTGGGGCCGCGCCTGGGCGCGTGGCGACCGGAGGCCTCGCCCCCCCCGTGAGGACGACGTGGCCCTTGCACTGCATCCCCATGCCGAGGCGCACGGCAAGGCCATCGTGCTCGGCGAGCACTCGGTGGTCTACGGCTTCCCGGCCCTCGCGGCCGCCGTGCCCGGCTCGCTGACCCTGCGGGCGGCGGCCCTGGCCGATCCGCGGGCGCCCAGCACCCTGCGCTTCCCCGCCTGGGGCCTCGAGCTCGGCCTCGACGCCCGCTCCGAGCACCCCGTGGCCCGGGCCTGCCTCGAGGTGCTCGGTCACTGCGACGGACCGCTGACCGGCTGGGCCATCGAGGGCGACAGCCGGCTGCCCGCCGGGGCCGGCCTGGGCTCCTCGGCCGCGCTCACCGTGGCCCTGGCGCGCCTGGCCCTGGGACCACAGGCCCCCGTAGAGGAAGTGGTGGCCGGATCGATGGCGGGCGAGCGGGTGTTCCACGGCGAGCCCTCCGGCATCGACTCCGAGGTCGCGGCCCGCGGCGGCCTGCTGCGCTTCGTCCGCGGGCAGGCACCCACCCCCGTGCCGCTCGTGGCCCCGCTGACCCTGGTGGTGGTCCCCAGTCGCGTGGGGCGGAGCACGGCCGAGCAGGTCGCCAAGGTGCGGGCGCGGGTCGAGGGCTACCCCACCCTGGCCCGGCCGCTGCTCGAGGTGCTCGGTCGATCGGTCGATCAGGGCATCGAGGCCCTGGCGGCCCGCGATCTCCCCCGGCTGGGCGAGATCATGCAGATCGCCCACGAATTGCTGTCCGCCCTGTCGATCTCGTCGCCCGTCCTCGATGCGCTGTGCTCCACCGCACTCCGCCACGGGGCCCTCGGTGCAAAGCTCACCGGCGCCGGCGGGGGCGGCTGCATCCTGGCCCTGCCCGGGCCCGAGCCCGGGGACCTCGTCGACGCGTTCGTGGCCGAAGGCTACGAGCCCCTGCTCGTGGAGCTCCTCCCATGAAGCCCGTCCGCGCCACCGCGTGCTCCAACATCGCCCTGGTCAAGTACTGGGGCAAGCGCACCGGCGTGCCCGCGGAGCTCAACCTGCCCGCGGTGGGCTCGCTGTCGATGACCCTCGATGCGCTGCGCACCGAGACCGAGCTGTGCCCCGCGTCGGCCGATGCGTTCTGGCTCGACGGCCAGCTCGTGGCCGACGAGCAGGCCACCAAGGTGTGGCGGCACCTCGATCGCATGTGGTCGGCGGCGGGCGGCAAGGGCTCGCGCCCGCGGGCCGAGGTACGCTCGGTCAACCACTTCCCCACGGCGGCCGGCCTGGCCAGCTCCGCCTCGGGCTTCGCCGCCCTCACCATGGCCGCGGCCGGAGCATTCGAGGCCGACCTGAGCGCGCAGGCCCTGTCGTCACTCGCCCGCCAGGGCTCGGGCAGCGCCGCGCGCTCGATCTTCGGCGGCTTCGTGCGCCTGGACCGGGGCGAGGCCGCCGACGGCAGCGACTGCCGCGCACGCCCCATCGCCGGCGCCGACCACTGGCCGCTCGCGCTGCTCGTGGTGCAGACCACCGCCGGTCGCAAGCCGCTCGGCTCCACCTCGGGCATGGAGCAGTGCCGCGAGACCTCACCCTACTACCCGGCGTGGGTCGGCACCTCCGAGGCGGATCTCGACGCGGCCGAGTCCGCGCTGCTCGCTCGCGACCTGTTGGCGCTGGGCCGGGTGGTCGAGCACAGCTGCTTCAAGATGCACGCCTGCATGATGGCCACCGATCCGCCGATCCTGTACTGGAACCCGACCACCGTGGCTGCCGTGCAGGCGGTGTGGCAGGCCCGCGCCGAGGGCGAGCCGGGCTTCGTCACCATCGACGCCGGCCCCCACGTGAAGGTGCTGTGCGAGCGGGCGCGGGCCGAGGCCCTGCGCGAGCGCCTGGCCGCGGTGCCCGGCGTCCGCGACGTGCTCGTCGCCACCCCCGGCCCCGATGCCACCGTCGGGCCGCTGCCGGAGGCCTCGGCATGAGCGTCTCGGTCTCGGCGCCCGGCAAGGCGTTCCTCATCGGCGAGTACGCGGTGCTCGAGGGCGCGCCCTCGATCGTCACCGCGGTGGACGTGCGGGCGATCGCCCACGCCGCCCGCGAGGACCTGCGCCCCACCGCCAGCTCGGTGGTCCAGTGCGCGCACCGGCGGGCGCTCGACTACCTCGAGGCGGGCGGCGATCAGGTCGTCGAGGGCGTGCCGGTGGTCGACACCGGTCCGTTCTACGTGGGCCAGCGCAAGCTCGGCCTGGGCTCCAGCGCGGCGGTGACCGCCGCGGTGGTGGGCTACCACCTCGCGGCGCACGGCCTCGACCCGCAGGATCCCGAGGTCCAGCGCGACGTGCTCGACCTGGCCATGGCCGCCCACGCCGAGGCGCAGGGCGGGGGCGGCAGCGGAGGCGACGTGGCGGCGGCGGTGCTCGGCGGCACGCTGCGCTTCGAGCAGGGCAAGGGCACGCCGGTCACCCCCCTGCCCGGCCTGCACCTGGCCTTCGTGGACTCGGGCTACGCCGCCATCACCAGCGACCTGGTCCGGCGCGTGCGCGAGGCCGAGAAGGCCCAGCCCGCGCGCTACGCCGCGGCCATGGCCGTGCTCGGCGAGGCGGCCCGCGCCTTCATCGATGCGTTCGTGCTCGGCGAGGGCGAGGACCCGGCCACGGTCGGCCCCGAGCGGCTCGCCGAGCGCTTCGCCGCCATCCGCCACGCGGTGGCGCGGCACAACGAGGGCCTCGAGCTGCTCCAGGCCCTCGCAGGGGCCCCCTTCATCACCCCGCAGATCGCCACCATCCTCCACGAGGCCGACGCGGCGGGGCTCACCGCCAAGCCCAGCGGGGCCAGCGGGGGCGACCTGGTGGTGGTGATGTCCCCCGATCGCTCGGCGCTCGAGCGCCTGGGCGAGCGGCTGCGGCGGGAGCACGGCCTGGTGCTGCGCACCGACCTCGTCGCCGGGGCCCAGGGCCTGCGCGCCGAGCAGCGCCTGCCCACCAACTCGCGGCTGGCCGGCTTCTTCAAGCTCAGCGTGGAGCAGCGCCGCGCCGCGGTGGCGGCGAGCACCGGCCTGTCGCTCGATCGCCTCGCCGAGCTCGACGCGGGCAGCTTCGACGTGGCCCGGGCCAACCACATGATCGAGAACGTGGTCGGCACCCTCGAGCTGCCGCTGGCCATCGCCACCAATTTCCGCATCAACGGCCGCGACTTCCTGGTGCCGATGTGCGTCGAGGAGGCCTCGGTGGTTGCGGCCGCCTCCAACGCGGCCAAGATGATCCGCGCCGGCGGGGGCTTCTCCGCCCACTCCGATCCCGCGTGGATGATCGCCCAGGTGCAGCTCGTGCCCGCCGAGGGCGAGGTGCCCGAGGACGGCACCGCGGCCGGGGCCGCGGCCGCGGCGATCCGCGAGGCCGCCCCCCGCCTGCTCGCGCTGGCCGACACCGCCCACCCCCGCCTGCTCATCCGGGGCGGCGGCGCCCGGGAGATCGAGGTCCGCCCCGTGGACCGAGCCATGGTGGTGGTGCACGTGCTGGTGGACTGCCAGGACGCCATGGGGGCCAACCTGCTCAACACCGTGGCCGAGACCGTGGCCCCCGAGCTCGAGGCCATCACCGGCTGGCAGGCGGGGCTGCGGATCCTCAGCAACCTCAGCGATCGACGCTGCGCCCACGTGTCGGCGCGGATTCCCCCCGAGGCGCTCGTGGGCAAGGGCTTCACCGGCCCGCAGGTGGTCGACGGCATCGTGTCCGCCTCGCGCTTCGCCGAGCTCGACCCCTACCGCGCCACCACCCACAACAAGGGGATCATGAACGGCGTGGATGCGGTGGTGCTCGCCACCGGCAACGACTGGCGCGCCATGGAGGCCAGCGCCCACGCCTTCGCGGCCCGCGGCGGCCGCTACGGCCCGCTCGCCGTGTGGCGCAAGGGCGAGGACGGCTGGCTCGAGGGCGCGATGAGCCTGCCCGCGGCCGTCGGCGTGGTGGGGGGCGCCACCCGTACCCACCCCGTGGCCCGGCTCGCGCTCGAGATCCTCGGCTGCGGCAGCGGGGCCGAGCTGGGCCAGGTGATGGCCGCGGCCGGCCTCGCCTCCAACCTCGCCGCCCTGCGGGCCCTCGCCACCGAGGGGATCCAGCGCGGCCACATGTCCCTGCACGCTCGCTCCGTCGCCCTCGGGGCCGGTGCCCGCGGCCACGAGGTCGAGGCTCTGGCCCGCGCCCTGGTCGAGGACGGCGAGATCAAGGCCGAGCGCGCGGCCGAGCTGCTGGAGCAGCTCCGCGCCGGTCGGAGCGAGCCCGAGACCGAGTCCTAGCCCTAGCCTTGCCCCCAACCCTCCTTGGTCCCATGACGAGCCAACCCATGGTCAGCGCCACCGAACCCCGCCTGTACTGCGTGCCCGCCCGGCCCGAGGCCGACGACGCCGACGAGCGCTTCAACCCGCCCGACGGGGCCCCGCCCGGACCGTGGACCAGGGCCAACGCCTACCGCTGGTGCGAGCGGATGGCGGCCACGCACTACGAGAATTTCCCCGTCGCCTCCAAGTTCCTGCCCGCCCACCTGCGGCCCCACATCGCGGCGATCTACGCCTTTGCCCGCACCGCCGACGACTTCGCCGACGAGCCCCGCTTCGAGGGCCGCCGCCGCGAGGCCCTCGACACCTGGGAGCAGCTGCTCGAGGCCTGCTACCACCGCGACGTGCAGCACCCGGTGTTCCTGGCCCTGCGCGACACCGTGCGCCGCCACGACATCCCCATCGGTCCGCTCAAGGCGCTGCTCACCGCCTTCCGCATGGACCTCACCAAGCACCGCTACACCAGCTTCCGCGAGCTGCTGCACTACTGCTCGCACTCCGCCAACCCGGTGGGGCAGCTGGTGCTGTTCGTGCACGGGCACCGCGATCCGGCGCTGCACCGCTTCAGCGACGAGATCTGCAGCGCCCTCCAGATCGCCAACTTCCTGCAGGACCTCTCGGTCGACGTCCCCCGCGGGCGCATCTACCTGCCCGAGGAGGACATCCTCCACTTCGGGGTCAGCCACGACGACCTGCTCGCGGGGCGGGCCACCACCGAGTTCCAGGAGCTGATGCGCTTCTCGGTGTCGCGGGTGCGCTCCATGTTCCACCGCGGGCGCCCGCTCATCCGCAAGGTCTCGCCCGGCCTGTCGATGGAGCTCGACGCCACCTGGCGCGGCGGCATGGCGGTGCTGCAGCGCATCGAGGACCTGGACTTCCGCACCCTGGACTTCCGCCCCACCCTCGAGAAGCGGGACATGGCCGGCATCGCCGTGCGCTCGCTGTTCTCCTTCGGCCGCCGCCTGTGGCGGGGAGAGGCCTGACCACCATGCGCAGCCAGACCGCCTTCACCGCCCCCGCCATGGACGAGCCCGCCGAGGCCACCGAGCCGCGCCGCGGGGTCTCCGGCTTCCTGCGGCGGATGACCAACCGCTCCGACTCGAACTTCAAGTTCGCCTTCCTGTTCCTGGGCCAGGAGCGAGCCGAGGGGCTCACCCTGGTCTACGAGTTCTGCCGCGTGGTCGACGACATCGTGGACGAGCGCGAGCCTGGCCCCGCCGGCGACGCGCTGGCGCGGCGACGCCTGGCCGAGTGGAGCCGCGAGGTGGGGCGGATCTACGGCGACGCCTACCTGCAGGACGACGAGCCCCACACCGAGCTCGGTCGCGGCCTGCGGCGGACCAACGAGCGCTTCGAATACCCGCGCGAGGCCTTCGACGAGATCATCGCCGGCGTGGCGATGGACCTCACCCGCGATCGCTACGAGGACCTCGACGACCTGCGCCTGTACTGCTACCGGGTGGCCTCCTGCGTGGGCTTCCTGTGCCTGGCCCTGTTCGGCGACCAGAGCGAGCCGGCGCGGCGCTACGGCGAGCACCTGGGGCTGGCGCTGCAGTACACCAACATCCTGCGCGACGTGGCCGAGGACGCGGCGCGGGGGCGAATCTACCTGCCGCAGGACCTGCTGGCGCGCCACGGCCTGAGCGACGACGACATCCTGCAGCAGCGCTACGACGACCGCTTCGTGGCGATGGCCAGCGACTTCGCCGACGCGGCCGAGCGGGAGTATCGACGGGCCTGGGCCGCGCTGCGCGAGGCCGACGGGCGGGCCCTGCTGCCGGCCGAGATCATGGGACGCACCTATCACCGGATCCTCGAGGAGATCCGGGAGCGCAACTACAACGTGTTCACCCGACGGCCCGCGCTGCGTCGCCGCGACAAGCTCAAGGTGGCGGCGATGGCCATCGCCCGCTCCGGGCTGAGCTGGTAGGCCCATGGACGGCTCCACGCAGGAGCGGCCGGTGCCGCCGATCGTGGTGGTGGGGGCGGGGCTCGCCGGCCTCTCTGCCGCGGTGCGCCTGGCCGGGACCGGCCGCAAGGTGGTGGTGCTCGAGGCCACCGGGGCGGGAGGCGGTCGCAGCCGCTCGTTCCAGCACGGCCCCACCGGCCTCGAGCTCGACAACGGCCAGCACCTGATGATGGGCTGCTACCGCGAGACCCTCGCGTTCCTACGCACGCTGGGCAACGCGGGCGCGGTGAGCTTCCAGCGCAACCTCGCGGTGGACATGGTGCGCCCCGGCGGCGCCCGGGTGCGGCTGCGCTGCCCCGCCCTGCCCGCGCCCCTCCACCTCGCGGCGGGGCTGCTGGGGATGCGGGGGCTCGGCGTGCTGCACAAGGCCGCCGCGCTGCGGGTGGGCCTGGTGCTGCGCGGCGAGGTGGAGCGCCCCGACGACAACGAGACCTGCGACGCGTGGCTGCGACGGCTGGGGCAGACCCAGGGCATCCGCAGCGCCTTCTGGGATCCGCTGATCTGGGCCGTGCTCAACGACGACCCGCTGGTGGCCTCGGCCGGCATGCTGGTGGCGGTGCTCGAGCGGGCGTTCTTGGGCACCCGCGACGACTCGCGCCTGGGCGTGCCCCGGGTGCCGCTGTCGCGGCTGTACGTCGACGACGCCGTGGAGTACCTGCACCAGCGCGACAGCCAGGTGCGGCTGGCCTCGCCCATGCGGGCGATCGAGACCGACGCCGAGGGCGTGTGCGCGGTGCGGCTGCGCTCGGGCGAGCGGATCGAGACCCGGACCGTGATCTCGGCCGTGCCGCCGCGTCCGCTGCTCGACGCCCTGCCCACGGCCGCGCGGGAGCACCCCGTGTTCCAGGACGCGGCCAAGCTGACGGTCTCGCCGATCATCAACCTGTGGCTGCTGCTCGATCGGGCGCCCTTCGTCGACGCGCCGTTCCTGGGGCTCATCGGCAGCCCCATCCACTGGCTGTTCGATCGCAGCCGCATCGAGGGACACGAGGGCGGCCCGATGCTGCTCAACTGCACGATCTCGGGCGCGCGCGGCATGGTGGACGACCGACCGGAGACCCTGCTCGAGCTGGCCAAGGGCGAGCTGCGACGCTTCTTCCCCGACCGGCCGGTGGAGCTGCGGGGGCACAAGATCATCAAGGAGCGACGGGCCACCATCGGGCACGCCGCGGGGACCCAGCAATTGCGCCCGCCCACGCGCAGCCCGGTGCCGGGGCTGCTGCTGGCCGGGGACTGGGTGCGCACGGGGCTGCCCGCGACGATCGAGTCGGCGTGCCAGAGCGGGCACGATGCCGCGGCCGCGGTGCTCGAGGACGCGGCCCGGATGCACGCCTTCGGGGTGTGAGGCGCCCCGACGGGATCGCAGATCAGTCGGCGAGGACCTCGTCGAGGCGCCCCGCCGTGAGCACGCGGAGGGCCCAGGTCGACAGCCGCTCCGGGCTGGCACCCAACACATGGGGCCGAGTGGTCGCCGACAGCGGACCGAAGCGGAATTCGAGCGGCTCCAGCAGGGCTCCGCCCGGCCCTCCCCTCGCCCTTCCCGGCGGCTCGCGGCGAGGTCGATGCGGTGCAGCTTGATCGCATCCTCTCGGATCGTCCACGAGCGGCGAGGCGTTGCGAGGAGCTCGCCGCGGAGTGGTTCGGAATGACCCAGAGGGCGACGGGGGCTTCGTCGAGCGATCGATTTCCGACATCACGAGCACGGCGCTGACCACTCCGGGCTGCCGGCGGTGCACCAGCGAACGGACGCGGCAGCCGGGTCGAGTCGGATCACCAGATCCCCGGCAACAACCGGGCGCGCGTGCGCTTGGTGTACTCCTCGTAGCCCGGCAGCTCGGCCCGCAGCGTGCGGTCCTCGAGCGCGGTGCGCCCCACCATGGCGGCCAGCACCACCGCCGCCGGCACGAAGGCCCACGCCGACCCGAGCACCAGCGGCACCGCGAGCTGCTGCAGCAGCGTGCCCACATACATCGGGTGCCGCACGATCGCGTAGGCCCCGGTGTCGATCACCCGATGGCCGCGGTCCTCCTGGATCCTCACCGTCTTCTCCAGGTGCGGATTGACGACCATCGCGGCGACGATCGGCACGTTGCCCAGCACCACCACGCCCAGCCCCACCCACACCAGCCACTCGGGGAGGTGGCTCCACCCGAAGCGCACCGCGTCGAGCCCCGCCACCACCGGGAGCGCCAGGAAGGCGATCCCGAACACCAGCCCGAACCAGGTCTCGAAGCCCTTGGTGCCCTTCTGCGCCCCTCGGCTGCGGGCGACGATCACCTCGGGATTGCGCGGCGCGACGACGAGGAAGTTGACCACCGCCAGCGCCACCCCGAGCCCGAGGTAGGCCCACGCCGCCCACACCCGCACCGTGCCCGCGGCCACGAGGAACAGGACCAGCCAGATCGCATCGAGCACGAGGATCTGGACGGAGCGCTGGACGACGGCACGGCGGAGCTCGGGGGTCACTGCGTCCAGCGTGAGGCGGATCCGGGGCCCCGCCCGCGCAAAGATCACAGGCTCAGCGCTTGCCGCCGAGCTTCACGGTGGCCGCTCGCCGTCGACCGCCCACGCCCGGGTCGTCGCCCAGCGGGCCGCTGGCCACCACGACCTCGAGCGACCCCTCGCCCACGGTCGTCAGTCGCGTCCCCTCGACCGCCACCTCGCGCCGCACGATCGCCAGCCCCTCGATCCCGTCGTCCCCGATCGCCCAGCTGGTCCATCGCCCGGCGTCCTCGCGTCCCTCGGCGGCCAGCGCCACCCGCTCGGTCGGGGCCTTCGCCGCGCGCACCTGCACCATCACCCGGTTGACCTGTCCCCGCGCGTGGATCCGCGCCAGCGGCTCCTGCCCCAGGAAGCAGCCCTTGTCGTAGCTCACCGCATAGACGAAGCCGACCTCGGGCGGGAAGAAGCCCGCCTCGAGCTCGTGGCCCCACGCGGGCGAGGCGGTGGCGATCCGGTGGGCGTCCCAGCCGTTGACGTCCACCTTCTGGTGCTCGGCCAGCGCGGCCTCGAGCACGTCGAGCTCCCCCAGGCACAGGCGACTGGGCGCGGGATGCCGGCACACGAAGGAGGGCAGGCCCCCGATCGCAGGCGGCGGCTCGCCATCCGCCCACGCGATCGCGACGCCCACCCGCCCCTGCACCTCCACCTCGACGTCGTCCATGATGATGTGATCGTCGAAGTGCCGGGCCACGTCCTCGCTGGTCTCGGCCGGCAGGAGCACGCAGACCTCTTCCTCGTCGCGGCCCGGCAGGAGCACCAGCTCGGTGACCAGCTTGCCCTTCACCGTGCACAGGGCGGCCGCCACGGCGTTGGACGGGCCCAGCGACTCCACGTCGGCCGACAGGGTGCCCTGCAGGAAGCGGCGGGTGTCGGGGCCGTGCAGGCGCAGCCGCGCCCGGGCCTGGCCGGGGATCTCGTCGAGCAAGGCGTAGTGGACCGTCACGGCGACCACGATGACAAACCGTGATCGGGGCGCGCAAGCGATGAGACCCGCGTCGCTTGATCGGGGGCCGGGGCCGGGTTAGGTCAATGGTCGGTATGCCGTTCCGCCCGTGCCCGCGCGCCGCCCCCGGGGCCCGCCTCGCCGCGTCGCTGGCCCCCCTGCTGCTGCTGGCCGCGCCGGTGCACGCGGCGCCCGAGCCCGCCGCCCCCGCGACGGGCGAGCCTCCCGCAGCGGCGGACGAGCCCGAGCCCGACGACGAGCCCGAGCCCGACGACGAGCCCGAGCCCGCGAAGGCGACCGACGACGCCCCGGCCGACGACGGCACCGGCACCGGCCTGCCCTCGGCCTTCGCCCTGCCCCCCGCCGATCGCCTCGATCCCTACGGCCCGCGTCCCGCCGGGGTGCCCCGGCTGTCCCGCGAGCAGGTGCTGGACTACGCGCTGGACAACCCGCTGGTCCGCGCCGGCGACGAGAAGATCGCGGCCATGCGCGCCCAGCTCCGCAAGGCCCAGTGGGCCTGGCTGCCCATCATCGAGACGGTCAGCACCCTCAGCCCCGGGGCCAACATCGCCTGTGACGACCTCGACGTGACGGGGACCAACTCCGCGGGCGTGGTGGCCTCCGACTTCGACTTCCAGTGGTGCCGCGCCGCCACCAACCCCGACCTCGACCTGAGCACCCTGCGGGGTTACTTCCAGCAGATCGGCCGGGCCGGCGTGCGCATGTCCTTCGACGCCGACGCGGTGTTCCCCATCTTCACCTTCGGCAAGATCCGCAACACCAAGCGCCTGGCCCGGGCCGGGGTGGCGCTGGCCAAGCTCGAGAAGCTGCAGGTCCAGCAGGAGACGATCAAGCTGGTGCTGCAGGCCCACACCACGCTGCTGCTGGCGCGCGAGAGCCAGGTGATCCTGCGCGACGCCAAGGCGGTGGTCGACAAGGCCCTGACCCGCGTGGAGGCGGATCTGGGCGGCAGCGGGGACGACTGGGACGCCGACGCCGACGTGGCCAATCCCGATCGCGATCCCAACGATCTCGTCCGCGTGCAGCTGGCCCAGGTGGAGGTGGAGCAGCTCATGCGCGACGCGCTGCGGGCCGAGGCGCTGGCCCTGTCGGCGCTGTGGGCCCTGGCCGGCAAGGCCGCTCCGCCCGGCTTCGACGTGGTGGAAGATCGCCTCGAGCCCTTCACCATCGAGGGCGGCCGCCTGCCGCTCGACGACTACAAGCACATCGCCATCCGCGAGCGCCCCGAGGCCCACATGGCCCGCGCGGCGGTGGAGGCTCGGCAGGCGCAGGAGAAGCTGGCGCGCGCGGCCTTCCTGCCCGACCTGGGGCTGGTGGTGGGCGTGGGCTATGCGTTCTCCAACGCGGTCGACCGCGAGATGAGCCAGCTCTACTACCAGGACCGCTTCAACTACTCGCGCGTGACCGCGGCGCTGGCCATGCGCTGGCGCTGGGACTTCCACAACCGCGCCTTCGACCTGCAGAAGGCGCGCGCCGATCTGCGCGCGCAGGAGTACCAGCGCGAGGCGGCCGAGCTGCTGCTGGGCCAGGACGTCAACCAGGCCTACCAAGACGTGGTGCAGGCCGAGCACCGCATCGTGCTGTCGCAGCGGGCCACCGAGCTCGAGTGGCAGCTGGTGGTCTCCTTCGAGCAGCGCGACATGGTGGGCAGCGGCGACACCGACCAGCTGCTGCGCGCGCTCAAGGACTGGTACAAGAAGCGCTTCGAGGAGGCCGAGGCGATCCACGCGCACAACGAGGCGGTGGCTCGCCTCGCGCGCGCCACGGGCACCCCGCTGATCGCGCCGCAACGCCCCCAGCCCCCCGCCGAGGGCTCCCAGGGGGCCTCTGGGGCGGCGTCCTCGTCCCCGTGATCGAGGGCACTCGGCTATGCTCCCGGCCCGTGAATACTGCGCGGAAGGGGCGCGTCTCACGGCCCGGCTCGGCGAGACCGACCCCTCGGCTCCCCCGCCAACGAATCCCCAACACGGCTCCATGACCATGCGCAAGACCATCGCTGCCCTGACCCTCAGCTGCGCGCTGCTGCTGCCCTCCCTTGCCCTCGCCGAAGGCGGCGCCGGGGCCATCGACGCCTTCAAGCAGTCCCACCAAGAGGTCACCACCCTGGTCGACACCGGGGCCAAGGCCGACGAGATCCAGACGCGGGTCGACCAGATGCTCGACTACGACTGGATCGCCATCGCGGCCCTGGGCGGGCCCAAGCACTTCGACGAGCGCTGCACCGAGCGCTGCGACGAGTACAAGGCCCTGCTCACCAAGCTCATCCGCAAGAACTACCTCAAGCGCATCGAGGCCAAGGATCGCGGCTCCGTCGAGTACCTCCGCGAGCACGTCCGCGAGAAGGCCACCAAGGTCGACACCAAGGTGACCTTCAAGGACGACGAGGGCGAGACCAAGAGCGTCGAGATCGACTACGTGATGCACAAGGTCGACGACAAGTGGCAGGTCCGCGACATCATCACGGAGGGGGTGAGCATGGCCAAGAACTTCCGTTTCGAGATCGGCGAGCTCCACAAGAAGGGCGGGATGGACGAGGTCATCTCCAGCCTGCAGAAGAAGCTCGCGGAGCTCGACGCCGAGTAGATCGACCCTCACCCGCTCCCCACGGCCTCGCGCCCGGGCGTTCGCTGCTACCATCCCGCCATGCGGGCGAGCAGCCGTCCCGGGCCCGGGGCCGCGTCGATCCCGGGGAGCCCCCCGCCGTGGCTCGCCCCGGCGTGGCTGCTGCTCGCGGCCTGCGGCGCCGACCCCATCGAGGCCGCCGGCCAGATCGGCCGCGGGATCAACCTCGCCACCGGCGATCAGTCCCCCCTGCCCCGCCTCGCCTTCGTGGACGAGCCCTGCCCGGGAGCCGCCGGCGGCTGCGATGCCAGCGGCGACCGGGCCTGCGAGCTGCTCCTGGTCGACACCCTCGCCCCGCTGACCGCCGTGCGCGACCCCGAGGCCAGCGGCTCGAGCCTGGTGGTCGACGGCTGCCTCGAGATCCGCCCGGCCGAGGGCCTGGGCGCCGACGATCCCGATCCCGCCGACCTCGAGGCCGCGGTCTCCCGCTTCCGCTTCCGCCACCTGCCCGTGGTGCGGGCCCCCGACCAAGACGGCTGGAGCTGGACCGCCGGCAACCAGAGCGCCGTCATCGAGCCGGGCGGGGTGCTGGGCGGCAACCTCCTGCGCAACTTCGCGGTGGCGATGCGCTTCCCCGTGCGCCCACGCCCCTCCGCCGACGGCATGCCGGGCGAGCCCGAGCCGCCCTCCATCGCCCTGTACACCGAGTTTCCCGGCAGCGAGGAGATCCTGGCCGACCAGGGGCGGGCGTTCCTGCCCCTGCAGTTCCCGGGGCGCCTGCTCGGCCGCGAGCTCACCGATCGCTGCGAGGTGGACGAGGGCCGCTGCGAGCTCGACGGCTTCGACCTCACCACCAGCACCGCCGAGATCCCGCTGGCCGCCTCGCGCATGGTGATGGACGCCTGCGTGGCGATCCCCCCGTGCTCGCTGCGCTACGTGCCCTCGAGCGGCGATCCCTTCGGCGTGGGGAGCTGCTCGCTCAGCGCCGGGCCCACCTTCACCGCCGACGAGGCCGCGTGCGTCACCGCCACCGACCCCGAGCGGGGCGGGCACTCGGCGAGCCTGGTGGTGGCCACCGGCGTGCCCGGGCTGGTGCTGTTCTCCGACAGCGCCGCGCGCATGTTCGGGGATCTCACCGAGCTGCCGGCCTGCCCCGAGCCCCTCAGCCCCAACACCGAGGTCGAGCTCGACCAGGAGGCCTGCCTCATCGGCGACGATGGCGTGCTCCACGTGGCGGGCTGGCCATCGGCGGGCGAGGATGCGCCGCTAACGCGCCTTCGGGTGCGCAGCCTGGCCCTGGTGCCGGGCGCCGCGCGCAGCCGGGCCGAGGGGCCCTGCGACCGGGCCGAGGAGCGCCGCCAGGCCCTCGACAACCAGTGCGATCGATACCGCCGCGCCGCCCGTAGCTCTGCCGGTGAGGTCGACATTCGCAATGCAGCGCCGCCCTACTCGGGCCAGCGCGACGATGCCGACGCGGATCAGGCCGATCCCGCGGCCACCTCGCTCGCGGTGCTCGGCGAGAGCGCGCTCCAAGACCTCTCCTCGGGACCGCGCCCCTTGCGCTGGATCCCCACCATCGTCATGCCGGCCGATCACCCGCTGGCGGTCTCGCTGCGGCGCGACGTCGCCCCCGATGCGCTGCAGCCCGACGGCCTGCTGGGCGCGGGGATCCTGCGGGGCACCGAGACCGTCCTCGACTACACCGACCTCAACCCCTCGCTGCGGATCAGCTGCCTCGAGCCCCACGACGGGCGCTGCCACGTCCTGCCCGACTGCCGCGACGACCGCAGCCAGGCCTGCTGTCACGGGCTGCCACGCACCCTGCTCGACGAGTACATTCGAACCCTGGGCGACGACACCTGCTGCGGCGCTCTGTCGGCCGACGATCTGGTCGAGCTGCAGCAAGCGGGACATTGTGAGAGTACCTCGCCGCCGTGACCGCCACGCCGGGCTAACGATCGCCCCGCTCGCCCCGTTGTTTCCCCGAAGAGGGCCGCCATGGATCCATCGACGCTAGTCTCGACCCCCGCCCTGCTGGCCTTCGCCGAGCCCGACTTCGCCGCGGGCGGGCTGGGGGCCTACGTCACGGCCTTCCTCTCCGGCGTGCTGGTCGACCTCACGCCCTGCGTGTTCCCCCTCATCCCGATCACGGTGGCGGTGTTCGGAGCCAAGGGCGTCTCGCGGGGGCGCGCGCTGTTCCTGGCCACCGCCTACGTGCTGGGCATGGCCACGCTCTACACCAGCCTCGGCGTGGTGGTGGCGCTCACCGGCGGCGCCTTCGGAGCGTGGCTGGCCAACCCCTGGGTGGTCATCCCCATCGCGCTGCTGCTGCTGGCGCTCGCGGCCAGCATGTTCGGCGCCTTCGACCTGCAGCTTCCGGTCAGCATGCAGAGCCGGCTCAACACCGTGGGCGGCGCGGGCCCGGTGGGCGCGTTCCTCATGGGCCTGGTCTCGGGCTTCATCTCGGCGCCCTGCACCGGCCCCGTGCTGGTCTCGCTGCTCACCCTCATCGCCAAGGCCTCGGCCTCCGGCGGCGGGGTGTTCTACGGCGGATCGCTGCTGTTCGTGTACGCGCTGGGCATGGGCACGCTGTTCTTCGCGGTGGCCCTGGGGGCCAGCCTGTTCCGACCCGGCCCGTGGATGGAGTACATCAAGAGCTTCTTCGGCGTGCTGCTGGTGGTGATGGCGCTCTACTTCCTGCGCCCGCTGTCCACCAAGCTCGAGAACCTCATCCTCGATCCGAGCTGGGGCTTCTTGGCGGCCGTCACCGCGGTGCTGGTGGGCGTGGGCCTGGGCGCCATCCACCTGTCGTTCCACGGCCCCCGGAGCGAGCGCTTCCGCAAGGCGCTCGCGGTGGGGGTCACCGTGTTCGGCGGGATCGTGGCCGTCAACAACGTGATGTACGTGCCGCCGATGGACTGGCAGACCGTCACCACCATCGACGAGCTGCAGGCGCAGATCGAGCGGGCCGAGGCCGACGACAAGCCGCTGCTCATCGACTTCGCGGCCAAGTGGTGCCTGCCCTGCAAGGAGATGGACAAGCTCACCTTCCACGACGAGCGGGTCGAGCCGCTCATCACCACGCGCTTCCACCTGGTGAAGGTCGACGTCACCGATGGCACCGACGATCACAGCGCCATGCAGGAGGCCTTCGGCAGCGCCACGCTGCCCAGCGTGCTGATCTACGCCAAGGGCTCGGGGCTCCGCGAGCACCTGCCCAAGCTGCGCGAGGGCGAGGCCATGCCCGCGGCCGCGGTGCACTTCAAGGAGCTCGTCGACGCGGAGACCTTCCTCGCCGAGGTGGAGCCCGTCGCCCTGCAGTAGCGAGGCTCCGACGCCTCACAGCAGCTGCTCGAGGCGGGCGCGATCGAAGCCCACGATGAGCTGACCGCCCACGTCGATCACCGGCACGCTGCCCGTGCGCACGCCCTGGGCCTGGGCCTTGGCCTGCAGCTCGGCCGCGGCCGCGCGGTCCTTCTCGATGTCCTTGGCCTCGTAGTCCACGCCCTTGCGCTTCAGGTAGCCCTCGAGCTTCTTGCACACGCCACACCACGCGGTCTTGTAGACGATCACGCCCTCGACCTTGGCCACCTGCTCGGGCGGCCGCAGGCCCTCGGGGAGGCTCACGTCGCTGCTGCGCCCCTCCCCCAGCGCGAGCTCCTCGAACAGGTCGCGGGGCACCGTCCTCAGGCGAAAGCGTCCGTCGGCCTCGGCCGCGCCCAGGTTGGTCACCCACACCGTGCCGGCCGGCGCCTCCGGGCCCGACAGCAGCTTCACCCGCACCAGGCCCCGGGCCTCGGGCGGCACCGCATCCACCTTGCTGGTGTCGGCGAACACGCCCCGGTCGCCGGCGTAGGTGAGTATCGCGTCCGAGGCGCCCGGCTCGAGGAACGCCTCGGCGTCCGCGGCGGGCGGAGCATCGGGGTCGGTGGCCTCGATCTTGGGGGCGGGCGGGCGCTCGGGCTCGCAGGCCAGCGCCACGAGCACCGCCGCCGACGCCAGGAAGCGGAGGGTCGGGCGAGCACGAAGGCGGGTCATGGTGGCTCGGGAGTATAGGACCGCGGCCGCGGCGCGACGACCCATCTTCCCGGGCCGTGGCTTGGGGTATACCCCGCAGCGAGACCGTCGCGATGGCGCGCTTCTCCTCCACCCCGCGGGCGACCGATCGCCCGGTGTTCGCGCTGCTCCGCGCCGCCGCGGCCCTGGCGGGGATCGCCTTCGTGCTGGTGGCGCTGTCGTACTCCGGCTACCTCAGCTACACCGAGCTCGACGCCCCCGAGGTCGACCCGCCCACCTACGCCTTCGAGGTCGACCCCACCGGCCGGCGCCTGAGCTACGGCCGCTCGTGGATCGACCGCGACGGCCGGCTGTGGCGCATGCACCTCGAGGGCTCGCCCGTGGAGATCGGCGACGCCCGGGGCCGCCTCAGCGAGCGGCTGTTCCGCGAGCTCGACGACCGGGTGCGCGACATGATCGAGCGCCGCTACGGCGCCTGGCTCGAGCAGTGGACCGCGGCCATGGTGCTGCGCTGGGACTACCGCGGGGCCGATCGCTACCTCGACGAGGAGCACCGCAACGAGCTGGCCGCCATGGCCAAGGCGCTGCCCGCCAACGAGGACGATCGCATCGACAGCTACCACCGCATGTTCCTCTACCAGTGCGTCTACGGCCTGGGACAGCGGCTCGACGACGTGCTGCTCGAGGGCAGCATGTTCGCCGCCACTCCCAAGCGCACCGCGGCGGGCGAGCCGGGCAACCTCATCATCGGACGCACCCTGAGCTTCGACCTCGGCCGCGACTTCGAGGCCGATCGCATCGTGGCCTTCCACCACCCCGACGGGCGCTACCCCTTCGTCTCGGTGGGCTGGGCGGGGCTGATGGGCGTGGTCACGGGGATCAACGCGCGCGGCATCTTCGTGGCCCTCGACCCCGCGCGCACCGACGACCCCCCCGAGGAGGGCGCCCCGCTGCCGCTGGTGCTGCGCACCGTGCTCGAAGAGGCCGACACCCTCGAGCGCGCGGTCGAGATCATCCAGGAGGCCGAGCTGCGCAGCTCCGGCATCGTGCTGGTGGGCGACGGCATGCACCGCAAGGCGGTGGTGATGGAGGTGGCCCCGCGCGACCGCGAGAACCGTCGCATCGTGCGGGGCGAGGACGAGGCCGTGGTGTGGGCCACCGATCACATGGTGGACGAGGCCTTCGAGAGCGACCTGCAGAACGACTGGGTGCGGCGCTACACCTCCTCGGGCTACCGCTACGATCGCCTCGAGGAATTGCTCACCACCGGCGAGCCCATGGATCCCGCGCGCGCGGTGGCGGTGCTGCGGGACCGCCGGGGCAAGGGCGACGAGGAGCTGGGCCTGGGCAACCACAATGCGCTGGAGAACCTCACCACCACGCACTCGGTGGTGGTCGACGCCACGGCCATGGTCATGTGGGTGTCCGAGGGGCCCTCCACCCTCGGGCGCTACCAGGCCATCGACCTGGCCCGCAGCCTGGGGCGCGACGACGGCCCCGCCGCGCCGCTCGACGACCTGCCCGCCGATCCGCTGCTCTACAGCGAGGAGTTCCGCGACTACCAGGAGGCCATCGAGGCCATCGACCACGCGCGGGTGATGCTGGGCCGCGGCATGCCCGAGCGCGCCCGCTGGTCGGCCCAGGTGGCGCTGGCCCTGGCGCCCGATCTGGGCGAGCTGCACCGCCTGCTCGGCGACATCGAGCGCGAGCTGGGCAACTTCGATCGGGCCCGTGAGCACTACAAGCGCTACCTCGAGCTGGTGCCGGGGCGCCGGCGCGAGCAGGTGCGGGTCGAGGGCATCCTGGCCGAGCTCGAGGGGTGAGCGGGCGCGAGGGCGCCGAGGCGGCTATCATGGGTCGGTGCGCCGACGCTCGCCGCCGACCACCGCCCTGCTCGCCCTGCTGACGGCCTGCGGCCAGCCCTCGGTGCCCCCGAGCGCCACCCTGGGCCCGGCCGCCGACGCGGACCAGTGCGAGGCCATCCGCCGCGCGGGCCCGCCGGCCACGCGGCGCGACTCGATCGTCGACACCCTGCACGGGGTGGAGGTGTCCGATCCGTATCGCTGGCTCGAGGACGTCGAGCACCCCGAGGTCCAGGCGTGGATGGACGAGCAGGACACCTACGCGCGGGCCGAGCTGCGCGCGCTGCCGGACCGCGACACGCTGCGAGAGCGGCTGCGGGCCAAGATCGACGTGGCCTCGGTCGGGCTGCCGATGCGCCGCGGCGATCGTCTGTTCTTCGCCCGTCATGCGCCCGGAGCCGCGCAGCCGGTGTGGATGGTGCGCGAGGCCGACGGCCGCGAGCGCGTGCTCCTCGACCCGATGCAGCTCGATCCGCACGGCCGGGTGACCATCCGCCGGCCCCAGCCCAGCCCGGACGGGCGCCGGGTGGCCTACGCGCTCAGCCGCGATGGCGCCGACGCGGCGACCCTGCACATACGCGAGGTGGACAGCGGCCGCGACCTCCCCGACGTGATCATGGGGGCCCGCTATGCCGAGCCGGCCTGGACCTCCGACGGCCTCGCCTTCGCCTACACCGGGCTGCCCGACGATCCCTCGATCCCCGCGCCCGAGCTGCCCTCGCACGCCGAGCTGCGGCTGCACCGGCTGGGCACCCCGGCGGCCGACGACCCCGTGCTCTACGGCCCGCTGGGCGACACCGCGACCTTCGTGGGCGTGCACGCGACCGACCAGGGGCGTCGCTGGGTGCTGTCGCTGCACCACGGCTGGAGCGCGACCGACCTGTACCTGCGCGAGGCCTCGGCCTACGCCCGCGGGAGCGAGGGCTGGCAGCCGCTGTTCGTGGGCCACCCGGCGCACGGCTCGGTCTCCTTCGCGGACGGCCGCGCCTTCGTGCTCACCGATCTCGATGCTCCTCGGGGCCGCGTGATCGAGATCGATCCCGCCGATCCCCAGCCCTCCCGCTGGCGCGAGGTGGTGCCGCAGCGCGAGGCCACCCTGCAGTCGGCCACCGTGCACGGCGGGCGCCTGCTGCTGCAGTACCTCGACCACGCCGCGGCGGCGCTCGAGATCCACGAGCTCGACGGCACGCAGGTGAGCGAGGTGGCCCTGCCCGGCCCCACCAGCGTGGCGGGCATGGCCGGCCGCGCCGAGGACCCCGAGGTGTTCCTGCACCTGAGCGCCATGGACCGGGCGCCCCGCATCGCCACCCTCGATCTGCGCGACGGCTCGCTGCGCACCTGGGAGACCATCGAGGTGCCCGTCGATCCCCACCTGGTGCTGGAGCGCACCACGGTGCAGTCCAAGGACGGCACCGCGGTGAGCATGTTCGTGCTGCACCGCGACGACCTGCAGCTCGACGGCGACAACCCCACCCTGCTGACCGGCTACGGCGGCTTCGGGGTCTCGCTCACCCCGGGCTTCTCCCCCACCGCGGCGCTGTGGGCCGAGCTGGGCGGGGTGTGGGCCATGCCCAACCTACGCGGCGGGGGCGAGTACGGCGAGGCCTGGCACGACGCGGGGCGGCGCGCCAACAAGCAGAACACCTTCGACGACTTCATCGCGGCGGCCGAGCACCTGGTGGCCGAGGGCTACACCCGCCCGGGACGGCTGGCGATCCGCGGGGGCTCCAACGGCGGCCTGCTGGTGGGCGCCGTCTCCACCCAGCGCCCCGAGCTGTTCGGCGCGGTGCTGTGCGCGGTGCCCCTGCTCGACATGATCCGCTTCCACCGCTTCGGGGCCGGGCCCACCTGGATCCCCGAGTACGGCTCGCCCGAGGATCCCGAGCACTTCGGCTGGCTGTGGGGCTACTCGCCGCTGCACAAGGTGCGGCCCGGCGTCGACTACCCGCCGCTGCTGATGCTCTCGGCCGACAACGACGACCGCGTGGACCCGATGCACGCCCGCAAGTTCGTGGCCGCCCTGCAGCACGCCGGCGCCGACGCCCTGCTGCGGATCGAGCGAGGGGCCGGGCACGGGGGCTCGCCGCGGGTGGCCGATCGCATCGAGGCGGAGCTCGATGCGATGGTCTTCGTGCTCGATCGCCTGGGCGCGGCCCGCTGAGCGCAGCGGGCTCGCTCACTGACACTCGGGCGCGTCGAGCTGCACCAGGCTCGGCCCGTCGGGATCGCCGAAGGCCGCCTCCACCCGCAGGCGATCCGCCCCGAAGGCCTCGCTGGCCACGTGGAGCTCGTCGATCTCGCCGTGGAACACGTACTGGTCGGAGTCCTGCGGGCCCGTGCCGATGGTGATCGGGTACTCGTGCAGCGACAGCGTCGCCCACTCCAGCGGTCGCGGCCCCACGTCCTCGGCGTCGAGCACCCCATCCACGTAGAGTCGCTTGGCGAAGTCGCCCCCACCCAGCGGCTCGAGCACGACGGCCAGGTGGTGCCAGAAGGCCAGCACCTCGTGCTCGACGACGGCGGCCGTGCCCTCGCTCGCGTGGGTGTGGAACACCATGTCGAAGTAGCCGGTGCACACGGGCTCGTCGCAGTAGGTGACGAACAGGCCGTGCACGGGCGGGGAGAAGTTCCAGGGCACCGTCCCCGCGTCGTGAAGCGACATCCCCCAGGCCTCGGTGCCGCGGCTGGCCACCGCGCGGTAGGCCCGGCGCGCGGCCACGTTGGGGGTGGCGTGGATCCACGCGCTCACGGTCAGGCTCTGGCTGCTCACGATCGCGTCGTCGATGAGCTCGGTGGCGGTCAGCTCCACCCGGCGATCGACCAGCACCTCCTCGAAGTGCACCGCGCGGCCGATCGCCCCCTGGGCGAACAGGGACTCGCCGGGCACCGCGGGCATCCCGTGGTGCACGCCGCGAGCGTCCTGCAGGTCGTCGCCGAAGTGCAGCACCGCCTGGTAGCCCACCGTCGCGGGCCAGACCTCGGCGCTCAGCCCCACCGTGGACGCATTGCCGTAGTAGAGCCACAGCGTCGTGCCGGCGGGCGGCAGCGTGGGCAGGCGGACCCAGGCCACCGCGCCCTGCCCCGGATGCCACTCGTCGATCTCGTGGTCGAGCACCGTGCCGCCGTCGTCCACGAAGCGAAGGTCGGAGGCATCGGCATTGGCGCAGCCGTACTCGAAGCCGTCGTCGAGCACGATGGGCACCACCGCGTCGTCGAGCGGGGTGGCGAGGGGCGACGAGAGCTCGATCCGCCGCCGAAACGCCCAGCTGCCCCCCTGCGGCCACCACTCACCCCGGGGAGCCAGGCACCCCTGCCCCACGCCCAGCTCGCAGGCTACGGGCTCGCCGCTCGAGGAGCCCTCGTCGCCGCTCGAGGTGGAGCCCGCGCTCGTGCCCGCGCTCGTGCTCGGGCCCCCCGAGCCCGACCCGGTGGAGCCGTCGCCCCCTCCGCTCGAGGTGGAGCCGTCGTCCTCGGGCAGCGCGGGCACCACCGGCTTGGGGGTGGGACAGCCCAGCAGCAGCCCCAGCCCGAGCACCACGGCGCCTCGTGCCCGCGCGCTCATGGGCACCGCCGCTGCTCCTCTCCCACCGTGACGTGATCGGCGGTCACCGTGGCGTAGTCGGAGGCGATCGCAGCGGCCGAGCGGGCGCCCACCGAGATCCGCAGCTCGTCGAGCACGCCGCCCCAGCGATTGCCCGTGTTGATGTTGTGGCCCAGGCGCACGGGCTGGTCGTCGGTGGGCAGGACGAAGCCCAGCAGCTCGGGGCTGGCCGTGACCAGCTGCCCGTCCACGAACAGCCGCGCCTGGGTGGTGGGCACGTAGTCGGGCGGGGGCATGGCCGGCAGATCGAGCGCCTCGAAGGTGGCGACCACCTGGTGCCAGCCGTTGTCGCCCAGGTTGGTGGGGAGCTCGGCGGGCGTGGGAAAGAGGTTGTAGTTGCCCGAGTCCATGTCGATGACGCCGGTGGCGTCGAGCTCGGCACACTCGGGCTCGTAGCAGTCCAGCCCCAGGGCGATGCGATCGTCGTCCGCGGGCACGGTGGAGTTGGTCACGTGGAGCCGCCAGGTGTCGTCGCCCTTGGCCACCAGCGCTCCCCAGTCGTACTGGCCGAAGATCGGGCTGCGCATCCACAGCGACACGGTGAACGAGATCGAGTCGTCGTAGGGGTCGTGGCCCAGGTCGTAGGCCTGGTGATCGGCCAGGACCACCTCGTGCAGCAGCTCGGGCACGAAGCTCCGCGCCACGCCGATGCGCGGGCTGCAGTCGTCGTCACCGGTGCACGGCTCGGGCTCCCACTGCGACGAGCCGTGGTGCTCGTGGGCCGAGTCGCGCAGATCGGAGCCCAGGTGGTGCACGCTGATATAGCCGTTCCACACCTCGGCGGGAGCGCGGCCGGGCGAGGCCTCGGGCTGGCCGTAGTAGAGCCACGCCACCACCGGGGACCCGGCGGCGTCGATCGTGGGCAGGCGCAGCCACAGGGCCAGCTCGCCGTCCGCGTCCACGTCGTCGATGTCGTAGACCAGCGGCACCCGCGGGTCCTCGCTGCGCACGCGGATGTCGTCGCCTCCGCGCTCGCCCCAGCTCGGCCCCAGCCCGTCCGCGGGCATGCGCACCAGCACGGGGAAGTCCTGCTGCACCCCGCTGAGCACCGAGGGATCGATCTCGAGGCGGCGCCGCTTCGCCCAGTCGGCGTCCCACCAGCCGTCGTCGACGGGGACGCAATCGTCGGTGTCGGAGCTCGAGTCGCTCCCGTCGGTCGAGCCCGAGCCGGGGCCGGCCGTGGTCTCGGTCGCCTCGCCCGAGCTGCTCGCGTCGGCGACGACGGTCGTCGAGCCCTCGCCCGAGGTGGAGGGCAAGGCGATCTCGAAGGTCTCGGGTGTGCACGCCAGCACCGCGCACAGCCCCAGCAGGCCGCGCCCCACCCACCCCGACGAGCGCACCGACTCCTCGCTCATGGCTTGAGCCTCAGCTGGGTGGGGGTGAGCTGGGACGGCGGCGGGAAGCGCCCCTTGGCGACCTCCTCCACCACGCACTTGCCCAGCGCGGTCCCGTCGTGCGGCTCGAGGACCCGTGGCATGAGCACCCGACCGTCGGTCCCGATGGTGAGCTTGACCGTGACCACCTCTCCGCTGCCCAGCGAGCGGCAGCGTCGACGCACCGCCCGTCGCAGCCGGGTCTCGGCCGCCTTGTGCAGGCACGCGGGGGTGCGGCACTTGGCGGGGCCCTCCGCCTCGCTCGACGGCTCGGGCTCGTCGCCGCGGCCCTCGTCCCCGCCCGTGCCAGCCTCGGGCGTGCCGCCGCTGCCGGCCTCGGGCGTGCCGCCGCTGCTGGCCTCGGGAACACGCGAGGACGCCCCGCTCGCCCCCTCGTCCGCGCCCGTCGTGCCCCCGGCCGCCCCGGCGTCGGCCGTGCTCGCGGCGACGACCTCCGCGGGAGACGATGCCCCTGGGGGCTCGGCATCGATCGGCCCGGCCACATCGCGCGACCCCGGCGGGGTGGTGCCCGAGCGGGAATCGTCGGCGCCGAGGACCAGCCACAGCACCACCGCCACCACTGCGCCCACACCCGCGAGGATCGCCACCCACGGCACCCGCCGCGAGCCCGCGGAGGAGCTCCCCGAGAGCACGACCGTCTTGGCGGTCGCAACACCGTCGTCGCGGCGCGCATCGGCGCCGGGCGGACGGGCGGTGTACAGCTCGGTCATCTGGCGGGCCTGCCTCGCCGCGTCCATCACCCCGACGGCGCCGGCCGGCTCGCTCGAGCGGGCGGCGATCGGCCCGCGCCGGTGGGCGTCCGAGGCCTCGTCGACGTCGAGCTCGTCGAGCCGCGCGGCCATCTCCGCCGCGCTGGCGAAGCGATGCTCGCGGTCCTTCTCGAGCGACTGCAGCACGAAGGCCTCGACCTCGGAGGGGATCGAGGGCTCGAGCTCCCGCGGCGGCCGGGGCAGGTCGGTCATGTGCCGCAGCAGCACCTGGAACGCATTGGGGGCCTGGAAGGGCACCGTGCCCGTCAGCAGCTGGTAGGCCACGATCCCCAGCGCGTAGAGGTCGGTGCGCGCATCGGCCCGCTCGCCCTTGGCCAGCTCCGGGCCCATGTAGGCCGCGGTCCCCAGCAGCTCCGAGGTCCCGGTGAGCGTCTGCGAGTCGCCCTCGGCCGTCTGCACCCGCGCGATGCCGAAGTCGAGCACCTTCACCCAGGGGCGGCCCCACTCGTCGGGCTCGTCGAGCACCATGATGTTGGCCGGCTTCACGTCGCGGTGGATCACGCCCTGCCGGTGGGCGGCCCCCAGCGCCGAGAGCACCTGCCGCAGCAGCGGCCGCACGCGGCCCCACGCCAGCGGCCCCTCCTCCTTGAGGATCGAGGCCAGGTCTCGCCCCTTGAGCAGCTCCATCACGTAGTAGGTGGAGCCGTCCTCGAGATCGCCGAAGTCGATGATGTCGACCACGTTGCGGTGATGGATGGCCGACGCGACCCGGGCCTCCCGCAAGAAGCGCTTGTGGCTGTTGCCGTCGTCGTCTCGCAGGGCCCGCTCGGACTGCAGCACCTTGAGCGCGACCCGCTTGTCGAGCTTGAGCTGCCTGGCCTCGTAGACCGTGCCCATGCCGCCCTGGCCGATCTCACCCACGATCTCGTAGCGCCCCTCCACCACCGAGCCGATGGTGAGGCGTGAGAACGCGAGCGAGCCAGAGGACGACGACACGGCGAAGGTCCAATCAGAAGCGCAGCGACGCCCCCACCGAGAGACGACCGGGCCGGAGCACCAGCTGGGGATCGAGACGGGCCCGCGCCGATCGATCGCGCCGGCCCGGGCGCGCGCGCGCGAGCTGGATGCTGCCCACGATCACGGCGGCGACGCCCAGGCCCAGCACCGCGCCGCCGCTGGCCATCAGGGCCACGCCGCGCCGCCGCTCGTCGTCCACGTAGCTCCCCAGCGCGGCCTCGATGGCGGCCCGATCCTGGGGCCCTCGCTGCAGGTACTCCGGCGATCCGAGCACCTCGCTGCGGTAGTCATCGGCCCGAGCGCGCAGCGGCAGGCCCACCGCCAGCAGCACCGCGCCGGTCACCGCCGCCGCGCCGCCGCCCCCCACCAGCGCGATGGGTAGCGCCCGTCCCCGCGGCTCGGTGTCGTCGGTCGGATCCGGGTGGTCGTCGGGCTCGGGGCTCGGGGGCACCACGGTCGACTCGGGCGCGGTCGAGGGCTCGTCTGGCGTGGGCTCGGCCGGCGTGGTCTGGACCGGCTCACTCACCACGGGCACCGCGGGCGCGGGCGCGTCGGCCAGGCACTCGGCCACCCATGCCTGCTCGTCGCTCACCGTCGAGGGCACGGCCTGGCCGCGGCCCCGGAGGTCCGCCACGAACGCGTCGAGCAGCGCCTCGGACTCGCGGCACAGCGCGTAGTCGCGGGCCGAGGCCTTGAAGGCCTCCCGGTAGAGGCGGGCCGCCTGCAGCACCACGTCGAGGGCCACCCCGGTGCCGCGGTACTCCTCGGAGCCCTGGATGAGCGCATGGGCGTCACCGTACAGACGCGCGGCCTCGGCCAGGCGACCATCCGTGCGCGCGCCATCGGCCTCCCCGATCTTGTCGGTGATCCGCTGCCCGGCATCGGACGCGGGCCCGGCCGCGTGGGCCGTGGGAGCGCCCGTGGCCGCCCAAAGCCCCACGATCCCGACGAGTGCCCGCCGGCGGATCCACTGCGACCACACCATGGGATCCCAGGGTCCCCCACCCCGCCCGCGCTTGTCCAGGCCGACGGCGCGAGGACCCGAGGGGCCACGCACATTTCGCCTATTTCATTGGCACGGCCGGGACGGGCTCGCCCGCGAGCACCTCGAGGTAGCGGCGCACCACCACCTCCAGCCCATCGAACACCGCCTCGCCGATCAGCGCATGGCCAATCGACACCTCGTCGAGGTGCGACAGCGTCCGAAACAGCACCAGGTTGGCCAGATCGAGGTCGTGCCCCGCGTTGATCCCCAGCCCCAGCTCGTGCGCCAGCTCGGCGGCGGCCTGGTAGGGCGCCATCGCGTACTCGGCCGCGGTCGCGCCCTGGCGAAAGGCATGCGCGAAGGGCTCGGTGTACAGCTCGACCCGATCCGCGCCCATGGTCGCGGCCCAGCGGATCGCATCGGGGTCGGGATCGACGAACAGGCTCACGCGAATGCCGTCGCGCTGCGCGTCGGAGATCACCTTGCCCAGCCAGCCGCGCGGCGTGTCGGCGGGCCAGCCCGCCTCCGAGGTGAGCTCGCCCGGCCGCACCGGCACCAAGGTGAGCTGGTGCGGACGAACCTCGTGCACCAGCGCCAGCAGCTCGGGACGCGGATCGCCCTCGATGTTGAGCTCCACTCGATCGCGCACCGGGTCCACCAGCCGGGCCGCGAGGCGCACGTCGGCGGGGGTGATGTGTCGCTGGTCCTCGCGGGGGTGAACGGTGATCCCGGGCGCCCCGGCGGCCAGGCAGGTCTCGATGGCCCGCTGCATGCTCGGCACCCCGGCGTAGCCGCCCTGCGCCTCGGGGGGAATGCGGGAGTTCCGCAGCGTGGCGATCTTGTTCACGTTGACGCTGAGGCGCACCATGCGAGGGCGGGTCTAGCGAACGCCGGGCCCGATGTCATCTCCGGGCTTGATCCCACCCCCTCCCATCGGCGAAAACCCCGGGCCTATGGGCAAGGGAGACAACCGCCGGACCCTCAAGACGCGTCGACGCAAGCACCAGCGCAAGCTCAAGGAGCGGATGCGTCGTCGCGCCGAGCAGACCAAGCGCGAGCGCTCGGGCGAGGCCTAGCCTCACCGGACGCCCTCGTGGTCAGCCGTCGCCGGGCGAGCTCTCGGGCTCGCTCGGCTTCGTCACGTCCGGGCTCCGAGCCGGCAGGGCATCCGTGGCCGTCGTCGTCGCGACCGGACGACCGGGCGCGCCATGGTCGGGGCTCGGCTCCTCACCCGCTCGCGCGGCGGGCTGCGCCGGGCCTCCGCCGCGCCGGCGGGCGAGCTCGGCCGCGGCCCGCCCCTCCCAGCCGCGATCGCTGGGCTCCACGAAGCGCGGCTCGGTGCCGTCCTGCTGCCGCCGCACGATCGCATCGGGCAGGTAGCTGCCGTGCTCCTGATCCACGCCGCCCTCGAGGTCGTGCGGATAGCGGTAGCCCACGCCGTAGCGCACGTCCTTCATGAGGTTGGTGACCGCGTTGCGCACCACCAGCGGCACGGGCAGCGCCCCGTAGCGCTTGACGGCCTTGCGCGCGGCCGAGTACGCGCGCAGGGCCGCGTTGCTCTTGGGCGCCAGCGCCAGGAAGGTGGTGGCCTGCGACAGGTGCAGCACCGCCTCGGGCATGCCCACGAAGCGCACCGCATCGGCGGCGGCCTGGGCCACCACCAGCCCCTGCGGCTCGGCGTTGCCCACGTCCTCGCTGGCGAAGATCACGATGCGCCGGGCCACGAACACCGGGTCCTCGCCCGCCTCGAGCATGCGCGCCAGCCAGTACACCGCCGCGTCGGCATCGGAGGCCCGCAGGCTCTTGATGAAGGCGGAGACCACGTTGTAGTGCTCCTCGCCGTCCTTGTCGTAGCGCAGCGGCTGGCCCCCGAGCGCCTCGGAGGCCAGCGCCCGCGTCAGCTCCACCTGCCCCGGCGGCAGCAGGTCCACCACCGCCTCCAGGGACGACAGCGCCCGCCGGGCGTCGCCGTCGGCCGTGTGGGCGATGGCCGCGAGCAGCCCGTCCTCCACCTGCACCTCGGGCCGCCCCAGCCCGCGCTCGGCGTCGACCAGCGCCCGCCGCATGAGCGCGACCAGATCACCGATGCCCAGCGGTCGCAGGGGGAACACCCGCGCCCGGGACAAGAGCGCCGCGTTGACCTCGAAGCTGGGGTTCTCGGTGGTCGCCCCCACCAGCCGGCACACCCCCGCCTCCACGTGAGGCAACAAGGCATCCTGCTGCGCCTTGTTGAAGCGGTGGATCTCGTCCACGAACAGCACGGTGGGTCGTGACTCGTGCATCCTCCGCGTGCGGGCCCGCTCGACCACGGCTCGAATGTCACGCACCCCCGCGCTGACCGCCGAGAGCACCTCGAAGGCCGCGCCCTGCCGGCCCGCCAGCAGGTTTGCCAGCGTGGTCTTTCCCGTTCCGGGAGGCCCCCACAGGATCATGCTCGGGATCCGACCGGCCTCGATCTGCCGACGCAGCAGCCGACCCTCGCCGAGCAGGTGGCTCTGCCCCACCATCTCGTCGAGGGTGCGCGGCCGCATGCGCTCGGCGAGGGGCGTCAGCGCGGGATCGGCCGCCGCGCGGGCCTCCCACAGGTCACCCGGGTGTGCTTCGTGGTGCGCGATGCTAGCCTAGTAACGGATGTTCGGTCGCCGCGCTACCGCGCCCTCCGGCAGGGGGCGCTCGCCCGGCGTGTCTGCACGCACGGCGGGCCTCGTCACCATCGGCGGGGCGGTGGTCCTCGTGGCCTGCGGCACTCCCAACCCACGGATCCTCGATGCCACCGAGGAAGCCCGCGGGATCCAGTCCGAGCAGCTCGGCCACGAGATGACCGAGCAGCAGAAGATCGCCGCGCTCATCGACGCGGTGCGTCGCAGCGAGCACACCTTCATCCACGACGACATCGAGCGCAACGGCGCGGCCACGGCCGACAAGCTGCAGCTGCTGCTCGAGCGCGATCCCACCGGGGTCCGCAGCGCTCGCGAGTTCATCGATCGCATGGCGGCGCCCGAGCGCACCGACGAGCCGGCCGATCGCGTGTTGCTCTCGGAGGAGGAGTCGATGCTCGCCAAGACCTGGTTCCACGCCCGGCTGGCCGAGCTCGAGGGGCGCCCGGCCCCGCCCGCCGATCCCGAGGAGGTGCGCGAGGCCGAGGAGCACGCGCGCCGCCTGCAGATCCTCGATGCCCTGCGGGTGGTGGAGCGCAGCGAGCTCCACTTCGTCGCGCCGTCGCGCAAGGCGGTGCCCAAGCCCGGCAAGAAGCCCCCCAGCTCGGGCCCGGTGCGCTCGCGCAAGCCCAAGCGCAAGGAGTACACCGGCCCGCAGTTCGCCGACATGCTGCGCAAGAAGTGGGAGTTCCTCGGGGCCGACATCGATGACGTGGACACCTTCATCGAGGAAATCGCCTCCGACTCGTTCTCGAGCATGGTGCGCTACCGGGTGATCCACGAGGACGGCAGCGAGCAGGACTTCGCCCAGTGGCTGCGCACGCAGCTCGACGCGGAGCGCAGCGTGCTGGCGCAGGGAGGCGCCCCGTGACCCCCGTGGGCCGCCGCACCCTGGCCGTGGGCGCCGTCCTGGGCCTGCTGGGCGTGGCGGCGGGGGCCTTCGGGGCCCATGGCCTGCGCGGCAGCGTGTCGGCCCGCGACCTCGAGATCTGGCAGACGGGCGCCCACTACCAGCAGCTCCATGCCGTGCTGCTGGTGGCCATGGGCCTGACCATGCGCAGCCCCAGTCGGGCGCTGGCGGTGGCCGCCGTGCTGCTCACCCTGGGCGTGCTGGTCTTCAGCGGCACCCTGTACGCCATGGTGCTGGGCGCCCCGCGGGTGCTGGGCGCCGTGACCCCGCTGGGCGGCCTGTGCCTGATGACGGGCTGGGCCTCGCTGGGGGCCTACGCGCTGGTCCAACGCCGCGAGCCCGACGCCTGAGGGGCGCCGGGCTCGGGAGCCGGGCCTACGCGGCGCGGCGGCGACGGATGCCGATCAGCGCGAGCAGGCCGAGCATCCAGGCCGCGCTGGCGGGCGGCGTGGCGGTGCGGCAGCCACCGCTGCCTCCGTCACCATCGGCCCCGTCGGCCCCGGCATCACCGGCCGTTCCGCCCTCCTCGCCTGCGGTGCCGCCCGGGCCGTCCCCGGTGGCCCCGGTGTCGCCGCCGCCACTCTCGTCGTTGCCGCCCTCGGCCGAGCCCCCGCCCTCGGCCACCTGGATGGTGACCATCTGCGAGGTACCGTTGCCGTAGGCGTCGAAGACCTCGAGCAGGAAGCTATAGGTGCCCTCGGGCGCGTTGTCGAAGGTGACGAAGTCCCAGGCGATCTCCGAGGCCACGAAGCTCGGCCCCGTGACGAAGTCGTTGTCGCACACGTTGTTGGTGCAGCGGGTGTAGCTGTCGGTGCCGTCGGGCAGGCCGTCCACCCAGGTCCACTTCACGGCCACCATGCGCGAGTCGTCCTCGATGTTGGCGGTGACGGTGAAGGTCTCGTTGGTGTCCATCACCGCCCCGTCCTCGGGGAAGGTGGAGACGATGATCGGATCGGTCACGTCCTCCTCGGCGGGACCGAACACGCCGAGCATCTCCTGGTAGGAGTTCTGCTCCTCGCCCATGCCGGCGGGGCAGTACACCTCGTGGACGTAGCCGCACTGCGTGATGCCGTTGCCGGTGGCATCGCTGATCGCCATGCACTCGTCCACGAACCTCTTGCTGCCGCCGTTGTTGAACGGGTAGAGGATGTCGTTCTGGTTCTCGGTGTGCTCGAGGCCCCAGTTGTGCGCCGTCTCCTGGCCGGCCGTCTCGGCCATGCCCGGGCACGACTGCGGGAAGTTCAGCGACACGTGGTTGCGCTTGAGGCCGTCGCAGGCCACGTTGGCCACGCCACACACCCCGCCGCCGAGCCCTGCCTGGGCCGCCGAGCCGCCGATCACCGTCATGGTGTAGGGCACGAAGTCGGGGGGCCGCCCGCTGGTCATCACGATGTTGAAGGGCTCGTAGTAGGCCTGCAGCTGCTGGTACTCGGAGGCGGCCTGGGCCCCGAAGGGCGGGAAGGTGACCTCGGAGCTGACCAGCGGTGTGCAGTTGAGGGCCGAGTGGGCCGAGTCCCCGTTGCCGCAGGTGGGGCGCAGCGTGACCCCGTCCATGGCCACGAACACCACGCCCGGCGACGCCTCGTAGTTCATCGCGGGCACCGGTCCCACTCCCAGCGCCGCGAGCATGGGCTCGTCGAAGCTGTCCCGCGTCATGAGCTGCGTGTCGTCCTTCCAGTGCGGCTCGATCTCGCGCCACTGCTGGGCGACCTCGGTCCCGTACCACTGCTCGACCAGCGGCTTGCTCAGCGCATCGTCGAGCTCGAGCGCCCACGGGGCACTGGGAGTGATCGGATGGCTGGCGGGCTCGGCCGCGACGGCGTTCCCACTCGTCAGCGCGAGGAGGGAAGCGATGGACACGAACAGGGACGTATGGCGCATCACGGCAGGGCTCCGGGTTGAGGGACCCGGGCAGCGTACAAATACCTACCAAGCACGTCTAGTCGGCAATTCCTCCTGTACCCAGGCCGGACCGCCGTTCCGGGGCTTTCCCGGTGAATCGCCGTGTGATCGACCTCGCGTCCTACTGGATGGCGTCCGATCCCAGCTTGGCGCGGGCGAGGCGCCCCGGGTCCACGCCCAGCGCTCGCAAGGCCGAGGTCCACATGTCCTCGGGCTCCTGCTCGAGCACCCAGCGCGGCGACACGCCGTAGCGTGCGGGTCCGTCGGAGGTGTCGATGGGCACGGGCAGCCAGCTCCCCGCCGCGATCTCACCCTCGAGCTGCGAGCCGGCCCAGCCCGCGTAGCCGAGCAGGAACAGCACCCGGCTGTGGTCGCCCCCCACCGCGCGGTGTCCCGCTCGGGTGACGGGCTCGAGCGACGTGGTCAGCCACACCCCGGGGAGCACCTCCTCGGCGGTGGGGTCCCAGTCGGGCTGATCGTGGAGGATCCAGCCGCGCATGGGCTCGACCGGCCCCCCGAGGCGGACGGTCTCGTCCTCGTCGCCCTCCCAGCTGAGATCGAGCCCCCGAGCCACGTCGGCCACGGTGTTGGGCAGCGGGTTGTTGAGCACCAGGCCCAGCGCTCCCTCCTCGTTGTGCTCGAGCAGCAGCACTACCGAGCGACGGAAGTTGGGGTCGAGCAGCTGGGGCACCGCACACAGCAGGTGTCCGCCCAGGCTCGTGCTGTCCATGGTGATCACGAAGGGGCTCCTGTCCGGCGCGACGCCATCGTGGACATTATGGCGGGCCCGGCCGCCGCGTGCATCCCAGCCGCGAGCCGGGGCCGCGCTCGCCCCGGACGCCTTCGCGGCGCCCGAGGCGGGCTGGTACCAGAGGCCGGACTCGAACCGGCATGGGGTCACCCCCGGCGGATTTTGAGTCCGCTGCGTCTACCAATTTCGCCACTCTGGCGCGGGGACACCGGACGACGACGGCATTAGCACGCCGCTCAGCCCGGATCAACGCTGCGCACCTCGATGTCGCCGCGGGGGCTCACGAGCCGCACCCGAGCCGAGCCGCTGCCGTTGACGCGCTCGAAGTGCCCCGAGGTGATCGTGGTGATGGCCGGGGTCCGCACGGTGATCCGGCCCCGGGTGTCGATCTGGAGGTCCACGTCGGCATCGGAGGCCAGGGTGACCACGATGGTGCCCTGCTCGGTGTGCACCAGCAGGTCGCGCGCGTCCCCGGTCTGCACCACCTCCACGTTGCCCGAGCTGGTGCGCAGCTCGGCGTGGCCCGGGGTGCGCACGTCGATGTCGCCCTGCCCCGTGCGCACGGCCAGGCCCGCATCGGCGCCGCGGATGAGCACGTCGCCCACCTCCACGTCCACCACCACGCTGGCCTCGGTGCCGCGCACCGAGACGTCCCCCACCCCGGTGCGCAGATCGAGGTGGCGATCGTCGGGCAGCCGCAGCTCGCCCATCTCGAGGTCGACCAGGCCCTGCACCGACAGCGGCACCTCGGCGCGCAGGATGGCGAAGCCCTCCGAGCGCTCGAAGCGGAGCACGGGCGCGGCCGCCTGCTCGCGGGCGTCGGCCCGGCTGCCGGCCACCGACAGCCACACGCCGTCGTAGCTCAGGGTGGCGGGGCAGGTCTCGGGCAGGTCGGCGGCACAGGCCTCGACCGACAGCGGGGTGTCGGGCAGCTCCACGCGCAGCTCGGTGGTGTCGCGCAGGTCGTGCTCGCCGAGCAGCTCCGCCTCGCCCCGGTACCCCAGGGCGCAGCCGGCCAGCAGCAGCACGGTGGAGAGCGGGCGTCGCATCAGAAGTACACCCCCATCACGGCCCCGAGCTCGAAGGTGGTGGCGTAGCGCGGCAGGGCCCGGCCCCCGCCGAAGCGGCGCGCCGACGACAGCGGCACGCTCACCCGCGGCACCAGGCCCAGCGACCAGCGATCGAGCAGGAACAGCCGCGCGTCGAAGTGGGCGTAGGGCACCACCGAGAACGCCCGGTCCACCTCGGCCGCCGCGGTCTCGGGATCGTCGGCCAGCGGCGCGGGCCCGTTGGCGCGGGTGCCCTGCAGCAGGCAGCCGCCGCCCGCCGACAGCCACACCCGGCGGCGCTCGAAGAAGCGGTACGCCGCCCGGGCGCCCGCCTGCACGGTCACCGTGCCGCGGGCCGAGCCCAGCTTGATGCTCGCGTCCGACAGGCCCACCGTCACCCGGGGCACCACCTGCCCCATGATCGCCAGCGACCAGTCGGGGTAGAGGTCGTAGGCCGGCTCGCCGGGCGAGAAGCCCACCGTGGCGAAGCGCGAGACCTCGAGCGACAGGGCGTGCCCCCGCATGGGGGTGATGGGCCGGCCCACCGCCTGCGCATGGGCGTCGAGGATCTGGCCCAGGTACAGCAGGCCCACCGCCGCGCTCAGTCCGGCCAGGCCGGTGAGGCGCACGACCTCCTGGGCCCCGCTGCGCCCGGGGTCGCCTGCGGTCGCCCCCTCGGCCGGATCGCGGGCGGCCGCCACCGCCACCGTGCCGAGCACCAGGCCCACCGTGCCGGTGAACACGGCCAGGCCGCGGCCGGGCTGGCCGTTGATCGCCTGGCCGCTGCCCGGGATGATGGCCGACAGCAGCGGCGCGCCCCAGCGGGTCCACCGGCGGCGACGCACCAGCTCGACCTCCTGCTCCGCCTCGGGGGGCGCGGGGCCCAGGCGCCCGGTGGCCACCGCGGGCTCGGACGACGAGGACGACGCGACCCCCTCGCGCGGCCGGGCCGGGGCCTCGGCCGTCGGCTCGCGCCAGTCCGAGGGCAGCTCCACCGAGCGCACCTGATCGCTCTCGAGCTCGATCGTCTCGATCGCCTCGCCCTCGGCGTCGCGCACCAGGTAGCGCCCGGGCGGCAGGTCGACCGCGATGCGCTGCCCGAGCGCCACCTCGGCCACCGAGCGACCCGCCTCGTCCTCCACCACCACCGAGCCCCGGTAGTCGGGCGGGAACACCAGGCGGCCGGAGGCCTGGGCCTCGACGCTCGCGTCGGCCGAGCGGTCGGGCTCGTCCGCCCCGGGGGCGAGCAGCAGTGCGCCCGCCATGGCCCACGCGAGGATCACGCTTGCCTTATAGGCGCCCGATCCGGCGCGGGGCAAGGGCCCGACGGGGCCCGAGGCCGGCGAAGGTGCGCGACGCCAGGGTGTGGCCTGCTAGGGCACCCCGCACACGCCCACGAAGTAGAGCTGGGGCGGGCAGCTTCCCGGATCGACGAGGTAGCACTGGGTCCCGGGCACCCCGTCGCAGCTGGTGGGGTCGTCCGCGGAGCAGATCGCGGTGCAGCAGCGGGTCTCGGTACAGCCGGGGACCAGGTCGCCCTGGGTGCACTGCAGGCCCGGCTCGCAGGCCCAGCACCAGCCCGAGCCCGCGGGTGCGGGCCTCGACCACGGGGGCGAAGGCGGCCCCGCAGAACGGACAGGCGCTCTGGCGGGGACGCACGAAGCGAGAGCAGACGCGACAGGGCTTCACGACGATCGATGGTAGCGGCTTCCGCTCCGGAGCGGATCGACCAAGGGATGGCTCATCCCGGATCGCGGCGCAGCGCCGCCCGCAGATCCGGCTCGCCCTCGCCGCGCGCCACCGCCCAGCTCATGTGCGGGCTGGCGTGGGCGATGCCCACCTCGCCGCGCGGCGTGAGCATGATGATCCCGCAGGTGGCCCGCTCCGCGCCCACCTCGAAGGTGGCCACGCGAGCACAGACCTCGGCCGCGGCCTCGTCGGGCGCGAGACCCCGCGTCGCGGCGAGCAGCGCCGCATACGAGGCCACGTGGGTCATGATGGCCTCGCCCACCCCGGTGGCACAGGCGGCCCCCAGCGCGGGGTGGGCATACAGCCCCGCGCCGAGCAATGGGCTGTCCCCCACCCGCCCGTGGGCCTTGAGCAGCACGCCGCCGGTCGAGCCCGCCGCGCACAGGTGGCCGTCGGCATCGATCGCCACCGCGCCCACCGTGTCGGCCTGCCCCACGGCGCCGCTGCGGCCCGCGGTGGCCTCGTCGTAGCGGGCCTGGGCCTTGGCCGTCCACAGCCCGTCCCGTCCGAAGCGACCCACGCCGCGGGCCCGGGCGAAGGCCTCGGCCCCCTCGCCCACCAGCAGGCAGTGACGACCGTGCTCCATCACCGCCTGGGCCACGAGGATCGGATCGGCCAGGTCGCGCACGGCCGCCACCGCGCCGCTCCGGAGGTCGCGCGAGCGCATGATCCCGGCGTCCACCTCGAAGCGGCCGTCCTCGGTCATGCAGGCGCCCCGGCCTGCGTTGAAGGTCTCCGCGTCCTCGAGCCAGCGCACCGCCGCGATCGCGGCCGCCTCGCAGCCGCCGCGGCGCAGCGCCTCGTGCCCGCGCCGCGCTGCCTCGCGCACGCCGGCCACGGCTGTCTCCTGGTTGGCCGCCGCCACCCGCCCCGCTCCGCCGTGCACGACGATCGTCGGTACTGCCATCCGCTGGTCCTCCTCGCCGCTACTGGCCGCCGTAGGGCCGCACGCAGGGCAGCCCCACCGCGCGGCTGCCCCGGCGCTCGCACGCCAGCATGCGGCGGGCCGCCTGGCGCGGGTGGTGGTCGTGCCCCATCAGGTGCGCCACCCCGTGGATCGCCAGCGAGGTGGCCTCGTCGAGCCAGCCGTCGGGGCCGGGCCGCACCGCCTGGCGGGCCACCGCGTCGCGGTTGAGCACGACCTCGCCCAGGCCCGGCGCCTCCTCGCCGGGCAACGCATCGCCCGCGGGAAAGGCCAGCACGTCGGTGGCCTCGGCCACCCCGAGGTGCGCCGCCTTGAGCTCCTGCATGCGCGGGTCGTCCACGATCCGCAGCTCGATGCCGTCGATCTCCTCGGGGATGCACCCCATGGCCCGCGCCGCCTTGCGCACGCGCCGGGCCAGCGCGCGCACTCGGGCTGGCGTGAGCACGCCCGTCCGCTCCACCGCCAGGTCGATCCGCGGGGTCACGAGCGCGTCCCCTCGTAGACCTTGGCGTCGAGGAACAGCTGCAGCACGTCCTCGTCGAGCTTGCCCTCGCGCTGCTCGGCCCGCAGGATGTCGAGGGCCAGCGGCACGGGCACGGCCTTCTTGTAGGGACGGTCCGAGGCGGTGAGGGCGTCGAAGATGTCGGCGACGGTCATCATGCGGGCCTGCAGGGGGATCTCGGGCGCGGCGATCCGCGAGGGGTAGCCGCTGCCGTCGAGGTACTCGTGGTGCTTGGCCGCGATCTCGGGCACCTTGGCCAGGCTGCGCCCCCAGGGGATCCGCACCAGGAAGTCGAAGGTGTGGGTCACGTGGTGCTGGATCTCGATGCGCTCGGCGTCGGTGAGGCTGCCGCGGCGGATGAGCAGCGCGTCGAGCTCCTCGCCGTGCAGCAGCACGTGCCGCCGCCCCCGAGCGTCGAGGAACTCGTGCCCCGAGATGATGGCGAGCTGCGAGGAGACGTCGGTGGGCAGCACCGAGGGCTCGTTGGCCTCGAGGATCACCGCGAGCATGTGCTCGAGCTCCCGCAGGCGGGCGCGGTGCTCGGCGTCGATGGCCGGATCCTCGGGCTGGCCCGCGCGGTGGCGCTGGAGCTGGGCCCGCAGCCGCTGCACCTCGAGGGCGGTGCGCATGTGCTCGAAGCGGGCGAGCACGCGGTCGAGCTGCCACGGGTAGAGCTTCTTGGCCTTGACCAGCACCTCCTCGCGCACCCCCACCTTGCCGAAGTCGTGCAGCAGGCCGGCGTACTCGATCTCGCGCAGCTGCTCGGCCGAGAAGCTCACCGCGGCGAAGGCCCCCCGGTCGGCCCGGTCGGCGCTGCGGGCCAGGGCCACGGTGAGGTCGGCCACCCGCTGGCTGTGGCCGCTGGTGGTGGGGTCGCGCTGCTCGATCGCCCGCACGCTGGCCCGCACGAAGCCCTCGAACAGCGACTGGATCTCCTCGTAGAGGCGGGCGCTCTCCAGCGCCACCGCGGCCTGGGCCGCCAGCGAGGAGCACAGCCGCTCGTCCTCGGCCGAGAACGGCCGCACCCGCTCCTCGAAGTCGGCCGGCGTGCGCAGGGGGCCGTGGCCGATCTTGGCGTTGATGAGCTGGATGACCGCGAGCACCCGCCCCTCGGGGCTGATCATGGGCGCGGTGATCATCGAGCGGGTCTGGTAGCCGAAGCGCTGGTCGAAGCGCCGATCGTGGCGCACCGCGTCGCCCTCGATCGGCGGCGGGGGCTGGTAGAGATCGGGGCTGCGGATCACCCGGCGCCGCAGCACGCTGCTGCCCACCACCGAGCCCTCGCCGATGGGCAGGGTGTGCGAGCCCAGGTCGGTCTCCACCGAGTCGTTGACGGCGACGGCGAAGCGCAGCTTGCCCGCGTCCTCGTCCACCAGGTAGATCGAGCCCGCGTCGGCGCCGGTGATCGAGCGGGCGTGCTGGAGGATGAGCTGCAGCACCCGGGCCGGATCGCGCTCGGCGTTGAGGCCCAGGCCGATGTCGAGGAGCTGGTCGGTCACCCGCGCGCGGGCGAAGGCCTCGGCCGCCTCGAGGGCCGAGCCCACCACGCGGGCGAGCACCTCCTCGGCGCAGGGCAGGCCCAGCAGGTGCACCCGCGGATCGTCGAGGGCCGACAGCGCCCCCGCGAGCTCGGCGTTGGGGCCCACCACCAGCAGGTGATCGAAGCTCGGCGGCAGCGGCCGGCCGGGCGCGATCACGGTGACCGTGGCCCGCGTGCGAGCGATGCAGATCGAGCCGTCCGCCTCGGGGTGCACCCGCCAGGCCGAGGCCGGACGCACGGCCTCGAGCAGCCACCACCGTACCTCGGCGAAGCTCGTCAGCCCGGGGCGGGGGCCGTCGCTCATCGGCGGAGTATATGCCGAGGCCCGCACCGCTCGCCCCCGATCCACCATGGCGGTGATCGCGACCATCGCGTCCGACCGACCCCGACGATCGACGTCCCACCTGGGACCGCCGGGCTCGGGACGGTCGGTGATACGCTCCGTGACGCCCCCATGGACGACGCGACCTTTCGCGGGCTGGAGGCCGCATTGGCGGCCACCCCAGACAACCATCCGCTCCGTGCGGTGCTCGTGCGGGCCTGCCTCGAGCGCGGCGATGCGACCGCGGGCCTGGCCCTGCTCGAGGGGATCGACGCCGCGGCGCTGCCGCCCGACGGGCGCATGGCCGCGGCCACGCTGTGCCTGGGCGCCGACCAGGCACCGCGTGCGCTGGAGCTGCTGGGGGATCTCGCCGCGCCCGAGGCCCGGATCACCGCGGCCCGGGCCCTGCTGGTGCTGGGCCGTCGCGCCGAGGGGCTGGCCGCCTATCACGAGGCGGTGGCCGGCAATGCCACGCTCGAGAACCCCGAGCTCGAGGCGGCGCTGCGTCCCGAGTCGCCGCCGCCCAGCCACGGCGGCGACGGTCGCCTGCGCATCGTGAGCGGCCCGCCCACCACCGACGAGACCCTCGATCGCCTGCTCGCCCCGCCGGCCGAGCGCATCGGCTTCGACGACGTGGGCGGCCTCGAGGACGTCAAGAAGGCGATCCGCCGGCGCATCATCACGCCCTTCGACAAGCCCACCCTGTTCCAGCGCTTCCGGCGGAAGGTGGGCGGCGGCGTGCTGCTGTTCGGCCCGCCCGGCTGCGGCAAGACCATGATCGCCCGGGCCACCGCAGGCGAGGTGAACGCCACCTTCATCAACGTGGCCATCTCCGATGTGCTCGACATGTACATCGGCGAGTCGGAGCGCAAGCTCCACGCCCTGTTCGAGCGCGCGCGGGACAGCGCCCCCGCGGTGCTGTTCTTCGACGAGCTCGAGGCCCTCGCGGGCAACCGCAAGTACGCACGCGAGAGCTCGGTCGGCAAGCTGGTCTCGCTGTTCCTCTCGGAGATGGACGGCTTCGCCGAGAACAACCACGGGGTGCTGCTGGTGGGGGCCACCAACGTGCCCTGGAGCATCGACCCCGCGTTCCAGCGACCGGGCCGCTTCGATCGGGTGATCTTCGTGCCCCCGCCCGACGCCGCCGCGCGCCATGCCATCCTCTCGCGCCTGCTGGCCAGCCGCCCCACCGAGGGCGACCTGCGGGTGGAGCTGCTGGTGCGGCGCACCAAGGGCTTCTCGGGGGCCGACCTCACCCACCTGGTGGAGACCGCGGTCGACGAGGCCATCGACGAGTCGCTGGCCAAGGAGGACACGGTCTCGCTGTCGTGGCGGCACCTCGAGGCCGCCCTGCCCGAGGTGCGGGCGACCACCGCCGAGTGGCTGACCACCGCCCGCAACTACGCCCGCTACGCCAACGACGGCGGGCGCTACGACGACGTGCTCGCGTTCCTCGAGCGCCACGGCAAGGGCTGATCCATGCCCGCCACCGCCCGCAGCCCCGGTAGCTACGGCCCCCACGGCGGGGCCCCTCGCCCCCCCGATCGCGGCGGCCCCATCGTGGACCCGCTGTGGCCGCTGCTGGCCACCATGCTCGGCGGGGTGTGGCTGGGCTGGTCGTGGTTCCTCGCCAACGGGAGCTGGCTGGGAGGCGAGCGCGTGGCTCGGCAGCGGCGCCTGCTGGCGCTGGGCCTGGCCGTGAGCTGCGGGCTCGCCCTGCTCATCGCCGCCCTGCTGAACGTGGGCGTGCTCGAGCTGCGGGCGGTCAAGTACGTGGCCATCGTGCTCACCGCGTGGAAGCTGGGGGTGAGCTACGTGCTGCTGCTGTGGCAGCGCCGCGAGCTTCAGCTCTACGAGTACTACGGCGGCCAGGCGCGGCGCGGCCACCTGCTGGCCTTCGGCGGGATCTTCTTGCGGGGCTGGGTGCTGGGCACCCTGCTGCCTCCGGGCTGGTGGACGCTGGTGCTCTCGTGAGCCACGACGAGCAGCAGCGACGCCGCCGGCTCGAGCGGGTCCGCGATCGCATCGCGCACGGCGACCTCGAGGGGGCCATCGCCCTGCTGCACCAGATCCTCGCCGCCGACCCCGACGACGCCTACGCGCACGCCCTGCTGTCGCTGTGCCTGGTGGAGCGCAAGCTGGTGGGCCCGGCCGAGGCCGAGGCCCGGGCCGCGCTCACCCTCGACGCCGAGGAGCCCCTGGCCCACGGGGCGATGGCCGCGGTGCTGGTCGCCGAGCGCCGCCTCGACGCCGCCACCGAGCACCTGGACCGAGCCATCGCGCTCGACCCCGCCAACTCGGCCTACCACCTGCGCCTCGCCCAGATCGCCCGCCTGCGGGCCCGCCCCGCCGACGACCACCTGCAGCGTGCGCTGGCGATCGACCCGGAGGATCCCGAGGTGCTCGCCGCCGTCGCCGACGACCACCTCGCCCACAACCGCGTGGACGAGGCCGAGCGCTACGCCCGGACCGCCCTCGAGATCGATCCCGAGTGCAACGACGCCCTGCTCGCCATGGGCTGGGTGCTGCTGCGTCGCGGCAACACGGCCGACGCCCGCGAGCACGCCGTGATGGCCCTGCGCCACGACGCCACCTCCGAGGAAGCGCTGCGCCTGCTGCTGTCGATCAAGGCCCGCGTCAGCCCGCTGCTGGGCGCCTGGTTCCGCTGGAACCTGTGGATGAGCGGCCTGGGCGACCGCCGCACGGTGGCGATCCTCGTAGGCGCCTTCTTGGTGGTGCGAGTGGTCCGAGCCATCGCCGAGGACCTGGGCCGCGAGGACATCGCCGAGCTGGTCCAGATGCTGTGGCTGGGCATCGTGGTCTACACCTGGGTGGCACCCGCGATCTTCGCCCGCCTGCTGGCCAAGGAGCTGCGGGGGATCGACCTGCGCGACGACTACTGATCGATCGAAGGCGCAGGGTGACGAGGCCGATCGGCTAGCGCTTGCGTCGGCGGCCGCGCTTGCGCTCGTCCATGGTGCGGCCGCGGCTGCCGTCGTCGGCGAAGGGGGGCGGCAGCAGGGGCTCGTGGAAGCCGGTGCTGCTGCGCTGCTGGAGCTCGATCTCCGACAGCAGCAGGGCCGGGCAGGCGCCGCTCACCGGGATCGAGCCGCTCTCGGCGTAGCAGTAGCCCTCGTCCACCTGGGGATCGCCGCCGAAGGCGACCACCCGCTGCATGGCGGCCAGGGGGGTGCCGATGAGCTCCACGTCCCGCAGGCGGCGGCGCTCGCCGGTCTCGGCGTCGAGGGCCCATACCTCGGCCGGCTCGCCCTTGAACACCTGGAAGTCGTACGAGGAGGTGGCCGTCTCGCCGCCGTGGACGCGGATGATCACGATGGCCTCGGCGCGCCCCTGGGCGCGGGCGAGCTCGAGCAGGCGCTGCTCGAGCTGGTCCCACGACAGCGAGCGATCGGGGCGGCCCTCCACCACCAGGTGGGCCATGCGGGACATGGGGGCCGACAGGCCGTCGTGGCGGCCGTGGCCGTTGGAGCGGCGGCTGTGGCGGGTGGGCGTGCGCCCGTGCAGGAAGCCCCGCAACACGCCGTCCTCCACCAGCCGCGCCCGCTGGGCGGGCACGCCCTGGTCGTCCACCCGGTAGCCGCCCCACACCGGGTGGCCCTGGGCGTCGGCGAGGGTGGGATCGTCGTAGACGTCGAGCCCCGCGGGCAGGATGCGCTTGCCCACCTTGTGGGCGAAGGTTCGGGTCTCGCCGCGCGCCACCAGGCGGTCGCCCTCCAGGCGGTGGCCCAGGGCCTCGTGGAAGAGGGTGCTCGCCGCTTGGCCGGCCAGCAGCGCGGGGCCGATGAACGCCCCGGGGGTCTCGGCGTCGCGCAGGCTGGCCAGGTCGCGCAGCACCTGGTCGACCATGGCGGCGAGGCCCTCGGCGTCGGGCACCGCGTCGATGGACCGGGTGTAGCGCTGCTGGGTGGCCTCGGTGTACACGCCGTCCTCGGTGAGGATCCAGCCGCCCACGTCCACGTGGCAGTAGACGTTCTCGGTGATCACCCGCGTGCCCTCGGTGGTGGCCAGCCAGCGCTGGTGGCGGTCCACCGTGAGCGAGATGGTGGGGTCGTGGAACTCGGGGTGGCTCAGGAAGACGCGCGAGGCCTCGCGCAGCATGGCCTCCCAGCGCTCCCGCGGCAGGGGCTCGTCGTGCAGCGCCTCGCGGTGCGACAGCGGCGGCTCCTTGGTGAAGGCGTCGACCTCGTCGCGCAGGTACTCGCTGACCAGCGCCTTCTTGTGGTCGTAGTAGTCCTCGAGCGCCTCGTCGAGCTTGATCTGGCCCAGCTTCCACAGGGCCACCTGCAGGGCCACCGGGTCGAGGTCGTCGGGGGCGTCGACCCAGTCCGTGCTCTCGCGGGCGTCGGCGTCCACGTCGAGGCCCGCGTCCATCACGTTGTCGAAGTGGTGGTCGCCCACCCGCACCTCGCAGTAGAGGCGGGCCCGCATGGTCTCGCGCCGGCGCAGCAGCGAGCCGTAGGCGGCCCGTAGCTGGAGCGAGCGCTCCCGCCGCAGGGTGTAGCCCATGAAGTAGGGCCGCGGGCTGCCGGGCACGTCGAAGCCCTCCATGGAGCGCCCCAGCTCGCGGACCATCACGTCGAGCACGGGATCGGGGTCGCCCAAGGGCGGCGCGGACCGGGCCTTGGCCCGGCGATGCTCCTTGCGGTGCGCCATCGCGTTCAGGCCTCGGCGTCGGGCGGGCGCTTGCCGTCGCGGGGCGGCACCACCGGGTGCGGACCGGAGTTGCGGCGCTTGGCGTCCTCGTCGTAGGCCTCGATGATCGCCTGCACCAGGGGGTGCCGCATCACGTCGCTCTTGGAGAAGCGACAGATGGCGATGCCCTCCACGCCGCGCAACAACCGCAGCGCATGGGCCAGCCCGCTGCGCTGGCCGCCCGGCAGGTCGACCTGCGAGGGGTCGCCGGTGACCACCGCGCGGGTGTTGGTCCCGATGCGGGTCAAGAACATCTTCATCTGCTCGCGGGTGGTGTTCTGGGCCTCGTCGAGGATCACGAAGGCGTCGTTGAGGGTCCGCCCGCGCATGTAGGCCAGCGGGGCGATCTCCAGCACCGTCTGCTCCAGCATCCGCATCACCTTGTCGGGGGCAAACATCTCGTAGAGCGCGTCGTACAGCGGCCGCAGGTAGGGGCTGATCTTGTCCTCGAGGGTGCCGGGCAGGAAGCCCAGGCGCTCGCCCGCCTCGATGGCGGGGCGCGACAGCACGATGCGCCGCACCTGCTTGTCCATCAGGGCCCGCGCCGCCATCGCCACCGCCAGGTAGGTCTTGCCCGTGCCCGCGGGTCCCACGCCGAAGGTGAGGGTGTGGCGGCGCATCGAGGCCACGTAGCGCTTCTGCGCCAGGCTGCGGGGCATGATCCCCTTGCCGTCGGACGGGCGCACGAGGATCACGTCCTCGAACACCTCGCGCAGCTCGACCTCGGCGTCGTGGCGCAGCACCTCGAGCGCCCGGCCCACGTCGCTGGCCTCCACCGGGTTGCCGGCCCGGGCCAGGGCGTAGAGCTGCCGCAGCAGGCGAGCCACCAGCTCGGACTGCTCGCCCTCGATCATCACCTCGTTGCCGCGCACGTGGAGGCGGGTGCCCGTCTCCCGCTCGATCGTCGCCGCCCCGCCACCAGGACCCACGACCGCCTGGAGCATGAGCTGCAGGGGATCTCGCTCATCGAAGGTGAGCTTTGCGTGCGCGGACAAGGGCGGTGCGCGGCCGCGGACCCTCGGGATCCGGGCCCGACGACGGTAGCACGCCGCTGGCGCGCAGAGACCGCAGGACGTCCTCTCGCAGCCGAGACCCCGTGCTATCTAGCCCGCGTGACGACCGACCGGCCCGACCCCGCGGCCCCGCCCGGTGACGGCGGCTCGCCTGTGCCCGACCCCGCGGTCCCGCCCGGTGACGGCGGCTGGCCTGTGCCCGACCACCGCGCCCTGGGCCTCCGCGACGGCCTGCCCGGCCTGCGCGACCTGATGGAGCGCCTGCTCGACCCGGAGGCGGGCTGCCCCTGGGACCAGCGCCAGACCCTGGACAGCCTGCGGCCCTACCTGCTCGAGGAGGCCCACGAGGTGCTCGAGTCGATGCACGAGCCCGGCGCCCACCGGGCCGAGCTGGGTGACCTGCTGTTCCAGGTGGTGTTCCACTCGGCGCTGCGGGAGCGCGAGGGGGCCTTCGATCTCGACGGGGTGATCGAGGCGATCCGCAGCAAGATGATCCGGCGGCACCCCCACGTGTTCGGCGATGCATCGCAGCGCGCCATGTCCGCCGAGGAGGTCGCGCGGCAGTGGGCCGCGATCAAGGAGGTCGAGCGCGGCAACGAGGGGCCGCCCGATCCCCTGGCCGGCGTGCCGCGCGGGCTGCCGGCCCTGCAGCGAGCCTGGCGGCTGCAGGACAAGGCGGCCCACGTGGGCTTCGACTGGCCCAGCATCGACGGCGCCCTGGCCAAGGTCCGCGAGGAGCTCGGGGAGCTCGAGCAGGCCCGGAGCACCGGGACGCCCGAGGAGGTCCGGGAGGAATTCGGCGATCTGCTGTTCGTGATGGTGCGGCTGGCGCAGAAGCTGGGGGTCGAGGCCGAGGACGCGCTGCGCCGGGCCAACGCCAAGTTCGAGCGTCGCTTCGCCGAGGTGATGCGCCAGTGCCACGCGCGGGGGCTCGACCCCGCCGAGGCCGGGCTCGAGGTGCTCGACGGCTTCTGGGAGCAGGCCAAGGCGGCCGAGCGAGCCGCCCCCGACGACTGAGCCCCTGGGCGAGCCGGGATCGGCGAGATCCTCGCCGTGGATCCGCGGCGAATCGACCGGGCGAGGCGGCCGTCGAAAGCCTCACCTCACCGGTGGCCGCGCCTGGGCTCGTCACCTAGAGTACTGAACGGACCCCGAGCTCTCGATGACGGCTCTGCCCCAGTCCCTCGCCCTCCGCCACGCGTACCGGCACGTGGACTCCGATGGCAGGGCCAGGCCGCACCTCGAGGCCGCGGCCGATGCGCTGGCGATGGCGCTGCTGTGCCTCGAGGATGCCGGCAACGCAGACCACTGGCGCGCCGAGCAGGCCCGCGGGCTGCTCGCCGAGGCGGTCACCTCCCTGTCCCGGGCCCGCATCTACGACCCTCGGATCCGTACCTTCGCCCTGCCCTACGTGCTGGCCACCGAGCCCCGCCTCGACGCCGAGCTGGCCCGGCTCCACCACATCGTCACCCGGCTATTGTTCCAGAATCACCGGCACTTGCCGGCAAGACTGCAAGCAAGACCTCTGGCCCCGGAAGACGAGGAGCAGCTCGCGGTGGTGGTGGCCGGGCTGGCGACCAACGCTCGCATCGCGCATGCGCTGCGACACCGCTGGGCGCTCGCCGCGGTGGGCATCGCCGCGGTGGGCCCGGTCTTGGGCGCGCCGGTGCTGGGGGCGGTGGCCGCGGTGGGGGCCCTGGTCGCGGGGCTGTGGCGCAGCAACGACGACGGCGCGACGGCGACACGCTGATCCGCTCGCGGTGACGAGCTGGTCACGGTGACGCCGAGCTGGTCGCATCAACGCCGAGTCGGTTTCGATGGGGACGAGTCGAGCGTGAGGACGTCGAGTCGATCCCGTCGACGCCGAGCCGGTCTCGATGACGTCGAGTCGAGCGTGACGACGCCGAGCCGGTCTCGATGACGTCGAGTCGAGCGTGACGACGCCGAGCCGGTCTCGGCGACGCCGAGCCGACGCGATGGCGACGATCCGCGATCGCGCCCCCGAGCCGTGCTCGCGCGAAGCCCCGTCAGGGCGCCGGCGGAGGTGACGATGGTGGCTCCACGGCCGCGCCCCCCTCGTCGAACTGCACGATCAGCAGCGTGTACCCGGCCTTGCCCTCCACCAGCTCCACCCGAGGGGTGCTCGCGCGCTTGAGCGAGATGATGGCGATGGTGTCCTTGCCCTGGTGCTTGATCTTGACCTCGCTGACCGGGGTCTTGAAGTAGCGCAGGTCGAGGCGTCGGCGGTTGTTCTTGACGTTGACCTTGGTGTTGCGCATCCGGACCTTGAGCAGCAGGCCCCCCTGGGTCTCGCTCAGCTCGTGCTGGATGGGCGCGGAGAGCTGGAAGAACACCCGAGAGCCCTCCCCCACCCGCTCGAAGCCGGACCAGGTCATCATCGCCGGCGTCTGGCCCAGCTCCTTGGCGGGCAGCGGCGGCACGTGGTTGCCCTGCACCGAGACGCCCGAGTAGAAGCCCACCGGGTTGGGGGCCGCGAACGCAGGATCGCTGGTGCGGATGTAGCGGGGCGCCACGTCGCTGCGCTTCTGCGAGTAGCCCCAGGTGTGCGAGAGGTCTTGCGGCGGCGGCTCGGGCTCGCTCGGCCCGGCCTCGCCGCCGCCACCGGTGGGTGCGGACGGGATCGAGGGCGGCGGCGGCGTGGAGCTCCCGGCCCCGTTGCCGTCGCTGCGGCTCGTGGGGAGGAAGGGGGTCGACGGGGTGGCAGACGGCGACGTGGTGGTGGTCGAGGGCGGGCTGCTCGGCGGCGGCGGCGTGGTCGACTTGGCCTTGGGCGGCGGAGGGGTCGACGGGGCCGCGGCCGCATCGGGGACCCATCCGCCGAGCCCGAGGCCGAGCGCCAGCAGGGAGACGGCATGCATCCGACGACGAGAGCCCATGGGACGACCAGGATACCGGGCGCGGTCCGGCCTCGCCAAAAGATCGCCGGGGCTCAGGTCCGCACCGGGCGAGGATCCTGCGGATCGGGCTCGCCCAGGTCGCCGTGGACCGCCGCGAGCACGGCCCCCACCAGCTTGTGGGAGCCGCACACCAGCACCACCGCGCCACGGGCGAGCTCGGAGCGCATGGCCTCGAGCGCGGCGGCGATGCGCTCGCTCCCGAAGGTGGCGCTCCAGGCCGCGGCGCCCCCCACCGGCGGAAGACCCGGCTCGGGCCCCACCCACCAGCGCTCGAGCGCGAGCCGCTCCAGCGCCTGCACCATGGCGGGCCCGTCCTTGTCGGCCTGGCAACCGAACAGCACAAGGCTCGGTTGGGGGACGGCGCCCGCCTCCACCGCATCGACCACCGCCGCGATGCCCGCGGGGTTGTGGGCCACGTCGAGCACCAGCGTCCCGCCCCCCCACGGCACCACCTCGAGCCGCCCCGGCCAGCGCACGCCGTCGAGCGCCTCGGGGCCGATCGCGGGCTCGAGCACCCGCGCCGCGAGCAGGGCCACCGCGGCATTGCTGCGCTGGTGCGCCCCCGCCAGGCCCACGGGCGCCCGGGGAAGCGGCGAGGCCCAGACCAGCGGGCTGCCCACCTCGGCCGCCCGCGCCTCGATCACCGCGGCCGCCTCGGGCCCCTGCCGCGCGCTCACCGTGGGCACGCCGGCCCGCATCACCGCCGCCTTCTCGGCCGCGATCGCGGCCAGGGTGTCGCCCAGGATGGCCTGGTGATCGAGCGCGATCGAGGTGATGGCCACGACCGTCGGGCTCACCAGGCGCGTGGCATCGAGCCGCCCGCCCAGCCCGGCCTCGACCACCAGCACCTCCACCCCGGCCGCCGCCAGCAGGTCGAGCGCGGCCAGCGTGAGCAGCTCGAAGAACGACAGCGGCCGCGCCAGCGAAAGCCCGGCCTCCGCCCCGAGCACCGCGCGTACGTGGGCCCGCAGCCGCTCGTCGGCCACCGCCTCGCCGTCCACCCGCACCCGCTCGCCCACCCGCCGCAGGTGCGGGCTGGTGTAGAGCCCCGTGCGCCAGCCCCGGCCCCGCAGGGCATGCTCCACCATCGCCGCCGTGGAGCCCTTGCCGTTGGTGCCCACCACGTGGACCGCGGCGATGGCCTCGCCGGGTCCGCCCATCGCCTCGAACACTCCCTGCACGATGCCCAGGCCCATGCGCACGCCCAGCGTGCGCCGGGAGAACAGCGCGTCCCAGCCGTCGGGCTCGCTCACGGAGCGTCGTCGGCCGCCGGCTGGGGCGGCTCCTCTCGCCGCACCCGCGGCGGGGCGCCGGTGAGCAGGCGCAGCAGGGTGCCGAGCTGCTCGCGCATCTCCAGGCGCGGCACGATGCGATCGAGCATCCCGTGCTCCAGCAGGAATTCGGCGCGCTGGAAGCCCTTGGGCAGATCCTGGCCGATGGTCTGCTGGATCACCCGCGGCCCCGCGAAGCCCACCAGGGCCCGGGGCTCGGCCAGGATCACGTCGCCCAGCATGGCGAAGCTGGCCGCCACGCCGCCGGTGGTGGGGTGCAGCACCACCGAGATGTACGGCAGCTTGGCGTCCCGCAGCCGCGCGCGAGCGGCGGAGGTCTTGGCCATCTGCATCAGCGACAGCACCCCCTCCTGCATGCGGGCGCCGCCCGAGGCCGAGAACACCACCGCGGGGCGCGTGGTCTCCAGCGCCCGCTCGAACACCCGCGTGACCTTCTCGCCCACCACCGAGCCCATGGAGCCGCCCATGAACTCGAAGGCGAAGAAGCCGGCGCTCACCGGGACCCCGTCGATCTCGCCCAGGCCCGAGATGAACGCGTCGCTGTCGCCCGCGCTGGCGTAGGCCTTCACGAGGCGCTCCGTGTAGGGCTTTTGGTCCACGAACTCCAGCGGGTCGCCGGAGCGCAGGTCCTGGTCCTGGACCTCCCAGGTGTCCTCGTCGAGGGTGGCCTCGATGCGCTCGGCCGTCGGCATCGGCGCATGGTGCTGGCACACCGGGCACACCCGCAGGTTGGCCACCAGCTCCTGGGTGTAGGTGATCTCACCGCAGGACTCGCACTTGGACCACAGGCCCTTGGGCATCGAGGTCTTGGGCTTGCCCACCGCGTCCTTGTCGAGCGCGTCCTTCTTGCGTCGCCACCACGCCATGGTCGAGCCGGGTGTAGCCCAAAACGGGGGGCTTGGGCAGGGCGCGCCATGCGTGCGACGGCCCGCCGCGGGAGCGCCGTGGACGGCCGTGCGCCGGCTTGCTATTGGGCCTGCCACCGTATGGCAGACGACAAGGTCCAGGGCCTCTCGTACCGGGATGCCGGCGTGGACATCGACGCGGGCAACGAGGCCGTCCAGCGGATCCGATCCCTGGTGGCCAGCACCCGCCGCCCCGAGCAGGTGTCCGATCTCGGCGGCTTCGCGGGGATGATGGGGCTGCCCTCGGGCCTGCGCGACCCCCTGCTGGTCTCGTGCACCGACGGCGTGGGCACCAAGCTGCTCGTCTCCATCGCCACCGACCGCCACGACACCGTGGGCATCGACCTGGTGGCCATGAGCGTCAACGACCTGCTCGTGTGCGGCGCCCAGCCCCTGTTCCTGCTCGACTACATCGCCTGCGACCGCCTACGGCCCGAGCGCATCGAGGCCCTGGTGGCCGGGATCGCCGAGGGCTGCCGCCAGTCCGGCTGCGCCCTGCTCGGCGGAGAGACTGCGGAATTGCCGGGCATGTATGCCGAGGGGCACTACGACCTGGCCGCGTTCGCGGTGGGCGTGGTGGAGCGCGACGCGGTGCTGGGTCCCGAGCGCGTGCGCGAGGGCGACGCCCTGCTCGCCCTGCCCTCGGCCGGGCTGCACTCCAACGGCTACAGCCTCGCGCGCAAGGCCCTGCTCGACCCGGCCCACGCCGGCCTGGGCCTCGACGACCCGCTGCCGGGCGGCTCGGGCGAGACGGTGGCCGACGCCCTGCTGGTCCCCACCCGCATCTACGCCCGCGCGATGGCGGCCTGCACCGCCCTGCCCGGCTCCCCGCTGCACGCCGCGGCCCACATCACCGGCGGCGGCCTCATCGAGAACCCCCCGCGAGTGCTGCCCCAGGGCCTGGGCATCGAGCTCGAGCTCGCCGCCGTCCCGCGGGCGCCCATCTTCCGCGCCATCGCCGCCCAGGGCGTCACCGAGGACGAGATGCGCCGCACCTTCAACTGCGGGATCGGGATGCTGCTGGTGGTGGCGGCCGACGGCGTCGAGGCGGTGGAGGCGGCGCTGCGGGCCGTGGACGAGCCCTGCCTGCGGGTGGGGCGGGTCGTCGGGCATACTGATCCATCCCGTCCCCCGGTGCGCTTCACCTCCTGACCCGCCCTTGGCCCTCACCACCAACCACTACGACCTCGTGGTCATCGGCGCCGACGTGGCCGGGCTGGTCGCGGCGGCCCTGGTCGCGCGTCGCAACAAGCGGGTGCTGGTGATGCCCCACGGCCCGGCCGAGGGCACGGTGCGGCTGGGCAACCTGGTGCTGCCCCTCGACACCGCCCCCGTGGTGCACATGGGCACGCCGCCCGTGCAGCGGGTGTTCCAGGAGCTGGGGCTGTGGCAGCAGATCCGCCGCGACCACGGCCTGGTGGAGGGCATGGTGCACTGGGTGCTGCCGCAGCAGCGCCTCGACCTGCGCCCGCCCGACGGGCGCTTCCCCGAGGAGACCGAGCGCGAGTGGCCGCTCGATCCGGTGGCCGAGGCCTGGTCGCTGCGCGACCGCTGGATCCACGCCACCGACGAGATGCTCGACCAGCTCCTGGCCAGCGACAACGCGCTGGTGGCCGACGGCTTCTGGAGCCGCCGCTTCCTGTCGCGGGTGGCCAGCCAGCTCCCCGGGCGCGAGGTGGACGAGCTCGAGCCCCTGCCCGAGGGGCACCCGCTGCGCACGGCCGCCCACGCGGTGGAGCCGTGGCTCCAGCACCTCAGCCCCGCCCAGCTCGGCAAGGCGGCCAGCCTGCGCCTGGCGGGGCTGTGGGCCAAGGGCCCGGGCGACGTGCCCAAGGGGCTGTCGCACATCCGCAAGGCGCTCTTGCAGCGCATCGAGCTGCACTCGGGCGAGGTCAAGCCCGACCTGCGGGTGGCCGAGCTGCGGATCAAGCGGGGCAAGGTGGTCGGCCTGAGCCTGCTGGGCAAGCGCGACCGCTACGGCTGCGATCACGTGATCGTGGCCACCTCGCCGCGACGCCTGCTCGACGGCATGCTGCCCCCCGAGCACGTGCCCAAGCCCCTGGCCACCAGCGCGCAGGCCATCGTGCCCGTGGCCCATCGCTTCGTGATGCACGCCGAGATCGACGAGCGCGGCCTGTCCCCCGCCCTCGCCGGCATGGTCATCTGCCTGCCCGCGCCCGAGCATCCCATCACGCCCACCGACTCGGCCTCGCGGGCCACCTGGGCGGCCCACGGCGTGGGGCACACCTACCTGCGGCTGCACCCGGGCGCGCGCGAGGGGCAGCGGCGGCTGTCGATCACGCGGGTGGTCGCGCCCGGCGAGGAGCTCGGCACCCTGCGCGAGCGCGTGCTCGAGGAGCTCGATCTACGGGGCGTGCTGCCCTTCTGCCGCGATCACCTCACCCTGGTGCACTCGCCCCACGACGGCCGCGAGGCCACCGACGGCCGCGGCCGCCCGCGCACCGATCTGGGGGCCGGCACCGCCATGCAGGTCCCGATGTCGGAGCTGTTCGGGGTGGACGGAGAGCCCAGCCTGGGCGTGGGCGTGCTGCCCCACGGCTCGGGCCTGAAGAACCTCTACCTCGCGGGCCGGCTCACCCTGCCGGGGCTCGGCCTCGAGGGCGAGTTCGCGGCGGGCATGATGGCGGCGGGCATGGTGGCCGCACCGGCCAAGTCGCCGTTCTCCCGCTCGCCGCTGCTCAGCCGCGCCTGAGCCCGGCGCTCGCTCGCCCCGAAGTCGACGAGCGCCTCGCTCCGCGCGCTCGCTCACCGCTGCTCAGCCGCGCCCGAGCGACCCGGTCGTCTCTCGACCGCGGGCTACCGCTTCGTGGACGGCTGCGCCGCGACCTCGCGGCGGCGCGCCAGCATCAGCCACGCGCGAGCCGGCGACGGCAGGCGGGCAGCGAACGCCACCGAGCGCAGGTCGACCAGCTCGAGGTGGGGCTCCACCGCCATCACCAGGTCCCGCGCCGAGCGACGCGGCGGCCCGTGCTCGCGGGCCGGGCCCTCGGTGCTCCCCGCCAGGCTCAGCCAGCGCCCGCCGGGCTCGAGCACCGTGGCCACCCGCTCGGCGAAGCGCAGGCGATCGGCAGCCTCGTCGAACACGTGGAACACCCCGCGATCGAACACCAGATCGAAGGCGCCGGGGGGCAGCTCGCCGTGCAGGAAGTCGGCGACCTGCAGCGACACCCGCTCGCCGCCCTCGCATCCCTGGGCCTTGCGCAGCGCCTGGTCGATCGCCCGCGAGGAGAGGTCGACCCCCGTCACCTCGAAGCCCCGGGCCGACAGCCACAGGGCGTTGGTCCCGGTGCCACAGCCCACCTCGAGCACCCGGCACGGGCCGATCGTCGCGTCCTCGGTCAGCGCGACGAGGTGGGGATCCGGCTCGCCGGTGTCCCACGGGGTGTCTCCGTCCAGGTAGCGTCCGTCCCAGTCGTGCGTGGCCAAGGCCGGCAGCATAGCAGCTCGGCCGCGGCCGGCCCTCACTGCGCCCGCAGCACGTCCTGCATCGCCCGGTCCACCTCGCGCACGAAGCGGGCCAGGCCCGGATAGTCGCGCGGCTCGACCACCCCCGTGCGCAGGGTGGAGCGCACGCGCAGGGTGAGCTCGCCGGCGCCGCCGGCCTCCACCTCGCGCACGAAGCTGCCGTGCTCGGTGTCGATGGCCACCCCCTGCGGCGGGTCGCGCAGCGCGGCCCCCTTCACCCGGTAGCGCAGCTCGGCCTCCAGCTTGGGCGAGTACGGCACCAACAGCCCCGTCTCGCGCTGGGGCAGCGCGGCGAAGGGCGCCCCGGGGTTGAGCGGCAGGGGCACCGCCCGCAGCACCAGCTCGCCGTCCTGGGTCACCCCCATCGAGGGGCTGCGCGCGGCGAAGCGCAGGGTGAGCGGCCCGGCCAGGTCGTCCTCACCCTCGAGGCTCAGGTCGGTCAGCGTCGCCCCGGGCAGCCAGCCCAGCTCGGCCTGCTCGAACACCTCCTCCACGCGATCGCGATCGATCTGACGCAGCGCCTGCCGCCACATCAGCGCCTCCATCCCGTAGAGCGTGATCGTGCCCTCGACCGTGCCCTTGCCCTTGGCGTCGAGCTCCAGGCTCAGGTCGTAGCGCCGCCGGTCGTCCAGGCCCGGCGGGATGTCGGGCAGGGTCACCGGGCCCGCCGCGCCCTCGTGGGGCTCGAGGTGGATCCGCAGCCCGGCCGTCTCGCGGTAGCCGGGAGCCAGGTAGCCCAGCGGCATCACCTTGGAAGCCGTGAGCACCATCAGCGGCTCGTCGGCGTCGGGCAGGGTCACCGCCAGCATCGCCGCCTCGTAGCCGTCGACCAGCGGGTGGCCGTCCGGCAGCGGACGCGGGCCGTAGGCGTCGCGGGCCAGCCACAGCTCGGCGTCCATGCCCGCCTCGCGCAGCATCGCCCGCAGCAGCATCAGCCGGCTGCCGGTGCGCGCGGCCAGGGTGGCCGAGGCCGGCGTGCTCAGGTCGCCCGCGTCCTCCACGTTCTCCACCACCCAGGTCCACAGCGCCTCCAGCTTGGCCCGCGGCTCCGCGTGGCCCCGGGTCAGCTCGCGCACCAGCGCCCGCAGGGCGGGGTTGCGCCGCTGCGTCCCGCGGATCTGCGCCGCCAGCCCGTCGAGGTACCGCGGCAGATCGAGCGCGGTGTACACGTGCACGCTGGGCAGCTCCTCGAGCCAGTGACGCATGCCCGGCTCCACGCCCAGGCGCGGCACCTCCTCGGCCCGCCAGTGGTGCACCACCAGCTCCTCGCCGCCGATCTCCACCGTGCGGGGCTCGTCCACCGGCGGCGCGTTGCGGTCGTCGTGGCGCAGCTCCATCGAGGGCGGGTGCACCACCAGCAGCTCCGAGCGGTGGTAGGGCACGTCGGCCGACTGGAAGCGGAAGGTCGAGACGTCCACGTAGCCGGGCACCGCCCCCGCGGGGCCGCGCTCCACGATGAACTCGTACTCCACCACGTCGCCGATCTCGAGGTGACGCAGGCTCACCCCCTCCTTGCCGGGCACGATCTCGGGCTCGAGCGTGCGCCCGTCGGGCTTGATCGAGCGCAGGGCCAGCAGCTCCGCCCCCTCGGGGATCGACAGCTCGCCGTACTCGTCGAGCTTCTCCTTGCTCAGCAGGTGCGCCACGATGTGGACGATCTGCCGCTGCCCGCCGTTGTCGTACACGCGGGCCACGCTGCGATCGAGCACCAGCACCTCCCCCACCCCCTCGTAGGTCGCCCCCGAGGCGCGGTACTCGGCCAGGGCCTCGGCCCCGTCCACCCGGAAGTCGAGCAGGTCGTCGTGCAGGCCCAGATCCGCCGCGGCCTGCCACAGCGCGTTGCTGTGGGGGATCTTCCTCAGCGCCGCCCGCAGCTCGGCCCGCGCCCCCTCCATGTCGCCGTGGGTCGCGGCCAGATCGGCCAGCGCCAGGTGGCTGCCCACCCGGAAGGGGTTGTAGCGCATGGACTCGCGCAGGTGCGTGCGGGCCTGGTCCTCCATGCCGCGCAGGGCCAGCACCCGCGCCTGGCTCTCGTGCGCGGGCAGGTCGTCGGGCGCCCGGTCGAGGGCCTCGGCCCACAGCGCGCTCGCCTCCTCCCAGTGCCCCCGCGACTCGGCCAGCCGCGCCCGCAGGGCCAGGCTGCCCGCGCACACCGACATCGCCTCCGAGATCTCGTCCTCGGCCCGCACGTCGGCCCGCTCCCGCGCCAGCGAGCGCCGGGCCAGCAGCACCTTGCAGCCCCGGGGGCTGCGCTTCATGGCGCGCCGCAGCGCCTGCTCGGCCAGGAACTCGTTGCCCTGGGCCAGGAACACGTTGAAGCGCAGCAGCTCGCCGTCCACCCCGGCCAGCTGCCCCTTGGGCAGCTCGAGCAGGGCCTGCTCCACCTCGGCGTCCTCGCCCCGGTCGAGCTGGATGTCGAGCAGGCGCAGCCGCACCCGATCGAGGCGCGGGTCGAGCTCCAGCGCCCGCTCGAGCGCCTCCACCTCGCGCGACAGCGACACCGTGCGCCCGCGCGAGGGGTCGGCCCGCTCGAAGCGCGCCCGCATGGCGTGCCCCTCGGCGAAGGCCTCCACCTGGGTCAGCTCCGGCACCCGCCGCTCGGCCCGATCGCTGTCGCCCTCGGCCAGCGCATCATCCACCGCCAGGTAGGCGCGCAGCGGGGCGTACAGCGGCCCCTCGATCCCCGGCACCTCCTCGGGCCACGGGCTTCGGGCCCGCCTCGCCCGCCCGGTCCAGGCGGCCGCGAGCGCCCCCGGGTCGTCGGCCTTCACCGCCAGCGGCGTGCCGTCGGGCTCCACCGCGCGCACCATCACCCAGGCGTTGTCGCCCGGCACCGCGGTGTGGGCCTCGAGGCGGTGCCAGCCCGGCTCCAGGCTCAGGCGCAGCGTGACCCGCCGCGGGGCGTAGCGCTCGATGCCGTCGGTGCGGAGCAGGGGCGTGCCATCGAGGTAGAAGCGGGCCGCGTCCTCGGCCCCCAGATCGATCAGCACCGGGCCGCCGTCGGCCCGCAGGTGGGTGGCCATCCGCCGGATCCCGGGCGAGGGCTGGGGATTCCACAGCCGCACCACGCAGGCCAGGGGGACCACCGGCGCCTCGGGATCGGGGGTGATCGGCCCGGGCTCGGCGTGGGCCAGCTCCACCTCGCCGCGGCTGCCCTGCACCGGGCCCGCCTGCCAGTCCTGCACACAGCCCTGCTTGGCGTAGAGCGCCCGGTAGTCGTCGCCGTGCCGCCGCGAGATCGCGGCCCGCAGGCTCAGCAGCGGCTGGGCCACCGCGAACGGCAGCCGCTCCACGGCCATCCCGTCGAGCAGCTCCGACACCCGCCCGTCGTCGCCCTCGAGATCGCCGTGGGTGTCGCCGAGCACCCGCGCCGCGTGCTCGGCCGCCGCCACCCGCAGGCGCTGCTCTCGGTCCTCGGGGTCGCCCTCGGCCAGCGCCCGAATGGTGGCGAAGGCCTGCGCCTGCACCACCTCGGGCTCGTCGCGCCAGCTCGCGATCACCAGCCGCGAGATCCGGGCCACCGGGTCGCCGCCCTCCGCCAGCCGATCGAGCACGGGCACCGCCTCGTCGGTCTGCCCCAGGTACATCCACTGCACGTGGGCCAGGTCGCGCCAGGCGGCGTCGTCCTCGGGATGCTCGGCCAGGTAGGCCCGCAGCCGCTCGGCCTGCGCCTGTGGATCGCGGGGATCGAAGGGGGCCCGGGGCGCCCCGCCGCGGCAGGCGGTGACGAGCACCGTCGCCACCAGCACCAGCAGGGACAGCAGGGCCGAGGACGGCCGCCCGGGCGCGCGCGGGCGCGGGGCGGTCCTCGGCCCCGCGGCACGACCGAGGACGACGCGGGACGGGATGGAGCTGCGGTGGATCATCGCTGGACGGAGACCTCGAAGCTCTGCTCGAGGCTGGCATCGACTTGGCGGAGGAACTGGCGGAAGGCGTCGTACTGCGCCGGGGTGATGCGGGGCTGGGTGAGCTCGAGGCGGCTTCGCACCTGCGCGCCGTCGCTCGCCTCGCTCACCTCCAGCGAGAAGCGACCCACCTCGGTGTCGATGGTCTTGTTGGCGGGCATGCGGCTCATCGCGTGGCCCGGGGGCAGCACGTAGTGGATCTCGTTGACCTCCACCGAGGGCAGGTCGAGCACCAGGTCGTGCTCGCGCTCGGTGGTGCTGGCCAGCGCCGCGGTGAGCCGCGAGTCGCGACCCAGCGCGAAGAAGCGCAGCCGCTTGGCCTCCCCCTCGCCCTGCTGGGTGGCGAAGGTGGGCACGGTGAGCTCGGCGCTCAGCTCGGCCGGCCGCAGGATGTCGTCGAGCGCGGGCGCGTCGACCCGCTGCACCTCCACCCCGGGGAACACGTCACCGAAGGCGCTGGTGAGCCGCTCCTTGCGCTGCTCGGGCGACTGGAAGCGGTAGCGCACCGCGGCCGCCCCCCCGCCCCACACCTCCAGCTCGTGATCGATCCGCGAGCTGCCGTCGGGGGCCAGGGCGATCCGCTGCGTGGTGCGACGCCCGTTGTCGGCCGCCTGGCTCATGGGGATCCGGCGGAAGCTCGCCCCCTTGCCGTCCTCCACCACCAGCACCGTGGCCCCCTGGTCGCTCGAGGGCAGCTCGCCCGGCCCCGACCACTCGGCCGTGCCATCGAGGAACAGATCGAGCGAGGGCACGTAGGTGATCGCGTGGTTGAAGGCGGCCAGGCTCGCCGGCTCCTCGGGCAGCGTCCCCAGGTCGCGGGTGCGCACCAGCACCAGGTTGCTGTCGATCCCCGCCTCGCCCAGCATCACCTTGAGCAGGCTCGCCTTGTCCTTGCAGTCGCCGAAGCGCCGGCTGTAGACGTCGGTGGTGCGATAGGGCTTGTAGCCGTGGATCCCGAACTCCAGGCCCACGTAGCGGGTGTTGCGGACCACGTGGCGGTAGATGGCCTCCACCTTGGCCCGCTCGTCGGCATCGGGGGACAGGCCGGCCAGGGCCTCGCGCACGCCCTCGCGGATCTTCTCGTCCACCACCAGCTGCTCGCGCACCAGGTTCCAGTACCAGCGCCCCACGTCGTCCCAATTCTCGTAGGTGCTCACGTGGAGGAACTTGGCCACCTCGGTCCAGCCCGGCATGGCGGCCTCGCCCTTGATCCCGGGCACGTCCTGCTCCACCACGCGATAGGTGGTGGTCTTGCCGTCCTCGCTGGGGGTGCGCTCCACCTCGCGGTTGAAGTAGAGCGGCTTGTCGCTGGGCGCCTCGAGCACGTACTCCACCCGCCGCCGCGGCTCGTCGCCCTGCAGCGGCATCAGGTCGCCGAAGTACTCGTCGAACATGTTGCGCGCGGCCACGTCGCGGCGCAGGAACGCCACCTCGAGGGTGTCGCCCACCCGCAGGCCGGGGAACTGCACCAGCACCTGACGCTGGTCGTAGTACATGCGGTAGCCGGCCGAGGCCACGCTGTAGATCCGGGTCTGCCCCAGCTCCTCGATCGTGCCGTCCTTGCGGTGCACCCGGGCCCGCCGCACCTCCACCGTGCTCTCGGCCGGGTCGTAGGCCATCCCCTGCGCCGACTGGCTGCGGATGCCCCGATCGTCGAGCACCCGGATGATGCGGTGATCGAGGCGCTCGGTGAGCCCGTTGGGCAGCACGTGCACCACCACCCGGTGGTGCAGGATCCCCGCGTCCTTGCCCTTCCACGCCTTGGGCGTGGGCAGCTTCCCCAGCTCGGCGAGCTCCACGTCGTAGCGCGCGAGCAGGTCGTCGGTGCGCCCGGTGTCGAGGCTGGCCAGCAGGTCGCGCAGCTCGGGCTGCTGCGGGCGGAGCTCCAGCGAGCGCTCGAACGCCGCGATCGCCCCCGCCCGCGAGCCGCTGCGCAGCAGCAGGCTGCCCATCGAGGTGTGCAGGTCCGCGGCGTGGGGCGCCAGCGCGATCGCCCGCCCCAGCGCGGCCCGGGCCGCATTGATGTCGCCCCGCGCCAGCTCCACGTCGGCCAGCCGCGCGTGGGCCTCGGGCACCCCCGGCGTGGCATCGGCCGCGGCCCTCGCCACCTGGGCCGCGTCGTCGGGCCGCCCGAGCTCGAGCAGCGCCTCGATCCGCGCCGACGCGAAGCCCTCGGTGGTGCCGCGATCGGCCGCCAGCGCGGCCAGGGTGGTCAGCGCATCCTCGGTGCGCCCCTGCCCCCGCAGCCGCGAGGCCAGGTTCTGCCGCAGCGTGCTCGAGCTGGGGAAGCGCTCGATCAGCGTCCGCAGCCGAGCCACCGCCACCCACGGATAGCCGTCCTCCGACAGGCGATCGATCACCGCCAGCGCGATCATGGGATCGTCGGGCACCACCTGCCGCGCCTCGTCCACCAGATCGCGGTAGCGCTGCTCGAGGCCCAGCGAGCGCTGCCGCCACGCCATCTCCAGCAGCATGTCGCCCAGCAGGATCGCCGAGTCCTCCCCGCCCTTGCGCGCGCGGGCGATGCCCAGCTCGAGCGCCTCGAGGCTGGTGTTGGGATCGCGATCCACCAGCGAGCGCGCCCACGCCGAGCGGGTCGAGCCGAGCTGGACGTCCACGCGCCGCGCCAGCTCGGCCGCGCTGGTGTCGTCGCGATCGAAGGGATGGATCCAGCGGTACAGCTCCACCAGCTCGAGCCCCGCCGCGCCCTTGCCCGGGCGCTTGGCCCCGGGATCGCGGGCGCCGGGATAGCGCCGCTCCAGCAGCCCACGCAGCGAGAGCGTGTCGGCCTCGGTGGTCGAGGCGCCAGAGGTGGAGGGGCCCGGGGCCTCCACCGGCGCGCCCTCGGGTGGCTCCTCGGTGGCCCGTAGACCCCCGATCGGCACGCCCGAGCGCTGGCTGAGCCGCGCATGGAACCCCCACATCCCCGACTGCGCGCTGGTCTTGATGAGGACCCGGTTCCAGCCCGCCTCGAGCACCACCGGGTGGGCCTCCTGCAGCGGATGCGGCGAGCGATAGGCATCGCCCTGGCCCACCGCCTTGGTGCCCACCCACGCCACGTACGGCCCGCCCGTGCCCAGGTGCAATGTGGCCTCGGTGCGCGCGTCCACGTGCACCCAGCAGGTGGCGTAGCCGGTGACGTCCTCGTTGGGGCGCAGCAGATCGTCGAACGACACGTAGCCGGCCCGGGGGATCCCCTCGTAGTCGTAGCTCCGCCAGGTGAGCGGCTCGTCGGGCAGCTTGCCGAACATCTCCTGCGTGGACGAAAACGGCTCGAGCTCCGGGGCGAAGGCCTCGGCCTCGCCCTTGCGCCCCGCGTTCTCGAAGGGCCCCACGATCTGCCAGTCGGTGAGGTAGCCCTCGGCCGCGAGCCTCGCCTTGGCCTCGGCGAGCTGGCCCGCCTCCTCGTGCAGCCGCGCCCGCAGGTAGCCCGCGTAGCTGCGCACCAGGGGGTGGCGCGCGCCGTCGCTCGCCACCCCGTCCACGAAGGCCTCGAGCCGCCCCGGCGGGAGCTCGCCCTCGAGCTGCGGCAGCAGCCCCACCAGGGCCAGCGCCGCGGCCGGATCGCGCCCGCGAGCCCGCGCCAGCAGCCGCTCGCGCCGCTGCAGCTCGCGCTCCCACCGGCCCGGTCCCTCGCCGATCACCGGCGACTCCACCACCGACGGCGTCGACGCAGCCGAGCCTCCGGCCGGCATCCCCCCCGCGGCGAGCAACAAGAGCACGGGGAGCAGACGACGGGCCGGGGCGCTCATGAGCGCGAATCATGGAACATCGCACCGCCCCATGCCATAGTTTCGGGACATACCGTGATCCTTGCGCTTGTCAGGACCCTGCGCCCCCGCCAGTGGGTCAAGAACTCGTTCGTCGCCGCCCCCCTGTTCTTCGCCCTGCGCCTGCTCGACCCGCAAAGCGTGCAGCGCACCGTGGCCGCGGTGGCCCTGTTCTCGCTCATCTCGGGCTGCGTCTACGTGCTCAACGATCTCGTCGACGTCGAGGCGGATCGGCAGCACCCCAAGAAGCGCCACCGGCCCATCGCCTCCGGCGCCCTGCCCGTCGGGGTCGCCCGCAGCTTCCTCGTGGTGATGGTCCCGCTGGTCGTCGCGCTGTCACTTTGGCTCGAGCCCATGTTCGCCGCGGTGCTCGGCACCTACTTCGTGCTCAACGTGGCCTACAGCCTGCGGCTCAAGAAGATCGCCTACCTCGACGTCCTGCTCATCGCGCTGTTCTTCATCCTCCGGGTGCTCGCGGGGGCCTTCGCCATCGGGGTGGAGGCCTCGCCATGGCTGCTGGGCTGCACCTTCCTGCTCGCGCTCTTCCTCGGCTTCGGCAAGCGGGCGCACGAGCTGGCCACCGCCCACGACGCCAGCAAGCAGCGCGCCGCCCTGGCCCGCTACGACCTGCGGAGCCTGCGATGGATCCTCCACGCCCTCGCCGGCGCGGTGGTGCTCACCTACGCGGCCTATACCCGCAGTCCCCAGACCATCGCCGCCTTCGGCACCGACGCGCTCATCTACACGGTCCCGCTGCCGCTGCTGGCCATCCTGCGCTTCACCCACCTGGCCACCCGCAACCAGGACGCCGAGAGCCCCACCGACCAGATGCTCCGCGATCCGATGTTCATGACCGCCTTCGGCCTCTACGTGCTGACCACCGGCGCGCTCCTCTACTGGGGCTGACGATCGGCGCTCCGGCGCCCCGTCCGGGGAGATCGCGGGATCGCCCGATGGCGGCGCGAACCCCGGTGTGACCCCGCGCATGAACCTTCGGGGCCGAGCCTCGGTCCAACCCCCGCCCATGGAATCCCTCGTTCGCTTCGTGGTCGGGCTGCTACTGCTCACGGGCCTGTTCGCCCTGCTCCAGCGCCGCTGGCCCGCCGTCGTCCAGCCCCGCCTGCGCGCCCGCGAGCTGCTCACCGACCTCTTCTACTGGCTGCTCACCCCTCAGCTCACCCGCTTCGTCACCCAGATCGTGGTCCTGCTCGTGGCCGGCGCGTGGGCCGTGGCCGTCAGCGGCCGGCTCGAGCCCCAGGCCATGGTCACTGCCTTCTCCTCGCGCTCGCCCGTGGGCGCCCAGCCGATCTGGCTCCAGGCGATCGAGGTGGTGCTGCTGGCCGATCTGCTCGGCTACTGGGTCCACCGCGCCTTCCATGCCGACACCTGGTGGCGCTTCCACGCGATCCACCACAGCCCGCGGCGGCTGTCGTGGCTGTCGTCGCTGCGCATCCACCCGGTCAACGATCTGCTGGGCAGCCTGCTGCGGGTGGTCCCCCTGTTCCTGCTGGGCTTCCGCCTCGACGTGCTCGGCGGCTACCTGCCCGGCGCCGCCCTCTACGGGCTGCTCATCCACGCCAACCTCCGCTGGGACTTCGGCCCCCTGCGCTACGTGATCGTCAGCCCCGCCTTCCACCGCTGGCACCACGCGGCCGACGAGGAGGGCCGCGACAAGAACCTCGCCGGCCTGCTGCCGGTGTGGGACCTGCTGTTCGGCACCTTCTACATGCCGGGCCATCCGCCCCGGCGCTGCGGCGTGGACGACCCCGTGCCCGAGGGCGTGCTGGGGCAGCTCGCCCATCCGTGGCGTGCCGGCTCCCCTGCCCGCGGCCGAGCGCCCGCGACCCGCTCGCGCCCGGCCCCGTCGACCGCGACGGTGCCCGGCTCGCCCGCCGTCGCCCCCACGATCGCCGGCTCCGCGTAGCGACGGTACCCTTGCGGCGACCGAGCCTCCCGCTCGCCCGTCGCCCGTGCCCCGTCGGCTCCCCCCCATCCGTGACTGGCCGTTGTCGCTCAAGCTGGCGGCGACGGTCCTCGTGCTGGCGGTGATCCCCCTGCTGCTGGTGGCGCTGGTCAACGCCCACGACGTCGAGTCGCAGTCGGTGTCGCGCGAGACCCAGAGCCTGCAGCGCCGCTCCGCCGCGGCCGCCCGCCGCCTCGAGGAACGCGTGGGCCGCCTGCGCGCCTACGTGGAGCTGGTCGCCAACAACCCCACCATCCTCGCCGCCATGGGCGACGCCCCGCGCCCCGGCGACCCCGCGCCCGCGGCCGCCGTGGCCTGGGACCAGCGGCACCCCGAGATCTTCGCGCTGCTGGTGAGCCTGCGCCAGGCCAACCCCTCGTGGTTCGCCAACGTGTACCTGCTCGACGCGGCCGGGGTGTGCATCGCCACCAGCGAGCGCAGCACCAAGCCCGAGATGGTCGGGCGCCCCTACGACTACCGCCCCTACTTCCAGGCCGCCATCGAGGACCGCGAGCCCTTCGTCACCGACGTGCTCAAGAACGCCAACAGCCCCGGCACCGGCATCTTCGTCTCGGCGCCGGTGCTGGTCGACGACGCGGTGGCCGGGGTGGTGGTGCTCAAGGTGGAGAGCGACGCCCTCGACGAGGTGGTCGCCGACCTCGGGCGCACCGGCGGCAGCGCGCTGCTCGTGGACCGCTTCGGCGTGGTCGTCAGCGACGCCTGGACCGGCACCCTGCGGAGCACCGACGATCCGGGCAGCCTGCAGTTCCACCCCTTCGCCTCGGTGGCGCGCTTCACCACCCTGTTCGAGCAGACCCGCCGCTACGGCACCCCCGACGGCGAGCACTACCTCGATCGCGTGGGCCAGTCCCTCGACCTCGAGCCGCTGTGGAGCGCCCTGCAGCAGCGCAGCCCCGGCGCGGCCGAGCACGACGTGCCGCCCTCGTACGGCGCCGCGCCGGTGCCCACCATGGTCGGCTACGCGCCGGTGCTCGGGGGAGACGCCGAGCCCTACGGCTACGTGGTGCTGGGCGAGCCCGCGGCCGAGTTCCGCGGGCCCCTGCGCGAGATCGCCGAGCAGGCGCTGCTGCGCTTCGGCCTGGTCGCCTTCGGGGTGGCCCTGGTCATCGCCCTGCTCATCCGTCGCTTCTCTCGGCAGGTGGTCGACCTGGCCGACGGCGCGCGTCGCCTGGCCGACGGCGAGCGGGCCGGGCCGCTGTCGCTGGCGCGTCGCGACGAGCTGGGCATGCTCGCCGACAGCATCCAGCGCCTGGCCGATCACGCCCGCGACGCGGTCTCGGCCGAGCGCAGCGCCCGGGAACGCAGCCAGCGCGAGCGCGACGTGGCCGAGGCCCTCGCCCAGGCCCGCACCGAGGCGGTCTCGCGCACCCACGCGGCCCTCGCCGCCGTGCGCGAGGCCCTCGAGGCCCCCGGGGGCGACGGCCCCTCGCCTCGTCTGCGCGACGCCCTGCGCGGCGCCACCATCGATCTCGCCGCGCTGGGCGACGAGGCCCTGCGCCCGCGCGCCGCCCGGGTCGACCTCGCGAGCGTAGCCCGCCGGGTGCTCGACGCCCGCCCCGAGCACGGCAGCGAGCCGAGGCTCCAGCTACGGGCCGACGAAGGGCTCGCGCTCGACACCGATCCCGAGCTGCTGCGCCGGATCCTCGAGCACCTGGTGGACAACGCCTGCAAGTTCACCCGGCGGGGCACGGTGGAGCTGCGCGTGGAGGCGCGGGGCTCGGGCGCGGCCGTGGTGGTCGCCGACACCGGGATGGGCCTCACCGCGCGCCAGCTCGCGCGCTTCAACGGCAGCGCCACCGAGGGCGACGAGCCCGTGGGCACCGGCGGCATCGGCCTCAGCGTGGCCCGTCGCCTGGCCCGTGCGCTGGGGGCCACGCTGACCGCCCAGGGCGAGGTGGGTCGCGGCAGCACCGTCACCCTCGAGCTGCCCGCCGAGCTCCCCGCGGCGCCCCCGGTCGCGCCCGACGCGTCGGCCTAGGCCGGAATCTCCCGCGCACGGCCCCGTACGGCCCCCTGGCGGCCCGTGGGCGGGTTGGAGGCGTTGTGGCATAGTCCCGCTCCGCCATGACGGCCCCCGAAGACGCGCCGCCTCCCGAGCCCTCCGACGCGATCGCCCGTCCGCTGTGGCTCCGCATCCTGCGGCTGGAGTTCCTCGACGGCATCATCGGCACCTTCCAGCGCTGGCTGCTGGGCGCGCTCATCATCGGCGTGGGCCCCGGCCTGGCCCTGTGGGCGCCGCTGCACCGCGAGGACCCCAAGTTCGTCCTCGACGACATCGGCAACCACCTCATCAAGGTCGACCTCAGCCTCGGGGATCGCATCCAGATGATCGAGTGGGGCCTGTGGTCGCTGCTGGCCATGGGCCTGCTCTACGCCGGCCTGGGCCTGTGGCACCGCCGGCGCGGCGACGGCCGCTCGCTGCCCGAGGTCTACGCCCGCCTCAACCTCCAGCTCGTGCCGGTGGGGCTCCTGCCCGTGTTCTCGGCGCTGTGGACCGAGCAGCTCGAGGCCCGCCTGCACCTGCTCAGCCTCACCCTCATCGCGGTCAGCTCCGCGATCATGGGCGCCTGGTACTACCACATGCTCAGCGCCCGGGTGGTCTCGTGGCGCGAGCGCCTGGCCCCCCTCGAGCGCCGGGCCGTACCCGAGCTGCTGATGACCCTGCTGGTGCTCGGCTACGCGTGGACCTTCGGCTACCTCTCGGTCACCGACCACCACAACCTCGGCACGCACATCTACGACCTCGCGCTCTACGACAACACCTTCTGGAACACCGCCCACGGCGACTCCATGGCGTGCTCGTACCTGCGCGGCGGCACGCACTACTCGGCGCACTACGACCCCATCATCATCCTGCTCGCGCCCATCTACGGGCTCGCGCCCCGGGCCGAGACCCTCTTGTGGCTACAGTCGGTGTGGCTGGCCATGGGCGGGGTCCCCCTCTACCTCATCGCCAAGCGCGTGCTGGGCAACCCCTGGCAGGCCCTGGTGGTGATGCTGCTGTTCTACCTGGCCCCGGCCCTGCACGGGATCAACATGTTCGACTTCCACTCGCTGGCGCTGATGGTGCCGCTGGTGATGTGGATGATCTACCTGCTCGACGTGGGCACCCCGGCCGCCCTCGTCGGCTACTGGATCATGCTGGGCCTGCTGCTGCTCACCCGCGAGGACATGCCCTTCGTGGCCTGCTCCATCTCGATCTACGCGATCGCCACGCGGCGGCGGGTGACGGGGGTGATGACGATCCTGGTCGCCATCGCCTACCTCATCGAGATCAAGTCCAGCAGCCGGGCGCTCCTGTCGGGCGACAAGGAGAGCTACTCGTACTCCTACTACTACGAGGAGATGATCCCCAAGGGCAAGGACGGCACCGACGAGGGCCTGGTGGGCCTGGTGACCACCGCGCTCAGCGATCCGGTGGCGGCCATGGCCGTGCTGCTCAAGCCGCCCAAGCTGGTCTACTTCGGCAAGGTGCTGATGCCCCTGCTGCTGCTGCCCTTCTTCTCGGGTCGCAAGGTGCTGCTGCTGGCCTACGGCATGCTCTTCATCGGGCTGGTCTCGCGCAAGTACGTGTTCTCGGTGCACTTCCAGTACTCGGCGGTGCTGCTGCCCTTCCTGCTCATGGCCTGGCCCGACGGCCTCAACAACGTCAGCAACAGCCGCCTGGTCACGCGACTGGGGCTCGACCCCCGGCGGCTGCGCAACGCCCTGGTGCTCACCGCCTTGCTGGCCACCGCCCTGGTCAGCGCCAAGTTCGGCGCCATCGTGCCCAACCGCGAGTTCCATGCCGGCTGGAACGAGCTCAAGCGCACCCACGACGGCGAGCGAGCCGAGCGCTACCAGGAGATGCTCGCCTTCATCGAGAAGATCCCCGCCGACGCCTCGGTGTGCACCAACAGCACCATCGGCCCCCACGTGAGCAACCGTCCCGTGGCCGTCAAGTGGCCCAGCTGCCGCGCCGCCGAGTACGTGATGATGACCAACGACGACCTCAAGAAGAAGGATCGTCGTCGGCTCGATCGCATGGTGAGCCGCGGGGACACCGAGGTGATCGCGGAGAGCGACGCCTTCATCCTGCTGCGCCAGCTCCCCAAGGAGGAGCGTGACGCCCTGCGCAAGCAGAAGGCGGCCGAGCGGAGGTCGTCCCGCAAGTCCAGCCCCCGCACCCGCCCGCGGCCCCGCGACGACGAGGCCGACGAGGCCGACGAGGCCGACGACGACGAGAACCCGTACCACGACGCAGACCGCGACGAGGACGAGCCCGCGGCCAAGCCCAGCCCGCCCGACCGCGGCCGCAACGACGAGGAGTAGCGACGGACCGCCCCGCGACGGCCCGCCGCCCTCGACCAGGTCTCCCCTACCCGGCCGCGATCCGGCGCAGCAGGATCGACCGAGCGAGGGCTTCGAGAGAGGAGGAGCAAGGCATGCGAGGGGTCATGCCCATCGAGTGACGACCCCCGCCGATTGGATCGCGGGCTCGGCCGGAAGACACCGCTCAGTCGGTCTCGCTCTCGGCGCTCCGGCGGCGCCGTACCGCGCGAAAGCCCAGCCACATCACCACGTCGACCGCGAGCGAGATGATCCGCGACAGCAAGGCCGCCACCACCGCGGGCCCCGGGCCCACGCTCGCCGAGAGCCCACCCGCCACCACCGCCTCGCGCACGCCCAGGCCGCCCGGCGCCACCAGGGCCAAGAAGCCGAGCACGGGCGCGAGCACGAACAGCCCCGCGCCGGCGCCCGCATCGGCCCAGCTCCCGCCCACCGCGTGCACCAGCAGCGCGCCGTGGGCCCACCAGCACAGCCACACCACCGTGTACCAGGCCACCAGGCCCAGCCCCACCAGCGGTCCCTCGCCCTCCACGCCCAGCTTGCGCATCAGCGCCTGGGGATAGCGGCGACGATCGAGCACCAGCAGCACCACCACGCCCACCGCCATGCCGGCCAGGGCCAGCACCGACAGCCCGCTGCGCAGCGCCTCGAGCTGCGGCAGCATGGCCTGGTCGGCCAGCGACAGCGTGGCCACGCCGATCCCCGTGCCCAGCAGCGTGTACACCAGCACGATGAGCAGCATCGACGAGCCCATCAGCGAAGGCGCCAGCTCGAGCTGCTTGGCCCGCGACATCAGGATCACGGGCATCCCCACCTTCGCCGGTGCGTAGCGACCGAGCATCGAGGCCAGAAACAGCTCGAGCGCGGGCACCGTGGGCAGCCGGCGTCCCACCATGCCGTGCATCAGCGACAGCCAGCCCAGCGCCTGGGCCAGGCTCACGCCCACGATGGGCAGCACCGCCGCCAGCGTCCAGCCCAGGTGCGGGGTGACGGGCGGTGACGAGCGCCAGCGCTGCGCAAGGTCCCAGGCCGTCCACGCCACGAAGGCGATGACGACCACCATCAACACCACCTTGCCGACTGCCGTCGCTCGCTTCACGAGGATCCTTCGCGGGATGGTAGCCATGCACCCGAGCGTCGTGTGCGCCCCGGAGGCACGCATGCGCTCAGCCCTCGGGAGACGCCGTGCGAGCACCCGAACGCGCGCGTGCCTCGCTTGACACCCCTGCGAGCCGAGGGCTAGCGTCCCGCCCTCTTATGGACCTGTCCGTCGTCGTCCCGATCTACAACGAGGAGCAGAGCATCCCCGAGCTCGTCTCCGAGGTCCGGGATGCCCTGAAGGACACCGGTCTCCTCTACGAGCTCATCTGCGTCGACGACGGCTCCTCCGACAAGAGCCTCCAGGTCCTCACCGCGCTCTCCAAGGACGACCCCCACCTGCGCATCTGCGAGCTCCGCCGCAACTTCGGCCAGACCGCCGCCATGCAGGCCGGCTTCGATGCCGCCATGGGCCGCGTCGTCGTCAGCCTCGACGCCGACCTCCAAAACGACCCCCACGACATCCCCGCCATGCTCGCCAAGCTCGACGAGGGCTTCGACATGGTCGCCGGCTGGCGTGCCGGTCGCAAGGACACCTTCCTCAACCGACGCCTCCCCTCCATCATCGCCAACTGGATCATCGGTCGCACCACCAACGTCCGCCTCCACGACTACGGCTGCACCCTCAAGGCCACCCGCCGCGAGCTCATGGCCCAGATCGACCTCTACGGCGAGATGCACCGCTTCATCCCCGCCATCGCATCCCTCGCCGGCGCCAAGATCTGCGAGATGCCCGTCAACCACCGCGAGCGTCGCTACGGCACCTCCAAGTACGGCATCGGTCGCACCCTGCGGGTCATCCTCGACCTCATCACCGTCCTGTTCCTGCAGCGCTACCTCAGCCGCCCCATGCAGGTCTTCGGCCTGTGGGGCCTGGTCCTCTCCTTCTTCGGCTTCCTCGTCTGCGCCTACCTGGCCTTCGTCCGCATCGCCTACATGGAGCCCCTGGCCGACCGGCCCCTGCTCACCATGGGCGTGCTCATGCTCCTGGCCGGGATCCAGCTCGTCTCCCTCGGCCTGGTCGCCGACCTCCTCACCCGCACCTATCACGAGGCCCAGCACCGCCGCCCCTACTTCGTCCGCCACTGGATCGCGAAGGGCGAGGCCACCCTGGTCGAGGACCAGCCCACTCGCCCCTAGGCGAGCACCACCGGAGCCACCACCATGGCACAGCGAGGGATCACCGAGGGCCTCGACCAGCACGAGGTCTCCCTGTCGGCTCACCAGCTGACCGACTTCCGCTCCCTCAACCTGTTCCGCATGGTCGCCCAAAGGGTGATCCCCGGCACCGTCATGGACGTCGGGGCCGGCGGCGGCGGCATGGTGGCCTGGCTGCTCGAGAAGGGCTTCGACGCCCGCGGGATCGACCTGTCGCCCCGAGCCGCCGCCGCCGCCCAGGACTTCCTGCAGTCGCGCGGCCTGCCTCGCGATCGGATCCGCACCATGGGGCTGCAGCAGCTCATCGAGCAGGGCGAGACCCACGACAACGTGCTGTCGATGGACTGCATCGAGCACATCGAGGACGACCGCACCGCCTTCGCGCAGCTCGTCGGCCTCACCCGTCCCGGCGGGCGGATCGTGATCACCGTGCCCGCCCTGATGGCGCTCTATGGTGCGCGCGACGAGGCCCAGGGGCACTATCGGCGCTACGAGAAGGAATCGCTGCGAGCGCTCACCGAAGGCCACCCGGTGCGCGTCGACGAGCTGCGCTACTGGAATGCCCTCGGTGTCGGCCCGACCTTCGTCAACCAGCGTCTGCTCGGTCGGGCGATCGACGAGTCCTTCCGCTACGGCAAGCCCGGCCTCGTCCCCCGCATGCTGCGGCGAGGCCTGTCGCTGTGGTTCTCCCAGGTCGAGAACCGGATCTCCCCGCCCTTGGGCCTGACCCTGCTGATGGTCGCCACTCGCCTGTAAGCGACGCCCTCGCCGTTTCCCCGCTCATGGGTCGGGCCACCACCCGAGCACGAACGAAGGGCATGCGGAAGCGCACGACATCGTCGTCGCAGTGGAGCGCCGCCCTTGCTGGCCCGTCGACCGTTGGGCTAATCAAGCCCTCGTGACGTCGACGGTGCTCGTGACCGGCGCCGCTGGGTTCATCGGCAGCCACGTGGTGGATGCCCTGGTGGCTCGCGGCGACGTAGTGGTGGGACTGGACAACCTCAACGACTACTACGACCCCGCCCGCAAGCGCTCCAACGTCGCCGAGTGCCAGGCCAACGCGCAGGCATCCCCGGGCTCCTACACCTTCGTGCAGGGCGACATCCGCGACCGTCCGCTGCTCGAGACGCTGTGGACCGAGCACCGCTTCGATGCCGTCGTCCACCTCGCCGCCATGGCCGGCGTGAGGGCCTCCGTCGACGACCCCTTCCTCTACTACGACGTCAACCTCACCGGCACCCTCGCCCTGCTCGAGCAAGCCCGCATCTCCGGCCTGCGCAGCTTCGTCTTCGCCTCCACCTCCTCGGTCTACGGCAACACCACCGTCATCCCCTTCGTCGAGACCGACACCTGCGACCGCCCCCTGGCCCCCTACCCCGCCTCCAAGCGCTCTGCCGAGCTGCTGGGCCACGCCTACCACCACCTGCATGGCCTCTCCTTCACCGCCCTGCGCTTCTTCACCGTCTACGGACCCCGCGGCCGTCCCGACATGATGGCCTACAAGGTCCTCGACAACATCTTCTTCGGCCGACAGGTCCCCCTGTACAACGGCGGCCAGATGCACCGCGACTGGACCTTCGTCACCGACACCGCCGCCGGCGTCGTCCGGGCCGTCGACCGCCCCCTCGGCTTCGAGATCATCAACCTCGGCTGTGCCGAGCCCGTCCTGCTCGCCGACTTCATCGCCACCGTCGAGGCCAACGCCGGCCGCAAGGCCGAGCTCCGCCCCGAGCCCATGCAGGACGCCGACGTCGCCTACACCAACGCCGACATCACCAAGGCCCGCGACCTGCTCGGCTATGCCCCCTCCGTCCACGTGCACGAAGGCGTCGCCTCCTTCTTCCGCTGGTACCAGCACGCCGTCCTCGCCAAGGCCACGGCCTAGACCCCCCTCGAGGCCCACGACCCGGAACGGAGCCGCACCCCGATGCTGTTCAACTCCTGGGTCTTCCTCGCCTTCTTCGCGATCACCTTCAGCGCCTACCTGCTGACGGCTCGCAAGCTCGTCCTCCAGAACCTCGTCCTGTTCATCGCCAGCTACGTCTTCTACGGCTGGTGGTCCTGGAAGTTCCTCGGCCTCATCGCCCTGTCCACCGCCATCGACTACGTCGCCGGGATCAAGATCGCCGACGGCTCCGACGATGCCACCCGCCGCCGCTGGGTCACCGTCTCCTGCGTCAGCAACCTCGGCATCCTCGCCCTCTTCAAGTACTTCGACTTCTTCCTCGGCAGCCTCGGCGATCTGCTCGCCCTGTTCGGCCTGCAGGCCGCCATGCCCTCCCTGTCGCTGGTCCTGCCCGTCGGGATCAGCTTCTACACCTTCCAGTCGATGTCCTACAGCATCGACGTCTACCGCGGCCACACCCAGGTCTGCCGCAACCCGCTCAACTTCGCGGTCTACGTCTCCTTCTTCCCCCAGCTCGTCGCCGGCCCCATCGAGCGCTCCTCCAACTTCCTGCCCCAGGTCGAACGGCCCCGCACCATCACCACCGCCGGCCTCGAGTCCGGCCTCTTCCTCATCCTGTGGGGCCTGTTCAAGAAGGTCGTCGTCGCCGACAACGCTGCCCTCATCGCCAACGCCGTCTTCGACGACCCCTCCACCGGAAGCGGCGCCGAGCTGTGGCTGGGCGCCCTGGCCTTCACCATCCAGATCTACGGCGACTTCTCCGGCTACTCCGACATCGCACGCGGCCTCGCCAAGGCCATGGGCTTCGAGCTCATGGTCAACTTCAAGCTCCCCTACTTCGCCACCAGCCCCTCCGACTTCTGGCGACGCTGGCACGTCTCCCTCTCCAGCTGGCTGCGCGACTACCTGTACATCCCCCTGGGCGGCAACCGCAGCGGCAAGTACGGCACCTACCGCAACCTCATGCTCACCATGGCCCTCGGCGGCCTGTGGCACGGCGCCTCCTGGAACTTCGTGCTGTGGGGCGTCTATCACGGCCTGCTGCTGGTCGTGGTCCGCCTGCTCGCCCACGTCAAGGGTCCCCGCCTGCCCGCCAAGCGGCTGTGGGCCGACCTCGTCCGCATGAGCCTGATGTTCCCGCTGACCGTCGGCGGATGGATCCTCTTTCGGATCCACTCCATGGCCGACCTGCGAGCCTTCATCGCCGGGGCCTTCACCTCCACCGACGCCGAGGTGGGCCTGACTGCCGTGGTGCTCGCCGCCCTGTGGCTGCCGGTGCTGGTGATGCAGCTCGCTCAGCTCATCGCCGACGACCTGCTGGTCGCCCTGCGCCTGCCCGTGCTGCTGCGCGGCGTCCTGTACGGCCTGCTCATCGCCTCTTGCGTCGCCTTCGCCACCGGCGAGAGCATCGAGTTCATCTACTTCCAGTTCTGAGCCCCACCCCTTCGTCATGCTCGAGCGCGGCTACGAGGAGCACACCACCCCCCGCACCAGCCCCCCCAGGCTGCTGCTCGCCGTGCTCGTCATGGCCCTCACCGTCGTCGGTGCCAACTGGGCCGTCGGCCGCTTCCTCGACACCCAGGGCACCAACCTCGGCTACGTCTACATCGCCCACAAGTGGCGCGTGCTCTCCACCCTCGACGCCCCCGTCGACTGGCTCGTCCTCGGCGACTCCTCCGGCTCCCAAGCCTTCGACCCCCAGGTCCTCCACGACACCACCGGCAAGACCGCCATCAACCTCGGCACCATCGGCAACTTCGGCCTCTCCGACGACCTGTGGATGCTCGAGGAGTACATCGACCGCTTCGGCCCTCCCGAGCGCGTCGTGCTGATCCACGTCTACGACGTCTGGCATCGCTCCCTCAAGCCTTCCCTGATCGGACGGATCCCCCGGCCCTGGGTGCTCTCGGACCAGACCGCCGAGCGCTATGGCTTCGACCAGGAGGCCCGCCGCGACATCTTCCTCAACCGCTACGTCCGCCTCTTTGCCGAGCGCACCTCCCTGCGCAAGAGCATCGAGTATGCCTGGCTGCGGCTGACCTCCGACGACGAGGAGCTCGCCGACGCCCGCAAGAAGGACCGCGCCCTGCCCCCCGAGGACCCCGAGCTCACCGACTCCGGCTTCGTCCGCATGTGTGGTGCCCTGCCCTCCGCCCTCAAGCGCGACTCCCGGGGCCACATGCGCTTCTTGAAGAAGCGACGGCCCAGGATCTCCAAGGACAACCGCGAGGCCCTGCTCTCCATCGCCAAGCTCGCCCAGCAGCACGGCTTTCCCGTCCACGTGATCAACGGCCCGCTGTACGAGCGCCTCGAGCGGAAGCCCGAGTTCCACGGCTACTTCGACCGCCAGGTCACCATGCTCCGCACGCTCGTCGAGGACTACCCCATGGTCCACATCGGCCCCAACGTCCTGGGCTTCGACAGCGCTCACCTCCAGAACGTCGACCACATCTCCTGCGACGCCACCGCCGACTACACCCGATGGGCCATCGGCCAGGTCCTCCAGCCCGCCCCCTGACGGTTCGACGCTCCCGAGCCGCCCGCCGTATACTGCGTGCAGGGACGCGTCCCCGCCCGCCCGCGATCATGGCCTCTGCCCACGGCAACCTCCAGAAGCACGAGAGCCGCAATCCGCTCCAGCGGGCCCTGATCCACCACTTCCACCAGCAGGCGATCGCGCTGGTCCAGCAGGTGGCCCCTCGCACGGTCCTCGAGGTGGGCTGCGGCGAGGGCTACGTGCTCGATGCGCTCAGCCGCGGTGGGATCCGAGCCGGGCTCACGGGGGTCGACGTGTCGGCCGAGGCCATCGAGCGCGCGCGCGCGCGCCTGGGCGCCCGCGCCGAGCTCGAGCTGCGCGACGCCCACGAGCTGGCCGACACCGACCAGCGCTTCGACCTGGTGATGATGCTCGAGGTCCTCGAGCACCTGCCTCGGCCCGCCGCCATGCTGCGCACCCTCGAGCGCCTCACCCGACGCCACGTGCTGCTGTCGGTGCCCTGGGAGCCGATGTTCCGCGGGCTCAACCTGCTGCGAGGCAAGCACCTGCGCGCCTGGGGCAACGACCCCGAGCACGTGCAGCACTGGAGCCGCCACGGCTTCCTGCGCTTCGTGGGCCAGCGCTTCCGCATCCTCGCCACCCCGCTGGTGGCCCCGTGGACCATGGTGCTCGCCGAGCGCCGCGACGCCTGAGCGACCGAGGCAGGATCCCAGCATGCGCGCCGCGAGCCCCCGAGCCGTCTTGCCCCCGTGGGCCCCGGCCCTGCCCCGCGGCGTGGGCGTGGCGCTCGACCTCGCCTCGGCCACGGCCATCGCCGTGGTGCTGGCGCTGGTGCTGCTCACCTTCCGCGACTACGGCATCACCTGGGACGAGACCTGGCACCTCAACTACGGCGACTTCATCCTGTCGTGGATCACCACCCTGGGCGAGGACGGCTCGGCGCTCTGCTACAAGTTCGACTACCTCTACGGCGGCGCCTTCGATCTACTCGGCGCGCTGCTGCGCCGCGTCTCGCCGCTTCCGCCCTACGACACCATCCACCTGCTGGGCGCGCTGGTGGGCGTGCTGGGCTTGCTGGGCACCTGGAGCCTCGCTCGCCGCCTGGGAGGCCCGCTCGCCGGCCTGGCCGCGGTGCTGCTGCTGGCCACCACGCCCTCGTACTACGGGCACATGTTCAGCAACCCCAAGGACCTGCCCTTCGCGGTGGGCTACGTGTGGGCCCTGGATGCGCTCGTCGAGGTGGTGCTGCGCCTGCCCCGGGTCCCCCGACGCGCCTGGCTGCGCTTCTCGATCGTGGCCGGCCTCACCATGGGGGTGCGCGTGGGCGGGATCCTGCTGCTGGTCTACCTCGGCGCGGTGGTGGTGGGCTCGGCCGTGCTGCGGGCGCGCGCCACCGGCAGCCTCGACGCCGGCATCGACACCGCCCGTCGCCTGGGCCGTCCCGCCCTCGCGGCGATGGCCGGCGCGTGGGTGGTGATGCTCTCCACCTGGCCGTGGGCGCTGCTCGATCCAATGCGCCGCCCGTTCATGGCGCTGGGCCGCATGAGCCGCTTCGTCATGCACCGCCGCACCATGCCCTTCGCGGGCGAGGAGATGCTCACCACCGATCCCCGCTGGGACTACCTGCTGCACTACTTCGGGCTCAAGCTTCCGCTGCTGCTGCTGGCGCTGGTGCTCGTGGCCGCCGCGCTGTGCCTGCTGGCCCTGCGCCCCTCGCTGCACGCCCGCCTGCCCAAGGCCAAGCGCGACGTGGCGCTGGTGCTCGCGCTGGCCATCGTGGCGCCGCCCACCTACGCGGTCGTGGTGCGCTCGGTGCTCTACGACGGCCTGCGCCACTTCCTGTTCCTGGTGCCGCCCATGGCCGCGGTGGCCGCGGTCGCCCTGGTGCTGATCCCCCGCCTGCTGCCGCGCCGGTCCCTCGTGGTCGCGATCGGCCTGGCCCTGCTCACCGCCGGCGCGCTCTGCCGTCAGGTCTGGCAGATGCGAGCGCTGCACCCCTACCAGTACGTCTACTTCAACGAGCTCGAGGGCGGGCTGCCGGGCGCCTTCGGCAGCTACGACACCGACTACTACGGCGCCTCGTACAAGGAGGGCTTCCGCGTGCTCTCCGAGCACCTGTGGCAGACCGACCACGAGGCGTACCTGAACAACCGCTACGCGGTCACCGGCTGCATCCCCGACTTCATCGCGGTGGAGTACGTGGACGGCAACCTGGCGTGGATCGAGCGCGGCCACAAGGGCGCCCAGTTCTACCTGGGCTACACCCGCTCCAACTGCGACCAGCGCCACCGCAACCGCCCCGTGATGCTGGAGGTGGAGCGCGAGAGCACCATGCTGCTGGTGATCCGCGACATGCGTCGCCCCCCCAAGGCCGACGCCGACCAGCCCAACCCCGCCGACGGCGAGGCGGGCGAGGAGGCCGACGACGAGGACGAGGGCGCCGAGGACGAGGCGGGCTGATGCGCCTCCCCGCGACCCCTCCACGCCGCCTGGGGTAGTCTCTTGTCCGTCGTGACCCCATCGTCCCCGCCCGGACCGGAGATCTCGATCGTCGTCCCCGTGCTCAACGAGGTCGAGTCGCTGGCACAGCTCTACCAGGAGCTCCACGAGGCGCTGCGAGCCCTGGGCCGCTCCTACGAGATCCTGTTCGTGGACGACGGCAGCACCGACGGCTCCGGCGACCGCCTCGACGCCATCGCCGACGCCGATCCGCAGGTGCGGGTGGTCCACTTCCGCAAGAACTTCGGCAAGTCCCCCGCCCTCAACGCGGCCTTCGAACGGGTCGCGGGCCAGATCGTCCTCACCCTCGACGCCGACCTGCAGGACGACCCCGCGATGATCCCCGAGTTCATCGCCCGCATCGAGGCGGGGGCCGACCTGGTCTCGGGCTGGAAGCAGCAGCGCCACGACCCCGTGGGCAAGACCGCCCCCTCCAAGCTGTTCAACTGGGTGGTGCGGCGGGTCAGCGGCGTGCAGCTGATGGACTTCAACTGCGGCTTCAAGGCCTACCGCCTCGAGTGCATCCGCGAGCTGTCGGTCTACGGCGGCTTCCACCGCTTCCTGCCCGTGCTCGCGGGCTGGAAGGGCTACTCGGTGGAGCAGCTCGTGGTCCGCCACCGGCCGCGAGCGCACGGCAGCTCCAAGTTCGGGGTCACGCGCTACTTCGACGGCATGCTCGACCTGCTCACCGTGCTCATGGTCACGCGCTACCGCACCCGCCCCCTGCACTTCTTCGGGGTGCTGGGAGCCGCCAGCGGCAGCGTGGGCGTGCTGCTGCTCAGCTACCTCACCGTGCTGTGGTTCCAGGGCGAGCCCATCGGCCACCGGCCCCTGCTCACCCTGGGCGTGCTGCTCACCCTGGCCGCGGTGCAATTCATCGGCGTGGGGCTGGTGGGCGAGCTGCTGGTGCGCACCACCATCTCCTCGCGCGAGGTGTTCTCGATCCGCTCCACCCGGGGCTTCCCCAGCGACAGCCCCCGCGCCCTGCCGTCGAGCGCCGGATCCCCCGCGCTCGTCCCGGCGCCCTCCGCCATGACCACGAGCGTCGACGTCACCGTCGACGACGGCCCCGCGGCGCCGCTTGACGCCCCAGACGGCTTCTCCTAGCGTCGGCGGTCGGTGGCCCCGCCACCCCCTGCTATGCCTTCGACGTCCCTGCCGCTGTGGCGCCGCATATCGCTCGCCGTCCTCCTGCTGGTCGCCGTGCGCTTGCTGGCGACCCAGTTCCCCGACCACTACCCCATGGAGGAGTGGCTGTTCTGGCGCTACCTGCGTTACTGGGCGTGGTGCGGCGTGGTCAGCCTCGGCTGCCTGGGCACCGGTGAGCAGATCGTGCGACGGCTGGTGGGGCGCCTGCGGGGCCTGCACCTGCACCTGTTCACCAGCCTGGCGGTGGGCGTCTTCGCCTTCGGCGTGCTGCTGTTCCTCACCGGCCTGCTGGGCCTGTACGGCCCCACCCTGTTCTGGCTGCTGCCGCTTTCGATGGTGGCGATCGGGGCCCCGCGCCTGTGGGAGCTCAAGACCCGCGTGGCGCCCCGCCTGCGCCGGCTCTCCCCCGCGCGGGTGGGCGGCCTGGGCCTGCTCATCGTGCTGTTCGGGGCCTACGGCTTCCTGCTGGTCTACACCGGCGTGCTCACCCCCGAGAACGCGATGTTCGACTCGCGGTGGAAGCACATGGCCCTGGCCGAGACCTACGCGGCCTACGGCGGAGTGATGCGCTTCGACCAGGGCTGGCTGTTCTCCACCCGGCCCCACTTCGCCAGCTTCCTGTACACCTGGGGCTTCCTCATCCCCGACGGCGAGCTCTTCGATCGCATCGAGCTGTGCGCCCACCTCGAGTTCACCCTGTTCGCGTGGACCACCCTGCTGGGGATCCCCGCCCTGGTGCGCTGGCTGGTCCCCCGCGCCGACCCCAAGCTGGTGTGGGCCGCCCGCTTCCTGTTCCCCGGGGTGTTCCTCTACGACTCCAACCTCAGCGTGGGGGCCGACCACGTGGCGGCCACCTTCGTGATCCCCATCGTGCTCGTCAGCCACGAGGTGATCCGCAAGCGCTTCCACCTGGGCATGTGCGCCCTGCTGGGGCTCTTGCTCGCCGCCATCGTGCTGGTCAAGGAGACCGCGGGGCTGATGCTGCTGCCGGTGCCGGTGGTGATGGTGGCGGTGGCCATGGGCTGGCAGGCGCTGCGGCCCCGGCCCGGCGACGGGCGCCTGCACTGGCTGCTCGGCCCGCTGGTCATCTCGCTGTCGGCCATCGTCTGCAGCGCGCCGCTGTGGCTCACCAACCTGGTGTGGCACGGCGATCCGCTCTACCCCAACCTCCACACCATGTTCGAGGTGCGACCCTGGGCCCCCGACGCCGACTACATGTTCGACTGGGGCTACAAGGACTTCCAGTTCGGCGGCTGGTCGCCGGGCAAGGACGGCCGCTTCGTCGAGACCCTCAAGGTGCTGGTCACCTGGTCGTTCGAGCCCCACGACTGGGCCGCCTTCCACGGCAAGCGCCCCGTGATCGGCTCGCTGGTCACCCTGCTGCTGCCCGCCCTGCTGCTGCTGAGAGGCAGCCGGCGCCCGTGGATGGCCGCGGTGTGGATCCACGTGGGCCTGGTGGTGTGGTTCAACCTGCTGCCGCAGGACCGCTACCTGCAGGCCATGATGCCGCTGATGGCGGGCTTCGTGGGCGCGGTGCTCACCCTGGCCTGGCGCCAGCGGATACGGATCACCCTCTCGCTGCTGGTGCTGCTGCAGATCGTCTGGGGCGGCGACGTCTACTTCATCCACCGCAACCAGCTCAAGCGCGTGGTGGCGCTGTTCGCCGCGGGCGACGACGGCAACTTCGAGGATCGCCTGCGCACGCAGGGGGCGTGGCACGACATCGGCAAGGCGCTGCCGCCCGACGCCCGCCTGCTGGTGCACGAGGTCCACCCGCACCTGGGCACGGGGGTGGTCACCATCCCCGACTTCCAGACCTGGCAGTTCGGGCTGAGCTACGGGCTGATGAAGTCCCCGCGGGAGCTGTGGGACGCCTACCGCGAGCTGGGCATCACCCACGTCTTCTTTCGCATGCGCAGCCGCTCGTGGGACAGCCTCACCGGCGACATCCTCTTCCACCTGCTCGCGCGGCGCTACGCGGTGAACGTGCAGCGCTTCGGGGGGACCTACGTGGGCGAGATGCCCACCGAGCCCCCTCCGGGCGAGGGCGAGTTCGAGGACACGGTGGCGGTGGCCGGCTGCCCGCGGGGCGGCCTGAAGTCGGGGCTCTACCGGGTGACCGACCTCAACACCCCCATGTTCGGCCCCAAGAAGACCGAGTACCCGGAGCCGCGGGTCCCCGCCACCAAGGAGCGCCCCATCGAGGAGCTGGTGGACGAGGCCACCTTCGTGGTGGTCGACCCCAAGTGCGTGTCCAAGGTGCGGACGGTGCTGCGCAGCGACTTCGAGCAGTGGGCCAAGCGAGACCGACGCTCGCGGCTGCGCAACCGCGGCTACCACATCTGGGCCCGCAAGGCGGCCAAGAAGGGCAAGAAGGGCTCCCGGCTCGAGCCCACCCGCGACACCGAGCCCGACGAGGATCTCGACGAGGACGAGGAGCCCGAGGACGGGGGCGAGGACGAGCCCACCGCCCGCCGCAAGAAGCCGAGCCCCGCGGTCCGGGACGCCGAGGACGACGACCCCGAGGCGGAGTAGCAGCCTCCCGCGGCCGGCGAGGCAGCGGAGGCCCGAGCGTCTCCGCCCCGTCCGCGTCCCTGCCCCGGAGCCCCGTGCGGGCTACGGGATGTAGATCTGCTCGGACTTCATCCCGCCCGGGTAGGCGTAGGACGAGAAGCAGACCAGCGGCTCCTTGGGGTTGGGGTTGACCGGGTCGTAGCAGGTCTCGTTGGGCTCGTTGGTGGTCCAGCCCATCTGCACGATGCCGAAGGGCACCCCGCTCTCGATGATGTAGGTGCCTTCCGTGATCGGGTGGTTGGCCACCTCGTAGGTCGCGTTGACGGGGACGAACTCGTCCTCGGGGATCGACTCGGACACCACGCCGTTGTCGAGGTACACCGCGGGGCCGCCGCGCTCGCGGATGACCTGCACGAAGTTGAGCGGGTAGCCCACGGCGGTGCTGAACACGTAGCGCTTGAGGAACTGCTCGACCGGCACCGACTGCGACATCGCCGGGTCGCCGTAGATGGTGGCCTCGGTGACGGGCTCTCCCTCGCGCCGGCTGCTCTGCAGGTACTGCACCGGCATGATCACGCCGGGCTGGTTGCCGGGTCCGTCGCCCTGCACGAAGAAGTGCGTGCCCTGGGCCACGCTCAGCTCCAGATACGAGCCGCGGGAGGGTAGCAGGCAGCCGCTGCCGTCCCACACGCCGTCGCGGGTGCCGGTGTTGGCGCAGGCGTCCTCCGTGAGCACCTGGGGCTCGGTGGTCACCGTCACGTCGGTCGCCCCCGAGAACACCCGCCAGTAGTGGCGCTCCTCCTGGCGCCGGGGCGACGCGGCGGCCACGTAGCGCTCGCCCCAGTAGGCCAGCGGGATCACCAGCTCCTGCAGCGGATCGCAGTTGCCGGTCTCGGGCATCTCGCGGATCGGCACCCGCGAGCAGCGGTTGCCCGACCACACCATGATGGGCTTGTCGGAGCGGATCACCGTGCCCGACAGATCGCGCAGGTCCGGGTCCTTCATGTCGATCTCCGACGCGGCGATCCGTGCGGTGTCGAAGCGGTTCATGGGCAGCGGCGGGCTGGTGGTGCCCGCCTCCACGAAGCCGATGTTGATCCCCGTGCCCGCGGTGTTGACCGGCGGGGTCCAGGTGATGGTGGTGAAGTCCTCGAGAGCCACCACCTCGAACCAGCTCGGCTCGCCGTCGCCGTTGAAGCCCTCGGCGTGCGGCGCATAGGTGATGGCCACATAGGTCTGCCCCGCCGTGGTCTCGGGCAGCAGCAGCGAGGAGTCGTTGCCGCTGCCCACCGCGAGCGGGCCGTGTAGGTAGGCGACCACCGGCACGTCGGACTCCACCCGGAACACGCCTCCGGTGCGGAAGAACGACGAGGTGCCCAGCACGAAGTCGGTGTCGAGCGGGAACACGGTGCTCTCGAGGGGGGCCAGCACCACCGGATCGTCCACCGGCTCCTCCGTGCGGGAGCCCTCGGGGACCTGGTAGAGCTGGACGGTGGCGGTGAGATCCTCGTTGGGGTTGGCGACGATGAGCCCGTCGGGGTTCTCGGGGGCCACGTGCAGCGCCCGGTTGGCGATGAACGAGCAGCCCGCCGACGAGGGCAGCTCGGCCTCCACGTCGCAGGGCCCGATGCAGCGATCCACGGTGCAGGTGTCGTCGTTCTCGTCGCAGGCCACGCACTGCTCGTTGAGATCGCAAGGCTCCATCGACCAGGACAGACCGGTCAGATCGCAGGTCTCGATGAAGCCCTGGCCGCGGCAGCGCTGCTCGCCGGGATCGCAGCGCTCCACCGGCTCCCCGGTGCCGCTGGAGTCGACCGAGCTCTGCGTGGTCTGGCCCGTGCCGTCGCCGTCCATTCCGGGCGGCGGGTCCTCGTGACACGCCCCGGGCACGGTGGCGATGGCGAGCGCGACGAGGACGGTACCGAGGGGACGGGAGGCCGGGGGGGTGACGGTTCTCGTTGTCATCGTGATTCCAGGGGTTGGGGGCGCGCTCACATCGGCTCCGGGCACACGACCGAGCTCAACGAGGCGGTGTTGTTGTCCTCGACGCACTCGCTGACCGAGCCCTCCAGGACGGCGCCGTCGTCGTTGTCGACGACCACGAAGAAGTCCGAGGGCATGGCCGGATCGATGTCGACCAGCCAGGAGCGCTCGGTCTGCTCACCCGGCAGCAGCGACGACGCGGTCTGCTGGGTGCTCAGCAGCATGCCGGAGGCGTCGCTGCCCTCGTACAGGCTCACCGACACCCCCGGGCCCACGCTCGCGGCCCCGTCGTTGCGGATGGTGGCGATGATCTCCACGCGATCGTCGGCGCACATGCTCACGCCGAGCGAGAGGCTCACCGAGAGGTCGGGCGCGATGAACAGCCCGGCGCGGTCGATGTTCTGCCGGTAGTTGTTGAGGATGGGATCGACCCAGTTGTCGGGCTCGCTCGCCGGCACCAGGCCGATCGCGTCCGCGTCGGTCACGTGGTACTCGTGCCCATTCCACACCTGGCGGGTGCGCACCCACTGATCGCGAGCATCGGCGTAGGCGTAGATGCCCCGGCGGGCGGTGTAGCCGGGGATGGCATCGCTGCAGTTGATGTCGCTCTGGAACTGGTTGGCCACCACGAGCAGCTCGGAGTCGCCGTCGTCGTCGATGTCGGCCACCACGGGGAGCTCGTGGATGGTCCAGGACGAATTCTCGATCTCCGTCATGACGGCACCGGTCCGACCATCGAAGATCCTGAAGTAGCACTCGTCGCCGTAGAGCACCTCGGCGGCGCCGTCGCCCTGGAAGTCGAAGGCGGAGCTGCCCGTGACGTTGGTGACCTCGTCCTGGACGGTCACGGTCCAGCGCGGGTAGATGGCCCCGGCCGCCGGTGGCGGATCGCCGGCCGGCTGCACCACGTCCTCGCCGGCGCGATTGAGATCGTAGACGGTGTAGGCCGAGCCGCCGGCCACGCCGATCTCGGGGCGCCCGTCGCCGTCGAGGTCGGCCACCACCGGCAGGCCGCCGCGACCGCCGGCCACGATCAGCACGGGCTGGGTGCGCGCCGCGTCGTTGCCCACGCACATCGCCCCGGTGGGATCGATGCCGCACCACAGCTCGCCGGTGGCCCCGTCGAGGATCTGCAGGCGGCCGTCGTAGGGCGCGACGTTGTTGGGCGCCGGATCGCCGACCAGGATCACCTCGGGGTCGCCGTCCATGTCCACGTCGGCCACCGCCGGCGTGCCGTCGGGGCCGCCGTAGGCCCACAGCTCCACGAGGCTCACGGTGGGCGGCATGCCGTCGACCCAGTCCACCGTCCACGCCTGCCGCCCGGAGATGATCTCGGGCATGCCGTCGCCGGTGAGGTCGGCGACCACCGACATCCCCCCCTGCACGTTGCCGTTGGCCCCGTAGTTGCCCCCGCCCAGGCCGTCACCGGAGTCCTGGTCGAACACCACGGTGCCGTCGTCGTCGATGACCACCGTGCCCACGATCGCCTCGGAGGCGTCGTCGGCGTCGAGGTTGGCCAGGGTGATGCCGCCGTTGCGGATGAACACGTAGTGCGGGGTGCCGTCGGGGTTGTGGCTCGACCACAGCAGCTGCCCCTGCCCGTCCACCGCGTGGATCAGCGACGACTGGTCCGGGTAGGGCGCGACGTCGTTGGTGGGGTGACCGGCGTAGACGATGTCGGGGCGGCCGTCGCCGCTCACGTCGCCCATGGCGATGCTCACCCGCGAGTAGGAGCCGTAGCTGCCGTTGTCGGGGTCGTCGATCACCGTGAACTGCGGGCTGCCGGTGTTGCCGTCGAGCGCGATGATCTCGGCGCGGTAGCTGCTGCCGCTGCCGTTGGCGAAGTAGGTGTTGATCACCACCTCGGGCAGCGAGTCGCCGTCGATGTCGCCCACCACGGGGGCCGAGATGATCTGCTCCTCCACGTACGACCACTCGAGCGCCAGCTCGATGTCCTCGAACTCGGGCACCACCTCGCAGGCGGCCGCGTCGGCGGAGGGGAAGCACTGGTCGAGGTCGGGATCGCAGTACTGGTCCTCGGGGCAGTCCCAGGAGTCCACGCAGGGCGAGCCCGGGTCGGAGCACGCGCCGCCCAGGCAGATCTGGCCGTCCTCGCAGCAATCGCTCAGCCCCGCCCCACATCGGATGCCGCTGTCGCATGCGGCGAGGCACTGGCCCTCCACGCAGCTCTCTCCCGCGGCGCAGCAGGTGTCCGCGGGGCCACACAGCATGGTCTCGCAGTACACCCCCGGCTCCCCGGTGGTGGAGGTGGTGTCGTCGGCCGGGCCGACCGTCTCGTCGCCCGTGGTGCCCGAGCTGGTCCCTTCGACCGTGGTCCCGCCGGTGTCGGTTCCCGAGGTGGAGCCGTCGCCGGGGGTCGCCGGGCCGTCATCGGGGCAGCCGGCCAGGAGCAACGACGATGCGAGACACGTGGCCCGAAGACCGAGGCGAGGGTGGCTCATTTTCAAGGCAGTTCCTTAGGCGAAAGGTGCACGACGAACGCGCCCCCACATTGTGTCCGTGCGTCCCATCGATGACAAGTCGAGGGCCAGCGACCACAACGGCCGCGAGGCGGTCTGAGGAGGCGGCGCGCCCACGCCTCGCACCGCGGTGGCGGGTGGTCGCTCGCCTCGCTAGGGCCATGGACCACCCGCCACCCGAGGGATGGCGCTCGCTCGTCCCCGCGCGAGGCACGCGAGCTCCATGCGTCCCCGGTGCTCGCCGCCGAGGCCCATGCTATCCTCCCCTTCGACTTCCTACGCTTCGCGCATCCGCGCACGCTACGAATTACGCTCCGACAAGGATGGCTTGAACATGAAGGGCAACCGAATCGCCCCGTGGTCGATCAGTATCGCCTCGTTGGTCTCGCTGACCGCCTGCCCCGACGACGCGCCGTCCAACCCGATGGATGATGGCACGACCACCGGGCCGATCACCGACACCTTCCCGCCCGACGGCTCCACCGGCACCACCGCGGTGGGCGACGGCACCATGGGCAGCTCGACCACCAGCGTGGTCGACGACACCGGCGACACCGGCGAGCTGTGCGAGACGCTCCTCTGCGACGGGATCTGCTGCGAGTCGGCAGACATGGAGTGCGTCAACGACCAGTGTCTGCCGCCCTGCCCCACCAACATCCGCTGCGGTGAGAACCAGGAGGTCTGCTGCGAGGCCGATCAGGTGTGCCTGGCCCACTCCTGTGCCACGCCCACCGGTCCCTGCACCGACTCGTTCGACTGCGCCGAGGGGGAGTTCTGCGAGCCCACCCTCGATCAGTGCCTGCCGCAGCCCGAGCCGCTCGACTGCGAGGTCTTCCCCGAGTTCGAGATCGTGCAGCCCTCGGTCGAGTGGTCGTTCGAGACCGAGGAGGTCGTCACGATGCCCGCGGTGGGCGACGTGGACGGCGACGGCCGACCCGAGGTGGTGGTCAACACCTGGAACGTCGTCGACATGGACGGCGGGGCCTCGGTGTTCTGGGGCCACATCTGGGTGCTCGACGGCGAGACCGGAGCGGTGCAGTTCTACCTCGACGACGACCCCGCCGCCGACGTCTACGGCGCCTACGGCCGCTACACGGTGAGCATCGCCGACGTCGACGACAACGGCCTGGCCGACATCATCTACGCGGGTCGCCCCGCGGTGAGCATCCCCGGCGGCTTCCCCAACAACTCCTCGCTCATGCACGCGGTCAACGGCCTGGGCCAGCTACTGTGGACCAGCCACGCGCCCGACGGCTCGGACTACTACGTCTACGCGCGCAACGGGGCCACCGCCACCGCCAACTTCGACAGCGACGACGCGTCGGAGATCGTGGTCGGCAGCGTCATCATCGACAACGACGGCACCGTGGTCTTCGACCAGCCGGGCGACTGGATCGACGGCACCGGCACCAACCTGGGCGGCGGCGTGATGGGCCAGAGCGGCGACTACCTCGGTGGCATCTCCACCGTCGCCGACCTCACCGGCGACGGCTACCCCGAGGTCATCGCGGGGCGCCGGGCCTACACCGTGGACTGGGACGACGCCGGCCCCGGGGCGCCCAACGTGCAGCTCAACCTGCTGTGGGAGCACGTCGGCCCCGATGGCTTCACCGCGGTCGCCGACTTCGATCAGGACGGCAACCCCGAGGTGGTGCTGGTGGGCGACCCCGCCCCGTACAGCGATCCCGACGGCAGCGGCCCCCAGCTCCACAACGGCCAGATCCAGATCCTCAACGGAGCCACCGGCGAGCTGTGGTGCGGCGTGGATCCGACCGACGCCATGTGCCAGGTCAACCCCAGCCTGCGCACCCAGCCGATCCCGGTGCGGGGCGTCGACGGGATTCCGGGCGGCGGTCGAGGCGGCCCGCCCACCGTGGCCGACTTCGACGGCGACGGCCGCCCCGAGATCGCGGTGGCCGGTGCCGTGCGCTACTCGGTGTACGACATCAACCGCGCGGGCGAGGACGTGGTCCAGCCCGCCGGCGATCCTCCGCCCGCCGCGGGGGCGCTGTTCGTGCGCTGGACCTCGGTCACCCAGGACGCCTCGTCCAACACCACGGGCTCCTCGGTGTTCGACTTCCAGGGCGACGGCATCGCCGAGGTGATGTACGGCGACGAGTGCTACACCCGCGTGTACGACGGCCAGGACGGCTCGGTGCTCATCGAGATCGAGAACTCCAGCGGCACCATCCACGAGTACCCGATCGTGGTCGACGTGGACGCCGACGGGAACTCGGAGCTGTTGGTGGTCGCCAACGACTTCAACTGGATGGACATCTGCGGGACCATCCCCGGCTACACGCCGCACCAGGGCGTGTTCGTCTACGGTGACGCCAGCGACTCGTGGGTCCGCACGCGGCGAGTGTGGAACACCCACGCCTACCACGTGACCAACGCGACCTCCACGGGCCTCACGCCCACGATGGAGCTCAACAACTGGGAAGACCCCAACCTGAACAACTACCGGCAGAACTTCCAGGGCTCCGGGGTGTTCAACGCGGCCGACCTCGAGGTGAGCCTCTCCATCGGCCTGGCCAACTGCCTCCAGGAGGAGTTCGAGGTCATCGCCACCGTGCGCAACACGGGCTCGCTGGGCGTCCCCGCCGGTGTCGACGTGAGCCTGTACCGGGGCAGCGACGCCAGCGGCATGCTGGTCAGCACCCAGACCACGCCGGCCGATCTGCTGCCGGGCGCCCAGGTGGATCTGAGCTGGACCGAGCCCAACCCCGGCGGCATGCCGCAGGACTACTACGTCGAGATCGACACCGACTCGGAGTTGGTGATCGTCGAGTGCGTAGAGGACAACAACAGCGACGTGGCGACCTCGGTGGCCTGCCCCGACGCTGGCTGATCTCGGCGGCTCGCCCCGAGTCGACGCGGCCAGGCCGCAAACCGCCCGGGCTCCGCGATCCAAGCGATCGCGGGCCCGGGTGCTCGTTTGCATGCGGTCTTCCCGCGTGCTACCCCCTCACGAGGGATTCGCGTGGCTCAGTGATGGTCGCGTGGGGGCGTCCCGTCTTCGGGTCGCCCTTCCCCGGAGGTCACCATCTCGCTTCTGTCTCCCAACGTCGCGTTCCGTGGGATCGCGGCCGCCGCTCGGCTCGGAGCCCTGTACCTCGCCACGCACGCAGTGGGCACCGCGGTGGGCTGGCAGATCATGGCCGACGTCCCGCCCCTCGAGGCACGCGTGTCCGACGAGGAGCCCGAGGACGACGAAGGCGACGCGGACGCGACCACGCCCAACAAGGAGTACCAGTACGCGTCGCGCCAGCCCGACGCGCGGCAGGCCACGATCACCAGCTACAACGTGTTCTGCCCCACGTGCGCGCCGCTCGAGGAGGGCGGCGAGGCCGGGGCCGCCGAGGAGGCCGTGGCGGGCCCACGACGGGGCCAGAGCGAGTACCCCGAGGCGGTCCGCACCCAGCTCCCGCTGGCGCTGGTGGCCACCATGGAGGCCGACGATCCGGGCATCTCGCTGGCGACCCTCTCCTACGCCGACGGTGGCACCTCGGTGTTCGCCGAGGGCGAGGAGGTGCTCGACGACGTCACCCTGCTGTCGGTGCACCTGGGCATCGTGTACCTGGGCCAGGCGGGACGGGTGGAGTACCTGCCGCTCGGCGACGACGTGCCGCCGCCCAAGCCCAAGGTGCCGCAGCCCGCGGCCGAGGACGAGAAGGAGCCCACCAAGAGCAAGGTCGAGCTCGACGGCGCGAGCGATGCGATCGCGTGCAATGGCAACAGCTGCACGGTGGAGCGGCGCTTCGTGGAGCAGCTGCTGGCCAGCCCCGCCCAGCTCGCCACCCAGGCCACGGTGCGCCCCTACGACAAGCAGGGCCTGCAGGGCTTCCAGCTCCAGCGGGTCCGCAAGGGCACCATCCCCCGCATGCTGGGCTTTCGCTCCAGCGACGTGATCAAGTCGATCAACGGCCAGGACATCCGCAGCGTGGACGAGGCCATGCGCCTGTTCGGCCGCCTGCGCAGCGCCTCGCACCTGTCGATCGACTTCGTGCACGGGGTCAAGGGCAAGCGCTACGAGAAGCGGCTCGAGATCGACATCATCTAGCGAGCGGTGCGGGGCTGCAGGCTCGGGGCTCGCTCCGTCACGGGCGAGCGCCACGGGGGCGGGCGCGCGCGCGGGCCCACCCGATGGCCTCGGCATGGGAGCGGGTGTCCTCGCTGCGGGCGACCGCGAGCGGCGAGCCCCGACGCCCGGCTCGCGGCGGGCTCCGGCATCCAGGGCCGCCGAGCGGGCCCGCTCGCCCCACTCGCAGATCGCGCAAAGGGGGCGTCCTGGCCCCCGCGGGCCCCGTGGGCGCAGTGGTCCCGTTGTGGCATACATAGTCCCCGCTCCGCGATGAACGGCCCCGACGACGCGCCCCCTCCCTCCGGCTCGGCCGTCGTCGCGCGTCGCCCCCTGTGGCTTCGAATCCTGCGGCTCGAGTTCCTCGACGCGGTGGTCGATGCCTTCGCGCGCTGGCTGCTGTTCGCGATCGTGCTGGGCGTGGCGCCGGGCCTGGCCCTGTGGGCCCCGCTGCACCGCGACGAGCCGAGCTTCGGGCTCGAGGACGTGGGCAAGCACCTCATCGAGGTCAAGCTCACGCTGCCGGAGCGCATCGGCGTGATCGAGTGGGGCCTGGGCTCGCTGCTGGTCATGGGCCTGATCTATGCGCTGCTCGCCTGGCTCTACCGCCGGCGGGGCGGCGAGGACCCCCTGCCCGACTACTTCTCGCGGCTCAACGCCAAGCTGCTGCCGGTGCTCATGCTGCCCGTGCTCTCGGCGATGGCGTTCGGCCAGCTCGAGACCCGGCTGCAGCTGCTCACCCTCACCCTCATCACGCTCTCCACCGTGCTGATGGGCTACTGGTACTACCGCTTCGCCTCGCTGCGGGTGGTCTCGTGGAGGGAGCGGCTGCGCGGGCTCGAGCGACGGGGCGTCCCCGAGCTGCTCATGGTGCTGCTGGTGCTGGGCTACACCTGGCTGTTCGGCTACCTCTCGGTCACCGATCACCACAACCTCGGCACGCACATCTACGACCTCGCGCTCTACGACAACACCTTCTGGAACACGGCCCACGGCAACACGATGGAGTGCTCGTACCTGCGGGGCGGCACCCACTACTCGGCGCACTACGACCCGATCATCATCGTGCTGGCCCCCATCTACGGGCTCGCCCCGCGGGCCGAGACCCTGCTGTGGCTACAGTCGGCGTGGCTGGCCATGGGCGGGATCCCGCTCTACCTCACCGCCAAGCGCACCCTGGGCAACCCCTGGCAGGCGCTGGTGGTGCTGCTGCTGTTCTACCTGGCCCCGGCCCTGCACGGGATCAACATGTTCGACTTCCACTCGCTGGCGCTGATGGTGCCGCTGGTGATGTGGATGGTGTACCTGCTCGACGTGGGCACCCCGCTGGCGCTCGCCGGCTACTGGGTGGCGCTGGGGCTCTTGCTGCTCACCCGCGAGGACATGCCCTTCGTGGCCTGCGCGATGTCGCTGTATGCGATCGCGATGCGACGCCGCGTGACCGGGGTGATGACCATCCTGGTGTCGGTCGCCTACCTCATCGAGATCAAGTCGGGCAGCCGGGCGCTCTTGTCGGGCGACGAAGAGAGCTACTCGTACTCGTACTACTACGAGGAGCTCATCCCCAAGGGCAAGGACGGCACCGACGAGGGGCTGGTGGGGCTGGTCACCACCACCTTCGCCGACCCCATCGCCGCGCTGGGCGTGCTGCTCAAGCCGGAGAAGCTGCTCTACTTCGGCAAGGTGCTGCTGCCCCTGCTGATGATGCCCTTCCTGTCGGGGCGCAAGCGCCTGCTGCTGCTGTACGGCATGGCCTTCATCGGGCTGGTGTCGCGCAAGTACGTGTTCTCGGTGCACTTCCAGTACTCGGCGGTGCTGCTGCCCTTCCTGCTGATGGCCTGGCCCGACGGGCTGAAGAACGTGGCCGCCTCGCCGCGGGTGGAGCAGCTCGGCCTCGAGGCCCGACGCCTGCGCAGCACCCTGGTGTTCGCCGCCTTCGTGGCCACCCTGCTGACCACGGCCAAGTTCGGGGCCATCGTGCCCAACCAGGAGTTCCACGCGGGCTGGAACCGGCTGCAGCGCACCCACAACGAGGAGCGAGCCGAGCGCTACGAGCACATGTGGTCGTTCATCGATCAGATGCCACCGGACGCCTCGGTCTGCACCAACAGCATCATCGGGCCCCACGTGAGCAACCGGCCCATGGCGATCAAGTGGCCGAGCTGCCGCAAGGCCGACTACATCCTCATGCCCAACAAGAAGTTGGACAAGAAGGACCGCCGCCGCCTCGATCGTCTCGAGGCGCGGGCCGACTACGAGGTGGTGGACGAGAGCGAGGAGTTCATCCTGTTCCGCAAGCTGCCCGAGGACGAGCGCGACGCCGCCCGCGAGCGTCGCGCCCAGGATCGCAAGGACGATCGCAAGGGCAAGAAATCGTCGCGCCGTCCGGCGGCCAAGGGCAAGGTGGTCGAGGACGGGGACGACGAGCTCGACGAAGAGGACGACGAGGACAACCCCTACCACGACGGTGACGCCAAGCCGGTGATCCGCTTCTCGGAGCAGACCGACCGCGGGCGCAACGACGAGGAGGAGTAGGCGTCGGCTCGCGAGCGCCCGTCGGCTTCACGGGGGCTCGGACGCGGCACGGGATCGCAGGAGGCACGGCGCTCAGCGTCTCGTGCGCTCAGCCCTCGGGAGACGCCGTGCGAGCACCCGAACGCGCGCGTGCCTCGCTTGACACCCCTGCGAGCCGAGGGCTAGCGTCCCGCCCTCTTATGGACCTGTCCGTCGTCGTCCCGATCTACAACGAGGAGCAGAGCATCCCCGAGCTCGTCTCCGAGGTCCGGGATGCCCTGAAGGACACCGGTCTCCTCTACGAGCTCATCTGCGTCGACGACGGCTCCTCCGACAAGAGCCTCCAGGTCCTCACCGCGCTCTCCAAGGACGACCCCCACCTGCGCATCTGCGAGCTCCGCCGCAACTTCGGCCAGACCGCCGCCATGCAGGCCGGCTTCGATGCCGCCATGGGCCGCGTCGTCGTCAGCCTCGACGCCGACCTCCAAAACGACCCCCACGACATCCCCGCCATGCTCGCCAAGCTCGACGAGGGCTTCGACATGGTCGCCGGCTGGCGTGCCGGTCGCAAGGACACCTTCCTCAACCGACGCCTCCCCTCCATCATCGCCAACTGGATCATCGGTCGCACCACCAACGTCCGCCTCCACGACTACGGCTGCACCCTCAAGGCCACCCGCCGCGAGCTCATGGCCCAGATCGACCTCTACGGCGAGATGCACCGCTTCATCCCCGCCATCGCATCCCTCGCCGGCGCCAAGATCTGCGAGATGCCCGTCAACCACCGCGAGCGTCGCTACGGCACCTCCAAGTACGGCATCGGTCGCACCCTGCGGGTCATCCTCGACCTCATCACCGTCCTGTTCCTGCAGCGCTACCTCAGCCGCCCCATGCAGGTCTTCGGCCTGTGGGGCCTGGTCCTCTCCTTCTTCGGCTTCCTCGTCTGCGCCTACCTGGCCTTCGTCCGCATCGCCTACATGGAGCCCCTGGCCGACCGGCCCCTGCTCACCATGGGCGTGCTCATGCTCCTGGCCGGGATCCAGCTCGTCTCCCTCGGCCTGGTCGCCGACCTCCTCACCCGCACCTATCACGAGGCCCAGCACCGCCGCCCCTACTTCGTCCGCCACTGGATCGCGAAGGGCGAGGCCACCCTGGTCGAGGACCAGCCCACTCGCCCCTAGGCGAGCACCACCGGAGCCACCACCATGGCACAGCGAGGGATCACCGAGGGCCTCGACCAGCACGAGGTCTCCCTGTCGGCTCACCAGCTGACCGACTTCCGCTCCCTCAACCTGTTCCGCATGGTCGCCCAAAGGGTGATCCCCGGCACCGTCATGGACGTCGGGGCCGGCGGCGGCGGCATGGTGGCCTGGCTGCTCGAGAAGGGCTTCGACGCCCGCGGGATCGACCTGTCGCCCCGAGCCGCCGCCGCCGCCCAGGACTTCCTGCAGTCGCGCGGCCTGCCTCGCGATCGGATCCGCACCATGGGGCTGCAGCAGCTCATCGAGCAGGGCGAGACCCACGACAACGTGCTGTCGATGGACTGCATCGAGCACATCGAGGACGACCGCACCGCCTTCGCGCAGCTCGTCGGCCTCACCCGTCCCGGCGGGCGGATCGTGATCACCGTGCCCGCCCTGATGGCGCTCTATGGTGCGCGCGACGAGGCCCAGGGGCACTATCGGCGCTACGAGAAGGAATCGCTGCGAGCGCTCACCGAAGGCCACCCGGTGCGCGTCGACGAGCTGCGCTACTGGAATGCCCTCGGTGTCGGCCCGACCTTCGTCAACCAGCGTCTGCTCGGTCGGGCGATCGACGAGTCCTTCCGCTACGGCAAGCCCGGCCTCGTCCCCCGCATGCTGCGGCGAGGCCTGTCGCTGTGGTTCTCCCAGGTCGAGAACCGGATCTCCCCGCCCTTGGGCCTGACCCTGCTGATGGTCGCCACTCGCCTGTAAGCGACGCCCTCGCCGTTTCCCCGCTCATGGGTCGGGCCACCACCCGAGCACGAACGAAGGGCATGCGGAAGCGCACGACATCGTCGTCGCAGTGGAGCGCCGCCCTTGCTGGCCCGTCGACCGTTGGGCTAATCAAGCCCTCGTGACGTCGACGGTGCTCGTGACCGGCGCCGCTGGGTTCATCGGCAGCCACGTGGTGGATGCCCTGGTGGCTCGCGGCGACGTAGTGGTGGGACTGGACAACCTCAACGACTACTACGACCCCGCCCGCAAGCGCTCCAACGTCGCCGAGTGCCAGGCCAACGCGCAGGCATCCCCGGGCTCCTACACCTTCGTGCAGGGCGACATCCGCGACCGTCCGCTGCTCGAGACGCTGTGGACCGAGCACCGCTTCGATGCCGTCGTCCACCTCGCCGCCATGGCCGGCGTGAGGGCCTCCGTCGACGACCCCTTCCTCTACTACGACGTCAACCTCACCGGCACCCTCGCCCTGCTCGAGCAAGCCCGCATCTCCGGCCTGCGCAGCTTCGTCTTCGCCTCCACCTCCTCGGTCTACGGCAACACCACCGTCATCCCCTTCGTCGAGACCGACACCTGCGACCGCCCCCTGGCCCCCTACCCCGCCTCCAAGCGCTCTGCCGAGCTGCTGGGCCACGCCTACCACCACCTGCATGGCCTCTCCTTCACCGCCCTGCGCTTCTTCACCGTCTACGGACCCCGCGGCCGTCCCGACATGATGGCCTACAAGGTCCTCGACAACATCTTCTTCGGCCGACAGGTCCCCCTGTACAACGGCGGCCAGATGCACCGCGACTGGACCTTCGTCACCGACACCGCCGCCGGCGTCGTCCGGGCCGTCGACCGCCCCCTCGGCTTCGAGATCATCAACCTCGGCTGTGCCGAGCCCGTCCTGCTCGCCGACTTCATCGCCACCGTCGAGGCCAACGCCGGCCGCAAGGCCGAGCTCCGCCCCGAGCCCATGCAGGACGCCGACGTCGCCTACACCAACGCCGACATCACCAAGGCCCGCGACCTGCTCGGCTATGCCCCCTCCGTCCACGTGCACGAAGGCGTCGCCTCCTTCTTCCGCTGGTACCAGCACGCCGTCCTCGCCAAGGCCACGGCCTAGACCCCCCTCGAGGCCCACGACCCGGAACGGAGCCGCACCCCGATGCTGTTCAACTCCTGGGTCTTCCTCGCCTTCTTCGCGATCACCTTCAGCGCCTACCTGCTGACGGCTCGCAAGCTCGTCCTCCAGAACCTCGTCCTGTTCATCGCCAGCTACGTCTTCTACGGCTGGTGGTCCTGGAAGTTCCTCGGCCTCATCGCCCTGTCCACCGCCATCGACTACGTCGCCGGGATCAAGATCGCCGACGGCTCCGACGATGCCACCCGCCGCCGCTGGGTCACCGTCTCCTGCGTCAGCAACCTCGGCATCCTCGCCCTCTTCAAGTACTTCGACTTCTTCCTCGGCAGCCTCGGCGATCTGCTCGCCCTGTTCGGCCTGCAGGCCGCCATGCCCTCCCTGTCGCTGGTCCTGCCCGTCGGGATCAGCTTCTACACCTTCCAGTCGATGTCCTACAGCATCGACGTCTACCGCGGCCACACCCAGGTCTGCCGCAACCCGCTCAACTTCGCGGTCTACGTCTCCTTCTTCCCCCAGCTCGTCGCCGGCCCCATCGAGCGCTCCTCCAACTTCCTGCCCCAGGTCGAACGGCCCCGCACCATCACCACCGCCGGCCTCGAGTCCGGCCTCTTCCTCATCCTGTGGGGCCTGTTCAAGAAGGTCGTCGTCGCCGACAACGCTGCCCTCATCGCCAACGCCGTCTTCGACGACCCCTCCACCGGAAGCGGCGCCGAGCTGTGGCTGGGCGCCCTGGCCTTCACCATCCAGATCTACGGCGACTTCTCCGGCTACTCCGACATCGCACGCGGCCTCGCCAAGGCCATGGGCTTCGAGCTCATGGTCAACTTCAAGCTCCCCTACTTCGCCACCAGCCCCTCCGACTTCTGGCGACGCTGGCACGTCTCCCTCTCCAGCTGGCTGCGCGACTACCTGTACATCCCCCTGGGCGGCAACCGCAGCGGCAAGTACGGCACCTACCGCAACCTCATGCTCACCATGGCCCTCGGCGGCCTGTGGCACGGCGCCTCCTGGAACTTCGTGCTGTGGGGCGTCTATCACGGCCTGCTGCTGGTCGTGGTCCGCCTGCTCGCCCACGTCAAGGGTCCCCGCCTGCCCGCCAAGCGGCTGTGGGCCGACCTCGTCCGCATGAGCCTGATGTTCCCGCTGACCGTCGGCGGATGGATCCTCTTTCGGATCCACTCCATGGCCGACCTGCGAGCCTTCATCGCCGGGGCCTTCACCTCCACCGACGCCGAGGTGGGCCTGACTGCCGTGGTGCTCGCCGCCCTGTGGCTGCCGGTGCTGGTGATGCAGCTCGCTCAGCTCATCGCCGACGACCTGCTGGTCGCCCTGCGCCTGCCCGTGCTGCTGCGCGGCGTCCTGTACGGCCTGCTCATCGCCTCTTGCGTCGCCTTCGCCACCGGCGAGAGCATCGAGTTCATCTACTTCCAGTTCTGAGCCCCACCCCTTCGTCATGCTCGAGCGCGGCTACGAGGAGCACACCACCCCCCGCACCAGCCCCCCCAGGCTGCTGCTCGCCGTGCTCGTCATGGCCCTCACCGTCGTCGGTGCCAACTGGGCCGTCGGCCGCTTCCTCGACACCCAGGGCACCAACCTCGGCTACGTCTACATCGCCCACAAGTGGCGCGTGCTCTCCACCCTCGACGCCCCCGTCGACTGGCTCGTCCTCGGCGACTCCTCCGGCTCCCAAGCCTTCGACCCCCAGGTCCTCCACGACACCACCGGCAAGACCGCCATCAACCTCGGCACCATCGGCAACTTCGGCCTCTCCGACGACCTGTGGATGCTCGAGGAGTACATCGACCGCTTCGGCCCTCCCGAGCGCGTCGTGCTGATCCACGTCTACGACGTCTGGCATCGCTCCCTCAAGCCTTCCCTGATCGGACGGATCCCCCGGCCCTGGGTGCTCTCGGACCAGACCGCCGAGCGCTATGGCTTCGACCAGGAGGCCCGCCGCGACATCTTCCTCAACCGCTACGTCCGCCTCTTTGCCGAGCGCACCTCCCTGCGCAAGAGCATCGAGTATGCCTGGCTGCGGCTGACCTCCGACGACGAGGAGCTCGCCGACGCCCGCAAGAAGGACCGCGCCCTGCCCCCCGAGGACCCCGAGCTCACCGACTCCGGCTTCGTCCGCATGTGTGGTGCCCTGCCCTCCGCCCTCAAGCGCGACTCCCGGGGCCACATGCGCTTCTTGAAGAAGCGACGGCCCAGGATCTCCAAGGACAACCGCGAGGCCCTGCTCTCCATCGCCAAGCTCGCCCAGCAGCACGGCTTTCCCGTCCACGTGATCAACGGCCCGCTGTACGAGCGCCTCGAGCGGAAGCCCGAGTTCCACGGCTACTTCGACCGCCAGGTCACCATGCTCCGCACGCTCGTCGAGGACTACCCCATGGTCCACATCGGCCCCAACGTCCTGGGCTTCGACAGCGCTCACCTCCAGAACGTCGACCACATCTCCTGCGACGCCACCGCCGACTACACCCGATGGGCCATCGGCCAGGTCCTCCAGCCCGACGACGGCCCTTCGAGCCAGGAGGCGCCCGCCCCGTGAGCGCCTCGGAGCCCGCGGCCGCCGCTTCGTCCTCGGGCCCCCGCACCAAGGCCCGCGAGGCGTGGTCACGGGCCGAGGGCCACGCCCTGGCTGCGGCCGCGCTGCTCGACGATCCCTCGGTCCCCGAGTGGACCTCGGCCGAGCACCTGCGGGCGGGCTGGGCCGCCATGGTGGCCGCGGGAGTCGACGGTGAGGAGCCCGAGGACCTGGTCGCCGTGCTCGCGGAGACCGAGCCACGCTGGGTGGACCAGCCCACCACCGTGGCCGACGATCTGCGCCGCCTGCCGGCCGATGGCCAGGCCGACCTGGCCACCCTGCGCGCGCTGTCCCGCGCGCTCTCGAGCGCGGTCCGCCGGGCCCAGGACGAGTCCTTCGATCCCGCCTTCCGCCAGCTCCGACGGCGTCGCTGGCTGCGGGTGGCCGGCATGACGGCGCTGGTGCTGGTGCCGGTGGTGGTGGGCCTCGTCCTCAGCGCCCCCGACTACCGCGAGGGCCCCTGGCGCGGCCGCTACTACAGCAACCCCACGCTCGAGGGCGAGCCCACCATGGTGCGGCGCGACGGCGACGTGAAGTTCGACTGGAAGCGCATGAGCCCCACGTCCGAGCTTCCCGAGGACGGCTTCTCGATCCGCTGGGACACCTGCCTGGTGCTCGAGGAGGACGTCGAGGTGGCCTTCCAGCTCGTGTCCGACGATGGCTCGCGCTTCTTCATCGACGGCAAGGAGCTGATCGACAACTGGGGGCGCCACGGCGAGCGCTCGCGTGGGGTCGACGACGTTCCGATCGCCGCGGGCGTGCACCACCTGCGGGTGGAGTACTTCGACGACCGCCACGCGGCCACGGTGGAGCTGCGGGTCTCGCTGCACGGGGAGCTGCCCGACTCGCTGCCGGTGCGGCTGCTCCGTCACCCGGGCGACGAGCTCGACGAGGCCGACCCCTGCGGCGCGGTCTCGCTCGACTGAGCGCCAAAACGGCGATCACGAGGGGCGAGGGCGAGCGAGGGCGCCCGGCCGCGAGGGCCCCGAGATCCGTTCGCTATCCTGGGCTCGCGCATGAGCACGGTCGTCATCGCCAACCCCACCCACCCTGCGCATCGATCGATCGCGGCCCACGTGGACCTGGCCGGCCCGCTGTCGGAGCCGCCCGCGATCGTGGAGAGCGATCGGGTGGCGGTGCTGCTGGGCTACGATGACGTGGGCGCGCTGCCGGCCCGGCTCGCCGCGGTGCGCGTGCCAGCGGGCGTGGAGCTCCTGCTGGTGCACCCCGACTATCGCGAGGGCACGCCCCGCGCCGAGGCCTGTGCCGAGGCGGCCACCCGCCTGCGCGCGACGGCGGTGCTGCGCCATGCCCCCGCGACCGAGGTGCTGCTGGAGGCCGCCCCCGGAGTGCGGGCCAACGCCATGCTCAGCCTGGCCCTCGCGGGCGCGGTGCCCTTCGTGGCCTGGGCCGACGTGGGTGGGGCGGCGCTTCGCTGGCTGGGCTCGGGCGGGCCGGAGGCCATCGCCCTGCACGGCCCCGAGCGCTGCGACGGCCCGCGCCTGGCCAAGGATCTCGAGCAGGTGCTCGAGCACGCCCTGGTGCCCGAGACCTTCGCCCGCCTGCGCATGCGCGAGATGGATCGCGACGGCAACGGCGTGCTGGAGGCCGACGAGGTGGTCTCGTTCGTGGTGGCGCTCGGCATGCCCCGCGCCGAGGCCGAGCGCATGGTGGCCCAGGCCGATGCCGACGGCGACGGCGTGATCGATCTGGAGGAGCTCACCGCGGGGCTGGGGTCGCGGCTCGAGGGGGCGCTGCGCGAGGTGCCGCGCGCGATCGGCTTCGACCCCATGCCCCCCAGCATGCTGCAGCAGCTGTGGGTGCACGCGGGCCGTCCCTACCGGCAGGCGATGGCCGAGGCCGACCACCTGGTGCAGACCGCCTCGATCGACGAGCCCGCGATCTGGACGGGCCGCGTGCCCCCGATCGAGGTGCTGCACCGCGGCGCCCTGCGCTTCGTGAACCTGTTCATCCTGCCCGGGCGCGGCCTGCTGTCGGTCCACGACACCACCTTCGGGAGCTCCGACCACCCCGGCTCGGGCTGGTGGGAGCCCCCCGAGTCGGTGCTGGCCCGGCCCGCCGTGCTCAACCACCTGCTGACCACCGAGGGCGAGCACCTCCATGCCCGCCGCAGCCGCGACGGCTCGGCCTTCGAGGCGAGCTGGGCCGTGGAGGGGCCGGTGGAGGTGCTCACCCACCAGGGTCCCTCGGGCTCGCGTGGCGATCAGACCCGCGCCCTGGCCCTCCGCGACGATCGCCTGGTGGGCCTGGCCTGCTGCGGCCCGTGGGAGGGGCTGGGCCTGGCCATGGGCGACCTGCTGCAGCGACGGCGGCTGCGGGGGTGGGAGCGGGCCCTGTTCCGCGAGCTGGGAGCGCTGCGACTGGAGAACGCCTCGGAGCTGGCCGAGCCCGACGAGGTGGTGTGCAGCTGCACCAACGTCAGCCGTCGCGCGCTGCGGAGCGCGATCGAGGCCGGCTGCCACACCCTGCCGCAGCTCGCCGCGCGCACCGGGGCGACCACCGTGTGCGGCGGCTGTACCCCGGTGGTGGAGGAGCTGCTGGGCTCGCCCCGCCTGCAGATCGCCGACGTGATCGGCCGACGCATGCCCAACGCCAACCATGTGCACCTCACCCTCGCCCCGGTGCAGGTGCCTCCCACCCCCTCGCGCGCCGGGCAGTACGTGGTGATCCAGGGGCGGGTGGCCGGGCGCTGGGTGACCCGCGCTTACACCCTGGTGAGCCCGGGCGGGCGCAGCGTGCCCTACGAGATCATGGTCAAGCGCGACGAGCTGGGGCTGTTCAGCCGCTGGCTCGCCGACGTGGCCGACGAGGAGACCCTGTTCCGGGTGAGCGAGCCCACCGGCGAGGTGTGCCTGCGCGACGAGGACGAGGGCCCCATCCATGTGCTGGCGGGCGGCATCGGCATCACCCCGGGCATCGCGCTGGCCCGCACCCTGGTGCACGACCCCGCCGGGCGGGCGCTCGTGCTGCACTGGTCGGCTCGGCACCCGGAGGACCTCGTGCTCGCCGAGGAGCTCGACGCGCTGTGCAGCACCCACGACCACCTGCAGTGGACCTGGCGCTGCACCTCCCGCCAGGGACGCCTGGACGCCGCCACCGTGGCCCGCGAGCATGCCTACACCGAGGGGGCGGTGGCGTTCCTGTGCGGGCCCGAGGGCTACGTCGCGGCGGTGGAGCGCCACCTGCGGGCCGCCGGCTGGCCGCGCGAGGCGATCCGCATCGAGCGCTTCGCCTCGGCGGTCAGCGACACCGGGGAGCTGCGCCCCCGCCCGCCGCGGCGCACCACCACCTCGTCGATGGATGCGATCCCGCGACGGGTGCTGCACGACTCGTTCTTCCTCGACGGCAGCGGGCGCTCGTCGATGCTGCGCGAGGCCGACTCGTTCCTCGCCGAGATGTACCTCGAACAGGGCCTGGGCTCGGTGGCCACCGCCCGCCGCCACGAGGTACGCGAGGAGATCGAGCGCACGGGCAGCTACCTGCACACCCTCGACGAGCTGATCCACGGCGCGCGCCTGGCCTGGCGCAACGCCCCGCGCTGCATCGGTCGCTTCTTCTGGGAGCACCTGCAGGTCCGGGACATGCGGCACCTGAGCCGCGAGGACGAGATCTTCGCCGCGCTGGTGGAGCACATGCGCCTGGCCACCAACGGCGGTGACCTGCAGTCGATGATCACCGTGTTCCGCCCCGGCGATCCGCAGATCCGGCTGTGGAACGGCCAGCTCGTGCGCTACGCCGGCTACCGCCAGCTCGACGGCACGGTGGTGGGCGACCCGGCCAACGTGGCGCTCACCGACAAGGCGCGGGCGCTGGGCTGGGAGGGCGCGGGCACGCCCTTCGACGTGCTGCCCCTCATCGTGCAGATCGGCGACGCCGCGCCGCGACTCTTCGAGCTGCCGGCCGACGCGGTCCTCGAGGTGCCCATCGTGCACCCCACCCTGCCCTGGTTCGAGGAGCTGGGCCTGCGCTGGCACGCCCTGCCCGCGGTGGCCAACCTGGCCCTCGACCTCGGCGGGATCCAGTACCGCTGCGTGCCCTTCAACGGCTTCTACATGGGCACCGAGATCGGGGCGCGCAACCTCAGCGACATCGACCGCTACGACATGCTGCCCGCCATCGCCGATCGCCTGGGGCTGGACCGCTCCAGCACCTCCACCCTGTGGCGGGACCGCGCGCTGGTGGAGCTCAACGTGGCCGTGCTGCACTCGTTCCGGCGCCGGCGAGTGCGGATGCAGGACCACCACGCGATGGCGCGCTACTTCGCCCAGTTCGAGGCGGCCGAGCGCGAGGCGGGGCGCCCGGTGTACGGCGACTGGTCGTGGCTGGTGCCGCCGATCTCGGGCTCCACCTCGCCCCTGTTCCTCCGCGACGACCTGCGCAACGTGGTGGTCAAGCCCATGTACGCGTACCAGGGCCCGCCCGGCGACGAAGACCCGGCGCCCGAGCACGAGGGGCCGGTGCCGCCCTGCCCGATCCCCGGGCCGCGCGCCCACGGCTAGCCGGGGTACCATCGCCACGATGGGGCTCGAGGACGTGCGACGACGCCTGCCGGTGGTGGAGGCGCTGCCCGAGCCCAAGGGGCGCCGACACCTTCCGCTGGCCCAGGGCCAGGCCCCTACGCCCTCGCTCGCAGTGTGGGAGCTGACCCTGGCCTGCGACCACCGCTGCCTGCACTGTGGGCCGCGGGCGGGCCGGCCCCGCCCCGACGAGCTGAGCACCGAGGAGTGCCTGCGCCTGGTGGCCGAGCTCGCCGAGCTCGGGGTGGGCGAGGTCACCCTCATCGGCGGCGAGGCCTACCTGCGCAACGACTTCATCCTGGTGATCCGGGCGATCCGCGAGCACGGGATGACCTGCAGCATGACCACGGGCGGGCTCAACCTCAGCCGGGCGCGGGTGGAGGCCGCAGCCGAGGCGGGGCTGAGCGCGGTCTCGGTGTCGATCGACGGGCTCCGCGAGGAGCACGACCGCGTGCGCGACCACGCGGGGAGCTGGGACGCGGCCTTCGCCGCGCTGCGCCACGCCCGGGAGGCCGGCCTGCGGATCGCCAGCAACACCCAGATCAACCGCTACAGCCGCGCCAACCTGCTGCCGCTGCTCGAGCGGCTCGCGGCCGCGGGCATCGGCGCGTGGCAGCTGCAGATCACCATGCCCCACGGCAGCGCGGCCGATCACGAGGAGCTGATCCTGCAGCCGTACATGTACCCTGAGCTGTTCGACGAGCTGGCGCGCGTGGCCCAGCGCTGCATCGAGCTGGGGGTGACGATCTGGCCGGGCAACAACCTCGGCTACTTCGGCCCCCACGAGCACGCGCTGCGGCGCTTCCAGAAGGGCGGCGGCCACTGGGTGGGCTGCAACGCCGGCTCGGCCACGGTGGGCATCGAGAGCAACGGGATGATCAAGAGCTGCCCCTCGGTGGGCGGGCCCACGAACATCGGCGGCTCGTGGCGCGAGCACGGGCTGCGGGCGCTGTGGGATCGGGCGCCCGAGATCAGCTACGTCCGCCGCCGCACCCTCGACGAGCTGTGGGGCTTCTGCCGCGAGTGCTACTACGCCGAGACCTGCATGGCGGGCTGCACCGCAGCCACCGAGCCCCTGCTGGGGCGGCCGGGGAACAACCCCTTCTGCCACCACCGCGCGCTCGAGATGGATCGTCAGGGGCTGCGCGAGCGCATCGAGCAGGTCCGCGCCGCGCCCGGGCTGCCGTTCGACAACGGGCTGTTCCGGGTGATCCGCGAGCCCAAGGATCCGCAGCAGCGCGCGCGAACGGGGCCCGTCCACGTGGACGAGCCCCGGGTGTCACGCTTGGTGGAGGAGATGGGCCCCGGGCGACCCGTGGCCCCTCCTCGAGGGGAAGCGGGTGAGCCCGGCGGAGGGCGGTCCGGGCCTCGTGCGCCCGACCCGGCCGCCCCCCGCCGGTCTCGTCCCTGATCGATCGGCTCGCCGCCCCCGACGAGCCGATCGATCACGCACCGGCGGCTGGGAGTAGCCCGCCGATCACGTCCACGGCCTCGATCGCGTCCTGCAGCGCCGCCTCGGCGTCGGGCAGGACGGCGGTGGCCCCGTCGAGGATGTCCACGATGCAGCCGGCGTCGAAGATCCCGACCGTCTCGAGGATCGAGCTCAGCAGCGTATCCACCTCGCCGAGCAGCCCGCCCAGGGGTCCGAAGGCGGTGTCCTGGATGGCCTGGGCGCGGGCCTGCGCCGCGAGCAAGGCGGAGAGGTGAACCGCCATCTCGTCGGACCACAGCTCGAGCTCCACCCGCTCGTCATCCTCGACGTCGACCGAGAACACCATGTGGATCTCGGTCAGCGGCGGCACGCACTCGGTGAGCGCGTTGGCGGCCGCGATCACCGAGGTGGCGCACTCCTCCGCCACCGCGGGCACCGAGGTCGCGCCGGCGCACAGATCGTCGCAGGCGATCACTCCGCTCACCCCCGGCTCGCAGATCGGCACCTCGGTGTCGTCGCAGCTCGGGATGTCGGGCACGGAGACGCAGTCGCCGATGCACTCGCCGTCGCAGCTCTCCCCGGGCCCGAGCACGCTCTCGCAGGCGCCCGAGCAGGTGCCGATGCAGGCCCCTGCACAGCTCCCGTCCTGGCCCGGGAGGCTACACAGCCCGTCGCAGGTGCCGATGCAGGTGCCCGCGCAGCTCCCCTCGATGATCGACTCGGCGCAGGCGCCCAGGCACTCGCCCTGGCACGAGGCCTCGGGCGCGGCGCTGCTGCAGCTCAGCACCGCGTCGCCGCTGCAGGTGAGCGTGGCCCCGGGGTCTCCGATGCAGCTGCCGAGGCACTCGACCACCGCGGTGGCCGCGTCGATGGCCCCGTCGCAGGCGGCCGCCAGATCGGCGGAGGGATCGGTGTCCACGGTGCACAGCACCGCCTCGTGGACCACGTCGATGCCCTCCACGCTCCCCGCGAGCTCGCCGATCATCGCGGCCTGGATCGCCGCCGCGAGCTCGCTGGCCGTGGTGGAGCTGGAGGTGTCGACGTCCAGCCCCTCGGCCATCGCCTCGAGCTCGTCGCGCACCGCCTGCTGCACGTCGGCCGCCGCCGACTGGACCGACGAGGTCGCGCCGAGGAAGGCGTCGAGCCCCGGGACGTCGGAGGTGGAGGCCCCACCGAGCAGGCCACAGATCTCGGTCCCGCCTCCGGACCCGAGCAAGCGTCCCTCGACGGCGGGCTCGATGGGCTCCGAGACGATCGGAGCGTCGCAGCCGATGGCGATCAGCGACGCGGTGACGAGGGAGGGGATCGCGAAGCGACGAGGTTGGCTTGGATGCATACCCGACAGGGTTTGCACTTCATGTGCCACGTGTTCGTCTGACGGAATGTGGAGCGCGCTCGGTGAGCCCGTCGTCGCGGAGCCGCGAGGACGAGAGCCACCTTTCGTTACGACGAGCGCCCTGCGTTACGTGCTCGCGCTGCACCCCGACGTCGAGCGATCGTGATCGCGATCAGCCGGACGACGATCCGGTGCTCGCATCGGTGTCGCCGGTCGCTCCCGTGGACGCGCCCCCGGTGGTGCCGCCGCTGGAATCATCGGGCGGCAGCCCGGTGACCTCGGGCCCGCCGTAGTCCGCGGCCTCGGCCTCGAAGGTGTCGCCGGGAGTGGCCGTCTCCTGCCCCACCGTGCTCGGCTGCGAGGTCGCGCTGGGATCCGAGGTGGTGCCCGTGCCGTCGGCCGTGCTCGCCTGCGTCGACGCTCCTTCGTCGCCGGTGTCCGGCTCGCCGCAGCTCACCAGCGCCAGGCCGAGCACCGCGCCCATCACGAAGCCGGCGTGGGTCGGCGCCGGATCGGAGCGCAGCGACGCGCCGCAGAACGGGCACGAGCGGGAATCCGGGCGCACGTGACGGGAGCAGGCGTGGCACGTGAACATGCCACCATCGTACCCCGAATCGTCGAGGCCCTTCACGAAGGGATCGAGCCGCGCACGATCGCGCTCAATCGCGCGCTGAGGTTGCGATAGAGCTCCGCGGTGGCCTGGTCGAGCGCCGCGAGGTGGGCTGCCACCGCGTCCTCGTCCCCGCGCGCGACGGGCCCGGTGATGCCCGCGGGCACGCCCAGGGCCAGCAGGTTGTCCAGCGCGCTGCGCAGCAGGGTGGCCAGGGCCGCGGCCACGGCCGAGGGAGGATGGCCCTGTTCCTCCAGCACGTCGCGGGCCGCTACGTAGGGCACCGCCAGGTGGTTGGCCGCCAACGAGCAGGCGGCGTGGTAGGCCCGCCGCGCCCCCGCGTCGAGCGACTGCAGATCCAGCCACGGCTGCCCGCCGACCCACGCCAGGGCCAGCGCGCGCGCGGCAGGATCGCCCTCCACCCCGAAGGCCGCGCGCCCGATCGCCGAGGCCTCGGGTCGCTCGCTTCGCAGGCTGCAGATGGGATGGAGCGTGCCCACCGGGTGCCCGCGCTCGGCGAGCGGAGCGAGCACCTCGTGGGCCGACCGAGCCCCGGCCCCGTGCAGCACCGGCAGCTCGGGCGGCAGCTCGTCGAGACGAGCGAGCGCCCGGGCCACCTCGACGATCGAGGGGTCCGCAGCCAGCACCCAGATCCCCGCCGGAACGGCGGAGGGCAGCGTGGCCCGGCCCTCGACCAGGGCTCGAGCCCCGATCTGGATCGCCCCCTGCCCGCGCGTGCGCAGCCACGGCACGGCGTGGCTGGCCGCATGGCCATGGCCCACCACCCACGCCGGCTCGGTGCTGGTGCTGCGGAGCATGGCGAGCACCGACGCAGGGACGTTGGCGCGCAGCCCCTCCTCGGCCGCGGCCCCGCCCTCGCGCAGCCAGCCGCGAATCCGCGTGCTGCTGACCTCGGGCAGCGCGCAGACCTCGGGCGGCGCATGCCCGGCCCGCGGCACCACGATGGGTGCGAAGCGTCGCTCGATCTCGTCCCAGCGATGCCACCGCGGCAGCTCGTCGAGGATGTCGGTCCCCACCACCAGGCGCAGCGCGAAGCCGGGGTGCTCCTCGGCCGCGGCCTCGAGCATGCGCAGCGTGTAGCTGGGTCCCCCGCGCTCTCGCACGAGTCGCTCCTCGAGGTCGCTGACCTCCACCGCCTCGCCCAGCGGCGCCATCGCGGCCCGCGTGAGGGCGAGGCGCTCGGCGAAGGGCGCCATCGCCTTGCCCAGCGGGTGATCGGCACACGGCACCACCAGCACTCGATCGGCGAGCCCACGCAGGCGCAGGTAGGCGGGCACCATGGCGTGCCCCAGGTGCGGCGGGTCGAAGGTCCCTCCGAACACCCCGAGCACGGGCTTGCGCGACGCGGTGGGCACGGCAGGCCGAGCATACGCGCCCGCTCTCGTCTCGCACCCACCGGGGGCCCTCCGGGTCGGTCGAGCCGGTGGCCGGGCTCCGCGTGACCGATCTCCCCCGCGCGCCCGTAAAACCAGCGGTCGTTGCGTTCTCGGATCAAAGCGGTAACCCCGCTCACCGATCGGGCCCCGTGGTCCAACCCACGCCCTACGTGGCCCCCTCGCCGAAGGCCGCGCACGCGGCCCTGGGTGCTCGTGCGGCGTTGACACACCCTGCTCCGTGTATCTATTGTGCCGCGCTGAAAAAGCCCCTTCGTGGTCGCGCCCATGCGCTCGCGATCGACTCCGGTGCTCGCCTTCTTTCGACGCGTTCATCCGCCACCCTCGGGGGAGACCAGGCCTTGAGCAAACCCAAGAAACCAGGAACCGACCTTGCCGCCCTCAAGGCGCGCCTCGCCAAGAAGACCAAGGGGGCCGATGCGCCCGACGTGCCGCCTCCCGGTCAGGCCGCCGCGCCCGAGGTGCCGCCGCCCGGCCAGGTCGCTGCCCCCGAGGTGCCGCCGCCCGGCCAGCCGATGATGCCCGAGGTGCCGCCGCCCGGCCAGCAGCTGATGCCCGAGGTGCCGCCGCCCGGCCAGGTCGCGGCGCCGCCCCAGCCCCACTACGAGCCGGCCCCGGTGCCCGCGCCCACGCGAACCGAGGACAACCCCTTCGGCGGGGGCGGCATGGGTGGCTTCGATCCCGATGCCGGCCTGCTCGACAGCGGCCCCGAGATCAAGCCGCGCGGCGGCAAGGGCATCGTGCTGTTCGCGGCCATCATCGCCGCCGGCATCGGGGGCGTGGCCGGGTGGCTGGTCAACACGATCGTCTCCAAGCAGGAGCGGATCGACCAGGGCATGGCCAAGGGCGCCAAGATGGTCGAGCAGGTCGAGCAGATCGCCGAGGCCCGCAAGACCGTCAGCCTCGCCATGGAGGACCTCAAGAAGGAGGTCGCCCAGAACCCGACCGCCGCCGCCGACAAGGTGGCCACCCTGATGACCGAGGCCTTCGACAAGCAGCCGCAGATGAGCGAGCTGTTCGGCTGGCAGCTCGCGTCGGTCGATCCCAACGGGGTCAAGGCGGCGTTCCAGCTGTACGACGAGGTCGCGCAGCTCCAGCAGAACCTGGGCTTGATGGCCACCGTGCTCGCCGGCTACGGCAACGTGATGAAGGTCGGCGGCCCGTCGCTCTACGGCGTGACCTTCGGCCCCAGCGGTGGGCGCCTGGTGGCGATCGCCGACTCGCTGTGCGGCGAGGCCCCGCCCGAGGGCGAGGGTGGTGGCGAGGGCGGCGAGGAGGCCCCGGCCCCCTCGTACAAGCCCTGCGGAGCCGACTCCGACAAGGCCGTGGCCTACAAGATCCTGGACCTCGGCGGTGGTGAGCCCACCATCGCGCCCCGCGGGACGGGTGAGGGCCAGGTGGTGGTGCTGCTCGGCGAGGGCGCGGCCTACGAGTACGCCATCGGCATCGAGCCCGGGAACAACGCGGCCAACTTCTACAAGCTCGCCCTCGGGCGGGTGGAGACCAGCCTCGAGGAGATGGACAAGGCCGAGGAGAAGGCCCTCAAGGCCCTCAAGAAGTACTCCGAGGATCCCAACGTGGATGGACCACAGTCCCTCCCAGAGGAGTGACCGCCCTCGGGTCTGGGTCACCAATCCCGCGAGAGCCGGCCTGCTGGGCTGGCTCTTTCGCTATGTGGCGTTCGCCCTGCTCGGCCTGGCCTGGCTGGTGGTGATCGGAGGAGTCGCCACCTACCGCTACTTCGCCTCCGACCTGCCCGACGTGGGCTCGATCGAGCGCTACGCCTCGCTGGCGCCGGGGGTCACCCGGATCCACGCCAGCGACGGCGCGATGCTGGTGGAGGTGGCCCGTGAGCACCGCTCCTACGCGCGCTACGAGGAGATTCCGCAGCCGCTGGTGCAGGCCTTCCTCGCCGCCGAGGACCGGCGCTTCTTCGAGCACGGCGGCCTCGACGTGCGCGGCCTGGGTCGCGCGCTGCTGGCCAACCTGCGCTCGGGCACCATCCGCCAGGGCGGCTCCACCATCACCCAGCAGGTGGCCAAGGGCTACCTGTCGCAGGAGCAGACGATCACCCGCAAGCTGCGGGAGGCGATCCTCTCGGCGCGCATCGAGTCGCGGCTGGGCAAGGAGCAGATCCTCGAGGTCTACCTCAACAAGATCTTCCTGGGTCACAACGCCTACGGCGTGGCCGCGGCGGCCAGCCGCTACTTCGGCAAGCCGCTGTCCGAGCTGACGCTGGCCGAGAGCGCCCTCATCGCGGGCCTGGCCCGCGCCCCCAGCCGCTACAGCCCCTTCGCCAGCCCCGAGCGCGCCAAGGAGCGGCGGGCGGTGGTGCTGCAGGACATGGTGGAGGCGGGCTACATCGACGCGGCCACGCGCGACACCGCGGCACAGGAGCCGATCGTGCTCGCCGACGACGCGCCCGACCCCTTCCGCGAGCGCGCGCCCTACTACGGCGAGCACGTGCGCCAGGTGGTGACCGAGGCGCTGGGCGAGGACGCGGTGCTCACCGAGGGCCTGCGCATCGAGACCCCGCTCGAGCTGCCGCTGCAGGCCGAGGCCGCGGCCGCGGTGGACCATGCCCTGCGCAAGCTCGACGCCAGCCAGGGCTGGCGCGGGCCGGCCGACCACCTGCGCACCCCCGAGCAGCGCGAGGCGTTCCTGGGGCGGATCGAGGCGCGCTACGGCCCCACCGTGCTCGACGACCCCGAGCGCTGGCGCCTGGCCCTGGTCACCGAGGTCAACAAGTACAACGCGTGGATCGACGCCGGCCACGTGGAGGCGATCGTCCCCCTGCGCCACATGGAGTGGGCGTCGCGCTACGACCCGCGCTCGGGCGTCAACGACCTCAAGCTCGGCGACGTGCGGCAGGCCCTCGAGCCCGGCGACGTGGTGTGGATCCAGCGGGTGGCCGAGCCCCACGGCCCTCCCCCCGATCCCGAGCACCCCGAGCTGGTGGTGGCGCGCCTGGGGCAGCTCCCACGCAACGAGGCCGCGCTCTACACCGCCGACCACCAGACCAGCACCGTGATCGCGATGCAGGGCGGCCGCGACTACGACCGCTCGCAGTTCAACCGCGCCACCCAGGCCTGCCGCCAGCCCGGCAGCGTGTTCAAGGCCATCTACTACGCCCTGGCCCTCGACACCGGCCGCTTCGCCATGGACTCGGTGCTCGAGGACAAGCCCTACGAGCCCGAGCCCGGCGAGGAGTGGAACCCGCGGAACATCCACGGCTCACTCTCGGGCCAGGTGCTGCTGCGCAACGCCTTCATCCACTCGCTCAACCTGCCCTCGATCCGCCTGTTCAAGCAGCTCGGCGCCGACGAGGTGGTCACCTGGGCGCGGCGCCTGGGCTTCTCCACCGAGCTCATCGCCGACAAGGCGCTGTCGCTGGGGGCCTCGTGCGTGCGCATCGACGAGCTCACCCGCGCCTTCGGGATCCTGGCCCGCGGCGGCACCTCGTGGGAGCCCCGCTACCTGCGGCGGGTGACCGACAAGCACGGCGTGGTGGTGCTCGACCAGCGCCACCCCTGGGACGAGGGCATGGACGTGGCGGGGCGGCTCGATGCCATGGCGCGGCTGGCCGTGACCGAGCCGGCGATCCAGCTCGTGGACGAGCGCACCACCTTCCTCATCGACAAGATGATGCGCGACGTGGTGACCTCGGGAATCGGCTGGAAGGCGCAGCGGATCGGCGTGCCCTCGGCCGGCAAGAGCGGCACCGCCTCGAAGGCCAAGAACACCACCGACACCTGGTTCGTGGGCTTCACCGCCCGCTACGCCACCGCGGCCTGGATGGGCGACGACGAGTACGAGCGCTCGATGGGCGACGAGGAGGCCAGCTACACCACCGCCACGCCGCTGTGGACCGACTTCATGACGGTGGTGGTGGACGGGATTCCGCACCCGGCCAGCCTGCCGGTGAGTCGCCCGCCGGGGATCCGCTCGAAGTCGGTGGAGTTCGAGACCGGCGTGGAGAAGCACTCGACGGTGCTGTACTTCCGCGACTGACGGGCACGCATGGACGCGAGACGGGCGGGCGCCCTACGATGTGCCGGTGCCCGTCGCGATCGCCTCCCGCCGACCGCCCTCCCCGCGCCGCCGAGTCGCGCTCGCGGCTCTCGTGGTCGTGGCCACCCTCGGCTGCCGGGCCGAGCCGCAGGCCGAGGACGTCGCCGCGCGCCAGCCCGCCGCCCCGCGCGTGGCCGCCGACGGGGGCCCCCGCGCCCGCGTGACCTCCGGTCGCTTGTACCTGCCGACCTACTCGCACATCTACGTGCGCGAGGGCGTGGCCGAGGACCTGGCCGTCACCCTGTCGATCCGCAACGTGAGCGTCGACCGGACGCTCGTGCTCGAGTCCGTGCGCTACTACGACACCGGCGGCAAGCTGCTCGAGGAGCTGATGGCGGCGCCCGCCGTGCTGCAGCCGTTGGAGACGGTGGAGTTCTTCATCTCCACCAACGACCAGCGGGGGGGCTCGGGCGCCAATGCGATCGTGGGCTGGCACGCCGACTCGCCGATCGTGCCGCCGCTGGTCGAGGCGGTGATGGTGCGCTCGATCAGTGCCAACCAGGCGTACTCGTTCACCACCCGCGGCATCGAGCTGCCCACCGACCAGGCCCTGCCCCAGACGCAGGCTCCCGCGGCACCGAAGCCCGCCGAGGCACCAGGCTCCGCCGACGCGCCGGCACCCGGCGGCGACGCCCCGCCCCCCGCATCTCCCGAGGGCTAGCTTCGTCCACCGTTGCGGCCGCGGTCGCGCGTCGGCGAGGACCCGCGACCTGCGTCGACCCGCTACTTCTTCTTGGGCGGCGGGGGCGGAGGCGGCGGAGCCGAGATGGCCCGACCGGCTTCCTTCTCGGCCGCGGTGGCGGCCCGCACGTTGACCACGGAGACGCTCATCCCGATGGTCTGTCCCGCCAGCGGGTGCATCATGCGGACGGTCACCTTCTCGTCGTCGGCCGAGACCACCTCGAGCAGGATCTTCTGACCGCCGGCGCCCATGCCCGCCTCGAAGCGCATGCCCTCTTCGAGCTTGGCCTCGGCGGGGAACTCCTTGCGACCCAGGTCCTTGGTGGGGCCGTCCTCGGGCCGGCCGAAGGCCTCCTCGGGCGGGAGCTCGAAGGTCTTCTCCTCGCCCTTGGCCATCCCGATCACCCGCTTGTCGAGGCCCGGGATGATGGCGCCCTTGCCCACGAGGAAGGACACGGGTCCGCTGAGGTCGGAAGACTCGATGATCTCACCCTCCGCATCGGTGATGTCGTAGGTGAGCGTGACGACGTGGCCGGTCTCGACCTTCATGGCGACGCATCCTACGCGAAGCCGGCCGTGGGGAAAACCCGCGGAGGCCGCGCGAGAGATCGCGCCTCCGGCTCGTCCTCGCGCACGGGCCCCCGTCGCGGCGCGCCGGGATCGGCTACTCGGTGACCACCACCGCGCTGCCCCGAGGGGTGCCGTCGGTGGGCGCGGCGGCGTGCCAGTCGGGCGGCAGCGGCGGATCGGTGAAGCCGAACAGCCAGCGCGCATCCGAGGGCGAGAGGTTGACACAGCCGTGACTGCGCACCTGCCCGAAGCCCGCGTGCCAGAACGCGCCGTGCAGCGCCACGCTGCCCGAGAAGTACTGCGTCCAGGGCACGTCGTCGATCGAGTAGGCCTCGTCCTCCTGCGGCTGATCGCGCATCGACGAGGCCACGAGCTTGGTCTGCACCCGGTGCACCCCCACCGGGGTCATGCCGGGCTCCTTGCCGGTGGACACCAGGGTGGCGAACACGGGGCGATCGCCCTCGTAGGCCACCAGGGTCTGCTCGCCGAGGTCCACGTGCAGCCAGTGCTCGTCGGCCTTGATCCCGGGCGGCCGCTTGATCTTCTCGGCCTTGCCCACGCCGTAGCCGCGCATGAGCAGGCCCTGGTCGTCGACGTAGTAGATCTTGTTGCCGATGTAGACCTGCTCGACGAAGGGATGGGTGCCCAGCCGCGCCGGCTTCTCGCCGGTGTCGATGAGCACGTCGCTGCCCTCGGACTCGCGCTTCATCAGCGGCAGCTCGCGGCGCACGAAGTAGATCGGCAGGTCCTTGGCCCCGCGCGGCAGCACCTTGCCGCGGAACTCGGGGCTCTCCTTGATGCGGAGCTGGTACTTGCGGGCATAGGCGCCCCGCAGGGTCCGCAGGAAGCGACGCTCCATGCGGACCTCCTCGCCTCCCTTGGTCACGTAGTAGCCCGCGTTCATGTACTCCTTGACCACCGCGGGCACGTCGGAGGGACGCGCCGAGGGGTCGGTGGGCATGGGATCGCGGCCGTGCGTGGCGTACCAGGCCTGCCCGGCCGCGTCGGCCTGGTCCTGCTCGTTGAAGGTGGGCAGCCGGTGGAAGAACGGGGTCATCTCGTCCTTGACCCGCCAGTACTCGTAGGGAAGCGCCAGCGAGACGTCGGGCTTGACCGACGCGGTGACCAGGGCGCTCGAGGGCGGCGTGGCGTCGTGGCGCAGGCCCGCGAGGCGGCAGATCCAGCCGCGGGGGAACACCCGGTTCCAGCCCGGCTCGCAGCCGCCCCCGAAGGTGCGCTCGCCGTCCAGGCGCACCCGCGTGCCCGCGTGCAGCACCCCGATGATCGGTGACTCGAGGTCGGCCCGCTCGCGCACCACCACCGCGAGGCTGGTGACCAGCCCGTGGTGGGTGTAGATGGCCTCGGCTGCCTCGTCGAAGGGCGCGGGCGCTTGATCGTAGATGGGCGGGAACGCGGCGTAGCTGCCCTCGTCGTCGGGGCGCATGAAATCGGGCAGCTCGGCCAGCGCGAGCTCCTCGCCCCCGCCCTCCTCGGCCGCCTCTCCTTCGGCGCCGCCCTCGGCCTCGCCCTCCGCGTAGGGGCTGGCCCCGCCCTCCTCGGGCGCTCCTCCCCCGCCCTCCCCGTGGGCCCGGGCCTCGCCCTCTGGGCCCGCCGGGTCCTCCTCGGCCGCCACCTCCGTGCCCTCCGAGCCGGGGCCCCGCCCCAGCTCGTAGGCCATGGCCACGACGCCCCCTCCCAGCAGGAAGGATCCGATCATCTCGATCAGGCGATTGCGGTCCATGAGCGCGGCTCTTGCTAGGTCGCGCAACTTAGGGCAGCCCCCCCGCTTCGGGCAAGTGTGGGCTCGGAGGCCGGCGCGGCTTGCCGATGAGGGGGCCCGTGGTCCATGCTTGCCGCCGTGCTCGACCGCGGCAGCGCGCGTCGCCCCAAGGCCGCCATTGGCGGCATGCGAGGGCCGTTGCTCGTGGTCACGCTGCTCGCGTCGCCGACCGCGCTCGCGTGGCCAGCGCGAGTGATGGCGCAGCAGGGGCCCGCGCCCGACGGCGACGACGAGGGCACGGCGGATGCGGATGCTCCGGCCGCGGCACCCGAGGACGCCGGCGACGACGAGCCGAGCGAGACCGACGAGCGCAATGCCGACGAGCGCAATGCCGACGAGCCCGCGGAGGACGAGGTCGACGAGCCCGCGGACGTCAGCGCCCACGATGACGATGAGGTCGAGGCGGCGGAGCCGGGCAACGGGACCCCCGATCCCGAGCTCGCCGAGGCCGATCCCGAGCCCGCCGCTCGCCCGCCGCGGATCGACGGCGTGTACCTGGGCGGCACCCTCTTTGGCGGCCTGGGCTTGGTGCGGGTCAACGACCTCGACACCGACGGGGCCTTCGCGTCGTTCGGAGGCACCGTCACCGTGGGCCAGATGGTGTTCCCGTGGCTGGGCCTGGGCCTGCACGGCGGTGGTGGTGGTGGCGTGCGCAGCCAGGACGGCGCGCGGCAGAAGCTCGGCCAGGGCTACCTCGGGGTGGAATTCAAATTCGTGCCCGCGCCCAAGCGGCTGCCGCTGAGCCTGCGCGCCGAGTTCGGCTTCGGCGGCGGCGCGGTGCGGCAGGCAGGCATCGCCGATCGCTCGGGCTTCGGCGGCGCCCAGTTCGGCGCCGGGATCCGCTACGAGCTGTTCCCGTGGGCCAAGAAGCACCGCCCCTACCGCGGCGGCGGCCTGGGCCTGGGCCCCGAGCTCGGCTGGATCGGCTTCACCCCCGCCGCGCAGGGGCGTCCGATGTCCAACGTGATCTACCTGGCGTTGTCGACGACCTTCTACTTCGGCAGCTGATCGGCTGAGATCGAGCCCCGGGCCGCGGTGGTGGGCACCGTGCTACCCTCGTTCCGAGACATGGACACCGCGTCTCGCAGGGCCCTGTACAACGAATGCGATCCCGCCGAGCCGCTCGAGCCCGACGATCCTCGCAACGTGGATCTCGATGCGCTCACCGCCAAGTCCCCTCGGGGCGTGGTCTGGGCCGAGAAGGTCGCCATGCGCTTCGAGCTGTCGGCCAAGCCCCAGTATCTGCTCTTCACCGGGCTCCCGGGCTCGGGGAAGTCCACGGAGCTCCGGCGTCTGCTCAAGCGGCTGTCCGACCCTTCGGGCACCAACCTCCTGCCGATCCTCATCGACGCAGACCGTGCGATCGATCTGGCCAACCCCATCGGTGAGATGGAGATCGTGGCCGTCGTGGTCCACGAGGTGGAGCGAGCCGTCCTCGAGTGCGAGGGCAAGGACCCCGCCGAGGCCCTCGAAGACGGCTACCTGGCGCGCCTGTGGAGATGGCTCAACTCGGAGGTCGGGCTCAAGAGCCTCGGGACGAGCGTGACCGGGGCCAACCTCGCCATCGAGCTCAAGAACCGCCCCGGCTTCCGAGACGAGGTCCGCCGCGCGGTGGAGCCTCGCCTGACCCGCTTCCTCGAGGATGCTCGGTCGTACGTCGCGAGGCTGGAGCGACGAGCCCGAACCTCGACGGGCAAGGCCGGCCTCGTGGTCGCGGTCGACTCCCTCGAGAAGCTGCGGGGTATGAGCACCAACTGGGAGTCGGTGATCGACAGCGCAGAGAGGGTGTTCGGTCAGCAAGCCGACCACGTGCAGCTTCCCATCCACACCGTCTACACGGTGCCGGCCGCCCTGGTCGCCCGCCAGAAGCACGTGGAGTTCATGCCCGCGATCAAGGTCGTGGACCGGGATGGGCGCCCCAACGCGGCGGGCATCAACGCCCTGCGCACGCTGGTGAACCAGCGGATCCCACCGGATGCGCGCGAGGAGCTGTTCGGCTCGGGTGATCAACAGATCCGCCTGCTCGAGCACATGATCCGGCGCTCGGGCGGGTACCTCCGCGAGCTGGTTCGATCGCTGCGCGAGGCCATCGCGGAGCCGCGGCTCCCCGTCGACCAGGGCTTCGTCGATCGTCTGTTCTCGCGAGCGATCGACGACTACCGTGAGCTCGTCACCGTGGCCGACTTCGAGTGGCTGGCGAGGATCTCGGTCACCAAGCACATGACGGTGCCCGACCAGCAGCGGAGGGTGGACAAGGAGCGCTTCCTGTCCCAGAGCGTGGTCTTGCGGTACCAGAACGATCGCGCGTGGGACGACCTGCACCCGGCCGTGGCCGAGATCCCGGGGGTCGAGGCCGCGATCGAGCGCCTGCGATCGAGTGCCGAGGATCTGGCGTGAGCACGACCCCCGTCGATGGCAGCGCGGGACGCCTGGCGCGAGCGCTCGAGCTCGCCAGCGGGTTCTCGCTGTGCATCGTCGTCGGCGACTCCGCGATGGTCCGGGACTATGTCGCCCGAGAGGTCGCCGATGCGGCGAGGAGCCGAGCCGAGCCGATCACCGTGCACTACGCCAGCGCCGCGCCTCGGCGCGCCCCCGACCATCGAGGCGCCTCGCGCTTCGTGCTCGCCCTGGACTACGGAGATCGACCCCACGAGCTCGGAGAGGAGCTGAGCTCACTCAACCGCCGCCGGGATACCCTACGAGAGGACAAGGAGCTCACGTTGATCTTGATGCTCCCGGCCGAGGAGATGTCGACCGTGGCCGAGGTGGCGCCCGACCTGTGGTCGATCCGGAGCATGGTTGCGGTGCTCTCGGCTCCCGAGGACATCGAAGGCGAGCTGCATCTGCTAGCCCAGTGGGAGCAGCGGTGCCGTGACGCGTTCGAGTCCCGGCTGAACGAGACGCCACACGCCAGAGCTCGGTATCGACACGGCGTGGTCACCTTCGCCTACCGCATCACCTCCCTGCCGAGCCCTCCTACGCTCCGGGCGCTCCTGGAGGTGATGACCAACACGGAGGGATGGACGGGCTGGCCTCCCTGGTGGGTGCCGACGAGCACGACCGCGCCGCGAGTCGTGGCCCCCGGAATCCTGGAGTGCTGGATGTACTCGGACGAGCAGATGTTCTCCGATCCGGTCCACAGTGACTACTGGAGGGCGTCGACCGACGGGAGCTTCTACCTGCTGCGCGGATACGACGAGGACAGCGCTCCCGATCGGGTGGAACCGGGTCGTGTGCTCTCGCGCTCGCTACCGATCTGGCGAGCCGGGGAAGCCCTCCACCATGCGGCGACGATGGCAGAACGGCTGACCTCGGCACACGCACGGGTCGTCTTCTCGACGCGGTGGGAAGGGCTGCACGGACGGACAATCACCTCGTGGCCAGAAGCCGGCCCATCTGCCCCCTCTCGCGGCGCATTCGAGCTCGGGAGCATCCGCTCGAGCGTCGTGACGAACGCCACCGAGATCGAGGAGTCACTCCCAGACGTCGTCGCTCGGCTCCTCCGTCCTCTCGACGACGCCGCATTGCAGGAGCGACCTCGCGCCTTCATCGAGCACCACCTCGGCCGGATGCGCTCGCGGGCCGTCGGGTAGCGATGCCCGCGGGGCTCAGGCCACCGCGGCGCGGCGCTCGAAGTGGATGGGCTCGCGGGGCTGGGCCAGCGGCAGGTCGCTGCCCACGAACCTCGCCATCGCCACGGTGACGTTGTCGGGGCCCCCCGCGGCGCAGGCCGCCTCGGTCAGCGACCGACAGCAGCGCACGGGATCCTCGTGGCGCAGCATGTGATCGAGCACCTGCCGATCCGCGAGCGGGCCGGTGAGGCCGTCGCTGCACAGCATCAGCACGTCGCCCGCCTTCACCTGCAGCGTGACGATGTCGGGACCCACCCGCTCCTGCACGCCGATGGCCTCGAGCAGCACGTTGCGCTGCTTGAAGTTGCGCGCGTCCTCGGGGCGCAGCTTGCCGGCCGCCACCATCTGCCCGACCACGTTCTGATCCATGGTGAGCTGCTGCAGCATCCGGCCGCGACGCAGGTACGCCCGCGAGTCACCCACCTGCACGATGATCACCTCGGTGCCGAGCACCACGGCAGCGGTCATGGTGGTGCCCATGCCCCGCTTGTCGGGATGACGGCGGGTGAGCTGGCCGATCGCCTGGTTGGCCTGGGTGACGGCGGCCAGCAGCATGCGCTCGGCGTCGCCGGCGTGGCCCACGGGGTGGCGACGCGCCACCTCCTCGAGCGCCTCGATGGCCATGCGCGAGGCCAGGTCGCCGGCCGCCGCCCCGCCCATGCCGTCGCACACCCCGATGAGAGTGCCGGGCGGGCGCAGGTCCTTGACCCGCTGCTCGGGGCGGATGCCGGTGCGGCCGGTGCCCAGGTCGAGCACCACGAAGGCATCCTCGTTGCGCTCGCGAGCACAGCCGACCTCGGTCCGGGCGAAGATCTCCACGCGCGCCATCAGTCGAGCCTCAACCTCAGGATCTGGTCGCCGATGCGGAAGGTGTCGAGCCCCACCAGCTCGGCGCTGCCGCGGATGCGGATGTACGAGCCGTTGGCCGACTCGAGGTCCTCGAGGAACACCGCCATCTTCTGGCCGTGCAGCTCGAGGCGCAGGCGGGCGTGCTCGCGGCTCACGAAGGGATCGTTGGGGAACAACAGGTCGCCGCCCTCGCGGCCGAGCACCACCTGCGAGCCCCGCAGGTAGTACTTGTCCCCCACGATGCCGCCGCGCCCCACCTGCCGCACGCAGCCCCACGCGGGCTGCAGCGGGGTGCCGAACACCCGCGTGCCGTCGATCGCCGGCGGCGACTCCTGGACCTGCGTGTCGATGTTCTCCAGGCGCAGCAGCTGGTGGCCGATCATGAACTGGTCGCCGGGGTAGACCGGCGCCGAGCCGCGGATCCGCAGGTACACGCCGTTGGTGGAGCCGGCGTCGAAGATCCCCATGCCCTTGTCGATGCGCTGCAATCGAACGTGCAGCGGCGAGAGGAATGGATCCTCGGGGAACAGCAGATCGCCGTGGGTGCGGCCGATGGTGATCTGGTCCTCGGTGATCGGGAACGACTCGCCCTCGCTGCCGTCGCGGGCCACGAGCACCAGGCGAGGGCCACCGGCACCGCGACGCGGCGTGCCGCCGACCGAGCCCTGCTGGGCGGTGGAACGGACGGGCGCCAGCGTGCCACGCTGGGCTCGGTTGACCGTGGGCAGCGGGCCGTGGCCCGGGCCGCCCGAGAAGCCGCCGGGGCGATCGGGCTGGGTGGCGGGCGGACCATGGGCCCGCACCGGGGAGATCGCCACGGGCCGCAGCATCTGCGGATGCGGCACGGTGCGATCGTCGTCACCCGGCGGCGGCCCGGGAGGCCGAGCTGCGCGCGGCAGGGTGTGGGCGGTGTCGCTGGTGCCGGCCTCCACCGCGGGCATGCCCGAGGGCGGCTCGAGGGTGCTGGCGTCGGCGACCGCATCGACGAGCGAGGCCGAGCCGGGCGGCAGCAACGGCGGCTGCGAGGGCCGCGACGAGCGGGAGGGGGCCGGCACCGTGCGATCGACGGGAGGCGGCGGAGGGAAGCCCCCCGGCGGTGCGCTCGGGGCCGGCGGCATCGGAGGGGCGAACGACGGGGCGGGCGGCCGCGGGATCGGGCCCGAGCTCGGGGCCGGCACCGTGCGGTCGATCGATCCCCCGGGCGGCATGGGCTGCGGCGCCGAGTCGACCGAGGCCCCGTGGGTACCGGTGGCCGGCGGCGCGACCCCGCCGATGTGGAGCTGCTGGGTCGGCATCCGGCGGAAGCGCTGGCGCTGGTCGAGCCCGCAGACCGGACAGAACTCGAAGCCGCCGGGGAGCATGCCCCCGCAGCGGGCACACTTGTTCCCCCCGGAGTTGGACGCGCGACTCGAGCCCAGGGGTTGGCCACAGGTCGAGCACGCCTCGTGATCCGGTCCGACGTCTGAGCCACAGCTTGGGCAGGGGATCGGAGCCGACATTTGCGAGGGGATCGGTGTCGGCAGGCTTGCCACGCCCCGCGGGGGTGGGCTAGACGTCCTACCTCGCCGCGTAGGTTAGCCAAGCGCGGCTTGCGGCGTCAACGGCGTCCGAAGATGCCCCCGTTTCGCACGACGAGCCACCCTGCCCCCGGGCCGAACCCCGCCGCCAGGCGGGCCCTTCGGGGCGCGTTGGTGACCATGGCGCTGCTGGGGGCCGCCTCGTGCAGCCCGCTGGTGCGCCCGGCCCGATTCGCCAGCGCGCGGGACCGCGTGACCGACGTGAGCTTGCGGGGCCCGTTCGACGGCCAGGTGGTCGACGAGACCACCGCCGAGCCCATCCAGGGCGCCACCGTGGTGGGCGTGTGGTCGTACGACGAGGGCGACGGCCTGGTGGGCCCGGCGGGCTCCGAGGTGATCGAGGTCAAGACGGACCAGGCCGGCCGCTACCGGATCCCGCAGGCCCCTCTGCGCAAGCGTGGCGCGCACATGCGCCTCGTCTCCTTCCAGATGGTGGTCTACAAGCGCGGGTACGTGGGCTACCGCAGCGATCGCCAGCTCGACGGCACGCCCCGCACCGACTTCACGCTGCGGCACAACCGGGTGCAGCTCCGCAAGTGGCGGGACACCGACTCCCACGCCCAGCACCTGCTGTTCCTGGCCGCGCCCGCCGGGGTGACCAGCCTCGCGACCTGGGAGCGCGAGGCGGCCAACGTGGACCTCTACCGCGAGCTGGGGGGACAGGCCGCGGGGGCCGGGCCGCAGGAGGAGTCGCAGCAGGTCGAGCCCACCCTGCAGCTGCTCGACGCGCGGAACCTGCTGCGCCCCGAGGACGTCCGGCGGCGCACGGGCTACACCGAGGCCTTCGAGGTCAAGGAGCTCGGCGACCTGGTGCGCACGCACTTCTACCACGGCGTGCACCTGGAGGCCGTCGGCCGCGAGGAGTCGTGGGACGTGGCCTATCGCGTGTGGAAGGATCCGCCGGGCGGCCTGCAGCCGGTGGTGGAGACCTTCGAGGCCACGCTGCCCGGGGTGGCCGTCACCGGCGAGATCACCCCCGAGACCTGGGTGTTCGACGCCGACGACGTGCGAGCGGTAGGCTTCCTCGATCGCGACCGCAACGTGGGCGTGCTGCTCACCTGCGGCGCCATGCAGTGTGTGGACATCGAGACCGCGATCATCCTGACCAGCTTCCTCGCCGAGAACCTCGACGAGCTCGAGCTGGTCGACGCGCCCGAGGCTCCTGCCCCGCCGAAGGGAGCCGGCCGATGAGGCGCGCCCGCGGATCGATCCGCGCGGGGCTGGCCGCCCTGCTCGCGGCGGCGGTGCTGCTGCCCAGCGCCGACGCGCGGGCCTGGGATCCCTCCACCACCCACGTGGCGATGGTGGAGCGCTCGGTGCTCGACAGCGCCCTGCACCTGCGCTGGATGGAGGGCTCGCTGCTGCAGCGCGGCCTGTTCACCCCGCTGCGCCTCGACCCCGCGCGGCTCGACGACGAGACGCGGCGGCTGTTGCAGCTCGCGCTGCGCCAGGTGCATGCCGCCTCGGGGGCCGAGCCGCTGGGGGGCCCCGGCGCGTGCCCGGGCGCCAGCGCCCCGCCGGCCACCCGAGCGCGCTGCGTGGAGGGAGACCTGTGGGAGCTGACCGCCGTGGGCTGGCTGGAGCTCGGCGTGGTGGTGGAGACCGTGCCGCGCCAGCGGCTGCTGCACCACTTCGTGGACCGTGCCCACCCGGCCTCGGATCGCTGGGTGGACGATGATCTGCCGCGCGCGGTGCTGCGGGGCAAGGGCGCCGAGGCGGGCGGCTCGTTGGCGGCGCGGGCCACCGGCTCCGCCTTCGAGGGCAGCGGGCGCTCGGCCATCGCCTGGCTCGACGACGCCTCGGACCGCTGGGCTCCGCCCGCGCTCGCCCGACACCTGCGACGCGCGAGCCTGGCCGCCGACCGGGCCGAGCGGGACCACCACCTGGTGATGGCGCTCTTGTGCACCGGGGCGCTGATGCACGTGGTGCAGGACCTGTCGGTGCCCGCCCATGCGCGTGGTGACGTGAGCGCGATGTTCCTGCCGCTGTCCGACATCCCGGGCGACCGGGGGCTGCCGCTGCAGGAGCTGGCCCGCGACGCCCTGGGGCGCGGTGGCCTGCCCACGCCGGTGAGGCTGTCGCCGCGGCCCGACGCCGAGGTGAGCCGCGGCGTGCCGCTGGCCCCCACCCTGCGCGGCCACCTGCTGGGCGAGGGCGACTACCTGGGGCTGGTGCCCAGCACGGCGCGCTTCTTCTTCTCCGAGTCCTCGCTGCCCGCCGCGCGCGAGCTGGGCGCGGGGCTCGATGCGACCCAGGCGGCCGCGAAGCTGCTCGAGGGCAGCGGGATCGATGCCTCCGAGCGCGAGGGCGCCCGCATGTCCGAGTGGCCCGCGCGGCGCGGCTACCTGCTGGGCGCCAGCGGGCGACCGCTGGCGGCGTTCCGGGTGGACGAGGACGGCCAGGTCCGGCTGTGGCTGGACCGCCGGGTGTACCGGGCGCAGATGCAGGTGTTGATCCCCCGCGGGGTGGAGGCCGGGCGCTCCCTGCTCGACCTGCTGTACGCCGCGTGGCCGCAGACGAGCGTGGAGCTCGGGGCACGGGCGCTCACGCTGACGCCGGGCGAGACCTGGGCTGGCGCCACGCTCACGGTGATGCTCGAGGGTCGCGATGGTCGGCGCGAGGCGGTGTCGTCGGTGGCCCTGACGGGCGCGCAGGCGCACCGCGTGACCGAGGCCTGGCCAGCGAGCGTGCCCGAGGGCTCGGCGGTGGTGCTGGTGCTGGAGAATCCCGAGGGGGTGCTGCCGGCGATCGCCGAGCACGTGCTGGATCTGAGCCCGCCCGAGGACGGGGCCGAGGCGGGGCCGGCCGTGCCGCGACCGCGGGCCCAGCCGCCCACCACGCGGGGGCGCACGAGCACGGTGCCCACGCGCGGTCCGAAGGTGGCGGTCGAGCCCGAGGCGGAGCCGGAGCCGGAGGGCGAGCCGGAGCCCATCGAGCCCGAGGCGCCGGGCGACGCGGACGACGAAGAGCCGGGCGACCGGGAACCAGACGGTCGCGACGGACGCCCGGCAGACCCAGGGCTTGGCGGCAAGCGAGCCTAGTCGGACGATCGAGCCGTGGGGCGATGCCCCGTCGATCAGCCCTCACCCGCCGTGCCCAGCCGGTCGCGCAGCGCCAGCAGCTCGACCTGCCCCGGGCTGACCACCAGCCCCAGCTCCACCACCTCGCGCGCCTGCTCCACCGCCCCGCGCTCGAGCAATGCCTCGGCCGCCTGCACCTGCTCGGCCGCGAACCCCGGCCGCGCCGCCTTCACCCGCGCCACCAATGCAGCCCGCTCGCCGCCCTCGGCCCAGCGCGCGGCCCGGGCCCGGAAGTACGCAGCCTCGGCCGGCTCGAGCGCCTCGACGAGCTCGGCCGCCTTCCCAAAGCTGCGCTGCGCTGCAGCGCCATCGCCCCTGGCCTCGGCCACCCGCCCCAGGGTCTCGTGCGCCCAGGGCAGCTCGGGGGCGCGACGCAGGACCTGCTTGAGCTCGGCCTCGGCCCCGCCCACCTCGCCGGCCTCCAGCAGCGACTGCGCCAGCCGCAGCCGGGCCCGCGGCGCATCGGGATCGAAATCCAGCCGCCGCCGCCACAGCCTCCGCCGCGCGGCCGAGGTGAGCTCGCCGTCGTCGCCGAACAGCTCGTCGCGGAACTCGCCGTCGTCGTCGAACAGCACCCCCGCCTCGCCGACCAGCCCCAGCGCGAGGTGGGCCACGGTGCTGGCCTCGGGCAGCCGCTCGCCGCCCTCCTCCACCCGCACCACGTCGGCGCCCTCCTCCCAGGGATCGGCGGGCAGCACCAGCAGGTCGCGCCCGTCCTCGCCGATCACCCGATCGCCGGCCCGCAGCCCGCCCTCCTCGTCGGCCCGGGCGGTGGCCTCCTCGATCTCGGCCAGGGGCAGGATCCGCACCATCTCGGCCCCCACCTCGAGCCCGTCCATCCGCGCCCACAGCATGCCGGCGGCCGGCGGCAGCCCGGCCGCCTCGATCGCCTCGGCGGAGGCCGGATCGCCCACGCGGTGCAGCCCGGGCGGCGACACGTAGAGCCGCTCCTCGAGCTTGTCGAGCGCGTGCTCGATGCGGGCCGCCTCCTCGGGCTCGACCCCCGGCAGCGTACGATGACGTCGCTTGCCCACGGCGTGCTCCCGCGCTCGCTACTCGGAGAACATCCGAGTGGGCACCGCGATCCCCTGCTCGGCCAGCTTGCGGATGAAGCGAGGCTGCTCGCCGGTGGCCTTGAAGATCGTGTTGCCCTCCTCGTCGCGCTCGGCCTTGAAGATCGGCACGTGCACGATCTGGTCGCCCGCCTTCACCCGCGGCTCGATGAGCTCGATGACCTGCATGACCTCTTGGTTGACGCCCACGTTGACGCGGATGAGCAGATCGACCGAGCGCGCGAGCGAGACCGTGAGCGCTCCGATGGCGCCGGCGGCCACGGTGCTCAGGCCGGCCAGGCGCCACAGCGCGTGGGCGCTGTCGATGCCCCACAGCGAGACCACGGCCCCACGGGTGGCCCCCGCGTAGGCGTCCATCACGGCGGCGGCGTCCTCGTGGCGGCAGCGCTGCGAGATCAGCATGTCCACGCCGCCCCGCAGCACCACGCCCAGGGCGTCGGAGAGGCCGATGGTGTCGGCGGGGTCGGCCATGCGCCGCACCTGCAGCCAGCCCCGCCGCCCCGCGCCCAGGCGCCCGGTGTCGGAGATGCACACCACCCGCAGCTCGTCGGGGATCTCGCCCACCAGGGCGCCCATGAAGCGATCGAGGTTGGTGCCGCCGGAGGCCGAGATGAGGATGCGACGACAGCCCCGGATCGCGGCCGCGATGAGCTCGGCCATGTCGCCGCTGAGCACCCCCTCCTGCACCAGCGAGGTGAGGTTGTTGGCGTCGGTCCGGTTGCGCCGCAGGTTGAGCACCGGGCAGCGCACCTGGGTGGGCGGCAGCAGGGCGTACATCGAGAAGCCGTCGTCCACCTTGCCCTCGATGACCTGCGAGCCCTCCACCAAGAAGCCCCACTTGCGAGCGAGGCGCTGCACCACGAGCACCACCGCGCGGTCGCCCGAGAAGCGCTTGCTGGTCATCTCGATCTCGGCCCCGCCCCCGGTGCGCTCGCGGACCACCCGGATCGCGGCCCCGCCGGCCACCTGGATCTCGCGGATCTGCTCGTCCTTCATCAGCTCGGTGAGCGGGCCGAGCTCCACCAGCTCGCGCACGATCTCGTCGCGCAGCGAGTCGATGGCCACGCCCTCCTCGAGCTCGCCGGCGCGCTCCATGTCGCGCAGCAGGCCGTCCACCAGGTGCACCGCGGTCTCGCGGGCCTCGTCGTCGATGTCGGAGGCCTTGAGCGGATCGAGACCGCTGACGTTGAGCAGCACCGTCTGCAGCACCCGGTTGGCGATGCGATCGAGGTAGGTGCTCTCCACCCCGGCCGGCGCCACGCGGCGCGCCGAGGTGAGCAGGTCGCTGTCGTCGTCCACCAGCCGCGACAGCGGGGTGGGCAGATCGTCGGCGGGCAGCGGCTCGCCGTCCTGGCGATCGGCCGGAGGAATCGCCACCGCCCGCGCCTTGGGGTGACCCTCGTGGCCGGCCACGATGATGTCGCTGCGCTTGACCGGGGCGATCGCCTCGTCGTCGCCCTCGAGCATCAGGATGTAGTCGCCCACGTAGATCCGGTCGGATCGCCGCACCGCGCGCGGCTCGCCCACCTTGCGCCCGTTGACGTAGGTCCCGTTGGTGCTGCCGAGATCGAGGATCTCGACGCGTCCTTGGTGCCGGCGAAAGCGCAGGTGGTACTTCGAGATGTTGACGCGATCGAGGACGAGGTCGTTGTCGTCCTCCCGCCCGACCGTGAACTGGTCGGTGTCGAAGTTGAAGCGCTGCGTTCGCCCGCCCTTCTCGTGGACGACTACCTTGAGCACGAGATCGCTTACCGCGAGCGCGGATTCGGCTCAAGCCCCAACGGTCCTCGGGGAGCCCCCACTGGGCTCGCCGATCGCGCGGTGACGAGGGGGTGTCTCAGAAGTCGTCGATCTCGTCGAGCGCATCCTCGAGGCGCTCGAGCTCCGCGGCCGAGGGAGCGGCCGAGACCGCGGCGCCGGCTCCTGCTCCCACCGCGGCGGTGGCGGTGGCCGTGGCCGCGGCCGTCCGCGGCTTGCTCGACCAGCGACGCCCCATCCTCACCAGCAGCAGCAGGGCCACCAGCCCCAGGCCGATCGAGCCGTAGAGCAGCACCGGCGGCGGCTCGTAGCCCACGATGTCGCGCCCGAAGCGGGCCACGAGCTCCTGCTCGATCTGATCGCGGCTCTTGCCCGACTTGGCCTCGGCCAGGATGTGATCCTCGAGCTGCCGGGCCTGCGGCGAGGGGCAGGCGGCGATGGTGCGCCCCGCACAGTAGGGCGACATCAGATCGGTGCTGAGCTGCTGGAGGATCTGATCCGGGTCCGCGAGAGCAACGAGCATCGCCCCGCGAGCATAGCGCGAGCCCTCGTTCCCAGCGACATGCGGCCGGGGTCGCCCCCCGCGCTCGCACGAGAGATCGCTCCATGCGGCCGAGGGAACCCGGCCCTGGGGCTCAGATCGAGGTCTTCTTGCCCTTGCGCTTCTTGGCCTTGCCGCTGGTGTCCGGTGGCTTGAGCACGTCCTCGCAGTGCTTGGCGTGGCGCTCGATCGACTTGGCGTCATCGATGTCGACCGTGGGGAAGACGTCTTCCTTGCCCAGCTGGCCCATGTACTTCTTGATCTTGGCCTCGACCACCATCCAGTGGGCATCGGCCTTCTCGAGGGCGGTCTTGTCGCTCTCGTTGTAGGCCGCCGGGTACTCGCGCATCACCAGCTCGTGCGCCTCGAGGAAGTGGCTGATGAGCTTGGACTTCTCGAGGATGCGGGTCCCTTCCTCGGCGAACATGCGCTTTTGCCAGCCGTCGACCACCGGGATGATGAACGACTGCTTGAACTGGAACCACTCCTCTTCCTTGGGGCTGCCGGGCTCGGAGCCGAAGGCCTTTTGGCCCTCCTCCACCATCTTCTCCTTGAGACAGGTGATGTCCTCCCAGTAGCCCATCATCTTCTCGGCGTTGGCCGTGTCCCACTTGTAGAGGTGCTTCTCGCCCTCGGGGTCCTTGCGGTTCCAGGCCTTGAACTCGGCATCGCTGGGGTCCCCGTACTTGTCGGTGGGCCGCGGCTTGGGGTTCTTGGCGACGATCTCGTCCTCGGGTTTCTTGGCCAGGGCCTCCTCGAGGGAGGAACCCGAGCTGTCGCAACCCAGGGCCAGCGTGAGCACCAGGCCCGCCCCCAGCGCGACCGTGCGGCGCGAGCTGGAAGGAGCCGTGAGGGACCGTACGTGAAGCAGCATGGCGTCGTTTCCGGCCGCGGCGAGCCCGGGGGGACCCTCGAACGATCTCGGGTCCGGGGCCGTGGCCTTTGGAATTTAGCGGGGCGACCGACGGCCTGTAAAGCGGGACCACCCCGCCCCACACGGGGATCGTGCCCTCGCCGGGGCTCACCCGGCCGGGCCCGTGCCCACGGACACCAGTTGAGCGCTGCCATCGCCACATGAGAGCCTGCGGGCCTCGGAATTTGTGCCGGGGACAACTCCCAGGAGCAACGCTCGATGGCGAAGACCGCACGCGCAGCCACGAAGAAGGCGACGGCCAAGAAGGCCTCCGCAAGGGCCTCGGCCAAGGAAGCCTCGACCGCAGGCAAGGCTTCGACGAAGAAGAAGTCGGCGGCGAAGGCTTCGGTGACACAAGCCGCGAAGAAGACGTCGACCAAGAAGACCGCGGCAAAGAAGAAGGCCTCCGCCAAGAAGGCCTCCGCCAAGAAGGCCTCCGCCAAGAAGGCCTCCGCCAAGAAGGCCTCCGCCAAGAAGGCCTCCGCTACCCAAGCCGCGAAGAAGACGTCGACCAAGAAGACCGGGACCAAGAAGGCAACCGCCAAGAAGTCCGGGACCAAGAAGGCCTCCGACAAGAAGACGTCGACCAAGAAGGCCTCCGCCAAGAAGACGTCGACCAAGAAGGCCGCGGCCAAGAAGGCGACCGCCAAGAAGTCCGGGACCAAGAAGGCCTCCGCCAAGAAGACCGCGCAAGCGGCCAAGAAGGCGACCGCCAAGAAGTCCGGGACCAAGAAGGCCGCCAAGGACTCGGGAGAGCAGCTCAGCCTCGTGATGGAGGTGACCTCCCCCGCCGCCAACGACGGGCCCGCGCTGCGCGATGGACCGCTGCAGCCGGGCGACTCGATCCCCGACTTCAGTCTCCCCGCCGACGATGGCACGACCTACTCGCGTCAGAGCCTGGCTGGACAGCGCTTCGTCATCTACTTCTACCCGCGTGACAACACCCCCGGCTGCACGCAGGAGGCCTGTGACTTCCGCGACCGCCAGCCCCAGCTCGATGCCGCAGGCACGCTGGTGCTCGGGGTGAGCGGCGACAGCATCAAGAGCCACGCGGGCTTCCGCGCCAAGCACGGCCTGGGCTTCCCGCTGCTGGCCGACACCGATCGCTCGGTCGCCGCCGCGTTCGGGGCCCTGGGCGAGAAGAGCATGTACGGACGCAAGAGCATCGGGATCATCCGCAGCACCTTCGTGGTGGGCCCCGATGGCGTGGTGCTGCACACCTTCGCCCCGGTCCGGGTGAAGGGACACGCGGACGCGGTGCTGCAGGCCCTCGGCGAGGGCTAGTCCGTGGGACCCCGCGCGCTCGGCTTGCTCCTGCTCGTCGCGATCCCGCTCGCGGCCTGCGAGGGCGAGCCGCTGCGTGCAACCGCCCGATCGGGTCCGTCCCTGGCGCTGGCCCAGACCCCACAGGAGCCCCCGCCCCCACCGAGCGCGCCGGACGACGAGGCCACGGCCCGGGGCGGCTACTGGCTCGGCGTGGATCTGGTGGGACCCGCCGCGGCCCAGCAGGCCGCGGCGGCCGAGCTGGGCCAGGACCTGACGCAGCAGGATCCCGCGGAGCAGCCTCCCCCGGGGATCGTGGTGGGCCACGAGGCGCTGGTGGAGGACGCGGTCCGCTGGATCGATGCCTTCGCCTTCGAGCCCCACCCCGAGCTGCCCACCGATCCGCTCGCGCTGCGCCGCGTCCCCGCCCCGGCCCCGGCCGGCGGCCTGTGGCAGCGGCATGGCGCGATCCTGGTGGCCTTCGTCATCAGCGGCGCCACGCCGCAGCTTCGCCCCCGCGCGATCGACTGGCCCCTGGACCAGCTCGCGATCCTGCCCCCCGGCTCCACCTGGCTGCCCGCGGCGCTGGTGCCCGAGCGTGCGCCGCTGTTCGCCGCGCCGGCCCCCGCGGTCCCGCCCGCCGCCGAGGCCCACGCCTTCGCCCATCGCCGCGGCGGGCTGTTCGTGCTGGGCTGGGTGGACCGCTGCATCGACGAGCCGGCGGGTCCTCGCTGCCTGCGCTGGGCCCAGGTGGTGGCCCGCGACGGCGACCGCTTCACCCCCGGCTACCTGCCGATGTTCCAGGTGGCGCGACGCAGCACCTGGGTGCGCGGCGAGGGCCCCCTGCCCCGCGCCCAGCTCGTGGCCACCGGGATCGCCGACGGCCAGGCGCAGTGGGTGCTGCTCGCCCGCGCCGAGGACAACCAGCTCCACCGCCACACCCTGCGGGCCCCGGCCACGGCCGACGGCTGGCCCCCCAGCACCCTACGCGTGGAGGGTCACGAGGCGATCGTCACCCTGGGCGAGCAGCCCCCGCAGCGGCTCCCGCTCGACGCCAGCCTGGACGCCCGGCCCCGCGAGCGACCGCAGGGCGAGACCGAGGACGAGGAGCACGACGATCAGTAGCCGACGGCGCGGCCGCGCCTACGAGCCGTGACCGACGCCCCAGGGATCCTCGACCGCGTCGCCCACCCGCAGCGCCACGAACATGCCGCGGTTGGAGATCGCGAACAGCCGCTGCCGCACCGGATCGTAGACGGGCACGCTGGCCATGCCGCTGCCGGTGCGGAGCTGGGCCTGCAGCTCGCCGGTGCCGAGATCGAAGGCGAGCAGCCCGAGCTCGGAGTGGGTCACGAAGACCACCTCGCCCACCACCAGCGGGGTGGAGAGCACGCCGGGGTTGGTGGGCGCCCGCCAGCGCAGGCGCGAGCCGTCGCGCTCGAGCACGAACACGCCCTCGAGCGAGGAGCTGCCCACCAGCGAGCCATCGGGACCGGCGATCAGGCTGCCCGCGCCGCGCATGGGGAAGCGCCAGCGCTCGTCGCCGGAGTCGAGGGCCAGGGCCACCACACCGGTGGACTGCCCGGTGACGTAGACGAGCCCCGCCTCGGGATCGACCAGCGGGGTCGAGTCGCAGTCGACGAAGTCACCGCCCTCGGGCGGAGCCACCGAGGCGATCCACAGCGCCTGCCCCGAGCCGGCCGCCAGCGCCACCACCTTGCCGTTGTCGAAGCACGCGTGGATCGTGCCCAGCTCCACCCCGTGCTCGGCCGCCGGCAGGAACGACAGCCCCGCGTGGCCGTGCACGGTGAAGCTGGTCTGCAGCTCCTGCTCGTACTGCCAGCGCCAGGTGCCGGTGCGCAGGTCGAGCGCATAGACCTGGTCGCGCGAGTTGACGAAGAACACCACCCCCTGGTGCACCAGCGGTGGGTTGCGGATGCGCCCGGGGGTCTCGTAGCTCCACGTGCTGCTGCGATCGCGGGGGTCGAGCGCGTGCATCACCCCGTTGTCGGTGCCCACCAGCAGGAGCGGCGCGTGGTCGCCCTCGGCCGGCACCAGCACGGGGATGCTGCTCACCGCCCCGCCCAGCTCGAGATCCCACTCCACGGCGCCGTCTTCGGCCCGCAGCGCGAACAAGTAGCCGTCGCGGCTGCCCGTGTAGAGCAGCTCTCCGCCCGGGTCCACCGCCACCCCGCTCAGCTCGTCGGGGCGCAGCACGAAGTTGTCGGGCTCGGTCAGCGGTCGGGTGTAGTCCACGGCCATCACCGAGCGGGCCGCGGCATCCTCCTCGGGGTAGACCAGCTCCACCTCGTCCCGCGCGCCGCAGCCGGCGAGCGCCAGCAAGAGCGCCAGCGATCCGAGGCCCGCCCTCGAGCGGGCCCTCACGGGCCGATCCCCAGCCCGCCGAGGCCGCCCATGCCCATCGGCGACTCGGGCAGCGCCGGCACCGAGGCGGGGTCGAGCTCCTCGAGCCGCGCCCGCACCTGATCGGCGGCCAGCGACGACCGGTCGAGCGGGTACTCGGCCATGTACTGCTTGTAGACCTCGAGCGCCTCGTCGCTGCGCCCGGCCGCCTCGAGCAGCCGACCGCGATGCCACAGCGCCTGGTCGCGATAGAAGTCGCCCTCCTGGCCCAGCATCGGCTCGACCTCGGCCAGCGCATCGTCCCAGCGCTCCTGCCCCTCGAGCGCCAGCACCAGGCCCTCGCGCGCCATGAACAGCAGGTGGTGCCCGGGGAGGCGCTTGATGAAGCTGCGGTAGGCCTTCTCGGCCGCCTCGAAGTCGGAGGCGCGGGCCAGCCGGGCCGCTCGCACCAGGTCGGCCACCTCGTTGGCCGGCGAGTCGGGATCCTTGGCCTCGAGATCGGCGAGCGCCGCATCGACCTTCTGCCGCAGCTCCTCCTCGCTCTCCACGTAGGGGCGAGACAGCGGCCGCTTGCGATCCGCGGTCTGCTCGGCCAGATCCTCGACGACCTGCCCGCGAGCCTCGTACGCCGCCGCGGTCGAGAGCAGCGTGGTGGACTTGGCCCGGTCCGCCTCGCCGGCCTGGCTCCACGCATAGGCCCCGGCCCCGATGCCCGCGGCCACCACGATGAGCCCGATCACCGCCGCCGGATGCTGCAGGATGCCCCGCCCCGCCTTGCGCACGGTGGTCTGGAACGCGTCCTCTTCCTCGCCCTTGGGCGCCTTGCGCTTGACCCGGGCCCGGTTCCACTTGGGCAGGTCGCGGCGCTCGGCCGGCCCCGCGTCGTCGTCGCTGGCCCCCGCGACCTTCTTGACCGGCTCGATCCTCGCCAGCGCGGCCTTGCCCTCGCCCTCGGCCTTCGCCGCGTCGGCGCCCTCGCTCGACGCGTCGCCTTTGGCCTCGGCGTCCGCCGGCCGCTTGCGTCGCCGGCGGCGGCTCGGGCGAGAGGCCTCATCGGGCTCGCCGGCCTCGGACTCGGAAGTCTCGGGTTCTTTGACGTCGTCGTCGCTCACGGGACTAGGCGAGGTGTCTACCGAAGGCGCCTGCGCGTGTCCACCGGGCTGGGGTATAACGAGGCGCGAGGCCACCATGGAACCGGGTGCCGTGCTGGAGACGGGCCGATCGGCCGCCAGCCGCCGTCTCGCGGCGGCAGCGCTACCCTTCGCCCTCACCCTCGCTCTCCCCGCCCCCACGGGGGCCGCGCCCCGCTCGGCTTCCGATCCCCCCCCCCCCACGGCCTCCCCAAGCGCGCCCGCGGCCCGTCCAACGCCAGCTCGCCTGCCGCAGCCTCGCCCGAAGCCAGCCCCGCCGCAGCCTCACCTGCCGCAGCCTCACCTGCCGCAGCCTCACCTGCCGCAGCCTCACCTGCCGCAGCCTCGCCCGAAGCCAGCCCACCTGCCGCAGCCGAGACCTCGCCCGCCACCAACCCGACCCGGACCGTCTCCCGCGACCGCGACCGCGACCGTCGGTCGTCCGCGCCCCACGATCCCAACGAGCTCCCTCCGCTACGAGCTCCCAATGGTCAGCCGCAGCCGGATTCCCTGCGTCGCGACGTGGACCATGCCTCGGATCGCTCTCGTCGCTGGCACGTGGTCCTGACTGCCGCCCCCATGTACGCCTCGTTCCGCGTGCCGTTCCGAGGTCGGCCTTCGGTCCCCGTGCGCGGCGTGGGCATGGGGTTCTCCGCGCTGATCCCCGTCTGGCACCCATTCGGCCTCCGCGTATCCGCCTCCCACACCGTCCATCCCGTCCACGACGAGTTCGTCCTCAGCGACGAGGACCCTCCCGAGCAGGTCGCCCGCCGCGGCCTCGTCCAGGCCACCCACGCTGGCCTCTCCGCGACCTTCGCCATGGACCTCGGCCGCGTACGCCCCACCATCGACGCCGGCGTAGGCGGCATGTGGCTACGCAGCCCCGACGCGATCGAGGACGGCCAGCTCGGCGGCGCCTGTCTCGACGGAGGCATCTGCGACACCGGCCTCGCCTGCGGATCCGACGACACCTGCCACGTAGGCTTCACTCCTCAGGTCCACGGTGGCTTCTCGGTCGACGTCATGGTCGCCGATCGCTTCGCCGTAGGCGGCGAGCTCCGCTACTTCGCTCTCCTCACTGCCCCCACCAACTACCCCGTCTACCTAGTCGCCGCCCTCCGAGCCAGCCTCCGCTTCTGACCGATCATCCGAGGCCCCCAGTCGCCCGACCTGCCCGACGCTGAGCGACCCAACGCAGGGCCCACTCCCAATCGTTCATTCGAAGCACCCCCACTCGCCCTGCAGATCGGCCTGGCCCGCGCAGCGCGGCAGGGGCCCGCTCGCGCGCAGGAGGCGACTACCCGCTCGCGAAGCGCCCATCTCTCCCTTCGCCGACGAGCACGAGTGGGAAGGAGGCCGCGCGTCAGCAGGCGCCAGGCCGTGCACCGTCCGCACCCCATCACCGTCCACCCCGTGCACCCGATTAAACGGCAGAGGGCCCGACCACCCTCCGGTGGCGAGCCCTCCCCCAACCGCCCTCGCTACCCTACGGCAGCTCGGGACAATCGATCGCCTTGTTCTGCGAGAGCTGGCAGGTAGCCTCCACCGAGGTCCCACCCGGAGCCGGGAACCCTTCCCGCCGCACCAGCGTGAACTCCAGGTTCCACCCCCGATCGACGCAGAAGTCGCTCATGTCGTCGACGGGATTGTCGGTGGCCTTCTCCGCCGAGCCATCGTCGACCAGCGCGACGAAGCAGACGTTGTCGTCGTCCGCCGGCAGCGACCCATCCTCGTTGCACGCCGGGATCGTCGTGTCCTCGAAGGTCCCGTCCTCACGCGGAGCCTTCTGCACCAGCACGCACGAGGGATCGAGCTGCTTGGAGGTCGGGTCGGTATCGGCCACGCAGGTCGGCATGCAGGCCGGCGTCACCTGGTCCGCGATCGCCTCCGCGATCGCCTGCAGAGCCGGCGAGTAGTCCGACTCGCAGATGGAGAACATGTTGCGCTGCTCCCCCACCTGGAACTCGCGAGCGAACTCCGCCAGACGAACCGGCGGAACCGCCTCGCCCGCCGTGCTCGAGCAGCCCGGCCCGACGCCGAAGTCGCTCTGGAACTCGGGGTCGGTGAGCGCATCCTGGTACGTGATCGTGCCGTCCGAGTTCACGCCGCCGATCACCGCCACCAGCACCTCCTGGTCCGGCGTGATGCGCTGCTTGTTGTTCTCGAACTCCTGCACGAAGCTGGTGTAGCGCGACAGCGGCCGCAGCACCGCGTTGTTGTCGGGGTCGCTGGCGACCTCGTTGCCGTCCACGTCGAGGTTGACCGAGTGGCACTCGTCGTAGGTGCCCGAGCCGGTGCAGGCCACGCCCGCGTTCCAGCACACCGCGGACGACGGCGCCGGAGCATCGGGATCGGACCAGAACACCCGGTTGCCCTCGGGCAGGAAGATCGTCTCGAGCGAGTCGTTGTACGAGCAGTCCGCCTCGTCCGTCACGTGCACGATGGAGAGGATGGCGTTGTCGCGGATGAAGCCGTAGGACGCCTCGGTCTCGGTCTGCGAGCGCCGCAGCGCCTTCCACATCGACTCCAGGTGAGACTCGAAGCCACAGCCGTTGATGCCCTGCGGACCGAAGCACTGAAACGCCTGGGTGGTGGTGAGCCCCTCGGGCAGGTTGGTCGCGCCCTCGATGTTCTCGAGCCACGGCCGCACCTTCGCCTCGGGGTCCTTGGTGGTCACCGAGGGCTGCACGTCGATGTTGGTCCACTCGGTGGGACACACCGCGGCACACGCCTCGTCGAACGCATCGATGGTCTGGGCGCCCTCGAACACGAACTCGGTGGGACGGCTCAGGCACGAGGTGAGGCGGAGCTGCCCGGCCTCGGGACCGGTGCCCTGACACCAGGGGTTGCCGTTGTCGGTGGTGGTCACGCCGATGCGGTAGTTCGCCTCGACCTCCGGGGCCTCGAGCACGTTGATGAACGACTCGAAGTTCGCGGCCAGGGTCGCCTGCTCCTCACCCATCGAGCCCGAGTTGTCGATGACGAACAGGATGTCGACGTCCTTGTTCACCGTGAGCGCGATGGCGTCGACGCCCTCCTGCGCCTGCTCGTACTCCACGGGCTTGAGCGGGTGGTCCAGACACGCGAACAGGGACGGCAGGGCCACGGAGGCGCCCAGCAACAAAGTGAGTCGGGAAGCGAAGGAAGCGTGCATCGATGGTCGTCCGGTCCGAGGTACGGCTCCCGTGGTTATAGCAAAGCCGGGACCATCGAAATGCTGAACGATTTCGAGGGCCGGCGGCCCGAAATTGCCAACGCAATTGGCAATTTCGGGCGCGATCACATGCCAATCTAGTTGGCAGACAGCCATCACGGATGGCGATCAGCGGCAGGCCACGGCGGGGTCGTCGGAGACCTCGCAGGTGGTGCGCACCTGGCCCAGGGACACGCCAGGGGCCCGTAGGTAGCGAAGCTCGACATTGCGCGAGTTACGCTGACAGGTGGGATGGAGCTCGTCTCCGGTCACTGCGTAGACGCAGAGATCCTCTCCGTCGGGCAGCGACCAGCTCCCGTCGTCCTCGTGCCCGCAGGTGGCAACCCGGTGGGACACCCCGTCGACCTCCTGGGTGATCGTGCAGGTGGGCAGCGCGCCGTCGATGATGGCGTCGGCCCCGGCCACGCAGGCATCCACGCAGTTGGGACGCAGCACGTCCACCAGCCGCTCGGCGATCGCCTCGAGCGCCGGGCTGTAGTCGTCGTTGCAGATCGAGTAGAGGTTGTTGCTCCCGTCCGGAGAGAACGCCTCGGCCAGCGCCCGCAGCCGCACCGGCGGCACGGCCTGGCCGTTGCCGCTGCGGCAGCCCGCTCCCACCCCGAAGTCGTCGAGGAAGTCGGCGTCGTCGCCCGGGCCGTAGTCGAGGCCGTGGCCGTCGTAGCCCTCGGGCACGCCGCCGATCACCGACACCAGCACCTGCGACTCGCCGCTGCCCGACAGCTCGCGCTTGCGCTGATCGATGCGGTCGAGGATCTCGAGGTAGCGCGACAGCGGCTGCAGCACCTCGTCGCCCGCGGCCGCGGGCTCGCCCCGCGCATCGAGATCGGCCGGCTCGCAGTGCGTGCTGCCGTCGGCCGCGGTCTCGCAGCTCACCCCCGCGTTCCAGCACACGGCGCTGGGGGGCACGGGCGCGTCGGGGTCGGGCCACAGCACCTGGTCGCCGTCGGGATCGAAGGCCTCGGCGCCCGCGGGCCCCAGCGAGCAGTCGGCCTCGTCGGTGATGAACACCACCTGCAGCAGCGCATCGTCACGCACGAAGCCCGCCCCCGGCTCGCCGTCGGTGCCGCTGCGCACCAGCGCCTTGTGCATGGCCTCGAGCGGCGACTCGTAGCCGCAGCCGTCGATCCCCTGCGGCCCCCAGCAGGCCAGCGCCTGGGCGGTGGTGATCCCCTCGGGCACGTTGCTGGTGCCGTCGCTGCGCTCGAGCCAGGGCCGCGAGCGCGCGCTGGGATCGCCATCGGTGAGCGTGGGCAGGGTGCCCAGCTCGGCCAGCTCGGCGGGGCAGCGCTGCTCGCAGGCGATGTCGCGGCGATCGACCTCGTTCGCCGTGCCCGGCGAGAACACGAAGTCGTCCAGGTGCGCGCGACAGCTCCGTAGCTGCAGGGCGCCGGCCTCGGGCGAGGTGCCGGTGCACCACGGGTGGCCGTTGTCGGTGGTGGTGATGCCGATGCGATAGTCCGCGCCCACGTCGAGGCGCTCGAGCACCTCCACGAAGGCGGAGAAGTTGGCCGCGAGCGCGGCCTGCTCCTCGCCCATGGAGCCCGAGTCGTCGATCACGAACAGGATGTCGACCTTGCGACGCGGATCCATGGGCGGCTCGACGATCACCTCGGCCTCGCTGTGGTAGTGGACCTGCTCGAGCGGGTGGTCGAGGCAGCCGGCGGCGGGCGCCAGGGCGGCGAGGGCGAGGGCAGAGCACCAAGGGGAGCGACGTCGGATCGTGGGCATGCGAGGTCCTTTCCTTCGACGACCACGCGCCGGCGACGGCATGGGCGCTCCAGAGTGGATCCGTCCCGCCGCGCGAGCGTGGGGTCGCGATGCCCCCTGCAATCGCAAGCGCGACGCCAGCTCGACAATCCCCGTGATTCCACGCAGATGCCCTCGCCGCCCCGGGCCCGCCTCGCCGTGGTTGGCGGCGACCGGAGTTGGCGTTCGTCAACTCGGTTTGCGATCGAACGGGCTCAGCGCGCGCCGTCGCGCTGGCGCCCGCGCACCACCATCCGCAGCGGGATCCCCCGAAGCTGCCAGCGCCTGCGAAAGCGTCGCATCAGGTAGCGCTCGTAGGCGGTGTCGAGGCTGCGCCCGCGGTTGGCCGAGATCACGATGAAGGGCGGCGATCGATCGGCCTGCGTGGCGAAGTAGAGCTTGACCAGCGTGCCCTGGTGGACGGGCGGGTGGTGCTCGCTCACCGCTCGCGCGAGCTCCTCGTTGAGCTCGGCGGTGGGGATCCGCAGCGACAGCGCCCGGGCCGTGCGCAGACAGGCGTCGAGGATCTCCTCGATGCCGCGGGCCCGGCCCTGGCCCGTGTCGCGCCCGTCGCCGATCACCGAGCTGCGGATCGTCCAGGGATCCTCGAGGAAGGCCAGCGCCTCCTCGGCCCGCTTGCGCACCTCGTGGGCCCGGCGTCGGTCGCCCGCCACGAGGTCCCACTTGTGCAGCACCAGCACCACCCCCTTGCCGCGGGTGAAGGCCATGCGGGCGATCCGTTGATCCTGGTCGGTCACCCCGGCCGAGGCGTCGACCACCAGCACCACCACCTCGGTGCGCTCCATCGCGCGGATCGACTTGATCGCGGCGAGCTTCTCCTGGGCCCGCGAGACCTGCTTGCGGCGCCGCAGCCCCGCGGTGTCGATGAGCACCAGATCCTGATCCCGGTGGCGGAACGGCAGGTACACCGCGTCGCGGGTGGTGCCGGGCACGTCGTCCACGATCACTCGCGCCGAGCCCAGCAGCGTGTTGATGAGGGTGGACTTGCCCGCGTTGGGCCGCCCGATGAAGGCGATGCGGGTGCCGGGCGGGACGGGGTCGCCCACCTCGTCCACGCCCACGCGCGCCACGATCTCGTCGCAGAGCTCGGCGGTGCCGCGACCGTGGGCGGCCGAGACGGCGAACACCTGCCCCACCCCCAGCTCCCAGGCCGCGGCCGCGGCCCGCTGGCGGGCGTCGGAGTCGGCCTTGTTGGCCACCACCAGCACCGGCTTGCCCGAGCGCCGCAGCCGGTCGGCCACGTCGAGGTCGACCGCGGTGATGCCCTCGAGCACGTCGACCACCAGCAGCAGCAGGTCGGCCTCCTCCACCGCCACGTCGACCTGCGCCTTGATGTGCGCGGGCATGCCGGTCTCGAGCGTGGGATCGATGCCGCCGGTGTCGACCACCAGGAACTGCTGCCCCGCCCAGCTCGCCGTGCCGTAGAGGCGATCGCGGGTGACCCCGGGGTGGTCCTCCACGATCGCCTGGCGCGAGCCCACCAGGCGGTTGAACAGGGTGGACTTGCCCACGTTGGGGCGGCCCACGATGGCGACCAGCGGTGCATCGCCGCCGGTGCGGGTGCTGGCCTCGCTCATCGGCTCGCCTCCGGATCCTCGTAGCCCAGGCGCGGCAGCATGTCGGGATCGCGGGTCCAGTTGCGGGCGACCTCGACCGACAGCCGCAGGTCGCAGGGCCGCCCGGTGAGCTGGGCGATGCGCTCGCGCGCGCCCATCGACAGCCGCTTGATCATCGCGCCGCCCTTGCCGATCACCATGCCCTTCTGGCTGTCGCGCTCCACGTAGATGGTGGCGCGCACGTGATCGCGATCCTCGTGCTCGCGCCAGCCGGTCACCCGCACGGCACAGCTATAGGGGAGCTCCTGGCCCAGGTGCTCGAACAGCTCGGCGCGCACCAGCTCGGCCGCGTGCCAGCGCAGGTGACGATCGGTGAGCTGCTCGGGATCGTAGTAGCGCGGCCCCTCGGGCAGCCGGCGCACCACCTCGGCCCGCAGCTCGTCGAGGCCCTCGCCCTGCACCGCCGAGGTGGGCACCACCGCCTCGAAGGGGTGCATGCGGGTCCAGGCCGAGATCACGGGCAACAGGTGTCGGCGATCGCCCACGCGATCGATCTTGGTCAGCACCAGCACGATGGGGCGACCCAGCTCGGCGATGGCCGAGAGCCCCTCGAGCGCCACCGGGCCGGGCTCCCAGGTGGCCGCCTGCTCGTCGTCGCGTACCGCGGGGGCCTCGGCGAGCAGCAGCACCAGGTCCACGTCCCGAGCCCCGCGCAGCGCCTGATCGACCATGAAGCGGTTGAGGGCCGAGCGTGCGCGGTGGATCCCTGGCGTGTCGACCAGCACCACCTGGAAGTCGGGCGCGGTCCAGATGCCCAGCAGGCGCTCGCGGGTGGTCTGCGGGTGCGCCGTGGCCACGGCCAATGGCTCGCCCACCAGGGCGTTGAGCAAGGTGGACTTGCCCACGTTGGGGCGCCCAACGATGGCCACGAAGCCCGATCGATGCGTTGCAGGGGTCTCGCCCATCGCCAAGTGCGAGCTTTTGGCAGATCCGCTCGCGATGTGCAAAGAGGGGCCATGGTCCCCCCGGCGCCGGTCGTCGTTCCCCCCGCGTCCCGGATGCCCTCCCCGCCCCCGCGTGGCCTGCCGCCCGGCGCCGCCACGGCGTGGGTCTCGCTGCTGCTGGGCCTGGCCGCGCTCGCCTGGGTGCCCGCCTCGCTGTGGCCGGCGGCGGGGCTGCCCGCCTGGCCGGCGGTGAGCCTGGGCCTGGTCGCGGTGCTGGTCTCGTGGGGCCGCGGCGGGGCGCTGCTGCGCAGCGTGGGGGGAATCGCCGGAATCGTCGCCGCGACCGCCGGTGCCCTGCAGATCGCCGTGCTCTGGGCAGCCGCCTGGGGTCTATCCTACATGTAGGATATTTGCCTTCATGCTCGGATCCATCCCACTGTACGTGCATGCCGGTAGCACACGAGCGAAGGGCCCATGCCCGCATCGACAAGGTCTTTCGCGTCCTCATCTCCACCGACGAGTCGGGCGACCAGTGGTACATCGCCCGCAACATCTCCTCCAACGGCATGTTCGTGGAGATGGCCGATCCGCTGCCGCTGCGGACCAAGGTGATCGTGCGCTTCACGGTCCCCCACGAGTCGGCGGCCATCTGCGCCATGGCGCGGGTGCAGAACCACTACTACCTGCAGTTCTCCGACGGCGAGGGCCTGCGGGCGATCGCCGGGGTGGGCCTGCGACTGCTCCGCTTCGTGGCCGAGGCGGGCGCCGTTCCGCCGGAGCACCGGCTGCACTGATCGACGGGAGCCCGCGCTCGTGACGAGCCCACGCCACGCGACGACCACGATGCGATCCACCGCCCTGGCCCTGGCCCTCGGCGCCGCGCTGGGGGGCTGCGGCGAGCCCAGCCCCGCGGTGGACGTGAGCACCTACGTGGGCCCCAGCTACGCCCGCCACGACGAGCAGGAGCGTCGCGAGCACGCGGCCCGCGTGGCCGAGGCGATGCTCGAGCAATTCGCGGAGCGAGCCGAGCCCCCGGCCTCGGATCCCGCGGTGGCCATCGTGGAGGCCGCTCCGGTCGACGTGCCCACCGACGCCGCTGCGCTGGCCGAGCTGGTGGCCGCGGTGCGCAAGGCTCCGCTCGACGAGATCGGCGGTCCCGCGCGGCGCATCGCCGCGGCTCCGGCCGCCGTGTGGCCCCACATCCGCGAGGGCCTGCTCGCCGAGCGCAAGTCTCCCAAGGGCGACTACCGCTCGCTGCTCGATGCGATCGGCGGCGACGTGCCCAACCGCTACGGCCACTTCGCCCGCGCCTGGAAGAAGGCCCACGGGCACTCGGTGAAGCTCAGCGAGGACTGGTTCGAGGACCTGCTGATGCTCCCGCCGGGACGGGTCTCGCCGGGGCTGCGAGCGGTGCATCGCGACTGCGTGCTGCAGACCGCCCTGCTGCGCGCCGCCTCGGCCATCGGTCGCAGCGAGCCCGAGCTCACCGGCGAGGTGATCGCCACCCTGCTCGACGTGGCCTACCTGCACGAGGGCACCTTCCGCGACGAGGTGGGGCGCGCGATCACGGCGGTGGGCGACGAGGCCATCCCCCACCTGCTGGTCGAGTCGCTGCCGCCCTCCGGCCACGATCGCGACGACGACACTCCCGAGGCGCGGCGAGCCCAGTACGCCGAGATCCAGCTCGACAAGATGGATCGCCTGCACCCGGCCCGCGCCACCGAGGCGGTGCGCGAGGATCCGCGGCTGTTGGCGCTGGTGCTCGACGCCTACGGCACCGCGCGTCCCGGCGAGGCGGCGGCCGTGCTGCTGGGCTTCGCCGATGCCCACGCGCCGCCCGTGCGCGCCGCGGCCCGGGCTGCGTTCGCGGCCTACGTCACCGGGCCGCCGCCGGTGGCCTCGCATCGCGTGGTGCGGCTGCTGGGAGGCGGAACCGCCAACCGGCGGGCCCACCTCACCTACCGCCAGCGCGCCGCGATCGCGATCCGCCAGCGGATGGAGGCCGAGGTCCCCGACCAGCTCGAGCCGCAGTGCGAGCTGCAGCGCGAGGACGGCTCCTACGATCTCGAGTGCGAGACCCAGCCCGAGCGGCTGATGGTCGCGTACTACGGCTGGCTCGACGCGCGCCGCGAGGCCGCGGATCGCCAGGCCCTCGAGCAGGCGCTGGCCGAGCCCGACCCGCGGGTGCGGGTGGCTCGGCTCGATGCGCTGCTGGTGGGCAACCCCGAGCTCACGGCCGGGCCGCAGCTCGTGCCGGTCTACCAGGAGGCGGCCGACGCCGCGGCGAGCGACGGCGACGTGGCGCGGGCCGGTCAGCTCCTGCGCAAGGCGGCGCGCCTGGCCGAGCGCGAGGATGCCGAGGCGGGTCGCGACCTGCGGGTGCGGGCGCTGCTGGCCGAGGCCTCGGTGCCCGAGCTCACCCGCGAGGGTCGACGCATGCTGCTGGGCACGGCGCAGGATCTGGATCCCGACGATCCGCGCGTCGATGCTGCGCTCGCGGGTCTACACGGCTCCGACGAGCAAGGGCCCGGACCGCGTCGCCACCTGGGCGTCCTTGCCGGCCTGCTGCTGGGACTATGGGCGCTGGGCTGGGTGGGAGCGTGGTGGCGTCGACGCCCGCGGTCCCCGATGGCTGCGAGCCACGGCTGAGCGGCGCGACCGAGCCGCAGCGCGCTCCTGCGATCCCGAGCGCGAGTCGCTCCCATGGGGTGCTCGAGCGCGAGTGAGTCGCTCGAAGGCACTCGTCGGCGAGCCACTCGGGCCCATGATCCGCTCGCTCGATGCCTTCCCTCATCGGCGAGCCGCTCGCGCCCTCCCCTAGCTCGGCGGCGGCGGCAGGTTGGAGATCGGATCGCGCGGCGGCTTCTTGGCCGAGAGCGTCTTGGTCTTCTTCTTCTTGCTGGTCGTCGTCTTGGTGCCGCCGGACGACTTGGTGCCCCCGGAGGACTTGGTCCCTCCCGACGACTTGGGCGCCTCGGCCTTCTTGGCGTCCTCGGCCGCCTTGGCTTCCTCGGCCGCCTTGGCGTCCTCGGCCGCCTTGGCGTCCTCGGCCGCCTTGGCGTCCTCGGCCGCCTTGGCGTCCGCCTCGCCACCCGAGCCCCCGGCGGGCTCGCCCGACTCGGCGGCCTCACCACCCGAGCCGGCCGCGGCCTCGCCTGCCTTGGCCTCACCCTCGGCCGGCGTCGGCGTGGCTTGATCCGCCGCGGCCACGGCCGCGGGCTCCTCCTCGCCGGTGGTCGCCTCGGTCTTGCTCGGGTTCATCATCACGTAGACGATGGCGCCGGCGGTGAGCACCGCGGCGACGCCCACGAACAGCCAGCCCGAGGGGCCCGAGCGAAGGTTGCTCTCGCGCTTCTCCGACTCGGCCGAGAGATCGAGGGTGCTGCCGATGAAGGTGCCCTTGGAGGGCCCCTTGTCGGCCGCGGCCCCGGTGAACTCGTAGACGGTCTGGCTGCCCCCCATCATCAGCTCGTCGTTGCGGCCCTGCGGGGCGGGAGGGGGCGCACCGTACCGAGGGGCCACTGGCCCCTGCGGACCCCCGCTGCCCATCGGCTGGGTTCCACGATGATGGTCGTTTCCGTTCACGGTGCGCTCTCCTGGGAGGATCCTGGGCAGTGTGCCACGGGTGGGGGGTCGGGGCGAGTTGAACGCCGGGCCGCCCGCCGCCATGCACCAAGCCATGCACGGCCCTCCCGCGCCACGAGCGCAGCATCTGCTAGCCTCGCGGCGCCATGGGTCGCGGCGTCTTCATCGCTCTGGAAGGTATCGACGGCAGCGGGACGAGCTCGCAGCGTACGGCGCTGGCGACGGCGCTGCGGGGTCGAGGGCACGAGGTGCTCGAAACGTACGAGCCCTCGTCGGGATCGATCGGTCGACTGGCCCGCAGCCGCCTCGCCACCGACGCCGTGCCGCTCGATCGACGCGCGCTGGCGCTGCTGTTCGCCGCCGATCGCCTCGACCACGTGGCCACCGAGATCGAGCCCGCGCTGGCCACGGGCACCGTGGTGCTCAGCGATCGCTACCTGATGTCCTCGTGGGTCTACCAGGCGCTCGACTGCGATCCGCAGTGGGTCCGCGAGATCAACCGCTTCGCGCCCTGGCCCGACCTCACCTTCGTGCTCGACGTGGGCGCCGCCGAGGCGATGCGACGCGTGGCTGGTCGCGCCGGCACCGAGGAGATCTACGAGACCACACCGCTGCAGGAGCGCCTCGCCGCCGGCTACGCCGGCTTCGCACGCGACCCCTCGCTGGCCCGCGTGCAGCGGATCGATGGCTCGCGGTCGATGGCCGAGGTGACGGCTCTGCTCCTCGACGCCTGCATCGCCGCCGGCCTCTGAGGGTTTCTTGCGCCGGGCCGCCGCGCTCGCGATGCTCCCGATGATGCGCTCGCTCGTCCCGCCTCTGGCTCGCCGCGTGGTCGGGGGCCTGCTGCCGCTGCTCGCCTGTCGCCCCACGCCCAGCGAGGCCCCCGAGCCCGACGCCGGCGCATGGAACGAGCCCACCTTCGGGCCGAGCCCCGCCGCGCCCGCCGTGCCCGACGAGCCCGAGCCGGTCGCCCTCCGGCCGCGCGAGCCCGGCACCATCTTCCGCGACGAGATCGAGCGAGCCACCGCCCCCGGCCCCGCCTACCTGCTGCGCCAGCTCGGCCCGGAGCCCTACCGCCACGAGGGCCACTTCGTGGGCTGGCGGATCACGCGACTGTTCCCCGACGACCCCTCGCTGTGCGCCGTCGCCTGCGATCTCGCCCTCGACGACGTGATCCTCAGCGTCAACGGCCAGACCATGCACACCCCGCAAGGGCTCTCCGATGCGCTGCAGGCCCTGCCGCAGTGGGACTCGCTCGAGGTGCACAGCCTGCGCGGGGGTCTGCGGCGGGTGGTCACCTACCCCATCGTGGACGCCCCCGAGGGCTGACGCCCGCCCCGCCCGCGGGTCCCGGGGCCGAGGCCCTTTCCCCGCCCCGCCGCCGCGCGCTACCATCGCGGCGTCCCATGATCGATTACCAAGTGCTTTGTCGGACGATCGAGGACTGGCGGGCGGGTCGCCGGCCGAGCTTCGATCTCTCTGGGTCACCCGCCGCCGCCCCCGTCGAGGAGGCCGACGAGTACGAGGACGTCGAGGCGGCCGACGAGTACGGGTACCAGGACGCCGAGCCGAGCTACGAGGAGGGCGACTACGCCGAGCCGAGCTACGAGCACGGGCAGTACGGCGACCCCGCCCAGAGCTACGACCAGGGCCAGCACGCCCAGGGCGAGCCGTACGGTGATCCGGCGCAGAGCTACGACCAGGGCCAGTACGCCCAGGGCGAGCCGTACGGTGATCCGGCGCAGAGCTACGACCAGGGCCAGTACGCCCAGGGCGAGCCGTACGGCGATCCGGCGCAGAGCTACGACCAGGGCCAGTACTACGGCGACGCCGCGCAGAGCTACGACCAGGGCCAGGCGCCTCCGGTCCCCGAAGCGGGCTACGAGCACGGCTTCGAGGGCGAGGACGCGACCTCGGCCTACGTGCCCGGGTACGAGGACGCCGAGCCGCAGTACTACGAGGCCGAGGACGAGGACGAGGACGAACAGACGCCTCGCTAGCCAGCGCGGCGCGGGCCGGCCACGGTCGGCCTGATCGCTCCACGGACCGAGCGTCGTATCGGACCAGGCCCGGAGCAGCTCGCTCGTGGTGCGAGCGACGAGCTACGACGAGACGGCGAGCACCACCCCGACGGCGATGGCCGCGGCCACGGCGAGCACCACGATGATGCCCACCGGGCTCTTCTTGCGGGGTGCGAGCGCCTGGGGCTCGGCCGGGATCGGCAGCGGGCCCGACATCGGTCCCGACACGGGGCCGGCCACCGCCCCTGGATGATACGGCCCCGAGAGCGGCCCGGACATCGGACCCGAGATTGGACCCGAGACCGCCCCGGTGTCGGCATGGCCCGGGACCCCGGGGGACATGGGCCCGGACCCGGGCGGAGCTACCATCGTCTGCGGACGCGCGGCAGCCGGAGGCACGACCGGCTCGTGGGTGGCGATGACCGTCTTGGGACGCAGGGGCTCGGCGGGAGCCTCGGGAGCGCCGGTGCTCACCATCGTGGAGCCGCTGGCGATCTGCGGCTCCGCGGGCGGCGCGGCCACGGGAGCGGGAGCGGCGAGAGCATCCATCATCGGCGCCTCGGGCTCGCCCTCGCCCTCGCCCGAGGGAGCCGCGGCCGGCGAGAAGACCGTCCAGCCCTTGGCGTTGGACTCACCGCTGGAGGGCACCGTGCCACCGAGCGAGTCCTTCTTGGCGTCGTCGATCGGCTTCTCCATGAAGACGGTCCAACCACGCTTCTTCTTGGGGGCGTCCGCGTCGGTGCGACCATCGTCGGCCGGCGCCTCCTCGGCGGGCTCGGGCTCCGCCGCCTCGGGAGCGGCCGCCTCGGGAGCGGCCGCCTCGGGAGCGGCCGCCTCGGGAGCGGCCTCGACCGTGGGCTGCTCGGCGGTCTCGGTGAACATGGTCCAGCCGCGGCTCTTGGGAGCACCCGCGGCGGCCGAGCCAACCGCGGGCGCGGCCGGGGCCGACGGTGCGGCCACGGGTGCCGCGGGAGCGACCGGAGCCACGGGAGCCACGGCCGGCGGAGCAGCGGGAGCCGCCGCGGGCGGAGCCACGGCGACGGCTTCCTCCGCCCCCTCCTCCGCCTCCATGAACATGGTCCAGCCCCGCGTCTTGGGCTGCCCCGCGGGAGCCTCGGCCGTCGGCGGGGGAGCGACCGACTCGCTCGGCGCGGCCTCGGCCGGCGCTGCCTCGGCAGCCCCCTCCTCCGCCTCCATGAACATGGTCCAACCACGCGTCTTGGGCTGGCTCGCGGGAGCCTCGGCCGCGGGCGGCTCGGCCGGCGCCTCGGCGGCCGCGGCCTCCTCCCCCTCGGCCTCCATGAACATGGTCCAGCCCCGCGTGCTCGGCTTGGCCGCGGGCTCCTCCTTCTTGGGCGCGGCCGGCTTGTCGTCCGCGGCCTCCATGAACATGGTCCAGCCGCGGGTCTTGGGCTGGCTCGCCGGTGCGTCGGCCACGGGAGCAGGCGGGGCCGCGGCACCGCCCGAGGCGGCGGGCGCTTCCTCCTCCGCCTTCATGAACATGGTCCAGCCCCGACTGCTGGGAGCCTTGGCGGGGGTCGGCGCGGCGCCGGGCAGCGGCGGCGCTCCGGGGCCTCCCAGCGAGGGCGCGAGGGGGGCCCGCGCCACGCCGCCGCCCACCGCCCGCAGCTCCGAGATGAACTGCTTGAGCATCATGGGCCGCATGCGAGGATCCGAGCCCAGCGCGCGGGTGAGCCGAGCGTGCACGCCGTCGGGCAGGTTGCCCTGCAGGTGCTGCGCGAGCTGGGACGGCGCGTCACCGGAGTACAGCGACGCGCCGGTGAGCAGCATGTGCATCAGCGCCGCGAGGTTGTAGATGAGCGTGCGCTGGTCGACGACCTTGCCCTCGATCTGCTCGGGCGCAATCGTGTCGAGCGGGCCGCGGCTGTTGCCGCCGAGCGGCTCGCCCACCGCGAAGCCGGCGACCACCACCTGGCCGTTGCTCACGAAGATCACCCGCGGGCCGAGGTTGCGATGGATGACGCCGACCTTCTGCGCCTCGAGCAAGCCCTCGCCCACCTGCTCGATGAGCGCGGCCGCATCGGGAGCCGGCATGCCTCCGCGCGCGATCAGATCGTCGAGGCGCTCGCCGGGTAGCGGGCCGTTGACCTCGAAGATGCCGCCGCTGGGGAGCTTGCCGCATGCGATCACCGAGGCCACCCGCGGCGAGCTCACGCTCTGGAGCTGGCGCAGCTCTCGAAGGCTGCGCTCCATGACCAGGCCCGACGGAAAGCACTCCGCCGCGTAGGCGGTGATCATCACCGTCTGACCTTGATCGTCGGTCGCGGCGAAGCTCTGCGCTCCCGTGCGATTCCAGCCGGGCGCGCCGATGGTGAAACGACCTTCGACGACCGTGCCCGGGGAAAGCTGTGCTGTGCTCATAGGCGGCTCCGAGCCCCGCGGGGCGCGGATGAGACTACGGCGCGGATCCGTGCCGAATCAAGGAAACGACCCGTCGGGCGTGGCTCGCCCGAGCGATCGACGATCCGAGCGGCCCGCAGCGGTCCCCCGAGCCAGGGCTGGACGCCCTCCTACTCGGCGGAATCGTTCTCGAGCGCGTCGTTGGGCTCGCCGCAGCCGGCGAACACCTCGTCGTACGACAGGGTGCTGCGCTGGGCCTGCTTGGCCTTGCGAGCCCGCCCTGCCTTCTTCTGCTTGTGCCGGCGCTTGGTCTCGGTGACCCTGGAGAGCGATGACATGGTCGGCGGGTGATAGGGCGACCCGCGGGCGGTGTCAAGCCCGGGGCCGCCGGGCTCAGGAGCGGCCGTAGCGGCTGGAACCGGGCGAGAATACGCGTTCCACGCCCAGGACCCCGTCGATCGCCTTGAGCGTGGCCATGAGCGCCTCGAGCTGCTGGAGGCTGCTGACCGTGGCCTGGAAGGTGTTGATCGCGCGATCGCCGTCGGGGAGCGCCCGGCAGTTGGCCTGCTTGATGTTGACGTCGTTCTTGGAGAAGGCGCGGCTCATCTCGGCGAGCAGGCCCACCATGTTGGCGGTGCGGACCTCGATGGTCACGGGGCGCTCGAGCTCGAGCTCGGGCTCCCACTTGAGGAACACCCGCCTTCCGCTGATCTGCTCGACGATCTCGGGGCAGCCCTCCACGTGGGCCGTAATCCCGCGGCCGGCCTCGAACACGCCCACCAGCGAGTCGCCGGGCACGGGCGAGCAGCACGGGGCCAGCTCGATGAGCGCCCGGCCCCCGCCCGGCGCGGTGACCTTGTCTCGGGTGATCTCCGTGGGCGCGGCCGGGTCGGCCCCCAGGGCGGTCCCCTTGCCCTCCCCCGCGCCGAAGCGGGTCACGCGACGGATGAGTCGCGTGACGAGGCTGCCCTCGCTCGAGGTGGGCTCGGCCGGGGCATCGCGGGCCACCAGCAGCCGCACCAGCGCCTCGGCCTCCACCTGCCCCGCGCCGATCGCCGCGTAGACCCCGTCGGTGTCCCGGGAGTCGCGGGGCAGCCCGAGCTCGTCGGCCCGCTCGGCCACGGCCCCGCTGCGCTCGTAGGCGTCGATCTCCAGCCCGCGGCCCCGCAGCACCTGCTCCACCAGGCTCCGCCCCACCTCGCGCAGGTGCTGGCGCTCCTGGTGCCGCAGGTGCTGGCGGATCTTGGCCTTGGCCCGCGAGGTGACGCACATGCTCATCCACTCCGCCCGCGGGCCATGGTTGGGGTTGGTGATGATCTCCACGGTGTCGCCCTGGCGCAGGTGGTAGCGCAGCGGCACCGCCTGGCCGTTCACCCGGGCACCCGAGCAGTGCATCCCCACGTCGGTGTGGATGGCAAAGGAGAAGTCGATCGGCGTGGCGCCCTTGGGGAAGGTGTGCACGTCGCCGCCGGGGGTGAACACGTAGATCTCGTCGGCGAAGAGGTCGGCCTTGACCGCCTCGATGAACTCGGCGGGGTCGCGCACGTCGTCCTGCCAGTCCATCAGCCCCCGCAGCCAGGCCAGGTGCTCGGCCTCGCCCCCGGGGTGGCGGCCGTCCTTCCAGGCGGCGGCGATGCCCCGGCGGGCCACGTCGTCCATGCTCTGCGAGCGGATCTGGATCTCGAGGCGATTGCCGTCGCGGCCCACCAGCGAGGTGTGCAGGCCCCGGTAGTGGTTGGGGCGCGGCAGCGCGATGTAGTCGCGGAAGCGGCCGGGGATCGGCTGGAAGTGCGAGTGCAGCAGGCCCAGGGCGGCGTAGCAGGCCCCGCGATCGCGGGTGATCACCTGGAAGGTGACGATGTCGCTCAGCTCGAGGGTGCGTCCGTTGGCCTCGCGGCGGCGGTGCACCCGGTAGGGCGTGCGCAGGGTGGCCCGCACCTCGGCGCGGCCCGAGGCGGCGGGCCAGCGCATGCTCTCGTCGCGGTCCTGCCCCAGCTCGGCGCGGCCGGGCCGGGGCGCCTCGCTGCCGTCGAAGGCCTTGCGCAGGGCCGAGAGCGAGGCCTCGGGCTGCCCCGGATGGCGCAGCAGCACCCCCTCGATGTCCTTGCGCACCGCGGCGAAGGACACCGGCTCGAGGTAGCGGAACGACAGGTCCTGCAGCTCGCGACGCACCCCCTCGAGGCCCAGGCGGTTGGCCAGCGGGGCGTAGATCTGCATGGTCTCCCGGCTGATCCGCTCCTGCTTGTCGGCCGCCATGTGCTCGAGGGTCCGCATGTTGTCGAGGCGGTCGAGCAGCTTGACGATGAGCACGCGGATGTCGCGGCTCATGGCCAGCAGCATCTTGCGGAAGCTCTCGGCCTGCTGGGTGGCCTTGCTGAGGTAGGGCACCTTGCCCAGCTTGGTCACGCCGTCGACGATGGCGGCCACCTCGCGTCCGAACTGCTCGGTGAGCTCGAAGACGGTGAGCTCCGAGTCCTCCACCGCGTCGTGCAGCAGGCCCGCGGCCACCGAGGGCGAGTCGAGGCCGAGCTGGGCGATGCCGTGGGCCACCCGCACCGGGTGGATGAGGTAGGGCTCGCCGCTCTTGCGGCGCTGCTCGGAGTGCGCCCGGCGGGCCAGCTCGAAGGCCCGCGCGATCAGCCCCTCGTCGGGATGGGACTGGCGCGACCGCAGCTCGGCCAGCAGATCGTGCAGGGCCCGGCCGTCGTGCAGGCTCTCCTCGGTGACGGGCGGGACCGTGGGCCCCCACCCCGGGCCTCCCCATGGGGCCGACTCGGATGCTGGTGCCACGACCTCGGAGGCGAGCTCGCTCAAAGCAGCTGCTCCTGGCCGGACAGCACGTGCTCGGCCAGCGCGGCCAGCCGGGCCCGGGTGTGGGTCTGGCTGAGGTAGACCGCGCGCAGCGCGTCGTAGGCCCGCTCGATGTGGTCGTTCATGACGAGGTAGTCGTACTCATCGTAGTGCCGCAGCTCCTCGCGAGCCACGCGCACCCTTCGCTCGATCACCTCGTTGGAATCGGTGCCCCGACCCCGCAGGCGTCGCTCGAGCTCCCGGATGCTGGGCGGCAAGATGAACACGAGGACCACGTCCTCGGGAAACTTGTGGCGAAGCTGACGACCCCCCTGGTAGTCGATGTCGAACAGCAGATCGCGGCCGGTCTCGATCACCTCGCCCACCCGCTTGGCCGAGGTCCCGTACATGTTGCCGTGGACCATCGCGTACTCCGCGAACTCGTCACGGGCGATCATCTCCTGGAAGGTGGGCTGGGTGACGAAGTTGTACTCGACCCCGTCGGTCTCGCCGGGCCGGGGCGGCCGCGTGGTGTAGGAGACCGAGAAGCCCAGGTTGGGGAACTCGTCCCGCAGCCGGTTGCACAGGGTGGTCTTGCCCGCGCCCGAGGGCGACGACACCACGAGCAGGAGCCCCCGCGCCTTGCGACCGGGCACGGGACGCTCGTCCTGCGCCGTGGCCGACCTACTCGACATTGTGAACCTGCTCGCGGATCCGCTCGATGCCTCCCTTGGCCTCGATCACGATCCGGCTGCCCTCGTGGCTGGTGATCTTGCTGCCGATGGTGGTGATCTCACGCAGCAATTCCTGGGCGACGAACTCCAGGGTCTTGCCCTGGCCGGCGGCGGCAGGTCCGTCGACCACCTCGCGCAGCTGGTCGAGGTGGCTGGCGATGCGGGCCAGCTCCTCGGCCACGTCGCCCCGGGCCACGATCACCGCGATCTCCTGCGCGATGCGATCACGATCGATCACGTCGGCGCCCAGCCGCGTGCGCAGCTCCTCGAGCCGCGACTCCACCCGAGAGGCGAGCCGCTCCTGCTCGGGCGGCAGGCAGGCCTCGAGCCGCTGCACCTGCTCGGCGAGCTGCTCGGCGAGCTCGCCGATGGCCGCGGCGAGGGCCTGCCCCTCACGCTCGCGGAAGGCACACAGCCCGTCGATCGCCTCGCCCACCAGCTCGCCGAAGAACTCCGGGGGCGTGGGCGGGGCCTCGACCGAGGGCGTGGGCCCGCGCTGGGCGACCTGGCAAAAACGGAGGATTTCCAATGCGCTGGCCTGCGACAGGTGAAGTGACGAGTGAGCCACCCGAGCCACCTCGGCCGCGGCCCGGATCGTCTGCTCCACCCGGCCTCGGTCCACGCCGAGCGCGAGCAGGGGATCGTGGCGATCGATCTCCTCGGGGTTGGTCGCGCGCAGGTGCACGACCAGCTCCACGCGCCCGCGACCCAGCCGTCCCTCGAGCTGCCGACGCAGGCGCTGCTCCACCTTGGCGCCGAAGGGCTGGCGGACCTTGATCTCGAGGAAGCGGGCGTTGACCGAGCGCGCCTCGACGTCGAGCGACCAGGGGCCGTCCTCGGAAACCCAGTGCCGGCTCGCGGTGCCGTAGCCGGTCATGCTGCGCAGGGGCACCGGCTCCGGCATACCCCTTGCGGCGGGGCCCTCGCAAGGGGGGGCCGCCCGACGCCCGGGTCGGGGCACGGCCGAGGATCGACCACGGCGGCGGGAACGCGGCCGCGGTGGGCCCCGCGGCTGCGATCACGATCGGGACGGCGCGGCCTTGTTATGCTGCGCCCACCCGGTGATCACCCCATCGTCCGCGTGCCTGGCCCTCGCGCTGCTGGCCGTTCCCTCGTCCAAGCCACCGACCGACGCCTCGTCGGACGACGTGGCCTCGCGCTCCTCGTCCGCCGAGGAGGCCGAGGAGGCCGAGGAGGCCGAGGCCGGTGTGGGAGAGGGTGAGGACGAAGCCGACGGGAGCGGGGACGAGGACGACGAGGTCCTGCCCACCCGACGCTTCATGCTGGGGCTGGAGGGCGTGGTGATGCAGGCCCCTCCCCTGCGCCCCCAGGTGGTCACCTTCGACCCCCGCTTCATCGGGCGCACGGTCTCGCTCGGCGGCCTGGGCCTGTTCGCGCGGCTGCGGGTGCATCCGCGCATCTCGGTGGAGGCCACCGTGCGCTCGGGCTCGGCCCGCTATGCGGCGCGCCCCACCGAGGATCCCGACGTGGTCTCCCACGATCAGGTGGCGGCCGACGTGGGCGTGCTGCTGTTCGTGGCCCGCGGCCAGATGGTGCAGCTGGCCTTCGACGGCGGCGTGGGGGGGATGGGCACCCGCGTGCGCTACGAGCTCGATCGCGAGGGCACCCAGCTGTTCGGCTCCGGCATCGTACGCGTGGGCGCCAACGCGGAGTTCCTCGTCAAGCGCATCGCGTTCGTGGTCTCGGTGCGGGCGATGGGGGTGCTCACCAACGTGGAGCGCGTCCGCAATCGGGGGGAGCTCCTGCAGGGGCGAGACCTGCCCGCTCCGGTGCCGGCGATGCAGACCCTGCTGGTCGGCTCCGCCGGCATCGCCTACCGGTTCTAGCCGGCGCTACTCGGCGACGGGGCCCACGAAGGACTCGGCCGCGGCCTCGGCCTCGAGCTGGGCGAGCAGCCGCTCGATGCCGTGGTAGCGCATGGGCTCCTCCTCGATCGACGGCGCGGCGGCCACGGGGGTCTCGTCGAGCGAGTCGACGGACAGGCCCAGGGGCTCCATGACGGGGCTGAACATGCTGCTGAAGACGAAGAGCCAGACGTGCATCGGTGGGTTCCTTGCTGGACGGTGCGCCCCCATCCAAGCACCGCATCGCGGCACGGCCAAAAAACTGGACGTGAGCCCTCGGGGTGTGCCAACCCTCCCCGAGTTGGAGCGCTTCGGGGCTCAACCGGTACGCTGGCCCAAGATCCAGGTCTCGATCGGGGTCAGGCGCAGGCTCCCCAGGCGGGGCAGGTCATCCACGAATTCCAGGCCCTGCACCCGCTTGGAGACCATCATCACCTGGGTGGGCGCCCGCACCACCGAGCCCACCCGCAGGGCGGCCAGGCGATCGGCGACGGCCTGCTTGGCCGCGTCGCGATCCGAGGGGGTCGCTGCGGCGCGGTAGGCCTCGAGCGCCCCGTCGAGCGCCACGTCGGTGACCCCGGCGATGTTGAGGTCACCGCGGCTGTGGAAGTACGGGTAGAGGTCGGCGTCGCTGCGCTCGGCCATCCGCACCAGCGCCACGTCGAACTCGCCCTTGCGCATCAGGGTGAGCAGGTAGGCCCAGCCGGCGGTGGCGAAGGGCACCAGGATGCCCACCTCGCGCCAGGCGTCGCGCACGGCGTGGGCGATGGTGCGGCCGTCCCCCGCCTCGCCGCTCCACATCAGCACGATCCGCAGCGAGCCGGTGGCCCGCCGCCTCACCCCGCGCTCGAGCACCCAGTCGAGCCCATCGAGGGTGGCGATGGCCCGGGCCTTGCCCGCGTCGTCGAGCGAGGCGTCCTGGGGCGCGGGCAGGCCCGCCATGCCCAGGCGGGCCGAGACCCCGGCCGACAGCAGCGCGACCAGATCGATCTCGTGGGGGTCGGCCAGGTCCACCGGGGCCGCCACGGGCAGCGACGGCAGGTCGCCCAGCGCATCGGCCAGGGCCGCCCGGGGGATGGCGTCGTCGAGCACCCCCCGCAGCTGGGGCCCCGCCTGCTCGCCCCGCCGCAGGTTGTACAGCAGCACGTCGAAGCGGGCCGGGCTGAGCACGTAGGCGCGGAAGCGCGGCGCGGTGCCGGGGCGGGTGAGCTCCTCGGGCACGTGGGCGGGCGACAGCTCGGCCGCGATGTGCACGTCGCCGCGGCGCATCGCCGTGAGCACCTCGGATCCGTCGGGCATCTCGCGCAGCACGATGCGCGAGGGAGCGAAGGTCCCGGCCCCCTCCTCGACCGCGGGCGGCTCGGTGCCCTCGGGCACCCAGGGCTCGAGCACCAGGCGCTCGGGCTCCAGAGCGGTCACGCGCATGGGCCCGGTGCCGATGGGAGCGCGGCCGAACGCCCGCGGGCGCCCGCGGTGATCGGCCCGGGGCACGATGTAGAGGTCGGCCAGCAGCTCGAGGGCCAGCGGCTCGGGCCGCGAGAAGCTCACGTGGGCCCAGCGCCCCGGGTCGCGCTTGGAGCCCGGCGGCGGTCCGCCGGGCGGGCCGTCCACCATCTCCACCCGCCGCAGGCCGCCCAGGCCCGTCCGCTGGCGCATGGTGGCGCGGCGGGGATCCAGCCACCAGTCCAGGCTGTAGAGCACGTCCTCGGGGGTCACCGGATCGCCGTCGTGGAACACCGCGCCGTCGCGCAGGTGGCAGTACACGTCGCGGGGATCGACGGTCGGCCGCAGCACGCAGGCGTCGGCCAGCGCGGGCTCGGCCCAGGGCGCCCCCGTGTCCACGCGGCGGGTGAGCCCCTCGAACACCAGGTCCTCCGCCACTCGCGCGCCCCAGGGCTCGAGGTCCCCCAGGGGGTCGAGGGTGTCGGGCACTCGCCGCACCGCGATCACCAGGCGGCGATCGATGCGATCGGTCGATGTCGCCTCGGCGATCTCCTCCTCGAAGCGGTCGGCGGCCTCGGCCGTTTCGGTGGCGTCGGGTACGTCGTCGTCGCCTCCGCAGCCCACGAGGGCCAGCGCCAGCGCCCACCACCACGCCCGGGCCCGGGCCGCTCCCGCCCGGGACCCCGCACCGCCGAGGGTCCGGCGGCTCGTCCCCCCCGGCCATGACGCAGGTGGCATCCCCAGGGTGTACCGCGTCTACGTTGGGTTGAAAATCGCGGGGGGAGCGTGTTACTCAGCCTTCCTGACCGATCTAGGCCACCGAAGGCCGCTCGGTCGTTCCAGCCGGACATGGCCATGCGACGCGCGACATCCTCCCCCATGTTGACATCCGCGGTGGCCGCTCTGCTCGGCGCCTCCCTGCTCGTTGGCTGCGACAGCAACGAGGAGGAGCTCGAGGTCAAGAGCGATCAAGCCGAGGAGGAGCAAGGCCCGCCGGTGCAGGTCTCGCTGCCGCCGCCGCCCAACTTCGACGAGGGCAAGGCGCCCGAGCAGTGGGAGGACGGCGCGTGGTCCATCTGGGGCCTGCGGCGCGACATCGACAAGCACGTGGCCGAGGGCGAGGCCAACACCGAGATCACGGTCAAGGGCTGGATCCAGGAGATCTACGTCCCGCCCGAGTGCCCCGAGGGCGAGGCCTGCCCGCCGCCCAAGCAGCCCCACGTGTGGATCACCGACTACGAGAACGTGGAGGGCAAGAAGCGGGCGATGATGGTCGTCAACTACCGCTTCACCATCCCCGAGTGGCAGGCCAAGGACTGGAAGGACCAGCCCGACGTCATCCTCGAGAAGGGCAAGCGCTACACCTTCAAGGGCATCTTCAAGCAGTTCTCCGACACCGGCTTCGCGTCGGACCGCGGCCTCATCGAGTTCCGGGCCTACAAGGCCCACGACGAGGCCGGCAACGAGCTGCCCGACTGGGTGTACCCGCCCGGCGCCGCCTGGCACCCGCTCACCATCCAGCAGCAGGAAGAGCAGAACGCCAAGCTCGCCGAGGCTGCGGCCAAGGCGGCCAACAAGTAGGGCTCACGGCTGCGGCCGCGACTCGGAGGCCCGCGCCCGGCACGACCGGCGCGGGCCTTCTCGCGTCTGGGGCCGACCCCTCTCAGGGATCGTCGATGGCGCCCGCCTCCTGGGCGGATGCATCGTCACCGTCGAGCCGCTCGCCCTCATCGGGGAGCTCGTCCTCGTCGCCCATGGCCTCGGCGTCCGGACCGTCCTCGTCACGCGCGGGGTCCTGGGCCGGCAGCGCGTACCACCAGCCCGCGCCCTCCAGGCCCACCCAGCCCTCGCCGCCCTCGTAGACGAAGGCCGTGCCCTGGGTGGGCAGCACGCGGAGGGTCCAGCGCACCGGGCTCGGGCGCTCGCCGCCGCGCAGCCCCACGGCCTCGCGCTCGAGCCACTGCGCCAGCCAGGCGTTGGCGTCGGTCGCCGCCCCGCCCTCCTCGTCGGCCCATGCGTCACCGCGGGGCCGCAGCCGCAGCGTCTCGCCGTCGCGGCTCAGCTCCAGCCCACGCGCCCCGATCACCGCCCGTGCGATGGGCAGCATCACCAGCAGGTCCTGGCCCAGGGTCTCGCACGCCCCCTCGCTCAGCCGCGCCGGTCGCTGCCCCTCCACCTCGGCCACACAGTCGTCGTAGAGCGCGAGCTCGAGCACCGGGTCCTCGCCCCGCCGGGGCACCCGCTCCACCCGCAGGCGTCGCCGCACCGGGCCCGACGGCGCATCCACCCACGCCTCGGCCCGCAGCCCGCCCAGGGTGCCCAGCAGGGCCTCGAGACGCAGCTCGTCGAGCGCCCCGTCGCCCGCCGGGTGCACGGGGGCGTCCAGCCGCCACACGCCCAGGTCGAGGTGCATGCTCTGCCGCACCACCGCCTCGGGGTCCGCCCCGGCCAGCACCTCGATGGCGCGCGCCTCCTCGCTGGGCAGCGAGCTCAGGCGGCGCTCGGCGAAGGTCTCGGTGTCGAAGGCCAGCGGGGGCACGGCCTGGCGCAGGCGCAGCACGGGGCCCTCGTCGCGACGACAGCGGCGAGGCTCGTCGTCGGTGCAGCGCAGGCGCAGGGTGGCGGTGCTGTCGGTCACCACGGTGAGGTCCACCGCGGGCGCCTCGGGCCAGGCCTGATCGTCGTCGAGCGAGACCTCGGCGTCGTGCAGGGCCTCGTACCAGCGGTACGCCTCGGGCTCGTCCACGTCGAACACCGCCGTGCGCCCGTCCACCTCCTCCTCGATCCGCCAGCCACCGCCGTAGCGCCGCAGCACCCGCGAGGCCGGCGTGCGCAGCTCCACCTGCAGCACCCGCCCGTAGGCGTGGGGCAGCAGGCGCGGATCCACCAGCGCCCCTGCGTCGGGGCCGGGCCGCCCGGGCAGCGGCCACGGCTGCACCAGCGCGGCGTCGATGCAGCCCCAGCGCCCGGGGCCGCGATCCACCAGCACGTGGTCGTCGCGACCGGGGCAGGCCCCGTGCGTGCGCAGGGCCCAGTCCCGCCCGTCCGCCTGCTCGAGGGTGACCCACGGCTCGCCCGCGTCGTCGCGCGGCTCCACCAGCGGATCGAGGCGCGCCGACAGCAGGCGATCGAGGCGGGTCTCCACCGCGATCCGGTCGAGCACCGCGGCCGGCCCCTCGCCCAGCCGCGCCCGCCACAGCCCGTCGATGCCCCGCCGCAGATCGAGCTCGCCGTCGTGCAGGGCCACCAGCTCGGAGGGCTCCGCCACCACCAGCCGCCGCGCCAGCCAGCTGTGCGGCGCCTGCTCGACCAGCGTGCCCAGCTCCTGCTCGAGCACCCACTGCCCCTCGGTGCCCTCGGCCCCGCCCTCCACCGCGCCGTAGAGCCCCGCCCCGTCGGCGGTGGGCCGCCCCAGCACCAGGGTGCGGGTGCCCCCCTGCGGGAGCTGGACCACGATGCGGCCGCCCGCACCCAAGCCCACCGCCGCGCCGTCCTCCACCGCGCGCAGCGTGGTGGCCATGCGCAGCGAGTCCCACACCCCCTCGACCGCATCGGGGTCGGCCGGGCCCAGCTCCGTCTCGCCCACCAGCAGTCGATGCCCCAGACCGTCGGGCACCAGCCGCACCGGATCGCCGTGCGACGGCCACAGCTCCACCGTGGCCCCGGCCACGTCGGTGTTGGCGATCTCGGGCAGGATCCGCCACGCCGACGAGCGCGTGGATACCAGGGTGGCCCGCGCTCCCTCGGGGTCGCGCGCGTCGAGGTGGGCCCAGGCGACCGAGACCACGGTGACCGCCAGCAGGGCCCAGGTGGTCGGGGACGGCCGCCGATCGCTCCGCCTCATCGCCGCCGCCTCCACAGCACCCACAGGCCCAGCAGGATCGCGAAGCCGGGCAGGCCCAGCAGGCACACCAGGGTCATGCGCTGGAGCTGCTCGGGCAGCAGCACCAGCTTGACGTGCTCGCGCGTGCGCGGCCGGATGCCCAGCAGCAGGTCGCGCTCGGTGAGCCAGCCGATGGCGTTGAGCACCAGATCGCGGCCGTGGTCGTAGACGATGTCCTCGCGCAGGTAGGCGTTGAGCGCGAGCTGATCCGAGGCGATCACCACCAGCCGCGAGCTGCCGCGCTGCCCCGCCGCCGCCACCGGGATCGGCCCCGCGCGGTCGACCTCCTCGTCGAAGGCCACCATCGCCCCGGTGCGCAGCGCCCCGATGTCCGACTCGGCCCAGCCGTCCTCGCCCACCTGCACCAGCACCGCGGGCGGCTCGGCCTCGGGCACCGTCTGCAGCGACAGCTCGCGCACCACCAGCAGGCTCACCGGGCGCCCCACCAGGGCCCGCACCGCCGGGTGGTCGCCCCAGCCGTCCACCAGGGTGAAGGCCAGCAGCGGCGTGCCGCTCGGCATCCCGTGGGGATCGAGCACCACCCGCTCGCCGAAGACGATCCCGTAGCGCGCGGCCAGGGGCTCGAGCCCGTGCTCGGCCAGCCCGGTCGCGCCCGGCCGCACCACCGCGCCGGTGAGCAGCAGCAGGTCGCCGCCCTCGTCGGCGAAGCGCTCCACCACCCGCAGCTGGGCGGGCGGCAGGGCACCGCTGGGGCCCGCCACCAGCAGCACGTCGCACCCGCGCAGGCCGTCGGCCGCGTCGAGGTCGGCCGCACGCAGCCGCAGGTTGGCCTCGCGCAGCAGGTCGCCCAGGTGGGCGTAGCCGCCGAAGGGCTCGAGGCCGTCGAAGGGCGGCTCGCCGTGCCCCTGGGTGTGGCACACGGTGGTCTCGGTGGGATCGCCGACCTGCAGGAACGCGGTGAGCAGCGCCTCCTCGCCGCGGAATTCCTTCACCCGCGGTCCGGTGGCCTGCACGTCGGGACCGGTGGCGTAGGTGACCAGATCGCCGGGCAGCAGGTGGGTCTTGCGGAGCTGGGCTCCCTGCCCCGCGCGCACCAGCACCACGCCGTCGGCCAGGTCGCGGCCGCCCAGGCCGAACTCGGCCACCAGCTGCTCCGCCTCCTGGCGATCGCGATCGGGGTCGAGCAGGTGCACCCGCAGGTTGGGGCCGGCCTGGGCCATGCGCCCCAGCACCTCGCGCAATTCCTGGGCCAGCGGGTTGGGCCGGCCGCCGCCGATCGTGGAGGGCACCAGCACCCGCACGTCGACCGGCCCCGGCAGCTCCCGCAGCACCGTCTCGGCGCGCTCCGACAGCGAGTAGACCCGCCCGCCCGTCCAGTCCCCACGCTGGCCGTGGCGGGCCCCCAGCCAGGCCAGATGCCCCACCGCCACCACCAAGAGCCCCAGCTGCAGCAGCCGCTCGTGTCGACGCCGCGGATCGATCACCACCACCGCCGCCGCCAGCGACAGCACCACCACCGCGCCGTGCAGCCACAGCCAGCGGCCGTCCACGATCCCCTGCGCCATCTCCTGCATCATGGTGAGCAGGCTGGTGCGATCGAGGATCGTGGCCAGGGTCTCCGACTCCACCTGGTCCACCAACAGCCCCGCGAGCAGCACGATGGTGCACAGCACGAAGCTGGCGATGGCGGCGGTGAGCTGGCTGCGGGTGGTGGCGGAGGTCAGCAGGCCCAGCGCGAGGAAGCTGGCGCCCACCAGGCCCGTGCCCAGGTAGCCCGAGAGGATCGGCCCCAGGTCGGGCTCCACCGAGGCGCCGCGCAGCAGCACGTAGAAGACCACCGTGGGCAGCCACAGCGCCGCGTAGAAGGCCAGCGCCCCCGCGTACTTGCCCAGCACCACCTGCGCGGGCGACAGCGGGGCGGTGAGCAGCGCCTCGAGGGTGCCCTGCTTGTTCTCCTCGGCCAGCAGCCGCATGCTGATCGTCGAGCAGGTGAACAGCACCGGCAGCCAGAAGATGAAGAAGCTGCCGCCGAAGAAGTACTGCATCACCGGGCCGGGGGCCGCGAGCGGATCGTTGAGCACCCGCAGCAGCAGCGCGAAGTTCCAGCCCTGCAGCAGCAGGAACAAGGTGGCCACCACGTAGGCCAGCGGCGTGACGAACAGCGAGAGCAGCTCGCGGTGGGCCAGCGACGCGGTGCCCACCAGCCACGCGGGGGCGCGACGCAGGCTCATCGCGCGCCCCCTCCTCGCTCGGCGCGGGCCGGCGCCGCGGTGACCTCGGCGAAGCGCTCCTCGAGCGGCGTGCGACCGGCTCGCAGCTCCACCACGGTCAGCCCGGCCCGCTGCGACGCTCGGCCCACCGCGGCCAGGGCCGCGGCCGCGTCCCCACCCCCGGCGGCAGCCCCAGGCGGACCCGGCGGCCCTCGCCCTCGGGGCGCAGCGCCTCGGCCTCGAGCGCCACGGCCTGGTCACCCGCCCCCAGCTGCGCCCAGGCCTCGAGCAGCGCGGGCCGGACCGCGGCCGGCGGCTCGGCCCAGGCCGCCACCACGTGCCGCCCGGCGGTGGCCGCCGCGAGCTCCTCGTCGGCCACCACGCGGCCCTCCGACAGGATCACCACGCGATCGCACAAGAGCTCCACCTCGGCCAGGATGTGACTCGAGAAGATCAGCGTGTGCTCGCCCCCGAGGCCCTCGAGCATGGCTCGGATCTCGCGGACCTGGTTGGGGTCGAGCCCCACCGTGGGCTCGTCGAGGATCACCACCGGCGGCGCGCCGAGCAGGGCGTCGGCCACCCCCACCCGCTGTCGATAGCCGCGGCTGAGCTGCCCCACCGGGGTGTCGAGCACGTGGCGGATCCCGGTGGCCTCGGCCACCCGCTCGATCTCCGCGGCCCGCTTGCGACGGGACACGCCCTTGATCCTCGCGCGGAAGCCCAGGTGCTCGCGCGCCCGCAGCTCGTGGTAGAGCGGCACGTGCTCGGGCAGGTAGCCCACGTTGGCCCGGGCGTCCCGCGACTGGGTGCGCACGTCGAGGCCGGCCAGCTCCACCCGCGTGCCCGGGGCGTCGGCGATGGGCAGGAAGCCGCAGCACAGCCGCATCAGGGTGGACTTGCCCGCGCCGTTGGGTCCCAGCAGGCCCAGGCGCTCGCCCGGCTCCACCCGCAGCGAGACGTCGACCAGCGCCGCACGCTCGGCCCCGGGGTAGCGGTGACCGAGCGCCTCCACCCGCAGCGCCGCGCGGGCGGGCTCGCTCGTCGGTTCGGCCATGGGCAGGCAGATGGTGCCTAGCCCTCGGCCGCAGCGGAACCCGCGGGCTCGCCCTTGGCCTCGGGCGCCTCCTTCGGGGCCGAGGGCACCGCGGGCGGGGCTCCACCGCCGTCGGCGGCGGCCGGGGCCGCGGGCGCCAGCGTGCTCGCCTCGGTGAGCGCCTCCGGGGCCGCCTCGGCCCGCGGCACCTCGCCCTGGGCCGCCCGCGGATCATCGTCGGGCAGCCGCGGTCGCTCGGTGGGATCGATCCTCACCGGATCGCGGGCGATCTCCGCCAGCGCCCACGACACCGCCTCCTTCACGTCGGCATCGGCCTCCTCCTTGGCCTGGGTCTGGAGCACCGGCAGGTAGAGGTCGAGGCGGTGCACGCCCATCACCCGCGCCACCGCCTCGCGCACCGTGGGATCGGGATCGGTCCGTAGCGCATAGACCAGCGCCACGCCCGTGCCCTGATCGGGGGCCGCGGCCAGGGCCGAGGCGCAGCCGATCCGCTCCTCCACCCCCACCACGTAGGTGCCCGCCTCGTCGTGCAGGGTGAGCCCGTCGATCAGGCCCTTGCGCCGCAGCTCGTAGCCCACGTAGGCCTGCACCGCCTCGTCCTGGTGGCCCGCCCGCGTGTGCAGCTCGCCCAGCGCCAGCCAGTTCTCCAGGTTGTCGGGATCGAGGGTGGCCGCCTGCTGCTGGGCCTTCACCGCGCCCTCGAAGTCGCCGGTGGAGGCCAGCGCCACCGCCAGCGCCATGTGGGGGCCCGCGTCGTCCGGCACCAGCGTGGCCGCGTGCTGGTAGTAGCCCGAGGCCCGCAGCGACTCGCCCCGCACGTCGAACAGCGAGCCCAGCAGCAGCGCCGCGTTGGCCCGCATGGTGGGCGCCCCGGCCCCGTTGGCGATCGCCTCGAGATCGGCCTTGAGCTGGGGGAACTGTGCCCCCTTGGCCACCTCGGGATCGGCATCCACCGTGGCCTTGATCTCCAGGTAGCGCTCGGCCGCCGCATCGTCGTCGGGGGCCGGGCTCGTCGGCCCATCACCGGCCGCATCATCGGCCGCGGGCGGAGCCTCGGACGCAGACGGATTGGGCACGGGCTCTCGCTTTCCGGCGTCGTCACAGCCACCGAGAACCCCGATGGCCACCGCCAGCAGCGAGGCCAGGGCCCTCCGCCCTCCGCCCCCCTGCGCGATATCGCGCGAAGCTCTCGAGGTCGAGGTCGGGGTCATCACTACAAGATTGCGAAAATCCCGCCAGGTCACGGACATCAAATGGAGGTTGCCACACTTGGGTTCGCTCATGATACGCTCGCATTGTGGGGTTTGTGCGGAAGCTGCGGTCCATAGCGATGCTCGGCATCGCCTGGGGGCTCGGCGCGTGCGTGGCGGACCCCATGCTTCCCTGCGGGGCCTTCGAGTCCGGTGAGCGCGATGTCGACGTCGCACGCCCCATCGCCGTGGCGGCGACCAAGGAGGGCTTCGTGCTCCGCAACCTCTGCGACGACGCGGGCAACTGCCGAGTCGATCGCCTGCCGCTGCCCGAGCTCACCGCGGGCAGCCAGGTGATGCTCACCCCCGCCGGACACTTCCTGGTCGCCATCGATCAGGAGGACGGCGGCGTGTGGACCCACGAGTTCGACGACGGCGGCCTCCGCAAGCAGCGGAGCGCCACCTACGTCCACGAGACCGACGGCCCGGCCAAGCTGGTCATCGGCCTGCGCGACGGCGACTCGCTCGTCGTCCGCGATCGACAGGGACGGCTGGCCATCTACGAGCCCGGCGCCTACAAGGCCATCCCCATCGCGCCCGAGCTGGGCGACTACACGCGGCTGGCCGCGGTGGGCGAGCGTCACCTGGCGCTCAAGGTCCCCCACGCGGAGGGCAAGCAGGCGCTCTACCTGGTCGATCTCGGCGAGGTCAACGGGGGCGTCCGCAACCCGACGCGACCCGTTCGCATCGCCACCGGCGACATCACCAGCGTGGTGTTCGGTCCCGGCGACGCCAACGTGGTGGTCTCGGAGGGTCGCGGCACCGAGGCCACCGTGATGCTGTTCGACGTGGAGCACACCGAGCTGGTCGATTCCTTCGCCGGCGAGGTGGTCAGCGCCCGCGAGGAGAACCGACGGCGCGCGCTCGAGGAGCTGCCCGGGCTGCACGCCTTCTCCCCCAACGGAGAGCAGCTGGCCTACCGCACCACCTCGGGCTCGCTCGCGGTGCGCCACCTCGAGCTGCACGGCTCCTGCATGGTGCGCAACGCCAACCGCCTGGGCACCGATCGCGAGCCCACGCGCGACGTGGGCGACCACGCGGTGGCCGGCTTCTCCGACGACGGCATCGTCTTCGCCGAGTACACGGTGGGCCGCAGCGACAGCTACGTCTACGCCTTCGATCCGCGCGGCGAGGAGATCGTGCCGCTCGGGGCCGAGGACGGCGACTGGCACCTGAGCGCGGTGCCGGGTCGCGTGACCGCGCCCGACGGCGAGGTCGAGCAGCTGTGGGCCATCGGCGTGCGCGACGGAACCCACGCCAGCATCGGCGAGGACGGAGTCGACGGCGAGACCGTGGGTCGCGAGCTCACCTTCATGGCGCGCTTCGACGATGCGGTGTGGGCCATCGACACCGCCGACCAGGTGGTGACCGAGGGCGGCCGCTCGCAGCGAGCCCTGTCGGTGCGCCGCGTGGCGCCGCCGCGCTGGGCGGGGGATCGCCTGAGCTTCGATCAGCCTCCCGATGCCCAGGTCGTCGAGTTCTTCGAGCAAGCCGCGGGAGACGACAGCCAGGGGCCGCTGCGGGTTCCGCTCATCGGCCGCCTGTGCCTGAGCACCGGCCGCGACGGCTCGTGGGCGTTCCGCTGCGGCGACTCCACCAGCGGCCACACGGCGCTCACCACCAACTCGGGCAGCCAAGAGCAGAGCGACGACCCCGACAACCGGCCCGAGTTCGAGCCGCCGTTCCCGGACGACGACGACGAGCCCAGCGAGGGCTGATCGCCCACGCCGGGGCTCATCGAGCTCTTCCACGACGCGTGGGAGCTTGGTGTGCCGCCGGGGCGCGATTGTTCCCCGCCGGGCCCCACCCCGCGCCCCCAGGCCCGCGGCCCGGCGGTAAGCTCCGCCCATGTCCGGCGACGACGATCGCCCCGAGCTGACCCGCCCCTCGCTGGCCCCGGCCGACTCCGCCACCGGCCCGGTCTCGCTGCCCGCGATCGACTCGGGAGCCCACCCCATGGTCGACGTGGGCGCCGCCCCCACGCTCGTGTCCGCCTCCTCGATGGACGGCGACGAGCTCGACGCCGGCCCTCCCGACGACGAGCACCCGCCCGAGGGCTTCGGCTCGCGCTACGCCGACCTGGGCCTGCTCGGCCGCGGCGGCATGGGCGAGGTCCGCCTCGCCCGCGATCAGACCGTGGGCCGCCGCGTGGCGCTCAAGGTGATCCGCCACGGCCGCGCCCATCGGCCGCGCTCGCGCGCGCGCTTCATGCGAGAGGCGCGGATCCAGGGCCAGCTCGAGCACCCCGCGGTGGTGCCGGTCTACGACATCAGCGAGACCCCCGACGGCCGCCCCTACTTCACCATGAAGCGAGTGAGCGGGGTGACCCTCGAGGAGGTGATCACCAGCCTGCGCAAGGGCACCCCCGAGGCCAAGGAGAGCTACTCGCGTCGCCGCCTGCTCGAGGCCTTCGCCCGCGTGTGCCTCACCGTGGACTACGTGCACCACAGCGGCGTGCTGCACCGCGACCTCAAGCCCGCCAACGTGATGCTCGGCCGCTTCGGCGAGGTCTACCTGCTCGACTGGGGCCTGGCCAAGCTGTTCCGCGACGAGGAGGACGAGCCGCTCGAGCCCTCGCCCGACGGTCCCGAGGCCACCACCCTCGACGACCACGACGGCCGCACCGCGGCGGGCGAGCTGATGGGCACGCCGGGCTACATGGCGCCCGAGCAGATCGACGCCGGCGGCCGCCCCCTCGACGAGCGCGCCGACATCTACTCGCTGGGCGCCATCCTCTTCGAGCTGCTCACCTACGAGCCACTGCACCCGCGCGGGCCGATCCAGCGCAAGCTCGGCTCCACCATCCGCGGCGCCGATGCCCGGGCCCACGAGCGCTTCCCCCAGCGCGACGTGCCGCCCGAGCTCGAGAGCATCTGCGTGCGGGCCACCGCCGACGAGCCCGACGCCCGCTACCCCAGCGCGCGCGCCCTCGCCGAGGCGGTCGAGGCCTTCCTCGACGGCGACCGCGATCTCACCCTGCGCCGCGAGATCGCCCGGCGCTGGGCCACCCGCGCCGAGAAGGCGGCCGAGGACGCGATCGAGTCGGGCAACCTCGAGGCCCGCAGCCGCGCGCTCGAGCACGCCAGCCGGGCCCTGGCCCTCGATCCCAACGACGAGCGGGCGCGGGCCAGCTTCGTGCGCCTGCTGCTCGAGCCGCCGCGCAGCATGCCCTCGTCCGCGGTCGAGAGCCTGCTCGAGGCCGACCGCGCGGCCGAGCGGGTGTCGGCCCGCGGCGGCGCCATCGGCTACGGCGCGTGGCTGCTGTTCCTGCCCCTGCTGATGTGGATGGGCGTGCGCGACTGGGGCCAGGTGATCGCCATGGTGGGCTGCGTGCTGGTGGCCTTCGCCTGCAGCCTCGCCGCGATCGGTCATCCCCGCCCCGAGGCCTGGGCGCGCCCGGTCGCGTTCGTGGCCGGCATCGGAGCGCTGATGCTGCTCGGCCGCATGTGCGGCCCGCTGGTGCTGGTCCCGGGCCTCGCCGCCACCAACACCGCGGCGGTGGTGGTCCACGCCCCGGTGCGGCGTCGCGTGTTCTACCTGCTCGCGGCCGCGGCCGCGGTGCTGATGCCGCTGAGCGCCGAGCTCGTCGGCCTGCTGCCCACCTCCTATCACTTCGTGGAGGGCACCATGACGATCATGCCCCAGATGGTCGAGCTGCCCGGCCTGCCGACCATGGTGTTCCTGGTGACCGCCACCCTCACCGCGGTGGTGGTGCCGCCGCTGCTGCTGGCCCGCACCCGCGATGGCCTGCGCGTGGCCGAGCGCCAGCTCGCCGTGCACGCCTGGCAGATGGAGCAGCTGCTGCCCCGAGCGGCCCGGCCCCTGGTCAGCCGCAGCAGCGAGGGCGCCTGAGCTCCGGCCGCCCTCGCGCCGCGCCGAGCGAGCCCCGTCGGCGCGGCCGGGGCTCGACCCCTCGAGCGAGCGAGGCTACGGCAGCACGGTCGCGGCCGCGGCCACCGGCTCCGGCTCGTGCGACGAGGCCTCCCACATGCGCTCGAAGGCCCGGATCTCCGGCGCCTCGAGCAGCAGCAGCTCGGTCGCGAAGCGAGGATCGATCACCTGGTAGCCCAGCGACGCCTCCACCTCGTAGGGCCCCGCCGCGGCCGGGGCCAGCACCCGGTACTCCACCGTGTCCGAGCCCCCCACGAAATCCGCGTCGGCCATGCCGAGCACCGGAGCGGTCTGAGCCGCGTTGGGAGCCGCGGGCGTCCACCCGGCGGGCAGCAGGCGGTTGTCCTTGGTGTAGCTGCTCGCGCGCAGCAGTCGATAGGTGGGGTCGCCGTCCTCGTCGGCCATCACGCTCTGGTAGATCTGCACCTGCGACGAGCTGGTGATCACCTGGTGGTGCGGCTGCGGATCGCCGCCCGGCTGCTCGAGCGGCAGCAGGGTGTCGTCGAGGTCCACCAGCTGCCCCTCGCCGTTGGTGCCGCCCGAGCGGAACACCACCGCGCCCGAGCCATCGCGCACGGTCAGCTGCAGCAACGCGCGGCGGGCCGGCATCCCGGTGGGGAACTTGTGCCCCGCGAGGTTCTCCACGCGCACCGGGATCACCAGCTCGTCGCCCTGCCGCCCGGCGCCGTCGAAGGCGAGGGTGGCCGTGTCCTGCTGGAGCACCGCCTGGGCCGCGGCGATCGTGGCGTTGAGGGCCTCGCTCGACGCTCGCGGCCGCAGCTCGTCGGCGAAGTCGCGCAGCATGGCGGGCACCAGGGTGTTGCCGCCCACCAGCACGTGGCGGTGGTAGGGCGAGCGATCGGAGATCGGCGGGAAGTCGTCTCCCATCGGGCGCCGGGCCAGGCGCGTGGAGATGGGCCCCCCCGCCTCGCTTCGCGAGGGCATGTGGCAGGCCTGGCAGCTCGCGGCCTGGGGCCCCGGCGGCACCGACTCGGTGCTGAACGCCGAGTCGAGCCACTCGAGGTAGGGTGACTGCTCGGGGAAGTGCCCGCCCAGCGGCGTGCCGTCGGCCGCGATCGGCGAGGTCTCGAGGGTGTGGCAGGTGCCGCAGAGCGCCGACTCGTCGGTGTGGCTGCTGGCCACCGGGGTGAAGCCGGTGTGCATCTGCATGGGCATGGTGAAGGGAGCCTCGTGCGGCCCGAAGATCTCGCCGGTCGCGGGCAGCTCGGGCACGCCCGGCCCCTGGCCTGCGGGGATCTGGTGGCAGGCCGCACAGGCCACGCCGTCCAGGCCGAGCTGCGCTCGGTCGGCGCTGCCGTCGAGCAGATCGTCGAGCGCCATCGGGCCGCCGTAGAGGTCCTCTCGGATCGCACCCATCGGGGCGTGGCACCTGGTGCACTCGGCCTCGATCTCCGCCGCGTGGGTCGGGAAGGTCACCGTCTCGGCCCGCACCATCGCCCACCAAAAGGGGTCGCGCGCGCTGTTGGCCATCATGGTGCCCTGCCACAGATCGTCGGGCCCGATCTCGTTGCCCGCCGCGTCGCGCATGGCCTGGGCCCCCGGCGAGTTGCTGTGGCACTCCGAGCAGACGATCGAGGTGGCGAAGTTGCCGTCGTTGACGTCTTGCAGGGCCGGCAGATCGAAGTGGTGCTCCTCGGGCCCGCCGGTGTCGGTGGTGCCCTCGCTGGTCTCGTCACCCTCGGTGCCCGAGCCCACGGCCGTGCCCGCCCCCGTGCCGCCGGTGGAATCGAGGCCGCCGTCGCTGGCCTCGCCCGTCGATCCTCCAGTGCCAGTGCCGTCACCGCTCGGAGGGCTCGCCTCCCCGCCCCCACGACAGCCGCTCGCGAGCATCACCATCGCAATCCATCGACCCCATTGCATGGCGACCACCATGCATCCCATTACCGCCGAAACCAAGGGGAGGATGATCATCAATCGCTGTCTTCTGGCAGCAAACACTGCGTTGGCGCCGATCTCCACGTTTCAGGCCGTCGCAGTGTTGCAACGACTCGCGACGCCGATGGCCGTTGCTTCGCTCGATCGATGGCCAGTTGCGTCCCAACGTCCCAACGGAGCGCGGCGTCGAGTCGCTCGTGCTCGATCGACGCGCTCGCTCGCGTCGTCGTCGAGCCGGCTCGCGTTCCGATCAGCCGCGGCGCCAGCTCGGCCAGCGCGGGTGCGAGGGATCCTCGACCAGCGTGCTCATCACCCGCGGCAGCGCCTCGGCCACGTCGAGCGCGATCGGTCCCGGCCCATCGCCCAGGGACTCGCCCGCCACGCCGTGCACGTGCACCGCGATGCGAGCCGCCGTCGTCGGCCCGGCCCCGCGCGCGAGCAGGGCCCCGCCGAAGCCGGCGAGCACGTCGCCCGAGCCCGCGGTGGCCAGGGCCGGGCCTCCGCTGATCGCCACCCAGGCCAGCCCATCGGGCGTGGCGATGAGGGTGCCCTCGCCCTTGAGCACGACCAGCGCGTGCGTGGCCTCGGCGATCCGGCGCGCGGCCTCGAGGCGCTCGGACTGCACCAGCGCCGAGCTCCACCCCACCTCGGGATCGATCCTCGCCAGCAGCCGCGCGGCCTCGCCGGGGTGCGGCGTGATCACCCGCGGCCCGGTGGGCATCGCCCCGTCGGCGGGCACGTGATCGAGCGCGCTGGCGTCCCACAGCGCCGGCCGAGGATCCTCGCGGAACAGGCGAGCCAGCAGCCGCTGCGAGGCCTCGTCGGTGAGACCGGGGCCCACCACCAGGGCCTGGGCCCGGGGCAGCAGCCGTCCCGGCTCGTCGACCAGCGGCGCGGTCATCAGCTCGGGCCTCGCGGCGAGCAGCATGGAGCCCAGGCCGGGATCCGGGCTCGCCACCGTCACCAGGCCCGCTCCGCTGCGCAGCGCCGCCACGCCGGCCAGCAGCGCAGCTCCGGTGGTGCCCGGGCTGCCGCCCACGATCCCCAGGTGCCCGCGCTGCCCCTTGTGCGAGCCCGCCGGCAATCGACGCAGGGTATTGGCCACGCCCACGGGGTCGAGCAGCGCGAGGCGATCGTCCATGTCGGGCGGATCGACCAGGCCGATGTCGGCCACCACCACCCGCCCCGCGTGCCCGCGCCCGGGCGTGATGTGCAGCCCCGGCTTGCTGCGGGCGAAGGTCACCGTGCAGCGAGCCCGCACCGCGGGGCCCGAGACCACGCCGGTGTCCGGGTCGATCCCGGTGGGCAGGTCGATGGCCACGCACTCCGCCTCGTGACCGAGCAGCCACTCCACCGCCTCGCCCACCGCTCCTCGGGGCGCGCCGCGGCTGCCGGTGCCGAGCAGGCCGTCCACCCACAGGCGCCGCGACGCGTCGTCGCTCGGTCGCCCGCGGTGCACCGTCACTCCCATCGCACGCGCGAGGGCGAGCTGCTCGGCCACCACCTGGTTGTGCTTGTCGGTCACCAGCCACGCCTCGGCCGGGATCCCCCAGCCCCGCAGCTGCCGCGCCACCGCGAGCCCGTCGCCGCCGTTGTTGCCCGGCCCGACCAGCACCCCCACCGCCCCGCCCCGGCCGCGCAGGATCGCGGCCACCTCGTGCGAGACGCACAGCGCCGCGCGCTCCATCAGCAAGAGCGACGGGACCCCCAGGGTCTCCATCGTGTGGCGATCGCTCGCGGCCGAGGTGGCCGCGGTCCACAGCAGCGCCGGGGCTGGAGTGCTCATGCCACCGCCACCGCCACCGCTGCCGCCATGCCTCCGGCGTGGGTGATGGACAGCAGCATCGTCCTCACCCCGCGGGCCGTCGCCACCTCGAGGGCCACGCCCGACATCACCACCGAGGGCCCGTGCGAGCCGAAGGCGGCGGGCAGCACCTCCACGTCGTACCAGCCGATGCCCCGCGGCGCGCCCAGGGCCTTGCTGGCCGCCTCCTTGGCGGCGAAGCGCCCGGCCAGGCACTCCCACGGCAGGCGGCGGGCGAAGCAGTACTCCGCCTCGCGCTCGGTGCAGATGCGCCGCACGAAGCGATCGCCGTGCCGCTCCACCGCGCGCTGCATGCGGTCCACCGGGCACAGATCGAGGCCGATGCCCAGCACGCTCATTCGGGGGTCCCCAGCTCCTTCGCCGCGATCTCGAGGATCCCGTCGATCCAGCCGTCGATGCTCCCCTCGTCCGCCGCCTCCACCATCACCCGCAGCTTGGCCTCCGTCCCCGAGTATCGCACCAGCACGCGTCCCGAGTCGCCCAGCTCGGCCTCCACCTCGCGGATCGCCCGGGCGAGCCGCGGCACGGTGTCGATGGGCGTCTTGCGGGCCACCCGGAGGCTGCGCGTGATCTGGGGGAAGCGGGTCATCACCCCGGCCAGCTTCGACAGCGGGCTGCCCGTGCTGCGGATGATGCTCAGCACCTGCAGCGCCGCCACCAAGCCATCGCCGGTGGTGGCGTGATCGATGAACACCAGGTGCCCGCTCTGCTCGCCGCCCAGGTTGTAGCCGCCGGCCCGCATCGCCTCGACCACGTAGCGGTCGCCCACCGGGGTGCGCACGAGCTGCAGCCCCACCTCCTCGAGCGAGCGCTCGAGCCCGAGGTTGGACATCACCGTGGCCACCACCGCGCCGCCCCGCAGCCGCCCGCGCAGCGCCATGTCGCGGGCGCACATGCACATGATCGCGTCGCCATCCACGACCTGCCCGTGCTCGTCGCACATCACCGCCCGATCGGCGTCGCCGTCGAGGGCCAGGCCCAGGTCGGCCCCGTGCTCGCGAACCGCCTCCTGCACCCGCTCGGGGTGCATCGCCCCGTGGCCGTCGTTGATGTTGGTGCCGTCGGGCTCGCAGCCCAGGGCGATCACCTCGGCCCCCAGCTCGCGCAGCACCGTCGGCGCCACGCGATAGGCCGCCCCGTGGGCGCAGTCGACCACGATGCGCAGCCCGTCGAGGTCGTGCCGCGACGAGAACGCCTGCTTGACGTGGGTGAGGTAGCGACCGCCCGCGTCCTCGAGCCGGAACGCCCGCCCGATCTCGCTGCCGCGCGCGCGAAGGGACTCGAGGTCGGCGCCCATCAGCGCCTCGAGCCGCGCCTCCACCTCGTCGGGGAGCTTGTAGCCGTCGCCCGCGAACAGCTTGATCCCGTTGTCCGCGAAGTGGTTGTGGCTGGCCGAGATCACCACCCCAGCCGAGGCTCGCAGCGACTGGGTGATGTAGGCGATGCCGGGGGTGGGCAGCGGGCCCACGAAGGTCACGTCGGTCCCCAGCGCGCACAGGCCCGAGGCCAGCGCGCTCTCCAGCAGGTAGCCCGACAGCCGCGTGTCCTTGCCCACCACGATCGTCCCGTCGCGCCCGAAGTGGGCGGCCACCGCCATGCCCACGCGCATCGCGGTCTCGGGGGTCATCGGCGCCGTGTTGGCCTCGCCGCGGATCCCGTCCGTCCCGAAGAATCGGCGTTCGCTACCCATGGGATGCTCCGATCTACCCCCGTCCCGCGGCGCGCTCAACCGGCGTGATGCGGGGCGCGGTCGCAGCGGGCGATCGGGTCGAGGGAGACGAGCCACCGCCCGCCGCTGCCGGTCGAGCCCGCCGGGCTCAGGGGGCGGGCAGATCGAGGGGCGGAGCCGGAGGCGGCAGCACGGGCAGCTTCACGCGGTCGAGCTCTCGGCTCAGGCTTAGGCGTCCCCGCAGGTCCTGCGGCACGCCCTCGGCCCAGGTGAAGCGCACCTCCGCCATGGAATCGGGGGCATCGGGCTCGCCCACGCGGCTCACCTCGGCGACCACGGGCGACAGCAGCTCCAGGGCATCGAGCACGCGGAAGTCGGGCAGCGGGCCGCTGACCTCCACCTCATAGGTGCGCGGGACCACGCCGGTGGGGTCGAGCCCCTCGGGGACCACCACCGCCACGGTGTAGCGGCGCGATTCCGGCTTGGCGATGATCACGGCCCGGATGGTGACGCGGGGCTCCTCGTCGTCCACCAGGGTCACGTCCTCGGCCGGACGCACCAGCGCGCGGCTGGCCTCCACGTCCTGGTCGGCGCCCTCGATGTCGAGCGGCTCGGTGAGCAGCTGCTGGACGCGGGCCACCGACGACTCGCCGCCGCGCACCGGCCACTTGGTGGGCTGCACCTCCACGCCGATGAGCTGGTAGTCGGGGGCCGGATCGCCTCGGGTCCGGGGCGAGACCTCGACCTCGTGCACCACCACCGCCTCGAAGCGCAGATCGACCTGGTCGTACTGGATCCCGGCCAGCACCACCCCCGGCGGCATCACGATCCCCGCCCTGTCGATCTCGAGGGGCCCCGGCCGCGCCCGCTCGAGGTCGAGCACCGCGGTACCGAAGTCGTAGTCCTGCAGGCGGTTGATCCGAGTCCAGGGGCCCCGGGCCTGCACCTGGATGGTCTCGGGGATCTCGGTCATCAGCACGCGATCGGGATCCTCCACCACTCGCAGCGGCACCGTGAACACCCGCGTGACCTCGTCCCGGGTGAACACGAACATGAAGGCCGCGAGGACGAAGGCGATCGCCTTGAGGCCCCAGTGGCGGAACAGCAGGTCGGCCAAGAAGCGCATGGGCGCGGGCCGGTCCGCCGCGGCCGAGGTCTGCTCGCCCTCGCTCATGCCTTCTTGGCTCCCACGCGCACGCTGCTGCCGCCCAGCGAGGTGTCGGTGTCCTCGCGACGGCGGACGACGGCGCTGCGCTCGAGGTCCATGCGGCTCATGTCGGCCCGGCTGAGATCGGCGGTGCTGAGGTCGGCGTGGCTCTCCCCGGCCCCCGTGGGCGCGCGGGTGGCCTCGGCCCGCGGCGCGGTGAGCCAGGCGGTGATGCGGGCCTCGAGCTCGGAGATCCGCAGCGCCTCCGACATCTGACCGTGCTGCACGATCCGCAGCTCGCCTCGCTCCTCGCTCACCACCAGCGCGAGCGCGTCGGTCTCCTCGGTGCTGCCGATGGCGGCGCGGTGGCGGGTGCCGAAGCGCGGGTCGAGGTGCTGCTCGGTGAGCGGGCAGATGATCCCCGCCCGCGCGATGCGGAAGTCCTGGATGAGGATGGCGCCGTCGTGGGCCGTGTTGACCGCATGGGGCACGCACAGCGCCACCAGGGTCTCGGAGCGCAGCGGGGCGTCGATGCGGACGCCGCGGTGGGTCGCCACTGCCAGCACGTCGATCTCGCCCTGCAGGATCACCAGCGCGCCCACCCGGGCCCGCTTGAGCCGCTCGAGCCCCGCCACCAGCTCGCCCACGGCGGACTCGGCCGCCTCGCGCCGGCCCGCGGGGAGCAGCCGCTGGCCGATGTAGAGCAGCGCGCGGCGCAGCTCCTGCTGGAACACCACGATCACCAGCAGGATCACCGACGAGAACACGTACTTGAGCAGGCTGGCCACCGCGATGAGGTCGAGGGCCTGCACGGTCCAGGCGAGCACGCCGAAGCTGGCCACGGCCACGAGCACGGGCGCGGCGCGGGTGCCCTGCACCACCCGCAGCAGCCAGTACGCGATGAGGAACAGCAGGCCGAAGTCGAGCCCGTCGCGCCAGGTGAACGCGGAGATGAGCTCGGTCGGGCTCAATGCATCGCCTCCCGGGGTGGGCTGACGTCCTCGGCGAGCACCTCGAACGCACGCTGGATGGAGCGGGCCACGGTCAGCGCCTGCACCGTGTCGCCCACGTCGTGCACGCGCAGCACGCTGGCTCCTCGCTCGACGGCCACGAGCGCGGCCGCGAGGCTCCCCGCGAGCCGACGCGAGGCGGGCTGCTCGGGGTCGCCGACGATCGCCCGCAGGAAGCTCTTGCGGGACGCACCGATGAGCACGGGGCAGCCGGTGGCCTGACGCAGCCAGCCGGAGGCCGCCACGAGGGCCGCGCTCTGCTCGGCGGTCTTGCCGAAGCCGATGCCCGGATCGACGAGGATGCGCGGGCGCTCCACGCCGGCTGCCAGCGCCAGCTCCACGGAGGTCGCGAGCTCGTCGGTGATCTCGCGCAGCACGTGGGCGAAGCGAACCTCTCGCTGCATGGTGCGGGGCTCTCCCCGCAGGTGACCGATGACCAGGCCGGCCCCCGTGCGTGCCACCAGGGCGGGCATCTGCGGATCGGCGAGGCCGCTGACGTCGTTGACGATGCTGGCCCCGGCCGCGACGGCGGCCGCGGCCACCGAGGCGCGTCGCGTGTCGATGCTGATGGGGATGCTACGCAGCTCCGGGTCGGCGCGCATGGCCTCGATGGCCGGGACGACGCGCGCCTGCTCCTGCTCCGGCGCGACCGGCTCGGCTCCGGGACGCGTGGACTCACCGCCCACGTCGAGGAGGTCGGCGCCGTGCCTCACGCAGCGGCGCGCGTGCTCGAGGATCGCGGACAGTCGGGGCGAGGCGCCGTCGTGGAGCTGACCGCCGTCGAAGAACGAGTCGGGAGTGACGTTGACGATCGCCATCACCCGCGGTCGATCCAGCGAGAGCACCCCGCCGGCGTGCACCCATGCGGCGGGAGCAAAGCCGTTCGACTCGCCGTCCGTCATCGCGGCTGATGGTAGCGCCGCCCGGACGGACGCTCACGCCTGCGGGTCACGCGCACGCAGAGAGGGGTACTCCTACGAGGTTGCGCGCGGATGCGGTCCCGAGCGGCGGCCGACGCCGCGTGCGAACTGCTTGGCATCGATGCCGTAGCGGCGCAGAAGCTTGTGCAGGTACTTGCGATCCATGTCGGCCTCCCGGGCCGCGCGCGAGATGTTGCCCTCGGCGCGCTGGAGCAACCACTGGAGGTAGGCCTCCTCGAACAGCTCGATGGCCCGCTCCTTCTGCTCGCGGAAGGTCAGGGTGGGATCGAACTCGACCGGCCCGCCCGGTCCCGTGGGCCGCCGTCCCGCCGTGATGAGGTCGATGACGCCGTCCGGGGAGAGGTAGGCGCTGCGCTCCACCACGTTGCGGAGCTCGCGGACGTTGCCCGGCCACTCGTAGCCCACCAGGCGCGCCATGGCCTCGGGGCCGGGCGGCTTCCACATGCCCGGGGGCAGGCGCCGCGAGAAGTGCTCGATGAGCACGGGGATGTCCTCTCGACGCTCGCGCAGCGGGGGGAGCACGGGGTTGACCACGGCGAGGCGGAAGTAGAGATCCTCGCGGAACTCGCCGCTCTCCACCTGCTCGCGCAGCCCTCGGTCGGTCGCCGCGACGATGCGGATGTCGACGGTGGTCTCCTCGGTGCCGCCCACTCGACGCAGGCGGTGGTTCTCGAGCACCCGCAGGAGCTTGGGCTGGAGGTCCTTGGGCAGCTCGCCGATCTCGTCGAGGAAGACGGTGCCGTGGTCGGCGAGCTCGAAGGCTCCCGCGCGCACGTCTGCGGCGTCCTCGCGGCCGAAGAGCTCGGCCTCGATGAGCTCGGGGGCCACGGCGCCGCAGTCCACCACCACGAACGGTCCGTCGGCCCGCGCCGAGGCCTGGTGGATGGCCCGGGCCACGAGGTCCTTGCCGGTGCCGGTCTCGCCCTCGAGCAGGATGGTGACGTCGGTGGGCGAGACCCGCTCCAGCACGCCGAAGATCTTCCGCATCGCGAGGCTGCGGCCGAGCACCTCGCCGAAGCGCTCCTTGTCGCTGGGCAGGATCTCGGCGCGTTGGTCTCGGGGCAGGAAGCGGAGCTGCACCTTGCCCACGCCGAGCACATCGCCGGGCTTGAGGAAGCCATCGGTGACGCGGGCATTGCCGATGAAGGTGCCGTTGGTCGAGCCCTTGTCGGTCACGCGATAGGAGTCACCCTCGCGCCGGATCTCGACGTGCTGCCGACTGACGGACTCGTCGGGGAGCACCACGTCGCACTGGCGAGACTTGCCGAGGATCACCTTGTCGGTGAGCACCTCGATCTCGCGCCCACGCAGCTCGCCGCTCAGGACCTGGAGGCGATAGCCTTGGTGCTTGACCTGCAGCGCCTCGGGCTGAAGCTTCGTGGAGTCGTCGTGCACGACGATGACGCTACCAACGCTCGGCCGCGGTCAAAAGCGGCGACTGCTCGAACGCACGCGAGGGACGCTCGCGACTGCGAGCGCCCCTCGGCGCGGGGTCCCGGGCATGCCGGGACGGGCGAGCCCCCCCCGGGCTCAGATGTAGAAATCGACGATGGCTACGCCACGCTCGGGCTCCTCGGAGGGCTCGACGTCCTGCCGGGGCTTGGCCCGCTCGAAGGCGGGGCGATGGAGGGGCAGCTCGAGACGCGGGGCCTCGACCGGCCGGGGTGAAGGTCGACGGGTTGGACGCTCGGTGATCCAGGTGGCGGGCATACGTGGCCTTCGGTCAGTGGGACGCATGGCAACGGCCTCCGCTTCGATTCCGGTACGGTGGGGCTCCACGGCCGGGATCGGTGCAAGCTCGAGGCCAGATGCAGTGCCTACGTCGTAGGTCGCGCAAACGTGTGAATTCTCGGCGAGCGACGATACGAAGTCGACTTTTTTGCCATCCGACGACCGCGACGGACCTGTCGTGGTCCGGCTACGGCTGTCGTTGCTAGGCGCGCCCACGGGATCAAGCGTAACGCTGCTAGGATGGCACGCAAGGTGCCTCACATGGGTGTGCTCCCCACCTGTATGCGAGGACGGGCGGATGTCTTGAACGCTGCTCCGCGCCCGATGAGCCCCCGATGGAGCCATTGCTGCGCGCCCCTCGCCATCGGGCGGCCACTGAGGCCCGGGATCGAGCCGCCACCCCCGTCGTGGCGGGTGCTCGAAGCGGGCCCTTGAAATCACAACGGATCTAGAACTCGACCACCACCCAGACGCCGCCCTCCCGTTCGAGCCGGGCGACGTGGCCCTGGCCCATGTCCAGGAGCGCTTCGTCGGCGTCGGCGAGAATCGGGTCGGCGAGATGCCCGGCCAGACGGTCGCGATTTGCGCGAAGCGCCTCCCCATGCTCGCCTTCCGTCCAGGCTCGCTGGAGATCGTCCTCGGAGAGACCCAGCCGATATCGACGCGGCGCCAGGCGCAGCATGACGTCCCAGCGCTCTGCGCGGGTCGCTCGCACGAGCGCACGCAGGGCTTGCCGCGGTGTGCGCTGCGAGTAGACGTCGGTCGGATCCTCGGCAAAGCGCCAGCCCTCCGCGGTCCACACCACGCGCACGGGCTGGTCGGGGCCGAGGAAGACGATCGCCTCGGGGCGAGCCTGCTCCGGATCGTCGAGCGACTTGGACCAGCTACGCCGAGCGGTGCCGGTGAGCATGGCATCCACATCGACCTCGCCACGTGCTCCGGGGACCACGTGGGCTCGCAGCTCCTCGACGTCGCCGTGGGCCACGGCCCGACTCAGCTCGTGCGACGCCCGATCGAGCGCCCGAGCCTGACGAGGACCACACGCGCTCGCTCCGAGCAACGACGCCACGGCCCCGCCGAGGGCGAGCCCTCGAGCGAGCGAGCGAGCAGGAGAGCGAGACGAGGCGGCCATGCGAAAGGGGCGAGAGAGGATACCAGCCTCGCTCGCCCCTTGCTCGCGTCCGCCGACGAGGGCGGAGAGGACCTACTTGGGATGCTTGGTGTCGTAGCGCTTGACCACCTCGCCGGTGATGTCGAAGGCGTCCTTCGCCCAGATCACCGTCATCGGGTCGCGCACCAGCACGAGGTCGAGGCCCTGCTCCTTGGCCATGTCGGCCACGATCGCCTGGGCGTTCTCGTACATCTTCTCGAGGAGCTTGTTGTGCTGGTCGCCGAGCTCCTGCTCGAGGGCCATCAGCATGTTCTGCAGCTCGATGGAGTCGCGCTGCAGCTTCTCCTGGGCGGCCGCGAGCTCCTGGCCCGACAGGGTGCCGAGCTTGGCGGCATCGGACTCGAGCGCGGCCCGCTTCTTGTCGAACTTGGCCTGCTTGGTCTTGCTGCTCTTCTCGAGCTTGGTGCGCGCGGCCTTGCCGGCCTTGGTCTCGTTGAGCACCCGCTGCATGTCGACCATGGCCACCTTCTTGACCTTGGGAACCTCGGCCGAGGCAGCCGCGGGGGTGAGCGCGGTGAGGACCGGGGCGCCCAGCAGCGCGAGCCCGGTGAGCGCGGAGAAGAGACGACGATTGAGCTTGGACATCGGGGCGCTCACTTGTGCTTCTTGTCGTAGCGGACGATGACGCGGTTGGTGATGTCGAGCTGGGGGTTGGCCCACAGCACGGTCATCTCGGAGCGGACGAGGACGATCTGCACGTCCTCCTCCATCGCGATCTGCTCCACGATCTCGGAGACCTTGCCGTAGATCTCCTCGGTGAGGAGGGCCTCCTTCTCCATCACCTCCTGCTGCAGCTCCATGCCGAGCTGCTCGAGCTCGGCCTGCTGCTGCTGCAGTGCCATGCCGCGCTTTTGCAGCTCGGCCTGCGAGAGCATGGGCGCCTTGGCCTGGAGGTCGGCGAGCTTCTTCTGGAGGTCGGCGGCCTTGCGCTCGATTCGGGCCTGGCCGCGGGCGAAGGTCTGCTCGAGCTCCTTCTTGGCCCGCTTGCCCTCCTTGGTCTCCATGATGCAGCGCTGCACCTCGACGATGGCGATGCGCTCGAGGGTGGGCACCGAGGCCGCCGAGGCGGTGAGCGGCGGGGACACGACCGCCGTCAGCACGGAGGCACCGAGGGCGAGGCGGAGGACATGACGGAGCATGACGGCGGGAACCTTATCGGCGGCCCTGGGGGGCGGCAAGCGGGGGGTCAGACGACGGGCCCCGGACGACGATTCAGCCGGACCCTCGGGGCGTGCGCATGGTCGCATCCCAACGAGGTGCCCTCCCCTCCCTTGCACCGCCCGGGATTTGTTCCAGGTGGCGCCGGATGCTGGCCCATGGAGGCAATCCGAGCGCGTGGCGCTTGGATCCAGGGCGGGATCGGGGACGTCGTTCCCGAGGCAGCTCCCGAGCTCGCCTCGACGCAGCACCGGGCCCCGATCGGCCCCATCGATCAGAAGCTGTTGCCGATCGAGAACTCGAAGGTGATCGGATCCTCGCCCCGCCGCAGCAGCGCCGTGGGCCGCTGGCGATCCAGCGGGATGCCCCACTCGAAGCGCAGCGGGCCGATGGGCGACTGCCAGCGGAAGCCGAAGCCGACCGAGTAGCGCAGATCCCGAAAGCGGAAGCGACCGCAGGGATCGCTCTTGGGCAGCTGCTCGGGGTTGGGCTCGGCACAGTAGAGCGCCTCGGTGTTGAACGCATTGCCCATGTCGTAGAACAGCACGCCCTTGATGTTGGCGGGCGGGATGATCATGAACTCGAGCTCGGCGTTGAGGGCGGTGAGCAGGTTGCCGCCGATGCCGTAGGGGAACAGCCCCGCCGTGGGATCGGGCGAGGAGGCCACGAGGATCCGGGGGCCCAGCGAGCGCAGCGGGTAGCCGCGCAGCATGCCGTCACCGAAGATGCCGCCCGGGAAGTAGCGCTCGAAGATCGGCACGCCCTGCGGCAGGGTGTTGTGGATGTAGCCCACCTGCAGGCGGGTCTTGAACACCAGCCACGCGCGGAACGACTGCTGGCTCTTGATCACCGGGAAGTAGAAGCGCGAGTCCAGCAGGTAGCGGTTGTACTCGTTCTGCGAGCCGAAGTAGCGGCTGGCGAACTCGCTGCGCAGCTGGTGGAACATGCCCGTGGTGGGGAACAGGTAGTTGTCGCGGGTGTCGTACTGGACGTTCGCCGTCAGGGCCGAGGTGAGGCCGTTGGAGAACAGGTTGTTGACCAGCGCCTGCGAGGGGATGTTGACCAGGGCGCCGGGCGAGAACAAGCCGCCCACGCTGCCCGGCAGGCCGAAGCCGACCTGCACGTACTCGAGGTTGTAGCCGAGGAACAGGGTCAGATCGCGCAGGATGGGGTAGCCCCAGCTCACCCGGAAGCCCGTCGAGTTGCGCGAGAACGATGTGTAGAACGTCTGCGAGTTGAAGACGTTGAACACGAAGTTCCACTTGCTGTCGAGGAAGTAGCGGGTGAAGTACTGCAGGTTGAACAGGCGGCGGAGGCTGCTGACCTGCGCCACCACCGAGACCGTGGAGCCGCGCCCCAGGAAGTTGTCGTACTGCACCTGGGCCTGCAGCACGAAGTTCTCGATGGTGGAGAAGCCCGCGCCGATCTGGAAGGTGCCGGTGAGCTGCTCGGTGACCTCGATGTTGAGGACCACCTTGTCGTCGGAGCTGCCCCGCGAGGTGCTGATGTCGACGTTGGAGAAGTAGCCCAGGCGCAGCACCCGGAACTGCGACTGCTCCTTGCCCGTCTCGGAGTAGAGGTCGCCCTCGGAGAGCAGCAGCTCGCGGCGGATGACCTTGTCGGCGGTCTTCTCGTTGCCCGTGATGTCGATGCGCTCGATGTAGACCAGCGGGCCCTTCTGGACCTCGAGGGTCATGTACAGCTCGAGCTTCTCCTTGTCGGGGCGCGAGTTGCTGATGACGTTGACGTTGGCGTAGCCGGCGTCCTTGTAGCGCAGCTCGATGTCCTCGCGGATCTTCTGGATCTTGCCCAGCGAGGCCACGTCGCCCACCTTGAGGATGGGATCGATCGACTCGGCGAGGACCTCCTCGGAGAACAGCTCCTTCTCGCCGGGGGTGAGGATCTCGCGGGCCCGCAGCTCGCCGATGGTGTACTGCGGCCCCTCGTCGATGGGGATCGTGAGGTAGACGAAGCGGCGGTCGGCCGACAGCGACAGCTCGGGGTCCTTGGGGGCCGCGTCGAGGTAGCCGTGGTCGCCGTAGAACGAGCGGATGAACTGGTAGTCGGCCTGGAAGGCGTCGCGGTTGAACACGCCGCCCGCCCGCTTGGGGAAGGCCACGCTGAGGTAGCCGCCCACCCGGGTGCCGATGTTCTTGCGCAGCTCCCGGTCGGTGAAGGCCTTGTTGCCCACGAAGTCGATGCCGCGGACGATGACCTCGGTGGACTCGGTGACGACCAGCGCCAGATCGATCTTGCCGGGCTCGTCGGCCACCGGCCGCAGCTCGTAGCTCACGTCGGCGAGGAACAGGCCCGACTCGGTGTAGAGCGCCTTGACCTTCTCGACGTTGTCCTTGACCTTGCCCAGGTCGAGGACCTCGTTCTTCTCGAGATCGAGCACCTCGTTGATGTCGTCGAGCTTGACCTTGTCGTTGCCCTCCACCACGATCTTGCGGATCGTGGGGCGCTCCGCGACCACGTAGGTGAGCACCACGCCGCGAGAGGTCAGCTCGCCCTCGACGCGCACGTCCTCGAAGTAGCCCAGGCCCCACAGGCGCCGTAGATCGGAGGCGAGCTTGCCCCGGGTCGCCAGCTCGCCCACCGAGCTCTCGAGCTCGAGGAGCATCGCCTCGGACTCCACCCGGCGGTTGCCCTCGAAGCGGATCTCGACGATGGGCTGGCCGTAGATCTCGCCGGGGACCTGCGCCAGCACCATCAGCGGCTGGAGCTGGGGCCCGCGCAGGGCGAGGGTCTGGCCCACCCCGCTGGCCCCGGCCGCCACGGGCCACAGCGCCACCAGCAGCAACCACAGCCACACGCCGCGCCGCCCCCCGCGAGGACGCGACCCGAGGGCCCCCTGCCCCGCCGAGGCGGATCCGGGCTCAGGGCGCGGCCGCATCGGCGGCCTCGCGGGCGCGCGCATCGTCCTCCTTGGCCCGAGCCCCGGTGGTGTCCCCGATGAGGTGGCCGTCGGCCATGCGGATGACCCGCGGGAAGGTGTGCGCCAGCTCGAGGTTGTGGGTGACCACGAGCATGGTGATCCCGTGCTCCTCGTTGAGCCGGAACATCAGGGCGTGGACCTCGTCGCTGGTCCGGGTGTCGAGGTTGCCGGTGGGCTCGTCGGCGAGCAGCAGCTTGGGGCGCATGACGAGCGCGCGGGCGATGGCCACCCGCTGCTGCTCGCCGCCGCTCAGCTCGCCGGGGCGGTGGCGCAGGCGGTGGGCCAGGCCCACCGCCTCGAGCATCTCCTCGGAGCGCTCCTTGGCCTCGCGCTGCGGCACGCGGCCGATCATCGCCGGCATCATCACGTTCTCGAGCGCGGTGAACTCGGGCAGCAGGTGGTGGAACTGGAAGACGAAGCCGATCGACTCGTTGCGGAAGCGGGCGAGCTGCGGCGGGGGCAGCTGCACGATGTCGACGTCGTCGAACAGGATCTCGCCCTCGGTGGGCAGGTCGAGGGTGCCCAGGCAGTGCAGCAGCGTGGACTTGCCCGCGCCCGAGGCACCGATGATCGCCACCATCTCGCCGCGATGCAGCTCGAGGTCGATCCCCTCGAGCACCCGCAGCGTTCGGGTGCCCTGGGTGAACTCCTTGGTCATCCCCCGCACCCGCACGAGCACGGGTGCCGCTGACGCGCTGCGGCCCATGGGCGCCAGACCCTAGGATGGGCCCGATCGGGTGTCAACGCACCCGAGGAGGCCATGTGACCCGCCTACGAAGCCCCGGCCGCCGCGACCGACGAGCCGTCCCAGCCGCCTTGCACCCACCGGCCACGGAGGGTCCGGCGGGGCTCGGCCGTGGGGGATCGCCGGGCCTCAGTCGGCCTGACGCAGGCCGTCCACGGGGCGCAGACGGGAGGCCACCAGCGCGGGATAGAGGCTCGAGAAGCACACGATGACCAGGGCCGCCACGCCCACCAGGGCCACCTCGGCCGGGTTGACCACCACCGGGAGCTTCTCGATGTAGTAGACGTTCTCGTTGAGGACCTCGTAGAACGGCAGGCCGTAGCGGTCGAACATCCAGCACAGGCCCAGGCCCATGCCGATCCCGCCGAAGCTGCCCAGGATGCCCAGGCACAGGCCCTCGGCGATGAACACCCGCAGGATCCCGCCGTCGCGGGTGCCCATGGCCTTGAGGATGGCGATCTCCTTGGCCTTCTCCATCACGCTCATGAGGTTGGAGGCCAGGATGCCGAACGAGGCCACCAGCACCACGAACAGCAGCGCGATGAACATCGCCACCTTCTCGAGGAACATGGCCGAGAACAGGTTGCGGTTGAGATCCCGCCAGTCCTCCACGATGAGCTCGTCGCTGCGGCCGGCGGCGGCGACCGCCGCCTCGACGGTGGCCTTGCCCGCGTCGACCGCATCGACGTCGAGCAGCTTCACCTCGATGCCGCTGACGCGGTCTCCCACCAGCAAGAAGCGCTGCACCGTGTCGAGCGGGGCGTAGACGTTCTTGCGGTCGTACTCGTACATCCCCGAGAAGAACACCGCGCCGACCTTGGTCCACAGCTGTCCGGGGATCCGGCCGGCGGGGGTCAGGCGGCCCACGGGGGTGATGAGCTGCACCTGCGAGCCCACGCGCACCGACAGCTCCATGGACAGCTCGCGGCCCACCAGCACCGGGGCGAGCACCACGTCGTCGTCGTCGACGATCTGCCCGAGCGGGTCGCGCTCGTCCTCCTCGCCCTCGTCGTCGGCCTCCTCGTCGTCACCACCGTCGTCCTCGTCGGGACCGGGCTCGGCGGCCGGGGGAAGCACGCCCTCCTCCCGCAGCTTGGGGATCTCCTCGGAGGGGTCCTCCCAGCCCTCGGCGGCCCAGTCGTCCTCGCCCTCGTCGTCGCCCTCGTCCGCCGGCGCCTCGTCCTCGCTCTCGGGCCGTGGCGGCAGCGCGCCCTCCTCCCGCAGCTTGGGGATCTCCACCGCGGGGTCCTCCCAGCCATCGTCGCCGCCGTCCTCGTTGCCCAGGTCGGGCGGCGGCGGCAGCTCGGGGCGGGTGTCCTTGCGCATCTTGGGCAGCGCCGACAGGGGATCGTCGGGCGGGAGCTTGGAGGGCGCGTCCACCTCCTTGGTGGTGGTGGCGGAGCTGCCCTTCTCGTTGCCCTTGCCGCTCTTCTTCTTGGTGGTGGACTTGCCGTCGTCGAGGTGGCGGGTGCGCCAGGGCTTGCCCTCGATCACCGCCAGCGGATCGGGATCGGGGATCGCAGCCGGATCGTCGAGGTAGGCGAAGTCGCCCTCGCGGATCAGCTCGGGCAGGTTGGTCACCGAGGTGTGCCGCTCCGAGATGATGCCGGTGAGGATCGCCCCCTGCCGGTTGAGCCCGCTACGGACCATGATCTCGCCCTCGAGGTAGGGGCTGGCCCCGGCCACGCCGTCGGCGGCCGCGATCGCATCGGTGAGCCCCAGGTAGTCCTCGAACGGCCGCCCGTCGGCCCGCGAGACCCGGATGTGCGCCTTCTGGTTGAGGATCTTGTCGCGCAGGTCGCCCTCGAGCCCGCTCATGAGGCTCAGCACCACCACCAGCGCCATGCAGCCCAGCAGCACCGACATGGTGATGATCGTGGGCAGCAGGTTGAAGAAGAACGACAGCAGGCCGAACACCAGCACCATCACGCCGATGATCACGGTGAGCCGACCGAAGGCGCCGTAGTAGCGCTGCAGGGGGGTGGGCCCCATGTCGGTGCCGGGCAGCTCGTAGCCGCCGTCGGTGACCATCGGGCCCACGCCGGGGTCGAGGTTGCCCTCCATGCCCCACATGCCCGCGCCCACGATCACCAGGTAGACCGCGCCGATGATGAGCGGCCACACCCACACCGGCCGCTCGTCGCCCATTCGCAGGTGACGCCAGGCGATGATCCAGTCGAGGCGGGAGAACAGCCAGTCGGTCATCGGCGGGTTCCGGTCAGGCGTGGGCCTCGGCGCTGGCCGAGGGAGCGCCGCGCGCGAGCAAGAAGGCCTCGATGAAGGACTGCAGGTCGCCGTCGAGCACGGCGTTGATGTTGCTGACCTTGAGCGAGGTGCGGTGGTCGTTGACCTGCTGGTAGGGGTGCAGCACGTACGAGCGGATCTGCGAGCCCCACTCGATGGCCTTCTTCTCGCCCTGCAGGGCGTCGAGCTTGGCCTGGCGCTTCTCCTCCTCGAGCGCCCACAGCCGGGCCTTGAGCATGCGCATGGCGGTGGCGCGGTTCTTGTGCTGCGAGCGCTCGGCCTGGCAGGCCACCGCGATGCCGGTGGGCAGGTGGGTGAGGCGCACGGCCGAGTCGGTCTTGTTGACGTGCTGGCCGCCCTTGCCCGAGGCGCGGTAGGTGTCCTCGCGCAGGTCGGCGTCGCGGATCTCCACCTCGACCTCGTCGTCGCCGAGGTCGGGCATCACCATCACGCTCACGAAGCTGGTCTGGCGGCGGGCCTGGGCGTCGAAGGGCGAGATGCGGACCAGGCGGTGCACCCCGATCTCGGAGCGCAGGTAGCCGTAGGCGTACTCGCCGTCGATCTCGATCTCGGCGCTGCGGATCCCGGCCTGCTCGGCCTCCTGCACGTCGAGGACCTTCACCCCGAAGCCGTTGCGCTCGCCCCAGCGGGCGTACATGCGCAGCAGCATCTCGGCCCAGTCCTGCGAGTCCACCCCGCCGGCGCCCGCGTTGATGCTGATGATCGCGCTGCTGGCGTCGTGGGGCCCCGAGAGCATGCGGCGGAACTCGAGCCGTCCCACCACCTGCTCGGCCGCGTCGAGCTGCGACCAGGCCTCGCGGATGCTGTCGTCGTCCCCCTCCTCGCGGGCGAGCTCGTACAGGTCGCGCCCGTCCTCGAAGGTCGAGGTGGCGGCGTCGATCTCCTCGATCACCTTCTTCAGCGTGGCCTGCTCGCGCGCGACGGCCTGCGCCCGCTCGGCGTCGTCCCAGAAGCCGGGCTCGACCGACTGGGCGTCGAGCTCCTCGAGGGTCTCCTTGCGTCGCTCGTAGTCAAAGATGCCTCCGCAGCTCGCCGATGCGCGCCTGGAGATCGGACACGCGGTCCATCACCTTGGCGTGCTCGGGCAGGGCCGAGGGAGCGGCAGCGGGGGTCTCGGTCATGGCGTGGTCTCCCTAGAGCTCGATGAGCCGCAGCTGGCGGGGGGTGGGCTCGGCATCGATGGGCACCGGGTACTCCCCGGTGAAGCAGGCATCGCAGAAGGTGCGCTGGGGATCGGCCTGGACGGCCCGGAGCAGCCCGTCGGGGCTGAGGTAGCCGAGCGAGTCGGCCTCGATGGCGGCCCGGATCTGATCCACGCTCTGCGTGGAGGCCACCAGCTCGGCCCGGGTGGGGGTGTCGATGCCGTAGTAGCAGGGCCCCGACACCGGCGGCGACGAGATCCGCACGTGCACCTCGCGGGCGCCCGCCTGCCGGATGAGCCGCACGATCTTGCGCGAGGTGGTGCCGCGCACCAGCGAGTCGTCGACCACGATCACGCGCTTGTCGTGCAGCAGGTGGGGCACCGCGTTGAGCTTGAGCCGCACCCCGAAGTGGCGGATGGAGTCGGAGGGCTCGATGAAGGTGCGGCCCACGTAGTGGTTGCGGATGAGCCCCATCTCGAAGGGGATGCCGCTGCGGCGGGCGTAGCCCATGGCCGCCACCACCCCCGAGTCGGGCACGGGGATCACCGCGTCGGCGTCCACCGGGTGCTCCACCGCGAGCTGCTCGCCCATGGCGATGCGGGCCTCGTAGACCGACTGGCCGTCGAGCAGCGAGTCGGGACGGGCGAAGTAGACGTGCTCGAACACGCACAGCCGCCGCGGCGCCGGGGCCATGCGCCGCGAGGTGAGCCCCTGGCCGTCGATGACGAGGATCTCGCCGGGCTCCAGGTCGCGCACGCGGGTGGCCTCGAGCAGGTCGAAGGCCGAGGTCTCCGAGGCCACGATCCAGGTGCCGGGGTAGCTGGGCAGGCGCCCCAGCACCAGCGGGCGGAAGCCGTGCGGGTCGCGGACCGCGATGAGCTTGTCCTCGGTGGTGAGCACCAGGCTGTAGGCGCCGCGGATCTGGCCCAGCGCCTCCATGAGCTGGCTGACGAAGTCGGGGGCCCGGCTGCGGGCCATGAGCTGCAGGATGACCTCGGTGTCGCTCTGCGAGGAGAAGATGGCGCCGTCCGCCTCGAGTCGGGCCCGCAGCGCTTCCTCGTTCACCAGGTTGCCGTTGTGGGCGACGGCGATGGTGCCGAGCTGGGTCTGGGCCCACAGCGGCTGGATGTTCTTGGCGATGGAGGCCCCGGCCGTGGTGTAGCGGACGTGGCCGATCGCGATGTCACCGGGCAGGTGCCCGAGCGCCTCGCGGGTGAAGATCTTGCGGACGTGCCCCATCGAGCGCATCGCGTGGAGGATGCCGCCGTCGTTGGACACGACCCCGGCCGACTCCTGACCGCGGTGCTGCAGGGCGTGCAGCCCGAGGTAGCTGAGGTTGGCCGCTTCGGGGTGCCGCCAGATGCCGAAGACGCCGCACATGGTCTTGCCGAGACGGATCGAGTTGCTAGCACGATTGTCCCGGGCGCGGGGAGCCCCGCCTGCTCGGGTCGCCCCGCCCGCGAGCCCCGTGGGCGGCTAGACCAGCAGCTTGGCCGCGGTCTGGAGCAGCGTGAGCGCAAAGGCCGCCCAGACCACCGTGCGCGTGCGCTCGAACTCGATGCCGTCGACCAGGCGGGCCGTGATGCCCAGCAGGACCGCGTTGACCAGGCCCTGGACCACGAACACGCCGATGGGGCCGGTCAGCACGATCGGCAGCAGGAACACCAGGGTGAGCAGGGCCACGAGGATCTTGCCCAGCAACGCCGACAAGATCCCCACGACGAGACCGGCCCGCAGGGCGGCCCCCATGCCCTTGACCCGCACGCCGCGGATCATGGCGGGGAGCAGCAGCAGGCCGAGCGCGAAGCCGAGGACGGAGGCGATGAACGAACCCATGGTGAGCCTTCGGAGCGGAGGTGGTAGGGAGGAGGCGAGACTCGCGCCTTGCGCGGCACGAGCGCTTCGGACTATCAACTCTAGCGCATCATGAGCTCGCGTCCTTCGCTGCGCTGGGGAATCGTGTTGGGCCTGCTTTGCGGGTGCCACTCCATCAAGCCCGAGGCCTCCATCGAGGGAGCCCCCCAGGCGTGCTGCACGATCGCGGATCCGCAGCTCAAGAGCTTCAAGGGCTGCCGGATCCCGCACCGCAACTGCAAGTCCCGCCAGGGCGAGAAGTGGTGGATGCGGGGCTCGGTGTCGTGCGGGCCGGTGGACGAGGCCAACTGCGACGGCGGGCGCTGCTGCACCTACCAGCAGCAGTACGACCCGAGCATCGGCGCGCCGATCGAGAACTGGGCCCCGCCCGGCTTCGAGGAGCCGACCAACAACGTGACCGATCCGAGCGCCGAGCCGCAGCACGACGTGCCGCAGCCCGGGGCCGCGAAGGAAGCGGAGCCACAGGCACCGGCCGAGGCCGACGAGGCCCCGCCCGCCGACGAGGCCGACCCCGAGGCGAGCGAGTAGCCTCGATCGCCTCGCTCAGACGCCGAGGTTCATGCGCAGGCGCTCCACGGGCGGCTGCGTGTCGGGCACGAAGGCCTCGCCGGTGAGCTGCTCGTAGGCCTCCACGTAGCGCCGCGCCGCCTCGATGCGGACCTCGTCGGGCAGCGTGGGCACGGGGCCGTCGCCCGTGAAGCCCTGTGCCACCAGCCAGCGCCGCACGTACTCCTTGTCGATCGAGCGAGGATCGGTGCCGTCGCGCATCGCCTCGACGTAGCTGTCGGCGTACCAGTAGCGCGAGCTGTCGGGGGTGTGGATCTCGTCGATGAGCACGATCTCGCCGCTGGGGGCGCGGCCCAGCTCGTACTTGGTGTCGACCAGGATCATCCCACGCTCCGCCGCGAGCTTCTGCCCGAAGGCGAACAGCTCGAGGGCCTGGGCCTCGAGGCGATCGAAGAGCTCGGGCTCGATGAGGCCGCGGCGGAACAGCTCGTCCTTGCTGACGCTCTCGTCGTGCTCGCCCTTGGGCGCCTTGGTGGAGGGCGTCACGATGTTCTCGGGCAGGCGCTCGTGCTTGCGCAGCCCGTCGGGCAGCGCGTGCCCGCAGAACGACCGATCGCCGCGCTCGTAGGCCCGCCAGACGCTGGTGGAGGACACCCCGGTGAGGTAGCCGCGGACCACCACCTCCAAGGGGATGGGGCGGCACTCGGTCACCAGCATGGCCTGCGGATCGGGGACCGCCCGCATGTGGTTGGGGAACAGCTGCTCGGTGACGCGGAACCAGTGCTCGGCGAGGCGGTTGAGCACCTGGCCCTTGAAGGGGATCGTGCCCAGCACACGATCGAAGGCGGAGACCCGATCGGTCACCACGATCGTGCGCTGGCCGTCGTGGCTGAAGTTCTCGCGGACCTTGCCGCTGTAGCGAGTCCCCAGGACCTCGAAGTCCGAGGGCAGCTCGTCGAGGGTCTGGCCCGGGGCCGCTGCAGAACGCAAGAGCTCGTCGTCGACCGGCATCGCGGCGGAGGGTAACACCGGAGCGACCGCGCGCCGGGGGTCACGGCGGCGCGCCGGGAGCCTCCGCGGGCCCGGCCGCGGCCGGATCGAAGCAGCAGCGGAAGCCCAGCACTGGCCGCGTGGTGCCGGGCTTGAGGCGCTGGCGACCGGTGCAGCCGGTGGTCTTCTTGGAGCGCACGCTGCCCCCCATCGCGACGCCCTCCTGCGTCCACTCCGCGACGTTGCCCACCAGGTCGAGCACGCCCTCGGGCGTGACGCACTGGGGATCGCCACCCGAGGGGCTCGGCTCGGCCGCCTCGTCGCCCAGGCGACAGCGTTCCGGATCGCGATCGGGGCCGTAGGGATAGCGCCAGCCCGCCGGACCCCGGCAGGCCCGCGTCCACTCGGCCTCGGTGCACAGGCGGTGGCCACGGGCCGCGCAGGCCTGCTCGGCATGCGAGAGATCCACGTCGACGGCCGGCGGCTGATCGATCCCGGGGTACTCCCCACGATCGATGCAGAAGGGCGTGGGATCGCCGATCTCCGCCATGCCCTCGGGACAGCCCCCGGGGACCCCGCTGGCGCTCGGCTCGGGGGCGCTGCCCTCGACGGGCTCGCTCTCCTCCTCGGCCTCGACCGGCCCCCGCCCCGAGAGCAGGCTGGAGAAGCCACCGCGTGCCTTGGCGGCGCTCATGGTGGCACCCACGGCCAGGGCCACGCCGATCAAGGCCAGCACCACGGTCATGAGCATCGCGGGCGGGCCGTGGGGACCGGGCAGGCGCGGGGCCCGGAACGGCTCCTGCACCCGGCTGCGCGAGGGCGAGGGATCGGGCGGCGGCAGGTCGTCGGGGAGCTCGCGCTCGGGCAGCGGCGGCAGCTCGTCCTCCACCACCTCGCGCGCGCGCTCGGGCATGGGGACCCCCTCGGGATCGGGCGGGGTCTCGCGCTCCGATCGATCGATGGTCGCGGGCGCATCGAGGACATCGAGCGGCATGCCCTCGGTCGGCGTGACGTCGTCGTCCACGCTGCCCTGAGGAGCGCCGGCCAGCCGGGGCACGCTCATGCCCGGCGGGATGTCGTCGGGGGCCGGCCGCGGCGAGGCGCCCTCGGGCAGCGCCCAGCGCTTGCGCAGCCCGTGGGGGAGCTCGCGGACCCAGCGGTTGGGATCGAACAGCCCCCCCACCCCGCGACCAGGGGCTCGGCGCGAGGCCGGACGCAGCCACGCCGAGGCGCTCACCTCGGGCGCCTTGGAGGCCCAGTGGACGCCGGCGGCCGTGTCGATGCGCAGCACGCCACCGTCGGCGCCCGAGATCCCCGGCTCCGGGCCGCGCACCGAGAGCTCGCCCGAGGGCACGCCCGTGCCCCACCCCGCCGCGAGCTCCATCGAGGGAGCGCCCGGCTCGGACGACGGCGGCAGCGGACCGAGATCGGTGGACTCGCCCCGGCGCAGCGGCGACGCGGCATCGGGAGGCCCCGTGCGCTCCCGGGGCGCGCGGCCCTTGCTCGGCGGCGATGCGCCCATCCACGGCTGCGACGTGGCCGGGGAGCCGCCGGGAGCCGGGCTCGCATGCGAGGCCTCGGCCAGGTAGCGGCGGGCCAGATCACCCAGGGCATCCGCGGCCGAATCGGGAGCGGGCGGCGGCAGGTCGTTCTCCTCGGCGAGCCCGGGGTCGATCGAGGACAGCGCCCGCTGCAGCAGCTCGAGCAGGTGCAGGCCGTCGCGGGGCCGCCGGCCCGGCTCGGGCGCCAGCGCCTGGCGGACCACGCCCAACAGCGGCCCGTCCTGCTCGGGGTCCACGTCGCCCTCGAGCACCGCCGCGACCGCCTCGGAGCCCAGCTCGCCGCTGGCGACCGCGGCCATCACCGCGCCCCAGCCGAACACGTCCACGGCGGGGGTCAGCGGCAGGCCCTGCGGCACCTCGGGCGCGACCACGTCACCGCCCAGGCTGCGCGCCTGGGGGCCGAACGAGCTGGGGACGCACAGCGCGGCCACGCCGTGCTCCCACAGCATCGGCACGCCTTCCCACAGCACCACCGTGCCCGGGGTGAGCGCGCCGTGCAGCAGCCCGCGGCGGTGCAGGTGCGCCAGGCCCCGCGCCACCTCGATCGCGATGCGGGCCAGCAGCCGCCGGCTGCCCCCGCGCACGATGATGTCGCTCAGCGGCTCGGCGCCGGGCAGCTCCTCGTAGCCGACGACGCAGTAGTCCTCCTCGCGATCGACCAGCACCACCCGCGTCAGCGCCGGGTGGCGCACGCTCAGCAGCGCATTGGCCCCCGCCATGAAGGTCGACAGGTCGACGCTGGTGGGGGTGAAGGTGCTGTCGACCACGGTCAGCCACAGCCGCTGGTCTCGCGATTCCTCGCGGGCCACGAACACGGGCTGGAAGACCTCCGCCCCCAGCGCCGTCGGTGCGAGGCGCTCGAGGTGGATCTCGCCGCAGATGGTGTCGCCGGGGGACGGCAAGGCGGGGACCTTCGGAGGGGACGGCGGCGACCACCCGGCCGACGCCGCCCCGATTGTAGCGGCAGGCGGGTCGCACGCGCCATTGGGAGCGCCGCCGTGGCTGCGACCGTGGGCCGCGCTACCGAGGCGACGACCCCGAGGGCCCGAAGCCGCCGGTGCTCCCGTAGCCCCCGGTGCCTCGCTCCGAGGTCGCGGCCTCGAGGGCCTCCACCAGCACCGGCTCGGCCGGGCTCACCGGCGCCACCACGAGCTGGGCGATGCGGTCGCCGTGCGCCACCCCGAAGGGCTCGGCCCCCAGGTTGATCAGCAGCACGCCGATCTCCCCGCGGTAGTCGGCGTCGATCGTCCCCGGGGCGTTGAGCACGGTGACCCCATGCCGCAGGGCGAGGCCCGAGCGCGGCCGCACCTGCCCCTCGTAGCCGGGCGGCAGGGCCACCGCGAGCCCGGTGGGGATCAGCGCTCGCCCGCCGGGCGCCAGCTCGATGCGCCCGCCATCCCCCAGGCACGCCACGAGATCGAGGCCGGCTGCCTGCGCGCTCATGCGGCGCGGCAGCTCGGCCTCGGGGTGCAGCCGGGCGAAGGGGACTCGCATCGGCCGGGGCACGCGAGCCCTCAGGCTCGCATGTTCTGGACCTCGGAGGGATCGACGCCGAAGGCCGCCTTGCGGCTGAGCCGGATCCGCCCGGTCTGATCGATGTTGAGCACCTTGACCACGATCTCGTCGCCCTCGTTGACCACGTCGGAGACCTGGTTCACGCGATGGTTCTCGAGCTCGGAGATGTGCACCAGGCCGTCGGTGCCGGGGAGGATCTCCACGAACGCACCGAAGTCGGCCACGCGGGTGACCATGCCCTGGTAGTAGGCGCCGATCTCCGCCTCGGCCGTGAGCCCCTCGATGAGCTTGCGGGCCTTGTCGATCGACGCCATCGACGAGGACGAGATCGACACGCGGCCGCTGTCGTCCACGTTGATCTGCGCGCCCGACTGCTCGGTGATGGCGCGGATCATCTTGCCGCCGGGGCCGATGATGTCGCGGATCCGGTCGACCTTGACCTGCAGGGTCACGATGCGCGGGGCGTAGGGCGACACGTCGTCGCGGGGCTCGGAGCGGACCTCGAGCATCTTGCCCAGGATGTGCAGCCGCGCCTCGCGGGCCTGCGCGAGCGCATCCTCGAGGATCTTGCGGGTGAGGCCCTCGACCTTGATGTCCATCTGCAGGGCGGTGATGCCGTCCTTGGTGCCGGTGACCTTGAAGTCCATGTCACCCATGTGGTCCTCGTCGCCGAGGATGTCGGTGAGCACCGCGATCTTGTCGCCCTCCTGGATGAGGCCCATGGCCACGCCGGCCACGGGGGCCTTGATGGGCACGCCGGCGTCCATCAGGGCCAGGCAGCCGCCGCACACCGAGGCCATCGACGAGGAGCCGTTGGACTCGGTGATGTCGGAGACCACCCGCACGGTGTACGGGAAGTCCTCCACGCTCGGCATCACGGCCGCCAGCGCGCGCTCGGCCAGGGCACCGTGGCCGATCTCGCGGCGCGAGGTGCCACGGATGGGCCGAGCCTCGCCCGTGCAGAAGGGCGGGAAGTTGTAGTGCAGCATGAAGGTGCGCCGCACGTCGCCGCGGATGGTGTCGAGGCGCTGGGCGTCGTACTCGGTGCCCAGGGTGATCCGCACGATGGCCTGGGTCTCGCCGCGCTGGAACAGCGACGAGCCGTGGGGCCGCGCCAGCGGGTGGTCCTCGATGTAGAGCGGGCGCACGGTCCGGGTGTCGCGGCCGTCGATGCGCACGCCCTGGTCGACCACCTGGTGGCGCATGACCGACTTCTCGAGCTTGCCGATCGCGGTCTTGATGTCCTCCTCGTCGTCCGGGTGATCGGCGAGGTGCTTCTCGAGGGCCGCGACCTTGATCGCCTTGATCGCGTCGTGCCGCTCGTGCTTGCCGAGGATCTTGATCGCCTCGACCATCTGCCCGCGGTACTCCTCCATCACGGCGGCGATGAGCTCGTCGTTGGCCGGGGGCGGCACGAACTCGCGCTTGGGCTTGCCCGCACGCTCGCGCAGGCGGTCCTGCAGCTCGATGAGCGGCGCGGCGGCCTCCTTGGCGAACATCAGCATGTCGATCATCTCGGACTCGGTGGCCTGGGCGGCCCCGCCCTCGACCATCACGATCGCGTCGCGGCTGACCCCGACCACGAGCAGGATGTCGGCCTGCTGCTGCTGGGTGAAGGTGGGGAACGCGACGTTCTTGCCGTCGATCCGCGCCACCCGGATGCCCACGATGGGCCCGGCCCACGGGATCTCGGAGATGGTCAGCGCCGCCGAGGCGCCGGTGATCGAAAGGACGTCGGGCTCGTTCTCCTTGTCGTGCGACAGCACGGTGGAGATGATCTGGGTGTCGTTGCGGTAGCCCTTGGGGAACAGCGGGCGGATGGGACGGTCGGTGACGCGGCAGGTGAGGATCTCCTGCTCGCTGGGCCGTCCCTCGCGCTTGAAGTAGCCGCCGGGGATCTTGCCCGCGGCCGAGCCGTTCTCGCGGTACTCGACGGTCAGGGGCAAGAAGGGCAGGTCCTTGGGCTCGGCGGACGACACCGCGGTGACCAGGACCACGGTGTCACCGACGGTGACGAGCACGGAGTTGGCCTGCTTGGCCACGCGTCCGGTCTCGATCGAGATCTCGACGTCGCCGACCTTGCAGGTCTCGATGATGGTTTCCATTGGTTCTCTCTCCAGGAAGTCTTGTGGTTCGTGATCGATCGTCGCCGGGCACACGGGTGAGTGCGCGACGCTGCGGCGACCGACGAGCCCCGGGCGGGCTCTCGATGGGGTGATGGGGTGACTCGCAAGGCACGACGCACGGGGCCGCGACGACCCCCGCATCGGCTCGGCCGACTACGCGACGAGGGCGCGGCCCTGATGGGTCGCGCCCCCTTGCGTGGTCACTTGCGAATGCCGAGCGCCGCGATCACCGTGCGGTAGCGGTCGATGTCCTTCGCCTTGAGGTAGTCGAGCAGGCGACGGCGGCGACCGACGAGCTTGAGCAGCCCGCGGCGCGAGTGGAAGTCCTTCTTGTGGGTCCGGAAGTGCTCGGTGAGGTAGGTGATGCGCTCGGAAAGGAGCGCGATCTGGACCTCGGGCGAGCCCGTGTCGGCATCGGCCTTCTGGAACTTGCCGATGATGTCGGCTTTGCGATCGTTGGACAGCGGCATGGTCGTGTGATGGACGAGGCGGCTCTCGTCGTGGCGTTGAGGTTCGTCTCTGGTCTCTCGTTTTCGAGGGCGGAGAATGGTGGAGGGCCCCATGGGTGTCAAGGGCGCAACGCGGGCGGGACCACCACCCGCTCGGGCTCCAAACGGGCATCGAGGCCCTCGCCCGTCACCCGCGCCACCACCAGGCCGGGCTCGCCGGGCTCGGCCGGCGCGATGGCCACGCGCTCGGCATCCCCCGCTGTGCCGTGCAGGCCAGGGTCGTGCAAGGGCACCGGCCGCCCGCTGGACAGGCAGCGTAGCGCGCGCTGTCCGCCTTCCCCTGGATCGGCACGCAATAGCGGCAGGGGCACGGCCAGGGCCGGATCGAGCAGATGAGCCCGCAGCCAGGCTCCCAGGGCCTCTCGCTCCGAGCCCAGCTCGGCCGGCCCCTCGATGCGCCAGCGCGCGATGCCCTGCGGACCCGGCTCCCGCGGGCATGCCCGCAGGGGACCGAGCGCGCGGGGATCCGACAGCGACAAGGCCCCGCTGCTCAGGCGGTGCAGCGCCGCGAGGTGGGCCGGCACGCCGAGGCGCTGCCCCAGCGCCTCGGCCAGCGAGCGCACATAGGTGCCCTTGCTCACGAGCAATGTGACCTGCACCTCCACCCGATCGCTCTCACGGGTGACCGGTCCCGGCTCCATCCGCAGCACGGTCATCGGACGCGCGGGCAGCTCCGTGAGCTCGCCGGCGCGGGCCAGCTCGTGGGCTCGCTTGCCGTCCACGTGGATCGCCGAGAACGCGGGCGGCGGCAGCTCGAGGGTGCCCCGGAGCGCGGCGAGGGCCGGCGGCACGCGCTCCTCCAGCCCGGGCGGGCATGGCCGTCGATCGAGCACCTCACCCTGCGCGTCGCCGGTGGTGGTGCGCCGGCCCAGCGAGAACACGGCGCGGTAGCCCTTGTCCTGGCCGGTGAGGTACGGGACCAGCTTGGTCGCCGCCCCCACCCCCACCACCAGCAGGCCGGTGGCCGCGGGGTCGAGGGTTCCGCAGTGCCCCACCCTGCGCACGCCCAGCGCCCAGCGGACGAAGCCCACCACGTCGTGCGAGGTGGGGCCGGCGGGCTTGTCCACCAGCAGCACGCCGGCGGGCTCGGAGTCGTCGCGACGGCGTCGGCTCATCGCCCTGCATCCGGGTCCTCGGGCACGTCGTCCGACTCGCCCTCGGTCCCGTCTCCGTCGCTCGGGCGCTCGGCGCCCTCGCCCCCGCGGGCCCCCTCGCCCTCGGCAACCCCGGCCGCGGCCTCCTCGGCGTGCAGCTCGGCGAGCACCGCCTCGATGCGTCGTCCCTGCTCGATGCTCTCGTCGACCAGGAAGCGCAGCGAGGGCGTCCGCTTGAGGCGGATCCGCCCGCCCAGCTTGGAGCGGATGGCGTGGGACCCCGCGTTGAGGGCCTCCACGATCCGTCGCGGGTCGCCGTCGGAGCCGATCACATCCACGTAGACCTGGGCGCTGCCCAGGTCGGGCGAGACCTTCACCGCGGTGATCGAGATTGCGGCCACGTTGCGTAGCCGAGGATCCCGCAGCTCGCCGCGGATCAAGATGTCGGCCAGGGACCGGCGGAGCATCTGCTCCACGCGCTGCGTTCGCGTGCTCATGGGGCCGTGGACGAAGGGCAGGGCCCACCTCGATGCCCATCGCAGGACACGGGTGGGCCCGCCGTCGTCACGCTACAGGGTGGGCGGGATGGCCTCCACCTCGTAGGCGCGGATGATGTCGCCCTCCCGGATGGTCGGGAAGCCGTCCACCACGATGCCGCACTCGAAGCCGTCCTTGACCTCGCGGACGTCGTCCTTGAACACCCGCAGCGAGGCGATGGTGCCGTCGTGCACCACCTCGTCGTCGCGGACCACTCGCACGTGGCTGGTGCGCTGGATGAGCCCCTTGATCACGCGGCAGCCGGCCACCACCCCCAGGCGGGGAATGGGGAACAGCGCCCGGACCTCGGCCTCGCCCTGCTCGCGCTCGCGGTACTCGGGCTCGAGCAGCCCGAGCATGAGCTCCTCGCACTTCTCGGTCGCCTCGTAGATCACCGAGAAGGTGTGGATCTCCACCTGCTCCTGGTCGGCGACCGGGGCGGCCTTGCCCGCGGTCTTGACGTTGAAGCCGAAGATCACCGCGTCGCCCGCTCGCGCGAACTTCACGTCGTTCTCGTTGATCTGGCCGACCTCGGCCTTGAGCACCTCGACCTTGACCTTCTCGGTCGACAGCTCCTCGAGGGCGTCCTTGAGCGCCTGCGCCGAGCCCTGCACGTCGGACTTGAGCACGAGCTTGAGCACCGGCGTCTTCTTGCGCTGGAGCATCTCGTGGAACGAGGGCCCCGTGCGCACGCTCTCCTTGCGCTTGCGCTGCTCTCGGCGGTGGGTGACCAGGGCCTTGGCGTCCTTGTCGCTGTCGACCACGTCCACGCGGTCGCCCGCCGCCGGCACCCCGGACAGGCCGAGGATCTCCACCGGGGTGGAGGGACCGGCCTCCTTGAGCTTCTTGCCGCGGTCGCTGTAGATGCCGCGAACCTTGCCCTGGTACTCGTTGGCGACGATGATGTCGCCCTTTTGGATCCGGCCCGACTGGACCAGGACGGTGGCCACGGTGCCCCGCCCCTTGTCGATGCGGGCCTCGAGCACCACGCCGCGGCCGCGGCCCTCGTCGGGGGCGCGCAGCTCGAGGATCTCGGCCTGCAGGGCCAGGATCTCGAGCAATTCCTCGATGCCCTGACCGGTCTTGGCCGAGACCTCGAGGATCGCGGTGTCGCCACCGAACTCCTCGCCGATGATCCCCTGCTCCATCAGCGCCTGCTTGACGCGGCCGGGGTTGGCGTCGGGCTTGTCGATCTTGTTGATCGCCACCACGATCGGGACGTCGGCCTCCTTGGAGTGCTTGATCGCCTCGATGGTGGTCGGCATGACGCCGTCGTCGGCGGCCACCACCAGCACGACCAGGTCGGTGACCTGGGCCCCGCGCTCGCGCATGGCCGTGAAGGCCTCGTGGCCCGGGGTGTCGAGGAACACCACCGGCCCCTTGGAGGTGCTGACCTTGTAGGCGCCGATGTGCTGGGTGATGCCACCGGCCTCGCCCGCCGCCACCCGCGTCTCGCGGATCTTGTCGAGCAGCGAGGTCTTGCCGTGGTCGACGTGGCCCATGAAGGTGACCACGGGCGCCCGCTGCACGCCCTCGTCCTCGGGCGCGAGACCGACGATCTCGTCCTCTTGGAACGCGACGTTCTCGACGGTGTAGCCGAACTCGGCCGCCACCAGCTCCGCGGTCTCGATGTCGATCGCGTTGTTGATGGTGATGCCCCGCATCCCCATGCTCCACAGCTGGCGCAGGATGACGGAGGCCTTCTGGCCCATCTGGTGCGCGAGGTCGCTGACCTGGATCGCCTCGTCGACCCGGATCCGCTTCTTCTCCTCGCTCATCTCCACGGTGGAGATCTTGGGCGGGCCACCGGGGCCACGGCCGCGACCACGGGTCATCTTGCGGCGCCGGCCCTGGGCCTGGGCCCGCTCCTCACGCTGCTTGCGCTGGCTGGCGCGACCCTTGCGGTCCTCCTCGGTGGCGTCGGTGATGATCACCTGCTGGCGACGCTTGGTCTGCGCCAGCGGGATGAAGCCGAGGATCTTGGGCTCGGAGCGCTGCGACTTGGCGCCCACGATGACGCCTTCCTCGTTGCGCACCACCCGACGACCGCCGGTCGCGGCCTCCGCACCACCGCCGGTCGCCTCGGCCGGAGCCGCGGTCGCCGGAGCCGAGGCCACGGGAGCCGACGCGGGCCGAGCCGACGCCGGCGTGGGAGCCGGGGCCGGACGGGCCTCGGCCGGGGCCGCCTCGGGCTCCTCCACCCGCGGGGCCGGACGCGAGGCGACGGGCTGCACGCGCTGCTGCTGCTCGATGCGCTCGGCCATGCCGCCCGGCAGGCGCCGGGTGCCTCGCGGCAGCTCGATGCGAGTGCCCACCGCGGGACTGATGCGGGGCTCCTCGGGAGGCGCGGCCGGGCCCGACTGCGAGCGAGAGGCCTCGCCCGAGCTGGGCGCCGGATCCTGCTCGGGGGAGCGAGGGCTCGGCTCGCGGCGGATCGGCGCCGCGCTGGCCGGACGCGTGATGGGGGGATTGGCCGGCCGGATGGGCGCGTTGCCGGGCGGACGAGCGGTGGGAGACGGCCGCGGAGCCTGGCGCGGGCCATCGCCCCGACCACCGTCGGACGAGGAGCCCCCCATCGCCTTGCTCGCCACCGCGGCCGCTTGCTCGGCCGCTTCCTCGCGCTCGGCTCGTCGCCGACGCACCTCGGCGCCGCGCCGACGGATCACCGACTTGCGACGAGCAGGTCCTTGTCCCTGCCCACCGCCCTGGCCCTGGCCGCCTTGTCCCTGTCCACCGCCCTGGCCTTGGCCGCCTTGGCCTTGACCCTGCGAGGAGGAAGACGACGAGGACGCCGAGACCGGAACCGACGGGGACGACGACGACGAGCGCCCGCCCCCAGAGGAGGGAGACAAGTGGTCACGCACGCGCTGTGCCTCGTCGGGAGCCAAGGTGCTCATCTGGTTCTTGATCTCGATGCCGAGGCCTCGGATGACCTTGACCAGGGACTTGTTGTCCTTGCCCAGCTCGCGAGCGAGCTCGTATACGCGGATCTTCGCCATGGATCAGGCAGACCTCCCCGGCTCGCGCAGCCCCCGACGCAGCTCTTCGAGCGCGTCCTTGCGGGGGTTGCGACCCATGTCGCCGGACCGTTGCAGGTTCTCGATCTGTTCGTCGACGGCGGCGACGACCTCGGACCAAAGGGTGTCGAGCTCGACCGCTCGCACCCGCCCGGAGCGCCCGTCGGTGGTGGTGCCGTTGCTCGTGGATCGGCCGAGCGCCCGCTCAAGCGCACGCCGTCGGGCGGCCCGCTCGAAGCAGACGTGGCTGGGGCACAGGTAGGCGCTGCGCCCTCGGGTGCGCCGGCCCACGGCCGGCACCACCACGCCATCGGATCGCCGCCTCAGGCGCACCAGCGCCCGCTGCGGTCGTCGCGTGCGACACGCGACGCAGGTTCGAACCGGCTCGCTCAATCCCCACCTCCGAGGTCGGCTCGCGCGTGGATCTCCTCGGGCGTGGGATACCGGACGTCGAGCTTGAGGTTGCCGCTCGCGGCGTCGTTGGCGACCTCGATGATCTCCTCGGCGCGCTCGGGGCTGCCCACGCCGGGCACCTCGGCCAGCTCGTCGGCGTCGGCCACCGCGAGATCGCGGAGCCCTCGCCAGCCCATCTGGAAGATCGCCGCAGCCAGGTCGTACCCCACCCCGGGGATGGCGGCCATCTCGGCCAGGCTGCGGGCCTCCATCTCGCGGATCTTGCTCTCGGAGTGGATGTCGATGCGCCAGCCGGTGAGGCGCGAGGCCAGCCGCACGTTCTGGCCCTTCTTGCCGATGGCCAGCGACAGCTTGTCGTCGGGCACCACCAGCTCCATCGTGTGCCGCTCGGCGTCGATGAGGACGCGGGAGACCACCGCCGGCTGGATCGCGTTGCACACGAAGCGCGCCGGGTCGTCGTTGAAGGGCACGATGTCGATCTTCTCGCCGCGCAGCTCCTGCACCACTGCCTGCACCCGGCTGCCGCGCATGCCCACGCAGGCGCCCACCGGATCCACGTCGCGGTCGCGGCTCGAGACCGCGATCTTCGAGCGCGCCCCCGGCTCGCGGGCGCAGGCCTCGATGCGCACGATGCCCTCGTAGATCTCGGGCACCTCGTGCTCGAAGAGCTTCTCGACCAGGCCCCGGTGCGTGCGCGAGAGGATGATCTGCGGGCCGCGGGCCGACTTGTCCACGTCCTTGACGAAGGCCACGATGCGATCGCCGGGGCGCAGCGACTCGCGGGGCACCTGCTCGCGCACCGGCAGGATCGCCTCGGCCTTGCCGTTGTCGACCTCCACGATGATCGAGCCCCGCTCGAAGCGGCGCACGATCCCGGTCATCAGCTCGCCCTTCTTGTCCTTGTAGGCGTCGTAGAGGTTCTCGCGCTCGGCCTCGCGGACGCGCTGGATGATGACCTGCTTGGCGGTCTGGGCCGCGATGCGGCCGAAGCCCGTGCCGTGCAGCTGCAGGGCCGGGATCTCCGGGTAGTCCTTGGCCTGCTGCTCGGCGCGCTTGCGGTCGCCGTCGAGGTAGAAGATCTGGAACAGCAGCTCGTCGCCCTCGTCGGCCTCGAGCCCCGCGCGCTCGGCCTGCTCCACGCTGATCTCGCGGTTGGGCGCGACCACCTCGTCGACCACGTAGAGCACCTGGAACAGGCTCACGTGACCGGTCTCGGGATCGAAGTTGGCCTCGATCTCCCGGTCTTCGAACACCTTCTTGGCCGCGGCGAGCACCGCCTGCTCGACGGTGTCCGTGAGGACCTGACGCGAGATGTTCTTCTCGCGGCAGACCTGGTCGATGACCGTGCTGAGGTTGACTGCTTCTTCCATCGTGAGAACCTGAGAAAGAGCCTTACGACCGCTCGTGTCCGTCAGCCTTCGTACACCAGGTGGGCGCGCCGCACCCGGTGGAGGGGGATGCGGTGCTCTCGTCCGTCATCGGGGTCCCGCAGGGTCACGGTTCCGGCACGATCGTCGTCGGGCTGCTGGGGATCGGGCTCGACCGCCTCGATCCGACCATGGAAGTTGCGCTGGGCATCGCCCGGCGCAAGGGGAGAGAAGACCCGCAGCTTGATGCGCTGCCCGAGGTAGCGGGCGTAGTGGCTGCGGCGAGAGAGCGGACGCTCGAGCCCCGGCGAGGAGACCTCGAGAACGTAGGGACCATCGAGCAGGCTGACCAGGGCGCCCCCGAGATCGGCCTCGGCTCGATCGGTGGCCTCGGCGGCATCGAGCGCGTTGCTGAGGATGGGGCTGAGCCGCGCGCAGTCGTCCAGGCCCACCCCACCCTCGCGCTCCGACTCGGGCGAGAGGTCGACGTACACCTGCAGCTTGCGGTTGCGACCCGACTGCCCCCACTCGAGGTGGACCAGCTCGTAGCCCATCGCCTCGAGCACGGGCTCCACGACCGACTCGAGCAGCTGCGCCCGCGCGCGCTCGACCGTGCCGGGGAGGCTGGTCGGGGTCTCGTCGTTGGTCTGGGCGGAGGCGATCACGAGGGTCGAGCACAAAAAAGAGCGGGACCCGAAGGCGCCCACTCCCGACGTAGCGTCGTGGTGTGAAGACGGGGGAGCAGATAGCACAGCGAAAAATCGGCCGCAAGAGCGCCTCCGGGCCGTTCCGGTCGGGTTCCTCGTCGCCCGACCGACACCGCGGCCCCGGCCCCTCGCCCCTGCGGCACCACCCGGTCGGGAGCCGATCCCCCGGCCCGGCCCGCGGGACGGTATAACGCGGAACACCGCGCCATGCCTACACAATTCGTCCGCCTCCTCCTCGCCCTCGGCCCGTCGGCGGGCTCGGGACCCCGGCGGATGGCGTGGTGTCGGTCGATTGCTACCCTCCCGTCGCGGACCGAGGACCACGCCCCGCACCCGGCTCCACCCCCCGGCCTCCCTTGCCTTCCGTGAGCCCTCGCAAACGAAACCCCGAGATCCGGGGCCTCCATGCGCTGATGGAGAGCTACGTCGACGGCGATCCGAGGGCCTTCTCTCGCCTCCACGGGCGGCTCGAGCCCCGGCTGCGGGCCTTCCTCATCAAGCTGGTGCGAGACGAGACCGCCGTGGACGACCTCGTGCAGCTCACCCTGCTCAAGGCCCACCTCGCCCGCGAGCGCTTCGAGCTGCAGGGGGGCGACCCCGACGGGGCCGTGCAGGGCTGGTACTTCGCGATCTCCCGCAACGTGGCGATGGACTACCTGCGCTCGCGCTACCGCGGCGACCAGCGTCGGGCGGGCGCCGGCGAGGGCGAGCCCGATCCGGTCGAGGCGCTCGCCGACGGGGCGCCCAACCCCGAGGAGATCGGCGAGGCGGTCGAGCACGAGGCCGAGATCGTCCAGCGCGTGCGCGAGGCGATCGCGAGGCTCCCCGAGGGTCAGCGAGAGGTGGTCGAGCTCCACAAGCTGCGTGGCCTGAGCATGGCCGAGATCGCCGAGCACCTGCAGGTGCGCGAGGGCGCCGTGCGGGTGCGGGCGCACCGGGCCTACAAGGCGCTGGCCCGCCTGCTCGTGCCGCGCTCCATGACCAGCCTGCTGATGCTGCTGGGTCCCCTACGTGGGCTCTGAGGCGCGGGCCGCCGGCGCTCGAGCGCCCCGCTTGGCCGCCCGCGCCCGCGCCCGCGCCCGTCGGCGATGGGCGGCCGCCACCTTGCGATCGAGGGCCCGGTGCAGCGCCGGGGCTCCCCACCAGTGGGCGGGGCAAAGGTCGTGCTCCGCCCCGTCGCGCTGCTCGATCACGAAGACCTCGTGCACCGGCGGCGGGCGCTGCTCCACGTGCAGCGCCGCGATCTCGTCGATGGGCACCGCCAGCCGGCGGGTGCCGTCGTGGAAGCGGACCTTGCGCCCGAAGAGCACCGCGGCTCGGGGCAGCCGCGCAACCAGCACCGCTCGCGCGACGGCCAGCACGGCGATCTCCACCAGCATCAAGGCGACCCGCACCACCAGCGCTCGGCCCCCGGCCAGCTCCACCCATGCCTCCGGTAGCCGCACCAGCACGACCACCACCGCGAGCAGCACGAAGGCCACCCCGATGACCACGCGGCTCAAGGTCCCCGTCCAGTCGTCGGGACGGGCCACGCGCAGCAAGCGGCCGAGCACGAGGCAAGCGTAGCAGCCCGACCGCCGGTATCCTGCGGGCATGCGCATGCTGTGCCCCCTGCTGGCCGCGCTCCTGCTCCCCGGGCTGGGCTGCGCGGACGGCTCCGCCTGCACCGAGATCGGCTGCGAGCACGAGGCCACCGTCACCTTCCCCGCAGGCCTGGTCACCGGGGCCTACACCCTGGTGCTGGAGGGCGAGCGCGACACGGCCACCGCCCGCTGCCTCGACCCCGGCAATCCCGAGACGGCGGACAACCCGGTGGGGCTCAGCTGCGACGGCAACGGCTTCGTGCTCGAGGGGCTCGAGCTGGCCAACGAGCGCGAGCTGGTGGTCACGGTGATGCCCGACGACGGCGATCCCTTCTCCACCACGGTGCGGCTCGAGGCCGTCGACGAGCTCACGCCCAACGGTCCCGACTGCCCGCCGGTCTGCTTCGTGCGCAACGGCCAGGTCCGCCTGGGCGGCCCCTAGCGCCAGGCTCGTCGAGCTACTCGAAGTCGACGCGCAGCGAGTAGCCGCCGCTGCCGATCTGCGCCTGGTCGACCACCAGGAAGTACTCGCCGGGCTGGGCGATGAAGTAGCCGAGCTGGGCGATCTGGCCCGCACCCGCGGAGTCGCAGGCCAGCTCGGAGAGCGCGGCGCAGCCGGTGCGCAGGCTGATCACCGGAGCGAAGCCATCGGTGGTCTCCACCGTCGCGAACATGTTGCCGGGATAGGTGGCCTGCAGGCGGAACATGTTCTCGCGCCCCGGCCCGCCGCAGTAGCCGTCCACCTGGCCCTGGCCCTGGCTGAAGTCGTTGTTCCACAGGAACGCCGAGCCGGGGATCTGCTGGATCGTCTCGGGGTGCACCGAGCACTGATCCAGCGACGGCGTGCCGAGGTCCACCGAGATCTCGTAGCCCCCCTCGCTGTCCGCGGGCGAGTCGATGATGATCGAGTACACGCTGCCGGCCCGCGCCAGGAAGTGATAGTCCTGGCTGGCGAAGTCACGGGCGCAGATCTGGGTGAAGCCCGTGTTGGGCTCGCAGCCGTTCTCCACCACCCGCAGCGTGGGCGGGAAGTCGGTGCCCGAGTCGATCACCGAGAGCATCACATCCACGTCGTACTCGGGGGTGAGCACGTAGATGTCCTCGGGGCCCCCGTCGGTGCCGCACCAGCCCTCGGAGAAGCTCGGCCCCGACAGCTCGCCGCTGTAGGTCATCGGCGAGAAGCTCATGGGCAGCGGATCGTTGCAGGTGCCCGGGCGGTTGGGGTCACCGGGATCGTTGGAGTCGTCGCCCACCGTGTCGTCGTCGAGCACGTAGTCGGGCGCGAAGGGATCGGAACGCAGGCCGCACGCCGACGCCGACAGAGCGACGAGCACCGCAACGGGTCGAGCCAGCGACGAACGGGAGCCGATCATGCCATCCGGTGTAGCATTGTGAGTTTCGGGCCGTAAAGGACCGATCCGCGTCCCGGGGCCGGAAGCGGGCTGGCTCCACGTGTACGGACGCTCAGGTCATCCGCCACAGGCGCTCGACGTGGAGCCGCAGACGCCGTTGTCCTCGGAAGGTCTCCACCTGGGGGACGAAGATGCAGCCGATGGCCTCCCCGGTGCGCAGACCGTGGTGGGCCTGACCAAAGGCGATGGCATCGCGGCGCTCCTCGCCCTGCCGCAGGGTGAGCTGCAGGTGCTTGTCCTTGAGCACGCGCACCCGGTCCACCACCGCGCCCTCGCAGGCGTAGCGCGGCGGCGGGAAGCCCACTCCGTAGGGGCGCAGGCGAGCCATCGCCTCCACCAGCGACTCGTCGATCCGCAGCAAGGGCAGCACCGCGTCGACTACCTCACCCTCCTCGTCGTCGCGCGGCGCGTCGCGGAGCTGGCGGGCCACCGCCTGGTCGAAGGCCTCGGAGAAGTCGTCCAGGTGGGGCAGCGCCACCGTGGCCCCGGCGGCCTCGCGGTGGCCCCCGAAGCGCACCAGGTGCTCCTCGCACTCGGCCAGGGCCGCCCGCACGTCCACGCCGCCGTAGCTGCGCACCGAGCCCCGCGCCACGCCGGCCTGGCGATCGATGGCCAGCACCAGCGCGGGCCGGCGGTGGTGCTCGGCCACGCCCGCCGCCGCGATGCCCACCACCCCGGGCAGCCAGCCGTCGTGCGCCACCACCAGGGCCGCGCGGCGCTCGAGCTGCGGGTCGACCACCAGCAGCGCCAGCGCCTGGGCCACCGTCTCCTGCTGGTGACGCTTGCGTCGCGCGTTGAGGGTCTCGATCTGCTCGGCCAGCGGCATCGCCTCGGCCTCGGTGCTCGCCCGCAGCAGGCGAAGCGAGGGCTCGGCCGGCCCCAGCCGCCCGGGCGCATTGAGGCGCGGCCCCAGGCGGAAGCCCAGCACCGTCTCGTCCACGCCGTCGCGCGGGTCGGCCCCGGTCGCCCGCATCAGCGCCCGCAGCCCCGGCCGCATCCGTCGCTCCATCGTGCGCAGGCCGTGGGTCACCAGCACGCGGTTCTCGTCCTGCAGGGGCATCATGTCGCAGACCGTGGCCAGGGCCACCAGGTCGAGCCACGCCCGCGGATCGGGCAGCGTGCGACGGCCCGCCTCCGACAGCCGGGTCCGCAGCGCCGCGCACAGGTAGAAGGCCACGCCGGCCGAGCACATGCCCTTGAACGGGAACTCGCAGCCGGGCTGGTGCGGGTTGATGAGCGCATCGCAGGGCGGCATCTGGTCGGGGACCTGGTGGTGATCGATCACCACCGTGGGCACGCCCCGCTCTCGCAGCCAGCCCAGCGCCTCGAGGTCCGAGGTGCCGCAGTCGCCCGTGACCAGCAGCTGCACCCGCGCCTGCACGAAGGCCTCGGCATCGGGCACCCCCAGGCCGTAGCCGCGGCTGCGCTGGGCCACCCGCGCGACCACCTGCAGACCCAGCGCCTCGAGGAAGGTGGTGAGGATGGTGGCGGTGGTGACCCCGTCGACGTCGTAGTCGCCGAACACTCCCACCCGCCAGCCCTCGCGGCACGCCGTCTCGAGCAGCGCGAGCGCCTCGGGGAAGCCGGCCATCGCATCGGGCCGTCGCAGGTGCTGGAGTCGCGGATCGAGCAGCCGCTGCTGCGCGCTCTCGTCCTGCACCCCCCGCGCGAGCATCAGCTGAGCGGTCGCGAGCGGCAGCCCCAGGCGCGCGGCGACGGCCTCCACCACCGCGCGATCGGGCCCGCCTCCGCGCAGCCGCAGCGTGGGCCCACGCTCGGCCGGCTCGGCTTCCACCGTCATGGCGGCCGCGGTCGACATCGCGGCATTGTCACCCCGCGCGCCGCTCGTTTCCACGCCCGTACGTCACGGATCGAGCCACCAAGAGCCCGAATGCGCGAGCGGGAACGGCACGCGAGGAGATCGCTTCCGCCCCTACGCGACGCGTCCGGGAGTCTGCTCGCGCCTCGGTCCCGCGCCGCCACCAATCCGCCCGGCCCCCCGACACGCGCCGGGTCCGACTCAGCGCCATCGCCTGGCGACGCGCCGCCGCCAGCAGTGCGCCCGCTCCCCGGCACGCGCCGGGTCCCATCTCGAGCGTCGTCGCCCGGCTACGCGCCGGGTCGCACGCTACGCGTCGTCGCCCTCGCCCTCGCCCTCGGGACGCCGACGCCGACGCCGACGGCTCGCCTTGCGGACCCCCGCCGGGGGCTCGTCGCGAGCCACGGTGTCGCCCTCGTCGTCGTCGCCATCCCCCACGGAGCCGCCATCGTCATCCTCGGCCTTGCCGCCGAGCAGCGTGCCCGTGCCCTCGCGCTCCACCTTGTCGAGCATGCGCAGGTGCCCCTGCCCCTTGTAGAACCGCCGGTTCACCCACAGGAACACGGGGGTGGCGATGTACAGCGAGGAGTAGGTGCCGACCACCAGGCCCACGATGAGGGCGAACGAGAAGTCCTTGATGGGACCGGTGCCCAGCACGTAGGTGGCGACCACCACCATCAGGGTGGTGATCGAGGTCAGCAGGGTGCGGCTGAGCGTGTCGTTGAGCGCCTGGTTGGTGGTGACCTCGATCGGCTCGTCGCGATGCAGGGCCACCCGCTCGCGCACGCGGTCGAACACCACGATGGTGTCGTTGATGCTGTAGCCGATGATCGTCAGGATGGCCGCGATCGTCTGGAGGTTGAACTCCTTGCCCGTGAGCGCGAAGGCCCCGATCACCAGGAAGGCGTCGTGGGTCAGCGCCACGATCCCGCCCGGCGCGAAGCGCAGATCGAAGCGGAACATGACGAACAGGAAGATGAAGCCGATGGCGAACAGCATCGACTTGACGCCGTCCTCCTTGAGCTGACCGCCGACCTTCGAGCCCACCGTCTCGGCGCGCACGATGTGATCGACGGTGCCCTCGCCCAGCACCTGCTCGAGATCCTCGCGGACCTTGGCCCCGATGCCGATGAGCGCCACCTCCACGTGGAACTTCTCGGCCTCCTCCTCGTCGGCCGCCCCGCCGGCCGCCGCCCCGCGATCGGCCGCGCCCTGGCAGCCGGCGGCGCCCAGCAGGCGCTCCACCTCGCGGTAGTTGGGCTCGTGGTCGTAGACCAGGAACAGCTTGGAGCTGTCCTCGGGGTGGTTGAACTCCAGCAGCGTGGCGTCGCCCACCTGCTTGGCCGCCTCCTCGCAGGCGCCCAGGGTGGAGTCCTCGATGCTGATCGTCTCCTTGATGCGGACGAGCACCTCGTTGGGCTTGTCCGGCACCTCCACGGCGGAGCTGCCCTCGTAGCCGCGGGCATCGAGGGCCTCGCGCACCGCCCCCACGTCGACCGGCTTGTCCTCGGCGAAGGCGAGCTGGATCTGCGAGCCGCCCGCGAAGTCGATGCCGAAGTTGAGCGGCGAGCCGGTGGTGACCTGGTTGTAGATGAGGGAGGCGAGCGAGATCGCCACCAGCACCAGCGACAGACTGATGAAGCGCCAGCGCTTCTTCACGAACTGCAGGTTGGTGCCCGGAGGGACGATCTCGAAGAACTTGTGGGTCTTGGTGCCCTTGTCGTCGCTGGCCATCGTGCGCCTCCCCTCAGATGGACACCCGGTCGAAGCCGCGGCGATTGGCCTGGAAGTCGAAGAACAGGCGGCTGCAGAACACCCCGGTGAAGATCGAGGTGGCGATGCCGATGAGCAGGGTCACCGCGAAGCCCCGGATGGGTCCCGAGCCGTACTGGAACAGCACGATGCCCGCGATGGCGGTGGTGAGCTGGGCGTCCACGATGGTGGTGAAGGCCCGGTCGTAGCCCGACTCGATCGCGGCGCGGGCCGTGTAGCCCTCGCGTAGGTAGTCGCGTATGCGTTCGAAGATGATCACGTTGGCGTCCACCGCCATGCCGATGGTGAGCACGATGCCCGCGATGCCCGGCAGGGTGAGCGTGGCCCCGAACATCGCCATCGCGGCGAGGATGAGGATCATGTTGAGCACCAGGGCGAACACGGCGATGAAGCCGGAGGCCCGGTAGTAGACGAGCATGAACAGCACCACGCCGGCGAGGCCGTAGACGAAGGCCTTGGCGCCGCGGGTGACCGAGTCCTCGCCGAGGTCGGCGCCCACCCGGATCTCGAACTCCTTCTGGAGCCGGGCCGGCAGCGAGCCGCTCTTGAGCACCTTGGTGAGGTCGTTGGCCGCCTCGCGCACCGTCTGGCCGGGGGTGGCCCCCAGGGTGATGACGAAGCTGGCCCCGATGCGCTCGTTGAACACGGGATCGGAGCGCACCGCGTCGTCGAGCACGATGGCCATGCGCCGGCCCACGTTGTTGCCGCTGAGCTCCTCCATGGCGCGGGCGCCCACGCGATCGAGCTTGACGTTGACCTGCGGCTGGTTGGTCTGCGGGTCGGGCTGCACCGACGCGCTCACCACGTGCTCGCCGCTCACCCCCGCCCGCGTGTGCACCACGAACGTTCGCCAGACGATCTCGGGCTCGGCGTTGCGGCGGGTCTGCACCGGCACCGGGCCGTAGGCGATCTTGAGGTCGGGCGGCAGCCGCCACTCGGGGGGCAGGCTGTCGAAGAAGTCCTCGAGGGTCTTGCGCTCCTTGGCGTAGAAGGCATAGGGCGCCTTGACCTCGACCCCTTTGTCGCGGCCGTAGTCCTGGAGCTGGTTGACCGAGATGCCCATGCCCTGGGTGACGAGCTTGGCCTCGTACAGGGCCTTGAGATAGGGCTTGCCGGTGTCCTTGAACGGCGTCTCGTCGTCGACGAGGTGCATCGATAGCACGGCCTGGCGCTCGATGATCTTGAGCAGGCGGCGGAAGTCGCCCGCGTCCTCGAGCACGGCCTCCTGGGCCTTCTTGGTCAGGCCCACCACCACCGTCTCGGGGTCGGCCGCGGTGGAGGCATCGCCCTCCCGCAGCTCGAGCTCGAAGGTGATGCGGTCGTCGACGATGGTCTTGCCGTCGGGCAGCATCTTGCCGGCGAACACCTCGCGCAGGGTGTCCTCGGCCACGGTCCCCGGCACGGTGAGCTTGAAGGCCTCGGGAACGCCACGCAGCTCGTGGGTGGTGGGGCGCTGGTAGCCCGCCTGCCGCAGGATCTCGCTGAGCCCGCGCGCGGCGTCCTCGGCCGCGGCCCGCACCTCGGTGTTGGTGTCGCTGAGCCCCGGCAGCTCGACCACGAGCTGCCGGTTCTTGGGATAGATGTTGGGCTCGGCCACACCCATCGAGTCGACCCGGCTGCGCACGGTGTCGAGGGCGGTCCCCACCGACTCCTTGCGCAGCTCGGCCAGCTTGGCCTCGGGCATCTTGAGTGTGATGACGCCGTCGCTCTCCTTGGGACCCTCGTCGGGGTCGACGCGCTCGAGCAGGTCGAAGTGCACGCCCATCACGTCGGGGGTGGCCGCGGCCACGTCCTCGGGCGTGGGGAAGGTGAGCGTGATGGTGTCCTTGCCCACCACCTGGGCCTTCACCTCGAGGTCCTTCTTGGTGCGGAAGCCCGCCTCGAGCTCGCTGGCGACCTGATCGAGCTTCTTGCGCACGGCCTCGTCGACCGCCACCGAGTACTCGAGGTGGAGGCCGCCCTGCAGGTCGAGGCCGAGCTGGAACTTGGAGGTGAAGTTGTCGGTGATCCACGCCGGCAGCGTGATGGCCTCGGGGGCGATCGACGCGATGGACGGCAGGATCGCGAGGATCGCCCAGGTCATCAGCGCGGCCAGGGCGAGGGCCTTGAGCTTCAGAAAGCGACGCATGGTGAAACGGCCTCCGGTGGCCTAGGCGCCCTTGCGAGCGTCGTCCTTGGTCGAGTCGTCCTTGGCGTCCTTGGCATCGTCGGACGCGGTGGTCTTGGACTTCTCGTCCTTGGCCTTCTTGTCCTTGTCGTCCTTGGCCTTGGCGTCGGCCTTGTCCTTGTCCTTGTCCTTGTCCTTGTCGTCCTTGAGGGCCGCGGCCTTGGTGTCGTTGATGTCCTTCTTGAGCACCCGGATGCGGACCTTGGGGGCGATCTCGACCACCGCGACCTTGGGATCGTCGATGTTGGTGACGCGCCCGAGGATGCCCCCCTGCAGCACGACCTCGTCGCCCTTCTGCAGGCCGTCGACCCGCTTGCGGCGGTCCTTCTCCTGCTTGCTCATCGGCCGCAGCACGATGAAGTAGATCACCGCGAACATCAGGAGGATCATCGGCAGGCCGCCGAGACCGGGGCCGGCGGCGGCTCCTTCGGCGAGCAGCACGGCGGTGAGGAGGGTTGTCAGCAGCATCTGGAGACCGAACCGAGGCGGGGGGGAAGCGAGGACGAGCGCCAAGATATCGCCCACCGCCCGCCCGTCTGACCGAGGGCCGCGGACGGCACCTCGGGTTGCGGGCCACTGGGGGGCGCGCGAGAGGCGGCAGGGGTAGCAGAGCCCCCCGGGGCGGTCAAGACCGACCGCGCGCGCTACTTGATCGGGTAATGCCGCGTGATCACGGCGGAAAGCTCGGATGCCGCCGCATCGAAGGTGCCCCCCGTGAGGGCCCGACGAAGCACCGCCACCCACTGGTGGAAGAAGAAGAGGTTGTGCAGCGTGGCCAGGCGGGCGAACAGCGCCTCGCCCATGCGTCCCAGGTGCCGCAGGTACGCGCGGCTGAAGCGCCGACACGTGAGGCAGCCGCAGGTGGGGTCGATGGGGCGAGGGTCGTCGCGCAGCGCGGCCCACCGCAGGTTGAGGCGTCCCTGCCAGGTGAACACCTGGGCGTTGCGCGCATGACGAGTGGGCATGACGCAGTCGAACATGTCCACCCCAGCGCGCACGGCGGCGAGCAGATCCGCCGGAGTGCCGATCCCCATCACATAGCGCGGCCGATCCTCGGGCATGGTGGGGGCCACCGCGGCCATCGTCGCGTGCATGGCCGGGATCGGCTCGCCCACGCTGAGGCCGCCGAGGGCCAGGCCGTCGAAGGGCAGCGGGGCCATCACCCGCAGGTGCGCCGCGCGGAGCTCGAGATCGGTGCCGCCCTGCACGATGCCGAAGCACAGCTGTTCGGGGGCGAGCACCTCGGCGCGCAGGCTCGCCGCCTCGCGGGCCCACGCGGTGGTGCGCTCGACGGCCGCGTTCATGGTGGCGGCATCGGCCGCCCCCGGCGGGCAGTGGTCGAGCACCATGCAGATGTCCGAGCCCAGGCGCGCCTGGTTCTCCAGCACGCTGCGCGGGGTCATGCGGTGGTACGAGCCGTCGAAGTGGGTGCGGTAGTCCACGCCCTGGTCGTCGATGGTCTGCAGGCCGCGCAGCGAGAACACCTGGAAGCCGCCGCTGTCGGTGAGGATGGCGCGGGGCCACGAGATCAGCGAGTGCAGGCCGCCGAGCTTGGCCACCAGCTCGGCGCCCGGGCGGTGGGTGAGGTGGTAGGCGTTGCCCAGGATGATCTGCGAGCCCACCTCGCACAGCTCGTCGGGGGTGAGGCCCTTGACCGCGCCGTAGGTGCCCACCGGCATGAAGCAAGGGGTGTCGACGGGGCCGTGGGCGGTCCACAGCCGCGCCGCGCGAGCGGGACCGGCGGTGGCGAGCACCTCGAAGCGGCCGGGGGCCTGGCGGGCGAGCGTGGGATCGGTGGCGGGCAGGCCCTCGGCGGGATCGGGGCGCAGCGCCGGATCGGGCGGCGGCGGATCGGCCAGCACGGCCTCCTGGTCGGCGATGGTCATGGCAGGCTCCCCGGCTCGGCCCGCGACAGCAGCATGCAGTCGCCGTAGCTGTAGAAGCGGTAGCCCTCGCGCACGGCCGCGTCGTACCACCCCAGCACGGGCTCGCGACCAGCCAAGGCGCACACCAGCATGAGCAAGCTGCTGCGGGGCAGGTGGAAGTTGGTCAGCAGGTGGGTCACCACCTGGAAGCGGAAGCCGGGGGTGATCACCAGGTCGGTGGTGCCGACGGTGGCGGGCAGGCGTCCGTGGTGGGCGGCCGCGATGCCCTCGAGCGCGCGGGTGGTGGTGGTGCCCACGGCCACGATGGGGCGGCCAACAGCGCGAGCCGCCTCGATGCGGGCGGCCGACTCGACGGTGAGCTCGATCCGCTCGGCGCCCACCCGGTGCTCGCGGACGTCGGCCGCCTCCATCGGCAGGAAGGTGCCCGGGCCCACGTGCAGCAGCAGCTCGACCAGGTCGAGCTGGGCGAGCACCGCGGGCTCGAGGTGCAGGCCGGCCGTGGGCGCCGCCACCGAGCCCTCGTCGGCGGCATAGACGGTCTGGTAGCGCTCGCGGTCCTCGGGCTCGGGCCCCTTCGGACGAGCGATGTAAGGAGGCAGCGGGACCTCGCCGTGCTCGTGCAGGGCGGGCAGCACCCTGCCCTCCTCCACCACGAAGCGACGCGCGCGGGGATCGACCTCGTCGGGGCCCTCGTGGCGCAGGCGCAGCGTGCCAGCGCGGAGCAGCTGGCCGGGGCGCAGCTTCTTGGCCCCGCGCACCCAGGCTCGCACCATCGCCCCGGGCACCTGCGCCGGCGATGGATCGCACAGCAGCAGCTCGAAGCTCCGGCCGTCGTCGCGCGTGGCATGCAGCCGCGCCGGGACCACGCGCGAGGCGTTGACGACCACCAGCGCGTCGGGGGGCAGGTGCGCCACCAAGTCGCGGGCGTGCGCATGGACGGGCGCGAGGCCGGTGCACACGAGCATGCGCGCGTCACCGCGGCGGCCGGCGGGCGCCTGGGCGATCTGCTCGGGGGGCAGCGCGTAGTCGAAGGCCTCGGGGCCCATGGGAGCCGGGAGCTTGGCGGCGATTCGCCCCCGGGTGCAAGGGGCCGCGCCGAGCGACGGCGTCGGCGGTGGCCGTCGACGCGAGCCCGTCGTCGGTGGCGGTGGCTCGCCCGCGGCTCGCTCAGGCCCGCAGGGCGGCGTCGAGGCGCTCGGCGCGATCGTTGCCCACGCCCAAGAACATCGCCAGCAGCCGATGGCCGTGCTCGCTCGAGATCGACTCGGGATGGAACTGCACGCCGTGCACGGGGCGCTCGCGGTGACGCACCGCCATCAGCTCGCCCTCGGCCGTGCGGGCGGTGGCCACCAGCAAGGACGGCAGGGTGCTCTCGTCCACGATGAGGCTGTGGTAGCGCGTGACCGTCATCGGCGAGGGCAGCCCCGCGAGCACGCCGGTGCCGTCGTGGATCACGGGCGAGACCTTGCCGTGCATGATCCGCGGCGCTCCGGTGACCGTGGCCCCGTGCACCTCGCACAGGGTCTGGTGGCCCAGGCACACGCCCAGGGTGGGAATGGGCGCGTCGTCACAGACCCGGCGGCACAGTGCCTGGCACACGCCGCTGTCGGTGGGGCGGCCGGGGCCTGGCGAGAGCACCAGGTGGGTGGGCCGCAGCGCCACCACCTCGTCGTCGGTGATCGCATCGTTGCGGTACACGTCGACCACCGCCCCCAGCTCGAGCAGGTACTGCACGAGGTTGAAGGTGAACGAGTCGTAGTTGTCGATCATCACCACCTGCGGCCCGCTGGGCGCAGGGGGCAGGTAGCGGCGGCCGCTCGGTGCCGGCTGCTTCATGCGCCCTTCCCTCCCGCCATCGCGATCGCACGGAGCACGGCGGCGGCCTTGTTGCGACACTCGGTGTCCTCGGCGTGCGGATCGGAGTCGAAGACGATGCCCGCCCCGGCCTGCACGCGGAAGCGATCGGGCAGGGCCAGCGCGCTGCGGATGCAGATCGCGAAGTCGGCCCCGCCGTCGAAGCCCACGTAGCCCACCGCGCCGCCATACCAGCCGCGCTCGGCCGGCTCGAGCTCGTCGATGAGCTGCAGCGCCCGCACCTTGGGCGCGCCCGAGAGCGTGCCCTGGGGGAAGGTCGCCCGCAGGGCGTCGAGGGCGTCGAGGCCGGGGGCGAGGGTGCCGACCACCTCGGAGACGATGTGCATCACCTTGCTGTAGCGCTCCACCGCGAAGCGCTCGGTCATGTGCACGCTGCCGCCCTCCGCCACCCGGCCCACGTCGTTGCGGCCCAGGTCGATGAGCATCAGGTGCTCGGCCCGCTCCTTGGGATCGGCCAGCAGCTCGCGCTCGAGCGCGAGGTCCTCCGCCTCGGTGGCGCCGCGCGGGCGGGTGCCCGCGATCGGGCGCACGGTGATCCGCCGGGTGTCGCGATGCAGGCGCACCAGCACCTCGGGCGAGGCCCCGGCCAGGCTCCCCGTGGCCAGCTCGAGCAGCACCATGTAGGGCGCGGGGTTGGTCATCCGCAGGATCCGGTACACGTCGAGCACGTCGACGTCGCCGCGGGGCAGCTCGAAGCCCTGGGCCAGCACCACCTGGAAGACGTCGCCGGCGACCACGTGCTCCTTGGCCGCGCGCACCGATCGCAGGTAGCCCTCGCGCGACCAGGGCGGCGCGGGCTCGGTGGCGAAGGGCACGTGCTCGTCGGGCTCGAGCACGCGCAGCGCGGGCGGAGCATGGAGCAGGGCCTCGCGCACCCGGGCCAGGCGCTCGCGCGCCGCCTCGTAGGCCGCCTCGGGCCCGCCGTCGTCGTCCACGTGGGCCGCAGTCACCAGCCGCACCCGCTGGGTGAGGGTGTCGAACACCACCACCGTGTCGGTCACCACCAGATCCACCGCGGCCACCCCGGCGGGCGCGCGACCGGGGGGCGCGGGCAGGTGCTCGAAGCAGCGCACGAGATCGTGGCCCCAGGCGCCCACCAAGCCGCCCCACAGCGGCGGCTGATCGGGATGGCTCGGCGCCCGGTAGTGCTCGAAGATCCGTCGCAGCGCGGGCAGCCCCTCGCCCTCGCGCAGCTCCGGCGGCACGCAGAAGCCCTCGCCGGGGCGCAGCTCCACCCGCAGGGCGTCGTGCTCCCAGCGGCCCACCACCCGCGCGCGGGCCCCCACCACCACGAAGCTGTAGCGAGCCCAGCGCTCGCCTCCCACCACGCTCTCGAGCAGGCCGGCCGCGCCGTGGGCCCGCAGCCGCGCGAACGCGGCCACCGGGGTCTCGCCGTCGTCGAGCACCTCGCACCACACCGGCTGGACCGGCGAGCCCTGGGCGGCCTGCGCGAGGAAGCCCTCGCGGGAGGGGTGCAGCTCCACGGCGCGGGATGGTAGGCGACCTTTCGCGGCTCGGGAAACCCGCGGCCGCCCGCGCCCCCCGGGCCCGCCACGCGGCCGATTGACAAGCCACCACCCGGCCGCGAAGACTCCCGCCCATGAGCGACGCGCGACGCGATCCTCCGCTGTCCGAAGCGGATCCCGAGGTGTACGAGCTGATCCGCGGCGAGGACCGCCGCCAGCGCGAGAGCCTGCGGCTCATCGCCAGCGAGAACTACGCCTCGCGGGCGGTGCTCGAGGCGAGCGCGGCCAGCCTCACCAACAAGTACGCCGAGGGCTACCCGGGTCGTCGCTACTACGAGGGCATGGGGATCATCGATCCGCTGGAGAGCCTGGCGATCGCTCGTGCCAAGGCGCTGTTCGGGGCCGAGCACGCCAACGTGCAGCCCTACAGCGGCTCGCCGGCCAACCTCGCGGTGCTGCTGGCCCTGTGCGAGCCCGGCGACACCACCATGGGGCTGTCGCTGCCCGCGGGCGGCCACCTCACCCACGGCTGGAAGGTGAGCGCCACCGGCATCTACTACAAGTCGGTGCAGTACGGAGTGCGTCGCTCCGATCACCGCATCGACATGGACGAGGTGCGCTCGCTGGCGCGGGAGCACCACCCCAAGCTCATCTGGTGCGGGCACTCGGCCTACCCGCGGCACCTCGACTTCGCCGCCTTCGCCGAGATCGCGGCCGAGGTGGGTGCCCACCTGGTGGCCGACATGGCCCACTTCGCCGGCCTGGTCGCGGGCGGGGCCCACCCCAGCCCGGTGCCCCACTGCGCGGCGGTCACCACCACCACCCACAAGACCCTGCGGGGGCCCCGGGGCGGGCTCATCCTGTGCAAGGAGGAGCACGCCAAGGCCATCGATCGCGCGGTGTTCCCCGGCCTGCAGGGCGGGCCGCACAACCACACCACCGCGTCCAAGGCGGTGGCCTTCGCCGAGGCCTCGACCAAGGCGTTCTCGGCGTACGCCCACGCGGTGGTGGCCAACGCCAAGGCGCTGGCCGAGCGCATGATGGAGCGCGGCTACACCCTCGTCACCGGCGGCACCGACAACCACCTGATGCTGGTCGACCTGACGGAGCAGGGGATCTCGGGGCGCCGCGCCGGCATCGCGCTGGACCGCTGCGGCATCGAGCTCAACGGCAACGCCATCCCCTTCGATCCGCGCAAGCCCTTCGATCCCTCGGGAGTGCGCATCGGCACGCCCTCGCTCACCTCGCGGGGCCTTCGCAGCGAGCACATGGCCACGGTGGCCGAGCTCATCGATCGCGGGATCAAGGAGGCGGCCGCCAAGGACGGCGAGCCCGACCAGGCGTTCTGCGACGGGCTGCGGGCCGAGGTGGCGGAGTTCCTCTCCGAGTTCCCGGCGCCGGGTCTGGGCGAGGCATGAGCCGGGCGCCGCGGAGCTGGCCGACGGCCGTCCGCACCCTGCTGCTGGCGGGGGCGGTCGCGGGATGCCCGTCGAGCCCCTCCGTGCCGAGCCCCGAGGGCGGAGCCGAGGCCTCGCCCTCGTCGCCCACGCCTCCGCCCGACGACGCGTTCCGTCGCAAGGCCCACGCCACGGCGCTCTCGCGGGTGCGCACCGCGATCCTGCCGGTGCTGCGCCGCCTCGATCCCGTCGCAGCCGCCCAGGTGGAGGGCACGCCCCTGCGACCGCCCGGCCTCGACGTGGCCAGCCGCGCCTCCCTGCGCACCGAGCTCGAGCCGGCCGACGACGAGGCCAACGGCATCGACGAGGCCTGGCTCGATCCGCTGGACGCGGTGGTGCTCCGCGCCATGCAGACCACCCTGGCGCGGGGCCACCTCTACCTGCGTCGGCCGTGGCGCGACGATCCGCGTGCGGTGCTGTTCGCCCTCGAGCCGTACCTCGAGGAGCTGGGGCGGCGGATCCCCGCGGGGGAGTGCGACGCGGATGGCTGCGGCCTCGACCAGCTCGGCCCCATGCTGCGCGCGGGCTTCGAGCAGGTGGGCTCGGCCTCGCTGCCCACCGTGAGCGCGGCCCGGGAGGACCTCGCCGCGCTCGCGGCCCAGCTCGATCGCTGGGGGGCGGGGCGTCCCGCGGAGCATCCGGTGGCCGCCGCCCTGCCCTCGCTGCGCGCGGTGATCGAGGAGCTCGACGCCGGGCTCGAGGCGGCCGCGATCGCCCTGCCCACCGCCGAGGAGCTGCCCTGGTCCTCGGTGGTGCCCAGCGCCGAGCCGAGCGCCTGGAAGCGCCGTCCCGCCCGCTGGGGCGCCGCGAAGCTGACCGAGTGGCTCACGCACGCCGAGGCCTACGGGCACCCGCCCAAGGCGTTGTTCGACGGGGCTCGGACCGCGGCCGCGCGCATGGGCGCCATGGTGGAGCGCGAGGGCGGCCAGCCCGACGCCAGCACGGCGCTGCCCCGGCCCTTCGATCTCGCGGCGTGTCGTGCCGCCTTCGCCCCGTTCGAGAGCTGGGTGAAGGGCCAGGCCACCCACCTGCACGGCGAGCTCCACTGCGAGGCCGTGATCGCCGAGCTCGGGCCGGCCGCGCCCGACGACGCTGCGATCGTGCTGCGGATCATCGATCGTGGGATCATCGATCCCACCCGGGCCGCCGCCGTGCGGGCCACCGCGCCCGACATCACGATGCTGCGCGGTCGGATGGCGCCCGCGGCCGAGCGCACCACGCTGCAGGTGGCGATCACCGCCGCCACCGGCTGGCGCGGGGCCGAGCTGCGGGCGATCGAGGAGGCTCGGCACGACGCGTGCCTGGCCGCGGTCGCCGTGTGGATCCACGGCGAGCTGGGTCCCACCGAGGAGCTGGCGCGCTCGCTCGACGGCCTGGGCTGCGGATCGCCCGAGCCGCTCGTCGCCGCCGCCGAGGCCCGGCCTCGCGCCGCGCTGCGCGGCCTGGGCCTGCTGCTGCTGGGGCTGGGACCGGCCGATGCCGCCGCGCTGGATCGCTACTGGTGGGCGCCCGCCGGCCTCGTCCGCAACCTCGCCCTGCCCCCCGGGCCCGCGGTGGAGACCCCGCCCGAGGTGGAGATCCAGCCGATCGAGGTCGACCCCGGCTGAAGGTCGGGCCGCCCCTCGGGCATACTGCGGCCGCGCATGCGATCCCCTCCTCCCAGCCTCGGCCCGCTCGACGAGGACGAGCGGAGGCGGCTCGACGCCGGCGAGCACGAGGCGCTGGCCCGGGAGCTCGCCGCGAGCGATCGCCACGGCCTGGCCGGCTGGGTCCGCGAGCAGATCTGGGACTTCGCGGGCGCCCTGGCCGACTACCGCCGAGCCGGTCGTCTGGTGGACGCGCTGCGCATGGCGCTGGAGTCGGGCTCGGCTCCCGAGCTCGATGGGCTGCTGGCCGAGCTGCCCGCCGCGGACGACGAGCTCTTCGATGCCGCGGTCGCGCTGCTGCGCGCGCGTCGGCGGGACATGGAGGTGGCGCGGCTGCTGGCCAGCCGCAATGCCTCGCCCGAGGACCGGGCCGCGGCGCTGCTGCGCGCGGGCAACCGCCTGGGCGCGGCGCAGGCCCTGGCCGAGGCCGAGCGGCCCCGCGATGCGCTCGAGCTGTTGCAGCTCGACGAGCGCGAGCCCTCGCCGGAGTCCTCGGCCCTGGCCGCCCGCCTGGCGTGGGACCTGGGCGATGCCGAGGGCGCGGCCCGTCACGCCCAGGTTGCCCTGCGCAGCGGCGGCGGCACACCCGAGCTGGCTGCCCTGCTCGCCCGGGCCCTGGGCTCGCTGGGCCACGACCTCGCGGCGCAGCTCGTGCTCCAGCGCCACGGGGCGCGGCCCTCCGACGATGCGGTGCCCGGTCGCTACCGCGTGACCGGCCTGCTCGGCGGAGCGCTGGCGGGCGCGGCCTACGTGGGCGTGGATCGCCTCACCCTGCAGGAGGTGGAGATCCACCTCCTGCTCGCGGACCAGCCCGAGCCCATCGATCCGCGGATCGCCACCTCGGTCGATCGCTTCCTGTCCGCGGCCCAGGCCGCGTCGGAGGTAGGGCACCCCGCGATCCGCAAGGTGCTGCGCGCGGTGCCGGAGGCCGGGCTGCTGGTGCTGGCCCGCGCCGAGGGCCCGCCGCTGCGCCAGCTCGTGCGACCGCCCGGGCTGCGCGACGCGGCCCCGCGGGCCCGCGCCCTGATCGCGTTCCTGCTCGAGGGCCTCGCGGCGGCCCACGATCGCGGCCTGGTGCACGGCGCCATCCTGCCCAGCCTGGTGATGACCGATGCGCTGGGGCGACCGCAGCTCGGGCCCTTCGGGGTGCACCAGCTCGCGGGCCTGGCCGCCACCCGCACCGGCGGGCTCGAGGAGCTCATGCTGATGACCGCGCCCGAGCTGCGGCGCGGCAGCCCGCCCACGGCCGCCAGCGATCTGTTCGCGGTGGGCATGCTGCTGCATGCCATGCTCGTGGGTCGGCTCGAGGCGCCCGGCCCCGACGACGAGCTCGGCGAGGCCGAGCGCCAGCTCGTGGCCGAGATGACCGCGCCCGATCCCGAGCGCCGCCTGCCCGCCCGCGAGGCCCTGGCCCGGCTGCGCGCCCCCGTGGCCGACCTGCGCGAGCTGGGCAGCACCCCCGAGGCCCCGGCCTCGCGCTCCACCGCCGAGGGCATGATTCGGGTGCAGGACGGCATCGAGGTGGTCGCCGCCGAGAGCTGGTCGCCCGAGCTGCTCGACGCCCTGTGTGCGGCCGACGATCCCTGGCTGCAGCCGATCCTCGATCGCTCCGATCGCACCGTGGTGCTCGCCCCCTGGCCCGAGGACGCGCGGGTGCTCGACGACACCGTGGCCGGCTGGCGGGGCCTGATCCCCGCCGAGGCCCTGCTCCTGCCCGAGCCGCTGCGCGACGCGATCGAGGCCCGCCTGCGCCCCGCCTCGGTGGTGGTGACCTCGGCCGGGCCCCGCATGCTCGCGCTGGACGACCTGCTGAGCCGCTGACGAGCCCGTACCATGATCCCCGTGAGCGCCCCTGCGGATCCGCCCGAGCTCCCCGCATGGCGCTCGCGGCTTCCGCTGGCCGGGCTGGCCGCGCTGCTGCTGGGGCTCGCCGGCCTGGCCCTGCCCGACGCCGTGCAGGCCGGCGACGCCGGTGAATTCGCCACGGTGATGCTGGAGGGCGGCGTGCCCCACCCCTCGGGCTATCCGTGGATGCGGATCCTGGGGCTGCCCGCCCGGGCCCTGCTCGCGCTGGGCGTGCCGCCCACCCGCGCCGCCGCCTGGCCCTGTGCGCTGGCCGGCGTGGCGGCGTGGCTGCTGCTGTGGCCGGTGCTCGTGCGCTGGTCCGGTCGCGGCCCCGCCACGGCCGCGGTCGCGATCATGGCCACCGCCTCGCCGGTGCTGCTGCACGCGAGCGACAGCGAGGTGTGGGGGCTGCACCTGCTGGCCTGCGCAGCGATCCTGCGCCTGGCCGATCGCCCCGGCGTCCGGCCCTACCAGCTCGGGCTCGCCTTCGGCCTCGCCGTCAGCCACCACCTCAGCGCCGTGCTCGTGCTCCCCGTGGTGGTGGGCGCGGCATGGCCCCGCCCCTTCGCGCCGCGCCGCCTGCTGCGGGCCGGGCTCGAGGGCGTGGCCGCGGGGCTGCTGGGCCTGCTGCCCTACCTCACCCTCATGATCGGCCGCGGCGGCGCCTGGCGCTGGGGCGACCCCACCACCCTCGAGGGCCTCGTCCATCACGTGAGCCGAGCCGACTACGGGGTCTTCCAGCTCAGCCTGCATCAGGAAACCCCCGATCTGCTCGACCAGTGGAGCCGCGCGATCCAGACGGTGGGCAGCGCCGCGGGCGGGGGCCTGCCCGCGGGCCCCGTCGCCGCGACGCTGGTGCTGCTGCTGGTGGGCGTCCTCGCCCTGCCCCGCCCCGCCGCCGCGCGGCCCGGAGCCTGGTGGGGGCTGTGGGGCGCCGTGCTCGCCAGCACCCTCGTCTTCCCCGCCGTCCACAACATCGACCCCACGCGGCCGTTCGGGGCCTGGATCCTCGAGCGCTTCGATCTGCTCTCCATCCTGCTGTGGTGTCCCCTGTGGGCCGCGGCCGCCTCGCGGCTGCTGGGCCTGGCCCGCCATCGGTGGGCGCGCGGCCTGCTGGGGCTGGGCGCCGCGGTGCTGGTGGCCACCCAGATCACCCGCAGCACGGCCCGGGGCCTGCCTTCCGACGACGGCGGGGTGGAGCGCTATGCCGTCGATCTGCTGCGTACCCCGGCCCCCGGCCAGCGCGCGCTGGTGTTCGGCACCGATGATCACCGGCTGTTCCCCGTGCTCTTCGTGCAGCAGGTCCGCGGCCTCGGGCCCGAGGTGCTCTACATCGATGCCTCGTTGCTGTCACAGCGGTGGTACCGCGACCAGCTCCGCACCCGCTGGCCCGGGCTGCCCGAGATCGACAAGCCCGTGGCCATGATGGGGGCCCTGTGGAGCAACCCCGCGCTCCGCGACACGCCGATCTATCTCGCCAACGTGTTCTCGCGCCCCGCGGCCGCGCTGCCCATGGTCCCGCAGGGGGTCCTGCTGCGCGTGCTGCCGCCCCATCGCCTCGACACGGGGCCCGCCGAGGTGATCGCGGGCCACCTCGAGGCGCTGCATCGCTACGGCTCGCCCCCGCGCCACCAGCCTCGGCCCGCCCACCCGTGGACCGACGACCTCTTCGCCGCCTATCATGACGGCAGCAGGCGTCTGCTGGACGCCTTGCATGCCGAGGGACGCGAGGCCGATGCCAACGCGCTGCTCGACGCCCTCGGCCCATGGCGACCGCATCCTCCATGACCGCGCTCGAGCCGGAGCTGGCCTACACCCTCGACCTCGTCCGCGAGTGCGGCGACGTGGCGATGTACTACTGGCGCCGCGGCACCAAGGTGCTCGGCCTGCGCCAGAAGCCGCTCGGCGGCGGGCCGATCACCGTCGCCGACACCGAGATCAACGATCGCATCGTGGCCGCCCTGCGCGAGCGCTTCCCCGACGACGGCGTGCTCGCCGAGGAGAGCGCCGACGATGGCCGCTGGCGCGGACCCTCGCGCTGCTGGTACGTCGATCCCATCGACGGCACCCGCGAGTTCTCCCGCGGGCGCACCGGCTGGACCATCCAGGTCGGCCTGTGCATCGACGGCGAGCCCTCGCTGGGCGTGGTGCTCGAGCCCGCGGCCGGCCACCTGAGCTGGGCCGTGCGCACGGCCGCGCGCTGCGAGGCCCACCACCGCGGCCCCGACGGCCAGGAGCGACGGCTGCACCCGCCCGTCGAGGCCTCGATGGACTCGCTGCAGCTCATCGGCGGGCGCGTGTACCCGCTGTCGCGCCAGATCCTGATCCGCCGGGCCCTGGGGGTCACGGCCGACCGCGCCCGGGGCGTGGGCAGCGTGGGCGTGCGCCTGGCCTCGGTGGCCCGCGGCGACGCCAACGTCTACGTGCAGGCTCCCGGGCACACCAAGATGTGGGACACCTGTGCGCCCGCCACCCTGGTGCTGGCCGCCGGAGGCCAGGTGACCGACCTGCTCGGTCGTCCCCTGGACTTCCGCGCCCCCGCGGTCACCCACCCCGCCGGCGTGGTCGCCTCGCCTGCGAGCCTGCACGGGGCGATCCTCGAGCGCATCGCCCCGCTCGTGGCGCGCTGGCTGTGAGCCCGCGGCGAGCGGTGCCCTCAGCTCCCCGCGATCGTCATCTCGTCGACGCGGAAGCTCGGCGAGGCGATGCTCGTCTTGTGCTCGAGGTCGTTGGCGACCTTGTCGATGCCCTTGAGCAGCTCGTCGAGGTTGCGCGACACGGTGATCTCGCCCACCGGCTGGGTCAGCTCGCCGTCCTCGATGAGGAAGCCCTCGGCCCCGCGGCTGAAGTTGCCGGTGGTGGGGTCGAAGCCGAAGCCCATCATGCGCGTGACGAACAGGCCTCGCTTCACCCCACGCAGCAGGCCCTCGGGGCCCACCCGACCGGGCGCGAGGTAGAAGTTGCTGGTGCTCGAGTGCGGCACCCCGCCGCCCCCGCTGGCGCTGCCCGTGGGGCGCAGGCCCAGCTTGCGGGCGCTGTAGGTGTCGAGCAGGTAGCTGCGCAGCACGCCCTTGCCCACCACCCGGATCTTGCCCACCTTGCGGCCCTCGCCGTCGAAGGGGCGCGAGCCGGGACCGCGGGGGATCAGCGGATCGTCGATCAGGGTGACCGCGGAGCTGGCGATGGTGTCGCCCAGGCGCCCCTCGAGGTAGCTGCGGTGGCGATACACGGCATCGCCCATCACGCAGCTCGCCACCAGGCCCACGATCGCTCGCGCGGCGTTCTTCTCGAACACCACCGGGTAGCGGCCGGTGGGGATCTTGCGGGCGCCGAGCTGGGCCACGGCGCGGCTGGCCGCCTCGCGACCCACCTCGGCCGCGCCCTCGAGCTCCTCGAAGAAGCGCCCGCCGCTCCAGTAGAAGCCCTTGCGCTTCTTGCCGCCCTCGTCGTCGGCCACGGCCTGCACCACCAGCGACTGGTAGGTGCCGGCGTTGCGCCCCACGAAGCCGCCCGAGGTGGCGAGCACCGAGCAGCCGCTGCTGCGCCCGAAGCTGGCGCCCTCCGAGGTGGTGATGCGGGGGTCGGCCCGCAGGGCCGCACGCTCGCCCGCGGTGGCCAGCTTGATCGCCCGCGCGGCGCGGATGCGATCGGTGGCGGGATCGAAGAGCTCGAGCTCGGGCCACGTGGTGACCAGCTCGCGGGGCTCGGGCGGAGCCGCCAGCTCGTCGGGCTCGCTGACGTCGGCCATCTCGACCACCCGCGCGAGGAAGCCGTCGAGGGCCTCGGGGCGGAAGTCGGTGGTGGAGCTGGTGGCCACGCGCCCGTCGTGCACCACGCGGACGCCCAGGCCGCTGCTGCCGGCCTCCTTGACCAGCTCCACCTCGCCCTGGCGCACGGTCACCTCGAGCTCGCGCCCGGTGCCCACCGCGACCTCGGCATGGTCGACCCCCAGCTCGCGCAGGCGCTGGAGCGAGCGCTCGGCGATCGAGACGAGGTGGTCGAGGTTCTTCTCGATGGCGCGAGGGCGAGACATCAGACCGCCGTGCCTCCCACGGTGAGCTGATCGAGCTTGACGGTGGGCATGCCCACGCCCACGGGGACGCTCTGCCCGTCCTTGCCGCAGGTCCACATGCCGTCGGAGAGCTGGAAGTCGTGGCCCACCATGCTCACGGTGCGCAGCGCCTCGGGGCCGTTGCCGATGAGGTTGGCCCCCTTGAGCGGCGCGGTGAGCTTGCCGTCCTCGATGAGGTAGCCCTCGGTCAGGCTGAACACGAAGTCGCCGTTGGAGATGTTGACTTGGCCGCCGCTGTACTTGACCGCGTAGACCCCCCGCTCGACCGAGCGAATGATGTCCTGCGGATCGTCGTGGCCGGCGAGCATCAGGGTGTTGGTCATCCGCGGCATGGTCACGTGGCGGAAGCTCTCCCGCCGGCCGCTGCCGGAGGGCCGCAGGTGGAAGTACTCGGCGCTGATCCGATCGTGCATGTAGGCGCGCAGCTTGCCGTCGACGATGAGCCGGTGCTCCTTGGGCACCACGCCCTCGTCGTCCACGTTGAGGCTGCCGCGCGAGCCCACGATGTAGGGATCGTCGACCACGGTGACCAGCGGCGAGGCCACCGGCTTGCCGATGCAGTCGGTGTAGTTGGAGGTCCGCTTGCGGTTGAAGTCGGCCTCGAGCCCGTGCCCCACCGCCTCGTGCAGCAGGATCCCCGAGTCGCCGGGGCCGAGCACCACGGGCATGGTGCCCGCCGGCGCGGGGCGGCTGTCGAGGTTGAGCAGCGCCACCCGGGCCGCCTCCTGGCCGTGGGCCTCGGGGGTCACGCTCTCGAAGTAGCCCAGGCCCAGGCGCCCGCCGCCGCCGCTGCTGCCCACCTCGGTCCGCTTGCCGCGGCGAGCCACCGCCGAGACCGAGATCCGCACCATGGGGCGCAGGTCGTGGACCATCACCCCGTCGCTGGTGACGACGAGGATCTCCTTGTGCACGGCGACCAGCGAGGCGTCGACCCGCTTGATCTTGCGGTCGTGGGCGCGGGCGGCCCGGTCGGCGCGGCGCAGCAGCTCCACGCGGGCGAGGCCCTCCACGTCGACGACCTCGTCGAGCACGGGGTAGACGCTCTTGACCCGACGGGAGCGGATCGCGACCGGGGCCACCGCGGCGCCGGCCTTGGCGATCTGACTGGCCGTCTCGGCCGCGCGCATCATCTCCTCGGGCTCGAGGCTCTCGGCGTAGGCGTAGCCCACGGCCGAGCCCACCACCACGCGCACGCCCATGCCCATGTCGATGCCGCCGCCCGCGGTGCGGACCTTGCCGTCCTCCATGGAGAGCGACGCCGAGCGGCGGTACTCGAAGTAGAGGTCGGCGAAGTGCCCGCCCCGCTCGAGCGCCTTGTCGAGCACGCGCTGGGCCAGGGTGGCGTCGATCGCCTGGGCCCCCGAAACGAACGGCGCCTCGCCGCGGATGCGGCGGGCGCCTTCGGGAGCGGCCTTCTTGGTCGACCGCGGGCGGCCGGCAGCGGCCTTGGGCGACGGCCCGGAGCGCTTCGCCTTGCGGGCCACGGGCTCAGGCCTTGGCCTTCTTGCTCGCGTAGCGACGGTGGAAGCGATCGATGCGCCCCTCCGTGTCGACTCGGCGCGCCTGGCCCGTCCAGAACGGGTGGCTGTGCGCGGAGATCTCGAGGCGGATGACGGGGAGATCCTCGCCCTCGACCTCCTTGGTCTCGCTGCTGCGCAGGGTGGAGAAGGAGGTCCACTCGTCGCCCGTGGAGGTGTCGACGAACAGCACCTTGTGATAGTCGGGATGGATTCCCATCTTCATGGCGTCGACTCCCGTGCTACCAGCTGGACTTGGTCACGCCCGGCAGGTCGCCTCGCAGCGCCAGATCGCGCAGGGCCACGCGGCACAGGCCGAACTTGCGGTAGACCGCCTTGCTGCGGCCGGTGAGCATGCAGCGGCGGGTCTTGCGGGTGGGGCACGAGTTGCGGGGCAGCTTGCCGAGCTGCTCCATCACCTCGAACTTCTCGTCGGGATCGAGCTCGGGATCCTTGAGCTTCTTGCGAAGCTCGGCCCGCCGTTCCGCGTACTTCTTGATCAGCTTGTCGCGCTTTTCGTCGCGCAGGACCTGAGAAAGCTTGGCCATCGTCTGGATCTCCCTGGCGTCCGGGGGCGCCTGGGCCTCGGAGGCGAGGCGGCATGGGAAACGGCCGTCCTCGCGGGAAGCGGGAAGCTACATGGTTGGGCGGGTCACCGCAAGGGCCCCGAGCGCGAGTTGCCGCCCGACTTGCCATGGGTTTGGCCACCCTTGGGAGGGCCGCGGCGACGGCCGCGACGGACCGGCGTCGCCGCGCCGGCCACCATCCGAAGCTGCTCCACCTCGTCCTCGCGCAAGCGCCGCCACTCTCCGTCGCGCAGCCCGTCGGCGGTGATGCCTGCGAACGACACCCGGATGAGCTTGAGGACGGGGCGGCCGACGGCCTCGCCCATGCGCCGGACCTGGCGGTACAGCCCTTGGGTGAGGGTGAGCTGGGCCCAGGTATTGGTCTGGGTCTCCTTGACGATCGACAGCTCCGACAGCGGTCGCGTGTGCGTGCCATCCTCGAGGGTCACGCCCTGCATCAGGGCGTCGAGCACCGGCGGCTCGAGCTGGCCCTGGAACTTGGCGTGATAGGTCTTGGGCACCTTGTGGCGCGGGTGCGTGAGGCGGGCCGCGAGCTCGCCGTCATTCGTGAGCAGCAGCACGCCTCGCGTGTGGAAGTCGAGCCGCCCCACCGGATACACGCGCTCGGAGATCCCGTGCAGCAGCGACAGCACGGTCGGTCGCCCGCGATCGTCCTTGGGTCCCTCGGCCGAGCACACCACTCCGTCGGGCTTGTTCATCACCAGGTAGACCGGGGCCTCGAGCGCGATCTCCTGGCCATCCACGGTCACGCGATCCACGGCCGGATCGACCCGCACGCCCAGCTCGGTGACCACGCGGTCGTTGACCCTCACCCGTCCCGCCGTGATGAGGGCCTCGCCGCCGCGACGCGACGACACACCCGCTCGCGCGAGGACCTTCTGCAGGCGCACCCCCGCAGCCGGGGGCGAGCCGCCGGAATCTCGTCCGCTCATGGCTCCGACTCCTCCTCGAGCACGGCGTCTTGCTCGGATGCATCTTCCTCGGATGCATCTTCCTCGGATGCAGCCTCTTCCTCGGACGCAGCCTCGTCCTCGGATGCCGCTTCCTCGGATGCATCTTCCTCGGATGCATCTTCCTCGGATGCATCTTCCTCGGATGCATCTTCCTCGGATGCATCTTCCTCGGATGCATCTTCCTCGGATGCATCTTCCTCGGATGCATCTTCCTCGGATGCATCTTCCTCGGACGCATCTTCCTCGGATGCATCTTCCTCGGATGCATCTTCCTCGGATGCATCTTCCTCGGATGCATCTTCCTCGGACACCGCCGCTTCCTCGCCGTCGTTCGCGGCCTCCTCCCCTTCGCCCGTGCTCTGGGTGTCGAAGGGCAGGACCTCTTGGCCGAGGACCTCGGCCTCGAGCTCGTCGGCGTCCTCGCCGAGCTCGACGCGCAGCGTGGCTCGGCTCTCGTCGGTGAGCTCGCGGAACTCGTGGAGGTCCGGCATGTCCCGCAGGCTGCGGAGGTTGAAGAACTCCAAGAACTCCACCGTGGTGCCGTACAGGTGCGGCCGCCCCGGCTCCTCCTTGCGTCCCACGATGCGCGCGAGGTCCCGCTCGAGCAGCACCCGCAGCACCGCCCCACAGTCCACGCCGCGCACGTGGTCGATCTCGGCCTTGGTGATCGGCTGGCGGTAGGCGATCACGGCCAGCGCCTCGAGCTGCGAGCGCGAGAGCCTCGCCGGCTTGCCCGCGAGCATCTTCTGCACCCAGCGGGCATTGTTGGGGTTGGTCCGCAGGCGGAAGCCACCGGCGACCTGGCTGAGCACCACCCCGCGATCGAGGGTGCTCACCAGCAGGTGCTTGAGGGCGAGCTGCACCTGGCGCACCGTGGGCTCCTTGAGCACCCGCCGGATGTCCCGCACGGTCAGCGGCCGGTCGGAGGCGAACAGCAGGCTCTCCACCACCGACACCAGGCGCGGCGAGGCCTGCCCCTGGACGCGGCTGATGTCGTCCTCGGGCGCCATCGGCAGCGTGTCGCTCAGCTCCACGCCGTCGGCCCGCGGTGCCACCGGCTCGGGCGCGGCCAGCTCGAGCTCCTCGCCCGTGTCCTCGTAGCCGGCCAGCCCCAGGTCGTCGGGGTCGTCCATGCGGAGCATGGGCGAAGGAGCCGCATCCGCCTGCTCGGACGACTCGCCCGCCTCGGCCACCGACGAGGGCTCGGCCGGCGAGGCCTCGGCTTGGCCCGCCTCGGCCTCGGGTGGGGTCGCCGCGGTGCCGTCGTGCAGCGCCGCGAGCAGCTCTCCTACCGTCGCGTCACGGGTCCGGGGATCAGGGCCCTTGCGAGCCTTCGCCCGCTTCAGCTTCCCCGTTCTCGCCGTGCTCCTCGTCATCTGCCTCGGATCCCGTTGCCTCGTCCCCGTCCCGGTCGTGCACATCGGCCTCGACCGGGGGCAACTCGGATACAACGGATCGCGCGACGGCGCCAGCATCCTGGGCGGGGGTCGGCACCGAGCCCAGGGCCTCCGTAGGCTGCGCGTCCGACTCGGACGCCGTCTCGGCCTCGTCTGCGTGCTCGGGCTCGGCGGCCGCCGGTCCACCGTGAGGCTCCTCGATCCCCACCCCCGGCACCGACCCGGCCACCGGCCCCTCCGGGTCGTGCCCGTCGTCGGGCGCATCCGCAGCCCCGAGCTCGTCGGGCCACGCCGCATCATCGTCATGGCGTTCCGCTTCGAGCGGATCGGCGTCCACCGAATCGAGCGCGTCGGAGTCCTCCGCGTGCAGCTCGTCGGCTGCCGCGGGGTCGAGCGTGATCACATCCAGCTCGGGCTCGTCCGCGCCCAGCTCGTCGGTCCACGCGGTATCGAGCCCATCGCCCTCGCGTGCACCCGGCTCGTCGCCCTCGCCAACCTCCACCCCGCGCGCCGAGGGGCCTGGCTCCCCGGCGCCGCCGGCCTCGTCCGCGACCGCCTCCGCCCCCTCGTCATCCTGGTCGAGCGCCCCGAGCCCTTCCGCCTCGAGCTCCTCCTCCGCCTCGTCCTCGCTCGCGGACGTCTCGGTCTGCGCCTTGCCGGTGCCGAAGCTGATCGCCTCGTCGTACCCCGCCAGCGCCTCGCGGGCCTCCTCGGGCGTGGCCAGGCGCTCCACCAGGATCACCTCGGAGTCGAAGGGCTGGTGGACGCTGGCGATGCCCATGCGCACCAGCTCGAGGATCGACATCAGCGTGACCACCAGCATCGAGCGCAGCTCGCCCTCGCTGCTCCAGGTGCGCTGCAGGAACAGGGTCTCGAACTCGAAGCGGCTGCGCTCGATGAGCACCGTGGCCAGCTGCTCCATGCGCGCCGCCACCGAGATGGTCTCGAGCACCACCTCGTGGCTCTTGTGGATCCGCGCCCGCTCCAGCACCCGCTGGTAGGCCTCGGCCAGCCTGAACAGGGTGATGGGCGCCAGCCCGGCGTCGACCGGCGGCAGCTCCACCTCCTGCCCGCGCCCGAAGGTGTCGCGCCCGGCGATCGGGCGGGCGTCGAGGCGGTCGGCCGCGTCCTTGAACGTCTGGTACTCGAGCAGGCGGGCGATGAGCTGCTGGCGAGGATCGGGGCCGTCCTCCTCCTCGCTCTCCTCGGACTCCTCGGCCTCGTGCGGCACCAGCTCGCGGCTCTTGAGGTAGGCGAGGGTCGCCGCCATCACCAGGTAGTCGCCCGCCACCTCGAGGTCGAGCGCCCGCATGAACTCGATGTACTCGAGGTACTTCTCGCAGACGAAGGCGATGGGGATGTTGAGGATGTCGAGCTCGTGCCGCCGCACCAGGTGCAGCAGCAGGTCGAGCGGGCCCTCGAATTCCTCGAGCGCCACCTCGCACACCCGGGCGGTGTCGGGCACATCGGGCGGCACGGACACCACCGGGCGAGCGGCGCGGGCATCGACGCCGGACACGGGCTCCGCTGCGTCGGGGGATGGCGCCCCGCCGTCGTGCTGCACGTCGGTCATGCGCGAGGGACCAGGACCGGGCTCAGACCAGCACCATCGCCAGCGCCCACTTGCCCAGCTCGAAGAACGGCCAGAACAAGTAGCCCAGGACCTGCGGCAGCGCGAACACCAGCACGATGAGGATGATGAAGCCGTAGCGCGCCAGGAAGTCGTCGACGTGCTGGTACTTGGGGCCGAGCAGCCACGCCAGCACCTTGCCGCCGTCCAGCGGGTGCAGGGGCAGGAGGTTGAAGGCGAACAGCAGGATGTTGAGGTAGAAGAAGACCAGCAGCGGGTGCTCGAGCGCGTGCCCCGAGCCGCGCAGCAGCGAGGCCGGGTCGATCACCCCGGTGGCGTTGAGCACCGCGATGATGCCCAGGGTGAGCACCGCGAGCAGCAGGTTGGACAGCGGGCCTGCGAAGGCCACCAGCGCCATCCCGCTGCGCATCGACACCTTGCGGGTGTAGTAGCGGGCCACCGTCTCCACCGGGCGCCCCCAGCCGAACAGCATCCCCGGGGCCGCCAGCGCCAGCACCAGCGGCAGCAGCAGGGTCCCCACCGGGTCCATGTGGGCGATGGGGTTGAGGGTGAGCCGCCCCTGGCTCTCGGGCGTCGGGTCGCCGAGCTTGTGCGCGGTGAAGGCGTGGGAGAACTCGTGGACCCCGATCGCCAGGATCATGCAGATGACGAAGATCCCCGCCCGCCGCAGGTCGTCGACTCCGAGGTCCAGCGCCAGCAGGCCGGGGCCGGTGTAGATGAAGGCGGTCAGCAGGACGTGCGCCACGGGTCGTTCCGACCGCGGGGGTGCTCGGCGCCCGCGGTGCCTTGAAGTTTGGAGAGCCCGCCCGCAATGAGCAAGTCGACGACGCGCAAGGGCTCGACGGGGTCATCGCGATCGGCGCGAGACCGGTCGCTGCGCCCCGCCTGCGGCCTTCTCGCCCGCCGGCCTCGTCCACGGGGCCCACCGTGAACAGAGGGGCGACCGGTCGCCCGGCGCCCCTCCCGTGCGCGACCGAGCCGCGACTAGCAGCTCGGATCGTTGGCCTGGGTGCTCCAGGAATCCGGCGGCGTGGCCGGCATCACGATGCCCGTGCCCACGCAGTTGACGCTGCTCAGGCAGAGCATGGGGTTGGCGGTGATGGCGAGGATGTTGCCCACCACCCGCAGCCCGCCCAGACCGTCGATGTTGGTCAGCACCGGGTTGGTCTGGATGGTGAGGTTGTTGTTGACGCCGACCAGGCTGTGGAAGCCGCTGATGGTCTCCAGCGCGTCGTTGTTCTTCATGATGAGGTTGCCCGCGAACTCCGCGGTCTCGCTGGTGCCGATCACCTGCACGTTGGGCATGCCGTCGAAGTCCACCAGCGCCGAGTTCTCCGAGAACACGAAGTGCGTGCCGATCATGGTCAGGCTCCACAGGCCATCGACGTTCGTCAGCATGTCGTTGTCATAGATGTTGACCTCGCCGCCGACCTCCTGGACGCAGGCCATGAAGTCGAGGTTGGTCAGGTCGGTGCGGTTGAGCTGGATCGAGCCGGTGACCACGCGGATGCCCTCGAGGATCGAGGGATCGTCGCCGCCCTCCTCGATGATCGCGCTGCCGTCGAGCGTGCCGTCCACGCCCGAGCAGTCCACCGGCGCCGCCGGAATCTCGCGCGGATCCTGGCAATCGGTCATCGGCCCGCCGCTGGACCCGGACGAGTCCGCCGAGGTCATGCCGGTGGTCGTCATGTCCTGCGTGGTCGCGGTCGTATTGCCGGTGTCGGGATCCGTGGTCGTCTCGGCCGTCGAGTCATCACCCGGGCAGCCGGCCAGGACCATCGGCACCACCAGCAATGCCCCCATCATGGAATTGAAGAGTTTCAATGTCGTGCCCTCCTACCAGCCGCTCGAAAGCCGGCTGACCGGGCCACCCTAGAACCGGGCCATGGAGCTAGGCAAGCTGCGGTTTCAGGGGCGGCGTGCGCTAGCTCCAGTCCCGATCGTGGTGGCCGACACGACGAAGGCGCCACTGGACTCGCTCCAGCGGCGCCTCTTGCTGCCGGGCCCGAGAGCGCGGACGGTCAGCAGCTCGGGTCGTTGGCCTGGGTGGTCCAGTCGTCGCCGGGCACCGCGGGGACGGTGATCCCCGCGCCCACGCAGTCGACGCTCGAGATGCACAGCATGGGGTTGGCGGTGATCGCCAGGCGCCCACCCACCAGCATCAGGCCCTTGAGGCCGTCGATGTTGGTGAGCACCGCATTGTCGCGGATGGTGATGTGGGTCTCGATGCCAACGAGGCTGTCGAACCCGCTAACCTGCACCATCCCGTCGTTCTTGTTCATGCTGAAGCTGCCCGTGACTCGGGTCAGGCTCTGCGCGCCGTCGAAGTCGGTGACCATCGGGTTCTCGGTGAAGATGAAGTCACCGCCGATCTCGGTGATGTTGACCAGGCCGTCGACATTGGCGAGCTGGTCGTTGCCGAAGATCTGGAGCTGCTCGCCCACCCGGGTGACGCAGCCGAGGGCGTCGAGGTCGGTGAGGTCGGTGTCGTTGATGACCAGGGCGCGGGTGACCTCGCTGATCCCGTCGAGCATGGCGAGGTCCGCCGCGGACTCGATGAGGATGTTGCCGTCGAAGACCCCGTCGACCCCGTCGCACTCGAACTCGGGCCACGGCTCCTCGCCGGTGGACTCCATGCCCGCGGTGTCGTCGGCGGTCCCCGACCCCGTGGCCACGACGGTGGCGCCGCTGGTCGAGGTCATCGGATCGGTGGTGCTGCCGCTGCTGGACTCGTTGCTGCTCGTGTCGTCACCGGGACACCCGGCCGCCACGAGGGGGACGGCCGCGAGCAGGGTCATGGTAAGGTTCGTGAGTTTCAAGCTGCCCTCCGTGGCGGGATCGTGGTGACCCCAGCCGGCCCACCGTAATCCTGCCATCGGCCCTTGGGCAAGCATTCGCTGCGATCGGAGGCCAGGCTCCGACCGATCGGCCGAGGCCGTGCCCCCCTCGGCTCAGGCCCGCGGGTGGTGGCGGTCGTAGGCGTCCCGCACGTGGCGCTCGCTCACGTGGGTGTAGATCTGGGTCGTCGAGATGTCGGCGTGCCCCAGCAGGGCCTGCACGGAGCGGAGATCGGCGCCTCCCTCCAGCAGGTGGGTGGCAAAGCTATGTCGCAGCTTGTGGGGGGAGATCGCCCGATCGATGCCGGCCGCCTCGGCGTGCTGGCGCAGCCGCTGCCAGAAGCCCTGGCGGCTGAGCCGACCCCCCCGCTGGTTGAGGAACACCCACTGCTGCCGCGGCCTGCGACGAGCCCGCGCCAGCAGGGCCGGCCGGCCCTCCTCGAGCCAGCGGACCAGCGCGAGCTGGGCCGGGACGCCCAGCGGGACCAGGCGCTCCTTGTTGCCCTTGCCCACCAGGCGCACCAGGGCCTCGTCGAGGCGCAGGCGATCGATGCCCAGGTCGAGGGCCTCCGACACGCGACAGCCCGTGGCGTACATCAGCTCGAGCAGCGCGGTGTCCCGCAGCCCCGCCGGCGAGTCGGTGCCGGGCGCGGCCAGCAGGGCCTCCACCTCGCGGCGCGACAACAGCTCGGGCAGCGGCGCCGCGAAGCGCGGCAGGCTCACCGCCTGCATGGGATCGTGGTCGATGCTGCCCTCGCGCCGCAGGTGCCGGAACAGCCCCCGCAGCGCCACCAGGCGCCGCGCCTGCGAGCGCGCCGACATCCCCTCGCGGGCCTGCTCGCTGGCGTAGGCCAGCAGCAGCGGCGGCTCGATGGCGTCGACCCCCTCCACCCCGCGGTCGGCCGCGAAGGCGGCGAAGCGCAGCAGGTCGGAGCCGTAGGCGGCCAGGGTGTTCTCGGCCAGGCCCCGCTCCACGCTCAGGTGCTGCAGGTAGTCGTCGATCGCCAGCTCCAGCGAGGGCGCCGGCCCACGTCCGCGACCCGCCGGACCGGCGGCGCGGCGATCGTCTCGCTCGCTCCCCGGCCTGCGTGATGCAGCCATCGGCCTAGCCTCCGCCGAGCCCGAGGGTCTCGCGCACCAGCGCCATCACCTGCGGCGCCTGGATCGGCTTGGTGATGTACGCGTTGGCCCCCAGGGCCAGGGCCCGCTGCCGATCCTCCTCCGCCCCCTCGGTGGTGATGATGATGATCGGCACTTCCTTGTAGGCCTCGTCGTTGCGCAGGCGCTTGACGAGCTTGAGGCCGTCGAGGATCGGCATGTTGATGTCGGTGATGATGATGTCGAACTTCTTGGACGCGATCTGCCGCAGGGCGTCGACGCCATCATCGGCCTCGGTCACCGAGAGCTCGCGGATCCGGGAGAGCGCGAACACGATCATCTTGCGCATCGGCGGACTGTCTTCGACCACCAGCGCGTTCATGCGCCCACCACCGGCGTTGGACTGGTCACTCGCTCGTGTCATCCACCCACCAGATGCTCGATGGCCTGCCGCTCGACCGGGACCGCCTCGGCGTGAGCGCGTATCCACGCGTTCTCGATGCCGATGCCGGTGTGTCCGGAGACGAGCTCGAGCAGGCCGAAGTCAGTGTCGGCAAACTCGTTCTTCTGGGGCAAGAAGCTCTCGATGCGGATCACGCCCACGAGACGCGAGCCACTGTACAGCGGCAGGTGCATCAACGCATCGTCGGTGGCGCCCATCGGGTCGCCGGGTCGCCAGGCGCGACCGATGCCCAGGGCCTCGGCCACCGGGCCCTCGGTGGGACGAGCCAGCTCCGGGCGCTCAGCGGGATCGCCGCCCTCCCGCCACAGCGGGAACAGCACGTCGCGCGACTCGTCCACCACGAACAGGGTGAAGGAGCCCACGCCCACGAAGTTGAGGAGGATCTCGGTGGAGGTCCGCAGCACCTCGTCCACCGTGGCCGCCCCGTGGAACTGGCCCGAGGCCACGTACATCGCGGCGAGGTGGTAGTGCTCGTCCTCCAGCGACTGCAGGCGATCGCGGTAGCCCGCGTCGGACTGCACGCCCGTGGCCATGCGCCGGATCTCGGCCGCCTCGTGCTCGAGCTCCTCTACCTGCCGCATGAGACGGCCGACCATCTCGGCCGAGGTGGGCGACAGCTCCACGTTGGAGCCGGGCACCATCGACTTGCGGAGGCGCTCGTTCTCCTCGATGAGCTCGCGGATCAGCTCCTGGCCCTTGACGAAGAACTCGTGCAGGAAGGCCTGGGTCTGATCCCGTAGCGACGGGGACTCGGCATCATCCCGGCTCACGTGCGCACCTTACCACAGCCTTGGTCCTTTCCCGCAGCAACCCGCACGGACGCGGGGCGGTGGGGGGAGCACGGGAGGCCGGTCACGAGCCCCGCTTCCCCCGCTGGTCGGCCACGAAGCGATTGATGGCCTCCACGATCCGCTCCACCGGGAGCACCTCGTCGACCAGCCCGGCCTCGATGACCGAGTACGGCATCCCGGGCATCACCGCGGTGTCGGGGTCCTCGGCGATCACCCGGGCCCCGGCCCGCTTGGCGTCCCGGGCCCCCTCGCGGCCGTCCGAGCCCATTCCGGTGAGCACCACCGCGAGCAGCCGATGCCCGTACTCGGCGGCCAGGGACTTGAACAAATGATCGGCAGAGGGGGTGAGCACCGGACCCGGCTTGAGGGGGTTGGGCGGCACCACCCGCACCCGGGGCGCCTCGCGTCCGTCTCCGGGACGCTCGACCTCCATGTTGGAGGAGCCCGGGGCGATGTACACGGTGCCGCTGCACAGCTCGTGGCCGTCGACCGCCTCGACCACGTGGTAGTCGATGAGACGGTCCAGGCGGCTGGCGAAGGCCCGGGTGAAGCGGGCGGGCATGTGCTGGGCCACCAGCACCGCGAGCGGGAGCTGGGGATCGAGGGCGCAGAGGATCTGCTGCACCGCCGGCGGGCCGCCGGTGGACGAGGCGATGCCCACCACCAGCGAGGGCGGCGGTCCCGAGGGCGCGCGCGGGGCCGTCTTGGCCGCCCCCGCCGACTTGGGCGCGCGGCGGTCCATCGCGGCCAGCGACTTGGCCCGGTTGTACAGGCGCACCGCCTGCAGCCGCTTGACCGTGGCGATCTTGGCGACGAGCTCGTCCTTGATCGACTTGAGGTCGGGCGAGATCTCGCGGCTGGGCTTGGCGATGAAGTCCAGCGCGCCCAGCTCGAGCGCCCGGAACACGTTCTCGCGCTGCGAGTAGCCCGAGACCACCAGCACCGGCGTGGGTCGCCGCGCCATCAGCAGGCGCAGGAACGCGAAGCCGTCCATCTCGGGCATCTCGAGGTCGAGGGTGATCGCGTCGGGCTCGAGATCGAAGGCGAGCTGCAGCGCCTCCTTGCCGTTCATCGCCCGCCCCACCACCTCGATGTCCGGCAGCGACTCGAGCATGGCGGTGATCGTCTGGCGGTTGTACGCGGAATCGTCGACGACGAGGACGCGGAGCTTTTGGGGCGCGGATTCCATCGGCACGTTGGGGCGGAGCGATGCGTCTACTCGAGCGGTCTACGGTAGACCAGATCCTTCGAAAGGTGCACCAGGTCGAAGCGCGTGGTCACGTTGAGGAGGCTCTCCGAGTGGCCCAGCAGCAGGTAGCCCCCCGGGTTGAGGGTGTCGTAGAAGGCCTCGACGATGCGATGCCGGGCTTCCCCCGACAGGTACATCAGCACGTTGCGGCAGAAGATCACGTCGCAGCGGCCCAGCACGTCGAAGCGCTCGGTGCTGAGCAGGTTGAGCTGGCCGAAGGAGCACATCGCGCGGATGTCCTCGCGAACGTAGAACTTGCCCTCTTGCTCGCGGAAGTACTTGCGCTGGAAGTAGCTGTCGGTGGTGCGGAAGCTGTTGTGCCCGTACGCGGCGCGCCGTGCATGGGACACCACCTGGCGGCTGATGTCGGAGCCCACCACACGCAGGAGCCAGTCGTCGAACAGCCCGCTTTCGCGCAGCAGGATCGCGATGGTGTAGACCTCCTCGCCGGTCGAGCAACCCGCGCTCCACACCAGCAGGCGCTTGGGAACCCGGCGCCGACGCGAGAGCTCGGGCAGGATCTCCTCGCGGAAGGCCTCGAGCTGGTAGTCCTCGCGGAACAGGTAGGTCTCGTGGGTCGTGATCCGCTCGACGAGATCCTCCAGCTCGCGCTGGCCGTTCGGGTCGTAGCGCAAGTAGTGGTAGTACTCGCGGTACGAGGACAGGCCCAGCGACTCCACGCGGGGCCCGAGCCGCCGCTCGAGGAAGAACGTGGAGTCGAGGCCGTGGGACAGGCCGCAGTACTCGTGGATGATCTCCTGGAGCAGGCGCGCCTCCTCCTCGCTCATCCGGACACGTGGCCCCAACGGGTCGAAAGAGTCGGTGCCCGTCACGCGTCCGCTCCATCGTCCTTCTTGGCTTGGGCCTCGAGCCGGGCGACCGCGTCCTGGAGCACCTGGCGCACGAGACGGTCGCTCTCCCGCTGGGCGCTGTGGCGCAGCGGCCCCAACGCGGTCCGATCGTTGCGGGCGGCGAGCACCTCGGCGGCGGCCCAGCGCACGTCCCAGCGGTCGTGGGCCAGCAGCCCGAGCAGGGCGGCGGTGGCCCGGTGCGCACCGAAGGACTGCAGGGCTCGCGCGGCGGCCTTGACCACCTCGTGGTCGGCCGAGGTGCACAGGCTCATCAGCATGGTGAGGTCCTGATCGAGGCCGGTCTTGCCCAGCCCCGCGATCGCCTGGACCACCACCGTGGGCACCGGATCCTCGACGATGATCGCCCGCAGCCGCGCCAGCGCGACCGGGTTGTCGAGCGCCACCAGGGCCGACACCGCGGCCGCCCGCACCAGCGGCGAGGGATCGGTGGTGGCGCTCATCAGCGACTGCACCGCGTGGCCGGCCGAGAGCTGACCGAGGCTGCGGCACGCGGCGGCCCGCACCTGCGGCTCCTCGTCGGCGAGCGCGAACGACAGCGCGCTGGCCCCCTCGTGCTCGCCGGGGATCTGGCCCAGCGCGGCCGCGGCCGCCACCCGCACCCCCACGTCGGGCGAGCCGAGCAGCGACACCAGGTGCGGCACGTGACGAGGCGAGCGCAGCTTGCCCGCCACCCGCGAGAGGTTGCGCGCCAGGGCCCCCGACTGCGGCCAGGCCGAGCCCGCCAGCAGATCGAGATCCGAGTGCCCGTCGCTGCGCGAGACGATGGCCGCCACCGCATCGGCGGCGGTCTCCCCCACCCGCCCGGGGTTGCCCATCAGGCGGTAGAGCCCGCCGAGGCCCTCGCGGGTCCCGGCCTCCTTGAGCGCCTCGGCGGCCGCCAGCGCGACCTCCTCGGCGGGGTCATCGAGGGCGGCCACCAGCTGCTCGAGCAGCGGCTTGGTGAGAGCCGAGGCCGGCAGCGCGGTGACCATGCGAAACAGGTGCTCGCGGCGGGTCGTCTGCACCTGCGAGGCGACCTGGGCCAGCGCCGCCCCGGCGGCCTCGCCCAGCTCGGTCACCAGCGCCAGCCCGCGCTCCTGCAGCAGCGGATCGTCCATCACCTCGAGCACGGGCGCCAGCGCCTCGGCATCGCCGGCGAGCCCGGCGAGGTGGATGGCCGCGCCCCGGACCTCGCGCTCCTCGTGGCCGATGAGCTCGCGCAGGTGCGTCTTGGTAGCGCTGCCGATGCGGCGGATGGCGGCGCGCACCAGGCCGGGACGACCGCGCTCGGCCAGCCCCTCGCCCAGCTCCACCAGGGCCCGGGCCGCCTCGGCCCGCACCCCCGTCATCGGATCGTCGAGCAGCGGCAGCAGGATGGGCAGCGCCCCCGCGTCCCCCGACAGCCCCAGCAGCGCGGCCGCGCCCTTGCGGGTGAACGGGGCGTCGACCAGCGACTCCACCAGCTCCACCGGAACCGTGGCCTTGGCCGCCCGCAGGGCATCGAGCGCGTACACCCGCAGCATCTCCGAGCCGTCCTCGAGCAGGCGGCGCAGCGCGGCCTCGGCCTCGGACCCGCCGATGCGCCCCAGGCCCGCGGCCGCCGAGGCGCGCAGGTTGGGATCGGCGGCGCCGTCGTTCATGATCGCCGCGAGCTGGGGCACGTGCCGGCGGTCGCCGATCTGCCCGAGCAGGTCGACCAGGTTGCGGCGCGGAGGCCCGGGCGGAGCCGAGTCGAGGCGGCGGTGCAGCACCGCCAGGCAGCGATCCCCCATCGCCCCCAGCACCTCATGGCTCGCGGCTCGGGCGTTGATCTGATCGCCCATCAGCAGATCGAACAGCCGCTCGGCCAGCGCCTCGAGCACGGCGGGGTCCCCCTGCCCTCGCACATAGCCGTGCAGTCGCTCGATGGCCGCCTTGCGCTCGCGCCAGGCGTCGGCCGAGAGGTTGGCGATCGCTTCGCTCAGGGTCTTGGGCAGCTCGGTCACGTGGCCTCCCCCCGTCCCAGCGAGCTCATCAGCGCCGCGAATGCCTCCCCGATGGGATCCCCGGGGACCCTGCCGCCCTCGCCGTGCACCACCTGGGCGAACAGCTCGCGGGCGATGTCGAGGTCGGGCTCGACCGCAGCGGTCGCCGCGCTCAGGTCCTGGGCGGCGTGGATGGCATCGCCGTTGTAGAGGACCATGTCGGCCACGATCAGCGTCGCGAGGCGCTGGTGGTCGGCGCTGGGCTCTTCCATGCGCGTGTCGCCCTCCACCCGCAGCGCTTCCCGGGCCTCGGCCTCCACCGGCTCGATCGCCGGCACCGGAGGCAGGCCCAGGTGCTCGTAGAGCTTGCGGGGCAGGCTGTCGCACAGGTGGTGGATCTCCACGTAGTCGTCCGCGCCGTACAGGCGGGTGGGCTGACGCTTGTAGCTGGTGCGGCGATAGACCGAGGCCACCAGCACCACCACCGCCGCGCCCGCCTCGGGCCCGGCCGAGCGCGCCAGCTCGACCAGCTCGAAGCCCGCCGTGCCCGGCAGCGCCACGTCGATCACCAGGCCGTCCCAGCGCTCGGCGCCCAGCCGTGCCTTGCAGGCCCGACCGTCGGCCACGTGCACGAAGACGAAGCCCTCGCGCTCCAGCACGCGCTGCACCGCGCGGGCCACCCCGCGGCGCTCGTGGGCGAAGAGAATCCGAGGCGAGCTCATGGGCGCTCCGCCTCCACGGTGGGCGAGACCGGTCGTGCGGCCGAGCTCCCGCGCGCGGGGTCGATCACGGTCTCGAGGTTGACGACGAAGACCATGTGCTCCTCGATCTCCTTGCGGTCGCGGCGATCCTTGCGGTCCTTGCGATCCCGACGCTCTCGCACCTTGAGCTCGTCGATCTCGACCTCGTCGGCCTCGGGCTCCTCGGACTCGAGGCCCATCCGCGCGCCTCGCAGCTCGATGCGGCGGATCTCGGCGCGGAACACCCCACTGAAGAAGTCCTCGTCGATGTCCCCCACGCCGGCCCGCAGCATGGAGGGCGCCGGGCGCAGCGAGCCCGCCGGCACCCGAAGCTCCCCCACGATGAGGTCGACCTTGAGCCCCACGATCCGCCCGCGCACGCTGACGATGATGAGCTTGTTGAGGCGTGCATGGCGGGGGTTGGCCTCCACCTTGAAGCGCTTGCGCAGGTCGATCACGGGGATGACCACGCCGCGCAGCTGGATCACCCCCTCGACGATGCCGGGGGCGTGGGGCACGGGGCGGATCGGATAGGGCGTGGCCTGGATGACCTCCTTGATCCGCATGATGTCGATGCCGTAGACGGCACCGCCCACGTAGAAGCCGGCGAGCTTGAGGTCGTCGTGCCCGCGCTCCTCTCGCTCGTCGTCGTAGGCCCCACCGTCGGCGCCGGTGCCCACCATGCCGCGGAGGCGGCGGCCCAGCGTGTTGCCCCGACCCTTGCGCGCGCGGCTCATGCGAGACCTCCCTTGGTGACCTTGAGGGTGCGCCCGCGGTGCTCGGCCCGCACGAAATCGCGGGTCTGCAGCACCGTCGACAGCTCGAGCACGATGAGGATGTCGTCCTCGAGGCGGGTGAGCGCCTTGATGTACTCGCCGCGGGCCCCGGGGATCGCCCCCGGCGCGTCCTCGAGTTCCTCGGGCGCGATGGTCACCACGTAGAGCACCTCGTCGACCACCATGCCGTACAGCTCGTCGTCGTGGTGCACGATGAGCACCCGCGCGTCCCGGCCCCGGGGGGCGGGCTCGAGCCGCAGGCGCAGCGCGAGGTCGAGGATGGGGATCACCCGGCCGCGCACGTTGCCGATGCCGATCACGAAGTCGGCGGTGCGGGGCACCGGCGTGGTCTCGAACACCTTCGAGATCTCGCTGATCTGATCGATGGAGAGCCCGTAGCTCTCGCCCGACACCCGGAAGGCCACGTACTGCCGCAGGTCGCCCCGGACCTCGCGCTTGTAGCCGTGCTCGTAGTCCTCCTCGGTGGCGACCGCCTCGCCGCTGCGGGCCAGCGCGTTCCACAGGTCGTTGCTGTCACGGGCCATGGGGTCGTGCCTCCTCCCGGCCGGCCGCCTCGGCCTCGACGGCCGCGACCACCTCGCTGCGGGTCAGCGCCTCGTCGACGAGGGTGGAGACGTCGAGCAGCAGCACGGTGCGGTTGGCCCCCAGCTCGGTGGCGCCGGCGATCCCGGGGACCGAGCGCAGGGCGGCGCCCAGCGGCTTGATCACCACGTCCTGCTGCCCCACCAGCTCGTCGACCACCAGCCCCACCCGGTGCTGGGCCAGGCCCACGATCACCACGTAGATGCGCTCGGGGTCGTAGAAGCGGGTGTCGTTGGAGAGCCCGAACATCCGCGACAGGTGCAGCAGCGGCAGCGTGCGCCCGCGCAGCGAGATCACCTGCTGGCCCTCCACCGTCACGATGTCGCTCTGCCGCACCATGATCGACTCGAGCACCGAGTTGAGCGGGATGCAGAAGGTCTGGCGGCAGGTCTCGATGACCAGCGCCTGGATGATGGCCAGGGTCACCGGCAGGGTGATCGCGAAGCGGGTGCCGCGGCCCAGCTCGGTGTCGACGTCGATCATCCCCGAGAGCCGGGAGATGTTGGTCTTGACCACGTCCATGCCCACGCCGCGGCCGCTCATCGAGGTGGCCACCTCGCGGGTGGTGAAGCCGGGCATGAAGATGAAGTCGACGATCTCGTTGGTGCCCAGCTCCACGGCGTCCTCGCGGGTGACCAGGCTGCGCTTGATCGCGGTCTCCCGGATCTTGCGCCAGTCCATGCCGCGGCCGTCGTCCTCGACCTCGATCACCACCCGGTTGCCGCGCTGGAAGGCGCGCAGGTCCACGCGCCCCGCCGCGGGCTTGCCCGCCTCGATGCGCTCCTCCCGGGACTCGATGCCGTGGTCGATGGCGTTGCGCACCATGTGCAGCAGCGGCTCGCTCAGCTCCTCCACGATGAGCTTGTCGAGCTCGGTCTGCGAGCCGGAGATCGACAGGCGGATGTCCTTGCCCGCCTGCCGCCCCACCTGGCGCACCACCCGGGCCAGCTTGTCGAAGACCTGGCCGAGCGGGACCATGCGCACGTCGAGCAGGCCCTGCTGCAGCAGCGAGAGCTTGCGGGACATGGTGCGCAGGTGCCCCTGGAGGTCGCGGACCATGTCGCCCGCGCCCTCGCGCATGCGCAGCCGATCGAGGGTGCCGCCCAGGTTGGCCTGCACCACGCCGAGCTCGCCGATGAGGTTCATCAGGTGGTCGAGGCGCGACAGGTCCACCCGCACCGTCTGGCTCACGCTGCGGACGCTGATCGCCTCCAGGTCGGCGTAGTCGTCGTCGGGGACGGGCGCCGCGGAGGAGGTGGGCTGGCCACCGGCGTCCTCGTCCTCCTCCTCCTCGTCCTCCTCGATGGCCTCGACGGTCATCCGGGGGGGGCTGGGGGCGGGCGAGGCGGGGGTCGGGGCCTTGGCCCGGGGCGCGGCGGGGGCCGGAGCGGGCGCGCTGGCCCCCCCGCCGCTGCCGCTGCTGCCCGAGAGCTCGTAGACGGTCACCCCGTCCTCGGCCACCCCGGCCGCGATCTCGGCCAGGGGCCGCTCGGAGCCCACCAGGATGTCGAGGTCGATGCGGTCGTCGGAGGAGGCGTCGGCGCTGGGCAGGTAGGTGATGACCTCGCCGAAGGCCTTCATCTTGCCCTTGAGCGCCTCGATGCCCACGTCGATGGCGAGCAGATCGAAGGAGGCGTGCACCCGGAACAGGCGCCGACCCATGCGGATGTTCTCGCGCAGGCGGTGCTCCTCGTACTCGGTGAGCACGCCGAGGATCGAGTCGTCGAGGCCCGCGAGGCTGGCGTTGGCGTCGTCGGCCTCGCCCCCGCCCGACAGCGCGAGGATCTTGGCCAGCAGCGGATCCATGTCGACCGGCGCGGCCTTCTCCTCGCCGAAGGCGGCGAGCATGCGCTGGAAGGTCTCCACCGAGTCGAACAGCACGTCGAGCGCGGCGGGGCCCAGCTCGAGCTTGCCCAGGCGCAGGGCGTCGAGGGTGCTCTCGAGGTTGTGGCTGAGCTGGGCGATCGCGTTGGCGTTGAACAGCGACGCGAGCCCCTTGAGGCTGTGGACCGCCCGGAACGCCGCGTTGAGCAGGTCGGGATCGAACTGCTGGCCGGCGCGCTGCTGGGTGTCGAGCTCGAGGAGGTTGCGGGACAGCTCCTCGACGACGTCCTGCGCCTCGGACAGGAACTCGTTCGAAGGACGATCAGGTCCCGTCATGCCTCATCCCCGTCCTCCGACTGGGGCCGCGCCTTGTCGATCACGTCGAGGAGCTCCTCGGCGGTGAAGGGCTTGGCGAGGAAGGCGGCCGCCCCCGCATCGAGGGCCCGCTGGAGGTCGGTCGAGGCGCTGTCGGTGCTGATGACGATGACCGGCGTCTTGCGGTACTTGGCGTTGTCCCGCACGAACTTGGTCAGCTCGATGCCGCTGACGTCGGGCATGTTGACGTCGGTGACGATGAAGGCGAAGTCTCCCCGCGGCAGAGCACGCAGCGCATCGAAGCCGTTCTCGACCTCTTGCACCTCGAACCGCCCCGTGGCCTCGAGGATAGAGCTCACGAAGACCCGCATCGCCCGCGAGTCTTCGACGACGAGCACCTTTTCGGGCATTGCGCGGGAGTATACCAATCCCCTCGCAGCCCGCGCCCTCGGGGAAGCCCAGAAGCGTCAGCTTCCCGGATCGGCGGCCCGAGGCGGACCCTCGAGGAGGCGGCGAAGGCGGGCCTCGTGGCGAGGGTCGGCCACCACCCGGATCCGTCGGCGGGCGGGCTCGGGGGGCTCGGGGGGCGTTGCGGGCTCCGCGAGCGGAGTGGCCGGCGGGGGGTCGTCCCCTTCGTCGAAGGGTCCGGATTGCCCTTCGCCGGGGTCGAATTCGGGCTCGCGGGCGACCTCCAGCGGCGCCCGCTCCTCCGGGGCGGCGGCGTCGACCGACCCGCCTCGGGACGCATCGCCGCTGGGGCCGACCATCACGGGCCCCACCTCCTCGTCGCCCACGGCCTTGGGGCGAGCGGCCGCCTCGACCGAGGGCCCCAACAGCGCCCGGGTCAGCCCGTCGAACACGGCCTCGACCACGGCCCGGTCCGCGACCCGGCCGGGCATGGCCACGATCGCCTCGTCGGCCCGCAGCTCCTGCACCAGCGCCACCAGACGCTCGCCAGTGGCCTCGGCGGTGGAGCGATCGAAGGACGACGAGGGGCCCAGCCCCAGCAGCACCAGCCGGCGCATGGGCAGCGTGCGGCGACCGGGCATCAGCACCGCCTCGCCCGCCCGCCCGGTGCAGAAGCCCTCGCGGATCAGGCTCGACAGACGACCGCTGGTGCGCCAGTCGACCAGGCCGGCCAGCCCCTGCAGCGGCCGCTCGTCCTCGAAGTAGGGCAGCACGGCGAGATCGATGGTGCCGGGCTCGTCCGAGCCGATCCCGTCGAGCAGCGAGCGGTGCAGCGCCTCGACGACGACCTCGATGTCGCCCGGCTCAGCCATCCACGGCTCCCTTCGGTCCACCCGGGCGCCGCGGGGAGGGCTCGCGCTGAGCCCGCAGTCGACGGGCCAGGGCCTCGGCCACGCCGTTGACGAAGCTGGGGCTGCGCTCGCTGCCGTAGCGCCGGGCCAGTCGCACCGCCTCGGCCAGCACCACCCCCCGCGGGGTGTCGGGACGCTCGGCCAGCTCGAAGGCGGCCAGGCGCAGCACGTTGCGGTCGACCAGCGCCATGCGATCGAGCCGCCAGCGCTCGGAGGTCGCGCTCAGCAGCTCGTCGATGCGCTCCCACTCGACCACCAGCGCGCGCAGCAGGGCGTCGGCGCGGCCGCGGGTCCCCGCGTGGGCCACCGCGTCGGCGAAGCCCTCCCCGCGCTCGTCGTCACCGCGCGGCGGGTTGCTCCACAAGAGCTCCAGCGCCGCGACCCGCTCGGACGCAGGGCGACCGTCCAGGTGACACAGCGCGAGCAGGGCGAGCTCGCGGGCCTGGGCTCGGGGGTCTCGGGCCTCGGACCCCCGCGCACGTTCTGGAGCGGGAGGGCTCACCCCGACCGGGCCTGCTCGATCGCGCGGTGGAGTCGAAGCTGCTCGACCGCGGCCATGGCCGCCTCGGCCCCCTTGTTGCCGTACTTGGCTCCCGCCCGATGCACCGCCTGCTCGAGGGTGTCGGTGGTCAGCACGCCGAAGCCCACCGGGATCCCCTTGGCCATGCCCAGCGCCGCGAGTCCCTTGGTCGCCTCGCCGGCGATGAGGTCGAAGTGGATCGTGTCGCCGCGCATCAGGCAGCCCAGGGCCACGAGCGCGTCGTAGCCGTGCTCGCCCTCGAGCAGCTTGGCCGCGACCTGCGGCAGCTCGAAGGCTCCCGGCACGCGCACCACCGTGATGTCCTTCGCCGCCGCGCCGTGTCGCACGAGGGCATCGACCGCGCCCTCGAGCAGGTGCTCGGTGATGAAGGCGTTGAAGCGGCTCACCAGGATGCAGAAGCGTGCACCGCTGGCGTCGAGGTTGCCTTCGAGGGTGCGCACGTGGTCCATCGGGCCCGCCATGTCCGCCCGAGATACCTCGCGGACGCGGGCCCGATCAAGCGCGGACCCGGCCCCGGCCCTCAGACCGCGCCGGAGCCGGTCGCCGCGCACGACGACGGCCTCGAGCCCCCCTGGGGGCCGAGGCCGTCGCATGATCGCCGAAGGCGGCGGGGGCCCGCGCGGGGCCTAGTCGTCGTCGCGGCCGCTGGTGGCCTGGCGCAGCTTGTCCGACATCAGGTCGCCCAGGGTGGCGCCAGCCTGGCTGGCGTTCTGGAAGCCCTGGGCGTCGGCGAGCTCGTCCTGACGGCGGGCGCTCTTGATCGAGAGCCCGATGCGGCGCTCGGCCGCGTCCATCTGGATGACCTCGGCCCGCTGGACCTGACCCGGCTCGAGCACCTGCCCCGGATCCTCGATGCGCTCATCGGTGATCTCGGAGATGTGGATGAGCCCCTCGATGCCCGGCTCGATCTCGGCGAAGGCACCGAAGTCGGCGAGCTTGAGGATCTTGACCTCGATGATCTTGCCGATCGGGTAGTCGTAGGGGATGCGATCCCACGGGTCCTGCTGGAGCTGCTTGATGCCCAGGCTGATCTTGGGCTTCTCGCCGCTGTTGTCGATGTTGAGGACCATCGCCTGGACCTCGTCACCCTTCTTGAACAGCTCCGAGGGATGGCGCACCCGCTGCGTCCACGACAGGTCGGTGATGTGCACCAGGCCGTCGATGCCGGGCTCGAGCTCCACGAACACGCCGAAGTCGGCGATGTTGCGGATCACGCCCTGCACCACGGTGCCGGGCGGGTAGGTCTCCACGACCTTCTCGTACGGGTTCTCCTCGAGCTGCTTCATGCCCAGGGAGATGCGGTTCTGCGACACGTCGATGTCGAGCACCACCGCCTTGACCTCGTCGCCGATCTTGAGGATCTGCTTGGGGTTCTTGATCTGGCGGGTCCACGACATCTCGGAGACGTGCACCAGGCCCTCGATGCCCTCCTCGAGCTCGATGAAGGCGCCGTAGTCCTTGATGCTGACCACCTTGCCCTGGACCACGGTGCCGGGGATGTACTTCTCCTCGGCGTTGATCCACGGGTCGGGGGTGATCTGCTTGAGGCCCAGGCTCACCCGCTCGGAGTCGGTGTTGAACTTGAGGACCTTGACCTGGACCTTGTCGCCCACCTGGAACAGCTCGGACGGGTGGTTGACCCGGCCCCAGCTCATGTCGGTGATGTGCAGCAGGCCGTCGATGCCGCCGAGATCGATGAAGGCGCCGTAGTCGGTGAGGTTCTTGACCACGCCCTCGACGATCTGACCCTCCTGGAGGCGACCGAGGGTCTCCTCCTTGAGCTCGGCGCGCTCGGCCTCGAGCAGCACGCGACGCGACAGCACGATGTTGCCGCGCTTCTTGTTGAACTTGATGATCTTGAACTCGAAGTCCTGCGCGATGAAGGAATCGAGGTTGCGGACGGGCCGCAGATCGACCTGGGAGCCGGGGAGGAAGGCCTTGACGCCGCCGGCCAGGATGACCGAGAGGCCGCCCTTGACGCGCGCGGTGATGGTTCCGGTGACGAGGCCGTCCTGCTCGACGGCCTTGGAGATCTCGTCCCAGACCTTGCGCTTGCGGGCCTTCTCCTTGGAGAGCACCACGAGGCCGTTGTTGTCCTCGACGGTCTCGAGGAGCACCTCGACCTCGTCGCCGACGGCGACCAGGGGCTCGGTGAGGGCGCCTTCTTCTCCGGACTCGTCCTCTTCACGGAACTCGCGGAGGGGCACCTGGCCCTCGGCCTTGAGGCCGACGTCGACGACGGCGTAGTCCCCGATGATGTCGACGACGACGCCCTTGACGATGGTGCCCTCCTTGACCTCGGGGGCCTCGTCGGTCGTCTGAGCGAACAATTCGGCAAAGCTCTCGTCGCCGGGAGCGGGGGATACTGAATGACTCATGATTGGGTGTGTGGGGTTGATGTTCGGGTGAAAGGAAGGCTCCGGTCTGCGCTCGCGATGCGTTTCACCGACGCGCGCGACCCGAGCCCGTGGGAGCGGGGAAGGTAGGGCCATCGGTCGACCCCCGTCAACCGACCGATCCGCGATGATCCCGGTCGATTGCGGATGACGCGCGCCCGAGCGTGCATCCTCCTAATGAGGACCCATCGGGGGCGTCGGCTCAAGACCGCGGGGGACCGTGGAGCCGACGCAGGATGAGGTCGAGCACGCCCTGCGGGTCGAGGGCCGTGGTGTCGATGACCACGGCATCGTCCGCCCGCGCCAGCGGAGCGGCAGAGCGAGTGGAGTCTCGCGCATCCCGCGATTCGAGATCGGCCCGCACCAAGGCCAGCGAGGGCTGGTCGCCCACCGCCGTCGCCCCCAGGTCGGCCCGCCTTCGCGCGGCGCGCTCGCCCAGCGCCGCCGTCACGAAGAACTTGAAGGGCGCATCGGGGAAGACCACCGTGCCCATGTCGCGGCCCTCGGCCACGCAGCCCTTCGCGCCCAGGGCGCGCTGCAGGTCGAGCAGCGCCCGGCGGACCCCCGGCAGCGCCGAGACCCGCGAGGCCCCCTCGGCGATCTCGGCCGTGCGAATCTCGGTGGTCACCTCGTCGTCGCCCACCCACACCGTCTGGGCTGCATCGGGCTCCTCGGGAGCCGGCAGGCCGCCGAAGCGAATGGGCAGATCCTGGGCCAGCCGGGCCAGCCCGTCCTCGTCGTCCCACGACACCCCGCGGCGGCGGGCGACGAGGGCCAGCGCTCGGTAGATGGCCCCGGTATCGAGCAGCGGAAGGCCCAGGTGTCGCGCCAGGCGCCGTGCGATGGTGGTCTTGCCCGCTCCGGCGGGCCCATCGATGACGACCAGCTGCACCCCTACCTTGGACGGTGCGCTCATTCGGCGGGAGGCTAGGCGCAAGCGCGGCGCATCGCAAGGACGAAGGCCCCCGCGCGGGGCGTGGATCCAGGCCTCGCAGGGCACCGAGGGCAGGATGCCGGGCTGGCTCACGCCGTCGTCGCGACGTCCTTCCTGCGCTTGCCCGCCCCCTGCCCCTTGGGGCAGCGTTGCCCCCGATGCAACGGCCCTCTTCGTGTAGGCCCGTTGGGCTCCTGGCACTGTGCTCCGGGTTGGTCCTGGGCAGCGTGAGCTGCGTGACCGTGACCCCGGCGCAACGCAAGGAGCTCAGCCAACCCGAGATGACTCCCGCAGCCGACGCCGAGGAAGAGGTGTGGCACACCCACGTGGAGGCGGCCCGCGAGGCCGGCTTCGGTGGTCACGGTGCGGCGGGAGGCGGCTGCGGTTGCGGCTGAGCGCCCCCGGACGCCGTCATCGGCGTGGTCGCGCATGGGCGGGCGCGATGGCCCGGCTGTGCTGGCTGGCGATGGCGCTGCTGTGGCTCGTGCCCCTGCCCTCCTCGGGGGCCGACCGCGTGATCGTGCGCGGCAACTACTATCGGGAGGCCTCCACCCGCGTGCTCCAGCCCACCGTCGACGTGGAGGTCGACGTGCCCGACGAGCGCCTGACGCTGGGCACCACCTACGTGCTCGACGCGATCAGCTCCGCCTCCATCGCCTCGGGCGCGGCCCAGGTGACCGGCGGTGATGCGGTGTTCACCGAGATTCGCCACGAGGTGACCGGGCGGGCCTCGTCGCGGCTGGGCAACTGGGCCACCGGCGGCTTCTTCCGCTACTCGACCGAGACCGACTACATCTCGCGCAGCATCGGCGCCTTCGGGGCGCGCGATCTGCTCCAGCGCTCGCTCACCCTGAGCCTCTCCTACGCCTACAACTTCGACCGCGTCTACCGGATCCAGAACAACACCGGGGTGCGGGCGCCGTGGTGCGGCGGGGCGGTGGACATCGCCCGCTGCCAGTCCACCGGCACCGGCATCGGCAGCAACCTCCGCCAGGTGCACTACGTCTCGGCCGGCTACACCCACGCCTGGCTCAAGACCCTGCTGGGCCTGGCCTCGGTCGAGCTCACCCGTGCGACCGGGCCCCTGGACAACCCATACCGTGGTGCACAGATCCCCACCTCCAACGTGGAGATCCATCCGCTGGCCCGCACCTCGGTGGCGCTGATGGGGGCGGCACGCTGGATCCTGCCCAAGGCGCGCGTGGTGCTCGAGCCCCGCTATCGCTTCACCACCGACTCGTGGCTCATCCACACGCACGCCATCGATCCGCGCGTGCACCTTCGTGTGCTCGACCACCTTCGGTTGCGGGCCCGGTACCGGTACTATCGGCAGTCGGCGTCCTTCATCTGCAACGAGAGCCCTCAGGACGACCTCGATTCCGGTGGCCAATTCTTCTGCACCACCGCCGCGGGCGACTTCGCCACGGCGGATCCCAAGATGGGAGCGTTCCACTCGCACACGCCGGGGGTGCAGCTCGTCTACGAGCTCGACGGCCTGTCGCGCGTGCGCGGCCTGGGCTGGCTCGAGGGCGGCTGGATCGAGGCCACCTACAACCACGTGTTCCAGAGCAACCGCTACGGCAACGCCCGGCTCGGGGCGCTGGCATTCTCGCTGGCGTTCTAGCCGCGCCGTCGTGGCGGGGCTGGTCGCGCTGGTGGGGCTGGGCTGCGGGCGCGAGGCCTCGCCGGAGATCGTCGCGCGGGTGGGCGAGCTGCCGCTATACGCCTCGGTCGTCGAGCACGTGGCCGCGCGCGATGGTCTGAGCCCCGAGCAGGCGCGAGCGCGGGCCATCGACACCCTGCGGCTGGTGGCGGCCGCCCGGGAGGAGCAGGCCGCCGCCGGGCAGCCGGTGGGGCTCCGCCCCGCGCGAGCCGAGCACCTGCGCCGCGCCGCGCGGGCCCGGCGGTGGCTGCACGATCGCTTCGAGCCCAGCCACGGCCCGAACGACATCCCCGCGGATCATCCCCTGCTGGCGCGGGCCCGCATGGACCCTCGCCAGGTGCACCCCGAGCTCTTCGTGGTGTGCCAGGTGGTGGTGGAGCCGCCCGGGGTCGAGGACGGGGACGACAAGGCCCGGATCACCGCCGACCCCGCGTGGCGCGAGGTCGCGAGCGCCGTGATGGGCCCGCTGCGCGAGCAGGTGGAGCGCTACGTGCCCCTGGGCGATCCCGAGGCCTGCGAGCTCATCGCGCAGCAGGTGAGGCTGGTGGGCCCCCTCGATCCCCGCGTGTCGCTGTCCTCGCCCCGGCTGGGCGGCTTCGACCTCGAGGCCTGCCTGCAGCGCGACGACGACGGCCGCTGTGCCCAGCCGCAGTTCGCCCCCGAGTGGACCGAGCTCGTGCGCACCATGTCGCCGCCCGAGCTGTCCCGCCCGTTCTTCACCCGCTTCGGGCTGCACCTGGTCTACCTCGCCGAGCACCTGCCCCCGCGGCCCGCCGACGATCCGGCGACCAACGCCGCCCTGCGCCAGGCCGTGCTCGAGCCGTGGCGCGCCGAGCAGCTCGATCGAGCCCTGCAGCAGATGGGTCAGCAGCGGGCCGTTCGCATGGTGCGGCCCACGGAGGACGAGTCATGAGCCGTCCTCGCGAGGTGGGCAGCTTCCACGATCTGTCCCGGCGGATCCCCAGCGCCATGCGCAGCGACTTCGGGCGCGTGATCGAGAACCTCATGGACATCAAGGGGGCTCGCGGCGCGGTGCTGGTGGACGACGACGGCTACGCCATCGACTACGTCTACGACCCCGAGCGGATGACCGAGCTCGACGTGCAGCTCATCGGCGCCCAGGTGGGGCAGACCGTGCACCGCATGCAGGCCAGCGCGGCCAAGCTCGACCTGGGCACCCCGCTGGCGCTGCTCGAGGGCCCCAGCGGCCTGCTGGTGCTCGGCCCGGCCGGGATGCACTACGTGCTCGCCTTCCTGCTCGACGAGGGGGTCGACTCGGTCCGCCTGCTCGCCCACTTCGAGGCCGTGCGCAGCACCATCGAGCACCTGCTCACCTGATCGCTCGCGCCCGCGCACGGCAGCCGGCGGCGCCGTTCGTTTGCGCACCGGAGCGCGCCTTGACGGCACCCCACGGCGCCGGGAAGACTCGCACCGCCATGGCGACCCACATCACCGCGGAGTGCATCAACTGCGGAGCCTGCGAGCCGGAGTGCCCCAACGAGGCCATCTCGGAGGGCGACGACCTCTACGTGATCGACCCCGACCTGTGCACCGAGTGCGTGGGCTTCCACGATCACGAGGCCTGCCAGGCGGTGTGTCCGGTGGAGTGCTGCCTGCCCGATCCCGAGCACGTGGAGTCTGAGGAGGTCCTCTACGAGCGGGCCAAGCGGCTGCACGACGACAAGCCCTGGCCCTCGCTCGACGTGCTGTCGCAGGACCTGTCGCACTTCCGCAAGAAGAAGGGCTAGCCGTCCGAGACGAGCCCTCCGCGGGCGAGCGCGGGACGGCGCGGGCCCGGGCCCCGGGTCTCGCCCCCTCGGGGCCGCAGCGCTCGGCGATCCGGGGTAGGCTCCCGGCGGCGTGTCGTCGCCCGAGCAGCCGACCGAGTCCCCTCCGCGGACGCCAGCGGGGCCGTCGCGTCGCGGGCTCGTGATCCGCCTGGTGCTCTCGCTGGGGCTGGCGGTGGCCTTCGCGGCCGCCCTGTGGCCCTACCTGCGGGCGATTCCCGAGGACCTCCACGTCGCGGCCTGGGCCATCCCCGTCTACCTGCTCACGCTGCTGCCCTACCACCTGGCCCGGGCCGGGCGCTGGCACTTCCTGCTGCGACCGCTGGGCACCATCCGCGCCGCGGACAGCCTGCGGATCAGCATGGCGGGCTACATGTGGATCGCGCTGCTGCCCTTCCGCCTGGGGGAGCTGGCCCGCCCGCTGCTGCTGACCCAGCGCAGCGACATCAGCGTGCACCGGGCCCTGGGCACCGTGGCCATCGAGCGGGTGCTCGACGGCCTGGTGATCTGCGGCCTGTTCTTCGCGGCCTCGGCCGGGGGAACCCGCGCCCCCATCGAGGCCCTCGAGCAGGCGACCACCGGAGTGATGGCGCTGTTCGGCGTGGCGCTGGTGGGCCTGCTGTTCATGGCCCGCTTCCCCCGGGCCATGGGCGGGATCATCGACGCGACGGTGGGCCGGGTGCTGCCCCGGGCCGGGCGCTGGGCCTCCGAGCTCAGCCACGGGATCTCGCAGGGGCTGGCCGCCCTGCCGCGCGGCGGCCCGCTGCTCGCGTTCGTGGTGGTGACCCTGCTGTACTGGGGCAGCAACGCCGCGGGCATGTGGGTGCTGGCCCACGGCTGTGAGCTGCCGCTGTCCCCCCGCGGCGCGGTGCTGGTGATGGCGGTGATGAACATCGCCCTGCTCGTGCCCGGCGGTCCGGCGCAGCTCGGCATCTTCCAGACCGGGGTGGCCCTGGGCCTGCACCTGGTGCTGCCGCCCGAGACCATCCGCGACGACGGCAGCGTGTTCACCTTCTACCTCTACCTGTGCCAGCTCGGCACGATCACCGCGGCCGGGGTGTGGGCGCAGCGGAGCCTGCGGCTGGACTGGCGGGCGGTGGTTCGGCTGCGGGCCGAGCCGGTCCCTCCCCCTGCGCCGGCACCAGCGGCGGAGGATCGGTGAGCGAGCCCCCCCGCCCGCGCGCCGCCCTGGTGCTCAAGGCCATCGTCCGCCTGGCGCTCGGCGTGGCCCTGTTCGCCGCGCTGGTGTGGTGGGTGTCCCCGTCGTGGGAGGAGCTCGAGGGGCGCATCGAGCTGACCCCGCGGTGGCTGCTGCTCGGCCTCGCCGGCACCACCTTCGCCACCTTCGTCACCGCGGCGCGCTGGAAGCTGCTGTCGGAGACCTTGGGCGCCACCCGCCTGCCCTACGGCGTCTACTTCCACACCCTCGCGCTCACCCGCGTGGTGGGGCAATTCCTGCCCATGATGCTGGTCGACCTGCTGGGACGCGGCGCCGCGCTGCGGGCCGCGGGCAGTCGCAGCCGCCTGGGCGAGCTGATGACCCCGGTGGTGCTCGAGCGCCTGCTCGACCTGGTGCTGCCGCTGGTCATGCTCGGCTGGGCGCTCGTCACCGCGCTGCGCCCCACGCCCTGGCTCGATCCCTGGCTGGCGCTGGCGCTGGTGCTGGTGCTCTTCGTCGGGCTGGCCATCCCGCTGCTGCAGCCGATGGTGGCGGTGGGCCTGGGGGTCTACGGCCGCCTCCGTCGCCTCCGTCGCCGCGATCGCGACCTGCCCCTGCCCCCCGCGCCCTCCGTGCCCGCCCCCCTCGCCGCGCGGGTGGTGGGCCTGGGCGTGCTGCGCTACGCGGGCATCATGGTGCAGTACTGGGGCGCGGGGGCTGGCTTCGGCGTGCGCCTGGCCCCGCTGGTGCTGCTTGCCGCCGCGCCGCTGGCCCAGGTGGCGGGCCTGGTCGGCATCACCCCCGGCGGCCTCGGCCTGCAGGAGGGCGGCTGGGCGGCGGCCCTGAGCCAGCTCGGCCAGGACGAGGCGTCGATCGTGGTGCTGATGGCCGCGACCCGCGTGATGATGGTGGTCAACTTCGGGCTGCTGTCGCTGCTGTCGTGGCCGTGGCGGCGGGCTCGTCCGGGGCCCGACGCAGGCCCATCCACAGCAGCCACGCCACCCCGATGAGCAGCCACGCATCGGCCACGTTGAAGGTGGGCCAGCTATAGGTGGGCGTGATGTTGACGCGGATGAAGTCGATCACCGCGGTGTCGCCCGCCGGGGTCAGTCGAAACGCCCGGTCGTAGCCGTTGCCGATGGCCCCGCCCGCGATGAGCCCCAGCGCGAGCAGCTCGCGGATGCGGGGGCGCCGACGCATCGCGATGGTGAAGAGCATGGCCACCACCCCCACCGCGAGCAGCGCGAACAGCCAGCGCATCTGCCCCAGGTGGGGGATCACGCTGAACGCGGTCCCCCGGTTGTAGGCCAGCGAGAATTCCAGCCAGGGCTCCACCACCGAGATGGAGGATCCGGGCTCGCCCAGGGCGTGCTGGGCCCAGGCCTTGGTGCCCAGATCGCAGCCGCTGGAGAAGGCGGTGAAGACCAGGAACCACAGGGCGACGCGGCGCCCCGACCCCGACGGACGAGCGGAATCCATTGGACCATGGTAGCGCGCCCGGGCCGGGAGGTTTGCCCGCGGGCCGTGAGCCACCGCGCCCTACGAGCCGGGGCTGGCCGCGGGCGCGGCCTTGGTGCCGCCGCGCAGGTAGCGGTCCATCACCCCGTGCCCGGCGTAGATCACCGGCAGGGTGCCCAGCGCGATGAGGAACTTGTAGCCGTAGTTGGTCACCGAGGTCTCGAAGCCCGCGGCGGAGCTGATCTTCCCCGGCAGCACGAAGGCGATGTAGGTGACGATGAACGAGTCGATGAGCTGCGAGACCACGGTGGAGCCCACCGCCCGCAGCCACAAGAGGCGCCCCGAGGTGCGCGCCCGCAGCAGCACGAAGATCAGCGCGTCGAGGGCCTGGCTCACCCCGAAGGCGATGAGCGAGCCCACGATGATCCACATCGACTGCCCGAACACGGTGTCGAAGGCCTGGTCGCCCACCGGGGAGATCGAGGCCGCGGGCACCTGCATGCACAGCCACACCAGCGCGAAGGCGTAGGTGATGAGCCCCATCGCGAGCAGGGTGAGCTGTTGGACCGCCTTGGGGCCGTAGTACTCGTTGACGAGGTCGGTGGTCACGAACACCGCGGGCCAGGGGATCACCCCGATGCTCATGGTGAAGCCGCTCATCACGATGAGCTTGCCGCCGGTGAGCTCGCCGAGCAGGGCGTGGGTGACGAACACCCCCGCCAGCACCAGGAACAGGCGGTCGCGACGCGAGGGCTCGTACGCGTGGACCGAGGTGTCGATCATGGCCGCTAGTTGTAGGCGAGCTCGACCGCGCGCCGCATGTTCACGGAGACGAGCTTGGAGATGCCGCGCTGCTCCATCGTCACGCCGTAGAGGCGGTCGGAGCTCTCCATCGTCACCTTGTTGTGGGTGATGACGATGAACTGGGTGTCCGAGCTCAGCTCGCGCACCAGCTTGCACATGCGGCCCACGTTGGCGTCGTCGAGCGGGGCGTCGACCTCGTCGAGGATGCAGAACGGGCTGGGCTTGATGAGGAAGATGGCGAAGATCAGGCTGACCGCGGTGAGGGCCTTCTCGCCGCCCGAGAGCAGGTCGAGGCTGCGCAGCTGCTTGCCGGGGGGCTGGGCCACGATCTCCACGCCGGTGGAGAGCAGGTCGGTGGAGTCGGTGAGCTGCAGCTCGGCCCGGCCGCCGTTGAACAGCCGCGGGAACAGCTGCTGGAAGCGCTCGTTGACCGCGTCGAAGGTGTCGCGGAAGAGCTGCCGCGTGGTCTTGTTGATGCGGTCGATCGCCTCCTGGAGCTGGGTGATCGCCGACTCGAGGTCGCTGCGCTGGCTGCTGAGGTACTCGTAGCGGGTCGAGACCTCCTCGAACTCGTCGATGGCGGTGAGGTTGACCTCGCCCATGCGCGACAGGATGCGCCGCAGCTCCTTGCTGCGCTCGACCACCTCGGGGCCCGCGAGCGGGCGGTGGTGGTGGTCGATGAGCACCTCGTGGATCTCGGCGTCGAAGCGCTGCCGCACGTCCTCCACCACGTGCTGGCGCTCGAGCTCGATCTCCCGCAGGCCGAGCTCGGCCTGCTGCAGGCGCTCGCGGTGCTCGTCGAGGTCGCCCCGCAGGGTCTTGAGCGAGGCCTCGAGCTCGTCCACCTGCAGCCGCAGCTCGTCGTACTGCTCGCGCTCGTCGTTGACCTTGACCGTGGCCTCGCGGCTGCGCTCGACCAGCTCCACCTTCTCGGCCGCCGACGCCTCGCTCTGCTGCCGGAGGGTCTCGGCCTTGGCCTCGGCCCCGTCGGCGGTGCCTCGCAGCCGAGTGATGCGCTCGCGCTCGCTGTGGGCCTGCCGCCGCAGGCGATCGCGGGAGGCCGCGAGCACGTCGGCCTGCTGCTGCCAGCGGGCCAGGGCCACGCGGGCCTCGGTGAGCTCCTCGGCGAGGCGCTCGCGGGCCTGGAGCCGCGCCTGCTGCTCCACGCTGCCCTCCTCGATCACCCGCCCCTGCGACGCGACCTCGGCCTCGTCGGCCTCGACCCGCGCCCGCAGCTCGCCGATCTCCTGGCGCCGCGACGCGGCCATCGAGCGCAGGGTCTGGTGCTCCTTGGTGCGCCGCGCGTGCTCGCCGTCGAGGCGCTCGAGATCCGCGCGGAGCTGCTGCCGCGCCTGGGCGCGCGCGAGCTTGTCCTTCTCGGCCTGCAGCACCTCGGCCTCGCTGCCCTCGCGGGCACGCTCGACCTCGGCGAGGCGCTGGGCCAGGGCCAGGTGCCGCCCGCGGGTGGCCGCGAAGGCCTCCTCGAGCTGGGCCAGGATCTCCTCGAGCTCCCGGATCTCCCGCTTCTGCTGGAGCAGCGCCGAGTCGAGCGCAGTGGGCGAGCCGCCCACGATCACGCCGCTGGGCTCGAGGCGGTCGCCGTCGAGGGTGACCATGGGCGGGCGCGAGCCCCCCTCGGACCACAGCTCGAGCGCCCGCGACAGGCTCTCCACCACCAGGGTGTCGCCGAGCAGGGCGCGGGCCATGGGGGCCAGCTCGCCGCTGACCCGCACCATCTCGGCCAGCCGCCCCACCACGCCGGGGCGAGCGGTCAGCGGGGGAGGCCACGCCGAGGACGGCGCGTCGCTCGAGCTGAGGTCGACCACCTCGATGCCGCGGCTGGCCGCAGCCGGATCGCGGGACCAGCCCAGGCTGCGCCCCGGCGCGTGCTCGGCCTCGACCCGCGCCGAGCCCTCGCTGCCCCTGGCGTGCCGGGGAAGGAAGGTGGTGCGCCCTTCTTGGAGGCGCTTGAGCAGGTCCACGCCGCGGGCCGCCACGCGGGGCTCGTCGACCACGATGCCCTCGAGGCGATCGCCGAGCACGGCCGAGACGGCCGCCTCGAGGTGCTGCGGAGCATCGACGAAGTCGGCCAGGATGCCCAGCACCGGCGTGGGAGCCGGAGCGGAGGCCGACGAGACCTCGCCGCCGCCTCCTGCTCCGGCCCCGAGCTCGGCCGCGGGAGCGGCGAGCTGCTGCTGGTGCTCCATCACCACCTGCACCCCGCTGTGGCAGCCGCGGTAGCGCCCCTGGATCTCCTGCAGCGATTGCAGGCGCGAGCGGCAGCGGTGCACCTCGGCCCGCTGGGTGTCGAGCTCGACCTCGGCCGAGGACACCTGCTCGCGCAGCTGGGCGCGCTCGCGGTCGAGCTCCACCCGCCGCTCCTGCAGCGCGGTGACCGTGGCCACCGCCTCCTCGTGGGCCGCATCGGCCCGCGCCAGGCCCTCGCCGAGCTCCTCGCGCTCGGCGGCCAGAGCCGCCGCCGCCTGCTCGCCCAGCTCGGCCCGCGCCTCGAGCTCGGCCGCGGTCTCCTCGAGGGAGCCCAGCCGAGCCCCCGCCGCGGCCAGCCGCTGGGTGGCCGACTCTCGGGCCACCCGGGCCCGCTCGATGGCATCGCGCAGCTCGACAAGCCGCGCCTCCGCGGCCTCGGCCTCGGCCTGCAGGGCTTCCACGCGCCCGCGCAGCCCCTGGGCCCCGCCCACGCGCTCGAGCTCGTCGGCCTCGGCCTCGACCTGGGCCAGCTCCTCTTCCACCGTGGCCAGCCCGCGCTCGCCGGCCTCGGCCTCGGCCCGGGCCTGCGCCGCGCTGGCCACCAGGCCCTCGCGCTCGCGCCGGCGGTACTCCTCCTCGGCCTCGAGCAGGCGGATCCGGTTGTCGAGGTCGTAGACCTCCTGCTGGTGCTTGCTCAGCCGCCGCTCGGTCTCGGTCAGCGCGGTGCGCTGGGCCTCGATGCGAGCGTCGCGGGCCGCGATGGAGCACCGCAGGTCCTCCACCTGCTGGGCCAGATCCTCGCGCCGCTCCCGGAGCACCGCCCCGGTGGAGAACAGCTCGAGGAAGCGATGGCTCGAGATCCACAGCTCGAGGTCCCGCAGCTCGTCGCGGTATCGCTTGTAGCGCTCGGCCTTCTGGGCCTGGCGACGCAGGGTGCCCAGCCGCCCCTCGAGCTCCGAGATCACGTCGGTCACGCGCAGCAGGTTGGTGCGGGTGCCCTCGATCTTGCGCAGCGCGGCCGCCCGCTGGGCCTTGAAGCGGGTGATGCCCGCCGCCTCGTCGATGAGGTGCCGCCGCTCCTCGGGCTTGCTGCTGACGATCTTGCCGACCTGCCCCTGCTCGATGATCGAGTAGCCCTTGGTGCCCGCCCCGGTGCCCATCAGCAGCTCGGTGATGTCGCGCAGCCGGCTGGGGACCTTGTTGATGAGGTACTCGCTGGTGCCGTCGGCGAACAGGCGGCGGGTGATGGCGATCTCGGGCAGGTCGAGGGTGCTGGCGGGGAGATCCCGGCCGTCGTTCTCCAGCACCAGGGTGACCTCGGCCATGCCTCCTGGCCCGCGGCTGGCGCAGCCCGCGAAGATCACGTCGGCCATGCCGGAGCCGCGCAAGTGCTTGGCGCTCTGCTCCCCCATGCACCAGCGCACGGCGTCGACGATGTTGGACTTGCCGCAGCCGTTGGGGCCGATCACTCCGGTGACGTGCTCGTCCACCTGGATGACCTGCCGATCGGCGAACGACTTGAAGCCGACGACCTCGATCTTTCTGAGCTTCATGGGGTGACGCACGCGCCAGGGGAGATCCTCTCCGGAGATCGGATCGACGCGACGCCTTCCGATAGCACCGACGGCGCGGCGACGAAAAGCCCCGTCGAGGCGGGGGCGAGGGGCGGAGCGTGCACCCGGGATCCGAAGGGATCGTCCCTCCACGGGGCCCTGGACCCGGTCCGAGCGCCGCCGGGCCCGGAGGCCTCGGAACAGGGATCTGCACCCATTCTCAGGGAGAGATCACTTCGATGTAGATCTCTCGCGAGATCCCCCCTTGCGTAGGTCGGCCCCCCAGGGGTAGCTCCCTCGCTCGATGGGCATCGAGACGATCATCGTCCTGGTGGTGCTGGCGCTCGGCGCCGTGGCGCTGCTCGTGCTGCGCTCGCGACCGAAGGCGCTGCCGCCCGCACCGACGGCCGAGCGTGCCATCGACCGGGCCGAGCCCGAGCCGCCGGCGAAGGACGCGGACGACCACGAGGAGGACGAGGAGCGCGAGCCCTCGCCCGCCGAGGAGGAGGCCGCGCCCGGCGAGGACGAGGCGGACGAGGACGAGGAGCGCGAGCCCGCCCCCAGCGAGGACGAGGAGGCCGAGCGCGAGCCCTCGGGAGAGGTGCCGCCCGCCAACCTCGACACCGACGAGACCGCCGTCGACACCGAGGTGCCCACCACCGACGACGGGCCCCGGGTGCCCGCCGACGTGGACAGCGGAGCGGAGACCACCGACGACGGTCCCCGGGCGGCCGAGGCCCCGAAGGAGCCGCGGCCGCGGCTGGCCACGCCGCGATTCCTGGCGCCGCCGATGCGGGGCAAGACGGCCGCAGCCGAGCCCGTGCCCGTGCCCGAGCCCTCGGTCGAGCCCGCGCCCGCGCCACCGCGCTCCGCGGTGCCGCTGCCGGTGGACAAGCCCAAGGTCCGCGCCGACGAGGAGGAGGCCGCCCGCCGCGAGAAGGAGCGCGAGCGCTATCGCCAGGGCCTGGCCAAGACCCGCGGCGGCTTCGTGGCCAAGCTCGCCCGCATCTTCCGGGGCAAGCCCAAGGTGGACGCCGACCTGCGCGACCGCGTGGAGGAGGTGCTGTTCACCGCCGACATCGGCACCACCACCGCGGAGAAGCTGCAGGACCAGGTCACCAAGGTGCTCGACCGCAAGGAGATCGCCGACCCCGACGCGGTGTGGTCGGTGATCCGGCAGGCGATGCTCGACCTGCTCGAGCAGCCCGCCCCCGAGCCCGACTACGCGCCCGACCCGGGGCCCTACGTGCTGCTGATGATCGGGGTCAACGGCGTGGGCAAGACGACCACGCTGGGCAAGCTCGCGGCCCAGCATGCGCGAGCGGGTCGCAAGGTGCTGCTGGTCGCCGGCGACACCTTCCGCGCCGCCGCGGTGGAGCAGCTCGACGTGTGGGCGCGCCGCGTGGGCTGCGAGATCCACATGGGCTCCGACAAGGCCGATCCTTCCTCGGTGATCTTCGACGGCATCGCCCGCGGGCGCCGCGAGGGCTTCGACGTGGTGCTGTGCGACACGGCCGGTCGCCTGCACACCCGCACCGAGCTGATGGACGAGCTGGCCAAGGTGGGTCGTGCGGCCGCCAAGGCGCTGGCCAAGGGGCTGCCGGCGGAGCGGGCCAAGGAGGTCGGCGGAGCACACGACACCTTCTTGGTGCTCGACGCCACCATCGGGCAGAACGCGCTGGCGCAGGCCAAGCTGTTCAAGGAGACGATGGACTTCACCGGCCTGGTGGTGACCAAGCTCGACGGCACGGCCAAGGGCGGCGTGGTGCTCGGCATCTGCGACGAGCTGCGGATCCCGATCCGCTACGTGGGCATCGGCGAGGGCATCGAGGACCTGCGGGCCTTCGACGCAGAGGACTTCGTGGATGCGCTGCTGGTCGACCGCGACCGCGGCGAGGAGGCCGGCGCCTGAGAGGCGGCCGGAAACCTTGGCCGGCTCGGAGCGTGGGACCACCGAAGGTGCGGGTCGGGCCCGGCCATGCACCCTGACGGCACGCCCGTTCAGCCCCATGCCTGGCCCGGACCGCAGACCCCTTTACAAGCACCCTCCGCCGCGGTTAAGACCTCTTTGGTTGCCCGCCCCGGGTCCCGTGCGACCCCGGACCGAACGCCATGCAATCATGGTGCTTTTCGTTACACCTATCGGCTGCCCACGCTCCATCGCGGCCGGTCGTCGTCCTGTTGTGCGCGGCTGAAACGCTGTGATACGGTCGGCCTCGCCGAACGGCCCTACACGTGCTCCTTCGCGGCACATACGACCTCGCCACGCTGCGACGCGTCACCCCTTCTCGCTCCGGCTCCACGATCTCTTCTCTCCTTCTGAGGTGAGCATGCGACGCTTCTTCCCCGGCCCGATGATGGGCCTGTTGGCCTTGGGGGCCTTGCCCGCGACCGCGATGGCGGCGACACCGCCGGCGTGGCTCGTCCATGCGGATGCGACGGCCAAGGCCACGACGTCCGCCGAGCCCGAGGGCGAGGACGAGGATCTCGTCATCATCGACGACGAGGAGATGGAAGGCGGGCAGCCCGATGACGGAGGAGACGATGTCATCGTGGACGACGAGGGAGGAGACGATGGTGGCCTCGACCTCGGCCTCGACGACGGCAGCGGGTCGGCCGCGGCCGCGGCCGGAGGTGACGAGGTCGCCCAGGACGCCAACAGCGAGGAAGAGCAGATCAAGGCGGAGATGGGCCTCATCACGGTGGTCCAGCGCCAGCGCATGCTCAAGAAGAAGCGCTTCGAGCTCCAGCCGCAGTTCGGCATCACGGTCAACGACCCATACGTGCGCCACTACACCCTGGGCGCCCAGTTCGACTACTGGCTGACCAACCGCATGGCGCTGGGCCTGGTGGGCACCGGGTTCATCGGCGCCAAGACGCCGCGCTACGACAACATCCGTCGCCAGGAGGGGTTGCTGCTCACCGCCAACCAGGTGCTGTGGCAGGCCAACCTCAACTTCACCTACAACTTCATCTACGGGAAGATCGCCATCTTCAACCGCGCCCTGCTCCACTGGGAGGCGGGCGCGTCGATCGGTGGCGGCGTGATGCAGACCCGCGTCATCCCCCGCTACGAGTCGCTGCACGAGCCGTTCAGCAACTTCACCGGCGGCGGCGTGGTGGGCTTCCACGCGCGTACCTACCTGCCGCGGATCAACTGGCTCGCGTTCGACTTCGGGGTTCGCTACTGGCTGTTCGCCGACCGGCTCGAGCCGGGTCAGCGCGGCCCCGACACCGACGTGGGCGGCGTGGACCTGCCCGAGCTCGACCCGGCCGATGCCGCCAAGGAAGCCGCGACGCTGGGCCTGGCCCACAACGTCACGTTCTTCCTCGGGGCGAGCTTCTTCTTCCCCACCTCCTTCGAGTACACGACTCCTCGCTAGGCCGCGCGCGACATGAAGACGACTCGCAAGCTCCTTACCGTCGCTGCCGTCATGTCGGCAGCCTGGCTATGGCTGCCCGCGCAGGCTCAGGCCGCACCCGGGGGTCGCAAGAGCGTGCTGGAAGGCGAGCCCATCGTTCGCAAGAAGCTCCAGCTCCGCAAGTTCCGCTTCCAGCTCACGCCCTACATCGGCATGAGCTTGTCGCAGCCCTTCGTGCACATGGGATACGTGGGCGCGCGCGCGGGCTTCCACTTCGCCGACTGGATCGGCGCGCGTGCGGGCTTCGGCTACGGCGTGGTCAACGTGGACTCGGCGCTGCTGCGAGCGATCAACGACGGCGGTCTGCCCGTGGGCATCGCCCCCGGCCAGATCGACAACAGCGTCTCCAACGGCCCCACCTGTCCGTCCGAGCCCAACGGCGGCGCGCCGTGCCGCCCCCTGGCCGAGCAGGACAACCCGGCGCCGCTGCTGCACGACTTCCAGGCCGGCCTCACTCGCGCCCAGTGGCAGGCCAGCGTCGACGCGGTGTTCACCCCCTTCGCCGGCAAGCTGGGTCTGTTCTCGGCCGCGTTCACCAACTACGACATCTACCTCTTCGGCGGCCTCGGCCTGATGGGCTGGACCAAGCACACCGACGAGCGGAGCACCGCGGATCGGCTGGGCCTCGACACCGACCCCGAGAGCCCCACCTACTGCACCTCGCTGGCGTCGGGCCAGAACTCCGAGTGCCTGCTGCACCCGGTCGACCCCGATGACGGCGTGAAGCTGGGCTTCTCCTTCGGCGGCGGCGTGCACCTGTTCATCACCAACTACGTGGCGATGAACCTCGAGGTGCAGGACATCGTGACCAGCAACAACCTGGCCGGCCTCAACACCACCGTCGAGGACATCCCGCCCCTGGTCAATCGCGACGACCGCGACGTGTTCCACAACGTCACGCTGCAGATCGGCGCGAAGATCTACATCCCGTTCAAGGCCAAGCGCACCAACTAGCGCGGGCGCGGGTCGATGAAGCAGGGCGCGAGACGGCGATGCCGCCCGCGCCCTTCGTGCGTTCGGGGCTCATCGAAGCGAGGGCGCGAGCCGGAGCTGCGGCTCGGGCTCTCGGAGGGCGGGCTCCGTGGCCAGGCGAGCCAGCGCGGCGCCGTGGTTGGAGAAGCGCACCAGCTCGACCTCGGCGTCGGCGGGCAGGATGCTCTCGAGCACCACCCAGCGCTGGTCCACCGGGCGCACCAGGCCGCGACGACGGAGGAACGCGACGAGCTTGCCGTCGTCGACCTCGACTTGCTCGCGAGGGAGCCACACGCGGAGCTCGTCGCCGCGGACCTCGTGCTCGCCCACCCGTAGGTCGACCGCGTGCTGCTCGTGCAGCAGCCAGTCGGGGTCGCGGGGCTGGTCCGCCTCGCACACGCGGATCTCGTAGGCGAGGCAGGGACGGCCGGTGAGCGGAGCGACGATCGGGGCGGCCACGGGCTGCACCCGACCGCGGTGGCGCGCCTGGGGGTGCCCCTCGAGCTCGGGGAGGCTCCAGCGAGCGGCGCGAGGCAGGCGGAGACGCACGCGATGCAGGCGGAAGACGAAGTAGAGCACGCCCATCACCCAGGGGCCGCGCAGGGGATCGACGAGCAGGCCGAACAGCAGCGCCAGCGGCAGCAGCACGACTCGCAGGCGACGCTGCAGCCGGATCCGGCGACGCGCCGAGTCGGCCTCGCGCTCCAGCAGCGCCTCGAGCACGGACTCTTGGCGGAGATCGGCGTGATCGACCCCGCCGCAGGCGAGGCAGCGGCCGGGTCGCTGGGCGGGGTCGTCCTCGGCGTTGCGGCGATAGGTGATGACGGTGGTGGTCTGGGGGACGAGGTGACCGCAATCGAGGCAGAGCCAGTGGCAAGGATGCTCGAGCCGATTGCGATCGGCGCGGGCCAGTCCGGTGCGGGACCAGGTGCGTCCGTACTGGCGAAGGAGGGCGTTGTTCGAGCGTCCGATGCTCGAGATGGCTCCGTAGGCTGCTCCGGCCACTGTGCTGGACGCCAACCCCGGGACCGGTGGCTCCATTCTCGGAGACTCGGATCCCGATGGCGCGGCCCGCTCGAGCGGCTCGGCGCCGCCCTTGGCGGGGGGTCTCGTCGGGGGACGACACCCGCGGGGATTGGGGCTCGGCGCGGTGCTCAGCACCCGTCGACCTCGACGACCTCCACCTCTTGCCCGGAGGCCGAGATGGACGCCTCGAAGCGTCGATGCTGCCCCTCGGCCCCGCCGTCGTCCTCGAGCCAGGCCTCGATGCAGTTGTCGGTGAGGTCGATGCCCAGCCCCTCCACGCGGAACATGTCGTCGGCGTCGAGGGTCGCCTCGAGCTCGGACCCGCTCACGTTGTCGAGGATGCGGACCACCAAGCCGCTGGCGTCGCCCTCGAGCCCGACCACCTCGCCCTGGACCTCCACGTCTTGCTGGGGCTCGTCGACGAGGCTGGGGGGCGGCAGGGGCACGGAGATCCCGCGGTCGTCGATGAGGACGGATGCGCGGAACGCGGGCTCCACTTCATGAGTGGCGCACGCGCCAACGCCGAGGAGCACGCCAAGGGCGATCGCACGATGCAGGAGAGCTCGCATGAGGGCCTTAAGAGTCATACTAGCAATCTCCGTTCCGATCGTCGGGTGCAGTTGCTTCGCGTGGTTACGGGCGGCGGGTCGTCCGCTTGCCAATCGGGTTGGCGCATTGGGGAGGCAGGCCTGCCATGGTGGTTGGCGATCGGCTCAGGCGTCCTCGTCCTCGGAGAGGCGCCGTAGCTTCTTCTGCAGGCCGTAGCGGGACAGGCCGAGCATCTCGGCCGCCTTGGTCTGGTTGCCGCCGGTGCGGCCCATGGCCTGGGCGATGAGGGCGCGCTCCATTCGCTCGATGCGGGGACGGATCCGAAGGTCGTCGCCGTCGTCGAGGGCCAGCTCGACGCCGCCGTCGGCGCTGCGGGACGGCGTCATCGACAGGTCATCGGGGCCGACCTCGCCCTCGGCCAGGGCGACCCAGCGCTGCACCTCGTTCTCGAGCTCGCGTACGTTGCCGGGCCACGGGTGCTGGGCGAGCACTCGCATGGCAGCGGGCGAGACCCGCAGGCCACGGCTCGCGGCGGCGTGGCGGGACAGGAAGTGCTCGACGAGCACGGGCAGGTCGTCGATGCGATCGCGCAGCGCGGGGAGCTCGATCTTGATCACGTTGATCCGATAGTAGAGGTCGCGCCGGAAGTCGCCGCGCTCGACCATCGCCTCGAGGTCGCGGTTGCTGGCCGCGATGACGCGCACGTCGATGGGTCGGGCGCGGTTGTCCCCCACCCTGCGCAGCTCGCCCTCCTGGAGCACGCGCAGCAGCTTGGTCTGCATGGCGGGGCTCATCTCGCCCACCTCGTCGAGGAAGATGGTGCCGCCGTTGGCCGCCTCGAACAGGCCGGCCTTGGCGCTGCTGGCCCCGGTGAACGCCCCCTTGGCGTGGCCGAAGAGCACGCTCTCGAGCAGGGTCTCGGGGATGGCCCCGCAGTTCTCGGCGATGAAGGGGCCGTCGCGGCGCGGGCCGGCCTCGTGCAGGGCGCGGGCGACCAGCTCCTTGCCGGTGCCGCTCTCGCCGTGGATCACCACGGGCACGTCGGCATCGGCGACACGATCGATGAGCTTGAAGATCCGCTGCATCACCGGGGTGCCGCCGATGATCCCCCGGTAGCCCCGCGGGGCTCCCTGGGCGCGGACCTCCTCGCGCAGGCCGATGACCTCGGCCTCGCGGGCCTCGAGCAGGCGCGACAGCTCGGCCTGCTGGAGCTCGAGGGCCTCGGCCTGCGCGCGCAGCTCGGCCAGGGCCCGGGCGTGGGCCACGGCGAGGGCGGCGAGCTCGGCGAACTCCTCCATGCGGGCGAGGTCTTCCTCGTCGAAGTTGCCGCGGCGCAGGCGGTGATCGACGTAGGCGGCCCCGAGGCACTCGCCGCGGAAGCGCAGGGGGACCGCGAGGACCGAGCGCAGGTTGAGGTGGCTGATGCTGCGCGAGCCGTCGAAGCGATCGTCGGCGGCGGCGTCGACCGAGAGCACCGGCTCGCCCTCGGCGAGCACCCGCTCGATCACCGAGCGAGAGAAGCGGACGCCCTCGCTGCCCTCGGCCAGCTCGCGGGTGAGCTCGAGGCGCGGGGTGTGGGGCGTGGCCTGGACCACCACCGCGCCCCGCTCGGCGTCGGTCAGGTCCATCATCGCGTCGACGACCTGCTGCAGCAGCAGCTCGAGGCGATCCTCGCGGGCGAGGCGACGGTAGATGCGGAGCTGCTGCTCGGCGCGGAGCTGCTCGGCCGTGGTGGAGGCGGGCGCAGGCGCGGGCGCGCCGGCCCGGGGAGCAGGGGCGACGGGCGGGGCCTCGCCGAGCTCGGCGAGGAGGTCTCGCAGGGGCTGGGGGTCGCCGCCGTCGACGAGCAAGGCGCCGCGCACGGAGTCGCGATCGAGGGGTCCGGTCTGCTTCATGACGAGCTCCAGGGTGCCGAGCCAGCGCTGCGCCACGCGGCGCCGGGCGGGGTGTTCGGGAGGAAGGCGCCGCCGCAGCGCGGCGACGAGGGTGCGATCGAAGGTGAGGGCCAGGTCGACGCGACCGCGCTCGAGCCAGGAGTCGGGTCGCGGCAGCGCGGCGAGGCGGGCGAGCGCGCGCTCGAGGGCGTCGGGCTCGGGCTCGCCGAGCTCCTGCAAGGCCGCCTCGAGCTCGAGCTCGGCCCGGGCGTCGTCGTCGTCGGCCGCGGCCGCGCGGGCGCGCGCTCGAGGTGGGCCCACGCCCGCGCCCGCTGCCCCTGCACGCGAGCCAGACCGGCGGCGATGCGCCAGGCCTCGGCCGCCTCGGCCCCGGCTCCTGCATCGGCGAGCCGGGTGGCGGCGGCGACGAAGCCCGCCTCGGCCGCGGCCTGGGCTCCACGCGGGGAGGCGCCGCGCGAGCGGGCGCTCGGGCGCACGCGGACGAGGAGCAGCTCGGCGTGCACCCGCTCGAGCCGAGCCCGAGCCAGGGCGTTGCCGGTCTCGGCGTGGAGCTCGTCGAGCAGGCGCCCGAGCGCCGCGGCCTGGCCCTCGGCCCCCACCCGACACAGGAGCTGCACGAGGTTGAGGCCGGCCTCGAGGGTGGCGGAGATCTGGCCCTGGCCGAGCAGGCCGCCGATCGCCGCGCGACCGTGCTCGATGCCCGTGGCCAGGTCGAGGGCGAGCACGGCCAGGCCCGCCAGGCTACCGCGGAGCATCAGGCCGCCGATGGGCTCGCCCGCCTGCTCGAAGGCCTCGGCCGCGCGAGCGTAGCGGAGCTGGGCCTCGCGGAGCTGGCCCTGGGCCTGGGCGAGGTTGCCGTGGAGCTGGTGGGCCCGAGCCCGCACGCCCGCGGCCTCGGCATCGTCGCGCGAGGCGGTGGCGGTGATCGACTCGTCGAGCCAGCGCAGTGCCTGCTCGTGCTCGCCGAGGACCAGGGCGGCCATCGCCGCCCACAGGCGGGCGGTGGCCGGGCCCACGCCGCTGGCCGGCGCGGCGGGGAGCTGCTCGCGAGCCACGGCGAGGGCCTCGACGCTGCGACCTCGATCGATCCACAGACGCCAGCGAAGGCCGCGGGCGCTCCACGACTCGTCGGCTCGGTCGGAGCGCTCGGCCTCGTCCACGCAGGCGAGGGCCTGGTCGAGCTCGCCTCGCCGCTGGCGGGCTCGGGCCTCGACCAGGCGTCCCGGCGGGCCGGGAGCATGGGGGGCCAGGCGCAGCACGCCGTCCACGTCGCCCCGGGCGAGGCGCATGCGCATGACGGCGGCCACGGCCTCGGGTCCCAGCCGCGGCGCGGCGCCGTCGTCGAGCCAGCGTGCGAGCGCGAGCGGCTCGGTGCTCAGCGCGGGGATCATCGCCTCGACCACCGCGGATCGATCGGCGTCGATGGCCAGCGCGAGGCTCGGGGTCTCGCCGTCGGCCTCGGCCACCGCGATCACGTCGCGGGCCAGCTCGAGCAGCTCGGAGCCCAGGCGCCGGCGGGCCGCGGCCTCCACGGTGGCCCACGGTCGCTCGCCGTCGTGCAGGTGGGACGAGAGCCCGTCGAGCGCCGCGGGGCCGCGCCACACGGCCAGCATCACCGCGCGCGCCGAGCCGGCGTCGAGACGCCACGCGTCGGGGCCGGTGCCGATGGCCTCGATCACGGCGGGGTCGCTCGGGTCGTCGATCCGGGCGGAGGCGCAGGCCTCGGCCGCGCGCACCACCTGGGCCGGCCAGCCGCCGGTGGCGGCATGGAGGCGCTCGGCCCAGCCGCGGCGCGAGCTCGCGTCGACGACCCCGTCGAGCACCGCCTCGACCTCGTCGAGAGACCAGGGCTCGACGGTGATCACCAGCGCGCCGCGAGCCGCGAGGATCTCGGCGAGCTCGGGGGAGACGGGCAGCACCAGGGTGGCGGTGGCCTGGGCGGCGACCTGCTGGACGACCGCCGCCTGCGAGGCGATGGCGTCGGCGATGCCAGACGGCCAGGCGGGGGGCTCGAGCACACCGACCACCTCGTCGCGATCGGAGGTGCGCCAAGCCTCGAGCCAGGGGGAGCGCGGGCGGCCGAGGGCCACGGGCAGTCGCTCGGCCTCGGCGACCCGGGCCACGGGCGACTCCACGTCGGATTGCAGGGACTGGACGAGCTCCTCGATCACGCGACCGCGGCCCACGCCCGGGGATCCGGCGACCGCCACGAGGCGGGGTCGCGGCCGCTCGCGGAGGCGCTCGACGGTGGAGTGGAGGGACGGGCCGCGGAAGGGCCAGCGGGCGGGGGGCCACCAGGGCTCGCTGCGGCGCAGGTCGAGGCCCGCGTCGGCGGCCGCGTGGAGGCGGGTGAGGTGCTCGACGAGCTGGGTGGGGTCGCCGACGCGCTCCGGTGGGCTCGGTCGCAGCAGGCGGGCGAGGAGCTCTCGGACGGGAGGATCGAGGGTGTCGGCGCCCAGGGCATCGAGGCGGGCGAGCACGTCGGAGGCGCGGCGCACCTCGAGCAGCGACTCGGGTCGGCGCCAGGGGACCTCGCCGAGCAGGCGCAGGCACAGCAGGCACCCCAGGGAGAAGCGGTCGGCGGCCTGGCCTCCGCCACCGGCCAGCACCTCGGGGGCGAGGAAGCCGGGGGTGCCCAGGCCGTGGCGGCCGAGCAGGCCGAGATCGACCAGCACCACGCCGCCGGTGGGGGTGACGATGACGTTCCCCGGGGCGACATCGCCATGGTGGGTGCCGGCGCCGTGGATCGCGGCGAGGGCGTGGGCGATGGCGCGGGCCTCGGCGAGGGCATCGGCCACGCGCGGGGCCTGGGAGCGCGGGAGCGGCTCGCCGGGGACCCAGTCGGTGACCATCCAGCTCGCGCCGTCCTCGGAGGTGAGCACGGCGCGCGGAGCGGGGAGATGAGGCGAGCCGGCACGACGGAGCACGCGGAACGCGTAGCGGACGGCCCGGGCCTGCTCCGGGGGGATCCGCTTGAGGACGACTCGACGGCCGGTGGCTCGTTCGACAGCGGAAAGGGCGCCACCTTCGGCGCCATCACCGAGGCGGCGGACGTCTACGAAGTCATCCGCGAGATTGCCAATGAGATTGGCACCTGCCTCGGCCTGATCGATCACTCGTAGTCAATAGACACCAGAATTGGCAGGGAGGGTTGCCAAAATTCCGTTCTCGTCGATTACGGTGTTTGGATGCGGGAAAATGGGCCTGAGCATGGAGATCGGGCGATCCCCAAACGTTGGGCCCGCACCTTCCGCGCTACCAGTGGATACCGAGATCTACACCAGCGCGAAGACCGTGGCCCACGGTCTTGCCGATGATCGCCAATCGGTAGGCCGTCATGACACCCAAGGTGAAGCTTGGTGCCAACCAGAAGTCGACACCTAGCCCGAGCCTCGCCAACCCAACTGCCTGTCGCTCGGCGGCGAAGGGCGCGCGGCGGATCCCGACGCCCATGCCAGCCTCGGCCCACGGGTCGATACGGCGCAGCACGGGCAGGTAGAAGCGGGCGGTGACGAGGTCGAACGCGGTGACGCGGCCGAAGGCGACCTCCTCGACCGTGTCTCCGCCGTCGACGACCACGTTGCGGCGGGCCGAGTCGTGGGCGTAGCTCGACAACGCGGTATGCAGCGCCAGCCACCGATTGAGGCGCCAGCCCAGCGAGATCTCGCCGGCCGCGGCAACGACGGAGCCGGCCGCCGGAGAGGCGCCACCGAGGGGCACCGACGCCGCGAGCCCGAAGCCCAGCCATCCCCTGCCCCGCCAGGGGCCCGAGGAGATCGAGGATGGATCCTCGGGCTCGGGGGCCGGAGGCAGTGGCGTGAGAAGCGCGCCACCCATGGCCCGAGGACCGGCCGGTGTTGGCGCCTCGTCGGCGGCCTCGGGCAGCGGTGCGGGCTCGGGCTCCTCTTCGGGGGCTTGCTCCGAGGGGTCGGCGGCGAGCGCGATCGCCGGCTCGGGCGGCGCGGCAACATCGGGGCTCGAGTCTTCCGCGGCCGATGGAGGGGGCGCCTCGAGCTCGGGTGCAGGACCTTCGGGCGTATCCGGCGGCGTGGAACGCGGATCGGTGCCATGACCTTCGGTCCCGCTCCCGCCCTGCGGCCTGGTGCCACGACCTTCGGGCTCGCTCCCGTCCTGCCCCTCGGGGTCAGCGCCTTCAGGCACCGCCATTGGCGCCGGCTCGACCTGCGACGTCCCGACTGGTGCCGGCCCCGCCAGCACCACGGATGCAACCATTGGCGCCGGCCCTGCATCGATCGTCAACACCGCAGCGATCCCCGCCAACGTCGATGCCAATCCCGTCATTGCCGGTGCCCCCTGGTGACCACCACTGCTTCCGTCCCCTCCCCCGACGCCGCGTGCGGCTCCTTGGCATCGAGGCGGGTCAATGCCTGCTCGGCCAGCGACGCCAGCTCGGGGTCCTCCTCGTTGCGGGCCGCGAACTCCAGGAACCCTCGCGCATCCTCGCCACCGAGGTTGGCCAGCGCTTCGTATAGCCGATTGGCATGCGCGCGGTCTGCGAGTCGAGCCCCCCGCAGCAAGCCCGGTGCATGCTCGGGCCCACCGATCACCCCCAGGCACTCCACGGCCCGCAGAGCTACCCGCTCGTCGTCGTGCTCGAGCAGCCCGTACACCGCGTCGCCCAGGCTCCGCTCGCTCCGCCGCTGGATCCCGCCCAACGCCACCAGGATCACCTCGGGATCCTCGTCCGCCAGCAGCGCCTGCAGGTCGGCGACGTCCCCTCGGGCCGTGGTGATCTTGGCATCGAGGATGGCCAGCGCCCGCTTCACCGCAAACGGTAGGTCCCGCTCGAGCTCCACCGTGCGGTCTCGGCGCTCGAGCTCCACGTGGGCCTCCAGCTCCTCGCCCACCCCGGCGAGCGCCTCGCGCAGCTCCGCGTCGGGCTCCACCGCGATCCTCACCCACAGCACCGGCAACCCGGGCTCGAGCTCGTGCTCCCGGTAGCTCAGCGCGGCCTCGAGGTGCTCGCCCTCCCCCTCGACCCGCAGCCACCGCGTCTCGGCCACGCCCTGGGCCACGAGGTCCCGCACCCACTCGGCCCGGCCACGGCCCGAGCGAACCCCATCGGGAACCTCGAGCTCCAGCACGTAGGTCTGGGCCGGGGGCAGCGACGGACCGGGGGTCTCGTCACGGCAGCCGAGCGCGAGCAGCATCCACGCCGCCCACGCCAGCCGCGATGGGAAGCGTGCGCCCGCCACGGGCAGACGATAGCACGCAGGCATCCGACCACCCCCGAGTCACACGGTCTCGGTCGCCGCCGCGGCCTGGGTGGTCCACTCGAGGGGCGCCCCGAGATCCTCGGCGAACAGCTCAGCCCACCGACGGGCCGCATCGGGCAGGGTCACCTCTCGCGCGCCGAAGTCGCGCGCATTCCGCATCACCGGGCCCTGCATGCCGCAGGAGATCAGCGACCCGAACAGGGTCGGCTCGACCGCCAGGTTCATGGCGATGCCCTGCACCGTTACCCCACGGCTCACGTGGACCCCGATGGAGGCGATCTTCTGGGTGCCCACCCACACCCCGGGGTGCTCGATGCGGAACTCGGCGCCCTGGACCCCGAGCTCCTCGAAGAATCGGACCGCCACCCGCCCCAGCCGGGTGATGTGCTCGCGGACCCTCCAGCCGATCCGCACGATCGGATAGGCCACCAGCTGCCCAGGCGCATGCAGCGTGACCTGCCCACCGCGAGGGCTCTCGCAGACCTCCACCCCTCGCGCAGCCAGCATCTCGGGCGCCCACAGCACATCACTGCGCTCTCCACGCCGTCCTAGGGTGAGCGTGGGCGGGTGCTCGACCGTGAGGATCGTGGCCGGCCCGGTGCCCGCGACCAACGCATCACGGGTCGCGAGTTGCTGCTCGAGCACCGGCCCGAAGCGTCCACGTCCCAGCCAGATCCCCTGCAGGAGCTCGGGCGGAGGCGGTAGGTCGGGGGCGCTCATCTCGATGTCAGGTCGACGACCGGGCCCAGCCTAGCGGGCCGCGCTCGGTCGTCGAGCCGCTCAGGTATCCAGCCCGCCGATCGACTCGATGAAGGTGGGGTCGATGGCGGGGACCTCGATGCGAAGGGGGCTCACCCCCACCCGCTGCTCGGTCATCCAGTGGCCCAGCTCATCCGCGCCAATCACGCGGGCATCGCCGAGCCCGGCCTCGTCGACCTCACCCATCGCGAACAGCACCATGCCGCCGCACTGGTTGCGCTCGACCTCGCCGTCCCAGGCCTTGCTGTCGAGGGTGGTCCGACGCGGCACCACCAGCACCAGCATCCGTGCCTCGTCCTCCTCGGCCTCCGGATCCTCCACCACCAGCTTGCCCAGGCCCCGGCTCGGCGGCAGCGCCGACAGCAGGGTGAAGCCTTCGCGGTGCAGATAGATCCTCACCAAGGACTCGAGGGCTCGTGCCCCAAGCGACTGCAACCATTGGATGATCTGAGCACGCGTCTCGATCTCCAAATTGCGGGCCGCGGTCCGCAGGGTCTGCTCGGCCTTGGAGGCCTTGTCGGGGAGGCGGGTCCCCTGGAGCTGGTACCGAGCATCGCCACGAGCGGTGAAGCGCGAGGCCCGCTCGTAGGTGCGGATGTCGAGGAGGATCGCCGCGGTGACCGCACGCTCGATCTCCGAGATCTCGCCACCAAGCACGCCCTTGTTGGCCAGGGTCTCGGCGATCTGCCGCACGTGCAGCGACCGCGACCCGGCCTCCTCGAGCACCATGGCCACGTTGTCGAGCAGCTTGTCGTGGAGCGTGGATGCCGCCGACCGCGCATTGGCGCCGCTCGACCAGTCGACCCGCTTGCCCCGGCGGCGCCGACGTCGCCGTCGCCGCCCGCCGCGGTCATCGTCGACCAGGCCGCCGCCATTGTGCGAGCCGCCGCCGCCTCCTCCCCCACCGCCACCACGGGCCGGCGGTCGCGCGGGCGCCGCGGCACGCGGAGCCTCGGCCGGCTTGCTGGCCCGGGCCGCCCCGTCCTCGATGACCTGCTGCATGGCATCGAGCTCGTCGCGCAGCTCGGGCCGCTCCTCGACCAGCCGGGACATCGCGTTGGCCATCACCAGAGCGACGTCGGTCACCCCGTCGAGCCCCGAGCCCTGCGGCGCCTCGAAGTGCACCTCCTTGACCGGGACCGCGGGAGCCTCGGCCTCGGCCTCGCTCTCGGCCACGTCCTCCTCGACCTCGCGCGGCTTGGGCCGCGCCGAGGATCGCGATGACGCCTTGGCCTTGCTCTTCTTCTTGTTGGTGGTCTTGCGAGCCGGCAGCACCTCGACCGAGACGGGCGCGGGGGCCTCGCCGCGGGCCTTGGTACGACGACGACGCTTGCGCTCCTGCGCTTCGTCAGACGCTTGATCTTCTGCCACGGAACTCACCGATTTCGTTGACTCTTTAGAAGAAGCCTTGGCCTTCGCCGCCGGCCTCGCCGGAGGATCCGGCAGGACGGCACCGGGGCGTAGGCCGTACACGCCCGGTTTGTCGCGAACGATGATCGGCTCGGATCCATCCCGACTCGGACGAGCCGCGGACATGAGGCACGAGCGCATGGCCGCTTCGGGATCACGGCCCACGTGGGAAAGTAGATTGCCGCCGACGGCCCTCTTCGCCACCTCGGAGAAATGGAGCGGCTCGCCGGCCTCGCGAAGGACTTCGATCGCAGCCTCGAGGAAGGTCATCCCGATTGTTTCCGCCGCGGACGCGCTGAGGGGGCCCGCGACCCTTCCCAAATATCCAAAAACTTGCGGCGCGTTGGCAAGCCCTGCTAGCGCGAAATGCGATGCGTCCGCTCACCTTCGGCGTCCTGACCTCTGCTGCCTCCGACTCCCATCCGACCGCGGTGGACCAGCGCAGCGCCCAGGATCTGGCCACGGCCCTGGGAAGACAGGGACACCACGCGCTGATCCTGCGCGTCGACGAGGATCTCGACCTCACCCTGCGCCACAGCGGCGTGGATGCCTGCGTCCTGGCCCTGCACGGCCGCCGAGGCAGCCGCGGGGACATCCAGGCCCTGCTGGAGCTGCGAGGGCTGCCCTTCGCTGGGCCCAGCGGGACCGCAGCGGCCCTGGCCTTCGACAAGGTCCGCTCCCGTCAACTGATGGCCTACCACAACCTCCCCGTCCCGGCCGCCGTGGCCCTGGGACCCGGCCGCCGGGCCGATGAGCGGGCCCTGGAGCTGCTCGGATGGCCCTGCGTGGTCAAGCCCCGCCGCGGGGCCCACGGGGAGGGCATCTCCCGGCTCGAGTCGGTCCAGGGAGTGCGCACGGCGATCGAGCATGCCCTCGACGTGGACCACGAGGTGATCCTCGAGCGGGCGGCCGAGGGTCGCGAGCTGCAGGTGGTGCTGCTCGACGACCGGGTGCTCGGCGTGGCCGAGGTCCGGCGCCCGCTCGGCACCGAGGTCCTCGAGATGTGCTGCCCGGCCCCCCTGCCCCGCGGTCGACGGGACGGCGTGGAGAACCTGGCCCGCCAGGCCGTGCGCGCGCTCGGCCTGGGCGTGGGGCTCACCCGCGTCGACATGATCCTGCACCCCCGCAACAACGAGCTCATCCTCGAGGTCGAGCCGCTGCCGCCGCTGCACCGCGACGGCGTCGTGTCTCGGGTGGCCCGCGCCGCCGGCCTCGACTACGACGCGCTGGTCGGTCGGCTCGTCGATCCCCTGCTCCTGCACGCTCCGCGCTGGGCGGCCTCGTCCGGCGCGTCGGCCTCGATGCTCCAGTGAGACGCGAGATTGCGACAGTCGCCGGCGTGCTCGCGGCCGCGGTCTCGCTGGTGGGGCCGGCCCAGGCCGAGTGGAGCGCGCTGCAGCAGCTGCGCGCCGGCATGGCCCGCTGCTCCGATGGCTCCGCCACCTGCGGAGGCGTGGCGCGAGCCGACGTCGACCTCGAGGGCCTGCGCCTGTGGCATCCCTGGGCCCAGCGCTCGGGCCTGCACGTGGAGGCCGACCGGCTCGCCATCGGCCTGGGCCTCGACGGCATCACCATCGACGCCCACGAGCTCCGCCTGTCGCGACCGAGCCCCCCGGTGACCCGCCCCGACGCGCCCGCGACCTCCCAGGCCGCCGCCGAGCCCACGGCTCCCCTCGCCCCCCGCCGCTCCCCGCTCGACACCCATGGGATCCCGGTCCACCTGCGCGTGCACGGTCCCACCGCTCTCACCCTCGCCGGGATCACGCTGGACCTCGACGCCCCCGAGCTGCACCTCGACGGCCACGGCCAGGCCAGCGCCCGCTTCGGCGTGAGCGCGAGCGGCCGCGGCATCCGGGCCCGGGGCCTCGATCGCTGGGAGGCCGAGACCATCGACGGTGACCCTCGCCGCTGGCAGGCCACCGGTCCGCTGTCGCTGGCCGAGGGCCCCCCGAGCATCGCGGCCGTGGTGATCTCGCCCGACGGCATCGAGGCCCGCCTGCACGACGGCACCGGCGGACACCTGCAGCTGCGCGCCCCCGTGCCCGAGGCCGGCACGCGCCCCGCCTGGCTGTCGCTGCGCGCCGAGGCCTTCTCGCTGCGCGCCCTCGGCCACACCGGCGCCCGCAGCCTGAGCGCCTGGGGCATCGATCCCACCGCGGCCGAGCTCGACGCCGAGCTCACGCTCACGGCCGAGGGAGCGACCCGCTCGCTCGCCGTCGACCACCTCACCCTGCGCGGCCTGGTGGTCGACTCCCCCAAGCTCGCCCGCGATCCCGTGCACCTCGAGGACCTGCGCCTGCGCGGCGAGGCCGAGGCCCGCGGCGACGACGAGCTGGTCGCCGATCTCTGGATCGCCCACCGCGAGGCCGAGCTCGGCCTGAGCGTCCAGCTCGGCCCCGACGCCTGGGACGTCCACACCGCGCTCGCCCCCCTGCCCTGCCAGGCCCTCGTGCACGCGCTGCCCGACGCGATGACCGAGATGCTCTCGGGCACCGAGCTCCGCGGCGAGATCGAGGCCCGCGCCGACCTCCACGTGGACCGCCTGGCCCTCGCGCAGGCTCGCGCCCTGCCCCATCGCCCCACCGACGCGCCGCCTCCCGGCGAGCTGTCGCTGTGGTTCCCCTTCCTCGAGCGCTGCACCGTGGTGCGCGACGATCCGCGCCTCGACCTGGCCGCGCTCACCGGTCCCTACCGCCACCGCTTCGTGGACGCCGACGGCAACCACCGCACGCGCCTGCTCGCCCGCGAGGCGCCTGGCTACGTCTCGATCGCCGAGGTGCCCCGCCTGGCCCGGGCCTTCGTCACCCTCGAGGACCGCCGCTTCTGGAACCACGACGGCTTCGATCGCGAGCAGATCGTCAACGCCTTCTGGCACAACCTGGTGCAGGGCCGCGTGAGCCGGGGCGCCAGCACCATCTCGCAGCAAGCCGCCCGCAACCTGTGGCTCGGGGTCGATCGCTCGTGGGGCCGCAAGCTACAGGAGGCCCTGCTCACCGCGCGCCTGGAGGCCTCCACCCCCAAGCCGCGGATCATGGAGCTGTACCTCAACGTCATCGAGCTCGGCCCCGGCACCCACGGGGTGCAGGACGCCGCGATGCTCTACTTCGGCAAGCCCGCCTCCGAGCTGTCGGTGCTGCAATCGATCCACCTCGCCGCCCTGGCCCCCGCGCCCAACCGCTACGCCAAGAGCTTCGAGGACGGCCGGGTCACCCCGCAGTGGCGCGAGATGCTGGACGAGCACGTCCGCCGCATGTACCGAGCCGGCCTCATCAGCCGCGCCGAGATGATCGCCGCGCTCGGCGAGGACCTCGGCCTGCTCGACCGCTCCCGCTGAGCCGACCGGTGGGATTCCACACTCGTGCTACCCTAGCCGCCGCAGGGGTCGAATGAAGGTCCGCGAGCTCAGGCTCCGTCACTTCCGCAACGTCAAGGAGCACCTTCGCAGCGTTGCCTTCGCCGACGAGTCGACCGGCCTCGTGCGCCCGCTGACCATCCTCGTCGGCTCGAACGGCTCGGGGAAGTCCAGCGTGTTCGAGGTGGTGGAGGGCCTGCTGAGCTTCGCGCTCGACATGGTCGAGGATCGTCCGGTCACCCACGCCCTGCGCGAGCACGGCTACGCGGCCATCCAGCTCGAGTTCGACGAGCGCGCCCCCGATCCACTTCCCTCGGGGCTGTGGATCGCGCTGGGCCGCAAGGACCGCGCCCCGAACGGCTACGACGAGCTCGGTCGCCAGATCTGTCACCTCGAGCAGCGCGGCGGGCCCGGCAAGCCCTGGGTCAGGCAAGGCGGTCGGGCGGCGCTCAACCGATGGGTGGGGAGCATGATCCGCGGGGAGGAGCCCTCGAGGGGCGGGCTCCTCCACTTCCCCCACAACCGCTGGATCGAGCACGAGCAGCGCGGCGCCATCGAGCCTCCCTCGCAAACTCCCCAGTGGCTGTTCCACTTCGATCCCACTGGCCACTGGCACGGCAGCCTCTCTCAGCTGTGGGTGTGGCAGAACTACCTCGACCTCGAGCAGCAGCGGGACGGACGAGACAACCTCGCCCCCTTCGTGGAGGTGATCGAGGAAATCCTGGGCGAGGACCAGCGCATCCGCATCCGGGAGGGACACGTGCGCATCGTCCGGCCTCGGTACCAGGACGAGGTGGAGCCGCATCAGCTCCCATCGGGTCAGCAGCAGATCCTCACCCTCTTCGGAGAGATCGTCAGGCGGCTTCGCCCCGGCGCGGTGGTCCTCATCGACGAGATCGAGCTGAGCCTCCATCCCGCCCTGCAGCGAGCCGTGCTCGCGCACTTGCGACGCCTGGCCCAGGCCTACGATCTCCAGGTGGTCGTCACCACGCACTCGATGGAGATCGTGGCCGCGGCCGCCGCCCACGAGGTCGTCAACCTCGACGACATGGTGCTCGAGGAGAGGGCTCGCTTCGCCGAGGACCCGCGGTGAAGCAACCCCACCTGCAATCAGGCGCCCTGCTCGCAGCCTGTGCCGCTGGCCGAGGAGCCATCGTCATCGTGGAGGGCGAGCACCGCGAGGACGACGAGTACTTCTACTCTCGGTGGTTCGGCACCCTCGGCCCTCGCATCAGCTTTGCATCGACGGCAGCCGAGCGACGGCCAGCAGTACTACGAGCACCCCGATGCCCTCGGGGGGATCGACGTCGAAGCGAAGCTGAGGGCGTGGGGCTCTGGGCGCAACACGCCGCGTCCCCTCGACGAGGTCCATGCCGCCCACCTCGCGCGGCTGCGGTCGGGAGGCATCGACGACTGGGCAGCCGAGGTCACCGGCAAGGTGGTGCTCAAGGTGTTCCTGCGCGCGCTGAGCTCGGCGCTGCCGAGGCCGATTCCCGCCGAGATGCTGGTCTCGATCTACCTCGACGCATACCCGAGTGCTCATCGCGAGCTCGGAGAGATCGTCGATGCGATCCTCGCAGACGCAGGGACCTGAGCCGCTCCGCCGCTACACGCCCGCGAACAGGCGGGCGCCGAAGCTGTCGGACAGGCGGTCGTCGTCGAAGATCCGCTGGGCCGCGGTCGCCACGTCGTACTCCACGCGGTGGAACTCGAACACGCCGGCGCCCGCGTCGTAGATGGTGTAGCTGGCCCGCGGATCGTGGTCGCGCGGCTGGCCCACCGAGCCCACCGAGATGATGTAGCGGAACTCGGGGTGCACCTCGAAGCGCTTGGTGATCACCTCGTAGACCCGCTCCTTGCCCAGCGCATACGACTTGCACAGGTGCGAGTGGCCGATGAAGGTGACCTGCCCCAGCTTCTCCCAGATGGGGATGCAGGTGGCGGCCTGATCGATGGTGAAGATGTACTCGAACTGCTCGAGGTCGAGCGGCGAGCCGTGGCAGAAGTGCACGTCCCCGTCCGTCTCGCGGTAGCGGAGCTTGCGGAGCCACTTCATGTTCTCGTCGGTCAGCGTGGTGGCGTGGTGGTCCAGCGCCTCGCGGGCCGCGTCGTAGTAGTAGCTGTAGTCCATGCGACCGGCGACCGCCGCGTCGTGGTTGCCGAGAATCGTGTGCTTGGTGAGCGTGCGGACCTTGTCGCAGCACGGGTTGGGCTGAGCGCCGTAGCCCACGGTGTCACCGATGCACACCAGCTCGTCCACGCCGTGCTTGTCGAATTGTCGGAGCACGGCCTCGAGCGCCTCGAGGTTGGCGTGAGTGTCGCTGAAGATCCCGTATCGCATGTCGATCGCTTCGAAGGCTCGCGACTCAGGCCTCGGCCTCGACCTCGAGCTCCGGCACCATGATGGCTTCGTAGGCCCGCCGCGCAAAGGCCCGAATTTCGGTGACCTCCGACATCGGAATCTCCCCGCGGATCTGCGCGCCCGAGGTGGTCACCTCGGCGAGGCTGGACAGCGCCCGTCGGGCCGCGGTCGACACCCGTGGATCGTCGGCGTCGGCGAGCGCCCGCACCGCATCCTTGCCCGTCTGGGTGTCCTGGCCCGAGTCCTGCGACACCGCAATCTCGGCGAGGGCCCGAGCGACGCGGTCGATGGCGAGCTGCTCGCCGGGGCTGGCCGCCTCCTGCGAGAGGGTCTGGCACAGGCCCCGGATGGCCGCGGTGCCGAACCAGCCGATCGCACGTGCGACGTCCAGCCACACGGTGGTCGGCTCCCGCACCAAGTGCTCCGATAGGCGCTGCATGGCCTCGGGCTCGCGCGACATCCCCAGCAGGATCGCGGCGGCCTGCCGAACCTCGCGGCTCTCCGAGCCGAGCTTCTCGAGCAGGCCGGGCACCACCCGCGGGCCGAGGTCGCTGAGGTCGGGCAGCAGGGCCAGCAGCTCCCCGGTCTCGAACTCCTCGAGCGAGGCGATGACCTGACCCAGGGCCTCCAGCGAGCCGCGTCCTTGCAGCACCTCGGTGGCCGCCCGCAGCCGCTGTCGAGGGTCGCGCAGGCGCTGCTCGAGCTGCTCGGGCACGCCTGGGGGGCCGTCGGAGCTCAGCGTGCCGCTGGTGATCTCGCCCGAGCGAATCTCGCCCGAGACCTGGCGGCGGGGCGGCGGCGGCGGGGAGGCGGGGACGAGCTCGGGCTCGGGCAGGCTCAGGGCCCGCCGCAGCTCGGTCGGCGGCGGGATGTCCTTGCGCCGGCACAGGTCGTGGATCGACAGCCATGCCTCGTGGGCCGCGTCGGGCTCGAGGTCGCCCTCCTCGCCCTCGTGCTCGGCCCGGTTGGCGCTCAGCCGCTGGGCGTAGTCGTCGAGATCGCGGGCCAGGCCCGAGGCGACCAGCCGCCGCCAGAACCTCCGGGGCGCACACAGGCCGTGGGTCAGCGAGCCCTCGAGCACCCGTCGCCGGATCTCGTCGTACTCGGCCATCGGCAGGCCCTCCACCTCGAGCAGCTGGGCCAGGGTGTCCTTTTGGGAGACCCGCTCGAGGTGCTCGAGGGCGGCCACCGCCTCGCGGGCGCCGATGATGTGCTGGTAGGCCCCCGAGGCCAGCGAGACCTCGGGCCGCACCAGCCGCGAGGGCGCGGGCTCGGCCTCGAGCACCCGCCGGGCCTTGTCGAACTCCTGGGGCGGGTACTCGCCCCGCGCCAAGATCCCCCGCGCCGACTCCACGCAGAGCGCGGCGTTGGGCTCGAGGCCCTCGGACACGATCTCGCGGCTCACCTCGCGCGAGCCGTGCTCGATCACCAAGGTGACGGCGAAGCGCTCGGACAGCCGGCGGAAGACGTCAGTGGCCAGCGCGCTGCCCACGTCGACCACCGCGTCGATGCAGCCCACCTGACCCATGTACGAGCCGACGACCCGCACCCCCACCAGCGGATAGCCGTAGCCCCGCAGGTGGATCGGGCGCGCCGAGAGGTGGGCCGCCTCCCAGCGCGGCAGCTCCTCGGAGGACACCCGTACCCGGAAGGTGACCACCTCGTCGAGCGTGAGGTCGGCCACGTGCGCCCCGATGGCGCTGGGCCGGGTCGCCATCGGAGGCGAGGGGGCATCGGAGCCGATGAGCTGGGGCACGCCCGCGTCGAAGTCGGGCACCGAGCCGGGTGAGGGCGGGGCGAACAGCGGGGCCGAGGGCACGCCGGAGCTCCGCCCCGACGGCAGCACCGGGGCCTCCTCCTCGCCCACGTCCATCAGGTGGCTGGGGTCGATGAGCCGCGGCTCGTCGTCCAGGCCGTCCAGGCCCACGGCCGGCGGCGTGGCGGCAGGCACCGGGCGCGAGGGCTCGCGCCGCACCCCCGTCTGCTCGGCCTCGTCCACCCCCGCCACCTCGCTGTAGGGGCGGCGCGCGGTGGTCTCCTCGCGACGGACGGGCACCGCCTCCTCGGCCTCGACGAACTCGAAGGCGGGAGCGAGCACCCAGGTGGGCATCGCCTCGCCCCGCGAGCGCACGCGCTCGAGGTGGTCCCGCATCTCGTCGAGCACGTCCCCGCGGCGGCTGGGGTGCATCACCAGCTCCACCCGCTTGGCCCCCGGGCGCACGCACAGCCAGGTGGCGTGGCCGCTGGCCAGCTCGCCGCACTCGGGGCACTCGCCCTCCCAGGGGCCACGGCGCCTCACGCGTTCCGCCACGCCTGCGCGCGCGTCGGCGTCGATCCACCGCCACCGCCGCGTCGGGAACATCGTGCCGCAGCGGCACACGTGGAGCGCGGCTTCCGACCAGCTGTAGTCGAATGACGACACGGATCTCGTGCGACCAACATAGCGTCGCCCCGTTCGTCGTGTAAAGGTTGCGCGCATGTCCAAGCCCCGCGGTGACGGCCGTTCCTCGGCGCCCACGATCGGTAGCGCCCCTCGCGCTGAGGGACGACCCACCGAGCCGGTCACGTCCGTCGCCGCCGGTGTGCCCGAGCTGGTGGAGGCGCTCGTTCGGATCTTCGCCGAGCAGCTGCAGCGCTCCCTCGAGGTCGTCCTCGACGGCTCGGTCGAGTCGCTGGCCTTCGTCGACTACTACCTGTCGCTCGCGAAGGCCGAGACCCGGGAGCCCATCATCTCGCTGCTGGCCGCGGGCGCCGGGGCCTACTTCGGCGAGCTGGTGCGTCGTCAGATCGGCGGCGCCTGGGTGGGCAACGGCCAGGACCCCCGCCGCCTGCGGCTGCTGGTCGAGCCCCAGTTCGTCTACTTCTCCCCGGTCGACCAGGCCTACGAGGCCATCGCCGGGGAGGGCCTGGACCCCGACGACCCGCGGATCGCCCCCGGCCCCGTCTTCGACAGCAGCTTCGGGCTGCGGCCCTCCGCCGACGAGGACGAGGACGACGAGCGGGACGACCCGCCCACGCCCGACGAGGAGGACGACGCCACCTGGCTGCAGCAGCGCCTGGCCGAGCTGCCCCCGGTCCCCGAGGACCAGTTCTACAGCCTCACCTGCCGCTTCGAGACCCTCCAGCTCATGCTCGAGCTGCTCGCGGCCAAGCACGCCGGCGAGGGGCGATCCCCCCAGCGCTACGGGCTGTCCGACTACGTGGAGGTCCTGGCCCGCGGTCGGGCCTGAAACGGGCTTCCCCGGGGCCCTCTCGCCGCTTGGACGCCCTGCCAAACCGTGTAGACTCGCCCCCGCATGCCCGCTGCCGACGAGCTGCCCTTGCAGGAGGTGCTGCAGGCCCTCTCGTCGACGCCGCGAGGCAACCCGCAGCTTCGCGCGGCGCTGGCCACGACCTGCGCGCGCTGGCTGCTGCTGCGCGGCGACGAGGATGCCGCCGTCGGACACCTCGGCCATGCGCTCGAGATGGTGCCCGACCTGCGGCCGGCCATGCGCCTGCTGTATCGGATCTTCCGCGGCCGTGGCGACGTGCGCTCTGCCGTCGCCTACCTCGACCAGGAGATCCGGGCCACCCGCCACCCTCGCGAGGCCGCGGCGCTCTACCGCGAGCGCGGCCAGCTGGTGGAGGCGCACTTCCACGATCTGGCCGCGGCCCAGCAGTGCTACCAGGCCGCGCTCAAGGCCACGCCCCGCGATCTGGCGGTGCTGCGCGCGGTCGAGCGGGTCTGCCTCGCGCGTGGTGAGGTGTTCCAGCTCATCGCCAACCTCGAGGCGCAGCTCGAGGTCGTGCGCGATCCGGCGCTGACCGCCGGCGTGCTGCATGACCTGGCCCTGCTCGAGGCGCGGCACAAGGGCGACCTGGCGCTGGCCGGCGATCTGGTGCTGGCCGCCCTGGCCATCGCTCCCGGGCACCTGCTGCTCGCCACCGACCTGTTCCGCCTGGCCGAGGCCGCCGGCGACAGCGAGCTGATGCTGCACGCGCTCGAGATCGAGGCCGAGTCCCGCCCGCCCGAGCGCCGCGCCCTGCCCCTGGCCCGGGCCGCGGTCACCCTGCGGGAGCAGCGGGAGCGCGCGGGCGCCCTGCTGCTGCTCGAGGCCGCCGCCCAGGCCCAGCCCCACAACGCCAGCCTGTGGCGCAGCCTCGAGGAGCTGGCCATGGCCACCAGCCGCCACGACATCGCGCTCGAGGCCTGCGTGGGCCAGCTGCGGGCCGTGGGCGACGAGGAGGATCCCGCGGCGCGGGCCGAGCTGTTCTACCGCATGGGCAAGCTGGCCCTGTTCCGCCTCGACCGGGCCAACGAGGGCCTGGCCGCCATGCGCAAGGCCCTGCGGCTCAACCCCAGCCACATCCCGGCCATCGAGGACACGGGGCGCTTCCTCAACGCCAACGGCATGTGGGCCCAGCTGCTCGAGCTCATCAAGCTCGAGATCGCCTCGGCCCCCGACGCCGGGCTCACCCGCGAGGAGCTGGCCCTGGCCCACCTGCGCGCGGGCCAGCTCATGGAGGAGCGGCTGGGCGAGCTCGACGGCGCGCGCGAGTGCTACGAGAACGCGATCGCGGCCCACCCGAGCTTCCGCCCCGCCTGCGATCGCCTCGAGCGGATCCTCCACCACCAGGGCGACCTGACCGCCCTGCGCCGCTACTACGCCGACGAGCTTTCGCGGGCCAAGACCCCGGCCCGCCGCAGCTTCCTGCTCTCGGTGCTCGGCCAGCTCCACGCCCGCGACGACGATCCCAACACCGCCATCAAGTACCTGGCCAACCTCCTCAAGGAGGATCCCAAGCACCTGCCCTCGCTGCAGGTGCTGGCCCGCATCCTGTCCCGGGCCGGGCGCCCGCGAGAGCTGCTCAAGGTCACCGAGCAAGAGATCGCGCTCACCGACAGCCCCGGCCGCAAGGCCAAGCTGCTGCACCGCTGCGGCGAGCTGGCCCTGAGCCTGGGCGAGCGCGACAAGGCCCGCGAGTGCTTCGAGCTGGCCCTCGACGCGGTGGACGACCACCTGCCCAGCCTCGACATGCTGGGCAAGCTGGTGCGCGAGGACGAGGACTGGGAGGGGCTGGTGACCCTGCTGCGCACCAAGCTGCTCTACGCCAACGACCGCGCGCGCCAGGTGGGGCTGCAGCTCGAGGTCGCCACCTTGCTGGCCAGCCGGCTCGAGCGCAAGCCCGAGGCGCTGGCCGAGCTCACCCGCCTGCTCGAGCGCTGGCCCCGACACCTGCCCGCCCTGCACGCGGCCGAGAGCCTGGCCACCTCGCTGGGCGAGCACGACAAGCTGCTCGAGCTGCTCGAGCAGCACATCGCCGCGGTCACCGGGCCCCGCACCCGCGCCCTGCTGCTGCACCGCGCCTCGCTGGTCCGCACCCAGCTCGGCGACGACGACGGGGCCGTGCGCGACCTGGTGCGGGCGCTCGAGCTGTGGCCGCAGCTCGGCGTGGCGCGGGCCGGCCTGCTGCGGCTCTACGAGCGCCTCGGTCGCTCCCGCGAGCTGCAGGCCTTCGCCGAGGCCGGCCTCACCTCCGAGCGCGGCGCCGACGATCGCCGCGCCATGGCCCTGCAGCTCGCCGAGCTGTCGCCCAAGCCGGTGGTCGCCATCCAGTACCTGGGCGCGGTGGCCGAGGCCCGCCCCGAGGACTACGTCACCCAGCTGCGGCTCGCCCGGGCCTGCCGGCAGGCGGGGCGTCCCTCTCGCGAGGCGGGGGCCCTGCAGGCCGCGGCCAACGTGTTCGGCAAGCAGCTGCCCCCCGAGGATCCCCACCTGCTCGCGCTGCGCTACCGGGCCGCGCGGGCCGAAGAGGCGGCGGGCAACCTCGACCAGGCCGACGCGGCCTATGCCTCGATCCTCGACCACGAGCCGGGGCACCTGCTCGCCACCCGCGGGCGCCAGCGGATCAAGACCCGCAAGAAGGAAGCCGGGCTCACCCGCAGCGCCAAGGAGCTCGAGGCCGCGGCCGCAGCCACCAGCGTGGCCGCCGAGCAGGCCGCCTACCTCACCATCGCCGCCGATCTGCACGAGCGCCGCCAAGACCTCGAGTCGGCCATGCGCTCGGTCGACGCCGCGCTGCGGGCCAGCCCCGGCTACCTGCCCGCCCTGCACGCCCGCGCCCGCCTGCTCGAGCGGCAGGGCATCATGCAGCCCGGCGCCGACGCGATGGAGACGCTGGTCACCCTGGCCCAGCACCTGGCCAGCCCCGCGCACCGGGCCCGGGCGCTGTGCCGCGCGGGCACCCTGGCCCTGGGCCGCGGCAAGCGGGGCGAGCCCAACCCGCAGGCGTGGACCATGTTCTCCTCGGCCCTGGTCGCCGACCCGGGCAGCGACCGGGCCTTCCGCGGCCTGCGACGCACGCTGGTGCTGCACGGCCGCGAGGGCGCGCCGCCGCTGTCCCCCACCCTCACCGCCCGCCTCGATCGCATGCGCGAGCGCGACGTGCTGGGGCCGGCCAGCCTCCGCGACCTCGCCCGCCTCGCCGCCGAGCTCGAGGGCCCCGAGCAGTCGGTCACCCTGCTGCGCGCCGGCCTCGACCTCGCCGACGACGACGCGGGCGTGCACGTGGACCTCGCCCAGGCCTACGGCCGCCTGGGTCGCTGGTCCGACGCCGTGCAGGAGCTCGAGGCCGCGCTGGCCCGCGAGCTGTCGCCCGAGCGCAAGGCCGCGCTGCACTTCTTCGCCGGCGATGCCCACCACCGCGCGGGCAACTCGGCCGCGGCCGTGCCCCACCTGCTGGCCGCGGGCCAGGGCGGCTACCACCCCAAGCACGCGCTCACGGCCGCCGATCGCATCGCGGCCAAGGTGGGCGACCTGGCCCACCGGGTGGAGGCGCTGCAGCTGCTGGTCGAGATCGGCGACGGCCCCGAGCGCGTGTCCGGCCTGCGCTCGCTCGCCCAGCTCCACAGCGGCCCCCTGGGCCAGCCCGACGTGGCGGTCGAGCGCATGCGCGAGCTGCTGCTGCTGCGCCCCACCGACCTCGACGTGATCACCGAGCTGTGGCGCCTGCTCGAGAGCCTGGGGCGCCACGACGAGGCCACCGCGGTGCTGCTGGCCGGCGTGGCCCACCACCGCGCGTGGCTGCGCTCCTCGGGGCTGTCGGCCGACGGCCCCGCCACCATGGAGCTCTCGGGCGAGCCGGTGGCCGGCCTGCTGCACCTGTTCCGGGCGATGGGCGAGCGCGACGGCGTGTACCTGGCCTCGGCCGTGCTCGAGGTGGTCGACCCCGATCTGGTGCCCGAGGGCCTGGCCCCCGACGAGCTGGTCACCGAGCCCTGGGCGCTGCCCGAGGGCCAGGAGGGCCGCCCCTTCGACGGCCTGGTGGGCGACCTGCCGGCCTCCTCCGCGCTCGACCTGCTGCGCGAGGGCGCGTTCTTCCTGGGGCACCTGCCCGGCACCACCGCCCCTCGCGAGGAGATCACCCAGCGACCGCTGCCGCCCAACAGCGCGGTGGTGATGGTCACCCGGGCGCTTTCCGACGCCATGGGCGTGCCGCTGCCGCGGGTGTTCGTCGACCCCGACGACGAGGACGAGGTGCGGGCCTACCTCGCGGGCACGCCCTGCCTGGTGGTCGGCCGGCGGATCAACGGCGCGCCCTTCGGGGCCCCCGCCCGCGACGCCATCGGCCGCGCCCTGCTGCGCCTGAGCACCGGCGGCGACGCCCTGCACCGCGAGCTCGCCCCCGCCCAGCTCAGCGCGGTGCTGCTGGCCCTGAGCGCCGCGGCCGGGGTGGAGATCGACGATGCCCCCGAGCACGACGCCGCCTACCTCGGGCGGGTGCAGGAGGCCCTGGCCGAGGGCGAGCCCTCCGACCTGGTCGACCTCGCGGTGGCCTTCGCCGAGACGATCGAGACCTTCGATCCCAACCAGCTGCTCGAGACCCTGCACGTGGCCGAGGACCGGGCCGGGGCCGTCTGTGCCGCCGACCCGCGCCCGCGCCTGCTCGCCCTGGCCGCGCAGGGGCAGCTCGCCGGCCCGCGCGGCTCCTCGGTGGTGGGCTACCTGCTCTCCGACGACCACCTCACCCTGCGCCACAGCCTCGGCTACCTCACCGAGATCGCCGCGCCCATCCGGCGCGAGGAGGAGCCCTCGGCATGAGCGTGCCCGGCGATCCTCGCGGCGGCGAGGAGGTGATCGAGATCGAGGAGATCGAGGAGCTGTTCCCCGATTCCGAGGTCAGCGGCGTCCTCGATCTCACCGAGCTCGCCGAGCCCGAGGAGGGGATCGTCGAGGGCCCCGACGGCCCGCCGCGGCTCATCGACGACCAGGCCACGCTGTGGCCGGCGCACTCGGGGCTGCACTCCACCATGCTGTCCACCGCCGGGCCCACCAGCGGCGCCGAGTCGTGGCAGCGGCTGGTGGAGGAGCTCGCCGAGGAGAGCCGCCTGTCGACCGACGAGGCGCTCGCGGGCGCCCTGCAGTGTGAGGCGGGGCGCCTGCTCATCGATCGCCTCGGTCGCAAGGAGGACGGCGAGCTGCTGCTGGCCCGCAGCCGCTCGCCCATCGCCGACGTGCTGCGCGCCCAGGTGGAGGGCGGCCTGTCCAACCTCGCGGCCGACCTCGCCACGCTCGAGCGCACCGCGGGCGACGAGGCCAAGGACCCCGCCGAGCGGGCCGCCGCCTGGGTGGAGTTCGGGCAGCTCTGCGAGGAGCGCACCTCCAACCTGCGCCGGGCCTACGACGCCTACCGCCGCGCCCTCGAGCTGGTGCCCGATCACCCCGTGGCCCTGAGCCTGGCCGCCGACGCCTCGGTGTTCCTCTCCGACCACCAGGGGGGCCAGCAGATCCTCGGCGAGCTGATCCCGCGGGTGGCCTCGTCGCCCATGCGCGCCGCCCTGCTGCTCGACCTGGCCGACCTCACCCCCGACGCCGACGAGCGGCTCATCGGGCTCGAGCAGGCCCACCAGGCCGAGCCCCACGAAGAGACCGCGCTGCGCCGGCTGAGCCGGGCCGTGGCCGCCTCGGGCGACCGCGAGCACCTGGGGCAGCTCTACCGCGAGCTGGCGCAGGTGGCCGAGGATCCGGTGTCGGCGAGCACCGCCCTGCACCTGGCCTTCCTGTCGCTGGCCGAGTCGGCCCTGCCCGTGGACGACCTGGTGCTCGAGCTCGCCGCCCGCCACGACCAGCGGGCCGACGACGCCAGCATGCTCGCGCCCCTGGCCGAGGTCGCCCTGCACGTGGAGCAGCGGATCGCGGCCGGCGAGGATCCCCGCGGCCTGCCCGAGAACATCGACGTGCTCGAGCGGCTCGCCCGCTGTCTCGACGATCCGCGCGAGCAGGCGCTGGTCCGCGAGCAGCTCGCCCGCATCCGCCTGAGCATGCTGCGCGAGGGCTTCGAGGCCGAGCACCACCCCGCCGACACCAGCACCGGCCTGCGCCGCCTCCCCGAGGACCGCGCCGTGCTCTGCGAGCGCCTCGAGGCCGACCTGCGCTTCTGCCTGGTGCACCTGCCCGAGCACCGCTGGGTGTGCGAGGCGCTGGCCGAGGTGCTCGACGTGCAGCGCAACCTGCCCGCGCTGGTGCTGCACCTCGAGGAGTGGGCGCGCACCCAGTCGGCCGGCCCCGGCCGCGCCACCATCCTGCTGCGCCTGGGCCGGCTGCACGAGCAGGAGCGCCGCGACCTGCCGCGCGCGGCCGAGATCTACGAGCTGGCGGTGGCCGAGGATCCCGACAACCCCGACTGCCTGCGGGCGCTGGGACGGATCTACGAGAAGATGCGCCGCTGGCCGCAGGCCGTGGCCAACCTGCGCCGCCAGATCTCCGAGACCCACGACGCCCCCGAGCGCGTGGCCGCCCAGCGCCGCCTGGCCACCATGGCCGAGCACGAGCTGGGCGACGTGGACCTGGCCATCGCCGCGCTCGAGGAGGTCGCCCGCGACGACCCCGACGACATCCTCGCCCTGTACCAGCTCGCCAAGCTCAGCCGCGCGCACCGGCGGCCCGCGGTGCTGATCAACGCGCTGCAGCTGCTGGTCGATCGCGTGGGCGACGAGGTGGCGACCACCGCCGCCCTGGTCGAGCTGGGCGAGGTGCTCGAGCTGCACCTCAAGAAGCGCCGCGACGCCCGCGAGCGCTACGAGCGGGCCCTGGCCCTCACCCCCGGCTACACCCCGGCCCTGCGCGCCCTGGGCCGCATCTACCGGGACAACGGCGACCTCGAGCAGCTCGTGGGGCTGCAGACCAGCGACAAGGATCCCATCACCGATCCGGCCGTGCTCGCGTTCAAGGCGGGGCGCGTGTACTTCGACGAGGTCGGCGACGTCGACCGGGCGATCGACAAGCTGCGCGAGTCCTACGAGACCAACCCCGATCTGGCGCCCGCCCGCGAGCTGCTGCTGCAGCTGCTGACGGCGCGGCACCGCATCGAGGAGGCCTACGATCTGCTGCGCGCCCAGGACCTGCCCCGCACGCCGCCGCTGGTCGCCGACTACCACTACCGCCTCGGCCTGCTCGCCGAGGCCATCGCCCGCCAGCGCGCCCGCGAGGGCCGGCCCGAGGACGAGCTGGCCCAGGCCAACGACGCCGCGCTCCAGCACTACCGCGCCGCCCTGGTCGCCCAGCCCGATCACGGCCTGGCCTTCGAGCGATCACGGCGGCTGCTGGTCGCCCACCACGACGCGGACAACCTGGTGCGCCTGGTGCAGGAGCTGCTCGAGCGCGAGGGTGACGACGCCATCGCCATGCACCTGGTGCTGCTGGGTCGCATGTACCTGTCGACCACCGAGGGCATCGTCGAGGCGCGGCGGGCCTACGAGGACGCCAGCCAGGCCGCGCCCGACGACTTCCTGGTGCGGCGCCAGCTCGAGAGCGTGCTGCGACTGGTGGGCGACACCAAGTCCCTGCCCGCGCTCTACCTGCGGGCGGCCCGGCACAGCGACGACACCCACCTCAAGGCCACCCTGCTGGTCGAGGCGGCCGAGCTGCTGCTGGGCACCGGCGCCCAGGAGGACCACGACCTGGCCGGCAAGGCGATCCTCGAGGCGCTCCACGAGGATCCCGGCAACCCCTACGCGGTGCGGCACCTCGAGCGCCTGCTCACCGAGCCCGAGTCCCCCTTCGTGATCAAGGACGCGGTCTCGGCCCGCGCGGTGCGGGCCCAGTCGGACGCGGAGCGGGCCATCTTCTACGTGGAGAGCGCGGAGCTGCTCGAGCGCGTGGGCGCGTGGGGCCAGGCCCGGCGGGCCTACCTCGCGGCCAAGGGCGCCCTGCCCGATCTGGCCCCCGCCAACCTCGGGCTGCAGCGCACCTCCAGCGACAAGCGCCAGCGCGCGGCCGCGGTGCGGGCTCCCACCTCGATCCACGTGCTGGTGGCCGAGGCCCGCGACGCCGCGGTGCGCTCGGCCCGGGGCGACGTGACCGCCCGCGACCGGGCCCTGAAGATCATCGGCGAGATCCTCCAGCGCGACCCCCAGAACCGCGACGCCATCGCGCTGGCCCGCACCCTCGCGGGCCAGGCCGCGGATCCCGGGCCCGTCATCGAGCTACTCGCCGCCGTGTTCCCGCGGATCAAGGACGGCGACGTGCGCTACGAGCTGGCCCTGTTCCTGGGCGAGCACGCCGCGGCCCAGGACGTGGCGGTGCGCTACTACGAGGCCGCGTCCAAGGCCAAGCCCGAGGGGCGCCGCGCCCTGCGGGGGCTGGTCAATGCCTACCGCAAGATGGGCGACGACCGGCGCGCGGCCGAGGCCACCGAGCGCCTGCTCGAGCTGTTCGATCCCTCCGAGCCCTCGGCCATCGATCTACGGATGGGCATCGCCAGCTTCCTCAGCGCCGATCCCAAGACCCTGCCCCGCGCGATCGAGCACGCCCGCGTGGTGCTGCAGGCCCGCGGCGACGATCCGCGAGCCATCACCCTCATGGCCGACCTGCTGCAGCGGGCCGACCGTCGCCCCGAGGCCGCCGCGCTGCTCGATCGCCTCGCCAGCCGCGAGCGCAACCGCAACCGCCTGCACGACATCTTCCTGCGCAAGGCCAAGCTGCTCGCCGAGGTACCGGGGGCCGAGAACACCGCCCTCGAGGCCATCGAGCGTGCCGCCGCGATCAACCCCGGCAACCGCGAGACCATCTCGCTGCTGGTCGACCAGCTCAACCGCACCGGCCAGTCCGCGCGGGTGGCCTCGTACCTGCAGCCCATCCGCAGCGCGCTGGTGTCCAACATCGGGCGCGGCGCGGTCTCGCTGCGCGACCTGGGCCTGCTGGGCACCGTCTCGCGGCGGGCCCAGCCCGAGCTGGCCCGCATGGCCAGCGCGCTGCTGCAGGCGATGGAGCCCTCCCCCACCGCGCTGTCGGCCGAGCCGCGCAGCGAGGTCACGCGGGCCGGCCTCCGCACGGTGCTCGAGACCTCGTCGCTGCGGATCTCGCTGTTCTCGCCCGGCGAGCCGCCGCTGCTGCACGCCCTGCTGCAGACCCTCGACCCCGTGGTCTCTCGGCTGTCGCGAGACTTCCCCGTGGTCAACAACACGGACGCCGTGCCGGTGCCCTCGGGGACCGACCTGATGCGGCTCACCGAGATCGCCGCCCAGCATGCCGCCCTGGTGGGCGCCCCCCCGCCCAAGCTCGGGGCCACCGCCTCGCCGGGCGCCGTGGTGTACCTGCAGGATCCCGAGCCCACCCTGCGCCTGGGCGCCAACCTGTGGAACCAGGGCGACGAGCGGGCGCTCGAGGGGCTCATCGCGCTGGGCATGGCCCGCTTCGCGCTGGGAGCCCCGCGCTCGCGCGCGCTGTCGCCGATGGCGATGGACCTGCTGCTCGCGGCCGCGTTCGAGGCCGTCAGCGTGTTCAACCCCATGACCGCCGACCCCGATCCGCGCCGGCTCAAGGAGCTCGCGGCTCACCTCGGCAAGGCGCTGCCGCCTCGCCAGCGGCGCGCGCTCGAGCGGCAGTGCCAGGGGCTGGCCAACCACGCCTTCGATGCCACCGCGCGCGCGATCCTGGCCACCGATCTGCACATGGCGGCCCTCATCGCCGGCAGCCCCGGCCCCGTGCTCGCCGGTGCGTGCCTGCTCGACGGCGTGGGGGGTGGAGGCCTCAAGCAGCGGATCAATCGCAGCCGCAGCTCGCAGGAGCTGCTCGCCCACCTGCTCGGAGACGCGTTCCTGGCCGCGCAGGCCGTGGTCGCCAAGCCCGAGTGAGCCTCGCGCCCGGGCGACGGGGACGGCGGCTGGCCCCGTGGTCGTCGTCCGTCGTAGCCTGGTTCGCGGTCATGGTCTCCCGCAGGAGCATCGTGCCGGCGCTGGCCCTCGTCCTCGCCGTTTCGGCCTGTCGCCAGCCCAACCCGTGGTGGCAGGGCCCGGCCGCCGTCGCCGACAGCGAGGGGGCAAGCGCGACCGAGGCCTCCGGCAGCGGCACCGCCACCGACACGGGGACCACCAGCTCGAGCGGCGACGACGAGCTCGGCCCGACCACGGGGCTGGGAACCACCGGCATCGACGAGACCGACACCGGGGTGGACGCCTGTGCGGCCCTCACCCCGCTGGGCGTGGGCCCCTGCCCCTCGGCGTGCACCGACTGCGTGGAGGGGCGCTGCGTGGTCGACTGCGGCAGCGTGGACTGCGAGGACCCGGTCCACCAGTGCCCCGCGGACTGGCCATGCGAGCTGCGCTGCGAGGGCGAGTGCCGCAACGAGACCCTGAGCTGCCCCAGCGACGGCGACTGCACCGTGATCTGCAGCGGCGGCGGGGCGTGCCGCGACGCCACGGTCCAGTGCGGCAACGCCCCGTGCACCGTGCTGTGCAGCAACGACGCCAACGCCTGCCGCAACCTCAGCGTGGAGTGCGGCTCGGCCGATGCTCGGGTGCAGTGCGAGGGCAACGCCAGCGTGACGCTCGAGCCCCTGGCCTCGTCGAGCTGCGCCTGCGAGGCCCTCGACTGCGACTGAGCCACCGTCGCCCGCCTCGGCGACGACGCAGCCCCAGCAGCAGCAGCGGCAGGCCCAGCTCGGCCAGGTCTCGACCGCGCCGGTGGGCACAGCCGCCGCCCTTGGCGTCCGCGCGCTCCAGCTCCGTGCGGGGCTCCTCGCGCTCGGAGCGACGAGAGCCGAGCGCCGGCGCGTCGTAGGCGTGCTCACCATCGATCGAGTCGTCGTCGAAGTCGTAGACCGCGGACTCGGAGGCGAGCGCACGCATCTCCATCGATCGCCGGGCGACCTCGGCTCCCGCCAGCTCGGCGTCGACCCCCTCGGGCACCTCTACCGGCTGCACCACCCGGGCAGGGTCGCCCTTGCCCACCACCCGCGTGCGATCGACGGCGACGAAGCTGGTGTAGGGCGTGACCAGGCGGTGGTCGAGACCGAGCTGGGTGATCTCGTCCACCTGGCCCCGGTCGCCCTCGATCGACAGCGTGCGCCGCAGCTCCTCCACCCGCGCCCGCGCCCACAGGGTGGTCACCACCCCGGGCGCCACCGTGGAGCGTCGCGCGGGGGCGATGGCCTGCACCTGGCGCGCGCCGTCGCGGGCCCGCAGCCGCAGCTCCGCGGCCGGCGGCCCCTCGTAGCAGCCGTGCAGCACCGCGGGTCGCGTGGCGAACAGGTCGGGCGGAGAGCTGGGGTGCAGGCTGGTCACCACCATTCCGCCCCAGTCGATCTCGAGGTCGGTCCAGATCGGCAGATCGATCGCGCCGTAGAAGCGGTCCACCGCCTCCCGCGGCTCCTCGCGCGTGGTGAGGACCAGCTCGAGGCCGTCGCCCGCCTTGGCCAGCGAGGCCAGCAACTCGCGGTCGGGGCTGCTGCCCACCCCCAGCGAGAACACCCGCGCCCGCTGGCCGCGCTTGGCCAGCACCTCGATCCACCGCCGCGTGCGGGCGTACACCTCGTCCTCGATCGCCACGTAGCCGTCGGTGAGGAAGAAGACGTAGCGGTGCCGGCCGCGGCCCGGCGCGGTGGACAGCGCCACGTCGACCGCGTCGAGGATCTCGGTGCTGCCGCCCGCTCGCAGGCCGTCCACGAAGGCCAGGGCCTCGCGGATCCACTGGTCGTTGGCCGGCCGCGGCTGGTCGAAGGCCAGCCCGGTGTGCCCCGCGAAGGTGACGATGTTGAAGGTGTCCACCGGCCGCAGCCGCCGGATCGCCTCCCGCATGGCGGCCTTGCCGATGGCCAGCGGCACCCCCGACATCGAGCCCGACACGTCCACCACGAACAGCAGCTCGCGCGCGCCCACCAGGCCGTCCACGTCCACGTCGGGGGGCTGCACCACCAGGTTGAAGCAGCCCCCCTGGTCGTCGCCGTCGAGCAGCAGCACCGGCCGCACCGCGGGCCCGGCCACGCGGTAGCGCAGCACGAAGTCGCGGTTGGGGATCGTCGCGCCCTCGGCCAGGGTCAGCGCCAGGGTGCCGTCGGGCTCGAGCCCGCCGGTGACGGCATGGGTCGGCACGTCGAAGCCCCGGATCGGCAGCCCCGCGTCGACCCGCAGCTCGATCGAGATGTCGTGGCCGGTGCGGGTGCCCGGGCCCGCCACCGGCGGGCTCACCCGCGAGGCATCGGGCACCCGATCGGTGTCGGCCTTGGTGCCGGTCCCCGAGGGCCGCCCGCCCCGGGGCGCTCCATCCACGTAGCGGGGCCCGACCACCATGGGGAACACGTACTCGTACGAGCCCGCGTCGTAGCTGAGGTCTTGGACGTAGCGGATCACCACGTCGATGGGCTCGCCCGGGGCGAGGTTGGCCACCGACTGCGTGAACACGTTGGTGCGCTCCTGCTCGAGCAGGGCCGCGGTGTGCCCCGCCCGGCGGGCCTGCTCGTAGGTCCGGCGCGCTCGCTCCCGTCGCTGGATCTCGGCCACCACCTCGCGATCGCCGATCACCATCCGCATGTCGTCCACCGCGGAATTCTCGGGCAGCGGGAACACGTAGACCGCCTCGATGGGCTCGGGGTACGGGTTGTCGTAGGTCTGGGTGACCTCCACCTGCGCGACCAGACCGGTGATGCGAGCCCGCACCCGAGTGTGGCGAAGCGGCAGCTCTGCCGCGCCGTCGGCCAGCCGCAGCCGCGGCAGCTCCCCCGGATCGGTGTACGCACGAAATCGATCGCTGCCGTCCGTCGGCACCAGCGGCGGCAGGTCCACCCCCGGCGGGCCCGCGGCCCAGGCCCGGCCCAGCAGGGCCGTCAGCCACAGCAAGACCGTGCCCAGCCCGAGCACGGCGCCCCTACCCCACGTCGTCATGGCGCGCTCCCGTCCGGAGGCCACCGCGAGCATCGATGCCGCGGCCCCTCGTGTTGGGAGTCACGGCGCGGCACGGCGCGGGTTCCCACCACGCGCTGCACGGCATCCAGCGGCTCCCCGACGGGGATTCCCGCAGCATCTCCCGATCTCGCGCCTGGTCTCCGCGATCGATCGGATGCGCGACCGATCGACGCGAGGCATCTCGCCTCACCGCGTCACGATGCCCGGCCACGATCGACCTCGACGCAGGTCATCGGCTCACGGATCGACCGTGCTCTCGCGGCGTGGTGCCCTTCGAGCGAGTTGGCATTGCCGATGCACAACACCCCACGCAACCGACTCCACTGCGAGCACCCTTGGACCACCCCGTCGAAATCATGGATCGCCCGGCTGGGAAGCCGAACCACCGTGTACTAAACGTGAGCTGGGGTGCGTTGGAGCGCGATCGAGGATCGGGCTCGGGGGACGACGCAACCATCGGGGGAACGATGAACGAGTTGAGCATCGTGCCGCTTCGGCAGCACGCGGGTAGCACCATGGATCGAATCGGATCGGTCGAGCTCGGCTGCTTCCGGCTCAAGGAAATCCTCGGCCGAGGCTCGTACGGGACATCGTACCTGGCCGAGCAGGAGGGCTTCGACCGCGACGCCGTGGTGAAGATCGCCCACGCCGAGCTACTGCGATCCCGGGATGCCGACCTCATCCGGCGCCGCTTCGCCGACGAGCTGCGGGCCGCCACGCGGATCGAGCATCCCAACCTCGTCACCCTGTTCACCGCCGGCGAGACCGCCGATGGGCTGCCCGCCATCGCCATGGAGCTCGCCCCCGGTCATCCGCTGGAGGACCTGCTCGCGGCCCACTCCCGGGGCCTGCCGCCCGAGCTGGTGCGGCCGACCTTCGCCCAGCTCGGCTCGGCCCTCGCGGCGCTGCACGGCGCCGGCGTGGTGCACCGCGACCTCTCGCCCCGCAACGTGATGCTCGACCCCGGGCCTCCCGCGAAGGTCAAGGTCCTCGACTTCGGGGTGGCCAAGCTCAGCGGGCGCCCTCGTCACACCTACGGAGCGGTCGGGACCCCGCGCTACATGGCCCCCGAGCAGGTCATCGGGCGCGCTGTGCCGGCCTCCGACGTCTTCGCCATGGGCGCGATGCTGTGGTGGGCACTGACCGGCGTGGAGTACCGCAGCGACGCGCTGACGATCGAGGATCTCCACGCCGCGGCCCTCGATCCCCGTCGCATCGCCGACCCCCGCGACCTGGTGCCCGAGCTCCCCGGCGAGGTGGCCCAGCTGGTGGGGCGGATGCTGTCGCACGACGAGCACCAGCGCCCCACGGCCGAGGCCTTCTGCACCCGGTGGCGGCGGGTCTCCATGCAGCTGCGGCCGCGACCGGTCTCCCGCCCGCGCCCCGTCGCCGCGCCGCAGGGGCCCCGCCCCTCCTCGATCGCATCGGTGAGCGCCCCCCCGAGCTTCGGCTCGCTGCCCGAGTCGAGCGCGACCCCCTCGAGCGCCCCGGGCACCACGGGCCCCCGAGCGCTGGTGGTCGACGCCAACCCGGTCACCCAGCACCTGCTGGCGGGCAACCTCCGACGCTCCGGCTGTCGGGTGAAGGGCACCCGGGATCCTCGCGACGCCACGCGCTCGTCGTCGGACGCCTTCGACCTGGTCGTGATCTCGACCGAGATCCCCGACGCCGACGCCCTCGACGTGGCCCGCTACCTCGAGGAGTACCACCCCAACCAGTGGGTGGTGCTCTCGGGCCCCGGCGATCGCGACGAGGTGATGGCACGCACCGGCGCCCGCGATCTCATCGGCGTGCCGGGGGACTTCGGGCGCCTGGACGAGCTCGTCGACCTGCTGCGGGGCGAGCTGGCGCTGCGCGAGTCCTCGCGCCCCCAGGGCCCCAACGCCATCGACGTGGACGTGCTCGCCAACCTGCGGGCCAGCGATCCCACGGTGGTGCAGGAGGTGATCGAGATGTTCGTGGGGGAGACCCCCGAGGCCCTCGCCCGCATCGGCGAGGCCCACCTGCGCCGCGAGGGCAAGGCGATCTTCGACCTGTGCCGCACGCTGTCGACCAGCTCCCGAGCGCTGGGCGCCAGCCACCTCGCCCGCCTGGCCCACGCCGCCGCCGAGCTCGTCCGCGAGGGCGACCTCGATTGCATCCCCGGCTTCGTCGCCGAGATGGAGCGCGAGTACGGCCTCGTGTTCCAGGCCCTCATGCAGCTCCACACCGCGTCCCACCGAGGCCCATGATGAACACCGCCAACACCATCGACTGTCGGGGCCAGCGCTGCCCGGCGCCCATCCTCGCGACCGCCAAGGCTGCCCGCAGCCTGGGCACCGCCGGGGGAGGCATCCTGGAGATCGCGGCCGACGACGACGCCTTCCCCTTCGACATCCGTAGCTGGTGCCGCAGCTCGGGCTCCGAGCTGGTCGACCTGAGCTCGGACCCCGAGGGCGTGCACCGGGCCCTGGTCCGCGTGGGCGCGCGCCCGGGCGACGGCACGGGGCGAGGGGCGGCCTCGGTCGCCCCCTCGCGGCTCGCGGCTCCCCCTCCGATCCCGTCCATCGCACCGTCGACCCCGCGCCCTCTCGTCTCGCTCGCGCCGGCCGGGGCCGCGCCGGAGCCGAGCCCGTCGGTGCGCCCGCCCGTCGCGACCTCGTCGTCGAGGGTCGCCGCGCCGCCGACCGAGCTGGACTTCCGGGGCCAGCGCTGCCCCGAGCCGATCCTCGGCCTCGCCCGCCGGGCCCGCGCGCTGGGACCGGGGGCCGAGCTCGAGGTGGTGGCCGACGATCCGGCCTTCGCCCTCGACCTCGAGAGCTGGTGCCGCAGCAGCAACGCCACCGTGATCTCACTCGAGCCCGAGGGCAGCGTGCTGCGGGCTCGCATCCGGGTGGCCGGGCGAGCCCCCGAGGGCACGACCACGGCCCGCCTTCCCGCCGAGGAGGCCCGGGCGCCCGTGCCCGCCGAGGCGACGGGCCCCGCCACGATCTCGCTGTACGGGGTGCCGGCCGCCCGGCGGCTCGAGCAGCTCGAGGCGAGCCTGCAGACGGTGGAGGGCTCGCAGCTGCGGGTGCTCGCCGACGACCCCGCCTTCGGCCTCGAGCTGGTGCAGTGGGCCGCCGCCGCGGGTCACCGCCTGCTCGGCCTGGACGCGCGCGATGGGATCTCGGCGGAGCTCGAGCTGGCGCGCGTGACCACGGCGCTGGCCCCCGTGCAGAGCCAGGCGCTCGCCCCCGCCCTCGACGAGCCCCAGTGCACGCTGCTGGTGCTGCACAACGATCGCGAGGCCCTGCTCGCCGCCCTGCTGGTGGCGGTGGGAGCCGCCGCCCAGGGCATGGGCGTGATGATGTTCTTCACCTTCTGGGGGCTCAACCTGCTACGCGGCGACGGCCCCAACCCGAGCGTGCCCGCCGAGAAGGTCAGCTGGGCCCAGCGGATGTTCAAGTGGATGATGCCCCGCGGGCCCCGGCGCCAGAAGCTGGGCAAGCTCGACATGGGCGGCATCGGCCGCACCATGCTGGGCTCGATCATGAAGCGCTACGAGCTGATGGACATCCCCGAGCTGATGGCCGCGGCCGAGGAGCAGGGCGTTCGCTTCGTGGCCTGCACCATGAGCATGCAGGTGATGGGCATCACCAAGCGCGACCTGGCCGCGCGCGACAACCTGGAATTCGGCGGCGTCGCGGCGTTCGTGGAGTCGGCGTCGCGCTCCCGCGTGAGCCTCACCTTCTGAGGATCCAAGATGAGCGCCATCGATCCCCTCACCGCCTCGCGGAGCACCGACCAGGTGCTCGTGGACTTCCGCCCCGCCGCCGAGCGTCACTGCGGCGTGGGCTTCATCCCCGGCTCGCTCGGCGTGCCGCTGCCCGACGATCCCGCCGCGGCGGCCCAACAGCTCGAGGCCCTGTGCGGCGCCCGGATCCCGGTGCTGGTCTGCACCTCGGGCACCCGCGCCCGCGCCCTGGTCCAGCGCCTCGCCCCGTTCCTGCCCGAGCCGCCGAGCTTCCTCGAGGGCGGCGTGCTGGGGTGGTCGGCGGCCGGCCTGCCCCTGTGCGCGTGCCGGATGGCCCCCGCCAAGCCCGACCCGGTGGAGCCCCGGGACCTCCCGCGGATGCTCGCGGCGTGCTTCGTGGGCGAGCTGGCCGAGGTCTCGCTCGACCGCGACATCGATCCGCTGGCGCTGCTGCGCCTGGCCTTCGAGCGCGCGGGCCAGAGCTACGACGAGCCGGCCATCGACCAGCTCCACCGCGTGCTCGACCACGCCGCCCTGCTCTCGCTGGAGCTGGGCACCCCGCTCGATCGCGTGGCGGCCAACCTCGACCGCATGATCGCGCTGCTGCCCCCGCCGGCGGAGCCGCTGTCGCGCTCGGCCTGAGCCACGGGCGATCTCGGCCAGGGCCTCGGCGCCGCGCGGCGAGGGCCCCCGCCGTCACGGCCTGCGGCAGCGGACGGGGATGGCGCAAGCGCAGCCGCGGGCCGACGCGCACGGCCGGCGCTGCCTCGGGGGCTCCCGGCTGCGCGCCGGACGGAAGGTGCGCTACACCTCCGGGTGGATGGCCCCCTCGACGCGGCAGTCGAGCCTCGACGAGCTCGACGGGACGACGTTCGACGTCCTGGTGGTGGGTGGCGGGATCAACGGGGCGGTGAGCGCCGCGGCCCTGCGCGCCCGCGGGGCCAAGGTGGCGCTGGTCGACCGGGGCGACTTCGCCGGCTTCACCAGCATGCACTCGTCCAACCTCGCGTGGGGCGGGATCAAGTACCTCGAGACCTACGAATTCGGCCTGGTGCGCAAGCTGTGCCGCAGCCGCAACAAGCTGCTGCTGGCCTATCCCTCGGCGGTCCGCGAGGTTCGCTTCTTCGCCACCCTCACCCGCGGCTTCCGCTTCGGCCGCTGGTTCCTGTTCATGGGCGCCCTGCTCTACTGGGCGATCGGCGGGCTGTTCACCCGGCGCCCGCGCCTGCTCTCCAACGCCACCATCGCCCGCGACGAGCCCGGCATCGACACATCGCGCACCGTGGGCGGCATCGAGTACTCCGACGCCTGCTTCGTCGACAACGACGCGCACTTCGTGTTCCGCTTCGTCCGCGACGCGATGGAGGGCGGGGCCACCGTGGCCAACTACGTGGAGTCGCTGGGCTCGCGCTGGGACGGCGAGCAGTGGACCACCGCCCTGCGCGACCGCCCCACCGGCCGCGAGCTCTGCGTGCGCTCGCGGGTGGTGGTCAACGCCTGCGGCCCCTATGTGGAGGAGCACAACCGCCGCAGCGGCGTGCGGACCCGCCACCGCCACGTGTTCTCCAAGGGCGTGCACCTGGTGGTGCCCCGCGTGACCGACAGCGTCCGGGTGCTCACCTTCTTCGCCAGCGACGGCCGGCTGTTCTTCGCGATCCCCATGGGGCCCTGCTCGAGCATCGGCACCACCGACACCCGCGTGGACGAGCTGCCGGCCCGGATCACCGCGGAGGACCGCGCCTTCATCCTCGACAACATCAACGCCCGCCTGCGACGCGAGCGGCCGCTGACCGAGGCCGACGTGCTCGGCGAGCGCTGCGGGGTGCGGCCGCTGGTGGTGGAGGCCGCCTCCGACGACCAGCTCGAGCAGGACTGGACCGCGCTCAGCCGCAAGCACGTGCTCGAGGTGGACGCCGAGCGCCCCCACCTGAGCATCTTCGGCGGCAAGCTGACCGATTGCATCAACGTGGGTCGCGAGGTGGCCCACGCGGTGGAGCGGCTCGGGGTGCCGCTGCGCGCGTCCAAGCGCTGGTACGGCGAGGCGAGCCCGGCCGAGCGCCAGCAGCTGATGGACCGCGCCCGCGCGCTGTCGCTGGAGGAGCTCGACGGGCGCCGCGAGGCGCCGGCGGAGCGGCTGTGGCGGCGCTACGGGCCGCGGGCGCACGAGCTGCTCGACCGGATCGAGCGCGACCCCAGCCAGGCCGAGCTGCTGATCCCGGGGGCCGAGGTGCTGCGGGTGGAGGCCACCCACGCCGCCCAGCACGAGCGGGTGGTCGAGCTCGAGGACTTCCTGCGTCGCCGCACCATGATCGAGCAGCTCGTGCCCCGAGCCGCGCTGCTGCGCATGCCCCAGCTCCCCCAGCTCGCCGAGCTGCTGTTCGGCGACGACGCCCCCGCCCGCCTCGAGGCCTACCGACGGGGCGCCTCGGCGCCCGCCGATCCGGCCGAGGCTCCCGAGCCGACCTCCCCCCGGTAGCGCGGACGACCGGGCTCACCGAGCGACGGCCTCCCTGCGGATCGACGAGCCGAGCGTCCGAGCCGAGCGTCCACGGGCGACCCGGCCCCGCGGGGCGTGGGCCCCTCGGCTCAGACGGTGGCCGAGTCCGTCGCCGCGCGGCGGCGCATCACCTCTTCGCCCACCAGCCGCCGCAGCGCGCGGGAGTCGAAGGGCTTGTCGATGTGGCGGTTGGGGATCCGATCGAGGAAGCGCTGCACGCCCTCGAGCGACCCGCCGCCGGTGATGAACACGATCCGCGACTCGGCGCCCGGCCGCAGCTGCGCGAGCAGGCGGTAGAAGTCGCAGCCGTCCAGCCCCGGCATCATGATGTCGCACAGGATCAGGTCGTAGCGCTCGCGGCTGCAGCGGGCCAGGGCATCGGGCACGCACGAGACGGTGTCGATCTGGTGCGGCTGCAGGGTGCGGCGCAGCATCGAGAGCACCAGCGGCTCGTCGTCGACCACCAGGATCCGCCCGGGACGGCCGGGGTCGGCCAGCGGCCCCGTGACCTCGTCGTCCACCGGCATCGCGCGGCCGGGCTCGGGTCGCGGCGCGGCGGGCAGCGAGATGGTGAAGGTCACCCCGCGCCCCTCGTTGTTGCGCACGTCGATCGTCCCCCCCATGCCGGTCACCAGGGTGTGGCAGATGGACAGCCCCAGCCCCGTGCCCGCGCCCACCGACTTGGTGGTGAAGAAGGGATCGAAGATCTTGTCGATGATCGCCAGGTCGATGCCGGGCCCGTTGTCGACCACGGCCACGCTCACCCGCCGCTCGTCGCGGCGCGCCCCCACCCAGATGCGCGGGGCCGGCACCTGCTGCGAGCCCATCGCGTGCAGGGCGTTCTCCACCAGGTTGACGAGCACCTGCTCGAGCTCGATCCGCCGCCCCAGCACCAGCGCCCCCGCCGGGATCTCGGCGAGCAGCTCGGCCCGCCCCCGCAGGCGGTGCCGCAGCATGCCCAGGGCGCTGTCCACCACCTCGTCGATCGCGATGAGCTCGGCGGTGGCCTCGGAGTGCCGCGCGAAGAGCTTGATGTTGCGGACGAGCTGGGCGATGCGGCTGGCCCCCACCGAGATCGCCCCGATCAGCTCGCTGAGCTCGGCGTGGGGGCCCTCGGGCATCCGCCCCTGCAGCGCCTCGAGCTCGTGCTCGATGAGCTCGGTGCTCGTGACGATGAAGCTCAGCGGGTTGTTGATCTCGTGGCACAGCCCGGCCGCCAGCCGCCCCAGCCCCTCGAGGCGCTGGGCCTTGCGTAGCAGGTTCTCGGCCTGGGTGCGGTTCTCGATCTCGCTGCGCAGGTGGGCGGTGGCGGCCGCCAGCTCGCCCCGCTGCTCCGACACCGAGCGCTCCAGGTCGAGCACGCGATCGCGATCGCGGCGGACCATGGCCCAGCGCTCGCAGAGCGCACAGGCGAGCTGGTGGACCTCGAGCGCGTCGAAGGGCTTCTTGAGCACCAGCAGCCGGTCCCGCCCCCGCAGCGCCTCCACCCGCTTTCGCCAGGTGCGCTCCGAGTACGCGGTGCACAGCACCACCCGCACGTCGGGGTCGGCCTCGAGCACGTGGGCCGCCGTCTCCACGCCGTCCCAGCCGGGAGGCATGCGCACGTCCATGAACACCAGCGCGTAGGGGCGCTCGGCGTCGCGGGCCTCGAGCACGCGGGTGAGCGCGTCCCGGCCCTGGGTGACGTGCTCGAGGGTGAAGCGCGGCCCCGCGGGCGCCGGGGGCCGCTCCTCGTCGAACAGCGACGCCGCCAGCTCGTCGAGGCGATCGTCCTGGGTCTCCGCGGCCGCGAAGATCCGCGAGAAGTCGTCGTGGATCGAGAGGTTGTCGTCGGCCACCAGCACCCGGTACGCCGTCGCGCTCGGCACGAGCTCGGGCTCGGGCCCGGCTCGACGCGGCGGCCCCTCGGCGCTCTCGACGGGGATCGGCGTGATCATGGCAGCACCCGCGGCAGCGAGAGGCGGAAGCACGCGCCCTGCCCCGGGCCCTCGCTCACCGCCTCCAGCGTGCCGTTCATGGTGCGCGCGGCCACGGCCGAGGCGTGCAGCCCGAAGCCGTGCCCGTTGCGCTTGGTGCTGAAGCCGTGCTCGAACAGCCGCGGGAGGTTCTCGGGAGCGATCCCCATGCCGTTGTCCTCGACCTCGAAGTGGATCCGATCGTCGTCGGCCCGCAGCCGCACCCACAGGTGACGACCGCCCTCGATCTCCTCGAGCGACTCGATCGCGTTGCGCACCAGGTTGGCGAGCACCTGCAGGGTGGCCTGCTTGTCGAGCACCACCTTGCCCACCTCCTCGAGCTGAAGCGCCACCTCGATGAAGCGGGTCTCGAGGTCGAGCTGGAACATGGAGAGGATCTGCTCGATCAGCGGCTCGGGTCGGGCGGGCTCGCTCATGTCGCCGAGCCGCGCGATGGTCTGCTGGGCCTCGACGATCGAGCGCATCATGGTGAGGTGCTCGGCGAGGCGGCTGGTCTCCTTGCGCAGCCGCTCGTGCTCGCCCTCCAGCGCCGCGTCGACCTGGGCGAGCAGCTCCACCAGCTTGCCGCCCTTGGGGTCGTCCCGCAGGAACTCCGCGAGCCGCTCGCGGTTGTCGGCCAGCATCCTCACCGCCTTGCCCAGCAGGTGCAGCCGCGACGACTCGAGCTCGCGCATCAGCGTGTCGGCCGAGACGTTGACGCTGTTGAGCACGTTGCCCACGTTGTGCAGCACGCCGGTGGCGATCTCGGCCATGCCCGCGCGGTGGGAGGCCTGCACCAGGTCGTGGCGCAGCGCCTCCACCCGCTGCTCGGCCTCTCGCTGCTTGGTGATCTCGGTGAGGATGCAGATCATCCCCTTGGAGCCGTCGGAGGCCTCGAACCAGGAGATCTGGGTCGAGTACCACTGCCGCCCCCCGGCCGGGGCCTCGAGGAAGGTCTCGTACTGCTGCGGCTCGCCGGTCTCGCGGGCACGCTCGAGCACCGCCTGCACCTTGCGGGCCTGGGCCGGGGGCAGCACCGCCAGGTAGCTGGTGCCGATGAGCTGCTCGAGGTCGAAGCCGTGCTCGACCCGGTTGAGGTAGCGGATCCGATACTCCTCGTCGGTGACGATGATGTGGCCCGGGGCGCTCTGCAGCGCGGTGCGGAGCACCTCGGGATCCAGGGGACGCGAGGACATCACTCGGCCCGCCCTTCCCGGAGCTCGGCCACCCGCTCGCGGCAGCGGTGGAGCTGCCCCTCGAGCTGGTCGATTCGTTCTCGCACGAGCTGGTCCTTGCGCCAGCGGCAGGTGGTGGCGAGGGTGAGCTGCTTGACCGCGTTGGGATCGAAGGGCTTGCGCAGCATCAGCAGCTTGTCGGTCGCCCCCAGCTTCTGCACGATCTCCTCCCACGAGTAGTCGGAGTACGCCGAGCACAGGACCATCTGGATGTTGGGATCCACCTCCCACAGGTGCCGGATGGTCTCCACCCCGTCCCAGCCGGGCGGCATGCGGATGTCCACGAAGGCCAGCGCGTACGACTCGCCCTCGGCCGCCGCGTCCTTGATCTTCTCGAGCGCGCTACGCCCCTGGAACACGGAGTCGAAGCGGTACTGCGGCAGCTCGGACGCGACCTCCTCGGCGGGGGTCGGCACCTCGCCCGTGTCTCCGAACAGCTCCTCCGCCAGGGCATCGAGGGCATCGGGACCACGGCTGGGCTGGAGCAACGATCGGAAGTCCTCGTGGATGCCCTCGTTGTCGTCGACGATCAGCACCCGGTAGCTCGCGGGCTCCAGTTCCATCAGGGAACATCTTACAAGCTCCGATGGGCCCATGAATGGCCGAAACAGGCCACTTGGGCCCGTCGAGGCGTGATCTCGCTCCGTCGAGATCCCTCATGGATGTGACAGTGAAGGCAGGTCACCCACCTCCACGTGCAGGTCGCATGTGCCGTTGGGGCCATCGCCCAGGCGGGGCGGTCGCACCGCCTACGACGGCGCCTAGGCCGACTGGGTCATGCCGGGCAGGCCGCCCTGCTGCTGCACCACTCGCAGCAGGCTCGCCACCTGGAAGCCCAGCAGCCGCGCCACGAAGGGCAGCCCCTCGTTGGCCTCGGTCTCGCGCAGCTGGGTGGCCACGTCGAGCGCATGCCGAGCCGGACCCAGCTTGCCCTCGCTCCACAGCCCCACCGCCGCATCCTCGAAGGCGTTGGCGATGGTGGTGCGCAGACCCTCGCGGATCTCCTCCTGGCCCTCCAGCGCCTTGCGCATGAGGTCGGTGCGCGCATCGTCGTCGGTGGGCTGCGGCGCATCACCGTGGATCTCGGCCGCGCGCTGCAGCACCGGATCGAGGTCGAGCAGCGGCGGCCACAGGTTGACCGAGGCCGTCACCAGCAGGTCGTCGATCTGAGGGGCCTCGAAGGCGGGCTGATCGTCGAGGCGACCGTGGAGGAAGCACGCGGGGCGCTCGCCCGGGGCATCGCCCAGTCGCGGCATCGCCTCGTCGAGGGCCCGCGGCACTGACAGGCCGGCGCCCTGGGTCTGGGCCCGGGCCCAGGTGATGCGGGCCTTCATCCACTCCACCGGGACCACGCGGCCCTCGGTGTTGCGCTTCCAGTCGCGCTCCAGCCGGCCGCGCTGGCCGTCGGTCTGCTGGTAGGCGCCGAACTCGAGCACGCGATCCTCGGGGCTCAGCGTGCCGACGTACAGCCGGGCCCCCGAGACCTCCTGCGGCAGGCTCAGCATGAAGCGCAGCGCCCCCGGCATGGCCCGGCCGTCGACGGTGGCCAGGGCATCCATCTGGCCGCGCAGCTCCTGGTTGACGTCGCCGGCGCTCCAGGCGATGGACGGCCCCTCGGGGACCTCGATGCCCCGGCTGCGCAGCACGTGGATGGCCTTGCGGGCCGCCTTGCGGACCTTCTTGTCCTCGTGGTCCCGCAGCCCGGCCAGTGCCTGGGCATCATTGGCCTTCTGGAGCGTCGGAATCGAGTCGAGGAGCTGCTTGGGGTCGGAGGCCATCGGGGCGCCGGGATTACTACATCCCCTGATCCATCGCAAACGCGGGCCGGAGGTTCGCCCCGGTGCCCCAGCGCGCTCGCTTCCACCGTTCCTGGTGCAGGATCTGCCACGCGAGCGCCGTGCGCAACATCCGCAAGGCCACCCCACCCTCGGCCTGCAGATCGGTGAGCTCGCCGGGGTCGCTGCGCAGGTCGAAGTACCGCTGGCGCAGACCCGGACCGAGGATGAGCTTGTGATCGCCGATCACCGCGGCCCGGCTGCCGTCGCCGAGATAGGCGAGCACCAGGCGGGGCGGCGGCTGGGGGTCGTCGATCACCGGCACGAGGCTCTCGCCCTGCCACAGGTCGGGCGCGGGGGCTCCCACCAGGTCGGCGAGCGTGGGGGCCAGGTCGAGCAGGTCGACGGGAGCGGTCACCTTGCCCGGCGCCAGCAGCTTGGGCGCCCGGATGAGCAGCGGCACCCGGATGCTCTCCTCGTGCAGGTTGCGACCGTGGCCGGCGCTGCCGTGCTCGAAGAACTCCTCGCCGTGGATCCCCACCAGCACCACGATGGCGTCGTCGAGGCGGCCGGCCTCGCGCAGGGTGGACAGCAATTCCTCGAGGGCGCGGTCGACCACCTGCAGCTCGCCGCGATACAGCCGACGCACGTAGCGGAGCTCCTCGGCCGAGGGCTCGAGCTTGCCCGTGTACACCCGCCCCACCCAGATGTGGGTGAGGTGCGGCAGCGGGGCGCCAGCGGGGGTCTGCAGGTCGCCCAGCAGCTCGCGCGGCGGCTCGTAGGGCGCCTGCGGATCGTTGACGTTGGCGTAGAGGAACCAGTGCTCCGAGTGCGGCTCGAGCTGGGCGAGGCCGCGGCGCACCACCGCCACCGCGTCGTCCTCGTCGGTGTCGCGGCGGATCGCCTGGTGCAGGTCGAAGCCCTGGGCCAGGCCGCGCTCCTCGTCGACGTAGGAGTTGGAGCTGACCAGCGCGCGCAGGTAGCCGGCGCGCGACAGGGTCTCGGGCAGCAGCACCTGGCCGTCGGCCACGAAGGTGCCCCGCACCGTCAGGTGCACCGGGGGCGCGACCGAGGACAGCCAGCCCGCGTGGCTGGGCACCGCGGCCGAGCCCACCGCGTAGGCGCGCTCGAACACCATCGACTCGCGGCGCATGGTCTCGATGGTCTCCAGCGAGGGACGCCGCCCAGGATCGAACAGCTCGTCGGCGCGGGCTCCCTCGACCGCGAGCACCAGGATGTCGCGAGGCGCCCGCGGGCGCTGGTCGAGCGGCTGGCTGCGCCGCGCCGCGATCTCGGCCACGCGCAGCACGGCCCCGCTGTCGCCCTTGGAGCCGCCCGCCCGGATCTCGAGGCGCGTGGGCACGCCGCCCCACGCGGTCAGGTCGAGCTCGCGGCGGTCGCCCGCGGGGCGCAGCGGCTCCTCGAACAGCACCGAGGGGCGCCGTCCCTCGCGGTGGTCGGCGTCGGAGCTGGCGAGCACCTGCAGCGAGCCCTGGCCGCGCACGTCCAGGCGCAGCCGGCCGCGCCGCGGCGGCACCAGGTAGTAGACCAGGCTCGAGCCCGCGGCGAGCTCCAGCGTGGCCCCGCCCTCGGGATCGGGCTCCACCGTGAACGGCGGCACCGGCTCGGCCTCGGGGAGCGTGCCCGTGATGAGATCGTGGCGCCCCACCTCGACCCGCGTGACCACGGCCGCGGCCGGCTCGCCGCCGTGCTCGCCCATGCGGCGGAAGTGCAGGCGCATGCGGTTGTCACCGGGATGGACGAGCTCGGCGGGCAGCGACAGCGTACGCCGCTGCCAGCCCTCGGAGAGGCGCAGGTGGGCCAGCGGCTTCTCCTCCCACAGCACGGTCACCGACTGGTCCTCCACCAGTGGCCGCAGGGTGATCGCCATGGCCAGGCCAGAGGTCTCGGTCTCGGGATCGTCGGGGTTGAGCGCGGGCGAGAGCTCGCCGTCGAGGGGGAGATCGAAGGAGACGGTGCGCCCGCGCACGATGCCCCCCACCCGATCATCGACCTCCACGCCCAGCCTCCACTCGTCGTGCTGCCCCAGGGCCAGGTGCTTGGAGGCGCTGCGCCGGCCCAGGTCGACCAGCACGCCGCCGTCGCGCATCACCACCGCGCTGGGCCGCTGGGCGATGAGATCGAGCCAGCGGTCGGTGGTCTCGACCCGCGCCACCGGGGCCATCAGGGTGGGCGCCACCGGGCCCTGCGGCACCTCCACCGGCGGGACCTCGGCCGCGTCGTCCGAGCAGGCGGAGCCGCCCACCGCGAGCATCGCGAGCAGGGCCAGACCCCTTCCGATCCTCCGCACGCTCACGCTCTCTCCCGCTCGAGCGCCGAGCGGCGCCGCCCGGCCCACGCCCACAGCCCGGCCGCGCCCACCAGCGCGAGCCACCCCGCCGGCTGTGCAACCCAGGGCACGAGGCCCACGCGCAGCGCCGCCTCGAGCCAGGCGAGGGCTCCCAGCACGCCGAGCATGCCGGCCGCCACCACGCCGCCGCCGGCCTCGCTCGAGCGACGGTGATCGAAGATCATCAGCACCAGGCACAGGGTGACCACCCCCGCCCCGATCGCCACCGAGGCATCGGGCAGCGCCCGGGCCAGCTCCACCACCGCGTGACCGAGGGGGCCGTCGTGCCAGCGATCCTGCAGCGAAGGGCGAGCGAAGCCGGGCGGCCACGGCAGGGCGAGGACCAGCAGCTGCGCCAGCACCCCGGCCAGCGCCAGGCCGCCCGCCAGGCGGCGTCGCAGCCCGGCCCAGCCCGCGCCGGCGAGCAGCGAGAGCAGGGCGACCCAGGGCGCCGGCGTGACCCACAGCGGATCCGGGGCGCGCAGGCTCCAGCCCTGACGCCACAGCTGCGAGCGCACGCCGTAGCAGCGCGCGTGCTCGACCAGATCCACCCGCAGCAGGTGCGGCTCGCCCGAGGTGAAGACGGGATCGGCCTCCACCGCGGCCTCGGCCGCGGCACCCAGCCAGCCGGGGCCGCCTTCGGGGATCACGGTGACCGGCATGGTCGCGGTCGGGCCCGCGCTGCCCTCGGTGCCGCGCAGCGAGGCCAGATCGGCGATGCGTACCAGGTCGCGCCCGATCGCCCCCCGCATCATCCCCTCGTCCACGGCGTCGAGATCGGTGGCCAGCAGCCCTGCGAGCGCCAGCAGCAGCGCCAGGGGAGCGAGCCCGCCGGCCATCGCCGGCGACGGAGCCGAGGAGCCGGCCATCGGCGCTCTTTTATCGCGGATGGCCGCGTCGGGGCCATGGTCCCCGTGACGCGTCCCGGCGCCCGGACCGACTACAGCCCCAGCTCGTCGAAGGGCAGCCCGAACGCGAGCGCGAGGCGATCCTCGGGCGAGGCGACCAGCGGCGCCTCGGCGTAGCGCTCGGCGTCCACGCCGGGCTCGATCACCGCGGGATCCTCGAGCATCAGCTCCACCAGCGCCCGGCGCGGCTCGTCCTCGGCCATCACGAGCAGCTGGCGAAGCGCCCGCGCGCGCAGGCCCGGGTCGCCGTAGACGGCCAGGCCGATCGCGCTGCGCCAGCGCGGCACCCACTGCCGCCCGTGGATGGCGAGGGTGAGGCGCACGCCCTGCAGCGCCTCCGGCTCCACGAAGGCCACGGTGGCATCGGGCAGCGCGTCGAGCTTGCGCATGGCGATGAGCAGCTCGAGCTCGGCGGGCGCGAGCGGACCCACGTCGCGAGCTCGCAGCGGCGGCGGCGATCCGGTGGCGAGCCCCAGCCACCCGCGCGCGACCCGGTGGGCATCGGCCAGCGCCGGCTCGGGCCACAGCGCCGGCTCGAGCCGCACGCGGGCGTCGGCGTCCATCCATGGCTGGGCCGCGAGCGCGCGCCCGAGCTCCTCACGGATCGCCCAGCGGGCCTCGGGCTCGGCGCGCTCGACCAGGTCGCGGACGTGGCTCGCCGGCTCGGCGCGTCCGGCTGCGGTCTCGCGCAGGCTCCAGCCCTCGTCGATGCCCGCGAGCGAGGCCAGCACCAGCGCCCGGTGCAGCGAGGGATCATCGAGCCCCGGCGTGTGCAGCAGCGCCTCTCGCAGGCTCCGCAGCGCCAGCTCGCGCTGGCCGGTGGCGTGGGCCTGGCGCGCCAGGGTGCGCCAGGTGACGGCCGGATCATCGGACGCGGCCCCGGCCGCGGTCGCGAGCAGATCGGCCTGGCGAGGGCGCTGGCCGATCATCGCGAGCTCGGCGTGCACGGTGAGCGCCCCCGCGGCCTCGAGGGTGGCGTCGTGGGACAGCGACTCGGCCAGCGCGTCGGCGGCCGCCACCTGTCCGCCCTCGCGCAGCAGGGGGAGCACGTAGCGTCCCGCACAGCCCAGGCCCAGGTCGGCCTCGATGGCCTCGCGGAGCCTGCGAGCATGGCCGGGTCCCGTCTCGCCGGCGCGAGCCTCTCGCAGCACCTCGGCCAGGCGTCCCTCTGCGTCGGAGGCCAGGAGCTCGCCCAGCGAGGGGCAGGTGTCGAGGGCCGAGGCGGGGCGCGTGCGGGCCCGCGAGCGCTCGAGCAGGCGGCCCTCCTGCTCGGCCACCCACGCCTCGCCCAGCGTCAGCTCCACCAGGCCGCGATCGCGATCGTCGTTGCAGGGGCCGCCGCAGAACGCCTGGGTGAGCCGCAGGGCCGTGGCCGCGGCCGCGGCCACGCGCTCGGTCTGGGGGCGCGGCACGGGCTCGGCCACCGCCAGCGCATGCCAGGGCCGCCCGTGGGCCAGGTGCCACGCGGCCTCGCGGGCCACCCGGGCGTCCACCTCGGGCAGGTCGGCCGCCACCGCCCGCGCCGCCACGTAGCGCAGGATCTCCAGCGAGCGCTCGGACTGCCCCGCCACGTGGCGCAGCCGTCCCTCGAGCAGCAGCGCGGGCAGGCTCTGGGTGGTGGGCTCCACCCGGGCGGTCCAGTGCGCCGGGGGCTCGATGCCTGCCACGGGCCCAGGCGCCGCGGGCTCGCTCGCTCCCGCGTCGGCCAGGCTCGGCTCGGGCTCGGCCGCGCCCTCGGGCGCCTCGCCGGAGACCTTCCGTCGCGGTCGCCACACCTCGCCCAGCGCCAGCTCGGCCCCGGTCACGTCCCCGGTCCACGCCAGCACGCGCCAGCCGTGATCGCCCGCGGTCTCGACCACGGTGGCCAGCCACACGTCGCTCTCGCCGGGACCCGTGCGCGAGCGCTGGGTGACGGGCACGTCGGGCATCACCGCGGCCAGCCGCAGCTGCAGGTAGGCCGCCAGCTCGCTGGGCTGGCTCATCGCCGCGGGCGCGAGCGCGGGCCAGTGCTGCTCGCCCACCATCGCGCGCACCTCGTCGTCGGTGATGATCGCGTCGCCGGCCTCGCCCCGTAGATCGGCGGAGAGGATCGCCACCACGTCCTGCGGCGGCAGCTCCACCCGCAGCCGAGCCGCGGCCCGGCGCAGCGCCGCAGGTCCCTCGGCACGCGCCCGATCGATCGCATCGCGCAGGCCATGCGCCACCGCGCGGGTCTCGTCGCAGCCGTCCCCGCAGGTGGCTCGCTCCACGCGGGCATCGACCTGGGCCTGGGCCGCGGCGTCGACCTGCGCCCGCAGCTGCTCGAGCTCGGCGACCGCCGCCACCTCGGTGGGCTGGCCGCAGGCGCTCTCGACTCGCCGCAGATCCTGCTCCGCCGCCAGCCCGGCGCCCTCGGCTGCCCACACCTTGGCGCGACGCCGCAGCAGGGCGCACACGTCCTGCCGCCCCTGCAGGGCATCTCGCGACAGATCCACCACGCGGCCGTAGTGCGAGGCCGCGATGCCGTCGAGCCCCAGCTCGCGCTCGAGGTCGGCCAGGGCGATCAGCGAGCGCAGGTCACCGCCGTGCCGGTAGTCCTGCAGGAGCGCCGCCCGTGCCTCGTCGGTCCGCCCGAGCTGGCGCAGCGCCTCGGCGTAGGACCGCGCCGCCTTGCCCCGCGGCGGCACCTTGCGCTCGTGGGCCGCCGCGACCGCCTCCTCGTAGGCCCCGCGACGCGTGAGCCGGACGATGCTGGTGCCGCATGCCGAAGCGGCCAGGCCCAGCAGGCCCAGCCCCAGCAGCGCCCGCGGGCCGCGGGCCCGCCCTACTCGCTGGCCTCGCCGTCGCACTCGATCGGCCCCTCGTCGGCCGCCTCGTCGAGCAGGCGGGTGAGCAGCGCATCGTCGTCGCGGCGCAGCGACGCGCGATCGGCCATCACCGTGCACAGGTGCGGCACGGCCGGCTCGGGATCGCCGAGGAACACGTAGGCCTCGGCCAGCCGCAAGTGGTTGAGCAATTCCTCGGGCTGCTCCTCGGCCAGGGTCTCGAGCAGCTCGAGCCCCTTCTCGGAGTCTCCCTGCTCGAGCAGCCGGGGCGGCGCCATCACCCACAGCGATCCCACCAGCCGCGACGCGGCGCGCTCGCGGAAGCCCGGATCGCGCTCGATGCTCGCGAGCCCGTAGCCCTCGGCCTCGCCCACCAGCTTGCCCGCCTTCACCCCGCGCAGCTCCGCCACCCGCCCCGCCACCGCCGCACGGGCGAAGGCGTAGGCCGCGGTGCCGTCATCGGGGATCGAGCGGATCTGGTCGAGGGCGAACACGCGATCGTCCTCGCTGTCGCGCCCGTCGGCGATCAGGCGCTCGAGCTCGTCGCTCACCTGGAGGGCATCGGCCTGGCGGGCCGCCTCGGCCACCTGCGGCGTGACCTCGGCCTCGGTGGGAGGCCGGCACCCCGCGAGCACCGCGAGCAGGACGAGCCGGGTTCGGCGTCTCATCGAGCAAGGCATATCACGCACGACCGCCCACGACGAACGCCGGGCCACGAGACCCGGCGTCGCTGCTCCAGGGGCGCTCTGTCAGCCGTCGTAGGCGGCCTGCTGGGCGGCGAAGGCGTCGGCCTCCACCTTGCGCGGCGCGGTGAGCCCGGCCGCATCGCAGGCCCCCTTGCCGTCGCCCTCGCACAGCGCCTCGAGGTGCTTGGCAAAGGTGTCGACCTGCTCGGCCGGGGCGCTGCCGAACGAGGCGATGATCACCGCCGGCATCGCCTCCGAGGCCCACACGGGGTGCACCGCCGCGCCGCCGTCGATGGTGGCGAGGGTGGAGATCTGGGCGTCGTCGATCAGCGCGCACTCGGCCTCGCCGTTGATTACCGCCTTGACCGTCTGCACCGGGCGCTTGGTCTCCACGAGCTCGAAGTCGGCGAGGTCGAAGGCATCGCCCGAGACCACCACGTCCACGAAGCGAGCGTCGTCGGCATGGTTGCTCGCGAGGGTCTTGCCCTTGCAGGCGTCGAGGGTGAACGCGCTCTTGCTGATCACGAAGTACTGCGCGCCTCCGGTGGCGTTGGCATCGGCCACGCCCATCGCGGTGAGGCCGTTGGCCTTGCGCATGCCCAGGTAGGCGCCGAAGCTGAAGAAGCCGAACGAGGGCTTGGTCTCCTCGATGAACTTCTTGGCCTTGCTGCGCTTGGTGAAGTACTTGCCGCTGGCGGCGGGCCAGCCCGCGCGCTTGGCCAGGCTGGTGAGCAGGGCATCGAGATAGCTCTGGGCGGCGGAGGCCGAGCCCGAGCCATTCTCGCGAACGACGATGAAGCCGACGGTGCCTGCGGGCTGGGCGACCTCCTCGAGCTGCGCGGCACCGGCGACGGCGACGGGCGGCACGAGCAGAGCGGCAGCGCAGGAGAGGGCGATGGCGAGGGAGGACGGACGAGCTGTCATCGATGACCTCGGGGGCGTTGGACGAAGGATGGGCCCGAGTATGCAATGTGCGCGGCCCGCACTTCGCCCTCGGGCCGTGGCGTAGGGCACAGCGAGGGATCTCACTACTCGCCGAGCCCCCATGATCCAACCCCAAAGGGCACCTGGGCCCCGGAATTCGAAGGGTTCGCCTCAGGCGGTGGGCGAGTCGTGGGTGCGCGCCACGAGGAACGCCAGCAGGGCCACCCCGGCGATTCCGCTCGCGCCCAGCCACAGGCCCGAGCTCCACTCAGAGCCCCAGCTCAGCACGCTGTGGGCTTGCTCGGCCCATCGCGCGGTGGACTCGGGGACCATCGCCAGCACCACCACCGCGAGCGCCACGGCCACCAGGTGGAAGAGGCCCAGCACCACCAGCCGCCGTCGCGGCGACAGGCGGTTGGGGGCCCAGGTGCGCGGCAACGCATCGACCACGCGCGCGGTGAAGAAGGGATCGTTGGGCGGCGGACCGGAGCTCGGCCCCTCGATCGCACCGAGCAGCGCCACCTCGTCCTCGACGAACTCGCGCAGCATCGCCTCGCATCGCGGATCGCTCTGGACCAGGGCCTGGCCCTCGGCAGGGAGCCAGCCGACCCCGGCGGGATCACGGCGCAGGCGAGTCGGCGCGACCTCGAGATCGGCGAGGATCTCCTCGAGCCGCTCCACGGGATCGCGGGCCGGCTCGCTCACGGAGCGCCGCCTCCCATCTGCTGTCGCAGCATCCGCTTGGCGCGGTGCAGGTGCGTCTTGACCGTGCCGAGCGGCAGCTCGAGGATCTCGGCGATCTCCGGGTACGACACCTCTTGGAGATAGTAGAGCACGATGACGGCCCGGTAGCGCTCGGGCAGCTCGGCGATCGCCGCGCCCAGATCGCGCCGCAGGTCGGACCGCGGCACGCTCATCGAGTCGTCGGGCGCCGCGGCGCGCACGTCGTAGTCCTCGGGCAGCGCGGCGAACGATCGCGTGCGCGCGCGGTGGTTGAGGTAGACGTTGTAGCTGATGCGATACAGCCAGGTGCCGAAGCTCGAGCGCCCCTCGAAGCCCACCAGGCCCCGGTAGGCCCGCAGGAACACCTCCTGGGCGAGATCGTCGGCGAGGCTGCGATCGCCGCTCAGGCGCAGCAGCAGCGCCCGCACCTTGCCCTGGTGGCGGCGCACCAGCTCGGCGAAGGCCACTCGATCGCCGCGGCCGGCCCGGCCGACGAGGGTCTCCTCGGGGATGCCCTCGAGCTCGAGGCTCCGACGCTGGCGGAGGATCGCAGGCTCGAGGATGGAGATGCTGTCGCTGGAGACGTTGCTCGACATCAGACGTCCCCTCCGCGATCGCGTCGGGGCGTGCCGTCGGCCGCGATCGGCGGCTCGTCCTCTGCCGTGGCCAGGCGGTGGCTGACCAGGTAGCCGATGCCGATGAAGGCGGGGATGAGGCCGCCGGCCGCCATCCCGCGATCGCCGAGCATCATGCCCGCGATCACCAGGCCGAGACCGGCGAAGACCAGCACGATGCCCTTGCGGAGGTCACGTCGCGCGGGCGCGGTGAGCAGGCCCTGGGGGAGCTCCATGCCGCGCTCGATCAGCCGGCGCGCCACGTCGAGGCGCCGCTGCTCGGTGGCCAGCCGCATGCGCCCGACCGCGATCACCACCACCGCTGCCAGCCCGAGGAAGGCGAAGCCCACCCCGCGCAGGTCGTGGCAATCGGCGGCCGAGCCGTCGTGGGTGTCGAGGCCGAGCGCCACGCCGATGGAGCTCAGGCCCTCCATGCACACCCCGCCGCTGTTGACGACCGTCTGCGCGAGGTCGTCGACGATGCCCAGCAGATCCGCGCCGAGGTCCACGGTCATGGTCAAAGATGGCGCCGCGTGCGCCACTGGCACGAAGGCAACCATGGTCACCAGCGCCGCTGCGATGCCGCCGAGGATCGGAAGACTGAAGGGAGCTCGCATCGTGTCTCGAGAGGCCGCCGGGGGGTGGTGCTCTAGGTATAGGCGACCGTGCGCACCGGCTCGCGTTCGACCCAGCGCCCGGGACCCCAGTTTCAGCTCGACGCGGCTTTGGGTTGGTGGGGCCGCGCCTTGCGCATGAAGCGCACAGCCAGACCGACCAGCCACGCCGAGCCCACCACGTAGACCTCGAGCGCCATGATCACGATGAAGGGGTCGTAGGGCGAGCGGAACCGGATTCCGCCCAGGATCATCACCGCGATGATCAGCAGGGCCCAAAGGTGCAGGGCCACGATCGACAGCCCGGCCGCCCGCCGCCGCAGGAACACCGCGAATAGCGCCAGCAACGCGGGCACGGCGAAGGCAGTGGTGTGGATCATCCCCCAGGTCTTGACGTGCTCGCGCCAGAACGACTTGCCCGAGTCGGGCCACATGATGTTGTAGCGCCACAGCAGCATCGCGTTGACCAGGCTGTACTCGACCTGCTTGGCCCAGCCGCTCTGCTCCACGCAGCCGTCGATGATCTCGCCGAGGATCTCCGAGTCGCCGATGTAGCCGCGGTACACGATCTCTCGCTCGCGCGTGGGGTCGAGCCCCGGCCACGCGCCGGGCATCTTCGCCTCGCGCTTCTCGAGCTGGATGAGCGGCGGCGGACCGAAGCTGGTGATGCGTCGGCTCGGCGTGTCGGGCAGCGCCTTGATCTTGTTGTTGTGGCAGCGGCCGAACACCTGGTTGAACTTGCCGTTCTCCGAGATGAGCCCCATGCGCCCGGTGTGGTGGTGCAGGCGGTAGGCCGAGAAGCCGGCGATGAGCAGCAGGGGCACCAGCGCCTGCAGCATGAGCGTCAGTCGCAGGCGCGGCAGCCAGCGCCGCGCCACCAGCCAGAACAACCCCAGCAGCCCGATGCTCGCCAGGATCTGCGGGCGGATCACGAAGCCCAGCGCGGCGAAGGTGCCGGCCGCCCACGCATCGCGGCTCCTCCCGTCCTGGGCCATGCGCACCAGGAAGAAGGTGGAGCTGACCAGGCAGAAGCTGAACGGGATCTCGGACAGCGTGTACCCGCCCAGCGAGATGAGCGGGTAGTAGAAGACCAGCACCAGGCCCACCAGCGGAGGCACCAGGGTGCTGTGGCTGACCCGGCGCGCGAGCAGGTACGCAATGCCGACCAGCAGCGAGCCCAGCAGCGCATAGACGAAGGCGATGGGCGCATAGTTGTTGGGCTCGTCCCCTGCCACCGCCTGGATCGCATACAGGAACACGTGGGTCCCGTAGGGATAGAAGGCGTCGTACTCGCGAGGCTCCCACCAACCGTTGAACAGATCGTTGGCGCGGCGCATGTAGCCGCGCATGTCGGAGTAGACGTAATCCTCCAGCGGATGCACCACGAAGTTCCAGTGCAGGCGCACCACCAGGGCGGCGACCACCAGCACGAGGAACCAGCGATGCTCGAAGGCCCAGCGCCCCACGGCCACGAGGACACGCCGCGCGATCGATCCGGCATCGCTCCTCGGGTCGGTCATGCTCGCTCCGTGACGACGGGCCTCGAGCCCAGCAGCGGCCACATGGTCCTCACCGACGGGCGGCGCGGCGGCACGGCGACCGCGGGCACGGCCCCCGCCCGTCGCAGCGCGTGCTCGGTCGACGCATAGGCCCGCGCCAGCATGGCGTCGGCCTCGTCGGCGTGGGCGAGCAGCAGCGACCCCACCCGCTCCACGAAGCCCTGGGGATCCGCCTCCATGCCGTAGAACACGGGCTGGATCTCCACCTGCTCGTGGAACCACGCCTCCACCTCGGCCCGCACCCGCAGCTCGGAGGCCCCGGCCCGCGCGGCTCGACCATGCCGCCACAGATAAGCGCAGCTGATCACGCAGCAGGCCAGCTCGTCCCAGAGGACGGCGCGCCCCGCGGATTCGTGGAGATCGAACGGGATCGCGGCGTAGTCGATCCCGTGGTCATCCTCCAGCCGCCCCGCCTGGACCGCATGGACCAGCTCGTGGAGGAGGTTTGGTAGCCCCTCGGCCTGGACCTCGGCCATGGCGGGCGATTCCACGCCGTGCTCCCCGTTCGTTCGTGGGGTCGGCAGCCTACGGATGAGGTTCTCGCCCCCCTCCGCGATCATCACGTGGGCCCCCATACTCACGAGCACGCGTGAGGCCGCATGGAGCAGGGGGCTTCCCGCATCGGGATGATCCGTTGATATGATTACATTCGGCAAGCCGGCTCACCAAAATGCCCGAGAGCGAGGGGACGGGCGACGCCCCGAACCTGGCTCGAGCGTAGTTGGCCGCGCATCTTAGGCGAAGGCGCCGCGCGAACCAACCCGGTGCTGGAGTCCACGATCGACTCGCTCCATGTCCATCTCCGACCGACCCGTCTTCGATGATCGAAGCGTCCCGCTGACCACTCGGCGACTGGGACGCTACGAGATCACGGGGAGGATCGCGGTGGGCGGCATGGCCACCGTGTACCTGGCCCGACTGGAGGCGACCGGAGGCTTCGCCCGTGAGTTCGCCCTCAAGGTGGTCCATCCCCACCTCGCGACCGAGGAGGGCTTCCGCCAGCGCTTCTACCGAGAGAGCCGCCTCGCCTCGCGGGTGCGCCACGAGAACGTGGTCGCCACCATCGATGCGGGCGAGGACAAGGGCTACTGCTTCCTCGTCCTCGAGCTCATCGATGGCACCACGCTGCGCCAGCTCATGGTGCACCGCGAGCGTCCGTTCGCGGCGATCGAGGCGGCCTTCATCGTCGCCGAGGTCGCGCGCGGCCTCTATGCCCTGCACACCGCGACCGACGGCGAGGGGCACCCGCTGGAGATCGTCCACCGCGATCTGTCGCCGCACAATGTGATGCTCGATCAGAGCGGTCGCCCCGTGCTGATCGACCTGGGCCTGGCCAAGGCGGACCAGAACCCCAACATGACCCAGGTGGGGGTGATGTGCGGCAAGCTGCCGTACATGAGCCCGGAGCAGGCGCGGCTCGAGGCCCTCGACGCGCGCAGCGACGTGTTCGCGCTGGGCACCGTGCTGTTCGAGCTGTGCACCGGTCACCTGCCCTTCGGCGAGACCCACACCACGACCACGCTCGAGCGGCTGCAGCGGTGCGACACCGAGGAGATCCTCGCGGGGCTGCGCAAGCTGTCGGTGCCGCGCTGGCTCAGCGACATCATCGTGGGCTGCTTGCGCCTCGATCCCGCGGATCGATTCCCGACCGCGCTCGACCTGGCCGATGCCCTCACCCAGGAGCTCGTGCGATCGGGTCACAGCTCGGCCGAGCTCAAGGCCCGTCTCGCCGACGTGGTGCGCGAGGCGATGCCCGAGGTGGGCGTGGTCTCACCGGTCGAGGTCACCCCTCCCACCGTCGAGGGCTCCACCGGCCGCTCGTTGCGATGGATGGGGCTGGGCGCCCTGGTGGCGGTGCTCGCCTTCGGGGGCCTGTATGCCGCCACCAACCTGCTCTCCACCAAGGGCACCAAGTCCAGCGCAGAGCCGTCGGTGTTCGAGTCGGCCAGCGTGGTGCCCGAGCGGCCCCCCGACCAGGCCGCCAAGCCCGAGATCCCGCCCGAGCCCGAAGAAGAGATTCCCCCCGAGCCGCCGCCCCGGGAAGAGCCGCCGCCCGAGCCCGCGGCCGAGACCGGCGAGGCCGTCCTCGACACGGGAACCGACGGAGAGGGCACCACCGGCGGCGATGCGCCGCGCCGGATTCGACGCAAGCCCAAGCCCAAGAAGGACGGGCCCAAGCTGCGCGAGGACAATCCCTACGCGCGGTAGCCCTGCGCACGGGAGAACGATCCGCGCCGGGGTCTCGATGCTGGAGCGAGCGCAATCGTATGCTCGCGCCCCGTGATGCTCGCGGCACTCGTGCTGGCGCTGTCGCCCTTCTCGGGCACGCTGCCGGCCTCCGGCTCCCCGGCGCCCGCCCCCGTGCCCGTGCCCGTGCCCGCGCCGAGCGACGACGAGGCGAGCGAGCCCACCGGCGACGAGGAGCCACCGCCGCCGCAGGACGAGCTCGAGTCGGGCCCCGAGATCCCCGAGGAGGATCTGATCAAGGCCGGTGACGCATTCAACCGCGGCGTGGAGGCGTTCAAGGAGGAGCGCTACGAGGATGCGCTGCGCCACTTCTCGCGCGCGCAGGAGCTCGCGCCGCACCCGGACACGCTCTACAACCTGGGGCTCACCCAGCAGCTGGTCGGCAAGCACCTCGAGGCCTGGCGCAGCTTCGACGAGCTGCTGGCCCAGGCCCACGACGACAAGGAGCGACAGGATCTGCTCGCGATGCAGGCCCAGAGCCGCGCCTACGTGGCGCGCCTGCGGGTGCGGGTGGATCCGGTGCAGCCGGTGTGCTTCGACGGTGCTCCCATGCCGCGCGAGCACGGCGAGCTCTCGGTGCTCACCACCCCGGGTGAGCACGCGCTGGATCTCGATCGCCAGCACCGAGCCCTCGTGCTCGAGGGCGGCGAGACGCGGATGCTGGATCTCGAGCTGCGCGAGCCGAAGCCCCCTGCCCCGCCGCGACGACGCCTGCGGGTGCTCGCCGGCTTCGCGATCGGGGGCACCACCGTGGCCTCCGGGCTGGGCCTGGGCGCCGGGCTGGCCCCCGAGCGCGGGCTCCGGCTGGGGCTGGGGGTGAGCGCGGCGGCGGCGGGCGCAGTGGCCCTCACCACCACCATCATCGCGCTGGTGACCCACCGGCGGATGCGGCAGTGGACGCCACCGCCTCCCCAGCCTCCCTGCTCCGCCGCCCCCTGAGCCCCGGACGATCGTGGGTCCTGGCCGGCGGCCCGCCGGTGGTAATGGTGCACCCGCGCTCCGCTCCGGGGCGCGTCCGCTGCCAAGGAGCGCCTCCCATGATCCTCTCCCGCCGCATCCCCGCTCGACTCGTGCTCGGCTTCGGCCTGCCCATCACGCTGGGGGCCATGGCCTGGGCCGCCTTCGTCTATGCCCTGCACGCCTACGCCGGGCTCGGCTTCCTGCGCGTGCCCTTCCTGCCGATCTCCACCATCGGCACCGCGGTGGCGTTCTACGTGGGCTTCAAGAACAACTCCGCCTACGAGCGCTTCTGGGAGGGCCGCAAGATCTGGGGCGGCATCGTCAACGCCAGCCGCACCTGGGCCAACAACGTGCTCAGCTACGTCGACGTGGGCGACGAGGAGGGCGAGCCCGGTCGCAGCACCCGACGCGAGCTCGTCCACCGCCAGCTCGCGTGGATCAACGCGCTGCGCCTGCAGCTTCGCCGACGCTCCCGCTTCGAGGACGCGCCTGCCCGCTCCACCCGGCGCCGGCTGGGGCGGCACGGCTCGCACATGCGCAACGACTGGGAGCAGGAGCTGCGCCCGTTCCTCTCCGCCGAGGAGCTCGCCGAGGTGAGCCGCAACGCCAACCCGGCCAGCCACCTGCTGCTCACCCAGGGGCGACGCCTCGCGGGCCTGGTCAAGGCGCAGCGCCTCGACCTCTTCCACCAGATCTCCATGATGGAGATCGTGCGCGAGCTCTACGATCTGCAGGGCAAGTGCGAGCGGATCAAGGCCACGCCCTTCCCCCGCCAGTACGCCGAGTACAGCCGGGTGTTCACCCGCGCGTTCACCTTCCTGGTCCCCTTCGGCCTGCTCGACGTGTTCGCCGACCACGTGGAGGCCTCCATGACCACCCTGCAGACCCTCGCGCCCATCATCCCCATGGTGATCGCCTCCGGGCTCATCGCGTGGGTGTTCACCACCATGGAGGTCATCGGCGACGCGAGCGAGGATCCCTTCGAGCGCAGCATGAACGACGTGCCCATGAACGCGCTGTGCCGGACCATCGAGATCGACCTGCGGCAGATGCTGGGCGAGACCGAGCTGCCCGAGCCCGAGCCGCCGGTCGACGGGATCCTCTATTGATCGTCCGAGCGCCGCGCCGCGCCCCGAGCCGTCCGGGCACGCCCGGGATCAGAAGCGGACTACGGCGCCCACGCCCGCCCCGTGGCGTCGCAGCCAGGGCACCACCGCCACCGTGGGTCGCCGCTGGCGTCGGTCGAGGGCCAGCAGCACCGCGCCCACGACCACCGCGGCGCCACCCGAGGCGATCGCCACGATGCCGGGAGGCCGCGTGTCGGTGACGTAGCGCGGGTCGCTGCGTCGCACCCGGGGCGGGGGCACGGCGAGGCCGATGCCCACGCCGACCGCGACCACGCCGGTGGCCAAGAGCCCCACCCCCGCCTTGCCCTTGGGGCCCAGGGCCTCGCGATCGCGGCCGTCGGGAGCAGAGCCCGGGCCGACCTCGGCGGGTCCCACGGGGCCGGGCGCCTCGCTCCCCGGCTCGGGCCCCGCGGAGTCGCTCGCGTCCGCCCCGGCCTCGGGCAGGCGGGGCAGCGCCTCCGCGAGCGCCTCCTCCACCCTGCCCACGATCTCGGACTCGGTGCACAGGGTGCACTCCACCGTGCGTCGCTCGCCCAGCACCTGGCCGCGCTGCTCGATCCACAGCTCGAAGGCATAGCCGGGGTCCTCGCCCCGCAGCTCCATGACCACCACGAAGATCCGGGGGTCCTCGCCGTCGGCAGCCGCCAGCACCCCCGCGTCGCGCAGCACCACCCCCCCCCGCTCCTCCACCCGTCGCTTGATCACCGGGCCCGCATCGCCCACGCGGCTGGTGTCGATGCGTAGCTCGGCCCGTCGCACACCCGACGACGACGCGCTCGCCTGCGTCCCGGCCTCGACGGCGCGGGCTCCCGGAGCCCCCAGCGCCACGCAGACGGCCGTGACCAACAAGAGCCTCCGCGCGCCGCCCATCAGCCCCGCTCCCTTCGGCGCTCGCACAGGCGAACCCACGACTCGGGCTCGGAGCCGGTCAGCCCCCGCCCCGCCGCGATGCACTGGCTCCAACGCCCGAGCTCCATGAAGGCCTTGGTCCGCAGCCGCAGGCGCTCGCTCGAGGCCGAGGTCCAGCAGCCACGCAGGTCGGTGTGCCGCAGGATGCCCGCCCAGTCCGAGTCCTCCCGTGCCTGTCGGGCCTGCTTGCGCATGCGCTGGCAATCGGCGGGGCTGGTGGTGGGCGTGACGCTCGGCTTGGCGCGCGTGGGCTTGGTCTGCGCCGACGTGGGCGAGGCCGGAGCAGCCACGGGGAGCTCGGACGGGCTCGCCGTGGGCTCGGCCGGCTCGGGCTCGTTCGGCCCGGCCTCGACCGGCCCGGCCTCGGGATCGGACGGCCCGGCTTCGATCGACTCGGGCTCGGCCGGCTCGGCCTCGCTCCGCGCGGGCTCGCTCGGGGCGGGCTGCGGCGCGTCGTCGGGCACCACCCCGGGCACCGCAACCGGCGGGACCACGGAGGGCTCGATCCGATCGCCAGTCCGCGGCTCGTCGCCGCGCGCGGGCTCGTCTCGGGTCGCCGCCTCGCTCGGCTCGGCGTCCCCGGGCACCGCCGCCCACGCCCCGGCCCCCGCCACCAACAGCGCCCCCAGGGCCACCCAGGGCAGCCATCCCCGACGCCGCGAGCTCGGCCCCTCGCCGACCGCAGGGGCCAGCAGGGGCACCGGCACCGTGCCCGCCGTGGTGTCGCGAGCCATCGATCCGGACTCGAGCCGGCGCAGGATCGCCTGCAGGTGCCGCGCGACCTCCCCGGCCGAGGACGGCCGACGCTCGGGGTCCCGCGCGAGGCACTGATCGACGATCGCCACCAGCGACTCGGGCAGCCCCGCCCGCTGCTCGGCGATCGAGGGCGCATCCGCGTCGAGCTTGGCGGCCATCATCGCCTGGCCCGTCTCTCCCTCGAAGGGCCCGTGCCCCGCGAGGATCTCGTGCAGCACCACCCCGAGCGCATAGATGTCGAAGGCCGGCGTGGCCCGGGCGCCCGCCGCCTGCTCGGGGGCCATCGTGCCCGGGGTGCCCAGCACCTTGCCCACCGCGGTCCGGCGCCGCCCCGGATCGGCGGTGTCGGCCGCGATCCCGAAGTCGAGCACCTTGACGGTCTCCTCCTCGCCGTGCCGCGCCACCATCACGTTCTCGAGCTTGAGATCGCGATGGACGATCCCCTCGGCATGCGCGGCATCGAGGGCGCGAGCGATCGCCACCCCGATGTGGCAGGCCCGGTCCACCGCGAGCGGACCGTCGTCGACCAGCAGCTGGTAGAGGTCGCGCCCGGCGATGAGCTCGGTGACGAGGTAGGGCCGCCCGTCGGGCAGCTCGCCGGCGTCGAGAACCTCGATGATGTTGGGGTGGCCAGCCGCGCTGGCGGCCCGGGCCTCGGCGCGGAAGCGGCGGGACACGTCGCCGTGCTCGATCCACTCGGCCGCCAGCACCTTGACCGCCACCGGCCGCCCCACGGTGAGGTGCTCGCCGCGATACACCACCCCCATGCCACCGCGGCCGAGCATGCCCTCGATGCGATAGCGATCCGCGAGCACGGTGCCCGCGACCAGATCGTCGGCGCGCGCCCCCCCCTCACTCATGCCGGTGCACACGTCCCTTCCAGCACCATGGGCAGCAGGCCGTCACAGTTGCCGCTGCAGCAGTCGTCGTCGCCCATGCACGTGGCGCCGTTGGGCTGGCAGCAGGTCGAGGTGTCGAGCTGACACATCGCATCGCACGAGGGCACGCCCACCCCCAGGCCGATGTCGGCACAGCTTCGCACGCCGTTGAGGTCGCTGCCGTCGCAGGTCTCTCCCGGGGTGACCCGCCCGTCGCCGCAGCTGGGGGGCACGTCGGCACCGAGCTCGCCGTCCGAGCTGGACTCGGCGCCATCGTCGACGGCGAGGGTGGTCCCCGCCTCGCTGGACGATCCCTCGGGATCGGTCGAGCCCGAGCCCAGCATCCCCGTGGACGCGCCGCTGCCCGCCGAGTCGGGATCGGCCCGACACTCGCTGGACAACGGCTCGTCGGTGCAGCCATCGGGACCGCCCGGCTCGTAGCAGAGGCTGCAGTACGGCCGATCGGGGCTCCGCTCGCGGCAGGTGGCGCTGCCCTCGGCATTGGCACAGTGCGCCTCGTTGAGCCGAACGCAGCTTCCCTGAAGGGAGACCCCTAACAGCACGCCAAGCAGGAGGAGACTCGACCCACGCATCCGAATGCTCCCACGGTAGCCAGCGAGCCCAGAGTTGTCGAGCACCACCGGGATCGACTGCGACCGGTACGAGCGGAACCGACCCGTGCCCCCTCTTTCAGCACGGGCCGGCTCCGCTCACACCTACGGGCACAGGGGAATCGGTCCCATGTTGGCGACGTCGGTCGCCGTCGCCCCGTCATAGTTGAAGGTCCCGACCTCGGTCGCCAGGCTGCCATCGAGCGGCACCCGGTTGAGCTGGAGACCGGACGACACCAGCGCGACCCTCTCGATCGGCTCATAGACGACGGCAGCCACGCCGAGGTCGGGATCGTAGGTGGCGATGACCGTGGTCTCGCCCGTGGTGCGGTCGACCTCGCGGAGCTGCCCCGCGCTGGCGTGCGCCAGCAGCAGCCGCCCGGTGTGGCAATCCCAGGCCAGGCCACAGTCGGCCAGGTCGAGCGGCGCGCCGCCCGAGCTCAGCCCGACCTGCTGCAGCACCGCGCCGGTCACCGGGTTGATCTTGAGCAGCGTGTCCTGGGCCGCATCGATCGCCCACATGTGATCCTCGTCGTCGAAGCTCAGGCCGCAGATCGACGCCACGTCGATCTCGGCCGCGAGCGCGGTCGAGCTGCCCTCGTCGTTGGTCCCGTTGCACACCGGCCCGTAGTCCAGGCGGCGGATCGTGCCGGAGAGCGTCTCCACCACGAACACGGATCCATCGTCGCGCATGGCGGTCCCCGTCACGTTCCAGCCGTAGAGCGGCGTGTCGATCGGAGCCACCACCGACAGCGTCGCGCTCAGCTCGTCGAGGGTGGCGGCCACGTCCTCGAGCGGACCGTTGTCCACGCTGCCGGGCAGCACGGTGGAGGGGCTGAGCGCGGGCTGCTCGGGCCAGCAGTCCGACCCCGCCACGGCCCCGGGCCACGGCTTGGCGTCGCCCCAGCCGTCGCCGTCGGTGTCGGTGGTGCACGCGGTGGGATCGGGCTCGAGCTCGGCTGCCCCCGGGTGCGTGTTCGGATCGTCGTCGTTGCAGTCGCCGTCGTTCTCCACCGTGCCCGGGCCGGGCTCGTCGCTGCACTGCGTGGGATCGCCGAAGCCGTCGCCGTCCGAGTCGAGGCACCACGGCCCGCCCGGATCCACCGGCTCGCCCGACGAGCCGCCGTCGGCATCGTCGTCGCCGTCGGTCGAGCCCGTCCCGCCGTCACCGTCGGTGTCGCTCGCGGAGTCGCTGCCGTCCCCGTCCCCGTCCCCGCCGTCCTGGGCGTCGGTGTCCTGCTGACCATCGTCGTTGCCGGAGCCCGCGTCACCGTCGTCGGCATTGGCGGTGAGCTCCGATGGACACGACTCCTGCAGGAGGCCGTCGTCCACACACGGTGCCGCGCAGCCGAGCGCCGGCACCACCAACCCAATCAAGCACCAAGTCTTGTCGTCGATCACTCTCATCTTCCTTGCTCCCCTTTCCCCTTCGTTGCGCACGTCCATCACTACTGTCCGAGCACCCGGAACTCGATGCGTCGGTTCTGCTGGCGACCACGCTTGGTCGCGTTGTCGGCGATGGGCTCGTCCGGCCCCGCGCCCCGGATCGAGATCCGATCGTCGTCCACCCCCCGGACCACCATGTACTCCTCCACGGCGGCCGCACGCTCCATCGAGAGCTGGAGGTTGTGCTCGTAGTCCCCGGTGGTGTCGGTGTGACCGCTGATCTCGATCCGCAGGCCCGGGTAGCGCTGGAGCACGCTCACCGCTCGCTCCAGCACCGGGCGCGAGCGCGGCCGGATCGTCGCCCGATCCACGTCGAAGTAGATCCCGTCGATGATCCCGTCGAACGACTTGACCTCGTCGGGCAGCTCGTCGGGACAGCCGTCGTCGTCCTCGAAGCCGTTGCGGTTCTCCGCCTGCTCCGGGCACGCGTCGTCGGGATCGAGGAACCCGTCGCCGTCGGTGTCCTTGAGCGGGCAGCCGTCGGGCTCCACCCCCGGCTGGTCGGGACAGGCATCGTCGTCGTCGAGGAAGCCGTCGCGATCGCGGTCGAGCGGCGGGCAGCCGGTCGGGGCCGGCCCCGGCACGTCGGGGCAGGAGTCCTCCGGATCGAGCAGCCCGTCGGCGTCGGAGTCGAGCACGGGGCAGCCGTCGGGGGCCACGCCCGGCCGGTCCGGGCACGCGTCGTCGGGATCGAGGAACCCGTCGGAGTCCCGATCGCCGGGTCCGGGGGACGGTGGGGGCGACGATGCCGGGGCGGGGTTGCGTCCCAGTCGCACCGCCGCCCCCACCAGGAACTCACCGTTGTGGGTCACGCCGTCGGCCACGCCGCGCCGCGCCGCGAGCACGTCGCGGGCGTCCACGCGGATCTGGACCCGCGCGTTGGCGTTGATCTTCACCCCCGCGCCGAAGTGGAAGGTGGCGTCCACGTCGCGACCGAGGGCATCGCTGCTCACTCCCAGGCCGCCCACGCCGGCCAGGCCGAAGGGCACCACGCTCCACAGGCCCACCTGGCCCACCACGCTGCCGCGTACGTGCCACAGCGTGGCGCGACGATCGTCCACCGTGTGCGAGGGGGCGGCCCCGCCCTCCACCTCGAGCCCCAGGAAGCGCGAGGGCAGGAAGCCCACCCGGCCGCCCACCGTGCCCGCGGCCGCGTTCAGCTCCTGCGGCGTGGTGCCCGCGGTGGTCTCGGGATCGAACAGCTCGTGCCCCTCGGCGGGCACGTACACGCCTCCATAGGCCCCCAGCTCCGCGGTGTTGCGCACGGGAGCCCAGCGCCGAATCCACGGCACGTCGGGGTCGGGGGGCGCGTCACCAGCGGGGCGAGTGGCCGGGCCCGTGGGGGCAGGAACGTCCGCCGGATCGAGGGACGAGGTGGTAGAGCCGGACTCGGCCGATCTTGCATCGGCCTCGGCCGCGGCTGCAGCCGCGAGGAGGGACAGCACGAGTAGAGAACCCATCGCGGCGACAGTGGTTCACGACGCATGCCGCAGGCACCATCGAACCGGTCCACGGGATTCCGAGCACCTACGGCCGGCATCCCCGCCGCCGAGCAGCCACGAATCGTTACCCGCACCACGTAATGTGACGCTCGAACCCGTCAAAATGGCCTAAGGGAGGCCATTAGGGCGCTTTGGGGCGGATGGCATGGGGGTTGCTCTGGTGCTCGTCATGGATCCCCGCCCATCGTCCCTCCGTTGTCTGCTGTCCCTGCTCGTCGAGGATGCTCCGCCCGCGGTCCGTGCTCGCATCGCGATGCTCGTGGTCGACGCGATGACCATCCTCGCCGTGGTGGCCGTCGTGATGCTCGCGCTGCTGCTCTCCTATACTGGGATGCTCGGCATCACCGAGCCCGCCCGCGGACCCGCGCCCCACTCGATCGAGATCGGCACCCCCAGGATCGACGTCCGCTGATCCGGCCGTGCGATCCCTGGCTTGCGCGCTGAGGTGCATTCCCGTGCCCGCCCCCGTCCCCCCTCGCCACCATGCTGCTCCTCGCGTTACACGAGCGATGCACCGTTACACCTCGAGCCACTGGTCATTTCGAACCTCCGACACCGACACCGTCGCATTGGGCATTCGGGCCAAAGTGAACGAGAACGGCGTCGATCCCGGCGTTCATCGTTGCCATCGGACGGTGGGCGCTCGGTCGCCGGGCCATCGTCCATTCGGTGAGCCGTGGCACGCCCGTTGCACCGTATCCGGTCGAGCTGAACGTCCGTTGACGACGACGATGGCATCCGTCCCCGCCTCGTCTCGTCACGGCCAAATCGTCGAATTGCGACACGGAAACGGTGAACGAAATGAGCACGATGTCAACCAAGGGAGCCTTCGCCTTCCACCTCGCCCTGCTGAGCACGATGCCCGCCGGCTGCGACGAGGAGTCGACCTCCGCCCCCGAGGAGCTGCAGTTTCGCGCGACCACTCGCTCCGAGGTCGCGACTCCCGGAGACCCCGACGGGGGCATCTTCATCAACAATGGACTCGACGATCCCGACGTCAGCGGGGTGAACCCGGCGTACGGGTTGTCGACGAACGAAGGTCTCGACCCCGCCGGCGATCTGCTGGCGGACCCCGACCGTCGTGACACCATCGAGTACCTCGTGGAGTGTGCCCTGCCGCCCGGGGCCAGCATCACCAAGGTGGTCGATGGCGAGCCCCTCGAGTTCGACGGCCAGATCGGCCTCGCCCCCGAGTGGGAGGACGGCGAGTGCGACGAGGACTGCCAGGAGTGGGTCTCGGCCTGCCTGCTGGCCCGGACCAACGTCAGCGGCCAGACCGTCTCGCTGTGGATGCGGGCCGATCACCCGGCCATCGGCACCGGCACCAGCCTGCGCTTTCCGGTCTACGAGGCCAGCTTCTTCGGGAACCTCTTCGATGGCTCGGGGCAGAAGAACATCTGCCAGGGCAGCGTGGCCTCGTCGACGGTCGCCTTCCTCGACGGTCGGACCTGCTCGGCCGAGCTCGGTGAGTCGTGCGGCTTCACCAAGCACAACGACTGCGAGCTGGCGCCCCGCTGCACCTTCTGGGGGCTGCTGCAACCCACGGCGGTCGGCTGCGCCCCTCCGAGCGGTGCTCCGTACCACACCATCACCACGTACATCTCGGCGATCTAGGTCCGGATCGGGACATGATCGATCCGCTCGAAACCCGCTCACTGGTGCCCGGGTCATCGCCCGAGGCGGCTCGATGCCGTATCATCGACGACGGGTCTCGTGGCCCCAGCAGCGGGGTCATTGGATGGTGGGCGGCCATGCTGATCGATCGCGATCACGACGAGCGAGGAGCTGATCGTTCCTCGGCCGAGGACTCGGACGATCCGTCGACGCCCACCCGGCGCATCGACGGACCGTCCCCGGCGGCGGTCGACGTCGAGCATGCGATCGAGCCGCCCGACGACCAGCTCGTGCAGGGCAGCCAGGTCGGGCGCTACTCGATCCTCAGCCGCATCGGCGTGGGCGGCATGGGGGCCGTATACAAGGCATGGGATCCCCAGCTCGATCGCCCCGTGGCCCTCAAGGTGCTGCGCCACGACTGGAGCGCGAGCCCCAGCGCCGTCACCCGCATGCGCGAGGCCCTGCTGCGCGAGGCCCAGACCCTCGCCCGCCTCTCGCACCCCAACATCGTCACCGTCTACGACGCGGGGCCCACCGCCGACGGGGTGTTCATCGCCATGGAGCTGTGCGAGGGGCAGACCCTGCGCGAGTGGCTTCAGTCGGAGCGACGGCTGCAGGAGATCCTCGACGTGTTCGTGCAGGCCGGCCGCGGCCTCGCCGCGGCCCATGCCGCCGGCATCGTGCACCGCGACTTCAAGCCGGCCAACGTGCTCATCGGCGACGACGGCACGGTACGGGTGGCGGACTTCGGCCTCGCCCACCTCATCGAGATCGCCTCGCCCGACAACGGCAGGACCGAGCCGCAGGCCGACGAGGACACGGATCGATCGGTGAGCACGATCGCCGGCACGCCCACCTACATGGCCCCGGAGCAGCTGCTGGGACGGATCGGCGACCATCGCCAGGATCAGTTCGGCTATTGCCTGAGCCTGTACGCGGCGCTGATCGGCCAGCCCGCGTTCCCGGGGCGCACCTTCCAGGAGCGCCGCGAGATCGTGCCGCTCGGGCTCGGCGAGCACGAGCGCGAGCGCCTGCACCACGCTCGCCACGTGCCGGCGCGGGTGCGACGGGCCCTGCTGCGCGGCCTCGAGGTCGACCCACGACTACGCTACCCCGCGATGACCGACCTGCTCGCCCAGCTCGAGGAGCGGCGGCGCTGGCCGTGGGTGATGGCCGCCTCCACGCTGGTGCTCGGCCTGAGCATCGGGGTGGCGGTCGGCCTGATGGGGGCCATGAAGCCGCCCTGCTCCACCGCCGAGGTGGCCCTGGACGGCGTGTGGACGAAGGCGGACCGCGAGCGCATCGAGGCGAGCGCCATGAGCACGGGGCATGCCGACGCCCGGGTGATGGTCGACCGCACCACCCGCGTGCTCGACGAGTACGCCGAGACCCTGGGCGAGGCCTACGTGGCGACCTGCCGCGCGACCCACGTGACCCACCAGCAGTCCGATTCCCGCTACGACGCCGAGCTCCGCTGCCTGGGCCACCGGCACAACCGCCTCGAGGCGGCGATCGACACCCTCGCGGAAGTGGAGAGCGCCAAGCAGCTCCAGGATCGCGTGCTCGCGCCGCTGCGCCTGCCGCCCGTGTCGGACTGCGAGCGCGACGACCTCGAGGAGGACGCCTCGGAGCTGCCCACCGACCCCGACCTGCGCGCTCGCATCCAACGACAGTACGGGCTCCTCGACGTGGCCCTCACCCTGCGCGACGCCGGCGAGACCCAGCGGAGCGCCGACATGGCGGCCGACATCGCCGAGGTCGCCCGCGGGCTGGAGCACACCCCCCTGCTCGCCCAGGCCCTCGAGCTGCTCGGCCAGCTCCAGACCGATCTCACCTCGGCCCGCGCCGCCGAGACCACCCTGCGCAATGCGATCATCGCGGCCGCGAAGACCGGCCAGACCCGAGTGGAGGCCCGGGCGTGGATATCGTTGCTGTTCAGCGTGATGCAGCAGGAGCGGCTGCCCGAGGCCGGCGCGCTCATCTTCCCTGCCGAGGCAGCGGTCAACCGCGCCGGCGACGATGAAGAGGCGCTCGCCTGGCTGCGCAACAACGAGGGCACCTACTACGCGAAGCGCCACGACTTGCCTCGGGCGGCCGAGCACATGCTGCAGTCGCTCGAGCTCAAGCGTCGACGGCTCGGCGACGAGCACATCGACGTGGGCATCGCCTGGTCCAACCTGGGCACGGTGTACCAGCTCGACCACCGGCCCCAGGACGCCCGCAATGCCCTTGGCCACGCCCGCGACGTCTTCGCGGGAACCGTGGGCATCGAGCATCCGTTCTACCAGGTCACGCTCGCGGGCCTGTGCGGCGTGGAGCTCGACCTGTGCGACTACGAGGAGGCCTACGCCCTGTGCGAGCGGGCGCTGGACCAGCTCGAGCACGCATCGTCCTCCCCGCATGTGCGGGGGACCTTGTCCTTCCGCACCGCCAAGATCCTCGCCGGCCTCGGTCGCACGCCCGAGGCGCTCGAGATGGCCGAGCAAGCGAAGGGCCTGTTCGAGAACGAGGAGCCCGAGGCGGCCAAGGATGTCGAGCTGTGGATGCAGGACCCCCAGCCGCATCCCGTGGCGCCGCCGTCCGAGCCCGGGTCCGTGGTGGCGCCCCATCGCTGCCCCGACGCACCGTCGGAGCCGACGAAGCTCCCCTGAGCCCGCGCCGAGCCGAGCCGAGCCGGGCCCGCGCCGAGCCGAGCCGAGCCGAGCCGAGTCGAGGAGGACGGTGGCTCCCGGGAGCCCGCGGCGATCCACGGCGCATCGTGATCGCCACCCGAGCTGCGCGGCACCGCAGCAGGCTCGCCCCCACGGCCCGAGCCCCGGCGGGCTCGAGCCCTACGCCGAGGGGAGCCCAACGGGGATGAGCACGCGCCAACGCGAGGAGCTCAGCGCTCGTGCACGTCGAGCCACCGGGAGATCCGCGCCTGCAGTCGCCGGAGCTTGGGGTCGCCCAGGCAGGCATCGAGGGCCCGACGTGCGAGCATGATGCGACGGTCGGGGCCCTGCCCGGCGGCCTGCAGCGCGCGAGCGAGGGCGAACCAGGTCTCCGCCAGCACGGGCGAGCCGGGAGCGTGGGCTGCGAGCAGGGCCTGGGCGCGCTCGAGCTGCTCCATGGCCATCAGCGGTCGACCACGTCGCTGCGCGCAGGCGCCGAGGCGAAAGTGCAGCCGCCCCAGCACCGCGGGCGACGACGACGGGTGCTGCTCGAGGATCCGCAGGGCACGGCCGAGGTAGCGCTCGGCCGGCTCGGCGGAGCCCCGCTCGAGCAGCGCCGCGCCGAGGGTCTCGAGCACCTCCACCAGATCCGCGTGGTCGCGACCCAGCGCCCGCTCGCGCAGCCGTAGGGTGTGCAGGTGGACCTCGATCGCAGGGTCGTAGCCGCTCGAGCCCCCGTGCTCGGCCGGCTCCTCGGAGCGAGCGCGGGCCGGCGCCGGGACGCGCTCGGCCGCCGCTTCGACCTCGGCCCGGGGCTCGGCCTCGCGATGGGGTCCGGTGGCCGGGTGGGCGAAGCGGAGCCCGATCACCGTGGTGGGCCCGATGCGGATCCGATCGCCGTCGCGTAGCCCCTCGGCATCCACACGACGACCGTTGACGAAGGTCCCGTTGGTCGAGCCGAGGTCCACGATCTTCACCGAGCCGTCGCCGTCCCGGACCACCTTGGCGTGGGCGCGAGAGATGCCCTCGTCCTCGAGCCGCACGTCCACGCGACGGCCCCGGCCGATGGTGCTCTCGCCCACCGTCAGCTCGAACACCGCCCCCTCGCGCATGCCATGGAGCACGATGAGATAGGTGTTGCGGCGACGCTGGGGGCGGAGCGCCCCGTGCATGACCTTGGTGGGCTGATCACGCCGCTCGCTGACCACACCGCCCGAGCAGGAGGGGGCTCGTGCCGCCGCCGTGAAGGCCCCGGCGGGGCGACGAGCACGTCTGACCGACGTAGAGCTCACCGCCGGACCCCCGGCTCGCCATCGACGAGCATGCTGCGGACTCGAGCCCCACGGCCCAGCGTCCACAGCACCGCGTCACCGCGGGTGAGCAGGCCCCGGGCCACCTCGAGCACCGTGCCCATCGCCAGCTCCACCCCCAGATCGAGGCGCGCCGTGGTGAGCCAGTGGCTCGGCCCCGCGTGCTCGACGAACGCCTGCTTCACGCTCAGGCGCGTCGACACGTCGAGGCCCGCGGTCTTGCACAGCACCATCAGCCGTCGCGACGAGCGGGCGACCACCCGCCGGATCGTGGTCTGGGGTGCCTCGTCGATGGGCTCGAGCTCGGGCTCCAGCCCCTCGGCGTGGGTGAGGGCGAGCAGGCGCGTGACCCCTTGGTCCTCGCGATCGACGCGGCGGCACAGCAGGGTGAGCGGGCCGAGCGGAATGATGACCCCGGGCGACGGGGACGACCCAGAGGGAATGCGATGGATGGTGTTCATGCCCGGCGGCTCCTTGGGCCACGCAGGAACCGAAGCAAGACGCGTGCCGCACCTGCGGGCCCCTACGACCAGCTCTCGGGGCGTTGCCGCCGAGCCGCCGACCACGGACCGTTGCACGAGCAACGAAACGTTACTCGTCGCTGGGCTCGAGACGATACAGGCGGATCTTTCGATCCAGGGTGGGCCGGGAGATCCCCAGCGCCTCGGCGGCGGCCTTCTTGATCCACCCGAGCTGCTCGAGGGTGCGGCGGATGTGGTCGCGCTCCATGTCGGCCAGGGTACGCGGGGCCGACGTCGGCACAGCGGCCTTGGCCGTCGCGATCTCGCGGACGCCCGCGGCATGGAGGTGATCGGGCGTGAGCACCCCCTGGGCCATGATCGCGCCGTGCTCCATCACGTTGCGGAGCTCGCGGACGTTGCCCGGCCAGGGGTAGCGACGCAGCAGCTCGACGGCCGCCGGATCGATCACGAGGTCGAGCTTGTCGATCTGGCGGCCGATCTGGCGCAGCAGGTGACGGGCGATGGGCAGGATGTCGTCGGGGCGCTCGCGCAGCGGCGGCACGTGGAGCTGCACCACCCCCAGGCGGAAGTAGAGGTCCTCGCGGAAGCGTCCGTCCTCCACGTCGCGTCGCAGGTCGCGGTGGGTGGCGCACACCAGGCGCGCCTCGAAGGGCCGCCCGCGGGTCTCCCCCACCCGTTCGAAGGTCCGCTCCTCGATCGCCCGCAGCAGCTTGCCCTGCAGCTCGAGCTCGAGCTCGCCGATCTCGTCGAGCATCAGGGTGCCCTGACCGGCCAGCTCGAACCGACCCGGGCGATCGCGGGTCGCCCCGGTGAACGCCCCGCGGGCGTGGCCGAACAGCTCCGACTCCACCAGCGTGGGGCTGAGCGCGGCGCAGTTGACCGCGACGAAGGGCAGCGCCGAGCGCCCGCCCAGCTCGTGGATCGCCCGGGCCACCAGCTCCTTGCCGGAGCCGCTCTCTCCCGTCACGAGCACGTTGACGCCGGTGGGCGCCACCCGGGCGATCTGCTTGAACAGCTCGGTCATCGCGGGCGAGCTGCCCACGATGATGTCGTCGATGCGGGTCGAGGCCTTGGCCCCCGAGGGCTCCCGCACACGGCGCTGCACGAGCTGCACCCGCAGCTCGCGCTCACGCTGCGCCCGCTCGATCACCACGAGCAGCGCGTCGAGGTCCGGCGGCTTGACGAAGTAGTCGTAGGCCCCGCGCTGGATCGCCTGCACGGTGGTAGCCAGCGACTCGGCCCCGGTGACCATGATGACCACGGGCCGGTTGGGCTTGGCCACCACCTCGTCGAGCAGCGTGAGGCCAAGGCCGTCGGGCAGGTGCTGATCGAGCAGGGCGAGGTCGAACTCCTCGTGATCGATCCGCCGCCGGGCCTCGGCCACGGACTGCGCATGGACGACCTCGTAGGATTGCTGCTCGAGGATTCTGGTGAGGGTCTTCCCGAATCCGGGATCATCCTCGATGACGATTGCACGGAGCACGACGGGGGCGGTCTCTCCTGTCGAGATGATACGCGGCGCGACGTTTCGTGCGCCCAGCTTTCGACCGATGAAAATATTGCGTCAGTTGGACTGGGGGATCCGTACGCACATGGTGGTTCCCGGGCTCGCGCGCTCCCACGCGATCGTACCGCCGTGTCGCTCGACCACCTTCTTGACGATGGCCAGGCCCAGGCCCACCCCGCCCGGCTTGGTGGAGACGAAGGGCTCGAAGATGCGCTCGCCCACCCCGGCGTCGATCCCCGGTCCGCGATCGGTGACCCGCAGCTCCACCACGTCCCGGTGCCGCTGGAGCGTGACCTCGACCTCGGTGTGGGCCGGAGCGACCTCCAGGGCGTTGCGCACGAGGTTGTCGAGGACCCGCTGCAACCGCGCCTCGTCGCCCCGCACCGGCGGGAGGTCACCGCTGGCCCGAAAGGTCAGGCGGAGGTCCGCCAGCTCGGCGTCGCTGCGGCGATCCTCCACGGCCCGTCGTGCGATCGCGACGAGGTCCACCGTGCCCACGTCGAGCGCGAGGGGGCGGGTGAAGTCCAGGGTGCCCGACAGCTCCGCCAGCACGCGGTCGAGGGCCCGCACGGCGTCGGTGAGCGCCTCTCGATCCACGCCGCCCGCCGCCGAGCGCCCCAGCAGCTGGAGGTTGAGCCTCACCGTGCCCAGGGGGTTGCGCAGATCGTGGAGCAGCGCCGCCGAGAAGGTGCCCAGGGTGGCCAGGCGCTGCTTCTGCTCGAGCTCGGTGTAGAGGCGGTGGATCTCCAGCTTGGAGGCCAGCAGATCGGCGAAGCGACGGGCCGGCACGAGCATGTCGGCGGTGGGGCTGTCGTAGTGCACCAGCAGCGCCCCGTACTCGGTGGCATCGAACACCACGGGCAGCAGCAGGGTGCCGCCCAGGGCGTCGAAGGCCGCGGCCGCGCGCTTGGGCAGCTCGTCGCGCTCGCGACGGAACACCGAGCCCCGCTGGACGAGCTCGAGCATCAGCGCGCGCTCGATCTCCCGCTGGGTGGCGGGCAGGCCCCGCGGCGCGTCGGGGCTGCGCAGCAGCTCGAAGCGGCCCCCCGGGAACATGTCGTCGAGCGCCTGGACCACCTGGGTCTGGGCCGCGAGCGGATCGGTCAGCCGCTGGATGACCATCAGCGTCTCGCGGGGCACCTCGGGCAGCTCCTGCTCGCTGGTGCGGGTTCGGGTGTGGATGGGCGAGCGGGTCCGAGATCGGCGTCGGCGGGGCCGGTGCGTGCCGTCGAGGAGCATGATCACCACGGTCGCCGAGGGCAGCCACGACTCGGGGCCGATCCCGGTGAGCGCGAGCGCGGCCACGATGGCCGCGGCCCCGAACCCGGCCAGCACGAGGCGGCGCAGCAGCTCGCTGGGCGCCGGCGGTGCATGGATCGCCACGGCCAGCACCGTCCCCACGCTGGCCGTGATCGAGGCGAGCGGGGCCGCCATCGCGAGGTCCAGGCCGAGCAACGCGGCGGCCCCGATGGCTCCCAGACCGACCACCACCATCGACAGGCGGGCGCGGGCGCTCGGGGACACGCGAGTGCCGGTGATCGTCCCGATCGCGGCCCAGATCGCCGCCCCGCCCACCACCCAGGGGGACATGGGATGCCCGAAGCGGTCGCCCAGCAGCCCCGAGAGCACGGCGACCACCAGCAGGAGCCCCTCGCCGATGTCGGAGGTCCAGGTGCGCAGCCGATCGGGAAGCCGCCAGGCGAGGCCCGCGGCCATCGCGACGGCGATGGTGGCGGCATCCCGGCTCATGTCCTGAACCGCGATTGCACGCGGTTCTGCGGCCGATAGGCCGACCGCGAGGGCCACCGCATAGACGAGCGACCACGTGCGCAGTCGGGCGTCTCGTGGGAGCGCCGTGGATGCGAGACGTCCGGAGATCGCAGCGACGAGCGCCACGCATGCCAACGCCGTGTTCATTTCGGGGACACCGAGCCACCCGATCTGGCCCAGTATCTAGACCCTATCACGGCCACCAGGACATCGATCACCCGGAGTGAGCCGACGACCGAAGCCATGGCCCGAAGGATGTGTGTCGAAAAGGGACGCTTCCCGAGAGGGCGACCGTCGCTCCTGCACCCTCCGATCGAGCTGGCACGGTACTTGCGAGTCGGATGCGACCATCATGAGCAGCCGTCCCCGAGCCTTCCTCCATCCCGCCGCCTCCCAGACCGTCACGCCCCCCCTCGATCCGCAGCAGGATGCCGTCCTGAGGATGCTGGGCCTGGGCCACTCCATCGAGGACATCGCCCTCGTGCTCGACATCCGCCCTCGGGACGTCGTGATGCACAAGTATCGAATCATGGAGCTCCTCGAGCTGCGCAACGACTCCGGCCTGCTGGCGTTCGCGGTCTCCCGCGGGCTGCTCCCCTCGAGCCCGGGGCCCGCGATGACGAAGGAGGGTCCGCGGCAGCGAGCACCGCGGCGGACCCTCTCCTATCGCCTCCACTCGTGGTTGCAGCGCTCGCCCCGGATCCGGGCCCACGTGGACGAGGACGCTCCAACCGCCGAGTTCCATCGTTCCTTCGGAGGCTAGGGCATCGTCGCGCACACGGTGTCCACCCGTAGCGCGTCGAGCACTCCGATCCCCGTGCCCAGCTGAATCTCGACGGCGTCGAACGGCGCCGTCGTCTCGAGCACGGCCAGCCCCCGCAGGCTGATGCCATCGGCCGTCGCATCGAGGATCTCGGGTGCATTGTCGATCTCCTGCACCTCGCCATCGAGCCGCGTCACCAGCCGCAGGTGCGAGCCCACGATGAAGAGGTCGGCGAGAGCGAGGCCGGGCGCCTCCACCACGAAGCCCACCGTCGTGCCCGCGGGATGGGTGGCGCTCGCATCCAGCACGCGCAGGAACACGCCTCCGGTGACCCCCACCGGAACCAAGAGCGTGGCCGCGCTGCGCAGGTCCTCGTCGATCGCCGACATCTCGTCGGAGATGCTGCACAGCAGGCAGATCTCGTCGATCCCCGACTCCACCGTGACCACGGGGGCGAGCAGCGGCTGCAGCTCCATCCCGTGGCCGCAGCGGGTGTCCGTGTCGCAGCGATCGCCCAGGCCATCGCCGTCCATGTCGCCCTGGGCGGGGTTGTCGGTCACCGGGCAGTTGTCCCAGGCATCGGGGATCCCGTCGGCATCCGCATCGGCCCCGTCGTCGCCCGAGCCATCGTCCGCGCCGTCGCCGGAGCCACCGTCGTCGCCCGAGCCATCGTCACCGGAGCCGGCATCCCCGGCATCCCCGGCGTCGCCGGCATCGCCTCCGTCGGCTCCGCCGGAGCCATCGTCCTGGCCGTCGGCTCCGTCGGCTCCATCGGCTCCGTCGTCGGCCGAGGCATCACCATCGACGGAGTCCGAGTCGATCTCGGCGTCGTCGTCACGACATGCGACCTGGATCAGCCCATCGTCGACGCAGGGGGCAGCGCAGCCGATGGGCAGCAGCGCGATGAGGAGAGAGAGGTGGGAGGTGGTGGGGCTCGTAGGCATGTCCCCTGTGAGTTCACCACCCATGCCGCGTCCGAAGGCCCTGCGATCTCGCGATCTTCGAGGGGATCACCACTCGCCGTCGACGAGCCACCTCGTTACACGCACCACGATCCTTTACCTCGATCCGGGTCGTCGACGGCCTCGTGCTGCTCGCATGGATGCCCATCGCCGTGGATCGGCTCTTGCAGCCGCTCGAACGCGGAGGCCCCCCCCACCGTGAACGACACGACCAAGCCCCCCCGCGCCCGAGCCAACGCCAACGTCCACGTGGAGGTGCGACGCCCGTTCCTGCGGCGCTACGAGCCCCTGGCGCCCTGCGGCTCGGGGGGCATGGGCACCGTGTTCCGGGCACGAGACCTCGAGGACGGCACCCCGGTCGCGGTCAAGGTGATCCCACGCCCCGACGACTGGCAGAGGATCCAGCGGGAGATCGAGGCGCTGCGCTGCATCGATCACCCCAACGTGGTGCGCATGCTCGACTGCGGCTTCGAGGACGAGCAGGTGGTGCTGGTGATGGAGTTCGTCGACGGCCCCACCCTCTCCGCCCTGCTCGAGCGCGAGCGCGTGGTGCCGTGGTGCTCGGCCCTCGAGGTGGCCGCCAGCGTGCTCGAGGGCTTGGTGCGCGTGCACGAGGTGGGCCTGGTCCACCGCGACATCAAGCCCTCCAACCTCATCGTGGAGGATCTGCGCCGCGGCGCGGTCAAGATCCTCGACTTCGGCATCGTCAAGCCGCTCGACGAGAACCGGCGGATCACCGAGGTGGGCACGGTGCTCGGCACCCCGGCCTACATGCCACCGGAGCAGCTCCTGGGCCTGCGGATCGGACCCTCGGCCGACGTGTACGCGGTGGGGCTGGTGCTGCTGCAGATGCTCACGACCCTGGGACCACGCACGCGGGACATGCACCAGCTCTCCACCAAGATGAGGCTCTCGTTTCGGCTGCCGCGGCCCGAGGACGGCGGCCCGCCGGAGGCCCTGCTCCCCCTGCTCCGCTCCATGCTCAATCCCATGCCCGAGCGACGGCCGTCGAGCGCGGCGTGGTGCGTGCAGGAGCTGCGCCGGATCCTCGCCGAGGGCGACGTGCCGCAGATCCGTCGGCGACACGAGACCACGGTCAAGGTCGCCTCGGCTCCCTAGCGAGAGCCGCACGTCCTAGAAGCGACCGCGCAGCACCAGGCCGCCACCCCATCGCCCGGCGTGGAGCTCGAGCGCCAGTCGATGTCGACGCGCCATGCCGATGCCCAGCGCCGTGGCTCCGCCTCCGATCAGCACCGCGGCCGGGACCACCATCACCACCGCGGCCCGGTTGCGCGCCTCGGGCTGGCAGCTGTTGCCCACCTTGAGATTGCAGGGATCGGAGGCGGCCATCAGGATCGCGCCCACCAGCAGCGCGCCTCCGGTCGACATCGTGATGATGCCGGTCCGCACCCAGTGCCGCGCCGCGAGGGCCTGCGGGCTGTCGCGCAGGGGATCGTAGTCGCCCGCGGGCCCGTCGACGTCGGCCTCGACCTCGTCGGTCTCGGGGAAGGGCTCGTCATCGGCCTCGTCGCCGAACCAGTCCTCATCGCCCGCGGGCTCCTGCTCGGGCTCCGGGCCCGGCTCGGGCTCGAGCGACGGCGGCTCCACCAGCTCCGGCTCCTCCGGCGGCGTCTCGGGCTCGGGCGCGGGCCCGTCGGGCGCCGACTCGTCCGCCGCCGGCTCGTCGGGCTCCTCGGGCTCCTCGGGCTCCTCGGGCGGCGGCACCTCGAGCTCGCCCGGGGGCTCGGGGATCTCGACCTCCTGCGGTGCCGGCTCGGACCCCGCCTCACGCGGCGCCTCGCCGGCCTCGACCCACTCGGTGCCCTCGTCCGCCCCCGCCGACGCCGCGGGAGCGCCGAGCAAGCCGCCGAGCAGGCCGAGGGTGAGCAAGCAGGATCCGGGCATCGGGCCCCGGACCATAGCAGCGGGGCCCCCCTCTTGGGAGGGCTGCCGCGGGGTCCGCGAACGCGGCGCATCGGCTACGATGACGCCACCGATGGCCCCCTCGCCGACCGAGCTGCCGGAGATCCTGCCCCCTGGGCTGCGCCTGGCCGGCCGCTACGTGATCGGCGACCTGATCGGCGACGGCGGCATGGCCAAGGTGTACCGCGGCGAGCACGACACCATCGGCCGCGCCGTGGCCATCAAGGTGCTCGCGGGCGACCTCACCTCCGAGCCGGTGGTGGTGGTGCGGTTCCTCCAGGAGGCCAAGGCCGCCTCCAAGATCCGCCACGAGAACGTGGTGGAGGTGACCGACTTCGGCGAGACCGAGGACGGCCGCCCCTTCATGGTCATGGAGTACCTCGAGGGCGAGGACCTCGCCGACACCCTCGCCCGGGAGCACCGCCTGCCCTGGGACCGCGTGCAGCCGATCCTGCTGCAGCTGCTGGCCGCCCTGCAGGCCGTGCACCAGCAGGGCGTGGTCCACCGCGACATCAAGCCCGAGAACATCTTCCTCGTGTCCCGGATGGGCAGCAACGAGTACGTCAAGGTCTTCGACTTCGGCATCGCCAAGGTGCTCCAGGGCGGGGCCACCATGGGCAAGTCGCTGACGATCAAGGGGCAGCTCATCGGCACGCCCCCGTACATGTCCCCGGAGCAGTGCCTGGGCGAGAACGTGGACGCCCGCAGCGACCTCTACACCGTGGGCGTGATCGCCTACGAGCTGGTCACCGGGCGCACCCCCTTCTTCACCGACGATCCGGCCAAGATGCTGCGCATGCACGTCAAGGAGCCGCCCCCGGCCATGGCCGACGTGGCGCCCGGGCTGCCCATCCACCCCGGCGTGGAGGCGATCATCCGGCGCGCGCTGGCCAAGGATCGTGACGAGCGCTACTCGTCCGCCTACGAGATGGCCAAGGCGATCCTGCGCGAGACCCCCGAGTCCACCTCGCCGCTGCTGCCCGGGCTGCGCCAGGTCCTCGCGCCCTAGGGGCCTGTCTTTGAGCCGGCGACTCAGGGCGCCGGCTCGGGCTCGATCGCCAGCAGCTCCACGTCGAACACCAGCATGCCCTGGGGTCGCCCCTCCACCCCCTGGTAGGCCAGCGCCTCGGGGATCCAGAAGCGACGCTGCTCGCCGACCACCATCAGCTGCACGCCCTCGGTCCAGCCGCGGATGACCTGGTCGAGGCGGAAGGTCGAGGGCGAGCCCCGTCGCACCGAGCTGTCGAACAGCTCGCCATCGGTGGTCCACCCCGAGTAGTGCACGGTGACAGTGCTGCGCCGCGAGGGGTGCTCGCTGCCCGTGCCGGGGGCGAGCACCCGCCAGGCCAGGCCCGAGGCGCTGCGCTCGGCCTCGGCCGGCGGCGCGACCACGTCCGAGGGCGTGGGCGGCGTGGGCCCGGAGCTGCACGCGAGCGAGGTCGACCACAGGGCGAGCAGGAGCAACGACCGGAGCACGCCCGGACTCTACCAGCGGACCGTGCGGAGCGCGCCCGGGGCGGCCGGCCGCGGCCCGGGCGGGCGCTGGCGATCGGTCTTCCCGGGCCTCGGGGCCGAGTGTAGAAGTCTCCCGTGGGTCGCACCTTCGAGAACCGCAAGCAAGCGATGCTCAAGCGATCGGACCGGGACGCCAAGGCGTTCGCCCGGGCCGGCAGGCAGATCAACATGGCCGTCAAGGCCGGCGGGGGCGACCCCGACGGCAACCCGGCGCTGCGCCGCGCGATGCAGAACGCCCGCGCGGTCAACATGCCCAAGGACAAGGTCCAGGCCGCCATCGACAAGGCCATGGGGCTCGGCGACACCGCCGACTACCAAGAGGTGCTCTACGAGGGCTACGGCCCGCACGGCAGCGCGCTGCTGGTCGAGACCGCCACCGACAACCCCACCCGCACCGTGGCCAACATCCGCTTCGCCTTCAAGAAGGGCGGCGGCAACCTGGGCACCGCGGGCAGCGTGTCGTTCATGTTCGACCAGCTCGGCGTGTTCCGGCTCTCCCCCGAGGGCGTCGAGCGCGACGAGCTCGAGCTCGAGCTCATCGACGACGGCCTCGAGGACCTGCTCGACGGCACCGACGACGACGACACGCCGCAGCTGGTGCTCCGCTGTGCCCGCGACGACTTCGGCTCGCTGCAGGCCGCGCTCGAGGAGCGAGGGCTGCAGGTCGTGTCCTCCGGCTTCGTCTGGGTGCCCAAGAACACGCTGTCGCTGACCGACGAGCAAGAAGAGGAAGTCGCCGCGCTCATCGAGCGACTCGAGCAGGACGACGACGTCCAGGACGTCTTCCACAACCTCGGCTGAGGCTGGTCCGGGAGCCCGCTCACGCGATCGAGCGGGCGCCCCCTGCACTCGGGCGTTCCGTGACACCACACGCGGACACCCGCCCCGGCACGGGACACCGATTCCGAGGGTCGTCCACCGACGATGACATCGATGATCGAACGTCTCGCGCGCCTCAACGGCCGCGGGGCTCGATGTCGAATTCATCAATTCCATCGGCGGCTCATGTCGGTCATGTTCCGCCGCGTCCCCACCGTCGAGCTCCCCCTCGAAGACCCGCCCTCGGAGCGCACCGCCCCTCGTGCTCCGGGCCCGTGAGCGTCTCGTCGCGACCTGATGTCGCCGACGGGCCGTCGCGGCCCGGCTCCGGCGGGTCGCCGGCCCTGCATTCCGAGCCGCACGCCCCCAAGCATCCTCGGAAGGGTCGGAGGGGGGGAGCTCGACCCCTTCGTGCCAACCCCTCCCCGAGGAGTCGCTTCGATGACGAAGCCCACCCCCATCCTTGCCCTCGTGTCGCTGCTGGCCGCCGTCGCCTGCCGACGACCCCCCGCTCCGCCCCTGCCCCCCACCTCCGCGCCGGCCACCGCCCGCGACGTCGCCCCTGCCGGCGGCCGCTCGCTCGCTCGTGGCCGCGGCGGCCCCTGCGCCCGCGTCCGACCCCGCCACCGAGCCGCAGCCCGACGATCCGCTCGATCCCCACGCAGTGCTCGACGACGAGGAGCGACGCCTGCTCGAGGCCGACGACGCCACCCTCTCCCCCGAGGAGCGCTTCGCCCGGGCCGACGCCCAGCGCAAGCTGGTCATGGCCGACCCCGAGCATCCGCTGCGCCCGGTGCTCGAGCGCGTCGACGCCCAGATGGCCTCGGGCGAGTACGCCCAGATGGCCCGGGACATGTACTCGGGCCGCACCGCATTCCCCGATCGCGACGAGGCTCCCACCTCGTCGCCCTGACCCCAACGGGTCATCCGCCCCGCCGCCTCGGCGGCTCCCCTCGTCGTCTTCGTCGGCCCTCGCCCGGCCATCCCCAAAACCACCATGCGCTCGCGTCGGGGGACGCGAGCGCTCGTCCCCTCGAGAGCAACACGAACAATGTCCAAGACCCTCATCATCCCCATCCTGGCGATCCTCGCCGCCCCCAGCCTCGCCCACGCCAGCAACCAGGTCGGCAAGGTCACCCTCGACATGGAGCTCGGCGTCGGCGGTGGCCGGGAGCTCGTCATCCGCGAGCCCTCCATGTGCGAGGCCGAGGGCGACAGCCGCACCGACGTCAAGTGGAACCGCAACGCCGACAGCGTGGAGGTGCGCCTCCACCTCGAGGGCGTGCCCTACCGTCCCTCGTTCTGCTTCGACGTCGATCCTTCCACCCCGTACAACACCTATCCTCTGTGCGTCGACGAGGGTCGCTGGCAGGGGTGGTTCGTCAACCGCTTCTTCACCCGCACCAGCAACTGGTACTACGACTCGGTCACGGGCGACCTCATCGCCAACGAATTCGACCTTCCAGGGGGCCCTCCGCCCGGTTCCATCCCCGTGGAGCTCCCCGCGGCCCAGATGATGTGCACGGGCTTCTTCGACCCCAACCCGAGCAACCTCAAGGTCCACTACCAGTTCGACTTCGGCTACCACCACATGGTCGACTTCCTCGGTAGCCCGGGCACCCTGGTGGGGATCCTGCCCTACAACCTGTTCGATCCGAGCTCGATCTGGCTGTACTACACCTACGAGATCCTGCCGCAGTCCGAGGCGCAGGACTTCGACACCACCCTGGCCGAGCTCGAGGCCGGCGTGGGCGGGTTCAGCTTCGCCACCAGCCTCGAGCCCGTGCCCAAGCCGACCTACCTGCTCACCCACGACGAGCTGATGATCGGCTGGACGGAATCGTACCCGGACTACCTGCTCGAGCCCCTGCCCGATGAGGCGTTCGAGGACCCGGATTGCGGGACCGAGCAGATCTATGTACCGTTCATCTAGGGGTTAGCCCCCTTCGCTGGTGCCGTGTCCCCTTCGTCCACCGTCGAGCTCGACGAAGCTGGCCATCTCGTGGTCCGGCTCCGTGGAGAGGTGGGGACCGAGGACATCGAGCGCCTATCGAACGACCTGCTCCCCCGGATCGATGCCCTGGACACCGGGGGAGCGCTCATCATCGACATGATCGAGACCGCGTCCCTGCCCCTCGACGCGCGCATGCGACTGATGGAGCTCCAGCGGGGCATCGCCCCCCGCCAGGTGCGTACCGCCTTCGTGGCCGACCGTCCACGCTTCCGCGGGATCGGGCTGTTCGTGGCCCACGTCTCGGAGGATCCCAACGCGCGCTGCTTCAACCGCCTCGACGAGGCCAAGGCCTGGCTGAGCTCCGGCGAGGGCCGCCTCGAGCGGCTCATCGCGCTGCGGGATCGGCTGCTCTCGGGCGATCGCAAGCCCAAGACCCCCCCAAGACCCCCAAAGACCCCCAAGCGGCGCAGCTCCGACGAGCTGAAGGCACGGGTGCTCAAGCTGCGCGAGTCCGACGACGATCAGGAAGGAGGCGGCCGATGACCTACGAGGGTCTCACGGTCGGTCAGCGCACCTTCGTCTGGATGTGGCGGAGGATCTCGACCATGGCGGTCGGCTTCCCCGATCCCTTCGTGGCCGATCACGTGCGCACCGAGGGCGTGCGGGGCTACCTCGCGTGGGCCAAGTCGGCCTTCGCGATGATCGAGATGCTCGAGAAGCGCTGGGGACCGATCGAGGCCCAGCTCATCCTGGGGCTCGCCGCGCTGTGGTCCGGCTGTCGCTGGTGCGGCGTGGGCCACCTGCTCAGCGCCAACCTCGAGCTGTTCAAGCGCGAGGGAGAGCTGGGACCGATCGACGAGCGCCAGATCCCCGAGCTGCAGCTCATGCGCGACGAGGAGGTGCTCGAGGTGCTGCGCAAGCAGCTCTCCGGACCCCGCTGGGAGCAGATGCGCCGGATCATGGATCGGCAGTACCTGCTGCACTCGGGCCAGGCCACGGAAGAGAGCCGCGACGACGAGCTGCTACAGACGGCCAACGTGATCTGGTCGTGGGTGATCGAGTGCTCGATCACCGCGATGGACACCGATCCGGCCACCATTCCTCCGCAGACGCCGATCGGCAAGGAGCGCAAGCTCCTCGCGCGCTACCGCGAGGCCCGGGCCGCCCAGGATGCCAAGGACGCCGGCTCCGAGGGCTGAGCGGGCCTATCTCGCCATCGTGGGAGGCCGCTGCGCGGCCTCGCCGGTCATCGCCACGAAGGCCACCGGGGTCACGCGCTGCTGCTGCCATCCGTGGGCGCTGCGGGTGACCACCACCAGGTCCTGCAGGTAGCGTGGACCCACCGGCAGCACCAGGCGCCCGCCCACCTGCAGCTGCTCGATGAGCGGCTCGGGGATCTGCGTGGGCGCAGCCGCGAGCACGATCGCAGCGAAGGGCGCATGCTCGGGCCAGCCGCGGTAGCCGTCGCCGTGACGGATGGTGGCCGCATAGCCCAGCCGCTCCAGGCGAGCCACCGCGCTCGCGGCCAGGGGCTCGATGATCTCGATCCCGTACACCTCGGCCCCCATCGCCGAGAGCACCGCGGCCTGGTAGCCCGAGCCGGTCCCCACGTCGAGCACCCGCTGTCCCGGCTCGACCTCGGCGAGCTGGGTCATCAGGGCCACGATGTAGGGCTGGCTGATCGTCACCTCGTGCCCGATGGGCAGGGGGCCGTCGCGGTAGGCGATCGCCTGGAGATCGGCGGGCACGAACTCGTGGCGCGGCACCTCGCGCATGGCCGCCAGCACACGGGGGGCCACGATGTCGCGCGCCTCGAGCTGGGTGCTCACCATGCGCTCCCGCTCCTCCACTCGCGCAAACGGCGGGCGCTCGGACGAAGGCGACGACTCGGGCATCGGACGAGGAGCTTCGCATGCCCCCGCGGAGAAGGACAAAGCGCTCGCGGATCGGCGCGCGAGGAGGCCGAGCTCGGCGCGGCACCGGAGCGCGAGGGATGGACCCCTGGCTTGACCGCGAGCGGAGCGGTCCCCTACCGTGGCCATCGACGGTCCCGATGTCGAGCTCCCCGCCCCGCTCCGGCCTTCGTCGACGCCACTGGCTCGTCGCCGTGCCGCTGGGGCTGGTCGCGGTGGGCGTGCTCGGCTACCGCTGGAGTCGCTCGGGCTCCGCCGCGGACGACGAAGCCCCAGCCTTCGAATCGATCGCGCCCGGCCACGACCTCGGCCGCTGGACGGTGGTGCGGGTGGGCGCGGTGCACCTGGGCGCGGTGCCGGTGGTGCTCCAGACCCGCGACGGCCAGCGCTACCAGGTCGACGTGCTCGCCCGCGATCCCCAGGGCCCCCCGGGCGTGGCGCAGACCGAGCGACTGAGCCTGTTCGTGGTCAACTCGCACGCGAGCCCGCAGGACGACGGCCAGCGCCCCACCGACGAGGAGCAGGGCCTGGGCGCGATGGCGCTGGCCCACGCGCTGGCCCGGGAGGCTCCGCCGCCGGGGCTGCTCACCCTACGGCAGCGCAGCGACCAGCACCCCAACGGCTCCTTCGCGGTGTCGCTGCAGTAGCCCGGGCCAGCGCTGCCGTCCCGCGGGGCACCCCGCGCTATGCTCGTGGACCGCGATGCTCCCCGAGGGCCACCCGCGCCGCTTCGACCGGCCGCGCGCCGTCGCCTGGGCGGTGCTGCTCAGCTACCTCGTGGCCGCCCGCCTGGTGGGCAACCTCTTTCCGCTCTCCACCTTCGACATGTACCAGGGGCATGCGCCGCCCGTGGCCACGCGGGTGCTCGTGCTCGATGCCACGGGCACGGCGGCGCAGGTCGACGACTACGAGGGCTACGCCTGCGAGGGACCGCCGCTGTCGATGGCGCTGATCGAGCAGCGCTGCGGCGAGCACGACCGACCGCTGGACTACGTGCTGCGCGACCAGGCGCTCCACATCGAGGCACACGCCGGCGAGCCCACCGAGCCGGGGACCGAGCCCATCACCCTGGTCGCGCGGGCCCACCGACTGCAGCCCGGGCCCGACCAGGGTCGGCACGCCGACTGCGTCGTGGCCCGCTGCACCGCGCGACGGCGAGGAGGCCGGCGATGAGCCTCGGCTGGAGCTCGGCCTGGGACGGCCACGATCGGGCGCCGCTGCGCATCGGCATCGCAGTGATCGCCGGGCTCGAGCTGCTGGTGGAGTGCCTGCAGGTGGGCTGGCAATCTCGAGACCCCGCCCGCTTCCCTCCCACCGGCACGCTCTCGGAGTGGCTCGGGGCCATCCCCGGGGCGGCGCTCGGAATCGAGGCGATGATCCTGGTGGGCCTGGTGGCGCTCGCCCGCGATCGTCGGCCCGTGATCGCCGGCCTGTGGGTGCTGCTGTGGGGCGCGCTGCTCAGCGAGTGGCAGACCCAGATCTTCGCCTCGCCCTCCCGCAACGCGTTCTTCCCCGGCGCGGCGATGCTGGGCTGGGTGCTCGGTCAGGCCTGGGCCCACGAGACGGCCGACCTCCGCGACGAGGCAGCCCCTCGGGCCCTGCGAGAGCAGCTGGGCGAGGCCGGAGCCGTCGCCTGCATCGCCGCCGCGTACCTGGGCTCGTGCCTGAGCAAGCTGGGCGCCGCGGGGCTGGGGTGGGCCGACGGCGATCAGATCCGAGCGCTGGTGCTGTGGCAGCAGCCGCTCGCGAGCTGGGAGTGGCTGGCGGCCTACCGCGAGGGAATCCTGCGGGTCCCCGCGCTGGCCCGGGCGGCCTCGTTCGCGACCCTGGTGATCGAGGGCGGCGCGCTGCTGCTGCTCTTCGGGCCGCGGCTGCGCCTGGCCTGGGCCACGCTGCTGGTGGGGCTGCACCTCAACATCATCCTGCTGTGCACGATGCCCTACCTCGAGCCGATGGCGCTGCTCGGGCTGCTCGCGGTCCCGTGGCCCAGGCTGCTTCGCCGCCCCGCGAAGGTCTCGGCCGACGAGGAATCCCCGCCCTCGCTCGACGGGGTGCGGATGCCCCCGGCCATGGCCCTGTGGCTCGGGGGGATCGTGCTGCTCGCCTGGATCCTCGCGCCGTGGGGCTGGCGAGCGAGCCCCTGACCCCGTCGATCTCCCACCCGGCACCTCGACACGCTCTCGACACGCTCGCGCAGCCGAGGCTTCACCTTCGCGCGCAGCTCGTTGCGAACACGTGATGGGGGCGTGGCATGCCGTCCCTAGACTCCCGGCCGCGCGGGACCTCCCGCGCTGGAGCACGGCATGCGCAACACGATCGCGTTCCTTCGACCCTTCCTCCTGCTCTCCCTCACCACCTCGCTCGGCTGCCCCGACGACGGCCCCAGCGGCGACGGAGGCTCCAGCGGCACCGACGACTCCAGCGGCGGCCCCACCACCCAGGCGCCCACCAGCGGCCCCACCACCGCCGAGGACGGCACCGGGACCACCGGCTCGACCGACGACGACGGCTCCTCGGGCACCACCGGCGAGCCGCCGGTCGAGGCCACCATCCCCGAGCTGGTCAAGGAGCTGGTGCAGATGGAGAACGACGGCGTCGACGTGCCGGGCTTCCCCCTCGAGTACATCCCGGCCTCGGGCGAGCTGAGCACCATTCCTCAGCTCGAGTGGAAGCTGGTGGCGGCATTCCTCGACTCGCTGACCGACGCCGCCCCCCCGCTGGGACCCGTGTGGGGCGCCAACAACGACTACATCGCCTATCTCGGCGACGGCTGGCAGGACGAGGGCACCCCCTACTTCGCCGGCTCGGGCGAGGCGGGCTGGATGTGGACCAACTTCGAGTACATCAGCAACGACCGCGCGAGCGAGGGAGCCGCGCCCACCGGCATCGGCCTGCAGATGGTCACCTGGCTCGCCGACAACGGCGTGCCCGAATTCCAGTTCGACGTGAGCGACGACGCCGAGTGGACGCCCGAGCGCGTGGATGCCTACATCCTGTGGCACAAGCGGATGCTGGGCGGCGCGCTCTTCCGGGTGAGCCGGGGTGACGAGGGCTGGTCGATCGACACCTCGGCCGACAACCTGCGCTTCGACGCCACCAGCGACACCCTGTTCCGCATCACCGGGCCCATCGACATCGGCGTGGCCCAGGACGACGCGGGGGCCGACCTGCCCGCCAACGTGGTGCCCGGCACCTCCAGCAACTGCTCGGGCGGGATCAGCCCCTGGGGCACGATCTTCTCGGCCGAGGAGAACACCCAGTTCGCCTACGGCGACCTCGAGGCGTGCTGGAGCAGCTCCAACGTGTTCATCCCCGGGGGCCCCTGCGATCCCGGCTCCGACATCGTGTGGGACACCACCCCGAATCCCGACTCCGACTTCACCCGCGGCACCGCCACCAACACCCGGCCGGACTACTACAGCTACCTGGTGGAGATCGACCCCGAGTCGCCGCCCGATCTCGCCTACGACCCGAGCAGCGGCAACGGGCACCAGAAGCTCGGCGCCATCGGGCGGGCCAACTGGGAGAACGCCACCTTCCACGTGGGCGCCGACCGCAGGCTGGTGCCCGACCAGCCGATCGTGATCTACAGCGGCAACGACCGCCGCGGCGGTCGCATCTACAAGTTCGTCTCGTCGGGCACCTACTCGTCGGGCATGAGCAAGGCCGAGATCCGCAACCTGCTCGCCGACGGCTCGCTGTTCGTGGCCCACTTCGCCGACCTCGACAACTCCGACGACGAGGGCACCGGGGCCGAGGGCGGCGTGACCGTGGGCGGCGTCCTGCCCTCCGCCACCAGCCCCGGCCAGGGCCAGTGGATCCACCTGTCGGTCGGCAACCGCAGCCAGCTCGCCCCCAACGCCAGCGGCCCCGCGTCGATGACCACCGTGGGCGAGGCGCTGCGCAACGACACCTGGAACGGCATCGGCGGCTTCCCCGACGACGGCACCGTGCTGCGGGGGCTGTTCACGGCCGCGACCAAGATCGGCGTCCGGGAGCTCAACCGCCCCGAGGACCTCGAGTACAACCCGCTCGACGGCACCCTGTGGATCGCCTTCACCAACCACACGCGGCCCAACGCGCTGCGCGACGACGGCACCCTGAACCTCGACGATCCCGGCACGCCGGGGGACGAGCACGCGAGCTTCGCCCGCAGCGACGACGACGGGACGATCTTCGTGCTCCAGGAGTCCAACCCCGACGATCCGGGATCGTCGGCGACCTTCACCTTCCACGCGGCGTGGCGCGGCTCGGGCGAGGGCACCACGTTCACGGCCCGCAACCCCGACAACCTGGCCATCGACAGCGCGGGTGGGGTGTGGTTCGGAACGGACGGCAACTTCTCTCGCACCACCCAAGACGCGATCTACTACCTGGAGGTCGCCGACGATCCGCTCCAGAGCCGCGCCTGGCGGATCGCGAGCGTGCCCTCCGACGCGGAGGCCACCGGCCCCATGTTCGCCTCGGACGAGCGCTCGTTCTTCTTCGACGTGCAGCACCCCCACGAGAACCTGGGGGGCGCGCCCGAGTCCGAATTCGCCGCGTACATGGACCTCGGTCCGCGCTCGGGTCAGGTCGTGCTCACGGTGGCCCCGTAGGGCGAGGAACGCTCCCATGCTCGTGTCGCACCGGCTGGTCCACTGCCTCCTCGTGCCCCTGGCGGTGGCCGCCGGCTGCGGCGCTCCCCCGGTCCCCGCGACCCCCGCGGGCGACCGCTCCCCACCGCACCAGACCGCGGTGCCGGCCCGCACCCAGGCCCCGCCGCGCTCCGTGCTCGACGCCAAGGGCCCGGGCCCCGGCGACGGCGACTACTTCCCCCTGCGGCGGGCTCGGGAGCGCCACGATCGGATCGACAACCACGAGGCTCCGATCCCGATCCAGTGCTACACGAAGACCGAGGGGCGTCACAACCCCTGCTACACCTGCCACACCGACGGCAGCTACCCCAACCTGCGCCTCGATGCCGATCTGCAGGAGAGCTACGCCTTCTCCGAGTACGGCGAGACCAACCGCTGGGACAACGCCTTCGTCGATCGCCGCGAGGCCATCGCGGCCATCTCGGACGAGCGCGCGCTGGCCTGGGCCCGGCAGGACAACTACGCCGCGGCGCGACGCGTGCTCCAGGGCCAGCTGCCCCCCTGGGCCTATCCCTGGGACCTCGACCTGCCCGCCGGCTTCGACGAGCAGGGCTTCGCCCGCGACGGCAGCGGCTGGCGGGCGTTCCGCTACAAGCCGTTCCCGGGCGCGTTCTGGCCCACCAACGGCAGCAGCGACGACGTGATGATCCGGCTGCCGGATCCGTTTCGCTCCCGCGACGGCGAGCCCTCGCTCGCGGTGTACCAGGCCAACCTCGCCCTGCTCGAGGCCAGCCTCGCCAGCGATCCGGCGCGCCCCGACGCCGAGCTCGTGTGGCCGGTGGAGCCGCTCGACGAGCGGGCCCTGGGCGTCGACCTCGACGGCGACGGACAGCTCGAGCCCGCGATCGATCGCCTGGTGGGTCTGCCGAGCCACTACCTCGGCGACGCCTCGGGCCACCCGCTGCGGCGGGGCACCTACCCCGCCGGCACCGAATTCCTGCACAGCGTGCGCTACCTCGATCCCGACGCGCCCGGGATGATCGCGGCCCGGCTCAAGGAGCTGCGCTACCTGCACAAGGAGCAGGAGCTCCCGCGCCGCCGCTACTTCTCCAAGTACGAGCAGGAGGCCCGTGACAAGGAGGAGGGCGTGCTGCCGCTGTACCGCGGCAACGCCGAGACGGGGCTCGTCAACCCCTTCGGCTGGCGGGTGCAGGGCTACATCGAGGACGAGCAGGGTCGCCTGCGCCTGCAGACCCGCGAGGAGCACTACGCCTGCATGGGGTGCCACACCGGCATCGGCGTGACGGCGGACGGCACCTTCGCCTTCCCACGCAAGGTGCCCGGCTCCGCCGGCTGGGGCTACCAGAGCATCGACGGGATTCCCGACGTCCCCCAGCTCGGCCACGACGAGCCCGAGGTGCTCGAGTACCTGCGCCGCGTGGGGGCCGGCGACGAGCTGCGAGCCAACACCGAGATGCTCGAGCGCTTCTTCGCCGAGGGTCGGCTCGACGAGGAGGAGGTCCGGCGTGCGGCGCCCGGGGGCGACCGCAGCCTCCCCTTCCTCGTCGCGCCCAGCCGCGAGCGCGCGCTCGCCCTCGACAAGGCCACCATGGTGCTGGTGGGAGAGCAGTCGTTCGAGCGCGGGCGCGACCCGATGCTGGCGCCGGCCCTCGACGTGCACCGGACGATCGAGGAGGCCTCGACCGGGCTCGCCGAGGCGGGGCGGACCTACCGCGACGGCACGCTGCGCCTGCGCTGGGCCGCGGTGCAGGACGCGATCACGGCCGACTGACCCGCCTCAGCCGTACCTGCTCAGCAGCACCACCGTCACGATCACCGCCACCACCGCCAGCACGGTGAGCGTGATCTTCACCCAGCTCCACGGGCGCTCGCCCACCACCTCGCCGGTGCGGGCGTTGACCAGGGCGCGGAACACCTTGTCGTGGTAGCGGTAGCTCGAGATCCACGCCGGCAGCAGGAGGTGCTTGAAGGTGGTGTGGGCGTGGCTGATGCGGACCGAGAGGATCTGCTGCGTGTCGCCCCCGATGTCCGCCCGGATCGCGCTGCGGATGAGGGGCTCCATGCGCTCCTCGGCCCGCGCAAAGCCCTGCTCGAGCGACACCCCGTAGCGCTCGGCGATGAAGCCGCTGAGGAACTGCGGCGCGTAGCTGCGCAGCTCCTGCAGATCCCAGGGCTCGAGCGCCTCGGTGAGCGTGGGCGGCAGCGAGCCCGAGGCGCAGATCAGCACGTCGTCGAAGGGCACCTGCACCACCCCCGCCGCGGGGTACCAGCGGGTCTTGCGGACCCGTCGGGTCTGCCGCTTGCCGTTCGAATCGGTGTAGCTCTCGGTGTCCCAGTAGTGCTTGCCTCGCAGGCCCGTGTAGCGCGTGGTGGTCTGGGAGTCGTAGGTCCAGTACGGCAGGTACACCCCGTCGATCTTCTCGGTGCGGGCTCGCTTGACCAGATCCGAGGGCGCGAACCACCGGCCCGCCACCCACTTGGCGAACAGCTCCCGGGCCGCACGCTCGTCGAGGCCGAAGGGCAGCAGCGACTCGGGCAGGAACACCTCCTCCGCCGAGTCGATCTCGACCACCGAGGGCGCATCGCAGAACGCACAGCGGCTCGCCGCCGTGGTCACCACCGCCACCGCCCCGCAGCCTCCGCACTGGATCGCCTTGCCCTCGGTAGCCAGGGCCCGCGCCGGGGCGCGTCGCATCGCCGCCAGGCCCGACTTCAGGTCGTACTCGACGATGGGGCGCTGGTCGGCCGCGATCGATTCCACGTGCCCGCAGTACGGACAGGTCATCGCATTGGTGCCGGCCTTGAACTGCAGGTCGGCGCCACACTGACCGCAGGGGAAGGTGAGCAACTCGGAGGCATCGGCCGAGGCCGTCGCGAGTTCGTCGGGGGACACGGCCGCTACGGTAGCGCAGGCGGGCGGCCAGGGAGTAGCCCCGGCGCAGGTCGGCATCCGGCCCGAGGCAGCGCCGCCGGCTCAGGACAGCGCGTCTTCCTCCCCCGAGTCCCGCACGAACAGGCACGCCGACGAGGTGCGCTCGACCGTCGAGCGCACCAGCTCCAGCTCGTGGTCGTGGGGCAGCCCGAACACGTTGAGGTCGGCGGATGGCACCAGCTCGAAGGCGCCGTCGATCTCCCCCACCACCACCTGGGCCCCGGCGTCGATCGGCATCCGGGTCAGCTCGATCATGCGCCGCAGGTAGTCCTCGGCCGCGGCCCGCTGCTCGGGCTCGGCCACCACGCAGCACAGGGTGAGCTTGGCGTTCCAGCGGCGCACCAGCAGGTAGGGGATCAGCAGCTGCAGGTTGAGGTTGCTGCGCTGGGTGGCCACCTCGAGATCCCAGTCGGGCGCCTGCGCTCGGATCCACACGTGGATCACGTGACGACGGCCGAGCGCGGTCTTGGGGTGCAGCGCCGCCAGCACCACGCCCATGCGGTTGCGCTTGGCCCGGCGCAGCGGCTCCTCGAGCGCCTCGGGGCTCATCGCGCTGGTCAGCGGGGTCAGAAACAAGAGGTTCGGCCGCAAGAACGAGCTGCGCAGGGTCTGCATCGCGTGGACCATCGCGCGGCCGGGGCGGCGTGACTCCAGGGTGGTCGCGGTGGTGTGGACCCCCGCCTCGGTGAAGTCGTTGGCCAGCTCCTCGATGTGCAGGTCGAGCGCCGAGCGGTGCTCGGCGTCGGCGATCCCCAGCAGCGTGACCGACCCGTAGGGCTTGGTGAGATCGACGATGAGCGAGAAGTTGCCCACCACCTCCTGGCGATCGACGACCGGCACCAGCAGGTTGGCCTTCCACGCCTTGGACTGTCCCCGCGACAGGGTCGTCGCCTTGCGGGCCGCCCACTCGGCCACCATCAGGAACAGCCCGCTGCGCACGTCCTCGTGGGGCGCCTTGAGCTTGCGGCGCATCAGCAGGCCATAGACCATCACCACCACGGCCACCGCCACCAGGCTGAAGGCCGCGTTGACCACGAACATCGCGAACAGGCAGCCCACCGCCCCCACCAGCGGCACGATCGCGGGCACGCGCAGGCGGGGCCGGAAGCTCACCACCGCCAGGCGCTGCTCGAGCAGCACCACCACGTTGATCATCCCGTAGGTGATGAGGAAGAACATCGTGATCAGGGGGGCGATCACGTTGAGGTCGCGCAGCAGCAGGGCGGTCAGCGACAGGGCCGCGGTCACCAGCATCGCGCGTCGCGGCTCGCGTCCGGGTCGACCCACCAGCCAGCCCGCGCGCGGGACCACCTGGCTCGAGGCCAGCGCGCTGAGGATCCGGGGCGCGCCGACCAGCGAGGTGAGAGCCGAGGAGAAGGTCGCCCCCAGCAGCCCCGCCACCACCAGCGGGCCGTAGCCCGCCCGCTCGATGATGACGACGTAGTTGGTGCGCAGCTCGGCCGAGGTGGCCATCCGCGAGAACCACACCGCCAGCAGCAGGTAGATCGCCGTGCCCACCGCGACGGCCGACAGCGTCCCCAGCGGGATCGAGCGGCGCGGGTTCTTGAGCTCGCCCGACATGTTCGCCCCGGCCAGGATCCCGGTGGTCGCGGGGAAGAACACCGCGAACACCACCCAGAAGGCCGCCTGTCCCGACGCCCCGTCGTCGGGGGTGAGCCACCAGTCGATCGCGTGGTCGGAGGGGTGGGTCCACAACCCCGCCGTCGCCGAGACGAGCGAGATGGCGATCACCGCCATCACCCCGTACTGCACCCGGAACGCGAAGCTGGCGCTGGTCATGGCGATGAGCAGCACCACGGCAAAGGCCACCAGATCGACGATGAGGGCGGAGTGCCCGGGGAAGATCCACCGCCACCCCTCGCGCAGGCCGAAGATGTACATCGCGACTGCGAGCGCCTGCGACAGGTACTGGGGGATCCCCACGCTGCCGCCGAGCTCGAGCCCCAGCGAGCGCGAGATGATCGCGTAGGGCCCCCCCGCGTCGAGCTGCACGTTGGTGGCGATCGACGACAGCGACAGCGCGGTGGCCGAGGTGATGACGGACGCGAGCGTGATGATGAGGATGGCGCCCAGCAGGCCCACCTGCCCCACCACCCAGCCCTCGCGCAGGTACATGATGACCCCGAGGATCGTCAGCACCGTCGGCGTGAACACGCCCTCGAACGCACCGAAGTGGCGAGGATTGGACGGGGGCTCCGCGGGCTCGGGCATCTCGACGACCGGGCGGCGACAAGCATAGCCCGGTCCAGCACCGCGTGTCGGAATGGGTCGCGAGCGCCTGCAATGGCTCGAAACACGCCCCGTGAATAGGACCGCCGCCGGTGGGGACTCCTGGACGAGACGACGCGGCGGCCACGAAGAGGCGAGCCCACAACGGGCCCCCCCGTCCCGTCACCCCAACGAGGACCCGACCATGACCAACGCACCCCTCCTTCGTTCCTCCGCGCGCCGAGCCTGGATCGGCCTCGCCACCGTCGCCGTGCTCGGCGGGAGCGCCTGCGACACCGAGGGCGAGCTCGGCCCCGAGATCCGGGCCGAGCTCGAGCAAGGGCTCGACGAGCCCGCCCTGGCCCAGGCCGCGGTCCAGGACCTCGTGGCCGACGCGGATGCACCCGTGGTCGCGTCCACCACGGTCCACGAGTACGTGGGCGTCGATTCCTTCGACTCGATCGCGGACGGCGACGTGGTGATGCTCAAGAACTGGTGGCGGGGCTACCTCGGCTGCGCCGCGGACGACGACGGCACCGTGGGCACCCACCTCCCCACCGAGCTCGATCCCTACGCCTGGATCGTCCACCGCACCGACCTCGACGGCGACGGCACCGACGAGCTGCAATTCGAGCAGGTCGACGGCGCCAGCGGTACCGGGCTCTACCTGAAGATGAACGGGAGCGGCGAGGTGTACTGCGGCGAGATCACGGGCATCGGGGACGCGGCCGCGTGGAGCACCGGGAGCCTGTTCGTGAGCACCGGCAACTACAAGCGCGCGGCGCGACAGCTCGTCAGCTACAAGCAGGGGCTGTGCCTGCAGATCGACGGCAACGACGAGGGCGCCAGCGCGACCTGCAACGGCTTCATGCACAAGCTGTTCACCTTCGAGCTCATCGACCCGGCGTGACCGAGGCGCGAAGCGAGGCTCGCCGGGCCCGGCGACGATGACATCGGGCCCGCCGTCGCCGGCGTCACCGCGATCGGCGGTAGAACCCCGCGCGGAGCGGGAGTACGATCGCGGCCACGATGAAGGCCGCTCGAGCATCACTACTGGGCTGGGGGCTGGTGGCCGGGCTGGGCTGCGGCGACTCGGGCGAGGCAGAGACCACTCCCCCGTCGACGAGCGGCACGGCCTCCACCGCCGACGACGGACCGGGCAGCACCGACGCGAGCGGCGACGACACGCCCGCCGACGGGACCACGGCCGCAAGCGACGGCCCGGGCTCGAGCGACGGCGGCACGGAGACCACCGAGGGCGGCGTCCCCGACGGGTGGCTCGTGGTGCAGGGCAACCGCATCGTCCATGCCGACGGCTCGCCCTTCCACGGCCGCGGCGCCAACCTGCACGACGAGCGCTCGTGTGGGGCGTGCTCGTTCGCGCCGCCCGTGCCCGACGGCATCGATCGCTGGGCCGACGAGCTCATCGACGGCTGGCACGCCAACTTCATCCGCTTCGATCTCTCGGCCAAGGACGCGCCCTACAACGAGTTCGAGCTGCAGTGGGAGAGCCTCGTCGACGATCCGACCTACTTCGCCGACATCGTGCAGAACGTGGAGCACATGACGAGCAAGCCCGGGGTCTACGTGTTGGTGACCCTCTTCGCCGATCCCACCGTCAAGCCCAACAACGGCGACTACGACAGCGAGTGGCCCTCGTCGCTGGGCGACACCAATTCCCGCTACACGATGCTGGCCGAGGCCTTCCATGACGATCCGCAGGTGCTGTTCGGCCTCACCAACGAGCCCCACACCACGCCCGACCACGACGCCGAGCTCGCGGCGGTGTACGCCGACGCGATCGCGGCCATCCGCGCGGTCGAGGACGGCCACGGCACTCCCCACCACATCGTCGTGGTCCAGGCCCCCGAGGGCTGGGCCCGCGACCTGAGCTACTTCGTCGAGAACCCGCTCGCCGGCGATCAGATCGCGTACGAGGTCCACCCCTACAACCCCGCCCGCGATTTCGACGCCCTGCTCGTGCAGCCCGGCCGGACGCTGCCGATCATCATCGGCGAGTACGGTCCCGCCGATGGATACATGAACGAGGCCGACATCATGGAGCTGTGGGTGGTCGCTCAGGCCAACGAGATTCCCTACATCGCGTGGTCGTTCCACCAGCGCTGCCCCCCCAACCTGCTGCAGGACACTGCCCCCGACGGCTGCGGCCTCGATGCCGCCACCGGCTACGACTTCCCCCGCACGACCTGGGGGGACCTCCTGTACGACCACCTGGCCACCCCCTGGTGATGCGGGCACGCGGCCCGGGACCGAGCGCGAGCGGGCGAAGGAGCGCCTCGGCCCCGGCCAGCCGACTCCACGGAGAAACCAACACCCCCGCGAATCCTGGGGCTTCCGGCCTGCCTCTATGCGAGCAATGGGTGCTCCCGCGTCCCCGTCACGACCGACCGCTCGGCTCGTAGGCATCGCGTTGATCGCGTTGGTCGTGCTGACCGCAGCGTGGTGGCTCCTGCGATCACCCGAGGGCGGTCCGGCGGGCGACACCAGCCCCGGCGCGAGCCCCTCCTCGCCGGTCGCTCCGGGGCTGACCCGGGCTGGGCAGCCTGCCGTCTCGCCGGGCTCGTCCGATGCCACCGCTCCCCCCAAGGGGATCCCCACGGCCGCCGTCGATCGATCGCCGGCCAAGGGCTGCGCGCTGAAGCGCGGCGAGGATCCGGCCTGCCCCTTCCTCGATCCCGACGAGGACACGATGCAGGAGCTGGCTCGCTGTGGGATCGCGAGGTTCGACACCCCGCTGCAGCTCCCCTCCGACTCGGGCCGACGCTTCTTCCCCGAGGAGTGGGTCGAGAAGGCGGGGGTCGACGCGGCCGAGCACCAGCGACTCGAGCAGGCCGCCGCCGCGTTCATGACCGAGCAACGCCAGCGGTGGACCGAGCTGGCCGCCAGCGTGGGGATCGATCGCGAGTGGTCCGACGCATCCTCGCCCTCGGTGATCTTCCTGCGCATCGCCGCCGAGCTCGACGAGGACCAGGTCGCGACCGCGATCGAGAGGGTCGCCCACGAGCGCGCCGGGTGGGAGCCGAGCCACGACGAGCTGCCGGCAGCCCTGGACGCGGCGGTGCGGCTGCGGGCCGACACCGGCGAGGCCTTCGAGGCCGCCATCGCCGAGGTGGTCGGCGAGGCCCGGGCCGCCGAGCTACGGGCTGCCGGCGACGGCTGGCCGGGCGGGCACGGCTGGATGGGCAACCGCTGCGAGAGCGAGCCGCCCCTGCCCCAGCCTGCCCGCCTCGTGCCCAGCACCGCGACCCAAGCCGAGGGCTGCATCGACGACCTCGAGGGGCGTGGGTGTGCCTTCCTCGACCCCAATCGCCTCGAGCTCGATCGCATGGCGGACTGCGGGATCGTGCGCATCGAGCTGCCCAGCTTCGTGGGCGACCGCTTCTCGGATCCCACCTTCGACGCCGCGGCGCGCTGGTCCGACGACGTGGGCCTCACGCCACAGGAGGCCGCCGCGCTGGCCGAGGTCGGCGACCACGTTCGCGAGGCCCTCTACCGCGATCTCACCCAGCTGGCCCTCGAGGCCGGCAAGACGCAGGCCTGGGCCGACGAGACCTCCTTCATCGGCATGATGGGGGCCGTGATGGACGCATCGGCCAGCACCCCCGCCCAGACCGAGGAGCTGCTGCGTCGCCTGGCGGCGGAGCGCGCCGGCCGGGTCGCGCCCCCGGCCGACCTCTCGGGTCTCTCGCTCGAGGAACGCTTCATGCGAAGGATCCTCGAGCTCGGCGATGAGCTCGAGCAGGTCCTGGCCGAGCGCCTGGGACCCGATCGCGCCGACGCGCTCCGCCATGCCCACGATGGGTGGCCAGGGATCCGCAATCAGACGCAGAACTACTGCAACGGCAGCGAGGCGCAGTTCTTCTGACCCCACGCGGGGCTCCTCGGAGGGGGTGGCTGCGCGAGCGGGATGAGATCGCGGGCGAGAGCGAGGCCGGCGGACGACTCGATCTTCGCTGTCGTCCAGATGACCGTCGAGGTGGCCCCGTGCACGTGGATTGGCGGGGAGCGCGGTCGCGCGGGAGGAAACCGGCGGAGCGCTACGACGTGTAGCAGTCGATGATGCCCCCTCGTGCTGCTCGAAGGTCCCTACGCTCGCGCCCCCTCCTCGGAATCGCGCTCGGCTTGGTGCTCGGTGGAAACGGAGCGTGTGACCCACGGCCTCCCGGAGGCACGAGCACGACCAGCAGCACGTCGGACCCGTCCTCGGGCACGACTGAGCCTGGCACGACCGACTCCGGCGCGACCGGCTCCGGCACGACCTCCAGCGCGACCGACTCCGGCACGACCTCGAGCACGACCTCCGGCTCGACCGGACCGGGGACGACCTCCGGCTCGTCCGATTCCGGCTCGTCCGATTCCGGCTCGTCCGACTCCGGCTCGTCCGATTCCGGCTCGTCCGATTCCGGCTCGTCCGATTCCGGCTCGTCCGATTCCGGGGATCCCGACGTCGATGGAGACGGCATCCCCCTGGGCATCGACAACTGCCCCGACGTCCCCAACCCGGCCCAGACCAACACCGACGGGGATGCCTGGGGTGATGCATGCGACTCGTGCCTCAACGAGGCCGGAGTGGGAGGCACGCCCGACGAGAGCTGCTGCGATCCTCGGCTGGGAGCCGCGAGCTGCCCGCTGCTGCCCATGGTGCCCCAGACCCGCGCGTGTCGACTGAACCCGGCGGGCACCCGCTTCACCTGCGAGCTCCACCTGATGGGCTGCACCAGCACCTATGGCTGGGGCTGCGACTGCTCGCTGGAATCGGTCTGCCTGCCCGACGAGTCGCTGATGCCTCCGAACTTCCTCGGGAACGTCCAGTGCGTCACCAGCCCCGACGACCTGTGCCACAGCCGCTGGTGCACCCTGGGCGGCCTTCCCGACCAGTGCGAGGGCTCGCCCGCCGATCTCTGGCCCGGGGGACCCGACCAGCCCGAGTGCATGCCCTTCTTCGCCCCGGGCAGCGAGCCGTCCAACCTGCCCGACCTCGGCGTGTGCATGAAGGCCGGGGCCGGACCGTGCGCCGGCATGCTGGGGATCGATTGCGCGACCTGGGGCACCCCCTGAGTCTCCCCACCTCGCGATCGGCTGTGCTCGACGAGCTCGACCCCCGAGCCGGACTCGCTCGCCCAGCACGGTCGCCCGCCCGGGGGCTCGCAGCTGGCGGAGGACCAGGCCACGCCCCGAGCGGGGCGAGCGAGCGGCCCCGGGCGATCCTCGGGGCCGCGGCTCGTGGCTTGGCCATGGCTACCGAGCCGGCAGCCCCGGATCGAGGATCATCACCGTGGCCTTCGCCTCCGGGTCGTGGGTGCTCAGCAGCACGAGGCGCTCGCGGTGGGCCAGCATGGTGAGGTGCTTGGGCTCGATGGGCATCGACTCGACGAGCACCCTCCACTCGCCCGTCTCGGGGTCGTAGACCTCCAGGGAGGGATCGGGCGCCAGCTCGTCGCTGCCGCCCGCCCTCGAGGACCCCGCGGCCAGGTACAGGCGCCCGCCCATCGCGACCATCTGCGCCGAGAGCCGCTGGTGCTGCGGGCACGCGATCGTCGACCAACGCTGCGTGTCGAGCTCGAAGGCCTCGCAGCTCCCGACCAGCTCGAAACCCTCCTTCATGCCCCCCACCACGTAGTAGCTGTTGCCGAGCCTGGCTCCGGCGAAGGCGCGGCGAGGCTCGCGAAGCTCGTGCCCGGACGGCACGAAGTCCATGGCCGTGGGCCGAAGCGGCGCCTGCAACAGGCCCAGCTCGTGGCGGAACTCGTCGCCCTCCGGGCGGCGGGGGTCGTAGTCGAGCCCGCCGAAGATCACCACCTCACCCTCGCCCACCGCGAGCCCCAGCTGGGTGCGTCCCTGCCCCGGGAGCGTGCCGATCTGCTGCCACTGGTCCTTGCCGGGGTGGTACGAGTAGATCTCCGGGTGGCTGCGGGCGACGGCGCCGTCGTGCCCAAAGCCACCCACCGAGACGACCTGCCCCCACGGAGCCACGAAGGTCGTCATCGTCTGGCGCGGCACCGGATACGGGGCGATCGAGCGCCACTGCATCGTCACCAGGTCGAGGGCGGCCGCGGCATCGGTGAAGAACTCGGGGCCGAAGTCGTGCTGGCCCAGGCTCTCGTTGCCGCCGAACAGCACCAGCGAGTCGTCCACGATCGCGACGCCCTGGCGGTTCTTGCTCGGCAGCGGTGACTCGAGCTCGTAGCGAAGCCACGAGGGGCCCGCCTCGCCCGGGCGAATCGTCTCCAGCGGTCGCACCCGGGTCCCCGACTCCATCCCTCGGATCCCACCGATCACGGTCAGCTCGCCGTCGTCGGTCTGGATCATGCGGTGGAAGAAGCGCGGGAACGCCAGCGTCGACACCGGGCTCCAGGCGGCCTCGCCCGGTCGCCAGCGCGCCACCCGGCCGTCCATCCCGCTGGCGTACACCTGGCCGTCGTCCGCCGCCGCGGCCACCCCGAAGCCCGGTCCGGGCAGCTCGGGCCCCTTGGACCACACGCCGCGCTCGGGGTCGAGCACGTCGACCGACGGCGAGGTGTTGCGCTCGCTGTCGATGCCCCCGATGACCACCAGGCGTCCGTCGACGGCGACCGTCGCGAGCGCACGCCGTTCGAAGGGCGCCGGCAGCTCCTGCCAGCCGCCCGAGGGATCTCGCAGGTCGAGCCGGAGCACCGTGTCGTGCCAGGTCCGGCGATCGCCGTCGAGCCTCCACCCCCCGACCACCCACAGCGTGTCCCCCAGGACGACCGCGTCGTGGGACGAGCGAGGAGCGGGCAGCGACGGCAGGGTGCTCCAGATCGAGGTCTCGAGGTCGAAGGCCTCGACCGTGTCGAGCGAGCGCAGATCGGCGGGCGTCCCCTCGCGGTTGAGCGCCTGCATGCCGCCGATCCGCACGAGCTTGCCGTCGTGGACGACCAGCGCCACGCTCTGCGCCTTGGGCCCGGCCCCGAGTCGCGACCACATCCCCGTCTCCAGCTCGAGCCGCAACAGCTCACCGGTCTGACCGGCCTCCGAGTACGCATGCGGCCGACCGAAGTAGCCCCCCATCACGTACAGCGAGCCGTCGAGGCTCGCGGCGCCGAAGCTGGTCAGGCCGCGCGGCATCACGGGCGAGCCCCTCACGTCGCGCTCGATCGGCTCGGCGTGAACGGGTCCCGTGGGCTGCGCCTCCACCCTCGCGGCGGCATGCGGCGCCTCGCCCTCGAGCAGCCCTGGCCGACCCGCACACCCCAAAGACAGCGCCGCGATGGCAGCGAAAGGAAACATCCTCGGCTTCATTTAATTTTGATATTCGTTTTCAATACTGAATTCAACGAGAATCCATCCACCGTTCACTAACCAGCGACGACTCGGACGAATTCCCTTGCTTAATTTTGATATTCGTTTTCAATATGGAGACCCATGAAGCTCTCCTTCGCCATGCTGCCACCAGCGTTGCTCGCGTTGGTCGGCAGCGGGTGTGCGCGCGACCTCGCCCGGGCATCGTCGGGGGCCATCGGGTGCCCGCACGATGCCATCGAGGTCTCCGAGATCTCCGTGGGCTGGAGTCAGGCGAGCTGGACCGCTCGCTGCCGCGACGCGACCTTCTACTGCTCGGGCGAGTCGAGCGCGATGTGTGCCCCGGCGCTCGACGCCGAGGCGAGCATGCCCGCGTCCCCCGTCGGACCCAGGGCACCTGCGACCGATCCCCCGATGCGGCCCTCCCCGCGCGAGCCCTCGAGGCCATCGCCGACGGAGGCCACGGCCCCTGCATCCGCCGCCTCGCCGGCTCCCGCCCCCGGCGAGGTGGAGGACGCCCCATCGACTGCCCCTGCACCCAACGACGAGGACGACGATGCTCCCGAATCGCCCTGAATGCTCCCTGCTGCTCTCGCTGCTCGTGCTCCCCGCCTGTCCCGGCGGCAACGACTCGGGCGAGCTGGTCGAAGACCACTCGACGACCAACGCCGACGACGGGTCGACGAGCGACGCCGACACCAGCGGCGATCCTCCGGCCGAGCCGACCGACGGCGATGCCTCGAGCGGCGGCGCCGACGAGACCGGCCCCGGCACCAGCGACTGCGACGACCAGATGATCCTCGACCTCGGCCTGGTCGGCGGCCTGGTCAGCGAGGGCGAGGTCTCCAGCACGACGAGCGCACAGGGCTGGGCCTCGATGGTCGACGCGACGGCCGGCGGGATCATGGACGCGCCGACCAACCCGTGGATCTACCTGCGCTTCACGCCCGAGGGGCTGCGCAAGGTCGAGGTCGACGACCTGCAGGCGCTCGAGTCCACCGACTGGGACATCGCCGCGAAGCGCTTCGGGCTGCGGCTCAACGGGGGGGTCAGCGGCCCCTCCCAGGTCAGCGCAGTGGCGCTCGAGGGCATGACGTACGAGGACGTCACCGAGCTGCCCCCCGGAGCCGAGCTCGCGCAGGAGTCGTTCTACGACGCCGACTGCACGCTGATCGACGACGGCAGCGGCCAGGGGGCGCCCGCGTACCTGCTCGCGCAATGGTGGACCTACCCCGGCTGCGTCGCCACCACGGGCGTGCCCTTCATCCTCCAGCTCGACGACGGCAGCCTCGTCAAGCTGGTCGTCGACGCGTACTACGAAAGCGGACAAGACCAGTGCAACGAGACCGGGATGATGGGCATGGGCTCGGCCCAGCTCACCTGGCGATGGGCGTACCTGGAGTAGCTCTCCGGATCGCCGGGACACTCGGTGCGGCCGCAGCCCTGCTGCCGTGGGCCGGGCCCGGTCGCGCCGAGCCGCGCCTCCCCGACGCAGGCCCGTGGGGCTTCGATCCCACCGACGTCATCGACCAGCGGGACGACACCGACGCCGAGGACCTCGGCGCCACCGCGGCCGACGCCGGCTGCGACCGCCAGCCGCCGACGTGGCCCCCGGCGGCAGAGCTCGCGGGGCTCGTCCTCGCGGTGGGGGCGGCCCGTCGGCAGCGGAGGCTCCCGTGAGCCCCGTGCTCGTCGTGCTCCTGACCCTGGCGGTCCGCGAGGCCGGGGCCGCGCAACGAGCCGAGCCGGAGGCGGTCGACCCCGCGACCGAAGCGGCGGGCGACGAGGACGACGGGGAGGTCCGGACCGTGGTGGTCACCGGCACCCGGACCGAGCGCTCTCGATCGGAGTCGCCCGTGGCCACGCAGGTCTACGACCGCGAGCAGATCGAGGACAGCGGCGGCGAGAGCCTCGGAGAGGTGCTCGAGGAGACCCCCGGGGTGCAGGTCTCCCGGGGAATCGGCGGGGTGGGCATCCGCATGCAGGGGCTCGATCCCAGCTACACCGTGGTGCTCATCGACGGGCAGCGCACCACGGGCCGGGTCAACGGCGTCCTCGACCTCTCGCGCTTCCCCGCCGAGGACATCGAGCAGATCGAGATCGTCCGGGGGCCGTCGTCGGTGCTGTACGGCGCCGACGCGCTGGCCGGCACGATCAACCTCGTCTCCCGACGCGCCCAACAGCCCCACGAGGCCGAGCTCCACTCCGCCTACGGCTCGTTTCGCACCGTCGACCTGACGGGGCGGGTGGGGTTGTCGCGGCGCCGCTACGCCGGCTCGCTGACAGGGGGCTGGCATCGCACCGACGGCTGGGACGCCGATCCCTCCGAGCCGTCGACCACCGGGCCCCGGTCCAACCAGCTCGATCTGTCGACCACCCACGAGCTCGGTGCCTACGGGCCCTTCACCCTCGGCATGCGAGGCAGCTACCTGCGCCGCGACTCCCTGCTCGTCGATGCTCCGGCCACCGGGGCGGTGCTCGACCGACACAACCGCAGCGAGGTGCTGCAGGCCACGCTGCGCCCCCGCCTCGAGGGCGCTCACGATCGCCTGACGATGTGGGCCAGCTACAACCTGTTCCGCGATCAGTTCCTCCAGGACCAGCGGGGCTCGACCGCCCTCGACCAGCGGCAGGACACCCACGATCACCTGGGGCAGCTCACCGCGCAGTACGACCACGAGATCGGCGCCCATGTGCTCAGCGCGGGCGCGGACACCCAGCTCGAGCGGCTGACCACCGACCGCATCGACCCGCCCACCGTCGATCGCCAGCGCTACGCGATCTTCCTGCAAGACGAGTGGAGGCCGACCCGCGCCCCCACCATCGTGGTGCTCCCGGGCATCCGGCTCGACTACGACACCTACTTCGGCCTCTACCCTACCCCGCGCCTTGCGACGATGCTGGCCCCCAACGAGCGCTGGACCTTCCGCGCCAGCTACGGCCGGGGCTTTCGCGCGCCCTCCTTCCGGGAGATGTTCCTGCTGTTCGCCAACCCGAGCGTGGGCTACACGGTGCGCGGCAACCCGCAGCTCCGCGCCGAGACCTCGTGGAGCGCCTCGTTCTCGGCCGAGTACCGCCCGTGGAGCTGGGCGTGGCTGGCGGCCAACGTGTTCGACAACCGCCTGCAGGACACGATCGTCACCGACACCACCGACCCGGGCGACGTGGACACCGTCACCCTGTTCGAGTACGTCAACGTCGGCGAGGCCACGACCCGCGGGGTGGAGACCCAGGCTGCGATCACCATCCGATGGCGCCTGACCGTCGACGGCTCGTACACCTTCGTCCACACCCACGATCACACCCAGGGGCGCCCGCTGCCCGGTCGCCCGCGGCACTCGGGCACGGCCGGGCTGCGCTACCACCGACCTGCCTCTGGGACCACCGTGCGCGTGCGCAGCTCCATCCTCGGCACGCGCCCGTTCTTCGTCGACACCGATGACGACGGCGTCGACGAGCAGCAGCGAAGCCCCGCATTCGCGACCATCGACGTGCGGCTGAGCCAGCGCCTCTTCCACCACGTCCAGCTGTTCGCCGGCGTGGAGAACCTGCTCGACGCGGGCAACGCCACCGACACCCCCCTGCAGCCCCGGACCTACTACGGCGGGCTCGACCTCCGATACTGACCTGGAGACGACGATGAACGACGCACGCTTCGCCCTGATCACCGCCCTGCTCACCGCCACCTCCTGCGCCCCTCCGCTCGAGGCCGACGACGCGGGCATCGATGACGATGCCATGATCGACGAGATGGGAGGCCCTCAGGTCGAGCACACCGAGCTCGGGGACGACGTCGTCTCCACGCAGGTGGATGCGACCGCCGAGGGCACGTGGGTCTACCTCGACCTCGACGACGGTCGCCAGCTCGAGGTCGCCGACCCCCAGGCCGACCCCGAGTGGGACCTCGCGTTCCAGCGCTTCCACATCAAGCTCAACGGCGGGGTCTCGGGCGGCGCCGACGTGCAGGCCACCCCAGTGGAGGGCACGACCTTCGAGGCCCTCACCACCGCCCCCGCCAACGGCTACCTCGCCGACCAGGCCGACGGCGACGACGACGACGACGACCCCGACTACGTGCTGCGCGAGTGGTACGACTACGACTTCATGACCCACGTGCTGACCCCGGCCGCGGTGGTGTACGTGGTCCGCCACGGCTCGGGTCACACCAAGCTCCAGCTCGATTCCTACTACGACGATGCAGGCACGTCGGGCTTCGTGACCTTCCGCTGGGCCCCGCTGGCCTCGCCCTGAGCGAGCCACGGCTACGAGGCCCAGCTCGCGTGCCCAGTCGCTGGCGGTGCCGTCGAGCTCGGCCGAGCCCCGGTCGAGCCTGCACCCGTCTGCGGTGACGAGCTTGGGGCGCAGCACGTGGATCCACCGCGAGATGGGTCGCCCGAGCCGTGCCCGGCTGGCCGAGCGGCGGGAGGACTCGATGCCATCAGGGATGCTCCGTTCGACCCAGCGACGGAGAGGAGCGCTGCATCGTTCGCTGCATTCTGCTCCGCCGTGACACCGGGTGCCCCGCCTCGTGCGTCCTGGCCATGGCACGAGCAACAGGTCCTGCCGCACCAGCAGCCCGCTCGTGCTCGACCCCCAACACGAGATGAGACCCATGAACCACACGACGATGAAGACGATCATTGGCCTGGCCACCTTGCTCACCATGCCGAGCGCGATGACGGCCTGTGACACCGAGAGCGCCGACGAGCTCGAGATGCGGCTGGCTGGCCCTGGACCCGGCGACGACATCGAGCTCGAATTCGAGGACGGGCCCGCCGAGGTCCCGGAGGAGATCGAGGTCTTGACCGCTCGTCAGTGCAAGGGAACGAGCGATCAGCTCGTTGCAGCTTGCAGCTCCGGCACATCGACCGAGGCGTGCCGCTCGGGCGGCAACGACGAGGCCTGCGGCTTGGTCGTCTGCCACGGCGACCAGCTCTACTTCTGCATCAGCGAGACCTACGGCGCCAGCTGTCACTTCGAGGGGGCGCCTGCCCTGGACTGCATTCCGATGTACTGAGCCCACCCGGAGGGACGATCCAACATCGAGGGGGTCGCGCTCGCTCGAAGTGCGCCCCCCGGCCCCAGCCACGCGAGTGAGCGTCGTGTGATGTGGAGGGCGGCTTGCGGTCGCCGTCGCCATTCGGTGCCGGTCGAGCCCGTGTCCCCACTGCCTGCCTAGGGCGTCGAGGGAGGCACGGGAGTGGGCTCCGCGGGCGCCTCGGTCGCCGCCGTCGGTGCGGGAGGCGGGGGGCGCAGCGTGTCGACGACGTCCTTGATCTTCGCGGCGATGGTCTGGTCGACATCGCCTTGCATGGCTCCGGTCATGCCGCTGCGCACGAAGTGGCGTCGGAAGCGGTCCACCGCGGCGATCGTGCGATCGTCGAAGCGACCGGTGATCCGGAGCTGGTAGCCGATGTCGCGAATGTCCGTCTGGAGCTGCTCGATGACGTCGGCATCCGCAGGGAGCTGGGGCCGCGCCTCGCCCCCGTAGCTGGCCGGAGCCCTGCCGTGCGCGTCGCGGTCACCGTCGCGCAGGCGCAGGCCGGGGATGGCCGCGAACACTCCGGCGTACGAGGTGGCTGGGTCGAAGTGCTCGCCCGGGACCATGCCCAGGCCCGCCGCGGCGAGCCGCTCCCACTCGAAGTGCAGGCCGGGATCCCAGTTGCGCTTGTTGCCGTAGGTGTCGGCGGGCACGCCCGACTGCCCCTGGGCGTTGCCCGTGGCGACGTCGCAGTGCCCCAGGATCCGGGGCCCGATCCCCGGGTAGGCGGCCACGATTTCCCGCGCCAGTCGCAGCACGGTGGCGTACTGCTCCTCGGTGTACGGCGTCTGTGCCCGGGCCATGTAGTCGTCGGGGTCCCCGGTGTTGGGGTTGATGATCTCCACCCCGAGCGAGGCGTTGATCATGTCGTGCTCGGAGCCCCAGCGGCCGATGCCCGCGTGGACCTTGGTGCGATCGTCCGCGGTGAGCTTGATCAGGTGGCCGTCGACGTCGAGGATGTAGTTGGCCCCCGCCGACGTGTAGCTGCCGCCCCGCCGGGAGAAGAAGCGATTGAGGGCGTTGCCGAGGCGCGGGCCGCCCGTGCAGTGCAGCACCAGGATGCCCAGGGTCGCGGTGCCGCCCCTTCGGGCGGCGGACCCGGGATCCTTCCACCACTCCGGCTTGACACTCAGCGGCAAGTGGCTGGTGGTGGGAGCCCACGCGTGGCGATTGCCCACGCGCGCCCGGGTCTGGCCCCGCGGAGGGTCGTAGGGATCGTCGACGCTCACCAGCAGGCCGTCCTGGAGGCCGACCGAGACCGTGAAGGCCCGGTAGAGCAGCTCGTGCTCGCTCGACATGCCCGGCCCGGCGGTGGTGGTGGCGGCGTGCTCGGGGACCACCTCGACCGTGAACACGCCCGAGCGACGGCCGGTGACCAGCCGACACTCGCCGTTGCGCCCCGAGCACGCGCCCGACGACAGCACCGCTCCGCTCTCGTCGAGCAGCCGCACCTCGGCTCCGATGACCTCGGCCCGGTCGGTGGTGAGCTGTCCGCCATCGTCGCCCGGGTTCCCGAGCGCGGGCCTGCCGATGCCCCAGCCGAGCATCGGTCGGTCGTCGTCGGCCTCGAGCTCGAGCTCGGGCGTGGGAGTGCCGCCCGCGCTCGACGGTAGCTGCCATTGCTGCGGAGCCTGGCTCTCGCTGCCGTCGGCGCTGCTCCATCTCCACTCGCCAAGTCTCTCGCCTCGGCGCAGGGGAAAGTCGCGGCGCACGGTGACCAGGATCGACGTGGGAGGCGTGAGCACGTTGACCGTGGTGTCGCCGTCGACCGAGGGCGCCACGCGGGCCTCCCCCGCCTCTTCCGGCGTCACCGGGGTGGCCTCGTGTCCCGTCTCCTCGGCTGCGTCGGCCTCGTCCTCGCCATCCTCGAGGCCCTGGTCGGCCTCGTCCTCGACGTCGTCTTCAGCGCTCATGAGACCTCAGCACCCGTGGAGCTCCTCGAGCTTGGCGAGCAGCGCGGGTCCGAGCTGGCCGTCGACCTCGAGCCCCTGGCTCGCCTGGAACGCCCGGATGCTCGCCTCCGTCCGGGGCCCTGCGTCGTCGTCCACGGCGCCACAGCAGAAGCCGAGGTTGTTGAGCCGCGCCTGCACCCCGGTCAGCGTGTCGACGGGGTCGAGGTGCCCGACCTTCAGGTCCCACGCGATCCGGCGGGCCGTCGGATCGTCGCTCCGTCGCACCTCCAAGCGCAGGTGGTCCACCTCGAGCGGCACCTGGTGCTCGATGAGCCCGTCGACGGTCCCCTCGAAGGTCTGGGAGCCCGCGGTCAGGGTGTAGAGCCAGCCATCGAGCGCCTGCCCGGCCTCGTCGGTGACCTGCAGCGCGACGGCATGCCGAGGCCGTGTCACCCGAAATCGGTGCGCCGCGTCGACCCCTACGCTGACCTCCTTGCGCTCTGGATCGGGGATCGTGATCACGTCGCCCGGGCAGAGCACGTTGGGGTTGGGCCTCCGCTCGCGGAGCTCTGCGTTGTCGGGGTGCTCGTAGATCTTCGCCCACCCGATCGATCCGAGCCGAGCCGCGATCTTCGCCAAGGTGTCGCCCTGAGCGACGGTGTGACGGATGGGCACGCTGGAAGCTCCGCTCGGGAATGCCGGCTCATTGTGGAGAACGGGCCACGGCGAGTCCACTCCGACCTCGGCCCAATGCGAGCGGGTGGCTCGACAGCGCGCATCCCCAAGGGAAGGTTCCGAGAACGCGCACGGACTCACGGTCGCGCAGATGGGGCGAGCTTACTTGCTGTACAGCCGCCCCTCCCGCACGCGCACCACCTTTCCATACTTCCGCAGCTCCTCCTTCTTCACCTTCCGCGGATCCCCCACCACCATGATCGCGACCGGCCGCCCCTTCACGTGCGCCTCGTAGAAGGCCTCGATCTCCTCGAACTCCAGCCCCTCGTATGCGGGCATCAGCCACCGCCGCGGATCGTCCCCATACCCCAGCGCCCGCCACTGCTCCACGGCCACCGGCACGTCCCGGAACGCCGGGCTCGCGGTCTCCTGGCTGCGCACCAGGGCCGAGCGCACCATGGCGAGCCGCTCGGGTCGCTCGGGCATCTGCGTGATGAGCCCCATCATCACCTCGAGCGCCTCGGCGGTCTTGTCCGCCTGACAGCCCACGTAGCCCAGCAGCATGCCCTTTTGGTCGAGGTCGGGATCCCGCAGGTAGTAGCCGCCCGCGGAGTAGGCCAGCGCCCGGAACTCCCGCACCTCCTGGAACACCAGGCCGGCCATGCTGCCGCCGAAGTACTCGTTGAAGGCGTCGGCGGCGGGCACGTCCCGGCGCTCGAGGGGGTCGCCCTCCACCCAGAACCATAGCTGGGTCTGCACGGCGTCGCGGCGCGGCACGAAGAACACGGTGGTCTCGCTCAGGGTCTCGCGCGGGTACACGCGCTGCGGCTTGGCGGGCCTGGGGTCTTCGACCAGGGGCACGCGCTGCGCCACGGCCTGGGCCACGAGCTCGGCGTCGGCTCGCCCCACGTAGTGGACCTCGGCCTGGCGCCGCTGCACCTGCTGCCAGGCGTCGAGCAGCTTGGTGGGGGTCATCGCCCGCGCCCCCCAGGGGCCGAGCTCGCGGCGCTCGGGAGAGCGATCGCCCCAGAGCACGTGGTCGCGCAGGGCCTTGCCCACGTTGGGCGGATCCTTGCGCTCGAGTCGACGAAAGCCCCACACCTCGCGCCTCACCTGGCGCAGCGGCTTGCGCTCGCCCACGGGGGTCTGCATGAGCTCGGCGACCAGGTCGAGCGCGTCGTCCATGTGGGCCTGGGGCCCCTGCAGGCGCACGACGAAGCGATCGAGCTCGGCCTCGGCGGTGAGGGTGGTGCTGAGCTCGAACAGGCGCTTGCGCAGGTCCTCGGCGGGGTGCGCCTCGGTGCCGATGCGCTGGAGGTACTCGGCGAGCAGCTCGAGCTCGCGGATGCTGGCGGTGCCGATGCCAAAGCGCAGCTCGAGCTGGTAGAGGTCGTCGAAGGGGTTGCCGGCGGCGGTGAGCTCGACCTCGCCTGCGACGGGCAGGTGCCGTAGGTCGTCGAAGACGTCGATGGTCTCGATCCGCGGGGGCGGCTTGGGCATGTCCCGTACCTCCTCGAAGAAGGCAGAGTGCTGACCCCGCGGCGGATCCACGGGCGGATACTTGGGCTTGTCGAGGCGGGTCTTCTTGGGGAAGCCCATGCGCGAGCGCAGCACGAGGCGGCGCTCGCCGAAGAGCTCGCCGGCCACGCGCTGCACGTCGTCGCGGGTGAGGCCCCGCAGGCGCTCGAGGTAGCCCACGTAGCCGTCCCAGCCGCCGTGGGCGACGAAGGCGTGGCCCATGGCCAGGGCACGCTCGCGGTTGTCCTCCCAGCGCAGGGTCTGCTCGACGATGAGGCCCTCCTTGAGGGCGTCGAAGGTGGCGTCGTCGAAGTCGCCGGCGGCCACCCGGGCGATCTCGTCGCTCACCCGCCGCTCGGCCCCGCCGAAGGTCTGGAACACCACCCGCGGCAGGTAGGCGATGACGTCGAGGTTGTGCTCGGCCAGATCGGCGGGCACGTGCACCGCGAACAAGAGCGTGCCGTCGTCGCTGAGGCGATCGATGAAGCCGGAGCGCTGGGCGTTGGAGAGCAGCCGCCGGGCGACCTGCAGGGCGGCGTAGTCGGGGTGCGACTCGGGCACGGTGCGGTAGGCGATCGCACCCACCCGGATGGGGCTGGCCCGCATCCGCAGGCGCTCGTTCACCTCGAAGGGGCGCACGGGAGGCCGCGGCGGCTCGGGATCCGGACCCGCCTTCCAGGCCCCGAAGTGGCGCTCGATCACGGGCAGCAGCGCGTCGGCGTCGATGTCCCCGCTGAGCACCAGCGCCATGTTGCCCGGCACGTAGTAGCGCTCGAAGTACTCGCGCATGGCCCGGAGCGACGGGCGCTTGAGGTGCTCCACCTCGCCCAGGATGTCGTTGCTGCCGTAGGGGTGATCGGGGAAGGCCCCTTGCATGAAGCGACGAAAGAGCTGGTAGCCGGTGGTGTCGATGGCGATGTTCTTCTCCTCGTAGACGGCCTCCAGCTCGGTGGGGAACAGCCGGAACACCGGGTCCTGGAAGCGATGGGCGTAGATGGCGAGCCAGGGCTCGATCTGCGAGGCCGGGAAGGTGTTGTGGTAGACGGTCTCGTCGTAGGTGGTGAAGGCGTTGACCCCGGTGCCGCCGATCGCCTCGAGGAGCTGGTCGATCTCGTTGGGCACGGCGTAGGCGTAGGTCTTCTTGACCGCCTCCCCGATCTTCTCCTGGATGGCCTTGCGCTCGTCGTCGCTGCCGGCGGCCCCGAGCTGCTCGTAGAGCTCCACCAGGTCCTGCTGTAGGGGCTGCTCGGCCTCCCAGTCGAGGGTGCCCAGGTTGGTGGTGCCCTTGAACAGCATGTGCTCGAGGTAGTGGGCCATGCCGGTGTTGTCGGGCGGGTCGTTCTTGCCGCCGGTGCGCACCACCACGGCGCCGAAGACCTCGGGCCGCTCGTGGTTCTCGCTGAGCAGCACGGTGAGGCCGTTGGGGAGCACCACCCGCCGCACGCCGAGGGGGTCGCCCTCGTAGGTGGTCACGTCGAGGGAGGACGAGGCCGCCGCAGGGGTGGGCTCGGACTCGATCTCGACGGGAGGGGTCTCGGCGGGAGGGGTCGCCTCGGGGGCGAGCAGCAGCAGCGACGACGCGAGGAGCGGGACGAGGCCGGGCACGATGGTCTCGTACCACGTTCGGCCGGGTCGGCGGGTGCGCCGGTCGCGGGCGAGCCCGAGGCCTCGACGCCCGGGGCCGCGGTGGTGATAGGGATCGGGGGATGGCGACCACCAAGCCCAGGCCCAAGGCCCCGAAGGCGAAGCGAGCCCCGGCGAGCTCGGGCGGGATGCCTCGCTTCCCTTCGATCCTGCGGCGCTTCGCGGCCACGCTCGACATCGACGCGCCGATCGAGATCCACGATCGCTGGCACACCGAGGAGCCGCGGCACTGGGGGCTGCCGCCGCAGGTGGCGGCCCTCTTCCCGGTGCTCGCCCAGACCAAGGATGGCTCGCTGCTGGCACGCTGGCAGCTCGAGGGGGTGCGGCCCGCGGCACAGCCAATCGTGATGCTGGGCTCGGAGGGCGAGCGGGGGGTGATCGCCGATTCCCTCGCGGCGCTGCTGCATGCGATCGCCCGCGGCTGGACCCCGTGGGATCTGCTGCGCCTGGCCACCAAGCCCTCGGGGCGCCGCAACGGCGAGGCCATCGCACGGCTGGAGGCGGAGGGCATCCCGTTCTCGCGGGGGATCGCCAAGGCGGTGGAGCGAGCCCAGCTCGCCCATCCCGAGCTGCACGACCTGCTGGATCAGCAGGCGGAGCGCGAGCCGGCGCCGCAGCGCACGAAGAAGTCGAAGGCGAAGAGCACGGCCAAGTCGGCGACCAAGGCCGCCAGGCCCGGGCGCGGCTCCGCGGCCACGACCACGAGCACGCGCACCGTCGCCCAGCTCGCCACCTGGAGGTTCCGCGTCTCGGCCATCTCCACCCCCACGTCGCCGACGATCACCCCCGCTCTGCTCGTGACCGTGATCGACGATCGCCTCGTCGCCCTGCGCCGCGCCGACGGCAAGCAGGCGTGGAGCCGCACGCTGGCCGACAACGCGTGGTACTCCCCCACCCTGGCCGACGACGAGCTGCTGCTCGGCGACTCCACCGGCACCGTGCACGCGGTGGAGCTGGCCACCGGGGCGCTGCGCTGGCAGGCCACGCTGGGCGGCATGATCAACGGCGCGCCGGCAGTGGGATCGCAAACGGTGGTGGTGGGCTCGGGCGACGGCGAGGTCCATGGCCTGGACCGCCGCACGGGGAAGGAGCGCTGGCGCTTCCGCTCGGAGCGCGCGGGCGACGAGGGGGAATTCGACGGGACCATCGTGCGCTTCGGCGCGCTGGGGCTCAACACCAGCCAGACGGGCGAGCTGCTGGCCTGGGAGCTCGACACGGGGCGCGTGGCGTGGCGTCAGAGCTACGCCCCCCTGCGCCCGATCGCCTCGGACACGCGGGTGCATGCGATCGCGGGTGCAGCCATGGTGCAGTGGCTCGAGGGCAAGCGCTGGGGCGTGCACCGGGTGGATCCCACCGACGGCCGCGCCCAGTGGTCGGCCCCGGTGAGCGACCCCATCGTGGGCGTGCTGGGTGACGAGGCGCTCACGCTGGTCGTGACGCTCGAGGGCCTGCACGCCTTCGCCACCGCCGACGGCACGCCGCGCTGGACGCTGCGCGAGAAGGACACCTGGGGCGCGGCCCGTCTCGATTCCGAGAGCCTGCTGGTGATCACCCGCCACCAGCTCCTGCGGGTGGACCCGGCCACGGGCACGGTGCGCCAGCGCAGCGCGCCGCAGACCACGGTCTACCTCGACTCGATCCACGTGGCCGAGGGCGAGAGCTTCGTGACCACCTTCGACGGCGTGCTGCGCCTGGATCCCTCGCGGCTCTAGGTATCTCAGCCCATGCGCCGGGGCGGGGGCTCGCCCTGCGGCCAGGCCTCGGCGGGGATCCGGTGCTCGAGCTCGTGCTCGGGCAGGCGCGAGAGATCGTGGGCATCCTCGGCCACCACCAGGCGGCGCGTGGCCGGATCGAGAGCCCGACGCAGGCGGCCGAGGAAGGCCGGCGCCGCCACCAGCAGCAGAGCGTCGAAGCGACCCGCCATGCGCCCGTGCTGCAGGACGGCGGCCACCTCCTTGGCGAGCAGCTCGTGCTGGTGGTCGGAGGGATCGGTGGACGCCGCCATGCTGTGCACGCCGTGCCCCACCCGCTGGTGTCCGGTGCCGGCGCGATCGGACCAGCGCTCGTGGTCTCGCAGCCGATCGATCGTCAGCTCGTAGCCCAGCACCGAGCGCAGGCCCGGCGCATGATGATGGGACTCGAAGATCCGGGCGCGCGCACCATCGGCCACGACCACCCAGCGGCCCGTGGCGGCCTCGTCGGGAGGCACGAATTCAACGTCCATGCTCGGCAGCTTGCATCCGCATGCCGAGACCGCGACCCGCAATCCCTGCGCCGCGACCGACCCGCAGGATCAGCCCCCTGGATCGACGCAGACCATGGACTGGCACGCGAGGCCGGGATCACACCCGCCGCCGGGGGTGCAGGGGCAGCCCTCGCTGCCCACGGGGCATCCGCCGCCCACGTCGACGCAGAGCTCCGAGAGACAGGTGAGGCCGGGATCACAGCCACCGCCGGGGGTGCAGGAGCAGCCCTCGGCCCCGGGCACACAGGGGCCGGTGGTGCCGTCCGAGCCGGTGCCATCCATGCCGGCGGTGGAGCTCGCGGTGCCGCCGGTGCCCTCGGTGTCGGTGTCGCCGGTGTCGCTAGCGCCCGTGCCGGTGCCGGTAGCCCAGGTGGTGTGGGGCGCTCCGGTGTCGTCGGGGATCGGCTCCACCTCGAGGCAGGCCCCCACGCCGAGCAGGGCGATCAGGATGACGGCTCGGACCACGGCTCGTCCCTCCCCTCGGCGTCCTGCGGGTGCCGCAGCAGCTCGGGCAGCGCGTCGACCTGCGCGAGGATCCGCCGGGCCCGGGGCAGCAGCCGCTCGCCCGCCGGGCGCAGCCGCATGCCTCGTGGCGTGCGCTCGAACAGCTCCAGCCCCAGCTCCTCCTCGAGGCTGCGGATCCGTCGGGTGAGCGGCGGCTGGCTCAGGTGCAGCCGCTGCGCGGCCCGCCCCACGTGGCCTTCCTCGGCCACCGCGACGAAGGACTCGAGCTGGACCAGGGACATGGTGCTCCCTGGGTACCACGTCCGTCGCGGGCGGTGCGATGCCGAAACGGTATTGGACCTCGCCCCGTCGAGCGGCCCACGCTGCGGGCGCATGGCGATCGTGCTGCACGACCCCGACGAGCTGGAGGCGATGCGCCGAGCCGGTCGCGTGGCGGCCCAGACCCTCGCGGCCGTAGCCGCTCGCATCCGCCCCGGCATCACCACGGCCGAGATCGACGCCTGGGTCCGGGAGGACACGGCCGCCCGCGGCGCCCGTCCCAGCCAGCTCGGCTACAAGGGCTTTCCCGCCGCGGTCTGCACCAGTCGCAACCACGTGGTCTGCCACGGGATCCCCTCGCCGCACGAGCGCGTGGAGGAGGGCGACATCATCAACGTGGACGTGACCTCCGAGCTCGACGGCTTCCACGGCGACACGTCGATCACGGTGTGCGTGGGCAGCCCGGGGCCCCGGGCCCGGCACGTGGTGGAGGTGGCTCGACGCGGGCTCGCAGCGGGCATCGCCGCGGTGCGCCCGGGGGCGCGCCTGGGCGACGTGGGAGCGGCCATCGAGGCGCTGGCCCGACGCGAGGGCTGCTCGGTGGTGCGTGAATTCGGGGGCCACGGGATCGGACGCCGCATGCACATGCCTCCCCACGTGGCGCACCACGGCCCGGGCGGCCGCGGGCCCCGGCTGCGCGCGGGCATGACCTTCACCATCGAGCCGATGATCACGATCGGCGATCCCGAGATCCGCGTGCTGGCCGATGGCTGGACGGCGGTGACCGCCGACGGCTCGCCCTCGGCCCAGTTCGAGCACACGGTGGCGGTGACCGCCGACGGCTGCGAGGTGCTGACCGAGCGGGTCGCTGGGTCCAACTCCTAGGCCCCGGCCGCGAACCTGCTACCGTAGGGGCATGGTCTACCGTCCTTGGTCCCCTCCCCTCGTCTGCTGCTCCCTCTTGCTCCTGTGCCTGGGCTGCCCCGGGGACGACGGCAGCGGCGAGGAGGGCAACGGCTCCACCGGCGCCACCTCGGCCACCGGTAGCTCCACCTCGGACGGCACCGGATCCTCGACCTCGGCGGCCGACGGCTCGTCCACCGCGGGCGAGGGCGGCGGCACCACGGGCTCCACCGTGGTCTGCGGCGAGAACACCTGCGCGGCCCAGGAGTACTGCGAGTGGAACGCCAACTCCTGCGGCACCCAGGACTTCGACGAGGGCAGCTGCGCCGCGCGTCCCGAGGGCTGCACGGCCGACGAGAACCCGGTGTGCGGCTGCGACGGGCAGGTGTACAGCAACGAGTGCGTCGCCAACGAGGCGGGCGTGGACGTGGACGCCGACGGCGAGTGCGAGGCCCCCGAGGGCTACTTCCGCTGCGGCTACCGCTTCTGCGATCCCCAGGTGGCCTACTGCCAGCTCAGCGCCTCCGACGTGGGCGGCGAGCCCGACGGCTACACCTGCGTGCAGCCGACCGAGTGCAGCCCGATCGAGTGCGGCTGCCTCGACGCGGAGCCCTGCTTCGCCTTCGGCTGCGAGACCACCGAGGACGGCGGCGTCCTCATCGTGTGCCCGGGCGGCTGACGCCGCGCGAGGCGAGACCCGGCGCGCGGGTCGATCACCGCGCGCCGTCGCCTTCCGCCTGCTCGCGCGCGAGGTAGTCGGCAAAGTGGTGGATGAACCGCTCCTGCGAGGTAGTCTGCACGTAGTAGCGGTTGATGCTGCGAATGCGCAGCAGCGCGCTCGAGGCGGTGCTGCCCATCGCCACCAGGCAGCACGCCGCGATGGTGCCGGTGCGACCCAGCCCCGCGCGGCAGTGCAGCAGCACGGGGCTCTCCTCCACTCGCTCGACCACCTCTCGACACAGGCGCGCGCAGTCCCGGGGCATGGGGAAGCCCATGTCCGGGATGGGGAAGTGCACGCACTCGAAGCCCCCGTGCTCGGCCAGCCCCGGCACGGGCTTCTCGGTGAGGGTGACGATGGTTGCGATTCCCTGGCGAGTGAGGAACTCGAGGTCCTCGTCGAGCTCGGCCAGCAGGCCCGGCCGGCCCGAGCCAGCGAGGCGACGATCGACGATCCAATTGAACGCGGGTAGCATCATCCTCCCCAAGTGAGCAGGTCTCGGGCGCGGGCGCAGGACGGGTTGGAGCGGACGCGGCTGGGCGGACCTTCGTCGAGCTTGTCCCCGTCCACCAACAGCAGCAGGTGATCGGCCAGGCGATTGGCGAGGCCGAGGTTGTGGGTCACCAGGAGCACGGTCTGGCCTCGCATGCTCAGATCGCGGAGCACGAGGGTGAGAGCAGAGAGGTCCTGATCGTAGGCTCCGGCGTCGGGCTCGTCGAGCAACAACAGCTCGGCCTTGCTCGCCACGATGCGCCCGAGTCGGGCCAGCATCGCAGGCTGCGTGAGCAGCTCTTGACGCAGCACCGAGAAGTCCATCCCCGCCTCGGACGCCCAGCGCTCGAGCTGCTCGGCCGCCTCGGCCAGGTCATCGAGCTCCGCGACGCCCCGGCGAGGCTGGGGCAGGCGCCAGGCCTCCACGGAGGGGATCTCACCCGTCCACCAGAGATCCGGTGGAGTCGAGCCCTCGAGCACCCGCAGCAGCGTGCTCTTGCCGCTGGCTCCCGGCCCCAGGACCGCCGAGATCCGCCCCCGCGGGAGGCGAGCACTCAGATCGCGGATCGCGGTGCGGGGTCCGTAGCCGGCGCTCAGGTTGCGTAGCTCCAGCGGACCCTCCATCGGCGCTCCTCAGGGGGCTTCCGCGGCCACCACCGCTCGCGTCTTCACCAGGGCGAGGCCGAGGTTCACGTCGTTCCGACAAATCACCACCGCCACCGTGTCCTGGTGCTGCTTGAGGCGGGCGAAGACGTGCACGAGGTTGGTGGACATCACGATGATCTCCTTGAAGTAGCGCTCGCTGGTCTGGACCCCGCGTACCCGCTTGAAGGTGTTCTCGATCTGCGTGACGTTGTCGCCCTCGAACAGATCCTTGGTGGCGGCGGCGACCAGATCGAGCACCTCCTGCGGGTGGGAGTCCACCGTCTTGACCCCCAGCAGCATGCCGGTGCCCATGTCGACCACGCCGGCCGCGACGGCCTTGGGTACATCATTCATCAGCTTGACCAGGATCGTATCCACGCTCATGTGTTCGTTCTGCCTTTCCTTCTATTGGACTCTGGATGGTGGGGGCGCCTCGCTGGCGCATGGAAGACCGAGGGACGGCGGAATCGGCCGTCACCCCGGGGTCGGGAGTGCTGCCAAGGGGCCGGATCTCGAGACGAGAGCCGCTCGATGCCGATGCGCGAGGCAGCGGCACCGCCCGTGATGGTGACGAATGACGAGTAGGTGAGCAAACAACTGGCTAGGAGCCTGTCTCCTAGTGGGCGGAAGCCGAGATCTGCTCCAGCACCCGGGTCACCGGGGGCATCCACGCGCGGGGGTGCAGCTCGACGGAGCCGTCGATCAGCGCATCGAGCTCTGGATCGCGGCCGCGAATGGTGTAGAGCACGCGGGGGAGCTCTACGTCCTCCACCGCAGGGTGTGCGAGCTTCCGCTCCAGGCGAGCGAGCACGGCCCGGTCGTGCTCGAGCAGCACCGGTCGTTGGTTGACCTCCATCAGCAGGGCCGCGAACGCCGATGCATCACTCAGCAGCCGGCGCCCCTCTTCCTCGTCGGGGTTCCTCAGCCAGTCCATCATGCGACGCTGGATCCTCCGGATCCCGATCCGGTCCTTCACCCGGAGCTCCTGGTAGACGTCCCGCCCCACGAGCATGGCGACCCCCGTCCCGGCGAGCCGAATCCCCACCACGAGGTCCTCGGCCGCGCGCGCCTCTGCGTTCTCGAGGGAGGACATGAGCGAGCGGAACGCGTGCCGGGTGAGGACCGCGATCTCTCGCTCGGTCTGGATGACGTGCTCGAAGACGCTAGTGCAACCCTCTTCCTCGCACAGGACCAGCTCCACCCCGCCCGACGCCTCCAGCACGCGCCGCCGGGTCGAGCAGCACTCCGACAGGATGCTCCACTCGTCGTCGTGATCCTCCGCCACATCGATGGCGGCCCGCTTGCGATTGAGCTCCCAGCGCGCCATGAACGAGACGTCGGCGATTCGCTGCGAGGCGCTCGGGCCCTGGGGCTCGGGAGCCTCCATGAGCTCCTCGAACACGGCCTCGAACACCCCCGAGTCGGCCGCCCCCTGCTCCATCGACGGGCCCTCGTAGCGCGCCAGCAGCTGGTCGAGCACCCCGACGGCATCGTCGACCGTCGCGTGGACCTCGGGGACGAGCTCCCTGCAGATCAGCTCGCGGGACATGAGCTCGTACCTCCGGGTATCGAGCCCCCGCGCGCGTTCTGCCGCCCTACGGAGCCCATGCTGTAGCTCGCGGACCTCCTCGACGCATACCATCACCATACCTCCGCAAACATAGTTATCGGGACCACGGCACTTACGATCAATGACCACAACCAGTCATTCGAAATGGTTAGGGGCAACCCTTAACCGACGATTCGTCGACTCGCCGACGACTCGAGCACGGAGACGGGCAGCGACACCGTCAGCTCGGCGCCGCCCTCGGATCGATTGCGCGCGGTCAGAGTGCCGCCGTGCTCCTCCACGATCTCGCGGGACATCGTCAGCCCCAGGCCCGTCCCCTCGCCGAGCGGCTTGGTGGTGAAGAAGCGGGCAAACACCTGGTCGAGCAATTCCTCGGCAAACCCCGGACCCGTGTCCGAGACGATGATCCTAGGGCCTCCAGCCTCGTCGAGGCTCGTCTCGATGCGCACCTCGTTGGCTCGGGTGTCCCCCTCCCCGATCGCCTGACTCGCGTTCACCAGCAGGTTGACGAGCACCTGCGTGAGGCGAGGCCCGTCCACACGAACCCGGGGCAGCTCGCCTTCCACCACCACCAGCCGGGCGCAACGAGACAGCTCGTGCTTGGTGAGCTCGATGGCGATCTTGAGCAGGTCGTGGAGATCGTAGAGCTCGCGACCTCCTCCACGGCTCGAGAAGTCGAGCAGCGAGCGGGCGATGTCCCGCATCGATCCGATCGACGTGCTCAGATCCCCGAGGTCCCGCTCGATCCGCGCCTTGTGGGGCAGCGGGGGGAGCTGGTCGACGACGCCCGCGAGGTGCGACAGGCCGAGACTCATGGTGGACAGCGGGCTCTTGAGATCGTGGGCGAGCCCCGCGGCCAGCGACCCGAGCAAGGCCAGCCGCTGGGTGTGGAGCGAGCGGTTGAAGCCGTCGCGAGCGCTCAGATCCCGCACGATCGTGAGGACGCCGAGGCCCCCGTCGAGCGCGATGGGCACCCCCTTGCCCTCGACCCACAGCGAGCCTCCGTCCCGGCGCACGAGCTCGACCGGCAGGGGCTCGAGCTGGGCCTCGCCGCGCGCGAGGGCGGCCATGCGCTCCGCCGTCTGCTCCCGGTGGTGACGCTGGAGGATGAGATCCTGCACCGCGGTGCCGACCAGCTCCGCGGGTGACTCCACGCCGAGCATCTGGGCGAGCGCGAGGTTGGCCTCGACGATGACGCCGTCGCGATGCAGCATGATGCCGTCCGGGACGGCCTCGAGCAGGTGGCCGAGCTTGGCCTGGGTGAGCTGCTGGGCCCGCTGCGCGAGATCGGCCTCCAGCCGGGTCTCGATCCAGCGCGCGAGCAGCTGCACCAGACCGCGCTCGGCCGGTCCGTAGTCGCCGATCCGCCGGTGGGAGCTCGAGAAGTTGAGGGTGCCGTACGGCTCCCCTTGCACCCACAGCGGCGCGCCGAGGTAGGACTCGAGGCGAAAGCGTCGATAGCAGGGGTGCCCGCGGTGCTCCGAGCGACCGATCTCGTCGATGGAGACCACCCGTTCCGCGGCGAAGGTGATGGAGCAGTAGGTGTGCTCCAGGGGAAAGCTCTGTCCCGGCCGGATGGTGCCCCCGGGATCGTGCACGTGCTCGACGTGGTAGGTGGAGCCGACGATGCGAGAGATGATGCCCAGCTCGAGCCCGAGGTTCGCGGCCGCGATCGCCAGCCCCTCGCTCAGCTCCTCGGCCATGCTCTGCTCTCGCGTTTGGCTCTGCACCATGGATCCAGTCGCGCGAGCTACCGCTTGGGCCTCGGCTCGAGCACCTTGCCCAGCAGCTCCGTCTGGGAGTGGACGCCGAGCTTGACGAAGATCGACTTGAGGTGATTGCGCACCGTGTGGGGGCTGATGAACAGCTCGCGTGCGATCGCGTGCGGTCGCTTGTGGCTCACCAGCGCGTGCAGCACCTCTCGCTCGCGAGGGGACAAGGTGCCCAGCTCCACGATGTCGCGGAGCTTGCTGCGGTGCTCCTCGACCGGGGTAGCCAGCAAGGGAGCCGCGCGCTCCAGCGCCTGGGCGATCCGCGAGAGCACCTCCCTCGCGAGCGCGAGCTGCTCGAGCAACTCCTCTCGCGAGGGCGGGGCGGGCTCGGACACCCGCCCCAGCGCCACGCGAACGGCGGCCAGCACCTGCGGCGCGGTGAAGGGCTTGACCACGAAGCCGGACGGACCGATCGACTGCACCCTCGACATGGTGTCCTCGTCGGTCCGAGCCGACACGAACACGATCGCGGTGTGCTCCGGGATGTCGCCGGACTCGGCGAGATCGAGGCCCGCCGTCTTCGTCTCCATGGAGATGTCCAGCAGCAGCACCGAGGGGCGGTGCTGCTCGATGGCCGCGATCAGGTCGGTGCTGCGGGACACCACGCCCAGGACCTGGTGGCCCTCGTCGACGAGGAGCTGCTCGAGCTGCCGCGCCAGCGGCGCGTCGTCCTCGGCCACCAGGATCCCCGATCCCAGCGATCCATTACTGATACTGATACCCGACTCGCCCGGCTCTGGGGCCGGTACGGCGCGTTCGGGCTTCCTGGCAACCACCCCCGGGAAGCTATCTGGACCGCTGCGCACCACGCAACACCGTCGACGACGCCAAGCTCGCCGGCGCGGTTCCGATTGTCGCCACAGACCATGCGGACCCCCGCGGCGGGCCCTTGCCTTCCGCCGATCCCGTCGAGCGGCGCGGTCGTGCGGCACGATCGCGTCACTTGTCCCCTTCGTGCCATGCGAGGGCCCGGAGCCCCCAGCACGGCACCGTCGTCTCAGCGTTCCTGCCGACGCCCCGGGCTCCAGTCCACCACGGGATCGACCCGAGTCTCCAGGAATCGGGCCAGGCGATGGAAGTCACTGCCCGGCTCGATGAAGCGCACCTCGGTCTTGAGGGTCTGCGGGTTGATGAGCTCGGAGAAGCGCACGTAGTGCAAGTCGAGCTGACCGCTGACGCTCACCATGTGCCCGTCGAGCCCCTCCTCCACCAGGGCCCGGTAGGCCCCGATGCCGAGCTGGCTGCCGAGCATCACGTCGAAGGCGTGGGGCGGGGCACAGCGCGACTCGTAGCCGAGCTGCACGCTGCCCACCTTCTTCTTGGCGCCGGTGCGCTGCTCGTAGCGGGCGGCCGCCCGATCGGCGACGAGCTTGCCCAGGTCGATGCGCGCCAGCGAGATGTGCCCGTGGTCGTCGCGGGGCAGCCCCTCGATGAAGGAGTCGGGCAGCATCTCGGCCAGTCCCTCGGCGAGCACCACGGTGCCGTAGTGCTTGCGCCGCTTCTCGCGGGTGAGCATGAGGTCGACGATGCGCTCGACGAGCGCGTCGATGTCCACGCAGCGCCGCCCCCCCTCCTCGACCGACAGCTCGCCCATGACGTCCTCGACCCCCACCACCAGGTGGGCCTCGCCCGCGATCGCCACGCCGTAGCTCAGCCAGCCCGCCTTGCGCCCCATGGTCTCCACGATGAAGTAGGAGCTGGTGGCCATGGCGTCGGCCCGCAGGTTCTGCAGCTCCTTGGCCATCACGTCGACCGCGGTGAAGAAGCCGAAGGTGAAGTCGATGCCCCGGTAGTCGTTGTCGATGGTCTTGGGCAGGTGGATCACCCGCACCCGCGGGGCCGCGGCCGGCAGCCGCTTCTGGTACTCGTGCAGCAGGTTGGCGGTCTTGAGGGTGTCGTCGCCTCCGATCGAGACCAGCGCCTGCAGCTCGAGGTCGACCAGGGCCTGGTAGACCCGCGAGAGCTTGGCGGTCTTGACCGGATCCTCGAGATCCTCGGGGCCCTCGATCCCGCGGCCGGGGTTGGCCCGCGCGGTGCCGATGATGATGCCCCGCTCGTTGCGGAGGCCCCGGAGGTCGCGCTCCTGGAAGATGCGGTAGTGCTCGTCGGGCAGCAGGCGGTGGGTGACCGGGTGGTACTGCTGCAGGTTGGAGTAGCCGTGGAAGAAGCCCACCACGTCGCGGCCGTCCTCGATGAACGAGGTGGCGGCCGCCGCGATGACGGCGTTGGCGGCGGGGGCGGGACCTCCCGCGAACACGATGCCCACGCGTCGCAGCGAGGGCGACGCGCTCGATTGGGTCGGGCTTGCTTGGCTCATCGGCGCGGGAGGCTACTCCCATCCGCGTGGGGTTGGGTGACGCAGCGGTGACCGAGCCCCTCGGCGAGTGTAGGCGATGCGATGCGGCGCACGGTCTCCGCAGCCCGCAGGAGATCCCCCTTGCCGGCGCCGGACGAGCGCGCCAAAGTACGAGGCCACGGTGCTCGCCGTCCTGCTCACGCTGGCCCTCGCCGACGCCCCGGTCCACGCCCCGGCCCCGGCCTGCGCCGATGGCCTGCCGCCAGGGCAGCGCATCGGCCCGGCCCACGCGCCCGCCGAGGTGGAGGCCTACCTCGATCCCGCGTCCACCCAGACATGGCGCACCTGGCTCGAGCTGCGGCGCATGGTGGCCGACCACGGGGGCGAGGTGCGGCTCACGGTGCGCTGGGCCGGGCGGGGCGGCGTGCCCGATCCCCAGGAGGATCGGGTGCGGGCCTTCGTGACCGCGCTGGCCGAGCGCGGCCACGCCACCGAGGCGCTGCGGGTGGTCGCCCGCGACGGGCTCGAGCGCCTCCACGCACGCCTGGTAGATGCGCCCTCGCACGAGGCCCTGGCCGAGGAGCTGGGGGTGCCGCTGGCCACGGTGCGCGCGGCCCTGGACGACCGCTGTTCCCGGCGCTCGCTGGAGGCGACCACCGAGCACCTGCGCCGCGACATGGCCCTCGACGGCGGCACCGTGATCCGCCTGCCCAGCTTCGTGGTGGGCGAGCTGTCGTTCGACGACGGCGTGGCCCTCGATCGCCTGCGCCCCGAGCTCGGCCGCCGCGGTCGCTCGCAGCGGCACCACGAGGATCCGGGCCCGCCCCCGCCTCCGCCCCCGCTGCAGACGCCCAGTGAGCGGATGAGCCGGCCGGCGCTGCCGGGGCTCTTGCTGGGCGGCCCCGGGCTGCCGCATCGCTTCGTGCTGATGGCCCGGGACGAGAGCGACACCTCCGTGTTCGTGATGCTGCCGCTGGCGCTGGAGCAGCGCGCGAGCGAGCCCGGTCGCATGGCGGTGCACGTGGTCTCGCGCGGGGTGTCGTCGGGCGCCCAGGAGCTGCGCCACCGCCTGTGCGCCGCCCGTGTGCTCGGCCTGGGGCAGGCGTACCTCGAGTACCTGGGTCGCGATCCGATGCTACGAGAAACCCCGAACCCGGTGGACGAGCGGCTGCTCGCCGATCTCGACGAGGTGCCCGCCTCGCGCTGCGCCGACGAGGTGGATCCGGTGGACCTCGATCTCCCCGACGGAGCCTGGCTCGACGGCCGCCCGCGCTCCCGCAACGAGCTGGGTCACGTCGAGTCGATCCTCTGGCAGCTCGAGGCCGGGTCGCGCCCGCTGGACCTGGTGTTCCCGGCCGCCTCGGACGACCTGTGAGGCACCGCCCCCGGGCACCGCGGGCGCCCGTTGTGCAGGGCGCGCGAAAACCCTCTATCCTCTAGGCCTCACTCCGCCGAATCGTCGCGGTCGCGACCCTCCCCCTTCCTGTCCATCGTTCATGGAGATCAAGTACTGGGCCGGCACCGACGTCGGTCGCAAGCGCACGGAGAACGAGGACAATTTCCTCATCGACAAGCGCCTGAGGCTGTTCGTGGTGGCCGACGGGATGGGGGGCCATGCCTCGGGCGAGATCGCCTCTGCCATGGCGGTGCACGGCATCCGGGAGGTGATCGACCGCGAGCGCGACATCGTCGACACCTACGACGACGACGACCCCAAGTCCCACGTGGAGGTCTGCACCCTGCTCGAGTACGCGGTGCACCACACCTGCGCCCAGATCTTCCAGAAGGCGCGGCGTGAGCCCGAGAAGCGCGGCATGGGCACCACCCTGGTGGTGCTGCTGTTCATCGGGGCCCGGGGCTTCATCGCCTACGTGGGCGACAGCCGCATCTACCTGCTGCGCGGCGGCATCGTCTACCAGCTCACCGAGGATCACAGCCTGCGCAACGAGCTCATCCGCATGGGCAAGATCACCGCGGACGAGTTCGAGAGCAGCCCCTACGCCAACCTCAAGAACGCGATGACCCGCGCGGTGGGGGTGTACGAGAGCGTGGAGGTCGACACCCTCGACTTCGACGTGATCCCCGGCGACTCGTTCCTGCTGTGCAGCGACGGCCTGTACGAGTACCTGAGCGACGACGACATCGCCAACGCGATCGGCCTGCCCGAGATCCGCGACGTGCCCGGCCTGCTCATCGACGTCGCCAACAAGCGCGGCGGCAAGGACAACATCACCGCGGTGGTGGTGCAGGTGGGGGGTGACGAGGACGACCGTGATCGCGCGGCCGAGCTCAACTTCACCCTCGACACTCTCAAGAACGTGCCGCTGTTCCGCGAGCTGAGCTACCAGCAGCTCGTGCGGGTGATGAACCTGAGCAAGCAGAGCTCGCTCGAGCCCGGCCAGATCCTGTTCAACGAGGGCGACCCCGGGCACGAGCTGTTCGTGGTGCTGCGCGGGCGGGTGGAGCTCAGCCGCGACGGGGTGCCGGTGGCCGAGGTGGCCGTGGGCGCGCACCTGGGCGAGATGTCGCTCATCGACGCCACCAACCGCTCGGCGACCGCGGTGGCGCTGGAGCCCGGCAAGGTGCTCCAGATCGGGCGCGACGACTTCTACGACGTGCTGCGGCGCGAGCCGGCCCTGGCGGTGAAGCTGCTGTGGAGCTTCGTGCGGGTGCTCGCGGAGCGCCTGCGCCAGACCACGGCCGACCTCGCCGACGCCAAGACCTCGGCCATCCCCCTGCCCGATCTCACCGACCTCGCCGAGGAAGCCGCGCGCAGCTCGATCCACATGCTGCGCAGCGATCTGATGGACGAGGACGACGAGGCAGACGCGCTGGAGAACCGTCGCACGCTCGTCTCGGGCACGGTGGTCGCGGCCTCGCCCGATGCCCCCACCCGCGCCGAGCCCCAGGCACCTCCGCCCGAGCCGGCGCCCACCGACGCCCGCAGCGGGGGCGATGCGCCACGCCTCGATCCCCGGCGCACCATGATCAGCACGACCACCAGCGAGGTGGGCAAGCGACCCGAGGTGCCGTCCGAGCGCAGCACCCAGCCCGGGGGCATGGACGTGCCCGAGACCATCGCGGCGCGGGCCCGCAGCGCCCCGCTGCCGCGCAAGGCCGCGTCCCGCCCGGCGATGCCCGGGCGCAGCGGGGTCCCGAGCATGGTGCCGCGCTCGTCGAGCAATTCCATCGACACCAGCCATCCCGGCGCCCCCGATCGGCCCCGGGGCGAGGGAGCGCCCGGCCCGATCCCCCGGGCCTCGAGCACGCCCATCGACACCGGGCGGACCGCCGTGCCGCCGCCGATCAACCCCGCGGCCAGCAGCCCGATCGACGTGGGGGTGCCGCCGCCGATCCCTGCCTCGCCCAGCAGCCCGATCAACACCGGGTACACCGTCGTGCCCCCGGGCGGGACCCGTCCGGCCCCGCCCCCCGGGGCTCCCTCGAGCATCGTGCCGGCGTCGAGCCGGCCGATCGCCACGGGCGAGACCGTGGTGCCCCCCAGCGCCCGCTCCACGCCGGTGAGCAGCGATGCGATCCCCAGCGGCCGGGCCACCCCGGTCGCCACCGGCGAGGCCCCCAGCGCGCCGCCCTTCCCGGTCAACACCGGCGAGACCGTGGTGCCCCCCAGCGCCAGCCCGCGTGCGCCCAGCGGGCCCACCAACCTCGGGCACACCGTGGTACCGCCGGGCGGCATGCGACCGCCGAGCAACCCCGAGCGGGTGGCCACCGTGGCCGCGCCGCGCCCTCGGGCGGCCAGCGGCCCGCGCAGCATCGACGCCACCATGCGACCGCCCGGAGGGGTGCCGGTGCCGATGCCTCCGCCCACCGATCCACGGCGCATCACCCAGCCCCTCGATCCCCCGCCCTCGCCCCCGCCCGCGGGCACCACCGGCGAGGGCACGGGCAAGAAGCGGCGTCGCGCCACCCTGCCGCAGATGCCCGGCGCGCCCCCGCCGGGCGCCGTGGCAGCCGCGGCCGCAGCGACCAGTGCCGCGAGCCCGCCCACGCACCACCGCGAGACGATCACCATGGCCGTGCCCCCGCCGCCTCCCGAGAGCGGCGCGCCCAGGGCCAGGAAGACCCAGCCCTCCCTCCCCATGGAAGCGCCCCGCGGCAACACCCAGCCCAGCCCCATGGGCGCGCCGGATCGAGATGCTCCCCAGAGCCCGGCCACGCGCAAGGTGGAGGCCGCCCCCCAGGCCACGCCACGCTCCGCGGTCGGCCGTGGCTCCGACGACCGCCCCCGCGTCGGCGTGCCGCCGGCGCCCAAGGTCTCGGCGCCCAAGGTCCCGCCCCCTCCCCCCACCCGCCCCACGGCCGACCCCGCGCCCGCCGAGAGCGACGCGGACGACGCCCCCGAGGACTGAACGACCATGGCCGACGACGACGCGAGCCTGCTGGAGGCGGCCTGGGAGGCCCGCGAGCGAGCCGTGTGCTCGTTCAGCCACTTCAAGGTGGGCGCCGTGCTGCTCGACGACGCGGGCCGCCGCTTCACCGGGGCCAACGTGGAGAACGCCAGCTACAACCTCGGCCTGTGCGCCGAGCGGGTGGCGCTCTACCACGCGCTGACCCACGGCGTCGGCACCATCGAGCGCGTGGTGATCGTGACCGAGGCCGCCGAGCCCACCTACCCCTGTGGCGCTTGTCGCCAGGCCCTGTGGGAATTCGCCCCGGGGGCCGAGGTGCTGCTGGCCAATCGCCACGACCAGCGACGCATCCGGGTCAGCGAGCTGCTGCCCCATGCCTTCGACGCCTCGGCGCTGCCCGATCCGTAGGGCCGGCGGCCCGTCCGCGTTGACCGGCGCGCCCGCGGGCGCATAGCCTGGCCCTCGATGTCTCGCTCGGCTCGCGCCCCGTCCTCGGCCCGTGGCTCCGCCTCTCGCCTCCGTGGCCCCGCCCAACGGCTCGCCGGCGGCGCGGCCCTGCTCGCGCTGGGCCTCGGCCTCGGGAGCTGCCTCAACCCGATCCAGCTCGAGCCCGAGGGCTACACCTACCGCGCGGTGATCCGCTGGACCGGCAACGGCGTGCCGCACATCCTCGCCGACGACCTGCCCAGCGCGGCCTACGGCCAGGGCTGGGCCTTCACCCGCCTCAACGGCTGCATCCTCGCCGACCAGGTCGTCAAGGTCCGCTCGGAGCGGTCGTTGTTCTTCGGCCGGGGCGAGAACGACCAGAACCTGCAGAGCGATCTGGTGCTCAAGCACCTGCGGGTCTACGAGAACGCCGAGCAGGGCCTGCCGCAGCAGAGCGAGCTCATCCGCTCGCTCGTGGAGGCCTATGCCGCGGGCTACAACGACTACGTGGCCCAGCACCGCGAGGAGCTGCCCTGCGCCGACGAGGACTGGCTGCGCCCCATCACGCCGGTCGACCTGTTCGCGCACTACGTGGAGGTCGCCCAGCTCGCCTCCAGCCGGCAGGCCCACGATCTCATCTACGCGGCCGGCCCCGACGGCGAGGGACTGGCGCTCGACTCCGGCGTGGAGCTGAGCGACCTCCGCGACAACCGCCCGGGCAGCAACGGCTGGGCCATCGGCCGCGAGCGCTCGGCCAACGGCCACGGGATGCTGGTGGCCAACCCCCACTTCCCCTGGGAGGGCGAGCTCAAGCTGTTCGAGAGCCACATCAAGGTGCCCGGCCAGATCGACGTATACGGCGCGGGGCTGATGGGCGTGGTGGGGATCCTCATCGGCTTCAACGAGAACGTGGCCTGGACCCACACCGTCTCGGACGGCCAGCGCCTCACCATCTACCAGCTCGAGCTCGATCCCGACGACCCCACCCGCTACCGCTTCGACGGCGAGTACCGGCAGATGGAGGCCGACCCCCAGCAGGTGCAGGTGCTCGAGGAGGACGGCACGATCACGACCGCCTCCCACACCTTCTATCGCACCCACCAGGGCTCGCTGGTCGCCCTGCCCGGGCTGTCGCTGCCCACCCTGGGCTTCGCGATCCGCGACGCCAACCTCAACAACCAGCAGCTCATCCCGCAGTTCATCGGGATGAACCTGTCCAAGGACCTCGACGACTTCATCCGGGTGCACGACGAGGTCAAGGGGATCCCGTGGGTCAACACCATGGCCACCAGCCGCGACGGCCGGGCCTTCTACATCGACGCGACCCCCACCCCCAACCTCAGCCAGGCTGCCATCGACCACTGGCTCGAGGCGCGCGAGACCGACTTCTTCACCATTCAGCTCGACGACAACGGGCTGGTGCTCCTGCCCGGCAACTCTTCCGAGTTCGACTGGGTGGAGGAGCCGGGCGCCCGCGATCCCGGGCTCATCCCCGCGGCCAAGCTGCCCCGGCTCGAGCGCGCCGACTTCGTGTTCAACGCCAACGACAGCCACTGGCTGACCAACCCGCTGGAGCCGCTCACCGGCTACTCACCCATGCACGGCTTCGAGGGCACGCCCCGCAGCCCGCGGACCCGCATGAACGCGGTGACCCTGCTCGACCGCGACGGCTCGATGTCGGGGCCCGAGGGCAAGTTCGACCTCGACGAGCTGCGCGGTGCGATCCTCAGCAATCGCAGCCTGCCCGCCGAGCTGCTCGTGGACGCCGTGGTCGCGCGCTGCCAGGGCGCGGGCCCGGTGAGCTACGGGGGCACCAGCGTGGACGTCTCGGCGGCCTGCGACGCGCTGGCCACCTGGGACCGTCACCTCGAGCTCGACAGCGTGGGCGCGGTGGTGTTCCGCGAGCTCCTCGGCGACTTCGACCCCGAGACCCACTACGACGCCGGGGCGCTCTACGCCGAGCCCTTCGATCCCGGGACGCCCACCGACGCCACGAGCGCGGTGGACACCCCCCGCGGCCTCGCCCCCGCGCCGCAGGATCCCCAGGCCAACGACCGCATCCTCGAGGCGCTCGCGGGCGCCGTGGTGCGCCTCGGCCAGGCCCGGATCCCGCTGACCGCCCCGCTCGGCGACGTGCAGTACACCGTGCGCAGCGGCGAGCGGATCCCGCTCCACGGCGGCACCAGCATCGAGGGCGTCACCAACCTCGTCGTCTACAGCAAGCTCGACACCACCCTGGGCGACAAGCTCGAGCGCCCCGAGCCCATCAACACCTCCACCGGCCTCACCGAGCAGGGCTACCTGGTGCAGTACGGCAGCAGCTTCGTGATGGCCATGCGCTTCACCGACGACGCGCCCGAGGCCTTCGCCTTCCTCACCTACGGCCAGAGCGACGACCCCGACTCGCCCTACCACACCGACCAGACCCATCGCTTCTCGCACAAGGACTGGCGCCAGGTCCTCTACACCGAGGACCAGATCGAGAACGACCCCGACCTCGAGGTCGAGGTGATCTTCGGCTTCAGCGAGTAGCGGCGGCGGAGGCCGTCACCACACCTCGCACACCTGGGCGGGGTGCATGGGGGTGCCCTCCTCGCAGGAGAAGGCCTCCCAGAACGCGGGGTAGCTCGACAGCGGGCCGTTGACGCGGTAGCGGGCGTGCGAGTGGGTGTCGGTGGTGGCCAGCATGCGCTCGGCCTCCGGGGTGGCGTGCGAGCACCAGATCTGCCCGAAGGCCACGAACAGGAGCTGCTCGTTGGTCAGGCCCTCCACGGCGGGGGTGGCATCGCCCCCGTGCGCCGCGGCCCAGGCCTGGTAGGCGCCGTGGGCCTGCCGGATGCCGCCGAGGTCGGCGATGTTCTCACCCAGGGTGAGCTTGCCGTTGAGGTGCACCCCCGGCTGGATCTCGTAGGTGTCGTAGAGCTGCTCCACGCAGGTGGCCCGCTCCTCGAAGCGCGACACGGCGTCGGGACCCCACCACTCGGTGAGCCGGCCGCTGCCGTCGAACTTGCGCCCGCCGTCGTCGAAGCCATGGGTGAGCTCGTGGCCCATCACCATGCCGATGCCCCCGAAGTTCATGGCCATGGGGTTGTCGGCGGAGAAGAACGGCGGCTGGAGGATCCCGGCCGGGAACACCATCTCGTTGCCCGAGGGGTTGTAGTAGGCGTTTACGGTGGGCGGGGTCATGTGCCACTCGCCGCGATCGACCGGGCCGTCGACCTGGGCCGCCTGGCGCCGCCACTCGAAGCGCTGGCCCGCCATCACGTTGGCCACGTGGACCGAGCCCACCTCGAGCGCCGAGTAGTCCCGCCACTGCTCCGGGTGGCCGATCTTGTTGACGATGGCGTGCATCTTCTCGAGCGCGCGCTCGCGGGTGGGCGCGTCCATCCACTCGAGCCCGGGCAGCGCGGCCGCGAAGGCCTGCTCGATCTGGCCGATCATCTCCTCGGCGATCCGCCCGCTGTCGCCGGCGAAGTAGCGCTCCACGAACTGCCGCCCCAGGCTCTCCCCCAGCACGCCGTCGGTGGTCTCCACGCACCGTCGCCAGCGCGGCGTGGGCTCGGCCTGGCCGTTGAGCCGCAGGTCGTACATCTCGAAGTCGGCCTTGGCGAAGCGAGCCGGCAGGTGCTGGGCCAGCGCGTGCCCGAGCTGCCAGCGCAGGTAGGCCCGCCGCACCGGCCACTCGGCCCCGGCCACCACCTTGCCCATGGCCTCGACGTAGCTCGGCGCGACCACGTTGAGGTGCTTGGGCTCGGGGATGCCCGCGGCCTCGAGGTAGGCCTTCCACGGCAGCGTGGGGGTGAGCTTGGCCAGCTCCGCCACCGTCATGGGGTTGCTGCGCTGATCGGGATCGCGGATCTGATCGCGGGGGATCGACACCCGCGCCAGCTCGGTCTCGAGCGCCACCACCTCGGCCGCACGCTGCGGCGCGTCGGGCTCGCCCAGCGCATCGAGGATCTCGGCCACGTGCTCCACGTAGGCGGCCCGCAGGGCCTCGGCCGCCTCACCCTCGTCGAGGTAGTAGCGGCGATCGGGCAGGCCCAGGCCGCCCTGGTCGACGTGCACGGAGGTGATCTCGGGATCCTCGTAGCCGGCGTCCACGTCGAGGTCGAACAGCGGCCGGGCCCCCACCTGCTGGAGCTGAGCGAGCACCCGCATCAGGCCCGCGTCGTCCTTGGCCGCGGCGATGGCCTCGAGCAGCGGAGCGAGGGGCTCGATGCCCGCGGTCTCCACCGCCGCCTCGTCCATGCAGGTGGCGTAGAAGCGCCCGAGCTTGGCGGCGTCGCCCGTGGCGTTGGCGTCGGCCGCATCCTCCTCGAGGATGGTCCGCTGGGCGAGCTTGTTGCGCTCGCGCAGCTCGTGGAAGCGACCGTAGCGGGGCTGGTCGGCCGGGCGCACGGTCTCGTCGAGCCACTGCCCGCACGCGTAGCGATAGAAGTCCACGCAGGGATCGGCGGCCTCGTCGATCAACGCATGCACCTCCGTGCTCAGCGGAGCCTCGCCCTTCGGATCGGCCGGCGACTCGAGCGGAGTCGTCTTGCAGGCTCCCCCGTAGAGACCCAGGCCCACCCCCATCACCCACCAGTGGCTTCTCATCGGCCAGGGACGATGCCACCGAGCGGGCCGTCGAGACGATGACCTCTCGCACGCGGGGGCCCGACCTGTCGACGAAACCTCGGGGGGACTATGCTGTTGGCGATGCCGCGCCGCCCGCTGTCGACGCTGGCGCTGGCCGGGCTCGTCTCGGCCTGCGCCCACCCGTCCCCGCCGCCCCCCTGCCCCGAGGTCTCGTCCCCCCCGCGAGTCCCCGACGTGGAGCCCACGCCCGAGCCCGGGGAGCCCGCCCCGGCCCCCGCCGCTCCGCCCAGCCACGGCGCCATCCGCCCCGCCGAGGCGTTTCCGATCCCCAGCAATTGCGAGGCCCCGCTCGCGATCACGCAGGAGGTCACCCGCCTGCTCACCGCCGCCGCCGCCCACGGCACCCGCTCCTCGGCCTGCGTGGACGGGCCGGGCGCCCGCCTCGCGATCAACGACGTGCTGGTGTGCCCCGCCGCGCCCCAGGGCGGCGACGTGGTGGTGAAGGTCTTCTACCAGGTGGTCACCTACCCCGAGGGCGACACGCGGGGCTGCGGCCAGGGCCGCGACTGCAGCTGGCTGACGCCGACCGCCAGCGAGCAGCTGGTGGAGCTGCGGCTGCGCAAGGGCAAGGACCCAGCCCGCGGCACGCTGGTGGATCCCGGACCGCTGCCCGGCTTCCCCGAGGACGCGACCCCGCTGGGCGAGGCACACGACGGCAACTGCTACGGCAAGAGCCCGGCGTTCGTGCCCGCCGAGATCTCGCTGTCGCGCTGAGAGCCCGGCGCGAGCCTCAGGCGCGGGCCTGCTGCTCCCGGATGATGCTCTCGGCGAGCTCCGGGACCACTTCCCACACGATGCGCTCGACGACCTCGCGGCTGAGCGCGGCGAGGGCCTGCGCCACCTTGGGGTCCACGCCGGCCGCACCCGCGGCCTGCTGCAGACGCTCGACCATGCCCGGCGTGGGCGAGTCGGCCGCCGTGAACGGGATGGGGATCGCGATGGGAATGGCCCCGTCGGCGCTGCGAGCCACCGCCGGACGAGCCACGGGGGTCGGAGCGGAAGCCGGTGCCGGACGAGCGGCCACCGCAGGCGTGGGCGCCGGAGCGGGCCGAGCGGGAGCCGGCGCCGGGGTGGCCGGCGCGGTGCGAGCGGGCGGAGGCGCCACTCGAGCCGCGGGCTGGCGATTGGGCGTGGCCACGGTCTTGGTCGTGGCCGCCGAGGCGGGCTGCGTTGCCGGCGCGGGCATGCCCATCTGGGTGCGATTGGTCGGGCGAGCCGCACGAGCGGCGGCGGGCGGGGCTGCGACCGCCGGCTGTGGGCCGGTGGTGGGACGAGGCGGACGCCCGGCGGCGGCGGGTGGGGTCGCAGCCGCGGCGGCGGCCGGGCGCGAGCCCTTGGCGATCACCCCGCTCACCTTCGCGATGAGATCGTCGGTGGAGAACGGCTTGGCCAGCCAGTCGTCTCCGCCGGCCGAGGCGAGCTGCGCCTCGTCCACGCCGCTCTGGTTGCTCACCAGCAGCACCACGGGAATCTTGGCGGTCGCCGGATCCTGCTTGATCGCCCGGCACACCTCGTAGCCCGAGGGCTCGCCCGCGGCGAGGCTGGCATCGACCAGCACGACGTCGTATCCGCCCTGCTTGGCCTTGATGCGCGCCACGGCATCGGAGCCCTTGCTGACCGAAGTGACCTCGGCATCCTCCGCGGCGAAGGTGATCTTGATCGCCAGCCGCATCGTCTTACTGTCGTCGATCGCGAGGATCTTCGTGGCCATGAAACGGGCTCCTAGAGGCTAGGGCAGGCGTACCATGGGGGTCGTGAGCGGGTCAACGAACGGGCCGGGGCGGCCTCGGGGCGCCATGCCGCAGATCCTGGCCCCCGTGGGCCTTGACGACCGGCCCGCCCTGCTGCCGCGAGAGTCCGACCGGCTCACCGTGCTCATCGACCGCCTCGCGGGCGAGGTGGTGCTGCGCCACGCGACGGGACGCCGAGTGCTCGATCTGGGCCGCGGCGCCCCCGAGCTCAGCGAGTGGGTCTCGGATCGCGTGGAGCAGCTCGACATCGTCGATGCGGTCGATCTGGGCCGCGGTGCCTCGGTCCGCGTCCCCCTGCCGGACGCGAGCTACGACTGCATCTTCTCGATGCGTACCTTGCCCCACCTGGGCCGCGATCCCAAGAGCTCGGTCGAGGCCCTCGACCAGGCGCTCGCCGAGATCGGCCGCCTGCTCGCGCCGGGGGGCGTGGCGGTGCTCCAGCTGGACAACGCCCGCAGCCCCATCGGCCTGTACCACGGCCTGCGTCGGCTGGGCCGGAGCCTGGGCCGCCATCCCCTGGTGATCGACTCGCCCCGCGGGCTGACGCGCTTCGACGTGCTCTCGCGGGTGATCGAGCGCCTGCCCCCCACGCTGACCCCCGCCGACCTCCACGGCCTGCGACTGGTCGTGGCCTCGCCGCACCTGCTGGCCGTGCCGGTGGTGGGGCGCATCCTCGCGCGCCTCGAGTGGAGCGTGCGCGACCAGCCCCTGATGCGCCGCTTCGCCGCGCACCACCTGCTGGTGCTGCGCCGCCTCGTGCCGCCCCGCGAGCTGCAGCCGGGCTCGGTGTAGGCTGGAGCGGTCGATGGCCACCTCCTCTTCCTCGCGCCGGGCCCGGCTCCTCGTCGTCGACGACGAGCCGAGCATGCGGGAGTTCCTCACGATCTGCCTGCGCCGCGCCGGGCACGAGGCCGAGGCGGTGGAGGGCGCGGCCGCGGCCCTGGCCCGCCTCGACGAGCGCCGCTTCGATCTCGTGATCACCGATCTCACCATGCCGGGGATGAGCGGCATGGATCTGCTGCGCGAGCTCGGCAGCCGCAGCGAGCCGCCGCTGGTCATCATGATCACCGCCTTCGCCACCACCGACACCGCGGTGGAGGCGATGAAGCTCGGCGCCTACGACTACCTCACCAAGCCGTTCAAGGTGGACGAGATCCAGGTGGTGGTCCAGCGCGCGCTCGAGCGGGTGGACCTGAGCAGCGAGAACAAGCGCCTGCGCGACGAGCTCCGCGGCGTGCACTCGCTCGAGGGCATGGTGGGCCGCTCCGACGCGATGCAGAAGGTGTTCGAGCTGGTGCGCCGCGTGGCCCCCACCCGCACCAACGTGCTCATCCGCGGCGAGTCGGGCACCGGCAAGGAGCTGGTGGCCCGGGCGCTGCACAACCTGGGCAACCGCGACGAGGATTCCTTCGTGGCCGTCAACTGCGGGGCCATCCCCGAGAACCTGATGGAGTCGGAGCTGTTCGGCCACGTCAAGGGGGCCTTCACCGGCGCGGCGGGAGCCCGCGACGGCGTGTTCGTGGCGGCCGGGGCCGGCACCCTGTTCCTCGACGAGGTCGGCGAGCTCAGCCTCCCCATGCAGGTCAAGCTGCTGCGAGCGCTGCAGGAGCGGAAGGTCCGGCCGGTGGGCGGCGACCGGGAGATCGAGGTGGGCTGCCGGGTGGTGGCCGCGACCAATCGCGATCTCGAGGCCGCCATCGAGGCGGGCGAGTTTCGCCAGGACCTCTACTTCCGCCTCGACGTGGTGCAGGTGGTGCTGCCTCCGCTGCGCCACCGCCCCGAGGACGTCACCCCGCTGGTCGAGCGCTTCTTCGAGCGCCTCAACCGAGAGCTGGGTCGCGAGCTCCGGGGCATCACCCCCGAGGCCATGGAGTGGTTCCTGCAGCACGACTACCCGGGCAACGTGCGCGAGCTGGAGAACCTGGTGGAGCGAGCCGTGGCGCTGGAGACCAGCGACCAGCTCACCGCCGCCAACCTGCCCGCGCCACGGGCCGCCTCGGCCATCACCTCGGTGGCCACCCTCGAGCTGCCCGAGGAGGGCACCGATCTCGACCAGGCCGTCGCCGACCTCGAGCGCCACCTCATCGGGGCGGCCCTGAGGCGCACCCGGGGCGTCCGCAAGGAGGCGGCCAAGCTGCTGGGCATCAGCTTCCGCTCGCTCCGCTACCGCCTCGACAAGCTGGGCATCGAGGTCGATCGCGGCGAGGGAGACGGCGGCTGACGCGGCGCACCGCGAGGCCGGCGGAGGGACCACGAGATGTCCCGCGCCATGCATCATCGCTCGGTGACAATTTTTGTCCCGCCGGCCGACAATCTACGGCCCCGCGCCGTCACCGTTCCGGCGACTGTTGGCTCAACTACGCAATGATCGGAGTCGTTCGTCAGATGGCACGATGCATGCTTCCCCCCGCGTCCGTGACCCGCCTCCCAGCCCGAGCCCGAGCCTCCTACGGCTTCACGCTCATCGAGCTGATGATGGTGGTGGTCATCCTGGGAGTGCTCGCGGCGGTGGCGATCGCCGCCTATTCCCGACATGTACGCAACGCCCACAAGACCGAGGTGATCTCGGACCTCAGCAACCTGTCGCTGCGTCAGCGCAGCTTCCGGGCGGTCAACGGCCACTACGCCAGCTCGACCAACTGCGAGGGCGAGGGCTGCACCTATCCCAACGCCAACCTCATCGCGACCGAGCAGGGTCCCCTGGCCTGGGATCCCACGGCCGCCGCCTACACCCTGGTGGGCCAGGGCGACGCGGCCTACTTCCGCGGCGGCGGAGCGGTGCACGGCTTCGATGCGCTGCGCTTCCTGCCGGATGGCTCGTACTCGTGGTGCGGCTACGCGACGATCTCCGGGCACGGGACCAACTCCACCGATCCCGCCACCGCCGACGAGCCCCCCGGCGAGACCCTGGCCAACCAGGTGTTCCCCGCGGGCTCCGACCCCTACTTCGCGCGCGACTGGTTCTACTCCTACGCGCTGTGCGACTTCGACTTCGACGGCGACTACTGGGCCTTCACCTCGACCCACTACGAGGACGAGGTGAACTACCAGACGGACGCCACCAACACCTATCGAGAGAACGAGTAGCGGACGAGGGTGGGCCTCGTCCCGGACGGAACGGACGACAGACGGGAAGACAAGGACGGCAAGACATCATGTACGTGGACATCCAAAAGTGGAAGAAGGCACGCGGCTTCACGCTCATCGAGCTGATGATCGTGGTCGCCATCCTGGGCATCCTGGCCGCGATCGCGATCCCGGCCCTCACCAAGTACATGCGGCGCAGCAAGACCAGCGAGGCGCGGGTACAGATCGCCAAGATCTTCGACGCGGCCTCGGCCTACTTCAACGAGGAGCACGTCGAGCGCGGCCAGGTCCAGGTGATCGGCGGCGGCGCGGGCATCTCCGACCTCGCGCCGCACCGCTGCCCGCACCAGAGCGGACAGGAGACGGGCAACTCCGCGGCCGCCGTGACGCCGCAGCTCGCCCTCAACTGCAACGACGGCCCCGGCGGACGCTGCGTCCCGGCGGAGGGCGGCGGTGGTGGTGCCGGCTACTACGACATCGCCCAGTGGACCGACAACCGGGTGTGGAACGCCCTGAACTTCCAGCAGGAGCAGGCGCACTACTTCCACTACAACTTCGTCGCCAGCAACACCGGCACCGGCTTCGGCGCGTGCCAGTTCACGGCGCAGGCCTTCGGCGACCTCGACGACGACCTGACCTACTCCACCTACGAGCGCTCGGGCGCCGCGGACCAGAACGGCGTGAACGCGGCCGCCGGTCTGTACATCGACCAAGAGGTGGAGTAGCGGCATAGCAATCGCTCCCGTCACGAAGGGACGTCCGGGGCACCCGTCCCGGTCCTCGAGGGCGAGGTCGCACGATGCGGCCTCGCCCTCTTCCCTTTCATCGGCGCTATCATCGGGGCGATGCGCGGGCTGATGGCCGTGGTGCTGGTGGGACTCGCCGGGCTCGCGGGCGTGGTCCACCAGCGGGTGGACGAGCGCCGGGCCCAGCTCCCGCCCGAGCAGGAGCTGATGGTCCTGCCGCCGCCCGCCTACCTGCGAGCCCTGAGCCTGGGCTACCGCGAGGCCCTGGCCGACCTGGTGTGGATCCGGGCGCTGGTGTTCGCGGGCGAGACCCTCGGCCAGACCGACACCGCGCTGGTCGAGCGCTACGTGGAGGGCGTGACCACGCTGGCCCCTCGCTTCCACCGGGCGTACCTGTGGGGGGGCATCACGGCGATCTACGGCGGCGCGGGCACCATCGATCGCGAGGCGGTGGAGACCGCGGCCCGGATCTACGACGCCGGCCTGGCCCAGTTCCCCGAGAGCCACGAGCTGCTCTACGCCCAGGGCATGCTGCTGACCCACCAGGTGGGCTCGACCGCGGGCTTCAGCGACGAGGAGAAGGCCGAGCGCCGGGCCCGGGGGATCGAGCTCATCCGCCGCGCCGCGGCCTACGGGGCCGACCCCCTGGTGCGTCGCTATGCCGCCACCCTCGTCGCCGAGCATGCCACCGACCAGCTCGCGATCCAGTTCCTCGAGAGCCAGCTCGGCCAGACCGACGACGAGGATCACCGACGGCTGCTGCGGCTCAAGCTGGGCACGCTCGCCGGCCGCGAGGCGGTGGAGCGGATCGAGCGGACCCGCGAGCGCTTCGTGCAAGAGCAGCAGCGGCTCGCGCCCTACCTGCCCGACTCGCTGTGGGCGGTGATCCGCGGCGACGACAGCCCGCTTGCCGCGGATCCGGGACCCTAGCCGCCCTTGAGGACCTTGGTCTCGCCGTCGCCCACGTTGACGTTGTCGGTCTGCGGCGCACGGCCGGACGTCCAGGTGAACTTCACCGTGTGCTTGCCCGGGGTGACCATCACCTTCATGAGCGGCGTGGTGCCCACGAACTTGTTGTCCACGTAGACCTTGGCCGGCGGCACGCCGCCCTTGGTGCCGATGCGCAGCGTGGCGGTCTTGGCCGCGGGCTTGGGCTGGGGCTTGGGCCGCTTGGGCTTGGGCCGGCTCGAGGACGACGAGCTGCTCGAGCTGCTCGAGCCGCTGTCGGTGGTCGTGGTGCTCGAGCCGGTGTCGGACTTGGTCAGGGTGACCGCCACCGTCTGGGTGGCCTCGCCGGTGAAGGCCAGCGGCTGCTTGAGCGAGGTGTAGCCCGGCGCGCTCACCTCGACCTCGTAGGCCACCTCGGGCTTGCGCACCACGGGGAGCTGCTCGCCGTTCTTGCCGGTGCCCACCACCTGGCCGCCGCTGAGGATGCTGGCCTTGGCCTCGGCAGGGACCAGCTCGAAGCTGAGCTTGATCGCCTTGGGCTGCATGGTGACCGGCAGGCTGAGCCCGGCCGCGGTCACGTCGACCTCGGTCTGGAAGTCGAGGTGGGCGTCGTGGGTGATCCTCACCAGGTGCTTGCCCGGGACCACCGACACCACCACGGGCGAGGGACCGCCCTGCTCCACCCCGTCGACGGAGACCTTGGCGTCGGACGGCGTGACCACCAGGGTGAGCGCCGCCTGGATCGCTCCGGCGCCGCCCGCCTCGGCGGGAGTGCCTCCACCGGCGGACTGCGGCTCGGTGGGCGTGCCCTCGCTCTTGCTCCCGCCGCCGCCCTTGCTGTCCTTGAGCATCACGTAGATGCCACCCAAGCCCGCGCCGAACAGCACGAGCAGGGCGAGCACGATGATGATGATCGGGCCCACGTTGGACTTGCGCGGGCGATCGTCGAAGTCGTAGCCCATGCCCGGAGGCATGGCCATCGCGCCTCCCGAGGGCACCATGCCCGGCGCACCGCCCATGGCCATCGCAGGCGCGCCGGGGAAGCCGGCGGGCGGCATCATGCCGGGCATCGACGGCTGCGCCATGCCACCGAAGCCCGGCGCCAGCGGACCCTCGGGCGGCTGGGGGCTGGGGGGCATGCCGACCGAGGCAGCCATCGGCGGCGCCATCGGGGCGGGCATCGGCTGCGGCATGATGAGCTGGCCGGGGACCATCGTCGCGCCCTTGTCGGGCCCGGGGTCGGTGCTCGCGGCCACGCCGGGCGCAGGGATCACCGAGGGCACCGGCGCCTTGACGCCCACCTCGACCTTGGTGGGCACGCTGCTCAGGCCGTCCTTGCCCAGGTCCTCGGCGGGCCCCCCCTCGCCCTCTTCCTCGAACAGCCGCGTCTCGAGCTCGTCGTCGTCCCAGTCGAAGTCCGACGAGGGAGCGGCGGCCGAGTAGCTCGAGGTGGGCTTGACCGGCTTGGCCTTGGGCTTGGGCGGCGCGCCGCCGGGCTTGAACGAGACGATGGGAACGGTGGGAGGATCGGGCGGCGGTCCGCCGGCACCTCCGGGACGCGCTCGCTTGCCGGGCGGAGGCGGCAGGTTGCGCGACGTGGTCATCACCATCGTCTTGCGCTTGGGTGCCTTCTTGCCGGGCGCGGGCGGGGCCGGTCGACCCCGCGGAGGCGGAGGCGGCGGGCGACCACCGCTGGGCGGGGGCGGCGGACGTCCGGGCGGGGCCGAGGCCGAGCGCCCGTTGGGCTTGAACTGCTCGGGCCGCAGGTCGGCCTGCGCGGCCGCCTTCTCCTTCTCGGCCTCGATCTCGCGCGCGTAGTTCTCCCGCATCCACGCCGCGAGGTCCTTGCGGCTGTAGAACAACCCCTGCGCGAACATGAAGGCCTGAAGCTCGTCGTGCAGCTCGATCGCCGACTGGTAGCGCTGCTCGGGCTCGCGGGTGAGCGCCTTGAAGATGATGTTCTCGAGCGGCTTGGGGATGTTGGGGTTGACCGACGAGGGGCGCGGGACGTCGACCGCCCGCACCTTCTCGAGGGTGGCGAAGTCGGTCTCGGCCTGGAACAGCCGCTGGCCGCAGAGGATCTCGAACAGCACCACGCCCACCGAGAACACGTCGCTGCGGCGGTCGAGCGGCATGCCGCGGACCTGCTCGGGCGACATGTAGCCGAACTTGCCCTTGAGGATGCCGGCCTGGGTCCGCGACGCCCGGCCGGCCGCCTTGGCCACGCCGAAGTCGATGAGCTTCACCTCGCCCTCGTAGGAGACGAGGATGTTGGGCGGGCTGACGTCGCGGTGAACGATGCTCAGCGGGCGGTTGTACTTGTCCTTCTTGTTGTGCGCGTAGTCGAGCCCCTCGCAGATCTTCATGATGATGTAGCAGGCCTGGGCGACCGGCATCGGCTGCCCGAGCTGCTGGGCTCGCTGGAAGATGGCCCGGAGGTCCCGGCCGGCGACGTACTCGAGAGCGATGTAAAAGCTGTCCTGCTCGTTACCCAGGTTGTAGATCTGGGCGATGTTGCCGTGGTTGAGCTGGACGGCGATCTTCGCCTCGTCCTTGAACATCGCGATGAACTCGTCGTCCTCGGCGACGTGAGGGAGGATGCGCTTGACCGCGACCGTGCGCTCGAAGCCCTCGACCCCATACTCCTTGGCCTTGTAGACCTCGGCCATGCCGCCGACGCTCACGCGCTCGAGCAGCAGGTACGGTCCGTACTGCGTGGGAAGGTTCACCGACGGCTCCAGGTGGACATCGTGACCGCGCTAGGGAGGGCATCCGCCCCGACCCGCGCTCCTCGCGAGTCGCCCCCGAGTATAGCGACAAAGGCGGTCTGGTTCGGCGACGAGGCCCACGGTCCGGGCAACGGCGCGGTGTCGACGCACCCCAGGCCCCGGATCGGCGGCTCGGGCGGGGTCCCGGACGAATTCCGGGCGGATGCGTGCAACGAAGTCAAAACGAGGCCGATGATACACTCGGAGGTCGAGCCATGCCGAATTCGGGAGACACCGACGGTAGCGATCCCCTCGGCCGCGTGAGCGGCTCGGGGTCGATCGGAGCATCCCAGGCGGTGGAGGCCGCCGAATCCCCGTCCGTGGAGGCCGCGGAGGCGCTCGACGCCAGCTCCGCGGCGGCGGGCCCGGATTCGCCCCAGGCCATCGCCCAGGCCCTCGCCAGCGGTGACATCGATGGCCCGACGGCCCAGGCGCGGCTCATCGAGGCCGCCGTGCGGGCCCGGATGCCCCCCGATGCCTCGCCGCAGGCCATTTCCGCGGTTCGCGCCGAGGTGGAGGCCCTGGTGGGCTCCGACCCGATCCTCGAGCAGCTCCTGCGCCCCTGAGCTGGATCCGAGCATCCCCGCCGGAGCAGAACGCACGCCCCGTCCGATCCGGCGTTCAGCCGGTGGCCCGGGCCGGGGTCAGCAGGGCCCGCAGCTCGGGGTCGATCTCGTGGTCGCCGAGCTCGAAGCGCTGCAGGGCATCGACCAGGATCTGGACCCGCTCGGGCGGCTTGAGGCGGCGGTCGATGATGATCCGGTACTCGCCGCGGACCCGGCACAGCCCCCCGGTGCGCTGGACGAGGCCGGCCATGGGCTCATAGCTCACGCGCACCGACATTGCCTCGGCGAGGCGCTCCAGCGCCTCGAGCTGCTCCTGAACCTTCATCGTGTCGAGCCAGTCGCCCAGGCGACGCGCGAAGCTTGCCGCATCGATCCACGGTCGACCAGAGGAGCCAAGGCACAAAAGCACCCGTTCGATCTCCCTTTTCGACGCGAATCGACCCGAGGGGAGATCGAAACGAAGCGATCAGTCGCCGATCTCCACGTCGCCCGAAGCGATCGGCAGGGTGAAGTGGACCGCGGTCCCCTGCCCCGCCGCGCTCTCCACCCAGACCTCGCCGCCGTGGGCGGCCACCAGGTTGCGGACGATCGACAGACCCAGCCCGGCGCCCCCGTGGGCCCGCGTGGGGCCGGCATCCACCTGGTAGAAGGCCTCGAAGATCCTCCCGAGCTCATCGGCCTCGATGCCGATCCCGGTGTCCCTCACGGTGACGCGGACGGCATCGGGATCTTCCTCACCGAAGAGGGTCTCCTCCTGGAAGGGCCGGCGGATCGGGGCCCGGGTCACCTCCACCGTCACCCGGCCGCCCTGGGGCGTGAACTTGATCGCATTGCCCAGCAGGTTCACCAGCACTCGCTGGACCTTGTCCGCGTCGGCGATGACCGCCGGGACCTCCATCGGCGTGGCCACCAGCACCAGCCCCGCGCGCTCGGCCGAGAGGCTCACCGCGTCGAGGGCCCGGGTGACCAGCTCGGCCACCGACCATGGCCGCAGCTCGAGCCGCACCGTGCCGCCCTCGAGCGACGACATCTCGAGCAGCTGGGTGATGAGCGACAGCAGCTCCTCACCGCGCCCGAGGATCGTCTCCACGTACTCGCGCTGCTCGGCCGAGAGCTGACCGGCCATGCCCTCGAGCAGCATCTCGGAGAAGCCGATGACCGAGGTCAGGGGCGTGCGCAGCTCGTGCGAGACCGTGGCCAGGAAGTTGCTCTTGAGGCGATCGATGTGGCGCAGGTGCTCCACCGCCCGCTGCAGCTCGGTGTTCTGGGCGGTGAGATCCTCGTGCGAGCGCTCCGACGCGGCCAGGTGCATCTCCGAGGTCACCCACGCCGCGAACGCGGCCTGCAGCAGCTGCCCGAGCACGCCGGTCACCGCGTCGGCGAGGCGTCCCTCCACCGCTCCGCCGGCGTCGGCCCGACGGGCGAGCACCAGCACCGCCACGCGATCGGCCCCCGCGAACAGCGGGCGCACGTCGAAGCGCATCTCGTCGACGCCGAAGCTGCGCTCGGCCCCGCGGCGCAGCGCGGCCATGGCCTCGGGAGGCAGGGTCTCCCAGCGGGTGAGCGCGCCCCCGGGACGGCTGGCCACCGCGAACGCAGGGCCGTCGTCGGCGAACAAGGCCACGCCCTCCACCGCGCCCATCACGAAGGGGCTCAGGCAGCGCTGGACGTCGCCCGCGTTGACCAGATCGGAGATCGCCGGCTTGCGATCGGCGGGACCGACCAGCAGGGCCTGGGTCAGCTCCATCGCCGCCCTCCCCTCCCCAGCAAGGTGGCGAGCTGATCCATCACCTCGTCGTGGGTGACCCCGAAGCTCTCCTCGAGCTGGTAGCGACGATCGAGCTTGGACCACGAGATCGACGCGAGGCCCAGGAAGGTCTCGGCCACGCCCTCGCCCCGCAGCGCCACCGCGGTGTAGACCGGCTCGCTGCCGCGGCGGCGGATCTTCTCCACCTCCTCGTCGCTGCGGATCCCCGGCAGGTCGCGCTTGTTGAGCTGGATGACCGTGCCGATCTCGCTCATCGCGATGCCGTTCTCGTTGAGGTTGGCCCGCAGGTTGGCGAAGCTCTCGTTGTTGGCTCGCGTCTGGCTCACCCGCGAGTCGGCGATGAAGGCCACGCCGTCGGCCCCCTGCAGCACGATCTTGCGGGTGGCGTTGTGGATGACCTGGCCCGGCACCGTGAACAGCTTGAAGCGGATCGACAGCCCGCCGCCCACCGACAGCCGCAGCGGCAGCAGGTCGAAGAACAGCGTGCGATCGTCCCGGGTGTTGAGGGTGACCAGCTCGCCGTCGGTATACCCCTGCATGCGCCGGTGGAGCTGCTGCAGGTTGGTGGTCTTCCCGCTCAGCGCCGGCCCGTAGTAGACGAGCTTGAGCGTGACCTCCTTTCGGGGCATGTCGATGAAGACCATGGACGCGTCACCCCCGCGGCTCGGATCGTAGCAGGCAGCGACGATCGCAATGCAGCTGCCGCCGAAAGAGATTCCGGGCCAAGGCTGCCATTGATAACATCCACGGATGGGCTCGTGGGGTCCGCGGGGATGCTCGGCCCGAGGAGCGGCCGGGGCCCGCCCGGCCCGCACGCCCATGGCCCGGACGATCTCGATCCGCCCCCTGGCCCTGGCCCGAAGCTACTCGTTGTCGCCCAGCGCCTTGCGCATCTCGAGGCGCCGCGGCAGCGAGGCGGGGGCGGCCTCGCAGGCGGCCTCCAGCGCGTCGATGGCCTCGGCCACCGCCGGCGAGCCGCTGAGCACCGGCGTCTCGATCACCACGGTCACGAGCTGATCCCCGCGCCCCTTGCCCTTGGCCGCCGGCACCCCCTTGCCCCGCAGGCGCAGCCGGGTGCCCGTGCGCACGCCCTTGGGCACATCCACGTCGACCAGGCCGTCCACGGTGGGCACGGGGATCTTGCCGCCGCGCGCCGCCTCGGAGATCGACAGCGGGACCTCGCAGTGGATCTCGTCGCCCTTGCGCCGCAGCCAGCGGTGCGGGCTGACGTTGACGGTGACCTTGAGGTCGCCGGCCTTGCCCCCGTAGCGACCCGGCTCGCCCTCGCCTTCGAGCACGCGCTCGGCCCCCGCGTCGGTGCCGGGGGGCAGGCGCACGCGGAACGATCGCGTCTGCCGACGCGTGCCCCGACCGCGGCACTCCTGGCAGGGATCGGGCTGCACCAGGCCGGTGCCGCTGCAGCGACCGCAGGCGGAGCGCCGCGACAGCAGGCCCTCGCCCTTGATCTCGCCCTTGCCCCCGCACACCGTGCAGGTCTGCGGCGGGCGCCCGCCCGGCCGCGTGCCCGAGCCCGCGCAGGCCGAGCATGGCCCGGGGGCCTCGAACTCGATGTCGTGCTCCGAGCCGAGCACCGCCTCGGCGAACGACACGCTGAGGGTGTAGCGGAGGTCCCGGCCGCGTCGCCTGCGATCGCGGCGGGTGCCGAACACGTCGCCGAACACGTTGCCGAGCAGGTCCCGCGCGCTGCGACCGTCGAAGCCCTTGCGCAGCTCGATGCCCTCGAGGCGCTGGCTCATGTCGTACTTGGCCCGCCGCGCCGCATCGCCCAGGGTGTTGTAGGCCTCGTTGATCCGGCGGTAGCGCAGCGCCACCTCGGGATCATCGGGGTGACGATCGGGGTGCCACTCGCGGGTGAGCCGACGGAACGCCTTCTTGATCTCGTCGGGCGTGGCCCGGCGATCCACCCCGAGCACCGCGTAGTAGTCGTCGGTCGTCGCCATGCGTCGCCAGTCGGGACCTACTCGGACCCGGGGCCCGCCTCGGAGAGCATGGCCTCGTAGATCTGGTGCGACGAGCTCTCGAGCGCGACCAGGCCCTCGGCCAGCGCGGCGGCATCGGGAGCCCCCTGGGCGAGCACGGCCTCGAGCGCCTCCACGTCGCGCTCGATGTCCTGGCGATCCTCGTCGGAGAGCGCGCTGCCGTAGACCTCGAGCGAGCGCCGGCAGGTGTACACGAGGGTCTCGGCCCGGTTCCTGAGCTCGACCACCTCGCGGCGCGCCTTGTCGTCGCCCTTCTTGGCCTCGGCCTCCGCGGCCAGGCGCTCGATCTCCTGCTCGGCCAGGCCGGAGCTGGGCTGCACGGTGATGCTGGTCTCGCGCCCCGTGCCGAGGTCCTTGGCCGCCACGCCCAGGATCCCGTTGGCGTCGATCTCGAAGGTCACCTGGATCTGCGGCACGCCGCGCGGCGCGGGCGGGATGTCGGTGAGCTGGAAGCGAGCGAGGCTCTTGTTGTCCTCGGCCATGTCGCGCAGGCCCTGCAGCACGTGCACGTTGACCACCGGCTGGTTGTCGACGGTGGTGCTGAACACCTCGGACTTGCGGGTCGGGATCGTCGTGTTCTTGGGGATGAGCGGCGAGAACACGCCGCCCTGGGTCTCCACGCCGATGGGCAGGGGCACCACGTCGAGCAGCAGCACCCCGTCCACGGTGCCCTCGAGCACCGCGCCCTGGATCGCCGCGCCGGCGGCCACCACCTCGTCGGGGTTGACCGACTTGCTGGGCTCGCGACCGAAGAGCTGCTTGACCCGCTCCACCACCATGGGCATGCGGGTCTGGCCGCCCACCAGCAGCACGTCGTCGATCTCGGTGGGCTCGATCTCCGCGTCCTCGAGCACCTGCAGGCAGGGCGCCACCGTGCGCTCCACCAGGGCCTTGGTGAGGGTCTCGAGCTGCCGCCGGCTGAGCGTGGCCGACAGGTGCAGCGGCTGGCCGGCGGGCGCCGCGATGAACGGCAGGTTGATCTCGGTCTCGAGCCCGAACGACAGCTCCTGCTTGGCCTTCTCGGCCGCCTCCTTGAGGCGCTGCATGGCCAGCTTCTCGCTGCGCAGGTCGAAGCCGTGCTCGCGCTGGAACTGGTCCGCGCACCAGTCGACGATCGCGTGGTCGAAGTCCTCGCCGCCCAGGAAGGTGTCGCCGGCGGTGGCCAGCACCTCGAACACCCCCTCGCGCATCTCGAGCAGCGAGATGTCGAAGGTGCCGCCGCCCAGGTCGTAGACCGCCACGATGCGGCTGTCCTGCCGCTCGTGCAGGCCGTAGGCCAGGGTGGCCGCGGTGGGCTCGTTGATGATCCGCTCCACCGTGAGCCCGGCGATCTGGCCGGCGTCCTTGGTGGCCTGGCGCTGGGCGTCGTTGAAGTAGGCGGGCACCGTGATGATCGCCCGCGTGACCGTCTCGCCCAGCGCGGCCTCGGCCGACTCCTTCATCTTGGCGAGCACCGCCGCCCCGATCTCGCTGGGCGAGTGCCGCTTGCTCCACACCTTGACCCACGCGTCGCCGTTGTCGGCGGCGCACAGCTCGTAGGGCAGCAGCTTGGCCATCTTGCGGATCTCGGGGTCTTCGTACTTGCGCCCGATGAGCCGCTTGGCCGCGTAGATGGTGTTGGTGGGGTTGGTGATCGCCTGCCGCTTGGCGATCTGGCCCACCAGGCGCTCGCCGTCCTCGCCATAGGCCACCACCGAGGGGGTGGTGCGACTCCCCTCGGCGTTGGAGATGACCTTCACCTCTCCGTCCACCAGTGCGGCGACGCAGGAGTTGGTCGTCCCCAGGTCGATGCCGATGATGCGGCCGCCCATCGCCTAGGACTCCGTCGCGCCTCCCGAGCCGGAGCCGGCGATGATCACCCGGGCCGGCCGCAGCAGACGCTCACCGAGCTTGAAGCCCTTCTCGAACTCGCGGACCACCACGCCGGGCGCGTGGTCGGGCGAGTCGATCTGCTGCAGGGCGTCGTGGATCGCCGGATCGAAGGGATGGCCCACCGAGGGCACCGGCTCGATGTCGTTCTTCTTGAGCGCGCCCAGGAACTCGTCGCGGACCATTCGCAGGCCCTTGACCACCTGCTCCACGTTGGCCGCGTTGTCGTCGCTGGCCTGGGCCGCCGCGGGCTCGGCGATCTCCAGGGCCCGCTCCAGGTTGTCGGCGGTGGGCAGGAAGGCGCTCAGCAGCGACTGGGTGACCCGCGCCTTGGCGTCGTCGATGTCGCGCTTGACCCGCTTCTTGTAGTTCTCGAAGTCGGCGACCGCCCGCAGCCACTTGTCCTTGAGGGCGGCGATCTGTGCGTCCTTCTCGGCGACGATCGCCTCCACGTCGACCTCGTCCTCGATGTCGGCCTCGTCGATCTCCTCGGCCTCGTCGTCTCCCAGGCTGGAGACGGCCGCCTCGGCCTCGGCCATGGTGCGCTCGATCTCGGCGCTCATCTCATCGTCGGTGGCGCCTCGTTGGTCCTTGTTGCCGCTCATGCTTGGTCCGTTCTCACCTCGACGCCCCGACGGGAGCCCCGGGTCGGCAGACCCCTGGGTCTACCGACGGGGGGCGCTCAGGCGCACATTCGCGCCGCCATCGCTCGGGCGGCGTACTCTACCAGAGGAATCATGGCGGCGTAATCCATGCGGGCGGGGCCCAGCAGGGCCACCGCGCCCCGATCGGGGCCCTCGCCGGCCACCGGCACGCGGCACCCGACCAGGCTCAGCCCGAGCTCGCGACCGCCATCGTCGGGGGGCCGCAGGTCGAGCCGGCCCCGCACCCCCACGTGCACCTGGGCCCGCGGGGGACCGTCGCCCGTGGCCGGCAGGAGCTGCTCGAGGACCTCGGCCAGGCGCTGATCGTCCTCGAGCAGGCTCAGCACCTCGCCCAGGCTCCCCGTGTCGGACACGCCCCTCGCCAGCGCCGGCTGCCCGGCCACCTGCATCCACAGCGGATCGAGCAGGCTCACCGCGCACAGCGACAGGCCCACGCGCAGGGCCTGGGCGAGCAGCCGGTCCACCTGGGCCTCCCGCTCGCCGAGCCGCGCCAGCAGGACCTCGCGGGCCGAGGGCAGCGAGTGCCCCACGCACAGCCTTCGCAGCCGCTCCTGCAGCCGCCGCAGCTCGGCCCCCGCGTCGGCCCCTTCGGGCAGCTCGAGCTCCACGGGCTGGATCTGCGAGGCGCCGCCCTCGAGGGTGAGCACCACCAGGGCCCGCGCGCCCACCAGGGGCACCACGTCCACCTGCTCCATGCGACCCGCCTTGGCCGTGCCCAGGAACGACACGGCCAGGCAGCCCGAGACCTCGCTCAGCACGCAGACCGCCGCCCGCATGCCACGGCCCGGATCGTCGCGCAGGTGCTCGAGGCTGCGATCGACGGCGCTCACCAGCGCGGGCTGGGGGCCGAGGCTGCGATCGAGCTGGGCCACGAAGCGGCGCATGCCGTCGTCGGTGGGCGAGCAGCCGGCGGAACGATGGGGTCGCCGCAACAGGCCGAGAGCCTCGAGCACCGCGAGCTCCTGGCGCAGGGTGGCCGATGACCAGCGAAAGCCGTGGCGACGCACCAGCGCAGAGGAGCCGACCTCCTGGCCGTAGACCACGAAGTCTCGACAGACCGCGCGCAAGATCCGCTCTTGGCGCTCGGTCAGATGCACGGTCTCCGCCTCGGCGGCCTCGCCCATCGCACCTGCGAATCTACCCTCGCCAAGGCCCGGGTGCACCTCCCCGATCGATCGGAGGCCCTTGGCGGGGAGGCCGCACATGGACCGCGGCCGCCCGGGCGGCCGCTCAGGGTGCGGGGTCGAGCAGGGCCGCGCCGATCTCGTCGTGCCACAGCCAGCGATCGGCCGCGACCCGCAGCATCCCGCCGGCCCACTCGAGGTTGCCCCGCTCCACCTGCGGCGCGACGCGGGCCCGCAGCCAGTCCTCGTCCACCGCGGGGAAGCGGCGCAGGTACGCCGCCGCATCGAGCCCCGTCAGCACGCGCAGGCCCACCCACAGGCCCTCGACCGCGGCCGCCCGGGGATCGAGACGCTCCTCGCTGGCCCCGCCGCCGGGATCGTCCACCCAGCGCTCGAAGCCGCGGGCGTTGGTTCGGCGGGCCACCGCGCCCTGGGCATCGAAGCGCGCCGAGGCGGCCGAGGGGCCCAGGCCCAGGTAGTCCCGCCACTGCCAGTAGCCCAGGTTGTGGCGAGCGCGGGCCCCCTCGCGGGCGTAGCTGGCCACCTCGTAGTGCACCAGCCCCGCCGCCTCGAGCCGCGCCGCGGCCTGGCCCAGGCGATCGGCCTGGGCATCGGGATCGGGCTGGGCTCGCGTGCCCCGCTGCACCAGCCGCTCCCACGGCGTCCCCTCCTCCACCGTCAGGGCATAGACCGACACGTGCTCCACCCCGGCGTGCAGCAGCCCCTCCACGTCGGCGACGAGCTCGGCCTCGCTCTGGCCCGGCCGCCCCACGATGAGATCGGCGCTCACCCGCAGGCCCCGCGCAGCCGCGGCCCGCAGCGCGCCCTCGGCCTGCGCGGCCCGATGCACCCGGCCCAGCTGCACCAGCGCCTCGGCCCGCAGCGACTGCACCCCCAGCGAGACCCGGTCGACCCCGGCCTCCACCAGCGCATCGAGCAGCGGTCCGTCCACGTGCTCGGGGTTGAGCTCCACCGTGCGCTCCACCGCCGCGTCGGTGCCGAAGCTGCGATCGATCCATGCCCACAGCCGCCGCAGCCCCTCGGCCCCCAGCAGGCTCGGCGTGCCGCCGCCCACGTAGACGGTGTGCACCGGCATCCCGGTGGGCAGCGAGCGAGCGAGGCGCTCGCGCTCGAGGCCCTGCAGGTAGGCATCCACCGGCGGCCGCCGGCCCACCTGGAAGTCGAAGTCGCAGTAGGGGCAGGCCCGTGCGCAGAACGGCACGTGCAGGTAGAGCCCCGGGGCGTGGCTCATCCCACGACGAGGTTGCCCAGCTCGTCGCCGGACGGCAGCTCGTCGAACACCTGCACGCCGGCGTCGGTGGGCTGGGCCGCCACGCCGCGCCACCACCAGGCCGGCAGCGCGTCCATGTCGATGCCGTGGGTCTGCAGCAGGTGGCTCTGCTCCTCGATGGTCTCGGCCATCGAAGGATGGAAGGGCTCGCCGCGCCCCTGCAGCTGGGCCCCCAGCCACAGCGCGCTGCGCCGGGGCGTGGCCTCCTCGACGTCCTCGGCCAGCGCCACCAGCCCCCGCCGGGCGATCTCCACGTCGGGGACCTCGTAGATCTGGGCGCTCACCGCCACCGGCTGGCCCAGCAGCAGCGAGAGCATGGCGCTGAAGTCGGAGACGAGCCGGTTCTGCACGAGGATGGGCGCCCCCGCGTCCTCGACCGCCTCGGGCCGCAGCAGCACGATCGTCTCCTCGACCGTGGCGTAGGCGAAGCTCACCAGCCCCGTGCGCAGCAGGCCCAGCCCGGCGCGCAGGTTGGCGAGGGCCAGGTCCGGGTCGAGCACCGCGTGGCGATGGGCCCGCTGCTGCAGCAGCTCGATGAGCCGCTCGGGCTCGGCCCCGACTCGCACCAGCACGCGGAAGCCCTGGGACGGCGCGTAGTCGCCGAACACCTGGAACGCGGCGAAGTTCTTCCAAGTGGGGAGCAGGCCGTTGCCGTTGGTCGCCATCGAGCCTCGATCAGCGGGCGTTGAGCAGGGTGTAGGCGACGTAGCCCAGGACGCCGAGGGCCACGACCGCGAGCAGCCACACCCACGCCGACCCTCCCTTCTTCTCCTGGACCACGCCGTGGCCGAAGGTCCGGCCGCTGGCCGCATCGGGGGCCACCGCCGCGAGCGGGCCGGTGGGGTTGAGCGAGGCGTGCCGACCGGTGCCCGGCGTGGGCGTGGTGCGCCCCGTGTGGCGGCCGGTGTGTCGACCGGTAGGGCGCCGCAGGGCCGACTGCGGGCTCGAGGGCGTGCGCTGCTTGGTGGGCCCGGAGCCCCGCCGACCCCCGCGGGTCTTCTGCGCGAGCTCGACCTCGCCCTTGGGCACGATCTTGTGGTGCCCCGAGCGAACGGGCGCGTCGGCGTCGTCGGTGGCGTCCTTGGCCACCGCGGCCTGGCGAGCCCCGCCACTCACGGTGGGGTTGGGCCCCGACTCGTCGAGCTTGCCCTGAGCCACCAGCGCCTCGATGTTGCCGATGGTCATCGCCTTGCGCTTGGCCGCGGGGGCGTTGCCCTCCCCGCCCAGGCCCACCGCCCAGTCGGGCGGCTCGTCGTCGTCGGCCGAGGAATCGTCGATGCGCTCGAAGTCGTCGAAGTCGAGCGCCTCGTCCTCGAGGTCGTCGTACTGGTCCTCGTAGTTGACCTTGGCCGGCGCGCCCTCGCCGAACAGCTCGACCATCGTGGCCGAGATCTTGCGAGGCGTGCACGACAGCCCCTCTTCCTGGAGGAAGCCCTCGAGGTCGCGGAACAGGTGGTCGCAGTTCTGGTAGCGGTCGGCGGGGTCGACCTCGAGCGCCTTCATGATGATGGCCTCGAGCGCGGGGGGGAACGCCGGATCGACGAAGGTGGGCGGCGGGATGTCGCCCTCGAGCACGCGCCGGGCCACCTCCTCGCGACGGCCGCGGAACAGCCGGCGACCCAGGCACATCTCGTAGAGCACCACGCCGAGCGCGAAGATGTCGGCCCGGTGATCGATGGTGGCGCCCTGCAGCTGCTCGGGCGCCATGTAGGCCAGCTTGCCGGCGACCTGCCCCTTCTTGGCCACCGCCGAGGCCCGCGTGGCCGCGATGCCGAAGTCCAGCACCTTGCAGGTGCCGTCGTAGCCCACGTGGATGTTGGTGGGGTTGATGTCGCGGTGGACCAGGCCGAGCGGGCGCCCCGAGTCGTCGACCCGGGTGTGCACGTAGTGCAGCCCCTCGCACGACTGCATGATGATGCCGATGCCGATCTCGAGCGGGATGGGGCGCCCCACCTGCATCGAGGTGCGCAGCACCTGCACGAGCTCCTCACCCTTGAGCAGCTCCATCGCGATGAAGTAGTCGTCGCCGATCTCACCCAGGTCGTAGGTGTGGACGACGTTGTTGTGGGTGAGGGTGGCGGCGACCCGCGCCTCGTCGAGGAACATCTCGACGACGTCGGGGCGCGCCGCGAAGTCCTCGCGCAACGTCTTGACGACCAGCTCCTTGGCGAAGCCCTCGATGCCCGCGTACTGGGCCCGATAGATCTCCGCCATGCCGCCGGTGGCGATGTGCTCGACGAGCACATACTTGTCCCCGAAGGGCGTGGGCTCGATGTTGCTCAAGGTCGGGCGTAGCCTAGCGGATTACCAAATTGGAGCCAAGGGCCGGCGTGGGCCGCCGGCTCACCACTCGCGCTCGGCCTTCAGCGCCCGCCCCATGAGGGCCTGGACCGCCTCTCGCACCGCCATGCCCTCGTACAAGATGGCATACATGGTGCTCACCAGCGGCATCTCCACCCCCTGCTGCTGGGCCAGGCGATAGGCCGACTTGGTGTTCTTGACGCCCTCGGCCACCATCCCCATCTCGGCGAGGATCTCCTCGAGCTTCTTGCCCTGGCCCAGGGCGATCCCCACGCGGCGGTTGCGGGACAGGCCGCCGGTGCAGGTGAGGACCAGATCGCCGAGCCCGGCGAGCCCCGACAGGGTGGCCGGCAGCGCTCCCAGCGAGATCGCGAGCCGGCTGATCTCGGCGAGCCCACGCGTGATGATGCCGGCGCGCGCGTTGTCACCGAGGCCCGCGCCGTCGCCGATGCCGGCCGCCATCGCGATCACGTTCTTGAACGCGCCCCCGAGCTCCACCCCGAGGATGTCGTCGGTCACGTAGGCCCGTACGCCGTCGCCCGACAAGAGCGCCTGGATGCTCATCCCCACGTGGGCGTCCTCGCTGCCCACGACCACGGTGGTGGGCAGGCCCTTGGCCACCTCGGCCGCGAAGCTCGGCCCGCCCAGCGCCGCGATGCGCCCGCGATGCGAGGGCGGCAGCTCCTGGGCCAGCACCTGGTGCATGTTGCTCAGCGTGTCGACCTCGATGCCCTTGGCGGCGATGAGGTACATCGGCGCCGGGGCGTCGCGCGTGGCGAAGTCCTGGGCGACGCGCTCCATCATCGCCCGCATGCCGTGGCTGGGGATGCCGCAGATCACCAGCTCGGCGCCGTCGAGCGCCTGGTGCAGATCGTCGGTGGTGCGCAGCCCCTCGGGGAACGGAAAGTCGGGGAGGTAGCGGGCATTGCGACGCTCCTGGGCCATCGCGGCCTGGTGCTCGGGCGTACGCGTCCACAGCAGGGTGGGACGCCCACGCCGCGCGGCGTGGATGGCCAGGGCGGTGCCCCAGCTTCCCGCCCCCAGCACGGTGACGGTACGCAGCGGTTCCAGGCTCGCTTCGGACGAGGGCTCGGCCATGAGCCCGTTGTACGCGGTCCTGCGCCCAGCCCGCAATGGATCCTGCGGGGCCCAGGAGTGTCAGTTTCGAGTAGAATGGCAGCTCCACTTCATAGTATTGATGATCGGCGGCGGTGGGCGCGTCCCGGCCGCGGAGCGAGGGGCACGATGGCGAGGCGAAGGGCGTGGAGCTGGCGTGGTGGCGTGGTGGCGTGGCTCTCGCTGGGCGCGATGGCGGCCTGCCCGGCGGATCCCGCCACGCAGGAGGAATCGGGCGAGGCCGGGCCGATGGACGACGGCGGCACCACGATGCTCCCCGACGATGGACCCGGCCAGACCGTGACCTCGGGCGCCAATGGCAGCGGCGCCGACGATCCGATGGACGACACCGGGGGCTTCATCATGCCCCCCGACGGCGGCGTGGTGGGGCAGTGCGATCCCTACGAGCAGGACTGCCCGCGCGGGGAGAAGTGCACCTCGTACGTGAGCACGCCGGGGCAGGAGACCGTGGACTCCACCAAGTGCGTGCCGGTGATCGGCGACGACCTGTGGGGTGAGTCGTGCGAGCGCATGGCCGACAACGACACCTGCGCGCCCGGCTACTTCTGCATGACCGACGTCAGCGGTCACACCGGCACCGGCACCTGCCTCGAGTACTGCTCGGTGGGGCTCCCCTGCGAGTTCGGCGGAGACTGCTTTGCCTTCAACGACGGCGCCCTGCCCGTCTGCCAGGTCACCTGCGATCCGATCCTGCAGGACTGCCCCGCGGGCCAGGGCTGCTTCGCCGCGTTCGACGACTTCGTGTGCGCCATGCCGGGCGCCCCCGAGGGCCAGGGCAACGACGGAGATCCCTGCTACACGATCCAGAGCTGCAACCCCGGCCTCATCTGCCGCAACGGCACCGCGGGCTGTCCGATGGACGGGGCCTGCTGCACCCCGGTCTGCGAGATCTCCGGGCCGCCCGACCAGTGCTCCGATCCCTCCGAGCAGTGCGTCCCGGCGCTCGACGATCCCTCGCCGGGCCTCGAGGACGTGGGCTTCTGCGGCATCCCGCAGTAGCAGTCGTGGAGGCGCCCGCGACACGCCGAGCCCCACCCAGCTCCGGCCGCGCGTGGCCGGGGTCGCTCGCGGCATGCCTGCTGCTCGCGATGGCCTGCAGCGACGACTCGGCCGCCCCGGGCGACGCCCCGCCGGGACCCCCCCGCGAGGACGTGGCCCCCTCCCCTGCCGAGCCGCCGCCGGGTGCCTTCGAGATCCCGGGTCTCGATGCGATGCGCCCGCGGCCGCGGCTCGGCTGGCCCGTGCTCAGCGTGCACATCACCTCGAGCTTCGGCTGGCGCATGGATCCGGTCTCGGGCCGCGGGGTCCGGCTGCACCGCGGCGTGGACTTCCGCGGGGCCATCGGCGACCTGGTGGTCAGCGTGGGCGACGGCGAGGTGGGCTTCGTGGGTCATGATCCCTTCCTGGGCAACCTGGTGGTGATCGAGCACGGCCAGGGGCTGCAGAGCCTGTACGGGCACCTCTCGGACGTGCTGGTGGTCGAGGGCGCGCCGGTGGAGCGCGGGGCGGCCATCGGGTTGGTGGGCAACACCGGGCGCAGCGCGGCGCCGCATCTGCACCTGACGATCAAGCTCGATGGCGTGGCGATCGATCCGCTCGAGGTGCTCGGCGAGCCCCTCCATGCGCCCCAGGCCCTGCTCGGCCCGCCCACGCCGCCGCTCGAGCCACCGGGCGGGACCGGGGCGGCGGAGACTGCGCTAGTGCCGGACGAAGGGATCGCCTCCGGGACCGGCATGCCCGCGCCCGACGACGAGCGCCTCGGAGCCCCGCCTGCGGCCCCGAGGGACGCCTTTGGTGGGGAGGATCGCAGCGTCGGCGCCCGAGACGGGTCATGATGGACCTCGCTCATGGTCCTCTCGCTCGCGCTCGTGTCTGCGCTGGTCGCCCCGGTGGCCGCGACTCCCGTGGAGTCCACGCTGCCCGATGCGCCCGCGCCTGCTCCGGCCCCGGCTCCGGCCACCACCGTGGTGGTCACGACGGCCCCCGCCCCGGCGCCGCTCGAGACGATCCCGGCCCCGGCCACCACCACGGTCGTCGTCACCACGACCACCACCTCGGCTCCGATCATGGTCGCGCCCCCGCTCGCGCCGGTGGTCGTGACCCAGGCGGCCCCGCCTCCGCCTCCGCTGGTCTCGCCGCCCGCCCCCACCTGGGGACCGATCCAGGCGAGCCCCGTCGCGCCCGATCCGGCGCGCACCCAGCAGAGCATCCGCAAGTTCCGTCGTAGCGCGCTGGGGGTGTTCACCGTGGGCGGCCTGGGCATGGCCGGCGCCATGGGCATCCAGTACGCCCGCGCCCGCGCGCTGCAGCGCTGCCTCGACAGCGGCTCGGCCGACTCGAGCGCCTGCGACGACGCCGAGGTCATCGAGCACAGCTTCGACAACTACAGCGCCTACGGCATGGCCATGTTCGTGGCCGGCACCGCGGGGGCCGGCGTGATGCTGGGCAATGCCGCGGCCACCCGCGACGTGCAGCTGCGCGGCGGCGACGTGCGACGTCGCGGCGGCGCGCGGCTGCTGGGCGTGGCCGCCATCGGGGCCTCGGTGGCCTGGATGCTGGGGGCCAACTACACCCTGCTGCGCCACGAGTCGCAGTGCGACGGCGATCCTCGCTGCATCGCCCGCTACCGTCCGCTGCGCTGGGCCGCCAACGACGGCGCCGCGCTGGGCATCGGCGCGGGGGCGGGCCTGCTCGGCTACGCCATCGCCTACGAGCGCCAGGGCCGGGCCCTCATGAAGATCCGAGCCGCGCCCTCGATCAGCGCCCGCCACACCGGCGTGGCCGTGTCGATGTCGTTCTAGCCGCGGCCGATCCCGGTCCCGCTCGGCTAGTCGATGATCTGGAACATCACCCGGGCGTCCGCGCGCTCGGCCCGACGCCAGCGCAGCCGAGCCCGACGCAGCGTGGCCATGGACAGCGGTCGGCCCCCCGGCGCGAAGCGTCGCAACGAGCGCTCGCGGACCGTCTCGAGGATCTCGAGCGGATAGGACAGCGGCGGCCGGCACAGCTGCGCCCGCCCCTGCTCGATCACCACCCGCGCCTCCCACAGCGCGGCCGGGCCCTTGCCGCCCACCGGCTCGAGCCGCACGGGATCGGCCAGGGCCACGCACACCCCCCCCACGCAGTCGCGCAGCCAGGGCACCTTGCCCGCCCACACCTCGAACAACCCGCAGAACGAGGTCGCGAGCACCACGTCGACATCGCGGGGCGTCCACCCCGGCAGCCGCCCCGCCGCGGCCCGCCGCGCCCAGGTGTCACCGGGCCCGGTGGCGTCGTGGGCCCGAGCGTCGCACAGCGCCCAGTCGGTGCGGATCATCTGCCAGCGCGAATAGTCGGGATCCTCGTCGCGCAGCGGCGCCGCCTCGTCGTCCCAGCGCGCCCACAGCGGGGCCAGGCGATGGCGCCCCGGCTCCCCGTCGAACACCGCCGCCCCGAGCTCGTCGAGCGCCTCGCCCCACGAGCCCCCGGGGTCGTCGTCGCCGACCGCGACCACGGGAGCAGGCGGCCCGGAGCTCCGGGCGCGCGCCTCCTTCTTGCTCACCCGCCCCGCCTCACCGCTCGGCCCGGTGGCGACGCACCACGGAGGCGAAGTCCGAGAACAGGTAGGCAGCATCGTGCGGGCCCGGAGCGGCCTCGGGGTGGTACTGCACGCCCCACAGCGGACGCTGGGTGGAGCCCAGCCCCGCCACCGTCTGGTCGAACAGGTTGAGGTGCGTGACCTCGGTGCCCTTGCCCAGCGACTCGGGGTCGACGGCGAAGCCATGGTTCTGCGCCGTGATGGCCACGCTGCGGCTTCGTTCGTCGCGCACGGGGTGGTTGCCGCCGTGGTGGCCGAACTTGAGCTTGAAGGTCCGACCGCCCAGCGCCAGGCACATGAGCTGGTGCCCCAGGCAGATGCCGAAGATCGGCAGGCGGGGATCCCGGTCCACCAGCTCGCGAGTACGCTCGATGATGTCCTGCAGCGCCGCCGGATCGCCGGGGCCGTTGCTCAGGAACACCCCGTCGGGCCGGAGCGCCAGCACCTCGTCCACCGGCGTGGTCGAGGGCACCACCGTCACCCGGATGCCCTGCTGCACCAGGTTGCGCAGGATGTCGAGCTTGATCCCGAAGTCGTAGGCCACCACGTGCACGTCGGGCTCGGGGGCGCTGCGCTGCCACAGCCCCTCGCTCCACTCGTAGCGCTCCGCGGTGCTCACCCGGTGGGCCAGCGCCTGCCCCTCCATCGGCGGCGCCTCCCGGGCCATCCGCACCAGCACCTGCGCGTCGCTCTCCTCGGTCGACAGCGCCCCCATCACCGCGCCCACCGAGCGCAGGTGTCGGGTGAGCGCGCGGGTGTCCACCTCGCCCAGCCCCGGCATGCCGCGCTCCTCGAGGTAGGCCGGCAGGCTCTGCTGCGCCCGCCAGTTGGACACCACTGGGGACAGCGAGCGGATCACCAGCCCCTCGGCCCCGGCCCCCTTGGACTGCGCATCCTCGGGGTTGACCCCCACGTTGCCCACCTCGGCCACGGTCAGGCACACCAGCTGCCCCGCGTAGGAGGGATCGGTGATGATCTCCTGGTAGCCGGTCAGCGAGGTGTTGAACACAACCTCACCCACCCGCGTGGCCCGGGCGCCGAAGGCCAGGCCCCGGAACACGCGACCATCGGCGAGCGCGAGCACGCCCTCGCCGAAGTAGGGGGATCGGTCGTCCGCCACCAGCACGGGTGCTTGCTACGCCCCGTCCCTCGGCACCGTCAACCCTCCCCTCCGTGCTATCGTGCGCCCCCGCGTGGGGACATGAACGAGCCAACGCCCACCGCTTCGTCCCCCGTGCCCGCGCCTCCCGCCGAGCGTGCCCCGCCCCCGCGCGCCTCCATCCTCCTCATCGGCGACGAGCTGCTCAGCGGCAAGATCCGCGACGAGAACGGCTGGTTCCTGATCCAGATGCTGCGCCGCCGCGGAATCGCGCTGGTCGAGCTGCGCATGGTGGGCGACGGCATCGACGACATCGGCCGGGCCCTCCAGGATCTACTGACACGCGCGCCCCTGGTGTTCACCTCGGGGGGCGTGGGTCCCACGCACGACGATCGCACCCTCGAGGCCATCGCCCTGGGCACCGGCCGCCCGCTCGTGCGCCACCCCGAGATCGAGGCCGAGCTGCGGGCCTACTACGGCGAGCGCCTCACCCCCGAGGCGCTGACCATGGCCGACCTCCCCGAGGGCACGGTGCTGCGGGCGGGCCCCGGCTGGCCGGTGCTCCGCCTCGACCTGCACCAGCCGCAGCCCTCGCGGGTCTACATCCTGCCGGGAGTGCCGGGCCTGCTGCGCTCCAAGGTGGAGCGGCTCGAGTCGCTGCCGGGCGAGCTGCCCCAGGGCGAGGGCTGGCACGTGGCCATGCTCCACTGCACCCTCGAGGAGAGCGCCATCGCGGCGCGGCTCGAGGAGATCCTGGAGCGCTTCGCGGGCGTGGAGATCGGGTCCTACCCGCGCTGGACCCGGGGCGAGGACGGGCGCGTGAGCTACCACGTCCGCATTACCTTCGAGGGGCCCGCCACCACGGCCGCGCACATCGACCGGGCCCGCGACGCCCTCGCAGCGTCGCTGCCTCCCGAGGCGATCATCGCCGACCCCGGGCCCACCTGAGATTCCTCGCCTCGGGGCCGCCGGGCGCCGGATCTCGGGGAGCGCACGAGGGGCGCCGGATCATCGCGGTGGAATTCTCCGCGCGGCGTGATAGCTTTCCCGCCATGCGCGGAGCCCACAGGCTCGCCGCCGGGGTGTGTGCGGCGTGGCTGCTCGCCGCCTGCAACCCCAGCGGCGAAGAAAAGACCCCGGACTGGCAAAAGCCGCCCGAATCCTACGACGTCAAGGGCGCCGATCTGACCTTCAACGAGAAGCGTCTGGACGCGTTCAACACCATGTCGAGGGGTGAGCGCGACGCGCATGTCGAGCAGCTCAAGGCCGCCGAGGGGAGCTTCCGCGGCCAGGCGGTGTTCCGCGACGGCTCCGAGCTCGGCGAGGCGATGGACGACTCCCAGTACGGCAAGCACGAGATCTTCGCCACCGTCGACGAGCCCGTGCTGTACGAGATCACGATGGAGTACCGGCTGTACTCCGACCAGGACTTCTACACGGGCCTGCCGCCGGCCACTCACATCGAGTTCTCCGGCACGCTGGTCGACCTCGAGTTCCAAGACGAGAGCAAGCCCCGCAAGCTGACGCTCAAGGTCAAGGCCGACAAGGTCGAGCGTCTCAAGTGAGGGCTTCCCTCCCCCGCCGTCCACGGAGCGCCAGGGCTTGTTCGAATCCGTAGGCTCGCCCGGTCTTTGGATCGCCTTCCTCATCGGAATCGGCGTCCTGCTGGCCATCGATCTGGGTCTGTTCCACCGCAAGGCCCGCACGGTCACCACGCGGGAGGCCCTGGGCTGGTCGGTGGTGTGGGTGATGCTGAGCCTGTCCTTCAACGGCTTGGTCTACCTGTGGTTCGGCTCCGAGCGGGCCCTCGAGTTCCTCAGCGCCTACGTGATCGAGAAGTCGCTGTCGGTCGACAACCTCTTCGTCTTCATCGTCATCTTCCGCTACATGGACGTGCGCGCGTCGGTGATGCACCGCGTGCTGTTTGCGGGCATCCTGGGCGCGCTGGTGCTGCGCGGCGTGTTCATCATCGTCGGCATCGGGCTCATCGAGACCTTCAGCTGGACGCTCTACATCTTCGGCGGCTTCCTGCTGTTCACCGGCGTCCGCCTGCTGTTCACCGACGACGAGTCGGTCGACCCCTCGGGCAACGTCGCCTATCGCATGGCGCGGCGGGTGCTGCCGCTCACCCGGCGCTACCACGGCAGCAAGTTCTTCGTGCGCGAGTCGGGGCGGCTGCGGGCCACCCCGCTGCTCATCGTGCTGCTGATGATCGAGACCTCCGACGTGGTCTTCGCGCTCGACTCGATCCCCGCCGTCTTCGGCATCAGCCGTGATCCCTTCATCGTCTTCACCAGCAACGTCTGCGCGGTGCTCGGCCTGCGGGCCATGTTCTTCCTGCTGCAGAACGTGCTCGACAAGTTCGCCTACCTCAAATACGGCCTCGGCCTGGTGCTGGCCTACATCGGCGCCAAGATGCTGCTCGCCGAGGGCCTGCTGGGCCTCATCGATCCCTTCGAGGTGCCCATCGGCATCTCGCTGGGCATCGTGGCGGTGCTCATCGGCGGCTCCATGGTCATCAGCCTGCTCGCGCCGCCCGACCCCTCGCACCAAGAGGTGCTCGAGAACACCGAGGCGGCCTCGCTCATCGCCGAGATCCCGGCCGACGCCTCGATCACCACCACCTACAACGACCTCTCCGCCGTCGTGCGCAAGACCAAGGTCGGCCGCGACGACGAGGAGAGCGGCGTGGTGGCCAAGCCCGAGCTCGTCGAGCCCGCCGCCGAGGACGAGCCCTCGTAGGGGCCGCCGGGGGCACGGCCCTCGCCCGGATCGCTCAGCGACGGCCCGGGTGGTAGCGCTCGTCGTAGCGCTCGATCCACTGCCACAGCCGCGGATAGAAGCGAGCGAGGTGGCCGTCGCGATCGCGCGAGCGGACCTCGCGGGTGAGCGCGATGGCCCGGTCGCGCTCGCCTCGACCCGCGTTGGCCCAGGCCAGCAGCGCCACGCCCAGGCCCACCCCGTCGCGCTCGTCGATCATCGGCGTCCACTCGTCCACCCGCCCCCGCACCCGATCGGGCTCGTCGGCCACGAAGGCGACCAGCAGCGCGGTCTGGGCCTCGACCAGCTCGGCCTGCTCGTCCGGGGGCGGCGGCGGCAGGCGGTCCAGCGCCTCGCGGGCCTCGGCGGCGTGCCCGGCCTGCGCCAGCAATTGCGCCTCGGTGGCCAGCGCCAGCCAGCGCTCGGTGGGCTCCTCGCGACTCCGGCGAGGCGCGGCGAGCCGGGCCTGGATCCACGACAGCGCCTGCTCCACGTCGCCGCGCCGCCAGGCCAGCGAGGCCAGGTAGGTGCGTGCACGCTGCCGCTGCCAGGCCGAGCGCCGCGGCGAGCCGGCGATGGTGGCCAGCGCCTCCTCGGCCGCCTCCATCCGGCGCCGCCGCAGCAGCTCGAGCGCGCTGGCCAGGCGCGTGTCCTCCCACAGCGCGTAGAGGATGAGCGTGGACAGCAGCACGGCCACCACGGTGAGCATGGGCAATCCCAGCGCCACCCCGGCCACCGCGGCCAGCGTCCCCAGCACCCCCAGCATGCCGCCGAGCAGGCGCACGATCTGGACGAAGCCCACCAGGCGATCGAGCTCGCCGCCCAGCATCACCGGCAGGTCGCGATGCCGCACCCGCAGGTCGGGCTCGTCGACGGGCACCAGCGCCCCTGCGCCCTCCGAGCGCAGGGTGCTACTGCTCGTCGTCATCGTGGCGGCCCCCCAGGTCGAGGCGCAGCCCTGGCGAGGCGGGATCGAGGGCCGGGCGCTCGGGCTCGGGCTCCGGGGGCGGGCTCGACTCCTCGCCGGGGCGACCCGAGCCTCCCGCCGCGATCACCCCGGTGCTCACCTCGCTCCCGGGGCGCTCGGCGGGCAGCTCGTCGACCAGCTCCAGCGGGCCCGCGTCCGTCTCCTCGGGCTCGCCCTCCCTCGCGCGGCGCTCGGCCGCGAGCCGGGCTCGCTCCTCGATCTCGAGCAGCTCCAGCCAGCGCTCGCCCTGCACGCTCACCGTGCCGTCGCCCTGCACGTCGAAGGCCACGCGCGGCGCGATGGGGCGCACGAAGGCATCGGGGTCGCGCGGCAGCCGGATCTCCCGCAGCGCGGTGGCGATGCACAGGCGGATGGGCTCGGGCAGGTCGCCGGTGTCGATGCGATTGACCAGCGTGCCGCCCTCGCGATCGATGAGGTTGAGGCCGCGCACCTCGTAGTGCCCGGCGTCCACCCGCCCCTGCAGGCAGGCCTTGGCCCGCCGCCCCGCGCCCACCTCCTCGCGCCGCAGCTGCGTAGCGAAGTCGGGATCGTCCAGGCCGCGCTGCATGCCCAGGCTCACCCAGTACACCACGTCGATGTAGTGGGTGTTGCCGCTCTTGTTGGGCGGCCAGCGCTGCTCCTCGAGCACCTTGGTGAGACAGGCCTCCATCGGCTCGTCGCCGAAGCCCGACTCGAGGACCTCGGCGCGCAGCACCTCGCCCGAGGGGGCGATCCGCACCCGCGCCTTGAGCTGCCCCTCGGGCACGTGCTGGTAGCCCGGCTCGCCGTCGCTGCGGGGCTCCATCGTCTCGATGGCCCGGGTGAGGAAGCAGCTCGCGGCCGGGCTGCGCAGGGTCTGCGCGATCTCGTTGAGCCGCGGCAGCTCGTAGAAGCGGTTGGCCCGCTCGGAGGGCAAGAGGATCACCCCCTCGCTCGACTGCCGGATCGCCCGTCGGATGTAGCGATTGGCCTCGATGTCGGACACCTGCCCCTCCGGCTTGCGCGAGCCCTTCTTGCCCTTGCGCCCGCACCCGGGCAGGGACAGCGCCACGAGCAGGGCCACGTGGACGGGGCGGAGGCGACGGGCGAGGCGGAGCATGGCTGGGGGTACGAACCGGGCGAGCCCGCGCAGCTTACAACGACCCGGGTCCGGGGGCTCGCCCGTGCGCCCGGCGCCCCTCCCACGACGGCTCGGCGAGGATCGGTTGCGCGCGCCGGCGCGGTCGCCGATAGTGCCGGGGCGCGCATGACCGGCGATTTGCGAACGACCCCGCTCCACGCTCTCCACCTCGAGCACGGCGCCAAGATGGTCCCGTTCGCCGGCTGGTCGATGCCCCTGCAGTTCGGCCTCGGCATCCTCGAGGAGCACCACACGGTGCGCCGCGCAGCCGGCGTGTTCGACGTCTCCCACATGGGCGAGGTGGACTTCCTCGGCGAGGGCGCCCTGCGAGCGGTACAGACCCTGGTGACCAACGACGCAGGCACCCTGGCCGACGGTCGGGCCCTGTACACCGTCACCTGCCGCCCCGACGGCGGCATCGTGGACGACTGCATCGTCTATCGCTTCGGGCCCCAGCACTTCCGCATCGTGATCAACGCGGCCAACGTGGCCAAGGACCTGGCCCACTTCCGCGAGCACGCCGGCGAGCTGTGCGAGCTGGTCGATCGCAGCGACGAGCTCGCCCTCATCGCGGTGCAGGGACCCGACGCGGTAGGCCACGTGGCCACCCTCGCCGGCGACCCCAGCCTGCGCGAGGTCCCCGGCTTCGGCCTGCGCGACGCCACCCTGGCTGGCGCCTCGGTGACCGCCGCGCGCACCGGCTACACCGGCGAGGACGGGTTCGAGCTGTTCATGGCCGCGGCCGATGCCCCCGCGGTGTGGAGCGCCCTGCTCGACGCGGGCGTGGCCCCCATCGGCCTGGGCGCACGCGACACCCTGCGCCTCGAGGCCCGGCTGTCGCTGTACGGCCAGGACATCGACGAGACCACCAATCCCTACGAGGCCGGCCTGGCCTGGGTGGTCAAGCTCGACAAGGGCCCCGACGCCCCGCTCTTCGTGGGGCACGCCGCCCTGAGCCGCATCAAGGCCGAGGGCCAGTCGCGCCGCCTGGTCGGCTTCGTGGTGGAGGGCCGCGGCATCGTGCGTCCCGGCGCCGAGGTGCTCGGCGAGGGCGACGAGGCCGTCGGCCACGTCACCTCCGGCGGCCCCGCGCCCACCGTGGGTGGAGCCATCGGCCTGGCCTACGTCCCCACCGCCATGGCCGGCTCCGCCCATCCCCTGCGCATCCGGCAGCGCGGCAAGATCCTGGCCGCCCGCCAGGTCAAGGGCCCGTTCTACAAGCGCCCCAAGTAACGACCACATTGAGGAACACGGACGATGAGCGACGAGATCCCCGAGGACCTGCGCTACACCAAGGACCACGAGTGGGCCCGCCTCGACGGCGAGCTGGTCGTCGTGGGCATCACGGCCCACGCGGTCGAGAAGCTCGGCGACATCACCATGGTCACCCTGCCCGAGGTCGGCTCCACCATCACCGCCGGCGAGAGCTTCGGCGACGTCGACTCGGTCAAGGCCGTCTCCGAGCTGTTCGCCCCCATCTCCGGCGAGGTGGCCGAGATCAACGACGCCCTCGAGGACGCGCCCGAGACGGTCAATACCTCGCCCTATGACGAGGGCTGGATGGTCAAGATCAAGCCGAGCGAGCGCGCGCAGCTCGACGAGCTGCTCGACGCCAAGGCCTACGCCAAGCTCGTCGAAGACGACGGCTGAGCGACATCGCCACGACGCGAGGCCCGGCCCGACCGGGCCAGCTTTTGCGGGAATGCACGACGGTGGCATACTCGTGGAAGTAGGCCCCCGTCGTGAGCAAGATCTTCATCTCCTACAAGCGGGATCGCGAGCTCGACGAGCTCGTGGCCCGCACGCTGTACGACGAGTTCAGCAAGGAGCACGAGGTCTTCATCGACCAGCGGATCGCGCCTGGAGCCACCTGGGCGCGCCGCCTCGAGGAGGAGCTGCGCGCCAGCGACTTCGTGTTCCTGCTGCTGTCGGCCGACTCGGTGCTCAGCGACATGGTGCGCGGCGAGATCGAGCTGGTGCGCAGCATCAAGGCCAGCGAGCGCCCCACCATCATCCCCATCCGCGTGGCCTTCATGGGGGAGTTTCCCTATCCGCTCAACGCGTTCCTCAACCCGCTGCAGTGGGTGCTGTGGAGCGGCGAGGAGGACACCCCCGAGCTGCTGCACCAGGTCCGCACCGCCCTCGCCGGCCACGACCTGGAGTTCGGCGACAAGGCGGCCGCCGCCTCCACCAGCTCGGTGGCGCGGATCCCCAAGACCGTCACCAAGGAGCACAGCCAGGCGGTCGTCGACGAGGACTTCTACGTCGAGCGCCCGGGCGAGGCCCAGCGCCTCGCCGCCATCCGCGACGAGCGAGCCGACACCCTGCACGTGGTGGGGCCGCGGCACATGGGCAAGACCCGCTTCATCGACCGCCTCACCGGCGCGGCCGAGGAGGCGGGCAAGACCGTGGTGCGCATCGACTTCAAGCTCTTCGACGCCGAGAGCCTCGCCGACCTGCGCTCGCTGTGCGGGGCGCTGTGCGACTGGCTCGCCGAGGATCTCGAGCTCGACGTCCCCGATCCCAGCTACTGGGACCGCGGCCTGGTCGCCCGCCGCTGCCTCAAGTTCATGTCCAAGTCGGTCAAGGCGGCGGGCTCCCACGTGGTGCTGGTGCTCGACGAGATCGAGCGAGTGCTGCAGACCGAGGGCAAGAACGATTTCTTCGGCATGCTGCGAGCGCTGCACGAGGAGCGCAAGCAGCCGCGCTCGGCCTTCAAGCAGCTCGACCTGGTGCTGGTGGCCACGATGAACCTGCACCGCGCCACCGGCGACGCCCACCAGTCCCCCTTCAACGTGGGCGAGCGCTTCGAGCTGGTCGACTTCGATGGCGAGCAGGTCCGCGTGCTGGCCAAGGGCATGGGCCTGCACCTCAACCAGCCCTCCTGCAACCGCCTGCACGCCCTGCTCGGCGGCCACCCCCTGCTCACCCAGCGCGCCCTGGTGGCCCACCGCAACGGCGCCCTCGAGGTCGACGCCGACATGGCGGTGGACGAGCTGCTGCAGTCGCGCAGCCCCTTCGCGGACCACCTGCGCTGGTGCTCCTTCTCGCTCAAGCAGCTCAGCGATTCCGAATTCAACGCGTTCCGCGGCTCGCTCAAGCACGGCCGCAGCCTCGACCCGGAGCTGTTCTGGCGGCTCGAGGGCGCGGGCTTCCTGCGGGGCACCTACAAGCAGCCCGTCCCGCGCTGTGAGCTCTACGCCGCGTTCTTCTCGAGCGAGACCCGCTAGGCAGCCATGGGCGGCGACACCACCCGCCTCACCACCAGCGGCCGGGTGCAGGCCAGCGACGGCATCTACGTCGAGCGCCAGGCCGACGCCGATCTGCTCGAGGTGTGCCGGGAGGGCCGCCTGGGGGTGGTGCTGCACAGCCGCCAGGTGGGCAAGAGCAGCCTCATCTCCCACGCCGCGTCGCGCCTGCGGCAGGAGGGCTTCGTCACCGTCTCGATCGACTTCACCGTGTTCGGCGTGCACGAGGTCAAGGTCGACGACTGGTACCTCGCCATCGTCGACGAGGTGGCCTCGCAGCTCGGCGTCGACGTGGACACCGACCAGTGGTGGGACGAGGCCGGCAACCGCCCCCCCGTGTACAAGCTGGTGCGCTTCCTCGGCGAGGCGATCCTGCCCGCGGTGCCCGAGCGCATCGTGGTGTTCATGGACGAGATCGACACCACGCTCTCGCTGCCCTTCACCGACGACCTCTTCGCCGCCATCCGTCAGTGCTACCAGCGCCGCGACGAGGACGAGCAGCTCCGTCGCCTGAGCTTCGTGCTGGTGGGCTCGTCCTCGCCCACCCAGCTGATGAAGGACGAGAAGCGCACGCCCTTCAACATCGGCACCACCATCGACATCCGGGACTTCTCGCGGCTGGAGGTCCAGGCCTTCGCGCCGGCCTTCGACCTGAGCCCGGCCCAGGTGGTCCGCGTGCTGGGCTGGGTGCACGACTGGAGCGGCGGCCACCCCTACCTCACCCAGGTGCTGTGCGCCCACGTGGTGGAGGAGGGCCTCGCGGCCGAGCCGTGGGGCCCCGCGGAGATCGAGGAGCTGGTGCAGCACGTGTTCCTGTCGTCGGAGGGCGAGCAGGACTTCAACCTCGACAACGTCCGCGACATGCTCACCGATCGCTGGGTCCGCCAGGGCGGGGACCAGCGCGCGCTGCTCGAGCTCTACTACAAGGTCCGCAAGGGTCGGCGGGTCAAGGCCCGCACCCAGACCGACGTGGTGCAGCACCTGCTGCTGTCGGGGGTGGTGGTGTCCGAGGGGGCCCACCTGCGGGTGCGCAACCGGATCTACGCCGAGGTCTTCTCGCCCCGCTGGATCCGCTACCACATGCCGACCAACTGGCGGGCCATCGGCATCGGCGTGGGCACGGCGGCGGCCATCGTGCTGATGGCGGTGGCGATGCTGCACCAGGACGACGTGCGCAAGGAGCAGCGCAACCGCGAGTGGCGGGGGCTGAGCACCAACGGGCTGCACGTCTCCATCACCGGGCCCAAGGGGCGCATCGAGACCAAGCTGGCCGAGCTCGACAAGGCCGCCGATCCGGCCGCGGCCGCGGGCGTCCGCACCGAGCTCTCGGCCGAGCTCACCAAGCTCCGCGAGCTCGAGCCGCGCCTGCCCTCCGCGCAGCTCGCCGCGCTCGAGGAGCACGTGGACGAGCGCTACGCGGCGCTGCGCTCCTCCCGGGCCCAGCAATTGCGCGAGCTCGCCGAGGCCAAGGCCGCCGACGATCTGCGAGACTACGCCCTGCTGCACGCCACCGCCGCGTGGTGGCTGGACCGAGACGTCGACGACGTGGTGGTGGCCCGAGTCGATCACGAGTACGGCGACGTGACCGCGGTGATGCAGGGCCACACCTCTCCCGTGACCGACGCCGACTTCTCGCCCGACGGGACCCGCCTGGTCACCGCCTCGGAGGACTTCAGCATCCGCCTGTGGGACGTGGCGACCGGCCTGCCCGTGGGCAGCCCGGTCGCCACCAAGAACGACGCGTCGTTCCGCCCGGAGTTCATCGGCTGGCAGCGCGTGGCCGAGCGGGACGTGATCCTCACCACCTCCCGTCAGGATCCCTACGTGATGCTCGAGCTGCGGGCCGGCGCGGACGGCCTGCGGCGCAGCATGTCCACCGAGCTGGGCACCCTGGCCCTCACCGCCCGGCTGTCTCCCGATGGTCACCACCTGCTCACCGCCGGCCTGCCCACCATCCTGTGGAGCTACCCCGACCTGACGGTGGAGGCCACGGTGCCCCGCGGCTCGCGGCGCTCCCGGAGCCCCGTCAACGACGCCCGCTTCTCGCCCGACGGCACGACCATCGCCGCCCTGCGCAGCGACGGCGTGGTCGAGCTGCTCGACGGCATGCTCGAGGAGCGTCGCGACAGCCTGGTCTGCGACGCGGGCGGGGCCGAGCTGGCCAAGGTGCGCTTCTACGAGGGCCGCGAGGGCGAGCGCTGGCTGCTCACGGTTCCCTTCGTCGGCACCCCGGTCCGGCCCGGCGACTCCTCGGGCACCGTGCAGATCTGGTCGCTCGTCGACGGCAGCCTGCTCAAGCGCGTACAGGCCCCCACCCCTCGCACCATCGACGCGCGCCTGTGCCCCCCGCCCTCCGACGCCAAGGCGGGCACCGCCGCCACCCTCACCATCGTGGGGCTCGACGCCTCGCAGCCCGTGCGGCGCATCGTGCAGCGCCTCGACGTGCGCACCAGCCCCGACGAGTCGGACTCCGACCAGGGCGCCCCCGTGACCATCGCCGACATCTCGCCCCGCGCCCGGATCGAGACCGACGACGAGGTGTGGGCCATCTCGCCCTCCTGCACCTCGGTCGCCACCGTGGGCACCGACAACCTCGTGAAGGTCCGCTCGCTCGATCCCGTGCCCCGGCGTGATCGCTCGGGCCGCGCGATGTTCGAGTACTGGCAGCGCCTGTTCCAGCGCACCGTGGCCGGCAGCAAGATCGCCGAGAGCGACTCGCGGCAGGAGGCGTCGTACAACGCGATGCCCCAGCGTCGCGGAGGCGCGCGAGCAGCCGCCGGCGCGGTCGACGAGGAGTAGCGGCCCCGGTCCTACGCTCGGTGCCGAGGCCCGATGGGCATCGGCCCCGCGCAGCTCCCGGACTCGCGCGCTGCGGGCCATCAATTCGCGATCGAGGTGAATGGGAATGCCGCCGTGGGTGACTCCCGCTCCCGGCAGTGGTGGTGCGCCACGCCTCTCGAGGTAGTCATGCCTTCGTCCGACGAGCTCCCGGCGCCATCGGCCATCGACGCGCTGCTCCGCTTCCTCGCCGAGCGGCCCGATTTCGATCTCCTCGACGTCGCGCTGACCGACCCGGAATCGATCCCGGCGTGGCCCGGGCTCGACATCGAGCTGCTGCGGGCCGGGCAGCGCCTGCTGCGGCTCGTGCCCGACCACGACCTGGACCGCGCGATCGCACTGCTGCGCGCGGGGGCCCGCTCGGCGATCGAGCTGGCCGACATGCCCCTGCCGCGCTTCGCCGAGCGCTACGGCCACGCCCTCGGCGATGACCGCCCGCTGATCGAGCGGGTCCACGGCCGCGCCCGGGCGATCCGCACCCACGTCCACCTCCTCTACGTCGCGTCCCGGCAGAGCGCCGAGCCCCACCTCCCGCGAGCCCTCTCCACCCGGCGGAGCTGATGCCATGAGCCAACGTCCCACCCTCCCGACCTACCGCGACCTCTTCGGCGCCCTCGACTTCAAGGAGGGAGCGCCCGGCCGCTCGGCGCTCTCGCCCGCGGCCTACCTCGCCGACCTGCTCCAGCTCCTCGAGGATCGCTTCGCGAAGCCCGACTTCTTCGACCGCCGCCCCGACATCCGCGAGCTCGTGCTCGACGGGGAGAACACCTTCACGCTGGTGCCCTACCTCGAGATCGTCGACGAGGTGCTCGAGGCCCGGGTCACCCGCCGCAGCGAGGAGCCCGATGCCCAGGCGGTGCTCGCCGCGGCCGAGCACCCGCTCGGCCTGCCCTTCGAGCGCGAGCACGCCCAGCTCCGCGAGCGGCTGGATCTGCTCAAGACCACGCCGCAGGAGCTGTACCGCCTGCTGACCCCCCGGCCCGATCCCGACGTGCTGGCCCGAGCGAGCCTGGGGATCTCGGACGGGATGGTGCGGATGCTGCTCGACGATCGCTCGGGCAAGCCTCGGGCCCTCGCGCGCTCCTACGGGGTGAAGGGACCGGACGAGCTGGCGTCGCTGGCCGAGCTCGAGCGCTTCCAGGCCGCGACGGGCATCGACGGCCCCCGGCTGCGCGAGCTGCTGTACCTCCAGCTCAGCGGGACCGCGCTCGATCCCGACGGCCGCCCCGAGCTCGACGCGGCCGCCGAGCTGTTCGTCAACCACGGCAACGACGGCTCGGGATACGTGCGCCTGAACGCCGAGGAGACGCGGCTCGAGCTCTCCAGCGACGCCGAGGCCCCCCTGCCCGCCGCCTGGCTCGACCGCGCCAATCGCTTGCTGCGGCTGGCGGGGTGGACCGGGCTCGAGCTGCGCTCGCTCGACCTCGTGCTGCGGACCCTGTGCGGCAACGTGCTCGACGACGCCGCGCTGCGACGCCTGGCCCTGGTCCGGAGCCTCGCCGAGCGGCACGGGGTGGAGGTCGAGCTGGTCTGCGGGCTGCTCGGCGACATCGACTCCCTCGGTGCCTCCGACGATCCGCTCCACGCGGCCAGCCCCTTCGATCGGGTCTTCAACGGCGAGCCCGCCAAGCTCGCCCGGGCCTACTTCCCCTCGGGGCGAGGCTACGTGCCCGAGCCCTACCGCGAGCTCACGGCGATCGAGCTCACGAGCGACCTGCTGCTCGACGACAACAAGTCGGTGCGCCTGCGGATCCAGCGGGCGCTGGGGATCTCATCCACGGAGCTGACGACCCTCGTCGAGGCCATGCGCGAGCGCGCGACGGAGCGCGCTCGCGTCTCGCTGCTGTCGGAGCCCCTCGGCCCCGCCACGCTGGCCCTGCTGCACCGAGTCACCCGCACCGCCGAGCTGCTCGACATCACCCCCTCCGCGCTGCTCACCCTGCTCGACGTGCTCGAGGCGGACCCCAGCCTGCGAGGCCTGGGCGCCTTCGGCCTCGTCGAGGAGGCCATCGACGGCGACGACCTCTACCAGGTGCTCGAGACCGGCTCGGTGACCGAGCGCAGCTGGTTGCTGCACACCCTGGTCGCCGTGCACGGGTGGGCGCGCACGGCCGGGCTCGGCGTGGAGGACCTCAGCGCGATCTGCCTGCCGCCCCCGGTGTCCGACGATCCCGAGGAGGATCTCTCCGACGATCCCGCGGCCCAGGCCGCCACCGCGGCCCGCCTCGCCCTGTGCCAGGGACTGCTGGAGGCCTTCGTGCCCACCGCCCTCGACGACAGCACGCTGGGCTCGAGCGAGCTGAGCGAGCGGGCGGCCCGGATCGCGTGGCGCCTGGCTCGCGAGGCCGACCGGGGTCTGGTCTCGAAGGTCGACCCGCGCCTGGTCCAGCTCGACCTCAACGAGGCCCGCCGCTGGGCCTTCGACGCCGTGAGCGCGCTCGACGTGGTCACCGTCGACGACCTCGCCGAGCTCGGGCTGGGCGACGCCCTGGCCGAGCGCCTCCACGAGGCGCTGCTGCGTCGAGGGTCGCTCGACCTCGAGGGCAACCTCCTCGACGCGGCCTTCGACGACGACGACGACGGCTTCGCCGTCGAGCCCGACCTCGACCGGCACGCGGAGGCGATCTTCGATCTGCTCGTCGGTCTCGCCCACGAGGGCCAGGGCCAGGGCGTGGCGCCGGGGGACCTGGAGCTGCACCTGTACCCCTCCGATCTGCTCTCGCTCGAGATCCCCAAGGTCGAGGCCGAGGCGATCCTCTCCAACCTGCGCTACCTCGGCGTCGTCGACGAGCAGGGCCTGGTGTCCGACCCCGCGTGGTTCCTCGAGCCCGCGCACCGCTCCGAGCTCGAGCTCGAGCTCGGCCTGAGCGAGCGGGCCGGGGCGATCCGGGAGTTCTTCGAGGGACGACGCGCGAGCTTCCTCGCGATCCCCACCACCGTGCCGACCGAGGCCTTCGCCGGCCTCGGGATCTCCGACGACGAGCAGGCAGGCCTGCTCGCCAACCTGGCCTTCAACGGCATCCTCGACGAGCGCCGCCGGGTGCTCGACAAGCAGTCGATCCTCGAGCTCGATCCCGCCGGCCTGCGCCTGGCGCTGCCCTACCACCGCCATCGCCGAGCCGTGCTCGCCATCCTGCGGGAGCTGGTCGCCCGCGACCGCGCGAGCTGGCTGTGCTTCACCGCCGACGGCCTGCGGCCGCTCAGCGATCGCCTCGTGGCCGACCAGACCCTGGCCTGGCTGCGCAGCACGGGCCGGCTCGACGCCGCCGATCGGCCGGTCGCGAGCCTGCGAGGCCGGCTGCGAGACGATGATCGCTCGGCCTTCGATCCCGGCCCCACCTACGGCGAGGCCCACCGCACCGTGCTCTGGGCCTTCCTGCGTCGGCTGGTGCAGGAAGCCGACGCGCTGACCCTCACCGACGTCGCGACCGCAACCATCGATCTCGACGCCGAGAGCTCGGCGACCCTGCGCGAGATGCTGGTCGACGGCGGCGACCTGCTGCCCACCGGAGGTCTCGCGCCCGATCGCCTCGACACCTTCCTCGAGCTCAACAACGCCCTGCGCTTCGAGCTCGACGAGTCGGACGACTACGCCCGCGACGTCTTCTTCCTGCTCCACGATCTCGCGCTGCGCCTCGACGCGCGCGTGCGGGGCCTGGTCGACGCGCTCCGTGGCGCAGCCGAGGCCCAGCGGGCCGCGGTGGTCACGGCCCTCGCCGCCGGGATCGAGCTGGGAGTGCCCGAGACCACCACCCTGCTCGCCCACGTGCTGCGCGGCGATCCCCAGCCGGTGTCGACCCTGCTGTCGCCGATCCTCTCCTCGCTGGACTCCGACGGCACCCTGGCCGAGATCCCCGTGCACCACCGCCTGGGGCAGGCCCTCGATCGCATGCTCCAGTTCGCGGCCTACGCCCGCAAGCTCGGCCTGAGCCAGCGCGAGATCGAGATGGCCTTCACCGAGCAGGGCCTGGCCGACAAGTTCCCCGAGTCGCTCGTGCTGCCCGCGGGGATCGACGGAATCGACGCGATGCTCCCCGACCTCGAGGGCGAGCTCGTGCTGTTCCGCGGCGCCCGGCTGTGGACCTTCCACGCGGAGTCGCTCGAGCCCATGCTCGTGAGCCAGCCGCTGTCGCTGATCTCGCCCGCGCTCGAGGGCCTCCCGGGGATCGACGCCGCCTACACCGACGCTGCGGGCGACCACTGGATCCTCGCCGCCGGCCGGACCTGGTGCCGCGAGCACGACGACGATCGCTGGGTGGAGATCGATCGCGAGCTCGGCCACGTCGAGGGCTACGCCGAGCGGCCGGAGTCGATCGACGCCGCGCTCACCGACCACGAGGGGGTGAGCTACCTCTTCGTCGGCGACCGCTACCTGCGCTGCTCGAGGGGCGACACCATCGATCAGGGCTACCCGCGCACCACCGCCGACCACTGGCCCGCCGAGCTCGGCTTCGAGCTGCCCGAGGCCTGCGCCGAGGGGATCGACGCCGCCTTCACCGATCGCGAGCGACGGACCTGGCTGTTCCAGGGCGAGCTCGTCTACCGCAGCGACCAGCCGGGGGGCGGCCGCCCCATCGTCGAGCGCTGGGGCCTGGTGCGCAACGGCTTCTCCGGCATGGAGCGGGTCGACGGCGTGGCCGAGATCGACGGCGTCTGCTGCCTGTTCCGCGGCGACCAGGTGCTCGCGCACGGCGACGCCCTCGAGCGCCGCACGCCCGTCGCCCTCGAGGGCTTCCCCACGACCATCGAGGAGTGGAAGGACGGCCTGCCGCGGGGCTTCGAGGACCGGATCGACGCCGGCCTCACCGACTGGTCGGGCCGAGCCCACCTGTTCTCCGAGCAGCGCTACGCCACCCAGACCCGACGAGGCTGGGTGGAGCGCCCCACCGTCGAGGTCTGGGGCCGCGTCCGCAACCACCTGCAAGAGACGGGACGAGTCGATGCCGCCATGGTGGGTCTCGACGGTCGCCTCTACCTGTTCAGCGGCAAGCAGTACCTGCGCTACAGCGAGCCGGGGGCGAGCTTTGCCGACGAGGGCTTCCCGCGGACCATCGCGAGCGACTGGGGCGGCATCGACGAGGTCGACGCCGCGTTCGTGCTCGACGGAGGGACCTACCTGTTCGGGCGCGACGCCGACGGGGGCTCGATCTACCTGCGCTACGGCACCGCCGAGTACGACGAGGCCGACGAGGGCTACCCCAAGGCCACCGACGACGACTGGTGGAACCTGCCCTCGTCGCTCATCGAGGCCGGCTTCGCTCGTCCCGACGCGGTGATGAACGGTGGCGACGGCGTGGTCTACCTCTTCAGCGGCAACCGGGTGATCCAATTCGATCACGTCCATCGCTGGTGGTCCGAGCCCCGCCCGCTGCCCGAGATCTTCGACGGCCTGCCGTTCCAGGCGGTGAGCGCCGGGGTCACCGACCTCGACGGCCACACCTGGCTGTTCTCCCTGCAGCCCGACGAGGCACGCGGCGACCACCTGGCGGCCCGCTACACCGACTCGGTCTTCACCCGCCTCGACGATCGCTTCCCCAAGCCCGTGCGCTCGGTGTGGGGCCGCGTGGTCAACCGCCTGCAGGAGACCGGCCGCGTCGACGCGGCCATGCGCATGGTCACCCCGGTCGTCGTCGACGAGGACGACGACGAGCTCGAGAGCAAGCTGCTCGAGTCGAGCGAGGAGCTGCCGCAGCAGCAGGTCGTGTACCTGTTCAGCGGCGATCAGTTCTATCGCTACAGCTCGCCGAGCCTGGAGTGGGTGGACGAGGGCTACCCCCGACGGATCGACGATGCCCTCCTGGACGAGCCACGCTTCGCCGAGCTGGGCCGGGAGGCCCTGGCCCGGATCCGCCACGGCATCGACGGGCTGTGGGCCGACGGCAGCCGCGTGTACCTGTTCGCCGGGGCCACGGTGCTCGTCGCCTCTCACCAGCACCACCGCGAGGTCACCGAGCTCGCCTCGCTCGAGGGCCTGCGGGCTACCGTCGACGACGAGGGGCGCCTCGTGGGCCTCGCCGACGGAGGCTGGCGGCACCTCCAGATGCCGGAGGCCCCGGGAAGCCGCCGTCCGCCCACGCACCCCCGCTTCCTGCGCGGGGCCCCCGAGCCGTTCCTCCGGCCGCAGGCGGCCCTGGTCGGCCTCGACGGCAACGCGTACCTGTTCGCGGAGGGTCGCTGCTGGGACCGCGCGCTCGGTCGCTCGTACCCGATCTCGGAGGGCTGGGGCCTCGTCGACGCCGCGATCGCTCGCGACGATCGCATCGACTGTGGCCTGCGCGACCGCGAGGGACGCCTGTACCTGTTCCGTGGCTCCGAGTACCTGAGCTTCACCCCCGAGGGGCTCGACGACGGACCCTCGAGCCGCCCGCCCGGACCCCTGCCGACGGTCGCCGACGGGCCGCCCCGCTCGATCGCGGAGCGCTTCGCCGGGCTGACCAACGTGCACATCGCCTACACCGTCGACGAGACGACCTGGCTGTGCGAGGCCCCCGACGAGCACGGCCGGTTCCGCTACCTGCAGTACTCCGACGTGGGCCTCGAGGCGCCCGACTTCCACGAGCCGCGGACCGCGGACCTCTCGTTGTGGAACATCCCCGCGATCCACGTCGAGCAGGGCTTCGACCGCGTCGATGCGGTGCTGGTGGACGACCGAGACCTCTTCCTCGTCCGCGGTCGCGAGTTCCTCCACTACGACGCCGACGCCGAGATCTGGACCTACCCGCGGCCCCTCACGCTGTACTGGCGCTCGCTGCCCGAGCGCCACCCCGACTTCGAGGACATCCGTGCCGCGTTCCACGACGGTGAGGGCCACACCTGGTTCTTCTCCGACGGAGCCTGTGTCGCGTGCTCGGCCGAGGGAGCGGGCGAGCTGCTGCGGATCCGCGACCGCTGGGGCAAGGTGGACAACCGCGTCCAGCTCGATGATCGCGTCGATGCGACGCTGGTGTGGGGCGAGCACACCTACCTGTTCGCGGGCGATCAGTACGTCCGCTACACCGGCCGCAGCTACGACCTCGTCGACGAGGGCTACCCCAAGCGCATGGCCGGCAACCTGCGCCGGGAGGAGCCCTTCGAGCACCTCCCCGACGAGCTCGAGGACCAGCTCGAGGATCTCGAGCCCCGGGCGCGGGCGATCGACGCGGTGTTCGCCAACGAGGGTGTGGTCTACGTGGTCTCCGCCGGGAAGGTGCACGCCTGCATCGACGAGCTGTCGCGGAGCCTCGAGCTGTCCGCGCTCGGCGAGATCCGCAACCAGATCCACGATCGGCGGCGGGTCGACGCGTCGTTCTCCGACCACCGCGGCACGCTCTGGCTGTTCAGCGGCGACCAGGTGTACCGCTACACCGAGGGCGTCGACGAGCGGGGCAACGTCGACGACGGCTTCCCGCGCTCGATCGCCGACCACCTCCTGTCCACGATGACCCTGGGGGCCGAGGAGCTGCCGCTGGCCTTCCACCACGAGCTCGACGCCGCGATGCTCGGCACCGACGGCGCGCTGCTGCTGTCCAAGGACCAGGACTTCCTGCGCCTGTGGCCGCGCGCGACCGAGCGCGAGGCCGAGCGGGGGTCGATCGCCGAGCTGTGGCAAAGGCCGGTCAACCCGTTCCTGCCCCCGTCGGGAGCCGGCGAGGAGGAGGCACGCCCGCACATCGACGCCGCCTTCCTCGGCCACGACGGGGCCCTGTATGCGTTCAAGGGCGCGCACTACGTCCGCTACTCGGATCCTCGGGCCGACTACGTGGACGAGGGCTACCCTCGCGCGATCCGGGACGACTGGGGCGACCTGCCCCCCGAGCTCGAGGCGGGCATCGACGGCGCCTTCACCTTCGAGGGCCGCCACTACCTGGTGCGTGGCGATCGCTACGTTCGGTACTCCGACCCCAGCTTCGCCCGCGTCGATCCGCTCGGCGCCCAGCCCTTCACCCGGCGCTGGCGGAGCGCCAACGACTACCTGCTGCGCGACCTCCACCTGCTGTGGCGCCTGATCGATCTCGATCGGAGCCACGCCGACACCGACGACTCGCTCGTCGACTTCCTCGTCCCCGGGCCCCGCGACCAGGCCGAGCCCTACGCGACGCTCGCGGCGATCTTCGGCTGGGAGGTCGACGACCTCAATTGGATCAAGCGTCGCGACGGCTTCCTGGACCGCCCCGGCCTCCAGCGCGCCGACGAGGTCGAGCTCGACCTCGAGCTGCTGCTGCGGATCATCGACGTCATGACCCTGTGCGAGCGCCTCGGCTCCTACCCGCAGGAGCTCCACGAGCAGGTCTGGATCCCGCTGTTCGACCCCGAGCGACGCGATCGCCCGGCCGCGGTCGACACCCTCACCCGCCTGCTGGGCACGCTCTACCTCGGGACCGACGCGCTGCGGATCACCCGCCAGCTCGCCGATGCCGACAACGAGGCGCGCCGCGACGCGCTGGTCCCCTGGCTCATCGCCCGCGAGCCGAGCCTCCAGCACCCCCGCGACCTCTACGAGGAGCTGCTCATCGACGTCGAGGTCGCGCCCTCGATCGACACCTCCCGGATCAAGGAGGCCGCCGCGGCGATCCAGCTCTACTTCCACCGCTACCTCGTCAGCCTCGAGCAGCTCGCCCCCAAGGGCGAGCCGAAGGCGGTGGTCGACGATCGCGTGGTGCGGGCTCGGTTCAAGGAGCAGTGGAGCTGGCTCAAGAGCTACCGCGTGTGGGAGGCCAACCGGAAGGTCTTCCTGCACCCCGAGAGCTACATCCGCCCCGAGCTCCGCGACACCCGGACCCCGTCGTTCCGCACCCTGCAAGACGACCTGCTCCAGGGCGAGCTCACCGATCTGCGGGCGACCGAGGCGTACAAGAAGTACCTCGACGAGTACACGGAGATCTCCCGCCTCGCGATCGCAGGAGGCTACGTCCGCGAGGGCTCCACCCGCAGCTCGAACCGCGAGCTGGTGCTGTTCGGGCACACGCGCACCGATCCGCGGCGCTACTACTACCGGACCGCCACCTTCATCGACGGCCAGACCGACACCGCGACCTGGGACGCCTGGCAGGCGCTGGACATCGAGATCGACTCCGATCGCGTCTACCCCGTCGACGCCTTCGGCCGCCTGTTCGTGTTCTGGACCCAGGTCGAGGCCGACAGCGGCGACACCAACACCACCACGATCCAGCGCGACACCGACGGGGACGACGAGACCCTCACCGGCAAGAACGACACCACTCGCACGCTGCAGGTGTACTACTCGTACCACGACCTCAACCAACGCTGGATCTCGGCGCAGACCCTCGAGCTGTCGGCCACCGAGACCAGCAGCATCGACGCGGCCGAGCTCGTGGTGGAGCGCTCGCAGAGCCTGGGATCCGAGGCCCAGGAGAACATCGTGATCGGCCTGAGCTACAGCGTCGATGGCTCGACCAAGCGCCTCGCCGCGTCGCTGACCGCCGATCTCGCCACGCAGACCAACACCCGCGCGCCCATCGACTCCGCGGGGATCGAGCTGTTCTCGACCCTGTTCGCGTCCAGCGAGCAGCCCGACGCGGTGGTCCGCATGAACACCTCGGCGGACTCCGCCGAGGGCCCCTGGTACAGCTTCGACCTCAAGGGCGGGAGCTTCCTGTGCAAGCCGGCCGTCGGCTCCATCGACACCAACGTCGTGGGCCTGCGGCCGCTGCGGGGCAACCCCCACCACCTGCCGCAGTGGGATCGGGTCGACGCCGGCTTTCGGGCCAGCGACGGCTCCACCTACTTCTTCGACGGCCCCGGCGGCCGCTATGCCCGGCTGAGCGCCGACGGCGAGCTCGAGGAGCACGAGACCTTCCGACGCTGGGGACACATGGACAACCCCATCGCCCGCGCCGAGACGATCGACGCGGCGTGGTGGATGGGCGACCGGCTGTTCGTGAGCCAGGGCGGGCACTACCTGCGCTACTCGAAGGGGACCCTGCTCGCCGACGCCCAGGGGGCGCTGTCCCTCGCGGGCAACGGCGACGGGCTGCCCCGCTGGCCGCGGATCGACGCCGCCTTCACCGACGCCACCGGGCAGACCCACTTCTTCGGCTCCGGCAAGTGGACCCGCAGCGGCGCCCTGCAGCAGGAGCGCCCGATCAAGGACCACTGGGGCAAGGCCAGCAACGACTTCACCGCGGCCAGCGGCGGCAACGATGCAGTGCGGGCCGCGTTCGTCCACGGCGAGCACACCTTCGTGGTGGGACCCCGCGAGTACATCCGCTACTCGACGAGCTCGTACGGCAGCTGCGATCCGGGCTACCCCCGGGCCCAGAGCCTGCGCGCGATCCTCGACGAGCTCGGCTGCGACGACGACGACGAGACCCACGGCTCGCTGACGGTCGATGCGGTGGTGATCGAGTCCACCCGCATCGTGATCACGGTGAACGGCAATCGGGCCTTTGCCCTCAAGAACCGCAAGCTGCGGGAGATCGAGACCCGCCTGGGGGCCGGGCGCGGGATCAACCGCGGCATCGGTCCCACGCGCGCCGTCGTCACCATCGCGGGCAAGGAGCTCGTCTTCGGCCGTGACGGCGACAAGTCGCTCCAGGTGGCGTCCGACAAGCTCACCCTCGCCCGCCCGATCACCGCGGCCATGGTCGGCCGCGACGACCAGCTCTACCTGTTCGATGCCGGGCAGTTCGTGGCCCTCCCCGCCGCCGGGGTCTCGCCCGCCAAGATCGACGCGACGGTGGACGAGTGGGGCGCGTCGGCCAAGCCGCTCGGCGACCGCTGGGGGCACACCGACAACGCCATCCTCCGCAACAACCGCATCGACGCCGCGCTGCGGGTGGGCAACCACACCTTCCTCGTCTGCGAGGGCGAGTACCTGCGCTACACCGGTAAGGACTACGACGCGGCTGATCGCGGCTACCCCAAGCCGCTCGCGGGCAACCCCGACGGCCTGCCCGAGTGGGACTCGATCTCGGCCGCGGTCGAGGACGCCGGGGGCCAGGGCAACGCCTGCTTCTTCAGGGGCAAGCAGCATGCGTTCGCCAGGTCGCTGAGCACCCTCGAGGACAACCGCTCGCGCTGGGGACTGATCGCCAACGAGCTGCTCGCGCGGGGCGTGGATGCGGCCTGGGTCGAGGACAAGCTGCACATGCTGGTGTGCGGTCAGCAGCTGGTCCGCTACACCGCCAACGAGGCCGGCGAGCTCGGCCGCTTCATGGACGCGGGCTACCCCAAGTCGCTCGCCGTCTCCCACTTCGGCTCGGTCGATGCGGCCTTCGTCATCGGCGACGACTTCTACGTCGTGGGCGACAACATCTTCGTGTGCTGTGCGGTGAGCGATCCCGAGGCCATCCGGGCCGGCTACCCCAAGAAGGGTCGCCTGGGGGAGCTGCTCGACGACCTCAACGATCGCCACGGCACGCAGCAGGCGGTGAGCAGCGCCTTCGGCCACTACGGCGTCGGGGCGGTCTCCGTCGATGGCACCGGGCGAAAGGTCCGCATCGAGATCGACACGAGCTCCGGCGGGCGCAACACCCTGGTGGGCACGCTCGACCTCGATCGCGGCAAGCTCGAGGCGAGCTGGGAGCGGTTGAGCAGCATCTGGACCTCCACGATCGCCGACCCCTTCCGCCACCTCACCAGCGCCTCCGCCTCGAGCCAGGCGGCGGAGCTGTCCGTGGTCGTCGGAGACCAGCGCTACCTGTTCCGCGGGGACCAGTTCATGCGGGTCTCCGCCGACGTCCCCGCGGGCTCGCCGAGGTGGAGCCCGGATCCACGGGGGGTCGACGGGGTCTGGGGCGCCGCCTCGGTCGACGCCGCCCTGCGCCTGGACGGCAGCATCTACCTGTTCCTGGGCGATCAGTACGTCAAGGCCCCCGGCGGCGGCGAGGTGGGAGACCTGTCGTCGGCGCGCTCGATCGACGGGGCCTGGGGCAACCTGCCGGCGCCCCTGCGCGAGGGCATCGACGCCGCGCTGTACAGCGAGGGCGCGCTGACCCTGTTCAAGGGCGACCACTACCTCCACTACCCGCCCGACGGTCCCCAGCCCTACGAGGTGTCCACGGTCCGCTACGACATCGTGCGCCTGACCACCGCCACCGCGGCCACCCTCAACCAGCGCCTGTTCACGTCGGGGCTGTCCGGGCTGCTGAGCCTGCGGACCCAGGAGACCGACGAGACCCCGCGCTTCTCCTCCCGCAGCTCGTCGAGCACCACGATTCGATTCGCTCCCAAGCGCGTGCGCTCGTACCCGATCGGATCGCACCTCGACTTCGGCAGCGCCAACGGCATCTACTACTGGGAGATCTTCTTCCACGCGCCGTTCCTGATCGCGCAGTCGCTCAACACCAGCCAGCGCTTCGACGAGGCCCGCGGCTGGTACGAGCACGTCTTCGATCCCACCGAGAACCCCGACGTGTGGAAGTTCCTGCCGTTCCTCGCGGCCGACGTGGAGCAGATCGTGGCGCGCATCGACGACCGGCTCGGGCGCCTGCGCGACGCGAAGGTGCAGACCCGCAGCGTCGACGGTGACTTCCTCGAGATCACCCGGTTCCTGGCCCCGCTCGACGCGGCCTTCCAGGGCGAGCGCCCGCTCAAGGACGACGAGCAGCAGCAGCTACGCCGATACGCCGACCTCTCGGGCCTGCTGGCCAAGGTCGAGGCCCTCGACGCCCGCGAGCCGGAGGCGAGCGAGGCACGGCAGGACCTCGCGGAGATGGTCGGGATCGTGGAGCAGCTCTCGTCGACCTGGGCCGCGATGCAGAGCTCCGAGGCCCAGCTGCAGGTGTTCCTCGACGATCCCTTCGACCCGCACGCGATCGCGGGCCTGCGCCGCATTGCGTACCGCAAGGCGCTGCTCATGCGCTACATCGACAACCTGATCGACTGGGGCGACATGCTGTTCTCCCAGTACACGCGGGAGACCATCGACGAGGCCCGCATGCTCTACGTGCTGGCCTGGGACCTGCTCGGGCGCCGCCCGACGCCGCTGGGCCGCAAGGTCCTGCCCCAGGAGCGCTCGTACGCCGAGCTCCACGACCAGGACGACGGCTACGACTTCCTGCTCTACCTCGAGAGCGGGCTCGATCCGCGGGCGACCGACCTGAGCTTCGCCGGCAAGGCACCGCAGACCATCGCGTGGCCGAGCTACTTCTTCCTGCCGGAGAACACCGAGCTGGTCGCCTACTGGGATCGCGTGGAGGACAGGCTCTACAAGATCCGGCACGGGCTGAACATCATGGGCGTCGAGCAGCCCCTGCCGCTGTTCCAGCCGCCGCTCGACCCCATGGCCGTGGTGAGCGCCCTGGCCGGCGGCGCGGGGCTGGCCGCGGCCCTCGGGAGCACCGGGTCGCTTCGCGTGCCCCACTACCGCTTCTCGTACCTGATGGCGAAGGCGCAGGCGATGGTGGCCAAGCTCCAGCAATTCGGCGGCGACCTGCTGGCCACGCTGGAGAAGCGGGACTCGGAGAAGCTCAGCCGCCTGCAGGCCCGGCAGGAGACCGAGATCTGGACCATGACCCTCGACGTGCGCAGGTCCCAGCTCGAGGAGGCCATGACGGCGGAGCTCGGGCTGCAGGCCGCCCGCAGCGGGGCCGACAAGCGCAAGACCCAGTACCAGGCGTGGATCGACAACGGCCTCAACGGCTACGAGATCGCGCAGCTCAGCCTCATGTCGAGCTCCGTGGTCGCGCACGTGGTGGCGGTGATCGCCCGCATCGTCGCGTCGATCGGCGGGGCGGTGCCCGACGTCACCGTGGGTCCCTTCAGCACCGGCGTGGAGGCGGGCGGCGACCAGACCAACCGCACCGCCAACAGCGTGGCCGAGGTCGCCCAGTCCACGGCCGAGGGGCTCAGCATCTCCGGCGAGATCCTCGGGATCGTGGCCCAGCACATACGCATGAAGGACGAGTGGACCCTGCAGCGCGATCTGGCCGACTACGACGTCCAGCAGATCGATCAGCAGATCCTCGGGGCGCAGGCCTCGGTCGCGGGGGCTCGCCAGGAGCTGGCCATCGTGCAGCGGCAGATCGCCCACGACGAGGAGGTCGCCGACCACTACCGCAGCAAGTTCAGCAACCAGGAGCTGTACCAGTGGATGGTGGGGCGGCTGTCGAGCCTGTACTACCAGACCTACCAGCTCGCGCTGGACTACGCCCGGGCCGCCCAGCGAGCCTACCAGTTCGAGACGGGCCTCCCCGAGCACGAGGTGGACTTCATCCGCGGGCACTACTGGAGCAGCCAGCACGAGGGTCTGGGCGCCGGCGATGCCCTGGGCCTCGATCTCGATCGCATGGAGGCCAGGTACATCGAGACCGACGCCCGCCGCCTGGAGCTCACCATGCAGATCTCCCTGCTCGAGCACGACCCCCTGGCGCTGCTGCGGCTGCAGCGGGAGGGCAGCTGCGAGATCGAGCTGGGCGAGGCCCTGTTCGACTACGAGTTCCCGGGCCACTACTGCCGGCAGATCAAGACCATCGCGCTGAAGTTCGAGACCGAGTCGGGCCAGACCGTGAGCGCCACCCTCACCCAGCTCACCAACCGCACCGTGCTCCACCCCGATCCCAAGGCGGTGGGCTTCTTGCTCGACGCCAAGGGCGAGCCACCGTCGTCGCTGCGCACCGACTGGAAGGCCCAGCAGCAGATCGCGGTCGCGTACCACGACCAGTACGACAAGAACAACGGCATGTTCGAGCTGCGCTTCGACAGCGAGCGCTACCTGCCCTTCGAGGGCACGGGGGCCGTGTCTCGCTGGCGGCTCGAGCTCGCGGGCAAGCCGGGCAGCTACGAGCGCTCGGAGATCGGCGACGTGGTCATCGAGCTGAGCTACTCGGCCCTGCCTGGCGGCGAGGCCTTCGCCGCGGCCGTGCGGGGGCAGCTCAAGCCCTACGATGCGCTCCGGCACCTCGACGTCAAGGCGCAGTTCGCCGAGCCGTGGCAGCGCTTCAGCTCGGGGATCGACGACGACCTGGTCCTGCCGCTCACGCGAGACCTGTTCCCGAACATGGCCAGCAGCCGGATCCGCACCGTGCTCGCCCACTACTCGGTCGCGCCCTCCGAGGACGGCCGCCCGGCCAGCGTCGGCATGAGCATGGAGCTCGGCGACTCGGTGGCGCTCCCCGAGGGACGCCTGGTCGACTCCAGCGGGCTGCGGATCGGAGGAGGCGGCACCACGCTGACGCTCAAGGCCAAGGGCAACCGGCAGCTCCTCCGCAACCTCGTGCTCGTCATGAGCTACCGGGCGGCGGTGCGCTGAGCCGCCCGTCCACCACCACGTCCTTCGATACGCACCGGGAGCTACGGCATGCCCAAGAACAAGAAGACACTCGGTACCCGCAGGAAGCGAGCCACGAGCTTCGACTCGGACGTGGGCAGCGTCGCCAGCCGCCCCCGCCGCAGCACCCTCGACGCCCGGCGCCTGCCCCGGCGGGTGGTGGAGATCCTCGGGGGGGGCTCGGCCTCCGACGCCTCGAGCGTGGACTACGGCGACAGCCGCACGATCAAGTGGAACAAGGGCGGGGACGCCACCAACCGCTACGCGCTGTGGAATTCGCTGGGAGGAAACGCGGCCGACATCGACGCGACGGTGGCCGAGCTCGCCCGCGAGCGCAGCGAGGGAGGCAGCACCCGGCTGCAGCTCACGCTGGAGCCCACCTCGGTCGACTCCGGAGCCGCCATCGCCCGCGCGCTCGATGGGATCGATCAGCACAACGAGACCGCCTCCGAAGCCGAGCAGATCGACGTGGTGACCCGGTCGGTCCCGGTCCGCGCGATGCGGGAGGGATGGGTCGACGGGGCCGAGCTCGATCTCCTCCGGCAGCACCTGGGCGACACCGTCGCCGACCAGCTCATGCTCGACGCGATGGACAGCGTCCACCCGTCGCGCATTCGCACGATGGCCACGAACCTCGAGGCTCCGCCCTTCTGGGACATGGGCAACGATTCCTCGGTGGTACTCGGGGACGGGATGCGAGCCTGGACCAAGGTGGACGACGCGGTCGAGCAGCTGCTCACCCCGCCCGACGGCGACCCCACGAAATTCGACGTGCCCGACGCGGCCTTCAATCCTCCGCGCGACCTGGCGTGGGTGCGCGCGCAGACCCGGGCCCTGCTGCAGCGCCTGCAGCCGGCGACCAAGGCGGAGCTCGAGCGCTTCTTCACCGACATCGCCGAGTTCAGGCGCGGCCGGCTCACCCCGCTGCTCGCCCGCCTCGGCTCGACCTACCAGGACCGGGCGTCCTTCGTCGAGCTCCTCGGCACCCTGCCCCTGGACAAGAGCGGAGTCCCGACCGGCAGCGTGGTGGCCCAGGCCGCGGGCGTGCTGGCCGAGCTGCAGGGCACGAGCCCCCTGATCACGGTGCAGACCCTCGCCCAGCAGGGCGGAGACCTGGTCGATGGTGCGATCAAGGTCCCCGATCGCAGCAGCACCCGCTACAAGCAGACGATCGCCGAGCTGCGGCGGCGCAACCTCCGGGTGAAGGGAGAGCTCGACGAGGCACGCCTGACCGAGCTCGCCGACATCATCGAGGAGGCCCGGCGCACCGGCAAGCGCCCGCGCCTGGTGACCACCGACTGGGGCGTGATGCGGATGCTCCGGGGCCTGCGCGCGAACGATGCCCCGCTGAGCAACACCGAGACGCGCCGCCAGGACTCGGTGGTCATCGAGGGGGTCTCGCTCGACCTGCGCGCGGTGGAGTCGCCGAGCAACGACTACCCCACCCAGACCGAGGTCGGCCGGCTCGCCCGCTCCCTCCCCGACACCCTGAAGTTCGGGCAGCCGGTGAAGGTCACCTTCACCGATGGCTCGAAGGGTGATGCCTACGTCTGGGGCTACACCCCCGAGGGACGGGCTCGCGTGCTGCTCAAGCAGACCGACGGCAGCGAGCCGGAGGTGCTGTACACGCTCAGCGGCACCGAGTCCGTGGCCGCCACCGAAGCCTTCGCGCCCCTCCCCGAGGACTCGTTCGGGGGGACCGCGGTCACGCGCAAGTGGAAGTCGAAGACCTACGGGCTCGACGCGATCGACCCGACGGGGGCGGTGCCCACCCCGCTGGAGACGATGCTGATCAGCTTCCGCGACGGCCTGCGGGGCCTGCGGACGCGCCAGGTCGCCGACTCCACCCTCACCGCCGATCAGTACACCGATCTGATCAAGGACGGGAACTTCAAGAGCTACATCGTGGGCGGGGCCACCCGCGACATCCTGATCGGCAAGGACCCCAACGACATCGACTTCGCCTCCACGATGCCCGCCATCGACACCTTCGAGGCGATCGTGAGCAGCCCCGACAACCTCGGCAAGAAGAGCGGCGCCCAGGGGCAGCTCGCGGTGCGCAAGAACGTGCCCTTCGGGGCGGTGCAGGTGGAGGCCGATCACCCCTCGGGCCTGGACATCATCAGCACCCACGACGATCACAACGCGTCGCTGCGCCTCGACCTCGACGCGCTCGCGCGCGACTTCACCGTCAACGCCGTCTACTACGACATCGCGGACGACGCGGTGGTCGATCCCACGGGGCGAGGCCTCGACGACCTGCTGTCGCGCACCGTTCGCTTCGTGGCGGGCCCGGCCGACGAGGTCATGAAGGACTCCCCGATCCTGGTCGCGCGGTGGCTGAAGATGATGTCGAAGCAGGACGCCCGCGGGAACTACTTCCAGGCGGCCGACGACGGCGACGTGGCGACGGCGCTGAAGTGGCTGGACCACCACAGCCAGTCGATGGATCCCCGGGTGGCCCGGCGCTTCGTCGATCGGATGACGACCACCGCCAAGGACGCGGAGGCACGGGTGCGCCGGATCTTCGCCTCGGTCCCGCCGACCGAACAGATGCCCGACCCGGTGCAGACCGCGGTGGATGCGATCCACCGGATCTACGGCGCGGGCTGAGCGAGCCCGGGCCGGCCGGGAGGCGTGCGACCACTCCCTAGCGACGTCGCCGTCGCAGGTCGAGGTTGGTCTCGAGCGAGAGGTAGACCCCCAGCCGCGGCCAGCTGCTGCGCAGCACCTCGCCGTCGAGCTCGGTGCGGACGTAGGGCGCCCGCAGGGTGCGGACGCCGAGGTCGAGGCCCCAGCCGCCGACCGACAGGCCCAGGCCGCCCAGGGCGTCGCCGGTGGTGCGCAGGCCGTCCACCCAGCCCAGGCTGCCCCCCAGGCCGAGCGAGGCGAACAGCAGCACCTCGGTGGGTCGCTTGCGCGCGAGCTCGGCGTAGAGCCGACCGATCGCCTCCACGGTGAGCATGCCGCCGTAGACCCGGCGCGTGCGCGCGGTGTCGCCCTCCTGGACCCGCTGCTCGAACGACACCAGGGTGGGCGCGAGCCCCTTGAGCCACACCCCCACCCGGCCCTGGTCCGTGCGCCGGAAGAGGTTCAGCCACGAGGCCTGGAGCTGCCAGCTCCGGGCGAGGTCGCGGGGATCGAAGCCCAGCTGGATCGCCGGGTACGCGAAGGGCGACGGGCCGAGGTACTTGCTCCGCGAGCGCGACGTGGTGGAGGACGGCCGACGCAGCGGGTGCTCGTCGCTGAAGCGATAGAGCTGCTCGAGCCCCGGCCACGACGCCCACAGGGGAGCCGCGCCGCGCAGGCAGGCGCTGGGTCGCCCGCCCTCGCAGGCCCGGGCCAGCCACTGCTCGGCGGTGGGGCACGGCCCGTCGACGGCCTCGCAGGCGGGGGGCCGCAGCGCCGCCGCCTCGCAGGCCCGAGCGTCGCCCTGCTCGCAGGCCCGGGCCCACAGCTGCGCGGGCTCGATGTTGGTCACGTTGCTGCGCCGCAGCTCTCGCCATGCCTTGCGCGTGAGGCTGTCGGGCCGCGCCTGCTCGTCGAAGCGTCCCTCGTACAGCAGGAAGGCCAGGTGGGCGCAAGACCGGGCCCGCTGGGGCGCGGGCAGGTCCTCGTCCCGGCAGCGACGGCTGGCCTCGTTGGCCTGCGCGTGGGTGAGCTCGACGATCTCGGGCGGATCCTGCTCGGCGGAGTACAGCAGCAGGCCCACCGCGGTCGACGTGGCATCCACCTCGATCGCGGTGGGCGGCCGGGTCGGCAGCGCGGGCACCCTCGCGCACACCAAGTCGCCCACGCGCGCCCCGTACTCCACGAGGGTGGGCTCGACCCCGCCCAGGCCGTCCTCGCGGCGCTCGTCGTCGCAGGCCTCGTGGGCCTGGCCGCCCTGGCGCCGCGTGGTCTCGGCCGGGGGCTCGTCGCAGCCGAGCTCGGGCGTGGTGGTCCACAGCTCCAGGGCCAGCTCGGGTACCCGCGAGTCGATGCGCACGCACGCCGGCCGCGGCGGCAGCCGCAGCTCGAGGGAGCCATCGCGCCGGGCCGGCCCGCTCGCCCGCGCGCCGCAGCCGTCGCGCTGCTCGATGACCCAGCTCCCCGCCTCGAGCCGCAGCTCGACGGTCTTGCACTGCGGCAGGTGATCGACGGCCGAGCAGCCCAGCTCGTAGCGGCCGGGCCCCGCCAGCTCCACCGTGATCGTGGTGCGGGCGGGGAACACCCGGCGGCGCAGCGACACCCAGGCCGGCGGCACCGATCGAACGGAGTCGGGGCTCGTCGCGCGGATGGGCTCGTCGGGCGCCGCCGCCCCTGGCTCGTCCACCCGCTCCACCTCGAGATCGCAGGCCACCTCGCTGAGGTTGTGCACCTTGATCGGCACCAGCGGCACCAGCTCGTGCGCGATCACCTGCCGCCCGTTTCGCTCGATGCGGGCCCAGATCTTCGCCGGCTCGAAGCCGTCCTTGCGCAGCTCCACGAGGGTGAGCTTGGGCTCGATCCGCTGCCGGTGGGTGTAGTCGGTGACCGCCTGCGTGCCGTCCTTGCGCAGCAGCGGCTGGCCGTCGATGAAGATGGCCGCCCCCGGGGGCTCGGTGCGGAAGGTGATGCGCTGCGGCGAGGGGCGCGAGGGCGTGGTGGTGGGCTCCTCGCGGCAGGTGCCGTCGCTGTTGAAGCCGTAGGGGCACGGAGACGACGGCGCGGCCTCGGCCACGCGGGGCCACGACCCCAGCAGCACCCCGAGCAGCATCGCCAGCGCAACGGTGGCGCGATCGACGATGGGGCGGCGGCGATCCACGGCGCTCTCCTATGTCGCATGCAGGCGATCGAGCGTCCAGGGGGCCGTGGGCCGGCTCCCGAGTGCGTGCGCCGACCCACGAGGGCTCGGTGCTAGATTCGCCGCAGCCGCGATGACCAAGCCCGCCTACGACCCCAAGCTCGCCCGCTATCGCGAGGACTATCCCATCCTGGCGACCAGCGTGTACATGAACAGCAACAGCATGGGCGCGATGCCCCGCCGGGCGCGGGACGCGATGACGACCTACCTCGACACCTGGGAGCGCGAGGGGGTGGAGGCCTGGGATCACTGGATCCCGTTCGTGGGCGAGACGGGCGACGCGGCGGCGCGGCTGTTCGGGGGCGAGCCCGGGCACACCGCCCTCAACCAGAACGTCGCCTACTTCCAGGCCGCGATCGCGGGCACGGTGGACTGGTCGGGCCCACGCAACAAGGTGGTGACCGAGGCGCTGATGTTCCCCAACGTGCTCTATGTGTGGGAGCGCTTCACCCGGCTGGGGGCCGACCTGTGCCTGGTCCCCTCGGACGACGGCATGGACGTGCCCACCGAGCGCATCCTCGAGGCGATCGACGAGCGGACGGCCATCGTCACCATCTCGCACGCCATCTACGTCTCGGGGGCGCTGCTCGACGTGGGGGCGATCTGCCGCCGTGCCCACGAGGTGGGGGCCAAGGTGATCGTCGACGTCTACCAGACCCTCGGCGCGGTCCCCATCGACGCCAAGGCCTGGGACGCCGACTTCGTGGTGGGCGGCAGCCACAAGTGGCTGTGCGGCGGGCCGGGCACCGCGTTCCTCTACGCCAAGCCCGGGGTGCTGCAGGGCATGGAGCCGCTGAGCACGGGCTGGATGGCGCACGCCGATCCCTTCGCCTTCGAGCCCGCCCCCATCCGCTACGCGGAGGGAGCCCGCCGGCTGTGGAGCGGCACGCCCTCGGTCCCCGCCTACTTCATCGCGCGCGAGGCCTACCGCAACCTCGAGGAGATCGGGGCCGAGCGGATCCGGGCCCACAACCTCGCGCTGGCCAGCATCATCATCGAGCGCGCCCAGGCGGCCGGCCTCACCATCCACTCGCCGCTCGAGCACGATCGCCGCACCGGCTTCGTGGCGGTCGACTTCCCGGGCAGCGAGCGCGTGAGCAAGCAGCTCGTGGAGGAGCGCTACAAGCACGACTGGCGGCCGGGCTGCGGCCTGCGCATCGGCCCGCACTTCTACAACACCGACGACGAGGTCCATCGCTTCATGGATCGCGTGATCGAGCTGGCCAAGCGCTGACAGAACGCCGTTGTCGCCCGCCGGGCCGGGCTCGGTGACACCGACGCGGCCGCCCGGTGTTCGAAGCCCCCTCTACGGATCCTCCGTCATGACTTGCCATACTCGAGCCCCCTTCACCTCCTGCTTGCCCCTCGCCCTGCTGCTGGCCGCCTGCCCGGCGCCGGAGGCCGATGACTCCACCGACGGCACCGGCTCCGACGGCGGCGGCTCGAGCACCGTCGCGGTCGACGGCACCGGCCCCGACGGCACCGGCTCGACCACCGCGGCCACCGACGACGGGGTCGACTCGTCCACCGGGGAGTCCCCCGGCGACGACGCCCTCGAGCTGCTCGAGCGCCTGCCCGGCCTGTGGATCGCCCCCGTCACCTCCACCACCTCGGTGGGCGACTTCCCCATCATGGCGATGGACATGCGCCCCGCCGACGATCGCACGATCTTCTCGCGGGTCGATCTCGACGCGGGCAACAACCTGCGCTTCGCCTTCACCGTGGAGGAGGTCGACGGCGCTCCCACCCTGATCTTCCGCAACGGCGGCTACTTCCTGGGGATCCTGCGGGACACCCGGACCGCGCTGATGGAGCACGACCCCGAGGCCGAGACCTGGCGCTTCTGCGCGATCGCGGGCGGCTGCGGCTACGTGGAGGCGCTGGTCGACCTCAGCGGTGACCAGCTCGACATGACCGCCTGGGTCATGGGCCGGCCGCACATGCACTGGGTGGGCATGCTCGCCGAGGAGCGGCCGCTCGACGGCCCCTTCCCCTACGACGAGACCCCCGGCAGCACCGACGATCCCTTCCCCGCCATGCCCACGCTGCGGGTGACGCTGTCGTGGGCCGATCCCCTGCCCGAGCCCACCGAGGCGTGGATCATCCTGAGCACCACCGACTGCGGGCTGGTGCCGGGGAGCTGCTCGCCCAGCCGCTTCCTGCGGGGCACGGCCGAGACCGGGGCAACCTCGATCGAGCTCACCCTCGATCAGATCCACGCAGGGGACTACCGGGGCAACGCGGTGCTCGATCGCAACGGCAACCTGGGCGGCACGCTGTTCCCGGACAACGGAGATCTGGTGTCGATCCCCAACCAGGCGGTCACCGTGGCCGACATGGGTGAGTCGAGCGCGTCGATCTCGCTGCTGGTGGAGCTGTAGCCGGGCCCCGGGCTGCGGATGTTGCCGGCGGGACTGCAGGTTCCGCCGGCCCGTGTCCCCGCGGATCCGCGCGTGCCTGCGAATTGACGACGCCACGGGCATCGTCGTCGCTGGCACGGGCCTTGCTCCTCTCGTTGGTCAGGCGCCACCTACTCCCTTCCGGCGCCGGGAGCAACGACCGATGCACGCACGAACCTGGCTGCTCGCCGCGATGGCCCTGACCCTGCCCGCTGGCTGCGACGATCCCACGCCCCCGATGGGCGACCCCGGTGAGACCGATGCCGCGACCGAAGGTGGCGGCAGCGAGGCCGGCGACGGCTCCACCGGCGGCGAGGCGACCGATGGCAGCGACGGCAGCCAAGACGGCAGCTCCGACGACACCGCGGGCGAGTCCACGGGCGACGGGCCCAGCGATGGCTACCCGCCCGAGGTGGAGGAGGTGCTCGACCTGCCGTGGCCGCCCTACGACTACGACGAGCCGCTGCCCGCCCACTTCCAGGCCCCGCCGGTGCAGGGCATGGACAACACCCCAAGCGACAACGAGATCACCGACGCGGGCGCGACCCTGGGGCGGGTGCTGTTCTACGACCGCACGCTCTCGGCCAACCACACGATCTCGTGCAGCTCGTGCCACGGCCAGGCCAACGGCTTCACCGACACCGCCACCTTCAGCGAGGGCTTCGACGGCGGGCTGACCGGGCGCAACTCGATGTCGATCGCCAACGCGCGCTTCTACGCGCCGGGGCACTTCTTCTGGGACGAGCGCGCCGACACCCTCGAGGACCAGGTGCTGATGCCGATCCAGAACGAGGTGGAGATGGGCCTCACCCTCGAGGAGCTGGTGGACCGCGTGTCCGCGCAGCCGTACTACCCGGCGCTGTTCGAGGATGCGTTCGGCGATCCCGACGTGGACACCCAGCGGATCTCGTGGGCGCTGGCCCAGTTCGTGCGCTCGATCTCGTCGTACCGCAGCCCCTGGGACGAGGGCATCGAGGCCGGGGGCACGCCCGGCGGTCCCTTCCCCAACTACTCGGCGCAGGAGAACCGCGGCAAGGACGTGTTCTTCGGGCCGGGGCGCTGCGCGGTGTGTCACCTCGGTCAGCCGGGCCCGCCCCCGCCTCCGGGCGCCCCGCTGCCCAACGTGGCGATCTTCATGCTGAACGAGGCCGCCAACAACGGGCTCGATGCCGCGCTGGTCAACGACGACAACGGCCTGGGCGACGTGACCGGCGACCCGGGCCTCAACGGCGTGTTCAAGTCGCCCTCGCTGCGCAACGTGGAGCTGACGGCTCCCTACATGCACGACGGTCGCTTCAGCACCCTGCGCGAGGTCATCGACCACTACGACAGCGGCGTGGAGGACCACCCCAACCTCGACCCGCGCCTGCGCGCGCCCGACGGGTCCCCGCAGCGGCTGAACCTGAGCGAGGCAGACAAGGACGCGCTCGAGGCGTTCCTGCGCACGCTGACCGACGACGCGCTGATCGAGGATCCGCGCTTCTCCGACCCGTTCCGGGAGTGACGAGCACCGGGGGACCCTGGGCCGCCCCGGCGGGGGCATGGGGGGCGGCCCAGGGGCCGACTTCCGGTCGCGAGCCCGCTGTCCTATAGCTGGATCGTGATCGGTAGCTCCATCGTCTCGTCGCAGCAAGACGGCCTCGTCAAGCTCGCTCGCCATGCGCGAGTGGTGCTGGTGCTCATCGCCTCCCTGCAGGCGGGAGCCGCCGCGCTGCTCTACGTGGCGGGCGGTCCCGCCGAGGAGCCGCTCATCCTGCCCGCGATCGTCGGCGCGGTGCTCTACGGGGTGCTCGCGATCTGGGCCAGCTCGGCGCCGATGCCCGCGGTGATCGTGGGCCTGGTGCTCTACCTGAGCAGCATCGGGTACTCGGTGGCCCAGGGCGCCAGCCCCTTCGACGGGCTGCTCCTCAAGGGGATCATCCTGGTGCTCTTCGTCAACGGCCTGGGCGCGGCCCGCAACTACGACGACGCCAAGCGCCGGATCGCCCAGCAGGGCAGCCAGGACTGAGGAGCCGCGCGAGGCGGCGGCCTAGCGCGGTCCCGCGGCGGCGAAGCGTCCCCGCAGCTGCTCGCCCGCGCCGTGGTTGAAGGTCACCTGGCCCGGGAACGGCTCGAGCTCGTCCACCCGCGACAGCGTGCCGTCGCCCGAGAGCACGAACAGCCCCCGCGGCGTGTCGTCGTCCTCGTCCGAGGAGATGCTGTAGAGCAGCGCGTTGCCGTCGTCGTCGATCGCGATGGGGCGCATGGGGATCCCGCCATAGAGCTCGGCCCCGAGCACCGAGACCCGCTGCACCTGGCCGTCCACCCCCTCGGGCGCGGTGACCTGGCCGTTGCACGAGCGCACCACCCAGTTGCCGCTGGGGCTCACCGCGAGCGCGTCGTAGTCGTTGCAGGGGGACTGGATCCCGTTGATCATCCGCGGCCCCATCGCGTCCACCCGCACCAGGTCGCCCGAGGGCGCGCTCACCAGCAGCACCCGGCCGCGCCCGGCCAGCCTCGCCTCGACCCGCCCCGAGGGCTTGGCGATCGTCTGGGTGCGGTTGGCCCCGAGGTCCACCAGGTAGAGGCGGTGGGGATCGTCGAGCACCACCAGGTCGTCGTCGATCACGGCGAGCAGCGCGGCCGTCTCCTCGCCGGGACACACCAGCGGCACGGTCTCGACCGCCACCTCCTGCTCGGAGCTCGGCGCGTCCACCCACGACCAGCGCAGCAGGTCGCAGCGCGAGCCCGCCATGGCGTAGAGCCAGCGGCCGCTGGGCGAGGGGCACAGGCGCTCGGGGCAGGCGGGCGGCACCAGGTAGCGCGTACCGTCCAGGGTCATGTTCATCCCCACCATGGTGCCCTGGGCCAGTGGGCGCAGATCGTCGACCACCGGGCCCTCGCCCCAGGCGCTGGGATAGGCGATGGCCTGCACCATGCCGGAGACCGCGGCCGGGCTGCCGCCCATCTCGGCGAGCACCATCACCGGCGCGTCGGTGGCGTGGTGCAGCGACCAGCGCTTGGACTCGTCGGCGGCCCGCGGCGGCCGCAGCGAGAGCAGGTCGAGCGCCCCGGGACCCGACAGCGGCGCCACCAGCCACAGCGGCAGGGGATCCTCCTCGAAGGTGAAGCGCTGCAGCAGCGCGTCGCCCCCCCGCGCGAAGAAGAACTCGCCCGGCAGCGCGCCCGGACCCGCGTCGGCCTGCGCCAGGGTCACCTGCCGTCCCGAGCTACGCTCGACCCACACGGTCGCGTCGTCGCCCGAGACCGCCACGCCCTGCCCGCGATCGTCCACCCCCACGTGGAGCAGATCGAGGCTGGTGCCGGGGATGTCGGGCACCACGGGCAGCTCGTCTCGATCGCCCGCGTCGTAGATCCGTACGTGGCGATTGCCTTGGTCGTCGGCCACCCCGTCGACCCAGACCGCGACCACGTCGACCATGGGCTCGCCGCAGCCCGTGGCTGCGAGCACGGCGAGCGCCAGCGCACGTCCCCGCGCGTAGCTCGCAATCGACCGCGGCCGCCCCTTCGTCCCCATCGAGCCCCGCAACGGTACCAGCCCCGAAGACCGCCCGCGCCCTGCGCCCCCCTGCCTTGCACCGCTTTTCGCCATGGGGCAGGCTTCGCCCTCCATGGCAGGCGACGAGCAGAATCCCCCCGAGAACGACGAGGTCCTCCTCACCGAAGACGAGGGTGACGAGGCGTTCGAGGACGATCTCGACGAAGAGGACGCGGCCGAGGGCGCACAGGCCGCGCAGACGATCGAGATGGTGGTGCTGCCCATCGCCTGCACCAACGAGGGCAAGGGGGCCCCGCTGGCCATGGGCGTGCAGCGCTGGTGGGCCCAGGAGCTCGCCGCCCGCGGGGCCAAGGCGGCCGCGCCGGTGTTCACCGCCCTGGCCGAGCAGGAGGGCCGCAAGGTCCCCGCGCTGATGGTGTTCCGCGAGCCATGGACCGACGAGCGCGCGCTCGAGGGGATCAAGCGCTTCCCCAACGCCAAGCGCGGCCTCATCGCCAACATGAAGGTGGACGAGGACTCGATCACCTACGACGCGCGCCTGGTGGAGCTGGGCAAGGACGAGGGGCTCACCGAGCTCGACAGCCTCCACTGGGAGGGCAAGACCGAGGAGCTGCCCGCCAACCTGTTCGAGGTGCTGGGCAAGCTCGCCGCCCGCGACGACATCCAGATCGAGCACGAGGACTGGAAGGCCGCGTTCCACACCGGTGATCACCAGGCGCTGATCTCGTTCCTGGTGGGCCTGGGCAACCTCAGCGCGCTGCAGGGCCGCTGCGTGCCCACCACGGCCGAGCAGCTGCTGTCGCCCTTCATGGACGCGATCAACCGCGATCCCAAGATGGACCCGGCGGTGCAGGGCCTGCACCTGATGGTCGACATCCTGGTGCGCAACCCCATCGATCAGACCGCGATCCCGCTGTGCCTGCAGGCGCTCAACATCGCGGCCCAGAAGCGCAAGGACGACCAGAGCCTGTTCCACCACCTCGCGGTGCTGTTCCGGCAGCTCGGCGACCTGGGCTCGGCGGTGCAGGCCTTCAACCAGGCCTTCAACCTCGACCCCAAGAACGGCCCCGTCGCCAACCAGTTCATCCAGACCCTGCGCGGGGCGGGCGACACCGCCAACGCGTTCAAGGTGGCCCAGTTCGCGGCCGAGAACGGCAACGAGGACCCCGGGCTCATGGCGCACCTGGGCGCCCTGATGATCGAGGACGACAAGTTCGACGAGGCCGAGCCCTTCCTGCGCCGCGCAGTGGACGAGGGCCAGATCGCCTCGGCCTACGGCGACCTGGCCAACGTGCTGTGGGATCGCGCCGGCGAGGGCGAGGACGAGGGGCAGGCCAAGGAGGACCGCGCCGAGGCCATGAAGCTGCTGCGCTCCGCGGTGAGGGACTCGCGGCTGTCCAAGAGCACCCTCGACATGCTCCTCGACCTCCACGAGGAGGAGAAGAACGAGGAGGCCACCCTGCTGCTGCTCGAGGCGGCGGAGAAGCACGCGGGCAACGCCACCGTGCTGCGCTACGTGGCCACCATGTACCTCGAGGGCGACGACCCGCCCAAGGCCCGCGAGTACCTCGAGAAGATCCTCGCCCTGCCCCGCCGTAGCCTCGACGACGACGCCTTCGCCCGCCGCGGTCTGCTCACCCTCGACGTGGAGGACTTCGACGAGCGCTACGACGAGGCGATCGAGCAGGTGCGCTCGGGCGCGGCCGCGGCCCAGACCGAGGCGGCCAAGTTCCTGCGCGAGATCATCACCAAGGACGAGCGCTTCTGGCAGCCGCACATGATGCTCGCCCTCGCCGTGCGCGAGACCGACGGCGACGGCGCGGCCCTGGCCCACCTCAACAACGCGGTGAAGCTGCGGCCCAACGACGTGGAGATCCGCAACCTCATCGCCGCGATCCACCGCAAGCAGGGCCGGCCCCGCGACGCGGTGGAGCACCTGCGGGTGGTGGTGGCCCTCAACCCCCGCGCGGTGGAGCCGGTGGTGGCCCTGGCCTCGTGCATGCGCGACGCCAACATGTTCGCCGAGGCCCGGCAGGTGTGTACGGCGGCGCTGCAGATGATGCCCAACCACCCCGAGTTCAAGCGGATCCTCGAGAGCCTGCCCGCGCCCAAGAAGTAGCGGCCCGCTGCGGTCGCGCCCGGCACGGAGCCCGCCGCCCTCCTCGGCCGCGGGCTCCGCTCGCATCAGGGGTACAGCAGCGACGGCGCGCGCTCGTCGACCCAGCGCTGCTCGTCGGCGCAGGCCAGGGCGTCGAGGTCCCCGGGCTCGGCCGCGGGGTCGTCCACCCACTCGCGCAGCAGCTCGCTGCCGTTGATGAGGTCGATGGCCAGGCGATCGTGCTCGTACTCGTAGGGGAAGTCGCGCCACAGCTCGTAGTCGGGCGCGATGCGGCGCAGCGCCTTGAAGGCCAGCGCCATCAGGCGCCACGGCCGGAAGGCGGCGTGCTCGTAGACGTTGGCGTCCACGTGGATCTGCACGCCGCGGTTGAGCCGGCCCTCGTGCTTGTGGAAGGTGGGCTGGAACCAGCACTCGCGCAGGCGGCAGCCCGCGAGCCACGAGGGGGCCATGTGCTCCATCTGCCGCAGCAGCCCGGCGACGTCGAGCTCGGGGGCGCCCCACAGCTCGAGCGGACGGGTGGTGCCCCGCCCCTCCGACAGGGTGGTGCCCTCGAGCATCACCGTGCCCGCGTAGCAGCGAGCCATGGGGAGGTTGGGCGCGTTGGGGCTGGGGTTGACCCAGGTGCGCTCGTGCAGCGGCCAGCCGAAGCCGGGCGCGGCGTCGGGCTGCCACCCCTGCATCGTGATCACCTCGAGCTCCACGTCGAGGCCCAGGCTCGCCACGAACCACCGCGCCAGCTCGCCCATCGTCATCCCGTGGCGCATGGGCAGGGGCCCGGCGCCCACGAAGCTCTCCCAGCCCGCGCGCAGGCTCAGCCCCTCCACCGGGCGCCCCGCCGGGTTGGGCCGGTCGAGCACCCACACCGCCTTGCCGTGCCGAGCCGCCGCCTCCAGCACGTAGCGCAGCGTGGTGATGAAGGTGTAGATGCGGCAGCCGAGGTCCTGCAGATCGACCAGCAGCAGGTCGAAGGTCTCCATCATCGCGTCGGTGGGACGCCGGACCTCCCCGTAGAGGCTGAACACGGGGACGCGGTGGGTCGGATCGACGAAGTCCTCCGACTCGACCATGTTGTCCTGCTTGTCGCCCCGCAGCCCGTGCTGCGGGCCGAAGGCCGCGCTCAGCTCGATGTCGGGCAGCGCGGCCAGGGCATCGAGGCTGTGGGTGAGGTCGGCGGTGACCGACGCGGGATGGGCGAGCAGGGCCACGCGACGGCCGGCCAGGCGGGCGCGCAGCGGGGCCTCGTGGAGCACGCGATCGATGCCGAATCTCATGGGGCGGATGCGGGGGTGAGGGCGATGGCCGGCGACGGGTGGAGGCTCAGGGCCAGCCCGAAGCCGTCGCGGTGGTGGAAGTCGGGCCGGGCGCAGGGGTGGTGCACCGCCCAGTACGATAGCCCACCTGCGGCGTCCTCGATGACCGCGGTGGGCGAGAGGCGGGCGCCCGCGGCCGCCCACGAGGGCAGCGCGATGGTGGCCCGCAGCGAGAGCCGACCGGGCTCCGTGCACGACGACAGCTCGAGCGAGGGCGAGGGATCGTCGGTGCGCTGGCGATACCCGCAGAACCCGAAGGTGGCGTGCTGCCCCGAGGGCGAGAGGTTGTGCTCCACGTAGCCATCCGCCTGGACCTGGGCCACGAACAGCTCGAAGCAGGTGTGGGCCCACAGCCGAGCGGGATCGAGGCCAGCCTCGGGGCCCGGGATCCGCAGCCGCTGGACCTCGGCCTCCAGCCGGTAGCCGACCGCGAGCACGCCGGGCCTGCCCAGCCCCAGCTCGACGACCAGGCCGTGGACCGCATCGCACGAGGCGCTGGGATGGGGTCGCAGCGCCACGCGCACCAGGGGCTCGGGCCAGGGGCTCGGGCGCACGGGGGTCATCCGCGGCGTCCGGCGAGCCCGGCCCGACGCTCCATCGCCCTCGCCAGCCGCAGGTCGAGCTCGGTGAGCCCGCCCGCGTCGTGGGTCCACAGCGTCACCTCCACGCGATCGTAGACGTTGGACCAGTTGGGGTGGTGGTCGAGGCGCTCGGCCTCGATGGCCACCTGGGCCATGAAGCCGAAGGCGGTGACGAAGTCGTCGAAGCGGTACGCGCGGTGGAGCTTGCCGTCGGCGACGGTCCAGCCGGGGAGGTCGGCGAGGCCGGCCGTGAGCTCGGCCTCGGAGAGCAGGGCGCGGGGCATGCCCCACCCTACCGCATGTGCCTACCGCAGATAGCGGTGGATGGTGGTGCGCCCGTCCTGCAGCACGAACAGGAAGTCGATCTCGATGGTGCCCGTGCGCTCGTCCACCATCTGGGGCGGCGGGTTGACGAAGGGCGCGGCGAGCTGGACCGACTCGATCGCCTCCTTGTCGAGCTCGCGCACGCCGCTGTCGTCCACGATGTCGATCTTCTTGACCGCGCCCTTGGGGGTGAGGCTGATGTGCAGCAGCGTCTTGCGGGTGCTGCGACCGTAGACCCGCCCCTGGGGGTCGATCCGCGCCATGACCTCGTTGGGATCCCAGTACTGCGCGATCTGGTTGCGCATGCGGTTGAAGAACGAGGCGAACTTGAAGCGCTCGGTCTCCAGCAGGCTCTCGGCGCCCTCGTCCACGTCGTGCAGCGCGTCGTAGCTGCCCGAGCCGCCGAAGGTCTTGCGCAGGGCGTCGGAGTTGCCCCGAAAGCCCGGGCGGGGCGGCGGCGCGGTGCCCCCCTTCTCGTTCTGACGCGCCACCAGATCGTCGGGCAGCTCGCCCGGATCCATGCGGTGCCCCAGCTCGCCCGCCTCGGCGGGGTCGAGGCGCCCCAGCGGCAGGGCATGGCTGGGCACGTCCTGCGACTCTTCGGCCGACATCGAGGGCTCGGCCCCCGCCTGCTGCCCGGCCGTCTTGGGATCGTAGGTGGGCGAGGGCTTGCGCAGCGGGGCCCGGGTCTCGTGCTCCACCCGGCTGTCGAACTCGGAGATCCTCTTGGCGTCCTCGGGAGGCCGCTCGTCGAGCACCCGATCGGGCTGCACCAGCTCCTTGGGCAGCAGGCTGGAGTCGAGGTGCTCGTCCTGCTCCTCGTGCTCGGGGGGCTCGTCCTCGGGGCCGAGCAGCGAGACCTCCATCAGGCCGCCGGCCGGCGGCAGCGGGGGCGAGCTCCACGAGATCTCGAGCACCCGATCGCCCACCGGCCACATCACCAGGTGGACGCCGACCGAGGCCACCAGCATGGCCACGACCATGGGCCACGGAGACCCTCGGTCGCGTCGGTTGCTGGTCTGGGCTCGGCGGGCGGGCATCGGCAGCGCCGAGGGCGGCGACCCCGGGCGGAGGAAGTATAGCGCTGGTCGCGAACCGCGCTGGATCAGGGCATCACGGGCCGGCCAGGCGGGCGTCGGCCAGTACCGCCGAGTACAGGCGCGGCGCGTCCTCCAGCGCCCGTGGCGGCGCCGCCACCAGTGCCACCGAGCGCGCGCCGGACCCGGAGCCGATCACCCGCTCGATGACCATGCCCACGTCGTAGCCGTTGCGTCGCAGGATCGTCGTGCGCAGCTCGCCCGCCTCCCCCGTGCGGCGGTAGGCATCGAGCCAGGCCGCGGGGGGCTCGGCCGCGGCCTCGTCGAGCTCGTGGAGCAGCTCGGGATGCATGCGCAGCACGGCACAGGGCTCGTCGGACGAGGCGGCCACCGTGGTCACCACGAGCTGCACACGGTGTCCTCCTCGGCGCGCGAGAGTGTCGTCGAGGCCGACCAGCCGAGGCCACGGCCCGCCGTCGTCCTGGACCTCGAGCACCGGCTCGAACGAGCTGGGCACGAGCAGCACCACGTCGCCGACCGAGACCTCGGCGCGATGCTCGAGCAAGAAGGACCGCGGATCCTCGAGCGCCACCTGGATCGCCGCCGCCGGCACGGCCAGCGCGAGCACCCCGGCCAGCCCGCGGGCGATCGTCGCCGCCACCCCGCGCGGCGGCACGAGCCCGATGAGCAGGATGGACGCGCCCGCGGCCAGCACCAGCCCCACCGGAGCCAGCACCGGGCCCTGGCCCCGCGGGATGGAGATCGCGATGGCGAACAGCAGCAGCACCAGCGGCAGCGCCAGGATCCGACGGGTGCGCCCGGGCAGCTCGGTGCGCGGCAGCAGCAGCACCCACAGCGCGGCCATCACCGTGCCGGTGGCCATCAGGCTGGCGCCGCCCAGCACCATCGCGGGGGCGGGAGCCAGCATCACCGCGCCCGCCACCCCGATCGCCCCCGCGCCCACCGAGACCAGCAGCATGCGACCGCGACCGTAGAGCCGCTCTACCAGCGGCCCCGCCAGCCACACCCCGTACACCGACAGCAGCAGGCCGATCGGATCGGACTGGACCCACAGCCCGGTGACCAGCCGCCCCCACGAGCCCGCGCGCACCAGCTCGGGGGTGGCCGCGCCCAGCCGCAGCAGGCCCGGGCCGCCGCCGCCGAGCACCAGCCCCACGAGGTAGCCCGAGACCAGCAGCAGCAGCAGCAGCGGCGTGACCCGCAGCGGACCGGTGCGGCGCACCACCGGGGCCGCGGCCAGGACCGTCTCGAGGCGCGTGGCCACCCGCTCCACGTAGCGACGCAGCTCGGGGGCCAGCGGGACCGCCTCGGCGTCGGGGGGCAGGCCCTCGATCGCGCGACGGCTGGCGATCAGCACCCGCTCGTCGCGAGATCCGGCCAGGCCCTCCACCCGCGAGAGCTCGGCCTGGGCGTCGTCCACCCGGCCCGCCCGCCACAGCGCGATGCCCCGGAACAGGGCGCCGCTGGCCGGCGACAGCCCGAGCCGTCGGCGGCGATCCTTGGTGAGCGCCGCGTCGACCGGCTCGGTCGCGCCCACGTAGGCCAGGAAGGTGAGGCGGGCCTGCGAGACCACCCCGGTGGCCCGCGGGTTGCTGCCCAGCAGCTCCTCCACCGCGCGCAGCAGCGAGGCCGCGCTGTCGAGGCGCCCGGCCTCGCCGTAGGCACGCAGCAGGCCCAGGGCCAGGGGCGGGCGCTGGGCCGCGTAGCCCAGGGGAAAGCGCGCCTCGTAGTGGGCGATGCCCTCGTTCCAGCGCTGCCCGTACAGCAGCATCGACACGATCTGCTCGTGCAGCAGCCGCAGCTCCGACTCGTCCTCGGTCTCGTGCACCCGCGCGCGGAAGTACGAGACCGCCTCGTCCACCCCGCGGCGCTCGAGCACGGCCAGCCCCTGCAGGATCGCCTGCTGTCGCGCCAGCCCGGCCCCCGGCATCAGCATCGCCCGCCAGCTCGCCAGCCGCACCGCCAGGGCCAGGCGCTCGCGCGCGAAGGCGGCCCGCACCATCAGGTCGAGCGCCCACGGCATCACCACCACCAGCAGGCCCAGGCTCACCGCCACCACCGACACGAAGCGGTCGCCGCCCAGCACCGCGCCCAGGCACAGCAGCAGCACCCCGCCCACCACCATCAGGTAGCCGCGCTGTCCGGGGTCACGCTTGCGCGTGAGCCCCACGAAGCTCACGCCCACGACGATCGCCATCAACAGGACGAGCTCGGGCAGCACCGCTCGTCAGTCCCCGTGCTCGAGGTGACCGATGCTCCGGAACTTGTCGTAGCGCGTCTGCAGCAGCTCCTCGACCGACATCGCCGAGAGCTCGTCGAGGTGCCGGCCCAGGGTCTCGGCCACCGCGGCGGCCGTCTGTGTGAAGCCCCGGTGGGCGCCGCCCACCGCCTCGGGGATGATCTCGTCGCAGATGCCCAGGTTCTTGAGATCGAGGGCGGTCATCTTGAGCTGCTTGGCCGCGGTCTGCTCGGCCTCGGGATCCTTCCAGAGGATCGACGCACAGCCGCGCGGCGAGATCACCGAGTACACCGCGTGCTCGAGCATGAGGATGCGATCGGTGAGGCCGATCGCCAGCGCCCCGCCCGAGCCGCCCTCGCCGATCACCAGCGAGATGGTGGGCACGGGCAGCGTGGACATCAGCTCGAGCGAGGCGGCGATGGCCTCGCTCTGCCCCCGCTCCTCGGCGCCGATGCCCGGGTAGGCCCCCGCGGTGTCGATGAGGCACACGATGGGGTGGCCCTGCTGGGCCGCGAGCCGCATCAGCCGCTGCGCCTTGCGGTAGCCCTCGGGGCGCGCCATCCCGAAGTTGCGGTAGAGGTTCTCCTTGGTGTTGCGCCCCTTTTGGTGGCCGATGATCATCACCACCCGATCGCCGAGGCGACCCAGGCCGCCCACGATCGCGGGGTCGTCGGCGTAGGCGCGATCACCCTGCAGCAGCATGAACTCGCCGACGATCTCGCCCACGTAGTCGAGGGTGTAGGGGCGGTCGGGGTGCTTGGCGAGCTGCACCTGCTCCCACGGGGAGAGCTTGGCGAAGCGCTCGCGCTGGAGCTGCCGGGCCTTCTGCTCGAGCCGCTCGATCTCGGCGGCCATCTCCTCGCTGCCCCCGCTGAGGTGCTTGAGCTCCTTGATCTTGCCCTCGAGCTCGACGATGGGGCGCTCGAATTCCAGGACCTTGGTGCTCATGGCGTGGCGTGGTGCAAGAAGCCCTCGAGCTGCCCCCAGGGGCAGGCCGCGGGGTCGCGGACGGTGACGATGCGCTCGGCGGGGAGCTGTGTGCGAAGGTAGGCTCGCTGGCGACGGGCGTACTGGCGGGTCTGCACGAGGATCGTCTCGCGCGCCTCGTCGAGCGAGCAGCGCCCCTCGACGACCTCCAGAAGCTGCCGATAGCCCAGGCTCCTCATCGCCTTGTGGCGCGCATCATAGCCGGCCTCCCGGAGCTTTTCGACCTCGCGCAGCCAGCCCGCCGCGAGCATGCGATCGAGGCGAGACTCGATGCGCGAACGCAGCACCGCGGGGTCGGGGTCGACCACCACCATCATCAATTGGATGCGCGCCCGCGGCGGATCGACGTGGCGGGCCGCGCTCACCGGGCCGTGCAAGCGCTCGCACAGCCAGAGGGCGCGGAGCAAGCGCACGTGATTGTTGGGATGGATCGATCGAGCAGTCGAGGGATCCACGGCGGCTAGAGCGCGGGCGATCGCAGCGGGATCGGCCGCCTCCCGCTCGAGCCAGCGCTCCTCGAATGCGACGCGCTCGGGATCATCGGGGGGAAGGTCGGCCCCCGGTCCGCCCTCGGTCACCGTCCAGCCGAGCGCGCGCAGGTAGAAGCCGGTGCCGCCCACCACCAGCCCTCGCCCCGCGCTCAGGTGCGGCCACGCATGACGAGCGTAGTCCCCCGCCGAGAACGGCTCGTCGGGATCGACCAGATCGACCAGCTCGTGGCGGAGCTCGGCCCGCTGCTCGGGCGTCGGCTTGGCGCTGCCGATGTCGAGCCCGCGGTAGACCTTCACCGAGTCGCACACGAGCACGGGCAGCGAGAGGCGTCGCGCGGCGAGCCGTCCCAGCGAGGCCTTGCCCGACGCGGTGGGACCCACGATCGCCACCACCCTCGGCATCGCCGGGCTCGCGCTCGCCTCGTGCTGCTCAACCGCCATCGTCGGGATCGATCCCGGTCAGCGCCCGGGGGGTCCAGCGACGCAGGCCCGGCACCTCGTCGAGCGCCACGCCGTCGTCGAGCAGCTCGCGGATCCAGCGACGAGCCAGCCGCGGCGCCGGATCGCCGCCGTGGGTCTGGGCCATCGCCCGCATCGCATCCACGAGCGCGGCGTCGGAGGGCCCCGCCCCGTCCGCGGCCCCGTGCACCCGCAGCCACGGCAGCACCCGCGCCACCAGGTCGCTCACGTCGGGCTCCTCCACGCAGCCCCGCAGCGAGGCGGGCACCGCCCGCACGATCACCGCGTCGTCGCCGAAGCCCTCGAGGTGCAGGCCCAGCCGCGCCAGCGCAGCCCCTCCGGCCACGCAGCGCTCCACGTCGGGCGCGGGCAGGCGCACCACCACCGGCTCGAGCAGGCCCTGCGCCGCCACCTCGCCGCCGCCCAGATCCCGGCGCAGCCGCTGCAGCACCAGGTGCCCGCGCAGCGCTCGGAGGTCCACGGCCAGCAGCTCGCCGTCAGCGGTGAACAGCCCCACCGGGCCGGGCAGGCAGCCCAGGTACTCCGGCCCGGGGTCGCGCGGCAGCGGCACGGCGGGGGCCGCCGGCTCGGGCGCTCGATCGTCGATCCACGCCTGGTGGAGCTGCTGCGCGCGCTCGCGGAGCTCTCGGCGGGCATCGGAGTAGCCCTCCCCCGTCGCGCGGGTCCGCAGGCGATAGCCCGGGGCGCTCTCGGCCGCGGCCGGGGGGGCGGCGTGACGAGCCCAGCGATCGAGCACGTCGCCCAGCGCAGCCCGAGGCGCCTCGCCGGCCGCGGGAGCCACCGAGGGCCCAGGCGGCCCCTCGTCGCGCTCGCTCGCGGCCCAGCCGGCGAGCACCGCCCGCACCGCGGCGTAGACCCGCTGCGGCGAGCCGAAGCGGATCTCGGCCTTCTGCGGGTGCACGTTGACGTCCACCTCGCCGCGCGGCGGCTCGACCACCACGCACGCCACCGGGTGTCGCCCGTCGAGTCCCTCGCCGTAGCTGGCCGTCACCACGCGCGCGAGGTTGGGCTCGCGCACCACTCGACGACGCACCACGATGTACAGCCCGCCGCGGTTGCGCAGCCCCGCCTCCGCCGGCGCGAGCCAGGCCTCCACCCGCACGCCGTCGTGCTCGCCTCGCACGTGGTGCAGCGCGGCCCGGGTGCCCCGCGACAGCACCTGCTCCACCCGCTGGGCCGGCGTGCCCGCGGGCAGCTCGAGCAGCCGCCGCGAGCCGTGCGACAGCGACACGTGCACGCTCGGCTGCACCAGCGCCACCTTGAGCACCACCTGGCTCACGTGCCCCAGCTCGGTCGCCTCGCTGCGCAGGAACTTGCGGCGCGCCGGCACGTTGGCGAACAGGCCGTGCAGCTCCACCCGGGTGCCCACCGGCATGCCCACGGGCGAGCGCTCGGGCGGCAGTCCCGGGTGGCAGCGGAGCTCCACTCCGCGATCGGCTCCGCGCCGGCGGCTGCGGATCCGCAGGTGGGCCACCGCGGCCATGCTCGCCAGCGCCTCGCCGCGAAAGCCCAGCGTGCCGATCTCCACCAGGTCCTCGGGCGCGTGCAGCTTGCTGGTGGCGTGGCGGGTCACCGCCAGCTCGAGGTCGTCGGGGTGGATCCCGTGGCCGTCGTCCACCACCACGATCGATCCCACGCCCGCGTCCTGCAGCTCGATCGACACGCGCCGCGCCCCCGCATCGATCGCGTTCTCCAGCAGCTCCTTGACCACCGAGGCCGGGCGCTCGACCACCTCGCCGGCCGCGATCTGATCGGCCAGCGCCTCGCCCAGCCGCTCGATCCGCGCGGGCGCATCCTCGGCTCGGGAGGCCACCGCCTCCTCGGCCTCCGAGGCCTCGTCGCGCCGATCGTGCCGCTCGCCGGGGAGCGGCTCAGTTGTCGCCATCGAGGAAGACCACGCGGTTGCGACCCTGCTGCTTGGCTCGGTAGAGCCGAGCGTCCGCGATCTGGATGAGGTCGTCCGCGTTGGCGATGTGCGGCTCGAGCTCGGCCACGCCCACCGAGATGGTCAGCGGGATCTGGCGGCCCTCGAACACGAAGTTGTGGTCCTCGACCATCTTGCGCACGACCTCGGCGAACTGGGCCGCGCCGTGCAGCTCGATCTCGGGGAGGATCACCGCGAACTCCTCACCGCCATAGCGCGCCACCACGTCGACCTTGCGGGCCCGATCGCGGACCATCTCGGCCACCTGGCGCAGCACGTGATCGCCCGCTCGGTGGCCGTAGGTGTCGTTGCAGCGCTTGAAGTGATCGAGGTCGAACATCATCAGCGCCAGCGGCCGGTCGTAGCGGCGCGCCCGAGACAGCTCGCGCTCGAGGGTCTCGGTGAAGTAGCGCTTGTTGAAGATCTGGGTGAGGCCATCCACGGTCGACAGCCGATAGATCTCCTCGTGGTAGGAGCTCTCGATGTTGTCGCCGGTGAGGAACTTGAAGATGGACCGACCCACTTTGATGAGGTCGCCGTCCTTGAGGTACGCCTCGTGGATCTTGTGATCGTTGACGTAGGTCCCGTTGGTGGACTCGTTGTCGCGGATCTTCACCCCGCTGTCGTCGGCCGAGATCGTCGCGTGCGTCCGCGACACGGAGTCCTGGCTTACGCAAATATCGTTCACCGTGGCGCGACCGATCGTCATCTCGCGCCCCTCGATGTTGTACTTGCGCCCCAGCTCCGCCCCGTAGATGACGACGATGCAGGCGTCCTTCTTCCGGCGGGTGATGCCGGTGTCCTCCACCTTGTGGATGACGGTGACGATTGTTTCGTCGCGCATGCCTCTTACGCTGGCTCGCCTGTTGGTGGCCCAGGTTAGCAGAGGGTACGTCGGAAGCGGAACCGCTGGATCGAGGCGGTCGACCACGAGGAAACTCCGTACGGACGACCAGGATCCAAGGGTGGCGGGCCGACCTACACTGTGGGTCCTCGCCAGGCCCGCGCCGTGGGTGGGCCTCACGGCGACGAGCCGTGGAATTGACCGGCGGTCGGCGGGGCCAACGGGTGGCTCGCCGGGTTTTTGCCCCGATCTCGGGGGCTTGCTATAGGACGATCTCGTGTCCGACGGTCGTGCCACAAGAGGGCGTCTGGGCGGTCTTGGCGCGCTGTTCTTCTTGGGAACGCTCGGGGCGATCGCCTTCTACGTGCAGCAGCAAGAAGTTCCGCACGAACGGGACGAGGTACGCAAGACGGCCACCATGCTGCCCGAGGTGGTCGAGGAGCCCGCGGCCCCCACCCTGCCCTGGCAAGATCGCCTGGATCTCTCCTCCGCCACGTTGGTGCCCTTCGGGCCCACGCCGGCCCCCGGCGCCGCGGCCCCGGTGGAGGGCGAGGGAGAGGAAGGATCGGGAGCGGTCGGCTCGGCCGTGGATCCGGCGCAGGCCCGCCTGGTGCAGGACATCGCCGACGGCCATCGCATCCTGCTCACCCTCGATCCGGTGCTGCAGGACTCGATGCTCACGATCTTCCGCAACCGCGAGGTGCCCTACGCGGCCGCGGTGGTGCTCGACCTGCGCGACAACTCGGTGCTGGCGCTCGCCGGCCACTCGAGCATGGATCCCGCGGTCGATCCGCTCGAGGTGGTCACGGCCGCGTGGGCCCCCGCCGCCTCCACCTTCAAGATCGTCACCACGGCCGCGCTGCTCGACTCGCAGACCGCCACCCCCAGCACCCGCGTCTGCTTCCACGGCGGCCTGCACGGGATCGAGGACGAGGACCTGCGCGACAGCCCCGGGCTCGACACCCAGTGCGAGACGCTCTCCGACGCGGTCGCCCACAGCTACAACCTGGTGATCGCCAAGCTGGCGCTCAAGAACCTGCCGCAGGACACCCTGCTGAGCACCGCCAAGGCGCTGCGCTTCGAGAGCGAGATTCCCTTCGAGATCCCCGTGGAGCGCAGCCCCGCCCACATCCCCGCGGATCCCATCGAGCGGGCCAAGGTGGCGGCCGGCTTCTGGAACGTGGACCTCAGCCCCATGCACGGGGCGGTGCTCGCCAGCATCTTCGCGCGCGGCGGCGTGTACCAGCCGCCCCACGTGATCGCCCAGGTGATCGGCCCCGACGGCAGCGACCTCAGCCCCGCCCTGCCCAAGCCCGAGCGGGTGCTCGCGCGCGACGTGGCCGCGGCGGTGGGCGAGATGATGCTCGGCACCACCACCGAGGGCACCGCCCGCAAGAGCTTCCGCGACGCGCAGGGCAACGACTACATCCCCGGCGTGCCGGTGGCGGCCAAGACCGGCAGCCTCACCGGCAAGCGGGCCCCGGCCCTCAACTACAACTGGTTCATCGGCTACGCCCCCGCGGACAACCCCGAGATCGCGTTCGCGGTGCTGCTGGCCAACGAGCCCAAGTGGCGGATCAAGGCGCACTACGCCGGGCGTCGCCTGGTGCAGATCTATCTCGAGCGCCGCACCGAGATCGCACGGCAGCGAGACGCGCGGCTCGAGACGGGAGCGCTGGTGCTCCCCGAGCGTGATCCCAGCGGCGCGCTGCTGACCTCGTCGACCACCCCACAGGGCAAGCCCGGCGAGCCCGCCCCGAGCGAGGCGCCGACCCCCACGCCCCCCGCCGACCCCACGCCCCTGCCCCCGGTGCCTGGCGCCCTGCCGCCGCCGCCCTCGGGCTCCTGATCCCCCGGGCCCTGGGGAGGATCGCGGGCGCTGGATCACGGCACGGAGCGGGTCGAGTTGATACCGTGGGATCGATGCGGTCCCTGCCCTCCCGGCCCCGCCTCGCGCTGACGCTCGCGCTGCGCAGGGCCGCCGTCGCGCGACCGCTGGGGTCGGCGATCGCGATGATGATCGCGAGCGCCTCGCCAGCAGCCGTGGCAGCGCCGAGCGATGCCGACGAGGCCAAGGCCGCGATCGCCCGCGCCCGCGAGGCCACCCGCGCCGGCGACTACCAGGCGGCGCTCGAGCACTTCGAGCACGCGCTGCGCCTGCAGCCGGCGGCCAAGCTGTACTTCAACATCGCCGTGTGTCACCACCGCCTGCTCGCCACCGAGACTCCCGGCTCGCCGCCCTACGAGCGTCACCGGGCGGCCGCGGTCGAGTCGTACAACCGCTACTTGCAGGCGGCCCCCGACGCCAAGGATGCCGACGCGGTGGCCGAGGTGGTGCGAGCCCTGGGCGGCACGCCGCTGAGCGCCGACGATCCCGAGCCGTGGTCGATCGAGCTCATCGAGCCCGACGAGCTCCCCGATGCGCCGGGCTTCGACGACGAGTGGAGCGAGGACGACGGCCCGCCACCCTCCGACTCCCAGACCGACTCCCGACCGCAGCCCGACGGGAGCCCGCCGCCGACCAAGCCCACGCCCCCCACGCGCCCGCACGGGCCGGTGGGGCGCATCGGGGCCTACTTCCCGGTGCTCCTCGGCAGCCCCGCGCAGCTCGCCGAGGGCGACGAGCCGGACCTGCTGCCGATGATCGGCCTGGGCCTGCGCGGCAACGCGTTCCTCGGTCCCAAGCGAGCGCTCGCGCTCGGCGGAGAGCTCTCGCTCACCAGCCAGCCCATCGACGGCGAGTCCCGTCATCGCCTGACCGGGGCCATCCTCGCGATCCTGGTGGAGTCGCGGCACCCGGTGGGCCGACGAGGTCGCATCGAGCTGGGCGGCGGGGGATCGCTGGGCCTGGTCTCGCAGGGCCTGGTGTACACGGGCGATGCACCGCTGCGCTGCAGCCCCGGTCGCGAGGCGAGCCGGCGCGGAGGGCTGGTGGGCAACGCTCGCCTCACCGTGATGGCGCTGCTCGGCGAGCGCCGCAACCATGAGCTCTCGCTGCGGGTGGGCCCCGGCCTCGCCCTGCTGGCCAAGGGCTCCAAGCCCGAGATGGACGCCGACGGCAACAGCTGCGCCGACGAGCCCACCGCGTTCGAGACCTTCGGCCTGCGAGACGGCCCTGCGCTGGTCGTCTCGATCGATCTCGGCTACGCTCCGCGATTCTGACCCTCGGCCCGACTCCCGCCGCGGGCCGAAGCGAGACGATGAGCACTGCGTCGCACGGGCACATGTACGCGCGCCTGGCCGCCGCCGTGGCCGGCAAGGGCAGCGCACGCTCGGTGTACGGGCCCGAGAACACCCTCAGCCGTCGCGGCCTGCTCATCCGCGCCGACCGTCGCGCCCGCGAGCTGACCGGGCTGAAGGTGGGCCCGGGCAGCCTCGTCGCGCTGTCGCTGGGCAACGTGGCCGAGCTGGTGGTGATGCTGCTGGCGTGCAGCAAGCTGCGGGCGATCGCGGTCCCCATCGACCCCGCCCACGGCGAGCGCATCATCCGGGAGACCGCCGAGCGCCTGCCGCTGCACGCGGTGATCCGCCGCCCGCGTGGCCAGGAGGCCGAGGCCCCCGACTACGGCGAGGCCTACGGCTTCCGCTCGCGACGGCGGCTGTCGGGCTCGCTGCTCGCCATCGACGTGCTCGATCCGCCGGCCGAGCTGCTGCGCGCGGTCTCGCTGCCGGCCGGGGCGGAGCTGGTGCTTCCGGTGCGCGGCATCGGGGGCGTCGTGCGGGACGTGGTGCGCACCCGAGCCCAGCTCCAGGCGGTGGGCGAGGCCGCGGCCTCGGCCATGGAGCTGCACGCCGGCGTGCGCCTGCTGTGCGCCCAGCCGCTCATCGTGCCGCGCTTCTTCGATCCCGTGATCCTCGGCTGGCTCGCCTCCGAGGCCCAGCTGGTGATGGCCGAGGGCTCGGCCGTCGACGCGGTGCTGCCCGTGGCGCCGCTGCACGAGGAGCTGGTGGTGATCGACTCGGTGCGGCAGTTCCTCGAGCTGTCGCGCGCGCTCAAGGCCCGGGGCACCACGCTGCCGCTCACCCCCGTGGTGCCGCAGGCCACCGTGCCCGTGGGCGTGGGCCGGGCCCTGGGGCCCACCCTCACCCGACCCGCGCGGCAGCTCCTGCTGCTCGAGGAGATCGGCGTGCTCGCCCACCGCGTGCTGCAAGGCGGCGCGGCCTTCGAGCCCGCGGCCGGAGTGAAGCTGCTGGCGGGCGCCCCCATGCAGACCGGCGGCCACGAGGTGCTGGTCGACACGGCCCAGGTCTCCGCCTGCCTGCCCCCCGTGCCGCCCACCGAGCCAGGGGCCGTGGCCGAGGCGCCGTGGCACCACACCGGCTACGCGGGTCGCTTCGACAAGGACGGTCGCCTGCTCGAGGTGCTCGGCCGCGACGACGGGCTGGTCGCCCTCGAGGGGCGCCGCGCCTGCCTCGACAACATCGAGGAGGTGCTGCTCGAGCACCGCCGCCTCACCTGGGTGCGCGCCCACCTCGAGTCCGACGCCGACGGCGATCCCTCGCTGTGGGTGGAGTACCGCGCCACCGGCCAGACCGAGGTGGAGGATCTCGAGGAGCACGCCATCGCCCAGCTCCCGCCCACGATGGTGCCGCGCCGCTTCGTGCGGCTGCCCGACTAGGCTCGGGCTAGGCTCGGGCTAGGCCGGATCCTCGAGCAGCTCCGCCTCGAGCACCGTCTCGGCCGGCGCCGCGGCCTCGACCCGGATGGTGCGCTGCACCGGGAAGCGCCCCGGCTTGCGCACCTCCACGCGGTGCACCCCGGGCGCGAGCATCACCGGGCCCACCGGCTCCTGGCCCAGCGCGCCCACCTGCCCCACGTAGTGGCCGTCGACGAACACGTCGGCGTCGCGATCGGCCTCGGGCACCTCGATGCGCAGCGAGGTCCCGACGCTGGCGCTCTTGCAGCCGAGCAGCGAGACCAGCAGGGCGAGGGTGCCCACGCGGCGCAGGCGAGCGGTGAGCGGGCTACTCGAAGGCGATGGTGAGCACATCGGGGGGCTCCACGTCGATGACGGAAAGGGACAGGCCGGGCACGCTCAGCGCCTCGAGGCGGCGGGCGAGCGCCTCGGCCGACAGCTCGCCGCTCACCCGCAGCTCCACGAGCCCGCGCTCGATGGCAGACAGCTCCACCGCGTCCACGCCGAGCACCGAGTTGCGCATGGCGGTCTCCAGCCGGCGCACGCGGACCGAGGGCAGCGGGGCGCGGACCCGCAGGCGGACGTGGCCGCGACGACGATCCGCGAGCTGCTCGGCCAGCTCGCCCAGCGCTTGGTGCAGGCCCACCGCCATCGCCTCACCCGGGCCGTTGGCGAAGCCGGCGGTGACCCGCTCGGCCACCGTGCGCCCCTCGGCCGTGGCCATCACCTGCACCCGCACCGCGTGCAGGTAGGTGTGCTGCACGGGTCCCAGCGACTGGCAGTCGAGCGCCACGTCGAGGGCCTCGGCCTTGCCGTCCAGCGCCACGGCTCCCTGCCCCGCCAGCTCGTCGCGGACCGCCGCCACCACGGCCTCCGCCTCGCCGCAGGCCTCGGCCGATCCCACGTCGCCCAGGCGGAACATCGGCGTGCCCTTGCCCGCCGCGCGCACGTGGACCCGCTTGGCCAGGCGCACCAGATCGATCTCCACCTCGAGCTCCAGCCGCACCTCGTCGCCGTCGCTGGTCTCGGAGAGGATCCGATAGGCGCCGGTCCATGCCTCGTCGGCGTCGAGCACCGACTTGCGCGCGGCCTTGTCGACCGGGCCCTCCACCTGCCCCAGCGCCTGCTCCAGCGCCGAGCGACGGGCCCGTCGCAGCGCCCGGGCCCGCGCGCGGGTGAGGCTGGGCTCCTTGGTCTCCGAGGCCTTGGCCGTGCCCGCGCCGCGGATCGGAGCCGCGAGCAGCTCGGCCCGGGGGATCCCCCAGGCCAGCATCAGCGCGACCAGCCCGAGCCCGAGGCCCGACGATCTCCGAGCGTGATGCCCCACACGATGGCGTGACCCGGATCGGGTGAGGGCGATGCGGACTCGCACCGGCCGATCATCGGTGGGAGGCCCCGGCTTGGCAAGCCGCCCCCTTCGAGCGGGCGCCGCTCGCGGCTCGCGGCCGGGGCGCGGGCTTGCCGAGCGCTTCCGCGAACGCTAAACCCCCGCCCGATCATGGTGCGTCCGCCGTTCCCAGGTCATCGCCGCTACAGCATCACCCACCGGGCGGTGCAGCGGCTGCGCGAGCTGGTCCCCAGCCGTGACGACGAGGACGACGAGAGCCTCCGCGATCGCCTCGACGCCGCGCTCGGTGCCGCCGAGGATGGGGGCAAGGCCATCCGCACGCTCGACGCGATGCTCGGCGAGCCCCAGACCCTGGTGCCGGTCGACACCTTCGGCGACGTGCTCTACGCGATCATCAAGGAGGACACCGTGGTCACCGTGCTGCCCGAGGGGCACGGCCAGGAGATCCTCCAGCGCGGACAGGCGATGGAGCAGCGCGTGGCCGCGGGCCAGGTCCCCACCCCGCGCGCCGCCGCCAACGAGCCCGAGGAGCGCTGGGAGGGCGGGAGCCCGCGTCGACGCTGGCGCAAGGACCCGCACCAGCCGGTGGTGATCCAGCGGATCGCTCGCAACGGCCATGCCGCGCCGCCGGCCGCGGGTCGCAACGGCAGCGCGACCCGGGGTGAGGCCCCGGCCAAGATCGAGCCGGTGATGGGCGAGGCCGGGCTCGACGACGAGGCGCCCAAGGGAGTGGAGGGCCCGGTGGCCGAGGCGCTGCACCATGCGCTCGAGCTCGGCCGGCGTCGCGCCGCGGTGGCGGCCATCTCCGAGATCCTGCGCCACACCGATCGCGAGGACAGCCTGCTGCCGCTGTGGAACGACCTGGCGCAGCAGGGCGTGCCCTCGACCCTGACCATCGGCGACCTCATCGAGGCCGTGCGTCAGATCGACGGCTGAGACCCACGAAGACGCCGAGCTCCGGGCGATCGCTGCGACCCCGCTAGAACGGGTTGCGGAGGTCGCCCGGCTTGCGTCCGGTGTTGGTCGGCTCGGGATCCGGGTCGGGCTCGGGATCCGGGTCGGGCTCGGGCGGCGGCGTCGTGCCGGTCTCGCCGGGGGGCCGCTTCTTCTTGCCCGAGCGCGGCTTGGGCTCGGGCATCGGCTCGGGCTCGAGCGGCGGCTCGATCACGGAGTCGGGCACCGGCTCGGGATCCGGCTCGGGGTCGACGACCGGATCGGGCACGGGCGGCGTGGGCTCGGGCGGCGCACCCACGAGGTCGGGCTCGGGCGGCGGCTCGGCGCCGTCCGGGTCTGCGCTCGCAGCATCCATCGCCGCGGGCATGCTCGCCGCCGACGAGCCCGGAGCCTTGGTCGCGGCATCGTCCCGCGTCATCACCCACGCCGAGATCACCACCCCGGCCAGCGCGATGCCGCCGAGAGCCGAGAGCACGCCGCGGAGCATCCCCGAGGAGGGCTCGCGCTCGGACACCGCGGCGCGGGTGAGCCGAGGCGGCGGCGCATCGGGGGTGGCCAGCGAGCCCATCGCCCGCGGAGCTCCCCGCTTGGCGCCCGGGGTCGTGGGCACCCGCGCGGGCGGCTGGTAGCCGTCCACCACCACCGTGCCCCCGCCGGCCCCCGCCGCCTGCTCGGGGAGCAGCACGGTGTCGGACGACGGAGCGCGCGGCACCGCGGCACCGTCGATGGCCAGCGTGCCCGAGGGTCCCGCCGCAGCGCCCGCGAGCTCAGCCTCGCTGTGGGGCTCGAGCTCGTCGGTCTCCCGATCGTCCTCGGGATCGTAGTCGTCGCGCTCCTCGAGCCCGTGCGCGCCCAGGGGCGCCGGCGACAGGCGAGCCTCGAGCTCGGCCAGCGCCCCCGAGCCCGCCCGCGCGGTCACGTTGGTCTCGGGTCGCTCCTCGGGCCCGTTGCCGGCGAAGGTCGCCTCGCCGCCGGCCAGGGTGCCCTCCACGTCGTGCGACATGGTCTGGGTGGGCGCATCGTCGATCTCCTCGCCCAGCCTCCGCATGCCCGGCGCGAGCGTCCGCTCGTTGCGGCGGGGCGGCTCCGCCTCGATCTCGGACAGCGCCCGGCGCAGGGCCTCCATGTCGGCGAAGCGATCCTCGGGCTTCTTGGCCAGCATGGTCAGCACCAGATCGTCCACGCCATCGGGGAGATCGGGCACCTGCTCGCTGGGCCGCGGCGGCGCCTGCTTGAGGTGGGCCAGCAGCACCTGATCCTGATCGTCGTGCTCGAAGGGGGTGTGCCCGGTGAGCAGGCGATAGACCACGGCCCCCAGCGCGTAGATGTCGGAGCGCCGATCCACCTTGCCGCGGATCTGCTCGGGCGCCATGTAGCTGCAGGTGCCGATGATCTCGCCGGCGGCGGTCAGGGGCACCAGCTCGGCCGGCATGTCGGTGACCTTGGCGATGCCGAAGTCGAGGACCTTGACCTGATCGCCGCCGAGCACCACGCAGTTGCCGGGCTTCACGTCGCGGTGCACCACGCCCTGGGCGTGGGCCGCCCCGAGCCCGGCCGCGATCTGATCCACGTAGCCTCGCACCTTGGCCCAGGGCAGGCGGCCGCCCCCGCGAACCATGTGAGACAGCGTGCGGCCCTCGAGCAGCTCCATCACCAGGTAGACCGGCTGCTCGTCGGGCCCGGCCACGTCCACCACGCCCACGATGTTGGGGTGGGTGATGCGAGAGGCGGCCATCGCCTCGCGACGGAAGCGCTCCACGAACGCGGGGATCCGCGAGAAGCGGGGGTACAGCACCTTGATGGCGCGCTCGCAGCCCAGCTTGTGGTCGCGAGCGCGGAACACCGAGCCCATGCCCCCCGTGCCGATGCGGGCGAGCAGCTCGTAGCGGCCGTCGGTGCCCAGGCGATCGCCCGGCCCCACGGGACCCGCAGACGGTTGGGCAGGGGCGGCCGCGTTCGGCACCACGGTCCAACGTTAGTCTCCGGCCGTCCGCGACGCAAAGCCGGAGGCCGCCGAGCGGCTTCGCACGGCCGCGATCGCCGCGGTCCTGGCCCCCCGGCTCTCCACCGGGCCCCTCAGCGCGCCATGAGCTGCGCCAGGGCCCGACGCACCAGGGCGTCGAGCGACTCGCTGCCCTCGCTGGCCGCCAGCGCCGTCTCCAGCGCGGCATCGACCGCCTTGGCCTTCCATCCCAGGCTCACCAGCACCAGCCGTGCCTCGTCGCGCAGCTGGTCGTCGCCGCTCGTGGCCTCGGCGGCCGGCGCCGGACCCTGGGCGGCGGGCAGGGCCTCGAGCAGCACGCCCACCTTGTCCTTGAGGTCGAGCAGGATCCGCTCCGCCGTCCGCTTGCCCACCCCCGGAATCCGCTCCAGCGTGGCCCGCTCGCCGCCCGCAATCGCCGCGAGCAGCTCGGGCAGCGGAAAGCCCCCCAGCACGGCCACCGCCAGCTTGGGGCCCACCTGCGGCACCCCGGTGAGCAGGCGGAACACGTCGCGCTCGGCCGTGCTCGAGAAGCCGAACAGCTGCAGCGCCTCCTCGCGCACGTGGGTGTGAACCCACAGCTGGCAGGGCTGCTCCACCTCGGGCACGTCGCCCAGGGTCTGCCACGACACCGTGACCAGGTAGCCCACGCCCCCCACGTCGAGCACCACCTCGCCGCGCAGGGCATCGCGCACGCGGACCAAACCCTTCAGCCAGCCGATCATCGAGCCACCTTCCGATCCTTGGGTCGAGCGCGGCCAGGGCTCGGCACGGGCACCAGCGACGGCCCGCGCGAGCCGTGGCACATGGCGATGGCCAGGGCGTCGGCCGCATCGGCCGACGGCTCCTTGCGCAGCCGCAGCATCAGCCGCACCCGCTGCTGCACATCGTGCTTGGTGGCGCGGCCGTGGCCCACCACCACCTGCTTGACCTGCGAGGGGGCGTACTCCGCGAGCGGAAGCCCGAGCTGGGCGGCCAGCAGCATGATCGCCCCCCTCGCCTGCCCCAGCTTGAGCGCGCTGGCGGCATTGCGGCCGTGGAAGGCCTTCTCGAGCGCCAGCTCGTCGGGGCGCAGCTCCTCGATGATCTCGGTGAGGGTGCGACCGATGACGCCGAGGCGCTCGACCATGTCGGCCCCCGTCGGCGTCCGCACCACTCCGCACTCGAGGTACTCGAAGCGCAGCCCCCGGTTGTTGGCGTGGCGCACCACCGCGCCGTAGCCCAGCACCCGGGTGCCCGGGTCCACGCCGAGGATCCGGGTCAAGGCCCGTGCTCCTCCATCACCTCGTCGGGCAGCTCGACGTTGGTGAACACGTCCTGCACGTCGTCGAGCTCGTCGAGCTTGGCCCAGAACCTGGCCACCTGCACCGCGGCGTCGCCCTCGAGGGCGAGCGCCGACTCGGGCTTGACCACCCACTGCAGCGACGCGCCGGTGGGCTCGAGCTCCTCGAGCCCCTCCGACAGCCCGCTCAGCTCGCCGGGCTCGCACAGGACCACCCACTCCTCGCCGCCGTCGCGCACGTCCTGCGCCCCCAGCTCGAGCACCCGCTCGGTCAGGGCGTCCTCCTCGATCCGCTCCTTGGCCACGGTCACCACGCCCAGGTGATCGAACATCCAGGTCACCGAGCCGTCCGAGCCCATCTCGCCGCCGCCCTTGGAGAACACGTGCCGGATCTCGGCCACGGTGCGGTTGCGGTTGTCGGTCATCACCTCGATCACGAACGACGTGCCCTGCGGGCCCCTTCCTTCGTACACGACCTCCTCGATCTGGTCGCCCCCCAGCTCGCCCAGGCCCTTCTTGATCGCCCGCTCCTGGTTGTCCTTGGGCATGTTCGCGGCCTTGGCCGCGGCCAGGGCCAGGCGCAGGGCGGGGTTGCCCGCCGGATCCCCGCCGCCGTCGCGCGCCGCCACCTGGATGTCCCGGGCGATCTTGGTGAAGATCTTGCCCCGCTTGGCGTCCGCGGCCCCCTTCTTGCGCTTGATCGTGGACCACTTGCTATGGCCGGACATGGCCCCTAGGTACCACGAACGAAGCCGGGGTCGTCAATCCAGGACCAGCTCGTCCTCGCCGTCGAAGGGATCGAAGTCCTCGTCGGTCAGAGCGTCCTCGGGGCTCGGCACCGACCACGCCCTCGCCTCGGGATCCCGCAGGGCCCGCTCGAGCCGGCCCGCCAGGCCGGTGTGCCGACGCGCCGCGTCCACCTGCCGCACCGCCCGGCCGATCGCGCGGGGATCGCCGACGAGCACGCACAGCGAGCGCGCCCGGGTGACCGCGGTGTACAACAGGTTGCGACGCAGCATCACGTGGTGCTCGGGCAGCAGCGGGATGATCACCGCCGGGAACTCGCTGCCCTGGCTCTTGTGGATCGACACCGCGTAGGCGAGCTTGAGCGCCATCAGCTCCTTGCCCTCGTAGCGCACCCGCACCCCGTCGATGCTCACCAAGGCCACGTCGTCCTCGGGCTCGATCGTCGCCACCGTGCCCACGTCGCCGTTGTAGACCCCCTTTTGGTAGTCGTTGCGGGTCTGCATCACGCGGTCGCCCACCGCGAAGCGCCGCAGCAGCCGGCCGCCCGCGCGGTACTCGAGCACCGGCCGACCCGCGCCGTGGTGCGCCTGCAGGGTCTCGTTGAACGCCTCGGTGCCGGCGCGGCCCTTGTGCATGGGGCACAGCACCTGCACGTCGTCGACCGAGTCGAGGCCGTAGACCTCGGGGATCCGCTCGGTGGCCATGCGCACCACCACCTCGTGCACGCGCTCGGGATCGCGGGCGGTCACCACGTAGAACTGCCCCGCGCCGCCCGGCGGATCGGCCCGCGGCAGCTCGCCGGCCAGGATGCGGTGGGCGTTGCGGACGATCGACGAGCCCTCTTCCTGGCGATAGACCTCGGTGAGCCGCACCAGGGCGATGGGCGAGCCGGGGGGCTCGGCCGCGGCCATCACGTCGCGCAGCACGTTGCCCGGGCCCACCGAGGGGAGCTGGTCGGCGTCGCCCACCAGCAGCAGGCGGTGCGCGGGGGTCAGCGCCAGCAGCAGCGACTGCGCGAGGTGGATGTCGAGCATCGAGCTCTCGTCCACCACCAAGAGCCCCGGCGGCAGCGGGTTGCCCAGGCCATGCACGAAGCGCCCCGTCTCGGGCTGCACCTCGAGCAGGCGATGCACCGTGCTCGCCGACTGCGTGGTGGTCTGCTCGAGGCGCTTGGCGGCGCGGCCGGTGGGCGCGGCCAGCATCACGTCCACGCCCTGGGCCCGCGCCATCTGGAGGATCTCGTGCACCACCGTGCTCTTGCCCGTGCCCGGGCCGCCGGTGAGCACCACCACCCCCGCGTCGGCCACCGCCCGCACCGCGTCGCGCTGCCCCGGCCCCAGGTGCTCGGGCAGCGTCGGCACCGTCCACCGCTCGCGCGGCGCCCGGGCCAGGCCGGCCAGCACCGTGGCTACGTCGCGCTCGGCCGCGATCATCGACGCCGGGAAGCACAGCTCCTCGCCGCCGCGCCCCTCCTCGAGCACCAGCTCGCCCGTGCTCACCAGCTGCTGCCCCGCCGTGCGGACCACCGCCTCGTCCACCCCCAGCGCCCGCGTGGCCCGGGCCACCAGCCCCTCGATGGGCACCGCACAGTGCCCGTCGCCCTCGGCCTGCTCGAGCACGTGCAGGAGCCCCGCCTCCACCCGCTCGGCGCTGTCGAGGGCCAGGCCCAGCCCGCGGGCGATCCGATCGGCGGTGACGAAGCCGATGCCCTTGACGTCACGCGCCAGCCGGTAGGGCTGCTTGTGCAGCATGCCCAGCGACTCCTCGCCGTAGCGCTCGTAGACCGACTCGGCCAGGTGGGGCGGCAGCTCGAGCTCGATGAGCTGCGCCTCGAGCTGGGCCACCGGCCCGTGGGTGGTGGCGTGGTGCTCGAGGATCCGCTCGAGGGTCTTCTTGCCGATGCCCGGCACCTCCTTGAGGCGGTTGGGCTGCTTGTCGAGCACCTCCAGGGTGTCCATGCCGAAGCGCGCCACGATGCGCTGGGCGATCACCTCCTTGATCCCCGGGTAGCGCATCAGCCTGCGCTCGATGCCGCCGCGCGAGGTGGGCACCGCCACCTGGGCCGACGCGAACGAGAGCTGCCGGCCGTGGGTGGGGTGCTCGTCCCAGGTGCCGGTCACCGTGATCTCGGCCCCCGGCTCCACCCCCGGCGTGCGCCCCACCGCGGTCACCAGCGTGTCGTGCCCGGGCACGCGCAGCCGCAGCACCGTGTAGCGCGTGCGCTCGTCGTGGTAGACGACGCGCTCGACGGTGCCCTGCAGCGACTCGGGAGCCGCCGGGGGATCGCGACCTGCCGTGGCCATGCGCGGGTCGAGCATCGCGCGTCGCGGGCAGGGGCGCCACCGCTGCCCGCCGCCCCGAGCCTGCTGCTGTGCGCGGGCTTGGCTGCCCCGGATCCCCGGACCGTGCCACCCGCGGGGGGATCCCGACCCGAGGATGCCGATGGGGAGGGAGCCGATCCCGGTGGGAGGCCGGGAGCGCAGATCGACGGCGAGCAGCGGCTCAGACCGCGACGTCGTCGGGTGGCCACCAGCCGTCGAGGATCGCCTCGACCTGCTCCAGTCGATCCTGTCCCCACACCAGCGCGGATCGTTCGCCGCGCTCCAGCAGCATCGTGGGCACGCCGATCACCCCCAGCGCTCGGGCGCGCTCGGTGCTCGCCCGCAGCCCCGCCTTGGCCTCCGCCTCGCCCGCGCGGGCCAGCAGCTCGGCCGCAGGCAGGCCCGCCTCCTCGAGCACCGCGCCCAGCCCCTGCGGCTCGTCCACCCGCCGATCCTCGGCCCACGCCGCGCGGTAGATCGCCGAGGTGGCCGCGGGCTGCAGCAGCGCCACCCGCAGGGGCAGCACGCTGCGCAGCGGGAAGTGGGCGGGGAAGCAAAACGGCACGCCCCACCACGCGGCCCAGTCCTCGAGGTCGCGCTGCACGTAGGCCTGCTTGGTGGGGCTCATCTCGAACAGCGGCACGTCGGGGGTGCCGATCTCGCGGAAGAGGGCGCCGAGCAGGATCGGGGCGTGCTCCACCGCCACCCCGCGCGGCGCCGCGATGCGCTCGATCTGCGTGGCCGCCAGGTAGCTGAAGGGGCTGGCGAAGTCGTGGAAGAAGGTCAGGCGCGTGGCCTCCGGGACCGACGACGACGAGGGCGGGGCCACGGGCGGGCGGCCGCCCAGCGCCTCCTCCACCAGGGGCAGGCGATCCTGTCCCCACCACAGCCGCTCGCCCACCACGAAGCTGGGCACGCCGAAGGCCCCGCGCGCCGCCGCCTCGGCCGTGGCCACGCGCAGCCCCTCGCGCAGCGCGGGATCGAGGTGGGCGTCGGCGGGCAGGCCGTGCCGCTGGGCCAGCTCGGCGAGCACCCCGGGGTCGCTGACGTCGCGCCCGCGCACCCAGTAGGCCTCGAACAGCGAGCGTGCCACCGCGGCCCGCACCGGGCCCGGCGTCGCGGCCAGGCACAGGCGCATCGCCGCCACCGTGCGGCGGGGGTGAGCGGCTGGCTCGCGCAGCGGGACGCCGAGCGCCGACGCCCAGCGCTGGCGATCGATCCGCTGGATGCGTCGCTTGGCCTCGCTCATCGTCGCGTTGGGATCGTCGGGGGCCCCCACCTCCCGCAGCAGCCCGCCCAGCAGGATCGGTCGCCAGCGCAGCTCCGCCCCGCGACGACGGGCCACCGCCTCCACGCGCATCGAGGCCAGGTACGCGTAGGGGCAGACCACGTCGAAGTAGAAGTCGAGGGTCGCGCTCACGGCTGGTCGACGCCCGCGTAGCCGGGCATGCCACCCATCGGCCGCAGCGTGCCGTCGGCGTCGCGCTCGGGGTCGCCCGCCACCCACAGGGCCACGTCCCCGTAGGGGGTGAGCGGCGGGGCCGAGAGCGTGAAGTTCCCCTGGGTCGGACCGTTGAAGTAGATCGGGTTGTAGGCCTCCACCGCCACGTTGGTCCCCGAGGCGAAGTTGGCCGCGTCGAGGGCGTTGTGGCCCATCACCAGCGGGAAGCAGTCCAGCGAGATCGACACGGGGTCGGCCCCCACCACGATGCTGTTGCGCAGGGTCCCGGTGGCCGCGGTGCACTCGATGCTGTCCGCGCCCGAGCCGTCGTTGCCCGCGATCGTGCTGTAGAGGATGTCCACGTTGCCGCTGATCACCCGCACGCCGGTCGAGTTGCCGCCGACGCCGTTGAGCCCCACCGCGGCGTTGGTCAGCGAGAGCTGGCCGCCGTTGAGGCGCACGCCGCCGTCCTCGTTGCCCGCGATCACCGTGCGCTGGATGTCGAGGGTGCAGGGCTGGAAGTCGAACACGCCCCAGCCATCGTTGTTGCGCAGCTCGACCTGGTCGGTCTTCACGTAGCTGTCGTTGCAGAGGATGCCGTGGGTCAGCGCGTTGCCGTTGACGTGGAGGCCCTGGACGTAGGCGGTCACGCCCATGTCGAAGCTCAGGGTGGCCGCCTGCTGGCCGGGCGCCCCACCGATGACCGGCGCGCCCTCGCCGATGAGCGCGACCGCCATCGCCCCGCTGAACGCGGCCCGCTCGGAGTAGGGCGTCCCGCCCACGATGTGGAGCACCCGCGAGTCCCCCTCCTCCACCGTGTCGGCTGCGGCGGTGAGGCTACACATCGGCGCCTCCATGGTGCCCAGGCCGGGGCAAGACGCCGAGTTGTCGACCCAGATCACCTCCTCGGGGAGGAAGCAGTGGCCGAGCAGCGCGTCGTCGGGGCCGATGTGGCAGGCCCCCGACGGGCACTCGTCGTGCGCCACGCAGGCCTGGCAGGCTCCCTCGTCGCCGCACACCGGCGTCCCGTCGCCGCACACGGGGCGCGCCGCCGCGTCACAGCCCACGCAGCTCCCTCCGCTGCAGGCGGGCGTGGTGAGATCGAGATCACCACAGAAGCCGTCGCCCCCCATGTCCTCGCAGCCCACGCACTCGGCGTCGAAGCAGAACGGACGCGAGGGATCGAGCTCCATGCAGCCCTGGTCCACCTCGCCCTCGGCCTCGCACGGGGGCTCGCCGGTGGTGCCCTCGGTGCCCGTGCCGTCGAGCGCGACGGTGGTGCCCCCCGAGCTGTCGCTGCCGCCGGTGGTGCCCTCGTCGTCGCCCGTGTCGACGCCCACGTCGGTGTCGAATTCGGGCTGGCAGATGAGCGCCGGTCGCGTGACCACGCAGCCCTGCATCTCGTCGGTGCACAGGCTGCAGAAGGGGCGTCCCGAGTAGATGGACTGGCAGGTGAAGTCGCCCTGCAGATCGCTGCAGTGCTGGTTGCCCATGGAGTTGCCGCCCTCGGGCGTCACCTTGCAACCGAGCAGGCCCAGGATGCCCACCGCCATGACGGGGCTCCAACGAAGCAGGCCAAGGTTCATGACGACTAGCCTACCACCGACGCCGTCGATCGCCCGTTTCCTGGCGAGTCCTACGTTGTCGTACCGTAAAGCGCGCGTTGGTGGCGTGGATCGGACCCCGGTGGATCCCCGTGTCGTCGGACGTGCGCGCAGGGGCCGAATCCCGCTGTCGCATCCGGGTCGTCGCGACTTTGTGGCCGGGAACGCGGTCCCGAACGAACACGCCCACGCGCGGGCTCGTCGGAGAGCGCGTGACGAGGTCGCGACCTCGGCCCCGACCAGGCCGAGCCCGCGACCCGAACGGAGGAATCATGTCCCGACCAAGCTCCACCGACCACCGCATCGCCACCCGACCCGCACGACTCGCGCTGTCGATTCCCGACGCGGGCTCCTCGGGGATCATCGACGTGAAGGACCTACGCGCCGACCCTCCCCCGCTGTCACTGTCCCCTCCCATGCCCTCGAGCCGGCCCGTCCGTACCGCGGGCCCACGCTGGCCGCTGGCCGGTCTGCTCACCGCGGTGGCGGCCAGCCTGACCATGGTGGGCATGGCGATCGCGATCGGCCCCTCGCCCACCGTGGTGGTCCAGCAGCCGCTGACCTCCGCCGTCGAGCTCGCGATGCACGGAGCACCCGAGCCGACGATCCAGACCGCGGTCGATCGCGAGCGCCCCGAGCCCGCCACGACCGCGACGCCCCGCCGCCGCTCCGCCGCCGTCGAGCCGCCCGAGGAGACCACGGCCGAGCCCGCCGTCGCCGAGGCCCCCGAGCCCGCGCCGTCGCCCGAGCCCCGCGCGCGCGCCAAGGCCAAGACCAGCAAGCCGCGCAAGACCGAGCCCTCCGCAGCCACCGCCGAGCCCAAGGCCCCCTCGTCGATCCCGGTGGAGTGCGTGATCGATCCCAGCCGCTGCACCACCTCTGGCAAGCCGCGTGCCAGCACCGGGTCCTCCCCGACGAGCCCGTCGGGGGCTGCGCTGCCGGCCAAGCTCACCGCCTCGCAGCTCAAGGCCGCGCTGGCCTCGACCAAGGCCAACGCACGGAGCTGCGGACCCGAGCACGGCGTCGATCCGGGTACGACCGTTCAGGTGAAGCTGTCCATCGAGGGGAGCAGCGGCACGGTGGTCTCGGCCACGCCGCAGGGTGAGCACGCCGGCGACTCGCTCGGACGCTGCGTGGCCCGGGCGCTGTCCCAGACCCAGTTCCCTCGCTTCTCTGCGTCGCGCATGGGCACCCTGTACTCGGTCCGTCTGTAGCATTCCGAGGCTCGTCGAAGGGAGACGGCGGGCCGCTTGCATCGTGGACGGCGGGTCGTCGAGGGGAGAGTCGACGACCCGCCGTCCGACCAGCGCAGCCTCCGCGAGCGTCGAATTCGACGGGCGAGCCGTGGGTCAAAAACGGGCGCCATCCCTGGATCCGTGCTACCCCGAACATCTATGACGACCAAGCCTGCGTCCCTGGCCGAGCATCGCCCCGAGACCGACGACCGCGCCCCATCGCCGTCCGCGAGCGCTCGGTTCCGGCTGAAGATGACCGCCGACGGCCAGCTGGTACCCGAGATCGTCCCGGTCGACGAGGACGACGCCCCCCACGAGCCCGACGAGCGCTGAACCGGACCCACGCCGCTCGGCACCGATGGCCGCCTTCCCCACGGGAGCGCGGCCATCGCCATGTTCGGAGGTCGATCCGCGGGCCTCAGCGCTCGGGATCGAGACCGAAGGGCGCCAGCGTCATCCCGAACGACGGCCCCATGTCCACGTAGCGGTGCGGATGCCAGAAGTCGCGCGGATCGTCGGCCAGCTCGAGCCAGCGCGTGCCCTGCTCGTCGCTGCGCACCACGAACGAGGACTGCTCGCGCGAGTCGGCGAGGGTGAACGACAGCTCGATGCGATCGCCCACGATCCGGTAGGTGAGCCACTCGGTGCTCCAGTCGTCGAAGTCGCCGCGGTGGAACCAGCCCACGCCGCGACCATCGATGCCCGCGGGCCGGAGCTGGTACATGGTGAAGCCCCGGCCTCCCGTCGCGTGCGCGCGGAGATCGATCCACATGTGCCCGGCCGGCGGCGGGCCGAGCTCGGCCGCGGGCGCAGGCTCGGAGCGCACGATCTGCTCGGACTCGCGGAAGTAGCGGGTCGCTCCGGGCTCGCGCGGATCGCCGTGCAGCTCCAGCCAGTCGCGGGCCTCGCCCTCGCCGCGCTCCAGCGAGAAGCGCACCTCGTGGTGCTCGCCCGACTTGCGGAAGTCGAGCACCAGGGTGTCGCCCTGCACGTCGTAGTCGAAGCTGTTGGTGTTGGTCAGGCCCACCCGGCCATAGCGATACAGGCCGGTGCCGTCGCCGTGGAAGTAGTAGAAGCGCACGCGCTCGCCCTCGGCCCCCGCCTCGTAGCGCCACCAGATCCCCGAGAGCAGGCCGAGGCGCTCGTCGGGCTCGGCCGTCGAGGGAGCCGCGAGCGCGATCGGATCCGCCGGCTCCTCCAGCACGGTGCCCGGGGTCGGCTGCGGACTGCGGTCGCGCAGGCCGAGCGGCACGAGCACCACGCCCACCGCGTACAGGGCGAGGCTCGGGCCACGACGACGCAGCAGACGAACGAAGGGACGGGACGACGCCGGCATCGACCCCATCATGGCGCGATCCACCGGCCGGGGGATCGCCCCGGGGCCTCTCCCCCATCTCGGAGGCCAAAGAACGTCGTTACCAGAGCATTCAGAGGCGGGCGAGGGTTGCGGGCGCCCGCGGCGAGCGGCTAGACCACGGAGGTGATCGACCTCGTGCTCGCCTCGGCCTCGCCGCGCCGCGCCGACCTGCTCCGCTCGGCCGGGCTGCGGATCCACGTGCGTCCGAGCGCGTGCGACGAGAGCCCGCGCCCTCACGAGCCGGCGGTGGCCCATGCCCTCCGCATCGCTCGCGCCAAGCTCGACGCCGCGTGGGCCGACGGGCGCCCCGACGTGCCCGTGCTCGCGGCCGACACCGAGGTGTGGAGCGACCTGATGGCCGAGCCCCTGGGCAAGCCCCGCGATCGCAAGCACGCCGCGCTCGTGCTGCGCAGCTTGCTCGGCGGCCATCACTTCGTGACCACCGCGTGGGCGCTGGGCCGCCCCGGTCGCGATCCACAGGTGCGCTACGAGACCACGCGGGTGTGGATGCGCGACGTGGACGAGGCCGAGCTCGCCGCCTACCTCGACACCGACGAGTGGCGCGACAAGGCGGGCGGCTACGGGATCCAGGGGCACGCGGCGGGCTTGGTCACTCGCATCGAGGGCTCGTACACCAACGTGGTCGGGCTGCCGCTGGCCCAGGTGCTCGAGGCGCTGGCCGGCGCCCGGACGGGGAGCTCCCGATGAGCATCGAGGGGATCGCCGAGCACCTCGCCGCCGTGCGGGTCCGCATCGACGCCGCCGTCGCTCGCCGCGGCGACGGGCCGCCGGTGCGCCTGGTGGGCGTCAGCAAGCGCCAGCCCCTGCCCGCGCTCGATGCCGCCGCGGCCGCGGGGCTGCGCGACTTCGGGGAGAACTACGCGCAAGAGCTGCGCGACAAGCAGCAGGCGCGCCCCGACGCGGACTGGCGCTGGCACTTCATCGGCGCCCTGCAGCGCAACAAGATCCGCTACGTGGTCGGCTGCGCGCTGATCCACACCGTGGACCGGGCCGAGCTGCTCGCGCCGCTGCAGCGCCGCGCCGAGACCACCGATCACGTGCAGGACGTGCTGGTCCAGGTCAACGTGGCCAGCGAGGAGGGCAAGGCGGGGGTCGCCCCGGCGGAGCTGCCCGCGCTGCTCGACGGCTTCGCCTCGCTGTCGCACCTGCGCTGCCGGGGCCTGATGCTGATCCCGCCGCAGGCCGAGCCCGAGCAGACCCGGCCGTGGTTCGCCGCGCTGCGCCGGCTCGCCGAGCAGCACGCCCAGACCCCGCGTCCGCACGTGGAGCTGCGCGAGCTGTCGATGGGCATGAGCGCCGACTACGAGGTGGCCATCGAGGAGGGAGCGACGCTGGTGCGGGTGGGGACCGCGGTGTTCGGCCCCCGGAGCGCCTGAGCGCGGCGCCGGGGGAATCGCTTGAGACCGGCCGTGCGGCGGTGGTACCACGATCTCCGATGGACGCCGACGAGCGCCTGCTGCTGCGGCCCGGGCCCGAGCGCCCGGCGGTGTCCGTGCGGTGGGATCGCGACCGGCTCGTCACGGCGCGCCGCGGCGACACGGTGAGCCTCGCGCTGCTCGACCAGGGAATCCTCGAGACCAGCCGCAGCGCCAAGTACCGACGCCCGCGCGGCCCCTACTGCCTGCAGGGCGATTGCGGCACCTGCCTGGTGCGCATCGACGGCCTGCCCAACCGCCGCGCCTGCCTCACCGCGGTGCGCGAGGGCATCCGGGTGGAGCCGCAGAACCGCCTGATCTCGGGACCCGATCCCACCGTGCTCATCGACACCATGATGCGCAGCGGCATGGACCACCACCACTTCATGGTGCGGCCCCGCGTGGTCAACCAGATCATGCAGGGCGTGGCCCGCAACCTCACCGGCTTCGGCACCCTGCCCGACCGCGAGCCCGAGCACCCCGCGCGGCACGAGATCCACCGGCCCGACGTGCTGGTGGTGGGCGCGGGCCCAGCCGGTCGCGCCGCGTGGTCGGTGCTCAGCGCGGCCGGCCTCGACGTGCTGTGGCTCGACCGTCGCGATCGCGGGGGCCTGGGCACCGAGGCGGGGCCGCCCCCCGAGGCGCTGCTGCCCCACACCGGCGTGTTCGGGGTCTACCCCCAGGAGCAGCTGTGGGCGGCGATGTCCGACGTGCCCGAGCAGGCCGAGGTGCTGCGCTCGATCTTCCCGCGGCAGGTGCTGCTGGCCACCGGCGCTCGCGATCCGATCATCCCGCTGCCCAACAACGACCGCCCCGGCGTGGTGGCGGCCCGCGGCCTGCTGCGCCAGCTCGAGCGCAGCGGGGCCCGGCTGCGGGCGGACGACGTGGTGGTGATCGGCGAGGGCGAGCACGCGGCGAGCCTGGCCGAGGATCTCGGCACCGAGGCCGTCGCGCCCGAGCGGGTCGATCGCATCGAGGGCAACCCGGTGGAGGCGCTGCGGCTGCGCGACGGACGACGGAGCTGCCGGCTGGTGGCCCTGGCCGCGCCCCCGGCCCCCGCCTACGAGCTGGCGCGCCAGGCCGGCGCCTCGGTGGCCTGGGAGAGCGGCGGCTTCGCGGTCCAGCGCGACGACGACGGCCGCTGCGTTCGCGAGCCCTGGCCGGTGTGGGTCGCCGGCGACATGACCGGCTACCTGGGCGAGCGACGGGCCGCGATGGACGGCGAGCGCGTCGCCCGGGCCCTGCTGCGCAACCATCCTCCTGCGTCTCCTTCCTCCCCCTCCTCGCGCCCCTGAGCCCGCCATGCCCCGCCGAAGCTTCGTGTGCCGCTGTGAGGACGTGACCCTGCTCGAGCTCGACCACGCGATCGAGCTCGGCCTGAGCGAGGTGGAGGAGCTCAAGCGCTACACCGGCCTGGGCACCGGACCGTGCCAGGGCAAGGAGTGCATGAGCGTGCTCGTCTCGCACCTGGTGCGCCGCGGGCTCGTCGATCCGACCACCGTGCAGCCGTTCACCGCCCGCCCCCCCACCGAGCCCGTCACCCTGGGCGCGCTCGCGGCCGGCCTCCCCGCGGAGCCCGAGTCATGATGGGCAAGGGCAGGGCCCAGGCCATGGGCAGCCGCCGCGCCGAGCTACCGTCGCGGGTCGACATCGCGATCATCGGCGGCGGGATCATGGGGCTCTCCACCGCCTACCACCTGTCGCGGATCTCCTCGCTGAAGGTCGCGGTGCTCGAGCGCAGCTACCTGGTCAGCGGCGCCTCGGGGCGCAACGGCGGCGGCCTGCGCATGCAGTGGGGCGACGAGGGCAACGTGGCCCTCATGATGGAGAGCATCGAGATGTGCCGCGGCCTGGCGCAGGAGCTCGGGATCAACCTGTGGTTTCGCCAGGGGGGCTACCTGTTCCTCGCCCGCACCGAGGCCGGCGAGTCCCGGCTGACCCGCAACGCCGAGCTCCACCACCGCCTGGGCGCGCCCACCCGCCTGCTGTCGGGGGCCGAGGCCCTCGAGATCGTGCCCCAGCTCGACGTCTCCGACGTGCGCCTGGCCGCCTTCAACCCCGAGGACGGCGTGGTCTTCCCCTGGCCCTTCGTGTGGGGCTACGCGGGGCAGGCGGTCTCGCGCGGGGTCACGGTGCGCACGCACACCGCCGTCGATCGCATCGAGGGGCTCGCCGACGGCCTGCGCCTGCACCTGAGCACCGGCGAGCGGCTCGACGCCGACCGGGTGCTCAACGCCACCGGGGCCTGGAGCATCGAGCTCAACCGCAGCCTCGGCATCGAGCTGCCCAACCACCCCCACCGCCACGAGATCATGTCCAGCGAGCCGCTCAAGCCGTTCCTGGATCCCTTGGTGGTCGACCTCGCCACCGGCCTGTATTTCTCGCAGAGCACCCGCGGCGAGATCGTGGCTGGCATCACCATGCCCGACGAGGGGCCGCCCGCCACCGAGGTCGACCTCGCCTCGTCGCGGCGCTTCCTGGCCCACCTGGGGCGGGCGCTCACCACCATCATGCCGCTGACGGCCCAGCTCCGGGTGCTGCGCCAGTGGTCGGGGCCCTACGACGTCTCGCCCGACGGCGACGCGATCGTGGGCCCCAGCCCCGGGCTGCCGCGGCTCTACCAGGTGTGCGGCTTCACCGGGCACGGCTTCATGATGGCGCCGGCCGTGGGCAAGCTGCTCGCGCGCCTGCTCGCCAAGGGCGAGCGTCACCCCATGCTCGAGCGCTGGGATCCGGCCCGCTTCTCGCGAGGCGGCAGCACCCGGCGCGAGGACATGATCATCGGGTGAGCGCGCACGACAGCGAGCTCCGGCGCCGCGACGCGCTGACCCGGGCGATCGCCGGTCGGGCCGAGACCATCGCCACCCCGACGCTGGTGATCGATCTCGACGCGGTCGAGCACAACGCGGCCGCGATGGTGCGGCGGGTGGGCGACCCCGGTCGCTGGCGTCCGCACGTCAAGACGGTCAAGCAGTCCACGATCGTGGGCGTGCTGCTCGACGCGGGGGTGTTCCGCTTCAAGGCCGCCACCCCGGCCGAGGTCACGCTGGTGCTCGAGGCCGCCGCCACGCGGGCGCTGCCGCGGCCGGTGGAGGTGCTGCTGGCCTACCCCGCCGCACCGCCCCAGCTCGCCGCGATGCTCCGGCTGCGACGCGAGCACCCCGAGGCCACGCTGGGCCTGCTCGCCGACGACCCCGAGCACCTCCGCGCCCTGGTGGAGGGCATCGCTCGCCCCGCGGAGCTGCCCGCCTTCGATCTGTGGCTCGACGTGGACGTTGGGATGCACCGCACCGGCAGCCCGGCCGCGCGCTGGCGAGAGGCCGTGCTGGCGCGATGCCAGTGGCTGCGCCCGATGGGCCTGCACGGCTACGACGGTCACCTGCGCTGGTCGGAGCGCGCGGCGGCCCACGCCGGCTACGACGAGCTGGTCGCGCTCGCCCGCGCCCTGCCCTTTGCGGTCGAGCAGATCGTGAGCTCGGGGACCCACAGCTACGCCCATGCGCTCGAGCACGCGGGGCTGTGCGAGGGCCCGTGGGTCCACCAGGTGAGCCCGGGGACCCTCGTGCTCAGCGATCGCCGCTCGGCCGAGGCGGCGCGCGACCTCGGCCTTCGGCAGGCGGCCTTCGTGCTCAGCCGGGTGGTGGCCCGGCCCGGCGACGATCGGATCACCCTCGACGCCGGCAGCAAGGCGCTGGCCCCCGACTGCCCCGCCCCCGGCTGCGCGGTGCTGGGCGTCCCCGAGCTCGAGCCGCTCACCGCGAGCGAGGAGCACCGACCGATGCGGGTGAAGGCGGGCCCTCGTCCCGCGCGAGGCGAGCTGATGTGGCTGGTCCCCGACCACGTGTGCACCACGGTCAACCTCCACGCCGAGGCGCTGTACCTGCGGGGCGGCGAGATCGTGGGCTCGGCCCCGGTCCGCGCCCGGGGGCACCGGCCCTGGCTGGAGGCGCTGCTGCTCGCCCTCGCGGGGCTGGGGGACGCCGGCTGCCAGCCCATCGTGACCAACCTCGAGGTGGAGCTGCTGCTGCCGCCCGACGCCACCGACCTGCAGCGCACCAACAACGTCTCGGTGGTGCTCGATCCCCAGGGATTCTCCGAGACGATCGCCACCGACGGCCTGGACTTCGCGCTCTCGTTCGAGCGAGCGCCCGACGTCGTCTCGCGCACGCTCGCGGTGTACCTCGCCGAGGACAGCACCCTGCTGGCCTGGGGCCGCACGCCGCCCTTCACCTACGGCGGCGCCACCGGTGGCCTCACCTTGATGGTCGCGCGCCCCGGGGTGCTGGGGCCGCTCGATCTCGACTTCGCCGAGGCCGACGCGCTGGCCCGCGTCGCTCCGGTGGCCGAGCTGGGGGTGCTGGTGCTCGCCAGCGACGGCAGCACCCTGTTCCTCGACGGCTACCGCTACACCCTCGCGGCCGCGGCCTCGCTGCCCGATCCGCCCGCGCTCGACGACGCGACCCTGGTGGGAGCACCCGACGGCGGCGTGCTGTGGGTGAGCTGGGGCGAGGCTCCCGCGGCCTGGCGCTTCGATCCCGGCGAGGACCAGTGGCAGGCGCTCGAGCTCGGGGGCGACCGAGCCCCGCGCCCGGGGGCGGCCGCGTGGGTCGACGACGAGGAGGGCACGCTGCAATTGCTCGGCGGGGGCGAGCGCACCGACGTGGTGGAGCTGACGCTGGTGGGCGACGAGGCGCGCGAGCTCGTCGCGATCGAGGGGCTCCAGCTCGACGGGCCCCGAGCGGGAGCCACCGCGGCGCGGCTGGGGCCCCACCTGGTGGTGCTCGGGGGCGACGATCCCACCCTGCCCGCGCTGTGGCGTGCCGACGCTCTCGATGGAGCGGGTCCGAGCGGGGCGTGGACCTCGATCGCCTGTGGGATCCGAGGCGAGTCGCCGCCGCGCCTGCTGTGCACGGGAGGCCTGCGCGACGGCATGCCCACCGCCGATGCCCTCGCCATCGAGCTGCGCACGGACGGTCTCGACGTGCAGGAGCTGCCCGAGCTGCTGCCCGCCCCGCTGCCCGATCCGCTGGTCTTCGCCGACGACACCGCGATCTATGCCCAGGGCGCGGGCCGGTGGTTCCGCCTCGACATCACCGACCTCGAGCCGAGCGAGCCGGCCAGCGCGGCGACGCGGGCCGAGGGGGGCGACACCGCGCGGCTCCCCGGCGGGGCCACGCTGGTGGTGGGCGGCCGCGATCTCGAGGGCGCAGCGCTGTCGCAGTGGACCGTGTTCGCCCCCGCGCTGCTGCCCTGAGGACGTGCCTCGCCCCCGGGCCCGCGGCGCCTCGCCTTGCCCGCGATCCAGCCTGCCCCCTACGATGGCCCGACGCCGACGGAGCCGGGAGGGATCGCCGATGCAGGGTCTCATGGGCAAGCGCAAGTTCACCTTCGTCAACTACGGGGGCTCCTATCAGCTCCGCATCGAGCGGGCCGAGGATCTCGTCCACCTCGACGACCTCGACGACCCGTTCTGGATGGCCACCAGCGCCCCGATCGACCAGCTCCGCTGCGATCGGGTGGCGCTCGAGCACCTCGACGTCAACCGCAACGGGCGGATCATCAGCGGAGAGCTGCGTCGGACCCGGCGCTGGCTGTTCGCGGTGCTCCGCGACCTGCAGGGGGTGACCGAGGGCCGCGACTTGCTGCGCCTGGAGGACGTCGACGAGGCCCACGAGGACGGCGCCAAGCTGCTCGCGGCCGCGCACCGGATCCTCGCCAACCTCGACCGCCCCGGCTCGCCCACCATCTCGCTGGCGGAGATCCGCGACACCAAGTCGATCCTCGCCAAGGGGGCGGTCAACGGTGACGGCATCATCCCCCCGCGAGCGGTGAGCGAGCCCGAGCTGCGCTCGCTGCTCCAGGACGTGGCCCGCACCGTGGGCACGGTCGAGGGCGTGGACGGGGGCCGGGGGGTCGACGCGGCTCGGCTCGATCGCTTCGTGGCCGAGGCCGAGGCCCTGCTGGCGTGGCGGAGCAAGGCCACCGAGCACGAGACCCGCGACCTGCTGCTGCCCCTGGGCGAGGAAACCCCCGCGGGCCACGAGCTGCTCGAGCGCCTGCGGGGACCGATCGAGCGCTACTTCAAGCTCTGCGCCCTGCTGCAGCTCAACGAGTCGCTCGGTCGCCGCACCGCCGAGCCCACCAGCCCCGCGACGGCCTACACCTCGGAGGACGAGCTCCAGCGCTACCTCGAGCTCGCCCCCGTGGCCCCGCCCAACGCGGCCGGCGAGCTGCGCCTGGACGCCCCGCTCAACCCTCACTACGCCCGCGACCTCCGGGCGCTGCTGCGAGAGGTGATCCAGCCGCTGCGGCCGGCCGCTCGCGTGACCCCGGTGCTCACCCGCGAGGGCTGGGACGAGCTGCTCGCCGTCTTCGCCCCCTACGAGCAGTGGCTGGCCACCAAGGCCGGCGCCGAGGTCGAGCCGCTCGGCCTCCGCCGCCTGCGGGCCATCCTCGACTCCGATCTCCCGGCGCGGGCGCGGGCGATGATGGACGGGGACCTGGCGGTCGGCAAGGAGCTGGCCGCCGTCCGCGACCTCGAGCGCCTGGTGCTCATGCAGCGCTGGCTGCTCGAGCTGTGCAACAACTTCATCAGCTTCCGAAACATGTACGAGCCCTCGCTGCGCTCGATCTTCGAGATCGGCCGGCTGGTGATCGACGGGAGGAGCTTCCACTTCAACCTGCGGGTCGCCAACGTCGACGCCCACAAGGTGATCGCGGCGCGCTCGGGCATGTTCCTGCTCTACAGCGAGGTCTCGGCCTCACCCTCCGACGAGGCCTTCACCATGGTCACGCCGGTGACCTCCCGGGATCGCGGCAACCTCGGGATCGACAAGCGCGGCGTGCTGCTCGACCTCGACGGGCGACAGTGGGAGGTCCGCGTGGTCGCGGTGGTCGAGAACCCGATCAGCCTGGGCGAGGCCATCGCCGCCCCGTTCCGACGCATGAGCAACCTGCTCACCTCGGCCGTCGATCGCCTCTCCACCCGCAGCGAGAAGCAGCTCGAGACCACCCTGAGCAAGGCCACCGGATCGGTCGAGGACGGCGTGCTGAAGGGCATGAAGCGTCCCGCCGAGCCGCCGCCCAAGCCCGAGGATCCGCCGCCCCCCGCCCCGCCCGAGGCGGCCCCGGCCCCGCCCTCGCTGGCCGGCCGCACCCGCGACGTGCTGCTCACCGGCGGGGTGACCATCGCCGCCATCGGATCGTCGCTCGCGTTCATCACCCGCACCCTCGCCGACCTCCAGCTCACCCGCACCCTCACCGCCATCGCAATCGGCCTGCTGGTGGTGCTGGTCCCCGTGGTGCTGGTGGCGTTGCTCAAGCTCTACCGCCGCAACCTCAGCGCCATCCTCGAGGCCTCGGGCTGGGCGATCAACGCGCGCCTGCGCCTGACCCGGGGGCTGGCCAAGATGCTCGCGCCCGATCCCGTGCACCCCGAGAGCTTCGAGCGGCTGCGACGCGACCTCATCCGGCAAGCCCTGGGGACCAAGGCCCAGCGCGCCCGAGCGCTGCGGTAGCCTGGGCCGCATGGGAGGCGCCGTCGTCGTCGCCGTGGTGGCCGGGCTCGCCGGGCTCGCGCTGGTCGTGGCCCGCGGAGGCCTCGACGGGGCCCGCTTCACGGTGGAGGTCCGCGGCGAGGGACCGGGCGGCGTGATGGTCAAGGGGACCGTGCCCGGGTTCTCGGCGGCCGAGATCGCCGAGTTCGTGGCCGAGCTCGAGCTCCCCGCGGGGGCCCGCATCCGGGGCATCCCCGAGGGGGATCGAGTGGTGCTGCGCTTCTCCGAGCAGGTCCCCGAGCACCTCCACCAGCGGATCCGAAACGTGTTCTACCTGCACCGCTGAGCGGGCCGAGGCGCGGCGTCGATTCTCGAAAGGAGCGGCGTGCCTCCGTGGTTGCCCCCCACATGCACGCCTCCGCGTTGGTCTCGGATCCCATCGACCCTGCCCTCCGACGCGCCGTGCGACCGCTCCAAGAGGCGATCGCCGACGACCCCACCAATCCCGCGAGCCTGCGGAATCTGTACGACCTCTACCAGCGCGCCTACCAGGACGACCGCGCCTGCTGTGTGGCCGAGGCGCTGATGGTGCTGCACAAGGCGAGCCCGGGTCAGACGCTGTGGCGCGGACAACATCGTCCCCGCAGCCTCCCCGCGGCCCGCCAGTCGCTCTCCCCGGAGCTGCTGCGCCACCACGTGGTCCATCCCGACCAAGATCCCTACCTCAGCGCGATGCTCACCCTCATCGCCCCCGCCCTCGCGGCGTGGCGGGCCCGCGAGACGCCGGCGCAGCTCGAGCCCAGCGCCCGGGTCGACGCCGCGGTCCACCCCTCCGACGCGGCTCGCATGGTGAAGTATGCCCAGCGGGTCCTGGGCGTGGACCTCCCCGACCTCTACCTCCAGCCCGGCTCCCAGGGGGACCTGACGCTGCTCAACCTCGAGCGCAACGGCGTGCTGCACCCCGCCCTCGTGCTCTTCGACGGCTTGCTCGATCGCCGCAAGGAGCCCGAGCTCGGCTTCGTCGTGGCCCGGGCCATGGCCGATCTCTATCAGCCACACTTCGCGTTCGTGGCCGTGGACCGCAGCCCCGCCGCCCTTCGCCTCGTGCTCGGTGCCTGCATCCACGCCCTGGGGTTTCCGTTCGAGGGCGATGCCGCGGCGCTGGACGTCATCGCCCACGAGATCATGGGCCGCATCTCCCGGTCGACGCGCAGGCGCCTGTCCGAGGTGGTGACCCGCGCGATGCAGCGAGGGGTGGAGCTGGACTGCGAGCGCTGGGCCGACGCCGCCGAGCTCACCTCGTGCCGAGTGGGGCTGCTGCTCGGCGGCGACCTGTGCAGCGCCGGCCGGGCCCTCGAGCACGATCCCAGCCCCCTGTGTGCACCGGCTCGCCACTCGCACGAGGATCTGCGCGACGAGCTGATCCGCTACGGCGTGAGCGATGACTACTTCGCGGTCCGCTCCGCGCTCGGCATCGACGTCACCGTGTGAGCGGGCCCGCCGACGCTACGCGCCATCGCAGGTCGGGCCCGTGCCCTCGATGCTCCTCCGCGACCTCCTGCGCCCTCGCGAGGGCTCGGGGGGTCGCTCCGCGATCACCCGCGCGAGGAAGCGAGCGTCGTCCCCCCGCCCCACCCACGCCTCCTGCGACCAGCAGGGCCGCAGCCCCGCGGCCCGGACCAGGCGCTCCGCCTCGCCGGGCTCGAGCAAGAAGCGAGACCCCGGCCTGGGGTGTCGCTGCAGGTTGGTCGTGGTCGGATGGATCCACACGAAGCGCCCGCCGGGAGCCAGCGCGGCGGCCACGGCCGGCACCAGCTCGCGCTGCAGGTAGGAGCAGCACAGCACCAGCTCCCAGGGCCCGGGCGGCAGGGGCTCGCGCTCCAGATCCACCCGCCGTCGCTCGATCGATGCCCCGCTCCGCTCGAAGAGGCGGCGTGCGAGGTCGAGGGCCACCTCGGAGAGATCGGTGAGCGTGACCGCCAGGCCCTGCGCATCGAGCCACCGCGCGTTCTCACCCCGGCCGCCCGCGAGATCGAGGGCCCGGCCGCGGCGAGGCAGCCACGGCGCGAGCTCCACGAGCGCCGCCGAGGGCTCGCCATCGCCGAGCCCCTGCGCGGCGTATCGTCGATCCCAGCGCTCTCGATCCTCGTCGGTCATCGCTCACCGGGCCTGGTACTCGCGGAAGTACGCCACCCGCCGACGCCACTGGGCGTACTCCATGCGGTGACCGTTGCCGATGCCGGGCTCGGCCTCGAGCTGGTCGAGCAACGCGTCGGCCTCGTCGAAGCGGCCCGTCTGCACGCACGCGGCCACGAGCTGCTGCCGGGCCTCTCGCACGAACTCCGGCCCGGGGAGCCCCCGCCCCTCCTCGCTCTCCGCCTCGGCCAGCGCATCCTCGAGCAGCGATCGGGCGGCCGCGGGCCGCTGCACGTTGATGAGCTGCCGCGCCACCAGGTAGGTGCCGAGCGCGTGGTACCCGGGCAGCTCGCGGATCCGCTGCGCGTACCAGAGCCGCGCCACCGCACCGGAGATCGGATCCTCGTCGACCTCGAACAGCAGGTAGTACGCCCCCACGAGCGCGGCCAGGTCGGCGTCCCGAGCCGCCTCGCGCTTGAGCAACAGGCCGCGATGCTGGGTCTCGGTGACCGGCAGCGCCAGCGCCTCGTCGAGCGCCTCCGCGGCCACCGGCAGCTCCCCCGCGGCCAGGGCCACGTCGGCGCGCTTCTCCAGCATCGCCGCCCGGATCGTCATCGTCAGGTCCTCCACCTGGAGCACGTCGTCGATCGCAGCCAGGGCATCCTCGAAGCGCTCCGCCTCGGCCAGCGCCTGCGCCAGCCCCAGCACGTGCTCGGGCTGCTCGGGCTCGATCGTGCACAGCGTGCGGTACCGATCCACCACCTCGTCGACGCGCCCCTGAGCGCGAGCCCTCGCCGCCTCCTGCATCAGATCGGCCGCCCGGTGGGCGCACGGCCGCTGGAACACCGAGCCCCGCTCGTAGCGCTGGGCCATCGCCTGGACGTCGTCGTCGGTCACCCCGCTGCGCGACTCGAGGAACGCCAGCCACTGCCGCTCGAGCTCGTCCAGCGGCTCGCCGTAGGACTCCGCAAAGTCGCCCCCCGAGTGGTAGAGCCTCGCCATGCCCTCGAAGCCGCGGGTGTCGATGAGCCAGCGGCAGAACGAGCCCGCCGTGGTGTAGGCCACCCGCGACGAGCGAGTGAAGAACGCGGGCCCCATGATCGCCGACAGCGGCGGCCGCTTGCCCAGGCGCTCGAGCACCGTGGCCTGATCGTGGAGGTCCAGGCGATCGGCCGGCCGGGGCCCCAGCGCGGTGGCGAAGCCCTCGATGAGCGCGATGTTGGGGATGATCCCGTCCACGCTCACCCCGAACAGGCCGTCGCCGACGGTCTTGCCGAACACGTGGGCCAGCTCGTGGGTGATCACCGGGTGCGGGAAGGGCCGGTAGTCGAGGTAGATCTGCTGCCGCCACGGCGCGGCCACCTGCACGGTCCCCGCCCCCATCAGCGCCCGCTTCTGCCCGGGGTTGCCGAACACGAAGCTCCGGACACGGCCCTCGGGTGCCCGCCCCATCTCCTCGCGGAGCAGGTGCCAGGCCAGCTCGTGCTCGGTCGCCACCGCGTCGATCTCCCGCGCCGTGGCCGAGCGCGGCTCGTAGTGGATGATGAAGTGCTCGGTCTCGCGGGTGGCCGACAGCACCTCGGTGATGCTCTCGATGTCCGCGGTGAAGCCCATCGCCGCGCCGCGCAGGCCGATCCACGCGGCCAGGCTCGCCGCGATCAGGCTGGGCGTGCCGGCCAGCAGCGCGCGGCCCCACGAGGGCGGGCGTCGCAGCCGGAGGCCCGGCGGCGAGACGAGCAGCCGCCACAGCCCCAGCCCGGCCGCGGCCGCCAGCAGGTTGTAGGCACGGAAGCTCAGGTAGGTGCTCCCGATCGACACCGCCTCGTCGTAGATGGCCCCCGAGAAGTAGCCCCAGAAGGGATCGTAGGCGAACACCACCGGGTCGCCCCACAGCCGCCACAGCCCGATCGCGGTGGAGGTCGCCGGGATCGCGCTCGCGACCAGCAGCTGGGCCCACCGACGCTCGCGCAGCGCTCCGCCCCACAGGCCTGCCACCCAGCCCATCACCACGCTCAGCCCCGGGCCCATGACGAAGAAGCCGAGGCCTCCCCAGGGATCGCAGTTGCGCTGCCACAGCTGCGACACCACCAGCAGGCCCAGCGCGATCGCGGCCAGGATCGCCAGCTCGATGGCCCCGCGCCGCGCCACCTCGCGCAGCGGCGCCTTGGGGGCCGCGTCGGTGCTCCGCAGCGCCCGCACCCCGTCCACTCCCACCGCCAGGCCCAGCAGCGCCGCCAGCGGAGACAGCAGGAACGAGCTCTCGTAGCCCAGGGTGCCGGCCAGCGGCACGAAGCTCAGCCCGCCCACGACCAGCCCCGTCAGCCAACGTCGCCGCAGCCGGGGCTGCCCGAGCCAGGAGCGCAGGTGATGCCGCACGACGGAGCCAGAGGTCACCCGCCGAGTATAGGGACGGGGCGGCCTCGCGTGTAGCATTGCCGCCGATGCAGTACCGCGCTTGGTTCTCTGCGGTCGACGGCTCCCCCGGTCGGTGGCCGCTCAACGAGGTCATCTACCGCGCCCCCACCGGCGCCCTGCTCGAGGTCCAGCACGACCACGAGGCGCTGCGCTCGCGCTCGGCCTCCGCCTGGATGAAGCTGTTCGACGACCGCTACCTGCGGACCCAGTGGCCGTACGGCAGCGGGGTGTGGGGCAAGAAGGAGTGGGTCCAGCCCCACATCGCCGACGAGAACATCGTGTCGCTCCTCGAGGGTGGCACCAACCTGTTCTGGGCCGAGCGCTACGGCAAGCAGCTCGGCGTGCCGGACCTGTGGATCAAGCAGTGCGGCACCAGCCACACCGGATCGTTCAAGGACCTCGGCATGACGGTGCTCGTCAGCAGCGTCAAGCAGATGATCGCCGACGGCAAGCCGATCCGCGCCGTGGCCTGTGCCTCCACCGGCGACACCTCGGCGGCCCTCGCTGCCTACGGCGCAGCGGCCGGCATCCCGGTGATCGTGCTGCTGCCGCGGGCCAAGGTGAGCGCGGCCCAGCTCGTGCAGCCCATCGCCAACGGGGCCATCGTGGCCAGCCTCGACACCGATTTCGACGGCTGCATGCGCGTGGTCCAGCGCCTCACCGAGGACCCCACCATCTACCTGGCCAACTCGATGAACAGCCTGCGGGTGGAGGGACAAAAGACGATCTCGATCGAGATGGTGCAGCAGTTCGACTGGGAGGTCCCCGACTGGGTGCTGGTGCCCGGCGGCAACCTGGGCAACGTGAGCGCGATCGCCAAGGGCTTCGAGCAGATGATCGAGCTCGGCCTCGTCACCCGGCGCCCGCGTCTGGTGTGCTGCCAGGCCAAGCAGGCCAACCCGCTGTACCTGGCCTACCAGCGCGCGACCGCGGCCGGGCGACCGCTGGCGCTCGAGGACTTCGAGCCGGTGACCGCGGGCAAGACCCTGGCGTCGGCGATCCAGATCGGCAACCCGGTGAGCCTGCCCAAGGCGATCGCGGCGCTGTCCCGCTACGACGGCGTGGTGGAGCAGGCCGACGAGGCCGAGCTGGCCAACGCGGCCGCGCGGGCCGATCGCACGGGCATGTTCAACTGCCCCCACACCGGGGTCGCGCTCGCGTGCCTGGAGAAGCTCGTGGGCGCGGGCACCATCCGCGCCCACGAGCGCGTGATCGTGGTCTCCACCGCGCACGGCCTGAAGTTCACCGAGTTCAAGACCCGCTACCACCAGGGCCAGCTCGAGCTCCCCGCGCCCTACGCCAACGCGCCGGTGGAGCTGGGGCACGAGCCCCAGCAGGTGGTCGAGGCGCTGCACCGGGTGCTCGACCAGCGGCCGGCCCCCTGAGCCGGATGCCGCGTGCCGATCGCCGCGTGGGTCGGCTATGCTGCCCTCCATCGTGGGCCGTGCCCCTCATGGCTTCGCTCGTGCGCGAGGTCGCCCGCCGATGCGGTGGCTCGCTCCGCTGCTGCTGGTGATCGCGGCGAGCAACCTCGACTGCCACACCGCCCGGGAGACCGACCGCTGGCCGTGCCCCGGCGACGGCATCATCCGGGCCCGCACCGGCCTGTGCGAGTGCGACACCGAGGGGCGCTCGTTCTACGGCAGCGGCTGGGGCAAGGCCTGCGCCGCCTGCAACGCGCAGGACGGCAACGGCGACTCGTGCTTCTGCGACGACGGCACGCTGATGCGCAACGAGATCGTCGAGTGCGTGGGCTGCCCCGAGAGCTGCGACGCGATCGAGTGCATCCCGCCCGGCTGCGCCCTCGCCTGCGATCCCGCGCCGAGCTGTTCGGCCGGCACCACCTGCAGCGTGGATGCGGTGTGCGTGCAGTGCGAGCCGGGGATGTGCGGAGCCGAGTGCGGCGGCTGCCCGCTCGGCGAGCTGTGCATCGACGGGAGCTGCGAGCCGGGGCTGCTGTGCTGCCTGGGCGACAACACGGGCAAGATCTGCTCGCGTCGAGCCGACTTCTGCATCATCCCTCCGGTGTTCGAGCCCCGACCGGGGGCGCGCTGCTACTGCAACGTGCTCAACGGCGAGGGCGTCGAGCGCTGTGATCGGCCCTTCCAGGGCATCATCGCCGCGCCGGGGCAGGCATGCGGCTAGGGCTCGTGACGCTGGCGTGGTGGCTGCTCGCGCAGGAGCCCGCGCCCTCCCCCGCGGGTGGAGGCTCGGAGGAGCCGCCGCCCCCCCCGAGCACCGCGGCGAGCGAGGCACCAGAGATCCCGAGCACGGAGGCCACCGGCGAGGAGCCCACCGACGCGGCTGGGGCCGACGACGAGGAGCCCGAGGGCCACACCGAGACCGCCCCCTACGTGGTGGTGAGCCCGGGCGTGCTGCAAGCCCCGTGGGGCTTTCGCACCAACTACCAGTGGGGAGCGGGCGCGGGTGCATGGTTCCAGGAGCGACGCTCGACGGGATCGATCGGGGTGTTCTTCGGCCACGTGCTCGGCTGGAAGGACTCGCACATCCTGCGGGTGGGCGCGCAGGTGCACGCGGGTCGACTGTTCGCCTACGGCCTGCTCGAGCCCAAGCTCGTCGCGCGCATCGGCTACACCGCGCTGCTCCACGGCAACCGCAGCCACGGCGCCACCCTCGGCTTCGCGCTCGGGCTCGACGCGTCCCCCGATCGCCGACGTCGCCTGGTGCTCGGTACCGAGATGGGTGTCGACCTCGACTTCTTCACCCGCTTCTACCTCTACCCCATCGTGACCTGGCGGGTGACCGTGGGCTGGCGCTTCCGTCCGCGGGTGGTGGCCGACTAAGCGGGATCAGTCGCCGTCCGCACCGAAGTCGCCCTCGCCGAGCAGCTCGTCGAGCGCCGGCGTGCCCGGGGCATCCGCGTTGGCCGGGTCGTAGCTCGGCTCCTCGTCGGTCACACTGATCCGCCCGGGCGGGCCGCCGCCCACGCCGTAGGCCATGTCCTCGGGCCCCGCGAGCAGCCCCGTGAGCGCCCGCTGCCCCTGCTGGGCCTCCATCAGCGCCGTGATCTCGCCCAGGCAATCGCCGCTGTCGCCCCGCTCGCGCAGATCGAGCTCGATGGGCGCCTCCTTCCAGATCTCGTAGTCGAGGTCGGACAGTCGCCCGCGCTCGTTCATGATCTTGAGGATCCGGCGCACCTTCACCATGAAGGCCTCCGTGGGCGCGCCCTGACAGTAGTGCACGTGTCGCCGCACCGGGCTGGGCAGCATGAGCGCGAGGTAGGCCGCCTCGGGCGGCGTGAGCTCGGCCGGGTGCTTGCCGAAGTAGTGCTGGGCCGCCCGCGTCACGCCGTAGATCCCGGGACCGAGCTCCACGATGTTGAGGTAGATCTCCATGATCCGCTGCTTGCTCAGCGCGGTCTCCACGTACCAGGTCAGGATCATCTCCTGGAGCTTGCGGGCCAGCGTGCGCTCGTGGCTGAGCAGCACGTTCTTCACCATCTGCATGGTGATGGTGGAGGCCCCCAGGCGGATCTTCCCCGCCTCCAGGTTGCGGAGCAGCGCGGTGCGGAACTGCGAGGGCAGGAAGCCCTTGTGGCGCCAGAAGCCGCCGTCCTCGGTGGTGAGCACGGCCTGCACCATGTGCGGCGAGATCTCGGGCAGCGGGGTGAAGGTGGTGGAGCCCGGGTAGAGGTGGACGGCGCGGACTCGACCATCGCGCATGGTCACGCGGTGGGTGAAGCCGCCGGCGAGGCGCTCCGCGGCGGCTCGGGGTGGCCGCTCCTCCACACGGCAGCCGTCGATTCCCACGCTGCCGTCGAGCCGCAGGGCGTCGAGGTCGGCGAAGTCCACGTCCACGTCCACGCCGAGCTCGAAGCTGCCACCGAGCACGAAGCCCTGCAGCGAGGGGATCAGCGCGGTGGGGATCGCTCGCAGCACCTCGTCGCAGGGCGTGGCGGGCACCTCGGCGTGGAGGCGATAGCGACGATCGCTGCGCTCGCTCGGGTGCAGCAGCTCGCCGCTCACCCGCAGCCGCACTCCACGTCGCCGTAGCTCGGCGTGACGGACGACCACGCGGGGCTTGCTCGGCTCGAGCTCCATCGCGAAGTCGAGGTCGAAGCCCACGTCGCGCACGGTCTCCCGCGCGAGCATGCGGTGGGCCACGTTGAGACCATCGACGCGCACCTGCCCCTCGGCGCGGGCCATGCCCCGACCGAACACGAGCGCCACGCGGCCGCCGACGGTGGCCGACTCCGACTCGACCAGCGGCAGCCGCGATAGCACATCGGGGACCTTGCCGAGCTCGAAGGCGTCCATCGAGACCTCGATCTCACCCTCGCCGAGATCCCGCTGCACCCAGCCCGCGACGGACCACAGGCGGGCCTCGGCGCGGCCGTCGTCGCGATCGGAGAAGCCGCCCTCGAGGGAGACGGACACGCGAGAGAGATCGGCGTCGGCCACGGTGATGCGACCGTCGACGCCGGCGACCGCGATCTCGGGGGTGATCTGCGTGCCGACTCCCGCGACGCGGACCGACAGGGGGAACCGGAGCGCGCGCCCGGTCTCGGTTCGCAGCAGCACGAGATCGGCCCCGACCTCGGCGGCGCGGATGGTCGGGATCGACGGGTCCTCCACCAAGAGCTGATCCACCGCGAAGCCGACCGTGCCCTGGGCGGGGCTCGCATCGAGCCGCAGCACTCCCTGCAGGCGGCGACGCGGCCGCTCCTGGTCGCCCTCCCACACGTCCATCTCGAGACCCCGCACGTGGAGCTGCTCGGGCACCAGGCGGATGCGTCCCTGCTTCTCGGGATCGTCCACGGCGCTGCGGTGGCGCAGTCGATCGAGCAGGGTCACGAGCACCTCGCGCTCTCCGGTGACCATCCCGCCGCGCACGCGTGCATCGACGGGGCGGGCCCGGCCCGACCACAGCTCGTCCTCGTCGAGGAGCACCTCGATCTCGTCCACCGCGACGATCGGCGCCGCCGGGTCGCCCACCGTGAGCCCGCGGACTCGCACCCGTGGGAGGTCGAGCACCACCTCCCGCACGGCGACCGGCTCCTCGAGCTTCTTCTCGAGGCGAGAGGTGAGGGTCTCGCTGGCCAGGCGCTCGAGCCACGGCGGCACGAGCCACCACGCCAGCCCCACCAGGGCCCCCAGGAGCACCACGATCGTGAGCAGCACCCATGGCCACACCCGCCGGGGCGGGGGCTTGGGAGCAGGCGAGGGCGCGACCATGGTGACCTCGAGCCGTCGGACGAGGAGGGACGGCCCGTCCCATCACCCTACGGCGGGGAGCCTTCCTCCGGCAAATCCAGGGTCGCTCTCGGGGGCGCGCGAAGGCATCGCTTTGGTCCCCGAACGCGAAGAGCCCCGTCGATGCTTCCATCGACGGGGCTCCGCGGGAGGCGCTCGGCGCCAGGGACTCAGCCGCTGCGCGCGCACTGGATCGCGAAGAACAGCTTGCCCTCGGTACCCTTGTGCACGAACGAGCCGGCTTGGATCATCAGCAGCCCGCCGTCCTCGATGCTGTAGTCGGTGTTGAGCAGGTCCTTGCTGCCGTCGCGGCTGCTGAGGCTGGCGTGGAGCTTGAGACGCTTGTCGTCGTTGCCGAGCAGGCTGAGCCCCATGCGGTTGCCGCTGCTGAACTTGGTCTCGGTGACCTTACCCCGGCGGATGTCGAAGGTCTTCTGCTCGATGAGCAGGAAGGTCTTGTAGATGGCGAACTCGTCCTGGCTGAGCTGCGCCTGGAGGAATGCGAGCTCCTTGGGGACTCCGCCTTCCCCCTCCTTGGAGGCCAGCACCGAGTGCACGAAGCACTTGGCCTGTTCGACCTCCTTGGCCTGAGCGGCCGACGGAGCGGCGACCACGGCCATCGCCGATGCGGGGGCGAGGATGGCGGCCAGTGCCGATGCGAGGAGCTTCTTCCTTGCGTGGGTCATAGCGAGCGCTCACTGTTGGTCGACTGTGCGTCGTCTTCCTCGACGTAGAGCACGGTGACGGTTCCGGTGTGACCGATGCGACCGTTCTTCCCGCCGAACTCGATGCCGTGGATCTCGGCATCGCTGCTCTCGGGAACGGGCATGGGGGGGATCTCGGACTCGGGGGTCGAGGGGGGTGGTGAGACCCGGCCGGGGTTGGCATCCGCCAGCTTCGTCGGCTCGGGCTCGGGAGCACGGGGAGCCTCGGCTTCGGGGGCCGGGGCCTCGCGCTCGTCCACAGACGCCACCGACTCGGATTTATTCGGGGCCTCGGGGCCGGATCCGATGACGATGACCGTGACGGCTGCCGCAGCGGCCGCGGCCATCAGCGGCACGCGAACCGGTCGCAGCGCGGCCCAAAGCCGCGACCACACGGAGACGCCACGATCGGCCTCGGCCTGGAGGCGAGAGTCTCGCTCGATCGCGCGATCGATCTCGTCCCAGATCTGCTCGAAGCGAGCGGCTGGAACCGCGCGCGCCTCGGCCTCGAGGCTGGCGCGAAGCGCTGCCTGGAGCCCACCGAGCTGCTCGTGCTCGAGCTCGAGCTCGGGATGCTCGGTCACCGCGGCCGCCATCGCCTCGGCCTGCTCGGCCGACAGCTCGCCGTCGAAGTATGCGTGGAGGTCTACTGCCTGGACTGCTTGGGAGGTCTCGGTGCTCATGATGCCGCCTCCTGGGTCATCGAATCACTGCTGGTCTCGGCCTTGGAGGGGATGTACTCGAGTCGCTCGCTGAGGAGCTTCTGCATGTTTCGCCGAGCGTGGAACAGCCGACTCATGATCGTGCCCTTGGAGCAATTCATCGCCTTGGCCATGTCCGCGTAGGAAAGCCCCTGGAGCTCGCGCATGACGATGACCGCGCGGTGCTTGTCGCTGAGCTGCCCCAGGCTCTCTTGGACGGCGGCGAGAATCTCCTTGTTCTTGACCGCCTTCGAAGGATCGCCGAGCGCCGCGATTGGGCTGAGGTCGGCTGGCTCGCCCTCGTCGTGGCGCAAGCGATCGTCGAACTCCACGTCGCGCTTTCGTCCGCTGCGGCGCAGGTGGTCGATGCAGAGGTTGGCCACGATCCGATAGAGCCAGGTGTAGAAGCTCGACTGCCCCTCGAAGTTCGGAAGGTACCGGTGGACCTTGATGAAGGCCTCTTGGAGGACGTCGAGAGCATCTTCCTGGTTTCTTAGGAACCCGTAGGCGACTGCGTAGACCTTGCGCTCGTAGCGCTGATACAGCGCCTGGAACGCTCTCCGATCGCCTGCCTGAGCGGCTTTGACCAGATCCTGGTCATCGGCATCGGTTGAAGCCACGTGCTCCTCGTTCTTGGACGGCGCGTCGAGTTGCCTATTCAGGGCCGCCCCCAGGCCTGCGCAGTCCGCGGGTTCTCAACCGGAGGGGGACCTGGAAGCCCGACGCGCCATGTGACGGGCTCCCGTGCATCGGTTATACCTTCTTCCCCTCGCTGGGAAAATAAGCCTTCGGAATCATTGGAATCTGATCCCTCGGCCGCGCCGCGCTCCCCCTACGGCGGCCCGCTCGCACGGACCAGATCGCGCAACCCGCGTCCGGCCCGCCTGCCAAAGGCCCATGATCATTGCCATTGCGCGACTGCCGGACGTCGCCGAGATCGCTCGCCCAGCTCGGTCCGATCCTGGCGAAGCCACGACGGCGCTCCTCGCGAGCTCGCGAGGAGCGCCCAGGTCACGCGAACAGATCGTCGGGGTCGTCCTCGAGATCCTCGTCCCAGTCGTCATCCAGCTCGGGCTCGCCCTCGTCGCCCGCCCCGTCCCCCGGAGCGAACGACTCGAGGCCCGCCCTCCCCAGCGTGGTGACCCGAAACAGATCGAGCGCGATGGGACCCTTGCCGCCGATGATCTCCAGCGAGCTCGCCTGGCTGGAGCTCACCGCGACGTCGGCCGAGGCATTGCCCAGCTCGAGCTGCTGCAGCAGCGCGGAGTTGCCGGTGAGACTGAAGCTCGCCTGCCGCTCCGACGACGCGAAAATGGCGGGATCGTCGGCCACGTAGACCTTGCGGACCACCCTCCACCCCAGCCTCCACTTGCGACCGCTGTCGTCCCGCTTGCGAAACAGCTGGCGGGCCACCGCATCCACCGACGGCATCTCCATGACCGTCAGATCCTTCGTGCGGATGAAGAACCCCTCGTTGCCCTGGAAGCTCAGGTCGAGCTTGGCCTGCGTCGCGTCGGCGGCGAAGGTGTCGACCGTGGCTCCGGCGGCGGTCCGCACCACCACCGCGCCCGTGGAGGTGAACGAGAAGCGCACCGTGGCCCCGCTCGGCCGCGGCTTGGGATCGACGCCGAACTCCCGCACGTTGCCGAGCTTCTGGAACACCCCGCGGCGAAACCCGCCGTAGTCACCGACCTCGTAGGCGTCGGTCAGCGGGCTCCATGCGGCGTAGTGCAGGAGGCTGCGCTTGAACAAGCGATTGTAGGACCTCGCGAGGCTCATCGTGAGGCTCCCTTCAGCCCGAGAGCAGCGAGAGCAGCGAGCTGACGATCTTCGAGCGGTACTCGATCGCCGACTGGACGTTCTGCATGTGGAGGTCGTAGAGCACCGTGTCGATCTCCCACTTGCCATCCTCGGTCTTGGTCGCCGGGATCACCGAGGTGTTGTCCCCGTCGAGGCTGATCTGAGTGGAGGCTGCCAGGACGGACTCGGCGCCCGCGCTGGCGTCGATCGTCCGGGTCTCGACCTTGAGGGTCGCCGCATCCTTCACGTAGCCCGCAATCGTCTCCGCTGCGTTCCTCACCGCTCCCTTGATGTCCGTCACTGCCATGATGTTCCTCCTGTCGTTGGGTTCGAGTCTCGTCCGTCTGGACTGCTCAGGTCACTCGTCGGTCCTCACCAGCCGACTCGCCGCATCCACGATGGCGCCCATCAGCTCGGAGCGGATCTGCTGCGCACGACCGACCGCCTCGAGGTGGGCCTCGAACACCGCGGTGTCCGGCTCCCCGTCGCGCTCCGGGACGCAGACGATGGTGTCGCCGTCGATGGCGGTCCTGGTGTAGGCGCGCAGCTGGGCCCCCACGGGCAGCCCATCTCGGCCCAGGACGATCCGATCGGACTCGCCGACCACGAAGGTCCGCACCTCGAGCGCGCTCATGTCCTCCAGGACGGCGTCGATGGTCTGCCCGAGCTTGGCGACGAAGCCTCGCACCGAGGACGCGGCCGAGCGGCGAGGACCATCGCCCCCGGCGGCCACGGGCTCTGCACGACGCCGGCCCCCGATGGCAAAGGACTCCAGCGCGGCGTCCTCCCGCGTAGAGACCCCCGAGTCGGACCGTGCTCGATCGGGCGGATCACCCGGCTCGGCGGGCGACGCCTCCGACTCCACCGACTGCACGGGCGACGCCTCCGACTCCACCGGCGACGCCTCCGACTCCACCGGCGACGCCTCCGACGCCCCCGCCTCCGACTCCACCTCCAGTCGCGGTCGAGGCTTCGGCGGCTCGTCCTCTGCCAGCGGCAGCCTCACCGCCGGATCCCCGATGATCGCATAGTTGCGAGCATCGTTGTTCGCGGTCCACTCGTAGGCGAACTCGCCGTCGGTGATCCCGTAGAACTTCACCTTCTCCATGCTCTCCACCAGGCCGGCCGCGAGCTGCCCGTAGCGGTTGGCGAAGCTCTCGAACGCCCAGCCCAGCCGGTGCCCTCCCAGCAGGCGATAGAGGAAGCTCTGGAACACCGCGATCTGCCGCGCCCCAGACTTGGGATCGACGAACGAGCACTCCCACGCCCGCTCGATGTGCCCCACCGCCGCCAGTGCCCCCCCGCGCGGGTGGGCCAGCATGCGACGCGGCAGCTCGGCCAGGAACGGACGCGGAGCGATGTCCTTGCGCTCGCCGGAGCGGTGATAGAACTCGTCCTGCTTGGGCGTCCCGCCGCCGTAGCACGCGAACAGGAACGCGATGAGCCCCAGCAGGCTCCCTGCGTCGGCGAGGTCCTCACCGGCGAGCACCGACTCCCGCGGGATCGGGCCCGCGCCCACGCCCGGTGCCCAGTCCCCCTGACACACCAGCGCGCCCTGGTACTGCCGCTGGTCCTGGTGCCCGTTGGGGAAGCCCAGGCCGTGGCTGGCCGTCACGAGCACGGCTGGCGTCTCGGCCTCTCCGCCGAGCATCCCCAGGAGCCGATCGCGGGTCGCCTCCTCGGCCACGCGGCGCTCGGTGCTCCACTTCGGGAGCTTGTCGTGGATGTAGCTCTCGAGCCCGCCGATGAGGCCATCGGCCGAACGCCGGGTGGCCTCGTCGTGACTCACCCCGAACAAGCTCACGCTGCGAGGCAGCCTCACCTCCCCGCTCTCGCTTCGGATCACGCTGCGCGCGTAGAGGTCGTACTCCTCGGGCGTGTCCAGGTGCAGGCGGCCCACGCCGTGCTGCAGGCCGAGCTGGGTCTGGAACGCGAAGGGGATCCGCTGGGGGTCCCCCACCACCAGCAGGTAGTACGGCATGCGCTCGGGCTCCACCGGACCCGAGGTCGGCGCCCCTTGGCGCTGCTGGAACGCCACCTTGGCCTCGTCGGGGCGTAGGCCTCCGCCCACCCGGTCGGGCCCCCAGTATCGACGGTAGCGCTCCCCCGCCTCGCGCTCGCGGTGGCGCAGCAGGGGCTCGAGCGCCTCCACCACGGCCGGGTCCTCGTCGTGCGCGAAGATGACCCCCCACCCCGCCTCGGCGAGCGCGGTGGGATCCACGTCCTCGCGGAGATCGAAGGTCGGTCCCTTGTCACGCTCCCGCGCCTCGAGCTCCACGTCGTCCGCATCGCGCCCCTGAGCCTCGCGCATCGCCTCGCGCTGGCCCAGGACCATGTCGACGATCTCGGTCGGCTTCATCGACGACAGCAGGTAGTCCCCCGTCGCACCGTCGATGCCATTGAAAACGAGATCGTCGTCCGCGTCGTCGGTCATCGCGAGCGTCCCAGCCAATGATCGAGGATCGCTTGTATCACATCCACTCCCCTTTCCGGTGGTATGGTGATCGTGGACGACGAGCGCCGAAAACGGCGATGATGCGAGCGGCGGGTCGAGATGGAGGACCGGTACTACACCCTGTTCGTCGCGATTCGCCGCATCGCGGAGTCGTACGAGGTCACGCTGTCCCACCGCGACCCCGGCAGCCAGGCCGAGGTCGCGCCGGTGCGGGGCCCGGCCGCGTTCGACCCCGCCCAGCTCCTGCCGCTACAGAACGATCCCACCGCCTACGGACGCCGGCTGGCCGAGCAGCTCTTCGGCGCGGAAGCGATCCAGCAGCGCTTCGCCAAGGTGGAGACCGCGGCCGAGACCGCCGACGCCTTCCTGCGCGTGCTGATCAAGCTCGATCCCTCGGCGCAGGAGCTCCAGTCGCTGCGCTGGGAGCTGCTGTGCCACCCGGAGCGCGGCACGCCGCTGGGCAGCTCGGAGAAGGTGCTGCTGTCGCGCTTCATCGTCTCCTCCGACTGGCGGCCGGTGAGGCTGCGCGCCCGCACCGAGCTCGACGTGCTCATCGCGGTCGCGGCCCCGGACCACGGCAAGCTCGAGCGCATGCGCCTGGCCCCGGTCGACTTCGAGGGCGAGTCCTCGCGGATCCGCGAGGCGCTGGGCGACATCCGCTCGCGCACGATCGGCGGGCCGGGCTCGCCGCTCACCCTCAACCGCCTGCTCGACGCGCTGCGCGAGGAGGTCGACGTGCTGTACCTGGTGGCCCACGGCATGTTCGGGCGCTCCAGCAGCACGCCGGCGCTGGTGCTCGAGGACGAGCAGGGCGAGGCCGACGTGGTCAAGGGCGACGACCTGGCCATCCGCCTGGGCGAGCTCCAGCGAGGCCCCCGGCTGGTCGTGCTGGTCTCGTGCCAGAGCGCCGGAGACGGGGCCGCGGTGGAGGGGCCGCACCGCGCCACGGTCCAGGCCACGCTGGCGGGGCGCCTGGCCGACGCGGGCGTGCCCGGGGTGATCGCGATGCAGGGGCGCATCTCGATGACCTCGATCGAGACGATGATGCCCACGCTGTTCACCGAGCTGCGCCGCGACGGCCAGATCGATCGCGCGCTGGCGGTGGCCCGCGGCAAGGTGCGCGAGCGCTCCGACTGGTGGATGCCGGCCTTGTACTCGCGGCTGACCGCGGGGCGGCTGTGGTACTCGCCGGGCTTCCACGGCAACAAGGACGAGGAGGTCTGGCGTCGCCTGCTGCCCTCGGTGCGCCGCGGCAAGGTGGTGCCGATCATCGGGCCGCGGCTGCTCGAGGCGGCCCACGGCGACGCCCACGAGACCGCCCTGCGTCTGGCCGGGGCCTCGAAGTTCCCCCTGGCCCGCCACGAGTGGGACGACCTGCCGCGGGTCACCCAGTACATGAGCGTCAAGGAGGCGCGCTTCAACGCGCTCGAGGCCTACAAGGAACAGCTCAAGAACGACCTCATCGAGGCGCACCGCGAGTGGCTGCCGGCCAAGGCGGTGCAGGATCCCAAGCTGGGCAAGCTGCTGATGCTGGTGGGTGACCGTCTGCGGGAGAACGATCACGACGCCTACCGCACCCTGGCCGGGCTGCCCGCGTCGGTCTACGTGACCACCAACTTCGATCCCTTGCTCGAGCGAGCGCTGGCCGCCAACGATCGCAAGCCCCAGCAGGTGCTCAGCCGCTGGCGCTACCGCAGCAAGCCGGCCGGCGCCGACGAGCAGCCCATCCCCGAGGAGCCCAGCGCCAAGACCCCGGTCGTCTACCACGTGTTCGGGGCCTTCGGCTCCAAGTCGGACAAGGACCTGGTGCTCACCGAGGACGACTACTTCGACTACCTCATCGACACCGCCGCGGGCCAGCTCATGCCGGACACGGTGGGCAGCGCCCTGGTCGACAGCTCGCTCTTGTTCCTGGGCTTTCGCCTCACCGACTGGCACTTCCGCGTGCTGTTCCGCCTGATGATGAGCCTGGGCGGCAAGGAGCGGCTCAAGGACTACTGCCACGTCGCCGTGCAGCTCGACCCCGACATGCAGCGAATGTCCGACGTGGACGGGGCCAAGGCCTACCTCGCGGCCTACTTCGGCAAGGAGGCCAACATCGACGTGTACTGGGGCAGCTCGGAGGACTTCCTCGCCGCCCTCGGGGGCGCGCTGCAGGCCGAGGGCGATGCGGCCGAGGAGGAGCCCGAGGCCAGCGACGACGACGAGTGGGACTTCTTGTCCTGAGCCCAGCCGCACGCCGCTCCCTGCCGCCGCGGCACGCCGGGTGATCCCACGGGCGGAGCGGGCGCCGTCGCGGCCCGTGCCGGAGCGCTGGTCCCCGCTCGCAGACCCGCATAACGGCTGGCCGCGTCAATTGGGCCTTGCTACCCTCGGTCGGACCCACCGCCGTGCCCGGACCCCTCCACTCGTCGGCCTCGACCGACTCCCCCGCGCGAGGGCCACGGTGAGCGAGCCGGTCGAGACCCAGCTGCTGCGCTCGCTGCTGCGGCAGGCCCGGGCGGCCTCGCGCCGCCGCACCGCCCTCCGCGTGCTGCTCGACGGCGTGACGGTGACCGTCGCCGCGACCGTCGTCGGGGCGCTGGTGGCCGGCTGGACCCTGCGCGGGGACCTGGCCGCACGGGGCTGGTCGGTGGTGGTGCTCGGGACCCTGCTGGGGCTGGTCACCCATGCGCTGGTGCGAGGCCGTCGCGCGCTGGGCAGCGACCTCCGCACCGCCCGTGCCATCGCCCGCCACCCGGCGCCGCTGGGCCGCGCCGACTCGCCGGCGCGGCTCCGCGAGCATCGCCTGCTGCGCCACGAGATCCTCGGCGCGACCGAGCTGGCCGACCAGCTCGCCGCGGGCTCGAGCGCTCCCGTCGGCGGCTCGCCCCGCCTCGCCGCCTCCTACGTGGCCGACGTGGCCCATCGCCTCTGCGCCGACGACATCGAGCCCCGGCGCGCGCTGCCGGGCCCGCGCTGGCGGCCGCGCGCGGTGGCCCTGGCCGGGCTGGTGGTGGCGACGGTGATGGCCTCACAGGGACCGCTGGTCGACGGCGTGGGGCTCTTGCTCGCGGGCGTGGATGGTCGGCCCCCCACCCCGCCCGAGCCGGTGTGGTCGGCGATGCGGCTGCGGCTGCAGTACCCGCCGCACACCAAGCGACCCGTCCGCGAGGTGCCCAACCCCAGCGGGGCGCTGCGGGTGCCCGCGGGCACGGTGGTGGAGGTGGAGCTCGACGCTCGCCAGCCCGCCGAGGCCGGACGAGTGGTGATCAACTACGACGCCGACGAGCTGACGACCGCGCCCCCGCCCGAGGTGGTGCCGCTGCGGGCGACCGACGAGGGGCGGCTGCAGTGGAGCGGCGCGTTCACGGTGCGCGCCACCGGGAGCTGGACCGTCGTGCTGCTCGACGACGAGGACGACGAGCTCGACGACTCGGCCCGCCGCTCCGCCGCGCTTCCGCTGCAAGAGGAGCCGGACCGCGCCCCCGAGATCGAGCTCCTGCCCCTGCCCGCCAGCCAGCAGGAGGTGCGGGAGACCGATCAGGTGGAGGTGCGCCTGCTGGCCCGCGACGACTTCGGGCTGAGCTCGGCCACCTTGGTGTACCAGCTCCCCGACGGCGAGGCGCACCGCCTGCCCCTGGCCGCTCCCGACGGCGCCCGGCGCTGGCGCACGCGCCACGACTGGGACATCTCGCAGATCCCGGTGACCGAGCGCAGCGAGGTGCTCTACTGGATCGAGGTCCGCGACAACGACCCCGGCCTGGGCCTGCGCCCGCTGCCCGACCCGCCCGGCAAGCTCAGCCGCTCCGCCACCCAGCGCCTGCTGGTACGCGACGACGAGGCCGAGCACGCCAACAACATCGTGCGGCTGCGGGACATCCGAGATCTGGCCGTCGACCTGCTGGCCTCTCGCATGACCACCCGGGCCTTCCCGCGCCCCACCCCGCCCGGGGCCGGTCCCACGCCCACGCCGCCGCCCGACGCGGTCCGGGCCGCGCTCACCCGCGACCTGCTGCACCAGAGCGCCCAGCTGCTGGCGCGCATGGCCGAGGCCATCGACACCCTGTCGATGGACACCCTGGCCCGCGAGCGCGACGTGGCCACCCTCACCGAGATCCACGGGCGCCTGGCCGAGCTCCACGCGACCGAGCTCGAGCTCCACGCCAAGATGCCGCCCTCGTCCGAGCACCGCGATCCCGAGGGCACCGCCGCGACCCTCGAGAGCCTGCGCGAGCACAACGGCGAGGAGGTGGGGCAGCTCGAGGACGAGATCATCCGCCTCGACGATCTGGTGGACGGTCAGATCATCGAGCGCCTCGAGGGCCTGGTGGCGCGGCTCGAGGCCACGCAGCGCAAGCTGGTGGAGCTGCTCGAGCAGCTGCGGGCCGGGGACGAGTCGGTTCGCGCCCAGATCGAGCAGCTCGAGCAGCGCCGGCGCGACGACCTGCGCCGCATCGCCGAGGCCCGCGCGATGCTCCGCAAGGAGGTCGACGACGAGTTCATGAACCTCGACGCCTTCGGGGTGCTCGAGCGCATGCAGCAGGACCAGCAGCTCTCCGAGCTGCTGCGCCGCGGCGACGTGGAGCAGGCGCTCGAGCAGGCGCGGGGCCAGCTCGGCGAGGTGCAGGGGCTGCGCGACCAGGTACAGCAGCGCCTGGGCGAGGACGAGGAGGCGGCCGAGCTCTCCGAGGAGGAGCGGGCGCGCATGAAGCTGCTGCGCGAGCTGAGCAAGCTGCAGGACGAGCAGACCAGCCTGCGCAGCCAGACCCGCCGGCTGCACGAGCACTGGCGCGAGGGCGTGGCCGAGCGGGAGGCCGACCCGGAGCAGCGCGCCGAGGCGAGCCGCGAGGCCCAGGCGATCGAGGAGGCGCTCGAGGAGATCAACGACGCCCGCCTGGGTCGCGAGGGCCGGCGCGGGCTCGAGGACGCCAAGGATGCGCTGGAGAAGCTCGAGCGCCTCGGCGAGCAGGAGGACGCCTCTGCCCTCGAGCTGGCCGAGGCGGCGCAGGAGGCCGCGCGAGCGCTCGAGCGCGCCACCGAGGGATCGGAGGCGGGCGAGCGCGAGGGCAAGCAGGTCCGGCGGGCCCGCGACCGCGCGGCTCGCCTCGGTCAGCGCCTCGGCGATGCCCTGCCCGCGCCCGAGGGCGTGCTGCCCCCCGAGCAGCTCGAGCAGCTCGAGCAGCTGCGCGAGCGCCAGGGCGGCCTGCGGAAGCAGGCCCGCGAGCTGCTCGACGATCCCGTGGCCGATCAGCTCCCCGCGCCCGGGCGCAAGGCGATGCGCCGGGCCGACCAGGGCATGGAGCGCAGCGCCGAGAACCTGCGGCGGCGCCAGCCGGGTCAGGCCGTGGATCCCGAGTCCCAGGCGTGGCAGGGGCTGCAGGATGCGATCGACAGCCTGCGCCGGGGCTCGCCCCCGCCGCCGCCGGCCGCCAGCGGCGACGCCTCGACCGAGGCCGAGCGCGATCGCTCGCTGCGCGACGCCCTGATGGAAGCGATGCGCGAGGATGCTCCGGCCGGCTACGACGAGCCCGTCCAGCGCTATTATGAGGAGCTGCTGCGATGATCCGCGCGTTGCTCGATAGCGGGCTGCCCCGTGCCCTGGCCCTGGGCCTGCTGCTGCTCGGCGCCCTGCCCCGCCCCGAGGCCGCGGCCGATGATCAGGATCCCTACCTATCGCAGGCCGAGACCGCGCTGGTGAGCTGGGACCTCAGCGCTGCCCAGGCTGCGATCGACGCGGCACCGACCGGAGCGGCCCGCGACGTCAAGCAGGGGGTGCTCCACGTGTACGCGGGGCGCTACGCCGAGGGCGAGGCGCTGCTGGCCGCGGCGCTGGCCTCCGGCTCGCTGCCCTCGGGTGGTCCCGAGCAAGAGGAGGCCCAGCACTACCTCGCCCTGGCCCGCGGCTCGCAGCGCGCCCTCGAGGGCAGCGTGGTGGTGACCAGCCCCGATGGCCACGTGGAGGCGGTGTTCGCCGATCCCAAGGACGCCCTGCTGGCCCCCTACCTCTTCGATGCCATGGCCGCGGCCCGCGAGGCGCTGGGCGAGGACCTCGGGGTGCGGCCCGATCACCCGGTGCGCTTCGAGCTGTTCGACGACCCCCTCAAGCTGGCCATGGTCACCCCGCTCACGGTGGAGAACATCCGCACCACCGGCACGGTGGGGGTGACCAAGTACCGGCGCATCATGATGATCACCCCGCGGGTGATGGTCTACGGCTACGGCTGGCTCGACACCGCCGTGCACGAGTACGTGCACTACCTGCTGACCATGCGTACCGGCAACCAGGCTCCGGTGTGGCTACAGGAGGGCCTGGCCAAGCTGCTGGAGACCCGCTGGCGGCTCGACGATCCACCCGAGCTCGATCCCCCGATGGCCTTCCACCTGCACCAGGCGATCGTCCGCGACGATCTGGTGACCCTCGACGAGATGTATCCCTCGGTGGCGATGCTCCCCAGCCAGGAGCGCGCCGCGCTGGCCTACGCCGAGGTGGAGACCATGCTCTCGCTGCTGCGAGAGCGCCGGGGCGCGGCCGGGGTGGAGCGCCTGCTCGAGCGCGTGGCCGCGGGCGACGATGCCAAGGACGCCCTGGCCGCGGCGTGGGGCGACGACTTCGAGGCGTTCATGACGGAGTGGAAGGCGGTCACCCGCCGCCGCACCGCCAAGGGCAGCGAGGGCCCGGTGGGCGGCCCCGAGTTCAAGGAGGGCGAGGAGGCGTCCGAGCCGGCCGAGAGCCTCGGCGACGTGTTCTCGCACCTCGGCGGCGGCGAGGCCCGCCAGCACGCGCGCCTGGGCGGCCTGCTGCAGGCGCGCGGGCACGCCGAGGCGGCCGCGATGCAGTACGAGAAGGCGCGCGCGGCCGACCGGCGCGCGCGCGAGGACCCCGTGCTCTCGCGGCGGCTGGGCAAGCTCTACGTGGAGCTCGAGCGCTACGCGAGCGCGGTGCCGCTGCTCGAGGTGGCGTCGACGGCCGAGCCCGAGGACGCCAACCTGGCCGCGGCCCAGGGACGGGCCCTGCTGCGCTCGGGCGACGCCCCGGGCGCCCGTCGGGCCCTGGGCCGGGCGATCCGGGTCAATCCCTTCATCCCCGCGATCCACTGCGATCTCGCCGAGCTGGCCGAGGACGAAGAGCGTCGCGCGCACGAGGTCTCGCACTGCCGCGAGTGAGCGCGTAGGGGCCCGCCGTACGGCTCGGGCCCTGCGCGTGCCTCGACACGGCCCGTTGGGCCCTGCGGCCCGAAGTGGGCTGCCCTCCGCCCGCGCCGACTCGGGACGCCTCCCTCATTTGACCCCGCCCCGTCGGGGCCCCCTACACTCGTACCCGTGGTTGCTCCCAAGCGTCGCCGACCCGACCCGCTCCTCGAGGGACGCTCGGTGCTCGTGGTCGACGATCACGACGCCCACCGCCAGCTGCTGACCAACTACCTGGGCGGCCTGGGCTGCCACTGCCAGGGGGCCAGCGGGGGCAACGAGGCGCTCGAGCGCATGGCGGCCACGCCCTTCGATCTGGTGCTGCTCGACCTGCGGATGGACGACCTCGACGGCATGGAGGTGCTCAAGCGCGCCCGCGCCCGCGGGATGGCGGCCAACTGCATCATGATGTCGGCCGAGGGCACCATCTCGCACGCGGTCGAGGCGATCCGCCTGGGCGCCACCGACTTCCTGGTCAAGCCCTTCGAGCTCGAGCAGCTGCTGGGGATGGTGCGCCGGGTGCTGGGCAGCCTCGCCCCCGGCGACGGCATCGGGCAGGACCCGCGCCTGCTGTGGCGAGACACCCACGCCCCCGACCTCATCGGCGAGCACCCGCGCCTGCTCGACGTGTTCCTGGTGATCGAGCGCATCGCCAACACCGACTGCACCGTGCTCGTGCTCGGCGAGAGCGGCACGGGCAAGGAGCTGGTGGCCCGCGCCATCCACAACACCTCGGGGCGCAAGAAGAAGCCCTTCGTGCCCGTCAACTGCGGCGCCATCCCGGAGAACCTCATCGAGAGCGAGCTGTTCGGGCACGTCAAGGGGGCGTTCTCGGGCGCCACCCAGTCCCGCGAGGGTCGCTTCGCGGTGGCCGACGGCGGCTCGCTGTTCCTCGACGAGATCGGCGAGATGTCGCTGGCGGTGCAGGTCAAGTTCCTGCGCGTGCTGCAGGAGCAGGAGTACGTGCCGGTGGGCGAGACCCGCCCCCGCAAGTGCGACGTGCGGATCATCGCCGCCACCAACAAGAACCTCGAGGAGATGACCCGCGAGGGCACCTTCCGCGAGGACCTCTTCTACCGCCTCAACCTGATCCCCATCCACCTGCCGCCGCTGCGCGATCGCATCGAGGACGTGCCGCGCCTGTGCCAGCACTTCCTGCGGCTGGTGGCGGGGCGCAACGACAAGGCCGTGCCCAGCGTCTCGGCCGGCGCGCTCGAGACCATGATGCGCTACGAGTGGCCGGGCAACATCCGCGAGCTGCAGAACACGGTCGAGCGCATGACCCTGCTGCACCAGGGCGAGCACCCGCTCGACGTGAGCGACCTGCCGCCCAACGTGCGCGCCGCCGGGAGTCGCTCCGGGCTGGTCCCGGGCCCGCCCGCCGGGTACCCGGGCACCGTGCCTCCCGAGCCCATCCCGCTCGTGCCCGCCCTGGGGCCGACCAAGCGGGCGCCCCACCCTCACCTCGCTCCGGTGCCCAACCCCGCGCCGTCCCCGGTCGCGCCGCCGGTGCAGATCGTCCCCACGCCCGTGGTCGTCCCCACGCCGGCTCCGGTGACGCCCCCGCCCCCGACCGCGCTGCCCTCCCCCGCGCCCCCGTCGTCCACGAGCGACTCGGCGACGCCGAGCTTCGCCTCGCCCGCGGACTTCGTGCTCCCCGAAGAGGGCATCGACCTGCGCAGGGCGGTGCAGGAGTTCGAGATGAGCCTGATCGATCAGGCCCTCGAGCGCACCCGCAACAACAAGAACCAGGCGTCGATGCTGCTCGGGATGAACCGCACCACGCTGGTCGAGAAGCTCCGCAAGCGTCAGCGCTGAGCCGAGCCGCGTCGCTCCTCGAGCACGCCGCGTGGACCCGCGCCTCGGTGCCATGCGCCGCGACGCGCCGCTACGAGCGTCGCGACGGGCCGGTGCCGAGCGGCTCGAGCAGCCACGCGCGCCCGTCGGCGTGCAGCCACAGCTGGCGGTGGGCGTCGAGCCAGCCCACCACGTGCGGCGTGGCCTCGGCGCCCAGCAGCAGCCGCCGCGCGCCCGCGGCCGTGCGCGCGCGGGTCTCCATCACCACACAGCCGCCCTCCTCGAGCCGCCGCAGCAGCCACGACAGGCAGCGGCTGGGATCCTCCAGGCGCACCAGGTAGGCCTGCCCCATGGGGATCTCGGCCAGCGGGCGGGTGGTGACGGTGGCCCACGAGCCATCGTCGATCACCTCGTAGCCCGCCTCGAAGTGCTCGAGCAGCCGCGGCCCCGCCCCCACCCCGGCCAGGTACACCACGGTGCCCGGCGTGAGCGAGTCGATGTGCATGGCGAGGGTGTCGTCGCCCCGCATCGTGGGCCGGGTGCCGCGGGGCTCGGGCGCCCGCACGCGCGGCGCGGTGGAGACGAGCGACGGATCCACCCCCGGCAGGTCGGCCGTGGGAGCGTTGCGCCCCACGAGGGCGAAGTCGATGATCCCCTCGTCCTCGCTCAGGTCGGAGTCGTCGTAGGGATCGTCGAACACCGACAGCGGGGGACGCTCGCCAGTGGTGGGCCGCAGCGTGGGATCCTCGATGGCGCCGCTGGGAGCCCGCGGCACCTCCTGCATCACCACCCCGTCGATCGCGTTGATGTCCCAGCGCGTCTCGCCGGGCTCCTTGGCCTGCATGGGCATCGTCACCGAGGCCCGCGGCAGCTCCGAGGTGAGCTCGTCGAAGTGCCGCAGCGGCGGCAGGTCCAGCGGCACCCCGTACTCCTCGGGCGTCGACCCGTCCCGAATCCGGCCGCGAATGGCGACCCCCTCCACGCCGGTCTCGGCCACGAGATCCCACTCGGCGTACCCCTCGAGGTGGAACTCCACCATGCTGGCCACCGCGAGGTCGGCCATCTGATCGGGAGCCAGCACCTGGGTCAGGGCATCCGAGATCTCGCCCTCGTCGAGTGGATCGCCGAGCACCAGCGCCCCTTGCTCGCCATGGAAGGTCACGGGTTGCCCCGGCTCGATCGCGATCTCCGTCACGGAGTGTCGCTGGGCTTCGTGCAGGACCTGGGGGAGGGACAGCACCGCAGGAACGATAGCAAAAACCACATTGTCGTTCGTACGGGGTCCCATCAGTCGTGAACAATGGTTCCGTGGGCCCCCCGGCCGGTCCCACACCGGGGCCCCGACGGGAAGGTGGCTCCCAACGCCCCGATTGGGGTATCCCCGACTAGCCCCGATGCTCGCGAGCGCGGATCCGCTGGCCACGTTGCTCGACCTGCCGCGATGGCTGCTCGAGGTCGGCTTCGTCGTGTATGCGCTGTTGGTGGCCGCGTTCGTGATCCTCGAGCGCCGCCGCCCCACCGCCACCCTCGCCCTGGTGCTGGCCCTGGTGTTCGTGCCGGTGCTGGGCTTCCTGGTCTACGTGCTGTTCATGCGTCGAGTGCGGCGACGCCTGCGACGACGCGAGCGGCGGCCGATCAACCCGGTGGACGAGACCCGCGAGCACGCCAAGCTCGACGCGCTCCCCGACGACCTGGCCCCGTCGGCGCAGGGCCTGGTGCGCCTGGCCCTCAAGAGCGCCGCCGCACCGCTCCGCCGCAGCGAGGACGTGGAGCTGCTGCCCACCGCCACCGCGGCCTTCGATGCCTTCGCGGAGGCCATCACCGCGGCCACCCGCACGATCCACTGCGAGTTCTACATCTGGCGCGACGATCCCATCGCGCGGCGGATCACCGCCATGCTCACCGAGCGCGCGCGGGCGGGGGTGAAGGTGCGGGTGCTGTACGACCACCTGGGCAGCCTGGGCCTGCCGCGCTCCCACTTCGACGCGCTGCGCGAGGCCGGCGGCCAGGTGGCGGTGTTCGGGCGGCTGCGCGTGCCGCTGCGCCTGGGCGGCGTGCGCTTCAACTTCCGCAACCATCGCAAGATCATGACGGTGGACGGCCAGTGCGGGTTCCTGGGCGGGATCAACGTGGGTGCGGAGTACCTCGACCCCGACGCCGACCACCACGCGTGGCGAGACCTCGCGGTCGGGCTGCGGGGTGACGCGGTAGTCGGGCTGGAGGCCATCTTCCTCGAGGACTGGCTGGCGAGCACCGGCGAGCTCATCGATCTCGAGGGCGAGCGCTCGGCCGTGCCGCGGCGCTTCGACCCGCGCCGGCCCCTGCCCAAGGATCGCCCGTGGCAGCGTCGACGAGCCCGGCGGGCGCGCGAGCGGGCCCGGGCGGCCAACCCCTTCTCGCCCAAGCCCCGGGGCCCCGCCGCCTCGCGCGGGCCCCTGCTGCAGATCATCCCCAGCGGCCCCGATCTGCCGCTGGTCTCGGCGATCTCGGCCCAGTTCTCCGCGGCCATCGCCACCGCCACCCGCCGGGTGTGGCTGTCCACGCCCTACTTCGTGCCCGACGAGCCGCTGCTGCTGGTGATGCGCATCGCGGCCCTGCGCGGCCTGGACCTGCGCCTGCTGGTCCCCACCCCCGACAACAACGACATCCGCATCATCGGCTGGGCCGCACGCAGCTACTACGACGACGTGCTGCTGGCCGGGGGCCGCATCTTCGAGTACCAGCCGGGCATGCTGCACTCCAAGTTCCTCATCGTCGACGACATCTGTGCGATCGGCTCGGCGAACATGGACGTGCGGAGCTTCCACATCAACTACGAGGTCACCGGGATGTTCTACGATCCCGATGTGACCGCGGCCCTGGCCGAGATCTTCTGCCAGGACCTCGAGCGCTCGCGCGAGGTGACGGCGGAGGAGCGCGCCGAGCCGTCGCTGGGGCAGCGCCTGCTCGAGGGCACGGCCCGGGTGCTCTCGCCGCTACTGTGACGGCGGCTCGGCGGGCCGCAGCAGGACCACCGCGACCAGCGAGGACACCAGCATCAGCGCGCCCGCGGGCACGGCCAGCACCAGCGGTCCCGGATCGGTGGGGCCGTGCCACAGGCCGCCGCCCACGAAGCCCAGCCCCACCAGCAGCGCGCCGACCAGCGCGGCGATGCGGATCCGGCCGGCCCACGCAGGCGGGGTGCACAGCCGCTCCAGCGCCCAGGCCAGCCCCAGGTTGAGCACGCCCAGCAGCGCCCCGTGGGCGTGCCCCAGGCGCAGCAGCTCGCGGCGCAGCTCGTCCGCGAGCAACCCCTGCGAGCGCAGGCCCAGCATGGCCTCGAGCCACAGCCCCATGGCCAAGAACAGCGCGACCACGGCCAGCGACAGTCGAAGGTGACGCTGCGGCGACATGCTCACTCCCCGATCCAGATCGCCACGTGGGTCTGGCGCTGCCGCAGGGCCTCGCGCCGCTCCGGGTCGTGGGCCAGCGCCCCGGGGCCCAGGCGCTCGCGCAGCTCGAGGACGAGCTGCGAGCGCAGGCCTGGATCGTCCATCACCCCGGGCGCCGCGAGCTCGGCCTCGAGCTCCGGCATCCCCTGCGCGTGGGCCAGCCGCCGCAGGCCGCGGAAGCCGAACCAGCGCACCGCCGGGTAGTCGTCGTCGAGCACGTCCACCAGCCAGGCCATGCGCGTCCGCGGATCGACCGGGGCCTCGGGGCGGGTGAGCGCGTGCGCGGCCAGGACCCGCTGGATCGGATCGCCGCCCAGCAGATCGAGCGCCACCCGGGGCGCCTGCCCATCGGGGCCGGGCGGGGTCTCGCCCCGCGCCCAGGCGGCCAGCGCCGCGGCGGCCCAGCTACGACTGCGGTCCACGTGGCACTGGGTGCAGGCGTCGGGCTGGTCGTCGCGACCGCGCAGATCCTGGGGCCGCGGGCGCGTGATCCGGTGGCTCATCATGCCCTCGAGCAGGCCGTAGGTGATCCGCGGCGAGTGGCAGCCCTCGCAGGCCACCGCCTCGCCGTGGCGGCCGTGCCCTCCCGACATGCCCGCGTCCGACAGCGACGCGGGCTCGTGGCAGCGTCCGCAGACCACCGCGGAGGCGTGCCCGGGCCGCAGCTGCATCACCGGCTCGGGGCCGTGCATGGTGTGGCAGTCGCCGCAGCCCAGGCCCTCGCCGTCGAGGTGGCAGGGCGACATCTGGAGCGCCTGGTACTCGTAGGCCGACAGCCGCGGGGTGCCGTCGGGCCAGAAGCGCTCCGTGAAGGGCTCGCCCGGCTGGCCCGCGATCGTCGAGCCGCGCTGGATCGGCCGCGACACCTCCGACAGCGGGTGCCCGGGCACGAAGCCGTCGCCCTCGCGCAGCACCTCGGCCAGGTCGGCCGCGATGCGGTTGCCGTGGCAGCGACCGCAGACGTCGGCGTGCCGCGCCGCGCTCATCCGCCCCGGCTGCGCGATGCTGCCGTCGCCCTCGTCGGCGGCGATGCCCGCCAGCAGCCGGCGCAGCGGCCACGCCTGGCGATCCACGTGGGCCGAGGCCGCGCCGTGGCAGGCCTCGCAGGCGATGCCCAGCTCGGCCACCTCGCTGTCGAAGCGCCCGCTCGCGTCGAGCCCGGGCACCGGCTGGGTGTTGTGGCAGAAGATGCAGTTGTCGTTCCAGCGCGACAGGTGGCGCAGGTAGTCCTCGGCCTCGCCCCAGGCCCCCCCGGGGGTGAGGAACGCCTCGTTGACGTGGATCCAGCGGCCCAGCTCCACGTGCCACGCCACCGGCAGCCGCCAGCGCTCCCGCGGGCCGCCGCCACGATCGACGAGCGCCACGTACTGCTGGTAGCGGTGGCTGCCCACCGTCAGCTCCACGTCCACGTCGAGCAGCACCGGATCGGTGCCGGGCTCGGGCTCCAGCCGCTCGACGGTCAGGTGGGGGTGCTCGCGACCGCCGCTCATGGTGGCGCGGAAGCCCAGCGTCTCGAGCTGCTCGCCGGCGAAGGGGGCGAGCACCGCCTCGCCGCGCGCCCGCTGGGTCATGGTGCGGTGGTAGCTGCGGTGCCAGCTCTCGTGCTCGCCGGGGTGGCACGCGGCGCAGCGCTCCGAGCCCACCGCCGTGCTGCGGCTGCGCTCCACGGCCGACCACGCCGACTCGTCGAGCACGGTGGCCGCCAGCCCCAGCCCGCACAGCGCCAGCCAGCCCAGCGCCGGCCCGAACAGCCACAGGCTCGCACGCCGGCCCTCGTTCCGCGTCGCCACGCCACCCTCATGATAGCGCGGGCCGCCCGGAGCACGTCGCGGGCTCAGCTTCGGTGGGCCACGATCTCGAGGATCTGATCGTAGAGCACCATCCGCGAGGGTCGCCCGTCGGTGCGCAGCGGGCTCGACGAGCCGTGGGGCAGCGCCTTGTCCTGGTAGCGGGTGCCGTTTTGGCTGTTGAGGTCCGCCACCCAGATCCGCCCGCGATGGGTGAAGATGCAGGCGTGCAGGCGAGACAGCCGCGGTGAGGTGAGCACGAGCTGGCAGGCCTCGTGCCGCCCCATCACCACCGGGCCCTCGCGCATGTCGAAGCGCCGGGCCGGGCCGCGCGGCGGCCGGATCTCGAGGATGGGCCGCTCGAGCGGCTCGAACAGCGGAGCGATCGAGGACGGCTCCTGCCACAGGCCGTCCTGCTTGGAGGCGTCGCGGAACGCCTCGGCCATCTCGTTGCCGCTGCCGTAGCGATCGGGCGGGCTCTTGGCCATCGCGATCCGCATGAAGGCATCGAGGTGGGGCACGGGCAGCAGTCGATCCGGCGCATTGGGATCGGGGATCTGCAGCTCGGGGATGCTCGACTCCATGTGCTGGTGCAGCAGCTCGGGCAGCGTGCTGCCGTCGTAGGGGAGCTGCTGGGTGAGCAGCTCGAAGCCGATCACCGCCAGCGCGTAGCGATCGGTGGCCGGACCCACGTGCTTGGTGTCCTTGAACTGCTCCGGGCTCATGTAGTGCGGCGTGCCGAACACCGATCCGGTGGCCGTGGCGACCTCGTGGGCCAGCCACTTGGCGATGCCGAGATCGATGATCACCGGATCCCAGCCGTTGTCCACGTTGCGCAGGATGATGTTGTCGGGCTTGAGATCGCGGTGCACCACGCCCAGGCCGTGCAGCTCGTCGAGGCTGCGGCCCACGCCCGCGAGCAGGCGGTGCACGCCCCACGCATCACCCCGGCCGATCACCCCGCCGGGCGCCATGCCGTCGACGAACTCCATCGCCATCCAGGTGCGGCCGAACTCGTCGGAGCCGTAGTCCTCCACCTTGATCACGCCGTCGAAGGCGCGACCGGCCATCCGGGTGGCCTCGCGGTTGAACCGCTTCGCCGCCTCGCTGCCCTCGTGCACCTCGGCGCGCAGCCACTTGACGACCACGAGACGGCGCCGAAACACATCGACGCACAAGTGAACGTCACCGACCGCCCCCTCTCCCAGGGGTCGGATGCGGCGATGGGGGCAGGCCTTCACCGTGCGGCAGAGCTTACCAGGAAGGCAGCCAGGGGAGCGCAATCGACCGACATGGCGGCACGGAGCCTCCCACCCCCCCTGCGCAGGAGTTCACCGTACATGCAGCAGGTTTCCCTACGCCAACCTCACTTGGCCGGGGCAGCCGGGGGCGGCAGGGAGATCTCTACCCGCGTGTGGGGCTCGGAGACGAACATGTAGACCGTCTCCTCCTCGCCCACGGTGAAGGTGATGACCCCGGGCTTGGCGATGGCGACCTCCACCGTGCCCAGGCCGGCGATCTTCTTCTTCTTGCGGAAGAAGCGGCCCTTCTCGGTCGTGACGCTGAGATCGGTGGTGCCGGCGTTCTTGAGCACCAGCACCGCCTGCGGCTCCGACTCGAACTCCACCGGATACGGGTAGTAGGCCGTGATCCCGGCCTTGGTCGCGTCGAGGCGGGCCTTGGCGTTGGGATCGCGGAACGGGTAGAGGTCGCCCTGGGCCCCCATCTGCTTGGCCGCCCACGCCAGCTCGGACAGGGCCTCGCCCGCCTTCACGGGCTTGTTCTTGCCCTTGGGGTAGTCGACCAGGCCCATCTTCCGCAGGTCCTTCTGCTCGGCCTTGAGCATGTCGTCGAACGGGGTCGCGGCGAGCACCTGGGCCGCCGCGATGTGGATCTCGGGGCACTCGGGGTCGGCGCGCTTGCCGAAGTCCACCAGGTTGGCGGCCGTGCCCGCCTTGCCCGCGGCCACCAGCGTGTCGACCTCCATCGCGTAGAGCACCGCGTCGGTGGTGCGGAAGCCCGGGGTGCGGGGGCTGAGCTGGCCCAGCTCCTTGCGCGCCGCGGGGATGTCGCCCTGCGAGCCGAAGATGATGGCCTTCTGCATGATGATGGTGGGCTCGCCGGGCACCAGCTTGAGCGCCTCCTCGAGGTCGGCGACCGCCGCCTCGGCGTCGCCCTCGGCCAGGCGCTGGTTGGCCCGCGCGCCGAACAGCAGGGCCACCTGCCGCAGCAGCTCGGCCTTCTGCTCGTCGTCGATCCGCAGGCGCCCCTGGTCGGCCGCCAGCGCCAGCGCCTGCATGCGCGACAGCGCCTCGTCGGCCTTGCCCGCCTTGGTCAGCTCCATCGACACCTCGACCGCGAGGCCGAGCTGCTCGTTGGCCGACACGCCCTTGGGCGCCACGTCGAGCACCTGGTCGGCCAGCGCGGGCTTGTTGGCCTCGAGCGCCGCCATCACCAGCGCCCGCCGCAGCTCGAGGAAGCGCCGCCGCCCCTCCACGTCGTTCTGGTCGATCATGTCGGCCGCGAGCTTGATCGACTCGGCCGCCGCCTCGACCTTGCCCTGGGCCACGCGGGCGCGGGTGAGCCCCAGCGCCACCGAGGCATCGGGCAGCAGATCCATCGCCGCGGCGAAGGCCGCCTCGGCCGACGGCCAGTCCTCCGACTCGGAGCGCTGGTCGCCCGACTCGATGAGCATCACCGCCAGGAGCCGCTTGCAGCCCGGGCACTGCCCCGTGGTCGCCCCGTCGTTGGCCAGCTCGAACGCCTCCTCGTAGCGGTACAGCGTCATCAGCAGCCGGATGAGACCGGTGCGCGCCTCCGCGTTGGAGGGCTCGAGCTCCATCGCCGCGCGGTAGTAGCGTTCCGCGTCCTTGGGGTGGTCCTTCTTGTTGGCCGAGGCCAGCTCCATGTAGATGTGGAACAGCTCCTCGCGGGCGTACTCCGACTCGTCGTCGCCCTTGTCGATCGCCTGCTTGTAGTACGGCTCGGCGAGATCGATGTCGCCCTGGCCGTCGGCCCAGCTCTCGCGCGCTCGATCCAGGGGCGACGCGCATCCCAGGGCCACCAGCAGGGCCAGCAGGCCCCCCACGGCCAGGGGCCGCCGTCGACGGGCCGGGTCGGGACTCACTTGGGACTTGCTCGAAACTCGCTGCCGTTCCATGTGTACAGATCTCGTCGTAGGTGTTCGGGCGCCGTGTCGTAGACCGAGAAGCACGCCCGATGACCGGGTTTGTCGGACACGCTGGTGCCCGAGGAGACTCCGTGGACGGGGACCAGACCGGCCGGCCCCGGGAGCGCGGTGTCGACGAGGCGGTGCTCGTGACCGTGCAGGACCAGGTCGGCCCCGTGCCGCGCGATGACTTCCGCAAAGGCGTCGCGATCGACCAGGTCGTGCCGGGCCCCCGACACGCCGTCGACCACCGGGTGGTGGATCAGCACCACGCGCCGCAGGCCCTCCTCGGCCGTCGCATCGAGGATCTTGCCCAGGCGCGCGAGCTGGTCGGCGCCCACCTGGCCGATGGCGAACAGCGGGAGGCTGGCGATGGCCGTGGACACCCCGATCACCGCCACCCCGTCGTGGCGCACCACGAAGGGGTACTGCGAGTCGGCCAGCCGCTCGCCGTCCATGAACTCGGCGAGGAACGACTCGAAGCGCCCGCTGCGAACGCTGCCCTTGGTGTAGGTGTCGTGGTTGCCCGGGATCACGGTGACGGGCACCGGGGACTCCCGTAGCTTGCGTTGCACCAGATCGAACTCGGGCTCGAGCGCCAGGTTGGTGAGGTCGCCGGTGACCAGCAGCCGGTCCACCCCCAGCGCGGGGATCATGCTCAGCATCGAGTCGAACAGCCGACCATCGTGCGAGCGACCCCGCTTGAGCGCCAGGTTCACGCGACCCGTGAGGCGCTTGTTGAGATAGCGCCACAGGGACACCCCGGAGAGGTCCAGCAAGTGGATGTCCGAGATATGCAGGAAGCGAAGCGACATCGAGGTCGTGGGCTCGGGGCGTTTGTAGCAGGACCGAGCGCCCCGTACAGCGGGCCACGGTGTTTACGTCGAGATCCCGGGTCGCCCTTCATTATTGCGCAATACCCGCAGATCTTTGACTCGTGAGTCGGCGCCGGAGACGGTCCGGGCCCCCTTCCGAGCCAAGCGCAGGCTGCTAGAGTCCGCCGCCATGGCGAGCTTGCTCGAGTCCGGCCGTACCCACACCTGCCAACAGCTCCGCCGCGATCACGTCGACGAGCGGGTCACGCTGTTCGGTTGGGTCCATCGGCGCCGGGATCACGGAGGACGGATCTTCGTCGATCTGCGGGATCGTGAGGGGATCACCCAGGTGGTCTTCGGCCCCGACATCCACCAGGACACCCACGCCCAGGCCGAGAGCCTGCGCAGCGAGTTCTGCATCGGGATCGCGGGCAAGGTCGTCGACCGCGGCGACAACGAGAACCCCAACATGGAGACCGGCGGCATCGAGGTGGAGGTGGACGCCCTCGAGATCTTCTCGGCCTCCGACACCCCGCCCTTCACCATCTCGGACGACGATCGCCTCGAGACCAACGAGAACGTGCGCCTGCGCTACCGCTACCTCGACCTGCGGCGCCCCTCGTTCCAGCGCAACTTCGCCACCCGCGCTCGCATCTCCTACATCACCCGCCGCACCCTGGCCGACCTCGGCTTCTACGAGCTCGAGACCCCCTACATGGTCAAGTACACGCCGGGGGGCGCGCGCAACTTCCTGGTGCCCAGCCGCCTGCACCCCGGCTCGTTCTACGCGCTGGCCGAGTCGCCGCAGATCTACAAGCAGCTGTTCATGGTGGCGGGCTTCGACAAGTACTTCCAGATCACCCGCTGCTTCCGCGACGAGGACCTGCGCAACGATCGTCAGCCCGAGTTCACCCAGATCGACGTGGAGCTGTCCTTCGCCACCCCCGAGCGGGTGTTCGGCCCCATGGAACAGCTGATGGGCGCGCTGTGGTCGGAGATCCTGGGCACCGAGCTGCCCCGGCCGTTCCCGCGGCTCAGCTGGCAGGAGGCCATGGACCGCTTCGGCTCCGACAAGCCCGACATGCGCTTCGGGCTGGAGCTGCACGATGCCACCGCGGCCAGCCGTGACTGCGGCTTCCGGGTGTTCGACGGGGCCCCCTGCGTCAAGGGCCTGTGCGTGCCGCCCGACCAGGCGGGGGGGCTGGGCCGCAACCAGCTCGACAAGCTCACCGACTTCGTCAAGAAGCGGGAGAACGGCGCGGCCAAGGGCCTGGCCTGGGTGCGCGTGGCCAAGGACGGGAGCTGGGAGGCGCCCTTCGCCAAGAACGTCAAGCCGGAGGCCAAGGCCGCGATCACCGAGGCCATGGGGGCCGAGCCCGGCTCGCTGATGCTGTTCATCGCCGACGAGTGGGAGACGGTGCACACCGTGCTCTGCGCGCTGCGCCTGCACCTGCGCGACCGCTTCGAGCTGGTGCCGCCGGGCGCCCAGTGGCGCTTCTTGTGGGTCACCGACTTCCCGCTCTTCGAGCAGAACGACAAGGGGCAGTGGGTGTCGTCGCACCACCCCTTCACCTCGCCGCGGCCCGAGCACGTGGACCTGATGCTCTCCGATCCCGGCGTGGTGCGGGCCCAGGCCTACGACCTCGTGCTCAACGGCAACGAGATCGGCGGCGGCTCGATCCGTATCCACCGCTCCGACGTGCAGGCCAAGGTGTTCACCGCCCTGGGCCTGAGCGACGAGGACGCGCGGGCCAAGTTCGGCTTCCTGCTCGACGCCTTCCGCTACGGCCCGCCCCCGCACGGCGGCATCGCCCTGGGCCTGGACCGCATCGCCATGCTCATCTGCGGGGCCGAGAGCCTGCGCGACGTGATCGCCTTCCCCAAGACCCAGCGCGGCCAGGATCTGATGACCGGCTGCCCCACCCCGGCCGACGATCCCCAGCTCGAGGAGCTCTACATCCGGCATCGTCCCCTGCCCGGGGGCGAGGGCACGGGCGAGAGCGGCGCCGGTTGATCCGGGGCTATCGTTGGATCCGACCATGGCCCAGGCCGACTCCCCGCGTCCGCGGACCAGGGCGCAGCGCACCATCGCCGCGCTGCTGTCGACCGTGGGCATGGTGCTGTGCTGCCCCGACTACGACCTGTGGTGGCTGGGCTGCGTGGCGTGGGTGCCCTACCTGTGGGCCATCGAGGGGCTGCCGCCGCGCCAGGCCATGCGCTACGGCTGGCTCACCGGCACTCTGACCGTCTTCTGGGGCTTCTTCTGGATGACGAACTTGCTCACCAAGTTCGCCATGCTGCCCTGGGTGGTCGCGCTGCCGGTCGCGCTCTTGTTCTCCGCCTGGCATGGGCTCATCTGGGGGCTCGCCGCCCTGCTCATCGCGTGGCTGCGCCGGCGCGGCGGCTCGCTGCTGCTGGTGGCTCCCATGTGCTGGGTGGCGATGGAGGCCACGCTGCCCAACCTCTTCCCCATCTACATGGCGCTGGGCTGGTGCTGGCAGCCGCTGCTCATCCAGACCGCCGAGATCGGCGGGGTGACCTTCGTGGGCGCCACCATGGTGGGGCTCAACGCCGCGCTCTACGAGGTGCTACGCAGCCGCTTCGAGCTCGGCCGCCTCGATCGCCGGGCGCTGATCGTGCTGCTGGCCTGGGCCATCGGCATCCCCGCCTACGGGGCCGTCCGCATCGCCCAGGTGGAGGCCGAGATGGCGGCCGCACCCAAGCTGAAGATCGCCGCGGTGCAGGGCAACTTCAGCATCTTCCAGATGCGCGACCGCAACGAGAAGATCCCGATCCTGCGCCGCCAGCAGGCCCTCACCGCGCAGTACCAGGCCCAGGGCGCGCAGCTGGCCGTGTGGGGCGAGACCGCCTATCCCAACGGCCGCAAGTTCTTCCGCGACAGCACCACCGACCTGCCCTTCGAGGATCCGTGGAAGGTGCAGCGCGGCTTCTCGATCCCCGTGGTGTTCGGCACCGTCACCAGCCACCGCGACCCCGACGGTCGCCCGCTGCGGGGGCCCGGCATCTACCCCTACAACACCGCGCTGCTCATCGATGGCGAGGGCAAGGTCGCGGGGATGTACGACAAGGTCTATCGGCTGGCCTTCGGCGAGTACGCGCCGCTGGTCGATCCCGAGTGGTACCTGAGCATGATCCCCAACGCCGCCCACATCGAGAAGGGCAAGGGCCCCGACGTGATGGTGCTCCACACCCCGCAGGGCACCTGGAGGCTGGGGCCGTTCATCTGCTACGAGGACATCCTGCCCCGCTTCGTGCGCGAGACGGCCAACCAGGGCGTCCACGTGTTCGTCAACATGACCAACGACGCGTGGTTCGGCAAGACGCACGAGCCCGCGCAGCACCTGGGCCTGGCCGTGTTCCGCACCGTGGAGCAGCGCAAGGCGCTGGTGCGGGCGGTCAACACCGGGGTGAGCACCATCATCGATCCCACCGGACGGGCGCTGGCCAAGACCCGCGTGACCGACCCCGACGTGGAGGGCCCGCAGCCGGCCGAGGGCGTGATGGCCGAGCTGCCCATGATGGACCCCGAGGCACGGACGCTCTACGGAGCCACCGGCGAGCTGTTCGATGGCTTGATGGTCCTCGGGATCGTGGTGGTGGCCTGGCGAACGCGCGGGGGCTCGGGCGGAGGCGAGGCTCCGCGCTCGTCCGAGGCCGAGGCGGGTGCCGCCAAGCGCGAGGACGAGGACGCCGAGCCCGAGCCCGAGGCGGCCGACGACGAGGCCCGCTCCTGACGCGGCGCGCGCCAGTGGAGCCGGGCTACCCTTCGCGCCATGACGCGCCCGCTGCTGCTCTCCCTGTGCCTCGTCCTCCCCGTCGCCTGTGACAAGTCCAAGGAGGCGGCCGACAGCTCGGCCCCTGTCACCAAGAAGGACCCGCAGGCGGTGCCCGAGGTGGACGTCAAGGGCATGGGCGGCAGCGCCGAGATCAAGGCGCCCCCCGCCGACGACCACGGGGCCGCGGCCCCGCCCGCCGCCACGGCCGAGCTCGGCAAGCCGGCGCCCGACTTCACCCTGAGCGACGTCGACGGCAAGAGCCACTCGCTGTCCCAGCACGCGGGCAAGCTCGTGGTGCTCGAGTGGTTCAACCCCGAGTGTCCCTTCGTCAAGTACGCCCACGGCGAGGGACCGCTGGTGAAGATGGCCGCCGACGAGATGGCCAAGGGCGTGGTGTGGCTGTCGATCAACTCGGGCGCGCCGGGCAAGCAGGGGCACGGCGTCGAGGCCAACAAGGCGGGCATCAGCGGCTACGGCATGACCAACCCCGTGCTGCTCGACGAGGACGGCAGCGTGGGGCACATGTACGGAGCCGAGAAGACCCCGCACGTGTTCATCGTGGATGCCGAGGGCACGCTGGTCTACCGCGGCGCCCTCGACAATGCACCCATCGGCGAGGTGGACGGCGGCGGCGAGCGTCTCGACTACGTCACCACCGCGCTCGACGAGCTGCGCGCGGGCAAGCCGGTGAGCACGCCCGAGACCAAGCCCTACGGCTGCACGGTGAAGTACGCCAAGGGATAGGACGCGACCTCCCCTCGCCGCACCGCCCCCGCGAGGCCGCATCATCGAGGGTGCCATGGGTCGGATCCTCGCTCACGCCCTGGTCACGACCGCGCTGGTCGTGGGCTGCGACTCCAAGCCCGCCGAGGCCCCCGTGCCCTCCGAGCCGTCGCCCGCTCCCGCCCCGGCTGCCGATCCAGCGCCGCCTTCCCCCACCGCGGACCCGCTCGAGCGCGACGAGGGATGGTCGGTGCTCGAGCTGTCCAAGGCGCGGCTGCTCGCGGGCAGCGCGAGGTAGCGCCGGCTCGCCGCGAGGCAGGCACCGCGCGGTCCCATCGGGGACCGCAGAGCCCATGGCCCGACCGTGCCGTGGTGCCCGGGGTCCCGCGACGCCGCGGCATCACGGCGGCGAGGAATCGATGCCCTGCGCAGCCAAGACCACCCGCGAGCGCACTCAGCCCTCGGGGCCCATCGCCCACCCTGCACCAGGCACCGGACCACCATGCTCGCGACCGTGCTCCTCGACGACTGCTCGCTGCCCCTTGGGGCCCCGTGGCTCCCGCCCACGCGTATACTCGCCTCGATGGACGATGCGGAGCTGCTCCGAGCCTGGCGGGAGGGTGACCGCGGCGCGGGCGAGGAGCTGTTCGAGCGCCACTACGCCACGGTGGAGCGCTTCTTCCGCAACAAGGTGAGCGAGCCCGACGACCTCATCCAGCACACCTTCCTCGCGTGCGTGGAGGCGGCCCCTCGGTTTCGGGGCGACTCGCAGTTCCGCACGTTCCTGCTGGGCATCGCGATCAACGTGCTGCGCGCCCACTACCGGCAGCTGCAGAAGCAGCGGGGCGTGGGCTCGCTGCACAGCAGCTCCGTGGCCGACCTGGGAGCGACGCCGAGCCGGATCGTGGCGGGGCACGAGGAGGAGCGGCTGCTGCTGGCCGCCCTGCGCCGGCTCCCGGTAGAGCTGCAGCTCGTGCTCGAGCTGCGCTACTGGGACGGGCTCAAGCACGAGGAGCTCGCCGAGCTGCTCGAGCTGCCCCGCAGCACGGTCAACACCCGCCTGCGCCGCGGACGGGAGCTGCTCGAGCAGCACATGGGCGAGCTGGCCTCGTCGCCCCAGATGCTGCACAGCACGATCACCCGCCTCGACGACTGGGTGGAGGAGCAGCGTCGACGCAGCCCGCTGAGCGCACGGGGAGAGGAAGGCTAGCCGTGTCGGCGGCCCATCGCAGCCCTGGGCTCGAGGACCAGCTCGAGCGACTCGGCCAGGCGCGAGCCGAGGACCCCCCCGGGGAGGAGGCGCGCAAGCAGGGGATCAAGGCGCGGCTGTTCGGCGACCCGACGCCGCCCTCCGAGCGCTTCGGTCGCTTCGTGGACCTGGGGCCATTGGGCCACGGGGCCATGGGCACGGTGCGAAGGGCCTACGACGCCCGGCTCGCCCGCGAGGTGGCGATCAAGGTGGTGCGGGACCGCTCGGGGCGCAGGCCCAACGATCGCCTGCTCCGCGAGGCCCAGGCGCTGGCGCAGCTTTCCCATCCCAACGTGGTGCAGGTCTACGAGTCCGGGGAGATCGACGGCGAGATCTTCATCGCGATGGAGCTCGTGGACGGCACGCCCCTCGATGCGTGGCAGCGCGAGCGTCACGCGTGGCGGGAGTGCCTGGAGGTCTACGTGCAGGCCGGCCGGGGCCTGGCGGCCGCGCACGAGGCCGGGCTGGTCCATCGCGACTTCAAGCCCTCCAACTGCATCCGCGACCGCCGCGGGCGGGTGCGGGTGCTCGACTTCGGGCTGGCCCGATCCCTGGAGGTCCGCGAGACCTCGGGCGACTCGGCGCCGGCCGAGGCGGCGTCGACCACCCCCTGGGCCCCCGCCCCCCGAGCGTCGCTCGGCTCGACCGACGACATCCCGATGCTCCAGGTCCAGCTCACCGCCAACCGGGCGGTGGTGGGCACGCTCGCCTACATGGCACCCGAGCAGTACGCGGGGCGAGGGGTCGACGCGCGCAGCGATCAGTTCGCCTTCTGCGTGTCGCTCTTCGAGGCGATCTACGGCGAGCCCCCCTTCGGCCGAGACCCCCGCGCGGCGCTCGTCGAGATGATGGGGTGCACGGGACGAGCGCCCACCTTCCCGTCCTCGCCCTCGGTGCCCGCGGTGCTGCGCCGGGCCTTGCAACGCGGCATGGCGGGCGATCCGGCCGCGCGCTGGCCCTCGATGGAGGCGCTGCTGGGGCAGCTGGTCGGGCCGCTGCGCCCGACCGCCTGGCGATCGCTGTCGATGATGGGAGTGCTGGGGCTGGGCGTGGGCCTGGCCTCCACCGCCTTCGGAGGTGGCGAGGACCACTGCGCCGCGGTCCACGAGCGGGTCGAGCACACGTGGAACCAGGAGCATCGCGAGCAGGTGGAGGCGGCGCTGCTGGCCACGGGGGCCCCCTACGCCCGGACCACGGCGAGGACCGTGCGGGCCGAGCTCGACCGCTACGCGTCGCGGCTCGACGAGGAGCTGTACCTCGCCTGCCGGGCCGAAGGACGCACCGCGACCAGCTCGCCCCGCCCCGCCGTCGCGCGGCTGGCCTGCCTCGATGCTCGCGAGGCCGCGCTGCAGGACGTGGTGCAGCAGCTCCGCGCGGCCGACGAGCCCCTCGCGGCGCAGGCCGTGGACCTGGTGATGGGGCTCCCGCCGGTGGAGGGCTGTGACTCGCCCGCGCCCGAGCCCGTGCTCGCGTCGCCCGAGGACCAGCCGGAGGTGCGGCGGATCGGCATCCTGCTCGACCGGGCCCGCGCCCGGATCGACGGCGCTCGCCTCGACCAGGCGCAGGTGCTGGCCGAGGAGGCGCTCGAGGCCGCGGAGGCGATCGACGCACCGGGGCTGCAGGCCGAGGCCCGGCTGGTACAGGGACGCGCGCTCCTGGGCCGAGGCAAGGCGGACCAGGCCCGCACCGTGCTCGAGGAGGCCCGGGTCCTGGCGCAGCGACACGGCACCGACGAGATCCTCGTGGGCGTGCTGTCGAGCCTGAGCCACGTGGTGGGAGTGAGCCAGGGCCGGCACGACCTGGGCCTGGTACACGCCGCCGATGCGGTGAGCTTCGCCGATCGCCCGCAGGTGTCCGGGCGGATGCGGGCGGTGGCCCATGCTGCCCACGGCAATCTCTCCGTGACCCACGGCGAGCTGGAGGAGGCTCGGGGCCACTTCGAGCGCGCCCTGCAGGGGCTCGAGGCCGAGCACCAGGACGGCCTCGCCCTCGTCGAGCCCCTGGACGGCCTGGCGATCACGCTCCGACACCAGGGGAGCTACCGCGAGGCCATCGCACACGGCCGACGGGCGCTGCGGATCCTGCAGGCCAGCAAGGGCGACCTGCACCCCGACACCGCCATCTCCAAGGCCAACCTCGCGGCGATCCTCGGGGACCAGGGCGAGCTCGGGGAGGCCCGTCGGCTGTACGAGGAGGCCATCGCAGGGCTGGAGCACGCGCGGGGCCTCGATCCCTTCCACCTCGCCGCCGCCCACAACGGGCTCGCTGCGATCCTCGCGGAGCAAGGCGAGCCTGCGGGGGCCGAGCTGCACTACCTCGCGGCGATCGAGCGGTGGAGCTCCGCGACGAGCCCCGACCCCCGCGCCGTGGCCACCGCCCGAGCCAACCTCGCGAGGCTCCTGGCGACCGAGGGCGAGCACGAGGCCGCGCTCGAGCAGCTGCGCCCTGCCCTGGCGGCGCTCGAGGGCCTGGCTCGGACGCCACGGGTCGTCCGGCTGCAGGCCGACGTCCTCCGCGGGCTCGGCCGAGCCCACCGGGAGCGAGGCGAGCTCGAGACCGCCGAGGCCTACTTCCGAGCCGGGCTCGAGCAGCTCGAGCGGGAGGGCGGCGAGGCGAGCGAGACGATGGCCAGCCTGCTCAACGGCCTGGGGCGCCTGCGGCTGCGCCAGGGCGACGCGGCCGAGGCGATGCGCCTGCACCTTCGAGCCCTGGAGCTCGCTCGGACCGACCCCGCCGTCTCGAGCGACCGCATTCCTCGGACCCACTACTACCTCGCGCAGGCCCTGGCCGCGCTCGGTCGACGGAGCGAGGCCGCGGAGCATGCCGACCATGCCGTGGCCGGTGGCGTCGAGGATGCCCACCGGCTCCGAGACGAGCTCGCAGCCGCTCGCTAGCCGAGCGAGACGAGGACGAAGCGCGTCACGGTGACCTCACCGTGACGCGCTTCGTCGATCGACCGGCCCGCGGCGCGGCGACATGCACTGAAATCCCTTTTTCGGGCCTTCTCCCTCGACGAAAGCTCGCGCTCGAATACTGCCCCATCGAAGGGCGCGAAGCGCCAACCGAGGGGATGCAAGCCCGGCCCGTCTCCGGATGCATCACCGACCACTCTGCCACCGCAACGGATGGGATGCCGCTCGCGGGGGATGGTCGCCCCTCCTTGGCTCGACGATCTTGCAGACAACTACATTGATGGACATCGCTGGTCCTTCGCGCCCTCGAAACCGAAGCACCAGCTCCCGAGCCGAGACCACGTCGGTCTCCCTGGATAGTGACACGAAGCGTCGCCGCTCCCTCGAAGGCGATGTGACTCGGTGGATTCCCGTGCGGCGGATGGTCCGTCGCACCTCGGGTGCTGGTGCTCGAGCTCGCGAGGTCGCGAACGATGAGCACCCAAGACTACAACGATGGTCGCCTTCTCCCCTCCTTCCCCCTGATCGGTGGCTGTCTATCGATCGCCCTGGCCACATCGATCGGCACGGTGCACGCCGAGCCGCTCGGGGCCGGCGGCCCCCTCACCACCCTCGTGATCCCATCCCCCCGCGTGACCATGATGAGCGTGGGCGATGGCACCACCTGCGCCGCCTTCGACGACGGCCGCGCCAAGTGCTGGGGTCACAACGATCGAGGACAGCTCGGACGAGGCGACGACACCTGGATCGGCGACGAGCAGGTTCCCGGCGATGCGGAGCCCATCGAGGTGGGCGGCTTCGTGGAGGAGATCCGCAGCAACGGCCGCCAGACCTACGTCCGCCTCGACACCGGCGTGGTCCGAGCGTGGGGGATCGGCGACGCCCATGCGCTCGGCCTCCAGCACACCGAGACGATCGGCGACGACGAGACCCCGGCCCAGGCCAGCGTCGCCGTCGACCTGGAGCTCGGGGGGCCGGCCGTCTCGCTCGCGCTCGGGGACGACTTCGCCTGCGCGCTGCTGGTGACCGGAGCCGTCCAGTGCTGGGGGTCCAACGACGTAGGGCAGCTCGGCCTCGGGCACACGCAGCGGATCGGCGACGACGAGTCCCCGGCGAACGCGGGCTCGGTGGGGCTGGGCGCTCCGGCGGTGAGCCTCGTCGCCGGGGCCCACCATGCCTGCGCCGTGCTCGAGGGCGGCACGGTGCGCTGCTGGGGTCTCAACGACTCGGGGCAGCTCGGCTACGGTCACACCCAGGACATCGGCGACGACGAGCAGCCCTGGTCCCAGGCGCCCGTCGACGTGGGCGGGGCCGTGGTCGAGCTCGCGGCCGGAGAGCGCCACACCTGCGCCCGGCTCGACACCGGCGACGTGCGCTGCTGGGGCAGCAACCACGACGGACAGCTCGGCCGGGGAACCCCCGAGACCGTCGGTGACGACGAGGTCCCTGCCTCGCGTCTCGAGCTCACCATCGGCGGGGCGGTCGCGAGCCTGGCCGCGGGAGCCCGCCACACCTGCGCGGTGATGCAGGGCGGGGGCCTGCGTTGCTGGGGCGAGGGCCTCGAGGGGCAGCTCGGCTACGGCAACAGCGACTGCATCGGCGACGACGAGACGCCGCTGCTCGCCGGCGAGGTGGACGTGGGGGATCTCGGCGTGGCCCAGCTCTTCATCGGGCCCACCGCATCCTCCACCTGCGTCCAGCGCGACGACGGGGCCGTGCGCTGCTGGGGCCTCAACGACGTGGGCCAGCTCGGCTACGGAGACACCGCGTCGAGGGGAGACAGCCCCGCCACCACGCCGGGGCGGATCTCCGACGTCGTCGTCGTGCGAAGCGGCGACGACTGACCCGCGACGATCGCGTGGCCCGCCCTCCCCGGGCCACGCGCCGCGAAACCCGGCGACGAAACGATCGTATCCTATGGTGGATGGCCAGTGACATCGAGCTGCTCCAGGCATGGCGCGACGGCGACGACGCCCGCGGCCAGGAGCTGTGCATGCGGTACTTCGAGCCAGTGGCGCGCTTCTTCGCCAACAAGCTCGGCGACCAGACCAGCGACCTGGTGCAGGACACCTTCCTGGCCCTCGTCCAGGGTCGTGACCGGCTCCACGACGACACCCGCTTTCGATCCTACCTGTTCGGCATCGCCTACAACGTGCTCAAGAAGCACCTGACGCGGCGCTACCAGATGCCCGAGGACTTCGAGACCCGCTCCCTGTGCGACCTGGCCCCGGGGGCGGAGACCATGCTGCGAGAGGCCGAGCACCTGCGGCTGCTCAAGTCGGCGCTGCGGAGGATCCCGCTCAACCTCCAGGTGGCGCTCGAGCTGCGCTACTGGGAGAGCCTCTCGAGCATGGAGATCGCCCAGGTCCTGGGCATCGCGCCGTCCACCGTGCGCACCCACCTGGCGCGGGCCCGCACGATGCTCGAGGAGGCCCTGCGAGCCGAGGCCGAGGCGCCCGACGTGGCCGAGAGCACCATCAGCAACCTCGACGCCTGGGCCCAGCAGCTGCGCGGGGTGGTGGCGCACGCCGGGGTCGCGAGCTGAGCGGGCCCCGCCCCTCGGTCACACCACGCCCTGGGCGATCATCGCGTCGGCCACCTCGATGAAGCCGGCAACGATGCAGCCCGGGGTCTGCTCGTCACCGAAGTTGGAGGCCTCGAGCACGGCCTCGCTCACCTTGCCGCTGCCGTCCACCTCCGTGCGCACGGCGATGGCCCCGATCAGGTCGTCGGCCTCCATGCGCACCAGCGCCGCGGATCCGCGTTCCGCCCCGCGACGGCGATCTTCGCTGAGCCGATCCGGGCCCGTCGCGCCCTCTCATCCCGAGGAGAGCTCGTGGCCCATCTCGTCCCCCGCATCGCCTTGATCTCGCTGTGGCTCGTCGCGAGCGCATGCCCCGGAGACGACGACGCGTCGTCGGAGAGCGGGGCCGACTCCGGCACCGGCTCGGCCCCCGCGACCGGCTCGGGCTCCGACGGCTCCGGCCCCGCGTCCACCAGCGGGCAGAGCACCGACGCCAGCGACACCGAGCCCGCCTGCGTGCCCAACTACGACCCCTGCGGCTTCGAGAACCTGTGCTGCCCCGACATGTACTGCCGCTCCGGCGACTGCCTGCAGTGCAAGCCCCCCGGCTCGCCCTGCGACGGCACCTGGCTCGGCTCGGAGTGCTGCGAGGGAGGCTGCGCGATGCAGCCCGACGGAGAGCGGATCTGCCAGTGAGCCGAGCGAGGGTCCCCTACCCCGGCTTCATCCCGCCCATCCGCACCGTGAGCCCCTGCAGCCGCTGGGCGTCCTCGGTGATCTTGAGCGTCACCCGACGGATCGCATCGGCGGTGGGCGACCCGAAGGGCCGCAGCTCGAGCTCGGCCTCGCGGGCCTGCTGCTCCCAGTGGGCGCGCTCGGTCTCCGCCCCCGTGCCCTCGGGCGCCGCGGGCCACCACCCCACCGGCTCGACCCCCAGGCGGGCGAAGATCGCCGCCGCCTGGTCTCGGCGCGCCTGGGCCCCCTCCTCGTCGCCGAGCGCCATCGAGCCCTCGGCCAGCCGCAGGAGCACCTGCGGCTGCGTGGCCACGTTGCCTCCCCGCTCGAGCCTCGCCATCGCCTCCTGGGCGTCGGCCTCGAAGCTGGCGAAGTCGTCGGAGGTCAGCGCCCGCACGTGGGCCCAGCCGGCCAGCCCCAGGGCAACCGCGTACTCGTCGGTGGCTCCCGCCTTGAGCCCGGCATCGTAGGCGCGCGCCGCCTCGTCATAGTCGCCCTGCACCAGCGCCACGTCGCCGAGGAAGGAGTGGGCCCAGCCCACGCCGGTGCCCAGCCCCTGCCGCCGCGACAGCTCCACCGCGTGCTCGAGCAGCAGCCGCGCGCGCGGCAGCTGCCCCACGTGGAACTGCTGCCGCCCCGCCACCATGAACGAGAGGTAGAGGTACAGCCCGTCGACCTCGTAGCGCTGCGCCCGGGCCAGCGCCTCGGCGCTGCGGATCACCCCCTGCTCGCGATCGTAGGCCTGCTCGGCCGCGATCGCGGCGTAGCACGAGGCCGCCACCCGCCGCACCGGATCCTCGAGCTCGTCGGCCAGCCTCGCGGCGCGGCTCAGGTGCACCCGCGCCTCGTCCAAGGCCCCGGTGTAGCCCAGCGACAGCCCCAGCATGCCCAGCGAGTGGCACAGCTCCACCGAGTCGTTCTCGGCCGCCGCCAGCTCGCACCCGCGCTGCAGCGCCACCGCGGCCTCGCCGTAGCGACCCCGCACGTAGAGGGCCCGCCCCACCAGGTTGGCCGGGAGCACCCGGTAGCGGCGGGTCCGTCGGCGATCGCCCGCGTGCTGCAGGCAGCGCGTGGCCAGCTCCACCGCCGAGGGCATGTCCCCTCGCAGGTAGCGGAGCCGCGCCAGTGCGCTGTCGATCGCATAGTCCTCCACCATGCTCACGCCATCGGCCGACAGCGCCCGCGCGGCCCAGCCCACCACCGCGAAGGCCTCGTCGAGGTGCCCCAGCGCCCCCGCCACGCGGGCGTATTCGAAGGCCGCCTCGCGCAGCAGGCCGGTGCGCTCGGGCCCCCGCGGCAGGCCATCGCCCAGCTCGATCGCCCGCCGGAAGTGCCGCTCGGCCCCCGCCAGATCGTGCAGCGCATCGGCGTGGTGCGCCGCCACCAGGTGCACCCGCGCCGCCGCCAGCGGATCGCCGGCCTGCTCGAGGTGATGGGCCCGGCGCCCCGGGTCCTTGCCGCGCCGCTCGAGCTGCGCCGCGATCTTGGCGTGGATCATCCGGGCCTGCTGGGGCTCCCACTGCGCGGCCAGGCTGCAGGCGAGCGCCTCGTGGGCGAGCTGGCAGTAGTTGCTCTGCACCCGCGCCAGCCCCAGCGCGTGGGCGTCGAGCATCGCCGCCTGCACCTCGTAGATGCCGTGCAGCTCGGTGCCCACCACGTCGTCGCGATCGAAGCCGCGCCCCATCAGCGCCCCCACACCCAGCACCCGGCGGGCCCGCGGATCGAGCCGCGCCAGCCGACGCTCGAGCACCTCGGCCACCGTGGCCGGCGGCACGTAGGCCCGCAGCCGCGCCTCGTCGATCTCCACCCCGCCCCCCGGCAGTCGACGCACGCAGCTCTGGAGCTGGAGGTCGGCGGTGACCTGAACCGTGGCCATGGGGATCCCGGTGGCCAGCGCCGGCACCTCGAGCACCAGCCGCTCGATCACCTGGGGATCCTCGGTGGTCAGCAGGGCGCGCAGCAGGGCCCGGTTGTCGGCCGCGGGCAGGCTGCCCAGCTCGATCGCGTCCATGCCCTCGGCCCAGGGCGGCCGCTCGCGCGCGCTCATCAGCACGAACGCGCCCCGCACCGGCATCGTGGCCAGGTAGCGCATCACCGCCTGCGCGCCCGTGCCGGCCCACTGCACGTCCTCGAGCACGAGCACCAGCGGGTGGTGTCGCGCCACCACCTGCAAGAGCCCGTGGATTGCCCGCGCCACCGCCTCGGGGCCGGGCCGCGCCGGGGGCTCGATCGCACCGGCCGTCCCCGGCGGCTGGGCCTCGGGCACCAGGGCGATGAGCACCCCCTCGAGCGGACCCAGCGACTCGCGGAGCTCTCGACCCAGCGTGCGCCAGTGCGGCAGCGAGCGCATGGCCTCGCCCAGCCGCCCCGCCGCCTCGCGCAGCGACGCAAAGGGCACCAGGTCGCCCGACTCGCGGCAGCGCCCGTCGGCGACCAGGGTGGGCGGCTCGCCGTGCTCGAGCAGGAAGCGCTCGAGCAGCGCGCTCTTGCCCACCCCCTGCGGCCCCAGCACCAGGGTCGGCCCCTTGGGCTGCGTTCGGGCCTCGGCCCAGCGCTGCCGCAGCGCGGCCAGCTCGGCGTCGCGCCCGTACAGCCCCTCCACCTGGATCGGCTGCGAGGGCGAGGGATCGGTGACGTCGGTCGAGGCTCCGCGCCCGCCCGACAGCGCCGAGAACATCAGCCTGCGGGTCGCCGCGCGCAGGGCCTTCATGGTGGGGCGCACCCGAGGATCCACGGCCAGCATCGATCGCAGCAGGCTCTTGAGCCCCGGCGGCGCCTGCTCCCACGCCACGCTGTCCAGCGGCGGCGGCCCGGCGTACTTGTCGTGGATCTGCGCGGTGACCCCCTGCTCCTCGAAGGCCAGGCGCCCCGTGAGCATCACGTGCAGGGTGACCCCGAGCGCATACACGTCCATGCTCGAGTGCCGCGGCTCGTCGGTGAAGCACTCGGGCGCCATGTAGGCGGGGGTCCCCGCGATCACGCGCTGTCCCCCGCGCCACGCCCGGGCCAGCCGCGCCACCCCGAAGTCGAGCACCTTGAGGTGCGGGCCGTGGCGATCGGTGATCACGATGTTGTCGGGCTTGAGGTCGAGGTGGAGCACCCCCTGCTCGTGGCAGTAGCCCATCACCTCGGCCACGCGCTCCACGATCGCGAGGGCCTCCACCGGGTCGAGGCGATCGTGGCGGTCCACGTGCTCGATGAGCGGCATGCCCTGCACCAGCTCCATCTCGAGGTACAGGCGGCCGTCGTCCAGGTAGCCGTAGCCGTGGGTGCGCACCAGCCCCGGGTGCCGCAGCCGCAGCATGGCCTCGATCTCGTTCTGCAGCAGGCCCAGCTCCACCGTGCTCATGGCCTCGGTGGGCTCGTGGGCCACCTTCACCGCCCGCGCCTCACCGTCGGCGCTGCGCACCCGGTACACCCGGCCAAAGCCGCCCTCGCCGAGCACTCGCTCGATGACGGACGTCCCGATCCGATCGCCGATCTCGAGCCGCGTGGTCATGGGAACGGAGGACGCTAGCACGCCACGCGCCGCGCCCCGAGGGGGCGGCGGCTCCGCTCCGGTACACCGTACCGTCCCAAGGCAGCCCGTCCGAAGGGGTTTCCCGAGCCCAGCGAAAGCTCCCGCCGCCGCGGTCGTTGCCCGCGAGGTCCCTCATCCGCACCGCGTCGATCTCCACGCTCTGCCTGCTCCTCCTGCCCAGGTGACGGTGGAGCTACAGCGCGGGGTGGCCTTCGGTGCGATCGCGGGGCCCTCGGTGGCCCCCGAGGGCCTCACGCGTCACGCCGCGGACCAGCAGACCGAGGTCCGCGGCGTGATCGATTTCTGCAGCGGCTGCGTGCGGGCCACGCCCTGCGAGCTGCTGCTGCCCGGCGACTAGACCGGCGCCTCGGCGGCCTCGTCGGCCGCCCCTTCCTCGGCGCCGTCGCCCTCGTTCTCGGCCGGGATGATCTGCCCGCCCTTGCGCTGGCAATCGGGCTCCGAGACCAGGATCCACCCCTTGCCCTTGCAGGAGTTCTGGCCCCCGCAGTCGTGGGAGCCGGCCACGTCGCACAGGCTCTGGCCCGAGCACTCGTTGATCCCGAGGCACTTGACCTCGACCGCGGCGACGTCGGAGGCACCGTCACCGGCGGCATCGCCCGCGGTGTCGCCCGCCGACGCTCCACCGGCACCCGGGTTGGTGGTGGTCGGCTGCTCCTTGCCGCAGGCGCCCAGGAACAGGGCGGCTGCGGTGAGGGCCAGGGAGGTGGCGAGGCTGCGGCTCATCGCCCCTACTCCTTGGGGTGGCAGGTGAAGCAGCCCACCGTGCCCTCCCCCGTCTCGGGGTTGTAGGGCTCGGCGTGGAGCAGGGCCGCCATATCGGGGACGACCTTGTCGACCATGAACTTGGTCATCGCCTCGTCGTACTCCATCGCGGCCTTGACCGGATCGGCCTCGGGCAGCGGGTAGATGGAGTCGGTCGGCATGGCGTAGCTCTTCTCCTTGCCGTCGTCGCCGTGGCAGGTCTGGCACTTGAAGCCCTTGAACTGGGCCTCGTCGTACTCCTTGAACAGGGCCTTCATCTTGGGGAGCACCTCGACGCCCATCCACTCCTTGCGGGCGTCGAAGTCCATGTCGGCCCACTTGGCCTCGCCCGCGGCACCGCCGTCGCCACCGGCTCCGCCGTCGTCCGCCACCACGTCTCCGCCGGTGGTCGGGGTATCGGTCCCGTCTCCGCCGGTGGTCGGGGGATTGCTGGAGCCGCCTTCCTTTTGACAGGCAGCCGCGGCCAACAGGAGGGTCGCCAGTAGCGCGGTCTTGGTCTTCATGATCGCTCCCTGCGGGCGTCGCTCGCCCGGCTCCGCCGCTTGTTACGGCATCGACCGCCCTCGACGCAAGCCGAGGCCCGAGACGCCCCGCCGCGGGCCCGGTACAATGCTCGAAGCGGGGGCGGGCTCCGGTCGAGGACCCCAGCATCCTGCGCATCGAGCGCGGGCACCGCAGCGCGCTCCGAGGATTCCGATGGCCAGCCCGTCCGCCCGGCTCACCTTCCGCATCGTGACCGGAGCCGCCCGGCTCGGAGTGCTGTACCTGGCCACGCATGCCCTCGGCACCTGGCTGGGCTGGCGGGTGCTCGCCGACGCCGAGACCCCCGAGCCCACGGCCGTCGCCGACGAGGACGAGACCGACGACGAGGACGAGCCGGAGACCCGGGCCAAGACCGCGCCCAAGGGTCCCACGCCGACCAAGGCCAGCGATCCTCGGGAGTCGCGGATCACCAAGTACAACGTGTTCTGCCCCACCTGCGCCCCAGCCGAGGCGGTGGACGAGCCGCTGCCCGTGCCGACCGGCGTGGGCGTGGACGAGGAGGCCCTCGAGTTTCCCGGTGCCGTGCACAGCACCCTGCCGCTGGCCCTGGTGGCGACCATGGAGGCCGAGGCCCCGGGGATCTCGCTGGCAACCATCTCCAAGCAGGAGGGCAGCACCTCGGTCTACGCCGAGGGCGAGGAGGTGATGGACGGGGTCACCCTGCTCGCCGTCGACCTCGGCCTCGTCTACCTGCGCACCGCCACCCGCGTGGAGTACCTGCGGCTGTCCGACGAGCTGGCGCCTCCGCCCGCGCCTCCGACGCCCGAAGAGGAAGAGCCCAAGGAAGAGCCCAAGAAGAGCAAGTACGAGCTCGACGGCGCCGCCGATGCGATCCAGTGCCAGGGCCTGAGCTGCACCGTCGAGCGCCGCTTCGTGGAGCAGCTGCTGGCCAACCCGGCCCAGCTCGCCTCCCAGGCCATGGCGCGCCCCTTCTCGCGCGACGGCGTGGAGGGCTTTCGGCTCTCGCGGGTGCGCAAGGGCACCGTGCCCCACCTGCTGGGCCTGCGCAGCTCCGACGTGATCACCGGGATCAACGGCAACGAGCTCGGCTCGCTGGACGGCGCGATGGCGCTCTACGCCAAGCTCCGCACCGCCTCGCACCTGTCGGTGGACTTCGTCCACTCCGAGGGGGGCCAGCGCCAGGCGCTGCGCCTCGACATCACGATCCAGTAGCGAGGCATTGATGCCTCAGCGGATCGGGGCCACCAGCGGTGTGGTGCCCACCGGATCGTTGGCCAGCGCGTCCAGCAGTCCCAGGGTGCGCTCGTACAGCGCCCGCGCCTGCTCGGGGGTGTGCGAGATCGCGGTGCAGCCCAGCTTGCCGTACTGGCTCAGGCAGCCGAGCAGGTGGAACACCACCCCGGTGTCGTCGGCCCCCACGTGGATCCCGTTGACCACCAGCAGGTCGATGAGATCGAAGGGCAACAGCCCCCGGTAGCGCGGCTGCTGGATCGTGTCGGTGGCGAAGTAGGCCCGCTCGTGCCCCAGGCGGGTGAGGAAGCGTCCGGTCTCCCGCTCGTAGCGACCGTCGGTGATGAAGCGCAGGGTGTTGAAGCAGTGGGTGGTCCCGCCCTGGCGCAGGTTGATCTCCACCGCGGTGATCCGCGGCGGCGTGCCGGGCTCGGACGCGGGCACCACCAGGAAGTCCACCGCGAAGCGCCCGATCACCCCGTCGTCGGCGAGAACCTGGCCCACCTGCTCGCCCAGCGCCTGGATCTCCAGCCGATACGAGGGGTCGGCGGGAAAGGTGGCCCCCTGGAAGATCTGCCCCGAGGGACCGCCCAGCACCTGGTCGTGGGTGGAGATGGCCTGCACCTCGTGGGCGGGGTTGATCCGCAGCTGTACGCTGGGCGAGCGCTTGCCCTCCCCTTCGATCCACGCCTCGCACACGCCTCCCATCCCGCGGAGCTGGGTGCGGTACTCCTCCCAGCCCAGGCCCTTGGCCTCGAAGCGCAGCGAGGGCAAGGCCGCCTCGAGGGCCGCGGCCCGCTGGGCCGAGCTGGCCCGGCCGCCGGGCGCCACCTCGTGGAGCGGCGCGAGGTCGAGCAGCGCATTGCCCTCGCCGCTGAAGCTGTCGTCCAGCTTCACCACCATGCGACGGGTGTGCGGCCGGGCCTCCCACACCTCGGCCAGCGCCGCGGCCACGTCGTGCTCGTCGCGGAGATCCTCGCGCCCCTCGGCCACGGGGATCCCCGCCCGCGCGAAGGCCTTGCGACACCCCGACTTGGTGCCCAGGTACGACAGCGAGGGATCGGTGGCGTTCATCGGGATCCCGAGCTGGACCGCCAGCGTGCGCTCGAGCGGCGTCGAGTTGAAGTGCACCAGGTGCGCCATCTCGGGATCGTCGATCGCATCCTTGATCCGCCGCAGCAGCCGCGGGCGCTCCAGGATCTTCTCGGTCAGCGGGCGCGGGGTGGCGTCGTCGCAGTCGAGCAGCAGCAGCCGCCGCCGCGCGTGGGCGGGCGGGACCCCTCGCATCTGGTGCAGGTAGTAGTCGACGATCAGCGGGTCGATGCGCTTGCTGGTCACGAACACCACCCGCAGCCGGGGGTGTCGCATGAGCATCAGGTTGAACAGCGAGCGCTCCTCGTAGTGCGCCACCCCGTCGATCTTGGCCAGCTCGCGCGGATCGAAGCTCTGCGAGGGGATCACCACCGCCGTGTAGGGCACGGTGACGTCGTCGGTGAAGCGCTGGAAGCGGGACTGCAGCTGCCGCTGCAGATCGGCGAAGCGCCGCAGCTCCTCGGACGAGCCCGGCAGGGGATCGAGGCGACGTAGGAGCTCGGGGACGTCCATCGGCATGCCCGCGCCGAGCATAGCGCGGCCGCGTCTAGAGCGGCGCGCGCTCGCTGCTGCCACCGGAGCGCACGCGGGCCACGTGCAGGGTGGTGCTGCCCGGATCATCGAGCCACGCCCACAGCACGTCGCCCTGCACGTGCCGACGGAAGGGATCGTCGCGACGCCCCCAGCGGGCCACCTCGCTCACGTCCACCGGGCCCTCGAGGAAGCTCCCGGCTGGATCGACGCGGCCGAGCTGGTAGGCGCCGCGGGGCTCGTGCCCGCCCACCAGGTACTGCTCGGCCCCGTCGTCCGAGGGCTCCCAGCGGGCGATCGAGGCGTCGTCCTCGTTCCTCCCCGCGGTGTCGGTCAGCCAGATCACCGGCCCGGGGCTCAGGTCGCCGCCGATCATCGACATGCCGATGTCCTGGTTCATCGATCCTGGATCGTAGGAGCTCTGCCCCAGGGTGGCCGGCGCCTGGTGGGCGTTGAGCACCAGCACCCAGCCGCCCGCCGAGATCGCGGCCCCGCCCAGCTCGCTGGCCACCCTGCCGTTGCAGCCCGCGTCTTCACGGTATCGCGATCCCCGGGCCCGGGGTGGCCGAGCGCACGGGGTTTCGCGGCCTCGGGCGGCCGTCGGCGTGAGGCGGCTGAACACCCCGTCCCGCCTCGATCCCATCGGGGTCGCTCGCCCCCACGCCGCGGTCGCGCTCGCGCGCTCCTGCTACCGTCGCGAGGTGCGAGGGCTCCCCTCGATCCCCGCGGCCGTCCTGCTCGGCTGTGCCGAGGATCCACCCGCTACGCTCTGGGTGGGGATGGAACGCTCGGGCAAGCCCATCGTTCGATAACGCCCCTCACCCACGCCGCAGAGGGTCGAGCGAGCACCGCTCGTCCCGCGACCGGGACGAGGGTCTCGGGGCGATTGAGCCCGGGCCACCGATGTTGGTACGAACCAGGCATGCCCGCCCCCCGCCGCACCGCTCCGTGGCTCTCCATCTCTCTGCTCTGCGCGCTCGCGGCCGGCTGCCCGGGCAAGACCGGCGGTGACACGGACAAGCCCGACCTGCCGCCGCCCGATCGCGAGCTGAAGCTGCCCGACCAGGGCTTCCTCAAGAAGTACGACAACGGCCTCACCCTGTTCGTGGTGCCCGATTCCTACACCAGCCTGGTGCAGTTCGACGTGCGCCAGCAGGTGGGCTCGCGCGAGGACCCCGAGGGCAAGGCGGGCATGGCCCACTTCGTGGAGCACCTGATGTTCCAGATGCCGGTGGACGGCGAGGGCTCGCCCAAGCTCATGTCGCACCTGCCCCAGCACTCGCTGACCTTCAACGCCTACACCTCGCAGGACGAGACCCACTACATGCACACGGGCACCCCCGAGGAGCTCGAGAGCTACATGAAGTACACCGCGCTGCGCCTGGGCTACGAGTGCGACGCGGTGAGCGAGGCCGAGTTCCTGCGCGAGCGCGACGTGGTCCGCAACGAGCACCGCTGGCGCGGCTCGGGCGTCGACGCCTACGTGTACTCGAGCCTGCTGTCCACCGTGTTCCCGGAGGGGCACCCCTACCACCGCAGCCTCGTCGACATCGATCGCGACCTGGTCTCGATCACCCCCGCCGACACCTGCGAGTTCATCGGCAAGTTCTACACGGCCAGCCAGGCCCAGGTGGTGGTCACCGGCAACGTCGATCCCCTCGAGGTGCTCGAGCTGGCCAACAAGTACCTCGAGCCCCTGCCCACCAAGCCGGTGGCCCAGCGGGTGGAGGTGCCGCCCATCGAGCTGCGCAGCCGAGACGAGAAGATCCTCGCGCCGGTCAAGAAGCCCACCGCGGTGGTGCTGTGGAAGATGCCCAAGCGCTTCACCCCCGAGGGCATCGCGGCCCAGGCCGCGCTCGAGAACATGTTCCTCGCCGTCTCGGTGCTCACCAGCATCAAGGACGAGACCGGCCTCATCGAGGACCTTGGCTTCACCGGCTTCGGCGGCGAGGAGGCGCAGGTGTTCGGGGTGTCGATCGAGACCAAGCGGGCCAAGGACCTCGACAAGGGCATCGACCTGGTGTTCGACGCGGTGCGCAAGGGGTTCTCGGCCGACCTCAAGGGCGAGGAGATGATCGAGTACCAGCGCGCCCGCCAGAACGCGCGGCTGAGCGTGCTGGGCGGGATCTCGGCGATCTTCTCGCGCTCGGGCGCCTACGCCGACTACCTCGAGGAGGGCGACGCGCCCGGCTTCTACGGGGCCGAGCTGGCGCAGATCGACGCGCTCACCCAGCAGCAGGCCCAGGAGGTCGGCGCCCGGATCTTCGCGCGCGAGCGGGCGATGGTGGTGCGGGTGCTGCCCAACGGCACCGAGGATGCGCCGGAGGTGGAGCGGGCCAGCTTCGACTACAAGCCCGACGCGGAGGAGAACCTGGCTCTCCCCGACGACATCGATCCCGCCGAGGCCCACCGCCCCTTGCCCTTCGAGGACATCGCCCCGGCCGAGCTCGAGTACGTGGAGTTCACCCTCGACAACGGGATGAAGGCGGTGCTGGTGCGCTCGTCGCAGGTGCCGGTGATGGACATCCAGGTGATCGTGGAGGGCGGCTCCGCCGACGTGGATCCTCCCGAGATCGCGGCCCTGGCCACCCAGCTCTACGGCCCCCGCGAGGATCGCGAGGCCCAGAACCTCAGCTCGTTCTTCATGGCCGCCGGCGGCATCTTCTTCCCCTCGCCGGGGCCGCTGTCGACCACCTTCCGCTCGCGCGGGCTGTCGATCTACCTCGACTTCCTGATCGCCGGGGTCAGCGAGCGCGTGGTGCAGGCGCAGTACCGCACCGAGTCGCTCGACGGCTGGAAGATGCGCATGGGCGACGAATTCAAGAAGAAGAAGTACCTGTCCCAGGCGATCGAGCGCGAGAACACCTTCTACCGCGAGCTCTACGGCAAGGGGCACCCCCACGTGCGCGAGGAGATCGCCGACCGTGGCCGCCTCAAGGACGTCTCCCTGCGCGACCTGGAGGAGTTCCGCAGCGACTACTTCCGCGCGGCCAACAGCGCGATCATCATCACCGGTGGCTTCGACATGAACCTGGCCACCCAGTACGTGGACCGCTTCTTCGGCAACCCCGACCTGCGCGACCGCAAGAACACCTGGATGGAGCCGCGGGTGCTGCCGCCGCGCCCGGTGCCCCCCGAGCCCACGGTGGGCAAGGTCCGGACGATCACCGAGATCGACAAGGAGCGGGTGCAGACCACCGTGACCACCGCCTACCCGCTGGCGGTGGCCTACGGAGACGACCACGCCGCGCTCGCGGTGCTGGCCAGCATGCTCGACTTCGAGGTGAGCGCGGTGCGACAGAAGCTGGGCGCGAGCTACGGCGTGTACGCCCGGCTGGCCGTCGATCGCCCGCGCATCGAGGTGGGCGGCGCCATCGACAGCGCTCGCGCCGGCGAGGGCGTGGCCGCGATCCGGGCCGCGGTGCAGCGGATCCGCGACGGCGAGGACTTCGACCGCCGCTTCGCCTTCGCCCGCCGCGAGGTGCTCAAGGGCATGATCAACGCCCAGGCCGACTCCGAGCTGCTCGCCGCGCGCCTGGCCGAGGCGGTCCGCAACGGCAAGTCCTACGACTACTTCCGCGAGCTGGCGGCCAAGGTGGCGAGCCTCGAGCCCGAGGCGGTGCGAGCCCAGATCGACCGCGTGCTGAAGGACGAGCGTGCGGTGACCCTGGTGCAGGGCCCCGCGGCAGGGGTGGCCAACGTGGTCGAGAGCAACGGCATGACGGACGTGCTCGAGCTGCCCGAGGTGGTCCACGACGAGGGCGAGTAGGGCCGAGCGCCCCTCGTCCTCGCCGCGGCGATCCACCCGGCCCGCTCAGCCGAGCGGGCCGGCCTCCGCTCGCCGACGCCACCACAGCCGCAGCTCCTCGCCCGCCGAGAACAGCACCGGCACCGTCAGCAGGGTGACCATCGACAGCCCCACCCCGCCCACCGTGGGCAGGGCCATGGGGATCATCATGTCGGCCCCGCGCCCGCTCGAGGTGACCACGGGCAGCAGCGCGAGCAGGGTGGTGGCCGTGGTCATGGTGCAGGGGCGCACCCGCTGCCGGCCCGCCTCCACCACCCGGGCGTGGATCTCCGCCACCGTGCCCACCGCCTGCCCGCGGAAGCGCTGGCCGAGGTACGTGGCCACGATCACCCCGTTGTCGGTGGCCACCCCGAACAGCGCGAGGAAGCCCACCCACACGGCCACGGTGAGCTTGGTGTCGTGCACCTGCAGCAGCTCGCGCAGGTCGACCCCCAGCGGCGCCGCGTCGAGGAACCACGGCCTGCCGTAGAGCCACAGCAGCAGCATGCCGCCCGAGGCGGCCAGGGCCATGCCCGAGAACACCATCAGCGCGGTGGTGGTGCGGCGAAACTGCAGGTACAGCAGCACGAAGATCACCGTCAGCGCCAGCGGCACCAGCACCTTCAGGCGCTGCTCGCTGTGCACCTGGTTCTCGTAGGTCCCGGCGAAGCGGAACGACACGCCCTCGGGGACCACCAGGCGGCCGTCGTCGATCGCCTGCTCCACCAGGGCCCGCACCGCCTCCACCGCCTCCACGTCCCCTACCTCTTTGGCCGGATCGAAGGTCACGTAGCTGGTGAGGAAGGTGTCCTCCGAGCGGATCATCTGGGGGCCTCGCACGTAGCGGATCTCGGCGAGCTGCGACAGCAGCACCTGCTCGCCCATCGCGGTGGGCACCAGCACTCGCCCCAGGGCCTCCACCGAGTCCCGCTCCTCTCGCATCACCCGCACGCGGATCGGGTAGCGCTCGCGGCCCTCCACCGAGCGGGTGAGGCTCTTGCCGCCCACCGCCACCTGGATCACGTCCTGCACCGTGGCGATGGTGAGACCGTAGCGGGCGATGGCCTCGCGATCGATCTCGATCTCGAGGTAGGGCTTGCCCACGATGCGATCGGCGAGCACGGTGCTCGCGGCGATCTGCGGCAGGCCGGAGTCGCGCAGCAGGGCCTCCAGGGCCAGGCCGAAGCGCTCGATCGACTCGAGGTCGGGGCCCCGCACCTTGATCCCCACCGCCGAGCGCATCCCCGATTGCAGCATCACGATCCGGGTCTTGATCGGCATGAGCTTGGGGGCGTCGGTGAGCCCGGGGTGCCGGGCCACGCGCGTGATCTCGTCCCAGATGTCGTCGGGGCTGCGGATGTGATCGCGCCACTGCCGAAACGGGCGGCCGTCGGGGTCGGGCACCAGCTCGCCCGCGTCGTCGCGCACGAAGACCCCGGCCTCCTCGTCGTAGGCGTAGCGGCCGAGCTCGCCCCGCTCGTCGCGACGGTACTCGGGGCGATAGGCGATCACGGTCTCGAACATCGAGACCGGCGCCGGGTCGAGCGGGCTCTCGGCCCGCCCCAGCTTGCCCACCACCCGCTCCACCTCGGGGATCTCGGAGATCGCGGCGTCGATGTGCTGCAGCAGCTCCTTGGCCTGCCCCAGTGAGGCGTGCGGGGTGGTGGTGGGCATGAACAGGTAGGCGCCCTCGTCGAAGGGCGGCATGAAGTCGCTGCCCAGCCCGGGCATGCCCTCCTCCAGCGCGGCGATCGGCCGGGTGCTCCGCAGCGCGTCGGGCAAGGGCTCCGTCAGCGTGGCTCCGCCGCGCCAGGCCCCGATGCCCAGCAGCACGAAGACGAGGTTGGCGCCGAGGAACACGACCTTGTGGCGCAGCGCCCAGCGCAGCACGGGGGCGTAGGTCCACGCGAACAGGCCGAAGGTGCCGAGCACCACGCCCACGGCGACGACCACGAGGCCGAGGTTGGCCAGCCACGAGTGCTCGTAGCCCAGCGGCATCCACCAGGTGGTGAGCAGCACGGCCGTGACCGCGGCGGTGCAGAGGTCGGCGACCTGCTCGACGATCTCCCGCGGGCGCGGAGGCAGCAGGCCGGCGCCCACGTGGGCCGCCCCCACGGCGATGGCCACCCCGCTCACCACGCCCGCGCCGTAGCGCAGCGAGAGCACGCCGGCCGCCAGCACGATCCAGCCGAACAGCGCGTCGCGGCGCAGCAGCACCCGCACCCCCGCCAGCGGACGGAGGGCGCGGGGCCCGTGCAGGACCAGCATCGCCAGCGCGGGCAAGACCACCAGCGCGAGCACGAAGGCGGAGAGCAGCGCGAAGGTCTTGGTGAAGGCCAGCGGCACGAACAGCTTGGCCTCGGCCCCCGTCAGCCCGAACACCGGGATGAAGCCCAGGATGGTGGTGAGCACCGAGGTCATCACCGCGCCCGCCACCTCGCCCGCGGCCCGGCGCACGCAGACGGCCGGCGAGCTGCCCGGCGGCGCCTCGTCGAGGTGGCGCACCATGTTCTCCACGAACACGATGCCCATGTCGACCATGGTGCCGATCGCGATCGCGATGCCGGCCAGGGCCATCACGTTGGCGTCGATGCCGAAGGCCTTCATGAGCACGAAGGTCGCCAGCACCCCCAGGGGCAGCAGCGCCGAGACCAGCACCGAGCTCCGCAGGTGTCGCATCACCAGCAGGATCACCAGCACGGTGATCAGGATCTGCTGCACCAGCGCGTCGCTGAGGGTGTCGAGGGTCTCGTGGATGAGCGCGCTGCGGTCGTAGAACGGGACGATGCGCACCTGGGCGGTGCGGCCGTCCACCTCGCGGCGCGGCAGCCCGGGGGCGATCTCGGCGATCTTGGCCCGCAGCCGCTCGATCACCTGCAGCGGGTTGTCGCCGAAGCGCACCACCACCACGCCGCCCACCACCTCGGCACCCGCGTCGTCGAGCACCCCGCGGCGCAGGGCCGGGCCCAGGCCCACCCGCGCCACGTCGCGGACCCGGATGGGGGTGTGGCCGCGCGCCGCGACCACCACCTGCTCGATGTCCTCTACCTCCTCCACCTGGCCCACGCCGCGGATGACGTACTCGACCCGGTTGATCTCGATGGTGCGGGCGCCGGTGTCGAGGTTGGCCCCCGCCACCGCACGCGCGACCTGGCCGATGTCGACCCCCGCCGAGAGCATGGCCTCGGGGTCCACGTCCACCTGGTACTCGCGCACGAAGCCGCCGACCGAGGCCACCTCGGACACGCCCGCCACCGCCTGCAGGGCGTAGCGCACCGTCCAGTCCTGGATCGAGCGCAGCTCGTGCAGCGAGAACGCGCCGGGCACCGGCTCTCCCTCCTCGTCGGTGACCTCGAGGGTGTACCAGTACACCTGGCCCAGCGCGGTGGCGTCGGGACCCAGGGTGGGCGCGACGTCGGCGGGCAGCATGCCCTCGGGCAGCGAGGCGAGCTTCTCCAGCACCCGCGAGCGCGACCAGTAGAACTCCACCTCGTCCTCGAAGATCACGTAGATGCTCGAGAAGCCGAACACGGAGCTGCTGCGGACCGAGCGGACTCCCGGCAGGCCCAGCAGCGCGGTGGTCAGGGGGTAGGTGACCTGGTCCTCCACGTCGCGCGGCGATCGACCCGGCCACGGGGTGAACACCACCTGCTGGTTGTCGCTGATGTCGGGCAGCGCATCGACGCCGACCGGATCGCGGGGCAGCCACGAGGGCGCCCACGAGAACGGGGCGTAGGCCAGGCCCGCGCCCAGCAGCAGCAGCGCGAGGATGAAGACCACCAGCCGGCGCGACACCAGGGCGCCGATCAGCGCCTCCCACTTGGCCTCGGGAGGGTGGGCGTCGGGTGCGTCCAGCAGCGGCTCGTCGATCGGCTCAGCCATGGTGGTGCCCTCCCCGGCCGGCCGGGGCCGCATCGACCCCCGAGCCACCGGCCAGGCGCTCACCCGGCGCGAGGGTGGCCTTGACCTCGCCGCAGCGGAGCATCGCGGCGCCGTAGTAGGGGTTGGCCAGGGGCTCGTCGCGCTGCACCCACTGGGCGCCCTTGGAGTCGAAGGCCATCGGGCAGAAGGCCACGTCGAGCTTGCCCGCGGTGGGGTTGCCGAAGCGCTCGAGCAGCGTGGCGATCTCGTTGCCCAGGGCCTCGAAGGCCACGCGCACGGCCGCGGCGTCCTTGGCCGTCGCGCCGTGACGGGCGTGGCCCGAGAGGCTCGAGGCCAGCTCCGACCAGGCCTCGCGGGTCTGCTTGGGACCGATCGCCTCCACCTCGCTCGCGGCCGTGGCGAGGGTACCGAGCTGCTCGCGAGCCTCGTCGATGCGATCGGCGGCGAGACTGGCGTGGGCGTCGAGGTAGGGCTCGAGCACGGGCTCGAGCGCGGCGAGCATCTCGGGAGGCACCACCAGCAGCGGCACCCGGTCGGCATCGTCGTCGGGCAGGGTCATCATGCTGCGACCGCCGCGGAGCTGCAGGTCGGCGTCCACCAGGAACGCCCCCTCGACGACCACCCGCTCGCCCTCGGCCAGCCCCGCCAGCACCGGATAGACGGGGCCCGCCCGGGGCCCGAGCCGCACCTCTCGTAGCGCGTAGGTCCCGGGCTCGCCAGGCACCTCCACGTAGACCACCGAGCGCCGCCCGGTGAACAGCGGGGCCGAGGCCGGGATCACCAGGTGGCTGCTCTCCCCCGCCACCCGCCCCTGGATCCGCGCCTGGGCGAACATCCCGGGCCGGAGCTGACCATCGGCGTTGTCCACCTCCACCCGCACCTTGGCGGTGCGAGCCGCGGGATCGATGACCGGATCGATGAACGCCACCTCGCCCTCGAAGACCTCGTCGGGCAGCGACTCGACCAGCAGCTCCACCTTCTGACCGGGGGACAAGAGCGGCAGGTCGGACTCGTAGGCGTCGATCTGCACCCACACCTTGGAGAGATCGGCGATGTGGAACAGCACCGTGCCCGCCTGCACGTAGTCGCCCTCCTCCACCTTGCGCTCGAGCACGGTGCCCGCGTAGGGGGAGCGCAGCTGCACGTTCTTGGGGGCCTTGCCGTCGCGCTCGATCTCCGCGATGAGCGAGTCGGGCACGCCGAGCAGCCGCAGGCGCTCGCGGGTGGCCTCCACCGTGCGGGTGGCCAGCGAGGCCGAGCCGGGCAGGCCGCCCGCGAGCTTCTTGGCCTGCTCGGCCGCCACGATGAGGTCGCGCATGGCCGCGTAGACCTCGGGGCTATAGAGGGTGGCCACGAGCTGGCCACGGCTGATCTTGGCGCCGGTCACCCGCACCTTGAGCCGCTCCACGCGTCCCGCGGTCCAGGGGGTGATCATGCGCAGCCGGGTCTCGTCGTAGTCCACCTGGCCGAGCAGGCGCACGTCGGTCCGCGGCTCGGTGCGGCGCACGGGCTCGGTGCGGACCGAGGCCATGGCCCGGGCGCGCGGGCTCAGGGTGACGCGATCGAGGGCTTCGTCGCCCTCGGCGGTCGAGCCTCCGGCGGCGGGGATCAGATCCATGCCACAGATCGGACACTGGCCCGGCTCGGGCATGCGGATCTGTGGGTGCATCGAGCACGTCCAGATCTGCCGCTCGGGCTCGGCCGCGGTCTCGGCGGGCTCTTCTGCGGGCCCGATGAGCATGCCGACCCACAGGGCCGCGAGCACGAGCACCACCCCGGCCAGCCCCGTGACCCAGCGGGACCACCATGGAGGCGGTGACCCGGCGGGCGGGACCGCGGCCACGGGGACGGAGGAGCGCTCGCCCTCCGCTGCGCTCGTGGCCGCCTCGGTCGCCACGGAGCCACTGGCCGCGCTCACGCCCACACTCGCCGCGCTCGCGCTCGCCTCGGCCACCGGGGCCGCGGCCACGTGCTTCGCCGCGCTCGCGCCTGCCTCATCCGCCGAGGAGACCTCGTCGGGGGTCGGAGCATCCTCGGTCGGAGCCACTGCCTCGTCCTTCGTCTCGTCGCTCATTGCCCCTCACCTCCCTCGCTGGTCGTCAGCGGGCGTCCCACCACCCGCTCCAGCTCGGCCCAGGCGATCCCCAGCGCCGCGTAGGCGGCCACGCGCTCGCGCTGCAGCTCCAGCAGGTCGCGCTCCGACATCATCAGCTCGCCGATCGAGGAGCGTCCGCTGGCGTAGCTCAGCGTGACCGACTCGAACGCCGCCTCGGCCTGCGGCACCAGGGTGCTCTCGAGCAGCGCGGTGCGACGCGCCCCGTCGCGCACGCGGGCCAGGCTGCGCTCGAGCTCGGCCAGCGCCATGTTGCGGGCCTCGAGCGCGCGGGCCCGGTGGGCCGCGTCGTTGGCCCGGGCCTCGCTCGCCGCCGCGCCGTAGGCCCGGCCCCACAGCGGCACCTTGACCCCGGCCGTCACCATCACTGCATCCTTGCCGCGCTCCGCAGGCGCGACGTGCCCCGCGTTGGCGTCGGCGGGCTGCCCGGTGATGATCCAGTCCACGCCCACGCCGAAGCTCGGGAGGCGCTCGGCCCGGGCCGAGCGCTCTCGCAGCTGGGCGGCTTCGGACAGGCTCGCCCATGCCTGCACCCGCGGGTGCTCGATCGCGGCGAGGTGCAGCACCGCCTCGTCCCGTGGCAGCTCCACCGCGGGCTCGCGGGCGTCGGTGGGCACCGCGGTCCCGGGCGGGGCCCCGATCACCCGCACCAGCTCCGCCGCCGCCATGCGCTCGCGCTCGTCGAGGCCGGCCAGGCGATCCTCGGCCCGGGTGCTCATCAGCTCGAGCCGCGCCACGTCGGCCAGGTCGGCCCCGCTCACCTCGAGCTGCACGCGAACCTGCTCGGTGAGCGAGCGCAGGATGGTCAGCTCGTCCTGGTCCACCGCACGCGTGCGGCGGATCTCCCACAGCGTCCAGTAGGCGGTGGACACCTCGGCCGCCACCGCCAGGGCATCGGCCTCGAAGTGGCGCTGCTCGGCCTGCGCCTCGTGGGCGGCGGCTCGGCCGGCCGCACCGAGCTTGCTGGGCCAGGGGAACCACTGCATCGCGCCCAGCTTGAGCCGCTGGGGACCCACGCGGGTCTCCACCGGCCGCACGAAGGCGGTGAAGGTGATCTGGGGCTCGGGCAGGCGTCGTGCCTGCCGGGGTCGCTGCGCCGCCGCCCGCCAGCGCTCGAAGCTGGCCCGCAGCGCAGGACGGTGCGCGTAGGCGTAGGCGAGGTAGTGGGGCAAGCTGCCGTCGATGCCCTCGACGGAGGTGCGCGTGGTGAATTCGAGCGGGGCCTCGGGCTCATCGAGCGGGCGCAGCTCGGCGTCGACCTCGGCCAGCGCGGTGGCGGTGCTGCGCTCGAGGGGATCGGCACAGCCTCCGAGCACGACGGCGAGCGCGACGATGGAGGATCGCGGAACCCGGGGCCCCATGAGGCTCCGGTGGAGTGATGAAGACATGGTGAGAGCTGCTCCTGCGATGGATCGAGCCAGGATCGACGCGCGGTCGTCTCCCGGGCGCAGCGATCCCGTTGCGCGCCACGGGCGAGGGACCGCGCGGGGCTCAACGCAGCAGCGAGCAGTGACGCAGGAACAGCGGGACCGATCGCGGAGGACCGCGGGGCCACGCCTCGTGGGCGAGGACGGCGACGGGCCGTAGCGCCGGCACGGTGGTCGGCTGCGGCGCGGGCACCAGCGCATCGATGGACGGCGCACGACCGTCGAGGTCGGCCGCCGGGGTGGGCGCGGCGTCGGGCTCGGGCTCGCAGCAGGGCCGCCGTCGCGCCTGGGGCACCTCGGCGTCCACCACCGTGCACGGGCAATCGTCCATGCCGGCCTCGCCGCCGCAGGCATGGGCGGTGCGCGGCGTGACCGTCAGCAGCAGGGCCATCAGCGGCACGAGCAGCCACGCCACGAGGGAACGGAGCTGGCGGTGCATGGCCCAGACCATGATGAGCCACGATGTCACGCGGCCCAGGGGGCGTCAACTACGGAGCCCCGCGCTCGACGTTCGTTCAGGCCACGCGCCGCGTCAGCACGGGACGCTCACCCGCTCGTACGCGGGGACGCGGGGACGCGGCCGGGGCGTGGCACCCGACGACCGCTCCCGATCGCGCCGCTCAGCTCGGCCGACCGTCGAGCTCGGCCATCACCGCGTCCGCGCCCGCCTCGAGCAGCTCGTGCGCGAGGGCCCGCCCCAGCGCGTCGGCCTCGGTCACTGGACCGCGACGCCGCCCCTCGTAGCAGGGCTCACCGCTGGGGTGGACCACCAGGCCGTGCACCTCGAGCTCGTCGCCGTGGCGCACCGCATGGCAGCCCATGGGGATCGTGCAGCTCGCCTCCAGCCGCTGCAGGAACCCGCGCTCGGCCGCCGCGGCCAGCGTTGCCCCCTCGTCGGCCAGCGCCGCCAGCACGTCCTTCACCCGCGCGTCGTCCTCGCGACACTGCAGCGCGAGGATCCCCTGCGCCGGCGCCGGGCAGAACGCATCGGGGTCGAGCAGCTCGGCGATCCGATCGGCCAGCCCCAGGCGGCGCAGCCCGGCCGCGGCCAGCAGCACCGCATCCACCTCGCCGGAGTCGACCTTGCCCATGCGCGTGGGCACGTTGCCGCGGATGGGCACCACCTCCACCCCGGGGTTGATCCGCCGCGCCAGCGCGCCGCGGCGCAGGCTGCCCGTGCCCAGCCGCGCGCCCGCGGGCATCGAGGCCAGGGTGAGCCCGGCGGGCCCCACCAGGGCATCCCGCGGATCCTCGCGCGGCGGGGTGCAGGCGATGACCAGCCCCTTCGGCCCGAAGGCGGGCAGGTCCTTCATGCTGTGCACCGCCAGGTCGACGCTGCCGTCGAGCAGGCGCTCCTCGATCGCCTTGACGAACAGACCCTTGCCCCCGATCGCGTGCAGCGGACGATCCTGGATCCGGTCGCCCTCGGTGGTGATGATCTCGAGCTCGACCACGAGCCCCGGGTGGTGGCGGCGCAGCTCGTCGCGGACGTGGTTGGCCTGCCACAGCGCGAGCGCGGAGCCGCGGGTCCCGATGCGAACGGGGCGATCGTCGGTCATCGGGACAAGCCTACGCGGGGGTCACGGCCGGGGGCAAAGCGAGAGCGGCCCCTCCCCTCAAGTGTGCGAGAACGGACCAGGGCTCGGGCTCACGCGAGGTCGCGCGCCCCGGCGCAGCGCGGCTCAGGTCTCGTACTGGCCGTGGCTCACGTCGACGTAGCCGCCGTGCCAGCCCCCGCGACCGGCCGAGTCCCCGCTGACCGTCAGCTCGATGGAGCGGACGTCGTGTGGGTACCGAAGCTTCTCGACGGGCACCACGCCGCGGCTCGAGCGAGCATACAGGGGCCGCGAGCCCGCCAGCGGCTCCACGGTGATGTCGTCGGCCGACCAGACCCACAGCTGCCCAGGCCCGCCACGGCTACATCGTGAGCACGCTGGCGGATCAGCTCGTCGACTGGTGAGCGCGGCCGAGACGCCCCAACGCGCGATGGCGAGCCGGCGGCGAGCTTCGTGGCCGCGGCGGTGATCCGGTCCCGGGGGGGCGGGAACGGAGTCATCGATGAGAACCATCGAGTCCCTCTTCATCACCTCCTCCATCCTCCTCGCCGGCGCCTGTGACCTTCCCGACGATGCGCTCGACCGCGACGCGGCGGAGCTCGCCGTCGACGACGGCGAGGACGACGACGCCGTCGATCAGCTCGCCGCGGCCCCGCTCCAGGACGGCGAGGAGCGCTTCGGCGAGGGGGTCACGCTGCTCGACCGCGTGGAGCTCCCCGGCGGCACCGAGCTGACCTTCCTCCACCTGGATCTCGACGGCGAGGAATCGCTCGGCGTCATCGAGCACCAGCCTCCCGGGGCCCTCGCCCTCGCCGACCTGACCCTGGCCGACGCGTCGTTCCTCGACCTCTACCTCGCGGTCACCGGGCCGCAGAGCGAGGTCCCCGAGCCCCTGCGGCGGCTGGCCGAGGACAACGAGCTCGGCGAGCGGGGCTGGCTCGAGCGACGGCTCGCGCGCGGCGACCTCGACCTGGCGGCCGAGCCCCACGTCGTGACGGCCGCGTGCGACGCCGGCTTCCAGAGCTGGCTGAGCAACTGGTACCCGGGGGTCGCCACCAACTCGCGCTGGGCCCTCAACGAGGATCCCGACAGCGACGCCGACTGGTACGGCCCGACCGAGCCCCTCGGGCTCGGCATCGCGTGCTCCAACTGCAGCGAGACGTGGTGGCATCGCGACTACTACAACGACCAGTTCGAGCTCTACAACGTGGACGAGATGAAGATGGGCGTCGACGTGTGCAACCTCGGCACCCGCCCCTCGATCACCGACGGCACCACCACGCTGACGCACTACGGCCCGATCCTGCGCTTCCGCTACCGCACCGAGGACAACGCCAGCAGCGGCCAGGTGTGGTCCCACGACGTGACGGCGGCGGAGGAGGGCGGACACTGGCGCTGGCACTGGCTGGGCTCGTCGACCGACGGCTACAACGACTACGACTGGACGATCGAGATCGCCAACGCCCGGGCCGCAGACCGCTACGACCTCGGCTTCCTGTGGGAGCACTACGGCTGGTAGGCCGCCGCGGAGCGGCAGCCCTCGCGCGGGACCACCGGTCCCGCGCGCCTCGTCGAGCTCGCCTCGATCGCACCAGCGCAGGGCTCGCGGGCCTCAGGCCGAGCGGCGCTCGCTGGGCTCGCCCTCGCCCGGCTCCGCGCCCAGCTCGAACAGCACCTGCAGCGCCTCGGCCAGGGCAACCCCGTCGAGCGCCCCCTCGCCCTCGGCCGAGGCCCGGCGCAGGTTGGTCGTGGGACGATGCAGCAGCTTCTTGACGATCTGCTGCCCGAGCTGCTCCACCAGCTTGCGCTGCTGCTCGTCGAGCTCGCCGAGCTTGGGCAGCACCCGCGCCACCTCGGCCTCGGCCAGCTCGCGCCCGTGCGCCTGGAGCTGCCCGATCAGCGGGCCGATCGAGCGCGAGCGCAGCCACGAGGCGAAGGCCCCCACCTCCTGGTCGACGAGGGCATCGGCCTTGTCGGCCTCGCCGCGGCGAGACTTGAGGTTGTCGTTGACGATGCTCTGCAGGTCGTCGACGTTGTAGAGGAACACGTCGTCGAGGCGGGTGACGTCGCCGTCCACGTCGCGCGGCACGGCGATGTCCACCAGGAACAGCGGGCGGTGCCGTCGCGAGCGCATCACCGGCTTGACCAGCGCGCGATCGATGATGGGGCGCTGCGAGGCGGTGCTCGCCACCACGATGTCCACCCGCCCGAGCTGCGCCACGAGCTGGTCCCAGGGCTCGAAGCGCCCCTGCACCTTGTGGGCGAGGGCCTCGCCCCGCTCGCGGCTGCGGTTGAGCACCACCAGCTCGGCCGCGCCCTCGGCCCGCAGGTGCAGCGCCGCGTTCTCGGCCATCTCGCCCGCGCCCACCACCATCACCGAGCAGCCCTGCAGCTCGCCGAAGATGCTGCGGGCGAGGTCGACGGCGACCGAGGGGATGCTGGCACCGCCCCGGGCGATCTCGGTCTCGGTGCGCACCCGCTTGGCGCACTTGAAGGCCAGGCTCAGGCAGCGATCGAGCACCGGACCCACCGAGTCGCTCTCGCGGGCGCGGCCCAGGGCGTTCTTGACCTGCCCCAGGATCTGCGGCTCGCCCACCACCAGGCTCTCGAGGCTCGAGGTCACCCGGAAGATGTGGCGCACCGCGTCGGTGTGGACCCGCGAGAAGCAGTGGTCGCGCAGCAGCTTGGGGTCGAGGGTGCGCAGGGCCGCGAGCACGTCGAGCACTCCCCCCACCACCTCGCGCCGCGGGGCCACCCCGTAGATCTCCACGCGGTTGCAGGTGGAGACGATCATCGCCTCGTGCAGCCCGCCGTGCTCCCGCAGCGCCCGCAGCACGGTGGCGTGCTGGTCGTCCTCCACCGCGAGGCGCTCGCGCAGCTCCACCGGCGCGTGCTTGTGGTTGACCCCGACCGCGAACAGCTCGGCGCTCACGATCGCACCCCGTACCAGACCACGATGAGGAGGATGGCCGCGAAGGCGGTGAGGGTGAGCCAGGCCGAGCGGCGCCCGCGAGTGCCCCAGATGGCCCGCGACACCAGCAGCGAGACCGAGGTGAGCCAGGCGACCACCGCCGCCGCCACCTCGAACAGGCGCCCGCGCAGCTGCTCCATGCCGCCGCCCTCCACCGTCCACAGCACGCCGGTGACGATGGCGAGGGTGAAGATGGGGGTGACCAGCAGCACCAGGCGGTGATGCAGGCGGTCGAGCCCCTGCAGCGAGAGCCCGCCGCGACCGGGGCGATACATCTTGCGCCGCAGCCGACGCTCCATGCCGAGGTACAGCCCGGCCACGCCCGAGGCGAGGGTGAAGCCGGCCAGCCCGGCCGAGGCCAGGCCCACGTGGGCGCTGCCGAGCTGCTTGCCGCCGCCGCTGAGGGTGGTGGTGACCACCACGTCGCTGAAGACCACGCCCAGGGCCAGCCCCACCAGCCCCACCGGGGCGAGCACCGAGCCCAGGGCGTCGAGGCCCTTGCCGCGCCGCGCCAGGCCCAGGTAGCCGCCCACCGCGATCAGGGTGCCGAAGCTGGTGGCGAGGTAGATGTTCTTGAGCGGGTGATCCCCCTGCACGCACTGCGCTCCGATGGCGAACACGTGGAGGGCGGCCGCGACCGCGAGCAGCAGGCGAGCGTAGCGGAACGGACCGGTGTCCTCGTCGCCGTCGCGCTCGATGCTCCGCGTGCCGTAGGCGAAGGTCGCCGCCCCGTAGGCCAGCGCCGCCAGGATGAACAGGACGAGCATGAGCCCGACCTAGTGTGCCCCATCCGCTGGCCCTGGGCACCCGCTACCGCGCCTGGCCCGCAGGAGCGAGCCCGCGCCGGCTCCTCAGCCCGCCATCTGCAGCAGGCTGTCCCGCAAGCGGCCCCAGGCGTTGCCGTCCATCAGCGTCTCGGTGCCGTCGGGCCCCACCGGCACGGCCACGAAGCCGGGCTCCACGGTGTAGGCCTGCTCACCCAGCACTACGTCGCGATCGAAGTGCTCGGCGCCCATCTGGGCCAGCTCCTGCGAGCTCTTGACACATCCCACCACCTGGTACGGATCGCCGCCGTCCCCATCGACGCGCTCGAAGTACACCGCGGGGCTGATGAACAGCGAGGCGGGCACCCCCTGCGCGGACATCTTCATGAGCTCGCCGTCGAGCTGCACCCACCCCTCGCTGAGCCAGGCGTCGACGAGGGACTGGGCGATGAAGATGCGCGGCATGCCGTCACCGTTCTAGCCCTCGGCGCCCACCGCGTCTAGTGGATGCGAGGGGCTTCTCAACCCTCATCGAGATCACGAGCGTCGTCTTCGCTCCAAGACCAGAAGAACGAAGCCCGCTCCAAGACCAGGAGGGCAAGGCCCGACCGCCGGGGACGGGGCCCCCCTCCAGGAGGGGGAGGGGCTGCGAAGCCCCTCCCAAGACTAGAACCGGAAGCCCATGCCCAGGCCCTGGGTCTCGCGGGTGAGGATCGGGCCCACCCGAAGGTCGGAGATCGCCCGCAGGGACTTCTCCTCCTTGATGAAGCGCTTCGCGTCGGTGCGATCCTGGTAGATGATGATCGCCAGCACGCCGCCGAGCAGCACCGAGGTGCCGAGCAGCACGTCGCCCACGATGGCCCGGCGCCGCATGATCGACCCGGTGCGGCTGACCTCGGTGGCCAGCGCGTCGTAGCCGTCGGCGGCCGCGTTGGGATCTCGACGGGGGTCGCCGCCGGCCTGGGCATTGTAGGCGTCGAGCTCGTCGACCGCGTCCTTGTAGGGACCCCGGGCGACCAGCGCCATGGTGTACATGCCGACCGCCCCCAAGGCGGTGCCCGCGGTCAGCCCCAGGGCCACCCAGGCACGCGGCTGCCAGTAGCCCCAGAAGGGCCCGCGCTTGCAGGCGGGGCGCAGGTCCTTGGGATCCTCCTTGGACTTGCGCTTGCGACGGGGCTCGTTGCGGCAGAACGCGTCGAAGTCGCCCTTGAGATCGGCCTCGATCGACTTGGTGTCGATCACCTGATCTTGCAGCGCCGCCGCGGCGTCCTTCTCGGCCTGGAGCACGGCCTCCTTCTCGGCCGCGATCTCCTCGGGGGTCTTCTCGGGCTCGTCGAGCTCGGCGAGCATCGCCTGCTCCTCGGGCGTGGCCGGGGCCGGCGGGGTCTTGTACTCGTCGATCGAGGTCACCAGCTCCTGCGGCAGCACGATGGGCAAGATGAGGTCGCCCTCGTTGAAGGCGGTGTCGAAGGAGCGAACCCGCTTGCCGTTGGCCACGTCGAACACCACCAGCTCCACCGTGGACTCGGGGGCGTCGCCCACCGAGCCGAACACGATGAAGTCGGAGGCGGTCTTGGGGTTGGCGTTGAGCCACTTGCCCACGGCCGAGAGGCAGTCGTCACCGGCCGCGTCGCCCTTGCACTTGACCTTCTTGGCGGCGCCGTCGAGATCGAGGGCCACGCCCTTGACCGTGTAGCCCCCCTCCTCGAGGATGGGCTGCAACGTGACGCGCAGGTCGTTGGCCTGCTCCGATCCGGTGAAGCGCATGAGCGCGACGGTCTTGCCGTCGGTCTGGACCGGCTCGGCCGACTTCTTGGGTGCCGCCGCGAGGGCGGGCAGCGGGGCCGCGAACATGGTGGCGGCGACGAGCAGGCTGAGCGCGCGGTTGAGTGATGAAGCGATCATCGCGTCGAGGGCCTTTGGTCGGAGCGAAGCGTGGGTGGACGGATGGGATGAGGTGCGCGATCCGCCCAGAGCGCAAGCGGCGGCATCATAAACGCCCTGAGCCGGGACTCTCAAGCGGGGTCGGCTCGGACGCCGGGCGCCGTGCGACGAAGGGTCCCAGGGCCGCCACGAGGACGCCGGCGAGGCCGACCACGCGGCACAGGGTCACGAACCAGTGGTCGGGCAGGGGCGCCAGGGCAGCCCACAGCAGCGCCCCCGCCAGCGCGGTCCACGACACGTGGGCCAACGCGCGGGGGATCGACCATCCCCGGGCCGACGAGATCCGCAGCAGGGCGCTGCCCAGCACCAGGGTCATCCCGATCACGCCCGGCATCAACGCAGAGGCTCCGGCCGTCTTACGGGAGAAGACCAGGGCCGCGGCCACCAGCACCACCGCGCCCAACGCCAGCGGGGTCGTCCACGGGCG
>JACKDV010000030.1 GCA_020633315.1 Myxococcales bacterium
ACTCGGGGAGCACGGGCGACTCGGGGAGCACGACGGGCACGCTCCCCGACGAGGGCTTCGGCGACTGCGCCAACAACCCGCCCGGCGCGGTGTGCCTGCCCCAGGAGAACTGCCTGGTCGACGGCGGGCTGATGTTCGGGGTGTGCTCCGACGTCAACTGCGTGACCCCGCTCGACTGTCCCGTGGCTCCGCCCGGCGGCACCGCCCCGGTGCTGTGCACCGACTTCACCGGCGGCGGCGGCCCGGAGTGCATCCTGTCGTGTGCCATGGGCGAGACCTGCCCGCCCGGCATGACCTGCTACGCGGGCCAGCTCTGCGCCTGGCCCGAGATCTAGCCCGCCACCACGACTAGGTGTCCGCGAGGGGCCGGGCCACCAGCCACAGGAACTGGCCGTCGCCGCGGTCGACCGAGGTCTCCACCTCGAAGCCGCAGCGCCGCACCAGCCACAGCAGGTCGTCGCGGCTGAGCTTGTTGTGCTCCATGAAGTGGTCGAGGCGGAAGGCCCGGATCTCGGGCTCGGCATCGAGCGCGAAGGGATCGTCGTCCCAGCCCGCGAGGTACTGGGGCAGCGGCACCCTCACCCAGTCCATGATCAGCAGGCGACCCTGCGGCTTGAGCAGCCGTCGCACCTCTCGCAGCATGCCGATGGGCTCGCGCATCTCGTGGACCACCATCGAGCACAGCGCGGCGTCGAGGGTGGCGTCGGGCAGGGGCAGGTCCATGGTGTGCAGGTCGGCCTCGTGGAGGGTGGCGCCGACCTCCTGCGCCACCTTGCGCGCCGTGTCGAGCATGTAGGGCTGCAGCTCCACCCCGTGCAGGGTGGCCTGCGGCCAGCGCTGGTGCCACGCTCGCAGCATGAGGCCGGGGCCGCAGCCCAGGTCGAGGTAGGTGGGGGCGGGCCCGTGGTGCACGACGATGTGCTCGGCCCAGTACGACCAGAACGCCTCGCCGAAGCGCTTGTCGAAGCCCTGCAGCATGAGGTCGTGGAAGTGCTCGCCTCCGTGGTGGGCGTCGAGGCGCTGGCGGGTCTTCTCGGACATGCCGGGAGCATAGCGCCACCCCCGGGGGCGTCACCCTCTCACGAGCACCCGGCGGCCGCGGCGGCTCACACGTTGCGTAGGCCGGCGATCTCCGTCGGGACGTACTCGGGCCAGCGCCGGGGGATCCCGGAATCGATGCCGTAGGCCGCCATCGCCTGGTGGTAGATGTCCGAGGGGATCAGGGGCTGCTCGTACCAGCCGGGGTTGAAGCGCCCGTCGCCGCCGAGCACCCCGTGGAGCGCGGGCGAGTCGTCGTGGTTCTGCCCGTACTCGGTGGCGAGCAGCACCAGCGAGTTGTCGAGCACGGAGCGACCGTTGGGCTCGACCAGCGCGTCCATCTCCGTGAGCATGTGCGCGAGCATGGACAGCGACAGGTGCTGGTGCAGCCGCACCATCGCCGGATTGTAGGCGTGGAAGATCACGTCGTGCGAGGTGTTGGACGCCAGCAGGGTGGTGAAGTCGGCGGTGTCGCCGAGCGCGGTGTACTGCCCCTGGAAGCGCAGGTACTCGCCGGCTGCGACCGAGATCATGCTGCCGAAGCGCACCGCGTCGCAGTGCGCCCCCAGGGCCATCAGCCGGCCGATGAGGGCCATCGCCTGGTCGGCCACCTGCCAGTCGATGGCGGGCGCGCCCGAGCCGGCGGGCCCGATCTCGGCGTCGTAGAAGTCGTAGGGCTGCGGGTCGGGGTAGCGGCTGGCGTCGGGGACGGTGCAGTCCTCGGGCGGCACGATGCTCCCCGGCACGAGCTGGTTCTCCACGTCGCGGATCGCCGAGAGGTGGTTGTCGATCTTGGCCTTGGACTCGGCGCCGAGCTTGGAGCTCGGGCCCACCATGGCGTGGTAGTCGTCGAGCACGGTGTCGAGCACGCTGCTGTACACGTGCCGCTGGACGATCTCCTCGGGGGTGGGCTCGTGGTCGGGCGGCAGCGTGGGATCGAAGGCGCCGAACAGCGCGTCGAAGACCTGGGAGGGGCGACGGATGGGCCGGCGGCCCGGCGAGCCGTCCTCGTTCCAGTGGCGGGTGAAGGCGGCGACGCAGCCGGTGTTGGACCACAGCCCCGCCGAGATCTCCGGGATGGCCACGTTGGGCACGCCCATGGGGTGCAGGGCCCGCTTCATCACCTGCTCCATGCTGGGCCCGTTGGCGGTGTACGAGGGGCTGCTCTGCTGGGGCACGCCGGTGAACAGCGCGGCCGCCATGCGGTAGTGCGGGGTGCCGCCGCCGCTGAGCGGGGCGTTGTCCACGCTGGTGAACAGGGCGGCCTTGCTCGCAAACGGCTGCAGCGGCTGCAGCGGGCCGTCGAAGCGCTCGGCCTGCATCGCGGCGGAGAGCCCCAGGCCGAAGCTCATGGTGAACAGCCGGCAGGGGATCGAGTCGTCGAGCTCGGCGCGGGCCCGCGGCAGCAGCTCGGGGAGCAGGGGCAGGGCGATCGCCACCCCGCCCGCGCCCCGCAGCAGCGCGCGGCGGGTGAGACGGGAGGGCTTGCGCGGGCCGAGCGTGCTCATGGCTCCACCACCCGGGTGAGGGTGTGCTGCTCGCTGCTGGCCACCGCGCGGGCCAGGGCGTCGAAGCCGAGGCCGTCGTCGATGAAGCGCATGGTGGTGTCGGCGTGGAACGGCCCGTCGAGCACGGGGTGCCGACCGGTGCCGAACTGCGTCATGTTCTCCACGAGGCAGGCGTAGACCGTGGTGGTCCCCGAGAGCTGCTGCAGCAGCTCGCCAGCGCCGTGGAAGGCCAGCTCGGGGCGGCCCTCGAAGGCGGGCAGCACCCCGTCGGAGTACAGCGCGCGCCCGTGCTCGTCGAGCCGGGTGTAGCGCCCCGAGATGTCGTAGCGCTCGAAGGCGTAGGCCACCGGCTCGAACTGGGTGTGGCAGCCGCGGCAGACCGGCTCGAGCCCCAGGCGGAACTGGCTGGCCTCGCGCGGGGTCATGCCCTCGGTGGCCTCGGCGGTGGTCTCGATCTGCTCGGCGATGGTGGCGGGGGGCTGGGCCACGTGCTGGCACAGCAGGCGCTCGGTGAGGAACAGCCCGCGCCCCACGAACGAGGTGGTGGAGATCGAGGCGAGGAACGAGGGGTGGGTGACCAGGCCGCGGCGCTCGGGCAGGTCGTGCAGGTCGTAGTCCTGCAGGCCGTCGCCGAGCGAGGGCACGCCCGCCAGCTCGGCCACCGCGGGGGTCATGAGGTAGCGGCGGCCGTCGAAGATCGCCGACAGTGGCTCGGGCTCGCCGTCGCCCCCCGACATGCGCTCGAGGCTGGCGAGCAGGCTGGTGCGCAGCTCGTCGGCCAGCGCGGCGTCGGTTGTGGCGAAGTTGGAGCGCGCGGCCAGGGTGTAGTCGCCCCAGAACGACGAGCGCGTCCGGGCGAAGCGCGGGTCGGCGATCATCCGGTCGATCTGGTCGCCGAGCGCCTCGGGGTCGAAGCGGCCGTCGCCCGCGGGCCCGGCCGCGAAGTCGAGCAGCTCCTCGTCGGGGGCCGACTGCCACAGGAAGTACGACAGGCGGCTGGCCAGCTCGTAGCCGCTCACCTCCCGCACCGTGCCCGGCTCGCCGCTGGTCTCGTCCTCCAGGCGGTACAGGAACGAGGGCGACTGCATCATCGCCTGCACGATGCCGCGGACCACGTCGTCCTCGCGGGTCTGCGGCACCGAGGCGATCGTCATCGCGAGGTCGAGGTAGCGGCTGTGCTCGTCCTCGTCGAGCGGGCGTCGCAGCAGCCGGCGGCCCAGCCCCGCGACGAAGGCGGGGCGGCAGCCGGGGTCGACCCCGTCGCAGCCGGCGAATTCGGCCAGCAGCGCGGCGGGCTCGAGCCGCTCGCTCACCGAGCGGGCGATCTCCGCGTAGGCGAGCACGTAGCTCGAGTTGAAGAACTGTGGATCGATGGTGGTGGAGTAGTCGCGCCCGCTGGGGATGTCGCGGGGCAGCACCTCGAGCTCGGCCGGGGTGAGCTCCACGCCGAGCAGGTCGAGCACCGTGTAGCGGTACTGCTGATCGTTGAGGCGACCGGCCCGGGGCTCGGGCACCGCGAGGGGATCGAGACCGACGTCGCCGGAGGGCGGCGGCCCGCCGGTGCTGGAGTCGCCGCTCTCGTCACCGGCCGTGCCGGTGCCGGAGACCGAGCCGTCGTCGTCCTCGGCCGTTCCGCACCCGCTGGCGACGATGAGCGCCGCGCATCCCCAAGCAAGCCAAGTCGTCACGGTCAGGTCCGCATCATAGCGTTGGATCGCGGCCCCGCCCGGCCTGCGCCGCTGCGTCGCGCCTCGTGGCCGTGTGCGGAGTCATTGACCCCACGGCACCATGCGCGGCGCACACGACGCTATGGGGCGTGGATGCGCTCGATGGCGAGGGCTAGCCCTGGGGCCAGCCACCCGGTCCGGGCGGCTGCTGTGGCGAGTAGGGCTGCTGCGGCTGGCCCTGCGGGTAGGGCTGCTGCGGCTGCGCCTGCGGATAGCCCTGGGGCTGGCCCGGGTACGCCTGGGGCTGGCCCGCGTAGGCCTGGCCCGGCGCGGCCGCGGGCTGGCCGACGGGCTGCGCGACCGTGGCCACCTTCTCCGGCATCTTCATCCCGCTCAGTCGGCCCAGGGTCATGAAGGAGATCCCGAACACCACGGTGATGTCCACGACCACGCTCAGGGCGCTGGCCACCTTCTTCCAGCTGTCCCAGTCGAGCAGCTCGTCGAGGAACATGGTGAGCACGGGCAGCAGCGCCATGCCGGTCACCAGCGCCACGATGCCCGCGGCCAGGCGCTTGGCCTTGGGGAACTCGGCCGCGTTGGTCTTGGGGAAGAGCATGAAGGACGTGCCCAGCACGCCCAGGATGCCCACCACCAGGAGCGGCAGCGCGTCCTTGAGGTTGTCGCCCACGTCGTCGAAGGTCAGCAGCGTCTCCAGCAGCTTCTGCAGGCCGGCGGTGAACAGCGCGGTGGCGAAGAGGATCAGCACGACGCCGACGGTCTTGAGCCCGAGCTGATCGTCCCCGGCGGCGGGGCTGTCCTTGCGCCGCGAGTCGTAGAGCAGCAGCAAGTAGATCATCACCGGGAGGATCAGGGTGAGCAGCGTCGCGATCACGCCCGACGCGATGCCCATGGCCATCGTGGGGAGGAGGTCCATCGACCGCGAGGCTACCAGGTCCGGCCACCGGGCGCCGACGGGTCGAGAAACCGTTTCGGGGGGTGCTCAGCCGGGCAGCGACACCCTCACGCGGACCTGGGGCCGGATCTTCAGCGTGCCCAGCATGGCCGAGTAGGGCTTGATCCCGAAATCGGGCTGGTGCAGCTCCACCTCGGCGGTCCAGCGCCCGTCGCTGCGCCGGGCCAGCAGCCGCAGCGGGCGCTCCTGGCCGTGCAGCCGCAGGGTGCCCTCGATCCGACGCTCGTCCCCCTCACCCTGCACCCGGGTGGAGCGGAAGCCGATCTCGGGGTGGCGCTTGGCGTGCAGCACGTCGTCGACGATGTTGCCCTCGATCTCGCGGCGCTGTCGGTCGGAGAGGGTGCCGGGCGCGGGGCGGCCGTCCTTCATCGCGTGCTCCACCCGCAGCGAGCCGGCCTCGAAGCGGGCCTCGATCGACTCGTCGTCGTGCAGCTCGATGGTGAAGCGCTCGACCCGGAGGCACAGGTCGTGGGCCACGGCGGACAGCAGGCCCTCCTTGAAGGTGAGGACCTCGCAGCGGGCAGAGGAGGCGTCGAAGCGCGGCATGGCGGCGGGGTCACGGTACCACCGGGGCTCCCGGCCGTCAGCGCCGGGCCGGCGGGAGCGGCCTCGTCGCGACGGGCCATGGCGTGCTACCCCGGCGCGGGAGCGGCCGCTCGACCCAGGCGCTCGCCGAGCAGCTGCAGCGACACGGGCTTGGGCAGGTAGTCGTCCATGCCCGCGTCGAGGCAGCGCTTGCGGGCGTCGACCAGGGCGTCGGCGGTGACCCCGATGATCCGCGAGCGGTGGCCGTCCCGCTCCCGGATGATGCGGGTGGCCTGGTAGCCGTCCATGATCGGCATGTAGCAGTCCATGAGGATGAGCGGGTACGCGGTGTCGCGGGTGCGCTCCACCGCCTGCTGCCCGTCGTCGACGGTGTCCACGGCGTAGCCGAGGCGCTCGAGCATTCCCGCCATCACGCGGCGGTTGATCGCGTTGTCGTCGACCACCAGCACGGTGCCGCTCGAGGGCACGGGCACGCGGAGCTCGAGCTCGTCGGAGCTCTGCTCCTCCGTCACCGCGATCGCCTCGCAGGGCACGGTGAACGCGAAGGTGCTGCCCTTGCCGAGCTCGCTCGTCGCCTCGATGCGACCCCCCAGGGCCTCGACCGTGCGCTTGCTGATGGTGAGCCCCAGCCCCAGGCCGCCGTGGGAGCGCGTGGTGGTGGCGTCCACCTGGTTGAACGCGTCGAAGATGCCCGACAGCTCTGCGCGGGGGATCCCGCTGCCGGTGTCCCGCACCGCGAAGCGCAGCCCGTCGGCCCCCGGGCGGGCCTCGACCGTGATGCGGCCGCGCGGGGTGAAGGCGATCGCGTTGTCGAGCAGGCGGTCGAGGACCTGGTGGATGGCGTCGGCGGGGCCGCGGTAGCAATCGGCGAGGCCCTCGTCGAGCTCCTCCACCAGCTCGAGCTCGCGCGGGCCCAGCTCGATGCGGGCCCGCTCGAGCGCCTCGTGCACCAGCTCGGCCGCGGAGAAGGCCCGGCGCAGCGGCTCGAGCTCGCCGCTCTGCATCTGCGAGAGCTGCAGGATGTCGCAGAGCAGGCGCAGCACGTCGCGGCCGCACTCGGAGATGGTGCCGAGGCGGGCGCGGGTGAGCTCGTCGACCTCGCCCTGCTCGATCAGCGAGAGCGTGCCCATCATGCCGTGCAGCGGGGTGCGGATCTCGTGGCTCATCACCGAGAGGAACTCGGACCTCGCCTGGGAGGCCTGGGTGGCGTGCGCCAGCGCGACCTCGCGCTCGGCCTCGCGCCGGCGCAGCTCGACCACCGCCGCGACCAGCACCACCCCGACGCCGATCTCGGCGACCACGATGGGGACGAGCTCGAGCAGCTCGGCCCCCGCGAGCAGGCTGCCGAGGAAGGCCGCGCCGCAGACCCCCACGATCGCGACCCAGGCCCGCCAGTCGCGGAACAGGAACGGGGCGCCGCAGGCCGGGGGGACCGCCATGAGGACCGCGGGGGCCTCGGGTCCCGCGCTCACCCCGAGCACCACCAGCAGCACCATGTCGAACAGGTAGCGCAGCTCGTTGGTGCGCACGAGCAGGGCTCGGCCCCGGCGCAGCGCCGCCCGGCTCAGGCCCATGTTGAAGGCCACGTAGAGCACCAGCAGGCCGGTGGTGATCCACGGTCGCTTCGACTCGATGACGACCAGCACCGACAGCAGCAGCGCGGGCCCGGGCAGCACGCGCTCGACGAAGCGCAGCGCCTCGAGATCCTGCTCGGCCAGCGAGCGAGGACGGCTCATTCTACGGCTGGTGAACACCCCCAGCCCATCGTACCCGGGCGCGAGCCGGGGGCCTCGGTCCGAATTGGGCTGGTGCCTTCGGGCCGGCCAACGACGACGAACCGACGTTCCTGCGCCGTCGGATCGCTCTGCGTGCCTTGGCTGAGGGGCCTTGGGGTGTCTCACGGTGGGGTCCCTCGGCGAGGGTGGTCGGTGGTCGGGCGGCCGGTCGACGGGCCCGCGTCGGACGGGCCCGCGGTAGACTGCCCGGCGATGCGCGAGCTCGTCCCCTTGGTGCTGGTCCTCGGTGTCGCTTGCTCGAGCGGAGGCTCGACCCCCGCGGCATCGCCATCGCGCGCGGAGCCGGGAGCGGCGGAGGGCGGAGCATCCCCCGCGCTCGAGGGCAAGACCGTGGTGCTGTCGGTGGCCCAGCCCAACCCCTCGATCCACCCCGGCGATCGCGTGGTGATCGAGCTGCGGGAGTCGTCGCAGGGGATCTCGCCCGAGTATCGCCACGGCTGGGGAGACGCGACGGTCTCGGGCGACGCGCTGCGCTTCGTCGAGACCGAGACCGTGCCGCCGCCGCCCGACGTGGACGGCGGCTCCACCCTGCTGCGCTACGCCTTCCGGGCCGAGGGCGTGGGCGAGGCGACGATCACGATTCCCGTGACGGGGGCCGGTGAGGAGGCGATGGCGAGCGACTTCAGGGTGGAGGTCGAGGTCACCGCGCCGTAGCGGCTCGCGCGAGCGCCTACTGCAGCTCCACCGAGCCGAGGTCGTAGATCTCGCCCTCGGTCATCGCGCTGCCCAGCGCGGCGCCCAGGGTGATCTGCCACTTGCGGCCCGACTTCACCGCGAGCCCGTAGGCGCCCAGCGGCACCCCCTCGAACACGAAGTTGCCCTCGGCATCGGTGGTGCCCCGAAGGTGGGTGGGCGCGCCCGTGCAGGGGGTGCGCGAGTAGATCATCGAGGGGCTCTCGCACAGCTCGACCTTCACCCCGGCCACGCCCGCGCCGCCCTTGATCACGCGACCCTTGAGCCCGCCCTTCTTGATCGCGCCGGCCTCGGGCAGCACGGGGCCCGGGCCGCGCACCACCACCGACGAGATCTGGCCGGCGACGTCCTCGATGCTGCCCGAGCGCCAGGTGACCCGGGAGTCGCCGGGCCCCGCGATGGCGATGCCGCCGTCGCCCGCGGCCCATACCCGGCCCTGGTCGTCGACCGCGACCGCGGAGACGCTGCCGATGCCGAGGTCCTTCTTGCCGTAGAGCACGCCCTGGTCGGCGGGCATGAAGATCGACGCCGACTCGAGCCCCTTGGCCACGCCGTAGGTGGACTGCGAGAACGCGAAGGTGCTCGGGTTCTCGTAGCGCGCCGCCTTGACCTTCACCTTCGCCGGCTCGCCGGTGAGGCGGAAGATCGCGTCGTAGGTGGAGATGTAGACCTGGCCGTCGGGTCCGTGCCCCATCTTGTCGAGGTACTTGGTGGGGCCCTTGGGCAGCGACGCGGGCTCCCACTTGCCCCCGCTGCGGTGCACGAGGCTGCTGTTGGTCGCCGCCCAGGGATCGCCGCCGGAGTCGACGGCGATGCCCACCTCGAAGTCACCGCCGAGCCCCACGTCGGCCTTGCTCTGGGTGGTCCACTTGCCGTCGCGATACTCCGAGACGCCGTTGGTGCCGACCGTCCAGATCTCGCCCTTGGGGCCCACGTCGAAGCCGGCCACGCTGCCCACCTCGTCGTAGTCGAGGGGGGCGACCTGCTGCATCGAGGTGGAGCGGAGCTCCATGATGCTGGAGGAGGCGTTGGCGTAGAGCTTGCCGTCGGCGCCGTGGACGAAGCCCGACACGTACACGGTCTGGGAATCGGGGACGACCGAGAAGCCCGCGTCGGTGAGGGCCACGATGCCCTTGCCGCGCACCACGAAGAAGGCGGCATTGGACACGTCGGCGACCGACGGGGCGTCGGGCTGCGCATCGCCTCCGTCGGCGGCCGCGTCGGGCTGCACATCGCCTCCGTCGGCGGCCGCGTCGGCTCCGGCCGCGGCCCCGCCGTCGGCGACCTCCGCTCCGGCGTCGGCCTCGGGGAGCGCCGCCTCGACCTCGGCCTTGGCGGGAGCCGGCGGGGTCGGAGCGGCGGGAGCGGGCTCGCTCCCGGAGTCACAGGCGGTGAGCAGGAGCGCGAGGGAGGCGAGGACCAGGGAGGGCTGCGCGGTCATGAGGACGAGGGAGGAATACCACGAACCCCGCCGCAGGATCGCCGAGGCGGAGCGTGGTCGGCCGGCGCTGGGTCGCACCGAGCGGCGTTCGATGTCCCTCGCTCGCGCTCCGTCCTAGCGCGCCAACGACGGGCGCTGGGCCGCCTCGGCCCGGGCGTACTGGGCTGCCCGCCATCCCACCAGCATGCTCGGGGCGTTGAGCGCCGAGACCGGCGTGAACGGGATCGCCGAGGCATCGCCGATGCGCACGTTGGCCGTGCCGCGCAGGCGCAGCCGAGCGTCGCAGACCGAGCGCTCGTCCTCTCCCATCGAGCAGGTGCCGGCGAAGTGATAGGTGGTGATCGCGTTCTTGCCCACCCACTTGGCGATGGCCCGCTCGGAGCGGACCAGCGGCCCGGGCATGAGCTCGCGGCTGCCCCACGCACCCAGCCCGCCGCTGTGGCTCAGCCGGCGGGCCATGGCCACGCCCTGCACCATGGTGGCCATGTCGTCGGGATGCGAGAAGTAGTTGGGATCGATCACCGCCTGGGCCCGCGGATCGGTGGAGGCCAGGCGCAGGCTGCCGCGGCTGCGGGGCTTGCCCAGGATCACCACGATCCCGTAGAGGTGATCGACGAAGCGCCGCACCGCGGCCGAGCGGAACGCCAGGCCCACCGCGTCGCGGATGCCCTGCTTGGCCGGCCCGTCGTAGAGCGAGGGCGGCAGCAGCTGGCCGGGCAGCACGCGCTGCACGGCCTGCTTCATGGCCGAGCGCGCGGGCCAGAACACGTAGCAGGTGTCGCTCTGCCCGTCGGGCAGCCGGGCGCTCGGCAGCGTGCGGTAGAAGCTGTAGAGCTGCGGGTAGTCGCAGTCCACCCGCTCGCGCGAGGCGAAGAACAGCGGCACGTTGGGGTGGTCGTGCAGGTTCTGGCCCACCATGCCGCGCTCGAGCACGGGGGCGATGCCCTGGGTGCGCAGCGCCTGCTCGGGGCCGATGCCCGAGAGCATCAGCAGCTTGGGGGTCTCGAGCGCCCCCGCGCACATCACCACCTCGCGACGCAGCTCTGCGCGGCGCGGCGTGCCGTCCTGCTCGTACTCCACCGCGATCGCCCGCCGCCCCTCGTCGAAGACCAGGCGGTGCACGAAGGCCCGGGCGCGCACCACCAGGTTGCTGCGGGGGCCGGCGTCCTTGAGGAACGCCACGTAGGAGCTGCGCCGGCGGTCGCCCTCGTAGGCCATGGGCTCGTAGCCGACCACGTTGCCCAGGTCGCCGCCGGAGAAGTCCTCGCTGCGACGGAAGCCGCAGGTGACCGCGGCCGAGATGCAGGCCTCGGTCCAGCGGGTGGGCGGCCGGGGGCGCGGGCGCAGCTGGGACTCGATGCGCTCGAAGTCGGGGACCACGTCGCTCCAGCGCCAGCCGCTCGGCCACTCGTCGTAGTCGCGGGCGTCGCCGCGAGTGTAGACCATGCCGTTGACCGAGCCGCTGCCTCCCAGCACCGTGCCGGTGCCCGCGAAGATCCGCTGCCCGCCCGCGTGGGGCTGGGGCGAGGTGAAGCGCTCCCAGATCACCTCGTCGTTGATGAAGGCGTGCTTGTAGCCGTCGGCCGAGAGGGTCTCGGGGTGGTCCTCGGCGCGGGGGCCCGCCTCGAGCAGCAGCACTCGCACCTGGGGATCCTCGGCGAGCTGGGCCGCCGCGATGCAGCCGGCCGAGCCGCCGCCCACCACCACGTAGTCGTAGGTCTCGCTCATCGCTCGCCGTCCTTGAGCGCGCGCAGCAGGTCGCCGACCCCGGCGATCCGGCGGCGCAGGCCGTGGCCGTAGACCAAGCGCACCGCGCCCTTGATCCGTTCGAAGTCGCCGCGCGCCACGGGGAACAGCTTGTTGGCGAAGCCCACCGGCAGGCGATCGTCGAGCACGGCCTTCACGTTGCAGCACGCCCGCAGGCCCTCGCGCCCGTTGATCCGCCCGAAGCCCGACTCCTTGACCCCGCCGAAGGTGAGGTCCTGGGCCATGTAGGTCATGCCGCCGAACTCGTTGATCGCGGTCATTCCCGCCTGCAGGCGGGCGGCGATGCGACGGGCCCGGTCGCGGTCGCGGCTGAACACCGACGAGCTCAGGCCGTAGCCGGTGGAGTTGGCCACCTCCACCGCGTGGTGCTCGTCGCGGACGCGGCACAGCAGCATCACCGGGCCGAAGGTCTCCTCGCGCATGATCTCCATCTCGGGGGTCACGTCGGCGAGCACGGTGGGCGCGAAGAAGTCGCCCCGCTCGCCCAGCACCCGCTTGCCGCCCGCCACCACGCGGGCGCCCTGCTCCACGGCGCGGCTCACCAGGCGCTCCACGATGTCGAGCTGCATGGGGGTGACCATCGCGCCCACGTCGACCGGCTCGGGGCCGCGGGGATCGCCCTGGCGGAAGCCGGCCACGAGCTGGCCCACCATGCGCTCGAAGTCGTCGTAGACCGCGTCGAGCACCAGCAGGCGCTCGGCCGCCACGCAGTTCTGGCCGGCCGAGATGAAGCAGCCCGCGAGCGCGGCGTGGGCTGCCTGCGGCAGATCGGCGTCGTCGCACACGATGAAGGGGTCCTTGCCGCCCAGCTCGAGGATCACCGGGGTGATGGTCTTGGCCGCGGCCTCGAGCACGCGGCGGCCGTTGACCACCGAGCCGATGAACACCAGCGAGTCCACGCCGCCCTCGATCAGCGCCTGGCCGGTCTCGCCGTAGCCCTGCACCACCTGCACCAGCTCGGGCGACTGCCCCTCGGCCGCCAGCGCGTCGCGCACGAGCTGCACGAAGGGCCGCGCCGACCAGGCCACCCACTCCGAGGGCTTCACCACGAAGCCGTTGCCCGCCATCAGCGCGGGGATGAGCGGGTTCATGATGTTCTGCAGCGGGTAGTTCCACGGGATGATCGCCCCGATGACCCCCAGCGGGTGGTACTCGAGCCGCGCCCGCTTGTGCATCAGCAGCCCCGACGAGACCCGCTCGGGTCGCAGGTGCCGGGGCCCGTTGGCGATGGTCCAGCGCAGCTTCTCGAGCACGGTCCAGATCTCGCCCATCAGCGCGTTCTCGCGGGTCTTGCCTGAGTCGCGCACGATGAGCTCGACCAGGTCGTCGACCCGGTCGAGGATCGAGTCGGCCACGCGCCGCAGCACGCGGCGGCGCAGCGCGAAGCTGGTCTCGCCCCAGCCGATCTGCGCCTCGCGGGCGCGGGCGATCGCCTGGCGCACCTGCTCGGGGTCGTCCACGGGCACCAGGCCCAGGGGCTCGCGGGTGGCGGGGTCGAAGCAGCGGATCTGCCCCGGCTCGGCGCGCAGGTCGATCACGGATGGCATCGGGTGGGTCGCGTTCATCGGGCGAGCTCCTCGGTGGGCACGAGCGGGGGGGCGTCGCGGCGCGTGCCCTTGCGCCGGCTTCGCTCGAGGTACTCCTCCCACTTGCGGATGGTGAGGTCCTGGAAGGCCTTGACCACCGGCGACAGCTCGGGGGCGGGGCGGTCCCAGTGGCGCTCCCAGCCCTCCTGCTCGTGGCCGATGACCCACACGTCCTGGCTCAGCAGCGGCTGCAGGGTGGTCAGGCGCGTCAGCTTCATCATCGTGTCGGCGACGACGCGGGGCACCGGCCCCAGGCCGGGCAGGCGGATGGCGCCCGGGCGCAGGTAGAAGATGAAGATGTGACGGTTGTGGCTCTCGTCCACCGGCAGGGTGAACAGGAAGTGCTTGATCCGGTCCTGGGTGTTGGACCAGTGGTAGGGGTAGTCGTAGCAGGCGAGCATGTGGTCGCAGCCGCCCTCGCCCCGATCGATGAACATGTCCTGTAGGCGGCCCGCGCCGATCTTCGAGTCGTACTCCAGCTCCACGCGGTCGCCGATGGTCTCGCAGCGCCGCAGGTCGGTGCCCTCGAAGGGCTGGAACTTGCGGTGCAGGAAGCCGTGGGTGAAGTCCGAGACGTTCTCGAGCAGCATCGAGTGGTGCCCCGAGCAGTCGAATTGCACGATGGCGTGGGGCCAGGGCGCGGGCCCCTCGAGCTCGGGAATCGAGGGGATGTCGCGGACCTCGGCGACCTCGGGGTCGCCGGGGAACACGAAGACGAGCCCGTAGCGCTCGCGCACCGGGACCGACGCGATGCGGATGTCCGGCTCCTTGCGCCCGAACAGGTCGTGCGGGATGTGGGCTCGGCCCTCGCCGTCGTACGACCAGCCGTGGTACGGGCACACCAGCCGGCAGTCCACCACCTCGCCCTCGGTGAGCTTGATGTGGCGGTGGGCGCAGCGGTTCTCCACCGCGCGCACGCGACCGTCCTGCCCGCGGAACACCGCGATCGAGCGCCCCATGAACTTGGTCTCGAGGTGCTTGCCCTTGCGCAGGCGCGAGCTCTGCTCCACCGCATACCAGTAGTCGGGATCGAGCCCGGCCGCGCGTGCCTTCTGCCGGCGGTTGCGGGCGTGCTCGAAGCTCGGGGGCGGACCGGGATCGGGCCCGGACGAATCGGTCATGGTGGGCTCCTGGCGAAGCGCGCGAAGGGGCGAGGGCGGAACAGAATTGAGATTCTGTTTTCGCGAGCTATTATTCTGCGCCTCTCGAGATGTCAAGCGACGCCGCGCACCACCCCGATCGCCGGGCCGCCGATCCCCGGCAGCGCCTCAAGCAGGCCCGCCGGGCGCTGTACCGCGAGGCCATCGTGGACGCGGCCGAGCGGGTCTTCGCCGAGCACGGCTACGACGCCGCGAAGGTGCAGGCCATCGCCAAGCAAGCCGGCGTCTCGCTGGCCACCTTCTATGCCGTCTTTCCGAAGAAGTGGGATCTGTATCGCGCGGTGCAGGCCGATCGGCTGCAGGCGTTGATGCAGCAGGTGGGGGGTCGGGTGCTCGCGGCGAGGGACGCCTTCGACCGTGTGCGCGCCGGGCTCGAGGGCTACCTGCGCTTCCACATGGACAACCCCGAGTTCCTGCGGCTGCAGCTGCGCGAGCGCGTGCCGTGGGGCACCACCGACGAGCTGCGCACGCCCGAGCAGACGCGCGCGTGGGAGGCCGGGCTGCAGATGATGATCGCCGCGCTGCGCGAGGGGATGGAGCAGGGGGTGTTCCGGCGGGACGATCCCGAGCTGTGCGCACGGACGGCGACGGCGATGAGCCAGGTGCGGCTGGCCCTGTGGGAAGGGCGAGGGATGAAGGAGTCGGCGGACGAGGTGGCCCGGGAGGCGATGCTGCAGCTGGTGCGGACGTTTGGTGCGCCGGGGCGGGTGGCGGAGCTGGCGGGGAGGATCGAGGGGTAGGAGGTGGGTGCTGCGGTACGGAGCGGGAGCATCGCCGCCCGCCGGTCGCAGCCCTCGCCTACTCGCAGGGAATCGAGGCCATCACCTGAGCGCAGGCCGTGGCGACGAAGCTGGCATCGATCGCCCACCCCTCCGCGTCGATGGTCAGCGTGCCGCTCCACTGGGCCGATGCGCCGCTGGTGTCGATCTCGGCGAGGAGCTCGGGGGTGGGGATCGAGTCGAAGGTGATCGTGGCGGGGGCGGTGGCGGTCTCGCCTCCCACGTGGAGCTCGACGGTGACCATCCGGGGCTCGCCGAGCACCGGCAAGAGCTCGTCGATGAGCAGGCCCTCTTCGATGTCCCAGGGGTTGGCGGGCAGGTCCTCGTAGGTCGGCAGGAACAGCAGCCGCGACCACAGCTCCGTGCCGAAGCAAGTGCCGCAGGTGATGAGCCCGGCGTAGCTCCAGGGCATGGAGATCGGACCCAGCGGGGTGGTGCCGGTCAGGCCGACCGGGAGGGGACGCTCGACGCAGCTCAGCTCGTGGAGGGCGCGGTTGCACCAATGGGTTGGATCTCCGGTCGTTCCCGTGGAGTCGCCGTCGGTGGTGCCGTCGGGGGGAGGGAGCGAGGTGCTCCCTTCGGAGCCCTCGGAGGCGTTGCCGGTGGTGGTGTCGGGGAGGGGGGCGGAGGTCGAGCCGGTGGCTCCGGTGTCGGTGCTGGAAGTCGAAGGTGAGGAGGGGCCGCAGGCCTGACCCGACAGCGAGGCCAGGGCGAGTCCCATCGCGATAGTCCAGGGCGCTCGGGTCGTCATCGCCTCCAAATGTACACGGCCGATCGGCGATGCGCCGCCGAGGCGTGATGATGCCCGCGCCCGGACGAGCAGTGGTCGCCGAGGGAACCTTCCCGGGTCTCCGTGCCTCCAAGCGCATCGTGAGGCAGCGCGAGCCCCCTGCGATCGCCAAGGTGATGGCCGTGAGCCCACGCTCGGATCAGAACAGCCCCGCCAGGGGATCGTTGGTGTCGGTCGCGACGTCGATCTTCTGGCGGCGTCCCGCGGACGCAGGCGCGGGCTCGGCCAGGGCGACGTCCTCGTCGGCCTCGTCGTCGGTGGTGACGAGCCCATCGAAGCTCCAGTCGATCGAGACCCTGTCGTGGACCGCGGCCCGGAGCAGCGACGAGCGCAGCAGGGCCCGGCCGAGCAGCACTTCGATCCCGTCGAGGACGCGGCGGTGCTGGATGGTCACGACCTCGTGCAGGTCGATGGGAGCGGCGGCCTCGACCGCGGGACGGTGAGCGGGGGCGGCCTGGGCGGAGGCGAGGGGAGCGGACACCACCAGCGCGCCGACGAGGGCCGCGACGCCGCGGCGGTGGCGGGAGCGGGGGCAGGGGCAGGGGAGCGAGGGCTGGGCGTCGTTCATGGTGCAGGCTCGGACGACCCGCAGCCGGACCCCCACGCAGCCGATGCTCCGAACGGGAGGTAAAGCTCGGGTAACGCGCGTCCGAATTGCGGGGCATCGTGCCCCATCGAGCCTCCATGCCCCGAGCGCGACGCTCGAGCAGACGGTATCTCAGGGCTCGGTGGGGTCGCCCTCGAGCGGGATCCACCGCACCAGCGCCTCGGTCAGCGGCACGGCCTCGCGCGCCTCGTCGTCCATCACGGCGCGCAGCACCGAGGCCGGCGCGAGGTAGAGGCGCTCGCCCGCCTCCGAGCTGGCGCCGGCGAGGATGCCGAGCACGCGATTGGAGACCTGGCTGAGCACGGGGCTGCCGGCCTGCGACTCGAGGGTGATCGGCTGATCGAGCGCCACCTCGATCACCCCGAGCGAGGAGCGGGTGATCCGGCCGGTGTGGACCACGTGGCCGACGGCCGTGGCGTCGCTCTTGTCGGGGAGCCACACGGCCTCGCCCACCGGGAGCTCGTCGCGCGGGTCGAGCTGCAGGCGCTGCAGCCCCGCGATCGCCTCGATGGGCATCACCAGGTAGTCGTCGCGCATGTCGTCGGCCGAGTCGCTCGCGCACGGCCCCATGGGACCCCAGGCCTCGCGCACCGTGCCGAGCTTGTCGAGCCCCGGCAGCGAGCCGAAGGCCACGCGCCGCAGCGGGATCTCGCTGGGCACGACGAAGCACGAGCTGGTGACGGCGAAGGTGCCCCGCGGGTGCTCGACGGTGAAGCCGGTGCCCTGGACGGTGACCGAGTCGTCCGCCCACACCAGCACGGGCTGGAACAGCAGGGATGCCTCGCGATCGACCGCGGCGGCGTCGATGCCCATCGCGGCGGGCTCGGGCTGGTCGGGCCGGGCCGGGGCGCCCGGGCTGGGCTCGTCGGCCGCGGGCTCGTCGGCGCGGGGCCAGGCGAGGTAGAGCAGCGGGCCGAAGATCACCACCGAGCCGATCGCCGCGAACGCGATCCCGCTGCGCTCGAGTCGTCGCGGTCGGGGCACGCTCGCCATCGTACCCGATGGCGCGGGGCGGCTACTCGGTGGGCTCGGCGAGCAGGGGATGCCCGGGCCCGAGGGCGGCGAGGGCCTCGGCGAGGGCTCGGGCCCGCAGCGCCTCGGCGGGCTCGAGCTCGCCGGCGCGCTCGAGGGCCTGGGCGAGGGCTCGTCGTGCCTGCAAGACCAGGCCGGGCTCGCGCTCGGCTCCCGGCAGCGCCAGGGCCTGCTCGAGATCGGTGCGGGCGCGGTGCGTGTCGCCCTCGGCGAGGGCGAGCCGACCCAGGCCGAGGTACAGCCGCATGCGGGTGGGCGTGGTCACCTCGGGGACCGCCGCATGCTCGCGAGCGAAGCGGATCCACAGCGGGGTGTCGGCGGGTCGGGGCTCGGAGATCCGGGCCAGCTCGAGCAGGTCGATCGCGGCGGCCAGGGCCGGCTCCTCGGGATCGTCGGTCCGGTCCGACCACAGGGCCTCGGTGAGCGCTCGCTCGGCCTCGCCCCGGGCTCCTGCCGCGAAGGCGAGGTGGCCGTGGAGGGCCGCGGCGCGGGCGAGCCAGCGGGGATCGCCCTGCGGGCTCGCATCCACGTGGGCGAGCTCGGCCTGCTCGCGCGCGCGCTCGAGCTCGCCGAGCGCCTCGAGCTGGCGCGCGTCCTCGAGCCGCTCGCGGACCATCGCCGAGGGTCCCTCGCCTTCGTCGCGACACGCCTCGAGCGAGGGCAGCGAGGGCAGCCACTGCGCCACCCGAGCCAGCGTCGCGCCCTCGGATCCCGGCAGCGCCTCCACCAGCTGCGTGAGGCGACGGCTGCGACCATCGAGGCAGGCCGCGATGGCGGTGGGCATGGGGGTCGATCCGCAGCGCTTCGCCTCGATGCGCCGCGCCTCGCGGGCCCGGCCGTCGAGCTCGGTCTCGATCGTCGCGGCCGCTCGCGCGGCGTACTCCCCCGCGGTCGCGGCGGAGGCCCGCAGCGCCTCGCGCCCCGTGTGGTCCCAGGCGTCGGCCCACGCCACGCCGCACTCCGGCTCGCGCGAGCCCTCGCCCCACCACGCCAGCCCTCCCGCCGTGATCGCGAGCACGCCGACCGCCGCGACCACCAGCGTCCACCGCCGGGTCCCGCTCACCCGTGGCGGGGGAGATTGCAGCGCGTCGAGCAGGGCCTGCATCGACTCGAAGCGATCCTCGGGCCGCGGCGAGAGCCCGCGCACCAGCGCGTCGAAGTAGCAGCGCGGGACCTCGCTGTCGTCGGGCGGCGGGAGCACCTTGCCCTCCCGCTTGAGCCGGCGCAGCTCCTGCTCGTTCTCGGCGAGGAACGGGCGGTGGCCGTACCACGCCTCGTAGAGCGCCAGGCACAACGAGTACTGATCGCTGAGCGCGGTGGCCCGCAGCAGGTCGTGCTGCTCCGGCGCCATGTAGGCCGGCGTGCCCAGCAGGGTGCCCGGCGCGGTGAGGGTGGCGTCGAGCGGCCGCGCGAGCTCCTCCAGGCGCTGCTGGGCGCCCGCGGTCAGGCCCTGCGAGGGATCGGAGATGTCCTTGACGGTGGGGCGCGCGAGGCCGAAGTCCAGCACTCGCACCCGCCCCTGCGCGTCGATCGACACGTTGGCCGGCTTGAAGTCGCGGTGGATGATCCCGCGGGCGTGCGCGGCCGCCAGCCCTCGCCCCGCGGCGAGGAAGACCTCGCGGATCTCCTGCCACCCCCGCGGCCGCTCGCCGAGCCACTGCGCCAGGTCGCCGCCCTCGAGCAGCTCCATCGCCAAGTACACGCCCTCGGCCCTGGCTCGCTCCTCGCCCGCGGCCGGCTCGAGCAGCGCGGGATCGTAGGTCCCCACGTCGTAGACCCGCACGATGTTGGGGTGGTCGAGCTTGCCCAGCGACTGGGCCTCGCGCAGCAGCCGGTCGCGCGCGGCCTCGTAGCGCTTGCCCTCCTGGGCGTGCAGCAGCTTGAGCGCGACCTCGCGGTCGTGCTTGGGATCGTAGGCGCGATGGACCACCCCGCTGCCGCCGGCCCCGATGCGCTGCCGCACGGCGTAGCGCCCGATCTGGATGGTGGCGCGGGGCTTGCCGAACAGCCGGGCCTGCAGCTCGCCCAGCGCGTGCTGGGCGAGGAGGTCTCCTTCGGGGCTGGCCTTGCGGAGCAGGCCGTCGAGCGGCCGCTCGCCGGGCCTCGGGTTCGCCACGCGCCAAGCATAGCGCGCCCGGCCGGAGGCTTCAGCGCGGGGGCAGGCTCTCGGCCAGGAACTCCTCGGCGCGCCCGGGCAGCGTGGCGGGGTCGGTGATGGGCGACGAGCAGGCGGTGTCGGTGCACAGGTAGACGGCCGGCTTGCCGATGTCGGGGTAGCGCTCGCCGGGGAGGCTGCGCTCGACCACCGCGCGCGGCTCGTACAGGTGCAGGGCCGCGCGGTGCAGGGCCGCGGTGCCGGGCTCGTCGTCGCGCCCTACCACCGTCACGTCGACCGTGGGCATGAGCACCGCCTCGAGCCCCAGCACCAGCCGCCCGATGATCCGCCCCTCCTCGTGCACGGTGTCGGGGTGGCCCACCGCGGCGAGGGCCCGCTCGGCCGCGGTCCCGTAGGGTGTCGACCGTCGGCCGTCGCCGTCGAGGTAGCGGTGCAGCTCGATCAGGAAGCGCGCCGCGAGCCCGTTCTCCTCCACCGGCTTGCGCCGCTGCGCGAACACCCCCACTGCGCCCGGGTCGACGGTGTGGGCGTAGAAGCCCCCGCCCTCGGCGTCCTCGAGCTCGGCCCGCATGAGCTCGGCCACGCGCTGCGCCTCCTCGAGCCAGCGCCGCTGCCCCGTGGCGCGGTAGAGCGCCACCATCCCCCAGCCCATCGCGGCCTGGTCGCGCAGGTACAGCAGCCCCTGGCGATCGTCGTCGGCTACGTGCACGAACCCGCCCCCGCGGGCGCGGTGGGTGGCCAGCAGGTGCTCGGCCGCCTCGGTGGCCGCGGCCAGATCCTCGGGATCGCCGGTCGCTGCGTACAGCTCGACCATGGCGCGGATCATCAGGCCGTTGAGGTCGGCGTACACGTTGTCGTCGATGCGAGGCATCCCCAGCGCGCGGCGGCCCTGGTCGTCGCGCCCGTAGTAGCTCTCGCCGAGCACGGTGGGCTGGCCCTCGCGGCGCAGGTCGGCGTCCTGGCTGGTGAGGAACCCGCCCTCGGGATCCCGCATCATCCCCCGCATGTAGCCTGCCACCGCGCGCGCGGGCTCGAGCCAGTGGCCGTCACCGCTGGCGCGGGCGAGCTGGGCGTAGGTCTCGATCGCCCCCGCCTGGATCGCGGTGATCTTCTCGTAGTGGGGGTGGTCCCAGTCGCCGGCGACCGAGTACTGATACATGCCGCCCCACACCGGATCGATGATCTTCTCCTCGTTGCGCAGCGTGAGGGTGGCGCGCTCGCTCCACTGCGGCAGGCCGTGGACCCGCGCCCGCAGCAGCGCATGCTCGACCGGCGAGGGGAACGGGTACTTCTGCGTCTGCCCCCAGCCCCCCAGGTCCTCCTGGTAGAAGCCGTCGAGCTGGGTGGTGGCCGAGGCGAGCACGGGCCCGAGCTCGCCCTCCACCGCGCGCGGCTCCGGGACGGGAGGCATGCGCTGCGCGAGCGTGCCCGCGTCGCGATCGGCCACGAGCTCGCGCAGCAGCGTGGCGAAGGCCTGCGGGTTCTTGAAGCCGCGCAGGGCGAGCACGGGCTGGGCATCGGGGGTGAGGAACGCCGTGGCGGGCCAGCCCCACTCGCGGTAGCGCTCGGCCACGTCGGGGCGGGCATCGGAGTCGACCCGGATCGTCACGAAGTGCTCGGCGAGCAGCGCCGCCACCTCGGGATCGGCGTAGGTCTCCTCCTCCATCACATGGCACCAGTGACACCATGTGGCGACCACGTTGATCAGGATGATCCGCTGCTCTTGCTCGGCGCGCTCGAAGCTGCGGGGCTCCCAGCTCGCCCACTCCACCTCGGCGCGCTCGAGGGCGTCGGAGGGCGAGGTGGTGCTGGCGGTGTCGCCGTGGCCACAGGCGGGCGCGACGGCGAGCGCGGTGAGCAAGGCGGCGAGACGGAAGCGTGACATCGTGAGATCCCCCGAGGTGCGCGGTCGGCAGGGGTACGGGGCGGCCGACGCTTCGGATCGGACCCGTATCGGCCGCAGGATGCGCCGTGTGCGGCATCCGTGGCCCGGCCCACCGGCGATTCGAGCGCCAAACGATCCGGCTCAGGTGCAGTTGGGGACGATGCCCAGCACGAACAGGCCGATGATGAAGATGCCCACCGCGATCATCATGGGTAGGCCGCCCGTGGAGGCCGGTTCCCCGTCGTCCTCATCATCGTGGTGATGATGGTGGTGCGAGTGTGCAGAGTCGTGCACACCCTCGTGATCGTCCTCGTCGGACACCGTGGATCCAAATTATCACCGGGCGATCGACTGGCGCAAACCGGGGGCCAATGTAGGAGGCATCACATCGGGCCTGCCCCGGGGATTGGCGAGCCCCCCGGTTCATCGGCTAGGGTCCGGCCCGGGACCGAAGAGAAAATGCCGACGACGACGACGACCACGAATGACGCGGGGCACCGACCCAGCTTCATCTCCCGCTGGATCCTCGACTTCCACAACCGCACCGTCCTGTTCCGCATCGGGAACTGGCTGTTCACGACCTACGCCTTCCTCGCAGGCACGGCGTTCGCGACCGGCTTCTTGGTGTCGCTGTGGTTCAACTCGATGACGGGGCTCGATGCCGTCTACATGGCCAAGCTCTACCTCTTCTTGGTGGTGCCGGCCGTGCTGGTGGGGCTGCGGGCGTTCAGCGTGATGCTCGAGTGGCGCGAGCTGTTCCGCCGCCCGCTGCAGACCCTCATCAAGCCCGGCTACATGCTCCACGGTGGCATCGCCGGAGGCACCATCGGCCTGATCTACGTGGCCTCGGTGGTCGACGCACCCGTCCTGCGGATCCTCGACGCCCCGGCCTTCGCCCTGCCGCTGGGCGAGGCCATCGCGCGCCTGGGCTGCTTCGTCTACGGCTGCTGCTGGGGTCGTCCCACCCGCAGCCGTCTGGGGAGCCGCTTCGGCGTGCGCTACACGAGCAAGGAATCCAAGGTGGTGCGCTGTGCTCCCCACCTGGAGAACGTGAAGATCCACCCCGCGCAGCTGTACGCCCTGGTCATCTACCTGGCGATGTTCGCGGTGTTCTACGCGATCCTCCCCTACCTGCCCTTCGATGGAGCCCTGACCGGCATGTACCTCATCGGTCACTCCATCATCCGCTACAGCCTCGAGTACTTCCGGCAGGACGACCGCGGCCGGCTGTGGGGCAAGCTCACCCACACCAACCTGTACTCGGCCCTGATGGTCCTCGGCGGCATCGTGGCGATCGCGTACGGCAGCATGTACGGCGGTCGCCCGGCCCCCGACATGGGCATCCGCCTGGTCCACGTGCTCTTCGACGGGAGCATCTTCCCGTGGCTCGTCCTGTACGGCCTGGTCTTCGGCTTCGCCTACGGCGTCCACTACAAGAAGGTGGGCTCCTGGATCACCTCGCCGAGCTCGGGCATGAAGCCCAACATCGACGAGCTGAGCATGGGGGCGGTGTCCCGCATGGAGGCCAAGGCTCGGGGCGACGAGCACGACGACGCCTGAGCGTCGGCGAGGCCGAGCACGGAGGCCGCGAGGGTTGCCCTCGCGGCCTTCTTCGTGCGCGCAAACCGTGCCTGTGATCCCCGTCACCCTTGCGGTGGTTTTTGGTCACCGGGACCCAGCGCTTGGGCGATAAAGCCGACGTGCGGCGCTCCAAGATCATCATCATCGGGGCCGGACCGGCGGGGGGAGCCTGCGCGCTCACGCTGGCCCGGGACGGGGCCGAGGTGCTGGTGCTCGACAAGTCGAGCTACCCGCGGACCAAGGTGTGTGGGAGCGGCCTGTCGCCCCACGCACTGGCCATGCTCGATACGCTCGGCCTCCGCGAGACGATCGCTCCGCTGCACATCCCCATGTGCGGCGTGATGGCCCGCGGTCCCGGGGGCACCAAGGTGCACCTGCGCGGGGCCAAGGGCGCCTGGGTGGTGCCGCGGGTGGAGCTCGACAGCACCATCATCGGCGAGGCGGTCCGGCACGGCGCGACCTTCCAGCAGGAGACCAAGGTCACCACGCTCGTGCGCGACGGCGCGGGCCAGGTGCGCGGGGTGGAGACCTCGGCGGGGACTCTCGAGGCCGACCTGGTGATCTGTGCCAACGGCTCGCCCTCGCGCTTCGAGACCGACCAGTCCCCGCGCTACGGGATCCGCACGATCATGGGCTGGTGGAAGGGCGCGCGGCTGCGGGCCGCGGACGAGGGCGAGTTCATCTGGGACGACCGCCTCGACGGCTACTACGCGTGGCTGTTCCCCGAGCCCCACGGCATCGTCAACATCGGCCTGACGATCCCCGAGGACAGCTCCCAGGCCAAGCGGCTCAAGGCGCTGTTCCAGGACCTGCTCGACGAGCTGTTCGCCGACGAGCTGCGCCACGCCGAGCCGGTGGGCAAGTGGATGGGCCACCCGGCCACCCTCGCCATGAAGGTGGGGCCCGTGGCCGAGAGCCACGCCCTGTGGTGCGGCGAGGCGGCGCGCCTGGTCTCGCCGGCGACGGTGGAGGGCATCAGCTTCGCCATGGAGAGCGGCATCGTGGCCGCCAAGGCGGCGAGCCGGGGCCTCGACCCCGCGCGCGGCCTGAGCCCCGCGCAGCAGATGCGCTACCGCGCCTCGCTGAGCATGCGGATGATGCCGAAGTTCTGGGCGGGCGAGGGCTTCGTGAGGCTCATGCGCTCCGAGCGGGCGCGCTCCTGGACCACGCGCCTGTTCAACCCGCAGAAGCTCGGCGAGCGGGCGGCGATGGTGGTGGGCGAGAGCAACTGAGCCCTCGGATCAGAGCAGCAGCGCCGCCGTGATCCCGGTGGCCAGCAGGATCGACGCGTTGTCCTGCAGGTGATCGCCGAGCAGCTCGGCGATCGTGCCGGCGAGGGCGATGAGCGCGGCCGTGCCCAGCCGCGCCTGCGGGCCCAGCCCGGGCACTCGCATGGCGAGGAGCACCATCGCGATGGCCATGGCCACCACGAAGAAGGTGGCGGTGCCGATCATGCTCTTGTCACGGTAGAGCTTGTGGCGACCGAAGCGACGGCCCACCAGCGCCGCGGCCGGGTCGGCGAGCGCGAGCACGAGCAGCCCCAGCAAGAACGCGTGGCTCGGCAGCACCAGCACCCCCACGAGCATGCCCGCCGTGTACCAGGTGGAGGAGGCGATCTTGGCGCTCTCGCTGGGGCGCGACAGCAGCTGGAACACGGTCACCGCGAAGCGGCCGCGCCGGTCGGGGAACCAGCGGCGCATGACGTCGTCGGTGACGAACAGCACGAGGAAGGCGACGAGCGCGAGCAGCATCTGCCAGCGCTCGAGCCACACCTCGTAGGCGAAGGCCCAGGCGATGCCCGAGCCCGCGTGGAACAGGGTGCGGCGCAGGTTGTGGGGCTTGATCCGCCGTCGGCCGCCGTGATCGAAGCCCGGCCGCGAGCGCAGCGATCCTCGCAGCTCCTCGTAGCACTCCACCAGCGAGGCCCGAGCCTCGCGCCAGCGCTCGATGGAGTGGGGCTGCTCGGCGAGCAGGCGGACCAGGGCCTCCACGCGGCGGTGGAGCTGGTCGTGCAGGGTGGCCGGGGTCCCCGTCCGCACCCGCGCGCGGGCCAGGTGCTCGCGCAGGGCCTCGAGCTTGGCGTGCACCTGCTCGCGCTCGGTGGGGGAGGGGGCGTGGAGCCCGAGCGCCTGGCTCACGTCGACGAGCTCGTGCAGCGCATCGAGGACGGAGAGCTCGGCATCCCCGGGATCCGGCATGGTCGGCATCCTCTCGCATGAGGGGGGGCGCGGGGAAGCGGATGGCGGCCCGCACCGTCTTGGCCAGGTGGCGACGCTCGCCGAAGTCTGGGCGCGAGGACCGGGCGGAGGTCCCGGTGGCAGTGTGCTCTACGGGGAAAGCGATCGAAATTCGCAAGGCCCTCGGCGTCGTTCGACGCAGGTGGTGGTCACTCGATGTGTGGAGGAGCACACCCCGTCGCCGAGCCTCGCTCGACGACGGGGTGCGCAGGGCTCTTCGCGTGGACACGACGACGCTTCGGGTGATACGCGCACCCCATCGTGATGGAAGCCAACGAGCGGAGCATTCCCGGCGGCAAGGTCCTGGTGACCGGTGGCAGCGGCCACGTGGGCGCCAACGTGGTTCACGCGCTGCTCGACGAGGGGCAGGAGGTGCGGTGCCTGGTGGTGCCGGGCGAGCGCGACGATCCGGCGTTCCGCGGCCTGCCCGTGGAGCTGGTCGAGGGGGACATCCGCGACTACGACGCGATGCTGCGGGCCACCAAGGGCTGCGCCCGCGTCTTCCACGTGGCGGCCAAGGTCTCCACCCTCAACGCCAGCGCGGGTGAGCAGCGCGAGCTGTACGAGATCAACGTGATCGGCACCCGCAATGTGATGCGGGCCAGCCTCGACAACGGCGTGGCCCGGGCCGTGCTCACGGGCTCGTTCTCCTCCACCGGCTACGACCTCGACGATCCCTCGCGCCCCAGCCACGAGGAGCGGCCGTTCTATCCCTTCGGCCATGTGATGCCCTACTCCCACACCAAGGCGCTGGCCGAGCACGAGACCCTGCGCTGCGTGATCGATGGGCTCGACGCGGTGATCGCCACCTCGTGCGCCTGCATCGGCCCGTGGGACTACATGCCCTCTCGCATGGGACGCACCATGATCGACTTCAGCCGCGGCAAGCTGCGGGCCTACGTGCCGGGGGGCTTCGACTTCGTCAACGCCCGGGACATCGCGCGCGGCCACCTGCTGGCGATGGAGCGCGGCCGCACCGGACACAAGTACATCGTGAGCACGGCGTTCCACACCCTGGAGGATCTCGTTCGGATGTTCTCCGAGGTGAGCGGGCTGCCGCCGGTGCGGCTCGAGGTGCCGCCCAAGCTCATGGCCAGCGTCACCGGGCTCTACGCCGGCTCGCTGGCCAAGCTGTTCCCCAACCTGCCGCAGCGCCTCACCCCCGGGGCGATCGGGGTGCTGCAGATGCGCCGGCACGCCGACACCTCCAAGGCCCAGCGCGAGCTGGGCTATCGGCCCGGGACGATCCGCGATGCGGTGCGCGATGCCTTCGTGTTCTTCGCCCGCGAGGGCAAGCTGCCCGATGCGGTCCGCGACCACGTGCTGCGCCACCACGCCGATGCGGCCGATGCCGCGGCCCGTCCTCCTGTGGCCGCGCAGTGAGGCCAGCCGCGAAGCCGCGCGTCGGGGGGCGCCCTACTCCGAGCTCAGCGCGGAGATCGATCGGCCGTTGACCGTGACCGCCCGGTCGCGGAGCTCGGCGGGCAGGCGGCAGGTGGTGGTGCCGGGGAAGCAGTCACGGCACGCGGCCGGGGCGGAGAGGTCGAGGGTGAGCAGCGCGTCGAGCCGCTCGGGGCCCGCCGCCACCGTGCACTCGAGGGGCTCGCCGCAGGTACAGGAATCCTCCACGCGCAACACCTGGGTCGAGGCATCGAGGGTGGCCGTGGCCGGCTGGGCGAGCCGCCGGCTCTCGCCGAGCACGGGCTCGCGCCACACGAGGTAGAGGGAGCGGTGGTGATCGGCCACGCGATCGGCCCAGCTCGCGTCGGCCCCCGCGGGCGGGTGGGCGAGGGCGGCATCGAGGCGGAGCACCAGGCAGCCCGCGAGCAGGCGGCTGCGATCGCGGCGGGTGACGGCGGTGCGCTCGAGCAGGTTGGCCCAGTACGCATCGACGGCAGCATCGGGGGCGAGCGCGGCCTGGGCCCACGCGTCGAGGAAGGCATCGGGCTCGTCGCGGACGTGCGCCTTGATCGACTCGAAGCGCTCGGGGCCGAGGTGGTCGACCGCGAACAGCCCACCCACCACCAGGCCGAGCTCCTCGACCACCGCGGCGTCGGGGGCCGGGCCCTCGGCCGCGGCCTCGCAGGCGGCAGGGCTGGGCCACGGCAGATCACCGGAGTCGAAGGCGGGGTCGTCCGCGCCCGCCGGAGCGGGGGACGAGGGCGCCGGCGCGGGCGAGCGACACCCGAGCACGATCGGCAGCGACGCAGCGAGCAGGGCTCTCATGAACGAAGGGGGGATACGCATCGCGAGTCGCTCGTGGTCTGTGATCGGTCCCTCAGAGACCGTCGTGGACGAGGCCAGCCGATCGACTACCAGCCATGGGTCGAGCAGTGGCTCGAGCGCAAGCTCCAGGACCGCTGAGCTCCTGGAGCACCTGATCCAAGCGCCGGGGCGACCACCGACCCGACGGGAGTCCCACCGTTGCCGTCACGATCGAGGCCCGACGAGCATTGGTCAGTCGACGAGCGTTTAGGTTGAGCGTGTCCTCAACGTCCTGTCGCAGTGCCTCGTTGGATGGGTACCCCTTGAGACGGCCCCGGAGGTCGACTCGGGTGGCGAAGAGCACGGGCGCACGGTGGGGATGAATCACCTTCAGTCGACGGCTCCCCTTCTTCTTGTCGCAGTGGTGCTCGTCCGAACCCTCTCCTCCGTAGCAGGACAGCGCGAGGTTGTCCCACTCCAGGATGTTCTCGGGAGTCCGTGCTGCGATGTGCTCGATGCGGGAGCCTGGCTCGACGGGGCCGTAGCAGTAGCAACACACGCCATGTTGCTCGCGACTCAGAGCTTCTCGGATCGATGCCTTGACCTCGCCGCCGAGTGCCTTCCACGAGAGCTCTCCCGGGTTGCTCGCGCGCCAGCGTCGGAGGGCCGCGGGTTCCCTACTCTTCTGGAAGCGCATCCTGGTTGCGGCCCTGGAGCATGCGGTGGAGGGTCTTGAGGCGTACGACCTCGGGATCGTCACCGCCGAGTTGGTGATCGAGGGTCGCGATCTTGGTCGATGCCTCGTCGAGCTCGTCGTCGTCGAGCGCATCGTAGGCATCGTCGATCACCCGCTGAGTCTCCGGCTTCCTCGACGCCGTTCCGAACAGCGCCTCGAGGATCTCGTTGACGTCCTGCCCCTCGCGGTGGGCTGTCTCGAGGAGCGAGAAGTCCTTCAAGGCGCGGATCTGTCGCGGCAGCACCTCGCTGACCACGATGGGGGAGTGGGTGGTGATGATGAGCTGCGCACGCGGAAATACCTCGTGGAGGCGTCGTGGAAGCTCGCGTTGCCACTGAGGGTGGAGGTGCTGCTCGAATTCGTCGATGACGAGGAGGAACGGCTGGGTGAGCGGATCGTCGGCGTCGGGATGAGCGATCGTGAGCCGTCGGGCGATGTCGGCGATCATTGCTATGAGGGTCCGCTCGCCTTCACTCAGCGAGTCGAAGAGGAGTAGCGATCCGTCCTTTTCCAGCGTGAGACGGGGCCGCTCATCTCCCATCGCGCCGCGTCGTCTGATGCGAAGGTGGTCGTAGTCTGGCAGTAGCCTTCGGACGGCATCTCGAACGGCCGCTAGACGAGGATCCTCGCTGGCACCCTCGTAGCGGATTTGTTCGTTCTCTTCATCTTCGGCCTCGCGAAGCCATTTGAAGAACTCACCGTAGCTCACACTTCCGTAGTTCTGCATCTTGGCCCGGTCTGGGCCCCAAGGTTCTCCTGGACGTGTTGATCCCGGAGTATCGTCCCACGTGCCGCGCCACACGCCGTAGACGAGCGGTAGATACGTTGGTTCGATCTCGCCTGCGCTCTTCGTCGAGACATGGGTGCCATTCTTGACCAGCTCGGCGTGGGAAAATGCATCGGGATGATCAGGAGTGACGGTCCTGATCTCGGCTTCGGTGTGGCCGACCTTCACGTCTCGAGGGGACCAAACCTGCAGGTTCAGCCCGATCAGCAGCGCATCGATCACTGAGGTCTTCCCGCAGCCATTGACTCCCACCAGCACGGTGAGGTCGGGCTCGAAGCGGAGGTCGAGGTGCTCGAATCCTCGGAAGTTCGTGAGCTGGAGACGCTCGACCAGCATCGGTCCCGAGTATACGACGATCCTCCGTGGCCCGCCGCGGTTACGGCACTGCGTGCGGGTCGTCGGGCGGGGTCTCGTACAGGCTCGTCAGCGGCACGTCGTCGAGGCTCAGCACCTGCAGCGGCGCGGTGGTGTCCAGCGACTCCCAGATCGTCTGCTCCTCCTCGGCCATGTGCAGCTCGTGGAACAGCAGGGCGGAGCGGGCTCGGTTGACGGGGCCGGGGCGGAGCTGCGGGGGCCAGCGACCCTCGCGTTCGTACTGCTGGCGGGCGAGCTCGTGCAGGTCGTGCAGGTAGAGCGGGCCGGGAGCCTGCTGCAGCGTGGGCCACAGGTCGTGCATGGCGTGGCCCCAGAAGCCGCGGTTGAGGCCGAGGTCGGCCGCGCCCCGGGGGCCGCCCACCAGCGGGGCGTACTGCGAGAGGTTGTAGGGATGGCCGTCGGCGGTCGCGATGGCGGCGGGGCCCAGGCACAGGGCGAGCGCGACGGGGGCGAGCACGCGGCGGCGCGGGCCGAGGTCGACGGCGTCCCACAGCTCGCGCCAGGCCACGGCGGCGGCGAGGGCCAAGAAGGGATAGGCGGTGAGCCAGTGCTTGGTGCCGCCGAAGATCGGGGTGCTCGGCAGGCTGATGAGCGCGATCGGGAACAGGCCGAGCAGCAGCAGCCACGGGCCGTCCAGGCGCGACCATCCGCGGGGCAGCGGCGCGCCGAAGCGGGGCGTGGCGGAGCCCTCGGGGGCGGGGGCACGCAGGTCCCGGCGCAGCGCGAGCCACAGCCCCACGCCCGACAGCAGCAGCAGCGCGGTGGGGACGGTGGCCCAGGTCATCAGCGCGGGATACGAGACCGGCATGGGCGGCTGGTTGTAGTTGGTCCCGAGCAGCTCCATGTTGTACCAGGAGTGGCTGCGGTGGAACTCGAGGTACTCCTGCAGCCTCGCCACGGTGTCGCTCCACATCCAGGGCCACAGCGCCCACGCCACCAGCGGAGCCAGCACGGCCATGCTCAGCAGGGGCAGGGGCAGCCACTGGGCGCGGGTGATGCTCCGACCATGACGCCAGCGCGCCCAGGCCAGGGCGAGGTAGTAGTGCAGCGCGAGCAGGGGGCCCATGAACAGCGCGTTGTGCTTGATCGCGATCGCCACGCCGAGCAGGGGGCCCAGCGCGATGCCCCAGGCGCGGCGGCGGAGGGCCGCGCGGTAGGCCAGCGCCACCACGAGCACGCCCACCGCGATGGGCACGTCGAAGGCGTGGAGGCCCGCATGGAAGGCGACGCGCGGCAGCAGGATGAACCAGCCCGCGGCGAGCAAGCCCGCTCCCATGCCACCCCAGGCGTGGCCCACCAAGAACAGCAGAGCCACGCCGAGGCCGGCGAGGAGCTGCGCGGGCAGGCGCATGGCGGCGCCCTCCGGCATGCCCGAAGGGGGGGCCGCGGGCGGGCGCGCGGGGTCGACGGCAGGTGCGGCCAGCCAGCGCGCGCTGAGGCCCGCGAGGGTCTTCATGAGCACGGGGTGCTCGTGGTTGACCTTGAAGTGCTGGTCGCGGAGCTTGCGATCGCCCAGGCGCCCGGGGTGCTCGGCCACCGCGGCCACCCAGGCGGCGTAGCTGCGGCTGGCCTCGAAGTACACGCCCTCGTCGCGGGCGTAGCCCACGTCGCGATGGCCCCGCGCGAGCATGACCACCGTGAGCAGACCCAGGGCCAGGGCGAGCAGCCAGTGCGCGGGAGGACGACCGAGGCGCAGGCGGCGAGCAAGGGCGGGTGGTGCCTCGGTCGACGCGGGCGCTGCCTCGGGCACGCGCTCCGCCTCGGCCTCATGCTCCGCCTCGGGCACGCGCTCCGTCTCGGCCTCATGCTCCGCCTCGGGCTCGGGCACGCTCGCCATCTCGGGCCCATGCTCGGCCTCGACGTCGCTCATCGCGATCCCTCCTGCAGGCTGCGCAGCTCCACGCAGGGGGCGTGCACGCGGCCCTCTTCGTAGCCGCCGCGCTGCCACGTGCCCCGCACCGCCGCGCTCAGCTCGAGCTCGACCTCGTGGGTGCCGGGCTCGGTCGCCACGGCGAAGGGCCACCAGCCCTGCTCGTCGCTCACCAGCCACTGCGCCATGCGCTGGCCGTCTACGCTGACCCGCAGCCGCACGGGCGCGTCGCTGCGCAGGCGGGCGTTGAAGTCGTCCACCGCGAGGTGCCCCCGTAGCACGTCGCCGGTGGGCATGGCGGGGTAGCGCAGGCTCACCGTGGCGCCGTCGCGCAGCTCGAGCTCGAGGCATCGTCGGGGGCGGTAGTCGACCTCGGCCACCGCCACCCCCACGCGCCCCTCCTCGCAGGTCCGACGGCCACGGCCGCGACACGGGCCCGAGGGCGTGCTCACCTCCAGGCTCGCGGCCTGGTCCACGAAGTCGGCGAGCACGGTCCCCGCCGCGGGCTGCTCGTAGGTGGAGAGGGTCAGGCTCCCGAGCGATCGCGTGGCCACCTTGGAGGGCGTGGCCAGATCCTCGAGGTCGTCCTCGAGCTCGGTCGACCACTCGTCGTCACCCAGGCCCAGCACGTGGAAGCGCGGGGCCCCGCGCAGGTCGGCGGGCGCCACCGCGTCCCAGCGAGCGAGGCGGGGCAGGTGCATGCGAGCCCGCGGGGCGAGCCACGGGGTGCCCAGCCACACCGGCTCGTCGGGGGGCAGCTCGGCCAGCGCGAGCGAGGCGGCCTCCCAGTCGGCGGGGGCGATGGCGGTCCGGTACGCGGAGGCGCTGGCGACCCACTCGAGCAGGGCCACACCCACGATCGTGCCCAGCCCGATCCGAGCCGCCCGCCGCGACGGCGAGGCTCCCGTGCTCACGGGGCGCCTCCCAGCTCGAGGTCGAGGCCCAGCGGCGGCGGGCGCTGGCCCTCCGATTCCACCACCACCCGCAGCTCCACGCGCTGGCCCGCGAGCGCGCCGGTGTCGATGGCGAGCGGCACGCGTCCCGGGCGGTGGGCCAGCCAGCTCTCGAACAGCGTGGTGGCGCTCCCGTCGGGCGCCCGGGCCTCGATGCGGACGCGATGCCGACCCTTGCGCTGCAGCTTGGCCGCATCGTCGTCGATGGCGACCCATCCGTGGAGCCGCTCGGGCAGCACCACCCCCGGGAAGCCCACCACCGCGGGGCCCTTGCGCCGCGGATCGACCAGCACCGCGGGCACGATCAGCATGTCGGTCTTGAACGGGCCCACGTGCACGTGGGGGCCGGGCTGGGCGCGGCCGTCCTCCAGCCAGCCCACGGCCTGGGTGCTCTCGAGCGCGTCGGCGGCGGAGCGACGCATCGCCGCGCCGACCACCAGCACCACGGTGAGGCCGACGATCACCGCCGGGTGCCCCACCACCGACAGCCGCCGTACCGCGGCGTCGAGCCGGCGGCCGGGCGACGGCCAGCGATCGGGTCGCCACGCCAGCGCCCCGATCGCGAGCAGGGCGAGCAGCGACAGCAGCCCGGCTCCCACGTCGGCCGCACGTCGCGGGCGGTAGCGCAGCTCGAGCTCGCCGTCGCCCACGTCGGCCGCGATGAGGGTGGGCTCGCTGCCGTCGTCGCCGTGGGCCTTGCCGCCGCGCAGGTCTCCGCCGCGGCGCTCGGCCTGGGTGGCCGCTGGCCCGTCGCCCACCACCGGCACCTCGATCCACTCCAGCTCGGCGCCGTCGTGCCGCAGGGTCCAGCGCGGGAAGCCGGCCACGCCGAACACCACCCGCGTGCCCTCGCCGGCTCCGGTGATCCGCACCCGTACCACGCCGTGCTCCGCGTCGTCCTCGAGCACCTCGAGGGTGCCCGGCCCGCGGAGCCACGCGATGGGGAGCTCGGCCCAGCGCTCGCGCTCGAGCACCCGGATGCGACCGAAGCTGGCCACCTCGCGGGCGCCTCGCGAGCTCCGGCGCCCGGTGGTGATCACGTAGCGCACCCGCAGCGCGTCGAGCAGGGCCGCGGTGCCGGCCTCGGGCTTGTGCACGAAGTTGTCGCCGGGGGTGAAGCCCTGCTTGTAGATCGGCATGCCGGTGAGCGCGGGGGCATCCATGAACCAGTGCAGGTTGCGGGGCGCGATCACGGTGGCGCGGTACGGCGGCTCGTCGTCGGCGGCGGCGTGGCGCTCCCTCATCCACTCGAGCAGCTGGGCGTACTCGTCGTCGAATTCGGGCTGCCCGGGGATCCGCTCGAGCTGCACCTCGCCCACCTCGAGCTCGCGGCAGGCATCGCGCTGATCGACCAGCATCCAGGCGCCCAGGCCCACCGCGAGCGCGGCCAGGGCGGCCGCGAGCGGGCGGGCCCACGGACGCGCGGTCATGGGCCACAGCCGCGCCCCGCCGCGCAGCAGCAGGGCGAGGGCCGCCCCCGCGGCGAGGAACAGCCCCGGCTTGGCGGTGATGAGGAAGCGCTGGTACTGGATGTGGGCGAAGCCCTCGCTGAGCTGATCGAGACGCAGCTCCCACAGCGCCTCGTGGCTGGCGAGCAGCCAGCTCAGCACCGCGAACGCGGCGATGAAGCGGGCGGGACGACGGCCGAGCACGGCGAGCATCACCAGGCCCAGGCCCACCACGGCGCCCACCGCCGGCGGCATGCCCTGGGTCCAGTGCCCCTGCGCCACCTGGGCGGCCATGCGATCGAGGGGCTGCCACAGCCAGCCGTAGCTGGCCATCCAGCCGCGGTGCTGGAGCATGGGCACCAGCCACCAGGCGGCCGAGGCCACGCCCAGCGCGGCGGAGATCGAGGCCACGGCCGCGGTGCGACGGAGGTCGGCGTACGAGCGCATGCCGAGGGTGAGCACCAGCAGCGGGCCGCCGATGGCGAAGCTCATCATCGCCATCGGGTGGGCGAGCAGGGCGGCGCCCATGGCCAGCGCGCCCGTGGCCACTCGACGTCGCCGGGTGCGGGAGTCCTCGGTCTCGCAGGCCACGGCGATCTCGGCCAGGGCCAGCCAGGTGAGCGCGGTGGCCAGGGCCTGCGGCCACACCCCGTAGAACACGGTGTAGATCCAGCCGCCCTCTCGGTACGCGCCCACGTCGGCCAGCACCAGCAGGCCCGCCACCAGCCCCGGCAGCGGCCCGAGCCCCAGCGCCCGGCCCACCCGCAGCATCGCCCAGCCCTGCACCAGGAACACCAGGGTGAAGCCCAGCGCGTAGGCCTGGGGCCACGACAGCAGGCCCAGGCCGAGCGCTCGCAGGGCGATGATCACCAGGTCGCCCAGCACGGGGTACAGCTCGCCCACCGGCGTGCCGAAGAACCATGCGCTGCTCCAGCCTCGCAGCCGTCCCTGCGCCAGCTCGTCGGCGAGCAGCGAGATGCGGGTGAGGTGCACCGTGTGATCGGCCGACAGCGGCATGGCGCCGGTGGGCACGGGCCACAGCAGGGCCAGGCCCAGGCCGGTGACCAGCAGCCACGGCAGGGCGGCGAGCACCCGCGGGGCCCAGGCGGGCCGGGCGGGCCGGCGAGGCTCAGCCATGCCACTCCCGTGGGGTGCCCAGCAGCACCGTCCACGGCAGCGGCGTGCGCTGGGCGACGAGGCGCAGCTGGGTCCGTGCCAGCCGGGCCAGGCCGCGTCGACCGAAGTGCTGGACGTGGCCCGGGGTGTTGCCCAGCTCGCCCAGGTAGCGTCCTCGGGCCACGTTGAGCACGCGCCACACCGGCTCCCAGGGGGTGGACAGCAGCACGTGACGCCGGGCCACGCGGGCCAGCTCGGCCAGGCCCTCGGCGGGGCGCTGCAGGTGCTCGAGCACCTCGCAGCAGATCACCAGGTCGAAGGCGTCGGCGGGCCAGGGCAGCGCGTAGATCGAGGCCTCGCGCGCCACGATGGCGGCGGGCAGGTCGGGGCGCAGGCGGTCGAGCTCCACGTCGCAGATCTCGAAGCGATCGGGGCGCGGGCCCGCCTGCCACAGGTGCAGGGCCAGCTCTCCCTCGCCGCAGCCCACCTCGAGCACGGAGGTGGGCTCGGTCACGCGGTACAGCTCGGTCACCGCGTCGAGGAAGCCCCGCATCAGCCGGCGGGCGATCGGGTTGGCCGTGCCGTACTTGTCGTAGACGTTGCCGACCACGTTGCCGGCGTCGGCGGTGGCACGCGAGCTCATGGGGCCGGCTCCGTGCGCTCGGGCGCGGCCGGCCGCGTGGCATCGGCGGTCCACGGCGGGGCCCCGGTGCTCTCGATGCCCTCGGCGTCGCCCTGCTGCCGCGCGAGCGCGGCGTCGAGGCGGCGCACCCGGGTGAGCAGCTCCTCGAGCAAGCGCCGGTTGGCCGACATCAGGTCGCCCAGCAGCGCCATCAGCCCCACCCCGAACGCGAGCAGCACCGCGCCCACGCCGACCAGCAGCGACTGCACGTGCCCGCTGTAGCCGGGGTCGAGCACGTAGTAGTAGAGGAAGCGACCGCCGAGCACCAGGCCCAGCAGCAGCAGCAGCGCGGCGAGGAAGCCGAAGGTCTGCACGGGCCAGTACATGTTGTAGGCCCGCAGGATCACGCTGCCGTTGCGCCGCAGGTACTCGGGGATCGAGCGGAACAGGCGAGAGGGTCGGGTCTGCCGGTTGGTCTCGACCGCCACGTTCTCCACCACCAGCCCGGCCTGCCCTGCCTGGATGATCGTCTCCAGGGTGTAGGTGAAGCGGTTGTGCACGAACAGGGTGGCGGCGGCGCGACGCGACAGCGCCCGGAAGCCGCTGGTGGAGTCGGCCACCTCGGTGCCCGAGGCCCGTCGCACCACCCGCGAGCCCCAGCGCTGGAGGATGCGCTTGAGCACCGAGAAGTGCTCGATGGTGTCGGTGCGGCGGTCGCCGACCACCACCTCGGCCCGCCCCGCGAGGATCGGCTCCACCAGGCGCGGGATGTCGGCACCGCGGTACTGGTTGTCGGCGTCGGTGTTGACCACCACGTCGGCGCCCAGGCGCACGCAGGCGTCGAGGCCCGCGGCGTAGGCCGCCGACAGCCCACGGTTGCGGGGGAAGCGGATGATGTGGTGCACGCCCAGCTCCCGCGCGACCTCGGCCGTGCCGTCGGTGCTGCCGTCGTCGATCACCAGCACCTCGATCTGGTCGATGCCGGGGATCCGGCGCGGGAGGTCGGCGAGGGTCGGGCCGAGCTGCTCGCGCTCGTCGAGGCAGGGGATCTGGATGATCAGCTTCACCCGAGGATCGGTTTGTACCACGGCGCGCAGCGGTCGCCGAGGCGAGGGCGCGGCGGTGGAGCGCGGCCGATTGACCCCCGCGACGACGGGCGGACAGACTGTAGGGCGCGGCTGCCGGCCGCGTTGGGCTCGCGGATGAACGGGCGACGGATCAAGGGGCTCGTGGGGAGCCTCGCCGCACATGCGGCGCTGCTGGCCTGGGTCGTCGGTCGGCCCGCGCCCGAGCCCGAGCGACGGCACGCCCCGCCGTGGGTGGTGGTGGAGGTCGTCGAGCCGGTGCCGATCCTCCCCGGGGTGCTCTCGACGCAGGCCGAGATTCCCGGCGACCCCGGCCGCAGCCCCGCGTTGGTCTCGACCCCGGAGCCCGAGCGCGACGAGCCGCCGCCTCCACCTCCGCCTCCGCCCCGCGCGTCGCCTCCCGAGCCGTCACCGCCCGTGACGAGCTCGCCCCCGAGCGAGCCCGCGCCCGAGCTCGAGACCTCGCTCGGCGACGCCGAGGCCAGTCGCCCCGCGTCGGGCGAGCCCGCCGAGGGCACGGGCGAGGGGACCGCGACGCCGCGGAGCGACGAGGGCCGCGAGGGAGGCATCGCATCGTCGCAGCCAGGCGAGGGCTCGTCGCAGGTGGCGGGAGGGCTGGTGGGCGACGGCGAGCTCGACCACTCGGCCTACGGGGCGGAGATCGTGCGCCTGGTGCTCCATGAGCTCGACGAGGATCCCGTGCCCGGCATCCCGCAGGGCCACGCGATCGAGATCGAGCTGCGGGTGCTGCCCGACGGGCGCCTGTCTTCGCGGGGCCTGGGGCGCTTCGACTTCGCCCGAGTGCTGCGCTCCACCCTCGGGCCCGTGCGCACCCGCTGGGTGCTGCGGCGGGTGGAGCGGGCATCCAAGCACTTCCCGCCGCACCCCGACGGCTTCTCCCGCAGGGTCTACGAGATCGACTTCACGGTGCAGTTCACGGACCACGGCGCTGGCTAGGACCGCTTCGGTTAGCATCTGGCCATCGCGGAGCCAAGGTCCCAGCCCGATCCTCCCTCGGCGCCGTGGCGCCCGTCCCCCGCGGCCATCGTGCTCGCGCTGGGGCTGGCGGTGGCGTTCGTCGTGCACGCGCGGGCCTGGACCTTCATCTGCGACGACGCGTACATCTCGTTCCGCTACGCCCGCAACCTGGCCGAGCACGGGGCGCTGGTGTTCAACGTGGGCATCGACCCGCCCGAGCGGGTGGAGGGCTACACCAACTTCGCCTGGGTGATGGTGCTGGCCGGGCTCGATCGCCTGGGCTGGGCGCCGCCCTCGGCCGCGGACGCGCTCACACAGCTGGGGGCGCTGGCCGGGCTGGTGGCGGCGGTGCTGGTGGCTCGCACCCTGCGACGGCGCTTCGAGGTCGCTCCTTCGGCGCTGGGGCTGCGGGCGATCGACCTGCTGCCCGCGGCGCTGCTGGTGAGCGTGCCCGAGCACATGGTGTGGTCCCACGGCGGGCTCGAGACGAGCTGGGCGGCGGCCACCGCCATGGGCTCGATCGCCGCGTGGTCGGCCGATCGCCATCGCCTCGCGGCTGCGCTCGCGGCCACCACCGCGCTGCTGCGGGCCGACGGCCTGCTGCCGATCGCGGTGTTCGGGCTCGCCTGGCTGCTGGTGGTGTGCGCCCCGGTGCTGTGGCGCGAGCGTCGAGCCGCGCTCGCGCGCCTGCCCGTGCGTCGCCTGCTGCAGGCCGCTGCGCTGTTCGGGCTGCCGCTGCTGGCCCACCTGCTGTGGCGCCGCGCCTACTACGGCCAGTGGCTGCCCAACACCTGGACGATCAAGGCGCACGGCATGCTGCTGCGCAGCAGCTACGGCAAGGCCTACGTGGAGGCCTGGCTCGCCGCGCTGCCGCTCCTGTACCTGGCCCCGCTGGCGCCGCTGCTGCGCCCGCGCCACCTGCTGCTGGTGCTGCCCATCGCCGCGGTGGTGGGCTACGGCTGGTGGGTGGGCGGCGATTTCATGGCCTACGGTCGCTTCTACGTGGTCGCCACGGGCTTGCTCGCCGCGCTGGTGGGCTGGGTGCTCGCCGACGCGGTGCCCCTGCTCTCGCGCAAGATGAGGTCCACTTCCTCGGTCGCGGTGGCGGTGGGCCTGGGCTTGATGCTCGCGGCGGCGCTGGGTGTGCGCAGCCATGCCCGCTGGGAGCTCGACATGGCCAAGCCCACCGGGTGGATCGACGGCAAGTGGGAGGGCGTGGCCGCCATGGATCGCTTCGCCCGGGTGGGGCGTGCGGTGGGGGAGTGGATGCACGAGCAGCTCCCGCCCGACACGCTGATCTCGGTGGGGGCCGCGGGCGCGGTGCCCTACGGCGCTCGGCTCCCAGTGGTGGATGCCTATGGCCTGGTCGATCCTGTGCTGGCGCGCATGCCCGGGCTGCGCCCCCAGCAGGGCCCGCGCGCGCGACCGGGTCACCAGATCGTGGCGCCGCCCTCGTACATGCAGGAGCGCGATCCCGATCTGGCGTGTCACGTGGGCTACCGCGGCCCGCGGAGGCCCCCCGAGCGGATCGCTCGGCCGCCGTTTCGGCGGGGCTACGCCTGGGCCTGCATCGAGCCCGATCCCGTGCCCGATCCGCGGGCCGAGGGCGGCATGCTCGACGTGGGCGTGTACTGCTGTCGGCGCCCCATCGATCGCGTGGTGGGTCCCTTCGGGAGCGAGACGCGATGAGCGAGAGCTCGGGCTCGTCGTGGCGCCCGCTGAGGCTCGGCCGCCGCGGCGTGGAGCTGCTCGCCTTCGCGTGGGCGGTGGTGCTGCTCGTGGTCTTCGCCTGGCGCCTGGGATTTCCGCTGGAGCTCGAGTGGATGGAGGGCGGCATGCTGCACCAGGCCCATCGCATCCAGCACGGCCTGTCGCCGTACCCCCCGCCGAGCCCCGAGTTCGTGCCCTTCCTCTACACGCCGCTCTACTCGGTGGTGCTGGCCGTCCTGGGGTTCGTGATGCCGCTGGGCTTCGTGCTGGGGCGCCTGGTGAGCATCGCCGCGTGGGTCGTCACCATGCTCGCCGTGTGGCGGGCGGTGCTCGGGGAGGGCAAGCCGCGGGCCCACGCCGCGCTCGCGGTGGGGCTGTGCTGTGCGGGCTACGTGTTCACCTTCCGCTGGCTCGACCTGGCGCGGCCCGACACCCTGTTCATCGCGCTGGTGCTGTGGGCGCTGGTGTTGCTGCGCGGCAGCGACGAGCGGCCTCGCCGTGCGCTGTGGGCCGGCGTGCTCATGGCGCTGGCGTTCTGGACCAAGCAGACCGCGGCGCCCTTCGTGGTGGCCTCGGGCCTGGGCGTGCTGGTGGTGGCGCCGCGGCGGCTGCCGATCTACGCGGGGGTCATCGCGGTGATCGACGGCGGCGGGGTGCTGCTGGGCAATGCGCTCACCGATGGCTGGCTGTGGACGTACATCTACGAGCTGCACCAGAGCCACGCCTTCAACCGCGAGCGCTTCACCACCAAGACCTGGGGCATGTTCGTGCACGCCTGGCCGGTGGTGATGCTGGTGCTGCTGTTCCTGGTGTCGCGCGGGGTGGGGCGGCTGCCCGCTCGCGTGCGTCGGTGGCGGGCGGGGGCTGGGTCGGCGAGGGCCGAGGCGGGCTCCGTGAGCGTCGAGGCGGAGGCGAAGGTCGAGGCGGAGGCGGAGGCGAAGGTCGAGGCGGAGGCGAAGGTCGAGGCGGAGGCGAAGGCCGAGGCAATGGCAATGGCCGAGGCCGCGGCTCGGACCGCGGCACCGCTTTCATGGCGCGGCTCGGCGTACTGGACCCTGCTCGCTGCGGCGGGCCTGCTCGCCTCTGCGCTGGGCTACGCCACCCAGTGGGCCGAGCCCAACGCCTTCATCCCCGGCGTGGTGCTGGGTGCGGTGGCGCTCGCGGTGGCGCTGCCCGTGGGCGGTCGCGCCGAGCTGGCCACGCTCGCATTGGTCGCGGTCCAGCTCCTGCTCTGCCTGCTGGTCGAGCCGCTCTATCACCCCGTGCAGCAGCAGGGCCTGGCGGGCCTACGCCACAGCTACGCCTGGCAAGACCCCTTCCGCACCGTGCCGCGGGCCGAGACCTGGCGTCGGGCCCGGGCGCTGCGCGACGAGCTCGAGGCCACCGACGGCGAGGTGCTCGCGCTGCATCGCCCGTGGTGGTCGGTGATCGCCGGCGGCGAGGGCCACGTGGGCAGCATGGGGGTGACCGACCTGCGACCCGACGAGCGTGCGGCCATCGAGGCGGCGCTGCGCGACGAGGTCTCGGCCCAGCGCTACGCCTCGATCTGGATCGAGGGCGAGCCCCCGCGCTGGCTGGAGCACGCCTTGCGTCGGCACTACCGGGTGCAGCGGCGCCTCCACGGAGGCGAGCGCGTGCGGCCGCTCAGCGGCTACATGTCCGACGCCGGCATGGTCACGCCCTATCGCCGCGATCAGCTCGAGCTCGTCCCCCGTGGCCCGCGGCCCCAGCCCGCCGGCACCACCGTGGTGGCCGACTTCGAGGATGGCTCGCTCGACGGATTCGTGCCCGAGGGCCCGGCGCTGCGCCGGCCGTCGCGGGGCAGCCCGTCGCGCCTGCCCATGGCCGGGCCCTACGGCGGCGACTGGCTGCTCACCAGCGGAGGCCCGGGCGCGCGCCCCGAGCTCACCGGCAGCGCGCTGTCCGAGCCGATCGTGCTGCCGTCATCGGGCCACCTCGAGGTGCTGGTGGGCTTCGCGGGCCGACGTCCGCGGGGTCTGTCGCTGCAGATCCTCGAGCAGGGCGAGGGCCGTCGCCGCACCGTGGCGCTGCCGATCCCCGTGGTGCCCCATGCCCTGGCCACGGCTCGCTGGGAGATCGATCCGAGCTGGGCCGGGGTCCAGATACGCATACGCCTCGGGGACGAGAGCCCCGAGGCGCTGCTGTACCTCGACGATGTGTGGGTGGTGGACGGTGGCTAGTAGGCCATGCGGACGACGTCGCGAGTGATCGCGACCGTCTTGTGCCCACCGCAGGGGTACGCCACCTCGAGCTCGACGGTGGTGCCCGGCTCGCCACGGATGGCAGAGGCCCAGCCCTCGAGGGTGGGCGGGTTGTTGTCGTCCACGGCGACCAGGCGGGTGCCGGGGCGGAGCTTGCCCTGGGCCGGCGAGCCCCGGAGCACGCGACGGACGACGACCTCGCCGTGATGACGCTCGATGACGACCCCGATGCCGCTGTAGGTGTAGGCCCGGTCGACGCGGTGATAGCCGTCGCAGTCCCGCGTGCCCATCCGCATCATCACGGCGGCCGAGGTGACGACGGAGCCGGCGATGATGATGGCGCCGAGAACGGCGCGACGAGCGGTTCGCCAGCGAGCGATGGTGGTGCGGGTCGAATCATCGGAGCGCATGAGCAGTTAGCCTCCCAAACGTCGGTCAGGGCACAGTCTTCCACACCTGCGGGGATGTGCCAAGCGGCGCCGTTGGCGATCCGGCTGGTTTTCGTCGAGATGTTTCCTTGGTCCGCGGCGTCGGCTATAGCCCGTGGTGATGAGCGCATTCGTCTGGCGTCGATTGAGCCGAACGGCCTTCGGAGGAGCCCTCTTGCTGTGGTCCTCGGCTTGCAAGCCCGAGGCCCAGGCAGCGGCCGAGGCTCCTGCCGCCGAGCCCCCGGTCGAGGACGCCGCCGAGCCCGATCGTGAGCCGGGGGGCGACAGCGCCACGCTCGCGGCGGGCACCCCCTCGGTGGGGGACGACGATGATGCGCTCGATCCGCCGGCCGAGCCGGCGGTGGCCGAGGCGGCGCCGGCCGTGCCCGACGTCCCCGACGAGCCGGCGTTGCCCGAGCAACCCTACCGGGTGCTGATCCTGGGCGACAGCCTGGCCGCCACCGGGATCGGAGCCCTGCTCGAGAAGAAGCTCGACGCCCATCCCAACGTGGATTGCTTTCGCAAGGGCAAGTCCTCCTCGGGCCTGGCCCGCCCCGACTTCTTCGACTGGCACGACCAAGCCAAGCGCCAGATCGAGTTCCGCACCCCCGATCTCGTGGTGGTGATCCTGGGCGGGAATGATGGGCAGGATCTCACGCGTCGCAGCAACGGCGAGGGCAAGCGCGTCGCGTGGAACCATGAAGACTGGGCCGACGCCTACCGCGAGCGGGTCGATTCGTTCCTGGCCGAGGTCACCGGCGACGAGCGCAAGGTGCTGTGGGTCGGCCTGCCCACCATGGGCATGCGCAGCCTCGAGAAGAAGCTCGTCCTCATCCGCGACATCCAAAAGAGTGCGGTGGAGGCGCTGGGCGACAAGGGCATGTACCTCGATACCGCACCTTTCGTTACCAATGAGGAGGGAGATCTCCTCATGCAGGCCGAGGTCGGTCCTCGGGGCAAGGTGCAGGAGCTCCGCTCCGACGACCGGATCCACTTCACCATGGCCGGCAGCGAGTACTTCGCCGATCACGTATATCCGTCGGTCTTGGAAGCTCTCAGCCTGCCCGACGTCCAACCGGACCCCTAGCCGCTCGACCCTCCGGCGGGCGGACCGAGCCCAGCGGTCCACCGCTCGCCCGGTCGAGCGGGCTCGATCTCCCCGAGGCATCGCATGAAGCCTGCGCGCGCTCTCCCTGCTCCCCTCGCGGCCCTCTTGTGGGGCGCGATGGTCGTGGGAGCGCCGAGCTCGGCTCACGCGGCTCACCCCGCGGGGCCCGTCGCCGCGGCTCCCCCCCTTGCATGGGCGGGACCGGCCGCGGCCGAGGAGGGCGAGAGCGAGGAATCGGGCTCCGCCTCTGCCTCCGCGTGGGTCACCCACGAGGTGGTGCCCAAGGAGACCTACGACAGCATCGGCGAGCGCTACGGGGTCACCAAGGACGAGATCATCCGCTGGAACAAGAAGAAGCTCGGCGCGAAGAAGTGGATCTACGCCGGCATGAAGCTGCGGATCCACGCCCGCAAGCCGGCGCCGCCCCGCGAGAAGATCGTCTACGTGGTCGAGAAGGGCGACACCTGGACGAAGATCGCCAAGCGCTTCGACGTGCCGGTCAAGCACCTGCAGGCGTGGAACCCCAAGGTGCCCAAGGGCTTTCGGGCGGGCACCAAGCTCAAGGTCTACACCAACCCCAAGCCGCCCCCGCCCGGGGCGAGCAGCGGTGGCTCGGGGACCGGGGCCGAGGCGCCGCTGCCCGAGTTCCACGTGCGCTCCGGTGGCATCGGGGTGGGCAAGCCCAACCGCGGGCGGCTGCTCAAGGGCGTGCAGCTGCCCGCCTCCGACATGGTGAGGATCCTCGACGAGGACAAGGTCTGGGGCACCAGCCACACCATCGAGCACCTGCAGGAGGCGATCGCTCGCTTCCGGCGAGACACCGGCTACGACGAGCCGCTCACCGTCAGCTCCATCAGCCTCAAGGACGGCGGCCGCTTTCGCCCCCACAGCTCGCACCAGACCGGGCGCGACGTGGACATCCGCCTGCCTCGCAAGCCCGGCGCGGCCAAGGGCGAGGCGCCCTCGTCGATCGACTGGACGCTCACCTGGAAGCTGGTCAAGGCGCTCGTGGCCACCGGCGAGGTCCAGTACATCTTCGTCTCGTGGTCGCGGCAGAAGTACCTGCGCCGCGCGGCCCAGAGCGACGGGGCGACCAAGGCCGAGCTCGACCAGCTCATCCAGTACCCGCGCAAGCCCGACACCAACAAGGGCGTGGTGCGGCACTCGCCCGGCCACACGGTGCACCTGCACGTGCGCTTCACCTGCACGCCCGGCAACTCTCGCTGCGAGAGCTACTGATCCCGCCGACGGGGCCGCGGCGCGACGGAGCCGGCACGCGCGCCTCCGCGAGCGCGCGCCCGAGCGCCACGAGGCCCGGCAAGGCTTGCCCTTCGACCGGTGGTGCGCCAAGGTCGAGGCGTGGGACGGCTCATCGCAGGTCGCTGGCACACCGAGGAGGAGATCCCACGGAGTGCCGACGGCCGCTTCGTCCGCAGCCGCACGCGCTTCCACGCTCGCGTGAGCGCTGAGCCCGGGGCGCTGCATCCGGTGGCGGCGGGTCGCTACCACCTCTTCCTGTCGTGGGCCTGCCCCTGGGCCCACCGCGTGCACATCGGCCTCGAGCTGCTGGGGCTGGGCCCCGCGATCTCGACCTGCTTCGCCAACGCCCACATGGGCGAGCAGGGGTGGCGCTTCGGTCCCGGCCTCGCCGAGGTGCCCGACGAGGTCGTCGGCATCGACCGCCTGTGGGAGCTGTACCTGCGGGCCGATCCGCGGGTGGACGGCCGCGCCACCGTGCCCGTGCTGTGGGACCGCGAGCGGGGCACCATCGTCAACAACGAGAGCCGCGAGATCCTGCGGATGCTGAGCACCGAGCTCGCCCCGCTGCACCGCGAGGGCGCGCCCCAGCTGTGCCCGCCCGAGCTGCGCGAGCGCATCGACGAGGTCATCGACGCGATCTACGAGCCGATCAACAACGGCGTGTACCGCAGCGGCTTCGCCAACACCCAGGAGGCCTACGAGGAGGCGGTGGGCGAGCTGTTCGCCGCGCTCGACCACTGGGAGGCCGTGCTCGCCGAACAGCGCTGGCTGTGTGGCGATCGCCTCACCGAGGCCGACATCTGCCTGTTCACCACCCTCGTGCGCTTCGACTCGGTGTACGTCTACCACTTCAAGTGCAACCTGCGGCGGCTGGTCGACTACCCCAACCTGTGGGGCTTCACCCGCGACGTCTACCAGCGGCCGGGGGTGGCGGGCACGGTGCACCTCGATCACGTCAAGCGCCACTACTACGGCAGCCACCCCAGCGTGAACCCGCGGGGGATCGTGCCGGTGGGGCCCCGGCTCGACCTCGAGTCCCCGCACGGGCGCGAGCGACTGGGGGGCTGAGCCGCGGCTCGCCGTGTGGCCGGCCATGTCGGCCGGGAATCGACGAGCCCATGAGCCATCCGATCGAGGGCCCGTGTCCCTCGTCGGAGCGCGGCCCCTACGGCTGGGCTCGCTCCCGGTCGTCGAGCCACTCCTCGGTCGCGTCGTCGGCCGGGTAGTAGCACTCGATGCGCAGCTCCTGTGCCGTGATGTCCATCGGCGTGCCCAGCGTGGTGATGGTGGTGAACAGGCGCAGCTCGACCCCTTCGTTTCGGGTGTGCACCGGCACCATCACGCGGCTCGCCTCCGAGGGCGAGGGATCGAGGAACGAGCGCGGCATGTCCGGGTAGGCCATCAGCGCATCGATGAGCGGGGCGATGTCCTCGCGCAGCGCGTCCTCTTGGGCCTCGCGGTGCAGCCGGGCCATCACCACCCGCGCCACCTCGTCCCAGTTGACCACGTAGCGCCGCAGCCCGCGGGGGTGGAAGAGCATGTGCATCGAGTTGCGGGCGCGGGGCCCGAGCGCGGCGAGGTCGAGCGGCAGGTGCTGCAGCAGCCGCTGCGCGCCGCGGTTGGTCATCACCAGATCCCAGCGTCGATTCACCACCAGCGCGGGGAAGGGCTCCTGACGCTCCAGGATGAACTCCAGCGCGCGGCGCACGTGGGCCATCTGGGGCTCGGCGATGCCGCTCTCGCGGTACACGGGAGCGAAGCCGGCCGCAATCAGCAGCGCGTTGCGCTCGCGCAGCGGCACGTCGAGGGCGGAGGCGAGGATCAGCACCATCTCGCGGCTGGGCTGCGAGCGACCGTTCTCGAGGTAGCTGATGTGACGGGTGGAGACCTCGGCCTGCTCGGCGAGCGCGAGCTGGCTCAGGCCCCGGGTCCGACGCCAGTGACGCAGCAGCGGGCCCACGGCGGTGGGGGTGGGCATTGGGGGGAAGGATAACGCGGGGCAGGGCGGTGGACATGACCTCCGAGGTCATCAGGCTGCTGGTGGCGATCACCAGCGTGTGGCTTGCATCTCCGTGAGCTCGAAGGCGTCCGCGGATGGACGAGGTTTCGCTCGCGTACGAGCCGACGATTGCGTCGCGCCCCGAGCCCGAGTTGACGAGGTCCTACACCCACGTGAACAATGGCGCCGCGAGTCCGTCGCGTCGTCTACGCTCTCGGTCTTGCGTCCGCCGTGCCCCTCCCAAGCCCACGCACCCGAGCCCCATTTCCATCCCCGAAGCCCGCGCTCGCTCGACCGCGTGGCCTGGTGACGGGTACCTCGATTCGAGCGACCTGCACGCTCGTCCTCGGCCTATCGTGCTCCAACTGCCGTGGGGCGACCATGCAGCCGCCCGACCCTTGTGTCGACATCGAGGTGAGCACGAGCAGCGCGGGACGCCAGCACCCCGTGGTCTTCGAGCGCCGAACGAAACAAGGGACGTGGAGGATCCAGAGCGCGCGCGGGAACACGGGGCCGGCGACGGTGACCTTCTCGGAGGGAGACGACGTCATCTTCGCCCGCCGCCAGTCGGAGATCTTCGCCGACATGGACGAGGTCTGGCTACGCTTCGCGGTTTCGGGGTCGACCCTCGGTCTGCTCGGATTGGACCGCCCAAGCACGCAGGGGGTGCTCGCGGTGCTCACCGCAGACGGCCGCATGGAGACGTCCCCCGCCTTCGAGGTCCGCGGCCACCAGGTGGACCTCGTCGCAGAGGAGGGGGAGGGGACCTTCATCGTCTACGACGAGGGCAAGGTCTCGTGGTTCGATGGAGCATCGCTCGTCCGCAGCAGCGAGCTGCCAACGCCACGGATGGTCCCCGATGTCGACGAGCTCACCCTCGTCGCCACCAAGGAAGGGTATGTCTTGGTCCACACTGCTTTCGACGTCCAGGGCCTGGACGTTCGATGGCTCGATCGTGAGGGCTCGCTCGTTGGGGAGAAGGGGCTGTCTGTCGGAGTGTCGGCCTGGCACGTCTCGGCGGTGGCCGACGCGGGAGAAGTCGCCATCCTCTACAACACGCCACCGGGCTTCGTCCTCGCACGCGTCGGTGCACCGGGGCTGGTCGCGATGGAGCCCACACGCATCGACTGGAGCGCAGTCCCCCCGAGTGGTCGGTCATGGCCGCCGAGCGACACCATGGAGCTCATCGCCGTCGATGGAGACCACTACTGGATGACGGCAGAGGGAGCGATTGGGCGCCACTCCGCGCACGAGCGCTACAAGAGACGCGCTGGCGTGCTTCGGACGACGCGAGGTGGGGAGGTCACGCGATTCGCCACGCTCCCGAGGCCCATGGGCTCCACCTATGGCCCCTGGGTCTTCGACCGCGTCGAAGGTGGGTACTGGCGGGATACCTTCGGCAAGAGCAGCGCCCAGACGAGCGGGCATTCGCGCCTGTTCTCCGCGCGGTGTGTCCCCTGACGACTCGGGGAGTGGCTCCGGGAGGTCGGTCACGGCGGGGCCGTGGCTCAGGCCCGCTGGGCGGCCAGGATGTGCAGCAGGCTGCGATCGGGGGCGTGGATGATGACCGTGCCCTCCTCGTCGTCCTGCTGCAGCTCCTTGAGCCCGGACTTGTCGAGCACGAAGCGGTAGCGCTCCATCTGCAGCACGTTGCGATCGGCGGCGCGCAGCACCAGCACCACGTTGACGTGGTAGCGCTTGTTGAGCTTGGCCGTGCGCACCGAGTCGGTCTCGGGGTCGTAGATGGGGATCCGCTGCTTGCGGTCGTCCATGCGGACCAGGAAGCGGGACACGTCGAAGCGCACGATGTCGGTGATGTCGGAGGCGCGCACCACCTGCCGGTCGATCCGGCGCCCCGCCAGGGTGATGTGCTTGACGTAGCGCATCACCGACTCGCGCTTGTGCTCGGTCTCCACCGCGCCCTCGGCCCGCACGTGGCGGCGCCGCCACACCAGGCTGGGCACCTGCCCCGCAGGCACGAAGTTGAAGGACTCCCGGCAGCGACCCACCATCACCCCGGTGAGCGGGTCCATGATCTTGGCGCTGCGGTCGTAGAGCCAGCGGCCGATCTTGGCCGAGAAGTACGAGCGCATCCAGTCCTTCATGCGGTCCTTGAGCATGTAGCCCAGCACCAGCGCGACCACGAAGGGGAAGGTGTTGATGCCGTAGACCTGCTGACTCCAGATCGCGAGCACGGTGGACACCAGCATGGCCGCACCGGCGGCGGTCGCCGCGATGAGCTGGGCGACGTGCTGGGCCTCGCGCTCCTTGGCCAGCTCGAGGAAGAGCACCGAGCTGACGAACTTCTTGAGCATGCCCTGGCGGTGGATGAACGCGCCGTCGCCCCGGCTGGCCCCGAGCACGGTGAGGTAGCCGCGGCGGCGGCGGTGGTCCTGCTCGCCGACCACCTGGGCCACCAGCGCGGCCCGGGCCTCGGCCAGCCGCTCCTGCAAGCCGCTGCGATCGAGGACCTTGAGCAGGCCGGTCAGCAACGATTCCACCGCCACGCTCAGGGCCTCGTCGGTGTACTCGAACAGCTCGCGCAGCCACGGTCGCTCGGCGTGCTCGAAGCGAGGGCCGAGGTCCCTGAAGGTGCCCACGATGCGGGACGCCTCCGCGCTGAGCTCGACCACGCCCCGGGTGATCGCACCCACGTGCTCGGGCGAGGGCTCGTGCTGGTCGAGCTCGACCAGCCGGCGCTCGAGGGCCCGGGTCACCTCGCGGATCGAGGCCCGGAACAGGCAGGCGAGCATGCGGAGCTCTCGGGACAGCAGCTCCCGCTCGCCGCCCGCGAGCGCCTCCTTGACCTTGGCGAGCTGCGAGCCCGGCACGTCGTCGCGCGCGAGCATGGTCAGCGGGCGCGTGGGCGTCTTGAAGCGGATGTAGGCCTGGACGTCGCTGAAGAACGCCTCGCGGCCGTAGCTCTCGGCGTCGATGCCGAGGGTGTGGGGCACGAAGAAGTACGCATCCACTTGGTAGCGGGTGCGGCGGACCAGGGGGTCGATCGCGTAGTGGAGCTTGAGCTCCACCTGGTTCTCGTCGTGGACGCGAAACCGGCTGTCGATCCCCTCTTCGGGCTCGGAGTGGTCGGCGAATTCGATGATCTCCAGCGTGTTACAATCTCGTTACGTGCGCAAGGATCCGTTGGGACCCAACCCGCTCCCCGAGGGGAAGGGGCGGGTCGGCTGCGCAGCGCCCGGCGCTCGACTCTGCCGCGCCGACCCGGCACGAGCGAGAGGACGGGTGCTGATACGATGGGCACTCGGCAAGGGAGGCTCCGCATGGGCGTGATCGCTCCGTTCGTTCGCATCGTGGGTCGTGCTCGGTGGGCGGTGCTGGCCACGGCGCTGGGGCAGGGGGGGTGCCACGACGCCGAGGGGCGCGAGCCCACCGGCGCCACCTGGTCGCCGACCTCCGGCGGCACGAGCCAGGGCGAGTCCTCGGGTCCCGACGAGACGGTCGCCGGCACCACCACCACCATGCCGACCGCCACCGCCGAGCCCGACCCGAGCAGCGCCTCGCTCGACGACAGCGGCGGCTCCACCGGCGGTCCCTCCGGCGAGCCGTTCTCGATGAGCGACCCCTTGATCGACGGCACCATGGGCAGCGCGGTCGGAGGCAGCTTTGGTCCCGATGGCTGGACCACCACCGATCGCACCGACCGGATCTACTGGGCGCTGCCGAGGCTGGCCGAGGGCTCGTTCGAATTCACGGTCACCGGCCTCACGGTGGAGCTCATGCCGCTCAACGATCACGAGATCTTCGCGATGTACGAGGGCGGCTGGGGCATCGAGCATCCGATCGCCTACAACCCCGAGTTCCGCGTGAACAACTACAAGTCGATGATCCGCATCTACGGGCAGGCGGAGGCCGATCGCACCGGACAGATCAAGCTGATGTGGGGCCTGTGCCCGCAGGGCGCCCCCGGCTACGGCATCGACACCTGCGCCTGCGGCTCGTTCTTCGAGGAGCCCTTCGGCGGGGATCCGAGCTGGGACGGCTCGCCGCAGCGGCTGCGGGTGGAGTGGGACGCGATGGGGAGCCGGCTGCTGCGCAACGGCGAGCTCGTGCTCGACATCGATGCGTCGGCCAGCGGGCTGAGCCTGGGACCGCAGGCGCTGTATGCCTCGCTGGGCACCCCGCGGCCCCTCGATGTGGACACCGCCGGGATGCCGGTGGGCGTGACCTACTCCGACGTGGTGGTCGAGGGGACCACGGGGCCCGAGGCCACCTGCGGCTGAGGCCAGCGAACGGGCGGTTTGGGCCGCGCGCGCTCGGGTGCTTGGGGCGGGACCCGAGTGCTCCTATCGTGACGGCGATGCCGACCCCTACGCTGACCGATGACCAGGCTCGCGAGCTCGCCAAGGCGACGAGGAAGGCCGAGTTCTACGATCGGGAGGGCCCCGCCCTCGCGCTGGCAGGAGGCCGAGCGGGCGCGTTCCGCCTGCTGTGGGAGCTGCAGGAGCGCGAGTTGCTGGAGCTCGGTCGCTGGGACGAGCTATGGGACGGTCTCGCCGAAGAGGTGGCCGTGGCATCGCCGAGCGCCATCGTCGGGTTGCTGCGGTCGATCCGCGATGACGACGACGACGACGATGACGATGACGATGACGATGACGATGA
>JACKDV010000031.1 GCA_020633315.1 Myxococcales bacterium
AGAAGCGCGTGCGATTCACGCCGTGCCGATCTCCCGCTCGCCATAGCGTGAGGTCGCGTCACCCTGGCCACGGTGGTCCGGATATCGGCATGGCACCGCGAGTTGTCGCAGGATTCGGCCAGCAGCGGGCGATTCTCGGTTTCACGCCCTACGAAGGCTTAGTAGCACTGGTAGTGCTCGCAAGCATCCTGGGATTCCCCCACCCCCAAAGAAACACCAGCGATTCCAACCCCATCTCCGGTAAAGGCGCGCGGGGTTGGAATCGAGGAGTGTTCAAACGGTCATGGTTCGGTCATGACGGCATGGTCTCCATCGCCAGGTGCGGGTCGAGGGTGTGGCTTCGGTCTGGGGATGACCAACTCGACCAGCGCGGCCGAGCATGACGACGCGAGCCACCCCCTCGACGACCTGGTCATGCCCTGCACGACGAGACTCGGCGGCCCCTGAGCCGGTGCACGCGAACGAACGCGCGCGCGCGAATTCACCGGCGAAAAAACAGCAGCTCGTCGTGATCCATCTCGGAATCTGCGGACTCTATCCAGACCGAATCGCAGCGGTCACATCTTCAGCCCACATCGATGCCGCGCGCTCCAACGCGACGAGCGGAGCCGAGCATCGAGCGTGATCGTTGCGCCCGCCCCGTGTGCCTCGCCTTCGTGACGAGCGTCCTCGCGCCGCTCGATCGCGCACGCAGGTCCAAGACTGTCGGCCCCCGTGGCCAACAACATGGAGACGAACATGAACAAGAACGACAAGAACAACGACACCACGAAGACCCCCGAGAAGCTGGAGGAGCTCGACGCCGAGACCCTCGACGAGATCCTCGGCGGCATCACCGGTCTGCCCAGCCTGCCCGGCCTCCCCGGTTTCCCCGGGCTCCCCACGTCCGAGCCCGTGGCCTGGCAGTAGCACGCTCGGCTCCAGTCGACGTGCACACCGCCCCGTCCGCATCGATGCGCGGACGGGGCACTTCCCTCCTCCGTCCTCCCCACCGAGTCCCCCCCATGGGCTTCCCCACCAAGGTTCAGATCCAGACCATCAGCCTGTGCAACTACGCCTGCACGATGTGTCCCTACCCGGAGACCTCGGCGGGAAAGGTCACTCGTCGACTGGAGTGGGGGGTCTTCGACTCGATCGTGGAGCAGATCGGGCAGCAGGAGCAGGTGGTCATGCTCTGCCTGATGCTCCAGAACGAGCCGCTGCTCGACAAGCGCTTCATCGACTTCGTGGAGCGTGCCGATCGCTGCCCCACGGTAGGCTCGATCTCCACCGTCACCAACGGGAGCCCCTTGAGCGCGACGCTGCTCGATCGCTTGTGCTCCTACGACAAGCTCCGGCTGACGATCTCGATCAACGCGGTCTCGCGAGGGCGCTACCTGGCGGTCCACGGCCAGGACCGCTTCGATCGAATCCACCAGCTCCTCCGGAGCTGGAAGGGGCCGCGCGAGCGCATCACGCTGTCGTGCGTGGCGACCTCCGAGCCGGGCTCCGAGGCCATCCCCTTCGTCGGCCACTGGCGCGCCCTGGGCTACTCGACCCGGACGATCCCGGTCAAGAACCGCGCGAGCGAGCGGGACCGGAGCAACGCCGTGCACGGCTTGGACGAGGCCTTCGGTCACTGCACCTACCCCGTGGATACGATGACGATCCTCGCCAACGGCGACGTGATCCCGTGCTGTCAGGACTGGAGCGGGCGGACGAGCTTCGGCAACGTCAGCCGACGATCGATGGCCGAGATCTGGAACGCCCCAGAGCTCCGAGCGTTCCGCGAGGCGGCCATTGCCGGCGAGATCCGCGAGTTCCCGGGCTGCCGCGACTGTGATCACCCCATGCGGTCGTCGACGAGCGCCGAGCTGGAGCGCCAGCTCGATCCCGAGTACCGGCCGCCGATCCGACGGATCGGCGATTTCTCGAGCCACGCCGTGCGGATCCACCGGCAGGAGACCGAGAGCACCGCGGTGGTCGTGGGCATCGACGCACCCGGCGTCCTACGAGTGATGCTGGGCGACCCTGCCCCCGACGAGGAGCCGGTCGAGATCATCCTGCCCCTGGCGTACTCCCGCGGTCACGAGGGGCTGACGATCCGCTGCCGCGGCACGCTGGTCCGCGACGGAGCACGCGCGACCACGGGCCGCTACGAGCCGCACCGCGTGATCCTCGATCCCGGCGATCCAGCCCATCGCTTCTGGAGCTGGTACCGCGACGACTGGACCCATCCCACCGACTCGCCCCCGAGTCGAGACCTCCATCCATCCTCGAACCACGCCGAGTCCCCCCTCGTGACCTCGAGCCCGGGAGCCTGACCATGCACACCATCATCGATGCCTCGACCCCCGCCCGCCGAGAGCGCCTCCTCATCAGCCTCTGCCACAGCCCGAAGCTACTCGACACGGCCCTGCGACTGCGACGAGAGGGCGCCGTGGACGAACGAACCGAGCGCTTCCTCGCGGGCCTCGACGAGGATCGCATCCGAGCGGAGCACCAACATCGCCACAGCGGTCTCGTGAACTGGATGGGCCTGGGGTGCCGCCGGCTGCGAACCGTGCTCGGCGACGAGGCCCACGACGTGCTCGTGGGGGCCTACGCGGACGACGAGGCGTTCGTCACCCCGCGGGGACGCAGCCTGCCCGAGAACTACTGCCTCTGGGCCTACGACGTGCTGCGGGCTCGTAGTGACGACTTCGCGGCGCAGGTGGCCAAGCTCGACGGTGTGGTCTCGGGGATCAAGCAGCAGCCCGGAGCCCCCTCGCCCTGGCCAGGCCACCGGCGGCACGCCTCGCTGCCCCTGGAGGCGTTTGCGTCTTCCCACGCCGTGCTCGACGAGCAAGGCGCTCCGGTCGACGAGAGCAACGTCGCGACTCTCCGCCAGGCGCCGCCGACGAAGGTCTTCTTGCTCGTCGGGTTCGACGACGCGGGCGACCTCGTCGTCCGACAGACCTCGGCCAGCTCCGTCCCCACCGCGAACCGCTAGAGATCCAGGACGCACTACGATGAACACACCAAGCACCCGACTCGGCGTGGGCGTGGACTACCTCAACGCCCACGAGTATCCCTTCGACGGAGGGGCGGACGGCCTGCTCCGTCGGCTTCGGACCCGCCTGAGCCACGCCCAGCTCATCACCCTCGCCGACGCCGCCGAGATCACGCACGTCCGCGAGGTCCTCGACGGCGTGCCCTCCGTCCAGCACCTGGTGGGCGTCGATCCGGTGCGGCACGAGGGTCCGAACCTCGAGCGCTTCGACAAGCAGAACGAGCACTCGCGGCTCCTCGACGCGGCATGGCACTACGAGGACCTCGGCTACTGGTACATCGGCCCCTACAACGCGCCCGCCTTCATGCCGCCGCTGCTCGAGCGGGACGTCGCCGAGCACACGGCGAGGAACATCCGAGAGCTGAACCGCCGCTCCGAGGTGTTGTTCATGCCGGAGAACCCCTCGTGCACCTTCACGGCGGGCACGCTGTCGCTCGGCGAGTTCTTCACCCGCGTGGTCGATCTCGCCGACTGCCCGATGGTGCTCGACCTGAGCCACCTCTACTCCTACGCGCTGCTGTGGCAGCAAGACCCCTTCGAGGTGCTCCAGACCTTTCCCGTGGAGCGGGTCTGGGAGCTCCACGTCGCGGGCGGCGTGGTCGATCCCTCGGAGCCGCGGCGATACCTCGACAATCACATCGACGAGGTGCGGCCCATCGTGCTGCGGCTGCTGGAGGCCGCGGTGGAGTCGATGCCGCAGCTGCGGGCGATCACCTTCGAAACCTCGGCCGACGCCAGCCCCGAGGTGCTCCTCCAAGACTTCGATCGCATCGAGCGGGTGCTCGACGATTGCGACTTCCAACCCCGTGTGGCGGTCTGATGGTGGCCCGAGCCAAGGTCCTGCGCCAGTCGGAGCAGATCTGGAGCGAAGGGGCGGCGCCCGAGCCCTTCGCCCGGCGCTATGCGTGGAAGACCTCCTCCCTCTCGCGGGCGCTGGGGCTGCAGCGGATCGGTGCCCACCTGGAGGAGGTGCTGCCCGGCAAGGCGTCGTGCCAGATGCACTTCCACCTGCGCACGGAGGAGCACTTCTTGGTGCTCGACGGCGAGCTCACCGTGCGTGAGCGCTGGCCGGGAGTCGATGGGCTCTTGGAGTACGCGGCCCGTCCCGGCGATCTGCTGGTGTACCGGCCCGGGACGAGGATCGCCCATCAATTCCGCAATGAAGGCAGGTCGAGCGTCCGGCTGCTCGCAGCGTCGCGCAACGTTCCCGGGGACGTCTGCGTGTATCCCGAGACGGGGCGAGCATGGCTCCCGGAGATCGGCCGCAACGTCCGCCTGAGCCCCAGCGCGGCGGTCCTCGGCCAGGGCTCCGCTCGCTCGCCGCGGCCCGCGGAGCCCTTGGTCCGAGCGCCGCTGATGCAGGGCGGGCACCGGGGCGCGCTCGAGCCCGGCTCGTCGTGGCCGGGAGAGACCATGCGGATGGTCGCCGCCCAGCTCGAGCCGGGCCAAGGCAGCGGAGATCCGTGCTGCCTGTGCGTGGGCGAGGAGCTGCTGTGGGTCCACAGCGGCGAGCTCGTCGTGCGCGAGCTCGTCGACGGGAGGATCTCCAGCACCCCTCTCCACCCCGGCGACGCGATCCACTGGCCTCCAGGCTCGGGTCGCGTCCACGAGCTGTTCAACCACGGTGACGTGCCAGCGCAGTACGTGGTGATCGCCGAGCAGCTCGACTACGAGATCGTCCAGCTCGGCGAGGCGAGCGTCCTCGAGCCGCGGCTCCTGGGTGTCCGGGGACGGGTGGAGGACGTCTCGCCCTGGGAGGGAGTGGAGATCGATGGCTGACTTCCTGTTCCTCAACGCCTCCAACCTCCCGGCGCGGCCGATCTACCCCTATGCCTTCATCCAGGTCGGCGCCCTGCTGCGTCGGGCCGGGATCGAGGTGGCATACCGAGACTTCCTCGGGATCGAGCCCCACCGCTACACGGAGGTCTTGGCGCGGCTCATCGCTGCCGAGCGTCCGCGTGCGGTCGGCCTGACCCTGCGCCAGGGAGACTCCCTGGTGCTGCGGGACTACGAGCAGGCGCCCGAGCACGCGTACCAGCCGGTCGAGGACACCCGTCGGCTCGTCCGGGCGCTGCGGGAGGTCACCGATGCCCCCGTCGTCCTGGGGGGGATGGGCTTCACGACCAACCCCGACGCCCTGTTCCAGCACATCGGCGCGGACTTCGGGATCACGGGGGAGCCCGACGAGCTCGTCGCACGCTTCGACGAGGTCCTGGTCGGGCACACCGAAGGGGTCGGCAACCTCGTCTACCGAGAGCGAGGGCTCGTGCGTCGCAACCCGCGTCGCTACCACGGACCGCTCGACGAGCGCGAGTACGACGAGTCGGTGGTCGCACGGCTCGAGCAGTTCTACGGTCGCCCCCGCCTCTACGGCGCGCGAGCGGAGGCGGTGGCCGTCGAGATCGCCCGTGGCTGCCCGTACCGCTGCTACTTCTGCACCGAGCCCCAGGTCAAGGGCCGCAAGGTCCGCGAGCGAGACCTCGACGCGGTCATGGCCGACGTCGAGTTCCTGCGCAGCAAGGGCATCCGACGCTTCTGGATGGTCTGCTCCGAGATCAACGTGGGCCGACCCGATCTCGCGCTCCGCATCGCACAGAGGTTCCGGCGCCTCAACGAGCAGGGGTCCGGGCCCACGCTCCGGTGGCATGCCTACCACCTCCCGCGGTGGCTGAGCCGCTCCGATCTCCAGGAGCTCTACGACTCGGGCTTCGCCGGGGGCTGGAACGACTTCCCTTCCCTCGACGACGCCAACCTCCGGGCGGTCGGTGTCCCCTACCGCACGCAGGACATCGTCCACCACATCGGCAACACCCTGGACCTGGCCCCCGCCGAGGCCCAGGACACCCCGCCGCACTTCAGCGCGTTCCTCGGGAACGCCTACAGCACCCCCCGCAGCGTCGCGACCACCTTGCAGCACTTCGAGCACCATGGCTTCGCCGAGCGCTTCGCCACCGCGGTGGTGAGCGACGCGACCCGGCTGTTTCCCTTCGGGCGCTCCCGCGAGGCCGTCCCCGACGGCGTGGAGCTCCACACCTTCTCGGCGCGGGGCCGCGAGGTCCACCGCTCGGATGAGCTCGAGCGCGTCGCCGTCGAGCCGACCTTCTACTTCCCCGAGGCCATCTCGTCCCACCTGGGCTCCCCCGAGGCCGTGCGTCGTTTCTTCGAATACGTCGAGACCACCTTCCTCAGCCGCTCGTACGAGCGATCGCTCGACATGGGCGCCTTCGTCGCGAGCTCGGCGAGCGTGGAGTGGCTGGCCGATCGGATCGCATCCCGAGTGCCGCACGAGATCCGCCTGCCGATCGCGGACGACGAGCGCCGCGAGCAGCTCGAGTCGTTGCTCCGCGACTTGCGACGCGACCCCGAGGAGACCCTCGAGTCGTTGCTTCCCGGCCGCGGGCGGTCCGAGGTCGATCGCACGTTCCTCGCGCGCTTCGTCGTGCACCGACTCCGCGCTCCCCTGGAGCCCCAGACCCTCGCCGTGCTCCGCTACCTGGGGCTGAGCCCCACGAAGGCGGGAGTGATCGAGGCCAGCCCGCTGGCGGTGACGACCACCCTGCTGTCGCGCTACGACAGCAGGCGGGCGCTCTTCGAGGACCTGCGCGCTCGCTTCGGGACCCGTCGCGACGGCCACCCGGAGTGGTCCTTGCGGACGATCCTGTTCCTCAAGAACGTGCGGCTGGATCCGCGATACCGGGAGCTGCTGCTGCCGGACCGCGACCCGCCTCACCGGCGCCCCTCGATCCCCGCGCGGCCGTCGTCCCCGCGGCCGATGGCCGGCCTGCACTGACCCGAGCCCACGGGAGCCATGCCATGATCATCTCGCACCAGTATCGCTTCATCTTCTGGAAGCCCCACAAGGTCGGCTCCACCAGCGTGCTCCATGCCCTGGGCTCGGTGTGTGGCGATCACGACACCGTGGCCGACATCCACACCCCCTCCATGGAGGAGGAGGTGTCGGTCACCTACAAGCGCAACCTGCTGGCGTTCGAGCACCTCGAGCCCACCCCCCGACACGCCCCTCCCGCCGACATCCGTCGGGTGGTCGACACGCTGTGGGGTCGCTCGCTGTGGGACGACTATCTCAAGGTCACGATCGTCCGCAACCCGTGGGACCTCACCGTGTCCCAGTGGGACTACTGGAACAATGCCCTGGGTCACCCCCGCGAGCTGGGCGAGTGCCTGGAGAACAAGAACCGCCCCTACTGGTTCGACGGTGGTGCTCCGATCGCCGATCGCTTCCTTCGCTTCGAGCGGCTGGTCGACGACTTCGAGGATCTCCGAAGAGCCCTCGGGCTGCCGTCGGTGTCCTTGCCCCACTTCCGCCGCGGCAAGCGAGAGGCCTCCAGCTACGCTCAGCGCTACGACGCATGGTCTCGGGACGAGGTCGCACGCAACTACGCGCTGGAGATCGAGCACTTCGGCTACCGCTTCGAAGGGAGCGTCGGGGATGCTGCCGCAGCGGCGCCGGGCAGCATCTCGCTCGACGGGGAGGGACGGCTGATCGTCGGAGGCTCCGTGCTCCCGGCGAGGCGAGCCTACGCGGATCGCGGTAGAGCGGAGCTGCCGGGGTTCCTGGGGGCGCGGCTGTCGTCGAGGTTCTCCCGGGTCCTCGACCAGGTCGCCTGGATCGACTCCTGCCCGGCGACCCCCGGCGTGCTGATCCCCTCGCCCTCCGCCCACGGAATGCTCGCCGAGCACGTCGGTCGCCTCCTCACCCAGCCCGACGTGATCGATCTGCTGTCGAGGATCTCGTACCGGCGACTGCTGATGGTGCCCGGCAACATCGTGCGGATCGTGGGTCCCGGCGGCCCGCACAGCGCCGCTCGCCTCGCTCCGCCGGGAGCCGTGGCCTCGGTCGCCATCCGCCTCGATCGCTCGGCCGAGGACGGGGGAGGCACGGCGGTGATCACCGACCTGACGAGCGGCTCGCCGAGCGTGCTCGACCCGCCCTGGACCGGGATCCAGGCCTTCGTGGTGGAGGCGAGATGATGGAAGCCAAATACAGCATGCGGCGAGGCTGCAGCCTCCAGATGGAGACGGAGACCAGCGTCGCGATCATCCCCGAGCCCGGCGCGACGCCACGCCGCCTCCCGGTCGAGCTCGCGTCGTTCTTGCTGCACCTGGGGTCACCCCGATCCGCTCGCCAGATCCACGCCGCCTCGGGGGCCCGTACCCTGCTGGCCGATCTCACCCGGCTGCTCGATCGGCTGTGTGCCGAGGGGATCCTCGTCAAGGACGAGGAGGGACCGACCGCCTCCGGCCCCTCGCTCGCGTCTGCCCTCCGTCGCGACGTATTCGGTGACGCCGCCACGGTCACGCGCGTGGGCGAGCACCTGCGAGCGGGGCGCTTGGTCGTGATTCGGGATGCCTTGCCCCGCGAGCTGGCCGAGCGCGTGCACCACGAGCTCGATGCCAGCGGCGCGTGGGGGATCAGCGAGGGTCGTGCGCCCTACTTCGGCTATCGCCAGCACAAGATCCGCGAGACATCGGAGCACCCGGGCTCCGTGCGGGAGGTGGCCGCGCTGTTCGGCAGCGAGCAGACCAAGGCGTTCATCGCGGAGCTGAGCGGGCAGTCCTGCGCGGGCGAGGTGGTGACCGTGCCCAGCTGGTTCCAGGCGGGCGACTACATCCTGCCCCACGAGGACTGCGGTGACGGGCGTCGCACCGTGGCCTATGTGTGGCACCTGACCAGGGCGTGGAACGAGAGCTGGGGCGGGGACTTCGTGTGGTGTCCCACCGGGACCCTCGTCCGGCCCGCCTTCAACCAGCTGGTGATGTTCACGGTCGGCTACGACGAGCACCACAACAGCCTGCACGCCGTCTCGGTGGTGGGGGCACACGCCCAGGGCAAGCGCCTGGCCGTCAACGGCTGGTGGCACCGACCCGAGCCGCTCGAGCGCGAGGACGCGGGCTCGCCCCCCTCGCGGCCGGGAGACGAGGGGATGTCGCCCCACCGCTACGGACCGCCGCGCGCCTACCTGGGGCAGGGCGATGGGGTGACGATCGTGTAGGAGGCGCCGGGCTCGGCGTCGTGACGAAGATCGTACGGGAGGTATCGTGAGTCGTTCTCCATTCAGTGGCTGTGGCATCGTGGGTGGCGTCGTCTTCGGAGGCACCGTCGACGAGGTGTTCGCCCCCGAGACCATGTGCCGCATGACGGACTCGATGGCCCATCGTGGCCCGTCGGGGCGAGGGATCTGGGCCGACGCGCGCTGCTGGCTGGGGCACCGCCGCCTCGCCATCCTCGACCTCGACGCTCGAGGGGCGCAGCCCATGATCCGCGGCCGACGGGTGCTCTCCTACAACGGCGAGATCTACAACTACCAGCCGCTCCGTCGGGAGCTCGAGTCGCGGGGGCATCGCTTCGAGACGAAGACGGACACCGAGGTGCTGCTGGCCGCGCTCGAGGAGTGGGGCGACTCCGCGCTGCCGCGGCTCCAGGGGATGTTCGCGTTCGCCCTGTGGGACCAGGAGCGCGGGGAGCTGCTGCTCGCTCGCGATCCCCTGGGCATCAAGCCCCTCTACCTGCATCGCTCGACTTCGGCCCTGACCTTCGCCTCGGAGGTACAGGCCTTGCTGCGGAGCCCGACGGTCGACGCCGAGATCGACGACGACTTCCTCGCCCGGACGATCGCCTGCGGGTTCTACTTCGCCACCCATGCGCACGGCACCCTCGTCCGTGGCGTCGAGCAGTGTCCCCCCGGCACGCTGATGCGGCTGAGCGCCGAGGGCCGCGTGCAGTCGACCCGCTACTGGACGGTGGAGCTGCAGGACGAGCCGACGGCGGAGGCGGTGCCCCAGCTGCGCGAGCACCTCGTCGCGAGCGTACGACGACACTTGATCGCGGACGTCCCCGTGGCCTCGTTCCTCAGCGGAGGTCTGGACTCATCGATCGTGACGGTCCTCGCCGCGCGGGAGCACGGGGAGTCGCTCTACTGCCAGACCCTGGGCGATCCGCACGATCCATCGGAGACCAACGAGGACGCGCGCCAGGCCTGCTCGCTGGTGGGGCTCCTGTCGCCGCGGCCCCACCACGAGCTCGTGAGCCCGGACTTCGGGTCGTTGCGGCTGGAGGACATCGATCGGGTCTGCGACGTCTCGTGCATCGTCGACGATCACCGCTCGCTGGCGATCGCCCACAACTTCGCGCGCGTCCACGCCAGGGGGCTGCGGGCCGTGCTCGTGGGTCAGGGAGCAGACGAGCTCATGGGCGGCTACTGGGGCCGCAACGCGTTCCATCGCATCCTCGCCGACCATGCCGACGACGGGAGCCCTCGGCTCGAGGCTCGCCTCGGAGCCCTGTTCGGAGCGCCGCTCCACGCCCTCCGGGGAGCTCTCGTCCCTCGCATCGCCGACGATGCCGACGATCACGTCGGAGCGCTGCTCGAGCGTCTGCGACCCGGGGATCCGGGCGTACGCTCACGCTCGCGCGACTTCCTGCTTTCGACCGTGCTGCGGGGAATCCTCAAGCTGGAGGACTACCTCGGCATGCAGTCGTCGGTGGAGGCTCGGGTCCCCTTCCTCGATGCCGAGCTGCTGAGCTGGACCCTCGGCCGCCCCCTCGATCTCCACCTCGACCTCGAGGGAGGCAGCGGGAAGACCCTGCTCAAGCGTGCGTTCGCCGACCTCCTTCCCGCGGCGATCATCGAGCGGCCGAAGCAGCCCTTGCCGCCGGTCGGAACCACGGCGTTGCTCACCTCGCTGCGACGGATCTACCGGGAGGGCTTTCGACAGATCCTCTCCTCGGAGCTGGTGCGGCGAGTCTTTCGCCGTGAGGCCCTCGCGAGGGTCGAGGTTCCCCGCAATCCACAGCAGCTGTGGCAGATCATCGCGCTGTGGCGTACGGGGGAGTGCTTGCAGCGGGCGGCCCGCGACGTCGCGTCGCCGCCTCGCGCCGTGGCCTGCCCTTGAGCTCATGGAGATCCCACCGTGGAATTCGACACCCAACCCTGGTCCTCACGCGCCCTGATCGCTCTGCGCCGCCTCGGCGTGGGGGCGCCCACCTCACTCGAGGTTCCCTTCGTTCGGTCGTCGACCGAGCTCGACGACGCCCTGGCGCGCTCGCGGCCGGTGTGTGTGCGGCTGAGGCTCGCGGACGACTTCGATCTCGAGGACACCATCGATCTCGTCCCCGAGCGAGTCCCGGTCGCTACGGGGGACTACCAGCGCACCTACGACACGCCCCTGGAGCACGTGAGCTACCGAGACTACCTACGGTTCTTGACCGGAGACCAGGAGCAGCCGTGCGCGTCTCCGTCGAGCGGCCTTCCGCCCTACCTGAGGGCCGCTCGTTTCGCCGGCGGCTTCGAGCTCCTGCAGCGCACGCCCCCCGAGCTGGGTCTGAGCGAGCGCTTCGGGCCCCGGGCCTGCGAGCAGCCGCTGCTGTGGGCGGGGCCCCAGCAGGCGGCCAGCGTGGCCCACGTCGACATCTTCGACAACTTCGCGATCGGGCTGCGAGGGACCAAGGTCTTTCGCCTCTGGCATGCGTCCGACTTGGCGGTGGAGGAGTATCGTCCTGGCGATCCTCGTGGACGATTCTGGACCTGCCATGGTCCCTTGCCGCCTCCCCGCGCCACGGTCGAGCTCTCGCCGGATGTCGGCTTGGTGCTGCCCGCCGGCTGGATCCACGAGGTCCGAGCCCGCGGGACGACGGTGATGATCAACTTCTTCAACACGCGATGCGAGCCGCGCTCGTTCACCGCGCTGCGTCACGCCGCGGCGAGCTGAGGTCAGCCCGGGCGCGAAGGCCCGCGATGTCCATGCGCGTCCGCTCACGTCTCGGCCATTGCGGACCGCCGACTCCAGGCTCGACGTCCACGAGGCACGCTCGGGCCTTGGGAGCCGTGGGGTACCTCTCGGGTACGCGAGGAGCTCGGGCTCGGTCCCCCGAGCGGGGTGTAAGGCGCCCGCGTACCACCCGTTGGTGGCCTAGTGCGGGGGCGGGGACTCTCGGGATGGCGCGCGCTCGGGCTCGCGTCGGTCTTGGCGTGTCCAGGGCTCGCGCAGGCCGAGTCGAGCCGCGCCCGGCCCCAGCTGGAGGTCGGCTGGACGGGCCCGCTCGAATGTGGACCGGAGCCGTTCACTCGCTCGCTCGAGGCGCTGCTGACCGAGTCCGAGGTCGACGCTCGCGTCTGGGTCGAGGTGGTGGTCGAGCGGGAGGACGACGGCTGGCGGGTCGACGCGGGGTTCCACGTCGAGCCCGATCGCGAGGGACGGCGGACCTTCCGTGCACCCGCATGCGCGACCGTGTCGCAGGCGGCCGCCCTGGCGGTGGCGATCGCGGTCGATCCCACCGTGCTCGAGCGAGTCGACCCGGGGGACGACGCCGAGCCCGAGCTCGCGACCGAGGCGGGGGTCGAGCCGGAGCCGGAGCCCGAGCCGATCCCCGAGCCTCCCGGCGACGCTGACCACGAGCGATCGCACGCGGACACGATGATGCTCGACGACCCGGAGCTCGGGCCCATCGAGCCGATCGCCCGCGCCGAGGTCGAGCCTCCCGACGATGCGGCGAGCTGGCGAGCGGTGATTGGCGCAGGATTCCGCGTCGATGGCGTGGCCCTGCCGGGACCCGGCCTCGGGGGGGCGGCGCGGCTGGGGGCGCTCCATCGACGGCTGCGCGTCGATGCGGAGGCCAGCTACCGGGCCCCGACGCGCCGTGCCGCGCCCGAGCAACCGGACGCAGGCGGCCGCTTCCAGCAGTGGACCGCGGGGGCGCGCGCCTGCTTCGTGCCGCGGGTCGGCCCGGTCGAGCTGCTCGCCTGTGGCGGCCTCGAGGGGGGTCGAGCGCTCGTGGAGGGCTACGGCTGGCCCCGCTCGCGGTTGGCGCGACGACCCTGGGCGGCGGTCACGGCTGGCCTGGGGCTGGCGGTGCCGCTCGGCCCGCGGCTCGCCCTGGTGAGCGAGGGATCGGTCGCCATCCCCCTCCTGCGTCCAGAATTCGCGGTCTTGGGGGTGGGCTCGGTCTACCGGGTGGGGCCGGTCCAGGTCCGCGGCTCGTTCGGGTTGGAGCTGCGCCTGCCGTGAGAGCGTGGCGCCTCATCACGGATCGCCGCGCATCCGGGAAACAGGCGGTAGTGCCCGATCCTCGCCGCGGGGGCTCGTCCCCGTCGACCTCCTCGCCCGACCCCTGGCGGCGCGAGCTGGCGGAGGTGTATCGCGCTCACGCGGGCTTCGTGCTGCGAGGGGCGCGGCACCTGGGCGTGCCCGAGGCGCACCTCGACGACGTGGTCCACGAAGTGTTCATCATCGCACACCGAAGGCTGCCCGACTTCGACGAGGCACGGGGTGGTCTCAAGAGCTGGTTGTTCGGGATCACCCGACGGGTGGTGCTGCACCACCGTCGCGCGGCGGCTCGACACCAGCGACGGCTGCGGGTGGTACCCACGCCTCCGTCGCAGCCGCGGCCCGACGAGGTGGTGGCGCGGCAGCAGGCGGCCGATCACGTGCAGCGCTTCCTCGACGGGCTGCCGCCGCGGCAGCGCCTGGTGTTCGCGCTGGCCGACGTGGAGGGCATGCCCGCGGTCGAGGTGGCGCGGGCGCTGGAGATCAACGTCAACACGATCTACGCGCGGCTGCGGGCGGCCCGAATCGCCTTTGCTCGCTACCTCGATGCGCTCGATGGCGAGGAGGGGAAGGCATGAGCCGGCGCGATCCCAGGGCTCGGGCGATGCTCCGGGCGTACCGCGAGGCCACGGGCTACGACCCGGAGCAGCGCGATGCGGTGTGGGAGCGCATCGAGGCGTCGCTCGATCGGGCGGGCACCGAGCCTTCGATCGAAGGGCCCGCGCGGCCGCCTCGGTGGATCGCGGTCGGGGCAGCGGTGGTGGCTACGGCCGCGGCCGCGGCGTTGCTCTCGTGGGCGCCGTGGCGGGGCGCGAGCGGGACCACCGAGCGGGCGCCCTCGCAGCAGGCCCCGCGCACGCGCCGGGAGGATGCTCCGCGTACGATCGCTCCGCCCCCGGCTCGCGACGTCCGGACGCCGGGCGCTCCGAGCCCGACGCCCGCTCCGACCCCCTCCCCCGCGAGCACGGACGAGCCCGCACCTTCGCCCCGAGCGCGGAGTGGCTCCCGTGACCCCGGCCGTCCCGAGCCCTCGGCTACCGAGGACGCGGGCGCCTCCGTGGGCGACGAGCTGCGGGCCGAGCTGGTGCTCATCGGCAAGGCTCGTCGTGCGCTGCAGGCCGACGATCCGCAGCGTGCCCTCGAGCTCCTCGACGCCCACGCCCGAGCCTTCCCGCAGGGGCAGATGCGCGAGGATCGACAGGTGCTCCGCATCGAGGCCCTGTGCGCCGCCGACAAGGGACAGCAGGCGCGAGCCGAGGCACGGCAGCTCCTCCGCACCTATCCCGGCTCGGCGCACGCGGGACGGGTGCGCGAGGCCTGCCCCGCCCGGTGACGACGATCCATCCCTCGCGATCACGGATCCCGGTCGGAGCGGGAAAGGAGGGATGACGATGACGAGCACGACCTCCCCCCGCTTCGCCTCCCATCCTCGCGGCCTGGCGCCCCTGCTGCTGTTGCTGCCCGCGTGCACGATCGGCCCGGGCATCATTGGTGACGCCACCGAGTCCGACACCGATCCCGTCACCTCGGACGGCACCGACGGCACCGACGGCACCGACGGCACCGATACCGACTGCCCCACGGGCGAGTGCGACGCCGAGCTGGCCGTCGCCGCGCTCGGGGGCGTCAACTACTACAACCGCCCCTTCGTCCTGCACGGCACGGACACCTGCGATGGCCCGAGCTGCCCGCCGCTGGTGAGCCCCACGCCCAGCCCCGACGGGCTGATCACGCGCTGCCAGGACACGGAGGAGGCGCAGCAGGCCCCGGAGGGCGTCGAGGAGTACTGCCGCTTCGCCGCCCACTTCGCCTACGGCCTGTACATCGGCATGGCGGGCTCGCTCGACCGCAGCTCCTACGAGCTGGTGCGTCCGAACCCAGAGGACCCCGGCCAGGAGCAACCCTACCTGTGGTTCAGCGACGTGGTACGGATCGAGGGACCCGGCACCGCCTTCCGGGGCGACTACCACCGCGGCGACGTGGAAGCTCCCGATGTGGTCACCGTGGTGCACAACGAGAGCTGTGCGGCGCGGCTCGACGCGCTCGGCATCCCGTGGACCGAGGACGAGCTCGAGACCCTGTGCGTGGGCACCTGGGACGACGGAGGCCAGCTCAGGCCGCTGCGGATGGCGCCGTCGATGACCTTCGAGAACCCCGAGGGCCTGCTGCGCAGCGACGCTGGTCGCTCCTGCGACACGCCCGACTCCGAGCCCGACACCTGCTGCTCGGTGTGTGACTACGCGCTGGGCATCACGGTGGCGCCGTATGGCATGGATCCGACGGGCGCCCGGCGTCAGGTGGAGCAGGGCACCGCGATCGCCTGCGATCCCGACGGCGATGCCTTGGTCCAGTGTCGCGATCTGGTGCTCGACGTCGAGCGCAGCGAGCAGGAGAACGTCTACACCTACCCATGGGACGGCGCGCCGCAGGCATGGAGGGTGCCTTGGTACGACAAGGTTCGCGAGACCCACCCCGACTCGCGCCCGGCGGCGGTGGAGGTGATCGGCCCCGCCTGCACGAGCGTCGGTGAATGCGAGGAGGGGCAGGACTGCATCGGCACCAACGCCAGCGGACAGGCGTGTCACGAGGGTGACGATTGCCAGCAGCGACGCTGTCGCGCGCCGTGGTTCGGCACCTGCACCCCGGGACCGGGAGCGCTCGGCTACTGTCGAGATGCACGCTTCGATCCCTCGGCCGCCGCGAGCTGTCTGCGGGCCACGGTCGACTTCGGCGGAGGCTCGGCCGGCGATCGACTCGCCACCTGTGACGCCGACGGCGACCGGTCGCTGACGCCCGAGGAGTGCTGCGATCCCGCGCTGGGGGGCGGTGCCGACTGTGATCCGATCGGTCAGGCCAACCTCGAGCCCGTGCCCCGCTTCGATCGCAACGTCGCGCTCGATCCCGACGCCGCGTGCGTGTGCGAGGAGGGGCAGCCCGACTCGTGTGCGCCGGTGATCGACGCCTGGTGCGAGGCCCCGCTGGGCAGCGGCAGCGACCCGGGCCCCGACTCGCCCGCGGGACTCCACGCGTTGCCCTTCGTCCAGCGGGTGGGGAGCCCGAGGGCCGAGGACGCCGAGGGCTGGCTGCGCATGCGCATCGCCAACCTGGGCAACCTCGAGCGCAGCCGCGTGGAGTCCTGCGCCAAGGCGCGCGGGCGGGCCTCGCAGCGCGCTACCTCCGAGGGCTGGCTGGCCAACGAAGTCTATCCCACCGAGCTGGTCGAGGATCACGACCTGGCGATGTGCTCGGGCTCGACCTACCGGGTCGTCTTCGCCGAGTCCGACGATCCGCATCAGCTTCGCAGCCTGGGCGGGGCCACCCTCGACGGTCGCTCCGAGCACGTGATCGAGACCTCGCAGTTCCGCGTGGTGCCCCTGTCGCTGTTCCCCACCGACGATCTCCAGATCGGGGCCTGCGATCCGATGCACCTGACCTTCAGCGCGACGTACGACCTCGGCCTCCTCAACCTGCGCAAGCTCGAGCTCCGCGAGAACACGGCCGATGGCCCGCTCGTCGCGGGCGGCCCGGGCTGCGACGAGCAGGCGAGCCCCGCCGAGGTCGCCGCGGGGGCGATCCCCTGCCTCGACGTCGACGTCGATCTCCACTTCGGCGGAGAGCTCAACGTGCAGATCGACGCCGACGTGCACGGACCGGTGCTGGTACCGGGCACGACCTACCGGCTGGTGGTGCCGGGCCTCGAGAGCATCGAGCAGATGGCCGACCCCGAGCTGTACGCGGCTGCCTTCCACGACGCCTGCGGCATGCCGCTGGTGGTAGGCAACACCCCCGAGCAGCAGGCATCGGCCCAACAGAGCTTCGTCGTCGACGGGCCGTGTGAGTGATGCAGGCTTCGTCGTGGCCCGGCGGGCGGGCCCAGCCGCCCGGGCCGCGACGACCTCACCGCCCCTCGCCCTCGGCGCTCGGCTCCCACGCCTCCTCGTCGAGATCGGGGAAGCACACCGTGTAGTCGAGCCGCTCGATGTTCTCGAACCCTCCGCAGCCGTCCTTCCCCAGCCGACCGGAGCCCAGCAGGGTGCCGTCGGGACGGAACACCTCGAAGCGAGCCCCCGCGATGGGCTCGCCCGCCTCGTCGACGAGCTTGATGTCGACCCAGGTCGCCGAGGAGCCGCACGGCTGCACCGAGCCGGCGGCCGCGCTGCGGTCGAAGCCCTGCTCGGCCGCGGCCTGGCTGGACTCGAGGGCCGCGCCGCGTGGCTCGCGGTTGCCGCTCACGACCCGGCCCCTCCCCCGAGGCCGCGGGCCTCGTCGATCCTCGATCGCGCGAGACGATACAGCCGGTTGATCTGCAGCGTGGGCCCGCGCTCCGCGGCGTCCTCGAGGTAGGGGCGTGCCCACGGGAGCGAGGGATCGAGATCGAAGTCTCGGCCGAAGGTGCACATGAGGTTGAGCAGCTTGCACACGTCTTGCTGCGACCAGATGCCGTAGCCGATGGCCTTGGTCAGCCCGTGGAGCACCAGCTCGCGCAGGCTCTCGTCGTCGAGCTCGCCGCACTCGGCGGGGAAGCACGCGCGCAGGTGCTCGGAGGCCCGGGCCACGAAGGCCTCGCCCTGGGGCGCGATGGTGGGCACCTGGGCGGCCCGGATCCGCAGCGGGGTCACGCCTCGAGCCCCCACTTCTTGCGGCAGACCGGACACTCGTGCTGGATCCGCCCGCGCGGCAGCGGACGATCGTTGGCGGCGTCCCACGCCATGGCCACGTGCCCCGTGGGGTGCTTGGAGTCGCGATCGCCCTGGAAGCCGGCGTGGGCCGAGCGGCGGCTGGCGTTGCGGCGCTCGGTCCAGCCGTGCGCCTCGTACTCGTCGACCGCCACCGGATGAGGATGCCCCGCATAGCCGGCCACCCGCGAGCGATACTCGTGGGACGCGTCGGCGTTGTCGACCCCGTAGGAGTAGGCGATCCGGCCGCTGAAGCGGTGGGGCCGGGCCCGGAGGGTGCGCGCGGCGATCCGAGCCGCCTCCGGATCGAGGGCCGTCCGCGTCACCCGTCGCAGGGTCACCAGGCTCACCCCCGCCACCCAGGCCACCACGCGCTCGGCCGCGAGCTGCCCCGCGAGCTGGGCCGCGTCGTGGACCGTGACCGGAGGCCACGCCGCGGAGTAGGGCAGCTGGGTCCGGGCTCGTATGCCGAGCTCGACGTTGCCGATGCCGACGTTGGGCAGGTTGCCCTTGACGGCCCGCCCGGCCGCCTTGGCGGCGCGGTAGACCGAGTGGCGACGGTAGTGCCCGCGATCGCTGGCGAGCATGGCCGCCACGGCTCCGGTCGTGAGGTCGTTGACCACGTCCTCGTCGTTGGCCACCAAGGAGATCCGCACGCTGTAGCGCCCGCGCCAGGGGTGGCCGAGATACCGCTGGCGGTTGCTCCACAGCAGGTCGTGCGCCGTCGCGGCCTCGGCCCCGCACTTGTGGGGTCCGAAGCGTGGCGAGCCGTTGTAGACGGCCTCGTGGACCAGGGTACCGACGTGGTTGAGCAGATCCCCGTCGAGCCCGCCGTCGGCCGCCTCCCGGATCTGCGCGGCTCCGAGGGGATGGCCCTGCCGAGTGGCGACGACCGCCTTGGCGACCATGTCGATCACCGAGCGAAGGTGCGGCGATCGGGTGCGATTGCCGAAGTGCTCGAGCGTGGAGGCGAGCGCCGCCGAGATCCCCACGATGGCGGGGTCGCGATGGCGATGGGCGGCCGCAGCCGCAGCCGCGGCGACCAGGCAGAACTTGCCGAGATCGCCGTTGAGCTGGCCGGGATACGCCTCTTCGTGCGCATAGATGGCCGCGGTGGCCGCCCGCGCGGCCCTCGAGGCGGCGTTGCGGATGGCCTCCCGGCGGGAACGCGAGGCCCGTCGACGGCAGATGGCCATCCCGATGGTCGACAGGGCCGCGATGTAGCTGCCCGCGCCTCCGGCGACGCGAAAGCGATCGGCGAGCGAGACCACGTGACGGGCGAGGCGTGCATCGGGAGCCCAGGGGATCCGAGCGCCGCCGAGGGTGTGGTTGTCGTCGTAGATCGAGCCGTGGTGCATCGCCGTCATCGAGACCACGCAGGGCGGCCGAGCGCGCAGCATGGACGGCGCATACTCGTAGTCGACGTCACCGTTGACGACGACGAAGCGCTCCCGCGAGGTGTAGGGGGCGTGCCCCAGGCGGATCTCGTGGCGCTGGGCCCCCCAGCCCTCGACCGCGGAGGCACCGACGCGAGGCCAGTCGTTGGCCGGCGTGGTGGGATCGCGGGTGATGACGGCGGCCGCGGCCGCGGCCCGCTGCGCGGTCGTGCGACGCGAGTTGGCGGCGACGGCCGCCGCCGCCAGCTCGCCGATGATCGTGTTCCACCAGCCCGGGTTGTGGGCTCGCAGGCCCGGCAGGGCCTGCTCGGCCGAGAGCTGCTGGGCCACCCGCGGCGCGGTGCAGCCCCGCACGAGCCGGACCTGCCGCGCGGCCGAGACCGCCGCCCGGGCACACTCCCGCAGCGGCATGTGGGCCTTGCGGTGGTGGCTCTGCGACGCGGCCAGCACTGTCGCCAGGGGCAGGGCCAGCCCGTACACCGCATCGCGCTGCGACACCGGCAGCCGCCGCGCCTGCGTCAGCCCCCACACGTAGCGAACGACACTGCGAGAGCGCCGGATGGCGACGCGCTCGGCCCCCGGACCCGGCCGCGACGACACCCGCCGCGCGGGCACGGCCACGCCGGCCGGGTCGTCGCGCACGCAGATGTAGGCCACCAGGCCCGAGCCATTGGTGTCGGCCTCGGGCTGCGAGCCCCGCTCCACCCAGCCCCAGGGGAAGACCATGTGCCGCACCGCCCCCACGCCCATGAACGGCCACAGCACGAGGTTGCCCCCCGCCTGGCGGATGCGGGCCATGAACTGGGTGGCGATCGGCTGGACCGTCTGTCGGGGGCCGAGCCAGCGCAGGCCGAAGGCCTCGGGCATGTCGTTGGCGAGCTGGTAGTGATCGCGATCCCAGTGCGAGACGATGACGAGCGGCCGATCGCACAGGCAGGGCCGGGTGGGCGGCGCGGGCTGCTTGGTGCCGTTGGTGCTGTAGCCGAAGTCGAAGAAGGCCTGGATGTGACCGTCGCCGCCGATGAGCGCGTTGCACGAGCCCTGCCCGATGTCGAAGGCCACCACCACCGGCTGCTGCAGGTGGGTCCCGCAGTTGCCACACGGGTTGCCGCCCGGGACTGCCCCGCAATTGGAGCAGGTCACGTGCTGCATGGGATTGGTGATGCCGGGTGCGCCCGAGTACGCCATGGTCGAGGTGCGTCCTGCTCAGTCCTGCCCCAGGGGAGTGTGCAGCGCGTCGAGCAGCGACTGCGTCAGGACGATGGGGTTGGGATCGTGGTCGGGAAGCCGCGTCAGGCCGTTCAAGATGCAGGGCTCCTGACTGCCCAGGGCCAGCGTGTGCTCGTTCTGCTGGCGCATCCAGCTGTTCTGGTACTCGGTGCGCTGATCCAGCGGCTGGATCCGCAGCTCGTACCAGCGGCCGAGCTCGGGCGCTGGCCATCCGTGCTCGACCAGATCGTCGCCGTCCATGTACGCCTCGTACTCGAGCAGGCGCGGCATCATGCCCCCGGCGCCCATGAGCCAGTCTTGGTAGAGTTCCTGGACCTCGACCAAGTCGGCCAGCTCGTCATCACTGGCCCCGTGCAGCGCGGTCACGAAGGAGCGCGTGCCGAGCCACTGGTGCACCGCGTTGCCCTTCGAGTTGGTGTTGATGTTCGCCAGCGCGCCGAGCAGCCACCAGTAGTCGATGCAGCCCATCTCCACGAACCAGGGGCCTCCCCGCGCCCCCTCGAGCAGCGAGCACTGGCCGATCACTCCCAGCGGCACCTTGACCACGTTGTGCCGCTGGTTGCCCCGAGCCACGGCCACCCGCCGCGCCTTGCCGGAGTGGAGCCCGCTCCAGCTCACCTCGTCGATCCGCCGCTTCTGGGGGGTCGGCGGAGGCGGGGGCGGAAGGCGACTGCGCTGCTTCTCTCGCGACACGGGGAGCTCGCTCGGGGTTCGAGGACGGAAGGCCCGGTACGGGCACGCGCGGCAGGGCTCGGGCTGGCGATCGATCGAGAGAGGCGGGGCTCAGGTCTCGTGGGCCTCGAGCAGTGCCTTGCGGGTCGGCTCGTCGTACCAGCCGGTGGTCTCCAGGCCCTCGGCGGTCTGGAACTCGAGCACGGCCTCGAGGAAGCGATCGGCGTCGACCTCGGCGTCCTCGAGGTACCCCAGCGACATCAGCCGCTGGGCGCCCCCGCGCGGGGACTCGATGGGCTCGAGCCGACCGATCGCGATCTCGAGCTCCTGCTCGAGCGCGGCGGGCTCGAGCAGCTCCAGGCCGGGGACGTCGAAGGGAGCGACCCTCAGGTGCAGCACCGCGCGCTTGGCCAGGGCCGGCACGCTCAGCGCGATGGCCCCGTGCTCGTCGGTCTTGGCCGGCTCGCCGGGCTCGCCGTCGATCTCGACGCGATAGGGTCGATCGGCCAGCGGCTTTCCTTCGTGGTCGAGGAATCGGAGCTGGAGGTGCTCGGGCACGCCCTTGCGCACGAAGACGTTGAGGCGCTCGATCTGGATGGCGTGCTTGGCCAGTCGCAGCGGCGGCACCACCACGCGGTCGCCGGGGCGCAGCACTCGGGGGTCCTTGCGAGCCTCCTTGAGCGCGGCGTTGTCGGGGTGATTCCACAGGGTCTCGAGCAGGTGCCCCTTGGCGACCGCGATGGACGACGTGCACTCGCCGTCGAGGACCTCGTGCCCGGCCTCACCGACCGGCTCGATGTCGGCCAGGACCTCTTCGCTCACGGTCTCGTCGCGAGGCTTGTTGGACATCGGATGCTCGGGGTGAGGAGCGGCCCCCGGGGGTGGCGATCACCATGCCCCCGGGGCCGCCGTGGTCGACTCCCGTCGACGAAGAAAGGGCGGGGTGGCCCCCGCCGACCCCCCACGAGCTTGCCGGTACGCATCGCCGGACCAGAGACAAGATCGCTTGCAGGCATTCGGGGTATCTGCCGAAGCAGACACTTCACCTGCTGCACGTCGAGTCTCCTTCGACCCATGCTCTCGTTGTCGGCGCCCCCCAAAGCCCGACCGTGGACCTGCTCGCCGCAGTCCAGCTCTGCTGGCCGCAGTCTCCAGGCCGACTAAGGACGATGAGGACCCATGGTGGGTGTTCGTCTCCACGATGCATGCCAACCGCCGGCAAGCCGGAGGTCATGAACGAGCTACCCGAAGGTCTCCCGAGCACTTGCATGCACCACCTGAGGACCAGGGTACCCGACCCTCTTGGCCTGTCAATGGCAACGACAGTCGTTGCCACCGTCGGATTCGCGCGTCGCCTGGTGACGGTCGCGACCCCGCGCGCGCACCGATGGCAACCATCGCTCGTCGTCAGCCGAGGGTGACTCGCATCAGACGCACGTCGCCTTGGAACGGCTCGGTCGGACGCGAGTACGACAGCACGATCTCACGGCCATCGGGCGAGCGCAGCTCGACGTGCTCGATGATCACGTAGTTGAAGGCCTCGGGATCGAGCGGAGCGAGGTACTCCTCGCCGACCTCGATGGTGACCAGCTCCCCCCACGGTCCCGCCACGTCGTCTGCCGTGCGCAGCTCGATCGTGCTGGACAAGATCTGACCGCTGATGGCCAGATAGCGCTGTAGGTACGGGTTGTACGAGATCGAGGGCGGGCCCGAGAACTCGTCGAGCACGGTGGCCGCGAGCGCGATGTCCGGCTGCCACGTCACGCCGTCGTGGAACTCGTAGGCCTCACGCTGGTCGGCCAGCTCGACCGGCGCACGGGCCAGCATGCAGCCCACCTCCAAGAAGCCGATCGTGTCACACGAGAAGGCGAGGACCTCACCGTCGACGATGCAGCCCGGCATGAACAGCGGCTCGGGTGGCGCGAACAGGTCCTCCGCGTCTCGCGTGGCCACGGTGGCATCGACGGCGATGCGCGCCGTGCCGATGCCCATCGCGTCGTAGCCGATGCCATCGCTTCGCTTGATCCGCTGGAACACCACGAGGCCCTCGGCCGCCCCCGTGTCGATCATCATGCCGGGCCACAGCGCCCAGCCATTGAATGGATCGGCCTGGTTGGCCGCGAGCTCCTCCGGGGTGTACGGGATGAGCTGCGCGGGGAATCCCCCCTCGTCGACCGGCTGCACCAGCGCCAGCGGATCCTCGGGGGTGCTCCACGCTCCCGTCGCCGACAGCAGGTTCGAGCCGTCGATCGGGTTGTTGGCCGACAGGAAGGTATCGCCGAAGGTCCACAGCAGCCTGCCCCCGAGCAGCCCCCCCTGCCCTCCATCGCGACCGACCGCCACCTCGGAGGGCAAGGGCAGCAGGCCGAGGTCCTCGAGGGCGATCACCTGCAGCGGCGGCGGTGGATCCTCGCTCGTGCTCGTCGACTCGTCCGAGGTCGGGCTCGCACCATCGCTGCTCGATCCGCCCGTGCCGTCGCTCGCCGAGCTCGGGGTCGAGGTCGAGCCATCGGAGGTGGACGGATCGTCGCTGCCACCATCGCCACTGCCGCCACCGCACGCTAGCGACGACGCAAGGCACACGCCGAGGAACCTGCGCATGCTGCATCGTACCCCGGAGGGCCCACCCGAGGCGCCTGGTCGCCATGGGGCTTGAGATGGGCGAGCTCGGCCACGATTCCCATGGATCGGAATGGCCGAGGTCGTCCCGGTCGACATCGTCCTGGACGTGCCGACCGACGAGATCGTGATCGTGTTCGTGTTCGAAGGAGGAAGCGCGAGCAACTTCGGGATCGACGATCTGGAATTCGACCGCCCATGAGCTCCGGTGCGGCCCGGGCCCCGCGCCTCGGATCGGAGCGCGGCGCTCAGCCCCGGGTCAGCCCGCGCTCTTGCACGATGGCATCGTTCTTGGCCTGGGCCCGCTGGTTTGCGGGGCGCTCGCCGAGCCGCTCGGCGTACTCGCCGATGTGCTCCCCCGGCTCGAGCATGTCGAAGCGGAGCATCCAGCGCACGGTGCCCCCGAGGATCACGTCGGCCATGGTGAAGCGCTCGCCGAGCAACCACGGCCCCGCCGCGAGCGCGTCCTCGAGGGTGGCGACCACGTTCTCGTAGCTGCCGAAGCCGGCCTGGCCGGGCGAGTACTTCCAGCCCGAGGACTTGGCCATGCAGGCGATCTCGAGGACCGAGGGCGAGTAGAAGCACCACCGCAGGTAGGCTCCGCGCGCGGGGTCGTCGAGCGCCGGAGCCAGCCGGCCCAGGGCGTAGCGATCGGCCAGGTAGACTCCGATGGCGGCGGTCTCCGAGACGATGGTCTCGCCGTCCTCGAGCACGGGGAGCTTCATCATCCGGTTGCGCGCACGGTGCTCGTCGCGGAGGTGCTCGCCCGCCTGCATGTCGACGTAGCGCAGCTCGTAGGGCTCGCCGAGCTCTTCCAGCATCCAGACGACGCCCGCAGCACGAGACCATGGGTGGTGATAGAGAACGAGTGACATGGGTGGACCTCTCTTGGTTGGGTGCCCGACGATACCCCACGAGACCACCGCCGGCCTCACCCACCATCGCAGGAGCCCATCCCCCTACCCCGGCGGCTGGTAGATCTGGATCAGGTTGCCGCAGGTATCGGCGAAGATGGCGATCGTGACCGGTCCGGCCGCGGTCGGTGGCTTGGTGAAGACCACGCCACGCTGGCGGAGGCGCTCGTGCTCGGCCGCGACGTCGTCCACCTCGAAGGCCGTGATCGGGATCCCCTGCTCCAGCAGGGCGTCCTGGTAGGCCCGCGCCGCGGGGTTGGCATTGGGCTCGAGCACCAGCTCGACGTCGTCGTGCCCATCGGGCGCCACGAGGGTCAGCCACCGGAATCCACCCCCCACCGGCAGGTCGTGCTTCTTCTGGAAGCCCAGCACCTCGGTGTAGAACGCGAGGGCCTTGTCCTGATCGTCGACGTGGATGCTGCTGAGCTTGATCCGCATGGTGCCCTCAGTCTGCCCGGGGGCGCCGGCGGGCGCTTCTCGGAAATCAACCCGGGCTCGTCCCGGGCCCGCCGAGCGCCACGGCCATCAGCTCGAGACAACCCGGCGTCAGCGCGCGAGGCGGCACGCCGGGGGTCCCGAGCTGGCGGCGGAGCCGACGACGATAGGCAGAGGGCGACACGCCGACGCGCTGCCCGAACTGGTGACTGAAGCTGCCCAGGCTCGAGAAGCCCAGCGAGAAGCAGATCTCGGTGACCGAGAGCTCGCCCTCGGCCAGCAGCCGCTTGGCGTGCTCGAGCCGCGAGCGGATGCGGTACTGGTGGGGCGTCTCGCCGAGCACGGCGGCGAAGATCCGGATGAAGCCCGTGGTCGTGAGGCCGGCATCGGTCGCCAGCGCCCGCACCGACGGCGCCGAGGGGCCGAGCTCGCGGAGGCGATCGCGAGCTCGGCACACAGCGGCGAGCCGGGTCGGGGTCACCATCGCGCGGATGGTATCAGAGCCCGGCAGCGTGCCCTCGGCTCAGTAGGTTCACCACCCCTCAGCCCGGCCGGGTCCCGCGCTCGACGTTGGCCTCGATGGCGGCCGCCAGGAACGCCGCCACGCCCTCGCCGTAGCGATCGAGGTTGGCGGTGAAGCGCGAGTCCTCCACGTACATCCGTGCGAGCCCGCGATGGATCTCGTGGCGGCACGGGTAGTAGAAGCGATCGATCTGTTGCCGATGCTCCTCGGCCAGATCCATCGCGGCCGGATCGCTGGGCGAGGCTCCCGCGGCCCGCAGCGCCGCGATGCGCTGCATGAGCTCGTCGGTCTCTCGCTGGATCCGCACCCAGTCCTCCGTGGAGTAGCCCTTGGTGCGGCGGGCACTCTCGGCGTAGGCGTCGGTGTGGCCCCAGCGGGCCCGGGCTTCGTCTTCGTATTGGCTCGGGTCGAACCCGTCGAACAGCTCGCTCATGTCGATGACTTCCTCTCCATCCAGGACGCGTAGGGCGGCATCGACGGCACGGAGCATGCCCTGGGTCTGCTCCGCCCGCTCTCGCAGGCGCTCGCGCTGCTCGACCAGCGCCGCCCGAGGCTCGAAGGCGGGGTCGTCCATGATCGATCGAATCTGGTCGAGCGGGACGCCCAGCTCGCGATAGACCACGATCTGCTGCAGGCGCAGCAGGTCGGCCTCGGTGTAGAGGCGATAGCCCGCCTTGGACCGCAGCCGCGGACACAGCAGGCCGATCGCGTCGTAGTGGTGCAGCGTGCGCACCGTCAACCCGCCGATGCGGGCGACTTCCTTCACCAAGTAGGTCCTCGATGCCACGAGCTCACCCTACGGCCTCACGTCGCGTGAGGGTCAAGGGCCGAGGCGTCGATTTCGACGACCGCCTCGAGATCGCCGGCGGATGCCCACCGAGAATGCAGCGAGGGCCTGCCGTCGCAGGGACCCGGCGTGGCGCCAGCCCACCTACCACCCGGTGCTCGGACGTGAGTAGGCGCGTGACTCCGCCAGATCCACCGTCCACTGCCAGATCGCATCGCCGAAGAGGGTGAGCGACGAGCGACGCAGGGTCTCGAAGGCGATGTTGACCTCCATGAGCCACAGTCGGCCGCTTCGATCCCGGGCGAAGTCGAGCCCGGCCACGTCGCCGCCGAGGGCATCCATCACCAGCCGCGACCAGCGGACGAGGTCGGGGTCGAGCGGCTCGGCCCTGGAGATCCCCCCGCCGTGGCTGCCGTTGGTCTTGAACTCACCAGGCGCGCCGTTGCGGTGGTAGGCCGCAGCGACCTCCACCCGGCCGGCGCCGCGGCGGCACGCGAGCACGCGGAAGTCCCGAAAGCCCCCCCGCGCGTTGGTCTCCTTGTCGATGGGCTGCTGGAGCACGAGCAGCTCCTCGCCCAGCTCGAGCTCCAGCAGCTCGTCGAGCGCTCGCGGATCGCCGGCCACGAACACGCCCTCGCCTCGACCCGAGCACGGTCGCTTGATCACCACGGCCCCGTGACGGCCGAGGATCTTCAGGCCGAGCTCTCGAGCCCGACCCCGGCCGAAGCACGCCAGGGTCTCGGGATTGATGGTGTCCTCGATGCCCAGCGAGCGGAGGTGGCGACGGACCGCCACGTGCGTGCGGAACTTGTCCTGGCACAGCCCCAGGAAGTCGAGCGAGTTGACCACCGCGGCCCCTGCCGCGGCACACCAGTCCCCGTGGGCCAGGTAGGCGCTCAGGGCGGGATCGGTGAACGAGTCGAGCTCGTAGCGCCCGATCACCACGTCGGGCGCGACCTGGACATCGAGCGAGAGCACGCGCTCACGCGGATCGACGATCTCGGCCGCGTGCCCCCGCGCCGTGGCGATCTCGACCAGGACCTCCTCGGCGTCGCCGACCATGGCGTGCTTGACCACATGGATGCTCAACGGACGCATTGCCTACGACTCCTCGTCCTCGAGCTTGTTGTAGCCGAAGCGGTCGGTGCCGTGGACCAGCACCGCCCGCCACTTGTGCATGCTGACGTTCTTGTAGGCACCATAGGTGGACACCACGCCCTCCCGTAGCGTGCGCTCCGAGAACAAGCGCGTGTCGGTCCTCGCGTACCGACAGTTGACGGCCCAGCGCGAGCGGTCGGTGCGGTTGGGCAGGGACCCGTGGATCACCCGCTCGGTGAAGAGCAGGAACTGCCCCGCCTTGACGGGGATCGCCTCGCGGCGGGCGCGATCGAAGGGGAAGTCGATGGAGCCCTGCTTGTAGGGCGAGCGTGAGTCGACGCCGTGGGTCCTTCGCTCGATCACCAGCGGGTACATCCGGTCGTGGCTCCCCGGCAGCATCACCAGGCAGCCGTTGTCCTCGTTGGCGTCGGTCAGCGCGATCCAGCAGGTGAGCTGCCACAGCGCGTTGGGGTTGGCCGGCTTGGCGGTCGAGTCGCGCATGTCGTCGAACAGCCAGGTGCTCGCCTGGTGGAAGGAGGTGCCCGGCGAGTGGGGCGCGACCTCGAAGAAGTTGGAGCGCACCAGCAGGATGTCGGGCCCCAGTAGCTGGGCGCAGCGCCTGGTGATCTCCGGCCGCGAGAACAGCTCGAGCAGCGGCGGATCGTCCAGGTGCCGGTTGATGGTCCGCCCGTAGCCCTCCACCACCTTCTTGGAGGTCCGGGCGATCTCGGCGGGATCGCGATTGAGCAGCCAGTCGGCGAAGCCCCTCCCCGAGTGCAGCTCGTAGGTCCAGGGCGACTCGGAGCGGATGAGATCATCGACGAGGTGCGCGCGCATGCCCTCCACCTCGTCCTCATCGAGCAGGTCGAAGGGACCGAGGTAGCCGTTGGTGAAGAACGACTCGATCTGCTGCTCGCCGAGCTGGAGCTCGGGCTCGACCTGGGCCTGCGGCAGATACGAGGCCGGTCGCTCCATCTCGCAGTAGAGGTCGTCGTAGATCCGCGTGCCCCCCGTGGCGAAGGCCCGCCAGAACATCTCGAAGTTCCAGCCCACCGGGAGCGAGCCCGTCAGCTCGTGGGGGAGCCAGGGGTGGAGCCACGGCAGCTTTCCCAGGCCGTAGAGCACGGCCAACTTGGTCGAGAACAGGAGCTGGGAGTGGTGCATGGGTGCCTCGTTGCAGGTGGAGCCCGAAGTGGGCGCCTAGGTGAAGTAGAAGTCACGGAGGATGCGCTCGTGCAGGCGCCGTCGTGGCCAGGGCAGGTGCGCGCAGGCGCAGGCGCCGAGCTGGGGCACGAGCACCGCCCCCCGCTGGCGCTTGAAGGTCGACACGCCCTCGGCCCCGCCGCCGCCGCTCATGTTGTAGACGAGGCCACGGCGCCGGGCCTCGAGCCAGCCCGAGAGCATGAGCAGGCGGTAGACGCCCGCCTCGCGCGGCAGGCTGGGGTCGTAGCCGATGTACGACGAGATCAGCTGGTGCTCGTCGATCGACTGGAGGCTGAAGCCGAGCAGCCGCGAGCCGTCCCGGACCACCACGCAGCGGAACGAGCCGCTGGTGATGGCGAGCCGAAACCAGCGGCGACCGAGGCGGGGGCTCGTGGCGCAGTACTTGCCCAGGTAGAGCGCCTCGTAGAGCTCGACGAAGCGGTCGAGCTCGCCCTCGTCGACCGTGGGGCCGAGCTCCTCCACCCGGAGGGGGGTGCGGCGCAGCAAGGCCAGGTCGGAGACGTTGCTCCGGGTCTTCCTCGCGCGGGCCGGCACGCAGTAGTTGTGCTTGTAGACGAAGGCTGACAGCGAGTCCCCGCCCCCCGGCTCGATCGCGGCGGAGTCGAGCGACTTGACGATGATCGAGCACGATGGATGGCGCTCGACCAAGGCCGCCACCGCCGCCCGCAGCTCGGCCGGAGTCAGGCGCAGCGTGGGGTTGGTGGACAGCAGCCAGTCGTTGAGGAACACCACGCGATCGAGGCCGGACCACCGCAGGGCCGGAGCGATCCCGCGGGCCAGCACCGCCCTCCAGCGCCCCCCGCCCGCGAGGCCCAGCGATCGTGCGACGTGGGCATCCACCTTGGAGGAGACCGACACCAGGTAGCAGGACTGCGGGCGATCGTTGACCACGTAGGGCACCGGCCTGTTGCCCACCACCAGCAGCCCCATGCGCGAGCCCACGTTGGGCAGGAAGCACGAGGGTGAGCGCTCGACCAGCGGACGGAGGTACGCCAGCGCCCGCGGGGACACGGCCGCCAGCCGCGGAGACGGTGGAATGACGCGGCCGGGCTCGTAGAGATCGACCCTCGCCAGAGCATCGTCGGCGCGCGCGTGACGAGGCGACTCGGGGGAGCTCGTGGTCCTAGTCATAGGCCGGCTGCAAGCGGGGAAGCTGCGCCTCGAAGCGCTCCCGGAACGCGGGGTCGAGCACGTCGGAGCAGACCGCATAGCGCACCAGGGGCGAGGGCTCGGGGCCGACCCCATCGAAGTGGACGCCGACGATCCCGGTGGCCTGGGCGACGACGCGGTTGAAGGCCTCCGAGACGCCGACCCCCAAGGACGAGGCCGCCGAGGCGAGGTCGGTGTCGAGCACCCGCCGGGGCACCCGCCACAGGGTGAAGAACCCGGCCTCGGTGGGACACGCGGAGCGCAGGCCCGCGCCGGTGAGGCGGTCGACGAGATACCCGACGCGCTCGGCGTAGCGCGATCGCAGCGCGTCCATGGCCGCCCGTGCCCGCTCCGGACGCTCGAGGTACTCCCCGTAGGCGGCCATCACGAAGGGCACGGGCCCCGAGTCGGTGTGCCCCTTGATCAACTCGAAGTCCGCCACGAAGTCGCGCGATCCGACCAAGGCCCCCAGGCGAGCGCCAGGATCGGAGAACGACTTGCTCACCGAGTAGAGCTCCATCCACTCGAGCTCGGGGTGCCCGGCCGCCACCGATGCCAACGGGACGTGGCGGTGATCGGCCAAGCCCCCGTAGGCCGCGTCGTTGACCAGCCGGGTCCCCCGGGCCACGCAGTGCGCGATGAGCCGCTCCCACTGCGGACGGGTCGCCCCCACCGCGGCGGGATTGCCCGGCCGGATCACGAGCACGAGGTCGGCTCGATCGAGACCGGCACGGGACAGCGCGCGCTCCAGCTCATCCACGTCGAGCCGCATCTGCCCCTCGAGGCGCAGCGGCCACGCGAGGTGCTCCCCCGAGAGGAAGGCCGAGCCCCAGGTCTGGACCACGTCATAGGCCGGCACGTGGGTCACGAGGCGGAGGCGCTCGGGGGAGCGATGGAGGCCGCACGCCAGCGGCAGCAGGGCGGAGGCGGTCTTGATGCCCGGGATCGGCAGGACCGCGAGGTGCTCGTGCTCGTGCAGGCGGATGCCCGTGTGCAGCTCGACCATCCTCCCGGCGAAGCCCGCGAGGTCGTCGTCCTCCGCGTAGGTATGGAGCACCCGGCGCGGGTCACCAGCGAGCCGGGACTGGAGCGCCAGCACCTCCGGGGGCGGCACGCCGTCCGGGTTCCCCATGGAGAGATCGAGGCACGGCCGGTGGTGACGCGCCTCGTGCTCGCGGACGAGCCGCAGGACCGAGCGGAATCGATTGATCCCGCTCGACGGGACCTTGCGTGCCACGGCGTGCTACTCGAGGAGCGAGACGACCTCCTCGGGAGGTCGACCGATGACGGCCCGTCCGTCGCGGATCACGATCGGGCGCTGGATGAGGATCGGGTGCTCGACCATCGCCTGGATCAGCGCCGCCTCGTCCTCGACCCCGTCGAGGCCGAGCTCGGAGTACTCCGCCTCGTTGGTCCGCATCAGCGCGCGGGGGGAGAGCCCGAGCATGCCGAGGACCTCCCGGATCTCGGCGGCGCTCGGCGGCGCCTCCAGGTACTCCACCACGCGGGGAGCGACGCCGCGATCCCGGAGGATCTCCATGCTCGCGCGGGACTTGCTGCATCGTGGGTTGTGCCAGATCGTCACGTCTTCCATGTAGGGCTCCTTGGATCACTCCCAGCGATTGGCGAGCTGCTGGAGCGCCCGGGTGGAGCACCCCTTGAGCCATCGCTCGGGAAGGTCTGCCTTCTCGGCAAAGATGAGCCGCAAGCGGCTGTTCCAGACATACTCGTCGATGTAGCAGAGATTGGCCACGCGACGGGTGGCGGGATCGATGGCCGAGCGCGCGTGCCCCAGGCGGTGGTTGTCGAACAGCACCAGGGTCCCCGGCTCGAGCACCAGCTCCCGCACGAAGGGATCGCTCCCGAACATCGAGTTGAAGCGCCGGTAGGCGCCGCTGAAGGCCCGGAGGCGATCGCCCGAGGTGCTCGCGGCGAGCCCGGTGACGCTGCGGGTGTGGATCCGAATCACCGAGGGGTTGTTCCGCTCGTCGGTCGAGATGAACGGCGCGAAGATCTGGGTGTCGAGCGCATAGCGGGTCTGGCTCTGCCCCAGCTCCTCGTGGTGGGATCGCGGGCGGCGTCGAGCGAAGTTGACCTTGGTGTCGGTGAGGAGCTCGTACTCCTCGGGATGGTGCTGCTCGAGCGCCCGCGCGACGGCGTAGCCGTCGGAGAAGTAGTTGATCGGCGGGGGCCCGCCCTCGATCGTCTGACAGAACAACAGCGCGATCTTGGGGGGCGGATCGTAGTAGGGCGCGTCGGTGTGGTACTCGAGGTCGCCGCCCGTGTAGGCCTTGTCCAGGCCGATGTTCTTGGGCGCGGGGATCAGCACGTTGATGTCGGTCGGGTGGATCCGCCGGTGGAGCACCCCGATCTCGGCCGCGACCCGCTCGAGCGCGAGCTCGGCCGCCCGCTGGTCGTCGGGCCCGATGCCCCGGATCACCAGGATGCCGTCGCGGTGGAGACCGGAGATCCAGCTCGGATCCTCGAGCGCCTCCTCGAGCTGGAGGCTCGGGATCTCGAACGCCTCGTCCCACGATCGCTGGATCCGTCGTGGATCGAGCTCGGCGGGGAGACGCTCGTCCTGCACCCGCAGCCAGGCGCCATCGAAGGCCTCCGCCTCGTCTCGCCAGCGGAGCACGAGGGTCTGATCGCGCAGCTCCACGCCCCGGACCGGCTGGCTCGCGACCTCGGCCAGCAGCGGGTTGTCCACGTACTCCAGCGAGTCGGGGGCGAAGCACTGCTCGGTCCGCACCGAGCGTCGCAGCCACTCGAGCGGGAATCGGCTCCTCGCCTCGTCCTGCCATGCGACCACGAGGGAGTCCCCGTCGATCGAGCAATCACGAATGAGATACTGTTCCTTCAGCTTCCGTTGCATCGAGGCTCATCCTCCGTGCGACCGACCCTCGCCCTCGGACGACGGGGGCCCCGGCCACGGGAGTGGCCGGGGTGGGTCGGAAACGACGAGCGAGCGCACACACTGGGACCCGAGGATCGATCCCACTTCCGCGTCGCTCGATCACGATATCAGTAGCACACAGATTCGATGTCAAGCGCTTTTTGGAACGTGCGACGAAGGCTCTCTCGAACGCCGAATGTGGAGCCCCTCGAATTCTGTAATTGGATTACGAGCCACGCGTAGGCATCGCGGTAATGTTCTTACCAGCCCCAGCCACGGCACGGCGGCTCGACCACGAACGCCAAGGTCGTGGTCTATCGACGCCCGAGGATCCGACCGCCGAGCAGAACGAAGGTGCCCCGCTCGGTGATGTCGACGAGGCCCCGCCGAGTCGCCCGATTCGGGACGAGTCGACGACTCGAATTCACACGACTCGATCACCACGAGAAACGGACACCGATGTAATCCCATTTCATCATGACGTGCCTTGACGATGCCCGATCGTCAGGGTAACCCTTTCGACGATAGATCGATGCGTTCGCCTCGCGGCATCTCCATGATGCTCCGACCGGGCGGCGAGACATCGATGCATCGGGAGATTCGGAGATGACGAAGAAGACCTTCAATGGCACGATTGCATTGGACATTCGAGACTCGGTACCGGACTGGGAGCCCTACGCCGAGCCCAAGGCGGCCCCCGACTCCCCCAACATCCTGTACATCGTCATCGACGACACCGGCTTCGGGGCCTGGGAGATGTTCGGGGGCAAGATCCGGATGCCCAACCTCGCCCGCATCGCCAAGCGAGGGCTCGTATACACCAACTTCCACACCACGGCGCTGTGCTCCCCCACGCGCTCGTCGCTGCTGAACGGACGCAATGCCACCAGCAACGGCATGTCCTGCATCGAGGAGGCCACGACCGGCTTCCCCGGCAACAACGGCCGGATTCCGCCCGAGAACGCCCTCATCGGCGAGGTGCTGCGAGAGCGTGGCTACAACACCTTCGCGGTGGGCAAGTGGCACCTGCTGCCCGAGGAGGAGGCCAACCTCGCCGCGACCAAGCGCAATTGGCCGCTCGCGCGCGGCTTCGATCGCTACTATGGCTTCCTCGGAGGGGAGACCGACCAATGGTACCCCGACATCGTCTACGACAACCACATCTCCGAGCCGCCCGGCAAGCCCGACATGGACGACCCCGTCAATGGGTATCACCTGTCCAAGGACCTCGTGGACAAGGCGATCATGTTCATCCAGGACAGCCATGCGATCGCGCCGGCCAAGCCGTGGCTGCTCTACTTCAGCCCAGGGGCCAACCATGCGCCGCACCAGATCTGGCCGGAGCTGATCCTGAAGTACGAGTACAACTCCACCCTGAGCTTCTATGATGAAGACGAGACTCCTCCCAGCGGAGAGAGCTCGTTCGAGGAGTCGAGCGATTTCTCGGCCGGCTACGAAGCCTACCGAGGAGAGGTGTTCACCAGGATGAAGGAGCTGGGCATCTTCGACACGAGCGCCACCTTCCTGCCCTCGCCGGTCAACCCCCACGGCGAGGGCGAGGGCGCTGGCGTGATCGCCGGCGTCCCTGCGGGCAAGTCCTGGCCGGAGACGGACTGGGTACGGCGCTGGAGCGACGATGCCCTCACCAAGCGGGAGCGAGCCCTCTTCGTGCGCATGGCCGAGATCTACGCCGCATTCTCCACCTACACCGACGAGCAGATCGGGCGGTTGCTCGACTATCTCGAGCGCTCGGGGCAGATGGAGAACACCATCGTGATCGCGGTCGCCGACAACGGCGCGAGCGCCGAGGGAGGACCCAACGGCTCGGTGAACGAGAACCTCTTCTTCAACGGGATCGCCGACGACGCGGACAAGAACTTCGCGCTGCTCCAGCAGCTCGGCACGGAGCGGACCTACAACCACTACCCCACCGGCTGGGCGTGGGCCTTCGACACCCCCTACCCCTACTGGAAGCGCTGGTCGAGCTACGAGGGCGGCACCGCCACCCCGATGATGATCTGCACGCCCGAGCGCTTCTTCCCCCAGCAGGATCCCAACGAGGACCCGCCCTATCGCTACCGAAAGCAGTACGTCCACGCCGTGGACGTGGTCGCCACGCTCTACGACATGATCGGCGTCGAGCCTCCCGACTACGTCAAGGGCTACCCCCAGAATCCCATCGAAGGCACCAGCTTCCGCTACACCTTCGACGACGCGTTCGGGGAGCAGGGCAACGAGCGAGCGTATGCGATCAGCGATGCGGACTGGCCGGTGCAAGGGGGCAAGCCCAAGGTACGCGAGAGCCAGTTCTACTCCATGCTCGGCACCCGCGGAGTCTGGGACAAGGGGTGGTTCGCCTGCACCATGCACGCTCCCACGTCGGACTGGGGGAGCTTCGACGACGACCTCTGGGAGCTCTACTGCCTCGATGGCGATCCCGACTTCACCCACACGCCAGCGGGGGGAGGAGCGACGCTCACGGGCGTGGAAGCCGACCCGACCCAGTGCAACAACCTCGTCGCCGGCAACCCAGCGCCCGAATTCGTCAAGAAGCTGCAGACGATGATCAACCAGTGGTTCACCGAGGCCGGCCGGCTCAACGGCATGCCACTCGATGACCGCGCCGCGAGCGACATCCTGGGCACCGAGCGGCCTTCGATCACCCCCGAGCCCTTCCCGAACGGCGAGCCCTCTCACAAGTACACCTACTACCCGGGGGGATCCGAGGTGCCGGAGCCCGTGGCACCCAACGTTCGTACCCGCTCGTTCGAGATCAAGGCGTCCTTCGTGGCTCCTCCTCGTCCCGAGCCCTACCGGCGGGCCAAGGGCACGGCCCGAAGCGACGCGAGCACACAGACCATCGGCGATCCCAGGGGGGTGCTCTATGCCCATGGTGGCCGCTTCGGCGGGCACGGCCTGTACCTCCACGCGGAGGGTGACGAGACCAAGCTGTGCTACGTCTACAACTGGCTCGGGCAGCGCGAGCAGCGGGCCAGCTGCGTCCTGGCCGAGCTCGCCCCCGGACCGCACACGGTGAGCGTCAAGTTCACCCGAGCCCAGCCCATCGACCCCAACGACGCGGAGCTCGTCAGGGAGTACGGCAACAGCGTGGCCGGGCGGGTGGAGCTGTACATCGACGAGCAGCTCCAAGAGTCGGAGTACGAGCTCGGCGTGGACGATGGCGGGAGCGACCCGAGCTGGAACCCCTGGACGCAAGAAGACTGGTTCGTGGGGATCGACACGGAGATGTTCATCACCCAGCCCGCCAAGTTCGCCCTGTGCGGCGAGGGGATGAACATCGGCCGGGACGCGGGGCAGGCCGTCTCGCACGACTACGTGTGCCCCAACGAGATCGAGAACGTGCTCCTCGAGAGGGTTGAGGTCACGATCTGGAACGATGGCTCCGCGCCCGATGGCGCGCTCGACATGCGGGGGATGCTCTGGCGTGACTAGCCCCCACTCGAGCACGGCACTGGACGCACCGGCCCCACCGGGCATGGTGTGGATCCCCGGAGGAGCCTTCGAGATGGGCTCCTCCATCCCCAGCTACCCAGAGGAGGGACCCATCCACACCGTCAAGGTCGACGGCTTCTGGATGGCCGAGCATGCGGTCACCAACCGCGAGTTCCTCGCCTTCGTCGAGGCCACGGGCTACGTGACCTTCGCCGAGCGGCCGCCCCGTCCCGAGGACTATCCCGACGCCCTACCCGAGCTGTTGGTCCCGGGCTCGGCGGTGTTCACCAAGCCCGACCGGCCCGTCGATCCGCGCTCGTTCTGCTGGTGGCGCTACGTCCCGGGCGCGTGCTGGCGCCACCCCGAGGGGCCTGGCAGCGCGATCGAGGGGCGCGAGGATCATCCCGTGGTGCAGGTGGTCCACGAGGACGCCGTGGCCTACGCACGATGGGCCGGGCTGTCGCTCCCGACCGAGGCAGAGTGGGAGCTCGCCGCTCGCGGGGGGCTGTCGGGGGCGATCTTCGCGTGGGGCAACGAGCTCATGCCCGAGGGCAAGCCGCTGGCCAACACCTGGCAGGGCACGTTCCCCCACCACAGCACCAAGGCCCGCCCGCCGGGCACCGAGCCCGTGGGCAGCTACCCCCGCAACGGCTTCGGCCTCTACGACATGATCGGCAACGTGTGGGAGTGGACCGACGACTGGTATCGCGAGCGTCATCCCGACAATCCCAAGAAGAGCTGCTGCACGCCGAAGAACCCGCGGGGGGGGAGCGAGGCAGAGAGCATCGACCGCAAGGCGCCGGCCGGCGACCGCAAGCCTCGCAAGGTGCTCAAGGGGGGCTCGTTCCTGTGCGCGCCCAACTACTGCGCCCGCTACCGACCAGCGGCGCGGTATCCCGAGGCGATCGACACCTCGACCAACCACATCGGCATGCGCATGATCATGCGTCCGAGCTGATCCGAGGCCCGCGCCCGAGGTGGGCCCGTCGTCGAGACGGGCCGCCTCGAGCGACGGGAGCCAGCGACGTGGTGGCTCGGCTCTCGTGCGGAGCCGAGCTCGAGGACGAGGCCCCACTGCGAGCGCAGCGAGCTCGAGGAGCCACTCGTAGGCACGATGAAGACCCCTCGACGTCATGGCGCGAAAGCGCGCAGGCCACCGCGATGGCGCGGGCACGGGCTGGTGCTGGACCTGTCGAAGCGCGCTATCGTGTCGGCCTCCTCGACGATGGCGCGACTCCGAAACACGAGCACCTCGGAGTGTTCGAGGTTGACCTCGCCGTGCCTGGTGGGGCGATCTCGGGGCTGCGAGCTGCGCGAGCCGAGCCAGGAAGCCTCGGGCGAGCATGCACTGATTCGCTGGCGCGGCGGTCGGTGGTTCGTGCAGGACCTCCACAGCCTCAACGGCACCTACGTCGACGGTCGACGCATCGCTCCGGGGCAGCCGGTCCCCCTCGAGGACGGGGCCTGCCTGGGCTTCGGGCACCCCGAGGGCTACGTGCTCGTCGACGGAGGCCCGCCCATCCCCCACGCCATCGACGAGGCCCCGCCCCACGAGGTGGTCGAGGCGATCGACGGGCGGCTGAGCCTGCCCCACCCGCGCACCCCCGAGGTGGTCGTCCGCCGCCACGACGATCGCTGGTGCCTCGAGCGGGGTCGCGAGCGCTCGATGGTCGAGAACGGCGACGTGGTGCCTGCGGGCTCCCGCTCGTGGCGACTGCGGCTGCCCGAGTGGCTGAGCTCCACCCTCGACGTCGCCAATGCCTCGGGGGCACCGCCCACCCTGGCCTCGGTGTCGCTGTGCCTGGTGACCACCGAGGTCGGTGACGAGCTCCAGTCCATCATCGTGTCCCACGGCAGCCAGTCCACCCAGGTGCCGCCGCGGGCCTACCACCGCCCCCTGCTCCCCCTCGCCCGGGCTCGACGCGAGGACCCCACGCCCCTCGAGGAGGACCGCGGATGGGTGGAGCAGTCGACGCTGCGTCGCGAGCTCGGCTACACCACGAGCCGGCTGCACGTGGAGATCCACCGGCTCCGCCGCGAGTTCGCGGCGATCGGCATCATCGACGCGCACATGGTCGTCGAGCGCCGCCCTCACACCCGGAACCTCCGGCTGGGGATCGGCCAGGTGGAGATCCGCACGGCTTCCGATCCGCGAGGGTGACGAGCGGACGAGCGCTGCGAGCGGACCAGCTCTCGGTCCGTCGCCCCGGCCCCAGGCGTCGAGGAGGTCGCAGTCGGTGACCACGGCGAGAGGATGCGTCCGCCGGTCCACGCCATGGCACGAGGCCGAGCACGAGCGACCGCAGAGCTGCTAGGGTCGTCCCGTGCGCTCCCGATCGGTGCTCCTCCCCGTGTGCGGGCTCCTGGGCTGCACCCCCGACACCAACCCCTCGCCGATGCTCAGCGAGGGACCCGGGTCCACCACGGCCATCGACGAGCCGACGACCGGCGTCCCCACGACCACCGCCGGCGACACCCTCGACGCGAGCACCACCGAGGCCGACGACGAGAGCACGGGCGAGCCCCCGCCCCCTCCCCTGCCCGGCCTGTGGGGCGAGTACTTCGACCGCTACCACGACCTCGTGCTCGCGCGCCACGAGCCCGGCCTCGACCACGTGTGGGGACTGGAGGCACCCGACCCGGCCCTCGGCCTCGATCGTTTCTCGGCCCGCTTCCGCGGCACCCTCACCGCCCCGAGCACCGGCACCTTCACCATCGCCACCGAGTCCGACGACGGCGTGCGCGTGTGGATCGACGATGCGCTGGTCATCGACGACTGGAACGCGCACTACCTGACCCGCACCGAGGGCACCGTCGACCTGGTCGCCGGCGTCGAGCTGCCGATCCTCATGGAGTACTTCGAGATCGACATCGAGGCCTCGCTGCGCCTGCTGTGGTCGAGCGAGGGCCTGCCCGAGGAGGTGATCGGCCCCGACCACCTCCAGGCCCCGGCCATCGACTCCGGCCTGCCCGGCCCCAAGCCGCCCTACCTCAACCCGGTGGTCCCCTTCGACTGTCCCGATCCCGGCGTGATCGCGGTCGAGGGGCCCGGCGGTCCGCTCTACTCCATGGTCTGCACGGGCGGCTCGTTCCCCATCCGGCAGTCCCGCGACCTGGTGCTGTGGCAGGACACGGGGGCGGCGGTGCTTCCGGCGGGCAAGCCCTCGTGGGCCGCCAACGGCTTCCGCAACTGGGCGCCCGAGCTGCACCGCGTGAACGGGCGCTTCATGGCCTACTTCACCACCGTGGACGCCGACAACGTGCTGTGCATCGGGGCCGCGACCGCCGACGACGTGCTCGGCCCCTGGGTCGAGAGCCCGGGCCCGCTGGTGCAGCACCCCCAGGGGGTGATCGATGCCACCTACGCGGAGGACGAGGGCGGCACGCCCTACCTCGTCTACAAGATCGACGGCAACTCGGTGGGACAGCCCACCCCGATCCGGGCGCGTCAGCTCGCACCCGATGGCCTGTCGTTCGCGCGGGGCAGCATGGAGGCCGAGCTGCTCGTCAACGATCCCGGGACCTGGGAGGGCGGCGTGGTCGAGGCACAGTGGCTCGTGCACCACGACGGCTGGTGGTACCTGTTCTACAGCGGCAACGTGTACGACTACCGCTACCGCACCGGCGTCGCGCGCTCGGCCTCCCTACTCGGCCCCTACCAGAAGCACGGGGCCCCGATCCTCGCCAACAACGAGCGCTGGGTGGGTCCGGGGCACGGGACCGTGCTCGAGCTCGGCGGAGCGCACTACTTCTTCTTCCACGCGTGGACCAACGCCGGCGACGGCACTCACCTGCAGGAGGCCGGTCGCCACGGCCTGGTCGATCGCATCGAGTGGATCGACGGCTGGCCCCAGATCCACGACGGCACCCCCAGCCGCTCCTGGCAGCCGTGGCCCGGGCCCTGAGCGTCGAGCTCCCTTGCCGAGGGCGTCCGCCAACGAGCGCGGGCGACCAGGAAGATCGCCGCCCCGCACGCTGTGGTCGTGGCCGCGGTGCTACGCTGCTGCGATGAGCGGCCGCGGCCACCGTCCCCTCGAGCACACCGCCGACCTCGCGGTGGAGCTGTGGGCCCCCGACGAGGCCAGCCTGCTGGTGGAGGGAGCCCGCGCCCTGGTGGAGCTGCTCACCGACGGGGCGGAGCTCCACGGCAGCGCCGAGCGCCCGGTGGAGCTCGAGGCGCTCGATCCCGAGGATCGCCTGGTGCGATGGCTCGGCGAGGTGCTCTTCCTCGCGAGCACCGAGGGCTTCCTCGTGACCGACGCCGCGCTCGAGCTGGCGGGCTCGAGCCTGCGCGGCACCATGCGCGGCGAGCCGGGGGCGACGGCCCGGCTCCGCAGCGAGATCAAGGCCGTCACCTACCACGACCTCCAGCTCACCCGCGGACCCGAGGGATACCGAGCCCGCGTGGTCTTCGACGTGTGACCATGAGCACCCAGTTCCAGCGCATCGACGACTTCCGCTGGCGGATCCCTCGCGAGGGCGGCATGCGGGTCCCTGGCCTCGTGTACGCCACCGCCTCGATGATCGAGGACATCCGCCGGGACAAGAGCCCGCAGCAGGTGGCCAACGTGGCCCACCTGCCCGGCATCGTGGGGCACAGCCTCGCCATGCCCGACGTACACTGGGGCTACGGCTTTCCCATCGGGGGCGTGGCCGCCTTCGACGAGGAGCAGGGCGTGCTCTCGCCCGGCGGCGTGGGCTACGACATCAACTGCGGGGTCCGGCTGCTGAGCTGCGACCTGCCGGTGGACGAGCTGCGCCCGCGGCTGGAGGCGCTGTCGGTGGCGCTGTACCGGGCGGTCCCCTGCGGCCTGGGCCGCGGCAGCCGGCTGTCGCTGAGCGAGCGCGAGCTCGATCGCGTGATGGAGCAGGGCGCGGCCTGGGCGGTGGACCGGGGCCACGGCGAGCCCGACGACCTGCGCCGCATCGAGGAGGGAGGCCGGCTCGTGGGCGCCGATCCGGGGCGGGTCTCGACACGCGCCCGCACGCGGGGGCGGCCCCAGCTCGGCTCGCTCGGCTCGGGCAACCACTTCTGCGAGCTGGGCCAGGTGGCCGAGATCTACGACGAGGCCGCCGCCGCGGCCTTCGGGCTGCGGGCGGGCACCCTCACCTTGATGATCCACTCGGGCTCGCGCGGCCTGGGCCACCAGATCTGCGAGGATGCCCTGCGTCGCATGCTGGAGGCCTCGGCTCGCTACGGCATCGCGCTGCCCGACCGTCAGCTCTGCGCCGCACCGCTGCGCAGCCCCGAGGCGATCGACTACCTCGCGAGCATGGCCTGCGCGGTCAACTTCGCGTTCGCCAACCGCCAGGTGATGACGGCCTTCGCCCGCGAGGCGCTCGCCCAGGAGCTGGGCATGAGCGAGGCGGAGCTGGGCCTGCGGGTCGTCTACGACGTGTGCCACAACATCGCCAAGTGGGAGGAGCACGAGGTGGAGGGCGAGCGTCGGCGGCTGTGCGTGCACCGCAAGGGCGCCACGCGGGCGTTCGGGCCCGGCCACCCGCAGGTGCCCGAGCCCTACCGCGAGGTGGGCCAGCCGGTGCTGGTGCCCGGCGACATGGGCCGCTATAGCTACGTGCTGGCCGGCACCGAGCGCGCGATGAAGGAGACCTTCGGCAGCAGCTGTCACGGGGCCGGCCGCCGGCTGTCGCGGGCCAAGGCCAAGCGCGTGGCCCAGGGGCGCCCCCTGTTCCGAGAGCTGCGCGAGCGCGGGGTGTTCGTGCAGGCCGACTCCAAGCGCACCGTGGCCGAGGAGATCCCCGAGGCCTACAAGGACGTGGCCGAGGTCGTCGATGTGATGGATGCCGCGGGGATCGCCCGCAAGGTGGCCAAGCTGGTGCCCCTCGCCGTGGTCAAGGGCTGATCTGCACCGCAGGCGGCTCCGTGCACGAAAACTCCGTGGGCTCGGCCGGCCCAGTTACGAACGCGCGACATCGAGCCGAGGCGCGTATCCTCGGCCGCATGAGGCACATTCGAATCGCGCTCGTGGGTCTGGCCCTGGGATCGATCGCCGCGGGCTGCAGCCCCAGTCGCAAGGAGCTCATGGCGGAGCTCGACGACACCAAGGCCCAGCTCGAGCAGTCGCAGGCCACCAACCAGACCCTCGAGCAGCGGATCGTCGAGCTCGAGGGAGAGATCGGCGACAGGCAGGCGCGCATCGACGAGCTCGAGGCGGAGGCCAAGGCCAATGAGGCCGAGCTCGCCGAGCTGCGGGCGGCCAAGGCCGAGCGCGAGAAGGAGCTCGCCACCTACAAGCAGCTGTTCGCCAGGCTCAAGAAGCTCATCGACGCGGGCACGATCAAGGTGGTGTTCCGCAAGGGCAAGATGATGGTGGCGATGAGCTCCGCGGTGCTCTTCGACTCGGGCAAGGCCGAGCTCAAGGAGGACGGCATCGTCACCCTCGACGAGATCACCCAGGCCCTGCAGACCGTGGGCGATCGCGACTTCCTGGTGGCGGGCCACACCGACAACGTGCCGATCAAGACCCGGCGCTACCGCAACAACTGGGAGCTGAGCACCGAGCGCGCGGTGGTGGTGGTGGAGCACATGCTCGAGCAGGGCTTCCCCGGCGCCCACCTCGGCGCAGCCGGCTACGCCGAGCTCGACCCGGTGGCGAGCAACGACACCCCCGACGGGCGCGCGCAGAACCGGCGCATCGAGATCATCCTCATGCCCAACCTGGGCGAGCTCAAGGGCATCCGCGAGATGCTCGAAGGCGGCTGAGGGTCGCCCGGCGGGCCGGCCGGGGTCACGGCCACCTTTCGTCACCGAGCCGGGAACCTGGGGCCTCGCGAGGCGTCCAAGGGCTCGGTGACGCGGCGTGTGCTCGTCCTCGCGGCCCCGGTGGCCGTCCTCGTCGGCTGCGCCCCCACCGGGCTCCGCCTGGACGAGGCGGCCGAGCCCGCTCGCGTCGCGGCCGAGCCCCGACCGAGCGCCCCCGCCCCTCGCCCGCCGACCCGCCAGGGCTGCACCTTCCTCGATCCCGAGCCCACGGGACCGAGCGTGAGCGAGGGGCCGGCCTTCGACCTGATCGCCGCGAGCCTGGGCCTGGAAGCGGGGCGCCCTCGCCCCGCGTGGATCCAGCCGGCCCGACCTCCTGCCGCCATCACCGACCAGCCCTTCTACGTGGCGATGGCCGAGGGCCGCCTGCGGTGGTGCTTCGTGGCGCCCGAGGGAGATCCAGACGCGCTCGCCTGCGACTCCTCGCTCGAGCTGCCGTGGATCCCGGTCCCGTCGTCGTCGGCCGATCACGATCCCGAGGCCACGCGGCTCGCGGCCCAGGTCGCCGCCCTGCACGATCGCGCGTGGCGGGTGCTCGACGGGCCCGACCACGCCCGCCGCTGCACGCCGGCGCCCGAGGAGGTGACGCGTCGCATCGCGCCGCCCCACTGGAGCTCCACCCCCGACGGCACCGTGCTCGAGCTGGTGGAGGAGCTGCACCCGACCCCGGAGCTCGCACGCATCGTCCAGCTGCGGGTGCGTCCCTTCGCCGGCGCGGTCGAGATGACGCGCACGGAGCTGTACTCGTGGGACCCGCAGGAGGCCCGATGAGACTGGCGCTCGCGTGCTCGGGCATCCTGCTCTCGGGCTGCATGCTCCAAGAGCCCCTGCCGACCCCGCTCGAGCTCGAGCTCGACGAGGACGAGCCGATCCCCGTGCAGCCCGTGATCGACTCCGAGCAGCGCGACGCCGAGCGCCGCACTCGCCTCCAGAGCCGGCTCTCCATGGTGCAGGAGCTCCGCGAAGACGAGCGGCTGTGCCCGCCCGTCTCGTACCCGGCGCTCGACCTCCCGCTCCATGCCGGCCCCACCTTCGATCGCATCGCGGCGGCGCTGCCCTCCCCCGTCCACTCGATCGCCCTCGCCGATCACCCGGTGCAGCTCCCCGGCGTGCGCTACTTCCAGGTCTCGATGGCCGGCGGTGCCTGCATGCTCTCGTGGTGGAGCACCGGCTGCTTCGTCGACGACGCCCACGTCCACTGCGCCACCCCCGAGTCGACCGACGCGCTCCAGGCCTTCGTGCTCGACCACGGGCTGGCCGAGCACCCCGATCGCCTGTCGGACGAGGGCTGGCTGCACCTGGTGGCCACGCTCGTGGGCGCCAGCCGGATGCTCGCCACGCCGGAGCGCCGCGCCACCTGCATCGACGGCCTCCCCGCAGCGGTGGCGCCCCGCGTACGGACCCGCATCTCGCGATCGACCGACCACCTCTCGCTCGCGGTGCCGCTGCACATGGCCAGCAGCTCCATGGTCCGGGGCGACATGATCTCGGTGGTGCTGGAGATCGACGAGGGCGAGGTCGAGACCTGGTCGTCCATGCTGTGGTCGGTGCAGGAGCAGGACGTCTTCTGATCCGGGCCCCGTGGCTCGGGTGAGGCTCGCCGGCGAGCAGGACCACGGGCCCGACCACGGGCGCCCACCACCACCGAGAATCGGACCGCGCAGGTCGCTCTCGGGCATGACCCGACCACGCACCGGATGCACTCAGGTCGAGCGGTAGCGGTCGAGCGGGCACGCTCACGGCTCCGGCCTCGACCCCCAGCACGGCCGCGCGGCTCGGCCCCCGCCCTTCGTGGAGCCCCGCGGCCCTTGTATGCAGGCGGCGCGCTCCCTATCATGGTGAGCAGTGGCGGGGGGACGGTGGCGTACGGTCTCTCAGGGCGTCTCCATCGAGACGTTGGCGTTCGAGCACGGGCTGTTGTGGACGACCCTGGCCGATCACCCGGAGAACGCCCACCTGTCGGAGAACGGCCGTAGCCCCCACGTGCTCGAGCCGGGGGATCGGGTGTTCATCCCCGAGCTCGCGCCCAAGTGGGTCGACGCCGCGACCGACGCGAGCCACCGCTTCCGCGTCAAGGGGATCCCCTCCCACTTCCGCATGAAGTTCTTTCTCGACGGCCAGCCGCGGGCCAACGCCGAGTGCACGGTGCTGGTGGACGAGCTGGAGGAGGAGCATGCCACCGACGGGGACGGCCTGCTCGACATCACCATCCCGGTGAAGAGCCAGCGGATCGAGGTGCGCTTCGATCCGGTGCCGCAGGACGAGCCTCCGGTCGACACCAGCTTCGACGACGACCCCGCGCCCGAGGAGCCCGAAGACGAAGCGCCGGACGTCAAGGACGTCTACGTGTTCGACCTGCGGCATCTCGATCCCACCTCGAGCCACGTGGGCGCGCAGGCTCGCCTGCGGGCCATGGGCTACGACGTGGGGGCGCTCGACGGAGAGCTCGGCCCGCGGACGGTGGACGCGCTGTTGAGCTACCAAGAGGACTCTGGTCTGGAGCCGACGGGAGAGCTCGACGAGGCGACCCTCGCCGAGCTGCAGAAGCTCGTACCCGGCTGAGCCCATGACCGAGCCGCCGCCCAGTCCCCTCGATCGCGATCTTCCCCCCTTGTCCCCCGGGGACCATCGGCGCTGGTTCGTCGATCCCCCGCTCGACGCCGGGCCCGCCCAGGGCTTCGTGATGTCCACACAGCGCCTGGTGGGCATCCAGCGGGACGGCTTCGTGGTGATCGACGCGGACTTCCGCGACGTCGAGCTCCGCGAGCTGGGCCTGTCGCGCTCGCGCCTCCAGTCGGTCCACTGGCGCAACGGGGCCTGGATCCGCACCGTGCTCACCGACACGGAGCTCGAGGGCTGTGCCCTGCACGACATCCAGCTGACGGGCGCGGTGTTCGAGCGCTGCACCTTCAGCAAGTGCACCATCGGCCTCGTCCGGGCCGAGCAGACGGTCTTCCGGGACTGCCGCTTCGTCGACTGCACCTTCGTGCGCTACCACGCCGTGGGCGGCGAGATGAGCTCGTGCCGCTGGAGCAGCAGCCGGCTCGTGCAGCTCGAGGCCGAGGGCTCCAGCTGGAGCGCGCTGCAGCTCGACCAGACCGTGCTCGAGGGCGCCACGCTCACGGGGGTGCGGACCGACGGGCTCTCGCTGCAGCGGTGCCAGGTCCGCGGGCTGCGGGTGCTCGGCGGCACCCACGGGGAGGTCGTCCTGGAGGGTGGCGTGGCGCAGGAGCTCGCGTGGTACGACCACGGGCCGAGCGCGCTGCGCATCCGGGGCGGCGAGGTGATCGACTTCCGCCTCCCCGCCCCGCTGGGGCGGCTCGAGCTCAACGGCGCCCGCGTCCACCTGCTGTCGATGGGCAGCGCGAGCGAGGTGGTGATCGTCGGCTCGACGCTCTCCGCCTGGTCGCTCAAGCCGAGCTCGCCCGGCGGCACGGTGTGGATCGATCGGAGCCTGCTGCACGGCGTGGCCTGGCGAGGGCTCGACGGGGCCCAGGTGTCGCTCACCAACGTGGGGCTCGAGGACTCCTTCATGGTGGAGGGCTGCCGCTTCGCCGGCACGCGGCTCGTCGACGTCCGCCACGCCGAGGGCCTGCAGCTGCGCCACGAATCCAACCAATACCCACCGGGTGCGCCCACCCTGGAGGTCCCGCATGCCCCGTAGCGAAGTCTTCAACTTCTTGTGGGTCCGCCCGTCGTCCACGATCCGCTACGACAACGTGGCCGCCCAGCAGGACACGGGGCAGGTCCGGCACCAGCGGCCGGGGGTCAACGCGATCATCCTGTACCCGAGCCTGATGACCCCGCTCGTGTTCGTGCCCGCGCACGACGGGCAGTGGCTGGAGCTGCTGCTCGCCACGGACGGGCCGCTCACCCCCGACCAGGTCAACGCCCAGCTCAAGATCTCCCGCGGGCTCGATGCCTCCAAGGCGTACGCCGTGGGCAACCTCTTCGGCGGGCACCACTCCCAGGTCATCCAGGTCGAGCCCGTCAGCGCGGACGGCAACGGGATCCTGCGGACCCACGAGCGCTTCGAGGGGCGGCTCCACCAGAAGGCCAAGGACCTCCTCCAGCAGATGTCGCTGACCTCCGGGTACCGGGTCCGCATCAGCGCGAGCTGCCTCGAGCGCGCCGTCGACCCCTCCCAGCTCGAGGCCGCCAGCACCTCGCGCCCGCTGTCGGGCGAGGGCGGCTCGGTGACCGTGTCGGTCGACAACCTCGGGACCGAGCTGCAGGACGGCGCGGTGCGGGAGCTGCTGCGGCGACACCGAGGCGGCGCCGACAACCCGATCCCCGCCTACGGCCGCTGCACCTTCGCCGCACCGCGCCGCGCCCCCTTCGGCGTGGACATCAGCCGCGTGGACCTCCAGGACCCGATTCAGTCCTACCACCCGGTCTTCGTGTTCCGCACGCCCTTCGACTACGCCAACATGGCGCACGTCTCGGACATCCACATCAACAGTCGGCTCGACATCGTGGGGCAGAGCAACGCGCGCGTCATCGAGTACCCGGAGGGCGAGCACCTCGGCGAGTCCCCCCCGATCAGCGAGCTGCTGATGGGACCCAACGGGAACTTCGCCTCGGTGCTCCAGCGCATCGTCTCCTCGAGGGCCCACCTGCTGCTGGTGGGCGGCGATCTCATCGACCACGTCCACAATGCGTACTCACGCGCGACCAACCTCGGCATCAAGGGGATCTGGGACGCGGTCGACATGAGCGACACGGGCTACACCAACGCCACCTACCCCAAGGGGGTGGACTTCATGGCGTTCTTCTCGATGCTGGTCCGCCTCGGACGCGCCGGCCTGCCGGTGTTCGGCGTGCCGGGCAACCACGACGTGTACGACGAGGCCTTCGGGATCTCGCCGCGCTTCTCGATCTCGCGGACCAACGCCAACCCGCCCGCCGACGTCAACCTCACCTTCTACGAGGCGCTGCTGGCCTTCGGGCCCACCTGGCACGTGATCAAGAAGAGCTTCAACTTCACCCCCGAGCTCTTCGACTGGTTCTACACCCTGTTCACCCCCTTCGAGGACTTCTGGGTCAAGCTGCCCAAGCAGAGCCTCGTGGCGCTGGGCTGGGGTCGCACCGAGGACATGGTGGCGCTGGGCGGGGCCTCCGGGGACTTCTTCACCGACGTGGTCGCCCCCGGACCGGGCGGCCAGGGCTTCGGGCACCTGCCCCGCTCCGACGACGCGGTCACGAGCGACCAGCTCGTCCTGCTCCGAGCCGCGGCCGACGACACCGAGCGCAAGCTGATCGTCGCCAGCCACTTCACCGTGCTGAGCTACGCCGAGGACATCAAGCTCGCCACCGAGTTCAACTCGCACGGGGGAGCGCCCGGCGTCCTCGACCGCCGGGAGTGGACCCACTACACGATGGGGACCTTCGAGAGCCACCGCCCCGAGGTCTTCGACATGCTCGCCCAGCGCAAGATCCAGTGCTTCATCACGGGGCACTCGCACCGACGAGCGGTGTACTTCCTCTCCGACGCCAAGAAGTCCTGGCGGTGGACCTGGTCGGGCGGCCTGCTCAACTCCGACAACCGCCTGGTGTACGCCTACCTGCCGGAGCACTTCGACTTCGCCCGGCCGCCGCAGGAGCTCAAGCGAGAGGAGCTCGAGCCCGCGATCGTCGTCTCGGACTCGGCCGGCCCCTACCCCCGGCACAACCTGGGCGGCGAGTTCTACGGCTACGGCAGCGACTACCCCGCGGGGAGCCTGGTGATCTTCGGCGCCGACGGCAAGATCGCGGAGATCGAGCGGATGCGGGCCTCGGGGCGCGGCAAGCCGCGGATCCCGGTGCAGATGGAGTTCCTCGACACGGAGGGCGACGGGGTGTTCGAGATCCGGGGCAAGACCGACGCCGAGGTCTTCACCGCCTGGTCGAGCCGCAGCGTGGGCGCGCGCAGCAAGTACTCGTGGCAGGTCAAGCTCGTCGAGCACCTCCGGGACGAGCTCCACATCTCCATCGCCGAGCTGGTGCTGGCGGGGGCGCCCCAGAACTATGCCACCATCCGCATCCCGCTCACCCGGCGCACCCGCGAGGTCTCGGGGTTCTTCAGCTCGGAGACCCAGGAGATGTGGGACGTGCCCGCCGACCACGAGGCCGAGATGGACCAGCTCATCGAGAGCTGCCCCCAGTGCTTCATGTCGATCCGCTTCACCACCACCAACCGCTACCTGCAGTCACAGTACGACTGGAACGCGTGGTGGAACTACGAGGTCGTGTTCTCGCGCCGTACCTCGGGCGGCCAGTACAGCATGAGCATCTACTACGAGATCACCCGGCCCACGCGGGAGGTGCCCTCGGAGTACCGCCGGTGGTACCTGCCCGACGGCAACTGGCCCGAGGTGCCGAACTTCGCGTGGCGACGGGACCACCTGCTCAAGTACCGGCAGCGCACGCGGTAGCGGCACGGCCCAGCGTAGTGAGCCCATCGGCGGCGTGGGGGACGGCTCGAGGTATCTCAGCCCTCGCCGGGCTCGGTCTGGGCCCTTCGCCAGGCCGCCGCCTCCGGTCCGCACTGGTCGAGGAGGGCCACGGGCAGCGTGGCGAGCTCGGGACGGCCGTCGAAGTCGTAGGCCAGCTCGAGCAGGGCTCCCGGGATGGGAGCGGCGTTGGGCTCCTCGCAGGTCTCGATCAGCAGCGTGGTCAGCCGGCCGCGCAGGCCGTCCGCAGTGGCGGAGTGGGCCAGCAGCGCTCGCAGCCCCTCCACGTCCCGCGCGAGGAGGGCCGGGACGACCGCTCGCTCGGCGCGTCGGAG
>JACKDV010000032.1 GCA_020633315.1 Myxococcales bacterium
ACATGAGCCCGATGATCGACATCGCAGCATCGTATGGCCGCTTCCTATCGAGCCGACGCCTGGCGAGGGAGCTCCGCATGGAGGTCGAGCGCCTGGTGGCCACGGGGCACGATCCCGTGACGGTGTCCTTCGAAGGCGTCGAGTCCATCTCGAGCTCGTTTGCCGATGGCTTCCTCGGGATGCTCGTCGTCGAGCACGGGAGGTCTTGGCTGGACCGCCACATCCACCTGCGGGGGCTACAGCCCGAGGATCGACGGGACATCGAAGCGATACTGGAGATCCGCAACGTTCGAGCGTCGGTGGCCTAGCGCCCGCAAGTCCCTCCTCACGGCCGTCAATCGCCTCCATCGTGGTCGAGGGGCCGCGCGAGCGCCTCGTCCGGCGGCCCCTGCTACGATGCCGGTCGCATGAAGATCCTGGTCACCGGAGGCGCGGGGTACATCGGCAGCGTGACCGTGGAGCTGCTCGTGGAGACGGGCGCGCAGGTGGTGGTGCTCGACGATCTCTCGCTGGGCCACCGCGCCGCGGTGCACCCATCGGCCGAGCTGGCGGTGGGCGACCTGGCCGACCGGGCCGCAGTGGACGAGGTGCTCGCCCGCACCCGCCCCGACGCGGTGATGCACTTCGCCGCTCGCTCGCAGGTGGGCGAGTCGATGCGCGAGCCGTTCCGCTACGTGGGCGACAACGTGCGCAATGGCCTCAACCTGATCGAGAGCATGGTGGAGCACGGGGTGCGGCGCTTCATCCTCTCGTCCACGGCGGCGCTGTTCGGCGAGCCGAGCAAGATCCCCATCGACGAGCAGGAGCGCATCGTGCCGGGCAGCCCCTACGGAGAGTCCAAGCACATGCTCGAGCGCATCCTGGCCTGGACCGAGGTGGTGCACGGCATGCGCTTCGCGGCGCTGCGCTACTTCAATGCGGCGGGGGCCAGCGAGGCCCGGGGCGAGCACCACGATCCCGAGACCCACCTCATCCCGCTGGTGCTGCAGGTGGCGCTGGGGCAGCGCGAGCGGATCACCGTGTTCGGCGACGACTACCCGACCCGCGACGGCACCTGCATCCGCGACTACATCCACATCATCGACCTGGCGCAGGCTCACATCCTGGCCCTGCAGGCGCTCGACCAGGGCAGCCGCACCTACAACCTGGGCAACGGGCAGGGGTTCTCGGTGATGGAGGTGATCGAGGCCGCGCGAGCGGTCACCGGACACCCGATCGCGCACGTGCTGGGCGAGCGGCGGCCGGGCGATCCGGCGGCGCTGGTGGCCGACAGCAGCAAGATTCGCGCGGAGCTGGGCTGGAGCCCGCGGTTTCCCGAGCTGCGCAGCATCGTCGACAGCGCCTGGCGCTGGCACCGGGCGCATCCGCAGGGGTACGCGGAGTAGGCAGTCGGTGGGCTCGGGCCAACCCCCGCAGGACTGTCCACAGTAGGGGTCCCATCACCCCGGCAATCCCCGCGGGCCGAGACCCGGGCGCTTGGCTCGCCGCGTAACCATTCGGCCCGCGCATGCGATCCAACCATCGAGGTCACCCCCGATGCTCCTCGCTCATGACTGCTTCCGCATGATCAGCAGCGCCGACAACGCCCTCGTGGTCGGGGCCATCGACGTCTCCCTCGACGACGCCGGTGGGCGTCCCCCGGCCGGGCCCGATCCAGGCGACACGGTGCGCCTGCCGGTGGTCGATCGCCCGATCGGCCGCGCCCTGCTCGGCGCGCTCCGCTGACGCCCTCCGCCGGTGCCCGGCTCGAGCGCCGCCGTGTATGCTGCGGCGGCCATGGGCATGTCACACGTCGTCACCCGTCCGACCGCGCCCTTCTCCTCGAGCGACGGTCGCATCACCGTCCACCAGATCCCCGCGTGGGTCGACAACCTGGTGTGGCTGGTCTCCTGCAATGCCACCGGCGAGACGGCGGTGGTCGACGGACCCCCCGAGGCGGGCGGAGTGCTCGACTACTGCGAGACGCATGGATTGCGCCTCGCCACCGTCCTCAATACCCACACCCACGGCGATCACGTGGGGATCAACGTCGATCTGCAGCGCCGCGGGCTGCTGGCCAGCCTCGCGGTGCTCGGGCCGGGCTCCCGCGCCGACGAGGTGCCCGGGCTCACGCGCGGCGTGGGCGAGGGCGACGTGTTCAGCATCGGTAACGCCGAAGGCCGGGTGATGCTGACGGAAGGTCACCTGAACGGCCACGTCTCGTACCTGCTCGACGACGTGCTGCTGTGCGGCGACACCATGTTCACGGGAGGCTGCGGGCGCGTGGTCGACGGGCCCCCGGCCGCGATGCACCGCAGCCTGCAGCGGCTGGCCGCGCTGCCCGACGACACCCGCGTGTGCTGTGCCCACGAGTACACCCAGGACAACCTGCGCTTCGCGTGGACGCTGGAGCCGGGCAACGAGGCCCTGGCCGCGCGCATCCGCGAGGTGTGGGCCCTGCGCGCGGAGGGGGGCTGCGCCGTGCCCTCGCGGATGGAGCAGGAGCGCCGCACCAACCCGTTCCTGCGCGCCGACGCGCCCGAGCTCGTGGCGTCGCTGCGGGCGGCCGTGCCCGATGCCCCGCTCGAGGACGCGCTGCAGGTGTTCACGGCCACCCGCGCGCTCAAGGACCGCGGGGAGTACAAGGCCCGGGGAGATCAGGGCCTGCCGCTGCCGTGAGCCCACGCCTCGATTCGCGGCGAGAACGGTGGTAACCCCCCGGCCGGAATCGACATAGAAGGGCCTACGCATGCTTCGCATCTCCTTGCTCTCGATGACCCTCTTGGCCGTCTCCTGCACCGACTCGGGCGACGACGGTGACACCGACGCGGCCGACGGCAGCGGCACCGGCAACACGGTGGGCGGCGTGCCGGTGGACGCCGGCGAGCTGAGCATGTGGCTCGAGGCCGGGAGCTACTCGAGCTGGGCGGCCGAGTCGGGCAACCACGCCTCCACGGGCCCCCACGGCGAGGTCCGCACCTTCTTCAACGACGAGATGGTGGCCTCCTTCGACGCGGGCAACACCGTCCACCCGGTGGGCAGCGCGGCGGTCAAGGAGCTCTACAACGGGAGCGGGGCCGAGATCGGCTGGGCGGTGATGGTGAAGGTGGCCGAGGGCGAGGGCGCCAACTCCTGGTACTGGTACCTTGAGAGCAGCGACACGGTGACCGCCGACGGCGAGGGCATTCCCACCTGCGAGAACTGCCACGTCTCGGGCACCGATCGCGTGCTCACCCCATACCCGCTGCAGTAGTAGGCTCGGGGCGATGAGCCCCTCGCCCGAGGCACGCGGCCGCGGCCGGACCATCGTGATCTTCGTGTACCTGGCGGCCCTGGTCGCCGCCTGGGCCACGGTACGCTGGCTGCCCGAGGGGCTGCACCTGCTGTGGGTCGCCGCCATCGCCGACGTGGTCGCCACGCTGGTGGTGTTCGGCTTCAGTGTGGTCCACGACAACAGCTCCATGTACGACCCCTACTGGAGCGTGGCCCCGCTGGTGCTCGCGCCCTGGCTGTGCCTGCAGCCCGAGGCCGGAGCCGCAGTGGGGCTGCGCCAGGCCCTGGTGCTGGCGGTGATCTACGCATGGGGCCTGCGCCTCACCTTCAATTGGCTGCGTCACTGGCGAGGCATGCCGCACGAGGACTGGCGCTACGTGGACCTGCGACGCCAGACCGGGCGCGCCTACTGGCTGGTGAGCCTGCTGGGCATCCACCTGTTCCCCACCTTCATGGTCTTCGCGGGCTGCCTGTGCCTGTGGCCCGCGCTGGTGACCGGCAGCGCCCCGCTGGGCGCGCTCGACGGGCTGGCCCTGGCCACCTGTGCGGGCGCGATCGCCATCGAGGCCGTGGCCGACCGGCAGCTCCACGAGCACCGCCGCGCCGGCCCGCCCCCCGAGCGCATCCTCGACACGGGCCTGTGGGGCTGGTCGCGGCACCCCAACTACTTCGGCGAGATCGCGCTTTGGTGGGGCCTTTGTGCCTTCGGCCTGACCGCGGCCCCCGGCACCTGGTGGCCGCTTTGGGGGCCCGCGCTCATCACCGTGATGTTCGTGGCGATCAGCATCCCGATGATCGAGAAGCGCATGCACGCCCGGCGCCCCGCCTGGGCCGAGCACTGCCGACGCGTCTCGCTGCTGGTGCCCCGGCCTCCGCGCCGCGGCGCCCGTTGACACCCTCGACGGCCCCCGGCTAGCGTGCCCGGACCCGCGATGCCCACGCCGTTTCGCCTCTACAACACCAAGACCCGACGGGTCGAGGACTTCGTACCGCAGCAGCCCGGGAAGGTGGGCATCTACGTGTGCGGGATGACGGTCTACGACCGCACCCACGTGGGCCATGCGCGGGCGATGGTGGTGTTCGACGCCTTCGTCCGGTGGCTGCGCCACGAGGGCTGGGAGGTCCGCTTCGTCCGCAACTTCACGGACATCGACGACAAGATCATCGCCCGCGCCGCGACCCTGGGCATCGATCCGGCCACGCTGGCGCAGGACGAGATCGACGCGTTCCACCGCGACATGGATGCGCTGGGCCTGGCCCGCCCCGACGACGAGCCGCGGGTCACCCAGACCATCGAGTCGATCATGGCGCTCATCTCCACCCTCATCGAGCGGGGCCACGCCTACCCGGCCGAGGGCAACGTGTGGTTCTCGGTGGAGAGCTTCGATCACTACGGCGCGCTGTCGGGACGCAAGGTGGAGGACCTGCGCTCGGCCGACCCCGACCAGGGCAAGCGCCACCCGGCCGACTTCGCGCTGTGGAAGGCGGCCAAGCCGGGCGAGCCGGCCTGGGAGAGCCCCTGGGGCCCCGGCCGCCCGGGCTGGCACATCGAGTGCTCGGCCATGGCCAAGCACTGCCTGGGCGACACCGTGGACATCCACGGCGGCGGCCTGGACCTGGTGTTCCCCCACCACGAGAACGAGGTGGCGCAGTCCGAGTGTGGCAACGGCACGACCTACGTGGCCTACTGGATGCACAACGGCCTGCTCACGATGACCAGCGGCCAGAAGATGGGCAAGAGCCTGGGCAACGTGGTCAACATCGAGGACGTGCTGCGGCAGCTCCCCGCCGAGGGCGTGCGCCTCTACTACCTGCAGAACCACTACCGCTCGCCGCTGCCCTGGAACGCCGAGGCGCTCCCCGAGGCGCTGGCCATGCTCAGCCGGCTCTACGAGGCCCGCGACGTGGCCGAGGCGATGAAGGGCAGCGAGGACCCCGAGCGGGTGGCGGCCGAGCTGGGCGAGGACGCGCAGACCGTGCTCGAGCTGGGCCGCCGCTTCCCCGAGCGCCTCGACGAGGCCCTGCGCGAGGACTTCAACACCTCGCAGGTCCTCGGCCATCTGTTCACCCTGGCCCGGGCGGTCAATCGCTTCGCCGGTCACAAGAAGGCGGGCAAGCGGGGCGGCCCCGTGGTCGCCCCGGCGCTCGCTGCGTTCCGCATGGTCGCCGAGCGCATCGGGATCATGACGATGGCCACCGCCGACTTCGTGGAGGAGGTCAAGGACAAGCGCCTCGCGGCGGCCGGCCTCGAGCGCGCGGCCGTCGAGGCCAAGGTGGCCGAGCGCGTGCGCCTGCGTCAGGCCAAGCAGTGGGCGGAGGCGGATGCCCTGCGCGACGAGCTCGACGGCCTGGGCATCGTGGTCATGGACGGGCCCGAGGGCTCGCGCTGGCGTGTCCGCCTCGACGTGGCGGCCGAGACCTGAGCACCGACAAATCGGTGACCGACGGTACCAGGTGACACGAATTAAACGTGGCGCCCGGGCCGAGCCGTGCGAGATTGTTGCGCGGGAGGCTGCTCACCATGGGAGTAGGCTCCCCTGGCTCCATCATGGCCGAGCAAGAGGATCGACCAGCCGGCGGGCTCGAGGAGGACGGCCTGATCACGCTGGTCCTGGAGGCCCAAGCCGAGGAACGCGAGCGCGTGGCCCGTGAGCTCCACGACGAGACGGGCCAGTCGCTGACCGCCCTGCTCGTGGGTCTCCGCGCGCTGGAGAGCACGGTGACCGGCGAGGCGCAGCAGCGGGTGGCCCGCTTGCGCAACGACGTCCGCGACCTCATCGAGAACGTGGGACGCCTCGCACGGGGCCTGCACCCCCCGGCCCTGGGCGAGCTGAGCCTGGCGGCAGTGATCGAGCAGCAGGTGTCGGACTTCGCGGAGGCGTCGGGCATCCAGAGCGAGGTGGACATCGAGGAGCCCGAGCTGCTCGATCAGCTCGCCCGCCCGGCCGCGCTGGCGGTGTATCGCATCGTGCAGGAGGGCCTGACCAACGTGTGGCGCCACTCGGGCGCCAAGCACGTGATGGTGAGGCTCCAGCCGGTCGGCGGCGGGATCCGAGTGGAGGTGAGCGACGACGGCAACGGCCTGGCCCACCGCGAGCCCGAGGGCCGCGGGCTGGGCATCCGCCTGCTCACCCGGCGCGTGGAGAGCCTAGGGGGTCGCTTGACAGTGGATGCAGCGGTCGGCAAGGGTACGACGTTGCGGGCCGAGCTTCCGCTCCCGGGGGCCTCCAAGTGAGCACCATTCGCATCGTCCTCGCCGACGACCACGCGATCCTCCGGGCGGGGCTGCGCCTGCTGGTGGAGACCGGCACCAACATGCAGGTGGTGGGCGAGGCCGAGGACGCGGCCCAGACCCTGGCGGTGGTCGTCCGCGAGCGACCCGACGTGCTGGTGCTCGACATCAGCATGCCCGGCGGGGGCACCATCGAGACCCTGGCCCGCATCCGCCGCGAGCTGCCCGAGGTGCGGGTACTGGTGCTCACCATGCACAGCGACGAGAGCTACCTGCGGGCGTGCCTGGCCAACGGGGCCTCCGGCTACCTGGTCAAGAGCGCCGCCGATGACGAGCTGCTCAACGCGATCCGGGCCGTGCACGCGGGGCGGTCCTACGTGGGCATCCCGCTGGGGCGCAGCGGCCTGCGCCGGGTGGTGGCCGGGGCCGGCCCGGCGCTCCGCAAGCTCAGCGAGCGCGAGCGCGAGGTGCTCGAGCAGGTGGCGTACGGCCTCACCAACCAGGAGATCGCGTCGCGGCTGGGCATCGGGATCAAGAGCGTCGAGAGCTACCGCGCTCGCCTCTACGAGAAGCTCGGCTTCCAGGGCAAGCGCGACCTGGTGCGCTACGCGGTGGCCACGGGCCTGCTCAGCCCCGAGCGCATGCTCGACTCGGAGACCTGAGGGGCGGCGCTCGCTCGCCGATCGGGCTTCACCAACGGGTCATCTCGCCGCGCGGGGCCAGGGTTTCCCCGGCACGGCAGGCCTGGCCTCCGGGGCACCCCCGGCATCACCGACCAGGCGCTTCTGAGACGCTGGCCGCCGCGATGCCGTCATCCCGCGAAGCCCCCGGCGCACCGGGTTCCCCCCACGAGGAGCGCCTGGCCGAGGTGGGGCTGGCGGCATCGATGCTCGCGCACGAGGTCGGCAATCTCCTCAACAGCATCGACATCCACGGCCAGGTGCTGCGGCGCCGGATCGCGGCGCTGGGGCTCGAGGAGGAGCTGGGCACGGGCCTCGAGCTGATGATGGGCGAGCTGCGCCGGATCGACGGCATGCTCCTGGACTTCCGCGAGCTGTCCCGGCCCGCCTCGCTGCGGCTGGTGCCCACCGAGCTCCACCCGCTGCTCGAGGAGGTGCTCGCGATGCTCGAGCCCGCCGTCCTCGGCCCTCGGGTGGAGACCCGGCGCGAGCTCGACGACGAGGCCCGCCTGGTCCTCGCCGACGCCGACAAGCTGCGGCAGGTGTTCCTCAACCTGAGCAAGAACGCGCTCGAGGCGATGCCCGAGGGGGGCCGGATCACCGTGCGCGCGCGCCTCGACCCGCGCGGGGTGGTGGTGGAGATCGAGGACACCGGCGTCGGCATCCCCGAGGGGGTCGATCCCTTCGAGGCCTTCCGCACCACCAAGGCGGAGGGCTCGGGCCTGGGCCTCGCGGTGGTGCGCCGCATCGTCGGCGAGCACCAGGGCTCGGTCTCGTACCGCGCCACGCCGGGCGGCGGCACCACCTTCGAGGTGGTGCTCCCGCGAGCCCCCGCCGAGCCGGGTGGCTAGGCGTTCACCTCGTGGACCTTGAAGCCGGTCACCGAGGCCGCGCGCTCGAGCGCCGCCTGGACGAAGCCCTTGTCGCGGGGCGCGACCGCGACCAGGCACACGTTGGGATCGTCGGGAACGCCCTCGAAGCCGATCGCCTTGGCCTGGGCGGCGGTCATCACCTGGGCCTGGGTCTCCTCGAGCAGCTCGTCGCTCAGGAACGCATCGTCGGAGCGGTTGGCGTCGAGGAAGACGACGAAGACGATCAGCATGGAGGTCAGCATCGCGCCCTCGGCCGCGCGCGACAAGCACCGGACGACGGATCGCCTTTGGCGGTACCATGCGGGCCGTGGAGGACTTCGAGCTCCTCGAGCGCTGGCGCGGCGGCGATGCGGAGGCGGGCAATCAGCTGCTCAAGCGGCACTTCGACGCGCTCTACCGGTTCTTCACCAACAAGCTCCCCGACCACGCCGACGACCTCATCCAGGCCACCATGATGGCCTGCGTGCGCGGGGTGGGCTCGTTCCGCAAGGAGTGCGGCTTTCGGGCCTTCCTGTTCGTGGTGGCGCGCCACGAGCTCTATCGGTGGATCCGCAAGCACCGACGCAGCCGCGTGGTCTTCGACCCCTCGCTGGTGTCGGTGGCCGACCTGGGGCCCTCGCCGAGCACGGCGCTGGCCCAGCGCAAGGAGCAGCGCCTGCTGCTGATGGCCCTGCGGCGGATCCCCCTCGATCTTCAGATCGTGCTCGAGCTGCACTACTGGGAGGGCCTGAGCACCCGCGAGCTGGGCGAGGCCATGGAGATCCCGCAGGGCACGGTCAAGAGCCGGCTCCGCCGCGCCCGCGAGGCGCTCGAGCAGGCGATGGGCGAGCTGGGCGAGTCGCAGGCGGAGGTCCGCGCCACCCTCGACGACCTCGAGCACTGGGTGGCGGGGATCCGGGCCAACCTCGAGGTCCCGGAGTAGCCTGCGGCCGGGCGGTCGCCGCAGCCGCGACCGGCCTGCTACCCTGGGCGCCATGCTGATCGCGTGCCCCGAGTGTGCGCACGAGGTCTCGGACCGGGCCAAGAGCTGTCCAAAGTGCGGCTTCCCGATCGCCGAGCACGTCGCCGAGCAGCTCGCCGCGCAGCGGGCCGAGGTCGAGCGCACCAGCCGGGAGCGCACCGGCACCGAGACCGACTGCACGCCCTGCAAGGGCCGCGGCTTCGTGATGCTCAAGTGGCAGGACGACCGCGGGGAGGAGCGCCAGGGCTTCACCTGGTGCGAGCGCTGCGACGAGACCGGGCGCGTGCCGGTGGTGCGCAGCACCGAGGGCTACTGGGCGGTGGACCTCGCCCACATCGACGCCTTCATCGCGGGAGAGATCGGGCCCGACTCACCGCACGTGGAGTCGCTGGGCCGCGAGCCGCCGCCGCCTCCGAGCTATCCGCCGCCCAAGGGCAAGGCCGACGCCGCGGGCTCGGCCCACGCCGACCGCGAGGCCAATGGCCCGGCCGACGACTCCGGGCCCACCGGCTCGTAGCGCTCGATCACCCGCATCTCGCCGTCGGGAAACGCCACCGCCTGCATGCGACGGCGCGGCTGGCCGTCCTCGTCGAGCCACAGGGTGGCCGTGCCCGAGGGCTGGCCGGCCACCACCAGGTCGAACGAGAGCCCCTCGTGCTCGCCCTCCTCCGCCCCCGCCTCGACGCGATGGTGGCCCACCGTCTGCACCCACTGCTCCACTCCGCCCTCGCCATGATCGGGCGGCGCACCGGCGATGAGCACCGCGATGTTGTGGAGCAATCCCATCCGGGTGAGCCCCACGACTATGGCCGGGGCCAGCGCCGCGGGCCGGGGCTGCTCGAAGGCCGGTGTGCCCACGGGACCTCCCAGTAGGAGATCTCCTTGCGTCCACAAGCGCAATTCGTACGCCTCGCCGGCGAACAGCCCCTTGACTCGCAGGTCGAGCTCGTCGTCCACCCGAAGCTCGCCCCGCAGGTCGACCTCGACCGCGCCCTCGGCCGTGATGTGGAAGCGCAGCCGGGTCCCCTCGGCCAGGAGTCGCTGCTCCAGCTCCTGGAACGCGGTTTCCGCGGATGCGATGGCCTCGGGAGCGGGCTCGTCGGCAGACGGGGCGACCGCGGCCGGGGGCGCAGCGGACGAGGCCGACCGAGCACAGCCGCTCACGCTGGCGCCAAACGAGATCCCGAGGACGATGAAGGCGAATTCGGCCCGCACGGGCGCGTATCGTAGCAGGCCGCTCGCCGACCGATCGGTTGATCGATCATCGATCCCACAATGTGGGAGCCCCCGAGGGTCCACGTCGACTCGATGGCGGACCAACCCCGGCCGATGGGCAGAGGATGCCGTCCCGTCACCGCGATGGTTCAAGCCGTCCCACGCCGACGATGCGTTGGTGGTTCCAAAGGCGCACCCCCGAGGTGCTATTGTGGTTCCCACTCCCAAGGGCGACTCGCTCCGGCAACCACCCCGGGGCTAGCTTGCAACGGTCGGCCAACGTGCTGTAACCAGACCGGAAGTTTCGTCCAGCCAACCTCCCCGTATCCGTCCATGAGTCAGACCGGCAAAGCACTCGACCTCCCCGCGGACCCCCTCATCGGCCATGCGCTGGGTGGCAAGTACACCATCAAGAAGCTGATCGGTCGGGGTGGCGTGGGGCTGGTCTACCTCGCGGAGGATCGCGAGCGCGAGCGCGAGGTGGTGGTCAAGGTGTTGGCCCCCAACTGGTCGAACGACGACGAGGCGCTCGCCCGCTTCGAGCGCGAGGCCAAGCGGCTCAGCGGGCTCAAGCACCCCAACATCGTGACCATGTACGACTACGGCAAGGAGTCTCGCCGTGCGTACCTGGTGATGGAGTACCTGCGGGGCGAGCTGCTGTCCGACTACGTCGACCGGCACCGCCGGCTGACCCTCGAGCAGTTCGTCCCCATCGCCGCCCAGATCCTCAAGGGCATCGGCCACGCGCACTCTCGGGAGATGATGGTGCGCGATATCAAGCCCGCCAACATCATGCTGTGCGAGCGCAAGGGCCGGGCGAACTTCGTCAAGATCCTCGACTTCGGCCTGGCCAAGCTCACCAAGGGCGAGCAGGCGATCACCGAGGAGCACGTGATGGGGACGGTGGGCTACCTGTCCCCCGAGCAGATCCGGGGCGAGGAGATCGACCTCCGCGTCGACGTCTACGCCCTCGGCGTCCTCTTCTACTACATGCTCAGCGGGCGGCTGCCGTTCGAGGGCGAGAACAACGCGACCGTCTTCTACAAGACGATCAACGAGCCGCCCCGCCGCCTGAGCGAGATCCTCACCGACGATCGGGCCCTGCCCGAGGGGCTGGTCGACCTCATCCACTCCTGCCTGGCCAAGGACCGCGACGAGCGTCCCGGCAACGCCGACGAGATCGTGGAGGGCCTCATCGACGTGGTCCCGGCCGCGATGTTCCGCCTGCCGCGGGCCGAGACGGCGCGCCACGGGGTGCCCGCCTCGATGCCGCCCGGCCACGGCAACACCGGGATGATGGAGCTGCTGGGCACCGAGGTGAGCCCGAGCTCCAAGCACAACGTGGACTCCGGCCTCGTGGAGGCCACCGACCCGCGCCTGGTGGGGCACACCACCGGCCAGGTCACCCAGGTGGACACCGGGGCCAGCGCCCCCATCCCCCTGCAGACGGGGGCCCACACCGGACAGTTCGCGCCGGTGCAGACCGGGCGCACCGCGATGATGATGGTGGCCGGCGCCTTCCTGGCCGTGCTCGGCGGCGGCCTGGCGGTGTGGCTGATGACCGGCGACGACGACAAGCCGGGCGAGGTCGCGGCCACGGGCACGCCCCCGGCGGCCGTGGGTGCCCCGGCCGGCAACGACGTGGATCCCACGGTGGTCGAGGCGGCCCTCGCCACGGCCGACCGGCTGATCGGCGAGGGGGACTTCGACGGCGCCACCAACGAGCTCGACGCGGTGCGGGGCCTGACCAAGGCCCTGCCCACCCTGGCCGGCCGCATCGAGCGGGCCGATCAGCGGATCGCCATCGGGCGGCTGATGGCGGCCGGCTCCAAGTTCGAGGACGAGGACAAGCGCGACGCCGCCATCGAGGCCTACCGCGACGCCCTGGAGCTCGATCCCTCATACCTGCCGGCCCGCGAGGCGCTGGCCCGGCTCGACGTGGAGACCCCCAACGTGGGCGGCGACGACCTGGTGCTGGGCGAGGTGGCGATCGAGTCGCGACCCGCGGCCAAGCTCTACGTGGATGGCAACCCGGCCGGCACCACCCCGTTCACGGGCAAGCTGGCGGTGGGCAAGCACGAGATCCGGCTGATGGCCCGTGGCTATTACAACTACAACGCCGAGCTCGACGTGCAGGCCGAGGGCAACACCCCGATCGCGGTGACCATGAAGGGCCGCACCGGTGGCAGCAGCAAGGGCTCCTCCAAGGGATCCACCGAGGACGCCGAGCCCGTCGAGACCCCGACCCAGACCGAGAAGCCCAGCTCGAGCAAGGGTAGCCCGTTCTTGCCCACCAAGGACAAGACGAAGAAGAGCTCGGGCCCCTTCCTGCCCACCAAGGACGATTGACGATACAGTCAGGCGAGCCCCAATGACTCGGAACCTCCGTCGCTCCCTCGTGTGCTCCTCGGTGGCCCTGGCCCTCGGCCTCGCCCCGAGCCTCCCCGTGTTGGCCGCCACCACCAGCGCGATTGCGACCGCGCCCGATGGTGATCCCGAGGAGCTCAGCGCCCAGGCCGTGGAGCGCTTCGAGGCCAAGGACTACGACGGGGCGGTCGAGCTGTTCGAGCAGGCCTACGCGGTCGACCCCCAGCCCAACTACCTGTTCAACATCGGGCGGGTCTACGAGGAGAAGGGCGATCTCGAGAAGGCGGTGGAGTTCTACCAGCGCTTCGTGGGCCAGTCGGGGGTGGATCTCGAGTCGCGCCAGGCGGCCACCGAGCGCCTCAAGGTGCTGCGCGAGGCCGTCGCCCAGATGAAGGCCGACGAGAAGGCCAACGGCGGTGGCGACGAGACCGACGACGACGAGACCAACGACGACGGGACCAACGACGACATCGTCACCAACCCGCCCGACGACGGGACCGGCGACGACCAGGGCACCGACCAGAGCGCCCTCAAGCGCAAGAAGATCCTGCGGATCACCGGCTACTCGCTGCTGGGGGTCGGCGGCGGCGCGCTGATCGTGGGTGCGATCTTCGGCGGCATCGCCTCGGGCACCTCCGACGACGCCGAGGCCGATCCCTTCGTCGACCGCACCCTCGCGCTGCGCGACCGAGCGCAGCGACAGGCCCGAGTGGCGGATGCGATGTTCATCACGGGTGGCGTGCTCGCGGCGGCCGGCCTGGCGCTGGTCCTATCCACGCTGGGCAAGAAGAAGGCCTCGACCGGCGGCGACGTGGCCCGTCGAACGCAGTGGTCGCCCGTGCTCGGCCCCCAGGGCGTCGGTCTGGGCGTGACCCATCGGTTCTAGTTGAGCCCCCCCACGACCAGTGGGAGGCTAGCGGTACGCGAAGCTTCCCCCCGGGGGGATTTCTTCTGCTGTCCACGACCAGTGGGGGGCTAGCGGGACGCGAAGCTTCCCCCCGGGGGGGATGTGGTCCGACTGGGGGCGTGTCGTCTCGAGCGTTGGGGGAGCGTTCGTGAACTTCGGCGGTCGGCTGCGCTATCATTGGCCCTGCGAGCCGTCGCCAGCTCCTTGCGGCGGGCGCTTGGATTGAAGGGACGTCATGGCCAAGCAAACCCATCACCTCGACGCTCTGCGCACGCGCACTGCCCGACGCGCCATCACCGGCATGGCCCTGGGCCTGCCGCTGGGCGCAGCGTGCAGCCTCGCGCTCAACCTCGACGACACCAAGGCGTGCACCAGCGACGACCAGTGCGTGTACACCACCGGTCAGGGTAGCTGCGAGGACGGGTTCTGCGTGCCGCCGGGCGAGGGCGAGGAGTCGGGTGACACCGCGGCCGCGACCTCCGGGACGGACGACGGCTCGACCACGACCGACCCCTCGGCCGATGGCACGAGCACCGGGGAGGACACCACCACCACCGGGCCCGTGGGCTGCACGCTCAACTCCGAGTGCAACGAGGACCAGCGCTGCAGCGACGAGGGCTTCTGCGTGAACCTGCTGTCGACCGAGTGCACCATCCTCGAGTGGCCCGACGCCGGGCGGGACAACGTGGAGTTCCTCGGCTCGATCATGCCGACCAGCCCGCCCTTCGACGAGCTGGTGCAGCCGCTGGAGAACGCCCACCAGCTGGCCATCGAGGACTTCAACGAGTACACGACCCTCCAGGACGGCCAGAAGATCGCCTGGGTGGGCTGCGACTCGACGGCGGGAGCCGCCACGGCCGTGGCCGCAGCCACCCACCTGCGCGACAACGTCGGGGTCCACGCGATCGTCGGCCCGGTGTTCTCCGAGGCCGTGCGCGACGTGGCCGAGCAGGTCACCGTCCCGGGCGGCATCTTCGTCATCAGCCCCACCGCGTCGGCGCCGTCGCTGTCGAACCTCGACGACGACAACCTCGTGTGGCGCGTGACCCCGAACGACCAGTACCAGGGCAACGCCATCATCGACCGCTTCCTGGTCGACCTGGCGATCGATCCGTCGACGTCGCGGGTGATGATCCTCTACAAGGACGACGCCTACGGCAACGAGCTCCTCGACATCATCGGTCCTCCGCTGGCCACCGCCTTCGCCGGGCCCTTCCAGGATCAGATCTACATCCACGAGTACGCCCCCCCCCAGACCTTCGCCAACGAAGAGGACCTGCTCGCGGCCTACGGCCAGGTCCTGGCCGGCGCGCTCACTGCGACGGGGGTCACCTCGCCGGGCGCCTACGCCAACCCGCAGGATCACTACACCCACATCATCATCCTCGGGACCTCCGAGGCCCAGGCCTTCGTCACCAGCTACTTCGGGCTGTGGGCGCAGAACTACTTCTCGCTCAACCCGGCCATCCCGCTGCCGCTCATCACCCTCTCCCACGGTGCGGTGCCGACCATGGAGGCGATCGTGGCCGACATCGGCACGATTCCGGGCACGGAGCCCCTGGTGCCCCTGCGGCCCTTCCTCCACGCCAACATGCGCGGCACCTCGCCCAACATCTTCGATGCCGAGAACTTCGCCGCGTTCAACTTCCGCTACCAGGTCCGCTTCAACGACCAGGAGGCGCTGACGAGCTCGTCGCTGTCGTACGACGCGGCCATGGCCACCATGTTCTCGATGGTGACGGTGCCGGCGGGCGAGGAGATCAACGGGGCCGCGATCGCGGCCGGCATGGCCAGCCTCAACGATCCGGCAGGGACGCTCATCAACTTCGACAACAACGTGGGCGTGTGGATCCAGGACGCTCGCAACACCCTCGCCGCGGGCGGCACCGTGGACCTCCAGGGCGTCAGCGGTGCGCTCGACTGGGACCCGGCCACCGGTGAGATCCGGGCCGACGTGCTCGGCTGGAACCTGCTGGGCACCGACGCCGCGCCGGTGCTCAACCCCTACTGCCTGTACTTGCTCAACCCCGTCCCCGCCACGGACGGCTTGTGGCTCAACGCGTCCTCCGGCATGCCGCCCTGCGGCTGAGCTCCCGACGCCTCGTGCACCGCGAAGGGCTGGCTCCATCGAGGGGTCGGCCCTTCGCCGTTTCGAAGGCACGAGAAAATCCTCTCTTGAACAATGTTCATGTCGCCATGGCAGTGCGTCGAGAGGCCCGGGCCGAGGCGGGCCCGGGCCCGGTCGGCCCCGCGATCCCGTAGACTGACGACCATGCGCTTGGACTTCGGATCCCGTGCCCCCTGGGTGCTCGCCGCCCTCGTGTCGACCGGCTGTCCCGACGAGGATCCGCCCAATGCCTCGGAGGGCGATGGCACCGGCTCCACCGGCGAAGCGAGCACCAGCGGCGGGACCACCGAGGCCACCGTCGACAGCACCGGTGCGGGCGAGCAGGGGGGCAGCAGCGACGAGACCACCGCCTCGCCGCCGCCCACCCAGGTGAACGTGGGCGGCACCCTCGAGGACTTCTTCCTCATGGGGCCGATCGCCGACGCCCAGATCAGCGTGCTCGGCCTGCCCGAATTCATGACCACCAGCGACGCCGAGGGCAGCTGGCTGCTCGAGGGGCTGCCGGTGGAGACCAGCGATCGCTTCGTGGTGGCCGACTCCGAGAGCTACTGGGGCGCGGTGGTCCCGTTTCGCACCGAGCTGGAGGACATCGACGACTTCGAGCTGTCGCAGGTCTCGCTCGAGGTGATCGACATCCAGATCACCGCGCTGCAGGAGCAAGACCCGACGGTGATGGTCGAGGACGACACCGCGGTGTTCCTGGTGGCGATCATCCAGAACACGGCGACGGGAGCGGTGGTGACGGTCGATCCTCCGCCCGCGCCGGGCACCTACTACGCACCGGACGCCGGCGGGCAGCCGATCCTGAACACCAACGAGATCCAGTGGAGCATCTATCCGGTGGCGGTGTTCTTCAACCTGCAGCCCGGCCCCGAGGGTGACTACGAGATCACGGTGACGCACCCGGACCGCGAGTGCACGGTGATGGATCCGCGGCCGCCGACCTTCGGGCGCCACATCAACCTCATCCCCGTAGACTGCCCGCCGCCGGCCTGAGACCGCCGGCCGCGTCGCGACTTGCGGTGCACGCGCGCTCCGTTCGGCCCGGAACTTGCGTAGAGGGGGCCGGGCGGACCACTATCTGGCGCGCCCGCCATGGATCGCCGTGAGCACGAAGAGCCGTCCGACGACGAGCTCGACGCGTCCGAGGTCGAGCCCGAGCAGGACTCGGACGAGGACGACGACGACGAGGTCTCGGACGACGAGGATGACGACGCCTCGGACGACGACGACGACGACGAGCCGGATGACTCGGACGACGACGACGAGGTCTCGGACGACGACGACGACGAGGCCTCGGACGACGACGACTCGGACGACGAGCCCGAGGCCGTCGCTGCGGCGCCTCGCAAGCGCTCGATGGGGCCCACCCTGCTGGTGCTGGGGGGCGGGGTGTGGGCCATCGCGATGGCCCTACGCTGCGGCGCCCCCGAGCCGGGGCCCTCGCTGAGCGTGTCGCCCGATGCGGTATCGGCCGAGCCCGCGGTGGCTGCGGCCGAGCGCGAGGACGAGCCCGACGACGAGGAGCCCGCCCTCGACGAGGCCGATGATGACGAGCCCACCCCGGCCGCCGCGGGAGCCGACCGCCCCGACGGGGCCGACGAGGCCGAGCTCGAGCAGGAGCTGCTGCCCCCCGAGCCGCTGCCGGAGGGCTGGGCCACCGAGCTCAGCCCGCCCACGAAGGTGACCTACACGATCCGCCACGGCGGCTCGATCAAGAACGTCGCCAACCTCTTCAAGATCTTCCACCACGAGATCACCGCGCTCAACCCCGGCGTGGCGCTCGAGGCCGAGCTGCCGCCCAACTCCAAGGTGGTCGTCTACCTCGAGGAGGAGGGCACCAGCAGCGAGTCGGTGGGCCTGCCCAGCGCGGGCAGCCTGGAGGGCGGGGTGCCGATGGTCGAGGGGCCGGGGCGACAGCTCAAGGCGATCCCCTGGAAGTCCTACGGCACCGCGCACACCGTGGCCCTGCTCGACCAGGTGCTGCGGCGCTGGGCCCAGCGGGGCAAGCAGGTGCAGCCGATCCTGGTGGGCAACATGGCGGCGCGCAAGGGCGGCCGCCTCGAGCCCCACAGCACCCACCAGAGCGGGCGCGACGTGGACCTCGGCTACCCGCAGAAGCTGCCGGCGGGCGAGGAGCTCAACTGGCGCTCGATGACGGCCGAGAACCTCGACGCCGAGGAGACCTGGAACCTGCTCAAGCTGCTGCGCTCCACCGGGCAGGTGGAGGTGGTCTTCATCGACACCTCGATCCAGAAGCTGCTCTACGACCACGCGGTGAAGAACGGCACCGTGCCCAAGGCCGAGCTGTCGCGCTGGCTCGAGTACCCGCGCTCGCCCCCCCAGCGGCGCGCGATCGTGCAGCACGTGAAGGGTCACGTGGATCACATGCACGTGCGCTTCAATTGCCAGCCGCACGAGAAGCGCTGCGAGTCCCGCGACCGCTGAGGCCGCGCTCCGGAAACGTCAGCCGAGACGGTGGCGTATGGTAGATCGCACGGACGGGAAGCGCCCGTGAGCGAGCCGATGCCACCCGCCGCTGCTGCCGTCCGCGAGGAGGACGAGGACGACGTCTTGCTGCCGCCGCCGGAGGCCCGGCAGTGGCTGCTCGACCAGCTCGCCGAGCTGGTGCGCGCCCGCGGCCCGGGCCCGCTGCTGCGCGCCCCGCTGCTGGAGCCGCGCGAGGAGTTCTTCCCCGATCCCTGGGCCGGCGGCGAGGCCAGCGTGCGGCGGCTGGCCCGGCGGCTGCTGCGGTACGCGGGCATCGACGCGCACCCGGTGGAGGTGACCATCCTCGACGAGGCGGGCTCGATCGCGGCGGGGACCAGCGGGGTCTCGTTCGAGGGCCTGCGCGGCGGCACGCTGGAGTTCGCGGTGCAGTCCGCGGCCCTGCGCGATCCGCTGATCGTGGTGCCCGCCATGGCGCGGGCGGTGGCCGAGGCGTTCCGCCGGGTGCACCGCCTGCCCACCGGCGACGACGTGAAATTCCAGCGCCTGGTCGACGTGACCGCGGTGTACCTGGGCTTCGGCCTGCTCACGGCCAATGCCGCGCTGCGCCACGCAGGCACCGGCGGGGGCTGGGGACGCCGCAGCAGCCGGGTCCGCACGCGGCTGGGCGTGCTCGATCCACAGTCGGTCGCGTTCCTGCTCGCGGCCCAGCTCGAGGCGCGGCAGCTCGACGCGAAGGCCCGCCGGGCGGTGCTGCGCGGGCTGGGGCCCAACCCCGTGGCCTTCGTGCGCGCGGCCCAGCCAGGGCTCGCGCAGCTCGAGCCCTTGCTGGCCGAGCGCCTGGGCCTGCCGCCCCGCGAGCAGTGGCCGCCGCCGCCCGCGATGAGCGAGCTGGTCGCGCCCCTTCACGACGAGGACGAGCCCGAGAGCGAGCCCGAGGAGCGCAAGGACGAGGACCGCGGGATCAAGGGCATGAACGAGGGGCGCCCGGTCTTCCGGGTGGAGCGCAGCATGGCCCTGCGCCTGGCCAAGATGCTCGCGCTGCCCACGGCGATGCTGGGCATGGTGGCCGGTCGCATGCAGCTGGGCATCGACCTGCCGATGGGCCAGGCCATCGCCGCCGCCGCGGCCCTGGGCGCGGTGGGCCTGGTGGTGGGGCGGATGATCCCCGATCGCCGCTGCTCCGAGCCCAAGTGCGGCACCGCCCTCGATCCCGAGATGAAGGTCTGCCCGCTGTGCGGAGGCACGATCATGGGCGTGATCCACCACCCGCGCGAGCGCCTGGCGGCCGAGGAGGCGCTGGCCCGCGGCGAGGAAGCGACCGAGCGCGACGCAGGAGACGCGGAGGAGCCGCGCGTGAAGACAGGATCGAAGGCCACCTCCGAGAGCTCGTAACGGTCGGCGGGTCCCGTGCGTGCAGGGGTCGTGAGCGACTCCACGATCCCCCACCCCTCCAAGACCCGAGGCCGAGAGCGCCGGCTGATCCGCTGGCAGGCGATCTCGGGGCTCGTCTTCGCCACCTTCCTGCTGCTGCACCTGCTCAACGTGATGGCCTCGGCCCTGGGCCCCGGCCTCTACGATGCACTCCAGATCCGCGTGCGGCCCCTGTACCAGCAGCCGCTGGTGGAGCTGACCATGGTCCTCGGCGCGCTGCTGGTCCACGTGGCCGCCGGGGTGGCCCGCATCCGCGCCCGCCCGCGCAGCGGCAGCTGGGGCAAGCTGCCGCTGCGCACCCGCCTGCACCGCGCCAGCGCGTGCTTCCTGCTGGTCGTCATCTTCGGCCACTTCGGCGCCACCCGCCTGCCCTCGCTGCTCGACGGGGTGTGGCTGGGCTTCGCCGGCGTGTCGTTCTCGATGGAGTGGATGCCCGGCTTCTTCTACCCCTACTACGCGGCGCTGGGCCTGTGCGGGCTGTACCACGGCAGCTACGGCGCCTACCTGAGCCTGCGCGCGCTGGGGGTGCGGCTGCCCTCGATCTCCACCCTGGGCCCGCGCGCCTGGGGGCCGCTGGTGGTGGCCGGCGCCCTGGTGGTGCTGGGCGTGCTGAGCTTCGGCGGGCTGCTCTATGCCATCGATGATCCCACGACCAGCGACTTCGCCCGCTTCCTCGCGGAGCGCCTGGGGGTGACCCCGTGAGCCCGTCAGCCCGGCATGCGGATCGCCCGGAGCTTGTCCGGCGCGTTGATCACGTGGATCTGGGCGATGGCTCCGTCGGCGTCGAGGTCGAGGGCCAGGCAGGCTCCTGTGGCATCGCGTGGATGGGCGGGGACGAAGACCGCCACCATGGTGGGGCGCGCATTGATCGAGCGCAGCTCGAGGGCGGCCGGGCTCCCGCCGTGGCTCACCAGGCCCGCGAAGAAGCGAGCCACGCGCTCGCGTCCCGCCACCGCCTTGGTCGAGGCGCGGACCTGGCCGCCACCGTCGGAGACGGCGACCACGTCGTGGGCGAGGCAGGCGGCGATGCGCTCGGGCTCGCCGCTCAGCAGCGCGGCCATGAAGCGCTGCAGCGCCTGCTCGTGGCGGGCGTCGACCTCGGGGCCCGGCGGCTGGCGCTCGGCGTCGTAGCGGGCGAGGGCCTGGCGGGCGCGGTGCAGCAGCACGCGGGCGTTCTGCGGCGAGACCTCGAGCAGCTCGGCCGCCTCGGGGCCCGAGTAGCCCAGCACGTCGCGGAGCAGCACGATGGCCCGCTGGGCGGGGGTGAGCGCCTCGAGGGCGCGCAGGAAGGCGAGCGAGACGCTCTCGCGCAGGCCGTAGCGGGTCTCGGCGTCGGCCTCGGGCGAGGCCAGCTCGCCGCAGCTCTCGCCGGTCGGGGTCTCGAGAGCGGTGGGCAGCCACGGGCCCACGTAGCGCCGCGCCTGACGGCGGCGCAGCGCATCGATGGCCAGGCGGGTGGCCACGCGGGCCAGCCAGGGTCGCCACGGACGCGAGGTGTCGGGCGGCGGCCGCTCGATCGCACGCTCGAAGGTCTGCTGCACCAGATCCTCCGCATCGGCGGCGCTGCCGGTCATGCGGTAGCACAGCCCCCACAGGTGCTCGCGGTGGCTCCGGAACAGGGCGTGGTAGTCGACCGTGGTCATGGGCAAGGCGAGCCTCGGCGAGATCACGATCGAGGACCCCCGCAGCGTTACACGCGAGGACCCGCGCCCGCTACCGCAGGCGGAGGCGCCGGCTGGCCTTGATGTACTCGACCGCGAAGCCCCGGAAGCGAGGCAGCACCCGCACCGGCGGCTCGCCCCCGCCTCGCTTGACGCGGACCGCCTCCAGCGTGACCCGGCGAGCCCGCAGCTCCACCTGGCAATCGTAGAGGTTGCCCTCGAAGGCGAAGCGCCGCGGGAAGTCGTCGCGCAGCGCCTGCAGGGCCCGGGGCGCGATGCCGCGGGCCAGGGCGCGCGCCGGCACATCGGGGAGCAGGTCGGCGGGCTCGAGCAGCTCCAGCTCGCCCAGCTCCGACAGGCCCAGCACGCGCAGGCGCTCGGCGAGGTGGGCCCGGGCCGAGGGCACCGGCAGCGAGGGTCCCTCGCCTTCCTGCTCGACCAGCGCCCAAAGGTGCAGCTCGTCCTCGAGGCGCTCGCCGAGGCCGGGGCGCAGGCGCCCCTCGAGCACCAGCGCGGCGATCCCCTCGCACAGCGCCGGCCCGTGCAGGGGCGCGCGGTCGCGGTGGATCACCACGCCCGCGTAGCGCAGCTCGAGCTCGGCCACCACCACGCGGCCCTCGTCGCCGCGCTCGAGGGTCGGCGGCCCGATGCATGGCTCGCCCAGGCCGGCGGCGGCCAGCTGCTCCCGGCGGCAGCGCAGCAGCAGGCGTCCCCGCCCCTGCGCGCCCCGGCCCTGCCCCAGCCACTCGAGGTCGAGCAGCAGGCCGGCCTCGGGCGCGGAGGACTGCTCGTCGGGGCTCAGGCCCGGGATCCACGTGGGACGCACCAGCACCTCGAGCTCGCCGTTGGCCCAGGGGATCGCCGAGGGGCCCTTGCTCGACCGCCGATCCCCGCGGCCGCGCTCGGTCGCGCGGGGCCGCGGCACGAAGGCGGCCTCGGACACGCGCCGCAGCAGGTGCGCCACGAGGCCGTCGCGATCGAGGCCGTCGTCGGAGCGGGCCGCGGGCGCCCCGAAGGCCGCGCGCAGCGACGCGGCCAGCTAGCGCGCCCCCGCCAGCGCGCCCGAGAGCATGCCATCGCGACGCGCCCGGCCGCCGCGCAGCGCCCGGAGCTGCAGCTCCACCTCGTCCACCGCACCGCCGAAGAGCTCGCGTCGGGCCTCGTCCTCCCCATCGGCGGGGGCCCCCGGCAGCAGCAGGTCGCGGCCCAGCTCCATCAGCGCCACCACGTCGGCCACCGTGCCCGCGAGCGCGAGCGGAGGGTCCACCACAATGCGGGCCGCGAACGCCGACACGGGCAGCCGCGCGCGGGCGCGTCCCACCGCGGTCAGCCGGCCCTCCGCGTCGAGGGTGGCGGCCTCGCGCAGCCGCGCCACGGCGGCCCGCAGCGCGAACTCGGGCGGGGGATCGATCCAGGGTGCGTCCGCGAGCTCGGGCGCCGGCAGGCCGCAGGCGGCCGCGCGCAGCACCAGGTCGTCGAGCTCCACGCGCTCGATCTCCGGCGGCGTGACCCGCTCGGGCTCGAAGCGGGCGCCCCACAGCCGCACGCAGCGACCCGGGGCCACGCGCCCCGCCCGACCCGCGCGCTGATCCATCGAGGCCCGCGAGATCGGCACCAAGGCCAGCACCGAGCGACCCGCCTGGTGCTGGCGACGACGCACCAGCCCCGCGTCGATCACCGTGGTCACCCCCGGCAGGGTCAGCGAGGTCTCGGCCACGTTGGTCGCCAGGAACACCCGGCACCCCGGCGCCTCGGCGAACGCTCGCGTGAGCTGCTCGGGCGGCAGCCCTCCGTGCACCGGGCACACGGTCACCGGTCGCCCCGCCAGCGCCCGAGCGCAGCGCTCGATCTCCCCCTTGCCGGGCAGGAACACCAGCACGTCGCCCGCGGGTCCGTGGCGCAGGGTCTCGTCGACGGCCGCGACCACCCGGGGCTCGAGCTCGCGGGGCGTGGGCAGGCCCTCGCCTCGATGCTCGATCTGCACGGGGAAGCGCCGCCCCTGCGCCTCGATGCACACCGCGTCGAGCCGCTGGGTGATCGCCTCGGTGTCGAGGGTGGCCGAGCACAGCAGCAGGCGAGCCTCGGAGCCGCGGGCCCGCGCCCGTCGGGCCAGCGCCACCACCAGGTCGATCTCCCACGAGCGCTCGTGGAGCTCGTCGACCATCAGCGCGGCCAGGTCCGCGGTGCCGCGCTCGGCGAGCCGGTTGAGGGCCACGCCCGGGGTCACGAACAGGATCCGCGTGGAGGGCCCGCTGCGATCGTCGAAGCGCACGCGATAGCCCACCTCGTCGCCCAGCACCCCGCCCCGCTGAGCCGCCACCCAGGTGGCCAGCGCCCGGCAGGCCACGCGACGCGGCTCGACCACCAGCACCGGCCCCGGCCGCGCATCGGCCAGCCACCCCGGGATCCGCGTGGACTTGCCCGAGCCCGTGGGAGCCGCGACCACCAGCACCGCCCCTCCGCTCAGCGCCTGCTCGAGCCGCGGCCGCACGGCATCGACCGGCATGGGCTCGGAGCTCATCGTGGGCCGCCCTCCGCGACGATGCTCGCGTCAGATCGAGGCCGAGCCGGGCTATGGTGCCGTCCATGCTCGCGCCGGAGCTGCTGCAGCCCACCGTGACGGTCGCGCGCGAGCTGCAGGTGCACCCCCACGAGGGGTCCCTCGCGCTCGCCCCCCTGGCGCTGCTGCTGCTCGCGGTCTCGGTGCTCTACGCCATCCGCCGCCGTCGGGCCCGTCGCGCCCCCGAGCGCGCCGGAGCCCTGGCCTCGCTCGCGCTCGGCGTGGCCCTGGGCAACGCGCTGTGCGAGCTCGACTCCATGCTGCGCGCCACCCCGCCGGCCGTGGTCTGCATGATGCAGACCGAGCACGAGCACGCTCGACCCGAGCTCGGCGACGGGCGACGGCCCGCGACCGAGGAGGTGCTCCCCGCTCCGCGGCCTGCATCGCTCGCCCACCCCCGTGCCCCGGATCTCGGCGAGCCCGCTAGACAGGCTTGACTCGGAACTGGGTGTGGCCGATGAGCAGCAGCCCTCCGAAGGCCACGCACTGCCCCGCGCGTACCCGGATGTAGGTGCCGTTGCTGCTGCCCAGGTCCTCCAGGTACACCGCGTTGCCCTCGCGAGCGAAGCGGCAGTGGTCGCCGGAGACGAAGGTATCGTTGGGCAGGGTGATGTCACCCTCCTCGCGCCCGATGAGGATCTCGTTGCGATCGAGGCGATAGGTGGAGGGCGTGGGATCGTCGTGACGGACCAGGGTGAGCTGCCCCCACACGCCGTCGGGGCCCACCACCCGCTGCAGGCTCAGCCGGGCCTGACCCACCTTGAACTCGTCGCCGTCCTCCACCGCGATCACGTCGGAGATCTGGGTGTAGACCCCCTGCGGCGCGCCGAAGTCGTCCACCACCAGCCCGCCCGGCGCCGGGAACAGGCGCGCGTGCAGAACCTCCATCCGGCGATCGCTGGCCCAGGGCTCACCGGGCATGCGCCCGATGTCGAGGTGGGCCCCCGGCTTCACGAGGCGCTCGGCCACCGCCTCGCCGCGCGAGCCGAGCATGACCAGGCGCACCGGCGTGATGGGATCGGGCGCGCGACCGGTGCCGTAGGGCGAGGGAGGCATGGGCGCGCGAGCGATCACCGTGCCCTCGGCCGTCATCGCGTCGCGGGGATCGATCGGCGGGGCGGCGCGCGGGCGCGCGGGCTGGATGGGCGGCACCGTGGAGGTGGCCGCCGCCTCGAGATCGGGCAGGTCGTCGAGGCCGAGGTCGGCCACGCGAAACTCCCCCGAGGCCGCGGCCGTGTCGGCGTCGCGATCGGGAGTGGTCATCCTCGAGGGAGCGTAGGGCTCCAGCGTGCCCTCGTCGGGCAGCTCGAGCGCGTCGAGCGGATCCACCTCCTCGGGCTCGTCGACCTCGTCGAGCGCGTCGAGCTCATCGAGCTCATCGAGCTCGTCGACCTCCTCGGGCTCGGGACCCGTGGGGATGATGGTGTGGCGCTGCCCCGACGTGGGCATCGGCGTGGGCTCGGCCTCCACGAGCTCGGGCGCCCCCTCGGAGCCCGGGGCCAGCGTGGGGCGACGCAGGCCGCTCAGGGTCATCTCCCCCGGCGGCAGCGTGGTCTCGAGCTCCTCGGGGGTCCGCGGATCGAAGGCCCCCAGGGGCGCGAGGGTGGGACGACGCTCGTCGCTCAGCTCGTCATCGTCGTCGAGCACAGAGCCGACGAAGGTGGAGTGACGCTCGGCGGGCCCAGGCACCGGCGGGGGAGCGACGAGCTCGGGCGGCTCGGCTCCGCCGAAGGGCGCCGGCGGCTGGTAGCCGCGCACCATCATCGTGCGATCGGCGAGATCGGGCAGCTCGAGCTCGAGCTCGGGCACCAACGCGGGCTCCACGATCTCGGGCTCCACGATCTCGGGCTCCGCGATCTCGGGCTCCGCGATCTCGGGCTCCGCCAGCAGCTCCGGCTCCGCCAGCAGCTCCGGCTCCGCCGGCTCGAGCTCCGCCTCGGCGTCCGCATCATCGAAGCGCAGGGAGATGTCGTCCATCGCATCGACCGAGTCGACCAGCTCGGCGCCATCGTCCTCTGCATCGTCGAGCGGGCCCAGCGGCGCCGACGGGCTTGGCTCGGTGCCGCCGCGCCCCACCCCGACCGGAGCCGCGTCCTCCATGGCATCGAGCGAGAGCACGGGCGGCTCGGGCTCCCCCTCCTCGGCATCGTCGTCGACGAGGCTGTCGAACTCCGCCGCGTCGAGCTCGAGCAGCTCGTCCGAGGTCTCCACCGGCGCGGCCTCGGGCTCGCCGCTCCCCGGCCGCGAGACCAGGCTCGGCAGCTGGAAGTCATCATCATCATCGTCGTCGTCGACGACGGCCTCCACCGGAGCGGTCGGCGGCAGCGTGCGCCCGGTGACCGCCGGGAGCGGCGACGCCTCGGGCGTGGTCATGGGCGGCGCGGTGCGGCCAGGAGCCGGGCCCGCCACGGGGAATCGCCCCCGCGGAGGCGGACCGGCCACGGGCTTGGGCGCCTCCTCCTCCGCGAACGGGCTCGGCTGGCTGCTGGTGGCCTCGCCCAGCTCCTCGGCGAGGATGTCGACCTCGGGATGCCCGGGGTAGCGCGCCCGCAGGGCGGAGATGGCCCGGCGCGTGTCGGCATCGAAGCCCTGGATCGCCGAGAAGCGGATCTCGGCCAGCTCGTCGGTGATGTCGGGCCACCCCTCCGGGGGAGCGAGGATCGCCGCGGCCTCGGGGCGTGGGGTCGAGTAGACCGCCTTCTGGGGCTCGGTCACCGTCCGTGGCATGCGAGGACGACCACCGGGCCCGCGACCCGAGGGCCCGCCTCCCAGCGGCGGACGCTGCGGCATGGGCTCGGCGACCTCGGCCGGCTCGGTGCCTCCGCGCGGCAGGGCCGACACCGGCTCGGCGACCTCGGCCGGCTCGGTGCCCCCGCGGATCGGCTTGGGCGGCGGACCCACGGCGGGCGGCGCATCGCCCACGGGACGGCCCTTGGCGAACGGCCGGGGCGCGCCCTCACCCGGACGGGCGGGACGGACCTTCGCCGGCCCCACGGTCAGCGGCCCCGCCGGGGTGGGATGCGGCACGCCCGGACCCTTGCCCCCGATCGCGGGCGGCGGCGGCGGACGATGGCCCGGCTCGCCCTTGCGTGCGCGCAGCGACGGCCCCTGCTTGGAGTAGGCCCCGGGCGAGGGCTCGGGCGACGCCATCCGGCGCTGCAGGGTGCGGACGCTGGCCACCCGGGCCGGCTCGGTGGGCTGCTTGGGCCGAGGGACGGGCTCGGGCGGCACCAGCGGGCGCTCCTCCAGCTCGGGGCGCACGATGGTCGCCTCCTCGTCGTCCTCGTCGTCGAAGGTCTCCGCGTCCGCGTCCTCGTCCTCGAGCCCGAGCGCCCGATCGAGCTCGGCATCGTCGTCCTCGTCGTCCTCGTCGTAGGCGAGGGCCGCGGCATCGTCGGTGCCCGCGATCGCCCGGGCCAGCGCCTCCGAGGGCTTGGCCGCCTCGGTCGCCTCGGCGCTGGGCACCGCGATGGGCTCGGGCGTCCCGCAGTACCCGCAAAAGCGCGCCTCGAGGGGCAGCGGCGCGCCGCACGAGCGACACGGCGCCTCCACGCCGGCCTCGGGCCGCAGCTTGCTGCCACAAGACAAGCAGAACTTGGCGTCGTCGGGGTTCTCGACCTGGCAGCTCCAGCAGATCACGAGGCCTCCGAGCGATGGAGGAGCGCCGCCCCAACGAGGGGGTGGGCCATGGGACGCGAGATGCTCACGCGGGGCTGGAGCATACCGTGACCAGCCCCGCGGGGGGATCCCGCCCCGCGGCAGGTGCGGCCCCGCTGGCCATCGGCCGCCGGGAGGGTGACGTTGCGGTCGTTTTGTGGCAGTTGGGGCCCCATGCGGCGCGCCGAACGAGCCCAGCGGGTGGGTGAGATCCTCGACGAGCTCTACCCCGACCCACCCATCCCGCTGCGGCACGACGACCCCTTCACCCTGCTGGTGGCGGTCATGCTCAGCGCCCAGTCCACCGACAAGAAGGTCAACGAGATCACGCCGGCCCTGTTCGCGAAGGCCTCCACCCCCGCCGCCATGGCGGCCCTGCCCGTGGAGACGATCCAGCGCCTCATCAAGGCCATCGGGCTCGCCCCGACCAAGGCCAAGAACATCAAGGCCACCGCGCAGCGGCTGGTGGACGAGCACGGCGGCGAGGTGCCGGCCGAGCTCGAGGCGCTCGAGGCCCTGCCCGGGGTGGGCCACAAGACGGCCTCGGTGGTGATGTCGCAGGCCTTCGGCGTGCCGGCCTTCCCGGTGGACACCCACATCCACCGCCTCGCCGCGCGCTGGCAGCTCTCCGACGGATCCTCGGTGACCAAGACCGAGGCCGACCTGCGCCGGCTGTTCCCCGAGAGCACCTGGAACCGCCGCCACCTGCAGATCATCTACTTCGGCCGCGAGCACTGCCCCGCGCGCGGCCACGACCTGAGCCGGTGCCCGATCTGTAGCTGGGCCGCCAGCAAGAAGCGCATGCGCGAGGAAGCCCAGCGCTGATCCCCCCGGCGCCGCTCCCCGCCCTCGCTCGTGCGCCCTCGCTCGACACCGCATGCGTCGAGCTCCGCCCCGATCGATCGCATTGACGCTTCGTCATGACGTCGCGTCGCAGCGGCGAGCGCCAGGGCGTCGCGCTGACGTGCCGCGGTGTCCCGCCGGCCTCCAAGTCCGCCGAATCGCTCGCCTGCCCGCGCCGGCCCGCCCGTTGCTACCGAGGAGGGCATGCCGTGGTCTGCCCGTCGTTGGTGCTCGTCGATGCTGCTGCTCGGGCTGCTGTCGTGGCCCGAGCGGGTCCAGGCCGCCCCCGCCCCCCTGTCGGAGCCGAGCGACGAGAGCCTCGAGCCCGTCGTCCCCCACGACAGCTGCAAGGAGCAGCCGCTCGACACCCGCTTTCGCATCACCCTCGAGCGCGAGGCCCGGCTCGTGGACCTGGTGCGGTGGATGAGCAGCATCTCCTGCACCAAGTTCATCTGGAGCCCCGGCGTGCGCGACGGCAAGGTGACCGTGGTGGCCCCCGAGCCCGTCACCATCGCCCAGGCCCGCGCGGCCTTCTACGCCGCGCTCGAGACGATGGGCCTCACCGTGGAGGAGTCGGGCGCCTACCTCAAGATCGTGGAGTCCAAGGACGCCAACCACCGCGTGCTGCCGGTGATCGGCCCCGACGACGCCGCGCCCGATCGCGATCGCTTCGTCACCCAGCTCTACCGGCCGCAGCCCGGGCGGGTCTCCGACGTGGTGGCGGTGATCGAGCACCTCCGGGGCGAGCGCGGCACGGTGACCGCGGTGGGCGAGCTGGTGATCCTCACCGACACCGGCAGCAACATCCGCCGGATGCTCGAGGTGATCGAGCAGGTCGACGCCCCGCCGGGCGAGGCCGACGCGATCTTCGTGGAGCCGCTGCGCTTCGCCGACCCCGAGGAGGTGGCGGCGGTGATCCGCGAGGTCTTCGGCGGCCAGGCCAGCGCCAGCGCCTCGGCCTCGAGCTCCGGCAAGGGCAAGGCCAAGCCCAAGGCCGAGGTGGCCACCCGCGCCGCAACCACGGCTCCCAGCGCCTCCGACGAGCCCCGGGTGAGCGCGGTGACCGTCGATGCACGCACCCGCACCCTCGTCATCAGCGCGCCGCGGGCCGGCTACCCGGTGGTGCGACGGCTGATCCAGCGCCTCGACGTGGAGGTCCCCGACGACTCGGGCATGCTGTTCGTGCTGCCGCTGCGCCACGCCGATCCCGAGGAGATCGCGGCGGTGCTCGGCAGCCTGCCGACCTCCGAGCGCAAGGGGGGCGCCGCGACCCCGAGCAGCGCGGCCCCCAGCTCGCCCGGCCCCCCGAGCGCCGGCACGGCCCCCGGCGGCGGCGTGTCGATCGGCGGGGCGATCCACGTGACCGCCGATCCCTCCACCCGCTCGCTGGTGGTGATGGCCTCGCCCCACGACTACCTCGGCCTCAAGCGGGTGGTCGAGGCGCTCGATGTGGAGCGGCGCCTGGTCTACATCGAGACCTACATCCTCGAGCTGAGCACCAACCATGGGCTGGGCACCGACGTCTCGGCCCACTTCGGCAAGGACACCGCCGACGGCGGCGTGGGCTTCCTGGCCACGCAGCCCGGCGACGTGAGCTCGGCCGTGCTCGACGCGAGCGCGCTATCGGGGCTGGCGGCCGGCGTGATCGGGCCCAGCGTGGGCGACCTGTTCGGCACCGGCGTGGACATCCCGTCCTTCGGCGTGGTGATCCAGGCGCTGGAGACCCACCAAGACGTCAACATCGTCTCCGACCCGCACCTCTACACCGCGGACAACAAGACCGCCCGCATGGAGGTGGGACAGCGGATCCCGGTGCCCACCGGCACCAACACCTTCGGCACCGCCGGGGTGCCGGTGACCCAGACCAGCTACACCCGCGAGGACGTGGCGCTCAAGCTCGAGGTCACGCCGCACCTGGGCGAGGGCGGCGCGCTCACCCTCGATCTGCTCATCGAGAACCAAGAGGTGGTCGACGCCGATGGCGAGGGTGGGCCCACCACCACCAAGCGCATGCTCGAGCTCGAGGACGTGGTGGCCCACGACGGCCAGCCCGTGGTGCTGGGCGGCCTGGTCCAGGAGAAGGAGCAGATCGTCAAGCGCCAGATCCCCGGCCTGGGCTCGATCCCCGTGCTGGGCTGGCTGTTCAAGAAGCGCACCCACACCCGCACCAAGGTCAACCTGCTGGTGGTGATGGTGCCCCACGTGCTCGACTCGCCCGACGACGCCCGGCGGATCCACGAGCGGCGCATGGAGGAGCGGCGCGAGTTCCTCGAGCGCGAGACGGCCTTCAAGCGCCGCGACCTCGACTCCCACGTGAACTACCGCCACAAGTCGGGCCTGCTGGCCAGCGTGGACGCCGAGGCCCGCCGCATGCAGACCGAGGGCCGCTTCCGTGACGAGGCCGAGCAGCAGCTCGGTCCCACCGTCCCGGCGGAGGGCTTCGAGCTGAGCGCCGACCCCGACGCCACGACCGTCTCCGCGGCCTCCGGCGACGATTCCATTGCACGACCCGGGTTCGCTCCGTAACGTGAGCAGCGGTGAGCCTCCCCCGCCCCCTCGACGTCGCCACCTCCTTGACCGCCTCGGTCCTCCGCCTGGGGGCCGGCCTGGTCGCCTCCCACGCCGGGCCCCGCCCGGAGCAGCGGCTCGAGCTCTACGAGTTCGAGGCCTGCCCCTTCTGCCGCAAGGTACGAGAGGCCCTGACGATGCTCGACCTGCCGGCCATGGTGTACCCCTGCCCCAAGGGCGGCCCCACCTACCGGCCCCAGGTGATCGCGCGCGGGGGACAGGAGCAATTCCCCTACCTGGTCGATCCCAACACCGGCGACGAGCTCTACGAGTCGGCCGACATCATCACGCACCTGTATCGCCAGTACGGCGACCGGCCCGCGCCGTGGGCCCTGCGCAGCGACGTGACCGTGCCCCTGGGCTCGCTGGCCAGCGTGATCCGTGGCGGGCGAGGCGCCCGCTATCGACCGGCGCGCGCGCCGGAGCAGCCGCTGCTGCTCTACAGCTTCGAGGCCTCGCCCTACTGCCGCATCGTCCGCGAGGTGCTCAGCGAGCTCGAGCTTCCGCACCAGCTCGTCAACGTGGGCAAGCGCAGCGCCGCACGCTCCGCCTTCCGCGAGCGCTCGGGTCGGATGATGGTGCCCTGGCTGCACGATCCCAACACCGGGACCGAGATGTTCGAGTCGGCCGAGATCGTCCGCTACCTCGAGCGCACCTACGCCGTCGCGGGCGACTCGGCCTAGCAGGAGCGCGAGCGCGGTGCCGGGCGATCCCCACGAGATCGACACCCTCGTCGACCAGCCGATGGAGCCCGAGCCCGAGCCCGAGCTCGGCGAGCTGTTCGCGGGGCGCTACCGCATCGAGCGGAGGATCGGCCGCGGCTCGATGGGCACCGTCTACTCGGCCCACGATCGCGTGGTGGACGAGCGGGTGGCGCTCAAGCTCCTGGCCACCCCCAGCGAGGACGCGCTCGAGCGCTTCCGGCGGGAGGTGAGGCTCGCCCGCCGCGTCACCCACCGCAACGCCGCCCGCACCTTCGACCTCGGGGAGATCGCCGGGGTGCACTTCATCACCATGGAGCTGGTGGAGGGAGACAGCCTGGCGCAGCTGCTGCAGGGCGGCCAGCTGCCGCCCTCGCGGGTGGTGGCGATCGCCCAGCAGCTGTGCCGCGGGCTGCAGGCGGCCCACGACGTGGAGGTGATCCACCGCGACCTCAAGCCCGCCAACGTGCTCATCGAGGAGGGCGGGCGCGCGGTGATCACCGACTTCGGCGTGGCCTGGTCGAGCGACGACAGCGCGGGCGAGACCGGCGGAGGCGAGTCGATGGCCGGCACCCCGGCCTACATGGCCCCGGAGCAGGTGCTGGGGCTGCCCCTCGACGCGCGCGCCGATCTCTACGCGCTGGGCACCGTGCTCTTCGAGATGCTCACCGGGCGCACCCCGTTCTCGGGCGGCAACCGCATCGAGGTGGCGATGGCCCGCCTGCACCGCCCGGCCCCCGATCCGCGCGACCACGGCGAGGTCCCGGCGGCCCTGGCCGAGCTGGTGCGCCGCTGCATGGATCCCAACCTCGAGCGACGCCCGCCCAGCGCCGCCGCGCTCGCCGAGGCGCTCGCCGGGGTGCTCGAGCGCCCGCCCGGCCCCGGCCTCGCCACCGACCCGGGCAGCTCGAGCCAGGGCTCGTCCTTCGTCGCCACCTCACCGGGCGAGCGCGCCCTGGCCGTGGTGCCCTTTCGCTACCGCGGCCCCGCCGACGAGGCCTACCTGGCCGAGGCCCTCACCGACGAGCTCATCGACCTGCTCGCGATGACCCGCGGCCTGCGGGTCTCGGCCCGCGGCGCCACGGCCCGCTTCGAAGGCGAGCAGGACGTGCGCGAGGTGGGCCGCACCCTGGGGGTCGACGCGATCATCGACGGCACGGTGCAGCGCAGCGCCTCGCGGGTGCGCATCGTGGCGCGCCTGGTCGACGTGGAATCGGGCTTCCAGCGCTGGAGCGAGCGCTTCGAGGGGCGGCTCGAGGACGTGTTCGAGCTGCAGGACCGCATGGCCAAGCGGGTCGCCGAGGCCCTGCGGGTGGAGCTGACCATGCTGGGGCACGGGGCGGTCGCCTCGGCCGAGGCGGTGGAGCTGTACCTGCGCGGTCGGGCCCTGGCCCGCAACAACGACCCCTCGGGGCGCCGCCTGGCCGAGGGCCTGGAGCTGTTCGAGCGCGCGCGGGTGCTGGCCCCCGCCTTCACCCTGCCGCTGGCCGCCCGGGCCCACGCCGCGGTGATGCTGTGGTTCATCTCGCCGGGCGAGGGCGCCGGGGACCGAGCCGCGAGCGCCCGCGAGGCGGTCCAGGAGGCCCTGCAGCGCGCCCCCGAGGTGGCCGAGACCCACCTCGCCGCGGCCCGGCTCGCGGTGAACACCGGCGACTTCGAGACCGCGGCGCACGAGCTCACCAAGGCCCTCGAGATCGCGCCCACCTACGCGGCCGCCCACGAGTACCTCGGCATGCTGCAGTGCGATGCCGGCCGCTCGCGCGAGGGCGTCAAGCACATCGAGCTGGCGCGCGAGCTCGATCCCTCGCTCACCCTCGGCTCGTTCGCGGTGCTGCGCCACCACGCCATGCGCGGCGAGCCCCAGGACTACGAGGCCGCCCTCGAGGCCCTGCGCCGCACCCCCAACGTGCCCGCCTTCGGGATCGACCTGTTCGAGCTGCGCTTCGCGCTGTGGCAGGGCGACGTGGAGCGGGCCCGCCGGGTGCGGGTGAGCGACCACCCCATCGGCCGCAACCCCATCCTCGACGTGCTGATGGCCGCCGCCGATGCGCTGGACTCCGAGCTCGACGACGAGCTCCTGCGCGCGCGCCTGCACGCGGCCACCGATCGACCCGGGAGCCCGCGCCTGCGCACCGCCTGGCGGCAGCTCGCGGTGGAGGTGCTCGCCTGGCGCGGGGCCCACGACGCCGCGCTCGAGCTACTCGAGCTCGCCGATTCCGAGGGCGTGCTGCTCGACGCCGACTGGCTCGAGCGCTGCCCCGTGCTCACCCCGCTGCAGTCGCGACCCGAGCTGCGAGAGATCCGTCGCCGCGTACGCGAGCGGGCCGACGCGATCTGGCGAGCGGGCCGGGACCCCTGAGCCCCCGTCCGCGCCCGCCCTGCACCGACCGACCAACACCGAAAAAGAGGAGCGGCACCGGGCCCGGCTTCCCGGACCCGGCGCCGCCCCGGGCCGCTCGGTGATCGGACTAGCTCGCCTTCTCCTCGAATTCCGCGTCGATGACCCCCTCGTCCTCGTCGGGGCCGGCGTTGGCCGCCTGGTCCTGGGGGGAGCCCGCGTTGCCCTGGCCGTACATCGCCTCGGCCGCGCGGTGGGAGGCCGCGCTCAGCCGCTGCTGGGCCGCCTCCACGCCGGTGTCGTCGTGCTCGTCGAGCACCCGCTGGGCCTGCTCGAGCGCGGCCCGCAGCTCGCCCGCGACCTCGGCCGGCAGCCGAGCCGCGGCCTCGCCCGCCAGCAGCTTCTCGGTCTGCAGCGCCAGGGCCTCGAGCGCGTTGCGGCGCTCCACCGCGGCGCGGCGCCGCTCGTCCTCGGCCTCGTGGGCCTTGGCGTCGTCGACCATCCGCTTGATCTCGGCCTCGCTCAGGCCCGAGCCCGCCTTGATCTCCACGCGCTGCTCCTTGCCGGTGGCCTTGTCCTTGGCCGACACGTGCACGATGCCGTTGGCGTCGATGTCGAAGCTGACCTCGATCTGCGGGGTGCCCCGCGGCGAGGGCGGGATGCCCTCCAGGCCGAACTTGGCCATGGTGCGGTTGTCGGCGGCCATCTTGCGCTCGCCCTGCAGCACGTGCACCTCCACCGAGGGCTGGTCGTCGGCCGCGGTGGTGAACACCTCCGACTTGCGGGTGGGGATGGTGGTGTTGCGGGGGATGAGCACCGTCATCACGCCGCCGAGGGTCTCGATGCCCAGCGACAGCGGGGTGACGTCGACGAGCAGCATGTCGCTCACGTCGCCGGCCAGCACGCCGCCCTGCACCGCCGCCCCGAGGGCGACCACCTCGTCGGGGTTGACCGACTTGTTGGGCGCCTTGCCGAAGAAGGCCTCCACCTTGCGCTGCACCAGGGGCACCCGCGTGGAGCCGCCCACGAGCAGCACCTCGTCGATGTCCTTGGCGCTCTTGCCCGCGTCGGCGAGCACCCGCCGGCAGGGCTCGATGCTGCGCTCCACCAAGCCCTCGACGAGCGACTCGAATTTCGCCCGCGAGAGCTTCACCTGCATGTGCTTGGGCCCGGTGGCGTCGGCGGTGAGGAAGGGCAGGTTGATCTCGGTCTCCTGCTGCTGGCTGAGCTCGATCTTGGCCTTCTCGGCCGCGTCCTTGAGCCGCTGCAGCACCAGCTTGTCGCCCGAGACGTCGAGCCCGGTGTCCGCCTTGAAGGTGGCGAGCAGCCACTCGATCACCTCGTGGTCGAGGTCGTCGCCGCCCAGGTGGGTGTCGCCGCCGGTGGCGATCACCTCGACCACGTCGCCGCTCACCTCGAGCAGCGAGATGTCGAAGGTTCCGCCGCCGAGGTCGTACACGGCCACGATGCGCTCCTTGTCGCCCTTGGGCTGGCCCTTGGCGTAGGCCAGCGCGGCCGCGGTGGGCTCGTTGACGATGCGCTTGACCTCGAGCCCCGCGATGCGCCCGGCGTCCTTGGTAGCCTGGCGCTGCGCGTCGTTGAAGTAGGCCGGCACGGTGATCACGGCCTCCTTGACCGGCTCGCCCAGGTAGTCCTCGGCCGCCTTCTTGAGCTTGGCCAGCACCTTGGCGCTGATCTCCTCGGGCGAGAGCTTCTTGCCCTGCACCGCGAAGGCCACCCCGCCGGAGGCGGAGCGCTCCACCGCATAGGGGACGCGCTTGGCGTCGTCGCCGATCTCCTCGAAGCGACGCCCGATGAAGCGCTTGGCCGAGAAGACCGTGTTGTGGGGGTTGGTGATCGACTGCCGCCGTGCCTGCTGCCCGACGAGCACGTTTCCGCTGGTCTCGTAGGCGACGACCGAGGGAGTGGTGCGTCCGCCTTCTTCGTTGGTGATGACCTTGGGGTCGCCGCCCTCCATCACGCTGACGACGGAGTTGGTGGTCCCCAGGTCGATGCCGATGATCTTCGCCATCGCTTCGGCCTTGCCTTTCGGGAGGCCCCGAGGGGGCCCCAGTGGGTGGTGGGAAATGGGTCGAACTTCCTTCCCGACCGTCGCGTCGCCCCCGGTCAGGGGCGGGGATGGGCCGGGATCCGGTTCGTGGGCCAACCTAAGACGGTCCCCGAGCGTGTCAATGTCCGGTGGGCTCACGTGGATTGGGCGCGCTACCATGCGCCGATGCGAGAAGGTTGGCCCAGCCTCACCGCCCTGGCCGTCGCCGTGGGGCGCGGCATCGCGACCGCCCCCGAGCGCGTGGATCGGAGCGCCGCCGACCTGGTGCCGCCGGCGCTCGCCTCGGTGCTGCGCTGGATGGGAGGCCCCGGGGCCCCGGCCGCGCTGCGCCCCGCCCTGCGCGTGGCCACCCTGGGCCTGGTCGATCACGTGAGCCTGCGCAGCGCCACCATCGATGCCGCGCTGCTCGACGCGCTCGCGATCGGCATCGACCAGCTCGTGATCCTGGGGGCCGGCCTCGACGGCCGCGCGTGGCGGCTGCCCGCGCTACGCCGCACCACCGTGTTCGAGGTGGACCATCCCTCCACCCAGGCCGGCAAGCAGCGACGCGTGGCCGAGCGCCCGCCCCTCGCGGCCGAGCTGCGCTTCGTCTCGGTGGACTTCGAGCGCGACGCGCTGAGCCAGCGCCTCGAGCAGGCCGGCCACGACGCGAGCCGCCCCTCGGCGTGGATCTGGGAGGGCGTGACGCCCTACCTCGAGCTCGCCGCCATCGAGTCCTCGCTGGCCGACGTGGCCCGCCGCTCCGCTCCCCGCAGCCGCCTCGTGGTGAGCTACGCGCTCCCCAAGCTGCTGCCGGGGCAGCTCCCCTGGCTCGACACCCTCACCGAGGTGGGCTTCGCCGCGCTGGGCGAGCCGCTGCGCGGCACGATGAGCGGCGAGGGCATCGCCGACCTGCTCGCCGAGCACGGCTTCGCGGTGCTCGAGGACACGGGCAACCGCGAGTGGGCCGATCGCCACCCCGGCAGCTCGTCGATGGCCCGCCTGTTCTCGGCGGAGCGCCTGGTGGTGGCCGAGCGCGTGGGCGAGCCCTGAGAGTTTGTGAATCTATCCCCCACGCCGTCGAACACCGCCCCCGCGGCCGAGCCCTGCGTTGCTCGACGCTCGTAGTATCCCGATATGCCTTCGGTCTCGCGCCTTGATCTCGGCCACGCTGACGGCGTTCGACGACGCGCGGGATCGATTCACAAACCCTGAGCTACGCCGGCGCGACCACCCGCCGCAGCAGATCGACCAGCATCGACACCAGGGCCGTCGGCGAGCCGGAGTCCTGCACCATGCCGGCCGGGGCCCCGTGCTCCAGCCACTGCTTGGCCACCCAGCGATCGATCGCCTCGCCCACCGCCATGGTCACGCCCAGCAGCAGGTCGTCGGGGAGATCGCGGCGGACTGCCCCCGCCGCCCGGCCGCGCTCGAGCACCTGCTGCATCCACGTCGAGAAGCCCTCGTACAGCTCGGCCAGCGCGTCGCGGCCCTCGATGGCGGTGCGGGGGTTGAGCAGCGCGGGCATCAGCGCAGCCATCCGCGGCGCGGCCAGGGCGTGGGCCCAGGCCGACGCGGTCAGGCGCTCCACCTCGGCCCAGAACTGCGCCGGATCGGCCACCTCGGGCATGGGCTGCAGCGTGACGAGCAGTCCATCGAGGGTGTCGCGCATCACCGTCGCGTACAGGTCCTCCTTGTCCGCGAAGTAGTAGTACATCGCGCCCTTGCTCAGGCCGGCGCGCTCGATGATGCGGTTGTACGAGGCCCGCGAGAAGCCGTGCTCACCGAACTCCGCCGCCGCGGCGTCGAGGATCTCCTCGCGTCGCTCGGGGGGGAGCTTGGCGTAGCGGGGTCGCGGCACGACTCGGGGCGAGGGTAGCAGCCCTCGCCCCGTTGTCCCGGACCGCCGTGGCCACGCGGGCCGTGGCCGCTCAGGCCGGGTTGCCGGCCTGGCGCTCCACCCAGCGGATCGCGTAGCGCACCATCTGGGTGCCAGAGCTCAGCCCCAGCTTCTCCTTGATGCGGTGGCGGTGGGTCTCCACCGTCTTGACGCTCACCGAGAGCTGCTTGGCGATCTCGCGGGTGGGCTGGCCGCGACCGACCAGCTCGAACACCTCGAGCTCGCGGTCGCTGAGGCTCTCCACCGCCGAGCTCGGCGAGTTGGGGCTGGGATCGGCCGCCCGCTGCACCAGCACGCTCTGCAGGTGCTCGCTGACGTAGACCTCGCCCTTGAGCACCTGGCGGATCGCCTCGAGCACCTCGTCGGTGGACTCCCCCTTCATCACGTAGCCACGGGCCCCCGCCCGCAGCGATCGCTCTGCATAGAAGAGCTCGTCGTGCATGGTCAGCACCAGCACGATCACCGATGGATGCCGCTTGCTGATCTCCTTGATCAGGTCGATGCCGCTGCCCCCCGCTAGCGACAAGTCGACGACGGCAACCTGGGGCTCCTGGTCTTCCATGAGCTGGAGCGCCTCTTGTGAGCTCGCCGCCTGCCCGATGACCTGGAGATCCTCGCTTCGGTTGATGAGAGATGCCAACCCCTGGCGTACCAGAGGATGGTCGTCGACGAGCAGCACCCCCACGCGCTCGTCATTGGCCTGTTGGACTGGATTCGTGTCTGTCATGGACCCCTATCGAGACACGAATATAGCAGCCAACGCCCCCCATGCTCGTGGTGGAAGCCCTGAGCGGCTCACACTGGGACGTTTGGCGCGCACCATTCCAAGTGACCTCTTGCACATTGTTCCGCGCCACCGTGGTGATGATCCGCGATGGGGCGACCTACCCCGGGGCCTTGCGGGAATCCTGCCCCACCACCAAGTCGGTGGAGGACGACTCGGCCTGGGGCACGGGGGCCGAGGTGGGTCGGAGCCCCGGCCAGCGCTGCCGTGCCACCGCGCCTTCGGGCAGGGTGCACGAGACCCGGGTGCCTCCCTCCTCGCGGTTGATGATCGCGAGCGTGGCCCCCACCGTCTCGGCCCGCAGCTTCATCAAGCGCAGGCCCAGACCCTCGGTCGGTCGCGACAGCGGCAGGCCCCGCCCGTCGTCGGTGACCGACAGGACCAACGAGCCTTCGTCGTCGGTCTCGAGCCGCAGGATGATGCTCGACGCCTGCCCGTGCTTGAGGGCGTTGTTGGTCGACTCCTGGGCGATCCGATAGAACGCGGTGGCGGTGGCGTCGTCGGGCACCCGCGTGCGCCCCTCCTGCTGGAACTCGCAGTCGATGTTGAACACCTTGCGGGTGCGCTCGGCGAGGTTCTCGAGCGCGGGGGCGAGCTGGGTGCCGTGCACGCCCACCGGCGCGAGGCCGTGGGCCAGGCCCCGCGAGTGGCCCACCGCCTCCTTCACGAGCTGGACGATCTGCGTGGCCTCCTCGGCCTCGGGCAGCTCGCGAGCCGTGAGCGCCCGCTCCAGGCCCTTGGCCAGGAACGCCATGCCGGTGAGGTGCTGACCCAGCCCGTCGTGCAGATCCCGTCCGATGCGGCGGGCCTCCTGCTCGGCCGCCTCGAGCGCGGCCGCCTCGAGTCGATGGCGATCGGTCACGTCGCGGGCCAGCGCGAGGATCCGCGGCGAGCCCTCGTAGTCCCAAAAGGGCCCCAGGTGCAGCTCGACCGGGAAGGTGCTGCCGTCGGCCCGCACGTGCACCGCGGCCAGGGTGCCGGACTCGCCGGGGTCGAGGCCGTCGAGCAGCTCCCACATCTGCTCCATCTCGAGGCCCTGGCACAGGTCGACGAAGGGCGAGCCGAGCAGATCGTCGCGCAGGAAGCCGAGGCTCTCGCAGGCCTGCCGGTTGACGTCGACGAGGATGCCGTCCTCGTCGCACACGAAGATCCCGTCGGCGGCCTGCTCGACGAGCTGGCGGAAGCGGATCTCGCTGCGCTCGAGCGCCTGGTGCCACCGCAGCTGCTCGCTCATGTCGGTCACCACCCGCAGCGCCCGGTCGGGCCCCAGCGGGATCGTGCGCGCCTGCCAGAAGCGACGGCGCCCGCCGGCCGAGGTGAGGTGCTCGGTGAACACCACGGTGTCGCTGCGGATCGCCCGCTTCACGCAGTCGCGGATCGCGTCGGCCTGAGAGGGGCTGAGCACGTCGGAGATCCGCCGGCCCACCGCCCCCTCCGCCTCGATGCCGAATTCGTGAATCCGGCGTCCGCGCAGGGAGAGGATCGTCCCGTCGGTCCCCAGCTCCATGAACAGCTCGGGGAGCTCGGTGCGGCGAGTGTCCTCGTCGTCGCCCCACAGACCGCTCGACATCCCCTCCATCCTAGCGCGTCGGGGCGGCCCCGGGACGGGTGGCGCCCCAGGCCCCGGGGTTTTGCTATCCTCTCCGCGCCGTGCGCATACGCTATGCCTCCCGGACCGACGTGGGAATGGTCCGTGCCCACAACGAGGACTACTTCGCCCTCATCGAGGACGAACGGCTCTTCATCGTGGCCGACGGGATGGGAGGTCATGCCTCCGGGGACATCGCCTCCAAGATGTCGGCCGACATCATCGGTGAGTTCTATCGCATCACCCGCGATCCAGAAGCGGCCTGGCCGTTCCCGTACGACAACACCTTGAGCTACGCCGAGAACCGGATGGTCTCCTCCATCCGCCTGGCCAACGCCAAGATCCACCACGCCGCCACCAAGCACCGCAGCCAGCGGGGCATGGGCACGACGATCGTCACCTTCAACGTCAACGGCGACCGCGGCTACGTGGCCCACGTGGGGGACTCTCGCTGCTACCTCATCCGACGCGGTCGCATCCAGGCCCTCACCCGCGACCACTCGCTGCTCGAGGACTACAAGGATGCGCGCCCCGATCTCACCGACGAGGAGATCCGCGACTTCCCCCACAAGAACGTGATCACGCGGGCGCTGGGCATGCGCGACAGCGTGGAGGTCGATCTGTGCGAGATCGAGATCGAGGACGGCGACCGCTACATGCTGTGCTCGGACGGCCTGTGCGGGATGCTCGAGGACGACGAGATCCTCGACATCGTGCTCGAGGCCCCCGATCCCGAGTCGGCCGTGCGCGACCTGGTCGATCGCTCCAACGAGGCCGGCGGCACCGACAACATCACCGCCATGATCATCGAGTGCGCGTTCTAGCGGGGCCATGAGCCGTCGTCCCGACCCCGTCGCCTCGCGCCGCGCCATCCTCGAGGCGGCCCGCGGGTGCTTCGCTCGCTCGGGCTACGCGGGAACCTCGATGCACGACATCGCCAAGGCGGCCGGGGTCACCCAGAGCCTCATCCACCACCACTTCGGTCCCAAGGATGCGCTGTGGTCCGAGGTCCGCACCTTCGCCTTCACCGAGCACCTCAACCACCAGCGGGCCCTGGTGGACGCCGGGATGACCGACCCCACCCAGCTGCGGGCCGCCCTCGCGAGCTACTTCCGAGTCCTCGCCGACAACCCGGAGATCTTGCGGCTGGTGGCGTGGGTGGAGCTCGACCGGCCGCAGGAGCTGGTCGAGGAGGTCCGAGATCTCCACGCCCGGGGCGTGGCCGCGGTCGAGGCCGGGCAGGCCGCCGGAGTGCTGCGAGCCGACCTCCCGGCCCGCTTCGTGGTCACCGCCTTCATGGGCCTGGTCCGCAACTGGTTCGAGGAGCGCAACCTCATCGCCGACGAGTCCGACCCGGCCGAGGTGGCCCGGATCGACGCGGCCTACCTCGAGGCGATGTGGACGGTGCTCTCCCAGGGCCTCCTGGCCCCGGAGCCCGGGCAATCCATGGCCGCCGACGCCCCGTAGGTCCCTCGAGGGCGTAATCCGCCCAGGGGTCGTCCGTTGGTGCTCGAAGCCGGGGCGAGCCCCCGGTCGTCACCATGCCGTCGTCGTCGACCATCGCGCCCGCCGAAGGTGGGTCTCCCGCCGATCCACTCTGGTCGCGCGCGGTGCGAGACGAGACCACGGCCATGGTTCCTGCGCGGATCGCGAGCGAAACGCGGGTCCCCTCGGGCGGGCGCAACGAGCGTCATCCTCCTTCATGGGGCGTCCGCACCGATCCGTACCATCGTCATTGCTGGACCCCGGCCGATCGCGGTATTCGGGCTGGGTCTGGCGCGGCGCGAGGGGCCCGAGGCCCCGGCCCGCGAGGACGGCCCCCTGCCGCACCGGAATGCGTGTAGCCGTGCAGATGATCACGCCCTCCCATCACCCATGGTCGCCCGCCGCCGTGCTCCACGGGGCTCGGCCGCACGGGCGGGGCCATGCGTGGCAAGGGACGGGGCGAGGGGCCGAGCCCCCCGCCGCGGCCCCCGTGGGAGCCTCCAACGGGGTCCCCACGGGATCTTGGGCGCGCGGCTTTGGAGTGTACGAAAACAGGTCTCGTATCGTAGGCTACGCCGGCCACCGGCCCCATGTGGGGGCGGTCCGAGAATGGACGAAGGGTTCATGACCAATCACGGAGCGAAGTCGAACTCGGGGAAGCAGCGCCTGGTCGCTGGCATGCTCGCGCTCGCGGGCGTTGCCGTAGGCAGCAGCGGATGCATCGAGGACTCGGATTGCGGCATTTGCGATCCCGACAACCTCGTGCTGGAGAGCATCTCCGGCATCAACTACGCCGCTCGCAAGATCAACCTGCTCAACCCGCAGTGCGACGGTCCCGACTGCCCGGCCGCATTCAACAGCGGCACCTACTTCATCGAGGAGATCGGACCCTGCGAGGAGACCGAGGAGGCGCAGGAGTCTCCGCGAGGCGCCGCGGAGTTCTGCAAGATCTCGCCGCTGGTCACGGCGTTCGGCATCGAGTTCGTCTTCAACAACCTGCTCGATCCCACCTCGATCGAGCTGGTGCGCAAGCGGCCCGACAACCCCCAGCTGTTCGAGGTCTACGACTGGAAGGATCGCGTCCTCGACATCGAGGGGCCGATCACTCGCTTCAACGGCGACTTCCACAAGGGTGCGACCGAAGAGCCCGACCTGATGACCCGCCTGGTCAACCTGTCGTGCGTCGACAACCTGCGCGACGAGGGCCGCACCTTCGGGCACGAGGACTACGAGGACCCGGCCACCAACCCCTGCAACGAGGTCAGCCCGGTCACCGGCCTGCCCCGCAAGCTCGACCCCAACGGCAGCATCACCTCCTACTCGGGGCGCTGGACCGTGGGCGGCAGCTCGTGTGACACGCCCGAGGAGGGCCCGGACACCTGCTGCTCGCGCTGCGACTACCTGCTGTCCACCCAGGTGGCCCGCTACGGCCTCACCGGGGCGGCGGCCGACGGGGTGACCTTCGCCGACCTCCAGGCGCAGGGGCTGCTGCGCAACTCCAACCTCTTCGATCCCTCCGTCGTGGAGCTCGAGGACGGCATGGGCAACCCGCTGGAGCCCGAGGTCTACCTCGACCAGGCGCGGGCCGCCCTGGCCGAGTCCAACAGCGCGATCGTCTGCAACCCCGCCGGCGACGTGTTCCAGCAGTGCCGCAACTTCGTGCCCTGGGTGGGCCGAAGCGAGCAGGAGATCTCCTACCAGTACTTCTGGGACTGCAACCCGGCCACCGACGCCGGCTGCTCGCCGCAGGTCTACGGGGTCCCCTACTACGACAAGCTGCGGGAGACCCACCCCAACGACCGTCCCGACTGGCTCGAGCGCCGCAACGCCGCGTGCACCGACACCGCGCAGTGCCGCTCGGCCTCCGGCCACGACCTGCCGGGCACCGACTGCGTGGGTGAGCTCGCCGACGGCAGCGCCTGCGACCCCTCGGTCGACCCGGTCAACTGCACCAACGGCCGCTGCGTGGCCGAGTGGTTCGTGGCCTGCCGCAGCTACAACGACACCCGCGGCGATGCGATCCCCGACACCGAGCTGGTGGAGGGCTTCTGCGTCGACCAGCGCTTCGACGAGCGCGGGGCCGGGGCCTGCACCCTCAACAACCAGAGCTTCAAGGCGCTGTGCGACGAGGAGGGCAACAACTGCTCCACGGCGCCTCCGGGCAACCGCCTGTCGTTCTGCGACCACAACGAGGACGGCACCCTCGTCGCCTCGGAGTGCTGCCAGGCGTCGCTGCTGAGCACCGTCGACGGCGTGGCCTGTGGCACCGAGTGCACCGACGGAGAGGCCTGCGACCCCTGGTACCAGGACGTCAGCGCCATCGCCGTCTACGACCGCAACGACAACCTCCCCGAGCCGACCAAGAACTGCAAGTGCGCCCCAGACCTCACCCTGGGCCAGCTCCGGGCGATCGACCCCGAGGACGACGACTTCGTCAAGGCCTTCGGCTCGCCCGACCAGTGTATCGACACCTGGCGCGTGGGCTGCTTCGACGCGGCGGACGTCCGCGCCGATGGTGACGACGCCCGGCCCCGCCCCGAGCGCGCCTACCAGTACGCGGTCAAGCTGGTGTCCCGCCCCGGCGGCGTCATCTACGACCCGGCCATCAAGGGCTTCGAGTGGCGCCCCGCCGACATCGGCGGCGTGCCCCGGGCCGACATCGAGGCCTGCGCCGAGGCCCGCGGCCTCGTCGACGACCGCAACATCGAGGACGGCTGGCGCGCCAACGATGCGTTCCAGCCCGAGCGGGTCGAGGACTTCGACCGCGCCATGTGCTCCGGCTCGACCTACACGGTCAACTTCGCCGTTCCCAACGACGGCGGGCAGTTCGTGCAGGACAAGGTGGGCAACACCCTCACGGGCAAGGCCAGCTACACCTTCGAGACCCCGGAGTTCCACGTCGAGCCGGGCAGCGGATTCCCCTCCGACAACCTGCGCATCGGCGCCTGCAACGAGTTCTCGATCCGGTTCTCCAACAAGTACGACATGAGCCCGGAGAACCTCGCCAAGATCCAGATCTGGCGGCTGCTCCCGGACGAGACCGGCAGCCTGAGCTGGGATCAGCGCTTCGATGCGATCGTCGCGGGCGGCCCCAGCTGCGCCAACACCCAGGCCGAGCTCGACGCCAACGAGTCGCTGGTGCCCTGCCTGACCGTGGACATCGGCAACCAGATCATCGGCGAGGTGGCCGTGCAGATCGACCCGACGGAGTTCGGGCCGGTGCTGGAGACCGGGGCCACCTACCGCCTGTGGGTGCCGGGCCTGGGCAGCCGGTCCGAGATGGCCGACCCCGCGGCCTACCAGGGTGCGTTCTGGGACGTGTGCGGCATGCCGCTCATCACCGGCAACGTCGCCGAGCCCGACTTCCTCTACGACTTCACCATCGACCAGCCGAAGTGCAAGGAGGACCAGGACCTCGACAACGTCCAGCTCAGCTGTGACAACGCGCCGGACTTCTTCAACCCGGACCAGGGCGACATCGACCGCGACGGCTTCGGCGACGTGATCGACCTGTGCCCCACTCTCCCGGGCTCGTCCGACGACACCGCCGACTCGGACGACGACGGCGTGGGCAACGAGTGCGACACCTGCCGCCAGGCCTCGCGCAACTACAACAAGGACGAGGCCGCCCCCATGGGCTACATGGTGGTGCGCAACGTGCCCTTCCAGAACGACGCGGACGGGGACGGCATCGGCGACGTCTGCGACAACTGCGTGCTCACGGCGAACTGCGAGGACTACGGTCCGACCAACCGCTGGTCGCTGGGCGACCCCATCGAGTACGACGACAACGTGCTGTGCCAGCTCGACGCCAACGACGACATGGTCGGTGACGCCTGCGCGGGCCTGATGATCAACGACTTCGCCGCGGGCCTGGTGGGCCTGGGCGAGAACGACGACTTCGACCAGGACGGCCTGCCCAACGTGGTCGACGCCTGTCCTCGCCAGCCGGTGGCGCTGGTGGAGGCCGACCTCATCGCCTGCAGCAGCGACGCGGACTGCCCCGAGTCGTCCAAGTGCGAGACCTCGGTCGGCATCTGTGACCACCTCGACACCGACGGCGACTCGGTCGGTGACGTCTGCGACTCCTGCCCGTTCGTGGAGAACCCCCTGCAGATCGCCGATGGCGCGATGCAGGAGGCCGACGACACCGACGGCGACTACGTGGGCAACGCCTGCGAGACCCACTCCTCCTGCGAGAAGCGGGTGGACTCGCGGCCGTTCTCCTTCTACGAGATCTCGGCCAACGGCTACTGCTGCACGGTGGCGCTGTTCGAGGACGAGCAGGGCAACCTGCAGATCAACCTCCCGCCGCGCGCCGACGGGGTGGACCAGCCGCCCAAGCCCCTGCTCGACCCCGACCTGCGGCCGGTGCGAGTGGACTGCGACGAGGAGATCGACGACTCCTGCCGCAAGCTGCCCACCTCGGTGGCGCTGGCTCCGGGCATCCTCATCCCGCCTGCGGGCTGCGAGGAGGCGCTGGCCGGGACCGACCCGCGGGACAACCGCAAGCTGACCGCCGACGACTTCAACGACGACCTCGAGGCGCTGTGGAGCACCATGTGCTTCCTGCCGCAGTTCGACCAGGACTACGACGGGTTGGGTGACAAGTGCGACCTCTGCGAGTTCGACTTCGACCCCGAGAACCAGCCCTTCATCGACGGCAACGGCCGCGTGTGGCCCGATAACGGCAAGTACTGCAACGGCGAGTACAGCATCGACAGCAAGCCCGCCTGCCAGGACGACAGCGACACGGCCGGCACCGGTGGCACCGGAGGAGAGACCGACGGTGGCTCCGACGGCTCCGGTGGCTCGGATGGCGGTGGCTCCGACGGCGGCGGCTGATCCCGCCCCCGCTCCCTAGCCCCATCGACCCGCGGACTTCCCGGTCCGCGGGTCGATGCGTTTTGGCCCGACGCCACTGCGCGTATAACCAACCGCAATGTCGCCTCGCCCGCTCGCCCGTTGGTCCGCCGCCCTCGCGCTCGCCCTGCTGGGCTGCCAGCGTCACTCGTCCGCGCTCGAGCACCCCGACGACCCGGCCACCCGCGCCTCGAGTCCCGCGGCCCCCGATGCCGACGAGCCCTCGCCCCAGACCGAGCCCAGCCACCCGCTCGAGCTGGTGCCCGCGCGGGCCCGCATGATGCTGATGGCCCGCAGCCCGCTGCGGCTGGCCGAGGCCTGGGAGCGTGACCGCCTCGCCGGCGCCCACCCCCTGCAGTACGAGAAGCTGGTCGGCGACATGAAGCGCGAGCTGGGCTACGACCTGCTCGACCCCGCCGACCTCGCCCGCACCGGCATCGACCCCAGCGCTCCCATCGGCTTTGCGATGCTGAGCATCCGCGACGAGGCCTTCGTGACCTTCGGCGGGCTCACCGATCCGCGCCCGCTGGTGGAGGCCCTCGAGCGTGGCTCGGGCAAGGCCCTGAGCCGGCAGAGCGTGGGCACGGCCGAGCTCTACGCCATCGACTCCGAGCTCACCCTCGTGGTCCGGGGCCGCTTCTTCGCCTTCGTGCTCGTCGATCGCGGGCACCCCGAGAGCCCCGACTACGCCCGCGAGGTCGCCCGCATCGACCCGGCCCGCTCGCTGGCCCACGCGCCGGTGCTTGAGCGCGCCTTCGCGGGGCTGCCCGCCGAGGCCGATCTACAGGGCATGCTCGACCCTGCGGGGCTGATGCACGACGGGCTCGAGCGCGACCGCCAGAGCGAGCAGGAGATCCTGGCCCAGGCCAACCAGCGCCTGGCCGAGGCTCGACAGCGGGGGGCGACGGTCGAGGAGCTCGACTCGCTGCAGCAGCAGCTGGAGGGCGAGGAGCGCTTCGTGGCGCGTCGCCGACGGGAGCGCCAGGTGACCGAGCTGCTGCTGTCGCGCACCGTGGGCAGCATCGAGGGCATCGGCATGGCCGTCGACGCCAGCGATCGCGGCCTGCTGGGTCGGATCCACATGGGGCTCTCGGCCGACTCCTCGTTCCGCGAGCTGCTGGTGGAGAGCGACCTGCCCCCCACCGCCCTCACCACCCTCAGCGACGATCCCCTGCTGGTGCTCAGCGGTCGGGTCGACCTGAACGTGGCGATCGGCCTGGTCTCGCAGGTGGCCCTGGCCGCGGGAGACTCCTACGCCGAGCTCAACGACGAGATCCGCGAGAAGCTGCGGGTGGACTTCGATCGCGAGCTGCGGCCCCTGCTCGACGGCAGCGCCACCTTCGCGACCACCGTGCGCGAGCCGAGGCCGGGGCGCGCCGCCAAGGAGCCGCTGCAGGAGCGCTTCGGCGGGGTGCTCTCGCTGGGCGTGGTCGACGAGGCCAAGGCCCGAGAGCTGCTCGAGCGAGCGACCGCGCAGTGGAAGACCATGGGGGCGCGGATCCAGCCCGCCCCGGAGGTCGGCGGCCATCGAGTCGAGCTGCCCGACGACGACGGGCCGTCGGAGCTGTGGGTGAGCGTGGCCGCGGGCCAGCTCGTGGCCACCACCGACCTGGCGGCCCTACGCCGGCTGCGAGACGGCGGCGTGGGCCCGGGCGGCGCCCACTGGTCCGATCCCGAGGCCTGGACGCGGCTCACCACGGGCCCGGCCGCCGCGCGCCTGGCCATGCACCACCGCATGCCCATGTTCATGCTGTTCGCGTTCATCGAGGCGTTCGACTCGTTCGACTTCCCCCGCGAGGTGGACTTCGAGCTCGAGGCGGAGTTCCCGGGCGAGGACCTGCGCTCCATCCCGCGCGGCAAGCAGGTCAAGCGCCTGGAGAAGCAGCGGGCCAAGGCCCAGGCCGAGATGCGCACGCACAAGGACGAGCGTCGCCAGCAGAAGATGCTCGCGATGTGGCAGCACGCGGGCGGGCTGGGGCTGACGGCGGCCACGGTGCACGTGCTCGACAGCGGCCTGATGTACGAGGGCGGCCACTACGTATCGGGCGGGGTGGGTGCCTACGCGGAGACCCTGATGGGCTTCGACGAGCTCGACGACGCGAGCAACCCCTCGGACCAGCGCATCGAGGAGCTCCGCGCGCGAGTGGAGGAGCTCGACGGGCAGATCCTCGAGGCCCGGCGTCGAGAGGTCCAGCGAGCGCTCGAAAAGCGCTAGGCGAGCGGGGAGGACCCTGCGCTGCGAGCGAGGCGGCGTCGGTGCTGCGACCGGGGAGGTGGGAGGAGGTTGGCGTTGCGGGCGGGGAAGGTTGGCGCTGCGGGCGGGGAAGGTTGGCGCTGCGGGCGGGGAAGGTTGGCGCTGCGGGCGGGGGCGGCC
>JACKDV010000033.1 GCA_020633315.1 Myxococcales bacterium
CTCGTTCTTCTTGCACTGGCCGAGCAGCGCGGGGATCAGCAGGGCGCCGGGGACGAGGACGGAGCGGGACATGGCGGCGTGACCATACAACGGTGCCCCGCGGCGGGCACCCGCCCTACCCGGCCTGGTCGCGGCCGGCCAGCTCCGCCTGGCGCAGCTCCCGAACCTCCTGGGCCCAGCGCTCGAGATCCTCCGCCCGCACCTCGGACACGTCGCCGCCGCGCACCCGGGCGTGCTGCCGTAGCTGCTCCTGCACCTCGTCGCGCAGCCGGGCCAGGCCCCGCTGCAGCCGACCCCGCACCGTGCCCTCGGGGATCCCCAGCACCTCGCCGATCTCCCGCCCCGACAGCCCGTCGAAGTACTTGAGCTCGAGCACCACCTGGTCGCTCACGGGGATCCGCCGCAGCGACTGCACGAAGGCCTGCCCCTCGCGGCGGCGCATGACGATGGAGGAGGGCGAGCTGGGGTCGAGCTCGTGCACGCACACGGTGGCGAAGTCGAGCTGCTCCCGCGCTCGCTTGCCCCGCTTGCGGATGTAGCCGAACAGCACGTTGTTGGCCACGCGGTACAGGTAGCGCCGCACCGAGGTCTCGCCCCGGAACGCCTCGGCCCCCTGCAGGCAGCCGAGGAAGGTCTGGCTCACCAGGTCGGGCACGTCGGACTCGTTGCAGACCTTGTTGCGGAAGAACCAGGTGATCTCGCCGATGCGCCGGCGCACCAGCTCGTTGCCCGCCTCGCGGTCGCCCCCCACCCAGCCCTCGAGCAGCGCGCGATCGGGGTCGCTCACGAAGGCGACGATAGCACGGGCCGCGCTGCGCCCCCTCGCCCTCCGCGACGGGCTCGATCACCATCCGGTCGCAGCCACGGCCGAACGCCGCGAGCCAGCGGGTGCGCGACGAGGCGGCGCCCGAGCAAGCCGGCGCCGCCGGTGACGCGGCCTCCACCGCTGGTCGTGGCGTGCTCCGGGTGGGGCAGCGCCGCCTGGTGGGTCGCCCGGACGCGCGGTATCGTAGCGCCCCTCGCTCGCGCCGAGGATCAAAGAGGAAAGGACATCGCATGAAGGTCAAGGCCGCCGTCGCTCACGCCGCAGGACAACCGCTCACCATCGAAGAGATCGACCTCGAGGGTCCCAAGGCCGGCGAGGTGCTGATCGAGATCAAGGCCACCGGGGTGTGCCACACCGACGCCTACACCCTCAGCGGAGCCGATCCCGAGGGGCTGTTCCCCGCCGTGCTCGGGCACGAGGGCGCGGGGGTGGTGGTCGACGTGGGCCCGGGCGTGACCTCGCTGGCCAAGGGCGACCACGTGATCCCGCTGTACGTGCCCGAGTGCCGGCAGTGCTCGTACTGCACCTCGGGCAAGACCAACCTGTGCCAGGCCATCCGCGCCACCCAGGGCCAGGGGCTGATGCCCGACGGCAGCTCGCGCTTCACGGCCGAGGGCGGCAAGACCCTGTTCCACTACATGGGCACCTCCACCTTCGCGCAGTACACCGTCGTCCCCGAGATCGCGGTGGCCAAGGTGCGGCAGGACGCCCCCTTCGACAAGATCTGCTACATCGGCTGTGGGGTCACCACCGGCATCGGGGCGGTGATCAACACGGCCAAGGTGGCCCCCGGCGACAACGTGGTGGTGTTCGGCCTGGGCGGCATCGGGCTCAACGTGATCCAGGGGGCCCGCCTGTCGGGGGCCAACATGATCGTGGGCGTCGACACCAACCCCGGCAAGGCCGAGCTGGCCACCAAGTTCGGCATGACCCACTTCGTCAACCCCACCGAGGTGAAGGGTGACCTGGTGCCCTACCTCGTCGATCTCACCGGGGGCGGGGCCGACTACTCCTTCGAGTGCGTGGGCAGCACGAAGGTGATGCGCCAGGCCCTCGAGTGCTGCCACAAGGGCTGGGGCACCTCGGTGATCATCGGCGTGGCCGGGTCGGGCGAGGAGATCGCCACGCGCCCGTTCCAGCTCGTCACGGGGCGGGTGTGGAAGGGCACCGCCTTCGGCGGGGCCAAGGGCCGCAGCGACGTGCCCAAGATCGTGGACTGGTACATGAACGGGAAGATCGAGATCGACCCGCTCATCACCCACACCATGCCGCTCGAGAAGATCAACGAGGCCTTCGACCTCATGCACCACGGCGAGTCGATCCGCAGCGTGGTGGTGTTCTAGGCCGCCCGGGCCCGTCGGCGCCCCTTTACACGGAGCCCCCCAGCGGCGACGCTTCACGAGCCGTGGAGCTGCGCCGCTTCTACTTCGCCCACCCCGAGCTCGTCGTCCTCCCCGTGGAGCACCTGAGCGAGCGCGGGATGAGCGAGGCCTTCGCCGAGGCGCTGCAGCAGGAGCGGCGGGTGAGCGACGGGTGGATCGAGCTGTTCGATCGCGCCTACGCCACCTACTGGGAGCGCGCAGCGTGGCTGTACGCCCGGGCGCCCGAGACCTGGTTCCCCCCGCGGCGGCAGAACCTCGCGCTGGTGCTCGAGCCCGAGCGCACGCGGCCCTACTATCAGCCCTTCCACAAGAGCTCGTGGATGCTCTACGCCTCGGACTTCGACCCCGAGACCAGCAACCTCGAGCACGCCACCTACCAGCTGTTGCACGCCGAGCGGCTGAGCACCTCGCGGGACATGGCGATGGCGATCATCTGCGGCATGAGCTACTGGCTGGTGCGCAGCGACGCCGAGGTGGAGGCCTTCGTGGAGGCGGCGCGCCGCAGCCCTCGGCCCGACGCGGCGGCCTTCGGGCGCCTGGCCGACGCGATGCCGTGGGTGCGCGCGCTGGTCCACGACCCGCTGCGCCCCCCGGCGAGCAAGGAGGCCGCGGCCGGCCTGCGCCCGATCAAGGAGGCGCGGCTGTACGTCGACGCAGAGCAGGCGGCGAGGCTGCAGACCCTGGTGCCCGCGCTGCGCCAGGACGCGGCGGCGGTGATGGAGCGCTACCTGCAGGCCAGCGCCAGCGCGCCCGCGACCGACATCGCGGTGGCGATGAGCCGCTGCCCCGGGGACCACGTGGCCGAGTGGCTGGCCGAGCACCGGCCGCCGGTGCTGGTGGTGGACGAGCACGAGCACACGCTGTGGGATCCCGAGCGCCCCGAGCGGGTCGACGCGCTGCGCAACGCGCTCGCCGAGGTGGGCGGCCGCGTGGCCCAGAGCCTGCGCGAGGATCTGCGGGTGGTGGGCGATCGCTCGCGGGCCGTGCTCGCCTCGCTGCGTCGCCCCGATTCCCTGCCCCGCGAGCGCCACGGCGTGGAGCAAGAGGGCGGGGTGTACGTGCACGGCGATCGCAACCTCATCGTGTACGGCCTGGCCCAGCCCGGCCTCGATCCGCGGCGAGAGGCCGCGCCGCCGTACCACCGCCTGCTGGTCGCCGCCCGCACCGTGCACGAGTGGGGCCACCTGTGCGAGGACGCGGGCTTCGTGGGCCTGCCCCCCGAGCGCGAGGAGCAGCACGAGCGCGCCAAGCAGGGCGTGGCGGCGGCGGTGGAGGCCATGCTCGCGGCCGGGCCCGCGCCCTTCGTGGAGGCGGTGCGCAGCGATGCCCGCGAGGCGGGGCGCGAGCCGGGCGAGCTGGCCTGCGACCTCATGCTCGGGCGCATGCCCGACTACCTGTGCAACATGCTGGCGCGCCGCTACCTGGAGCCCGAGGAGCTCGAGGCCTACGTGCGCGCCAACGTGTACACCCACTTCGGCGAGGAGGGCCGCATGCTGCGGCTGCTCGCCCGCCACGCCTACGAGTACCAGTACCTGCGCCTGGGTCGAATCGACGACCCCATGGGCTACGTGCTCGGCAGCACCTGGCTGTCGGACTACATCGTCGATTCCGGCTTGGTCTCCCGTGAGCACCTGGTGGCCCTGTTCGATGCAGCCACGCGGCTGTGCGAGTGCTACGCGGTGGACGAGAGCGCGTTCGTGTAGCCGCGCGCACGGTGGCGTCGCTGCCCGGGCCTGCGTGGTGGGTGGGTGGTGCAATCGATCGCGATCAAGCGCCAGCGCCTGGGCGACGACCCGAGCGTCCTGGTCAGCTTCGGCGTGGGCGCGGGCTGCCTGGTCGAGCAACTGGCGCACCCCTCCTGCGTGGATGCCGGAGGCCTCGGCGCGCAGGCGACGGGCGGGTGGAGCACTGCGTGGTGCAACAACGGTTGGGCGACGTGAAACGCTCGGTGCCCACCTGCGAGCCCGACGGCGAGGGCTGGGCGCTGCCCCTCCGGCGAGACATCTCGTAGCCAAGCCGTGACGGAGCAGCAGGTGCACCCCAGCTGTGCCGCCGCCGAGCAGGAGATCGAGCTGCGCTTCCTTGGAGGTGACCTGCGAGGCCCACCCCACCACCGGCTGCCGCAAGTCGGAGTAGGCTCCGGGACTTCCTGCGACCACACCCGGGGGGCCTCGAAACGGCCGTCGGAGGCTCCTTCGGGGCCCAGCGCAATCGACGCCCCTCGGGAAGAACGAAGTGTCGGTGGGATGCGCGCTCGACCGGGGGCACGATTCGCCCCGATACGGAATCATGAAATGAGATTCTCGAATCAGCCACCAGACGTCGGCACCCGGGCCCTGCAGCCGCTTCCCGGTGGGCGGCCCGCCCCCCCGTGGGCCGACCGTCCCCGCGCGGCCGGTCGATTCGCTTTACAAACACCGATCCCGGAGCTATACGCGAGGCGTGGACGGTGCCTGCTCGGGCCACGAATCGCCGAACAACGGCGAGCAAGCGGCACGAATGCGGCTAGGACGCGTTCGTAGCCGAAACCCCGAGCTGCAAAGCGTTTGCGTCGGTGACGCGCAAGGGATCGGAGCTCCCACGCGCTCGCTCCTCTGGCTGTGGTCCTGGATCGGTTTCGCGCTCGTCATGCTCACCGCGCTCGCGGGGATGACGGGGCCCGACCGAGCCAGCCCGGCCCCGCTCGCCCCCATGGTCGACGTCGTCACGGCGGTCGACGGCTCGGTCGATCCGAGCCTGACCCACGACGGCGATTCCATCCCCAGCTCCGAGCACGAGCCCGGGGTCCTCGAGCCGGAGTCCGACGAGGATGCACCCGACATGCTCCTGGTCGCCGCCGCGACGGCGCCCGCCTCGACCTACCCCCAGCCCTCCCGCCTCTGCGACCACGTCCGGCTCGACACCGGGCGACCCTCGGTCCACCCCGCCCTCGCCCGAGGGCCACCCACCGCCGGCTGAGCGCCGCTGAGCGCCGACGAGCGCGCACCCCAAGGGGTGACGCGAGACGTCTCGCTCATCGCCCGCCGGAGGTCTTCGTCGTGTCGCCGAGAGCCGGCGGTCCACGACCCCGAGGACCGGTGGAGCGGCCCCAGCCGCCCACGAACCGCGAGCTCGCCGCGGACCCTTCCCGCGAGCATGCGGTGAGCCATCATTGCAGCCCCGACCGCGGCGTACGTCGCCGCCGGGCCACGAGACCCGGCCAGGAGCCCTGCTCCGCGGCCACACGACCGACCGAACGAACGAAGCACCTGCTCGGAGATCCCTCGGAACGGGACCACAAGGAACCATGGATCGCATACTCATACTCGCTGGCTCGCTCGCCGCCGTGTCGCTGTGGGGCTGCCAGCCTCCACCCGAGCACCACGAAGAAGAGGGCAGCTTCGCCGTCACCACGCCGCTGCGACAGGACGTCGAGCTGTCGCGCAAGTACGTCGCGCAGGTCCGTGCCTCCCAGCACATCGACGTGCGCGCGCAGGAGCGCGGCTACCTCACGGAGATCTTCGTCGACGAGGGTCAGCGCATCGAGGAGGGCAAGAAGATGTTCCAGATCATGCCCTTCATCTACCAGGCCGAGGTCGGCCGGGCGCAGGCCGAGGCCGACATGGCCAAGATCGAGTACGAGAACACCAAGATGCTGGCCGACAAGGACATCGTGTCGCCAGCCGAGCTCGCCCTGGCCAAGGCCAAGCTCGCCCGGGCCAAGGCCGAGCTGTCGCTCGCCCAGACCCACATGCGCCTGACCGAGATCCACGCCCCCTTCACCGGGCTGATGGATCGCTTCGAGGTGCGGCTGGGCAGCCTGGTGGAGGAGGGCGAGCTGCTGACCACGCTGTCGGACAACACCACGCTGTGGATCTACTTCAACGTGCCCGAGGCCGAGTACCTCGACTACGAGCAGCGCAACGAGCCGATGGTCGTCGACTTCGAGATGGCCAACGGCAAGCTCTTCGACCAGCAGGGCAAGGTGGAGACGATCGAGGCCGACTTCGACAACACCACCGGCAACATCGCCTTCCGTGCCACCTTCCCCAACCCCAGGGGGCTGCTGCGGCACGGCGAGACGGGGAGCATCATCGTCAGGACGCCGCACCCCAACGCCATGCTGATCCCGCAGAAGGCGACCTTCGAGATCCTCGACCGCAAGTACGTCTTCGTGGTCGACGAGGAGGGCGTCGTGCACCAGCGAGCGGTCCACATCGCCGCCGAGCTCAACCACATCTTCGTCATCGACGAGGGCCTGGAGGACACCGACAAGGTCCTCATCGACGGCCTCCGCAAGGTCAACGATGGCAAGAAGATCGAGACCAGGTTCGAGGAGCCCAAGACGGTGTTCTCGGAGCTGAACGTCTACGCGGAGTAGGGGGTCCCCATGTTCGCCACACTCCTACGCAGGCCGGTCCTCTCGGTCGTCATGTCGGTGGTGATCGTGCTGCTGGGTCTGCTCGCGATCCAGGAGCGCCCGATCTCGCAGTTCCCCGCGATCGCGCCGCCCCAGGTCACCATCACCATCGCCTACCCGGGCGCCAGCGCGGAAGTCCTCATCAAGTCCACGCTCATCCCGCTGGAGCGCGCCATCAACGGCGTGCCCAACATGCGCTACATCCTCACCGACGCCACCAGCGCGGGCGAGGCGACGATCCAGGTGATCTTCGAGCCGGGTACCGACCAGGACGCGGCCATCGTCAACGTCAAGACGCGCATCGACCAGGTGATGCCCAACCTGCCCAAGCTGGTGCAGCTCGAGGGCGTGATCCTGCAGCGCATCCAGCCGAGCATGTTGATGTACGTCAACGTGTACTCGACCGACGAGGACGCCGACGAGAAGTTCCTCTACAACTACACCACCGTCCGCCTGCTCCCAGAGATCCAGCGCATCAAGGGCATCGGCAACGCGCGCATCCTCGGCAGCCGGCGGTATGCGATGCGCATCTGGCTGAACCCGGATCGGCTGCGGGCCTACAGCGTCTCGGCCGAGGACGTGATGGACGCCATCGCCGAGCAGAGCGTGATCGGGCGCCCCGGCCGGCTGGGTCAGGCCTCCGGCATCCAGTCGCAGTCGCTCGAGTACACCCTCGTGTACGAGGGCCGCTTCAACGAGCCCGAGCAGTACGAGAACATCATCATCCGGGCCAACGCCGACGGCGAGATCCTGCGCCTCAAGGACATCGCCAAGATCGAGTTCGGCAGCGAGTGGTTCGACATCTACTCCAACCTCGACGGCCACCCGTCGGCCGCCATCGTGCTCAAGCAGACCTTCGGCAGCAACGCGCGGGAGGTCATCGCAGAGGTCAAGGAGAAGCTCGAGGAGCTCAAGAAGGACTTCCCTCCGGGGATGGACTACAAGATCAGCTACGACGTCTCCAACTTCGTGGACGCCGCGATCGAGCAGGTGCTCCACACCCTCGGCGAGGCGTTCGTGCTGGTGGCGCTGGTCGTGTTCGTCTTCCTGGGTGACTGGCGATCCACGCTGATCCCCACCCTCGCCGTGCCGATCTCGCTCGTCGGCGCCTTCATCCTGATGTCGATGCTCGACATCAGCATCAACCTCATCACCCTGTTCGCGCTGGTCCTGGCGATCGGCATCGTGGTCGACGACGCGATCGTCGTGGTCGAGGCGCTGCACGCCAAGATGGAGGCGAAGCACCTCAGCAAGTACCACGCGATGAAGGAAGTGCTGGGCGAGATCGGCCCCGCCGTCATCGCGATCACCCTGGTGATGACCTCGGTGTTCGTGCCCGTGGCCTTCATGCCGGGCCCGGTCGGCGTGTTCTACCGGCAGTTCTCGGTCACGATGGCCTCGGCCATCGTGCTCTCGGGCTTCGTCGCGCTGACCTTCACGCCCGTGCTCTCGGTCATGATCCTCAAGCCGGGGCACGGCACGGGCGGCAAGAGCCGCAACCCGCTCACGCTGTTCATCAACGGCTTCAACCGCGTGTTCCACTGGGGGACCGAGATCTACGTCAAGTTCATCCGCTTCACCCTCAAGCGCTTCTACCTGACCATCGGGATCCTCGGGCTGTTCGTGTTCGGCATCCTCGAGGTCAACAAGGTGCTCCCGGCCGGCTTCGTGCCCAACGAGGACCAGGGCATCATCTACGCCATCATCCAGACCCCGCCGGGCTCCACGCTCGAGCGGACCAACGCGGTCGCGCGCGAGCTGCAGGCGATCGCCGAGGAGAACGACGCCATCGAATCGGTCTCGTCGCTGGCCGGCTACGAGATCCTCACCGAGGGCCGGGCCTCCAACGCGGGCACCTGCCTCATCAACCTCAAGGACTGGTCGGAGCGCGACAAGTCGGTCACCGAGGTCATCGAGGAGCTCGAGGAGGAGGCCAAGGACATCGGCGCGGTCGTCGAGTTCTTCGAGCCGCCGGCGGTCCCGGGCTACGGCGCCGCGGGTGGCGTCTCGTTCCGCATGCTCGAGAAGACCGGGAGCACGGACTACTACGAGTTCGACGACGTCAACCAGGACTTCATGGCCGCGCTGCACGAGCGCCCCGAGCTCACCGGCCTGTTCACCTTCTACGCCGCGAACTACCCGCAGTACGAGCTGATCATCGACAACGACAAGGCGATGCAGAAGGGGGTGTCCATCAAGAAGGCGATGGAGAACCTCGACCTGCTCATCGCGAGCTCCTACGAGCAGGGCTTCATCCGCTTCAACTTCTTCTTCCGCGTCTACGTGCAGGCCCTGCCCGAGTTCCGGGCGCTGCCGTCCGACATCCTGGGCCTCTACGTCAAGAACGAGGAGGGGGAGATGGTCCCCTACTCGTCGTTCATGACGATCAAGAAGCGGCAGGGACCCAACGAGATCACCCGCTACAACCTGTACAATTCCTCGGCCATCCGGGCCGTCAACGCCCCCGGCTACACCACCGGTGACGCGATCGCGGCCATCAAGGACGTCGCCGAGACCACCCTGCCCCACGGCTACGACATCGCGTGGGAGGGCCTGTCCTTCGACGAGGCGCAGCGCGGCAACGAGGCGATCTACATCTTCATCGTCGTGCTGGTGTTCGTGTACCTCGTGCTGGCCGCGCAGTACGAGAGCTTCGTGCTCCCGCTGGCCGTGATCACCTCGCTGCCCGCCGGTGCGTTCGGGTCCTTCTTGATGCTCAAGCTCATGGGCCTGGCCAACGACATCTACGCCCAGGTCGGCCTGGTCATGCTGGTGGGCCTGTTGGGCAAGAACGCGGTGCTGATCGTCGAGTTCGCGATCCAGACGCGGCGTCAGGGCGCCACCGTGTTCGAGGCCGCCGTGGCCGGGGCCAGGGCCCGCTTCCGAGCGATCCTGATGACCTCGTTCGCGTTCATCGCGGGCCTGTACCCGCTGGTCGTGGCCAAGGGGGCCGGCGCCGTCGGCAACAACACCATCGGCTCGTCCGCGCTGGGCGGCATGGTGATGGGCACGCTCTTCGGCGTGGTGCTCATCCCCGGCCTGTACTTCATCTTCGGCCACCTCGCGCGCCTCGAGACCTTCCTGCGGGTGGGCTCCGAGGACGACGAGGAGGGCTCGGACGTCAACGATCCGACCGATCCGCCCACGTCGTCGAGCACGACCCAGCCGCCCACCTCGCCCGATCCCACGGACGTGGTCGAGGAGCAGGGGCAGACCGCCACGGCCGCTGGCCGCACGGTCCCCGCCACCACCACCGAGATGGTCGAGCCCGTGGGGGTGCCCGCCACGGCCGCCGGCCGCACGGTCCCCGCCGCCACCACCGAGGTGGTCGAGCCCGTGGGGGTGCCCGCCACCAAGACGCAGCCGATGCTCACGACCGAGCCGAGCACCGGCGAGGCGGACGAGGGCTCCGAGCCCGCGCCGCCGACCGACGAGTCGGACGCGGAAGCCGGGCCCTCGGAGGCGAGCGAGCCCGACGAGGCCTCCGAGTCGGCGGAGGCGAGCGAGGCGGGCGAGGGCTCCGCGCCCGCGTCGGACGAGGACGAGACGACAGTCAAAGGTAGGGACCAGTGAGCATGCGGCGCAACGCGGTCGTGCTGGCCTGCATCGCCGCCCTCGCGGCGGGCTGCACCAACGTCCTGGGCACCAACAAGGCCCGGGAGGCGAGCACCGAGGTGCCCGAGGCCTTCGGCGCCCTCCCGCCCGGGGGCGGGGGGCCGAGCGTGGCGGTGCAGCAGCAGTGGGACGTGTTCTTCTCCGATCCCGATCTGCAGGCGCTGATCGAGGAGGCGCTGCAGAACAACCAGGAGCTGAACATCGCGCTGCAGGAGCTGATCATCCGGCAGAACGAGATCGTCGCCCTGCGCGGCGAGTACATCCCGCGGCTCGACGCCTTCGCCGGGGCCGGCCTCGAGAAGGTGGGCGAGGAGACGAGCCAGGGGGCCAGCGACGCCGACCACGGCGTGGCCCGCAACCTGCCGGACTTCCACTTCGGCTTCAAGGCGTCGTGGGAGACCGACGTGGCGAGCCAGATCCGCAACGCCCGCAAGGCGGCCAAGCTCGAGTACGAGGCCACGATCCAGGAGCGGAACTTCCTCATCACCGAGCTCGTGGCCGAGATCGCCAACTCGTACTACGATCTGGTGGCCCTCGACCTCCAGATCGAGATCCTCGACAAGAACATCGGCATCCAGAAGGACGCCCTCGAGGTGGTCAAGCTCAAGAAGGCGGCCGCCCGCGACACGGAGCTGGGCGTGCAGCGCTTCCGGGCCGAGGTGCTCAAGAACCAGGGCAACAAGTTCGACCTCGAGCAGCAGCGGATCATCGTCGAGAACCACCTCAACTTCCTGGTCGGTCGCTACCCCCGGCCGGTGAAGCGGAGCTCCGCCGCCTTCTCCTCGCCCACCCCCAGCACGGTGGCCACGGGCCTGCCCGCCGACCTGCTGGACAACCGCCCCGACATCAAGGCGGCGCAGCTCCAGCTCGAGGCGGCCAAGCTCAGCACCAAGAGCGCCAAGGCCCGCTTCTACCCGTCGCTGAGCCTCGAGGCCGGCATCGGCTACGAGACCTTCAACCCGGCGCACCTCATCGCCACCCCGGAGTCGCTGGCCTACAGCGTCGCGGGCAACCTCGTCGCGCCGCTGCTCAACCGCGCCGCGATCAAGGCGGACTACCGCTCGGCGAACGCCCGCCAGGTGCAGGCGGTGTACAACTACGAGCGCTCGCTGATCCGCGGGTACACCGACGTCTACAACCAGCTCACCGCGCTCGACAACCTCTCGCAGCGCTACGACCGGCTGTCGCAGCAGGTCGAGGCCCTCGAGGCCGCCATCGAGACCTCCAACGTCCTGTACCGCTCGGCGCACGCCGACTACTACGAGGTCCTGATGACGCGCCGCGACTCGCTCGAGGCGGAGATGGAGCTGGTCGAGACGAAGAAGCGTCAGCTCCAGTCCCTGGTGAACGTCTACCAGGCGCTCGGCGGCGGCTGGAGGAAGAACCCCTCCGAGGTTCCTCCGGGCGCGAACCCCGACGCCCAGCGAGGTGGGCGCGGCAACGGCAACGGCAACGGCAACAACAGAGGTAGGTTGTAACGATGAGCACCGGAGTGTTCTCCAGGGTAATGGCGCCGGTCGAGTTCGAAGCGGCCAAGGGTGGCGAGCTCGCGACCGGTCGGGTGATCGAGGTGGGCGAGGATCGGATCTCCATCGGCGAGGGCACCGTCCGTGCCCTCGAGCTGGCGGCGAGGCTGGCCCAGGGCGGAGAGGTGTGCCTGGTGCACGCGGCCCATGACTTCATGGACTACGCCACCTGGATGCCCCCCGAGCGCATCGTGGAGCACAACCGCGACGCGAGCCTCTACGCGACGATGGTGCTCTCGGCCATCGCCAAGGAGCACTGCACCGGGGTCAAGCTCCGCTATGTCATCGAGTCGGGCAAGGCGCTCGACGTCATCCTCGACGCGGCGAAGAACTACCCCCCCGAGGCGATCGTGCTCGCCGCGAGCGCTCGCTCCCGGGTGAGCCGTGCGTTCCTCGGCAGCACCGCCGACAAGGTGATCCGCCGCTCGCCCTGCCCGGTGATGGTCGTGCCCTCGGGCACGGCCTGAGCCCCAGCCACCGCGCCCCCGGGCCACCGCGCGAGGGCTACCCCTGACGCCGTGCGTGGGGTATGAGCGTCGCGATGCTGGAGAAGGTCGCGTTCACCATGGTCCCGGTCGACGATCCCGAGCGAGCCCGGGCCTTCTACGAGGGCACGCTCGGCCTCACCCGGGGCAGCGCTGCGCCCAGCGGAGACTGGACCGAGTACGACCTGCCGGGAGGCGGGTGCCTGGCCCTGCTGCGAGCCTCGCTCTCGGGGCTCGAGCCCAGCGCGCGCTCGGGGAGCATCGCCTTCGAGGTCAGCGACCTCGACGCCCTCAACGCGCGGCTGAAGGCGGAGGGCGTGCGCTATGCCTCCGAGATGATCGAGTCCCCCGTGTGTCGGATGTCGGTGATCCTCGACTCCGAGGGCAACTCGCTCATCCTGCACGAGCTCCGCTCGAAGCGAGCCGTGACGACGTAGCTCGGGCGGCTCGCAGGCTCGCAGGCTCGCACTTGCAAGAGGAGGATGGCGGGCTCGGCGTCTCGCCGTCCGATGCCATGCCTCCAGCGTGAGGCCCGTAGCCCCGATTGCACGAGCCGTCGAGAGGCGGCGAGGACCGAGCCCTCGGCCCGAGCTCGTCCTGCCTGCCGTGCCCGGGCCATCACGCCGCAGCGCGTCCCCGTGTGCGCCCCGGACGACCCTCCGCCTCGGATCTGCTATCAAGGAGACCCGCTCGGGCTCCTGCCATGCGATTGCTCCTCGCCGCTCCCCTGGGCCTCGCCCTCGCCGCGCTGCCGTCGGCCGCGGCCCGTGCCCACTCGGGCGGCGTCAACGGCAGCGGCTGCGGCTGTCACGGCTCGGGCGAGGTCACCATCGACGTCTCCGCCGACGACCCGACGATCTCCCCGGGCGAGACGGTCACCGTGACCGTCACCGTGGGCTCGAGCACCGCGGCCGAGGCGGGGCTGTTCCTGCAGGCCAGCTCGGGGGACTTCACCACCCTGGCCGGCCAGGGCCTGGCCGAGGTGCCCGCGGGGCTCTCCCACACCTCGCCGCGGGCGATGAGCGGCGACCAGGCCCAGTTCTCGTTCGACTGGACCGCGCCCGCCGAGCCCGGCGCGGTGCGCTTCGAGGTGTGGGCGGTGGCCGCCAACGGCAACAACAGCTCCTCGGGCGATGCGTCCGACGACGCGGCCTTCGACTTCGTGTTCGGCTGCTCCCCGCAGACCTTCTACCGGGACTTCGACGGCGACGGCTACGGCCGCACCGCCCAGCCGCTGACCCACTGCATGGGGGCGCCCCCCACCGGCTACGCGGCGCTGCCCGACGATTGCGACGACAACCGCGCCGAGACCTACCCGGGCGCGCCCGAGTACTGCAACCAGATCGACGACGACTGCGACGAGCAGATCGACGAGGACGCGCTGCCGGTGGACCTCTACCCCGACGCGGACGGCGACGGCTACTACGGCGCCGACGAGTACGCGAGCGGCGAGATGATGATGGGCTGCGTGCCCACCGAGGGCTGGGCGGCCGAGCCCGGCGACTGCCGCCCCGAGGACCCCACGATCAACCCGGGGGCCGAGGAGGTCTGCAACGGCTTCGACGACGACTGCGACGCCGACGTGGACGAGCGAGTGCGGCCGCAGTGCGGCGAGGGCTGGTGCCGCCGCGAGTCGATCAACTGCGAGCCCGAGTACTGCACCCCCGGCGAGCCCCGCGAGGAGGAGTGCAACTTCTTCGACGACGACTGCGACGGCGTGCTCGACGAGGACGCGCCCTGCGAGGAGGGGCTGAGCTGCCAGGCCGGCGAGTGCCGCCCCATCGAAGGGCCGGGCGGCGTGGACGAGAGCGGCGGCGCCGACGGGAGCGCGACCGGGGCGGCCGGCGACTCGGCCACGGGCAGCGGCAGCGGCGGGCAAGACGACGCGGGCGGAGGCTGCGGCTGCCGGGCGAGCGGTCCCGCCGGGCGCGGGCGCGCCCTGCTGCTGCTGGCCCTGCTCGGCGCGGGGCTCCGAAGCCGAACCCGACGAGGACGAGGACGAGAATGAGCGAGGGACTGTTCGTTCACCAGCTCGCGCTGGGACCCTGGGACAACTTCATCACCTTCATCGGCGACCGGGCCTCGCGGAGCTGCGCGGTGGTGGACCCCGCCTGGGACGCGGCGACGATCCAGCGCGAGGCCGAGCGCCTCGACCTGCGCATCGCGGCGATCCTGTGCACCCACAGCCACTTCGACCACGTGGACCAGGTAGAGGCGCTGCTGCACCACGCGGACGTGCCCGTGCACATGCTCCGCCCGGAGATCGACTTCTCGGGCTTCGCCTGCGAGAACCTGGTGCCCAGCTCGCCCGGCGACCTGCTGCGCCTGGGCGAGCACGTGGAGATCACCATGATGCACACGCCCGGGCACACCCCCGGCTCCACCAGCTACCGCGTGCGCGGGGGCCTGGTGTGCGGCGACACCCTGTTCGTGGACGGCTGCGGCCGCTGCGACTTCGTGGGCGGCAATCCCCAGGTCATGTTCGGCACGCTGCGCTCGCTGGTGGAGGGCCTGCCCGGCGACACCCGCATGTACCCGGGCCACGACTACGGCAGCACGCCCACCTCCACCCTCGACGAGCAGCTACGGACCAACCCGTACCTGCGGCACGGGACGGTGGCGGATTTCGTGGCCCATCGCATGGACGGCAAGACGCCCGACACCGCGCTGCCGCCCCGGCCCCAGTGGTCGCCCCCCAAGGGCTGAGCGCACGCAGCCGCCGACGCTCGCGGGCCACCCGGAGCGTTCGATCGAATTCGAGCTGCACGAATTCGGCCGTCGATCGACGTGCAATCAATGCCGTGATCATCCATTGCTGCGACGGGGGCTTCGTGCAAACAAGGATCGCATCATGAGATCCGCGTCCATGCTCCTCACCCTCGGCCTCGCCCTCGTCGCCGTCCATGCCCCCAGCGCGCCCACCGAGGCGTCCCCTCCTGCCGCGCCCGCTCCCGGCCCGCACCCGCCGATGAGCCTGGACACCTGCGGCGCGCCCAGCATGCCGGCGGCCCGAATCAAGGCCCGCGCGCTGGTGGAGCAGATCCGAGACGAGCTCGCGGCCGTGGAGGACGAGATCCGCAGCGTGCCGTTCATCCCCGCGATCGAGGCGGGCACGGTCTCCATCGAGGGCATCGCGGCCGTGGTGGCGGAGGAATACGGCATCATCTCGAGCGATCTGAGCAGCTTCACGATCATGGCCGATCGCTGGGACGGCCCCGGCAGCCACTTCTTCGGCGACCTCGCCTATGGAGAGTCGCTCGCGCAGCCGCTGGTGCTCGACTTCGCGGCCACGGTGGGGCTCGACGAGCAGGACCTCGTGGAGTACGAGCCGCGCCCCGCGGCGCAGACCTATCCGTCGCGGGTCGCCTGGATCGCGAACAATGCCGATCGTGCCTCGGCCGCCGCGTCGTTCCTGGTGAACTTCGACGTGTTCGGCGAGAACATGGCCCGCATCCGCGACGCGCTGATCACCGTGTATGGCTTCGAGGCCGACGAGATCGCGTTCTTCAGCTTCTTCGCCGAGCCGATCCCGGGCTTCGAGGACGATGCGATCGAGGTGATCGCGACCGGGCTCCACGAGGGGGCGTGCCCCCGCGACGTGCGACGCTCCGCTCGGCTGCTCCAGGCCTACGAGCTGGACTTCTGGCAGGCGGCCTCCGAGCCCCCCGGCTCGCCGCTGCCCGTGGTCTGGTAGCCGCTACCACGACACGGTGACCTGCCCGTCGCCGGCGTTGGTGCCCGCGTTGGTGGCTCCACCGCTCACGCCTCCCGTGTAGGAGGAGCCTCCGCCACCACCCCCGCCGCCCCACGAGCCGCTGTCGCTCCCGGGGCCTCCCGCCCCGCCGCCTCCGCCGTAGTAGCCACCGCCACCGCCCGCCCCACCGCCTCCGGTGAAGCCGCTGCCGCTGCAGTCGGTGGCATTCGAGCCGCTGCCGCCCTGGCCCAGGGCTCCGGCCTCGCCGGGCGCGGGCATGAGGGTGCAGCTCGAGCTGGGCGTGCCCCCGGCTCCTCCGGTCGTCGGCGAGCCGCCGCCGCCGGGGCCCCCGGTCTGCGAGGCGCACCCGGTGCCGGCCGTGCCCGGGCTGCCGTCGGTGCCACCGCCGGTGCCCCCCGAGCCCCCCACGCCGCCCGAGCATGCACCCTGCGGAGGTGCAGCCCCGCCTCCTCCGCCGGCGGCCACGATCACGCGATCGGTCAGCGCGCTGCCGCCCTGGCGCACGTCGGAGGCCCCGCCTCCGCTGCCCGAGGGCACCGGCGCGCCGAGCCCCGCCGCGCCGCCGCCGTTCCACCCGTCTTGACCGCCCACGTTGAGCTCGAGGGTCTCGCCGGTGGTGACGATCAGCGTGCCCGAGGCGTGCCCGCCCAGGCCCCCCGTCCCGCCGCCGGTCGCCCCCGCGCCCTGCGCTCCGTCGAGCTGCAGGTCGACCATGCCCTGCGCACAGGCGGGCACCACCCACGGCTGCGGACCCCCGGTGTAGCCGTGCTGCACCTCGCTCACCGTGCACACCCACAGCTCGAGGTCCTGCTCGGGCGCCACGCCGCAGCCGTCGCTCACCAGCGCGGCGTCGACCCGGAGCCGGGTGATCCCGCCGAGCCCCGACAGCGCCACCGTGAAGGTGTCGGAGGCCGCGGGCAGGGCCGGGGTGATCGAGTCGATGGTGGCCGAGCCGCCCACCACCGCGATCGCCCCCGCCTCGAGGGTGACGACCTCGTCGAAGGCGATCTCGTACGCATCCATCGCGGTGCCCGGGGGCAGCTGGTGGTACTCCATCGAGATCGAGGCGGGCGGCAGGTTGCCGGCGCAATCGCCCACGAGGTCGATGTCCACGCTGCTGGCCATGGTGCGGCTGCACGCGTCGAACACCGCGCCCGCGTCCACCGTGAACACGTAGGCCGAGCTGGGATCGAGCGCCTCGATGGTCACCCCGAAGGTGCTGGCCGTCAGCGGCAGCGCGGGCGCGGTCACGGAGGCGCCGCCGGTGACGATGAACCCCCCGGCCTCGATCGTCACCTCGCGATCGAAGTCGAGGTCGAAGCTCACCATGGTGTCGCCCGGCATCAGCGCGATGGGCTCGACCGAGCTGACGATCATCGGGGTGTCCTCCTCGGGGCAGGGATCGGCGGTGGGATCGATGCCGTCGCTGCTGGCCGAGGTCGCCGAGCCGGCCGAGCCCTCGGTGCCCGCGGAGCCCGTCTCGTCCATCCCGGGCCCGCTCGAGCCCGTGGCGCTCCCGGAGGAGCCGCCGAGCATGGTCGTGCCATCGTCACCGGGGCACCCCCCGAGCAGGCACGTCGAGGAGAGCGCGAAGACGGCCAGCGACCGTGCCCGGTGGTCCATGGGTCGATCTTCGCGCTGCCGCCCTCGTTCGCGCAACCAACCGGGCCGGCATCGAGGGCCCCCATGCGGTGGCCCCGAGGCGTATGATGAGCGACGGTGGGAGAGTCCTTGGAATCGCTGGTGCGACGGATCATGGTGCGCGTGGCCATGGTCGACGGCGAGCTCCACGACGCCGAGCTCGCTCGCCTGCGCTGGAACGTGGGGCGCCTGACCGGTCGCGTCCCCGAGGAGCAGCGCGTGCGCGAGGACGTGGCCGAGGTGGTGGCGCGTGCGGTCCCGCTGGAGGAGCTGCTCGCCACGGCCCGCGATCGGCTCGACGCACAGGGACGTCGCATCGTGATGCGCGCGGCGTACATCATCGCGACGGCCGATGGCGAGGTGCCCGCCGCAGAGGACGCTCTGCTGGTGGAGATCGCCCGGGGCCTGGAGATCTCGCCCGCCGAGTATCGCCGGCTGGTGAGCCCGATGGGGCTGGCCCGGGTGCTCGAAGGGACGTGAGCCGACCCCGCTGGGCACCCCCGGTGCAAAGTGTATGCTCCGCGCATGCTCACGCCCCGACGCGCCTTGCTCGCGATCTCGCTGGCGGCCCCCCTGGCCCTCGCCGGCTGCGGCAAGAAGAAGGACTCCGAGGGAACGCAGGCTCCCATCACCCCGGTCCCGGCGGCCGATGCCGGCGACGCGCCCAAGGTGGCGACCCAGCCGCGCCCCGCGACCGAGCGCATCGTGGTGGCGGGCAGCATGGAGGGCCTCGACGACGTGTTCGCGGCCTTCAAGAAGTTCTCCGACAGCTACATGCCCGAGCAGGCGACCGATCCCTCGGCGGAGATCCAGGCGATGCTGCTGGGCCAGGGCTTTGGCCCCGGCTTCTGGAGCAACCTCGACCTCGGCGGCCTGCATGCGTTCTCCAGCGCCAGCCCGGTGAGCGGCGGCGGCCCCCAGGACTCGAGCCTCGCGGCGAGCGTGGCGGTGATCGACGCCCGCAAGCTCATCGAGAACATGCCGCAGGCCCAGCGTCCCTCGCCGCTGGGCGAGGGCATGTGGGAGCTGAAGATGGACGACACCCGCGTGCTGATGCGGGAGCAGGGCAAGGAGCTGCTGCTGGGCCTGTCCACCGAGGACATCGACGCGGCGGGCAAGCTGCGCGGCCAGACCGGCCCCGGGCCGCGCCTGCGCCTGCGCGCCACCAACATCCCCACCGACGACATCGATCCCTCCGCGGTGCTCGAGGGGCTGCCCGCGGGCAGCAAGCTCGCGCGCGACCTCTCGGAGATCATCAAGGACCTCGACGCGATCACCCTCGGGGCCGACTGGGGCACCACCCGCGACCTGCAGGTGGAGGTGGCCGCGGTCGCTCCGTTCCACAAGCTCGGCCTCGAGCCCATCGGCGCGCCGCGGGCCGCCGCCACCGCGCTCGAGGGTCGGCTGCCGGCCGACCCCGTGTTCGTCACCACCCTGTCGTGGGGCGACCCCGCGCTGCTGCACAAGATCGTCGACTCGGTGCCCATCGACCAGGTGCCCGAGCCGGTGCAGGGCATGGTCCAAAAGGCGCTCGGGAGCGCCCACGGGCTGCTCGACCAGGTGGCCACCGACGTGGTCTTCGCCCTCTACATCGACAAGAAGGGCCAGGCCACCTTCGTCGTCGCGGCCGACGTCAAGGACGAGGCCAAGGCCAAGGCCGCCCTGCAGGGGGTGCACGAGGTGCTCGCCGAGGGGGCGCAGATGCAGGCCACCATGGCCGGCAACAAGAAGGAGACCGCGCTCGAGGCCAAGCTCGAGCTCGACGGGCTCAAGGTCCCCGGGGGCAAGGCCGACGTGCTCACCGTGCGGATCCCCAAGGACTTCCAGCAGGACGTGCGGCAGGCCCGGATGTTCCTGCGCAAGAACGCGATCGAGACGGTCTCGATGGTCGAGGAGGGCACGGCCATCCTCGCGATCGGGGCGGGAGCTCGCAGCGTGGTGACCGACGTGGCCAAGTCCCTGGGCGGCAGCCGCAAGAGCAGCCTGGCCCAGCACGCCGGCCTCGAGGGCCTGCGCAAGGCGATGGGCGGCTGTCAGATCTGCACCGCCGGCGATCCGCTGGCCTACTTCCGCTTCCGGCTGATGCTGGTGCGCGACGGCTCGGACGACAAGGCGGTGCTCAAGGCCGCCGGCAAGCACATGTACGAGCTGAGCAAGCTGCCCTCGCTGGGGATGCCGGGCCTGGGCGTGAAGGTGGAGGCCGAGCAGGCCGGCGTGGGCGTCGTGATCCCGCAGGCCACCATGTTCGCGCCGCACTCCTCGGTGGAGACCCTGGGCGAGATCACCGACTTCATGGACGACCCGCAGTTCGCGGTCGAGTCGGCCCAGCCGAAGAAGGAAGACAAGAAGCGTTGAGCTCGCGGCTGGCCGCGGTGGTGCTCGCCGCCGGGGCCTCCTCACGGATGGGCCGACCCAAGGCGCTGCTGCGGTGGCGGGGTCGGCCCTTCGTCGTCCACGCGCTCGGGCAGGCCGAGGTGGCCGGGGCCTCGCCGGTGGTGGTGGTGGAGGGCGCGGTGCCGCTGGCGGGCGAGCTGCCCGCGTCGGTCACCCGGGTCCACAACGCCGCCTGGGCCGAGGGTCCGCTGGGCAGCCTGCAGGCGGGGCTGCGCGCGCTCGCGGAGCGCGAGGGCCCGGCCGTGGCGGCGCTGGTGCTGACCGTCGATCGACCCCACCTGGACCCGAGCACCCTGCGGGCGCTGGCCCACGCCTTCGCCCGCGCGCCCGAGGCCATCTGGCAGCCGCGCCTGGGCTCGCGTCGCGGCCACCCCATCGTGTACCCGGCCGAGCTCGTGCCGATGCTGCTCGCGCTGCGGCCCCCGCAGACGCCCCGCGACCTGCTGGCGCGGCCGGAGATCGCCGCGTGCAGGCAGCAGGTGGAGGTGGACGACCCCGCGGTGCTCGACAACCTCGACCGCCCCGAGGACCTGCGGCGCCTGCCCCCGTGAGCCGCGGCGTCGGCCCGGCGCCTCTGCGGTCCTGCTACCCTGCGGCGGCCATGGATCTGTCCTCCATCGAAGCCCTGCACCCGAGCCTCGATCCCGCGCGGCGCCTGCTGGTGCTCGACCTCGACCACGGCAAGGCCAACGAGATGGGCAGCGAGCAGCTCGACGCGCTCGCCCGGCTGTGCACGGGGCTCGAGGCCGACGCCTCGGTGACCTGCCTGTGCACCACCAGCCACCGCGCCTCCAAGAAGGGCACGCCGATCTTCATCGCCGGCGCCAACGTGACCGAGCGCGTGGGGTGGGACGACGATCGGGTCAAGGCCCACGTGCTGCGGCAGCGGGCGCTCATGCGGAGGCTGCGGCGCCTGCCGCTGTTCACCGTGGTGCTCAGCCACGGCGTGACCCTGGGCTGGGGCACCGAGTACCTGCTCACCGCCGACTACTCGCTGGCCACGCCCACCGCCAGCTTCGGCCTGCCCGAGACCGGGCTGGGGATCCTGCCCGGGGCCCGCGGCACCGCCGAGCTCGCCTCGCTGGTCGGCCCGGCCCATGCGCTGCGCCTGGGCTGCACCGGCGAGACCGTGGATGCCCACGAGGCCCTGCGCATCGGTCTGGTGCAGGAGGTGGTGGACGACCTCGACGCCGGGCTGGCGCGGGTGCATGCGCTGGCCGAGCGCCTGATGCAGCGCTCGCCCACCGCGGTGGCAGCGTTCAAGCGAGCGCTGCTCGAGGGACTGGGTCAGCCCGAGGCGGTGCGTCTCGACCTCGAGCGGGCGGCCTACGAGCACACCGTGGACACCGGCGAGGCCGCCGTGGGACGGGCGAGCTTCGACGAGATCCGGCAGGGACGAACGCCGTCCTGGGGACCCCGACGCTGACCCACGACTCATCGGCGTGCGCTTAGGCACCGGTGGGTCGATGGGGTTGTGCCCCGTCCGAGGGGATCCGATATCCCACCCCTCGAAGGAACGTCGTCAGTGCGGCGCTCTTGAGTCCAGCTTGCTATAGTGGGTGAAATCGAAGCAACCCAGAGAACCAACGCGCGAAGGGCACTCGAGCGTTCGGACGGCCATCCCTGCGTCATCGTGGGAGTTGTCCGAGCACACTGCTATGGCTACAGTCCCGGCGCGATTTCCGGGGCAACGCGTCACCTCCGCGTCTGCCCGTGAGCCCAATGACATCCCCGGACGTCAACGAAGACGCCGCGTCCGCGGTCGACGAGCCCCAGGGGGAGAGCTCGCGGCGGGTCGTTCCCGATCGCATCGCGGGTCGGTACCGGGTGGAGCGTCTGCTGGGCAAGGGTGGCTTCGGGGCGGTCTACGAGGCTTTCGACGAGCTGGAGGAGCGCTCGGTCGCGGTCAAGCTGATCCGCCGTGACGTGAGCACGGACCCGCGCCTGACCCAGGCGCACGACAGCTCCCAGCACGCGGGCGCCGAGTTCAGCCGCATCGTGCCGCGCCACGTGACGCGGAGCTTCGGCCCGCCGAGCACCCACGGGGGAGACAACGTCGCCCAGGCGTTCAAGGACGAGTTCCGGCTGCTGACCCAGCTGCACCACCCCAACCTCGCGGGGGTGTTCGACTTCGGCCGCTGCAAGGCCTCCGACAGCTTCTTCTTCACCCAGGAGCTGGTCGAGGGGGTGGAGCTGACCGACTTCCTGCCCACGGCCTCGCGCGAGGTGATCGTGGAGCTATTCGTGCAGCTGGCCCGGGCGCTCGACTACATCCACGCGCTGGGCCTGGTCCACGGCGACATCAAGCCCTCCAACGTGCTGGTGTGTCACCCCGAGACCGAGGGCGCGATGCCCCAGGCCAAGCTCATCGACTTCGGCCTGGCCCGCATGCTGCGCAAGCCCGACGCGGTCCACCAGGAGCTGCCCGAGGGCGCGGAGATCATGGTGCTGGGCACCCCCGGCTTCTCGGCCCCCGAGAAGGTCAAGGGCCTGATCACCGACGGTCGCTCCGACATCTACTCGCTGGCGGCCACGATGTACGCCGCGCTGCGCGGCGGACAGAAGCCCTTCGCCGGCAAGACCTTCAAGGAGGTGCTGCGGGCCCAGCGAGACTGGCGGCCCGAGCTGGCCGGCGCGCTGCTCCAGCAGGCGGGGCCGGTGGTGGCCGAGCTGGTCGGGCGCATGCTCCAGCCCGATCCCAACGAGCGCCCGCAGAGCGCCCGCAGCGTGGTGCTCGAGCTGCTGCGCCGCGAGGCCACCCACATGCGCGATCGCCAGCAGAGCGAGCGCGACCGCCGGGAGTTCGCCCGGGTGCTGGTGGAGCAGCTCCCCTTCGTCGACCGGGCCCACTACCTCGAGCTGCTGCTCGACAAGGCCTCCGACATCCTGGGCAGCTCCCCGCCCGAGACCCCGCCCGCCACCGCCCGCCTGCTCGACGGCGACCCCGATCCCGGCGAGCCGATGGCGTCCACCACCGTCAACGACGGGCCGATCCTCACCGACGAGAACCCGGCCGCGAACTCGGGGCTGATGATCCGCGCCCGGCTCATCCGCACCGTGATCGTCAAGGCGCCCGAGGGCATGGGCAAGTCGCGGCTGCTCTCCGAGCTGCGCCGCGAGGTCCAGCTCGGCGACGGCCTGTTCGTGCAGGGCAGCTGCTGGGGCAACGACTCCTCCGTGCTGGGGCCCTTCGCCAACATCGTGACCCTGCTGGCCACCGCGCTGGGCGAGCGCTCGGGCGCGGTGCGGCGCTTCGCTCCGCTGGTGGAGGCCGCCCGCAACCCGGCCGCGCCCGGGGCCGAGGCCGCGGCGCAGCAGCTCAGCGAGTTCCTCATCGCCGCCGCCGAGGAGCGCCCCTTCGTGCTGCACCTGAGCGACCTGTCGCGCGCGCAGGAGCCCATGCGGGTGGCGTTCGAGGAGCTGTGCCGCGCCATCGACCACAGCGGCGCGCCCATCCTGCTGTGCGCCTCCACCGAGCCGCACTCCAAGATCAGCCCCATCCTGGCCAGCATCGGCCGCGATCAGGTGGCGGAGATCTGGACCCTGCGTCCCTTCACCGCGCGCGAGATGTTCTCGGTGCTGCAGGGCATCCTGGGCGAGACTCCCACGCTCAAGGAGCTCGCCACCATGCTCGACAAGCTCACCGGGGGTCACCCGCTGAGCTTCCGCGAGACCCTGCGCGTGCTGATCGAGGAGGGCATCCTCATCCGCGAGGCCGACACCTGGGTGCTGCGCGGGGCCTCGGCCGCGGCCGAGGAGCTGCACAAGACCCTGTCGCAGCGCTCCGAGTCGCGCCTGGACGGGCTGGGGGTGTCGGGCTGGGAGATCGCCAGCATCTTGTTCCTGGTGGAGGCCCCGCTGCCCGAGGAGCAGCTCGCGGCGCTCTCCGATCTCCGAGCCGAGCGATTCAAGCGCACCCTCGACCGCCTCGAGGGCGAGGGGCTCATCACCCGCAGCGCGGCCTCGGGCTCGAGCATCGTGTCGCTGGCCCACGAGTCGGTGCGCGAGGCGGTCCGCGGTCGCTACGTGGACTCGCTGGACGAGACCCGGATCGATCTGGCCGATCGCATCGAGGAGCTCGAGACCGACGACCCGCACTACGTGTTCCTGCGCGCCCGCCTGCTCGACGACGCCTCGGAGAGCCTCGAGTCGGTCGACGAGCTCGAGAAGGCGGTCGACCAGCTCTTCGCCGCCGACCAGCCCCAGCTCGCCGCGCAGGTGCTCGAGCGGCTGATCCGTCGGCTGCGTCGCTTCGGCCGCGCGCAGGGGCTGCCCCGCCTGCTCAAGGCCCAGCTCAAGCTGCTCAACCAGGCCGCGGGCGCGCTCGAGGATCCCGTCCACGAGATGAGCCACTACCAGGCCGGCATCCTCGTGGCCGAGCTGGTGGGAGACTTCCGCGCGGAGGCGCTGTTCTGGCTGGGCCTGGTCGACCGCTACACCACCACCGCCGGCTCCGCCGACGTCGAGATCGCGCTCGAGCGCCTGGGCCACGCCTCCGATGCCGCCCTGCTCGCGCGCGATCGCGTGCTGGGCCTGCGCATCGACAACCGGCGGGCCGAGGTCCTCACCTCGGCGGGCGAGATCGAGAAGGCCAACCAGTGGAGCCGCAAGGCCATGGAGATCCTCGACGTCGAGGAGGCCAGCCTGGTCGACAAGTGCCACGTGATGGGCGTGCGCCTGCGCTGCCTGGCCTTGTCGGGCCAGCTCGGCGAGGCGCGGCGCCTGCACGACATGGCCAAGCCCATCGCGGCCAAGGTGGCCGTGCTCCAGCGGCAGAGCTACCTCTCGGGCATCGCCTACCTCGCGGTGCTCGGTGGTGATCCCGAGCGGGCCATCCCTGAGACCGAGCAGGCGCTCGAGGAGCTGCGGCAGGCCAAGCTCCCGCGGCTGATGATGACGCCCCTGCACAACGTGGGCGACCTGCGACTGCGCAACGACGACCTGGCCCAGGCCGAGAGTGCCTTCCGCGAGGCGATCCGCCTGGCCAGCGTCTACGGCGTGGACTACCAGTACCACCTCAACCGCGGCTTCCTGGGCTACGCCATGGCCCGCCGCGGCGACGTGGACGAGGGCGCCGCCATGCTCGCGGAGGCCAAGCAGGGCATGATGCAGATCCAGGGCGAGCAGCTCGCGGTGCAGCAGTTGCGCCTGCTCGACGCCGAGGTTGCACACATGCTCGGACAGAGCGCCCGGGCGCGACGAGAGCTCGAGGAGATGCTCGCCGACTTCCACGCCGCCAACGAGCTGAGCCTGGCCCACTGGGCCCAGGAGGCGCTGGCCAGGATCGAGCGCGATCTCGGGACCGCCTTCATCGAGACACCCGACGTCGTCGCGGTGGGGGACACCGACCCCGAGCAGGACACGGTCCGCACCAAGCCGGTCAAGGGTTGAGCCCGGCATCACCTGGCTCGTACCGGGCCACGGCATGCCCGGGCGCCCCGTGCGCGAAGCCCGTTCCACCGTCCTCGTCATTGCCGTAGCGCACGGCACAAATGGCGGGCTCCTTGCTATCCTCGCCTCGCCATCCTTCCGTGACCGAGGTTCTCGACAACCTGCACCCCGCGTTGCGGGATCTGACAGGCAAGACGATCGTGGGCCGCTACCGGGTCGACGCGCTCCTCGGCCTGGGCGGCATGGGAGCCGTGTTCCGTGGGCGCCACCTCGGCCTCGAGCGCGACGTGGCGATCAAGGTCCTGCACCCCGACCTCACGCGCGACCCCGAGATCTCCAAGCGCTTCGATCGCGAGGCGCACTCGGCCTCGCGGCTCGACCATCCCAACTGCCTGCGGGTGACCGACGTGGGCAGCTCGGAGGACGGGCTGAAGTTCATGGTGATGGATCTGCTCGCCGGCTCGGAGCTCAGCGAGCTCGTCGGCGAGCGCCTGCCCCCCGATCGCGCGGTGTTGCTGGTGCTCCAGATCCTGCGGGGCCTCGAGCACGCGCACGAGCACGGGGTGATCCACCGCGACATCAAGCCCGAGAACGTGTTCGTCACCCGGGACCACGACGGCCGCGAGGTGCTCAAGCTCGTCGACTTCGGCATCGCCAAGCTGGTGGGCGGGGGCGCCGACGATCGCATGACCAAGGCGGGGCTCATCTTCGGCACGCCGGCCTACATGAGCCCGGAGCAGGCCATGGGCATGGAGGCCGACCACCGCGCCGACCTCTACTCGGTGGGGGTGATCCTCTACGAGATGCTCAGCGGCACGCCGCCCTTCGCCAGCGACGACCCGGTGAAGCTGGTGCGGATGCAGGTGAGCAAGGACCCGCCCGCGCTCCCCGACGACGTGGCGCCGCCCCTCGCCGCGATCACCATGCGCCTGCTGGCCAAGGATCGGGACGAGCGCTTCCAGAGCGCCACCGAGGCGCGCGAGGCCCTCGAGCTGGTGCTGCCCGGCGTGGCCTCGACCGACGTCAAGAGCGGCCGCACCATCCACGGCGGCGCCTCGGGGCCCATCTTCATCAACGCGGCGATCTCGGGGCCGCTGTCGGTCCACGATCCGGCGAGCCGGCCCTTCGATCCCATCAGCGGGTCCTTCCCCCCCATCTCGCCCCACGACCCGGCGAGCCGGCCCTTCGATCCCATCAGCGGGCCCTTCCCCCGCATCACGCACGACACCTCGGGCAGCTTCGCCCCCTCGGCCCTGCCCACGCTGCCGCCCCAGGCGGGCGCGCTGCGTCGCAAGGCGATGGACCGGCGCCCGCTGATCATCGGCGGCGCGATCGTGCTGCTCGCCGGCATCTGGGCCATCACCAGCGGAGGCGACGACGAGACCGAGGCCAAGGAGGGCAGCGCGGCCGCCATCGCGGGCCACGACGACGAGGGCGAGGGCGTGGCCGAGGGCGACGACGAGCTGCCGATCATCGAGGACGGCCCCGACGCCGAGCAGATCACCGAGATCGATCGCCTGATCCTGGGCAACAAGCACGACGACGCCCAGAAGCTGCTGCAGCCGCTGCTCGACGAGTTCCCCGACAACCCGCAGCTCGCGTGGCGCCAGGGCAAGATCCTGGCCGAGCGCAAGAAGAAGAAGGACAAGGGCAAGGCGCTGGCCGCCTACGGCGACGCGGTGGGGACCGACCCCACCCTGCTCGACAACAACGAGTTCTACGCCGAGCTGTACGCCCTGCTCGAGGAGCCCAAGCTGCGCGCCGAGGCCCTCGACCTCGCGCTGCGCAAGATGGGGCACTACGGGCACAAGTTCCTGCTCAAGGCGATCAACGACGACAAGCGCCCCATGAACTACAACGATCGCCAGCGTGCGATCGCAGAGCTGTCGAGCAACCCGGACAACGAGGTGCTCATCAACCTGCAGCTCCACCGGGCGCTCGACCTGCTGCAGGCCACCCAGGCGCTCACGCCCTGCACCGCCTACCGCGACGCGCTCGAGGTGATCGCGGCCGAGCCCGAGTACTACTACCTCACGCGGGTGCAGCACGCCGACATGCCCAAGCCCAAGACGGGCGACGAGCTCACCGACGAGGAGCGGAGCGACGCAGCGAAGTGCGAGGGGCTCGAGGCCCGGCGGGACGAGGTGATCGCCCTGCTCGAGTCCTTTGCCCCCGAGGGCGAGACCGACGGCGACGAGATCATCATCCTGGACGACGATCCGCCGGCCGACACCAAAGCCACCAAGAAGAAGCCCCCCCCCAAGTCAGGGGGTACCACCGGCGGCGACAAGGGCCCCCCGTGCCTGGGGATCTTCCGCAAGTGCAAGTAGCTCGCGCGCCGGCGCTGGTGCTCGCCTCCACCTCGGCCGCCCGCCGCGACCTGCTCGAGCGGCTCGAGCTGCCCTTCGAGGTCGCCGCGCCCGACTTCGACGAGGCCGAGCACCACGACCGCTTCGACGAGCTGCCCGACGCCGCCTTCGCCCTGATGCTGGCGCAGGGCAAGGCCCGCAGCCTGGCCGCTCGCTTCGGCGACCGCTACATCCTCGCCGCCGATCAGATCGCGGTGCTCCCCGGTCCCCCGCGCCGACGGCTCGACAAGCCGGGCCGCGAGGAGGTGGCGATCGAGCACCTGATGGCGCTGTCGGGCCGCACCCACCACCTCACCACGGGGGTGGTGCTGCTGCCCCCGGGCGGCGGCGAGCCGCTTGAGGCGGTCGACGAGCAGCGCCTCACCCTGCGGGCCTTCGACCGCGCCGAGGCCGAGGCCTACGTGCGCCGCCATCGGCCACTCGAGTGCGCGGGCAGCTATCGGATCGAGGACGCGGGGATCAAGCTGTTCGAGCGCATCGAGGGCACCGACACCACCGGGATCATCGGGCTCCCGCTGCTGGCGGTGAGCCGGCTGCTGCGCGCGGCGGGCCTGCTGTAGCCGGGGCGCGCAGCAGCTCGGTCGAGACGGCGAACTCGTCGTCCATCGCCCGCTCGCACTCGCGCTCGAGCGCCTCCTGCTGCCCCTGCGCCCGCTGCAGCAGCTCGGTGATGCGCTGCACGAGCTGCTGGATCATGTCCAGCAGGTAGTCCCGCCGCTCGGTGAACATGGGCAGCCCCACCCTAGCACCCTCGCCCGTCCATCCGACGCGACGCCAGCCAACGAGCGCACGAGGCAAGGGCGGCCCCGCATCACGCGGCGCCGCCCCCCCTGCCGACCCGGAGCGCTACAGCCCCTTGACGAAGGCCGCCACGTTCTCGAGCTCTTGATCGCTGAGCTTGCCCTCGTAGGGCTTCATCTTGGTCCCGGGCACGCCGTTGGCGGTGATCGCCTTGATCTTGGCGCGCGAGCGGCCGGTGCCCGCGAGCGAGACGATCTCCAGCTTGCGCCCGAAGGGGGTGTCGCCCTTGCCGTCGTCGCCGTGGCAGGTCTTGCACTTGGCCATGTACAGCTCGCGTCCCGCCGCCCGGTCGGCCTTGGGCGGGGCCGGCTTCTTCTTCTTGGGCTTGGGCTTGGGCGCGAGCTCGGGCTCGGCCGGGGCGGGCTCGGGCGGCGTGACCTCGGGCGGCGTGGCCTCGTCGCCTCCGTCGCCGTCCTCGGGCTCGCCGTCGTCCTCCACGACCATGTCGCCGTCGTCACCCGCGGGCTCGAGCTCCTCGGGCTCGGTCTCGGGCGGCAGCGGGGTCTCGGCCCCCGCCTTGGCCGGGTAGCGCACGGCCAGGTAGTGGGCCAGCAGCTCGCTCTCCTCCTGGGTGAGCTCGGTGCCCTCCTCCACCATGGCCGCGATCACCGAGCGCCAGCCGGCCACGTCGTCACCGCCGTGCTCCTCCACCTCGTCGAGCTCGTGGCAGTCGATGCACTTGCCCTGCAGCAGCGCGTCGCCGGCCTTCTCGTCGACCTTCACCCCCGGGCTGGTGTCGGCGGCATGGGCCGCGTCGACCATGCGATTGGTGCGGGCGAGCACCTCGCGGCTGTCCTCGCGCTTCTGCTTGGCCGACTTCTGGATGTCGGGGGTGATCGCCACCAGGTAGGCGGTCACGTAGGGGATGTCGGCCTCGTCGAGCGCATCGCCGAACACCGCGGGCTTCTCCAGCATGCGCTCGTTGATCCCGTACCAGCCCTTGGCCGTGCGCGGCTTGGCCAGGATGGTCCGCATGTCGTGGCAGGTGATGCACTTGTGGACCAGCACGTCGCGACCGCGCTCGAAGCCCGCCTCGGTCACCAGGAAGTCACGATCGATGCCCTCGGGCAGCTCGATCTCCGCCATCAGCGTCCGCACCCGCTGTATGTTCTCCGGGTCGGTGGTGCGCCCCTCGAGGTCGTGGGCCCGCAGGGCGTAGGGCACCGACAGGATGATCATGGCCACCGTGCAGATGAGCAGGCCGAAGCCGTAGCGCGGCATCGCCTCCTCGAAGTGACGGAAGAACAGCAGGATCATGATCTTGGTGATCAGCAGCACGCCGATCGCGATCGCCAGCACGGCGTGGATCACCGTGCGCGCGGGCAGCTCGTACTGGTACTCCCACAGGCGCGGGAGCATGAAGTACATCATCACGAGGTAGATGACCCCATAGGAGTAGCCGGCCAGCGCGTGCATCCGCAGCCAGAACTTGGGGGCTCGGGTGACCTTGGCCTCCTCGTCCCAGAACTTGGGACCCCAGAGCCAGGCCTGGAGAAGGACGGCGATGATGGCGAGCATCAGGAAGGCGATGCCCAGCCACATGCTGATGGTGGTGCTCATGAATCCTCCGGCGTGTGGGTTACGCGTCGACGGGCGAACGGTTACCGAGAACGCACGCGCGCGACGAGGCCGGCGGGGGCCGGCGGAGCATCGGTATCACTTTTCGGGGCGCACGGGCGGGCGGCCGCGAGCCTCGGCGGGCTGGCAGCGAGGGCACCAGTAGGTCGAGCGAGCCTGGCGTCCCTCGATGCTGCGGCGAATCGGAGCCCGGCAGCGCAGGCACGGCAGCCCCTCCCGCCGGTAGACCCACGTTCTCGAGGTCTCGGGCCGCCGTCGCTGGCCTCGCAGCGCCCCCACGGTCACCCGCGGCCCGGGCCCGAGGTTGCTGCCCATCAGCTCGCGTGCGCGCTCGAACAGCGTCCGCAGGGTCTCGTCGCTCAGCTCGCGGACCGGGGCCCAGGGGTGGAGCCCCGCGAGGAACAGCAGCTCGCTGCGATACACGTTGCCGATGCCGGCGGCCACCCGCTGGTCGAGCAGCAGGTCGGTCACCGCGAGGTCACGGTAGCCGGGGGCGCGGGCCCGCGCGACGACGAGCTCGAGGTCGAGGGTGGGAGCCAGCAGATCGGGGCCGAGCCGCCGCAGCTCCTGCTCGAGCCGCTGGTCCCGGTAGGGATGCAGCTCGTGGCGAGCCGAGCGAAAGAAGGCCAGCACCGTGCTCGGCACCCCCAGCACCGCGGTGGCCGAGCGGGCGGGCGCCTCCCAGCCCGCGCTCGCGTCGTAGGCCCGCCACTTGCCCCGCAGCCCCAGGTGCACCCGCAGCGTCCAGCGGCGATCGATCAGCACCAGCAGGTTCTTGCCCACCGCCTCCACGTGCTCCACCGGGTGCCCGCGCACGATCGCGATCTCGCCCCGCTCTCGCAGCCGCAGGTGCTCCACCGGCTGGCCCACCAGCCGCGGGCGCACCGCGAGGGCCAGCTTGTGCAGGGTGTCGCCCTCGGGCATCGCTCGGATTCCGGGTTCCCGAGCGATCACGCTAGGCAGGGGCCGCGCGCGGTGTCAATCACGGTGGGTTGCTAGCATCGCGCGCATGAGGCCCCGCTCCCCGTCCGTGCTCGCGCTCGCCCTGCTGCTGAGCATCCCGGCCTGCAACTGCGGCCACGAGGACCCGGCGGGCTCGGAGGGCTCGGCCCCCACCGCGAGCGCCGGTGGCCCGGCCGTCCGCGGCGATCCGGGGGTGCTCGAGGTGGTCGAGCGCCTGGGAGACCAGGGCGCGGCGATGGTGGTGGTGCGTCCCGAGGGCTGGGCCGCGGTGCGAGCCTCCCTTCGGCCGTGGCTCGATGCGGCCCCGAGCCTGGCCGGGGCCGCCGAGTCCCTGCCCCGCTTCGCGTCGGCCATGCTGAGCGGCTCGCCCGAGGCCATGGAGCTCGGGGGCTGGGACCCCTCGCGGCCGGTGGTGGCCTCGCTGGGCGAGGTGCCCTACGGCGGCCCCCCGGGCGCGGTCACCCCGTTGCTGCCCGTGCGCGAGGGCTGGATGCCGCCGGTGCGCCACCAGCTGTGGGTGCCGGCCAAGGATCCCGCGGCCCTGGTGGCGTCGCTGGCCACGACGATCGGGGCGAAGGCATGGCCGGAGCTGGTCGAGGGACGCGAGGGCGCTCGGGGGCTCGACCTGGAAGACGAGCGCGCCGCGGTGGCGCTGCTGCCCGAGGCCGAGGCGGTGCGGGTGGTGGTCTTCCAGTCCGGCGGGGGCCTGGTGGGCGACGCCCGGCTCGAGCACCTGCGGGGGCGCCTCGACGCGGAGGCGGCCGAGCCCGAGGCCACGCCGGCCCTGAGCCTGCTCGCGCAGCCCGACGGCATGGCGGCGGGCTGGGTGCGACCGTGGCGGATGCGAGCGCTGGCCGCCTGGCTCGGGGCCATGCAGGTGCTCGAGGCGCTGCACGTGGTCGCCACCGATCAGCGCTCGGTGCTGCTCGCCCGCGGCATGCAGATCGTCCTCGGGTCCGAGCTGCTCATGACCGACGCGGGCGCCGAGCTCGACGACCTCGCCGTGTCGCTGGTGGCCGACGAGGGGATGCTGCGCCTGCGGATGGCCGCGAGCCTGACCCCGGAGGGCGAGACGATCTTCGAGGCGGGTCTCGACGAGGCGCCCGAGCTGCTGGTGACGAAGGCCGAGGACGCCTGGCTCGAGCTGGCGCTGCGCCTCGACGCCCGGGCCGCGCTCGATGCCACCGAGCCGCCCCCCGCGTTCGCCCGGGCGGAGCGGCTCTCGGAGGTGGCCGAGGCGCTCCAGGACGGGGGCTCCCTCGCCACGCTCTACGTGACCATGCGCCACCCGATGGGGATGCTGCGCATGCTCGACGGCTGGGCCGAGCGCGAGCACCTGCTCGTCTCCCTCGACCCCCTGCCCACCTCGCTGCAGCTGGTGTGGCAGGGCATGGACCGCGCCGATCCCCGCGGCGGCATGGCGCTACAGTGGCCCGAGAAGGCATCCACCTCGTCCTTCGACTCGCTGGTGGACGCGGCCCCGGCCTCGCTGTCGCTGCGCCGCCTCGCCACCGAGCACGACGGACGACCGGTGACCCTGCTGTCGCTGGGCCGCGAGCCCACCGACGTCTTCGACCCGACCAAGACCCACGACGACGACGCGCTGCTCGAGCTGCGGATGTCGCTGACCAAGACGGCGACGATGCTCCCCGCGAGCGATCCGATGACCGGGCTGGTGCGGGGCGACGTGGCGATGCGCTGGGAGCAGCGCGGCAAGGCGCTGGTGGGCGAGCTGGTGTGGGCCCCGGAGGGGGCGCCCCGGGGCGAGGCGATCGAGCACGCCAAGGTGCCCCTGAGCGCCCGCGGGAGCTGGCGCTCTCCGATGGGTCCGAAGGTGGACGAGGCGGCCGCGGAGTGCCTGCGCCAAGGGGGGCAGGTGCTGTCCCAGGGCCTGAGCGCGGCCACGACCATGGAGCGGGACCGGCTGGGCCTCGCCCTCGCGAAGGTGCTGGTGGAGGCCGAGCCCTCGCTGGCCTGCGCGGCGAAGGACGAGGACACGGCCGCCGCCGCGGCCGGCCTGCGGCGCATGGCGGTGGAGCTGACCGCCGACGTGATGATGGGCGCCCACCAGTACGAGGCCGCGCTGTCGATGCTGAGCACGCAGTGCGAGCTGTCCAAGGACGAGGCGCTGTGCCGGCGGGCGAAGGAGCAGGCCGCCCTGCCGCGGCCCAAGACCCCGGAGATCGACTGGGCCATGGTCTGCGATCCCGACTATGGGATGCCCGCGGGCGACCTCGTGGTCCGCATGGACGCCTCGGGCATCGCGATCGATGGTGCGTCGGTGAGCCCGAGCGAGCTGGGCCCCCGGACCGAGGTGGTGGTGGCCGCCGCGGCCCGGGCCGAGGATGCGTTCATCGACGAGATCCCGCCCCCGCCCCCGCCGCTCGGGATCGGAGCGCCGATCCCCGAGACCAAGGCGGTGGCCGAGCTGTCGCTGGATGCATCGCTGACCATGGAGCAGGTGCGCCCCGTGCTGCGGGCGCTGCTCGATGCGGGTGTGACCGACGTGCTGCTGCCGGTGACGGGCACGCGGCGGTCGGAGGGAGCGCTGCCGGCCAAGCTCGTGGCCGAGGCCCCGCCGCCTCCCCCCGTGGGCGCGCCACCGAGCTCGCCGAGCGTCGGGGTGCTCGGGCTGATGGCCCCCCCGACCGGAGAGGAGCTCGCCCGCGAGCTCGCGATCTTCGAGGTGGCCAAGGGCACCGTCACCACCCGCAGCACCCTGCGTCCCGAGCCCCAGGCCCACACCGCGCCCTCCATGTCGCTGCTGCGCGATCACATGGACGGGGCGCTGGTGGTGTACGTGATCGCAGCCGACGACTCGAGCTGGTCGGAGGTGGCGGCCGTGGTGGGTGCCGCCTGTCCCCAAGCCGCGATCGTGCTGGCCCCCCATGCCCCCTGAGACCGAGGTCGAGGCCGAGGCCGGGACGGCTCCCGTGCGACGCCGGGCGATCCCCTGGTGGAGGGTCGCCCGGTGGACCGTGCTCACCGGCGCGCTGTCGTGGAGCGGGCTGGCCTGGGGCCTGCACCGCTACGGCGCGAGCCGGCCCGCTCCCGAGGGACACTGGGACGCGATCGTGGTGCTGGGCAGCCGCGTGTTCCCGCCGCGGACTCCCGGCACCGCGATGACGGCCCGGGTGACGCGGGCGGCCGAGCTGTTCCACGAGGGGCGGGCCGAGCTTGTCGTGCTCACCGGCGGCGTGGGCGATGCGGGCGTGGCCGAGTCGGAGGTGGCGGCCGAGCTGGCCGAGTCGCTGGGGGTCCCGCGCGACGCGATGGTGCTCGAGCGGGAGTCGACCTCGACTGAGGGCAACGCCCGCTTCGCGGCCGAGGCCCTGCGCGGGGCCACCGAGGGACGACGGGTGCTGGTGATCACCGACGCCTACCACGTGCTCCGCAGCGAGCGGGTGTTCGCGCGCTACTTCGAGGAGGCCCGGGGCGTGGGCGCGATCAACCCCCGGGTGTGGCCCACGGTGCAGGGGGCCCTGCGCGAGGTGGCGGCGCTGGCCAGCTACGCGGTGATGGGCCGGCTCTGATCCCGGCGAGAGGCGAGCCGGGAACCGAGACCCTCAGCTCGCGCTCGCGGCCTGGGCCCGGGCGATGGCCAGCGACACGGCGCGCTCGCTGGCGCCGCGGGGCTCGGCGAGCAGCTCGGCCGCGGTGGAGGCGAGCAGGGCCAGCGCTTCGGCGCGCTCGCGCAGGCCCTCGAGCTCGGCCAGCGCCACCAGCTCGGCCGCCGCCGACAGTAGCGAGGGCACCACGGTGATCCCCCGCTCCTCCAGGGAGCGCCCCACCGCCGGGGAGGCCACCACCCACGGAGCCAGGCCACAGACCACCGTGGCCCGGATCCGCGGCGCCGCGGCCTCGTCGACCCGCGGCCGGGTGGTGCACGGAACCAGCAGCTCGGTCTCCGCGTCGAGCCAGGGCTCGGCCCGGACCGCGATGCCCTCGGCCGAGGCCAGCGCCTCGGCGCGGGCCGGGTCCTCGTCCCAGATCGCCACCTCCAGGCCGCGCTCGCGCAGCGCCCGGGCGGCATCGCGACCGCGATCGCCAGCGCCCAGCACCAAGGCCCGCGCCCCCTTGGCCAGCTCGAGCGGCGCGAGGCAGGCATCGAGCGCTCGCGCCCGCAGCTCGGTGAGCGCATCGGCCGAGACCGCGGCCAGCCCGAGCAGCGTCGCGGGATCGAAGGCGCTCGTCGCCGAGCGCACCCGGATCTCCGCCCCGCCCAGGCGCTCCTCCAGCATGCGGTGCAGGGTGCCGTGATCGAGCCGCGGATCGTCGACCACCACCACCGCCGCTCCCGCGCGCGGCAGGCCCAAGAGCCCTGCGCGGATGCTGTGGCTCCGCGCCAGCCGACACGCCAAGCGCAGGGCCTCCAGCACCTCGGCGCCCTCGCTCATCCGCAGCTCGCCCAGCGCGGGGTGCCCCCCGTGGTCGACCACCGCGAAGGCCTGCACGTGGTGCTTGGGCTCGATCCAGCGCGCCGCGGTGTGCGGGCGCTGCTCGGCGAGCAGGTCGAGCTCCTCGGGCGAGAACTGCATGGGGCCGCAGAGTAGCTCAGGACACGCAGATGTGGGTCATGCCGTTGCAGGAGCCCGAGCAGCAGTCGTCGTCGGTCATGCACGGGTCGCCCACCGCCGAGGTGCAGCAGCCGGAGGTGTCGAAGGTGCAGCTGGCCGTGCAGGAGAGCGAGCCGGACGAGAACCCGAGCGACGCGCAGGTGTTCATGTCCAGGTTCATGCCGTCGCAATCCTCACCGGCCTCGATCACCCCGTTGCCGCAGTCGGTGCAGGCCGAGGTGTTGAACATGCACGAGGCGCTGCAGCTCAGCGTGCCGCCGTCGAAGCCCCCGGGGACCGAGGTACAGCTCGCCCCGTCGAGGTTGGGGCCATCGCACTGCTCACCGCCGTTGATGATGCCGTCACCGCAATCGGAGCATGCGGAGACGTCGAGCGTGCACCCCATCGAGCAGGAGAGCGTTCCGCTGTCGTGACCGAGGGCCACGCAGCTCAGGCCGCCGAGGTCGGCCATGTCGCACTCCTCGCCGGCCTCGGCCACGCCGTTGCCACATACGTAGCAGCTGCTGGTATCGAAGGTGGTGCAGTCCTCACTGCACACCAGCGTGCCGCCGTCGAAGCCCCGGCTGCCGCAGGTGGCTCCGCCCACGTCGTCGCTGTCGCACACCTCCACCCCCGCCTGGATGTGCTGGTCGCCGCAGCTCGCCGCGATGCAGCTGGGCAGGCACGCCCCGGTGTCGCTGTTGCCCGCCCCCTCGTCGCACTCCTCGCCCGGCTGCACCACGTTGTCGCCGCAGGTGGCCAGGCCGCAGGAGCTGGTGCAGTCGTCCTCGTCGTTGGCGTTGCCGTCGTCGCAGGCCTCGCCGGGACCGAGGTAGCCGTCGCCGCACACGTTGGACTGGCAGTCGGCGCGGCAGTAGTCGCCGGTGCCGTTGTCCGGGCCCAGATCGCACTCCTCCGGCGCCTCGACCACGCCGTCGCCACAGCTCGAGCTGGTCGGGCCCCCCGACTCGCCGTCGCTGCCGCTGCCGTCGCTGGTGAGCCCCGGCCCGGAGTCGTTGCCGGTGGAGCCCGTCTCCACCGTCGTGCTGCCGCCCCCGTCGAGGGCCGAGGGGAGGTTCGGCGTCCCCACGCATCCGAGCCCGAGGACCAGCCCGAGCCCGAGCATCTTCACCATCGTTCGTCGCATCACCAGTGCCCCCTACATGCTCACCTTCACCGAGACCGTGCGCGTGGTCCCCTCGGGGAATCTCGCTCCGCCCGCGCCGCCCAGCAGGCACTTGCGCAGCTCGGCCGCGGCTCCCGGCGCGCTGCGGGTGACCACCTTGCCGGCCGAGCTCACGATGAGATCGACCTTCACCGTCTGCCCCGCGCCCAGGTCCCGGCAGCTCTTGGCGAGCGACTTGGCCAGCCGGGCCGCGACCTGCTCGTCGGTCAGCGGCTTGCGTGGCTTGGAGGTCGGCTTCTTGGGCGCCTTGGTCTCGGAGGCAGCGGGCCTCGGCGCAGGCTCGGGCTCCGGCGTGGACGCAGCGCTGGGCTCGGGCCTCGCCTCCGACTCCGGCGTCGGTGTGGATCCAGAGCCGGGCTGGGGCCCCGCCTCCGGCTCGGCTCCCTCGGCCGAGGGCGTCTCGACGGAGCTCGGCCCAGGGAGCTCGGCTCCCACCGAGGACGAAGGCGCGGCCGCGGCCGCGATCTCGGTCGAGCCGTCCGGCGGCCCCTCGTCAGCATCGGAGCTCATCATCACCACGCCCAGGAACGACAGCCCCACCAGCCCGACTCCCGCCAGCACCAGCCCCACCAGCGGGCCTCGCGAGCGCGGCCGTGCCTCGTCGAAGGGACCGGTCATGCCCAAGCCCGTGGTCGGATCGGTGTCGCTGCCGGGCACCGTGGAGGCAGCGGGACCGGTGGCCGTGCCCACGTCGCCCAGGCGGGCGATCCTCGAGGTCGAGCCCACCGCCCCTGCATCGGTGGGAGGCTCCATCGCCCGCGCCCCCGTGCCATGGCCGGTGGTCGGGGCACCGGCGGGGCCTCCCAGCACGCCGTAGGTGACGGGCGAGGGCGGCCGGGGCGTGGTGGGCACGACCGAGGTCGTCCCGCCGAAGCCGGCCGCGGGCGCACGGCTCTCCGGCGGCCGGGGAGCCGTGATCACGTCACTCGCCACCGGGCTCGGCGCGGGCGCGGGTCCCATCGCCGGGCCGGGCACGATCAGGTCGGCCACCGGGGCGCCCCGCTGCAGGGCCTGCACGGCCTCGTCGGAGGCCCGGCGATCGACCACCGCGGTGCTGGGCGCGGCGGGGCCCGACTCGACCAGGCTCGGCATGGGCACCAGGGAGCTCGGCGGCGGCAGGCCCAGCGTGGTCACCCGGGCGCCGGCGCTCGCCGGCACCGAGGCCAGCGCGGCCTCGAGCTCGTCCATCGACGCGAAGCGGCTCTCCTGGTCCTTGGCCAGCGCCCGCAGGACGATCGCCTCCACCGCGGCGGGGATCGCCGGGTTGAGCTCGCGGGGCGGCCGGGGCGGCTCGTCGACGTGCTTCTTGAGGATCTCGAACACGCTGTTGCCGGTGAAGGGCACGGTGCCCGCGAGCATCTCGTAGGCCACCACCCCCACCGCATACACGTCCACCCGCGGATCGTCCGACGAGCCGTAGGCCTGCTCGGGGGCCATGTACTTCGCCGTGCCCATCACCTCGCCCGCGCCGGTCAGGCTCAGCGCCAAGGAGCGCTCGTCCTGCGCGGTGTCGGCCGCGAACTTGGCGATGCCGAAGTCGAGCAGCTTGATGAAGTCGTCGTGCCCCCGGGCCTCGAGCACGAAGAAGTTCGCCGGCTTGATGTCGCGGTGGATGATGTTGCGATCGTGGGTGGCCCCCAGCGCCTTGACGATCTGCAGCAGGATGTGACGCGCCCGCGACCACGGCAGCGGGCCCTCGTGGCGCAGCACCGCGGCGAGGTCCCGGCCCTCGAGGTGCTCCATGGCGTAGAACACCGAGCCGCTCGGCGTCTCGCCGAAGTCGAGGATCTGCACCACGTTGGGGTGCTGGATCTTCGAGGCCGCCTTGGCCTCCCGCAGGAAGCGCTGGCGGGAGCGCGTGTCGTCGGCCAGCTTGCGCAGCAGCACCTTGACCGCCACCTTGCGGTCGAGGGTCTCGTCGACCCCTTCGTAGACCTGTCCCATCCCACCGGCGCCGAGCAGCTCGATGAGCCGATAACGCGCCTTCAGAGTGGCGCCGGTGAGGTCTTCGGCGGCAGACGACATCGAGCGAACGACCTCGTGGATTGTCGGCCAGACGGTCGCTCCTGCACAACCGCAGCGGGCACGGCGAAGCGGTTGACGACGGAGCGTCGTTCGTGGTCATGCTCGATCCGAGCCCCATGAGACCCCAGCGCACCGCAACCCGGCCGGTCCCATGCTCCCGCCTCGCTCGATCGCGGGCAGCGGCTGGCCTCGCGACCGCGCTGGCCCTGGCCGTGGCGCTGGGGGGCATGCAGCCCGAGGTCCTGGCCGCCCCTGCCAAGGGGCAGGACTTCGAGGAATTGCTCGGCCAGGCCGACGAGCACGCCATCGAGGGGCGCCACGCCGAGGCGCTGCAGACCTATGAGCAGGCCTACGCGGCGATGCCCGTCGAGCTCAAGGCCACCGGCGTGGGCGAGCTGGTGGTGCTCGCGGCCGGCAAGGCCGCGATCGGGGCCTACGAGGCCGACGGCAACGTGCAGTGGCTGGTGCGAGGTCGCGCGCTGCTGGTCGACTTCATCAAGGAGGTCTCGGCCCGGCCCGACGCAGCGCCGCCCTCCGTCGACGCCGCACGCGCTCGGCTCGAGGAGATCGACGCGACGCTGCCCGAGACCACCGAGGCCTCGTCGCCGCCCGAGCCTCCGCCGGCCGCCCCGGAGCCCGCCACCACCACCATCGCGCCGACGGACGACGGGCCCAAGCCCGGGTCCCGGCGCAAGGCGGGCTTGGCCCTCGCCGTCTCGGGCGGCGTGATCACGCTGGGCGGCCTGGCCCTGCTCGTCGCGGGCACCCGCCAGGTCCCGTGGTTCCAGCAGCGGATGGAGGAGCTCGGCTGGACCCCCGATCACCCCGACTACGCCACCGAGGCGGCCCGAGCCGAGCGCACGCGCGACATCGACATCGGCGTGGGCGCGGGCGTGATGGTGGTGGGCGTGGGGCTGGGGGTGACCGGCGCGGTGCTGATGGCCCGCAGCCGCAAGCCGCCCGCGGTGGCCTTCTCGGGCGCCGTCGGTCGGGACGGCGCCCTGCTCACGGCGCGGCTGCGGTTCTAAGCCCGACGACGTCGAGCCGAGCTCAGGGGTCGCACTCGTTGGCGGTCATCATGCCGCAGCTGCCCGAGCAGCAGTTCTCGTCGACGGTGCAGGGAGCATTGTTGCCGCCGCAGAAGCACTGGTTGGTCCCGCCAACGTCGCACTGGTCGGTGCAGCAATCACCGTTGGCAGTGCAGTTCTGGTTCACGGCCAAGCAGCAGCCCGAGGGGTCGTAGTCCGAGCAGTCGCCCAGGCAGCCGAGCATGCCGCCGTCGTACATCGGGCTGAGGGTGTCGCAGGTGAGGCCGTTGACGTCGGTGCCGTCGCAGAACTCGGAGCCTTCCTGCATGTTGTCGCCGCACGTCGTGCAGTTGTTGGTGTTGAAGGTGCAGCTGCCGTTGTTGCACCCCAGCATGCCGCCGTCGAAGCCCTCGCTGATGCAGGTCGCTCCGCCCAGCATGCCGCTGTCGCAGTCCTCCCCCGTCTCGAGCACGCCATTGCCACAGGTGGTGCACCCCGAGGTGTTGAACATGCACGAGGCGCTGCAGCTCAGCGTTCCGCCGGTGAAGCCTCCCCCGACCGAGGTGCAGCTCTGCATGTCCAGGTTGGCCATGTCGCACTGCTCCGAGCCCTCGACCACCGAGTCGCCGCAGAAGGTGCAGGCGCTGCTGTCGACCGTGCAGCCCAGGGTGCACGACAGCGATCCCGAGGGCGTGCTCCCTCCCGGCGCATAGTCGGCGCAGCTCAGGCCGTCGAAGTCGGCCATGTCGCACTCCTCGCTGGCCTCGGCCACCCCGTTGCCACACACGTAGCAGCTGCTGGTGTCGAAGGTGGTGCAGTCCTCGCCGCACACCAGCGTGCCGCCGTCGAAGCCCTGGCTGCCGCAGGTGGCCCCGGCCACGTCGTCGCTGTCGCACACCTCCACCCCCGCCTGGATGTGCTGGTCGCCGCAGCTCGCCGCGATGCAGCTGGGCAGGCACGCCCCGGTGTCGCTGTTGCCCGCCCCCTCGTCGCACTCCTCGCCCGGCTGCACCACGTTGTCGCCGCAGGAGGCCAGGCCGCAGGAGTTGGTGCAGTCGTCCTCGTTGTTGGTGTTGCCGTCGTCGCAGGCCTCGCCGGGGCCGTGATAGCCGTCGCCGCACACGTTGGACTGGCAGTCGGCGCGGCAGTAGTCGCCGGTGCCGTTGTCGGGCCCGAGGTCACAGGTCTCCTCGCCCTCGATCACCCCGTCGCCGCACACCGAGCCCACCGGGGGGCCCGTGTCCTCGCCCGTGGAGCCGTCGACGGTGGAGGGCCCGCCGGTCGAGGTCGAGTCGCTGCCCCCGGAGTCGAGGGAGTCGATCATGACCTCCGAGGGCGTGGGGGTGCAGGCCCACGCCAGGACGATCGCCACGATGGGCCCTGCGAGCGCTCCTTTGGTCACCGTCATGTTCAAGTCAGTCTCCGAAGCAATGGTAGCAGGCCGATCGAGGTGCGCGTCGGCCGGCCCCTCGCCTCCAATTCGCGCTGGATCGCCGTGGAATCGAGGGGCTGGCCGACCCCAGCCCTCGTGGGCTCCGGGGGTCCACGGACCCCGGACGGTGCGCCTAGAACCAGAAGAGCAGATCGCAGGTGAGGCTCGGGGCGCCGTCGCCCGCGTCGTCCTCGCCCGGGAGCTCCTCGCAGCTCCCCTCCACGCACAGCTGGCCCGGAGCGCAGGGCAGCCGGTTGGAGCAGGGGTCCCCGGGCTCGGGCACCGAGGCGCAGAACCCCGCAGGGCAATTGAAGGTGATGCAATCGCGATGGCCGAAGCAGGGCTCGCCGACCGCGGCGAGGCGTCGGCAGCGGCCGTCGTCGCAGGCGAGGCCGGGAGCGCAATTGCCCCGCAGGCACGGCTCGCCCTCCGCGGGCAGCCGCACGCAGACCTCGTCGTCGCACTGGCTGTCGGCCTGGCAGATGCGATCGGGGCAGGCCTCGCCCTGGCCGGGAATCCGCTCGCAGGTGGCCTGGCGCTGGCAGTACAGGCCCTCGTCGCACGCAAAGCCGATGTCGCAGGGCTGGCCGCGGGCCCCGAAGTCGATCGTCTCGGGGTCGCGACACCGACCCGTGACGCAGACCAGCCCCGCGCCGCAGTCGGTCGCCAGCGGATCGACCTCGAGGCGATCGATCCACTCGTCGCACGCGAAGCCCTCGTAGATCGTGCCGTGGTACAGCGGGCACAGCCGAGCCTCGGTCGGCAGCGCCGAGACCCCACACTGCAGCGACTCGGCCCACCGAGCCCAGACCTCCAGGCACTCGTCGGCGAACGCTCCCCGGGGCTCGAGGTGCTGCCACTGCTCGCACACCGCTCCCACGAAGGCGCAGTCGCACTCCTGGGCCACCTCGCACAGCACCGTGCTCAGGCGAGCGATGGCCACGTCCTCGCGGCCTCCGCCCTCGGCCACGCCGCAGGCCGGCGATGCGATCACGCTCGTCATCGCCAGGCCCAGGGCCAGCCCCACCGCACGCGCCATCGCGATCGAGCCTAGCAGCCGACGGACGGTCCCCGAAGAATTCGGGCCGAGGCCGGTGGCCTCGTCGGTTTCTTTGGGCGCCGCGGCCCGGCACGTACCGTCGCGCCATGGCTGGTCTCGTGTACTGCTCCGTGTTGCTGTCGAGCGTGCTCGCAGCTCCCCCCGCGCTGCCCACCGACGACACCTCCGTGCCCGAGCCCACCTCCGTGCCCACGGCCGTGGAGCCCACGCCCGAGACACCCGAGCCGGTCGAGCCGGTCGAGCCGGTCGAGCCGGTCGAGCCCACGGTGGTCCCGTCGCCCGCGCCCGCGCCCCAGCCGATGCCCTCGCCCGACTTCGCGCGGCCGGGGCCCCACTCCGATCCCTACGACCGCGCGCCGATCCGCTCCCGTCGCCACGACGACGACGACGACGATGATGACGACGAGATCTCCCGCTTCGAGCCCGGCCTGTGGGGCATGCAGTTCACCTTCGGCGGCCTCGCGCCCATGAGCATCGGGGGCCTGCGCGAATTCGCGATCAACCGCCTGGCCTTCACCGAGCTGGGCTTCCGTCGGGTGCTGAGCAACGACTGGGCCCTGCTGTTCGGGGTGGGTGCGGGCCTGTTCCGCCACAACCCCGACTCGGGCGACACCCAGAACGACGTGGGCCTCGCGGCCAGCTATGGCTTCCAGAAGTGGTTTCGGGTGTGGCGACGCATCGCCCCCTACGCGGGCGGTCGGATCCGCATCGGCTACGCGGAGCCCGAGGGCCGCGCCAACTGGAACGTGGCGCTCGGCCTGGGCCCGATGCTGGGGGTGGAGTACTTCGTGGGCCATCGCGTGAGCCTGTCGCTGCAGGGCGACGCCCAGCTCCGCTTCGGGATCTTCCACGGGCTGCTGCAGACCGAGCTCGCCACGGGGATCGACGCGGGCGGACAGATGGGCCTGACCTTCTACTTCTAGGAAGGTCTCGCCGGTCGAGCGCGAGCTCGCGCGCCTGCTCGGCGCGATCTTGCCCTCGGCCTCCGATCGACGTTCGGACGATCGCCCGCCGTCGGGAGGGTCGGCCGTATCACTCGGCGATCAACGGTCGATGCCATGGCCCGGCCCCGTGGTCGCTCCGAGCCTCACGGACTTTTCGCACGAGCCGGGGAGGGTCGATTTCGCTGCGACCGTCGCCGCCACCCCCCGTCCTTCCTCGCGAACGGGGGCCTCGACGAATGAGGCTCCTTGAGCGAAAAAGCACCCGTCATGACCAAGATCGCGACCTCCCTGTGTGCTCTCCTGCTCGTCACCGCCGCGGCGTGCGACAAGAAGGAAGACAAGAAGACCGACGACAAGTCCGCCGCCGCCGACAAGAAGGGCGACGAGGCGAAGGCCGACGACAAGGCCGCGCCCGAGCCCGAGGCCGAGGCGCCCGCCGAGGACGCCAAGCCCCTGCCCAAGCTGGCCGAGGCGGAGATCAAGGACTGGAGCATCAAGCTCAGCCTGCCCGAGGGCGTGACCCCCGGCGAGGCCGAGGCCGGCGACGCCGAGATGGAGATGCCCGACAGCATGAAGCTCGGCACCGAGGCCGCCTGCGGCTACGACATCGACCTCACCCGCCACTGGGCCAAGAGCCTCGACAGCATGTACGAGAACTCCAAGGGCATGGTCGACGGGCTCACCGACGTCGAGTGGATCAAGGACGAGAAGACCGACAAGGGCTACACCATCCACTACAAGGGCAAGGCTCCCCTCGGCGACATGTACGGCATGAGCACGGGCCTGGTCGTGGGCGACCGCCTGGTGCTCTGCGACTCCGGGCTCGGCCGCCAGGAGAAGCACGAGGCCGAGTGTCTGCTCTCCGTGTGCAGCACGATCGTCGAGGCCGCTCCGGCCGGCTGATCGCCACTCCGGTCGCGAACACCCGAGCTCCAGTCGATCCGCATGGGTCGCCTGGAGCTCTTCGTTGGGCGCTCGTCAGCTCCGCGAGCGGCTGCGCGGCGGGGGCCGCAGCCCCAGCCGCCGCGCCTCGGCCGGCTCGAGCAGGATGGCGAGCAGGTTCCCCACGGTGCGCTCGGCCTCCATCGGGTGACGCATGGAGGCCGTGGGATCGATCTCGTAGTGGTTGCGCCGACCCTCGCGCTGGCGGGTGATCACCCCCGCGTCCTCGAGCTCGGTCACGATGCGATGCACGGCGCGCTCGGTGATGCCGACCCACTCGGCGACGTCGCGCAGGCGAGCATCCGGGTCGCGGGCCAGGCACACCAGCACGTGCGCGTGGTTGCTCAGGAAGGTCCAGCCTGCGTGCTCGACAGCCGTGCTCGACATGACTCTCTGCTGCATCTTACTCCACTTTCACGGAGCGCCTCCGACCGCCGCCGCGAGCTCGGCGTGGGCGCTGTGGTAGTCGGCGAGCGCATCGATCTCCAGGGTCGCAGCATCGGCCGCGGCTCGCTCCCTGAGGTTGACGTCGAGCAGGTCGCTGCTGCCTGCGTGGAGTAGCTCGCGCTCGGCCTCGGCGAGCTGGTCGGCGGCATCGCGCTGGAGCCGAGCGAGCACCACGCGCTGGGCCGCGGCCTCCACCGTGAGCCAGGCCTCGCGCACCTCGGCCTCCACCCCGTCCCGCAGGGCCCGGCGCTCGGCGTCGATGCGGCCGGCCCTGGCCTGGGCCGCGCGATGCTTGCCCCGGGCCTTACGCAGCGGAAGGTCCACCTCCACGGTGATCCCCACGCCCAGCTCGGTGGGGCGCAGCTCGGCCGGGCCGTCCCCGAGATCGCGCGCGGCGAAGGCCTGCAGGTCGATGGCGGGGGCCCGTTGGTTGCGCGCGAGGCGGACCTCGACCTCGGCCGCCTCGCGATCGGCCGCGAGCGCGAGCGCGTCGGGGCGCTGCTGCAGGGCCAGGGCCACCGCGTCCTCGAGACTGCCCAGGTCGCCCCGCGTGCCGGGCATGCGCTCGGGCAGGCGCTCGCGCCCGGGCCGAACCGGGCGGAGCCGATCGTCGCGCAGATACAGCGACAGGTCGAGGGCCGCCGCCTGCAGCTCGAGCTCGGCCGCGACCACCTTGGCCTTGCGATCGAGCACCAGCCGCTGGTTGTCGACGATCACGATCGCGGGGATGCTGCCGGCCGCGACCTGGTCGCGCAGCGCCGCGTCGCGGGCCTCGGCGATCTCGAGCAGGCGCTCGGCCACCTCGAGGCTCTGGCCGGCCGCCACCCAGCTCCAGTAGGCCTTGGCCGCGTCGCGCTCGAGGGCGAGCTGCTCGGCGTCGTAGCGCAGGCGGGCTCCCTTCTGGGCGATGCGAGCCTTGCGGAGCTCGGCCCGGCGCTCGTCGATGAGCCCGCCGCGCCACAGGGGCACGCTCACCCCCGCCCGCAGCTCGCCCCCCGACAGCGTCCGCAGGTCGCCCTTGTAGATCGGGTAGGAGCCCAACCCCAGCCGGTAGCCAGCGTACAGCCCGATGCCCCACACCGGCGTGGCCTGCTGCACCAGCGCGTCGATCTGCCCCTGCGGGTAGTAGCCCACGGGCGCCCACTTGCCCCGGATGGCGAGCTTGGGATCGAAGCCGCCCCGCGCCGCGAATTCCAGCGCGTCGCGCTCGTCGACCGCCCGCTTCGCGCCCTCGAGACCCGGGTGGGTGCGCCGCACGGACTCCAGCACCTCGTCGAGCTCGAGCGGCGCGGCGAGGGTCTCGGCCCGTACCTGCGGGATCCACAGCATCATCAGCAGCCCGAGCACCACCCGCGCCAGCGCGACCGGGCCCGTGCCTCGCCGAGCTCGTGCCGCGCTCATGGCTTGGCCTCCGTGGTCGCGTCGGCCGAGCCCGGCGCCTCGATGGCGGGCGGGAAGCCGTTGAGCTGTCGCCACAGCTCGTAGCCCAGGCTCACGCGGTTGAGCAGGATCCAGCCGTTGGCGCGCACGCCCTGGCGGAGGTAGCGGGCCTCGGGCCACTCCTCGCTGCCGTCGGGGATCACCACCACGCGGAAGCGACCCTTGCCGTCGTCGGTGGCGTCGACGAACGCGACCTCGCCCCCGAAGGTGCCCACCGCCACCGACGGCCAGCCCACGAACTGCACCGCGGGCCACCCCTCGAACTGCAGCCGCACGTGGCGGCCGGGCGTGACCAGCGGGGCATCGTTGCCGTCGACCCAGAGCTCCACCGCGCGTCCGTCGGTGTCGGGGACCAGCACGGCGAGCGCCTCGCCCTGCTTGACCACCTCGCCGCCCTGCTTGGCCACGATGCGGAACACCGAGCCGGCCCGGGGCGCGGTGATCCGCATGGTCTGCTGACGAGCGAGGCGGACCTCCACGTCGAGCAGCGCTGCCTCGGCCTTGGCCCTGGCCGAGCGGCTCGACTGCAGCTTGGCCCGCGCGTCCTCGATCTTGGCCTGCGCGCCGGCGGTGGTCTCGGAGCGATCGGCGGCGATGGCCTTGGCCTCGCGCCGGCTCGCCCGCAGGGCGGCCTCGGCCCGCTCGAGCTCGGCGGCCGCCTTCTGCCGATCGAGCCGCGCCAGCTCCAGGCTCCGCGTGGAGGTGAGCCCCTTGCCGTGCAGCGCCTCCTGCCGGGTGAGGTTGAGCTCGGCGGTCTCCTTGGCGGCCCCGGCCGCGTCGAGGGCCCGCTCGGCCGCCTCGACCCGATCGAGGGCCATCAGGCGGCGCAGCTCCACGCCCACCACCGCCGCGTCCTGCACCCCCTCGAGCGAGGCGATCTGGGCCTCGGCGGTCGCGATGCCCAGGGTGGCGGCGTCGACCTGCACCAGCGCCGCCTGCCGCTCTCGCTCCAGGCGCTCGAGGATCTGCGGGTCGTTGTCGCTGAGCTCGGCGATGAGCTGGCCCGCCTCCACGTGGTCGCCCTCTTGCACGGCCCAGTGCACCAGGCGGCCGGCGATGGGGGCCTCGATGGTCTGCTGCCGCTCGAGCGGCGCGTAGGCGATGAGCCGACCGGTGCCGGGCACCGACTGCTGCCAGGGGACCACCACCAGGGCGACCACGGCGGCGAGCACCGCCGCGACCAGCAGGCGGGCCAGGATGCGAGCGGCGTCGAAGGAGCCGGCGGCGTACAGGGTGTTGCTCACGAGCGTGCCTCCACGAGATCGAAGCCATCGATGCGCGCCTCTCGATCGCACCACCGGCTCACCCGCGGATCGTCGGAGACGACCACCGCGGTCCACGGCGCGTCGGGGCCGAGCACCTGCTGCAGCAGGGCCTGGTAGCGATCGTCGGGCAGGCCCAGGCCGTCGAGCGCTCCGTCGAGCAGCAGCGCCCGCGGGCGCGCGGCCAGGGCCCGCGCCAGCACCAGGCGACGGGTCTGCGAGCCCGACAGCGGCGCGCCGCCGGGCACCAGCGGGGTGTCGAGCCCCTGCGGCAGGCGGTCCACGGCGTCCTCGAGCCCGACGGTCGTCAGCAGCTCGCGGGCCCGGGCCTCGTCGAGGGGCCCGCCCAGCATGCGCAGCTCGTCGATCAAGCGACCCCCCAGCAGCTCCGCGTCGCGCACCAGCACCACCTGGTCGCGCACCAGTCCCAGGTCGGCCCGCCGCAGGTCGTGGCCGTCCACCAGCACCGCGCCCCGCTCCACCGGGGCCAGCCCGGCCAACACCTCGAGCAGGCTGCTCTTGCCCGAGGCCGCGTCGCCCCGCAGGCGCAGGCGATCGCCCGGGGCCAGCTCGAGCTCCACGCCCTC
>JACKDV010000034.1 GCA_020633315.1 Myxococcales bacterium
CCGCGATCGTGCACGGCCACCAGATCCTCGGCCGCCACGGGGTGCTGCAGGCCCGGCGGCGGCTCCGAGGAGGCACCGACCAGGCCCAGCTCCTCGAAGTCGCCCTCGTCGGCCATGCGGGCACAGCCCGCTGCGCTCAGGGCCAGGCCCCCCAAAGCCCCCAGGATCCACGATGGACGCACGACCATGGCCGCTCGCACGATAGCACCGCCCGGTCGGGGGCGCCCGCCGGGCCCCTGATGCTATGTTTCGCCGCGCCATGCGAACCCGTGCGGTCCTCGTCACCCTCGTCCTCGGCTCCGCCCTCGGCTGCTACCCCAAGACGGCCCCCACCCAGGGACAGGGCGAGCAGCCCCAGCAGCAGGTCGCGGCCCAGGCCGCGCCGCCCGCCCGCACCACGCCGCACCCCGCCCTGCTCGATCCCTCCAAGGCCACCGAGCGGGCGCCGGCGGTCTACAAGGTGAAGCTCGAGACCACCAAGGGCGACGTCCTGCTCGAGCTGCACCGCGACTGGGCCCCCAACGGCGCCGACCGCTTCTACAACATGGTGAAGATCGGCTACCTCGACGATGTGGCGTTCTTCCGGGCCATCGACGGCTTCATGGTGCAGTTCGGCATGCACGGCGACCCCAAGGTGAGCGAGGCGTGGAAGGACGCCACCATCGAGGACGACCCGGTCAAGGAGTCCAACGCCCGCGGCAACATCACCTTCGCCATGCGCGGGCCCAACACCCGCACCACCCAGCTGTTCATCAACACGGTGGACAACAACGGCAAGGGCGAGCGCCCGGTCAACCTCGACAAGATGAGCTTCGCGCCCTTCGGCAAGGTGCTCGAGGGCATGGAGGTGATCGACGCGCTCTACACCGGCTACGGCGAGGGCGCGCCGCGGGGCAAGGGCCCCGACCAGGGCAAGATCACCGCCGAGGGCAACGCCTACCTGCGACGGGACTTCCCCGAGCTCGACTACATCGAGCGAGCCACGATCGTCGAGTGAGGGTCACTCGGCATCGAGCGCCCGGGCCACGGCTGCGGTGCTGATACCACCGTCCCTACGGGGCCCCTGCGGGCTCGCGCCGGGGCTCGACGAGGGCCTCGCAGGCCATCGCCGCGGTTCCGCTAGCCCAGCGAGTCGTCGGAGGCGGATGCCACCAGCTCCTCGCCGAGGATCGCGTCGAGGGTCTTGCGGAGCTCCTCGGGATCGCCAGCCGCCTCGCTCAGCGCGGTCAGCCGCAGCACCACCTCGCGATCGAGCTGCTCGGCGATCTCCACGTCCACGATCTCGGCGTGCTCGGCCTCTCGCACCCCGTGGCGCTCCGCCTCGCTCAGCCGCCGCACCGTCTCGCTGAGCTGCTCGCCGATCTGATCGCTGCCCAGCGCCGCCTTGGCGTCGTGCTCGGCCCGGCGGGCGCGCGCCTCGTACCAGCTCCGCAGGCGCTTGGCGACGACCTCGTCGACCAGGTTCTCGCGGCACAGGGTATCGAGCTCCTCGAGGGCCCGCCGCGACATGATGCGGGTGGCCCGGGCGCGCTCGTAGGCGTCGTGCCGCACCTTGCCCTCGAGCAGCCCCAGGCGCGCGAGCAGGGGCCCCATGGTGAGCCCCTGCACGAACAGCGACAGGCCCACCACGCCGAACACCAGCGTGACCAGCAGGCCGCGTCCGGGGAACGAGGTGGGCAGGGTGAGGATGAGGACCATCGACAGCGAGCCCCGCAGCCCGCCCCACACCAGCACGTGCGACCAGGCGGCGGGCAGCGGGGTGCTCAGGCGGTTGGAGATCGGCACCCCCACGTAGACCGCGATGGCCCGCGCCAGCGCGATGGCCACGAAGGCGATCACGATCGACAGGCCCTCGTGCCACAGCCGCCAGGGCTCGAGCTCGAGCCCCACCAGCAGGAAGATGAACGAGTTGGCGAGGAAGGCGGCCAGCTCCCAGAAGTCCTCCACCGCGTTGCGGGTGGAGGCGCTCATGCCATAGCGGGCGCCGTAGGAGCCGGCCACGATCCCGGCGAACACGGTGGAGAGCACCCCCGAGCAGTGGAGCTGCTCGGCGATGAGGAACGAGCCGTAGGCGAGCAGGGTGCTCAGGGTGGTCTCGATGAGGTGGTCCTCGATCTGCCGCGTGAGCAGGGTGAAGGCGCCGCCCAGCGCCGCGCCGATGAGCGCCCCGCCCACCCCCATGCGCATGAAGGTCTCCAGGCCGAAGGACCACAGCGAGGCCTCCTCGGGCATCGCGGCGCCGTGCCCCGTGCTCAGGCCGTAGACCCCGGTGACGATCACGAAGAGCACCACCGCCACGCCGTCGTTGAGCAGCGACTCGCCCTCGACCACCAGGTACAGGCGCTTGCCCACCCCCAGCTGGCGGAACAGCGCGAGCACCGAGACGGGGTCGGTGGCCGCGATGACCACCGAGAACAGCCACGCCTCGCGCCAGCCGAAGCCCTCCACCAGGCCGGTGGCCCCCAGCGCGCCGTAGAGCAGGCCGGCGCAGGCGCACGAGGCCAGCACCACCCCCGGCACGGCCAGGGTGATGATCGGCACCGCGTTGCGCCGGAACTCCCTCACGTCGATGTGGAACGCGGCCTCGAACAGCAGCGCCGGCAGCAGCAGCAGCAGCAGCAGGTCGGCGTTGAGCTCCACGTCGTGCAGCACGTCGAGGTGCAGGCCCCCGAGCACCAGCCCCGCCACCACCAGGGCCAGGGTGTAGGGCAGCTTGAAGCGCCGAGCCCCCATGCCCACGAAGGCCGCGACCAGCAGCAGGATCAGGACCTGGACCTCGACGTGATGGATCATGGCTCGTCCCGGCGCGCATCTTGGCCCAGCCCGGGAGCCACGTCACCCCGCCGGATCGAGGCGATGCGGGCCCGGGGAGGCCCGGACCCGCACGCCCAGCGCAAGCGGCGCAATCGCCCTACTCGCCCGCGGCGGCCGCTTGCTTGGCCGCCTTGCGCTCGCGACGACCCCGGAGGGTGAGGCGATCGATCCACACGTAGAACACCGGCACGACCACCAGGGTGAGCAGCGTGGAGGTGACCACCCCGCCGATCACCGCGATCGACATGGGGGCCCGGAACTCCGAGCCCTCGCCCTGGCCGATGGCGGTGGGCAGCATGCCGAGGATCATCGCGGCCGAGGTCATCAGGATCGGGCGAAGCCGGGTCCCGCCGGCCTCGAGCAGCGCATCGAGGATGCCCTTGCCCTGATCGCGGCGCTGGTTGGCGAAGTCCACCAGCAGGATCGCGTTCTTGGTGACCAGGCCCATCAGCAGGATGATGCCGATGAGCGCGGGCATGCCGATGGCGAAGCCGGTGAGGAACAGCCCCACCAGCGCGCCCACGATCGCCAGCGGCAGCGAGAGCATGATGGTCAGCGGGTGCAGGAACGACTCGAACTGCGCCGCGAGCACGAAGTAGATGAACAGGATCGACAGGCCCAGCGCGATGCCGAGGTTGGTGAAGGTCTCCTTCATGCGCTTGGCCTCGCCGGCCAGCTCGAAGCCGTAGCTCGGGTCGGGGACCAGCGCCGGCATGCGCTGCGTGATGTCGGCGACCACCTCGCCCAGCGAGCGCCCCACCACGTTGGCGGTGACGGTGATCTGCCGCTCGCGATCGAGGCGCTGGATGGTGGCAGGGGTGGTGCTCTGGTGGTGCCGGGTCACGTCGTCGAGCGCCACCAGCGAGCCGTTCTTGGCCGGCAGCGGCACCCCGCCCAGCTCCTCCCACGAGCCGCGGTCCTCGGGCCGTAGCTGCACCCGGATGTCGCACTCGTGCTCGCCCTCGCGGAACTGCCCCACCACCTCGCCCTCCACCGCCAGGCGCAGCGTGGAGGCGACGGTGGCGAAGGAGATCCCGAGGTCCGCCGCCCGCTCGCGGTCGACGAGCAGGCTCTGCTCGGGACGACCGGGCTTGTAGGTGATGCCGGGGTCGCGCACGCCCTGGGTGGCGCGCACCATCTCGAAGGCCTCCTGGGCGAAGATCCCGAGCCGCTCGTAGTCGGGGCCGCGCAGCACCAGGGTGATCGGGGCCTCCTCCAGGCTCGACGAGGAGCCGCCCATGCCCGCCTCGCGCATGGTGAAGACCAGGCCGGGGATCTCCATGAGCCGCGGCCGCATGTCCTCCATGATCTGGGCCACCGAGCGCTCGCGCTGGGACTTGGGGGTGGTGAGCACGCGGATGCTGGAGAGATTGCCCACCCCGTCCTTGCCCACGGTGGTGGCGATGGTCACCACCTCGGGCAGCTCCTCGAACATCGCCTCCACCTGGGAGGTGACCCGGTCGGTCTCGGCCAGCGAGGTGCCGGCGGGGAGCTCGAGCTGCACGGTGAAGCTGCCCTGGTCGCCCCGCGAGTTGAACTCCTGCCCCATCAGCGAGGTGAGCCCGATGCTGCCCACGAAGGCCAGCAGCGCGCCCAGGGCCACGGTCTTGCGGTGGTGCAGCGACCAGCGCAGGGTGCCCACGTAGAGCCGGTCGAGCCCGTCGAGCAGCGCCACCATGGGCCCCAGGATCGGGTGCTTGCGCTGCCGCTCGTGGTGGTCGGGCTCGATGGCCTTGGTCACCCGCGCCGAGAGCATCGGGTCGAGGGTGAAGGAGACCAGCATCGAGACCAGCACCGCGGCGGAGACCGTGATGCCGAACTCCCGGAAGAACTTGCCGATGAGGCCGCCGGTGAAGGCCACGGGGCCGAACACCGCCACGATGGTGAAGGTGGTGGCCATCACGGCGAGCGCGATCTCGCCGGTGCCCCGGCGGGCCGCGGTCACCGGATCCTCGCCGCGCTCCATGTGGCGGAAGATGTTCTCGCGCACCACCACCGAGTCGTCGATGAGCAGGCCGATCGCCAGCGACAGCCCCATCATCGACATGATGTTGAGGGTGAAGCCGAACATCCACATCACGAAGAAGGTGGCGATGACCGAGACCGGCAGCGCGACCGCCGAGATCACGGTGGAGCGCCAGTCGAGCATGAACACGAAGATCACGAGGATCGCGAACAGGCCGCCCAGCAGCAGGGCCTCGTTGAGCTCGGCGAGGTTCTGGCGGATGAACACCGAGTTGTCGATGATCTTGACGATCGTCATCCCCTCGGGGAGCGCCCCCTCGAGCTCGGCGATCGCGGCCTCGACCCCGTCGACCACGGCCACGGTGTTGGCCCCGCCGCGCTTCTGCACGTCGAGGGTGATCGAGGGCACCCCGTCCACGCGGGTCAGGGTCCGCATCTCCACGATGGTGTCGAGCACCCGCCCCACGTCGGCCACGCGGATCTGCGTGCCGTGGGGGCCGGTCATCAGCACCACCTCCTCGAGCTCCTTGGGGTCGTGGATGCGGCTGACCGCCTTGAGCCCCACCTCGCGGGTGCCCGCGGTCAGGCGCCCCGCGGGCAGGTCGTAGCTCTCCCCGCGCAGGGCCTGCGCCACCTGGGTCAGCGGCAGCCCCAGCGACTCGATGGCCCGCCGCTCGAGCTCTACCCGGATCTCGCGCTCCGCCCCGCCGAGCACGTTGACGGTGCCCACCCCGTCCACGCGCTCGAGGGCCGGCCGCACCACGTCGTCGATGAACAGCCGTGTCTCCATCGAGCTGCGGGTGGTCTTGACCGAGTAGGTCACGACCGGCAGCGCCGACATGTCCACCCGCGTGATGGTGGGATCGAGCACGTCCTCGGGCAGCTGCCCCTGGATCCCCGCGATGCGATCGCGGACGTCGGCCGCGGCCTCGCCCGCGTCGACCTCGAGCTCGAACATCACCACCACCTGGCTGACGCCCTCACGGGAGTAGCTGCGGACCTCGTCCACCCCGTTGATGCTGGCGACGGCGTCCTCCACCCGGCGGGTCACCTCGGCCTCGATCTCCTCGGGGCCCGCGCCCGGGTAGGGCGTGGTGATGGTGACCACCGGGAACGAGACCTCGGGGAACAGGTCGACCCCCAGGCGCATCAGGCCCATCAGGCCCATCACGAGCACGGCGAGCGCGACCGTGGTCATGAAGACCGGGCGGTCGATCGAGACGTCGGTCATCTTCATGACGCGGGCTCCTCGTCGGCATCGGCCGCCACCACGGGCTGGCCGTCACGGAGCTCGGCCTGCCCCACCACCACCACCGGCTCGCCCTCGCCCAGCCCGCCGTGCACGGGCACCCACTGCTGCTCGCTCGAGCCGAGCTTGGCCCGGGCCAGCACCGCATGCCCGTCGCGCACCGTGAACAGATCGGGCCCCTCGGGGGTGGCCACCACCGCCTCCGCCGGCACGGCGAGCACGCCCTCGGTCCGCTCCACCACCACCACCGCGTCGGCGAACTGGTTGGGCAGCAGGCGGTGCTCGGGGTTGGCCACCGAGACCTCGATGGTGGCGCGCCGGGTCGCCGGGTCGAGGCTGGGGCTCATCGTCTTGACGGTGCCGGTGAAGACCTCGTCGGGCCGGGCATCCACGCGGATCTCCACCGACTGGCCGATCTCCAGCCGGGCGAAGTCCCGCGCGGTCACGGCCCCCACCAGCTCGAGCTCGTCGATGTCCTGGATCTCGAACGCGAGGGTGCCGAGGCCCACCTGGGTGCCCACGTGGATCTCGCGCTTGGTCACGGTGCCCGCCAGCGGGCTGAAGATGCGGCTGTCACCGAGGGAGTCGGCCGAGAGCCCCGCCGCGGCCTTGGCCCCTCGGTGCTGCGACTGGGCCGAGCGCAGCCCCGCGCGGGCCGTGTCGACCGAGCTCTGGCTGCGCTCGAGCTCCGCCTTGCTCGCCGCCCCGCGCCCGAACAGCTCGCGCACGCGCTCGAGCTCGCGCTCGGCGGTGGCCAGGTCGAGCTGCGCGCGGTCGAGCGCCGCCGCGGCGGCCGAGCGGTTGGCCTTGGCCTGGCTCGCGGCCAGCACCAGTGACTGGTGCTCGATCACCGCGAGCAGCTGCCCCTTCTCCACGTGATCGCCGATGGCGACGCTCACCTCCTCGATCCGGCCGGGGATCTCGGGGATCACGTCGACCCTTCGGACCGCGCGCAGCGTGCCGGTGAAGCTCACCTTGGCCTCGATGGAGTGGCGGGCCAGCGGCTCCACCCGCACCCGCGGGGGCTCCACCTCCACCGGCTTCTCGGCCTCGCGCCGAGCCTCCACCGCCGACTCGATGCGAGCGGCAAAGGTCACGCCCAGGCCGGCGAGCGAGCCCACCACCAGCGTGACGACCACGATCTTGGTCGAGCGACTCATGTCGATCCTCCTCGGATCCCGTGTAGGAACAGCGAGACGATTCGCTGGGTGTGCGCCGCTGGATCGGCCTCGAGATCCTCGCCGAGCAGCATGCGGGCGAAGTCGGCAAACATCGTGCCCCACAGCTGGAAGGCCAGCGTGCGGGCGCCGTAGGGGGCGAGCTCCTCGCCGCTCGCCGACTCCTCGATCCAGCGGGTGAGGCGATCGATGTACGCCTCGAAGGCCTGGTGCTTCCAGCGGGCGAGCTCCTCGCTGGGCATCGCGGCGAGCTGCGCCTTCATGAAGAGCACGAAGGCGTCGGACTGCCGCAGGTGCTCGTCGAGGTGCCGGCGGATCATCAGCTCGAGGCGCTGGGCGAAGCTCAGCCCCGAGGGCACCGGCTCGTCGTAGATGCCGATGAACACCCGGAAGAGCCGCTCGAGCAGCGCGGCGAAGATCTCTTCCTTGCTCCCGAAGTAGTTGTAGAGCGAGGGCGCCGTGTAGCCGGCCGCGGTCGCGATGTCCTTGACCGTCACCGCGTGGTAGCCCTGCTGGGCGAAGGCCACCATGGCGCCGTCGAGGATGGCCTCGCGGGTGCGCATGACGACCTTGGCGTTCCTGGGGGAGCGAGCCATCCGAGCCGAGGCCTGAAGCGTGGATTCGATTATCTGAACGACGAATAAAGTTTCAAGAACCCACGATATTTGCCTCGAAACGCCGTCCAAGAGGCAATCAAGCCCATGCGCAATGCACACGGGCCGAGGTCGCGCTCTTGGCGGCGGAGGCGCGAGCTCAGGTGCCGAACTTGCGACCCCGGATCCGCACCCGCTTGAGCCCCGCCTTGAGGCGCTTGTAGGCCGCCTCAAGCTCGGCGCTCTGGGCCTCGTCGCTGGGATCGAGCACGATCGACAGGGCCGCGAACGAGTCGTTGGCCTCGCGATAGAGCTTGTCCCAGTCCTCCTTGGTGATCCGCTTGCGAGCGCGGACCACCGCGTCGACGCGGTCCATGGCGTAGGTGAAGCTGGCCCGAGCCGTGTCGGCATCGAGCTCGCCGGAGCCGTAGGGGATGGTCGGGGGCGGCACCTCGGAGGCGAGCAGCTCCTCGTGGCTGACCTCGCCGTCGGGCCCGTCGGGCGACAGCATCAGGCCCCGCGCAGCCCGGGCCACCCGATCGCGCTGCTGCTGGGCCTCCGCGTCGACGCCCTCGCTGTCGGCCTCGGCGTCGGCGATCACGTCCTCGACCGCCTCACCGGCCTCGCTCCCCGAGAACAGGAGCACCAACGCATAGCCCACCAGGGCGATGGTGCCGACGATGCCGAGGGCGCGGAGCAAGCGAGACATGGGAGGTCGTGGGGCCCAACGAGTGGCGCAAGATGCGCTTTCGGCCCGGCTCGCTGCGAGTGTAGGATCCGATGGTGACCACGGCCAACGGCGCCGAGGGCGAGACGCCGCCGCAGGGTCTCGAGGACGAGATCGACGCCCTGTACCGCGGTCCGCGGGAGCGCTTCGTGCCCGAGCGCAACGCATTGGCCAAGCGCCTGCATGACGGCGGTCATGGCCCGCACGCGGCCCGGATCAAGGCGCTGGTCAAGCCCAGCGTGTCGGCGTGGGCGGTGGCGCAGCTGTGGTGGACCCGGCGCGAGGACACCGAGGCCCTCCGACGGGCCGGGCGACGCCAGCTCGTGGCGCTGCACACCGGCGCCGGTCCGGCCGAGCAGGCCGCCGCGGGTCGCGAGCGTCGGAAGATCCACGAGCGGCTGGTCGACGCCGCGGCCGAGATGCTGGCGGCAGCGGGTCATGCCGCGGGGGCGAGCACGCTGCGGCGAATCTCCATCACCCTCGAGGCGCTCGCCGCCCATGGGCCCGACGGTGGTCCCCATCCGGGCCGGCTGAGCGAGGACCTCGACCCGCCTGGCTTCGAGCGCGTGGGCCCCCCCGCCGTGCCCTTCGACCCCGACCCCGAGCCACCAGAGCCGAGGGACGAGGACCAGGCCGCGCTGGCGGAGGCCGAGCGAGCCGTCGACGACGTGCGCGGGCGGGCCCAGCATGCCGCGCGCCGCCTCGACGGGATCACCCGCGACGCCGAGAACGCCCTGCTGCTCGCCGAGCGAGCCGACCAAGAGCACCAGCGAGCCACGCTCGTGGCCCAGCGGGCCGCCAAGGCCGCGGAGTCCGCGATGCTGGCCGCCCGTCGGGCGCAGGCCGAGGCCGCGCGCCACGTGGGGCACCTCGAGGAGATTCGACGGGCCCTCGAGGGCCTCACGCTGGAGCAGCGCCGGCTCGAGGACCAACTCCGAGTCGCCCGCGAGCGCTGCGGGGACGATCGAGACGACGACTGAGCCGCACCAACGAGCCATGGATCGACGTTCTGGGTGCGGTCCACGTGCAACCGCCGCCCCTTCGCTGCTAGAGTCCGCCGCGGTCGACGTGGCCCACTCCACGAGAAACCCCCGGGCGCCCCTCGGCGAGGCCTCCCCCATCCGAGCGAGCCTCGCGACCGTTCCGATCCTGGTCGGCCTGCTGCTGGGGGGGCTTTCGGCCCGGGCCCAGGCCGAGGCCTCGATTCGCGTCGAGCCCAGCGGCGAGGTGGCCCCCGTGGAGGGCCTGGTGCCCCCCACCCTGCTCGAGGCGACCAGCCTCGACTACCCCCCCGAGCTGCTCGAGCTCCCCGAGCCCCCGGCGGGCGAGGTGCTGGTCGAGCTGACGATCGGCACCGACGGCGTCCCCAAGGACCTCGCGGTGGTGCGGTCGCTGCATCCCACCCTCGATGCGCTGGCGCTCGAGGCCGTGGGGCGCCTGCGCTACTCGCCAGCCACCCTCGACGGCAAGCCCGTGGAGGTGGTGCAGCGGCTGTCGATCCCCATCGCGCCGCCGGTGCTCCCCGAGCCCGAGGAGCCCGAGCCCGAGCCGGCGCAGAGCGACGAGACCGAAACCCCCGACGAGACCGCTCCCGAGCCGCCCGCCGCCGACGAGGGCCCCGTGCGGATCTACGGCGTGCTGCTCGAGGCCGGGCAGCGCACCCCGATCGCCGGCGCGCGGGTGGTGGCCATCCCCGCCTCCGCCGACGCCGAGGTGGGGGCGGTCAAGAAGACCAGCTACGAGCCCCCGCGCCTGCCCGAGTGGGAATCGGGGGCGCTCACCGACGAGGAGGGCCGCTTCGAGCTGCGCGGGATCCCGGGCGCGGGCAAGGTGCGCGTGATCGTGCTCGTGCAGGGCTACGACCGCACCGAGTTCGTGGAGAGCCTGGGCGCCGACCAGTCGATCTCGGTCAAGTACTTCGCCCCGCGCCTCGAGACCAACCCCTACCGCACCGTGGTGGTGGCCGAGGGGGCGGCGCGCGAGGAAGTGGCCCGCCGCACGATCACCGCCGAGGAGATCAACGTGCTGCCCGGCACCCAGGGCGACGCGCTCAAGGCCGTGCAGAACTTCCCCGGCGTGGCGCGGGCTCCCTTCGGAATCGGCCTGCTCGCCATCCGCGGCACGGGGCCCAACGACTCGGCGGTCTACCTGGGGCACCACGAGATCCCCACGCTGTTCCACTTCGGCGGGCTCACCTCCGTGTTCAACAGCGACATCCTCGAGTCGATCGCCTTCGTGCCCGGCAACTACGACGCGCGCTACGGCGACGCGATCGGCGGCATCATCGACGTGACCCCGCGGGCGGGCCGGCGCGACGGCTACCACGGCTACGTGGACAGCGACGTGTTCGACACCGGCGTGCTCTTCGAGGGCCCGGTGGGCAAGGGCTCGTTCGCGCTCTCGGGGCGGCGCTCGTACATCGACCTGCTGCTGCCCGCCTTCGTCCCCGACGATGCCGGCCTCGACCTCACCATCGCCCCTCGCTACTACGACTACCAGGCGCTGTTCGACTACCCCCTCGCCGGCGGCACCTTCACCTTCCGCGCCTTCGGCTCGGACGATCGCACCAAGGTGGTGGCGGCCGATCCCAACGAGGTCGAGCCCGACGATCGCGACCAATTCGAGACCTCGCAGTTCTTCCACCGCCTCGACCTGGCCTACGAGAAGACCGAGGGGCCGTGGCGCTTCCTCATCACCCCCTCGTACCGCCTCGAGTTCATCCAGTTCGGCATCGGGCAGTTCTTCAACTTCGACCTCCGCACCCACAACGTCTCGATGCGCTCGGAGGTCGAGCGCAAGCTCGGGCGGCGCAGCGCGCTGCGGGTGGGCACCGAGTACATCGGCACCTGGTTCGACATCGACGTGGACGCCCCGCCGCTGCCTACCGGCGGGGGCAGCAGCGGCACCGGCAACCTCAGCTCCTCGGTCAAGGACGCCTTCGCCGTGCCGGCGCTCTACTCCACCGTCACCCTGGGGCTGAGCGACACCTTCACCCTCTACCCCGCGGTGCGGCTGGGCTACTACACCCAGCCCGATCGCACCGGCTTCGTCGATCCCCGCATGACCTTCGCCTGGGACGTGGCCGACCGCACCACGATCAAGGGCGGCAGCGGCATCTACACCCAGGCACCGCAGCCGGTGGAGACCAGCGAGCAGTTCGGCAACCCGCGCCTGGGCGTGCAGCGGGGGCTGCAGAACAGCCTGGGGGTGTCGCAGTCCTTCGACTACGGCATCAACCTCGATGCCACCGGCTTCTTCAACTACATCTGGGATCAGAGCGCCAGCTCGGCCAACCTGGTGGTGCGCCCCGACGGCGAGATCGGGCCCGAGCTGTTCGCCAACACCCAGCTCGGTCGCGTGTACGGCCTCGAGGTGCTGCTGCGCAAGCAGCTCACCGGGCGCTTCTTCGGCTGGCTGGCCTACACCCTGTCGCGCAGCGAGCGGCGCCCCACCCCCCAGGACGACTGGCAGCTCTTCGGCTTCGACCAGACCCACATCCTCACCTTGATCGGCGTGGTCAAGCTGCCCAAGGGGTGGCAGGTGGGCGGGCGCTTCCGGCTGGTCTCGGGCAACCCCAACACCCCGATCATCGGCTCCTACTACGACGCGGCCGGGGGCTTCTACTCGCCGCTGTCGGGGAAGACCAACTCCGACCGCTTCCCCGCCTTCCACCAGCTCGACGCGCGCCTGGACAAGCGGTGGACCTGGAAGCGGGCCAGCCTTACGCTCTACCTCGACGTGCAGAACGTCTACAATCACCAGAACACCGAGTTCTGGATCTACAGCTACGACTACTCCGGCCGCCGCCCCGTGGCGAGCCTGCCCATCATCCCCTCCATCGGCACCAAGATCGAGTTCTAGGCCATGACCGCCCGCTCCCCGATCGCGCCCCCCACCCTGCGGCCGCTGCCGCGGCTGGCCTCGCGGCTCGTGCCGCTGCTGGCCCTGGGCTCGGCCTGCGCGATGGACCTGCCGATCTCCGAGCGCATCGCGGACGTGCGGCCGCTCGCGGTCCGGGTGGAGGTGCTCGACCCCTTCGCGATGCCCGACGCGGCGGTGCGGACCGAGGCCCTGCCGATCGAGACCATCCTCGTGCGCCCGCTGTTCGTGGACGAGGTGGAGCCCTTCACCCCCGAGCGCATCGAGGCCGAGATCGAGCCGCTGTGGCTGGCCTGCCCGCTGCAGCCCATCCAGGGGATCTTCGCCTGCCTGTCCAACCACCTGCCGCTCACCCTCGACGCGATCGAGGAGTGCCCGCCGGTGGACCTCGGGGCGCTCGACCCCGGCTCGGGCGAGCTGCCGGCCATGCCCGCGCCCTGCCGGATCACCGGCGGCACGCCGTCGGAGCCCACCATGCAGGTGCCGCTCGACTTCAACTTCTTCCTCGGCGGCGACCTCGAGATCACCATGATCGGGCACCGGCCCGAGGTCGACGCCACCACCGAGGACTGCGCGGCGGCGCTGCTGAGCGAGCAGCCGCTGTCGCGGGACTGCCTGTACACGGTGCAGCGCGCCTCCATCGGCCCCGACGGACGCATCCTCCGCCTGGCCGCCGACGCGGGCTTCGAGGGCCTGGACCAGCTCGGCCCGGTGCCCGACGAGGACCAGATCGCCGACCCCGACACCAACCCGCGGATCCAGACCATGCGGGTGGTGGTGACCGACGAGACGGTGCGCCGCGACGACCTGCTGCGGGTGCTCGCGGAGGGGCCGGTCGTCGACGTGGCGCGCGGCGACAGCCTGGAGGTCCACGCCGGGCAGACCCTGGTGATCGAGACCACCGCCCCCGAAGAGGATCTACAGACCTACTTCATCCCCACCGACGACGATGCCTACGAGGAGCGCCAGGAGAGCTTCGTCGGCGACTGGTTCCGCACCTGGGGCACGCTGCTGAGCAACGACAGCGACGACGCGGTCAGCTACAACACCTGGCAGATGGTCCCCGGCGAGCAGGACGACGCGCAGAGCGAGCTGCCGCCTGACGGTCGCGCCACCCTGTACTACGTGCTGCGCGACGATCGTCAGGGCGTGGACTGGTGGTGGTTCCACGTCCAGGTGATCCCGTAGCCGCCGCAGCGACCAGCGAGCCCCGGCTCAGGGCGTGAGGGTCATCGCCGCCGCGATCACGGCGATGCAGGGCAGCACCACGATCAGCACCCACCACGGCAGCTCACGGGCGGCCGCGCCGGCCGGGGAGCGCACGAGGGCCAGCGCGGCCGGGCGCGCGAGGGGAGCCGGAGCGATCGGCAGGGCCAGCGAGCGACCGGAGAAGCGCGGCAGCTCGACCACTGGCTCGGGGGTCGCCCGCGGTCCTTCGTCGCGCGCATCGCCGTGCGAGCCGACCAGCGCCTGCAGGCTGCTGGTCACGGTACGGACGGTGCGCCCCCAGGGGGTCACGCGGATGGTCGGGTCGGCCAGCGTCGTCATCGTCGAGTCTTCCGTCGCGGCGGAGCATGGGCCGAGGCGAGGGCGACCGCCACCCACAACGGAGGGGTGGAGCGCATGCGCCCCGAAGGAGGACTCACGAACGAGGTGGCGGGTCGGCGGGGTCGGGGTCCATGCAGCTCGGATCGTGGGTCCCGCCCGCCGACGCGGCGGGCGGTGAGGACGACAACGAGCCCGGTCCCCGGATCATTTTCGCGGCGGGCTCCCGGGCTCGGCACGGGCGTCCGCGAGCTGGCGCAGCCCCTCGTCCACCCCGATCACCGGCGCATAGCCGAGCTCCTCGCGGGCCTTGCTGATGTCGATGGTCACGGTGCTCGACATCATGGCCACGGCGAAGCGCGACAGCGGCGGGCGGGCGGAGGGCCGCAGCAGGCCCCAGCTCCGCTCCACCAGCCATGCCACCGGACGCAGCAGCGCGCCGGGGACCGAGCGCTCGGGCACCCGAGCCCCGGTCGTGGCCACCAGGCGCCCGAGGAACTCGCGGTAGGTGGAGTCCTCGCCGTCGGTGACGAAGTAGGCCTCGCCCCCGCGGCCCCGCGTGAGCGCCAGCTCGAGCGCGTGCACGAGGTTGGCCACGTGCACGGTGGAGGTGCGGGGCCGGCCGCCGTCGATCCACGCGAAGGCCCCTCGCTCGATGGTGTCGACGAGGGCGGGCAGCACCGAGTTGTCGCGCGGCCCCCAGATGAGCCGGGGCCGCAGCGACAGCGCGGTCATGGTCTGGTCGCTCGCGGCGAGCACCCGGCGCTCGGCCTCGGCCTTGGTCTCGGAGTAGAGGAAGCGGTGCCGCCGGGGATAGGGGTGGCGCTCGTCGATGTCCACCAGGTCGTGCCCATCGAAGACCGCGGCCTCCGTGCCGATGTGCACGAAGCGGCGCACGCCGGCCGTCCGCGACGCGTCGAGCATGCGCTGGGTGCCCTCCACGTTGGCCTCCCAGAACGCCTCGCGCGGCCCGTAGTCCTCGACTCGGGCGGCGCAGTGGATCACCGCGTCCACGCCCTGCAGGTGGCTCGCCTCGATGGTGCCCAGGTCGCAGCGGACGGCCCGGGCCCCGAAGGCCTCGACCGCCGCCTGGCTGCGATCGGAGCGAGCCATCGCGAGCACCTCGTGGTCGGCCTCGAGTCCCTCCACCACGTGCCCCCCCACGAAGCCCGAGGCGCCGGTGACGAAGATTCGCATACGGGCCCAGGTTCGGCGCGAGGGGAGCGGGAGTTACCGGCTAGCGACGGCGGAGGAATTCGAAGTCGCGGTCCATGACCGTCTTGCGCCCGTCGGCCCGGGCGTTGTCGGCGGCCCGGCGGCACAGCGAGCGGATGTGATCGGAGAGCACGTCCATGACCGCGTCGGAGGTGTTCATGCCCCAGCGATCCTTGACCAGGCTCTTGAGGCGGGAGACCACCACCAGCACGTCGCCCCCCGGCTCGGGGGCGGCGGGCTGCGGGGCCGAGCCCACCCGGATCCGCCGTCGCGGGACCCCGCTGTCGCGCACGGGGGCCGGCACAGCCTCGGTGACCGGGGCGAGCTCCAGCGTGGGGCGCTTGGCCGGCACGGGGGCGGGGCCCTCGACCTGCTGCGCCCACGCATCGCGGCTGGGCGCCTTCTCTTCCACCGCCCACGCCTCGCGGTGTCGCATGAGGGGCAGGTGCTCCTCCCAGCACTCCACCGAGCAGAAGCGATAGGCGGTGCGCTTGCGGTTGCAGGTGGAGACGCTGCACACGTAGTAGGTGGCCCCGAACGCGATGGGACCGCGGCAGGTGCTGCAGCGCTTCCAGGCGTTCGCTTCGTCGGTCGGCCGGGGCGGGCTCGCCATCGGCTCCAGTGTAGCGCGCTCCGTGGCCTCGCGCGGCCCCCCGCGGGGCCGTTTTCCCGCCCCGTGGGTCGCTGCTACCGTTGTCGGGCATGGAACAGGGAGGGGCCAGGGAGGCCGGCCGCGGGTACCCCCGTGCCTTCTGGGTGGCGAACGTGGTGGAGCTGCTCGAGCGCGCCGCCTGGTACGGCGTGTTCGTGGCGATCACCCTGTACCTCAGCCGAATCCTGGCCTACTCCGACGTGGAGGCGGCCACGGTCTCCGGGGTGTTCTCGGCGGGGCTGTACTTCCTGCCCACCTTCAGCGGCGCCTACGCGGATCGCATCGGCTTTCGGCGCGCCCTGCTGCTGGCCTTCGGCCTGCTCACCCTGGGCTACGGCGGCATGTGGCTGCTGCCCACCCTGCTGCAGTCGGCCGGCCTGGCCAGCTACGGCCGCGAGGTGGAATTCACCGGCCTCGAGCGCAGCGGCCACAAGTGGCTGTTCGTCCCCGTGATGCTGCTGGTGATGGTCGGGGGCTCGTTCATCAAGTCGGTGATCACCGGCACCGTGGCCCGCGAGACCACCGAGAGCAACCGGGCCCGCGGCTACTCCATCTTCTACGCGATGGTGAACGTGGGCGCCTTCGGGGGCAAGACCGTGGTCAAGCCGCTGCGCGAGAGCATGGGCAACGAGGGCCTGGTGGTGCTCAACCTCTTCGCCGCGGCCATGACCGCCACCGCCTTCGTGGTGGTGCTGCTGGCGTATCGCAGCACGCGGGGCGAGGGCGAGGGCAAGTCGATCGCCGAGATCTGGCGGTCGCTGCGGGCGGTGCTCGGCCGGGCGCGGCTGGTGATCCTCATCGTGATCATCACCGGCTTCTGGATGGTGCAGCACCAGCTCTACGCGTCGATGCCCAAGTACGTGCTGCGCATGGCCGGTGAGGACGCCTCGCCCTCGTGGTACGCCAACGTCAACCCGGCGGTGGTGGTGCTCACGGTGGGCCTGGTGACCTCGCTGATGCGCCGGCGCTCGGCGCTGAGCTCGATGACGGTGGGCATGTTCATCATGCCCCTGTCCGCCTTCTGCATGGCCGCGGGCAACCTGCTGAGCCCGGGCCACGTGCTGGGCCTGCACCCCGTGGCGTTCATGATGATCGTGGGCATCGCCTTCCAGGGCCTGGCCGAGAGCTTCATCTCGCCCCGCTTCCTCGAGTACTTCTCGCGGCAGGCCCCCAAGGGCGAGGAGGGCCTGTACCTCGGCTTCTCCCACCTACACTCGTTCCTCTCCTCGCTGCTGGGCTTCATCACCTCGGGCTTCCTGCTGCAGCGCTACTGCCCCGATCCACGCACCCTGAGCCCGGCCGCGCAGGCGCAGCGCCTGCGCGCGCTGGCGGGAGACGGGCCGATGCCCGAGGCCTACGCCCACGCCCACTACCTGTGGCTGGTCTTCGTGGGGGTGGCCCTGGTGTCGGCGCTGGCCCTGGTGGTGTTCGGGCGGGTGGTGAGGCGCCGCGACGCCCGGGCCGCGCGAGCGGAGACCGACGACAGGTAGGGAGCGGCCAGGCCCACGGGGGACCCGGCGAGCACACCAGCTGCGCTCGCCTCGGGCGAGGCGCTCAGTTCGGAGCGGACGCCTGGGCCGCGGCCTGGCTCCGCTTCCGCTTGCGCAGCGGCTGCGACTTGGCGTTCCAGCGCTTGGGATCGGGCAGCAGGTCGCCCTCGAAGCGGAAGCCCAGCACGAAGTAGGGGATGCCCGCGCTCACGTCCTGACCGGTGCGGTAGCGGCTCTTGGCCCACCACTGCATCAGCAGGATCAGCGTGGGCTTGTTGAAGCGCAGGTCGGGGCGGTCGAAGATCGTGTAGAGCAGCGCCGGGCCCACGCGGTGGGTGGGCCCGTTGGGCTGGCTGATCGGCTCGGTCGGCTGGAAGTGCCACTCCCGGTAGAACGCGTGGGTCAGGGTGTAGCGCACGCCCACGGTCAGGCCGAAGTCGAGCAGGTACAGGAGGTCGAGATCGTTGGTGAGCGACCAGCCCCGGTTCGGCTGCAGGATGTCGAGGGTCTGGTGGTAGTAGACGGTGTCGCCCTCGCGCAGCTTGAAGTTGGCGTAGTAGAACTTGAGGTTGTCGCGGACCGCGATGCTCTTGACCTTGGCCTGCAGCAGCGCCGACAGGGTCACGAAGTGACCGGTGGTGGCGTAGTTGGCGATCCCGGGATCGGTGGATTCCTCGCGCTCGTCGAGCACGGTGTCGGACCAATCCTCGGTGGGGCTCGCGAACGACTGGAACAGCCCGAAGCTCGAGAAGTAGCCCGTGTAGTCGTAGGTGGCCGAGAGGTTGAGCAGGGCCAGCGGCTGGATGTCGATCTTGGGCCCCACCCGGGCGTAGGCCGGGGTGAGGTAGGTGTGGAGCTGGGCCGCGATGAAGCTCTCCTTGAAGAGCACCGAGTCCTTGTCCACGAGCTGGTAGCGGTAGCCGGTGGTGAACTCGTTGACGAGCCCCAGCGGGTTGTAGCGCAGCGCGAAGAGGTTGCTGTAGATCCAGCGGTGCCGCGGCCGGGGCTCGAGCGGCGGAGGCTCGTCCGCCGCGACCACCTCGCCGGTCTGCACGGGGACCGCGACCGGCTCGGGCTCGGGCTCGGGCTCGGGCTCGGGCTCGGGCTCGGGCTCGGGCGGCTCCTCGCCGTCGCCCGGCTCACCATCCGCGGGCTCCTCCCCGTCCACCGGCGGCTCCTCGCCCTCGACCGGCTCGCCCTCGACCGGCTCGCCCTCTCCCGGCTCACCGTCCCCGGGCTCGCTCCCCTCCTCGGGCTCGACGCCCTCGATCGGCTCGATGCCCTCGGGGGGCTCGGGCACCGGAGCGGCCAGGGCCGGGGACGCGAGCAGCCCCCCCACCGTGAGGCCGAAGGCCCAAGCACCCAACCGCAGCAAGCCCCTCGCCCCCTCGTGCCCCAACATTCGCTCGCACGATACAACGGGGCTTCGGGGCGGGGCCACCACTATTCGCGCGGATCGGGGCCCACCCGAGCCCCGCGTTCCTCGGCGTAGACCCGCATCACCTGGGCCCCGGTACGGGTGGCCCTCGTCTCCTCGACCACCGCACGCAGCTCGGACGGCAGCGCATCGAGGGGCGGCAGCTTGGCCCCGTAGCTCTCCGGCACGAGCACGGGGGCCAGCAGCGAGGCCACCGTGAGATCCGCGGCGGTGAAGCGCTCGCCCACCAGGTACCTGCGCTCGCCGAGTCGCTCGTCCAGCTCGGCCACCACGCCGCGGATCCTCTCCAGCGAGCGTCGGGCCCGGGGCTCGCTGATGCCGAGCGCCCGTCGCAGCCCGAGGGTGACCAGGGGTTGCAGCACCCGAAACGCCGTGTACTGGGCCCGCCCCACGTTGGCGCGGATGATCTCGGCGAACAGCCGCGGGTGGGAGAGCAGGTAGTGGTAGACCAAGCGCCGCGTGTGCGGGCCGATGTCGTCGTGGGCCCGGCGCTCGACCTCCTCGATCTCGCCCCGCAGCTCGTCGGGGTAGAGGGTGGTGGCGGCCGAGGAGAAGCGGTCGGACACGTAGCGGACGATCTGCCCCGAGTCCCGCAGGCGCTCGCCGTCGTCGGTGACGAGCACCGGGGTCGACAGCGGCGTGGAGGCCCGGTCCGAGCGTCCTCCTCGCAGCCCCACGTGGCGTATCACCCCCAGGAAGTGGAACAGGGGCACGTAGCCTCGCTCGACGAAGGGCACGCCGAAGCGCTGCAGGGCCCAGCGGGCTCGCTCGTTGTAGTGGGAGAAGGGGATGGTGACCAGCAGCATGGGCGACACGCGAAGAGGCGGGGTCAGCATGCGCCGCCCCGCCTCCCTTGGCCAGCCGTCGATGTCCCCGGCCTCAGTCGGTGGGCCAGGGCTCCGGCGCGGGCGCCGGTGGGGGCAGCGGAGCGCCCCGTGCCATCAGGTTGCTCATGAACAGCTCCACGTAGCGCTGATCATCGCTGATGTCGGCGTCCTCGTGGGTGCTCAGCCAGAGCGCCACGTTGTCGTGGAGGATCCGCAGGAGGTTGAGCGCCCCCGCGTCGTCGCCCACCTGGGCCCGCTCGGCCGCGAGCATGAAGCCCATGTACAGGTTGAGGGTGACGAAGGCCTTCTCGCTGCCGTCGGTGTCGAAGCGCCCCTCGGCCGGGGTCTCGCCGGGCGCGAGCGCGGACTCGATCTCGGTCTCCTGGAACACCTCCTCGTCGGTCCCCGGCACGCGGTAGCGCATGGTGAGGGTGCCCACCCGGCCGCCGTCGCTGGTGGCCCCGGGCCGGGGCATCAGCTCGGCCACGATGGCCCCGCCGCCGCCGCGACGCCCCCCGGCGGTGTCGCCGGTGCTCTCGCGGTGGGCGATGTGCAGGCTGGGGATCTCCAGGTGGGCCGCGGTCGCCCCCAGCGTGGCGAGCTTGGTGCCGTACATGCCGCGCAGCTCGTAGCCCGCGCCCACCTGCACGTCGATCTCCACCTCGCTGGCCAGCGGCAGCAGCAGCGCCTGGGCCTCCTCCTCGAAGACCTCCTCGACCGCCGCGTCGTCCTCGAGGAAGTAGAACGCCCCGCCCCCGCGCTCGGCCAGGCCGCGCATGAGCGAGGGATCGAACTCGAGGCCGAGGCCCACCGTCGACAGGCCGATGCCCTCGATGGCGTAGGCGGTGCCCAGCTCGAGCACGCGCGCGTCGTTGAGCAGGCCGGTGGTGGCCTGGCCGTCCGACAGCAGCATCACCCGGTTCTGCCGCTCGGGATCGCCGTGCAGATCCACCACCTCGTAGGCCGTGCGCAGCCCGTCGTAGATGTTGGTGGAGCCCGAGGCCTCGAGCTTGGCGATGGCGAGCTGCAGCGCGGCCGAGCTGCCCTCCACCGCCTCGGCGAGCACCGCCGCCTGGTCGGCGAAGGCCACGATGCTCACCCGGTCCTCGGGGCGCAGCACGTCGGACATGCGGCGCAGGCCCTCGCGCACGTGCTCGATGGGCTCACCGGCCATCGACCCGCTGGTGTCCACCGCGATGGCCAGGTTGAGCGGCGGCCGCTCGATCTCGGCCGGGTCGATCGGCGTGTTCATCCCCAGCAGCACCAGGGTGCAGTTGGCCCCGCTGAGCATGTTGCCCATCACCCCCAGGGCCCCGTGCAGGCACACGTCGTCGCCGCACTCGGGCGCGGGGAAGGGGATCTTGTGCTCGTTGAAGAAGCCGACGTCGTCGAGGGTCTCGGGACCGGGGATGCCCCCCGCCTCGAGGATGGCGCGGAACTGGCCGAAGTCCTGGGCCCCGCCCTGCCCCACGCCGGGGCCCAGCGGCGCCTCGCCGCCATCATCGGGTCCGCCCTCGTCGCCGCCGTCCTGGCCGCCCTCGTCGCCGAGGCCGGCTCCGTCGGAGCCGTCGTCGCTGGCACAGCCCGCGGCGCTCAGCAGCCCCAGCGCGGCCGCCAGGCCGCACGCTCGTCCAAGATGAAGATCGATGGTCATCGTAGTCTCTCGTTCCTTCGTGAGTGGGAGTGCTCGTGGGCTCAGCCGCCCAGCGGCGCGCGCTGGGTGACGACCAGCTCCAGGTCCAGGCCCAGCTCCACCGGGCCCATGGCGCACTCCGGGTCGACCACGAAGCGCTCTTGGGCGTGCATGAGGGTCACGTCGACCAGGCGGCCCTCGCCGGCCACCTGCACCGTTCCCCGAGCGGCCTCCACCTCGGCGGCGGGCAGGCCCTCGCCCCCCAGCACCAGCGACACCGGGCGCTCCACGGTGCCGCAGACCGGCTCGGAGCTCGCCTCGCAGGAGTAGAGCGGCAGGGTTCCCAGCTCGAGGCCCGAGGTGCTCGGGAGCCCGTTGCCCGCCGAGATGATCATGGAGGGCAGCGCCTGGGGCAGGCCGTCGTCGAGCGCCACGATCTCGATGGCATCGACGAAGGTGGTCTGTCCCGGGGCCGAGCCCACCAGCCGCAGCTCCACCTCGTCGCCGGCGACGAAGGGGAAGCTGCGGGCCGGGACGCACAGGTACCAGGTGTCGGGCTGGTCGGCGCCGCGGGCCAGGTCGATGGCCAGGCAGCCGTCCACGCCGCTCTCCACCGCGGCCACGGTCGCAGCGCCCCAGGGCACCGGCGTGCTCCAGCCCACGCGGTCGCCGTCGGGCTGGGTCGCGCAGCTCCCCTCGACCGGAGGATCGACCTCCCGCATCGGGTGCAGCAGCCCGTCGCGCCCGTCGAGGGTGAGGGCCTCGGCGCTGCCCCTCAGGAGCAGCTCGCCCGGCAGCCCGAGCTGCCCCTGGCCCTCCACCCGGGACATCCAGGGATCGCCGTCCCTCCACATCGCGATGATCGGCAGGAGACCGTCGGCCTCGATCCACGCGGCGTAGCAGGGGCGCTCGCCCCCCAGGTGGTCGACGACGGGGATGTTGGTGTTGGCCGGCAGGGTCCAGGTCTGGGCGGGCTCGAACAACGAGGAGCGCAGCAGCGTGCCGGGAGACTCCGCCACCGTCTCGCAATCGATCGCCACGTCGGCACGCAGGGCCCGGATCCGCAGCACCTGGTCCTGCGCGGTCGCGTTGGACAGGTACACGTCGGCGTCGAAGGCCGGCAGCTCCTGCCCCCCCTCGTCGTCGCTCGGCAGGTCTTGGGGCTCGTCCAGGGGCTCGGGATCCCATTCCTCGTCGGGGCTGCTGGTGGCCACGCAGCACAGCAGCCCCGCGGTGGCGGCCCCCAGCTCGGCGCTGCGGCGCGCGTTGGCCCGGGCCGGTCGCCGCATCGCGGGCACGAAGCCCCACAGGCTCAGGGCCAGGATCGGCAGCACGACGAGGTCGCCGAGGTCGCGGGTGATCACCCAGGGGAAGCCCAGGGCGCCCATCGCCACGCTCCAGGCATCGGCGGCGGCCGGCGAGATCTGGATGGCGGCGAAGACCGCTCCCACCGCGAGGTGGCAGGCCACCCAGCTTCCGAAGCGACGCACGCGGAGCAGGGCCGCGAGCAGCAGCGGCGCCACCAGCATGCCCGCGACATCGCTGAGCTTGCCGGTGAGCGCGGCGGGCAGCAGGTCGGCGCCCTTGAGCAGGTGATCGTTGAGGGCCAGCACGCCGAGGCTGGTCAGCCAGACCGGGTGCAGCAGGGCCCGCGAGGGTTGGAGGGGGTAGGCCATGATCAGTCGTTCTCCGTTGGGTCGGTGCAGGCCGGTAGTGCCCGTCGCCCCCCGGACGATCACGATCGGCAGGAATGTGCTCTACGGGCGGGCCAGCCCCCCTCCCCGGCCCGGTCCGTCCTCGCGTACCCTCTGGCTCTGCATGACCACGGTGCGCGATCGCATCCGAGAGGCGCTGGAGCAAGGCCCGCTCACCTCGCTCCAGATCTCCCAAGACGTGGGGATCCCTCAGGGCGAGGTCGCGGAGCACCTGCGCCACCTCGCGCGCTCGCTCGCCCACCGCGGGCAGGCGCTGGAGGTCGAGCCGGCGCAGTGCCTGAGCTGCGGCTTCACCTTCGAGGAGCGCGGCCGCTTCCGCCGGCCGAGCCGCTGCCCCCAGTGTCGCTCGGAGCGGCTGCAGCCGCCCCGCTTCTGGGTGCGCGCGCGCTGACCCGGGTGTGTCGCGACCGAGGAGGCCGAGCTCCCATGCCGCCCGTGGCGAGCACGACGAGCACGACCCACGGGCGAGCGTGCGGCCCCGCGAGGCCCCGCCTCACGCCGGGGGCTCGGGACCCTGCAGCGCCATCGCGGCGGCGAAGGTGGTGGCCCGGACCACGCGCGTGGCGAAGCCGAGGTCGAGGCCCTCGATGGTGTCGGGCCGACCCATGCAGTGGTACGCGTCCGATCGATACTCTGCGGTGTCGGTGATCATGATCGCGGGATAGCCCTGGTCCCACAGCGCCGCGTGATCGGAGCGCTGGAGATCGATGGCCACGTGGGTCCGCTGGACGAGCGCGGGAATCGACAGCAGCGCCATCGGCAGGCCGTCGCGCGCCGCCGCGGCCCGCAGGTGCCGGGCCCAGGGCTCGGACGCCTCGTCGGTGACCACGGTGATGAAGTCGGCTCGGTGCTCGCGCTGCTCGAGCGCGAGCACCTCGTCGGGGAAGAGCAGCTCGAAGCCGGTGGGGATCCGCTGGGTGCCGGGACGCGCGTCGGCGAAGGCGATCGCGTCGAGGTTGAGGTACACCGTGATCTGCTCGCCCCGCTCGCGAGCCCGGGCCGCCCACGCCCGTGAGCCCACCAGTCCGCGCTCCTCCTCGTCCCAGCAGGCCACGACGAGCGAGCGCGGGTGCTCGACGGCCGAGAGCACCCGCGCGGCCTCGAGGATCCCCGCGACCCCCGAGGCGTTGTCGTCGGCCCCGGGACAGCCGGGGATGTGATCGTAGTGCGCCCCGAGCATCACGCTCTGCTCCGGCCAGCGCGTGCCCTCGCGTCGGCCCACCACGTTGGTGCCGGTGGGGTACGCGTGGCGCTCGACCGAGAAGCCCAGCTCGCTCAGGGTGGAGTCGCACAGGCCCTGCACCTCGCGCCAGCGCGTCGAGCCGGGTGGGCGCGGCCCCACCACCCGGCGCAGGGTGGCCTCGTAGCGCTCGGGGCTCACGCAATCCTGGAGCGCGAGCGGATCGTCGCCGAGGCACGCGGGCTCGCGCGTCACGGGGCTCGGGGCCGCGCGGGGCTCCGGCGATCCTGGCTCCATCGCCTCGGGTCGGCATGCTCCCAGGACCCCGAGGACCAGCACCAACGCAACGGAGCGAGCACGCATCACTCGCTCATGGTGCCACGGATCCCGCGGCAATCCTCGGCGCCGCTCCCGGCCCTCGGGGCCTTTACCTCGACTTCACACCGAGGCGATGGAAGGGCTCCGAGCCATCGCGCATGCTCGGTTCCGAGGCACCCCCACATGAAGCGAACCATCTTCCTGGCCATCCTTCCCATGCTCGTGCTCTCGGCCTGCGATCGCAGCGAGGAGCTCGAGGCAGAGGACGACCCCATCGAGGAGCGAGCCGCGACGCCGTCGGACGACGAGCTCGGACCCCCGCCCTCCGATGCCCACCACCGCGGACCCCACGGACGCCGTGGCGATCCGGTGGGTCGGCTGTGCGAGGAGCTCGGCTGCTCCGACGCCCAGCGCGAGCAGCTCGCCACGCTGCTCGGCGACCTGCGACCCGACCACGAGCGTCCCCCGAAGGACGAGCGACGCGCCGCCAAGGAGGCGCTCGCCCAGGCCTTCGCCTCGGACTCGCTGAGCGCGGCCGACCTCGCGGCCTACCGCCAGGCCGAGCGCCCCGCCGACGACTCGCGAGCCGAGAAGATCGTGGCGACCACCACCGGCGTCCATGCGATCCTCGACGCGCAGCAGCGAGGCCAGCTCGCCGAGCGCATCGAGCAGCGCGGCCTGCCGATGGAGGGACGCCGCGGCAAGCTCGGTGGCCCGGGCGGCCCAGGCGGCCCGGGGCGCGGGGCCAAGCACGATCCGGGGCACCGCGTGGATCAGCTGTGCGACGCGATCACCTGCACCGACGAGCAGCGGACCACCCTCGGTGAGCGCCTGGCCGAGCGCCAGCCCCCCGCGCGCGACGGCCTGGAGGCAGCCCGCGGCGCGCTCGCGACCGCGTTCCGTGCCGATGCGCTCGAGGCCAGCGCCGTCCAGGCCTACCTCGACGCGGCGGCCGAGGTGGAGCGCGAGCACCTCGAGGGCCGGGACGCCCTGGTGCTCGAGCTGCACGGCCTGCTCGACGCCACGCAGCGGGCCACCCTGGCCGAGCGCATCGAGCAGCGGGGCCTGCGGGGCCTGTGGGGCGACGAAGGTCACGGAGGCAAGCGTGGCCGCAAGGGTCGCAAGGGCCGTCGCCACCGTCGGCCCACCGACGAGGCCTCGGACGACCAGGCCTTCGGCTGAGCTCCTTCGTCCCAAGACGACCATCGACGGACCACGGCCCCACCGGCCGTGGTCCGTCTCGCTTCGTGCTAAGGGGTAGCCATGGACCGCTGGCTCCGCTGGCTCTCGAGGGTGCTGCCCCGCCCCCTCGCGCTGCACCCGGCCGGCCATCCCCACGGTGAGGCCTCGGTGTGGCGAGTGGAGTCCCGCGGGTGCGTGGTCGCGTTCCTCAAGGTCTACGGCGTGGCCGACAAGTGGCGGCGCGAGCGGACGGTGCTCGAGCACCTGGCCGCGCTGCCCTCCCCCGTTCGCGTCCCGCCGCTGCTCGAGAGCGACGCCGACGGCCTCGCGCTGCTGCTGGGGGCCCTGCCGGGGCGAGCGGCCGCCGGCGCCCCGTGGTCGCTCGCCGAGCGACGCTCGCTCCACGAGCAGGCCGGCCGTCTGCGGCGTGCCCTCGACGCGCTGCCCGTAGACGAGCCCGACCCCATGCCCCTGCCCGAGGCGCTCCGACGACGTCACCGCGCCTGGGCCGAGAAGGCCCGAGCCCACCTCGAGCCCGCGCTGCTCGATGGGATCGCCGATGCCCTCGATCCCAGCGCCCTGGCCACCCTGCCGCGACGATGGTGCCACCGCGACCTCAGCTCGAGCAATTGGATCGTGGAGCCCACCGACGCCGGTCCCCGCCTGGGCGTGATCGACTTCGGCCAGGCGCGGCCCGACGCGTGGATCGTGGACGCGGTCAAGCTGTGGAGTGGTCCTTGGCACGAGGAGCCCTCGCTCGCCGATGCGTTCTGGACCGGCTACGGCCGGCGCCCCGAGCCGCACGAGCTTGCCGCGCTGCGCCAGCTCGTGCTGCTGCACGGCCTGGCCACCGCCACCTGGGGAGACCGCCACGGCCACGCCGGCTTCTCACGACACGGGCGCGCGGTGCTGCATCGGGCGCTAGCAAGTAACTCCCAGCTGGACCGGGGCGGGCTACGCGGCTGCGCGAAGGTCGACCTCGTATCCCAGACGCTCGAGCCTGCGGGTCAGGGAGCGGGCAATCCGCTCTCGGTCCCGCTGCTCGAGGAAGGCTTCGCCCAGGTCTCGGTAGTCCTGCCCATCGCGGAGCATGTGGTAGATGGCCACCAGCAGGGGTTCGAGCGACGGCCACGATCGCCTTCATCTTCCCCGCGCGAGAGCGCACCGGTGGTAGCGGCTCTTGAGATAGCCTGACGAGCGAATCGAGACCCAGGCACACTGGACGAGAGTCGTCTTGAGCCATGGGTTGCCCTTGCGGATCTTGCGGGACCGCTTCTGCCCGCGCTCTCATCGAGCTGGGGCACAGGCCTGCCCACGACACGAGCTCGCCCGCGGTTGGGGAATCGCGTCATGTCGGCTCCGATCTCCGCGATGATGACCCGAGCGGCCGTCTCACTGACTCCGGGAATCGTCTCCAGGTGAGCGGCCGCGCCTGCGAAAGGGCGCAGGACCTCATCGATCCGCTTCTCGATGGCATCGACCATGCCCTGCATGTGCTCGGCTGCGTCCAGATGCTGTCGAAGGAGGAAGCGGTGGTGATCGTCGACGAAGCCATCGAGTGCTTCGGCGAGCTCGGCCTTCTTCCTTCTCGCCGAACCCTTCGCCAGGTTCGCGAGCTTGTTTGATCGTTCTCGCCCTCAACCATCGCGCGGAGAATCGCCTTGCCGCTCTTGCCCAGGACTTCGCTGAGGACGGAGCGCATCTTGATGTTGGCGCCCTGAAGGAGCTTGTCGATTCGCTGGGCATGGCGTGATGTGTCGCGGACCGTCTGCTTGCGGGTTCGGGTCAGCTCACGCAGTTCCTCGACCCTTCGCTCGGGAACGAAGCTCCGGCGCAGCAGACCATGGGCCAGCAGATCCGCGAGCCACTGCGAGTCGCTGACGTCGCTCTTGCGTCCCGGGAGATTCTTGACCTCCTTGGCGTTGGCCAGCGAGAGGTCGACGAAGCTCTCCAGCACGTGCCACACCGGCTTCCAGTACACGCCGGTCGATCCCATCACCGCGTGCGTGATCTCGTGCTCGAACAGCCAGTCTCCCCAGCTTGAGCAGTCCCTTGGTCGTCGTCGAGAAGGTCTTGACCTCACGCCGGACCTTGCCGGCCTCGGCGACCCGCACGCACGCCACGACGGTCAGCTTGTGAACGTCCAGTCCAGCACATCGTTCGTGAATCAGCTCCATTTTGGCCTCCGTGCATGCCGGCCAGCCTCCTGGATTCATGAACACTAGCAAACGTGCTCTGGCACCCCGCTTCGCGGGGCACCTGGCAACAATCAGAGGTGCTCAGGAGGCGTGCGTCCATCTCAGAAACGGGCTTACCGTGCACCATAGAAGATCCGACGTCACACCGGCACGCCGACTCTACGTCAGTTTCCTCGACCATGGGTCCCGCGGCCGCGGGGTGAGAATCTCAGAAGAACGACGGAAACTGCTCCTCGTAGGCCTTGAGCCACACGTTCCGCGATGGAGGGATGCCGAAGCCGTCGGGCACGTAGTCCTTCACGATCGGCCAGGCCAGCCCGAATTCGTGGGAGCAGAAGCAGCCGCTCGCCAGGTAGTGGGCGAGGAACTGCTGGAACGAGTCGGCCACGCGTAGCACGGGGTTGCGGAACGAGAAGTGATAGACCGCGCCACCGGAGCTCACGAGCTGCGGTTCCTCGGAGGTGAGGGCAATGCCCTGGGCCAGGAGCGCGGCGTGCTCGTCGTCGTCGCCACCCGCGATCTTGCGGAGCATCTGGGTCGTCCGGACGATGCCTCGAGCGTCCATGAAGTCGAACCCGAGGCTGACGAAGCGCTCCCCGTTCTCCATGGCCCCACCGCCGTGCCGCAACCCCCGGGACAGGAAGGCGCGGAGATCATCGGGAATCACGAGGTCGAGCTTCGTCTCCAGACTGGACAGAGCCGAGGCCGACTGGGGGGCGAGCCGCTCCTGACGGATGTGCAACCCCGGGATCTCGGTCGCGCGCAGCGAGTCGAAGAGCTCCTCGATGGCACCGCACACGGCACCGACGGAGGCTGCGCCCGAACGGGCGGTCTTCTTCGTCGCGGTCTTCTTCGTCGCGGTCTTCTTCGTCGCGGTCTTCTTCGTCGCGGTCTTCTTCTCGACGTACCCCTTGTCGAGCTTGGCTCGAGCCTGCTCCTCGGCATGGGCCCGAGCCTCGGCCGCAGAGCCCAGGACCTTCTCGCGCACCTGCCCCTGGGTACCGACGCGACCGAAGGTCACCTGGACGACCGATCCCTTCACCCGGACCTCCCAGAACTTGTGCGAGCCCCCCTCCTGGTATTCGAGACGTCGAATCACCGTACGTTGGTACCACCGCACGACGCTCCGGGTGAAACGATTCCTCGAGGAGCTGCCCTCGTCCACCCCCACGAGGCCGGTCGGATCCCCTCTCGCCCGGCGGGCTCCCCTGGACACGAGACGGGTCGATCCCCCCAGGACCCGAGCAAGGGAGAGGCCGCTATCGAGCCCTCGAGGGCGGTGCTCCAATGCGACCATGCGATGTGATGCTGCGATGTCGATCCTGGTGCTCCTGACGATGACGGGTGGCTGCGGCGCTCTGATGCCCGGCTCGCTCGGCCCCGGGGTCCGCAGCGAGCCCGCCCCCTGGTCGAGCGACGAGGCCTCCTGCGACCAAGGGGCCGCAGAGTGGTCCTCGGGAGCCACGTCCCCGACCGCGAGCGCGAGCGCTCCCCGGATCGAGGGCGCCGCAGACAGCCACTGCAGCTTCGGCGATTGTGGCTCCGACGGCTGGTCCACCTCCCATCCCGACGGCAGCCGCTCCACCACCCGCTGCAGCTTCGGCGACTGCAACGCCAACGGCTGGACCACCACCCACTCCGACGGCGGAGCCAGCTCCACCACCCGCTGCAGCTTCGGCGACTGCAACGACAACGGCTGGACCACCACCCGCTCCGACGGAGCCAGCTCCACCACCCGCTGCAGCTTCGGCGACTGCAACGACAACGGCTGGACCACCACCCACTCCGACGGCAGCAGCTCCACCACCCGCTGCAGCTTCGGCGACTGCAACGCCAACGGCTGGACCACCACCACCTCGTCGGGAGAGACGATCACCTGCCGCTGCAACTTCGGCGACTGCAACGCCAACGGGGTCGACTGCGACTGACCGCAGGGCGTTCAGGAATCGGTGGGCTCGCGCTCGGGTGCCTCGCCTTCCTCGGGAGGCTCGACCTCGGGCTGGGTGGGGGCCGCAGGCTCGGCCGCCGAGCCCTCACCCGTCGCGCCCTCGCCCGTCGTCACCTCCTCCAACTCGGGCTCGGGCCAGCTCCGCAGCCACTCGTCGCCCCCGCTGGTGACCGCCCCCAGCACCCACTTGCTCCACCCGATCGACTTCCAGCCCAGCCACACCACCCACGCGGCCCACACCGCGCGCCACAGGCTGACCGGGATCGTGACCACGGTGGCGGAGGGCGTGCTCGCCTCGGCCCGGTCCTGGTACCAAGACAGCGTGCCCCCGTCGGCCCAGTTGTGCACGATGGTGGACACCGGCGAGGTCAGCAGTTCCTTGGCCGTGAGCAGCACGATCCCCACCACCACCAGCGTGGCCAGGCCCAGGCCGATCTGCGCGGCGTTGTAGCGCACGGGATCATGCAGCCGCGTCCCGTGACGCTTGCGTAGGTCCACGAGCACGAGCCACGCCCACACCACCGGCAACGCCAGCACCGAGAAGCCGAGGCTGAGCACGAACCACTGGAGCGCGCTCAGGGGCGTCTTGGTGGCGCGGGCCAGCACCAGGGCCACCAGCGCCAGCACGCCGATGTAGGGCCACAGCCACACCATCGGCCCCATGCCCTCGCCGAAGGTCCACACCACCACCCGATCGTCCTGGTCGGAGAAGTGGAAGGCCACCCGCGCGTTCACGGCCCGCCCCCCGAGCTGCACCACGGGGGCGTGCACCACCGAGGCCGCCCCCGCGTCCAGCCGCAGCTCGATCTCCACCTGGTGCAGCCCGGGCTGGAAGGTCAGGCGCAGCTCGGTGGCGTCCTTGGCCATGGGCACGTCGCTGCCGTCCATCCGCACCGAGCCCACGTGGGCCTCGGCCGGCAGCGTGAAGGTCCGCTCGGTCACCGTGGCCGTGCGCACCGTCATCACCAGGCGCCCCTCGGTCCCCGTCTCGCCGAGCTCGAGCGAGAGCGCGGCCTCGTCGATGGCCAGCAGCGCGCCCTCGGCCGGGCGCGGCTCGACGAAGCTCACCCGCAGGGTCTCGCCCGGCCAGGGGTGGAACACGCGGGTGCCCCCCGCGTCGCTGGTGGCCGGCGTGCCCTCGTCGCTGCACTGCCAGGCGCCGGCGCAGCCGATGATCCAGCTCTCGGTCCAGTCCCGATCCGAGGGCGCCCGCAGCTCCAGCGACGCACGCGGCTCGAGCACCGAGGTCCAGGTGATGCTCTCGCCGGGGGCTCGCAAGGTGACCGTGGCCTTGGGATCGTCGACCTTGCCGCTGGCCTCGAGCATCCGCTCGTCCAGCAGCAGGGGCACCTGCACCTTGGTGGGCGAGGGTCCGTGGCTCAGGCGCGTGACCGTGGTCTCCACCGTCCAGCGCGGCCCCACCTGGATGTGGCGGGACACCGCGAACCAGGGCTCCATGTCCTGGGAGTGCCGCTCGGGCTCCTCGTCGACGACCTCGGGCTCCTCGTCGACGCCCTCGGGATCGTCTCCGCGATCGCGCTCCAGGTGCAGGCTCTCGGCCAGGTCGTCCTCGTCGACGCCCTCCACCGTCCAGCCCTCGGCGCTCACCACCACGTGCTTGGGCGCGCCCGCCAGATCGAGATCGAGGAAGTCGGCGCCGACGGGGCCCGCGAGCTGCACATCGTGGCGACCGGCCGCCAGGTGCAGCAGCAGCTGGCCCTCGTGCACGGCCATGGCCCGCGCCGGCTCGTCGTCGACCGCGACGCGGCGCGGCAGCCAGGTCTCCACCGAGCCCGGCAGCGCCCACACTCCCGGGCCCGCCATGTGCAGCTCGGCCCGCAGCGTCAGCTCGTCGCCCGCGAGCGCGACCTCGAGCTTGTTGACCAGGGCGCAGTCGGTGCCGCACTCGGGCGAGGGCGCCAGCGGCCGCTCGGCGTTGACCCGCTCGCCGAGCTCCTCGAGCAGCTCGGCTGGAGGCGCCGCCGAGGCCGTGCGAGCCAGCAGGAGCAGCAGCAGTCCCCCCAGCGCCGCGGCCCCCCGCGAGACGGGCGAGCCCGCTCGTGGGGCCACCGGCCGCGCCAGCCAGCCCGCACGCAGCAGCAGCACCACCAGGGCGATCAAGGCCAGGGCCCGCACGAGCGAGATCACCCGCGAGGCCGTGGGCGTCACCAGCCACAGGGTGACCGACTCGTCGCGCTTCACCGCGCGATCGAGGGTCATCTGCCAGCGCGGGCCGGCCCACTCGGGCACGCCCTCCCCCGTCTGCGGGACCGCGGGCGGCTCGATCTCCGGCAGCTCCACGTCGGTGGCCACGAAGCGCTCCGGGGGCGGCGACGGTGGCTCGGCCGCCGCGGGCTCGCCCTCGCCGGGGCTCAGCACGAAGGGATAGCTCACCGTGGCCACGCCACCGCCCGCGGGCTTGGGGAACTTCCAGCGGGCCACCGCGGAGACGATGCACTGCCCCAGCGCAGCGCTGGGCAGCGAGGACTCCTCCACCACCGCCGAGGGCACCTTGCCGTTGCTGCCGATGGTGAAGCGGATGCTCACCCGTCCCGCGAGGGAGGGCGCGTCGGCGAGCGCCTGCTGGTAGCAGCGGCGCACCTCGTTGATGTGCGCCCGCACGACCCGGCGCACCACGTCCCGATCGAGCTCGCCGGAGACCTCGGCCTGGGCCTGGCGCACGATGGGCACCGCCTTGCCGCGCCCGCCGAAGCCGGCCCCGCTGCCACGGCCGTAGCCGCTGCCGGTTGTGTCTCCACCGCCCTTGCCGATGAGCCCGGTGGTGCCCAGGCCGATGGTGCCCTCGCCCGTGCCACCACCACCCGAGCCGGTGCCCACCAGGCCCAGGCCGCCCACGCCGAACGACTCGCCCACCTCGCTGCCCGTCAGGCCACCCCACACGTCCTCGTCGTTGGCCGACATCGGGACCGCGTCCTCGGGGCCCTTCATCGCGTAGAGTCCCGACTTGCGCTTCGGCGAGGGCTTGCCCATCTGGCCCTCCTCGCCCGCGTGCCGCATCCCGTAGCCGCCTTCGTCGTCGTCGGCCTCCATGGGAGGAGCCTCGGGCGCGGCGGCCAGCATTTCCTGCTGGGCCCCCACCTCGGCGAAGTCCATCGAGCTCTGGTTGCGAGCCCCGGTCGACATCACTCCGCGGTCCTCGGCCTTGCCCAGCAACGCCACCACGGCCCCCACCCCCAGCACCGCGGTCACGCCCCAGGCGGCCAGCCGTCCCGGGCCCTTGCGCGCGCGGGCGCTGACGATCGCCATCACCATGCCCCCGCCGGCGACCACGAGGGCCACCCCGGCGAGCTTGGCCATGGTCTCGAGCTCGTGCTGCAGGCGCACGTGGGCCAGCCCCGACAGGCCGTCCCGCCACACCGCAGCCACGCCCGCGGGCATGCGCCACGCCACCCACCCCGCGAGCACGAAGGCGGCCAGCGCCCACGCCAGGCGCAGCGCCACGCGGACGCCCCGGGCCAGCTCCCCGCGACGCAGCGCCGGCACCAGCCCCGCGAGCACGGCCACCAGCGCCAGCAACATCGGGTAGCCGTCGCCGTTGCGGGTGTACGCCAGCCCCAGGCCGACCAGCGCGGCCAGCCCCGCCACCGGACCCACCAAGCGCCCCACCAAGAGCGCCACGCCCAGCAGCAGGATGAGGTCGAGCGGGCGCCAGGCCGCGAGCCAGGTGGGCCCCAGCGAGCCCGGGCCCTCGGCGTGCAGCAGGTCCCAGCCCCGCGGCAGCATGAAGCCGAGCGTGACCTCGTCGAAGTCCTCCGACCAGCCGCCCAGGGGCACGGTGGCCGTGGTGCCCTCGATGCGCCAGTGGGCCCGCATGTCGAGGGTGGGGCCCCGCACCTCCACCCCGGCGTGGCCGTCGTCGGTCACGGTGACCACCTGCGGCTGCCCGTCGATCGACACGCTGCCCAGCACCCCCAGCGCGGCGTGCAGGTCGAGGCGGTTGCCCGTGCTCATCTCGCCGCCGATGTCGTCGATCACCGTCCAGCCCGTGCCCGCGAGGTCGACCCGCATGTCGCGACGCAGCACCAGGCGATTGGTGCTCGTCTCCGAGACCCCGCGCTGGATCACCTCGAAGACCAGCGCGCCCGCGGGATCGAGGCGAAAGGTCGCGCCTCCCTGCCACTCGCTCGGCGCATGGGTCCGCGCGTGGTCGACCGCCCGCGCTCCCGACAGGCTCACCTGCCCCATGCTGGGCGACCCGGCCGGGGCCGCGTTCCACACCCAGACCTCGTCGTCGGGCCAGGGCGCGGGGTGCCGGGGCGGGCTCAGGCGCTCGGGCGAGCGCGGCAGCACGCCCACCAGCTCGACCGCAAAGGTGCCCCGCCGCACCTGCAGCACCACCGTGCCCCCCTCGCCCATCGTGACCGGCACCGGGGCCGAGACCTCGAGCAGCGTGGTGCCCGGGATGCGGGGATCGGGCAGCACCAGCTCGCGGGGTCGCCCCGCCACGTGCACGTCGATGCGCGTGACCACCTGCAGCGGCACCCCGTCGATCAGGCGGCGCGAGACCTCGATGGTCTCCGAGTCTGGCGCCTCCTCGGCGGCTCCCGGCTCCTCGACCTCCTCTCGTTGCTCCGGCTCGAGCTCGCCGTCGTCGAGCCCGGGACCCTCGAGCGAGAGGGTCACGCCGCTGCGCGAGGGGAAGGGCACCGACTCACCCCCCACCACCAGGTCGACGAGCCCCACCGCGGCCGGCACCCGCAGGCTGCTGGGGACCTCGCGCCAGGGGATGGAGCCGGTCAGCACGTGACGCCCCTCGTCGAGCTCGACCCGCGGGACCTCGCCCTCGCGCAGCACCGCCCGGGTCCGGCCGTCGACCTCCACGTCCTGCGGCCACTGCTGGACGTCGCCGGGCAGCTCGACCTCCATGGTCCCGAACACCGAGACCTCGAGGGTGAAGCTCGCCCCCTCCGCCCCCACCTCCAGGCGCAGCGAGCTCGGCCACACGCAGAGCGTCACGCCGTCCTCGAGCTCCCGGCAGTCACGCGGCTCGGGCTCGGCGTCTCGCACCCAGTCGACCCACTCCTCGAGCTCGGCCGGCAGCTCGCCCGCGGGGGGCGGCGCGGCCTGGCTCGAGCGCGCGGGGAGCAGCAGCCCCCAGACGAAGGCGACCACCACCAACCAAGCGCGGGGGCATCTCGACATCGTCCGTGATCATACGAGCTTCGACGACGGCGGGTCGTCGAGGCCCGCGATCCACGTTCCGCGCGAGCGGGTCGGCCCGCTACCCCGGCTGCTCGCCGGCGAGCAGCAGGTCGGCCAGGCGCGCGAGCCCGGGCAGGTCGCGGACCTCTTCGTCGAGCCGAGGCGCCCGCACGCGGTGACACCCCGCGGGCAGCTCGGCGACCAGCCCATCCACGATCCTCTGGAATCGCTGGTTGTCGGCCGCGGCCGCCTTCCGCAGCGCTCGCATGCCGTGCGCCGTCTCGAGCAGCGCCTCGGTGGTGGGCAGCTCGGGCGCCAGCGCACGCACCCGCGCGTCCACGTCGGCGTCGTCGAGCTGCAGCCGCAGCTGGTGGGGCTCGTCGGGCACCACCGGCACGAAGCTCTGGTTGAAGATCACCGCGTGCACCGGCACGTGGCGGCGCAGCAGGTCGTCGCGCAGCCAGGCCGCATCGTCGGCGCTGCTGGGGCTGGCCGAGCTCACCAGCAGGAACGCGGTGTCGCGCGCCCGCAGCAGCTCGTCCACCCGCTGCGCCCGCGCGATGAAGCCCTCGCGCATGGTGACGAACACGGTGAGGAACTCGATGATCTCGTCGAGCAGGGTCTGCCCCGTCACCCGCCCCAGCAGGCCCTTGGCCACCTGCCCGCCCTTGGCCACCAGCCGGGCCCCCAGCCCGCGGGGCTTGTCCAGCTCGGGGATGAACCAGTTGACGATGCGACCGTCGAGGAAGCTGGCCAGGTGCCCCGGCGCATCGAGGATGTCGAGCGCGTTGCGGGCGGGCGGGGTGTCGAGCACGACCAGGTCGTAGCCGCCGTTCTCCATCGCGTCGTACAGCCGCTCCATGGCCACGTAGGCGTGCGAGCGCGCGAGCGAGCGCGACACCGCCCGGTAGACCCGGTTGGCCAGGATCCGCCGCTTGGTGTCCTCGTCGGGGGCGATCCTCTCGATGAGCGCGTCGTAGCTGGCCCCGGTGTCGACCATGGCCGCCCACAGGCTGCCCCCGCCCACGTCGACGCCCAGGCGCTCGAGCGGCACGCGACGGATCGCGTCGTCGAGGCCGTCGAGGCCGAGCGCATCGGCGAGGCGACGCGCGGGATCGATGGTGAGCACCAGGGTCTTGCGCCCGGCCCTCGCCGCGGCCAGCCCCAGCGCGGCCGAGACGGTGGTCTTGCCCACGCCACCCGGGCCCACGCAGACCACCAGCGATCCGTCCCCGACCAGCGCCGAGAGGCTCATGCGCCCTCCCCCGCGCGGACCGGCGCCAGCGCGGCGCGGCCCAGCGCCCGCAGCTCGTCCCCGCTCAGGCGGCTCGCCACCAGCCGGGGCAGCTCGACCACCGGCAGGGCCAGGTGCTCGCGCAGACGATCGATCTGCGCCCGAGCCCGGCGCTCGTTGTCCAGCGCCGCGCGGGCGAACACGGCATCGGCGAGCAGCTCGGGGTCCCCCTGGCTGCGCGCCGCCTCGTGCAGCGCCTCCACCCGCGCCTCGGCGCCCAGCAGCCCCGTGGTGGGCACGCGATTGACGAAGATCCGCCCGAAGGCCACCGAGCGCGCGGCCCGAATGCGCTGGTGCAGCTCGAGGGTCTCGCTCACGGGCAGCTCCTCGGGCAGCGTGACCAGGTTGAGGCGGGTGCGACGGGGGTCGGCGAAGGTGTCCGCCACCTCGTCCACCAGCCGCCGCATGGGCCCCGCCCCCATCAGGTGGCGGACCACCTCGCGCAGCTCGAGGAACATCAGCGCGTGGCCGGTGGCGTCGAGGTCGACGAGGATCGGCGCCCAGCGAGGGCGTCCCCGGTCGTCGCGCTCGGCCTCGCGGTGGCGCAGGATGTTGATCGTCGCGATCTCGCCGACCGCGGGCATCGCCTTGAACAGGCGGTCGAGCACCGGGTTGCTCACGATCGCCCGCGCGGTGCGTCGCGAGGGGATGTGCTGCGCCATGTACTCGACCACCGACTGCTCGAACTCCACGCTCATCGCGTGCACGCCGTGGCCCACCGCGCGGGGGGTGATCCCCACCGCCTCCACGCCGAAGATGCTGCGCATGGTGGCGCGGTGGCCGAGCTCGACCACCAGCGGGCGCAGGCCCCGGGCGGCGGCCTCGATGGCCAGGGCCGCGGTGAGCGTGGACTTGCCCACCCCGCCCTTGCCCGTGAACAGCAAGAAGCGATGGTCGAGCAGGTCGAGCTCGGCCGTCGGAGACGACTCGTCGTTCGCGGCGGCGACTCGCACCGCAGGTTGCCTAGCGCACCGACCGGGGAAACACAAACCGGGGCCCCCGGGAGGTCGTCGTGGGGGGCGCGGCGTGGATTCGGGGGCCCTGGCCGCGGGCTCTCCGGGGGCGCTGAACGCGAGAGCGACCCCGAGCGACCGTTGCGAAGCGCCACGACCTGATCTCCATGCCGTGGTGAATCGCGGCGGACCGGGCCCGATCCGGGCGCTCCACCCCGGGTCCGGACCGCGCCGCGCCGACGGAACGGAGGATGCAGAGGGAGCCGAGCGTGCCACCTGCTGCTCGTTCCGCCCCCCGCACCTCCTCGCTCCGCCGCGGGCTCGCCCTCGGCCTCGCCGTCGCCGTCGCGGCGCCGCTGGGCCTGCGACCGCGAGCGGCCGCGGCCGCTCCCGTGGCGGCCGACTCGGGCCGAGACGAGGTCGACCCCACGCTCGAGCGCTCGCGCGCGCTCTACCAGGAGGGCCTCGCCCGCTTCGAGACCTTCGACTACGAGGGCGCGGTGGAGCTGTGGACCAAGGCCTACGCCGAGCTGCCCGAGGGCGCCGACCAGGTCCGCAACAAGCTCGTCTACAACATCGCCACCGCGCAGCAGATGGCGTTCGAGGTGGACGAGGATCTCCAGCACCTGCGGCGGGCGGTGCTGCTGCTCGAGCAGTACGTGCAGAGCTTCAAGGCGCTGCACCAGCGCACGCCCGAGGCCCAGGCCGAGGTCGATCGCGCCAACGCCCGCGTCGCCGAGCTGCGCGAGCGCATCGATCGTACGGAGCGAGGCGAGGACGCGCCCGCCGAGCCGAGCCCGGCGGCCACGAGCGATGCCGACGCCCACTACGGCTCGGGAGCGATCGACGGCATCGTGTGGACCACGCCCTCCGCCACGCCGCTGGACGCCGATCGCCTGCATCGCAACCGGCGGCTCGCGACCGAGGACCACAAGACCGATCGCATGCTGATCGGCTCGTACGTGGCGCTGAGCGTGGGCGGGGCGGCCACGCTCGCGGGGGCCGGCACCGTGCTCGGTGCTCGCGACGCAGCCCGGGGCGCCGGCTACGGCGTGCTGGGGCTGGGCGTCGTCGGCCTCGCGACCGGCTTCACCGTGCTCGCGATCGGGCTCGAGCGCCGCAAGCGAGCCCGGCAGGGCACCTTGGTCGCGGGGGCCCCGATGGTGGCGCCGGGGCTCGCCGGAGCCGCGGTCGCCGTGCGCTTCTAGGTCCGGGCCGCGACCTGCGTCACGCCGCCGCCCGCTCGTTGCCGGACCCAACCCCGATCGCGGTATCGTTGCCCCGTGCTCGCCCCCACCGCTCCTTCGCTCCACCGCCGCGGCCTCGCGCTCGGGCTCTCGCTCGCCCTGGCCGCCCCCGCCGGCGTCGTGATGGCCCCCGTCACGGCCCACGCCGCCGCGATGGCTCCCGCCGAGGATGCGGCGCTCGCCGAGTCACGGGCCCTGTACGACGAGGGCAAGGCCCGCTTCGACACCTTCGACTACGAGGGTGCGGTGGACCTGTGGACCAAGGCCTACGCCAAGCTGCCCGAGGACAACGCGGGGGTGCGCAACGCGATGGTCTACAACATCGCCACCGCGCAGGAGAAGGCGTACGACGTGGACAAGGATCTGCAGCACCTGCGCCAGGCCGTGCTGCTGCTGCAGAGCTACATCAAGAACTACAAGGCGATCTACAAGCGCACGCCCGAGACCGAGGCCGAGGTGCAGAAGGCGGAGAACCGCATCGCCGCCCTGCAGGAGCGCATCGCCCGGGCCGAGCGCGGCGAGGCAGAGGCTCCGCCGGCCGTCGCCGACCCCGGCACGCCCGGCGAGGAGGGCACGGCCACCGACGCCATTCCCGACGACGCCCGCTACGGCTCGGGCGCGGTGGATGGCATCCAGTGGAACACCGGGCACAACCCCCCACCCGATCAGGAGCTGGTCACCAAGAACCGCCTGCTCGCCCAAGAGGAGGAGAAGACCGATCACATGCTGATCGGCTCCTACGTGCTGCTGAGCGTGGGCGGGGTGGCGGCGCTGGCCGGGGCCGGCGCGGTGCTGGGCGGTCGTGCCCTGCGGGACCCCACCGACGAGACCGCGGGCCGCGGGGCGCGACTGGGCGGCTACGGCATGCTGGGCTTCGGCGTGGCCAGCCTCATCGCCGGCACCGCGCTGCTGGTGATCGGCCTCGATCGCCGCAAGAAAGCGCGCCAGGGCTCGCTGGTGGCGGGCGCCCCGATGCTGGGACCGGGTCTGGCCGGCGCCAGCCTGCGCGTGCGCTTCTAGCCGGACCACGGCGCCCTGCTACCCTCCGGTGGGGCCCCGCGAGCGCGCCAGGGTGACCACGCTGTACGCGATGGCGAGGCCGCGTCCGGGGTTGCGGTAGCCGTGGTTCTGGTCGCCGCGGAACACCACCACGTCGCCCGGCTCGAGGCGCCAGCGCTCGCCGGCCGCGCTCAGCTCGAGCGTGCCCGACTCGCAGGTGAGGTACTCGCGGGTGCCGGGGGTGTGCGGCACCCCGGCCATCGCCGCGCCCGCGGGGAGCTCCATGCGCTCGAGCTCCATCCCTGCGATCGGATCGGGCAGCAGCTTGCGCACGCACACCTTGCCCTTGCGCCGCTGCGGCAGCTCGGTCGCCCGGTACAGGCGCGCCACCGCCCGCGGCGGGCCCACCAGCTCCTCCAGGCTCACCTGCAGCGCGGTCGCGACCTTCATCAGCACCGAGAGCGTGGGGTTGGCCGCGCCCGACTCGAGGTTGGCCCAGGTGGGCCGGGGCAGGCCGGCCACCTTAGAGATCTGGTGCTGGGTGAGCCCCCGGGCCTCGCGGAGCTGCTTGATGTTGAGGGCCAGGTTGGCGGCGGGGTCGTCGGCCATTGACCGCACGATGACACGCCGACGATGAAAAGTCATCACAGATGACATCAAGATATCAGGGCGTCATGGTGGACACGACGGAGACCACACCATGAACGACCGATCCGCTGCCCTCGTGACCGGTGCCTCTCGCGGCCTGGGACGCACCCTCGCCCTGCGCCTGGCCGCTCGCGGCCGCCCCGTGCTCCTCGTGGCCCGCGAGCCCGAGCCCCTCGAGGAGGTCGCCCAGGCCATCCGGGCCCGCGGCGGCACGGCCCACGCGATCGCGGCCGACCTCGGGCGTGCCGACGATGCGCTGGCCATCGCGGCCCGGGCCAGCGCCCTGGTGTCGCGGGTGGGCCTGCTCGTCCACAACGCCAGCACCCTGGGACCGCTGCCATGCCGCTGCTCGCCGACACCAAGGCGGCGCTCGACCACCTCGCGCGGCTGTGGTCCGCCGAGCTCGGCGACGCGGGGCTGCGGGTGCTCAGCGTGGACCCCGGCGAGATGGACACCCTCATGCACGCTGATGCAATCCCCGACGCCGACCCGAGCACCCTCGCCGATCCCGACGAGGTGGCGGCACGCATCCTCGCCCTGCTCGACGACCCCCGGGGTGCCCCCGGCGGCGCCCGGGTGGAGGCCGCCCGCTGGGAGGCCCGGCCATGATCCCGCTGCGCGCCGCCGATGCCCCGCGCAGCCCCGACCAGCGAGCCAAGCGATCAGTGGGGACCGTGGCCCGACTCGCGGGCGCGGTCCTCTCGCTCCTTGCGATCGCGCAGGAAGTCCCGGACCTCGCGCCAGTCGTCGATCGCCGCCGCCGCATCACCGGTGAGGAACTTGCGCAGCGCCTCGTTGGGGTGATCCTCGGGTAGATCGGCCAGGGCCACGCGGAGCACCTGATCGAGGCTCTCGACGAACTTGAACTCGATCGCCCGCATCACGTTCTTGGGCACCTCGTGGAGGTCCTTCTCGTTCTCGGCGGGACAGATGACCGTCTTGATGTCGGCCCGGTAGGCCGCGAGCACCTTCTCCTTGAGGCCGCCGATGGGCAGGACCTTGCCGCGGAGGTTGATCTCGCCGGTCATCGCCACGTCCTTGCGGATCGGCGCCCGGAGCAGGGCCGAGATGAGGCTGGTGACGATGGTGATGCCCGCCGAGGGGCCGTCCTTGGGCACCGCCCCCTCGGGGAAGTGCAGGTGGAAGTCCACGTGCTCGTAGAAGTCGGGCTCGAGGCCGAAGGCCAGGCTGCGCGAGCGCACGTAGGTGATGCCCGCGGTGGCCGACTCCTTGATCACATCACCGAGCTGACCGGTGAGGGTGACCTTGCCCTTGCCCGAGGTGATCGTGGTCTCCACCGGGAGCAGGTCGCCCCCCATCGGCGTGTAGGCCAGCCCGTTGGCCATGCCGATCATGTCGATCTCCTCGGCCCGGTTGAAGCGGTACTTGCGGGGCCCGAGCAGCTTGCCGACCAGCTTGGAGTCGACCTTGAAGCTCTTCTTCTTCTTGGGCTCCTTGACGTGCTCGCGGGCGAGCTTGCGCAGCACCGAGGCGATCTCGCGCTCGAGCGAGCGCACGCCGGCCTCCTTGGTGTAGTGGTGGATGAGCTCCTTGACCGCGCCGTCGCTCACGTTGATCTCGACGCCCTCGAGGCCGTTGAGCTCGGTCTGCTTGGGCACCAGGTACTGCTTGGCGATCTTGAGCTTGTCCTCGTCGGTGTAGCCCGACAGCTCGATGATCTCCATGCGATCGCGCAGCGGCAGCGGGATGGTGTGCAGCGCGTTGGCGGTGCAGATGAACAGCACCTCGCTGAGGTCGTAGTCGAGGTCGAGGAAGTGGTCGACGAAGGCGATGTTCTGCTCGGGGTCGAGCACCTCGAGCATCGCGGCCGAGGGATCGCCCCGGAAGTCCATCGACATCTTGTCGATCTCGTCGAGCAGGAACACCGGGTTGGTGGAGCCCGACTTGCGCAGCCCCTGGATGATCTTGCCCGGCATCGCGCCGATGTAGGTGCGCCGGTGGCCGCGGATCTCGGCCTCGTCGCGCACGCCACCCAGCGACACCCGCACGAACTTGCGGCCGGTGGCCCGCGCCACCGACTTGGCCAGCGAGGTCTTGCCCACGCCGGGCGGGCCCACCAGGCACAGGATGGGGCCGCGGACCTTCTTCACCAGGGCCTGCACCGCGAGGTACTCCACGATGCGCTGCTTGGGCTTCTCGAGCCCGTAGTGGTCCTCGTCGAGGATCTTCTCGGCCTCGTCGATGTCGGCCTTGTCCTCGGTGCGGTCGTTCCACGGCAGGGCCAGCACCGTGTCGATGTAGTTGCGCACCACGGTGGCCTCGGCGCTCATCGGGCTCATCATCTTGAGCTTGCGGAGCTCCTTCTTGAGCCGCTCGGTGGCCTCCTTGGTCATCTTCTTGCGGCGGATCCGATCCTCGAGCTCGGCGAGCTCGTTCTTGAACTCGTCCTGGCTGCCGAGCTCCTTCTGGATCGCCTGCATCTGCTCGTTGAGGTAGTACTCCTTCTGGTTCTTCTCCATCTGCTTCTTGACGCGAGTACGGATCTTCTTCTCCACCTGGAGGATCTCGATCTCGTTCTGCATCAGCTCGTAGAGCTTCTCCAGGCGGGAGCGCACCGACTCGGTCTCGAGCAGCTCCTGCTTCGCAGCCAGCTTGAAGTTGACGTGCGCGGCGATGGTGTCGGCCAGGCGCGAGGCGTTGTCGATGCTCTGCACGCTCACCGCCAGCTCGGGGGGCACGCGCTTGTTGAGCTTGACGTAGTTCTCGAAGGTGGCCTGCACCGAGCGCATCAGCGCAGCGAGCTCGGGGTCGTCGTCGGGGGTGACCTTCGACGCCTCGATCTCCTCGGCCTCCACGTGGAAGAACTTGCCGGTGTCGAGGTACTCGTGGATCTTCGCGCGGCTCTTGCCCTCGACCAGCACCTTCACCGTGCCGTCGGGGAGCCGCAGCAGCTGGATGATGGTTCCGATCGTCCCGTAGGCATGGATGCCCTCGGGCTTGGGATCGTTGACCTTGGCCTTCTTCTGCGCGCACAGCAGGATGTGGCGGTCGGCCGACATCGCCTCCTCGAGCGCATTGATCGACTTCTCTCGCCCCACGAACAGGGGCACCACCTCGTGCGGGAAGACGATGAGCTCGCGAAGCGGCAGAAGGGGGATTTTGCGTGTCATCGGGGTGTTTCGCGCCGAATTTCGAGGTTTCGGCGGCGTTGGAAAGCTAGCATCGGGGGTATGGAGGGTCAAACCTCCCCGGTCTCAGTGGCCGTCTGAAACCACCGAGATCTCCAGGGGTTGCGGGTCGAGTCCTCCAACCCCCACCAAGCGAGCGGGCACACGCCATGCTCCCCTAGTCGATCGGCTAGGTAGGTCGGGGTGGGATCCGTGGTGCATCTGCCATGGGCCGGTCCGGCGGCCCGCAGCACCGCGCAGCAATCAGGCCGCCGGCACGTCGCCGTCGAGCAGCCCCGGACCCACGTACCATCGCCACAAACGGGCCACGGCCACGCCGGCCAGCACCATCCACGGCAGCGCGGCGAAGCCGGAGAGCGAGGCCGCGAGCACGAGCAGCTCGATGAGCGGCGCGCCCTCGACCCAGCGGGGCAAGGTCACGCTGAGACGCTCGGCCAGCGTGGCCGGCTCGGGCACCGCGAACACGTCGGAGGGGCGATCTCGCAGGATCAGTCGCGCCTGCACCAGCGAGAGCAGCGCCGCCGCCCCACCCGCCGCGAGCAGCACCACCGCGGCCACGGTCGAGCGGTGGGTCTGAGCCACCAGCACATAGGTGAGCGCCACCATTTTTTTTTTTTATGATACCGCA
>JACKDV010000035.1 GCA_020633315.1 Myxococcales bacterium
GTGGACTGGGAGCTGCCCGCCGATCTCCCGGCCGCCACCTACCGCCTGGTGGCCACGGGCTCCTGGTGGGACGGGACGGGCGCACAGCCGTTCGAGGTGACCTCGTCGCCGTTCGCGGTGGGGCAGCACGATGGCGCCATGCTCGACGTGCAGCGCAGCGGCACGCTCCTCACGCTCACCCTCCGGCTACCGCCCACGGTCCCGACCACCGAGGAGTCCTGGCCCGTCGCCGGCTGGCGGGTGCTCGACCCCGAGGCGGGGCCCGACGATCCGATCACCGTTCGCGTGCCGCTGTCGCTGTCGCTCACGGTGGACGGCGTCCTCCAGCCGGGCCGCTACGTCGTCGAATTCGACCCGGCCGCGGGAGGCCACGAATTCGATCTCGCCGACGCGGGGATCGATCCCACGGGCGTGACGGTGGAGGTGAGCGCGGCCCTGGCCGCAGACGTCGATCCCGACGCGATCGTCGCGCCCGTGCCCTGATCCCCGCGCATCGAGCCGGGCTCCGCCCTCCCCTTCCCCCTCCCGGGCCCTTGCCTCGACGCCGCCCCAGGGCGCACCCTGGGGGCATGCAGAGGATGGGGATGCGAGGATGGGTCCTGCCGTCGTGCGTGGCGCTGGCGATGGGCTGTGGTGACGACGGCTCGGGCACCGGCTCGGGGGGCACCGGCTCCACGGGCAATCCCACCACCGCCGGTCCCACCTCCGTCGGTCCGGCCGACACCACCGCGGGCACCAGCGCGGGCTCGGAGGGCACGGGCACGACCGGCGGCGGCGAGTACCCCGGCACGCCGCCCGAGCTGTACTGCCCCGGCGATCCCTCGGCGATCTGCGACTCCAACGAGGGCCCGCTGCTGGCCGGGGCCACCACCCGCTCGATCATCCCCGCCTGCTACGAGAGCTGGACCGACCTGGCCGGCGACGGCAGCTACGACGAGGGCGAGGACGACTATTTCGACTGCGGCTGCGATCGCCTGTGCCCCGCCGACCGCGGCTACCCCGGGCCCGACGAGGGCGAGGGCGACGGGGTGTTCCAGCGGGCCTTCATCGGCGGCTTCGGCCACAACCGCCCCGCCACCGGCGTGCGGGGCGAGGGCGTGGGTCTGCCCGGCGTGGGCGAGGGCGACGGCATCAGCCTGCGCGCGGTGGTGCTCGAGCAGGGCGACCTCCGCTTCGCGCTCGTCACCGCCGACACCGTGGGCATCTTCCGCCCCGACGTCGAGCGGGTCCGCACCGCGCTGCAGGACGCCGGCCTCGACGTCGACCTGCTGGTGGTGCACGCGATCCACGATCACGAGGGTCCGGATACCATGGGCCTGTGGGGGCCGGACCTGCTCACCAGCGGCTACGACCCGGCCTACGGCGAGCAGTGGCGCGCCACCGCGGTGGAGGCGGTGACGGCCGCCATCGACGAGCTGCGCCCCGTGGCCGCGATGACCCTCGGCAACGTGGACGCGTCCACCTACGATCCCATGAAGGGCGTGGCCAACGTGCTCCGGGACTCCCGCGATCCCTGGGTCGTCGATCCCCTGGTGGGCGCGGCCCGCCTGGTCGACGAGGAGGGCCAGACCATCGTCACGCTGCTGTCGTGGGCCTGCCACCCCGAGACCGCGGCCGACGAGAACACGCTGTGGTCGGCCGACTACATCCACGCGCTGCGCCGCACGATCGAGCAGGGCTCGCAGTGGAGCACCGCCCCCGGGCGCAGCGGCGTGGGCGGCACGGCGGTGTTCATCAGCGGGGCGCTGGGCGGCATGATGACCAGCCTCGGCGTGGAGGTGACCAACCCCGACGGCCAGACCTACCAGGCGGCGAGCTTCGAGAAGGCCGACTCGCTCGGCCAGATCATCGGCGAGATGGCACTCGATGCCCTCGACGCGGGCGAGGTGATCGAGACCCCCCAGCTGCGCTTCATGGCCCAGAGCTTCGAGCTCGCGGTGGACAACACCAACTTCATCTATGCGTTCGAGAACGGGATCCTCGATCGCGACATCATCGACGTGAGCGGCGAGCAGGGCATCGTGACCGAGATGGCGCTGGTCGACCTGGGGCCCCTGCGCATGCTCACCGTGCCCGGCGAGCTGCTGCCCGAGCTGGCCGTGGGCGGCTACGACGGCTCGCACATCCACGCGCCGGGGGTGCCGCTGGTCGACCCCGCCAACCCCAACCCGCCCGACCTCGAGTCCGCGCCGGTGGGGCCCTACCTGCTCGAGCGGGTAGCCGCCGGGGACACGCTGCGCACCCCGTGGATCATCGGCCTGGGCAACGACGAGCTGGGCTACATCATCCCCGAGTACGACTTCATCCTCGACGACCTGATCCCCTACTTCCAGGAGGCCGAGGGCGATCACTACGAGGAGACCAACTCGGTCGGGCCACACATGGCGGGGGTGGTCGACGCCCAGGCCGACGCGCTGATCGACTTCGCCGAGTGGCTGGCCGGGTAGCGAGCCGCGCGGGCGGCCGCTACTCGAGGCTCAGCAGGTAGGCCGCCAGCTCGTCGAGCTGCTGGGCGTCGAGGGTGCTCGTGAGCCCGTGCTGGTCGCTCGGGTTGTGCGTGGTGAGCACCTGCAGAACGGTCGCCGCCGAGCCGTCGTGCAGGTACGGCGGCCCGTTCCACAGCCCGCGCAGGGTCGGCGTGTCGAGCCCGGTCAGCGGACCGCCCAGGCGCTGGCCCGAGGCCGGCGTCAGCGTGCCCACGTCGTGGAGCACGGGATCCCCCGCGATGAACTCCGAGTCGGTCAGGCGGGGGCCCGCGTGGCAGCCCACGCAGCCGAGCATCGGCGAGAGGAACAGCGCCTCTCCGGCCAGCGCGGCCGGGCTCATGCTGCCGTCGGGCTCGCGTAGCGGGCTGCGCGGGAACTGGTCGAGCGAGCCGACGTAGGCGGCCAGCGCGTCGAGATCGACCGACAGCCCGGCCTTGGGATCGCCCAGCGACTGCGAGGTGGTGCCCGCGTTCCAGTCCGCGTCGTCGAGCAGCCCCAGCCCCTGCGCCGCGTGCCGGATGTCGTTCTCGAAGTCCTGCACCTCGTCGAAGTTGGCGCTCCAGTGGATCGGGCCGTGGGCGGTGCCTCCCCGCCCGTGCAGGTCGATGGTGTTGCGCAGGCCCTCGCCGCGATCGCTGAAGTCCCAGGTGCGCCGGTCGGCCTCGCCGTCGAGGTGGCAGTGCGCGCAGGCGATGTACGCGTCCTTGGCCAGCCGTGGATCGAAGGAATCGTTGAAGAGCTGCTTGCCGCGCAGCAGCTCGGGGGACAGCGGCTCGGCCGAGGGGATCGTCAGCGTCTCCACGGGCAGGGGCAGCACGGCGAAATCGGAGACGTCGTAGACCACCAGCGTGCGCGAGAGGTAGGCGTCGACGAAGAGGTAGCGATCGTCGGCCGAGAGCACCAGCCCCGAGGGCGCATAGCCCACGTCGATGAGCGAGCCGGCCTGGCCTCCGTTGAAGGTGTCGATGCGCTCCACCGCCCGGCTGCCCCGCGCGGCCACGAACAGGTAGTCGCCCCGGCTCGAGAACACCCCGGCCGACAGCAGCCCATGGTTGTCGAGCTGCTTGCGGCGCTCGAAGTCCTCCTCGAGGGCCGCCCCGCCGCCGCCGGGCAGGTCGAGCCACGAGATCACGCCCCGCAGCGTGGTCTGGAAGGTGAGGGCCTCGTCGGCCAGGTACTCGCCGTAGCCGATGTTGGCCTGCAGCGAGGGGACCACCGCCCGGTCCCCGATGGGCGAGACCAGCAGCTGATCGAGGTAGCTCGGGATCCCGCCCGACTCGGTGTCGGAGGGCGCCTTGGGATCGAAGGCCAGCGTCACCGGCTCCACCGCGCCGTCGCTCGGGTCGAGCACCGCGAGCTGGGCCTCGTCGTCGGGCGATCGCCAGCGCGTCACCGCCACGCGCCCGTCGGGCAGGATCGCCACGCCGCGCGCGTCGGGGATCACGGGGAGCATGGCCTCGAGCGCGAGCGGATCGCCGGACGCGTCCACCCGGGCCAGCTCGCCGCGGGCCTGCAGCGTGACCCACAGGGTGCTGCCGTCGGCCACCACGCCGTAGGGGCGCGCGCCGTAGGGCAGGGCCAGCGAGCGCGACGGGCCTCCGTCGGGATCGAGCACCATCACCGCGTCGTCGTCCTGACAGGCCACGGCCACGCGCCCGTCGCTCAGGGCCGCGGCGGTGCGGGGCCGCGCGCAGGTGGGCAGGCGATCGAGCACCGCGAAGCCGTTCTCCCCCGCCGGTCCCACGATGGTCAGCTCGTCCGAGTCGGGACTGACCACGGCCACCCGCGCGTCGTCGGCCAGGCGTGCCACCGTGGCGTCGTGCCGCGGCACGTGGCTGGGGACCTCGGTGACGGTGACCGTGACCGAGGCCGCGAGCTGGTTGCCGATCGCATCGAACACCGTGAGCACGGGGTGGTAGCGCCCCGGGGTGGCGTAGGCGACCGGCACCACCGGATCGGGGCTGGGCTCGGTGGGCTCGCTGCCGTCGTCGAGGTCCCACGAGTACAGCACCGCGCCGGTCGAGGCCGAGCCATCGAGCTCGACCTGCTCCCCCACCAGCGCGTAGAACGACTGGCCGGGATCGGGCAGCAGCGGCTCACCGTCGGTGGTGCCGGCGTCCCCGCTGGCGGTCGTGTCCACCTCGGCCGCGGTCGTGCCGGTGGAGGCCGTGCCGTCGGAGCCCGGGCCGGCGCCGGTCGAGCCCGTGCTCGCGTCGGTGTCGCCCTGCGGCGGAGGGAGGGTGTCGGGGTGGCAGGCCCCCAGGGCGAGCGCGCTCGTCAGCAGCAGCCGTCGCATTGGCTCACCCCCCGATGGTGGTGAAGGACAGCGAGAACGCCTCCTCCACGCGATTGCCGTTGTAGTCGGCCACGCCCCCCGCGGGGATCTCGAAGGTGTAGGTGGTGGCGGGGTCGAGGGCGTTGACCGGCGCGAAGTTGACCACGTTCTCCTGCACGCTGATGTGGCCCTCCACGGGGATCACCTCGCCCGCGTCGTCGGTCCGGTACAGGCGCACCGACCCGAGCCAGGCGCTCTTGACGTCGACCATCTCGCTGAAGGTCACCCCCACCCGCGCGCTCACGGGCAGACCCGTGGTGCCGTCCTCGGGCACCGACCAGGTCACGCGGGGCGGCCGGGTGTCGACCTCGGTGGCGTAGGGGGCGATGGCCGAGGCCTGGTTGGTGTCGGCCTCGTCATCGACCGAGAGCACCACCACGTTGCCGATGGGGGTGGCGGTGTCGAGGTCGCCGGTGAGCGAAAGCGTGGCCACCTGCGAGATCGCCGAGGGATCCGAGACGTCGTAGATCGACGCGAACGAGGACTCGCCCACGAACGCCAGCTCGTCCTTGGCGAACACGTACCCGCCGTTGCCCCCGCTGTCGTAGTAGCCGGCCAGGGTCGGGCTGCCGGGATCGTGGATGTCGACCATCAGCATGCCGCCCGCGCCGTTCTTGATGGCGTAGAACACGTAGCCGCCGCCGATGTTGCTGAAGTACGACTCGCGGATCATCCCGGTGCCGTCGACGATCTCGAAGTCGCCGCCCGCGATGGGCTGCGGGAACTCGGGCACGCTGATGTCGAGCAGCCCGGTGCGGGGGCCCTCGGCCGCGGTGGCGATCAGCATGTTGCCGACCACGTTGACCTGGCCCACCCGCAGCGTGGGCTCGAAGCCGTACTGGCCGACCAGCTCGGGGCTCGTGGGATCGGAGGCATCCACGATGTACACGCCGTTGTCCGCTCCTCCCACGTAGATGTACGGGGCCTGCCACGCCACGCTCAGCACCACCCGCGCGTAGGCGTCGGGGTACAGGTGCCCCGGAAGGTACAGCTTGGCCACCACCTCGGGCGCGGCCACGTTGGTGACGTCCCAGATCAGGATGCCTCCCTCGATGCTCAGGCCGGCGCGCTTGGAGCTCACCACCGCGTACCAGCGATCGCCCACCTGGGTGAGGCCCGTGGCGTGGGTCTCTCGCATGTCGGGCGCGGGCGTGTGGCTGAGCACCTGCGGAGCGCAGGGATCGCTGATGTCGAAGAAGGAGAGCCCGCCGCTGCCCCACTCGGGAGCCCACGGCATCATCAGGTAGCCGTCGAACATCACCACGAGGTTGTGGTGGTCGATGTCGCCGGTGCCCCCGTCGAGGTAGGCGCAGTCGAGGTAGAGATCCTCGGGCGTGAACACGACCGCGGGACCGCCCGGTCCCACGTTGGGAGGATGGGCGTCGGGCTCGGGGTAGGCCGGCTCGCTCCCGGTGCCCCCGGAGCTCGAGTCGAGCCCGTCGTCGGAGCCCTCGCTCGTGGTGCCCGTCGGCCCCCCGCCCGTGCTCGAGTCGGCGTGCGATCCGGTCGAGCCATCGCCGGTGTCGCCCGTGCCCTGGGCCACCGGCGCCCCGTCGTCTCCGCATGCGCTGCCGACCAAGGCCATCGCCAGGCCCCACCGCAGGCCGCTCGCTCGCCGCGTGTCCATCCGTGCTCTCACGGGCACATCGTCCCGGGTCCCCCGCTCGCCGGTCAAGCCGGTCCCACCCGGGCTCATTCGCGTGTGCCACCATACAGGCGGGTCATCCGCTCACGCCGGTGGGCGAAGCCGACTCGATTTCCGGTACCGTAGGCCCGATGCGACGCATTGCGCAGTTGGGATGCCGGGGGTCGGCGTTGGTGCTCGTGCTGACCGGATGCCACGACTCGAGCGTGGCCACCACCGGAGACGGATCCTCCGGGACCACCACCGACCCCTCCGCGGATGCCACGGGCCAGACCTCGTCGAGCGGGCCCGACCAGCCGACCACCACCGGGCTCGACACCACCGCGGGCGAGGAGAGCACCACCGGCGATCCGCCCTGGGACGGCATGCACGCGGGCGTGGCCGTGCGCTACCTCGATCGCCCGGTGGGCATCTCCATGGCCGGCTACGGCGGTCGCGTGGGCGGCACCAACACCCCGTGGCGCGGGATCTTCCTCGGCTCTCGCGGCTTCTATGCGCTCCCCACCATCAAGGCCATGGCGCTGGAGTCCAACGGCGAGATGCTGGTGATGCTCAAGACCCCGCTGATGAGCAGCGAGTCGGGGATCACCGACGCGCTGGCGGCCAAGCTGCTCGATCGCCACGGCCTCGATCTCGAGGGGCGGGTGATCGTCACCGGCACCCACAGCCACCACGTGCACGGTCGCTACTGGCGGCTGCCGGACATCTTCGGCGCGGTGGGGGCCGACACCGCCGACGAGGAGGTCATCGATCTGCTCGCCACCGAGCTTTCCGACGCGGTCGCCGACGCCATCGCCGACCTCGGGCCCGCGCAGTGGGCGTGGAGCTACGTGGAGGACTGGGATCCGCAGGATCGGGTCCATCGCGATCGTCGCTCGGTCAACGACTTCGCCTACGGCAAGGATCCGCGGCTCACCCTGCTGGCCGTGCGGCGCCCCGAGGGCGAGCCGCTGGCGACGATCATCAACTTCGGCATGCACGGGATCCTGCTGGGCTCCGACAACGAGCTGCTCACCGAGGACGCCCCCGGCGGGGTGGAGATGGTGTTCGAGGAAGAGTTCTTCGCCGCCCACGGACAGCCGATCCTGGGCATGTTCGTACAGGCGGGCGGCGGCGACTCCTCGCCGGCGGGAGGGTTCCTGGGCCACGACGCCATCGCGCGCGCCGAGATCATCGGGCACCAGCTCGCACCCACGGTGCTCGAGCGATGGGACGCGCTGGAGTGGCGCGACCAGCTCTCGCTCGACGTGCACTCGCAGCGCATCGACCTGAGCTACGACTTCTTCGGCTACGACGAGAGCGACGAATTCGTGGGCGCCCCGCTGGGCATCCCGCTGCCGATCCCCTACACCTGGGGCGGCTGGCAGTGCACCAGCCCCGCCGCCCCCGAGGACGACGATCCCGCCACCAGCATGGAGGGCGAGCTCAAGGAGTGCATCCCCATCGACGTGCTGCTGTTCGGCAACGTGCCGCACCCCGAGGTCCACCAGACCTACCTCACGGTGGCGCGGCTCGACGAGCTGTTCCTGAGCACCGTGCCCGGCGAGCCCACCTTCTCGGTGATGAGGTACCTGCGCGATCAGGTGGCCCTGCGCGCCGACGAGACCCCGGTGGAGGTGATGGGCATCGGCTACGCCCAGGATCACCTGCTGTACTTCACGCACCCCGACGACTGGTTCCAGGGCGGCTACGAGAGCGAGATGAGCCTGTGGGGCCCGTTCGCCGCGCGCACCCTCGTGGACACCCAGCTCGCCGTGATCGACCAGATGCTGGGGGGGCAGGACATGGATCCCTTCGTCGAGCAGTCGCCCACGCTGGCCTCGCCCGGCGGCTTCACCCCGCGGGCCTACGAGCTCAGCCTGAACGCGGGCGCGATCATCGAGGACGTCACCACCGACATGATGCGAACCGAGACCGTGCGCCTGCGCTTCGGCGCCGGCGATCCCTCGCTGGGCTCGCCGCGGGTGCGGGTGCAGGTGGACCCGGGCGACGGCAGCTTCGTGGACGTGGAGAGCCCCTCGGGCTGGCCGGGCCTTGCGCTCGACAACTCGCGCTACCACATGATCACCCACTACGATCCCAACCCGGCGCCCAACGGCAGCGTGGCGGCCTCGCGCAACCACGAGTGGTACGTGGACTGGGAGATCCCCGCCGATCTGCCCGCGGGCATCTATCGCCTCGTGGCGAGCGGGCCGGTGTGGAACGGGGGCGCCGAGGGGACCTTCGAGGCCAGCTCGACCCCGTTCGCGGTGCAGCAGGCGGCCGGCGCCGCGCTGCAGGTGGACCGGGCGGGCAGCGTGCTCACCCTTCGCATGGAGCTGCCGCCGGTGGCCGCGGCCACCGAGGAGAGCTGGCCCACGGCCGGCTGGCGCGTGCACGACCCCGAGGCGGGGCCGGCCGATCCGATCACCGTGCGGGTCCCGCTGACCCTCGCGTTCGCCATCGACGGCGTGCCGCAGCCCGGCGAGCACCTGGCGAGCTACGACGCGATGGCGGGGGGTCACGTGTTCGACCTGGCCGACGCCGGCCTCGACGGGACGGGGGGAGCGATCACGGTGCAGGCGCACCTGGCCGCCGACATCGATCCCGACGCGATCGAGGCCGCGGTGCCCTAGCGACCTCTGCTACCCTGCGGCCCGCGATGGCCGAAGCCTTCACCGGATTCCCCGGCGTGCGGGGCCACGAGCACGCGCAGGCTCGGCTCTCGCGGGCGATCGCCCGCGATCAGCTCCACCACGGGCTGATCGTGATGGGCCCCCGCGGCATCGGCAAGGCGGCCCTGGCCCTGGGCCTGGCCTGCGCGCTGCACTGCCCGGTACGGCCCGCGGTGGGCTGCGGCCGCTGCACGGTGTGCCACCGCGTGCTCACGGGGCTGCATGCGGGCGTGGAGCGGATCGTGCCCGAGGCCGAGGGCGGCAAGATCAAGGTCGAGGTGGCGCGCGAGCTGAGCCATCGCCTGCAGCACGCGCCCTTCGAGGGCCAGCACCACGTGGTGATCTTCGACCCCGCCGACGCGCTCACCGAGCAGGCCTACAACGCGCTGCTCAAGTCGATCGAGGAGCCGCGGCCCGGGGTGCACTTCGTGATGATCACGACCCACCCCGACGGGCTGCTGCCCACGATCCTCAGCCGCTGCCTGCCCGTGCGCCTGGGGCCGCTGCCGCTGCCGCTGCTGACCGAGGTGGTGCAGGGCGTGCTGGCCGAGCGCCAGCGCAAGGCCGTCGCGGAGGGCGAGGAGGCGCCGACGCCCGATCCCGAGCGCCTGGCCCTGGCGCTCCGCCTGGCGCAGGGCAGCGCGGGCCTGGCCCTGGAGCTGGCCGCCGATCCCTCGCTCGACGACGTGCTGGCCCTGGTGCGCAGCGCCATGTCGGCGGCGCACGAGGGGCCGGCCGGGATCTTCAGCGGCGACAAGGGACCGCTGTGGTCGGCGTGGACGCAGGCCAGCGGCGGGGCCGGTCCCGGTCGTCCCGCGCGCGAGCGGGCGGCCTGCGGTCGGGCCCTCGACCTGTGGCTGCTGCACCTGCGCGAGCACCTGCGGGGGGGCCAGGGCCTGCCGGGCCTGCCGGGGGCGGGGGCCGAGGTACCCGCGCTGCTGCACCAGATCGATCGCCTGCAGGCGCTGCGCGAGGGCCTCGAGCGCAACCCCAACGTGCGCCTCGCCCTCGAGCAGACCCTGCTGGAGCTCACCGCCTGATGCTCGCCCCCGAGATGACCCTCGACGCTGCGCTCCGCGACGTCGAGCATGCCGACCCTCGCGTTCGCGAGCCCGCGCTGCGCAACCTGCCGGCCGCGCTGCTGGCCGAGATGCAGCAGCCGGGCCCGCGCTGGCAGGCGTGCCTCGAGCACTCGCGGGGCGAGGCGGTCCGTCGCGCCCTGCAGGCGCGGCTGGACGACGAGGAGCCCGCGCTGCGGGGCCAGGCCGCCACCGGGCTGGCCACGCTCGGCGATCCGAGCGTGGTCGACCCGGCGCTGCAGTGGCTGGAGCTCCGCGGCGACGACGACGATGCGATCTACCTGCGGCAGTGCGGCGTGATCGCGCTGTCGTTCCTGGCCCGCGCCGCGATCGAGGCCGGGGTGGAGCCCTCGCTGCGCGCCCGCATCGAGGAGGCGATCGCCCAGGCGCTGACGGCCGAGGCCCCCGACCTGCGCTTCCAGGCCGGCATGGCGCTGGTGGAGCTGCGCGGCAACGCGGCCGAGCCCGCGCTGGTGAGCGCGCTGCGAGCCGAGGAGCACCACGAGGTCCGCGACGGCCTGCTCGATGCGATCGCCATGCTCGATCCCCCCGGGCCCGCCGCCTGCGCGGCGCTCGAGGAGGTCCTCGCCGGCCCCGACGGCGAGGGCGGGCCGGGCTTCCGCGCCGCGATGACCCTGGCCGCCGCCCGCCGCGACGTGGCCCGTCCCCGGCTGATCGCGGCGCTCGACGTCCGCCCGTGGCGCGACGATGCGCTCGAGGCCCTCGCCGCCCTCGGGACCGCCGAGCTCGCCGACGTGGAGCGCGTGCACCGGATGGCCCGTCGCGTGTTCCTGCCCGGGATCACGCGGGTGCGGGCCGCCTACGCGCTGGCCCGCATGGTGCCCCCCGGTGAGGGCGACAACCCGGGCCTGCTCATGCTGCAGCGCATGCGCTGGCACCCGCGCCCCGCGGTGCGCGAGGCGGTGGCCGATGCCTTCGCCAACCTGCAGCGCCTGGCCGAGCAAGAGCCGTAGCGCCCTTGCGGCCCGTCGCTCCCGCGGGGCAAAACCCAGGGGCCATGCGTGCCGCCCAGATCACCGCCCTGCAGGGACCCGACGCGATCGAGATCGTCGAGCTCCCCGATCCCATCCCATCCAAGGGCCAGGTGCTCGTCGCCGTGGAGTCGGCGGGGCTGAACTTCCCCGACCTGCTGATGACCCGCGGCCTCTACCAGCTCCGGCCTCCCCTGCCCTTCTCCCCGGGCGGCGAAATCGCGGGCACGGTGGTGGCCGCGGGCGAGGGCTCGCCCTTCGCGGCGGGCGATCGCGTGATGGCGCTGACCGGCTTCGGTGGCTTCTCCACCCACGTGCTCGTGGGCAGCGAGCGCTGCGTGCCGATCCCCGACTCGATGCCCACCGACCTCGCGGGGGCCTTCGCCTTCACCTACGCCACCAGCTATCACGCCCTGGTCGATCGCGGCGCGCTGGCCAAGGGCGAGACGGTGCTGGTGCTCGGCGCCGCCGGGGGCGTGGGCTCGGCCGCGATCGAGATCGCGATCGCGCTGGGAGCCAAGGTGATCGCGGCCGCCTCGAGCGCGGAGAAGCTGGCCTTCTGCGCCGAGCTGGGCGCGAGCGCGGGCATCGACTACTCCACCGAGGATCTCAAGCGCCGCGCCAAGCAGCTCGGCGGCGGCTCGGTCGACGTGATCTACGATCCGGTGGGCGGCGAGCTGGCCGAGCCGGCCCTGCGCGCGCTGGGGCCCGGCGGTCGCCACCTGGTGATCGGCTTCGCGTCGGGCACGATCCCGCGGGTGCCGTGGAACCTCGCCCTGCTCAAGCAGTGCTCGATCGTGGGGGTGGCCTGGGGCGCCTGGGCCATGGCCAACCCGCGCCGCCACGTGGACAACCTCCGGGCCCTGTTCGCGCTGCACGCCAAGGGGGCGCTGCGGCCCCGGATCACGGCCCGCCATGGCCTCGACGGGGTGGCCCAGGCCCTGGCCGACATGGAGGCGCGCCGGATCAAGGGCAAGGTCATCATCGAGCCCTCGCGCGGTGGTTCGTAGCCCAAGGCACCGCGATTTCACCCCGATCGCGTCGGAATGCCCACGATGGTCGGTGTCTAAACCTCCCGTGGTACGGGCGTCCATGCACTCGAAGCACCTTCTCCTCGGGGCGATGTCGGTCGCGCTGTCCCTTCCGGGTTGTGGCGGCGGCGGCGGGCGGGCCGACGACGGCGGCTCCGGCATCGGTGGCCTCGACACCGGGACGGGAGCCGACGCCACCGTCGGGGCCGAGGACACGATGAGCGACAAGCTCGACGTGCCCGACGACGACGAGCCCCCGCCCGACGGCGACGACGAGTGCGCCGCGGTGGGCGAGGAGGCCGAGCTGGTGCCGGTCCCCGCCGACATCATCTTCGTCGTCGACAACTCGGGCTCGATGAGCTTCGAGGCGGCCGAGATCCAGGCCCGCATGAACGACTTCTCCAACCAGATCATCGCCAGCGGCGTCGACGTGCACGTGGTGCTGATCTCGAGCTACCCCAACAACGGCAACGGGATCTGCATCGATGCCCCGCTGGGCTCGGGGGGCTGCCCGGGCAGCGACGGCAACCCGCCGACCTTCACCCACGTGGACGAGCGCGTGGCCAGCCACGACGCGTGGGAGCGGCTGCTGGCCACCCACGGGGAGTGGTCGAGCGCGATCCGGCCCGAGGCGATCAAGCACGTGGTGGTGGTGACCGACGACACCTCCAACATGGCGTGGGGCGAGTTCCACCTGGCCTTCCAGGCCCTCGATCCCTCGTACATGGACTACGTGCACCACTCGGTGGTCTGCCACTCCAACTGCGCCAGCGCGGCCGGCATCGGCACCAACTACATCGAGCTGAGCAACAACACCGGCGGCGTGGCGGCCGACCTGTGCGACCAGGACTTCCAGGCCGTGTTCGACGTGCTCACCACCGAGGTGATCGGCGGCGCCGCGCTCTCGTGCGAGTTCGAGATCCCGCCGGTGCCCGAGGGCATGGAGTTCAACCCCGATCAGGTCAACCTCGAGTTCGACGATGGCATGGGCGGGACGATCGCCATCGGTCGGGTGGACTCGGCGGCCGACTGCGCGGGCGTGGTCGATGGCTGGTACTACGACGATCCCGACATGCCCACGATGATCGAGCTGTGCCCGCAGACCTGCGACCGGGTGCAGGGCGCGGCCAACGGCAAGATCGACATCCAGTTCGGCTGCGCCTCGATTCCGGCGGGCTGAGGCCGCCCTGCTCCGGCCGTGCTAGCGTCCGGGGCGTGGGACGCAAACGCCCCCTTCCGCCGCGGATCCCCGGGCTCATCGACGCCCACTGCCACCTCGACTACTCGCCCATGGTCGACGACGTGGAGGCCACGCTGCAGGAGGCCCGGCGCGCCGGCGTGGAGCAGGTGGTACACGTGGGGTGCTCGCGCAGCAGCCAGGCCCGCGCGCTGACGCTGGCCGAGGCCCACCCCAGCGTGTTCGCGGTGGTGGGGATCCACCCCCACGAGGCCCGGACCACCGACGACGAGGCCCTGGCCGCCATCGAGCAGCGGGCCGCCCACCCCAAGGTGGTCGCGATCGGGGAGACCGGGCTCGACTATCACTACAACCTCTCGGAGCCCGAGCAGCAGCGCAGCTCGCTGGCCGCCCACGTGGCCATGGCCCGGCGCCTGGGCCTGCCGCTGGTGCTGCACATCCGGGAGGCCCACGACGAGGCGCTGGCGATCGTGGAGCAGACCGGCCCCCGCGAGACCATGCCCGGCATGGTGCACTGCTTCACCGCCGGTCCGCGTGAGGCCGAGGCCTGGCTGCGCCTGGGCTTCCACGTGTCGTTCTCGGGCATCGCCACCTTTCCCAAGGCCGAGGAGATCCGCGAGGCGGTGCGCCTGGTGCCCGACGACCGCATCATGCTCGAGACCGACGCGCCCTACCTGGCCCCAGTGCCCATGCGCGGCACCAAGAACGTGCCGGCCAACGTGGCGTTCACCTGCTCGCGACTGGCCGAGACCCGCGGGCAGGATCCCGACACCCTCGCCCGGCTCGCCACCGCCAACACCCGCGCGCTGCTGGGCCTGCCCACGCCCGAGACCGCCGACGGCTCGGCGTGAGCCCGCCCGCGCTCATGGAGCGGCTCGGCCCTCGCGGCGGCACAGGTGTCGCAGGCACAGCGCGATCATCTCCGACCACCGCAGCACCACCGGCGGCTCGCGCAGCGCGGCCCCGTGGTCCTCGCCGTGGATCACCCACCACGAGCCCGAGTGCTCGGCCTCGCGCCGGCGCAGGCGGGCCTGGTACGACGCGGCCTCGCTGTCGTACGCCAGCCCGCGAGCTCGTGCTCCATCCCCGGGACCATCGAGCCTCGCGGGGTGACGCGGACCTCCCCATGCCTCGATCGTCAGCCCTCGGGCGTCGCCTCGGCCTCGACCTCGCCGGTCGCAGCCGCCTCCGCCTCGTCCGTCGCGGCCTCGGCCGGCGACACCGCCACGGGCGCGGCCGCCTTCGATCGGGCCATCGGCACGCCCAGTCGCCCCGACCACTGCAGCGAGTCGCCGAGCATGCTCGAGATCTTCCGCGGCCGACGACCGTCGATCCGCATCACATAGAGCCCCGGGCCCTCGCCGGTTCGGCGCGTGGAGAAGAACGCCACCAGTCGACCGTCGGGGCTGCAGGCGGGATGGCTGTTGCGGCCCTGCCCCTTGGTGATGCGCAGGGGGTCGCGGCCCTTGGCGTCGGTGACCAGCAGGTCGGCCCGCTCGCGGACCCCCACCGAGTACACCAGCCGCTCGCCGTCCGGGTGCCGACAGAAGGCGGGGGCCGAGGCGGTCAGGCCCTTGGGCGACACGGGTCGACGGTCCACGTAGATCCGCTGGCGCGTCCTGGCAGTGCCCGCATAGGCGAGCGCGCCCCTGGTGGAGAACGCGGGGTGCAGCGCCAGCGGCAGCTCGGTGCTCGCCTCCAGCCCCCGCAGATCGGCGGAGCCCACGAAGAGCTGGATCCCCGTCGCGGTCGCAATGGCCACGGCCGCCCGATCGCCGCGCCCGTCGAAGGCGAGGCCGTAGATCGATCCCGCGGGCTCCAGCGGTATCGCCTCCGCCTGGCGCTCGCGGTACAGCCGATAGCGCCCCCCGTGCACGCTGCCCGCCCAGTACAGCGTGCCCTCGGGATCGAAGGCGGGCGCGGTGGCGAGCTGCTCGGCGGGTGAGCGCGGGCTGGCCCCATGGCCGTCGGGATCGATGGTGAGGACGGTGCGCTCGCCCGCGGCGGAGCGGACGAAGGAGAGCCGGCTGGCGAAGGGTCCCTCGTAGCCGGTGATGGTCCCGAGCACCGCGTCGGCGAGGCGATGACTGGTGAGGCGCTCGGCCGACAGCGCGCCGTCGACCTCGCTGCGCAGCGGGCCCTGCCCCGCGCGCAGCAGGTGGATCTCGGCCCACAGCCCCACCTGCCCCACGGGGATCCGATCGGCGTGCACCCGCACCACGATCTCCACCTTCGCCTCCCGCCAGGGCTCGGGGTCGAGCGGGACGTCGGCATGCTCGGGCCGGACCGCCGCATGGGAGGCAGGCACCACCTCGACCTCCCCCGACAGCTCGAGATCGCGAGTGACCACCTCGCGCACGCGAGCCTGCAGCGGCGTCTCGGTGAGCGGCGACTCCACGGCCACCACCGGCAGCACCAGCCGCCCCGGGCCGGCCTTGGCCGCGTCGACCACCAGCTCGCCGAGGATGTCCTCGGGATCCCGCTCGGGCGCAGGGGCCTGCCCCCGCACCGGCGTGGCCATGGCCCACGGCGCGATCGCCAGGACGACCAAGGAGGAGGAGAAGACCCGCCGCCACGCGGGGATCCGGAGCACGGCGCTCAGTCGCATTGGGATTCCTTGCACACGAAGCTGACGTGGATCTCGCGCGGGATGGCCGTGGGGTAGTGGTCGGGCGGGATCGGCAGCGGCAGCCCCCGCACGCTCTCGAGGGCCGCGCGGGCGCCCTGGTCGAAGGCCGCGTTGCCGCTGTCGATCACCTCGAAGTCGGCCACGGTGCCGTCTTCGGCGATCCGCAGGATGGCGCGCACCCGCTGGCGGCGCAGCTGCTCCCGCGACAGCCCCGAGCCACGCACGGAGAAGCGGGCGGCGAGCCAGCGCGCGAGACGATCGCGATAGAGCGCCACCGCTCGGGCGGCCCGAGGATCCTCGCCGTCGCCCCCCGGGCCGTCGCCTTCCCCTGCGCCGCCTCCCGCTCCGCCGTCGCCCCCGGCCCCGCCGGCCTCGCTGCCGTCGCCGGACGCACCGCCGACCATCGGTGCATCGTCGGCTCCCTCCGCTCCGACGCCCTCGCCCTGGCCTGGGCCGGGCTCGCTCGGATCCTCGCCGAGCTCCTCCACCGAGGGCAGCGCCGATCCGAGCGCGCTCGAGCGCCCGCCGTGCCGTCGCGCCGCCCCACCGGGCGCTCCTCCGGCCGCCGCCTCGGCGACCACGGCCTCGGGTCCCGCGCCCGTCCCCGAGCCCACCGCCGGCGCCCGGGCCCACGACGCCGGCACCATCGCCGTGCCCCCACCACCCCCGGCGCTCCCTGCCGAGGGCAGATCGAGGATCGGTCGCACCGCGATGGGAACCCCGAGCCCGGGATCGACGGGCGGCAGGTCGACTCGATGCCGCAGCCGCGCCACGTCGAGGGTGAAGCCCGCCAGGCCGAGCACGGCCGCCGCCACCCCCAGCCCCAGCAGGAGGTCGCTCGGCCGAAGGTCTCGCCCCCCTCGCGGCTCAGCCCTGACCACCGCGCGCACGGGCCCGCTCCTCGAGCTCGGGCTGCACCAGCAGGTTGAGGCCCTCGACGCCGGCCACCCGGGCCGCCGCCACCACCCGCGCGACCACCCCGTAGGGCACCCGCTCGTCGGCCCGGATGTACAGCTCCCGGCGCGTCCGCACGCGCTCGTCCCGGAGCAGCACGCCCTCCACGTCCTCGGTCACGTCCTGGTCGCCCAGCTCGATCCGCCCCTCGGCGGTGATCGTGATCACCAGGCGCGAGTCCTTGAGCGGCGAGACGTCGGCGTCGACGGTGGGCAGCTCCACCCGCAGGCCGGTGGCGAGCAGCGGCGCGGTGACCATGAACACCACCAGCAGCACCAGCAGCACGTCCACCAGCGGGGTGACGTTGATCTCGCGGAAGCCTCCGCGCGACGAGCCCAGCGCCACGGCCTAGCCCTCCCCCTCGCTCGTCCCGCCCGGCCCGCGGCTCACCACCACCACCCACTGGCGGGAGGTGGCCTGCACCCGGCCGAGGAAGTCCTCGATGCGCTTGGACAGCGCGTTGTAGGCCACCACCGCGGGGATGGCCGCGAACAGGCCCACCGCCGTGGCGATGAGCGCCTCGCCGATCGCCGGCGCGACCACGGGCAGGGTGGCGCTCTTCTCCCGGCCGATCCGCAGGAACGCATCCATGATCCCGTAGACCGTGCCCAGCAGCCCCACGAAGGGCGAGGCCGAGCCGATGGAGGCGAGGGCCGGCATCAGCCGGGAGAGGCGCTCCTGCTGCTCGGCCAGCACCGCCTCGGCCACCGCCGGCAGCACGTCGGGCTCGCGGTGACGCCGGCACAGCGCGGCGACCACCCGGGCCCCCGGCGCGTCCTGGTGCCGCTCGCACAGCTCGACGATCTGCGCCAGCGAGCGCGGCCCCTGGAGCGCCCGCTCGAAGGCGCGCTCGGCCGCCCGCCAGCGCCGGAGCTGCCGGTCCTTGACCACGATGAGGACCCAGGCCGCCACCGCGGCGCCGACCAGGGTCCACAGCACCACGGCGACCGGCCCCGACGCGTGCAGCACGAGGGACATGGGATCGAGCTCGACCACCGGGGCCGGGGCCGCAGCGTCGACGCCCGAGGACGAGACTTGGACGGGGATCAAGCGGGTGACCTTCGACGGGGGACGGGTGACGGCCGAGTGACGATCGAGCGCCGGCCCCCTCCGTCGCGCTCCCCCCATCAGAGCCGCGAGACCAGCCGAAGGAAGCATGCACCGTCCGGCCCTGGCGCGGCTCCAACGGCATCGGGCGACTCGCGACTCGACGCCCCACGGATTTCCTCTCGCCATGAGAACCACCATCTCGATGCTCGTCATCACCACCTCCCTCGTCGCCGGCCTGGGCCTCGGCGCCTGCAAGAAGACGGAGGACACGGCCGATCCCGCGACGGCCACCGCCTCCCCCTCGGGCGAAGGGGCGGACCACGACGGCAAGGACCCCGACAAGAGCACCGTGGGCATCGACCCGGAGCTCGCCCGGATGTGCGACCTTCCCGAGACCGACTTCGCCTTCGACTCGGCCAAGCTCGGCCCCCAGGCCAAGTCCGCCCTCGACGCCCTGGTCGCGTGCTTCGACGACGGCCCGGCCAAGGGCCGGCGCATGACCCTGGTGGGGCACGCCGACCCGCGCGGCGACGAGGAGTACAACCTCGGCCTCGGCCAGCGCCGCGCCACCAGCGTGTCGGGCTACCTCTCCAAGCACGGCCTGAGCAACGACCGCATGGAGACCTCCTCCCGCGGCGAGCTCGACGCCACCGGCACCGACGAGACCGGCTGGGCCCACGACCGCCGCGTGGACATCGGCCTGGCCGACTAGGCAGCTCCTTCATCCATCGAGGCGAAGGGCGACGACCCGGACGGGGGTCGTCGCCCTTCTTTCGTGCCCTGGCTCACGGATCTTCGGACCTCCGCCGGGGCATCCTCCCGAGCCCGCGGATCCCTCCGGCACGGGGGGTGGCGAGCGCCTTGACGCTCCCCCACCCCTTCGCCATAGTCCCCCACCCATCACGGCCCGCCGTGGGCGCCAGCTCGGCGACCTCGCGGCCGGCCTCCAGAAGCCTCTGGCCGAGCGCCACGCTTCGCAACCGTGCACCAAGGAACGACTCCATGAACGTCCAGCCCGGAATGATCGCCAAGAAGCTCGGGATGACCCAGCTCTTCCTCGAAGATGGCAGGCGCGTGCCCGTCACCGTGCTCTCCGTCAAGGGCAACACCGTGACCGCCCACCGCACCGAGGAGCGCGACGGCTACACCGCGCTGCAGATCGGCTTCGAGGAGCAGAAGCCCTCGCGCCTGACCAAGGCCGACCGCGGCCGCTTCAGCCAGGTCGAGGTCACCCCGCGCAAGCACGTCCGGGAGATCCGGGTCGGAGCCGAGGTGCTCGCCGCCCACCCCGTGGGCCAGGACCTGCCCCTCGACATCTTCGAGGAGGGCGGCCGCGTGGACGTCTCGGGCACCTCCAAGGGCAAGGGCTTCCAGGGCGTGATCAAGCGGCACCACATGCGCGGCACCAAGGCCTCGCACGGTGTCCACGAGTACTACCGCCACGGTGGCTCCATCGGCTGCCGCCTCACCCCGGGCCGCGTGGTCCCGGGCAAGCGCATGGCCGGCCAGATGGGCAACGTCCGCACCACGGTGCAGAACCTGAGCGTGGCCAAGCTGCTGCCCGAGGAGGGCCTGGTGCTCATCCGGGGCTCGATCCCCGGGCCCAACGGCGGCATCGTCATCGTCCGCCGCTCGCACAAGGCGACCGTCCAGGCCGCTCACGCGGCGGCCAAGGGCAAGAAGTAGCTCGGCCGGGCCGATGGCCCGCAAGCGCAAGCTCGACGATCGCTCCGCTCGGCACGACGCCGCCTACCGTCGTGCCAAGCAGGAGGGCTTCGCTGCGCGTGCGGTCTACAAGCTGCAGGAGCTCGACCAGCGCTTCTCGCTGCTCGGCCACGGGCGGCGGGTGCTGGACCTCGGCTGCTGGCCGGGCTCGTGGATGCAGCATGCCGCCCAGCGGGTGGGCGAGGAGGGGCTGGTGATCGGCCTCGACCTGCGCCCGGTGGAGCTGGCCCTGCCCCCCTGGTGCGAGGCCTTCGTGGTCGACGTGGACGAGCTCGACCCGGCCCGGCTGGTCGAGCGCTTCGGAGAGTTCGACGTGGTGCTCTCCGACATGGCCCCCAGGACGATCGGCGACTCCACCACCGACCGCCTGCGCAGCGAGGCCCTGTTCGAGCGCGCGCTCGACATCGCGGTGGCGGTGCTGCGACCGGGAGGCCACTTCGCGGGCAAGGTGTTCCAGGGCGGCCAGTTCCCCCAGCTCATCCAGCGGATGCGCGAGACCTTCTCGATGGCCAAGCCCTTCCACACCAAGGCCACGCGCACGGGCAGCACCGAGCAGTACCTCGTGGGACGAGGGCGACGGGCCAAGCTCGGCGGCGAGCCGAGCTCGCCGAAGTAGCCGAGCTCGCGAGATCAGCCGCGACCGCGGGGGGAGGCCCGGAGCTCGTGCTCGCTCACCACCGTGGGCCGGCGCGGCGCTCCCGGGCTCGCCGCAGCCATCCCGAGTCCCAACATTCGTCCCATCGATCCTTGAAACAGCGGAGTTTCGTGGTTCTCGAGTTGAGCAGCCCGCGGGTAGGCCCCGGCGAAGGGCCGCGCTCAGTCGCCGGTCTGTCGCTCGTGCTCGCTCGGCGGCGGCTCGGTCACGGCGGCCGGCTCGTGCGCCCGCTGGCCCCGGCCGAAGATCCGCCGCCCCAGCGCGCTGACGTCCTCGACCACCAGGTAGATCGCCGGCACCACCAGCAGCACCAGGCCGGTGGCGAAGCCCAGGCCCGCGCTGATCGACACCGCCATGGGGGCCAGCACGTCGTCGCGACCGCCCAGGCCGATGGCCAGCGGCAGCAAGCCCAGGCAGGTGGTGAGCGTGGTGGAGAGGATCGGCCGCAGCCGCTCGAGCGCCGCCTGCTCGACCGCGTCGTGCAGCTCCAGGCCGTCGCCGCGCCGCTTGTTGATGAAGTCGACCATCACCAGCGAGTCGTTGACCACGATGCCGACGAGCGCCACGATGCCGAACAAGGCCATCAGCGACAGGTCGTAGCTCATCGAGAACAGGCCGAGGATCGCCCCCATCAGGCCGAAGGGCACCGCGCTGAGGATGATGAGCGGCTGCACATAGGAGCGGAACTGCAGCGCCAGCACCAGGTAGATCATCAGCACCGCGAGCCCGAAGGCCCCGGGCAGGTCCTCGAGGCTCTCGCTCAGCTCGTCCACCTCGCCGCCGAAGGACAGGTCCATGCCGGGGTAGCGACCGGCGAGCTTCTCGTTCCAGTGCGCCTCGAGGCGCTTGGCCGCCTCCACCGGCGGCAGCACCTCGCGGTCGGTGTCGGCGAGCACCGAGACGGTGCGCTGGCCGTCCTCGCGGCGGATGTAGCCCACCTCGCGGGTGCGCACCACCTCGGCCACCTGGTCCAGCCGCACCGAGCGGCCCTGGGATCCGGTGACCACCAGGTTGCGGATCCCGCTGCGATCGCGGCTGCGCCCCTCGGCGTAGCGCACCACGATCTCCACCGGCTCCTCGTCGATCGAGACCTCGGTCGCCACCAGGCCGTCCACCGCGGTGCGCACGGCCTGGGCCACGTCGAGCTCGGTGAGGCCGTAGAGCGCGGCGCGATCCTGGTCCACGTCGACGCGGAAGGTCTCCTTGCCGGTGCCGTAGTTGTCGCGGATGTCGGTGATGCCCTGCAGGCCATACAGGAAGACCTTGAGGTCCTCCATGGCGGCGTTGAGCTGGCCGATGTCGCGCGCGCGCAGGTTGGCGGTGACGGCCGCGCCCGTGGGCGGGCCCGCCTCCACCTCCTTGACCACGCTGCGCGCCAGCTCGGGGTTGGTCAGCAGGTAGCGCCGCAGCTCGCGGACCGCGGCCGGGTACTCGGCCATGAGCTGGTCGCTCATCTCGAACTGCCAGCGCAGCTGCCCGCGGTTGGCCCCCACCAGCAGCTGCCCGGTGTCGTCGTCGAGGATGCTGCCCACCCGCAGGCTGGTCACCCGCACCGCCTCGTCGCCCAGCCGCTCCCGCACCAGGGCGTCGATCGCCGCCCCCTGCACCCGCGTGTGCTCCTTGCTCAGCCCCGGCAGCAGCTCGTAGTGCACCCCGAGCTGGAAGGGCTTGCCCGGCGCGCCGATCTGCAGCGGCATGGTGGAGGCCAGCACCCCCACCCCGACGAAGCCCAGGGTCACCAGCAGCACGGTGAGGTAGCGATGACGGGTGCACCCGCGCAGGAACGGGCGGTAGATCGCCTTGAGCACCGACACGAGCTTCGCGGTGTAGCTGTCCTTGGCGTCGGTGCTGGCGTAGTCGGCGGTGTGCCCCGGCAGGATGAAGATCGCCTCGAACATCGAGCCGATGAGGCAGAAGATCACCACCAGGGGCAGGATCTTCATGATCCGCCCCATGGTGCCGCTGACCATGGTGAGCGGCACGAAGGCCAGGCAGGTGGTGAGCACCGCCACCGTGACCGGCAGCAGCACCTCGCGGGTGCCCTCGATGGTGGCCCGGACCCGGTCCTTGCCCATCTCGAGGTGGCGCTGCACGTTCTCGATCACCACGATCGCGTCGTCGACGATGATCCCGGTGGCGATGAGCAGCCCGAAGGTGGAGACCACGTTGATGGTCAGGTCGGTCTGATCCATCAAGAAGGTGGCGGCCAGGTACGAGACCGGCATGCCGATGATGGCCAGCATGGCCTGGCGGAAGCCCGACATCACCAGCAGCACCAAGAGCACCAAGATCGCCCCGGAGGCGGCGTTGAGCCACACCGTATCGAGGCGGTCGCGGATCGAGACGGTGAAGTCCTCGGCGAAGCGCAGCTCCATGCCGGCCGGCAGCTCGCCGTCGATGCGGGGCACCACCGCGAGCACGTGCTCGCGGATCTCGATGGGGTCGGCCGTCTCCTCGCGCCCCACCGTGAGCTTGACCGCCGCCTCGCCGTCCACCCAGAACAGGGTGTCGTCCTCGTCGACCGTCTCGCGCACCTGCGCCACGTCGCCCACCCGCAGCGGCGAGCCGGGGCTGATGGGGATCCGCGCCACGTCGGCGGCCGAGCGCAGGTTCTTCTCGGTCTTGACGAAGATGTCCTGCCCCTGCTGCTCCACGGTGCCCGCGGGCAGGTTGGCCTCGGCCGAGCGGATGGCCTGGCGGATCTGGCCGGGCTGGATCCCCAGGGTGCGCAGCTTCTGCTCGTCGAGGTCGACGAAGATCTTCCGCTCGGCCCCGCCGCTGACGTTGACCGTGGCCACGCCCGGCAGGTCGCGCAGCTCGTCGGCCACGCGATCGACCACGAGGGTGGCGCTGGTGTCCCCGAGGAGCGCCACCGAGACCACGGGCAGCTCGAGGGTCAGCTCGCGCACCAGCGGGGTCTCGGCGTCCTCGGGCAGGTTCTGCACCGAGGAGACCGCCTTCTCCACCTCCGAGCGCGCCGCCTGCAGGTCGGTGCCCTCGTTGAAGGTGATGGTGATCGAGGCGGTGCCCTCGTTGGCGAAGGACTTGTACTCCTTGACGTTGTTGACGCTCTCGAGCTCGTCCTCGATGGGGCGGACGATGAGCTCCTCGATGGTCTGCGCGGTGGCCCCGGGGTAGGGCACGGTGACGAGCACGCGGTCGAGGGAGATCTCGGGGAACTCCTCGCGCGGCAGCGAGAACGCCGAGCGCAGCCCGGCCGCGATCACCAGGAAGAACAGCAGGTTGACGAAGACCGGGTTGGCGACGCTGAGGCGGATGATGCGATCGAACATCGATCCCTCCGCTCAGCCCGATGCATCGGCCAGGGTCTCGGCCTGGGCGTCGACCACCACCACCTCGTCCCCGGGCATCAGGCTCAGGGGGCCGGCCGCGACCACTCGATCGCCGGCGGCGACGGGACCCGCGATGGTGACCAGCTCCTCGCTGTCGTCGAGCACGGTGACCTCCACGCGCTCCACCTTGGTGCCCTGCAGGCGCAGCACGTAGGACACGTCGGCGGCCCAGCGCACCGCGGTCATCGGCACCGCGGTGATCGGCGCGCGCTCGGGGCCGAAGACCTCCACCTGGGCCGACTCGCCGGCGCGCAGGCGAGCGGAGGGGTTGGGCACCCGCAGCCGCGCGGTGAAGGTGGAGGTGCCGGGATCGGCCTCGGAGGCCAGCCACTCGAGCTGCGGCTCGACGTGCTCGCCCCGCACCACCAGCCCGAAGCCCAGCCCGCCGCGATCGTTCATGGCCACCTCGGCCTCGGTCAGCGGCACCTCGGCCGCGAGGGGATCGAGCTGCGCGATGACCATGGCCACGCTGCCGGGCCCGATGTACTCGCCCAGCTCGGTGTCCACGCGGGTGATGGTGCCGGAGAAGGGCGCGTCGATGGAGCTGGCCCCCACCGCGTCCTTGGCCCGCACCAGCGTGCCCTTGGCCTCCCGCAGCTGCGCCTCGAGGGTGGCCTGCTGGGTCTCGAGCCGCTCCACCGCGCGGGTGGTCTCCACCCCGCGCTTCACCAGATCGCGGGCGGTGTGGAGCTCACGCTCGGTGTCGAGCAGCTGCTCCTTGATCCGCGAGATCGATGCCTTGGCCGTGATGAGCCCGCCCTTGGAGTCCTGCGCGGCGAGCTTGACCAGCATCTCGCCGACCTCCACCTGCTGCTGCTCGTCGACGAGCAGATCGATCACCTGGCCGCCCATGCGCGGCGACAGGCGAGCCCGACGGGCTGGCTGCAGGAGCACCAGGTGGCGCGACTTGGGGCGAGGGCTCACCATCACCACCGTCTCGGCGCGCACGTGCGGGAGGGGAATCTCCTCGAGGCGGGTGGACTCGGACTTGTCGCAGCCGACGACGGCGAGCGGGAGGACCAGCCACCCGATCATCAAACATCGTTCGAGACGGCCACGACCCCGCTCCACGGTGGTGGGGTTCTAGCGCCGGGTCCGGGGCCCCGCAAGCACCGCTTGGATCCACCTACGAGATCGAGGGGAGTTTCGTGCTACGCCTTGGGCGCCAATGCCGAGCTGGGCCCTGACGACCGTCGCGACCAAGGATCTTCGCACGCTGCTGCGAGCGGTGTTCAAGGAGCAGGTGCAGTGCCCACTGTCTCCGGCGGCGCTGGCCATGCTGGGTCTGCAGGACACCTCGCCCGCGCTGCTCGAGCACCTGCGCGGGCTCGAGTCCGAGGCCGTGCACGCGGTGCTGGTCGCGGTGCTGGCCGAGCGCTCGCTCGACGACGAGACCCGTCGGCGACGCGAGCTCGGGCTGGCCTGAGCCCTCCCGCGTCGGGCATTCCCGCCCCCCGCATCGACCACCTTGGGCTTGACACTGAACCTACGAACAGTATCATCACTCCACCTTGGCCGACGCCGTCCTTCGCCTGCTCGAGCCCGCCGAGGCCCTGCCGAAGGCCCCCGAGCCTCCCTCCGAGCCCGGCCGTCCGCTGTGGAGCCTGGTCGAGCCGGGGCGCCTGGTCGAGCTGTCGGCCCCCGCCCATGGGCCCGGGGCCCGCTTCAGCACCGCGGCGATGCTGGTGCGTCGGGCCCAGCAGGAGGGTGAGACCACCGTGTGGGTCCAGCCCACGGGCGGCTCGCTGTATCCCCCCGATCTCCACGCGGCCCACATCGATCTCGATGCGCTGGTCGTGGTGCACGTGCCCCGCGAGCTGGGGGTGGTGGGGCTGGGCAAGGCCACCGAGCTGCTGCTGCGCTCGGGCGCCTTCGGCATGGTGGTCGTCGATCTCGGCCCGACCGAGCCCCGGGCGAGCACCGCCTGGCAGGGGCGACTGCTCGGGCTCGCCCGCCAGCACGAGATCCGGGTGGTGCTGATCACCACCAAGCCCACCCACGCCGACTCGCTGGGACCCCTGGTGGGCCTGCGGATCGAGCCCCGCCGCGAGCGAGTGGGCGACGGCGAGTTCGTGGTGCGACACCACGTGCTCAAGAACAAGTCCGGGGGCCCCGTGACCCCGGCGATCGATCGCTTCATCGGTCCCCCTGGGCTCCGCTGAGCCCGGGCCTCCTTCTCTCGAGCTCCTCGCCCTTCGCGTGGCGGGACCCGAGCTGAGCTCCTCCGCCGATCCCTCCCTGCGGTGCACGACGAAGCGGCCCGAATAGCCGACGCGTCGCCGGGGGCCTCGTGCGCCTGGAGCCCGCCTCGGGCCCCGTCCGCGGAGGCGATCCATCCTCCGCGTCCCCCTCGTCGCACGAGCCGAGCCGAGGCCGACGAGGAGACGGTCCCCGTAACATCGATGGACCGGCGTCCTCTTGGTGCGAGCGTGCTTCTCGCGACCGGAGGGCGGCTTGGCCCGGCTCAACGCCCGCTGCATCAGTGGCGAAGACCTTTCGGCCGTGGAACGTGGAGCAGGCGTGGCTGCTGCCCCTTCGTTGCCCGTCCGATCTGACCGATCAAGGCGTACTAGCGCAGCGCCACGCGGATCCCCGCGCCCATCATCAGGCCCACGGAGCGAGGCAGCCGGATCATCGGCGGCCAGTCGTCCGAGCGCATCACGATGGCGGGGCCCAGCACCGGCACCATCGCCCCGCCCTGCAGCAGCAGGCCCACGCGATCGGCATCGAGGCCCACCCGGCGGCCCAGCGGGATCGCCAGATCGCCGAAGCCGGTGAGCGCGGCCCAGGGCATCACCCGGCGGCCGGGCGTGGGGAAGTTGCGGTAGCGCAGGTGGGTGGTGCCGATCTGGCCCCCGCCGCACAGCCGCACGCGAAAGCCCCCGCGCCCCCGCGCCGCGCACATGTGCAGGGTACCCGTGTCGAGCACCTCGCCGCCGCGATGACCCGCGGGCGAGAGCCGACGATCCGGCCCGCCGAGCACCTGCATGCCCACCCGCAGGTGGAGGTCGGGGCGGCCGAGCGACACCGCCATGTCGGGCCCCACGGTGGGGCCGGTGGTGGTGGCCGTCGTCGCCACCGCCCCCAGCTCGAAGTCGCGGGGCCGCGAGCCGTCGGCCGTTCCGGTGGCCAGGGCCAAGGTCAGCAGGGCAATCGACGACGTCATCCTTCGACCTTCCGACCTCCAGGGTGCCAGAGAGCCCGCGCCCGACTCAAGCGACAAATCGCCTCACCGCCGCGCAACGAATGCCCGTGGGAGCGGGCACGCGCGCCCGGCTCGCCGCCGATCTTTGCCGTCACGCGTCCGCCCCGAAGATGGGATCATCGCCCCGCATGAGCCAGGACGAGAGCCCTCCGAAGGTCGCCTTCGCCCTCAGCGGGGGCGGCAGCTTGGGCGCGGTGCAGGTGGGGATGATCCGTGCGCTCTACGAGCGAGGGATCCACCCCGACTTGGTGGTGGGCACCTCCGCCGGAGCGATCAACGCCAGCTACATCGCCTCGCATCCGCCCTCGCTCGACACCGCGAACGCGCTCGCCGAGATCTGGAAGCGCCTGAGCACCCTCGACGTGTTCCCCTTCCGGCCCGTGCGCGCCACCCTGGCGCTGACCGGGCTGCGCAACTACCTGGTGAGCAGCCAGGCCCTGCGCCAGCTCATCGAGGAGCACCTCCCCATCGGGCGGCTCGAGGACGCCGACGTGCCGCTGGTGGTGATCGCCACCGACCTCATGAGCGGCGAGGAGCTCGAGCTGTCACAGGGCCCCGCCGTGGACGCGGTGCTGGCCAGCGCCTCGATCCCCGGGGTGTTCCCGCCGGTGCGCTGGGGCGACCGCGTGCTCGTGGACGGCGGGGTCAGCAACAACACCCCGCTGATGCCCGCGGTCACGGCCGGCGCCGAGCGGGTCTACGTGCTGCCCACCGGGATGGCCTGCGGCCTGCGCCAGCCCCCGCGCGGCTCGCTGGGCGTGCTGATGCAGTCGCTGAGCCTGCTGGTGATGCAGCGGCTCATCGTGGAGGTGGAGCTGCTGCAGGAGCGCACGCAGATCATCGTGCTGCCCCCGCCCTGCCCCATCGAGACCGCGCCGGTGGACTTCGGCGACGGCCCGCAGCTCATGGCCCGCGGGCACGAGGCGGCGCAACGCTACCTCGATCGCCTCGACGCCGGCGACGTGGAGGCCCCGCTGCGCCTACGGCTGCACAGCCACTACGGCGATCACTGATCCTCGGGACCCGCAGCCTCGGCCGGCGGGGGCTCGGGCTCGGGCGCCCCGCGTCCACGCACGGCGCGGAGGACCACCCGCGCCATCACCCCCAGGGGCACCGCCGCGAGCACGCCGGCCACGCTGATGCTCGCCCAGCGCGGGGCTTCCGACACCAGCTCGAGCGCCCCCAGCGAGCCCACCACGTAGGCGACCAGGCCGATCGAGAAGCGCAGCGACTGGCCGAGCACGCGAGCCTGCCCGCCGGGGAAGCGCGCCACCAGGAACAGGTGGGCGAGCACCGACGAGGTGGCCATGCCCACGATGAGCCCGGGCAGGCCGGCCAGCGAGAAGCCCCACAGGGCCAGCGGCACCCCGGCCGCGCGCACGAGGTTGCCCAGGAACTGCACCCGCGAGCGGCCGAAGGCCAGCGGCACCAGGTCGCTGCCGATGAACAGCACGGTGGTCCAGGTGGGCAGGGTGAGCCACTGCGCGATGGTGCCGGCCTCGAGGTAGCGCGAGTCGTAGAGCAGCTCGAAGAACGGCGGCGCGCCCATCACGATGGCCGCGCACAGCCCCGCCGCCGCCCACAGCACCACGCGCCGCGAGCCCAGGTACAGCTCGACCACGCGGATCCGATCGCCCTGGGCCCGGGAGAGGATGGGGAACAGCACCGAGTCGGCGAGCTGGAAGGCGATGGCGACCGCGATCGAGGTGTAGCCCAGCGCGATGCTGTACAGGCCCAGCTCCTCCTTGGAGACCACCTTGCCCAGGATCAGCCGGTCGGCGTTGGCCATGGCGAAGGTGAGGATCGAGCTGAGCACCAGCCACTTGCCGAAGTGCACCAGCTCTCGCCGCGCGGAGCGGTCCCAGGCGAAGCGAGCGGTGCGGCGCCCGAGCAGCAGGTGCGAGCCGAGCAGCCGCGCCACCGCATAGGCCACGCCGCCCGCCACCAGCGACCACACGTCGCGATCGACGGCGGCCCAGCCCACGGTGACCACCGCCTGCACGCCGCGCGAGCCGAGCTCGAGCAGGGTGAGCGGTCGCATCGCGACCTCGCGGTGCAGGGTGAAGACCGCCGTGGACTCGAAGCCGCGCAGCACCGAGGTGGCTCCCACCACCACCAGGTAGGGCGCGAGCATGGGCTCGTCGTAGAAGGTGGCGTAGGGCCAGGCCAGCGCCCAGGTGGTGAGCCACAGCCCCACCCCGCGCGCGGCCTGGATCGTGTAGGCGGTGCCCAGGAAGCGCGGCTCGGCGCCCCGTGGGTTCTGGACGCAGCTGCGCCAGATTCCCAGGTCCGAGAACATCTCGATGCCCATGAGGAACGCGTTGACCAGCGCCATCACCCCGAAGGCCTCGGGGAACAACAGGTAGGCGAGCAGCAGGTTGGAGCCCAGGCGCAGCACCTGCGTGCCGCCGTAGCCGAGCAGGGTCCACAGCGTGCCGCGCACGGCGAGTCGGCGGACCTCGCCCTCGCCGGGTGGATCGTCGTCGCTCGGCTCGACGATCCGTCCTTCGCCCGTGCCCTCGCTCTCGCCGGGCGGCTCGGCGCTCTCGCCCTCGCGCGCGGGCCTGGCCTCCGGGTCGCTCACGGGCGACCTCCATCGGCCACGGCCAGCGCGATCAGGTGCTCGCGACGCGGCGGTCCGCCCTGCCAGTCGGGGCGAGGCTGGGATGCGCTCGCCACCGCGACCAGCCCCGCCCGCTCGGCCAGCGCGGCGAGCTGCTCGTCGGCCTCCACCCGTCGGCCTCCCACCTCGGCGTCGCCCACCAGCAGCACCACGCGTCCGCGGGGGGAGAGCACCCCGGCGATCGAGCGCAGCATCGCCACCACCTCGCCCTCCCACTGCCGCCCCGCGTCCCGGGCCTTGGACAGCCGCCGCCGCGAGCCCAGCTCGCCCTCGTGCAGGGCCCGGGGATCGAGCCCCAGCCACGGGAAGCGCCGCGCATGGTGCTCGGCGTAGTCGTAGGTGCCCCCGTAGGGCGGAGAGCTCAGCACCAGATCGAAACGCCAGCTACCGACCACCCGCGCCAGCTCGCGCGCGTCGCCCTCGAGCAGGCGCGGGGCCGGGGCCTCGCGGGGCGCGACGGCGGCGAAGGCCGCGAGCCGCCGCACCAGCTCCTTGGCCTTGCGACCGAAGAAGTCGGTCACGACCTTCTTGCCGATGCGCTTGTCCACCTCGGCCTCGCGGGTCTCGGAGCGCTGGCGAGAGAACTTCACCACGATCGACGAGAGCACCACCTGCAGGGCCCGACGATCGAAGCCGGGGGGGAGCGCCTGGATCTCGGCGTGCAGCCCCGCCAGCTCGAGCAGCACGTGGGACTGGTACCAGCGCCGCTCGGCCGCCGACAGCGGCGCGAGAGCCTTGACCCGCCCCGACACCCGCGCAAACGAGGCCTCCACGATCTCGTCGATGGTCTCGCTCAGGGCCCGCCGCGCGCCCTTGTCCCGCCAGGCGCAGGCGACCTCGGCGATGCGCAGGCCGAGGGGGTTGAGGTCCACGCCGGTGCACCGCAGGCCTCGCCGGCGGGCCTCCACCAGCACCGTGCCGCTGCCGCAGAAGGGATCGAGCACCCGGGTGCGGGGCTCCGCCCAGTGCTCGAGCACCTGGCCCGCGATCGCGTGGTGCATGCGAGCCGGGTAGGCGTGCAGGCCGTGGGTGAGGGGGTCGCGCTCCGCCCCCTGCACGGCCCGCAGCGCCGCCGCGAGCACGTCGGCCACCGCGGGCTCGCCTCGCGTCCGGGTGGGGCCGCCCTGGTGCTCCAGGGCGCGCCGAGGTCTAGGCGAGCTCGCCATGCGATCGCGCCGTGGCGGCCTCGGGCCCTCGCGCAGCCCCGTCGTCCCCGAGCTCGTCCCGTAGGCGTCGCTCTGCATCGTCGATCACGCTCATCGGCACCCCACCTCCGCCATGACGCACGGCGAGCAGCTCGGCCACCACGCTCACCGCGATCTCCCCCGGTGTGCGCCCGCCCAGCGACAGCCCGATCGGCGCGCGCACCCGCGTGAGGTCGGGCCACGGACGACCCAGGCCCTGCTCGCGCCGCAGGATCCGACCGAGCACCGCGTGCACCTTGCGGCGGCTGCCGATCATCCCCAGATAGCGATGGGGCCGGTGCAGCAGGTGGGCCAGCGCCTTCTCGTCGCGCGCGTGGTCACGGGTGGTGATCACCACGTAGTCGTGCTCGCCGAGATCGGGCAGCGCCTCCTGCAGCTCGTCGACGTCGTAGGCCCCCGTGACCGCGTGGGCGTAGGCCGGGTTGGCGAGCAGCTCCTCGCGATCGTCGTACACGTGCACCGAGAAGCCCGCGGCCTCGGCCACGGGCGCGAGGGCCTGGGCCACGTGCCCGGCCCCCACGATCACCAGCCGAAGCTGGGGCTGTAGCAGCTCCACGAACACCTCCATGCTGCCGCCGCAGCACATCGCCAGGTCGCGCACGAGCTGGGCGTCCACGCGTCGCGGCTTGCCGTCGCGCAGCACCATGCGGCACGCCGCGAGCACCTCCGCCTCGATCGCGCCCCCGCCCACCGTGCCCACGATCTCGCCGTCGCCGTGCAGCATCAGGCGGGCGCCGAGCACCTGGGGCGCCGAGCCCTGGCGCCCGATCACGGTGGCGAGCGCGGCTCGTCCGCGCTCGCCCTCGAGCACCCGCACCACCTCGCGAGCGACCTCGAGCGCCTGGGCTCCGCCGCGCAGCGGCTTGGATGCGCCGTCGGACGGCGGGGGCGAGAGTGCCTCGGACACGGGGCGTCGAGTCTAGCAACCGTGTTCGTGGCCGGCACGCCGGGGCCGCCCGCGACCTGCCCCTGGCAGATCGCGGCTCCCAACCGTACGTTTCGGGGGCTCAGACCCATGAGACCCTCCGGATCCTCCCTGCTCCCCCTGCTGCTGCTCGCGGCCTGCCCCTCCAACTCCCAGCCGGCCGCCGACGCCTCGCCCGCCGAGACCCCTCCTGCCAAGCCGAGCGCCCCCGAGACGCCGAGCACTCCGACGGCTCCGAGCACTCCCCCCACCACGCCCCCCGACGCGATGAACGAGGACACGCCCGAGACCCCCGCCGAAGCCCCGCCCCGAGCCGAGCCCGACGTCGTCGGCGAGGTGGCGACCGGCTTCAATGCCTTCGGCGTGGACCTCTACCGCAAGGTCGCCGCCGAGCCCGGTGACATCGTGATCTCTCCGGCCTCGGTCGCGCTGGCCCTCACCATGACCCACGCGGGTGCCCGCGGCGAGACGGCCAAGGAGATGGAGACCGCGCTGCACTTCCCGCGGGCCGCTCCCGTGGTGCAGAGCGCCGTGGCCACCATGCTCGGCGACTGGAACGCCCCGCGCGAGGACGTGGAGCTGTCGGTGGCCAACCGCCTGTTCGGCGACGGCACCGTGCCCTACGAGACCCCCTTCCTCGCGCTCACCAAGCGCTTCTTCGACGCCCCGCTCGAGCCGGTGGACTTCAAGGGCGCCCACGAGGCGGCGCGCCTGCGGATCAACGGCTGGGTCGAGGACGAGACCCACGATCGCATCCAGAACCTGCTGCCCGAGGGCGCGGTCGATTCCTCCACCCGCCTGGTGCTGGTCAACGCCATCTACTTCAAGGCGGCGTGGATGAGCCCCTTCACCGACTTCCTCACCGCGCCCGCACCCTTCCACGCCGCGGGCGGGGACCACGACGTGCCCACCATGCACGTCACCGAGCACTTCTCCTTCGCGGAGGCCGAGGGCGTGCAGGTGGTGCAGCTGCCCTACGTCGATCCGCGCTTTGCGATGACGGTGGTGATCCCCACCGCCACCGACGGGCTGGCCGCGGTAGAGGCGAGCCTGAGCGCCGAGACCGTCGATGGCTGGGTGGGGGCGCTGGCCGGCGAGCGGCTCTCGCTGTCGATGCCCAAGTTCCGCATCGCGCCCGGCGAGGCCCTGCGCCTGCGCGAGATCCTCGGCGAGCTCGGCATCGTGAAGGCCTTCGGCGACGACGCCGACCTCACCGGCATCGCCCCCGCCAGCGAGCAGCTCCAGCTCAGCGAGGCGTTCCACAAGGGCTTCATCGAGGTCGACGAGAAGGGCACCGAGGCCGCGGCCGCCACCGCGATCGCGGCGAGGGCCGGCAGCGCGGCGCCCGTGGACGAGCCGCGTGAGGTGAAGGTGGATCGGCCGTTCCTCTACCTCATCCGAGACACCCGCAGCGGCCTGCTGCTGTTCATGGGGCGGGTGACCGATCCCAAGACCGAGTAGCGCCGAGGTGGCCGCAGCCGGCTAGAAGCGGAAGCGCACCCCGCCGGTCCAGCCCTCGCGGGTGCGCATCACCATCGGGGACACCGAGCGCTCCTGGATCGCTCGCTGGTACGCCTGGCGGTGCTTGGTGCCGCGGACGAGCATCGGGATGCCGGCTCCCAGCGCCGCTCCGCCGACCAGCAAGAGCGGCAGGTGGATCGACGTGCACGAGGGGCACAGGCCCAGGATCGACACCCCGGCGACGAACACCGGGGCGCCGGTCCCCGTGAAGATGCCACCGCCGACGAGCAGGCCCGTGCCCGACTTGGTGGGGACCGGCGGAGGCACGTAGGCGCGCAGCGACGCCACCCCGCTCTTGGGGAGCACCAGCACCGCGCCGGTCTCGGCCTGGATGAGGGTGAAGGTCTCGCGCTGCACCGCCCCCACGTAGCCCCGCATCTGGCGGCCGCCCTTGAGCTCGAGCTCCACCTGGAAGCCGTCCACGCCCTCCCAGGCCGCGTCGAGGGTGGCCCGCTCGGAGAGGGGGCCGGCCGAGTCGGTGGGGACCGGGGGCGGAGGCGGAGTCGCGGCGATGTCGGTCTCGGGCTCGGGATCCTCGGGAGGCTCGAGCGAGGGATCGGGCTCGGCATCGGGGACGGGCGCGGGACCGGCCCCGTCCTCGTCGCTCGCCTCGTCCTCCGTGCCGGGCGCGGCCGGGACCGCGGGCTCCTTCACCGGTCGCTGCACCGCCGGCTTGTCCTTGCCCGGCGCCGCGGCGCTTGCCGTCAGCGGCAGCGCCAGCGGCAGGCAGGCGGCCATCACCCACAGCGCGCGCGCGCGCGAGGGCGCCGGTCGGCGAGGCACCGCCGCGAGGTAGCCGAACACCGTCGGCCGCAGCGACCAGCTCGACACGTCGAGCGCGGGCAGCGAGCCGTCGCCCGGGGCCGGGATGCCGTAGCTGGCGTGCTGGAAGAACAGCAGCATCGGCGCCGCCGCGGGCTGCGGGCGACGACCGGGGAGCACGCGGCAGGGCTCGGGGGCACGACCCAGGCGGGCCCCGGTGGCTGCGGCCGGCGCTCGGGTGAACGCCGCGAGATCGGGAGGCTCGTCCGAGCACCGGTGCTCGCCGAAGCGCAGGCGGAGCGCGACCGCTTCCGTGGGGATCATCGGATTGGATCCTATCATTCGTGCCCGAGGATGTCGGCGATGGTCCCGGCGTCGACGCGAGCCCGGTGCTCGAGCACCACCGGGCGCAGCTCCTCGTCGGTCCGGTTGAGCTCCTGGACGAAGCTCTCGGTCAGGGGTCGATCGGCATCGATGGTGGCGTACAGCTCGTCGAAGACCTCGAGGTGCCACGCGTCGAGGCCCTCGGCGAGCTCGGCATCGGTGGCGCGAGCTTCGGGCTCGGCGGTGCGCAGGCCCGGCTGGACCACCTGTGCCGCGCGCTCGGGGTCACCGCGCCCCACCCAGGCCAGCACCTCGGCCGCGACCTTCGGGGGGTCGCGCAGCAGGGAATCGTAGGAGACCACGTGCATGGGGTAGCCGCGGATCGCGAGGTCGCGCAGCAAGGCGAAGCTCTGGCTCCACCACTCGAGGGCCGGGGGCAGCGCGCCGGCCCCCGGCGATACCTCGGCCTGCTCTTGCAGCGCGAGCACCCTTCGGGTGGAGCGGACGTACTCCCGCCAGCTGCGGACCGTGGCCACGCAGCGATCGATGAAGGCCACGTCGGTGCGCACCAGGCCGGGGATGAAGACCTTGACCGCATGATCGCGGGTCTGCTGCGGAGCCAGGTAGGCGCCCGTCAGCGGGTGCGGGTTGGTGCGGTAGTAGATGCCGCCCATCAGCTCCGACTCGAAGAAGCCGTCGGGGTTGGCCGCACGCAGCAGCTCGCCCCAGCCCGCGGGAAAGCGGTCCCCGATGAAGGGCAGGCCGGCCGCGACCAGCAGCTGCATCCACATCGAGGTGCCGGAGCGCTTGGTCCCGGTGACGATGATCATGGGCTCGGCCGCGCCGGCGTCACAGGGTGCGCAGGTAGGCCGTGAGCGCCGTGACGTTGTCGGACGTGACCTCGGCGGTGGTGGTCGTCTGGATCATGTCGACCACCGACTCCTCCAGCGTCGACGAGCGCCCGTCGTGCATGTACGGAGGACGCAGCGAGACGCGGACGAGGCTGGGGACCTGCAGCCGCATCCCTCGGATGGGCTCGGAGGTCGAGCCCCCCAGCTTGTCCCCCGAGTGGCAGCTTCCGCACCCCATCGATGCGAACAGCGCCTGGCCCTGGGCCACCAGCGACGAGTCCTGGAGCCCGTCGTCGGCCGGCCGTCCCTCCTGGGCGAACACCCAGCTCTGGAACGACTCGCGTCGCGCGCCCGACTGCATCATGCCGCCCATGCGGTGGGCGAGGACCTCCTCCATGAGGACGGTCATGTCGTTCATGTCGCCATCCCAGTGGAAGGGCGCAGTGCCGGCCAGCCCCACGTCGAGCGGCTGGGTACGGCGCGGGCCGAGGCCGTCGAAGAACCACACGTGGCCGTCGTCGGTGCCCTCGGGGTGGCAGGTGGCGCAGCTCAGGCCCGAGTCGGTGGCACGATGGAAGATCTCGTGGCCGGTGTCGAAGACCGACTCGCCGGGCAGATCGATGGCCTCCGCCTCGCCGAAGGGCACGGAGCTCTGGATCAGCAGGCGAGCCGGCTCGCGGCTGAGCATCACCAGGGTGCCGTCGGGCTCGAAGCCCACCGAGGTCACCTGCTCGCCGATGCGGGCCCCCTCGTCGAAGAAGCAGCCGAAGCCCTCGTTGGGCATCACGGCCATCGTGGGCTGATCCTCCTTGGCCCCCGGCATGGCGAGGGCCAGCCACGCTCCGTCGGGCGAGACCGCGGCGTCGACGGTGAGCCGGGCGTTGGGGAGGATCGTGGTCGAGACGAAGCCGGTCTCGAAGCGGGTCACCGCGGTGGTGGAGATGCCTGGCTCACAGAACGAGCCCCCGCCGCCGTAGGGCAGATCGCCGTCCTCCGGCCCCATCTCCTCGGGCGGCGGATCGATGGGCACCGGATTGGTGCTCGAGAGCTGGTGCAGCATGTAGATCGCGTTGGAGGGATCGTTGGGCACCGTCCAGGTGCGCCACGCGACCCGAGCCTGGAACTCGCCCTGCTGGGGGACGGTGGTTCGGGCTCGCTCCTCGTCGACCAGCGTGGCCTCGCGGAACTTGGACATCACCGGCTTGCCATCGACGAGCACCACGTCGCGGAGATCGGGCTCGACCTTGGTACGGCTCAGCTCGTTGCCGGACTCGTCGAGCTCGATCAGGGCTCCGCCCGCGCAGGTGACGTAGATGGAGGCTTCGGCGTCGTCGTAGGCCACGCCGCGGGGCTCGGGGCACAGCTGCTGGCGACGGAGGAGCGTGCCCTCCTGATCGTCGATGGTCGCGAGGCCACCGAAGCCACGGAGCACCACGTGCACCTCGTGCTCGCTTCCGCGCACCACTCGTCCGGGCTGGTCACCGGGCTCGAGGGTGATGGTGTGCAGGACGCGCCGGTTCTCGAGGTCGACCACGTGGATGAGATCGCGGTCGGGATCCGCCGCCACGGCGAGACCGGCCTCGACCAGGAGGGTGCCGCCGATGATCGGGCCCGGACGACTCCGGGGTTGGATCACGGGTCGCTCGTCGACCGGATCGAGGTTGATCACGTCCTGGCAGCCCGTCAGCGCCACCAGTGCCAGCCCGAAGGTCGTGCCACTTCGCATCATAGTCTCGTCTCTCGAGCGTTCAGGGCCGGCGCCGATTCGCCCGACCCACTACCAAGTCCCAGTGTAGCCCAAAAACCAGGCCGACACGGACTGAGTGATGCTTCCACACTTCGGCCCCGCGCCGTTCGTAGGTGCGCTCACGAAAGCTGAAGGCGGGGACCAGGGCGAGGCTCATCCCCACCCGCTCCACCGTCCACGCCAGCCTCAGCGGTGCCCGAAGGTCAGGGTCCACGCGGCGGATCACGCCGAGATCGGTGCCCGCCCGGTGCACGAGGATCCCCGCGGTCAACCCTACACTCGCGTATAGCGGCCGGCCTCCGAACCGGTGCCGATAGACGGCCCCCAGGCCGATCGGCACGTCCACCACGCGGACGATGTTGCGGTCGGGTGACAGGAGCATGCCGGTGTGGAAGGAGCCCGAGAAGCCCTTCATCTGGCCGTACTCGATGCTGGTGATCATGGCCACGTCCACGGGCTCGATGCGCCAGGCCACACCTAGGAGGTAGTCGAGGCGGATCATCCGGGCCACGGCCGGATCCACCGGCTCGGGTGACACGACCTTCGGGCCTGTCCCCAGGGGCATCGAGGGCTCGATTTCGCCACCGAGCTGTCCCGCCGCCGGGGTCCTCCGCAGCGGGTCCGCGCCACGCGAGGGCCACCCCATCGGCCAGGTGGTCCACCTTCGATGCTCGAGGGGGCCAACTCCTTCGGGAGGTAGCTCGCCACTCCCTTCGGGCGTTGGTGCGGGCCCCACACCTTGGGACGATGCCTCGACACTTCCTTCGGGCGTGTCCGTCGACGCCTTCACGGCCTCGCTCGCCGATGCCGCACCATCCTCCGGCGACTCGGGCACGGCCCCCGTGGACGTCACAGCCCACGCGACGAGGGAGAGGATCGACGTCGAGACCACGCTCGCCCGCAGTCTACCGTCAACGGCGGCCCCGTCAGCGTCGACCCTCGAAAAAGGGACCGGTCGCCGTCCCTTCGCTCAAGAGAGAGCGCCCCTCTTCGCCCTCCGGCTCCGCAATCACGGGCTCGAGCGGCTCCTCCTCCACGGGCACCGGAGTGAGCGGCTCGTCGAGCACGCCCGTCCCCCCTCGCCGCCGGGCCAGCTCACGCCGCAGATCGAGCGCCCGCCGGAACGCGAGCACGCTGGGCAGGAAGCCGTACGCGAGGTTGGCCACCAGGATGAACCCCACCGCCACCCTTGGCTCGAGCAAGCGGATGCCCAGGAGCAGCACCAGGATATAGATGGTGGCCCCGAACAGCGCCCGTCGCCGCGCGCGGCCGCCACGTCGACGGCGACGTCGGGACACCCAGCCCCCCAACGCCCGCCCCAGGTGTCGATAGTCGGTGGAGAAGGCCACCATCTGCGCGCATGCGATCCCCACCATCAGCCCGATGATCGCCGGCTCGCCGTCGAACACCACGATCGAGGACATCGTGGTCAGCCCCCCCACCGGGCTGGGCACGCCGCGGAAGTAGTTGGGGTCGCTGGCCGACTTCATCAGGGTGAAGAAGACCAGGCGGCTCACCACGAATACTGCGTAGAACACCCCGAGCAGCGCCCCGCTGAGGCCCTCGAGCAGGAAGTAGAGCGCCACCGCGGGGGCGATGCCGTAGTTGACCCCGTCGGCGACGTCGTCGGAGTAGACCCCGAAGCGGGTGCCTCCAAAGCGCCGCGCCGCCGCACCGTCGAAGCCATCGAAGGCAGCCCCGATGAGCACGAACAGCAGGCTGATCTCGAAGCGCCGCAGGGTGGAGTAGTAGATGGCGAAGGCGCCGCACAGCAGGTTGGCGGCAGACAGCGCATCGGCGAGGAAGCGCTTCTGCAGCACCCGAAGGGCGTAGAGGGCCACGATCGTCGACAGCACCGTGCTCGCCCAGAGCACGGCCTCGGCGGTCCGCGGGGTCACCACGCGCGGAGCCCAACCCTGGGTGAGCAGGAAGACCGCGACCACGGACGCATAGCTGACCGCGTTGCCCAGCCGGCTCCCCGCTGCATCACGTCCGGCGACGTACAGCGCCAGCAGCAGCAGCTCGACCGCGATCTTGGCGGCGAGCAGCGGCACGGGGACCAGTGCCTGGGCATAGCCGGCCACCACCAGCAGCAGAGGGAGATCGGTCAGACCGTCGAGCGCCCGGATCCAGCCGGTCGCGTCCTTGCGACGACGAGCGATGAGCCCGTGCAGGTAGTCGAGGACGAAGAACGCGACGAGCAGACCACCAACGAAGGCGGGACTGTGGGGCAGCACGTCGATCTGCCGCAGCGCGAGGACGAGCAGCGGCACGATCACGCCGAGCTTGAGCAGCGGCACCACGTGGGGCCGCCGCACGAGCGAGTCGCCCAGGCGTTGCTCGATTGCGGTCAACCAGGGGGGCTTCGGCACGCGTCGACGACGCGGAGCCTTCGTCTCGGGGATGGTGTCGGTAGACGACACGTGGGGCACAGTGTGAGGCATCGTGAGCGAGATGCCGGTACCGTTCCTTCTTTGGCTCAAGACGACCGATATCGAGCGTTCTCTGCCCCTCCGCTCGCTGATCCCGCATGGCTCGACAGCAGCCGCGCACTGCTATCATGTTCAGTGAACATGTCAGGCTCGGTCGACCGAACGGCATGCATCGACGTGCCCGCCCTGCCCTTGCAGCTCCTGTTGCGGCGGGAGCCGGCGTGGGTGGACGCAGCGGTGGTGGTGGTCACCGATGATCGTCCGCAGGCCGAGGTACTGTGGGTCAACGAGGCTGCGAGTCGCTCTCGGATCCGGCCCGGCATGAGCTATGCCGCGGCGCAGAGCCTGGATGCGAAGGTTCGGGCGGGAGTGGTCGGACCCGAGGAGCTCGACGAGAGGATCGATGAGATCGTCGATCGCCTGAAGGGCTTCTCGCCCCGCATCGAGGCAGCAGGTCGACCCCGCACGCCGCTCGAGGAGGTCGAGGGAGCACCCGGCACCTTCTGGCTCGATCCGTCCGGCATGGTGCCGTTGTTCACGAGCTTCGAGCACTGGGGGCATGCGATCCGCCAGGCCCTGGATGCGATGGGCCTGCGCGCCACGGTAGTGGTGGGCTTCCACCGATTTCGTTGCCGAGCGCTGGCGCGGGTGAGGCATGGGGTCTGGGTGCTCGAGGATCCGGCGATCGAGCGCAAGGCCGCCGGCGAGGTCCCGCTTCGGGCCCTCACCCTGCCGGCCAAGCTTCGGGTGGGGCTCGATCGGCTCGAGATCCGCACCCTCGGCCAGCTCCTCGCCTTGCCTGCACCCGACCTTCGGGCACGGTTCGGCGAGGCGGCAGCCTACCTGCACACCTGCTTCAGCGACGGTTGGACTCCCCTACGCCCGAAGGTCCTGGTCGACCCCGTACGAACCACCAAGCAGATCGAGCCGCCGGACGACGATCGCGTTCGGCTGGTCTTCCTCATCAAGAGCATGCTGCACGACCTGATGGTCGAGCTCGCCGATCGCGGCCAGGCGATGACTGCGCTCCTCCTGCATCTGCATCTCGAGCATGCCGAGCCGCACGAGGAACGGCTGGAGCCAGCCCGTCCAACCCTCGACGAGCCCATCGTGATCGATCTGGTGAGGCTTCGCCTCGATGCCACCACCCTCTCCTCTCCCGTGAGGGAGATCGAGCTCGAGCTGTGCGGAGTCAAGGCTTCCTCGGGGCAGCTCGCGCTGTTCCGTACCCAGGCGCGTCGAGATCTCGATGCCGCCGAGCGTGCGCTCGCCCGTCTGCGGGCCTGGCTCGGTCCCGAGGCCGTCACTCGCAGTCGGCTGCGAGAGAGGCATCTGCCCGAGACGAGCTTCGACTGGGAAGCCATCTCCACCGTCGGCTTCGCCGACCCGAAGGTCGTGGGCAACCCGCTGGAGCAGGAGCTCCCGAAGGTCGAGCCCGCTCATCTGGTGCGTCGCCTTCTGTCTCATCCCCTCCCGCTGCCGCCCCTCCCTACTCAGGAGCCCGAAGCCTGGTTGGCGCCACCGGAAGCCATGCACTCGATGCTGGGTCCGTATCGCGTGCTCGCCGAATGGTGGATGACCATGGTGAAGCGGGACTACCACTTCATGGAAACCGACACGGGCGATCTCCTGTGGGTGTTCTTCGATCGAGCGAAGCAGAGCTGGTGCCAGCAGGGCTTGGTCGACTAGTCACATCGGGGTCCGGTGCGCCCCCTTCACGGCGAGGAGGATGCCAAGAGCCACGTTCTCATAGCTCGGCCGCGCCATCGCTCACGATTCCGGCGGCTCGAGCACGTCCGAGGCGTCCATCGACCGGGATGGAGGCCAACGTCCTCCCATGGTCATCCACCGCGTCCAGGGCATGATCGGCCGAGGAGGGACCGCTCGACCGTGGAGCACGTCGTCCACGACCTCGGAATAGAGCCGTAGGATGTGCCCCGCAAAGGCAGCCCCCGACTCACGATTGGCAGGAGCTGGCCACGACGTGTATCCGGGAAATGGCCGCAGGCGCTGCCAACCGAGCGCCTGGGCGGCAAAGCGCAGCTCTCGCGCCACGGTATGCTGCTGCATGGCCTCGGCCGCGCTCGCCAATCGAGAAATCGTTGGATCAGGAATGGGCTCGGGACACGGTGGGAGACGTCCGTACGAGTCGGCTACCGATGCCTCCGCCCAGTGAAGGGCAAGGGATGTCTCGAAGAAGCCCGCGTGGAAGTCCTGCGGCAGCCTAGCCGCGACTCGGCGCCGGGTGTCGGGATCCCGGATCGGAGCCAGGGCATCTGCATACTGCCCGACGTCCCGAAGGTCGAGCATGTGGGCCAACACCAGGTGGAACGGCGCAATGGCTGCGACCCCTCGTGCCCGCAACCATGCGGCCCCCGCCTCGAGAGCCAGGTTGTGCAGTGGCGCTCCGTGGAAGGTCATCAGCACTACCCGCTGAGCGCCCAACGCCCGAAGGGAGCGGCAACTGTCCACCACCAAGCGGCGTACCTGCGAGAAGCTCACCGGTCGCGACCCCGGACCTGGGCAAGGATCGACTCCAACCGCGAGGTGATCCGCGAGCACCAACGGCCAATCGTGCCGAACCTGCAGGCGATCCCCGAGCCCTCGGATCAGCCCCTCCGAGAGCAAGCGATCGTTGTGCAGCGATAGATGAGGCCCATGGTACTCGACCGGGTTCACGCTCAGATAGACGGGCATGCCACCGGACAGCAGCGTTCTCGCACGCCGGTGAGGAAGGTCGAACAAGGCGATGCCCACCCGAAGGAGCATACGCCGGCGCGACCGACCCGTCTGTGCTGCATCCTGCAGCACCCGCCACAGCCGCCCCTCATCGTCCGAGCGCCAGTACACCCCGCAGCAATGACGACCGGTTCGGCGATGCTACGCTCCCCACCACCCCCATGGACGTCCTCGGCGAACGAGCTCCCCAGATCAAGGACCACCTCGTCGGTTGGGACGGCTTCGGTGATGTCGCCTTCATCGGTCAGATGGCCATGGTCCTGCTGATCGCGGTAGCTCTGTCCTTCGTCATCGCGTACCACCCCTCCGTACGCCGCAAGGCAACCACGCTCGAAGAATTCGAGCAGCCGAAGACATTCATCATGTACTCGATCGTGGGCGCGGTCATCGCCTTGATCGTCAAGGTCCAGCCCAGCATGGCGCTAGTCGTGTTCGGCATCGGCGGGCTCCTTCGCTTTCGCACCAACGTGGGACAGGCCAAGGACACCGGCCGGGTGATCCTGGTGACGGTCATCGGGCTGTGCTGCGGTCTGGAGCTCTACGTGGTCGCCGTGCTCTCCACTGTCTGCGGCTGGCTCCTCATCTTCGCCCTGGAGATCCGCACCGTGGGAAGGCTGCTGATCCAGGGCCTGGACCGTGAGATCATCGCGAAGGCCGCGGCTAGCCACGCCGAGCTATTGCGCGGCTGTGGCTGCACCATCCTCAGCGAGGAGCGCAACTTGGAGAAGGGCATCGTTGCCTTCGTCTACCGCGCCCCCCGCGAGATCACCCGAGCCCTGCTCGAAGAGCGCTTCGCGGCCTTGCCCCATGAAGAGCAAGGAGCAGTCGGCTGGGACGGCAACAAGCGGGTCTAATGAGTCAACTCCGGACCCCGATCGGGTCCG
>JACKDV010000036.1 GCA_020633315.1 Myxococcales bacterium
CAAATAATTTCAAATAGTTAGAGACGAAACCTGCACTACTGGGAGGGGTGCAGCGCCACCCAGATCTCCGAGATCACCGGCGTGCCCGCGGGGACGGTCAAGACCCGGATCCGCCGGGGTCGCCAGCTCCTGCAGGAGAAGATCGCCGAGCTGGCCGAGACGCCCGAGCAGCGCACCAGCACCCTGGGGGGCTTCGAGACGTGGATCCGCGAGCTCCGGACATGGGCTGGGTGACGGGGTCGCCTCGCGCCGTTGGGCGCGAGGCTCGACGGCAAGTCCCGAGGCACCGTCGTCAGATCGCGACGCTGTTCTCGATGAGATCGTCGTCGTCGGGGACTCCGGCCGCGCTTGCTCTGGGTGGTCGTCCCGCCGAAGGGGTCGGTGACCTCCGTCGGCGGGTAGGAGCGCGTCGGATCGAGCGGGCGGTGCGGCGAGCGGGCCCATCACTTCGCGTCCTCGAGGCAGGATCCGCGGGCGTCTCCTCGTGAACCGGAGCCCCGGGTCCGATCGCGCCCGTTCTGCGGCGGCCCGCGGGGTGGACGGCCGACCGTGGAGCGGCGCAGACTTCGCGGGACCACGATGCGATGATGGCCGCCCCCGCATGACCGAGAGCGACGACACCAGCCTCGCCGGCAAGATCCTCGTGGTCGACGACGAGCGCAACATCCGACGCACGCTGCGGATGGTGCTCGAGGGCGAGGGAGCCACCGTGGTCGAGGCCGAGACCGGCGAGGGGGCGCTGGTGGAGCTGGCCGCGGCCGATCCCCCGGTGCAGGTGGTGATCACCGACGTGATGATGCCGGGGATCTCCGGCCTGGAGCTGCTGGAGCGGCTGGGCGAGCCGGGCACCGGCGCGCCGCCGCTGCCGGTGATCATGATCAGCGGGCACGCCTCGGTGGAGGACGCGGTCAAGGCCACGCGGCTGGGGGCCTTCGACTTCTTCGAGAAGCCGCTGGCGCGCGACCGGGTGATCGTCAGCGTGCGCAACGCCCTGCGGCAGTACCGGGCCGACCAGAGCCTGCGGGCGCTGCGGAGGCGGATCCGCGGCTCGATCATCGGCGAGAGCGAGCCGATGCGCACGCTGCTGGCCCAGGTGGCCAAGGTGGGGCGGACCAAGGCGCGGGTACTGATCACCGGCGAGAGCGGCTCGGGCAAGGAGCTGGTGGCGCGGGCGATCCACGAGGCCAGCGACCGCCGCGACGCGGCGTTCGTGAAGGTCAACTGCGCCGCGATCCCCCGCGAGCTGATCGAGAGCGAGCTGTTCGGCCACGAGCGCGGCGCGTTCACGGGGGCCACGGCGCAGAAGCCCGGCCTGTTCGAGGTGGCCGACGGCGGCACGATCTTCCTCGACGAGATCGGCGACATGGCCCTGGGCGCGCAGGCCAAGGTGCTGCGGGTGCTGCAGAGCGGCGAGATCATGCGGGTGGGCGGGCGCAAGCTGTCGGTGGTGGACGTGCGGGTGCTCGCGGCCACGCACCGCAACCTGCCCGAGCTGGTGAGCACGGGGGAGTTCCGCGAGGACCTCTACTTCCGGCTCAACGTGGTGCCGATCCACGTGCCGCCGCTGCGCGAGCGGCCGCAGGACATCCCCGTGCTGTGCCGGCACTTCATCGACGAGGCCTGCGAGGACAACGGCATGGGCTCCAAGCGCATCTCCGACGAGGCGCTGGAGCTGCTGCAGCGCCATCGCTGGCCCGGCAACGTCCGCGAGCTCCGCAACGTGATCGAGCGGATGGTGATCCTCTCCGACGGCGACATCGAGCTCGACGACGTCCCGCCCGAGGTGCGGGGGAGCGACGACGAGGACGACGGCGAGGAGCGCTCGCTGGTCGAGTTGGCCGAGGGCTCGCTGGCGCTGCCCGAGGGGCTGTCGCTGCGGGAGTTCCGGGAGGCGGTGGAGCGCGCGTTCATCCAGCGTCGCCTGCAGGACCTGGGCTGGAACGTCTCGCGCACCGCCGAGTCGCTGGGCGTGGAGCGGACGCACCTGCACAAGAAGATGAAGGTGCTGGGGATCCAGCGCGGCGGCTGAGCGCAACGAATCGCTGGCGGTGGTCGATCGACTCCATGCCATCATGAGCGCGACCGATCGACGAACGAGGGCCACCGTGCAGACCGTCTACGAGCAGCTCATCGAGCGCGGCAAGTCGCTGGGGTTGGCGGAGGGCAAGTCGCTGGGCAAGGCCTCGTTGCTCCTGCGGCAGCTCGGGCTGCGCTTCGGCTCCGTCCCCGATGCGTTCGTCTCGCGGCTCGAGACCGCGACGCCCGAGCAGCTCGACCAGTGGGGCGAGCGTATCCTGGTGGCGTCGTGCCTCGACGAGATCCTCTCGCCGTAGCCCGGGCTACGCCGAGGCCCGGTGCTCGGCCTGGTCGTCCGCGGCCGGCGAGGACCGCTCGCCCGTGGCCGCGGCCGCGTCGGCGCCCAGCTTCCAGTCGCGCTCGGTGATGAGCCGCGCGCCCCTTCGGTACCGCACGTACGACCACACCCACTGGATGAACACCAGCAGGCGGTTGCGGAAGCCGATGAGGTAGAGGATGTGGATGAAGCACCACGCGAGCCAGGCGACGAATCCGGACATGCGCAGCCGCCCGCTCTGGGCGACGGCCGAGGCCCGGCCGATGGTGGCCATCATGCCCTTGTCGAAGTACTCGAAGGGCTCGCGCTCCTCCTTGCGCAGGTCGTGCAGGATGTTGAGCGCGGCGTGGTTGCCCTGCTGGATCGCGGCGGGGGCCAGGCCGGGCACGTCGCTGCCGTCGGGCTGAGCCACGTGGGCCTGGTCGCCGATGACGAAGACCTCGGGGTGACCGGGGATCGCCAGGTCGGGGCCCACGATCACCCGGCCGGCCCCGTCGAGGGGGACGCCCAGCGAGCTCCCCAGCGGCGAGGCCCGCACGCCCGCGGCCCACAGCACCGTGCCCGCGTGCACCACCTCGTGGCCCGCCTCCACGTGATCGTCGGCGATCTTGGTCACCCGGGTGTCGGTCCACACCGTGACCCCGAGGCGCTCGAGGTCGCGGGTGGCCTTGCGCGACAGCTCGGGGTCGAAGGCGGCGAGGATCCGCGGCCCGCCCTCGATGAGCAGCACCCGGGTGGCCCCGGGATCGATGCGCCGGAAGTCGCGGCTCAGGGTGTGGCGGCTCAGCTCGCCCAGGGCCCCCGCCAGCTCGACCCCGGTGGGGCCGCCGCCCACGATCACGAAGGTGAGTAGCCGCCGGCGTCGCTCGGGGTCGGGCTCGATCTCGGCCTGCTCGAAGGCGGTGAGCACCCGCCGGCGGATCTCGGTGGCCTGCTCGATGGTCTTGAGCCCGGGCGCATGCTCCTCCCACTCGTCGTGGCCGAAGTAGGCATGGGTCGCGCCGCAGGCCAGCACCAGGTAGTCGTAGGGCAGGGGGCCCTCGGAGGTGATCACCCGGCGCTCGGTCAGCTCGACCCGCGTGACCTCGGCCATGCGCACCGCGACCCGGGGATCGCGGCCCAGGATCGAGCGGATCGGCGTGCTGATGTCGGCGGGGCTGAGCCCCGCCATCGCCACCTGGTAGAGCAGCGGCTGGAACAGGTGGTGATTGCGGCGATCGACGAGGGTGATCCGCAGCGAGGCCGGCCCCGCGCTCGACAGCCGGCGCGCCGCGTTGAGCCCCCCGAAGCCGCCCCCGACGATGACCACCTCGGTCGTCCCCTGGGCTGCCTCGTCTTCGCTCACGGGGCGCAGTCTAGATCCATGGGCCCGGGACGCCAGCGGAACCGGCGGCCGAGTCCGCGAGCGCGCACGGGGCTAGCCGAGCACGGCGGCCACGTGCGGCACCACGTGATCGGCGAGCACCCGGGCGCCGCTGGGGGTGTAGTGCACCCCGTCGCCGGTCCGCACCTTCACCGTCTTGCCGTCGACCACGAGCGTCTGGGCGTAGCGGCCCTGGGCGTCGGCGAGCACCGACCAGGTGTCGATGAAGCTGCCGCCGGGGCGGGCCTCCATCTTGGCCCGGAAGATCTCGTTCATGCGCTCCATCCGGGTGCTGAGCTTGCTCTCCCGCATCACGGGCATGCCCACCCAGAACACCTGCTCGCCGGCGGGCGCCACCGCGTCGGCGAATTGCTCGACCCGGCGGCCGTACTCCTGCGCCCAGCCGTCCTCGTGCCAGCGGATCCACTCGGGATCGGCCCCCTTGCCCATGTGCAGGCCCTGGCCGTCGTTGCCCCCGAACATGCACACGGTGGCGATCGGCGCGACGGCCTCGTGGAGCTGGGCCGCCTGCCTGGGCCAGTCGTGGAAGTCGGGGCGGGCCAGGCCGGTGCTGCTCTTGGCGTGGCGCTGGGCCGAGTAGCCGGCCGCCACCAGGCCCTCCTCGATGAAGCGGCCCAGGGCGCCCACGAAAGCGCTGCCGCCGATGACCAGCACGGTGCCGGCGCGCTCGCTCGCACGGGCTCCCCGGGGCAGCAGCGCGGCACCCAGGCCAGCGGAGGCTCCGAGGAGGAAGGCTCGACGGGGAATCTCGAAGGGTACGCGGGGCATGTCGATCTCCATCAGACCTCATGCCCGAGCCCCCCGCAAAAATCCCGGCGAGGCTCGCAGTCCCTTTGTCGCGTCCCGCGCCGGGTGGAGCCCCCGATGACGCTTCGTTGAGGGGCCACGAGCGACATGTGATACAAACGGGGCGGATGGCGCGCGAAGTCACCCTCGTCGATGCCGGAATCGGCAACCTAGCCAGCGTGGAACGGGCCTTGATCCAGGTCGGAGCGGGGGTCCGGGTCACCGATGACCCCGACAAGGTCGCGACGTCCCGAATGGTCGTGTTCCCCGGGCAAAGCGCATTTGGCGCAGCTACCCAGGCCATCGTGGATGGCGCCATGGGGGCAGCCCTCAAGATGGTCATCGAGCGCGGTGACCCGTTCCTGGGCATCTGCCTGGGAATGCAGCTGCTGTTCGACGGCAGCGACGAGAACGGGGGGCAGGAGGGCCTGCACGTGATGGCCGGCCGCTGCCGTCGCTTTCCGTCGGGTCAGTACGAGGAGGCGGAGCCCGGGGCCACCGAGGTCACGGCCGAGCCCGCCGACGTCAAGCCCGAGGACGCTGCGCCGGCGCAGTCGATGGCGCACGAGCTCACCCCGGAGCAGGACGAGCCTCGCGAGGAGGGAGCGCCCAGCCCGGTGGTCGAGGCGGGCGGCGAGCCGACGGCCTCGCCCGGCGGGCCCGTGCTGCCCGAGCCGCCCTCGTGGGGCGGAGCCCCCGAGGCGGCACCCAGCCCCCCCGCGCCCACCCCCCCCGCGCCCAGCCAGGCCGGGGCGGTCGAGCCGACCCCCACGGTCGAGCCCGAGGCGGCGGCCGAGCCCCTCATGCGGCGGATCAAGGTCCCGCACATGGGCTGGAACGAGGTCGAGCCCACCGGCGACCACTACTACTTCGTGCACAGCTTCTACGTGGAAGCGGCCAACAGCGAGGACGTGATGTGGATGACGCGCTACGGCGGGATCCGCTTCCCCGCCGCGGTGCGCCGCGGCAACGTGCTCGGCTGCCAGTTCCACCCCGAGAAGAGCCAGCGGGCGGGGCTTCGGTTCCTGCGAGCGTTCTTGCTCGGGGGCTGGGGATGAGGATCATCCCCGCCATCGATCTGATGGGCGGCAAGGTGGTGCGGCTCGAGCAAGGCGAGGCGAGCCGTGCGATCGAGTACTCCGATCGCCCGGTGAGGCTGGTCACCCAGTACGCGCGGGCGGGCGCCGAGCGGATCCACGTGGTCGACCTCGACGGGGCGTTCGCGGGGCGGCCCCAGCAGCTCGAGCTCGTCCGTGCGCTCTCCGATGCCGCGCTGGCCCACGGCGCCACGGTGCAGGTGGGCGGCGGGGTGCGGGACGCCGACGCGGTGCAGAGCCTGCTGTCGGCGGGGGTGGGCGCGGTGGTGATCGGCACCCTGGCGGTGCGCGACCCCGAGGGCGTGGCGGCGCTGTGCGAGGCCAACCCCGAGCAGATCATCGTGGCCGCCGACGGGCGCGACGGCGTGGTCGCGGTGGAGGGCTGGACCGAGTCCTCCGCGCTGCGGGTCCGCGAGCTGGCCGAGTCGGCCCAGCAGTGGCGGGCGGCGGCGGTGCTCTACACCGATGTGGCGCGGGACGGCATGCAGGCCGGACCCGCGGTGGAGGCCACGGCCGCGCTGCAGCAGGGGCTCACCATCCCCGTGCTGGCCAGCGGCGGCGTGGGCCGCCTGGAAGATCTCGACGCCTGCGCGGCCGCGGGGATCCGCGGCGTGATCGTGGGCCGTGCGCTCTACGAAGGGGCGTTCACCGTGGAGGAGGCCTTGGCTCGATGTTGAAGCGACGCATCATCCCCTGCCTGGACATCAAGAACGGACGGGTGGTCAAGGGCGTGCACTTCGGGGGGCTGCGCGATGCCGGCGACCCCGTGGAGGCGTCCCGGGCCTACGACGCCCAGGGGGCGGACGAGATCTGCCTGCTCGACATCACCGCCACCACCGAGGGACGCGAGACCTTCGTGGAGGTGGTGCGACGGGTGGCGCCGCAGCTGTTCGTGCCGCTGACGGTGGGGGGCGGGATCCGGCGCGCCGAGGACGTGCGCCGGCTGCTCGCCGCGGGCGCGGACAAGGTGGCGATCAACAGCGCCGCGGTGGCCAACCCGCTGCTCATCAAGAAGGTGAGCGAGCGCTACGGCTCGCAGGCGATCGTGGGGGCGGTGGACGTCAAGCGGATCCCCCCGCGCCCCGACGATCCCGAGCCGCTGTACGAGGTGGTGATCCACGGGGGCACGCGCTCGACCGGCCTCGACGCCCTGTTCTGGTGCGAGCAGCTCGCCCAGCTCGGCGTGGGCGAGATCCTGCTGACGAGCATGGATCGCGACGGCACCCGCGACGGCTACGACCTGTGGATCACCCGCGAGGTGTCGCGGCGCGTGCCCGTGCCGGTGATCGCCAGCGGCGGGGTGGGGAGCCTCGAGCACCTGCGGGCCGGGCTGGCCACCGGCGAGGGCGAGGCCGATGCCGCGCTCGCGGCCTCGATCTTCCACTTCGGCCTCTACACCATCGCGCAGGCCAAGCAGTTCCTCATGGAGAGCAACATCCCGGTGCGGCCGCCCGAGTCGCGGATCTGATCGGAGGGCGGCGCGGCTCAGCCGGTGCTGCTGCCCGAGCTGCCGCCTGGGCCAGTGCTGCCGTTGCTCCCGCCGCTGGTGGTGGGATCGGGATCGGTGGTGCTGCCCATGCTGGTGGCCCCGCCGGTGCCCGAGCCGCTGTCCTCGGCCGTGCCCGAGCCGCTGTCGCCGGTGCCCGACTCGCTGCCCGTGGGCAGCGGTCCCTGCGAGACGGCGCCCGGCGAGCAGTCGCACTCGCCGAAGGCCGAGCCATCGGCGGCGCAGGTCCGCAGCCCCTCGAGCTCCTCGGGGCAGGCACAGGGCTGGGTCTCCCCGGGCACGCACGCCCAGGGCGGCACCTCCACCGGGCCTTCGTCGCCCGTGCTGTTGAGATCCTCGGCCGGGGCGCCCGAGCACGCCGCCAGCCACAGCCCCAGCCCCACGCCCGCCAGGCTGCGCAGCTCTCGCACGGGTCGTCGGGGTCGGGGGTGCATCGGCCCGGGATCCTACCAATCCCTCGGCCGCCAGGGCGCGACCGATTGCGTCGGGGTACGCTCGGCACGATGTCGATGGACGCCAGCGCCCTGTGGGCCCGGCTGCGACCAGATGCGCGCGGTCTGGTGACCGCGGTCGTCCAGCACGAGGCCACCGGCCAGATCCTGATGGTCGGCCACATGAACGCCCAGGCCCTGGCAGCCACGCTCGAGCACGGACGGGTGACCTTCTGGAGCCGCTCCCGCGACGAGCTGTGGGAGAAGGGAGCGACCAGCGGCAACACCCTGCGCCTGGTGGAGCTGCGGGTGGACTGCGACGGCGATGCGCTGCTGGTGCGCGCGCACCCGGCCGGACCCACCTGCCACACCGGGGCGGCGAGCTGCTTCTTTCGGCGCGTGGAGGGTCGCGACGCCCAGGCCCTGCCCTCCGACGACGGCCCGCCGCCGGGGGCCGACCCCACCTTCGAGGGGGTGTTCGCCGTGGTCCTCGAGCGCCAGGCCGGCCGCGGCATGACCAACGCCGAGGGCGGCAGCTACGTGCGACGGCTGCTCGAGCGGGGCGCCCCCGAGATCAACGCCAAGATCGCCGAGGAGGCCGGCGAGCTGTGTGCTGCGATCGAGGGCGAGAGCGAGGAGCGAGTGGCCTCCGAGGCGGCCGACCTGCTGTTCCATGCCATGGTCGGGCTCGCCCACCGCGGCGTGCACCTGCGCGATGTGGCCCGGGTGCTCGCCGATCGCTTCGGCCACAGCGGCATCGACGAGAAGGCCAGCCGCGGTCGGGGCGAGCCGGGGGTTCACGCACCCCACGGAGCCGACGGCGGCGGGTGACGAGCGCCGCTTCTCACCGGCCCGCCCGGACCGCTATGCTCGCGACGCCATGGAGGCCCTGGCCCACCACGTGGTCACGTGGGTGATCGCGGCATATGCCTTCGCGGCCATCCCGGTCGGCGTGCTCGTGGGGCGCCTCAAGGGCATCGACATCCGCACGATCGGCTCGGGCAACATCGGGGCCACCAATGCCACCCGGGCGCTCGGGGCTCGGCTGGGCATGCTGGTGCTGCTGCTCGACGTGGCCAAGGCCGCGCTGCCCGTGGTGCTGGCGCGGCAGCCCTTCGCGCTCGGGCCCGACGACGCCTGGGGCATCGCGGCCGTCGGCCTGGCCGCGGTGCTCGGCCACATCTTCCCGGTGTACCTGGGCTTTCGCGGGGGCAAGGGGGTCGCTTGCGCGCTGGGTGTGTTCGCGGCGATCGACACCTCGGTGGCCGTGGGCGCGCTGGTCATGTACGTGCACGGGCTGCTGCTCACGCGCACCTCGGCCATCGGCTCGCTGACGGCGGTCACCGCGAGCTGCGTGGCCGTGGTGATCGCGGACCGTCCGGTGCCCATGCAGGCGCTCACCTTCGCCATCGCCGCGGTCATCTGGATCCGTCATGCGAGCAACGTCCGTGACCTCGTCGCCGAGGCCAAGGCCCGCAAGCGGGCTGCCCAGGCCGGCCCGCCGTCCGCCCCGAGTGCTGGGGCGAATGGTTCCGAGCCGTGAGACAGGTCGTAGGGATTTCCCGAGGAAGGGGCTGGCCAAATCGTGGGTAGGCCGCTAGCGTTGTGATGTAGGTCTTGGGTGCACCCATGCACACCTTGTTCGTCGGCGGTCTGCCTCCCGAAGCAAACGACGAGACCCTCCAGCGCTTGTTCGGCGAGATCTCGGGGCTCATGTCCGTGCGCGTGGTGACGGGCGACGACGGAGGCTGCCGTGGCTTCGGCTACGTCACCTTCGACAATCGCGACGCGGTCCACCTCGCGCGTCAGCTCGACGGCACGCCGCTGGGCTCGGGCGAGCATCGGCTGCGAGTCGCCCCGGCGCGATAGGAGACAGGCTCCGGAAGGGCGGAACGAGCCCGCGCTGCGAGCATCGAGCCGTGCCGCGCGCGTCGGGCCGACCGGCTCGTGCAACGCTCGGCGGCCCGTGGCCGACAACGGGAACGTGCCCGTGTTGGTGTCCACCTTGTGGCTGCGACTGTGGCTGGGCGCGGCGGCCTGCGTCGGTGATTGCGGGGCCCACTGCGAGGACTGCGAGCTCGAGTGCATCGAGGGCTGCGAGGAGCGCTGCCGCGGTCCCGATTGCGGGCGGCGCTGCGTCGACCGCTGCCGCCGGGACTGCGCCGGGTGCCTGGGCTTCTGTCGGCGGCGCCTGGCGTGCTCGGCCAGCGGGGCCGCCCGGGTCTGGGTACCATGCGGCGGTGAGCCCCCCTCGCCGCCTGGTGATCGCCCTGGGGATCGCAGCGCTCGTCCTCGGCGGCTGCCTCGAGAACCTCAACCAGCAGAAGTACCTCGACACCCTCGAGGCCACCGATCCCGGGCTGGCCCGTCGGGTCCGGCGGCACCGTGAGTCGATCGACGCGCAGCTGCGGGCCGCCCTCGAGGCCCGCAGCCCCGCGCCCATCGAGCACGTGGGGCTGTGGGGAGAGACCTGGGATCTGGTGCGCAAGGTGAGCGACGGCGAGCAGCTGTTCATGCGCGGCCGCATCTTCCACCCCGAGGGGCCGGCCAGCACCTACTACCTCGCGTTCTCGGTGGCGGAGGACGGCCTGGTGGAGATCCACGATGCGCGGGTGTTCTCGCGGAGGGGCCCGGGATGATCCGCATCGCGCTGTGCATCATGGGCCTGGCCACCTGGCTGGTGCTGGGCCTGGGCCTGCGCGCCTGGATCGGCGGCAAGGCCTACCTGCGGGCGCTGCTGGGCTCCGAGGCCCTGGCCGACGAGGCCCTCGCCCGCGCGGTCGACCGGTCCGAGGCCGCGGTGCTGCTGGGCATGGACCCGTGGTCGCTGCTGCTGTCGCTGAGCGTGCTCGTGGCGGCGGCGCTGGTGCTGGGGGTGCTGCTGCCGTGGGACCTGCTGCTGACGCGCCTACGGGTCTCTCCCCGCGCTCGCATGCTGGCCGGCGCGGGGGCGGCCGCGGTCGCCACCGGCGTGGCCCTGCGCTCGGTCCATCCGCTGCTGTCGCTGCCCAGCGTGCCCGAGGGGCCGCGCACCGTGCTCAACTACGCTTGCGAGGCCGCCGGCTACGGCTGGGTCAACGTCATCGCCTACCTGGGCGCGGTGGTGGCCGGCCTGGCCTTCGCCTGGCTGGGCGCCCGCGCGCGGCTGCGCGCCGACGCGAGACGAGCCGCGCAGGCCGGCGAGGACGACCGGCCCTCCGCGGAGGACCCGGCCGTCGACGAGGCCGAGGGCCCCGAGAGCCGCGAGGATGCCGAGGGCTCCGCGGACGTCGACGAGACCGAGCCCCGCGACGAGGACCCGGCCGTCGACGAGGCCGAGCCCTCGGCCGACGATGGCCCCCGCCCGCGCGACGAAACCACGGCATGATGGGCCATGGTCCGTCGCAAGCTCGGCACGATGATCCTGGCCGCAGGCCTGGGCGTGGGGGTGGGCGTGCTCGCGCCCGCCGGCTGTCAGCCCGAGGATTCCGGCCAGTTCAATGCCGAGCTCGCCGACCTGGTGTGCGAGATCAACTCTCGCTGCCCCCACATCGACCTGCGCGCCGACTGGGGCTCGATCCCCTTCACCGACGAGACCTGCCACGGAGACGTGGAGGATCACTTCTCCATGTGCCAGGGCACCTGCGAGTTCAAGCGCTCGGCCGCGCGCCAGTGCCTGCGACGGCTGGAGCGGGTGGCCGAGGACTGCGAGACCCCGCTGTCGCTGGGCCCGTGTCGCCGCGCCTACCACGACTGCAACACCTCCACCGACGAGACCGCCTGCTCCATCCACAACTGCGGCGCCCGCCTGGGCTCGCCGCCGAGCGACGGCGCCGCGCTGGGCCTGCTCGCGCTGCTGGGCCTGCTCGGCCGCCGTCGTCGTCGTGGCGGATGAGGGTCGAGCGAGCCCGGGCTAGCCCAGCCGCTTCGCCCACTCGGCCTCGCGAAAGCCCACCAGCACGAAGCCGTCGCCGATCACCAGCGGTCGCTTGATCAGCATGCCGTCGGCGGCCAGCGCCGCAAAGGCCTCGGCGTCGCTCATGCCGGGCAGGCGGTCCTTGAAGCCGCCCTCCCGGTACGAGCGCCCGGCGGTGTTGAACAGGGCCTGCCGCGGCGGCCCGCCCTCCATGGCCACCGCCTTGCGCAGCGTGGCCGCGCTCGGCGGTGCGGTGGCGATGTCCACCGCACGGTGCTCCACGCCGTGCTCGCGCAGCCACTTGAGCGCCTTCTTGCAGGTGGAGCAGCCCGGGTAGTGGTAGACAGTGGGGACCGCCATGGGCGACGCTTTCTTAGCATCCGCCCGCCCCGTCGCGATGGCCGAGCGGGCGCGATCTGCACGAGCTGAACCAAGCTGCGCCTGGGCGCACCTATCCCTTGCGATGGATTCCTTCCGCTCGACCTCGAGGATGCCTGCGCTGTTTGCGGGGCTGTGGCTGATCGGCTGCGGCACCGAGGAGGGTCGCGAGAGCGGCTCGGCCAGCGGCGGGATCGCCAGCGTCTCCGACACCGGGGTGGACCCCACCGAGGCCGAGGACGAGGTGGGCGACGAGACGGGCGAGAAGCTCGACGCGGCCGGGGGCAGCGCGACCGCGGGCGGCGGCGACTGCCCGGGCGGCGGCGGCATGCCGGGCGAGCTCGAGTTCAGCAACATCTGGATCGCCAACACCCCCGACGGCACCGTCTCCAAGATCGACACCACCACCGGCACCGAGCTGGCGCGCTACCGCACCGGGCCCGATGCCAGCTCCGATCCCTCGCGCACCTCGGTCAACCTGCTGGGCGACGTGGCCGTGGTCAACCGCGCCGGCGGCTCGGTGCTGAAGATCGCCGCGGTGGAGGATCGCTGCGTCGATGCCAACGGCGACGGGACCATCCAGACCTCCACCGGTCCGGGCGACATCCTGCCCTGGGGCCAGGACGAGTGCGTGCTGTGGGTGACCGAGCTGTTCACGGGGGCCCGCGCCGCGGCCTGGGACTCGGGCAACGACCCGGAGGATCTCGACGACATGGGCTGCCAGGTGGTCGACCCCAAGCTGTGGGTCAGCGCCATGGATGCGAGCAACACGGTGCACGTGTGGCGGCTCGACGGCAGCACGGGGCAGAAGCTCGACGAGGCCACCCTGCCGGGCTGGACCGGCAACTGGGGCGGGATCTACGGCGGCGTGGTCGATCGCGAGCGCGGCTTTTGGGGCCCGGGCAAGGAGAACACCGTGCTCGTCCACGTGGACGCCGAGACCTTCGAGCTCAGCGTCTACGACGCGGGGGGCTACGAGCGCTTCTACGGGATCGCGATGGATGCCGAGGGCACGCCGTGGATCGCCTCGGAGTTCGATGACCGGCTGATCCACTTCTCGCGGGCGACCGAGCAGTTCATCGACCACGGCACCACCGGGCACGGCAGCCTGCGCGGGCTGGTGGTGGACTCCGACGGCAACGCCTGGATCGCGGCCAACAACCCCTGCGACCTGGTGCGCTTCGATCGGGCCGCGGGCACCTACCAGAACATCGCCCTGCCCGAGTGCGGCACCCCGGTGGGGGTGAGCATCGACGTGGAGGGCTACATCTGGGTGGTCGACCAGGGCTCCAACCGCGCCTACAAGATCGATCCCGTCACCCATGCCGTCGTCACCACGGTCACCGGCCTCGCGGGGCCCTACACCTACTCGGACATGACCGGGGCCGGGCTGAGCCTGGTGACCAACCCGCCCACCGGGTGATCGCGCAGGTGCGGGCTCGAGCGGAAGCGGCGGCGTCTCGGTCCGGGCGGGCCCCAGTGCCCGGCCCGACGGGCGTCGCAAGGCGGCGCGTCAGGCCCAGCGCCGCGCGATGCGACGCGTCCAGGCAGCCCAGCCCGAGGTGACCGAGCTCGACGGCGTGAGGCCGACGACCGGTCTCGGCCGGCGCGGCCCGGCGCGGATCCGGTACTGGCAGATACCGCGGCTACGTAGGCGCGCTGGGGTCGGTGATACCCTTCGAATGCCGCCGGTGTCGTGATAAACGGTGATTCGATGCCAGGACCCAGGACCACCACCTGCGGGAGGCTGTTCGTCATCCATCACCCCGAGGTGCCCACCGTGGACTCGGCCCGCGAGGAGATGAAGCTGTTCCGGGAGCTCTCTCCGCACGCGGCCGCGCCGATGATCATGGTGATCGACAAGGTGTTCCCGCCGATGGGCAACGACGTGCGGGCGGTGTATCGCGGGGTCGTCGACGGCGAGCCGGGGGTGGAGGCCATGGCGGCGCTCGTCGACGGCGTGGTGGGGATGGGCGCGTCGCTGGTGCTCAGCGTGATCACCAACATCTTCGGCGGTCGCTCCAGGCTCCCGCTCAAGATGTTCGGCGACGTCGACGAGGCGGCGCGGTGGCTGTGCAAGGAAGCGCAGGTCGAGTCCTCGCCCGAGGAGGTCGCGGCCGCCATCACGGCGCTGCGCGGCAAGAAGTAGGCGGGCCCATCGGGCCGGCCCGTGATCCGATCGTGAGCAAGCGCAAGGGTCGGGCGCCCGTTGGCGGTCACCGATCGTCGGGCCCCCCGTAGGGGCGAGCGCGGGTGCTCATGGGAAACCGCGCCTGGTCCTCGCGGGTCGAGGGGGCGCCCTCCCAGCTCGCGCCCGCCCGAGGAGATCGCCATGTCGTCACGAGGAGCCCTGGTCACGGCCCTGCTCGCCCTGGCCGCCCTGCTCATCTGGCTCGCCTTCCGCGGCGACGATGCCCCCACGCCGCCCCCCGAGACGACGTCGGGCGCCGCCCCCCCGACCACGCCCGGCCCCACCGGATCCAGCCATGCCGCGCCGGATCGCCCCACGGCCGACGAGCCCGCGCTGCGCCTGAGCGGTCGGGTGGAGGCCGAGGGCAAGCCCGTGGCCGGGGCCGTGGTCTCCCTGCTCGCCGAGCAGGGCGACGATCCCTCGGCCGTCCGCACCGACGCGCAGGGTCGCTTCGAGCTCACCGGGCTGGCCCCGGGTCACTACGCCGCCTCGGCCACCGCGGCCGGGTACCTGCCCGCGGTCCAGCGCGGCCTCGACCTGCACGCCGACGCCACCCTCACCCTCACCCTCGACGTCGGCGGCCACCCGCTGCGCGGCACCGTCTCCGACGTGACCGGCGGCTCGATCGAGGGCGCCCTGGTCCGCACCACGCCGCTGTCGGGCGTGGCCTCGCTGCGTCGCCTCGATGGCTTCGGCACCCTCGCCGACGAGGACGGCGGCTACCTGCTCCAGGTGGCGCCGGGCCGCTATCGCGTGGAGGTGAGCCACCCCGACTACGCCGCCGAGCGCCGCACCGTGGAGGTGGGACCGGGCGCGCAGTCGCAGGACTTCGCGCTGGTGCCCATGGGCGTGATCGAGGGGACCGTGCGCGAGGAGGAGGGCGGGGCCCCGGTGCCGGGCGCCTGGGTCACCTGGCAGCGCGAGCGCCAGATGACCATCGCCCCCGGCCAGCGGATCTCGCTGATGGCCGACGGCGGCACCGTGCGGGCCGACGACGAGGGCCGCTTCCGCCTGCGCGGCCTGGCCCCCGGCGCCATCTCCCTGCGCGCGCGCGGCCCCTTGCGTGCCAGCGATCGCCCCGCCGTGGTGCCGCTGTCGATGGCCGAGCACGTCACCGGCGTGGAGGTGCTGGTGGTCGCGGCCCACGATCTGCGCGGCCGCGTGGTCGCGCAGGACGACCCCACCCAGGGCATCGCGGGGGCCGAGGTCCAGGCGGTGCGCGACGATCCCATGGGGGCCAGCGTGCGCACCGACGCCGAGGGTCGCTTCGTGCTCACCGGCGTGCTCGAGGGCCCGCTCACCCTCACCGCCGACGCCGACGGCTGGCTGCCGTCGATCCCCGGGGTCTCGGCGGTCGCGGGGCCCGACGCCCCCGAGCTCACCATCGCCCTGGCCCGGGCGCCAGCGATCCGCGGCCGCGTGGAGCCGCCGGTCCTGGCCGAGGTCGCCATCGAGCTGCGGCCCGAGACCATGCGCATGGGCATGGCGGCCCCCGGCGCAATGATCATCGGCGGCGGCGCGGCCAAGACCCAGACCGACGGCGCGGGCCGCTTCGAGCTCGGCCCCGCCGTGCCCGGGCCCGCCACCGTGGTGGCGCGGGTGGCCGACGGCCGGGCCGGCGAGACCACCGTGGAGGTAGGCCCCGACGGCGCCGACGAGGTGGTGATCCGCCTCGAGGAGCGCTCCACCGTGCGCGGCGTGGTGCGGACGGCCAGCGGCCAGCCGGTGGCCCAGGCCAACGTCTCGCTGCGCCCGCGCCGGGCCCCGGGCGCCCCCGACCTGCGCCTCACCGTCAACGGCCGCGACATGGGCGTGGACTCCGGCACGACCACCGAGGACGGTCGCTTCGAGATCGGCGGGGTGGCGGCCGGCGGCTTCGAGCTGCGCGTGGTCGATCGCTACGGCGAGCCGCTGCCCGTGCTCGGCGGCCTCGAGCTGGGGCCCGACGGCGCGGGCGTGCTCACCGTGAGCGCGGGCCACGATCGCGACGGCGTGGAGCTGCGCGTGGATGCGCCCGACGGGGCGATCCGCGGGGTGGTGCGCACCGCCGACGGTGAGCCGGTGCCCGATGCCTGGGTGCGGGCCACCCTGCTCCCCGAGGCCCTCGGACCGCGGCCCGAGCCCGAGGAGGACGGGCCCAGCGAGCGCCGGGAGATGCGGATGATCGTGGCCAGCGGAGGCGACGACGGCGACGGCGGCAACGGTCGGCCTCCCGTGCTCACCGACGACCACGGTCGCTTCGAGCTCACCGGCCTGCGCGACGCCGCCTACGAGCTGGTCGCCGAGAGCGAGGGCGGTCGCCAGCGGGTGACCGAGGTGGCGCGCCCCGGCGACGACGTCACCCTCGAGCTGGCCGAGCTGGGCACGATCGAGGGCAACGTCACCCTCGACGGCCAGCCGCTGCCGCGCTTCACCGTGCGGGTGGACGGCCCCACCTCGCGCTCGCTGCAGGTCCGCGACGCGGGCGGGCGCTTCGAGCTCGGCCGCCTCGACCCCGGCGCCTACCGGCTCTCGGTCACCGCCCCCGACGGCACCGGCCACGCCGAGGTCGAGGTGGAGGCGGGCCGCAGCGTCACCCGCAACGTGGTGCTCGAGCACCTGCTCACCGTGCGCGGGCGCATCGTCGACGAGGCGGGCGCGCCCATCGAGGGGGCGATGATCCTCATCGGCGCGGGCAAGGACGGCGAGGTCTCCATCGAGCACCAAGGCGAGGTCGAGCCCAACCTCACCGACACCGAGGGTCGCTTCGAGCTCACCTGCGCCTCGGGGCCGCGCGCGCTGCTGGCCATGTCACCGACCAGCCCCAGCCCGCTCGTCGTGCACTTCTTCGTGGCCGAGCCCGGCCAGGACGTGGACCTCGGCGATCTGGAGGAGCGCAAGCCAGAGGGTCGGATGGTCCAGCAACGAGACGTCGAGGTCGGCGAGTGAGCGGCGCGTGATCCGCGAGCGCCGGGTGGGCGCGGGCTTGCGCTCGGCCCGGCCCCGGGCCTATCACCGGGCGTCGTGTCCAAGGGCCCCTTGCTCCGTCTCGTCGCTCCGTTGCTGCTGGCCGGCTGTGCCCGCGCCACCGGGCCCACCCAGCCGCCCGAGCCCGCGCCGGCCCCCGAGGTGGCGGTGGCCGAGCCCGCGCCGACGGTCGAGCCCGAGCCCGAGCCCGCGGCCGAGCCCGAGCCCGCGGTCGAGCCCGAGCTGGCGCCCGAGCCCGAGCCCGCCGACCCCTCCGCCCGCGGCCCGCTCACCGACGCCCAGGTGGAGATCCTCTTGCAGTCCGCCGAGGACCAGGCCCCCGACTTCCGCGGCGGCGTGACCAAGGAGCAGGAGAACCGCCACTACCTCGCGGGCAACGAGTGGACCCTCGAGGTCTACTACCCGATCGTCAAGGATCTCGGCGGCGGCTTCGTGGGGGTGGGCACCGATCAGGCCTACCTGTTCATGACCTGGGCCAAGCCCGAGATCATGTGGCTGGTGGACTACGACCCCGCGGTGCAGGAGGTGCACGAGCTGTACCGCCTGTTCTTCGCCGCGGCCGAGACCCCCGAGGAGTTCCTGGCGCTGTGGGACAAGCCCGCGCGCGACGAGGCGCTGGCCGTGATCGATGCGGCCCACGACGAGCGCCGCGCCAAGGCCCTGCGCCGCTGGTACCTGGGCTACCGCGGGTGGATCCACCGTCGCCTCGCCCGCGTGGCCCGGCACATGGAGAAGGTCGACGTCCCCACCTTCCTCACCGACCAGGAGCACTACGAGTTCGCCCAGCAGATGCTCGAGCAGCGGCGCGTCCGCCCGCTGCTGGTCAACCTGCTCGAGCGCAAGGGCCTGCGGGGGGTGAGCAAGGCGTCGGAGGAGCTCGGGGTGCCCATCCGCCTGCTGTACCTGAGCAACGCCGAGGAGTACTGGCCGCGCTACCCCAAGCTCTATCGCGAGATGATGGCCGCGATGCCCTTCACCGACGACGCGCTCGTGCTGCGGACGCTGCTCATCTGGAAGGTCAACAAGGACTATCGCTACAACGTGCAGCCGGTCGCCAACTACCTGCAGTGGCTGGCCAAGCCCTACGTGGACGACGTCTACGACATCACCCACGCGCGGCCCAAGGCCGAGCCCGAGGGCATCAACTTCTTCGAGACCACGGGCGACCCCGAGGACTCACCCTCGGCCAAGCGCTACCGCAAGGGCCAGGCCGAGGCCAACAGCTGAGCGCGTCGCCCCGGCCCGGGCTTGAAGCGGTCGCGCCGGGCAATGTAGAAGCGCGGGCATGAACTCCCGCTCGCTCCGTGTCGCGCTCGCCTGTGCCCTCCTGCCGCTTGGATGCAAGGAAGAGGCGAAGAAGGAGGCCGCCGAGGCCGGGGCCGAGGCCGAGGCGGGCGGCGAGGCCAAGGCGGCCGAGGGCGGCGCGGCCGAGGGCAAGGCGGCCGAGGGCAAGGCGGCCGAGGGCAAGGCGGCCGAGGGCGGCGACGCCCCCAGCGACAGCGCGGCCGGGGGCGCGGTGGCGGCCAGCCCCGATGCGGTCCGCAGCTGCCCCCAGTCGCTCTCGGGCAAGGACACCGTCGACCGCGTGATCGCCAAGGCGTGCGGCGTGGTGCCGGTGACCGGCAACTACTCCGTCGAGGGCGCCACCCTCACCCTCGAGGCCGGGGCCTCGCTGGCCTTCGCCGAGGGGGCCAAGATGACCGTGGGCCGGGCCGAGCCCGCCAAGCTGATCGTCCAGGGCACCTCCGCCGATCCGGTCACCCTCACCACCAGCGCCGACCGGGTGCCCGGCGTCTGGAAGGGCGTGGTGCTGGGCGACAAGGCCTCGCGCTCGTCGCTCGAGGGCCTGGTGATCGAGCACGCCGGCGACGACCAGGCCGCGCTCCAGGTGGAGGCCCAGGACGTCACCATCGCCGGCTGCACCGTGCGCGGGGCCAAGGGGCTCGGCATCGAGATCGCCCGCGAGGGCAGCGTGACCATGGTGGGCAGCACCCTGGAGAAGGTGGGCCCCGTGGCCATGCGGGTCACCCCGCGGGCGGCCGGCGGCGTGCAGCCGGGCAACGTCTTCCCCGCCGACTCGCGGGTGCAGATCGTCAACGGGCGGGTCGACGCCGACACCACCTGGGCCGCGATCGGCACGCCGTGGCTGCTCACCGGGCGGGTGCAGGTGCACGGCGAGGCGGGACAGCGGGCCACCCTCACCCTGGGCGCGGGGGCCGAGCTGCGCTTCGACGGCGACGGCACCATCGAGGTGGGCTACTACGAGCAGGGCGGGCTCGTGGCCGAGGGCAGCACCAGCGCGCCCATCGTGCTCGCGGCCCACGAGCGCCAGGAGCCCGGCGGCTGGGCGGGGCTGAAGATCCACGGCAAGGGCGAGGCCCGCTTCGCCCACGTCCGCTTCGTGAACGGCGGGCGCAAGGACAAGGAGGGCGTGCTGCTCATCGACGACGCGGCCCGGGTCTCGCTCACCGACTCCACCTTCCAGGACGACGCGGTGGGCGTGGTGGTGCGCGGCAAGAAGGCCGAGCTCGAGGCCTTCGATCGGGTGACCTTCGCGGGCACCCCCGTCGCCCTGCGCGGTGCGGCGCGCGTGCTCGGGGCCCTCGGCGGCGACAACCACTACGAGGGCGAGCCCGTGATCGTGGCCGAGTCCGACAAGATCGACGCCGACTCCACCTGGCGGACCCAGGTGGGGGCCAAGGTGCAGCTCGACGGGCGCCTGCAGATCTCCGGCGGGCGCCTGGTGATCGAGGCCGGCTACGTCGTGGCCGTCGAGGACGGCGGCGAGGTGCAGGTGGGCTACTACGACGTCGCGGGCCTCGAGCTGCGCGGCACCGCCGAGGAGCCGATCGAATTCGTGGGCCAGCGCGACGAGCCCGGGACCTGGGGCGGCCTGGTGTTCTACGCCAAGGCCAAGGGCAACGTGCTCGACAACGTGGTGCTGCGCAACGTGGGCGGCCAGGCCGGGGTGCGGGTCGACGGCGAGGCCGAGCTCCAGGTCGACACCCTTCGCTGTGCCAACTGCTCCACCCCCACCCTCAAGTGGACCTGCAAGGGCACGGTGGAGCACACGGGCGTCGAGGCGGCGGAGGGGACCCCCGCCGCCCTCGAGGCGCCCGAGTGCAAGTAGCCGCGCGGCTCAGGGCTCGTAGCGGTAGTACTCCAGGCCGATGTCCTGGAAGTCGGCGTCCATGCGATCGCCGATGCGCTCGATGACGAACTCGCCCTCGGGCGTCAGCTCGCGGGCCAGCTCCCCGCGATCGTGCAGGGTCTCGTACTCGCCCCGCTCGAGGTCGAAGCCCGCCTCGAGGCTCTGGCGGAAGCCGATGCGCTGGGCCGCGTCGCGCCAGCCGGGCTGGACGCGGGCGGGGATCGCCTCCGAGGCGTCGCCGCTGCCGTAGCCCACCAGCAGCACCTCCTTGCCGGCCAGGTCGCGCCCCTCGTCCTCCGACGCCTCGGTGAAGCCGGCCGCGATCCAGGCGGGCAGCGACGCGCTGTAGAGGTTGCCCAGCTCCATCATCAGCTCGGCGCCGAGCTTCATCTTGGCCTCGACGACCTCCTTGAACTTGTCGGTGCTCCTGAAGTAGCGCACCGCCGCCATCGCGTTGCCGTACACGTCGGCCCCCGCCTTGCCGGTGAGCACCTGCTCGAACAGGTCGGGGTGGCTGCGCATCTCCCTGACCACGTGGTCGAGGTCCACCCCCGCGCCCTCGCACAGCTCGGCGAGCTCGGGCAGGTGCGCGCTCGAGTGCGACAGGCCCCAGGTGTACAGCGCCGCCATCGCGTTGATCGGCATGTGGCGGTAGGGGCGGTGCATGAACACCGCGTCCACGCCGTGGTAGAAGTTGCGCGGCGTGACCCGCAGCTGCGCGAGCATGTCCTCCAGCGCGCGCACCGTGGCGTCCACGTAGCAGACGGTGGAGTACTTGCCCGAGAACACCGGGAAGTCGTGCAGCTTGTCCACGTGGCGGGCGTAGCCGTCCATGAAGTAGCGGCGCGTGGGCTTGCGGAAGTCGGGGCCGCGGTAGGCCGCCGCGCTGCCGGCCCGGCGCAGGTCGAGCGAGAGCAGGGCGGGCTGCTCCTCCACCAGCATCGCCACCGCGCCCGCGCCCTGGGTGGGCTCGCCGCTGCTGCCCCGCTCGTACTCCGCGATGTCGCCGCAGACCACGATGGCCAGGCGCCCCTCGCCGTCGTGGGCCAGGTAGCGCAGCGCGCCCTTGAGCGCATACACCCCGCCCAGGCACGCGTGCTTGAACTCGGGCACCTCGCAGTGGCGCGCCAGCTCGGGCTGGCCGAGCTGCCGCAGCGCCCGGTTGACCATGCCCTTGACGATCACCGCGCCCGCCGAGTTGTCGGTGCTCGACTCGGTGCCGAAGCCCAGGAAGCCCACCCGCGCCGGGTCCACCTGGTAGTCGAGCAAGAGCTGCAGCACCGCGTTGGCAGCCATGGTGTAGATCGACTCGTAGGGCGCCTTCATGCGGAAGCTGTTGCCCACCACCGCCCGGGTCTTGCCCCAGTGCCCCCCGGTCCACTCGCACCACTTCTCGAGCTGGACCCGCGGGCGCGGGACGTACACCTTCATTCCGCTGATTCCGTATTCCATTCGCATGACGAGCGTCTCCCTTCCCCTCCGGGCCGGGTGCCGCGTGGATGCAGCGCCCGCCGGGAATCCCCTGAGGGGATCGTCGCGTCAGCGTCGAAGGCCCGTCAACGCACAATGCCCGCGAGCGTGGCTTGGAGCACGCTGCAACGGTTGGGACGCGTGAGGGAGCGACCTACCGCGCGCCGAGACGGGCGGTGACTGGCCCACCGATCGGTGAGCGCCACCCGGGAAACGACGGGGAAATTCGCGGGATCACAGGCTGGCGCCCAGGTCTCGGACGACCCGCTCCACCAGCTCGTCCTCCACCAGGGCCGTTCCCTCGAGCGCCTTCGCCAGCGCCTTGCGGGCGCGGAACAGGCGCGTGCGCACCGTGGTGGGCTCGATCTCGAAGACCGCGGCGAGCTCGGCGTTGTCGAGGCCCTCCCAGTAGCTCAGCTCGAGGATCGTCTGGTGGTGCACCGGGATCTGCTGGAGGGCCCGCCGCACCTGCTCCTGATCCTGCCGCAGCGCCAGCACCGTGCCCGGGGTCGCGCCCAGCATGGCGATCGAGGAGACGTTGAGGTCCGGGGCCTCCCTGTTGCCGCGGCGGCCGAGGTCGCGGAGGTATCGCAGCAGGGTCCGTCGCGCGATCGCGAACACGAAGGTCCGAAACGAAGCGTCGCCGCGGAAGCGGTTCCGACCCTCCACCATCGCGGTGAAGGTGCGCTGCAGCAGATCCTCCACGTCGCGCTCGGGCACCTTGTTGACGAAGAAGCGGCGGCACTGCGGGAAGAAGCGCCGAAACAGCACCGTCCCCGCCTTGCGGTCGCCAGCGCGCCACGCCTCGAGCAGCTCCTCGTCGGACTCGTCCACCGCACCCAGGGTACCGCTTGACGACCCCGCAGCCGAGCGTGATAGAGCCTTGGTCTCGGATGGGCTCACTCGAGAACGGATCGCCGTCCGAGGATCCGAGCGTCGTCGCGCAGCGGCGCCGGCTGGAGGCGCGGCTGTTCGGGGCGCCGCTCGAGCCCGTCCACGTGGGTCGCTTCGCGTTGCTGCGGCGGCTGGGCTCGGGGGCGATGGGGGTCGTGCACCTGGCCTACGACGAGGTGCTCGACCGCAAGGTCGCGATCAAGCTCATCCGTCGCGATCGATCGCGCTCGACCACGGCGGAGGGGATGCTGCGCGAGGCGCAGGCGATGGCTCGGCTGTCCCACCCCAACGTGGTGCAGGTGTACGAGGCGGGCGAGCATGCCGGCGGGGTGTTCGTGGCGATGGAGCTGGTCGAGGGCCAGACCCTGCGGGAGTGGCTCGAGGGCGCGGGCGCGGGCGTGCCGTGGCGAGATCGCCTGGCGCGGGTGATCGAGGCCGGCCGCGGGCTGGCCGAGGCCCACCGCGCGGGCGTGGTGCACCGCGACCTCAAGCCCGACAACGTGCTGCTCACCGCGCGCGGCGAGGCCAAGGTCTCCGACTTCGGCCTCGCCGGCCTGCTGACCCAGGCCGAGGTGCTGCCCGCCAGCGCGTCGAGCCTCGAGCGCCTCGCGTGCACGGCCGGCGTGGGCGGGACGCCGCTCTACATGGCCCCCGAGGTCTTCGCCGGCCTCCCCGCGGATCACCGCAGCGATCAGTTCGGCTTCTGCGTGATGGCCCACGAGGCCGCGCTGGGTGTCCGGCCGTTCGAGGGCTCCACCTACCGGGCCCTCGAGGAGGCGGTCACCGCCGGTCGTCGTCGCGCCGTCGATCCGGGCACGATCGACCCCGTCGTGCTGGAGGCGATCTCGCGAGGCCTCGCGACCGACCCCGCCGATCGCTGGCCCTCGATGGACGAGCTGCTCGCGGCCCTGTCCCCCGTCCCGCGCACGCGCACGCGCACGCGGCTCGGGATGCTCCTGGGCCTGGGCCTCGTCTCGCTCGCCGCGATGGGGATCGCGGTGTGGACGGCGGGAGCGCAGCCCGATCCCTGCGGCGATGCGGCCGAGCACCTGGTGGGGGCCTGGGACGCCGAGCGTCGCGACCAGGTCCGGGCGGCGCTCGAGGCCGGACCCGCCGGCTCGCTCGGGGCCGAGACCTGGACCCGCATCGCGCCGCGCCTCGACGCCTACGCGGAGGCCTGGACGCAGCAGCGCCGCCACGCCTGCGTGCTCACCCGGGTGCACCACGAGCAGTCCGAGGAGGCGCTCGAGCTGCGCCGGGGCTGCCTCGATCGCGCGCGCTCGAGCCTCGCCGAGTCGGTCGCCGCCCTCGCCCGCGGCGAGCCCGAGACGATCGAGCACGGGCTGGAGCTGGTCGAGGGCCTGCCCTCGCTGGAGCGCTGCGCCGACCCGAGCCCGCTGCGGGAGTCGATCCCCCCGCCGGCGCCCGAGCAGCGCGAGCGCGTGCGCGAGCTGTGGCAGCGCCTCGCCGAGTCGGAGGTGCGCCGTGCCGCAGGCGACTACCGCGGCGCGCTCGAGCGAGCCGAGCGGGCCGAGGCCGGCCTCGAGGGGCTCGCCTACGGGCCCGTCGAGACGGAGATCGCCTTCGCGATCGGTCGCGCCAGCAGCGAGCTGAACGAGGAGGCGCAGGCCGAGGCCGCGTTCGCTCGGGCCCAGCAGCTCGCGCTCGAGCACGGGCAGTGGGAGCTCGCCCTCGACTCCGCCTCGTGGCTCGCCTTCACCCTGGGCGCCCGGCAGCGACGCTTCGCCGAGGCGCGGGTCTGGATCGGAGTGGCTCGCGGCCTGCTCGCGCGGGACCCATCGTCGCGCAGCCGGGCCCGCTTCCACTCGCGGCTCGCGGCCGTCCTCGATCGCGAGGCCCGCTACGACGAGTCGATCGCCGAGTACCGCGAGGCGATCGCGGCGGGGCTCGCCGACGGGGAGGATGCCTTCGTCGCCGACACCCGCGAGAACCTGGGCCAGACGCTGCTCGCCGCCGGGCACCACGACCAGGCCGAGGCCGAGCTCCGGGCCGCGCTGGAGCTGCACCGTCGCCTCCGCGGCCCCCAACACCCCAAGGTCGTGCATGCCCTCACCTCGCTGGCCATCCTGCTCACCCAGCGCGGACGCTACGACGACGCGATGCAGACGGTGAGCGAGGCACGGAGCCTGGGCGAGGAGGTCATGCCCGGGCACCCCGGGCTCGCCCTGGTGGTGCTGGCCCAGAGCGGGGTGCTCGACGCCCAGGGCCGGCCGGACGAGGCCATCGCGCTCCTCGAGGAGGCGCTGCGGCGGTGGGAGCCGATCCTGGGCCCCGACCACGTCACCACGATCTCGATCCACAACAACCTGGGGGCCGCGCTGATCAACCGCGGCTGGATCGAGCGGGGCGAGCCGCACCTGCGCGAGGTGGTGCGAGGCAACACCGTGCTGTACGGGGTCGATCATCCGGCCACCGCCGATGCGATCGACAACCTGGGCATCGCGCTCCAGCTACGCGGGCGCTGGTCGGAGGCGGAGGCCGAGCACCGGCGGGCCCTCGAGTCGCTGCGCGCTCGGCTGGGACCCCGCCACCTGCGCGTGGGCGAGGTCGAGTCCAACCTGGCCGGGGCGCTCGCGGGCCAGGGGCGACACGAGGAGGCCAGCGCCGAGACCCGGGTGTCCCTCGCGATCCTCGAGGCGACGCTGGGCGCCGATCATCCGACCGTGGCCGCGACGCGCAACGACCTCGCCACCACGCTGCTGGCCCTGGGGCACCCGCCGCAGGCCGAGCGCGAGCTCCGGGCGGCGCTGGCCACCTTCGAGCGCACCCTGCCCGACGAGCACCCCAACCTCGTCATCGTGCGCACCAACCTCGGCGATGCCCTCGCGGCCCAGGGCGACCTGGACGGAGCGCGGGCCGTGCTCGAGCGCGCCGTCGCGGTGGCCGAGCGGATCGAGGGCTCGGTGCAGGCGCGGGCCGACGCCCGCCGGGCCCTCGCGAAGGTGCTGCGGCGGAGCCCCGATGGCCAGCGGCGGGCGCGGGAGCTCGCCGAGCGGGCCCGGGAGGACTACCGCACGCTGCCGCCCGACGCCCTCGACGGCCAGCTCGAGGAGCTCGACGCCTGGCTCGGCCCGTGAGCGATCAGGGCTCGTCCGTCGGCCGGGGCCCCTCGTCCACCCGCACATTGGCCGCGCGGGCCTCGATCTCCGCGAACGCCTCGGGCGACGGCCGCACCACGTGGTAGACGGCATCGGTGCTGCTCATGCAGCTGCCGCTCTCGTAGTCCATCGCCACCACGGCCACGCCCGCCGTCGCATCGCCCCACAGCGCGCGGATGTTGGGCGTGAAGGAATTCAGGGTCATCTCCGGCGGGTCGCCCAGCCAGTCGGTGTGGGTCTCCTCGAGCAACACCTCGATCCCCTTGACCCGCAGGTAGAAGAAGCCGCTGCGGTACAGCGCCTCCACCGGTCGCGCCGCGGGGGCCCGCGGGGCCTGCCACGCGGCGAGCTCCTCCTCGCTCATCATCATGCGGCGGTTCTCGTCGAGGGGCACCTCCACGGCCAGCGGGGGCAGGCTGCGCCAGCCGTCGCGCAGCTCGGCCTCCACGCTCGCCACCGCGTGGCCCACCGCCTCCGCCTCCTCGGCGCAGGCCTTGGCGTCCTCGCCCCACTCGCTGCTGCGCCCCACCGCCGAGCCGTCGGCCAGCCGCACCCGTCGCAGCTCGCGGTCGTCCTCGGTGCTGCGCCACACCACCTCGTAGGTGCCCATGTCCATGTCGGCCCCCGACGAGCTCGTTTGCTCGTAGGCCACCACCTGCGTGCCATCGAGCGAGATCGCGGGGAAGCCCTCGCTCGTCACCGCGAAGCGGCACTCGCCGATCCCCGGCAGGCACTCGTCCATCTCGTCGGCGGGATCGCAGCGATCGTGGAAGAACAGGGCCGGGCGTCCCGCGGGCAGGGCGATGATCTCGGCGGGCGGAGCCGGGGCCGCGGGCTTCGGGGCGGGCGGCCGAGGCTTCGCGGCGGGGATCGAGACCACCTCGCTGTGCGCCCGCGGCTCGCTCTCCTCGATCACCAGCTCCTCGGGCGTGGGAGGAGGGGCGGTGCAGGCACCGAGCACCGCGAGCACGAGGACGAGGCGACCGAGCTCCATGCCCCCCATCGTAGCGACGAATGCGTTGGCGCCTTCACCATCCATTCGGCGGCCCCCGGGCCCGTGGCCTGCTGCGCACTCCTACCTACATCGTCGCTGGGGCTTTCTCGCCGATTTTTGGCCGTCAGGCCCCACTTGGGCGAGGTTGCCCCTCGATGGACGTCGCCGCTCCCTTGCTCGACGTGGCCGCTCGGGTCACCCAGCCCTTTGCGCCCGAGCTCGACGAGGCGCCGCCCGTGCGCAGCCGCGAGCTGGTGATCCACAGCAAGCAGTACCGCATCGTGGACACCCTCGGCGAGGGCGGCATGGGCATCGTGCATCGGGCCTACGATCCGGTGCTCGAGCGCGAGGTCGCGCTCAAGGTGCTCAAGCCGGGGCTGCCCGCGGCGGCCCGGCGCTGCTTCCGACAGGAGGCGCTGCTCGGCGCGCGGCTGTGCCACCCCAACCTGGTGCGGATCTTCGACTACGGCGTGCTGCCCGAGCGCGGGCTCGAGTGGTTCGCCATGGAGCTGCTGCGCGGCAAGGACCTCGAGCGGCTGCTCGGCGGGGCGCGTCGCCGCGGCCTGCGGTTCTCGCTGACGCTGGTGGGGCAGGTCTTCGACGGCGTGCTCGATGCGCTCGGCCACACCCATCGCCACGGCATCATCCACCGCGACGTCAAGCCGGCCAACGTGTTCGTCACCCGCGAGACCCACGGCACCCGCGTGACGGCCAAGCTGCTCGACTTCGGGGTGGCCTGCGATCTGCGGCGCCGCGACGGCGACGCGATCGAGCGCTGCGGCGACCCGCGCTACGTGGCGCCCGAGCAGGCGCTGGGCACCTCTCCGCCCGACGCCCGCACCGACGTCTACGCCGCGGGCATGAGCCTGTTCGAGGTGGTCACCGGGCGGCATCCCTTCGAGGATCTGCTCGCCGGCTCGAGCGAGGGGCTGATCGCGGCGCACTGCCAGCGCGAGCCCCCGCGGCCCGGCGAGCTGCTGCCGCGCGAGCTGCCGGTGGCGATCCGCTGCGGCCTCGACGTGGTCTTCGCCAAGGCCTGCGCCAAGGATCCCGACGAGCGCTTCGCCAGCGCGGCCGACATGCGCCGCGCGCTGCTCGACGTGCTGCCCTGCTGAGCGACCGACTCGATCCGACGATCGTCGATCCACGCGCTCCGAGCTCCGCCTTCGCTCGCTCGCCCAGCCGCGTCCGCGGGCGCGCCCCGGGGCCATGCGCCGCGTGGGGTATCCCTGGCCTCGCGATGAGCGAGCCCATGATCGACTTCGAGCGCCTGCAGCGAGGCGTGGAGATCCTGTCTCGGATCGGGCGCCGCGAGGACCACGGCATCGACCGGCCCGCGTTCATGGAGGCCCGGCAGTGGCTGCGCCAGCGGGCGGAGGAGGCCGGCCTCGAGCCCGAGCAGGACTCCGTGACGCCCGACCCGGCGCGCCGGATCACGGGCCGACGAATCTCCTCGAGGGGCTCGAGCGCGCTCTCGCAGCGCGCCGCGAGGGATGCACCTAGCCCTCGACCAGCGAGGTCATCCGGCAGACCTCGGCGAAGCCCAGGCGCGCGAGGATCGGCGCCGAGCTGCTCTCGATGGCGTGGGTGGTGAGCCACGCGAGCCCGCGCTGCCGGGCCTGCTGGGCGCGCGCGGCCACCAGCGCGCGGTACAGGCCGCGGCCGCGGTGCTCGGGCAGCACCACCGCGCCCAGCAAGAACGCCGACCGCGGCAGCATGACCGCCGCCGCCGCCCCGGCCGGCTCGCCGCGGTAGCGGGCCAGGGTCATCGGCGCGCGCTCGGGAGCGGTGCGCAGCACGTGGCGATGGAAGGCGAGCATCGGCTCCGGGTCGGCGTCCCAGCCCCGCGCCATCACCTGGGTGTACGCCTCCAGCTGCTCCTCGCCCACGGGCTCCACCGTGAGCTCGGGCGGCAGCTCGAGCGCCAGGCCCTCGGGCGCGCGCGCGGCCGCGATCAAGGTGATGGGCCGCAGGCCGCGGCTGCGCAGGCGCTGCACGAGGTCGGCCGGGCTCGAGTCGGGGCCCACCGTCCAGCGAAAGCGGATGCCCTGCTCGCGGTACTCGGCCAGGGTGCGGTCGATGATCGCATCGACCTCGTCGGGCGGCAGCGTGGCGAGGCACACCTCGTTCATGCCGCCGGTGCGCAGCGAGGGGGTGATGAGCTGCATCCACCCCGGTCGCTCGATCACGCGGGTGTCGGGCAGCGGCACGAACGCCCGACGGGAAGCGACCAACACCTCGTGGAGCAGCTCGTCGTGAGGTCGCATGTTCCCTCGGGCACCGACCTCTTTCGCACGGAGCGAGGGGCACGGGCAACTCCCCGGACCATCGCTGCGGCGAGCGGCCGGACGACGGCGCGCGCCGGCATGTCGCTCGACGCGGCGCTCACTGGCGCCGGGTCACCACGAGGGTCTGCCAGGTGGTGTCCAGCGGCACCGCCGGGATCGTCAGCTCCCCGGCCTCGTCGGCGATGGCCTGCCCGCCGAGCTCGCCGAGCTGCCAGTCGACCTCCTCGCCCGCGCGACAGCGGAACGCCTGCACCCGGCGCAAGGAGACGTCGACCGCGAGCGGCAGCGGACCGTCGTAGCGATCTCCGGTGGTGGGGTATCCCGGCAGCGGCGGGTCCCCGCCCTCGCCGTCGAGCACCCGCAGCGGGAGCTCGAAGCGATCGATCGTGTCCACGAGCCCTCCCGCATCCCAGCGCAAGAAGCGGTTGAGCGCCCCCGCCAGCTCGCCGTCCCAGCCGGTGTCGCCGGGGATCGTCACGTCTCCCGCGTAGCCGCTCTCGTCGCTCCAGGGCTGCTGCCCGTTGCCGCGCCCGCTCCCCGGGTCACCGTCGTGCTCGGCCGCGGACAAGCCGGGCCGGGCCTGGTCGCGCCGGACGAAGGCGGTGGCGTCGTAGATCGGGTTCCAGCCCTGCTGCCACCAGTCCTCCCCGAGCACGGGGTCGGCCGGTCCGTGGGCGCCCTCGTCCCACACCGCGAGGTGGGGTGCTCCCGCCTGCTGCAGGGCCTCGTAGTAGGTCAGCCCCGTCAGCGGCGAGGCGATCGTCACCGCCCCGAAGTGGATGGTGGGGTCGTCCTTGCCGTGGTGGGAGAACGACCACGGGCCGCGAGCCTCCGCCTCGTCGAGCAGCGCTCGGGTGAGGTCCTGCCGGTCCCACGCGATCATGCCGTCGCCGTCGTCGAGGTCCTGGTCGGGCGAGCCCCACAGCCCCGAGAGCTGAGCGATCCGCGAGGGCCGATGGTTGCGGGGGATCGCCTGGAAGATCGACGCATCGACGGCCGCGAAGTGCCGCCCGTGCAGCAGGCCGATGGTGGCCGCGCCCGCGCCCCCCATCGAGTCTCCCATGATCGCCACGCGCTGCGGATCGGCCCCCGGCTCGTTGCGCAGCACCCACTCGAGCAGGTGCAGCACGCGGCGCTGGGTGTAGGGCGGCACGCTGCCGTCGCCGGGGCTGCCCCCCGGCAGCGCCTCGCCGTAGCCCCACCAGTAGGTGCCGTCGGGGTCGTGCGGCATGATGCGGTACTCGCCCTGCCACCCGCTCATGGGCGGCGTGCCGTCGAAGCCGTGCAGGAGGATCAGCACCGGCCGTCGCTCGCCCTCGGGGACGTCGTCGGGGCGCGAGACGATCGCGTCGAAGGAGCGCCCCGCGTAGCCGGGCGAGTCGAGGAAGTCGTCGGTGGTCTGCTGGAGGTAGAGCCAGGTGAAGCCGTCGCCGGGCTCGCTGCCGATCACCGTCGGCCACGGGGGCGTGACCGTGTCCTCCACCGCGATGCTCATCGACGCCTCGCTGCGGGCCTCGCCGTCGTCGGCGACGAAGGTCACCGACCACTCGGCGTCGTCGGCCCCCTGGGTGAAGTCGGGGCGGAACGAGAGCGTGCGCTCGTCCTCGCTCCACTGGGCGCCCGGGGGCAGGTCGAGGGCGAACAGCCGCAGGTCGTCGCCGTCGGGGTCGGAGACCGAGACCGTCACCGACCAGCTCTCGCGCTCGGCCAGCACCGCGTCGTCGGGCCGCTCGATGACCGGCGGCGAGTTGGGTGACGAGCCGGTGCTCGCGGTGTCGTCGGCCGAGCCGGGGCCCGTGTCCGAGCCCTCCGTCTCGCCCGCCGTGGGCACGGAGACCGTCGTGGCGGTCGAGGACCCGGACGTCGGATCCTGCGGCTCGGACTTGCTCCCGCACGCGACGAGCATGGCCACGCCGAGCATTCGTCCTCGCATGGGATGAGAAGGTGCCGTCGACGAGGCATCGAGTCAACGCGACGCGTGTGACCTGAACGAGACGCAGAGATTGCCGCGGGGCCCGGCGAGGCCGCGGGCTACGGTGCCCTCGTCTGCGTCGCCGACGGGCGACCGATGGGAGCCCTCCGCCATGACGACGATCGAGATTCCCGCGCCGCGTGGCCCGGTGCCCGCCACCGTGGCTCGTCCTTCCACCCCCGGGCCCTGGCCGGGCGTGGTGGTGCTCCACGACGCCCTGGGGGCCACCGCCGACCTCCGCCGCCAGGCCGACTGGCTCGCGAGCGAGGGCTACCTGGCCGCGGCCCCCGACCTCTACCACTGGGGCGGGCGCGCCCGCTGCCTGGTGTCCACGATCCGCAGCGCCGTCCGTCGGCGGGGCCGTGCGTTCGAGGACATCGAGGCCACGCGCCGCTGGCTGGCCGAGCGCGACGAGTGCACCGGACGGATCGGCGTGATCGGCTTCTGCATGGGCGGCGGCTTCGCCCTGCTGCTGGCCCCCGATCCCGGCTATGCGGCCTCGAGCGTCAACTACGGCGCCGTGCCCGACGACGCCGAGTCGCTGCTCGCCAACGCCTGCCCCATCGTGGCCAGCTACGGCGCGCACGACAAGTCGCTGCGCGGCGCGGCGACCCGCCTCGAGGGCATCCTGAGCAAGGCCGCGATCCCGCACGACGTGCACGAGTACCCCGACGCCGGCCATGCCTTCCTCAACGACCACGAGCCGAGCGGGGTCCCGTGGATCCTCCGGGTGATGGCTCGCTGGTCCAACTCCGCCTTCCACGAGCCCTCGGCTCGCGACGCGCGGCGCCGCATCGTGGCCTTCTTCGACCAGCACCTGCGGGCCGAGGGCGACCCGGCTCCCGCATGAGTCAGCCGGGCCCGGGCAGCGAGGGCACCTCGACCCCCCACACGCCGTCCATCGTGCGCGCGAGGGTGGAGCGGGGTGTGAGGCGGGTCAGCGTGTCGCGCAGCGCCCGGGCCACCGCGTTCTCCCACTGGCCGGCGCGCCCGAAGGTCCACGAGCGCGTCACGAAGCGGCGGGCTCGGGGCTTGCGGCGGGCCTCGTAGTCGGCCAGCGCCGCGGCCACGCTCGCGTGGGCGGACAGGCAGTGGGCGAGCACCACCGCGTCCTCGATCGCCTGGCATGCGCCCTGGCCCATGTTCGGCGTCATCGCATGCGCGGCGTCGCCGAGCAGGGCCACCCGGCCCTCGCTCCAGCGCGGCAGCGGCTCGATGTCCACGATGTCGTTGCGCAGGATCGCCTCGGCGGGCGTGGCCTCGACGAGCTCGTCCACCGGCGCCGCGAAGTCGGCGAAGCGCTCGCGCAGCTCGGCGTGGGGATCGTCGCCGTCGCGCCCGTCGGGCGGCGCGTTCTCGGTGCAGAACCAGTAGGTCTGGTGCGCGTCGACGGGCACGATCCCGAAGCGGCGGCCCCGGCCCCAGCGCTCGCTCATCACCCCCTCGCCCAGCGGTCGCGCCACGGGGGCCACGCCCCGCCAGCAGGTGTAGCCCGCGTAGCGCAGCGGCACCTCGCCCAGCAGGCCCGCCCGCACCCGCGAGTGGATCCCGTCGGCTCCGATCAGCGCCTGCCCGCGCAGCTCCGTGCCGTCCTCGAGCCGCACCCGCACGCCCTGATCGTCGGCCTCCCAGCCCTCCACCTGGCTACTGCAGCGCAGCACGCCGGGGGGCAGCGCCTCGGCCAGCACGCGCGCCAGGGCGCCGCGGTGGATCGCCACCCCGGTGGTGCCATAGCGATCGCGCACGCCCTCGAGCGGCATCGTGGAGAGCACCGCCCCCGAGGCGGTGGCGATCGTGCCCATGCCCAGCGCCTCGCCGGCCGCGGCCACCGGCTCGCGCAGGCCGATCGCATCGAGCATGCGCATCGCATTGACCTGCAGGGTCAGCCCCGCGCCCACGGCGCGAACCTCGGGGGCCCGCTCGAGCAGCCGCACCGCTCGTCCCACGCGGTGCAGCGCCAGCGCGGCCACCAGCCCGCCCGGGCCGGCTCCGGCGATGATCACGGGGTCCTGCGCCATCTCCTCGCCTCCTGCACCCCAGCCTAGTCCCCACCCCGGGCCCGCGGTACTCGTATTGCGGTGGCGCCCCGGGCTCGCAACCAACCCCGCAAGACGCCCACGCAGCGGCGCTCTCGGGAGACGGTGCGGGCCCTGGTGGAGGCCGCGGCTCGCATCGTGGCCAGCGAGGGGGTGGACGCGCTCAACACCAACCGCGTGGCCGAGGTGGCCGGGGTGGGGATCGGCTCGCTCTACCAGTACTTCCCCTCCAAGGAGGCCCTGCTCGGCGCGGTGATCGAGGCGCGGCTGGAGGAGGACCGGGCGCTGTTCGGCGCGCGGCTGGGCGATCCCAGCCACTCGGTGCGGGCGCGGGTGCTGGGCATGGTCGACCTGGTGTGCGACCGCCAGCGCGAGGGGGCGGCGGTGATGCCCGCCCTGCTCGCGGTGATGGGCCCGGTGGAGCGCGACGAGCATGCCCGGCGGGTGATGGACGAGCTCACCGAGGGGATGAAGCGGCTGCTGCTGAGCGAGCCGCAGTGCCTGCGGCCCGACCTGCGCGAGCCCGAGGCGCTCGAGGTGGCGCTGTTCGTGGTGGGCCGCGGGCTGCGGTGGGCGGTCAACGAGGCGGTGGTGCACCGACCCGCGCTGCTGAGCGACCCTCGCTTTCGCGACGAGCTGCGCCGGATGGTGGCGGGGCTGCTGAGCTGATGGGCTTTCCAGATCGTCCCGGTCGATTCCGAGTCCAAGTGCTGTTAGGACTACTTGACCGCAGGTCGCGATTTCTGAGATCCTACAACCAAGACAAAGGCTATCAGTCATGACCAGCGAAACTGAACGGTTTACGCCAGAGTTCGATTATTCGCACATTTTACATGAGCTATCCGTTAATCGGAAGGATCCATGTGAGGTGATTCGGGAGCTTATCTCAAATTCATATGATGCTGGCGCTTCGGCAATCTGGATCATTCCACTGCATCAATATGGCGGGTTTCTGTTTGTTGATAATGGTTCCGGGATCTCATACCGGGATAAGATAAATGGGATTACGCCATGGCAAGCGTTCTTTTCCATCGGGAAATCAACGAAGCAGATGGGGATGTCGATTGGGTACAAATGTCAAGGGTCGAAGCTCTGTTTTGCATCGACGGAGTTCTCCTTGATGAGTCGTTGTGAAGGAGATTCATTGTGGTCTTCTATTCATCTTGACAATCCAAAGCGGAGACTGACGGGAGATAGCAATATCTATCCTCGGTTTGTTGAGGATCCTCTTGTCGAACTCTCTGAGCATATTGATCGTCCAGATGAAAGATCTCAGTCAGTTTTGGGTGAATTGCGAGGTGTATTGTCGGAGCTGAAGACGGGGACAATAATTATGGTGAAGAGGTTTGAGACCTCTAGTTACGAGCAGTATTTTGTCCCAGGGGAACGCTACTATTATCTTCGGGAGTATGTGAGGTTTTCGACACGCCATGGCGATATTAGAATCCTGAACCCTGCTCAGACCGGGTTTCCTCAGTCGGCCGCATCTTCATTTCGGGCTATGCCAGGTTATAACGATGCCGTGAGTCTCCGACTTTGGAGGGGTGAGAGTTGGGAAGATGTGTTGCCAGGATACCCATATCTTCACAAGACTGATGAGCAAGCGAAAGACCCTTCTGAGCTGGCTCGTCTTCGAGATGGTAGATTTACCGCTAGACATGCGAAGGCGATAAAACACAGCGGGCGAACGTATGCTCTAGTGCTCGCAGTTGACGGAAATCGTAGAGCCTTGGAAGGGCATCAAGAACTCGACCGGCAAGGTCGGGCCGGCGGTCGCTCTGGATTGCGGATCGTGGACCAGCGCGGCACTTTTGTTTGTTCTCAAGGGATTAAGGTTGCGCCATATAATCAGATTTTCGATCATCCCGCGTTAAGTGAGTATGATGTCCTGTCCACTGGTGATGCCCAGGCTCACTATGTGTTTATGATTGATGGGAGTTTTGAGCTTGTGACGAACAGGAATGCGATTACAGAGCAAGCTCTTCAGGTGCTCCGCGATCCAGACTTTTGCGACAAGATCGCCCTGTTTCTTCAGGAGGCTGAGAGGAAGAGCGATGTCTTTCGGCAGTTGATTCAGAGGATGAAAAGGTCGACAGAGGTACACCGGTTGCAAAAGTACCTTGGCATATGGTCAGAGGCTAAGACATCTCTTACGACTAGGGAGCGGTTTTCGGTCCCCTATTTCGGTGAGAGGGGGCGTAGCTTCTTATCTCCTCGGGCGGGCGAAGAGCACTGGGTTGCTGCATTGTATACTCTCTTCTCTCACTCTCTTCAGGACGACATGCCTTATAGAGATCTTTGGCTGGTTCCTAAGAATTACTCGGCGGTTGGCATTGACTGTATCGCGACTACATCTGCGTCTCAGGGGTTGAAGGGTAAGCTGCTTGGCTTGGAGTTTAAGTTCAGCTTTTCACCGAAGGACGGGTTTAATCACCCGCTTATCGAGACGTGCCATATCGTAGCATGGGAGTTGTCTGATATTGAAGAGGGGGATACGATACGGGATGACTTCGACTACTTTGGCGAAATCGAAAGAGTGGATGAGCTTGATGGCGTAGGATATAGAGTGGTTGGCCTTGAGAGCGACTCTGGCGAAGTGTCCGACAATGTTGTTACAGTGCTCTCTCTTCGAGAGTTGTTGAAGCGCACCTTCGGGGCAAAATTTCGGACTCCTCCGCCGCGGAAGTGATGTCCTTGCCCGATTCGATATGGGTCAAGGCGAGGCCGGAGGGCTAGTCTTCGCTCGGCACGTCCAGCCCCGGCGTGAGCACGGGCGCGGCGTCGAGCGAGCCCGCCTCCATCATCGCGCCCACCTCCTCCAGCGCCTGCAGGATCGCCTGCTGCCGCTGCACGCTCAGCGCTCCGAAGCGCGCCACGAAGGTCTCCTGCAGCGGACGCGGCAGCGTGCCGTAGCGCTCCACCCCCGCGGCCGTCAGCGACAGGCACACCTTGCGGCGGTCTCGGGCCCGTCGCTCTCGCGTGACCAGGCCCGCTCGCACCAGGCGATCGACGATGCGCGAGACCGTGGGCGGCGACAGCTGCACCCGCTCACCCACCAGCAGCACGGTGATCTCCGGCTGCCCTTCCGACTCCTCGAGCTGTCCGATCGCCTTGAGGCACAACAGCTGCGGGACGGTGAGGCCCACCTGTCGCGAGAGGTTGCGCGAGTGCTCGGAGATCCGTCGCACGATCCGTCGGATCGCCCGCAGCACCGCCTCCGAGTCGTCCCCGCGCCGCTTCACCCCGGCAGGATAGCCAGCTCCGGGCAACCATGGTCAAAGCAATGATTGCCGCAGCAATCATTTTTTGAGAAACATTTCCAACACATGGCTCCGGCCCCAGACGCAGGCCGACTGGGCGCGCCACACGATGGACCCGATCGATCGCCGCGCTTCCGGCGCGGCCAACGGCGATGCCCGCTCGCGCTGGCGGGCCTGCTGGTGACCTTCGGCACCCCGGCCGTGGTCGCCCCGCTCGCCTTCGACGAGCCCGAGCCGACCCGCTCGGCCGACGGCACGCTGCAGCTCTCGTGGGCCGAGGCGCTCGGCGACGAGCTCCACGACTACGAGCTGCAGCTTCGCCACGAGGGCGAGTCTCGTCGCGTCTACACCGGTCGCCGACCCGAGGCCCACGTCTCCGGCCTGCCCGACGGTCGCTACGAGCTGCGCGTGCGCATGCGCGAGGGCGACGGGTGGTCGCCGTGGTCCGAGCCCAAGGTGCTCGTGGTCCAGCACCACCCCATGTCGCTGGTGTGGACGCTGCTGGCCCTGGGCGCGCTGGTGCTCACGGGCACGGCGGTGATCGTGCTGCGCTCCGATCGGGGGTCCCGGTGATCCCCTCGATCATCGCGCGCCCGCCCGGCCTGCTCGCCTCCGCGGCCGACGGCCTGCTGCTGTCGCCCACCACCGGCGCCTGGCTGCTGGGCCTCTTCTCGCTGCTGTGGATCGCCCTGGGCCTGCACTGGGGCCGCCGCGCCCGCTCGCTCGACGGCTTCATGGTCGCCGGGCGCAACGTGGGCCTGGCCCTGGGCACCGCCACCGCCATGGCCACCTGGGTCACCTCCAACACCACCATGCTCGCGCCCCAGCTCGCGCTCGAGCTGGGGGTGTGGGGCATGCTGGCCTACTCCACCGCCTCGCTGGGCCTGCTGCTGTTCGCCCCCCTGGCCCGCCGGATCCGCGCCGTGATGCCGCACGGCTACACCAGCGCCGAGTTCATCGAGCTGCGCTACGGCCGGGCCGCCTGGGCGATCTTCCTGGTGCTCTCGCTGTTCTACGCGCTCACCTGGCTCATCAGCATGGGCATGGCGGGCGGCCTGCTCATCGAGGCGCTCACCGGCATCGAGTACCGCTGGGGCATGACCGTGGTGCTCGGCGTGTGCGTGGCCTACACGGTGAGCGGGGGTCTGTACGCGGTGATCGGCACCGACTTCCTCCAGAGCCTGATCGTGCTGGTGGGCCTGGTGGTGGTGGGCGGCCTGGTGCTCTGGGAGGTCTCGGTGGCCGAGGTCCACGCCTCGCTGGTCGAGCGCCGCCCCATGCTGCTCGACCTGCTCTACCCCGCGGCCCTGATGGCGCTGTTCAACAACCTGCTGTTCGGCCTGGGCGAGGTGTTCCACAGCAACGTGTGGTGGAGCCGGGCCTTTGCCATGCGCCCGGGCGTGGGCGCCAAGGCCTACACCCTGGCGGGGCTCTTGTGGTGGCCGGTGCCCGTGGTCGCCGGCTTCCTCGGCCTGGCCGCGCCCGCGCTCGACATCGGGATCTCGCGTCCCGACATGGTGGCGCCGGTGCTCGCGGGCACCCTGCTGGGCGAGCTGGGCGCGGTGCTGGTGTTCGTGGTGGTGTTCGCCTCGATCGCCTCCAGCATCGACTCGCTGCTGGCCGCCACCAGCGACCTGCTCACCAAGGAGCTCGTGGCCCGCCGCATGCCCGGGGCCAGCGAGGCCCGGCTGCGCGCGGTGGCGGCGTGGACCGTGCTCGGCACCGGCGTGCTCGCCTGGGTCGCGTGCCTGCCCAAGGTGGGCACCCTGGCCACCGTGCTGTTCTTCGCGGGGCCGATGGTCGCCTCGATGATCTGGCCGGTCGTGGCCGGCCTGTACTGGCGGCGCGCCACCGCGGCCGGGGCGGTGGGCGGCATGGTGGCCGGCACCGCGGTGGGGCTGTGGGTCTACGTGGCCATCGGCTGGTATGCCGCCTCGCTGGCCGGCGCGCTGGTCTCGGCCGTGGTGGTGATCGCCACCACCCTGCGCTCCCGCGAGCGCTTCGACTTCGCGCGCCTCGCCGAGGGCAGGAGCTGATGTTCGCTCCGTGGTTCCTGGCGGCGATCGTCTACGGCGGGCTGGTGCTCGTGGGGGCGGGCGCGCTCACGCTCGCGGGCCTGTGGCTCGTAGACCTGTGGAGGAAGACCCTGTGGTGAGCTCCATGCCCCTGCCGCCCGCGCGACGCATCAACTCGCGGGGCCGTCGCCTCGATCCCCTGGCCCTGCTCGAGCACCAGGGCCGCGACCTCGACCTCGAGCTGCTCCGGGCCCAGCGCGATCGCTCGGTGATCGCCCACCCCGACCTGCCGCGCGACGTGGTGGTGGAGCTGTGTCACCTGGGCGCGCACATGGAGGCCAGCGACGTGGCCTCGTGCCACCCGCTCGACGGCAAGCTGGTGATCACCGCGTTCTTCGAGCCGAGCACCCGCACCCGCCTCTCGTTCGAGAGCGCGGTGGCCCGCCTCGACGGCAAGCTGCTCAGCGTGCCCGATGCCAAGGTCACCGGCGTGGCCAAGGGCGAGTCGCTGCAGGACATCGGCGAGATGTTCAACAGCTACGGCGACCTGGTGGTGATGCGCCACACCCGGACCGAGGCGCTCGAGGAGATCGGCACCGGCCTCGAGCTGCCGCTGGTCAACGCAGGCAACGGCTCGGGCGAGCACCCCACCCAGGCCCTGGTGGACTGGTACGCGCTGCTCAAGTGGCGCCCCTGCCTCGCCGACCCCGAGCCCGCCGAGGACCAGCGGATCCACCTGGGGGTGGTGGGCACCCCCGGCAGCATGCGGGCGGTCAAGAGCTTCGTGTTCATGGCCCTGGCCTTCGCCCCCGCGATCCGCCGGCTCACCGTGGTCTCCGAGATGGCCGACCCCTTCGGCGCCGACCTGCACGGGGCCATCGAGCGCACCGCGATCCCGGTGGAGGTGACCAACGACATCAGCGAGGTGCTGCCCGAGCTCGACGTGGTCTACATGAACTCCATCGCGCTGCTCGGTGACAGCTACAAGCAGCTCGACTCCCGCTATCGCATCACCACCGACTCGCCCCTGCGGCCCGACGCGGTGATCATGCACCCGCTGGCCCGACGCGACGAGCTCGACGTGAGCCTGGACGACTCGCGCCACAACCTGTACTTCGCCCAGGCGGCGGGGGCGGTCTACCTGCGGCAGGCGCTGCTGGTCTCGCTGCTCGGCCGCGTCCACCGGCTCCCCTTCTTCGACTGAGCGACCCATGTGCGGAATCACCGGCTTCTGGCGCCCTGGCGCGACCCCTGGCAGCGACGACGACCGCGCCCACCTGCGCGCCATGATGGACACCCTGGTGCACCGTGGGCCCGACGGTCGGGGCATGCACCTCGACGCGGCGCGGGGCCTGGCCATGGGGCACACGCGGCTGACGATCATCGACCTGCACACCGGCGACCAGCCCCTGCTCGCGGGCGGCGGCGCGCTGGTGCTCACCGCCAACGGCGAGCTGTACGACTACAAGATGCACCGCACCCGCCTCATCTGCGACGGGGCGCGCTTCACCACCAAGACCGACGCCGAGATCGCCCTGCACCTGTACGCGCGCCACGGCCTGGGCTTCGTGGAGCACCTGCGGGGCGAGTTCGCCATCGCCCTGTTCGACGCCGAGCGCGAGCGCCTGGTGCTGGTGCGCGACCGCTTCGGGATCAAGCCGCTCTACCTGTGCCAGCGGGGCGAGTCGCTCTACTGGGGCTCGGAGCTCAAGGCGATCCTCGCCCACCCCGAGGTGCCAGCGCGGCTCGAGCCGCGGGCGCTGCTGCACCAGCTCATGCAGGTGATGGTGCCGGGCACCACCGCCTTCGAGGGCATCGAGGCGATCCGCCCGGGCCACATGGTGGTGGTGCAGCGCCGCGGCGATCGCCTGGAGATCGAGCGCCGCCGCTACTGGAACGCCACCTTCCCGCTCGCGTCCGAGCACGACGACCAGGTCGAGCCCGCGCCCTTCGTGGACGGCGTGCGCGAGCGCCTGATGGACGCGGTGCGGGTGCGCCTGGAGGCCGACGTGCCGGTGGGCTGCTACCTCAGCGGCGGCATCGACAGCTGCTCCACCCTGGGCCTGGCCACCGCCATGCAGCAGAGCCACGTCAAGGCCTTCACCATCGCCTTCGAGGACGACGCCTACGACGAGAGCGCCATCGCGGCCACCATGACCGAGCGCACCGCCGCCGATCAGGTGGTGATGCCGCTGGGGGTCGACAAGCTCTACGGCCGCTACTTCGAGCGCACCGCCTGGCACGCCGAGCGCACCTTCTACAACACCCTGGGCGTGGCCAAGTGGCACATGAGCCGCACCGTGCACGAGCACGGCTACAAGGTGGTGATCACCGGCGAGGGCTCCGACGAGCTGTTCGGCGGCTACCCCTTCTTCAAGCGCGACCTGCTGCTGCACACCCGCTCGGAGGCCGAGCGCGAGGCCATGGTGCGGCAGCTCCAGGTCGACAACGCCGTGTTCGCGGGGGCGATCCTGGCCGAGCGCACCCACGAGCACCCCGCCATGAACGACCTGGTGGGCTTCACCCCCTCGTGGATCCAGCCGTGGATCGCCACCCTGGCGCGGGTGCGGCCGCTGCTGGCCCCGGCGCTGCGCGAGGAGCTGGCCGAGTACGACCCCATCGTCGCGATCGCCCAGACCCTCGACCCCGATTCCATCCGCGATCGCCACCCGCTCGACAAGGCCCAGTACACCTGGATCCAGACCATGCTCGAGGGGCAGATCCTCAGCTGGGGCGGCGACCGGGTGGACATGGCCAACTCCATGGAGTCGCGTCCGCCCTTCCTCGATCACCGGCTGGCCGAGTATGCGTTCGGCCTGGCGCCCGCGCTGCGGATCCGCGGCATGCGAGAGAAGTGGGTGCTGCGCGAGGCCATGCGCCAGGTGCTGCCGCGGGTGCTCTACGAGCGCGAGAAGTTCGCCTTCATGGCCCCGCCGGCCACCCTGCGACCGCAGGAGTGGGCGCAGGTGCGGGTGCTGGTCGACCGCCACCTCGGCCGCGAGGCGCTGGAGACCTCGGGGTTGCTCGACGTGGATGCGGTGGAGGCCTTCGTGGCCAAGCTCGGGCGCGAGGTGGCCGAGCACGAGCGCAGCGAGGCGGTCAACGACGACATCGTGCTCAACCACCTGGTGGGGCTGCAGGTGCTGCACCGCTGCTTCGTGCAAGGGCACGGGCGGCCGGAGGCATGAGCGAGCGCCGATGCG
>JACKDV010000037.1 GCA_020633315.1 Myxococcales bacterium
AGCCACCCCCGATCGCAAGGACTCCCCTCGCCCCAAGAGGACACCCCCCTCCCCGTCAAAGATCGACGGTCTCCACCGCATCCGCATCCACGGGCCCCATCGCCCGCGACTCCGCCGACTCCACCGACTCCGCCGACTCCACCGGCTCGGGCAGACTAGGCACCGGCAGCGCGCTCACCAAGCGCCGCGCCCGAGCGATGAGCACGGGATTACCGGTTGACGAATACATGAGCTCCGTACGAGCCGCGTGGTGCCGTCGCTCGTGCTCGTCGTCCACGACGGTGGCCACCTCGTATCCAGCCTCGTGGATCATCCCGACCAGCAGCGGGTTGTCGATCGACGCGCTGTCGAGCACGAGCTCGTGGATCTCCGCCTCCGCGTCATCGTGGCGCCCCAGCCGAGCCAGCCCCACCGCGAGCCGGCAGCGCAGCCGCACCCGCGCCGGTCGAGGCCCGGTGCCCGGCGGCGCGTCGGCCAGCCCGCGCTGCGCCACCTCGATCGCGCGCTCGACCTCGCCGAGATCGAGCAGCGTCTCCACCAGCGCCGCGTGCAAGCACAGCCGGAGCAGCCGCTGGTCCTCGCGCAAGGGTCGGAGCGCCGCCTCGAGGGTCACGCGGGCCCCCTCCCCGTCGTCTTGCAGCCGGGCCATCTCCGCCCGGGCCAGGGCCACGAACGCCCCCAGGCCCATGCCCAGGCGATCGAGGCGCTCCAGCTCGTCCGCCGCGCGCCGCAGCTCCACCAGATCATTGGTGAGGCCGTGGGCGAGCACCGTCACCCACGCCCGCACCGTCTCGTAGGCCCATGAGTTGCCGAGCTGGACCTCCGAGAGCGCGGCCTCGCGGAGCACGGCGCGAGCCCGGTCCTCCTCGCCGCGCAGCCGCAGGTAGAACACCCGGCTCATCTGCGCCCCGAGCTCGAAGAAGCGCATGCGCATGCCTCGGAGCGCCTCCAGCGAGGTCCCGAAGCTGGGCGCCTGGTCGATCGCCTCCATCACCACCTGCACCGCCCGGGCGCCGCCCACCAGCATCCGCCGGTCCATCTCGGCCATGGGATCGGCCCCGGCCCGATCGAAGGTCTCGAGCACCCGGCCCATGTCCAGCTGCGCCTCTCGCCAGCGACCGGTGCACAGGCCCACGAAGCCGTCGAGCATGGAGATGGCGGCCTGGGCCGCGTCGGAGCGCACGGCTCGGATCACCGCCACGCGGTCGCGCAGCGCCACCACCCGGGAGAGATCGAAGGCCATGGCGTAGACGCTGGCGGCATAGTTGGCGAGCGCGACCGTCATCGAGAGCGCCCGCCGGGGCGGCAGCCCCCGCTTGGCCCCGCCGCGCAGGCGCCAGCGCAGGAAGGCGGCGCCCAGGCCCACCGCCAGCGCCAGCCGACCGCCCAAGAAGCGGGACAGACGACGCGCCAGCGGGAGCCCGCCCTGCTCGCCCAGGGCGTCGATGGTGACCTCGGCGTAGCGGATCACCACCGCCCGATCCCCGACCACGCCGGCGCGCACCAGCATCGACTGCAGCTCGAGGGCCCGCGCCGCGTCGCCCGGCTGATCGTCCTCGCGATACACCTGCAGCGCCGCCTCGAGCAGCTCCACCGCGTCCTCGAACGAGCGCAGGGCGTAGCGACGCCGCCCCGCCCGCTCGAGGTGCACCACCCCCTCGCGCCGACGACCGGCCCGCAGCAGGTGCCAGCCGAGATCGGCCTGCCGCTCGCCGCCGGTGGGCCCCCAGCGATCCTCGATGAGCTGGGCCGAGCGCGCGTGGATCTCCCGGCGCCGGTCGGGGTCGAGGCGGCGCAGCAGGGCTTCGCGCAGCCCGTCGTGGCCGAGCTCGAAGCTCTCGTCGCCGCCCACGATCACGCCCTCGTAGACCAGCTCGTCGAGCGCCTCGAAGATCACCGAGAGCTCGGGCGCCTCGAGCAGCTCGGCGCACTGCTCGACCGAGGCCGGCCCGCGCCACAGCGCCAGGGCCTGGCCCAGCGCCAGGCCCTCGGGCGAGAGCTCGTCCACGCGGCGGTCCATCGCCTCGGTCATGCGCTCGGGCAGCAGCAGGTCGTCGGGGTCGGCGACCAGCCGCCACATGCCCTCGGCGTAGAGCACGATGCCCTCCTCCACCAGGTGCCGCACCAGCTCGAGGCAGTGCAGCGGGCTGCCGCCCGCCCCCCGGTGGATCCACACCGCCAGCTCGTCGGCCTGGGGCAGATCGCCAAACCACTCCCGAACCAGCTCCGCCACCGCGGCGCGCGACAGCTCGGGCAGCCGCAGGTGATCGCCCGCGTCGCGCAGCGTGGCCCGCAGGGGGTGCTCGGCCACGTCGGTGCGCCCGGCCCCGACCACCGCCACCGCATGCTGGGAGGCCACGTGCCCCAGCGCGGCCAGCAAGGCGGCCGAGCCCTCGTCACAGCGCTCCAGCTCGTCGACCAGCACCACCAGCGGTCGCAGCTCCGACAGCTCCACGAACCACTCGAGCAGCTCCTGCTGCAGCCGCAGCCGCTCCTCGGCCGGCGGCGCGCGGATCTTCTGATCCTGCGAGCTGCTGCCGGTGCGCAGCTCGGGGATCACCATGCCCAGCACCGAGGCCCGCGGGCGGCCGGTCTGGCGTGCCTCGACCGGGCACACCCGCCACATGTCGGCCACGAGCTGCCGGACCACGTCGTAGGGCGAGTACCGGGCCCCGCGGCCACGACCCCGCAGCACGGTGGCTCCCGCGAGCTGGGCCCGCAGGCCCGCCTCGCGCAGCAGCCGGGACTTGCCCACCCCGGTGGGGCCCTCCAGCACGAGCATCTTGCCCTGCCCCTGGGTAGCGGCCTCGACCAGGTAGCGGATGCGGCGGAGCTCGGCGTTGCGCCCCACCAGCCGAGCGCTCTGCAGCCAGCCCTGCGCCACCTCGAGCTCGGGCGCCTGCTCGAGCCCACCGATCGCATCGAGACGCGCGATGACCTCGGCCGCGGTCGAGGGGCGCCCCGCGGGCTCGATGCTCAGCAGCGCCAGCACCAGATCGTCGAGCGCCGGCGGCACGTCGGGCCGCAGCCGCGAGGGCGGCTCGAGCCGCCGACGCCACAGCGCATCGAGCTGGTCGACCCGCTCGGCCGGGAACGCCTGCCGACCGGTGAGCAGGCGGTAGGCCAGAGTGCCCAGGCCGAAGAGATCGGCGCGGGCGTCGAGCGGCAGGCCCCACAGCGCCTCGGGCGGGATGCTGGGCGGAGTGCCGGCCACGTCGCCGGTGACCCCCATGGTGGCGAGCACGCCGAAGTCGAGCAGGCGGGGCCGGCCCGCCGCGTCACAGCGGACGTTGCGGGCCTTGAGGTCGCGGTGCAGCAGCCGGCGCGAGTGCAGGAAGGCCAGCGCCGAGGCCACCCCGCGCAGGAGCTGGCAGCACTGCGGCACGGGGGCCATCAGCAGCTCGCTAAAGGTGGGGCCCTCGAGCAGCTCCATGGTGTAGTAGGGCTGGTCGTCGGCGATCCCGTACTCGTACACCGCGACCACGCAGGGGTGGCACAGGCCGGCCACGGTGTGGAACTCGCGACGGAAGCGGACCGACGAGCGCTCGTGGTGGCCGCTGCCGGTGGAGGAATCGACCGGGGCGAGCAGCAGCTTGAGCGCGAGGTCTCGCTCGGTCGCGCGATCGAAGACGTGGTAGACGACCCCCATCGCCCCGCGGCCCAGCTCGCGGATCACCTCGTAGCGCCCGTCGAGCACGCGGACGTCGGACCTCGGCGAGCCCTCGGGAGCGGGCTCCTCGATCATCGAGCGGCCCCCGGGGGACGCTCGGGTACATGTGAGGCGGAGCTACGCGGAGCCACTTCAGATCCCTACGCCCATGTCCCTCTCGTACCGGGGAGCGCCGGCGAAGATCAACCCCAGCTCGGCGTCGAGCGGACGCGCCCACACCACGCGTGCCGCGATCACCACCGCGTCGGCCTCGGGATCGGGAAGCCGGCTGCGATCGGCGGGGACGAGGTCGAGGGTGAGCCACACCGACTCGCCGACCCCGAAGTCCCCCGTGGCGGAGCTGAGCCGGGCCCCGCCCGCGCTGATGTCGGAGACCACCACGCCGAGCGTGCTGACGGTCCCGCCCCGTTCGGGACGTCGGACGAGGTTGGCCCCCACCGCACAGCCGAAGCGTCGGTAGCGACGCATCGCCGCCTCGTCGTCGCCCTCCCCCGTGCCGCGCTGCAGGAACTCCTCGAGCTCCTCGTAGCGCTCCGAGCCGGGCGAGCCCAGGGCCTCTCCGCGCAGCGATCGCAGGCGCAGGTCCCGGTACTCGAGGATGTCGACCAGCAGCGTGGCCTGATCGGGGAGCTCCTCCGCGGGCTGGCCGACGGCTTCGCCCGCGAGCGCCTCGGGCTGGACATGGGGAGCCGAGCCTGGCTCGGAGGCCCGAGCCTTGGCGGCGCGGACCATCGCCGGATCGAGGGGACGGAAGCGCATCGTCTGCTCCACGCGCTCGGTCGGCGTGGGCTTCCGAGTGGCCTTCACCCGGGGCAGGGTCTTGCGGGCGTCCTCGTCGTCGTCGAGATCCATCTCGGCCCCTCGGGGACGCGCGACGAGCCCGGCCGCGCGTGGCTCGGGCACCGCGGAGGCGACCGGGGCCACGGGAGGCCGGGGGGGCCCGGCCGCTACCGAGGGCCCGGCCGCTACCGAGGGCCCCGCGACCGAGGGCCCCGCCGCTACCGAGGGCCCGGCCGCTACCGAGGACCCGGCCGCTACCGAGGGCCCGGCCGCTACCGAAGGCCCGGCCGCTACCGAGGGCTCGGGCACGCCCTCGTCCGACATCGCGCCGTACTCGGCGGTGATGCCCTTGCGCCGTGGCGCCGCGGCGGACGGAGGAACGACGGATGCCGGACGCTCGGTGGGCCGCCCCGACCAACGCCCGGTGTGCTCGACCGGCGTCGGCTCGGCGCGACTGGGTCCGGCCGGAGCCTGCGCGAGCTCGGCCTCGGGCCGGGACGGATGCGGGGGACCCGACATGGTCACCCGGGGCCGCATGCCGGCCGGGGTCTCCAGCGGCGGCGCGACTCGGCTCCAGCCCGGGCCGATGCCCGGCTGCGACAGCGCGACCGCGGGACGATCGACGAGGGGCTCGGGCTCGGGCGGCGCGGGCTCGAGCACCGGCGGCTCGGGCTCGGGCGGCAGGGGATCGAGCGGCGTGGTCGCCCGCGCCAGCGAGGAGGGCGTGATGGTGATCCGCTCCCGCTGCCCCTGCCCCGCGTGCCAGCCGTAGGCACCGCCCTCGGAGTGTGTGGGCGCGGCGAAGGGGAAGCGCCGCCCCTCGCCATAGCCGATCGTGCGGGCGCTCGGCGACTCGTCGTCGGGCAGCTCGAGGTCGGCCGGGATCTCGAGCTCCTCGGGCAGCGGGGTCTGCTCGGTCACGGACATCTCGCGGGTGGGCGCGCGGGTGCGAGGCCCCACCGAGCGAGCGGCCGGCGGTGAGAGGGCCGCCCCGGGACGGGCTCCCGAGGGGGCCGGCGCCGCCGCCTGGGGCCGCGAGGTGGGACGGCCCCGCTCCGATCGCACCAGCCCGGCCGAGCGCGTCATGGAAGGACCCGAGCGGAAGCCGGCGACCGAGACCCGCAGGGTCGCGGTCTGCCGCAGCGAGTCGCCCGAGGTCACCTTGTGGCGGAAGGCCGCCGAGGTGACCAGGTCGGAGGACTCGAGCCGCTCGTAGACGAACTGGCTGCTCATCACGCGGAACACCTCGCCCGGCTGCAGCCGATGCTGGGAGATCCGCTGCCCCTCCACGAAGGTGCCGTTGTCGCTGGAGAGGTCCAGGAGGATCACCTCGCCCTCGGGGGTGAGGGTGATCTTGGCGTGCTGCCGCGAGGCCCCTTCGTGCAACACCTGGATGTCGGAGTCACCCGCACGGCCGACCGTGGTCCTGCGCCCCAGGACATAGATCGCCCCAGCCAGGGGACCGGAGATGACGCGCAGCAGGTGTTGCATGAGACCCGCTCGGGCAGGGAAGTCTAACAGGCTCGGGGCATGGCGCCCGTCCCGGCGACCTTTTTGCGCACCCGATCGTCGTGGTGCGCGGCCCAAAGTCGAACCCTCGGCCTCAAGGACTGTGCTGCTCCCGCTGCTCCCACTCGGGCATGCCCGCGAGCTGAAGGCCCACCTCGACCTCCGAGCACCACGCCACCCGGGTGGGGAACACCAGGGTGCGCGGGCTCTGCCCCGAGACCACGTCGATCACCAGCCATGCGACCAGTCCCTCGCGCATGGGGTGGCCGCGCCACGCGACCCGCGCTCCGCCCACGCCGAGGTCCTGCACCGTCACGGCATCGGTCTGCTCCATCGGGCCCTCGAGCCAGCGAATGCGCGCCGGGAAGCGGCAGCGAAACCGCTGGAAGCGCCGCAGCGACGCGTAGGGCGAGGTGTCGTCGGCGGGCTGGCGGAACGCCTCGGCGAAGCGGTGGAGCAGCTCGTGCTCCACCGGCGACAAGGTGTCGCGCCGGGTCATGCGGAGCTGGAGGTCGCGGAACACCAGGATGTCGCCCACCAGATCGCCGGGATAGGGCCGGCCATCGGCGCGCAGGGCCGTGAGGCGGTGGCGCTCGCCGGCGCGGGGCTCGGGGCGCGCGGGGGTCCGGGCCTCGAGATCGTCCTCGGTGTCCCCGCGCGCGGGGGGGGGGCGCTCGGGGATGCTCAGGTGGTCGACGGTCTGCCGCAACGTGAGGCCGTTGGTGATCTTCACGGCCCACACGTCGGAGTCGCCGTCGTCCTCGTCGGTGGGCACGGGCTCGAACACGAAGCGGGTCCGCATGATGCGGAGCTCGTCCCCCGGCCCGAGCACGTGCCGCTGCACCCGCTCGTCGCCCACGTAGGTGCCGTTGTTACTGCTGAGATCGATCAGCACGTAGCGCTCGCCCTCGGCCACGACCTTGGCGTGCCGGCGCGACACCCCGTCGTTGATGATCTGGATGTCGCAGTCTCCTGCTCGTCCGAGCGTCACGCGGCGTCGCAGCACGTAGACGGCCCCCTCGAGGGGACCGGCGGTGGCTCGAAGCTGCCAGGGCATTGGTGCTGGGCTCGGGTCAGTGTAGCTACCCGGGCCACGCGATGCGAGCCGACCGGTCGTCGCGGCCACGGTCTTCGCGCGTGAGCGCGAAGCCGAGCCTCAGCGCCGCGGGAGCTCGCGCGGGCGGTAGGGGAGGTTCACGCGCACGCGCCCCGCCACCACGTCCTGCTGGATGCTCTGCCACAGCTCGGGCGTGAACAGATCGGCGTGGGCGTCGAGGAAGGCATCGCGCAGCGCGGGCGGTCGCCGTGGCACCACGAAGGGCGCCCACTCCTCGGGGAACACGTCGTGGTCGTGCACCGGGTAGTAGGGCTGGGCCGACATCTCGTCCTCCCACGAGCGCGGCGGCGGCACCCGGCGGAAGTTGCAGTCGAGCAGCGGACGGATCTCGTCGTAGTCGTAGAGCACCAGGCGACCGAAGCGGTTGACCCCGAAGTTCTTCCACAGCAGATCGCCGGCGAAGATGTTGTGGGCCGCCAGCTCCTTGATCGCGGTGCCATAGTCGACCAGGGCCCGCTGCGCGTCGAACAGCTCGGCCTGCGCGAGGTGGATGTCCAGCGGGGTCATCTTCTCCTCGATGTAGAGGTGCTCGATGACCACGGTGTCGCCCTCCACCCGCACCAGGCTGGGCGCCTTGGCGCACAGCTCCTCGAGACACTCGGGATCGAAGCGGGCGCGCTCGAAGGTGAGGAACTCGAACTCCTGGGTGTCGGCCAGGCGCCCCACTCGCTGCCCGCGGAACACGTCGCGATACGACTGCTGCACGTGCTCGCGGGTCATCCCCGCCTTGGCCGGGCGATCGCGGATGAGCTTGAACACGTTGCGGTACGAGGGCAGCGTGAACACGGTCATCACCAGGCCGCGGATGCCCGGGGCGATCACCAGGGGATCGTCGCTGTGGCGCAGGTGGTCGACCAGCTCGCGGTAGATGAGGCTCTTGCCGTGCCGGTGGTGGGCGATGGCGATGTAGAGCTCCGAGCGCGAGAGCTGGGGCAGCAGGCTGCCGAGGAAGTCGACCAGCTCGGAGGGCTTGCGCACGTCCACGAACAGGTACGAGCGGGTCGAGCTGAACACCGGCATCACCTCGGCCTCGGTGAGCAGCGCCCCGTCGACCACCATGCCCTCCGAGGTGGAGCGCACGGGGATCACCAGCGGCGTCACCTGGGCGCCGCGCACCACCCGGCCCACCACGTAGCCCTCCTTGGGGCGGAAGAACAGGGTCTTGATCGCCTCGAAGCGCTCGGGCGGGCCGCCGCCGTCGCGCAGCAGGGGGCAGCCCGCCGCCACCCGTCCCAGCAGCCAGGCCACGTCGCCCTCGAGGTCGCGCCAGCGGATCGCGGGGCGGGGGTAGCTCAGCAGCTCGCGCAGGCTCGCCGCGAGATCGCCGGTCCACGGGAGCTGCTTGATCACCCGGGAGGGCGGCTGCCGGGCGTGGCGGCGCAGGTCGTCGTCGAGGAACTCGATCTCGGGCTTGACCCCCACCGTGTGGAAGAGCTTGCGGGTGATGGCATTGAAGAAGGTCTCGGCCACCTCCACGTCGGGGCGCGAGGCCACCAGGCTCGCGTAGACCACGTGGGCCTGGGTCCACAGCGCGAGGTCCCGCGGGTGCCGGCGGGTGATCGGCTCGAGCGCGGCGAGGGTGCGGCCCACGTAGCGCTGGTAGAGATCGATGCGGGCGCGCTGATCCTCCTGCAGCCGCAGCCAGTCGCCCGCGTCGAAGTGGCGACGAGCGCCGCGGGTGAGCCGCATGAACTCGGCATAGAAGGAGTCGAAGCCCCCGTGGATGAGGGCGGCCAGCTCGTCCGCGGGCACCGTGGAGATCCGGAGGGTCAGCACAGAGGAGGACGGTGGGCGCAGACCACCTTCGACAGGAACGCGCGCTCGCAGGCGTCGACCACGAGGCCGGTCTCGCGCAGCCCCTCGCTCAGGTCGTCGCGCAGGTAGTCGCGGTAGAAGGGCTCGTGCATGTCCTCGGCGAAGCGGTGGAGGAACGGGCCGAGCTCGCCGGCGTCGTCGGGCTGCAGGGAGTCCTCCACCACCAGGCAGCCGCCCGGCCGTAGCACCCGCCGCATCTGCGCCCACACCGAGCGCCGCGCGTTGCGGGGCAGCTCGTGGAACAGGTACACCGAGAACACCGCGTCGAAGCTGGCGTCGGGGAAGGGCAGCGACTCGCCGTTGGCCACCTGCAGCTCCACGCAGGCCTCGGGGGGCATGCGCTCGCGCGCGACCTCGACGTACCAGGGGCTGAGGTCCACGCCGGTGTAGTCGGCCCGGGGCAGCGCCCGCAGCAGCTGGGCCCCCGTCCGGCCGGTGCCGCACGCCACCTCGAGCACCCTCGGCGGGCGCCCCAGCCCGCGGGCGTGGGCCACGATGGGCGGCAGTACCTGGCGGCGCATCACGTCGGCCGTGCCCCCGAACAGCAGCTCCACCTCGAGATCGTACAGCTCGGCCGAGCGCCGGCTGAGGTAGCCGTCGCTCTGCCAGTGGAAGGTGCGGCGGTAGTAGGGGGGGAACTCGCCGAGGTCCACGTCGCCCGGCAGGTCCTTCCAGTCGTCGCGCCGTCGCCTCCGCGCCATGCTGGGGATCTCCCGGGCGAGCTCCGGCAGCAGCCGAGCGTAGGTGGAGTACGGGATCTGAAACAGGAGCGACCAGGGGTAGATCCCCGCGATCGCATTGGCCCAGTCCCGCTCGAGCAGCGCATCGAAGCTCGCGGCCAGGGCCCGTTGGTGACGCGAGGCGAGCCGCGGCTCCTTGCCCAGGGCCAGCCGCCGGGCCACGCGCTGCACCATGGCCGACGCGCCGCCCAGGGTGACCTGCTGCCCGCGGTAGGCCATGCGTACGGTCTCGGCCAACAGTGGGTTCATGCCGCCGAGGAGTCTAGACCGAGCCACGGCGAACGCCCGTCCCGGGGCCCGCGCAGCTCCTTCGCCGCCCCGGGGCTCCCCAGCCGGTTGACGAGCTGTCTACCGAGTGGTAGACAACAACCGAACGGTTGGTAGAACCCAGCCGTGGTCCGATCTCCCATGGCCGAGCGCTCCAAGGGCCCCGACATCACCCAGCAGATCCTGGCCCACGCCACCCGCTTGTTCGCGGCGCGGGGCTTCGTCGGGGCTTCCCTGCGCGACATCGCCAAGGCCGTGGGGATCCGCAAGCCCTCGCTGCTCTACCACTTCAACTCCAAGGACGACCTGCGGCGCGGCGTGCTCGAGAACATGCTCGCGCACTGGAACGAGGTGGTCCCCCGGCTGCTCAAGGCCGCGACCTCGGGGCACGAGCAATTCCAAGCGGTGGCGACCGAGACCCTCGAGTTCTTCCGGGCCGACCCCGATCGGGCCCGCCTGCTGCTGCGCGAGCTGCTCGATCGCCCCGAGGAGATGAAGCCGCTCATCGTCAGCCACGTGCAGCCCTGGACCAAGATCATCTGCGACTACATCCGCAAGGGTCAGCAGCAGGGACGCGTGCACGCCGACATCGATCCCGAGGCGTACATCGTCCACATGATCAACCTGATGGTCTGCGGCGTGGCGCTGCAGGACAGCATCCTCGCCTTGATGCCCAGCGGCGGCGAGGAGGCCGCCCGGGCCACGCAGCGCTACGTGGACGAATTGCTGCGAGTGGCTCGCGCCGGGCTGTTCATCGATCCCGCGGCCGCCCGCGAGGGCATCGAGCCCCCCGTGGCCCTGCCCCGCGTGCGCCCGCCCGGGGACCCCGCCCCGTAGGCGCTCCCCCTTTCGCTTCCCACCCCCGTTCGACCGTGCCGCCGGCCGCCGCCGGCGCCCCAAGGAGACGATAGCCGTGGCCAACTTCCTCGACGACAACGACGACCTGTTGTTCTACCTCGACAAGGGCATCGACTGGGAGCCCATCGTCCGCCTCACCGAGCGCAACTTCGAGGACGAGGACGGCCCGCGCGACCTCGCCGAGGCGGTCGAGACCTACCGCGACATCGCCACGCTGGTGGGCACCCTCGCGGCCGACGAGATCGCCCCGCGGGCCAGGGCCATCGAGGCCGCGGGCTTCCGGGTGGAGGACGGCGAGGCGGTGGCGCCCCCCGAGCTGCTCGAGCTGTTCGACCAGATCCGCGAGCTCGACCTGCACCGCCTCAACCTGCCGCGCGAGCTCGACGGCATGAACTGCCCGCTGGTGCTCTACATGGTCAACTGCGAGCTGATGGCGCGGGCCGACGTCTCGGTGATGGCCCACCACGGCTTCCACGGCGGCATGGCGCTGGCGATGCTGGCCTTCTCGATCCGCGAGGGCACCACCACCTTCGAGGGCACCCGCATCGCCAGCACCCGCTTCCGCGACTACATCGAGGAGATCGCCAGCGGTCAGGAGTGGGGCTGCATGGACATCACCGAGCCCGACGCCGGCTCGGACATGGCCCGCCTGCGCGCCGTGGGCGAGCAGGACGAGGACGGCAACTGGTTCGTCACCGGCCAGAAGATCTTCATCACCTCGGGTCACGGCAAGTACCACTTCGTGATCGCGCGGACCGAGAAGGTCGGCGACCCCGACGACCCCATGGCCGGGCTGGCCGGGCTGTCGATGTTCCTCGTGCCCGCCTTCAGCACCGACGAGGACGGCACGCGCCACCGCCACGTGATCCTCGAGCGCGTGGAGGAGAAGATGGGCCACCACGGCTCGTGCACCGCCGCGCTCAGCTTCGAGCGGGCGCCCGCGCACCTCATCGGCAAGCGCGGCGAGGGCTTCCGCTACATGCTGCTGCTGATGAACAACGCCCGCCTCGGGGTGGGCTTCGAGTCGATCGGCCTGTGCGAGGCGTCCTACCGCTGCGCGCTCGAGTACGCCGAGCAGCGCCCCTCGATGGGCAAGACCATCGACCGCCACGAGATGATCGCCGACTACCTCGACCAGATGCGCACCGAGATCCAGGGCCTGCGCGCGCTGGCCATGGAGGGGGCGTTCCACGAGGAGATGTCGCAGAAGCTCGACATCGCCAGCCGCGTGACCGAGGGCCGCGCCCAGGGCTTCGAGCGCGCGCGGGCCAAGCATGCCGCGGCCGCCCGCCGCGTGACCCCGCTGCTCAAGTACCTCGCCGCCGAGAAGGCGGTGGAGATGTCCCGCATGGCGGTGCAGATCCACGGCGGCAACGGCTACACCACCGAGTACGGCGCCGAGAAGCTGCTGCGCGACGCGATGGTGATGCCGATCTACGAGGGCACCAGCCAGATCCAGTCGCTGATGGCCATGAAGGACACCCTGGGCGCGATCCTCAAGGCGCCCCAGGACTTCGTGCGCCGCCTGGCCCAGGCCCGCTGGCGCTCGCTGTCGGCCCGCGACGCCCACGAGCGCCGCGTGGCCAAGCTGCAGGTGCTCTCGCTCGACGCCCAGCAGCACCTCATGCGGCGCACCGCGGCCGACAAATTCAAGTCGGTGCAGGAGCGCCCGCTCACCCAGTGGCCCCAGGCCTTCCTCAAGAACTGGGACCCCAAGCGCGACTTCTCCTTCGCCATGCTGCACGCCGAGCACCTCACCCGGCTGCTGAGCGACGTGGCCATCTGCGAGATCCTGCTCGAGCAGTCGCGCAAGCACCCCGAGCGCATCGAGGTGCTCGAGCGCTACCTCGAGCGGGCCGAGCCGCGGGCTCGCCACCAGCACGACCTCATCGTCAACACCGGCCAGGGCCTGCTCGATCGCCTGGCCCGGCGCAGCCGCGAGCCCGAGGACGCGGCCTCCGCCGCCCAATGACCGAGCCCCGGAGCGAGTCATGCCCGTCTCGACCAAGCACGTCCTCCAGCAGGGACCGGTGATCGCCACCCTGGCCCAGGTCGCGGCCTCGGCCATCCGCCAGCGCCTGGGCCACGGCCCCGCCGCCGGCATGCCCGAGCTGCCCGGCCCCGAGCTCACCGCCACCGTCACGCCGCGCCCGCCCGATCTCCTCAAGGCGTACATCCGCCACGTGGGCGGCGACCCGGCGGCCTACCGCGGCCAGGTGCCCGCGCACTTCTTCCCGCAGTGGGGCTTCCCGCTGGCCTCGCGCACGCTGCAGGGCGTGCCCTACCCGCTGTTCAAGGTGCTCAACGGCGGCTGCCGGCTGGAGATCAACGCGCCGCTGCCCGCGAGCGAGCCCCTGCACGCGCGGGCGCGGCTCGAGGACATCGACGACGACGGGCGTCGGGCGGTGCTCCACCAGCGGGTGGTGACGGGCACCAGCGCCGTGCCCGAGGCCGTGGTCGCCCACCTCTACGCCGTGGTGCCGCTGGGCGGCGGCGGCGGGGGAGACAAGAAGAAGCGCGAGCGGGCCCGCGTGCCCCACCATGCCGAGGAGCTCCAGCGCTGGCGGCTGCGCGCCGACGCCGGGCTCGACTTCGCCAAGCTCACCGGCGACTTCAACCCCGTGCACTGGGTGCGCCCCTACGCGCGGGCCTTCGGCTTCCGCAACACCATCTTGCACGGCTTCTCCACCATGGCCCGCGCCATGGAGGGCCTGCAGCGCACCCTCTTCGCCGGCTCGGTGCGGGCGATCCGGGTGCTCGACCTGAAGTTCACCAAGCCCCTCGTGCTGCCCGCCAAGGTGGGCCTGTACATCGAGGGCCACTCCTTGTGGGTGGGCGACGCCCCGGGCGGGCCCGCGTACCTCGAGGGTCGATTCGAAACGAGCCAGCCATCATGAGCGACTTCCTCCTCGAGCTGTCGAAGAACCCCACCACCCGCAAGCTGATCAAGACGGTCGGGCTGCCCGTGCCCATGCCCCCGGTGCTCCGGCGGGCCAAGGGCCCGATGGAGGACCGACCGCTGCACGATCACCAGGTGATCTACGGGGCCACCTCGGGCGGCGCGATGGCCAGCGCCTGCGCGCTCACCCTGGCGCGGGCGGGGGCCGACCCGTGGATCGTGGGCGAGGACGCGCTGCGCCTGCCCTTCGTGGAGCCGGGCGAGGCCTTCGGCCGCCCCCCGCGGATGCTCGAGCTCACCGAGATCCCCGATCGCCTGCGCGCCAACGCCCTGCTCTTCGACGCCACCGGCTTCGAGGATCCCGACGCCCTGCACTCGCTGTACGAGTTCTTCCACCCCCTGATCTCGCGCCTCGACGCGGGCGCGCGGGTGGTGGTGATGGGCCGCCCCGCCGAGGCAGCCGCCACCCCGCGGGCCGCCGCGGCCCAGGCCGCGCTCGAGGGCTTCGTGCGCAGCCTGGCCAAGGAGATCGGGCGCAAGGGCTCCACCGCCCAGCTCGTCACGGTCGCGCCGCAGGCCGAGCCGCGGGTGGAGCCGGTGCTGCGCTTCCTGCTGTCGCGGCGCTCGGCCTTCATCTCGGGCCAGCCGCTGCACGTGGACGCCAAGGTCACCTGGCCGCAGGCGCTGCCCACGGTGCGCCCGCTCGACGGCAAGGTGGCGCTGGTCACCGGGGCCGCCCGCGGCATCGGGGCGGCCACCGCCGAGCTGCTCGCGGCCGAGGGCGCCCACGTGGTCTGCCTCGACCGCCCGCAGGACGACGCGCTGGCCAGCCAGGTCGCGCAGCGCGTCGGCGGCTCGGTGCTGCTGGCCGACGTCAGCGATCCCGAGGCCCCCGCCACCATCGTCCGCGAGCTGGTCGAGCGCCACGGCGGAGTCGACATCGTGGTGCACAACGCAGGCATCACCCGCGACAAGACCCTGGCCCGCATGAAGCCGGACAAGTGGGACTCCACCATCGACATCAACCTGCAGGCGGTGGTGCGGATCACCGAGGCCCTGCTCGCGGGCCCGCTGCGCGACGGCGGGCGCATCGTGCTCTTGTCCTCCATCGCCGGCATCGCCGGCAACATGGGGCAGACCAACTACGCCGCCTCCAAGGCGGGCATCGTGGGCTACACCCGCACGCTGGCCGAGACCGTGGCGGAGCGGGGCATCGCCGTCAACGCGATCGCCCCCGGCTTCATCGAGACGCGGCTGACCGCGGCCATCCCCGTGATGATCCGCGAGGTGGCCCGGCGCCTGAGCAACCTGGGCCAGGGCGGCCTGCCCCGCGACGTGGGCGACGCCATCACCTTCCTCTCCACCCCCGGAGCCGCGGCCATCACCGGCCGCACGCTGCGGGTCTGCGGCGGCGCCCTGGTGGGTGCCTGAAGCCAGGAGCCAGATCATGAGCGACCGAAAGCGACGTGCAGTGGTGATCGAGGGGGTGCGCACCCCCTTCGTGAAGGCCTTCTCCGAGCTGCTCAAGATGGACACGATCGCGCTGGGCGACGCCGCGGTGTCGGCCCTGCTCGAGCGCACCGAGATCCCGCGCGCGGAGATCGACGGCATCGTGTGGGGCGGCGTGATCCTGCCCGGGCTCGCGCCCAACGTGGCCCGCGAGATCGTGCTCGACCTGCGCCTGCCCGCGCGGGTCGAGGGCCACACCGTCACCCGGGCCTGCGCCTCGGGCCTTCAGGCGATCACCTCGGCCGTCCACGCCATCGAGCGGGGCGACGCCGACGTGATGATCGCCGGCGGCTCGGACTCCACCAGCAACGCCGAGATCAAGCTGCCCCAGAAGGTGGTGCACGCCCTCGCCCCGCTGGCCTTCGGCAAGGCCACGCCGCTGGACATGCTCGGCGTGCTCGGCCAGCTCGTGCCGCTCACCGAGGTGCTGCCCAAGATGCCGAAGATCGCCGAGCGCACCACCGGCCAGGTGATGGGCGAGGCGGCCGAGGACATGGCGCGACGCAACGAGATCTCGCGCGAGGCCCAGGACGAATTCGCCGTGCGCTCGCACCACCGCGCCGCGGCGGCGATCACCTCGGGTCGCCTGCGCAAGGAGGTCGCCCCGGTGCACACCCCCGACGGCCGCATCGTCACCGCCGACACCCTGGTGCGCGCCGACACCAGCGTGGAGGCGCTCGCCCGCCTGCGCCCGGTGTTCGCCAAGGACGGCACCCTCACCGCGGGCAACTCGAGCCCGCTCACCGACGGCGCGGCCGCGGTGCTGCTAATGAGCGAGGACAAGGCCCGCGCGCTGGGCATGACCCCCAAGGCCGCGTTCCGCAGCTTCAGCTACATCGGGGTCGACCCCGCCGATCAGCTGCTGATGGGCCCCGCGCTGGCCATGCCCAAGGCGCTCGAGCGCGCCGGCATGACGCTGGCCGACGCCGACCTCGTCGACATGCACGAGGCCTTCGCGGCGCAGGTGCTCTCGGTGCTCAAGATGCTGGGCAGCGATGCCTTCGCCCGCGCCCGCCTGGGCCGCGAGCGCGCGGTGGGCGAGATCGATCCCGCCCGCCTCAACGTGCACGGCGGCTCGGTGGCCATCGGCCATCCCTTCGGGGCCACCGGCGCCCGCATGGTGACCACCATGGCCAACGAGCTGGTCGACGCCGACAAGGAGACCGCGCTGCTGGGCATCTGTGCGGCCGGCGGCCTCGGAGCCGGGGCGGTGATGGAGCGCGTGACCTGAGCCTCCGTCCGGGAAACGACTACCTGCCCCGACATGGAGCACGCGTCGCTACGGAACGCGTGCTCTGTGGCTTGTCAGGCGATCTCTGGCGCGGGTAGGGTCGGCCCGAGATGTCCTTCTCCGTCGACAAGGCTCGACCCCTGCGCTGGCTCGTCGCCGCTCCCTTCAGCTCGGCTCCCAATGGCCGCACGCTGCTGGCCTCCGGCGAGCGCTTCGGCAACCTCATGGCCAAGGTGGCCCCGGCGGCCACGGTCGAGATCCCCGACGGGCTCGGGGCCGGATCGTCGCGCCGAGTCCAGCTGACCTTCGAGCGCCCTCGTGACTTCCGCCTGAGCGAGGTGATCAAGCGCGTCGAGGTGCTCTCGTCGCTCACCAAGATCGCCGGCACCCTCGCCGACAAGGCCGACCTCGACGCCGCGATCCGTTCGCTGCGCGCGAAGGTGGGCGACGGCGATCTGGTGAAGGCGGTCGAGCGCATCGCCGCGGGCGAGGCCGCCGAGCCGCCCCCGCGCCCGGCCGCGCCCGCGCCGACCCAGAGCTCGGCGCCCGCGTCGGAGCCAGAGCCGAGCGCAGGGGGCTCGGCCATCGATGCGATCTTCAGCAAGGCCGCCGTCGCCCCGACGCCGGCCCAGGCAGACGCCTCCACCGTGGCCAAGTCGGGCCTCGATGCCTTCATCGGCGCGATGCGAAAGTCTCGCGGGACCACGCCCGTCCCGAGCAAGTCCTCCTCCGCCGCCTCGCGGGCTCGCGACGCGGCCCGGCTCATCCGCCAGGCGGCCGAGGCCGCGGCGCTCGACCTGCTGGCCGCCCCGCCGGTGGCTCGGCTCGAGGCCGGGTGGCGGGGCTTTCGAATGGTCGTCTCCTCTGCGCCCGGGGCCGACGAGCTGCTCGTGGAGATGATGGACACCAGCGAGGAACGGCTGCTGGGCGACCTGCAGAACCGGCTGAGCGCCGAGCCCATGGACCGGCCCGACGCCGTGATGGTGGCGATCCCGATCCCGTCGCTCGACGGGCTGCGCTCCCTCGCAGCGCTGGCCCAGCGCAGCCTGGTGCCCATCGTGGTCGAGGTGCCCGATGCGGTGACCGGGGCCTGGCTCGACGATCGCTCCGACCTCCCGCCCGTGCCCGACGCCTGGGCCGAGCTGCAGGCCGACCCCGCCGCCGCCTGGCTGGGCGCCGTCTCCAACGCGGTGGTGCTCGCCAACGAGGAGGCGGACGGCACCCGCCGGATCGTCTTCGGCAGCCCGGTGTGGGGCCTGGCCTCGATGCTCTCCGCGAGCGTGGGCCAGACCGGCGGGCCCGGCCAGATCTTCGGACGCGCGGGCGCCCTGGTGGCCCCGGCCTCCTATGGCCTCGACGGCGGCCAGGGCTCGAGCAGCATCGCCACCGAGCGCATGGCCTCGGTGGATCGCCAGCGGGCGCTGGCCGAGCGCGGCGTGCTGGTGGTGGGCAGCGAGCGCGGCACCGATCGCCTGCGCCTGGCCGCCGCCCCCATGGTGCGCAGCGGGGGCGACGACGTGCAGCTCCCCGGCCGCATCCTCGCCGGGCGAGCCAACCGACTGCTGCAGGCCATTCGCAACGAGCTGCCTCCGCAGGCCACCAACCAGGAGGTCGCGGCTCGCCTCGCCCAGGCCTCCTCCAACTTCCTGCCCCGGGGGCCTCGCGGGGCCGTGGCCCTCGAGGTCCGCACCGATGCGCAGGGCAACCTCGAGGTCGATGCCTCGATCGGCGCCGGGCTGGCCGGTGCCGCGTTCAAGTTCTCGTCCGACCTGTGAGGGCCAATCCCACCCCGGGCGTGGGATCTCGCCGAGCAGGGATTGCACGAGATCGCGAAATCCCGGTCGATCGCCGCCGATCGACCCGACGCACCGAGTCGCTGGCTCTGCGGCCCGGCCGGCGCGCCCACCGACCCACGCGGGTCACCGCAACGCCGCCCGGGAATCGGATCGGAGCCCGGGCCGGATGCGGTATGCTCGGTGACCCGAGGAAGATGATCCGAACATGAGTGGAAACGGCGGAGCCCCCGAAGGCATGTGGTCCTCGCCGCAGGATCTCGTCGGCACGATCCTCGCCGATCGCTATCAGGTGCAGAAGGTCATCGGCGACGGCGGCATGGGCAGCGTCTTCCTCGCCGAGCACGTCACCCTGCGCAAGCGGGTGGCGCTCAAGGTGCTGCACCCCGAGCTCTGCCGCGATCAGACCCACGTCGATCGCTTCCTCCAAGAGGCACGCGCCGCCTCGATGATCAACCACGAGAACATCGTGGACATCGTCGATTTCGGGCCGGTGCCCGGCGGCTCGGTGTTCTTCGCCATGGAGTTCCTCGAGGGCCGCGACCTCGCGGGCACCCTCAAGCGCGACGGCCGGATGTCATGGCCGCGGGTGCAGAACTTCATGCTGCAGATCGTGCGCGCGCTCGGGGCGGCCCACGACAAGGGCATCATCCACCGCGACCTCAAGCCGGCCAACTGCTTCGTCATCACCAAGTCCGACGGGCGCGAGTTCATCAAGCTGCTCGACTTCGGCATCGCCAAGGTGACCGACGCCGAGCACGACAAGGGCCTCACCCGCACGGGCGCGGTGTTCGGCACGGCCAAGTACATGGCCCCCGAGCAGGCCTGCGGCGAGCCGGCCGACAACCGCACCGACATCTACGCGGCCGCCGTGCTGATGTACGAGCTGCTGACGGGCCAGGTGCCCTTCGACGGCGACAACTTCATGCGCGTGCTGTCGCGGCACCTCACCGAGCCGCTGACCCTGCCGAGCACGATGGCGCCCGACGCCGGCATCCCGCCCATGGTCGAGTCGATCGTGGTCAAGGCGCTGTCCAAGAAGCGCGAGGATCGCTACCAGAGCATGCGCGAGTACGAGGAGGCCCTCCTCGCGCTGGGCCCCGACGGCACGCTGCGGGCCGGAGGCATGGGAGCGGCCGCCTACTCGGCGCCCATCCACACCAACCCGCCCTCGGGACCGGGCGCCACCCTGCCCCTCGACGACGGCAAGGGCTCGACCATGTGGCTGGGCCAGGGCGCGCAGGCCAACCAAGGTCCGCACAGCCAGCCGCCCGAGGGACGCGGCGGCACGCTGCTGCTCGATGCCGACAGCGCCCCGCCCGGCTTCATGAACGGGCCCGAGATCCAGGGCCCCACCGACTGGAGCACCGAGGCGGCCAGCGGCGGCACGATGATGCTCGACGGCATGGGGCAGGACGTCCTGCCCATGGGTCCGAGCGCCGCGGCGATCACCCGCAACCCGCCCGCGATGGGCTCGGAGACCACGCCTCCGCGTGCCGATCCCACCTACTCCGGCGAGCTCGGCTACCAGGAGGAGGGCCGCTCGAAGATGGGCCTGCTCGCGCTGGCCCTCGGCGGCGGCGTGGCGGCGCTGGCCCTCGGCGGCCTGGTCGCGTGGCTGTGGGTGGGCGGCGAGGAGGACAGCGGCGACGGCGGCTCCGAGAGCCCGCCGGTCGTGGCCAAGAACGAGCCCGAGCCGCAGCCCGAGGCCGACGGCGGCGAGCCGCCCCCCAACGCCGACGACGGCGAGCCGCCCCCCGAGGCCTCGGGAGGCGTCGATCCCAACCCCGCGGCGGGCACCGGAGGCGAGGCCGCGGTGGACGGCGGGGGCGACGACGACATGCTCGTGATCGAGGACGACGACGGGGCCGGTGAGGACGAGGGAGGCGACGACGGGGCCGTCGAGCCTCCCCCCGATGCCGGCACCAATCCCAAGCCCGGCACCCACCGGCCGCCGCCCAAGCGCAACACCGGGCCGGTCGACGTCCGCAGCGCCAAGGACCTGGGCAAGGGCTTCGCCAAGGCCACCAAGGCGGCCCAGCAGTGCGGCAAGACCCACGGGGCCATCGGCGGCCAGAGCATCGCCGTGGAGGCCGCGATCAAGGCCAACGGTCAGGTGCTCAGCGCCAACGCCACCGGGCTCAACCGCAACACGCCGCTGGGCAAGTGCGTGGCGAATGCGGTGAAGAACAACGCCCGCTTCGTGGCGTCCAAGCAGCCGCTGCAGACCGAGACCCGGACCTACAAGATGTGACGGGCCCCCTTGGGCCGGCCGCGCTCGGCCGGCCCCGAGCGCCGGGCCGCGTCGCGTCGGTACCTCCGTGCCCATGCTGACCCTCCGCATCACCGCTCCCGACGGCAACGTCCGCATGGTCCCGCTCGACCGTGCCGAGCTGACCGTGGGCCGCACCCCCGACAACACCGTCGTCCTCACGGGCAGCGGGGTGTCGAGCCACCACTGCGCGTTCCTGGTGGGGGGCAACGGTCAGTGCGTGCTGCAGGACCGGGGCTCGACCAACGGCACCTTCGTCAACAACGCGCCCGTCCAGCAGTCGGGGCCGCTGGGCGATCACGACAAGATCTACGTGGGCCAGTACCTGCTCGAGGTGATGCACGGCGCCTCGGGCATCTCGGTGCACCCGCCCACCGAGGCCCACGCCGCCGCGCGCCCCGTGGGCCAGGGGGCGGGGCTGCTCATCCAGCGCGAGGATCGGGGCTGGCGAGACCAGCACAAGCGCATCCTCCGGGCGGCCGAGCAGTGGAACGAGGGCGGCCGTCCCGATCGCCTCACCCTGCGCCCCGCCGAGCTGCGGCGCGCCCGGGCGTGGCTGGCCCAGACCCCGCCCGACCGCCAGGGGCTCGTCACCCCGCTGCAGCGCGAGCTGCTCGCGGCCAGCGGGGGCGCCAACGCCCGGCGGGCCGCCAAGCGGGCGGTCGGCATCGGCGGCATCGTGCTCGCCCTCGGCGGGCTGGTGACGGCCGCGGTGCTCTTGTGGCCCGAGGGCGATGACGAGGAGGAGGTCGAGGCCTCGGCCGACGACGGCGGGCCGCAGCAGCCGGAGCTCGAGCCCGACCTCCAGCCCCAGCCGCCGCCCGAGCCCCCCAAGCCCCCCGACGACCGCGTGCAGATCAAGGAGCAGATCGACCACGTGGTGATCCCCGAGGAGACGCTGGACGACATCGCCCAGCGCTACGGGGTGTCGGTGGCCAAGATCGCCGAGTGGAACCTGCTCAACCCCGACGACCCGGGTCTGAGCGAGGGCAAGATCATCAAGATCAAGAAGCCCACCAAGCGTCCGCTGCCCCAGCAGCGGATCCCCTATGAGCTCGAGCCCGAGGACACCTCGTGGTCCAAGCTCTCCAAGCGCTTCAACGTGCCGGTCAAGAAGCTGCGGGCCTACAACCCCGCGTTCGACAAGCTCAAGCCGGGCCAAGAGGTGGTGATCTGGATCGATCCCAAGCCCTACGCTCCCAAGGAGCCGCGGCAGGCGATCCCGCAGTACGTGCCCGACCAGACCGCCCAGGCGATCGGCTCGCCCAACTCGGGCACGCTGGAGAACGGGCTCCAGATCCCCGACAGCCCCAACTACAAGCGGCGCTACCCCTACATCATGTGGGGCTCGGGCTACCTGGTGGCCAACGTGCAGAAGGCGGTGGCGCAGTTCCGCCAGGACATGGACTTCGACGGCACGATCGTGCTCGCCGACGTCAGCAAGAAGAGCGGCGGCTTCTTCTCCCCGCACAAGTCCCACCAGCAGGGCCGCGACATCGACATCTGGCTGCCCACCGTGCGCGGCGTGTTCAAGGAGAAGTACCTCACCGAGGACGGCGACGAGAAGTGGGGCCGCCGGCCCAACCCCGAGGAGGTCGACTGGTTCGCCACCTGGGGGCTGGTGCGCGCGCTCATCGACACCGGCGCGGTGCAGGACATCTTCCTCGACCACACGATCCAGCCCAAGGTGTACGACGCGGCCAAGTTCCTCGGCGTGAGCGAGCAGGAGCTCGACGAGGCGATCCAGTGGCCCCGCAGCAAGCACAGCGTCGAGGGCATCCTGTCGCACTCCGACGCGCACATCCACCACATGCACGTGCGCTTCAAGTGTGCGCCCTACGAGAAGCAGTGCCGGCGCTACACCGCCCGCACCGAGTGAGCCAGCGGACTCAGCCGCAGCTGGTGTCGTAGGTGCCGCCGACGAAGGACTTCCACTCCTCGTCGGAGAGGCGACGCCCCGCCCGGGTGCAGCCCAGCTTCACCAGCGCGTCGATCTCCAGCGGCCACACCCGCGCGGTCCCGTCGTAGCCGCCGGAGACCACGCGCCGAATGCCGCTCTCGCCCGGCACCACGGCCACCCGCCGCACCACGGCGCCGTGCCCCTCGAGCACCACCACGCCCTCGATCATCTCCACGAGATCCTTGCGGGTGTCCCACAGACGGATGGTCCCGTCGTTGCTGGCCGAGATCAGCCAGCGACCGTCGGGGCTCCACACCAGGTCGTTGATCCCGCCCGTGTGATCGCTGAGCACCGACGAGCCCTCGTCGGGGTGCTCCGACTGCAGGTTCCACAGGCGGATCGACTTGTCGTCGCTGCCCGAGGCCAGCCACTTGCCGGTGGGCTGGAACGCGAGCACGCGCACCGTCTCGTTGTGCCCGCGCAGCACGAACTCGGCGGGCCGCTTCTTGCCGAGGTCGTAGAGGATCCCGCGCTGGTCGTCGCTGCCGGTGGCGGCCCAGCGCCCGCCGGGACCCAGCGCCACCGCGGTGATGTCGCTCTCGTGCTTGCCGAAGCGACGGATCGGCTTGTCGGGATCGATCGCGCTCAGCTTCCACAGCACCGCCTCGGTGACGGCCCCGGTGAGCAGCAGGTCCCCGTCCCCGCTGATCGCGAGCTGGGTGACCTCGTCGTTGTGCGGCAGCACGATCGAGGTGGACTCGATCTCGTCCCCCTGATCGATCCGCCAGATCCGCGCCGTGCGATCGGTGCTGGCCGAGATCAGCCGCCCGCCGTCGGGGGTGAAGGCCACCACCCCGATCTCGCCGCTGTGCCCCTGCAGCACCCGCCCCTTGGGCTCGTCGTCGGCGATCTGCCACAGCACCAGGCGCCCGGCGTCGTCGCCCGAGGCACCCCAGCGCGGATCGGCCGAGACCGCGGCCGCGCGCACCGAGGCCTGGTGGAGGTCCTGCAGCGGCAGCCCGTGGACCCGCACCGGGTTGCGCAGGTCCCAGACCCGCGCGGTGCCGTCGGCCGAGCCGGTGACCATGTGCCGACCGAAGTCGTCCACCGCCACCGAGACCACCGAGTTGGCGTGGCCGCGGGCCACCACCGAGGCGCTGCCCACCGCGGGCAGATCGGCGGGCGGCGACTCGCCGGCCAGCGGCAGCGACTGCCAGTCCCACACCCGCGCGAGCCCGCCCTGGCCCCCGGTGATGGCCCACTGCCCGTCGCCCGAGACCGCGACCGAGCGCACGCCTCCCGAGTGCCCCGAGAACACCCGCGACTCGATGCCCGCGAAGCGCTTCTCGAGGTTCCAGCTCCGGGCCGTCCCGTCCGCGCTCGCCGAGAACGCGGTCATCGGCGCGCGCCGTCCCTCGGGCACGTCGGCAGGGCTGGAGAAGAGCTGCAGCTCGAGGATCGGCTCGGTGTGGCCGGGCAGCTTGATCGGGTTGGACGACACCACCGTCGCCTTGAGGTCCCAGACGATGAGGGTGTTGTCCTCGGCGGCGCTCACCGCCACGCTGTCGTCGGCGCTGATCTCGATGTGCGTCACCGTGTTCTTGTGGCCGACCAGCGGCTCCCACTTGCGGGTGGGCGTGCGCGAGGTGGGGCTCCACAGGAACACGGTGCCGTCGTCCACCCCGCTGAGCGCCACCGAGTCGTCGCTGGCGAGCCCCACCGAGGTCACCATGTGGGGCTCCTCCTCGGTGCCGTGGGGGATCACCAGCGGGCGATCGGCCCGGCCCTGGTCGAGCCTCCAGTTGCGCACGCTCATGTCCTCGGCCGAGGCGAGCACGCGGGTGCCGTGCAGGTCGATGGCCACCCCGGTCACCTTGGCCTCCGGGCCCTTGGGCAGGCGGATGGCGCCGGGCAGCGGCTGGTTCAGGTTCCACACGTTCACGCGCCCGCCGTCGTCGCCCGTCACCAGCCACTGGCCGTCGCCGCTGAGATCCATCGCGCCGATCGGCCCGCGGTGCCCCTCCATCCGCACGCTGCTCGCGGCGGGGTCGGCATCGTCGAGGGTCCAGCGATACGCGAGGCCGTCGGCGTCCGCGGTCACCAGCCAGCGACCGTCGCGGCTGATCTCCATCGCGGTCACCTCGTTGGCGTGGCCGCGCAGGTTGGCCGGCTGCAGCACCCCCGGCTGATCGAGATCCCACAGCCGCACGATGCCCTCGCGCCCGCTCTCGCTGGTCACCGCCCAGCGGCCGTCGAGGGACAGCGCCACCGCCTCGATCGCCGCGCTGTGACCCCGCAGCGGTCGCCCGGGCACGCGCCGCAGCGCCTCGCCCAGCACGCGATACGCCGGGGTGTCGAACACCGTGTCGCCCTCGGGCAGCCACGCCACGGCCTCGGTGGCCAAGAGCGTCGCCACCACCGGGTCCACGCCCAGCATCCCCTCGGCCTTGGCAGCCAGCTCGTCGCTGCCGGCTCGATCGCCGCGTCGCTGGGGCGTCTCCGTGGTGGAGCCTCCGCCCCCGAGATCCACGGACGCGACCGGCTCACCGTCGTCTCCACTCTCGACCTCGGTGCCGCCGCCCGACAGGTACCACGCGGCCCCTCCGACCCCGCCGGCCAGCACCGTCACCACCGTGGCCACGCCCAGGCCGCGCATGCGACCGGCGCGGGTGCCCGCCACGATGAACTCCTGGTGCAGCGGCTTGGGCGCGGGATACTTGCCGCGCCCTTGGGCCAGCCACTGCCGCGCATGCTTGAGCTTGGCCCCGCGCAGCAACGCCGCCCCGCTGCGCCCGGCGGCCACCCAGGCCTGCGCGAGCTTGTCGATCTGCTGCCACTCGCGCTCCCAGGCCACGTCGTTGCTGCGACCGGCGGCCCCGGACGTGGTCAGCGAGGGACCCGAGCCCGGCATCCCCGGCAGCGAGGGGCCCGAGCCCGGCATCCCCGGCAGCGAGGGGCCCGAGCCCAGCATCCCCGGCAGCGAGGGGCCCGAGCCCGGCATCGAGGGCGTCGAGCCCGGCATCCCCGGCCCGGACCCCGGCACCATCGAGGGCGTCGACCCCGGCATCGACGGCCCGGACCCCGGCACCATCGAGGGCGTCGACCCCGGCATCGACGGCCCGGACCCCGGCATCATCGAGGGCGTCGACGGCCCCATCGGCGGATAGCCCGTGGGCGGCGGCACGTGAGCAGTAGGGGCCGAGCGCGGCGGACCCGGCGTGGCGACCATGGGTCCCTGCGCTGGTCCGTAGCCACCGGGCGGAGGATAGCCACCGGCTGGTGGATAGCCTCCCGCCGGCGGATGACCTCCGGGCGCCGCCGGACCGCCCGGGTAGCCCGGCTGCTGCGAGTAGCCCGGCTGCTGCGGGTAGCCTCCGCTGGACGGCCCGGGCACGGCCGGCGATGCGCCCGACTCGTTGTCACCCAGCACCCGCAGCCGATAGACCGCGAGCACCACGTCGTCCGAGGGCCCGATCGGCCGGCGCCCCTGCACGCGCTGCCGGTTGACGTAGGTCCCGTTGGTCGATCCCAGATCCTCGATGAAGTAGGCGTCGCCCTCTCGCACGATCCGGCAGTGGGTGCCCGACACGCCCTTGCCGGTCAGCGGCAGCTCGAGGCTCGGCGATCGACCTAGAGTGATCACCGACGCATCGAAGGTCAGCAGCTGCGGGCTCTTGCCCGACTCGGCGATGGAGATCCGAATCATGGACCGCGACTCGTTTTATCCCCGGGAACGACGCCGGACTGCAAATCGGCCGTGGACGAGCCCGTGGGCCGCGGAAACGCGCGCCTTCCGCTGTCCATTCCCGCCCGGCCCGGGGCCCGGCGCGCTGGCCCGCGCGTGCCAGTTTGACGGGTCGATGCCCTTGCAGTAACCCTGAACGACAGATGCGCGCTCCCTTTCCTTCTCGGGGTCCACGCTCGAACCTCCAGCGCTCGCTCGCCCGGGCCACCGTCGGAGCGCTCGCCGTGCTGGCGCTGATGGTCGGCAGCGGCTGCGCCAAGCGGCTTGCCCTCGTGCCCGCCGAGCTCGAGCGCGTGCAGAAGGAAGCCGGGAGCCTCGACCCCCTGCGGGTCTACGTCAGCAAGCGGCTCATCACCGTCTACACCGAGGCCCAGGTCGCCCAGGACTTCACGGTCGACAAGCAGATCGTGCAGCAGAGCGACCGGCAGCAGCTCAAGAACATCCTGCTCAAGACCGACTCGGGGAAGATCCTCAAGATCGAGGAGAGCAACGGCATGCCCCTGCTGTGGGTCACCTTCGACGCGAGCTGCAACACGCCGGACTGCGCCTTCGGCTTCGTGCAGAACGAGGACGGCCTGCACCGCCTGATCAAGGCGCCGCCGCTCGAGGGCTACGCCGAGCCCAAGAACTACCACGTGCGCTTCAACGATCGCCGGCTGATGAAGCTGGGCAAGATGAAGTCGCTCAGCGAGGCCAACGACGTGTTCGTGAACAAGCGCCGCAACGGCAAGCTGCGCACGATCCACCTCGAGGTCATCAAGGTCATCGACGACCGCACCCGCACCCGCACCCGCCGCAGCGGCGGCGTGGACTAGCGAGCGGTCGCCCCGCCGGCCCCGCCCCGTCCGTCGTCGCTTGACGCAGTGGCGGCGGGGCTCGACACTGCCCAGGATGGTGGCAGATCGACTGATCGTGGTCGGGGCGATGGTGGGAGCGACGAGCTGCGGCTTCCCGGATCCGCCGACCCACGACGGCTCGGGCAGCAGCGGCGAGCCCAGCTCGTCCAGCGGTCCCGGCCTCGACACCACCGCGGGTCCCGTGGCCGAGGGCGAGGGCTCGTCCTCGGGCAGCAGCGGCAACCCCGACGGCACCGGCGAAAGCACGGGCGAGCCCCTGCTCGGCCCGCCCTACCCCATCCTGCTCGCCCACGGCTTCTTCGGCTTCGACGAGCTGGCCGGCCTCGACGCGGTGCCCTACTGGTACGGCGTGCCCGAGCACCTCGCCCGCGTGGGCGAGCCGAACGTGTGCGTGGGCGAGGTGGATCCCTTCAACGACTCCACCGATCGCGGCATGCAGTTGCTCGAGCAGGCCATCGAGTGTGCGGCGGTCACCGGCCACGCCAAGGTCAACATCCTCGGTCACTCGCAGGGCGGCCTCGATGCCCGCGTGGTGGCCAACCTCGCCCCCGAGCTCGTCGCCTCGGTCACCACCGTGGCCACGCCGCACTACGGCACGCCCATCGCCGACATCGCCGTGGGCGTGGTCCCCAGCGAGAGCGCGGGCGCCCTCATCGACTGGCTCGTCCAGACCCTCGGCGCGCCGCTGTGGGACGAGATCGGCAACGAGACCTCGCTCTTCGAGGCGCTCGCCCAGATGTCCTCGCCCGGCATCGCCGAGTTCAACGCCACCTACCCCGACGTGCCGGGCGTGCTCTACACCTCGGTGACGGGGCGCACCGGCCTGCACGACGGCGGCACCGACTGCGAGCCCAGCAGCCCGCCGCCGCCGCTGCTCGTCTACGACTGGCAGGACACCCTCGACACCACCGACTCGCTGCTGCTGGTGCCCGAGGCGATCCTCAGCGACGGGATCTTCTCGCAGGTTCCCAACGACGGCCTCGTGCGCGTGGTCGATGCTCGCTGGGGCGAGTTCCTCGGCTGCGTGCCCGCCGATCACCTCGACGAGGTGGGGCAGCTGCTCGGCGACTCGCCGGGCATCGGCAACCCCTGGGACCACCTCGACTTCTACGCGGCGCTGGTGGCCTACCTGCGCGAGCGTGGGGTGTAGCCCCCAACGCCACGAGCGGCATCGCACGGCGGTCCCGCGGCCGCTGCGCGAAGGTCGGCGCGCGCGGCACTCGGCGGCGAAATCGAGTGCAAGCACTGCACCGGGGGTACGCCTTCGTGCGACCACGCGCCGAGGTCCGCGGCCGTGAGTCTCACAGCAGGAGCGCACCTTGCATTACCAAGTGTGCACCAACAAACTCATGTCGCGGGACGGGGCTTCGAGCGACGAGAGCTCGGCGCGGCCCGTGGCACCACGCTCCGATGCGACGCTCCACGCTCACCGCCTGCATCTTGGCCCTCGGCACCAGCGGCTGTCCCGACGACGCGCCTCCGGCCGACGACGTGCCCATGGCCTCGGGCTTCGCCGAGGAGGACACCGATCCCGGCGATCAGGGGACGCAGACCAACCCGGGCACCGGCGAGGGCCCCAGCGACAGCGGCGAGCCCTGGGACGGCACCGCCTTCCAGGGTGAGCTCCGCGGCGTGCTCACGGTGACCTTCACCGCGGCCCACCCCCTCAGTGACGGCGATGCCGTGGGCCTCGCGGGCGGCTACCGCAGCGAGGAGGTCGGCTGGGTGGGGCAGGAAGATCTCTACTCGCCCGTCGCCTACCAGCTCGCCTTCCCGGCGCCCCCCGACACCCCCGACACCCTGGTCTCCGCCGAGCCGGTGCCGGTGTTCGACTGGGGCAGCATCGACAGCTGGTTCACCGCCGGCAACGGCATGAAGCTCCGCCAGGGCGAGGGCGGCCCGCAGCTCCTCGCGTGCCTGGTGCCCACCGGCAACATCACCGGCACCTACCCGCTGTACCGCAGCAGCGCCGCCGAGGGCCTCGCGGCCGAGTGCGATCCCGATCCCGCGAGCTGGTCGCCGTCCACCGTCTACGACGTGGTGCTCTACGGCGGCGATCTGTTCGTGGACAACGTGCTGCCCGAGCGCGTGACCACTCCGCCCGCGCTGGTCGTGACCGCGCCCGACCTCGACGAGTTCGATGCCCCGCTCCCCGTCGATCAGGATCTCGTGATCACCTGGGAGCCCGGTGACGATCCCGAGGCGCGCATCATCATCCGCGTGGTCGACACCGACACCAACGTCATCACCGTCAACGCGGTCGACGACGGCGACTTCACCATCCCCGCCGCCGAGCTGGCGGCCCTCACCGTGGGCCCCATGGATCTGGTCATCGCGCGAGAGCGCACCGATCGCGTCCAGTTCACCGCGGGTGGTCTCACCGTGCTCGGGCGCTACGAGCGCTGGGGTTTCTTCGATCTATTCTAGGCACCACGAAGGGCGAGCCCATGAAACGCAGGACCTTCATCAAGACCGCCGCTGGAACCGGCCTCGCCACCGGAGCCGGGGTGTTCGGCATCCTCAAGTACCCACGGGGTGCCAACGCGGCCGGCTGGGGCACGTGGCCCACCGATCGCGCCGACCTGATGATCCCCGAGGAGCTGCGCCCGCAGAGCGTGCTCGAGCTCAACTTCCACGGCGGCATCACCCCGTGGGAGACCTTCTACTCGATCCCCGAGTGGGGCCAGGGCAACTACACCTACCTCAACCTCTTCGAGGACTCGGCGGTCGCCAACCGCTCGAGCACCTTCTACGCCAACTGTGGCTACGGCGGCACCGACTACGTCACGCCCTTCGCCGACGCCGGCGGGGAGACGGTGGGGCTCGGGCCGTGGCTGTACCCGCTCAAGCAGCGCCCCGACATCCTCAGCCGCATGCGCATCCTGGTGCAGTCGCACACGGTGCTCGCCCACGAGGGCGCCAACCCGCTGAGCTTCACCGGCGACTTCCTGGGCAACCCTCGCATGGCGGGGGTCGGCGCTCCCATCCAGCGCTACTTCAGCGAGCAGCCGGGCGGCGAGCGAGCCGTGCCCTACTCCTTCATCCTCTACCCCGGCGGCGCGGGGCTGTCGGCCTTCAACGTGGCCTCGGCCTCCACCATCGGCTTCCACCCCGGCTCGGCTCGGCCGCTCAACGTCACCGTCTCGCAGGACTCGGTGCTCGCCGATCTGCTCTCGCGCCCCGGCCTCGACAACAGCAACGCCGCGGCCTTCGACGCCGCGGTGAGCCACTACATGCAGGCCTACGAGAACCGCTTCCGCTCGCACGGCGTGGGCCAGCCGCTGCGCTCGCTCGAGCGGGGCAACTACGAGTTCGCCAACTTCGCCCGCCAGAACGCCAGCGAGCTGGTCGAGGTGCTCGAGCCCAGCCTCTTCGCCGAGCAGCAGGGCCAGACCTGCGGCTACCCGCCCACCCTCGACATGCCGGCGATGATGGCCAACGTGGCCCGCAGCCTGCTCACCCGCCCCACCAACCGGGCGCGCTACGTCAACTGGATCGACACCGGCATCTTCCCGCGCCCCGAGGTCGGCTACGACGTGCACAACGAGCACGTGCTCTACACCGCCCGCAGCGTGCCCTACACCTTCCAGCAGCTGGTCAACATCATCCGCGATCCGGCCAACCCCACGCCCAACGACGACCAGCTCATCGATCTCGACGAGACCATGGTCATCATCAACATGGAGTTCGGGCGCACGCCCTACCGGCAGACCCCGACCTCCTCGGGCACCAACCACTGGCCCTACGGCTACGTCAACGTGCTCATCGGCGGCCCGATCCGCCAGGGGAGCGGATCGCCGGGCGCCTCGATCTACGGCTACATCACCGAGGACGAGGGGCGGGCCCAGGAGTTCGTCACCACCACCGAGAACCGGATCATGGTGCTCATGGCGCTGGGCATCTACCCGTTCTCCTCGCAGAGCTACGCGGTCGCCGACGTTCGCTTCACCTCCGACGAGGTCGAGGCGGCCACCCGGGTCCGCGACGAGCTGTTCGGTCTCGACGTCTAGGGAAGAGGTGAGCACCATGGAGATCCGACACATCACTCACCGCGCCGGCCTCGGCTCCTTGCTGGGGGCGGCCACCCTGGCCCTGCTCGGCTGCCCCGGCAACGACGACGTGGTCCCGCCCCCCCACAACTCGGGCTTCGAGGAGACCGACGACAACGGAGACGGCGACACCGATGGCGTCGACGACTCGTCGGACGACGGGCCCATCGACCCCACCAACGCGGGCGACGACGGCGGCGAGCCCCCGCCCCCCGAGGCCGAGCTGTGCGACGCCGGCGACGAGGCGTGGGTCAAGCGAGCCATTCCCTTCATCCAGGGCCGCAAGCCCGAGAGCATCCGCGAGGTGCGGCTGCTGGTCTCGGCCATCGAGCAGCTCGACGCGGCCGGCCTCGACGGGCGCGAGCTGGTGGCGCGGGGCCTCGCCCACGGCAACGCCTACCTCGATCGCTGGCGCAACTACTACTACGAGCAGCTCCGGGTGCACCGCCGCGGCGACCAGCGCAACAGCGAGTGCTACGCCGATCTCACCGCCCTCGCGCAGGGTCCCGAGCTCGCCGAGACCATCCGCAGCACCCAGGCCACCACCGCGCCCACCTACCAGAACTTCACCATGGGCGACGTGGTGCTCAGCTCGCTGCAGCTCGACGACATCACGCCGGCCTACAGCGCCGACCTCTTCGCGCGCATGGGCACCTCGATCACCGGCGGCAACGTCACCCGCGAGGAGCTCGAGGTCACCAACCGGGCCTACTACGGCAAGCTCTTCGAGTCGCAGTACCTGGGCCGCACCACCGAGTGCCTGCAGTGCCACACCACCGGCTGGTCGACCACCGACTTCGCCGATCCGGCGGCCGACCGCCACTGGCCGGTCTACGAGGGCGACTACTTCGAGCTCGCGGTCTACGGCGACTTCAGCATGGAGGAGCCGGTGCAGGAGCCCGACGTCCACTCCATCTTCCGCCTCGCCGGCTTCGCCGACTACTCGTGGTGCGGCACCGGTAACACGGCCTGCAACCCCAACCAGGCGGTGGGCATCCGCCCGTGGGGCCTCGACTTCAACTGCGGCCTGTACCGCACCGACGCCTACAACGATCCCTTCGTGGGCCTCGACGGCGACATCCCGTACATGTCCGGCCCGTTCCCCGAGGGCGCGCTGGCCAACCTCTTCGATCTCGAGCCGCGCTTCCGGGCGGGCCTCGACGCCCTCGCCGACTCGGGAGTGAGCGCCACCGACGGGATGCTCGACGACCCCAACGTGGGCATGGCCTTCCTGTTCTCGATGAACCAGGCCAACGAGATGTGGAAGGAGGGCATGGGCTACTCGCTCACCGTCGCCAACCGCTTCCCCCGCAACCCCGATCAGCGAGACGTGCTCGCGGGCCTCACCGAGGCGTTCTTCAACAGCGGCTACTCGCCGCGCTCGCTGATGGCCGCGGTGACCACCCACCGCTACTTCAACCAGGCGCCGCCCGACACCTGTGGGGCCTCGTCGCCGTACCACATGCCGGCGGTCTTCGATCCCTTCACCAAGTCGGCCTCCGATCCGCAGGAGCGGGGCAACGGCGTGGGCGACATGCTGCACCGCTACTCGGGCTGGGTGCTGCTGCAGTCGGCGATGCGCTCGATGTGGTGGGACCTGCCCGAGCAGTTCGGCCCCACCACCGCCTATGCGTTCTTGGTGGGCTACGTGGCCGACAACCCGCTGGCGCCGCCCGTGGTCAACCCGCACTACCCCATCGGTCAGCAGGGGGCCTACGCGCTGTGCGGCGCGGGCTTCTTCCCCGCCTGCACCGACGCGCCGAACAACTACGAGTTCATGCGCGACGTGGGCATCTACATCAGCTCGTCGGAGGGTGGCTTCAACGGGGTCGACTTCAACGGCCTGCTGCACTGGGAGCAGGAGCTCGCCTCGGGCCTCGATCCGCAGCTCGGGGGCGCGTGCACGGGTCCGCTGGGCCAGGGCTGTGCCTCCGACGACTTCCCCGCGCAGCTCGTCGACACGGCGATCGCCGAGCCGGGCACGCTGATGTGGGACCTCGCGGTCGCGCTCAAGGACCGGCTGATCGGCGAGCCCGAGATCTACAGCGACGCGGAGATCCAGGTGATCGAGGCGATCATGGACGTGTCCCTCGACGATCCCGTGGCCGACGTGGGTGCCGCCGAGGCCGAGGCCGCGGTACGCCGCTACGCGGGCGTGCTGCTCAACACGCCGCAGTTCATGCTCGACGGCGTGGTCAGCAAGCCACAGGATCCCTCGGGAGATCCCGTGCTCGTGGTCCCCGGCACCAGCACCCAGCAGCTGTGCGATCACTTCGCCTCGCTGGTCGCCGAGGAGGCGAGCTGGAGCGAGCTGAGCGTCTCCTGCAGCGGGGACGGCATCACCATCGACTGAGCGTCCACCCATGAAGCTCTCACCTCGCACCATCCCTTGTGCGCTCCTGCTCGTCGCGCTCGCCTGCAACGAGGCGAGCGAGGGCGACGACCTGCCGCCGGGCGCCTTCACCTCGGGCCCCGAGGACGACGGTCCTCCCCCCGAGGAGGGCACCACCACCGACCCGGGCTCCACGGAGAGCTCGGCCACCTCCGACTCGGGAGAGGAGAGCGGAAGCTCCGGGCTCCCGGCGGAGATCCACCACGACGAGCACATCCTGCCCATCTGGATGGCGAGCTGCATCGACGACTCGTGCCACGACCCCGTCGATCCGCAGGCCGGCCTCGACCTGAGCACCGATGGCGTCTACGGCCGGCTCTGCACCGGCTTCCACGGCCAGACCGGCATGCCCTACATCGATTGCGAGGGACTCGATCCGCAGAACAGCTACGTGTTCCGCAAGATCGAGGGCACGCACCTGAGCATCAACGGAGCCAGCGGCGGGCCCATGCCGCCCGTCGATTCCCTCTCCGACTCCCAGGTCGCGTTGATCGAGGCGTGGATCACCGAAGGCGCGCTGCAGTAGCAACGGCCTCGCCGCGAGGGAGCGAGCCCGGAGCGCGAGCGGACCGAAGGTCCTCGCTCGGGTGTGCGGTCGTTTTCGCGCCGCCGCGGTCCTCCGCGATCTGCCGCGCGGGCGCTCCGATCACTGGTTGCCGCACATCCGATTTTCTACGGATTCTCCTCTTCGAGTTGGAACGACCCAAGGTGGCTCGGTCCAAGGGGCGCTCGAAGGGGGCACTCGCAATTGATCCACGACACCAAGATCGGAACCGCTCTGTCCTTGCTCATGGTCCTTGGCTGGGCCGGCTGTGCCAGCGACGTCGAGGACATCGACAACGACGAATACCGCATCATCGAGGGCGATCCCGCGCCCGACAACGTGGCGGAGTACGCCGCCACCATCGGTGTTCACTTCCGCTCGGGGAACCAGGTCTCCATCGACCCGTTCTGCTCGGGAACGCTGATCGCCTCGGACGTGGTGATGACCGCGGCCCACTGCTGCGACGAGTCCAACGGCGGGCCGAACTTCAACCCGATGGAGCCCGACGAGGTCGCGGTGTACTTCGGGGAGGGCCCCGCGTTCATCGGCAACACCGTCAACGGTGACTTCTACGGGGTGAGCCAGGTCCAGATCCACCCCAACTACAGCAAGTACTCGCTGACCAACGACATCTGTCTGTTCCGGCTCGAGGTCGCGAACACCGGCGTCACTCCGATCCCGCACCTCCCGGCCTCGCTCGGCCTGAGCAACGGCGATGCGGGGACCCTGCTCGATCACGTGGGCTTCGGCTTCTCCGACCTGGGCCTGACCGAGTTCGGGGTCAAGCTCCACGCCGAGGTCCCCATGGCCGGCCTGGGCTGCGTCGTGGCAGGCTGCCCCACCTCGGGCAACAACGGACAATTCTCGTACGAGCAAGACGGCAGTCCCTACTGGGGCCCGTGCAACGGCGACAGCGGTGGTCCGGCCTTCATCGACCGCGGGGGCACCACCTACGTGGCGGGCATCACCTCGTACGGAGATGCTGCATGTGCGATCTATGGCGTGAGCACCAACGTCTCGTACTACCAGGACTTCATCGATGGCTTCATCGGCGGCGCGCCCCCCCTGGACTGCTCGGCCAATGGCGTGTGCAACGGCGACTGTGCCCCGGGTGACGACCCGGACTGTGGCGGCGGCGGAGGGTGTGACGGTGACGGCACCTGCGAGGCCGGAGAGAGCTGCGACGGCCGCAACGGCACGACCGCCTGCGGCGACTGCCCCGGAGTGACCGGCGGCAAGCCTTCGAATCGCTACTGCTACGTCGAAGGCGTGTGCGAGGGACCGGGCTGCTAGCCCGCGTCCGAATCCCACCCGCGGGCTGGCACCGCGACGAGCACGGAAGCACCGCTTCGGCGGTGCTCCCGTTGTGCGTTCTCGGCGAGCTCGAACGCGGGGCCGTCGTCGCGAGGGACCCTCCACTCGGGGCACGCCCACTCAGGGATCGCTCACCAACACCGTGACCGTGTCGCTCCCCGCCGACGAGACCACCACATCCGGCACCCCGTCGCCGTCGAGCTCTCCCACCGCCACCCCGCTCGGCCCCATCCCCGCCGGGAAGGTGAACGCGAGCACGTAGGCCGCTCCGTTCCAGTCGAGCACCATCACGTCGTTCGACCCCGCGTTGCACACCACCGCCTCGGCATCGCCGTCTCCGTCGAGGTCGTACAGCACGATGTCGCTGGGATCGGTCCCCACCGCCACGGGCGGCTGGAAGTTGAACGACGCCGGCCCCCCCGTGCTCAGCCCGACCACCATGGTGTCGCCCGCGATGTCGATCGCGGCCACGTCGTCGTTGCCGTCGCCGTTGACGTCCCCCGCCACCAGCTCCACGAAGGTGCCCCCGCCCCCGAAGGCGTTGGCCACCGCGCCGAGGAAGCCCAGCCCGGTGCCGTTGGTGGCCCAGGCGTGGAAGCCCCCGGGGCCCAGCCCCATGATGTCGTCGAACATGTCGAAGGCACCGTTGTAGTCACCGATGGCCACGGTGGCGTTCACCCCCGCGTTGACGCCGGTCACCCCGCCCAGGGTCAACATGCCCGGGCCCCCCAGCAGCAGCTGCAGGGTCTGGTCGGTGCCGAGCAGCACGCCCACGTCCTGTGCCGCGTCGCCGTTGAAGGCCCCGATGTCGAGGTCGACCACGCCCACCCCCGCCACCGTGTTCACCGGCGCGGCGAAGCCCCCCATGCCGTCGCCCACCAGCAGGCCCACGGCATCGGCCGCGGTGTCGAGCACGGCCACGTCCGGCACGCCGTCGCCGGTCATGTCGCCGGCCACCATCTCCACCGGCATGCCGCCCAGCGCCGCCGCGGTCACGGGCGCCTGCAGGGTGCCGTTGCCGTTGCCCGAGAGCAGCCCGAGCTCCAGCGCGCCCGCGTCGAGGGTGACCACGTCGAGCCCCGCCACCCCGTCGAAGGCCCCCACCGCCACGTCGATGGGATCGAGGCCGGTGGCGTAGTCGGCCCCGGCCACCAGGCACAGCTCGCCGACCACCGGCATGCCGTCGCCGCACACCGCCATCATCATGCCGCCGCTCGAGCTCTCGCCCCCTTCGTCGGTGGTGCCCGCGGTGGTCATGGTGGTGGCGGTCGTGGCCGTGGTCATGGACCCGCCGGTGCTCTCGCTGGGACCGCTCGTGCTCGGGTCGACCGCGGTCGTCCCCGGCATGGTCGTCTCGTCGCCCGTGGTCACCGACTCGCTGCCCGTGGTGTCGTCGGGCGGCGGGGTGTCGTCGTTGCCCCCGGTGGGCAGCGGCGGGGCGTCGGCGTCCTCGAGCAGGCCGTAGTAGAGCGCGAGCTCGTCGTCGGTGGCGGTGACGAGCTGCTCCTCGACGTCGAGCGAGAGCCGCGGCAAGGGCCGCCAGTAGCCCATCTCGCCGGTGTAGTCGTCGAGGTGGATCGCCCCGATCGTCGCGGCGTTGGGGTTGCTGGGCAGCACGCGATGGTAGCTCACCTGGGCGTCGAACATCAGCTCGATGTCGGGGCGCACCCGGTAGGTGAGGCCGAAGATCGGCGGTGGCTCGTCGCTGGGGAAGACCTCCACCTCCACCTCGCTCGACAGCGCACCAGGCAGCAGCACGATGGTCAGCACCCCGTCGTGGGAGGTGATGAGCCCGCCCTCCGGGCCGATGGTCTTGCGCACGGCATCGGCGTGCGTCGGCTCCCCGCACGCGCCCAGGCCGAGCCAGAGCCCGGCCGCCAATCCCAGCGTCCCGCGACGAGCGCTCACCGAGCAAAGCTAGCATGCCGCGGTGAGCATCGGGTCGGGCGTTGTCGCGCAGGGATGGCGCGGGCGGGCTTCGATGCCGTCGCTCACGCCGCAGAGCTCGGAGCCCGCGTGTGAGCCCGCACCCCGTCGCCGCCCCGAGGCCATCGTGCTACCGTCGACGGGTGAGCTCGCGAACCTGGGTCCTCGCTGCGGTCTCCTGCATGGTGGCCCTGGGCAGCACCGCCTGCCGCGGTGACGACGACACCGACGTCGCGCGGGCCGAGGTGGGCCCCGAGGGCGGCACGGTGGTCTCGGCCGACAGCGTGCTCACCATCGCCATCCTCCCCGGGGCCCTCGAGGAGACGATCCAGCTCACCATCGAGCGCAGCGACGATCCGCCCGAGGTCTTCGGCCCCGCCTACGCCGTGCACCCCAACCTCGATCTGGCCGTGCCGGCCACCGTGACCTACCGCTTTCCGCTGCCGCCCGACACCAGCCAGACCGCGGTCGGCTACGTCGACCCCGACGAGTTCGCGGAGGGCCGCGCGCGCTGGCGGCCGCTGCCGCTGGGGCGCGTCGACGTCGAGCGCAACCTGGTCACCGGCGTGGATTCGCAGCTCAGCCTGTTCTACGGCCTGCTCGAAGACGTGACCGACATCCCCGATCCCACTGACACCGACGGGCCGGCCACCGGCGGCGGCAGCTCGGGCAGCGACGGGGACGGCACCACCTCGCGGGGCGACTCGGGCACCACCAGCGGCGATCCCGACACCAGCGTCGGGCCGACCACCAACTCCTCGACCACCGATCCCGGCGACTCGGGCAGCGAGAGCTCCGGCGGCGAGACCACGGGCCCTGGCCTCGACTGCGACAACCTCCCCATGGGACCGCTGATGGTCCAGGAGTTCATGTTCACCGGCACGCCGCTCGACGACAACGCCGAGGACATGACCTTCTCGTCGCTCGGCAGCATCATCGTGCGCAACGGGGCCGACCTGGTGCAGATAAGCCCCGCCGGCAACGTGACCACCATCCCCACCATGGTCGCGCTGCCCGACACCCTGGGCCTGCGCTGGACCAACGACGGCAACATCGTCGCGGCCGCGTTCTCGGGGGAGCTGCTGCTCATCGAGCCCAGCGGCGCGGTGAGCCAGCTGTGGGGCGGGCTCGCCATCCCCAACGGGGTCTATCCCGCGATCGACGGCAACATCTTCTTCACCGACTTCTCGATCCCCGAGGCCGCATTCATCGACGGCGCCGGCACCATGATCACCGAGCTCGGCGTGGGTGGCGTGGTGGCCCCCCAGGCCAACGGCATCGTCTACGATCCCGATCGCAACTTCGTGTACTACGTGTCCTATGGACAAGGAATCCTGTGGCGAGTCGACGTCACGGATCTGGGCAATCCCGGCATGCCCCAGAACATCTTGATGATCGGCCCCACCAGCATGGGCGATCAGGTGGGCCTGGACGGCATGGCGATGGACGCCTGCGGCAACCTCTACATCGTCGACCAGAACCAGGGGGCTCCCGGCTCGCTGTTCCGGGTGGAGCTCGACGCGGCCGGTGCTCCCATCGGCGGCGCCGAGCTGCTCGTGGAGGCGTTCCCCGACGGCGTGGCCAATGCGGTGTTCGGCCAGGGCCCCGGCTGGGAAGCCTACGACACCACGCTGTTCTTGGTGGGTCTGCCCGGCCGCATCTTCATGGTGGACGTGGGCGTCCCCGGGGCGCCCACTGCCGTCACGGGCTGAGATACCGTC
>JACKDV010000038.1 GCA_020633315.1 Myxococcales bacterium
GTACTCCCGTCGAGGGTCTGCGGTGGGTCGATGGGCGCAGTCAGAGCCGCAGCAGTCGCTCGGCGTTTCCGTGCGCGATCTTCTCCCGGTCCGCTTGGGCAATCGGTGCCGCCTCCAAGAACGCCCGGGCATCTTCGCTCTTGTTGTACGGGTAGTCGACCGCAAAGAGGACCCGGTCCGCGCCGAGCGTGAGCAGCAGGCTCAGCAGGGCCGTGGACGAGAAGAACCCGCTCGTCGTGACGTAGAAGTTCTGGACGAAGTAGTCCTGTACGGGTCGGTCGAGCTTCGTGGTCCGCTGCGTGACCTTGGCGTTGGTTCGCCAGATCATCGACGGGACGCCCTCGCCCATGTGACCGATGATGATCTGCAGCCGTGGGAACCGGTCGAAGACCCCGCCGAGGATCAGGCGCAGCGCATGGAGCCCGACCTCCATGTGCCAACCCCAGCCCGCCGTCGCGAGCTGGTGGCTCACCTCTGGCGACAGACCGCCGTAGTAGGCCTCGCGCACGCTGGCGGGCGGAACGGCGGGGTGAAGATACAGCGGGACGCCCAGGTGCTCCGCTCGCTCGAGAACGGGCGAGAACGAAGGATGGTCCATGAATCGACCCTGCGGGAGGCCATTGATCAGGGCTCCCCGCAGACCGAGCGTGGTGACCGAGCGCTCGAGCTCCTCCGCGGCCGCGTCGGCCCTCGACATGGGAAGGGTCGCGAGACCGACGAAGCGCTCTGGGTGCCGCTCGACTGCCCCGGCGAGCATGTCGTTCGCATCGCGAGCGAGAGGAATCGCCGTGGCAGCGTCCAGCTGCTCGGTCGCGGGCAGCGTGTGGGAGAGGACCTGGACGTCGATGCCGGCGGCGTCCATGTCGGCCAGCCTTCGCGAGCCCAGGTCTTCCAGTCGACTCAGGACCTCACGGCCGCGGGCGCCGAGCGCTTTCATGTATGGATCCGAGGCGGTCGCCTCTGCGATCGCGGCCGTCCTGTAGTGCTCTTCGATTCCAATGAATCTCACTCGAGCCTCGCTGGTCCCAGCCGAACGAAGCCATGCTATGCCGGGGTGCCAGGGTAGTCAATCTGGCCCCGAGCACGCAGCAGCGGGCAGGAACGCTCACACGCGCGGGAGGACGGTGACGTGCTCGCGATGGTGGTGACATGGCGAGCACACTGCCGCCGCGTAGCATTTCCCATATGAGATCCACGCCGACTCGCTCGGTCCAGTCGCACATCCACGATCGACCGGCGCGGATTCGTCGTCTGAACGGATGGAGAGTGCCGAGTCGACCCCTGAGGGCGAGCCGCTTCGAGCCCGACGTCGACGACGTTCAGCCGCAGATGGCGCGGACGTCGGGGCGTGCCTCGTGCTGCTTGGCCCACGCGGCCAGAGCATCGGGAATGTGGAAGTCCAGGGTCAGCATCTGCAAGACGTGCTGAGTTGCCGTTCCCTGAGCCGCGCGCGCCGCCATCCCCCCGACCCACAGAGTCGACGTGATCGCCCAGATGTCTGCTGCACTCCACTGGTCGCCCACGAGGAACTTACCCGTCGCTTGCTCCGCGACGAAGCCGATCGCGTCGCGGGCACGGCCGATACGCTCCGAGGAGACCTCGGACCATGCGGCGTCCTTGCTCAGCGCGAAGTACCGCCCCCCCACGTCGACCAGCGTGGTCATCGCGAACTCGATGGCCGACGTGATCGCCAGTGCCTTGGCGAGCGCCTCGCGCTCGCGGGGAAAGACACGCGGCGTATCGGGATACGCATCGTCGAGGTAGTGCGCGATCGCTCCCGAGTCGGGGACGACATGACCATCATCGACGAGGACGGGCATCATGCCGATCGCGGAGAGCCGCTTCATCTCGGCGAGGTTCGCCGGATCTGCACGACAGTCACGCAACTCGGCCTCGAGCCCCTTGTGGGCCAGCACCAGCCTGACACGCCTCGAGAAGGTGGAAACTTCGATGTGATAGAGGGTACGCATGGTCATCCAAGACTCATGACGCTCGTGGGGTCGCCGCTTGCCCCGCAATGCGCCCGAATACGCCGCACGCGGCGAGCGCCCCGGCGTAGTGCTGGGTGTAGAGCCCGCCCGCCAGACCGGGGACGGCGTGGACACCGGGCAGCGGCTCCCCGGAGGTATCCACCACCCGTGCTTGCTCGTCGATCCGAAGCCCGCCGTAGGTCATGCTGACTCCCGGCACGAGCTTGATCGCGTAGAAGGGCGCGGTCGAGATGGGCAGGGGCTTCTTCGTCCGCGGAGGGGACAGCTCGGACGCCGACCCGTCTCGACACGCCTGGTTGTACTGCTCGAGCGTCTTCGAGAGCCCGTCGGCGTCGACGCCCTCCTCCGATAGCCTCTCGATCAGCTCGGGGAGCGTCTGGGTGACCGTGACGGTGGCCCCACGCCGACGCGCCGACTCGATCAGCTCGAGTGGAGGCAGGAGCCCGTCCCCGAACCCCTTTCGTCCGAAGCGGGTCTCGATGACCTCGTCCAAGATGGCCCAGCACTCTCCATCCGCCTCGGCCGCAATTGCATATGCGACCTCTGCATGCTTCGCGGCGGCCGGCTCGTCGACGAAGCGCATGCCCGCCCGATCCACGAGGACCGCGCTACCAGCGTAGTAGGCGCTGCAGGACAGGAGCGCGATCGGGTCCTCTTCGTGATCGATCGGCTTGGGGAGGACGGGCATCGGAAGCCCATAGAAGCGGTCCATCGGTCCCGCCAGATCTCCCCCCAGCGACTGGCCGAGACGCAGCCCGTCCCCGGTGTTGGTCCGCGCCGCGCGGCAGATCGCCTTCTTGCCCCCCTCGCCGAGGTGTTTCGTCAGCAAGCTCGAGCTCCCCTGGAAGCCCCCCGTGGCGAGGACGACCGCACGCGTGCGCAAGGAGATCGGGCCGCTGGGCGTGACCGCCTCGATTCGATGCCGACCATCGCCTTCGCTCACGATGGTGCCCACGCGGGTCCCGACGATGAAACGGGCACCCCGCGTGACCGCGGCGGCTTGGAGATGGTCCACCACCGCCTGCCGAAGGCGCCGCAGCAGCATGCGATCGAGCGTTCGGAGGTACGTGTCACCGAGCACGGCGTAGGCCAGGGTCGACAGTCGCTTGAGCACCGGCTGCGCGATCGCAGCCCGCGAGGACAGCCCGAGGATGTGTCCGTGGGGAACGCGCTGCGGGTCCCCGTAGGAATCGACCGGCAGGGGAACACGAGCCATCGGAACGCCGATGTCGTCGCCGAGCCACTTCATGAACTCGGGAAAGTGCTCGAACATCGCCTTGCCCAGATCAGGATTCACCGTGGGGAAGGTCGCGTGGAACACCTCCCACGACGGAGCGTCGAACATGTGCAGGAGCCCCGAGGAGAGTGTGATGGTACCGCCAACTCGTGTACCGGCCTCGAGCACGACCACCGCCTTCGCGCGCTCCGCCGCCGTCGCGGCGGCAACGAGACCTCCGAAGCCACCGCCCACGACCACGACGTCGACATCATCGAATTCGTCGACCATTCGTCCCTCTGCGGTATCCAGGCACTTTTCCGCCTCGTAGCACCGGCGTCGTTCCGACGTCAACCATGGCCAACCGGTGCCTTGCGTGCGCGCACCTGCGCGAACAGTCGCAGCGCGATGACGATGGCGAGGACGTCCAACAGCGCCGCGGCGTAGAACGGCACCGCGGGCGCGTGTGGTACCGCGTCGACTGGCGCATAGTGCGCGAACAGGTACGTGCCCGAGAGCGGCCCGAGCATCAGGGCCACGCTCTGCAGGCTGGTGATCGACCCCTGCAGCTCGCCCTGCTCGGACGGCCCCACCTCGCGGGAAAGAAGCGACTGGATCGAAGGGCCGACGATACCGCTCAAGGCGAACAACATGACGAATGCGTAGAGCATCCACTCCTCGGTCGCCACGCCGATTCCCACGAAGCTCACGACACAGAAGAGCAACCCGAGGAGCACGCTCTGGTGCTCTCCGATCCATCGCGTCGTCAACCCGACGAGCCATCCTTGGGCGATGCCCGTCGTCACCCCGACCACGGCGAGCGAGATTCCCACCTGGAGGGGCAACCAGCCGAAGCACTGTTCCGTGTAGAGAGCCCACACACTCTGGACACCGAACTGTGCGATGAGAGCGAACAGGAGAGTCGCCGCGAAGCCGACCAAGACCGGGCTCTCGGCGAGGCGCCGCAGCGACCCCAGGGGGTTCGCACGGCGGATGTCGAACTCCCGCCGATGCTCCGGCGCGAGCGACTCGGGGAGCACGAAGAACCCGTATGCGAGGTTCAGCGCGCTGAGGCCCGCGGCCACGATGAAAGGCGCCCGCAGGTGCACGCCGGCCAACAGACCGCCCAGCGCTGGCCCGAGCACGAACCCGGCGCCGAGTGCCGCGCCGGCCAAGCCGAACTTCTTCGCGCGCTCTTCCGGGGGCGTGACGTCGGCAATGTACGCCATTGCGGCGGAGAAGCTCGCACCGGTGACGCCGGCCACGATCCGCCCCAGGAAGAACCACTCCAGGGTCGGAGCGAGGGCCAGGAGGCAGTAGTCGAGGGATGCGCCGAGCAGCGAGACCAACAGGACGACCCGGCGTCCGAACCTGTCGCTCAACGCCCCGACGATCGGCGCGAAGAGGAACTGCATTGCCGCGTACGCAGCACCAAAGATGCCGACGTACCGCGAGGCCTCCGCCACGTTCCCATCGCAGAAGCTCTCGATCAGGAACGGGAGCACGGGGGTGACGAGCCCGATTCCCATCGTGCTGAGGACGAGGACGATCAGGACGAAGACGACGTTGGCGTTCTTGGCTCGTCCCACGGAAGGCCCCACCCTAGCACACGCCCGAGGGTGCAGTAGCTCCGCCTTCGGGGCGAGCGTCGGGGGCTCGAGCCGCTCGTGTGGGTGACGGCACGGCTCTCGATTCCTCCGCAGCGCGGGAGCGGCTGGAGTGCCCGTCCGATCGCCGTCCCTTCGCGCCGCCCACGCCACGGGCTCGAGACGCCTTGGTCGCCCTCAGGTGCCACGGAGAAACGCTCTGGTGCACCAGAGCCATGTTCTGCTAGACAACGGCCGTGAGCACCGACGCCGAGCTCGACGTCATCATCATCGGTGGTGGAATCGTGGGGCTTGCCACCGCCTACCAACTCGCCCAACGATCGCCAGGACTCTCCGTCGCGCTCATCGAGAAGGAGCGACGAGTCGGGCAACACCAGAGCACGCACAATTCAGGAGTGTTGCACTCTGGGATCTACTATGAGCCGGGCTCGCTCAAGGCACGACTCTGCGTACCAGGTCGTGTCGAGATGCTGGAGTTCTGCCGACGAGAGGACATCGCGCACGACGTGTGCGGCAAGGTCATCGTCGCGGTGGACGAAGAGGAGCGCCCCTCCCTCCATCGGATCCATGCGCGTGGCCGGGAGAACGGAGTCGAGTGTGAGCTGATCGGTCCTGCACAGCTCGCCGAGCGCGAGCCGGCCGCGCGCGGCGTCGAAGCCATATGGGTGCCCCAGGCGGGGATCGTGGACTACGCGGGGGTCTGCGAGAGGCTCGCCCAGCGGATCCGCGAGCACGGGCACCGGCTGTTCCTCGGACGGCGGGTGACCGGGATCGACCGGGGTGCGGGCACGGTGTCGGTTCACACCACCGGCGAGACGCTGACCGGCCGGCGGATCGTGACCTGTGCCGGTCTATACAGCGATCGCGTCCAGCAAATGGCGGGAGCGGCTCCCCGCGGCCCGATCATCCCCTTCCGGGGCGACTACTATCGACTCTCGCGAGAGCGCCGCTCGCTGTGCCGAGGTCTGATCTATCCGGTGCCCGACCTCCGGTTTCCGTTCCTGGGCGCACACTTGACCCGAATGACCGACGGCACGGTCGAGTGCGGCCCGAATGCCGCGCTCGCGTTCGCGCGAGAGGGCTATCGCCGCGACGACGTCGACTGGCAGGAGCTCGGTGAGATCGTGGGCTACGTGGGTCTCCGTCGACTGATGCGCCGCACCTGGCCCCGGGCCACGCGAGAGATGCTCCGGTCGTGGAGCAAGCGGGCGTTCACCAAGGCGATCCAGCGCCTGGTACCCGACCTGCGGGAGGACGATCTGGAGCCTGGGCCGTCCGGAGTGCGAGCGCACATCGTCCTCCCCGACGGAGCTCTGGTCGGCGACTTCGAGCTCCGCGGAGACGAGCGGGTGCTCCACGTCATCAACGCTCCTTCGCCCGCCGCAACCTCGGCCTTCACGCTCGGGAGGCACGTGGTGGAGACGATGGAGCAACTGGCCGGTTGAGCCCGGATCGGCCCGGACCGGCCCTCGCACCCGATCACGCTTCGGGCTCGATCGGGATCTTCGGCTCGACGCCACGGACGTAGACGCCAGGGATCGGTCGTCCGCTCGGCGGAACCGGCAGGAACGACTTCTCTCCGTAGGGCGGCGGCAGCGGTCGACCGTTCGGCGTGGCGAGCCACATGCGAAGGAGGTGACGCTTCTTGTCCTCCTCGTGGAAGTCTTCGTAGGCCGTGCGTGCGTGCATGATCACGTGATTGTGCAAGAACTGCAGATCACCGACCGCGAACGGCATCTCGAGGCACAGCTCGTCTGCGATCACCTCGACCATCGCGAGGGCCTCTCGTTGCTCGTCGGTGAAGCGGGGGAGGTTCTCGAACCGCTGTGCCGTGTGGAGGTACGTCCCCTGGTAGCTCACGATGAGATGCCCTTGGTGGAACATGAACACCGGCATCGCGAAGTAGGGATCCTTCCCCTCGGGGATCTCCTCGCGGCGGTCACGGTAGAACGGTTCGGCCAGGAGCTTCGCCAGGTCGGGCCGCCTCGCGAGCAGCACATTGTACACACGAACGGAGCTGACGAATCGAGTGAGGCCCCCCGACTTGCCCACCCGCAGCGAGAGCAGACCGACCACGTCGCAGGAGTCCGGATGGAACGGCAGCGCGTCACCCGTGATGTGATAGGCCCGGTTGCTCGGGACCTCCATCCCTTCGCGGCCCAGGCTCCTGATGTGGCCGACCATGTGACCCAGGCGATTCTGGGGAACGGGCTCGCCGAGGTAGCTGCTGATGATCCACAGCGCGGTGATGATCCGCTGCCGATCGTAGCGATGGACCGGCACGTTGCGCAGGTGGGCCACGCCGAAGCCCTCCAAGAGCTCTTCGCGCATCCGCAGGAGCACGCGCTCCAGGTTGGGGACGTGGAAGGTCCCGGCTCGGATCGTCAGGACGTCCAAGCCCCTCGACTCCGTCTCTTCCACCGCTCGATCGAGCTCCGCCAGCTCCGGCTCGCCGAGCGCGTAGATCCAGTCTTCGCGGCCGCGCAGCTCGTCGGGCCCCCAGTCGGCGGGGTCGACGACGGGAGCCAGCGGGACTGCGGGCTCTCGCTTCTTCCGCCCGATCATGACTTCACCGACGGACCGACCTCGTTGGTCACGAGCGTGGCCTCCTCCTCCGCACGATAGGCATTCGGGCTCTCCGGGCCGCCTGCGCCCCTCCGACGCTCGGCACGCTCGTTGAGGACCGGACTGTACTTGGCCGAGAACGCGCTACGGACCTGAATGGGAACGACGTACGCCTCGATGGACAAGCACTGGTTCTTGGCCGGATCCCGGAACACGTTCATCGGATCCTCCCCCCGAGCCACCTTGTCCATCTCCTCCTTGAGCTGCCGCCGGAACGCGATGACCCCCTCGTCGGAGCGACCCAGGCGCTCGCGCGTTCGGTCGGAGATGGCACCCTGCAGGTGCCAGACCAGCGAGTCTTGACCGCTGTTGGAATCGAGCTCGTCCCAGGGGAAGTTCCCGTCCTCGTCGGGGACCGTGATCGGCACCTCGTAGTACGGAATCCTGCTCTGCCGGGGCTCGCCCTCCTCCGGCGGATACAAGTTGTAGAAGATGTTGAGCGTCGTCGTATCGTCCAGCGGGACACGAAACTCACCGTTCGTGGCGAAGCGCACCTGATTGGGAAAGATGAGCGGAGCGCCGATCCGCCACGGCTCGCTCTCCTCGGTCGCGTCGTTGACCAACCGTCGCTTGATCGTGCCGTACTCGAAGGGGTCGAACGCAATGCGCTGGTGCTGGACGGCACCGTACACCCACTTGCCGTCCATGTAGTTCCTCCGCCTGAGATGGGACTGCCCGAGTCGATCCAAGACATAGTTGGCGAAGTTGCCGTGCAGGAACTCGAAGTGGACCGGATCGTACGCGTTCTCGTGGCACTGGAGCCAGTTGCACGGCACCTTCGCGAGCCCGATGTCCCGCACCATGTCCTGACGCAGCAGGAAGTCCCACCGCGGCAGCAACGGGGCGGGCTGGGGGCCGATATAGGCGAAGACGAGGCCGCCGAGCTCCTCCACCGGGTAGGACTTGATCGAGCACTTCTCCTTGAACGTCTCGAGCGATCGTCCCGTGCCCCGGCTCTCGAACGGCTGCTCGACACATCGACCGGACGAGTCGAAGACCCACCCGTGGTACGGGCACCGGATGCCCTGCTCGTCGGGGATTCCCGCGACCAGGTTCACTCCCCGGTGTGGGCACCGGGTCTCCGTCAGCCCCAGTCGCCCCGCCTTGTCTCGAAAGAGGACGAGCTTCTCGCCGAGGAGCCGCACGCCCAGGACGGGGCGCTCGTCGAGCTGGGACACGGCCGCAACGGGATGCCAGTACCGACGCATGAGCTCGCCCATGGGCGTCCCGGGGCCGACTCGGGTCAGTCTCGTGTTCTCTTCCTCTGTGAGCATGGAGTCTCCGTCGGCCTAGTGTTCTCATCGAATCGAGCCGCATTCAAGGCGCCGGGACCCCGACCGGCCTTCGCCCGAGCTCGCGTCGGCTGGAGGACGGGTGTCGACGCACCAGTGCAGGGCGCGCGAGGACCGTCGAGCGACCCCGGGCCATCGGGGCACGGGCCGACCGAGGACGAGGGCTGCAGGGGCACCCGAGTCCATGGCCCTATCCCTTGCCCGGCATCCTCACCCTTCCATCCCGACCGAACAGCTCTGGCCAGCGTGCACGCACGGCCGTCGCCTCTTCGTGGGAGATTCGAACGGTGCGAGGGAAGGTCGACAGTCTGTCGTAGGGACGACATGCGTCGATGATCATGCGGTTGTTGTAGCAAGGCCGATCCCCGTCACCCGCGTAGGCCATGGGATCGGGACCGGTCGTCCGGCACCGCCTGATCTGCTCGACATCGTCCACCATGTCGGCGCGAGTGGTGAGCGCCCAGAGCACCTCGTTCGTGTCCGTCGGATCGATGTCGTCGTCGACCACCACCACCACTCGATTGGCCTGGACCCCCGCCGGACAGCTCGCCGCCGCCAGCCCGACCTGCCTCGAGTGTCCCGGATACAGCTGCTCGATCGCGATGACGTTGAGGAACCGGGCTCCGCCCGCTTCGTGGGACCAGGCACCTACGATTCCCGGGATCCCGCTCTTCTCCAGTTGTTCCCAGATGAGCGCCCCTCGCAGGGGCGACCGGAAGAATGTGTTGTCGCTGGGAGGCTTCCCCGGGATGCAGGCCAGGACGATCGGGTCATTGCGGAAGGCGATCGACTTGACGTTGATGATCGGCATCTCGCGAACGCCACCGGCGTAGTACCCCGTCCACTCTCCGAACGGACCCTCGGCCCGCGTGACATCCGGCGGAATCTCCCCCTCCAGCACGATCTCGGCGGTCGCCGGAATGGGCAGGCCGGTGTACGGCGCGTCGATGATCGGAATGGGCTCTCCCCGGATGCCTCCCGCGACGTCGTATTCACCCACGCCATAGTCGATCTCGAGACCGCCGACCATCAGGAGCAGCGGATCGTGACCGAGGGATACCGCGACGGGGCAGGGCTCGCCCCTGCGCCAGTAGCGGTCACGGATCATCCCTCCGTGCTTCCCTGGAGCGATCATGATGCCTGCGGTCTTCTCGTCGTGAACCTGGACGCGATAGGTGCCGCAATTGACCCATCCGGTCTCGGGGTCGCGAGTGATCACGAGGTCCCCGGTACCCAGGTATCCCCGCCCATCATGAGGGTGCCACTGCGGCGCGGGGAAGCGGGTGAGATCCACGTCGTCCCCCGTCACGACGTTCTCGAGGACGGGAGCGCTGCCGACTCGGACGGGAGCACGAGGCTCGAGCTCGAGCATCCTCTTGCGCCACTGGGCCACGAACTCACGCCGACTCAGCGTCGCGGGCATGTTCAGGCTGAGCGCGACGCGCTTCATCGATGTGAACGCGTTGGCGAGCACGCGATGGCCCGTGGCGTGACCCTTGATCTCCTCGAAGAGCAGGGCTGGCGTCTCCATGTCCCACTGGAACACGTCGACCAGCGCGCCGATCTCGGTTTCAGGATCTGCTCCCTCGACGCGCGTGAGCTCGCCGAGCTCCTCCACGCGTCGAATCCAGTCCCTGAGGTCTTCAATCGGCATGGCGCTCCGTTCGGTGCTCGAGCACTAGAACTGCTCCGCCGGATCCTGTCAACTCACGCCGCGACCGCCCGGCGCGGGAACCATCGCCCGGACGTCGGGCTCCGCGATGGCCCCGACCGAAGCCCGAGCCATCGCTGGTGAGCGGTGCGGACCTCAGCTCGCGAACGGACAGGTGTTCGCCGTTCCGTCCAGCGCGTCACGCCCGAAGCGACGCTCGACGGCGGCCCCTACCTCGAGGCTGAGCGCACCGAACATCACTTCCTTGGACAGGCGCTCCATGCGGTGGCCGCCGGTGAAGCTGCGCGTCCCCACGATGCGCCGAGCAGCCGTCACCACCGCCTCGGCACTGCGCGTTCCCACGTACTTGCACGTACGCGCGAGACGGAATGCGTCCGCGAGGCGCGGCTCGTCCTCCGGAAGGCTACGCACCTGCGACACGGTGTTGCCGGCGTCGATCACGACCGAGCACGCAGCGTAGTAGTCGAGGTAGAGGCGCCCCATGTCCGTGACCATCCCGTCGAGCTCCGCGAGCGGGCGTCCGTCCACTCCCTGCGTCTCCCGCAGGAACCGCTGCGCCTCGTCGAGGGCTCCGGAGGCCGCGCCGAGGTAGACCGCGGCGGAGAGCGTCTGGTGCCACAGCAGCTCGAACTCCCGCAGGGTCTGAATGGCCTGACTCGCCGGGTTCGACACCAGGGTCTCTGGTCCCAGCAGGACGTCGTTGAAGATCACCTGCCGGGTGTCGGAGTCCAGCATGGCGGACGGGAACAAGAACGGACCGATCTCGATGCCCGGGGTCATCTTCATCGGAATGGCGAAGAGCGCCGGGCCCTCGTTCTCGATCAGGGCGCCCAAGATGAGCAGGTCGGCTTCGCTGGCCAGGGACACGAACGCGGTACGACCGTTGAGGCGGTACTTGGCCCCATCCTTCACGACCGTCGTGCCGAGCTGGCCGAGCTTCTTGCCGTGGGTCACGGAGGCCGTGTTCGCCACCAACATCCGGTTGCCGACGATGCCACCGAGCATCGCGTCGCGAGCCTGCTCCAGCAGCGGGTTTCCGGTGGCCGGGTAGGTGGCAATCGACGCACAGACGAAGTAGTGATTCTCGATGGCGAAGGCGGCGGCCGGGGAGTGCGACCCGACTCGGTGAACGACCTCGCAGCAACGGGAGAACAGCTCGCGGGGCTTGGACTGGAGGGGTCCGCACAGGAACGGCAGGTCGGTGCTGCGGAAGAACTTCCAGAATGGAGCGAGGTCGTCCTTCGCGAGACCGTCCTCGAGCGCCGCACCGAGGCCATCGAGTTGTTGCTCAAACGTGTCCATGGTCTTCACCATCAGTGTCCTCTATCGCGTTTCGACTTGTTGTCGCCAGATCGCCACGCGCGGCCCCGACGGCTCGTTCACTCGAGGCCAGGGCATGACGCGTTCCGGCTATCCGCGGTGCAGGAAGACGGTCTGCCCGACGGCAAGCCGTCCCACGCGCGTGATCGCGCAGTAGATCCCCGCGTTGTTCTGATTGGCACGAACACATGCCTTCATCACTTCGGGGGCCGAGCGTCCCCCCTCAGGATCGATGTTGACCATCGCGCAGCGAAGGTCGCGCCTGGTGACCGCAATGGCGGGCGCGTCGTCTGCGTCACCGAACGTCAGCATCCCACCGACCCACTCGTCCTCCTCGAACGGCGTATCGCGCGCAGAACGAACGAGGATGTTCGGACGGAATCGTCGAACGTCTGCGTCCTTGCCCGCGAGCCGACATACCTCGCGGATGGTGGACGATGCGATCACGGAGATGCTCGCCTCGTCGAAGATGCCGTGCTTCATCGGCGTCATCTTCACGGGAGCCTTGTGACGACGCCCGACGTCGGCGGCCAGCTCGTCGCCGAACAGCTCCAGCTCCTTCCCCTCGGGCGTGCGAACGTGTGTCGGCAGCACGCCATCTCCATCGCCACGCCGAAATGGGGTGAACCAGGTGATCTCGGGGAGCATGCTCCCACACAGCCAAGGAAAGTCGCCGTCATTGTCGAGGCGACGAAACGCGAGCCGTCGGTCACCGTCGATGCCGTGCCAGCCCAGCGTGGCGGCATCGAGCTGCTCGCCGCGCATGGACTTCACCGGGTAGCGGAAGATCGCTTCAATATGCCCAACCGCGGTCGACATCTGGTCCTCCACTCTCACTGCGTGTCGTAACCCACTCGTGCGCAAGGTGTCAACCGCGCGAGAGCATCGTGCCATCGCCCACCGAGTCGGCGGCAGGTGTGGTGCGTCGTCCATCGCAGGGCCCGCGCCGAGCGGCTCGGGACCCCCGGACCGCGCGCTCGTCTAGGACCAGACGACTAGGACCAGACGACCTGCGCCAGTCGGGCCACGCCTTCGTCGATGTCGGCCGCGGATGCGCTGACGAAACAAAGGCGCATCGTGTTCTCTCCGTCGCCCGAAGGGTAGAAGAGGCTGCCGGGAACGTAGGCGACGCCGTGCTCCAGGGCCTTCTCGAGCAAGGCAGTGCCCGACTGCTCCGGCGGGAGGCGGAGCATGAGGAACATCCCACCGGCGGGGCGGCTCCACGTGGCGCGCCCGCCGAAGTTGCGCTCGAGCGCGCGAAGGAAGACGTCCCTCTTGCCCCGGTACAGCGACCGCAATCGATCCACCTGGGCGGGGAGGTGGCCCGCGCTCAGGAAGCGGTGGACCACCCGCTGCGTGAACGGGTTGGCGTGCAGATCGGTGAGCTGCTTCAAGATCCCGATGCGTTCGATGACCGGGGCTGGTCCCGCCAGCCAAGCCACTCGCATCGCGGGGGCGACCGTCTTGCTGAACGTGCCCACCGTCAGGATGGGGATCTCGGGCGCCGCGGCGGCCAGGGGGGCGGGCTCACCCGGCTCGTAGCGAAGGTCGAGATATGCCTCGTCGACCAAGATCGGCACGCCCGTCTCGGCCGCATGCTCGAGGAGGGGGCGACGCCGGTCGTCGGAGAGTGTCGTGCCGCTCGGGTTGTGATGGTTCGCCATCGTGTAGAGCAGCTTCACCCCGGGCTGGCGCATCGCAGCCCCCGCTGCATCGGGATCCAGACCACCGTCGTCCATGGCCAACGGGCTCATCTCCACTCCGAAGGAGCGAAAGATCGGCAGGGCCGAGAGGTAGGTAGGGTCCTCCGTCAGGAGGACGCTCCCCGGCTGGAGGAAGGCGCGCGCGACCAGATCGATGCCCTGCTGCGAGCCGCTCACGATGAGCACCTGATCGGTGCTCGTCGGCACCCCTCGCCGCGTGAGATCGGCTGCGACCCAGTCCCGAAGCGGGCGATATCCCTCGGGCTCCGAGTACTGCAGGGCGGATCGCCAGTCGTCGGTCAGGACCTCGTCCGCCGCGTCCTTGAGGGCCTCCACGGGAAACCCGGCCGGGTCCGGCAGACCGGCCGCGAAGTTGATCAGCGGACGCTGGGACATCAGCCGGATGAGGTCCATGATCTCCAGCGATCGGACCCACCCCATGCGATCCGCGTACCGCTCTTCCCAGTCCATGGCGTCTCCGTTCGTGCAGCCCCGGCTCGCTCCCCGCTCGGGGAGCGTCCGTCGGCTCAGTAGGGGATTCGAATCGTGTTGTCGTCGGAGGTCCACGCGCCGTCTCGGCGCTCGAGCCACGTGACCGCCTTCGTCTCCGTCTCGGGCGAGCGGAAGTTCCCCGTGAGGTTGACCAGGACCGTCTCGCGGGGACTGATGGTACCTCGCCGCGCTTCCTTCATGGTCCCCGCGACCGCGGCGGCGGCATTGAAGCAGATGTCGATGCCCTCGTGCTCCTTGACCGACGCCTGTGCGCTGCGAATCTCGGACTCGCTCACCGCGCAGTAGGCCCCGTTGCTCTTCTCGACCTTGGCCCGCATGTACGGGTACGCACCGGTCGGATCTCCGCGGTGGATGGCCCACGCGATCCCCTGCGGCTGCTGGACCACGTGCCTCGGCTCGATCGCCTTGCAGCCCTCTTCCCATGCGCGAACCTGAGGGGCGCAGGTGTCCTCCTGCACGCACAGCAGTCGAGGAAGGCGGTCGATGTGCGAGAGCGCGAGCAGCTCCTGAGCCCCCTTGTACGTTCCGTCCACGCCGAGCCCGCTCGAGGTCGCCTGCACGTACCAGTCGATCGGGGCCTCGATCTGATCCGTCGCTTCGAAGAACGCGAGCTTGGCTCCTTCACGCTTACCCGGGTTGAAGAATCCCGCATCGCGGACGAGCCCGAGCTGCGACGCGTATGCACCCGAGGCGGCGGCGGCGGCCTCGAAGGTGCCTCCGCGCAGCGCGAACACTCGAATGTTGGGTGCATCGCCGTAGTGGCAGTGATCGCGGAACTTCTCGCCGACGAACAAGTGCATCTCGATCGACGAGAATGGCTTCGTCTGGAGGACATAGGCGTAGGCCGTCCCCGCGTTGCCCGTGCTGGCCGACGCGAACCGCCGCACGCCCGACTCGAGCATCAGGCTCAGCACGATCACCGCGGAGCGGTACTTGGTCGTGCCGGTCGGCAGGTGCGTCTCGTCCTTGAGGTAGAGGTGCTCGAGCCCCACCTGGGCGCCCAGCCGCTTCGCGTGGACACACGGCGTGTACTCCACGTCGTCGGGAAACAGGACGGCGTCCCGCACCGGCAGCAGATCGGCAAAGCGAATGAACGGGTTGGACGAGTCGCGAAGTCGTGCCCGTTCGAGGTCGTACGCGGTATCCAACATACCGCCACATCGACATAGGGTCGCGAACCGTCCAGGCGAGCGCTCGTGACAGAGTACGCACTCGAGCTGGAAGTGATCGCGCGGACCATTCAGAGTATGGGCGAGCATGTTACTGGTGAGTCACGGTTACGGAGTAGGTGCGGGCTCGTCGAGCTCGTCCAGGGCGGTCGAGTCTAGGGCGCATCGGAGACTTGATTCAACCGGGCGGTGGGCCACACCACCGGTCGTTCGATGGCACCCGCTATCCGCCGGTGGCCCGTGGGTTGGAGCCGATGCTCGGACCACGGTCGACCGGCGTCGTGCGTAAGTTGCGCCGGAGCGAGCCCCCCCGACGATGACCAGAGCGGGCGGATTCGACCCCGAGTCGGGGAGCTCGATGGTCATGCGGGGGCGAGGTCGAGGGCGCTCGTCATCGAGTCCCGTGCAACGCCGAGCCCAGGACTCGGACCTCATCGTGTCGAAGGTCTCGGCGATGGCGGAGCGACGACATGGCCAGATGTGGAGACCTTGCGAGCGGCGAATGCAATCTCTCGATCGGTCGCCGCCAACACCTTCACCGAGTGAGTGTTGGGACGCTGGTCCTCGTCGAGCTCGAACGAGAACTCCGCGATCGAGTCGCCGCTCTCGAGAACGACCTCGGCGGGGCGGCACGGCACCTCGGCGCGACCCGGGGTCGAGATCGCCGCCCGCACCACGATCGGCGACATCACACTCGGGTCGCGCTGGACGTCGACGGTGACGGCATATCCCAGTCGATCGGCGCCGCCTACGTCGGAGAACCTCACGTCGAGATCCTGGATGGCGCCTCCTGGCTCCGTGTCGAGCATGATGCCGTCGCGGCCACACACCACCACGAAACGCGACTCACCGGCGGGGTTTCGTAGGATGCGCTCGATCGAAGCGGTCCCACAGACCGGACACCGACCCCGGGAGATGGTCTCGTTGCGGAACTCGCCGTGCATCCACGCGTTGGTGAGCCAGAACCCTCCGGCGCAGCCCGAGATCAGCTCCGCCAGGATGCGGCCACGTACCTCGCGGGCCAGCTCGAGGACCGACTGCGTCCGTGATGCGATCGCGTCCGCGGTGCCGCTCGCCCACCAGGAGCGAGACTGGAAGCTCCTCAACGTGTGGCGAGTGTACTGGAGGACTCCCACCAGCTCGTCGATGTCCTCGGTGAGGACTCTGGCCGACTTCGCGAGGCGAATCCATCGATCGAGCGCCTGGGCTGCGTCTTCGGCCCGTCGCATGATCGCCGAGCCATCGAGGAGCCGAACGCGAACCGGGCCGAGCGCCTCCGGAAACTGGAATGCGATCACGCGAACCACGAGCTCGTCTCCGACCGCCTCGAGCCGAAAGAAGGCCTCGCGCGGCTCCAGGGTGTCGACGTTCTCCACGTCGACCACGAGGTCGCCTCGCTCGGCCAGCGCTACGCTCTCGGCGTCGGTCACCAGCCCCTCGAGCAGGAGCGCGCCCTCGGCATCGACCTCGAAGGTCGAGGTCGAGAACGTGCGAATCTCCGGTGTCGGTCGCGCGTGGGACGTCATGTCGACCGCGCCGACACAGACGTACGACGGAAGGTCGAGACCGAAACACCGGAGCATCGAGTTGACGAGCATGGTCGACGTTCCGAGCTCGTGACCCGAAGCGTAGGCCGCCAAGAACAGCTTCGACGCCATCTCACCGCCGGCGCCGGACAGCACGGAGCCGACGTACGCGCGACCCGGACCGTCGAGGAACGAAAGCGCGAGATTGAAGCGCGGATCCAGGCAGCTTCCCGCGAGTCGGAGACTGGAGCACGAGCTCGTGATCATCAGGTCGGCCGCGATGTCGCGCATCGACATCGGCTCTGGGCCGCGCAGACACGGACCGCCCGACCCGCAGGCCATCTGCCCTCGGGCCGGGAAATCGGTGATCGGTGAGGACGGGGACCGCCCACACAGGAACAGGCCGTCGACCCCCATGGCACAAGTCTCCGTGCCGTGCGTAGAGCACGCCACGGCATCGGCCGGAGCCTCGAGCACGCGCCGAGCGACGGCTCGCTCGCCCACGATCTCCGAGCGAGGGCTCTGCTGCGGTTGGAGGACCTCGAGCCGCTTCGCGCCACTCCACAGATGCCGAAGCAGCGGACCTCCATCGCGCGACTCGGGACGTGCAACGATCTTTGCCACCAGCCGCGTGACGGCCGACGGGTTCCGGGCCGTGAGGAGGCTGAAGCGGGGAAGCCCGTCCCAAGACTGGTGCGACGCGAGGGCTTCGTCCTGTCGCTCAAGCAACCCGAAGACGATGGAGTCCTCGGTCTCCTCGAACGCCAGGAGAATCGTCGTCGGCCTCTGAGTCGCGAGGTCGCAGATGACCTGCGGATCGACGGAGTCGAGGACGACGAGGGCGTGACCCAGCACCGCGGCCAGGTACGCACCAGGGGCAACCAATGGGCCCCGCGGAACGATGACCTGCGGGGCACCGGAAGGAGCTCGTGCCACCAGTGATCGGGCACGCTCCTCGAATGCCGCCTCGTCTTCGAGCTCCCCATCGATTTCCGCGCTCGGATCGAGCACGGGGGGCCACGCGCCATTGTCTAGGGACGCCCTACAACCGTCCAGGTAGGAGTCCCAGCTGTCGACGCTTCGAAAGGACGAGGCGTGCATCTCAATCGCATTGGCAGCCGCGGACCGTTCTGGAGCTCGGGCTGCCAAGCTCGACGAACCCTACAGGCAGGCGATCTCGTCCGTCGTCGCTCCCACCCTCACCATCTCGGTGTTGATCTCTGCGATCTCGGCACGAAGCGCTTGGATCTTCGCGGAGACCGCAAACTTCCGCTCCAGAAGGTTTCCGACCTTGGCTTCGTCGCGTACTTTCCTGGGTTGCTCGCTCATGCTGCTTCTTTGTCATGCTTTTACCTAAGTGTCAACGCGATTGAAGCGCGTTAGGCTCTACGCAGATGTACGCTGCATTGGATCGTCAGTGGCCGAGCTTCTGTTAATTTCGTGCAACCCGACCGCGTCCCTCCGCGCGCCGTCGAGATTTCGAAGCACGGTCGTTCCGGTCGAAATCACCATGGTTCGACGTCGGAACACCGTGCGAGTCGTATTCGGCGGGGTGGAGGTGAGCTGGTGAGGTCGCGTGACACCCGGGCGCGATGCGGCGGACTGGGGGACCGGAATCGGCGCGGGGGGCTCAAAAGAGGCCGGTTCTCTCCGCTGCGAGGGAGGCACTCGGGAGGCCCCTGCTCGTGCTCGCGCAGGAGGCCGACCGCCACCCGCCTCGAGCCTTCGTAGCGCGAACGCGCGCGTTCTCGCCAACCCCGAGGACCCTTGAGCAGCATGTCCAAACGCATTGGCTACCGCGAACGGGCGGCGTTCTACGATCTCGAGCACACCACGACCGCCGATCACGAGTTCCTGATCGACGCGACCGCTCCACCCGTTTGCTCGGTGCTGGAGATACCCTGCGGGGTCGGTCGGGCCACCTTGCATCTGGCGAGGCCAGGGCTTCGGCTCGTCGCGGTGGACATCGAACCCGAGATGATCGAGATCTTGCGTCAGCGTGCCCTCGGCGGACCTCACGGATCTACCATCGAAGCGGTAGTCGGTGATCTGCGGTCGCTCTCTCTGCACGAGACGTTCGAGCGAATCATCGTGCCAAGAGAGGCATTTCAATTGCTCACGGTTCCGGAAGATGCACATGCTGCCCTCGTGCGCCTTCGCGAACACCTGGATCCGGAGGGCACCCTCGTCATCGACTTGGCCCATTTTCGCGCGGGAACCGACGCAGATCCGGATCTCCAGCCGTTCTACTTCGATCCATCTTTGCCGGAGGGCGAGGTCGTGGAGGAGTGGGAGGGTCAATTGCCCTCCGGGGCCCGCGTCCAGAGATCTCGCCAACAGTTCGCTCTCACCGATCGGCAGAGACTCGTTCGGTATCACTATGATGTGAAGTGGCCCGATGGTCGGCGCGAGGCATGGACCATGGACATGCCCCTTCGGCTCTACGAGCGCGATGAATTCCTCGATCTCGCCCATCGGGCCGGTCTCGAAGCGAGTGACGTCTATCGCGACTATCGACGCCGTCCCCATGGCCCGGGCGCCGAGCGCATGATCGTCCTGCTACGCCGCGCGGGACCCCAGGAGCGAGCATGAGCCGCTCTTCCGATCCTTCGCCGGGTGCAGGGCCTTCCGCTCTGGATGCGGAGGTGGTGGGCTGGATCAAGGACGCCGCCCTGGGATTCGACAACCAACGCCACTTTCGCACCATCGAAGACTTCTCCGACGTTCGACTGAATCCAGAGAACCTCGAGTACTTCGAGACGTATCGGCGGCTCTACTACAATGATCGCTTCATCCCTGGTCAGGGAACCGAGGCGATCTTGGATCAGCTGAGTCGCCTCGGGACCCATGGGCGATGGCTCGATCTCGGCGCAGGTACGACGACCTTGTTGTGGTCCATTCCCCTGATGGAGATCCACTCCATCGACTGCTGCGATCTCGTGGTCGAGGCGCTGGCGGTGCTGGCCCGATTCGGCGCCTCCGAGGACGTCCCCCCGTGCTATGCCGACGTGCTCCACGCCCACGGGAGGACTCCCGAGCACCTCCACGCGATGCGACGCAAGCTACGCCGCTTCCTCGTCTTCGATGGCTTGAGTGCCTGGCCCGAGGAGCTCGCCTCGGACCGATTCGACCTGATCACGGCGTTCGGAGTCCTGAGCACCGCGCCCGATCCCGAGGCCTACTCCACGGCGCTCGAGGCGGCGGCGGCTCACCTGGCCCCGGGAGGTCGAGCGATCGGCGCAGACTGGTTGCGCAGCGTGGCCTTCGCCGAGAGTGATGAGCACGACAATTCATACTTGGGGCGCGCGCAAGTATTGACCGCAGCACGCCGCGCCGGCCTCCGGCCCCTGGAGTGCTCTCGGCAGCCCATCGTCGATGATCCGCACTACGATGCAGTCTTGTGTTGGGCCCTCGAGAAGCCCGGATCTGGATAGTGGACCCCAGACTTACGCCACTTCAGCTCTCTTCAGGTTCTCGTAGTAATGCCGCTCGTGCTCGAGGGGCAGCAGGTAGTCGAGGCTCGAGTGCCTCGGTTGGAGGGGAATTCCATCACGTCTCCGGTGCTGCTCGTGTCCGCGTTGGTTTCGTTGCTCTGGGGGTTGAAGCAGGCCGGGGCGGCCACGAGGAGGACGACGGCAGAGGAACGCAGGCGCATGCACGTCGATACTACCTCTTGTGTGCGGAGGCGGGCGGAAGACCAGGGCCACGCGCGATGCGGTATGCTCGACTCAATGGCGGGCGTCATCCTGCGCGGCGGTACCATCTTCGACGGCGACCAGACCCCCGCCTTCGAGGGCGACCTGCTCGTGGAGGGCGACACCATCGTGGAGGTCTCGCGCGAGCGCATCGAGCGGCCGGACGCCGAGGTGATCGAGCTGCGCGGCAAGTGGGTGATGCCGGGCTTCATCGACAACCACACCCACTACGACGGCGAGGTGCTGGTGGCCCCGGGCCTGTCCGAGTCCGTCCGCCACGGCGTGACCACCGTGATGCTGGGCGGCTGCTCGCTGTCCTTCGTCTACGCCGACGAGCAGGACTGCTGCGACATGTTCACGCGAGTGGAGGCCTTCCCCCGCAAGATCCTGCTGCCCATCCTCGAGGGCAAGAAGAGCTGGTCCAGCCCGAGCGAGTGGGTCTCGCACCTCGAGTCGCTGCCCCTGGGGCCCAACGTGGCCTCGTTCATCGGCCACTCGGACATCCGCGCCAAGGTGATGGGCATCGACCGCGCGCTCACCAAGGGCGAGGTGCCCACCACGACAGAGCTCGGCCGGATGACGCAGATGCTCGAGGAGTCCCTCGACGCGGGGCTCCTCGGGATCTCGATGCAGCACAACCCCTGGGACAAGATGGACGGGCGCCACTGGTCCAAGCTGCTGCCGGGGGCCTACGCCAAGGGCAGGGAGCGCCGCGCCCTCACCCGCGTCGTGCGTCGCCGCGGGGGCCACCTGCAGGGGGTGCCCAACCTGGTCAACCGCGTGGCCGCGCTCTGGTACATGTCGCAGAGCGCCTCCTACTTCGGCCTGCGCAAGCGCCTCAAGTCCTCGATGGTCGCGATGATGGACCTCAAGGGCGACCCCTACATCCGCGGGGTGATCAGCTTCCTGTCGTCGGTGTTCAACCGCCTGTTCGGGGCCGACTTCCGCATGCAGGCCTTCCCCGTGCCCTTTCGTGTGCTGGCGCAGGGCATGGAGCTGGTGATCTTCGAGGAGTTCCCCACCGGAGCGCTGGCGCGGCACCTGTCGCGGGACCTGGCCGCTCGCAACGAGACGCTGCGCTCTCCCGAGTATCGCGCGCGCTTCAAGAAGCACTACCGGGCCAAGCTCGCGCCCAAGGTGTGGCAGAAGGACTTCGGCGACGCCTACGTGCTGGAGTCCCCCGATCCCTCGATGATCGGCAAGTCCTTCACCGACATCGCCAACGAGCGGGGGCAGCACCCGGTGGATGCCTTCCTCGACCTGGTGGTGGAGCTCGACCAGCGAATCGTGTGGGAGACCACCATCGGCAACCACGATCCCTCGCGCTACCACACCCTCTACAACGACCCCAACGGGATCCTCGGCTTCGCCGACTCGGGGGCGCACATCAACAACATGGCGTTCTACAACCTGCCGCTGCGGGTGCTCCGCTACGTGATGGCCTCCCACGAGGCGGGGGCGCCCCTGATGAGCTACGAGAAGGCGGTCTGGCGGCTCACCAAGGAGAACGCGGACTTCTTCAACCTCGACGCCGGCCACCTCGTGGCGGGCAGGCGCGCCGACATCACCGTGATCGATCCGCGCGAGCTCGACGATCGCGTGCACGAGTACCACACGGCCGAGTTCGTCGGAGGCGAGCAGCGGCTGGTCAACCGCGACGACGAGGTGGTGGAGCTGGTGATGATCGGCGGGCGCACGGCGTGGCGCGGGGGTGGGTTCGCCGAGGCCTTCGGGCGGGAGCGGCTGGGTCGCTTCCTGCCGGGGCGGCACGAGGGCTCGCCGGCCTCGCCCGCGGCGGGGTAGGGCCCGGGCGTCCGCGGGGCGCGGGCTCTCCGATCGGCCCGGGCCTACGTCGGGTCCTGCATGGCCCGCGCGATGCGGGCCAGGGCCTCGTCGATCGTCGCCTCGTCGTGGTGGCGGTTGGTCACCAGGCGGATCTGGTGGGGCGGTCGTCCGCTGGCGATCACCCCGGCCGCGTGCAGGCGGGCGAGCAGCGCGTCGGTGCTCAGGCCGCTGCCGCGGTGATCCACGTAGACCATGTTGGTCTCCACGCTGCTTTCGTCCACCTCGAGCCCCAGCAGCGCGGCGATGCCCGCGGCCAGCCGACGGGCGTGGCGGTGATCGTCGGCGAGGCGGTCGATCATTCCCTCGAGGGCCACGATGCCGGGCGCGGCGATGACCCCCGCCTGCCGCATGCCGCCGCCCAGCCGACGGCGCACCCGATCGGCGCGCGCGATGAAATCGCGGGAGCCGGCGAGCACCGAGCCCAGCGGGCAGCTCAGGCCCTTGGTGAGGCACAGCATCACCGAGTCCACCTCGCGGGTGTACTCGCTCACCGGCACCCCGGCCGCGATCGCGGCGTTGAAGATGCGGGCGCCGTCCAGGTGCACGCGCAGCCCCGCCTCGCGGGCCACCCGGCACAGCTCGCGATGCAGCGACGGCGGCACCACGCGGCCCCCCGCGCGGTTGTGGGTGTTCTCGAGGCACAGCAGGGCGGGGCGCGGGTAGTGGAGGTCGCGCGCTCGGATCGCGGAGCGCAGCTCGTCGGGATCGATCCGCCCCGCCTCCGAGCGCAGGGGCCACGGCATCAGCCCGGCCACGCTCGCCAGCGATCCCACCTCGTAGTAGTAGATGTGGCTGTCTCGATCGAGCAGGACCTCGTCGCCCGGCTGGGCGTGGGCCATCATCGCGACCAGGTTGCCCATGTGCCCGCTGAGCACGAGCAGTGCGGCCTCCATGCCGAGGCGCTCGGCCGCGAGCGCCTCGAAGCGGGCGACGGTGGGATCCTCGTCGTAGGTGTCGTCGCCCAGCGGGGCGGCGGCGATCGCCTCCAGCATCTGCGGCGTGGGCAGGGTCTGGGTGTCGCTGCGGAGGTTGATCGGAATCATCGGACGGCCGGTCCCCGAGCCTCCCTCGCCCGGGGCTCCGTGGCAAGCCGGTCCGTGCCACAGTAGCCCCATGAAGGCCCCGCGCTCCCGCATCCTCGAGGTGGTCTCGCTGTGGTCGTGGTTGCTCGGCGCATGCGGGGGGCGAGGCGCGGTCGAGGCCGCGCCGGGGATCCCTCCGCCGCCGCCCGGATCGTGGGCCGCGGAGCTCGGCGAGCCGCCGCCGCCGAGCTCGGCCGCGCCGCGGCTCCTGCACGAGCTCGAGGGCATCACCGAGCTCGAGCTCGACAACGGGCTGCGGGTGCTGCTGCTGCCCGATCCCTCGCAGGGGCGGATCACCGTCAACGTCACCTACCTGGTGGGGTCGCGGCACGAGGGCTACGGCGAGTCCGGCATGGCGCACCTGCTCGAGCACATGCTGTTCAAGGGGACACCCGAGCATCCCGATCCGTGGCAGGAGCTCGACGACCACGGGGCCGACTTCAACGGCACCACCTGGTACGACCGCACCAACTACTACGAGACGATGCCCGCGAGCGACGAGAACCTCGCGTGGGCGCTGCGCTTCGAGGCCTCGCGCATGCTCGACAGCACCATCGATGCTGAGGACCTGGCGCGGGAATTCACCGTGGTCCGCAACGAATTCGAGATGGACGAGAGCCAGCCCTCGATCGTCCTCGACGAGCGGGTGCTGTCCACCGCGTACCTGTGGCACAACTACGGCAAGTCGACGATCGGGGCCCGCAGCGACATCGAGCGCGTGCCCGTCGATCGCCTGCGGGATTTCTACCGGCGCTACTATCGGCCCGACAACGCGGTGCTGGTGATCGCGGGGGACTTCGAGCCCGCGCGCGCGCTGGCGCTGGCGCAGGAGAGCTTCGGCCGAGCTGGTGGGCGACATGCTGACGAGGGGCAGCCGCCACCACGATCGCCAGGCGCTGCGCGACGAGCTCGATCGGCTGCGGGCGGAGCTGTGGGTGGGCGGGGACGAGAGCGGGGCCTGGGCCGAGATCACCACCGTGCGCGACAGCGTGCCCGAGGTGGTGGCCCTGCTCGCCGAGCTGCTGCGCGAGCCGGCCTTCCCCGCGGCGGAGCTCGAGATCCTGCGGCGCGAGCGGATCGCCCAGTGGCAATCGATGCGCAGCGATCCCGAGGCCCGCGCCCAGCTCGCGCTCGCGCAGCAGCTCGAGCCCTGGCCGGCCGACGATCCCCGGGCCCACCTCACCCCCGACGAGGCCATCGCTCGTCTGCGAAGGGTGCGGCGCTCCGATCTCGTGCGGCTGCATCGCGAGCTGTGGGGCTCCGGCGATCTCCAGCTCGTGGCGGTGGGTGACGTCGATCCCGAGGCCCTGCGGGCCGTGGTGGTGGAGCGCCTGGACGGGTGGGTCGCCCCGCGGGCGCCCGAGCGCCTGCCCCAGCGGTTCCACGAGGTGGGCGGCGGGGAGCCGCTGCGGATCGACACGCCCGACAAAGAGCTCGCGGTGGTGCTGATGGGCCAGACCCTGCGCCTGCGCCAGGACGATCCCGACTATCCGGCGCTGGTGCTGGCCAACCATCTACTGGGGGGCGCCTCGGACTCGCGGCTGCTGGAGCGGCTGCGGCAGCAGGATGGTTTCTCGTACTCGGCCGGCTCGCGGCTCGAGGTGTCGGCCCTCGATGCTGCGGGCACGCTGGTGGCTGCGGCCCAGTGCGCGCCCGAGAACGCGTCGGCGGTGCGGGGCGCCATGGACGAGGAGATCGGTCGCCTGCTGCGGGAGGGCGTGGGCGAGCAGGAGCTCGCCGCGGGCAAGGCGAGCCTGCGCGCGTCGTTCGAGACCTGGCTGACCAGCGACGGAGCCGTGGCGGATCGTCAGCTCGAGGAGCTCTCGGTGGGACGCACGCTGGTGGTCGTGCAGCGCCTGTACGAGGCGATCGACGAGGTGAGCGCGGACCAGCTCGTGGAGGTGCTCGCCCGGCACGTGGCGGCCGATCGCTTCGTCGTGGTGATCGCAGGCGACCTGGGCCGCGCCGGCCTGGCCGCGGCTCCGTGAGCAGGTCGAGCCCTCTCTGGGATCAGAAGCGAGCGCGTAGCCGAAGGGTGCCGCCGCCCACCTCGGGCGCGGCCGCCAGCGACCACCGACGGGCTCGCTGATCGCGGGCCAGCATCACGCCGCCGATGACCAGGGAGCTGGCCGAGAGCAGCTGCAGCGCTCCGAACCCCACGAAGGCTGCCTTGTCCCCACGGGAGCTCGCCAGCGGGGCGGAGGCGAAGGGGCCGATCACCGGGACGAGCATGAGATAGGAGATGCGCACCTGGTCGCGCTCGTGGGGCTCGATGACGCCGTCCTCGCGCACGTCGTCGAGCTGGCTCGCCGCGACGAAGCCACCGCCGAGGTACGACATCCCCAGCAGGGTCCCGCCCATGGCGATCAGGCCACGCGCCGAGCGTCGCTCGCTGTCGGAGAGGCGCTTGGCCTTCCCGCGCCGCGGGGGGGCGGCCGGTGGTGGAGGGAGCCGCGGGGCGGTGATGGTGGTCGGGGAGGAGGTGCTCCGGCGGGTCGATGGAGGCGGCGAGGCGGGCGATGCTGCCGACGCATCGACCGAGGCTGCCGACGCATCGACCGAGGCTGCCGACGCATCGGCCGAGGCCGCCGACGCATCGACCGAGGCCGCCGACGCATCGGCCGAGGCTGCCGACGCATCGACCGAGGCTGCCGACGCATCGGCCGAGGCCGCCGCGGTCGGTCCGACGGGGGCCGCGAGCATCGTCGAGAGGACGAAGGCGAGCGCGCTCGTGGTGATCATCGCTCGACCTTCAGAAGCGCACGCGCAGGGAGACCTGGGCGCCGAGGCGATCGCCCGAGGCAGAGACGGCGAGGCGCTCGAGACGGTGGGCCCGGGCGAGGCGGTGGGTGCCGAGCAGGACCAGGCCGACGCCGAGCGCCTGCGCGAGCCCGGACACTCCGGCCGCCCAGGCCCGTACCGCCGAGTCCGAGCGGTGGATGGCGATCGCGGGGCCGATGCCGGGGATCAGCAGCGCACGGCCGAACGCACGCCGCTGGTCGCCGCGAAGGCTCTCATCGGGCTCGGTGAGCGGATCGTCCTCGAAGTCGCGTGCGCGGTCGATCGCCATCGCCCCCGCGAGCGAGGTGAGCGCGTAGGCCGAGATGGCCACCGACACGCCGCTGGTGAGCAGGCCGCGGCCGGACTTGCGATCGTCGTGAGCCTGAGCGCGATAGCGGTAGGCACGGCTGAGCTCCGGGTCCGGCGGGGGCACGGGCTCGGGCGCCGTCACGGCCTCGAGCGGCGAGGGGGCCACCTCCACCGTCACGCGGGTGGTGGATCCGGTCTGCGGCGGGACCACGGCCTCCGCCACGCCGGGCTCGGTGGCGATGGCGATGGTTGGCAGCGCGGCCACGGCGGTGGGGTTGGCGAGGACGGGCCGAGGCGCCAGCGCGAGGCCGGCCAGCAGCGGGAGGACGAAGCGAGGACGAGGGGTCATGGGGCTCCGGCACGGCGAGCCGTGCTCGCGGGGGTAGTGCCGGAGGCCGGCAGGACGATCATGGGGCCAAGCGACGACTCGCCTGGGGGACGTCGGCCTCGTTTGATCCCGTCCCGTCGCATCGATAGGCTGGGCCCACGATGCGAGCACGAGCAGGTTGGTGGACGGGGGCGCTGGCGCTGGGCCTGGGCTGCGGAGGCCCCTCGGAGGGTGACGACACCGGGGTGATGAGCATCACGTTCGGTCTCACCGACTCGGCCACCACCGAAGACCCGGGGATGACCAGCACGCCGACCTCCGCCGACGGGACGGAGAGCGACGACGGTGGGATCAAGCTCGACGTGGGCAACCTCGGCGACGCCGGCGGGCCGCCGCTGCCCACCTGCGAGGTGGTGGACGGGATGGACGCGGTGGGCGAGTGCGGCGAGCAGGCCCCGCCCGACAGCTTCGAGCCCGAGGTGCAGTGGTCGTGGATGGGGCAGGACGGGCAGACCCAGTCCATCACCATCGTGCTGGTCGCCAACCTCACCGACGACGACGGCGACGGTGCGATCAACCTGTGCGACGTGCCCGACATCGTGGTCAACGCCTTCGCCAACTACGGTCCCTGGGACGCCAACCTCTACGCCCTCGATGGCGCCACGGGGGCGGTGCACTGGAAGTCCGAGGTGATGGTGGACGGCGCGGTGACGCCCGCGCTCGGCGACATCGACGGTGACGGCCTGCCGGAGATCGTCGCCGTGCAGTACCAGACCCACGCGCTGGTGGCCTTCGAGAACGACGGCAGCCTCAAGTGGACGGGCGGGGTGTGGCCCGGCTACAGCTTCGGGGCCATCGCGCTGGCCGATCTCGACAACGACGGCGACGTGGAGATCGTGGCCGGCAACATGGTGGCCGATCACACCGGCCTGCCCCTGATCACCCTGGCCGATCAGGCGGGCAACTCGGGCTTCGGCAACGCCTCGGCCGTGGCCGACCTCGACGGCGACGGTGATCAGGAGATCGTGCTCGGGCGCAGCGCCTACCACCACGACGGCACCCAGGTGTTCATGCAGGCGGCCCTCGATGTGGGCTACCCGCAGGTGGCCGACCTCGACGACGACCCCCTGCCCGAGATCCTGCTCGAGACCGCCGACGGCATCACCGTGCTCGAGCACGACGGTACCATCAAGTACCAAGAGCAGCGCCCCACCGGCGCGCCGGCCAGCAACAACAGCTGGATGCGTCCCTCCACCGTGCACGACTTCGACGGCGACGGCGTCTCGGAGTACGCGCTGAGCTCCTCCGCCGACTACTCGGTCTACGAGCGGGACGCGTCGATCGTGTGGACCGCTCCCGTGGTCGACAGCACCGGCGTGGCGGCGGGCACCGCCTTCGACTTCCTGGGCGACGGCATCGCCGAGGCGATGTACGCCGACGAGACCAACCTCTACATCTTCGACGGCAGCGGCTCGCCGCTGCTGACGGTGCCGCGCAGCAGCGGGACGATCATCGAGTACCCGGTGGTGGCCGACGTGGACAACGACGGCTCGGCCGAGATCGTGGTCGTCTCCAACGAGAGCTTCGTGGGCAACCAGACCGCGCCGCTGGTGCAGGTGATCCGCGACGTGGACGACCGGTGGATCCAGGCCCGGCGGATCTGGAACCAGCACACCTATCACGTGACCAACGTGCGGGAGGACGGCACCATCCCTCAGATGGAGCCGCCCTCGTGGGAGCTGCTCAATACCTACCGGACCAACGCGCAGATCGAGAACGGTGGGGTGTGCGTGCCCGACCCCGAGGGGTAGGGCACGCCCGGCCTAGGTCCCCACACCGGTCACCACGGTGATCGAGGCGTCGTCGAAGGTCGCCGCGATGATGTCGCCGACTCCGTCGTCGTCGATGTCGCGGATGTGGACCCGGATCGCGGGGGAGGGGAGGTTGAAGCGGTCGGTGAGGTCGAGGGCCCCGGAGCCGTCGCCGGTCAGCCAGATCACGCCCGGCAGCTCGTCGCTCACCATGGCCACGTCGAGGGCCCCGTCACCGTCGAGGTCGCCCACGGCGGTGTCGTAGGGGGTGAAGTCCTCGAGGCTCACCGGGCTCACCGACACGAAGCCCCCGCTGGCTCCGCTCACGCGCAGCACCTGGACCTCGGCGTGGGAGTAGCTCGAGACCACCAGATCGGTGAGGCCGTCGTCGTCGAGGTCGCCCGTGCGCACCGACCAGGGGGCCACGTCCACCCCCAGCTCGCGCGGGAACGCGAAGTTGGCCGGGGGCACGCCCTGCAGCATGGCCACGTCGTGCTCGCGGTCGAGCAGCACCACGTCGACGATGCCGTCGGCGTTGAAGTGGCCGGTCGAGAGGCTCACCGGAGAGAAGCCGCTCCAGTCCGGGGTGCCGATCGTGGAGGTCTCCACGCCCCACACCCCGTGGCCGCCGTTGCCCAGGGTGAGGTCGAGCACCGCGGCGTCGGGCATGCGCAGCGAGATCAGGTCGCCGTCGCCGTCTCCCTCGAAGTCGGTGACCACGCTGCCCATGACCGGGCCGTACTCGATCGCCGGCCAGGCGTCCCACGGCAGCAGCGAGCCGTCGGCCTGGGCCTCGAACACGGCCAGGTCGTCGGAGCAGCCGTTGGTGATCACATCGGTGCGGCCGTCTCCGGTGATGTCGCCCACCAGGGGGTACGCGCTGCAGCCGGAGAAGCCCGGGTCGAAGGCGTCGGCGAAGGTGCCGTCGCCGTTGCCCAGGTACATCGCCGCGGCCACGCCCACCCCGGGCTCGATCCCCGCCACCAGCAGGTCGATGTTGCCGTCCCCGTCGAAGTCGCCCACCTCGAGGGCCACGGGGGTCAGGGAGATATCGAGGGCCATGGTGGAGACGGCCGGCGCCCGGACGTCGGCCGGCTCGGCGAGCAGCTCCAGGTCCTCACGCTCGAGGCCCCCGGAGGCGCCCCCTCCATCGGTACAGCCCACCGCCGTCAGCAGGGTGACGGCCCCCATCCAGTACGCTCTCGCTTCGCTTCGTCGTCCCACCGCTCCATCATGGCCGCAGTCCGGGAATTCGTCATCCCAAACCGCACGACTCCCCCAATGATGGTTTACCCGACTCAGTCGCTGTCGGCGCCGGTCCCCGATGTCGGTGTCGTTCCGCGGGGCTCGTCGTGGTCGGGCTCGTCGACCGGGCCCAGCACGCGAGCGATGCTCGGCTCGATGCGGCTCTAGATCAGCCCCATCACGCTGCGCAGCTCCTCGCTGTCCAGGCCGAGCGCCCGCTGCAACTCCTCCCGCGTGCGCTCGAGCAGGGTCTGGCGAGCCGCGGCGAGCCAGCGCTTGGCGGTCGCTCGATGGACCCCGTACATCGTCGCGATCGCGGTCCCGCTCACGCCGTGCACCACGTTGAGCCGCAGGAGGTTGCGCTCGCGGGTCTGCAGCGACTCGGTGGCCGTCTCGAACGCGCGGGCGAAGGCCTCGCGATCGTTGGCCCGCAGGTAGGAGAGCTCCATGTCGCCGTGGGCCGCATCGGCGAGCGCGGGCCGGCTCCGTTGCCGAGCCGAGCTCGCGATCGAGGGCGCGGGTCCGCCCCGCTCCCGGAGCCGCCGAAAACGCGGCCGTGGAGCGGATGTTGAGGGCGATCACGCTTCGGCGGCTCGCTTCGCCGTATCGTGGGCTGGCCGATGGACACCACCTACTGCCGGATCTGCGAGGCGGCGTGCGGGCTGACCGTGGAGCGAGGGCCCCGCGGAGAGCCGGTGCGCCTGCGGCCCCACCGCGAGCACCCGGTGAGCCGTGGCTACGCCTGCGCCAAGGGGACGCGCTTCCTCGAGGTGGCGCGTCACGAGGATCGCGTGCTCCATCCTCGCCTCGATGGGCGACCGGCGGCGTGGTCCCTCGCCGTCGAGCAGGTGGCCGAGCGCCTGCGACGGGTGATCGCCGAGCACGGCCCCCATGCGGTGGGCCTGTACTTCGGCAACCCCATGGCCTTCAACACGCTGGGGCTGGTGGCCACCGTGGCCTTCGGGCGGGCCCTGGGCACCCGCAACCTGTTCTACGCGGGGAGCCAGGACTGCAACAACAAGTTCGCGGGCGCGGAGATCGTGCATGGCAGCCCGGTGATCCAGGCCTTCCCCGACTTCGCCCATACCGATCTCGCGCTCGTGCTCGGCTCGAACCCCTACGTGAGCCAGTCGAGCTTCGTGCACCTCGAGGGGGGCGGGCCGGCCAACTTCGGGGGGATCCTCGAGCGCGGGGGCTCCGTCGTGTGGGTCGATCCGCGGCGCAGCGAGAGCGCGCGGCGCTGGGGCGAGCACCTGGCGATCCGACCGGGGACCGATGCGTGGCTTCTGCTGGGGCTGCTGCGGCTGTGCGCCGACGGGGCGCCGAGCGATGCGGCGGTGGAGGGGTGGCCGCAGCTGCGGGCGCGAGCCGAGGCGGTGTCCCTGGACGAGGTCGCGGCCCGCACCGGGATCGCGAGGGGGGAGATCGAGGCGCTGGCCGAGCGGCTGCGAAGGGCCCCCTCGGCGGCCCTGCACATGTCGGTCGGCGTCAACATGAGCGGGTTCGGGACCCTGGCCTACGTGCTGCTGCAGGCGCTGGCGTGGGTCACGGGCAACTACGATCGACCGGGAGGGCTGCTCGTCAATCCGATCTCCGGGCCGCTGGCGCGTGCGTTCGAGATCGCCGGCCTGAGCGATCGCGTGCGCAGTCGCGTGGGCGGCTTCGACTCGCTGCTGGGGACCCTGCCGGGGGGCATCCTGGCCGACGAGATCCTCGAGCCGGGACCGGAGCGCATCCGGGCGCTGGTCGTGCTCGCCGGCGATCCGCTGCGCTCGATCCCGGGGGCGGGGCGAATGGAGCGAGCGCTGCGCTCCCTGGACTTCCTCGCGTGCATCGACATGTTCGAGAGCGCCACGGCCCGGCATGCGCACGCGCTGCTGCCCGCGGCGAGCTGGCTCGAGCGCTGGGACCTCGCGGTGACCACGGTGCCGTTCCAGCGCTCGCGGAGGATCGAGGTGAGCGGGCCGGTGATGCCCCCGCCGGGGGAGTCGCGGACGGACGCGGTGATCCTGAGCGAGCTGGCGGTGGCGCTGGGGCTCCCGGGGCCGCAGTGGAGGGTGCTGCGGCGCGGGGTGGATCGGTGGCTGCCGCGGCCGCGCGCCGGCCTGCCCGGGCTGAAGCTGCGGCCCGGTCGGTGGCTGGCGCGGCATCGACTACGGCTGTGGGACGAGCGGGTGGAGGGGGAGCTGCTGCGGCTGCGGGCCGCTCCGGCGATCGCCGCGGGGCGAATGCGGCTGATCGGGAGGCGGCGTCGGCTCGGGCACAACAGCTGGATGCACGGCGGGCAGCGCAGCGGTGACGCAGAGGTAGTGGCTTGGGTGTCGCCGGAGGACCTCGCGAGGCTCGGCGGCAGCGACGGCGTGGAGATCGAGATCCGCAGCGAGGTGGGGGCGCTGAGGATCCCGGTGCGGGCGGTGGATGGGGTCGCGTCGGGCACGGTGGTGGTGCCCCATGGGCTACCGGGCTGCAACGTCAACGCGCTGATCCCCGCGGGGGAGGCGAGCATCGAGCGGGTGAGCGGACAGCTCCGCATGACGGGGATCGAGGTGGGGGTCGGCGTCGTGAAGGCGTGAGGTCGAAGCACGGCTGGGTGGCCGAGCACCCGCCCTCCACCGTGAGCCCGGGGCGCACGGCATGACCGATCGAGCCTCCCCCCATACCCACCAGGGCCGCCCGCCGTGGCGCCATCGACCGCCATGTCACCGGGATCGAGGCGTCCCGGGGCGCCCCCGTGAGTGGTGCGCATCGGCGGGCAGGTGGGGGCACAGGCCCCGGTGGCCAACGCGAGCACGGCAGCCACGAGATCGAGCGGCGGACGAGCATGGGGACGTGAGCGCCGTACTCGGAGCGGGCTCGCCACGGCCGCTTCGGGGGACGGAATGAGGCGGGCCCGCGGGCTGGACCCTTCGCTATCCTCCTCGTCGTGCTCGAGCTGCGCCCCTATCAGCGCGAATGCCTGACCGCGATCCGCGATGCGTATCGCGGGGGCAAGCGACGCGTGCTGGTGGCCCTGCCGACGGGCACCGGCAAGACCGTGGTGTTCGCCCAGTTCCCGCGCTTCTTCCGAATGCGGCGACGCCTGCTGGTGCTCGCCCACCGCGAGGAGCTCATCGAGCAGGCGCGCCGCAAGTTCCTCGCCGTCGATCCCTCGCTGCGGGTGGAGGTGGAGCAGGCCGAGCGCCATGCCTCCGACGACGCCCAGGTGGTGGTGGCCTCGGTGGCCACCCTCGGGCGCGCCAAGAGCACGCGGCTGCAGCGGCTGCGTCGCGAGGACTTCTTCCTGGTGGTGGTCGACGAGGCCCACCATGCGGTGGCCAGCAGCTACCTGCGGGTCTTCGACCACCTGGGCCTGCGCGAGCCGGGATCTCGGCGCATGCTGGTGGGCTTCACCGCCACCCCCTACCGCGGGGACAAGCGTGGCCTGGGCGAGGTGTTCGAGGAGGTCGTGTTCCGCCGCGACCTCCACGAGATGATCGTGCAGGGCTTCCTGGTGCGGATCCGTGGCTGGAGGGTCTCGACCAGCGTGGACCTCGACGAGGTGCGGGTGCGCCACGGGGACTTCGTGGAGTCGCAGCTCGCGGCCATGGTCAACGTGGAGCTCCGCAACGCGATGGTGGTCAAGGCGTACCGCGACTTCGCCCCCGGTCGACGCGCCGTGGTCTTCTGCGCCGACGTGGCCCATGCCCAGGCGATGGCGGCCGAGTTCCAGGCCGCCGGGGTCTCGGCCGCCGCGCTGTGGGGGGCGATGCCCCGGGACGAGCGCCACGCCACCCTCGCCGCGTTCTCGGCCGGGAGCTTCTCCGTGCTCACCAACTGCGCGGTGCTGACCGAGGGCTTCGACGAGCCACGGGTCGACTGCGTGATCCTGGCTCGCCCCACCAAGTCCCGGCTGCTCTACGTGCAGATGGTGGGGCGCGGTACGAGGCTGCACCCGGACAAAGAGGATCTGCTCGTCATCGACGTGGTCGACAACTCCCGCAAGCACCGGCTGGCCGGGCTCAACGATCTGTTCGCCCTCCCCGAGTCGCTGGCGCTGCACGGCGAGGACGCCCTGGCGGTGGCCCAGGAGCTCGAGCGCATCGCCGATCGCCACCCCTGGCTGGATCTCGCCCGGGTGACCAGCGCGGCAGAGCTCGAGCTCGCGGCCCGACGGATCGACTTCATGGAGCTCGAGCCGCCCGAGGAGATCCAGCGCAGCAGCGATCTGGCCTGGTGCTCGTCTCCCCACGGGGGCTACCGCCTGCCGCTGCCCGGCGGCGAGGAGCTGCTCGTGCGCCTCAACTTGCTCGACGAGTGGGAGCTGGTGCATCGCAGCCCGCGGGCCTCCGTGGTGGTCGACAAGCGGCGCACCCTCGACGCCGCGATCCGGCACGCCGACCGCCTCACGCGGCTACGGACCCCGGACGCGATCAAGCTCATCGACATGCAGGCGCGCTGGCGCCAGCAGCCGCCGACCCCGGCTCAGATCGCCGTGCTGCAGCGCTGTGGGATCCCGATCCCAGAGGGGCTCACGCGTGGGGGCGCTTCGTGGATCATCGCGTTGGCACCGCGGAGCTGAGCGACCGTCGAGCTTCCTGCATCATCGGCTCGCGAGCCCTCCTCGGCTCGTAGACGACGGGAGCTTGCGGCTCGATGGCATCCATGAGCCAGTCCGTCGCCGTCGATACCTGCGGCTGCGGTGACTGGGGACGCCGGTCTGGTCGACACCCGTTCGGGCTAGCGACGTCGTCGCTCGCTCCAGGCCGCGAGCACCTGCCGGCGGGCACGGAGCAGACGCAGGGGGTTCCGTGCCTCGCGGGGGATCGGCGGGAGCAGACGCTGGAGCTCCGCGCGGCGGTGGAGCGACGCCGGCAGCTCGAGGCCGAGGTCCTCGATGAGCTCGGTCGCGACTCGCTCGCCGCTCTCGGCGGCGCCTTCCATCCAGCCCTGGAAGTCGGGGCTGGTGTGCTCGCCGCAGAAGTGCAGGCTGCCCTCCCGCTCGCCCTCGAGCGGCCAGAACGACCACTGCCCGGGTCGGTAGCAGGTGTAGCTGCCCTTGTGGGTGGGGACGGTGGGCCAGTGCATGCGGACCCCACTGCCCGGGGTGTAGGTCGCGGCGCTGCCCGGGTAGATCTGGTCGAGGCTCGGCAGGAGCACGGTGGCGATCCAGTCCTCGGCCGTGCCCTCGCCGGACTCGAGCCCCGCGCGGCCCCCGAGGAAGTTGGTGAGGATCGCCGTGGTGCCATCCTGGCCCAGCGAGGTGTCCCAGGTCTGCTGCAGGGGGAGGTCGGCGGTGACGGTACCCAGCGCGCCATGGTCCTCCCGCCACACCGGCCGGGAGAAGCCCGCCATCACCTTGGCGTTGGTGCCGTAGCCGATGGTGTCGATGATCTCTCGCTTGGTGTCCGACAGTGCCAGGCCCGAGGTGTCGACCTCGCGCAAGATCGTGAAGGGCAGCGCGAACACCACGGAGTCCGCCTCGACCACGAGCCCCCCCTCGGGGGTCTCGAAGGTCAGCGTGAACGGCCCCTCGCCGGTGGCGGCGACCAGCCGGTGCTGCAGGGCCACGGTGTCGTCCGCGAGGCGCTCGGCCAGCCCGGTGGTGAACAGGTCGTTGCCGCCGTGGACGTGGTAGCGCTCGTCGCTGTCTCCGAAGATGAGGAAGGCATCGGTGTCGAGCCCGAGCAGGTAGATCAGGTTGAGGGCGGACTGCTCGTCGTTCTCCAGGCCATACTCGCCGCGGTAGGCCACGTCGAGCACCACGTGCAGCGCGAGGTACTGGTCGATGGGGAGCCGGCGATCGAGCCACGCGGTGAGGGGCTCGAGATCCAGCGCCTCGAAGGCCGCGTCGTCGCTCTCGGCTGCATCGAAGTCGGCCTGGATGTCATCGACGACCGCGACGAGCTGCATCAGCAAGGTGTCGTCGTCCACCTCGGCGCCGTCGACCCAGAAGGTCTCCGCGGCGAGGCCGGCGTAGGGCCCTCCGAGGCGATCGTCGAGCTGGAGCCCGAGCTCCTCCGACAGGGCCCACAGCGTTGCGTGGTTGGTGTCGACGAGCTCGCCCCCCAGCTCGCAGACCTGCCCCTCGGGGTACAGATCCCGGCCCGTGAACATGCGACCGCCGAGTCGCTCGGCGGCCTCGTAGAGGGTCACGGTGGCGCCGGCCTCCTCGAGTCGATGGGCGCACAGCAGCCCCGCGATGCCACCCCCCACGATCGCGATGCGGTGCTCCCCCTGGGGCTCCTCGTCGGTTCCACAGCCCCCGCTTGCTCCTGGAAGCGCGGTCAGGGCCAGGGTGCTGCCCGCTCCCGCCAGCAGCTGACGACGGGTCGGAGCGGCACCGCGGCGAGCCTCGGCCGCGGCGGCGCGAATGGCATCGGGATCACGCAGACCGTGGGCCCGGGCGAAGCGGGCGAGCGCGACCAGGTGTTGGAGGTGATGGAACAGAGCGGAGCGGGCCATGTCCCTCCACGCTATCTCGACGCCGGCTCGAGCGGCGTCGAATTAGCGGGTGGGCTCGCCCTTCGCCTCGAACGACGATTCGGGATCGGGTCGGGGGAGGCCCCATCCCGCGCTCCGTCCGGGCTCCGGCTCGGGCTCGCTCCACCGCGTGCACCGAGGGAAGCTCGAGCAGGGTGCGCTCGATGGGGAGGAGGATCGACTCGCGAAGACAGGCGGGGCCGTCCAGCAGGCAGTCGCTCGCGGCGGGCGGGAGCCTCGGCGGTGGGCGGCTTCGAGGGCGGCGGCGCGTCGTCCTCGAGCGGAGCATGGGCGGTGAGCGAGGGCGTCGGCGGCGGGGGGGCCGTGGGCGCAGGAGATGGATCGCTCGGTGGTTGGCCCGGTGGGCCTGCGCATCCTCCTCGTAGGGCGACGATGCTCCATCCGAGGAGCCCAGTCCGGCTCTGCATCTCTCGATCCTCCTAACACGCCCTGGGGCCTCCCATGGTCGCCGCAATTCCTGCCGCTGGCATCGGTCGCGGGCTCCTCGACAATGAGTCGATGCGTCGGGATCCCACCAACGACGAGGTTGCGAGGATTCTCGAGGAGGTCGCCGAGCTCCTCGAGGTCCAGGGAGCATCGGTTCATCGCGTGCGGGCGTGGCGGGCGGGCGCCGATGCCCTTCGTGGTCTCTCGCAGCCGGTAGCCGACGTGTTCCGCGGTGAGGGGCGAGCCGGGCTCGAGGCCATCCCCCACATCGGTGTGCGTCTGTCCAAGGTGATCATCGAGGTGCTCCGCACCGCTCGCGCCGAGGCCCTCGAGCGGCTACGGGGGGAGATCTCTCCGGTAGAGGTGCTCGCGTCGCTCCCCGGGGTGGGGGAGGTGCTCGCCGAGAGGATCCACCACGACCTCGGCATCCAGACCCTGGAGCAGCTCGAGGTGGCGGCTCATGATGGTCGGTTGGCGCAGGTGCCCGGCTTCGGGGAGCGAAGGGGCGCCGCGATCCGCGACGTGCTGGCGGCCCGTCTCACGCGCCGGATCCGGGGGCGAGCTCGGACGACCTCGCCTCGTGCCCACCCTCCCGAGGTCGCCATGCTGTTGGAGGAGGATCGACGCTATCGCGACGAGGCCGCAGCCGGCCGGCTCAAGACGATCGCTCCTCGGCGCTTCAATCCCGATGGTCGAGCATGGCTGCCCATCCGGCACGAGGAGCGCGGGAGCTGGTCGTTCACGGTCCTGTACTCGAACACCGCGCTCGCCCATCAGCTCCACAAGACCCACGACTGGGTGGTGATCTACTGGGAGTCCGACTTCGGCTCGGGGCGGGCAACGGTCGTGACCGAGTGGCGCGGTCGAATGGCGGGACGGCGGGTGGTTCGCGGCCGTGAGCCCGAGTGCGAGGAGCACTACGGGCTCGGATAGTCGTCAGTGGACCCCCGGCCGGGCGTGGTCGGATCAGAACGCCGTGAGGGTCACGACGGTGCTCGGGCGCGAGACCATCGGGCTCGATGGAGTGGGCTCGGCGGCCTCCCCGTTCTCTTCGTCGACGAGGGGGGAGCGCCGACGACGGCGCGAGTAGAGCGTGGGGACGAAGCGATCGGCATCCCCGAGGTCCCAGCGTAGGAAGATCACGCCGCGTCGGCAGACGTCGTAGGCACGGATCATCGCGGTGAAGGCCCGGACGCGGAGCTGGCGTGGATCGTCGTCCGAGGGCTCGTGGGGGTCGGCCGGCAGTCGGCGCTCTCCGAGGGCCCCGTGTAGCTCGGCTCCGAGGACCGCCGCTCGGTCGACCATGATGCGCGAGATGGGGACCTTGGATCGGAGCTCTGCCCAGGCCGCGTCGTACAGCGTGGCCAGGGCGCACAGGTCGTTGGCGGTGTCCCGGTGGCCCTGCCCCGAGCGGATCTCGGCCACCCGGACCGCGGAGAGCAAGCCGAGGTGACCGAGCGCCTCGGCGACCACCAGCAGGTCTGCCCGGAGCATCGAGGCCTCCGCCAGCATCCTCCGTAGCCGCGGATCCGGCTCGACCGGGTCCTTGGTCAGCAGATGAGTGTGCAGGAGGGCCCCCGCGTACAGGCGCAGACGTTCGATTCGTCCCATGTCGACGTCTGGTAGCCGAGCCAGGGCGGGCAGCAGGCGCTCGATGCGACCGGACGCACCCAGCACGATCTCGGCTGCATGGACGACATCGAGATTGATGATCCGAAGCTCGTCGTCGGGGATGGTCTCGAGCTCGGGCCTCACCTCGTCGAAGGCGTGGGCATGGGTCGTCACGACGAAGGGAGGGGATGGCTCGTGTGATTCGAGAATGAGCGTCATGGCTTGGTCGTTGTCGACCACCAGGCTCCCGTCGTTGCGTCGCTCGGTGAGAAAGTCGAAGGCCCTCACACCAGCGGAGGTCGCGCGACACCTCGATGGGCCCTTTGCGGAGGAGCAGGGCCTACGAGAGGCCGCGAGGGATCGGTCACGGTGCTCGTGGAGCTTGCGGGAGGCTGCGAGGGACCGGTCGCGGTGCTCGTGGAGCTTGCGGGAGGCTGTGAGGGACCGGTCGCGGTGCTCGTATGGCTTGCGGGAAGCCGCGGGGACCGGATGCGGTGTCGACCGGGCCT
>JACKDV010000039.1 GCA_020633315.1 Myxococcales bacterium
GTTCGGGGCGTCAAGCGCTCCTCATGCTCTTCACCAACGCCGCTGCGGACGCGCCCTCGAGGGACAGGCCATAGCCAACCTCCCGAACGATGCGTTCCTTGATGGGCTGAATGAAGTGGATCCGTGTGTTGCGTCGCGTGACCTCGGTGCGGCGGAGGTAGCTCTTGGCGATCTCCTTGGCCCGCACGAGTGCCTGACCGTCGGCGACGACCTCCGCGACGATCCCGAGCGCCTTGGCTTCGCGCGCGCCCAGCGGTCGTGGATCCAGGAGCATCGCCTGCGCGCGCCCCGGGCCCACGAAGTAGCTCCACAGGGTGAAGACGCCGTCGCCTGGGATGATGCCACCGCTGAAGTGGGGCAAGTCGTCGAAGGTCGCCCCCTCGCCCGCGACGATGATGTTCGCGAGCAAGCCGTACTCCGTGTGGACGTGGGCGCGGCCCTCGAGCGCGAAGATCATGGGTACGCGGATGTTCGCGATGTTCTCGAGCACCTGGGTTCCTTCGTCGTGGACCTTCGACCAGACGTCTGGATCGGACACGTCACCGAAGGAACCGAAGTCGATGCTCGTGATGAAGTCGCCTCCGGCCCCCGTCAGGATCACGATCTTGTTGTCGCGGTCGCGACCGACCTCGTAGAAGGCGTCGACGTAGGCCTCGTGGTCGGCGGCGGTGAACTCGAGCGGCCCGCCGTTCGAATGCAGCGCCATGACGAGCACGCCGTCGGCATCTCGTTCGAATCGAATGGTGGGGTACTTGGTGAAGTACGTTGGTGTCGACATGGTCTCTCCTGTGGTTTGACGCGGGTGGTGTCAGGCAGTGAGACCACCGTTGACGGGCAAGGCGATGCCGCTGACGAACCGGGCGGCGTCGGTGGCGAGCCAGACCGCCGCTTGGGCAACCTCCTCCGGCGTCGCGGCACGTCCGAGCGGCACGCGTCGAGCCATGATGTCGGGCTCGCCACCGGTGAAGCGATCCAGCATGTCGGTCGACGTCGGCCCTGGCGAGACGGCGTTGACTCGAATGCCGAGCGGAGCTAGCTCGTGCGCGGCCGACTTCATCAACCCCTCGACCGCGTGCTTGCTGGCGGTGTAGAGCGCGGCGTTCGCGAAGCCGCGCGTAGCGGCGGTGGACGAGGTCACGATGATGGACCCGCGGGTTCGCTCGAGCGCCGGGATCTGCGCCCGAATTGCCGAGAAGACGCCTCGGACGTTGGTGTCGAAGACCCGGTCGTAGGTCGCGTCGTCGAGGTCGAGCAGCGACCCAATGGCCTCCACCCCGGCGTTGTTGAACGCGACGTCCAGCTTCCCGAACGTCGTCGATGCGAGGTCCACCAAGGCCTCGTTGTCCGCGTGCTTGGTCACGTCGGTGACCCGAAAGACAGCGCGCCCGCGGCCTCGGCGGATCTCTTCGACGAGCTCCTCTCCGCGCTCCTTCCGACGCGACCCGAGCACCACCGCAGCGCCGCGCTCGGCGAAGAGCTTGGCCGCAGCGCGTCCGATGCCAGACGTCGCCCCGGAGATCAGAATCACCTTGTTCGATAGACTTTCCATGGCTGCCTCCATCTCCTCGTCTGTGTCACACCACCAGTCGGCCTGGCGCGTGCCACGTTGTCTTTGCTCAGCGCCTCCGCGGCGCTTTCGTCGTTCGATGACGACACCATGTGCCTTGCGAGGCCAACCCAGTACTCGACGCGTCGGCCAAGGACCTTTGCGTCGTCTGCAAGAATCAGCGTCGAACCGATCCGAGGCACCGAGCCGCTGGCCTCGACGGAAGCTCGCTCCCGGGCTCGCTCGTTCGAGACGCACCGCCTTGCGAGACTGTGGGAGGATGAGCGGGTGGACCCGGTCACCCTCCTGTCGACCTTCGTATCCATCGCGGACACGGGCAGCATCTCGGCGGGTGCGCGGAAGCTACGCCTCTCCATTGCCGTCGCGAGTCGTCGACTCCGCGCCCTGGAGGACGATGTCGGCGCGCCGCTGTTCCGTCGCACCACTCGACGCATCAGCCTCACCGAGGCCGGAGCGGACCTGCTACCCCGTGCGCGCCGACTCCTTCGCGACCTCGACGAGCTACGGGACGCCGTGCGGCCCTCGGCGAGCCCACGCGGTCGGCTCGTGGTGAGCGCGCCCGTCTCGTTCGGGCTCCCTCAGATCGCACCGGTCATTCCCGAGCTCCTGCAGCGTCATCGCGGGCTGACGATCGAGCTCCGTCTCGAGGATCGCGTCGTGGATCTGCTGACGGACGGGGTCGACCTCGCGATTCGTGTGGGCGCGATGCCCCCCGACAGCCCGTTCGTCATCGCGCGCCGGCTGGCGACCTTCGAGCGAGTGCTCTGCGCCGCGCCCTCGTTGCTGAAGCGGATCGGGAGCCCGGCAAGCGTGGCGGAGCTCGACGAGGCTCCGTGCCTCGTGCTCGGAGGCGGGCCCACGACTTGGCGCTTCGAGACCGTCGAAGGGCCTCGAGCCGTCACGGTGGACGGGCCGATGCGGAGCAACAACGTGCTCGCGCTGCGAGATGCCGCTCTCGCCGGGCTCGGGATCGCCCAATTGCCACGTTGGCTCGTTCTGGACGAGCTCCAGAAGCGTCGACTCGTACGACTTCTCGACGGCGCCATCTTGCCCGCGGTCGAAGTGATCGGCCTCGTGCACGTCGATGCACGGCACTCGCGTGCGCTGCGTGCCGTGCAGGATCACCTCGCCGACGTGCTCCCGCGCTCCCTCGGCACCGGCGAGCGTGCCAAGGGGAGGCGATCCACGCGGTGACCGGCGCATCACCACGTGGTCCGGCCACCCGAAGCCCTGCGGCTCTCCGGCGCAGCGTTCGGCGGGTGCGGTGGCATCGTCGCTCGCGATCGCCCCGTCGGTCGACTTCCGTCACGCTCTGTGTCCAAGACCCCCCCGGCCGTGGTCGAGATCGATCGCAGGCCCGAGCGAGTGGGTGCCCGTTGGCTAGACTCGACTGGGCGGCGGGGCTACTCGCTCGGGCGGCGGCGGAGCACGTAGCAGCGTCCGCCGTGGTCTGCGGGGGCCTCGTCCTCGAGCTCGAGCGTCGGGCCGAGCCACGCGGTGATCGACTCGGCATCGTAGGGCTTGAGCCCGCGCGCGGTGGCCCGCTCGGGGTCGAGCAGCTCGAGCACGAAGCGCCCGCCCGGGGCCAGCAGGCGGGTGACGGTGACGGCCTGGGCCCGGGCCTGCGAGTCGGAGAGCCCGGGCAGGCACCCGCGATCGATCACCAGCTCGAAGCGGCCACGCAGGGTCGAGTGGGTGACGTCGTCGAGGATCCTCAGCACCGCAAGCTCGCCGGCCCGCGCCTGGGCCTGGTCGTGGCCTTCGGGACCCACCAGCGGCATGCTGCTGTCCACGTCGAGGATCCGCGCGAGCGCAGCTCGTCTCGTCCTCGCGCGCAGCCAGGTGTCGTCGGCCATCAGAGGTGGCTCGTGCAGCCCGGACCGGGCCGCGGGACGGCCATCGAGCCCACGGCTCGAAGTCGCAGTCGTCGCAGTTCCATAGACGGCCCACCTGCTCGGTGCACGTCATCTCGCCCTCGACGATCGCACGGTCTGGCCGAGCCTCGCCCGCGAAAGGGCACGAAACGGCGGCCCCGTGGATCGATGTGTGCTCCAGACGATACGATACGATCCGCCACGCGGCCCCGTGCTCGCCTCGCGTGATCCTCGATGACCCCCTCGCCCCGAGACCATGGCCCCTCCGCCGGGGGCGGCCCAGTCCTGCTCGACTCCCGCTACCAGATCGTGCGCACGCTGGGGCGGGGCGGCATGGGGCAGGTGTACGAGGGGGTGCACACCGTGCTCGGCAAGCCGGTGGCGATCAAGGTGCTCAACCGGCAGCTCGCCGCCGATGAGCGCTCGCGCAAGCGACTGCTGCGGGAGGCCCGGGCCGCCTCGGCCATCCACCACCAGGGGGTGGTGGAGATCATCGACTTCGGCGAGACCCCCCACGGCGCGGTGTTCCTGGTGATGGAGCTGCTGCAAGGGCGCGACCTGGGGGCGATCATCGCCAAGGGGCCGCTGCCCTGGCCGCGCGCCCGCGAGCTGCTGCGCCAGGCCGCGGGCGCCCTCGCGGTCGCCCATGCCCAGGGCATCATCCATCGCGACATCAAGCCGGCCAACTGCTTCGTGGTGGACGGGCCCGACGGCGAGGTGATCAAGCTGCTCGACTTCGGCATCGCCAAGATCGACGACGCCACCGACAGCACCACCGGGCTCACGGCCACCGGCGAGATCATGGGCACGGCCAGCTACATGGCGCCCGAGCTCACCTTCGGCACGCCGGCCGGGGTCGCCACCGACGTCTACGCGCTGGGGATCATGGCCTACGAGCTGCTCACCGGGGCGCCGCCCTTCCGCGGCAAGAACCCCTACGACGTGCTCAAGCGCCACATCGAGGAGGAGCCCCCGCCGGTCTCGTCGGTGGTTGCGGGGGTGCCCCCGGCGCTCGAGGCCGTGGTGCGCCGGGCCATCGCCAAGAAGCCCGAGGCACGCTTCTCCTCGATGACGGAACTCGAGGCGGCCCTCGTCGCGGTCTCGGCCCCGGGAGCGGAGCCCATGGGCGCTCTGGCGCGCGACGGCGGGTCCGCCGATCGCATGGGGCCGATGGGCACCGCGCGCTTCACCGGCGTGGTCGAGGGCCCCGCCCAGACCGGGGCGACGATGGCCCTGGCGACCTCGCAGATGGTGGGGCCGGCCTCGGCCTCGGCCTCGGCCGCGCCGATGGTCGGACCCGCCTCGGCCTCGGCCGTGGTCCCGTCGATGCCCAGCTCCTCGCGCTCGCCCATCGACGGGACCCGACCTCCCAGCGGAGGTCGGGTCGGGCTCGCCATCGTGGCGGCGGTGCTCCTGATGCTGGGCGCCGTGGGCTTGGGCGCGTGGCTGCTGCTCAGGGGCAGCTGACGTTGTTGAGCACCGCCGGGATCATGCCCACCTGCGAGACGGTGCCGTTGGCTCCGGGCGTGCCGGCGTACGAGTACATCTCGGCCGGGGCCAGGCCGCCGGCTCCGCCGCTGGCGACGATCGATCCCGCGAGCTGATCGTCGCCCGAGAAGATCTTCACCCGTCCACCACCACCGCCGCCGCCGGCCCAGCCCCAGGTGCTGCTGGTGTCGCCGAGCGCCTGGCCGCCGTTGCCTCCCGCGGCCGAGACCGTGCCCGCGCCCGCGAGGACGTCGGCGGCGAGGATCAGCCCGCCGCCCGCTCCACCGCCACCACCGGGGCGATAGCCACAGGTCGAGGGATCGGTGGGAGGCAGCTGGCCCGCGACGGAGACCGTGCCCTCCAGGTCGATGCGGTCGTTGGCGACCACCACCAGCATGCCGCCACCGCGCCCTCCCACGCCGCCCGAGTTGTTGCAGCCGGAGCTGTTGCCCCCGGCGCCGCCGCCCGAGCCCATCGCGAGGTCGATGCCGGCGGCGGTGCCCGTGGTGCCCCCGGCCGTGCCGTAACAGTGCGCCTCGGTGGCCTGGCTGCACAGCGAGCACAGGTTGTCGGTGGAGTAGGGCGTGGTGGGATCGGCCGTTCCGCCCGAGCCGCCGTAGCCCCCACCCGAGCCGCCGTTGGCCACGGACGAGCCGGGCCCTCCGCCGCAGCCGGCGTAGGGGCCTGCGCCCGCCATGCCGCCGTTGGTGGGCGCCGGTGCCCCGCCGGCGTAGCCGGAGCCCACGCCGTCGATGCTGCCGCCCAGCTCCACCCGGATCGTGGTCTCCGAGCGCAGCTCGAGCGTGCCGGTGTCGGCCATGCTCGGATCGTGCGGAGGTACCCGCACGGTGCCGCGGATCACCACCGGCCCGGCGTAGCAGTGCGTGCCGCCCAGCGGGTACTCGATCCCCGGCGGCACGTAGAGGCGATCGGGCTCGTCGACCACCTCGCTGTCGCACCAGTCTCCGATCTGGTCGCCGTCGACGTCCTCCTGCAGCGGGTTGAGGGTGTCGGGGCAGTTGTCGCAGGCGTCGCCCGGCCCGTCCCCGTCCGCGTCGGCCTGGTCGGCGTTGGGATCGAGCGGGCAGTTGTCGTTCTCGTCGGGCACCCCGTCGTCGTCCATGTCGCCGTCGGGGTTGCCCGAGCTCCCGTCGGCGCCGGTGCTGTCCCCGGTGTCGGGATCCGGGCCCGTGTCTCCGGGCCCGGTGGTGTCGGGGTCCGGGCTGGTGTCGCCGGTCCCGGGCTCTGCGGTGGCGGAAGTGGTCTCGGGCGTGCCGGTCGAGCCGGGCAGCAGCCCGGCCGTCAGCGTGGTCTCGTCCGCGGGGGGGTTGAAGCAGGCACCCACGCCGAGCAGCGCGAGCGCGGCCCAGGGGATCGTGACGATGCGAGAAGGTCGAGGTCCTCGGTGGTCCATTTGTGTCTCGGTCGTTGGGGCTCGAGCGTCGAGCGGGCAGCTCAGCCGATCGGCTGACAGATCACCAGCGGGCCGGTGCTGTTGTTGTCCTCGATGCACTCGTTGAAGGCGCCGACGCCGTTGCCCGGGTCGTCGACCACCACGGTGATCTCGAAGGGCGCCTCGCCGGGGTTGTCGATGGTCACGTTGATCGTCTCGGAGCCGCCCGCCGGGATCGGGCCGGTGGTCTGCACGGTGGTCAGCAGGCCCACGTCGCTGTCGTAGATGCTCACGTTGACCCCCGGGCCCACGCCCAGGCAGCCCTGGTTGAGCACCTTGACCGAGATCTCCAGGTCGGGGCAGGGCAGCGAGGGGATCATGAGGTCGGCCGCCACCAGGTCGGGCGCGCACAGATCCTCGAGGTCGCCCTGCCCGTTGCGGCGGTAGCTGTTGTAGGTGGCCCAGTTGGGCGGCTCGGGGGAGGGGATGCTGCCGTCGATGCCCACGTTGGTCACGTGGTAGGTGTGCTGGTTCCACACGGGCCGCGTGCCCACCCAGTTGTCGAGGCGGTCCTCGAAGACCTCCACCCCCGCGTCACCGATGGCGCCCTGGCCCGACTCGTTGTTGGTGCTGACGATGATCTCGGCCTTGAAGTCGCCGTCCACGTCCGCGACGATCGGGTACTCGCTGCGCGTGCGCGAGGAGTTGATGTCGATGAAGAGGATCTCCTCGTCGGTCATCACCCCATCACACAGCGGCCCGCCCGTGGCACAGTCGGGCTCGGTGCCCGGGTAGATCCGCAGGTACCACTCGTCGCCGTAGATCACCTCGGAGCGGCCGTCGCCGTCGAAGTCGAACACGGAGGAGCCGGTGCGCTGCGACGAGCCGTCCTTGGTCTCGGCCTCCCACAGCTGGCTCATGCCGGCCACCGGATCGTACTGCGCGACCACGTAGCTGTTGCCGCCCGCGGTGCCCACGTCGGGGAAGCCGTCGCCGTCGAAGTCGGCGATGTTGGGGGGCCCGCCCGCGCCGCCGCCGGGGATCGGCAGCGAGCCCAGGGTGGCGCCGGTGAGGCCGTCGTAGATGTAGATCACCGCGCTGCGCACGTTGACCACCTCGGGCTGGCCGTCGAGGTCGAAGTCGGCCACGCCGCAGTAGCCGTCGGCCTGCGCCCCGGTCCACATCAGGCTGCCCTGGAAGTCCACGCCCACCGTGCCGGTGAAGGTGTAGACGGTGCCGCCCACGATGAGCTCGGGCCGGTCGTCGCCGTCGAGGTCGGCCACGCACGACAGCGGGCCCACCGAGCCGTTGGCCCCGATCGCGCCCGAGCCGATGTTCCAGGCGATCATGCCGTTGGAGTCGTAGACGTTGCGGCCGAAGGCGATCTCGGGGTTGCCCGTGCCGTCGAAGTCGGCGATGGCCGGCGAGCCGCTGCGCCCGGTGCCGCTGTAGCTCTGCGAGACCCACAGCGGGGTCCCGGTGGCGCCCTCGACCGCGATGAGGTTGGTGCCCTCGCCCGGCACGATCACCTCGGGCATGCCGTCGCCGTTGATGTCGCCGATGGCCGGGGTCGAGCCCGGGTCGGTGCGGTAGGCGGGGTCGCTCAGGGTCCACACCCGGCTGCCGTCGTTGCCGCTGATGGCCCGCAGGATGCCGTTGCTCGTGTAGCTGGAGTTGGGGTAGGTGTTGAAGATGATCTCGGGGGTGCAGTCGAGATCGAGGTCGGCCACCATCGGCGACATCACGCACTGGTGGTGATCGGGGAAGTCGGTCTCGTCGATGGTCACGTGGTTCCAGGTGGGCTCGCAGAAGCCACCCACGCAGACCTCCTCCTTCTGGCAGCCGTCGGGCAGGTCGCAGGCCCGCTGCTGTCGCACGCCCCAGGTGAAGCGCGGCACCGGATCGAACACGCCGATCTCGGGCTCGAAGGCGCAGCTCGGATCGGCGAAGTTGGGCACGCACAGCCCGAGCTGGGCGTCGCAGATCTCGCCGTCGGCACAGTCGGAGCTCACGGTGGTGGCACAGACCGCGGCGTTGCAGGGCCCGCCCGGCACCACGCACTGGCCCACGTAGCAGACCTCGTTGCCGGCACAGCACTCGCTGCCGCAGGCCGGCTCGGCGCCGCAGTCGGGCACGCACTGGTTCTCCACGCACAGCTCGCCGGCGGCACAGCAGCCGTCGCCGCACACCTGGGGATCGGGGCAGCCCCCGGTGGTGTCGGCCCCGGTGCCGAGGGTCTCGTCGCCGGGGCCCGTGTTCGTGTCGGCGGTGGTCCCCGAGGTGGGCTGGGTGGGGATGCCGTCGTCGCTGCCGTCGCTGCGAGCCCCGTCGTCGCCGGGGCAGGCCGCCAGCAGCAGCGCGGCCGCGACGAGCGAGGGGGGACGAGAGCGCGGCGGGAGGTACGCAGAGGCACAGGCCATCATGGACGATTAGACCCCGAGTCCCCGCGTTTGTCCGTTCGCCGGCCCACCAAGCGGGAGCGCGACGCTGGGGCTCGTGCCCGCCCCGGCGCGGGCACGAGCCCCGGGCTCGGATCCGCGCGTTCAAGTGCCCGAGATTACGAATGAAATCATTGCCCCCGCTCGGCCCGGAGCCCTATCGTACGGGCGATGGGACGGAGGGGAATCCTGGTGGGCCTGGCCTTGGCGAGCGCGTGCGGTGATCCGCAGGTGGTCGGCGACGACGGTGAAGGGACGGGGAGCGCGGGCACGGCCGCGGTCACGGGCTCGTCCTCGGGTGGGGATCCGGCGTCGACCTCCTCGGCGGCGGGCACCACCGATGGCACGGGAGCCGATTCCACGGCGGGCAGCGAGGGGACCACCGGGGGGACCACCGGGGGCGAGTCGAGCACCGGAGAGCCGGGCGGTCCCTTCGCGCAGTGCTTCGCGGGGCAGTTCGTCAACGATGCCGACCAGCTCCCCGACTACGACCAGTACATGCCCGTGATCGGCAGCCACTGCGTGGGCACCGATCACCAGGAGATCGAGGGCGTGCAGCGGGTGGTGTTCCTGGGCGACTCGATCACGGTGGGCTCGCGCCCGACCCTGCCGCAGGACGTGTACCGGGCCCGTCTCGCCGACATGCTCCGCGATCACTTCGGCCTGGCCTACGGCGATGCGATCTCCGAGGGGCTGTGGAAGTCGCCCAACCCGTTCACCGGCGAGACGGCGGTGATGAGCTCGGGCGACTTCTCGAGCTGCGCCCGCTGGGGCGCGCGCAACGACGACCTCGCCCCCCCGGGCAACCAGCTCGAGGACTGCTTCCCCGCGCCCGATCGCCAGGACACCACGCTCATCGTGATGACCTCGGGGGGCAACGACGTGTCCTCGCTGGCCCAGGACGCGATCGACGGCGTGCCCATGGAGGACCTGTGGGCCACCACCGAGGAGTTCGTGCAGCTCGAGCGCGACGCCCTCGGCTGGATCCTGGCCCCGGGGCGCTTCCCCAACGGGGTGTACGTGGTCTACGCCAACATCTACGAGTTCACCGACGGCACCGGCAACGTGGAGAGCTGCGACGTGTCGGGGCTCGCCGGCTTCGATCAGCCGGTGCCCAACCCCGAGGAGCTGACCGAGCTGATCCTGTGGGCCAACGAGCAGTACATGCAGATGGCGGTGGAGCACGGCGTGGACATGCTGTTCCTGCTCGAGACCTTCTGCGGGCACGGCTTCGCCAACGACGATCCCACCGCGCCCTGCTACCGCGGCCCCGACACCCCGCGCTGGTTCGACCTGACCTGCATCCACCCCAACCCCCAGGGGCACGGGGTGATCGCCGACGAGTTCATGTCGATCATCCTCGAGTGATCGGGACGAGCGCCTCGCCGGGCCCCGGGGGCCCACGCAGGAATTGCGCCCCTGCCGCGGGCGCGGGGGAGCAAGCTATCGGCATGCAGGTTCAGGACCTCATGACCGACGCGCTGGTGACGATCAAGCCGGTCGACAGCGTTCGCACCGCTCTGCTGCGGATGGAGGATCAGGAGATCCGGCACTTGCCGGTGGTGGAGGGCAAGCAGCTCATCGGGATGGTGAGCGATCGCGACCTCCGGGAGTACCGGCTGCCGGTGATGGAGGAGCTCGACAACCCCGAGTACGCCGACGACCTGCTCGAGACTCCAGTGTCCGAGGTGATGAACGCCAACCTGGTGACCCTCGATCCCGGCGAGTCGCTCAAGACCGCCATCGATCTGATGCTGGAGTACGGGGTGGGAGCGCTGCCCGTGGTCGATCGCCGGGGCGACGAGCTGGTGGGCATCGTCTCCTACGTGGACCTGCTCAAGCACGTCCGCTCGCTGCTCGACTGAGGCACCCGCGGCGCGAGCGCTCGCGAAGCCGGCGGGTGCGCTCGCTCCTCGGCGGGGCACCCGGAGGCCGGCGGCCGCCCGCTCGGGAGCCCGGGTGATAGACTGCGGCGATGAGGCTCTTGGGGGGAGCGGCGGGGCTGGGGGCCGTGCTCGGTTGTGTCACGCCCTCGGTCTTCGTGTGCACCAGCGACGGCCAGTGCCAGGGCGGGCGCTGCGAGGTCACCGGCTACTGCAGCTTTCCCAGCAGCGCCTGCGAGTCGGGGTGGGTCTACGGCGAGCTCGCGGTGGAGACCCTGGCCGGCACCTGCGTGGGCGAGATGTCGGCGGGCACGGGCGAGGAGGGCAGCTCGGGCGACCCGCCGCCGGCGACCACCGGGATGGTGGGCTCGGGCGGCCCCACCACGGTCCCCGGGACGAGCGACGTAGACAGCGGCCCCCCCGACACGGGCCCCCCCGACACGGGCTACGCCGACACGGGCTATGCCGACACCGGCTACGGCGGTCCGCCCCCGCAGTGCCTGGAGTACTCCGCGTGGGTGGCCCAGTGCTACGGCGAGGACTCGGGGCAGTACGCGCTCTACATGTGCATCGACATCTACGAGGACTACCTCGGTGGAAGCTACGAGTGCTTCTACTTCTACGAGGACTACCTGGCGTGCCTGTCGGCCGTGGACTGTGGCGCGCTGAGGGCAGGAGCGTGCGCCGAGGAGATCTCGGAGGTCGACCTGCACTGCTTCGGGGGGGCCTGAGCGTGGTGCGTGGAGCCCTCGCCACCGGGTCTGCGGCCGTGCTGGTGGCGCTGCTCCCCGGGCTCGCGGAGGCCAACGGCAACGTGTGACGACGAGGTCGCGGGGGTCGTGGCTGCGCCCAGCGAGGACGCGACGACGCTCCGGTCGAGGCCTGGCTCGGGGTGGGCCTGCTCGCGCTCGGGCGGCGCCGACGAGCCTGCTCGCCGTCGAGCTAGGCGTCGAGCTGGGCGTCGGCCTCGGTGCCGATGGGGAGCACCACCCGGAAGGTGGTGCCCACGCCGAGCTCGCTCTCGCAGCCGAGCGAGCCGCCGAGCGAGGTGATCACCTGCCGCGCCACCGACAGGCCCAGGCCGGTGCCGGCCGCCTTGGTGGTCTTGAAGGGCTCGAAGACGTCGACGCCCTCGGGGATGCCCACGCCGGTGTCGGTGACCTCGACGATGATCCGCCCGTCCTCGACCCGCGCGATGATCGACAGGCGGCCGCCCCGGGGCATGGCCTCGATCGCGTTCTTGACGAGGTTCATGAACACCTGGCGGAGCTTGCCCTCGTCGCCGACCACGGTGGGGAGCCCGGGCGGGAGCTCGCGGAGCATCTCGATCGAGGAGGAGCCCAGCAGCGGCTGCTGGAGCGCAAGGAGCTGCTCGAGCAGGCGGCCGAGGTCCACGGGGGCGAGGCGCAGCGAGCCCCGTCGCGACAGCGAGCGGAAGTCCTGCAGCAGGGAGCCCAGGCGCAGGTTCTCGGACAGCAGCAGCGCCACCCCTTCGGTGATGCTGGGATCGACGTTGGCCATCCTCCGCAGCCGCCGCTGCAGCAGCTGGGTGTGCATGTACATGCTGTTGAGGGGGTTGCCGATCTCGTGGGCGAGGGTGGCTGCGGTCTCCCCCACGGCGGCCAGGCGCTCGCGCTCGACGAGCTCGGCCTGGAGGCGCCGCCGCTCCTCCTCGCCCCGCTGGCGCTCCGCGAACACGTCGAGCTGGGCCGAGACGGTGCTCATGAGGCGCTCGATGTCCACGTCGGCGGTGTGGATGCTGGGGGCGTAGAAGGTGAACAGCGCGAAGGTGCGCCCGTCGGAGGTGTGGACGGGGAAGCCGTAGCCGCAGTAGAGCCCCAGCTCCCCGAGGGCGGGGCGGGCTCGCTCGCCAGGGGCGTCGGCCGGGTAGGTCACCGACAGGGGCTGGCCGGCCTCCCAGGTGCGACCGGGCAGGCCCTCGCCGCGGGCGAAGCGATGCGGCACGTCCTCGAGCGTGCGCAGGGCCGGGTCGAGCGAGAAGAAGGCCTTGCGGTGCAGGACCTCGGCCGACTCGTCGAAGCGCCACAGCTCGCCCACCGGCCAGCCCACGCAGCGGCAGATCGACTCGAGGATGCGGGGGGCGGCCTCCTGCAGGGTGGTGCTGGTGGCGAGGGCCGACGCGATCTCGTACTGCGTCTGGAGCTGACGGTTGGCCCGCTCGTGGGCGAGCTGCAGCCGCCACTCTCGCAGCGCCCGGTCCACCACGTGGGGCATGTCGTCGAACATCACCTCGGACTTGACGATGTAGTCGAGCGCCCCGGCCCGCATGGCCTCGACCGCGTCGGCCTCGCTGCCCTGGCTGGTCATGATGACGATGGGGTAGTCACGGGCCTGGCACAGCTCGATGCCGCGCCCGTCGGGCAGGCGCAGGTCGGCGAGCACCATGTCGGGCAGGCCGCGGCGCAGGGCGGCGATCGCCTCGTCGAGGCGATGGGCCACGGTGATGATGATCGCGGGATCGTCCTCGAACGCCCGCTTGATCAGCTCCGCGTGCATCGGGTCGTCCTCCACCAGGAGGACCCTGCGCTCGGCCGTGCTCATCACTTGTGGCCGCTCCGGCGGTTCCAGGCCAGCCAGAAGGTGCTGGTGTCCTGCAGCATCTTCTCCAGGCTCTCGTAGTCCACGGGCTTGACCACGTAGGCGTTGACGTGGCTGTCGTAGGCGCTGGCGAGATCGCGATCGGCCGAGGAGGTGGTGAGCACCACCACGGGGACCGAGCGCAGCTCGGGGCGCTCCTTGATCCGCCGCAGCACCTCGAGCCCGTCCACCCGGGGCAGGCGCAGGTCGAGGAAGATGAAGTCGGGGCGCCGCTCCTCGCAGCCCTCGCCGAACAGGTGCTCGAGGGCGGCCTCGCCGTCCTTGGCGCGGGACAGCGTGCCCTCGACGCCGAAGTCGTCGAGCGCTCGCTCGATGAGCTCGGCGTGGTCGTCGTTGTCCTCCACGAGCAGGATCTTGGCGGGCGGGTGGCTCATCGGGATCGACTCGACTCTCCGGTCGCGGCCAGGGGCAGCGAGAAGTAGATGGTGGTGCCCCGTCCCGGCCCGGCGGACTCGGCCCACGCCTTGCCCCCGTGCACCTCCACGATGCGCCGCACCAGGGCCAGCCCGATGCCCGTGCCGGGCGAGGCGCCGTCGAGCTGCTCGAACAGTCCGAACACGCGATCGATGTAGCGGGGGTCGATGCCGATGCCCCGATCGCGGACGTGGCACACGGCCGAGCTCCCCTCCACCCTCGCGCCGATCTCGATGTGCGGAGGGCCCTCGGAGAACTTGATCGCGTTCTCCACCAGGTTCTGCAGGATCTCGGAGAGCCGCACCCGGTCGCCGCGGACCACCGGCAGCTCGTCCTCCACCACGATCTCGGCCGTGCTGCTCTGGATGGTGGCCGAGAGCAGCTCGAGCACGCCTGCCACGAGGCTCTCGAGCGAGACGTCCTCGGGGGGGTTGGCGATGCGGCCGATCCGGCTGAGCTCGAGCACGTCGTCGAGCAGGGAGCTGAGCTTGTCGGCCGCGGCCGCGATGCGCCCCACGTCGGCGCGGAAGCGGTCCATCTTGCCCTTGGCCACGCTGCGCTCGAGCTGCGAGACGAAGCCCTTGATGGTGATGAGTGGGCTCTTGAGGTCGTGCGAGACGGTGTAGGTGAAGCGCTCGAGCTCGGCGTTCTTGGCCTCGAGCTCGGCGATCAGGCCCTCGCGCGCGGCCTCGGCCTCCTTTTGCTTGGTGACGTCGCGGATGATCCCCACGAACGAGCGCTGGTCGTCGTGACGGACCTCTCCCACCGAGAGGAAGATGGGGAAGCGCGTGCCATCGTGGTGCCGGGCGGTCACGTCGCGACCGCTGCCGATCACGTGCGGCTCGTGGGTCTCAAGGTAGCGCGCGAGGTAGCCGGCGTGCTCCTCGTGGTAGGGCGAGGGCATCAGCACGTCGACGTTCTGACCCCGCAGCTCCGCTGCCGACCAGCCGAACATCCGCTCGGCGGCCGGGTTGACGCGCTGCACGATCCCTCCCTGGTCGATGATGATCATCGCGTCGACGGCCGCCTCGAAGACGGCGTCGAGGGCGAGATCGCTCTGGTCGGGGAGGGACACGGGAGGAATGGAACCTTGGACGAGCAGAGTTTGCGCGTGCATTATTTGCTCGAGCCGACGGTGGGTCGAGCGCTCGTGGCAACCTCGTGACCGGATGTCGCAACGCGACAGGGAGGTCATCGACACCCTGGAGGCAACGCCCAGTGTAATCAGGGCCCTCCGATTGTCACCCGTCCCCGGGCTTCCCGACGCCGGGGATCTCCTGGCAGGCACCTACCGGATCGTTCGCGAGCTCGGCTCGGGATCCATGGGAACGGTGCTCCTCGCGGTGGACGAGCAGCTCCAGCGCCGCGTGGCGATCAAGTTCCTCGACGTGGAGCGGGGCGAGCGGGAGGAGCTGACGGCGCTGCTGCGGGAGGAGGCGCGGGCGATGGCCCGGGTCCGCCATCCCAACGTGGTGCAGATCCATGCGTTCGGCGAGCACGACGGCGTTCCGTACTTCGTGATGGAGTACGTCCCGGGGGCGCCGCTCTCCACGGACGATCCCACGTGGAGCTCGCTCGACGCGGCGATCTCGGTGCTCGAGCAGATCGCACGCGGCCTGGAGGGCATCCATCGCGCGGGCGCCGTGCACAACGACCTCAAGCCGGGCAACGTGATCATCGGTCCCGGCCAGCGGGTGGTGGTGGCCGACTTCGGGCTGGCGACCTCGATCCATGGCTCGCACTCGCCGCGGCTGGCCGGGACGCCGGCCTACCTCTCGCCCGAGGTGGCGCGCGGTGATCCGGTGGAGCCAGCGCTCGTCTCCCGGCGCGACCTCTATGCGCTGGGCGTGATGGCCTTCGAGCTGCTGGTGGGTCAGCGCCCCTTCCGAGCCAAGGGGCTGGAGGGCCTGCTGCAGCAGCACGCCTTCGAGCCGCCGCCGCGCGCCACCGAGCTGCGCCCGGAGCTCCCGGCGAGCTTCGACGCGTTCTTCGAGCGCGCGCTGGCCAAGGATCCCGCCGAGCGTTTCGCGAGCGCGGAGCTGCTGCGGCGGGCCATGCTCGACATCCAGCACGCCACCGCCGATGGGCAGGCGCCCCTGCGGATCCTCGTGGTCGAGGACGAGGCTGTCGCACGTCGGGGGCTGGAGCAGGCGCTGCGCGACGAGTTCCCGGCCGCCGAGATCGAGGCGCATGCGACCGGCGAGGCGGCCCACGCCGCGGCGTCCCGGGAGCCTCCCGACGTGGTGGTGACCGACCTCCACATGCCCGGGCGAGGCGGGGTGGGTCTCACTGCGGCGCTGCGGGCCGATCCCCGCACACGCTCGATCCCGATCATCGTGGTCACCGGCCTGGGCGGGGCGAAGGACTGGGAGATCCTGCGCCGCCTGGGCGCGGACCGATTCCTGGTCAAGCCGCTCGATCTCGACGAGCTGGTGACCTCGATCCGAGCGCTGGTGGATCGCTCGCGACGCCCGCGGGGCTGAGGATGGGCTCGCCTCGCGAGCTCAGCAGCCGTCGTTGTTGGCGCGGGTCGACCAGTTGTCGCGGGGCTCGGCGGGGTCGACGATGCCCTCGCCCACCGCGTTGACCGAGGAGATGCACAGCTGCGGGTTGTGGGTGACCGCGAACAGGGCCCCCACCCGACGCAGGCCGCGGAGCCCGTCGATGTGCTGGAGCGCGTCGTTCTCCCGGATGATGAGGCTGGTGTCGATCGAGCTGAGCATGGCCATGCCGCTCAGCCCGGTGACGGCGGGGTTGCCCCGGATGATGAGGCTGTCTCCCACCTCGAGCAGCGACTCGAAGCCCGCGATCTCGCCCAGGGTGGTGTTCTCGGAGATCACCAGGCCGCCGCCGGTGCGCTCGAGCTGGTCGAGGCCGTGCAGATCCTGGAGCGCCTCGTTGCCGTAGATCGTGAGCTCGCCGCCCACCTCCTCGATGCAGGCGAGGAAGTCGAGATCGCTGAAGCTGGTGCGGTTGACCTGCAGCTCGCCCTCGATCGCCCGCACGCCGTCGAGCAGCGCGAGGTCGGCCTCGCCCTCGATCACCACGTGGCCGGCGAGCACCGTGTCGCCGCAGTCGCTGGGCGGGCCGTCGTCGGGGTCGGGCCCCTCGTCCATCGCGCTGCCGTCGTCGCCACCGCAGGCCAGCAGCTCCGCGATGCTCAGGCCCAGACTCCATCGGCGCACGACGTCTCGCATGGGTTCCAGACTAGCGTGGATCGAGGGGCGGTCCGTCACGAGGCCCAGACCCGGGTCGCAGGCCCGAGGTTTCCCCGCGAGCGCCCGAATCCCCGTCGCGCGCTCACTGCGCTGGACAGTGGGGCAGGCTCTGCGAGGGGGGCTCGTTGGGGGGCTCGGCGTAGCCGACCGGCGGGACCTCGACGAAGCAGCGCGTGAGGGCATGGGTGTCGTCGTCGAGCTCCACCCGCAGGTAGCCGTAGCGAGGGATCCCCACGCCCTGGTAGGCGCCGCCCGTGCCCACGATGACCTCCGAGAGCACCACGTCGCCCACCGGCACCTCGAAGGCGCGCAGCGAGTGGTCGTGCCCGGCCACCACCAGGTCGGCCTCGTCGCGGGCGAGCTCGGCGAGCAGGGCCGCCGCTTGATCCTCGCGGGACCAGCCCGAGCCGGTCCGACCTGCGAAGGGCGGGTGGTGCAGGCCCACGATCAGGAAGCGGCCGTCCTCGCGGTGGAGCAGCTCGGGCAGGCGGGCCTGCACCGAGCGAGCGATGGCGCCGCTGCCCGAGTCGAGCAGGGTCAGGTGGGTCCCGCACACGTCGAAGGCGTGGTTGCCGGGCCCGAAGCTGCGGTTGAAGTGCGGCCGCGTGGGTCGGTAGATGTCGTGGTTGCCCGGGGTCACGGCCACCGGGATCGACACGCGGGAGAGGATGTCGTGGATGGTGTCGAGCTCGTCGTCCCGCGAGGACTCGGTGAGGTCGCCGACGATGACCAGGGCCACCAGCGGGGTGCCGGCGGCGGCCGAGGCATCCACGTCCTGCTCGAGGCGATCGACGATGCGCTCGAACTGATCGGGGTTGGTCTGGATGTCGCCGAGCATCGCGAGGCGGTAGCGGGGCGGGCAGGCTCGGTCGCCGCGGATCCACTGGAGCTCGCCCGGGGCGAGCAGCAGATCGAGCTCGCGGCGGGTGGAGGCCGACGCGGGCAGGGGCGTCGCGGCGCCGGCGGGTCCCAGCTCGAGGGTGGCGCGGGGATCCACGTTGCGCAGGCGCAGGTGGAGGGCGACGTCCTCGGTGGCGTCGGGGTCGGCTCGCAGCGAGAGCGCGAAGCGGCCCGGGCCCGCGACCCTCGCCTGGATGGAGCCGTCGGCGAGCTCCTCGAGCAGGCCGCGGGCATCCCAGCTCCGATCGTCGGTGGCGTCGGGATCCTGGAAGCGCAGCTCCACGCCGCTGGAGCCGCGCAGGCGCGCGTGGGTGTTCTCGGCGATCACCCGGCACTCGGCCTCGGCGTAGTCGGGCGAGGTGCAGTGGGGCTGCACGCAGCCGGAGCTCGAGCCCAGCGCGGCCGCCAGCGCGAGCGCGGCGAGGGCCAGGCGACCGCTCATCGGCGGGACCTCCCCGCGTAGTGGAGATCGGGCGCGACCAGGCCCAGCTCCAGGCCCACGCTGGTGCCGTTGCCGAGGCGGGCGAAGGCGCCGAGCTGGGCGGCAAGCGGGGCGCCGGCGGGGCGCAGGCGGGTGGACCAGCCCACGTGGATGGGACCCAGGAAGCCGATGACCGGGCCGAAGTTGAAGCCCTGGCCGTCGAAGCGGCTGTGGATGTAGCCGAGGGTGAGCTGTCCGGTGGCCTCGAGCCGGCGAGGCTGGCCATCGCGGCGCGAGCCGGGAGTGAGCGGCACGTCCACGTCGTACCACGCCTCGCCGTAGAGCGGTCCCACCTGCGGGCGGCCGCGGCGGAGCGCGCGGGAGCCTGGATCGGAGAACGCCACGAAGTCGAAGCGTGGTCCGACGTAGACGGTGAAGCGCTGGCGCGGCGAGAGCCGCCAGCGGGCGCCCACCGTGAGGGGCAGCAGCATGGTGCGCTCGAGCAGCCGCGCCTCGGCGGTGTCGGGGGCGAAGGCGTCGCGGCGGATCTGGAGCTCGGGGCGGTAGCGCAGCTCGGCGCCGCCCAGCCGGGCCGAGCGTCGCAGCACGGGGTAGGGCAGGGCGACCGCGAGATCGAGCCCCACGCCGATGCTGAGGTGACGCTGCCGCAGCACGCGGGGCGCGGTGCCCTGCTGCCCCTCGGGGATCACCATGCTCTGGGGGCGTGGATCGACCTCGCGCACCGGGGCGAGCCAGCCGCCCACGTGGCCGAACAGGCGCAGGCGGCTCTGGTCGCCGGGGAAGAACAGGTTGGGAGCCACGCGCAGCGACAGCGAGTGCGGTCGCTGCTCGTCGAGCACCTGCGGGCCCGAGTAGCCGTAGGCCAGCGATGCGGTGGGAGGCCGCAGGCGATCGGAGAGCGTGGGGCCGTCGCCACCGAGGCGGCCCGCCACCGCGCCCACGATGGCTCCCGCGCCGGCCAGCCCGCTCAGGCCGACCAGCAGCACGCCGGGATCGCTCTGGGCGAGCCGATCGCCCAGCCCGAACATCACCCCCGCTGCGGCCGCGCCACCGAGCACGCCCAGCGCCAGCAGCAGCGCACGTGCCGGGCGGGGGCGGGTGCAGGGATCACCGTGCGGGGAGCAGGCGGCCCAGCTCGTGCGCCGGGCGGCGTCGGGATCGGAGGCGGGGCGAGGGACGGGCGTTGGCTCGAGGGTGACGGAGGGAGACGTGGGCGAGGGCGAGGAGGTTGGCTCGGCGGCGTCGGCTCGCTCGTCGGGCGGGCCATCGACGTCGGCACGCTGCGGGCGGGTGTCGTCGGTCGCGACGGGCTCGTCGGGCGGGTCATCGATATCGGCATGCTGCGGGCGGGTGTCGTCGGTCGCGACGGGCTCGTCGGCTGCGGCTCGTCCGGGGCTGGCGTCGTCGGTCGCGACGGGCTCGTCGGTCGCGACGGGCTCGTCGGTCGCGACCCCCTCATCGGCGACGCCTCGCTCCGAGCTCGGCTCGCCCCGCGCCTGTGGCCCGCTCGCCGGCGGCCCCTCGGCATGCGCGATCTCGGGCACGAGCAAGCGGGTGCTCACGAGCAATGCGGTGACGATGCGGCCGGGGCCGCATCGCGCACGCCGGGAGCCCGCACCCCTGCCTCGCACGGCCCAGCGATAGCACGGGCACCGCGGGCGTTGAAGCGAGACCGGCGCTATCATGGATTTCCCATCATGCTCGACCTCAAGTCCAAGCTCGCGGCGGCCGGCCTGGTCACCAAGGAGGATGTCGAACGCGCCGAGAGGGCCAAGGCCAAGAAGGCCAAGGCCAAGCGGGGCGGAGCCGGACGCAAGGAGCGGCCCGGAGGTCGCGGCAAGCCCGAGCCCGCCCGGCTGCGCGTGGCCGAGCTGCGCGGCGAGGGCAAGGGCGCGCAGTACGACGCGGTGCGCCGCTTCGTGGAGAAGGTGCGCCTCGACGATCCGGCGCGCCCACCCGGCGAGCAGGCCCAGACCTTCCACTTCACCACGGCCAAGGGGCAGATCGGCCGGCTCGTGCTCGAGCCCGACGTGCACGGCTGGGTGAGCGAGGGCGGGGCCGGCATCGTGGCCTACATGTCCAATCACGGCCTCGCCCACGCGGCGGTGCCGGCCCAGGCGGCGCGCGACGTGGGCGAGCTGTTCCCGCTGTGGCTGCGCGTGCTCAAGGGGCACGCGGGGGCAGGGGCGCTCGAGGGAGACGGCGAGCCCTAGAAATGAGGAGAGACGGGCCGTGGACGGCCCGTCTCCCTCGTGGATCCGTTGGCGTGGGTCGCCCGACTACGGGCAGGCCGGGCCTTCGCAGCCGGCCCCGACCTCGCACCAGCGATTGGAGGGCTTGCCCCCGGTCACGCCGTCGCAATCGGCCGGGCAGCTGTCGGTGCCGTTGCGACCGTCGCAGCTCTCGCCGTCGTCGCACACGCCGTTGCCACAGTTGCCACCGCCGGCGCAGGCGGGATCTCCCGCGCAGTCGCTGTCGGCACAGTCGGCGTTGCCGTCACCATCGTCGTCCACGCCGTTGTCGCAGACCTCGGCCGGCGGCGGCGGGGGACCACCCGCACCCGCGGCGTCCACGTCGAGCGACAGCCCGCTGTAGGCCGAGTAGCCGTAGACCATCACCCAGTACTGACCGTCCTGCGAGGGGTTGAACTCGCAGGCCTCCTCGTTGCCGCTCACGTAGGGGCGGCAGTCGTAGGTGCTCTTGGTGGGCTGGGCGCCGAAGCGCACATAGAGGTCCGCGTCACCGGAGCCGCCCGACATCTGCACCCGCAGGGCGTCGTAGCCGGTGGCGTCGTAGGGCCCGTAGATGGTCTGCGAGCGCCGGGCTCCGCTCAGGTTGCTCAGTGACGCGAGGCTGGTGTCGTAGCTGGGCGGAGGCTCCGGCGCGCAGCTCCCGGTGTCGTACATGCAGTCGAGCGCGACTATGTCGGAGGCCGTCCAGGTGCCGTTGCTGCTCCCGTTGTAGCAGGAGTTCATCACCGAGCCGTTCATGACCGCGTCGGTGGGCGTGCCCGGGATGTGGATCGCACCCACGCCGCCGTCGCCCTCGTTGGTGGGGCCGCCACCGCAGCTGATCGAGCGGTCGTAGTAGTCGGTGTGGCGGAAGCCGATGCAGTGGCCCAGCTCGTGCTGGATCACGTGGGCCGCCACCGCCACGCCGTAGTTGGAGGCGAGGTTCTGGCCCACGTAGAACTCGAAGTAGGGCAGGCCGCCCGACGGGAAGCCCGAGACGCCGCCGCTGCTGTTGTCGAGGTTGCCGGTGATCACCGCGTCGGCCGTGGCCGCGTTGCAGCCGGCCCCGTCGCGGGCCATCGTGAACTGCAGGCCCTGCTCGTTGTAGTGCGTGATCGCCAGGTCGAGCGCCTGTACCATGAGCGCGTTGCTCGAGAGCTCCGCCGTGGGATCGATGCAGATCGTTCCGACGGTGCTGGTGTCGACGGTGTTGGTGGTGCGGTACTGACGGAAGCCGCTGCCGTCGATGCCGATCATCTCTCGTGACGCCTCGAGGGTCACGATGGCATCGCTGCCCACGTACACGGTGCCGTCCTCGAGGACGCCGATCTCGTCGCGCGGGAACCCGGCCAGGGCCAGGTTCTCGACGATCTCCTCGGCCTCGGCCTGCCGCTGCTCCTCGTAGTCGGAGCCGTCCATTCCGTTGTAGCAACCAACCACGAGCACAGCCGTGGCCATCAAGGCTTTCTTCGACATCATCTCTTCGATTTCCCCCCGCCGGGAGAGAGGACCCGGCGCAATCTCGGACCTAGCCTTACAGCCATCGACCAGTGGTCTCAAGTGGTTCTTCGTCTACGATTTCGTGATGATTCCCGGGTTTGAATACCAATGTTCGCTCGTAATGGCGGAGCGCCCGTTGCTCGCTGCTCCGAGTCGGGCGAATCCCTACGCAGAAACGACGATCTGGGCCGTAGGCGCGAGCCCGATCGGATGCGTCAATGCGTCGCATTCGACGAAGGCTCGGATCCTCTGCCACTCGATCGCAGGCGATCGCTCAGCAGGGTGCCGTAGGCCGCGATGCCCAGCGCGCTCAATAGCGCCATCACCATCATGAAGCGAGCGAGGTCGGTGTGGGCGCGGCCGCAGACCGTGTACCACTCGTCGCCAGCGGCCGGCAGGTGGTCCACGCAGCGGAAGTCGAAGTCCTCGTCGAAGTCCTGCGCGCACAGGAACTCGTAGCGGGTGAGCCCCATGATGTCGGTGGCCTCCACGTGGCACTCGCCATAGGTCTGGTGCATGGAGGCGCTGCGGTGAGCTGTGGGATCGGCGATCGCCATGATCCCCGCGAGGGTGAGGTAGTAGAGGATCGCAGCCACCAGCAGCGGGCGGTCGGAGGCGCGTCGTGGCGACGGGGGCTGGCGGCGGCGCAGGCCCCAGACCACCACGCCCAGGTAGATCACGATCACCACCACCAGCCCGCGCGGCCCGGGGATGCCCTCGTCGAGCAGCTGCAGCGGGCGCATCTGGACCATCATCTGCAGGGAGCTCAGGCCCATGACCAGGGCGAGGGCCTTGGCGATGGTCGAGCGCCGCTCGACCTCGGGGTCCTTGCGCAGGCCCGTGGCGAGCAGGAAGGCGAAGCCCGCGACGAAGGTGATGACCCACATCGAGCTGCCCACCGGGACGCCGAGCAGGCGGTTGGCGATGGGCATGTCGGTGTCGTGCCAGGTCCACCACAGGAACTTGGCGCCCACGATGTCGTAGGGGGCGTAGAACAGCTCGGCCAGCAGCCCGGTGAGCGCGGCCTGGGCGATGCGGGGCAGCCCCAGGCGCCACACCGCCACCGTGGGGAAGTACATGAAGCAGACGTAGACGCAGGGGATGTACAGGGGCAGGCGCGGCGTGAGCATGATGGTCGCCTGCGCCTGCCAGAAGTTGTCCACCATCGGCAGTGCCATGAAGAGCATGTCGTTGGCGGTGCCGGCCAGCAGCGCGGCGACCCAGGCCAGCAGGTGGGCCCGGCCGTGGCGGCGGGCGTGCACGAACGCGAGGATCGTGCACGCGTAGAACAGGTACTCGCCCACGAGGAACGAGGGCATCACCTCCCACTGTGCGGCTGGGCTCGTGAGCGGGGACCAGGGGAGGTGAGGAGCCAGGTCCCAGGGCAGCGCGGCCAGCATGCCGGCACCGTAGCAGGGGGCCGGGCCGTCGGGCGAGGCCGAGGCCGAGGCGCTACGCCGCCGCGGGCACGACCTCGGGGATCGCCACCTCGTCGGCGGCCTCGATGCGGTACTCGGCGCGCAGCTCGGTCACCGGTCGAGCCCACTGCTGCTCGATGGGCAGCGTGATGAGCATGCGAGCCCGTCGACCCATGCGGATGCCACGGATGGCGTTGCGCCAGATCCGGAGCGCTCGCCAGGGCGAGAGCAAGGGGTACACGAGGCAGCTCATCAGCGACGCGATCCAGTAGGTCCACAGGTAGCGCTGCCCGGCCACGAAGCCCCACACGCCGGCCTCGCCCGCCCACGAGGTGTCGAAGCCGGTGAGCACGTGGTAGACATCGTGCAGCAGCGCATAGCGAGCCATGAAGATGTTGCGCTCGAGCACCTCGCGCTCGAGCTGGTCGCTGATGCGAAAGGGGTGCAGGTCGTTGGCCTGCAGGAGCTCGGCGTACTCGCGGCCGATGGTGCCGCGGGGCAGGCGAAGCAGCGGCTCCACGGCCACGTCGGGGAAGGTCGCGGCCAGGCCCTGCAGCTCGGCCTCGATCTCCGGCCGCGCGCGAGCACCGCTAATCTCGCTCTTGTAGACGGCCGCATCGCCAATGCGCGCGGGGTCCTGGATGGCGACCCGAAATGCCCGAAATGCTTCGATCTTCCTCATCGTAGCCTCCGCTTCCTCGTCGAGGTGACCAGTTGGTCACGTGACTCTTTAGTCATATGACTGTATGGTCATATCGTCAAGGAGCAATCGTGCCCAAGTCGACCTTCTTCAACCTGCCACAGGCCAAGCGGGAGCGGATCACCGAGCTGGCCATCGAGGAGTTCTCCGAGCGTCCGTACCACCGCGCCTCGCTGACGCGCCTGGTCGCGCGGGCGGGCATCGCCAAGGGCAGCGTCTACCAGTACTTCGACGACAAGCTCGATCTGTATCGCTGGCTGCTGACCGAGGAGGTGCCCCGCCGCAAGCTCGCTCACCTGCGCGCCGAGGCCGAGGCCGCGCCACCCACCTCGCTGCGGGGCTTCCTGCGCCAGGCGGTGCTCTCGGGCGTGCGCTTCATGCTGGCCAACCCACGCCTGAGCCAGCTCGCCGCGGCCGTCACCATGCCCACCGACGACCCCGAGCTCCGGGCGCTGTACGCCGAGGTCCTCGCCCAGGGGCACGCGGGCTTCACCACGATGCTCCGCGGCATGGTGCAGGCCGGCCAGCTCCGTGACGACGTGGACCCGGAGCTGGCGGCGCGGGTGATCGCCTCGGTGCTGGGCATCGGGCTGCGCGACATCGTGCTCGGTCAGCTCGGCGTGGACATGCTCGCCTTGCTGCGCGAGCCCTCGATGGCCGAGCGTCTCGACGACGCCGCGCTCGAGCGCCTGGTGGACGGCGTGCTGACGATCCTCGTCGACGGCCTCGCGCCGCCACCATGAGCGGTCGCGGTCGCGGCGGCTCAGCGCTCGGCCAGCGTGGTCTTGATGCTGATCTCCGATCTCAGCGTGCGGTGCACGGGGCACTTGTCGGCGATCTCCAGCAGCCGGGCCCGCTGGGCGTCGTCGAGCTCTCCCCGCAGCACCACGGTGCGCTCGATGCAGTCGAGCATGCCGGTCTGGTTCGCCCCGGCCCCCTCACAGTCGCGGGCATGGACCTTGGCGTGGCGCAGGCGCACGTCGGCGCGTCGCAGCGGCCACTGCTTGCGATCGGCGTACATCCGCAGGGTCATGGCCGTACACGCCCCCAGCCCCGCCAGCAGCAGGCCGTAGGGGCCGGAGCCGGTGGCGGTGCCGCCCACCTCCCGCGGCTCGTCGGCGACCAGCGCATGGCCTCCGGCGTCGACCTCGGTGCGAAAGCCCTGCTCGGGCCCGCGGACCACCACCTCCTCGCCCACCGCGGGCTCGGGGGCGTCGGGGTCGGTGGTGAGCGGCTCGAGGTAGCGGGCGGCCCAGGTGGCGATCACCGAGCCGGCGAAGTCGGCGTCGCCGTGCGCCGTGAGCAGGTGGTCGGCACGATCGAGCGAGACGAAGCTCTTGGGGTGCTTGGCCGCCTCGAAGATCGCAGCCGCATTGTCGATGCCCACCACCGAGTCGCGGGGCGCATGGAGCACGAGCAGGGCGCGTCGCAGCCCGGCGATGGCGTCGCGCATGGGCTGCTCCTGCAGGTCGTCGAGGAAGCCGCGGGTGATCGTGAAGCGCCGCCCCGCCAGCTCGACCTCGGCCCGCCCGGAGCTCTCGATCTCTTCGCGGGCCGATCGCAGCAGCCGCTCCACGTGCAAGGGATGGGCCGGGGCACCGATGGTCGCCACCGCCCGCACCGCGGGCAGGCGGCCGGCCGCTCGCAGCACCGCCGCCCCGCCCAGCGAGTGCCCGACCAGCAGCTGCGGAGCCTGGTGCTCGGCCTCCAGGAAGCGCGCGGCCGCGACCAGGTCCTCCACGTTGCCCGAGAAGTCGCTGTTGGCCAGCTCCCCCTCGCTGGCGCCGAGCCCCGTGAAGTCGAAGCGCAGCACCCCGTAGCCGGCCTCGGCCAGGGCGCGGGACACCTGCGTGGTCGCGTGCAGGTTCTTGCTGCAGGTGAAGCAGTGCGCGAGCAGGGCGAAGCCGCGGGGGCGGGCATCGGGGAGGTCGAGGCGCGCCGCGAGCCGGTGGCCGCGGCCGTTGTCGAAGTGGAGGGCTCGGTTGCGCATCGCGGCCCAGGGTAGCCCGAGTGGGGGAGCGGCTCACCGGGTCGCCGCTCGGATCGCGTTCGCCGGCCCGTCGTTGCCCGCCCACGGAGCGCTGGGCTACGGTGGGCGCGCGGGCCTCGTCGGGCCCGTCCCTCCATGGAGCCCTCCCGTCGCCTCCCCTTGCTCTCGGCAGTGCCTCGCGCCACGGTGCCGCGCACCATCTGCCTGATCAAGCCGCCCACCCTGGTGGCGCCGCGCAGCCTCAGCTACTTCGGCAGCGTGCCCAGCCTGGGGCTGGCCTACGTGGCGGCGGCCCTGCGGGAGGCGGGTCACCGCGTGTCGCTGATCGACGCTCCCGGTGAGGCGTGGGACCAGCGCTGGCCGTTCCCCACCGCGATCGGCCTGCTGCGCGGGCAGGGGCTGAGTCCCGAGCAGGTCGTGGCGCGCCTGCCCCCCGACGTGGAGGTGGTGGGGGTGACCCACATGTTCCTGCACGAGTGGGGCCTGCTGCGCGAGCGGCTGCTGCCCGCGATCCGCCGACGGGCACCCAACGCCCTGATCGTGGCGGGGGGCGAGAATGCCTCGGCCTACTGGGACCACATGCTGCGCGAGTGCCCGGCGCTCGACGCCTGCGTGCTCGGAGAGGGCGAGGTCACCATGCTCGAGCTGGTGGAGGCGTGGTCCGCCGGTCGCCCCGCGATCGAGGTCCCGGGCGTGGCCACGCGGGTGGAGGGCGAGCCCCGCCGCGGCCCCCCGCGCTCGCGGATGCGCGAGCTCGATCGGTGGCCGAGCCCCGCGTGGGACCTGATGCCCCTCGAGCCCTACCTGAGCGGGCGGGGGCACGGCGGGGTCGCGCGCGGGCGCTCGCTGCCGGTGCTCACCACCCGCGGCTGCCCCTATCGCTGCACCTTCTGCTCCTCGCCCGCCATGTGGACCACCCGCTACGAGCGCCGCGATCCCGCCCGGGTGGCCGACGAGATCGAGCAGCTCGTGGCCCGCTACGGGATCTGCAACGTCGACCTGCAGGACCTCACCGCGCTGCTCACCAAGCGCTGGCTGCTGCAGCTGTGCGACGAGCTCGAGACCCGCGAGCTGGGGGTGACCTGGCAGATGCCCTCCGGCACGCGCTGCGAGGCGATCGACGAGGAGGCGGCGCGGCGCCTGTACGCGGCCGGCTGCCGCAACCTCTGCTATGCGCCCGAGAGCGGCTCCGGGGCGATGCTGCGGCGCATCGGCAAGCGCGTGCAGCTACCTGCGCTGATGCGCTCGCTCGAGGGCGCGGTGGCGGCGGGGCTCAAGACCGAGGCCAACATCATGATCGGCATGCCCCACGAGCAGCGGGGCGAGCTGCTCGACAGCGTGAGGCTGGCGGTGAGGCTGGCCCGCAGCGGCCTGCACTCGCTGTCGGTGATGGTGTTCGCTCCCTACCCGGGCAGCGAGGAGTACCGCCGGCTCGAGCAGGCGGGGCGGATCGTGCACGACGAGCGCTATCTCTACGGCAGCCTGCTGCGCTCGGCGGGGGGGCTCACCAGCTACCACCCCTGGCTGAGCCCGCGGCAGCTGCTCGCGCTGCAGCTGTCGATGCTGCTCGGCTTCTTCGCGATCCAGTACGCCCGACGGCCTCGACGGCTGGGCGAGCTGCTCACCAACCTCGTGCGGGGGCGCGAGCAGACCGTGGTCGATCAGTTCGTGGCCACCAAGCTGCGCCAACTCGGGCAGGGGTGGCAGATGAGCCCGGCGAGCGATGCGGGGCCCCCCGCGGCGCGCTCGCGACGATGGCTGGGGGCGCTGGCTCGGCGCTGGCGCGAGACGTCCGTGCCGGGGCAGGGCCCGGCTTTTCGCTGAGCGCCGCTCGGGCGAGCCGCGGCCGTGTCTTGCTCCCTCGGCCGCCTGCGTTACCATCCTCGCCGAGATGCCCAACACGCTGCCGGCCACGATCGTCACCCTCGCCCTGCTGCTGAGCTCGTCGGCTTGCGACGACAAGAAGGACGAGCCCAAGCGCCCCGACCTGCAGACGCCGGCCAAGAAGGCCGAGGGCGAGGTCAAGGGGGGTGATGCGGGCGAGGTCAAGGCGCCGGTGGCCGAGGGCCGGGTGTTCTTCGTCAAGCCGGCCGACGGCGCCACCGTGCCCGAGGAATTCGAGGTGGAGTTCGGGCTGGAGGGCAAGCAGGTGCGACCGGCGGGAGCACAGGAGCGCGACCCTGCCTTCGGCCACCACCACCTGCTCATCGACGTGGGGCCGATCCCCGACATGACCATCGTGCCCAAGGACGAGCAGCACTTGCACTACGGCGATGGAGCCACCACCGCCAAGGTGAAGCTGTCACCGGGCAAGCACCAGCTCACCATGCAGCTCGCCGACGGGGCGCATCGTTCGTATGGAGAGGACTGGGCGGCGACGATCACGGTCGAGGTGCAGGCCGGAGCGGCGGACGCGGGCGATGCAGCGGCGGGCGATGCCGCTCCCATGGCCGACGAGGCCGGCGAAGCCGGCTGATCGGGCGCGGAGCCATCATGAGTGGCTCCGACTCGCCGAAGTGGGTCAAAGGAATTTCGCGTCGTCCGCAACGGGTGCGTCCCCGACACGCGCAAGTCTTTCGCGTGGTCCAGGGGCTTTCCTCGCCTCGACCTCGCGTGTATTTTCCGCCGCATGAGCACCAAGATGTCGACCCTTCTGTCGGTGGCGTCGCTGGCCATCGTGATGTCCACCGGGGCCTGCGACTCCGCCAACAAGGCGGCGCCCGACGACAAGAAGGCCGAAGCGAAGGAAGGCAAGGACGGCGCCTCCGTGGAGGCCGGCAAGGACGGCGTCGCCGTGGAGGCTGGCAAGGACGGCGCCGCGGTCGAGGCCGGCCCCGACGGCGCCGTGAAGGTCGAGGCCAACGGGGCCGAGGTGGAGATCGGAGCCGACGGCTCGATCGACGCCAAGGCGGCCGACGGCACCGAGGCCGAGATCAAGACCGGGCCCGACGGCACCGAGGTCAGGGGCGACGGCGGCGTGGTCAAGACCAACGCCGAGGGCACCGAGGTCAGCAAGGGCGACTCGGAGGTCAAGACCGGGGCCGAGGGCACCGTGGTCAAGGACGGCGACACCGAGGTCAAGGTCGGCAAGGACGGCAAGGTCGAGATCAAGGGCATCCCCGGCATGTGAGATCGAGGCCGAGCCTCGACCACGCGAGGGGGATCGAGCCGTGGCTCGGTCCCCTTCGTGCATTCGACGGCTGGCTCCCGTTCCTCGCCGGGCGGCCGCGGCCCTTCGAGGCTCCGGCGAAACCGGGCTAGAATGCGCGGCGAGCCCACGATGCGAACCTCCGCTCCGAGAATCCCAGCTCATCGGCTCGCGCTCGCGAGCCTGGCCCTGGTCCTGGCCGGGTGCTCGTTCAGCTTCAAGACCGGCACCAAGCCCCCGGACGAGTCCGGCAGGCCCGCGGTGGGAGCCGATGGGCCCGCGACGGCGGATGGGCCCGGCAAGCCCGTGACCAAGGCCGAGCCCGCGGCGAGCGACGAGCCCGCGGCGAGCGACGAGCCCGCGGCGAGCGACGAGCCTGGCGGCGACGCGCCGGCGACCAAGACCAGCCTCGAGGTCCCGAGCACCGCAGTGTGTCGGGTGGACGATCCGGCCTTGCTGCCGCTGTGCCACCGCGTGCTCGATCCCATCGCGGCCGACGATCTCGACGCCTTCGTGGCGGTGCTCGGCGAGGGCGTGGTGCTCACCCGCACGACGCACCAGGCCGGGGCGCAGCGCCTCACCGGTCCCAGCGCGGTGCAGGAGAAGGTGGCCGAGGCGGGCGGGCTGCGGGCGCTGCTGCACGCGCGGGCCTCGGATCGAGTGGTGGGCACCGTGGCCAACGACTGTCGGGGCTGCCGGCAGGGGTTCGTGGCCTTCGAGGCCAACACCCGCTCTGGCACCACGGTGGTCCGCGTGGATCTCGGCCAGCCCGCGATGGTGACCGCGGTCGAGGTGGGCTCCAACCTCCGTCGCGGTCCGCTGCTCCAGACCGAGCTCGTCTCGCCGAAGGCCGAGCCGTCGACCCGACGCAGCGACGAAGGCGAGGACGAGACCAGCCCCACGCTGAAGACCGCGCCCGCCAAGAAGAAGAAGGGCGAGACCAGCCCCACGCTGGCCGCTCCTAAGGAGTGAGGCCGAAGGCTCGCGCGAAGTCGGCCAGCGCTCGCGCCGGGCCCTCGCGGAGCAGCCGTCCCTGCTCGACCAGGGCGCGCGCCGAGGCCCCCCCGATCAGCAGCGCCCCGTAGGCGGGTAGCTCGCCCCGCAGGCTCAGGTCGGGCGCCCGCGGGGCGCCGTCGCTCACCTCGGCTCGCTCGCCGCCGATCCCCACGGTGAACGCCAGCTCGCCCACGTGCAGCCCTACGCACCACGAGCGCCGGCTGCCCAGGTAGCGCCGCTTGAGTGAGACCATGGCCCAGCGGGGATCGATGCGGTCCTCCGCCGCGGGGCTGGTGAGCCAGCGCGCCCCGAAGCGCCCCAGCGCCAGCACCACCGGCTCGAGCTCGCGGCCGAGCTCGGTCAGCTCGTAGACGGTGGTGGCCTGGGGCGGCGGCAGGCGGTGCTGCGCCACCAGGCTGTCGGCCTGGAGCTGCTTGAGCCGCTGCGAGAGCAGGTTGGGCGTGAGCCCCGGCATCGCGCCCAGCAGGTCGGAGAAGCGACGGCCCCCCAGCAGCAGGTCGCGCACCAGCAGCAGGGTCCAGCGCTCGCCCACCAGATCGAGTGCCTTGGCCACCCCGCAGAACTGGTGGTAGCGCCGCTCGCCCACGCGGGCATGATGTTTACTATAGTTTATAATAGCAAGTGATTTATTTTCTGATAGCATTCTTCATCGGAGCCCCCCGCCGTGCCGCCGTATCCGCCCATGGTCATCCCCTCGCCCGGCAGCACCGTGGCCTTCCTGCTCGTGGTCGCGGCCGTGGCCGCGATGATCGTGATCGGCACCCACATCGCCGGCCGCGGGGAGCCCGGGGGCCAGGCCCGCCGCTGGGTGGCGGGCACCGCCGCCGCGCTGGTGGTGTGGCTCGCGGTCACCGCTGCGGTCTCGGCCTCGGGGGTGCTCGAGGCCCCCGGCGTGCCGCCGCGGGCCATGCTGTTCATGGGGGCGTGCAACCTGCTGGCCCTGGTCCTCGCGCTCTCGCGGGTCGGCGGGCGCCTGGTGAGGGGCGTGCCGATCGCGGCGCTGGTGGGCTTCCAGGCCTTCCGCCTCCCCCTCGAGCTGGTGCTGCACCGCTGGTACGCCGAGGGCACGCTCCCCGTCGAGATGACCTTCGAGGGGCGCAACCTCGACATCGTGACCGGGGTGCTCGCGATGGTGGTGGGGCTGTGGCTGTGGCGGCGCGGCCCCTCGCGTTCGCTGGTGTGGCTGTTCAACCTGGTCGGCTTCGCCCTGCTGCTCAACGTGGCCGCGGTGGCGATTCTCAGCAGCCCGTTCCCCTTCCGCGTGCTCGACTCGGGGCCGCCGGTGCTGCTGGTCTTCTACTTCCCCTACGGGTGGATCCTCCCCATGTGCGTCGCCCCGGCGCTGGCGGGCCACGTGCTGGTGTTCCGCTGGCTGTGGCGCGAGCGCAGTCGGTGAGTCCATCCCGAGGCGCGAGCTCGGTCGCGGTCGCCCGTGGCTCGCTCCTCTCGCTGCCTCGGTCGGTCGGCCGTCGCTCAGGGCTCGTCGCTCAGGGCTCGTCCTCGCCCGGCTGCACGCTCTCCAGCCAGCTCTGCAGCGGCACCTCGTCGTCGAGCACGTGATCGAGGTAGAGGCCGATGTCCATGTCGGCCTCCTGGATCTCCGTGCCGGCGTAGGTGAGCCCCACGATCGTGCAGTGGCTGTCGTTGAAGGCCCGCCAGTAGGGGATGTAGTAGGAGAGGTTGTCGCGGGTGTCGAACTGGGTCATCAGCTTCTGCGTGTCGTCCCACCACATGGCCATGATCTCCTCCTTGGTGGGCGTGGGCTCGTAGAAGCGCTCGTACGAGTAGCGCGAGTAGTTGTAGTCGCGGCGGAAGAAGGCGAAGCCGAGGCGATCGTCGGGGAACTGGTCGGCGAGCATCTGGTTGATGAGGCCGAAGTCGTCGGTGATCATCTCGAAGGCCGGGACCTCGGCGAGCACCGTGTCCACCTTCCACGACTCGTTGATCTTGTCGTGCAGCGGGGCCGAGAACTCCGAGTTGGGGAAGATCGGCCCCGAGTCGGCCAGCAGGTAGCCCTGCTCGATGTTCATGCCGCTGCGCACGAAGTAGTAGTTGGCGGTCGCTCCCGCCCCGCCCGCGCTGCAGCCGGTGACCAGCATCTGCGGCACCTGCGGGAAGATCCAGTCGAGGTAGTCGACCATCGCCACCACGTTGTCGTGGCCCACGTGGTGGAACTCGAGGTCGGGCTCGACGCCCTCGGGGTCGCTGTAGACGGTGACCGCCCGTCCCGTGTGCACGTCGCCGGTGCAGTAGGGCACGAACACGAAGTTCCAGTCGGCCACCGGGTTGCCGGGGAAGTCCCGGTTGAGCAGCGGGGTGTGGACCCCGAGGAAGCCGTTGAGGTGGTCGTCGGAGATGCCGTCGGGGTTGGCGGCGCCCAGGTCCGTCTTGCCGCTGCAGCTCTCGAAGTCCCAGCAGCCGCCGCCGGGCTCGAAGATCATCATCACGTCGTCGGAGCGATCCGAGTAGTTGACGAAGAACTTGTACTGCGAGCCGTTGCCGCACACGGTGCCGGGCAGCTCGACCTTCTCCCACTGGAAGTACGAGGGCGGCTCGGGCGGGGGCAGGGGCACGCCGGTGGTCTCGCTGCCGCCGTCGTCGCTGCCGGTGGAGTCCACCGCGTCGGTGGTGGTGGAGGTCGCGGGCGCGGTGCCGGTGCTCCCCTCCTCGCCCATGGGGGCGCTGCCGTCGTCACCACACGCCGGGCCCGCGGCCACGATCGCACCCAAGCACAACCCAATCCCTCGCGAGCCCATCCCCCGCATCGTGCCGCGTGACCGGGCCGAGACGCAAGCACGGCGGCTCGGGACGCGACCTCGGGCCGCGCGCCGCGAGCCTCGGGGCAGCGGGCTTGACCACGAGCGCCGTCGCTGGGTACGAGTACCCGGCGTCATGGGGGGATCGTCGGTCGGAGTCACCGTCGTGGGAGGGACCCTGGGGGCGGGGAAGACCACCCTGCTCAACCACCTCCTGCGCAATGTCCACGACCGTCGCCTCGGGGTGATCGTCAACGACTTCGGCTCGATCAACGTCGACGCCGAGCTCATCGTGGGGGTCGACGGCGATCTGGTCCAGCTCGGCAACGGCTGCATCTGTTGCACGATCCAGGACGACCTGGTCCAGGCGCTGCGACGGCTGCTCGCGGTGGAGCGGCCGCCGCAGCACGTGATCGTGGAGGCCAGCGGGGTCTCCGATCCGCGCCGGGTGGCGGCCACGCTCGAGTCGCAGGTGAGCGCCGACATGGCGGTGATCGACGCGGTGGTGGTGGTCCTCGACGTGGAGCACTACCTGGGGCTGGGGCGGCGCGATCGCATCGCGGCCGGGGGCCCCATCGCGGCGGCCGACATCCTGGTGCTCAACAAGGTCGATCTGGTGGACGAGGCCGAGCTCGAGGCGCTCGAGGGGCGGCTGCGGCGGCGCTCCAGGAGCGGGCGGGTGCTGCGAGCGGTGCGGGGCCAGGTGGCGCCGGCGCTGGTGCTGGGGGTGGCCGCCTTCGATCCCTCGCAGGTGCCGCTCGACCAGGGGCCAGAGGTCCACGTGCACGAGCTGCGCGAGGACGAGCCCGCCTCCGATCACGAGCACGCCCATCATCATGATGGGCACCACGCCCACGAGTACTGGACCTGGAGCTTTCGCAGCGAGCGGCCGCTGTCGGCCCGTCGGCTGCGGCGGGCGGTGGACGAGCTGCCCGAGACGGTGGTGCGGGCCAAGGGCACCGTGCTGCTGGCCTCGCATCCCCGACGACGCGCGGTGATGCACGTGGTGGGGCGCCGGGCCGAGCTGTGCCTGGACGAGCCCTGGGGCGATCGCGAGCCGACCACCGGCCTGGTGCTCATCGGCGCCGGCGAGCCGCTGTCGCCGCGGCGGCTCGAGGAGCTGTTTCGGGCCTGCGAGGTCGATCCGGGCGAGACCGGGGCCGCGGGGGCGGTGATGCGCTGGGTGAGGCGCGTGCTGCCGAGCAAGGAGAGCTCGGCCGGCTGAGCGCGAGGCGAGCGTGGGAGGATGCCACGCTCGCGGCGTTGCAACTCGCCACGCGGGTGCGCCCGATCGGGGCCTGGGCCCCGGGATCGCAGGGGCGTGAGGGCCGGCATCATGCCTGCATGACGGCCCGGACCATGCGCTCGGCCTCGCTTCGCCTGACCTCGTCGCTGTGCCTGCTGCTCTCGCTGATGGCTTGCCCGGGCGACGACGGAGGCGGCAGCGGGACCGACACCGATGCCGCGACCGGCACGGGGAGCACGGGCTCCACCGGGGGCATGGACGAGACGGCCGACAGCGGCGAGGGCAGCACGGGCGAGCCGGCGGTCTCCGAGCTGGTCCCCTGCGATCCGCTGGTGGAGGGCTCCTGCGAGGATGGGGTGTGCGCGGGCAGCCCCACGAGCGGCTTCTTCTGTCGGCCCGGCTGCTCGAGCATGGCCGAGGAGGGCACGCCCTGCGGATCGGACGACGTGTGCCTGCCCGTGATCCCCGGCGCCGAGCAGACCGCCTGCTTCGACGTGGCCGATTGCGACTTCGTGACCGGGAGCGGCTGCAACGAGGCGGCGGGCGAGACCTGCGTGGTGGTGACGGTGGAGCCGCTGCGCACGGCCTGCGTGCCCACGGGCGACACCGGGGTCGGCCAGCCCTGCGATCCCACCGGCACGATGGACTGCGCGCCGGGCCTGGCCTGCCTGGGCAGCGATCTCGAGACGGGGGCCGATGGCCTGTGCACGGGCTGGTGCGAGCCCGGGGCCCCGCTGCCGCCGAGCTGCCCCATGTGCGCCGCGCTGGGGGACGCGATCGGGACCTGCACCGAGTGCACCGTGCTCGACGACACCTGCCCCGACGGCAGCCAGTGCCAGCTCGTCAACGAGCTGCTGGGGGGCATCTGCGTGGGCGTGGGACCCGGCGGCCCGGGCTCGCCGTGCTCGCCCTTCGACGCGGCGCAGTCGTGCCAGGAGGGCCTGCTGTGTCTCGACCTCGACGATGCCGCCGGCGATCAGAGCGTGTGCGTGGAGGCGTGCGAGCCCGGCCGCTCGACCTGCTCGGACGAGGCCGCCTCGTGTGTGGACGTGGACCTGTTCGTGCCTGGGGCGCCCTCGGGTCAGCTCGGCGTGTGCCTGAGCCTGGGCGTGCAGGTCTGCGATCCCACGGGCGAGCCCACCGGCTGCGACCCCGGCGACAACTGCCTCGACGTGGGCGGGGGCATCGGGATCTGCGGGGCCAGCTGCGATCCCACCACCGGCGCCGCCGCCTGCGAGGGCAACAGCGCCTGCTTCCCCTCGTCGGGCATGGACATCGAGGCCGCCCCCTTCGTGGAGGGCAACGGCGCCTGCGGGGTGGGATGCTCGATCGACGACGACTGCGGCGGCGCCACCTGCCTGCACCTCGACGGCATCGAGGTGGACGGCCTGTGCGGAGCGACCTGCACCCCGGGCATGCCCGGCACCTGCCCGGGGGGCAGCAGCTGCGTGGCCACTCCCGAGGATCCCGGCGTGGGCGCGTGCATGCCCGGCGGCACCGCCTGCAACCCCGGCAACCTGGGGGACTGCGGGGCGGCGGCCTGCATCCCGATGGAGGGCGAGACGACGATCGGCATCTGTCTGGCTGCGTGCTTCGAGCAGGATCCGGTCGCCTGCGGGGGCATGCCCGCGATGTGCCAGGTCAAGACCGACCCGCGCTGGCACGAGGGCACCTGCATCGGCGGGGGGGAGCCCTGCACCCTGGTGCCCGACAGCTGCGGCCCGGGTCAGTCGTGCGGGGTGATCGGCGGGCAGGCGTTCGGCGGGCAGGCGTTCCTGTGCGACGACGCGGGGCCGCTGTCCGAGGGTGGAGATTGCAGCATGGACTCCGATGCCTGCGGCGCGGGGCTGGGCTGCATCGACGGCACCTGCCGGGTCTGGTGCGATCCCGCGGCTCCGGCCTGCGTCACGGGCTCGTGCGTCGACCTGAGCCTGGGCCTGTACATGGCCCCGGGGACCATCGGCGCCTGCCTGTGAGCCCCGTTCACCGCCGCGCCCGCGCGGGCGGGCCCAGGGCGCCGGGAATCTGATAGCGTGGGCCTTCCATGAGCGAGCAACCCCCCGAGCACGAGGACACCGAGGCGGGCTCCTACGCCGAGCTGCACGCCGAGGTCGACAAGAACTTCGACGGTAGCTGGGAGAAGTTCCTCAAGGCCGTGTCCAACCCGGCCGAGATCCTCTACTTCGTGCTGTGGCGGCAGTGCGGCGGCAAGGCCCACAAGCTCGAGGCGTGGGCGAAGGACAAGGGGATCCCCGCGGACTGGCTGCCTCGCTTCTACGGGCTGCTCACCCCCAAGGGCGAGTTCCGCGACGACGTGTCCACTCGGGCCCCCAAGCGGCCGGCCGAGCCCGCCCAAGCGGCGCCAGCCGAGGCGGCGGCGCAGGCGGCTCCCTCGGGCGAGACCGACGCCGAGTAGCGAGCACGACCCGATATCGTACGTAGCCCGGGCCGCGCCGGCCCTGCTAC
>JACKDV010000004.1 GCA_020633315.1 Myxococcales bacterium
ACGGAGACGGAGAGTGCGGACGGGAGCTCGAGCGGCGGACCCAGCTGTGGCGACGGCGTGGTCGATGCGGGCGAGGACTGCGACGGGGCCGACCTCGGCGGCATGGACTGCATGGGGCGGGGCTTCGACGGCGGCGATCTCGGCTGCAACGACGACTGCACCTTCGACGAGTCGATGTGCACGCTCAACTGCGGCAACGGGATGATCGACGACGGCGAGGAGTGCGACGGCGACGACCTCGGCGGCATGGACTGCGTCACCTACGACCCGGCCATGTACTACGGCGGCGAGCTCGGCTGTAACGACGACTGCACCTTCGACGCGATGATGTGCGTCACCGAGTCCTGCGGCGACGACATGATCAACGGCATGGACGTGTGCGACGGCGCCGACCTCGGCGTCGAGGACTGCACCACCCAGGAGTACATGCCGGGCGTGTTCTTCGACGGCGGCACCCTGGCCTGTGCCCCGGGCTGCGGCATGTTCGACACCGCGGGCTGCTACGTCTGTGGTGACGACACCATCGGCGGCCCCGAGGTCTGCGACGGCACCGATCTCGGCGGCGAGGACTGCATCACCCAGGGCTTCGAAGGCGGCACGCTGGCCTGCGACGCGGCCTGCGGCGCGTACGACACCTCGGGCTGCTTCGCCTGTGGCGACGGCGTCCTCAACGGCGCGGAGGAGTGCGACGGCACGGACTTCGGCGGCGAGAGCTGCGGCAGCCTCACGCCCTTCCCGGGCGGCAGCCTCGGCTGCAACCTGGACTGCACCATCGACACCAGCGGCTGCGGCTACACCTTCTGCTCCACCCCGGGCTCGGCCGTGGGCCCCGCCGAGGGCACGATCACCCAGGACACCATCGCGGTGCCGGCCCTCGGGGCCTTCGTCACCGACGTCAACGTGTACGTCGATGCCTCCCACACCTGGGTCGGCGACCTCGACGTCACCGTCCGCCACGTGGAGTCCAACTCCTCACAGCAGATGTTCGACGAGGCCTGCGGCAACGTCGACAACATGCTGGTCACCTTCGACTCGGCGGCGGGCGCCCCTCCGGCGTGCGTCAGCCCGGTGGGCAACGGGATGGCCTCGCTGCCCGACCCGGGCACCCTCGACGCCTACACCGGCATGCCCGATGGCGCGTCGACCTGGGAGATCACCATCCTCGACAACGCCGACGGCGACGGCGGCACGCTCAACGAGTGGTGCGTGGACTTCCAGATCGGACCCGATCCCAACAACTGCGGCGACGGCATCGTCACCTTCGCCGAGGATTGCGACGGCGCCAACCTCGGTGGGGAGAGCTGCACCAGCCTGGGCTACCTCGCCGGCGGCACGCTGGCCTGCGACGGCGGCTGTGTGTTCGACACCTCGCTGTGCGACGCCACGGAGGGCATCTGCGGCAACAACACCATCGAGAACGACGGCGTCGTTCCCGACGAGGTGTGCGACAACAAGGAGCTGAACTTCACCACCTGTGAGGACCTCGGCTTCGTGGGCGGCTCGCTCGATTGCAGCTTCCCCACCTGTAGCTTCGACATCGGCGAGTGCTCCAACTCGGTCATCGCCGTGTGTGCCACCCCGGCCGCGGCCATCGACGATGCCGCTCCGGTCAACAGCACGATCACCGTCCCGGTGGGCAGCGGCAACGTGGCCGACCTCGACGTCCACCTCGACATCACCCACACCTGGGACGCGGACCTCGACATCACGCTCACCCACGACGCCACGGGGACCAGCATCCCGCTGTTCACCGACCTCTGCGGGAGCGGCGACGACGTGTTCGCGTTCCTCAACGACGAGGCCAACGGCCCGGCCAACTGCGTCGCGCCGGTCGCGATCGAGGGCAACATCACCCCGGAGGCCCCCGCCCTGCTGTCGACCTTCGACGGCGAGCTCGCCGAGGGCGACTGGACCCTCAACGTCGTCGACGACGCCGTCAACGACAGCGGCACCCTCAACCGGTGGTGCATCTACATCACCCCGTAACGCTGACCACGAGCTAGCCACGATCCCGGGACGCGCCCTCCACCGAGGGCGCGTCCCTTCGTTTCGAAGGCCGCGTCACCGCCCAGATCTCCACGGGCTCGCGCTTGCCCTTCACCGAGATCGGCGGCAGCGCCTCGAAGCGCAGCCCCGGGGCCTCGCCGGCCTCGCGCCGCATCACCGCCGACGCGATCACCTGCCCGGGCCCCGCGGCCGAGCACAGCCGCGCTCCCAGGTTGACCGCGTCGCCGATCACCGTGAAGTCCATGCGGCTGCGGGCGCCCATCGCCCCCAGCACCACCTCGCCCGCGTTGAGCCCCACCCCCACCTGCAGCCGCGGGGCCTCGGGCGGCAGCGCGGCGTTGACCGCCTCGACCGCCTCCACCATCTCCACCGCGCAGGCCAGCGCCCGCGCCTCCATGCCCGGGCCGCGGAAGGTGGCCATCAGTTCGTCGCCCACGAACTTGTCGATGTCGCCGCCGTGGCGCTCGACCACCTCGGCCTGGGCCTCGAGGTAGCGGTTGAGCATCACCACCACCTCCTCGGGCTCCACCGTCTCTGAGAACGCGGTGAAGCCCCGCACGTCGGAGAACAGCACGGTGAGCCGCGTGCGCTGGCCCTGTCGCTCCACCGTGGACTCCGAGGCGTCGACCGAGCCCACGGTGGCCTTCGAGACGAACTTGCTCAGCTCGAGCTTCTTGCGGATCTCTCCGATCATGTGGTTGAGGCGATCGCCGAGCCGGCCGATCTCGTCGCGCGAGCGCACCGGCACCCGCACGTCGAGCCGGCCCTCGCCCACGCGATCGGCCACGTCGCCCATGGTGGAGACCGGCCGCACCACCAAGAAGCGCAGCCCGAAGTAGAGCAGCCCCAGGGTGACCACGATGGTGAGCGCGGCGAAGCCCAGGCCGGTGAGCATGAGGCGACGGCGACTCTCCGTCGCGGCGCTGGTGTCGACCACCACCTCGATCGCCCCGCGCAGCTCGTAGTCGGTGCCGTGGCACTGCTGGCACTGCGCGTCGTTGGTGAGCGGCTCCACGAACACGAAGCGCTCCGCCTCCTCGTCGAGCCCGCCCGCGCCCTGGCCCCCGGCCACGCCCAGGTGCAGCACCTCGGCCACCGCGGCCGGCGGCTCGGGGTGCGCGAAGGCATCCCGGTACAGCCGCCCCTGCGCGTCGTGCAGGGTGAGCGAGCTGACCGTGCCCGTGGCCGCCACCCCGTCGAGGAAGCGCGCGATGAGCCGACCCAGGCCCGAGAGCATCACGTGGCGCAGCGACACGTCGGCCGCGCTCAGCAGGGCCTGGCGGGGCTCGGGCGGGCCGGTGGTGGCGGTCACCAGCACCCCGCGCCAGCGATCCTCCTCCTCGTGGCAGGCGTGGCACTGCGGGTCGTTGGCCAGCGGCCGCACCCGGGCCCGCACCCCGTCGACGATCGCCGTCACCGGCTCGCCCGTGGCGTAGGCCTGGCGCAGCACCCCCGGGTCGAGCGCGAGCTCCGGGCCTCCCGAGAAGGCCGCGTCGCCGTCGGGGTCGAGCACGGTCACGCTGCGCAGGCCGTCCACCTGCGCCGCGAGCTCGCCGAGGTATGCGTCGAGGCGATCCTCGTGCTCGGCCGTCATGATCTGCACGAAGGCCGAGCTCGCCACTGCGCCCAGGGCATCGTCGGTCTCGTCGCCGCCCGCGAGCTGGACGGGAGCCCCCGCGGTGCCCAGGGTGAGCACGCCTCGCAGCTCGCCTTGCTCGTGGCACTTGCGGCAGCGCTCCTCGTTGGGCACGGGCAGCGCGGTGGTCGAGGCATCGGGCCGCTGGGTGCCCTCACCGGCCAGCACCGCCCGCACGTGCGCGGGCAGCCGCTCGGGGGCGGGCGGCGGCGGGAGCTCGCCGAACACCTCCTCGCCCGAGGGCGCGTAGATCCTCACCTCGGCCGTGGCCAGGCGCTCCCGGGCCTCGCGGATCATGTTGCGCGCGGTGATTCCGTTGCCCGAGAGCATCGCGGTGCGCACCCCGGCCGCCAGGCCCTGGGCCACGTTCTCGGTGGCCGCCCGCCCGCTGCGTCGCATCTCGTCGAGCTGCAGGCGGGCGTTGATCGCCGCGGGCAGGGCGAAGCCCAGCGTCAGCGTGACCAGCAAGACCAGCGCGATCTTGATGACGAGGCTCTCTCGCACCGCGGTCCACATGCAGCCGCGATCGTACGATGCAGGCCACCGTCGGGATCACCGCCGCCACGATTCACCGTAAGCGACCCGGCGGTGCTGGCGTTCCGGGGCGCAGGAGGGCCCCTCGCTCCCGAGCCCACGAACCCAGACGATCCCTTCCGTATCCGGGGACGGGGCCGAGAACGCTCGGGGGCGGGGGTCCTTCCGCCTGCCCTCCGGCTACGGGGTCACCAGCACCCGCATGCCGCGAGCCGGCACGCTCACCGAGCCCCCGCTCACGTCGACCATCTCTTCGCTCAGCTCGTCGAGGTAGCTGCCGTCGGGCAGGCCGCCCACGTCGCTCGCCGCGTCACCGCGGTTGATCGCCACGTACACCTCCTCGTCGAGCTCCGGGTCGCCCACCGCCAGCTCCATCACGTAGGCCAGGGTGTCGTAGTCGGAGGAGACGGTGGAGCGCGAGCCGTAGCGCAGGGCCGGGTGCGCGGCCCGGATGGCGGTGAGGCGGGTGAGGCGATCTCGCAGGAGCTGCTGGCCCGCGCTGTAGCCCCCCGTGTTCCAGTCCATGGGGCGGCGGTTGTCGGGATCGCCCGCGCCGGCCAGGCCGATCTCGTCGCCGTAGTAGACCAGCGGCGCGCCCGGGGTGGTCATGATGACGCCGAAGCCCACCGCCACCCGCTCGAAGGCGGAGGTGCCCGCGGGGAGCCCCGGGGGGCTGTTCCAGCCCAGGTCGTCGGGATCGTTCCACCACGGGTCGCCGTTGGCCAGCGGCACGTCCTGCGCGTAGTGGATCACCCGCGGCAGGTCGTGGTTGCCGATGAAGGTGCTCATCACCGCCCCCGACCAGTAGTAGTCGTCGTTGGCGTCCATGAAGCCGGCCAGGTCGCTCATCGCCCCCTGCCGCATCAGCACCTTCTCCACCAGCTGGGTGCGCAGCGGGAAGTCGAACTGGCCGTCGAGCATCTGGTCGTTGACGTAGTAGGCGATCTGCGTCTGGTCGCCGGTGAAGGTCTCGCCCACCATGTAGAAGCGCTGCACCAGCTCGCCCTCGCCGTCGTAGCGATCGAGATCGGCCACGGCCCGGCTGCGGATGTCGAGCAGCCACGCGTCCTCGATGTGCTTGACCGCGTCGAGGCGGAAGCCGTCGGCCCCCGTCTGCTCGGCCCACCACACCGCGTTGTCCACCGAGAACTGACGGGCCTCGGGGTTGGTGAAGTCGAAGTCGGGCAGGTAGCTGGTGAACCAGCAGCGCTTGCCCTCGTCGCCGTCCCAGCTGCAGCCCGAGCCGCACACGCAGTTGCCCCCCGCGCCGTTGTCGTTGGGCCAGAACCAGGTCGAGTGCTCGGCGTAGACCGGCGAGTCCTCGTGCACGTGGTTCATCGCGTAGTCGAAGATCACCTTGAGGTCGTGGTCGTGCGCGACCATGACCAGCTCTTGCAGCTTGGCCAGGTTGCCGAAGTGCTCCTCGGGGGCCTCGAGGTCGGCGGGCCAGTAGCCGTGGTAGGCGGTGTACTCGTAGCTGTCGCTCACCCCCAGGCCCGAGGACGAGGTGTTGTCCATCGGCACCGTGACCCACAGGGTGTTGACGCCGAGCTCGTTGAAGTAGCCGCCCTCGATGCGATCGATCACCCCCTGCCAGTCGCCGCCGTGCCAGTCGACGGGCTCGAGCACGGGGGCGCCGTGGGGCGCGTCGTTGCTGAGGTCGCCGTTCTCGAAGCGGTCGACGAACACGAAGTAGATGATCGAGTCGCGCCAGTCCCAGGTGCCGTCGGCCGGCGGGGGCGGAGGCGACCCGTCGTCGCCGGCGTCCATGCCCGTGTTGCCGCCGGTGCCCGTGCCGGTGCCCCCGGCCGGGAAGCCATCGGAGGGGTCGTAGGTGTCGGGCGGGGGATCCAGGCTCTCGGCCGACATCAGGGCATCCGAGCCGCAGCCGGCCAGGGCGAGGGCGGGACCCAGGGCGAGCGCGAGCGCAGCCGACGAGCGAGGACGAGAGGGAAGGCGTGGCATGGTCATGGCGAGCCGCAAGGCGAGGATTCGGGCACGAGCACCCGCAGCGAGCGGGGCTCCATGGGAAGGACGGCCCCCTGGGGACCGAGCTCGAAGCGTTCTCCCGACAGGGCATCCTTATACCAGCCGGGCACGGGCGTCGAGTTGGCCGGGAGGTCCACCGACGACGCCGTGGGCGCGCGCGAGAGCACCACCACCGCGGGCAGGCCGTCGCCCGCGTCGCGCACGAAGGCATAGTCGTCGCGCCCCGTCACCAGCGCGCGACGATCGCCCTGCCGCAGCGCGGGCTGGCAGCGGCGCAGCTGGGCCACGCGACGCACCAGCGCGAGCTGCTCCTGCTGCGCGGGGAGCAGCGCCTCGGGCCCCGGCATCACGCGACGGTTGTCCGGGTCGGTCCCGCCCGCCAGGCCCAGCTCGTCGCCGTAGTAGATCACGGGCAGCCCGGGCAGCGTGAGCACCAGCGACAGCGCCAGTCCGGTGCGCTGGTACACGGCGTCGGAGGTGGGGATCGCGGGCGGGTCGGCCCAGGGATCGCCCGCCGCGTCGCCGCTGGCCTCGGAGGCGAAGCGGGTCACGTCGTGGTTGCCGATCATCAGGCCCATGAGCGCGCCCGAGCCCGCCAGCGCGCGGTCGGTGCTGGCGAGGCTGGCCTCCACCGCGGAGAAGTCGGCGGTGCCGTGGGCGAGCACGTCGCGGATCACCCACATCAGGGGGAAGTCGAACGCGCTGTCGATCCCGTCGGGGCCCAGGTAGTAGCGGATGATCTCGGTGCCGCCCGCCCCGGGACCGGTGAAGATCTCGCCCAGGGTGAAGCCCGCCGCGCGCGGGCCGGTGTCGGCCCACAGCGCGTGGGCGATCCGACGGGTGACCGCGCGCGGCATCATGGGCACCGCGTCGATGCGGAAGCCGTCGGTGTCGAACGCGTCGTGCCACCAAAGGGCGTCCTGCACCGCCAGCTCCATCACCTCCGACTTCTCGAAGCGCAGGTCGGGCAGGTAGGGGGTGAACCAGCACACCTCGATGAACGCCCCCCACGGGCAGGTGGGCGAGCCGCAGATGCACTCGGGATCGTGCTCGTGGAACCAGCCGTTGACGTGGCCCTCGGCCACCCGCGGGTTGTCCTCGTAGAGATGGTTGGGCACCAGGTCGAGCAGCACCCGCATGCCGCGGGCGTGCGCCTCGTCGACCAGGGCGTGCAGGGCCGCCTCTCCGCCCAGGCGAGGATCGACCGCGCGGGTGTCGAGTGGCCAATAGCCGTGGTAGCCCTCGTAGAGGTGGTCGTCGTCGCGGCCCTCTCGGGCCTCGGTGGGGTTGAGGTACACCGGCGACAGCCACAGCGCCGACACCCCCAGCGCCTCGTAGGTGCCCGCGCGCAGCTCGGCCAGCACCCCGTCGAGGGTGCCCCCGGCCCGCGCCCCCGGATCGGGCGGAGGATCGAGGGGCGCTCCCCCGTCGCCGCGATAGCGATCGAGCATGATCTGGTAGACGATCCCGCCGGTCCACTGCGGCGCGACCGGCTGCACCCAGCCCACGCCGGTCACCGGATCGGTGGCGCGGCCCTCCCGATCGATCGCCTCCACCTCCACGCGGTGCTTGCCGCGCTGGCGCCCGCTCGCGCGCAGGCGCAGGGTCTGCTCGGCCTCGTCCACCGCCTCGAGCGACAGCGGCGTGCCGTCGCCCAGCCGCGCCACCACGGCGCCGGGATCGAGGGCCGCGCCGTCGCGCGCCGGGGTGAAGGCCAGCTCCACCGCGAAGCCATCGGGCGCATCCTCGATCACCTCGAGCACCTCGAGCCGGGGCCGCTCGCAGTCGGGCACCTCGAGCCGAGAGATCTCCAGCCCCTCGGGCTCGCGAAAGGTGGTGAGGGCATTGTGGGGATCGAGCCGGCCCTTGCCCTCCTCCACCACCAGGTAGCCGTGCACCCCGGGAGGGAGCTGGAGCTGGGCGAGCTGCCACTGCCCCTCCGGGAAGTCCTGCATGGGGATGGCGCGCTCCCAGCCGTCCCAGCTCCCCATCACCGACAGGCGCTCGCCCGAGCGCCGCGGGGCTCCCCAGATCACCGCCTCGCAGCCATCGCCCGTGGCGGCCGGCTCGGGCTCGCCGCAGCCGAGCGCGAGCAGGCACGCGAGCCCTCCCGACGTCATTCGCGCCGCAGCACGGGAGCCTGGCCAGATGCCCACGGCGTGGATCATACGAGGGACGGCCGTCCGTGGGGGGCGCTCGTCGGTGACCGAGGCGCCTCCGTTGTAGACTGGCGCGATGAAGGCCGCCGACTGGAGCCTCCTGCTCGTCGCGAGCCTCGCGGCGTGCACCACCGACGCCCCCTCGGCGCCGCGCTCCGCATCGGCGGGCACGCCGGCGGGCGAGGTCTCGGCCCCGCCCGCCGCGGCCCCGTCGGCCGAGGATCCATCCGCCCCGGCGGCCGCGGCCGAGGCCGCCGCCCTGCCGCCGCACGAGGAGTCGCGGCTGGCCGGGCTGCTCGCCAGCTTCGCGGGCGGCCGCAACTGCGACGCCGCGGCGCTCACCGAGCTCCGCGGCCTGCGAGATCGCTACGGCACCCCGCCGTCGCTGCGCGAGGCCCTGCTCCAGGCCTTCGCGGCCTGCGAGGAGCAGGAGGCCACCGCCGAGCTGCTGGCGGCCACGCTGTCCCCCACGCCCTCGACCGACGAGCGGCTCCAGCTCGGCGCGGCCTGGCTCCGCGCGAGCCGCTACGAGGAGGCCACCGAGATCCTGCTGCCCCTCGCGCAGGAGCAGGGCCCCGGCACCAAGGCGGCGTGGCTCGCCGGCTTCGCGCTGTTCCACGCGGGGCGCTCGGGCGAGGCCCTGCCGTGGCTCGAGGGCGCGCGCGACCAGGTGGGCGGAGGCAATGTCACCGACGCCCCGCTGCTCATCGGCCTCTCGCTGCTGCACCAGGGGCAGGTCGACCGCGCCATCACCGAGCTCGAGGCCGGTCGCGACGCCGCGCCCGAGGATCGCTCGATCCTCTCGGCCCTCGCCCGCGCCTATGCGACCGCCGGCCGCGGCGAGGATGCCGAGCAGGCCTCGGCCCGCGTCCGCGAGCTCAACCAGACCAACGCCGCGCAGGAGCTCCAGATGGCGCGGCTGAGCGCGCTGTCCAGCGCCCTCAAGACGGCCCAGGCCGAGGGGCACAACGACGACGCCGATCGAATCATCGAGGAGATGCTGCCCATGGCTCCCGCTCAGACCCGCCCCAAGCTGCTGGAGCTCCGCGCCCGGCTCTACGACGAGGACGGACGCACGGAGGATGCCGCCGCCGTTCGTCAGCAGATCGCCACCGGAGGCACGCCATGACTCGCCCGCACGCGCTGGGGTTGCTGGTGGCGCTGGCGGCCTGCGGCGGGGAATCGACCCCGCCCCCGCCCCCGCCCAAGCCCTCGCTGTTCGAGCCCCCGGCCGAGCCCGGCGCGCCCGCGGGCCCCGGCGATGCCGGGACCGCCACGCGCCCCGAGCCGGCGGCCCCTGCCCCCACCGCGCTGCGCTTCGACGACGTGAGCTCGCAGTGGGGGGTGAGCCTGCGCCACCACGCCGGGCGCAACCCCGATCGCTGGATCCCCGAGATCATGTCCGGCGGCGTCGCGCTGGTGGACCTCGATCGCAACGGCGCCCTCGATCTGTTCCTGGCCGACGGCGGCGCCCTGGCGGGCGAGCTGCCGGCCGGGGCCGGGCCCCGCCTGCTGCTCGGCGACGGCAAGGGCGGCTTCACCGAGGTGAGCGAGGCGTGGGGGCTGACCCCGCAGGGCTACGGCATGGGCGTGGCCGCGGGCGACGTGGACGGCGACGGCTGGGTCGACCTCTACCTCACCACCTGGGACGGCAAGGATCGCCTGCTGCACAACGAGGCCGGCCAGGGCCTGCGCGACGTGAGCGAGCAGTGGGGCGTGAGCCCGCAGGGGTGGTCGACCAGCGCCGCGTTCCTCGACCTCGAGCACGACGGCGACCTCGACCTCTACGTGGTGCGCTACGTGGACTACGAGCTCGGCAACGCGATCAAGTGCTGGTATCGCTCGATCCACATCTACTGCACTCCCGCCATGTACGAGGCCCTGCCCGACCGGCTGCTGCGCAACGAGGGCGGGCGCTTCGTGGATGCCTCGGAGACCAGCGGGGTGGCGGCGATGGCCGCCAAGGGCCTGGCCGTCACCACCGGCGACCTCGACGACGACGGCGACACCGACCTCTACGTGGCCGACGACATCTCGCGCAACCTGCTGCTGCTCAACGACGGCACCGGCAAGCTCAGCGACGAGGGGGTGGTGGCGGGCGTCGCCTACTCGGAGATCGGGCGCGAGGAGGCCTCGATGGGCGCCTCGATCTCCGACGCCGACGCCGACGGGCGCTGGGACGTGGCGGTCACCAACTTCCAGGCCGAGCCCACCAGCCTCTACATGCGACGCGAGGGCGGCAGCTACCGCGAGCGCTCCGACGCGGCGGGGATCGGCGCCAGCTCGCGCGCGCGGCTGAGCTTCGGCATCGAGTTCCTCGACGCCGACAACGACGGCGACGAGGACCTGATCACCGCCAACGGTCACATCTCCGACAACGTGTCCACCTACCGAGAGACCGTGGAGTTCGCCCAGCCCAACTCGCTGTACGAGCGCGTGGCTGACGGGCGCTTCGTGGACGTGAGCGAGCAGGCCGGCTCGGCGCTGGAGCGCCGCGGGGTGAGCCGCGGCCTGGCGGTGGGCGACATCGACGGGGACGGCGGGCTCGACTACGTGGTGGTCGACAACGACGGGCCGGTCCAGGTCGCGCGCAACACCACCTCCGAGCGGGGGCACTGGCTGTCGCTGTGGCTCGAGGGCGGCCCCGCCAACCGCTCGGCCGTGGGGGCGGTGGTCGTCGCGACGGTGGGCGACCGTACGCTGCGCCGCGAGGTGCGGGGCGCCTCGTCGTACCTCTCGGTCAGTGACCGCCGTGTGCACCTGGGCCTGGGTGACGCCAGCCAGGTGGACGAGATCGTGATCACCTGGCCCGGCGGGCAGGAGCAGCGCCTGGGCCCACAGTCGGCCGATGCCCACCTGCACGTGCAACAGGGCCAGGCTCCCCGGGCCTACGTGCCCGGAGCCGAGGTGATCTCGCCATGAGCGCTCGATCCACGATCCGTCGAGTCCAGCGCGCGACCGGGGTGCTGCTGGCCGTGCTCACCGTCCTGCTGCTGGCCAACAGCGCGTTCCTGGCCACCGCCTTCACCCCCGAGGGCCTGGTGCTCCCCATGCAGCGCGCCCACCTGGTGCTGGGCGGGCTGCTCGCGGCGGCGCTGGTCGCCTTCGCGGGCAGCCACTTCGTGCTGCACCGCCGGCACCGCAACACCGGCGCCCGCAGCATCGGCCTGGTGGTGGCCACGGTGGCCCTGCTCGGCTGCGCGGCAGGGGTCGCCCTGTGGATGGTGGGCAAGAGCCGCACGGTGGGCTGGCTGGTGATCCTGCACGAGGGCGCCTTCGTGGCCGCGCTCGGGGCCTACGTGCTGCACCGCCGCCGCGCGCTGGTGACCCCCGCGCTGCGACCCGAGCAGCTCGCCGCCGGCGCGGCGATCCTGCTGGGCGGCGGCATCTGGGCCGCGCAGCTGTGGTGGCCCACCCACGACGAGCACGACCAGGCCCCGCGGGCCACGCTCGTGCCCGGCCTGTCGCAGGCCCGCACCATCGACGGCCACGTGCTGCGCCCCGAGGACCTCGACGACCCGGCCTACTGCGCCCAGTGCCACCCCGCGATCGCCGAGCGCTGGGAGGCCTCGGTCCACCACTTCGGCTCGCTCAACGATCCCTTCTACGCGGGCACCCTGGCCCTGGCCCAGCAGCACCGGCAGCCCGACGAGCTCAAGTTCTGCGGGGGCTGTCACGATCCGCTGCTGCTGCTCACCGGTCGCATGGACGAGCACCCGCGGCCCGAGCAGCCCGGGGCCGATGCCGGCATCACCTGCCTGGCCTGCCACGCGCTCGTGGAGGCGCCCTCGCGGCTGGGCAACGGCAGCTACGTGGTCGCGGCCCCCGAGCACTACCCCGGCTACGACTCCGACGATCCCGACGAGCGCGAGCGCAGCAACCGGCTGATCCGCAGCAAGCCCGAGGCGCACGTGGAGAGCTTCGGCAAGCCCTACCTGCGCAGCCCCGAGATGTGCGTGGGCTGTCACAAGGCCCACATCCCGCCCGAGCTCAACTCGCACCGCTGGCTGCGGGGCCAGGACGAGTACGACCCCTGGCACGACAGCGGCGCGGGCGGCAACTCGGCTCGCACCTTCTTCCCGCCCGCGCCCGAGCAGAAGCGCTGCCAGGACTGCCACATGCCGCAGATCCCCGCCGACGACCCGGCGGCAGGGGACGACGGCAAGGTGGCCGACCATGCGTTCCTCGGCGCCAACACGGCCCTGCCCCGCGCGCTGGGAGACGAGGGCTGGGTGGCGCGCAACCAGGCCTTCCTCGAGGGCGTGCTCACCGTGGACGTGGGCGCGATCGAGGTCGAGGGCGAGGGCCCGCCCCAGCGGCGGCTCGCCCCCGAGGGCCCGATTCCGGTGCCCGCCGGTCGGCCGCTCACCCTCGACGTGGTGGTGCGCAACACCGGCTCGGGTCACCTCTACCCCGGGGGCATCGCCGACCTGCGGGAGTCGTGGCTCGAGGTCACGGTGCGCAGCGAGTCCGGCGAGCCCCTGCTCGCCCGCGGCTGGCTCGACGCACGCGGGAACCTCGATCCCGAGGCACACCAGTGGAACGCGGTGCTGCTCGACGGCGAGGGCGAGCCCCTGCTCGTCCACGACGTGGAGGACACCCACTCGGTGCTGGTCGCCCGTCGCATCATGCTGGGCGCCTCCGATCTGGTGCGGTTGTCCTTGTCCGCGCCCGAGCAGCCCTGCACGGTGGAGCTGCGGGTGCTCGACCGCAAGCTCACGCGCTCCTACGTGGAGACGGTGCTCGGCCCCGATGCACCGCAGATGCCGATCACCGAGATCGCCTCGACCACGCTGTCGCTGGTCCCCGGCGACTTCGTGATCGTGCCGCCCGCGACCACCCCCGAGGTGGGCGCCCGCCTGCGCAACCTCGGCATCGCCCACCTGCTGCGAGGCGACACCGCCCTCGCCCGCGAGGCGGCTCTCGCCGCTGCCGAGCGCCGGCCCGACGATCCCGGCCCGCCCCTCGACCTCGCCCGCGGAGCGCTCGACGACGGCGCCCTCGAGCGCGCCGAGGAGCACGTGCGGGCCGCCGATGCGGTGAGCCCCGGGCATCCCACCGCCGCGTGGCTGCTGGCCCGGATCCGCGGCTCGCAGGGCGATCACGAGGCGGCCCTCGCCGCGCTCGACGTGGCGCTCGCCGCCTTCCCCCGCGATCGAGAGCTGTTGGCGATGAAGGGTGACTCACTGTTTCGGCTCGAGCGGGAGGAAGAGGCCGCGGCCGCGCTGCAGAGCGTGCTCGAGATCGATCCCGAGCACCTCACCGCCCATGCGTTGCTCACCCGGATCCGCGCCGAGCAGGGCGACGAAGCAAGCTCACAGCGACACCGCGAGGCCTGGGATCGCGTGCGGCCTCACTCGGACGATCAGGTCTTCAACGAGCGAGCGCGCCGGGCCAACGCGGCGCTCGATCGCCGGGCCAACCTGCAGTACGTGGTTCCGCTGGCTCCTCCGCCCCCCGGCTGGACCCCGGCCCGAAGCGGTCCCTGACCGCCTCCTGCACGGGGTCGAGGCGACCCCACCAAAACTACGCACCACGATGCTCGGGCTCGCGCCCGTGGTGATCGGAGTCCCGTGCGGCCTGGCTTGCAAGCGAGGTCATTGCGGGTCAATTCACGATTCGCCCGAACCTTCCTGAGGGTTTCGACCACTACGAGGGAGCGACCTCGACCATCTTCGCAGGTCGCGTCCTTCCTCCTTGCCCTTGCCATGAGCTCCGAGACTCCCTGCACGACCGCGTCGATCGAGCGGCTCGTCGAGCGCCATCCCATCGCGCTCACCCGCGCGCGCACGGCCGCCTATCGCCCGCTGGGCGGAGAGGGTCGCCTCACTCGCGCCGGTCGCTATCGCCTGGGCACGCGCCTGGGCCTGGGCGGCATGGGGGCCGTCTACGAGGCGTGGGATCCCGAGCTCAACCGTCGCGTGGCGGTCAAGCTCATGCGCCCGCGCTCGGGCCCCGACGCCACCGAGGCCCAGGCTCGCCTGCGTCGCGAGGCGCAGTCGATGGCCGCGCTGCACCACCCCAACGTGCTGAGCATCTTCGACGTGGGCCTGACGCCCTCGGGGGTGTTCCTCGCCATGCCGCTCATCGAGGGCCTCGACCTCGCCCGCTGGCTCCGCAAGGAGCAGCCGAGCTGGTCGCGGATCGTCGAGGTGTTCTGCGCCGCGGGCCGGGGCCTGGCCGCGGCCCATGCCGCCCGCATCGTGCACCGCGACTTCAAGCCCACCAACGTGCTCATCGGTCGCGACGGCGGCGTGTTCGTGGCCGACTTCGGCATCGCGGCCTTCGTCGCCGACGATTCCAGTGCCGAGGCCAGCGAGACGGTCCCGCCCGCGCCCGAGCAGCCCCGCCTCACCCGTCGCGGCTCGGCCATGGGCACGCCTGCCTACATGGCCCCGGAGCAGCACGAGGGTCGGCCCGTGGATGCCCGCAGCGATCAGTTCTCGTTCTGCATTGCGCTCTACGAGGCGCTCTACGGCGCGCTGCCCTTCGCGGGCCAGACCGCCAAGGAGCTGTACCGAGCCAAGCGCAAGGCGGCCCTGGGGGCCCCCCGGGATCGCCGGATCCCGCGGCGGGTGTTCGCCGTGCTCGAGCGCGGCCTGTCGTACTCGCCCGACGCTCGCTACCCCGACATGAACCTGCTGCTGCTGGCGCTGCAGGAGGCGATCCCCCGGCGCGGCCGGAGGCGACGGATGCTCGGCGCCGCCTCGCTCGCCGGGCTGGCGCTGATGGGGCTCACCGCCGGCACCCTGCCGCGCGACCAGGGCCCCCGCCCGAGCGACGCACGGGCCGAGTGCAGCGAGCGGCCGACCGCCGACCCCACCGCGATGCGCGAGGCCTTCTCCGACTTCGCCCAGGCCAAGCGGATGGCTCGTGATCCCGAGCGCCGAGCCGAGGCGCTCGCGCTGGCCCGACGCGCCCGCGAGGGGCTCTCGCCCGATGGCTCGCTGGCCGCGGTGGAGCTACGGGCCGAGATCATGGGCTGGCTCGACGCGGTCGAGGCGATGCCGATCGACGCGCCCGCGAGCTGAGCGACGGTCGTCGGTCCCTCGGCGATCCCCCGCGCTCTTGTGCTTTCCGCCCGAGCTAGACCACGCGGCGGACCAGCAGGTAGAGGATGCCGATCAGCGCGCCGATGAAGAAGACGAAGCCCAGCACGTTGGTCCAGATGACCATGTGGTAGTCGAGCCGGCTGAGCACGAGATAGAGGACGCCGAGCACGATGACGAACAGCGCCACCTTGCGCACGCGCTCGCGGATGCTCTCCTGCCGGCCCGGGTGCAGCAGGTGCTCCACGCCGAAGCTCACCACCAGCAAGTAGATCGGCACCACGAACACCAGCACGTTGGTGCTGCCGATCATCCCGGGGACGTTGGAGGCGTAGATCGTCCAGCAGATCACCACCAGCAGCGAGAAGAACCCCAGACCGATGCCCACGTTGGCGACCACCTGAGACGCCTGGTTGCGGCCCTGCTGGCGCAGCATGTACGAGAAGGCACCCAGCACCAGGGGCAGGATCGCGGCCACGGTGATGGCGATCTCTCCTGCGTCGAGGATGGAGGTCACGAGCTCGGCGACGGTCATGGCGGCGGGGGCAGCATACCGCTGGAGGGACGAGACTGTTTCCACGAGGTGTGACACCGCCTTCCGGGGCACGAGACGCACGAACACGCGCCCTGGGCTCCCTCCGCGGCCTCGCCAACGGCGGCCACCACGAGGGCCATGTAATCGACCGGCGGAGGTACCCAGCCCAGCTCGGGCTCGAGTTTGCTGCGCTCGAGTCTCCGGTCGCGCTCTCGCGCTTGAGTTGCTGGTTCGCGCAGTCCCGTCGCCATCGGGTCCCGACGCTGTCCCGATCGGGTCGACCGAAGGCGAGTCGACGTCATTGGACGAAGCGAAGCTCCTCCGCATCGCGCAGAGACCGGGATCCGAGTGCTAGAGTCCATCTCGCCGGGAACTAGACCGATAGGACATGCCCGACACCCGCAGTGATTTGATCAGCGATCGAGAGCTCGAGGACGCCTTTGGCCCGAGGGAGGAGTTGGGCGTTGCCGAGCAGCGGCTCATGGCCAGCATCATTCGGCAGATGACGGGGGTCGACTCCGAGCCCGTCACGATCGGCCCCTACGAGCTCGGCGAGGTCCTCGGCGAGGGAGCCATGGGCGTCGTCTATCGGTCCCATGACTCCGACCTCGACGTCGAGGTTGCAGTCAAGGTCCTCCGCCGCAGGGGCGCGCTGCTGGATCCCGAGGTCCGGCGCCGAGCCCTGCGTGAAGCCAAGGCGATGGCGGAGGTGATCCACCGCAACGTCGTCCACGTACACAAGGTGGGTTTCGATCGGGGCCAAGCATGGATCTCGATGGAGCTCGTCCCCGGCAAGACCCTCCGCAACTGGCTCCACGACGACGAGCACTCTTGGGAGGAGGTGCTCCGCGTCTACGTCCAGGCCGGGCGCGGCCTCGCCGTTGCCCACGCCCGCAACGTAATCCATGGCGACTTCAAGCCCGACAACGTGCTCATTGGAGACGACGGTGTGCCCAAGGTCGCCGACTTCGGCCTGGCCTTGCTCGGCGGCGAGCACAGCCCCGCCGGAGGGACCCCGGAGTACATGGCTCCCGAGCAGTACCTCGGCCGCCACCGCGACGCCCGCTCCGACCAGTTCAGCTTCTGCGTGGCGCTGTTCGAGGGCCTCACGGCTCATCACCCATACTCGCGCTGGACCTTCGGCGAGTTCCTCTCGACAATCCAGGCTCGCGACCCCACCGCGACCCAGACGTCGGTCCGGCAGGAGTACCGACGACTGATCTTCGTCAAGGCCAGCCACGGCGAGCTGAGCTGGCCACGGGTGCGAGACGGGATCCCTCGCAGCATCCGCGTTGCGCTCACGAGAGGACTCGACCCCGATCCCGAGCGGCGCTTCTCCACGATGGGCGAGCTGGTCGATCGCCTCGACCTCGAGCGCCAGCGGAAGCGGACACGCATCTTCATCGGCGCAGCGGCAGCGCTGGCCGTCGCCGCGATGGCAGGGGGCGTCGGCATGTACCAGTACCAGCGTCGACAGCGGGCCGAGATCTGCCGAGCCGCCCCCGACGAGTATGCGAAGGTCTGGAACGACGAGGTCCGCTCCTCTCTCGTGCCTCGCCTCGGAGATCCCACGACCAACCGAGTGGAGGAGCTCGTGGAGATCCATCGGGCGCGCTGGCAGACGGCCTACGCCAACGCGTGCGAGGCCACGCTCATGGAGCGTGAGGCCGATGCGTGGATATCGGTCGAGGGTTGCCTGAATCGACGGCTGCTCGCCGTGGATGCGGGTCTCACGGAGCTCGCCGAGGAGGGCTCGACCGACGCCGTCACGACCGTCGACGAGCTCACCACGCCCTCCCCTGCCCTATGCTGGCTCGACGCGGCTTCGCTCACCTCTGCCCGAGCGCTCGATGCCCGAGACACGGATGCGATCGCGGAGGTCCGGGCCGAGCTCGCGCTCGCCCGCATCGACGAGATCGCTCGGAGGTACGACGACGGCATCACCCGAGTGGAGCCGCAGCTCTCGCGTGCCAAGGCGCTCGACTACGAGCCCCTGCTCGCCGAGGTCCACTACCAGCTCGGACGACTCCGCCTGCAGCGATCCCGCAACGACTCCGCCCAGCGCGAGGGATGGAACACTCCGGGCTTCGACGACCTGGCGGCCGCAGCTACCTACGCCAGCAATTCCTTCCATCGCTCGACGGCGTGGGACATCGCGATCTTCCAGGCCAAGATGCTCTCCGTCCTCGGGCGCCCGGTCCCTCCGGTAGACCTCGAGTCGGCGCTCGACCACGAGCCAGGGGGTCGGCTGCTCCTGCGCGAGCAAGAAGCCGAGCTCCTGGAGATGCACGGTCTCGACCTCTACCGAAGAGGTCTCGAGGACGAGGAACCGGACGAGGCCGTCGACCTCCTCCGCGAGGCCGTCGCGTCCCTGGAGCGGGCCGCGGCGTTGCAGGCCAAGCGAGGGCATCGGCTCGGTCGGGCCAAGGCCCTCGGGAATCTCGCCCGGACCCAGATCGAGCTCGGCACTCGCCTCGGCGGCGAGCAGGCCGCAGCGTCATATCGAGGAGCAGCCGCGGCAATCGAAGAGGCGATGAAGCTGTGGGGAGAAGAGAGCTATGGCCACAAGTACCTGGCCCCTCTGAACGGACAGCTGGTCAACGCCTTGATGACGATCGACAGCACCGAGGCGAGGGAGATCGTCGAGTCCGCCCTCGCCGAGCTCGGGGATGACCCCGACTCCATCTACGTGCTGCTCCCTGGACTCCAGGCGTTCTTGCGCCAACCGTTCGCGCTCGAGCTCGCCGACCGAGCGATGGCGCTGCTCGACAACCACCCCCTGCCTCCGCTGATCGAGTCTCAGCTCCGCATGTACGCGCTCGACGCCCTCATCCGCGACCCCGCGGCAACGAGCCGACTCGGCGACGTACGGCAGTGGAGCGCGGCCCTCGAGCACAGCCTTCCGCTGGACCCGAGGCTCTCCGCTCGCGAGCCCCTGGCCCAGGCGTTCCTCGGGCGGGCAAAGCTGCTCTTGGGCCAGTGGAGCGACGCGCGATCGTGGCTCCAGAAGGCCACGAGCCACCAAAGCTGGTCGACGATGACTGACGTGACACGAGCCGAGGTCTGGCTGGATCTGGCCGAGACCGAGCTCCACCTGGATGAACGCGAGCCCGCCGCCGAGGCGCTCGCCCGGGCCTGGGCACTCATCGACGGAGGGACCGAGGGCTACCCGCACGACGTCCTCGCTCCTCGCCACGAAGCACTCCTCGCCGAGCTGAGGGAGATCTGATTCCGTCGCGGAGCTCGAGACGATGGAGCTCTTCGAACGAGCCCTAGCCGACAACCTCGGCACCGTGATCCGCTTCCTGAACGTGGTGATGCGCTACCCGCTGCACCACGAGCTCGAGTGGGCGAGCCAGAGGATGACCGCGGTCCCCTTCGAGTCGCCGCCCGTCGGGGTCTCCGAGCGAGCCGCGCTGCTCGCCCACGCCCACTCCGTGATTCCACGTCGGGCCCTCGAGGATGCGGACCGCGTGGGCCTGTTCACGATCGCCCGGCTCACGCCCTCGCAGATGGAGGAGGGAATCGCAGAGTTGGTGCGAAGGCAGGCCCTGCTCGACCTGAACGACCAGGAGCGATGCGCCAACGCATTGCTCGCCGTCGGGACCACGCCCGCCGAGCAAGCGTACGTAATGAGCCGAGAATTTGGCCTGTCCGAGGAGGAGAGCGCCGGCTCGGTCAGGCGAGCCCTGGACGCCTTCAACTCCCGACGACACGCCCTCGAGACCTCCTTTCGCATCGAGCACCGACTGCTGCGGATGGCGGAAGGGGGACCGTCGTCGGATCCAGCGGCCGTGGTGCTCGCCACGACAAGCCTCGGCCAGCGGCTCTCGACGAGGATGCTCAATGGCTCGCTCGGTCGGGACTTCTCCTCGACCCTCGACCGCCTCGTGGCCGAGGGCTCACCTCCTCCCGAGCTCGATCGTAGCGGGGCGCTCGCGGTGCTCGCAGTGCTCGTGAGGCGACACGAGTCGAGGTACCTCCGCGACCATCTCGGCTCCAAGCCTCGGCGGCTGCTCATGCTCACCTACAACAGCAAGGACGAGGCCGAGGTGAGATTGCTGCACGAAGCGATCTCGCGCGACCGCAAGCGCGAGCGCCTCGAGCTCTGGGTCGACTGGGAGGGCATCCAGCGTGACCGGGATCCCATCGTGCTCACGGCCGCGGTCATCCTCACCATCGCCGACGGCTATGTGGTCTCGCTCGGCGAGAGCGGCCTGGGGACCTTCCAGCGCTGGGAGTACCAGTCGGCTCACGCTCTTTGCGAAGCGCAGCAGCACCGACGCCTGGCCGTCGCGTACCTCCGCACTCTGCCCTCCGACACCGCGCTCCCGCTCATCGAGCCCTCGGTCGAGCACATCCAGATCGATCTCCGGCGCGAGCCGAACCGAGCCGTGCGCCGGCTCGTCGACTACCTCACCGGCTGAGGAGCTTCACTCCTCGCTCTGCTCTCGCTCGGCGAGGATCTCTCGTGGGTCTCCTCCCAGGACGTTGCGCATCTCGTCCAGCCATCCATCCACGCTCCGCGCTTCCGACGACCCGCTCTCGCGCGCCCCTTCGTCCCCGTCGAGCATCCTGGTGAGCATCCCCTTGGCCCGCTTGACCCGGCTGCTGACCGTGTTGGGCGACATGTCGAGGACGATGCCGCACTCCACCGCAGTCAGACGCTCCCAGTACTTGAGCTCGAGCACGAGCTGTAGATCGATGGGGAGCTGCCGCAGCGCACGGAGGAGGGCTCTCAGCTCGCGCGAGCCTACGAGCTTCGTGAACAAGCCTGCGGTGGAAGCCTCGACCACCGAGTGCGTGAGGGGATCGAGCTGGTCGAGCTTGCGACCCCGGGTGCGATAGTGGTGCAGGAGCACGTTGCGGGCGATCGCCAGCAAGTAGGTGCAGAACCGGGCCTCACCGCGAAAGCGTTCCACGGACTGGGTGCACTGCAGGAGGGTGTTCTGGATCAGGTCGGCGCGGTCCGACTCTGGCGCCTTGTTGACAAAGAAGCGGTTGAGGGTCTCGAAGTGACGCTGGATGAGCAGGCTCCCAGCTCGTTCGTCCCCATCCACCCATCGCCCGAGGAGCTCACGGTCCCTTGCCTCTTCGTCCATGTCGAGCTGCCAACCACGATAGTGGTCGAATACGCGCGGCGCTAGCGTGGCTTCGAGGCCCCGTCGTTTGGTTCGAATGGTCCAAGGGATCCTCGGAGTGGTCCTCACGAAGGTCGCCAGGCCGCGGGCCATCCCATCAGCTCGGCACAGCGCCTGGCCTCGGCTCGATCACGAGCCGCACTGGTCGGATCCCCGAGCCGATCGAAGGTCTCAGCCCGCGCACTGAGCGCATCGGGGAGCATCCACAGGTGTTGATTGGCCCGAAAGACGTGGACCGCAGACCCCAGCTCGGAGAATGCCTCTTCCTCCAGCCGCAGTGCGGCGTGCGGGCCCAAGGAGCGGGGACGAGGTAGGCCGATACGAAGGCACCGCAAGAGCAACCGCCCCCTGGCCAGCGCATCGAGGCCTCGTGAGACCGAGGCAATGTAACCCTGCTGATGCCAGAGCTTGGCCGAGTGGAGGAGCATGCCCAGCTCCTCGGCCTTCTCCAGCTCCGCCCTACTTTCTCCCGCGACGTGCATGCACTCGAGCTCGTCGAGCAAGAAGCACCAGTGGTAGTAGCCCGGACGTGAGAACAACTGGCCCTCGGTCCCGGGCAGCCCTCCGAATTCCTCTACGTGTCGGGTGACGGCATCGACGGCCCCTGCGAGATCCTCTTTCGCGTCGTCCATCCTTCCTCCAAGGTGGTGGACGCGAGCGAGGGTCCCCAGGCACACGAACGTTGCGGCGGAGTCGAGCAACGATACCTTCGGTCCACGGTTGGCTTCCTTCGCCGACGCCACGGCTCGATCCGCCCATTGCTCCGCCTCGGGGAGTCGCCGCCGCCACATCAGGACCTCGGCCAGGTCGTTGGCACAGATCGCGGCTCGCTCCGGGCTCTCCCCCACATAGTCCTCGTACGCCGCCACGAAGCGCGGCTGGGCCTCCTCCAGCCGACCCAGGTGACGGAGCGCGAGCCCGAGGTGGTGGTGGAGCGTGCCCCGCTCGGTGGCGCCGAGCACTGCGAGCTCGGGTCGCAGCACAGCGCCGAAGCCACCGCCCTCATCCTCCTCGAAGAGCTCGGCCAGGATCGCCAGCTCGTCCCCGACGGCGCCCAGCTTGCGAGTGAGGTGGTTCTGCCGATAGGGGACCGCGTCCTTGCCCGGCTCCGGGTCGACCTTGCAGATCTCGCGGCGATAGAAGTCGAATGCCTTGCGAGGCTCGCCCGTGCGCAGGGCGACCCGGAGGGTCCGGCGATACACCGGGACGTCACGCAGTCCTCGCGACTCGCCGCGATTGGCCTCCATGGTGTACGCGAGCATCGCGGGCGAGGACTCGGACTCGGCAGCAGACCGGAGGAGCGACGGCGGCACCTCGTCGGGGATGGCCACCATCACCCCTGAGCTCACCAGCTCGATGGTGTGGTCCGGGGTGATGCGAATCAGCCCCAGGGCACGGAGCTCCCGCAGCGCAGCCAGGCGCTCGACCGGCACGCCATCCCACTCGCGGGGGCCCCGAGGGAGGTCGGTCGCACCCGAAGCCCGCCGCAGCTCGTGTCGATCCAACGAGCCGCCGCGCAGCGCCAGCAGCCGCAGGATCCACGATGCTTCCCCGTCGGGAGAGACCCTCGAGAGCGCCAGTGGATCGGAGGACCACTGACCGCCGCTCCGTCCCAACGACGAGGCATTGCGCCCCGAGGCCAGGGCATTGGCCGCGAGCGCCAGGCTCATCGGGTGGTCCTTGAGCGAGGCCGCGAGCGCCTCGATCGTCGCCCGGGTCTCCACGATCCCGCGATCCACCAGCAGCTCGACCGCCGCCGCCTCGTCGATGCCCCCGATCCGCAGGTGATGAGCCCGTGGCAGTCGCAGCTCGCCGTGGAGGCGGCTGGTGACGATGCACAGCCCTGCATGCCCTCGATCGAGCTCGTGGAGCAGCGCGGCCAGCCCGGGGGTGAGCACCTCGTGGGGGTCGTGCTGGTCGTGACGCTGGTGCGGCAGCATGGGCAGGTGGTCCAGGCACAAGAGGGCACGCTCGTGTCGGATGACTCGAGCCAAGCGGAGTCCCTCGAGCCACTCCCCCTCTCCGGATGCCTCGCCCGCGCCCAGTCGGAGGTGGGGATCCAGACCGCCGAAGAACTCGGATGCCTGCTCGAAGAAGCTCGCCACGTCCCCGGTGCATGGCCCCCGCCCGAGGGGATCGAAGCTCCAGGAGAACACCCGCGAGGCCCCACACCACCCCCGGGCCGCCTGCACGTCGAGCCACCGGGCGAGGACGGCGGTCTTTCCCTTCCCGGCGTCGCCATGGATGTGCACGATGTTGGAGGCTCGCTGCGCCTCCCCTCCCTCGTCGAACCAGTGCTGGTCGAGGGCATTGAAGACCGCCTCCCGCCCATAGACCTCGGACGCGGGCTCGAGGGGTCCCGCGATCATCACCTGCTCCTCGACCCGGCTAGGAGGGATCTCGAAGGTCGACGCCGCAGGCGGGGCCGACAGCAGCCGCTCCCCCTGATTGCGCTGCCCATGCAGCTCTGGGATCGCCCACAGGCTGGGCGCGAACAGCTCCATGTCGCGGCGGGCCTCGGCGAACGCATCGGCGATCGGCTGCCCCGCGGCCAGGCCCCCATGGAAGGAGAGGAAGAAGCGAGTCGAGGCCGAGGGCTCGATCTTCTCGCGGGTGCCGACCACCACCCGCTCCGGGTCGAGCTCCGAGAGTTGTGCTGCGATCGGGGACGAGCGGCACGCCTCGAGGATCACCACGCGAGGACGGACCGCGGCCTCTTCCAGCAGTGCATGCAGCTCTTCGGCGTCGATCTCGTCCCGCTCCCCGCCACGCCCCTCGAGCGCCAGCACTTGCACTCCCCTCGAGTCCTTCAGCGCGTGGCAAGCGATGTGCAGGACGTCGGGTCGATGGATCCGAAGCAGCCGAACGAGACCGGTGGCCCGCACGGCCGGCTCCACGGCGAGCGTGAACGTACCCTGCTCGATGAGGGGTGAGAGCTTGTGTCGGAGGGCCCTCACCTTGCGCCCCGCGTGGAGCGACGGGAGATCGTCGGGACGAGCAGTGGCAAGCAGGACGGACAGTCGATCTCGAGGCACGAGGTTCCCTATCACAGGCGAGCCGTGATCGACGACGCGTACGACGAGAACGAATGTGTCCCAAAGGTTCCGGCCGCACGGAGACGACTCCGCAAGCGATGAAGCGGATGAGAACACTCCACCGATCGCTACCGTCCTCCGGGAGGCTGAGGTAGTCTGATCGAGTCATCCCATTTCGATGAGCTGCTCGCCCGCTCCCTCCAAGCGAGACAGTGCCTTCTCACAATGCTCGATGATGATTGGGACACGAATATGGAGTGGCCGGGAACGAAATTGGACGAGGAAGGGGCAGAGCGTCGAATGGCCCAGGACGGACGGCAGACACGCCACGAACACCCCCCTCGAACGAAGGACGACGATCCAATGCCCCAATCACCATCCACCCCTCCACCCACCGATTGCCGCATCGCGACTGGTATGGTCGTGGGCACGGTAACCTACGCGATCAGAGAAGGAGGAACTCGCATCGAGGACAAGATCTACGTGAACGCCACGTGCTCCCAGCAGCAGATCACCTTCGGCACCAATGACTTCGTCATCGGCGACAAGCGATACTTCGTCAAGGCATCGTCCTTCGTGGACGATCAGTGGGTCCCGTGGAGCACCCCTCTCACGGGGTACCACGTCTCGCCGCCGACGCAGCGTCTCGACCAGAGCCGCCAAGTGATCGACGGCCTGATTCGGCTCGAGGTCTTCGGACCCGAGGACGACGACGGCACCGCGCCCGCGGCGGGTAGCGTGAAGCCGCAGACCACCATCGTGTTCGAAGGCGACGCCGGCGGGGACGGCTGAGAGCCTTGCCCTCCACGGCAGGCGTCGAGCCAGGCACTCGACGCCGGGCCCATTCCGGGTCGTGTGCTCAGTCGGCGGCCGTCGGCGCGCACGGGAGGCTCCGGTACACCACCAGGTCCACCGAGGTGGGCTCGACCGGAACCAGCCACTCCCGATCCAACGCCGGCATCCCCACGCAGCACACTCGAATCGGTCGGACCCGCGCGAGCTCCTCCAGGTCCACCAGCACCCGCTCGAGCCGGTCGCGGCCGAAGGGACAGTAGAAGAAGAACACCGTGCCGATGGTGATGTGGCGGACCAGCTCCGCGGCGTCGCCCTCCACGAAGCAACAGCGGCTCAGGTTCAGCCAGGCCGCGCGCCCGCGGGCGGCATGGACCAGCCTCGGCTGGATCTCCAGCCCGATGCAGCCCGCCCCGGTGAGCAGCTGCACCAGCCCGGCGGTCCGCCCCAGCCCCGATCCCACGTCGACGAACACGTCGTCCGCGGTCACCTCCGCGCGCTCCACCGCCTCGAGCACCGTCGACACCTCGCACGGCAGGTAGGGCACGCAGCCGCGCGGGAGCGAGGGGTCGTCGTCGGGCAGCTCGTCGATGCCCCACAAGAGGTCCACCCACGCATCGCGGTCGCGCACGGGGACCTCGTCGAGCATCGCCCGGAACACGGCGGGGGCGGGCCCGCTGCGCACGAGACCGTCGCGCAGCACCTCCACGGACTCGCGAACGGTCGGGTGCATCGCGGCCACGATAGCAGCCGAGGACCCCGCCCGGGCGACCGCGGGCCTCCCCGCGCTCCGCCCGGCCCCGGCCCGCCGCGCCTATCCCCCGCTCAACCGATACACCACGTCTACCCGCACGCCGCCCTTGCCCTCGTCCATCGTCACCTCCGGCTCCATGCCCAGCCCGGCCCGCTCGGCGGCATCCGCCACCTCACGCGAAGCCTCCTGCATCGCCGAGAGCCTCGCGGTCTCGCCCTTGACCAGCCACAGCGCCACGCGCCGCGCGAGCTCCCCCTCGTCCAGTCGCTGCTTCTTCGGCACCGCCGACTGGTCGAAGGAGATCACCCCCACCGTGTGCGGCTTGCCGGCCTCCACCTCGGCCTCGAGGGTCACGGGCGGCACCGACGAGCCCGGCCACGGCAGCTGCACCCTCGACGCCAGGAAGCCCCGCTCCATCAGCAGCTCCTGCAGCGCGAGCTCGGCCGTCGACAGGGCATCGCACAGGTGCATCCGCGTCTTGGCGGCATCGAGCGCCACGCTGCGCAGCTCGTCCTCGGGCAGGCCCAGCTCGCCGGAGAAGCGCAGCTCGGCGATCTCGGTGGGCACGCCGTAGGGGTTGTCGGGCAGCGTCAGCGCCTCGTCGCCCACCTGCACCTCCGCCCGCGCGCGCATGCAGCCCACGAAGCGCTCGCGTCGCTGGTCGAGGTCCTCGGTGCCGCCGGGCATGGAGTCGAGCAGGCCGTGCACCTGCATCACCTTCATCTCCATGATCTGGGCGACGAGCTCCTGCCGGTAGTCGTCCAGGGTCCACCCCTGCTCGACCACGGCGTCCTCGAGCTGCTCGCGGCTGAGGCCGTTGGTCTGGGCGATCCCATCGAGCGCGCCGTCGATCTCCGCGTCGCTCACCAGCAGGCCCATCTGGTCGGCGTTGGCCAGCACCAGTTGCCGCTCCACGAGCTGCAGCAGCGCCTGGCGCCGCAGCTCGCCCTCGTCGACGTCGGGCATCGCGGTCGCGCTGGCGTGCACCAGCCGCTCGAGCTCGGCCTCGGAGATCGGCTCGCCGTCGACCTCCGCCACCACGCCCTTGGGCAGGGGATCGGGGCTCAGGTCGACGGGCTCGATCGGCTCCTCGAAGGTCGGCAGCTTGGCCACCGGCCCCTCGGGCTCGGGCGACACCGGCTCGCCCCCCCGCCGACAGCCCCACAACCCCAGCCCACAGGCCAGGACCAGCCCCGCCGCGGCACCGCGGCCGAGCCCGGTGCTCACTCGACCTCCTGATCGATGTACAGGCCGGCGGCCATGTTCACCCCGAGCTGGTCCGCCGCCCCGGCCCGCTCGTAGGTCGAGTACACCCCGTCCCCGTCGAGGTCGCCGAAGGCCTGCGCGGTGAACTGACAGCTCCCGAAGCCGCTGGGGTCGTTCTTCCAGCGGAAGTTGTAGTGGAAGTAGTGCCCCTGCTCGACCTGGAGGTTGAGACCGTTCCACACCGGGTTGTCCGTCCACAGCCGGATGTCATAGCCCCCGGGCCCGCTGCTGCCGGGCACGCAGCGCCCCGAGGGGCCGTCGCCACACTTGACCGACAGCGGCGGCGTCATCCCGGCCTCGCCCTCGAGGCGCCCGTCGTTGGGGCACAGGTGCGCCGCGGTCGTGTCCAGCACCCCGGGCGAGATCTTCTCCTCGTTGAAGTAGGCCGAGGCGGCATCGACCATCTTGGCGAGCTGCACCCGCGCCTCGGAGGTCTTGGAGCGATCGACGTACTTGACGAACGCCCCGGTGGTGTTCTCGAGCAGCGGCTCCATCGGCACCGAGACCTTGCCCCGCATGATCGCCCCGTCGAGCACCAGCTCGAGGCTGTCGGCCGACTCCTGCGGCAGCCCCCCCACCACCGCGAGCTTCTTGGCGTCCTCGAGCATGGGGCGGATCTCGTCGTCGACCGCCTTGGCCGCCTCCTCGTCGGCGAAGGCGACCGCGAGCTCGAGCTCGAGCTGGTCACCGTAGTGCAGGCTGCCCGCCCCTCGCTCGATCCCCTTGGCCGGGGTGCCCTCGAGGAAGGGCTTGATGATGGCCGGGATCTCCCCCGCGAACCAGATGTGCTTGCCGTGGTCGGCCATCGCCACCGCCTCCGCGAGGCCGTTGTCGACCGCCCCCTTGCTCTCCCCCTTCATCCGCGCCTCGACGGCCGAGGCCCAGCCCTTGGTGCTGAACACCAGGGTGTCGTCGTCGAGCGCCCAGCCCTGGGCCTCGCCGCCCTCGAAGCTCAGGGTGGCCTTGCCGTCGGTCTCGGCGAGCTCCCACTCGAGATCGCCGCCGTTCTTCTTCGTCACCTCCTCCACGCAGCGCAGAGCCTCGAGCTTGCCGAGGTTGGGCATCCGCATCGCCCCCATCACGTTCTTGCTGATGAGGTCGAAGCCCATGACGATGGCCTCGGTCTGCTCGGGGTCGAGCTCGCACTCGTCGCGGAGCTGGGTGAGCACCTTGCTGGCCTCGTCGCTCTTGGGCAGCCCCCCGAGCTCGGCCTTGAGCTTGGTGTAGGCCTCGCTCTGCATGAGGCCCTTGGCGTCGATGCTCACCATCCCGGTCGCGCCGTCGGGCACGAGCTGCTCGAGCTTTCGGCGGCCCCCCTTGCAGGCAGGCAGGACCAGCGGAAGACACCACACCAGGAGGACGGGGACGAGACGGCGACTCACGATGCCGCACCCTACCCCATGGACCCGGGCCACGGTCGCCCGCACGCCGCCTCCTTCCATGCGGCGCGGCTCAGGCGGCGTGGGCCAGCACCACCATGCGCGACCCCATCGGCCGGGGCTCGAAGGGGGGAAGGGCGGTCGCGATCGCGAGGCCGACCATGGTCATCGTCAGCCCGTCGCGAGCCAGCATCCCGCGCTGGCGGAGCTGCGTGATGCACGCGTCGAGGGTGGGATCATCGAGATCGAGCAGGCCCTTGACCAGTGCGCGCGAGGGTCGGACGTCGACCTCGGCCAGCTCGAAGAGGGCTCGCAGGACCACCAGGGCGGGGGAATCGGGCGTCTTGGACATCTCGCCCCGGACATTGGAGCAGTACTGCCCCCCTGTCCAGTTTTCCGAGAATTCGTTCAGTATGCGCGTTATTCGCGAGTGGTGGTCCCCCGCCGGGCGATCCTCGGCGCCAAGTCGTCGCTATCCTGCCCCCATGCGGGTGGCCCCCACCCTCGCGTTCCTGCTCGCGCTCGGCTGCAGCCTCGACAGCGAGGCGCTCGGCACCGGCGGCCCCAACCTCGGCGACGGAACGTCGAGCACGGGCGGCCTCGTCTCGAGCTCGGGTCCGCCCGCGACCGGCACCACCGGCGACGCGAGCACGGGCGAGCCGGCGAGCACCAGCTCGACCAGCACGGGCGACGCCAGCTCGTCGAGCGGCGGCGAGAGCGACGGCACCACCGGCGATCCCGGCATGGACGCGAGCCTGCTCGCCCGCTGGTGGGTGAACGAGGCCGCCAGCGGTCAGACACCGATCCTGCTGGCGGACGACGCCAGCGATCCGCTCGACCTGCCCATCGCATACGTCGGCGCCATGCCGGTCTTCACCACCGTGGACGGCAACCGGGGGCTCTCCTGGGATGCGGCGGAGCTCGACGGCCGCCCCTTGATCCCCATCATCGGCTCCAAGATCGAGACCGAGCTCGGCGGCCGCACCCACGCCACGGTCGAGCTGGTGATCACCCCCGTGGCCTTCTCGGGCTCGACCTCCCGCTTCCTGCACATCGGCACGGGCAGCGGCGACGACCTGGCGATCGGTGCCCCCGCCTTCGACTCGCTGCAGGTCCGCTGGCGCGGAGCCCCCACGATGCACTTCGACGCCAAGCTCGACACCACCCGCCAGGTGATCCACGTGGTGGTGGACACCACCCAGCCGATGGTCACCGATCGCGTGCTCGTGTACGTCAACGGCGTCCCGCTGCCCCACGCCAACGCGGAGGGGCCGGACCGGGACGCGGGCCTGCCCCTGCAGGCCAGCTCGGCGCTGACGCTGGGCAACCGCAGCGACGGCCAGCGCTCGTTCCAGGGCTCGCTGCAGTACGCGGCGATCTACCTCGAGCCGTTCAAGCCCTCGCGAGTCGGGCTCGCCGTGGCCGCGCTCAAGTCGAGCGACGACGGGCCCTGAACGCCGCTCTCCTCCCGCGGCCGTGGCCGGGCGAGCCCGCTGGGGTACGCTCGCGGCGATGACGGACCAGCGGCGAAGCCACCGGAGGACCTGCTCGCTGTGCGAGGCGATGTGCGGGCTGGTGCTCGAGGTGGAGGGCGAGCGCGTGGTCTCGGTGCGCGGCGACGAGGACGACCCCCGCAGCCGCGGGTACCTGTGCCCCAAGGGCCCCGCCCTCGCGGGGCTCCACGCGGACCCGGACCGGCTGCGCTCCCCGCTGCGGCGCACCGCCAGCGGCTGGGAACCGGTGGGCTGGGAGGAGGCCCTCGACGAGGCGGCCGAGCGCCTGCACGAGGCACAGTCCCGCCACGGCCGCGACGCGGTCGCGACCTACGTGGGCAACCCCGCGGTGCACAACACCGGCTCGATCCTCTACTACCCCTCGTTCGCCCACACCCTCCGCACCCGACACCGCTACTCGGCGACCTCGGTGGACCAGCTGCCGCAGATGCTCGCGGCCTTCTTGATGTTCGGCCACCAGCTGCTGATGCCGATCCCCGACATCGATCGCAGCGAGCACATGATCCTGCTGGGCGCCAACCCGCTGGTGTCCAACGGCAGCATCATGAGCGCGCCCGACGTGAAGCGGCGGCTCGGGGAGATCCAGGCTCGCGGCGGCCGGGTGGTGGTGATCGATCCGCGCCGCAGCGAAACGGCCCGGGTCGCCGACGAGCACCTCTTCATCCGCCCGGGCGCCGACGCCTGGCTGCTGCTGGCGATGGTCCACGTGCTGTTCGACGAGGACCTGGTCCGGCTGGGGGCCGCCGAGGGGCTGGTGCGCAACCTCGACCGCCTGCGCGAGCTGGCCCGAGCCTTCCCGCCCGAGCGCGCGGCCGGGCCCACCGGCATCGCGGCCGAGGACGTCCGCCGCCTCACCCGGCAGCTCGCCGCGGCCCCGCGCGCGGTGCTCTACGGCCGCGTGGGCGTGTCGATGCACCCCTTCGGCAGCGTGTGCCACTGGCTGGTCAACGCGATCAACCTGCTCACCGGCAACCTCGACCGCCCCGGCGGGCACATGTTCACCCATCCCGCCTTCGACATCGTGGGCCTGCGCGAGCCGCTGGGGATCGGCGCGGGGAGCTTCGGCCGCTGGCGCTCGAAGGTGCGGGGCCTGCCGGAGTTCGGCGGCGAGCTGCCGGTGGCCACCCTGGCCGAGGACATCCGCGCGGGCGGGGACCCGCCGATCCGAGCCCTGCTCACCCTCGCCGGCAACCCGGTGCTGTCGGCCCCCAACGGCCCCGCGCTCGAGGCCGCCCTGGGCGAGCTGGACTTCATGGTCTCGATCGACTTCTACCTCAACGAGACCACGCGACACGCCCACCTGATCCTGCCGCCCTCGGGTCCGCTCGAGCACGGGCACTACGACGTGGCCTTCCACGTGCTCTCGGTGCGCAACTCGGCCCGCTACTGCCCGCCGATCTTCGAGATCGGAGCGGAGCAGCGGCACGACCACCAGATCCTCGCCGGCCTCGAGCGACGGCTGCTGCGGCTGCGCGGCGCCCCCCGGCGCGGCCAGGCGCTGGTGCGGCTGCGCGAGCGCCTGGGGCCCGAGCGGCTGCTGGAGATCGGCCTGCGCGTGGGTCCGCAGGGCTTCGGCGGCGGCGTGCGCCAGGGCCTGCGCGGCCCGTCGATGGCCAGGCTCCGCGCCGCGCCCCACGGCATCGACCTGGGACCGCTGCGCCCCGCCCTGCCCGAGCGCCTGCCCACCCGCCGGGGCGGCGTGGCGCCGCACATCGACCTCGCTCCCGAGGCGCTGGTGGCCGACCTCGGGCGCCTCGAGCAGGAGGGCGCCCTCGAGCCCGAGGCGCTGCGCCTGATCGGCCGTCGACAGCTCCGCAGCAACAACTCGTGGATGCACAACATCCCCAAGCTCATCGCGGGCAAGGCCCGCTGCACGCTGCTGATCCACCGCGACGACGCGAGCCGCCTGGGCATCGCCGATGGACAGGAGGTGGAGATCCGCTCGCGCGTGGGCACGGTGGTCGCCCCCGCCGAGGTGGGCACCGAGGTGATGCCCGGCGTGGTGAGCCTGCCCCACGGCTTCGGCCACCATCGCCCCGGCACGCGCCTGGGGGTGGCCGCGGGCTCGCCCGGGGTCAGCATCAACGACGTGACCGACGATCAGCGGGTGGACGGCGTGAGCGGGGTGGCGGCGTTCTCCGGGGTCCCGGTGACGGTGCGCCCGGTGGCCCCCGCCACGACGGCGGACGACGGGGCGCCGCCGAGCTAGCCGGCTCCGCGCTCGTCCACCGCGACGGGCTCGTCGTCGGCCGCGTCGATCCCCTCGTCGCCCGCCTCACCCGAGGGAGCCACGGCGTCGTCGCCCGGGACCTCGACCTCGCCGGTCTCGCCCTCGCCCAGCCCCGCCAGCCGCTCCACCCAGCGGTCGTGGACCTTGGCAAAGCGCTTGCGATCGGCCTTGGCCACCCCCGGCCCGCGCACCGACTCGATCGAGGTGGGGTCCACGTAGCGGCCGTTCTTCTGCATGCCGAAGTGCAGGTGCGGGCCGGTGGCCAGCCCGGTCATGCCCACGTAGCCGATCACGGTCTTGGCCGCCACCGCGTCGCCCACCTTCTGCCCCTCGGCGAAGCGGCTCAGGTGCATGTAGAGGGTCTTGAGGCCGCCGGGGTGGCGCAGGATCACCATGTTGCCCGCCCCGCCCTTCTCGGCCCGGAACACGATGGTGCCGTCGGCCGCGGCCCACACCGGCGTGCCCTCGGGCGCGGCGTAGTCCACCCCCTGGTGGCTCTTGACCCGGTGCAGCACCGGGTGCATGCGCTTGGGATCGAAGCCCGAGGAGATCCGCGCGTACTTGAGCGGGGACTTCACCACCGTGCGGGACACGCCCTGCCCGTCGTCGTCCACGTAGCGCCCCTCGCCCCCATCGGACGGCTCCCACCACAGCACCCGCACCTCGCCCGCCGCCTCGCCCCGGTACTCGGCGGCCAGCACCCGGCCGTAGCGCACCAGCTCGCCGTCGAGCTCGTGGCGCTCCACCACCAGGGCGAAGCGATCGCCCTCGCGGGTGGAGGTGAAGAAGTCGATGTCGTAGGCGAACACGTCCACGATCACGTCGACCAGGGCCGGCGAGTGGCCGCGATCGGTGAGCGCCGCCCACAGCGAGCTGCTCACCTCGCCCACGATCTCCTCCTCGCGCCGCGTGGTGGGCAGCTCGTCGAGCTCGCCGATGAGGCTGCCGTCGTCCTGGCGGCGGACCCGGGCCAGCTCGGTCACCGAGATCCGGAACGCGAACGAGAGCAGCTCGCCGCCCTCGTCGAGCTCCACGTCGTAGCGCTGGCCGATGCGGATGGTGGCGGGGTCCATCACCGGGGCGAGGGCCTCGGCCACCTGGTGGATCTCGGGGCCGCCCAGGCCGGCGCGATGGAGGATCTTGCTCAGGCTGTCGCCGGGCCGCACCTCGCCGTGGAGGGGATCGGGCTCCGGCTCGGGAGGCGGGGGCTCCGGCTCGTCGCCGCTGCCGTCCCCGCTCGCATCGGTCGTCGCGCTCGTGCCCGCGCCGGAGCTCGAGCCGTCGTCGCCCGCCGCCGCGGGCGGGGTGGGCTCGGCCTTCGCCTCGGGGCTCGCCGCCACGGCGTCGCCACCCGAGGAGGAGGCCGCCGGATCACCACAGCCGAGCGCCAGCAGGGCGAGCACGATCCACGATCGGGCTCGACGACCACGGAGGGAGCGGGGCGAAGTGGGATCACGGACCACGGAGGGCACGGCTCGTGAGGCGCAGCCTAGACCAACTGGCCGCGCCGAGCACGACGACCCACGCGCTGGCCACGGCGGCGCCGCAGGCTCCCGGAGCGGCGAGACCGGCTCGAAGGGCGGCTCCCGCGGGCCTTCCCTTGGGCGAGCCGAGTCGCGGGCGGCGGGCTCGGGTATCTTCCCCGCGCCAATGGCCGAGCCGGACCAGAGCCCGCCCGACGATCTCGCCCGCGTGCTGGAGATCGTCCGCGGCGTGGTGCTCGACGTGAGCGACGGGCGGGGGCTCGGGGCGCTGGGGCCCAACGTGTCGTTCGAGCGCGAGCTGGGGCTGGGCAGCCTCGAGCGGGTCGAGCTCGCCGTGCGCGTGAGCAAGGCCTTTGGACGAGAGCTGAGCGACGAGGAGATCGCCGTCGCGGACACCCCTCGGCAGCTCCTGGCGTTCCTCGAGGCCAAGCGGGGCGCGTCCACGAGCGCCCGAGCGCCGGCCGCCGCCCCGGCCGATCCCACCGAGCTGCTGCCCCGCGAGCCCCCGGCGCCCGAGCCGAGCGACGCCGCCACGCTGGTCGACGTGCTCGAGTACCACCTGCGGCAGCAGCCCGAGCGCGTGCACATCGTGCTGCTCGAGGACGACGGCACGCCCCGCCCCATCACCTACCGCGCGCTGCACCGGGCCGCCGCCGAGGTGGCCCGCACGCTGCGACAGCACGGCCTGCGCCCCGGTCGCAGCGTGGCCATCATGCTCCCCACCGGCATGGGCTACTTCGCGTCGTTCATGGGCACGCTGCTCGCGGGCGGGGTGCCGGTGCCGCTCTACCCCCCCGTTCGCCTCGATCGCATCGCCGAGTACATCGAGCGCTGCGCCAAGATCCTCGACAACGCCCAGGCCCAGGTGCTCGTCACCTTCGACCGGGCCGCCCGCGTCGCCGACATCGCGCGGGATCGGGTGGCCTGCATCGAGCACGTGCTCTCGGTGGACGCCCTGTCGCTGCACGACGCCGGCGCGAGCGAGGCCGCCGTGCGGGCCCCCGTGGTCGCCGAGGACACCGCGCTCATCCAGTACACCTCGGGCAGCACCGGCGATCCCAAGGGCGTCGAGCTCACCCAGGCCAACGTGATGGCCAACATCCGCGCCGCGCGGGAGGGCTGCGCGCTCTCGGCCCGGGACGTGCTGGTGAGCTGGCTGCCGCTCTACCACGACATGGGCCTCATCGGCGGCTGGCTGATGCCCTTGTACTTCGGCGTGCCCACCGTGCTCATGTCGCCGATGGCGTTCCTGTCCCGGCCCGAGCGCTGGCTGCGGGCGATGACCGACTACCGGGCCACCTGCTCGGTCGCCCCCAACTTCGCCTTCGACCTGTGCGTGAAGCGGATCGACGACGACACCCGGGCCGAGCTGCACCTGGGCCAGGTGCGGGCCGTGCTCAACGGCTCGGAGCCGATCCTGCCCGCCACCCTCGATCGCTTCGCGGAGCGCTTCGGCCCCGCGGGCTTCCGCCGGGACGCGCTCTTTTGCGCCTACGGCCTGGCCGAGAACATGGTCGCGGTCACCTTCCCGCGGCCGGGCCAGCCCCCTCGCATCGATCGCATCCGCCGGACCACCTTCGAGCAGGAGGGCCGAGCCGAGCCCGCCGCCGACGAGGACGATGCGCTCGAGTTCGTGGGCGTGGGCTCGGCGGTGCCGCGGCACGAGGTGCAGGTGGTGGACGAGGACGGCCAGCCCGTGCCCGAGCGCCGGCAGGGCGTGGTGTGGTTCCGCGGGCCCTCGTCGTTCAAGGGCTACTACCGCCGCCCCGACGCCACCGCCGAGGTCCAGCGCGAGGGCGGCTGGGTGGACACCGGCGACCTGGGCTACCTCGCCGACGGCGAGCTGTTCATCACCGGGCGGATCAAGGACCTCATCATCAAGGGCGGGCGCAACTACTACCCGCACGAGCTCGAGGCGGCCGCGGGGGCGGTGCCGGGGATCCGCCTGGGCTGCGTGGCCGCGTTCGCGGTGCCCGACGCCGCCGCGGGGACCGAGCGGATCGTGGTGGTGGCCGAGACCCGCGAGCAGGACGAGCGGGCGCGCGAGGTGCTGGTGGCCCGGGTGATCGAGACGATCACCACGACGGTGGGCGTGCCCCCCGATCAGGTGATGCTCGCCCGGCCGGGGGCAGTGCCCAAGACCTCGAGCGGCAAGATCCGGCGCCGGGACTGTCGCCGCTCGTACCTCGAGGGCACGCTCGAGCAGGGCCACGGCTCGGTGGCGCGGCAGGCCGCCGGCCTCGCCCTGCGCAGCGCCCCCGCGCGGATCGGGGCCGCCCTGCGCGGCGCGGCGCGGGCGATCTACGGCGCCTATGCGATCGCGACGATCGTGGGCTGGTGCCTGCTCGCGTCGCTGGTCGGACGGCTGGTGCCCGCCGGCGGCCCCTCGCGGAGGGTGGCGCGGCTCGAGGCGCGCATCGCCATGACCATGGTCGGCCTGCGCCCCCGGGTGGAAGGCCTCGAGCGGCTCCCCCCGGACGGCCGCGGCGCGATCCTGGTCGCCAACCACGCCGGCTACCTCGACTTCCTCATCTGCGTGGTCGCCCTGCCCACCGACACCCGCTTCGTGATCAAGAGCGAGCTCCGCAGCAACGCGCTGGTCGGCCCGCTGCTGCGCAAGCTCGGCCACGTGTACATCGACCGCCACTCCACCGCCCGCTCGCTGAGCGACCTCGAGGAGGTCCGCACCCTGCTGCAGGGCGGGCAGCGGGTGCTGCTGTTCCCCGAGGGCACCTTCTACCCCGAGGTGGGCATGCGTCCGTTCAAGCTGGGCGCGTTCCGCCTCGCAGCGCAGGCCGAGGTGCCGGTGGTGCCCGTGGCCATCCGCGGCTCGCGAAGGGCCCTGCGGGACGGGACCTGGCTGCCCCGGCACGAGCGCCTCGAGGTGGAGGTGCTGCCCTCGCTGCGGGCTGCGGGCGAGCAGATGCCCGAGGTGGTGAGCCTGCGGGATCGCAGCGCCGACGCGATCGCCCAGCGCATCGACGAGCCCCGCCTGTTCGCCGCCGACATCGCCGTCCCGGGCGCGCCCGCGCGGGACGGCGGCGACGCCCCGTGACCCCGCGCCCCGTCATCGTCGATGGACTCCGCCCTCGCCCTCGCCCTGCTGCTCACCTCGCTGGCGGGGCTCGCCACCGGCCTGGGCGGGGTGCTCGTGGTGCTCCTGCGCAACCCGCCGCCCGGCGTGCTCGGAGCGGGCCTGGGGCTCTCCGGCGGGATGATGGTGTACGTGGCGTTCATGGAGCTGCTCCCCTCGGGCGCCGCGATGGTGGGCGAGCCGCTGGGAGGGCCGTGGACCGTGACCGCCTTCTTCGCCGGCATGGGCGTGAGCGCGGCGATCGACTGGCTCGTGCCCGAGCAGGACAACCCCCACGACGCGGTGGTGGGGGACCAGCCGGCGCTGCGACGCACCGGCATCCTGGCCGCCATCGCCATCACCATCCACAATTTCCCCGAGGGCATCGCCACCTTCTATAGTGCGATGCACGATCCCACGGTGGGGCTCTCGGTCGGGCTCGCGGTGGCGCTGCACAACGTGCCCGAGGGCATCGCGGTGGCGCTGCCGCTGCACCGGGCCACCGGCAGCCGACGCAAGGCGCTCGCCTGGGCCACGCTGTCGGGCCTGGCCGAGCCGCTGGGTGCCGGCCTCGGCTACCTGCTGGTCGGCCACGCCCTCGGCGAGGCCGGCGTGGGGCTCGTGCTCGCGACGGTCGCCGGGATCATGGTGTTCCTGGCCCTCGATCAGCTGCTGCCCAACGCCAAGCGCTACGGCAGCGGACACGAGTCGGTCTACGGCCTGCTCGGCGGCATGCTGCTCATGGCGCTCACCCTGGCCTGGGCGCAGTGAGCCGGCGAGCTACCGGGCCTCCGTGATCGCGACCTCCGGGCGCTGCACCGACGAGAACCCCAAGGCCGCGGCCGCCAGCGCCGCGGTCAGCATCACCACCGCCATCACGCCGTTGCCCTCGGGGCGCTCCTCGATCTCGGGTTCCCCGCGGCGCAGGTGCCGGTCCGATCCGGGAACGAAGATCCGCTTGTTCACCATCGGGCGTCCCACGGTGCAAGCCACTGGCCAAGCCGATCCGGGGCCCACCCCCGGAGAAAGCGGCGTGATCTCGTGTGCACCTACCCACGCCCACCATGGACTCGTGTCAAGGCATGATGCAGGACGCCAAGGTCGAGTGCTCCGATCTGCCGCGGTCCGCCGCCATCTGCCGCGGTCGCTCAGCTCGCCAGCGCCGCCTCGAGCTCCTCGAGATCCCAGGGCTCCCGCGCCAGCTCTCGCGGGGTGCTCGAGCGCCCCTGCACCCGCGGCGGACGAGGTCGCAGGCTCACCACCGACTCGGTCTGCTGCCCGTGCCAGATCCGCTCGTCGAGGAGGTCGCGCTCGGCGACCAACAGCTCGTGCCGCCCCTCGGCGATCTCACGCCGCCGGGCGAGCTGCTCGACGAGCCGCTGGATGTTCTCGCACTCCTCGCGCAGGGCCGACAGCTCGTCGTCCACGAGCTTGCGTCGCGCCTCGAAGATCGCCATCGCCGATCGTGCCATCGAAGATCCCTCCTACGTACGCCGACATCATAGCCGATCCCGAGCGGGATCAGAAGCGAGAATCGACAGCTACACCCACTTTGACGGCCGAATTGGGCAAGTTGCCCAAGCTGGTCCCGGCGCTGCGCAAGCGGTGCCGCCTCGATTGCGCTGGTTGCCAAACGACCGCTGTCACTTCGGTGACTCGGCGAACGTCGGCTTCCCCTCGCCTTCGGAGGCGGGCCGACGCTGGCTGGCGTGGCGGCCCTGCTCCACCTCCCTCCACACGATCGCGCTGACGGCGAACGAGGCGAAGCCCCCCAGCGCGATCCACAGGCCGCGCAGCTCGGGCATCGCCACCACCATCACCCCCGTGGCCACGAAGCCCAGCGCGGTCCACAGCAGGCGGCGATCGAAGAACACCACCATGATCCCGCAGGTGGCCCCGGCCACCACCATCCCCATGGCGAGGCCGGTGGGGAACGGCACGCCCCCCCACAGGCCCACCGCGAACAGCACGGCGACGAACAGCACCGAGACGAGGATCGAGTCGAAGAGGCGACGGTTGACCTCGTTGGCTCGGTGCCGCGCCATCGCCCGCCGTCGTCCCAGGTAGACGACCACCGAGAGGATCAGGCAGACCACGATGGCGTCGGGGTAGCCGGGCTCGTGCAGCCCCAGCATGCGCACGCCGAAGAGGGCCAGCGCGGCCAGCCCCAGGGCGGCCCCGTGCAGGTACGACAGCCGCCGGCGGGCCCCCTTGAACACGTCGATGTCGGCGTCGAAGCGCACCTGCTCGAGCCTGGCGATCTCCCGCTTGCGCTGGGCCTTGGCCTCGGCCGCCCGGCGCAGCTCCTCCTCGAGCTCGGGCCGCGGCCACGGCAGCTCGCCCAGCAGGCCGGTGGCGGAGCGCAGGTTCCCGTTGCTCAGCTCGTAGCGGATCATCAGCTCGAGCAGCCGCTGCAGGCCGTCGCGAGCGTCCCGGTTGGCCTCCCACTCGTCCAGGGCCCGCTCGAAGGCGAAGCGCCCCTCGCTGGCCAGCGCGTGGATCTGGATCGCGTCGGCGGTGACCAGGCGGAGATCACCGCCCACCAGCTCCTCGAGGTGCTCGAGCCGCACGCGCCCCTCCTCGGCGAGCTGTCGCGAGCTGCCGTGGCGCAGGAACTCGGCGAGGGCGTCCCGCAGCGCGCGGGCGCTGGCGTGGCGCCGCTGGGGCTCGCGGTGGGTGGCCCGGTTGCAGATCTCGGCGAGCTCGCGGGGGACCCACTCGGGGTAGGTGATCGGCGGCGACTCGAAGGCCAGGGTGAGGGTGGCGAAGATCCCGTCGGCCACGTGGCGCACCCGACCGGTGACCAGCTCGTGCAGCGTGGCACCCAGCAGGTACACGTCGGTGCGCGCGTCGATGTTCTCGATGTCGGCCGCGGCCATCTCGGGCGCCATGTAGCCGGGCGTGCCCACCAGCTTGCCGGGCTGCAGCGAGGGCAGCGAGCCCTCGCCCCCGCGGGTGCTCGCGGCGATGCCCCAGTCGAGCAGGTACACCTCGCCGAACGATCCCACCATCACGTTGTCGGGCTTGATGTCGCGGTGCACCACGCCCTGGGCGTGGGCGAACTCCAGCGCCTGGCACACCTGCATGAGGATCCCGAGCTGGTGCTCCACCTCGCGGGACGACGCGGCGCCGCGCTCGGTGTAGAGCGGCTCGAACAGCTCGCTCCACGGCCGTCCCTCGATCCGCTTCATCACCAGCACGGGGCGGCCGTCGTCGTCGCAGCCGAGCGCGTGCACGGGCACGATGTTGGGGTGCTCGAGCGCACCGGTGACCAGAGCCTCCCGCAAGAGCTGCGCCTCGGCCTCGGGCCCCACGCGATCGTCGAGCAGCCGCTTGACCGCGACCCGCCGCCGCAGCGCGACCTGGTTGGCCGACCAGACCACGCCCATCCCGCCCTGCCCCAGCGCCTGCTCGAGCTCGAGGTCCGCTCCCTGGTCGGCGTCGGCCTCCGCCCGCCCCACGATGAGCCGCGGCAGGTGCGACGAGGGCCGCTGCCCCGACGGCTCCTCGCCCGGCATGGTCGCGCTCACCGTCCCCTTGTGATCGAGTGACAGCTGCGTGACATCGATGCCGAGCGTGTCGAGGCGAGCGAGGTAGGTCTCTTGGGCTCCCGACACGCCCCGAGCATACCGATGCGCTCCGTGCCCTGCCCGGGGCTCGGATCACCGCGGTCTTCGCCGGCCGCATGGACCGCGTCGGCTCCGCCCGAGCGCGGCCCCGAGGGTCGCGACGGGGCGAACGAGCCATCGCCCCCCGAGCCCCTCGATCTGCGCGTTCTTCGCCGTCGGGGCACCCCCGCCCGCCCGCCGCCGACTTGGGGTATTTTTCGCGCCAATTCCGTGTCAGGCCGCGATCTCCACCCCCGCCTCCTTCGCTGTGCATGGGGGCTCGCTCCGCTGCTCGGCTTGCTCGTCGCCACGCCCTCGATCGCCCACGCTGCGATCGAGCAGCCCACGACCGACGACCCCGAGCAGCCCGAGCCCGAGCCCGAGCCCGAGCCCACCACCCCCGGCCCTTCGGCCGAGGAGGTCCAGGCTCTGCAGCGCCGCATCGACACCCTCGAGAAGCAGGTCGAGGTCCTGCGCGAGTCCCAGGCCGAGGTGGCCGAGGAGCTCGGCAAGCCGCCGCCGGTGATCATCCAGCCCGAGCCCGAGGACGACGAGCCCCCGGAGAAGATCAGCGCGCCCACCGATCCCGAGTTCAACCGCTCGCCCGACTACGCCGACGGCTTCCACTTCGGCTCGTACGGGCGCGTGGTGATCGGCGGCGACCACCGCGGCCGGGCGTTCCGCAACGGCGACCTGGTGGCCTACGGCTCGCGCCTCGACGAGTCGACCTACGCCGAGCTCGAGTTCCGCCGCGAGGACTACTGGGAGGCCACCGACACCTATACCCGCGTGGTCGCGACCCTGGCCGTGGCCGCCCCGCTGTTCCACCAGACGGGCACCTTCGACACCACCCTCGGCGTCCGCAACCTCTACATCGAGGAGTCGGGCCTGGGGCTCAAGAACCTGCGGCTGTGGGCGGGCTCGCGGATGTACCGCGGCGACGACATCTACCTGCTCAACTTCTGGCCGCTGGACAACCTCAACACCATGGGCGCCGGGGCGATCTACAACTTCGCCCCCAACACCGAGCTCAAGCTCCACGCCGGCGCCAACCAGCCCAACAGCCCGCTGTTCTACCAGGCGGTGTCGCGGCCCCTGCCCTACGCCCAGCCGGGCGCGGCCCAGGTGGCCGTGCTCGACCGCCAGAAGGTGATCAGCAGCGCCAAGTTCAGCCACATCTTCTGGCTGGGCGACTCGGGCGCGGGCATCAAGCCGGTGGTCTACGGCGAGGTGCACTACACCAACGAGGGGCAGCGCGAGACGGAGCCCCGGCAGCTCGAGACCCTGCCCCGCGACTCGGGCTGGCTGGTCGGCACCCAGCTCGGGATGTTCACCGGCAAGCGCAGCACCCACCTCAATCTGGTGTTCCGCGCCTCGGGCGGCCTGGCCACCTACGGGGAGTTCAACGCCCCGGTGCAGCGTGCCCCCGACGGCACGAGCAAGGGCGCCCGCGAGTACCTGGTGGCCGCCAGCGGCAACTACGAGAAGGGCCCCTTCGGCCTCCAGCTCGGCTCCTACTGGCGGAGCTTCCGCGACGCGAGCCCCAACCTCGACTTCGGTGACCTGGCCGAGGGCGTGGTGATCGTGCGTCCCACCGTGTGGCTGGGACAGATCGCCGGCATCTCGCTCGAGGGCTCGTACCAGGCCCAGCGCCGCGGCGTGCTCGTCGACGACGGCCAGGGCGGCGAGAAGCCGCTGTTCGCCCAGATGGGCCGCGTGGGCCTCATCCCCTTCATCACCCCGGGCGGCCGCGGCAACTTCACCCGCCCGTACATCACCCTCACCTACCTGATGTCGGTCCGCGACAAGGGCGCTCGCTCGCTGTACCCCGAGCACGACGTCTTCGGCCTGCGCACCGTCGACCACTTCATCGCCGTCGGCGCAGAGTGGTGGTTCGGCTCCACCAGCTACTTCCGCGACTAGTCCCATGGCACGCATCCGAACCACTCCTTCGAACCTGGCCCTGGCGGCGGCGCTGCTGCTCGCCCCGGCCGGCTGTGCCGACTTCCGCGAGCTGCAGGAGCAGAGCGAGGTCGAGCTCTCCACCCACGTCGAGGACTGGCGCGACGAGATCATCTACCAGGTGCTCGTCGACCGCTTCGCCAACGGCGACGTGGGCAACGACTACGGCGTCCGCTACGACGACCTGGCCCGCTACCAGGGCGGCGACTGGCAGGGCCTCATCGACCACATGGGCTACCTGGAGGAGCTGGGGGTCACCACCCTGTGGATCTCGCCCGTGGTGCGCAACGTGGACACCGACGCCAACGTCGACGGCTACCACGGCTACTGGGCGCAGGACTTCGGCGACGTCAACCCGCACTTCGGCAGCCTCGCCACCCTGCAGGAGCTGGTGGCCGAGGCCCACCGCCGCGACATGAAGGTGATCATCGACATCGTCGCCAACCACGTGGGGCAGGCGTTCTTCTACGACATGAACCTCAACGGGGTCGCCGACATCAACCTCCAGAACGACGGCAACGAGGTCCCGGTCAACCACTACACCGAGTACGACCCCGACTTCGATCCCCGCGGGATCCAGGCCTTCACCTCGCTGGGCGAGGCGGGGCCCGCCCCCGTGGTGTTCCAGTGGGACCCCGCCACCAACCACGTGCCGCCGCAGCCCGAGCTGTTCTCCGACCCGGCGATCTACAACCGCAAGGGCCGGACGGTGAACTTCGACGATCCCGACCAGCTCCTGCACGGCGACTTCCCCGGCGGGCTCAAGGACGTCAACACCAGCCGCTGCGACGTCAAGCAGGAGTTCGTCGAGGTCTACGCCAGGTGGATCGAGAAGACCGACGCCGACGGCTACCGCATCGACACGATCAAGCACGTGGAGTACGAGTTCTGGCGCTACTTCACCCAGCGCATGCGCCAGCGCCTGGCCGCCCAGGGCAAGACCAACTTCCTGATGTTCGGCGAGGTCTTCGACGGCCGCGACGACCTGCTGGGCTCGTTCACCAAGCACGACATCTTCGGCAGCGAGGACCTGGTGCGCTTCCTGGGCCAGACCCCGGGCTTCAGCGATCCCACCGACGAGGAGCAGCTCGCCAACGAGCAGGCCTGCGACCCGGGCGGCCCGCCGATCACCGGCGACCAGATCGACAGCGTGTTCTACTTCTCGCAGCACTTCCAGGCGGTGCGCGACGTGTTCGCGGGGGCCCAGAGCACCCGCCGCATCCAGACGCTGTGGGAGAGCCGGACCAACACCTGGGGCACCGAGGCCAACGAGGGCGGCGTGGGCGTGGCCCCGGCCCAGATGCCGATCAACTTCATCGACAACCACGACGTCGCCCGCTTCCTGTTCAACCTGCAGGACCGCGACCAGGACACCCGGCTCGCGCTGCTGCACAACGTGATCCTGTTCATCAACGCGGTGCAGGGCGTGCCCTGCCTGTACTACGGCACCGAGCAGGCCTTCGAGGGCGGCAACGATCCGGCCAACCGCGAGCGCCTGTGGGACACCGGCTTCGACACCACCGGCGCCACCTTCCAGTGGACCAAGCGGGTGATCGCGCTGCGCAAGGCCTACCCCGCGCTGCGTCGCGGCGAGACCCAAGTGACGTGGTCGACCGAGCACACCGGCGAGGAGCCCGACGCGGGCATCCTGGCCTTCGAGCGCTTCGGCGTGGACTCGGGCGGCTCCTACGTGCTGATGGTGTTCAACACCCACCAGGGTCACCCCAGCACCCCCTCCTTCGACGGCGAGACGATGACCGTCAGCGCGCCTGCGGGCACCGTGCTCGTGGACGCGATCGCGGCCGACGGGGTGGAGTACGTGGTGGGTGCCGATCAGACGGTCGACATCACGGTGGAGCCCATGCGCGCCGCCATGCTCGTGCCCTCCGGCGAGTACAAGGCGGGGATCTAGGGAAGGCCCGCCATGGTCAGCGTCACCCTGCGCGGCGTCTCCAAGAGCTTCGGCGAGACCAAGGTCCTGCACCGCATCGACGCGGAGATCCCCTCCGGCGCCTTCGCGGTGCTGGTGGGCCCCAGTGGCTGCGGCAAGTCCACCTTGCTGCGGCTGATCGCCGGGCTCGAGGAGGTCACCACGGGCACGATCCTCTTCGGGGATCGCGACGTGACCGCGCTGCCCCCTCGCGACCGCGACATCGCGATGGTGTTCCAGTCCTACGCCCTCTACCCGCACATGACGGTCCGCGACAACCTGGCCTTCGGGCTGAAGCTGCGCAAGGAGGACGCCAAGGTGATCGAGGAGCGGGTGGCCGAGGCGGCGCGGATGCTGGGCCTCGAGAAGCTGCTCGATCGCCACCCCCGGGCGCTCTCGGGCGGCCAGCGCCAGCGCGTGGCCATGGGCCGCGCCATCGTGCGCCGCTCCAAGCTGTTCCTGTTCGACGAGCCGCTGTCCAACCTCGACCCGGCGCTGCGCAACCAGGTGCGGGTGGACATCCGGCGGCTGCACGACCAGCTCGGGGCGACCAGCATCTACGTCACCCACGACCAGGTGGAGGCGATGACCCTCGCCGACCGCCTGTTCGTGCTCGAGGGCGGGCATGTGCAGCAGGACGGCGCGCCGCTTCAGATCTACCAGCGCCCGGCCAACCGCTTCGTGGCCGGCTTCGTGGGCAGCCCGGCCATGAACCTGCTCGAGGGCACGGTGGCACGCGACGGCGATCGCACCGTGATCCGCCTGGGGCAGGGCGACGGCCAGCTACGCCTCGCCGTGCCCGACGGCGCCCGCTACGAGGGGCTCGACGAGGGGCGCGCGGTGACGGCGGGGATCCGCCCCCACGACCTGCGCCCCGAGGCCGACGGCGCGCTGGTGCTGACGGCGGAGCTGGTGGAGACCCTCGGCCCCGATGCGCACGTGCACGGCATGATCGCCGGCCAGCCCTTCGTCGCCTGCCTGCCCGGCGCGCGCCCGGTGGCGCGGGACGAGGCGATCTCCCTGGCCATCACCAACCTGCACCTGTTCGACGCGGGCTCGGGCGACTCGCTGCGGGCCTGAGGCCCGGCGAACGTCGTCAGCTCGCGCTCGCCATCGATCACGGTCGCGGCCGCGGGATCCGTCCGCGACCACGCGTTGCTATGATGCGCAGGTGATGGACGTGGAGCACCCCATCCTCGCCGAGCTTCCCGAGGAAGCACGGGCCAGCTTCGCGCGCCTGCTCGACAGCGCCGTGCGCTCGCCGCAGGGGCTGCGCGAGCAGCTTCCGCACTACCTGCGCACGATCGAGGAGGCCGCGGAGGCAGGGCACGGGCCGCCGGCCGAGCTGGGGTATTCGATCGCCCGGGACTGCGAGGCGCTGCTCGACGGCTGGGCGCGCCTCGACGACGAGGGCCAGCGCCTGGCCCGGGCCGCGGTGCAGTACTTCCTGCTGTGCCGCGATGGCGACGACGATCTCGCCACGCCCGAGGGGCTCGACGACGACGCGGCCGTGGTGCGGCTGGTTCGGGCGCGCCTGGGTCTGTGATCGCCACCCGGGCTCGCCCGCGGCGACGCGGGCCGCGAGCTCGCGGGCGCCCGGCCGAGGGGCAGGCCGCTCGCGCGCGCCCACGCGCGAGCGGGCTCGACTTCGGCCACCGACGCGGCACCCACGCTCCGCGATGGCCTCGTTTCCTCGTTTTTCTTGGCGCCGCCTTCGATCGTGTGTCATGGCCATCCTTGGCGGCCGCTCGTCTCTTCACCGTGCGACCGACGACGGCCAGCAAGGGAAGTCACCTCCAGATGCCCCGACCGCGAATCGCGACCGTGCTGCTGCTGGGCATGCTCGGTTCCACCCTGGGCTGTGCCGATCTGATGGTCCAGCGCGCCGGCGATGCGCTCCGCCGTCAGCAGGTGGGCAGCCAGCCGCACGCCACGGGGGTCGACTCGCGCAAGGGAGCCCCCGGCCCCACCCGCGCCATCATCCACGGGGCCACCTACGACGCGGCCGACGGCCTGGTCGATGGCCTGGTCGACTCGCTCGAGGATCCCGATCGGCAGGACAAGCTCGATGCCCTCGCCGACAAGCTCGAGGAGCGGGTGGAGAGCATCTCCGAGGGCGCGGGCGAGGCCGCGATCGTGGGGGTCAACGCCAAGCTCCCCGAGATGCAGGGGACCATAACCCGCATGGTCCGCAACCTGCGGCGCGACCTCGACCTCGACCCCGAGAAGACGGTGCAGAAGGTCTTCCGCCAGGTGGGCAAGAGCCTCGAGTCCGAGGTCCGCCCGCAGGTGAAGCTGATGATCAAGGAGGTCCTCGACGAGGCGATGGGCCCCGGGCTGCAGGAGCGGATGGACAACAACGTCACGCCCGCCGTCCGCGAGCTCACCAAGGACCTGCCGACCCTCGTGGGCGACATCGCCGAGCAGGCCGTCACGCGCTCGCTCAAGGCCGCCAACGAGGGGATCGCCCCCGTGCAGAGCAAGTTCCAGGAGACCACCGAGGAGATCAACCGCGGCCTGCTCCGCCTGCTGATCGTCCTGCTGGTGGTCCTCGCCATCGTGGCCACCGTGGTGGGCTTCCTGTGGTGGCGCGCCCGCGGCCAGCGAGAGAGCCGCGACCGGATGCTCCGCATGGTCGCCAGCGCGATCAAGCAGGTGGGCGAGGAGGGGACGGTGGGGATGTACCGCCAGAAGATCAAGGAGATCGCGCAGCTCAACCGCAACGAGCGTGCAACCCTGGCCTCCCTGCGCTCGTTCCTGACCCGCGAGGAGCTCAAGCTGTGAGCCGGGCCCGGGGCGCGGGCTGGGTTTAAGGCGGCGTTAAGTCGTCCGCCGGGTGGTCGCGGGTCATACCGAGAGCATGCAGATGCCCTCGGTGCCGACCCTCGACGCTCCTGCCCGACGCACTCGCATCTACGGCGCGCCGGTGGAGCTGGTGGCCCCCCCGTCGCAGCCCTCGGCCGAGACCACGCAGGTCGGTCCGCTGCGGGGCCGGACGCTGCCCTTCGTGCCGGTCATCGTCCCCGCCTCGCCGGCCTCGTCCGCGGCTGCGACCGTGTCGAGCGTGACGCCTTCGAGCTCGCCGGTCTCGCCGGCCCGGTCCCCGAGGGTGCTCCCACCGCTCGCGGTGGCGTCGATGCTGCTGATCTCGAGCGCACTGCTGCTCGCCTCGCTCGGCCTGGCGATCGAGGCGATGCTGTAGCGGCGGTCCGGGCCTTGGCCTACAGCCCTCGGCCTACAGGTGGTAGCCGCCGTCGATCGGCAGCACGGCACCGCTGATGAACGACGCCTCGGGGCTGGCCAGGAACGCGATCACGCCGCCCACGTCACCGGGCACGCCGATCCGCTTGAGCGCAGTGTTCGAGCGGATGTGATCGCGCGCCGGCGGCATGTTGGAGAATAGCTCCGCGTTGAAGTCGTCGTCGAGGCCACCGGGGGCCACGGCGTTGACGGTGATGCCCCGCGGGCCGAGGAAGGCGGCGAGGTAGGCGGTGAGGCACTGCAGCGCCGCCTTGATCGGCCCGTAGCTCACCAGCGGCCCGAAGGCGATGCGAGCGGTGCCCGAGCCCAGGTTGATGATGCGCCCGCCCTCGGCCAGGTCGCCCATCAAGCGCTGGGTCAAGAAGAACACGCTCTTGTAGTTGGTCTGGAAGTTGTAGTCGAGGTCCTCCTCGGTGACGCGCTCGAAGGTCGCCAGCCGCAGCACCCCGGCGTTGTTGACCAGGATGTCGAAGCTCGAGCGACCCCAGCCGGCGAGCACCTGGCGGAAGGCGTCGACGAAGTCGGGGAGCCCGGCGGTGCCGGTGAGGTCCACCCGCAGGGCCGTGGCGCGCACGCCCTCGGCCTCGAGCTCGGCGACGACCTTGGCCGCCGCCTCCTCGCGCTCGCGGTAGGTGATCACCACGTCGGCGCCCCGTCGCGCCAGCGCCAGCGCCGTCTCTCGTCCGATGTTGCGGCTCCCGCCCGTCACCAGGGCGACCTTTCCTTCGAGGGGCTTGCTCATGGTCCGTTCTCCTCGTCGGCCTTGTTTGGAAACGATTCGTTTCCATTCCGACGATCGAAAAGTAAACGGCCCGTTTCGTTTTGTCAAGATGATACTCTCCGATCATGTCTCGGGCCGAAGCGACGAATCGCGCCAATCCCGCCACGCCGGCCACGACGGCCGGCCGACCCCGCAGCAAGCGGGCCCATGCCGCGGTGCTGGAGACCACGCGAGAGCTGCTGTCGACCCTCACCTACGACCAGCTCTCGGTCGATCGCATCGCGGCCGAGTCGGGGGTGAGCAAGCGGACCATCTACCGCTGGTGGTCCAACAAGGCGGCGATCGTGATGGAGGCCGCCACCGCCACCGACATCCCCGCGCCCGACACCGGCACCCTGCGCGGCGACCTGGTGGCGCTGCTGGTCGGCATCTTCGACAACGTCGCGACCCACCGACCGGCGCAGGCGATCCGCGGCCTGCTGTGCGAGGCGCAATTCGATCCCGCCTTCGCCGAGGACTTCCGCGGGTACATTGGTCGACGGCGGCAGCTCTGCCTGGAGATCGTGATCCGGGCCGCCGCACGCCACGAGCTGCGAGCAGGCGTCCAGCCCGAGATCGTCGCCGACCTCGTCTACGGCGCCTACTGGAACCGCTTCCTCATCGGACACGCACCGCTCGACCGCGCCTTCGCGGAGCAGGTGGTCGACACGTTGCTCGCGGGCATCGAGCCGCACGGGTGAGCCGAGCCTCGCTCCTCACCCCCGTCATCGGCACCGAGGGCACCGGCTTCTCGATCGCCAGCCGTGGAGATCTCCCCGTCCTGGTCGTCGCAGGTCGAGGCAACGTGCCCACCGCCCGAGCTCGCGTGGTCTTCCCCGTCCGACTTCGGAAGGCTGCCTTCCGATTCCTCGGCCGCACGAGGCTACGCCTCGGCTGCAAATCCGAGGACCGCGGGAACAGCGCAAGCGACTCGAGCGTCGAGAACTCGCGCCGATCCTGGCCTCCCTGTAGCTTTCCGACCATCGCGGCCCGCCGCCCATGCTGTTTCCGACCTTCGACTACCTGGTCTTCCTGGTGCCGATCCTGGTCGCCTTCTGGGCGCTGGGGCACCGACCGGTAGCGCGGGTCCTGCTGCTGCTCGGCGCGAGCTACTTCTTCTACATGGCGGGCCCCAAGACGGACCCGCCGCCCACGCCCTGGTACTTCGCGGGGCTCTTGGTGTTCTCGACGGCGCTCGACTACTTCGTCGGGCACCAGATCCACCGCCGCACCCCGCTGCTGCACCACTCCGATCCCGCCGTGGCCGCGAGGGCCAAGCGCGGCCGCAACCTGCTGCTGCTGCTCAGCCTGGTGGGCAACCTGGGGCTGCTCGGCTACTTCAAGTACGTCGACTTCTTCGTCGACACCTTCGCCGATCTGGCCGACGCGCTGGGCGTGCCCTTCGTGGCCCCGCACATCGAGACCATCCTCCCCGTCGGCATCTCGTTCTACACCTTCCAGAGCCTGAGCTACTCGATCGACGTGTGGCGCGAGCGGCTGACCCCCGAGCCCTCGTTCCGCAAGTTCGCCCTGTTCGTCACCTTCTTCCCGCAGCTCGTGGCCGGCCCCATCGTGCGCGCCAACGAGCTGCTGCCCCAGCTCCACCGCCGCCCCCGGCTCAACCCGCTGGCCATGGAGGAGGGCTGTTCAAGATCTGCAAGGGCCTGGTCAAGAAGGTCGTGCTCGGCGACTGGATCGCGGTCCAGCTCACCGATCGCATCTTCGACGCCCCGGGCACCTTCAGCTCGCTCGAGCTGATGCTGGCGCTCTACGCCTACACCCTGCAGATCTACGCCGACTTCTCGGGCTACTCCGACATCGCCATCGGCCTGGGGCGCATGCTGGGCTTCAAGCTGCCGGAGAACTTCGACCGCCCCTACCAGGCCACCAACCTCGGCGAATTCTGGCGGCGCTGGCACATGACGCTGTCGACCTGGCTGCGCGACTACCTGTTCTTCCCCCTGGGAGGCAGCCGCCTCGGCCCCGCCCGCACCTACCTCAACCTGTGGCTCACCATGTTCCTGGTGGGCATGTGGCACTACACGCCGGGCACGAGCTGGAACTTCGTCATCTACAGCAACCTCCACGGCCTGGCGATGCTCTACAACCGCTGGAACCGGGTCCGGCGACGCGACGGGCCGCGCGGGCGGAGGATCGCCTCGCTGGTGGCGGCCGCGCTCGCGGTGGGCCTGGCCTGCGGGGTGGCGGGCGAGCTGGTGCTCGACCTCGAGCGCAGCGCCGCGATCGTCTGCGCCGGCCTGGGCGTGGCCTTCTTCGCGCTGGTCACCTGGCTGCCGCCGAGCGGGGGCCCGCTCAACACCGTCGCCCACGTGGTGCTCACCTACCACTTCACGGTGCTCTCGCGGGTGTTCTTCCGCGCCCCCGACTTCCCCACCGCCAAGGCGATGGTGGCCGGCCTGCTGCGCTTCGACGAGCAGCTCGTGCGCCCCGGCCTGCTCACCGCCTGGCTGTGGCTGGCCCTGGTCGCCGGCACCCTCTACCACTTCACCCCGCGCGCGTGGGTGGAGCACACCCTGTGGAGCTGGTTCCGTCGGATCCCCGGCCCGGTGCTGGGGCTGATGATGGGCCTGCTCGGCCTGGGCCTGATGAAGCTCATGGCCGGCGCCCCGCGGACCTTCATCTACTTCAACTTCTAGGCCCATGAGCGACGCGACCCACCCCGCCCCCGAGCCCGAGCACATCGGGCTGCTCGACGTGGACGAGCAGGTCGACGAGGTCGTGCTGCGGGCCGGCGACGGCGACGACCTCGGCCCCTACCCCCCGGGGACCTTCCGCAAGATCGTCTCGGGCATGGTCACCCTGGCCCTGCTGATCGCCAGCACCTACCTGGTGGAGGGGCTGCACTGGGCGCGGCCGTGGGTCCCCGGCGAGGAGCCCATGCTGTTCTGGAACCTGCTGGGCCGCGAGCTGCTCGGCGAGGGCGAGGAGGTGCAGGAGGCCGCCGAGCGAGTCGAGCTCGCCGAGCGCATGGCCTCCGAGGTCATCGATCGCGTCGACGAGGGGCCGCTGCCAGTGCGCCCCGTGATCGAGCCGCCGCCGCCCGGCACCGAGCTACCGCCCTACCAGCCCCACCCCGACGACGCCGAGACGGTGCCGCGCTCGCTGGAGCTGCCCGACCCCACCGCCCTCGACTCCTTCTATGCCCAGCTCGCGCGCACCGGGGCGGGCTACGCCGGCGCCATCACCCGCGTGAGCCACTGGGGCGACTCGGCGATCGCCAACGACAACATCGCCTCGGCCCTGCGCTTCGACATGCAGCGGCGCTTCGGCGACGCCGGCCACGGCTTCCACCTGGTGGCCAAGCCCAACGCCAGCTACCGCCACCAGGGCGTGCGCTTCAGCGGCGGAGAGGGCTGGCAGCTCTGCTACATCATCAACGAGTGCCGCGGCGACGGCCTCTACGGCCTGGGCGGCACCACGGTGTGGTCGCCCGGCGGCGGCGACTCGCAGTGGAAGACCGAGACCAAGCTGCCCTACGGCCAGCAGGTGTCGCGCTTCGAGATCTGGTACCGGGCCCAGCCCAAGGGCGGCCGGCTGCGGGTGAAGGTCGACGGCAAGGAGCACGAGCTCCTCTCCACCGCCGCCCCCGAGGCCCATGACGAGTGGCACACCGTGACGCTGCCCGACGGCGCGCACACCATCGGCCTGCGCGCCGCCGCGGGCGGCCAGGCGCGCCTGTACGGGGTGGTGCTCGAGCGCGACGTGCCGGGCGTGGTGTGGGACGGCATGGCGCAGCTCGGCGCCTTCTCGCGCAAGATGCTGCTGTTCGAGCCCGCGCACCTGCGCGCGCAGATCGATCACCGCGACCCCGACCTGCTGGTCTTCACCTTCGGCGGCAACGACCTCACCCTGGCCCCCGGCAAGCTCGCGCGCTACGAGCAGGACTTCGGCGAGGTGCTCCGCCGCTTCCGCGGCCAGGAGCACCCGCGAGCCTGCCTGGTGATGGCGCCGGTCGACCACGGCATGCGGGAGGGCCAGCGCATCGTCAGCGTGCCGATGGTGGCGCGCATCGTGGAGATCCAGCGCAAGGTGGCGCTGGCCGAGGGCTGCGCCTTCTTCGACACCGTGGCCGCGATGGGCGGCGAGGGCTCGGCCGCGCGCTGGCGCAAGTCCACGCCGCCGCTGCTCAGCGGCGACCTGGCCCACCTCACCCACGCGGGGCAGAAGGTGATCGGCCACATGGTCTACCTCGCGCTGATGGAAGAGTACGTCCGGTACCGCCAGCGCGAGGGCTGATCCCGGCGGGGCGCGGGAGGACCCGGTCCCCCGGGTCGGCCGAGGAACGCCGGTCATCGCCATGTCGTAGTCTACGGCGGTGACTCGTTGGCGCTCGTCCCTGGTCTTGCCCTGTGCGCTGCTGTCGATCGCCGCCTGCCCCTCCGGCTCCGGCGACGACTCCGGGGGCGGGACGGGCTCCCCGACCACGACGACGCCCGCCGCCACGGCGTCGGCCACCGAGCCCTCGACCGAGACCGGCAGCCCACTTCGCTGCGACCAGGCCACCACCCCCGAGCAGTGCGCCCAGGCGGAGCCCTGGACCGCCGACGATCCCTACGGCTGCTCGTGGACTCCCATCTACGTCGCCACCCTGGCCGCCGACGGGAGCTGCAGCTTCGAGCCCATGGGAGGCAGCTGCACCGAGTTCGCCTACGGGGACACGGACTGCGGACAGCACCCCGCCGCGTGCGGCTTCGAGGTGTTCGGCGAGGTCGCCGAGGACGGCACCATGACCATCGCCCGCACGCCCTCGTCCTGCGAGCAGGATCCCTTCGTCCTGCCGCTGGTCCTGTGCTCGAACGGCATCGACGCGGGCACCGGGGACACGGGCTCGGACACCGGCGGGCCGACCGATGAAGAGATGCTGTGCACCTGCGGCTGCGCCCCCAGCTACCCCTGAGCACGCTCGGGCGAGCGCCGCGGGCGTGGTCATCATCACACCCGGATCGACCGCGACCGCACCCCACCGGTCGATCCGCAACCACGCCGGCCCCGCCCCGTCCCATACTCACCCCTGCCGCACCGACCACCATGACCGCCATCCGCCTCCCCGCCGAGACCAAGTTCGCCGACGAGCTGGCCGCCCTGGGCCGCACCGACGACGGCTCCCGCCCCCCGGGCTGGGCCCTGTCGCCCAAGGCCGTCGCCACCTACATCCTGGGCGCGAGCAAGCCCGTCGACGGCGTCGAGATCACCCCCAAGTTCATCGGCGACAAGGCGCTGGTCGAGGTGGCGATCGCCACCCTGGTCTCCGACCGCGCCCTGATGCTGGTGGGCGAGCCGGGCACGGCCAAGAGCTGGCTGAGCGAGCACCTGTGCGCGGCGATCAGCGGCGACAGCGGGCTCGTCGTGCAGGGCACGGCCGGGACCTCCGAGGACCACATCAAGTACAGCTGGAACTACGCCCTGCTGCTGGCCGAGGGGCCCTCCGACAAGGCGCTGGTGCCCTCGCCCATCTTCCGCGCGATGGAGCAGGGCAAGTTCGCCCGCTTCGAGGAGATCACCCGCACCCCCGCCGAGATCCAGGACGCGCTGATCTCGATCCTCTCCGAGAAGCAGGTGGCGGTGCCCGAGCTGGGGCGCATCGTCTCGGCCGCGCGGGGCTTCAACCTCATCGCCACCGCCAACACCCGCGACCGCGGGGTCAACGAGATGAGCGCGGCCCTCAAGCGGCGCTTCAACTTCGTCACCATCCCCGTCGTCAGCAAGCTCGAGCAGGAGATCGCCATCGTCACCAAGCGCGAGGCGGAGCTGCGGGCCGACTACCAGGTGGAGCCCACCCCGCCCGAGGAGCTGGTCACCCTGCTGGTCACGATGTTCCAGGAGCTGCGGGCCGGGGTCACCAAGGACCGCAAGACCAAGGTCAACCCGCCCAGCTCGGTGATGTCGACGGCCGAGGCGATCAGCGTGCTGTTCAACAGCGCGATCCTGGCCCAGCACTTCGGCAGCGGGCAGGTGGGCCCCAAGGAGCTGGCCCGCTCGCTGGTGGGCGCGGTGGCCAAGGAGAACGCCGACGACCTCAAGTCGCTGCGCGAGTACTGCGAGACCGTCGCCAAGGGACGCGACGGCCTGTGGAAGAGCTTCCACGCGGAGGCCCGCCGCGCCCTGAGGACCTGAGGCCATGGGCTCGTCGGGGCTTTCGCGGGTGCACGTCTTCGGGGTGCGCCACCACTCGCCGCGCAGCACCGCCATGCTGGGCGCGCTGCTCGAGCGCGTGCGGCCCCAGGTGGTGCTGGTCGAGGGGCCCCTCGACGCGGGCCCGCTGATCGACGTGGTCGTCGACGCCAAGACCGAGCCGCCGATCGCCATCCTGGGCTACGCCACCGAGGGCGAGCCCCGCTCCGCGCTGTGGCCCTTCGCCGCCTACTCGCCCGAGTACCGGGCGCTGCGCTGGGCCGCCGAGCACGGCGCCCAGGCCCGCTTCATCGACGTGCCGGTCGGCGTGTCGCTGGCCCGCGACGCGATCGAGGAGCACGGGCCCGACGAGGCGCGCGAGGACGACGAGCCCGGGGCCGAGGCCGACGCCCCGCGGGCGCTCGACCACGATCCCCACCAGCGCGCGGCCGAGGCCCGGGGCCTTCGTAGCTTCGAGGAGCTGTGGGAGGCGTGCTTCGAGGCGCCCAATTACACCCCCGAGCAATTCCGCGAGGCCATGCTCGCCCACGCCGCGCTCACCCGCGAGGCCCACCCCGTGCCCTGGCACCAGGCGCGCGACGTGTTCATGGCCGCGCGGATCGAGGATGTGATCGCCGAGGGCGTGGAGCCGGAGCGGATCGTGGCGGTGGTGGGCGCGGCCCATGCCGTGGCCTTCGTCACCGGCGACCTCGACCCCGCGCGACTGGCCCTGCTGCCCGAGCCCCGGCCCAGCGCGGTCACGGTGATCCCCTTCAGCTACCCGCGCCTGGCCGCCCAGCTCGGCTACGGGGCGGGCAACCGCGCCCCGCAGTACTACCAGCTCGCCCACGAAGCCGGCTGCGACTTCCGCCACGCCACCCTGCGGGCGCTGCTGGGCTTCGGGGACGAGCTGCGCAGCCGGGGCTTCGCGGCCTCGATGGCCGACACCATCGAGGCCTACCGCCTCGCCTGCGCCCTGGCCGAGCTGCGCGACAAGGCCCACCCCGGCCTCGACGAGCTGCGCGAGGCCTGCATCGCCACCATGTGCCGCGGCGACGCCCAGCCGGTGGACGCGTTCCTGTGGAAGGGCGTGCTGGGTCACCGCGTGGGCAAGGTGGCCGAGCGCATCGGCAAGAACTCGCTGCAGGAGGAGTTCTGGCGCGAGGTCAACGCGCGCGACCTGCCGCGCGAGGACCAGGCCACCGAGATCGCCCTGCAGCTGCGCGAGCCGGTCGCGATCCAGACCTCGGTGTTCCTGCACCGCCTGCGGGTGGCCGGGGTGCCCTACGCCACCTTCCAGGGCTCGTACAGCAGCTCGGCGATGCGCACCCGCGGCAACCAAGACGCCTCCGAGGCCGGCGACCTGTCGGCGCTGCAGCGCATGCGCGAGGCCTGGGAGGCCCAGTGGACGCCGAGCACCGACGTGGCGCTGGTCGAGAGGATCGCGCTGGGCAACACCCTCGAGCAGATCACCTCCCACGTGCTCGGCGAGCGGCTCGGCGCGGCGAGCAGCACCGGCGAGGCCGCGTCGGTGCTGATGGAGGCGGTGGTGACCGACTGCTCCCGCCCCGCCGCCGATGCCATGCGGGCCTGCGACCAGCTCGCGGCCACCGACGACGACCTGCCCTCGCTCGCCCGCGCCTGCCAGGCCCTCGCCGGGCTGGTCACCTACGGCAGCTCGCGCTCGGCGTCGCCCGACCGCAGCAGCGAGGCCACCCTGCGAGCGCTGTGCACCAAGACCTTCGACCGGGCGGTGCTCCGCGTCCGCCCGGCCTGCCTGGGTGACGAGGACGCGGTGGCCCAGGTCCCCCTCGCGCTGCAGACCTTGCACGAGGTGGCGCTCGCTCCCCAGGCCTTCGTCGATCGCGAGGCCTGGCTGCGCGCCGCCCGGGAGCTGGTGGAGGACTACGCCATCCACCCGAGCACCGCCGGGGTGGCCACCGCCCTGCTCTACCTCGCGCGCGTGATCGAGGAGGACGAGGTGGCCACCTTCGTGTCGCAGCGCCTCTCCGACACCCTGCACCCGCTGGCCGGCGCCGCCTACCTGGAGGGCTTCTTGCGGGTCAACTCCACCGTGCTCGTCCGCAACCGCTCGGTGGTGGAGACCCTCGACGCCTTCGTCTCGGCGGTGGAGGCCGATGCCTTCCGCAACATCCTGCCGCTGCTGCGCCGCTCCTTCGGCAGCCTGGGCAGCACCGAGCGCCGCTACTTCCTCGAGAACCTCATCCACGCGCGCAACCTGGGCGACCAGGCCCGGGCCGCCGCCGTGGTGATCACCACCCAGGACGAGGCCACGCTCGCCGAGATCGGCGAGGACCTCGACGATGCCCTGGGCGACCTCGACGATCTGCTGTAGGGCCCCATGGACTTCGACCCCGAGGATCTATCCGCCGAGGACCGCCTCTCGCTGCTGCGCTGGCGCCTGGCCCTGGGCTCCGAGGCCGAGCAGGTGGCGGGCGGCTGCGGCCTGGGCGGGCTGGGCGACGCGGCCGGGGCCGCGGTGGGCCTGGGCGCCGAGCGCCTCGCCGACCTCGACAAGGCCATGGGCTTCGTCTACGGCGACGGCAAGCAGGGGGGCAGCGGCGCCTCGCGACCGTACATCCCCACCTGGCTGGCCAACCTCCGCGAGTTCTTCGGCCAGGAGGTGGTGGCGCTGGTGCAGAAGGACGCGATCGAGCGCAAGAACATGCAGGCGCTCTTGTTCGAGCCCGAGACCCTCGCGCTGCTCGACCGCAACGTGGAGCTGGTGGCCACGCTGGTGAGCGCCAAGGGCATGGTGCCCGAGAAGGCCAAGGCCATGGCGCGCCAGATCGTGCGCGAGGTGGTGGACGAGCTGCGCAAGAAGCTCGAGTCGGAGGTGCGCACCGCGGTCCACGGCGCCCTGCGCCGCGATCGCAACAGCCCGCTCAAGATCATGCGCAACCTCGACTGGAAGCGGACCATCGCCCGCAACCTCAAGGGCTGGGACGCCAAGCGCCAGCGCCTGGTGCCCGAGCGCTTCTACTTCTGGGCCAACCAGCGCCGCCGCCACGAGTGGGACGTGGCCCTGCTCGTGGACCAGAGCGGATCGATGGCCGAGAGCGTGGTGTACAGCTCGGTGATGGCGGCGATCTTCGCCTCGCTCGACGTGCTGCGCACCCGCCTGCTCATGTTCGACACCGAGATCGTCGACATGACCCCCATGCTCGACGACCCGGTGGAGGTGCTGTTCACCGCCCAGCTCGGCGGGGGCACCGACATCAACCGCGCCGTGGCCTACGGGCAGCAGCACTTCGTCGAGCGCCCCGACAAGACCCTGTTCATCCTCATCACCGACCTCTACGAGGGCGGCAACCGCAGCGCGCTGGTGGGGCGCATGCGCAAGCTGGTGGAGAGCCGGGTCAAGGTGATGGTCCTGCTCGCGCTCTCGGACCGCGGCCACCCCAGCTACGACCACGGGCTCGCCAAGACCCTCGTCGACCTGGGGATCCCCTGCTTCGGCTGCACCCCCAACAAGCTGGTGGCGGTGATGGAGAAGGTGCTGGGCGGCGGCGATCTCAAGTCGTACTTGAGCGAGGGCAAGCAATAGGAGGCAACATGGCGGTCACCAAGCTGTCGGTGTCGGACGTCCGGAACAGGGTCAACGACGCCGGCGAGATCAAGAAGGGCCAGACGATCCTCGACCAGGGCAAGCTGCGCCACCTCGCCCGCACCGACAACAAGCTCTACGCCGACGCAGCCGGCTCGGGGGGCTCCACCTACCAGGTCTCGATCACCTTCGACGACGCCGGCAAGGTGCTGGGCCGACGCGGGCGCCAGGGCAACTGCAGCTGCCGCGCCGCCTGGGGCCGCGACTTCTGCAAGCACTCGGTGGCCCTGCTGCTGGCGTGGAGCAAGACCCCCGAGGCCTTCGTGGTCACCGAGCTGCCGGCCGAGGACGAGCCCAAGCCCGGCGGCGATGCGGCCCCCGGCTCGGCTCCCCGCAAGCGGAGCAAGAAGCCCGGCGGGGCCGCGCCCAAGGTCGACGGCAACGAGCTCAAGAAGCAGGGCGCCGAGCGGGTCGACACCATGGTGCGCGAGCTGATGGTGACCGGCACCGGGGCGATCTCGAAGGAGCGCATCGCCCAGCTCGAGGAGCTCGCGGCCAGCCTGTTCCAGCTCCAGCTCCGCCGCCTGGAGGAGCGCACCCTGGGCCTGGCGCGGATGCTCGCGGCCAAGGACGCCGCCTCCGATGCGATGCGCATCGCCACCACGCTGTGCGACATGCTGCTGACCGCGGCGCGGATCAAGGCCCACTGCGAGGGCAAGACCCTCGAGGACCGCTATGTCACCGAGCTCATCGGCAAGACCTGGCGCAAGAACGAGCGCACGCCCGTGGCCGACCTCGAGCTGCTCGAGTACGCCTACTCCAAGGTCACCAACAACAAGGAGATGCGGATCTGCAGCAGCCGCTTCCTCGACCTGAGATCGGGCGAGCACTGGGTGGAGATGGAGATCCTGCCCAAGCACCTGGTCAAGGGCGGCGGCGGCCGGGAAAAGGAGGCCAAGCCCAGCTACGCGGGCACGGTGCTGCAGGGGGCCCACGGCGGGCAGTTCCCCGGCTTCGCGCCGTGGCGCCTCTACTACGAGGGCGAGGAGCGGCGGCGGCCGGTGGAGGACGCCGACCTGCAGCGCATGCTCGAGCACGCCAAGTCGGTGGGCGAGACCATGGAGCGCTTCCAGGAGCACCGCCGCGACGTGTTCGCGCCGGACCGCGTGCCGGTGCTGGTGCGAGCCAAGGGCGTGGTGGCGCAGGCCGGCCGCCTGCGGATCTTCGACGAGACCGGGGCCACCCTGCACCTGCGGCAGAGCGCCGGGCTCGAGACCCGCCTGAGCGATGCGCTCGAGGGCAAGGAGCTGCTGGCGGTGGTCGGCGAGCTCGACCTGGATCACGCCATCCCCACCCTGTGGCCCTTCACCCTGGTCGTGCGCGACGCGAGCGGCTTCGCGCTGCGGCCCGCGGGCGCTCCCCGCAAGAGCGACAAGCCGCCCAAGCCCCGCCCCTGGACCGAGGTGGCCCGCGACGCGGGCCTGAGCTACGCGGCGGTGAGCGTGGGCGAGCTGCGCGAGGAGCTGGCCGATCGCCTCGTCGCCGGCCTAGCCGGCCTCGATCCCCGCGCGGCCGAGCCGCTGGTGACCCGCCTGCGCGAGCTCAAGCTGGCCAAGCCGGCCGAGCTGCTCGCGCAGCTCGTGGCCCAGCCCGATCCCGCCGCGCGGGTGGGCGACTTCGTCAAGCTGTTCCAGGTGCTGGGCGTCGCCACGGTCAAGCTCGCGGGCGCGGCCACGGTGGAGCTCGACGGCCTGGTGCCGGTGCCCACCCACCGCAGCATCTACATCCGCGCCCCCGAGAGCCAGCTGGCGCCGGGCGAGGTGATGGCGGCCCGGCTGCGCGGCGAGATCACCCCCTACGAGGCCGCCGTCCATTACCACCGCCACTACTCCACGCTGCGCGCCGAGCAGATGACCGACGACCTGATGGTGCTCGCCGACGGGGGCGCCATGCCCTACGTGATCGATGCGATCGCACAGCGGCCCGAGCAGGCGCTTTCGGTGGCCGAGTCGATCTTCGCGCTGCCCATGGGCACCGCCGCGCTGCACACCGCCTTCGGCCTGCTCGAGCGCGTGGCCACGCCGGAGGCCGAGCTGCTGCTGAAGGAATTCGCGGGCCGACGCCGCCGGATCCGGCGCTACCGCGACCAGGTGGCCCACCTGGCCGACGACGCGCTGCTGGCCGTGCAGCTCCGCAGCAAGCACGTGCTCAGCCCGCTCGCCGAGTCTCGCCGCGACCACCTCGCCCAGGAGGTGGGGCCGCTGATCAGCCAGGCCCGCGCCGACATGGACGCCCACTCCCGCGAGCTGGGCTGCGATGCGCTGGCCAACCTCGGCGCCCATCAGGCCATCCCCGAGCTGCGCACGGTCTTCCGCAGCGATCGGGCCAAGGGGGTGCGCGAGCACGCTGCGATGGCGCTGGCCGCCCTCGGCGACGTGCGCATGACCGAGGAATTCGTGCACGCCCTGCGCGACGAGGGCAACGAGTCCATGGCCCGCACCGCGTGCCGAGCCCTGGGCCGCCTGGGCGACAGCCGAGCCCTGCCCGTGATGATGGCGATCTACCGAGAGGGCTTCACCCCGAGCGTGGTGGCCGAGGCATGGCTGGGCTTCGGGGTGCTCGCCCTCGATCCCATCCTGGAGATGATCGATGCCGACCCGGCCCTGAGCAAGCGCTCGGCCCTCGCCGCCCCGCTCGCCCACATGCCGCGGGAGTGGCTGGTGGACCGCCTCGTCACGCGGCTGCGCGCGGGCAAGGAGGTGATCGATCTCGACGACGAGGTGATCGCCGCCCGGGTCCCCGCGTACCTCCGCCTGTGCGCCGACGCGCCCGAGGCCCGCACGGCGGTGGCCCGCGCGGTGCTCGACGCTCACACCGGCGGCAAGGCGGGCCCGGGCAAGAAGGCCCTGACCGCCGCCCGCAAGCTCGTGCCCCCCGCCTGAGGGTGCTCGCTCCGCCCACCGCCGGCACGCCCATGCGGCGACGATCGTGGGCGGTCTTCGCCCGAGCCCCGCGGGAGCGAAAGCGACCCCTCGCCTTGGTCCTTGGCCACGGACCAGGCCTGCTAGCATGGCCGTCGCTGCATGGTGGACGACCACGAGCTCGTGCGGGCCTGGCAGGCGGGAGATCAGCAGGCCGGGGACGCGCTGGTCCGCCGCCACTTCTGGGGCGTCTACCGCTTCTTTCGCAACAAGGTGGACGACGCGGCCGAGGACCTCACCCAGCGGGTCTTCCTCGCGTGCGTGGAGGCGCGCGAGCGGGTGCGACCCGAGCTGAGCCTGCGCGCCTACCTCTTCGGGATCGCCCGCAACCAGCTCATGCTGTACCTGCGACAGCACCACCGCGCCACGCGGATGTTCGAGCCCAGCGAGACCTCGGTGGCCGACCTGCGCGGGGATCGAGCCGACGACGCGATGCTCGAGCACCAGCAGCAGCGAGCGCTGCTCGCCGCGCTGCGCCGGATCCCGGTGGACTTCCAGATCGCGGTGGAGCTGTTCTACTGGGAGGAGCTGCCGGTGGCCGAGGTCGCGGCGGTGCTCGAGGTGGCCCCCGGCACGATCAAGAGCCGGCTCGCTCGCGCCCGCGACAAGCTGCGCGAGCAGCTCGAGCGCATGGAGCTCCCCGAGGCCACCCTCGCCTCCACGCTCTCCGACCTCGAGGGCTGGGCGCGCTCCCTCAAGGAGCGGGCGGGCTCGGAGCCCGAGGGCGGGGCGGCCCCGTGAGCGAGCTCGGCGAGCTCGACCTGCGAAGGGCCCGTCCCGCGCGGGACCTCGAGGGGCTGCGCGCGCTGGCCGGGATCCGCTCGCGGCTGTTCGGTCGCGCCGACGCTCCGCTCACCGTGGGCCGCTACCGACTCGGCGAGCGCCTCGGCGCGGGAGGGCTGGGGGTGGTGTATGCAGCCCGCGACCCGCAGCTCGATCGCGAGGTGGCCATCAAGCTGCTGCGCAGCCCGCCCGGCTCGGGGCGCGCGCGAGAGCAGGGCCGGCTGCTGCGAGAGGCCCGGGCGATGGCGAGGCTGAGCCACCCCAACGTGATCGAGGTGTTCGACGTGGGCACCTACGAGGGGCTGCACGGGCTCGACGACGCCGAGCTGCCCGCGCGCGGCGTGTTCATCGTGATGGCCAGGCTCGAGGGCGAGACCCTGCAGCAGTGGCTGGCCGTCCCGCGCCCGTGGCCGACGGTGCTCCAGCGCTTCGTCGCCGCGGGGCGGGGGCTGAGCGCGGCCCATGCCGCGGGACTGGTGCACCGCGACCTCAAGCCGGCCAACGTGTTCGTGGAGCGCGACGGCCGGGTGCGCGTGCTCGACTTCGGCCTGGCCCGCGGCACCGGGCGCGCCAGCGAGACGCTCTCCGACGACGACCTCCGGGGCGCGAGCCTCGACGATGCGCTGCAGTCGATCACGATCGCGGGGGCCGTGCTCGGGACCCCGGCCTACATGGCACCGGAGCAGCACGAGGGCGACGGAGCCGATGCCCGCAGCGATCAGTACAGCTTCTGCGCCGCGCTCTACCACGGCCTGTACGGCGTGCTCCCGTTCCGCGGCTCGGCGCTGGACGAGCTCGCCGACCAAAAGAGCCGGCTCGCGCTGCGGGCCCCGAGCCCCGACGTCGCAGTGCCGCGCTGGCTGGGCGCGGTGCTGCGCCGCGGCCTCGCCCCCGAGCCGATCGAGCGCTGGCCCTCCATGGACGCGCTGCTCCGCGAGCTCGAGCGCCGCCCCCGAGCCCGACGCCGACGCGGGCTGGCGCTGGGCGGCGGCGTGCTCGGCTTGGGCCTGCTGGGCTGGGCCGTCTCCCCGCCGCCGCGCTCCGCCTGCGAGGACGCGGCGGCCCTCGCCCGCTGGAGCGAGGAGGCTCGCGCGGAGGTGGGCCACGCCCTCGCGCCGCACGACCCGGGGGCATCGAGCGCCCGCGTGCTCGCCCGCCTCGACGCCTACGCCAGCGCCTGGGCCCGGGATCGCCACGCGAGCTGCGAGGCCGCGCTGGCCCGCCCCGACGATCGCGAGCTCGAGCTCCGCACGAGCTGCCTGCGGCGGGCCGGTGCTCACTTCGAGGCGCTCGTGGGCGCGCTGGCCCAGGCCGACGCCGCGGTGGCCGAGCGGGCGCTCACCGCCACCACGCAGCTCCCCGAGCTCGAGCGCTGCCACGACCTCGAGCGCCTGCGAGCGGAGGACGGCCCCGCGGTGGAGCCCGAGCTCGAGCCCGCGGCCGAGGCCCTGCGCGCGAGCCTGGCCGAGGTGTCGGCCCTGCTCACGGCCGGCCGCATCGATGCCGCGCTCGAGCGGGCCGATGCATGCGTGGAGCAGGCCCAGGGCATCGACCACCCCCCGCTGCTCGCCGAGGCGCTGTGGTGGCAGGCGCACGTGCGGAGGATCGCCGGCTGGCTCGAGCCCGTGCTGCCCGGGCTCGAGCAGGCGGCCCACACCGCGGCCGCCCACGGTCACGACAAGGTGGCCGCCCTGGCCGCGGTCGAGCTCACCACCGTGCTCGGTGCGCTGGCCCGCTACGACGAGGCGCTCGAGTGGTCCCGCCACGCCGAGGCGGCAGCGCGACGCTTCGGGGAGGATCGCTACCCGCTGGCCCGCGCGCTCGCCAGCCGCGGCACCGTGCTGCGCCAGCTCGGCCGCAACGAGGAGTCGTACCAGCTCTACCTCGAGGCGCTGCGCGTCCAGCAGCGGGCCGACGCCGCGAGCCACGAGCTGCCCACCATCCTCAACAACCTGGGGACGGCCGCGCTCGGGCTCGGACGCAACGAGGAGGCGCTCGAGCACTACGCCCGCTCCTACGAGCGCATCGAGGCCCTGCTCGGCCCCGAGCACCCGCAGACGGCCGCGGCCCGCATGAACCTGGGCATCGTGACGGCCGAGCTCGGGCGCCACGAGGAGGCCCGCGCCCACTACGAGGCCGCGCGCGAGGTGTTCGTGCGTCGCTTCGGTCCCCGGGATCAGCGGGTGGCGTACTGCGACACCAACCTCGGCAACCTGCTGCAGAGCCTGCGGCGGCACGAGCAGGCACGCGAGCGCTTCGCCGCGGCCCGCGACCTGTTCGCCGAGACCCTGGGCCCGAGCCACCCCAACACGGCGACCGCCCGCGCGAGCTGGGGCCTCACCCAGATCGAGCTGGGCAACCCCGAGCAGGCCCTGCCGGCGATCGAGCAGGCGCTGGCCGACACCACCGCGGCCGTCGGTCCCGAGCATCCCTTCGTGGGCGTGATGAAGGGGCAGACCGGCCAGGCCCTGCTCGCGCTGCACCGCCCCGCGGAGGCTCGCGAGCGGCTCCAGGCCGCCGTCGAGCTGCTCGAGCAGGCGAGCGCCGATCCCAGCCTGCTCGACGAGGCCCGCTTCCACCTCGCCCGCGCCCGCTGGGAGCTGGGCGAGCGAGCCGAGGCCTGGGACGAGGCGAGCGCGGTGCGAGAGCGGCTCGCCGAGCACGGACCGGCGGTGGCTCGCGAGGACGTCGACGCCTGGCTGCGAGCCCACCCTCGGGGGGACGACGCGACGGAGCTCGGGCCGACGACCGACGCCCGCTGATCGAGCATCGAGCGGGGCCGCGGTCTGCTAGGCTGCGGACCACCGATGAAGACGATGACGACGCGACGGAAGCTGGCCATCGCCACCTGGCGAGCGCCGCGGGAGGGCAACATCTACGGTCGCCTGGCCCTCGACACCGAGCAGGTGCAGCGCTACCTGAGCTGGCTGAGCGAGACCACCGGCACCAAGGTCACCCTCACCGCCTTCGTCGGGGCCTGCGTCGCCCGGGGGCTGGCCGCCACCCCCACCCTCAACGGTCGGATCTTCCTGGGCCGCTACATCCCCCACTCCACCGTGGCCGTGAGCTTCCTGGTGGCGCTGGAGGACGGCGGCGACCTGGGCAAGGTGAAGGTGGATCGAGCCGACGAGGCGGGGCCGCAGGGCATCGCCGAGGCGCTGCGCGCCGGCGCGGGCACGCTGCGCAAGGGCAAGGACGAGGCCTTCAACAAGAGCAAGGGCGTCATCCGCATGCTCCCCACCTGGCTGCTGCGCCCCATGCTGCGCTGGGTGGGCTGGCTGGGCTCGTGCGGCGGCTTCTCGATCCCCGCGCTGGGGGTGGAGCCCTACCCCTTCGGCACCGCGATCGTCACCAGCGTGGGCATGCTGGGCATCGACGAGGGGCTGGTGCCGCCCACCCCCTTCGCCCACGTGCCGCTCTACGTGTGCGTGGGCAACGAGCGACGCGTGCCCACCGAGTGGCACGGCGAGATCGCGCTGCGTCCGCAGGTGGTGATCACCGCGACGATCGACCACCGCTTCATCGACGGCTTCCAGCTCGGCACCCTGGCCAGGCTGATGCGCGAGCTGTTCGCCAACCCGTGGGCGTTCTCGGGGCTGGAGGGGCCACCGGACGCGCTCGAGGCTCCAGCCCCCGAGATCTCGGCCGAGGCGGCGCACGCCTAGCCATGTGGGTTCCGCTCGACTTTTCTGCCCGAGCCGGCAATCCAATCGTCGTCGGTGCTCACACGTAGAGCATGACGATGACCTCGACTACGACCCCCTACCCCGTGGCCGGCCTGCTCGCGCTCGCGCTGTCGACCACGGCCTGCATCGAGCTCGACCCGGGCGAGCCGGCCGACACCGAGTCGGGGACCGTCGGCACCACATCGGGGACTGCCGGCACCGCGTCGGGGACCGCCGGCACCGCGTCGGGAACCGTCGATTCCGACGGAGCGACCGACGGAGCCACCGACGGAGCGACCGACGGAGCCACCGACGGAGGGCCCGACACCATCTGCGAGGACACCCACCCGGACGTGGATGCTAGCCTCACCATCGACGTGTCGGAGTGGCTCGAGGTGGGCATGGAGGGGCTCGACATCGTGACGACCTGTACCGTGCTCGCCGTGGACTCGGCTGGCTCGGTGACCACCACGCTCGAGTGCGACGACGAGGGCACGCCTCGGGGGCTGAGCTTCACGATCCCCGCCACCGACGACCCCGTGGCGTGGGGAGCAGGCGAGTCGATCGAGGTGGTCCACCACTACTACCCGGAGAGCATCGACACCTACGAGCACCGAGCGGAGCTCACCGTGCACCGGTCGACCGACGGCGCGCTGCTCCTGGTCTGGATCGACGGGAACGTCACGAGCCCGGGCATCTTCGACCCCGTGGTCTGGACCCTCGACCGGGAGCGCTGCGAGCCCCCGGACCCCACCGACTTCGACGCCTCCTGGCCCATGGTGTCGAGCTTCGACAACGGCCTCGGCGAGGTGCTCGAGCTGGGGCACGAGCAGCGAGGCACGCTCACGCCTCCCACGGGCGAGGGCATCCTGGCCATCGACGTGGGCTGGTCCATCTACGCGACCTGCTGCCACGAGCAGGACGGATGGCGAATGGTGCTGCTGCGCCGCACCACCGGCGCCTAGCCGCTACTTCAGCACCTGCACCAGGTTGCTGTAGGTGTCGGTCCACAGCGGCCACTCGCCCTGCTTGGGCGCCAGCTCGGCCGGATCGGCGAGGGCCCGCACCCCCTCGAACGCGCCGGGCTGGGTGGCCAGCAGCATCCAGTCGCTGGAGAACACCCGCTCGTCCTCGTGGTCGTCGTCGATGCGGATCACGGCCAGCCCCAGCTCCTCGGCCAGCCCCTGCACCACCGGCTCGAGGTCGAGGTAGCGGTTGGAGATGTGCACCGCGATGAGCGAGTCGGCGTCCCGCAGGTGCTCCAGGTAGAGCTCCATCGCCTCCACGGTGAGCAGGTGGGTGGGGATCGCATCGCTCGAGAAGGCATCGAGGGCGAGCACGTCGAAGCCCCGCGGGGGCTCGCGCTCGAGGTTGATGCGGGCGTCGCCGATCGCCACCTCCACCTCACCCCGGGCGTCGCGAAGGTAGGTGAACAGCGGCGAGCTGCCCGAGGACAGCGCGACCACGTCGGGATCGATCTCGTAGAAGCGGGCATGGTCGCCCTCGAACACGTAGCAGGCCAGGGTGCCCGCCCCCAGGCCCACGAAGCCCAGGGTCATCGGCTCGCCCGCCTTGCGCCGCGGGTGGGTGCCGATGGCCAGGCCCACGCCGCTGCCGGGGCCGTAGTAGCTGGTGGGCTCGAGCGCGAGCTCGGGGTCGGTGTACTGCAGGCCGTGGATGATGCGGCCGTGGCGGAGGCGCATGCGCTCCTCGCCGTCGAGGTCCTCGTCCTCGTCGACCCGCAGCACGCCGAAGAAGCCGCGCGAGACGTGCACGTTGTCGCTGAGATCGTCGACCGCATCCCGGCCCAGCATCACCGCGAGCACCACCAGGTAGGCCCCGCCGACCCAGGCGGCGCTCATCCGCACGCGGTGCAGGCGGGGGGTGGGCCCGCCGAACAGGCCCAGCGCCAGCGCGAGCACGCAGGCGGCCACCAGCGCCAGCGGCAGCTCCCACAGCCCGAGGAAGGTGGCGGGGGCGACCAGGCCCGTGAACACCCCGCCCGCGGCCCCGCCCGCCGAGACCAGCAGGTAGAAGCTGGTGAGGTAGCGCGGCGCGGGCTTTCGACGCACCAGCTCGCCGTGGCAGACCATGCAGGCGAACAGCAGCACGGACAGATAGGTGACCAGCTGCACCAGCATGGGCACGCCCACGCCCTCGAGGATGACCACCGTGGTCCCGCCCGCGCCCAGCAGCAGCAGGGGGATCCACAGGCCACGGCGGTACGAGCCCTCGTACTCGAAGCACAGCACGAAGCTCAGCAGGTACAGGGCCAGGGGCAGCATCCACAGGAAGGGGATCACCGCCACCTCGAGCGAGATCTGGCTGGTGACGGCCAGCAGCATCACCGAGGCGACCATGGCGAGCACGAGCCACAGCGCCCGCTCGGCCACGGTGGGCGGCGGCGCGTCGGCGGCGGGGGCCTCGGCCTCGCTCGCGCCGCGGGTGGTCGCGGGCTCGGTGCGTCCCACCAGCACCGCTGCGCCGGCGCAGCCCACCACGAACACCACGAAGCCCGCCGACCACACCCAGCCCTGGTCGGTCACCGACAGCGCCGGCTCGAGCAGGAAGGGGTAGCTGAGCAGGCCGAGCAGCGAGCCCAGGTTGGAGAGCGCATAGAGGCGGTAGGGCGAGGCCCCGGGGAAGCAGCGCGCGTACCAGGCCTGCAGCAGCGGTCCGGTGGACGACAGCACCAGGAACGGCAGGCCGATGGTGAACAGCAGCAGCCCCAGGATCGCCAGCGAGGGCAGGTCGTCGGGGCCGGGCTTCCACTCGTCGGAGGGGGTGATGGGCGAGGGCCACAAGAGCACTCGCACCAGCAGCAGGGCGAGGGCCAGCAGCAGCATGCCCAGGTGGATGTTGCGCTGGCGCAGCGGCGAGGGGCTGCGGCCCAGCAGGTGCGCGTAGCCGTAGCCGGCCAGCAGCAGCACCTGGAAGAACAGCATGCAGGTGGTCCACACCGCGGGGGCGCCCCCGAACCACGGCAGGATCTGCTTGCCGAGGATGAACTGGACCTGGAACAGCAGGCAGGCGCCCACGCCGATGGTGGCGGCGAAGACGAGCACGGCCAACGGACGAGGAGGGTTCGGAGCCGCCAAGGCGGCGCAGCATAGCCCGCCCGCCCGCTCTCGTCAGTCCTCGGGGGCGACGCGCTCGGCTAGCTTCGCACCGCCGCCGCCGCGGCCCGCAGATCGGGCAGGTCCTCCGCGCTGCGCGGATGGTGGACCCACGCCAGCCGGCCTCCCTCGTCGATGGCGAACGCGCCGGCCTGCTGCCAGCGACTGCCCTCGGGATCGCGATTGCGGGCCCCGTCCCGCCACGCGGCGAGGGCCCCGAGCAAAGTGCGGGGCCGCAGGAAGTGCCTCACGCTGTCGGCCCCCAGGCCCCAGCGCGCGTGGGTGGCCAGCGAGGGATCGGAGAGCAGCTCGATCCCGCGGGGCCGCCCCACCTCGGCGAGCCACGCCTCGGTGGCGGCGATCGATCCCATGCTCACCAGCCACCAGGCGATCGAGGGCTGCTCCTCGGTCACGCGTCGCAGCTGCTGCACCGTGAGCTCGGCGAATGGACAGCCCACGTGGCGCAGGAACACGACCACCGCCGGACCGGCGGGGGGCTCGTCGCGCAGCACCGGTGCAGGGTCGCCCACGCGCAGGTGCGGGGCGGGAGACGGGCCAGAGGGGCGGGCGAGGGATCGCAGCTCGTCGAGCAGTCGCATGGGTCGTGCCGCCCACTCATATCGCATCCGGTGTGCCTCGAGGGAAGCGGCGAGTCGGGCGCATGGACGGAAGGCACCTCGATCCCACCCAGCACCAAGGCTACTTCGTCGGCTTGATCATGATCTCGAGCAGCCGGGGGATGACCACCCTGCCGGGCCGCACCATGCCGCAGGTGTCCGCGGGCGCCACCTGGATGCGCGCCTCGGGGTGGGCCTACAACGGGCACACCGCCCTCGTCGCCGGGCACGCCGACCAGATCGACGCCATCGTGGGCTGGGATCCCGAGTCGCCGCTGACCGCCGTCATCCGCTCAGCCCGCGCAGACCGGCAGCGCCTCGACCACGGGCAGGCCCTCCCACAGGCAGTCGTAGCGCTCGGTCGCGGTGGGCAGGGCCAGGCAGCCCTCGAAGTGGGCCGCCTCGAGCACCTGCCGCGACGAGGGCGTGTACTCCTCGAAGCCCACGTCCGTGCTCATGCAGCCGGCGCGCACCGCCGCGCCCTCGCCGAGCACGTGCACCACGTAGCGCGACTGCCCGGAGAAGATGCCGTAGTCCTCGCGGCCGTCGATCTCGAGCCTCGCCACCGCCTGGTCACGCAGGGTCTCCAGGGCGCACTGCAGCGCCGTCTCGTCGTAGGCCAGCTCCTGGCCCATGCAGCCGTAGAGATCCTGGCCGGGGCGCATGCACTCCACGGTGACCCGCCCGCAGGGCATGTCGGCGGGGCAGCCGGGGGTCCACTGGGCCAGCTCCTCGAAGCCGCAGCCGATGGCCTCGAGGTCGGCGAGCTGGCAGGTGCAGGGCCCGGCCGGCGGTGGATCGGCGGTGCTCCCTGCGGCCGCGGTGGAGCCATCGCCGGTGGCCACCTGACCCGAGCCGCTGGCGGCCTCGGTGGTGCTGGTGGGGGCACAGGCGCCGCCGCAGGCATCACCGCCGCCGTCGGGGACGTCGAGCGAGTCGTCTCGGCACGCGCCCGTCAGCGCGAGGACGAGCAGCATGCCGGGGATCGTGCGATGGGCTCCGAGCATCGGAGCCCATCGTAGCAGGCCGAGCCGCTCCTCACTGCGTGAGCAGCTTGAACTCGATCCGGCGGTTCCGGGCGCGGCCCGCCTTGGTCTCGTTGGAGTCGATGGGCTCGTCGGGCCCCGCCCCGCGGGTGGTCATGCGGGAGCCCTCGATGCCGTGGTCGATCATCCACTGCTTGACCGCATCGGCGCGTCGCTGCGACAGGTCCACGTTGTGCTCGCGGCCGCCGCGGCTGTCGGTGTGGCCGCTGATCTCCACCCTCAGCTCGGGGAACTTCTTGAGCACGTCGAGCGCCTCGTTGAGCACCGTCTCGGACTTGGCCTTGATCGTGTCCTTGTCGGTGTCGAAGAAGATGCCCTCGATCACCCCGCTGAACTTCTCGATCTCCTTGGGCACCTCGTCGGGGCAGCCGTCGGTGTCCTGGAAGCCGTTCCTGGTCTCGGGCTCCGAGATGCACTGGTCCTGGGGGTCGAGGATCCCGTCGCCGTCCGTGTCCGGGATCGGGCAGCCCTGGTACTCGACCACCCCCGGCACGTCCACGCACTCGTCGTCGGGGTCGAGGATCCCGTCGCCGTCCGTGTCCGGGATCGGGCAGCCCTGGTACTCGACCACCCCCGGCACGTCCACGCACTCGTCGTCGGGGTCGAGGATCCCGTCGCCGTCCGTGTCCGGGATCGGGCAGCCCTGGTACTCGACCACCCCCGGCACATCCACGCACTCGTCGTCGGGATCGAGGATCCCGTCGCCGTCCGTGTCCACGGGGCCCTTCTCGCGCTTGCGCCCCAGCACCACCGAGAAGCCGAGCAGCACCTCGGGGTTGTGGATCACGCCCTCGTCCACGCCCTGGCCCGCGGTGATGTTGTCGCGGATGTCGAGGCGGAGCTGGGTGTAGCGGGTGAGGTACACCTTCACGCCACCGCCGAAGTGCAGCGAGGCGTCCACGTCGCGGCCCGCCGCCGCGCGATCGCTGCTCACGTTGAGCATGCCGCCGCCCGCGAGCACGAAGGGCGTCACGCTCCACAGCCCGAGCTGGCCCACGAAGCTCAGCCGCATGGCCCACAGCGTGGCCGCGAGATCGTCCTGGGTGCGGGTGGGCATCACGCCCGCCTCGCCCTCCACCGCGAAGAAGCGGATGGGGGTGTAGCCCAGGCGCAGGCCCACGTCGGGCGCCACGCGACCGAAGGTCTTGAAGCCCTGGTTGGGCAGCGCGGTGTCGGGCTCGAACAGCTCGAGCCGCCGCGAGGGGAGCAGCACGCCGCCGTAGAGCCCCACCTCGCCGGTGTTGCGCTCGGGGGCCCAGCGGCGGATCCACGGGCGATCGCTGCGATCCCCGGCCCGACTGCGCTTGGGCTTGGTCTTGGCCTCGGGCTCGGCGGCGGCTTCGCCCTGCCCGGAGCCATCGGCGGCCGCGCCATCCCTGGTGCTCAGCGAGATGCCCGCCGAGGCTTCGCCCTCCGCCTTGGGCTCGGCCGCCATCGCGGTGGTGGACAAGGCCCCGGCGAGCAGGGCCGAGGTCGTGACGATCGCCTTGGACATGAGCGCTCCTGGACGAGGTGCGACTGCGATGGTGCGTGAACCCGGGTCGCCGCAGCAAGCCCGGGTGCACGCTCGACTTCGAGCGCGACGCCGGTGCTGAACGGATGACGGGAGCCCAAGGAGGCATCATCGCTCCCGCGTGGGCCTCGATCACGGCGCCCGAGACCCGCAATTGAGCCGTCCTCGGCCGAACGCACGCGGTAGAATCCCGTCCATGCGCAACTTGTCTTGGTCGATCCTCGGCGCCCTCGCGTGTGGCCTGCCCGTGGCGTGTGCCGACCCCTGCATCGACGATGGTCTGGGCCAGGCGATCTGCCCCACCCAGAACAGCGCCGGCGATACCGAGGGAGCCACCGACTCGAGCAGCGCGACCATGGGCTCGGTCACCATGAGCTCGGCCACGGCGGCGACCATGACCATGGGCATGAGCGGCTCGCAGACCAGCGGGGAGACCGACAGCGACACCGAGGGCACGGCCGACGGCACCGCCGAGGGCACGGCCACACAGGGCGAGACCGGCGGCTCGCTGTGGTGCGTGGACGCGGACGGCGATGGCTACGGCGATCCCGACCAGTGCCAGAATTCCGACGAGCCGATCGACGGCAGCGTGCCCAACGGTGACGACTGCGACGACTCCAACCCTGCGACCTTCCCCGGGGCGGCCCCCAACGACGACCCCGACGCCTGCATGCAGGACGAGGACGACGACGACTGGGGCGACGACATGCCGCCCCCCGGGGTCGACCCCGGCACCGACTGCTTGGACGAGGACGACACCGTGTCCCCGGGCGCCGCGGAGAACGAGCCCCGGCTGTGCGCGCAGGACGAGGACGACGACGGCTGGGGCGACGACATGCCCCCGCCGGGAGTCGACCCGGGCAGCGACTGCGCCGACGACAACCCCAACGCCTTCCCGGGCGCCGCCGAGGAGGAGGATCCCCCGGACCTGTGCGCCGAGGACGAGGACGGCGACGGCTGGGGCGACCTCGATCCGCCGCCCGGGGTCGAGCCCGGCAACGACTGCGACGACGAGAACGCCGACGCCTTCCCGGGCGCCGCGCCCAACGAGGATCCCCCGGACCTGTGCACGGTGGACGCCGACGGCGACGGCTGGGGCGACGCCAACCCCGGGGGGGGCGGCGGCGGGCCGGGTCCCCAGTCGGGCAGCGACTGCTACGACGGCAACCCGGACCTCAACCCCGACACCCTGCAGCTCACCGCCTTCGCGCCCTACCAGGGGGGCCCCGGCGCGGTCCGTACGATCCAGACGATCGACCCGGCCAACGCCGACCTCAACCTCTTCGTCACCCTCACCACCCCGATGGGGGGCATCCCCAACGTCAACCTCGTGAGCGCCACGCTCAACGAGGCGGGGGAGATCTTCGCCAGCGACCTCACCAACGTGCAGCTCGTCACCGCGGACTACGCCGGGACCTGCATGATGGGCCAGGGCGTGCTCGCCCCCGCGGGCATGCCCTACGCGCCGGCGGGCACCGTCGTGTGCGGCCTGGAGTTCGACGGCGCGGGCACGCTGTACGGCATCGATCTCAACGACACCCTGCGCACCTTCGACCCCGCCACCGGGCAGCTCACGGGGATGCCCATCCCGCTGCAGGACGGTGGCGTGCCGATCAACGTGACCTCGTGCGGCATGGCCTACGACTGCACGGGCGATCGCCTGCTGCTGGCCAACGGCGGCGACTGGTCGATCTACGAGATCGATCGCGTGACCGGGCAGTCCACGGTGCTGCGGGATCTCGATCCCTTCTTCGGGCCGCAGTGGACCCCGGTGGGGCTCGAGTACGACCCGGTGTCGGGCAACGCCTATCTCTCGATCGGCCCGAGCCTGTGGGAGGTGGAGCTCGACAGCGCCGCGCCGCCCGTGCTGGTCGGCAACTTCGCGCAGACCGTCTCCAACCTGCAGTACCTGCCCATCTGTCAGTAGCGCCCGCCTCCCCGAACGGGGAGTTACGATCGCGAGCTCGCGGGTGGTGAGCTGGGGCAATGGAGCCCTTCATCCCCTGTTCCCCCCGCCGCGTGCGTCCCGAGCTGCGCGGCAAGGCTCGCAAGATCGCGTGGCGGGTCAACCCCGGAAACCGCAGCGAGCTCCCCGAGGAGGCGACGATCGAGGGCACGGCGCGGCTGGCCCTCGACCGGGAGCGGCGATGGTACGACCAGGAGGTGGACCTGACGGTGCAGTTCCTCGATGCACCGCCCGCGGAGCTGCGCCGCGAGATCCTGGCGCACATGAATTCGTGGGGAGAGACGGCGGCCGTCCGCTTCCGCGAGACCCGGGGCTACGCCACCGTTCGCATCGCGCGGGCGCCCGGGGACGGGCACTGGTCCTACGTGGGCACCGACGTGCTGGTGGTCACCGATCCCGACGAGCCCACCATGAACCTGGACGGCTTCACCGTCTCGACCCCCGAGCGCGAGCTCCGACGAGTGGTGCGCCACGAGACGGGACACACCCTGGGCTTCCAGCACGAGCACCTGCGGCGGGAGATCGTCGAGCGCATCGATCCCGATCGGGCGATCCGCTACTTCGAGCGCAGCTCGGGGTGGGAGCCCGACGAGGTGCGGCTGCAGGTGCTCACGCCGCTGGAGGAGGCGTCGATCTTCGCGACCCCCGACGCCGACGAGACCTCGATCATGACCTACTCGCTGCCGGCCGAGATCATGCGCGACGGCCAGGCGGTGGTCGGCGGGACCGACATCACCGCGCTCGACCGGGAGCACATCGCGAGGATCTACCCCCGCGAGGCCGCCCCCACCGAGGGGCCGGCCCGGGCTCCCGCACGCGCGTCCGCGGTGCCGCTCGAGGCCGCCGCGACCCGCTCCAGCACCAGCCATGGCGGCCTGCTCTACTTCCCGGAGGGGACCGATCCCTCGACCATCGCGGCCATCATCGCCGCGCTCGAGGGGCGCTGAGCGTCCTGGGGGATCCCCGACGAGCAAGAGGGCCGACGGTGTGCCGTCGACCCTCGCTCGCCTCCTCCTGGTGTCGTTGGTCCTTCGTCTTCGATCGTGCAGGCGCTGGCCGCCGCCCCGTCCACCCCACGGAAGGGTCGAACGGCAGGGTGAGGATGATGGCCGCGAGGCAGATGGAGCGGCGGGCCTTGCCTGGACGCTCCTCCATGAAGCACGTGTCGTGCCAAGTCTGGGGGTGTGGGGAACCGACGAGTTGGATCGCGCGACCGAGCTCGGCTGGGCAAGCCGCCCTGGGCTGGTTGCCCAAGCCCGGCTCCGATCGTGGCCCGAGCGGCCTCGCCCGCGAGACGCAGGCGGGACCTCCGCCACGGCGGACCGCGTTCTGCCCCGATCCCCGCGCGGCTGGGCGAATCGCCGCCAACCCGCTCGACCTTCGCCCGACCGCGATTGGCCTGCTAGCTTGATCGCAGAGGTAGGAAGAGCGTGTCGTCACGGCGAGCCATCGTGCTCGCATCGTGCCTGGGGACGGCGCCGTTCGGCTGCCAGCCTCCCCTTCCCGAGCTCGAGGCCGAAGGCGAGCGAGTCGTGGTGGGGGTGCAGGGCGACGTCGAGCTGTGTGCAGGCACTCTGCGGGCGTGGGATCAGCACGTGGTCTCGGTGGAGACCCAGCTGGGCATCGCTCGCGATCCCGACGATCGGCTCGAGGTCTACGTGGTCGACCAGACCGAGCCGTGGTGCCAGGACGTGATGGCCTGCTACATCGGCGGCTGGGCCGACGCCACCTTCGTGCCCGCCTATGCCCCCCACGCCATCTGGCACGAGCTGGTGCACCACGTGGTCTCGGGCTCGGAGCTGGGCATGACCGATCGCTTCCTCAGCGAGGGCCTGGCCGGCTCGCTGGGCGACAACTGGTGCCCGCCGCCGGGAGCCGAGTGGCCCACCCCGCCGCTGCGCACCCTGGTGGCCCGCAACGACCTGGCGTACGAGCACTACCCTCGCGCGGCCCAGCTCGTGGACTGGATCCGCCAGGAGCACGGCACGCCCACCCTGGTGGCGCTGGTGGAGTGCATGGAGCGGGGGCAGCCCTTCGCCGAGGCGCAGCGCTGCTTCGAGCAGGTGCTCGGCGCCGACGTGGATGCGGTGAGCGACCTGCTCGACGAGGTCGCGCCGCCGCTGCACGCCAACCCCACGGTGTGCGATGGCCCGGCCGAGCCCTGGGCGGGGGACACCTGGAGCCTCGACGCGGTGCTCGCCTGCGAGGATCCCTCGGTGAGCAACGGCTTCCGCTCGCGCCACGATCGCAAGACCTCGATCCGGCTCGACCTGCCCCGCGCGGGCAACTACGCGGTGGTGATCCAGGGCGACGGCGATGCCACGATCGAGCTCGAGCCCTGCTTCTGCATGGGCTCCGACGGCGGCCTGCTGCACGCGTCCGACGGGCGCTCGTTCTGGGTGGGCGAGCCGGGGCGCTACCGCCTGGTGGTGAGGACCGACGATCCGGCCACCTCGCGGGTGCACGTGGAGCTGTGGCCGCTCGACGTCGAGTAGGCCGCCTGGGGCCGCGGGCGCGCCCTCGCGGGAATGAACCCGGGGCGCGCGCTCGTACGTTGGGGCACGCCATGCGCCAGCCGCTCCTCGCCCTGCCGCTGCTGCTGCTCGCGGTCGCCTGCGATCCCGCCCCGCCGGCCCCGCGCCGCGTCGAGGCCCCGTCGCCGGTCGCGATGGCAGCCCCCACCGAGACCACGCCCGCCGCCCCCTCCGCCCCGACGTCGACCGACGAGCTCGCGACCCGGGGCGAGGTGATCCTGGTGCCCCTGGGCCAGCCGTTCCCCGAGGACGTGCTCGATGCGATCGAGGGCTCGCTGCGAGACGAGCTGCAGGTGGAGGTCACCCGGCACGAGCGGCTGCCCCTGCCCCGCGCGGCCTACTACCGCCCCCGCAAGCGCTACCGCGCCGACAAGCTGCTCGACCACCTGCTCGAGCGCTTCCCCGAGATCCCGCCCACCACTCGCGTGCTCGGTCTCACCACCACCGACATCTCCACGACCAAGGGCAAGCACCAGGACTGGGGCATCTTCGGGCTGGGCCTGGTGCCGGGGCAGGCGGCGGTGGTGTCGATCCATCGCCTGCGTCGCGGCGCCAAGGATCGCGCGCAGCTCCGCAATCGGGCGGCCATCACCGCCATCCACGAGGTGGGACACACCTTCGGTCTCGATCACTGCCCCGAGGAGCTGTGCCCCATGCAGGACGCCGAGGGCAGCATCACCAACACCGACACCAGCACCGGTCACCTGGGACCGAGCTGCCGCACCACGCTCGACGCTCGCTTCCCCTTGCGGGACACCCCGTGAAACGCCGGGGTCGCGAACGACCGTTCTCGGCCCGCGCGTGCTCGCCACCCCTGCTCGCTTACCAAAATGAGCGCCAATGATCGCTTGCGACGCGAACGGGTCGCAGTACTCTCCCTGTTCGTGATGCAGGGTCGAACGCTCGTGGTCGGACTCGGACTCGGACTCGGACTGGGCGCGGTCGCGTCGGGAGGCTGCGGCTCGCCCGTCGATCGCACGCCGCAGGAGACCGACAGCGACACCAACCACTTCGACTTCACCACCGGCGAGGTCAAGCTCGACCTGGCGGTGGGCAGCGGCCCGCCCACCGGCATGCCCCCCGAGTTCACCGACGGTGGCTGCGCCGAGGTGGAGGTGGTGGTCACGCCCGTCATCCCCACCCTGGTGCTGCTGGTGGATCAGTCCGGCAGCATGACCTCGGACTTCGCCGGCCAGAGCCGCTGGGACGCCATGTACGAGACGCTGATGGATCCCACCGACGGCGTGGTGGCGAGCCTCGAGTCCTCGGTGCGCTTCGGCCTCACCCTCTACACCAGCGTGGACGGCTTCGAAGGCGGGGAGTGCCCCATGCTCACCACGGTCGAGCCCGCGCTCGACAACTACGGGGCGATCGATGCCGAGTTCTCCCCCGCCTCGCCCGTCGACGAGACGCCCACCGGCGAGTCGCTGGCCGCGGTGGCGCAGCAGCTCGCCGCGTTCCCGGCCGAGGGGCCCAAGGGCATCGTGCTGGCCACCGACGGCGAACCCGACACCTGCGCCGAGCCCAACCCCCAAAACGGCCAGCCCGAGGCGCTCGCGGCCGCGCAGATGGCCTTCGGGCTGGGCATCACCACGCACATCATCAGCGTGGGCAACGAGGTGGGCGCCGATCACCTGCAGCAGATGGCCAACGTGGGCGTGGGCAAGCTCCCCGACGATCCCATGCCTGCGCCCTACTACCAGGCCCTCGACGCCCAGATGCTGGTGGATGCGTTCGAGGAGATCATCGGCTCGTTCGTGAGCTGCCAGCTCGTGATCGACGGAGAGGTCGACCTCGAGCAGGCCTGCGACGGCACGGTGAGCCTCGACGGCATGGAGCTCGAGTGCGGGACGGACTACCACCTGCCCGACGCCTCCACCCTCGAGCTGCTCGGAGAGGCCTGCAGCATCCTGCAGGACGGGGGCGAGCACAGCGTGACCGCCACCTGGCCCTGCGGCGCGGTGCAGATCCCCTAACGCCGTACCGCTCGTCCCGAGCGCGTGCTCGGGTGTGCTCGCGTGCGCTCGGGGCCCGCCGAGGTTCCGCCATGCCGTTCGGCGTGGGAGCATCCTCGGCATGACCGATCTGCGGACGAGCCTGCACCCCGAGCTGGCCTCCTACGCCGAGACCTTCTTCCGTGCGTTCCCGGCCCTGGCGAGCAGCTCGGGCCTACGGGTGATGGGCGGGGCCTACCTGACCAACACGGGGAGCGTGGAGATGTCGGAGGGCTCGGTCACGCTCGCACCGAGCTCGGTGCTCCGGGTGGGCCGCGCCGACGCCCGCGTCACGGGGAGCACCGTGGACTTCTCGGGGGTGTCGATCGCCGACGGGCAGGTGGACCTGCGCGGCTTCCTGCACCTGCCCGAGCGCCCCGATCCCGTGCTCGACGACGCGGCGACGATCCGACGGCTGCTGCAGGGACGCGACGAGCTCGGCGACGCCTGGGCCGACGCGATCGCCGGGGCCTCCGATCGCGCCGCCCGCTTCGGGGGCACGCTGGCCGCCGTCACCGAGGTGCCCCCCAACGCCCCCCACGACGAGGCGGCGGTGCTCGCCAACCTCCTGCGGCGGTGCTTCACCTACGACGCCAGCGGCCGCTACTACGCCAAGTGGGCGGGCGCCGGGCGCTCGTTCCCCGCCGATCTCTCCGCGGCCTACCGCGAGCACGCCACCACGGAGGCGAGGCTCGAGCGAGAGGGCTTCTACTGCCTCACCGTGGTGAGCTTCTTCCCCGCGGATGCCCAGGGGCGCTACTCCGGGCTCGAGCTGGTCTATCGCATCGATCGCGGCGCGACCCGGGCCGAGGACCAGGTGACGGTGGTGCACGCGGCCTACCGCCAAGAGACGCGGCCGGTGGCGGAGTGCTGCTTCTTCTACACCCCCGATCTCGCCTCCACCCCGAGCGCGCTGGCGATCTCGTTCCACACCGGCGCGGCCTGGCCCCGCCGCCAGTGGAGCGCGCTGCAGCGGGTGCTGCGGGTGGAGGAGTACGAGGACGCCAGCGCCACCGCCCCCCGGCGCGTGGAGGAGCTCGACTCCGGCGACCTGCGCGATGCCGCGAGCACCGGCAGCACCACCCCGTTCCATGCGGTGGGGGTGGCCGGCGTGGTCGCCAGCATCGAGGCCCGCTACCGCTACCGCATCACGATCCGCGTGGCTCGCAGCAAGGCCCGCAGCCCCGCGCTCGAGCGCGACGCCGACGGCTTCGTGCTGGTCGACGGCGTGGACGGCTCGACGCTGATCTCCACGCTCCCGCCCCGCAGCGGGCCCTGGGCGGCCGAGCTGCCGTTCCTGGTGCCGCAGCCCTACCACCCCCGCGCCAGCAACCCGCACCAAGACACCAACCCCTACCGCGGACGGGCGGCCTCCGGGCTCGAGACCGTGGGCGAGGTGCTGGCCGCCTCCGCCGTGTTCGAGCCGGTGGCGCACGGGCGCGTGGTGGTGCTGCTGCAGCAGGGCGAGACGGTCCAGCACCTGCTGTCGCTGTACACGGACAAGTACGGCCAGCTCCGCAAGCGCGACACCGACGTGGTGGGGGCCAACCCGGGCAAGGACTCGCCCTTCGTGCTGCCGGGCGGGATACCGGTGATCTGCCCCTTGCTGCGCAGCGGGGCCCGCTACGCGCTCTACCTGGAGAAGGTGTGCCCCGAGTACCTGTGGCGCTACGACACCGAGATCAAGCGCTGGGACTCCGAGCACCGCGACCGCAGCCCCAGCGCCGCCACCGGGCGCGGCAAGGGGGGCTACGTCGTCACGCCGCCGCCCCAGGTGATCGAGCGGCTGGGCTCGCGCCCCGAGCTGTTCGTCACCCTCGACGCCGCGGCGCTCGCCCGCTGGCCGAGCTCGCCGGTGGGCGGCTTCGGCCAGGCCGACTACCGCCAGCTGCTGGCCGAGCTCGACGGCAAGCGACGGCGACGCTACGAGGCCCACCCCGCCGCGTTCCCGCCCCGGGCCCTGCCCCTGTCGCTGCCCCGCCGCGAGGTGACGGGAGGAATCCGCAGCTACGGCACCCTCGTCGACATCGGCTGGCCGGTGGTCGCCCAGACCGGGGCCGAGGACGCGGTGGGCGTGGACGTGGACCCGAGCATCGGCTCGCGGCTCCGCATCTACCTCACCCTCCCCCGCGACGAGAAGCCCGCCGGCGCCCGCGATCGCAGGTCGAGCCGCGGCCAGCTGCGCGAGCAGAGGATCTTCGAGCCCAACGCCTCGAGCACTTCCAGCCGCAGCCACCGCACGACCATCGAGACCGGCAAGTGGGTCACCGTCGGGGAGCTCGCGGCCGCCGACGCAGCGCGGGCCGCCGAGCTGGTCGGCGTGCCCGAGGCCGACCTGCAGGCCCACCTCCGCACGCCCCTCGAGTCGCTCTCGCTGCCCTACCTGCGCCCCTTCGTCCAGCAGGTGTTCGTCCACGTGGCCTCACCGATCATCTCGGCGTGGCGCATGGCCTGGGGCTGGGGCCTGGACGAGGTCCACAGCGGCCAGGCCGACGCCACCCCCGAGGGGACCTCGACCCACTTCGCGATCGCCCACGATGGCATCGTCTATCAGCTCGCCGATCTCAAGTGGCGGACCCACGCCTCGGGCAACCACAACCGCATCGCGGTGAGCATCGACATGTGCAGTGGCTGGGACCTCGACGGGGCCAACACCCGCGAGGCCCAGAAGAGCTGGGACGACGGCGCCGACGTCCGCGGCCATCGCATCGAGCTGCAGCACAAGGTGGAGATCCGGGCCCGCGACGATCCCAGCCGCTACGTGGACTACTACGACGTGCAGATCCAGGCGCTGCGACGCCTGGTGCTCGGGTTGTTCGGGCACCTGGACATCACGCCGCAGTACGCGTGCCTGCGGAGCTTCGACGAGGAGGCGCTCACCACCCTGACCGTGATCCGCCACGACGACGGCCGCGAGGAGATCCTCTCGGGGATCCGCCCCACCGAGGCCGAGCGCAACCGCCACCTCGAGCGCGCGCGGGCCAACATCGCGGCCTTCCCCGACGCCTGGCCGGGTGCGATCACCGACGAGCTGGACTACCCCTACGCCGCCTGGGCGGCCGACGAGCGCCTGGCGGATCGGGCCGGCACGCTCGGGCGCGACGCGTCGGGCGAGCACCTGCAGTCGCTGCCGGGGGTGCTCCACCACTTCTGCAGCGACACCGGCCACTCGGGGTGCCCGGGGGCGGGGATCGACCTGCCCTTCGTCACCGGGGCGACCACCACCCACCGCCCGGTGGGCGGCGACGTGCTCGATCCCAGCGAGTGAGGGACCGAAGACCAGGCCCTCGGCTCAGTGGGAGGGTGAGGGATTGTCGTCGCGCCGGGTCACGGCGGGGACCCCCGAGGGGTCGCGCTCGCGGTACTCGTTGAGGCGGTACTGGATCTTGCGGGTGGAGATCCCCAGGATCTCGGCCGCGCGCCGGGTGCTGCCGCCCACGTGCTCGAGGGTCTTGAGGATCGCGAAGCGCTCGATCTCCGCCATGGTGGCGCCGGGGATCTTGGGCGCCTCGTCGCTGGCCCGCTGCGTGTGCATGAGCTCGCGCGGCAGGTCCTTGGGCTCCACCTCGCGGGCCTGGCACAGCACCACCGCCCGCTCGATGCTCGCCTCGAGCTGCCGCACGTTGCCCGGCCAGTCGAAGCCCAGCAGCACGCCCAGCGCCCGATCGGAGAAGCCCCGGATGTACTTGTGGTTCCTGGCCGCGTAGCGCTTGAGGAAGTGCATGGCCAAGAGCGGGATGTCCTCGCGACGCTCGCGGAGGGTGGGCACCCGCAGGGTGATCACGTTGAGCCGATAGTAGAGGTCCTCGCGGAAGCGACCGGCCAGCACCTCGCGGTGCAGGTCCCGGTGGGTGGCCGCGACCACCCGCACGTCGAGCTCCAGGTCCTTCCCCTCGCCCACGGGCTTGCTGGGCTGCTCCTGCATCGCGTTGAGCAGCTTGACCTGGGCCGTCAGCGAGATCTCGCCGATGTCGTCGAGGAAGAGCGTGCCGCCGCGGGCCTCGGCGAAGCGCCCGGGCCGATCGCCGTCGCCGAACAGCTCCTCCTGCAGCATCTCCTCGCTGAGCGCGGAGCAGGGCACCGCGATGAACGGGCCCTCGCGGCGGTTGCTCCAGTGGTGCACCGCACGGGCCACCAGCTCCTTGCCCGTCCCGCTCTCCCCCAGCACCAGCACCGACGCGTCGCTGCCCGCCACCTGCTTGACCAGGCTCATCAGCTCCCGCGCGGGCTTGGAGCTGCCCACCCAGCCCACCTCGTCGGCGTCGCCGGCCTGCAGGGCGTCGCGGAGGCGCTCGTTCTCCTGCCGCAGCGCCCGACGCTCGAGCAGCCGCTCGAGGATCAGCATCAGCTCGGGGAAGTGCACCGGCTTGGTGAGGTAGTCGTCGGCCCCCGCCTGCATGGCCGTGACTGCGTTCTCCACCGAGCCGAAGGCGGTCATCACCACCACCCCCACTCCCGGCAGCTGCTCCCGGATCTTCTCCATCAGCTCGATGCCGCTCATGCCCGGCATCTGCACGTCGGTCACCACGATGTCGGGAGACCACCCCTCGAGCTCGCCCAGGGCCTTGAAGGCGTCCCCCGCCGTGTGGACCACGTAGCCCTCGTCTCGCAACAGCTCGGACAAGGCCGAGCGTGCCGCCGCTTCGTCGTCGACGACGAGGATCTTGGTCTCACTACCTTCGGTCTGGGACATTCGAACGCTTCCAGGCAGGGCTCCGCTCATCGGGGAACGGAGGGTCGACGAGCAGCGTAGTGCCTGCGGGTCGGACGCCATACGCAAATCTTGCACGAGGGCGCCAGGCACGCCGCCAGGGCCCGAGTATCATCCGACCCGTGGTTGTCGATGGCCACGGCGAGGGCGACTGCCCCAGTGAGGACGCCCTGGTGGAATTCGTCGAGGGAGGGCTCGACGAGGCCAGCGTGGAGGCGATCGACCGCCACCTCGACCAGTGTGCCCGCTGTGCCGAGACCGTGGCCCTGTTCGGGGGCGCGTTCGCGGACCAGACGGTGGGATCCCCGGGTGCACAGCCCGCACCCGACCCCGAGGAGGAGCCCGCCCACGAGCCCGTGCGCTACGCCGACCGCTATCGCATCGACGAGTGCGTGGGCGGAGGCGCGGGCGGCGTGGTCTACCGCGCCCGCGATCTCGAGCTCGACCGCGACGTGGCGCTCAAGGTGCTGCGGGCCGAGGACGAGGCCACCGAGGGCAGCAGCTCGGCGCGATGGCGACGCGAGGCCCAGATCATGGCCCGGGTCGACCACCCCAACGTGGTCACCGTGCACGACGTGGGGGTGTTCGGCGGCCGCATGTTCATCGCCACCGAGTTCGTCGACGGCGGGGACCTGCGGGCCTGGATGGACGAGCGCCCCCGCGACTGGCGAGAGGTGGTGCCGGTGTTCGTGGAGGCGGCCCGCGGCCTCGCGGCGATCCACGACTGCGGCCTGGTGCACCGCGACTTCAAGCCGCAAAACGTGATGATGGGCCGGGACGGTCGCGTGCGGGTGACCGACTTCGGCCTCGCCCGTCTGCTGCCCGGCATGGAGGGCGCGATCGCCCAGGAGCCGGTCGGCCGCCACGAGGCCCCCACCCTCTCCGACGCGACCTCGTCGCTGTACACCCGCACGGGCGCGCTGGTGGGCACGCCGGGCTACATGTCGCCCGAGCAGTGGCTGGGCGAGCTCGCCACGCCGCGCTCCGATCAGTTCTCGCTGTGCGTGGCGCTCTACGAGTCGCTGTGGCGGCACCGCCCGTGGACCGGGCGCACGATGCAGGAGCTCAGCCAGCACGTGTGCCACACGCCGCCCACCCGCCCCGCCTCGCGGCGGACCCCGGCGTGGCTCACCCGCGCGGTGCTGCGGGGGCTGAGCCGCGACCCCGAGCGGCGCTTCGAGAGCATGGAGGCGCTGATCGACGTGCTGGTGCTCAGCCCCCGCCGACGTCGACGGCGGATCTGGGGGGTGACCCTGGCCGCCGGCTTCTCGGCCATGGCCGGGGTCGGCTACGGCCTGGCCCGAGTGGAGCCCGATCCCTGCCCCGCCGAGGCCGAGCAGCTCGCCGGTCCGTGGGGCGAGGCGGAGCGCGGGCGCATCGAGGCGGCGCTGGGGCAGGAGCTGGGTGCACGGGCCGAGGCGACCCTCGCCCCCTGGCACGGCGCATGGGTGGAGCACCGCGTGCAGGCGTGCCACCGGCGGCGGGCCCTCGAGATCGACGAGCGCCGCCACGAGCTCACCCTGGCCTGCCTCGATCGCAGCCTCGCCAGCTTCCACGCGGTGAGCGAGGTGCTGCAGGAGAGCCGCGACGCCGACCGGGAGCTCGTGGACGGGGTGCTCGACGTGCTGCGCTCCCCCGACGACTGCGCCGACGCCAGCGCGCTGGGGCAGCGCGAGCCCGCGTGGGAGAGCGCCGAGTCGCGGCGGCTCGCCCACGAGCTGGTGGAGCCCATCGAGCGGGCGCGCGCGCTGTGGACCGCGGGACGCCAAGACGAGGCGCTCGCCCTGGCCGAGGCCCAGGTGCAGCGCATCGCCGAGGTCGAGGACCCGGCCGTGCGCGCGGCGGTGCTGCTGGCCAAGGGCCAGGTGCTCTCGCAGCGCCAGGACGACGAGCAGGCCGTGCCCGTGCTCGAGCAGGCGGTGTGGGCCGCCGAGGCCGGGGGCGACGTGGAGTCGGCCGCCCATGGCTGGACCGAGCTGGTCAGCGTGCTGCCCCGCCTCAGCCGCTACGACGAGGCCGAGGCGGCTGCGGTGCGGGCCAGCGCCGCCACCCACCGCCTGGGCGATCCCGATCTGCGGCTGGTGCTGCTGAGCAACCAGGCGGTGCTCGCCAGCATGCAGGGGCACTACGAGGAGGCGCTCGAGCAGCACCTGACCGTGCTGAGGGAGGCGCCCGGGGTGTGGGACGACGACGAGGACGGCATCACCAAGGTGCACGTCAACGTGGCAGCGGTGCTCGGCAACCTCGGGCGCATCGACGAGGCGATCGAGCACGTCGACATCGCCCTGGCCCGCCAGCACGCGCAGTTCCCCGAGGGCCACCCCAACACCGTGCTGATGCTCTCCAACCTCGGCGCGCTGCAGTTCAAGCAGGGCCAGCGGGATCGCTCCCGCGCCACCTTCGAGGAGGCGCTGGCCATGGCCGAGACCCTCTTCGATCCCAAGCATCCCAAGGTGGCTCGGATCCTCGGCAACCTGGCGCAGGTGGACTACGCCGAGGGCCGCTTCGACGACGCGCGGCGCAGCTACGAGCGGCTGCTGCCGATCCTGCGCGAGCACCACGGTGACGATCACCCCGACGTGGCCCTGCACCTGCACAACCTGGGCGGGGTGCTGTGCAAGCAGGGCGAGGTGGAGCGCGGCATCACCACCTACCGCGAGGCGCTGGCCCTGCGCGAGCGCAACGAGGGGCCCTCGCACCCCGATACCGCCACCACCCTGCAGGCGTTGGGCAACCAGCTCGGCGAGCTCGGTCGGACGGACGAGGCGATCCCCATGCTGGAGCGGGCGCTGGAGATCCGTCGCGAGGCCAAGGCCGACCCGTACCTGCGGGCCTCCTCGGCCTACACCCTGGGCAAGCTCCGCGAGCAGGTCGGCGAGCGGACGGAGGGCATCGCCCTCGTCCGCGAGGCCCGAGAGCTGCTCACGGAGATCCAGCCCCGCCACGCCAAGTTCCTCGCCGAGGTCGACGCCTGGCTCGCCGAGCACGGGGCGGCGCCCGAGGGCTAGCCAGGCCGCGGTCGCTCGCGATGATCCGCCTCGCCGCCAGCTTGCGCGTGCTCGGCCCCGCCGCGCCGCGCCGCGGCAACCCGTGGTCCCTCCCCGAGCCGGCGCCCGAGCACGAGACCTGGCTCGTCGACACCGCCCAGGCCTCGGTCGCCGCGCTGTGGCTCGACGGCACCCTGTGGCTCGGTGGCGATCGGATCCACCTCGTCGCCCTGCGCCGCACCGTCGACGAGCCGACGATCGTGGCCGTCGCCTCTGCCCCCGCCGAGCCCGTGCTGTGCGTGCACCTGGTCGGCGGCATCGATCGTAGCCGCGGCGAGCTGGTCGGCTTCGCGCTCCAGCGCATCTGGACGTAGATCTCCCTCTGCCCGGAGATCTCCTCGAGATCCACGAGATCCCGGGATCGCCTCCGCGATCTTTTTCGGAGAGGGATCAATCGATCCGCGAAACCACAACGGTTTTTCGGATCGATTCATCTGCGCAGCGGATGGATCGATCGAGAGGCGGCCGATTAGATCGACGCCATGCATCTCACCACGCTGGTCGACCTTCTGGAGCAGGACCTGGGCAGCAGCGCGTCGGCGCGCTCGAAGCTCGCCGACCTCCTCGCGGAGCGCGGTGACCACGAGGGCGCGGCCACGCAGGCCCGACTGGCGCATCGCCTGGAGAAGCGCGGCCGCGGGCGCTCGGGATCCTGATCGCGTCGCGCCCTCCCGATGGGCTCGCGCTCGAGGAGGAGGCCCCGGCCACTTGGCGGGGCCTCTTCCTATGGCGGCGACCTAGCGCACCACGTACACGCTGCAGGGCGAGCGGTTGACGACCTTGGCCGCCGTGGTGCCCAGCAGGCGATCGATGCCGCCGTAGCCGTGGCTGCCGATCACCACCACGTCCACGTCGAGCTCCTCGGCCAGGCTCACCAGCACGTCGGCGGGCTGACCCACGCGGGTGATGAGCTTGCCGCGCTGCGCCTCGGGGATCCGCTCGGCCGTCAGCGCAATCTCCTTTTGGCCGTGCTCCACGAGGAACTGGGAGAAGTCCTCGCCCTGCAGCGTCCACACGGCGGTGGGGATGCTCACCGGCACCATCATCGCGCGCGCCAGGTGGATCGTGCCGCCGCGGTTCTTGGCCAGCTCGAGGGCGGCGTCCAGCACCTTGGGCTCGCGAGGGGAGCCGTCGACTCCGACGAGGATCTTCATGGGAAGGATGGCTAGCGAGACCAGGCCGCCCGCGCCAGTCATACCCTGACGCAAATTTTGCACGAACGCAAGAATGGTCTCGGGATACGCAGGAGCTGCCGCCAACGGCCTTTGTCCCGCGCGTCACCATGGTCGAGAGACTTCCCAGCTTCGAGATGCCCGCCGACTCCGAAGAGGCGCACACCCGGGCGGATTGGTTCGCCCAGCTGCTCGCCAAGACGCGGGATGCCGTGATCTGCATCGGCTCGCGGGGCAATGTCGTGCTCTTCAACCAGGCGGCCGAGCAGATGTTCGGCTACGCGGCGAGCGATGTGCTCGGCAAGTCGGTCAACATGCTGATGGCCGAGCCCTACGCCACCGAGCACGACGACTACATCGAGCGCTACGAGCGGACCAACGAGCCGCGGGCGATCGGCCAGATCCGCTCGGTGGCCGCGCGGCGGGCCAGCGGCGAGGTGTTCCCGGTGGAGCTGTCGGTGACCGAGGTGGAGCTCGGCGAGACCGCCCGCTACGGCGCGTTCATCCGGGACATCAGCGAGAAGGTGAGGATGCAGGAGCGGCTGCTCGAGCGCGAGCGCCTGGCCGCCATCGGCACCACCGCGGCCAGCTTCGCCCACGAGATCGGCAACCCGCTCAACAGCATGTACATGCACGCGCAGCTGCTCGAGCGTCGCCTGGCCAAGACCGAGCTCGAGCTCGACCCCAAGGTGCACGCCAGCGTCAGCGCGCTGCTCGGCGAGACCCGGCGGCTGAGCCAGCTGCTCGACGAGTTCCGGGCCCTCGCGCGCCGCCATCGGATCTCGGTGACCCCCACCGACATCGCCGGCCTCGTGCGCGACGTGCTCGCGACCGAGACCCCCTCGCTCAACGCCCGCGGGATCACGGTGGAGCGCGACCTCCCCGACCACCTGCGCACCAGCCTCATCGATGCCGAGAAGATCCGCCAGGTGCTGCTCAACCTGATCAAGAACGCCGCGGATGCGATGCCCGGGGGCGGGAAGCTGCGGCTGGTGATCTCCGAGACCAAGGAGCGCCTGCGGGTGGAGGTGCACGACACCGGGCTGGGGATCCCCGAGGACATCGATCCTTTCGAGCCCTTCGTGACCTCCAAGCCCATGGGCACCGGCCTGGGGCTGCCGGTGGCGCTGCAGATCGTGCAGGCCCACGGCGGCCTGCTGCGCTACGAGGAGCCCGAGGGCGGCGGCACCGTGTTCATCCTCGAGCTGCCGCGGCGCGACCAATTCACCCGCATCTGAGCGCACCCTCATGACCCAGGCGATCGTCATCCTCTACGTGGAGGACCAAGAACGAGCCAAGCGCTTCTACGCGACCGTGCTGGGGGTGGAGCCCACCCTCGACGTGCCGGGGATGACCGAGCTGCCGCTGGCCGGCGGCGTCTCGCTGGGGCTGATGCCGTCCGACGGCATCGCTCGGATCCTGGGCGACGCCCTGCCCCACCCCAGCCGAGGGCACGGCATCCCGCGCTGCGAGCTGTACCTGCGGGTGCCCGACGCCCAGGCGAGCCTCGAGCGCGCGCTCGCGGCCGGGGCCCGAGCGGTGGACGAGCGACGAGAGCGATCGTGGGGCGAGCGGGTGGCCTATGCCGTCGATCCCGACGGGCACGTGGTGGCCTTCGCCGATCGGCGGCCAGACCAGGGTGGCTGAGCCGCGACTCGCCCTTCGCCGCGCGGTGTGGATCGACGAGCTCGGCTCCGGAGCACGCAAGAGGGCTCGGGGCTCGCGTGATAGAACCGGGCTCCGATGTCGCTCCTTGCTGCGCTCGTGGTGCTGGTGCTCGCCCCCCCGTCGGTCACGGTTCTCCTGCCGCCGTCCGAGCCCGACGCAGCGAGCGAGCCGACGCGAGAGGCAGAGGACGAGCCGACGAACACCGAGCCGACGAACACCGAGCCGACGGACACCGAGCCGACGAACACCGAGGACACCGAGCCCTCGCTCCCCACCGAGCCGGACGAGCAGACGCCCGCTCCCGACGAGCCGCCTGCGCCCGCCTCGATCCCGCCCGCCTCGATCCCCCGCCCCGTGGGCCCGCCGCTGGTGCCCACCGAGCCCCTGCCGCCTCCTCGTCTCACCACGCCGATCCACCCGCTGCAGGTGCGCTGGGGCATCACCGCTCCGGTGGTCACCACCTCGCTGCTGGGCTTCGCCCTCATGGAGACCCTCGGCGGTCACCGGGCGCCGCCCACCGTGTGCACGCCCCCGGTGGACGGGAGCTGCCCCGACCTCGGCCCGCTCGAGCCCATCGATCGCGTCGCCCTCGGTCACTACGACGATGCCGCGGCCAAGGCCTCCGATGCGCTGCTCTACCTGAGCGTGGCGGGCGGGCTCGCGGTGGGCCTGGCCGAGTCGATCGCGTGGGCCCGCGCCGAGGGCGAGCGCGGGGTGGCCCACCACCGCCGACGCGGCGCCGCCCGCTTCGGGATCTCCACCGCGATCTGGGCCGAGTCGGTCGGCGTCGCCATGCTCACCACCAACGTGCTCAAGGATGCGGTGGGACGCCCCCGTCCCCTCGCTCACCTGGGCGAGCCGGCCCTGCTGGCCGAGGGGGTCGAGTCCGACGGGGACCTCGGGCGCTCGTTCCCCTCGGGACACGCCACCCTGTCGTTCTCGTCGACGGTGGCGGCCGCGATGCTGCTGACCCTCGAGCAGTGCCGCCCCCGGGAAGGACGTCGTCGTCGCTGCGGCCCCCGCTCCCGCCGCGAGAAGATCGTCCTGGGCCTCACCTGGGGCCTGGCCATGGCCATGGCCACCACCACCTCCACGCTGCGCGTGGTCGCGGGCAAGCACTACCCCACCGACGTGCTCATGGGTGCCGCGGTGGGGGCGGCCAGCGGCGTGGTCATCCCGCTGCTCCACGATCGACGCTGGTGAGCGCCGCGAACGAACCTCGCCCACCCCTGGTGGTTCCAAGCCCAGGATGAGCGAGGATCGCCCATGGACGCTGCGGATGGCCGCGTGGGCGCTCGTCGTCCTCGGGCTGCTGTGGATCCTCGGGCTCGTGGGCCTGGCGTGGCTCGGCTTCACCATCCGTGGCCCCTGCGGCACACCACCGACCTGGCCCCCCGAGCACACGGCGGTGCTCGTGGTCGGCCTCGCGGGGCTGGGCCTGCCGTGGGTGCTCCGCCGACGCGCGGATGCAGCCACCACCCTGGTCGACGGACGCCCCCTCGGGTGGACCGACTCGGCGCGCCAGGTGCTGCCCGTGCTCGCCGCGGCCATCCTCGTGGCCTGCTCCACCCGGGCCCTCGTGGACGACGGCCACTACGAGTGCGGCTCGTGGTACCGCGAGCCGATCCCATGGTGGTCGAGCTGGAGCTACGTGGCGGCCTACGCCATCGGCGTGCTCGTGGCGCTGACGGGCACCTCGCGCTCGTGATCGTGTCCCCGACCGCGAGGCTCCAACCTCATCAGTGCCGGGCCTCGGAGTTGGGCACCACGGCCACCGGCACCTCGCTCACCGCGGCCAGGTCGCTGGCCACGCTCGAGCTGAACAGGCGCATGCCGAGCCCCAGGCCCCGCGAGCCGCAGACGACCAGGGGCGAGCGCTCGGAGCGGGCGAGCTCTGCGAGGCGATCGACCACCGAGCCCTCGGCCAGGTGATAGGGCACGCCGCTGAGCTCGTGGGTGCGCATCCACGCGAGCAGGTTGCGCTCGTGGTCCTCTCGCAGCTCCTGGAAGAAGGTGCCCGCGGCTCCCGAGGGCACCAGCTCGGCCGCGAGGTAGTCGTCGCCGGGGATCACGTGGACCACCGCGAGTGGTCGCCCGAGCTGCTTGGCGATCGACCGGGCGAAGTCGGCCGCGCCCGAGGCATCGACGTCGATGCTGGCCGCGAACAGCACGGGGCCGTCGCCCACGCCCTCGGGGCGCAGGTCGGGCGGCACCACCACCACGGGCGAGGGCAGGGTCCGCAGCAGTCGCCGCGCGACCCGGCCCAGCCGCACCACTCGCTTCTCGCCCCGCCGCGCCTGACGACCGATGACCAGGGCCCGCACGTCGCCTTGGTGGCCGAGATCGATCAGGGCCTGCTCGGCCGAGCGACCGCAGATCACCCGACGCTCCGCGAGCACCTGGGTGGCCCCGAGCTCCTCCACCACGCGCTCGGCCGCGTCCGCGGCCTTCTGCTCGAGCTCGGCGAGGTGGTGGTAGCGCAGCAGCTGACGGAGCTCGGCCTCCTCGAGCACGTGGACCCCCACGAAGCGCTCGCTCTCGGGCAGCGCCTCCTCCAGCCAGCGCGCGTAGCCCAGGGCGCCCTGCCCCTTGTCACTCAGGTCCATGCCGACCAACCAGTCCATCGCTTCGCTCTCCTTGGTCTCGTTTCTAGTCGCCTCGAGGAGGCGTCGCGCTCGAACCACTTGCCGACTCGGTCCGACGCGTGCGCAGATCTTGCTGCTTGCGCCGCCAGATGTCACCCCGGATGACCAGCCCGTCGGCCAGCGCGGGCAGGATCCCCAGGGCCAGGGCCACGCCCCAGTGCAGCAGGTCGGGTACCGCGAGCTGGAACACCTCCCGCAGCAGCGGCACGCCCACCAGCGCCCCCTGTAACGCCACGGACACGAGCACCAGCACCCACAGCCGTCCGTAGGGCGTGACCCCGCGGCGGCCGGCTCGACGCACGACCGGAGCCCGCAGCAGGATGGCGAACACCAGGGTGGTGAAGGCCAGGGTGCGGGCCAGGTCGAGCGAGACCCGGTGCATCGCCCACACGAACATCGCGAGGGTGGCCGCCGACTGCAGGGTCGCCGCCACCAGGATCCGTCGCCACTGCGGCCAGCCCAGCAGCGGCTCGTCGGGCGGGCGCGGCGGGCGGTGCAGCAGGTCGCCCGAGGCCGGATCGGTGGCCAGCGCGAGGCCGGGCAAGGGCTCGGTGACCAGGTTGATCCACAGCAGGTGCAGCGGCAGCAGCGGCAGGGGCAGGCCCGCCGCCACCGCCCCCAGCATCACCAGGATCTCGGCCGCGTTGCCGCCGAGCAGGTAGACCACCGCGCGGCGGATGTTGTCGTAGATCCGCCGCCCCTCCGAGATCGCGTCGACCATGCCCCCGAGGTCGTCGTGGGTGAGCACCATCTCCGAGACCTCGCGGGTCAGCTCGGTGGCGGTGCGCCCCATGGCCACGCCGATGTCGGCCTCGCGGATCGAGGGCGCGTCGTTGACCCCGTCGCCGGTCATCGCCACCACCTCGCCGCGCTCGCGCAGCGCCTTGACGATGCGGGTCTTGTCCTCGGCGGTGGCCCGGGCGTGCACGAGCTCGGCCGGGTCGTCCCCCTCGCGCACCAGGCCCATCTCGCGCGCGATGGCCTCGGCCGTCACCGCGTTGTCGCCGGTGATCATCACCACCCGGATCCCCGCGCTGCGGGCCGCCTCCACGGCCGCCATCGCCTCGGGGCGGGGCGCGTCGGCCAGGCCGAGCAGGCCCAGCAGCTCCAGCCCCTCCTCCTCCGGGCCCTGGCCCACCGCCACCGCGAGCACCCTCAGGCCGCGGCTGGCCATCTCGTGCTGGGCCGCGCCCACGCCCGCGGGGATCGTGGTGCACAGGGGCAGCACCACCTCGGGCGCTCCCTTGAGGTAGAGCACCCCGTCGGCGCGCAGGATCGACATGCGGCGGCGGCTGGTCTCGAAGGGGTGCACCTCCACGCGGGGGAGGTCGCGCTCGATCTGGTCGCGCTCGATGCCCTCCTCGGCCGCCGTCCGCAGGATGGCGAGCTCGGTGGGATCGCCCTCGCCTCCGCCGTCGGCGTGCAGCTCGGCGTCCGAGCAGGCCGCCGCGGCGTGCAGCAAGGCGCGGCGATCGGGCCCGCCCGTGAAGGTCTCGCGCAGGGCCATCACCCCGGTGGTGAGGGTGCCGGTCTTGTCGGTGCAGATGACGGTGGCGCAGCCCAGGGTCTCCACCGAGGCCAGGCGGCGCACCAGCACGCCGCGCTCCGACATGCGGTTGACCCCGCCGGCCAGCGCCACCGTGACCACCGCGGGCAGGCCCTCGGGCACCGCGGCCACGGCCAGGCTGACCGCGCTCATCAGCACCTCGAGCCCGCTGATCCCCCGCAGCAGGCTGACCGCGGCCACCACCCCCACCAGGGCCACGCAGGCGTAGACGAGCACACGGCCGAGCTGGGCCAGGCGCTTCTGCAGGGGCGAGCCGGTCTCCTCGGCCTCGGCCAGCATGCCGGCGATCCGCCCCATCTCGGTGGCCCGACCGGTGGCGACGACCTCGGCCAGGCCGGTGCCGGTGGCGACCGAGGTGCCCATGAACACCTGATCGCTGCGCTCGGCCAGCGGGGTGCCCTCGGGGACGGGCTCGGGATCCTTGTCGACGGGGATGCTCTCGCCGGTGAGGTTGGCCTCGACCGTGCTCAGGGTGTGGCTGCGCCGCAGCCGGGCGTCGGCCGCCACCACGTCGCCGGCCTCGAGGGCCAGCAGGTCGCCCACCACCACCTCGGCCGCGGGCACGGTGATGCGCTGGCCGTCGCGCACCACCCGGGCCCGCCGGGCGGTGAGCGAGCGCAGGGCGAGCACCGCCCGCTCGGCCCGGTGCTCCTGCACCGCCCCGACCACGGCGTTGATCGACACGATCACCCCGATGGCGATCGCATCGATCACGTGGCCCACGAGCGCCGAGACCACGCAGCTCGCCCCCAGCACCGCCACCAGCGGGTTGGCGAGCTGGGCGAGCAGCACCTTGGGCCAGCCGGTGGGCGGCTTCTGGGGCAGCTCGTTGGGGCCGTCCGCCTCCAGCCGAGCCCGGGCCTGGGCGGCGCTCAGCCCCTCGGGCGAGGGCAGGGTCGGCTGGGGCACCGGGGCGTCATTGTGCTCCGTCGAGCAGATCGACGCAAAGGCGCAGGGCATCGGTGGTGGTCACGATGCCCACCGGCCGATCTCCCTCCACCACGACCACCGTGCCGTACTTGTGCTCGGCCATCTCGCGCAGCACCGCCTTGAGGGAGGCGCCGGGCGGAACCGCATAGGGCTCGGCCGTCATCGCCTCGCGCACCGTGACCTCCTTGGGGTCGACGCCGGGCAGGCTCTCGACCATGGCCAGGTCGCGATCGCTGACGATCCCCACGAGGTGGCCGCCCCGCAGCACGGGGAGGTGGCGGATCTGATAGGTGTGCATGCGGTGCTCGGCCTCGGCCAGCGGCTGCTCGTCGCCGATGGAGTGGACCTGCGGGCTCATGATCTCGGAGATGGTCTTGGTGCTCAGGGACATTGCTCTCACCGATTCGATTCGGGGGCGTCGGCCTCGGGCGGCACGACGGCCACCGGGACGGGCGCATGGGAAGACAGCGTGGTCGCGTGGCTGGCCTTGAGGTGGCGCTCGAGCCAAGACAGGCGGCGCGCGCCGCAGACCACCAGCGGGCTCCCGAGGCGGGAGATGGCGAGCAGCTCGTCGATGGCCGAGCCCGCGCGCACGTCGAGCTCGAGCTCGAGCCCCTCGGCGAGCCCGAGCTCCTCCGCCCAGCGCTCCACCTCGGCGCGCTGGGCCTGGAAGCGGGCCTGACGGGCCCCCTCCTCGGCGGGCCGCGGCAGGAAGCTCAGGCCGCCGGTGTCCATCGGCGAGACCACGTGGACCACTCTCAGCGGGCGCTGCCACTCGCGCGCACGCTCGGCCGCGAAGCGCCCGGCCGCGACCGAGGACGGGCCCGCGTCGGTGGCCAGCACGATCGGCCCCTCCAGCTTGGCCTCCTCGAGATCGGGCGGCACCACGATCACCGGGCCGCCGGCGTGCCGCAGCAGGTGTCGCGCCACCCGGCCGAGGCGGGGCGGGAAGCCCTCGCGCAGCGGGCCCTGGCGGCCGACCACCAGCCCCGCGGCTCCGCGGGCCAGGAGCTGCTCGTCGAGCACCTCGTCGGCGGCTCCGCCGGGCAGCACGTCGACCTCCTCGAAGCAGCCCTCGATCCCCGCTTGGCGCAGCACGTCGCGGGTGGCCTCGCGAGTGAGCGAGATCAGCCGGCCCCGCGGGTGCAGCCCCAGCTTGATCGCGTAGTGCTGGTCGAGCTGCTCGATCACGTGCAGCGCCTGCAGCTCGACCCCCTCGCCGCCATGCGCGTGCAGCCACGCCGAGTAGCGCAGGGCCCCGGCGCTCGTTGCTCGGAGATCCATCCCGACGAGCCAGCGCGTCACGGGCACAGCATGGGACCACCCGGGCCCCGAGCGCACGCAGAATATGCATGGCGTCGCGTCCGCGATCGCGGGGTGCCGTGCGAGGGCTCACGGCGTGTCGCGGCTCAGCGGGCGTCGAGCAGCTCTCGGACCTTGCGGACGAACTCCGTGCGGGCCGATGACTTGTTGAGCTGGACGACCCCGTTGCTGCGGGCGAGCTCGGCGAGCTCGGTGGGATCCATCGCGCTGTAGAGCATCACTCGCACGCCGGGCCGGTCGCGCTGGAGCGAGCGCAGGATCTCGAGCCCGCCGATCCCGGGCATGGTCACGTCGAGCACCACCACGTCGTACTCACCGCGAGCCACCTCCTCGACCGCGCCGTCGGGGCCCAGGTGGAAGTCGACGCGAGCCGGGAGGGAACGAAGCCGACGCACGGCCAGCTCGCCGTCCCCCGGATCGTCGTCGATGATCAGCACGCGGCCCTGCGGAGCGTCGGGCATCGGCTCGGAGTCTAGCTCCCATGGCCGGCCGATTCATGCCCCGGCGAGCCACATCGCGCCCCAGATCGCGAGCCCGGACGGAGGATCCCCTCATCCCGACGGCGGCTCGCCCGATGCGATGCCGTCGAGCCACGTGCGAGCCTCGCTCGCCTCCGCCGACCACCCTGGATCGACGACCACCTGCGCGTATGAATCGGACGCGGACTGCCGGGCCTTCCCTCGCGCGGCCCCGTCCCCGGCCGCTTCGTAGCGCGCCTGCGCCAGCCGGAAGCGAGCCCAGGCCAGCTCGGGATCGTCGGCGGCACGCCACCTCGACAGCCGGGCCTCGGCCCGAGCGAGCCAGTCGACGGCCCCGCTGGGATCACCACCGAGGCGCAGCGCGGCAGCCAGCGCCACCATGGCCTCGACCCGCCGGGGCTCGCCCTCGGGCAGCGCCTCCACGCAGCCACGCAGGAGCGGCTCGGCCCGACCGGGCTCCTCGCTCACCAGCCAGCTGCGCCCCTGCCAGCAATCGATCCACGCGATGCCGGCCGCATCGACGGGCTCGGCCGCGGCCGCGAGCTCCCGCGCGCGCTCGAAGGTGGCCCGGGCATCCTCGACCCGACCGGCCTCGAGCTGCCGCCGACCCAGCTGCACCAGGCCGCTGATCACGTTGGGGTGCGAGCCGCCCAGCGCGAGCTCGAGCCGCTCGAGCGCGGCGCGGGTGTGCTCCACTGCGTCGTCGATCCGTCCCTGCGCCAGCTCGACGTGGGCCAGGCCGAAGCGCGCGTCGGCCAGCATGGGATGCTCGGCGCCCACCTGGGGCTCGGCCAGGGCCAGCGCCGCCTCGAAGGCCTCGCGCGCCCGCGACCACTGGCGACGCCGCAGCGCCAGCTCGCCCTGGGCCCGCAGCACGAAGTAGCGGGGCATGGGCGCGCCCTGGGCCTCGCGCTCGATCGAGTCGGCCAGATCGAGCTCGACCTCGGCCTCGGCGTAGCGGCCCACGTCGATCGCCACGGAGCCGAGCATGGTGGCCACCATCGCGCGGTAGGGATGCCGCGGGCCGAGGGCCGTCTCGATCGCGGTGGCGGCCTGGCGCAGGGTGATCACCGCCGACTCGCCGTGCCCCAGGTCGCGCTCCACTCGACCCACGTTGGCCAGCGCCAGCGCGATGTCGGGGTGCCCGGGCGGAAGGATCGATCGATCGAGCTCGAGCGCCTGCTGCAGCAGGGCCAGCCCGCCCGGGCCGTCGCCGCTGCGCACCTTCACGGCCCCGGCGTTGTTGAGCAGCAGCGCGCGCAGCCGTGGGTCGCCCACCCGCCCGACCAGCGCCTCGGCCCACGGCAGCTCGATCGCGGCCTCGGCCGGTCGCCCCCGCAATTCGCCGCGCACGTAGATCCGCCGCGCCGCGGCCTCGGCCGCCACCGCCTCGTGGTCGGTCTGGATGGCGAGGAAGCTCGCCTCGCCCAGGTCCTCGTCGGCCGCCTCGCCGCGGCCGGCCCACAGCCGCGTGGTGCCCCGCCGCAGCAGGGCCTCGGCCCGCAGCGGCGCGTAGCGCAGGGCCTCGGCCCGCACCAGCACCGCGTCGGCGATCGCCTCGGCGTCGTCGAAGCGACCGGCATCCTCGAGCGCGCGGGCCCGGCTCAGGCGCTCGCGCTGCTCGGCCACCGCGTCGGCGATGGCGGCATCGGGAGGCCGCAGCTCGGCCAGCAGCAGCTCGGCGTCCTCGCAGCGCGCGGGCTCGGGCAGGCTCGCCGCCGCCGTCACGGCGCGATCGATGGTCTGGGCTCCCGGCTGCTCGAGCGCCTCGGCCAGGGCATCGAGCGCGGCCCGGCTGCGCTCGAGGCAGGCGCGACCGTGCTCCACCACCAGATCCGAGCGCGTGGCCTGCTGCTGGGCCTCGCACAGCCCGCGCGAGACCCGGGCCCAGCCATCGGCGTAGTCGTCGAGGCGCGGCGCCACGCGGGTCCAGGTCTGCTCGGCGCGCGGCGAGCCGCTGGCGAGCACGGCCGCGGCCACGCGCTCGCGTCGGCCCGCGTCCCAGACCCCCGCGAGCGCCTCGTGCCCGTCGGGGCAGGGCGCGGCCCCGGGCTCGGCCCCGCCGAGCTGCGCGGCGGCGAAGCCCCCCGCGAACACCAGCGCCACCAGCCCGCCCACCGAGATCCGCCGACGCCGGCGTGCGCCCGGATCCTCGGCCAGCGCCTCGAGCAGCTCGGTCATCGAGGCGAAGCGATCCTCGGGCGCCAGCGACAGCCCGCGACGGAGCACCCGGCGCACCCAGGGCGGCACCGGATCGCCGGCCGGGGGCTCGCGCAGCCGCCCGGCGAGCACCGCCTGCACGAGCGCGGGCAGGGTGCTGCCCCCGAAGGGATGCTCGCCGTGCAGGCCCAGGTGCAGCGCCACGCAGAAGGAGAACTGATCGCTGCGCGGGGTGACCACCTGGCCCAGGTGCTGCTCGGGAGCCATGAACGCGGGCGTGCCCACGATCGCCCCGGTGCTGGTGAGCGCGAGCGCGGCCTTGGTCGCGGCTGCCGGTGCCTCCGTGGCTTCGGCGGTGGAGCCCTCGGCGCTCCGCTCGTCGCGGGCGAGCCCGAAGTCGAGCACCTTCACCGAGCCGTCCTCGCCCCGCATCACGTTGTGCGGCTTGAAGTCGCGGTGGACCAGGCCGGCCTCGTGCGCCGCGGCCAGCCCGCGGCCAGCCTCGCGGTAGACCTCGAGCACCTCGGTCCACGACGGCGAGTCCTCGCGAATCCAGGCGTCGAGGCTGCGGCCCCGCACGAACTCCATGGCGATGAAGACCTGCTCGTCGACCTCGCCCACCTCGTGCACGGCCACGATGTTGGGGTGCGAGAGGCGGGCCATCGCCTGCGCCTCCCGACGCATGCGCGCGTGCACCTGGCCCGAGCCCCCGTCGGGGAGGACGACCTTCACCGCCACCTTGCGATCGAGAGCCTCGTCGTAGGCGGCGTAGACGATGCCCATGCCGCCCTGGCCCAGGCGCGAGAGGATCGCGTAGCGCCCGATGGTGATCGGCTCGGCCTCGATCTGGAACAGCCGCGACTTGAGCAGGGCCCGCGCCCGATCGCGCTCGATGTCGCCGCGCGGGGTGGGCCCCTGGGGATCCCCCATGGCCTCCGCTCGGGCCACGGGCTCGGTGGGCTCGCCCCCCGAGCCATCCTCCAGGTGACGCGGGGTGGCCTGCTCGCCGGGGTCTCCCGAGCTCTCCACCATGGTTGCAGCAGTAGCACGGCCCACGGCCGGGGGCCGGTGAGGGGGGCGCGTGTGGTCCTCACACGAGGGCGAGGTCCTTTTTTCGGGGAATCGGTGATCGAATCGGCGGGGCGACGGTCTACCGCGTCGCCTCGCCCCGGAGGCCCCGGCCCACGATCCTCCCGCGATCGCGCCGCCCCGCTCCCTGGCCACGGCGCTCGCTTCTCTCTCCCCGGAGCTCCCCATGTCCCATCGCCCTTCCTTGATCGCCCCCGTCCTCGTCTTGCTCGCCGGTTGTGCCGACACCGACCCCGAGACCACCGCCTTCACCGACCTGGCCGGCGACGAGGTCTCGACCCGCTGCGTGGGCTGCGACTGGGGCCCGCCCATCCTCAACACCCACGGTCTCAACGGCCTCGAGCTCAGCGAGCTCGACACCACGGGCGCGCTGCACGACGGCTGGCGTCTCGAGAGCGTGGAGCTCTCCCAGGGCCGCGACTCCGTGTACGTGATCGATCCGGTGTGGGTCGAGGACGGCTTCCTCTACGGCGTCGATCAGTACGGCGACCTCCACAGCGGCCACGAGTTCGTGGGCTCGGTATGGACGGTCTCCTTGTCGATCAAGCCGGAGCAGCCCGAGCTGGGCACGACCCCCTGGTACATGACGATCACCGAGCTCATCGAGGAGGCCGACGGGCGCACCCGCTACACCTTCGCCAACGGGCCCGCCCGCTTCAGCGAGGAGGCCTTCAACTGCCAGCGCGACGAGGAGACCGACGAGTACACGGTGGTGCTGTTCACCAACCTCCACGTCGACACCGTGACCGGCACCCACGAGGAGCGACCCGACACGATCTACTTCGGCTGCACCTCGGGGGCGGTGGGCAAGGCGGCCATGTGGGGCTACGCGCCGCACTTCGCCGGCGACGATGCGCACCAGGCCGCCACCCGGGCGGTGCGGGCCGACTACTGCGGCGACGGCAACCCCTGGACGCAGACCGGCACGGCGCTGCAGATCACCGATGCCTGGGACTACAACCAGTTCCCCAACTCGGGCGCGGCCACCGAGGCCATGTGGACGACCGAGGGTGCGGCCTGCCTGATGATCCCGCGGCGCCCCGAGTACGAGCACGACACCGTGACCTGCCCCGGCGTGGGCCTGCTGCCCTTCTGCGAGTCGGAGGGCGACGACCTCGACGCGTGGCCGAGCGCGCTGCTGTGGACCAAGGTGTGGTGATCGCCGGGCGGGCGATCACCAGTCGAGGGTCTCCTTGACCGGGTGATCGGTGTCGCTGGGCGGGAAGCGGGTCTGCTCCACGATCCGCCGCGCACACTCGCCGACCGGGTTCTTGGGCTTGACCTTGGGCGCGATCGCAGCCCCGCCGTCCTTGACGACGAGGGTGTCGATCGTGACCGGGCCGGGCCCGAGGCCCTTGCAGTCCTTGCGGATCCTCCGCTTCATGGCGCCGAGCACCTGCTCGAAGGTCAGCGGCTTGTCCACCTTCTTCTTGGCGGGCTTGGGATCGGTGGGCGTGATCTCGGGCTCGGGCTCCGGATCGTCGGGCTCGGGCTCCGGCTCGGGATCGTCGGGGTCGACCTCTTGGTTCTTCTCGGTGCGGGTGACCTTGGCGATCTCGCCGTCCTCGTCGTCGTTGTTGCCCACGATGAGCCAGCCCAGGCCGGCGCCGCCGAGGATCACCCCCAGCGCGATCCCGATGACCAGCAGCGGCCGTCGCTTGGGGCCCTCCTCGTCGTCGTACTCCACGCGCTCGGAGAGCACCGGCGGCTCCACGTGCGGGATGGAGGGCGAGGAGCTGACCACCGCGTGGGGACCCGAGCGCCCGTCCATGGGCATGGGCATGCCCGGTCCCACGCCCGCCGGCGGCGGCATCCCGGGGCCCACCCCCGGGCGCGGAGGCATCCCCGGTCCCATGCCGCCGCCCATGCCCTCGCCCATGCCCTCGCGCGGAGGCATGCCGGGGCCCATGCCGCGACGAATGCCGTCGCTGCCGTAGCCGCCACCCGGCATGCCGCCCGGCTCGGGCGGAGGCATGCCCGGACCCATGCCGCGCGGAAAGCCGGGGCCCATGCCCGGCGGGCCCATGGGATCCGGCGGCGGCATCCCGGGCCCGGCGCTGCGAGGGAAGCCGGGACCCATGCCCGGCGGGCTCATCGGATCCGGCAGCAGCATCCCGTGGCCCATGCCCGGCGAGCTCATCGGATCGAGCGGCGGGATCCCGGGGCCCATGCTCTGCGGATAGCCCGGTCCCATCCCCGGCGGGCTCGCCGAGTCCGGCGGCGGAATCCCGGGACCCATGCTTCGTGGGTAGCCCGGTCCCATCCCCGGCGGGCTCGCCGAGTCCGGCGGCGGCATGCCGGGCCCCATGCCCTGCGGATAGCCCGGTCCCATCCCCATGCCGGGCGAGCCGTGCAGCTCGGGCATGGGCATGGGCATGCCCGCACCGATCCCCGCGTGCGGGCCCACCGGATCGGGCAGCCCCGCACCCGGCGAATAGCCGCCGCCCACCGGCGCGGGCGGAGGCCCGACCGGATCGGGCAGGCTGGGCATGTTGCGGAGGTTGAGCATGCCCGGCCCCATGGTGGGCGAGGCAACCGCAGAGCCCGGGGCCACGGTGGCCGGCGGGGCCGGACCGTCGCCCCCCAGGCCCGCGCCCAGGCCCATGCGCAGGCCGGGGCGCATGGCGAGGAACGACGACGTGGCCTCGCTGACCGGAATCGACGAGGCGGGGGGAGGCAGCGGCGGCAGGCCTCCGCCGAGCTCACCGCTGATCCCTCCGCCTCCGTCGCCCAGCGTGCCCGCGACGATCACCGAGGGCTGCTTGGGCGGAGGGGCGGTGGGCAGCCCGGGAGCTCCGCTGCCGCCCGCGTTCATCCGCGCGAAGCGAGGGCTGCTGTTCTCGGCCGACGCCGAGCCGGGAGCCCCGGCGTCCGGGGCCCCGGGCACGGCCGAGAGGGCCTGCTCGATCTCCGCCGCCATGCCGAAGCGCTGCTGCGGCGCCTTGGCCAGGCAGCGCATGATGATCTGCTCGACGGCCTCGGGAATGCTGGGCTCGAGCGCTCGGGGCGAGGGCACGGGCTTCTGCGCGTGCATCGAGATCGTCTGGAACGGATTGCCGCCCGAGAACGGCACCTGACCCGTGAGGAGCTGGAAGAGCACCACGCCCAGCGCATAGATGTCGGACGCCGGCGAGATCCGGCCCTCCATGCCCTGCTCCGGCGCCATGTAGTCCGGGTCGCCGAACATCGAGGTGGTGGTGGCCCCCGGATCGCCCTGGTTGCCCTCCACCCCCACCTGCGCCAGGCCGAAGTCCGAGACCTTCACCAGCGGGTCCCGCTTGCCGCGAGGATCGAGGATGAGGAACACGTTGCTCGGCTTGAGCGACTGGTGGACCAGCCCCGCCTGGTGGGCGGCCGCGAGCGCGGCCGCGAGCTGGATCGCCACCGGCCGCGCCTGCACCCACGACCACCGGCCGTCGCGCTGCAGGATCGCCTGCAGAGTGTGGCCCACGATCAGCTCCACCGCCGCGTACACCGAGCGGGTGGGCGTGTAGCCGAACTCCTCGATGGCGACGACGTTGGTGTGCCGCAGCTGCGAGGCGTTGCGGGCGAGCTGGAGGAATCGATCGAGCAGCGCGGGCTTGGCCGCGTACGACGACAGCAACACCTTGATCGCGAAGTGACGCCCGCTGCTGTGGCGCCCCTCGTACACGCGGGTGAGCGTGCCCTCGCCCAGGCGCTGCATGATCTGGTAGCGCCCGTCGAGCGACTGGCCCGTGAGGTCGGGCTCGCCCATCGCGACCGGAGGCGCGGCCGCGGCGGGGGCCGGCGGACCGCCCGTCGGCATCTGCGGCGCGATCGGCCGGGGGTTCAGCGTCGCGCGCTCGTCACTCATCGCCAGGCCCCGAAGCGACCGCTCACCGTGACGCCGGCCAAGCCGCGCCCGGTCCACGGCGCCACGCCCAGGCGCGCCCGGGTCTTGTTCCTGCGCCAGGTGCCCAGGCGCACCGCCCCCGGGATGATGAAGGCCACGCCGCCGCCCATCACCACCGCGCCGGTGATCGTGAGCGCCTGCGGCTTGTCGATGGGCAGGACCAGGCCGGAGACGAGCAGGCCGGTGCCGGCCACGAACAGCGAGGCGCCCACGGTGACCAGCGCCACGCCCACTCGATCCACGCCGATGATCGCGGGCACGGCCGGGCAGTCCTTGGGCTTGGGCGCGTCGGGGCCCACCGCCTCGGGCTCGGGCTCGCCCTCCTTGGGCATCAGATCGCGGATCTCGGCCAGGCGATCCTCGCCCCACTTGCGATCGACCACGCAGCCCTGCTGGGCGCCGCGATCGAGCACGTCGAGGTAGCGCACCACGTAGCGCTCGGCCTCCTGCAGGATCGCCACGTCCTGCGAGATCTCCCAGGCCTTCATGAACGAGGTCACGGCGCGGTCGGCCGTGAACTTGCCGGTGCCGCCCACCTGGTTGCCCAGGTCCATGGCATCGAAGGCGGCCACGAAGGTCCGGCCAGCCTCGGCATCCTGCCCCGCCTCGACCTGCTCGTCCGCCTTGACCAACAGGGGCCGGTGGGCCTCGGAGGTCGCGGCCGGGCATGCCATCACGGCATGGACGACCGGATCGGGCGCGGTGGCCGATGACCCCGCGGCGAGCGTTCCGAGCAACCCCGCGATCATCGTCGCTTGCACGCAGCCACTGTAGCGAACGCGTCCCGGCGCGGGCAATACGCCCGTCGGCTCGAGGTCCACCGCCCACCCGGCCCCCATGGGGACCCGGGCGGGACCGAGCCGTCCCGCGGGCCGAGCGCAATCCGCTCAGGCCTCGCTCGTGGCGGCCGGGGAGCGAGCCCAACGGGCACGGAGCCACCCGACCCCCGCCCACAGCAGCACCCATCCCTCCAGGGCGAGCACGATCGCGTAGGGGTCGTAGGGGGTGCGCAGGCGAATCGTCCCGAAGAAGACGGAGGCCACGAGCATGGAGGTGCAGAGCTGCCAGGCACAAAAGGTCAGGCCCGGCCGCCGACGGATCCACGCCAGGGCGGCGACCAGCCCCACCAGCGAGGGCACCCACACCAGGACCTGGTAGACGTGCTTGTAGACGTCCACGGGGGGCCGCAAGACCGCGCCGTTGCGGCTCTGCTCGGGCCACTGGTGGCCGATCACCCACAGCAGGCTGACGTTGACCAGGCTGTAGCGGGCTTGCTCGAGCAGGCCCGTTCGGCGGTAGCACTCGGCCCGGAGCTGGCGATGGACCTCGGGGTCGCCGATGTAGCCCACCATGCGGATCGTCTCGCTGCGCATGGCGGGGCGCAGCGCCAGCGGGTGCCCCGGCGGCACCGCGGCGGCCAGCACCCGGAACGCCGGCAGGCTCACCCGTCGCCCGTTGCGGGTGTTGCCCGCCCGCTCGCTGGCCTGCATGGCCCGCTCGCTGCGAAACGCCTGGGTCACGATGTTGTGGCAGCGCCCCGCGGTGAGGTTCATGTTGCCGTTCTCGGCCACGCCCATCCAGTAGCCGGTGTGGGCGTGGAAGCGCCACGACGAGAAGGCCAGCATCGCCAGCAGCGGCACCGCCACCAGCACCAGCGAGCGCACCCGCACCTGGGGCAGGCGCTCGCGATTCACCAGCCAGGTGACGAGCACCAGCACGAAGAACAGCGCCGACTGGGGCCGCAGCGCGAACGCGACCGCCGAGGCCAGCCCAGCCCACAGGCCCCGCCGTCCCGTCTGCAGCACCACCACCAGCCCGTAGGTGGACCACAGCTGGAAGCACAGGAACGGCGCCTCCGACAGGAAGTAGCCGCTGTTGCTCAGGTTGGGGTGCCACAGCAGCAGGGCCACGCCCACCACCTTGGGCATCCACGCGCGGGTGGAGATCCGACACGACAGCAGGTAGCCGGCGGGCACTGCCGCGGCCGCCATCAGTCCCCACATGGCCCCGGCCGCGCCCAGGGCATCCTTGCCGAAGAGCTTCAGCGGGATCGCCAGCAGCACGTGGGTGCCCCAGGCCTGCCACGCCATGCGGCGGTCGGGCTGGAAGCCGTGCTCGACCAGGGACTGGGCCCGCTCGAGGTACTTGTGCATGTCGCTGAACACGTAGTCGGCCGGAGGGTGGAGCCACAGCACCCACGCCAGCCGGGTGAGCAGCGCGAGGGCCACCAGGATCCACAAGAAGCGGCGGTCCACCGGCCAGCCCTCGGCCCCGCGCGCCGAGGCCTCCGCGGGCGCCTCCGCCTCCACGGCCCGTGTCGCGCGATCGGGCTCGTCGGAGGCGCCGGGCGCCGGCTCGTTGGAGGGGCTCACCGGCGCGAGCGTACCAGCGCCTCCGTCGGCCCGCGCCGGCTCGCCAGGCCCCGACCAAGTGTGGTGTAACCATCATGATGTCCGCGCAGCTCCCCACGCAGCCCGCCCAGGTGTTCTCGCGCCGCCGCACCGCCCTCGGCCAGCGGCTCGGCGATGCTCCGGCCCTCGTGTTCTCGGGGGGCCTGCGCGCGCGCAACTACCCGGCCAACGTGTTCCCCTACCGCGCCGACAGCCACTTCCTCTACCTGGTGGGCACCGGCATCCCCGACGCCGCGCTGCTGGTCCACCAGGGCCGCGCCGAGCTGTTCGTGCCGGCCAAGGACCAGGACGATCCCCTGTGGCACGGCCCCGAGCCCGGCCCCGCCGACTTCGCGGCCGCCACCGGCGTGGATGCGGTGCGCACCCTCGACGAGCTGCCCGCCGCGGTGACGGCCGCGGGCGGAGGTGATCGCGTGCGCACCCTGCCCTCGGCCGACCCCCTCACCCGCGTGCAGCAGGGCGCGCTCCTGGGGCGGTCGTGGCCCGGCGATCGGGCCCCCGGCGTGGCCGACCTGGGCGAGGGCGACCTGGCCCTGGCCGACGCGATGATCGAGCTGCGCATGTTCCAGGACGACGGCGCGCTCTCCATCCTGCGCACCGCGGTCGAGGGCACCACCGCGGCCCATGCCGCCGGCATGGCGGCCACCCGCCCCGGCCGGCTCGAGCACGACGTGCGCGCGGTGATGGAGCGCGAGCTGATGGCCCGCGGCATGACCCCGGCCTACAACGCCATCGTCACCGTCCACGGCGAGATCCTCCACAACACCACCTATCACCACGAGATCCACGCGGGCGACCTGCTGCTGGCCGACTTCGGCGGCGAGCTCGAGGGCTGGGCCACCGACGTCACCCGCACCTGGCCGGCCAGCGGCAAGTTCTCGCCCACCCAGCGGGCGCTCTACGACATCGTGCTGCAGGCCCAGCTCGACGCCATCGCCAAGGTGCGCCCCGGCGTCCGCTACCGCGACGTCCACCTCACCGCCGCCCTCACCCTGGCCCGCGGCCTGGTCGACGAGGGCGTGCTCGAGGGCGACCCCGAGTCCCTGGTGGAGCGCGGGGCCCATGCGCTGTTCTTCCCCCACGGGGTGGGTCACCTGCTCGGCCTCGACGTGCACGACATGGAGGACCTGGGCGACCGGGCCGGCTACGCGCCTGGGCGTGCCCGCAGCGCGCAGTTCGGCCTGGGCTACCTGCGGCTGGACCGCGATCTCGCCCCCGGGATGCTGGTGACCATCGAGCCCGGCCTGTACCTCGTGCCCGCCATCCTCGAGCGGCAGTCCCTGGTGGGCCCCTTCGTGGCCGACGGCAGCTTCCACCCCGACCGCCTGGAGCGCTTCGCCGACGTCCGGGGCATCCGCATCGAGGACGATGTGCTCTGCACGACCACCGAGCCCGAGATCCTCACCAAGGCCATCCCCAAGGAGGCCGCGGCCGTAGAAGCCGCAGTTGTGGGATAGGCGCACCCTCCTGTGATAGGCTGGACCCTGGCCCGCTCGGCCATCCATCCGGAGCTGCCTTGCGATGAGACTGCGACCTCTGCTCGCCTCGATGGGAACCGTGCTGCTCGCCCTGTCCGGGTGCACCAGCGATCTTCCCGCTCCCCACAACTTCGAGGTGGTGGATCCACCGCCCCCGGACAACGAGCTGGGGCTGGACTGCGCCGCGATCCCGCTGACGGCCAACGACGCCGACTTCGCGTACCTGCCCGAGATCACGGGCCTCATCGACGGGGTCAAGTACGTCTACGGGGCCGAGGGCCTGCCCGAGGGGCTGGCGATCGACGAGAACACCGGAGAGATCAGCGGCACCGTGGCCGCGGACGCCGGAGCCTACACCTTCGCCATCACCGTGACCGAGGTCGACGTCGACCGTGATCCCTACGCGGCGCGCACCGAGTGCACCCTCGACGTCAACCCGCGGATCATCGCGCCGCTGTCGATCGACACCGTGCCCTACTGCCTGGGCGGCGGCACCAGCCTGCTGAGCCTGGTGCAGGACGGCACCGGCGACGGCACACCGATCAACTGCAGCTACCGCCCCGGCAACGGCAACGGCCGCAAGCCCACCGGCATCGAGGTCGACGCCCAGAGCTGCACCCTCACCGGTACCATCGACGAGACCCGCTACGGCACCTGGGTCTTCATCATGGAGGGCGAGCAGTCGGGGGCCACCGTGCACGTGCCCTTCTGCGTGACCAACGACGTGGCCCAGGGCTACCAGATCACCGCCGACCACAGCGGAGCCACCGACGTGGCGCTGCGCCCGATCATGCGGACCTACGATCCCTCCCAGTCCTTCACGGTGGGCATGGACGGGGATCCGCGCTTCAACATCGAGTCCCCCGGATCCTGCGGGGCCTCCTGCTACTACCGCTACTCGTTCCTGCGCACCACCGCGCCCATCGCCGACGACGGCTACTCGCTGGAGCCCGACGGCCTGCTGCAGGACGCCATGATGAACACGGTGGGCTTCTTCCACGAGCTGCGCGTGAGCGGCCCGGCGGTGCCCGAGGAGTTCCAGGAGCGCCCGTGGGTGCTGAGCTCTGCCGTCAGCTACTGCATCACCGACCAGATGGGCGGCTGCGGCGATCCGGCGGCCGACGGTGACGGAGCGCTGGAGTTCGGCCTGGTGATGGTGCCCGACCGAGGCTGAGGCACGCCGCTCTCCCCGACCAATCGCGTGGCCACCACCAGCCAAGCCCAGTCGGTCCGCGAGCAGCGCTTCGCGCGTGCGCTCGACCGCGAGGTGGCGCCCCTGTGGCACGACCGCTTCGCGCGGCTCATCTATCGCCACCTGCCCCGCGACGCCGACCTGTTCACCCTCGACGTGCACTGCGGCCCCGGCCGCACCACGGTGGAGCTGCTCGAGCGCCTGGGCTCGGGCTCGCGGGTGCTCGCGCTCGAGCCCGACGCCGCGCTGCGCACCCTGGCCAAGGCCCGCATGCGCCCCGAGTGGAAGGGCCGGGTCTACCTCAAGGACGGAGCGCTCACCGACGTGGTGGGCATGGGCGCCGACACCTACGACCTGGTGATCGCCAACCTGGTGCTCGGCGAGGTGCAGAGCTTCCGCGAGGCGCTGCGCGAGATCCTGCGGGTGACCAAGGCCGGCGGCTACGTGCTGGCCACCCTGCCCATGGCCGGCACCTGGACCGAGGTGGAGGACCTGTTCCGGGAGGTCCTCGCCGACGCCGAGCTGCCCGACGCCGCCCGACGCCTGCGCCACCTGGCCCGCCTGCGCCCCACCGGCCACGACCTGGCGCGGGCCATCGTCGATCTGGGGGTGGGCCCCGATCACTTCGTGATCGAGCAGGAGCGCAGCTCGCTGCTGTTCGCCAGCGGCCGTGAGTTCTTGTTCTCCCCCGTCATCGAGCACGGTCCGCTGCGGGCCTGGAAGGCGATCCTGGGGGCCCACACCAAGCCCCAAGAGCTGTTCTGGAAGCTCAAGGAATCGATCGACGCCTACTACTCCACCAGCGTGTTCTCGGTGACGGTGGCCCTGGGGGTGCTGGTGATCCGCGTGCCCGAGCCCGGCGCCGCGGGGGCCCACGCCGCGGCCGAGACGGCGGGCGAGTACTGGCGGCGCTACCCCGAGCTCGACGCCGTGTTCGGGCGGGCCGAGCGAGCCGAGCGGGGCGAGGGCGAGGAGGACATCGACATCGACCTCGAGCTCGAGCTCGAGGAGCCGGAGCCGGACGACGACGACGAGGCCGCCGCGGCCGAGGCGGGCGAGGGCCTGCCGCCGCCGACCAGCCCGCCGCCCTCGGCATCGGCCTCGTCGATGACGATGAGCGCCGAGGACGAGGCGATCTTCGCCAAGCTCGACCACGGCCAGGGCCACGGAGAGAACAACGCAGAGCTCGACGCGCTGCTCGACCAGGTGCTCGAGTTCGCCAAGCCGCAGGACGAGATCGAGGAGCTCGACGACAACGAGCTCGAGGAGCTCGTGCCCGACGAGGAGATCCGCCGGCCGGGCGAGACCCTCAAGCGGATCAAGTCCCTGCTGCCGCCGCCGCCCGTGATCCCGCCGCCTCTCCCCGGCCGCAAGGGCGGCTCGTAGTGGGTCGGCTGCGCGAGCGCGGGCTGGCCTCGGCGCGGCTGCTGCTCGCCGGGCTCGTCGGGTGCAACCAAGAGCCCCCGCAGCAGCTCCCGCCCGCCCCGAGCCCGCCGCCGGCCGCCGCGGCCGAGCCCGAGGCGCCCGCCGAGACGGCTCCCGATCCCGAGGCGCCGCCGGTGCGCAAGGACGGCACCGTCTACGCCGACTCGGAGCTGATGGGCACCCACGTGTCCATCAACGTGTGGGTGGGCGACCCCTCGCGGGCGGCCGAGGCCGGCCGCGCCGTGCGGGCTGCCTTCGACGAGATGGCGCGGCTCGAGCAGATCCTCAGCGAGTGGCGGCCCGACAGCGATCTGTCGCGACTCAGCGACGCCGCGGGCGGGCCCGCGGTGCCGGTGGTGCCGGAGCTCTACGAGATCCTCGAGCGCAGCCGCGAGATCGCCGAGCTCTCCCACGGCGCCTTCGACCCCACCTTCCACGGCGTGGGCCAGCTGTGGAGCTTCACGCCCGGCTCGGTGCCCCCCACCCGCGAGGAGGTGGCGGCCAAGCTCCCGCTGGTGGGCTGGCAGAAGATCGAGCTGCAGCCCGAGACCAAGTCGATCCGCCTGAGCGAGCCCGGCATGAGGCTGGGCCTGGGCGCGATCGGCAAGGGCTACGCGGCCGACGAGGCCTCGGTGCTGCTGACCAAGCTGGGCTTCCCCAACCACGTGGTGGAGGTGGGCGGCGACACCTATGCGGCCGGGACCAAGGACGGCAAGCCGTGGATGGTCGGCATCCAGCGACCCGACGGACCGGGGGCGCTGGGGGCCATCCCCAGCCGCGACCAGGCCGTGGTGACCTCGGGCGACTACCAGCGCTACTTCGAGCACCAGGGCCAGCGCTACGCCCACATCCTCGACCCGCGCACCGGCTGGCCCGTGCCGATCGAGCGCAGCCCCAAGAGCGTGACCCTGGTGGCCAGCAATGCCACCGACGCCGACGCCTTCTGCACCGCGGTGGCGGTGATGGGCGTGGACGAGGGGATGGCCTTCGTCGAGGCCAGCGACGGCCTCGAGGCGGTGATCATCACCCAGGACGACGAGCTGCGGATCTCCTCGGGGCTGCGCGACAAGCTGGTGCTGCCGCCCATGGGCCCCAAGCGACCGACACCCGAGCCCGCGCCTCCGCAGTAGGAGGGCCGGCCCGGGTGCCGTGAGCGCTCGCCGTCGTGCCTACGGGTTGAGCAGGAACGAGGTGAACGCGAACTGGGCGTTGACCGAGGCGGTGAAGTCGGTGCCGATCTCGGCCATGATGTCCACCGCCTCGCGCACCGCCGGGATCACGCAGGGCAGCCGCCCCGCCGCGATGTCGAGGTCGCCGCTCACCCCGGCGTCGATGAGCCCCTGGAACTCGCTCTGGATCCGCACGAACGGGGCGGGGCTGAAGACCACCTCGCCGTTGACCTCGCCGTTGATCAGCGCCTGCGCCCGCGCGGCCCCCTGGAGGATGGCCACCGCCCGCGCACGCAGCTCGTTGATCCGGGCCCGGAACGCCGCCCGGCCCCCGAAGCCCACCCCCGCGTCGAAGGTGAAGGCCAGCTCGAAGCTGGGCGGGGTGCACTCGATGTTGGCCTCGGCCTGCGCCGACGCCTGGGCCTGGCAGTCCGCCGAGGCCTCGCACTCGCACTCGGCCGAGGCGCTGGGCGGGGTGAAGCTGCCCTCGCACGAGCCCGAGCACTCGCCGGTGCACTCGCCGTGGCACTGCACCTCGCCCCCGCAGCCGCCGGGATCGAAGTTGCCTCGGCAAGAGCCGTGGCAGGTGCCCGCACACGACGCTCCGCCCGTGACCTCGCAGGTGCCCTGGCAGTTGCCGGAGCACTCGCCCTCGCACTCGCCGGCCGCGTTGCGCAGCGAGCAGGTGCCGTCACAGTTGCCGTAGCAGGTGCCCTCGCAGGTGGCGGCCGCCATCAGCTCGCACGAGCCCTCGCACGCGCCCTCGCACATGAAGCCGCCCGAGGGAGCCTGACACGAGATCTCGCCGTTGCACTCCGCCGAGCAGCCGCCGTTGCAGGTGCCCTGGCACGAGACCGCGACCTGGCCGGGATCGACCATCGCCTCGCACTCGCAGCCCGCATTGGCCTCGCAGCTCGCCTGGGCCTCGACGGCCACGTTGACGTTGGCCGAGCACTGCGGCGGCACATACTCCACCGTGATGCCGCCGCTGATGTTGGCGGAGAAGTCGGCCTGGATCGCCCCGATCACCTGGTCCACGAAGGCCGCGTCGACGGTCACGCCCGCCGTGGCCACGCCGTAGACCTCGGCCAGCGCGAGGATGTTGGCGTCGAAGTCCGCCTGGATCGATCCGGTGGCTCCCTGCAGGTCGGCCAGCGCGTTGAAGAAGCCGTCGACCTGTGCGTTGCCGGAGATGGAGAGCTGGCCGGTGGCGATGGTGCCACACGGGCCACAGATGTCGTCCGCCGCTCCGGGGCATCCCGGGAGCGCGAGCACGCCCGCCGATGCCGCGACCACGAAGCCGATGCCCCCCAAAGTGATGCCCTGGTTGCGTCTCATGCGATCGGTTGTGCCACACGCCGATCCAGCCCCGCAACAATGGTGCTGTTGCAAAGGTGGGCCACCCCCCCGACCGCTACCACCCCTGCGAGCCCGGCTCGCCCTTGAACGGCCCCACCACGTGGTCGGTGATCCAGCCCCCGTAGAACCCACCCGGCTGCGGGCGCGCCCGCTGGTCCCCCACGAAACACGCATCCATGGCCTCGCAGTAGAACGCCAGGTGATCGCGCAGCGGCGCAAATTCTTCGAAGGGATCCGGGTAGCTCCACGCGCTGCGCTCGGCAACGCGCGAGCCGACCCGGACGGACCAGTAGGCCGCGGCCCCCTTCCATTCGCACATCGACGCGCCGGGGGCCCGCTCGAGGAACGACCATGCCACGTCCGAGGGCGGCAGGTAGTAGGTGGGCGGGTGGGAGGTCTCGAGCAGCCGCAGGGCCCGGGTGCTGCGGGCGATCGTCTCGCCGGCGAACTCCACCGAGATCGGGTGCGGGCAGGGCTCGAGCCGGGGCGGCCGCGGGTAGCTCCACACCGACTCCTGGCCCGGGCCGGGGGTCTGCACGGCGGGAGGACGAGGGTGGCTGGGCTCGCTCCAGCGGGCCCGCGCCCGGCGAACGGCATCGGTGGGGATGGCCATCGCCCCCAGTATGGAGGGCCCCCGGCGATCCGCCCGTGATGGGGCCGGCACGCCCGGAATCTACTCGCCGAACAGGGACCCGAAGCCGGCGACCAGGCCGGTGATGGCCGCGAGCAGGGCCGTGACCAGGGTGAGCGCCTCCTTGTGGCGCAGGTACCAGGGGCGTGCCTGCTGCTCGATCTGCTCGCGGAGCTTGTCGGCGATCTGGATGGCCCGCTCGAGGGCCTGGCGCTGGTCCTCGCGGTCCTTGGCGCCCTGGAAGTCGTCGATGGCCAGCGCCAGCGACACCCGGCGCAGGTCGATGGCCGGATCGGCCGCGGACACGCTCAGCAGCGAGTCCATGGTGACCGCGAGGGACTGCGAGAGCACGTCGGTGGCCGTCGCCCGCCGCCGCACCCGGGCCGCCCCCTCCACCACCACCGATTCCTCCGGCGGCCCGCCGCGGCGCTCGAGGGCCCCCAGCAGCCCGTAGACCAGCGCCGCCGCGACCACGCCCAGGGCGAGGCCGAAGACCAGCCGCACCACGGTGGTCGCCGCATCGCCGGACAGGGGCTGGACGAGGACCAGCACCACCACCACCACCAACACCGCGGCCCCCACCACCAGCGGGCCGACGCTCGAGCGCCGGGCCTTGGAGCCCTCCGGCGCCGGCGAGCCCACGCTCGAGGGCCACGCCGCCGCCGGCACCGGCTCGAGCACGGGCGGCGAGGCGCCCGTGACCGGTCGCATCCGCGGCTCGTCGGGCACGGCTCCTCCGGCCGGGGGCTGCAGCGCCTCGGCGAGCTCCACCATCGAGGGGAAGCGCTTGGCGGGATCCTTGGCCAGCGCGCGAGCGATGACGCGCTCGAGCCCGCCGGGCAGGGGCTCGAAGCTCGGCTCGCCCGTGAGGATCTGGAGCGCGACCTCCTGCACGTTGCTGCCCCCGAAGGGCTGCCGACCGTAGGCGCACTCGAACAACACCACGCCCAGCGCCCACACGTCGGACGCGGCGCTGCGACTCTGCCCGATGGCCTGCTCGGGCGACATGTAGCGCGGCGTGCCCAGGATCACGCCCCCCACCGTCAGCCCGCTCCGCTCCGAGACCGCATCGACCAGGCCGAAGTCGCCGAGCTTGGCCCGCTGCACCTCGCCCCCCGGCAGGAACACGTTGTCGGGCTTGACGTCGCCGTGCACCAGGTGACGCCGGTGCACCACGCCGAGGGCCGACGCGAGGCGCGTGGTCAGGATGTGCAGGCGCTCGGGCGACAGCGTGCCCTCGCGATCGAGGAGGTCGCGGAGCGTGCCGCCCTCGACCAGCTCCATCACGAAGAAGGGCCGGCCGTCGTCCGCCTCGCCCGTGTCGAGCACGCGGATGATCGCCTCGTGGTCGAGGGCCTGCAGCGCCTCGATCTCGGCCCGGAAGCGCTGCCGCGAGCGCTCGACCAGGCGCCCGTCCACGAGCATCTTGATCGCGACCGTCCGACCGAGCCGGCGATCCTCGGCCCGATACACCTCGGTGCTCGAGCCGGACCCGATGAGCCCCTCCACGACGTAGCGATCCGCCAGCGTCGATCCGGGGACCAGCACAGCCACGCCCCAGCGTAGCACGAGCCCTCCCGTCCCCCCGCCCCGCGCGAGCGACCGGCGCTACTGGGCGCGATGACGAAAGGGATCGTCCATGGGGGCAGGAGCGTCCTCCGACGCCGCCTCCTCCTCGGGTGCAGGCGCGGGCGTGGGAGTCGGCGGCGCGGGCTCGGCCCTCGGCCCCGGCTCGGGGGGCACCGCGGCCGCCTGGTCCTGGGCGATCGCAGCGGCGATGTCGTCGGACGCGGCCGCGATCGTCTCGTCGAGCCCCTGCACCACCAGCAGGCGCTCGGGCGAGAGGTTGTAGTACGCCCCCGCGGCGATCCGTCGATCGAAGGAGTAGCGACGCTCCAGCACCGGGCGATCGAGCGCATCGGCTCGCGCCACCACCACCTCCCACTCGAGCTGGTGGTCGACGAAGGCGGTCGGCGTCCCGAACACGCTCAGGATCGCCAGCGGGATCACGTTGACGTGGACGTCCACCACCGTCTGGATCACGCGACCCGTGATCACGTACTCGAAGGCCGCCAGGTCCTCGCGCGGCTCGAGCTCGTCCAGCGTCACCGCCCGCACGCCGTGGATCCGCCGGCTGAGCAGCCGCGGAAGGTCGTGCTCGAAGGCCCCGGTGGTCCGCGTGGTCACGCCGTGGGCCGAGGACTCCAGGGTCTCGCTCTGCTCGGGATACTGGTCCTTGCTCCCCAGGTGGAACAGGTTCACCAGCGGGATCATGGTGGTCGGGTAGGTGTAGCGGAGCTCCTCCGGCCGCGCGTCCTCGAAGGAGTGCACCAGCACCAGCGGCCCCGCCACGGTGTCGCGGACCTCCGGCGTGTGCAGCGGCAGGGCCGAAAGCGGCTCGCGCTTGGTCGAGCAGGCGCCCGCGAGCGAGACCACGAGCGGGCCGACGAGCGTCCAGGACAGCCGCATGCCCACAAGATCGCGCCCAGCCGGCGCGGCGGCCAACGAAAGTCCGTGCGGCAGCGCCCCGTGGGGCGCGCAGCTTTAGCGGAGAGTGGTAGGGTGGAGCCTGGTCCCGTGCGGTCGTCCCCTCCCTCGATCCTCGAGCTGGTTCTTCGCCCCACCAAGGGCGATGGCGAGCACGAGCTCGTCGCCGAGTGGCGCCGCCCGGGCGAGCCGCCGGTGCGACGGGTACGGACCCTGAGGATCGACGCCGACGAGCTGGCGACGCGGATCGATCCCGAGGCCTACGGCGAGGCGCTGGGGCGCGCCGTGTTCGACGGCGAGGTGCGCGAGCTGTTCGCCCAGGCGCGGCTCTCCGATCTGCGGGTGCTGCTCACGGTGGACTCGGACGCGCTGCGATCGCTGCGCTGGGAACGGCTGGCCGGGCCCTTCGAGGACGACCAGTGGCGGCTGCTCGGCCAGAGCCAGCGCACCCCGCTGTCGCTGCACCTGCCCAGCGGCAGCGACCGCAGCTTCCCCCCGCTGGGCCGTCGCGAGCTGCGGGCGCTGGTGGTGATCGCCAACCCCGAGCCGGGCAATGCCTACGGCGTGGAGCCCTTCGACGAGACCGCGGCCCTCGACACGGTGCTCGAGGGCCTGGGCTCGATCCCCTCGGTGGTGCTGGGCAAGGACCCGCGCGCCGCCGGGCCGCCCACCCTCGAGCAGATCCACCAGCGGCTCACCGCCGAGCGCTTCACCCTGCTGCACGTGGTCGCGCACGGCACCTACGGCCGACGGGCGGGCCGCGACATGGCCGTGTTCCTCGACGACGAGCCGGGGCGGATCGAGGCGGTGCCCGCCACCGCGCTGCTCGAGCGGCTGCACGAGCTGGGCGCCCGCCGGGGCCTGCCCCACCTGGCCTTCCTCGCGGTGTGCAACAGCGCCAGGCCCGACGCGGCCGGGGTGTTCGGCGGGCTCGCCCAGCGGATGGTCCGCGAGCTGGGCATGCCCGCGGTGGTGGCGATGACCGACGCGGTGACCCAGGCCACCGCGCTCACCCTGGGCCGGGCCTTCTACGCCCGGCTGCGCGACCACGGCGAGGTCGACCGTGCGCTGGTCGAGGCCAGCGTGGAGGTCCGCAAGCACCGGGACGTGGTGGTGCCCGCGCTGTTCAGCCGGCTGGGGGGACGCCCCTTGCTCGTCGACGATCTCGACCGGCCGCTCACCCGCGAGGAGCTGGCCGCGGCCGCCGAGCGCCTCGATGCCCTGTTCCTCGAGCGCGCGCCCAGCCTGCGCGCCCGGGCCCGGGCGCTGGCCTCCACCGTCGCCGTCGACCCGGCCGTGCTCGGCGGGCAGGCGAGCCTCGAGCACCAGCGCGCGCTCGCCTCGCTCGAGCAGCTGTGCGAGGACGCGCTCGAGCTCTCGTTCACCGCCCTGGCCCACGGACGCGAGCCGCCGCCCTACGACCTGCGCTGCCCGTTCCCGGGGCGGCACCCCTTCGGCGGGGAGGACCGCGAGCTCTTCTTCGGCCGCGACGCGCTGAGCGAAGGGCTGCTCGAGCAGCTCCAGCGCCACCCGGTGCTGGTGCTGTCGGGCGCCTCCGGCTGCGGCAAGTCCTCGCTGGTCGAGGCGGGCATGCTGCCCCGCCTGTGTGACCGCGACCCCGAGCTGGTGCTGGCGCGGCTGCGTCCCGGCGAGCACCCGCTGGCCGAGCTCGAGGCCGTGCTCCCGCGGCTCGAGGCCGCGCCGGGGGCCACGGTGCTGCACGTGGAGCAGCTCGGCCAGGTGTTCCTGCGCTGCCCCGACCCCGATGAGCGCAAGGCCTTCTTCGATCGCCTGCTCGCCCTGGTCACGCCCGAGCGCCGCCTGGTGATCACCATGCGCGGCAGCTTCGTGGAGGACTGCGAGGAGCACGAGGGGCTGCGGGCCGAGGTGGAGAAGCGCCGGCGCATCCGGCCGCTGTCGAGCGACGAGCTGCGGCGCGCCGTGGAGGCCCAGGGCGAGGCCGCCGGGCTGCGCTTCGAGACGGGCCTGGTGTCGCTGGTGCACGAGGACGTGGAGGGCGAGCCGGGGGCGATGTCGCTGCTGCAGCAGGCCCTGCGCGAGCTGTACGAGCGACGCCACGGGCGATGGCTGCGGGTAGAGACCTGGGAGGAGCTTGGCCGCATGGCCGGGGTCGTCACCACCATGGCCGAGCGGGTGGTGGCCGGCCTCGCGGCGGTCGATCAGAAGCGGCTGCGCGCGATCGTGGTCGCGCTCACCGAGCAGGCCCGCGATGGATCCACCCGACACCAGCGACGCCAGCTCTCGCTCGATCAGCTCGTCGAGGGCGCGCCGGCCGAGCGAGCAGAGCTGCAGCGACTGGTCGACGACCTCGCCTCCGACGGCCTGCTGGTGGAGACCCGCGACGACGAGCTGGGGACCCTGATCGAGGTGGCCCACGTGGCGCTGCTGCGAGAGTGGGAGCCCGTGCGAGGGTGGCTCGCGGCCGCGGCCGAGGGCGAGCGACGGCGAGAGCTCGCGCTCGTGTCACCGCCGACCGAGGTGACCCCGAGCCCGGCCAAGGGCGCGTCGCGGACGTGGGTGGCCGTGGTCGCGGCCGCGCTCGTCGTGGGCGTGGGAGCGCTCGCCATCGCCTCCGCCAACCGAGGCGACGCACAGCCGGAGGCCCTGGCCAGCGCGCCCCCGCCCCCCGCCGCGGCGGCCGGGGGCGCCCCCGAGGAGCCGTCTGCGGGCACGAACGAGGCCGAGCCACCGCCCGCGAGCGGCTCCACGAGCCCCGCCCCCTCGCTCGCCCTCGGGGCCGACACCGAGGCAAGCGAGCCCACGGGCGACAGCGAGCCCACGGGCGGCAGCGGGTCCGCGGCCGAGAGCGACACCAAGACCACGCCGACCACCAAGCCCGTCGTCCGCAAGACGAGCAAGAGCTGTCGGGACGATCGGCTGGCCAAGCGAGTCATCGACGATGCGCTCCGCGGCCGGGGTTGCGACCGGGTCAGCGTGACGATCCACGGCGGGCGCCTGAAGGTGACCAGCCCGAGCATCGACGAGGACGTGTCCGACCGGATCGAGGACTGCACCGACCGGAGGTACCCATGCCCCGACTGATCCCCCGCGCGAGCGCGGCCGCGCTCCACTGGCTCGCGCTCTCCCTCGCGGGGCTCGTGCTCCTGCTGGGTCCGCTCACCGCCCACGCGGCGCCGCCGAGCGACTGCCTCGCCGCCGGGGCCATCGCCGAGCTCGAGCCCGGCGAGCGCACGCTGCTGCGCCAGATGTGCGAGGGCAGCCCGAGCCCCGAGGGCGCCGAGCGGGTCGCCGAGGCGCGGGCCACCCTGATCGCAGGCCTGCGCCTCGAGGGCTGGAAGGCCGCGTTCGTGGCCCGGGCCATCGCCAGCACGGCCCCCGCCCCCGCCGAGGCCACCGCACGCCAGCGGGCGCAGGAGGCATGGCTCGGCGAGCTGCTCGCCCGCACCCACACCCAGCGCGGCAAGGAGGCCGCCGCCTGCACCACCTTCCACGACCTGGCGTCCGGGGCCATCCGCGAGCTCGAGCACGGCGTCACCGGGACCATCCCCGTCAGCCCGCGCGACCTGGAGGCCGACGACGCATGCGTGAGCGACGACGAGCAGGAGCGGCTCGACGCGCTGATCGAGGGGTGGCACCTGCTGACGATCCCGGGGCGCAGCCGGGACGTCGTCGATGCCTGGTCGGTCGACGTGGACGGGCTCGAGGTGCTGCGGGTGGAGCCCATCCCCTACCTGCACGACGGCCAGCGCGGCTGGCTGCTGCTGCTGCCCCGCGACCGCATGGTCACGCTCACCATGCGCCAGCCCGACCTCGACATGCCGTGGGCCGAGACCCGACGGCTGGTGGACATCGACTCCGTGCTGTCGCGGCGGCGCTCCGAGTGCGTGATCATCGAGGCCGGGGCCGATCCCGAGGGCGGCTGGTCGGTGGTGGTCAACGGCTCGTCGGCTCCCCTCGAGACGGTCTCCACCGCCGCGGGCGGCCAGCGCACGCAGCGGGCCATCCTCAACCTGCCGCGCGACCCCGCGACCGACGAGCGGGCCGCCCCGCGGGAGCTGGTGTTCGTGAGCACCCAACCCGGGATCGAGCCCTGGGTCTCGTCGCTGGCCGAGCCGCGCGAGGAGGGCCACGGCCGCTGTCGCTCGGTCGCCTACGATCTGTCGGGGCTCAACAACCCGCAGGAGCACATCGGCATCGCCCAGGTCGCGGTGGACGATAGCTGCCGCAACCGCGGCATCGTGCCCTCGCGGGTGCGCAGCTACGCCGAGGGCTACACCGAGCGGGCCGACAAGAAGCTGATCCCGCTGGACGCCTGGGCCGAGGTGATGGAGATCTTCCGCGACCTCGAGTCCCGGCTGGGCTCGCGGGCGGAGGCCGAGCGCGGCGCGAGCCGGGGCGACCTCGACGACAGCGAGCAGATGGTGGTGCTGGCCTCGGAGCTGCGCCGCCGCGGCGTGGACTCGCTCCTCTACTTCGACGTGCGCTGCCCCGAGCGCAGCACCGAGGTCACCGTCATCGGCACCCGGGTCGACCTCGACGACTTCGTCGGCCGCGCCAAGTCCAAGGTGACCGGCGTCGACACCGACGACCTGCTCGCGGTGCGCTCCCACGACAGCCGCTCCCGAGACCTACGCGAGGCGATGGAGGTGGTGCTCAGCGATCTGCTCGACCAGCCCCACGTGCGCTTCGTCGATCCTCCCGACACGATCGAGCGGGGCCTGCGGAGGGACCTGCGGGTGGTGGGCATCGGCGCGGGCGTGGACGTGGAGGTCTGGTCGCTCGGGGCGGCGAGGACCGAGGCGGTCTGCACCCAGGTGGAGGAGCTCAACGACCTGTCGAGCTTCGCCAAGCTCCGCACCATCCGCGACGCGGCCCGGCACGGCAGCAGCGTGCCCCGGCTTCGCGAGCGGACCACCGGCAACCACACCGAGCTCGAGCTCGGCGGCCTGCCCAAGGGCAAGTACCTGGCCATCGCCACCGCGGTGACCAACGGGGAGTCGACCCTGCGCGAGGACGACGAGATCGGCCACGCCCTGTGCTTCGAGGTGGTCGAGCGGGAGATCGAGCTGGTGACCGACATCCTCGGCTTCAAGCAGTGGACCACCCCGCGCACCAACCCGATCTCGTCCCAGCTCAGCTTCGTCCGCATCAGCGGCAGCGTGCGCTACACCACCTGGGAGTTCTTCGAGTTCGGCGGCAGCGTGGGCTACGAGCACGTGGAGTACACCACCCAGTCCGCGCCGGTGTGGGACGAGCTGTCGCTGGTCGATCTCACCGAGAGCCTGCACTCGCAGCTGAGCTGGCGGCGCAACGGGATCTTCATGGGTCCCTTCGCCGGCCTGCGCTTCCCCTTCGCGCGCTGGCCCTGGCCGGTGTGCCGCAAGGGCAAGGGAGACGACTGCGCGATCATCCGCGAGCGACGCCAGGCCAACCCGTCGCTGGCCACCTTCTTCGTCAACGCCCAGCTCCTGTTCAACGTGGGCATCGCCAACATCGACGGCCTCCCCGCCGAGCTCGCTGCCGTCCAGAGCGACTCGGTGCTCGCGGGGGACGTGGACCTCTCCTTCAAGAGCGGCATCCGCATCCGTCCGCGGCGCCTGGCCAGCTTCGGCGTGTTCGGGGGCCTGCTGCTCTCCGACCTCGCCAATTCCACCATCAAGAACGCGCTGGACGAGGAGTTCTGGGCCAACGACTGGGGCGTGCGGGCCTTCGTGGGCATCGAGCTGGGCCTGGGCCTGCTGGGGAGGTCTTCGTGATCGATCTACGAGCACTCTGGACGCTCGCGCTGGGCGGCCTCGCGCTGGCCGGGCTCGGCACCGTCGCCTGCAACGACGTCCCCGCGCAGTGCACCGCCTTGTGCAGCCAGCTCTCCGACTGCGGCATGCTGCCCGGCCCGCTCGGCGACGATCAGCCGCGGCGCGACGCGCTGGCGGACTGCGAGGCCCGGTGCACGGTGTCCCCGAGCCGCGACTCGCTCTCCATCTGCTTCGACACCATCGGGAGGCCCGACGCCGAGTCCGATCCGTGGTGCAAGCAAGGGACCTGCTACGAGGCAGCATCGTGCCTCCGCAGCGCGCTGGGGAGCGACTTTGCCCTCGGCAATGGCTCGGTGCTGGTGTCCGGCGTCAACCAGGCCCCCTCCGACGCGACGCGCCGGTGCCCCGTGGTCCCGACGATCGAGCAGGGGCAGCAGCAGTTCCTCATGGACATCTGCAAGCCACCGGACCCACAAGACCCCACGAACGACTCCGTGCTCGAGTTCGACGGAGGGCTCAGCTTGAGTCCCGGCGACGTGATCCTCGAGCTGGTCTCCGACGAGCTGCCCACCATCACCGTGCTCGAGGGGACCTGCGAGGGGCTGCAGGGGCACCCCCACGTGCCCAACGTCCCGGTGGGCACCTACTACACCGAGCTACGCATGTACGACCGACTCGACAACGACTGCGTGCGCTTCGACGGCGACCTGTTCACCGTCACGGCCGAGAGCATGGTGGACGTGACCTTCTGGATCGAGTACGGACCGGGGGTCAAGGCCGATCTCTGCCCCGAAGCCGAGGACTACCGCTGCCGAGACGGCGAGGACAATGATGGCGACGGTCGCATCGATTGCGAGGACATGGACTGCGAGGGCTCGGGGGTCTGTGACACGATGAGTCAGGAGAGCGGCGACGACGGCCCGACCCGCGGCAGCTCCGATGGCGGAACCGGTTGATCCGGCGTTAGCATCCACGGAGCCATGGAGCGACCCGCCGACGACGCGATGTTCCAGCGCCTGCTCGCCGACGCGGGCGTCGAGCCCGGCATGCGGGTGCTCGACGTGGGCTGCGGCGGGGGCGACGTCTCGCTCCTCGTGGCCCGGCGGGTCGGCGCCTCGGGCACGGTGGTGGGCATCGACCGCAGCGCTCGAGCCATCGCCATGGCACGCCGGCGCGTGACGGAGCTCGGCCAGCCCAACCTGCGCTTCGAGGAGGCCGACCTCCTCGCGCTCGACCCGGCCCTCGGCCTCTTCGATGCCGTGGTCGGCCGCCGCGTGCTGATGTACGTGCCCGAGCCCGCCCTGGCCCTCCGCCGCCTGTCCGAGCACCTGCACCCCGGCGGCATCATGGCCTTCTCGGAGGTCGACGCCACCATGCCGCCCACGAGCACCGTGCCGCTGCCGCTGCACGAGCGGGTGCGAGGGTGGCTCTGGGCGACGGCGGTGGAATCGGGCGCCGATCCTCACCTGGGGCTGCGGCTGTTCGCGGTGCTCGAGGCGGCCGGCTTGGCGGCCCCCAGCGTGCGTGCCGAGGCCATCGTCCACACCCCCGACGACCGTCCGCCCACCGCCGAGATCGTGGCCGCCATGCTGCCCCGGATGCTCGAGCTGGGCATCGTGGACGAAGCCGAGGTCGAGCTCGGCACCCTCGACCAGCGGCTCGGCGACGAGCTCGCACGGGCCCGCGCCAGCTACGTCGGAGAGCTGAGCATCCTGGCCTGGGCCCGACGCCCCGCGTAGCCCGAGCGCCCGTCAGTACGAGTGCTCGTCGAGCTTCACCTTGCCCCAGAACACCCAGTAGACGGTCACCGTGTAGCCGATCACCAGCGGCATGCCGATGAGCGCGATGATCGACATCAGCCGCAGGGTGCTCTCCGAGGACGCGGCCCGAGCCACGTCGAGGCTGTGGGCGGGGTCGAGCGAGGAGACCACGAGGTTGGGGTAGAGCGCCGCGGCGGCGAGGAAGGTGAGCCCGGCGATCGAGGCACACGAGGACGCGAAGGCCTGGGCGGGCTTGGCCCGGTGGAGCCCCCGCGGGATGTTGGCCAGGGCCAGCCCCACCAGCACCGGCATCACCCACAGCACCGGCCAGCGCTCGAAGTTCCACAGCAGGTGGCGCACCCCGGCGAAGGCGAGGCCGGCCACCACCAGGTTCATGAACAAGAAGGCAGCAAAGCCCCCCCACGCCCAGCGTCGCACCCGTCGCCGCAGGTCGCCGTCGACCTTGAGCTGCAGGTAGAGCGCCCCGTGCATGGCCGCGCCGGCCACCGCCAGCAGCCCCACCGCCACCGGGAAGGGCTGGAGCAGGCCGAGCAGGCCGCCCGTGTACTGCCCCTGGGGCGACAGCGGGATCCCGCCCACCACGTTGCCCAGCGCCACGCCGAACACCGCGGTGGCCACCAGGCTCGAGAGGAAGAACGAGAAGTCCCACCAGGCGCGCCACCTTCGGGTGTGCACCTTGGAGCGGAACTCGATCGAGATCGCCCGGCCGATGAGCGACAGCAGCACCACGATCACCGGCAGGTAGAAGCCCGAGAGCACGGTGGCGTAGGCCTCGGGGAACGCGGCGAACAACGCCCCGCCGAAGGTCACCAGCCACACCTCGTTGCCGTCCCACAGCGGCCCGATGCTGTTGAGCACCAGGCGACGCTCGGTGTCGTCGCGCACCAGCAGGTGCAGGATGCCCACCCCGAGGTCGAAGCCGTCGAGGATGGCGTAGCCCATCAGCAGCACCGCCAGGAGCACGAACCACAGCACGTGCAGGTCCATCAGCGCCCCTCCCCTGCGTCGGGCGCGTCGGCCTCGGGGTGGTGCAGGGCGGCGCTGCTGCGGGCCGCCACCTCTTCCTCGGTCTCGGTGTACGAGTGGCCGCCGCGCCCCACCCCCACCGCCGCGGCCGCGTCGAGCAGCCCCTGGGCTCGTCCCGCGTGGTGGGGTCGCGGCGCGGGCGGGCCGTGGCGGATCTTCTCGTTGATCACGTACAGCCAGATCAGCAGCAGCGCGAGGTAGAACAGCGAGAACAGCACCAGCGAGGCGAGCACGTGCTCGGGGTGCACCACGGTGGAGACCGCATCGCGGGTGCGCAGCAGGCCGTACACCACCCAGGGCTGGCGCCCCACCTCGGCCGCCACCCAGCCGGTCTGGTTGGCCAGGTAGGGCCCGATCACCGCGACCACGAACAGCCACAGCAGCCAGCGCTGCGTGAACAGCTTGCCCCGCCACCACAGCACCAGGCCCAGCGAGGTCATGGCGATGAACAGCATGCCCAGCCCCACCATCACGTGGTAGCTGATGAAGGGCACCACCACCGGCGGGCGATCCTCGGGCGGGGTCTGGTCGAGGCCCGGCACGGGAACGTCGAAGTCGTCGTGGACCAGGAAGCTGAGCATCCCGGGGATGCTCACCCCGTAGCGCACCTCCTGGGCCTGCTCGTCGGGCCAGCCGAACAGCCACAGCTCGGTGCCGTGATCGGCGGAGTGGAAGTGCCCCTCGAAGGCCGCGAGCTTGGGGGGCTGGTTCTCGGCCACCGCGCGGGCCTGCGAGTGCCCGCTGACCAGCTCGCCCCACGAGGCCAGCGCCCCCACCACCAGCGCGATGGCGAAGCTACGGCGGGCGAAGTCCTCGTGGCGATGCCGCAGCAGGTACCAGGCGCTCACGCTCATCACGAAGAACGCGCCCAGGATGAACGAGCCCAGCAGCACGTGCCCCAGGCGGTGCATCGCCGAGGGGTTGAAGACCATCGCCCAGAAGTCGGTGATCTCGGCCCGCCAGGCGCCCTCGTGCATCACCAGGTGGTAGCCCTCGGGGGTGTGCTGCCACGAATTGGCGATCACGATCCACACCGCCGAGAAGCACGAGCCCAGGAACACCATGGTGGTGGCCAGGAAGTGCATGCGGGGGCCCACGCGATCCCAGCCGAACACCAGCACCGCGAGGAAGCCGGACTCGAGGAAGAACGCGAAGATGCCCTCGGCGGCGAGGGCCGAGCCGAACACGTCCCCCACGAAGCGCGAGTAGGTCGCCCAGTTCGTGCCGAACTGGAACTCCATGGTGATCCCGCTGGCCACGCCCACCGCGAAATTCACCGCGAAGATCCGCGTCCAGAAGCGGGTCATCGCTTCGTAACGCGGGTCGCGGGTGCGGAGGTACAGCCCCTCCATGATGACCATCAGCAGTCCCAGCCCGATCGACAGGGGCGGGAACAGGTAATGGAACATCACCGTGAGGGCGAACTGGGCACGGGACAGCTCAACGAGGTCGAGGTCCATCGTGATCTGCCCGCACCATAGCAGCCGACGCCCTGGGGGCAACCCACGACTGCAGCCGATCGACGCTCACCAGGCGATGGCGAGGTCGATCGGCGCGCCGGCTCAGCGCGAGGCATTGGCCGGCTTGGGCTCGCCCAGGTCGTCGGTGGGGCCGAACAGGTTCAGGGGGAGCCGCAGGTAGCGGTTGCCGTTCTCGTGCGGCGAGGGCAGGCGACCGGCGTCGGCGTTGACCTGCACGCTCTGGAAGATGAGGCGCGGCGGGGCCAGCGTGGCGTCCCGGGCGTTGCGCAGCTCAACGAACTCGTCGCGGGTGGTCTTGGCCGAGAGCTGGGGGTTGTGGTCCTTGGACTTGCCGATGGTGGTCTCGTACTGCACCTCGCGACCCTCGGGCTGGTAGTCGTGTCCCACGAACACCCGGGTGTCGTCGGGCAGCTCGTAGAGCTTCTGGATGGAGTCGTACATCTGCTCGGCGGAGCCGCGGGGGAAGTCGCAGCGCCCCGTGCCGTAGTCGTCCATGAACAGGACGTCGCCGGTGAAGATGGCGTCGCCGACCTGGTAGGTGACGCAGGCCGGGGTGTGGCCCGGCGTGGCGATCACTCCGATGCGCAGCGAGCCGGCGTCGACGCTCTCGCCGTCGGCGAGCAGGCGATCGAACTGGCTGCCGTCGGTGATGAGCTGCGGCAGGTCGAGCAGCTCCTTGAAGGTCTGCTGTACCAGGGTGATCCGCTCCCCGATCGCCACCTTGGCCCCCAGCTCGTGCTTGAGCCACTGGGAGGACGACAGATGGTCCGCGTGGGCATGGGTCTCGAGGATGTAGTGGACGCTCAGCCCCAGCTCGCGCACGCGCTCGACCACGGCTCGAGCGCCCTCGACCGTGGTCTGCGAGGCAAGGGGGTCATAGTCCAGCACCGGGTCGATGATCACCGCGTCCTTGGTCTGCTCGTCGTAGACCAGGAAGGTCAGGGTGAAGGTCGGGACGTCGTAGAAGGCTTCGACGGTGGGCTTGGCTCCGCTCATTGGTCTCTCCGTGCGTCCATCCCTGGTGCATCGCCCATGCCAGCGCGCACGGTCTCGGGGGCCGTCGAGCTCCCCGGGGGCGAATGGCGAGGGTTCGCGCAATGCTTGCCGGCACCGAGGGCACGACCGCGGGCATCGGAGGCCCCGCGGGGCTGCCGTTTGTTGCAGCAACGCCGCAACGCGTTGAGGCGATCGAAACGGCAGAGCGATCGAAACGGCAGAGCGATCGAAACGGCAGAGCGCTCGAAAACGGCGGAGCGCTCGCCCCGGCGGGGCCCCGGGATCCCGGCGAGCCGGAGAGCCGCGAGGATTACTCGTGGCCTCGCCGAGGTGAATGCGACCACCAAAGTGACAGTGGATGAACGCCCCACGCCCAACCCGGCCGGCGTCCGTAGGCCATCGCCCAACCATTGACGAGCTCGCAACGGTCCGCTCCGCGCCAGCACCCGTCGATCGCTTGGTCAGGAAGATCGCGGCATCAGCAAGATCGCGTCGCAGGCCGCCCTAGATGGCCAGATTCGCGAGGTTTCCGCTTGCCACCCTCGCGCTCGGTCGGCTACCCTCAAAAGTGGCGTCGGGTGCGTATTGCCAGGATCGGCGAGCGTAGCCAGCACCGCGACCTCCTCGTCCCACCATCGGAGCAACGTGATGCTCGTCGCTCGTCCCACCATCGGCACGCTCTCCCGTACCTTGGCCGCCCTGTGCCCCGCCGCCCTGGCGCTGCTGGTCGTGCCCTCGGCCGGCGCCGAGGAGCCCGAGCGCCCCGCGACCTGGGACATGAGCGTGGAGGAGCTGCAGGAGCTCGGCCTGGGGCAGTACCGCGGCGAGCCGGTGCCGGTCCCCGCCGATGCCCCCCGTCGCCGGGCCGACGACGCCCCGCCCGAGCACGCGATGCAGGGCCGCATCTTCGTCAACTTCGACGGCGCGTCCCTGACCGGTGGCTTCGACGACTCCCGCAACAACGTCACCCAGATCAGCGAGCTGGTGGGCAGCTTCGCGGCCTACGGCGCGGGCACCAAGCGCGACGCGGTGATGCAGGCGGTGCGGGCCGACTGGGCGCCCTTCAACGTGATCGTCACCGACGCCCGCCCGGCCTCGGGCGACTACACGATGAACATGACCGGCCCCACCAACCCCTTCGGGGGCGGCGTGCTGGGCATCGCGCCGGTGGACTGCGGCGACGCGCAGACCCACAACAACATCACCTACGCGTTCCACAGCGAGGGCGACTCGTTCTCGGCCGCGGTCACGGCGACCACCATCGGCCAGGAGGTCGCGCACTCGTACGGGCTCGAGCACGTCGACGAGCCGGGCGACATCATGAACCCCTACAACGCGGGCGGCGACGCGTCGTTCCGCGACGAGTGCATCAGCATCGTCCAGAACCTGTACTGCCCCGCGCAGCACCAGGCGGAGTGCGGCAGCCAGAGCCTGCAGAACTCCTACGCGGAGCTCATCACCCTGTTCGGCCCCTCCGCCCCCGATGCCGCCCCGCCCACGGTGACGATCACCTATCCCGCCAACGGCGACACCTTCCCCACCGGCTCGAGCTTCACCATCACCGTCGACGCCAGCGACGACACGGGGGTGGAATCGGTCACCCTGTTCTCCAACGACTCCGAGCAGGGCACCGACACCTCCGAGCCCTACGGCTGGTCGGTCGACAGCATCCCCGCGGGCAGCTACGCGCTGCGGGTGGTGGCGACCGACGTCGCGGGCAACGAGACCTCGAGCGCCACCGTGATGATCTCGGTGGGCGACGATCTGCCGCCGCCCTCGGGCGACGGCGGCGGTGATGCGGGCTCCGAGGGCGGCGACGGGGACGGAGGCAGCGACGGCAGCGGCGGCTCCGACGGTGGAGTGGACGACTCCTTCGGCGGCGACCAGGGCTCGCTGCCTCCCGGCTACGGCCTGGGCACCGACGGGACGCCTTCGGGCTGTGCTTGCCACAGCAGCGAGCCCCCCGCCGGGGGCCGGGCCGGGTTCTGGAGCCTGCTGGTGCTCGCGGCCGTACGACGCCGTCGCGGCTGATCCGGGTCGAACCGCGTTCGCAGGAGCCCCCGTGGCACGGCGCCGCACGGCCAAGTCGGTTGGCGGCGCCGTTCGTAGACGAGACGAGCGACGACGCGATCGCCGGGATCGTGCCGATCGACATCGACGCCTGTTAGAATCGGCGAGGTCGTGCGACTCACCCTACCGAGCCCTCTTCTGACTTTCTTCTGATCAAGGCCCCACGAGGAGCTGCCTAGATGGCCAAAGCACCGCTGGCGAAGGCGCCCGACGCCCCGCGCCCCGACCGACGAACCCAGATCGCGTCGGGGCCCGCCCCCATGCCGCCGCCGGCGTCCTCCTCCCCCAGGATCCCCGTGCTGCCGCCCGAGCTCGCGAACATGTCGGCCGACGCCACGATCCCGGCGCCCTCGCGGATCCCCGCCGCCAAGACGACCGTGCCCACCTCGAGCAGCTCGCAGACCATGGTGCCGACGGGCGGACCCGTGCCCCACCACCCGCCGCTCGGAGCCGAGACCTCGTCGTCGGGGATCAAGAAGACCCAGATGATGATGGGGGCCCCGCCCCTGCCGATCCCTCCGCTGCCCAGGGCCTCGCCCCCCACGGTGGTGCCGTCCGCTCCGGCCCCCGATCCCTCGCTGCCCTCCCACCAAGAGACGGTCATCGGCCCCGCCCCGGCTCCTCCCACGCCGCCGGTGGCCACTCGGACCGCGGTCCCGACCCCCGCTCCGGTCGTGCCGAGCCGAGCGAGCGTGCCCACGCCCGCACCGATCGTGCCTCCGGTGGCGGCCCGGCCCCCCGTGCCCACGCCTGCGCCGGTGTCTCGGCCGATCTCGGTGCCCACGCCGATGCCCGCTCCCGCCCCTCCGCGTGCGGAGCCCTCGGGCGAGCTGATGTTCGACAGCGGACTGTTCGACGACGACTTCGACGAGGAGTACGCGACCGCGATCCATGCCCCGGACGAGAGATCGCTCGGAGCGCCCGAGCCCGAGCCCGAGCCCGAGCCCGAGCTCGCTCCCGAGCACTCCGGCACCCGCGACACGCTGCCCAACCCCGACCGCAACGGGCCCACCAACCCGCCGCGGGGCGGGCCGTCGCTCGCCAGCGCCGACACGGTGCCTCGCCTGCCCTCCAACCCGAGCGCCGAGACCTCGGGCCGTCGCCCCACCACCGCGATCCGCTCCACCGCCGAGCGCAGCGTGAAGGCGGGCACCCAGATGCACGGCACCGAGGGCCTGCAGGCCCCCGCCGCCGACGCGCCCAAGCTCCGCCTGGTGCCGGGCAAGACGATCCCCGGCACCCGCTACCAGATCGAGCGCTGGCTCGGCGAGGGCGGCATGGGGGTGGTCTACGAGGTCAGCCACATCGACATCGAGCGGCGCTCGGCCCTCAAGATCCTGCGTTTCGACCTCAGCCAGCAGCCCCAGATGGCGCAGGTGTTCCGCGACGAGGCACGGGCCGCCAGTCGCCTCGGCTCGCCCTACATCGTGGAGGTCTACGACTTCGGCGAGCTCCCCGACGGCCGCCTGTTCTTCGCGATGGAGCTGCTGCAGGGCACCGACCTCGTGCCCTCCGACGAGACCACCAGCATGGATCCGGGCCGGCTCGTGGGCATCCTACGCCAGGTGTGCAAGGGCCTGGCCAAGGCCCACGAGGCGGGGGTGGTCCACCGCGACGTCAAGCCGGAGAACATCATCGTCTCCGACGTGAACAGCCGCCCCGACGCGGTGAAGATCGTGGACTTCGGCATCTCGGCGATGCTGGCCGCGGGCGAGCGCCGGGCCGGCATCGCGGGCACGCCCCACTACATGGCGCCCGAGCAGATCCTCGGCGACGACTTCGACGGCCGCCTCGACGTGTACGCGCTGGGCTGCACCGCCTACGAGCTGATGGTGGGCGTGCCGCCCTTCGACGCCGAGGAGGTGGAGGACATCCTCAAGCTCCAGCTCCACGAGGCTCCCATCCCGCCCCGCCAGCGCCGGCCCGACCTGAGCATCCCCGAGCCGCTCGAGTCGGTGGTGATGCGCTGCCTGGCCAAGGATCCCGCCCGCCGCTACGCCGACATGGCCGACCTGGAGGCGGCGCTGTGCGAGGCCCAGATCGCCGCGGGCCTGGTCACCGGCTGGGACGACCTGCCCGTGCCCTCGCTGCCCGACGTCGATCGCTACCAGCGGATCGTGGCGGCGATGCCCTCCAACCTCCCGCCCGCGCCCAAGCGCTCGTGGCTGTGGCCGGTGGTCGCGGGCACCAGCACGCTGGCCGCGGTGGGGCTGGGCGCGTTCCTCATGTTCGGCCGCCAGCCCACCGACGAGGAGAAGGATCTGGTGGAGCAGGTGACCATCGAGGCCCGCGACGCGGCGTCGAAGGCCGCCTGGGTGATCCCGCCGCCCAACCTCGACAGCGAGGTGACGGCGCTGATCAAGGTGGAGGAGCTCGATCGGATCGAGGGCACGGCCGAGAAGATGGCCGACGAGCGAGCCGAGCAGCTCCGCGAGGAGTTCGCCACCACCCTCATCGGCCACGGCGACAAGCTGTGGGACGTGGCCCGCGACATCTCGCGGCAGTACTACATCTGGGCGCTGCTGTTCGATCCCGACAACGAGCACGCGCTGGAGCGCGCCAGCATCGACGCCATCATCCTGGACGGCTTCCGCAAGCGCGCGCTGGCGGGTGAGTTCAACGAGTTCGAGCAGATGATCGCCGGCGTGGCCGCGCTGGGAGCGTTGGAGGACGAGGATCAGAAGGCCGCCATCTCCAGCGCGATGCAGGAGTCGATGGAGAACGCCGACGACATGGCGCCGCAGGCCATGGCCTCGCTGGAGCGTGGTGCGAGCCGGGCCGGCATCGCGCTGCCGCCGTCCAAGCGGGGCTCGGGGGCCGACGGCGTCGAGGACGGCGTGGGCTCGAGGGGCAGCCGCAGGGGCAGCCCGGACCGCGACGACCCGGATGCGGCCGACGGCCTCGGGGGCGACGACGACGAGCTGGTCGACGAGGGCGGCGAGCTCGAGGGCGACGACGAGGGGATGGCCGACGAGAGCGACCCCAGCCGCCGCAAGCGACGGCACAAGGTCAACGCCAGCCTCGGCGAGAGCAAGGGCAAGCGGGATCCCGCGCGCTCGCGCGAGCTCACCGAGCTCGCCGACGCCAAGCGCAAGCAGGGCCTGCGGGCCGAGGCCAAGACCCTCTACGGTCAGGCGATCGCGGCCAACCCGGCCAACGGCGACGCCCACCTCGGGCTCGCGCTGGTCCACTTCGACATGGGCGCCTACCACAAGTCGCGCAAGTCGGCCGAGCAGGCCGTGCGCTACTCCCCGCGGGACGGCAAGGCCTACAAGGCCCTGGGCGACGCCTTCTACCGGGAGCTCGAGTACCACGACGCGCTCGCGGCCTACAAGGAGGCGCAGCGCCTCGGGGTCAACGTGCGCAGCCGCATCGCGGACGTGGAGAAGATGCTCGAGAAGTAGGGCGGGCCCCATCGGCACGAGAGCTCGACGCCCTGCCCTGCCCCGCCGCCCGAGCGACCGCGATCGGCCCGAGCTGCTATCGTCCCGGCCATGAGCACCGAGGCCGAGCGCGAGCGCTTGACCTACGACGAGGTCGATCTCGTCCTGCGTCGCGCGACCGAGCTACAGCACGGCGATCCCTCGGGCCAGGGCACCTTCAGCCTCGCCGAGGTGGAGCGCCTCGGGGGAGAGATCGGCCTGGCCCCCGACGCGGTCCGCACCGCGCTGGTGCAGGTGCGCAGCGGAGCCCTCGTCCCGGTGGGCACGAGCGCGCCCACCCTCGCCGATCGACTGATTGGCCCCACCCAGGTGGTGGCGCAGCGGCGGGTCCGGGGCCCCCGCGAGGACGTCTGGAATCGCCTGGGCAGCGCCATGCGCGAGCAGCTGTTCCGGGTGAGGCGCAACTTCGGCGAGCGGGTGCAGTGGGAGCGCTCCGCCGGAATCCTCTCGCAGGTCCGACGCGCGCTCGACCTCGGCGATCGCTACACCCTGCGCAACGCCGAGGAGATCGAGACCGCGGTGATGGAGCTCCCCGGCGGCGAGGTGGAGGTGGTGCTCGTCGCCCGCTTCCCCGCCACCCGGCGCTCGCACGTGCAGGACTCGCTGGTGGGGGCCGGCCTGCTCACCACGGCGGCGCTGGTGGGCGGCGGCCTGCTGTTCCCCGTCGCCGCGATCGGGGGCGTGGCGGTGGCCGTGGGCGGGGCGGGGCTCGGAGCGCTGGCCATCTCGGCCTCGCGTCACGCCTACCGCAAGAAGACCGACCAGGTGCTCGACGGTCTCGAGCGCATGCTCGACGCCCTCGAGCACGAGCGCTAGCCAGACCCGGCCCTCGCTAGCCGAGGTTGACGGGGCTGCGGCCCTCGGCCTTGCCGAGGTAGAGCCGGGGGTGCCGGACGTCCCGCCCCTCGATCATGAAGATGACCAGCTCGGCGAGGTTGGTGGAGTGGTCGCCCATGCGCTCGAGCCACTTGGCCACCGATTGCACGTGGATCCAGTCGTGCACCTGCGAGGGGTCGGCCTGCATGCGGCGCAGCAGGTCCTCGAAGATGCGGTGGTAGTAGCGATCGACGACGTCGTCGTTGGCGATCACCGAGCGGGCCTTGGCCGCGTCGCCGTTGACGAAGGCGTCGATGGAGTCCCGCACCATCGCCTCCACTGCCGCGCACATCTCGGGGATCTCGGCGTGGATCACCACCTTGGCGTCCACCAGGTCCATGGCCCGCTCGCAGATGTTGACCGCGAGGTCGGCGATGCGCTCGAGATCGGTGACCATCTTCATGGCCAGGGTCACGAAGCGCAGGTCGGAGGCCATGGGCTGCCGCTTGGCCAGCAGCTGCAGGCAGCGCTCGTCGATGTCGACCTCGGCCCGGTTGACCTTCTGGTCCTCGGCGATGGTCTCGCGCGCCAGGGCGGCGTCCCGCTCGACCAGCGCCCGCCCCGCCTGGGCGATCATGTTCTCCACGTGCCCCGCCATCTCGAGGAGCTGCTCGCGCACGGCACGAAGCTCTCGGTCGAAGGCACGATCGGTGTGACCGACGCCCCCGTTGGTGGCGGCAGGAATCCCCACGCTTCCGATCTTAGCGCAATCCCAGGAGCGATGGTGCCCTTCGAGCCGAGCGTCCACCGATCCTCGCGTCGAAGCGACGCCCGCCCCCTCCAAACATCGATCAAACGGAGGACGCCTCGTCGCCGCCGAGCTCGTCCTCGTCCTCCGGTCCCTCCCCGAACGCAGCGACCGCCGTGCTCATGGTGAACCAGAAGATCGAGCCCCGGGGTCGACGAGCGTCCACGCCCACCCGACCGCCCATGGCCTCGATGAGGTGCTTGACGATGGCCAGGCCCAGACCGGTCCCGCCCATCTCGCGGGCCCGCCCCGAGTCCACCCGGTAGAAGCGCTCGAACACGCGCTGGTGGTGGCGGGGGTCGATGCCGGGTCCGTCGTCGCAGACCTCCACCCGCAGGCGGGCCGGCTCGCCCGAGGCGGTGCGCTCGACCACCTTGGCGTCGACCTCCACGTGCCCGCCGTCCTGCGTGTACTTGATCGCGTTGGACACCAGGTTGACCAGCACCTGCTCGAGGGCCTTGTCGTCGCTGGCCACCCACAGCTCGCCCTGCAGGCGCGACACCAGGGTGGTGCCCCGCTGCTCGGCCTGCATGGCGAGGCCGGCCAGGGTGCGATCGACGACCTCCACCAGGTCCATGGGCCCGATCTCGAGCTGGTAGCGGCCAGCCTCGATCCGCGAGATGTCGAGCAGATCGGCCACCAGCCGACCGAGGCGATCGGCGTGTCGGGCCAGGGCCTCGAGGAACACCGGGGCCCGCTCGGTGTCGTGGATCGCCCCCGCGAGCAGGGTCTCGGCGTTGGCCTGGATCACCGCCACCGGAGTGCGCAGCTCGTGGGAGACGTTGGCGATGAAGTCCTTGCGGACCGTCTCCAGGCGACGCAGCTCGGTCACGTCGTGCATGACGATGACCGTGCCCCCGCCGTGGCGCGACGCGGTGGCGTGGGCCTGGATCCGCCGGCGCGGGCTCATGCCGTAGTCGAACTCGCTGCTCGCCGCGCTGCCGCCCGCCACCCGATCGACGAGCTCGCGCAGCGCGGGCACCCGCACGAAGTCGAGCAGCGGGCGCCCCTCCACGGTCTCGGGGAGCTCCAGCAGCGAGCGCGCGGCCCGGTTGACGGTGGTGAAGCGCTGCTCGGCGTCCAGGCCGATGACCGCCTGCCCCATCGTCTCGAGCACCGTTTCGAAGCGCTCGCGCTCCGTGCCGAGCAGCCGCACGGTGCGGCGCAAGTCGTCGGCGAGGGCGTTGACCGAGAGCGGCTGGTCCTCGTCGTCGTGCGAGTCGTCGCGGATCGCCCCCGCCTCGTGCTGGGCGGTGACCACCAGGTCCCGCAGGCTGCGGGACAGCAGCCGCGACGCGGCCATGGCCAGCAGCGCGGCGGCCCCCAGCGCGGCGAGCCCGGCCAGCAGCAGGATCCACCGCAGCTGCCGGACCGACTCGTCGATCTGCGACAGCGGCACGCTGACCCGCACCACCCGCCCGCTGCCGTCCTCCAGGCGCTCGGCCACGTAGAGCATGTTGGCGTCGAGGGTGGCGCTGTGGCGCCGGGCGATGCCCTGGCCTCCCTGCCGGGCCTCGATCACCTCGGGCCGATCGCCGTGGTCACCGGCGACCTCGAGCTGGTCCTGGGGCAGCTCGGAATCGGCGAGCAGATCGCCGCCCGGCCCCACCACCGACACCCGCACCTCCATGGCGGCGCCGAAGCGATCGGCGAGCGGGTCGAGCTCCGAGCGGACGAGCGCGGCGTCGCGCAGCCCCGCGGCCTGGCCCTCGAGCGCCTCGACCATGGCCCGGTTGTGGCGGACCAGCTCGTCCTCGTAGCGCCCCATGAGCGACTCGTGGAGCCGCGACTCGAGGTAGAGCCCCACCCCGAGGTCGACAACGGTGATGAACACCAGCGACAGCAGCAGCAGGCGGCGACGGAATCCGAGGCTCACGACGCGTCCGTAATGCCCGGCTCCGACTGGAATCGGTAGCCGACGCCGCGCAGCGTCTCGATGTAGGAGCTGGCCGGTCCCAGCTTCTTGCGGAGCCGTCGCACGTGGGTGTCGACGGTGCGCGTGGTGACGTCCCCGCTCATCTCCCACACGTGGTTGAGCAGGACCTCGCGGGTCTGCACCCGGCCGCGCCGCTGCACGAGGGTCTTGAGCAGACGGAACTCCAGGGCCGTGAGCACGACCTCCTCGTCCTCCACCCACACCCGGTGTCCCTCGAAGTCCAGGCGCAGGATCCCGAAGCGCAGCGACTCGGGCTCGGGGGCGCTGGTGCCCTCGGTGCGCCGCAGGATCGCGCGGATCCGCAGCACCAGCTCGCGCACGCTGAAGGGCTTGGTCACGTAGTCGTCGGCGCCCACCTCGAAGCCCACCACGCGATCGATGGGATCGGTCTTGGCGGTGAGCATGAGGACCGGCGTGCGGCGAGTGCCGGAGTCCTGGCGGAGCTGTCGGCAGACCTCGGTGCCCGAGATGTCGGGGAGCATCAGGTCGAGCACGACCAGATCGGGGGGCTTCGGCCCGCGGATCCGCTCGAGCGCCGCCGTCCCGGTCCCGACCACCAGCGGCCGGAAGCCCTCCTTCTCGAGGTTGAAGGCGATGGTCTGGGCGAGGTCGGCCTCGTCTTCGACGATGAGGATCTGCTCGGCCATCGAGGCTCCGCCCGGGGGATTACCACAGCGGGCCGGACACGTGTGACGAGGCGGTGACGACGCGGTGAACCCTGGTGACGCGTGCGAGGCCCCGCGCCGCGGGGGTCCCGCGCGCGCCTAGCCCTCGCACATGCTGCGCAGGTTCAGGCTGTTGAAGGCATTGACGGGGGCCGCCCCGCTGGCCTCGAACTCGATCCCGCAGCGGCGCTGCACGGGCTTTCCCGTCTCCGCGTCGAGCACCACGGCGCCGGTGTTGGCGGCGACCGCCACGAAGCGCCCGTCGGGGGACCACACCACCTCGTTGTTGAACACGCCGGTGGAGTAGCTCCAGCGCTCGTCGAGGGTCTTGCTGTCGTGGACCGAGAGCGAGACGTTCTGGCCGCGCTGGTGGATGGCCACGAAGCTGGCTCCCGAGGGCGAGGGCACGATCATGCTGATGTCGCCCGCGGCCGAGACCTTGGACTCCACGTGGCGACCGAAGTCCACGAAGACCTCCATCGCGGCCCCGTTCCAGCGCACGCCGTAGTGCCGCCCGTGGCGATCGATGGCCAGGGGGGCCACCTTGCCCGGGGCGATGGCCTCGCCCTTGGCGAGCACCGACTCCTGGCTGGGATCGGCGCGCAGCTCCTCGAGGGTGTAGTGGCGCAGCTTGTTGCCGCTGTCGAGGGTCCACATGACCGCGTCGCGATCGTCGGGGGTGCCCGAGGCCAGCAGCCCCGCGCGGAAGCTCTGGTCGGCCACGATGTAGGGGCCCTTGAAGCCGTCGGGGCTCACCTCGTACAGCCGCGCGTCGTTGTTGTGGCGCTCGACCAGCATCAGACCGCGCTCGGGCTCGAAGTGCAGCGCCCGGATGGCCCCGTGGATCCCGGCCTCGCCCACCAGCTTGGCGTCGCGCCAGCGGTACAGGTGGATGCCGCCCGCGCCGTCGATGGTGATGAGGTGATCGTCGTCGAAGAAGCGGACCTTGATCGTGCCGAGGTTGGGCTCGGAGGGCAGGCGGTAGCGCTCGCCGCTGTCGCCCCCCAGGGTCTCGACGAACACGGGCCCCGCCATGTAGGCCCAGGCAACCCACTTGCCCGAGGGCGAGATGGCCACCGACTGGGTCTGGAAGGCGCGGTAGCCCAGGTAGCGGTGCGAGCGAGCCTCCACGTCGTGCACGAACAGCCAGGTGCCGTGCCCCACCGCCTGCACTCCCGCCGTGACCGACTGCGCCCGCCCCTGGTTGACGAAGTCCTGGGGGGCCGAGGTCCGCGGGTGCTGCGAGCCGTCCTCGAGGTCGATCAGCCACGAGAGGCTGCCGTCGTTGGCACTGGCCAGCAGCTCGCGAGCGCCCACGAAGCCGATGTTGGGGACCAGGTGCGCCGGCATGGGCACCGAGACCCGCGCAGGGGAGGCCACATCCTTGGTGAGGTCGACGATGCTCAGCGACCAGGAGTTGCCCTCGGGCTTGTCGATCACCGCGAAGCGCTCGGCGTCGGGGGACATCACCGCGGTGGTCTCCGACAGCGCGTTGGCGGACTCGGCGGTGCGCATCGAGCCCAGCCGGCGGATGCGGGGGCCGCCGTCGCCGTCCTCGACCCGCATGCGCTGGATCTCGATGACGTTGGTGGCCCCGCTGGCGGCGAGCACCGCCGCGAAGGTCTTGCCGTCGGAGGCCAGACGCAGCGAGGTGGGCCGGAAGCGGCTCTCCTCGAAGCGGTGCAGCTCGGCGGCGGAGCGATCGAGCAGGCGGATGCTGTGGTCGCGGAACAGCGCGAGCACCCGCTCGCCGCCGGGCAGCACGTAGATCCCGAACAGCGGCTGGAACGGCGCGAGGGTGCCCAGCTCGACCACCTTGCCGTCGGACACCTCGTAGATCTGCGCGCCCCCGGCCGAGTCCACCGCGGCCACCGTGAAGCCGTCCTCGAGGCTCTGCACGCTGAGCTGCTGCGGCCCCTGCACGGGGATGATGATGGGCTCGCGGCTCCCGTCGAGGGTGGGCCACAGCCGGGTGCCGCCGATCTGATCGCGGGTGAGCGCGGCCTTGCCGTCGCTGCTCAGCACCACGAGGTCGATGTTGGAGGTGTGCCCGGCCCCGGCGTGCTCCCAGGTGGAGACCACCGTGCCCTCGCCCTCGTCGTCACCTTCGTCGGAGCCCTCGACCGCCCCGGCGGTGGGATCCTCGGTCTCGGGGTGGCGGTTGGGGCAGCCTCCGAGCGAGACGGCCAGCACGGCGCCGATGGAGAGCGAAAGGACGCGCCCCCCGAAGGAGGCGCGTGCATCGTGGTGGAGGGGCATCGACCCGTGTTTACAGGGTCTCGAGGTATTGCACCAGATCGCCGATCTGCCCGTCGGTCAGCTTCGCGATCTGGCCCATCCCGTGGATGCTGGCGTTGCCGCGGAGCAGGGCCTCGAGCGTGGCCGCGCTGCCGTCGTGGTAGTAGGGCGCGCTGTTGGCAAGCCCGACCAGCGAGGGAGTGTCGACCTCCGGCAGATCGGTGTCGAGGTCGTACTGCATCTGGTCGGTCATCAGCGGACCGTTGTGGCAGGTGAGGCAGCCGGTCGACTCGCTCTCGAACAGCTTCTTGCCGCGCGCCACGGCGGAGGGATCGTCGACGGTCGGGGTGCGGGGAGGCTCGACGCTCTCGAGGAACTCGGCGAGCTCGGCCGCCTGCTGCTTGGTGATCCCGAAGCCACCCAGGCGCTGCACGGTGTTGGTGAGGCTGGACTGGATGTCGGGGTCCTTGCCGTCCCACTTGAAGGGATGGGCGCCCGCGATGCGGCCCGCGAGGAACGGGGTCTGGAGGTTCTTGCCCTGCAGGCGCCAGCTCAGGCCGTCAGCCCGGGCCTCGCCGTGGCAGCTCGCGCAGGCCATGGCCCCGAACGAGGAGATCTCGGCGGCGTTGCCCCGACGGAACAGCTCGCGGCCGCGCTGCGCCTCGGCGGAGAGCCGGCTGGTGGCGAGCTCGCCCGAGTGCGCGACCACGGTGGGCGGGTTGGGGCTGGCCGGGTCGCCCGCCAGGCGCACCACCCGACGGCTGAGGCCGCAGTACACCAGCACGTGACCATCGTCGGGATCGACCGCGAGGCCCTCGGGACCGCAGGCCCCGCCTCCGGCATCGGCCACACGCTGCTGCCAGGTGGAGTGCACCGAGGCCTGCGAGACGTTGGCGACCGCGAGCACGTCGTCGGAGCCGAAGCCCGCCACGTACAGGGTGTCGCTGCGACCGTCGTAGGCCAGCGCGCGCGGCTGGTGCAGGTTGGTGGTGGCCATCGCCGTCTTCACCGCCCCGGCCTCGCCCGCGTCGGGGGTGGCGAGGAAGGCCAGGCGATGGGTGATGGGCGGGGTGAAGCCGTTGCCGCCGCCGTAGCCCGAGGCCTCCGCCTCGAACTCGCCGGAGGCCAGGTGCGGGGTGCTCAGCTGGTGGGGCACCACCGCGATGTTGTGGCCCACGTAGGAGACGGCGAAGGCGTTGCGGACGAAGCTCTTGCCCTCGTCGCTCATCGGGTCGACCACGGCGGAGGGGTTGCCGAAGTCGGGGTTGCTGCGCACGCCCGGGTCGAGCGATACGAAGGACATGCGGGGCTGGGCGCGGCTGAGGTCGACCCGAGCCACTGCCCCCGTGGTGAGGAAGGTGACCATGGCCTCGTGGCCCTGCGGCGAGATCGCCACGCCGCGCGGCTCGGGGCCGAGCTCGAGCTCCCAGCGCGCCATGCCGGTCGCCACGTCGAAGGCGGTGAGGGTGTGGTCGGCGATGGTGGTGACCAGCAGGGTGTTGCCGTCGGGGCTGAGCGCGAGGCCGAAGGGCTCGGCGTGGGTGGAGAAGCTGTCGACCTGGCGCAGGCCACCGTCGGCGAGGCTGACCACCACCACGCGATCGCTGGCCCGGTCGGTCACGAACGCGCGCTCGTGGGCGGAATCGACGACGAGCTGCGCAGCCCCGGGGGCGATCTTCAGCTCGGCCTTGGCGACGCCGTTGCCATCGGTCCGGACCAGCATCCCGCTGTCGGGATCGATGACCACCGCGCCGCCGCGATACGCCGCGATCTTGTCGCCCTTGAGCGACGCGGGCACCGGGATGGCAGCGGGAGCCTGCCCCTCGCCCACCGGCGCGCCCTCCATGGTGAAGGGGCCGACATTGAGCCCCCCGCCGAGCCCGCCCATGCCGAAGTCCATCTGGGCTTGGGGGCTCACCTCGCGGATGGACTTGCTGCGGGCGTCGGCCATCCCCGCGGCAGCGGCGACGACGAAGCAGCTCAGGGCGGTGACGGTCTGGAGGGCTCGGGGCATGGCGGTTCCTAAGACGGGTGATTCGGGGATTTGTTCCACGCGCGACGAAAAAAGCTCGGCGGTGTTCAATTCCGGCGTTTCGCTTGGCGTTTCGGGTAGTTGGGGCGCTCCGGCGCTACTCGGCGACCTCGGACATGGCGAGATCCCTCGCGTTGCGGAGCTGCTGGAGCTCGGCCTGTGAACGCCCCGCGTGGCGTCGGGCTTGCACCACGAAGAAGCGGGCGAGCTCCGCGTCGATGCGGTGCCCGTCCTTCACGTCCTTGCGCCGGTACTCGTAGATCGTCTTCTGCGTCCAGGGGTCGAATTGCTCGGTGCCGAGGCTCTCGTCCTCCCCCAGGAAGATCTGAGAGGTGGGCACGATGATACGGACGGGCGTGCCGTCCTCCGATTGCACGGTCCAGACCGCGACGACGTGGTTCCACTGGGGCCAAAACAGCCCCACGTGGCGCACCCCCAGCCTCCCGGCCACGAACGCGAACAATGCGGACAGCTCGTCGCACTCGGCGACCGCGGTGGGCACGGGCGTCTCGTCCTCGGAGGGCGCCGCCTTGGCCCACTGCCGCCAGATCTGGTCGGAGTTGGGCTTCTCGTTGGTGATGTCCCAGCGCAGGTGCCACAGCCCACCGTCGCGGGTGGCCTCGAACGCGAGCTTGACGCGCACGTAGTCGTGGAACAGCTCCGGGGTGTCCGCCAGACCCTTGGCGGTGAGCAGGGCCTGGTAGTCGGCCCGAACGGCGGGGCTCTCGGCCATCTGGTCGGCGATGGCATCGAGCTCTGCGACGAGCTCGTCCACCCGCACCTTGGTCTGGCCCGCGAAGGGCTCCGGGGAGCGCGCTGCGGGATCGGCAACCACCGACTGCGAGCGCACCAGCCGGGAGTCGACCACCAGCTCCGCGGCCTCGACCACCGGCTCGATGGAGGCCGCGACCACGGTCTGGTCCTCCTCGGGGCTGGGGTCGAGCATGGGAGCGCCGGCGCGGCACGCCGCGAGGAGCGAGACGGCTCCCAGCAGCACCACCCTGCGCTTCATTCCGGTCACCGCCCGCCGAACGCACCACGCCGGCGATCGATTTCACCTCGATCGATGCGCGTATTCCGCCGTTACGGCCAGGCAAACGTGGACAACGGAGGGATGAAGCTCGGGGACCCGAGCGCCGTCGAAGCGGCCGTCCGTCCTTTCCATGTCCGGGTGATGGGGGGCATCCCCCGGGGGGCCGCAGGAGGTCACCCGAGGGGACGCCCCCCGAGTTTCGAGCGGGGGTGCCCTCTACCGGGTCGGCGGCTCGCGGTCCAAGCTCGATCTCGATGCGAGCGTGGTGGTGGACATCGGGATTGGCGATCGTGCTGGCCGTGCTGACGCCGGGGCCCGCTCGTGCGGGCAGCGGTCGCCTCGAAGCGGCGCGCTCGAGCGTCCGCCCCTCGTCGGGCCCGAGCGCGACGACCAGCCGCCCCTCGCCGCGACCGGTGCCGACTCGCGGGGTCTCCCGCTCGCCCCGCGCCACGCAGCCCCCCGCTCGGCCCTCGCGGGTCGGCCTGGGCGGCACCGTGACCACCACCTACGTCGTCGTCCGCCATGGCCCCCCGCCCGCCGTCCCTCCGCCGCGCGCGCTCGGGCCCAGCCCCCAGCCGCCACGCCTCGACGAGGAGCCGCCCCGCCCTCCCTTCCGACGTCACGTGCATCGATGGCCCTACGAGGCACGCAGCTCAGGCTGGGTCGTCGACCCCTGGTCGTCCAACGATCGAGAGCATCGCCGCGTGGCCGGCCGCGTGAGCGCGGAGGGCTCGTACCTCTATCGCGGCCTGTGGCGCTCGGGCTTCGCCGCGCGCGTGGGCACGCCCCGGCTCGACGTGGACACCCAGCTCTCCTTCTACTACGAGGTCCCCACCCGCGACGCGCTCTACCTGGGTGACACATCGATCAACTTCGCCCCGGTGGCCCTGCCGGCCGTGGTCTGGCGCGTGGGCACGGGTGCTCGCTACATGCTCGACGCCCACCTGCCCGGCTCGTCCGCCACGCGCGAGTACGCGGCCGGCTGGAACCTGAGCACCAGCATCGACGTGTTCCCCGGCGCGCCCTTCGTGCTCTCGGCCCGGCTCGACCGCGGCCAGCTGTTCCGCACGCCGGTGTTCCGCGCCCGCGCCACCGTGGGCCTGGTGCGCGAGCGCTTCGAGCTCTTCGCCGGCTACGACCACCTGCAGATCGAGCGCACGGCCCTGGGCGGCCCGCTGGTGGGCATCCGCGCGTGGCTCTGACCCGGGCCCGAGCCCGAGCCCGCTCCCGCCCTCCGCGGCCCGGGCCCGCGTATCCTCGCGCCCGTGGCCCCGCGCCTCACCATCGCCCTCGTCCACCAGCCCGTGCTCAACCGGCTCGGCGAGCGCATCGTCTCCACCGTCGATCACTTCGACGTGATGGACGCATCGAGGCTCGCCCTCACCTACCCCGTGTGGCGGCTGTACGTGGTCAACCGCGTGCCCGCCCAGCGGGCGCTGGTGGAGCGGCTCCTCCGTCACGGCAGCGCCGAAGCCGAGCGCGCCGCGGCCCGGGGCACCTTCGACAACACCCGCTGGGCCCCCGACCTCGACGCGGTGATCGCCGAGCACGAGGACGAGCTGGGCGTGCGCCCCACCGTGGTGGCCACCAGCGCCCAGCCATCGCCGCGCGACCGCTCCTTCGCGGAGCTACGCCGACGCCTGCACGAGGGCGAGCCCATGCTGCTGCTGCTGGGCAAGGCGTGGGGCCTCGCCCCCGAGCTGCTCGACGAGGCCGACCTGCGCCTCGCCCCCATCGACGGCGGCACCGGCTTCAACCACCTCTCGGTCCGCAGCGCCGCGGCGATCCTCGTCGATCGCCTGCTGGGCCGGCCTCCCTGACCGCCCCCCGTCTCAGGCCTTCGCCTCGGCCTCGAGCACCTCGGCCACGCGATCGGGATGGGTGATCATCGCGTCGTGGCCGGCGTCGATCTCGGTGAGCCGCCAGCCGAGCTGCCTGGCCTTGCCCACGAAGGGGGCCAGCGGATCGACGCCGAACAGCTCGATCATCCCCTGCTTGTCGGTGTGCACCACGTAGCTCACGGGGAACGGCGGCGGCGCATCGCCCCGCTCGAGGTGCAGCGGCTCCTCGAGCGTGCGCAGCGGGTGCGGGAAGCGGCGGGGCTCCACCCACGCCACGTCGTCGGGATCGGTGATGCCCACCGTCGACAGCGGCAGGGGCGGCAGCGTCCAGTCCGTGCCCTCCGCCATCTCGGCGAGCTTGTCCTCGGTGCCCTCGGCGAACGCCCCGGTGGAGGCCTGCCCGGGCCCCGGTGCGGCGGCGTCGAGGTACACCAGTCGACGGATCCGATCCGCCATGCGATCGCCCACCACGGTGACCACCGCGCCTCCGTAAGAGTGGCCCACGAGGATCACGTCGTGCAGGTCCTCGAGCTCCAGCCGCGCGCACACGTCCTCCACGTGGGTCTCCAGGCCGATATCCCTCGAGAGCAGGTGGGCTCGCTCGCCGCAGCCGGTGAGGGTGGGGGTGTGCACCTCGTGCCCCTTGGCCCGCAGGCGCCTCGCCACCCGCTGCCAGCACCAGCCGCCCTCGAATGCTCCATGGACCAGTACGAACGTCGCCATCTCGTCTCCTCCGCTCAGCCGGGCGAGCTCGAGGCCCCCAGCACGCGGTCGAGCGTCGCCACCAGGGCTCGCGTGGTCAAGGGCTTGTTCAAGACCGCATCTGCTGCCGCCACCTTGGCGGGATCCTCGACGAAGCCCGAGAGGATCACCACCGGCAGCGAAGGATGGTCCTGCTTGAGCCGCTCGAGCACACGCTCGCCGGAGATCCCCGGCATGCTGAGATCGAGCAGCACCACCTGGTAGTCGCCCTCGACCGCCTCCACTCGCGCCAGGCCCTCGCTGCCGTCGCCGGCCTCGTCGACCTCGAAGCCCCGCCGCCGCAGCGCCTTGACCAGGGCGCTCCGCACCAGCCGCTCGTCGTCGATGATGAGCACCCGCCCGCGCTCGGACTCGGGACGGGGCCCGCCCGCCTCCACCACGGGCGCCCGCTCCTCCCCGAAGTCGAGCACCGGCAGCAGCACGGTGATCGAGCTGCCCTCGCCCCGCTTCGACTCGCAGCGGATCTGTCCTCCCAGGCTGCGGATGGTGGCGAACGCGGTGGCGAGCCCCAGGCCCGTGCCCTCCCCCGGCGGCTTGGTGGTGAAGAACGGCTCGCCCAGGCGCCGCAGCGTGGCCTCGTCCATCCCGCAGCCGTCGTCGCGCACCTCGATGGCGACCATCGGCGGCTCGTGGGCATGGTCCACGCGCAGCGAGATCGCCACGGTCCCGCCGTCGATCCCCTGCAGCGCATCGCGAGCGTTGATGCACAGGTTGAGCAGCACCTGGCGCACCGAGGCGGTGTGTCCCATCATCCGCACCGAGGTCTCGGCCAGCGACTCCGAGACCGCCACCCGCCCCTGGAAGATCCGTCGGCACAGCGCGCTCACGTCACGGATCATCCCCACCAGCTCCACCGGCTCCTGCCGATCGGTCACCCCGCTGCGCGCGATGACCATGAGCTGCTTGACCAGGGCCGCGGCCGAGAACGCGGTCTGCAGCGACTCGTGCAGCGGGGCCCGCAGCGCCTCGGGGGCCGCCTCGAGGCACTCCTCGAGGTTGGGCACCAGCACCGCGAGCGCATTGTTGAAGTTGTGGGCGATCCCGGCCGTCACCGCTCCGATCGCCTCGCGGGTCTGCGACACGCGGATCTGCTCGGCCAGGCTGCGCTGCTCGGTGACGTCGAGCATCACGCCGCTCCAGCGCGTCCCGTCGGGCACCTCCTGCGGCACGGCCCGGTTGCGGACCCATCGCCAGTCCCCCGCGGCGCCCCGGAGCCTCACCTCGCACTCCCAGGTCCCCCCCGAGCGCGTCGCCTCCTCCAGGGTGCGACGCACCACCGGGAGGTCCTCGGGGTGGATGCGCTCGAGCACGCAGGTGGGATCGTTCATCGCCCGCGTGGGCTCGATCCCGCTGAGCGAGCGGAGGTACGCGCTGACGAAGGGGAGGTCGACCCAGCCGTCGGATCGTCGCAGCGCCTGGTACAGCACGCCCGGCACCGCCTCGGTCACCCGCTCGAACGCGCCCCGGCTGCGCTCGAGCGCCCGGGTCACCTGCTGGAGGTCGGCCACCGTGGACTGCAGCTGCGAGGTCCGCTCCACCACCGTGTCCTCGAGCTCGTCCTTGACCTGCTGCAGCAGGTTCATGCGACGGCGCTCGCTCGAGATGTCGCTGAGCGTCACCACCACGTAGGCGATGCGTCCGTCCGCCCCCACGTTGGGGATCGCGTTGGCGAGCAGCCAGTGTCGCTGGGCGGTGCCCCGGCGCACGCCCAGCACCACGTCGCGCTCGGCGACGCCGCTCTGGAGCACCCGGGCCACCGGGCGCTCGTCGGGCGGGAAGGAGGTCCCGTCGGGGCGCACCACGTCCCACGAGGGATCGAAGGAGGTCACCCCCATCACCTGGTCGCGGCGCAGGCCCAGCAGCTCCAGCGCGAGCTGGTTGGCATAGAGGATCTCCGACTCCACGCCCTGGACGATCACGCCCACGTCGAGGCCGTCCAGCAGCCCCGGCATGTCGGAGTCCAGCAGCTCACGCTCCGCGACCGCCCCCACCTGTGAGCAATTGTTCGGGAACCGCCTCCGAATCTCAAGGAGATCCGTCCTCGTTCGCCCGTGCGCCGGATCGCTGGTGCCCGAGGGGCGCCTCAGCCCCCGCAGCGGCCCGGCAGCTCGTCTGCGTGCTCGGCGTAGAAGTGCTGGTCGGTGAAGCGATCGCGGAGCTGCTCCACCAGCCGCGTGGCCAGTCGATGGCTCGCCCGGGTGTCCTGCCGCACCAGCGTCATCGCGTTGCCGCCCTTGGTCCGCCGCAGCGCATCCACCAGGCCGCCCGCCCCCTCGTCGAGCCAGCGCTCTCGCGCCTCGGCATCGCCGGGAATCTCCCCGCAGGGCTGCCAGCCGTCGGCGAGGGGGTCCACGCGGAAGCAGCAGCGGTTGGTCACGCGATCGTCGGCCACCACCCCCGCGATCTCGATCTCGAACACGCTGTACTTGTCGAGCACCCGCTGCAGCACGTCGACCCGCCGCAGCGCCTCCTCGGGGACGCCGAGCTGCTCGAGCTCGCGTCGCACCTTGTCCTTGTTCTCCGCCATCGACTCGCGAGCCTCCTGGAGCTCGCGCCGCAGGTGCTCGCTCTCGGCCATCAGCTCGGCCACCACCGCGTCGCGCTGCTCGAGCAGGGCCGCGCTGCGGACCTCGTGCTGGAGGTCGCGCTGCTGCTCGTGGGCCTGGCTCTCGCGCAGCACCTGCTCCACCTCGGACACCCGCCGCTGCAGCTCGTCCCGCCCTCGGGTGGTGGTGTCGAGGCGCTGCTCCTGGATGGTCGCGAACACGAATAGCACGACCATGAACACGTCGAGCAGCGGCAGCAGGTCGAGGCGAGGGCGCGCCACCGTCGTCGCTACTCCCGGGCCTCGTCGGCCCCCGCGGGCACGGGCTCCGGCTCGAGGCCGTCGAGCAGCGCCTGCCTCACCTGGAGCTGCGCGCGATGGAACAGCCCCTCGCACAGCCCCGCCATCGACGACAGTACCAGCGCCCCCACCAGGCCCCAGAAGGTGGTCCCCAGCGCGCTGGGCAGGCGGGCGCGGAAGCCCTCGAGGTCGGTGGGGTCGGAGCTCACCAGGGCGAAGACCGTGCCCAGGATCCCCAGGTGCACCGCGAACTGGGCGAAGCGCTCGATCCACGCGATCTTGCCCTGCAGCCGCACCAGGGCCTGCGCCGACGGGGCCACCCGCTGCCCGGCGAGCAGGCGGGCGATCTCCTCGAAGGCCAGGTCGACCACCGGCGCCGACTCGAGCCGCCGCCGGATGGGGTGATCGTCGGGCAGCTGCCCCGCCAGCCGGCGCAGCAGCTCCAGCGCCCCCGCGAGGCGATCGAGCTGCCGCTGAGCCGCGCGAAACCACCACGCCGAGGTGCCGATCATCGCGAGGATCACCACCAGCACCGCGATGCTCGAGGGATCGAAGAGGGTCTCGAGGATCATCGCGACGACCTACTCCGAGCGCACGTGCAGGGTGGTGAAGCCCGCCTCCTCGAGGCAGCGGCGCAGCGCCTCGACCGCGCCGTGGGTCCCCTCGCGGGCGTCGATCTCGATCGAGCTGCGAGCGGCCCGGGAGGCATCGAGCCCCGCGCAGACCTCGGTGCAGGGAGCCAGGCCCGCCCCCGCGTCACAGCGCTCGCCGGCGACCACGATCCTCAGCTCTGCCTTGCCCGCGCCCGCGGGATCGGACGGGGTGGCCTCGGAATCGGCCGGCCGCGGCGTCTCGCTCGACGGCGTGCCCACGGAGCTCCCGGCCCCCAGCCCCGGGATGCAGTCGCCCAGGTAGGCCGCGACCAGGGCGACCAGGGCGGCCAGCCCCAGCAGACCGAGCGGAGGACCGCCGCGCCTGCGATCGCGATCGGAACGGGAGGAGCTCGCCACGTCGTCGGCACCATTGCGCATCCCCGACGCCCGCGCAACCGGCCGCCGTGCACGGTCACGAAGGAGCGCGGCCCGCCGACACCAGCGCGAGCGCACGCTCGAACAGCTCGTCGCGCCCCGCTCGAATGCCCTCGAGGGTGGGCGCGAGCGGGACGGTGGGAGTCACCCCGACCCCGTGGTGCGGACGACCGTCGTGCTTGAGCACCCGCATGCCGGTCGAGATGATCACGTAGCCGCCGGGCGTCGTGAACGGGTTGACGTTCCCGTTGGCGCCCGCGGTGGGGCCCCCCACGATCTCGCCCAGCTTCAGCCCCTCCACGTAGCCCATCACCGACTCGGCGTAGCTTATCGCGCCGCCCCCGGTGATGAACGCCACCTTCCCCCCGATGTGCGGCTCGGCCGGGGTCAGATCCCACCCCAGCTGCTCCCACTCGGCCGGCCCCTGGTGATCGGGCCGGATGATGTGAGGCACGAACATCCAGTGGTCGTGCTCCGGCTCGGTCATCAGGTGCTGGAGGATCTGGAAGTTGGAGCCCTGCGGATAGGCGCGGAGATCGAAGACGATGCCCGGCGCCTCGGCCAGCGCCTTGAGCTTCGGCGAGATCTCCTCCCACGAGGCGCGCGAGAGGTCCACGTACCACCTGCCCCCGGGCAGCTCCTCCATCGCCTCGTGGGGGAAGACGGGCGGCGTCTCCACGTCGCGGCGGGCGACCTCCACCGTCATCACCTCGCCGTCCCGCTCGATCTCGAAGCTCACCGGGACGTCGGCCGGGCCCTCGGTGAGGCCCGACCAGGCGAGCAGCCGGTGCTCGATCCACTGCGGCGAGCCCGAGACGCGGCGGGCCGCTCGCGCGATGGCCTCGTCCACGTCGCGCCCCTCGAAGCGCCGCACCACGTCGCCGCGGCGCAGCCCCTCGTCCTCGGGAGCGGTCAGCACCACCACCTTGCCCTCCACGCGGCCGAACGACACCGACACCCGCAGCAGGTCGCGCGCGTCGGGAGGCAGCACGTTGCCGTGGCCGTCGTGCAGCGCCGCCACCATGTGCTCGAGGGTCTCCTGGGTCTGCGCCGGGTCGGCGTCGAGCAGGGCCTCGGCCAGCGCCTGGTCGAGCACCGCGCTCCAGTCGGTGTCCACCACGTCGAAGTAGGGGAAGAAGTGCTGGAACACGTTCCAGGTCACGATCACCGCGGCGATGCGCACGGCGGGGTCCTCGGCCGAGCGGGGCAGCGCGCTCAGGTCGGGCAGCTCGGCCCGTGGAGCATCGGGGGGCGCGAGGGTGTGACCGTCCTCGGAGAGCAGCGCCAGGGGCAGCCGGCACCACAGCCCCACGCCCAGGGGCTCCTCGATCCACTCGCCGGGCTCGGGCCGCGGCTCGAAGGGATCGCGGGTGAGCTGGATGCTCTTGCGGGCCAGCCACAGCGCCCGCTGCCCGCCGTGGGCCTGCTTGCGGAGCTGGTGGCGGAAGTTGGGCGCGTCGAGCTGCCACACGCCGGTGGGCCGCGGCTCGTCGCCGCCCGCGAGCGCCGTCTCGATCTCCTCGGTCGCCTCGAAGCCGGGATCGACCAGCGGCACCTCGCGCCAGCCATTGCCCTCGCGTGCCTCGAGCACGAAGTCGTCGAGCCACGCCGCCCCCTGCCCCGTCACCGCCGCGCCGAGGGTGATGCGATCGGCATCGGCCGGCACCTCGTGCTCGAGGCGGAGCTCGCCCCACTCGAGCGCGTTGTAGTCGGCTCCGCTCGCCCACACCCGGCGATCGTCGGGCTGGCCGATGCGCAGGTACAGCCGCACCCCGGCCTGCGGAGCCTCGGGATCGACCTTGGCCCAGGCCCGCAGGCGGATCGCACGACCCCGCAGATCCTCCATCCCCTGCTCGAGCCGCTGCACCACGGTCACCGTGCGCTGGTGTCCCACCGGCACCGCGCGCGGGCGGCTGGTCCGCTTGCTCGAGTAGGCCGAGCTCATGTCGCCGAAGCCGTAGCCCGCGTGCTGCCACGCCACCACCTCGAGCCCCTCGACGTCGGCCGGCCACGGCGAGGCGCCCGAGGGCGTCTCCCCCTCGGCGAGCAGCTCCAGCGAGGGCGCCACGGGCAGGAACAGCTCCTGCAGCGCCGCGCGTAGCTGCTCGCGATCGTCGGCCTGGGTGACGCGCTGCACCCCGTGCACCGCGAAGGCATCCCAGTCGATCGCCGCCGCCTCGTCGCTGGGGTGGAAGTAGCGGACGTAGCCATACAGGCGGGCGAAGGCCCGCAGCTCGTCGAGGTCGGAGGTGGGGGGCGAGGGCGCGGCCGGGTCCACCAGCGGCTCCTGGGGAGAACGCTCGCCGCGGCAGCCGAGCGCGGTGGTCAGCGAGAGGATCGCGGCGAGGGAGACGGCGCGCATGGCCACGATCTTCCTCGACACCGCGCCGCGAGGGAAGGTCTCCCTCACCGGTTCACGGGCCGGAGCCCACGCGCCGGAGGAACGGCGCTCACATGTTGCGTCGATACTGCCCGCCCACCTCGTAGAGCGCCCGCGACAGCTGCCCCAGGGTGCAGACCTTGGTCGCCTCCATCAGCGACTCGAAGATGTTGCGGTGCTCCAACGCGCTCTCCCGCAACCCGCTCAGCGCAGCGGCGGCGGCCTGGGCGTTGCGGGCCTTGAAGGCGTCGCGCGAGGCGATCGCGTACTCCTTCTCCTCGGAGGTCGAGCGGATCACCTCGGCCGGGATGATGGTGGGGCTGCCCTTGGGATCGAGGTAGGTGTTGACCCCGATGATCGGCAGCGTGCCGCTGTGCTTGAGCGACTCGTAGTACAGCGACTCCTCCTGGATCTTGGTGCGCTGGTACATGCGCTCCATCGCGCCCAGCACCCCGCCCCGCTCGGAGATGCGGCGGAACTCGCTGAGCACCGCCTGCTCGACCAGGTCGGTGAGCTCCTCGATGATGAACGAGCCCTGCAGCGGGTTCTCGTTCTTGGCCAGGCCCAGCTCGCGGTTGATGATGAGCTGGATCGCCATCGCCCGCCGCACGCTCTCCTCGGTGGGCGTGGTGATCGCCTCGTCGTAGGCGTTGGTGTGCAGCGAGTTGCAGTTGTCGTAGATGGCGTAGAGCGCCTGCAGGGTGGTGCGGATGTCGTTGAAGCCGATCTCCTGCGCGTGCAGGCTGCGGCCCGAGGTCTGGATGTGGTACTTGAGCTTCTGCGAGCGCTCGTTGCCGCCGTACTTGAGCTTGATGGCCTTGGCCCAGATCCGCCGCGCCACCCGGCCGATCACCGAGTACTCGGGGTCGATGCCGTTGCTGAAGAAGAACGACAGGTTGGGGGCGAAGTCGTCGATGTGCAGCCCCCGCGAGAGGTAGTACTCGACGAAGGTGAAGCCGTTGGCCAGGGTGAAGGCGAGCTGGGAGATCGGGTTCGCCCCCGCCTCGGCGATGTGGTAGCCGGAGATCGACACCGAGTAGAAGTTCCGCACGCGGTGGGCGGTGAAGTACTCCTGGATGTCGCCCATCATCCGCAGGGCGAACTCGGTGGAGAAGATGCAGGTGTTCTGGGCCTGGTCCTCCTTGAGGATGTCGGCCTGCACGGTGCCGCGCACCTGCGTGAGGGTGCTGGCCTTGATCCGCTGGTAGGTCTCGGCCGGCAGCACCTCGTCGCCGCTCACCCCCAGCAGCAGCAGGCCCAGGCCGTCGTTGCCCGGGGGCAGCTCGCCCTGGTAGCGCGGCCGCGGCTGGCCCTTGGCGGCGTAGATCTCCGCGATCTTGGCCTCGACCGCGTCCACCAGGCCCTCGGCGCGGATGTGCTTCTCGCACTGCTGGTCCACGGCCGCGTTCATGAAGAAGCCCAGCAGCATCGGCGCGGGACCATTGATCGTCATCGACACCGAGGTACGGTGGTCGGCCAGGTCGAAGCCCGAGTAGAGCTTCTTGGCATCGTCCACGTTGGCGACGGAGACCCCGGAGTTGCCGACCTTGCCGTAGATGTCCGGGCGGTGGTCGGGATCCTCGCCGTAGAGGGTGACCGAGTCGAAGGCGGTCGACAGGCGCTTGGCCGGCATGCCGTGCGACACGAAGTGGAAGCGACGGTTGGTGCGCTCGGGGCCGCCCTCGCCCGCGAACATGCGGGTGGGGTCCTCACCCTGGCGCTTGAGCGGGAACACCCCGGCCGCGAAGGGGAACTCGCCGGGCACGTTCTCGGTGAGCACCCAGCGCAGCACGTCGCCCCAGTCCTCGTAGCGGGGCAGGCACACCTTGGGCACCCGCGTGTGCGACAGCGACTCGGTGGTGAGGTCCTGCTCGATCACCCGGCCGCGCACGCTGAAGCGGTACTTGTCGGCCTGGTAGCGCTTGCGCTTGGCCGGCCAGTCGTCGAGGACCTGCTTGCAGTCGTGGTCGAGCCGGTGCTGCAGCGCCTCGTAGCGGGCCCGCAGCTCGCCCACGTACGCGGGCTCGCCCTGCACCCGCTGCACCGCCTCGACCACCTCGTCCGAGCCGGTGTCGACCAGCTCGACCTTCTTTCGCCCCACGTCGGCGGTGAGCAGCTCGATGGTGCCGCGCAGCTGGTACATCGAGCGCGCGAGCGCGCTCTGCTCGGCCACGAACGCATCGTAGGCGTCGCTGCTCTCGACGATCTCGGCCAGGTAGCGCACCCGCTCGGGCGGGATCACGTAGCGCTTCTCGCTCATCGCGGCCGAGGGCTCGAAGCTCGAGCGCAGCGGCGCCCCCGTGCGCTCCACGATGGTGTCCATCAGCCGGCGGTAGAGCACGTTGGTACCGGGGTCGCCGAACTGCGAGGCGATGGTGCCGAACACCGGCATCTGCTCCTCGCTGGCGTCCCAGCGCTGGTGGTTGCGCTTGACCTGCTTGCGGACGTCCCGGAGCGCGTCGAGCGAGCCGCGCTTGTCGAACTTGTTGATCGCGATGAGGTCGGCGAAGTCGAGCATGTCGATCTTCTCGAGCTGGGTGGCCGCGCCGTACTCGGCCGTCATCACGTAGAGCGCGACGTCGCTGTGCTCGGTGATCTCGGTGTCGCTCTGCCCGATGCCCGAGGTCTCCACGATCACCAGGTCGAAGCCCGCCGCCCGGCACACGTCGATCGACTCGCGCACGTAGCGGGACAGCGCGAGGTTGCTCTGGCGGGTGGCCAGCGAGCGCATGAACACCCGCGGGTCGTCGATGGAGTTCATGCGGATGCGATCGCCCAGCAGCGCCCCGCCGGTGCGGCGCTTGGAGGGGTCGACCGAGATGATCGCCACCGTGCGCTCGGCGAAGTCGGCCAGGAAGCGGCGCACCAGCTCGTCGACCAGCGAGGACTTGCCCGAGCCGCCGGTGCCGGTGATGCCCAGCACGGGGATCGTGCCCTCCACCGGCGGCAGGTGCTCGACCAGCGCGGCGTAGCGCTCGGGGTCGTTCTCAGCGGTGGAGATCAGCCGGCCGAGCACCACCGGATCGCGCTCGCGCAGCGCGGCCACCTGCGCCTCCGTGGGCGCGGTGGTGGGGAAGTCGCACTGCCGCAGCAGGTCGTCGATCATCCCCTGCAGGCCCATCTGGCGGCCGTCGTCGGGGGAGTAGATCCGCGCGATGCCGTGGGCGTGGAGCCGCTCGATCTCCGAGGGCAGGATGGTCCCGCCGCCTCCGCCGAAGATCTTGGTGGAGACCCCCGCCTCCTTCAGCAGGTCGTGCATGTACTCGAAGAACTCGACGTGCCCGCCCTGGTAGGAGGTGATCGCCACCCCCTGCACGTCCTCCTGGATCGCGCAGCGCACGATCTCGGCCACGGAGCGGTTGTGCCCGAGGTGGATCACCTCGGCCCCCGAGGCCTGCAGGATCCGCCGCATCACGTTGATCGCGGCGTCGTGTCCGTCGAACAAGGAGGCCGCCGTCACCAGGCGGACGTGGTTCTTCGGGCGATACGGAGTCGGAATCCCATCCACGGCCCATCGGAGATACCCCAGGGCCCCGGGGGCGTCCACGAGGCGCCGCACGAGCGGACGCACGGGCGCGGCCCTGGCTCCCGGAGGCCTCGGGGGGCCGATCGGAGCCGCTCCGAGCCCACGCTCGGCGCTGCTACGGTCGCTTCACGGCTCGGGTGGAGGCGTGGGCCGCCACGGCCGCCACGGCCGGACCGCCCCACAAGATGTTGCCGCGGAAGCCGAAGTAGAACATCCCGCTGCTCACCTCGCGATGCTCCTCGGGGATGTCCTCGCGCGCGAGCGGGCTGTCGTACTGGCCGCCGATCACCAGGGAGCCGAAGCCACCGAGGCCGAAGCCCACGTCGGCCGAGAAGCCCACCGCGCCCCGCTTCATGCGGAAGGCCTCGGGCATCACGTCGTTGCCGGCGCGGGTGGCCATGCGGAAGGCCAGCGCCGAGGTGACCTCGATGTGCGGGGCCCAGTGACCGCGGCCCAACCAGTACCGCATGTTGATCCCCAGGTTGCCCCACAGATCGCCGGTGTCGCTGAACACCACGCCCCCCTTGGGGCCCAAGCTCATCCGGGTGTAGCGGTTCTTGCCCTCGGTCTCGGTGAGCGCGGGCAGGCCGAGCCACACGTCGTACTGGGCGCGCGCGCTGTTCCAGCGATCGACCTCGCCGGTGTCCACCGCTCCCTGGCGAGCCCGGAAGGCGTAGGCGCCCATCGCCTGCAGCTCCACGGTGTTGCGACAGGTGGGATCGGCGATGAGGCAGCGCCAGCGCGCCGGGGTCGGAGCGGGGGGGGACTCGGTCGCCACCCCGTAGCGCGCCCGCAGCTTGGCGAGATCGGCCTCGGTGTAGTAGGGCGGGCCCGAGCGCTCGGAGGCCACGCGCAGCTCCCCCGACTCGGTGGGCATGGGCGCGTTCTCGGGGGCGAGCTCGGGCTCGGGCTCGGCCGCGATCTCGCTCGGGCTCGGGCTCGGCCGCGATCTCCTCGGTGGGCTCGGCCGCGACCTCCTCGGCTGCGGGCTCGGCCGCGACCTCCTCGGTCGCGGGCTCGGCCGTGGGCGCGGTCGGTCGCTGGATGGGTGCCGCCGTCTCGGGAGCGGCGAGCACCGAGGCGAGCGCGAGGGCAGAGGCCAAGGCGGACGTCACAGCGCACCTCCCAGGGCCGCACCGAGCACGGCGAGCGCGATGAGGGGAGCCGCCGCGACCCCGTGGGCACGGAAGCCCAGCGCCACCCGGGTGTCGCGATCGAGGAAGTCACCCGAGGCGTAGACCGCCCCCCAGCCGCCCCAGCCGAAGGCGACCTCGGCGTGGGTGCCGACGAGCGGCACCCCGCTGGTGAGCACCGGGCTGCGGACGCCGCCCAGCGTGAAGTCGATGTGCATCGCGTGGGGTCGCTGCCCCAGCCACACCTGGTTGACGAGCCCGAAGCGCGCCGCGGGAGTGCGCTCGGTCTCGCTCTGCTCGAGCCCCTCGTCGCCGGCCTGCACGGTGAGCGCCCCGGTGCCGAGCGTCCAGCTCCCCACCACGCCCACGCCCCACGGGTGCCAGGCCTTGCGCCGGAACATCAGCGGGCGGATCACCAGGCCGCCGCGGAAGCCGAAGTGGGCGTAGGGCATGTCGGGGCCCTTGTTGCTCGCCGGGGCCCGCAGGCCCGCGGCCACGGTGGCATCGGCCAGGATGGACGCCTTGCAGTGCGAGCCATCGACGAAGCAAAAGGCCCCGTTGCCCACGCTGAGCACCGGAGCCTTGCGCTTGCGCGCCGTGGTGGCGAAGGCGGTGTCCGACGGTGCCTCGGCCTCGAAGAACGGGCCGTAGTCGGAGTCCTCGTCCTCGGCCTTGGCCACGACCTCGACCTCGGGCGCGGCCTCGGCCGTGAGCGGGGCCGCGTCGGCCTCGGGCGCCGCCAGGAGCAGGAGTGGAGCGAGCAGGGAGGTCACGATGAGCCGTTGGGACGGGGGTATCGAGATGCCAGGGTACACCAGGGGCACCACCCCCTGCCCTGGGTCGAGCTCGGCGAAGGTGGCGCCGCGCCGGGCGGGTACGAACGATCCCGCCAGCGCGACCAACGGGGATGATCGGTCCCGCTTACGCCTGCTCGCGATGGGAAAGCCGGCCCCTGTCGGCCCGCTCCAGCGCGACCCCATCGAGCCCGAAGCGGGAGACCACCAGCACCGTTCTCATTGCCAAGATTTTGAAAGCTGTGTTTCTTTTATTACTTGACTGATTATCACCAATATGGGATTCGTTGGTCCGAAGCTACGACGAGAATCCCTCAGGGCCGAGCCGACCAGCAGCGCCCCGCTCGTCTAGCGATCTCCCCACCGACGTGAGCTCGTCGGTCACCGGCGACACCGGGCGCTGCCGTGACCACGGCATCCCGCTCGCCATGAGACGCGTCCCCCTCCCCCTCGTGCTCCTGCTCGCCTGTAGCTCCGACACGGTCGCCGTCGATGGCAGCACGACGGGCTCGGCGTCCAGCGACGACGCCACCGCCACGCCCGCCACCGCATCGGCCAGCACCAGTCCCTCGACCAGCACGAGCGGCACCGACGAGACCACGGAGGATCCATTCGGTGGCTTCGTCGATGACGACCTCGATGCCGGCAGCTCGTGGGCCGAGTGCAGCATCTACGCGCAGGACTGCCCCCCGGGCCTCCGGTGCGTGCCCTATTCGGTGGACGGTGGCGTGTGGAACACCTGGGGATGCTTCCCCACCTCCAACGATCCCGTCGGCCCCGGTGAGCCCTGCATGGCTCAGGGCAACGGAACGAGCGGCATCGACGACTGTGCCATCGGCTCGATGTGCTGGAACGTCGACCCGGAGACCCATGAAGGAACGTGCGTGACCTTCTGCATCGGAGGCAACGACGCTCCCTACTGCGAGGATCCCGACCAACACTGTGCCATCGCTGGGGATGGGGTCATCGTCTTGTGTCTTCCGAGGTGCCACCCCTTGGAGGACGACTGCCCCGAGGGTCAGGGCTGCTATCCGATCAACGAGGACTTCCAGTGCGCCCCCGATGCTTCGGGGGAGCTGGGCGCGAGCGGTGATCCCTGCGAGTACCTCAACGGCTGCAGCCCCTCGACCTTCTGCGCCGCGGCCGAAGCCGTGCCCGAGTGCGCCGGCTCGATCGGCTGCTGCTCCTCGTTCTGCACCATCGGCGACGACTCGGCCTGCCTGCCCAGCCAGACCTGCCAGCCATGGTTCGAGCCCGGCAACGCTCCGCCGGGCTTCGACGACATCGGTGGCTGTGCGCTGCCCTGACCATGCCGTCCGCCATGAGACGCGTCACCCTGCCCCTGGTCTCGCTCTTGCTCGCCTGCGGCCCCGACACGGTTGCCGACGACGGTGGCGCGACGACCTCGGCGTCCACCGGCAGCACCACCGCCGACTCGACCTCACCGAGCACGGGCGCCGTCGCCTCGACCAGCACCAGCAGCACCGACGAGACCACCGACGACCCATCCGCTGGCTTCATCGGCAGCTCCGACGTCGGCCCGGGTAGTGCGTGCAACCCATACGTCGACGGATGCCCCATCGGGTTCAAGTGCCGACACATCGGCCCCTCGTACTTCGGTGGAGTACGCTGCGTCCCGGTCGTGGACGATCCGGTGCCGGTCGGCGAGCCCTGCATGTCGCTCGACGGTAGCGACAACACCAACGACGACTGCGAGCGCGGTGCGATCTGCATCACCGGGACGTGCCGGTCGTACTGCACCTCGGCCCCTCCATTCCCCAACGAGTACGACCTCATGTGCGAGGACCCGAACACCTGGTGCGACCGGACCGCAGGAGGCAACGCCCTGGCCGTGTGCATCCCCTCGTGCCACCCGCTGCAGGGCGACTGCCCGGCAGACGAAGGATGCTATCCGGTCGCCGACGGTTTCCAGTGCGCACTCGATGCATCGGGTGGGGTGGGCACGGCCGGTGATCGCTGCGAGCTCATCAACGACTGCGCCCAAGGCACCTTCTGCACCTTTGGTGATGTGGTGCCCGACTGTGCCGGCTCGATCGGCTGCTGCTCTTCGTTCTGCACCATCGGCGACGACTCGCCCTGCTTGCCGGGGCAGGTCTGCCAGCCCTGGTTCGAGCGCGGCGAGGCTCCGCCAAGCTACGAAGACGTCGGCGCCTGCATGCTGCCGTGACCCCGACCTCTGGTATGAGACGCATCACCCTCTCCCTCATCTCGCTGCTGCTCGCCTGCGGCCCCGACACGGTCACCGCCGACGGTGGCTCGGCCGGCTCGACCTCCGACGATGGCACCACCGCCGCGTCTCCGAGCGCCTCGACCAGCGCCAGCGCGGGCACCTCGACCAGCACCGACGGCGCCGACGAGACCAGCCCGACCTCGGCGGCCTTCGTCGACGACCCCGACCTCGGCCAGGGATCCTCCTGCGAGATGCTCGCCCAAGACTGCCCCGCGGGGCTCAAGTGCATGCCCTACGCCGCCAGCGGCGGCAGCTCGTGGGACACGACCAGGTGCTTCCCCGTCGTCGAGGACCCTGCACAACCCGGTGAGCCCTGCACCGTCGAGGGCAGCAACGTCTCCGGCATCGACACCTGCGCCATCGGATCGATGTGCTTCTACGTCGACCACGACACGCTCGAGGGAATCTGCGTCGAGTTCTGTTTGGGTGACTACGTCTCCCCGTACTGCGAAGATCCGGGCACCCACTGTGTCGTCTTCTCTGACGGCTTGCCGACCGTGTGCCTCCCGACATGCCACCCCCTGGAGGACGACTGCCCCGAAGGCCAGAGCTGCTACTCGGCGCTCGACTCGTTCGAGTGCTACCCCGAGGTCTCCCGTGAAACGGGGGCGATCGGTGAAGCCTGCGAGCACCTCAACGGCTGCGACCCCACGACCTTCTGCGCCGCAGCCGAATCCGTCCCCGAGTGCGCCGGCTCGATCGGCTGCTGCTCTTCGTTCTGCACCATCGGCGACGACTCGGCCTGCCTGCCGGGCCAGACTTGCCAGCCATGGTTCGAGCCCGGCACCGCTCCCACGGGCTTCGACGAGCTCGGCGCCTGTGCGCTGCCCTGACCATTGGCGCCCCCCACATCCGCCATGAGACGCACCCTGCCCTTCCTCGCAGCGCTGCTGCTCGCCTGCGGCCCCGACACCGTCACCGCCGACGGGGGCTCGGCCGGCTCGACCTCCATCGAGCCCACCACCTCCGACTCGAGCTCGACGAGCCCGAGCACCGGCAGCTCGGGCCATGCCGACGAGAGCACCGACGATCCGGGCGTGGCCTTCATCGGTCCCGTCGACCTCGGCCCCGGCGAGGAGTGCGACGTCTTCGTCCAGAACTGCCCTCCGGGCTTCAAGTGCAACCCGTACAGCGCGAACGGGAGTGGTGTGTGGGATGCCGCGGGATGCTTCCCCGTCGTCGAGGATCCGGCCGCTCCCGGTGAGCCCTGCACGGTCGAGGGAGGTGCCTCCAGTGGCATCGACACCTGCGAGCTCGGCTCGATGTGCTGGGACGTCGACCCGAAGACCAACGAGGGCGAGTGCATCCGAATGTGCACCGGAGACGTGCACTCTCGCACTTGCGATGCCCCCGACGAGTACTGCCACTTCCTCAACGACACGCCGGTCTACGTGTGCATCCCGATCTGCCACCCACTACTCGACGAGTGCGACGAGGGGCTCGGGTGCTATCCGCACGAGTACTTCGGTGTGCCCCATTCCGAGTGCATTCCGGACGCTTCGGGCCCCGACATGGGTGCGCCCGGGGACCCTTGCGAGCTCGTCAATGAGTGCGATCCCGGTGCCTTCTGCGCCGTCGCCGAGGCCGTGCCCGAGTGCATGGACGCCATCGGCTGCTGCTCCTCGTACTGCTCCGTCGGTGACGACGCTCCCTGCCTGCCAGGGCAAGTGTGCCAGCCGCAGTCCGAGCCCGAAGACACCCTCCCGATCTACGAGGGCCTCGGTACCTGCGTGCTGCCGTGAGCCCCTCCGCCGCGGCCGGCTCGTCGGTCGAGGTGCGGCACCACGAAGACCAGCGCCATGCTCGGCAGCGTGGCCGCGAAGGTCATGGCGAAGTAGGGCCCGTAGCCCATCACCTCGGCCAGGGCTCCGCTGGCCACCCCCGCCAGGGTGAAGCCCACGCTCATCAGCGCGGTGAGCAGGGCCATGTGCGCGGCCTTGTGCTCGGGGTCGCAGCAGCGCATGAGGTAGACCATGAACACCGCGGTGCCCAGGCCCGCGCCGAAGTGCTCCACGGTGATCACCACCGTGATCACGCCGATGCCGATCTCACCGGGCTGGGGCCACAGGGCCAGGCCGGCGTAGAGCAGGTTGAGCACGTTCTGCGCGAGCAGGAACGGCCAGATCCACCGCCGCAGCCCGTGCTTGGCGATGAGGGCCCCGCCCAGCAGGGTGGCCGCGAAGGTGGCGATCATCCCCACCGTGCCGTTGGCGATGCCGTAGGCATCCAGGCCCAGGCCGAGCTCGCGGTGCAGGAAGGGCCAGCGCATCTTCTGGAGGAACGACTCGCCGGTGCGGAACAGGAGCACGAAGGCGAGCAGCGCCCCCACCCGCGGCTGCTCGAGGAACACCACGAAGCTGCGCGCGTACTCGGAGTCGTGGCCGTCGAGCCAGCGGCGCACCGGGCCGAGCGCGGCCAGCAGCAGCAGCACCGTGAGCAGCAGGCCCAGGCCGATCCAGCCGGGCAGCGACATCGCGCCCAGCCCCGGGATCGAGGCCATCGCGGCCGCCACCGCCTCGGGCACGCCCCACCACTGCCGTCCATGCGCCCACAGGCCCAGGCCGATCAACGCGAGCACGGGCAGCAGCACCCGCGGCCCGAGCAGCCGCCGCAGCAGCTCGGCCGCCGGGCGTCGCCGCTGCTCCGGGGCGGGCAGCGAGACCGCGTGGTAGAGGGTGAGCGCGATCATGATGGCCAGCGACATCAGCCACGCCACCCGCCAGCCCAGGCGATCGGCGAGCACCAGCAGCGGTCCGTTGACCGCGAGCATGGCCAGGCGATACGCCGCCGCGCGATAGCCCACGTAGCGGCTCTGTCCCTCCTCGTCGAGGCCCTCGAGGTAGAAGCCGTCGACCGCGATGTCGTGGGTGGCCGAGAGGATCGCGATCACCACGAACACGGCCGCGACCACCGACAGCGGCGCACCCACGCCGCCCACCACGGTGAGCACGGCGAGCAGGATGCACAGCACCACCTCGGTAGCCAGCAGCCACCGCCGCTTGCTCTCGTACTGATCGACGAAGGGCCCCCACAAGAACTTGAGGTTCCACGGCAGGTGCAGGACGGTGGTGAGCCCCAGGTTGCTCAGGCTCATCCCCATCACCGTGAACAGGGCGTCGGCGGCCGAGTTGACGATGGTGTACGGAAGGCCCTCGGCGAAGTAGGTGGTGGTGACCCAGCCCCACGGGCGCCGCCACACGGGCACCGCGTCGCGGCCCTCGACGAGCGCGGACGGTGGATCGGGCAGCGAGGGCACGCCGGGGCATCATGCCCGATGCCCGCCGCCCACCAAGAAACCCGCGGGGCCCGGGGTCAGCTGCGGGAGGCGCGCGAGGGCTCGGCCAGCCCCACCTCGCGGGCGAACAGGGCGTGCACCCGGTAGAACGCCGCCTCGATCGCGGGCACCCGCGGCTCCACCTCCGAGACCGGCGCCCGCAGCAGCTCGAACATCGCGTTCGCCCGGATGGTGCCGGTGATCCCCTTGAGCGCATGAGCATGGCGGCCGAAGGCCTCGTGGTCGTCCGCGGCGAGGTCGGCCGCCATCTCGTCGAGCAGCTCGCGGGCCCGCGACACGAACATCTCGGCCAGCTCTCGCAGCTCGTCGTCGTCCTCGCCGTAGTCGGCCCGCAGCGCCGCGAGGTCGCAGACCTCCGGGGCCGCGGCCGTGGGGGCGCTGTGGGGGTGGGCTCGCGGCGCGACCCCGGCCCCGCTCCGCTCCGCGAGCAGCCGCTCGAGCACCCCCCGCAGCTGGGCCCGTAGGATCGGCTTGGTGAGGTACTCGTCCATGCCGGCCGCCAGGCAGCGCTCGCGATCCTCGGACAGGGCGTGGGCGGTCATCGCCACCACGGGCAGGCGGCGCCCCCCGGCCTCGCGCCGGCGCAGGGCCGCGGTCGCGGTCATCCCGTCCATGCCCGGCATCTGCACGTCCATCAGCACCAGGTCGAAGGGCAGGGCCTCGAGCATGGCCAGGGCCTCCGCCCCGTCGCCGGCCACCTCCACGTGCGCCCCCAGCCGCTCGACCAAGCGCCGGGCCACCTTCTGGTTGACCGCGTTGTCCTCCACCACCAGCACGCGCCGCCCTGCGATCGGACCCGCGTCGGGCGACTCGGGATCGGCGACCGAGTCGGCCACCGAGGCCACCTCGGAGGGGACCTCGGCCGCGCGCAGCGGCAGCTCGAACCAGAAGGTCGAGCCCCGTCCCGGCTCGCTGTCCAGGCCGATCACGCCGCCCATGAGGGAGACCAGCTCGCGCACGATCGCCAGCCCCAGCCCGGTGCCCTGGTGATCGCGGGAGGGCGAGGGATCGACCTGCTGGAACTGCTCGAACACCCGCCCCTGATCGACCTCGGCGATGCCGATCCCGGAGTCCTCCACCTCGAAGCGCACCCGCGGGCCCTCCTCGCCGCCTCGGCATCCCGCGCGCACCTGCACCGCGCCGGACTCGGTGAACTTGATCGCGTTGCCCACCAGGTTGAGCAGGATCTGGCGGATCCGCGCCGCGTCCCCCATCAGGTGGCTGGGCACCTCGGAGCCGATCTCCGCCGCGAGCGAGAGCCCCTTGCCCTGGGCCTCGATCGCGAAGTGATCGAGCACGTCGTCCACCAGCCCGCGGAGCTCGAAGGGCGACGAGCCCAGGGTCACGTGGCCGGCCTCGATCTTGGAGAAGTCGAGCACCTCGTTGATGAGATCGAGCAGGATCGTGCCCGAGGCCCGCGCAGTCTCGAGGTACTCGCGCTGCTCGGGGTCGAGCCGGGTCTCGCGGAGGATCCCCAGCATGCCGAGCACCCCGTTGAGCGGCGTGCGGATCTCGTGGCTCATGTTGGCGAGGAAGCGGCTCTTGATCTCGGCCGCGCCCTCGGCCTCGGTCCGCGCCCGGGCCAGCGCGGCCACGGTGCTGCGGCGCGAGGCCTCGAACAGCGCAGCCGCCCCCGCGAGGACCAGGGTCATCATCGCGATGGAGATCGCCTTCTCGCGGGCCGCGTCGGCCGTGCCCGGGCTGTCCATGGCCAGCAGCACCGTGGCGATCAGCGAGACCCCGCACCACCACCAGCCGCTGCGTCCCCGCACCACCACCAGGTGCAGGCCGGGCACCACGGCCAGGGAGAGCGCCGGCGCGGCGTGGATCCCCTCGAGCGCGTGGGCGTTGATCACCGCCTGCAGCAGGATGATCAGCGAGACCGTGTGGCCGGCGAGGGTGGAGCTCAACCCCCGGGTGATGGCCGGCAGCATCAGGAGCAGGGCGACCCACGCCCCGGCCAGCGAGAGCGCCTCCCGGGGCTGGCCGGTCAGGAGGTGCTCGAGCACCGGCACCGGCAAGACCACCAGCCCCATGAGCACCAGGCCGAGGGTGAGCCGCAGGCGTCGCAGCTCGTCCTCGGCGCGGGGGCTCGACGGCAAGAAGCGGTCGAGCATCCGACGGGACCAGCCGAGCGCCTCGGAGCGGGGGGCCATGGGCGGACCAGCTTACTCGAGGGCTCAGCCCCATGCTCGCAGGACGTGGGTCCAGCCGAGCGACGCCGAGAGCACCGCGAGCGCAACCAGGGCCGCCGCGATCCATCGGGCGCGCCCCTGCGCCCCGCTCCATCGCTGCCACGCCAGGCCCAGGCCCACCGCCAGCACGGGCATGAGCGGCACCAGGTAGCGGTGGTCCTCGCCGGCGCCGCCGGTGGGCGTGCGGTGACACGCCAGCAGCACGATCCACGGCAGCGCGCCCCAAAGCCAGCGCCGCGCCCCGCGATCGACGGCCAGCCCCGCCACGCCCACCAGCATCACGGGCGCGAGCACCAGCACTCCCGCGCCCTGGCCCGCGCCCCACTGCGACCACAGCCCCACCAGCGGGTTGCCCGAGAAGGTGGTCACGCGCTCGCGGGCGAACTCGAAGTTGGCGTGGTGGTCGTAGCCGATGCTGAGCGCGGAGCCGAAGGCCGCGTGGTGATAGGCGGCGGTCGCCGCCACGATGGGAGCCGCGCCCAGCACCAGCCAGGGCAGCACCGCCGGCCAGCGTCGCGGCGGCACCGAGGCCGCGCCCAGGCCCAGCACCAGCAGCCCCACCAGGTAGTCCGCCGACGCGGCCCAGCCCGCGGCCAGGCCCGCGGCCAGCAGCGCGCCGCGACGCAGCGCCGGCCACTGCCCGCCCTCGTCGGGCCGACCCGCGCCCACCTCCAGTCCCAGCACGGCCCAGATCGCCAGCGCGCCCGCGCTCACGTGCGAGAACAACACGGTCGAGTACGGCCCCCACAGCGAGGCCCCGCCCAGGGCGAGCAGCGCGAAGATCCGACCGCCCCACCCCACCCCGCGGCGACGCAGCAGCAGCCCCACGCCCACCAGCCCCCCGATCCCCACCGCGGCGCAGTGCAGCGCCAGCAGCAGCGCCGTGCCCTGCAGCGCCAGCAATGGAGGCGCCCGCCGGCCGTGTCGCTGGGCTCGGATCGCGTAGGTCTCGGCGTAGCGCGGAGCCGCCGGCTGCACCATCAGCTCCTGCGTCTCGAGGCTGGTGCGCAGCAGCAGCGGATCGAGGCGGGCCCCCAGCCACACCGCCGGCGCTGCGAGCAGGGCGGTGCCCGGCGGTCGATCGCTGTAGTCCTCGCCGTCGCGGCGCGATCGATCGACCCACAGGGTCAGCGCCACCTCGTCGCCCAGCCGCGGATCACCACGCAGCAGCGCCCGCGCCAGCGCGAGGTGGCTGCCGTCGTTGCTGCTGACCAGCCCCGGCGCGGCCCACAGCCACAGCACCCCCAGCAGACCGAGGCACAGCCCCAGGATCCGCCGCGAGCCCTCCACCACCGGGCCACGGTAGCCGAAAACCCCGGGTCGTCGGAAGCGCCGGGGCCCGCGAGCAGCCGGAGCGATCGATCCCGCTCGATTCTGCGGTATGGTCCCAGACCGTGCCCGGCCCCGACGACGCCATCGCGCTCGAGCACGTGAGCAAGTCGTTCGGGACCCACAAGGTCCTCGACGACGTGAGCCTCACCGTCAAGAAGGGCTCGATCACCGTGCTGCTGGGGCCCTCGGGCACGGGCAAGTCGGTGCTGCTGCGGATCCTGGTGGGCCTGCTGCGCCCCGACGCGGGGCGGGTGTTCGTGGGCGACGAGGACATCGCCGCGCTCGACGAGCGACGCAGCCGCGACCGTCGCCGCCTGTTCCGGGTGCGCCGAAAGTTCGGCATGTTGTTCCAGGACGGCGCGCTGTTCGACGACATGGACGTGGGCGCCAACGTGGCCTTCCCCATGCGCATGCACACCTCGATGAGCGAGGAGGAGATCCGGGCCAAGGTCACCGACAAGCTCGCGCGGGTGGGCCTGCCCGGGGCGGAGGGCAAGTTCCCCTCCGAGCTCAGCGGCGGCATGCGCAAGCGCGTGGCCTTCGCCCGGGCCATCGCGCTCGAGCCCGAGATCGTGCTGTGCGACGAGCCGAGCTCGGGCCTCGACCCCGTGATGTCGGCCACCCTCGACGAGCTCATCATGGAGATGCACCGCACCCTCGGCATCTCGTTCATCGTCATCTCCCACGACACGGCGGAGGCCCGCACCATCGCCGATACCATCGGCATGCTGGCGGGCGGCAAGCTGGTCGCCTACGGGCCCAAGGACGAGCTCGAGCGCGACTGCCACCCCGCCCTGCGCCAGTTCTTCGATCGGGCCACCGAGGGCCCCATCCAGGTCGTCTGACATGAACCGAACCCACATCGGCCTGGGCATCTTCGTGCTGGGCACCCTGGCCCTGCTGGTCTGGCTCGCGCAGAGCATCGGCGCGCTCGGCAGCGGCGGGGGCGAGCGCTACGAGCTCCGCCTCGACCACGCGGCCGGGCTGGTGGCCAACAACGCGGTGAAGATCGCCGGGGTCGAGGTCGGCCGCGTGGAGGAGATCGGGGTCGACCACGACGTGGCCGTGCTCACCCTGCGCATCGACCCCGAGATCGTGCTGCACCAGGACGCCACCGCGATCGTGCGGGCCAAGAGCCTGCTCGGCGAGAAGTACCTGCAGATCGAGCCGGGGGAGCGCGACGGTCCCGTGCTCGAGCCGGGCGGCCTCATCCAGAACGTGCAGACCCACTTCGAGGTCGACCAGGTGCTCAACGCCCTCGAGCCGCTGCTGGGCGGCGAGGACTCCATCGCCGGCGTGCTGGGGCCGCTGGCCGAGCGCTTGGGCGCGCTGATGGACGACGCCACCGGCAAGGACGGCAGCCCCCCCATCATCACCCGCGCCGAGATCGACCAGATGGTCGACGACCTCGAGGTCACCACCGCCACCGTGCGCCGCATCGCGACCGACAACGAGGAAGACCTGCGGGCCATCGTCGAGGGCACCCGCGCGCTGGTCGAGGACGCCCGCATCGAGCGGATGCTGGCGCGGGCCGACCGCATCAGCGCCACCGTGGACGAGCGCCTGCCCGCCCTGCTCGAGCGCAGCGAGGCCGCGCTGGCCGAGCTCGAGGAGCTCGCCGCGATCGTCGACGACGACCGGGCCAAGAAGATCGGCACCATCATCGACGACACCACGGTGGCGATGGCCAACCTCCGCAAGATCAGCGGCGACATGAAGGACCTGGGCACGGGCGTGGAGTCGCTGGTGGAGGACCTGGGCACCCTGGCCCGCCGCGCCCTGGCCCTCGACGGCGCGACCATCCGCCAGTTCCTGCAGAAGGAAGGCGTGAAGGTCTACTTCGGCAACAAGCGCGAGGCCGTCAAGGCGCTCGGCGAGGAGTAGGCGGCCGCCGCCCTCAGCCGCGCGGGAAGCCGGTGACGCAGTCGGTCAGCGGGCCCGTGATGCCGGTGAGCCCGGGCGGGCCGCCGCCGGGAGGCGCGGGGCCGACCACCAGCACCGGCGACGGGGCCAGCGTGACGGGATCCACCTCGAGCAGCTCGGCGTCGAGGGTGAGCACGTAGAGCCGCGAGACCCCGTCGTCGAAGAGCACCCCGCCCAGGGCATGGATCCCGTAGGTCCCCACCGCCCCCAGCACATTGCCGGTGCCGGTGGTGTAGTCGAACTCGTAGACGGTGCCCGAGTCGATCGCGAAGCCGGGGTTGTCGACCACCGCCCCCATCGCGTCGATGCCCGGCGCCATGTCGTCGATGTCGGGGGCCACCGCGACCATCAGGTCGGTGATCACCTCGTAGGAGAAGTCGCCGCCGAGGAAGTCGCCGGTGAAGCGCAGCAGGCGGTTGCCCTCGGCGGTGGAGCTGTGCACCCCCGTGTCCATCAGGTACACGCGGCCGTCGCAATCGGTGTAGAGCCCCTCGATGAACAGCCCGTCGTCCATGTCGCCGAGCACGTCGACCGCGACGTCGCTGGCCATCGTGGGTGGCGCGGGCAGGTGGTAGAGCTGGGTCTGGCCCGAGAGCCCGCGCGCCCCGAGCAGCGAGCCGTCGTCCAGCATGGTGATCGCGTTGAAGGTGATCGTCCCGCCCACGTCGTAGATCAGCGGGGGCACGTTGGAGATCGTGCTCGTCACGAGCTGGGCCACCGTGCCGTCGGCGGGGTCGAGCTCGATGTAGACGATGAGATCGTCGATCGTGTACCAGAGCTGGGGCTCGGGCAGCGGGCGAGGCGGCGGCGCGTCGGGGACGTTGCCCACGTCGAACACGTTGCCGTCGCTGCCCGCGGTGGTGTCGGCCGCGCTGCTCGACGAGCCGGTGCCCATCGAGGTGGTGGCATCGGGCATGCCGACCGTGGTCCCCGAGTCGCCGGCCGAGGTCGGCATCGCGGTGGTCAGCGGCAGGTCGTCGGCCGCCTCCGAGTCCTCGCTCTCGGACGAGCCGGAGCTGCAGGCCGCCACGAGCGCGAGACCTAGGACGAGCGGCGTACGCATCACGCCCATCATAGCCGAGCGAGAGCCACCCCCGGCTCGCCGAGCTCAGGGAGCCGGCTGCGGCGCGGCCTTCGGGTCCCAGTAGACCTGCTCGATCCGGCCCCGGCGGGCGAGCTGCTCGGCCCTCTCCTTGGTGACCAGCTCGAAGTCCTCGTCGGGGCAGCGGCGCTGCGAGGTGGCGAAGCTCCACCCCGAGGGCAGGCTGCAGTGCAGCGTGCAGGTCTCCTCGGGCATGTTCCAGCAGCGGGTGTCGGGGGACTCGATCACGGCGGAGAAGGGGCCGCCTTGCGAGAACCCGCCGATCGCCGTCTCGTCGTCGATGCTCACCACCAGGAGCGGGCCATGGTCGGTGACGAGGTGGGCGATCGTGTCCGCTCCCTTGCGCAGCACGAACACCTGGTTGGGGTGGCCGGGGTGCATGACCTCCACCTCGTGGTCGGGAAAGCAGGCCTCCACCGTGGAGGCCTCGAGCCGAGGGAGCAACGCCAGGGCCGCCACGACCTCCTCGAACGAGGCGGGGCCGAGCACCGGCAGCACGGGCTCCGCGGGGGCCTCGACCTCGGCGCTCGCCTTCGTCTCCACCTCGGCGCCCCGCGCCTCGACCTCGGCGCTCGCCTCCGCCTCGACCTCGGCGCTCGCCTTCGCCGTCGACACCGCGGCCGTCTTGCTCGCCTCCGCATCGGCCGGGCGCTCGGCCGCCGCCACCTTCGACTCGGCCCCATCGGCACGCCTGCCGGAGCCCGGATCGCAGGCCACCACCGCCACGAGCGCGAGGGCCCACCAGCTGCTCATCGAACGGACTCGCATGCTCCCTCCTTCATCGGGGCCACCACGCTACCACCCGCACCCCGGCCATGGAGCCCCGGCTCGGCGCGGGCTCAGACCGTTCGCGCCGGGCCCCGGGCCGTCGCCGCGACCGGGCGCGCGTTCTTGCCGTACTTGCGGTTGAGGTGCTGCAGGTAGCCCGTGAGGCAGCCGGCGTAGACGAAGGGCACGATCGTGAACGACGAGTTGGGCAGCAGGTCGGCCGCGTTGATCGCATGGGTCAGGACCATCGCCCCCAGGACGAGCTGATCCTGTGGATCGTGGACGCGCCGGATGAAGCGCGCGCCCCACAGGATCGGCAGCCCCACCAGCCAGAACCACCCGATCGCGCCCACCGCCCCGCGCACGCTGTAGTGGATGGCCCACTCGCCGTCGGTCACCGAGATGTCCTGCCCGGTGTCGGGGTCGTACTTGCGGTTGCGGCCGTAGGAGCCCCAGCCGAACCAGGGCTTCTCCTGGGTGTGCTCGAGCAGGATGTTCTCGTTGTCGAAGCGGAAGGCCAGCGACGCGGCGCGATCGGGCCCCACCTTCTCGGTGGCGAACTGCACGATCTCGTCGGCGGGAAACCATCCCTTGGCGCGGGTGATGGGGAAGGAGAGGAACACCAGCCCCAGCACCAGGCCGATGCGCGCCTGGGTGCGCGCCTTCATGAACCACAGCACCGGGATCACGGCGGCCGCGTAGACCACCACCGCCACGTTGCGCGACACGGCCAGCGCGAACAGGATGGCGAGCGCGGCGAGGCCGGCCGGGATCATCGGCGTGATCTTGTGCTTGAGCCGGGCCAGGGTGATCGCGCCGCACAGGCCGACGAACTCGAACATCGCCACGCCCAGGCCGCTCTTCATCATGATGACCGGCTTGTAGCCGTCGCCGCGCACGTTGTGGGCGAAGTTGAGGGCGTAGTAGCCGTAGACCTGGCGGTGGAGCTGGGGGCTCATCATGCCCTCCCACAGCATCAGCGGCACGTAGACCAGGCAGGCGAACACGAAGCTCTTGAGGAACACGATGGCGTCGTCGCGGCTCTGCACCAGCATCTGCCCCGCGCCCATCGGCATCACGTACTTGAAGAAGTCCTGGATCGTCATCGCGATGAACTCCTTCTTGGGCAGCGGCTCGATGTTCACCACGGGGAAGCGCGGGCCGCCCTCCCAGGCGAGCTGGCCGCCGTAGGTGAAGCTCTCGGGGTTGGTCATCGCCGTCCCCACGTTGCCCACCGCGAAGAAGAAGAAGAACAGCTGCATGCCCCGCAGCAGGCGCATGCGATCGCGTCGCTCCTTGGACGTGAGGTACAGGCCGACGAAGGCGCACAGCCCCACCAGCACGTGCTTGTCGATCGCGGGCAGGATCGGCAGGTCGAAGCTGACCAGCTCGGGCAGCCACATCGTCCCCCAGATCACCGCGATGAAGCCGGCCTTGCGCGGCTCCTTCTGCGAGAACAGGATCGCCGAGATCGGGATCCACAGATAGAAGACCAGGAAGGCGACTGGACCGGGACTCGGCACGGCGTGCGGCTCCCATGGTAGTGCACGCCGCCGCCACGCGCCGAGCAAAGCCCCGCGGACCGGGAGCGACGGCGTGGATCCCCGAGATCGCCCCGGCCGCCGCGGGCGCCCCGGGGCTCAGCCCTTGCGGAAGATGAGGATGTTGCCCTGCGAGATCCCCGGAGCGGCCACCTTGTCGAGGTAGAGCGCGTTGGCCTGCTGGAGCGCGCGCTTGACCGCCGGCACCGGCACCGAGGTGTACAGCTCGGTGAGCTGCCCCGCGAAGCGATCCTCGAGGGTCATGCCCTGCTGCCCCAGGAAGCGCTCGAGGAAGCCCATGTCGGTCATCCGCACGAGCATCTCGCCGCCGGGCTTCTGGTACCAGCTCTCGATGCCCCGCTCGGTGAGACGACGCGTGGGCTTGGAGCGACCGAGCACCGTCTTCACCATGCGCAGCAGCGGCTCGTAGACCTGCACGTGCAGCGAGCGCATGTTGTTCTCCATGATGACCAGCTTGCCGCCCTTCTTGGTCACCCGGGCCAGCTCGCGCAGCGCCTGCTCGAGGTGGGGGATGTGCATCAGCACGCCCCAGCAGTGCACGTACTCCCACGACTCGTCCTCGAAGGGCAGGTCGAGCAGGTTGGCCTGACGCACCTCGATCTCGTCGACCATGCCCACCGACTCGAGGTACCTTCGGGCCTGGGCCAGGGCGGCGTCGCTGAAGTCGACCCCCGTCACCTTGAAGCCATGCCGCGCGAGGCGGACGGCGTGGAAGCAGTAGCCGCAGCCGGCGTCGAGCAGCCGCGCGCCGCGGGGCGCGTGCAGGCGGCGGGCAATCTCGTCGAAGGCCCGATCGTAGAAGCGGTCCATCTCGGGGGTGAGGTACTGCTCCTCCCACTCCTCGTGGATCTCGTCGCGCTCGAGCACCGTGTCCGAGACCGCCTTCGTGCTCACGCGGCCCTTGTCATCGCCTTCCGACATCGGCGGCAAGCATAGGCGAAAGAGGGGGTCGCCGGGCAGGCCCTGGGCACCTGTACGACGCGAGGCGAGGCGGTGAGCTTTGCGAGGATCGGTCCCGAGCCGCGCCGTCGAGGCGTGGGAACGCGCATCCGAGCCCGGCCCCCCGCGAGCGCGGAAGCCGGGCCCGTGCTCAGGTGGCCTGGCGCGAGGTCTCGTCGCGCTCCCAGACCTTCTCCTGCCGCGCGCGCAGCTTTTGGTGGGCGCGCAGCTTGGAGTAGAACATCACGCCCAGGTAGATCGGCGCGTGGACCCACAGATCGGGGCGGCTGGCGATGATCCGCAGCGAGCGCCCGGCGTCGGTGGTCTCGTTGCGGAACATCTCGGGGAACTTCTCGCGCAGCTCGTAGGCCCCCGCCCGCACCCGCGTCATCACGTTGGCGATCGCTCGCAGGCTGGAGGGCGGGGTGATGGTGAAGGTGTGCACCTTGGTGGTGCCGCGCTCGTGGGGCGCGGCCACCAGGCGGGCGAAGCCGTCGTCGGCGATGACGTCGGGGAACTCGCCGAAGCGCTCGCGGCCGCGGCGGGAGAACGCGTAGAAGCCCGCGCCGATCAGCCCCTCGGTGAAGTAGGGCAGGCTCGTCCACACCTTCACGAACGAGCGCACCAGCGCGGGGTGCTCGTCGTAGGCCACGATGGCCCGCGGGGCTCCCACCAGGATCGGCGAGTCGTCGGCGAGCAGCTCGGCCACCTCGCGCAGCGCCGCGGTGGAGACCACGATGTCGGCGTCGACGTACATCCGCGGGAAGCCCGTGGCGTGGCGATCGCCCAGGTTCAGCGCGCCGATCTTGCTGCCCACCGGGGTCTCGACCACCTTCACCGGCTCGCCGAAGGCCCGCGCCCGCTCGGCGGTGTCGTCCTTGCAGCCGTTGGGCACCACGATGATCTCGAATTCGCCGGGCCGGTAGTCCTGCAGCATGGCCCGCAGGCAGCGCTCGATCACGGCCGACTCGTTGTAGGCGGGGATGACGACGGAGAACATCGCGTGACCTCGACTGCCTTGCTACTCGGAGACCACCCGGCGGATGTGCTCGACGAGCTTGGAGGTCTCGGTGGGGGTGTAGTGCTGGCGTCGCACCGCTTCCTGGCCGCGGCGCCCCATCTCGTCGAGCCGCTCCACCGGGGTGGCCATCACCCGCTCGATGCCCTCGGCGATGCGGGCGGCCGAGCCCGAGGGGATGAGCCAGCCGTTGTCGCCGTCGACCACCAGCTCGGGGATGCCGGCGATGTAGGTGGTGAGCACGGGGCGGCACATGGCGAAGGCCTCCATGATCACCATGGGCAGGCCCTCGGCGAAGCTGGGCAGGGCCAGGGCGCGCGCGGCCAGCAACTCCTCGCGCACCTGCTGCCCGCTGACCCAGCCGGTGATCCGCACCCGGTCGGCCACGCCGCGGCGGGCGATGAGCTCCTCGATCTGCGGGCGCATCTCGCCGTCGCCCACCAGCACCAGCTCGGCGTCCACGCCGCGGTCGATGGCGTCGGCGAAGCCCTCGACCAGCAGCAGCTGCCCCTTCTGCGCCGACAGCCGGCCCACGCACACCAGCGCCTTGCTGGCGGGGTCGATGGGGCGGGCCTGGTCGAAGAACTCGTCGCCCACCGTGCAGTGCACGACCTTGATCTTGTCCCAGTGCTCGTGGCCCACCCAGCGGCGCAGCTGCCCCGCGCAGAAGTCGGTGATCGCCACCACGAAGGCCGAGTCGGCGATCTTGGGCCCCAGCGCGAAGCCCCGCGGCGCGTCGAGCTCGTCGGGGCCGTGCACGGTGAACGAGTACGAGGGCCCGCCCATCTCGTGCATGAGCTGGGCCACCGAGGCGGGGTTGGTGCCGAAGTGCACGTGCACGTGGTCGATGCGGCGGCGCTTCATCTCGTCGTTGAGCACCATCGCCTCGGCCACGTAGACGAGGTGCGTGGGCAGGCCGCGCTCGCTGCGAAAGCCCAGCTTCACCGCCTTGCGCAGCGCCTTGGCCAGCCCCACCGGGTTCTTGAGCCCCTCGTTGATCGCGGCCCGGGCCCAGCGGGCGATCGGCTGCTTCAGGACCCGGAAGGTCTGCGACACCTCGCGCTCGTCGTCGGGATCGACGATCTCGTAGGGCGACTCGCGAATGGCGAACCGAGCCACCTCGCCCGTCTGCCGCTCCACCTCGGTGAGCTCGCGACGAATGAAGGTATGGCTGACCGAGGGATAGGCCGTGGTCAGGTAGGCGACCCGCATCTTCGTGTCGTTGTACCGCGGCCCCGGCCGGGGGACAAAACCCACCCGCATCGCCATGCGCTCGGCGAGCACCCGCGCTCGTCGAGCCGCGCGCGAGGTCGCGCCGCCGGGCCTCGTCACAGCGTGCTCCCGAAGATGTGAGTTTTGGGCCCATCTCGTCGCGGCGCACGGCCGCGCTGCGACGCCCCCGCGGCGGGCTCGGCCGGGTTACGGTGCCGCCGATGGGTGAGACGAGCTACGAGCGAGAGCTGCAGGCGGCGACCGCCGCCGTGGTGGAGGCCGCCGCGATCTGTCGGTCGATCCAGGGCGCGATCGGCCCGGACGTGCTCGAGAAGCGTGACCGCAGCCCGGTGACGGTGGCCGACTACTGCAGCCAGGTGCTGGTGTGCCGGGCGCTGGCCCGGACCATGCCCCACGATCCCATCGTGGCCGAGGAGGACGCCACCGACCTGCGCCGGCCCGAGCACGCCTCGGTGCTGCAGCGCATGCTCAGCGAGCTCGCGGGCGCGGGGCTGAGCGGCGAGGCCGAGGTGCTCGAGCTGGTGGGGCGGGGCAACGCAGAGGCCACGCCCTCGCGCATGTGGACCCTCGATCCCATCGACGGCACCAAGGGCTTCCTGCGCGGCGAGCAGTATGCGATCGCGCTGGGCCTCATCGTCGACGGCCAGGTGGTGGTGGGCGCCCTGGCCTGCCCCAACCTCGCCCTCGGCGACGAGCTCGGCAGCGTGCTCACGGCGGTGCGGGGCCAGGGGGCGTTCATGGCCGCGCTGGCCCGGCCCGGCGAGCGCCGGCCGATCCGCGTCAGCGACCGCTCCGACCCGAGCCAGGCCCGCACCTGCGAGTCGGTGGAATCGGGGCACAGCGCCCACGACGTCTCGGCCGAGGTGGTGCGGCGGCTGGGCATCGCGGTGGATCCCGTGCGCCTGGACAGCCAGGCCAAGTACGCGGTGGTGGCCCGGGGCGACGCCGAGGCCTACCTACGGCTGCCCACGCGCAAGGACTACGAGGAGAAGATCTGGGACCACGCGGCAGGCTGCCTGGTGGTCGAGGAGGCGGGCGGGCGGGTCACCGACGTGCAGGGCCGGCCGCTCGACTTCTCGCGCGGCCGCACCCTGGCCGGCAACCGCGGCGTGGTGGCGAGCAACGCGGCGGTGCACGACCGCTTCTTGCAGGTGCTCGCCGAGCTCGACGTGCGATGAGCTGGCCGCTCGTCGCGACCTTCGGCGTCCTGGCGGCGATCATCGTTGCACTGCTGGCGACCCTCGTCGCCCCCGACATGGTGCTGCTGGGCGGGCTGGCCCTGCTGCTGGTGGCGGGGATCGTCAGCCCGGCCGAGGCGCTGTCGGGCTTCTCCAACGAGGGCGTGGCCACCATCGCCGCGCTCTTCGTGGTGGCCGAGGGCCTGCGGCAGACCGGCGGCCTGAGCTTCCTGGGCAACCGGGTGCTGGGGCGACCGCGGAGCCTGGTCGGCGCGCAGCTGCGGGTGATGGTCCCGGTGGCGGGCTTCAGCGCCTTCGTCAACAACACCCCGGTGGTGGCGATGCTCATGCCCATCGTCATCGACTGGGCCCGGCGCTGCCGGCTGTCGGTCTCGCAGCTGCTGCTGCCGCTGAGCTACGCCTCGATCCTCGGCGGGCTGGTCACCGTGGTCGGCACCAGCAGCACCCTCATCGTCAACGGCCTGCTGCTCGAGCTACCGGGGGCGCGCGGCCTGTCGATGTTCGAGCTGGCATGGATCGGCGTCCCCGCCACCCTGCTGGGCCTGCTGTTCGTGCCGCTGGCCTCGCGCTGGGTGCTGGCCGGGCGCGAGGACGCCAAGGACCCCCTCGAGCAGGTGCGCGAGTACACCACCGAGATCGTGGTCGAGGCGAGCAGCCCCGTGGTCGGCAAGAGCATCGAGGCCGCCGGCCTGCGCCACCTGCCCGGCGTGTACCTCATGGGGGTGCTGCGCGGCGAGGATGCGCTCACCGCCGTGCCCCCCACCCTGCGCATCGAGGCCGGCGACCGCCTGCTGTTCGTAGGCGCGGTGGAGTCGATCATCGACCTGCAGAAGATCCCCGGCCTGGTGCCCGCGGCCGAGCAGCTGTTCCGCCTGGACGAGCCCCGCTCGCACCGCTGCCTGGTGGAGGCGGTGGTGTCGTCGAGCTTCCGCTTCCGGGGCCTGACGATCCGCGAGTCGGGCTTCCGCACCGCCTTCAACGCGGTGGTGATCGCGGTGGCGCGCAACGGCGAGCGCCTCGACCAGCGCATCGGCGACATCCGCCTGCGGGCCGGCGACACCCTGCTGCTCGAGACCCACCCCAGCTTCCTCGACGCCCAGCGCCAGTCCCGTGACTTCTACCTGGTGAGCCGCGTGGAGGACTCCTCGCCCCTGCGCCACGAGCGGGCCTGGGTGGCGCGCCTGCTGCTGCTGGCGATGGTGCTGCTGGTGGTGCTGGAGCTGACCAGCCTGCTCAAGGCCGCCTGCCTGGCCGGCGCGGCCATGCTGCTCACCCGCTGCCTGCGGGTGTCCCAGGCCAAGCAGGCCATCGACTGGGGCGTGCTGGTGGGGATCGCGGCGGGCATCGGCATCGGGCACGCGCTGCGGGCCAGCGGGGCCGACACCCTGCTCACCGGCTGGCTCCTCGAGGTCACCGGCCGCGAGCCCCTGGCCTCGCTGGGGCTGCTGTACGTGGTGGTGCTGGCGCTGGGCAACCTCATCACCTCCAAGGCGGCCGCCGTGCTCACCTTCCCCCTCGCGGTGGCGATGGCGACCAGCCTGGGCGTGAGCGTGATGCCCTTCGCGGTGATCGTGATCGTGGCCGCGGCCTCCACCTACGCCACCCCCATGGGCTACGCGACCAACCTGATGGTGTTCGGGCCCGGGCGCTATCGCAGCGCCGACTTCATGTGGCTGGGCGGCCCCCTGTCGCTGCTGGTGGGGGCGTTGGCGATGGTGATCGTGCCCCGGGTGTGGCCCCTGTAGGCGCATGGAATGCACGGGCGTCTCCCGGGCGTAGGGGGGCCATGGCACGACGAACGGCCGAGCTGGTGGTGGGGATGGGTCTGCTGCTGGGCCCCCTGGCCTATGCGCTCACCCTCGAGCCCCAGACCGAGGTGGTGGTGGTCCAAGAGCCCGCCCCCGCGGCCGTGGAGCTGGAGGCGGTGCCCGTGGTGCCCGTGGTGGAGACGACCGTCGAGGTCCCCCCCGCGCCGGTGGTCGAGCCCGCGGTCGAGCCCGAGCCCGCCGACGATCGCATCGCCTTCGCCTTCGTCAACGAGGCCGGCTTGGTGCTGAGCACCGAGGCCCCGACCACCTGGGGCACGGGCCGCCTCCACTCCGACGCCGGGCCGGGGAGCTACTGCGCGTCGAAGCGGGCCGATGCCCGCAAGGTGCCCGAGGCCATGTGGGTGCAGCGCGGCCGCACCTTCGATCTGTACGGCGCCGAGGGCAAGCTGTGCACCGCTCGCCTGGGCGAGCTGAGCGTGCTCGCCCAGCACGACGGCCCCTCGCTCTACCAGCTCTTCCACCCCGACGAAGAGGCGGACTGGGACGAGTTCGAGGCCAACCTGCCGTCGGAGGCCAAGATCCGCAAGCGGGTGTGGTCGCTGACCGCCGACGACGAGCGCGAGCACGAGACCGAGGCCGCGTGGCTGGTGGCCGAGATCGTCGGCGACGACTCGTGCGAGGGCGCGCTGTGGGCCCGCGACAGCAGCCTGCCCGCTCCCGCCCTGCTGCACCCGAGCGACGAGCCCTCGCCGCTGACCGCCCGCCGCATCGCCGAGCACGAGGCCTCGGAGGAGCTCGCCGAGACCCGCACCCAGTACCTCGAGTTCCTCGCCGAGATCGACGAGCCGAGCCGGCAGCAGTACGGAAGCTGGGAGAAGCTCGTCGCCGACCACCCCGCCACCGTCACCAGCTGGCTCGACGCCGACGGCCAGGCTCGCTTCGTGGAGCTACAGTTCGGCTACTCCGACGCGATCTGCGGGGACGGCCACTACTCCTTCATCGGCTCGTTCGACCGGGTGGAGGACGGCGCCTTCGAGCCCACCGACTGGGAGATCGAGCCGGTCGCGATCTTCGACGCCGACCTCGACGGCGAGCTCGAGCGGCTCTACTTCTCCGACCACGACAACTCGGCCACGCTGCGCAGCGAGACCCTGGGCGACACGTGGACGATCACCCAGGTGTGGTCCTGCCCCTGCTAGCGAGCTAGCCGAGCTTGGCGAGCGCCTTGGCCTTGGCCAGGCGCAGCAGGAAGTGCGGGTTGCCCAGCAGGTAGCGCCGCGCCTTGTGGGGCTGCCGGACCAGCAGGTGCAGCCACTCGTAGCCCAGCGAGCGCACCCAGGCCGGAGCACGGGTGAGCTCGCCCGACCAGTAGTCGAACAGGCCCCCGATGGCCATGCACACGGGGACCCGGAGCTGCTCGAGGTTGCGGTCGATCCACCGCTCCTGCAGCGGGTTGCCCATGCCCACCAGCAGCAGGTGCGGTCGCTTCTCGTTGATGTCGGCGATCACCTCGGCCGAGGACTCGGGGTCCTGCACGTAGCCGTGGTGGTAGCCCACCTGCTCCCAGCCGGGGAAGCTGTGGCGGGCGAACTCGGCGGTGCGGGGGATCGAGTCCTCGCGGGTGCCCAGCAGGTAGTAGCGGTAGCCCTTGCCCGCGGTGTCGGCGAAGAAGCGCGGGGTGAGGTCGGTGCCGTTGACGTTGTCCTGCAGGCGCTCGTGGTGCAGGAAGCGGGTGGCCCAGCGCACGCCGGTGCCGTCGCCGAACACGTAGTCGCCCCGCTGCAGCACCCGCCGATAGTCCGGGTCGTCGCTGGCGGTGTTGAGCGTGTGCGCGTTGACGAAGTACACGCTGTGGGTGCGGTCGCCCTCCTCCACGATCAGCCGCTCGAGCAGCGCCACGGCCTCGGCCATGGTGAGATCGGTGACCTCCACGCCCAGGACCGTGAACCTGCGGATCATGGCGAGAACCCCGGTCGGATGCATATAGCAGCGCGTGGCGAAAGTCCAGGCGACCAAGCCCTGCGCGCGGATGCGCCGACCGAGCTCGCGCCGCGCCCGCGAGCGCACGGCCGCGCACGCCCGCCGTGGGCCGCTCGCTTGCCTCGTGCCCCCGCCCCCCGCATCATCCCGGGCCGACATGAGCCGCATGCCCGACTTCATCATCATCGGCGCCATGAAGTGCGCGACCTCGACGCTGCACGATCAGCTCGCCGAGCAGCCGGGCTTCGTCATGTCCGAGCCCAAGGAGCCCAACTTCTTCAGCGACGAGGAGAACTGGGCCAAGGGCCTGGGCTGGTACTCCGGGCTGTTCGCCGCCGCCGAGCCGGGCGATCTGTGCGGCGAGTCGTCCACGCACTACAGCAAGCTGCCGCGCCACCCCCGGGTGATCGAGCGCCTGCAGGAGCACTGCCCCGACGCCAAATTCATCTACGTGATGCGGCACCCCATCGATCGCCTGGTGTCCCACTACATCCACGAGTGGACCCAGCGGGTGCTCGACGTGCCGATCTCGCAGGCGCTGCGCGAGCACCCGGCGCTCAAGGACTTCAGCCTCTACACCATGCAGCTGCGGCCCTACTTCGAGGCCTTCGGGCGGCAGCGGGTGCTCCCGGTGTTCTTCGATCACCTGCTGCGCCACTCGCAGGACGAGCTCGAGCGGGTGTGTCGCTTCCTGGCCTACGGGGGCAAGCCGCGCTGGAAGGAGGACATGGGGGCCAAGAACGTCTCGGCCGAGCGCCTGCGGGTGAGCCCGCTGCGCGACCTCATCGTGGACTTCCCTCCCCTGGCCTACCTCCGCCGCCGCTTCGTGCCCCAGCAGCTGCGCGATCGGATCAAGAGCCTGTGGACCATGCGCAAGCGCCCCGAGCTCAGCGCGGACGATCGCCTCCGCCTGGCCGAGGTCTTCGATCCCGACCTCGCCCAGCTCGGGCAGTGGCTGGGCATGGAGGAGCTCAGCTGCGCCACCTTCAAGGAGCGCACCCGCGACCGCAGCTGGGAGTGGGTGAGCGAGCCCACCCAGGGCTAGAGCAAGCATCCCCGGCTCGGGCATGCGGTCTCGCGTCGCATCCCTCGAATCGCCGTTATCGACCGCCCAGGTCCCGCTGGGCCCCCCATTTGAGATCCTCCGCCACTTTGGCCATGGTTGCCGTCATGGCCGCGCCGCGCTCCCTCGTTCGCCGCACCTTCCTCCAGGGCATCGCCGCCGGGCTCACCGTGTCGCTGCTGCCCCGCGGCGCTCGGGCCGAGTCCGGTCAGCGCATCCTCATGATGGGCGGCAGCCAGATCGCGGGCGGGCTGGGCCTGTACCTCGGCAAGCGCCTCGAGGAGCTGGGCTACACCGTGCACCGCAAGGCCAAGAGCGCCAGCGGCCTGGCACGGCCCGACTTCTACGACTGGCAGGCCGAGGCCGCCAGGCAGTACGAGGCGGTGCGCCCCCAGATCACCCTGTGCATGTTCGGGGGCAACGACGGCCAGGGCCTGCACATGGGCAAGGGCGCCGACCCGCAGTGGATCCGCTGGGGCGAGGACGGCTGGGACGACGAGTACCGCCGCCGAGTGGAGGCCTTCGCCAGCGCCGTGACCCCCGACGGCGAGCGGATGGTGTGGATGGGCATGCCCATGGTGCGCCCCACCAAGCTGCGCTCGCGGGTCGAGCACATGAACTCGATCTTCGAGGCCACCATGGGCACCCGCGACGGGTGGGACTTCGTGGAGACCTGGTCGGCGCTCGCCACCGACGGGGGCGAGTACACCGACCACAAGCAGATCGACGGCAAGCGCGTGCTGCTGCGCGGCGGCGACGGGGTGCACCTGACGGTCAAGGGCGCCCACTTCCTCGCGGACTGGATCGCGCCCAAGGTGCACGCGATCGTCGGCGGCTGAGCCCGAGCGAGCCCGTGCGGCCCGCCCCGGGCTACACCAGCTCGCGCTCCTGCAGCAGCGCCACGATCGCCTCCACGCACTGGGCCACCGATTGCTCGGCGGTGCGCACCACGAGGTCGGGCGCCTGCGGGGGCTCGTAGGCCAGCGACACCCCGGGGAAGCTCCCCACCCGCCCCTCGTCGGCCGCGCCGTACAGAGCATGGGCCCGCTCGCGGCACACCTCGATCGGCGTGTCGAGGTGCACCACCAAGAAGCGCTCCTCGCCCACGAGCTCGGCCGCCCTGTGCCGGATCTCCTCGGAGGGCGCCACGAAGGCGGCGATGCAGATGAGCCCCGCCTCGTTCATCAGGCGGGCCGCCTCGGCCGCGCGGCGCAGGTTCTCCGAGCGCTCGTCGGCGCTGAAGCCCAGGTCCTTGCTGATCCCGCGGCGCAGGTTGGAGCCGTCGAGCACCATCACCGCCCGGCCCTCCTCGAACAGCCGGCGCTCGAGCGCGTAGGCGAGGGTGGTCTTGCCCGAGCCCGACAGGCCGGTGAGCAGCACCGTGGCCGGGGTCTGGCCGAAGCGAGCGCTGCGCTCCTGCGCGGTCACCCGGCTGGGCGCGGGCACCAGGCCCTCGGCCGGCTCGGCGTCCCAGTTGTCGGCCAGGGCCTCGGTCGCGGTGCGATCGAGGATCATCCCCGCCGCCACCGTGCCGTTGTTGAGTCGATCGATGACGATGAACGCCCCGGTGGCGCGGTTGCGGCCGTAGCCGTCGTAGGCCACCGGCGCGTGCAGCCGCACCGCCACCCGGCCGATCTCGTTGAGGGCCAGGGTGGGCGCATCCACGCGGTGCAGGGTGTTGACGTCCACCCGGTGCCGCAGCGTGGTGACCGAGCCGTTGACCACCTTGGGGCCCAGCTTGAACAGGTACTCGCGGCCGGGGACCATCGGCGTCTCGGACATCCACACCAGGGTGGCGTCGAAGCGCTCGCCCACCTTGGGCACGTTGCCCACGCGGGTGATCGTGTCGCCCCGGCTCACGTCGATCTCGTCCTCGAGGGTGAGGGTGACGGCCAGCGGGGGGAAGGCCTCGTCGAGCTCGCCGTCCTGGGTGACGATCTCCTTGACCCGGCTGCGCTTGCGCGAGGGCAGCACCACGATCTCGTCGCCCTTGCGCACGATGCCCGAGGCCACCGTGCCCGCGAAGCCGCGGAAGTCCAGGTGCGGCCGGATGACGTACTGCACCGGGAACCGGAAGTCCCGCATGTTGCGGTCGGCCCCGATGTAGACCGACTCGAGGTAGCGCATCAGGGTCATGCCCTCGTACCAGGGCATGCGCTCCGATCGCTCGACCACGTTGTCGCCGTCGAGGGCCGAGATGGGGATGAACTCGAGGTCCTGCACGTCGAGCCGCGAGGCGAAGCCCTCGTAGTCGGCGATGATGCGCTCGTAGACCTCCTCGCGAAAGCCGACCAGGTCCATCTTGTTGATCGCCACCAGCACGTGGCGGATGCCGAGCAGCGAGACGATGAAGCTGTGGCGCTTGGTCTGGGTGAGCACCCCGTGGCGCGCGTCGATGAGGATGATGGCCAGGTCGCAGTTGCTGGCCCCCGTCGCCATGTTGCGGGTGTACTGCTCGTGCCCCGGCGTGTCGGCGATGATGAACTTGCGCTTGTCGGTCGAGAAGTAGCGGTAGGCGACGTCGATGGTGATACCCTGCTCGCGCTCGGCCTTGAGCCCGTCGGTGAGCAGCGCGGGATCGAAGTCCCGGTCGCCCACGTTGCCCTGGGTGGCCGTGTCGCGCTTGATGGCGGCGAGCTGGTCCTCGTAGACCATCTTCGAGTCGTAGAGCAGGCGCCCGATGAGCGTGCTCTTGCCGTCGTCGACGGAGCCGCAGGTGAGGAAGCGCAGCAGCTCCTTGCGCTCGTGCTGCTCGAGGTAGGCCTCGATGTCCTTGGCGATGAGATCCGACTGGTGCGACATGATCGGGTCCTCGCGGCTAGAAGTAGCCTTCCTTCTTCTTCTCTTCCATCGAGCCCGACTGGTCGAAGTCGATGACCCGCCCCTGCCGCTCGCTCTGCCGGGTGAGCAGCATCTCCTGGATGACCTCGGGCAGGGTGGTCGCGGTGGACTCGACGGCCCCCGTCAGCGGGTAGCAGCCCAGGGTGCGGAAGCGGACCATCTTCATCATCGGCTCCTCGCCGGGCCCGAGCCGCTCCTGCATCCGCTCGTCGTTGACCATGATGAGCACGCCGTCGCGCTCCACCACCGGCCGCTCCGCCGCCAGGTACAGATCGGGGATGGGGATCCCCTCGAGGTGGATGTACTGCCACACGTCGAGCTCGGTCCAGTTGGACAGCGGGAACACCCGGATGCTCTCGCCCTTGTGCACCCGCGCGTTGTAGATGTTCCACAGCTCGGGGCGCTGGTTCTTGGGATCCCAGCGGTGGTGCTTGTCGCGGAACGAGAACACGCGCTCCTTGGCCCGCGACTTCTCCTCGTCGCGACGCGCCCCGCCGAAGGCCGCGTCGAACCGGTACTTGTCGAGCGCCTGGCGCAGGGCCTGGGTCTTCATCACGTCGGTGTGGACCTTGGAGCCGAAGTCGAAGGGGTTCATCCCCTGCTTCACCCCCTCCTCGTTGACGTAGACGATGAGGTCGAGGCCCAGCTCCTTGCGCGCCCAGCTCTCGCGGAACTCGATCATCTCGCGGAACTTCCAGGTGGTGTCCACGTGCATCAGCGGGAACGGCGGCTTGGCCGGGTAGAAGGCCTTGAGGGCCAGGTGCACCATCACCTGGGAGTCCTTGCCGATCGAGTAGAGCATCACCGGCTTGTCGAACTCGGCCGCGACCTCGCGGATGATGTGGATGCTCTCCGCCTCGAGCTGCTTGAGGTGGGTCAGGTTGTACGCCGTCATGGAGGGTCCCGTGCCCGCGCCCAGGGCGCTCGCAATCGCTCCGACTCGATGGGATCGCGGCGCGAAGCAGCGCCGACCGTGCCTCGGAGTGGTCCGCAACCTAGCACGCTCGGCCCCTGCTCGGGTGGCGAGGAGCGGGGCGCGTGGGATATGCTGCCGACCCCCGTGAAGGTCGCCTCCGTCACCGTCAACTACAAGACCGCCGACCTCGCGCTGCGGGCGCTCGAGCACGTGCTCGACGACATCGTCCCGCTGGGCGGGCGCTCGATCGTGGTCGACAACGACTCGCAGGACGGCTCCTACGAGAAGATCGCGGCCGCCGTGCGCGAGCGCGGCTGGGACGAGCACGTGGACGTGCTGGCCTCGGGGCGCAACGCGGGCTTCGGTGCCGGCAACAACCTGGCGTTCCGCCACGCCATGTCGTGGGACGACCCGCCCGAGTACTTCTACCTGCTCAACCCCGACGCCTACCCGGATCGCGGGACCGTGGAGCACATGGTGCGCTTCATGGAGGACCACCCGCGGGTGGGCCAGGCGGGCACCAAGGTGCGTCACCCCGGGGGTGAGCTACGGCTGTCGGCGTTCCGCTTCCCCTCGGTGTGGAGCGAGCTCGAGCAGGGCCTGCACCTGGGCCTGGCCAGCCGCCTGCTCGACCGCTGGAAGGTGGTCCCCGAGGCCCCCGAGCAGACCGGCGAGGTCGACTGGGTCTCGGGCGCCAGCGTGATCCTGCGCCGGGCCATGCTCGACGAGATCGGCCTGTTCGACGAGAACTTCTTCCTCTACTTCGAGGAGACCGACCTCGCGATGCGGGCCAAGCGAGCGGGGTGGTCCACCTACTACGTGGTCGAGGCCACCGCCGAGCACATCGGGCAGGTGTCCACCGGGATCAAGGACACCAAGAAGCGCCGCCCCCGGTACTGGTTCGAGTCGCGGGCCTACTACCTGCGCAAGAACCATGGGCGCGCCGCCCTGCTCGCGGCCAACACCGCCTTCGCGGGGGCCTACCTGCTGCACGAGATCCGCAAGAAGCTCACCTCCAAGACGGATCAGGATCCGCACCGCTTCTTCCGCGACTTCGTGGACTTCAACTTCGGCCGCGGGCTGCGACCGTAGGCGCGAGCGCGCCGAGCCGCCCCGCCTCAGGGCGGCGCGCCCTGGCAGATCCAGGCCGAGATCATGTCGATCTGCTCGGGGGTGTAGGGCGGGAGGGGCTTGGGCATCTGGGTGCCCACGCAGATGTCGACGCCGGTGAGCGTGTTGACGAGGTAGCCATTGGCCGCCACCGTAGGGGCAGAAGCAGGAGAAGGGAGCCCTCGCGCCCACGCGTGGAGGACGCGAGCCGCACGGGCCACGACCTCGATCATGTCGACCTGCGGCTCGCGGGACCAGGCCGATTCCTCGCAGCCCGGGCCCCATGGGTCGTGGCGATGATGAACCATGCTAGGGTCATCGCCGAACGATGACCGACCGACGCCTCCGCGGGGCCTTGCACGGCGCCATCGACTACGTGCGAACCCGGCTCTGGCTGCAGACGCAGTGGCCCAACCCCGAGATCCTGTTCCGACGAGGCGGAATGCTCGAGCTGGCGGCCTACCTCCAGCAGTGCTGGAGCCCCACCGTCACCAAGGACATCCTCTCGCGCTTCGGGGCCGACATCCACCCCGACACCTGGCCGATCGGGCCCAACATCACCCTGCACGAGTACGGCGAGGACTTCTCCCACCTCCACGTGGGCGCCTTCTCGCACATCGGCCGCGAGGTCTTCCTCGACCTCACCGACGAGATCATCATCGAGGACAGCGTCTCGCTGGGCATGCGCTCGATGGTGCTCACCCACCTCAACCTGGGCGAGTACCCCAACAAGCCCACCGCGCAGCTCATCCCCAAGAAGCACAAGCCCACGATCCTGCGTCGGGGCTGCTCGGTGGGGGCCGGCTGCACGATCCTGTGCGGGGTGGAGATCGGCGAGCACTCGGTGATCAACGCCGGGGTGGTGATCGACCGCGACGTCCCGCCCCGCACGATCGTCAAGAGCAACCACGTCGAGGACGACTACGAGATCCCGGCCCGCTTCTTCCGCACGCTGCGGCGGGCGTGAGGCGGGGTCCCCCCTCGGGGGCGCTCGCCACCGGTCGCGAGCCCGACGGAGGCTCAGCCCGAGCACTCGTCGGCGCCGGGGACCGTGGGGTCGCTGCGTGGCTCGCCGTCGAAGTCGTCCGGCGCCGAGGGATGCAGCGCCGCCGATCCAGGAGCGGCACAGTCGACGAGGTGTAGATCACCGCTGCCGGGATCGGCGAGCCAGGCCGGGTCGGCGTCGTCGACCTCGTCGGACTCGGCCGCCGTCGCGCCGTCGCGAGCGGTGATGGCCCGGTTGCTCAGGTTGCCGTGCAGGGTGAGGTTGGAGGTCTCGGCCCAGCGATACTCGATGCCGTTGGGGTAGGCCTCGGGGTGCGTGAGCACGACGCTGTTGTGCGCCACCACGGTGTCGACGGCCCGCTCGACGATGATGCCCACGTCGTGCTCACCGCTGGCCGCGTGCACCGACGAGACCATGTTGTTGACCACGGTGGTGCCGTACACGGGGTCGACCAGGCCGATGCCGATCCCGCGGGCGCAGTCGACGATGCGGTTGCGGGCGATGACGTGCCCGGTGCCCATCTCGCTGTCCCACATGTGGATGCCGTGCTCGGCGAGGCCGCCGTTGTAGGTCATGCCGTCGCGCTGCTCGGGGAACTGGCCGTGGGCGGGTCGCGGCACGCCGCTCTCGTCGCAGTAGATCCCCTCGAAGTAGCTGTCGTGCACGAACCAGCTGCGGGCGTTGTGGGTGTCGATGCCCCCGGTGTAGCAGGTGGTCCCGCCGTCCTGCGGCCCGTAGCCCCACACGTTGTCGCGGCCCTGCGGCGTCATCACGAAGCTGCTGCACGAGACCTCGACCTCGTCCACCGTGCCGTCGTCGACGCTCGACTTGAGGAACTGCTGGCCGCCGTCGATCATGTGCACGTCGTGCACGAGCGCCCCGTCGCCGCCCGCCCAGATGTGGATGAGGTGGAAGATCGAGCGACGCACGGTGAGGTGGGCCACCACGATGCCCGTGGCGTCGATCGTGATCGGGGCGCTGCCGTCTCCCTGGCTGAGGTAGCGTCCATCGATGACCACCGACTGCGGATCCCCGCTCTGGGAGCGGAGCGTGACGTCGGGGGTCGTGAAGTACAGGCCCGTGTACTCGCCCGGGCCGGCCTCGGGCAGCGGGTACTCGCCGTCCGCGAGCAGGATGGTGTCGCCCGAGGCCGCCGAGGCGACCACGGCCCGCAGCGTGGTCGCCTGGCCGTCGACCATCACGGTGGCATCGGGCCCGGGCGACACCAGGATCTCGGCCCCGCCCCGGGGCGGCAGCTCTCGCTCCTCGCAGGCGGCCGAGGGCGGCGGCGGATCGGGGGGCCCGCCGGTGCTCGTGTCCGAGTCGGCGCGGCCCGAGTCGGCCCCGTCGGAGGTGTCGGTGGTGTCGGCCGTCGACGTGACGCTCGGGCCCGAGCTGGTGCCCGAGCCCTCGCTGCCGCCGCTGCTCTCGCCCTCGGAGCCGCCACGGCAGCCGACCAGCGCCGCGCCGACCAGCAGCACCCCCGCCGCGATCCCGTTGCCTCTCGTCGATTCCCTGCGCATCGCTCTCAGCTCCACTTCTTGAGGTTCTCGCGCCAGAAGGCGCTGGGCTCGTTGGCGGGGAAGTAGCGCTTGATCAGGTCGTAGCCGTTGTGCGCCAGCTTCTTGCGGAGCTGCAGGTCCTCGAGCTCCACCAGGCACTGGGCGGCCGCCTGCGGAGTGTCGCCGATCATCGCGGTCTCGCGGTGCACCATGCCGAAGTTGGCCCCGCGGGCGTTCTTGCCCACGACCACCATGCCCGAGGCCATCGACTCCTGCGGGGGCAGGGCGCAGCCCTCGATGTCGGCCGAGGCGAGCATGGCCTGCGGCCGCGAGAACTCCTTGGCGAGCTGCTTGAGGGTGAGACCGTGCACCCGCTCGAAGCGCCAGAACTTGCCGCCCAGCTCCGCGTAGGCGGCCTCGGTGGCATCGATGAAATCGGGCCCCTTGCGGGGGAACGCGAAGATCAGGCCCTGCTCGCGATCCTCCTGCTCGATGAAGGGGAAGGTCTCGTTGTCGATGATGTTGGGGACGATGGGGATGTGCTTGCCCGGGTAGACCTTGTGGCACAGCTCGAGCATGAAGGGCGAGTCGGTCCAGATCGTGACCCTCGACGAGCGCCAGTTGAAGTCGTCGTAGATGCGGGTGGGGTTCTGCTCGTAGGCGACGGCCGGACCCTTGACGTCGTCGATGAAGTGCGTGCCGATGTCGGGCAGGATGCACACGTCGTCCTTGCGGCGGTCCTTCCAGCGGATGAAGGGCAGGTCGTGGATCCGCAGGTCGCCGTAGTCGTCGCGCCCCCACAGGGTGGACATCACCGCGTCGGCCCCCACGCTGCGCGCCACGTTGCAGTGCCGCATGATGTTGAGGCTGCCGCCGGAGATGTACCGGGCCGCGAACATCAGCGGGTGGCGAACGGCCCGGCGCAGGAGCGAGCTGCGCTGGAAACGCCGATGCCAGACGTCCATGAGCTTGACGTGGACGGGGTTGCTGAGGAAGTCCGGGATGAGGAACACGAAGCGCATCGGCAGGCGTCTCCTACGACGACCGGTGAGGTTGCACACGGGTCCAGGACCCGCGAGCAAAGGGCTTCTTACCACGAAAGGCCGGCGCGAAGGTGACGAGCAGATGGCCGCCCCGAGCGAGCGCTGCCGCCCGTCCTCCTTCGGTTTGACGCTGGCGGGATCGGGCCATTAGCTTCGATCGCAAATGAGCGAGTCGGCCAAGCGCATCGGGGTCGTGTTGATCGGGCGCAACGAGGGCGAGCGCCTGGTGCGATCGCTCGACTCGGTGGTCGCCGAGGGACGGCCCATCGTCTACGTGGACTCGGGCTCCACCGACGGCAGCTGCGACGCGGCTCGCGAGCGCGGCGCGATGGTGGTGGACCTCGACATGTCGATCCCGTTCTCGGCCGCACGGGCGCGCAACGCCGGCTTCGAACGGCTGATGAGCGAGCACCCCGAGATCGAGCTGGTGCAGTTCATCGACGGCGACTGCGAGGTGCTGCCGGGATGGATCGAGGCGGCCGCGACCACGCTCGACGAGGACCCCGAGATCGTCGCGGTGTGCGGCTGGCGACGCGAGCGCAAGGTGGAGGAGTCGCTGTACAACCGCATCTGCGACGTGGAGTGGCGCAGCGGCCCGGTGGGCGCCACCCCCAACTTCGGCGGCGACGTGATGATCCGGGCCGCGGCGCTGCTGCGGGTGGGCGGCTACGACCCCACGGTGATCGCGGCCGAGGACGACGAGCTCGGCGTGCGCCTGCGGCAGGACGGCGGCCAGCTCATCCGCATCGATCGCGACAGCACCCTGCACGACGCCGACATGCACACCGCGGCGCAGTGGTGGCGTCGGGCCAAGCGCTGCGGCCACGGCTACGCCCAGGTCGCCTCGCTGCACGGGGCCCCACCCGAGCGCAAGTTCGTGGACAACCTACGCCGCTCGCTGCTGTGGGGCCTGCTCGTCCCCGGCGGTGCGCTCGGCCTCACCCTGCCCACCCTGGGCCTGTCGTGGCTGGTGTTCGGCCGCTACCCCATGGTGGCGGTGAGGGTGGCCCGCGACACCCATCACAAGGGCTTCCCGCTCAAGCACGCGGTGGCCTGGGGCATCTCGTGCGCGCTCTCGCCGTTCCCCGAGGTCTTCGGCGTGGCCAAGTTCTACCTGGACCGGCTCCGCAACAAGCGGCCCGAGATCATCGAGTACAAGGGCCCGGACGCCTGAGCGGCCGCGGCTCCCCGCGCACGCCGGGGCTGACGTACCCTCCCCCGCCATGGAAGGTCGCATCGGCGGATGGTGGGCCCTGGTCACGGGGGCGAGCAGCGGGATCGGGGCGGAGATCGCCCGAGAGCTCGCGGGCCATGGCGCGCACCTGGTGCTGGTGGCCCGCCGCGAGTCGCGGCTGCGCGAGCTCGCCGACGAGCTGCGCCGGCGTCACGGGATCGAGGTGCGGGTGGAGGCCTGCGATCTCGCCGACCCCGACGAGCTCGGGGCCCTGCTCGAGCGCACCGCCGAGCTCTCGATCGACATCCTGGTCAACAACGCGGGCTTCGGTCACTACGAGGACTTCGTGGAGATCGAGTGGGACTCGATGCGCGCCCAGATCGAGGTCAACGCGGTGGCGCCCACCCGCCTGTGCCGTCACTTCGTGCCGCCGATGATCGAGCGCGGCCGCGGGCAGGTGATGAACGTGGCCTCGATCGGCGCCTACACCCCCACCCCGAGCTTCGCGGTGTACACCGCCACCAAGGCCTACCTGCGCCACCTGAGCGAGGCCCTCGACGAGGAGCTCGCCGGCACCGGGGTGCGGGTGATCTGCGTCAACCCCGGGGGCACGGCCACCGAGTTCCTCGACCACGCCCAGCAGGTGCTCAAGCCCCACGGCGATCTGCTGCTGATGCCGGCCGAGCGCTGCGCCCGGATCGCGGTGGACAAGATGCTCGCCGGCCGCCGCAACGTGGTGACCGGCTGGCTCAACGCCATCGGCATGTGGCTGCTGCGACTGCTGCCCCGCGTCACCTACCCGCGGCTGGCCCGACGAGCGATGGGCATGGCGGTGGACAAGGGCAGCAAGGCCGGCGAGTAGCTCGGAGGGAAACCCCTCGCGCGGTCTGCGAGGCGAAGGCGAGAGCGCCCGCGGCTTGCGAGCCCCCGCGGGTGTCTGCCAGGCTGGCCCTCCCCCCGCGGTCTGCCCATGGCCCGCCGTAGCCTCGAAGTCTCCTCCAACCACGTGTACTGGCTCGTGGTCGTCGCCCTCACGGTGTGCACGCTGTTCTTCGTGGGCAGCGTGCAGGAGCGTCGTGGCCAGCTCCGCACCGACCGCAGCGTGAAGATCGACAGCGGCACCGTGGTGACGCTGGTGCGGGTGATCGACGCCGACGAGGTGTCCGTGCGCCCCGAGGGCGGCGGGACCTTCGTGGTGCGCCTGCTGGGGGTCAAGGGCTTCTCCACCACCGTCAACGAGCCGGGGCTGTCGGGGCTGGGCCAGAACGCGGCCTCGCACCTCGAGCGCCTGCTCGTCGACAAGCCGGTGAGCGTGGTGTTCGACGAGCTGGCCACCGATCGCTCGGGCCGGGTGCTGGCCTACCTCGAGGTGGAGGACCAGGACGTGGGCGAGCAGATGGTCCGGGTGGGGCAGCTGGTGACCTACACCCGCTTCGCCTTCTCCCGCGAGGAGCGCTACCTCAGCGCCGAGGCCGAGGCCCGCACCCACCGCACGGGCCTGTGGGGCAACTACAAGGCGGTGTCGCGGGTGCAGGGCTGGCAGGACACCTGGAAGGCGGCCCGCGAGGCGGAGGAGGGCTGAGCATGATCCGGCTGCTGCTCATCCTGCTGCGCCGCGTGGTGGTCAAGCAGCGCAACCAGTTCCTCAAGGTCGCGCTGCTCACCGTGCTGCTCGTGGCCTTCTCGTCCTCGGGCTTCATGTACTTCGAGCTGGCGGAGAAGCCCGACCTCGCGTGGGACGATGCGATCTGGTGGTCGATCGTCACCATGACCACGGTGGGCTACGGCGACTACTTCCCCAGCACCACCGGGGGTCGCTACATCATCGGCTTCCCCACCATGCTGTTCGGCATCAGCGTCCTCGGCTACCTGCTGTCGACGCTGGCCACCTTCCTCATCGAGGAACGGTCCAAGGAGCTCAAGGGCATGAGCGAGTGCAAGCGCCGCGATCACCTCCTCATCATCCACTTTCCCGGGCTCGCGCGGGTCAAGGCGGTGCTCACCGAGCTGCGCACCGATCCCAAGACGGCCGACGCCGACGTGGTGATCATCGACGACCGCCTCGAGGAGCTGCCCGAGCCGCTCGCGGCCGAGGGCGTGCGCTTCGTGCGGGGCGACGCCTCCAAGGAGAGCACCCTCGAGCGCGCGCGCTTCCGGGACGCTCGCTTCGCGATCATCCTGTCGCAGGATCCCAACGACCCCCACTGCGACAACTCCAACCTCGCGGCCGCGCTCACCCTGGAGCACCTGCACCCCTCGATCTTCACCGTGTCCGAGTGCATCGATCCCGAGCGCATCGAGCTGCTGTACAAGGCGGGCTGCGACGCGGTGGTGTGCCTGACCGCGCTGGCCACCAACCTGGTGGTGCACGAGCTGCTCGACCCGGGGGTGCAGCGGGTGATCGGCGAGGCCACCAACAACCTCTCGGGGCAGAACATCTACCTGGTGGAGGTGGAGACCGCCGGGGGGGCCACCTACGTGGCGGCTCGCGACGCGATGGAGGAGCGGGGCTGCGCGGCGATGGGCCTCGAGCAGAACGGCAAGGTGTTCCTCAACCCGGCCGGCACCACCCCCGTGGGCAAGGGGGACCGGATGATCTGCATCGCCCCCGCCCGCCCCGACCCGCTGCGGCTGTAGAGGCCCGATCGGGGGAGTGGCGCTCCGCCCCGCTCCGAGCCCCCGCGGGGACGAATGCCCCACTCGGGGCTCCGGCGGGCTCCTGGACCGGCCAATTCGGGCTCCGAGCCGTGGGCCGACCGCGCTCCGACACCGGGCGACGGCGGGGAATCTCGCCCCATCGCCACCGCGGTGCGAGGGCTCGAGCGCGCCACTCCACGAGATCTGGAGTTGGCACCGCCCGTGCACATGATGGAGGCCCGAGCTTGGGCCAACGAAGCGCCCAACGGAGCACGACCCGATCATGACCACCTCCCTGCTGCTTCGCTCGCTTCCGATCCGCCTGATGGGTAGCCCGACGGTGGCGGCCACCGTGTCGCTGCTGGCCCTGGGCTGCGCGCCGGGGGACCAGGGGGACGACCTCGACGAGCTCGACCACGCGCGTACCGTGGAGATCGTCGACGACTCGGGCTGCGCCCCGCTGATCGCGGGAACCAGCGAGGTCGGCTCGGTCTGCGTGACCATCGACGACGCCGTCGACACCTCGGCGCAGTGCGGCGTGGGCATGGCCGGGGTGCTGTCGGTGCAGTACACGGCCGCCAGCGGCTGGACCATCGAGCAGACCGCCCTCGCGCTGGGCGAGACGCTGTCCGACATCCCGACCGGCGCCACCGGCCTGCCCGACACCAAGTCGTTCCCCTACGGGGGTACCAGTGCCGCCGGCACCACCACCGCGACCTACCAGGTGCCGCTGTGCACCGTGGGCCTGGACGCCGCCGATGCGGCCTGTGATCCGGTCGAGGCCCACGTCGCGGCCCAGGCCGTCGCCCGGCGCTCCGGCTCGTTCCTCTCGACGGCGACGGCCTGGGCGGCGGGCACCTTCTTCGTGGCCGGCAGCCGCCCCTCGTACTTCACCCGCACGCTCGAGTGCGCCCCCACCTGCCCCGAGGGAGCCCTGCTGCCCGCGCCGTGGTGCGAGTGGAGCGTGTACAACCCGCAAGACGTCGCGCTCTCGGTGGAGGGGGACGCCCTCGTGCTCGAGCCCACCAACACGGGCGCCGGCTGGTACATGGCCGAGAGGGGGACGCAGGTCCACCAGCCCGCGACCGGCAGCTTCGCGATCACGACCCTGGTGAGCGTGACCTCGCTGTCCGGCGGCTCCGCGTTCCCCGGCGATCCCTACCGCGTGGCCGGGCTGATGATCCGGTCCCCGGAGGAGACGGTGGTCGACACCGTCCACATGGGCATCGGCAACATGGGCACCGGCGGGCTGGTGGTGACCTCCAAGAGCACCCACGACTCGCTCAGCACCATCCACAACCAGCCGTGGTCGGGGGACCTGGCCGAGATGAGGCTGTGCCGCGCCAACGACGAGGTGGTGAGCCTGATCAGGACCCCGGGCAACCCCTGGCAGGTGGTGGACCAGCGCGCGCGGCCGGACCTGCCCCCGACCGTGGCCGTGGGCCCCGTCGCGTATGGCTGGCATGACACCACGCCCGACCTGCGGGCGAGCTACGTGGGGCTGACCATCGAGCCGGTGGAGACCCTCGTGGACTGCCTGAGCGACTGACGCACTTCAACCTCACCCTGCCGCGCCGCCCCGGAGCCCCCGCCCCCCACGGTGGCGACCTGCGAGACCGCCTTCGCCCTCGCCGGCGACGGCAGCGAGGCCTGCTTCATCGAAGCGGGCTTCGAGGACGACGGGATCAGCCGCTGCTGTACATCGGCAACGAGCCGCTGCCCCGCAACGGCAACGGCGAGCCCACCTCGACCGGCGCGGGCTGGTACATGGCCGACCAGGGGGGCCACGTCGGCCAGATGATCACCGGCAACTCCGCGATCTCGACCTTCATCGAGGTGACCACCCTGGCGGGCCCGGTGGCCTACGGCTGGCGCGACACCACGCCCGACCTGCGCGCGACCTGTCGCTGGGTTCGCTTCGAGACCGTGGAGACGCTCCACGACTGCATGAACGACTGACGCCTGGGTGCGACCGAGCGTCCGATCTGGAGGAACGAGTCGGCGGGGTCACGGTGGTGACCCGCCGTGGCCCCGCCGCTCACGTCGACGGGCTCGAGCCGGCGGGCTACGGGGCCTTCGGATCGGCCGCGCAGCGGAAGCCCACGTCGTGGGGGTGGTAGTCACCGGGCAGGGCGCGGCGGAAGGCGGGCTCGGCCTGCAACGCCTGGGCGCTGTGGAAGGAGGCACCGCGCGCCACCTTGGCGCCCGCAGGAGCAGCCAGGCCATCGTCGGGCGCCCCCGGGTACGGGGCGAAGGCGTCGGCCGTCCACTCGGCCACGTTGCCCGCGAGGTCGTCGATGCCGTCGGGGCTCCGCCCGTCGGCGAACGAGCCCACGGCCGAGGTCTCCACGAAGCCGTCGCTGGCGGGGAACATGCTGGCGTCGAGCCCCACCTTGGAGCGTCGGAACCAGGCCAGGCACTCGCTGCCGCAGGCGTTGAGCCGCTCGGGGGCGGGCGCGTCGTCACCCCAGGGGTACACGCGACCGTCGCCGCCCCGGGCCGCCCGCTCCCACTCGAGCTCGGTGGGCAGGCGAGCACCCTTCCAGCGGCAGTAGGCGTCGGCCTGGGCCCAGGTCACGCAGTTGACCGGGTGATCGTCGACGCCCTCACGGGTGTCGTTGCACAGGCTCGAGAACGCCTCGGCCTCGGCCCTCCCCTCGCTCTGCGCCCAGTGGCTGTCACGGTACGCCCGCTTGCACTCGCCCTCGTCGGAGCAGGCGCGGAACTGGGCCACCGTGACCTCGTGGGCGTCGAGGCAGAAGGCCCCGACCTCCGCCTTGTGGGACGGGACGGCCAGCGCCAGCGCGGGATCGCGGGAGTCGGAGCCCACGAACAGCGAGCTGGCGGGCAGCTCCACCATGCCCTCGGGACAGGGGCGGGCCGGGGTCGCGACGGCCTCGGCTCCTGCATCGGCGCCGGCGGCCGGGGGGGCCTTGGTCTCGGCTGCGGCAGGGCTGGACGCGTCGCCCTCGGCCTCGCCATCACCGCCGCGGTTGGTCACCACGAACGCAACCGCGGCCGCGGCCGCGATGCCCAGGGCTCCCAGCGCGGCGAACAGCGGCGCCCGAGAGCGAGGGGGCGGCGGCATCGCCTGGCTCGGCGCCACCGAGCCCACGCTGGTCTCGGGCACCCCCGGCTCCGAGGGATCGCGAGACTGCCCGGTGCCCACGCTGGTGGGCTCGGGCGTGGGCAGCAGGGTGACCCCCGCCTGCGCCAGCAGCCCGCCGGGCGCCCAGGGCAGGGGGCGCGGGCCGAAGAGGTCCTTCATCAGCCCCGCCAGGGTGCGGGCGCTGGTGCCCATGCCGTACTGACGCACGAAGGCCTCGAGATCCTCGGCCAGGGCGCGGGCGGTGGGGTAGCGATGCTCTCGATCGCGGGCGAGCGCCTTGAGCACGATCGCCTCGAGCGGCGGAGGGTAGCCGGGCAGCACCGCCGACGGCGGCGTGGCGTCGCGGTTGGCGATCATGTTCATCACGACGAGCTCGTTGTCGCCGCGGAACAGCCCGCGCATGGTGGTCAGCTCCCACAGCAGGATGCCGATCGCGAACACGTCGCTGCGCCGGTCGAGGGGCTCGGCCCGGCACTGCTCGGGCGACATGTACGAGGCCTTGCCCTTGCGCACCCCCACCTGGGTCATCTTCGACTGGGTGGCCGCCTTGGCGATGCCGAAGTCGAGCAGCTTCACCCCGCCATCGAAGGTGATCATCACGTTGGTGGTGGAGACGTCGCGGTGGACGATGTCCAGCGGCTGGCCGTCGAGCCCGACCTGCTCGTGGGCGTAGTGCAGCCCGGCGCACACCCCCAGCACGATGTGCAGCGAGATCTCCATGGGGATCCCGCGGCCCACCTCGGCCGCGCGGCGCAGCACCCCCGTGAGGTCCTCGCCGTGCAGGTAGGCCATGGTGAAGAAGTAGTCGTCGCCCGCCTTCCCGATGTCGTAGACGTTGACGATGTTGGGGTGCTCGAGGTTGGCGGCCACCCGCGCCTCGTCGAGGAACATCGAGATGAAGGTGTCGTTGTCCCGCAGGTGCGGCAGGATGCGCTTGAGGACGACGATCTTCTCGAAGCCCTGGATCCCGGAGGTCTTGGCCAGGAAGAGCTCCGCCATCCCCCCCGTGGCGAGCTTGTAGAGCAGCGTGTAACGGCCGAGCTGCTCGCCGGCCACGGTCCTCGATGACGTGCTCAAACCGTCGTTCCCCTGGCGCAACGATACCTCGGCCGGGCCCTGCGCGGGACCGACGAGGGCCCCTTTGCCGCTCGTGCCCCTCAGGTCGCCAGTGAGGTCATCGCCTCGGGATCGCGCGCGGGCACGAGGATCCCCGCCAGCGCCTTGTAGGCCCGATGCGCGCGGACTCGCAGCGCCCCCGGGCGCACGCCGAGGCGCTGCCCGATGTCGGCCATGCTCATGCCGCGCAGCTTGTGGAGCTTGACCACCTCGCGCTGCCCCGGCGGGAGCTGCTCGATGGCCTCGCGAACGCGACGCGCCACCTCGTCACCGTCCTCGCGGTCGAGCTGCAGCTCCTCCGCGTTGGGCACCTCCTCGGGCACGCCCATGCCGTGCACGTCACCCTTGGCGATGAGCGACTCGTGCCGACGATCGCGGCGGTAGCTGTGCCGCAGGTGGTCGAGCGCGACATTGCGCGCGATGGCCAGGTACCAGCCCTCCACCGCTCGGTCGGCGCGCTCGGGCAGCGACGCGAAGCGATCGCGGGCCGCGTGGGCGCGCAGGAAGGTGAGCTGCACGAGGTCGTCGACCACGGCGGGATCGCGAACCAAGCGGCTCAGCCGCGAGCGAAGTCGCGGCTGCAGCGCGCCATGCAGGCGTTCGAACGCCTGCTCGTCGCCATCGACGTAGGCCTCCATCCAGCGGTGGAGCTGGCCGCTGGACGCATGAGCGGGAGCGGCGGCAGAGCGGGAGTCGAGGGAGTCGGCGTGGAGGTCGGTCATGGTGCACCACCCTTTCGGGGGACGGGGCTTCGATAGTTGACTGGTCGGTAAAGTTTCTGACCGCGAAAAAAACTACGACAAGACTTCGCTGGCCTGACAGGTGTGGAGGCCATCGGAGTGGCTGGGCTCCTCGACGTCGATCGGAGCCGGTGCCGTGGGCAGCTCGGCCTGGGCGAGGGCGACCATGCCGTGGGCCAGCCGCAAGAAGACGTCGGGATCGTTGGTGGTCTTGGCGAGCAGGGTGACTCCCTGCACGTAGGCCACCAGCGCCTCGGCCGAGCGCTCGGCATCGGGCACCCGCAGCTCCCCGCGATCGGCCGCCCGACGCAGCAGGAAGATGAGCTGGGTCTGCCAACGCGCGAAGATCGTCGCGAGCTTGTTCTGGATATCGGTGTCGCGGTGGGCCATCTCCTGGGCCAGGTTGCCCAGGGGACAGCCATGCGCCGAGCCGAAGTTGCGCTTGGCCCGCATGTAGCCCGCGTACATCGAGGTGAGCATGCCGGCGAGCTGCTCGCTCACCGGGCGGCCGCTCTGCAGGGCCTGCTGCATCCCCACCTCTTGGTGCTCCGCGAAGCGATCGAGGGTGGCCAGCACCAGCTCGTGCTTCGAGCGGAAGAAGTGATAGAAGCTGCCCTTCTTGAGGCCGGCGGCCTTGCAGATGTCGGACACGCTCACCGCGGTGTAGCCACGCTCGTGCACGAGCTGCGAGGCCACGGCGAGCAGACGGTCGCGCGCGTCGCTACAGCGACCCATGCATCCCTCCCCTCGCGGCCCCATGACTGTGCGTATCGCGCATCATTCTTGTCCGACCGGTCAACTATAGGGACGAGGGCTCCGCGGAACAAGTTACCTCGCGAAGAATTTTCTCGTGCCCTTGCCCGCGTTGTTCCCGCGCAATTGGACTTGGGATGGCTCCGCGACGAGCGATGATCGCGCGTTCGTCGGAGGCCACCGCCCCCGCTGCTAGGCTTCCGCATCGTGCTCGGCAAGCTCTTGCTCCTGTTCACCGTGGTCCCGGTGGTGGAGCTGTACCTGCTCATCACCATCGGCGAGCGGCTGGGCGCCGGCGCCACGGTGGCCCTGGTGCTCGTGACCGGCCTGCTCGGCGCGACCCTGGCCAAGCGCGAGGGATCCCGGGTGCTGCGCAACTGGCAGCAGTCGCTCGAGCGCGGCGAGATGCCCAAGGAGGGGGTCACCTCGAGCCTGCTGGTGCTGGTCGGCGGCGTCTTGCTGGTCACCCCCGGGGTGGTCACCGACCTCACCGGCCTGCTGCTGCTCGTGCCGTGGTCGCGTCGACTGGTGGCGGGGATGCTCCGCAAGCGCCTGCAGCATCGCTTCGAGATGCGCAGCGTGGTCACCGGCCCCGCCTTCTTCGACCTGGGCGCCCAGGCCGGCCCCCACGGCTCGGTCATCGACGTGGACGTGGTGGAGGTCGAGGCGACCGAGCCCCGCGACGAGGACGAGCCGGACGCCCGCGATCGATCGGCGAGCTGAGACGAGCTCGATGGAGCGCGACCGTCGGGGCTCCGAGCCCCAGGCTCGGCGACCGCCTCACGCTCCGTCGACCGATGGGACGAGCTCGAGGCTCGCCCCCGCCGCTCAGCGCTTGCGACCGCGGCCGCCGGCGCTCCGCCGACGCGCCCCCGCGCCGCGCCCCGAGGGCCTCGCAGCCTCTTCTTCGGCGACGGGCTGCGGCGGCAGCCCGGTGTGCTGGGTGAGCGCCGCGCCCTCGCCCCGCTTGCGCGCCCGGGCATCGGTCCGTCGCTGCGTCCGCGGAGGTCGTCGCGTCCCCTCGGGCTCGTCCCCGGTCCCCGCCGGCTGCCACGTGGGCACCAGGTGCCGCTTGCCGTTGCCGATGAGATCCTCGCGTCCCATCTGGCGCAGCGCCTCGCGCAGCATCGGCCAGTTGTTCGGATCGTGATAGCGCAGGAACGCCTTGTGCAGCCGACGCGTGCGGCTGCGCTTGGGCACCGGCAGATCGCCGCCCTCTCGCCGCACCCGCCCCAGCGGGTTCTTGCCGCTGCGGTACATCGCGGTCGCGCTCGCCATGGGCGAGGGCAGGAACGCCTGCACCGCGTCGGGGCGGAAGCCGTTGCGCTTGAGCCACAGCGCCAGCTCGAGCATGTCCTCGTCGGTGGTCCCCGGGTGCGCCGCGATGAAGTACGGGATGAGGTACTGCTCCTTGCCCGCCTGCTCGCTGTAGCGATCGAACAGCTCCTTGAAGCGATCGTAGGTGCCGATCCCCGGCTTCATCATCGCCGTGAGCGGGCCCTTGGCCACGTGCTCGGGGGCGATCTTGAGGTACCCGCCCACGTGGTGGGTGGCCAGCTCCTTGATGTAGCGCGGGGACCTCACCGCCAGGTCGTAGCGCAGGCCCGAGGCGATGAGCACCTTCTTGATCCCCCGCAGCGCCCGCGCCTTGCGGTACAGCTCCACCAGCGGGCCGTGGTCGGTGCCGAGGTTGCGACACACGTCGGGGTAGATGCACGACGGCCGCCGGCACGACGCCTCGACCTCGCGGCTCTTGCACGCCAGCCTCCACATGTTGGCGGTGGGACCTCCCAGATCGGAGATCACCCCGGTGAAGCCCGGGGTCATGTCGCGGATGCGCTCGATCTCCTGGAGGATCGAGGCCTCGGAGCGGTTCTGGATGATGCGGCCCTCGTGCTCGGTGATCGAGCAGAACGAGCAGCCTCCGAAGCACCCGCGGGTGATCGTCACCGAGAAACGGATCATCTCGTACGCGGGGATCCGGGCGCCGCCGTAGCCCGGGTGGGGCCGCCGGGAGTAGGGCAGCTCGAACACCCGATCCATCTCGTCGGTCCGCAGCGGGATGGGGGGCGGGTTGATCCACACGTCGCGGTGCCCGTGGCGCTGGACCAGGCAGCGCGCGTTGTGGGGATTGGACTCGGTGTGGAGGATCCGCGAGGCGTGGGCGTAGAGCACCGGATCGTCCCGCACCTGCTCGTACGAGGGCAGCCGCACCACGGTCCGGTCGCGAGGGTGACCGCGGGGCGGGATCCGGCGGCGCAGCGTCACCAGCCCGCTCGCGCCCGCGTCCGCACCTGCACCTGCACCCGCCCCCGTCGAGCCCTCCGAGCCGCAGGCCGAGCCCGCCCCACCATCGCGTGCCCCGCCGTCCATCGCATAGGGATCGGGAGGCGGCGTGACGGGCCCCGGCGCATCGAGCTCGGTGGAATCGATCTCGAAGAAGGCCTCGGGCAGCGCGGCGCGGACGAAGGCGGTGCCCCGCAGGTCGCGGATGCTGGCGATCGCCTCGCCCTGCCCCAGTCGATGGGCGATCTCCACGATGGCCCGCTCGCCGTTGCCGTACACCAGCAGGTCGGCCTTGGCGTCGAGCAGCACGGAGCGCCGCACCTTGTCCGACCAGTAGTCGTAGTGAGCGATCCGCCGCAGGCTCGCCTCGATGCCACCGATCACGATCGGCACGTCGCGGAACGCCTCGCGGCAGCGCTGGGCGTAGACCAGCACCGCGCGGTCGGGGCGGAGGCCCGGCGCCGCGTCGGGCGAGTAGGCGTCGTCGCGACGGATCCGGCGATCGCTGGTGTAGCGGTTCACCATCGAGTCCATGTTCCCCGCCGTGATCCCGAACATCAGGTTGGGACGACCCAGGGTCATGAACGCCGAGGGATCCTGCCAGGCCGGCTGGGCCACGATCCCCACCCGGAAGCCGTGGGCCTCGAGCAGCCGCCCCACCAGCGCCATGCCGAAGCTGGGATGGTCCACGTAGGCGTCGCCGGTCACCAGCACCACGTCGCAGCTGTCCCAGCCCAGCGCATCCATCTCGGCGCGGGTGGTGGGCAGCACCGGCGCCACGCCGAAGCGATGGGCCCAGTGCTTGCGATACCCGGTGAACAGGTGTCGCTCGGGGACCGAGGGCTGCACGTCGACTCCGTGTAGCTCATCGGCCGAGGCGAGGAAAGGCGACGCCCGCCAGCGGGCCAGCCCGCGGCGCTCCGACCATCCCGGCGGAACACGCGCCCTCTTCCCCTGGACGCCCCGCCCTGCCACGATCGTCGACGATGGTGGCCTGGCGTCATGCGGCGGTCGTCCTCGGGCTGGTGGCCGGCCTCGGGGTCCCGACCCCCGCCGCCGCCGCGGATGGCTCGGACACCAACCGCTGGCGCGCCCACCTGGGCACCGACCTCGGCTCGTGGGTGCGCTCGGTGCCGTGGCCCCACCGCATCGGAGGCCCCTCGGGCAGCCGCGACTACCTGGGCGTGGTGGGGGTCAAGCGGCTGCGGCTCGGCGGCGGCCTGGGGCACGGCTTCCGCGACCGCTTCGTGGTGGGGATGCGCCTCGACTACGAGATCAGCCGCGGGGTCCAGCGCAGCCTGGTCCCCAACGCCGAGGCCCGCGCGGTCACGATGACCGCCATGCCCTACTTCACCGTGATGGCCGACCCCCACCACATCGTGCGCCCCTACCTCTCGCTGCGCGCGGGCCTGGGCGGGGGGCTGGTCACCGTGCGCGACGCCAGCCCGCTCGACCGACCCGAGCGCTCGTCCTCGCTGATCTACCCGCTGCTCGGACTCGACCTGGGCGCCCATGCCTTCGTCTCCCCCGACGTCTCGCTCGACGGCAGCGTGAGCCTGGACCACCGCTGGGAGACCATGCGCGACACCACCCCGGCCCCGGTGGTCCCGGGCGGGGCCGACCTGCAGGACGACGCCGGGCACCAGGCCTTCGGGCGCCGCTACAACGCGTCGATCGTGCTCGCGGTCTCGCGCTGGTTCTGAGCCCGGCTCGCACGCTCGCCGGCCGGCTCACGCCGCCGTGCAGACATCCGCGTCACAGGTGAAGCCGGACTCGCAGTCGCCGTTGCTCGCACAGGGGTCGCCCTCCATGCCGTCGTGGCACAGATCGTCGGGACCACACAACGGCGCCAGCGCGCTGCTGCAATCGCCCGCGCCCGTGCAGGGATCGCCCTCGTCCCCGTCCTGGCACACATCGGTCGGCCCACAGAACGGCGCCTCGTCGCCGCAGTCGGCCGCGGCCGAGCACGGATCGCCGTCGCTGCCGTCGTGGCACATCCCATCGGGCGAGCACACCGACGCCTCCGTGGAGCAGTCGGCCGCGCCCCCGCAGGGATCGCCCTCCTGCCCCGCCTGACACCCCATCGGCCCGCAGATCGGCGTGGGCTGGGCGCACTGATCGTCGGAGTTGCAGCTGCCGCCCCCCGAGCCGGTGGTCGTGGTCGCCGAGCCCGTGCTGGTGCTCTCGCCCCCGCCTCCGCTCGTGCTCGTCGACGGCACGTCGCCGGAGCTCGAGTCTCCGCCGCTGGTGTCCATACCGGAGGCACTGGCGGGGCCCAGGTACTCCGGGTTGGGCTGGCGGCAGCCCACCACGAGCAGCAGCCCCACCAAGCCCAGCGCTCCCCCGAGTCGTGCCGACCTTCCCCTCACGCTCCGTGGATCCTCGCACGCTCGGGCATGGCGTGCTACCTGCCTCCCCGCCGCCACGGGCCCGAGCGGCTGCGCTAACATGGGCACGATCGATGCTCGATCTCGCGGCCACATTGCTGCTGGGGCTCCTCGCGGCCCAGCTCGTGCTCCATCGGCGCCTGCTGGCCGCGCTGTGGTTTCGCCACGAGGACCCGCGCCCGATCGCGCTGCTCCGCATCGCCACCGGCGCCCTCACCCTGGCCTGGCTCGTCGACCTCGTCCCGCTGCTGGACTACCTGTTCAGCTCCGAGGGCGTGGTGGTCGGGGAGCGAGCCCACCAGGCCTGGGGCCGCCTGGGCCCCTACTCGCCCCTGTTCGAGCACGACTCGCCCGCCTTCGTCCGCGCCTACGTCATCGCCCTGGGCATCGCCGCCTCGGCCCTCACCCTCGGCCTGCTCACCCCGCTGGCCAAGTGGCTCACCTGGGGCCTGTTCGTGGGCCTGGTCGCGCGCAACGGCCTGTTCGGGGGCGGCGACCAGGTCTTCGCCTGCTTCCTCTTCTACCTGTGCCTGGCCCGCTGCGGCCACGCCTACGGCGTGGATGCCTGGTGGTACCGCCGTCGCCACGGCCAGCGCCGCCGGATCCCCGCCTGGCCGCGCAACCTCATGCTGCTGCAGCTCATCGCGGTCTTCTGCGCCAACGGCCTCGCCAAGCACGGGGCCATGTGGCGCGCCGGCGACACCGTCTACTACATCTTCAACCACCCGCACTTCCGCCCGGCCGAGCTGTGGGGGCTCTCGGCGGCCCTCGGCACCAACCTCATGCGCCTGGCCACCTGGGTCACGCACGCCTTCGAGCTGCTGTTCTTCCTGGTGGTGGTGGGCATGGTGGTCCGCTTCGTCCGTGCCCACCCCGAGCGAATGCCCACCGGCCGCGCCCGCGCCCTGGGGCGCGCCCTGGGGGTGGCGATCGGCCTCGACGTGATCGCCATGGCCTGGCTGGCCCTGCCCCGCGAGGCTCGCAGCTCGATGCCCTTCGTGGTGAGCATGGCGATCGGCCTCGCGGCGGCCCTGGGCCCCCTCACCGTGGCGGCGGCCCGACGCCTGCCCCCCGTGCTGCTCCGCTGGCTGCTGGGCCGCCGCCTGTGGGTCTCGCTGTGGCTGCTGTTCACCGCCCAGCTCGCCTTCGTGCTGCAGATCGGATGGTTCACCGCCCTCACCATGTGCAGCGCGGTGCTCGTGCTCGAGGGCGACGAGCTCGACCGCCTGCGCGACCGTGCGGGTGGGCCCGCCCCCGCGGCCCCCTCGGTCGAGCCCACGCCGCCCGGGCCGTGGCGGCGACGCGCCATCGCAGCGCTGTCGGCCGTGCACGTACTGGCGGTGATGGCCGTGCTGCTCCCCCACGACCAGCCGCCCTCCCCGTGGCGCCGCGCGGCCGAGCAACCCCTGCGCCGCTGGATCCGTCAGACCACCTTCAGCCAGCACTGGCGCATGTTCGCCCCCACCGGCGCCTCGGCCCCGCTCGAGCTCGAGGTGGTGCTGCGCGACGCCGACGGCCGAGCGATCGCGCTGGGCGGGGGCATGGTGCCTCCCGAGCGAGCCGCGTCGCCGTGGGGCCTCGACAAGCAGCAGAAGGTGCGCCGCCGCCTCGCCGACGAGCGCTCGGGCCGAGCCTACTGGCCCTGGCATGCCCGCTGGGTGTGCCGCCGCTTCGGCTCGCTCGTCGACGGCCCGTCCACGGTGGAGCTGTACTCGCTGCGCACCCCGCTGCCCTCGCCCCGCGCCCTGCAGGTGCTCGGGGTCGACGAGGCGCTGGCCCGGGCCGAGGCCGAGGCCCAGCGCACCCTGGTGTTCGACGAGCCCTGCCGCCCCTGAGCCAGGGTCACGCTCGGGTCGAGCGCGCCGGCCTCCCCGTCGAGCACGCTCGCTCGGCCCCTCCCGACCGGCCCTTCGCGGGCCCACCTCTCGTGTCCGGGGTCGGCCGCTCCGCGGCCCATGGCCGCTCAGTTCACCGTGGGCAGCAGCGAGTAGGTCTCGCCGTACTCGAGCATCTGCTGCACGAAGTCGTCGGGATACTCGACCTTCACGTCCACGATCTCCTCGCCCTCCATCACCGGCACCAGGCGCGGGTTGACGAAGCCGGCGTAGGGGGCGATGCCGAGCGCCTCGTAGCGTCGCAGCACCTCGGCGTGGAGCTCGGGATCCACCTTCACCCCGTAGCCCTCCACCAGGGCCTTGCCCGCCGCGTAGTCGCCCTCGCTCTTGATCCGCTGCACCTCGCGCAGCAGCTGGCCGAACAGCTCGTGCAGCTTCTCGTAGTCGCGCACCACGAAGTAGGTCTTGCCGTCGCGCACCACCTTGTCGATCACCTCGTCCTTGGACCCCTTGTCGAACACCCACTGGGCGACCATCTGGCGGTTGCGCATGTGGGCCTCCTCGAGGTCCTCGCCGGGCTCGAGGCGGGCGAGCTGCACCATCATCCCGTTGCGGATGTAGTCGTCGTAGGCGGCCTTGCCCACGTCGAGGCTGGGCATCACGCCCATCTCCACCAGCTTGGGGTCGAGCATGTAGTAGAGCGCCACCAGGTCGGCGCGCCCCTCCTCGAGGGTGGAGGCGTAGCTCTTGAGCGTCTCCTTGGGCGTGCCCACCCCCTCCTTGAGCGCCCCCGAGGCGTGGCCGATCACCTCGTGCATGTCGGTGTGCAGCAGGTCGGCGAGCTCGCCGTGGGCGCGGGTGCGGGCCACCTCCTCGGGCGAGGCGGCGAACTCCTCGAGCACCCCGCTCTGCTTGCTCGCCTCGTCGTAGGCGGCCACGATGTTGCCCAGGTTGACCGACTTGGAGCCGTGGGTGGCCCGGATCCAGTTGGCGTTGGGCAGGTTGATCCCGATCGGGGTGCTGGGCGAGGCGTCGCCCGACTCCACCACCACCGTGATCACCTTGGCCGAGATGCCCTTGACGTCCTTCTTCTTGTAGGCATCGGGGATGGGGCTGTGGTCCTCGAACCACTGCGCCTGCTTGCTGATGGTGTCGATGCGCTTGCTGGCCTCCATGTCCTTGATGGACACCACCGACTCGAAGGCCCCGCGGTAGCCCAGCGGGTCGCCGTAGACCTCGATGAAGCCGTTGACCACGTCCACCCGCGAGGCGGTGTCGGCCACCCAGGCGATCGAGTACTCGTCGAAGGCCTTCAGGTCGCCGCTCTCGTAGAAGGCCACGAGCTTCTCCAGGGCCTTGCGCTGGGCGTCGTTCTCGGCGACCTCGGCCGCCTTCTTCAGCCAGTGCACGATCTGGGAGATCGCGGGGCCGTACATGCCGTCGACCTTCCACACCCGCTCGACCAGCTTGCCCTTGCGCTTGGCGAGCTGGGAGTTGAGCCCCCAGGAGATCGGGGTGGGATCCTTCTTGTCGATCTTCTTGGCGTAGAAGCGCTCGACCTCCTTCTGGGTCACGTCGGGGCCGTAGTAGTTGGTGGCCGAGGCCTTCACCAGGTCCTTGGCGGGATCGAGCTCGACCCGCTTGGGGGCCAGCTTCGGATCGAGCAGCACGGGGGCGAGCACGTCGAGCAATTGCTCCACGCTCTGCCCCTCGGCCAGCGGCAGCTGCTCGGCGTCGGAGCCCGCGAGCAGGGTGCCCAGGTACTCCTTGGAGAAGCCGGGCTCGATCTTCTTCATGGAGTAGTGGTGGTGGATCCCATTGGAGAACCACACCCGCTTGGCGTAGACCATGAACGCGTCCCAGTCCGCGCCCTCGCGCGGGCCCTGGTAGCTGCGCACGATGCCCTCGAGCACGCGGCGCACCAGCAGGTTGTGGCGGTAGTTCTGGTCCCAGATGATGTCGCGCCCGCTGAGCGCGGCCTGGTAGAGGTAGTAGGCGAGCTTCTTGTGCGGCAGCGGCAGCTCGGTGAAGCCGGGGATGCGGTAGCGGAGCACCCGCAGGTCGGCGAACTGATCGACCTGCACCTCGAACTCGGCGGAGACCGCCTCGCCCACGACCCTCTCGGGGCCGTCGCCCTCGCCGCCGGATCCGCTGCCGCCGTCGGGGGCCACGGTGGGATCGGGCTGGGTGCCCTTGCCGGGGCAAGCGGCGGTGCAGAGGGCCGCGAGGACGACGAGCACACGAGGGAGCCTACGCATGGCGCGTACGATGGCCCGGGGCCCACGACCAGCGCAAGGCCGCGGCGCCACCGATCACACGGGGTCGCACGGGTGACGACGCAGCGAGCGGGGCGTAATAGAATCGAGGGATGCTCGACGGCTCGACGACCCCATGGCTGCGTGACCTCGCGCTCGTCGGTCTCGCCCTCGCGACGATCTCCGCCTGCGGCAGCGACGAGCCCGACGATCCGCAGCAGGCGGGGCGCTGCGGCGAGCCCGGCTCGTGGCCGCTGGTGAGCGCGGCGGGGGCCACCGACGGCGGCGTGGTGGGCCTGGCGGGAGGCCGCGTGATCGCGCGGGCCACCGACGACGCGGGCTCGATGCTCCACGCGGTGGGCACCTGCGGCGAGTCTCCGGTGGCGCTCGAGCTCGTCGGCGAGCCGCTGGTGGTGGGCGGCCACGCGCTGATGGTGGGTGACACCGAGGCGCTGCGGGTCGATCCGACGACGGGCGCCACCCACCGCGCCTTCGGTCCCGTGTTCCGCGAGATCCACGACACCCCGGCCGGTCTGCTCGCGTTGGGGATCGGCGGCAAGCTGCTGCTCAACCCCGACCCGGCCCGCGCCGAGCCCACCACGCTGTTCGAGGGCGCGGCCTGGCTGCCGCGGGCGGGCGCCGCCGATGCGCCCGCGTGGCCCCACCTGTGGACCGACGGCGCCCGCAGCTTCGCGCTCTCGACCGCGTTCGAGCTGGTGGAGGTGCCCCTGGGCGGCGGCGATCCCCGGGTGGTGCTCACCGAGGTGGAGGAGTTCCACGTGCTCGACGAGGGGCGCGTGGTGGCGTGGCGCGGCTTCGGGGGCAGCACCCTGGTCGTCACCGAGCTGGCCGCCGGCGACGCGCTGCTGTCCACCCCGCAGTCGGACGGGAGCTGGGGCGCCGAGCAGGCGGGGCGCTGGGTGCTGCTCACCACCGACCGGGGCCGCCTGCTCCACCTCGACACCGCCATCGTGATCGAGCCCGTGGACTTCGATCCCTTCCAGCTCGCGCCCACCGACACCGATCGAGTGCTGCTGGTCGGCCGCCCCAACGGCTCGCCCGAGCGCGGCTACTGGACGATCGCCCCCGACGGCACCATCGCCTCCTTCCTGCCCCCCGATGCCTGCCTGGAGTTCGACTCCCAGATCGAGCCCACCGGCGTGGTGGTGCCCGACGAGCCCTGCGATCCCCAGAACACCCTGTACAAGCCCGAGGACGAGCTAGTGCTGCACCCGTTCGGCGGCGGGGCTCCCCAAGCGCTGGGCGAGCGCTTCGGCTTCCAGTACGCGGTGCTCCAGGACGGCTTCGTGCTGTCGTGGGACGAGGAGCCCGGCACGGGGCAGGGAGAGCTGAGCGCGGATTCCCCGGGCACCGAGCCCGTGGTGCTCGCCGACGAGGTGACCCGCACGCCGCCGGTGGTGGAGGGGCTCGATGCCTACTACTTCCAGCTCGGGCGAGGCGTGCAGCGCTTCACCATCGACGGCGGCTGACGACTCCGCCGGCCCGGCCCGCCGCGAGGAGGGGTCGCGGGAGCGCGGGTGGCTCCGAGTCCCGCCGCGGGGGTAGACTGCGCGCGTGAGCCCGGTTCGCATCGTCCTGCTCGCGCTCGCCGTGGCCGCGGGGTGCTCGGAATCCGAGGAGTCCGTGCCCGCGGGCACGCCGACCCCCTCGGCCTCCACCCCTGCCCCCACCCGCAGCGCCGTGGCGGTGGGCAGCGACCACGGCCAGGCGTGGTCGACCCTCGCCCCCAAGGACGACGGCTACCGCCTGCAGGGCGGCAGCCTCGACGGAGCCAAGGTCTCCGTGGGCGACGACCGGGTCAAGCTCAAGACCGACGCGGGCACCCTCGCCAAGGTCAAGCTCAAGGACTACGGCTTCAAGGTGTACCGCGACGACGAGCACGAGTCGGCCAAGGTCAAGCGCAAGGGCGCCGGCTTCCAGCTCAGCAGCCCCGAGGGCGCGCGGTGGGGTGAGCTGACCACCAGCGGGGGCACCCTGAGCGGCGAGGCGGTGACCATCGAGACCGGCGCGGGGACCCACTCGATCAAGCGCGGCGGCACGGTGGTGGGCACGGTACAGACCGCGATCGAGCCGCGCGCGGCGGTGTTCCTGGCCGTCACCGAGCTCCCCATGGAGCAGCGGGTGGCCGCCATGGTCTTCGTGCAGGAGAAGGTCCGGTGAGCGATCGTTGTCGCGAGGTCGCGGGCATCCTGTTCAAGCGCAAGTGCCAGCTGGTCGCCACCCAGACCTGCTCGCAGTGCAACAAGCCCACCTGCCACCTCCACATCCGCGTGCTGGGGGGCAAGCCGCTGTGCATCGCGTGTGCGCGCGAGAAGACCCACGAGCTCGCCGGATCGAAGGACTCCCGGGGCTCGCTGGGCCACCTGCGCGACGATCCGTACTTCTACTGGTACTACGAGTCCGGCCGGTGGTTCGACGACGGCTACGAGACCGCGGACTTCGACGTGTTCTCGGAGGACGACGGCAGCGACCTCGGGGCCGACGTGGACGATCACTGGGAAGGCACCTGAGCTGAGGGCGCTGGTCTACGCCCTGGGCGGCGGGCACGGGCACGCGGTGCGGGGCAGCGCGCTGGCGGCCGCGCTGGTGGACCAGGGCATCGAGGCCCGGGTGCTGGTGCCGGCCGAGCGGGTCGGGGTGGCCGTGGCGCTCGGGGCTCCCCACCTCGCGGTCGAGCGCCCCGCGGGGGCCGAGGCCCTGCGCGAGACCATCGAGGCCCACCTGCTCGAGCACGAGGCGCGCTGGCTGGTGCTCGACACCTTTGCCGAGGGGCTCTACGACGAGCTCGACGGGCTGCGGTCGAGCGTGGGGCGCATCGCGCTGCTCCGCTGTCGTCGTGATGCCCACGAGCCTCGTCTCGCGCGCGGCCTGGCTCGCTGCGCCCACGCGGTCGATCTGGAGCCGCACCTTTCGTGGTGCCCGGCGGCGATGGAGGTGGAGCCCTTCGGTCCCGTGACCCGGGCGCTGGGATCCGAGCCGGCCGAGGCGGAGGTGCTGGTGGTCGGCACCGAGGGACCGCTGCAGGGCTTCGGCCGGCGGCTCGCCGAGCGGCTGGCCGCGCACGGGTGCCGGGTGGCGCGGGTCGATGCCGCGGGCCTGCACGGGCTGGGGCCCACCCGCCCCGCGTTTCCCCTGTCCGCGTCGGTGCTGCGGGCTCGCGTGGTGGTGGGGCCGGCGGGCTTCAACCTGAGCTACGAGATCCGTGCGCTGGGCGGCTGGCACCTGGCGCTGCCGCGGGCGCGGCCCTACGACGACCAGGCCCGGCGCGCGCGGGCGCTGGCCGAGACCGCGTCCTCGCCCGCGGCGGTGGAACGCAAGGTGCTCCAGCTGCTCCGTGCACCGCCGCCCGCCGATCGCTCCCCGCGGGTGCGAGCGATGAGCGAGCTCGCGGACCTCCTCGCTCGATGCATGGGCTCACGCGACCACCGTCAGTGAGCGTCGCGGCGTCGGTGCCAGCTCGGGATTGGGCCCGGGCCGCGGTCCGGGCAAGCGCGTGGCGAGGCGGCGGTTGTCCTCGGTGAACATGTCGCAGGCGTGGCAGGCAGGCAGTCGCTGCTCCATCATCTGGGCGCGGATCCGCTGGAACGCCTCGCCCGCGAAGACCTCGCGCACCGACTGCGTGCTCAGATCGCCCAGCGGATCGATGCGCCCGTTGGTCATGCAGCACAGGTACACGCGGCCGTCCCACGCCACGAACATGTGCAGGTAGGGCGCGTAGCAGGCGTGCTCCTGGTAGTAGCCCCCCGCGTAGCGCCCGCTCACCGCCTCGCGGATCGAGTCCGAGCCCCGACCGAAGGGGTAGATGCGGGCGGGCTCGTGGCTCATCCCCGCGGCCCGGCGCAGCCGCTCCACCTCGGGGGCGAGCTGCTCGTTGTAGTGCCGGATCATCCGCTTGCTCACCCGCAGCTCGTCGCGCTTGGTGTCGACCGGCATGGGGATCACGTCGCTGGCCCCCAGCTCGGCTCCGATGCGCACGAGCTCGGGGTAGTGCGCATAGTTGTGGCGCATCATCACGAAGTTGATCCGCAGCCGCGTGCGACGGCCCCGGCGCTCGCGCTCGCGGGTGAGCCACTCGATGGCCCGCAGCGTGCGCTTGAAGCTGCCCTCGATCCCCCGCACGCCCTCGTGGGTCTTGGCGTCGGCCCCGTCGAGCGAGGTGGAGATCGAGCTCACCTTGCTGCGCATGATCGCCTTGGCGCGCTCGCGGGTGAGCAGGGTGAGGTTGCTGGTGAAGGTCACCTTCATCCGCTCCGCGGCCGCGTGCGCCACCAGGGCCTCGAAGTCCTTGCGCACCAGCACCTCGCCGCCCGAAAAGTGCACCTTGCGGCAGCCGAGCTCGGCCATCTGGCTCAGCCGCACGATCCAGCGCTCGGTGGGCAGCTCGGGCGGGGCCCAGCCCCGGCCGTAGCGACACATCATGCACTTGAGGTTGCAGCGCGCGGTGATCTTGAGCTTCACCGAGCGCAGGTAGGCGGGCGGGAGCCCCTGCGCCACGCTGCGCCGCAGGGGCTCCCGCAGCTCGTCGTCCTCGAGGATCGCCCCTACGTCGTACACGGGCGCATCGCTCCTACGCTCCCGCGTGGGCCCCGGCCCGGCTCCCGGCCGCCTGCGCCCCCGCTCGCCCCAGCAGGTGGTAGGCGGCGATCAACGCCTTGACCGCGTGCTTGCCCTTGGGCATGTGGCCGACGTAGGCGCCCTCGCGCCAGCCCGACCGATCGCGCACGCGCACGATGGTCCCGGTGGAGAACACGAACACCGCGGCCCGCGGCGTGATCTTGGCCGAGCGCATGGTGAGCGGCCCCACCGACATCCGCTTGCCTCGCACCTGCAGGCCCCCCTCGAGCCTCTGCCCCTTGGGGGGAGTGAAGCGCACCACGAGCGACGAGGTGATCTTGTCCTTGATCTTGGTGTACTTGCGCTTGGCCTTGGACTTGCGCTTGCACCGGTCGAGCGCGCTCACCTGGGCGACCACGCCGTTGGCGAGGGTCATCTTCAGGCTCAGCCAGGCCTGGCCGGGCTGGTAGCGCCAGTAGCCGCGGAAGTCGATCTCCACCTCGATCGGCCGGCCCGGGCGCAGCTCGGGCTCGAAGGTCTCCACGAGGGTGCGCGCCATCTCGAGCTTGCGATCCTCGATGTCGGCGGAGGCGAAGGACATGCGCACCGCCACCACCACCACCACGGCCGCGAGCGCGATCCCGAAGACCCACATCGACTCGCCCACCAGCCCCACGAACGAGACCACGCCCAGGGCGATGGCCAGGTAGAGGGTGACCTTGCGGACGAGCTCCGCCGTCTTGTCGGAGGCGTGGAGGGTGGCGTAGCGGGCCTTGACCTGCGCCGGGGGGCCCGAGGCGACGAGCCGCTTCTTGCTGTCGCGCGGTCGGGCCGTCGGATCGATGCTCACGCGGCGATCGTAGCGAACCGCGGGCGAGCGTGGTAGCGCTTCGTGGTGGCGATCGAGCGCGTGGCCTACGTCGCCTTCGAGCCCTTCCCCAACGCCAAGGGCTCGGGCACGCGGATCGGCCAGATGCTACGCGCGCTGGTGGGCTCGGGCCGGGAGGTCGTGCTGCTCACCCTGCCGGGGCGCGGCGCGGGCGAGCTGCCCCCCGGCGTGGAGCACCGCGCGCTGCCGGTGTTCCGCGGCAACTTCCTCGAGCGCGCGCTCGCCTTCCGCCACCGCGTGGCCCGGGAGCTGCACGCGCTGCGGCCCCACGCGATCCACTTCCGCGGGATCTTCGAGGGGCAGGCGGCCATGGCCTACGCCGAGCGACACCCCGGCTGCACCACCATCTTCGAGGTCAACGGGCTGCCGAGCGTGGAGCTGCCCTACCACTATCCCGCGGTGGGCCAGAGCCTGTTGCTGCTCGATCGCCTGCGTCGCTGCGAGCAGGCGCTGCTGCTCGAGGTGGACGCGGCCGTCACCCAGAGCCACACCACCCTCGCCTACCTGCGGGGGCGGAGGCTCCCCGCGGCCACGCCCTCGTTCGTGATCCCCAACGGCGCCGTGGTGCCGCCCTCGCGGGACCCCGCGCCGAGCGGGCCGCCCACGGTGCTCTACGCGGGCACCCTCACCCCGTGGCAGGGGGTGGCCGAGCTGCTGATGGCGGCGCGTCGCTGCAACCGCGAGCGAGAGCTGCGCTTCGTGCTGGCCGGGCCGATCCGTCGGCGCTGGCGGGGGCGACTCGAGCGGGTGATCCGAAGGCTGCGGGTGGAGGACGCGGTGGAGCTGACCGATGCGCTGCCGCGCGAGGCCCTGGCCGAGCGGGTGGCCGCCGCCCGCATCTGCGTGGCGCCGCTGCGTCGGGACCGGCGCAACGAGGCCCAGGGCTGCTCGCCGATCAAGCTGTTCGAGTACCTCGCGGCGGGGCGCCCCACCGTGGTGACCGACCTGCCGTGCACCCGCGAGATCATCGGGCCCGAGCGCGGGGTGCTGCTGCATGCGCCGCGGCCCAAGGCGATCGCCGAGGCGCTGCTGGGGCTGCTCGACGATCCCGACCGCGCCGAGGCGCTGGGCCGGGCCGGGCGCGCGTGGGTGGAGGCGCACGCCACCTGGGACCGACGGCGGGCCGCGCTGGTCGACGCCTACGCGTCGCTCGAGTCGGCCGCGCGTGGATAGAGGGCGTGCACCCGGGCTGCGCTCGGCCCTCCGATCGCCCGCGCCCGCTCGTAGACCTCGGCCCAGGCAGCGCTCTCGGCCGCGGGGTGGTGGTGGGTGATCACGTGCTCGCGCGCGGCCCGGCCCAGCGCCTCGCGCTCGGGGAGCTCGAGCAGCTCGGCGATCGCCTGCGGCAGCAGGTCGAGTCCATCGAGGGGCAAGAGCGCCCCGGTGCGCCCGTGCTCCACCAGGTCGAGGTGCCCGCCCACCGCGGTGGCCAGCACCGGACGGGCGCAGGCCATCGCCTCGAGCACCGCGTTGGGCATGCCCTCCATCAGCGAGGGGAAGACCATCAGATCACACAGGGCCAGCAGCCGGCTCAGCCGCTTGGGGCTGCGCTGGTAGCCCACCACCTGCACCCGCGCGGCCGCCTCGGGGGCCAGGCGCAGGAACTCGTCGAACGCGGCCTGGGCCTCGTGGCGCACCCCGCCCAGCAGCAGCAGGTGGGCCGGCCGCTCGCGCAGCAGCGCCGCGAAGGCGGGCAGCAAGAAGCGCATGCCCTTCTTCTCGCGCAGCTCGCCGCTGTAGCCGATCACCGCGTCGCTCCCCAGGCCCATCGAGGCCACCAGCGAGTTGTCCTTGCTCTCGGGTCGGAAGCGCTCGGCGTCCACCGAGTTGCCCACCCACCACACCGGGCGATCGATCAGGCCGGCCGCGGTCTCGCACAGCGCTCGGCTCACGCCGGTGAGCACGGTGGCGCGGGTGATCGCGTGCATCACCAGGCCGTGCTCGTCGCGGCGGTAGAGGCCGCGATCGAGGTCGTTGCCGCGCAGGCTCACCACGCTCGGTCGGCGCAGGCGGCCGGCCACCACGGTGGCCGCGAAGCCGGCCGCCGACGCGTACACGCCGTGGATCAGGGTAGAGCCCGCGGCCCGGGCCACGTCGGTGGCGTGGTCGACCAGCGCGGCCAGGGTCTGGTCGGGCTCGGGCAGCCGCCCCACCGTGTGCACGGTGAGCTCGCCGTGGGGGGAGGTCTGCCGCCCGCCGGGCGGCGCCTCCTTGCCCACCACCACCAGGTGGACCTCCTCGCCGCGCGCGGCTGCCTGCTCGGCGATCCGCGTGGTGGCGACGGCCAGGCCCCCGCGGCTGGGCAGGGCGCGCTCGGCCACGAAGGTCACCGAGGGGCTCACGACCGGGATGGTACCCCGGGCGCGGCGAGGGACGCCGCCGCCTCGCTCAGCCCTGCACGTGCTCGACCGACCCGCGACGATCGGCGACCGCCGCCGTCCCCTCGCGCACCCGCACCCGGGTGCCGAGGTCGCCCTCGTCCTCGTAGACCTCGATCCAGCCGTCGCGCGGGTGGGGCGAGGTCAGCGAGTACACGTAGGCCGAGTCCAGGGGCGAGAGGTTGACGCAGCCATGGCTGGCCCGGTGACCGAAGCGGTCGTGCCAGTAGGCCGAGTGCAGGGCGATGCCCCCGTTGAAGTACTGCACGTAGGGCACGGCCTCCACCGAGTAGCTCTCGGCGGCCCCGGGCGAGCTGCTCATGCTGCCGAAGGCTTCCTTCTTGTTGATGCGGAACAGGCCGCGCGGGGTGGGGCCCTTGAGGCCGGTGGAGACCAGGGTGGCGAACACCGGGGTGCGGCCGCGCATCACGGTGAGCACCTGCTGGTCGAGCTCCACGTCGAGCCACACCTCGTCGTCGGTCAGGGTCTCGTCGGTCAGGGCGGCCGGGGCCTCGTAGCGCCGCAGGTCGCGGGCCGGGATGAAGCCGCCGTCGACCAGCTCGTACCAGGTGTTGGCGCCGGCGCGCACGGGCTCGGGCTTCACGAAGAGCTCGGCGTGGTACTCGACCACATCGTGCAGCTCGGCCTCGTCGTCGGGGCTGGCGTAGACGTTGGTCTCGGGCCAGTTGACCGCCCAGCCCAGGCGCTGCCCCTCGGGGACCGGCTCGGCCCCCAGGTCGTGGCCGGTGAAGCCGCTGGGACGGTAGCGCCGCAGATCCTGCTCGAGCATCACGCGACCGCGCTGGTCGGTGAAGACGATCTGGCCCCCGTCGCGAAAGCGGCTCTCGAAGGCGAAGTGGGCCCCCGGGGCCGAGACCACCTTGGGCTCGTCGCCGCGGCGATAGCTGGCCAGCGACGACCAGCGCCGCGCCGTCTCCCCGGCGGGGATCGAGGCGAAGTAGAAGGGCATCACGCCCTCGCCGTCGAGCACGGGCATGGGGCGCGGCGCCTGGGTGGCCTTGCGCGACTCGGCCAGGCACACGAAGCCGCCGTTGCCCACGTCGGCCCAGCCCTTGCCGGCGCAGCCGCGGCCCTCGACCAGCTCGAACACCTCGAAGGACTCGCCCCGCGGGATCCGGGCGCGACGTGGCGCGCCGTGGTCGGGAGCGATCCGCACGGTGAGCCGCTGCCGGGCGGTGCGGAGCTCGATGGGCTCGCGCTCGGCGGGCCGCGGCGCAACCGCGATCGCGTCGACCTCCTCGGTCTGGCGCAGGCCGTCGAGCTCTTCGACGAGCTCGGGCGCCTGCTCGGTCGCGCGCCCGTCGAGCGCCCGCGCGTCACCGCGGGTCATGCTCATCACCACCGGCGTCGAGGCCTGCGGCACTCGGATCTCCCGGAGAATTTCGGTCGGCTCGGACGCGGCGGCCCCCGTCTTGGCCGCCGCGTCCGAGCACCCGGTCGAAACAGCGAGAAGAGCGCTCAGGCAGACACCCAGCCCCAATCGTGGGCTGCGGTGCTCGTTGTCCCCCTCGGACCGCCATCGAACGCTCGTATCCCCCGTCATCTTCGCCTTTCGTCTCGAACCGCTACCGAACCCTGGTGAAGGGCCCCGGTGTGACACCGACGGACATCCCCTCACGCATTCGTCTATCTTCACGCAGCCTGAGTCCAAAGATTCACTTTTCAAGTTGACATGCCGGGCGAGTCATGGCCGCCGCACGGGTGGCTACCGGGGTGGCCACCGACGAAGCCACGACATCGCTGCCCCACCACCACGGGAACGATGCTTGGAGGCCACTGGCAGGGGCTCGGTGAGGGCCTCGGCGGGAGCGGATCGGGGTGGCAACTGCGGTAGTCAGCGGCCGCCCGAGCGACGGCGCTCGGGGCCGAGCTCGGGGATCGGGGGGCCTCGCCGACCTCCGCGGATCGCGTGCCCTCCTCGGAGAGGATCTCCTCAGCGCGGAGGCGCCGAGCCGCTGATCGCCGTGCGATCGACGGAAGGTGGCGCGGCCTCGGCCGGCGGGGCCGGATCCGGCGTGGTCTCGGGATCCACCGGCTCGGGCTCGGTCGTCGCTCCCGGCTCGGTCGTCGCTCCCGACTCGGTCGTCGCTCCCGACTCGGGCTCGACCGGAGGCGGCGCGTCCTCGGGTGCCTCCACCGGCTCGCTCGTCACCTCGTCGGGAGCCTCGGGACCGACCGCCGGACCGAGGGGCTCCGGCTCCGGCTCCGGCTCCGGCTCGACCGCGGCCGGCATCGGGTTGCTCGCGGGCGAGGGCGAGCCCCCACGCTCGCGCTCGGCATCCCTGCGCTCGCGTCGACCCTGGCGACCACCGCCGAAGGCGACCACGAGCCCGAGCTGCGGCCCCCAGCGGAACGAGCACAGATCGAGCAGCACCCCGCCCTCGGTGGGATCGGCGGGCGTATAGGTGAGCGCGTCCTGGCAGCGACCGGTGGGGAACAGCCCGGAGAAGCCCACCCCCACGTTGACGTAGAGCGGACCGGCCACGTTGAGGAACACCCCGGGACCGGCGGTCCACTGCCCGTAGGTCCCCGCGCCGTGGTTGAACACCACCGGCCCCACCCCGCCGAACACGTAGGGCGAGAAGCGACGGCTGCGGAAGAACACGTACTGCAGCGTCGGCGTGACGTCGAAGATGTTGGTGGGGAGCTGGTCCTCGATGCCGGGGAAGCGAGCCTTGATCGCGCTGCGGTAGATGAGCACGGTGTCGGAGAAGCTCAGCCCCGCCGACAGCCCGTTGACGATGTAGTAGTTGAAGCCGAGGCCGAAGCCGACGTTGGCGATGTCGCTGAAGAAGCCGCCGGCCCCGAGCCCGAAGGTGGGCACCATGGTCCCGCGTCCCCACGGACGATCGTCGCGCCCGCCCGCCTCGGCTGCGGGCGACCAGGCGAGCGCGACCGCGGCGAGCACGGTGGAGATCACCACGCCGCCCCGACGACGCCTTCGTCGAGCCCGAGGACGAGCGGCGGGCGGGGCTTGGGCGTGGTCGGGCATCGGTGACCATCCTCGAATGCCGACGTGCCGGAAATCAACTCGCCCGGGGCCGGTCGCGTCCGCCGTGTGACCCAGGCCCCTCGCCCGCCGGCTCGCGCCCGATCCCCCACCGGGCGCGAGCCGAGCGTACCATGCCCCTCGTGGAGGAATTGCTCGATCGCTCGGCGATGGACCTGGTGCGACTCGTCCGCCGACGCGAGGTGTCGCCGGTGGAGGTGGTCGAGACCCACATCGCGCGCATCGAGGCGGTCAACCCGGCGCTCAACGCCGTGATCGCCGAGCGCTACGAGCAGGCGCGCGAGGAGGCGCGGGCGGCGGAGCGCACGCTGATGCGCGACCCCGAGGCCGACCGACCGCTGCTGGGCCTGCCCTTCACCGCCAAGGAGTACATCATGGCCGAGGGCATGCCGCTGTCGGCCGGCGTGTGGTCGCGACGCGCGGTCCGAGCCGAGCGCGACGCGACCACGGTGCAGCGGCTGCGCGCCGCGGGGGCGATCTTGGTGGGCATCACCAACGTCCCCGAGGGCGGCCTGTGGATGGAGACCTACAACGACGTCTATGGGCGCACGGTCAACCCGTGGTCGATGGAGCACACCGCGGGGGGCAGCAGCGGCGGCGACGGAGCCATCGTGGCGGCGGGCGGCGTCCCCTTTGCGCTGGGGGCCGACGTGGGCGGATCGATCCGCATCCCCGCGGCCTTCTGCGGCACCGCGGGCCACAAGCCCACCGGACGCCTGGTGCCCAACACCGGCTTCTGGCCGCCGGCCGGCGACGGCGAGCTGTCGGGCTACCTGGTGTGCGGGCCGCTCACGCGACGCACGGAGGACCTCATGCCGATCCTGCGGGTGCTCGCGGGGCCCGACGGCCAGGACCGGGTGGTGCGCCCGTGGACGCTGGGCCGGCCCGAGGAGATCGACCTGCGCGAGGTCACCGTGTACCCGGTGGAGAGCAACGGCTTCGTGCGGGTGGGCGAGGACAACCGCCAGGCGCTGCGCGCCGCCGCCGAGGCGCTGCGAGGCCGGGGCGCCCGCGTGCGCACGCTCGATGCCCCGCGCATGAAGAGAGCCTTTGCCATCTGGGCCGCGATGATGGCCACCGGCGGCGGGCCGAGCTACGCCGAGGTGCTGGGCAACGGTCGCTCGATTTCCCCCGCGCGCGAGCTGCTGCGCCTCGCCCTCGGCCGCTCGCACCACACCCTGCCCGCGCTGCTGGTCGCCGGGCTCGAGGAGCTGCTCGACCGCCTGCCCTCCACCGTCGACCACGCGGTGGCCGAGGGCCATGCGCTGCGCACCGAGCTCGAGGAGCTGCTCGGCCCGCGCGGCGTGATGCTGCACCCGCCCTACTCCCGCCCCGCGCCCCGCCACTACCGAGCCATGCTCACCCCGCTCGACTTCGTGTGCACCGGGCTGTTCAACGTGCTCGAGCTGCCCTCCACCGTGGTGCCGCTGGGCTTCTCGGGCCGCGGCCTGCCGCTGTCGGTGCAGGTGATCGCTCGCCGCGGCCACGACCACCTCACCATCGCGGTGGCCGGCGCGCTCGAGCAGGAGCTCGGCGGCTGGCAGCGCGCCCAGCCGAGCTGGCGCCTGCCCGATCGCTACGTGGGCCCCTGCTCGCCCCTGCACGGGCGCGCGTAGTCGGAGCGTCCCCGACCGTGGCGTGCGGCCGCGATTCGAGCGACGATTGTCCGTCATGGACCCGCGGACCAACGATCAGATCCGCACGCGACTGCTGCGACGACGCGACGAGCTGCTGGGCGAAGGCGACGTGGACATCGAGCCGCTCAAGGACGATCCCACCAAGAAGATCGACGAGGACGCGGCCCCGCTGGCCGAGATGGAGCAGGTCATCGCGTCCAACCGCAATCGAGCCCGCGCCCAGCAGCTGCAACAAATCGACTTGGCGCTCGTCCGTCTCGGCGAGGAACCCGAGGACTTCGGGTTATGTGAGTCTTGCGACGAGCCGATCCCCATGCGACGGCTGGAGCTGATGCCCTGGGCGCGCCTGTGCGCGGCCTGCCAGCAGGAACAGGAATCCTCCGACGCCCCGGGCACGCGCAAGCACCTCACCGACTATCGCTGAGGGATCCCATCGGATCCCGCGGGAGCAGTCGGTTGGACCACCGATGCTTCACCGGATGAAGTGGGAAATGACACATCCGAGACCGGAAAACGCTGGCTCGCCGAGGCGAAGCGTCGGACGATGGGCTCGGGTGGGACGAAGGCAACACGGTATGAAGGGCACACGATTGGGAATCTCCGTAGCGCTTGGTGCGCTGAGCCTGGGCATCGCAGGGACGGCGGGCGCCGAGGAGCCGACCGAGCTGGCTCCGCGGGGCAGCTACGTGAGGGTCGACCTCGATCCCTCGCGGGTGATCACCAGCGACGACGAGCCGGTGTTCGGCGGCGGACCGCCGCACATCCTCTTCCTCAATCGCTGCACCGGCGGCGAGACGATCACCCCCGGCGGTGGCGGCTCGGTCGCCAACCAGTCGAGCATCCTGAGCTTCTCGGTCAACTTCCCGCCGTTCCCCTACGGCGACGCGGCGTGGAGCCAGGTGATGGACCACGCGCGGAGCATCTTCTCTCCGTTCAACATCTCGGTGGTCGACGTCGATCCCGGCAACACCCCGCACGACGAGGCCATCGTCTGCGGTGACGCGGCCCAGGCCGGCTTCAACGGGGCGGGCGGCGTGGCGCCGTTCACCTGCGGGATCATCAACAACCCGATCACCTTCACCTTCGCCGAGACCCTGGGCAACAACCCGCGGCTGCTCGCCGAGGTCGTCGCGCAGGAGGCCGCCCACGCCTGGGGCCTGGACCACGAGTACCTGTGCCAGGACCCGATGACCTACCTCAGCGGGTGCGGCAACAAGACCTTCCAGGACGTCGACGCGCAGTGCGGCGAGTTCAGCGCCCGTTCGTGCGACTGCGGCGGCGGCACCCAGAACTCGTACCAGCACATCCTCAACGCCTTCGGCTCGGCGGTGCCCGACACCCAGGCTCCCACCGCGGCCATCACCTACCCCCACGACGGGGACGTGTTCGAGCCGGGGTCCGACTTCGAGATCACCGTCGACGTCAACGACGACGTGCAGGTCACGCTGGTGACGCTCTACTCCAACGACGCTCCCGCGGGCGCCGACGAGACCTCGCCCTTCGGGCCGTGGCCGGTCACCAACATCCCCGAGGGCGTCTACAGCTTCTACATCGAGGCCGAGGATCCCGCGGGCAACCTCACCCAGAGCCCGACGGTCACCATCAACGTGTCCGCCACCGGCGAGCCGCCGCCGCCCGACAGCGGGGGCGACAGCGATCCGGGCGGGAGCACCGGCGGGGACGGCGGGATCGACAGCGACGGCGTGGACACCAACGACGGCGTCACGAGCGGGCCCGGCGGAGACGATGCCGGGGCGCTGCCCGACGGCTACAGCACGGGCCTGGGCCCCGAGCCCACCGCCAACGGCTGCGACTGCACCACCGGCGACTCGCCGCGCGGCGCGATGGGCTTCGGCCTCATGCTGCTCGCGCTGCTGGGCCTGCGCCGCGGTCGACGTCGCAGCTAGCCACGCTCCACCCGGGAGTCACCAGGGCCCGGGCCACGGTCGAGAGCGCGACCGAGGTCCGGGCCTTGCGCTGTGGGCCCCGTGCTAGGCTCGCAGCCGATGGTGTCCACGAAGCGATACATGCGGCCGCCACCGCAGTACGTGCACAGCTGGTTCGCCCCGCTGCGCTCGAGCGACGTCGTCCCGGGCAAGATCACCAACTTCACCTTCATGGGCCACGAGCTCATCGCCTTCCGCGACGAGGGAGGGCAGGTGGTGGTGCTCGACGCCCAGTGCCCGCACTTCGGGGCGCACCGCGGCGTGGGGGGTCGGGTGGTCGACGGCTGCGTGCGCTGCCCCTTCCACGGCCTGCACTTCGATCGCACGGGCGAGTGCGTGAAGGGGGACTTCGTGGACCCGTCGCGCCGCCTGGGCCACATCAAGACCGTGCCGTGGACGGCCCGCGAGGCCGCGGCGTCGATCTTCATCTGGCACGGCGTGGATCGTCAGCGCCCCGACCAGCCGCTGCCCTTCGCCGAGCCCGGCTTCTTCGACGGCTGGAGCCCCCCGGTGACCAACGCCGGCCGGCCGCTGCGGCCCACCAACGTGTTCTTCCCCACCGAGAACATCATCGACATCCAGCACTTCTACGCGGTGCACTTCTGGGAGCTGCACGAGATCATCAAGGAGCCCGGCGAGGACGAGGACGGCAACTTCAGCGCCGTGATGCGCATGACCTGGAAGGCAGGGGCCCAGAGCCCCTACGCTGTCGTGCGCCGGCTCGGCAACGCCTACCAGAGCCAGTTCCACTTCGACATCCGCATCCTCGGCCCCGGCATGGCGCTGTCGATCTCCACGCTCACCCCCGAGCAGGGCGGCCTGCAGCTGATGAACATCATCCTCATCACGCCGGTCAGCCCCACCGACTGTCACATCCGCGTGGTCACCTCGGTCAAGCGCACCGTCGACAAGCCGCTCAACCGCCTGGCCCGGCGGGTGCTGGGCGCCGGCCTCGAGGAGCTGCTGTCGCGGGTGTTCCTCGCGATCGCCACCAAGGACTTCGACGGCGACGAGATGATCTGGACCCACCGTCGATTCCTGGCCAACCCCAAGCCGCTGGCCGACGACGGCCCGCTCATCCCGTACCGTCAGTGGTGCGAGCGTTTCTGGCCGCCCGACTACCTGCCCGATCCGCCCGACGCCGACGCGGAGCCCGAGCCCGCGAGGCCCAAGCCCGCGCTCGTCGAGAACGCCTGAGCGGGGCCACCTCGCCGCGCGGCCGACCCGTGGCGTCACTGCGGATCGCGGAACTTCGGAGCGCGCTTGCTCATCCCTGCCGCCACCGCCTCGAGCTGGTTGGGCTTGCCGAGGATGGTGCGCTGGATCGCCTCCTCGAGGCGCAGGCCCTCCTCGGGGCTCAGCGTGACCGAGGCATCGAGCAGGCGCTTGGCCCCGCGGATCGCATCGGGCGAGCGCCCGGCGATCTCGCGTGCGATGGCCAGCGCGGCCGCCCGCGGGTCCTCCTCGACCCGAGTGGCCAGCCCCAGCGCCACCGCCTCCACCCCCGAGACCGCGCGGCCGGTGTAGGTGAGCTCCTTGGCCACGTCGAGGCGCACCAGGTGGCGCAGGGTCTGGGTGCCGCTCATGTCCGGCACCAGCCCCCAGTGGATCTCGCGGACCGAGAGCTTGGCGTCGGGCGTCACGTAGCGCAGGTCGGCCGCCAGCGCGAGCTGCAGGCCGCCGCCGTACACGTGCCCGTGCAGGGCCGCGATGACCGGCACCGGCAGCTCGCGCCAGATCCACGCCACCCGCTGGGCGAAGTTGGCGGGCGAGCCCTCCTCGGCACGCAGCACCGTGGCGGGGTCGATGCCCTCGCGCATGAACGACGCGAAGTCGAGCCCGGCGCAGAACGACGGCCCCTCGCCGCTGAGCACCACCGCCCGCAGGCCGGGGTCGTCCAGCAGCCCGCGCCCGGCCTCGAGCAGGGCCTGGAACATGCGGTGATCGAGGCCGTTGTGCTTGTCGGCCCGCACCAGGCGGACCTCGGCGATGCCCTCGGCTCGTTCGACGCGTACGCGATCGTCCATGGGCGCGTGGGTAGCACGCCCCCCGGAGGCCGGGAAGGCTAGGTGGGGACGGTGATGCCCATGCGGCGCAGGCCGTCGTCGCTGCCCACTCGCTCCACGTAGTGACGCCAGCACACGGGCACGTACTCCTCGTCGCCCAGCGAGACCTGGGCGCCCTCGATCACCGCCTCGCCTCCCGCGGTGCGCAGGTTGAACACGGCCTTGCTGCCGCAGTGCTGGCAGGTGACCTTGACCTCCTCGATGCTGTCGGCCAGCTCGAGCAGGCGCAGCGCCCCGGGGAAGCCGCGGGTCTGGAAGTCGGTGCGCAGGCCGTAGCAGATCACCGGCAGGTCGAGGCGCAGGGTGAGCATGCGGAGCTGGTCGACCACCGAGGGCGAGAGGAACTGGGCCTCGTCCACCAGCATGCAGTCGAGGTGGCGCAGCGCGTCGAGCGACAGCACCGTGGTGGGCTCGAGCAGCAGGTCGGCCTCGGCCTCGAGGCCCGAGCGCGAGGCCACCTTGCGATCGCCGAAGCGGTCGTCGAGCGCGGGCTTGGCCAGCACCACCCGCTTGCCCTGCTTGCGATAGTTGTGTGCCACCGCCAGCAGGTTGAGGGTCTTGGCGCTGTCCATGGTGCCGTAGCGGAAGTAGAGCTTGGCCATGGCGTGATCGTGCCGACGGTAGGCGGCACGGACGCAGGCGTCAAACCGCGGCCCTTCGCGCGCATTTGGGACGATCCAGCGACGCATCGGGCGACCGCGAGGTGGTACGATGGAGGTGATGGACGGGGTGTTGGCCATGGTGCTCGCGAGCCTGCTCGCCTCGGCTCCATCGAGTCCGGCCCCCGCCCCGACGAGCAGCCCCACCTTGCCTCCGCCGCGCCCGAGCGCTGCCCCGCCGCCTTCGGCCAGCGCCCTCGACACCTCGTGGATCCGCTTACGCGTGCCTCCGTTCGCGTTCACCGGGCCCACCACCCTGCGGATCCTGGGTCAGGGACGCTTCGGCACCTGGTCGCTGCTGGGCAGCACGCTGGGGCAACGCGCCTGTGCGCTGGTGCCCAACGGACGCTGCCTGGAGATCGCCACGGCCTGGCTGGGGCTGTCGTGGCGCCCCCTGGGCTCGCCCATGTCGCTGTACGTGGCAGCCGGGATCGACTCGACCACCATGCTGCCCACCTCGATGCTACCCGGCTCGACCCTGCAGCCCATGATCGGCCGGGCGTCGGTCGGGCTGACCATCGACCTGCCCTCACCACGACACCCCCGCCGGCCGCGGTGAGTCGCGACCCGGTGGTCGTGAGCTGAGCCACACCCCGAGATCGATCGGCCCGTGAACCCGAGGCCGTCGACGCGCACTCGTGACCGACCCCTCGTGCACCCGCCGGTGGCGTCGGGACGAGGGCGATCCGTTTTCTGCTACGCCACCTCCCACTCGAGACGAGACCCACCTCCATGCAAACCAGAACCTGGCTCAATCCCCTGACCGCTTGCACCCTGCTGGCACTGACGGCGTGCCCGAGCGACGACGTCCCGACGGTCCCCGACACCGACACCGAGGGCACGACCGGCGGCGACACGACCACCGGCACTCCGATGACCACCAGCCTGGACGACACGGCTGGCTCCGAGAGCGGCGACACGGGCAGCGACGCGGTGTGTGGCGACGGCATGCTCGGCGGCAGCGAGACCTGCGACGACGGGAACACCGACGCCGACGACGGCTGCTCGGCCACCTGCACGGTGGAGGACGGCTACGCCTGCGACGACGCCGAGCCCAGCGTGTGCGGCCCCGTGTGCGGCGACGGCCTGATCGTGGACACCGAGGAGTGCGACGACGCCAACACCGACGCCGACGACGGCTGCTCGGACACCTGCATGGTGGAGGACGGCTTCACCTGCGACGACCTCCAGCCCAGCACCTGCGAGCCCGTGTGCGGCGACGGCATCGTGGCCGGCATGGAGGAGTGCGACGACGCCAACACCGACGTGGACGACGGCTGCTCGGACACCTGCACGGTGGAGCCCGGCTGGGCGTGCGCCGAGGAGCCCAGCGTGTGCATGACCGGCTGCGGCGACGGCATCGTGGCCGGCATGGAGGAGTGCGACGACGGCGGGGGCGACTCGGGCGACGGCTGCTCGGCCCGCTGCACGGTGGAGACGGGCTGGGTGTGCATGGGCGAGCCCAGCATGTGCGCCGAGGACTGCGGCGACGGCCTGATCGTGGGCATGGAGGAGTGCGACGACGGGGACACCGACCCCGGCGACGGCTGCTCGGACCTGTGCGGCGTGGAGCTGGGCTGGTACTGCACGGGCGAGCCCAGCGACTGCGACACCGAGTGCGGCGACGGCCTGCTCGCGGGCACCGAGGTCTGCGACGACGGCAACCTCAGCCAGGGCGATGGCTGCAACCCGCTGTGCGAGGTGGACTTCCCCTACTCCTGCGACATGGCCTCGCCGAGCAGCTGCACGGTCACCGAGACCCTGGCCGCGGTCACGCTGGGCGGCGCGAGCGGCTGCATCCTCACCGGGGCGGGCGAGGCCGCGTGCTTCGGCTCCAACGCCCAGGGGCAGACCGGCAACCTCACCACCGGCCAGGTGACGATGCTGCCGGTGCCGGTGCTCGATACCGTGGAGTCGCTCACCGCCGGCGACGAGCACAACTGCGCCGTGCGGACCGGCGGCGAGGTGTGGTGCTGGGGCGACAACGCCAACAGCCAGATGGGGCCGCTGTCGGCCCCGCCCAACGACGAGCTGAGCCCGATCCAGGTCACCGGCCTGCCCGTGATCGTGGCCGTGGAGGCGGGCGTCGACCACAACTGTGCGATCGACGTGGCCGGCACCGTGTGGTGCTGGGGCGACAACGACAACCGCCAGCTCGGCCGCGGAGGCACCACCACCACCGACGACGCCAACCCCGGCGCGGTGGCGCTGCCCCAGCCGGCGATCGATCTCGGCCTGGGCGAGAACCATAGCTGCGCGGTGGTGAGCAACAACAACGTGTGGTGCTGGGGCGACGACGACAGCGGCCAGCTCGGCGACGGGGTGATCCTCCCCGACAGCGGCGACCCTCTGATGGTGGTGGGCCTGCCCCCCGCCGTCGAGGTGGAGGCCGGCCGCGACGCCACCTGTGCCCTCGACACCATGGGCGGCGTGTGGTGCTGGGGCAACAACAACGACGGCGAGGTGGGCGACGGCACCGTCAACGACACCGCCGTGCCGCAGGCGGTGGCGCTGCCCCAGCCGGCCGACGACATCAGCCTGGGGATCAACTTCTCCTGCGCGCTGCTCACCACCGACGCCGTGTACTGCTGGGGCGAGGGCAGCGACTACCAGCTCGGCTACGGCGACATCATCGACCAGCTCACCCCGGTCGAGGTGCAGGGCCTGCCGGCGGGCGACATCGTGGACCTCGAGGTGGGCGCCCGCGGTGCCTGCGTGATGACGGCGGCCAACGAGCGCCACTGCTGGGGCTTCAGCGAGACCGGCTACCTCGGCCTGGCCCCGCGCAACCAGCTCGACCTCGACGCGCCGCTGGCCTTCTCGGGCCCGGTCGCCGAGGTCCGGCTGTCCGTGCCCGAGTACCGCGGCGTGCTGTGCGGGGTGCTCACCGACGGCACGGTGGAGTGCGCCGGCGACGGGACCCTGGTCACCCTCAGCACTGTCAACGGTGCGGACGGCCTGTTCGGCTCCACGATCGACTCGCACCTGGCCGACCTCACGCCGATCCCCGGGCTCACCGGCGTGCTCGACATGAGCTTCGGCAACTCGTTCGCCTGCGCCCGCACGAGCACCCAGGTGCTGTGCTGGGGCGACAACAGCAACCTCCAGCTCGGCCAGGGCGACGGCAGCACCGTCGACATCATCGATCCGACGCCGGTGGTCACCCTGGGCACGGTGGACGAGATCGATGTGGGCCACCAGTTCGCCTGCGCCCGCACGGCGGGCAACATCGTGTGCTGGGGCGACAACGACGGCTACCAGACCGGCATCGACGGCGTGACCACCGACCAGACCTCCCCGGTCACCGTGCCCACCTTCGGGGACGCGGTGGACGTGGAGTGCGGCGAGAACCACGCCTGTGCCCTGCGCTCGAGCGGCGTGGTGAGCTGCTGGGGTGACGACGGTGCGTCCCAGCTCGGCGACAACGACGGCAACATCAACGACAGCGGGATCCCGGTGGACGTGACCGGCCTGCCCGGTCCCGCCGACCAGCTCGTGGTGGGCCAGGATCACGGCTGCGCGCTGGTGGGCACCGAAGTCTACTGCTGGGGCGACGCCACCTACGGCCAGCTCGGCCAGGGCAACACCACCGACTCCGACACCGCGCTGCTGGTGCCGGGGCTGGGCAACATCGTGCAGATCGCCACGGGCAACAACTACACCTGCGCCCGCGACGACATGGACACCCTCACCTGCTGGGGCTACGGCGACGATGGTCACCTGGGCAACGGCGGCGTGGAGCTGAGCGGGATCAACGACGCGCTGTCGCCCGTGCCCTTCACCATGGCCACCGGCGTGCTCGACATGGAGCTGGGCAACAGCAGCACCTGCGTGCTGACGGCCGCGGGCTGGCAGTGCCTGGGCTTCCGCGGCCCGGGTCAGCTCGGCAACGGCACCTCGCTGACGCCCTCGTTCCCGACCCCGACCTACTTCGGGCTGTAGGCGCTCGCGCCTCGCACGACCCGCCGGCGCTGGTCGTCGGCGGGTCGTGCCGCGTCTGGGCGCGGCAGCTCGCTCGAGGCTGCGCCCCGACGCCGCCGGAGGATTCCCGGCGCCGTCGGAGCGCGCTAGTGTCGGCCGATGGCGACTCATAGGGCCTCGATGGCATTGATCGCAGGCACCCTCGCCGCGTGCGGAGGCGACGACGCGAGCGGCAGCGTCGACACCGAGGGGACGGGCACGACGGAGGCGGCGACCACCGGCGACACGGTCGACCCCGACGACACCGGCGACTCGGGCCCGACGGGGGACTCGAGCTCGACGGGGGACTCGGGCATGCCGGTGGAGGTCACGCTCGACGGCTCGATCCAGAAGGGCCCGCTCGTGATCGGCTCCACCCTCGAGGTCGCGCTGCTCGATGCCGCGGGCAACCCCACCGGGCTGGTGTTCCCGACCGTCACCACCAGCGACCTCGGCGCGTTCGAGGTGTCGTTCACCCACGAAGGGCCCGTCGGGCTGGTGGGCGAGGGCTTCTACTACAACGAGCTCAGCGGTGCCGTCTCCACGGCCCCCATCAGCCTCCGGGCCGTGCACACCATCGAGATCGCGGGCACGCAGTCGGCCTTCGTCAACCTCGTCACGCACCTCGCCGAGCGTCGGGCGATCGCGCTGCTGGCCTCCACCGATCCAGCCACCGCGATCGCGCAGGCCGAGCAGGAGCTGGTGGCCGCCCTCGACATCGGCCCGGCCGGGCTCGATCCGGGGGGCGCCGGCATCGACATGAGCCTCCTCGGCGGCGACTCGCTCCCCAACGCCTACCTGTTCGCCACGAGCGCGATCATGATCCAGGCCGCGGCGCTCGAGGCCGGGCCCGGCGGCGGGGTGGACGGATCGCTGCAGGCCTTCATCAACGCCATCGCCGACGATCTCGCCGATGACGGCATGCTCGACCCGGCCCGTGTGCAGCAGCTCGACGACGCCGAGCAGGCCCTCGTCAGCGATCGCGCGCACGACTTGCTCGCGGCCCGCCTCGCCGAGCTCGGCATCATGCAGGCCCCGCCCAACCTCGAGCTGGTGGTCGACACCGACCTCGACGACGTGGCGAACGCGATGGACACCTGCGCCTGGGTCGGCAACCCGGACCAGCTGCCGGTCCTCGACGACGTCTGTCACGCCCGGGCAGCCCTCGTTCCAGACGCCGCGGGGACGACGGTGAGCGACGTGGCGCTCGCCCACCTGGACGGCGACGGCAACCTCGATGCGGTGACCCGCTCCGACACCCAGTGGTCGTTCTACGCGGGCGACGGGACCGGCGGATTCACCCTCGCGCACCAGCAGAACGTCACGACCGCCCCCCCTCACGTCGTCGACATGGACGACGACGGCATCGCCGACATCGTCGTCGACGCCGGGGATGGGGTGACGGCCGTGTACCTGCGCCGCGCGGGCTTCGATCCCCTGCCGGTGCCGATCACCTCGGCCTCGGCCTACGTCGGCTCTCTGGCGACCATCCACGGCGACATGAACGGCGACGCGTACCCGGAGCTGGCGCGGATGGGCACGATGGGCGCGTCGGGCTCGGCCGACGTGGACATGCCGATCGTGCTGCTCGTCAACGACGGGGCGGGCGGCTTCACCGACGGCACCGCCGTCGCGACCGTTCCCATGGGGACGAGCTTCTCCGGTCCACAGGCCAGCGCGCTCGTCGACGTGACCGACGACGACGACGGAGACTTCGTCGCCGTGGGCACCTCGCTGGGCATGTTCCCGGCCGAGGACCTCGTCGTGCTCACCTTCCCCGGCGAGGGCAACGGCGACCTCGGGGCCGCGATCGTCTCGAGCGCGCCCCAGCCGGGCGGCTTCGACCCGATGTCCGGGGCCTTCGCGATCGCCGACGTCACCGGCGACTCGATCGTCGACGTGGTCCTCGCGGCGCGGGGTCCGAACATCATGTGCATGCCCGGCAACGGCGACGGCACCTTCGGCCCCGCCGTCACCACCGACGTCGGGGTGAGCCTCGACTACTCGATGCTCCTGACCCCCGGCGACTTCACGGGCGACGGCATCGCGGACCTCCTCGTTCGACAGGGGAGCGGGCCCCTCGAGGACCTGCAGGTCTACGTGGTCCCCAGCCTCGGCACCGGTGCGTTCGGCCCCCTGGTCTCCCGCGTGTCGGGCCTGCTCGGCCCCACCAACGACGGCATCTCCTGGGCCGCCTCTGCCGACCTCGACGGCAACGGAGCCGACGACCTCCTGTTGAGCACCGGCACCCTCGCCACGATGATGTTCACGCCCTGACGCCCGCCGGCCCGGCCCAGCAGGAGGGCCCAGCAGGAGGACAGGGGACAGCCTAGAAGCGGCCGCGCAGCGAGACGCTGCCTGGTCCCACACCGAAGCGCACGCGACGACGCGCGGTCGCCTCGGTGCTCGCCTCGACCTTCTTCTTCTCGCGGCGGCTCGAGTTGAGCAGGATGGCCACGCCCAGGGTGGTGAGGGCCGCGCCGGCGATGGCCGTGCCGAGCACGATCGCCTCGGTGTTCCAGATCTCCGGGCACTCGCCCTGGGGATCCTCCTGGGGGCACGAGCCGCCGAGGCGATAGTTGACCTCGGCCTGGCCCAGGTAGGTGAACACGGCCGCAGTGCCCAGGCCCGCGATGCCGCCTCCGATGGAGACCCAGCCCCAGGGACGCGCGGGCAGGCGCGAGGGCACCTTCTCGAGCTCGAAGCTCTGCTGCTCCTCGATGCCCTCGACGAAGGTCACCTCGCGCTCCACGGTGATGAAGCCGTCCATGCTGATGCGCAGGACCTGCTTGCCGGGGAGCACGGGGCCGTTGAACGGCGTGGTGCCCTTGAGCTCGCCGTCGATGTAGACCCGCGCCCCGACCGGGTTGCTGGCCACGACCAGGGTGGCGGGGCCCTGCGAGAGCGCGTCGAGCTTGGTGCGCAGGGTGGCGGCCGCGGCATCGATGAGGTCGCCGACCTCGGCCACGCCGCAGATCTGGCAGCTGTCCTCGGCCGCGGCGATCTCCACCCCGTCCTCGCCGTTGGCGAGGATCACCCGCAGCTCGTAGTCGCGGTCGTCCACCTTCACCACCGCCCGCACCACGTGGGTGGCCCCGGTGGCGTCGCCGATCGAGGCGAGGCAGCCCGCGTCCTGGCACGAGGCGGCGCCGGGAGCCTTGGCCACGACCTGATCGGGCGGCACCACCTCGAAGTCGCCGCGCTCGAGCCCCTCCACGAGCCGCCCCGTGAGCTGCTGGCGATCGGCCTCGGGCATCTCGTCGCCCTCGACCACCAGCGGCAGGATCGCGGCCTTGGTGGCCGGAGCCTCCTTGCCCGTGCTCTCGCTGCCGTCGGCGGGCTGCGCCGCGAGGACGGGAACGCCCATGCCCCCCATGCCGATGGCCGCGACCAGGGCGGCGAGCCTGAGCATCCACGAGAACCGACGCGGCCCGACGGGCATCGGATCCCACCTTATCATGGCTCGCTTGACCCGCGCACCATCGGGGACGCACTCTGATCCTCGAATGGTCCGACTGCGGTCCACCACGGCGAGGGCCTCGGCGCTGGCCGGACTGCTCCACGGCGCGGCCTTGGTCACGAGCGCCTGTGACCACGACGAGCAGCCGAGCTCGAGCGCGGAGCCGAGTGGTCCATCGGCGACGAAGACCACCACCACCGCGACCGCGGAGCCGTGGCGGTTTCGGCCGACCCTCGACCAGTACCTGCCCGAAGGAGCCGTGGCCGAGCCGGTGCTCGAGCTGTCGGAGCCGCGTCAGCGGACCGTGCTCGTGCTCGCCGCGGTGCTGCGTGGAGGGCAGGAGCAGGTACGGATCGAGCGCTGGACGTACGAGCAGATCCCCGATCAGGAGGATGGCCTGCGCGTGGTCGACGAGGGCGAGGTGGTGCTCCAGCTCCAGCCCGGCCCGCCGCATCCCGAGCTGGCGGAGCTGCGTCGTCGCGTGGCCGCACCCGGCACCGTGCTCACGCGTCCGGTGGGGCTCGAGGTGCGCGGCCCCGACAAGCTCATCGAGCGGCTCGCGGCCGAGCTCGCCATCGTGCGCAATCCTAGCGCCGAGCCGCGAGCCCGAGCCCGGGCCGCGGCCACCGTGTTCCGAGCGCTCGACGACACCGTGGCCATGCGAGGCAACGGGATCGCGGAGCTGGCCACCGTGCTCGTGCCCGCGCCGGCCCGCACCGCGGTGAGCAAGGACTCGGAGCGACGCGCGACCGTGACCTTCGAGGCGGCGGAGCAGACGGTCACCCTCGGCCTGCAGCGCAAGGCCGACGGCTGGGCGATCGTCTCGGCCGAGATCCCTCCCGCCGAGCCGGCTCCGACCACCGCGGTGCCCGAGCCCCCGGTCGAGCCTCCCCTCGCGCCGTAGCCCTCACGCGGCCGCAGCCTTGCGCCAATTCCGCAAGGCGAGGACGGCCACGACCAGCGGCACGACCAGCGAGGCGAGCAGATCGGCGCGCAGGAACACGACCTGGATCCGCACGAGCGCCTCGGCCATGCCGTCGCCCACCGAGCCCAGCGCATCGAGGCGTGACCACAGCGCGACGCCGATGGTGGCCGCCGCGAACACCAGCGCGGCGATGCGGGCCCGCGAGCTGAAGGCGATCATCTCGAGGCCGGCCCACAGGGTGATCGCCACGCCGAGGATCCCGGTCCACACCGGCAGCCCCGAGTCGATGAACCACCCGGGCCCCTGGAGCATCCCCACCCCGGCGCCGCCCGTGGAGCCGTGCAGCAGGGCGACCACGGCCTGCACCACCGAGCCGGCCGCCACCGCGCACAGCAGCCACCCCGCCGCCACCAGGCCGCCGTCGGGCGCCGGCGCGTGGCCCTGGTCGTCGAGCTCGCCGAACTCACCACCCACCTGCACCGCGAAGGCCCGCAGCACCACGGGCCACAGGCCGAGCATGGTGATCATCGAGACCGCGAGCGTGCCCATGAGGGGCACGTTCTCCACGATCCCGTAGAGCACGGGGGCCACCGCCACCACGAGCGTGGCCCAGCAGACCTTCACGTACATGGACACGAGGTGGTGGAAGCGGCTGGGGGTCGCGCCACGCAGCGCCACCACGCCCACGCCCACGTGGAACAGGCCGCGCGCCAGCAGGGCCGCGGCCGACAGCAGCAGCATGGTGTCCAGCCCGGGGGCGCGCGACTCGAACACGCGCAGGGGCTCGTCGAGCAGCGCCACGCACACCGAGCCGCTGAGCACCGCGCCCACCGTGCCCAGCGCGACCATGATCGCGCCCGCGGCCTCGATGCTGCGGTTGGGGTCGCGCAGCTGCAGCTCGCCCTCCCTCAGCTTGCGCAGGCGCTCGCGCCAGCTCGGCGTGTGCAGCAGCACCGCCAGCAGCAGCGGCCAGGCCAGCGCGTCGGAGGCCAGCAGCACGCGCTGCCCCGTCGGCCCCTCGCTCATCCACATCAGCGCCCCGAAGTACAGGAGCGAGACCACGAGCAGCGCCCGCACCCGCTCCACGATCCGCATGCCGCCGCCGCGGATCTCGAGGCCAGCCACGAAGTGCACGAAGGCGCGGACGAGGCCCAGCGTGAGCATCAGCGCCGCCTCGAGGCGCAGCGCCCCCGGCATGCGCAGCAGCACCATCCCGAGGATCAGGTGCAGCAGGGCGTCGAGCCCCGCCCACAGCTGCATCATCAGCCCCAGCGCCGGCAGACCACGGTCGCCGGGCATGCCCGTCGCGCTCATTTCGGCTTCCCCACCTGGCCCTTGCGTTGATAGAGGTCCACCCACTTCTCGTGCTCGGCCACGGTCTTGCTGAACTCGTGGGTCCCGTCGTTGCGCGCCACGAAGTAGAGGTAGCGCGACTTGGTGGGGGCCAGCACGGCCTCGAGCGCCTCGCGGCCGGGGTTGCTGATCGGCCCCGGCGGCAGGCCCTCGTGGGCGTAGGTGCTGTAGGGGTTGTCGGGGTCGCGCAGGTGGATCCGGCGGATCCGACCCTCGAACTGCTGGCACGCCTCGGACTTCTGCTCGGGCACGGTGCAGCCGTAGATGATGGTGGGATCGGTCTGCAGCAGCTTGGGGGTGAAGCTGGAGAAGCGCAGGCGGTTGAGGAACACCCCGGCGATGAGCGGGCGCTCGTCGACGGCCGCGGTCTCCTTCTCGACGATGGAGGCGAGGATCACCACCTCGTGGTCGCCCCAGCCCAGCTCGTCCTTCAGCTCGCGCGCGGCCGAGCCGTGGCGCCGGCGTAGCTCGGCGAAGACCTCGCGGTGGCGCTTGACCAGGCGGGTGATCACGTCCTTGGCCGTGGCGCCCTGGCGGAACTTGTAGGTGTCGGGGAAGAGGTAGCCCTCGGCGGTGGGGCCGGAGATCCCCAGCGCGTCGAGCAGCTCGCGATCCCGCATCGCGGCCTCGAGCTGCGCCGCGTCGCCGAGGCCGGCGTCGGCGAGGATGCGGGCCACCTCGAGGATGTTCCTGCCCTCGGGGATGGTGACCGCCAGCTCGACCACCTTCTGCTTGCGCTGCAGCTCCTGCAGGATCTCGGCGGGGGTCATGTCGCCGCGGAACTGGTGCAGCCCGGCCGTGGTCTTGCGCGCGGCCCCCTCGTGCAGCACATAGAGCTTGAAGTAGCCCGACTCCTCGTCGGCGATCACCCCGTGCTCGACCAGCAGCTCGAGCACCTGCGGGAAGGAGGCGCCGCGGGGGATCTCCACCTCCACGATCTCCGAGCCGCCCGAGCCCGGGCGATCGGGATAGGCGAGCAGCCGGTCGTAGGCGCGCACCAGCATCCACGCGGCCAGCCCCAGGCTGACCACCACCACCACCAGGGCCCAGCGCTGGGCTCGACGCGAGCGCCGAGGCTTCCACCACGGGCGACGCTTGCCGCTCACGCCATCGCCTCCGGGGCGCGGCGCAGGTCGAGCCAGCCCTGCAAGATGATCTGGGCCGCGACCGCGTCGATCTTGTCGCGACGCTGGGCGCGGCTCATGTCGACGTGACGCAGCGCGCGATCGGCCTCGGCCGAGGAGAAGCGCTCGTCCCAGGTGTCGATCGCGACGGGCTCGCCGGACCGCTCGCGCAGCGCCTGGGCCAGCGCGTCGATGAGCTGGCGGACCCGCCGTGCGCGTCGCCCCTCGCGACCATCGAGCTCGAGCGGAAGCCCCACCACCACCTGGCGCACCTCGCGATCGTCGATGCGACGTAGCAGCTCGGTCACGTCCGCGGCTTCTCCGCGCCGTCGCAGCGTCTCCCACGGGCTGGCCAGGATCCCGTCGGGATCGCTGAGCGCCAGCCCGATGGTCCGGGTGCCGACGTCGAGGGCGAGGGCCCGCATGGGCGGGTTGTAGCACGGGGCGGGGCTTGGCCCGAGAACGGCAGGCGGGCATGCTGCCGCGGCCATGCCCGACGTGAACCGCCCCTTGGGTCACCTTCGCCCCCTCGCCATGGCCGGGCTCCTGGGGCTGGTCGCCTGCTCCTCGCCCGACTCGGCGAGCTCCGGCGATGCGCCCTCGCCGGCCACGCCCGCGGCCTCGGCCCCGCCCCCGACCACGCCTGCGTCTGGCGAGCCGGTCTCGTCGTCCCCCGGCAGCGAATCGATCGATCCATCGATCCCCACCTCGCTCGCCTCCGCCTCGGCGGTCGCCCGTGCCACGTGGAGGGCCCTGGAGGCCGTCGATGCGGGCGATGCGGAGGCGATGTCCTTGGTGATGACCAGCGACGCGCGCTGGTTTCCGCCCGGCAGCGTGGAGGAGTCGGTGGACAACCAGCCGGGCACCATGGCGCGCGCCATGGCCCCGTGGTCGGGCCCCGACGTGGAGCTGAGCGTGCGGCGGGTGATCGAGCCCGGCTACGGCCCGGTGGTGGTGCAGCTCGCCGTGGATCGCGTGTCCAGCCCCGGCGCGGGCAACGAGCTGGTGCTGCTCATCAAGGGACGCGACGAGCAGATGCAGACGGTGCGGCAGTACGGCGACGCGCTGGGCCCCCTGCGCTTCCATCCCGAAGATCGCGAGCGCACCCTCGACCTCGGGCCGATCGCGGAGCCCACCTGGCACGCGGGCCCGGCCGACGACGCGGCCATGGCCGTGGTCGAGGCGCTCGGCAAGGCCATCGAGGCGCGGGACGAGGCCGCGGTGCGGGCCCTGCTCGCCGACGGGGTGCGGCTGCACGACGTCAAGGCCCGTCGCACGCGCGAGGGCGAGGACGGCTTCCTCGAGGGGATGCGCGGCACCCTGGGCGAAGACGGCCACCTCGTCGCGCTGCACCAGTTCGGCGCGGGCGAGACCGTGGTGGTGGAGGGCGCGGTCTACGGGCTCGAGGCGGACGACGAAGGCAACCCTCGCGAGCACGGCTTCGCGGACGTGCACCGTCTCGCCGGCGGCGAGATCGTGGAGACCTGGCACTACCTCAATCGACGCGGGCGCCCCAGTCGCCGCAAGCAGGTGGTGGTGCCCCCCCGGCCCTGAACGCCTGCGTACCGGGTGGCCGCGCGGCGCGGGCCGCCGTCCCGACCGAACCGACAGCCACGCACACCGCGTACCCCCAAAGCGGCGACCAGGACGGCCGGTTGATTCGCGCTGCTGCCCATCTGCGTTAGCATCACGGCTCTACTCGTGAGCGACCCCAGTTCCGACCCCTCGAAGGCACCGCTGCCCCCCGGGATTCCCGACATCAGCGGGACCGTGCTCGACGGCCGATACCAGATCGGCCGGGTGCTCGGGGCCGGGGGCATGGGCGCGGTGTTCGAGGCCCGCCACCTCCGGCTCGACCGCCGCGTTGCCGTGAAGGTGCTCAAGCCCACGCTGATGCACCGCGACGACTACGTCAAGCGGTTCCTCCGCGAGGCCCGGGCCGCGTCGAAGATCCGCCACCCCAACGTGGTCGAGATCATCGACTACGGCGAGATGTCCGACCGCACCGTGTACACGGTGATGGAGCTGCTGCTCGGCGAGGACCTGTCGAGCCGGCTCAAGCGGGTCGGTCGCATGAGCTGGTCGCAGTCGCGCTGGATCCTGGTCCAGATCGTGCGGGCCCTCCACGCCGCGCACTCGCAGGGGATCATCCACCGCGACATCAAGCCGGCGAACTGCTTCCTGCTCGCGGGGGTCGAGGGCCAGGAGCTGGTCAAGGTGCTCGACTTCGGCATCGCCAAGCTCGACCAGCTCGAGGCCGACGAGCGGCCGCTGACCGGCACCTCGGAGATCCTGGGCACCCCCAGCTACATGGCGCCGGAGATGGCCCGCGGGATCTCGGCCGACGCCCGCTCCGAGGTCTACTCGGTGGGCGTGCTCGCCTACCGCATGCTGGGCGGCAAGGTCCCCTTCGACGGCAACAATGCCTTCGACGTGCTGCTCCAGCACGCCACCCAGCCCCCGCCCCCGCTGCAGAGCCTGGCCCCCGACCTGCCCCCCAAGGTGGTCGAGCTGGTGCACCAGCTCCTGCTCAAGGATCCCGAGGCTCGCCCGCAGGACATGGCCAAGGTCGAGGAGCTGATGCTCTCGATCGATGCCAACGGCCAGCCCTGCGATCCCAGCACGCAGTCGGTCTATCCGATGCACCCCTCGTCGAGCGGCTCGGCGCCCCTGCCCCGCGCGGTGATCGGATCGGGCATCCACCCCACGCCCTCGGGCTCGCTCATCGCTCCGCCCACGCCGCCGCCCTTCGGGGTCCGCGATCCCGCGGCCAAGGGGCTGACCATGCCGCCGCCCGGAGGCGGCGGGCCGCCGCGCTCTCCGGCCGCGCCCTCGGGCTCGCTCGCCGCGGGCCGACCCACCGCGCCGCCGCTGCGTCCCCCGGGCTCTCCGCCCGCCACGGGTCCCGAGCTGAGCTCGCTGGGCACGGCGCAGACCGTCTTCGCTCCCGCGCCCACGCGGCCGCAGAGCGGGCCCGCCGCGACGCCCCCGGGCCCGCCGCCCGGACCTCCGAGCTCGCGCCCCACCGTGGTGCCGCGCAAGGCCCCGTCGGCGTTCTCCAAGCCGCGCCCGCCCCAGCTCGGAGGACCGAGCCAGCCCTCGGCTCCCGGCAACCGAGCCACCGGTCCCCGCCCCGCGCCGCCGCGACCTCCCGGTCCGCCGCGACCGCCCGAGCCCGACTCGGTCGACCGCACCATGCTCGCTCCGTCGCCGGCCTACAAGCCGTCCACGCCCAGCCAGCCCGAGGTCGTCGACCGCACCATGCTGCGACCGCAGCAGGGAGCCGCCCCCCCGAGGCCTCCGATGCCGGCCGCCGATGCGGGGGGGGCCGACAAGACCATGGTCCACATGGCGCCCGGTCCTCCCGGTGCGTCGAGTCGATCGATGCCGGCGGCCGAGCCCTTGCCCGGCCGTGCCGATCGCACCGTCGTCCACATGGGCGGCGGCGTGCCCGACAACGTGGACCGCACGATGATCCATCCCTCGCCCAGCCCGGTGGGGGGAGGAGATCTCGCCGACCGCACGATGATCCATCCGCCGGCGGCATCGATGGGCGGGGGCGCGAGCGATCCGCCCAAGCGCACGATGATGATCGACGCGCCCCCGGCCGATGCCGGTAAGGGAATGACCGACCGGACGATGGTCCTCGATCCATCGGCCGGTGATCCGCTCGAGCTCGATGCCTCCGATCTGATGCAGGTCGCCAACGGCGGCACGCAGATCGTCGAGATGGACGACGCGACCCGTGCGCAGTTCTTGGCGATGGCGGGCATCCAGCCCCAGGCGCCCCAGCCCCAGCCCGGCCCGATGCCCGAGATGGGCTACGCCCCGGCGGTGCCCGACCACGCGGCCGTGATCGCGCACTCCGGTCCGATTCCCATGAACGACGCGGACCTCGAGCCCGAGCGCTCGGGCTCTGGCCGCTGGGTGATGATCGCGCTGCTCGGCGGCCTGCTGGCCGTGGGTGCCGGTGGCCTGCTGGCGTGGATGCTGTTCTCCGACGACGAGACCACCACCGCCTCGGCCGACGATGACGCAGCACCGGCCGACGACGGCAAGGCCGGCGACGACGGGGCGGTGGCCGACGACGGCACGCCGGCGGCCTCGGCTGGGGCCGTCGCCGCGGACTCGGCCGATGCGGCCGCAGGCGACGACGCGGCCGCGGGCGGCAGCGGAGGCCCCTCCGACGCCACCGGGACGGGCGCGGGCGATGATGCGGCGGGCGGCGATGATGCGGCCGCAGGCGACGATGCGGCGGCCGCCGAGGACGACGCGGGCGCAAACGACGACGACGGCGGAGGCGACGATGCCGGGGCCGCTGACGATGGAGCGGGCGACGACGGGGCCGGCGATGATGCGGCCGGCGACGACGGGGCCGGCGACGATGGTGGGGCCAAGCCCGACCAGCCCAAGCAGCCGCCCAAGCCCAAGGGGCCGGCCTCGGATCCCACGGTGATCAAGCGAGTGACCCGGGCTGCGATCAAGAAGTGCAAGCCGGTCAAGAGCTACACGGTGGAGTTCCTCATCGGCCTCGACGGCGCGCTCAAGCTGCCCAGCGTCAAGCCCCGCGATGCGGTCGGCAACTGCATCCTCGAGGTGGTCCGCAACGCCAAGTTCCGCCGCCGCAGCTCCACCACCCGGCAGCGCATGACCGTCTCCGGCTGAGCGACGCACGATCGATCCTCGCGGTGTGCGCAACAGTGCCCCTCGGCGTATGCGTTCATGTGGTCGGTTGGGCGATGACGCACGGGAACGCGCGCTCGGTGGACGGCGCGAAAATTCGTCCGCTTCCCGGCCGCGACCCCCATCGGACCGATTGTAGGGTCACTGCGCAGATGGTTTGATGGGTCGGGTCCCGTGACCGTACAAGGCCAACCGCTCGAGCTGGTGCCCGGAGAGGTACTCGACGGCAAGTACCGGGTCGAGCGCCTGCTCGGCGTGGGCGGCATGGGGGCGGTCTACGTGGCGGAGCGGCTGCCGCTGCAGGACAAGGTCGCGATCAAGTCGATCCTGTCCTCGCAGAACACCGAGGTGAACCGGGCCCGCTTCCTCCGCGAGGCGAGGGCCGCGGCGTCGGTGCGCCACCCCAACGTGGTGAAGATCTTCGACTTCGGCGAGCCGCGGGGACGACCGCCGTACATGGTCATGGAGTACCTGGCCGGCCCGACCCTGGCCACCATCATCCGCGACTATGCGCCGATCCCCCTGGCCCGCGCGCTGTGGATCTTCTCGGGCATCTGCGCCGCGGTGGAGGCCGGGCACCGCCGCGGGGTGATCCACCGCGACCTCAAGCCCGGCAACGTGATCCTCTCGAAGGCCGACGACGGCCGCGAGACGGTCAAGGTGCTCGACTTCGGCCTCGCCCGCCTGCTGATGGAGACCGAGGTCTCGGCGCTGACCAGCCCCGGCACCATGCTCGGGACCTGCAGCTACATGTCACCGGAGCTCATCGAGGCCAACCTCGCCTCGGCCGCCTCCGACATCTATGCGCTCGGCGTGGTGCTCTACGAGATGGTCACGGGCCACTCGCCGTTCCGCGCCGAGAACAACGCGGCCACCATCTGGAAGATCACCAGCGGCGACTACGAGCGCCCCTCCGATCTGGTGCCCGACCTGCCGCAGGAGGTCTCGTCCGGCATCGAGGCCGCGCTGGCCCGGCGCCCCGAGGACCGCCCCAAGTCCCCCGAGGAGCTCGCGGCCCGGGTGGGCGCCCCGCTGGCGGCCTCGGCCTCCGAGCACGAGCCGCCGCTCATCGAGATCGCCCGCAGCCCCGACGCTCCCGAGCCCCCGGAGGTCAGCGGCATCGACCTGCCGCGCCCCGAGTCTGCGCCGAGCATCTCCGGCCCCCCGCCCAAGCTGACCGCGGCCAGCGAGGTCACCACGGCCGACGTGGAGGTCAACATCGCGGTGGGGGGCGAGCGCACGATGTCGCCGCTGAGCAAGGACGCCCCCGCGTTCTCCGACGTGTTCATCGGCCGCGCGAGCGAGCTGGACACCCTGCGCCGCGAGTACCGGATGACCCTCGACGGCCGCGGCCGCATCGTGGTGATCAAGGGCGACGCCGGCGTGGGCAAGAGCCGCCTGCTGGGCTCGTTCGGCACCTGGGCGCGCAGCCAGGGCGCGGTGGTGCTGCGGGGGCGCTTCTTCTCGTACGAGGGCGACCAGCCGCCGCCCTACGAGACCTTCCTGTGGATGCTGACCACCCCGGCCTCCAGCGTGTCGGGGCGGCTGCCCACCCACAACAGCAACTCGGGGCCGCGGGCCGACCCCGAGCTGGCCCAGGACAAGTGGCGGGCCTTCTCGAGCCTCACCTCGGGCTTCACCGAGCGCTCGGGTCGACGGCCGCTGGTGCTCACCGTGGACGACCTGCAGTGGGGCACCGCGCTCGACCTCGAGTTCCTCGCCTACCTGCCGCGCGCGCTCGAGAACCCCGTGATGATCGTGGGCACCGCTCGCAACGCCGCGCACGACGAGGACGACGAGGAGCTGAGCGCGTGGCTGGCCCGCCTGGGCAGCCAGCGCAGCCTGGCCACCGTGGGCCTCGAGGGCTTCGGCATCGGCGAGGTGCGGGCCTGGTTCCAGGCCTGCTTCCCCGGCATCCGCATCCGCCCCCAGGACCTGCGACGGCTGCAGCACGCGACCAGCGGCAACCCCTACTACCTCACCGAGGTGGTGGGGCAGCTGGTGCAGGCCCGCCGCATCGTGCGAAACGCCCAGGGCTACTCCTGCGCCGCGCTCGATCAGGTGGCCCTGCCCGACACCGTCAACAGCGTGGTGCAGGCCAAGCTCGAGGGCCTCGACGAGGAGCTGCGCTCGGTGCTCGAGATGGCCTGCGTCATCGGTGAGGAGTTCCGCTTCGAGATCCTGCAGGCGGCCTGCGGCGTGGCCGAGGAGGGCCTCGAGACCCTGCTCGAGCGCGCGGTCAAGCGCCGCCTGCTCAGCGAGCACTGCCGCTCGCCGCTGTCGGACTTCCGCTTCGACACCCCCACCCTGCGCAGCGTGCTCTACGACGGCCTCAGCCGCCGCAAGCGACGACGCCTGCACCGCAAGGTGGTCGACGCCCTGCTCGTGCTGCACGGCCAGGACGACGCCGAGCTCGACCGCATCGCTCGCCTGCTCTGCTACCACTACCACGCCGTCGAGGACAACGAGGGCACGCTGCGCTGGGGCCTGCGTGCCGCCGCCGACACCCTGGCCCACTACGATCACGACCAGGCCGAGCTGAGCCTGCATCGCGCCCACGAGGCGGCCGAGGCCCTCGCCAAGCAGGGCCGGCCCGTCCCGCAGCGCGCCGCGATCGAGCTCGACCGCCTCACCGGCCTGCTCTACGTGCGCATCGGTCGGCTCGAGGAGGCCGACGCGGTGCTGCAGCGCGCCCTCGAGACCGCCGAGTCCCACGCGGACCAGGAGGGCGCCGAGCTGCAGCGCCTCGACATCCTGCTCATCCTCGCCGGCTGCCAGCTCGGCCGCGGCCTGCTCGAGATGGGCATCGACCTCGGCCAGATGGCGATCGACCTCGCCGAGCAACTCGGCGACGCCACCCGCGAGCTCGAGGCCCGGCTCCGCACCGGCCGGGCCGCGGCGGCCCACGGCCAGCTCGACAGCGCCATCATGCTCATCGAGCCGCTGATCGAGCTCGCCGAGGGGCGCGAGCTCGCCCCGCTGCGCGCCCTGGCCATGACCGAGCTGGCCGCGATCAACGTGGAGCAGGGGGCCTTCGACCGCGCCCACTCGCTGGCGCAGCAGGCCAGCAACCTCGCCGCGAGCTGCGGCGACCTGCAGGCCGAGTACGCGGGCATCTCGGTGCTCGGCAAGATCCACCTCGAGAGCGGCGACTTCGCCACCGCGCTCGGGCACCTCGAGAGCGCGCTGGAGATGGCCCGTAGCCTCTCGCTGCGCCGCCGCGAGGGCCTGGAGCTGCACCAGCTCGCCACCTGTCGGTTCCGCCTGGGCAACCTCGAGGAGGCCGAGGCCCGCGCTCGCGAGGCGCTGGCGATCTTCCTCGAGATCCACGACCTGGCCTCGGAGGGCGATTGCCGGGTGAACCTGGGCCGCGTGCTGCTGGCCCAGGGCAGCCCCGACGAGGGCCTGCGCCTGCTCGAGGCGGGGCGAGAGCTCTGCGCCACCGTCGGACGCCGCGTGTACGAGGGCCTGGCCCTGCTCGAGCTCGGCGTCACCGAGACCGTGCAGGGAGCGCTCCGCGAGGCGCACGAGCACCTCGAGCGGGCGAGCGAGCTGTTCGGCAGCATCGACTCGCTGCACCTGTGGCGCTCCGAGCTGGCCCTGGCCCGCCTGGCCCTGGCCGAGGGCGACCGCCCGCGCGCGGCCACCCACGCCCGACGGGCCGCGCAGCTCGTGGACATCCTGCGCTCCCGCCTGGGGCACGCGCTCGACCAAGAGGCGTTCTCGGCGTCGGTGAGCGAGGTCCGCGAGCTGCTCGACGCGATGATGCGCTGAGGCCCGGCGCGCCGGATCAGAGCTGGTTGTCGGCTGGCACGCCGAAGAGGAAGCTCGAGGCGGGCTGGTGGCAGCCGATGCACGAGCCCAGCGAGCCGGAGAGCTGCGTGGCCCCCTCGGCGTTCACCAGGGCCCAGAACCAGTCGCCGCCGGCGGCATCGTAGCCGTCGGGTCCGCGGTACATCATGGTGAAGCCGGCGAAGGCTCCGTCGCCGTCGAGGTGCTCCTTGACCACCAGGGTGCCCTCGGGCACCGCGACCTCGGCCGGCGCGTCAGGATCGATGCCGCGGTAGAGGTCGGCCACGTCGGAGCTGACGTAGACGTTGACGGTGGCCGCGAGGCCGTGCTGCGAGGCGAAGGGCTCGGCGTTGATCTTGGTCAGCGAGGTCTCGTAGTCAGCCGCCGCTGCGATCACCTCGGCCTCGTCGAAGAGCGCGGCCTCACCGGTGCTGCCGTCGTCCGCCATCCCCGTGCTGGCCCCCGCGTCGTCCCCTCCGTCGTCGCCGTCGTCGTCGACGGGACAGCCGGCCAGCGGAAGCAGGACGCTCGAGACGAGCAGGAGGGCGCGAGTAGACGATCGTTCGAAGCTCATGGTGGCCTCCGACATACGCCCGTCGCCGCGAAGGGTTACGGGTGATTCGTCCCCGCGCTCACTCGCCCCGCGGACCGAGCACGCCGTGCGAGACGAGCTGCTCGTCGGCGATGTCGACGTGCTCGCGAGGAATCGCCTGCAGGGGGCCGGGCACGGGCAGGCCCTGGCGTCGGGCCAGGGCCACCAGGCCCGCGGCCGAGGGCTGGAACAGCCGGGTCTGCAGGGTCTGCCAGTGGCGATAGACGAGCACCAGGATCGGGCGCGGCGGCGGGAGCTCGGCCTCGGCGTCGCGCTCGAGCGTGCCCACGATCTCGGGCACCGGGTGGGAGTACTGCCGCACGAACAGGCGACGCTCGAAGCCGTCGTCCTCCCCGTCGGGCGCCCCGGCCACCGCGGTGCGGATCCAGCAGAAGTCGGCGATCTCCTCCCACAGCGCGGGCTGCTCGGGATCGTCCTGCTCGCGGCGCTGCGCGAGGAAGACGGGGAAGGCCTCGCCGAAGCCGTTGGGGTGGCGGGCCACGGGCGGGTGCGCCTCGATGTAGCTCGCCACCAGGCTGCGCCAGCGCTCGGGGTCCTCGCGGCGCACCAGGGTGTGCAGCGGACCGAACAGCTCGCGCATGATCTTGAAGAGGTTGCGCTCGGCGAGCACCCGGTAGAAGGCGAAGCTCTCGCCGCCGCTGGGCGAGCGGCCCAGCGCGTCCTCGACCGTGGCCAGCTCGCGGCGCCCCAGCAGGTAGGGGTGCATCTGGGCGAAGAACTCGGGCAGCGCCACGCTCATGCCGACCTCGCCGTGGGAGCCGCGCTGCCCTGCGCGTGCTCGCGCCAGATGGCGCGCGCCCGATCGGCCTCGTCGAGCACCCGCGTGAGCTCCGGGATGTCGGTGTCCCACTCGAGCAGGGTGGGCACGGGTCCGGTCAGCGTGAGCGCATGGGCGAACAGCTCCCAGACCTCGGTCACCAGCGGGCGCCCGTGGGTGTCGAGCAGCCGCCCGCCCTGCTCGATGTGCCCCGCGATGTGGATCTGCATCGTGCGCTCGTAGGGCAGGCCCTCGAGCGCGGCGCGGGGATCCTCGTCGTGGTTGCGGGCGTTGACGAACACGTTGTTGACGTCGAGCAGCAGCCCGCAGTCGGCCTCGCGCACCACGGCCGAGACGAACTCCCCCTCGGCCATCGTCCCGCCCGGCATCTTGGCGTAGTAGCTGATGTTCTCCACCGCCACCGGGCGCTCGAGGCGATCGGCCAGCTCGCGGATGCGAGCCGCGGTGTGTCGCACGGCCTCCTCGGTGAACGGCAGCGGCAGCAGGTCGTAGAAGTTGTTGCCGCCGATCGTCGCGTAGCAGAGGTGGTCGGTGTAGAAGGGCGCCTCGATCTCGTCGAGGAGCTGCTTGAGCTCGGCCACGTAGCCCGCGTCGAGCGGGTCGGGCCCGCCCAGCGAGAGCGAGACCCCGTGCGCCACCACGGGCCAGCGCTCGCGGCAGCGCGCGAGGTTGCGACGGACGACCCCGCCGTGCCCCACGTAGTTCTCGGGGATGATCTCCAGCCAGTCGAGCTCGCGATCGCACTGCTCGATCGCCGCGAAGTGCTCGCGACGGAGCCCGATCCCAACGCCCTGTGGAGAGGTGACCATGGAGAGCCTCGTGGGGTGCGGCGGGGTCCGGCGATCAGCCGCCCCCGGAGCTGGAGTCGCCGGCGGTGGGACAGCCCGCCGTCGGGCAGCCCGCGGTGGGACAACCGGCCGTCGGGCAACCAGCCGTCGGGCAGCCCGCGGTGGGGCAGCCGGCCGTCGGGCAACCAGCCGTCGGGCAGCCCGCGGTGGGGCAGCCGGCCGTCGGGCAGCCCGCCGTCGACGAGGTCATGGGCATGGTGGTGCTGTCGGTGTTGTCCCCGTCGTCTCCGCAGGACGGCACCATGGCCAGCCCCGCCGTGAGGGCAATGGCCTCGAGAATGGTGGTCAGATTCTTGTTCATCGTGGTAGCTCGCGTTCTCTGGATCTCGCCAGAGCGAGAAGTCACAAGGGTTCCCCGACACCAGAGTGCCCAGGGGCCGGCGAGTGTATGGCACCGTCCCGGGAATGGTTACCCGTCGACCGCTAATTTTTTTGGCACGGTGCCATCACGGACGCCAATGTTGCGCGCCCATCCAGCGCAAGATGCGCCAGGAGCCATGCTCGGCTCTCACAGACCGCCTCCAAATGGGCCTTGGCGTCCGGTTCCTGGGCATCCCAGCGCAGCCGCCCCCGCGGGAGGGTGACCCCGTCGGGGCACTGGCGATCCTCGGCCTGCGACGTTTCGTCGCCGCACCGAACCTCTATAGAGGGATCGTCCCAGCTCCGATCGTGCGCGCCGTAGGGCTCGAGCGGCACCTCGTCCCACAGCACGGTGTGCGGGGTGAAGAAGCCGCTGCGATCGGTGCTGCGGTTGACCAGGCCGTGCTCGCGCGGCCGCGTGTTCTCCGGACGGGAGAGCGCATGGCAGGCCGCACAGGCATTGCGCCCCCGCACGCCCTCGAGGAAGCGCTCGCGTCGGGCCTGCGGCATGTTGACCGCGGGCGGCAGCGCGGAGAGCTCGGCCAGCAGGCGCTCGGTCGCGGCCCCGTGGGCCTCGCCGTCCTCGCGCGCCCACGCCAGGCCGAACAGCGGCACCCCGGGCTCGAGCGAGGTGGGCCGATACACGTGGAAGGTCTGGCTGCCATCGTCGTCGATGCTCGTGCCGCGGATGTCCACGATGGTCCGCGCCTCCCCGCGCCCGTCGTACTCCACCCGATCGGCGATGGTGCCGGGCGGGAACTCCAGCGTGGGGCGACCGAGCTCGTCCTCGTGCACCGAGATGCTCGCGTCCTCGGGGAGCCTCACCCAGATCTCCACCTGGTCGAGCACGAAGCTCGACGAGGGCAGGTGCACCGGCGGCACGAGCTGGGTGAAGCCCTCGCGCTCGTAGTACCCGGTGGGCTGCTCGATGCGGAGATCCTCGACCCCCGGCGGCGGCCCGTCGGAGCGGCACGCCCCCGCGAGCGTCACCCCCAGCAGGAGCGACGCCGCAGCGACACGGCAGGGGCGAGGGCGCACGGGCATGCCTAGGGGCAGGTGAGGCCGCAGTAGCTGGCCACCTCGTTGACGCAGGTCGAGTCCCACGCGGTGGTGCAGCAGTACGAGTCGAACAGGCAGATCGTGCTCACGCAGGAGTGGCAGCCGGAGGTGAGCGCCACGCCGGTGCTGCACACCAGGTGGGCGCAGCTCGAGCCGACGCAGTCGGCCTGGCCGCAGACGGTCTCCACCTCGTTGACGCAGGCCGAGTCCCACGCGGTGCTGCAGCAGTAGGGATCGGCCGCGCACACGCTGCTCACGCAGGGGTCGCAGCCGTTGACCATGGGGGACCCCGACACGCTGCACAGCCCGAAGGGACAGCCGCAGCCGTCGTCCACCGTGCTGTCGCAATCGTCGTCGAGGCCGTTGCCGCAGATCTCGGCCACCGGCGCGTTGTTGGCCTGGCAGGTGATCATGCCGCTCACGCAGGTGTTGGTCCCCGCCGCACAGATCCCCGGCTGCCCGGTGCCGCAGGCCGAGCCCCCGCCCGGGTTGCCGTCGTCGATCGCCCCGTCGCAGTCGTCGTCCTGCCCGTTGCAGATCTCGGCGCCGGCCACCTGGTCGGGCACGCAGCTGAGCACCCCGCCCACGCAGCTGTTGGTGCCGTCGCTGCAGATGCCCGGCATGCCGGTGTTGCAGGCCCCGCCCCCGCCGGGATCGCCGTTGTCGGGCGTGCCGTCGCAGTCGTCGTCGAGGCCGTTGCACACCTCGGCCACGCCCGCGCTCAGCGGGGCGCACTCCAGCGTTCCGCCAGCGCAGGTCATGACCCCGTCGGCGCACTCGCCCGGCATGCCCGTGTTGCAGGCCGCCCCGCCCTCCGGGTCGTCGTCGTCGGGCACCCCGTCGCAATCGTCGTCGAGGCCGTTGCACAGCTCGGGCATCGGCGTGCAGCCGGGGGGCGGGCCGTCGTCCACCCCACCGGAGCCGTCCCCGGTGCTCACCCCCGAGTCGGGGCCCGTGCCTCCGCTCCCGGTGGCATCGTTGGAATCACCGGCGTCGCCCCCCGGGCCACCAAAGGTGAAGCCGGGGCCCGAGAAGCCGCCGCCGGGCTCCCCTCCCGCACAGCCCATCAGCAGCAGCAGGATCCCCACCGGGGCGACTCGCGCTCGTCGCAGCCTTCCGTCCACGGAGGCATCCTAGCAGCCGGGGCGAGGAACGTGGATTCTCCGGCGTCGCTGCGACCATCGGGCCGCCCCGCGCGGGGGCACAGCGAAGATCACGCCGTCTGCTTCTTGCCGTGGCATCGCTTGTAGCGCTTGCCCGACCCGCACGGACAGGGATCGTTGGGCCGTACCTTGGGCACGACCTTGTCGGCCTTGGCGGCCTGGGCCGCGGCCTCGGTAGCCTCCTCGGCGCTCTGCGCCTGCGCGGCCACCTGCGAGGCGGCCTGCAGCTGCTCCATCGCGCGCCGGGCCGCCTGCTGCAGCTTGTCGAGCTGCGCCTGGCCCGCGGCCCCCCGCTGCCGAGCGCCCCGCTGCCGGGAGTTGGCGCGGGTGAGCGCCGTCTCGTACTCGGCGCCCTCCTCGGCCTGCCGCCGCTCCTCCTCGGTGAGGGTCATGCTGATGACCTTGTCGAGCACGGTCTGCTCGATGCCCTCCCACATCTCCTTGAAGAGGTTGTAGCCGCGGATCTTGTACTCGTTCTTCGGGTTGCGGGTGGCGTAGCCGACCAGCCCGATGCCGGTGCGCAGGTGCTCGATGTTCTTGAGGTGGGCGATCCACTGCGAGTCGATCTCGTCGAGCCACAGCCGCCGGATGTGGAACAGGTAGGTGGTGAGCCCGAACTGCTCCTCGCGCTCGAGCAGCAGCTTCTCCAGCGCGTCCCAGCACACGTCGATGAGCGCATCGAGGTTCTCGGGCACGTCGCGGATCGAGAGCTTCACGTGGAAGCGCTGCTCGAGCAGCTTCTCGAGCTCGAACACCTCCCACTCGTCGGGGTGCACATCGGGGGGGCAGGTTTCCTCCACCACGTGACCGATGAGCTCGTGGGCCAGGTCGTGCAGGCGCTCGCGCTGCTGGATGAGGGCCCAGGCGATCTCGGTCACCGCCAGCTCGAGCAGCGCGCCGTAGTCCTTGCGCACCGAGGCGAAGTCCACCGTGGCGCCGTAGTGGCGGTACAGCTCGTGGGTCAGGGCCTGGGGCTCGATGCCCTCCTTGGGCCACTTGCCCCCGGCCACGCGATCATCGTCCTCGGCCTCGACCCCGTCGTCGACCAGCGCGGCACACTGGCCGTCGATGATCGACTTGACCCGATCCTTGATCTTCTCGGACAGCGACGCGATGGTGTGCGGCCCGGACTCCTTGGGGGGGTCGGGGAGCTTGTGCTGCTGCTCGTCGCGGGCCTGCTCGTCGAGGATCTCGGGGCGGTAGCGGCCCTCGAGGATCTGGCGGCGCAAGAGGTAGATCGCCTTGCGCTGCTCGTTCATCACGTTGTCGTACTCGAACAAGTTCTTGCGCGTGTCGAAGTGCATCGCCTCGACCTTGCTCTGCGCGTTCTCGATGGCCCGGTTGACCAGCGGGGCCTCGATGGGCACGTCCTCCTCCATGCCCAGGCGCTCCATGAGCCCGGTGATGCGATCGGCCCCGAAGATCCGCATCAGGTCGTCCTCGAGGCTCAGGTAGAACTGCGACGAGCCCGGGTCGCCCTGGCGACCGGCGCGGCCGCGGAGCTGGTTGTCGATGCGGCGGCTCTCGTGGCGCTCGGTGCCCACGATGTGCAGGCCGCCCAGCGCGAGCACCTCGTCCTTCTCGCCGTCGCACTGCTTCTTGAGGCCCTCGAACAGCTCCTTGAACTTCTCCGGCTCCTTGTCGGGATCGAAGTGGGCCTTGGCCATCATCTCGGCGTTGCCGCCCAGGATGATGTCGGTGCCGCGGCCGGCCATGTTGGTGGAGACGGTGACCGCGTGCTTGCGGCCGGCCTGGGCCACCACGAACGCCTCGCGCTCGTGCTGCTTGGCGTTGAGCACGTTGTGGGCGATGCCCTCGCGCTCGAGCAGCTGGTGGATGACCTGGCTCTTCTCCACGCTGGTGGTGCCCACCAGGATCGGCTGCCCCTTGGTGTTGCGCTCGCGGATCTCCTCGACGATCGCGCGGAACTTGCCGCGCTCGTTCTTGTAGACGAGGTCGTCCTTGTCGTCGCGCACGATCACGCGGTTGGGCGGGATGACCAGCACCCCCAGGTCGTAGATCTTGTGGAACTCCTCCGCCTCGGTGTCGGCGGTGCCCGTCATGCCCGAGAGCTTGCGGTACATGCGGAAGTAGTTCTGGTAGGTGATCGTGGCCAGGGTGCGGCTCTCGGGCTGGATGTTGACGCCCTCCTTGGCCTCGATCGCCTGGTGCAGGCCGTCGCTCCAGCGACGCCCCTCCATCTTCCGCCCCGTGAACTCGTCGACGATGATCACCTCGCCGCGCTCCACCAGGTAGCTCACGTCGCGCTTGTACAGCGCGTGGGCCCGCAGGCCCTGGTTGACGTGGTGCAGCAGCTCGTTGTTCTCGGGGGCGTAGAGGTTCTTGCACTCGAGCAGCCGCTCGATGCGATCGACGCCGGCGTCGGTGAGCTGCACGCTGTGCGCCTTCTCGTCGACCACGTAGTCGAGGTCGCGACGCAGCTTGGGGACCGCCTGGTCCACGGTGACGTAGAGGTCGGCCGGCTTGTCCGCCTCGCCGCTGATGATGAGCGGGGTGCGGGCCTCGTCGATCAGGATCGAGTCGACCTCGTCGACGATCGCGTAGTGCAGGTCGCGCTGCACGTACTTCTCGATCGTCTCCTTCATGTTGTCGCGCAGGTAGTCGAAGCCGAACTCGTTGTTGGTCCCGTAGGTGATGTCGCAGCGGTAGGAGCGCTGGCGCTCGGCGTGGAACAGGCCGTGGACGATGGTGCCCACCGACATGCCCAGGAAGTTGTAGATCTGCCCCATCCACTCCGCGTCGCGGCTGGCGAGGTAGTCGTTGACGGTGATGAGGTGCGCCCCCTTGCCCTCGAGCGCGTTGAGGTACAGGGCCGAGGTGGCCGTGAGGGTCTTGCCCTCGCCGGTCCGCATCTCGCAGATGAGGCCGCGGTGCATGCCGATGCCGCCGATCATCTGCACGTCGTAGTGGCGCATCCCCAGGGTGCGCTTGGAGGCCTCGCGCACGCAGGCGAAGGCCTCGCACATCAGGTCGTCGAGCTTGGCCCCGTTGTCGAGCTTCTCCCGGAACTCCGCCGTCTTGGCCCGCAGCTGCTCGTCGCTCAGCTTCTCGAGGCTCGGCTCGAGGCCGTTGATCCGCTCGACCAGCGGGCGCAGCTTCTTCATCTGCCGCTGGTGCTTGGTCCCGAACAGCTTCTTGACGATTCCGGCTAGCATGGGGCGCTCGTGGGGGGCTCCGCGGCCTGGGGGAGGGGGGGCCCCGGACTGCGGTTCGCGCAAGGGTACGGCTCGCCTGCGGCACGTGTCCACGCGCCGAGGACGCGGATCCCGGCGGGCCGTCGGTGGGCTATAGTTCCGGCCCCGTCGCCACGAGAGGACCCCTCATGACCGAGCCCGCCGCGATCCTCGAGGTCCGCCACGTCCAGCTCAGCGAGCAGGCCACGCTCAGCCCCGCCACGCTCGCCGAGGGCGAGGACGGCGTGTTCATCGCGCTGGACGAGCCGCTCCCCATCCGCACCGTGCTGGCCGTGATCGAAGGCGATCGACGCCGGGCACTGGAGGTGGTGCGGATCGTGGAGGTGGCCGACCGGGACGAGCGCGGCCGCCGAGGGCTCTACGGACGCTGGGTGGACGACGACGCGCTGGTGCGCGCGGCCAGGGTGGGAACGGAGCATCTGGAGGACGGAACGCCGGTGGTCCAGCCGGTCGCCCGGGACGATAGCGCGGAGCTGTCGATGTCTGACGCGCCGGTGATGGCGATGCCCGCCCCGGTGATGATGGACGTCGACGACACCGGGGTGATCGATGTGGACGACCGTGAGGATGCCGACGGCGACGAGGACGTCGAGGACGCCCGCGAGCGGGCCCCCACCATCGTCTACGGCCAGGCCGCCGACGAGGATGCACGCGAGCGGGCCCCCACGGTGCTGTACGGTCAGCCGGTCGAGGGCGACGCCGACGACGAGGGCGGCGAGGCGGCATCGAGCGACGACGAAGGGGCCGGGTCGAGCGACGAGGACGAGGCGGGCCCGAGCGACGAGGACGAGGCGGGCTCGAGCGACGACGAGGGCAGCGACGACGAGGGCAGCGACGAGCCCTCGTCCGAGGCCGCCGCCGAGACCGGTGACGACGGCGCCTCGGATTCCTCGGGCAAGCGCTCGCGCGGCGCTCGACGGAAGCGGGGCAAGCGACGCCGGTGAAGCGACGCCCCGTCGCGGTACGCCCGGGTGATCGCGCCCGGGTGGTGGCGCCCTCGGGCCCGGTCCCCTCCGAGCGCTTCGACCGGGGCCTGCGAGCCCTGCGACGCGCCATCGATCTCGACCTGGTGCTCGCGCCCAACCTCGTGGAGCAGCAGGGCTACTTCGCCGGCTCCGACGCGCTGCGCCTGGCGTGCCTGCACGAGGCCTTCGCCGATCCCGAGGCCCGCGCGGTGCTCTGCGCCCGCGGAGGCTACGGGGCCACGCGACTGCTGGGTGCCCTCGATCCCAGCCGCCTGCAGGAGGACCCCAAGATCCTCGTGGGCTTCTCCGACATCACGGCGCTGCTGTGCTGGGCCTGGGTCCGCGTGGGGCTGCCCTCGATCCACGGCCCCGTGGTCACCCAGCTGTCCACCCTGGGACCCGACGACATGCAGCGCCTGGTCGACCTGCTGCGCGGCGAGGTCCCGCCGCCGCTCGAGGCGGCCGAGGGCACGGTGATCCACGGCGGCACGGTGGAGGGCACGCTCATCGCGGGCAACCTCGAGGTGCTGCGCGCCCTGGTGGGCACGCGGGCCATGCCCTCGCTGGCCGGGGCCATCCTCGCCATCGAGGACGTGGGCGAGCGCCCCTATCGGCTCGACCGCACCCTCACCCACCTGATGAGCGCGGGGGCGCTGCGGGGCGTGCGGGGCGTGGCGGTGGGTCAGCTCACCGGCTGCGACGAGCCCGAGGGCGGGCAGTACGGCCCCTCGGGGCTCGAGGTGGTGGTGGAGCGGCTCTCCACCCTGGGCGTGCCGGTGGTCACCGGCTTCCCCTTCGGCCATGATTCCGAGCGCAACGCGGCCCTGCCCTTCGGCACCCCGGTGCGGCTGGCCGCCGACGATTGCACGATGCTCTTCCTCGAGCCCGTCGCGCAGGCATGAACCCGCTGGTCCAGCACTGGCCCGTCGTCGTCGTCGCGGGCGTGGCCCTCGCCCTGGGGCTCGTGCTGCTCGCCCGCCGCCCGGGCCCCGATGCCCGCCTCGCCACCGACGCTCGCGATCCCACCCGCCGCTGGGTGCAGAGCGCCTTCATGCTGGTGACCGGCGACTGCGACTACGCCCACCTGCCCGGCGGCGAGGCGCGACGGATCCTCGCGCACTGGTGGGAGGTGTACGGCCCGATGGAGCACCGCCGCGTGCTGGCCGAGCTCGCGCGCGACACCGGCCGCGATCATGCGTGGCCGCTGCTGCGCTTCATCCTCGTGTCGCGCCTGGGCGTGGCCGCGGGGCTGTGCACCGACGAGCTCTCCTGGGCCGAGATCCTCCCCGTGGCCCGCCGCCTGCAGGCCGCCTACCCCGGCTGGCGGGCGATGGCCCAGGCCTACGTGCAGGCGCGACGCCAGTGGCGAGAGCTGCCGCTCGACGGCAGCGGCGACGATCCGAGCATGCAGCAGATCGTGGACAACCTCGCCCGCCTCGACGACACCCGCTGGGCCGAGCTGCCCTTCGACGCCCCGCTGTACGCGGGCGACCCGGAGCACGACCATGACTGAGCACCGTGGCCGGCGACGACGCGGACGTCGTCGCGGTCCCCCCATGCCCCCGCCGGCGCCCGGTCACGAGGTGGGCCAGGAGGTCGAGGTGGAGATCACCGAGATCGCCCCCAAGGGCGACGGCATCGGCCAGCTCGGCGACAAGGCGGTGTACGCCGCCGGCACGATCCCCGGCGAGCGCGTCCGCGTCCGCATTCGTCGTCACCGTCGCGAGTGGATCGCGGTCGACCTGCTCGAGGTGCTGCGCCCCTCGCCCGATCGCAGCGAGCCCCGCTGCCCGCTGTTCGAGCCGTGCAGCGGCTGCCAGCTCCAGCACGTGGCCTACCCGCGGCAGCTCGAGCTCAAGCACCAGATCGTGCGCCAGCGACTGCGCGAGCACGGCGGCTTCACGGATCCACCGGTGCCCCCGGTGCTCGGCGCAGCCGAGCCCTGGCACTACCGCAACCACGCCCGCTTCACCGTCAAGGACGGCGAGCTCGGCTTCGTGCGGCACTTCCGGCGCGAGTTCCTGCCCGTGCCTCGCTGCCCGATCATGGAGCCCGCGATCAACGAGGTGATGGCCTCGCTGCACGGGCGCCTGCACGGGGCCTCGCAGTGCAACATCCGGGTGGGCCGCTCGCCGGGCGCCCTGATGATCCAGCCGCGCCTGCAGCCCCTCGAGGGCGCGCCGCCCTCGGGCCAGGCCACCCTCGTCGACGAGCTGCTCGGCCGCCCGTTCCGGATCTCGGCCGCCGCGTTCTTCCAGGTCAACCGTGCCCAGGCCGAGCGCCTGATCGAGCTGGTCCGCGAGCGGGTCGACACCGGGCCGCGCGGGGTGGTGGTCGACGCCTACGCGGGCGTGGGCACCTTCGCCGTGCTGCTGTCGCCGCGCGTGGGCACGGTGATCGCCATCGAGGAGTCGGGCCCTGCGGTGGAGGACGCCCGGCTCAACGCGGAGGGCCTGGCCAACGTGGAATTTCGCCTGGGCAAGACCGAGGAGATCCTCGGCCAGCTCCCCGGGCCGGTCGACGCGATCGTGCTCGACCCGCCGCGCAGCGGCTGCCGCCCCGAGGCGCTGCAGGCGGTGCTGGACCACGGCCCGGCGCGGGTGGTCTACGTGAGCTGCGAGCCCGAGACCCTGGCTCGCGATCTGCGGGTGCTGGTCGACGCCACCCCCGGCTACGAGCTGCTCGAGGTGCAGCCGGTGGACATGTTCCCGCAGACCCACCACATCGAGTGCGTGGCCACCCTGCGCCGCCGCGAGCCCGACGCTCCAGTTATGTGAACCAAGCGGCCCGCTGTGTCACCATGCGTGGGTGCAGGTGAGCGGCGGCACCTTGCGAGCGCGCGAGCTGTTCATCCGTTCCCGGGCGGAGGATGCCTGGGATCGGGTGATGGCCGAGCTCGCGCCCGCCACCCGCGAGCAGGTGGGCAGCGGCTTCCTCGAGACCCGCTGGTACCCCTACGAGGTGCTGATCGACCTCGGCGCCACCGCCGACCGCGTGCTGGGCCAGGGGGACTTCGCGCTGTGCCACCAGATGGGCCGCTTCTCCTGCGAGCTCACCCTGACCACCGTGCACCGCCTGCTGCTCAAGTTCGGCAACGTGGGGCACCTGGTGGAGCGGGCGGCCACCGCCTGGCGCACCCAGTTCGACGCGGGCGAGATCATCGTGCACGAGAAGCACCGCGACCTCTACGTGTTCGAGGTGCGAGGGGTGCCCGAGCCCAGCCGGGTGCACTGCGCCGCCATCACCGGCTGGATGGAGCGGGCGGCCGAGCTCTCGGGCGAGGACGACTTCCAGCACGAGGAGAAGTGCCGCGCCCTGGGCGATCGCTTCTGCATGTGGACCTTCACCCGGCGACCGCTGCGGCCGCTGTGAGCACCAAAGGGGAAGGCCGCGCTCGGGTGAGCGCGGCCTTCGGGTCCAAGGAACGATCCAGGAGGGCACCCCACGTTCCCGTGGGTGTGTGGCCTGCGGAAGTTGTGGTTACGGGACTCGCAGAACGCGACGGGACCCCTGCATATGGCGGAGGCTCCGCGTGGGATGCCGACCTGGGATCGGGACCGGAGCGCGTCGTGCCACGGTCCAGTGAATCAGGGGATTCACCTCCGTCCATGGTCGGGGCTCCACCGATCCTTCAGCCGCTCGACGATTTTTTCTTCGCGCCCGAAGGAGCACCGCAAGGGCGGATCAGCCGGTGGGCGCGGTCACCGGCGGGAGATCGGTGCAGCCCCAGTGCACGCCGTCGAGCACCACGGCCGAGTCGAGCTCGGGATCGCCGATGTCGAAGATCGCGAAGATGATCTCGATCTCCTCGCCGGGCACCACCGGAGCGACCGTCTCCAGCCATCGCGTGCCCGCGTGGCCGTCCATGGCGAAGCCGTCGAGCTCGGGCGCCACGCAGGGGTGCTCGGTGCAGCGATCGGAGTCGGCGTCGAGGTAGTCGAGGAACACGCCGTTGATCGAGATCGGGTTGCCCTGCCCGTCGAACGACACGTTGCCGGTCCACGCCTCCGACTCCAGCCAGGCCACGAACATGTCGTTGGACGAGGGGCCCTGCGCCTGGTCGACCCGGCTCGGATACTCGGCCGAGAAGAACGCGAATTCGTAGACCAGGGCGTCGGCGTGCTCGGGGACCTTGGCGGACAGGCGCAGCTCTGCGTAGTCGTAGACCACCTGCCCGGTCGTCCACTCGTCGGCCAGGGTGTTGGAGCAGTCGCCGGTGCCCACCAGCTCGGGGTCGTCGGTGCAGGTGAGCGAGGGGTCGACTGCGCGCACGTCCATGGGAGCGGGCAGCGAGCTCATGGCGCTGCCCGCCGCCAGCGCGCTGCTCGGGCAGGTCTCGTCGAAGCAGCCGAGCTCCGTGCGGCTGCGCGGGACGTCGCGGGCCTTGCCCGTGGAGACGATCACCATGCGCTGGCCCTCGCGAGGCGTGTACGCGCCGCTGGTGCCCAGGGGTCCCGTGTGCACGTACACCGCATCGGAATGCGCGAGGATGCTGGTGTCCACCCGGGCCCCTCCGGCACAGGTCACGCCCAGCGCATGCCAGGGATCCTCGTCGACGTGATCGCAGCTGGTGGGGTACGGGGCCAGGCAGACCTCCGCCCCGTCGCCGGGGCTCACGTCGAAGAGGAAGGGATCGGCCGCGGTGGTGTCCCCATCGCCGCCTCCCGTGCCGCCGCCCACGCCATCCTCGCCGCCGGTGGTGGAGCTGGGGCTCTGCTCGTCGCCCAGCACGCCGTGATCGCCTCCACCACCGCCATCGCCGGCACCATCGAGGTTGGCCCCCACGATGCCGTGGATCTCACAGGCACAGAGCGATGCGATCGCGAGCAACCCCAACGCTCGCATGCGACGCTCCAACCCCATCACGACGGCCCCACCATAGCGCGACCAGACCGCCGCGCGCGACACCGAGGCCCCGATCGGGCCAACGATCGGGCGGGGTCAGGGCGCGGGGGCCTCGCCGGCCGGGGCCTCGGGGGCCACGGCCCGGCGGACGGCCTCTGCGTGGGCTCCGCGGCCAAAGCGAGCGAGGAACTCGTCGGCTCGTCGCCGAGCCTGCTCGTGCCGTCCCAGGGCCGCCAGCGCTCGAATGGCGAGAGCCCGGCGCTCCTCCACGAGCTGACCTTGGGGAAACTCTTCCTCCGCCTGCTCGGTGAGCTCCAGCGCCCGAGAGGGATCCTTGGCCAGGCTCGCGCGGGCCTGGGCCACCATTCGCGCCTCGCGTAGCACGTCGTCCACGCTGGGCTCCGCGGGCTGGGTGGCAGGGGCTCGGCCGTGGCTGCGCGCACGCGGGGCTGGGTCGTCGGGCGCCGATCCACTCGAGTCGGCGGGCTCCGAGCCATCGGCGAGCTCGGCCCGGTTGGCGGCACCGGCTGCGTGGGCGGGCTCCGAGCCATCCTCGAGCGCCGAGGCGTCCTCGGGCTCCGCCGAGGCCGGGCTCGTCGGATCGACCTCACCGCCATCGACCGGGGTGGACCCAATCGCCTCAGCCGGGTCGAGCTCGGACGATGTGCGCACCGAGCGGAGCGGCTCGCCCACGATGGGCTCGAGCGCCTCGCTCGGCGCCTCCGAGGGCCCGGCCGAGACCGCGGGAGCGGTCGCCACCTGGGGCGCGGGTGTCGGATCTCGGCTCCCGATCCACAGGGCCGCGGCCGCAGCCGCGAGGGTGGCCCCCACGGCTAGCTTGGTCGCGAGCGAGGTGCCGCTGGGGCCCGAGCTCCCCGTGCGGGTGGCCGTACGCAGCCGCTCCAGCCCCGCGTCGAGGTCGAGGCCTTCGAGCCGAGCATCGGCCGCCCGGGCCAGGTCGGCCCGCAGCGAGGGGGAAGCCGAGGGATCGTCGAGCAATCGGGGGGGATCGCTGTTCATGCGCGTGCTCCCGCTACGACCTCCCGCGACGTGCCGGGGGTCGAACGAGTCTCTTCCACGATGCGATCGTGAGCCCGGGCGAAGTCGCGACGGGCCGAGTGGAGACGGGAATAGACGGTGCCCACGGGGATGCCGAGCCCCTGGGCGATGGAATCGCAGCTCTCCCCCTCGAGCTCGTAGAGCACGAACACCGCCCGCTTCTCGGGGGTGAGGGTGTCGAGGGCCGACTGGACGCGAGCGAGGGCCTCGCGCTTCTCGGTGCGCTCGCTGGGCGAGCTGGCCTGGGACGGGGCCATGGCGATGGTCTCGGTGTCGGCATCCTCGAGCTTGCGACGGGACTTCTTGCGGCGATCGGAGAACACCCGAAAGGAGATCTCGGCGAGCCAGGTGGTCGGCTTGGCCCGGTCACGGACGAAGCCTCCGCGGCGATGGGCCACCAAGAACACCTCCTGCAGGAGGTCGGGGACGTCTTGGCCATGAGCTCCCAGGCGCAACAGGAATCGCGCGACGAAGTCGGCATGCGCTCGGTAGAGCGCTTCCGCGTCCAGGTGCTCGCCGGTCAAGGCCTCGCGTTTCGAGCGTCTCACCCGTTTCATGGCCACAGCCCCCGGGTCCCTTCACCGCAGCACCAGCACCAAGCCCAGGCCGAACAGCGCGCCGAAGCGCGGGAGCTCGCGCAGCGTGCGTGCCCCGGACGCCTCCTGGACGTCGAACACCGGACGCACCACGGTGACCAGCCCATCGAGCCCGAACGAGAGTCGAAGCCGCGGGGTGAGGCCCACCCGCACATCGGCACCAAAGGTGCCAGCCACCCAGGGCAGGGCGATGCGAAAGTCACGCGAGAAGCCCCGGCCCTCGGCCAAGGCGGTGCCGGCGATCATCCCCACGCACCCCCGCGGTCGGATCTCACCCAGGCGCGGTCCCGCGCAGGCATCGAGGCGTCCGCCGACCAGGGTCACGCCCAGGGTCGCCCCATCCACCGGACGAGCGCCGGCCGAGGTGGCCATCAGCCCGAGCTGGAGATCGATCAGCGACTTGCGGCTCAGCTCGAGGCCGACCATGCCGCCCCCCGCCACGTCGGGCGGGGCCCCGTAGGCGAGCAGCCCTCGTAGCTGCCCGCGCAGCTCCCATGGTCGCGACCGCGGCGTGAGGTCCACGTGGGGCGGCGAGCCGGCCGTGGGATCGGGCGCCGGCGTCTCGAGGAGCACCGGCTCGGGCGCGGGCTCGGGCACCGTGGTCTCGGGCGGCGGCTCGACGGGGGGTGCCTTCACCCCGGCCGACTCGAGCACGGTCGCATCCACGGCCAGCGCGATGGCGAGGGCGACCACGGCGTGCAGGTCATCGCAGCGCGAGGGCCCCGGGGCGAAGGTCCGCTCGGCCAGCACCCGCCCGCGGTCGCGCAGCGTGAAGCGAAGGGTCCGAGCCTCGATGCGGTCGCCCTCCACCACCACGGTGAGCCGCGGGTCGAGCTCGTCGGCCCCCAGCCAGCCCACCACCTGCTCGGTGAGCCGGTCCTGCTCGAGGCAGGTGGCCCCCGGCTCCACCACCAGCGCATCGGCCACGGCCACCGACTCGACCCCGCCCTCGGGCTGCGCCGCGCTCTCGGTCGCCGCCCCCCCCTCGGGCTGCGACGCGGGCTCGGTCGCCGACCCGCCCTCGGGCTGCGACGCGCTCTCGGTCGCCCTCGCCGAGCGCGTCCCCAAGGCCACGATCCCCGAGAGGATCGTCGCTCGCATGGCCCGGCTCCACACCTCGTGTGCATGGTGGCACAGGTGATGACGACCGCGGGCGAGGATCGCAGGGCCTCCGCGGGCCTGGTCCAGCGCGTCTCGCGACGCCCGGCGGGGTCGGCTCGCGCGGTTTTTTCCGACATGCGGGCCCCTCGACCGGATAAAACGCTGGAGTGAGCAGCTCCGACCGACCGATCCGCGACTTCATGACCCCCTCGGTGCACACGATTCCCATGGAGAGCACGCTGCCGCAGGCTCGCGCGATGATGAAGGAGCACGGCATCCGCCACCTGCCGGTGCTCGACGGCACCAGCCTCGTGGGCCTCCTCAGCGATCGCGACCTCGCCCGCATGGAGGGCTTCCCCATGATCGACTTCGATCTCGTGTCGGTGCCCGACGCGATGTCCGAGGAGCCCTACGTGGTGGCGCCCGACGACGCGGCGATCGACGTGTTCCGCACCATGCAGGAGCGACGCTACGGCTCGGCGATCATCAGCGACGGCGGCACGGTGGTGGGCGTGTTCACCACGACCGACGCGCTGCGCGTGCTGGTCGAGTTAATGCGCTGAGGCTCATCGCCCCCACCGTCGCTCCCCGCATCACCGTCGCGATCGACTCGCGATCGACTCGCGATCGACGGCACGCATCCAACCCGGCCCGGACCCGCTCCGGCCGCTGACGTCGCGTCGCCCGGAGCAAAGAACGCTCGCCCCCGGAAATCCCGGGCTCCGAGGTGTCGGACGGTGTGCGACCTCGCAGGTCGCCCAGGTCGGGGAGCACGGTGATGGTGTCGAGACGATGGTTGCAGTGGTCGTTGGCGGGCGCGCTGGTGGGATCCGCATGCGGCGATCCAGCGGGGAGCGGCTCGGAGGGCATGGACCCCTCGGGCATCGGCGAGGGCTCCACCGACGACGGGTCGACGACCACCGACGATCCCGCCGAGGGCACCACCGCGGCCGACGGGAGCTCGGGCGGCGCTGCGACCACCGACCAGCCTCCGCTCGACACCGGCGACACGGCCGAGGACTCGAGCACCGGTGACCCCACGGGCGAGCCTCCGCCCGTGGGCCTCGACGACGTGGGTACCCTGGTGATCCTCGGCGACTCGATCGGCGACGGCGGCGGCCAGGCGCCCTATTACTACACGCTGCTGCGCGACGACCTCGCCGCCCACTACGGCCCCATCGAGTACCACAACCGGGCGCAGAGCGGCTCGGAGACCGGCGCCCTGGTCGGTCAGATCGACGGGCTGCCCGACCAGCTCCCCGGGCCGGTGGTCGTGGTGATCACCTCGGGCGGCAACGACATGAAGGACGATCTGTTCGCGGTGGTGGCCGGGCTCGACGGAGCGCTCATCGCCCAGATGAGCGCCAACATCGACGCAGCGCTGGGCGACCTGCTGGCCCCCGGTCGCTTCGGGGCCGGGGTGGAGGTCCACGTGTTCGAGGGCAACGTGTACGACGCCAGCGACGGCGCGGGCGATTTCGGCAGCGCCGGCTGCAACTTCGCCGGGGGCCTGCCCGCGATCCCGAGCGACGCCATGTTCGGTCGCTGGAACGACGGCATCCGCTCGGCCGTAGAGGCTCGCGGACAGACCGCCGTGGACATGCACGAGTACTTCTACGGCCACGGCTACCACGCCACCCCCAGCTGGTACGCGTCCGATTGCACCCACCCCAACAGCCTGGGTCACGACCAGCTGCGGCGGCTCGTGTTCGAGCACGTGACCGGAGAGAGCCTCCCCTAGCGCGCGACGACGGTCCCCTTCGGTTTGCTCGCGGCGCGAGAGCTGACCGATGATCCAAGGTGGACCCATGTCGCCTCGTCCCGCCTCGGAGATCCCCGGCCTTCGTCCGATTCCCTTCGTCGGCCGCCACCTCGGCCTGCTCCGGCTGTTCCGCGATCCGCTGCGGGTGCTGCCCCGCCTGTGGCGGGAGCACGGAGAGATCGCGGCGCTCAGCCGCGGCGATCCCTCGATCGTCTGCGCCTTCGGGCCCGCCTTCCACCAGCAGCTCCTGCCGCGCGCCAAGGAGTTCGAGCACCTCGACGACATCCCCATGCGCGTGCCCGAGGGCTCGGCGCTGTCGCGGACCCTGTTCAACCTCACCGTGATCAACGGGGCCGACCACCGCCGACAGCGACGGCTGATGATGCCCGCGTTCGGCCGGTCGGTGATCCACGGCTACCGCGACGACATGGTGGAGCTGGCCGGGTCGCGGCTGGCTCGCTGGCGAACCGGCAGCCAGGTCGACGCCAACCGGGAGATGACGGAGCTGACCCTCGACGTGATGATGCGCTGCCTGTTCGGCCTGTCCCCGGGCGAGGACGCAGCCGAGGTGGGGCGCCTGGGCACCTCGTTCTTGGAGCACATGACCTCGCCCGCCACCGCGATGCTCCCCCTCGATCTGCCCTGGCTGCCCTTCGGTCGCTTCATGCGGCTGTGCGAGCGCTTCGAGGAGCGGCTCATCGAGATGATCGAGCAGCGTCGCGCCAGTCGAGACCAGGCCCAGGACGTGCTGTCCCTGCTGATCCGCGCCGCCGACGAGGACGGCTCCCGCCTCACCGACCGCGAGCTGCTGGGCAACATGGGCCTGCTGTTCGTGGCCGGCCACGAGACCACGGCCCATGCCCTGAGCTGGACCTTGTTCCTGCTTGCGCAGCACCCGCAGATCCAGCTCGAGCTGCGAGAGGAGCTGCGAGGCGAGCTCCACGGCGACGCGCCCACCGTCGAGCAGTTCGCGCGCCTCCCCCTGCTCGATGCGATCGTGGACGAGTCGCTGCGGCTGTTGCCGCCCACCTACGTCCTGTTCATCCGCCGTGCGATGGGGGAGTTCGAGCTGGGGCCCTATCGCATGCCCGAGGGATCGCTGGTGGTGCTCAGCCCGCTGGTGGCCCACCACCTGCCCGAGGTGTTCGAGGAGCCCGAGCGCTTCCGCCCCGAGCGCTGGGCCAGCCGCAAGCCCTCGCCCTTCGAGCTGGTGCCCTTCGGTGCCGGTCCACGGCTGTGCCTGGGCGCGAGCTTTGCCGCGCAGGAGATCCGCCTGGTGCTCGCGATGATCGTGCAGCGCCACGGGCTGCGGATGCTCCCGGGCTCGCGCGTCGATCCGAAGGCGCGGGGGATCACCATGGGCCCCCGCGGAGGCCTGCCGATCGAGCTGGTCGATCCCGACGCGAGGCCGCGGCCGCCCGTCGACGTGGGCGGCTCGATCCGCGAGTGGGTGCAGTGGTAGCCGCCCCGCCGTCGTCGCAGGACATCCCGGATGCTGGGCCATGATGCGAACGAGGGACCCGTTTCGCTCCCAGACATCCCGCGACGACGAGGGGGTGGAAGGGCTCGCCCGCTGCCGTCGCAGGACATCCCGGATGCTGGGCCATGAATGCGAACGAGGGACCCGTTTCGCTCCCAGACATCCCGCGACGGCAACGGGCGAGCCGCGGGTCACCGGGCCCGGGGCACGCCGGACCGAGCCCGCGCGCGCGAGGGCGCAGGCCGATCCGAGGCGTGCCCCGGGCATCGATGCCCGGCTCGACCGCCCAACCGCGGCGCGCCCCGATCGCTGGTCGCGATCCGGTCGGCGCGCCCGCTGCCTCGTGAGGGCCTGGATTCACCCGGGCTCGGGCGAATCGGGGCGCTCACGGGGCGAGGTCGGCCCGGCGCGGGCGGGGAGCCGAGGCAGGGCCTCGGACCCGGGAGATGTGTTCGTGGACGTTAGGTGAGCACGCGCCGGGCGACCTTCAACATGCGGTGCGGGCGAAGTACTGCCCGCCGAGCTTGTCTTGCATGTCGTGGGATCGCATGGCTGCGTGCCTCCTCCAAAACGTACTCGGGTGGCTTAGACGGCCGAGGGCCGATCGTCAAGCAAGAGTTTCCGAATTTCTTCTCGCGCTGGCTCCGGTCCGGCCGCGCGAGGCCGCGCAGGGCTCCGGCGCACCGTGTCCCACCGAAGTCGAGCCGGAGGTGACACATCCGAGGCCGACCAGTGTTCGACGACCCGAGCCGCCCCATGCCCCGCCCTCGTCTCCTCTCGATCGGCCTCGTCGCCTCGCGACTCGCGGCCTGTGCCGTCGACGGCCCCGGCGACGAGGCTGGGCTCGACGGCGCGAGCGACCAGACGGGGCCAGCCACCGGCGACGGCGGCGACGAGCTCGAGCCGAGCTGGCGGATGCTCGTCGACCACGGCCGCTGGCGCGCCGACGTGGACGCCAGCGAGGACCCCTGGCCCGAGCACCGCCCGGCCACCGTCGACTGCGACGGCGGCTGGCACCGCGAGACCGACGGCATCGAGATCGACACCGGCGCGTGCAACTACCTGCTGCTGCAGCAGCCGTCGCCCGTGGCGATCGAGGCCGGCGATCCCATCCGGCTGCGCATGTGGTGGCAGGGCCTGGCCAGCCTCGAGCCCGCCCAGGGCCACGTGGCCGTGCTCGTGGACGACGAGCTGCTGTGGGAGGAGCTCGTGCCCATCCCCGGCCCCGCCGACGTCCGCAGCCTCGAATTCCCCAGCCCCCTGTCGGCGCCCGCGGGCGCCACCATCACCCTTCACCTGCACAACCACGGCTACAACACGTGGCACTTCCACGAGCTCGCCGTGCTGTCCGGCAACGATCCATCATGCAAAGCAACCCCCTGCGACTGACCACCTGGGCCCTGTGCCTCTCCACCGTCCTGCTGCCCCCCGGGTGCCGCGACGACGCCCCCGCGGGCGATGGGGCCGACACCGAGGGCAGCTCCACCGGCACCGGCGACGACACGGGCAGCGGCACCGAGGCCTCGGCCGACGAGACCGCCACCGAGGGCACCGAGGCCGTCACCTTCTGGCAGGACGTGGCCCCCGTCCTCTACGACTCCTGCGTGTCCTGCCACCGCGAGGGCGGCATCGGCCCGTTCCCGCTGGAGACCTTCGCCGACGCGCAGCCGTGGGCGGTGGCGGTGGCCGCCGCCCTCGAGGCCCGCACCATGCCGCCGTGGCTGGTCACCGACGACGGGAGCTGCGGCGACTTCCGGCACTCCCGCTGGCTGCCCGAGCCCGACATCGAGCTCGTGCGCCAGTGGGTGGACGGCGGCACCCTCGAGGGCACGCCCCGCGACGACCTCACCCTCCCCGAGCCCCCCGGCATCGACTCGCCCACCATCCTCGCCACCCCCGACTTCGTGCCCGAGATCCAGGGCGGCGAGCTGGCCGAGTTCGACGAGTACCGCTGCTTCCGGATCGACCCTGCCCTGCCCGCCGATCGCTTCCTCACCGCCTACGACGTGCGACCCGGCAACGCCTCCATCGTGCACCACGTGCTGGTGATGCCCGTCGATCCCACCCTGGTCACGGAGGACGGTCGCACCAACGACGAGGTCATGCAGGCGCTCGACGACGAGTCGCCCACCCGCGACGGCTGGTCGTGCTTCGGCGAGGCCGGCGACGGGGTGGAGACCAGCGGCATCCCGGTGGTGTGGGCCCCCGGCCAGGGCGTGGTGGAGTTCCCCGAGGGCACCGGCCTGCGCATCCGCCAGGGCGAGTCGCTGGTGATCCAGGTGCACTACAACCTCGCCGACCCCGCCACCATCGGCCAGAGCGACAGCAGCGAGGTGGACCTGCGCCTGGTCGACGAGGTCGAGCGCGAGGGCTTCATGATCCTGCCCGATCCCTTCCTCGGCTCGATCTTCGAGGGCGATCCCATCGAGCTGCCGCCCGGGCAGCCGTCGGTGGAGTACACCTGGGAGCTGCCGGTGAGCGACCTGCTGTGGGGCAGCGGCCTGACCTCCATCGACCTGTTCGGCGTGTTCCCCCACATGCACGAGCACGGCCAGGCCATGCACCTGGAGATCGAGGGCGCCAGCGGCAGCGAGTGCGCGGCCGATGTGCCCCGCTGGGACTTCGGCTGGCAGCTCCAGTACTTCTACGAGGAGCCTCGCATCCTCGCCCTGGACGACGTGCTGCGGGTGACCTGCGACTTCGACACCGTGGGCACCACCGAGCCCGTGCTGCCCGGCTGGGGCACCCACAACGAGATGTGCCTGATGGGCATGTACCTGGTCCCCTGAGCGACCGCGCGCGGAGGAGGGCTCGTTGTGGTCCCTCCTCCGATCTGCCACGCTCGTGGCACCGTGACTGGGGCGAGGAGCACTTCGCCAAGGGCAGGGTCGAGGGCGAGGCATGGGGCGAGGCCTCGGCGATCCTCGAGCGGCTCGACTTCCTCGGGCTGTCCCCCGATCCCGCGCTTCGCCACCGCATCCTCGCCTGCACCGATCTCGAGCCGCTCGACCGCTGGCTCCGCGCGGCGGTCACCGCTCGCTCGCTCGACGAGCTGCGGGTCCCATAGCCGAGGCCGCGAGCCACGCGGGCCTGCTCAGACCGCCTTCAGCGCCTCGAGCGGCACGTAGAACTTGAGGTATCGCTTGCCGTCCGAGTACGGCTGACCGCGGCGGCTCTCCACCAGCACCGTGGCCCGCCGCGTGATCCGATTGACCACCCCCACCTGGTGCTTGCCCTCGAAGTCGAAGGCCACGCGCTGGCCCACGGCGAGCCCGAGCTGCTGGGTGGCTCGCTCGCGCGGCGTGACCAGCCGGTGTCGGTGGTCGGTGTGCCCGAGGAGCCTCCGTGCGATGCCCTGGAAGCGAGGCTTGGCGCAGCTCGAGCGCTCCCACAGCCACATCTCCACCAGGTGCACCAGCTCGTGCTCCACGATCCCCTGCAGCGCCGACAGCCGGTCGGGACACGGCAGCCCCACCACGCTCACCTCTCGCGAGGGCGCCTCGAAGGTGTCGAGCAGCAGCGTGGTCGACACCGCGATCTCGTAGTGTCGCTGCTCGCTGCCCCGCAGCCGCCACGCGGTGGTCTTGCCCCCCACCGAGGTCATCCGCGGCGACAGCCGGAACCTCAGGCGCGCCCGGGGCTCCTGCTCCCGCAGGAGCCCCTCGAAGAAGCCCTCGTCGATCGCGTCGAAGACCGCCTCGAGATCGCGCGGCGAGATCCGGGTGAAGTCGGCCCCGTCGAGGTGGGCCGAGCCCTCGAGCACGCGGCGGTGGATCTCCCGCCGCCGCGCGTCGATCACATCGGGGCCGAGCTCCCGCTCCTCGACGAGGCTCCGCAGGCGCTCGAGGGGCTCCACCGGCTCAGGGTACCAGCACCGCGTCCACGTAGGCGCGAAGGTCCTCGTCGTAGCCCCACTTGCCGCCGCCCTCCACCACCAGGTAGGTGCCGGCCCGCGCCCGGTCGGGCACGCGGTTGGCGAAGACGTTGGGGTCGTAGAGGGTCACCGACGGCACCTGCCGCTCGATCTCCACGGAGCTGGGGCATCGAGCGCGCGGGCCCGGGCGAGGAGCGCCTCCTCCTGGCCGCTGCGCACGGGGAGCAGGGCCCCCTCGGCGCTCACGCAGGGCCGCAGGCCCACCACGCCGTGGACGTTGCCCATGGGCTCACTCCGCGATCTGCAAGAGCCGCCGGTAGCGGGCCTCGTTGCGGGGACCCACCGCGTCGGCCAGCGTGTACTCGTTGAGCACCGCCACGAACGCCTTGCGGGCGCGCACCAGCGGCGGCACCAGGGCGCAGGCCCCCGTGAGCGGGCAGTTGTCGTTGCCCTCCTCGAGGCACTCCACCAGCGCGAAGTCGGGCTCGGTCAGCATCACCACGTCGCCGATGCGGATCTCCGCGGCCGGGCGCCCCAGCTCCATGCCTCCGCCCCGACCGCGCTTGATCGACAGCAGCCCGTGCTTGCCGAGCTTGCCCACCACCTTGAACAAGTGGTGGGTGGAGATCCCGTACGCCGCTCCGATCTCCTCGGTGGAGACCTGACGCCCGGGGGCCGCCGCCACGTAGAGCAGCACCCGCAGGGCGTAGTCGCTGTGCTTGGTGAGTCGCACGGGGGTCGAGCGAGACTACACTGCCATGCTCGCCTCGCGGGAGGCAGGCGGCGGCCCCATCACGAATGCGTCGGCGAAGATCCGCCGAGACGACAGACCGGCGAGGAACAGGCCTCGTCGCAGCCGGTGCACGATCGGCGGATCGCCGCACAGCAGCGCGAAGGCATCCTTGGGAGCGCCGAGCTCGCGGAAGCGCTCGCCGGCCACGGCATCCACCGGGGCCTCTCGCAGCTCGCCGCGATCACCGCCCGCGAGCACGCAGCTCAGCAGCTCGACCCGCTCGTGGGCCCGGGCCAGCGCACGCCACGGCTCGTGGAGGTAGAGCCCGGCCGGCGTGGCCGCGGCCTCGATGACCACGATCGGCCCGCGGTGCTCGGCGGCCACCGCCTCGCGAGCCACCCCCCAAAGCGGAGCGACCCCGGTCCCCACCCCCACCAGCAGCAGCGGGGCCTGGGGCTCCTCGGGCACGTACACGCAGTCGCCGTACGGCCCGCGCAGGCTCACGCGATCCCCCGGCCGCGCCTGCTGGACCACCCAGCGGCTCATCTGACCGCCGGGCACGAGCCCCACGTGGAGCTCCACCCACGGCTCCTGCGGCAGGCTGGCGATCGAGTAGCTGCGCGTGAGGCCGTCGGCGCGACGCATCGCCACGTACTGACCCGCGCGATGCGACAGCGGCGAGTCGGGCCGCAGCCGCAGCCGGGTGACGGTGGCGCTCAGCGGCGCCACCTCGATCACCTCGGCCCCGACCTCGTCGGCGTGATCGGCCGCGTGCACCTCGAGATCGGCCTGCGGTCGGCACTGGCACGCCAGGAACACCCCGCGTCGGCGCTCGCTCGCTCGCAGCCCCTGCTGCGCCGCCTCGGGGACGCTCCCCGGGGCGGCCTGCAGGGCGCATGCCTTGCACGCTCCGCTGCGACACGCGTGAGCCACGTCGGCTCCCGCCCGCAGCAGGCCGTCGAGCACCGTCTCCCCCGGGGCGAGCGGCACCCGGTGGTCCCCGTACCTGACCGTGGCCATGCCTCGTCCTGCTACTTCCGTCCGAGCACGTCGTCGCGCACGCTCTCGGCCACCGCCCCGATCTGCTCGATCAGGTTGGCCGGGACGTCCAGCGACGCGAGGGTCTCGGCCAGGTGCTTGATGACGAGATCGACGTGCCGATCGGTGGCGCCCTTGGCCACCACCACCGCGTGCGCCGACTTCATGTCGCGACCGGTGTACTGGTTGGGCCCGCCGGTGACCATCGTGAGGAACGCCTTCTGCTTGTCGATCTGGCGATCCATGTCGATGTCGTCGAAGAACGGGGCCAGCTCCTCGTCGCTCAGCACGCGGCGGTAGAAGTCCTCCACGGCCACGTTCATCGCGGCCTCGCCCCCGATCTGCTCGTAGATGCTCTTGTCGTCGCTCATGGTCGGGCTCACGAATACCACCCTGGTACCGGCCGGCAAGTAAAAGTTGCATGTCATTGGCAATTATTAGAGGAGCGGCGCTCCCCTCCACCCACCCGGTCGGGGGCCCCGGTGCGTGCTACGGTCGCAATCGGGTGGAGCGCAGGGCTCGGGCACCGAGGGCGACCAGGGGGGCGATCGCAGGGTCGGTCTGGGTGCTGGTCACGACCGGCTGCTTCGGCGACTGGGTGAGCGCCCGCCCTCGAGCGCGCCGCGACGAGCCCCCGGTCGCCGAGCGAGTCGAGTCCCCCACCCCGGCCGATCCTTGTCGGGCCTACCTCCACGCGGTCGCCGAGCACTGTGAGGGGATCCTCGATGGTCACCCCCACGAGCGAGCCTGCCACCCCGAGGTGGTGAGGGTGATGGCGCTGTTCCACGACGGCGAGGAGCCGCTGGACCACCAGCCCCGTGCTACCGGGGAATCGCGCGACCAGACCTGCGCCCGCTACCTGCGCACGATGCCCGAGCCGCACGAGGAGGGGGCACGCGCGGTGGAGCTGGGGCCGCGCTGCCGAGCGTGGGCCCTCGAGATCCGCGAGCGCTGCGTGGCCCCGCTCGCCACCCTGCCGCCCGCGCTCGAGGCCTGCGGCTCCGACCTGCTGGCGTTCGAGAGCGCGTTGGGGGGCATCACCTTCGGGCGGGCCACCGACTACGAGTCGCTGTGCGAGGACGCGGTGACCCGCCTCCGCGACGAGCCCACGTCGAGCTCCGAGACCCGCTAGCCGGCCGAGCCCTCCACAGCCACGCGCAGCGGATGCATCGGCCTCGCTTCGCCAGGGTCCTCATCCTCTCCACGGTAGCAGCGACCGCGACTCGTCGACGACCGGCCAGCCGAATCACCCTCACTCGACCACATTGTGACCGGCCCAGTGTGGTGCGAACGAGCGACCGTGCTCCCGGGTGCCGCATAGTACGGCTACGATGGTGGGGATGGGATCGGGTTGGCGGTGGCTGATGCTGCTGGTCGTCGTGCTATGGCTGCCCGCCTGCCAGGCGAGCGACGAGGTCCCGCTCGATCGCTGGATGCTCACCGTCGAGGGCCAGGCCGAGGCGATCGAGATCGTGCTCCCGCACCACCTCGACGATCGTCTCCCCCGTCACGACACCACCTACTGGCTGCGCGCCGTGGTCGACCCGGGTCCGCTGCGCGGTCGAGAGCTCGGCCTGGTGCTGCCCCACCTCGAGGGCCTGGTGGCGCTGCGGGTGGACGGCCTGCGGGCGGTGCCCACCCGTCAGGAGCCCGCCGCTCGCCATCGCCACGCCGGTCCTCACGTGTGGCGCCTGCCCGAGGACAGCGGCGTGTCGGGGCCCATGACCCTCGAGCTCGAGGTCTCGCATCGCTGGACGCAGAGCGGGTGGATCGACACGATCCCGCGGCTGCGCCCGGCCGCGGCGATCGGCGGCCGGGCGCTGGCGGTGGTGCTCGTCGACGACGTGGGAGCCGTGGCCAGCTTCTGCGGCCTGGTGATGATCGGCCTGATGTCGCTGTGGGTGTTCCTGGCCAACCGCTCGCGCCGCAGCTACCTGTGGTTCGCGGTCCAGCTGCTGGCGGCCTCGGTCTATCCGCTCTACGTCACCGGCTACCCGCAGCTGCTGCTGGGCGCCTACGACACCGTGCTGCTGGCCCTGGGCCTCGATCTGGCCCTGTTCTCGGCGGTGATGTTCAGCCACACCGAGTTCACGCTGAGCCGACCGCGACGCAACGCCCCCTGGGCCGTGGGCATCGGGCTGGCCGCGCTGTGTGCCCTCGCCGCCCCCGGCCCCTTCCACATCACCGCGCTCGGGGCCCGGGCCACGGTGGTCGTGCTCACCGTGGTGGTGGCCTACCAGGTGGTGCTCGGCGTGGGCTTCGTGCGCCGGGCCAAGCGCCCCGCGGGCTCGGTGATCTTCCTGGTGGAGTGGCTGCTGCTGGGGGTCACCTCGGCCTTCGACGGGGTGGCCTGGCTGGGCCTGGGCGAGCCCCTGGGCGGGGTGCGGGCGGCGTGCCTGGGCCTGGGCGCCTTCGCCCTGCTCAATTCGCTGCGCCTCACCCGAGAGCACGTGGAGTCGCTGGTCACCACCGATCGCCTCAACCGCCAGCTCGCCCGCCGCGTGAAAGCGCTCGAGAAGGAGCGCGCCGAGGTCGAGCGCCTCAACGAGCAGCTCCGCGACCAGATGAGCCACCGCTCCCGGCAGCTGTTCAGCATGCTGAGCATGGTGGGCAACCGCAGCGGCCCCGCCACCGTGCTGCAGCCGGGCGACGTGGTGGGGGGCAAGTACCGGGTGACCCACGAGCTGGGCGCAGGGGGCATGGGCGTGGTCTATGCGGTGCTGCGCCAGGCCGACGAGCAGCGGCTGGCACTCAAGATCGCGGTGCATGCCGACGCCTGGGGCCTGGCCCGCCTCGCGCGCGAGGCCGAGATCGCCACCCGCGTCGATCACCCCAACGTGGTGGCGGTGACCGACGTCGACATCGACCCGCGCGGCTTCCTGTACCTGGTGATGGAGCACGTGGATGGGCCCGCGCTCTCCGAGTACAAGCGGGGCTACGGCCGCGACCGCAGCTGGGCGCTCGACGTGCTCCAGCAGGTGGCCGAGGGCCTGGCCGCGCTGCACCAGGAGGGCGTGGTGCACCGCGACCTCAAGCCGGCCAACGTGCTGCTGCTGGTGCGCAGCGACGGCGGCCTGCGGGTGAAGATCACCGACTTCGGCATCTCCCGCACCCTCGACGTGGACGGGAGCACCGACCCGCGGCCCCAGGATTCCGACGTCTACATGCCGGTGATGCGCTCCGAGGCGCTCGACGACGCCGCCCGCCGGCTGCTCGACGCCCAGCTCCGCGGCGAGGCGGCCGAGCAATCGCGGGCCGAGCTCGACACCGGCGAGCTGCCCTCGGGCCCCTCGCGCCGGCTGCCCCCGCGCGCGATCCAGGACGAGTCGACCCGCCCGCTGCGCAACGAGGAGGTCCGCGAGCTCGAGCTGTGGGAGCCCAGCTCGCCGCTCACCCAGGCCGGTCAGATCGTGGGCACCCCCGTGTACATGGCACCCGAGCTCGCGCTCGATCCTCCGCTCATCAGCCCCGCCGCCGACGTGTTCTCGTTCGGGGTGATCGCCTACCAGCTCCTCAGCGGGGAGCGCCCCTTCACCGAGCCGCCGGTGATGGCGGTCGCGGAGGGCCGGCCGCTGCCCCCCGAGCCGGAGCTCGACCTGGAGCGGCTCCCCTCGCCCCTGCGTCCCGTCATCCGGGCCTGCCTGAGCCTGGAGCCCGCCGAGCGCCCCAGCGCGGCCGTGCTCGCCACCGTGCTCGCCGACCTCCGCACCGAGCACGGCACCCGCGACCTGCACGACCTGCCCAGCCGACCGTTCCCACGCCTCGAGCTCCGCGAGCTGGTGCGGGTGCACCCGAGCGACCCCCGCGACCCCGATGCACCACGAGCGCGCCGACACGAGACCTCGCCGCCCGAGCCCCACGCGGCGTGACCTCGCCCGACGAGGGCTCGAGCTCGCGGCCGCCCCGTGGGCATCGAGGCACGCGCGGCTCAGCCGTCGCCCGCGACCGGCTCGCCGATCTCGGCCAGCCACTGCCGGAGCTCGTGGCTCAGCGCGGGCGCGGCCGCCTCGTCGGGCCGCAGCTCCTCCCACGCCCGGCGCCCGTCGATCCGCGCCTGCTCGCGCAGGGCCGGGTCGGCCCACTGCGCCCGCGCGAGCACGAAGCGGGCCTCGGCGCACAGCCCCGGCGGGAACACCTCGTCGCCCTCGCAGCGCCGCAGGGCTCGCTCCACCACCTCGCGAGCCAGCGCCGCGTCGCCCCGGCGCTCGGCCACCGCGGCCCGCAGGATCCACGCGTGCATGATGAACGGGTGATCGGGCGCGCTGCGCTCGAGGGCGGAGACGGCCCCCACCGCGAGCGCCTCGGCCTCGCCGTAGCTGCCGAGGCGAGCCAGGGCCAGGCCCAGGTTGACCCGCGAGGCCACCACCCGCAGATCATCGGGCTCGAGGATGCGCTCGTAGAGGATCAGGGCCTCGCGGTGGCGGGCCTCGGCTCGCTCGTAGCGCCCCAGCCCCTCCTCGTAGGCTCCCAGGTTGTTGAGCGAGGTGGCGACGCTCAGGTCGTCCACCTCCGACGCCCGGCGCCGCAGCTCGAGCGCCTCGTGCTGCGCCCGCAGGGCCTCCTCGTAGCGACCGAGCTGGGCGTAGGCGAGCGCCACGTTGTCCAGGCCGTGGGCGCGGGCGGGGTGCTCGGGACCGAGGGTGGTCGACCAGATCTCGAGCGCCTGCCGCTGCTGCTCCAGCGCGGGCTCGTAGTCGCCGAGCGCGATGAGGGCCGCGCCCAGGTTGGAGCGCGCGATGGCGACGTGGGGGTGCCGCTCGCCGTAGAGCGACCGGTACGCCTCCAGCACGCCGCGGTAGGCCTCCTCGGCCCGCGCGGGCTCGCCCAGGCTCAGGTACATGCTGCCCAGCGCGGTCCCGACCAGGGCCTCCACCTCCACCAGCCCGCCGCGGCGCTCGGCGTGGGTGCGTGCGTGGCGGGCCCAGCCCTCGGCCGCCTCGCGATCGATGGTGAGGGTGCCGAGCACCCAGGTGAGCTGGGCGGCGGAGCGGGCCGCCTGCTCGTCGAGGCCGTGGCGGCTGGCCAGCATGGTGCTCTCGGTGAGCATCGCCACCGCCTCGTCGTAGCGGCCGACCTCCTCGAGCGCCTGTCCCAGCGCGTGCAGCATGGCCGCGCGCATCGGCGGCCAGGCGTCGGGGCCCACGTCGGCCTCGATCGATCGCGCCAGCGCCAGCGCCTGCTTGCCGCGCCGCGTCTCGAGCAGCACCTCCACCCGGGCCACCCGCTCCTCGAGCGCGACCCACTGCGCGGCGATCTCCGGGGTGGGCGGCACCACGCCGCTGCCGGCGTCGTCGGGGCGCAGGCACTCGCGCGAGGGCGGCTGCTTCGACACCAGCTCCACCGCATCGTCCACGAGCTGACCGTCGGCATCCTCGAGGGTCGCGGCCAGCCCTTCGAGGCGAGCCAGGCGTCGATCGAGGCAGCGCATGCGCCCGTCGTCCGCGGCCCCCCCGGGGTCCCTCGCCGTCGACAGGCACACCTCGCGGTAGGCCTCGCGCCAGTCCTGCAGGTGCTGCTCCATGCGGTGGGCCACCCGGCGGTGCGTGCCCTCGGCGTGGTGCCGCCCGGTGGCCACGAAGGCCCGCCCCACCGCGTGCTCGCGCTCGGCGTTCCACACCGCGGTCGCCTGCGCGTCTCCGGCCTCGCAGCGCGTGGCGAGCTCGGGCCGGGTGGACCACCAAAGGCCCGCCACCAGCACGCCCACGCCGGCCAGCACCAGGCCCACCCTACGCGCGCTGCGACGCGGCGGCTGCAGCACCTCGAGCAGGGCGGCGAGGCTGGGCCAGCGACGCTCGGGCTCGGGGTCGAGGCCGCGACGGATCGCTCGCGGCACCGCGGGCCGCAGGCCCGGCCGAGCCGGGAGCGCGGGCATCTGCATGAGCTGCTTGGCGCGGGCCAGCTCGAGGTTGTTGAGCCCGGAGAACGGCCGCACCCCCGCGAGCGCCTCGAACAGCGCCACGCAGAACGAGAACTGATCGCTGCGCTCGTCGGTGGGCTGGCCCAGGTGCTGCTCCACCGCCATGTAGGCGGGCGTGCCCATCACCATCCCGGTGCGCGTCAGCGAGACCCTCGGCGGGGTCTCGGCGGGCGGGGCCTCGGACGAGCCCTCGTCGGGCTCCTCGTCGTCGGTGGCGGAGGGCGGGGCCGAGCCGTCGGGGGGCTCCTCCAGGGCGCGCGCCAGCCCGAAGTCGGTCACCCGCACGCGCCCGTCGGCTCCCACGAGCACGTTGTCGGGCTTGAAGTCGCGGTGCACCAGCCCGCGCTCGTGGGCCGCCTGCAGCCCGCGGCCCGCCTGCACGAAGGCATCGAGGATCTCCGGCACCGAGCGCTCGCTCGAGCGCAGCCATCGCGACAGCGTGGGCCCCTCCACCAGCTCCATCGCCACGAACACGCGCTCGCCGTCCGTGCCCACGTCGTACACCTGCACCACGTTGGGGTGGGTGACGTGGGCCATCGCCCGGGCCTCTCGCATCAGTCGCTCGCGGGCGCGCCAGCCCAGGCGCTCGCCGCCGGGCTCGCGGCGCAGCAGCTTCACCGCCACCTCGCGATCGAGGCGGGGATCGTGGGCCCGCAGCACCACCCCCATGCCGCCCGCGCCCAGGCGCTCGAGCACCACGTAGGGCCCCACGCGCTCGGGGAGCTCGGGCTCGCCGAAGCCGAAGCCGCTGCCCTCGGGCCGGGTGGAGGGACCGAGGTGGGTCTCCTCGAGCGTGGCCCGATCCGACAAGGCGCTCCTCAGCCCGCGGCGTCGCGGTGGCGCTCGATCCAGCCGGGCAGCGACTCGAGCGCGAAGACGTTCTTCGAGTCGTCGCGGCGCTTGTCGATCTCGAGGTAGGCGATGAGGGCGGCCGCTTCCTCGCCCACGCCCGCCTCGATGATCTGGAGGCCGATCTCCGCCCACTCCTCGAGCTGCGGGTTGGGGACCAGCAGGCGGATGGCGAGCTGCGAGGGCGCCTCGTCGGCCGACAGCGGCTGGAAGCCGAGCTGCTTGGCGTCGAAGACCATGGGGCCGGCGTGCACCTCGAAGTCGAAGCCCCGCCCGGGGCGGAAGGCCGAGAACGACCAGCGCGGCAGCGCGGGGGCCGAGGCCACCAGCTCGCGCACCAGGGGGAAGGCATCGGCCTCGCCGCCCGCCGTGATCATCACCTCGCGGGTCCCCTCCACGTCGTGGACCTCGGCGGCGATGCGATCGTCGATCTTGGCCAGCTCCTCGCTGAGCAGCTCGGCCACCGCATCGGGACCCATCGCGCTCACCTCGGCGGCCCGCGCCACCAGCCAGCTCCACCGTGCGTCGCTCATGGCCTCGGCAATTATCACATCCCGAGCCCGGCGAGCGCGAGCAGGTGCCCCTTCTTCACGTAGGCCAGGCAGCCGGTCTCCGTGCGTGGTTGGGTGCGGGTGCCCGGGGGGTAGCGAACCCAGGTGCCGGCGCGGTAGCGGCCGTGCTCGTCGACCAGCTCTCCCTCCAGCACGAGCAGCTCCTCGCCCGCCGGCAGCTCCACCGCGGGGATCCGGGCGTGGGGCTCGATGCGCAGCAGGTGCATCGTCTCGGGATGTCGCTCGTCGGCGTAGAGCGGCAGGCGCCACACCCCGTCGACCACGTAGGGCTCCCAGGGAGCGGCGTTGGTGTCGATGCGGAGCTGGGGTCGCTCGAGGCCGGGGTACTGGCGGAGCTTCACGAATAGCTCGCAGCCCTCGGCGGAGGAGGGCGCGTGCTCGTAGCCCTCGGGGTTGAGCAGGTAGGTGCCCGCCGGGTGGTCACCGCGCTCGTCCGAGAACACGCCGCGCAGCACGAGGATCTCCTCGCCCTGCGGATGGGGATGCGAGGGGAAGCGGCTGCCCGGCGCGTAGCGGACCACGGAGGTCACCCGTCCCGCCTCCACCGGGCCCTCGAGCCACAGCCGCTTGCGCTCCACCCCCGGGCTGGGGCTGGGCGTCCAGGGCATGGCGTCGGTGTGGACGATCTCGAGGACGGAGAGATCGGCGCGGAGCGAGTGGTGATCGGTCACGCGAGGAGCATGACCGGGTCACGAGATCGACGCCAGTGTGACGAGGGCGGCGTGAGCACGGGCGACGACGCGGGTGGCCGGTGGAGCCGAGGCCGCTCGCTGCGGCGCGTCGCGTCGTGCGTCCATCGAGGGGCTCACGGGCTGGCCCGGAGCGCGAGCACGAAGGGGTGCTCGGGGCCCAGCGCCACGGCCCCGACCGTGGCGGCGCGGCGGCGCAGCAGCGCGGCCTCGGAGCGGTGGCCCTCGGCCTCGTGGATCGTGGCGAGCGCCGCGAGGGTGCGGGCCACCGCGAGGTGCTCGGGACCCAGCGCGTGCTCTCGGATCGCCAGCGCCCGGCGCAGCGCGGCCTCGGCCTGGTCGAGCTGGCCTGCGGCCTCGAGGATCCGCGCGAGGGCATCGTGGGCGCGGGCCTCGGCCCGAGGGTCGGCAGCGGCCAGTCCCATCAGCAGCTCCCGGTACCGCAGCGCCTCGTCGGATCGAGCGCGCTCGCCGAGCACGAGCACCAGCGCCTGGGTCGAGCGCCGCAGCTCGTCCCAGTCGCGGGCCCGCGACGCATGGGCCATGGCCTCGCGCAGCGCCGCCTCGGCGGTCGCGTGCTCGCCCGTGGCCGCGAGGAGCTCGCCTTCCTCTCGCGCGAGGCGAGCGAGGATCGGGCCGTGGCCCACGCCCGCGAGCGCACGACGAGCTCGATGGAGGTGGATGCGAGCGGCCTCGGCTCGACCCGCCCGCCGGGCCACGCTCGACTCGATCAGCGCGGCGCGGGCCTGCTCCACCGCCGCCGCCTCGTGCACGGGCGGCGCGACGCGGGCTCGCAGGGCCTCGTCGTCGCGGCACTCGTCGGCCCGGGGCAGTCGATCCACCAGGTCCACCGCGCGCGGCACCACCGGGGCGTCCGCGTCGGCCAGCACCCGCACCACGGCCTCGAGCTCGACCCGCTGGTGCTCGAGGCACACCAGGCGCAGCACCCCGTCGGAGGCCCCTCCCCCGTCCGTGAACGCACAGGCCTGCTCGTGTGCCCGCGTCCACGCCGCGGCGTGCTCGTCGAGCATCGGCTCCACTCGGATCCAGGTGTCCTCGCCGATCGATCCCGCGCTCGACAGCGCCGCCCGTACGCGATCGCGGTCGCCCCACGCCAGCGCGCCGCGTCCCTCGGCACACCCATCCTCGCGCGGGCGACCGGCGGCCATCGCTGCGGCCGCGACCACGCCCATCACCAGGCTCGCCGCGACCCAGCGTCCTCGCCTGGGCGCCACGAGTCGTCGTAGCTCCTCGAGCAAGGCCTCCATCGAGGGCCAGCGATCCTCCGGGTCGGCGGCCAGGCCGCGCCGCAGCGCCCGGAGCAGGCGCCGGGGCACACGGACGTCCGCGGGCGCGGGCTGGAAGCGCTCGGCCGCGCGCTCGAGCCACATCTCGTCGCGGCTCGTCCCGCGAAACGGGCGGACGCCATGGATCGCCTCGAACAGCGACACGCAGAAGGCGAACTGATCGCTGCGTGCATCGGCCCGTCCGCCCGTGAGCTGCTCGAGCGGCATGTAGGCCGGCGTGCCGAGCACGGTGCCGGTCCGCGTCGCCTCGGGCGCTCCTCGGGCCGCGCTCGGGACCACGCTCGCGTCGTCCTTCGGAGCCGCCGTCTCCTCGTCGTCGCGGACCAGGCCGAAGTCCAGCACCCGCACCCGCCCCGTGGGATCGATGATGCAGTTGTCGGGCTTGAAGTCGCGGTGCACCAGCCCCGCCGCATGGGCGGCCGCGAGCCCCTGGCCCGCCTGGAGCAGCACCTCCACGCCACGCCGCCACCCCGGTCGTGTGGCCTGCCAGGCCCGCAGGGTCTGGCCCTCCACCAGCTCCATCGCGATGAGCCACCGCCCCTGGTCCCGGGTCACCTCGTACACCTGCACCACGTTGGGGTGGCTGAGCTTGGCCAGCGCCTGCGCCTCGCGGACCAGCCGTCGCGCCTGCGCCTCGCTGGTGCTCGCGTGGAGCTGCTTGAGCGCCACCGGCCGGTCGAGCTCCTCGTCGTGAGCGGCGTAGACGGTGCCCATGCCCCCGCGCCCGAGCACGCGATGCACCCGGTAGCGGCCCAGCGTACGGGGCACGCTGGCTCGCTGCCGTAGACGACCGATGAGCCCCTGCATGTGGCGCTCGAGCACCGAGGCCTCGGCCACGGTCGCGCCCGTGGCCTGAGCAGAGGCGGGGCTCGGCGAGGCCTCGTCCCTCATGGCTCGCCTCCGGCGACCTCGCCCGGCCCGGCCGGGATCCGCTCGAGATCGGCGAGCACCTCGGCCTCGTGCACGGGATTGCCCTGGGACAGGCCCCACGCCAGCTCGTAGTACGGCCGTGCCTCGTCGCGACCGAGTCGGCGGCCGACCAGCACCATCGATCGCCGGGCGGCCTCCCGCAGCAGCTCGGGGTCGTGCGCTCGCGCGGCCAGCTCGAGCGCGCGGCGCAGCGCCGCCTCGGCCCGCTCGACCTCTCCCCGCCGCTCGTGCTCCGCTCCCTCCTGCAGGGCGGCCGCCGCCGCGACGGCATCCTCCCGCCGTCCCTCGTCACCCGCCGGGCTCGGCTCGGATCGCAGGGCCCCCGGCTGCACGCCGAGGCCCACCACGGCCCCGACCGCCACGACCCCGCTCGCCAGCCCCAGCCCCAAGCCCAGCCCCCATCGAGGATCGACCCGCCGCCCCTCGAGCCGCCGCAGCTGCTCCGCGAGCGCCGACATCGACGGCCACCGCAGCCGCGGGTCGGCCTGCAGCCCTCGCCGCAGCACCCTCCGCAGCGCCGCGGGCACGCGGCTGCCTCGCGGCGCCGGCGGGAGCCTGCCGGTCATCTTGGCCCGCAGCCGGGCGCCCTCGCCATCGGCGGGGAACGGTCGCTCGCCGTACACGGCCTCGAAGAGCGACACGCAGAAGCTGTACTGATCGCCGAGCGCATCGGCCTCGCCACCCAGCACCTGCTCGGGCGGCATGTACTCCGGCGTGCCCCACTGCGTCTCGGTCTCGGTGTCCTCACCCGCGGCGGGCTCGGCCTCCGCTCCGACGGAGGCCACCCGCCCGAAGCCCAGCACCCGAGGCGTCCCCGCGCGATCGAGGATGCAGTGCTCCGGCTTGAGATCGCGGTGGACCAGCGACGCCGCATGGGCGGCCGCCAGCCCCTCGGCGATCCCCCGGTAGACCCGCACGCAGCGACGCCACCCCGGCCGCCGCTGCTGCCAGGCCCGCAGCGTCTGCCCCTCCACCCGCTCCATCGCGATGAAGCGACGCCCCTCGACCTCGCCCACCTCGTACACCTGCACCACGTTGGGATGGCTCAGCCTCGCGCAGGCCCTCGCCTCCCGCATCAGCCTCCGGGTGTGCCGCTCCCCCAGGCCCTCGTTGAGCAGCTTGAGCGCCACCGTGCGGCCCAGCCGTGGGTCGCGAGCCTCCACGATGGTGCCGAGCCAGCCCCGGCCGAGCTCGGCGACCACCTCGTAGCGCCCCACCCGAGGAGGCTTCGCATCGTCTCGTCGAGCCAAGGGTCGCAAGGGTACCCCTCGAGGGCCGAGCTCCTCCCTCGGGACGGTCGGGTGGGCCCGCCGCCCGAGGCGAGGCACTTCGGACATCGGCCCGTCGATTCCTCGAATTGGTGTCGATCCGACCTGCGCACAGAACGCGATCCGCAAGGGCAGCAGGGCCCCGGGCGCCTCGGCCCGGACCAGGCCGAGCTCGTCGGCGATCCGGGCGATCCGCTCCCTGAGCCGATGGGTGCGACGATGGGCGGCATCGCGGCTCGGCCCGAGCTCATCGGCGACCTCGGCCACTGTCCGGCCCAGGACCATCCGAGCCAGCGCGTACGCCCGCATTCGCATGTAGCAGCCCAACGGGCCGCGCGAGGGATCGAAGGAGCGAAGGCGCCTGCGATCGTCGGCGACGAAGCGAGCCCACACCTCCCCCACGATGCCTCGGATGTGGATAGCGCGCCGAGAAATGCGCCTCCAGGGCCTCCCCGGGCCCGTGGAGCTGGATCGCGAGCTTTTCTTGGAGGTCGGCCGAAGATCCGACCGCTTGGCTTCACTAGGTGAGTGAGCACGGCAGGAGCGACGCCTCGCTCCTCTCCCCGACGGTCCTCCCCCGACCGTGAGCCCTTCGGAGCCCACCGGCTCGTCGCGTTCCCCCCTTGCGGCGAGCCACGGCGTCGACCCTGCCGTGCTCCACGACGAGCCAGCGATTGATGTGCGCGGCGGTGGCTCGTCCTCGTGCCCTCAACCCCCAGACGCGCCGACAGGAGAACTGTGCGATGACGACCAAGCGATGGATGATCGGAACCCTGGCCACGGCCCTCACCCTCGTCGCGAGCTCCCCCGCTCACGCCGGGGATGGTGACCCCACTCCGGTGCTGGTCATCGAGGACGACGTCTCGGAGACGCCGGATCTCGTCTGCGAGATCTGTGCGATCATCGCCAAGAAGGGGGGGACCACCACCACCTCCTCCTCCACCACCGTCACCCTCGTCCACGACGAGGCCTTCGAGGGCGACGTGGAGATGGTGGTGTTCCTCGACTCCGGCGAGACCACCTCGGTGTGGCTCGACGGCGTGATCATCACCGAGGGCGAGCTCGACGTGGAGGTGGCCCCCGGCGAGGGCTGGAGCTGGAGCGAGGTCCGCTTCGCGTGGGCCCGCTATCACTCCACGCCGTAGCCCCACCGGGGTCCCACCACCACCGAGCCCGGCTACGCCGGGGCTCGTCCGCGACGGCGGCTCGTCCCTCCCCGAGCCGCCGTCCCTCCTGCTTCGAAGGGGCTACGGGAGCTCGCGGCGGTGCAGGGACTGCACCCACGCGTCGAACTCCTCCCAGATCGTCGAGCGCTGCCGGGCGGTTTCGGCCATCTCGTCGAGGGCCCGCCGCAGCTTGGCCCGCGCCCGGTCGATGCGACCATTGACCTGGGAGCGCGACAGCCCCACCCGCTCGGCGATCTCGTTCTGGCTCAGGCCGTCCACGTGGGCCCACAGCAGGTACTGCTGGTCCTCGATCGCCAGCGAGCGCAGGGCCCGGGTGAGCAGCTCGGCGTCCTCGCGCTCGACCAGCATCGACACCACCCCGATCGCCGACTCGAGCAGGCGGGAGACCGCGAGCTCGCTGCCCTCGCGGGCTCGCCGGCGGAAGTGCTCGAAGAGCTTGTTCCGGGCGATGCCGCGGATGTAGGCGCCCACGTTCTGGACGATGTCGTCGCGCTTGTCGAGCACCACCTCGAACACGGCCTGGGTGATGTCGGCCGCGAGATCGTCCGAGCCGTTCACCTCGGAGAGGATCATCCGGTAGACGCCGGGATAGTGGGCACGGATGAGGGTCTCCCCCGCTTCGCCGTCACCATCGCGCCACCGCCCGAGGAGCTCGATGTCCGAGGCCACCGAGCGCCACGGTAGCACGGGTGCGCCACGCCGACCGACACGGCCCGAGAGCGAGCCGCGGCATCGCGACCCACCGTCGCTCAGCGACCTCGATCCACCCGCCGGGCCGCCCGCTCGAGCCGTGCGAGCAGCTCGTCGGCCCGCAGCCCCTCGAGGGCCTCGCGCACCACGGTCGGACCGCGAGCGATGACCACCGTGCTCGCGCCGTGGAGCTGCCCCAGCACGAACGCGGCCGCGGGCTCGAGCGCGGCGTCGTCGAGCAGCCGCTCCACGAGCTCGCGTGCCACCACCGCGTCCTGCTGCTCGCCCAGCGCGTCCTGGAACGCGCCCAGGCGTCGCAGCCGACGGAGCGTGCCCCGCCCCCACAGCGGAGCGAGCAGCTCGAAGGCATAGCGCAGCCCCTTGGCCGCAATGCGGAGCCGATGGGCGTCCTCCATCGTCCCGCTCCGACCAAAGCGCTCGTGGGCCCGCGCGAAGCGTCGCAGCGGCTGACGCATGAGCGAGGGCAGCGCCTCGCCCAGCGGCTCGCGACCGGCCTTGGTCTCCTCCTCGTCCGTGGGGTGGGCCTCGAAGGCCGCCTCGGCCATGGCGAGCAGCCGACGGTAGCGCTCGCCGTCGAGGGTGCCCAGCAGCGCGGCGTGGGCCGAGCCCCAGCGCGCGGCCAGCCGGCGCTCCACCGCGCCCCACCCCGCCTCGAGCAGCGACGCGTCGCCGTGCAGCGCTCGCCAGGCCGGGAGCGCTTGGCGGTACACGTCGAGGTCGCGCACCTGCCCCAGCTCCCGCGCCAGCCACCGCAGCTCCGCTCGCAGCACGCGACGGGTGGGCGTGGGGAAGGCCGCGCCCAGGCTCTGCAGGGCCGAGCGCAGGCGCCGGGTGGCGACCCGCATCTTGTGGAGCTGCTCGGGATCGAGGCCCACCCGCGTCCCCGGCTCGTGCCGTCGCATCCGCTGCAGCAGCGAGCGCGCCCGGCTCCGGGCCACCGGGCCCACCGCAGCGCGAGGGTCGAGCGCGGGCTCGGCCTCGTCGGCGAAGAACGGCGGCAGCCCCAGGCGCTCCCGCAGGTGAGCGTGGCGATCGTCGCTCGCGGGCGCGGCCCCCAGCTCGCGCCCCAGCTGCTGGGCCAGCGCGTCGAAGGCCACGCTCGAGCCCGCCACGAGCCGCGCCCGCAGCTCGACGAGCTCGTGGACCTCGGCCCCGCCCGGTAGGCGCGCCCGCAGGTGATCGAGCCATAGCTCGGCCTCCAGCTCGGGCCCGCTCACCATGCCTCGCTCCCGTCGGAGCTCCAGGCTCATCGTGCAGCGCAGGCCCGACTCGAGCGACAGCGGCAGGCGCCCGGCGAGCAGCGCCCGCAGCTGCTGCGGCGCATCGAGCCCGTCGCCGAGCTCCGCGACCAAAGGCGGATGGGAGCCGACCACGCCCGGCACCAGCCCCACCGGCTCCACCCGAAGGCGCGTGTGCCCCGACTCCACCCGCTCGCGGGCGATCAGGCCCGCGGCCCGTAGCTGCTCGTCGCCGGTGTCGAGGATCCGCTCGTGCGAGCGCAGCTCGCCGTGATCGACGAGCTCGAACTCGGGGGCGGCCCGCGGCAGCAGCTCGGCCATCGACGGCCCGGCCGGCCCTCGCAGCTGGCATTGGTACGACATCCGGGGCCCGAGGATAGCCCGAGCGCCATGACCGCTTCGTCACACTTTTGGTTCGCGACCCATGGCCAAGCGTGCGACGGTTGAGGGGTGTTCGAGGCCGCAGAGCTGGGGCGCAAGGTCTCCAAGAAGGACTACGCCCTGCGGGTGCCCGCGCTCCGCACCGAGCTGCTCGTGGCCCAGCGCGAGCTGGCCGGGGCCGGCTTCAGCGTGATCGTGCTGCTGGGCGGGATGGACGGCGCAGGCCGCAGCGAGACGGCCAACCTGCTGCACAGCTGGATGGACGCCCGCTTCCTCACCGCCCACGCCTTCGGCCCGCCCTCCGAGGACGAGCGCGATCGGCCCGAGTTCTGGCGCTACTGGATGTCGCTGCCTCCCGCGGGGCGCACCGGCGTGTACGTGAGCAGCTGGTACACCGACCCGATCATCCAGCGCACCTTCGGGGAGATCGACGACGACACCCTCGACGCCAGCATGCAGCGCATCGCCAACTTCGAGCGGATGCTGGCCGACGACGGCACCCTGGTGATCAAGCTGTGGCTGCACATCGGCAAGAAGCGCCAGGCCAAGCGCCTCGACCGGCTGGCCGAGGACCCGCTGACCCGCTGGCGGGTGACCTCCCGGCAGCGCGAGCTGCTGCGCCGCTACGACGACCTGCGCCGCGCGGCCGAGCGGGCGCTGCGGCTGACCAGCACCGGCGAGACCCCCTGGGTGGTGATCGAGGCCGAGGACATCCGCTACCGCAACCTCGCGGTGGCCGAGGCCGTGCTGCAGGAGCTGGTCCGCCGCCTGCACGAGCGCCGCCAGCCCGCCCCCGCGACGTCGGCCCCTCCTCCCACCAGCAACGGCGACCTGCTGCAGACCCACAGCGTGCTCGACCGCGTGGACCTGCACCGGACCATCGACGCAGCGAGCGTCGTCGAGACCCTCACCGCCGCGCAGGAGCGCCTGGCCCGGCTCGTGCTCGAGGCCTACCAGGCACGGCTGAGCACCACCGTGGTGTTCGAGGGCTGGGACGCGGCCGGCAAGGGCGGGTGCATCCGCCGGGTGATCGGCCCCCTCGACGCGCGCTTCTTCCGGGTGATCCCGATCTCCGCCCCCACCGACGAGGAGCTGGCCCACCACTACCTGTGGCGGTTCTGGCGGCACATCCCCCGCGCCGGGCACATGACGATCTACGACCGCAGCTGGTACGGCCGCGTGCTGGTGGAGCGGGTGGAGGGGCTGGCCACCCCGAGCGAGTGGCGGCGGGCCTACAAGGAGATCAACGACTTCGAGGAGCAGCTGGTCGATCGCGGCGTCGTGCTGCTCAAGCTGTGGCTGCACATCAGCCAGGAGGAGCAGCTGCGGCGCTTCGAGGAGCGCGAGCGGATCCCCTGGAAGCAGCACAAGATCTCGGCCGAGGACTGGCGCAACCGCGACAAGGCCCCCGCCTACCGGATGGCGGTGACCGAGATGGTCGAGCGCACCAGCACCGAGTACGCCCCCTGGACGCTGATCCCGGCCGAGAGCAAGCCCTACGCGCGGCTCGAGGTGATCCGGCGGCTCTGCAAGGCGCTGCACCGAGGGCTCGCGGCCCAGCGATCCAAGGGGTGAGGCCGGGGTCCGCGTCCTGGCACGCACGATGCAACCCTCGCGCCCCGAGAGGACGGACCCGACCCGATGGCCCTCGTCGACTCCCTGCTCAAGCTCATGTCCGCCCAGAGCGCGGACGTCATGGTGATCCCCTCCAGCGAGCCCCCCTGGCTCGACCGACGCGGCGAGACCCGTCCGCTCTCCATGCCTGCGCTGGGCCGGGACATGGTGGAGGCCATGGTGGAGGAGCTGGTCGAGCCCGCCGCGCGCGAGCGCCTCGAGGCGAACGAGACGGTGGAGCTCGCCTACGAGGCCGACGACGGCGGGCGCTACCTGGTGCTGGCCGAGCGCCGCGTCGACGGGCCGCGGCTGACACTTCGTCGCAGCCCCGCGTCGTCGTCGTCGCAATCGTCACCCGCCACCGCGTCGGCCCCGCCGCCTCCCGGCGCACCGACCCCGCCGTCGCGCCCGGCCCCCGCCTTCCCGGCGGCGCCGCCCGATCCCACCGCCGCGCCCCTGCCCCCGCCGCCCAGCCGCTCCACGCCGACCGCGGCCAACGAGGCCCCCGCCGTGGTGGGCGAGCTGGGCGGGCTCGATCCCCTGGGGCCGCCGCCGGTGCTCGAGGCGGGGCCGCTCGCCTCGCTGCTCGCCCGCGCCGACCAGGAGCAGGCCTCCGACATCCTGCTGTCCCACGGCAACAACGCGCGGCTGCGGGTGGCCGGGGAGATCACCGAGCTGGGCGGCACCGCCGTCGACGAGGGCATGCTGCGGGCCTTCCTCGCCCCCGCCTTCGGCCGTCGGGCCCAGCACGAGCTGCGCCTCACCGGCAGCACCGACCTGGCGCTGCTCGTGCGCCTCGGCCCGTTGGTCCAGCGCTACCGGGCCAACCTGTTCTTGCAGCGCAGCGGCCTGGCCCTCGCCCTGCGACCGGTGCGCGGCGATCCTCCCTCGCTCGACCTGCTCAACCTCCCCGAGGAGCTCGCCAGCCTGGCCACCCTCCCCCACGGCCTCGTGCTCATGACGGGCACCGCCGGCTCGGGCAAGTCCACCACCCTGGTCGCGCTCATCGAGCACATCAACCGCAGCTCGCCCAAGCACGTGATCACCCTCGAGGATCCGATCGAGTACGAGTACGTGCACCGCCGGGCCCTGGTGCACCAGCGCCAGGTGGGCGCCCACGTGCGCTCGTTCAGCGAGGGCCTGCGCGCCGCCCTGCGCGAGAGCCCCGACGTGATCCTGCTGGGAGAGATGCGCGACCACACCACCATGGCCGCGGCCCTCACCGCGGCCGAGACCGGGCACCTGGTGCTCAGCACCCTGCACGCAGCCGATGCCGCGATGGCCCTCGACCGCATCATCGACTCGTTCCCCGAGCACCAGCAAGGCCAGGTGCGCTTCCAGCTCAGCGGCGCACTGAGGGCGATCGTCACCCAGCGACTGCTGCCCTCGCGCACCCTGCCCCAGCGCGTGCCCGCGGTGGAGATCCTGCGGGTCAACACCGCGGTGGCCACCAAGATCCGCGAGGGGCGAGCCCACCAGATCCTCTCCGAGATCCAAAAGGGCCGGGCCGACGGGATGCTCTCGTTCGAGGCCAGCATGGCCCGGCTGGTGCGGCGGGGGCTGCTGTCGACCCAGGTGGCGATGGAGCGCGCGCCCAACCCCGAGCTGATGGCGCAGCACCTGGGGCGAGGGTGAGCCCGCGGCAGGGTGAGCCCGCCGCGGGGACCACCTCCCGTCCGGGGCCCCGCCGCGGCCACGAGGCCGTCGCCCCTGGCATCGTGGCCCGACCGTGCTAGTCGATCGAGGGGGATGGGATGGGCTCGAGTCGACCACGGGGGTGGCCGGCGGCCTCGTTCGAGCCTCGACGGAACCGAGCGTGGCGGAACCGCAACTTCGATCTCCAAGCAACGCGAGACGCCCGGCCACGGGTCCCAGGCCCGCCGCACAGGCTCCGGCCCGCGCGCGCAAGGGCTCCCTGGTGATGGGCTACAACCATGAGATCCGCCACCGGGGGCGGCTGTTCCACGTGCAGACCGAGGGCTCCGGTCGGCACTCCGGCCACGTCTCGACCCACGTGTTCCATGCGGGCACGATCATCGCGTCCCGACGGGTCGCCTTCGACACCGGCCTCGACTACGACGTGGCCCGCCTGCTCAAGGACACGCACAAGTCGATGCTGCGCGGGCTGCTGAGCGGCTCGCTCGACGAGGCGATCGAGCGGCGGCTGGGACCGTCCGAGGGCTCCGGGCCGCACGAGCCCCCCAGCTCGACCGAGGAGCTGCGGACCAGGCTGCTCGAGCTGGTGCCCCCGCCGGCACCGGAGGTGGCCGAGCCCGCCACCGAGCCCCCCACCCCGGGCGAGGGAACGGGATCCTCGCGACCGCTCGAGCGCACGGACCGGCTGGCTCGCCTCGCCCACGAGGTGGCCGGCACCCTCGGGGTGGCGCTGATCGAGCGCGAGAGCGGGCGCGGCCTGGCCAGCGCGGGCCAGGGCTGCGACATCGAGGTGGCCGCCAAGGGCCACCTCGCGATGATCGAGGCCGAGGCCCGGGTGGTGCGCCAGCTCGGCCTCCCCGATCGCATCGAGGACGTCATCGTCACCCTCGAGACCCAGCAGAGCATCCTGCGTCTGGTGGGCGACGAGATGCTCCTGTGCCTCGTGCTCGATCGCCGCCAGGGCAACCTCGCGCTGGCACGACACAAGCTCGCCGCCGCAGCGGCGGAGCTGCACCGCTAGGCTCCGCCCGCGCGGCCGCGAGCTCAGTGCGGGCGCAGGTCGAGAGCCGGGCCCCAGCTCTCGGGGCGGGGCACCGGCCGGCCGTCGTCACCGACGAGCTCCACCGCCTCGCGCCGCGCATCCCAGCGCAGCTCGGCCTCGCCCTCGCAGCGACGCGCCTCGAAGTCGTCGTCGGGGCGCGTCCACCACGAGCCCGGCCTCGCGATCCTCACCGTGCGCGAGCAGAACAGCCCGCCCCGACACAGGTAGGCCGTGCCGCGATCGCCCGGCAGCGCGAGCGAGCCACCGCACGCGGGGCCGAAGGGGAAGTCGGGATCGGAGGCCAGCACCCCGAGCGGCGCGCCCACGAGCAGCACGAGGTGCACGACCACCGCCCCCACCCGGCGTCCGCGCGTGGCGAGCCCCCGCCAGATCGCCAGTGGCGAGACGAGCAGCGCCAGCTCGCCCGCCGCGGCGAGCCCCCAGGGCACGGCCCCCAGCGCCGGGACCGGGCGTCCGTGCGAGGGGGCCAGCCCGTGGAAGGCCCCGTGGATCGCCGCCGCCAGCCCCATCGCGACCAGGCCGACCGCCAGCCACCACCAGCGCCTCGGCACCGCACGCACCGGATCACGCTAGCACGGGTCCTCGACCCCGCCCCCGCGACCGGCCGCGACCGAAGTTGCTAGCCTCGTCGCATGCCCGCGTCGGGCTCCTCGCCCCCTCGCCCTGCCGTCCCCGAGCTCGCTCGCTGGGATCGCGCCGCCTGGGCGTGGCTGCTGCTGCTGGTGACGATCGCCACCCCCCTGCTGCTGGTGGGGCTGGGCGAGGGCACCATGCGGCCCTACGACGAGGGGCTCTACGGCAAGCTCGCCCGCAACGCCCTGCTCCACGACACCTACCTGCACGCGGTGGATCCGAGCGGCGAGCTGTACCCCGACTTCACCAAGCCCCCGCTCACCATCGTGCTGGTCGCCGCCTCGTTCCGGTGGCTGGGCGTGTCACTGGCCGCGCTGCGCCTGCCCTTCGCGCTGTCGATGCTGGGCCTGGTGCTCGTGGCCTTCGCCTGGGGCCGCCGGATCGCCGGCCTGCCCATGGCCGTGGCGTGGAGCGGCACCCTGCTGCTGGTCGCCGCGTGCGTGCGCTGGGGCCGGGTGGCGTGCATCGAGCCCATGCTGATGCTGTGGGTGCTGCTCGGGCTGTGGGCCTACCACGAGGCGCTGCTGCGCGAGGGCAGGTCGGCGCGGCGGTGGGCAGCCCTGTGCGGCGTGGCCCTGGCGCTGGCCCTGCTCACCAAGCAGCTCGTGGTGGGGATCGCCGTCGCGCCGATCCTGGGGCTGGAGCTGTGGCGTCGCGACGGCCGGGCCGCGCTGCCGCGCCTGGGCCTGGCCCTGGGCATCCCCACGGCGGTGGGCGGCACCTGGCTGGGTCTGATGCTCCAGCGCAACGGCCAGGCCACGCTCGACGTGCTGCTGCACACCGGGATCGTGCGCAGGGTGAGCGGCTTCGCGTCGGGGCACAGCGCCCGCTCGCTCAACGAGCTGGCCGGGATCGTGGCCGAGGCCTGCGAGCCCTTCGCCTGGGTGGCCGGCGTGGCGGGCCTGGTGCTGCTGGTGCTCGCCCGCCCCCCGGCCCGACGCTCGGCCGACGGCACGCTCTTGCTGCCGCTGCTGCTGGTGGTGGGCGTGCTGCTCTACGACACGGTCTCGCAGTCGCTCTTGCCCTGGTATGCCTTCGATCTCGTCGTGCCGCTCACCGCGGGGATGGGCTTCGCGATCGCGGGCCTGGTGTCGCGCGGGCCGGGGACCATGGGCACGGCACGCACCGCCCTCGGGGCGCTCACGCTCGCCATGGCGGCCGTGGGCGCGCTGGCCTCGGTGGCCTCGCAGCTCGGCGCGGCGGTGCTCGCCGCGGCAGCGGTGCTCGGCCTGCTCCGCCTCGATCCCGAGCAGCACGCCGGCTGGCGTCGGCGGGCCACCCTCGGCCTGCTCGGCGCGGCGGCCCTGGCCCTGCTCGTGGGCGAGCTGCGTCGCCCCGAGCGACGGAGCACCGCCGGCGGGCACGAGCGCTTCATGCAGCACTTCGCGGCGCACGGCATCGAGCGGGTCTACGTGGACCTCGACACCCGCATCGCGGGCGAGCACGCGTGGGGCACCTACTACGGGCCGCACGCCCGGTGGCAGGACCGACCGCCGTGGAGGGCCGGCGACTCGAAGGCCCAGGCCTACGTGACCGCCACCATCTGGCCCCGCGAGCTGCGAACGCTCGACGGCAGCCAGGTGCTGCGCGGCCCGGGCCTGATGGCGCTGGTGGGCGGCGACCTCGGCCGCCCGCCGTGGTCCAGCCGCACCCTCGACGAGCTGCTCGCCGCGGGCCCGCTCACCTTCGAGGCCGAGGACCTGCCCAGCCAGCGCGACGACGTGCTCGTGGAGGATCCCGAGGCCTCGGGCGGAATGGCGCGCGCGATGGTGCCCTATCGCTCCGAGAGCAACGACGCGTTCCTGCTCACCCACGGCCCGGGCCTGCGCCTCCCCGCGGGCAGCTACCGCGTGGAGCTCTGGCTGCGCTGGGGCTGCGGGGCGGTGGTCGAGCGACCCGCGGTGGTGGTGCAGGTGGCCGCGGGGCACACCAACCTGCTCAAGCAGGAGCTGGCCTGTCGCGAGGGCGCGCCGGGGCCCTACGAGCCCACCACCTTCGACGTGCACCTCGTCCGGCCGTCGCGGCTCGAGCTCCGGGTGCAGTACCTCTTCGGTGAGGTCTGGGTCGATCGCTTCGTGATGCGGCGGCGGTAGCCCAGCCGCACCCTCGTCAGCGCCGCGCCACGGCCCGTCGTCGTCGCCGGGTCAGCGCCGCGAGCCCGAGCAACCCGAGCCCGCCCGGCGGGCCCGGATCGGGGGTCGAGCGGCAGCCGCAGCCGCCGTCGCCATCGCTCGCCCCGGCGTCGGCGCTCCCGCCTTCGCTCGCTCCCGAGCCACCGTCCGTGCCATCGACACCGCCGTCGCTCGTGCCCGCGCCCGCGCTCGACCCCGTCCCCTCGCCCCCGCCGTCGGTGGGCTCGTCCCCCGTGCTGCCGTCGCCCCCCTCCTCGGAGCCCCCGCTGGGCTCGAGCACCACGTCCTCCATCGTCGCTCCGTCGCGCACGCCGTCGAGGAAGAGCACCTCGCTGAGGTCGATCGCATCGTCGCGCAGCATCCCCGCGTGCAGCTCGTTGGGCACCCCCGGGCCGTGCATGGTGGCCACGTGGGTCAGCGGCACCACCGGCACGCCGTCGAGGTAGAGCTCCACGAAGCCCACCGCGGGATCGGGCGACCACTGCACGTGCAGCACGAATTCCTGCCACGTCCCGGGCGCGAACGGTCCCGACCAGTGCAGGGTCTCGGCGCCCACGAAGGTCCGGAACTGGAGCTGCGGACCCACGGCCACCATCGACATCACCGAGGCGTAGACCGGGTTGCCCTCCCAGTAGAACACCAGGTGCCACGAGTCGGCCCACACCTCGCCCGGCTGGACCGCGATCGAGTACCAGCGCTCGGAGCCCTCGAAGCTCGAGGGCTCCGGCACGTAGACCAGCTCGTTGCGGTTGTGCCCGCTGGGCGACACGTCCTGCGGGTCGAGCTGGATCCGCCCCGCGTAGCTGCCCTCGTACACGGGGCTGGTGGTGACGGTCATGTGCTCCGCGTTGCCGATGACCTGCGACGACAGCGTCCACTGGCCGAGGTCGCCGGTCTCGAAGTCGCCGACCCAGGTCGGAGCCGCGGCGGCGAGCGAGGGCACCACGAGCGCGGCGGCGATCAGCAGGGCGGCGGAGCAGCGAGGCACGGGGGGCAGCACGGGGCGGGATGGTAGCCCCGGCCCGGCCTGCGTCCGACCGAGTCTGCCCGACACGACGGCGCCCGCAGCGTCGGCCTCGCACCGACGAGACGAATGGGCGGCGAGACCAGCCCGGCGGGTCCGCGTTCGGCGAGCGATCGGCCGGGCTAGAAGCGCCGGCCGATGCTCACGCCGGTCCAGCGCGGCCCGAGCTCGGGGCTCAACCGCCACGCGGTGGCGTCCTTGTTGCCCTTCTTGGCCACCAGCAGGTACCGCACCACGCCGCCCACCACCAGCGCGCTGCCGATCGACAGCGCGATCGCTCCGCCGTTGCGTAGCGTGGTGGCGCCGTCGCGGGCGTCCATGTACTCGGAGTGCGTGTCCATCTCGGAGGCACCCTTGGCCCGCGACGAGGCCACCGCCAGCAGCCCCACGCCAGCGCCCACGCCGGCCACGCCCACGCCCACCAGCACCCCGCCCACGGGATCCTTGTACCAGGCCTTGGCCTTGGGCTGGTTGTCGTTGGTCACCGGCGCGGGCGAGGGCTCGGGGTCCTCCTCGGCGAGCACCTCGTCGACCACGCTGCCGTCGTCGTCCTCGATCACCTCTTGCTCGGCGTCGAGCTCGGCCTGGCACAGGTCGCGGTTCTCGATGGCCACGCCCGCCATCTCGTCGGGCGGATCGCTGTCGAGGAAGCGCTGGTACAGCTCGACCGCGGCCTCGCAGTTGCCCCGGCTGCGCTCGGCCTGCGCCCACGGGTACAGCAGCATCGGCTTGGGCTCGATGATGTAGGCCGCCTCCACCGCGGCCGCAGCCGCGTCGAAGTCCTCGTTCTGGAAGGCCTCCTGGGCCTCGCGGAGCTTGGCCTGGGCCTCGGGGTTGGACAACAGCTGGCCGGGACCGGCCAGCGCCAAGAGCAGGGGAAACAGCGCGATCATGGCAGCTCAGCCGAAGCCCGGCATGAAGGCGTTGGGATCGGGCTTCTTCTTCTTGGTGGCGCGAGGCTTGGTGGTGGTGGTGGTGGTCGCCTTCTTCTTCTTGGTGGTCGTGGGCGAGGGATCGTCCTCGATGATCTCCTCCTCGATGATCTCCTCCTCGATCACCTCGTCGTCGGGCACCTCCAGCTCGCCCGCCTCCGCGGCCTCGGCCTCCAGCTCGCCCGCCTCCATGGCTCCGGCCTCGTCGGCCTCGGCCTCTCCCACCTCCGCGGCCTCGGCCTCGCCCGCCTCCGCGACTCCGGCCTCGACGGCCTCCACCTCGGTCGGCGCCCCGGCCTCGGCTCCCGCCTCGGGCGCGGCCACGGCTGCCCCGCCGCCGGCCGCCTCGACCGCCTGCTCGCCGTCACCCTTGCCCTCGGCCGCAGCGTCGGCCGCCTTCCTGGCCTCGGCCTCGGCTTCCTGCCGCGCCCCCCGACCGCCCAGCCACAGCCCGAGCACCAGCACCAGGGCCAGCGCCGCGGCCGAGCCCAGCCCGATCGCCACGCGGGTGAGCACCTTGCTGCCCTTGGGCTTGGGCTGGCCCGCCTGCGAGTGCGCCATCGAGCCGATCGAGGCGCCGGTGTAGACCGAGCTGCCGTGCACCCGGCTGGCGTAGCTGGCCGCGCCGTTGGTCACCTCGGAGCCCCCGCGCGACACCCCGGTGCCGGGGATCGACGGCGACGAGCCGATCATCGAGCTTATCTCGGCGAAGGTGGCCGGGGACATCTGCCCCTTGCCGCTGCTGCCCCGCAGCGCGCCCCAGGGGAAGGGCTGCGGGCGGAACATGTAGTGCATCAGCTCGCCGAGCGCGCTGGGAGTGGCCCGCAGCTTGTGCTCGCAGGCGAAGGTCTCGAGCGCGATCTGCAGCTCGCGCGCCGTCTGGTAGCGCGTGCTGCGGTCGACGGTGAGCGCCTTCATGATGATCTGCTCGAGCGCGGGCGGGATGTCGGCGCGCACCGTGCTGGGCGACTTGATCTGACCGTTGACGATCAGGTTCATCACCCCGAACTCGTTGTCGCCCTCGAACAGGCGCTGGCCCGTGACCATCTCCCACAGCACGATGCCCAGCGAGAACACGTCGCTGCGCCGGTCGATCTTCTCGGCGCGGCACTGCTCCGGGGACATGTAGGGCACCTTGCCCTTGCGGGTGCCGGCCCGGGTCACGTCGGTGCGGGTGATGACCTTGGCGATGCCGAAGTCGGCCACCTTCACCCCGCCCTCGTAGGTGATCATCACGTTGGTGGGCGAGACGTCGCGGTGGACGATCCCGAGCGGGCGGCCGTCGAAGCCCACCCGCTCGTGGGCGTAGTGCAGCCCGGCCGCCACCCCCAGGCCGATGGTGACCACGTTCTCGATGGAGAGCACCTGGTTGACCTTGCGCAGGGCCTTGAGCAGGCCCTGGAGGTTCTCCCCGTAGACGAACTCCATCGTGAAGAAGAACTCGCCCTCTTCCTTGCCCAGGTCGTAGGTCTGCACGACGTTGGGATGGTCGAGCAGGGCGGCCAGCCGCGCCTCCTCGAGGAACATGCGCACGAAGTGCTTGTCCCGCGACAGGTGCGGCAGGATCTGCTTGAGGACGACCAGCTTCTGGAAACCCTCGATGCCGTTGGCGCGCGCCAGGTGCACCTCGGCCATGCCGCCCGACCCCAGCCGGCGCAGCAGGTCGTAGCCGCCCAGCGTCTCCGCCACGACCATGTCCGGCGCGACGGGTACGACCTCGGGTTCGGGCATCGTCTTCGGATCCTAGCTCGCTCGCGAGCGCGGCCACAAGGAATTGCTCCCCGCCGCACGGGGATCGGCGCCACGGACGGGGCCTCGGCCAAGGTGCGCGCCGGTCGGGCCCGGGAGCACCCATCACTACGCGTCTCACGAACGCAACGGGCCGCTCGTCGGGTTCGTGCGCGGGTCGAGCACGCACGCGCGAGGTCACGAGCTGCGCAAATGGCCCGCGGGAGCGCCCCGTGCCCCGAGCGCCCGGCCGAGGCCCCTGCGATCGTCGGTCACTGCGACCCGAGCACGCGCTGTGATAGGCTGCCGCGTCTAGACTGCCTCACTGGACTTCGACTTCGAGCGTGGTGCGTACCCCATGAGCCGATCGACATCGGTCACGACGAACAGGAACGGGAGGATCTGGGGGCGAGGAGCGGGAGGCCTCGCGGGCTTGGCGGCGACCTTCACGGCCGCCGCGGCGACCTCGGCGTGCCTGAATTTCTCCCCCTTCGCCTGCCAGGACGACACCCAGTGCGACGCGGAGCCGCTGGGGCGCTGCGAGCTGGGGGTGGGCTACTGCAGCTACCCCGACGTGGCATGCCTGGAGACGGGCTATCGCTACGAGCCCGACGCGGGCGACGGCCTGGGGGGCGAGTGCGTGATCCCCGGGGGCGTGGGCACCGGCTCGACCACCACCGAGGCCGACACCGAGCCCGTGCTCGACTCGGGCGAGAGCACCATGGGCCCCCAGACGGGGCCCGACACCGGCGAGACCGCGACCGACGACGCCACGACCACCGGCGACTGCGGCGGGGCGGGGCAGGAGTGCTGCACGGGCAACGAGTGCGACCCCGGCCTGGCCTGCAGCGAGGGCGTGTGCGGGTGCGTGAGCGCGGTGGCGGTGGGCGATCGTCATAGCTGTGCGATCAAGCTCGACGGCAGCGTGTGGTGCTGGGGCGCCAACGACCTCGGCCAGCTCGCCGTGGCGGCGCCCGAGATGTCGAGCACCCCGATCCAGGTGATGGGCTTCGGCCCGGGCAGCGAGGCCACCGTGCTCGCGGCGCGCAACCACACCTGTGCCATCCACGGCACGACGGCCGCGTGCTGGGGCGACAACACCGATCAGAAGGTCGACTTCGGCGCGGCGATCCCCTTCGTGACCACGCCCAGCGAGGCGGTGTGGGCCACGCCCGCCACCCACGTGGGGGCCGGTGGCACGCACACCTGCGTCTCGCGGGGGGCCGACCTGCCGGTGATCTGCTGGGGCAGCAACGCCTCGGGCCAGCTCTCGGGGGCAGGCGGGCCCGATCCGCAGATGGCCACGATCCCCCCGGGGCTCGAGCCCTCGGCGATCGCCCTGGGGCAGTCGCACACCTGCGTGTCGGCGCTGACGGGCGAGCTGCTGTGCTGGGGCGACAACGCGTCGGGCCAGCTCGGGCTCGACCCGGCGACCACGCCCATGAGCTCCGAGACGAACGTGATCGCCATCCCGCCGATCGGCTCGGTGGTGGCCGGCTTCGAGCACACCTGCGCGCGCGCGGGCTCGGACGTGCTGTGCTGGGGTCGCAACGACCAGGGCCAGGTGGGCGACGGCACCGGCGTGAGCACCTTCACCCCCACCATCGTGACCTTCCCGCCCGGGACCGCCGCGGTGACCAGCGTGGTGGCGGCGGCCGATCAGACCTGCGCCATCGTGGCCCCCGGCGACGTGTGGTGCTGGGGCGGCAACAGCAACGGCGAGCTGCTGCTGCCGGGCGACAAGATGGGCAACGACGCCTTCGCCCTCTCGCCGCGCGAGATCGACCTCGACTTCGACGTGGCCCAGCTCGCCACGGGGGTCACCCACACCTGCGCCCTGAGCACGACGGGCCAGGTGCTGTGCTGGGGGGTCAACGGCGACGGCCAGATCGGCGACGGGACCACGGCCGACGCGCTCGATCCCACGCCGGTCCAGCTCGGCTGCCCCTGAACCCGTCGATGCCCCCGAGGTGATGATGGCCATGCTCGCCCGTGTCTCCCCTTCGTGGTCGCTGGTGCTCGCGCTCGGGCTCGCGGGGTGTCCCGCGGCCGGAGACGACACCGCGGCCGATGGCTCGTCGACCAGCGGGCCCGCCACCGGCAGCGGCACCGCCGTGGCCACGAGCGAGGCCCCCACCACCAACGTCGACGACGGCTGCGTGGGCGGCCAGCTCGACTGCCCCTGCGTGCTCGACGAGGACTGCGATCCCGGCCTGCGCTGCGAGGGCATGGTCTGCGTCCCCGCGGGTGACGACACCGGCACCACCGGCGGCAGCGACACCAGCGACGACGACACCGAGGCGCCGCCCCCCGCCTGCGGCAACGGCCAGCCCGACGCGGGCGAGCTGTGCTACGGGGAGGTGAGCTTCTTCGGCGCGCCCCCGCAGGCGGTGTACGCCATGCTCGCCGACCTCGACGACGACATGCACCTCGACCTGCTGCTGGCGGCCGCGGGCTCGAACGAGGTGGTGATCCGCCGCGGCAACGGGACCGGCGATCTCGGGACCGCCACGGGCTTCCCCGCCGGCCCCTCCCCGGTGGCCCTGGGCGTGGGGCGCTTCGACGGCGACGGCAACCTCGACGTGGTGGCCGCGCAGCAGGGCGGCAACGCGGTCGCCGTGCTGCTGGGCAACGGCAGCGGCGGCCTGGCGGCGCCGCTGGCCTTCGGCGTGGGCACCAGCCCCTCGGCCCTGCTCGTGGTCGACTTCAACGCCGACGCCCTGCCCGACGTGCTGACCACCAACGAGGGCAGCAACAGCGTCACCTTCCTCGAGGGCACCGGCTTCGGCTTCGCCCCGGGGGTGAGCTTCGGCGTGGGCACCAGCCCCAGCGATCTGTTCATGGGGCTGGTGAGCAACGACGCCAACCTCGATCTGGTGGTGACCAACCGCGGCAGCAACGACATCGGCGTGCTGCTCGGCACCGGCCTGGCCATGCTGGGCAGCCAGACCACGGTGGGCACGGGCAGCCAGCCCTCCTCGCTGGCGGTGGCCGACTTCAACGGCGACGGCAACCTCGACGTGGTCACCGCCAACGTGGGCAGCGACGAGCTGCGGCTGCGCTACGGCGACGGCAACGGAGACTTCGCCTCGGAGATCCCCTTCCCCGTGGGCGCGGATCCGCGGGCCCTGCTCACCGCGGACTTCGACGGCGACGGCAACCCCGACCTGGCCATGGTCAACACCGGCGCCGACCGGGTCACCGTGCTGCTGGGCACGGGCGGCGGGCTGTTCGCACCCGCCCAGACCTTCGACGTGGGCGATCAGCCCACGGGGCTGGCCGCGGGCGACCTCAACGAGGACGGGATCCTCGACCTGGTCGCCACCGACGTGGGGGACTCGACCCTCGCGGTGTTGCTGTCGGACGCCTGAGCGGCAATGATCGCAGCGCGGTGGTCGAGCCCTCGCGCACCTCGCTCGGCGGGCCGCGCCCGCTCGAGCCCCCCGTGGTCGCCGTGGTGGACGAGCACCCCAGCGGGCGGCGCACCATCGTGGACCTCGAGGCGCGCCTGCCCCCCGAGCTGGTGCGCCTGGGCCCCGGGGTCCCCCTGCCCAACACCCCCTACCGCATCGAGGCCTGGCTGGGCGACGGCGCGATGGGGATCGTGTACCGGGCCCAGCACGTGGAGCTCGAGCGCACCGTCGCCCTGAAGATCCTGCGCCCCGAGGCCTGCGGCAGCCAGGCGCTGGCCGAGATGTTCCGGCAGGAGGCGCGCAACGCCAGCCGCATCGGCAGCGATCGGATCGTGGAGATCTACGACCTGGGCACCCTGCCCGACGGGCGGGTGTGGTTCACCATGCCGCTGCTGCGCGGCGAGAGCCTGCGCGAGACCCTGGGGCACGGCCCCCTGGACCCCGGGCGCACGGTGGGGATCCTGCGGCAGATCGCCAAGGGCCTGGCCGCGGCCCACCGCGAGGGGATCATCCATCGCGACATCAAGCCCGAGAACATCATGCTCATCCGTCACCAGCGTCGCGACGACGCGGTGCGGATGCTCGACTGGGGCGTGGCCGCGGCCCAGGCCGACGCCGAGCGGGGCTCCGGGGTGATGGCAGGCACGCCCTACTACATCGCGCCCGAGCTGCTGCTGCGGCTGCCCTACGACCACCGCGTGGACCTCTACTCGCTGGGCTGCATGGCCTACGAGCTGCTCACCGGGGTGCCGCCCTTCGAGCGCGCGAGCGTGACCGAGCTCCTGCACGCGCACGTGGAGGATCTGCCCCCGCCGATGGCCGAGCAGATCGAGGGCGTGCCGGCGGCGCTCGAGCGGGTGGTGCTGCGCTGCCTGGCCAAGCAGCCCGACGATCGCTTCGCGGATGCCTGCGAGCTCGAGGCGGCGCTGTGCGAGGCGCAGATCGAGGCGGGGCTGCACACCGGCTGGGACGACCTGCCGCTGCCCGAGGTGGATCCCGAGCGGCGAGCCCGGCTCGCGGCGCGCATGCCCGATCCCCTGCGCCCGTGGTGGCAGGGGCGACGCCTGCGGCTGCCGCTGCTGGCGGGAGCGATCGCGGTGCTGGTGCTGCCGCTGGCCCTGCTGCTGCGGGGTCCCAGCGCGTCCTCGCCCGTGTCGATCGACCGGGTGGAGGCGCTGGTGGGCGAGGCCCGCGAGGCCGCCGCCCGGGCGGCGTTCGTGTATCCGCCCGCCGACGAGCCGGGCACCACCACCGCCTACCAGGTGGTGCGCACCCTCGAGCGACTCGACGCCCCCACGGCCACCGAGCGGGCGAGCGAGCTGCGCGAGGACCTGGCCGCCACCCTGGTGCGCCTGGGTGATCGCTACTGGTCGCGCCCGGGCGGGCGCCCCTTCGCCGTGGACTACTACGTGGAGGCGCTGATGTTCGTGCCCGAGCACGAGCACGCGAGGCAGCGGGCGAGCCTGTCGCCCGGCGAGCTGGCCCAGCTCCGGCACAAGGCCGACGCGGGCGAGTTCAGCGAGGCCGAGCTCGCCGCGGTGGCTCCCCTGGCGGCGCTGGCCCAGGAGGATCCGGCCGAGCGGGGCCGTCGGCTGAGCGCGCTCCAGCGCGACGAGGACACGCGGGCCTCGGTGGCGGCACGGCTCGATCAGCTCGCCGCAGCCGACCCCGAGCTGGGCGAGCCCGCGGCCCCGCCCGAGCCTCCGCGGGCCCGAGCGCCCGCCCGAGCCCCGAGCCCCGCCCGCGGCTGCGCGGCCCAGCGCCGCCGAGCCCGAGCCCGAGCCAGCGCCCGCGTCCCCGAGCCCCGGCCGAGCGAGCCCCCGAGCGACCGCGAGCGCGCGCGAGCCCTGGTGAGCGAGGGCGATGCCGCCGTGCGGGACGGTGCGCTCGAGCGGGCCGAGACCAAGTACCAGCAGGCCCTCCGCGCCGACCCGCGCCTCGCCGCCGCCCACCACGGGCTCAGCCGCGTGGCCTACCACCGCGGTCGCTATGCCGACGCCGCGCTGCACGGCGAGCGAGCGGTACGCCACGCACCGCGCGAGCCCAGCTACCGCATCGACCTGGGCGACGCGTACTACAAGGCCTATCGCTACGAGGACGCGGTCGAGCAGTACGCCGAGGCAGAGGCGCAGGGGCACTCCGGCGCCGCCGCACGGCTGGCCAAGGCCCGGGCCAAGCTCGACGGCTGAGCGAGCGAGCCGCACGCGGCCTCGACTCGCGCTCCGCGATCGCGAGCCTCAGCCACATGGCTCGGAGAGGAAGGGCTCCGGCCGAGCGACCACGAGCGCGGCCTGGGAGCTGGTCGGCGGCGGGATCGCCCAGTCGAGCTGGTACAGCTCCACGCGTCGGGCGGGAGCGTGGCCCTCGGCCCACTGGCGGCAGTGCCAGCGCGCGAAGGGACGCGCATAGGGACCACTGGCTCCCGTGGACAGGATGCGCCCGTTGATCTTCCAGCGGCGGTCGTAGCCGAGCACGGGACGCCGCAGGGCATAGAGATCGGTCCCGAGATCCCGCGGCACGCCATCGGCATCGACGACCACGACGCGCAGCATCGGGTCGTCCATCCGCGGCTCGGGAGCCCACATGCCCCAGCTCTGCTGCGTTCGGGTGGCCCGCAGCCACGCCCCGAGCACCGGCCCGATCGCAGCACGCAGCGCCGGGGGATGGACCGAGGACGGGATCACGACCAGGGCCAGCGCCATCAGGTGCACGGCGAGCAGGCCTCCCACGAGCCGACGCCCGCGGGGACCGTATGCCAGCCTCGAGGTGGAGGGGCCCGCCCCGCCGCCGCGCCCGGTCAGCCGCTGCACGATGCGACCGACCTCCTCTCCCTCGAGCAGCGGGATCAGGCAGGCGAGCACCGCAGGGTGGAACCACCCGATGTTCATCGACAGCCACATCCCCGACATCAGCGCGGCCGCGGCCACCAGCCACGGGCCGCGGCGGTACGGCCACCGAGCCCACCGCGGCGCATCGGGCCGATACACCACCCAGCCCGTGCCCAGGCACAGCCCCAGCCACACCACGGTCGCGCCCGCCGGCGTGCCCACCGGGAGCAGGCGCGGCTGCCCCGTCGTGGCGACGACGACCGTGGTCGCCACCACCGTGATGCCCGTGCACACGATCACGATCCGGCGGGCGCGGGGCTCCAGCCGCTCCCCGTGCGCCCGGGCCCAGCGACCGACGACGCCGACGAGCACCAGGGGGAACAGCGCCTCGATCGTGCGGGCGACCCAGGTGACCACGCGCAGCAGGCCCAACGACCACGACGGCGCCCCCACGAAGCGCGCGTAGTGCTGGCTGTGCAGCGCATAGTAGATCGCGTCACCGTCGAGCCAGGCGTCGCCGGTCTTGAGCAGGCCCGTGGTGCCGAGCAGGACCGCGAGCTGGACGATCGCCAGCCGACGCGGCCAGGCCGGAATCGGGCGGTAGCGCGGCTTCTCGGGGTGGTCCCGCCGGTATCGCCATGCATCCACGCCGTAGGCGTGACCGCAGCGGGCACAGACGAGGTAGGCCGTGAACACCCGGATCACGATCTCGGTGCCCTCCCAGAACAGGAAGTTGCGCACGAGCAGGCCGTCCATCGCGAAGAACATCACGATCCCGGCGGCACGGGTGCGCCACCCCACGAGGAAGGCGAGCGCCGACAGCCCGAAGACGGCGAGGTGGAGGCCGAGCGCGGCGGGGCCGTCGAACAGGTACAGCAGCGACACCGGCCCCGTCACGATCGCCCAGGCCCGCTCCAGCAAGCCGGGCGCGAACGAGCCCGGCGCGAAGGTGCGGGCGGCCTCGGCCCCATCGAGGATCCCCTCCGACGACAGCAGCATGGCATGCCACGGCCACAGCCCGGCCACGTTGGCGATGGCCACCAGCGTCAGGGCGATGCGAAACGCCGCCATCGAGCGCGGATCCTCGAGCTCGAACCAGAACCGCGACCACTGGGCCCGCACGGTCCACAGCGCGACGGCGATCGCGAGCAGGCTCGTCCACACGCACGCCGTCACCAGCATGCCCGGAGCATACGACGCCCACGCTCCCGGTCCGCGGATCGGGCTCGCGCCGCGGGCCGCCGTGGGTCACGGCTGGTGCAGCACCGTGCCCAGCAGGGGCACGCGACAGTCGAGCGCGACCTCGGTGCCGCTGACCGCCCCCACCGCCCTGGCCAGGGCCTTGGCCTCCGCCGGCGTGGAGGCGGTGCCGTGGGCCACCAGCAGCTCGCGACCGTCGAGCTCGCCGGTGTAGATCGTGCCCAGCGGCGGACCGTCGTCGGGCTCGACGGCGGCCAGCGCCTCCACCAGCTCGGCTCGCTCGGTGGCCAGCGAGGCCGGGCCCACCACCAGCGTGACGCCCTGGCAGGCATCGCTGCCCGGCGCGAGCTCGGCCGCGCTCGCGTTGCGCCGCTCGAGGGTGGTGCGCCACACCGGCGGGAGCAGGGTGGGCTCGCCGACCTCGGGCACGGTCCCGAAGACGGTGGAGATCGGCCCGTGGAATGCGGTGTCGTTGTCCTGCTCGAGCGCGACCCAGACCGCCCCCGCGGCCGCCACCAGGCCCGTGGCCCGCGGCGGCTCGGAGCCGAGCGGCTCCTGCTCGTGCTCGACCCAGTCGTTGCGACCCGTGTCGTCCTCGTAGATCCAGCGCTTGGCCGCTCCGAGGCGCTCGGCCTCGAGCGAGGGCAGCGGCACCGGCTCCCAGCTCCCGTCGACGGGGCGCCGCCACACCGGCTGGGCCTCGCCCACCAGCAGCCCCCGGATCCCCAGGGCGATCCACAGCTCGCCCGTCGCGGTCCGGGCCGCGCCCACCAGGCCCAGCGGCTCGTCGGCGCTACGACCGGGCAGGCTCACGGGCACGCGCTCCCATCGGCCCTCGTGCCCCAGCGCCAGGTAGGCCTCGCTCCCGTCCTCGCGCTCGAGCGTGCCGTAGACGATCACCCAGCTCCCGTCGGTGCTCAGCCCCAGCGCGTGCGCATCGTCCAGCTCGGGCACGGTCACCGTCTGCGCCTCCACGCTGGTGGGCGACCACTGCAGCAGCCGTGGCGAGGGCCCCGGACCCTCGCTGGGGGTCAGCGCCACGATCGTCCCGTCGGCGAGGGACACCGCCTGGTCGAGCGCCGTGTCGGCGGGGATCACCGGCAGCTCCGCCTCGGGCCCGGCCAGGTGCACCCACGCCGGCTTGGCACGCTCGAGCGTGCGCAGCAGCCCCGCGTACTCGGGCGCGCCTTCCTGCTCGTCGATCGTCAGCTCCTTGCTGGGATCGAGGCTCCACTGTCGCAGCCCCAACAGCGCCCCCGCCCGCTCCACGTAGGCCGCGTAGTAACCCACCAGCGGGCCCTTGCGGATCTCCACCCGCTGCCACACGTCGCCGCGGCGCTGGTACACCTCGAGCTGCGGGCTCACCCGGCTGTAGTGCGTCTCGGTGGTGACCCAGGTGATGCGACCGGCTCGCGCCTCGCTGCCCACCGCGCGGGCGCCCTGGAAGTCGGCCATCGGCTCGAAGCCCGCCGGCAAGCCCCGCGCTCCGCCGGGCGCGGGAGCGAAGCGCCCGGCCGTCCACGGCACCGGCTCGCCCTCGAGCACCAGGACCGGGGCGTCGTCGTGGGCGAGCAGCGAGGTGATGCCCTCGCGCACGGCCACCAGCTGCAGCGACCCCGTCGGCTCGGGCCCCGCCTTCGCGGGCTCCTCGGGCGGGGCCTTCGCGGGCTCCTCGGGCGGAGCCTCCACCGACGACGCAGGCGGCGTCGCCTCGGCCGGTTGCGGGGCGACGGGCTCGGCCGGTCGCGGGGCGTCGGGGGGAGGCTCGGCCCCGCAGGCCAGCAGCAAGCCGACCAGCGCGAAGCCACGAGGAGAAGGGATCGAGGGGGCCATGACACTCGGGGGGCGATGCCCGCCCATCATACGCCGATCGCTACCGTGGCTCGGGGGTCATCGGCCCCTCGCCGCCGTAGGTGGCCCGCAGCTCGTCGCCCAGCTCGCGGGTCCCGGCGATCTGGGCGAGCACCTCCACCCCCAGCGTGGGCACCCGCGCGTAGCCCCCCGCGTAGTCGACCGTGAACAGCCCGAAGCGCGGCTCGAAGCCCTCGGCCCACTCGTAGTTGTCGTAGAGGCTCCAGTGGTAGTAGCCGCGCACGTCCACCCCCTCGGCCTGCGCTCGCGCGATCGACTCGAGCGCCCGCACGATGGCCTCGGCCCGGCGCTCGCCCACCGTGGTGGCGATGCCCGACTCGGTGACCGTCAGCGGCAGGTCGGGCCAGCGCGCGGAGAAGTCGACCAGGCGGCTGTACAGCCCCTGCGGGTAGTGCTCGTAGCGCATCGCGGGCACGGTGTAGCTGGGGTCGAGCGGGGGCACACACGCGCCGAAGTCGATGTCACCGAAGCACGGGGTCACGTTCACCAGCGGCAGCAGCGAGGTCTGCCCCGTCACCCCCGCCCGCGTGTAGTACTGCACCCCCAGCCAGTCGAGGGTACCCGCCCACTCGGGATGCGGCTCCTCGAGCTCGCCGTCGAGCCCGGGATCGAAGCCTCCCTGCCGGATCGACTCCACGAACAGCCGGTGGTAGGCGTAGTCGATCCGCTCGACCGCCGCGAGATCGTCGGGATGATCGCTGACCGCGTTGGCCCGCGCCGGCACCCACTCCACCACCCCCTTGGTCAGCCCCACCGCCGCGGCCACGCCGTCCCCGTCGGCATCGGTGGTGTCGCCCTCCTTGAGCGCCACGTAGACCGCCGCGTGCCCGGCGACGAAGTTGCGGGCCGCCGCCACGAAGACCCCGTCCACGTCGCTGATGAGCCCAGACTTGCCCGGCGGAAACGAGCCCAGGCCGTAGCTGGCCAGCAGGTAGTTCATGGGCTCGTTGAGCGTGGCCCACTCGTCCACCCGATCGCCGTAGCGCTCAGCCAGCAGCGCCGCGTGCTCGGCCAGCTCCTCCGCCACCTGCGGCCCCCCGCTGGGGTGGTTCCAGCCGCAGAGGTTGGCGTCGCTGGGCCCCGTCGCGCAGTCGGGGTCGGCCGGATCGTCCACCCATGTGGGATTGGAGAAGTGGTGCACCGTGATCATCGGCCGGATCCCCGCCGCGAGCAGCTCGTCGATGAACGCGTCGTAGTGGGCCAGCGCGTCCTCGTCGATCACGTCGCGCTGGGGCTCGATCCGCGCCCACTCCACGCTGAAGCGGTAGGCATCCAGGCCCAGCTCGCTCATCAGGCCCACGTCCTGCAGCGCCATGGAGTAGCCGCGGGCCGCGTCGCCCACGAAGGTGCCGTGGCCCAGGCCGCCCTCGGCCACGGGCAGGCTCCACGGGTACCAGTCCACCGTGGGGTTGGCGTCCTCGATCTGGGTGGCCGCGCTCGCGGCTCCGAAGCGAAAGCTGCCCTCGCCCTCGGGACCCACCAGCGGACCGATCGGCCCGAAGCCCGACGTGGGCTCGCCGGTGCTCGAGCCCTGGGTGTCGTCGACCACCGCCGTCTCGCTCCCGCCGGAGCCCGGGCCGGTCGCCGAGCCCACCGTGGCTTCCGGGCCCGTGCTCGGATCCGAGGTGGTGCCCATGCCCGGGCCGTCGTCACCGCACCCGGCCGAGCCCATCCCGAGCCAGAGGCTCGTCACCACGATCGTCTTGCGTCCCCCCATGCGTCTGGTCCCCTGCGTGCGAGCATTCTACGCCCTGGGTCACGACTCGCCGCGCTCGTTCAGAAGCGGAGCGCGAGAGTGCCACCAGGCCCCAGCGCCAGCCGCGACGAGCGTCGCCGCTTCGTGCCCAGGGCCAGCGCCACGGCCCCGCCCGCCACCAACACACCGCCGGCGACCAACAGCGCGATGCCTCCCGCCCGAGTGTCGCGCAGGAATCGGCAGCGACCCAGCGCGTCCACGTTCTCTCCCGAGCAGTCGCTCAGGATCGGCCGATCGTGGACGACGACCAGCGCCACCCCGGCCCCCGCCACGCCCAGCCCCAGCCCGATCCCGGTGCCGCCCAGGACCAGGGGCAGCGTCGCGCGAGGCGGCGTGCCCCCGTCGGTGCTCGGCCGCGGGCGCAGCGAGGCATCGATCGCGCGCTCGACCCCCTCCACCAGCGAGACCTCGCGGCGCTCGGTCACGAAGCCGTCCCGCACGATCTCCACCCGGTGCTCACCGCTCACCGTCTCCATCGTGAGCGGCGTGGTGCCGACCACCTCGCCGTCCAGCTGCACCGTCGCCCCCGCAGGGCTCGAGCGCACCACCAGCCGCGGAGGCACCACCGTCCCCGTCTCGAGCTCGCGGCGCATCGCCGCGGCCAGCTCGCCCACGAGGCTCTCGAGCTCCACCAGACCGCACAGCTCGCACAGCTCGCTGGCCCGTCCCCGCTCCTCGCCGCTGTCGCCCTCGACCAGCCGCACCGTCACCCGCACATCGGGATCCTCGAAGGCCACCTCCACCGCGAGCAGGCGGGCCACCCCGTGCTCGTGGGCCAGCCCCTGCCAGCACGGTGCGTCGCCGCAGGGGATCGCGGAGCCCTCGCCCGCGCTCGGGAGCCGGGCGGCGGCGGGAAAGACCTCCTGCACCCGAGCCCCGAGGCGCTCGGCCGCATCGCCCACCTCGGGGGCCACCGGTCCCGTGATCACCAGCGGCAGGATCCCCAGCTCCCGCTCCGCGTCGCCGGTCGGCTCGGCGAGCGCCGCCGCCGGGCTCGGGCGGGGCATGGCCAGGCCCAGCCCCACGAGCAGGGCCACCGTGGCGCGACCGCGGCCCCTCAGGCGCACATGCCCCCCACGCAGGATCCCCCGGGCCCGCAGTCGTTGCCACACACGCCGCAGTGCTTCTTGTCCGTCTGGAGGTCCACGCACTGGTTGCCGCAGGGATCGAGCCCCGCCCCGCAGTCGCAGGTGCCGTCGATGCAGCTCGCGGTCCCGGGGCAAGGCGTGTTGCACGAGCCACAGTTGAGCCAGTCCACGTCGGTGTTCACGCAGTGGTTGCCGCACTCGGTCAGGCCGGCCTGGCAGCTGTTGCACACGCCGTTGGTGCAGGTGTCCCCCGGATCGCAGACCACGTCGCAGCCGCCACAGTTGAGCGGATCGTCGAGCTCGATGCACGCTCCGCCGCAGGCCTGCTGCCCCTCGGGGCAGGCACAGCTCCCGTCCACGCACTCCTGCGCGGCCAGGCAGGGCTGCTCACAGCCACCGCAGTGCTCGGGATCGTCCTGCGGATCCACGCAGTCGGCCCCGCACACCTGCAGGCCCGCCGGGCACTGGTCCGTGCACGAGCCCGCCACGCAGAACCATCCCGCGGCACAGGGCGCATCGCAGCCGCCGCAGTGGGCCTCGTCGGTGGAGGGATCGATGCAGCGCCCCTCGCAGCTCGCCAGCCCCGCAGGGCAGGCGAGCATGCACTCCGCGGCCACGCAGGTCATCAGCTCGCCGCAGTCGTTGGCACAGTCGCCGCAGTGATCGGGGTCGCCCTCGAGATCGGCACAGGTGCCCCCGCAGGGGGTGGGCTGATCGTCGGGGCACGCCGAGAGGCACTGCCCATCCACGCAGAAGTGGCCCGGGCTGCAGCTCACCCCGCACTGGCCACAGTGGAGGGGATCCTCGTCGAGGTCGGTGCACTCGCCCTCGCAGGGGACCTCGCCCGCCGTGCAGCCGGACACGCAGGCGCCGTCCAGGCACACCTGCGCCGCGGCGCAGGGCTGATCACAACCACCGCAGTGCCCCACGCTCACCCGCGGATCGATGCAGCTCCCCGCGCAGACCAGCGACGGTGGCTCGCAGTCGATCGTCAACGTGCCCGACCCGTCGTCGCCGGTGCCGGTGTCCAGCCCCATGCCGAACTCGGGGTTGAGCTTGCGGCAGCCCGCCGAGCCCAACGCCAGGCCGCCGACCACCAGCGCCACGCGGCGGGCGATGGCGCGCGCGCTCGCCCTCCTTCGGACCCTGTGGCACGCGCCTGCTCCCACCCCCCGATTGAATCAGCCCGACGCCACCGGGCCAAGACGCCGTGACGGCAGAAATCGCCGGAAACGATGTTCGTTTGCCCTCGGGCGCTGCACGGCCGTTCCGTGCCCGAGCGGATCGCGCAGCCGATTCCCCGACGAGCTCGGGTGTAAGCGGCGGGGGCTCGGCGGTCGTTCGGGGGGCGACCGAAGCGAAGGACCTCGTCATGAACCCTGCCGCCCTGCTCCGCTTGCTCGCATCCCTCGGCCTGCTGTGCCTGCTCACGCTCCCCGCCTGCAAGGCGAAGAACGCCCCCGCCTCGAGCCCGGGGGTCGGCGGAGGCGGGGCCGGTCCCGCGCCCGCCGACGTCGGTCGCATGGCCACCCGAGCGGACTACGGCGGTCGCCGCTCGAGCTCGAGCGCGCCCGCCACCGCGCCTGCGCCCGAGGCCTACGGTGGTGACGGCGGCTACTACGGTCGCGAGCACGAGGAGGCAGCCCCCAGCGACCTCGACGACTCGGCCATCGCCACCGGCACGCCGCAGCGCCAGCGCCCCGGGCTGGGCACCAGCTACGGCGAGCAGCACTTCAGCCGGGTGACCACCGCTCCCTTCGTGCGGGGGGCCAGCGAGCCCGACGTGCTGCTCTCGCTCTGGTACAACGATCCCGAGGGCATCCGCCTCGCGCAGGGCGGCTTCGGCCGCGGCTTCGATCAGGTCTCCCAGGCCTCCACCACCGACGGCACCTTCGTGGTCTCGGTGATCGACGAGTGGGGCAGCGTGCTGTCGGCCGCCGACGTGGGCAGCAAGCGCTACGTCGCCGGCGAGGAGGGCCAGCGCTACAAGCTGCGCGTGCAGAACAACAGCGCCTTCCGCTTCGAGGTGGTCGCCTCCGTCGATGGTCTCGACGTGATCGACGGCCAGCCCGGCAGCTTCGCCAAGCGCGGCTACATCCTCGACCCCTGGTCCTCCATCACCATCGACGGCTGGCGCACCGGCAACGACTCGATCGCGGCCTTCCGCTTCAGCGGCATGGAGGACAGCTACGCCGAGCGGACCGGCCAGGGCCGCAACATCGGAGTGATGGGCTTTGCCTTCTTCCACGAGCGCGGTGGCGTGCCCTGGGCCGAGCTGCAGCGACGCGACAGCGCCGACCCCTTCCCCCGCCGCTTCGCGGAGCCCCCGCCTCCCCGGCACTGGCGCTGAGCCCCGTCCTCTCCCTCGCGCGCCGCCCCCTGGGCGGCGCGCCATCGTTTTGGTTACCCTTCGCTCCGTGCCGAGCTCCGAGGCCAGCACCCGAGGCGTTCGGGTCGAGGTGAGGTCACGCTACGTCCCCGAGCGCTCGACGCCGGAGGAGGGCGCCTGGTTCTTCGCCTATACCGTGCGGATCACCAACGACGGCGACACCACGGTGCAGCTGCTCACCCGCCACTGGATCATCACCGACGCCGATGGTGAGACCCAGGAGGTGCGCGGACCCGGGGTGGTCGGCGCCCAGCCGGTGCTCGAGCCCGGGCAGTCGTTCGAATACACCTCGGCCTGCCCGCTGGGGACCTCCTTCGGCACCATGCACGGCAGCTACCAGATGGTGACCGAGGACGGCGACCGCTTCGACGCCGAGATCGCCCCGTTCTCGCTCAGCCTCCCCTATGCGGTGAACTAGCCGACCGTCGCCACGAGCCCCACGATGATCGACCTCGACCAGATGGTCGTGCCCCTGGAGGCGCTCGAGCCCGAGTCACCCCAGGAGCTGCGGGACGAGCTGCTGGAGGCCCTGCGGGAGGCAGCGGCGCAGCGCCTCCCCGGGCTCTCGATCGAGCTCGACTACGTGGAGGCCGAGCAGCGCTTCACCTTCTATGCCTTCGTGAAGATCACCGAGGCCAACCTCGAGCACGCCCGCACCCTGTGCGAGGTGGAGCTGGGCGAGGAGCTGGGCTTCGACCTGTGGTGGCTCAACACCGAGGCCGCCTCCTTCCTGCGGGTGGAGCCGCCGCAGTGGGCCCGCTTCCGCTCCGCCGCCGAGCGAGCCGTGCGGGCCACCATCGCCCGGCGCCGCGACCATCGGGCGCTCGCCGCCTTCGAGCGCTGGGCCGCCGAGCACCCTCCCGAGGGTCGGCGCCCCGCCTGGCACCCCGAGGTCGAGCCCGTGAGCCTGGCCCAGACCACCACCTTCGAGGTCAGCGCTTCCTACTACGGCGGCCCGGCCTGGCTCGAGCCCGACGCCCCGTGGCCCGCCTGCCCCGCCTGCGCGCGTCCCATGGAGCTGCTGCTCCACCTCGATCCCTTCCACACCCCGCTGGCCGACGCCGACGCGCCGCCCTACGAGCTGTTCCAGTGCACCGAGTGTGGCGAGGGTCGGCTCGCGCGGGCCGTGCCCGGCGACGCCGAGCTACGCCCCTCCCCGCTCGACGATCTCCACTGTCGGCCCAAGCACATCGTGGGCTGGCGAGCCGTCGACGACTACCCGTCCTTCGGTCGCGCCGCGGCCCAGCACGAAGCCGCAGTGGCCCGTCGCGGCGACAAGCTGGGCGGCTGGCCGGCCCGACTCCAGGGCACCCGCGACGAGCCCTTCGCGTGCCCCGAGTGTGGAGCCGAGACCACGATCGTCTACCAGCTCGATTCCGACTCGCACGCCGAGCACACCTGGGGCGACGGCGGTCGCCTGTGGTTGCACGTGTGCCCTCGGCACCGCGAGCACCCGCAAGTCTCCTGGGAGTGCTCGTGATCCGCAGCACACCCGGTCTCGCCCCGATGGCCGCCCCTCGCCCGCGTGGGTAGGAGTAGGAGCCCCTTCGCGGGGTGCCGGCCGCGCCTTGGAATCGCCTGGCCACGGCCGGTCCAAGGACCAACGTGACCGAGATGCTCCCCGCAACCCGATCCCGCACCAAGACCCTCCGACGCCTGGCCCTCGCGGCCTTGGCCTTCCTGCCCCTCGCCTCCACCGCCGAGGCAGCGCCGACCCCTGGCAACAAGATCAAGGGCAAGGGCGGCAACTTCGGCGCGGGCATCAGCCTGGGCGATCCGATGGGTGGGTCCATCAAGTACTTCATGGCGCCCAACCACGCGATCCAGGCCGACATCGGGTGGGCTCCGCTACACCATGGGCACGGGCGTCTGGGCTTCGACTACCTGTGGCACCCCGGCACCTTCGTCTCCAACAGCACCCTCGACTTCCTGCCCTACCTGGGCCTGGGCCTGGGCATGATGTTCTGGGCGGGCGGCTACTACTACGCCGGCCACGGCGGCCGCTGCTGCAACGGAGCCGGCTGCGATCCCGACTGCCGCTACTACTACGACTACCGCCGCTACGATCGCGGCGGCGTGGCGATGTTCCTACGCGCTCCGATCCTCGGCCTTGGCTTCCACTGGAAGAAGGCCCCCCTCGACACCATGCTCGAGGGCTCGTGGTCGCCGTACCTCATCTATCCCGATCTGGCGCACGGGGACTTCTCGTTCAAGATTCGCTACTACTTCTAGACTGTTGGCGGAGGCTCGGCATCCAAGCTGCCGATCGACGGCCGTCTCCACGATCTCTCCAATCCGACGGTCGCCACGCACGTCGCAAGGTCTTCGAGTCCATCCGCTCGGCTCCCCATGCCCGAGAGCTGCTCGAGCTGATGGGCGAGCTCTTCGTCGTCGAGCGCAAGGTCGCCGAGGATGAGCTCCTCGGCATGGACGCCCACCTCGAACGACGCCGACTCTGCGACGATTCCTCGACGACCGCTGAAGCCTGAGCCAGGGCCTCTGGTGGCCGAGGACGACCTCGCAGGCGGGGGGCACCGGCTGATCGCGTACGCCCTGTGAGCCGAGGGGGCCGAGGGCGGCCAGGACGCGGATCCCATTGGAGCGGGGTGCCCATCGTGGTCTCGGAGCCTGGATCCGCGGCTGGAGCGCGGGCGCGGGCCCATTAAGCCGCGATTAAGCGGCGATCACCCCGGGCCGCGTCACGGTGGTTCCGTAGGCCCTCCCGCCTCCCCCACGAACGTCATGACCCACAAGCAGTGTCCCGAGTGTAGCGAAGCGCTGGTGTGCCCCGGCCACGGTGCCGTCCAGCGCCCCCTGGTGGCGTCGTGCCCGCAGAAGCGCGGAGGCCTGTGGGTGTCGGTCCACGACAAGGCCGGCGTCGAGGCGCCGGGCATTCCGGTCGAGGTCGACGGCCGAACGGCGACGACCGACGCCACCGGACTGGCGGCCTTCGACCCGCTCGACGAAGGCTCGTACTCCGTGAAGCTGGGCACGCTGCCGCCCGCGGTCGCGGAGCGCTTCGCCCCGCCCGCCGCGACCAGCATCGACGGCGTCACGGTGACCAAGGGCAAGATCGCGCTCGCCGAGCTGGTGCTCCGACGCCGGCCCACGCTCAAGGTCCAGGTGTCCCCCCCGGTTGCCGCCGAGGTGACCATCACCCACGGCGACGGCGACGAGCAGCGCGCGAAGACCAAGGACGGAACCGTGGACTTCGGCACCGTCGAGGCCGGCCGGTACACCATCGCGGTCGCGCGCGTCCGCGAGGGCGATCGCGACGGCGAGCAGCACGTCGAGCACGCCGAGGTGGACCTCGACTACGACGACGCGGAATCGGTCGAGGTCCAGATCGCGGGCGTGGTCAACCCGGTCATCGACATCGACGGGAATCGCACGGCGCTCGCGGTCGACGGCCATCGTCTCACGGCGACCCTGCGTGCCGACGCGCCGTTCCAGGGTCGGGGTCAGCTGCGCATCACCGCCGGGGCGGGCCACATCCGAGTGCTCGGCGACGACGGCAACGCGCTGGCCCAGCCCTACGACTTCCGGGGCATCGACGAGGACGGGGTCACGGTGCAGCTCGAGGCCACCAGCGCCAGCGCCATCGACGGCGTGACGCTCGAGTGGGAGCTGTTCGGCGACGGCATCGAGTGCGGAGATCCGGCCACGGAGGATCTGACCGCCGTCCGAGCCACGCTGGTCATCGACGACCGCGCCGGACAGCCCGTCCCACGGAACGTGGCCCGCGACAACGGCCGGGTGCTCGCGAAGTGCGAGTCACCGGAGCGTCGGGCCCGGGTCACGGTGTCGTGCGAGCCGGCCGAGTACGAAGGCCAGCTCACGATCCGCGACCGCAAGGGCACCAACCTCGCGCTCTACACCGCGGCCACGGACGGCAATGCGCTGCCGCTGCCCCATGTCCTGCAGCTGCCGCTCGAGCCCGGGGACGGCGAGCTCTACGTGGAGGGCATCCAGCCCAGCGCCGCCACCCGCGACGATGCGCTGGACCTGGCCATCGACGAGCTGGCGGACCGCGCGGACTACGTGGTGCTCACCGTGGTCGAGGCCACGCTCGAGGTCTGTGGCCCGCGGCAGGATGGTGCAGAGCCAACCCCGCTTGCCGAGGCCGACAAGCGCGCTCCGGGCCAGGCGCTGGCCGCCCAGGGCTGGAACCACGCCAGCCCCCGCGCGCGGGTGCGGGTGCGCAAGGCTCCCGCCGACGCCACCTGCACGCTGCGGCTGAGGCACGAGGACGCCGTCGTCGCCGTGTTCGACGCCGAGCACCACGCCGATGGTGTCGACGCCATGGCGCTGCCGCACACCATCACCCCCAACGCATTCGACCAGGCCCACGCGGAGACCGGCGACGGGCTGGTGCTGTGGGCCGAAGGCCAGAACGAGGCCGCCGCGCCCAAGCTCCTGTCGCTCGACGTCGTGGACGTCGTCGACGACTGTGACGCGATCGGCTTCACCGTGGGCATGGCGACGGTCGACATCGAGGTGACGCGTCGTGATGGGAACCCGCTCACCGCCGACGCCGTCAAGGTGCAGCTCTTCCAGACCTTCGAGGACGAGCTGGTCGAGGAGGCGACGGTCGGCGCCGACGGCAAGGCCCAGCTCTTGGTGCCGCCCGCCCCGTATCGGATCGCGATCGTTCCCGACGCCGCCTCGGCCGAGGCGGCGCTTCGGCTCCTCCGCATGCCCGCGGCCGCGGGCACGGCCGCCGCTCCCGCGCCCACCCCCGAGCCCCTCAGCGCGGCCGTGCAGGTCGAGCTCGACACCCCCACCTCGCAGTCGTACGAGCTCGCGCCTGCCTACACGAAGATCCAGCTCGTCGCCTACCAGATCGAGACCGGCAAGTACATCGGCCAGGACGACGCCAAGGGTGACCCCGCCGCGGTACAGCGAGACATGGATGCCCGCTGCGCCCTCATGAAGGAGGCGATCGCCACCGCCCACACGCTGGACGAGATCGACGACGATCCCACGACCCTCAAGATCTTCATGGCGCCGGAGTTCTACTTCCGCGGCCGCAAGGGAGGCTATCCGGTCGAGGAGCTGAGCCGGATTCCCGAGCAGATGCGACAGGAGACCGACAAGGCCGACTACGACGACTGGATGTTCGTGTTCGGCACCGCCATCGGGTCGATGGAGCAGAGCGAGGCCAGCACCCGCCCGGGCACGAACGTCCAGGAGGACGACGTCAACGAGAGGTTGGTGGCATTTCGGTACGAGTGCATGCCCGGAGATCCGATCGCCAGCGTCAAGACCGACTGGTCGCTGCACCTCAAGGCGACGGGCTTCTTCAAGTCGACGAACAAGGGGACCGTCCAGATCTACGACGTTCAGAAGCGGATCACCAGCAGCGGCAAAGTCGAGGTGATCCTCTGGTGCCAGAACGTGCCCAAGTTCCCGACGACGCGCAAGTCGATGGGGTTCTTCGGCACGCCCGCCCCGGGCTTCGCGCTCTCGCTCGAGCGTCCGGGTGTGCCCGCCAGGCTCGCCGTGCCCAACCCCGAGGTCACCTTCTGCGGCGGCAAGCTCGATCTCCAGTGCGCGGAGGCCCCGGAGATCGGCTGGGTCATCGATCAAGGGAAGTTCAGGGGCCACATCTTCGGCGTCGAAGCGCTGCCGACCGGCGGCTACCGCGTCCAGTTCGACCGCCTGACCAACCAGCTACCCAAGAACGGCGTCGACGTCACGCTGACCAAGCCGCGCGAGGTCGAGATCTTCAACGTCGCCTTCGTGCAGCAAGGTGGTACCGCCAGGTCCATGGGCTCCGACGGCAACGGCTTCCGCGACGTGACGATCTACAAGGAGAGCATCTCGTCGATCGACTTCGAGGGGATGGACTTCTTCAAGCCAGACTTCAACGAGGAGCACCGCCACCTGGCCACCCTCGACGACGATCCGCTGACCCGATTGCTCCCCACCACGGGCTCGACGGACATGCTCGGCATGGATCCCGCGGACGCCAACGACGACGAAGAGACCACGCATGGGCTGGGAGGGGGCTCGGTGTTCACCATGCACGACATCAGGTTCGGGCTCGAGGTCTGCCTCGACCACGCCAAGCAGCGACTGGTCACCTATCACGAAGACGTTGCGACGGCGGGCGAGCGGCAGGTACAGGTCCAGCTCATTCCCTCGTGCGGCATGGAGATCGACCATGATAGCTGCATTCCCGGCAGCCTGGTCTTCAACGTGGACAGATATTGGATCAAAGCGGCGACGAACGGTGGTACGGGCACGCTCGAACCCGAGGCGGCCTACCAAGCGCCCGTCCCCGCCGGGATCAAGCGCAGCCAGTACTTCCCGAGCGACGGCATCTTGGCGGTCTACCTCGCCCAGGACAAGCCCCCGGCGGCCACGGTGCCGTAGCGCACCGACGCGGCTGCGTCTTCCGACCGTTCGCGACCACGGGAGCTCGGGGTCAGGGCATTCCCCGGGCGGGGCGGGCTTCAATGGGGCCGCCCTGCGAGCAGGGCGGAGACGGGACTACGACCACCGCGCCGCCTTCGTGGCGTGGGGCTTCAATGGTGACCGTTCACCCCCGGTGTTGAGCCGGACCTCGGCCCATGCGAGAGGCAGGGCATGAACACGCCGAGGAGCACCGAGGAGCTGACCAAGACGATCGAGCAACTGGTGGAGGGATACGTGGCGGAGGGACGCCGCGCAGCTCGAGAGGCCATCGAGCACGCGTTCGGGGCGGCCACGCGGCCAGCAGCCAGGACGACCAAGGCCGGTGCGACCCCGCGCCGTTCGGGGCACCCCAGTGGTCGGCGGCGCTCGGTTCAGGAGCTCGAGCAGCTCGAAGAGCGGTTGTGCCAGTTGGTGCGGGCTCGCCCTGGCGAGTCGCTCACCACGTTCGCGGCCGAGCTGCAGATGACGGTGCAGGCCTTGCAGCCGAGGGCCGAAGGGCGAGGATGGAATCACATCGGCGTCGTACGCAGCCAGCGTCGATGCGCCGCATCGGCACACGACCTCGTGTCGCCGCCACTCGGTGACGTGCCGACCACTTCGAGCCAAGTCCACCTGCTGGTACCGCCGCGGGTCGATGTCCGGCGTCGCGGGGAGTGGTGACCCGCAGCCACAGCATGCGTCGGGGAAGATGTCGGCGACGTGGTCGATCCGCTCCGCCGTGTGGTTGCGCACCCCGGCAAACCTGGGGGCTGAACGGTTACGTCCGCAAGCTCTTCAAGGATGCGGCCGCCAAGCTCCGGGCCGATGAGTAGCGTCGGGCTCGCACACCATGCCGTCCCCGTCGTCCACCATCACTCCTCACCCTCCCGTGAACCGCCGCAGGTACCGTAGCGTCTCGTCTGCGGTCCACTTCTCGCCGCCGAAGCCCTCGTGGCTCCTCACCTGCAACGGCAGCAACGCCCGAGCCACCGCCCCATACCCCCCGAGCGGCTCGTTCCGATTCCGATCGATGATCCGCGGCCGCTCCTCCACCCGCAGCAGCAGCCCGTGCTGCTTCCGCTGCCAGGCGAACGCCACCGCCTGCGCCTCCTCGACCGCTTCGGGAAACCGCTCGAGGTAGTACCCACCGAGCAGCGTCAACCAGCTCACGCCCGTGATCCCTTCGAGCGCGTGCCACATGGTCACGTCGAGGTTCTGCGCGTCGATCCCCCAGTACCGCCGCGCCCACGCATACATGCGATCGAGCGAAACCGCCAGGCTCGTAGCGCTGATCTGGAAGAACGGCCCGCCGGATCCCGAACGAAACGGGATCATGCCGATGACCTCCAACGCCAGCTCGTGCACGAGCATGGGGTCGACGTCCCACGGAAAGTCGAAGCGGCAGAAGCTCGCCCGCCCCTTCTCCGAGTGCGGTCGGGCGCCGTGGAACATGAACAGCCACGAGTCGGTCTCCTGCCCGTCCGAGAGCCCGTAGCCCCAGGTGGTGAAGCGCCGCAGCTTGGGCAGATCTTGGTTCTCGAAGGAATGCCGCGTTCCCGGGGTCCACTGCCGAGGGCCCGAGCCCGGCGCGGTGGAGCAGTACATCCGCACGTGGCTCCCGAAGCGCTGCATGTAGAGGTCGTAGAGGTCCCGCGCCATTCGAGGACTGGGCGGGCCCTCGAGCCACAGCACCAGCCTCGTCTTGAGCTCGACGATCGGTCGCCCGCGGTCGTCGAGGAGGCACAGGGGGTTGTTGGTCATCGGTCCGCTCGGCCTACTCTGGCAGGTTCTCGCGGTCGGCCCGCTCGCTCGCGAGCTCGGCCTCGACACGCGCGACCAGGCTCTGGAGGAAGTCCTCGAGCGACGGCCAACGCCCGGCTTCGCCTTCGTCTCCGATGAGGACGACGGCCATCTCGCCGTCGTCTCTCGTCTGAGAGGGATCGAAGGCCAGGGCGTCGTACGAGTCTCCGGCGCAGGCGAAGATCCACTTCCAGAGATCGGGAAATGGCTCTTCGAACGTCTCGAGACCCGGTACGTCGTCGATCAGCTCCTGCGTGGAGAGCAGCGCCACGTCGAGCAGGAACTTGGTCATGCCGTTGCAGATCCCGAGGAGCTTGCGGTAGGACGGCGGAAGCCGGCGCCCCCAGTGGCGCTCGAGCGCCGAGATCTGTTCCGGCGTTGCGGGCTGGCTCAGCTCGGGCCGAGCTGCATCCTCTTCGTAATACTGGTCGCGTGCGAACGTTGCTTCGACGAGACGATGCAGGAGCTCTCTCAACTGTTCCTCTGTCATGGTGTCTCCTCAGTCGCAGCAGTCCGGGGCCGTCAGAGAGCCGTGCTCTGCGGGGTCGAACTTGTCCATTGCCTTGCCCACCGTCACATTGACTCGCGCATCGGCCCACTTCATGCCTGAAATGCCGCTGAGGCTGCCGCCTAGGCTGACCGGATGCGAGTGGTCGGGGTTGAACTTGCCGGTGCCGCGCCCGCTGGGAGTGGGGCTCGCGCCTCCGTCCTTCCACTTCTTGTGCGCGCATCCGTCGTTGGGCGGTGGCGGATCGTAGAACATCCCCTTCACGTCCGCCCCATCGGCCCCCTGCGCTGCGACCTTGGATGCGAAGGCATCCTTGAACGTGTTGAGCTGGGCCTGATAGACCTTGAGCTTGGTCTTGCTGGGGCTGGGCGAGATCTTCTTGAGCTGGTCCTTCGGAACGGCGTTGACCGCCTTCACCATCTCGCACACCTGCGCGATCATGCAATCATCCCATGGGTCCTTGCCCTTCTCGGGATTGTTCTTCTTCTGTTTGCAGTCGATGCCGAGATCACACGGCGGCAGCGGCGTCGCGGGCCCTTGCCCTTCCATCGGCGTGCTCGAGTTGGGCGGGCTGCCGTTGTTGTTGGTCATCGCGTCGCCGAGTAGCTGCACGGCCTTGCCCTCGAAGGACACGTCCATCGAGCCGGGCGAGACGAAGGCGGTGGGACCGTGGGTGTTGGCGGAGACGATCCCGCCGCCCGTGGCCTTGGAGGCCATGTCGCCCATCGAGCCGAAGGTGGCGCCACGGATCGCCACCGTGTAGCCCTCGACCTTGACCTTCTTGGTGTAGCCCTTGGGGCTGTCGCCGCTCTTGCCGATGTTGGGCAGCGGCGTGGGGACGAACGGCGCGGGCGGGCCGGGCATCTTGCACACGTTGGGCACGGCCGCGACCGCGACGCCGCTGCTGCCCTTGGTGACCGGGCTCTTGGGAGGGTTCACGCCGACCGTGGGCATTCGCGTCCTACCTCTCGCTGGGGGCTTGCAGGATCACCACGGCTCGGAGCCCCTGCTCCGAGCCCGCGAACAGCAGCGCCCGGTCGCCCGGGGCGTAGCCTCGTTGCCAGGCGGCGATCGCCAGCACACAGAGCAGGATACCGGAGGCCGCCCCCACGTCGCCCCAGCTTCGCGAGGGCGCTTCGTAGTCCGCCGGGCGGCCGGCGCCGTGGCGGAGCAGGCCGGGGATCCGCAGGAGCGTGGTGCTCCACTCGTCGGTCCGGTAGCGCTCGCCGTTGAGGTCGCAGAGGATCCGATCGCACAGCTCGCCCGCACGCAGGTGGGCGGCGGCGCCTCGGATGGCCGCGGTGAGGGCCTTGGCCTGGTTGACGGCGTCGGTCTTGATGAGCGCCGTCTCGTGCTCGCTGTGGACCCCGCGCAGCACGGCCAGCGCGGGTAGCCGACACGCACGACGCACGCTCTCGCCCATGAGCACGGCAAAGCCCGCCGCCTCGCCGGGGAAGAAGCCCGAGCGGGTGCCGCCGGCCTGGAGCTGGCGGTGCTCCACGAGCCACTCGATGGTGTCGGCGTGGAAGTAGCTCTCCACGCCACCCACCATCACGAGCTGCGCCTGGCGGCGCTCGAGCAGCTGCTGGCCGAGCAGTAGGGCATGCAGGGCACCGGCGTGGCCGCGGGCGGCGATGCGGACGTCGAGACCAGGGCGCACGGAGCGGGCGGCGGCCAGGATCTGGGTCTCGTGGGGCGGCCCGAAGCCGGGGCGGTGCTCGGGGACCGCGAGCAGCACGGGCACAGTGGGGGCCTGCGCCAGGATCGGCGTGCGCTCGATCAGGCTCGCGAGGGTCGTGGTGGTCAGGGCCAAGAGGCGCGCGATCCCGTGGGCGTCCTGGGGGACCTTGGGCTCGACGGCGCCGCGCAGGGGCTCGCCCTCCTGGTCGACCATGAAGGGGTGGTCTTGGATCCGCACGATCCCGGCCCGGACCGCGGCGGCGGCGGTCTCGGGGAGCAGGCCCACCGCGCAGCGACACGCGGTGCTCACGATCGCGGTCGGCTCGCTCATGTCAGGTAGGGCTTTTGCTTGATGAGGGTACGGTCGAGGTAGTCCATGTGCCGCAGCGGCACCGGCAGGCTCGTCTGCCACACCATCGAGAGCTTGCGCTCGTCGGTGAGCAGGATGACGGTCACGAGCTTGGCGCGGTGCTCCTCGGTGCGCTGGCCGAAGTAGGTGGTGAAGGCGAGGTAGATCTTGGGCAGGGTGACCTGCAGGACGCCGTCGGGGGTCATGTTGACGACCGAGACCAGCTCGCCGCCGCGCAGGTGCTGGCGGGGGCGCTGATCGACGGGCGAGCAGAGCGTGCTGCGGGGGTCCCAGTCCTTGGGGAGGAACGGGCGCTGCTCCTCGACCCACTTGGCGTCATAGGTGCCCACGAGCTCACGGCGCGGGGACCAGTAGCTCTCGATCGGACCGAAGCCGGCCGGGCCGGCGGTGGCGGGATCCTTGCCGGGATAGAGGATGTTGGGCGCGAGGCGGTTGGCGAGCTGCGACGGGTGGACGGCGAAGCCTGTGCCCACCGGGTTGCGCAGGTCGAAGGCTCGCTTGGCCGGGTCGGGCTCGTCGGGATCGGTGCCTCCGAACGCGCGCTCATAGACGACCGCCATCCTGGTGAACGGACGGGGGCTGGTCTTGGAGCGCGCGCCGAGGCCCCCGTGGTAGACGCTGTCGCCGACGACGAGGAGGGTCTTCTCGACGCCTGGGAGGCGCAGGGCGACCGGGAGCTCGGTGACGGGCTGGCCGCGCGGGGCGTGGGCGTGGCCGACGACGAGGACGTCGGTGTTGGGCTTGAGCGGGCCGAGGTCGGCGTCGAGGCGGAGGCTCGAGAGGCCCGGGTCGCCGAGGTGCTCGGGGGCGAGAAGCGGGAGGGGTTGGTCGTCGGCGAGGGTGAGGGCGCCGGTGGGGGCGATGTCGAAGGTGGCCTTGACGGCGACGCTCCAGTGGTGGGCGCCGGTGGGGTCGCGGGTCCAGTTGCGCTCGGCCGCGTAGGGGGTGCGGTTGTCGAGGGTGAGCACGGGGGAGGGAGGAGATTACCAGGTCCTTTCGACGGTAGAGGCGCTCGGTGGAGCATCGGACCCACAGCCTGCGCGAGTAAGGCCGACGAGATCCCCACGATTCTGGAGTTGGCACTCGGCGGTGACGACCCTATCGCCGTCACGTTCCGACAACGAGGACTTCCTGCGTTGGCCTCCTGGCATCCCCTGGCCTGCTGTGCTCCGATCTGGATCTTTCGGGTCACCGGAGAGAGCTCGGCAACCGTTCGGCCAGGGTCACGCAAGAAGAAGGCGACGACGACCGCAGGGACGATGCTTCAATGGGGCCGCCCTGCGAGCAGGGCGGAGACCGGGTTGGGTCGGGTCTTCACCATGAGTGTCTGGCAGCTTCAATGGGGCCGCCCTGCGAGCAGGGCGGAGACCCGCCAGACGGCTTCCTCCGCGAGTCCCCTCCGCCGCTTCAATGGGGCCGCCCTGCGAGCAGGGCGGAGACAGTAACGCCACAGCGGGAGCCCGGTGGGGCCTATCTCGCTTCAATGGGGCCGCCCTGCGAGCAGGGCGGAGACCGGGGGTGCCGGGAACCGGGGTCACGGCGTTGATGGTGCTTCAATGGGGCCGCCCTGCGAGCAGGGCGGAGACCGGTGAACGTGAGGGCGTGCGGCGAGCCTGCGTGAGCTTCAATGGGGCCGCCCTGCGAGCAGGGGCGGAGACCTCTCGTTCGCGGCCATCGAGAGAGCGAGGTTCACGCTTCAATGGGGCCGCCCTGCGAGCAGGGCGGAGACCTCGATTGACTTGAAAGTCAATCAGGTTTTCAACAGTGCTTCAATGGGGCCGCCCTGCGAGCAGGGCGAGACAGCTGGTGGCGACCTCGCACTGCTCCTCTCGGCGGAGCTTCACGGCCCGCCCTGCGAGCAGGGCGGAGACTGGAGCTGATCAAGCGCTCCAAGGCCCGGGGTGGGCTTCAATGGGGCCGCCCTGCGAGCAGGGCGGAGACGGATGACCGTCACCGCGGCGCCCACGGCCGAGGCGGCTTCAATGGGGCCGCCCTGCGAGCAGGGCGGAGACAACGTGGAGCGCGTCGAAGAGAGGAAGAACGATGAAGCTTCAATGGGGCCGCCCTGCGAGCAGGGCGAGACACCCCGCAAGGGAAGGCGCTCACGACTGTGGGCCGCTTCAATGGGGCCGCCCTGCGAGCAGGGCGGAGACCCCACCGCATGAAGAACCGTGCGCAGAACATCCGCAAGCTTCAATGGGGCCGCCCTGCGAGCAGGGCGGAGAACTCCCTCGCGCCGCACGATGTCGCCATACGATTCCATGCTTCAATGGGGCCGCCCGCCCTGCGAGCAGGGCGGAACACGCCATGTGATAGCCTCCGCCGTGGCTATCTCACGCTTCAATGGGGCCGCCCTGCGAGCAGGGCGGAGACCGGCCCGCTCGACGTGACCCCGACGCTGCTGATCTGGCTTCAATGGGGCCGCCCTGCGAGCAGGGCGGAGACCTGGACAAGCGAGGCGCCCACGACCTCGCCGGAAGGCTTCAATGGGGCCGCCCTGCGAGCAGGGCGGAGACGTGACCACAGGGTACCTGAGTCCGACGGCGAGTGCGGCTTCAATGGGGCCGCCCTGCGAGCAGGGGCGGAGACCGAGGAGAAGAGCACCGACCGCCCCACCCGGGGAAGCTTCAATGGGGCCGCCCTGCGAGCAGGGCGGAGACCGGGCTCTTCGTTCAGGTTGCGCTGCGTCTGTCGTCGTGTGCTTCAATGGGGCCGCCCTGCGAGCAGGGCGGAGACGCCATGGCGGGCATGTCCGGCGGGTTCGTGGGCCAGCTTCAATGGGGCCGCCCTGCGAGCAGGGCGGAGACGAGGTGCTCGACCGCGAACGACCTTGGCCGACGAGCGCTTCAATGACGCCGCCCTGCGAGCAGGGCGGAGACGCGGCGAAGCTTCATGGCTGGCGTGTCGATGGAGCTTCAATGGGGCCGCCCTGCGAGCAGGGCGGAGACGCCCTTGGGCGGCGGCCGGATCGGGTGCGGATCACGCTTCAATGGGGCCGCCCTGCGAGCAGGGCGGAGACAACGGCGTCAGGCTGCGCAAGCGGAGCGTCAGGCGGCGCTTCAATGGGGCCCGCCCTGCGAGCAGGGCGGAGACGGATGTCTGAGCGTGTCGGCTTGGTCGCGGCACCCCGCTTCAATGGGGCCGCCCTGCGAGCAGGGCGGAGACGGGTCGCCGGGAGCGTGGTCGGCGGCACGGGATCGGGGCTTCAATGGGGCCGCCCTGCGAGCAGGGCGGAGACACACCTTTCCTCGCCGACGTCCAGCTCGACCACGACCTGCTTCAATGGGGCCGCCCTGCGGAGCAGGGCGGAGACCTCCGGTCCCCAGTCGTCCGGGATGTCCGTGTCGGCTTCAATGGGGCCGCCCTGCGAGCAGGGCGGAGACGCGCCAGGAGCCCACACCCACGCACCCCGGAGGCTTCAATGGGGCCGCCCTGCGAGCAGGGCGGAGACGAGCCGGGCGAGGTGGTGCTCGACATCATCGAGGCGCTTCAATGGGGCCGCCCTGCGAGCAGGGCGGAGACAGGGTCGGGCCTTTGCGGTGTGAGCACTCCAAGCGTGGAAGCTTCAATGGGGCCGCCCTGCGAGCAGGGCGGAGACGCGAGCAGGTGGCACGCGATGATTCTGGGCGAGGTGCTTCAATGGGGCCGCCCTGCGAGCAGGGCGGAGACAGCTCGGCGAGCGAGCCGGGTCCACCCGTCGACCGTGCTTCAATGGGGCCGCCCTGCGAGCAGGGCGGAGACCTTGAGAACACGACGCCATGCCCAATCGCTACCGCGTGCTGCTTCAATGGGGCCGCCCTGCGAGCAGGGCGGAGACGATCCCGCTTCCGCGGCCTCGGTCGCCGTCACGCGGCTTCAATGGGGCCGCCCTGCGAGCAGGGCGGAGACACACGAGCTTTCGTTGCCCTCCAGGCATACTGCGAGGCTTCAATGGGGCCGCCCTGCGAGCAGGGCGGAGACTCGGTCAGACTCCAAACACGGCGCGATCGGCCTCGAGCTTCAATGGGGCCGCCCTGCGAGCAGCAGGGCGGAGACTTGCGTAGCTGGTACAGCAGCTACGCACAGCACGACAGCTTCAATGGGGCCGCCCTGCGAGCAGGGCGGAGACGCGCGGCAAGCGTCTGGAGATGCGCCCCGTTGAGTACGCTTCAATGGGGCCGCCCTGCGAGCAGGGCGGAGACGGGCCTCTTGCCGCGGCGCGGCCAGCATTCAGGTCGGCTTCAATGGGGCCGCCCTGCGAGCAGGGCGGAGACGTGGTAGCTCTGTACGAGCTGCTCCCGCAGGTGGAGGCTTCAATGGGGCCGCCCTGCGAGCAGGGCGGAGACATCTCATGCACGGCCTCTGGCTCCTCGGGGTACCCATAGCTTCAATGGGGCCGCCCTGCGAGCAGGGCGGAGACTCAGCGGATCCCGACCTGGACCCCATCGACCGCTGCTTCAATGGGGCCGCCCTGCGAGCAGGGCGGAGACGCCGATGTCGATCACCCACCGGCCGAGGTACTCGCGCACGCTTCAATGGGGCCGCCCTGCGAGCAGGGCGGAGACATCCTGGCCCGTCCCGAGTGGGGCCCCATCATCGGGCTTCAATGGGGCCGCCCTGCGAGCAGGGGCGGAGACCCGCACAGGCATGGTCGAGGGTATGGATCAGGGGCTTCAATGGGGCCGCCCTGCGAGCAGGGCGGAGACACACCATGACCCGGCAGCTCTGGGGCCTGACCCTGCGGCTTCATGGGGCCGCCCTGCGAGCAGGGCGGAGACCGCAGGCGATCCATCGAGTCGACCGGATGCTCCGCCCTGCCCCGCCTGCGAGCAGGGCGGAGACCGAGGCATCGAGCGAGCGGTGCGGGACCGGGCTTCAATGGGGCGGCTGCGACAGGGCGGAGACCGAGGCGTTCCCGCGCGCAGGCGACCATGGGCTTCACGGGGCCGCCTGCGAGCAGGGCGGAGACAGGGAGCGGACCCTGACGGTGCGCAGCCCTGCGAGCAGGGCGGAGACGAAAATCCTCGACCGGACCCGTGGGCGGCCCTTCAATGGGCAGCCGCCCTGCGAGCAGGGCGGAGACGACCGATCCCGCGCATCAATCCCCGCGGCCGCCTGCGGGGACGAACACGGCCACTTCAATGCGGGCATGAGCCCGCCCTGCGAGCAGGGCGCGGGCGAGCACGGGCGGAGACGAGGCCGATCCCTTGCCGCAGGTCGACCAATGGGAGCCGCCCTGCGCTTCGGAGAATGGGGCCGCCCTGCGAGCAGGGCGGAGACTGCCGGTCCGCAACAGCTTACCATCATTGCCATTCTCGACCACCAATTCACGCGACCACCAAAACCGACATATCCCCGGTCCCGTGTTCAACACCTATGCAGTTCCCAGACATCATCGTAGCCCCCCTTGGCACTCGGAATTCTCCACTTTGCACGCAAGACCGGGGTTTCGCACGGCGAGATGCCGCGTGATTTCCAGTCACCCTATCACACCCACCGACCCCCCCACCATACCGGAGATCCCGCGGCCATGCCCGCGCCAATGCCTCGCAGCACCTCCCCGGACCTCCCGCTCGCCGATTCCACAGGCCATCGAGACCTCCCGGAACATCCCCAACCCCATTGCACTGCGCCCCGTGACCTCCCGGGACATCTCCAACCCCACCGCACGGCCCGTCGAGACCTCCTGGGCATCCCCAACCCCATTGCACTGCGCCCCGCGACCTCCCCGGGTCTCTCCAATCCCCCATGCACAGCCCCGCCGGATCTCCCGGGACCTCGCGCCCCTGACCCCTTCGAGCCAATCGCACTTTTTCGTCGACCCGCAGTGATCGAATCCCGTCCTCGCGCCACGTTACCTCCACACCGTCATGCCCGAGCGCATCCGCCATTCACCGCCCAGCGAGTCTGCCGATCTCGTCCCCGTACGAATGTGCAACGAGCTGGTCTACTGCGAGCGTTTGTTCTACCTTGAGCACGTCCAGGGCTACTTCGTCGACTCCTCCGACACGGTGCACGGCCGCTCCCAGCACGAGCGCGCCGCGACCAAGGGCCGCACCACCACCGTCACCCCTCCCACGGCCGAGCCCGACCCCGACGACCCCACCCTCTCCGAGCTGCTCGAGGCTCCCCGCCGCTGCGTCACCCTGGAGTCCGCCAGCCTCGGCGTGCGTGGCCAGGTCGACCTCGTCGAGCTGCACGACGACGAGGCGGTGATCATCGAGGCCAAGCACGGTGCATCGCCGTCCCACGACGACCACCGCTGGTACGACCATCCCCTGCCCTACCGCGCCTGGCCGGCCGACGTGGCCCAGCTCGGCCTCTACATGGCGCTGCTGCGCGAGTCGGGCGTGCCCTGCCACCGCGCCCAGCTGCTGTACCGCAAGGACCGTCACCGCACCGAGATCCCCTGGTCCGCGGAGCTCGAGCGCTTCGTCCACGCAGTGGTCCGGCGCGCCCGCGAGGTGGCAGCGCTGCCCAAGCCCCCGGCCCCGCTCGAGCTCAGCCCCAAGTGCCCGCGCTGCTCGCTGCACACCATCTGCCTCCCCGACGAGCACCTCGCCCTCGCCCGCGAGGCGGCCGGACAGACCGTGCCGCCGCTGCGCCGCATCGTGCCCGGCGCGGACGACCGCGCGGTGCTCCACGTGCTCACTCCCGGCAGCGCCCTGCGCAAGGACGGCCAGGGCATTCGCCTCAGCGTGCGTGGGATCCCCGATCCGCAGCGGATCCTCGTCAAGGATCTGGCCCAGGTCGCCCTGTACGGGCCCAGCCAGATCACCGCGCAGTGCATGACGATGCTGCTGCTCGAGGACGTCCCCGTGGCCCACCACACGGGCTCCGGCCGCCTGCTGGGCATGACGATGCCGCTGGCCACCCGCAACGTCACCCTGCGTCGCGCCCAGTTCCGCACCGCCGACGATCCCGAGCGCTGCCTCGTCGCCGCCCGAGCCCTGGTCGTGGCCAAGATCCGCAACCAGCGAACCGTGCTCCGCCGCTACCGCACGGGTCACACCGCCGACGATCCCCTCGACGAGCGGCTCCCGGCCTGGGCCGATCCCACCGCCGACGATCCCGAGACCCAGGCCGCCGTGGAGCAGCGCGCCACCACCATCGGCGAGGCGCTCGCCCGCATGCGCAACGCCTGGCGCGGCGCCCAGCGAGCCACGGACATCGACGCCCTACGCGGCCACGAGGGCGACGCCGCCGCGACCTACTTCGGCGCCCTGCCCTCGATCCTGCCCGCCCCGTGGCCCGACGAGCTGCGCGGACGCTCGCGTCGCCCGCCTCGCGATCGCGTCAACGCCATGCTCGGCTTCGGCTACGCCATGCTCACCCGCGACGCCACCGCGGCCCTCGGTCGCGTGGGCCTCGATCCCATGGTCGGCCTGTTCCACACCACCATCCCCGGCCGCCCGGCCCTGGCCCTCGATCTGCTCGAGCCCTTCCGCCCCGCCTGGGTCGATGCCTCCATCCTGCGCCTGCTCGCCACGGGTGGGATCACCCCGGAGTGCTTCATCCGCTCCGGCGACGGTGTGTTCCTCACCGATCCCGGCCGCCGCGCCCTGGTGGCCGCCTACGAGCGCCGCGCCGACGAGCGGATCACCCACCCTCGCTTCGGCTACCGCATGAGCTACCGCCGCATGCTCGAGCTCGAGGCCCGCGTGCTCGCCAAGTGGATGGCCGGCGAGATCGACGAATTCTCTCCCCTGCTCACCCGCTAGCCCGATGCGCCATCACTTCATCGTGGCCTATGACATCAGCGATCCCCAGCGCCTCCGCCAGGTCCACAAGACCGTGCGTGACTTCGGCACGCCGCTCCAGCTCTCCGTGTTCGCCTGTACCCTCTCTTCCCTCGACCGCGCCACCTTGCAGGCACGCCTGCTGACGATCATCGACACCACCGCCGACCAGGTGATGTTCGTGCGCCTCGCCCCGGTCCACCCCGGTGACACCCGCCCCCCCGGCTGCGAGACCCTCGGCCGGCCCCTGCGAGCTCGGATCGACAGCGCCATCGTGACCTGATCACCTCGGCCCACTTCGGGGCTCGCCGAACCCGAGACCCCTCTGCTCTACTCCGGTGCCCCGATATGCCAACCTGATCGACCGTCTTTAGTCACTCATCTCCCAGTCATGAACCCAGACGGATGACCTGACTTCAACAGCGACGGCAATAGAGCCCCCTGGTACGAGATTCAGCTGATGACTGTCTCTCGCGCCGCGAAGACGCTCGATTTCTGTTGACAGAGTAGGTAGGTGGGGTTCACCCTCCGAGCATGGCAGGGTCAAAGTACTACGGAGGCGTCCGGCCCGTAAAGAGAATTTTCAGGAACCTCATCGAGGTACTGGCCTGGCTGCTCTTCCCCAACCCAGAACCTCCCCAACAGCCACCAAAACCTCCGCCTCAGAAGCCGCCTATCGGCTTCTAGAAAGTCCAACAACTTCCTCATGGACACGGGGCGGCCCCATTGAAGTCGGGCCGGTCGTCTGCGGAGTACACCAGCCAACACCAATTTCCGCCCCGGTCCGCCTAGCCGACCACAGGTCCCCCCCGTCATGACCGCTCCCACGCCCACCGTCGATTCCCTCCACGCCGCCGTCACCGGTGACGTGGTGGCCTTCCGCCTCCGCGCCCGTCTCCAGCCCGCCGGAGGCCCCGGGGACAAGGTGTTCCCGCCGACCTACGCCACGGGCCAGGATGACCGCGACCACGAGACCAAGTACGCCACCGAGGAGCGCATGATCGACGGCCGTCGCGTGCCCTCGGTGCTGCTCGACTCGGTCGCCTCGCAGGCCAACCGCATGGAGCTGGCCCTGCTCCGGGCCCGTGAGCGCGACGGCCTGAGCCTGCCCCTGATCGCGGTGGACTTCGGGCCCACCCTGCCCGAGCTCGGCCGGATCAGCGCGCTCGAGGCCCCCCACCGCGTCTACGATGCGATCCTGCGCGATGCCACCCTCGACGGCACGGCCTTCCGCGCCTCGGAGCTCGGCCGCCGCCTCACCGATGCCAGCCCGTCCGACGCCCGAGCGATGCTCGAGCACTGCCCCACCGCCCTGCTCTTCGGCGCCTGGGACTCCACCGGCCCCCGCGGCGGCCGAGGTCACAAGTTCCAGCGCGCGCTGGTCAGCGAGGTGGTCGGCATCGACTTCGCGACGGGCACCAAGGTGGGCAGTCGCATCGACCCGCTGCAGATCTCGGCCAGCGTGCGCCTGAGCATCCCCAAGGAAGACTCCGACGCATGGACCGTGGACGCCACCGGCAAGTCCAAGCAGCGCCCGTCCGAGGTCAACCACTCCAACATCGCCCCCACCCGCGACGGGGAGGCCGGCGGGGTCACCCTCGACCACGCGCTGCACACCGCAGTGCTGTCCCTGCCCGCCCTGCGACGGCTTCGCTTCGGCAACTGGGACGACGCCCGCAGCGACGCCGCCCGCACCCTGCTGGCCGCGCTGGGCCTGCTCGCCCTCGTGCTGCAGCGCCGGGTCGGCTACGACTTCCGCAGCCGCTGCACCCTGGTGCCCGAGGGCCCCGTGGCGCTCGAGCAGGTGGGCGCCGACGGCAGCCGCGACCCCCTGCCCCTGTCGGTCGCCGAGGCCCGTGCCCTCTTCGATGCCGCGCTCGCCCGCGCCCGCGAGCAGGGCGTGCCCTGGGCCGAGGACGAGGTGGTGCTTCGGCCCATGCCCAAGCTGGTGCAGCTGGTCGAGGCGAGCCAGCAGCTCATGGCCGCGGGTGGCCCGGCGGACTGAGATGCTCTGCCTGCGCCTGGAGCTGCTCACGGGTCGCTATGTGGCCTGTGCGTTCAACGATCGCGATCGCGTGGAGTGGCCCCCCCACCCCGCGCGCGTGTTCTCGGCCCTGGTCGCCGCGCTGCACGACGGCGAGCCCCTCGAGGCGGAGCGGGCGGCCCTGCGCTGGCTCGAGTCGCTGCCGCCCCCCGCCCTGCACCACTCCCCCGCCTCGGTGCGTGACGCCAAGGTCTTCTACGTGCCCGTCAACGACAAGGCCCTCACCGACAAGGCCACCGTGAGCAACGCCTGGGCCCGCGTCCTCGATCCTGCGCTGCCCCCCAAGGCGCGGGCCAAGGCCGAGGCACGCCTGGCCGACGCCTACGAAAAGGCCGGCGCCACCGAGGCCACGCGGCCCAAGAAGGTGCGCGAGATCGTCGACCACCTGCTGCCGCACAGCCGCACCAAGCAGCCCCGAGCCTTCCCCTCGGCGACCCCACACGACCCCGCGGTGTGGCTGTGCTGGGACGCCGAGCCCGAGCCCTCCGTCCGCGCCGGGCTGGAGGCGCTGCTGCGCCGGCTCGTCCGCCTCGGCCACAGCAGCTCCATGGTCGCGGCCCGCCTGGTCGACGATGCCCCGGCCCCGGCCTTGCGGCCCGACCCCGAGGGGCCCGAGCGGCTGCGCTGGGTGGGCCCGGGACAGCTGGCCGCCCTCGAGGCGCTCCACGCCGCCGCCCCCTACTCCGAGCAGCGGGTGATGCCCTACGTGGTGGCCCGCTACCGCCACGCCGAGGCACGCACCGAGCCCGCGCGCTCGAGCTTTGCGGCCGACTTCCTCGTGCTGCGCCGGGTGGATGGACCGCGGCTGCCCGTGCTGGCCACCGAGCGCGTGGCCGATGCGGTGCGCCGGGCCCTGATGGCCCACGCCGAGGATCCCCGCGCACCGCTGCTGTCGGGCCACGCCCCCGACGGCGCGCCCCTGCAGGACGACCACCTGGCCGTGGTCCCGCTGCCCTTCGTCGGGGCTCGCCACGCCACCGGTGATCTGCTCGGCGTGGCGCTGGTGCCCCCCGCCGGGCTCTCGCGCGGCCAGCTGCGCCCGCTCCATGCCGCTCTGGCCCGCTGGGAGGCCGCGGGTGGCGAGCCCAGGGGGCAAGACCCGCGCTGCGTGCTCAACCTGGGTCGGCTCGGCCGGTGGACGCTCGAGCGCAGCCTCGAGCCCTCGCCGCTCCACAACCTGCGCGAGCCCGCCTGGACCCGCCTCGATCGCCGCTGGGTGAGCGTCACCCCGGTGCTGCTCGATCGCCACCCGGGCTCGCTCGGCGACCCCAAGCCCTCGGCCCGGCGCCGGGCCGTGCGACGAGCCGACGAGATCATCTCCGCCGCCTGCGAGCGCATCGGGCTGCCGGCGCCCGAGCGCATCGAGCTCTCGCTCGATCCTCCGCTGCGCGGCACCGAGCCCGCCCCTCGCTTCGAGGCATGCCGTCGCGACCCCGCCGACCGCCGCCCGCTGCTGCACCTTCGGCTCACCTTCCCCCGGCCGGTCGGCGGCCCCGTGCTGCTGGGAGCCGGCCGCTACCGCGGCCTGGGCCTGCTGCGTCCCATGGGAGGCGAAGCCCCGTGAGCGCTCCCCCGGCCACGCTCTCGGCCGACGACTTCGCCGCCTTCGTTCGCGAGGTGACGGGCCACGATCCCTTCCCCTGGCAGCGGCGATTGCTCCGTACCGTGCTCGACGACGGCTGGCCCGACCTGCTCGACCTCCCCACCGGGACCGGCAAGACCACCGCCATCCTCGTGGCCCTGTTCGCGCTCGCCCTGCACCCCCAGCGCTTCCCTCGGCGGATCGCCCTGGTGGTGGACCGGCGGATCATCGTCGATCAGGTCGACGGCTACGCCCGTCGGATCCGCACCGCCCTCGACGACGACGCGCGCCCCACTGGCCGCCGCGTGGCCCAGCACCTGCGCGCGCTGGCCTCGGCCCCCGATGTCGACCCCGTCCGCGTGGTGCACCTGCGCGGTGGCATCCTCCGCGACGACGCCTGGCTGGGCACGCCCGACCAGCCCACCATCCTCGCCTCCACCGTCGACCAGGTGGGCTCGCGGCTGCTGTTTCGCGGCTACGGCGTGTCGGAGAGCATGCGCCCGGTCCACGCCGGCGTGCTGGCCCGCGACACCCTCTACCTGCTCGACGAGGTCCACCTCGCCACCGCCTTCGAGGAGACCCTCTCGCGGCTCCAGGGCACCTACGCCGCGTGGGCCGAGCGCCGCACCGGGCGACCGCTGACCGTCGTCCGCATGAGCGCCACCGCCCGCACCACGGGCCCGCCGGCGCGGACGAGCTTCGGCCTGGACGACGACGACCGCCGGCACCCCGTGCTCGCGCGGCGGCTCGGCGTGTCGCGCCTGGCCACGCTCGAGTGGGTGCCCACCCGCGCGGGCACCGACGCGAGCAGCCAGGCCCGCAACCGGGAGCTGCTGGCCCAGATCGCGATCGAGCGCGTCGAGCAGGCCCTCGCCGAGGGGGCCAGCTCGGTGGGCGTGGTGCTCAACCGCGTGGACACGGCCCGCCGCGCCGCGGCCCGGCTCGAGGGACGCGACGAGCTCGAGCTCGAGCTGCTCACCGGGCGCATGCGAGCCTGGGAGAAGACCGCCACGCAGGCGCGGGTGCAGCAGCGGGTGGGCGCCGGCGTGCCTCGCCCGAAGGGAGCGCGCCCGGTGGTGGTCGTGGCCACGAGCTGCATCGAGGCCGGCGCCGACCTGGACTTCGATGCGCTCGTCACCGAGGCCGCCAGCCTCGATGCCCTGCGGCAGCGCTTCGGCCGTCTGAACCGCCTGGGCGAGCACGGCCGTAGCTGGGCGTGGATCCTCGGGCGCAAGGATCAGCTCGGCGCCCGGGCCGAGCCCGACCCGATCTACGGCGAGGCCCTGCGCAACACCTGGGCCTACCTCGAACAGCTCGCCGACGACGGCCGCGTCGACTTCGGCCTCGAGGCCCTGCCCCTGCCGCCGCCCGACCGGGGCGCCAGCCTGCTGCCTCCGAGCCCGGAGGCGCCCGTGCTGTTCCCCAGCGTGCTCGACATGTGGGCCGAGACCCGGCCCGCGCCGCACCCCGACCCGGATCCCTCGCTGTGGCTGCACGGCAAGGGACGGCCGGCCGAGCGCGACGTACAGCTGGTGTTCCGGGCCGACCTGCCCCCAGCCACCGATGACGAGGCCGTGCGCTCGCGTGCAGCCGAGGCCCTCGAGCGCCTGCCGCCGGTGAGTGACGAGGCCGTCGACGTCCGCCTCGGCCGGGAGCTACGGGACGTGCTCGGCTCGGGTCCCGTGTGGCGCTGGACCGCCGCGGGGCTCGAGGCGGTCGGCCCCGATGCGCTGCGTCCCGGCGATACCGTGATCATGGACGCTCGCGCCGGCGGCCTGCGCCGGGGCACCTGGGATCCCGCCGCCGACCGGCCCGTGTCCGATCTGGCCGAGCGAGCGCTGTGGGCCACGCGGGGCCTGGCTCGGCTGCGGCTGTCGAAGGCCACGCTGCCCGAGCCGCTCCACGCTGGTCTGCCGGCCCCGCCGAGCGCCGACGATCCCGAGGGCCTCGAGCCCACGCGAGCCGAGCACGAGGCATGGCTCGACGGCCTGGCCGCTCGCCTCGATGGCGTCGATGCCAGCTGGCATCCGCTGCTGCGCGCCATCGCCGGGGCCGGTCGACACCGCCGGCTGCTCCTGGGCATCGACGGCGCGGGCCAGCCCATGGCGTGGGTCCTCGTAGCACCTCCCCGGCGTGCGGCCGAAGCCACCACCGAGGATGCGGTCTCCGCCTTCAGCGGGCTCGAGGTCGCGCTGCACGATCACCTCGCCGACGTGGAGGCATGGGCCGAAGCCTTCGCCACCGGGGCGGGGCTCGGGCCCGAGCTCGCGGCCGACCTCGCCCTCGCCGGCCTGCTGCACGACCTGGGTAAGGCCGACCCTCGCTTCCAGGCCCTGCTGCGCGGCGGCGATCCCATCGCGGCCGTCGGCGGCCCGCCCCTGGCCAAGTCGCGGCAGCTCGGCTCGGTGCAGACCCGGGCCCGTGCCGAGCAGCGCAGCGGCTGGCCCCCCGGGCTGCGCCACGAGCTGGTCTCGCTCGCCCTGCTCGACGCCAGCGAGGCCCTCCGCGCCCGCGCCCACGACCTCGAGCTGGTGCGCCACCTCGTCGCCAGCCACCACGGCTGGTGTCGCCCCTGGGTCCCCGCGATGCTCGACCCCGAGCCCACCGTGGTGCGGGTGCAGATCGCCGGCATCGCGGCCGAGGTCCGCACCGACGCGCTCGACGACGCCTTCGGGGCCCGGTGTGCCGCTCGCTTCCATCGCCTGTGTCGTCGCTACGGCTGGCACGGGCTCGCCTACCTCGAGGCCCTGCTGCGGCTGGGAGATCATCGCGCCAGCGCCACGCCGGGCGCCCGACCGGAGGCATCGTGACCCACGACGCACATCCCCTGCCCCTGCCTGGCCTGGACGGCCTCGATCCGCTGGGCTTCCTCGCGGCGCTGGGCTGCCTGGTGGCCACCACCGAGCACAGTCGGGCCGAGGGAGCGCGCGAGCCCTCGATGAGCTGGCAGCTGGGCGGACGACCGATCCCCGTGCTGCACGGACCGTGGGGCCATGGGGACGCGTTGGTCGAGGTCCTCCACGACGACCTCCGCCGGCTGGCCGGGCGCGGGTCCGACGAAGAGTCGAGAGCTCCGAGGGATCCGTTCCTCGAGCTGTCGTATCCCGATGCCGACGGCAAGCCCGTGCACGATCTCAAGCCACCGCCCTCGGTGCTGCGGGAGCTCGCGCAGGGGCTGGTGGATCAGGCCACGCCGGAGCGACGGCGGACGGTCGACTGGCTGTCCGCCGTGCTGACCGACGTGGCCGTGGATGGCAGCGGCGCGGCCAAGCCCTTTGCCCTGCACTTCACCGCGGGCCAGCAGCGCTTCGGCGTGGTGGCGCTCGAGCTGCTCGACGGCAAGGCCGGGGCCAAGCCCGGCTCAGCGGGGCGGCCGGTCGACGCCGAGGACCTGCGGATCGCCCTGCACGGGCCGTGGCCCGACGATCGCACGCTCAAGGTGTTCGGCTGGAGCCCCACGCAGGATCGTGCCTATGCGCTGCGAGCCGTCGACCCCTCGGGCGACACCAAGCTCGGCACCCCCGGCGCCGACTGGCTGGCGCTGCGGGGGATCGGGCTGCTGAGCAGCGCGCCCGTGCGGGATCGGATCGCCACCAGCGGCGTGCACGGGAGCTGGAAGCGCGGCACCTGGAGCTACCCGCTGTGGCCGATGCCGCTGACGGCCGAGGTGGCACGATCGCTGCTGCGACATCCATCGGTGGCCCCGCCCGACGAGCGGCGAGGCAGCAGCACCCTGCCGCTCGGGGTGGAGGTGCTCACCTGCCGGATCACGCGCTCCGAGCAGGGTGGCTACGGAGCGCTGTCGCGACCCTCTCGGGGATGAGCCGGCACGCCCCCACCCATTGGACCGGAACCTATGATCTCAGTCGCACGGTCGGGCACTTCATCGATCGCTGGCGACACTGCCCGACGTACCGGTCGAGCTGGTGCTCGCGGTGGACGAGCCGTCTCGCGTCGACATCCGACCCGATGGAGAATACTCATGACAGCGAATTCGATATCCGACGCACCACTGCCCGATCGCCTCCGCCGGCTGCGAGACCTGCGGCTGGACGGCCTGGTGGAGCGTGACATCGCCGTACGCCTGGCCCTGCTGGCGATGCTGGCTGGCGAGCACCTACTGCTCATCGGGCCGCCTGGGACCGCCAAGAGCCTGATCTTCTAGCGGAGGGCAAGCCCTCCAGTGGCTAGATTCACCCAGGTCTAGCGGCATGCGGCGATGATGGCGCGAGCTCACGGCGACGAGCAGCTCCTCCGAGCGATCCACATCGGGCACGGCGACGATCGACGCGGATCCGTCACCACGATGTGACTTGCTGCATCGATGCATCGCTGGATAGCGTCGGCTCCGAGGTGAGGTGACCACGCGAGCGCGATCGATGGTGGAGGCGCTCCCCTCGGCGCCGCTGAATCTCGGTCGATATCGCCTACTCGGCGAGATCGGGCGAGGAGGCATGGCCGAGGTGTGGCTCGCCAGCACCACCGGCCCCACCGGTGTGCACAAGCTGCTGGTGATCAAGCGGCTCAAGCGAGGCCACGAGGACGAGCCCGAGCTCGTGACGATGTTCCTCGACGAGGCCCGCATCGCGGTGCGCCTGGCCCACCCCAACGTGGTGCAGACCTACGAGGTCGACACCGACGACGGCCTGCCGTTCATCGCGATGGAGTACCTCGACGGTCAGCCGCTGCACCGGGTGCTCCGGCGCTTCGCGAGGCGAGGCGGCCTCTCCCGCGATCTTCGGCTGTGGATGCTGGCCGAGCTGCTGCAGGGCCTCCACCATGCTCACGAGCTGCGCGACTACGACGGGACCCCGCTGCGCGTCGTCCACCGCGACGTCAACCCGCAGAACGTCTTGGTCACCTTCCACGGCGAGATCAAGCTGATGGACTTCGGCATCGCGAAGGCGATGGACTCGGTGGCGCACACCGACGTGGGCATGTTCAAGGGCAAGCTGGCCTACATGGCGCCCGAGCAGGCCCGCGGCGGCACCGAGCTCGACCGACGCGTCGACCTCTTCGCGGTGGGCGTGATGATGTGGGAGGCGCTGACCGAGGAGCGCATGTGGGGCGGACGCACCGACATCGAGATCGCCACCGCGCTCTGTGAGGGCTGGGTGCCGCCGCTGCCCGAGTCGGCGTCGATTCCCGATCCGCTCCGCGAGATCTGCACCAAGGCGATCGCCGTGGATCCCGACGCTCGATGGCCGGACGCCGCCTCGATGCACGAGGCGCTGCGAGACTGGCTCGACGAGCACGGCGGCGCCCCGAGCCCCGCGGCCCTCGGCCGGTCGATGGCCGAGTGCTTCACCGATGAACGCGCCCGCCGAGAGGTCCTGATCCAGCGCCACGCCCGTGATCCCACGGGAGCCGCCCCCGACCGCGGGTGGGATCCGCCTGTCTCCTCACCCGAGGACGAGACGCGCCGGATCACGCCGCCGCTCCCCACGACCCGCCCCGTCCCGATGGTGTCCGAGCCTCCCCCGTCCTCGACCCGGCCCCGCCGGTGGTGGGCGGCCGCGGCCCTGGTCGGAGCAGCCAGTCTCGCCGCCGTCGCGACGGCGCTCGTGCACGACTCGCCGGACGACGCCGAGCCGACGGTGGCCTCCGATCCGAGGGAGGATCCCGAGGCGAGCACGAGGGCGTCCCCCACCGCCGAGCCCTCCTCGACGGGGACCCGCTGCACCACCGAGGGTCCTCCCGTCGAGCTGACCGGTGAGCTGGAGGCCGACGCGACCCTCGGCTGCGATCGCCGATACCTGCTGCGCTACACCGTCCGCGTCCCGCGTGGAGTCACCCTCACCATCGAGCCCGGCACCACGATCCTCGGAGATCCGGTGACCAAGGGCACCCTGGTGGTCCAGCCCGGAGGGCGGCTGGTGGCCGAGGGGCGGGCCGACGCGCCCATCGTGCTCACGAGCGCCCTGCCCGAGGGACGACGGGCTCCGGGGGACTGGGGTGGAGTGCTGGTGCTGGGGCACGCTCCGATCAACCTCCGCGACCACGCTGGCCAGCCGATCCTCGGCCGGGTGGAGGGCCTGACCGAGGGCGGGACCTTCGGCGGTGACGACCCGGACGACGACAGCGGGGTCCTCCGCTACCTCCGCATCGAGTACAGCGGAGTGGAGCTGGCCCCCAACAACGAGGTCAACGGCTTGACCCTCGCCGGGGTGGGCCGCGGGACCCGGCTCGACCACGTCCAGGTGCGACACACCGCCGACGATTGCTTCGAGTTCTTTGGCGGCACCGTCTCGGGCTCGCACCTGCTGTGCGACGACCCGGGGGACGACGGCTTCGACTGGGATCTCGGCTACCAGGGAGAGCTGCGCTTCCTCGTCGTGCGGGCCCTAGACCCCGGGCGTGGGCAGCACGGGATCGAGGGAGACGGCGACCCCCGGGGTGAGCGGGCAGAGCCCCGCAGTCGCCCGCACGTCTCCAACGCGACCGTCTGCGGCACGACGAGCCGCGGGGCTCCGCGCTTCGGCATGCTGCTGCGTCGGGGCACCGACGCCCGCGTCGAGCGCTCGGTGGTGCTGGGCTTCGACGCCACGATCGAGCTGCGCGATCGCTTCACCACCCTGACCCTCGAGGACTCGGTGCTCGGGCTCCCGCTGGTGGACCCGGCCGGCGCCGCCGAGCGACCGTTCGACCTCGAGGCGATGCTCCGCGCCCCCGAGCGTCTCCACGCGATCGGGGCACCGGCGGACCTCGACTGCGCGAGCCCGTCGATCGACGCCCTGCGACCGGAGCGACCCCTGCGAGCCGAGGATCCCGACGGCCAGACGAGCTACCGGGGGGCCTTCCGCGACCGCGACGATCGCTGGGACGAGGGCTGGGCGGTGTGGAGCGACGATTGAGCGGCGGAGGCTGAGCGCCGGTCGTCAGCCCTCGGGGTACGAGGTCCAGCCGTCGGTCCAGGGCACGGTGCCGGGCGCGAAGGCTCCGGCGTAGGCCGCTTGCTCGTCGAAGCGCGGGGCCTCCGGCATGCTCCCTGCCCCGAGCACCACGTTGCCCTGGAGCACCCGGCCCGGAGCCGATGGGACCCGCCACCATGGACAGCAGTCCATGGTGGCGGGCCCAATCCCGAGCAAGCCCGCGAGCTCGTGTCGTGGACCGGTGGCACCGGATCTGCAGGGTGGGCGAGCATGCGAAAGCCCCTGTTCGCGACCATCCTCGTCCCCTTCTTCATCAGCATCGCCTCGCCCGCCCGCGCCGCCTCGGATGTCGCCACGCTCCCCGCCTCGAGCAATCCAGGCGCGGACGATCTGCAAGAGTGGAGAGAGGCGTGGCAGAGCCTGAGCGCCGAGGATCGAAAGACCCTGAAGGACGCGTGGTCGACGGCCGCCGACACGCTGCAGAGCCTCACGCCCGAGCAACGCAGGGAGCTGCGTGCGGCCACGCGACAGCTGCTCAAGCGCCTGTCGGCCAAGGTTCGCGACCTCGACGAGGCCAAGCTGCAGGCGCTGCAGGAGGCCTTCCAGCGCTGGGTGGAGGCCTACCGAGCGCTCGATGCCGCGGACAAGCAAGCCGCGCTCGAGAAGCTTGCGGCTGGGATTGGCTCGCTTGAATCCGCCTCGACCGAGGCCAAGGCCAAGCTGCAGGCGCTGGCCGATGCGCTGCGGTAGGCGGGCGCGGCTCGCCCTCGATCCAAACGGAGAGGTCGTCGGTGGCCTCGCCCCGACGTCCCACGACCGCGACGTCGGGGTCGGCAAGCACGCGCCTCGACCCACCAGCGACGCGAGCGATGGAGACTGTTCTCGATGGTTTGGCTAGACTCCACTCTACCCGTGGGACGGACGCTCTCGACGAAGCTCCTGGTCGCGGTCTTGGCCACGGCATGCACCACGACCCACGGCGACGCAGGCGACGTCACGGAGGGCTCCGGCGAGGGCGACGGCGACAGCTCGGGCGCGGGCCTCCCGGACCTGGGCGACGACGATGGCGACGGCCCGGAGCCCGGCGCCTCATGGGAGGTCCTCGACTCGGGAGTCGACGTCGACCTCGACGCGGTCTGGGCCGCCGACGAGCGCGTACTGGTCGCCGGGGTCGGGGGCGCGATACTGGAATCGATCGACGCGGGTCGGACCTGGGAGGCGCTCGCCAGCGGGACTACGGCCGACATCCACGGAGTCTGGGTGACCGGGACCCACATCTATGCCGTCGGGGATGCGGGGACCATCGTCCACTCCGACGACGACGGCGAGACCTTCGTGACGGAGCTCAGCAACACCGAGCTCGATCTCTACTGCGTGTGGGCATCCGATCCGAGCAACGTGTTCGTGTCGGGTGAATCGGGCTTCACTCGGCGCTCGACCGATCTCGGGCTCAGCTGGGACTCGGTCAGCGGCCCCGCGCTCGGCGACGTCGTCGGCCTGTGGGGCGTGGACGCCAGCCACGTCTTCGCCGCGAGCCAGACCGGGGTCTTGTTCTCGAGCGACGCCGGCGACAGCTGGGACCTCCGGGTCATCGGCAACTCCCACAACGATCTGTGGTCCGGGGACGGCGACCATCTCGTGGTCGTCAACGATGCGGGCCGGGTCACGACCTACAGCATCGCCGACGACGTCGCGACCAAGCACGTTCCGACGGCCGCCCACCCGCTCCGCGCCGTCTGGGGTCGCGACCTCGCCACGATCGTCGCCGTCGGCGAGGGGGGCACGATCTTCGTCCCGAGCGATGGCGAGGGCGGAGACTGGGTCACCCAGACCTCGCCGGTCAGCGCCGACTTCCGGGATGTGTTCGGGACGACGCAGCGGATCTACGCCGTCGGCGAGGGCGGCACGATGATCGTCCGCAGCGACGCTCCCTGAGCCCGGGCCATCCACGCCCGTCGTCTCCACTCACCGTCGCCCCCGGCCGCCCCCCGGGGGCTGGAAGAACCAGGAAGCTCTCGATCGAGTCTTCACATCTTCACGAACCAAGGGAAGCGGTCGAAGAACGCGAGTCTGAGCTACCACGGCGACACGACATCTCTACTTTACCTTGACATCGACATCCGAGCTTTGGCAGTTTCGAGTGGACTCCATCGCCCCCGATGACGGAAGCCCGACCCACCCCAAGAGGCTTGCCAGACACCATGACGTTCCGCACCATCGATCCGGCTCGCACGGCGGTTTCCGTGCGCCGGCGCGCTCTCACGGGGAGGTGGCGTCGAGAGCGGCCCGGCCGCGGATGGCTACGAAACTACCCGTGAGAGGCACGCCACCACAGGACGACTTCGCCATGACAGCCCCCGTACTCAAGCTCCAAGTCTCGACGAGCACCCGTCCCCTCCACGACGACGTGCGAGAGTTCTTCCAGCAGCGACAGGCGTCGTTCGGCGCGATGAACCTGCTGTCACGACACCTGCCGGAGCAAGAGCGGGTGCACGAGCTGGTGAGGAACGTGATGACGGTCGACTACGCGATCGGTCGAGCGTTCGACCTGCCGCTCTACACCGACCACATCCGGGGCTTCGCGGAGTATTGGGGACGGTCCGCCTCGCCCGTCACGCTGCTCGACAGCAAGCGAACCAACTACCTGGAGCACTTCGAGAAGCTCTCGACACTGAGCGATCGAGAGCTCGCGGCTGCGTTCGGCACAGCAGTGGGCGACTCGATGGACACGTTCAACCTGTTCACGCCCAAGCAGTGCAATCTGGCGTGTCGCGGCTGCTATGCGGCGTCCGTGGCCGTCGACAAGAAGCCGTACGACGACGAGCAAGTCAGCAGCTACTTCGAAGGGGCCAAGCGCATCATCGCCCAGGCGCGCGCCCTCGGTGCGAAGACGGTGTACACCTCCGGAGACGGGGAGCCGACGATCTTCCCCAAGTTCTTCGACTTGCTCGAGCACATCTCCGGGCTCGGCATGAAGTGGCTGTTCTTCACCGCCGGGCTGAGCTTCTCGAGCGAGAGCAACGCGGTCCTCACCTGGGAGCAGATTCGGCCCTACACCGCAGAGCACATCGTGCGGCGGATCGCCGCCGACATCGAAGCCAACGAGCAGCGCGGCGAGGCGAAGCCGGTCGCCAAGGCGCTGCTGCTCGAGTTGGCGCGCTACCGCGACTCGATCGAGATCTATCACTCGATGTGGAGCACCGACGCGCAGACCAACACGAGCTGGCGTAGGCCGCGTCTGGGCGACTACGACTATGTCACGGTGGAGGTTCGCGGGCGGCCGATCAGCGTGCCCTCGAGCTTGCTCGACATGATGGACGTGGTCTTCCCGGGCGAGCACCGGGCGAACCTCGGCATCGAGATGCCGGTGAGCCACGTGTCCGTCTCGGAGATGAGCGACATTGCCGCCTACGTGGTCGACAACGGGCTCAAGAGCTACTTCGAGCCGGCCATCTCCACCGGGCACAACAAGGCCGAGAGCCTCGCTCGGGTCTCCGAGCAGGAGCGCTCCATCCTCGCTCCCCTCATGGTCCGCTCGCTGTGCTCGTTCCGCAATCTGCACCAGCCGACCGTGAAGCTGTGGCACACGGGTACGCACAGCACGTTCCGGGTCAGCCCGGGAATGGGGGTCGACGTGCGCGATCTCGACAAGGCCGGCGTGCTCGATGCGATGCTGGTCGGCGAGGGCGACGGAGGGTTCTTCGCGGCCGCCCACGGCCCGCTCATCGTCCACACGAACTATGCGTTCGTGACCGGCTGCAAGTGCAACGAATTCTCGAAGCGCTTCGTGAGCGACCGAGAGAACCTCGGACGTGAGTGGCGCGAGATCGCGGGGATCGTGGACTCTGCCCGGCTGACCCCCGCCAATGTCGAGCAGGCCCTCTTGGCCAAGGCCTGAGGCGCGCCCGATGACCGTCGAAGCGCCCAGCTCTCCCCCTCCGTTCGACGTCGGAACGCTCGATTGCTACAACGGACGGTGGCTCGAGCAGTTCGACCGGGCCGAGGGAACCGATCTCCGGCTGCAGGAGGAGGAGAAGCAAGCCTTCGACCAGCTCGTGACCGCGGCCGCCGCTGGGCCTCGCTCGTGGGGAGAGCTCCGCTACCTCGATGTCGGCACCTGCACGGGGCGCTATCTCGCATGGGCCGTCGACAAGGGGATCGCCGCGGTACACGGGCTCGATTGCTCGCGGCAGGCGGTCGCGTTCACCCGGCGCCGCTTCGGCACCCGCGTGCACGTCGTGGAGGGGGACATTCGAGTCGAGGGCATCGGCGGCCGCTTGGCGCTGGGGGACATGGATCTCGTGTCGATCATGTTCGGCACGTTCAACCACTTCTCGAGCGCGCAGCAGCTCGTCGTGCTGAGCAACCTCCGCGACTGTCTGCGGATCGGCGGGAGCCTCGTGGTCTCGTCCTGGCAGCCGGGGCGTTGTGACTTCTCCATCTACGACACCAGGCAGCGGGAGCTGCTCGCATCGCGGGGGTTGTCTCCGGTACAATTGAGCGAGCTTGCCGCCGGCTGCGGGCTCGAAGTGGCCGAATGGATTCACACGAGCTCGAAGTTGGTGGCTCGCATTCGACGGGCAGCCCGTCGGACGTGACCGGGCTCGCGGGTCCCTTCGACCGAGCTCCTCGGGGGCGCTCGGTCTTCGCGAGGGGGTCGCGTGGAGTACCGTAGAGACATCGATGGTCTGCGAGCGATCGCGGTGATCCCGGTCGTGCTGTTCCACGCGGGCGTCGCGTGGATGCGCGGCGGATTCGTGGGCGTCGACGTGTTCTTCGTGATCAGCGGGTACTTGATCACCACGTTGATCGTGCGAGAGCGCGCCAGCGGCAGCTTCTCGTTCGCACACTTCTACGAGCGCCGCGCGCGGCGGATCCTGCCCGCGCTGTTCGTCGTGGTGGTCGCGTGCGTGCCCTTGGCGTGGGTGACGATGAGCCCCAGCCAGTGGGGGAGCTTCAGCCGCAGCGTCGGGGCGGTCTCCGTGTTCTCCGCCAACGTCGTGTTCATCTTCCAGACGACGGGATACTTCGGAGTCGAGGCAGAGATCCAGCCCCTGCTCCACACGTGGAGCCTCGCGGTCGAAGAGAAGTTCTACCTCGGGTACCCCTTGATCGTGGCTCTGGCGTGGAAGCTCGGACGGCACCGAGTCGCGGTCGTCCTGTGGGTGCTCGCTGTGCTCAGCTTCGGGCTGTGCCTGGTGGGCTACCGAATCGACGCGAACGTGACCTTCTTCCTCGCTCCCCCTCGAGCCTGGGAGCTCCTCGCCGGCGCGCTGGCGGCCCTGCACCTCGAGCGCCACCCCGGCCCGTCCAACGCCGTGCTGCGTCGTGGCGGCCTCGTCGGCTTGCTGTGCATCCTCGTGGCCGTGGTCGTCTTCGACGACCAGACGCCGTCTCCCAGCCCCTACACCTTGCTGCCCGTGCTGGGGACGGTGCTCGTCATCCTCGACAGCGATCGCGGCTCCGCGTCCTCGAGGGTGCTCTCGAGGCCCTGGCTCGTCGGCATCGGGCTCGTCAGCTACAGCTTCTACCTGTGGCATCAGCCGCTCTTCGCGTTCGCACGCCTGCACCTCGGGGACCCGGGCGCGGGCGTCTACGCCGGCCTCGCCGTGGTTGCGCTCGGGCTGGGCTGGGCGAGCTGGAGGCTCGTCGAGCGGCCGTTCCGCGACCGGAGCAACTTCACTCGCCGTCGAGTGTTCGCGATGGCGCTGGCGGGCAGCCTCGCGCTCGCCGCGTTCGGCTGGCTCGGTCACCGGGGGGTGCTGACGAGGGAGCCCGGGGAGCAGTTCGACCACCTGATGCGCTCGGCGGTCCACAGCCCGCGGCGGGCGTCCTGTCACACGGGCGGCTTCTTCTATCTCGAGCCTCGATCCGCGTGTGAGTACGAGACGGGGAGTCTGAGCTGGGCTGCCATCGGGGACAGCCACACGGTCGAGATCGCCTACTCGCTGGCCTCGAAGCTGTCTGCGCGCGACCAGAGCCTGCTGCACCTCAGCTTCAGCGCGTGCAAGCCGTCCTACGGCGTCGACGACGACGAGCCGTGCACGACGTGGACCCACCAAGCGGTCGACGAGATCCTGGGCCGGGAGTCCGTACGGAACGTGCTGGTGGTCTATCGGCTGGCGGATTGGCTCGACCCCGCTCGCGACGAGCCCGAGCGCCGCGCCGCGTGGAATTCGTACGTGGCGATGATCCGTCGGCTCGCCGAGACGCGGACCGTGTACGTCGTCTTGCCGGTACCCGAGCTGCCACGAACGATGGAGCTCATGGCGCTCGAGCACGAGTTTCCCCCGGGGCAGCCGCTCGAGTCACTGGTCGTGCCGGGCCGGGAGCTCGCGGACCTTCCGGCCCATGTCGAGTCGATCCGCGAACGCATTCGAGCCGAAGACTTCGGCGATGACGTCGTCTTCGTCGACCCTCGCGACTCGCTGTGTGACGCTCGACGGTGCTACGCGGCTCGAGGCGGGCTCGCGCTGTACTTCGACTCTCACCACGTCTCGGTCTCGGGGGCGAGCTCGATCGCCGAGGACATCATTCGGATCCATGACGACCGCCAGCGGAAGGTCGGTGGGCACGCCGGACGCGGCGCAGAGTCGGACGAGCGCTGATCGTCGGGACGGCGCCGGTCCCAGGTGGACTTCCTCCGAGAACGTGGACGCCCGACTTGGGCCACTTCAGCTCTCTGCAGGGTCTCGTAGTGACGACCTCGGTGCTGCGACTCGAGGGCGCGCATTCGCTCGTGCTCGGAATCGAGACACCGGTCATCGGGGTGTCACGAGTCGGCGTCGTGATCGTCACATGGTGCCGATCCTCGACCCTGCGCCTACATGGACCGAACGTGCCGCTCACTTCCAAGGTATCCGCCCCCTTCTTTCCGCGGCAGGGGCAGCAGTATACCGAGACCATGCTCGGTCTCCCCCACTCCCCCACTCTCCCCGTTGCCAAGCGAGCACCGCATTGGTCGATGCTCGGCATCTGCATCGCGCTGGCCTCCTGCGCGGCCGACTCGTTGCCCACCGGACCGGGGAGCTCCTCGTTCCGCACGCTGTCCACCACCAACCTGACGACGTCGCAAGAGGGCGACATTCCGATCCTCATCACCGTTCCCCACGGAGGCGACCAGACGCCGGCGGACGTCGACGAGCGCATGATCAGCTACAGCGGGCTCGTGAAGTCCCGGGAGTTGTACCTGCGCGACATCGCCGTGGGGGTCGCCACGCGGCTGGAGAACGTCCACGGCATCACTCCCTACGTCGTGATCGGCGAGTCGCACCGCAAGTACATCGACTACAACCGCGACGACACCATCGCGGTGACCGGGGGCCCGCCGGAGAACGAGGCCTACGAGGACACCGACGCCGAGACCTACTACGACGAGTACCACGACCAGATCGACGCGTTCGTGAGCGACATCGACAGCACCTACGGCGGCGGGCTGCTCATCGACCTCCACGGGACCACCTCGGTCTCCGACAAGATCCTCCGCGGCACCCGCAACGGCGACGCGATCTGGGGGCTGCTCTCGGGCTACGCCGTGAGCTCCATCTCGGCCAGCGAGGAGTACGCGGGGCAGACCGCGGTCATGGCCCACGACGGCGACCTCGGCACGCAGTGGAAGTCCTTCGGCACCAGCGAGTGGATCGAATTCGATCTGGGCTCGAGCGTGAGCATCGGCAGCGTGGAGATCGCCATCCCCGACGGCGCCACCCGGACGTACGACTTCGAGATCGAGGTGTGGAACGGATCGTCCTGGGTGGTCGCCTACGACGGCACCAACACCCAGAGCACGAGCGACTTCGAGATCTACGAGTTCTCGTCCCCGATCACGGGCAGCAAGGTGCGGGTGTCCTGCCACGGCAGCAGCTACAGCAACGCCAACTACATCAAGGAGATCCGCATCCAGGAGCTCGGCTGGGATCCGATCGTGGGCCCCAACAGCGTGTGGGGCGAGCTGGCCGACGCCGGCTACTCGCTCGAGCCCACCAACTCCGAGTATGGCACCGGGGCGGAGACGACCCTGATCGGCGGCTTCACGGTGGATCACCACGGCAGCGAGAACGGGGGCCTCGACGCGTTCCAGATGGAGATCGGCCTCGACTACCGCGACACCCAGGCGGAACGGGACGACCTCATCGTGGACCTCGCCGACGCGATCGACACCTACCACGACAACTACTGACCACGGCCGTGAGGGCCCGTCTCCACCGCGAGCCGGGCCCCATCCGCTTCGGGACCGATCGGGGGACCCTCGGGCCGCCCCCGCCCAGGCAGGCGGGAGCCGGCCGCGGCTCGGCTCAGAGCGTGGAGATCCAGGCCCGTGCTTCCTCGCGCTCGGCGACGGGCCAGGCTCGGACCTCGCCGGAGATCAGCGGTCCGAAGAGGCGGACCGCCCCCAAGAAGACCGGGTGATCGGTCACGACGGCGATGCGCTCGAAGTCTCGGAGGTGCTCCCCCCCGACGCGCGCGTCGTCCCACAGCGCGTGCGCGGTGTATCCCTCGAACCCCTCGCCGAGCTCGTAGTAGAAGCGCACCTTGTGTCCGGAAGCCCTCGCGGCCTCGAGCCCCGCCTCCAGGGCCGGGACCAGGGTCTTCGTGTAGTCGTCGTGAGTCACGTGGCCCGACGCACGCAGGGCCACGACTCGATCCGTGCCGATGTCGATGTTCTCGATCATGATGCCTCGAGTGATCTTCGATCGGCACCGAGGGAGATTCAACCCATCCTCGAGGAGGCGCTCGACCGCCACGTCCCATGGGCACCGCTCTCGGTGAGCTCGACCCAGAGCACGCGATCGTCATCGAGCGTGATGAGGCCCGCACGCGCGAAGCGACTCGCTTCGATGTCGAGACTCGGATGAACGGCGGGCGACGAGGTCGATTTCCTGGGCTCGGACGGCTCCAGCCCGGGGATGGCCTCGAGCACCCTCTCGTCGGCGCGATCGACTACCATCGACGACGATGACGAGAGAGATCGGCAGACGGTGGATCGGGGTCGCATTGCTCCCGCTGGGCCTGGGCCTGGCGTGCCGCGGAACCACGCCTTCACCCGCCGACGGCGGCGAGACGCCGTCGCCGCTGGCGCTCGGTCCCGAGGCTCCGGCCGCCGAATCGTCCGCAGCATCGCCGGATGTCGGGACCCCGCCCGGTGCGGACGCCGACGGCCCGGAGCCCGCCGCGGCCGGTCTCGTGCCCGGCGAGTCGGATGACGAGGGGGAGGAGGACGATCCCCGCGGCTTCACGCCGGTCGACATCGACAGCGTGGCCCATGTCGAGGAGGTCACTCTTCCCGCGACGGGCCGGGCCGCGCTGGGCATCGACACGCTGGGGCTCGACGACGTGTACTGGGCCGAGCGACGCGACGACCGGCTGGTCATCGACACCATGTACTTCGACGAGGCCGAGCTCGAGGCGATGGTGGAGCCGGTCGCGGCGGCGGAGCGTGACGACCGGCCCCCTCCGCCACCGCAGGCTCGTCCGCCCGGCCTCGTGACCTTCCGCCCTGGTGAGAGCATGCAAGTGATCGCGCCGGGCGAGCGGGTGACCTGGGCGCTGCGGGCGTTCTCGGTCGAGCTGGGCGCCTCGAACGGCTACCTGCTGGCGTACTTCGGCAAGGAGAGCCGGCGCGTGCCCGAGGCGCTGGTGCTGCGCACGAAGGAGGCCCATCCCGGCGCGGTGCTCCGGGCTCCCCGTACCACCCCGGCCGACGCCGCGCTGCTGGCCGTCGTGCGTGGCTGGGTCGGGGCCGATCCGGTCGCGACGCGCCTGGACGCCTCCCAGGTGCGCCGGGCTCCAATCGGGGCCCCCGGCGGCGAGGGCCAGCTCGTCGCGGTCTCGGTGCTGCTGGACGTCGAGAACCCCGAGGACGACTACCCCGGCCACTGGTCGGCCCTGGTGGTGCTGGACCCCGAGGGCGGGACGTACCCGGTGGTCCGACCGCAGCGGCGCGGGCACGAGCTGCAGCCGGCCTACCTGGTCGACCTAGACGGAGATGGCATCGACGCGATCGTGTTCCGCAGCGACGACGTGCACTCCGGCTACACGTACCTGGCGGTCTGGGATGGAAGTGCGTATCGCAACCTGCGGCTGACCGGCTCGGGAGGGTAGGCATCTGCGGCCGCGATACCGCACGCCTCCTTCGGACCCGCCATCGCCCCCTCATCGAGATCGGCGACGTGTGTGGATTCGCCGACGGCACCCCTGCTCCCGCCGTCGGCGGGCGACCGCGCGAGCTCCCACCAGCCGCGGCGTCGACGGTGGCGACGCCTTCGTGTAGGCTCGTTCGAGGAGTCCCGACCATGGCGATGCAAGGCGTACGCAAGGTGTTCTTCGTGGGTCCGGACCGCAACGACCCCACGTGCAAGGTGGCGACGATGGAGCTGACCTGCGGATGCAAGGTGACCCAGTCGATCAAGGGCTCGTGGCTGCGGGAGCTGAGCGAGGCGGGCTATGTGGTCGACGGCGAGGTCGCCTGCCCCAAGGGGCACGAGCTGCCGGCATCGCTCAAGACCAAGTCCACCCTCATCGATCGCGCGCTCGGCCGGCGCCGCTGAGCACCCGAGTCGGGCTCCAGGCCGTCGAGCATCAGGGCGGCGAGCTCGGCTGCGCCAGCCACCGCTCCACCTCGTCGCAGCGGCCAACGCCCCGTCGTTGCACCGAGCTCGCGACCCCCTCGGATCGGGCGCTCGCCTGCTCCCCTCGGGATGAGCTCACAGCGGCTCGAGCTCGGGCGGCAGCTCGTCCTCCATCAGCCATGCATCCACGGTCGCCGAGAACAGCTCCGGCCGCTCTCCCGACCAGGCATGGTGACACCCAGGGGCGAGCCTCGCCTCGGCGTGGGGCAGCCGCTGCTCGAGCACCCGCTGCGACTCGATGGTCAGCGCCTGCTCCTCGGCGCCCGCGAGCAACAAGGTGGGCGCCTCGATCCGCCCCAGTCCCGGCGGCAGGAAGTCCCCGAGCAGCTGGTCGTTGATCCGAAAGAACGACCGCCGGTCCAGCGCCAGCCCGGCCTCGTGGAACCCCTCGCGCGCCTCGGCCGGCAGCTTCAGCGCCCGAGCCACCAGCCCCTCGGCTCCCGGCAGCTGGGTCAGCGCCCCGACGGCCAGGCTCGCCCACGTCATCCACCGCGACAGCGGCCGCGCGAGGGCCCCGGTGAGCACCGCCCTCCCCACCCGCTCGGGCGCCGACGCCAGCAGGTGCAGCCCGGTGATCGCTCCGAGCGACATCCCCACGACGTGAGCCCGCTGGTCGATCCCCAGCTCGTCGAGCACCGCCACCAATTCCATCGCCGTGTCATCGAACGAGATCCACTCGATCCCGTGGCTGCCACCGTGCCCAGGGAGGTCGACGACCACCGACCGGTAGTCGGGCAGGGCCTCGAGCTGCGGATGCCACATCCAGCCCGAGACGAGCGCGCCGTGGATCCACAGCACGGGCTCGCCCTCGGGATCTCCGTAGACGCGATGCTCCAGGGTCACCTCGCGGAGCGTGCCACGGATCCTCCGCCCCTCGTGCCGACCGCGGGCGCAGTTCTTGCCGCTCGGCCGGCCGTGGCCAGCCGAAGCGAGCGCCGTAGATACCGTCACCTCGAGCCAAGGCTCCCCGGGCTCGCGATCGGCGGCTCGCTTGGTTGTGACCTCCCTGTTGCGCAGCGTGGGATCGAGCGGGGTCACCGGGACGGTCGCCCGACTCCCGACTTCCCCGTGGAGCCGCGTGCCCTCGCTGGGCTCCGGGGCATCGCCCGCCCCGCCGTCTGCTGGGATGGATCGGCCAGCTCCACGAGCTGGTGTGACACGGCCGCGCTCGAGCGCAATCATTTCGGAGGCGACGATGCATGGCCCTGCGCGCGGCTGCTAGGGTCCGAGTCACCAGTGCATCTTCGTGGACGCATGATCTCGATCGTCGCGGCGCTCGGCCTCCTCGGGCCGATTCCAGGCTGCGGGCAGCTCATCATCGATCTCGTGCTCCGGCCCAGGGTCGACTTCGAGGCGCAGCCGCTGAGCCCTCGGCCGAGCTACGAGCAGACCGAGGCGTGGTTGGCCCACCCCAGCGTGGACGACCCGAGCGATCGGCTGCCCGAGGGGATCGAGCCGGTCCCCGACGCCGAGCGCCCCGCGGCTCTGTTCTTCGTCGCCCCCACCACCTGGTTCGGCAAGCAGGCATGGAATGACCCCCTCGACGACGACAAGACCCAGACCTTGACCCGCACCATGCTCGCCGGCGAGGCCTCGCCGTTCTCTGCGGCCGCGAGGATCTACGCTCCTCGCTACCGTCAGGCCACCGCGTACGCATTCACCGTGAGCAACGACGACGCCATCGCGGCCCGCGAGCTGGCGTATGGCGACGTGCTCGCCGCCTTCGACTACTTCGTGGAGCAGCTCGAGCCGGGACGCCCGTTCCTGCTCGCGAGCCACAGCCAGGGGACGGCGCACGCCATGCGCCTGATCGAGGAGCGCATCGCTGGCACTCCGCTCGCCGAGCGCTTCGTTGCGGGCTACCTGCTGGGCTACCGACTTCCCACCGACGTCTTCTCGCGCACGATGCCGGGCATCGAGCCCTGCACCCGCCCCGGGCAGACCCGCTGCGTCGTCGCGTGGGATACGGTGGCCGAGGGTGCCGACATGGCCCCTTCCGTGGGGCACCCGTACGCGGGGTCGTGGGAGCCGGAAGACGGCAAGGCGCCGACCTGCATCAACCCGCTGTCGTGGCGTGACGACAGCGCTCGGGTCGACGCCACCGAGCACGCAGGGGCCGTCCCAATCGACATGCGAGCGTTCTGGAAGGCGCTCCGCAAGAAGCGGCCTCGACTCGAGGTCCCCGATCCCCTGCCGGCCGTGCTGCCCCAGCGCATCAGCGCCCAGTGTCACGAGGGGCTGCTGTGGGTCTCGGACCCGGACGATCGGAGGTTCAAGCAGGTGGCCAAGAGCTACCACTCCTCGGACTTCTTGCTGTTCTGGCTGGACCTACGCCTCGACAGCACCGAGCGGGTGGAAGCCTGGCTCGGACGCGTCCCATGACCGCCTTGCCGCGGCCCGCTGCCACCCGCGCCGCGGCTAGCCGAAGCGAACGCTGTAGATCGGCGGCAGGTTGTTGGCCACCGTCTGCCAGTGCTCGCCGCGGTCCTCGCTGATGTAGAGGTTGCCCGTGGTGCTGCCGAAGGCGAGGCGATCGCCGTCGCACGCGAGCGCGTGCCGGTACACCACGTCGTAGGCGTTCTGCTGGGGCAGCCCCTGGCGCTGCGCCTGCCAGCTGCGACCACCGTCGGTGGTGCGGGCCACGAACAGGCCGCCGTCGATCGCCATGCGCTGGGCGTCGGCCTTGCCGGGCACGACCCACGCGGTCCGGCCTTCGCGGGGGTCGACCGCCACCGGGAAGCCGAAGTGCACGCCCTGCTCGGGCTGGCTGACCTTGGACCAGGTGGCCGCGCCGTCGGAGCTGTAGAACACGCCACAGTGGTTCTGCTGCCACATGTGGTCGGGGTCGCCGGCGCACAGCTCCACGTAGTGCGGGTCGTGACCCCACTCGGCGTCGGGATCGGGCAGGTAGTCCATCATCAGCCCCTTGTTGCGGCTGCGCCAGCTCTGGCCGCCGTCGGTGCTCTCGAGCACGCCCGCGGTGGAGATGGCCACCAGGATGCGCTCGGGTCGACGCGGATCGACCACGATCGAGTGGATCCCCGGGGCGAACTCGCCTCCCTCGGACGCGGGCGTGCCGAACCACGCGGTGCGACCGCTGCCGTCGCCCGCGAACAGATCGCCGCCCCGCGACTCGTGGTTCCACAGCGGGAGGTTGAGCTCGAAGCTCTCGCCGCCGTCGCGGCTGACGAACAGGCCCCCGGGGATCGTGCCCACGTAGATCCGCCCGTCCCCACCGAAGGCGAGGATCCACAGCTTGAGCACGGTGGCGTCCAGGTAGCGCACCCGGGTGTCGTCCTCGATGGTGGGATCGGGAGGCGCGATGTAGCGGGCCCCCTCGGGGTACTTGATCTGAGCGGCGTCCTCCCAGGTGGCACCATCGTCGGTCGAGCGCGACAGCTTGGCCCCCCAGTGGCCGTGGCCCAGCGCCGCCCACAGCGTGCCCGTGTTGGGATCGCGGGCGACGAAGTTGGAGCCCGCCCCCGCGTGGCCGCTGAGCTGGGGGACCCATCGGTCCTCGGACCGACGCACGATGAAGGTTCCCTTGCGGGTTCCCAGGAGGATCGATGTGGTCTGCACGATGCTCAACCTCCACTGAGGGCCTGCGCGATGAACACGCGCGAGTCGGGGCCCACCGGATCGCTCAGCCGGCGACGATCCGCGATCATCTCGTCGCCGACGAAGACGTTGACGTGCCGGCGCAGCCGGCCTCGCTCGTCACACACGTAGAAGGCAAAGCCCGGCGCCATGGCCTCGAGCCGGTCGATCACCTCGGCCACCGTGCTCGCCTCCACGAGCAGCTCCCGCCCGGCGAGGACGGGGAAGAAGGCATGCAGGTGGGTGGTGAGCTCGACCTTGGTCATCGCAGAGCGCGCGGCGCGGGGACGCCCGCTGATTGGACCACCCTCGCGGGCGGAATTCATCGGTCGGGGGCCCTAGGAATTTCGAGAAAAGAGGCCCGCGAGCGGCGGACGATGCGCTACCCCGCTCAGGCGGGCAGGGGCTCGACCCCGGTGATGTCGCAGCTCAGCTCGTAGAACCGGCGGCACAGGGTCTCGTCGGAGGCCGCGGGGCTGCGCGGCGCGACCTTGGAGTGGGAGAAGTACTGGCCGGTGACCCCCTCCACCTCGGGGCTCAGGGCGAGGAACACCGAGGTCTCGGAGGCCTTGGCCGGGCTGTCGTGGCCCTCCATCTGGAAGCCCTGGGTGAGCAGCTTGGTGGAGACCACCCCGGGGTGGAGCGCATTGACGGTGATCCCCACCCCCAGGCGCGCGGCGAGCTCGACGGTGAACAGCACGTTGGCCAGCTTCGACGCCGCGTAGGCCCCGTAGTGGGTGAAGCCGTGGGTGAGCTGGATGTCCTCGAGGTCGATGGTGCCGCGGGTGTGGGCGATGGAGCTGACGTTGACGATGCGAGCCCCGCCCGCCCGCTGGAGCGCCGGCAGCAGGCGGTGGGTGAGCAGGAAGGGGGCGAAGTGGTTGACCGCCATCGTCAGCTCGAGCAGGTCCTCGCTGAGCTTGCGCTCGCGCGCGTAGATCCCCGCGTTGTTGAGCAGCACCTGCAGCGGCTCGTCCCGCGCCAGCAGCTCGTCGGCCATGCCCCGCACCGAGTCGAGCGAGGCGAGGTCGGCCACCACCGGCGCGGGCTGGGGCCGCCCGCCCAGCGCCTGCAGCTCGTCGTGGGCCTCGGCCGCCTTGGTCGCGCTGCGTCCGTGCACGATCACCCGCGCGCCTCGCCGCACGAGCTGGCGCGCGGTCTCACGGCCGATGCCGTCGGTGGATCCGGTGACGAGGACGAGCGGAGAGTCGGTCATGGTGCCGGCGATGATGCCAGTCCCACGCACGAAGGAGGCCCGCGACCCGGAGACCATCGCTGGTCGTCATCGGGAAGCGGGCCCGGGGGCCGAGCGGCTCGGCCGAGGAATTGGAAGCGCACGCGATCGGAAGGAGCAGCGGAGCGGCAGGATCGCAGAGCAGAGCGGGGAGCCGGGCAGCGTGCGCGACCGTCACCTTGTCACCGCCGCCGCCCGCCGGTCAAGGAAGCGGCGAATCGCCGAGGGTCCACCGCCCGCGAACGTGGGCCAGCCCAACCTCCATGCACGAAGGGGTCGCGCTCCAAGGAGCCGCGCTCCCCAGCGCTTGATCTTCTCGGGATCCTCGATTCGAGCCACTCGAGCGGTCGGGATCAGGGCTCGTCGCTCGGCGAGGGCTCCGTGCCGCCGGGCTCGTTGGCCGCGACGGCCTCGTTGGCCGCGACGGCCTCGTTGGCCGCCGTCGCCTCGTTGGCGGCGCCGGCCTCCTCGACCTCGGCCGCCATCCCGATGCCCTCGCGAGGCTCGGTCTCGCTCGCGCTCGCATCGGCGACCGCCTCCGCGGCCTCGCCGTCGTCCGCCTCGTCCGAGCCACCGTCGTCCGAGCCACCGTCGTCCGCCTCGCCGTCCGAGCCGTCGTCGTCGGGCTCGGGATCCGGCTCGAGCTCGGCCTCGAGCGCGCGGGCGCGGGGCTCGGCCCCTCGCTCCTGCCGACAGCGATCGCACATGCGATCGAGCGGCAGCGGATCGGAGGGGCTCGGCTCCACGGCCACCAGCCCCTCTCGATAGAACCACACGCCGTCGCACAGCGGCACCACGCAGGGCATCACCTCCATGCCCGCGACCGACTCCACGTCGACCAGCAGCGCGCCGCCCTTGCTGCACTCGTCGCACAGCCGGATCGGATCCTGGCGTCGCCCCGCGAGGAAGTCCTGGAGCTGGGCGCCCGTCTTGTAGGTCCAGGTTCGCTCGCAGCCCGGGCGCCCGCACGCGACCTCGCGATCGGGGTGCGAGCGGCAGAACTCCCGGCAGGTGTCGCACATGCGCCGGGGCAGCGACGGCTCGGCGTCGAGATCCTCGGTGTGCAGCAGGGCCCACGCCCGCAGCTGCACCTCGCGATCGAGGGTGACCGTGCGGGTGCAGCCGTGCACCTTGCAGGGAGCCTCGCGGGGCTCGAGCCGAGCGAGCTTGTCCTGACACGGCCCGCACAGCCGCGGCGGCGGCTCGTGGATGTCGGGACGCCGACGCCGGCGATTCCGACGACCTCGCCGCTTGCCGCCCCCGCGGCCAGAGGCTGGCTCGGCCGCGTCTTCCTCGGCTTGACGACGCGCCCACACGCGGTGCTTGAGCTGCGCATCGCGGGTCCAGGTCCAGTGACGGCCGCAGCCCTCGAGCCGACACGGCACCTCGCGGTCGGCGAGGTCCTTCTCCTCGGCGATGCAGTGCGGGCAGACCTTGCGCGGCGGCTCGACCGTGCCCCCCGTGCGCTGCATCGCCTTGCGCTGCATCGCCGTGGTCCAGGTCCAGGTGTGCTCACAGCCCGGGTTGGCGCAGGGCAGCTCGCGATCCTCGATCGACGAGAGCGCGGCCCGGTGCTCGTTGCACATGCGCTTGGGCGGCGGCTGGCCGAACGCCTGCATCTGCTCCTGGGCCGTCCACGACCAGGTGTTGGGGCAGCCGTCGATCATGCACGGCACCTGGCGCTCGTCGAGGTGGCTGAACAGCCCGGCCGCGAGGGCCTGCCACGGCGCGGCCGCATCGTTGGGCGCAGCCTCGGGGGCTGGTCCCTCGGAGGTCGGTGCCACCTCGGCCGCGGGCGAGCCCTCGCCGGCGCGCGCCTCGGGGCCGCTGCCCTTGCGGCGTCCGCGTCGGCGCCTCCGCTTGCGCCGCGGGCCCTCCGAGGCATCACCGCCATCGGCGCCACCACGGGGCTCGGCCTCTTGCTCGTTGTTCCGCTCGCCTTCCACGCGCTGCTCTCTTCGACGGCCAAGCACACGGACCGCGAGCCCGACGACCGGCGAGGCAGTATCCCCCCACGATTTCGCGGCGTAAAGGGGTTCGATCCGGCCTGCGGCGCCCCGCCGACGTCGGCGAGCCACGCCCGCGGCGAAAAACGCCACGGGCGCCCACCGTGACCCCACCCTATACTGGGCGCGCCCATGATCGAGATCCTCGTCGGAGCCCTCGTCGCCGGCGGCACCTACCTTGCCGCCAAGAAGAAGAAGGCCTCCACCGGCAAGTCCGTGGCCGCAGCCGCAGCCACCGGCGTGGCCTCGGGCGCAGCCACCGCGGCGACGCTGTTCGTGCTCTCGGCGATGTGGCCCCTGCTGCTCATCGGCGGCGTGGCCGGGGGCGCGTACTACCTGGGCAAGAAGAAATCGCTCAAGGCCCTGCCGCCCTCGTCCAGCGGCTGAGTGGCGCGGCCTCCTCGGACCCGCGGCCTTCAGGCAATCCAGCCGAGGTACACGTAGACGACGGGCGCCACGTAGACCATCGCGTCGATGCGGTCGAGCATGCCGCCGTGTCCGGGCAGCAGGTTGCTCGAGTCCTTGACCCCGAAGGTCCGCTTGATCATCGACTCCACCAGATCACCGGCCTGGCCGCAGACGTTGGCCACCAGCCCCAGCCCCAGCGCATGGGCGATGGGCAGCTCGGGAGCCAGCCACAGCGAGCCCAGGCCCACCGTGGCGAGCAGCGAGCCCAGCACGCCGCCGAACGCCCCCTGGATGGTCTTCTTGGGGCTGACCGCCTCGTAGAGCTTGTGCTTGCCGAACGCACGCCCGAAGAAGTAGGCGACGGTGTCGGAGAAGAACGCGATCGCCAGGGTGATCACGATCCAGTGCGGCTTGCCCATCTGCTTGAGCAGCGGCACCACGCTCATCAGCAGCGGCACGTAGACCAGGCCCGAGAGGCACACGCCGAAGTGGCGGCCCGCGTCGGGGAGCTGGGCGGGGCGGGCCAGCGCCGAGAAGCCGACGGCGATGGCCGAGAGCATCAGCAGCGGCGCCAGCACCCGCCCGGGGTCGAAGGCCACCGGCAGCACCACCATCGCCACCGCGAGCAGCCCGGTCACCACGCGCAGCAGGCCGCCCCGATCCGCGTCGGTCACGGGCAGGGCCATGCGCAGGTACTCGTCCATGCTCACCCACGCCACCGCGGCCGCGAACACCGTGACCGCCCACGGGGTGGGATCGAGGTAGATCGCGGCCAGCACCACCGGCACCAGCACCGCGGCCGTGGCCACCCGCTTGGCGAGGTTACCCACGGCTACCCACTGCTGGAGGCCGCCGAGGTGCCCTCTTCGTCCCCCGCCGCGGGGCGGGCGGGCAACCGGGCGATCTGATCCGAGGTGAGGCCGAAGCGGCGCTCCCGGCTCCCGAAGTCCCGCAGGGCCGCCTCGAGGTCGGCGCGCTCGAACTCGGGCCAGAGCTTCTCGGTGAAGTGCAGCTCCGCGTACGCGATCTCCCACAGGAAGAAGTTGGAGATCCGGTGCTCGCCGCTGGTGCGGATGAGCAGGTCCATCGGCGGCAGGAGGTTGGAGGACTCGAGGTAGGAGCCGAACACCTCGGGGTCGACGGTGGCCGGGTCGAGCTTGCCCGCCACCGCGGCCCGGCACATGGCCGCCGCCGCCTTGGCGATCATCTCGCGGCCGCCGTAGCTCAGCGCGAGGCACAGCACCATGTCGTCGTTGTCCGCCGAGGCGCTCATCAGCTCCACCAGCGGCGAGCGGACGTAGTCGGGCAGGCGCTGGGTGTCTCCCACCGTGGTGAGGCGGATGCCGTTGTCGAGGATCTCCGACCGCTCCTGGATCAGGTAGCGGCGCAGCAGCTGCATGAGGTGGAAGACCTCCTCGGGCGGCCGATCCCAGTTCTGGCTGGAGAACGCGAACAGGGTCAGCGCCTGCACCCCGATCTTGCGCGCGGCTCGCACCACCGTGCGCACCGAGTCGGCCCCCCGAGCATGGCCCTCCTCGCGAGGCAGCCCGCGAGAGCGAGCCCAGCGGCCGTTCCCGTCCATGATGATGCCGACATGACGGGGCAGCGGGCCCGGGATGGACTCGAGGTCGGACATGCTAGTGCGGCGAGATACCACGGGGCCCGACCCCGGAAAAGCCCTACTCCGGCACGGATGCCGTGGACGGCCCGCTCGTGGGAGCGGACGGACCGGACGGGGGCTCGAGCGGCGACCGACCGAAGGGCCGAGCGCGAGAGATCACACCCGGAATGTGCGCTCCTGGATCGGGGTTGGGGGCCCGTCTCGCGCGATCCCTCGCTTGCCGCGCTTCTTCGCCCTGGCTTAACCTGCGGGCCCCGCGGCGAGACGCCTCGCCTCCTGCACTCCAACCGGGACCATCCTGGGGAAAGCGACCAGCATGAGCAGCGTCGAAGACCTCGATTCCTTCTTCATTCAGACCGGTCTTCAGTACGAGCAGATCGGCAAGAGCACCTGGGTCATCACCCCCGACAGCGCGCATCCGGCACAGATCGGCGTCAGCGCCGACCCTCCCGTGGTCGTGTTCTCGATCGTGATGTTCACCCTCGGCGGGCAAGAGGAGGACCACGAGGGTCTGTTCCGCTGCCTGCTCGAGCTCAACGCCGAGCTGCTCCACTCCTCGTACTCCCTACAGGGTGATAGAGTCGTTCTGTCCGGGGCGCAGCAGCTGGAGAACCTCGACTTCAACGAGTTCCAGGCCATGATCGACGACATGTGCATGGCGCTGGACAACCACTGGGACAAGCTCGCAACCTGGGGCCGACCCGCGAGCCAGAGCCAGGACACCGGCGCGGCCGCCGAGGGGAGCGCGTAGCATGGGACTGTTTTCACGGCTGGGCACGCTGATCCGCTCGAACATCAACGAGCTGATCAACAAGGCCGAGGACCCCGAGAAGATGCTCAATCAGGTCCTCGTCGACATGAAGTCGCAGTTGATCGAGGCCAAGAAGCAGGTCGCGGTCGCGATCGCCGACGAGAAGCGCCTCAAGAAGCAGTACCAGCAGGAGGCCGCCAAGGCGGCGGAGTGGGAGCGCAAGGCGATGCTGGCCATCAAGGCCGGCGACGACAACCTCGCCAAGGCCGCGCTGGCGCGCAAGGGCGAGCACGACGAGGTCGCCGAGACCCTCAAGCAGCAGTGGGAGGCGCAAAAGCAGTCGGTCGAGCAGCTCAAGCTCGCCCTGCGCGGCCTCGACACCAAGATCGAGGAAGCCAAGCGCAAGCGCAACATCCTGGTCTCGCGGCAGAAGCGGGCCGAGGCGCAGCGCACGATCAACGAGACCCTCTCCAACATCAACTCCACCTCGGCGTTCGACACCTTCGAGCGCATGTCCGATCGCGTCACCCAGCTCGAGGCCGAGGCCGAGGCCACGGCCGAGATCGGCGGTGCCCTGCCCGAGGCCTCGCTCGAGTCGCAGTTCAAGGCGCTCGAGGCCAGCACCGGGGTGGACGACGAGCTCGCCCGCCTCAAGAACAAGATGGCCCTGCAGGCGGCCGAGGAGGAGCGCAAGGCGATCGGCGGCAGGGTGGACGAGCCTGCTCCCAGCGCCAGCACGGCCGACGTCGCGAGCGACGAGGAGGTCGAGAGCGCCTCCAAGGCGGCCGAGATCGACGCGCAGCTCGAGGAGCTCAAGCGCAAGCTCGCCGACGCGTAGCGACGTCCATGCCCCCCGCGGTCAGCGGGGGCGGACGGTGCACCACGCTTCCCCCCGCAAGCGGGGGGATCTCGTCGCCTTCGGAGGGACGAGCGCGGCTCGGCGGTCGTCCCTTCCGCGTCCACGAACCCTCGAGCTTTGGTGAGCGGAAGGCCCGGTGTGAGGAGCAGGCCATCGGAGGGGACGAGCGCGGCTCGGCGGTCGTCCCTTCCGCGTCCACGGTGTCGCGCTCACGCCCGGCGGGTCGCGGGAGGCAAGGACGGCAGGAAACGATCGGAGGGCTCGGGGGTGGGCATCGCATGTCCCGTAGGGTGACGTTCCATGCCGGGGTCTGGCCGGGCCTGCTGATTCCCCTCGTGCTCGGGGGCTGCCCGCACAGCGACGTGGGCAGCCCCTGCAACCATGGGGCGGCCTTCGTGCCGCAGAGCCAGACCATCACCTTTCCCGCGCTCGCCTGCGACCAGCTGCTGTGCGTGTATGCGGAGGACACCGAGCCCCCGCAGGAGGGCTGCGAGTCCAACGAGGAGTGCGGCTCGGCGGGAGGTGACGACCGCTTCGTGTGCGTGGAGGGGCACTGCGAGCTCGACCAGCGCCACGTGATGGCCCGCTCGATGTGCTCGCAGCAGTGCGACGCCGATGCGGACTGCGAGGGCGGCGACCCCGACTCGGCGTGCAGCAGCGGCTTCGCCTGCGCGCGGATCCAGGGGCTAGGGGATCACTGCTGCGAGAAGCTGTGCGTCTGCCGGGACGACCTCGACGTGGCCGCCGCCGCGGCGCTCGAGCGCGAGTGCAGCGCGGACGCGGCCATGGGCTGCTGCGATCGCGAGCCGCACCCCGAGGCCTGCGGGAGCTGAGCCCGGGGCGGGGCGGCCCGAGCCTCGCCCGTGCCGCCCCACACGTCGCGCGCCTCAGCCCTTCTTGGCCGCGCCCTTGCCCTCCCCGCCTTGCTTGGCCTTGGCCTTCTTGCCCTCGGCCTTGCCTCGCTTGCCCTTGGCGCCGCGCAGCAGCCCGCGGAAGCCGTGGCGCTCGACCGCCTGCGCCATCTGGGCTCGTTGCTCGGGGGTGAGCAGCGCATGCACCTCCATCATCGCGTCGAAGGCCCGGGCGCGCAGCTCGTGCTCGTGGGTCTCGATGGCAGCGAGCGTGGCCTGCATCGCCTTCTCGTCGGGCTTGGCCTTGGCCAGCTCGGCCGCGAGCTTGGCCTGCAGCCGCTCGATCGCCTCGCGGTCGGCCTTGGTGTCGGCGCGCAGCTCGGTCATGACCGCCTGCAGCTCCTGCTTCTGTTGATCGCTGCACTCGAGGCGCTCGCACAGGCCTCCGTGGGATCGCTCGGCACGGGCGTCCGCGCCATCGGGCTTGGCCACGGCCACGCTGCCCAGGCCCAGCAGGGCCAGGCCGCCGATGGCCGGAAGGAGGATGCGGGTCTTGGGGCTCCACAGCTTCATGGTCGATCTCCTCGGTGGTCGATCGGTCGGACGACGGGCCTCGTGGGATGGTGTGGGCCCGGCGATCCTCCGCGCTCGTCTGCCCAGCATGCCCGGCGGGGCGCCCTGCGGCCGTCCACCTGCGGTAAACGCGAGGTAAACCGGAACGCCCCTCCGCGCCCGTCGGCGGCCTCCCGCGGGGGGCCGTCCTTGCGAAGCCAGCGGCGGCGGGCACACTGGGGGCGGACGCGTCCGTTGCCCCCCGCTTGGCAGAATGTGATATCAGGCGCAAACGGATGAGTAAGGAAGACTCAATCGAGTTCGAGGGCAAGGTCGTCGAGGTCCTCAGTGGGGGAACCTTCAAGGTCGAGGTCGGCGACGATCACTACGTCATCGCCAAGCTGGCCGGCAAGATGCGGCGCTATCGGATCCGCGTGGTGCTGGGCGACAAGGTCACCGTCGCCGTGTCGCCCTACGATCCCACGCGGGGCCGCATCACGTACCGGCCTCGCTAGCGGGAGGGTCGTGACGCAGGGCTCCGTAGGGACCGGCACTGCGTACGGACCGTCCCCCGCTCGACACGGGAGCCGCCCGTGACGAGCTCGCGCCCCACCGATCCCTCCTCTCCCGAGAGCCAGGCCTGGCTCCGTCAGGTCCGCGCCAACGTCAAGGCTCAGCTCTTCGGGCCCCCGCTGTCGAGCGATCCGCCCAGCGTCCCCAGCCAGGAGCGGACCGAGCTCGGCGAGGGCGAGCAGGCGAGCCGCGAGGAAGTGGCCGAGCCCACCCGCATCGGCCGCTTCGTCGTCATCAAGCGCATCGGCGAGGGCGGCATGGGCATGGTCTACGCCGCCTACGACGACACCCTCGATCGCAAGGTGGCCGTCAAGCTGCTGCACCCGCGCGGCTCCGAGGCCAGCCCCGACGCCCAGGCCCGCCTGATCCGCGAGGCCCAGGCCCTCGCCCGCCTCTCGCACCCCTCGGTCATCCACGTCTACGAGGTCGGCACCTGGCAGGACCAGGTCTACGTGGCGATGGAGTTCGTCGACGGCACCACCCTGGCCCACTGGCAGCGGCAGGAGGGGCGCACCTGGAGGGAGGTGCTCGAGGCCTACGTGGCGGCGGGGCGCGGGCTCGCGGCCGCCCACGCGGCGGGCATCGTGCACCGCGACTTCAAGGCGGCCAACGTGCTCGTGCGCACCGACGGCGCCGTGCGGGTCGTGGACTTCGGGCTCGCGCGACAGGAGATGGAGCTGAGCTCGCGCCCGGCCGAGCTCTCCGAGGAGACGCCCAGCCTCTCGCTGCCCTCCGGCGAGAGCATGACCTCCCCCGACGCGCCACTCACCCGCACCGGCGTCATCATGGGCACGCCGGCCTACATGGCGCCCGAGCAGCACCTGGGCCAGCGCGCCGACCTGCGCAGCGATCAGTTCTCCTACTGCGTGTCGCTGTACGAGGCGCTCTACGGCTTTCGGCCGTTCCCCGGCGAGACCCTGCCCAAGCTGCGCCGCAACGTGCTCGCGGGGCGCTTCGAGCAGCCGCCGCGCTACACCGACATCCCGCCCCGGATCTTCCGCGTGCTCGAGCGCGGCCTGCAGGTGCACCCCGACGATCGCTACCCGTCGATGGAGCCCCTGCTCGACGAGCTCACCCACGATCCCCGGGTCGCGCTGCAGCGCGTGGCCTGGGGCCTGCTGGTGGTGGCGCTGGTGGGCGCGGTGGGCCTGCTGTGGTGGTCCGAGCGCGAGGAGCGGGAGGCCCGGTCCGAGGGCGAGCGCCTGCGCGCCCAGTTCGAGCGCGCGCGGGTGCTCAACGCCGAGGACGAGCTGCGCCGCGCCCAGTCCCGCTCGGTCTCGGAGAAGTACGACGACCTGCTGCTCGCCTACGCCCGCGAGGTGATCGACGACGATCCCACCGCGGCCCTCGCCACGCTCAAGCACCTCACCCCCACCAACGACGGCTGGCTGCCCGCGGCCCGCACCATCGCCGCCGACGCGATCCAGCGCGGGGTGATCCACCGGACCCTCGAGCCCGGCCTGGGCCGGCTGGCCCGAATCGCCTTCGCCGAGGACGGCTCGCTGGTGATGGCGGGCAAGGGCCTCGCGCGGTGGGACTCGACCACCGGCGAGCTGCAGTACCTCGAGACCCCCGTCGCGCCGCTGCGCGACCTGGCGATCACTCCCGAGGCCACCCGCATCGCCGCGGTCGGCCGCGACGACGCGCTCTACCTGTGGACCCGCGGCCAGGGCACCTCCGATCCCGGCACCATGCGCCGCATCCCCGACGCCGACGGGCCCCTGGTGGCGGTGGCCCTGTCCCGCGACGGCCAGCGCATCGCCACCGGGGCCGAGGACGGCACGGTGCGCCTGCTCGACTGGGACGGCCGCAGCACCCGGGCCATGCGAGATCACAAGGGGGCGATCCGCTCGCTCGACTTCTCGGCCGACGGCAGCATGCTGGCCAGCGCCAGCGACGACGGCACCATCCGGCAGTGGTTCCTCGAGCGCGAGACCCACTGGAGCCTCGAGCACGGCCCCGGGGTGAGGGACGCCCGCTTCGACGGCCAGGGCATCGCGATCTGGTCGGTGTCGGAGGACGGCGAGGTGCGGCGCTGGTCCACGGCCAAGGGCAAGCCGCTGCCGGTCTCCGGCTACGACGGCGTGACCCTGCTGCAGCGCAGCCCCTCGGGCGAGCACACCCTGGTCTGCCGGGGCGATCGCGAGCTGATGCTGCTCGGCGACGGCGACCCCCAGCCGCTGCGCGGCGTGCATGCCATCGTCAACGCGATCGCGGTCTCCGACGACGGCGCGTGGGCGGCCGCGGCCACCGGCGAGCAGGTCCGGCTGTGGCGCCTGACCGGGATCGGCGACCTCGGCACCCAGCCCGACGGCTCGCGCATCACCCCCACCGCGGGACCCCTCACCGCGCTGGCCTTCTCGCGGGCGGGAGGGCTGCTGGCCTCGGCCACCCGCCAGGGCCTGGTGCAGCTGTGGTCCGAGCAGGGCGACCCCCGCGGCGACCTCGGCCAGCACAGCCGCACCGTGATCGACCTGGGCTTCTCGCCGCAGGGCCACGAGCTGGCCGCCATCGACGAGGACGGAGGCATCATCGTGTGGTCGGTGGCCGATCGCGACCAGCCGCCGGTGCAGCTACGGCGCGAGGGCTCCCGGCGCTCGGCCGCCTGGGCGTGGTCACCCGACGGCGAGACGATCGCCGCGCCGCGCTGCGACGGCATGGAGCACTGCGAGGTCGCGCTCTACCCGATCACCGGCGAGGAGCCGCAGGCCCTCGCCGTCACCGACTCGCCCGCGATCACGCTGCGCTACTCGCCCTCGGGGCTCACCCTGCTCAGCGATCATCCCACCGACGCCTGGCTGTGGGCCCTGCCCGAGGGGCGCGGCCGTCCGCTCGAGTGGCCCGACGGGGTCCCGGCTGGCGAGCGCCTCGCCTTCGCCTACGTGCACGGGGGCCTGCGCATGGCGACGGCCGAGGTGCTGCGCGACGAGGAGGCCCGCATGCTCTCCACCACGCTGCGGGTGTGGCACATCGGCCAGGAGAGCGGCGACGTGCACCTGCTGTTCGAGGAGCCCGAGCTGCGCACCCTGCTGGTCGACACCGAGCGACGCACCCTGCTGCTGCGCACCCACGACGACAACGATCTGCTGTGGCGGCTGGCTGGCGATCACTTCCGCCTGCTGCCGTCGGTGGGCACCGGGCACGAGCGCCTCATCGTCTCTCCCGACGCCCGCGTGCTGCTGCTGCGCCCCCGCTACGAGCGCGGGCGGGCTCCCGACAGCCTGTGGGTCGACGTGGAGTCGGGGCAGACCCGACGCTTCTCTCGACGCAACGACCCCATGGCCTGGTCGGCGCGGGGCACCGTGGCCGACGTCTACGGCCGCCGCGGGCTGCGGACCTGGAGCGACCCCACCCCCGACGAGATCGGCCTGTTCCTGCGCTGGCTCGACGATGCCACCGACGCCAAGGTGGACCCCACCCTCATCCGCTGAGCCTACCGCCAAGAACACTGTTCTTGACCCAACCCGGGGCGTTTCCGCGATCGTCGTGAACCTCACGAATCGGTCGGGCATCCACCTGCACGGACCTGCAACCGGGGGCGGGGCGACCCGTCTTGTCGGTGTCGGACGAGACACCCGAGTCGAGCCTGGGCCCCGCCCTCGCCCCTCGCCTGGTGTCCGCCCGCCGGTCGTGTCGTGACCGGATGCGCTGGAGAGCTTGACCCATGGCTGCCGAGTACATCGAGAAGATCCAGGAGCTCGCGGGGCGCTTCCGCGACGACGAGCGCAACCTGACCCTGTACTTCCCCGACCTCGAGACCGCCCCGGCGGGCGACAGCTACAACCGCGTGTTCGGCCCGCCGGTGGGGCTCACCGACGATCGCTGGCCCACCTTCCCCGAGCTGGGCGAGCTGATGCAGCAGGCCAACTGCATCAAGCACTGGGATCCCCGCGACCAGCGGATGGAGCACGTGTTCACGATCGACCTGCGAGGCATCCGCCTGCTGGGCGCCCCCGAGCACGCCGCCGCGATGATGCTCTTCCTGAGCAACGCGAGCTTCCACCGCGCGTGCGCCGACGGCAACCGCCACACCGAGGTGCTGTTCCTCGACCACGAGGAGGCCGAGCGCGGCCTGTACCGCGGCCGCCTGCCCGAGCGCTCGCTGTACCGCTGGAGCCGTCGCTTCAGCCTGGTGCCCATCGAGGTGCCCGGCGAGGTGTTCGACGTGCCCGAGCTCGACCTGCTGCCCGACGATCTGCTGGTGGAGCTGTTCGAGGCCATCCGCGAGGCACCGGCCCGCCTGGGCGGCTGCCCGATCTCGATGGACGACGGCCCCGAGCTCCGCGGTGGCTGGAGCGAGAGCACCCCCACCCTGCCGTGGAGCGAGCCGCAGCGCAGCAGCCTCACCGTGCCCTACGCCGGTCGCTCCAAGCCGCGGCTCGCCGACAGCAGCCTCACCATCCCCTACGCTCCCTCCACGCCGACGATCGACGAGAGCAGCCGGACCATCCCCTACGATCTGCGCTCGCTCGACCGTCGCCCCACCGTGGTGGAGGGCAGCGGGCTGCTCGACGGCGGTCGCTTCGACTCCTATGCCGATCGCGATCCCGCCAGCGCCCTGACCTTCGGGCACCGCACGACCCCCCGCGCGTCCAACCGCAGCACCTTCCTCATGCAGTTCCAGCGCCGCTTCGCCGACGTGAACCTGGGACGGCCCGGGGTGATGTACGTGTCGCGCCGCAGCGCATACGTCCCCACCCACTGAGCCGGGCCCGGCGCGGACGAGCGACGATTTCTCGTCGCTCGGGGCCCCTGCCGGGGACCGGGGACCGTAGCTGCGCGAATGGCACGAAAGTACCAAGACGCTCGATTCCGCACATTAGCCGCGGGGCCGGTGCGAATGGAAGTTCTTGGTACCGTTTGCGCGGCCGGCTCCCATGCTCACTCCGGAGATCATCGCGCGGATGCTCGACGCATCCGAACGGGAGCGTCGGGAGCTGCACCAACAGGTCGTCGAGGCCGTCCATCGGACCACCCACTTCACGCTGCTCGCGTGTCAGGGACCCCCGTCCATGGTGGAGGACCTGGTCCACGAGATCCTCGCATACCTGTTCCGCCGCAATGGCGCGGTGCTCCGCAGCTGGGATCCCCAACGGGCCAGCTTCCGCGGCTACCTCGGGATGATCGCCAGCCGCTTCGTGCGGCGTCGGCTCGGCAACCGGCTGGTGATCATCTCGCTGGGCGACATCGGGCTCGCCGAGGTCGACGACGCCGACATCGACGATCTGCTGGCCTACCGCGCCGCGCTCGAGGAGATCCTCGCCTGGCTCGACGCCCGCAACGGCGACCACGATCGCGAGCGCTTCAACGCCCTGTTCATCGACGGGCGCTCTGCTGCCGACATCGCCGCTGGTGAAGGCGTCACGGCCGATGCCATCTACACATGGAAGTCACGACTGCGCGGGCGCATCGCCAAGGCGTTCCCCCACGTGGTCGAGCTCCTTCGCAGTGGCGCTCGCAGCGGTAAACGGCACGGAGGGGACGAGTCATGACACACTGCGTGGTGTCAGCGTTCGGTGAGCACTCTCCTAGGGGGGTACGGGCATGAACGGCTTCCCACCCGACGGCCCCGATGCCGACGAGCCGGCACCGGAGTCGATCCTGGAGGACCTCGGACGCCTGGCTCGAGCCAAGCGTGATCGCGGGGACCAGGCGCCCGCGAGCTACGAGCCGCCCAGCCCCGCCAAGGTCCAGGCATTCCTCGACGAGCTGTTGGGCACCAGCGATCCCGAGGTGGCCGACGAGCGACCGAAGCCGCCCAAGCCTCGGCGTGTCGTGGGCAAGGATCGCCCGACCCGTGCGAGCTCGACCAAGAACGGCGAGAGCCCCTCGCACTGGCTCGGGTACCTGGTCACCGCGATCGCCACCGCGGCCGCGATCGTCCTCGTGGTTCGCAGCGTGCCCGAGCCCTCGCCCACCCCCGAGGAGCCACCGGTGCCGACGGCGAGGGTGGAGGAGGCGAGCCCCCCTCCCTTCGGCTCCTGGCGCATCGACGGCGGCAGCCCTCCGCCCGACCACCAGGGCCCCGCCAAGCGGATGCAGGTGTGCTCCGATCGTCCCATGCGGCTCACGGTGGCCGTGGCCAGCGACGCGACGATCGACCCCGAGGCGCCGCTGCAGCTCGTGCTCGTGGCCACGCCCGCGGAGGGCCCCAGCCATCGCTTGCTCTTCGACATCGACGGCGACCAGCGCTTCGCGTGGGAGGATGGCGGCCGCGCGCTCGTGCTGCACGGGACCCTGGGCTCGCTGGCCCCGCTGACTCCGGGGACCTGGGTGCTCGAGCCCCGCATCGGCAGCCCGGGCGCATGTGCCACGCACGACGACTCCCGCCGCTGCACCTTCCTGCCCGCGATGGCGATCGAGGTGGACGGAGATGACTGTGCCGGGGCCGAGTAGGGCCCTGTTCCGGCCGGTACTGAGCATCTCGCTCGCCATCGCGTTGTCGTGGATCGCCGGTGACCTCGGCCCGAGGCAGACAGCCTCCGATGACCTCGCCCCCGTGACCGAGCTCGAGCCCGAGGCGGGCGACCTCGCCCCCAAGCCGCCCGGGCTCGAGGTGCTGTGGGGCGGCTGCAAGGAGCTCGAGCTGCCCCCCACCCCCGACGAGCCCACGACCTGCGTCATGCTCGTCAAGCCCGTCCCCGCCGCGCGGCCGGGGCTGCTGCGGCTGTGGCTGCCCTCCGCGGTCTCGAGCCCGCGGCTCACCCTCGCCGGGCATCCGCTGGTGGCAGAGGAGGAGGAGGTCGACAGCGGCACCAGCCTCGCGGTCCGCCTGCCCCACTCGGGACGCCTGGTGCTCACCGGCACGATCGCCGGCCGAGCCACGGAGCTCCTGGTCCTCGACGTGGAGCAGCGACCGCTGGTCACCCATCGCCTCAAGCAGCGCCTCGACGACGCGGTGGGCAAGCCCGAGCTCCAGCAGGCGCTGGAGCAGGAGTGGAGGGAGGCGCTCGCCGGGGAGACGCGCCTCCGCGAGCGCCTGGTGCTCACCCGCTACCTGCAGTTCGTGACCTTCGACCAGGGCCGCTGGCTGGACTCGGCCCGACTGGCCGAGGAGGCGGCCCGCATGGCCCACACCCTCGGCCTGGCCCGGCAGGAGTGCGACAGCGCGTGGGCGGCCGTGTTCAACTACAGCCAGGAGCTGGGGCTCCACGCCGAGGCCGATCGGGTCCTCGCGACGAGCTGCCGCTACGAGCATCGCGTGCCCGACCTGGTGATGGTGGGCACCTACTTCCGCAGCATCGTCGACCTCAACCGCGGCAACCTGGCCGGGGTGCGGCGCACGGTGGAGCAGGGGATCGACATCGCCCGCCGGCTCCGCTGGGCCAAGTGGGAGCGGATCGCCCTCTATCCCCTGGTGCAGGCCCTGTCGGGTCAGGGGCGCTTCACCTGGGCCCGACGGCTGATGGATCGCTCGGCCGAGCTCGCCTCCCGGGTCGAGCCCGCCAGCGAGGTGGAGGCGTGCGAGGGCGAGCTGGGCGAGCTGCTGCTCCGCGGCCAGATCGAGCTCCGCGAGGCGCGGATGCTGGGCCGTCGCCCCTCGGCCGCGCGCGCGCCATTCGAGCGCGCCGTGGCCCTCGCCGCCGACGAGCACCGCTGTCCCGCCCACGACAACATCCGGGGGATCGCGGCGGGGATCCAGCTCGAGCTGGCCTGGGTCGAGCTCGAGGAGGGCGATCTCGACGCGGCCCGGCAGCACCTCGATGCGGTCGCCCTCGGCGTGCTCGACCCCGAGAAGCGACGCAGCCACCACCTGCTGCACACCGAGCTCGCCCTCGGCCGCGGTGAGCTCGCGGCGGCCCGGCGCTGGCTCGACCAGCTTGAGGCGCTCGTCGCGAAGGGCGAGGGAGACGACGCCGAGCCCCCGCGGGATCGCTGGCATCGCCTGGTGCTCAGCGCCCGCCTGCACCGGGCCCAGGGGCACCGCCGACGCGCGATCGAGACGCTCACCCTGGCCCAGGAGGAGCTGGGTCGCAGCGCTCGTGCGGTGGGCAGGGGAGTGGATGCCGACCGCTACGTGGCCATGCGCCGCGACAGCGGCGAGCTGCTGGTGCGGCTGCTGCTCGAGGAGGGGCTCGTGGAGCCCGCCCTGTGTGCCGCCCGGATGACCCGCATCCTCGGGCTGCTCGGACCCACCACCACGGAGACCGAGGCCCCGCCCGCCGCCGCCGATACGCCTGCCACCACTGCCGGCGCCACCGCGGATCCCCGCGATCGACTCGAGCGCTACTCCTGGTACCTCCCAAGCGACATCCCGGTCGACGAGCGGATCGCGGTCGAGGCAGGGCTCGACGAGCTGATGTCGGCTCGCCCCGCCACCACCACGGTGCACTGCGAGGATCTCCCCTCGCCGGCGCCCGGCGAGGTCTCGCTGCTGCCCTTCCGGGACGCGGAGCGCTGGGTGGTCTTCGCCTGGGATGGGAGCGGCTCGGTGATCGCCCACCCGCTGCCGCCCGGTCCCCTGCCTCACGATGCGGCCGGGCTCGGCGAGCGACTCGTCGACCCGGTCGCGCCCCTGCTCGCCGACGCCCGACGCCTGCGCGTCGTCGCTCCGCCCGAGCTGGCCGAGCTGAGCCCCGCGAGCCTGCAGTGGAACGGAGCGCCCATCGGTGACGCGATGACGGTGGTGACGGCGGTCGACCTGCCGGTGGAGCCACGCGAGGCCCCGAGCGAGGCCTCGGTCGCCCTGGTGTACTCCGACCCCCAGCGGCTCCTGCTCGAGCACTACGACGCGATCGAGGGACGCTTCGGACGCTGGGCCACCCAGCTCGGCACCGGCGGCATGAGCATCGCGATGCTCCACCGACCGTCGCAGGGCCACGTCTCGCTCCGCGAGGTGCTCGAGGGCAGCGAGGACACCGAGCTGACCGTGCTCTACGGCTTCTCGTCCGCACATCCCTCCCGCTACTCGATGCTCGTCGAGCCGGGCGAGCACGACATCGATCGGACCACCTTCAACCTCGGCGCGACCGGCCTGCTGCGCGCCGACATCCTCGCTCAGCAAGGGCACGCGCCGCTGCACGTGATCCTGGCGCACTGCCACTCGGCGACGATCGATCCCTATGGGATCTCGGGCGCGGTGGGCCTGGCCCAGAGCTACGTGCAGGCCGGCTCCGAGTGGGCCGTGGGCACGACGAGCGAGCTGCACCCCACCACGGTGGTGCGGCTCGTCGATGCGCTGCTCGATGCCTACCCCGAGGACGCGAGCGTGGAGAGCATGGCTCGCGTGCTGCAGCGAGTGGAGCACCGCCTCGTCACCGAGGGGTCGCTCGACGCCGGCAAGCTCCGCCTGTGGGTGCGCTGAGGATCGAGGCACGACGCCTCGACGATCTACATCTCTAGCTCTCGTCGCGATCGATTTCGGGCAGAAACGATCGACTGGGAACACTACTCGTGCAGACGCGGCCGACACTTGGGTCGGTCGCGGGCTCCCACCACGAAGAGAGGTATGCAATGCCCCAGTGCCCGCAATGTCGCGGGGACCTGATCGAAGACACGGGTAACGACGTGTGGATCGTGGTCTTCTCGACTCTCACCACCACCGCCGCCGGTCTCGACACCGACTCGTTCGAGATCCACGTAGTCCTTTCCGACTCCACCACGGTCGACAAGGGGCTCCCGGACAACTCGGGTGTCGTCAGCGGCGATCGGACCGTCTACACCTGGACCTTCGCCTCGCCCGGGACCCCGGTCTCCGGGACCATCGAGGTGGAGCACTCCTCCCTCGGCCTGCTGGTCCAGGCGCTGGACGTGTCCGAGATGGGCGCGGCGGCCTAGCCGTCTCCCCACTGACGGTCCTGGCCTCGCTCCCGGGGCCAGGGCCGTCACCTTCGTCGACGCCAGCGAGCGGCTACAGATCGACCCAGGTCCCCGTCACCGCGGGTGCCGGATCGAGCTCGTAGCGACGCCGTGCCGTGAGCCGGGGCTCGGTGGTACCCGCGATCGGCTCGAGATCGAAGCCGGTCAGCTCGCGCCGCAGGTCGCCCGACTCGAGATCGAAGTCGAGCTCCCCGCTCACCCCGTGCAGGTCCACGTCGCCGCCCGCGGCGAGAGTCTGCTGCACCGTGGTGATGAACGACAGCCCCTCGCCGAACGACACCTGGGTGCCCGACTCGTTGCTCAGGCGCGCCATCGCCTCGGCGATCTGGGAGCCCGTGCCCTCGCCCCCCGACAGGGAGCTCAGCGCGAGCAGGGTGACCATGGTGGCGTCGTAGGCCAGCCCCGCGTCGAGCCCCGCCTCGGAATCGGGGAAGCGGATCTCGTAGCGGATGGCGAAGGGGCCGTAGTCGTCGGGGTCGCGGTTGGTGTGGGCGATCCCCTCCATCCGCGCCATCAGGGTGGTGCGGAAGCCCTCGCTCACGCCCTCGACGATCGTCTCCGCCACGGACACGCCCTCGCTGCTGAGCATGAAGGTGGGCAGGGGCGGCCGCGGATCGGCGCTCGACCAGGCGTCGAGGTAGAAGAGGATCAGCTCCCGCGCCTCCACGCTGCCGAGCACCACGATCACGTCGGGATCGAGCTCGAAGGTGTCGGCCACCCGAGCCCCGTACTCCGACAGCAGGGACTGCGAGTCGGGGAAGGTGTCGATCGGGGAGTAGAGCAGCGTGCCCAGGCCGTTGGCCGGCAGCACGCCCTGCAGCCGCGGGGCCAGATCCTCGAGCAGGCCCTGGCCGTAGCGATCGTTCTTGACCAGGGCCACCACCCGCTCGGGCGGGGGATCGAGGGCTGCGATCCGATCGGCGATGCCCGCGGCCTGGACCGCATCGTTGCCGGCGGTGCGCCACACCAGGTCGAGGTCGACGAGCTGGCCCAGCAGCCGCGCCGAGGCGGTGGGGCTGATGAGGAACACCCCGGCCGGCGCGGTCACGTTGGCGACGCCCACCGTCTCCTCGGAGAGCGCGGGGCCCACGATGGCCTGGATGCCCGCGGCCGCGAGCTCCTCGGCGGCCGCGGCCGCGTCGCTGGCCCGCCCGCGGGAATCGCAGGCCACCCAGCCCACCCGCTTGCCCCCGGGCAGCGTGGTGGTGCCGTCGAAGTCCTCGATCGCGAGCTGCATCGCGTTCTCGAGCGGGATGCCCATCGAGGCGTAGGTCCCCGTGTGCGGCAGGATCGAGCCGAGGTACACGATCTGATCGGGCATCACGCCCTCGGGGCGGACCCGCAGCGCGCAGTGCTCCGTCTCGAGCGGGGCACACACGCCCGCGGAGCCGCACACCACCGACTGGTCGAACACCGCGAAGCAGTCGGAGTCCGCGCTGCAGTCGACCGAGGAGGGAGGCGTGGGCGCGACGCACTCGTGGTCGCGGCACACCAGCTCCAGGTCCTGGGCGTTGGTACAGTCGAGATCCGAGACGCACTCGGGGAGGTCGACGATCAGCGAGCAGCTCGAGCCGGCACCAAGACCGAGCCCCGCTGCGAGGAAGGCGATGCACCGTGCTCGTCGCATGCTCATCGGGTCCTTCGGGTCAAAAGCGCAGCGTGGCCGCGATCCCGGCGCCTCGTCGCGAGGCCCAGGGCGACAGTCGGGCGCGACCGGCCACGCCCTCGGCGGGCTTGCGCTTGACGGAGACGATCACCAGCACCAGGCCCGTCACCGCCATCGCCCCGCCCACGCCGAACAGCACGTCGGCGCCGAGGGCCAGGCCGCGGCCCTTGTCCACGGTGTCGCTGCGCTCCTCGTAGGTGTGCTGGTCGGCGAGGGCATTGCTGCGCGACAGGGCCAGGCCCCCCAGCGCGCCTGCGGCCCCCAGCGCCGCGCCGCCCGTACCGAGCAGCACGTAGCCGGCGATCCGCATCGGCGGGGTGCGCTTGCGTGGCTCGGGCTCGGGCTCCGGCTCCGGCTCGCTCACCGGCTCCGGCTCGGGCTCGGGCTCCGGCTCGCTCACCGGCTCGGGCTCGGGCTCCGGCTCCTTGACCGCGGTCTCCTCGAGGATCGCTCGCAGCACCCGCAGGCGCTCGAGCCCCTTCTCGCGGGCCTCCAGCGGCACGCCGGGCTCCTTGACGAAGCGCTCGTAGTACTCGACCGCGCTCTCGAGGTTGCCCTGCTCCTCGCGGATCCGGCCGATGTTGAACAGGTAGTTGGGCTCGGGCTGCAGCGCGTAGGCCTGCTCGAACAGCTCGACCGCCTCGTCGTACTCCTTGGCCTGGAACTTCTCCACCGCCTCGGAGTTGAGCGCGTCCACCTGCTCCTGCACGGAGGGGCCGGCCCAGGCCACGGAGGGGACGGCCGCGAGGCCCAGGGCGAGCGCGACCGTGCCCGCGACGACCGACCGCAGGGTGCGGCCGGGATGGCTGTGAGAGCGCTGGTTCACTTGCCTCCGACGGGCAGGAAGATACCGTCGTCCTTGCCCTGCTTCGAGTCCATGAAGACCTCGGGCTTGGGCTTGGGCTTGGGCTCGGTCTTCGCAAAGGGATCGGGCGTGGCCGAGGTCTTGGGCTCGGTCGAGGTCTTGGGCTCGTCGGTCCGGGGCTTGGTGCGCTTGCTGCCCTTGCCCTTGGTGTCGCCGGGAGCCGGCGTGGGCTCGCTCGGAGACGACTCGGCCGGCACCAGCTCGGCGGTCACGGCACCATTGGCTCCGGGTCGGACGTCGATGGTGGTCTGCCAGGCCACGTGGCCCTCGGCGGTCACGCGCACCCGATGCGCCCCCAACGGCAGCTCGAGGTGGACGGGGGCCTCGCCTCGATCCTCGCCGTCGACCTCCACCCGCGCCCCTTCGATCGCGCGGACCTCCACGGTGCCCACGTCGGCGGCGGGCTCCTCGTCGCCCGGCGCCGCCGCGACCGCACCGTCCTTGGGCGACTCGCCGGGCACCGGCGCCGCGACCTGGGCCGGAGGATCGCGCGGCGCTTCCTCGCCGCCATTGAGGATGAGGTAGGCGAACAGCCCGCCCAGGGTGAGCGCGGCCAGGCCGGCCACCGCGACGATCACCCCGAGCCTCATGCCCCCATCGGAGGCCGCGGGCGGCATGCCCACGAAGGTGGCCGGCTGCCCCAGGGCATCGGAGGCAAAGGGCACCGTGGGCGAGGCCGTCTCGGGTGAGGTGCCGACCGAGCCGGTGTCCTCGTTGAGGCCGACGACGTCGTCGTCCTCTTCCTCCTCCACGGAGATCGACAGGGCGTCGGAGACCTCGGCGTCGAGCAGCGGCGGGATGGTGGTGCGCCGGGCGGTGTTGCGCTCGTCGTCGAGCTCGAGCTCGAGGCGCTCCACCGCTTCCTTGGCGTCGGCCTTGGTCACCCGCACGGTGGCGGCCCCCGGGCGATTGCCCGACTTGATCGGGGCCCGGGTCACCGGGGCATCGGAGATCGGAGCGCCCACCGGCGGGCTGGTGGTCAGCGGCTCGGGACCCGACTCCACCCGCGGCAGCGGCCGCGCCGCAGAGCCCAGCCGCGGCATGGGTCGCGCACCCGAGCCCGACTTGGGCAGCGACCGCATACCAGAGCCCGGCGTGGGCGGCGTGGGCGGCAGCGGTCGCACGCCGGAGCCCGGCGTGGGCGGCGTGGGCGGCAGCGGTCGCATACCAGAGCCCGGCGTGGGCGGCGTGGGCGGCAGCGGTCGCATCCCGGAGCCAGACCTCGGCCGCGGCTGCGCCCCCGAGTCCGGCGTGGGCGGCAGCGGTCGCGCCCCAGAGCCAGGCTTCGGCAGCGGCACCGCCCCAGAGCCCGCGTCGCTCGGCAGCGGTCGCACCCCAGAGCCCGTCCTCGGCAGCGGCACCGCCCCAGAGCCCGCGTCGCTCGGCAGCGGTCGCGCGCCCGAGCCCGGCTTGGGCCGAGGCATCAGCCCCGAGCCCGTGGGCGAGCGCAGACGGGAGCCTCCCGGCGGAGGTGGTGGTGGAGGCGGAGGCGGCATCGCCCGCGCCCCCGAGCCCGGCGTGGCCACTCGCGGCCGTGGCCTCACCCCCGAGCCCGTCGGAGATCTCTTGCGCCTCGGCAGCTCCTGCTGGGCCTTCTCCTTGAGCGCGGCGATCTCCTCCTCGGCCAGCTTGAGCGGGGCCTCGCCCGTCCGCGCCGCCTTGCGCAGCAGCGGTCGGGTCCACTCCGCGCTGTCGGAGGTGTCCGACTTGAGCGCGGCGATGTTCGCCGCGCCCGAGCTCATGCGCGCCGCCCAGTAGGTCTCGGCCGCCACCCGGCTCTTGGCGGTGGCCTCGGGCAGCTCGAACAACGGCGCCGGCACGATCTCGAACAGCGCCTCCGCCATCGCGGTGGCGTCGACCGGTCGATCGTCGGGCTCCTTGGCCAGGCAGCTCTCGATCAGCTCGACGAGCTTGGGGGGGATGCGGTGGTTGGTGGGCAGGCGCTCGACGAGGCGCTTGGGCTTGCCGTGCACGTGGTTGACGAGCACCGCCGCGTCGTTGTCCCCCGAGATCGGGGTCTCCCCCGTGAGCATCAAGAAGAACAGCACCCCGAGCGCGTACACGTCGACGCGGACGTCGATCTTCTCGCCACGGATCTGCTCGGGGGACATGTACGCCGCCGTGCCGATCACGTGGGCCTTGGTGACGTCGTCCTCCTCGTCCTCCTCGATCAGCCGGGCGAGGCCGAAGTCGAGCATCTTGACGTGGTTGGCCTTGCCCCCGTGCTCGCACAGCATGATGTTGGGCGGCTTGATGTCGCGCATCATGATGCCGCGCTCGTGCACGTAGCCGACCCCCATGAGGATCTGCGAGACGATGGGGACGAACTCCTCGAGCGGCAGGCGCTTGCGGCGATTGAGGTAGCGCCGCAGCGGCTCGCCGCGGATGAACTCCATCACGATGTACGTGCGGCCCTCGAAGTGGCCGTGGTCGTACATCTTCACCACGTTAGGGTGATCGAGCTCGGCCATCCGCTTGGCCTCGCGGTCGAAGCGGACCACCGCGTCGCGGTCCTCGGCCCAGTGCGGCGCGAGCACCTTGACCACCACCTCACGATCGCCGTCCTGCGTGTCGGTGGAGAGGTAGACCAGCCCCACCCCGCCCCGACCGATGAGCCGCTGGATCACATAGCGATCACCGACCGTCTTCCCGAGGAGAGGGTCATGGGAGAGCGAGTTGGTGGCCGACTGCGTCACCATTGGTCGAACGGATGAGCGCCAAGGCTCGGCGAGCGGCGAGCACGAGGGAGCGCAGGAACGAGCTACGCATTTCGTGGTCCGCCGGGCGCATTTTCCAACATTTATGTGCCCAACGTCGCGGTTTCAGCGACTAGGTGGTAGCTTTCGTGACAATGTAGAACCTGAACCTACGCAGCAAAACGTTGTTATCCGCCGAAAGCTTGGAAATCGGAGAAACCGACCGACCGACCGATGATCCATCCTCGGAAGTCACGATTCGATCGGCCAAGGCCAGGCGCGGTCAACGCCCGGGCTGTCGGTCGACGATGCACTAGCATCCACTCGTGTCGCCTTCCGACACCGTCGTCGCTCCCCGCTTCGCGGGCACCGGCACCGTCGTGGCTCCCACGCCGGACGAGCCCCTGTTCGAGCTGCGAGGGATCCACAAGGCCTTCGGCGAGCTCGTGCTCTTCGAGGACACCTCGCTCACCGTGCGGCGAGGCGAGACCTTGTCGATCATCGGTGAGAGCGGCTGCGGCAAGAGCGTGTGGCTCAAGATGATGATCGGCCTGGTGCCGATCGACGCGGGGGAGATCTACTTCCGCGGCGACAACGTGCTGCTGATGGGCAACGAGGGCCTGGCCCGCCTGCGCCGCAGCGTGGGCTACCTGTTCCAGAACGGCGCGCTGTTCGACTCGATGACCGTGCTCGACAACGTGGGCTACGCCCTGCGCGAGCACACCACGATGGGCGACGAGCAGATCCGCGAGCGCGTGATCACCTGCCTGGAGAAGGTCAACCTCAGCCGCCGCATCCTCGATCAGTGGCCGGCCGAGCTCAGCGGCGGCATGCGCAAGCGCGTGGCGCTGGCCCGCGCCATCGCCATCGAGCCCGAGGTGGTGCTCTACGACGAGCCCACCCAGGGCCTCGATCCGCAGAGCATCACCATCATCGCCGAGCTCATCAGCGAGCTGCAGCGCGACCTCGACATCACCAGCGTGCTGGTCACCCACGACATGCGCTGTGCCTTCAGCGTCAGCGACCGCATCGCGATGGTGCACGAGCGCGGCTTCCCCTACGTGGGCACGCCCACGCAGCTCGGCGAGAGCACGGCCCCTGCGGTGCAGGAGTACATCTCCGAGGCCCTCGAGGAGCTGCAGAGCGCCACCCCCCCCGAGTGAGGGGGCCTCGGCCGACCACGGCCCGCCGCTCGCGGAGCGGCGTCTCGCGACCGCAGGCGGCTCCCGGAATTTCGGCCGATTTCGCGGCCCGAGGCGGCCGTACGCCGCGACCCGCGTGTTATTAGTGGTAGACGATGGCAGAGCCCAACGAGTTCGTGTTCAACGGCGTCGATGGCTCGACCGGCGGTCCCCTCACCCGGCCCATGACCCCCGAGGAGGTCGCGGCCCTGGCCCTGGGCAAGGGTCGCGACGAGATCGACGACGACGCGACCGAGCACCACGAGAACGTCGAGAACTACCTGCCCCGCGCCGACGTGGACCCGCAGGATCTGGCGCAGGCGGGCTGGGGCATGATCTTCGCCCACGGGGCCGACCCCAAGATCCGCGAGGCCCTGCAGCCGCTGCTCGACTACCGTCGCGAGCAGGCGAGCCGGATCGACGAGCGCCGCTTCCGGCTCGTCGACGAGACCATGGGCTACCGCCCCGACGAGGGCAAGAAGAAGCTCCTGCGGCGCCTCAAGGCGCCCACCTCCGGCCCGGTCGAGCCCGATCGGCTGCCCTACTACCTGCTGCTGGTGGCGAGCCCGGCCGAGATCCCCACCGAGCTGCAGGCCCAGCTCGCGCTCCAGTACGCGGTGGGCCGCCTGTGCTTCCAGACCCCCGACGGCAAGACCGACTACGACGCCTACGACAGCTACGCCCGCAGCGTGATCGCCAGCGACCGGGGCGAGGTGGCGGTGGCGCGACGCTTCGGCCTGTTCGGGGTCAAGCACGATCGCGCCACCACCCTCAGCGCCGAGGGGCTGGTCGCCAACGTCCACCGCTACCTGGGCGAGCACTTCCCCGACTGGACCGTGGACCAGCGGCTGGAGGCGGAGGCGACCAAGGCCCAGCTCGGCACGATGCTCGGGGGCGACCAGACCCCGGCCGTGCTGTTCACGGCCAGCCACGGCATGGGCTTCCCCATGGGCGACTCCCGCCAGCTCGCGCACCAGGGCGCGCTGCTGTGCCAGGACTGGGACAAGAAGCCGGGGCGGGTGAGCGAGAGCTCGTACTTCGCCGGTGACGACGTGTCGGCCTCGGCCAAGCTCGCCGGCCTCATCGCGTTCTTCTTCGCCTGCTACGGCGGCGGCACGCCGCAGCTCGACGCGTTCTTCCACCGCGCCGGCAAGGCCAGCGCGATCGCTCCGCGCCCCTTCTTCGCCCAGCTCCCCACCCGCCTGCTCGGCCACCCCCAGGGCGGCGCGCTCGCGGTGGTGGGGCACATCGAGCGGGCCTGGGGCTGCTCGTTCTTCGACGCCAAGTCCGGCTACCAGACCGCGGTGTTCGAGAGCTTCCTCTACGAGCTGCTCAGCGGCAAGCGCATCGGCAACGCCATGGAGCGCTTCGGCCAGCGCTACGGCGAGCTGTCGGCCGGGCTCGTCGACAAGCTCGAGGATCTCAAGTACGGCAGCAAGGAGGTCTCCGAGACCGAGGTCGCCAACGACTGGACCGAGAACAACGACGCGCGCAACTACCTGCTGCTGGGCGATCCCGCGGTCCGTGTGCCCGTGGTCGACGACGCCGAGGTGGCCCCGCGCCCCACCATCGAGGCCCGCAGCACCCCCGTGACCCAGTCGTCCTCGGGCGTGGCCCAGGCGCCCCCCGAGGGAGCCGGCGACGGCGTGAGCTACGGGTGGTTCTCCCGCGACAAGGACGAGGGGGCCGAGGCCGTCGCCGCCGAGGAGGGCGCCCCCCCGGAGGCCGCCGCCTCGGGCGGCGCGCTGGATTCCCTGCGGGGCTTCGTCGCCAAGCTCGGCGAGCGGATCTCCAGCGCCCTCGACGACATGGCCCACCTCGAGATCAAGACCTACGTGACCAGCGAGATGGACCGCATCCAGGTGCGGGGCGACGACGTGGAGGGCGCCCAGCTGCGCGCCTACACCCGCATCGCCCTCGACGGCGACATGGTGGTGTGCCTGCCCGAGCGCGACGGAGAGATCGACCGGGCCATCCTCGAGATCCACCAGCGCATGGTCCAGCAGGCGCAGACCACCCGCACCGAGCTGATGAAGACCATCGTGCAGGCCGCGGCCAGCCTGATGGGGCCCACCAAGTGAGCGCCCACGCCACCGCGCTCGCCGAGCTCGACCAGCACCTCGACGCCCGCCTCGACTCGCTGCGGCGTCGCGCCGAGGCCGGAGACGCGCTGTCCTTCGCCGCCCCGGGGACCGCCGAGGACGACGAGCTGTGGGAGCTGGTGCGGATCGCCAACGGCGACGACACCGAGTCGCTGAGCTTTGCCGCGGGCGAGGAGGGCCGGCTGGCCCGCGCCCGACGGGAGCTGCAGGAGCTGCTCGAGCGGGCCGTGGACTCGGTCACCCAGCTCGCCGTCACCGACTCCCGCGCCGGGAGCTCGCGCGCCCACACCCGCGTGGGCTGGACCGGGACCATCACCACCCACGTCGACGGCGGGGCCCCGGCCGCCCTGCTGCGGGCCCACGCGGCCGCGGTGGAGGGCGCGGTGTCCCGGAGCCTGCTGCGCCTGGAGCTGCTCACCCGCATCGCCGTCGCGGCGGGACGGATCGCCCGGCTGCTCACCAACCCGGGCTCGGCCGTGATGGCGCTGCCCATCGCCTACCGCTGCGTGCGCGACCTCTACGATCGGCTCCGGGGCGACGCCACCCCCGACGACGGCTCGCCCTGGCCGTAGCCGTCGGTGTGGCTCAGCCCGGCGCGGATGCGATCACGTGCAGCTCGATGCGACGGTTGACCAGGTTGGCCTCGCGATCGCGAGGGGGCACCAGCGGCCGCTCGCCCTCGAAGCCCACCGACTGCAGCCGCGTCCGCTCCACGCCGCGCTCGACGAGCTCATGGAGCACCGCGTCCGCGCGACGCTGGGTGATCTTGCGGGCATACTGCCCGTCGCGCGGGGTGGCGTTCTTGTGCCCCTCGATGCGCAGCTCCAGCGAGGGGTAGCGCAGCAGCAGCTCCGCGAGCTGGTCGATCATGGGCAGGCTCGCCGGCTTGACGTCCTCGTGATCGGGCGGGAACTCGATGCGCGGGGTGAGGATGCGGCTGCGATCGGCGAGCAGGCACGGCGCCGACGGTCGATGCCGCTCGTCGATGCCCTCGGCGCACAGATCCTCGGGGCGGATCACCAGCTCGGCCGGGGTGGCCGGCGCCTCGGGCTCCGAGGCCTCGGGCTCCGGCGCCTCGGGCTCCCGCTCGGCTGTCTCCGCCTCCGTCGGAGTCTCCACGACGGACGACGGAGCCTCGACCGGCGTCGTCGAGGTGGGGGAGCCCTCGCCCCTGAGGCAGCCCCCCGTGCTCGCGAGGAGCACCACGAGCCCCACAAGACCCGCGCGACGACGAGAGCCGATCATCGTCGTCGATCATAGCGCGAGCACGGAGCGCGACCGCTCCTCGAGCGCCATGGAGCCCCACGGCCGATGCAGAGACCATACGGCGCCCGAGCTCCGCGCTCCGCCGACGTACGAGCCCCGGGTGCCCGGCCGACCCGCGCGCCCGGGGAGCGTCTTCGAAGGTCGCGTCGGGTGAGCCGTCCCTCCTGCCCCGGGGGACTCGTCGACGAACGGTCGCCGATCGGTGACCCCGGCGTGACGCCGACATGGCCCACTCCCCCTCGTGCCGATCGATCGTGGTCCCGCATGAGCGCACGACCCCCCTGGCTCGCCCGACTCGCGCAGCAGGAAGACCTCAACTTCCTGCTCACCAACCGGATCCCACGGCGCCAGCTCACGCTGTTGATGGGATGGTTCAGCCGGCTCGAGCACCCCTGGGTCCGCGATCTCTCGCTGTGGGCGTGGCGTCGCCTCGCCCCGGACCTCGACCTCTCCGACGCCCGCAAGTCCCGCTTCCGTAGCCTGCACGACTGCTTCACCCGCGAGCTCCGCCCGGGAGCGCGGCCGATCGACCTCGATCCCGAGGTGATCGTCTCTCCCTGCGATGGCCTCGTCGGAGCCCACGGGCGGGTCGAAGGCACTCGCCTCTACCAGGTCAAGGGCTTCCCATACTCGCTGGACGATCTTCTGCCCGACCCCGAGCTCGTCGCGCACCATGCCGACGGCTGGTACGTCACGCTCCGGCTGCGCTCGACCTTCTACCATCGCTTCCACGCCCCAGTGGCCGGGAGGGTGCGGGAGGTCCAGTACGTCTCGGGCGACACCTGGAACGTCAACCCCATCGCCCTGCGACGAGTGGAGCGGCTGTTCTGCAAGAACGAGCGCGCGGTGATCCCCATCGAGCCCGCGCGCCCGGGCGTTCGGCTCACGCTGGTCCCGGTGGCTGCGATCTGCGTGGCCAGCCTGCGCCTGCACTTCCTCGCGCGCACCCTGGATCTTCGTCATCGAGGTCCCAATCGCTTCGTTTGCGACGTGAGCGTGGCCAAGGGTGACGAGCTCGGCTACTTCCAGCACGGCTCCACCATCCTCGTGTTCGCGCGAGGAAACGTGGAATTCGCCCCGCAGATCCGCGAGGGCCAGCTCGTCCGCGTGGGCCAGCCCCTGTTTCGCCGACGACGGTAGCGGGAGCCGCTGCGCTCCGTCGCCCGCGGCGACCCGGCAGTCACACGGGCGAGGCCATCGCGTCACTCGACCGTCCCGCCTCCGAATCTGCCGGTGGCCGGGCCCCCGCGACAGCTGCTATCAAGCAGCCGAGTCGACGCTCGCATGGAGGACCCGGCCCGAAGGCATCGCTTGGTCGCCGCGATCCCGTCCATCCTCGTGCTCGCGGCCTTCATCGATCATGCGCTCTACCTCCATCCCGTCTTGGAGGTGAGCAAGTGGAAGGGCGGTGGGATGGGCGTCTACTGCACGACCTACGAGAAGCGCATGGTCACCTGGGTGCGGATCGGCGGGCGCTCGTTCCTCGTCAAGTCGACACTCCATCCCCACTACAAGATCTACACCAGCTGGCACACTTTCGTGCCCTACGAGACCGACGAGCTGCTGCGAGACTACGCGCGACAGCAGCTCGCGCACGAGTACCTGCCCATCGAGGCGCCGGCCGGCGACCCCCTCCCTCGTCGTGCCCTGCGTCGCGAGGAGCTCGACCCCGGAGCCGATCCCACCCAGGCCACGCGGGCCGACGCGGTCCTCGTGCAGATCTGGCGCTACGAGTACCGATCGCCCACCGAGGGGCAGTGGAGGCTCGCCAAGACCATCGAGGAGTCGCCCCGTGGGTGAGCGGGCCGAGGCGTGGGCATCCTCGGCGAAGGTCCAGCTCGGCCTGATGGCGGTGCTGCACGTCAACCTCGGGCTGTGGTCGCTGTTCATCGAGGCCGAGGGCGCTCGCCCCGAGATGACCCTGCGCAACCTCGTCTTCGTGCTGGGCGCTGCCTTCACCGCGTGGGTGCTCGTCCGCCACCACCGGCTGCTGCGCCGAGCCACCTGGGTCGCCTACCTCGCGTTCTCCTCGTTCTGCCTGCTGTCGACCCTGCCGTACTCGAGCAACCTCTACTTCTTGTGGGTGTTCATCGACGTCTTCATGGTCGCGCTGTTCTCCGCGGTGTCGAGCCCCCCACGCCGGCAGCAGGTGATGGCCGGGGCCTTTCGCGGCCTCATCGTCACCATCTTCACCGTCGCCCTGCTGCAGAAGCTGATCACCCCGACCTTCATGGACGGCAGCTTCTACTACCAGGCGTTCTCCTCCGGCTTCTTCGGGTTCCAGCTCGGCCCCTTCGCCGAGCGCTGGCTGCTCCAGGAGGGCCTCGCAGAGCACGCGCTCAGGAGCGCGACCGAGGAGCTCGTGGCCATCGGCCCCCACGCGGCGGTGGGCGACACCGTGCCCGTCTCCATCCTCCAGTCCCCGTTCCTGCTGCAGGTGGCGCGCTCGATGGTGTGGTCTACGATCGTCGTGGAGGGCACCTGCTTGCTGCTGTTCGCCTTCAATCGCCGCGAGGAGCTCGAGCACCTCAACCACCTCGCCTTCCTCGCCTTCCTGGCGGGCACCTACTCGATCGTCCCCATCATCTATGACTGGGGCCTGACCTTCGCGATGCTGGGCCTGGCGACCGCGAGCCGCAGATGGAAGCCCTACTACCTCCTGGCCGCCCTCGCCCTCCTCGCCAACGCGCTCTTGTTCGCCGGGGCCACGGCCGAGCTGTTCCGACGCTACGAGAGCATCCTGTGATCTCGGCGTCACCCTCCTGCTGCGCACCGCCCCGAGTCGCTCGCGTGTTCCTTGGATGTCGCACGAGGTCGCGCAAGGTCTCCGTACTCGTGACCCGACGGTCACCCTAGGCTCCGACGAACCGTCTACAACCTCGGCGTACGGCGGTGTCGCCGTACCTCGGTGATCCAAGCCCTCATGCCATCGGATGAGGGATTCCGTCGGGTGATCGCAGAGGTGTCCACATGATGATCGCGATCGCGAGTGATGCCTGGGAGCCCCAGATCAACGGTGTCGTGCGCACGTGGCAGGCCATTCGAGCGGAGCTGCGGGCCCTCGGACACGAGGTAGCGGTGCTGAGCCCCTCGCGCTTCAGCACCGTGCCCGCCCCTCGCTACCCGGAGATCCGGATCGCGCTGATGCCGGGGCGCAAGCTCCCCCGCATCATCGACGAGCTCCGGCCCGACGTCATCCACATCGCCACCGAGGGCCCCGTGGGACAGGCCACGTGGCGTCACTGTCGAAGGCACGGGATCCCGTTCACGACCAGCTTCCACACCCACTGGGCCCAGTACAACCGCCAGTACTTCGGGATCCCCGAGCGCTTCACCTGGCGCCTGCTCCAGGGCTTCCACGGCCACGCGGCCACCTGCCTCGTTCCCACCGAGCGCATCAAGCAGGAGCTGATCCGGCGGGGCCTCGACAACGCCGAGGTGATCTACCGCGGCGTGGACACCAGCATCCACTATCCGCTACGGGACGACGAGCCCGACCCCCTGGAGCACCTGCCCCGCCCGGTGCTGACCTACGTGGGTCGCATCGCGATGGAGAAGAACATCCACGCGTTCCTCGACCTCGATCTCCCGGGGACGAAGGTCGTGGTGGGGGACGGTCCCCTGCGCGAGTCCCTGGCCGCCCGCTACCCGCAGGTGTGGTGGGCAGGGTACAAGACCGGGCGCGAGCTCGGGCGCCACTACGCGGGCTCCGACGTGGTGGTGCTGCCCAGCCGCACCGAGACCTTCGGCCTCGTGGCCCTGGAATCCGCGGCCTGCGGGACTCCGGTGGCCGCCTACCCCGTCGGCGGACCCGGTGACGTGGTGGTGGACGGCGTGACGGGAGCCCTCGACGTCGACCTCCGCAAGGCCGTCGAGCGCGCGCTCGAGCTGCCACGCGAGCGATGCTCCGCGCACGCCCAGCAGTTCACGTGGCGGCGCTGCGCCGAGGTGCTCCTGCGTCACCTCCGGCCCGCCAACGTGCTCGAGCGCTCCCGGGTGCGCCGCGACGCGATGACCCGCGTCGTCGGCTTGGCCCACAGCAGCATCGCGGTCACGAGCCTGGCGACCTACGGCGAGACGATCCGCCGCCGCGTCCTCCCGCCCCGCGACCACTACCTCGACGGCCACCTCGCGGCGGAGTGAGCGACATCGCGTCCGCGGGCGTCCCCCGCCCTCGGCCGCTCCGTGACGGCACAGTGCGACCATGTTCCCCGGCTGGACCAGCACCACCCTCTACGTCCTCGCGATCATCGCGACCGTGCTCGCGGCGGCTCGCATCCTTCGCCGGCTGCAGCTCTCGCTGGCCAAGCACCCCTCGCTGCGCGGGCACGCCAAGCTGTCGCGTCGCATCGCGCGGATGCTCCCGTTCTTCGAGTACGGGCCCGACGAGATCTTCCGGGTCGACGGCGCGCCGCCCGAGGTCGAGGCCCAGCGGCGCGAGGCCTTCGAGCGGCTGGGCACGCAGCTCCGCGAGCGGGCCCCCGAGACCCTGGCGGCCAGCGCCGAGCTGCGGGGCCACATCTCCGACGTGGGGTTCACCGACGCCTATCGGGTGCCGTTCCAGTTCCGGCGACGCGTGCAGGAGTCGCTGCGGGTGGGCAACCTGGTGAGTGCCTCGCGCGGCGTGCAGCTGTGCGACCTCGACGGGAACTGGTCCTACGACCTGAGCGGCTCCTACGGGGTCAACGTGTTCGGCTACGACTTCTACAAGGAGTGCATCGAGGCCGGCGCGGAGCGAGCGCGCGAGCTCGGGCCGGTGCTGGGCCCGTACCACCCCGTCATCGCCGACAACGCGCGACGACTCGCGGCCATCTCGGGCCTCGACGAGGTGTCGTTCCACATGTCGGGAACGGAGGCGGTGATGCAGGCAGTCCGCCTCGCTCGGTACCACACGCGGCGGCGCTACCTGGTCCGCTTCTGCGGGGCGTACCACGGCTGGTGGGACGGCGTGCAGCCGGGCATCGGCAACTCCCGCCCCACGGCCGACGTGTACACCCTCGAGGAGATGAGCGAGGCCACGCTGCGCGTGCTCCGGACCCGCAAGGACATCGCCTGCGTGCTCGTCAATCCGCTCCAGGCCCTGCACCCCAACGGCAACGCGCCGGGCGACGGCATGCTGGTCAACAGCAGCCGTCGCGCCCACTACGACAAGCACGCCTACGCCCGGTGGCTGGGGCAGCTGCGTCGGGTCTGCACGGAGCGAGGCATCGTGCTCATCCTCGACGAGGTGTTCCTGGGCTTCCGGGTGGCCCACGGCGGCGTGCAGGAGTACTTCGGGGTCGAGGCCGACATGGTGACCTACGGCAAGACCCTCGGCGGCGGCCTGCCGGTGGGCGTGGTCTGCGGGCGAGCCGAGCTGATGAGGCGCCATCGCGACGATCGGCCGACCGACATCTGCTTCGCGCGGGGAACGTTCAACTCGCACCCCTATGTGATGACCACGATGAACGAGCTCCTGCGTCGAGTCGAGGAGCCGGCGCGCGCCCGCACCTACGAGGACCTCGAGCTGCGCTGGGAGCGACGCGCTCGCGTGCTCAACGATCGCCTGCTCGAGCAGGGGCTGCCCGTTCGCTTCGAGAGCATGCTGTCGGTGTGGACCACGCTCTACGACCAGCCGAGCGCCTACAACTGGATGTTCCAGTACTACCTGCGGGCGCAGGGGCTGGCCCTGTCGTGGGTCGGCAGCGGGCGCCTGATCTTCAGCCACGACTACGGCGACGAGGACTTCGAGGCCGTGTGCGATCGCATCGTGGCCGCCGCGGAGGCGATGCGCGACGACGGCTGGTGGTGGCGCGGGCCCGAGCTGAGCGACGCCTCGATCAACCGGGAGATCCTGCGCCGGCTCGTGCGAGCGAGGCTCGGGTGGAGCCGGCCCATCGCGGCCGCCCCGGCCGTGCGGCGGGCCCGGCATCGTGACCACGCCCCGCCGTCCGTTCCCCCCGACCCACGCTGAGCTCGCGGGCGCGACCCACCGCCCGAGCCTCTCCCTCACCCGATCGAGCGAACGATGCGATTCTCCGAAGCCCTCCGAGAGCAGCGATGGGACGACCATCGCTTCTACCACCACAGCCGGATCAACCAGTCGCTGCACATGCTCAGCGCCTGCTGCTTCTTGGCCTCCTACGTGATGATCTTCGTCGATCCGGTCGTGGCCGTGATGCTCGGCTGGACCCTCGCGATGATCTCACGACAGATCGGGCACTTCTTCTTCGAGCCGAAGGGCTACGACGAGGTCAACGGAGCGACGCACGAGCACAAGGAGGCCATCAAGGTGGGCTACAACCTGCGCCGCAAGACGATGCTGCTGTCGGTCTGGGGCCTGAGCCTGATCGCGCTGGTGCTCGACCCCACCCTGCTCGGCCTACTGCCGGCGCCGACCTCCACCTACGCCTTCCTCACCAACCTCTCCATCCTGTGGGCCATGGTGGCCGCGGGGGCGATGGTGGTCCGCACCGTGCACCTGTTCTTCCTCCAGGGCGTACAGGCGGGCCTGGTGTGGTTCGTGAAGATCCTGACCGATCCGTTCCACGACCTGAAGATCTACTACAAGTCGCCGCTCCACCTGCTGCGCGGCGAGAAGCTCGATCCGATGGAGCCCTGGCCCGCGGCGTAGCCCGCGGGTCGGCGGCTCACTTGCAGGTCTCGTCGCGCGGCGGGCACTTGAAGCGCACGTGGATGTGGTCGTCGTGCTTGGGCACGTGCTGCACCAGGCGCTCCTTGGCGTACTTGCCGTCGGGATACTGGAAGATCGGCTTGAGGGCGGCGCGCGAGAGGCCGGACTTGCGCGCGACCTCGTAGAGCTTCCCTTGCAGCTCGTAGTCCAGGAAGATCCGCTCCGGTCCGCTCGAGGTCTTCGACGCCTTCACCAGCGCATGCACCAGCGTCCAGGTGGCCCCGGCATCGAGCTCGCCGTCGCGCGCCTTGACGAACTCCTCGGGGTAGCCCGGCGGCACCTTGCGGAAGTAGAGGCCGAGGTCCACGTCGCGGCCGCTCTGGTGCGAGCCGTGCCCGGGCAGGGTGCCGCCGCTGGCCGCCGAGATGTCACCGATGGCCAGGCGGTGCACCCCGGGGTGCGTGCGGTTGACCTCGGCGATCGCCCGACGCACGTGGTCGATCACGTGCTGGGCTCCCCACACCCAGTCGGGTCGGCGCCGGTAGTACTGCGGGCTGTGCGGGAGCTTGGCTCCATCGACCAGCGTGCCGCGCTGGGGACGCCCACGGCTCTGCCCCGCCACCACGTGGATGGAGATCTCCTCGGTCCCGCCGCCGATCCGCAGGCGCTGTCCCGGGAGGATCACGTCGCCCGTCAGCTCGTTGAGCGCACGGAGCTCCGACACCGTGGTGTGATGCTGGGCCGCGATGCCCGAGAGGGTGTCGCCGGCCTTCACCACGTGCTCCAGCGCCTTGGCCGGGGCCTTGCCCTTGGCCTTGCCCGAGCAGCGGGGAATCTGGAGCCGCGTGCCCACCAGCAGGGGACCCTCGTCCAGCCCGTTGGCCCGGCGCAGATCGTCCACGCGGCAGCCGTGCTCGTGAGCGATGCTCCACAGGGAATCGCCTGAGACCACGGTGTAACGAGCGCCCCCGCGGGGGCCGGCCTGGGCCGGCGAGGCGCCGAGGACCAGCATGCCCAGGGCGAGGCCGGCGAGCAGGCCATCCCCGCGAACAGCGCGAGCTCGGTTCGGCATACGCGTCACCATCGTGGCGAGTCTCTGCATACCGTGAGCACGGAGGCAAGAAATCGAGGGATCCCGCCGTGGCCCCCATGCGAGGTCGGGGGTATGGTGGGCACAGAGCGTTGCCCATTGGTGGCGCCCCTTGCGATGAAGGCTCGGCTCACCCCCGTCTTGCTCCTCGTCGTTGCGTGCACGGAGACCCCCGAGGGCTCCGACCTCACGCTCGCGACCACCACCATGCCACCACCCGAGACCAGCGCGGGCGACACGAGCTCGACCTCCGGGGAGGGCACCACGAGCGAGGCCTCGGGCGGCGGCACCACGGCCGACTCCACCGCCGACGAGACCGGCAACACGCCCAAGCTCGACGTGGCCTCGCCCGAGACCGGCGAGCCTCCCATGGAGATCGCCGAGGTCTTCGGCCACAGCGGCAACGTGCTCTACCGCCTCGACCCCGACACCAACGAGGTGAACGAGGTGGGCCCCTTCGTGGGCTGCGACCCCGGCTCGGTCATCGACATCGCCCTCGACGCCGACTCCCGCATGTTCGGCACCGGCTACAGCCGGCTGTGGTCGATCGATCGCATGACCGCCCAGTGCACCGAGATCGCCCAGGGCAGCTACCCCACCTCGCTGTCGTTCGTCCCGGCCGGCACCGTGGACCTGGCCGTGGAGGCGCTGGTCGGCTTCGACGACGCCGACTACATCCGCATCGACACCACCACCGGCCAGATCACCACCCTGGGCACGCTGCCGGGGGGGCTCGTCTCCAGCGGCGACATGGTCTCGGTGATCGGCGGCAGCAGCTACCTCACCGTGCGCGGCCCCGGCTGCGACACCACCGACTGCATCGTGGAGATCGATCCCGTCGACGGCTCGGTGATCCAGAATTTCGGGCCCCTGCCCTATGACCAGGTGTTCGGCCTCGCGTTCTGGGCCGGCCGCGCCTATGGCTTCGCCCGCGAGGGCGTGCTGTTCGAGATCGACTTCATGGGCGGCAACGTGGTGACCAACCCGATCCCGATCCCGGGCGCCCCCGCCAACCTCGAGTGGTTCGGCGCCGGCTCGACCACCTCGGCCCCGCCCGTGGCCGGCTAGGCCGGTCTGCCCGCACCGCCCCCGGGGCCCGCGGCGGCGTCCGATGGTATATCGCCCGGCCATGACCCGCGGCCCCGCCCTCGTCGCAGCATCGCTCCTGTTCGTGACCGCCTGCGGCGACGACGGCTCGTCGGCCACCGATGGCCCCGGCCCCACCTCGGGCCCGGCGAGCACCAGCGGCAGCGCCACCGACGGAGGGGAGACCGACCCCAGCGGCCCGAGCTCCGACGACCCCTCCCTCACCGACTCGGGCTCGGACGCCGCGACCTCGGCCCCGCCCACCGGCGACGACACCGGCAGCGCCGACACCAGCCCGGTGGAGCCGGGCGGCGGCACCATCGACGTCACCCTCGACGGCTGCGCCATCGACTTCGGCGGCACCGTGGTGGTCACCTACAACGGCTCGCTGGGCGTGGCCTCGGTCTACGACGGCGGCGCCACCCTCAGCGGGAGCTTCCAATTCGACCTGAGCGGGACCGGCACCATGGAGCTGTCCTCGCAGCACCGCGTGGACACGGGCAACGTGATCAACATGGTGGAGCTGAGCGCCGGCACCTGGACCAACCTCGACGCCGACGCGCTCACCGGCGGGATCGACCGCATCGGCGGCACGCTGGTGGTCTCGGCCTGGGACCCCGCCCAGGGCGTGGCCGACCTCGAGCTCCAGGGCGTCTCGCTGCTCAACGTGGTCGACGGCTCGGTCTGCACCATCGACGGGACCATCGTCACCGAGGAGCTGTACCCGTAGGCTCGCCTACGCGGCCACCTCCTGCGTGGGCTCGAGCTCGCCCGACACCCCGCCGAAGCAGCGCGCGTACCAGCGGTTGAGGAACACCCCGTGCGGATCGAAGGCCGCCCGGGTGGCCTCCCACTGCCGCCACCGCGGGTGCCTTCGCGCGGGCCGGCGATCGCTCGCGGGGATCACCTTGGCCCAGTGCGCCCGCGCCTCGTACGAGTAGGCCAGCCGCACCAGGGCGTCCACCACCGGGGCCGCGGCTACCGCATCGAACACGTTGAGGTTGAGCCACGCCGTCTCCCGCCCGTCGTTGGGCGCCAGTGCCATGTCGATCGCGGGGCTGAAGCGCACCTGCACCTCGATCGCCGCGCTGCGTCGATCCTCCTGCATCAGGGCGATCGCCTCGCGCAGGCAGGCCGCGGCGCGGGCCCGCGGCAGCGCCAGCTCGATCTCGTCGTGCGGCGGCGCGAAGCCCCGCGAGTCGTAGGTGAGCCCGCGGTACCAGGGCGAGACCCGCGAGGGTCGCTCCGAGGCCTCCACGTAGGCGTGCCCCAGCACCTCCCACACCCGGGTGCTCAGCGCGGTCGGCATGCGCGAGGCCGGGTAGGCGGCCACCGTCCGGTTCACCGCCCACAGCCGCGTGGCCTCGATCGATTGCCGCAGCCGATCGCGCCACGACGGCGGGCCGGGCTCCACGTCCCACTGCCCCACCAGCGCCCGCGGCACCGAGCCGGCCCAGCGCAGGTCCACGAGATCGTGCCGCTCGAGCGCCGCCAGGGCCCGCTCGACCGCCTCCTCGCGGGGCACCGCGTGCTTGTGCTGCCGCACGAAGAAGAACGGGCGGCACTGCAGGGTGAGCTCGGTGATGATCCCGAACAGGCCCAGGGTCACCTGGCGCAGGGCGGCGCCCTCGAGCACCCGCGGCTCGCCGCGGCCGTCGACGAGGCGCATGCGCACCACCGACTCGGGCAGGGTCTGGCGGTAGCGTCCGCTGGTGCCGTGGGTCGCGGTGCTGGTGACTCCGGCCACCGTCTGCTCCATCCAGGCCCCGATGTTGGGCAGCGCCAGGCCGAAGCGCTCGAGCACCCGTACCAGCCGGTGGAGCGGCATCCCGCCCTGCACCGTGATCTGCATGCGCTCGCGGTCCACCTGCAGCACCCGGTGGAAGCGCGAGAGCTCGATCATCAGGTCGTCGGTGGTCCAGATTCGACCGAAGCTGTGGCGCGCTCCCACCACCTTCACCCGTCGTCCCTCGCGAGCGGCCCGCCGAACCAGGCGACACAGCTCGGGCTCGCTGGTGGGACGCAGGATCTCGGCCGGGCTCGCCCACACGCGGCCGCACCAGTTGGCGATACGTGGCATGCCTCGACCGACCAGGCCGGGCCCGTTTCGATCACTCCCCGGGTACGGCTCCACGAGCGAGCGCGCCGCCGTGGGACCCCCCCCCACGTCTCGCCTCCATCGCCAGGCCGCGCGGGCTCGGCGGATCGACGCCGAGGTGTCGTCCCGACGCCCGAGCTCCCGGCTCACACGGCACCGTGGGCGATCGCCTGGGCCACCGTCTCGGCCTGGATCTCGGGGTAGCGCGCGTTGAGGACGGGGCCGAGCAGCGCCTTGCCCCCGTACATCCCGCGGGCATACATCAGCGGCAGCCAGGCCATCATGTTGCGGGGCTCGGCCGCCATGCGCCGCTCGATCTCCTGGGCCAGCTCCTCGAGCGAGCCGAGGCGCTCGCGGGTCACCGTCCGGCCATGCGCCTGCTCCCAGGTCCGGGCGAAGGTGAGGATGTCCATGCGATCGCCCCGCACGTACAGCCTCTCGGGCACGGGCCGCTCGTCGAGCGCGGCCGCGGCGGTGAAGCGAGCCGTGTCCTCCCAGGTGGTCCAGTCGATCGGCGTGGTGCCGTCGCCCCAGTAGCGCACCACCCCGCGCTCGGCGTCGAGCGCCCCCAGGAAGCCGAGCACGAAGGCATCGGCGAAGATCCCCTGCATCACGTGCACCACCTCGAACGCGTCGCCCGGCTCCGGGCGCGCCTGCACGGCGAAGGCACGGCGCCAGTCGGAGTTGAGGTTGACGCCCTCGGGTAACGAGAAGAAGTCGAAGGAGTAGGCCGAGGCGATGAAGCGGCGGGCGCCCGCCCGCTTGGCCGCGCGCATCAGCGAGAGCTGGGCGTCGACGATCACCTCGGGGCCGCCCTGCAGGGCAGAGACCACCGAGTACGCCCCGCGCACGACCTCGGCTCGGGCCTCGTCGCTGGCCGCGACCGCATCGAAGCCGGCGAGCTCCACCCCCTCGCGCACCAGCCCCTCGACCTTGGGATCATCGGGGTCGCGCACGAGCGCCCGCACGGTGACCCCGGGGTGCGCGAGCAGGGAATCGACGAGGAGACGGCCGAGGCGACCGGTGGCTCCGGCCACCACCACCAGCGTGTCGGAAGGACTGGACGAGCGCTTCATGTCGTCGAGCGTGCGCCCTGCGATCGGTGATGACAATCACTCCAAATCCGAACAGACTGTCAGACTCAGCATGACGATCTCGATTCCCCCGGCCGACATGCTCCTGTTCGCCACCGTGGTGCGCGAGGGCAGCTTCACCCGCGCCGCGCAGCAGCTGGGCGTGACCAAGCAGACCGTCAGCGAGCGCATCGCTCGGCTGGAGGAGCGACTGGGAGTGCGGCTGCTCGAGCGCACCACCCGGCGCCTGCGTCCCACCGAGCCGGGCACGCTGTACTACGAGCGCTGCTCGGCCATCGCCGTGCAGATCGACGAGGCCAACGCGGAGGTGCGGCGCCGCCAGGCCGAGCCGGTGGGGAGCCTGCGCGTGTCTGCCCCGGTGCTCTACGGCCGGCGCTACCTCGCGCCGGTGGTGGCCGAGTTCCTGTGCGCGCACCCCAAGACCCGGGTGGAGCTGCTGCTCGCCGACCGCCGCGTGGACCTCATCGAGGAGGGCTTCGACGTGGCCATCCGCATCGGCACGATGGACGACTCCTCGCTGACGGCGCGCAAGCTCGGCGAGGGCCACGTGTACTGCGTGGCGAGCCCGGGCTTCCTGGCCGAGCACGGCCGCCCCACCCTCCGCTCGCTGCGTGGGCTCCGCTGCGTGGGGCTCCGGCCCGTCGAGACCTGGGAGCTCGGCGGCACCCGGCACAAGATGGAGCCGGTGCTGGTGGTCAACGACTTCGAGGTGGCCTGCGACGCCGCGATCGCGGGCGTGGGCGTGGCGCTGCTGCCCTCGATCGTGTGCCGCCACGCGGTGGCCGACGGCCGGCTACGGGTGGTGCTCGGTCCGCAGCCGGCGTTCGTGCTCCCCGTGGTCGCGCTCTACCCGAGCCGCCGGCACCTCCCGGCCAAGGTCCGCCTGTTCGTCGATGCGCTCGCGACCATGATCGAGCCGATGCAGCCGCTCGGCCTCCGACCGGCCGCCTCGCGCCGCCGCTCGAGCAAGCGGGCCCCTCGCTAGGGCCCGGCCTCGCGGGCGCGGCTCATCGCGCCCAGGGCCGCCTCCCACTCGTCCTGCCCGCCGGCGATCCGGGTCAGCGAGCGCTCGAGCGCCGCCGCGGCCTCGCCCACCTCCACGTAGCCATACGAGCCCGCGGTGCCGGCCAGGCGGTGGGCGGCTCCCACCGCCTCCGCCAGCACTCCCGCGCTGGGCTCTTGGTGGGCCCGCTCCACCAGCCCCGAGAGCTCTCCCAGCCGGTCGCGCAGTCGCTCGGCGAAGCGCTCGCGCAGCATCCCCAGCTTGGCCCGGGCTCGATCTCGTTCGTCGCCGTACCCCACCACGTTCATCTCGTTCTCCCTGCGATCGCACGCAGCTCGTCCGCGAGGGCCATGGGGTCGAAGGGCTTGGCGATCACTCCGATCGCCCCCAGATCCAGGTAGCGCTGGATCTCCTGCCGCTGCACCTTGGCCGTCACGAACACCACTGGAATCGCCGAGCTCGCCTCCTGCTCGCGCAGCCGCCGAAAGGTGGTGGGCCCGTCCATGTGCGGCATCATCACGTCGAGCAGGATCACGTCGGGTCGCTCGCGGGCCGCGACCTCCAGCGCCTGCTCACCGCTCGCGGCCAGCACCACCTGCAGCCCCCCCACGTCGCGGAGCGCCATCTCTCCGATCACGCGGATGTCCTCGTCGTCGTCGACGAGCAGGACCGTGCGAATCTCGGTCATCCTCCCGCCTCCACTGCAGCATCCGGGCCAAGTAGGGTATCCCGGACCATTCGCCGCCGCATCGAGCCCTCCGTCCACCAGCGGTGTGGGTCATCCCGCAACACCGGGGAACTATGCCCCAGCCCGTGGCACGATGCCTACTCCTGCTTGTAGCGCTCGAGCTTGCGATAGAGGGTCTTGCGATCGAGGCCGAGGATCTTGGCCGCCATGGTCTTGTTGCCGGCCACCGTCTCGACCACCCGCAGGATGTAGCGGCGCTCGACCTCCTCGAGCGGAACGAGCTCGGTGGGATCGTCCGAGGCGATCACCATGTGGCTGCGCCGGTACTTCGACACGCGCTCGGGCAGGTCCTCCACCTGCACGTCGGTGTGGCGGGTGAGAGCCACCGCCCGCTCCATGCAGTTGCGGAGCTCGCGGACGTTGCCGGGCCACTCGTAGTCGCACAGGCGCTGGGCCGCCGCGGGCGAGATGCCCTGCACCTGCTTGCCGGCCTGCAGCGAGTAGCGACCGAGGAAGTGCTGGGCCAGCGAGAGCACGTCGGTGCCGCGCGATCGCAGCGGCGGGAGGTCCACGTGGATCACGTTGATGCGGAAGTAGAGATCCTCGCGGAAGCGCCCCTCCTCCACCGCCGCCTCGAGGTCGCGGTTGGTGGCCGCCACCACCCGCACGTCGAAGTCGGTCTCGGTGTTCGAGCCCACCGGACGGACCCGCCGCTCCTCGAGCGCCCGCAGGAGCTTGGGCTGCATGGTCATCGGGATCTCGCCGATCTCGTCGAGGAACAAGGTGCCGCCGTTGGCCTGCGGAAACAGGCCCAGACGGTCGTTTCGGGCGTCGGTGAAGGCTCCCTTGGAGTGGCCGAAGAGCTCGCTCTCGAGCAGGTTCTCGGGCACCGCGGAGCAGTTGACCGCCACGAAGGGGCCGCCCTTGCGGGGCCCCTGATCGTGGATCGCCCGCGCCACCAGCTCCTTGCCGGTGCCGCTCTCGCCGGTGACGAGCACCGAGGCATCCGAGCCCGCCACGCGCTCGAGCAGATCGTAGACCTTGCGCATCGCGGGGCTGCTGCCCAGCAGGCCGCCGTACGATTCCTTGACCTGCACCACCGCGCGCAGGCGCCGGGCCTCGTCGCGGATGCGACCCTCGCGGACGACCCGACCGATGCGCAGGCCGACCGCGTCCACGTCGAGGGGCTTGGTGATGTAGTCGTAGGCGCCCGCCCGGATCGCCGCGACCGCCGACTTCATGCTGCCAAAGGCGGTCATCACCATCACCGCCTGGTCGGGCCGCTCCTCCACCACCCGCGAGCAGAACTCGATGCCGCTCATGCCCGGCAGGTTGATGTCGGCCAGGATCAGGTCGAAGCGCCGCTCGCCCAGGGCGGCCAGGCCCATCTCGGCCGAGGTGCAGCCCTCGGTCTCGTAGCCCTGGGCCGTGAGCCCCGCCACCAGCAGGTCGAGGAGGTCGGCGTCGTCGTCGACGATCAGCACTCGTCCCTGCGCTCGCTCCGACATCGGCTCAGCTCCTCCCCGAGGGTGCTGGGGGTCATACCACGGCCGAGCCGGGGTTGCCCCGGCGTCGGTTCTCAAATGGCCTCGCCCGCTGTAGCCTTGGGCCACGACGGGCTCCGTCGCGATTCACCCCAGCTCCCATGACAGCCATGCTCGCGGTCATCACCTCCTTCGCCGTCCAGCTCGGCACGCAAGGGCTCGTCGCGATCGCTCCACCCGAGGATCCGGCCGTACCCGCCGGCACCGTAACGACCGATCCTGCCTCCGGCGGCAGCACGGAGATCGCCGGCCAGGGCAAGTTCGCCGCGGCCGATCTCGAGGCCACCGAGAGCGAGGACGCGACCGAGCTCGAGATCTCCACCGGCGGCCTGATGTCCACCGGCAACGCCTTCGCGGCCGCCGTCACCGCCCAGGGTCGCTTCCGCCTGCGCCGCGGCATCCACCAGGTGGGCGCCCAGGTGGCGGGCAACTACGGCATCGCCGACACCAACGTCGAGCGCGTCATGTACCGCATCCCCGCCGCGGCCCCGGGCCAGGTGGTGGCCATCGACGACCTCATCGAGGAGCGCTCGTCGAGCATCGAGCGTCAGACCACCGTGGCCAACGTGCAGGCCATGGCCCGCTACGACGCGTTCTTCGCCAAGCGCTGGTCGGCCTTCCTCATGGCCACCGCCCGCCACGATCGCTTCCAGGGCCTCGACCTGCGCTTCAACCTCGACCCCGGCTTCGCCTTCCACGCCCTCACCAACGCGCGCCACCGCCTGTGGCTCGAGGCCGGCTACGACTTCCAGTACGACATCCGCCGCGAGGACGCGGTGTTCGAGGAGCAGGTGGTCGACCCCCCCGTGCCCGACCCCGACGTGGTCACCCCGGCCGGAGAGCTGGCCGTGGCCGACACCGCGCGGGTGCGGATCGCCGACGACACCCTGGTCAACCACGCCGCGCGCCTGTTCCTGGGCTACAACAACTCGCTGAGCGACCGCGTCACCTTCGACACCGGCCTCGAGTACCTGCAGAGCGTGATCAAGGGCTCGCGCTTCCGCATCAACTGGGTCAACGCGCTCACCATCCAGCTCGGCGGGCGCTTCGGGGTGGGAGCAACCTTCACCCTGCGCTACGAGAACGAGCCGCTCCCCGGCGTGGCCAAGCTCGACACGATCACCGCGATCCTGCTGACCATGCGCTTCATCTAGGGCGCCATGGTCGACGGCCACCCCCTGCAGCCGCTGCTCGACGCCCTCACCACCCGCGCCGCGCTGGTGGACGCCGACGGCACCCTGCAGGCGACCAACAAGGCGTGGCGACGGGCCAGCGGGCACCCCCTGGCCGGTCCCGCCCTGGGCCCCGGCACCGACTACCTGCGGGTGCTGGGCGCGGCGGGGGGTCCCATGCGGGTCGACGGCCTGCGCCTGGCCTCGGCGCTGTCGCGGGTGCTCGACGGCGCCACCGAGGCCATCGGCCACACCTACCGCTACGGGCCCGCCAACCACGTGCAGTGGTGCCGCACCTCGCTGTGCCCCATCGAGGGCCGGCCCCGCTCGGTGGCCGTGCTGCACGAGGACATCACCGACCAGGTCCACACCCAGGCCGCGCTCAAGCGCAGCCAGGCCCGGCTGCGCACCATCCTCACCGGTGCCCCCATCGTGCTGTTCTCGCTCGACCGCAGCGGCACCTTCACCGTGGTGGAGGGCATGGGCGGCGCGGGCACGGGCTTCGTCACCGAGGACCTCGTGGGCAGCTCCGTGCACGAGGCCTACCGCCACATGCCCGACCTGCTCGAGGTGATCGACGACGCCCTGCGCGGGCGGGTGGGGGTGATCACCCAGTCGGTGGGGCACCTGGCCTTCGAGATCCGCTGCTCGCCCATCTACCGCCGCGACCGCGTGGACGGGGTGGTGGGCGTGGCCACCGACGTGACCGAGCGCCTCCACGCCCAGCGCATGAAGGACGAGTTCGTCTCGATCGTCAGCCACGAGCTGCGCACCCCCCTGACCTCGATCCGCGGCTCGCTGGGGCTCATCGAGGGCGGGGTGGCGGGGGAGCTGCCCGCCAAGGCCCGCGAGCTGGTCCGCATCGCTCGCTCCAACACCGACCGCCTGGTGCGGCTCATCAATGACATCCTCGACCTCGACAAGATGGAGGCGGGGCGGGTCATCCTGCAGCGCGAGCCGCTGGACGCCTGGGCGGTGGTCGACGAGGTGATCGGCCAGATGCACGGCTACGCCGAGCAGGCCTCGGTGAGCGTGGAAGAGGCGGGCCGGGTCCCCGACTGCCCGCCCGTGCACGCCGACCACGATCGCCTGGTCCAGATCCTCACCAACCTGCTGTCCAATGCGATCAAGTTCTCCCCCGAGGGCGGCCGGGTGGAGGTGAAGGTCACCCAGCGGCAGGGCCGGCTGCGCTTCTCGGTCACCGACCACGGCCCCGGCATCGCCCCCGCCGACGTGCCCCGGCTCTTCCAGAAATTCCACCAGCTCGACGCCTCGGACACCCGGGCCCGCGGGGGCAGCGGGCTGGGCCTGGTGATCGCCAAGTCGCTGGTCGAGGCGCACCACGGGCAGATCGGGGTGGACTCGCAGCTGGGCCAGGGCTCTACCTTCTTCTTCGAGATCCCGATCGCCCACGTCACCATCCGCGAGATCCCGGGCCCGCGGCAATCGCACTCGCCGGCGGTGGCGCTCGATCCCCAGGCCATCGTGGCCCCCCAGCTCCGCGGGGCCGAAGGGCTGCTCGTCGAGCTCGAGGCCCACCTGCGCGACGCGGCGGGCTCCGACGACCTCGAGGCCCTGGCCGACGCGCAGGCGACGGCGCAGATCCTGGGGGCCACGCTGCCGCCCGACGCCCCCGCCGAGCTGCTGGCCATGGTCTCCCAGCTCGCCCGCTCGCTCGACGAGGCGCTCCAGCGCGCCAGCCCGCCCAATGCGGCCGGCTGGGCCCACCTGCACCGCGAGCTCGAGCGAATCCGCGAGGGCCTGGGCTCCTGAGGGCGGGTCGCGGCAAAGCGCCCCACCCTCCCATCCCGCCCCGGCCGCCGTGCCGGTTCTCCGCCACGGCGCGCGCAAGAGGCGGTTAGGATTGGCGCGGTCGCTGCAAGGCGCCCCCTCGGTCCCGTGGCTCGCTCCCCCCACGACTCGGTCCGCTTCCCGCTCCGCATCAAGCTCGCGATCTTCGCGGGCTTGCTGCTGGTCGCGCACATCGTGGCGGTGGGCTGGGCCGCGCTGCGGCTGACCTCGGCCTCGGTGGAGCGCGCCCAGCTCGAGCTGCAGATCGCGATCATCGAGGCGCTGTCGCGCGACATCGAGGCCGAGCTGGCCCAGGCCCACGACGGCCTCGATGCGATCGGCCGGGCCGCCGTCGACGAGAGCCTCGAGATGGACGCCCGGCTGTCGCTGGCCGAGGTGCTGGTCGAGAGCAACGAGGTGCTGGACAACACCCTGCTGTACACGGCCCAGGGCACCGAGCCCGTGCCGATCGTCGAGGCCAGCGCCTCGAGCCTGGCCTGGCCCGACCCCCTGCCCGCCTCGCTGCGAGAGCAATCGGTCGCGCAGGGGGTGGCCACCGGCGCGGCGGTGGCCAGCGACCACGGACCCCGGGTGCTGGTGGTGATGCCGATCCGCTTCGAGCACGAGGTGACCGGCTACGCCGCGAGCCTGGTGCCGCTGGCCGGGATCCAGCACCGCGTGGAGGAGATGGCGGCCGGCTACTTCGCGGGCATGCCCGATGCCCTGCTGGTGGTGGACGACCAGTTCCGGCTGCTCGCCCACCCCGACCCAGAGCGCGCGCTGGGCTCGGCCGCCGACGAACCCATCCTCGCCGGCATCGATCCCTCGGCCCTCGGGGCCCGCTTCTCGTCGTCGGGCGAGTTCACCCGCCCCGACGGCCACGCGGTGGTGGGCACCGTGGTCGGCCTCGACTCGCGGCCGTGGGCCATCGTGGCGCAGGTGCCCACCGAGATCGCCTTCGCCCCCATCGTGGCCATGCGCAAGGTGGTGGTGGGCACCGTGGTGGTGGCGGTGGTGGTGGCCCTGATCGCCGCCATCCTGCTCGCGCGGAGGATCACCTCGCCCCTGGTGCAGCTGTCGCGCTTCGCCACCGACATCGCCCAGCGCAAGTTCGACGCGCGGGTCCACATCCACACCTCGGACGAGCTGGCGGTGGTGGGCGAGGCGATGAGCCAGGCCGCGGCCGACCTCGAGAACAGCGAGCACCGCATCCGTGAGGAGCTCGAGATCCGCTCCGACCTCGGGCGCTACCTGCCCGCCGAGCTGGTCGACAAGGTGGTGCGCCGCGAGCAGGACATGGAGCTCGGCGGCGTGCGCCAGGAGATCACCGTGATGTTCGCCGACGTCGTGGAGTTCACGCCGCTGGCCGAGAAGCTGCCCCCCGAGCAGGTCGTCCAGATCCTCAACGAGCTGTTCACCATCGTCACCGAGATCGTGTTCCGCCACCGCGGGACCGTGGACAAGTTCGTGGGCGACTGCGTCATGGCCCTCTGGGGGGCGCCGACGCAGATCGAGGACCACGCCACGCTCGCCCTCGAGGCGGCGGAGGAGATCGTGTCATGGCTGGAGGCCGGGAACGAGACATGGGAGAAGAAGTACGGGGTGACGGTCCGGATCGCGATCGGGATCAACTCGGGGGAGGCGGTGGTGGGCAACGTCGGCTCACGCTCGAGGATGGAGTACACGGCGATCGGGACCACGGTGAACGTGGCGGCACGCCTCGAAGCCATCGCGAGACCGCAGCAGATCTTGATCTCGGAGCAGACGGCCCGACGAGCGGGGGAGGGATTCCAGCTCAGCCCGGTGGGCGAGCGTACGATCGCCGGGCACTCGGAGCCACTACGGCTGTACGAGGTGGTGACCTGAGCACGCAGTGCATGGCCCACGAGCTGCGCCCCGGCATGGTCATCGGCGAGCGCTACGTGATCACCGGCAAGCTCGGCGAGGGCGGCATGGGGCAGGTGTACCGCGCCACCCAGCAGAACCTCCGCCGCGAGGTGGCGCTCAAGCTGCTCGACTCCGGGGTGCTCGACGTGGCCACCGGGCACCGTCGCTTCCTGCGGGAGGCCCGGGTGGCGGCGGCCCTGCGGCACCCCCACGCGGTGGAGATCTACGACGTGGGCACCGACGGCTCCCACGTGTTCATCGCGATGGAGCTGCTCAGCGGCGAGGTGCTGCGCGACCTGCTGGAGCGGGTCGGCTGCCTGCCGCTGGACGAGGCGATCGACCTGACGCTGCAGGTCGCCGACCTGCTGGTGGCCGCCCACGCGATGCCGCTCATCCACCGCGACCTCAAGCCCGAGAACATCTTCGTGGAGGAGGATCGCGACGGGCACCTGCGCGCCCGCGTGATGGACTTCGGCCTCGCCTTCATCGAGGGCGGCGACGAGACGGGGCGGCTGACCAAGGAGGGCCTGGTGGTGGGCACCCCGGCCTTCCTCTCGCCCGAGCAGGCACAGGGCGGGCACGTGGGGCCGCCCTCCGACATCTACTCGCTGGGCTGCGTGCTCTACGAGATGCTCACCGGCCAGACCGTGTTCCGCGGCAGCCAGATGAACATCCTCACCCAGCACATCTACGTGGCCCCGACCTCGCTGCGCGAGCGGGTGCCCGACGCGGGCTTCCCCGCCGACCTCGACGATCTGGTGATGCGCATGCTGGCCAAGCGCCCCGCGGATCGACCCTCGGCCGAGGCGCTGATGGAGGAGCTGCACCTGGTGCAGGGCACCCTGGCCGGGCAGCGTCACCGCGGACGCGACGATCGCCTGCTCGGCACCCGGCGCCACCGCATGATCTCGGTGCCCGCCCACCCCCCGCCCAAGATCGACCAGGAGGCGGTCGAGCAGGCCGCCCCCGAGCTCGAGGGCTTCCAGGTGGGGGTGCAGGGCGAGTTCCCCGACGAGCTGTGGTTCGGCATGGCGAGCAACGGCCTGTACGCCGAGCGCCTCGAGCCGGGGCAGGACCCCCGCGGGGCGCTGTGCGACGCGGTGCTGACCAACACCGACGACCCCCGGCGACTCTCCGAGCTGGCCGCCACCGGCGTGCCGGTGATCGTGGCCACCAACGCACGCGCCGACGAGCTCGCCGAGCTGCTGCGGCTGGGGGTCAACGAGGTGTTGGCCCCGCCCCTGGAGGCCGACGTGGTCGCCCGCAAGATCCGGCGCGCCGTGGAGCGCAGCCGCCGACGGATGAGGAGGAGACGATGAGCATCTGGATGTCCACCGCTGTGGCGGCCGCGGCTGCGGCCGTGGCCGCGCCCGAGCCGGCGCCCCCGGTCGAGACCATCGAGTACACGATCCGCAAGGGAGACACCTGCGCCAAGATCGCGACCGAGCGCTACGGCGACCGCAAGCACTTCGAGGTGATCCACCAGTACAACCGCTGGCTGGGACCCACGATGCCGCACCACCTCGAGGAGGGGCAGGTGCTGATCCTGCCCAAGACCCTGCCCCCCGAGCTGCCCGACGCCGAGGTCACCGCGGCGCGGCGCAAGGTGGAGGCCCGACCGCCCGAGGCCGCCCAGTGGAGCAGCGCCCGCCCGGGCCTCGACCTCTACCGCGGCTGGCGGGTCAACACGCAGGAGCGTGCCTCGGCCGAGATCACCTTCCGCGACTACTCCCGGATCGAGATGCGGGAGAACACCCTGGTGATCATCTACGGGGGCTCGCGCAGCCGCAGCCGGCGCGAGACCACCGAGGCCACCCTCGATCGCGGGGCCCTGCGCGCGCGCCTGGGCGCCTACACGGGCAAGACCAGCGAGAGCGAGGTGACGGTGACCACCCCCTCGGCAGTGGCCGAGCTCGAGGGCGGCACCAGCCTCGTCACCGTCGACGACGGGGGCACCAGCCGGGTGGCCAACCATGGCGACGGCAAGGCGAAGGTGGGCTCGTCGACCGGAGGCGGGGCCAAGGTGAAGGTGGGCCCCAAGATGGGCTCCAAGGTGGTCAAGGGCGAGCGGCCCTCCGCCGCGCGTCCGCTGCCGCCCACGCCGGTGTGGAGCGGACGCATGGCGACCACCTTCGTCGCCGCCGGCGGGCGGGGGACCATCCGCGGGAGCTGGGCGCCGGCGGAGAAGGCCGCGCGCTATCGGGTGGAGATCGCCAGCCAGCCCGACGGTCGCGAGCTGGTGGCCAGCCAGACCGTGCCGGCCACGATCAACCGCTTCGAGGCCCAGGGCCTGCCTGCGGGCGACTACTACGTGAGCGTGGCGGCGATCGACGACGACGACTTCGAGAGCCCGCCCTCCGATCACCGCAAGCTCAGCCTGGTCTCGGTGCCCCTGCTCACCCCCGGCGGCGCGCCGCTGCCCGAGCCCGACGCCGCCGCCGAGCCCAGCACCACGCCCTCCCGCGTGCTGCGGGGCACCCGGCTCGACTTCCGCTGGGCCTGCGCTGCCGCGTGGACGCGGGCGAGCCCTCGCGCCAGCCGGTGATCGACTCCACCGGCGAGCACACCGTGGCCTGCGTCACCGACGACGGCGTGGAGGTGCCCGGCTTCACCGTGCTCGCCATCGACGTCCAGATCGCCGCGGCCCGGGCCGAGGGCGCGATGCGGGGCGTGACCAGCGAGGCCAGCTTCACCCTCGACGCATCGATCCCGCTGCCCCGTCGCGTGTGGGTGGAGGCTCCCGCGGGCTTCTTGGTCGACACCCCCCGCGCTGGCGCGACGCCGGGGCAGTGGACGGTGTCGGTGCACCCCGACCAGGACGCCCCCGCCGAGGCCTCGCTGCGGGTGATGGCCGAGGCCGGCGGCACCGAGGTGGAGCTCGGTGAGATCCCGGTGGCGGTGGCCGAGCCGTCCTCGACGAGCCCCGTCACGCCCGAGACGAGCCCCGAGCCGCGCGGGCCCGAGCGGCACATGTTCGAGCTGGGCGTGTGGGGCGGGGTGATGCTCCCCTCCTCCAATCACGACCTGTTCCAGGAGCGCTTCTCCAACGTCCCAGGGATCACGCTGGTGGAGCACCAGGCCCTGCGCCGCGCCGCGCCCGATCTCGGCATCCGCCTGGGCTACTACCCGATCCGCTGGGTGGGCGTGGAGCTCGAGCATGCGCTGGTCCCCACCCGCACCCGCGACACCGGCGACCGGGCCACCGTCTTCGCCATCCGCGGGCAGGTGCTGGGGCAGCTCCCCTGGCGGGTGACCCCCACCGTGCACCTCGGCGGGGGTGCGCTGGGCGTGAGCGCCGGGCAGGTGCTCGGCCGCGACATCGATCGGGCGCTGCACTTCGGCGTGGGGGTGAAGGCCTACCTGGTCCGCTGGGCCGCGCTGCGCCTCGATCTGCGCGACGTGATCACCGAGGGTCACTCGGGCGGGGCCGCGCACTCCCCCGAGATCCTCGTGGGCGTGGCCGGCGTGATCGGCCGCCGCAGCGCAGCATCGCCCACCGGTCGCCGCCTGCGACCAGCCCGGCCGTAGCAGGCCCGCGGGCGACGTTTCCCCGGGCTCCCGGGCGGGGTTTGGCGGCGAGCCGCGCTCGGGGCAAGGTACCGGGGTCATGCTCCGCGCCTCGCTCCCCTTCGCGTCGGCTCTCCTGCTCGCCCTGGCCTCGGTCCCCGCCGCGGCCAAGGAACCCGCCGCCTCGGGCGACGCCGAGGCCGAGGCCGAGGTCTCGCTGGGCAAGGGAGGCCGCGAGGCGAAGGCCGAGCGACGCGCTCGCGGCGAGCCGGGCACGCGCAGCGATCGACCCTGGGCCAAGCGCTGGGCCCCCGAGGATCACCAGGTGGAGGTGGGCCTGTACGGCGGCGTGTTCCTGCCCTCGCGCCGCCTCGAGCTGTTCCAGGCCGACTTCTCGCTGGTGGACCAGGGCTACAAGCCCTTCGCCCGCGTGGCGCCCGACTTCGGCGTGCGCGTGGGCTACTACCCGCTACGCTTCTTCGGCATCGAGGGCGAGGGCGGAGCGATGCCCTCGCGCACCACCACCGGCGACGCCGCCCTGATGTGGACGGCCCGGGCCAACCTCGTGGGTCAGCTCGGCCTGTGGAGCGTGACGCCCTTCGTGCTCGTGGGCGGCGGGCTGATCGGCGTGGCCAGCGATCGCAGCTCGGTGGGCAACGACGTCGACGCCTCGGCCCACGTGGGCGTGGGTGCGAAGGTGTTCCTCAGCCGCTACACCGCGCTGCGCCTCGACCTGCGCGACGTGATCGCGGCCCGACGCGGCTACCACGAGGGCGTGGTGCACTCGCCCGAGATCCTGCTCGGCCTGAGCATCACCCTCGGCCGCGCCCGCGACGAGGCCCCGCCCCCGCCCCCCGACTCCGACGGCGACGGCATCCTCGACCCCGACGACGCGTGCAAGGACGAGCCCGGCGTCCCCGACTACCGCGGCTGCCCCATCCCCGACTCCGACGGCGACGGCGTCCTCGACCCCGACGACGAGTGCAAGGACGAGCCCGGCGTCCCCGACTACCACGGCTGCCCCATCCCCGACTCCGACGGCGACGGCGTCCTCGACCCCGACGACGAGTGCAAGGACGAGCCCGGCGTCCCCGACTACCGCGGCTGCCCCATCCCCGACTCCGACGGCGACGGCATCCTCGATCCCGACGACGCGTGCAAGGACGAGCCCGAGACCAACAACGGCTTCCAGGACACCGACGGCTGCCCCGACGAGATCCCCGAGGAGGTCGCTCGCTTCACCGGGGTGATCGAGGGCATCTTCTTCGAGAACGACAGCGCCACCATCCGCCCGCGCTCGCGGCCCACCCTCGACAAGGCGCTCGAGGTGCTGCGCAAGCACGAGTCGGTGCGGGTGGAGGTCAGCGGCCACACCGACGATCGCGGCAAGCCCGAGCACAACCTCGAGCTCAGCCGCCGCCGCGCCGAGTCGGTCAAGCAGTACCTGGTGGAGGAGGGGATCGACCCCGCCCGCATCACCACGCGCGGCGCGGGGCCCAGCGAGCCCATCGCCGACAACGGCAACAAGCGGGGCCGCGCCAAGAACCGGCGCATCGAGTTCAAGCTGCTCACCGAGTAGCGCGATCGCGCCGCGGATTGCCGCGCTCCACGCTCCGTTGCGGGTGAGCAGATCACGCGCCGAAGCTTCGGTAGATCGCCTCGCGATTGAGCAATGGCAGCCACGCCGACCCGCACCGATCCCCACAAAAACCCCAGCGAGCAGCCGTGAGCCAGTCAGAGTGTGCGGCACACTGCGTTTTGTGCTTGCACAAAGGGTACGAAGGACCGCACGATCGAGCCGTCCGGCCTCCCAGGGATGTGCATCTTGCGCACACGGGAGTCCCTTCGGGGTCACCGGCACTGCCCATGCCACAGGCCAGCGACCCCGCCACGAATTACAGCGCGACCGTGGTCACCGCTCGGGTCACATTTGGGGGCGACCCGGGCGGTGGCCCCTTTTCGACCCCTTTCCTCGGGGTCAGTGCCGACTTCCCTCGCGTCAGCTAGAGTTACTGCGACCGAGGTCGCCGCTCGGACCTATTTTTGGGGGCGGTCCGGGCGGCGGCCGCTTTTTCGTCGGCCGCCGCGACCTCGGCTCACTGCACCTTGAACTCGATGCGTCGGTTCTTGGCGCGACCGGACTTGGTCTTGTTGTCCGCGATCGGCTCGTCGGGCCCGGCCCCACGCGTGCTGATCCGATTGTCGGCCACGCCCTTGTCGACCAGGTACTGCTTGACCGACTCGGCACGCCGGCGGCTGAGGTCCATGTTGTCGTCGCGGCTGCCCACGTCGTCGGTGTGGCCGCTGATCTCCACCCGCACCGAGTCGTACTTGACCAGCACGCTGGCCACCTTGTCGAGCTTGCGCTTGGAGGTCTTGCGGATCGTGTCCTTGCCGGTGGCGAACTCGATGCCCTCGAGCACGCCCTCGAACTGGGTGATCTCGGCGGGGAGCTCGTCGGGGCAGCCGTCGGTGTCCTCGAAGCCGTTGTAGTTCTCGGGCTTGTCCTCGCACGCGTCGTCCACATCGAGGATGCCGTCGCCGTCCTTGTCGGGGACCGGGCAGCCGTCGGCCCCGTCGCCCCACTCGTTGGGGCAGGCGTCGCTGCGATCGGGCACGCCGTCGTTGTCGGAGTCGCGGTTGAGCGGGCAGCCGTCCTCGTCCTCGCCGTACTCGTCGGGACACTCGTCGTAGTAGTCGGCGATCGTGTCGCCGTCGCGATCGCTCCGCTTGGCTCGCCACTCCTCGCCGATCCACTTGGTGAGGCGGATGTTCACCTCGGCCCCCACCAGCAGCTCGCCGTGGTGGGCCCGGTTGCCGTCGATGCTCGAGCCGGTGACGATGTGGCGCCCGTCGATGCGGACGGCGATCCAGTCGTTGATGTAGAACTTGGCCCCGGGGCCCCAGTGGAACGCCGGGTCGCCGCCGTTGAGGATGGCGGCGTCCTTGGACTTGAGCGCCAGCAGGCCGCCGCCCACGGCCAGGGTGGGCGTGAGGCGGTAGGGCAGCGAGCCGATCACGTGGCCCCGCACCGCATAGAAGGTGCCCTTGGCCCCGCCCGGCACGCTGTCGCTCGAGGTGGGCATGATCGACGACTCGAAGCCCACGCCCACGTAGGGGATCACCATGTACTCGAGGTGGAAGCCGAAGTCGAAGTTGCCGCGCCGGATGCTGGGCTGCGGACCCTCGGAGCGGTCGAACAGGCCGTGGTTGTTCGCGCGCCAGAAGCCACCGAGGTGGAAGCCCGCGTTGATCATGTGGTTGGTGGGCCTATAGCGCTCGAAGAACGGACGCTCGTCCTTCTCCTTGGGCTTCTTGTCGCCCTTGTCCTTCTTGCTGCGCTTGGCCTTGCCCTTCGCCTTGCCCTTGCCGCCGCCGCCGAGGCTCACCGAGCCGCTGGCCGAGCCCGAGGCCGACGCCCCGGGGGCCTCCTCCTCGTCCTCGCCCTCGAGCGGATCGTCGTACTCCTCCTCGGCATCGCTGCCCTCGAGATCGTCGTACTCGTCGTCCTCGATGATCTCGTCGTCCTCCTCGGGCTGGGCGTGGGCGAGCTCGGGGATCGCGACCAGGCCCAGGCCCAGGGCGAGCGCCAGCACGCGGGAGGAATCGGACGAGCGAGGAGGCGTGTGCGTCATGAGGTGGCTCCGAGAGACGTCGACGCTGGGCACACCGGAGTGTCGGGGCTTTGCCCCCCGTCTCGGCCGTGCACCTACATCGTCACGCTACACGGCTCGTCCGTCACCGGTCAATCCCGCTCGGACGCCGATGGGCCCGCGAGCCCATGCCCCGGCTCGCCCCGACGGTGATGCCCGACACGTACACCACGCTCGCATGCTATCCCGACCACGTGGCCGCCTCTCGCCACGGCCGACTCCCCCCTCGGGACCCCTCCCCGATCCACTCCGGGGGGCGCTCGCGAGTGCTGGGCGTGCTCGTGCTCGTGGCCCTCTCCACCGTGCTGGCGTTGGCGGTGGAGACCGGGGTCCGTCGCATGATGATGCCCCCGGACTTCGAGCAGGTCCGCGCCTGGCTCTCGCCCACCCTCGAGCCCTGGGCCTGGGCCATCGTGGTCGTGACCGCGTTCGCATGCGCAGGGGAATGGTGGCTGTTCGGCGTGCTCCTGCGCCGTGGCCTCGCCCGCGCCCGCCCTGGTCTGGCCCCCGACCGAGCCCGGGCCCGAGCCGAGCTCGACGCGGCGATCCTCGCCAGCTCGGTGCCCCAGGTCCCCGCGGTGGTGGGGACCATGCTGTTCATGATGGGCGCCCCGCTGCTGCCCGTGGTGACCGCGATGGCGGTGGCGGTGCTCGGCGTGCTCTCGCTGGGCCTGCGGGTGCAGCTGGGCTCCCGCGATCAGGGCTAGCCCCGGTCCCCCGCACCCGTCACCTGGCTCGGCTCGCTGGCCAGCAGGCATCGGGGCGCGCGGCGTCCTTGGGCCCCAGGCCCAGCACCTCGGCCACCTCGGCCAGCCGCACCCCGTCGAGCGCGGCCACCTCGGCGCCGTACAGCAGCTCGGTGTGCCGCTGCCCCTCCTTGAGGCGAAAGCCCGGCCGCCGCCCCTCCTCCTGCAGACCCAGGATCGTCATCAACCTCCGCGAGCCCATGTTGCCCACCAGGCACGAGCCCTCGAGGCGATGGGCCCCGTGGCAGCGCACCGCGTAGGCGCCCAGGAACCAGGCCAGGCGCGTGCCCACCCCGCGGCCCCACGCCGCGCGCCGGAGCTGGAAGCCGATCTCGAAGCCGCCGGGGCTGCCCTCCACCGCCACGGTCGCGCCCTGCCCCAGGAAGCCGCCGTCCCCGTCCTCCACCGCGAACACCGAGGTCGCGGGCAGCCGGCCCCGGGCCAGCGCCTCGGCCTGGGCATCGAGCAAGGGGCCGAAGTAGGCCTCGTAGAACGAGGGCGGCGCCGGGGCGAACCACAGCCAGCGCGTCACCGCGGGATCCTCGAGGGTCTCGAGGAAGGCCGGCAGGTCGTCGCGCGTGGCGAAGCGATAGCGCTCGGTGAACTCGGTGCGGCTCGTCATCGGGGCGTCCCCTTCCATCTTCACTCCCGCATGCCGTAGGCGGCAAGCACCTGGAACGCCCAGTCCCCGCTGTCGCGGCCCTCGCCCAGCGGCACCATGTGCTCGGCCGCGAAGGCCCGGCGTCGGGCCGGCTCCACCTCCATCAGCTCCAGCGCCACCAGCCCGGCCAGCGCCCGGATGCGAGGCGAGAGCGCGAAGTCCTCTTCGTCCAGAGTGGGCTCCACCGCCGCCCACAGCCGCGGCCCCTGCCGCCGGGCCAGCGCGTCCATGATCTCCACCGAGCGCCGCACCTCGTCGGTCGCCTGCTCGCGGCCCGCCGTCTGCAGGACCGCGGCCCACCAGGGAGTGCTCGCCACGTCCACGAAGGGGATCGTGGCCTCGTAGAGCTCGTAGGTCGCCACCAGCCACCCGTGCCAGTCGCCGGGACCGGAGGCCTGCTGCTGCTTCCAGATCTGCATCATCACCCCGCGCAGCCCCTCGGGCACGGGCGAGCGCTCGAGCCCGAAGGCCCGCATGGCGAGCGCGGCCTCCTCGGCCTCCTCGAGGATGTGGGGGTCGCGGCGATCGCCGATGCCCTCGGGCGGATAGGGGCGCGGCTCGATGCCCGCGAGCACCGGCAGCACCGGCGCGGGGGCGAAGCGCAGCTCCAGCAGGAACTCCGCGTCGGATCGCAGGAAGCGCTGCTTCTCGGCCCCGGTGTCGAGCAGGGGCAGCTCGTCGCGGTTGGGCGTGCGGCCCGAGATGAACGGATGCAGCAGCCGGCGGTTGCCCGCCACCAGCGCGTCGATCTGCCCGATGTCGTGGATCCCCAGCAGCGAGAGCGAGTCGTGCAGGCCGGGCCAGCCCAGCACCTGCTCCGAGAACGGGGGCACGGGCCCGTCGGGCGCCGCGAGGATCAGCCAGTCGAGGCTGCCGATGCGCACGATGAGGTAGTCCTCGAACTCCTGGTCGATCGCCGCGAGCACGCTCATCAGCAGCTCGTCGCTCAGCTCGTAGCCGTGCAGCCACTGCCCCAACAGGCCGCCCGGCTTCAGGTAGCGCTTGACCTCCTGGTAGAACTCCACCGTGAACAGGCTCGACACCCCGCTCACCCAGGGGTTGGTGGGCTCGGAGAAGATGAAGTCGTACTGGCCCGCGGCCGCGGCGAAGTAGGCCTTGGCGTCGTCGTAGACGATGTGGCTGCGCGGGTCCTCGTAGGCCCGCGCGTTGGCGGGCATGAAGTGGCGCGAGCCCTTCACCATCTCGGGCTCGATCTCCACCGTGTCGAGGCGCTGCAGGTTGGGCGAGCCCAGCACGGTGTGGGCGCTGACGCCCGAGCCGAAGCCGATGATCGCCCCGTGGGTGGCGTCGGGCTTGGCCATCAGCGGCAGGATGCCCATCAGCATCTGGGTGGGCTCGTCGCCCGCGAGCTCGGGGCCCAGCTCGGGGTCGCGTCCCTCCGGCCAGCGCTCGAGGATCACCGTGGCGTCGGGCTTCCCGTTGGCGTAGAGGATGTGGTAGCCGCGGTTGCCCCGGTTGTGGACCACGGTCACGCTCGAGGTGCGGCCGTCCACGTAGCTGAGGATCTCGTAGGACGAGGGCAGCTCCACCCGGCCGCTGCGGAACACGGTGGAGGACAGCACCATGGGGTCGATGCGGATCGAGACGAACGCGGCCGCGATCGCCATCACCGTGCCCCCGGCCGCGCTGAGCACGAAGCTGCGCAGGCGCTTGGAGGCCCCGCGCTGGCGCGCCTGGTGGGCGATGAGCAGCACCCCCAGCCCCAGGTCGAGCGCCGCCCCGATGAGGATCACCCCCTTGATCCCCACCAGCGGCATCAGCAGCAGGCCCGCCGCCACCGCGCCGCAGATCGAGCCCAGGGTGTTGAGCCCGTACACCTGCCCCACCACCCCCTCGGGCTGGCCGCGCTCGAGCATCACCTTGGTGAGCAGGGGCAGGGTCATGCCGGCGCAGAAGGTGGCCGGGAACATGATGAGCAGGCACAGCAGGTAGCGCAGCACGTTGAACACGCGCCACAGGCTCTCGCTGCGCTCGAGCTCGAGGTGCAGCAGCCACAGGTCGCGGGTGCCGGCGTCGTGCTCCATCAGCCAGCCCATGGCCTTCACCGCGTACTCGTACAGCGGCAGGGTCATGATCGCGGCCAGGCCCATCGCCAGCTGCACCACCGCCAGCACCACCTCGGGGTGCTCGAGGCGATCCATCCGCTTGCGGATGAACAGCCCGCCCATGGCCAGGCCCAGGATGAAGGCCGAGAGCATCACCTCGAAGGAGTGGGTGGCCGAGCCCAGGATCATCGACAGCAGGCGGATCCAGCCCACCTCGTACATGAACGACGACAGGCCGGTGCCCAGCGCCACCGCCAGCAGCAGCCACACCAGCGGCGAGCGACGGGGCGCGGGCGGGCCGTCGCTCGCCGGAGCGCCCTCGCCCTCGCTCGCGGGCGGGCGGGCCTCGATGGGAGGCGCTGCCTCGCGGTCGCGGATCGCCACGAGCATGATGAGCAGGTTGATCGCCGCCGCCACCATCAAGGTGCCCGACAGCCCCAGCCACCCCACCAGCACGAAGCCCGAGACCACCGCGCCGATCGAGGCGCCCAGGCTGTTGGTGAAGTAGAGCAGGCTCAGCACCTCGCCCGAGTGCAGCAGGTCGCGGCGAAGGATCCCCACGCTCATCAGCGGGAAGGTGGTGCCCAGCAGCGTGCACGGGGGCAAGATGAGCAGCCCCGCCACCAGCCACTTGACCACGGCCACGGCGGTTCCCCCGCCGAGCGCAGGGAACAGCAGGTCGTAGCTCAGGCGCATCGCAGCGTCGTAGAGGAACGGGAAGGCCAGGGCGTACAGACCGATGAGCCCTTCGATCACTCCGTAGGCGAGCACCGGGGATCGCAGCCGGGCCAGGTAGCGTCCCGCCAGCAGCGCGCCGGCCGACATGCCTCCCATGAACAGGCTGAGCACCAGGATCTGGGCCGTGGCCGCGCTGCCCACGAACAGCCGGATGTAGCGCGACCAGATCGACTCGTAGAGCAGCCCGCTGACCCCCGAGAGGAAGAACAGCAGGAACAACACGCGCCAACGCGAACTGGGGCGAGGCGAGGCGTCGTGCATCGTATTGCGCACCTTAGCCGGGGCCGGCCGAGCTGACCAGCCGGGGGCCGGCTGCTATAGTCCCCGGCGACCCATGAAGTACAGCGTGAAGCACGGCTTGGCCGACACCTCTCGGGTTCGACTCGTGGTCGAGAAGGCCTACTCCGCCTACGAGGAGCGGCTGCGGGACTACCGGCCGTCCATCGACTGGACCGGGGACCAGCAGGCCAAGATCGGCTTCACCGTGATGTCGCAGTCGGTCTCCGCCGAGCTCGAGTTCGACGAGCAGGAGCTGCGCATCGACGGCAAGGTGCCGTTCTTGTTCCGGCCCTTCCAGGGGAAGATCGAGAGCGTGCTCGGCCGCGAGATGGACAAGTGGCTCGAGAAGGCTCGAAACGGCGAGATCTAGGCGGGCCGTCGGGCCGACGGGGCTTCGGGTAGACTCCCGCGCGTCAGGAGAGCACGCGCGATGGGACTACTCGACAAGATGTTCGGCGGCGGCACCAACCTCGAGCTGCGGCTCGACACCGACAAGATCCCGGAGGGCGGCACGCTCTCGGGCACGGTGACCCTCTCGGGCGGCAAGAAGCCGCTCAAGCTCACCGCGCTCAAGGTCCGGCTGGTCTACGTCAAGGTGGAGAAGCGCGACGACTCGCCGCTGCCCAACATCGAGATGCAGGTGCTGCTCGACAACACCATCGTGGCCAACGCCGACCTGCCCCCGGCCTCGCTGCAGAAGTACGACTTCTCGTTCAAGGTCCCCACCGGCACCGATCCCGACGGTGAGTACCGGGTGCAGGCCACCGCCGACATCCCCAAGGTCAAGGACCCCTCGGCCGAGGCCAAGCTCAAGGTCATCTCCCCCGACAGCGCGGGGGCGAGCAAGGGGATCTTCAGCCGCCTCACCGGCAAGTCGAGCGAGGACGAGATCCTCGCGCAGTTCCCCGGGCTGATGTCCTCCGACGAGGACGAGCAGACCGAGGCGCTGAGCGACCTGACCTGCGCCGCCTACGACGACGACAACAACTTCGTGAACATCGCCGGGCACCTCGGCCGCATGATGGCCAACGGCAGCGCCGAGGTGCGGGCCGCCGCCCTGCAGGCCTGGGGCACGGTGCTCAACAATCGCGCCAAGCCCGAGCACATCCAGGCGCTGTCGAGCATGGCCGCCGACCCGGCCGTGGCCTCCGACCGCCGCCTGATGAGCGAGGTGGTCGCGGTCGCGGCCAAGTTCGCCGAGGAGGGCGCGGGGCCGCTGGTGCAGTGGTTCGCCCAGCACCCCAACCCCGAGGTGCGCCGAGAGATGGCCGACCGCCTGCGCTTCGACGCCGACGAGGAGTTCATGGACAAGCGCGCCATCCTCACCGCGCTGGCCAACGACCCCGACCCCGGCGTGCGGGCCTCGGCCATCGGCGGGCTGAGCGAGCACAACGACGAGGCGGCGATGGTGAACGAATTCATCCAGCGCTCGTTCTCCGATCCCTCGCCCGAGGTGCAGGCCGCGTGCATCTCGGCCATCACCCTGTCGCACCACTACGGCTTCGCCGAGCAGGTGTTCACCACCTTCCAGCAGCACCTGGGCAACCAGCACGTGAAGGTCCGCAAGGAGCTCGCCGATTCCTCCCACTGGCTGCCCGCCGATCCGCGCCTGGCCGGCATCGTCCACGCGCTGCTCTCCGATCCCAGCGCCGAGGTGCGGCGCTCGATGGCGTGGCAGGGCGTCAACATGAGCGAGCACGGCGAGCTGGCCGAGCTGTTCATGCGCGCCTGCGACGACCCCGACGAGGAGGTCGCCCAGGACGCGCTCAAGGGCATGGGCCGCCTGCTGGGCTTCGACCGCGCCGCCCAGTTCTACCGCCAGCGCCTGGCCACCCACCCCACCGAGAGCACCTACTGGGGCGTCTACTACGGGGTGTGCAACGACCTCGAGGAGCCGGCGGCCCGCCAGGTGATGCAGCAGCTCGCGCAGTCGCAATTCGCCGACGTGGCCAGCTCGGCCCGCGAGTCGCTGATGGATGCCTGACCCCTCCTCGCTCGCCGCGCCGCCGCCCGCCGCCGCCCATGGAAGCGCGGCGGGTCCGGGCGCGGATCGAAGCCTGAGGGGCTCGCGCGTCAGTAGAGCACGATGTCGTGGTTGCCCGGCACGGTCACGAAGATCGTGACGCACTGCTCCGCCGCGTCGGTGACGAGCCAGGGATGGGTGGCGTAGGTGTAGTAGACGCCCGAAGTCTGGCCGGGCTCGAGCTGACCGAAGGGGTTCCTCGTGCCGGTGTAGTCCAGCCAGTACAGCCGCCGCACCGCGCCCGACTCGTTGTGCCACACGATCTGCGCCGCGGCATCGGCCGCGATCGAGGCCAGCGTGCCCTCCTCGGCGCAGGGGTGCTCGGGCAGGCTCTGCGCCGGAGGCCCGCCGCTGCTGCTCTCCTCGGCGTCGCCCGTCGTGCCCTCGCCGGTGCTGGTGTCCGCCGCCGCGCTGCTCGTCCCCGGCTCGAGCGTGTCGTCGCCCGTGGTGGCGACCGAGGTCCCGCCCTCGGCCGTGCCCACGCCGGTGCCCCCGGGGCCCGGGCCCTCGCTGGTCGATCCCGGCGCTCCCGTGGTGTCCTCCGGGGTCCCGCCGTCGCCCGAGCCGAAGCCTCCCGAGGTGGGCGAGCACCCCAGGAGCACGACGAGCGACAGCCAGCCCGCGCGGTGCATGCCGGGAATGATAGAGGATGGGCCCGCCCCGGCGAAGGGGCGAGCCCCCGAGCTCCCGACCCAGCCCGAGCCGCCCCGAGGACCCCGGGCGCGGGCGCGGGCTCCGGTCGGGGTTCCTCGCCGCCCTACGGCCGCGGCCCCACGTACTCGATCGTGGCGTCGTCCGCCCCGCCCGAGCCGATGTTGATCAGGTTGCCGCCGAAGATGATCGACTTGTTGTGGCCCTGCACGTAGGCGAGCGCGGCGTTGAAGCGCGGCGTGGGCTCGGAGGCGGGGGTGATGTCGGCCCAGTCGTCGAGGCTGGGGTCGTAGGCCCAGGTGCCCGGGTCGGGGTCGTTGCAGCAGGTGTCGAGCTTGCCGCTGTGCACGATGTACGAGCCGTCGGCGTAGTGCGAGCCGGTCTGCACGAACCAGGGACCAGGGGTGGTGGTGGGCGCGGCCTGGGACCAGCTGTTGCCGGCGACGTCGTAGCGCCAGGTCTGGTCGATGGGGATCCCCGGGTCGATGTCGTCGTCGTCGTAGCCGCCGAACAGGGTGATGGTGCCCAGCCCGTCGAAGCCCATGGTGTAGGCCGAGCGGGGGGTGGGAGCCCCGGCCGGCGCAAGGTCGGTCCAGGTGTCGGCCGCGACGTCGTAGGCCCAGGTGTCGCCCAGGTGGATGCCGAAGGAGGTGCGCCCGCCGTAGAGCACCATCGTGCCGTCGGCCACCGTCACCATCGAGACCGCGAAGCGCGGGGACGGGAGCAGGGGCGGGGCCATCATGGTCCACTCCTCGGTGACCACGTCGAAGGCCCAGGTGTCCTGCAGGCCCGCGCCCCCGTTGGCCGTGTTGCCGCCGAAGAGGATCACCGTGTCGACGCCGTCGAAGGCCATCGCGTGCGCCTCGCGGATGGGCGGGGGCGTCATCGGGCTCAGCGCGCTCCAGGTGCCGGCCTCCACGTCGTAGACCCAGGTGTCGTTGAGCCGCGCTCCCCCTTGGTTGCGGCCGCCGAACATCAGCAGGCGACCGTCCCCGAGGTCGACCATCGCCGCGTTGTAGCGGGCCGAGGGGGACGCCGCGGGAGCGAGCACGCGGTAGGTGTTGGGCGTGGTGTGGGCACCCACCGTCACCTCGAACGGCGCCTCGTCGGCGTCGTCGTTGTCGATGCTCAGGGTGAGCTCCTTGAGCCCACCGTTGGTCGGCGCGAAGGTGACGGTGAACGAGGTGGAGCCCGCGGCGGGCACCACCGCGTCGAGCATGGCGGTGTCGAGGGTGAAGTGGGCGTCGTCCCCCGCCGTGATGCTCACCCCGTTCACCGCCAGGTCGGCGGTGCCCACGTTGTCGATGGTCACCACCACCGGGGTGCCGACCATGCCCACGTCGACGGTCTCCGCGACGTCGAAGAGGTCGCCCGTGGCCACCGCCGTCATGTCGATCGACACCTCGATCTCCGGGCCCACCGGCCCGCCCGAGGAGCTCGACTCGCCCTCGGTCGCCGTCGAGTCGGGACCCGGGCCCGACGAGCTCTCCGTGCCGGTCCCCGTGCCATCCGAGGTCATCGCGGTGGTCATGGTGGTGGGGGCGGTCGTCATCGTCATCGCACCCGTCGACGAGCCCGTGGAATCGTCGCCGGTCGTGCCGTCGCCCATGGGGTCGTCGGGACAGCCGGTGAGCGAGGCGAGCAGCAGCGTGATGGGAAGGGTCGAGGAGCGGCGCAGACGGTAGCTCATGCCCACCAGATACCAGAGGTCCGCCTCCGTCGTGACACCGCCTCGGTTGCGTCCGCACACATCACGCGCTCGATCCAGTCGAGGACCTTCGCGCGCTCCTCGGCGGGCCGCCCCGGACGCAGGCGAACCTCGATTCGGGGCCCTGGTGGCGGAGGAAGGGTTGGCCCGATGACACGGGCGGGGCCCGGGTCGGTCGCGCCCCCGAGCTCAGCGCAGCAGGTACTCGCGGGTCGCGTCGAGCACCGCGTCGGTCTGCTCGACCATCAGCCGGTGCCCCGCGTCGGCGACGTGGACCACCGACGCCTCGCGGAACAGCCCCTGGTGGTAGCGCTCCTGGAAGCTCCACCCCAGCGCGCTGCACTCCGAGCCCAGCAGCAGCACCGGGGGCGCGAGGCTCCGCAGGCCGTCGGCGTAGTCGAACTCGAAGCGACCGGCCCGGTGGGGCTGCAGCTTCTGGTTGCGGACGAGATCGAGGTAGGCCCCGGGGCGCCACACCGGCAGCTCGGGCAGGTCGTCGGGATCGCAGTAGTAGTGCAGCAGCGAGCCGGAGTGCAGGAGCATGAGGGCCTTGAGGTCCATCTGCTCGTGGTCGAGGGGACCGAGCACCTGCCCCTGCCAGTAGGTCCGAGCCAGCGAGGGATCGAAGAGCTGGAGGTCGAACACCTGGTCGAAGGTCTCGCCGAAGATCTCGCCCGTGAGCCCGGCGGGCTCGAGCAGGACCAGGCCGGCCACGTCCTCGGGGCGACGCGAGGCGTGCAGCGCCGCATACATCGCCCCGAACGAGTGCCCCACCAGGGTGACCGGAGCCTCCGGCGAGTAGCGCTGCTTGATCGCGGCGATCTCCTCCACGACGGGCCCCTCGCCGATCTCGTCGGCGCCGATGCGCTCCGAGAGCCCGTTGCCCCGCTGATCCCACAGCACCACGAAGAAGCCGTCGTCGGCCAGCTCGGCGAACGAGCGCATCGAGCGGAAGTCGGCGAGCGAGCCGTGCAGCACCAGCACCACGGGGTCGTCGGGATCGCCGTGGGTCTCGAGGTGGATGGCGCGGGCGTGCCCCGCCACCTCGATCTCGATCTGGGGGAGCCGCGGATCCTCGTCGGCGGTGGGCGGCACGAGCACCCCGAGCCCATCCGCGTCCATGCACGCGCCCGCCGGGCTCGCCAGCGCCAGCACCAGCCCGAGCCGCCTCACCATCGCAGGTCTGCTCCCGCTTGCAGGTAGAACGGCATCTGACCGATCGCGGGATGGCTGAGCACGCCCTGGCGCTGAGGCTGCCACGCCCACCCACCGCGCAGGTAGGCGCCCCAGCGACGCAGCACCCGTCCGCCGATCACCGCCCCGAGCAGGAGCGTGCTCGAGGGGAACGCGAGCACGCCGTCCCTCGGCCCGCTCGTCCCGCCGCTGGTGCCCTCGGGGTAGCGATCGTCGAAGGTCTCGGCCACCACCGCGGAGGGATGCACCGCGACCAGCGGCACCGTCCGCCAGCGCAGGTCGAGGCCCGCGGACCACCGCCAGCGAAACACTCCCGGCTGCGCCCCCAGCTCCAGGCTCCAGCCCGTGCGATCGCCGGTGACGTCGCGCGCCCGCACCACGCCGGTGTCGATCGAGGTCGCGATCCCCAGTGAGCGGTGGGGCAGCACGAGCGCGGTGCCGCTGGCCATCAGCCGCCAGGCGCCGCCGCCGAGCCACAGGCTCACCGGCGCCTCGTAGCGCAGGCCGAGGCGACCGTCGTGACCGCGCAGCACCCCCGGCCACCCGCGGCTGTAGGCCACCCCGAGCACCCAGATGGGATCCCAGCCGAAGTCGAGGCCCACGCGATCGAGAGCCACCTTGCGCGTGAGCACGGGCTCGGCCCGGGCCACCCCCGCCGCGAGCGTGAGCGCGAGGCCGAGGGCCGACGCGAGGCCGAGACGCATGCCCCCTCCTACCCCGAGGCAGGCGCTGTGGCGCGTGCAAAGCTTGCCGCGCACCGATGCCATGGCCCCTCGAGCACACGCTCGCGCTCGGATCGTCACGCCGGCTCGACCGCGAGGCGTCGCTGCGGTCACGCGCGCCGATCAGCCCTCGGCGCAGACCTCGTCGCTGTCGAATTCCGCCGCGTAGTCCACCCCGGGCACGTCGAAGCCGCGGGTCTTGGCGTACTCCGACATGAAGCGCTCGAACAGGCCCTCGGGGCAGGCGTCGCCCACCTTGGCCGCCTCGAAGCGCTCCGCCATCGGCCCCTGCACGTCGGCGCCGAGCTCCACGTCGTCCATGCGCAGCAGCCCCTCGTCGTCGAGGGAGGGGCCCGCCTCGCCGAAGTGCTGCTCGAACATCCGCAGCATGCTGGCGGTGGGGTCCTCGTGGCGCTCGCCCATCACGTCGAGCAGGTGCGCCAGGTAGAACGACACGCCCGGGATCCCGCCCGAGGCCTCGGTGACCACCGCGGGTCCCTCCACCGCCAGCGCCCGCCCACCGATGCGGGTCTTCAACAGCGCATCGAGGGCGCGGGTGGTGTGCTCGAGGTCGGCCTTGGCCAGGCCGATGAGGCCCTTGCGGTACACGCCCTCGTTGAGGGGGTTGCCGCGGTAGCTGATCGTCAGCAGGTCGAAGCCCTCGGCCAGCACGTCGGCCGCGAGCAGGGTGGACACCCAGCGATCGACGATGCCGCCGCCCATCACGTAGATCGTGCCGATGGCCTCCTCGGGGGTGCCGGGGGCGATCACCACCTCGACCACGCGCGAGGGCTCGCCCTTGCGCTCGTCGGGCGCGGTGAAGGTCTTGAGGGTGACCGGGTTGCCCAGGGCCTTGAGCGCGCTGCTCACCGCCTTGCCGGTGCGGGGGTCGAGCGCCCGCGGGGCGGCCAGCGACCACACGATGCCGTGGAGCTTGCCGCCGAAGTGCTCCTGGATCTCGGCCACCACCGCGTCGCGCACCTCGGGGTCGAAGGCATCGCCCTGGATCGTGCGGGCGACCAGGCCCCGGGCTCGCAGCGCCCGCTCGATCGCGAGGTTGCGGTGGAAGCCGGGCGAGCCGATCTTGCGGATCTTGTTGTTGCTGTCGGGCTGCGGGACGGCGTCGAGCGAGAGGTTGAGGGTGTTGGCGCCGCGGCGCGCCCCCAGCACGGCCCGCGCCGCGCTGCCGAAGCCTCCCGAGCCGCCCACCACCAGCCAGTTGCCGCCCGAGCCGGGCGCGGGCGCATCCTTGGTTGCCACGCGATCGACGATCTCCTGGGCCGACACCTGCGTTCCCACCGGGTGGAAGTTGGCCGGGAAGATCACGTGGCCGAGCGCGGCCATGAAGCGGTACTGGAACTGCGGGAGCGCGATCTGCATGACGCGGCGGTCGTAACACAGGGCGAGCCGGCCGCGTGAGCGCCCCCGCTCCCGCGATCGTGGCGAGCCTCACGGCAGGGCGACGACTCCTGGGCGCGTGCCTCAGGTGCTGGCCCGGGTGCTAGCGTGGTTGCGATGGGTCTCGAGGACGTGCGCCGGAGGCTGCCGGTGGTCGGCGAGCACGGGCTGGCCACGCTGTGGCGAGAGGCGCGGGAGATGAGCTCGCTGCGCAACCGAACGGTGGACGACCTGTGGGGCTTCTGCCGCGGCTGCTCCTACGCCGAGCTGTGCATGGGGGGCTGCACCGCGGTGTCCGAGCCGGTGCTGGGGCGGCCGGGCAACAACCCCTTCTGCATCCACCGCGCCCTCACCCTGCAGCAGCAGGGGCTGCGCGAGCGCATCGAGCTGGTCCGCCGCGCGCCGCCGATCGGCTTCGGCTCGCCGCTGTTCCGGGTGGTGCGCGAGGCCATCGATCCCGCGCGGCGGGCCGAGCAAGGGCCGGTGGCGATCGAGCAGCCGCGGGTGTCGCGACTCGAGCAGTGGGAGGGCCCGGGACGACCGGTGGAGCTCGACCCGAGCGAGCGCCTCGACCCGAGGCCCCCCACCTCGGAGTGAGCGAGGTCGAGCGTGAGCGTCGACCGCCAGCCACCGAGAAGGGCGTTCGACGACCGGGCTCCGGTCCCGGCATCACTTCGTCCCCGGCCCCGGGGCCCTCGGCTACGATCCGGCCATGGTCCTTGCCCCCTTCGGATTGCGTGGCTCCTTGCTCCTGAGCGTCGGCGTGCTGCTGGCCGCGTGCCCCGACGATCCCATCCCCTCCGACACCGAGCCGGGCACCACCAGCAGCACGGACACGGGCAGCGGCTGCGACCCGGGTGAGATCGCGAGCTGCACCTGCGAGGACGGCCGCGAGGGCACCCAGGTGTGCGAGGCCGACGGCCAGGGCTTCTCGCCCTGCGAGTGCGAAGCCGCCACCTCGGCGGTCGACGACACCAGCACCGGAGGCACCGACGAGACCACCGCGGGCGAGGAGAGCACCGGTCCCGGCGGCTGCGTGAGCGACGACGAGTGCATGCCGGTGAGCGGCGAGTGCTGGGTGGGGCTGTGCCTGGAGGACGGGAGCTGCTCGGAGCAGTGGGCACCGCCCGGCACTCCCTGTGGCGATCCCAACGACGACGAGTGCACCGCCCCCGACACCTGTGCCGGCAGCGTGTGCGTGTCCAACGACGTGGACGACGGGCTGAGCTGCACCGACTGCCCCTCGGGGCAGTGCGCCTGCGCGGCCGGGGCCTGCGGAGACTGCCCGGCCTTCGCGGTCACCAACAGCTTCAACACCGCGCGCTCGGTGGCGGGCTGGACCTTCACCGGGAGCTGGGGGCTCAAGCGGCAGACCCCACAGAGCCAGCTCGAGCTGCCGTCGCGCTTCCCCGGGCAGGTGATCGGCAGCGACGGCAACCGGGTGGCCCCGTTTCCGGGCGCCGAGACCGAGGTCTCGTACGCCCGCACGCCGCCGGTGGTGCTGCCGGCCACGCTCGGCTTCCTGTCGTGGCACATCGACGAGGGCGGCGGCACCACCGACAACAAGACGGTGCGGGTCTCCACCGACGGGGGCATGAGCTGGGACACCCTGGCCGACTGCGCGGTCGACCCGTCCTACGTGTTCTGCGAGTATCGGGACACGGGCAACCCGGCGGTGTGGTACCCCGCGCTGATCCCCGTGCCCCCCGCCCTGCAGGGCCAGGTGGCGATCGTCGAGTTCGGCTACGACACCGGCGACAGCTGCTGCGACTTCGAGAAGGGCTGGTACATCGACTCGCTCAACTTCGCCACCGAGTGCGCCTGCGGGGCCGACTCGGACTGCGACGCCTACTCCGACACCTGCGGCACCGGCATCTGCCAGCTCAACGGCGAGTGCGGGCTCGACCCCATGCCCGACGACACCGCCTGCGGCGACCCCTTCGACAACGACTGCAACGGCGCGGACCTCTGCGACGGCGTGGGCTACTGCGACGACAACGAGGCCGCCAACGGCCTGAGCCTGTGCGGCGACTGCCCCTCGGGGGCCTGCTCGTTCTGCGACGGCGACCAGTGTCTGGACTGCCTGAGCTACACCGACTTCGGCGACTTCAGCGACCCGGCCGGCGTCGCCACCTGGCAGGTGATCAGCATCACGGGGACCCCCGACTGGGGCCTGTACGACGAGGCACCGCCCAACGAGGACCTCGGCTCGCTACCCATCCCCTTCCCCAACGCGCCGGTCTACGGCACCGACGGCAACCGCAACCCGCCCTACCCCGGCGAGGAGGAGGAGCACTCGCAGGTGATCACCAACATGGTGGCGGTGCCGGCCGAGATCTCCTTCATGTCGTGGAACGTGGACGAGGGCGACTTCTTCGACACCAAGCGCATCGACATCTCCGTCAACGGCGGGATGACCTGGAACAACCTCGTCGACTGTGCGGTGGCCCCCACCCAGCCCTTCTGCAACTTCGTGGACGAAGGCCGGGCGGCGAACGACTGGGACCTCGTGGTCCTCGACACCTCGATGTGGATGGGCCAGCCGGGGCAGCTCCGCTTCAGCTACGACACCGGCGACAGCTGCTGCACCTTCGAGCGCGGCTGGTACATCGATGACCTGAGCTTCGCCTCGTACTGCGACGACGAGCCGTTCCCTCCCTGAGCGGGCTCGACGCGGCCTCGTCGATTCCTCCCTCGTCTCTGGTCGGCGGGCTCAGCCCTCGGGCTGCGTGGTCGGCCCTCCGGTGGGCTCGCAGCCCCACTCGAAGTCGTCGAGGAACACGTAGCTGTCGAGGATGGAGTCGCTCAGGTCGAAGACCGCGAACACCACGGTGATCATCTCGCCGCCGGTCACCCCGGCGGTGGTGGTGAGCCAGCCCGTGCCCGCGTGCTGGCGCATGCAGGTGCCCGCGAGCTGGGGCAGGTTGCCGCCGTCGTCGCGGTAGTCGAGGAAGCCGGCGTTGAGTGAGATCGGGTTGCCCGAGCCGTCGAAGGAGATGTTGCCCGTCCACTTCTCCGACTCCAGCCAGCCCACGTACATGTCGTTGAACTGCGAGCCGTAGTACCAGGGGTACTCGGTGGAGAAGAACGCGAAGTCGTAGCTGAACGAGACCACGTCGGGAGGCACCTGCACGTCGAAGCGCATCTCCACGTAGTCGTTGGCCGACACGCCCTGCGAGAACTGGCCCTGGATGGTGTTGGAGCAGTCGCCGCTGCCCACCAGGCCGGGGTTGGCGGTGCAATCGCCTCCCACGTTGGCGGGCACCAGCGGGGCGGGCAGCGAGCCCCCGGGATCGTAGGGGCCCAGGTCGTCGTTGCAGTGGGTGGGCCACTGGTTGCTGTCGCCCGCCGGCGTGGTGCTGTTGAGATCGCCCACCAGGCCGCTGCCGATCACCGCGTAGACCGAGCCCTCGCGGGCATCGAAGGTGTTGGTCGCGCCGAAGGCCGAGCGGATGCCGATGGCGCTGGCCGGCCCCGAGGTGGAGGCGTCGACGGCCAGCTCGCCGGGGCAGTTGAGGCCCATCGCACGGAAGGGATCGTTGGTGCCCGCGTCGCAGGGCACGTGCTCGGGGATCGTGCACTCGCAGTTGCCGAGCTCCTCGCAGGTGGGCTCCTCGCCGGTGTCCTCGGGGGTCGAGCCCAGGTCGAACTTGGGGCCGTCGCCTGCATCGTCGCCGCCCGGGGCATCGTCGCCCTCGCCTCCGGTGACGTCGCCGCTGCCGTTGCCCTCGTCGCCGTCGCCCTCGGTGTCCTCGCCGCCGCCGCCCAGGGTCACGTTGATCCCGGTGAGCTGCCCGTCGCCCCGTCCTCCGCCGGGATCGCAGGCCACCAGGCCCAGCACGACCAGCCCCGCCATCCCGCTCCAGCCGCTTCGCTCGCTCACCCTCATGCCGCTCGTCCCCTCCGCTGCTCGGGCCACCCCCCCGCGCGCGAGCCGGGAGACCTCCGAGTCGTCCTCAATGTACGGCGCGTCGACCCGATGGCGAGCCGGCGTCCTCGAGCCATCGAGACACCAGCGGGCGACGGATTTCCGACTCGCGACGCGATCGGAGGCAACTTTGGGCAAGTCGCCCAAGGGTGGGTGGGGGGTGGAGCACCGCGCTGCGCAGTTGGCCCGACGCCCATCGAAGACTCGGTGAGCGTCGCCGCGTCGATCACAGGCGGTGAGCTCGAGCCGCCTCCACGGGGGGTCATCGGAAATCCGGCCCGGGTCGAGCGCTCGCCGTCGTCGCGCCGACCTGCGCAGGGCGCTCGCTCAGAGCAGGAAGGGGATCAGCTTCTTGGTGCGCCCCTCGTAGGCCACGAAGTCCTCGCCGTAGCGCTCCCGCAGGTAGGCGTCGAGCTTGGGGATGTTGAAGAAGTAGAAGAACACGAAGAGGAGCGCGGGGACGAGGGCGGCCCAGGCCTCGTGGGCCACGCAGGCGATGCCGCCCGCCCACAGCAGGTCGCCGAAGTAGTTGACGTGCATCGATATGGCGAACAGCCCGCCGGTGTAGAGCTTGCCGCGGTTGTCCTCGCGGGCCTTGAAGCGGTGGCGCTGGTACTCCGAGAAGGTGTTGAGGAACGAGCCCGCCGCGAACAGGGCGATCCCCACGAGCTCGAGCGCGCCGAAGGGGACGGTGGCGGGGGCGGCCATCAGCGGCATGCCCAGCAGGTACAGGGCGAAGGCCAGCGGCACCGAGATCGTCTCCTCCCACGGGATCCGGCGCCGCAGGAACACGAACAGGGTGAGGAGGAAGCGGGCCACGATCACGAGGTCGAAGGCGAGCAGCACCCGGTTGCGCAGCGGCTCGGGGTCGGCCCCGAACGCGCGCACGCCCTGGAGGCCGTCGCCGAGCAGCACCCAGCTCGCGGCGGCGACCAGCCCGAGCTCGGCCGCGAGGATGATCAGCTTCTGCGCCAGGCTGGAGTCTTGCTTGCCGTACAGCTCCATGGGAGGGCCTCGGGATCGTTGCCCGCGGGGCGGGCCGGGGTAGACGCTCGGCCCGAGGGCTCGATCAGCTCTCGTCCTCGCTCCGCTTGGCTCGCAGCGCTCGCTCGATGTCCGCGGGCGATAGCGCATGCATCTGCACCATCGTCATCTGCTCCTCGTCGTTGGGCACGGCCTGGGCGTCGGGAGCCAGCAGTGGCGGCTGCTCGGGCGAGGCGGGAGGCCGCGGGAGCGGACCTGGCAGGGGGGTCACCTCGTCCTCGTCGAAGTCGTCCTCGTCGTCGAGTCGTGCCGGGGGTGGAGTGGGCGCGCTCCACTGGGGCGCCGGCTCGTCCTCGGGCTGGGGCACGGAGGGCGGCGGCACGGGGGCGGCCCACTGCGGGGGGCCATCGGTGGCGATCGGCGGCGGCGGGGTGGGGGCCGCCCACGGCGGAGGCCCGTCGTCGGGCTTGGGCACGGAGGGCGGCGGCATGGGGGCGGCCCACTGCGGCGACTCGGCGGAGGCCACGGACGGAGGCGGCATGGGGGCGGCCCACTGCGGCGGCTCGGCGGAGGCCACGGACGGGGGCGGCACCGGAGCGGACCACGAGGGCGGCTCGTCGGCGGCGACCGGGCCGAGCGGAGGCGGGGCCCACTGCGGCGGCTCGGCCCCGGCCCCGGGCGTCGAGGCGGGCGGAGGCGGAGCGGACCACTGCGGCGGCGCCACGGGCATGGGCGGCGACGGGGGCTCGGGCACGGGGGCCGTGGCCCGCGGCTGACCCTTGGCGAGCGCTCGGGCGATGTCGGCCGCCGACAGCGGGGTGAGCCGCGCCATGGTCGGGGCCTCCTCGCCGCCGCCGAAGGTGGTATCGGGGCCCATCGGTCCGAGGGTGGGCGCGTCGATGTCGTCCATCGAGCCGTGAGCCGGCCCGAGGGTGGGGCCCTCGAGGTCGTCGATGAGCGGAGGCCGAGCCCGCGACGGCGGGGCCGCGACGGGCGGCGCGATGGTGGGTGCATCGAGGTCCACGCGAGGCAGCGCGGCAGCCCCCGGCGGAGCGATGGTGGGCGCGTCGAGGTCCACGCGAGGCAGCGCGGCGGCTCCGGGCGGGGCGATGGTGGTCGCGTCCTGATCGACGGTGTCCTCGGCCTCGGCTCGGGCCTGGGCGCGCTCGGCCGCGGCCTGGGCCACGGCCTGCTGGGCGCGGGCGATCTCCTCGGGCGTCAGCGCCCGCATGTGCAGCATGGTCGCCGGCTCACCGTCGTCGTCGTCGTCATCGTCGTCGTAGATGAGCTCGGAGATCGCCGCCTTGGCGGGCGGGGGGGGCCCGTCGGCCACGGCCGGCATCTCCGGCCGGGTGATCGCGCGGGACGAGGCGGGCGGGCTCGGCTTGGGCAGCAGCGACGGATCGAGCGGGCTCAGGGCGCGCGTGGCCTCGGGCTCCTCGGCGGCCGGCGTGCCGGGGGGCACCGTGGTCGCGTCCTCGTCGTGCCCGTCGTCGTCGTCCTTGCCCCCCTCGAGCTCGACCAGCGCCTCCATCAGCGCGGCACCGTCGAGGGTGATGGTGGCGTTGACGTCGAGCTTGGGGCCCGGCCGCGACTTGGGCGGAGGCGGGGGCGGTCGCGACGGCGTGGAGCTGCGGAGCATCACCTGCTCCATCTCGTCCACGAGCAGCTCGTCGAGGTCGAGGGTCAGCGTGCCCTCGGCCTCGATGAGCCGCACCGACGAGTCCTCCCGGCCGGGCACCGGGGCGCGCCGCGACTCCTCCATCACCAGGTCGGCGATGCTGAGCACCACCGTGCCCTCGGGGGCAGGGGGCGGCGGGTCCACGGGGGGGATCGTGCGGGGCCTGGGGATCTCCACCCGCTTGAGCGAGCGCAGGAAGCCGAGATCGGTGGGCCGCCAGTAGCGGGCGTGGTTGAGGATCGCGTCGGCCTTGTCGGCCTGCCCGGTGGCGCCGAGCTCCTCCACCAGGCGCTCGAGCACGGCGAGGGACTTGTCGGAGCGGCCGATGACAGCGAAGGCCTGCGCCAGGATCTCGTAGCCCACGATGTCGCCCGGGCTCGCCTTGGTGAGCTGGCCCAGGGCCCGCACCGCGTCGTGGGGACGGCCCAGCTCCAGGTACACCCGCGGCATGTCGCGCAGGGTGTTGAGGTCGCGGGGCTCGAGCGCGAGCACCTGCGAGGCCACGCCCACGTAGTCCTGGTAGCGCTTGGCCTGCAGCAGCAGGTTGCCCGCGTCGCTCAGGGCCTCCACCGCCTCGCGCTTCATGTGGCGCGCCTGGTAGATGCGCGCGAGCTGCATGCGGACCTCGGGGTTGTGCGGGTCGAGCTCCGCCCCCAGCCGCAGCATCTGCAGGCCGTCGGTCTGTCGCCCCGCGCCCAGGTGCAGCTCGGCCGCCTTGGCGCACAGCGGCCGCGCCTGCCGGCCGATGCGGCGGATCATCGGACCCACCGACATGTACACGAACGACTGCGGCGCGATGTTGATGACGCGCTCGCAGATCGCCAGACACTCCTGGGGGTGCCCCCGCGCCGCGTAGGCCTGGGCGACCATCAGGTAGTGCTCCGCCGCGGGCTCGGGCTGCTGCAGGTACGCCAGGCACTCGGCGAGCTGCATGCGGATCGCGAACTTCGAGGGGTCTTGGTCCAGCGCCGCCGTGTACAGCTGCACGGCCATGTCGGGGCGCCCGGCCGCCTGCCACTGCGCGGCTTGGGCGGCGAGCTGCTCCGCCTGCGTCACCCGCGCGAGCATACCACCCAAATGGTGTCGGTCGGCGGCCCGCCATCGCGGGTCCGCTCACGTGCCGCGCTCGGGGCGGATCACTGGATGCAGACCTCGATTCGGCCCCCCGTGCCCTCTCGGTCGGTGTTCTTGCACTCGTAGCCGCCGCGGCAGTCCTCGTCCACGTAGCACTCGAGCAGGCAGACCCCGCCCGCCTTGCTCACGCACCAGGTGCCCGCGGGACAGTCGCGGTCGTCCCGGCACTCCACCGTGCAGGTGCCGCCCGGGAAGTCGCCCCCCTCCACGCAGCGCTCCACGCAGTCGCGGCTGTCCCGGCAGGAGCCCCCCACCAGGTCGCTGTCGTTGCCCACGTCGCCTCCGTGACACGCGAGCCCCATGAAGAACACGAACGGCAGCGACAGGACCAGCACGCGGAGCATGAGCCCCATCCTAGCGGGGTCTCGTTCCCCGGAAAACGGTGCGCAGACAGGCCGGGAGCGGATGTGTATCCTTGCCGTCGCCCTACCGTGCTCGCTTCGTTGGCTCGCGTACTGCCGTTGCTCGTCGGCCCGATCCTCTTGCTGCTGGGCAGTCTCGCTCAGGCGGCCGAGCCGATCCGTCTGTGGCATGCGTACCGCGGCGCCGAGGAGGAGGCGCTCACCGAGATCCTCGCCGACTTCGACGGTGCGCCCGTCGAGACCCTGGCGATCCCCTACGACGCCTTCGGCTCCAAGCTGGCCGCGGCGATCCCCCTGGGTGAGGGGCCGCACCTCTACATCGACTCGCACGAGCGCCTGGGGGACTACCGCCGCCGCAAGATCGTGGTGCCGGTCGGCGACGCGCTGGAGGCCGGCGCCTTCGACCCGGTGGCCCTCGCCGCGGTGCGCCTCGACGACGAGGCGTGGGCGGTGCCGCTGTCGCGCAAGTCGGTCGCGCTCTACGTGAACACGGCGCTGGTCGACGAGGTGCCGCCCACCCTCGAGGGCATCGTGGCGCTGCGCTCCTCGCTGCCCAAGGGCGTGTACCCCTTCGCCTACGAGGTCAAGAAGGCCTACTCGCACGCGCCGCTGCTGCACGCCTTCGGCGGGCACATGCTCACCGACGACGATCGCTTCGGCTTCGTGGGGCCGGAGGCCGAGGCCTCGGTGCGCTTCGCCGCGAGCCTGGTGGAGCAGGGCGCGGTGCCGGCCAACGCCGACGGCGGCCTGGTCACCAACCTCTTCAAGTCGGGCAAGGCCGCGTTCGCGATGAGCGGCCCCTGGCTCGCCGCCGACCTGGGCGACGCGGTGCCCTACCGCGTGCAGCCGCTGCCGATCCTCGAGGCCACCGGGCGGCCCATGCAGCCCTTCCTCACCGTGGAGGCGGTGATGCTCTCGCCCCACGGCGCGCAGCGGGACGACGTGCGGGCGCTGGCGCGGCACCTGGCCGGCGCGGCCGCGGCCGAGGTCCGGCAGCGGCGGGCCCGGACCGTCACCGCTCGCCTCGACGTGGCGCCCCCGGCCGACGATCCGCTGCTGGCCGCCTTCATCGCGCAGGCCGAGCAGGCGATCCCCATGCCCACCTCGCCGGCGATGCGCTCCACCTGGGAGCCCGCCGACCGGGCGCTGGCCAAGGTGCTGCGCGGCCAGGCCGATCCCGCGTCCGCGCTCGAGGAGGCCGCCCACCGCTTCGACGACGTCCGCCGCCCGCCGCCGCCCCCCGCCTCGCCGCTGCCCATGCTGGTGATCCTGAGCGCGCTGACGCTGTGGGGGGCCTTCGTGTTGGTGCAGCGCGCCCGCCAGCCCGGCATGCGCGAGCGCCTGCGTCGCTCGCTGCCCGCCTACCGCTACGTGGTGCACGCCGTGCTCGCGGTGGGGATCCTCGTCATCCTGCCGCTGGTGGTCGGCGCGGGCACGGCCCTGTTCGCGGGCCCGGCCGGCGAGACCCAGTACGTGGGCCTGGCCAACTTCGTCGACATCCTCACCGCGCGCGGCGGGCCGCTGCTGTCCACCGGATCGTTCTACCTGGTGCTGCTGGTCACCCTGCTGTGGACCCTGGTCAACGTGGTCTTCCACCTGGGCCTGGGTCTGGGCCTGGGCCTGCTGCTCGCCCGCCCCCTGCTGCGCATGAAGGCGATCTACCGGGTGCTGCTCATCGTGCCCTGGGCGGTCCCCAACTACGTCACCGCGCTGGCCTGGAAGGGCATGTTCGACCAGCAGTACGGCGCGATCACGGGGGTGATCCTCGCCCTCAACGACACCCTGGGCACCTCGATCGAGCCCATCGCCTGGTTCTCCTCGTTCACCACCGCCTTCACCGCCAACGCGGCCACCAACATCTGGCTGGGCTTCCCCTTCATGATGGTGGTGACCATCGGGGCGCTCACCGGGGTGCCCAAGGACGTGCTCGAGGCGGCCGAGGTCGACGGCGCCACCCGCTGGCAGCGGCTCACCAAGGTGGTGCTGCCCATGATCCGCCCCACCATGATGCCCGCCATCACCCTGGGCGCGATCTGGACCTTCAACATGTTCAACGTGGTGTTCCTGGTGTCGGGCGGCGACCCCGACGGCAGCACCGACATCCTCGTGTCCGAGGCCTACCGCTGGGCCTTCACCCGCGAGGCGCAGTACGGCTACGCGGCCGCCTACGCCGTGCTGATCTTCCTGCTGCTGATGGTGACCACGCGCCTGCTCGAGCGCACCAAGGGCCGGTGGGATCGCGCGGGCCGGGGAGGTGACTCGTGAACCGGGAGTCGAGCCTGCTCGAGCGCATCGCCGTGCACGCGGCCCTGCTGCTGGCGGTGGCCTTCGCCCTGTACCCCGTGCTGTGGGTGGTGGCGACCGCGTTCTCGGGCGCGCTCACCCCCGAGCCGCGGGCCCTGCCCGTGCCGCAGGAGCCCACCCTCGAGCACCTGCGCGAGGTGGTGGGCGGGAGCCGCGAGCTCGCCGACGGCACCACGGTGTGGCTGTTCGGCCGTCAGCTGCTCAACTCGATCATCGTGGCGGTGTCCACCGCCGCGGTGGGGGTGCTCATCGCGATCCCCACCGCCTACGCCCTGGCCCGCTTCGAGTTCCTGGGCAAGGCCGCCGGCGTGCGCTCGCTGCTGGCCACCCAGATGTTCCCCGCGGTGGCCAGCGCCATCCCGCTCTACCTCATCCTCGACGCCCTGGGCCTGCTCAACTCCCGCACCGGCCTGGTGCTCTGCTACGCGAGCACCTCGGTGCCCTTCGCCATCTTCCAGCTCCGCGCGGCCTTCGAGGCGATCCCCATCGACCTCGAGGAGGCGGCCATGGTCGACGGGGCCACCCGCTTCCAGGCCTTCCGCAAGGTGGTGCTGCCGGTGGCCCGCCCCGCCATCGCCGTCACCTCGCTGTTCGCGTTCATGAGCGCCTACAACGAGTTCATCCTCGCGGCCACGCTGCTCGACGACGAGACCATGTTCACCCTGCCGGTGATGCTCCAGCGCTTCATCGGCGAGTACGATGCGCAGTGGGACAAGTTCGCCGCGGGGGCCCTGGTGGTGTCGCTGCCCGTGATGGCGCTGTTCTACCTGGTCCAGCGCCACCTGGTGGCCGGCCTGGCCTCGGGCGGGGTCAAGGGCTAGGCGAGGCGTCCTCGGGCGAGCGCCGGGCTTCTGCTACCGTGGTCGGCATGTCGTGTCGCCCCGTGGCGCTGACGCTGGTGCTCGCGCTCGCGAGCGGCTCCTCGGCGTGCACCGAGCCCCCCACCAAGCCCCCGCCTCAGGCGGGCCCCGTCGAGCCCCGTGCCCCGGAGCCGATCCCCCCGCCCAGCACCAAGTTCGACGTGGGCGCGCCCCCGCTCGCCACGCGAGCACCTCCGCAGGGCATGGCCTCGATCTCGGTGCTCGACCCCTCGATCCGCCTCGACATCCGCTACGCGACCACGGCCAATTTCACCGGGATGCCGCTGCCGGGCTACGTGCCAGGAGAGGCGTGGCTCACCACCGAGGCCGCGGAGGCGCTGGTGAGGGTGCAGCAGGCGCTGGCCGCCGACGACCTGGGCCTGCTGGTCTTCGACGCCTACCGTCCCCGACGGGCCACCGAGGCGATGGTGACCTGGGCCGAGAACGCCGGGCGCCGCGAGCTGCTCGACGGAGGCTACGTGGCCCGCGACAGCAACCACAACCGCGGCAACACGGTCGACCTCACCCTGGTGTCGCTGCAGACGGGCCGCGAGCTCGACATGGGCAGCGCGTGGGACACCTTCTCGAAGGCGAGCCACTACGCGGCGGCCAAGGGCGAGGCGATGGCCAACCGCAAGCGCCTGCGCAAGGCGATGAGCGCCCAGGGCTTCGAGCCCTACGAGCTCGAGTGGTGGCACTTCACGCTGCCCTCCGATCCCTCGCCGCCGGTGCGCGACGAGGCCTACGGGCCCTGAGCGGCCGCGCCTCGCCGCCGGCAGCCGCGGCCGGGCACGGGATCGAGCCCGAGTGCCTCGCCGCCGGGGAGCTCGAGCATCCCCAGCGTCTCCACGTCGTCGATCTCGATGATCTCGATCGTCTCGTCCTCGGCCAGCGGCGACTCGTCCCCTTCGGGCGATGGCTCGTCCGGGATCGACTCGAGCCAGCGATCGAGCTCGGAGTCGCAGGGGATCTCGAAGCCCTCGGCGTCGTGGCACAGCGAGCCCGGCAGCTCGAGCTCCGCCACCTGCGGGGCGCAGGCGGCGAGGGTGGCCAGGCCCAGGCCGGCGACCAGGGGGCGGGCCCGGCGGGCATGGACGGGGCGGGGGACGATCGAGAGCGTGCGGCGCATGGCGAGTCTCGAGCGGTCCCACGGACGAGGCGTCGCTGGGTTTCCACGAGGGCCTCGGCGGGCTCGTGTCGGCCGCGTCAGCCTCGGCACCAACTCGGCACGGCGTGCGTGGGCACGTGCGTACACGCTCCCACGAAATCGATCGCGAGCCGGCATCGCGGCTCGACCTCGCGATCGACTGGGCTATCGTTGCTCGCGTAGGGCGACGAGGATCGTGATGCTCCGAGGGTGCGTGGTGATGGGCCTGCTGGCGGCAGGCGCGGTCGGCTGTCATGGGCGCGGCGCGAGCAGCGAGCCGGAGCCCGCCCGCTCCGCGGCCGACTGCGACCCCCTGTTCGGCTGCGACGACCTGCTGGGCGGCTCCACCGTCCGCCAGCACAGCATGCAGGCCGCCAGCTTCACCGCGCTGTCGGCGGGCTGCCCCATGGCCCCCGAGCAGGTGCCTCCGCTCGACGAGCTCGGTGACGACTCGATCCCCCAGCTCGATCGCTCGCGCTCGCGTCGCTCCAACTTCCACCGCGGCGACGAGAGCCTGCAGGAGGTCGACCTGCATGAGCACCTCATGGGCATGCAGGGACAGATCTTCGCCTGCGTGGACCTTGCGGCCTGCTACGACGACGGGGCCGAGCTGTCCGGCAGCGGCGAGCTCGACTTCGAATTCGAGCTCACCCACGAGGGGCGCGTGGCTGCGGTCTCGGTCACCGCCTCGCCCGGGCTCGACCACCCGAGCGTGATCGCCTGCGCTCGCCGGGCGATGTTCGAGTACCGATTCCCCAGCTACGACGGCGGCCAGATGATGATCAGCTACAGCATGACCATCGAGGCGGTCGACGGTGACGCCTAGCCCACGGTAGGCTCCCGGCCCGCGGAGGTCTCCGTGCGCCGTTCGACGATCCCTGCTGCCATCCTCGCGCTCGCTGCGGCGTGCTACTCGGGCACCTTCGACGCGAGCGGACCCGACGGCTCGTCGTCGTCCTCGGGCCCGGGCACCAGCGTGGCCACCACTGCCCCCGCGACCACCACGCCCGGCACCGGCCCGCTCACCGGCGACCCCAGCGGCTCGGGTCCCGCCACGACCGCGGCCGACGAGGACTCCACCACCGCGGCCGTGGCCGACCTCGGCCCCGTGGTCGAGCCGTGCCCCGACACCGCCTTCTGCGAGCCTTTCGACGACTACACCGAGGTCGCGCTCGCCGACGGCCAGACCTTCGGTCCCTGGCGCGCCACGCTGAGCGCCTCCGGGGCGATCATGGATCTCGACGGGGCCCACACCACCTCGGGCGATCGGGCGCTGCACGTGCGCCTCGAGCAGGGCGGCACCTCGGGCGGCCGCCTGTTCACCAACGGCGGGGTGCCGCTGCTCGAGGGCTCGCCCACCCACGTCTACGGCCGCCTCATGATGTACATCGCCGACAACGGCACCAGCGTGCACTGGACCTTCTTCGGCGCCCAGGGCCCGGCCGAGCCCAGCGCCCCGATCCCGGGCAGCTCTGCGTCCTACATCATGAGCTCGCTGCCCGCCGATGGGATGAACACCTATAGCTTCGTCGACGGGCTCTCGGGCGGGCCCGACTACCAGGACTGCTGGGCGCGGGGCGATCAGCCGATGCCCACCGGCGAGTGGACCTGCGTGTCGTTCGAGATGGACGGGCTCTCCCGACGCCTGCGGATGTACCTCGATGGTGATCCCACCCCGGTCGTCGCGGTCGACGACACCGGCCAGGGCTGCGTGGCGCCGGTGCCCGGCGACTCGCTGTGGTACGGGCCGCTCATCGAGCGGATGTTCGTGGGCACCTGGAGCTTCCACCCGATGGACGCGCCGCTCGAGGTGTGGATCGACGATCTGGTCGTCGACACCGCCCCGGTCGCCTGCCCCTGAGGCGCGGGCTCGACCCTCGAGCGGGGCGTGGCGGGCGTGGGGCGGGCCGTGGGCGTCCATACTCGGGCTCGCGCCGAGGCGCGAGATCGCGGCATCGGGCCCGCCATGGTCACGCGCACGGAGGCGAGCTAGCCTGACGCTGGATGCGGCCCGATTCCGTCGTTCGGATCTTCGTCACCACCCAGGAGCCCGACTACGACAACCCGTGGCAGGCATCGTCGCCGTCGCGTGGGACCGGCTCCGGCGTGGTGATCGGGCCGCGGAGGGTCCTCACCGGCGCGCACGTGGTGGCCGACGCCACCTTCATCCGGGCCCAGACCACGACCTCGCCCGACAAGTTCACCGCCCGCCTGGTCGGCATCTGCCACGACGCCGACCTCGCCCTGCTCGAGGTGGACGACCCGGCCTTCATGGACGGGGTGGAGATCGCCGAGCTCGGCGAGCTGCCCTCGCGCGGCGACAAGGTCTCGGTGGTGGGCTTCCCGGTGGGCGGCGAGGAGATCTCGGTGACCGAGGGGGTCGTCTCGCGCATCGAGATCCAGCGCTACTCCCACTCCGATCGCACCCTGCTCGCGGTCACCGTGGACGCGGCGATCAACAGCGGCAACAGCGGGGGCCCCGTGTTCCTCGACGGGCGCGTGGCCGGGGTCGCGTTCCAGAGCCTCGACGACGCGGAGAACGTGGGCGAGATGGTGCCCGTCTCGCTGGTGCGTCGCTTCCTCTCCGGGGTGGATCAGGACCGCCCGCTGGCCATCCCCGGGCTGGGCTTCCTGGGGCAGACCCTCGAGAACCCCACCCTGCGCGCGTCCCTGGGGATGGGCCCGAGCGACAGCGGGGTGCTGGTGCGCTCGGTCGCCTACGGCGGCTCGGTCCACGGCCGGGTGCGGAGTGGCGACGTGCTGATGGAGATCGACGGCTACCCGATCGCCAACAACGGCACCATCCAGTACCTGGGGCAGCACCGCACCGGCTACGTGGTGGTGCTCGGCGATCACTACGTGGGCGACGAGCTGTCGCTGGTGCTGCTGCGCGGCGGTGAGCGCCACGAGCTGGAGATCACCCTCGGCGAGCCGACCCCGCTGGTCGCCCACAGCCAGTACGACGTGGACCCGCGCTACTTCGTCTACGGCGGCCTGGTGTTCCAGCCGCTGTCGATGAACTTCCTGGCCACCTGGGATCGCTGGTGGAACCACGCGCCCAAGGAGTTCCTCTACCACTTCCACTTCGGGATCCCCACCGAGGACCGGCGCGAGGTGGTGGCGCTCACCCAGGTGCTGGCCGACGAGGTCAACGTGGGCTACGAGTCGCGCTACTGCGAGTCGGTGGTGGCCGTCGACGGCCACAAGCCCCGCGACCTCGAGGACTTCGTTCGACGGGTGGAGGCGGCCGAGGGGATCCTGCGCCTCGAGATGTCGAGCGGGTGCTCGGTGGTGCTCGACGTGGCGGCCGTGCGCGCGGCCCAGCCGCGGGTGCTCGAGCGCTACCGGATCCCGCGCGACCGCTCGGAGCGGCTGAGCGCGGGTCCGGTCGCGGTCCCCGAGCCGTAGCCGTAGGCCCGGCCGCGGCGGCTAGCCGCCCACGAAGCCGTCCAGCCCCGCGAGGCGCTCCACGTGGTGCTGCTCGTCGCCCAGCATGGTGTTGAGGGCCAGCATCCGCTTGAAGTAGAGGCCGATGTCGTGCTCGTCGGTGATCCCGATGCCGCCGTGGAGCTGGATGGCCTGCTGCGAGACGAAGCGGCCGGCGCTGCCCAGCTTGGCCTTGGCGGCGCTCACCGAGCGCCGGCGCAGCTCGTCGTCGGCCTCGTCGGCGCGCAGCGAGGCCATCATCGACATGGAGCGCAGCAGCTGCACCTCCACGAACATGTCCACCGCCCGGTGCTGCAGCACCTGGAAGCTGCCGATGGGCACCCCGAACTGCTCGCGCTCCTTGAGGTGGGCCACCGTCATGTCGAGCATGGCCTGCGCCACGCCCAGGCCCTCGGCGCAGGCGGCCGCGGCCCCCAGGTCGAGCACCCGCTGGAGCACCGCGAGCGAGGCCGGCCCCGGCTCGCCCAGGCGGCGATCGTCCTCCACCACGGCGCCGTCGAGGCGCAGCCGCGCCGCGCCGTGACCGTCGATGGTCCGCAGCGGGCGTCGATCCACCCCGGGTCCGTCCGCGTCGACCACGAACAGGCCGAGGCCGTCGGGGGTGCTCGCCGAGACCACGAGCTGGTCGGCGGCCTGACCCCCGAGCACGAAGACCTTCTCGCCGCTCAGGGCCCAGCCCTTGCCCTCGCGCGTCGCGCTGAGCCGCGGCTGGCTCGCGTCGTAGCGGCCGTCTCGCTCGGCCCAGGCCAGGGCGAGCACCGACTGCCCCTCGATCATCGGCGCGAGCCAGCGCTCGTGCTGTGCCTCGCTGCCGGCGCGGGCCAGCGCCAGGCCGGCGAGCACCACCGAGGCCAGGTAGGGCTCGGGCGCGAGCGCCTTGCCCAGGCCCTCGAGGATGATCGCGACCTCCACCGGGCCGCCGCCGAAGCCCCCCGCCTCCTCGGGGAAGGGCACCGACAGCCAGCCCAGCTCGCCCATGTGGGCCCAGACCTCGGGGTCGTGCGGCTGGCCGGCGGCGCGGAGCTTGCGGAAGCGCTCGACCGGCGAGCGCTGCTTGACGAAGGACGCGACCGTCTCGGCCAGCATCTTCTGTTCGGGCGTGGGCTCGAAGTCCATGGCTCGTCCCTCTACCTTCCGCTGGGCAGCCCCAGGATCCACTTGGCGATGATGTTCTTCTGGATCTCGTTCGATCCGCCGAAGATGGTGCTGGCGCGGGCGTAGCAGAACTGCGGCGCCACGCCCTGCTCCATGGCGGGGACGATCCCCTCGTCGTTGTACCAGCTCAGCGCGTCGTGCCCCATGATCTCCATGGCCAGCTCGTAGAGCCGCTGATTCACCTCGGTGCCGCGAAGCTTGAGGATCGACGACTCGGGCCCGGGCGCCTTGCCCAGCTGCGCCCCGGCGAGCACGCGGTAGTTGGTCATCTTGAGCGCCTCGAGCTCGACCTCGATGGCGGCGATCTTGGTCCGCCAGGTGGTGCTCTCGAGCATGGGCCGCCCGCCCACCCGGGTCTCGGCCGCGATGTGCTTGACCCTCCGCAGCATCCGCTGCGAGTAGCCCACCATGGCCAGCAGCGTGCGCTCGTGGCCGAGCAGCGCCTTGGCCACCGTCCAGCCCGCGTCGATCTTGCCGATCACGTTGGCCTTGGGCACCCGCACGTTCTCGAAGAAGGTGTCGCAGAAGGCCGGCTGCTCGCCGATGGTGAGCATGGGCCGGGCCTCCACCCCGGGGGTCTTCATGTCGACGAGCAGGAAGGTGATGCCCGCCTGCTTCTTGACGTTGGGGTTGGTGCGCACCAGGCAGAAGATCCAGTCGGCGTACTGCGCATAGGTGGTCCAGGTCTTCTGGCCGTTGACCACGAAGTGATCGCCGTCGTCCTCGGCCCGGCAGCGCAGCGAGGCGAGGTCGCTGCCCGCGTCGGGCTCGGAGTAGCCCTGGCACCACACCTCCTCGCCGCTGAGGATCTTGGGCAGGAAGCGCTGCTTCTGCTCGGGGGTGCCGAACTGGATGATCGCGGGGCCGACCATCTTGAGCCCGAAGGGCGAGAGCGGCGGCGTGCCGGCCAGCTCGAGCTCCTCGGTGAGGATGAAGCGCTGGGTGGGCGACAGCCCCGGGCCGCCGTGCTCGGTGGGCCACTGCGGAGCGCTCCAGCCCCGGGCGTGGAGGATCCGATGCCAGCGCATCGTGTCCTCGTGGGAGAAGGGCGCGTCGACGTCGGCCTTGGCCCGCAGCTCGCCGGGCAGCGACTCGGCGAGGAACTGCCTCACCTCGGCGCGAAAGGCCTCGTCCTCGGCGGAAAACGAGAGGTCCATCGACCGGATTCTACCGGAGAGTCGGCGCTTGTCTACCGAACGGTCGTACGGGCGAGATGCTCCCGGAACACGGCTCTGGGAGCGCCTGGCCCGGGGGAGGGCCCGAGCCGAGACCACGACGCGCAGCGGGCGACCCTTCGAAAGGGAGCGAGCGCGCCGGCTGGGGGCACGGCGCGCTCGAGGGTCGGTCGATGGCCCGAGGGGTCGTCAGCGGGCTTGGAGCTGACCGCCGACGAAGCGAAGCGCATCGACGGTCGTGAAGATCCCGGCCACGTGCCCGTGCTCGTCGAGGACCACCGCGGCCTCCGTCTGGGTGGCGAGCAGGCAGCGCGCGACGATGTCGAGCGGCGTGTCGGGGGTGCAGACGTAGGGCGGGGATCCGGTCTTGATCTCACCCAAGGTCAGGGGCCCCGTGCTCCGGCCGAGGCCGCGGTAGACCTCGAGGTCGCGTGTGGTCACCACGCCGACCAGGCGGCCGCGGTCGAGGACGGGAAGGTGGCGGACGCCGGCGCGGAGCATCAGCTCCTGGGCGTCGGTGATGGGCAGGTCGGCCCGTGCCGTCACCGGATCGATCGTCATCACGCGACCCACCTCGATCGAGTCGGGTGATCGAGGCTTGGTCGAGAGGTACGAGCGATCCAGGGCGAGCATGGGAACGAGAGGCGGTCTAGACGCCGTGGAGGGCCGGGGACAGGAGGCGAGCGGAGGACGGGGTGCCTTGATCGAGTGTCATGACGAGCTCGCCTCTCGCCAGCATGACCGGGAGGGTGCTCGTCGGGGCTCGCATGATCTGCGGAACGCGACGCAAGACCACCATGGTGAGCGGGTTCTCGAAGAGGTTGGAGCCCGGCAGTCGGCACCAGCGGGCGCGTGACTCGGAGGGGGAATGGTCACACGTGCTGGAGACCGACCACCGGGCTCGGCGGGGCTCCTTCCAAGGAGACGTCCGCCATCACCCAGAGAGAAGGAGGTGATGGAGGACGTCGGGGGTGGAGGGATGTGGGCTCAGACTAGTCATCGATGGCCCACATCGCCAGGGGACGACGTTCGCAAAGCTTGCGCTCCGCCGCGACCATCGCCGCGCGAGTTTCCGGTGCGTGTGGGGGCTCCGCGAGGCAGCCCACGACGCAAAGATTGCTCGCAGGTGGGCATGGCGAGGCTTCCTTCTTCGCTCGATGGCATCGGGGGCGCACCGCAGATTGGGCTCGATGACCGCCGTCGATCTCGATGCTCGCATCCCGAACAATGTGGGGCTGGCCGACGACCCCAAGGTCCGCCGCGCGCTCGAGCACTGGCAGCCGCGCTACCTCGAGTGGTGGCATGACATGGGACCGACGGACTTCGAGGAGCACGAGGTCTACCTGCGCACCGCGATCGACGTGGGCGCCAAGGGCTGGGCCAACTTCGGGCACGTGAAGATGCCCGACTATCGCTGGGGCATCTTCCTCACCCCGCCCTCCGACGGCGAGACGGTGGGCTTCGGGGACGAGGCCGGCACGCGGGCCTGGCAGAGCGTGCCGGGCGAGCACCGCGGAGCCCTGCGCCGCATCATCACCACCCAGGCCGACACCGAGCCGGCCAGCGTGGAGCAGCAGCGCCTGCTCGGCCACATGGCGCCCAGCCTCTACGACCTGCGCAACCTCTTCCAGGTGAACGTGGAGGAGGGGCGCCACCTGTGGGCGATGGTCTACCTGCTGCACAAGTACTTCGGCAGCGACGGGCGCGACGAGGCCGACGAGCTGCTCATGCGGCGCTCGGGCGACCAGGACAAGCCCCGGATCCTCGGCACCTTCAACAAGCCCTGCGATCACTGGCTGAGCTTCTTCGCGTTCACCATGTTCACCGACCGCGACGGCAAGTATCAGCTCGCAGCCCTGCGGGAGAGCGGCTTCTCGCCGCTGGCCCACAGCTGTGAGTTCATGCTCACCGAGGAGGCGTTCCACCTGTTCGTGGGCGAGACGGGGATGGAGCGGATCATCGTGCGCGCGGCCGAGCTCGAGCGAGAGGATCCCAACGGCGACGTGCGGGCCGCGGGCGGCATCGACTTCGACACCATCCAGCGCGCGATCAACTACTGGTTCTCCACCTGCCTCGACCTCTTCGGCGGCGAGATCTCCTCCAACGCGGCGGACTACTTCGCGGCCGGGCTCAAGGGGCGCTTCCGTGAGCAGCAGCGCTACGAGGACCACCGGGCGCTCGATTCCATGTACCGCATGGAGGCGGTGCAGGGCGATCGCGTGAGCGCGATGGAGGTACCGCTGCGCAACGCGATGAACGAGGTGCTCCGCGACGACTACATCCAGGACTGCCAGCGCGCGGTCGATCGCTGGAACTCGCGGCTCGAGGCGATGGGCAACGAGCGGCGGCTCGCCCTCCCCAGTCGCCGCTTCCACCGCCACCAGGGGCTGCACGCTCCCTTCTCCTTCGACCCCCAGGGCAACCTGATCTCGGCGGCGGAGCTCGAGCGCATGCGCGACCAGTGGCTGCTCAGCGAGGCCGACAACGACTACCTGCGCGAGATCATGCAGCCGGTGACCGAGCCCGGGAAGGTCGCGCACTGGATCGCGCCCCCGTCCAAGGGGATCGGCGGGCAGGATCGCAGCTTCGAGTACGTGCGGCGCTGAGCCGGGCGCGGGCTGGGGGCGCGCCCGACCGACCGGGGGGCGCGCCACCGGGAGCGTGTGCATCCTCGCTTGCCGGCGCGGTGGCCAAGCGCCCGGAGGTTGCGGCATAACCCGCGCCCATCGAGATGCGCATCCGCGTCGAGATCGAGCGCCCCGCTCCCCGCCACCTCCAGCCCGCCATCGATGCGATGCGCCGGGACGGCGTGATCATCTATCCGACCGACACCGGCTATGCGTACGGCTGTGCGCTGTCGAGTCTCAAGGGGATCGGCCGGATCCGCAAGCTCAAGGGCTACACGGACAAGCACCCCAAGCCCCTGACCATGCTCGTCAACGAGATCGCCGAGCTCGGTCGCTACGGTCACATGGGCAACCGGGTGTTCCGGGTGGTGCGGCGGCTGCTGCCCGGCCCCTACACCATGGTGCTGTCGGCCACCAACGAGGTGCCGCGGCAGATGAAGAACCGCTGGCACGAGGTGGGCATGCGGGTGCCCGACCACCTGGTGTGCCGCATGCTGGTGGACATGCTCGGCGAGCCCCTGCTCACGGGCTCGCTCACCTCGTCCGACGCGCAGTTCGAGCTCGAGGAGCCGGAGCTCTACGAGCAGCGCTACGCTCGCGACGTGCAGGTGGTGGTGGACGGCGGGCCGCTGTGGCCCGAGCCCTCCACCGTGCTCAAGCTGGTCGACGACGAGATCGAGGTGCTGCGCGAGGGCCAGGGCGCGCTGCCCGAGTAGGGCTAGGGACAGGGGCTGAGGCCGCAGAAGGTCTCCACCTCGTCCACGCAGAAGATGTCCCAGGCGGTGTCGCAGCAGTAGGAGTCGTAGAAGCAGATCGTGTCGACGCAGGCGTCGCAGCCGAGCGATAGCGTCCCACCGGTGGTGCACAGGTCGTGGGTGCAGCCGTCGCCCGCACAGATGCCGCACACCAAGGGGGCATTGCCGGCACAGATGCCGTCCCACAGGGTGTCGCAGCAGTAGGGATCGGCGGCGCACATGGCCGCCTCGCAGCCGGCCTCGTTGCAGCCCGGGCTGCCGTTGGCGATGCAGCAGTCGCCCGAGTCGGTGAGGCAGGCGCTGGTGTCGAACGAGGCGCAGTCACCCGAGCAGGCCAGGGTGCCGCCGGCGGGGAAGCCCTGGGTGCCGCAGGTCTGGCCGGCCAGGTTGGCGCCATCGCAGACCTCGGGGCCGTCGACCAGGCCGTTGCCGCAGGAGCTGCAGCTGGTGGTGTTGAAGGTGCAGTTGGGGGCGCACAGCAGGGTGCCGCCGGTGTAGCCCTGGGTGATGCAGGTCTCGCCGTCGAGGTCGGCGCCGTCGCACTGCTCGAAGCCGTTGAGCACCCCGTCGCCGCAGTCGAAGCAGCCCGAGGTGTCGAAGGCGACGCAGCCGGGGCTGCAGGCCAGGGTGCCGCCGTCGAAGCCCTGGGTGATGCAGGACTCGCCGTCGAGGTTGGCTCCGTCGCACACCTCGCCCAGGGTCACCAGGCCGTCGCCGCAGCTCCAGGTGATGCAGCCCGAGGTGTCGAAGCCGCCGCAGCCGGGCGCGCAGGCGAGGGTGCCCGCGTCGAAGCCCTGGGCGATGCAGGTCTCGCCGCCGAGGTTGAGGAAGTCGCAGGCCTCGGCGGCCTCGATCACGTTGTTGCCGCAGATCGAGCAGCCCGAGGTGTCGAACGAGCAGGTGGTGGGGTCGCAGGCGAGGGTGCCCCCGTCGTAGCCCACGCCGATGGTCGTGCAGCTCTGCCCGCCGAGGTCGGCGCCGTCGCACTGCTCGCCCACCGCGGGGGTGATCATGCCGTCTCCGCAGGAGTAGTCGTTGCAGCCCGCGGGGTCGAAGGCGCCGCAGCCCGCGGCGCAGGCCAGCGTGCCGTAGTCGTAGCCCTGGGTCACGCAGGTCTCGCCGTCGAGGTCGGCCCCGTCGCACAGCTCGGCGCCCTGCGCCGTGCCGTCGCCGCAGGCGGTGCAGGCCGAGGTGTCGAAGGCACAGCTGACCGGGTCGCAGGCGAGGGTGCCGGCGTCGAAGCCCATGCCGAGGGTGGTGCAGCCGTTGCCGTCGAGGTCGGCCCCGTCGCAGCTCTCACCCGGATCGAGGGTGCCGTTGTTGCACTCCCAGCTCACGCAGCCCGAGACGTCGAAGGTGCACGAGCTCGGGTCGCAGGCGAGGGTGCCGGCGTCGAAGCCCATGCCGAGGGTGGTGCAATCGTTGCCGTCGAGCTCGTCGCCCTCGCAGGTCTCGGGCGGCTGGATCGTCCCGTCGCCGCACTCCCAGGAGACGCACTCCGAGCGGTCGAAGGTGCAGGTGCGAGGGTCGCAGGCGAGGGCGCCCTCGTCGAAGCCCAGGCCCACGCAGTCCTGGCCGTCGAGCTCGCTGCCGTCGCACTCCTCGCCCTCCTCGAGCCGCTCGTTGCCGCACTCGGGCGGGACCGGCCCGGTGGAGTCGGGCCCCGTGTCGTCGGCCCCGGTGCTCTGCGCCGCGCCCGTGCCCACCTCGGTGTCACCGGCCGAGCCGTCGCTGCCGCCGGGGCCCATGCCCGTGTCGCCGCCCCCCGAGTCGCTGGTGGGCACGCCGAAGGTGGTGAGGATGCCGGGCGTGGTGTCGTCCCCGCAGCCCGCCGCCACCAACGACACCCCCAGCCCCAGTGATCCGATCCAACCCCGCATGGTCGAGATCGTATCCCAAACCATCGCCCGTCGACGCACGATCGACGCACGAGTCGAGCGCCCGAGGGCCGCTCGCACCGGTCCCCGCGCTCGGGCTCGACCCGTGAGCGGGGATCGAGGAGCGAGGATCAGGGGATGAAGTTGGCGCAGCCCTCGGCCACCTTGGCGAGCACCTCCTGGAAGAAGGGCCCGTAGCCGTCGCTGCACACGCTGCCGACGGCGTGGTTGGGGAAGCGCTCCACGAAGTCCACCAGGCGCGAGGACTGCTCGGCCCCGTCGACGCCCTGAGAGAGGTCTGCGCAGTCCTCGAACTTGGGCGAGCCCCCCAGCAGCCCCAGGGCCACGATGTTGGTCTCGCGCCCGTTCTTGATGGCCACCACCGCGTCGAACCACTCGGCGGGCTCGCCCACGCTGCCGCCGAGCTCGGCCCAGTTGTCCTCCTCGTCGGTGATGAGCAGGAAGATCAGCAGGGCATCGTCGCGGATGAAGCCCTGGTTGCAGCCCTCCGCCGCATTGAGCTCGTCGGACATCGCGGCCACCAGCGCCCCCGCCTGCTGCTCCACGGGGTTGCCCACCGCGCCGACCAGGGCGGCACAGCCGAACTCGTTGGGGAAGGTCTCCGAGGTGCCGTCCATGTAGGGGGCCCCCGTGGAGAACTCGCAGCTGAGCTCGGGGTCGCTGGCGCTCTGCGGCTTGGTCAGCAGCGAGCCCAGCTGGTAGTCGCAGGAGCTGCAGTCGACGCCCGACGCCGAGCAGCTGTCGAGGGGATCCTCGAGGGTCCCCAGCCCCGGGTAGCTGTCGGTGTCGATCACCCCCACCCGCACGCTCTCCACGTTGGGCAGCGCGTTCTGCATGGCGTCGACGAAGCCGGGCACGCCCTGGGCGAGGAACTGCTGCTCGTCGGTCATGCTCGGGGAGTTGTCCACCACGAACACGAAGTCGACCGCGTTGCAGCGGAACTGCTGGCCCTCGCCGCTCGAGTCCTCGGCCGTGCCGTCGAAGATGCCGTCGTCGAGCGAGGTGCCCGTGGTGCCGGTGGCGTGGATGCCCTCGGTGAGGTCGATGCCGTCCTCGCCGGAGTCGCCGCTGGCCGAGTCGTCCCCGCCGCCGCAGGCGAGGGCGAGCGAGGCGAGCAGGAGCGTGGCGGGGCCGCTGATGGTCTTCGGAGTGCGCTCGGTCATGGCCTTGTTCCCGGGAGGAGCGCTCAGAAGTTCTCGTAGACGATGACCACGTTGTCACCGACCACCGGCACGTTGTTGAGGATCTGCAGGGTGCAGGTGAGCGGGTCGTAGCTCCAGTCGCCGGGCGGCATCGGGATGCCGTTGACCACCACCGTGATCGTGGCCGGATCGATGAGCGCGCAGCTCCCCGGCGGCACCCCGTCGAGGATGTAGAGGTCGTTGGGCACGCCGGCCAGGATGTCGTTGGCGAGGCCGCTGAGATCCCAGGGCGCGTCGCAGATGGAGAACATCGAGGGCAGGGTGTTGGTGACCTGGGCGAGCTTGACGTACTCCTGGCCGTCCTCCACCCCGGTGACGCAGGTGTTGAACTCGTAGACGTCGTCGGCGCCCGTGAGGGTGGCGGTGCCGGTGTTGCCGATGATCGGGAACACGCCCCAGTCGTCGCCGGGCGTGCTGTCCGGGAAGTAGTCGCCCATGAAGGAGACGAAGCCGCCGTAGATCAGGAAGTCGAAGGCCAGCGAGGTGTAGTTGCCCAGGCCCGGCGGATCCCAGCGGCAGATGTTGTCCACCGTGAGGTCGTCGATGATGCCGAAGCCGCAGTCGTCCACGTTGGAGGAGTCGCCGTCGGCGATGGTCCACTGGGGATCGTCGCCGTCGTCGTCCGAGGTGAAGATGAAGGCGATGTACGAGTTGGGCTGCAGCCGCGGGATCCAGTAGCCCGACTGCTGCATCACCCGGCCGATGGCGTTGCTCGAGTGCACGAACTCGAAGCCGTTGGTCGGGCCGTTGGTGTCGTACTGCCAGAAGCCGGCGCCCGGGTTGTCGGCGCAGCCGGCCCCGCCCAGCGGGGGCGACACGCAGATCTCGAACGACTCGGTGCCGCGGTCGGCGATGAGGTGCAGCGCGGTGGACGAGCCGGACGCGGCCAGGTCGTTGGCGAAGGAGTTGATCTCCGCCTCCACCGTGGCCATCTCCTCGCTCATCGAGCCCGAGGAGTCCACGGCCCAGATCACGTCGATGGGCCGGGTGGCGGTGTCGGTGCCCACCAAGAAGGTCTCGGCGCAGGGCGGGGCCACCCCGTCGCAGTTGTTGTCGATGCCGTCGCCGCAGATCTCTGGCCCGCCCGGGATCGGCACGCAGGTGTTCTCGGGCTGCGGCACGCCGCCGATGCACTGCGGCACGGTGACCTCGCACTCGTTCATGCCGCAGGTCCAGTTGCCCTGGTCCTCGTCCACGATGCAGTCGCAGTCGTTGTCGATGCCGTCGCAGATCTCCGGGCTGGCGCCCTCGAAGGGATCGCAGACCTGGGGGAAGCCGTTGATGCACGACGCGATGGTGTGCTCGCACGCTCCGCAGCCGCAGGTGATGTCGGGCAGGCCCTCGTCGGTCGCGCCGTCGCAGTCGTTGTCGATGTCGTCGCAGACCTCGGGGGAGGCGCCCTCGAAGGGATCGCAGGGGGGCACCGCCCCGCCCTCGCAGGCCGACACGGTGTGCTCGCACTGGCCCACGCCGCAGCTCTGGGTCTCGTCGCCCAGGCCCTCGTCGATGTCGCCGTCGCAGTCGTTGTCGACCAGGTCGCAGATCTCGGGCGTGGCCCCGTCGAGGGGATCGCACAGCTGCTCCATGCCCAGCACGCAGTTGTCCTGCTCGTGCAGGCACGGGCCCAGGCCGCACTGGGTGGTGCCCAGGTCCTCGTCGAGGTCGCCGTCGCAGTCGTTGTCGACCGCGTCGCAGACCTCCATGGTGGGCAGGCCCTCGCCCTCGCAGGGCCCCCACTCGCCCACGTCGAGGTCGAGCGCCTGGCACTGCTGGATGCCCGGCGTGCACTCGCCCACGTTGTACGTGGCCGGGTTGCCCGTGTAGCAGTAGCGGACCTGGCCCGGAGGGGCGCACAGGCCCGTCTCCTCGCCGGGGTAGCGATCGGGAGGATCGCCCGGGCCTCCGCCGCCGGTGTCCCCGCTGCCGCCCGTGTCGGGATCGCTGCTGGTGGTCCCGTCGCCCGGGCCCATCGTCTCGCCGTTGGTGTCGTCGGCCGAGTCGCCGGAGTTGGCCGCACCGGTGCCGATGCCATCGCTGCCCGCGGTGCCGTCCATCCCGCTGGTGGCTCCGGTGCTGCCCGCGGTGGCGCTCGTTCCTCCGGAGCCGTCGTTGCCTGCGGTGGCGTTCGCGACGTCGTCGGAGCCTCCGCACGCTCCGAGGGCGACAGCAACGACCGACGATCCGATGAGGCGAAAATCGAAGCGAGCCATGATCCCCTGACCTCTGCGCTCTGATTCGAGCGGCCTCACATGATTACATGAAAAAACCGTTGGCTTCCATCCAATAAAATTTCGCATAGAAAACTGCTTGGATTCCTGTTTTCGGGCGGCCAGCCGGATCGGAGCCCCCGCTACCGAGGGAGTTACCGCCGATTTTCTTCGTGCGACAGATGTTTTTGTATTGCTGAATACCAATAATATGGATGATAATGAGCCATCCTAGGAACCGGACGCCCTTGCATGAACCTTCGAGTCTCGTCCTCGTTGCTCCGTTCGCTCCTCCTGCCTGCGGTCGCCCTCGGTGGCTGTAGCGACGACGCGGTCGGTGCCGACGGAGGGACCAACGGCATCGAGTCGCTCGACGGCGGTGTCGACAGCTCGACCGGCGCGATGGCCAGCAGCTCCTCGGGAGCCGAGTCCACCGGCGAGCCGCTGCCCTGCGACAACGGCATCCAGGACGGTGACGAGAGCGACGTGGACTGCGGCGGGAGCAGCTGCGATCCCTGCGGTCCCGGTGGCGCCTGCACCAGCCCCGAGGACTGCGACACGATGATCTGCTCGGGCGGCTTCTGCCAGACCCCCACCTGCTACGACGGGATGCGCAACGGCAGCGAGGAGGGGGTCGACTGCGGCGGGACCTGCCCCAACGAGTGCATCGGCGACGGCTGCGGCACCGACAACCAGTGCGGCGACGGCTACTTCTGCCTGGACGGCGAGTGCCTCGAGTCGTCGTGCGAGAACGAGCTGCAGGACACCCTCGAGTCCGACGTGGACTGCGGCGGGGCCGACTGCCCCAACTGCGGCCCGGGCCAGGGCTGCAACACCGACGCCGACTGCACCACGATGGTCTGCGGCGACGATGGGCTGTGCGCGGGCCCGATGTGCGACGACGCCACGCTCAACGGCGACGAGACCGATCTCGACTGCGGCGGCTCGTGCCCGCCCTGCCCCAACGGGGGCTCGTGCCTCGACCCCAGCGACTGCGTCGAGGGCGTGTGCGAGATGGGCACCTGCCAGGACGACACCTGCGTGGACATGGTGTTCAACGGCCAGGAGACCGACCAGGACTGCGGCGGCCCCGAGTGCCCCGAGTGCATGGACGGCCAGACGTGCATGAACGGGGGCGACTGCAGCAGCGGCGTGTGCATGGGGGGCCTGTGCGTGCCGCCCATGTGCGACGACATGGTGCTCAACGGGGACGAGACCGATCTCGACTGCGGAGGCTTGTGCGGGGCGACCTGCGTGCCGGGGCAGGACTGCGACGGCTCCTTCGACTGCGTGGAGGGGGTGTGCGAGTTCGGCCAGTGCTCCAACCCCGACTGCTCCGACGGGGTCGCCAACGGCACCGAGTCCGACGTGGACTGCGGGGGCATCTGCGGCTCCACCTGCGATCCAGGCGAGCAGTGCAACGTGGCGGGCGACTGCGAGGAGGGCGTGTGCGTGGTGGGGGTCTGCGCGCTGCCCACCTGCATGGACATGGTGGAGAACGGGGACGAGAGCGACCTCGACTGCGGAGGCGCCTGCGGTCCCACCTGCGTGCCCGGGGAGAGCTGCGGCAACGGAGGTGACTGCACCGAGGGCGTGTGCGTGCTGGGCGTGTGCCAGGCGCCCACCTGCAACGACGGCGTGCAGAACGGGATCGAGCTGGGCGTGGACTGCTCGGGCAACTGCGACCAGCCCTGCCCGGTGGGCGGCGAGGTCACCATCAACACCACGCTGCCCGACTTCCAGGTGCAGCCGGCCGTGGCCGCGGCCCCTGGCGGCGGCTTCTATGCCGTGACCTGGGCCAGCTACCCCGTGCTCGACCCGCCCCAGGACGGCAGCGGCTCCGGGGTCTACGTGCGCACCTACGACGCCCTCGGCGGGGCGATCACCGGCGAGGTGCTGGTCAACGCCACCACCGCGGGCAACCAGAGCTTCCCCGCCATCGATGCCAACGACGTGGGCTTCGTGGTGGCCTGGCAGGGCCCGGACGCCGACGGCAACGGCGTGTTCGCCCAGCGCTTCAACGCGGGCGGGTTCCCGGTGGGCGGCGAGATCGTGGTCGCGGCCAGCCCCCTCGACGAGCAGCGGCGCCCCGACGTGGCGATCGAGAACGGCGGCACCTTCGTGGTGTGCTGGGAGGACGAGACCCTCACCTTCGAGATCCTGTGCCGACGCTTCTCGGGCGCCGGCGCGCCCCTCACCGCCGAGATCGCGGTCAACACCGTCACCGCCGACCAGCAGAACCTGCCGGTGGTGGAGATCGGCGACAACGACGAGTTCACCGTGGTGTGGCAGTCGGCGGGCGGCCAGGACGGCGACCTGGTGGGCATCTTCATGCGCCGCTTCACCGGCGGGGGCGCGGTGATCGGCGGGGCCGAGACCCAGGTCAACCAGTTCACGGCGGGCAACCAGCAGGGCCCCTCGATCGGCATGAACCCGCTCGGCGAGTACGTGGTGGCCTGGTCCAGCGAGGGCCAGGACGGCAGCTCCACCGGGATCTACGCGCGCAGCTTCGGTCCCACCGGCCTGCCCTCCACGCCGGAGTTCGCCGTCAACACCACCACCATCGGCGCGCAGAACAACCCCACCGTGGCGCTCAACGCCGACGGCGACTACGTGATCGCCTGGCAGACGGCCGACGACGGGGTGCTCACCGGGGTGTTCGCCCAGCGCTACGACCAGGCCAATGCGCCCTACAACGCCGAGTTCACCGTCAACCCCACCGTGATCGGCCTGCAGGAGGAGCCCGACGTGGCGATCCGCGGGCTCGACGAGATCGTCGCGGCCTGGAGCGAGGGCGACGTGGGCTTCACCGATCGCAACATCCGCCTGCAGCGCTACGTGGGCGAGTTCCCGTAGGCCACGCGGGGGCGCTCGCCCGACCGCTGCGATAGGCTGGCTTCGCCATGACCGTGCTCCATCGTCGCTCGTCTCGTGCCCGGCGCTCGGGCGCGGCCCTGGTCCTGCTGCTGGTCGCCTGCGGTGGCGGTGGCGCGGACGCGGGCCCCACCACCACGGGCGACGACGCGGCCGCGAGCACCAGCTCGAGCGGCGGCGAGGCCACCACCGGCACCGGCACCGGCGAGGACGAGACCGGCGACTCCAGCGGGGCCGAGCCGCTGCCGCCGGCCAACCTGCTGCTGATGGAGAGCGTGATCTTCTACGACGGCTACGCCGAGACCGTGCGCGAGCCGGTGCCCGAGGGGATCATCCGCCACCGCAACTCGCTGGTCGCCACCCGCCTCGGCGACGAGGAGCTCGACCTCATCCAGTCGAACCTCCAGATGCAGGTGCTGATCGGGGCGATGTGCGACAACTACGATCGCATCGGCTCGGTGCTGCTGGCCCTGGCTCCCAAGGGCGCCGAGACCTACGACCCCGCCGCCGTCCCGCGGCTGGAGCTGGCGCGCTTCATCACCCCCTTCATGAACAAGAACAAGGAGCCCGACACCGTCCCCTACGAGTGGGACATCGACGGCGTGGCCGCGATCCTCACCGACCCCGAGCTGCGGGCCCAGCACGACTTGTGGATCGAGCTCGAGGTGTTCGGAGTGCCCTACGCCGCCAACACCGAGGTGGTCGGCTGCGCGGGGCGCAACGACGTGTTCCGCGGCTGGCTCGCGCTCTACACCGACGGCAGCGACGAGCCCGCGGGCTGGCAGCGGCTCCAGCCGCTGGCGGTCGAGGAGGCCTTCAACAACTACCAAGAGGGCGCCAGCGACAGCGTGGGCCTCACCCGCAAGACGATCGAGATCACCCTCGACGAGGATGCCGTCGACGCGCAGCTCGTGCTCATCACCTCCAACCACGGGGCCAACGCGGGCGGCGAGGAGTACATCCGTCGCGACCACTTCGTGTACCTCGATGGCGAGCTCGCGCTGCAGTACAAGCCGGGGCGCGAGAGCTGCGAGCCCTTCCGCATGTACAACACCCAGGGCAACGGCATCTACGGCACCTCGCCCATGACCGACGAAGAGTGGCAGTCGTTCAGCAACTGGTGCCCCGGCGACGTGATCGACACGCGGGTGATCCCCTGGGGGCCCGTGGACGCGGGCACCCACGAATTCGTGATCGACGTGCCCGACGCCCAGTTCGTGGGCGGGCAGGGCGACTTCCCGTTCTCGCTGTACCTGCAGGCGCGGTAGCGGGGCGGGCGGGCTCAGGGCTCGTCGCTCGTGGGCTGGGCCGCGTCGACGAAGGCGGCGGATGGGGGCACGGGCAGGGCCAGCGGCTCCACCCACTGCCCCGGGCCGCGCTGCATCGACAGCAGGTGCAGGGTGGCCGCCTCGACCAGCGCCTGCTCGGTCACGAAGGCCAGGGTCAGCTCCACCGCCTCGCCGGGCGGCACCGTGGTCTGGGCCGCGAGCGCGCCGGCCTCGGTGTCGACCAGCGGGAACTCCAGCTCGCCGTACTCCAGCAGGATGCCCTCGCGATCGAGGGTGAGCGGGGCCGTGCCGCGGTTGCTGAGCTTGGCCTGGAGCTCCACCCGGTCGAGCTCGTAGCGGGCTCCCAGCAGCTCCACCGCCACCTCGTGGCCGCGGGTCACTCGCTGCCCCGGCGGGAAGGTGGTCTGCTGCGGGCCCGGTCCGCTCGAGCCCGAGCAGGCGGCGACGAGCAGCGCCCCGAGCAGGGCACGGCGCAGCGAGGAAGCGGGACCGCGGAGCATCGGGCTGCGATGGTACAGGACCCGCGGGCGCGGCTCGACCCGTCGCGGCGGCCCTCCGTCCTCGCCGCGAGCGCGGCCATCTCTCGCGACCAGGGCCGGGGGCGTGGGCCGTGCCGCGCGTTGACCCCGGTCGCGGCGCCTGGCTACGCTACGCGCCATGATCTGCTCTTGCTCCCTTGCCTACCACCACGCGGATGGCGATTGCCGTCGCCGGGGTGGCGCGCGTCGGAGGGGTGCTCGCGTCGGGGCGAGCCTGCTCGGCCTGGTGGCGGGGCTGATGCTCCTGGGCTGCACCGACGACGACTCGAGCGCGACCTCCAGCGGCAGCTCGGGCACCACGAGCCCGATGACCACGATGACCACGATGACCACGATGACCACCGCGACGCCCGAGACCGACTCGAGCTCGAGCGGCTCGGGGGGAGCGAGCGGCTCGGGCTCCTCGACCGCGGCGGACACCGAAGGCAGCAGCGGCACGAGCTCCGCGAGCACCACCGCGGCGGACACCGAGGAGACCACCTCCGGCACCTCCGGGTAGGCCGAGCTCCTCGTGCTCGCGGGCGCGGGGCAAGCGTGGCGTCGGGAGGGGCACCACCGTCCGAGCTCCTCGTGCTCGCGGCGCGGGTCCTGGTCTGAGGCACGGCGCGAGGTCGAGGAGAGCCATCGCGTGCGAGCACGCGGAGGGCCCGGCCGGGGCTGGGCTGTCTATCCGCCTTCGCTCATGCGGGCGCGCACGGCCTCGGCGATCGCCGCCGAGAGGTCGTCGATGCTGCGGCGGCTGGGCTCCACGTCTGCCACCAACCCGCCGACCACCGCGTGATCGTCCTCGGTGTCGACCCGCTCGGTCACCATCGCTCGACCGTCCGTGGTCCCGAGGATCACGGCGAGGCGTACCGACGAGCCATTGGTGAAGCCACGCACTCGCCAGGCGATCATCGAGGCCTCGACCGGCTCGGCGCGGAACACCTCGAGCACCGCGCCGCCCTCCAGCGCCACGCGTACCGTGGGGATCGTGGGCTCGTCGGGATCGAGCCCCGCCGCCAGGGCCTCGAGGGCCGGCCATAGCCGAGCGGCCGCGTCCTCCGCCTTCGTCACGATCGGAGGATTTCATTGGCCGAGCACGGGTGCAACGACTGGTCATTCGCGACGCTGGTCATTCGTCGAGGGGTGGAGCACGGCCAGGCGTGCCTCGAGCAGATGGAAGGCGCTGATCCGCGCGGCGACCTGGGCCACCCGGTTGCGGGTCGTGTGGGGAGAGCTGCCGAGAGCCTCTCCGATCTGCGCGTTGGTGTGACCCAGGGCCACGTGCTCCACGACCCGTCGTTGCCGAGGGGGAGGCGCCCACGGGCCGGCGGGCGAGCGGGAGCGCGGTGGCCTTGTGCCACCGCGACCCTTCGCCTACGATCGAGAGCACACCCGTGGCAGGGCGATCCGAGAGGGTCGCCCTTTTTCGTGCGCGCGTTCCCGGACTCGGGGGCGCGCGCGTTTCATTGGAGCGACATCACATCATGGCTCGAGCCCACCTGCTGATCGGCCCCGTGGGGGCCGGCAAGTCCACCCTCGCCCTTCGCCTGTGCCGGGAGCACCAGGCGCTACGACTGACCCTCGACGACTGGATGACTCGGCTCTTTCGTCCCGACCGCCCCGACGCCGGGGTGGTGGAGTGGTACGTGGAGCGAGCCGAGCGCTGCCTCGAGCAGATCTGGCGGGTCGCCCAGGATGCGCTCGCGGCCGGGACCGACGTGGTCCTGGAGATCGGCTTGATCCAGCGGCGCGATCGCGAGGCCTTCTACCGTCGGGTGGACGAGGCCGGCGTGGCGCTCGTGGTCCACCTCGTCGATGCGCCCCGCGAGCTGCGGCGGGAGCGGGTGGCCCAGCGCAACCTCGAGCGCGGCCAGACCTTCTCCATGGAGGTGCCGCCTCCGTTCTTCGAGCTGGCCAGCGACCTGTGGGAGCCGCCCGACGAGCTGGAGCAACGAGAGCGGGCCATCCACGTCTGGTCCGCCCCGGGGGTGCCCTGAGGGCGCACCGCGGGGCGCGAGCGCGGCTCGGCGGGTGGCCGCTCGGGATCGAGCCCGCAGCGGCGTCGCGCCGGGCTATCATCGTCGCATCGATCGCCTCGAGAAGATGCGCCGCCGCCTGCCGGTGGTGGACCGGCTGCCCGCCCCCGGGTCGCGGCGGGCCCTGCCGCTTGCGAAGGGCGAGGCCCCCACCCCCACCTTCGCGGTGTGGGAGCTGACGCTGGCCTGCGACCATCGCTGCCGTCACTGCGGCCCGCGGGCGGCCAAGGCCCGGCCCGACGAGCTGAGCACCGACGAGTGCCTGCGCCTGGTCGACGAGCTGGCCGAGCTCGGCGTGGGCGAGGTGGTGCTGATCGGCGGCGAGGCCTACCTGCGCGACGACTTCCTGCTGGTGATCCGGGCCTGCCGCGAGCGCGGCATGTCGGTCACCATGACCACCGGCGGGTGGGGGCTGACCCCCGAGCGCTGCGCCGCCGCCAAGCAGGCCGGGCTGCGCGGGGTGTCGGTGTCGATCGACGGGCTGCGGGAGAGCCACGACCACGTGCGCCGCCCCGGGAGCTGGGACCGGGCCTTCGCCGCGCTGCGCCACGCCAAGGCGGCCGGGCTGCCCATCGCCTCCAACACGCAGATCAACCAGCGCTCGGCGGGCGAGCTGCTGCCGCTGCTCGAGCTGCTGGGCGCCGAGGGGATCCACGGCTGGCAGATCCAGCTCACCATGGCGCACGGCAACGCGGCCGATCACCCCGAGCTGCTGGTGCAGCCCCACATGCTGATCGAGCTGTACCAGAGCATCGACACGGTGATCGATCGCTGCGACGAGCTGGGGATCCGGCTGTGGCCGGCGAACAACATCGGCTACTTCGGCCCCATCGAGCAGCGCCTGCGCTTCCACCAGACGGGGGGGCGCCACTTCAGCGGCTGCAAGGCGGGGCTCCGCACCGTCGGCATCGAGAGCAACGGGACGATCAAGAGCTGCCCCAGCCTCGGCGGCCCGGTCAACGACGGGGGCTCGTGGCGCGAGCACGGGCTGCGAGCGCTGTGGGAGCGGGCGCCCGAGATCGGATACACGCGCCACCGGACGCTCGACGATCTGTGGGGGTACTGCCGCGAGTGCTACTACGCGAGCACCTGCATGGCCGGCTGCACCGCCACCTCCGAGCCTCTGCTGGGTCGACCGGGGAACAACCCCTACTGCCTGCACCGGGCGCTGGAGATGGATCGCATGGGGCTGCGCGAGCGCATCGAGGCGGTGCGGGGGGCCGAGGACGTGCCCTTCGGCGCCGGGCTGTTCCGGCTGATCCGCGAGCCCAAGGATCCGGCCGCGCGCGGCGAGCCGGGGGCGTGCCAGGTGGAGGAGCCGCGGGTGGATCGACGGCAGGAGCCCCATGGCCCGGGGCGGCCGGCCGCTGAGCGAAGGAGCCACCGAGGGGAGGAGGACGGCTACGCCGTGGTCGTCCCGCCCGAGCCCGAGCCGCTGCCCGTGTCCCCGCTGCCGCTCCCCGAGCCCTCCGAGCCCGAGCCGCCGTCGCTGGACTCCGAGCCCGAGCCCCCCGAGGACGAGCCCTCGGCCGCGGTGGTCGAGTCGTCGTCGGGCGGCGTGGTGTCGAGCGAGGTGTCGACCTCGGGCCCGGCGTAGGCGGCCACTCCCATCTCGGTGGTCGTGCCCGTCCCCGCGCCCTCGTCTCCGCCGTCGTCGCCCGGGCACCCGGCGAGGGTGAGCCCCAGCACGGCCGTCGCCATCGCGGGACCGAGCGCCGAGCCGCGCGCGAGCGAGGCGTCGCAGAACGGACAGTGGCGATGATCGGTACGAACGAAGCGACGACACTCGGGACAGGGGATCATCGCTCCCAAGGTACCACGGAGGAGCACCACGGGGGCTCGCGCGATCGGACCGCCCGATGGGCACCCGCGCGCGCTACCGCGGAATGGCCTCCACCAGCGCCTCGAGCCGCGCCGCGAGGCCACGCCCGAGCGGCTCCTGCATCGAGCGCAGCAGCGCCCCCAGCGATGTGCCTGCGCTCGCGCTCGGTCGCGGAGCCGCAGCGGGCGGAGGCGCAGCCCCGCCCCGTCCACCCGGGATCGCGCCGCTGGATCCGGGCGGCGGAATCGCGGGCGGCCGGGCGGGCGCAGGCGGAGCGGCTCGGGGCGGCGGCGCGGTGGCGCGGGCCGACGCCGGAGCAGCGGCCATCCTCGACCTCGTCGACCGAGCTCGACCCTGCGAGATCTCGCGACGCAGCGGGTCGGGCTCGGCCCGCACGCGTGCGCGCCGGGCCCCTTCGCGGGGCGGCTCCTCGAGGGCCTCGCGCATCACCGCCAGCGCCCGGGACACCCGCATGCGCACCGTCCCCGGCCGCAGCCCGAACGCCTCCGCCAGCTCGTCGTAGCCGAGCTCGTGCTGGAATCGCAGCACCACCAGCGCGCGCTGGGACTCGTCGAGCACCCGCAGCCCTCGCTCCACCAGGGTGCGGTTGGTCAGCCACGACGACGGCAGCGGCTGCTCATCGGGCGCCTCCTCGGCGTCCACCTCGTCGTCGATCCCCCACGGCCGCGCCTTGCGTCGGCGGAGGTGATCGATGCAGCGGTTGCGCGCGATGGCCAGCAGCCAGGTGCGGGGCGAGGCCTCGCCGCGGTAGCTGGCCAGCCCGGTGAACGCCCGGCCGAACGCATCCTGGGCGAGGTCCTCCGCGGTGGCCGGGTCGCGCACCATCGCGCGACACAGGCCGAGCACCTCGGCCCCGTGCTCGAGCACCAGCCAGCGCGCCGCTCCGCGCACGTCGCCCTGCTCCAGCCTCGAGACGAGCTCCGTCCCCATCGTCACCAACGGTAGCCAGCCCGCGCGGGAAATTCGATCGCACGCGGGGCGCCCGGCCTCGGAGGTCGACGAGCGAGGCCGCCGTTCGTCACCAACGATTTCGATCTTTCCTCCAATCCATTGATATTGCTCGGCTATCGACGACCCTTTCAAGACCGCCGTGACGCCCCCCGCCCCTGGCCGGTCGATCCACGCGAAAGGCCAGCGAGCCCATGACCATCACCATCGACAACGACACCATCCGCTTCGGCCGTCGAGGCCTCACCCTCAGCTTCCAGCGGACCCTGCGCATCCCCGACGACGGCAAGAGCTACCCGCTGCCCCCCGGCCTGGGTCGCTTCCCCGTGCGACGCGTGGACGACTACGCCGAGCGCGTGCCGGCCGAGTGGGTCGAGCACGGCGGCGTGTTCCTGCCCATGTACCAGCGCGAGGCGATGTGGATCTCCTTCGGTCGCCAGGACCACCGACCACGTGCGGTGAAGCTGGCGGTGGGCAAGGTGTGTGCGCTGACCGGCAAGCCGTGGTCCGAGTCGCTGCACGCCTCGCCGCAGGACTACCTGGTCACGCCGCCGCAGCCGTGGCTCGACGGCATCTACGTGCGCGAGGGCGCGATCCGTCAGTTCATCGCGATGCCGCTGGGACAGGGCTACACGGTCGAGGGCCAGGTCACCGGGCAGGAGGTCCACGGCGGCCTGCAGATCGAGGTGCTCGAGCCCAAGGCGGGGCGCTTCCCCGAGCCGCCGCCGCGACGAGCCGAGGGCCGCACGCGCTCCCGCGCCACGATGGCCAGCGCCGGCGCAGCCCCTGCGCCAGCGGCCCCCTGCCGAGCCGCTCCCGGGGGCGCGGCCATGGGCCTGGCCGCGGGCGGACACATGAAGCAGAAGGTCTACCCCGATCCCCACGGCCTCGACACCTGGGATCCCCACAACACCCACCGCCTGTTCGTGCACATCTGCAACAGCATGCAGTGGCGGGAGATCACCGGCGAGGAGGCGCCGCGCACCCCGGTGAGCGCCAAGAGCTACGCCTCGCACGGCCTGCCCTGGTTCGACCTCTACGACGAGGGCCTGGGCTCGCTGTCGCCCTCCTCCACCCTGGCTGGGGTGGCCTCGGTCAAGGACAAGGACCTCGAGCTGTTCGGCGTCGTGCAACAGGACGACGACACGGTGCAGCCCGGCCCCACCAAGGCGCTGTGGACCTCGGTGGCCAAGGGCGTGGTGCGCGACGGCAACTGGTAGCCACCCTCGCGGCGCCGCGCGGACATCCCCGTGGCGCCGCGATATGCTCGCCTCGCTTCGTCGATGGGCATCGAGCGCGAGCAGATCACCGGGACCACCGACGCGACCGACCTGGGGGGATCGGGGCCCACCCGGGCCCTGCACCGCGAGGACCCGTCCCCGGCCGACGGCCGTGCGCCCGAGGGTGGGCGTCCCTCGGGGCGAGGCCCGGGTCGGACCCTCGGCCGCTACGTGGTGCTCGAGGATCTCGGCGCCGGCGGCATGAGCCTGGTCTCGGCGGCCTACGATCCCGAGCTCGATCGGCGGGTGGCCCTCAAGGTGATGCGCGCCGACGTGGGCGAGCGCCCCGAGCGAGCGCAGGCCCGGCTGCTGCGCGAGGCCCAGGCGATGGCCCGCCTCGCGCACCCCAACGTGGTGCGGGTCTACGACGTGGGGGTGATCGGCTCGCAAGTGTACATGGCGATGGAGCTGGTCGAGGGCCGGACCCTGCGCGACTGGCTGCAGGCGCGCCCGCGGAGCTGGCGAGAGATCGTGGCGGTGCTCGTGCGGGCGGGCCGGGGCCTGGCCGCCGCCCACGACGCGGGCCTGGTGCACCTGGACGTCAAGCCGCGCAACATCATGGTGGGCGATGCGGGCGAGGTGAAGGTGGTCGACTTCGGCCTGGCCCGGCCGCCGCGTGCCTACGACTCCGAGTCCTTCGACGGCGTGCTGCTGCCGGAGGCCGACGACACGATCACCCACGCCGGGCTGGTGATGGGCACGCCCGGCTACATGGCTCCCGAGCACCTCGAGGGCTCGCCCGACGCTCGCTCCGATCAGTTCTCGCTGTGCGTGACCGCCTGGGAGGCGCTGTACGGCCAGCGCCCCTACGGAGGGCGACGCCTCGACGTGTACCGGGGCGCGCTGCGGGCGGGGAAGCTCGCAGAGCCGCCGACCGAGGCCCGGGTGCCCGCACGCGTGCGACGGCTGCTCGAGCGGGGGCTGAGCATCGCGCCGGCGCAGCGCTGGCCCTCGCTGTCGCCCTTGCTCGACGCGCTGGCCGACGATCCCTGGCGACGACGCGTCCGCTACGGCGTGGTGGTGGGCATCGCGGGCGTGGCCGCGGTGGGGGCCTGGGCGCTGGGGCGGGGCCAGGCCGATCCCTGCGGCGGCGTGGACGAGCACCTCGCCCAGACCTGGGACGAGGGGCGGCGCGAGGCCGTGCGCAGCCACCTCGCGCGCGCGGGAGGCCAGCACGCCGAGGCCACCGCCTACGAGGTGGCCCAACTCCTCGACGACTACGCCGCGGACTGGAGCGCCGAGTGGACCGATGCCTGCCGGGCGGCCCAGGTGGAGCAGCGGCAATCGGCCGAGCTCCGGGACCTCCGCGACTACTGCCTGCGGCACCGGCTGCGCGCCCTCGACGGGACGGCCCGCGCCATCCTCGACTCGGAGCCCGAGACCGGCACCTCGTGGCGCGACGCGGTGCTGCGCCTGCCGTCGATCGATCGCTGCCGCGACCTGGGCTCGGTGCACGACGTGGGGCAGCCCCCCGCCGACCCCGAGCTACGCCGCGAGGTGGAGCGCATCGACTCCGAGCTCGCGCTGGCCCGCGCCCTCTACTATGCCGGGCACAACGAGGCCGGCGCGCAGAAGGCCCGCGAGGCGCTCGCCGAGGCCGAGCGACTCGATCATCCGCCGCTGCTGGCCGAGGCCAAGCTCGCCCTCGCCGAGGCGCTCAACCTGCTCGACCAGGCCGACGAGGCCGAGCGCCTCGCCTTCGAGGGCATGTGGGCCGCCGACGCGGCGCAGCTCCACGGCCTGCGCGTGGAGGCGATCATCGGCCTGGTCTACAACGTGGGGGTGCTCGGAGGTCGCTTCGAGGAGGCCGAGCACCTGGCCCAGGGCGGCATGGTGCTCGAGCGCGAGCTCGTCCACGACCCCACGCTGCGCGCCCAGCTGCTCAACCACCTCGCGGCCGTGCACGCCACCGCGGGCGACCCGGCCCGGGCCCAGCAGGAGTACGAGCAGGCGCTTCGGATCCGCCGCGACCACCACCTGCCCGCCGACCTCGACGAAGGCTCCTCCCTCACCGGCATCGGGGCCACCGCCCTGCTGCTCGGCGACTACGAGCGCGCGCTCGCGGTGCAGCACGAGGCCTACGCGCTCTATCGCGACAACTACGGTGCCGACCACCCGGGCACCCTGGTGATCCACGAGAACGTGGCCACCACCCTGCTGGGCATGGAGCGCTTCGAGGAGGGGCTGGCCGAGGTGGAGGAGCTGCTGCAGATCGCCCACCACGCCGGCCTCGACGACAAGACCATCGCCACCGCCGAGGCCACCCACGGGGCGGCGCTGCTCGAGCTGCGGCGCTTCGACGAGGCCCGCGAGGCGCTCGAGCACTCTCGCCGCAGCCTGGAGTCGCCGCTGCGGCGGCCGGTGCTGCTGGGGGTGGTGCGCGGGAACCTGGCGCTGGTGGCCCTCGAGCAGCGGCGCTTCGACGATGCGAAGGCGGAGGCCAACGCCGCGCTCGAGCGGCTGGGGCCGCTGCTGCCCGAGGACAACCTCTATGTGGTGTGGGCCAAGCTCGCGCTGGCCCGCGCGGAGCTGGGCCGCGGCGAGCCACGGGAGGCGCTGCGGCTCGCGAGCGAGGGCTGGGCCGTGCTGGAGACGCTCGAGGATCCGATCGGCCCGGACTTGCGCTCCGATGCGGCGCTGGTGTTGGCGCGAGCGCTGGAGGATCCCGAGGTGCTCGCGGAGCCCGGAGTGATCGAGTCGCTCGGGGGTGGGCGCTCGTCGACGCAGTGGGGCGCCCGCGCGCTGGCCGAGGCCCGCAGCGGCGGGCGCTCGGCGGAGCCGATGCGGCGACGCGCCGAGGCTTGGAAGCGCCGGCACGGCAGGCCGTGAGCGCTCCGATGCCGGGCTGCCCCAGCGAGGCTCAAGCCTCGGCGTCGGCCATCCACTCCGGCATCACGCCATCGAGCCACGGCCGCTGCTTCTTGCCCACCACCTCCACCGCCACCTCGTCCCCGCGGCGGCGAAACACCGCGTAGGGGGTGTACGCCTCGAGGAAGTCCATCTCCTGGTGGCAGTCCTCCTCGCAGAACGCGGCGAACAGGCTGATCGCCTCGCCGTTGTCGTCCCATTCCATGATGTAGCCGGGCACGCCCTCGCTGGGCTCGTCGGGGCGGCGCCCGGGGGTGTTGACCTCATCGGGCTCGTCCCAGCCGCAGGCCCGCGCCGCGTCGAGGTCGGGCTCGTCGAGCACGCTGAACACCACGGTCCCGTGCACGGCATCGTCGGCCTCGTCGCACCAGTACTGGGCGACCAGCAGCATGGCGCTGCGCAGCTCGGGCGCGCGGGCGAGGCCCCGGCGCACGTAGGGCAGCACGAGCTCCCGTAGGTAGCGCTCGCGGCCGGCCGCGGCCTGCTCGGGGCTCATGGATCGCTGGATCTCGTCGCTCATGGGGTCTGCCTCAGGATGCCGAGCTGCTCGCGTCGCTGCGCCGCGTCGAGGCGATGCAGGTAGCTCTCGAGGATGGTACGCGTTCCCGCGCGCAGGCGCTCGCGGGCCCAGCCCAGGCCAAAGGTACCGGGGGCAATCGGTCGGTGGGTGTCGTGGCGCCCCGCGTTGGCCGAGACGTGCACCTCGGCGATGCGATCGTGCTCCCGCAGCCTCCGCCAGGTGGGCTCTCCGACCACGCCCTGCCGGAGCTGGATGTACAGGTGCGAGACGTCGACGGCCAGCGAGAGCCCGGCCTCCATGGCCAGCTCGAGCTCGTCGCCGCGGCCCAGGCAGTAGCCGGGGTGCATGGTCTCGAACACGGTGGCCGGCCGCGCCCGCGCGGTGTCGATCCAGGTGGCCGCCGCCGGGGCGTGGCGCTTGGGCGGGTGCACCGAGTCGGAGGCCACGCACAGCGAGCCGTCGTCGGCCCACACCCGGGTCCGGTAGGCCCGCGGCGTGAACCCGTGGTGCGTGCAGGTGACCACGCCCCGCGCGGTCAGCCAGCCCTCGAAATCGGGGGTGGGCACGTTGCCGGGGGTGAGCTGCAGACCGTCGGGCCCCAGCGCCAGCAATTCCTCGGCCGCGGCCTGCATGGGACGCCCCTGCAGGCAGCTCAGCGCCAGCATCAACATCCGGCCTCCCCCTGCGGCATCACCCCGTCGAGCCAGGGACGCTTCATCGTGCCCACCACCTCGATGGCAATGCTGCCGTCGATGCAGCGCAGCAGCGCGTAGGGCGAGTAGGCGTCCAGGTAGCCCATGTCCTGGTGGCAGCCCTCGTCGCAGAAGGCCGCGAACAACGAGATCGCCTCGCCGTTCTCGTTCCAACCGAAGAGACCCTCATCGTCGTCGAGGTCGTCGCTGAGCACCGAGGAGTGACGCCCGGGGGTGTTGACCTCGTCCCGCTCCCAGTCCGCCGCGCGGGCGGCCTCGAGATCGGGCTCGTCGAGCACGCTGAACAGCACCTCGCGGTGGACCGCGTCGTCGGCCTCGTCGTTCCAGTACTGCGCCACCAGCAGCATCGCGCTGCGCAGGTCGGGATGCCGGGCGAGCACGCGGCGCACGTAGGGCAGCACCAGCTCTCGCAGGTAGCGCTGGCGCCCCGCCTCGGCCTGCTCGGGGGTCAGCTTGGTCTGGACCGCGTCGCCCACGGAGAATCTTGCCGCAATCCTTATACCCGAGGGGCGCTCCTCGGCGTTGGGGCCGTTGGGATGGTTTGGCGCACACGAGGGAACCTTCTGGGCGCCGACGCGTATGTACGGTCCGAGGGTGGGGGACGTGGGGTGCCCCCATGCGGAGGTGTGGGATGGTCCGAGGCACATTTCTACTCCTGGGGGCGCTCGTGCTCGCGTCGCCGTCGTCCAGCGCGGCTTCCGAGCCCGAGCCCGCGGTGGCGAGCACCGGGCGGATCGCCGGGGTGATCCACGACGGCGCGGGCAAGCCGGTGGCCGGGGCCACGGTGACCCTGCTGTGTAGCTGCCTGACCAAGGCGACCTCCACCAAGACCAAGGCCGACGGCACCTACGTCTTCGAGGGCCTGCCGCCGGGGGTGTACTCGGTGCGCGTGCGCAAGGGCGGGCGCGACGTGGTGCAGCACCTCACCCTCGGTGAGGGCGAGCGGGTGAGCACCACCATCGCCCTGGCCTCGCCGCCCAAGGAGGAGCCCGCGACCAGCAAGCCCGCCAAGAAGTCCAAGGGACGGGTGGCAGCCAAGACCGTCGATCCCATGGGGCTGCTCGATCCGAGCGCCTCGACCAGCCGCTCGACCTCGCGGGCCGCCCGCAAGCGCGACGCGGCCGGGGTCGCGGGCGGAGTACCCGGGGGAGTGGTCGGCGGCACGCTGGGAGGCCGCAGCGCCGGCGTGGCCGCGCTGCGCGTCCCGGTGGAGCCCGCCAACACCGAGGGCTACGCCCACATCCGCGAGAACGACTTCGTCGCCGTCTCCGATGCCCCGCTGTCGACCTTCTCGGCCGACGTCGACACCGCCTCGTACAGCAACGTGCGGCGCTTCCTCTCGCAGGGCCAGCGCCCGCCGATCGATGCGGTGCGGGTGGAGGAGCTCGTCAACTACTTCGAGTACGACTACGTCACCCCGCCCGACGACCGGCCGGTGACCGTCAACTGGGAGGTCGGCCCCTGCCCGTGGAACGAGGACCACCAGCTCGTTCGCATCGGGCTGCAGACCAAGCCGATCGCCGACGCCGAGGTGCCCCCGCGCAACCTGGTGTTCCTCGTCGACGTGTCGGGCTCGATGCAGTCGCCCGACAAGCTGCCCCTGCTGGTGCGCTCGATGGGCCTGCTGGTCGACCAGCTCCGCGAGCAGGACATGGTGAGCCTGGTGGTGTACGCCGGCGCCTCCGGGCTGGTGCTGCCGCCCACCTCGGGCGCGTACCGGGACCGCATCCGCGACGCGCTGGCCGAGCTGACCCCGGGCGGCTCGACCAACGGCGCGGCCGGGATCCGCCTGGCCTACCAGCAGGCCCGCAACGCCTTCATCGAGGGCGGGATCAACCGGGTGATCCTCGCCACCGACGGCGACTTCAACGTGGGCACCACCAGCGACGGCGACCTGGTGCGGCTCATCGAGCAGGAGCGCGAGTCGGGGGTGTTCCTGTCGGTGCTGGGCTTCGGCCAGGGCAACCTACAGGACGCCAAGATGGAGCAGCTCGCCGACGAGGGCAACGGCAACTACGCGTACATCGACGACCTGCACGAGGGCCGCAAGGTGCTGGTGCAGCAGGCGGGCGCCACCCTGGTCACCGTGGCCAAGGACGTCAAGCTCCAGGTGGAATTCAACCCGGCCCTGGTCGCGGAGTATCGGCAGGTGGGCTACGAGAACCGCCGGCTGCGCGACGAGGACTTCAACGACGACACCAAGGACGCGGGCGAGATGGGGGCGGGGCACTCGGTGACCGTGCTCTACGAGATCGTCCCCGCCAGCGGAGGTGAGGGGGGCGGCACGGCGCCGCGCCGCGTGGATGCGCTCAAGTACCAGGGTGAGCGCACCACCACCGCCGCCGCGGCCAGCGACGAGCTGATGACGGTGAAGGTCCGCTTCAAGCGTCCGCAGGGCAGCAAGAGCCGGCTGATGTCGGTGGCCGTGCGCGGCACGCCCTCGACCTTGGCGAAGACCTCGGACGACTTCCGCTTCGCCGCCGCGGTGGCCGAGCTGGGGATGATCCTGCGCGACTCGGAGCACAAGGGCAGCGCCACCCTCGAGTCGGTCGCGATGCTGGCCCGCAAGGCCCAGGGCAAGGACCCGCACGGTCACCGCAAGGGCCTGCTGGAGCTGGTCGAGCAGGCGCGCGCCGTGGGGTACTGAAGCAACGGGCCGGAGAACGACGAAGGGCCGGGCCGACCTGCGGCCCGGCCTCACGAAGGCCGGAGCGAGGAGCGAGGCGCTCAGCTCGGCGGGGGCAGCCCCTTGCCGCCCAGCTTCTCCGACGAGCGGCACAGCGGCGGGAAGCGGGTGCGAGTGCAGGCATCCTCGTAGAACGCCCGGGCGATGCCCTGGTCGACGGCCTCGAGCTGCTTGCCCAGCGCGGTGCAGGACGAGACGTCCTTGTCGTCGCAGGCGCGGCGCAGGATCTGCTCGGCCTTGGCGGGATCCTTCTTCAGCCCCTTGGCGCCCTTGGCATGGATCGCGGACAGCTCCACGCAGGTGAAGCGGCGGTGATCCGAGCAGCCGCGCTCCAGCACGGCCACGGCGTCCTTGGCCGTGCCGCCGCCCTTGCCCGCCTGGTAGAGCCCCGCCAGGGTGGTGCAGGCCTGCGACGACAGGGAGATGAAGCGGGCCCCGGGCTCGGGCGTCGGGCAGCCGCGCTCCAGCAGCGCGACCCCGGTCCGGAGGTCGCGCTTGATCGGGGCCTTGCCCTCCACGAGCTCCTTGCCGGCGCGACCGCAGGCGCTGGTGTTGCCCAGGTCGCAGGCGCGCCGATCGTGCTCCAGCGCCCGCTCCGGTCGCTTGCCCGCCGCGCTGCGGCCCATGCGGTGGATCATCGCCAGGTCCACGCACTCGTTGGCCTCGCCGCGCTCGCAGCCGAGCTCGAGCATCCGCAGGCCTCGCGGCTCGTCGAGGTGGAGGTCGACGAGGTTGATGGCCAGCGAGCGGCACGAGGAGGAGCGCCCCATGCCGCAGGCACGCTCGAGCAGGGCGACCCCGCGCTCGGGAGCGGCCGTGAGCTCGTCGCGACCCCGCAGCAGCGTGTAGCCCAGGGTGTCACAGGCGGCCGAGTCTCCGCGATCGCAGCCGCGCTGCAGCACCTCGGCGTAGGGCTTCCATTGCTTGGCGCGGCTGAGCTCGAACGACGCGGCGGTGCACGCCTTGGCGGGCCCGTCGTCGGCCTTGCAGGCGGCGAGGAAGCGCTGCTGGGCCAGCTCGGGCTGGCGCTCGCGCCCCGAGCCGCCCGAGCGGAGCATCACGCCCAGGTTGTAGCAGCTCGGCCCGTTGCCGCGCTCGCACTGCTGGGTGCACTGCTCGAAGTCCATGGGGGCGCACTGGAACGAGGCCACCTGCTGGGGCGGCGTGCACTTGCCCCCCGCCCGCACGAAGCCCGACGGGCACTTGGTCTCGAGCGCCTCCACCTCGGGCGGCGCGGACTCGCCCGAGCCCTCGTCGTCGCCCTGGGCCACCGCCGGGCGCTCCTCCGCGATGGGGTACAGCTCGATGGTGATCGCGGCGCGGCACTGCTCGGGCGGCGCGGAGTCGCCGGGCTTGGCGTTGTTGCAGTCCTCGGGCTTGCCGTCGCGGTTGGCGACGCGGCGGTTGGCCTCGCTGCCCGCGGCCGCCCCGGCGCCGAAGATCTCGGCCGCGGCGCGGGCCTTGCCCTGGGTGCCCTTCTCCACCGCGAAGGCGCCCACGATCGCCGAGCGCACGAAGTGGGTGGCGCCCTCGCAGCCGGGGCCCTTCAGATCCTCGCGCGCGACCATGTCGTCGCGGATTGACTTGCGGCCCACCATCACCAGGCCGATGTCGATGGCGGCCCCCGAGGTGACCTCGCCCTCGAGCTGGACGGCGCTGGCGGGGAGGTTGGCCCGGAGCTGATCGATGGTGTCGATCTGCACCTGGTCCTCCTTCATCGACACTCCCACGAAGGTGTAGGGATCGACGGCGCTGCCCACCGTGCACCCCCGCAGCACCTCGAGCCCGTCGCAGTCGTAGCGGACCACGGCGATGCCCTCGGACATCACCGCCTCGAGGTGGCTGCGGTCGGCCCCGCGCAGGTCGACCACGTAGGGCTCGGCGACGGTGCTGGTGTTGGTGCAGGTGATGGTCTGCCCCAGCGCATCGGTGGCGCTGGGATCGGGGGGCGCGAGCTTGCTGCCCAGGTTGTTGGTGCCGCAGCCGGTGCCGCCCCACAGACCCAGGCCCAGCACGAGGCCGAGGCCGGCGAGACGACGGAGCCCGAGCGAGCCGGGCCCGCGGGCGGGCGCTCGCGCCGAGGCACGGGGAGGAGCGGGGCTGGTCCAGGGGGGAGCCGCGGAGGTTGACATCGCGGCGGGTGGTTCCGAGATCGGCGTGGCGGTTTAAGGCGACGGTCGAATTTCAGCTGAGCGGTGCCGAGCCCCGCCCCGGCGCCCGTGAGCGCGCAGAGCTCCCGAGGGGCACGAGCGCGAGGGTGATCGAGCGAGCCGCGCGTCCGTGGTCGCCGCGCCCACGAGCGCACCGCGCCCACCCCCTCGATTCGTGCTTGAAACCCCCACCCAGGTGCGAGACCGTCGGCCCGGGGCATGGGCAAGGGACTCGCAGCCGGGCTCGTCGTAGGCGTGCTGCTCGGGTGCTCGGGAGGGAACGCGGACTACGATCCCTCCGAGGGCGACGGGGACGGCTCGCGGGGTGATGGCGTGGAGACCGGCGTCGGCTCGGGCCACGAGGCCACGAGCGCGGCCGAGGGCACCACCGAGAGCGTGGACGAGCCGCAGGTCGAGCACCTGCAGAACGCACCGCAGGGCACCTGCGAGCTGCCGCTGTGGTGCTTCGTCAACGGCAACGTCTGGAATCCGCTGGGGGCCCCGATCGCCGCCCAGGAGTGCTTCGAGTCGAGCCTGACCCCGCCGCTGCGGCTGCAGACGGTGCACGCGGTGGTGGCCGCCCGCACGCCGAGCCTCGGCCCGGTGTTCCTGCGGGTGCGGAGCTGGGGCGACGACGAGCGTCCCGGCGAGGTGCTGGCCGCGGTGCAGCTCGCTCCCCAGCAGGTGGAGACCGGCGACGACGAGCTCCGCATCGACGAGCTGGCCGCCCCCATCGAGATCGACACCAACCGCTTCTGCGTGGGCCTGGAGCTCGACGACGGAGGCTTCGGCTCCGCGCTCGGCATGAGCGTGGACCAGGGCTCCACCCTGGTCGGCTCGTCGTTCCTGCGCATCGACGGTCCCGGCGACTGCTCGATCCCGGCCTTCGTCGACGTCATCGCCCGCATGCCGTACCCCACCGGCAACTGGTGCATCGACGTCGAGGTGAGCGCCCCGTAGTCGGGCATTGCTCGTCGGCCCACGCTCCTTGGCCCACGGCCTGGCTCGACCTGGCACCTCCTCGATGGAGGACGGCGAGGCGGCAGGCCGCTCGCCCTGCGGGTCGGCGCTACCCCAGCTCGATCGCGTCGTCGCCCCGCGAGGCCGCCTGCTCGCCGGCCTCGCCCACCTCGCCCATGCTCGGCCGCTCGTCGGGCAGCGGCAGCGGCCGCCCGTCGTCGTCCTTGCGGTAGGGGCTGAAGCGCGCGAGCTGGCCCATGTACTGGCCCACCTCCATCGCCTCGCCCCGCAAGAAGCGCTCCACGCCCTCGTGCAGCCCGGGGTGACGCATCCAGTGGTTGCTGAAGGTGGGCGCGGGCATGAAGCCGCGCAGCAGCTTGTGCTCGCCCTGCGCCCCCGCCTCGAACAGCGGCAGGCCCTCGCGGATGCAGTGCTCGATGCCCGCGTAGTAGGCCACCTCGAAGTGCAGGAAGGGGATCTCCTCGCAGCAGCCCCAGTAGCGGCCGTAGAGCGCGTGCTCGGTCTGGAAGCACAGCGCCCCCGCCACGATCTGGCCGGCCCGGCGCACCCGCACGAAGCGGGCACGCTGGGGCATCATGCGGGGCAGCAGCTCGAACAGCTCGGGGGTCAGGTAGCCCTCGTTGCCGTGCGCATAGCAGGTGCGGCGGTAGAAGGACTCGAGCCGCGCGATGTCGTGGCGCGTCCACTCGGCCGCGGGCACGAATTCCACCGGACCATCCACCGCCGCGAGGGCCCGCGCCCGCTCCTTGCGGATCTGCTTGCGCTTGCGCGAGCTGAGGGTGGCCAGGAACGCGTCGAAGTCGGCGTAGCCGTGGTTGCGCCAGTGGAACTGGAAGCTCGCGCGCGGGCAGAAGCCGGCCTCGGCCAGGCGCCCGTGCTCGCTCGCGCTGCAGAACAACCAGTGCACCGAGCTGCAGTCGAGCTGGTCGGCCACCGTGCGCACGCCCTCGACCAGCGCGGCCTCGATCGCCACGCGCTCGCTCGGCGCGAGCGAAGGGCTCAGCAGGATCCGCCGTCCGGTGGCGGGCGTGACCGGGGCCGCGACGACGAGCTTGGGATAGTAGGGCAGCCCCGCTCGCATGCAGGCCCGCGCCCAGCCGAAGTCGAAGATGTACTCGCCGTAGCTGTGGTCCTTGCGATAGGCAGCCACCGCCCCCACGAGCGTGCGTCCCTGACTCGGACTGCCGGCGTCCTCTGCGCTGGGATCCTCGGGCTCGGCCTCCACCAGCACGTAGTGCGGCTCCCAGCCCGTGCCCGGCCCCACCGAGCCCGACAGCTCGAGCGCCCGCAAGAAGCCGTGCTCCGTGAACGGGCTGGGCCCGTGATCGAGGGCATCCCACTGCGCGGGATCGACGCCTGCGAGATCCGGGACGACGCGAGTGACGAGGCGCACCGCGAGCATCCTGACCGTGTGATCGGGGAGGTGCAAACCCCGGCCATCGGCGCGGGCCCGAGGCCCGGCCCTGCCCGTTCGGGCGGGGGGCATCGATCCACGGGCCTGCTAGGATCGACGCCGAAGGAACCCGACGGCCCGTGAGCGACAAGCGCGAAGAGCAGAACGAAAGTGGAGTCGCGACCCTCGAGCGCACCAAGAAGAAGCTCAAGCGCCCGCGCATGTACCGCGTCGTCCTTCACAACGACGACTACACCCCCATGGACTTCGTGGTCCGGCTGCTCGAGACGGTGTTCCACCGCAGCGAGTCCGAGGCCACCCGCATCATGCTCCACGTGCACAACCACGGGTCCGGCGTGGCGGGGATCTACACCCACGAGATCGCCGAGACCAAGGTCGCCCAGGTCCATCTCCTGGCGCGGAAGAACGACCACCCCTTGATGGCCTCGATGGAGCCGGAAGACGACGGCGAAGATGCTGAGTGAAGAGCTCAAGCTGACGATCAACAACGCGATCGAGGACACCCAGCGGCGGCGCCACGAGTACCTCACGCTCGAGCACCTGCTGCTGGCCCTGCTCGACGACGGCAGCGCGGCCAAGGTGCTCGAGGGCTGCGGCGCCGACATCGACGCGGTGCGGGCCGACCTCGAGGAATTCCTCGAGGAGAGCATGGACGAGGTGCCCGAGGACGAGGAGCTCACCACCCACCAGACCATCGGGGTCGGGCGGGTGCTGCAGCGGGCCGTGCTGCACGTGCAGGGCGCGGGCAAGCGCGAGGTGACCGGCGCCAACCTGCTGGTGGCGATCTTCGCCGAGCCCGAGTCCAACGCGGCCTTCATCCTGCAGGCCCACGGGGTCACCCGCCGCGACGTGACGCTGTTCATCTCGCACGGCATCGGCAAGGGCAGCGGCAGCAAGCCGCGGCGCTTCACCCCGAGCGCCAGCGAGGGGCAGCAGGGCGGGCGCTCGCCGGGGCGCGACCCCGATGCCGACGGTGGCGACGTGGCCGACGATCCGCTGACCGCCTACGCGGTCGACCTCAAGGCCAAGGCCGAGTCCGGGCGCATCGAGCCGCTGATCGGGCGCGACCAGGAGGTGCGGCGGGTCATCCAGGTGCTCTGCCGCCGGCGCAAGAACAACCCGGTGCTGGTGGGCGAGCCCGGCGTGGGCAAGACCGCGGTGGTCGAGGGCCTCGCGCTGCGGATCCACGAGGGCAAGGTGCCCAAGGTGATCGCCACCGCGCACATCTATGCGCTCGACATGGGCTCGCTGCTGGCGGGCACCAAGTTCCGCGGGCAGTTCGAGGAGCGGCTCAAGGCGGTGATCGCCGCGATCGAGGCCGACCCCGACGCGATCCTCTTCATCGACGAGATCCACACCGTGGTGGGCGCGGGCGCGACCAGTGGCGGCTCGATGGACGCGAGCAACATGCTCAAGCCCTCGCTGTCGGCCGGCACCCTGCGCTGCATCGGCTCCACCACCTACAAGGAGTACAAGTCCTCCTTCGAGCGCGACGCGGCGCTGGCCCGGCGCTTCCAGAAGATCGAGATCATCGAGCCCAGCAAGGAGGAGACGCTGCTCATCCTGCAGGGCCTGGCCGAGGTCTACCAGCAGCACCACCTGGTGCGGTACACGCCCGAGGCCCTGCGGGCCGCGGTCGAGCTGGCCCACAAGTTCCTGCGCGACCGTCACCTGCCCGACAGCGCCATCGACGTGATGGACGAGGTGGGCGCGGCCGCCCGCATCGACACGCCGCTGATGGTGCCCACGCCGTCGATCCTCGACGCGCAGAAGACCAGGGCCAGGGGCGAGGCCGGTGCCGAGGGCGAGGGCGAGGCCGAGCTCCCCGAGCCCGAGCCCATCGTGATCGACGTGGAGCAGGTGGAGGCGGTGATCGCCCGCATGGCCCGCATCCCGCCCAAGTCGGTCAGCCACGACGACAAGAAGGTGCTCGGCCGCCTCGACGAGGGCCTGCGCGAGGTGATCTACGGCCAGGACGAGGCGGTCAAGACCGTCACCCACGCGATCAAGCGGGCCCGCGCGGGCCTGGGTCGCGAGGACAAGCCGATCGGCTCGTTCCTCTTCGCCGGCCCCACCGGGGTGGGCAAGACCGAGCTGGCCAAGCAGCTCGCGCGCCTGATGGGCGTGCCCTTCCTGCGCTTCGACATGAGCGAGTACATGGAGAAGCACAGCGTGAGCCGGCTGATCGGGGCGCCCCCGGGCTACGTGGGCTTCGACCAGGGCGGCCTGCTCACCGACGCCGTCTCCAAGCAGCCGCACTCGGTGGTGGTGCTCGACGAGATCGAGAAGGCCCACCCCGACATCTTCGCGGTGCTGCTGCAGGTGATGGACGCGGCCACGCTGACCGACACCACCGGGCGCAAGACCGACTTCCGCAACGTGATCATCATCATGACCACCAACGCGGGGGCGCAGGAGATCACCGCGCGCAAGGTGGGCTTCGGCCAGGGCGACATCGAGTCGGCGAGCGCCAACAAGGCGCTCGAGCGCACCTTCAGCCCGGAGTTCCGCAACCGCCTCGACAAGACCGTCATGTTCGCCCCGCTGGGCACCGACGTGATCCGCAAGGTGGCCGACAAGATGCTCGGCGAGCTCGAGCTGCAGCTGCTCGATCGCGACGTGCACATCAGCTACAGCGACGCGGCGCGGCAGTGGGTGGCCGACAAGGGCTACGACAAGCTGTTCGGGGCGCGGCCGATGGCGCGGCTCATCGACGAGAAGATCAAGGAGCAGCTCGTCGACGAGCTGCTCTTCGGCCGACTCGAGCGCGGCGGCACCGTGCGGGTGGGCTTCGACGAGGCCAAGGGCGAGCTCACCTTCGAGTTCGAGGCCGCCGAGCCGCCCCCAGACGAGGACGACGGGTCCGACGACCTGACGGTGGACCGGCACGAGCTGGTCGAGGCGTAGGGCCGACCGCGGGGGGCTCGGCGAGGCCGGAGGCGCGGCCGCCCCGGCCTCGTCCGCGGGGGGCCGCGTCGTCGTATGCTGGGCCGTGGCCCGCCCCACCTGCTACCGCTGCCTGCGTCCGCGGGTGAGCTGCGTGTGCGGCCTGATCACGCCGGTGGACAACCGCACGCGGGTGGTGATCGTGCAGCACCCCCGCGAGCGGCGGCACCCCTTCGGCACGGTGCGGCTGGCCCGGCTGGGGCTGCGCAACGCCGAGCTGCACGTGGCCTCGCGAGACGACGACGAGCGCACCCGCTGCCCTCCCCGGGCCCCGCCCGGGGCGGCCCTGCTGTACCCCGGGCCCACGGCGCGGCCGCTGGGCGAGGACGAGCCCCCCGCCGCGCTGGTGGTGCTCGACGGCACCTGGCCCAGCTCGCGGGTGCTGCTGCGCGACAACCCCTGGCTGCAGGCGCTGCCGCGGGTGTGCCTGCGGCCGGCCGGCCCCGGGCGCTACCGCATCCGCCGGGCCCCGCGGCCGGGGGTGCAGCTGTCCACCATCGAGGCGATCGTGGGGGCGCTGCGGATCCTCGAGCCCGACACGCCGGGCCTGCTGGAGCTGCTGGCCGCCTTCGACGGCATGATCGACCACCAGCTCGCCCTGGCCGCGGGCCGGGCCGCGGCCGGGGAAACCTCGCGGCCCCCGGCGGACACCAAGCCTCCCGAGGCCCTGCCCCCATCATGACCAAGCTCCCCCCCGGCCCACGAAACACGGCATGGACGATGCTCCGCTACCTCCGTGATCCGATGGGGGTGATGCCCAAGCTCGCGGCCAAGCACGGCGACCCCTTCACGATCCCCGGCAAGGAGCCGCTGGTGTGCACGGGCGATCCCGAGGGGATCAAGGCGATCTACTCCGCCGACCCCATGTCGCTCGAGCCCTTCAACGTGGACCTGGCGTTCATCCTGGGCCCGGAGTCGCTCATCCTCATCGGCGGCCCCGAGCACCGTCGCAAGCGCAAGCTGATGATGCCGCCGTTCCTGGGCGCGCGCATGCGGGCGTACGGCGAGGCGATGCGCCGACTCACGCGCCAGCACCTGGCGGACTGGGAGGCGGGTCGCATGGTGAGCGCCTCGGCGACCGCCCAGCGGATCTCCCTCGACGTCATCCTCGAGGCGGTGTTCGGCGTGCACGACCCGCAGGGGCGCCACGAGCTGGGCCAGGCCCTGCTCGAGCTCGTCGAGGGGTTCTCGCCGCTCATCGCCTTCATCCCCGCGCTGCGCCGCGAGCTCGGGGGCATCGGCCCCTATGCGTCGTTCCGGCGGCGTCAACGAGCCGTCCACGCCCGGCTCGACGCCCTCGTGGCCCAGGCCCGCCGCGAGGAGCCCCGCGACGACATCCTGAGCCTGCTCGTCGCCGCTCGCTACGAGGACGGCGAGCCGATGACCGACGACGACATCCGGGCCCAGCTCTTGCTGTTGGTCGTGGCCGGGCACGAGACCACGGCCATCTCGATCGCCTGGGCCCTGTACGCGCTGCACCGCCCCGAGAACGCGGAGGTGCTCGAGCGCCTCCGCGAGGAGCTCGACACCCTGGGCCCCGAGCCCGAGGTCGACGTGCTGGCCAAGGCGACCTACCTCGACGCGGTCTGCAACGAGACGCTGCGCCGATTCCCGCTCGCCCCCGCCCCCGCCCCGCGGCGCCTGCTCGCGCCGCTCGAGCTGATGGGCTACTCGCTGCCCGCCGGCGTGGGGGTGGGCGCGGCGATCGGCGTCGCGCACCTGCGGGAGGAGACCTACCCGGAGCCGCTGCGCTTTCGCCCCGAGCGATTCCTCGAGCGCAAGTTCTCGCCCTTCGAGCTGCTGCCCTTCGGCGGCGGAGCCCGGCGCTGCCTGGGCGCGGCCATGGCCGCCTACGAGATGCGGGTCGTGGTGGGCACCATCGTCGGCGACCTCCGCCTGCGGCTCGCGTCGCTGCGACCGGATCCCGGCAAGGTCCGGGCGGCCAACGTGGGGCCGGCCCACGGGGTGAAGCTGGTGATCGAGGGCCGCCGCACGCCGGGCACCAGCTGAGCCAGGCATGCACCAGACCGGCGAGCCACCGCAGGACCGGTGGCACGGCGCTCGCCGGCGTCAGAGATCCCATTGCATCGCCCTTCACCGCGTCCGCGGCCGTGACCTTTCCCTTGTGGCGCCCGAGGCCACGTGATAGCCCCGATCCGTGGTGCCGCGTGATGCCGATCCCGCGGCGGGGCCGGTGGCCCGAAGCCCGCTCCCCGACGGCACCCTCGCCGAGGGCGAGGCCGACGGCTACGCGGCTCGGGGCGAGCGCTTCGGTCGATTCCTGGTGCTGGGCCCCCTGGGTCGTGGCGGCATGGGGGTGGTGGTCGAGGCCCACGACGAGCAGCTCGATCGCACGGTGGCCCTCAAGCTGCTGCACGCGGAGACCACCCCGCGCCAGCGCACCCGGATGATGCGGGAGGCGCAGGCCCTGGCCCGGCTCTCCCACCCCAACGTGGTGCAGATCTACGACGTGGGGACGGTCGACGGGCGCACCTTCATCGCGATGGAGCTGGTGCGCGGGCGAACCCTGGTGCAGTGGCAGGACGAGCGCCACCACCCGTGGCGCCAGGCCACCGAGATCTACCTGCAGGCGGCCCGGGGCCTGGCCGCGGCCCATGCCAAGGGCCTGGTGCACCGCGACTTCAAGCCCGACAACTGCATCCTGGGCGAGGGAGGTCGGGTGCGGGTGGTGGACTTCGGCCTCGCCCGCGAGCAGCGGGCGACCGAGGAGGTGTCGGTCGAGGACGACGAGCCGCCGCCGAGCGCCCCCAGCAGCAGCAGCAACGCCCTGAGCGAGCCGCTCACCCGCGAGGGCGCCGTGCTGGGAACCGTGGCCTACATGTCCTTCGAGCAGCTCCAGGGACGACCGGCCGACGCCCGCAGCGATCAGTACGCGTTTTGTGCCTCGCTCTACGAGGCGATCTTCGATCGTCGCCCCTTCGCGGGCTCCACCCCGGCGACGCTGCTGTGCGCCATGATGGCCAACGAGCCCGCCGAGACGGCGGAGCTCGAGGTGCCCCGACGGCTGCGGCGCGCGCTGTGGCGCGGCCTGTCACGACGCGCCGAGGACCGCTGGCCCTCGATGGACGCGCTCATCGGCGAGCTCGAGTCGATCGTGGGCCGGCGTCGCCGATGGCCCGTCGCGCTCGCCCTGGGCGTGGGGCTGGGGCTGAGCGGCGGGCTGGTGCTCGCCGGCACCGAGAGCAGCCCCTGCCCCGAGCTCGACGCCACGCTGGCCGGCACCTGGGACGCGGCGCGAGCCCGGGCGCTCGAGGAGGCCTTCGAGCGCCACGGGCCGCCGGACAAGGACACCCTGCAGCCGCGGATCCTCGAGCAGCTCGACGACTACGCGACCGCGTGGGGGCAGATGAGCCGGGACTCGTGCCTGGCCACCTTCGTCAGCCGCCAGCAGTCCGACGAGGCGTTCGGCCGTCGCGCGCGGTGCCTCGAGCGACGCCGCAACCGACTGGTCTTCGCCGTGGAGGCGCTCTCGGAGGCCGAGGACACCGACGCGCTGGTCCAGGGCTCGATCCTGCCGTTCAAGCTGCCCCCCCTCGCGCCCTGTGCCGACATCGAGGCGCTCACCAGCCACGGCGACGGCCCCGAGCCGCCCGAGGAGCGCGAGCGCCACGCCGAGATCCAACGTCGCATCGATCGGGTGGTCACCCTGCGGGAGCTGGGTCGCTTCGAGCAGGCCCAGCGCCTGGCCGCGGAGACCCGCGACGAGGCCGCGCGCCTCGAGGACCGGGGGCCCTACGCCGAGGCGCTCGAGTGCCTCGGCCGGGTGCAGGTGGAAGGGGGCTCGCTCGTGGAGGCCGAGCCCACCCTGCGGGCGGCCATCGTCGAGGCCAGCCGGGCCCACGACGACGAGACGGCGGCCCGAGCCTGGCTGTCGCTGGTCTATGCCGACACCGCCCTGGGCGAGCTGGCGCGGGCCGACCATCGGCTGCTGGGCGCCACCGCGGCGGTGGAGCGCGTGGGCGACGAGCTGCTGCACGCGTGGCTGCTCAACAACCGCGGCATCCTCGTCGCCGAGCAGGGCGACTTCGAGGCCGCCCGCGGCCACCTCGAGCGGGCGCTCGAGCTCAAGTCGCGGGCGCTCGGCGGCGGCCACGTGGACGTCGGCATCGCGTGGTTCAACCTCGGCTCGATGCTCGGCAACTCCAAGCACTTCGCGGCCGCCCGCGAGCACCTCGTCCACGCGAGCGAGATCTTCGAGGCGACCGTGGGCAGCTCGCACCCCATGTCGATCTTCGCGCTGGGGAGCCGCTGCACCGCCGAGCTTCGCCTCGATCGACTCGCCGACGCGCTCGAGCTGTGCCGCCGGGCGCTCGATCGCTTCGAGTCCTCGTCGATGCCCCCGAGCTGGGGCGGCCGCATCCAGCTCACGATGGCCGAGGTCCTGTGGAAGCTCGACCGCCGCGACGAGGCTCGCCACGAGCTCGGGCACGCCGCGAGCAACCTCGCCCCCGACGATCCCGGCTTCACCCAGGCGATGGTGCGCTGGCTGGAGGTCGGAGAGTCGCCGGTGGAATGGGCCTTCAAGATCGAGTAGCCTCACTCGATGTGGGATTCTAGAATACCAATTCTCACTTCGATGCTGCTCGCCGGGGGGCTCGTCGTCGGGGTCGGCTGCGGAGCGCAGCCCGACGACGAGCTCGAGGAGCTCGAGTTCCGCGAGGACACCACTGCGCGCAAGGGCTCGTCGTTCGGCTACATCAACAACGGCCTGCACGATCCCGAGCTGAGCGGGCTCGATCCGGCCTACTCGCTCGCGCTGCAGGGGCTCGAGGGCAGCCGGCTCGACTCCCCCGATCGCCTGGCCACCGCCGTGTACGCGGTGGAGTGCGCGCTGCCGGCGGGTGAGCGCGTCACCAAGATCGTCGACGGCGAGAGCGTGGACTTCGAAGGGGCGCTGGGCCTGGCGCCCGAGTGGGCCGAGGGCCCGTGCGACACCGACTGCCAGGAGTGGGTCTCCGCCTGCCTGCTCGCGCGCACCAACGTGAGCGAGCAGGAGGTGGAGCTGTGGCTGCAGGCCGATCACCCGGCCCTCGGCTTCGACTCGAGCCCCGACTACCCGACCTACGAGGCGAGCTTCTTCGGCAACCTGTTCTCGGGCCCGGACCACGAGTACGTGTGCCCGTCGAGCACGCTGGTGGGGCCGCTGCTCGCCCAGCTACAGGGGCGCACCTGCTCCTCGGCGATCGGCGGCTGCGAATTCAGCTCGTACACCGGCTGCGAGCTGCACCGCTGCAGCTTCGTGGGCCTGCTGCAGCCCACCGCGGTGGGCTGTCGCGCGGGGCTCTTGCCCAGCGGCCCGCGGCTGAACACCATCAGCACCTACGTGGCCGCGCCGCTGTAGCGGGTCGAGCCGGCCACCGCCCGGTCGTCTCGGCCGGGCCTGCACGCGCGTTCCCAGTGGATCCGCCGTTTCTTTGGTGCGCCCGAGAAACTGTGGGAATGGGTAGGACAAGGTGGCACACCAAGCCGAGACCCACTCCCCCGCGCGCTCCCCCCTTTCCGCGGACCCCGCCCGCCGCAAGAAGGTGATCCTCTTGTGCTCCGAGGAGCTCCGCTTCGTCGCCTGTGGTCTCGAGGAGGCGCTGCGCAGCCGGGGCTGGAACGTGTGTGCGGAGTTCGGTCGGGATGCTCGCCCGTGGATCCAGCAGACCCCCGTGGAGCGACCGTCGCTGCGCGTGCTGTGCATCCCCGGCTCGGTCGACCGCGAGCTGGCGGACAAGCTGCGCGCGGCCTATCGCCCCGAGCCCGACGCCGACCTCCACATCCTGGGCGTGGACGACTCCCGCGGGCTGGTGCAGGAGGTCGAGCGCCTCGCCGGCGTGCGGACCCTCGGGCGCCGCCCGCTGAGCGCCGCGCCGCGTCTGGCCCACCCCACCCTCGTGGAATCCACCGTACGATCCGATCGCGGCTGGCGGATCGGAGCCGCGGCGGCGGTGGCTGCCTTCGCCCTGGTGATCGGCGGGGGGATGCTGGCCCGGGGTGGTGACTCGGGCATCCGCACCTCCGTGCTGCCCGCGGGTATGGGCAGCGCCATCACCCAGCCCGTGACCCAGGAGCCCGCGCCCAGCTCGGCGCAGGCGCGGGCCGACGCCACCGTGTTCTCCAACCTGAGGCCCTACGACTTCGAGGAGGCCTACGAGCTCGACCCCCTGCCCGAAGAGGAAGAGGAGCTCATCATCATCCTCGAGGACGACGAGCCGGAGCTCGACGCCCCGGTTGAGCGGGTCTCGATCGGCGCGCCCTCGGGCCTGCCCTCGACCTCGGTGACGACGCCCCTCGAGCTCGGCGAGGCCCCGGTGACCGACAAGAGCGGCATCGAGCTCCCCCGCGGCTTCCTTCCCGTGGCCGGCCTGGGCGTGGCCGAGCCCGGCCCCCAGCTCCCCGCCGGATTCCTGCCCGTGGCCGGCCTGAGCGTGCGCCCCGGCGAGGACCCGGTGAGCCTCGGAGGCCTCGTGGCCGTAGTCACCGTCGACCCCTTCACCGAGGAGGGACCGGTGACCGCGAGCGACCCGAGCGAGGTCGCCACCGTCGATCCCTTCGTGTCGCTCTCCGACGTCTCCGCTCCGTGAGACCATCGCGGCGCCCATGCCCGCGCCGTGGACCGCCGAGCGCGTCGTCTCCCCCGCGGAGGCGCTCGCGCTCGTTGCCGCTGCCCACCCCTCGCTGTCGGCCTCGCGCATCGAGGCCCTGGGCGAGGGCTGGGACAACACCGCCTACCTCGTCGACGACACCTGGGTGTTCCGCTTCCCCCGGCGCCAGATCGCGGTGGAGCTGATCGAGATCGAGTCGCGGGTGCTGCCTGCGATCGCCGGTCGGCTACCGCTGCCGATCCCGGTGCCCGAGTTGCTCGGCGAGCCGAGCGAGAGCTTCCCGTGGCCGTTCTCGGGCTACCGACGGCTCCACGGGCGCACCGCCGACCGAGCCGCGCTCGACCCCACGCGCAAGGCCGCGCTGGCCGAGCCGCTCGCCGAATTCCTGGCGGCCCTGCACGCGGTGGACGGCCGCGCGACGGGAGCCCCCGTCGACACCCTCGCTCGCACCAACACCGAGCGCGTCGTCCCCGTGGTGCGGTCCGGGCTCGAGGCCGCCGTCGCGGCGGGGCTGATCGACGACCTCCGACCCTACGAGCCGCTGCTGGCCCAGGTCCACGGCCCGCTGCCGCCCCGCGCCGTGCTGGTGCACGCCGACCTCTACGTGCGGCACGTGCTGGTCGACGACGCGAGCCGGGCCTGCGGGGTGATCGACTGGGGCGACGTGCACCTGGGCCACCCCGGCCTCGACCTCGCCCTGGCCTTCAGCCTGCTGCCCCCCTCGGCCCGGTCGCGCTTCGCCCGGGCCTACGGCCCCATCGACGACGAGTCGTGGGCCCTCGGACGCCAGCGCGGCCTGCTCTACGGCGCGGTGCTGTGCGCCTACGGGCTGGACATCGGCGACTCGGCCCTCGTGGCCGAGGGCCAGCAGGCGCTGCGCTGGGTGCTCGAGTAGCGCTCAGGTGTTGCCGTCGACCGTCAGCATCCACTGGGCCGGCGGCGCGCACATGTCGTTCTTGGCCACGACCTCCACCGCGACCCAGGCGCTGTCGTCGACGCCGTTGGCCAGCAGGCCCTCGCCCCAATTCATGGTGACCTCGTCGATGCCGCCGCCGTTGGTGGACGACTGCATGAAGCCGCCGCAGCCGGTGCCGCCGCCCTCCACCCCGCGATACACGTAGAGGTCGAAGTCGGCCCCCGGCGGGCTGGTGAGGGTCACGGTGAAGGACATGCCCGCGCCGTCGATCGAGTCGTCGTCCTCGGTCACGCGGAAGGTGAGCCAGTCGGGCTGCGCTCCGCTGCCGTCGAGCCCGGGCGAGCCCTGGTCTCCGCTCACGCTGCCCAGCGAGCCCGCGCTCTGGCAGGTGCCGGGATCGGAGCAGTTGCCCATCGGGCCGTCGTCGCCCCCCGAGGACTCGCCGCCGTCGGTGGTGCTGCCGTCGTCGCCGGGGCCCGTGGTCCCCTCGTCGGAGGGACCGGTGGTCAGCGGCGCGTCCTCGCCCGAGCCGTCGGGCACCCCGAAGGTGGCGCCCTCGTCGTCGCCGCTCATCGTGGTCGCGCCGTCGTCCGACGGAGGCCCGCTGCCCGGCGCCGGACCGAAGGTCGTGGTGTCGTCGGTCTTGGCCCCGCCCGCGCAGCCGAGCGCGAGGATCGTCGCCAGCCAGAGCCATCGCCTGCGGTGCACCACCGCGATCAGGATACCACTGCTGCTCGGGCTCCGAGCCTCACGCCAGGCGCCACACGTCACGGGTGCGGTGGGCCAGCGCATAGAGCCCATCGCCGGCAACCACGATTTCGTCCGCAGCTCCCCCCGGGCGGGGGGTCCGCGGCCGCCCGGTAGTCCAGCGCCGCGTAGACCATGCCCCCCGCGCGCCCCTCGATGCACAGCCGCCAGCCGTGGGGCGGCGGGGCCTCGATGCGGGCGTCCGGGAAGCCGTTGGGGAAGCGGAAGCCGTGCTCCGCCGCGCGGAAGCGAGGCGGAGCACGGCCAGGCGCAGGGGCACGAGGCACCGCGGGGCTCGACTCGGACATGGCGGGGCCGAGCCCACGCGACCGCCTTTCGTCGGCGCCCCGCGGCCGATCGCCGCGCGCCGGTCTACGGCAGCCGCGACAGGATGCCCGCGGCCATCGACGCGAACGCGGGCCCGAAGTCCTGGTCGCAGATCGAGTGCAGGTTGCCGGGGCCGCTCACCGACTGGACCAGGTGCCGGATCCGTACCGGCGGGACCGCCCGCCCGCTCAGCGACGAGCAGCCGGGGCCGATCCCGAAGTCCTCCTGGAACTGCGGATCCTCGAGCGAGTCGGCGTAGATCACCGAGCCGCCCGGCCCCACGCCGTTGATCGCCATCACGTACGCGCCCCGATCGCTCAGCTCCTCCACGTAGCCCGCCAGCGGGCGCATCACCGCCTCGATCTCGGGGTCGCCCGCCACCGGGCTGCCGTCCTCGTCGAGGTTCACCGGGAGGCAGTCGTCGTAGGGGCTGGTCCCGGTGCACTGCACCCCCGCGTTCCAGCACACGGCCGAGCTCGGGGCCGGAGTCCCCGGGTCGGACCAGAACACGCGGTTGCCGTCGGGCAGGAACACGGTGTCGTGGGAGGGATTGGTGGAGCAGTCGACCTCGTCGGTGACCAGCACCACCGCCAACAGAGCGCCGGGGCGCAGGAAGCCCGCGTTGGGATTGCCGGGACTCTCGGCGCGCAGCAGCGCCATCGACAGCGACTCCAGCGGCTGCTCGAAGCCGCAGCCGTTGATCCCCTGCGGCAGCAGGCAATGCAGCGCCGACGCCACGTCGCCGCCGGGTGCGTTGGTGGTCCCGGTGCTGCGCGCCACATCGATCCACGGCACGCTCAGCCCCAGGTTCTCCTGGTCGCACACCGACAGGCAGGCCTCCTCGGTGGAGTCGATGACCGTGGCCCCCTCGAACACGAAGTCCGAGGAGCGGCTGCGGCAGCTGGTGCCGCGGAAGGTCCCCGCCTCCGGGGTGGTGGTCTGACACCAGGGATTGCCGTTGTCGGTGGTCGTCACCGCGATGCGGTAGTCCACCGGCGGCACCGCCCCGTCGAGCGCGTTCACCAGCGCATCGACGCCCTGCACCAGCTTGGCCTGCTCCTCGCCCATCGAGCCGGAGTTGTCCACCACGAACACGATGTCCACCGCACGCTCGGTGGGCACCACGCCCGTGTCGCTGCCGCCGTCCGAGCCCTCGGAGCCGTCCGAGCCGTCGCTGGTGGCCGAGGGGTCGTCGGCGCCGGAGTCGGCGCTGCCGCCCGTATCGCCCTCGGTGGTGTCGGTGTCGCCCTCGGGATCGATCAGCACGATGCAGCCGGGCAGCAGGGCGAGGGTGAGCGGCAGGGCGTGGACGGAGCGGAAGGAACGCATGGAGGGCCTCGAGGGGAAGGGGGAAATCGGAGGCAGGCGAGGAGACCGCTCCTCGTCTTCGGCCCCGCCATGGCCGGCTCGCCGAGAATCCGTCAGAAAAAAGCATCGCCCCGCCCGAGGCCCCCGCCGACCCACGCGGGCGCATCACCGCGCCTCGCCGGCCCTCGAGCGGATCGAGCCCGTGACCATCGGCGCCCCGGCGCGTATGAAAGGAAGGGATCGGCCATGGACGCGCTCGTCGACCAGACCCACGCCCAGCACCTGGCCACGGCCGCTCGCTGGCTGGGCTTCGGGGTGGCCTCGCTGCCCGTGCTCGACCTCGCTGATCGCGCTGGCCTGTTCGTCCTGCTCGCCTCCCCCTCCTCGCTCGAGCTGGGCGGGCTGCTGCTGCCCCTGCTCCAGATCGCCTTCTTCGTGGCAGTGGGCGTGGGCGCCAGCATGGTGCTCCGACGCCACCGCCCGCCTGCGCGCCCGTGGTTCTTCGCCGGCTGCGTGCTGCCGGTGATCGTCTATGTGCTGTCCACCGGCCTGCGCCTCGCGGCGGTGGCGTCGCTCGTCGCCCTGTGCCTCGCCTTCGTCCAGCTGCGGCTGGCGCGGAGCACCGAGCCCTCGCGATGACATGAGGAATGTCTCGCACCGCGCCCCAGCGGTTGCGCGACCACGACTCGTCCCCGCCCTGCACCCCGAGGGAGGCGACGATCGACGTCTCCGTGGTCTTGAAGCTTCGGTGGTAGTGCTCCATACATGAGCCGATGCTCCGCCGCCTTCGCCTGCCCTTCGTGATCGCCTGCACCCTCGCTTGGCCCGCGGCAGCGCTCGCCGCCACGCCGAGCGCCGAGGCGCAGTCGAGCGACGACGAGCCGGTGGGGGTCTACGGCGGCGACTTCGTGCAGGACTGCGGCTGGCCCACCACCGTCTCGATGGAGGGCCAGTGCACCGGCACCCTCATCCACCCGCAGGTGGTGGTCTACGCGGCGCACTGCGGCAGCAACTACGGCAGCGTGCAGCTCGGCGAGGAGATCGCCCCGGGCCACGCCCGCTCGGTGAGCACCGAGTACTGCCGCACCTACGGCAACTTCGACGCGGGGGCCGGCACCGACTGGGCCTTCTGCGTGCTGTCCGAGCCGCAGGACGACATCGCCATCGTGCCGCCGCTGATGGGCTGCGAGCTCGACGTGCTGGAGCCCGGCACCCCGGTGACCATCGTGGGCTTCGGCCAGGCCGAGACCGGCTACGGCAGCAAGAAGGAGGTCACCACCGAGTTCGGCTTCTTCGCGGGCGACGAGGTGTTCCTGGGCGGCGGCGGCGAGGATGCCTGCAGCGGCGACTCGGGCGGTCCCGTGTTCGTGCAGATGCCCGACTCGGGGAGCTGGCGGGCCTTCGGCATCACCTCCTACGGCTCGGCCAACTGCCTTCAGGGCGGCTACTACTCGCTCATCCCGCTGGGCATGCCCTGGTTCGAGTCCGAGACCGGCTTCGACCTCACGCCCTGCCACGACGCCGACGGCAACTGGACCCCGGGCCCGCGCTGCCAGGACTTCCCCCTCATGCCCATGAGCGCGGGCGGAGCCTGGGCCGACGGCTGCGATCCGGGCGACCTCGGGGGCGCCGAGTCCACCTGCGGCGCGGCCTTCGATCCCTCCGACGACACCGTCGCGCCGATCGTCGCGTTCGTGCAGCCCCCCAACGAGAGCCGCTTCGAGAGCGACCCCGAGACCGGCACGGCCAACGTCGCCATCGAGATCAGTGCACAGGACGAGGGCTACGGCGTGGACACGGTGGAGCTGCTGATCAACGGCAGCAGCATCCCCGGCGGCGTGCTCGAGGTGGAGCCCTACACCTTCAACCTGCTGCTGCCGCCCGGCAGCTACGAGCTCGATGCCATCGCCACCGACTTCTCGGGCAACCAGGGCGAGGCCGAGCCCCTCTACGTGGGCGTGGACATGGATCCGGTGGTGCCCGATCCCGAGCCGGCCGACGACAGCGGCGGCACCGGGCTCGACACCGGCAGCGAGACCGACGGCCTGCCCGGCGGCACCGGGAACGACGGAAGCGGCAGCGGCAACCCCGGGGCCGACGGCGACGCGAGCGGCTGCGGCTGCCGCAGCTCCGGCTCGAGCCCGGGCGCGCTGGTCCTCGGCCTGCTGGGCCTGATGCTGGTCCGCCGCCGTTCGTCGGCGGCCTAGTCCTGGGCCTGCTGGGCCTGGTGCTGGTCCGCCGCCGTCCTTCGGCCGTGGTCTAGCCCTCGGCCTGCTTGGCCTGCCAGCGCCGCGCCGCCGGCGAGTCGAGCGGATCGCCGCCGGTGGTGAACAGGGTGATGCCCTGCGCGCTCGCGGGCGGCCCCGCGTGCACGATGTGGTGCACGCTGCCCACGAAGGGCTGGGCCAGCCACTGCTGGAAGTTGGCGATCGGCTGCACGTTGTAGCGGTAGTCGTCGTTGGCCGCCTTGGCGGTGATGGTGCGCAGCAGCACCGCGTCGTCGGCCCACGGCAGCGAGGCCACGCTCTGCCGGAACACGGGAGAGTAGCGCTTCCAGTACTGCTCGGCGTTGCTGAGGTAGAGCACCCGCAGCGGGACCCCCAGGGCCTGGGCCGCCTCGCCGATGCCGGCGAGCCCCTCGCGCTCGAGCAGGTTCACCCGCAGGGCCCGGATGCGCCGCTGCTCGAGCATCAGGCGCACGTAGTCGTAGGTCTCCTGGTCGTCGAAGACCGTGGGCACGCCCACCTTGGCCATGCGACGCCGGACCGCCCGCAGGCGACCGTGGATCCGCCCGCTGCCGCTGCGGTACCAGTAGCGGAGCTCGCGAGCGCGCGGCTCGGGGTGGGCGGCGGCGATGATCTCGAGCGCCCGGGGTCGCCCGCCCTCCGACCACAGCGCGACCATCTCCTGGGGCGTGTCGGCGTGGAGGAAGAACAGGCGATACAGCTCGTGGATCTCCTGCACCGCGGGGTCGTAGTCCACCAGCCACGCGAGCTCCGAGCGGGCCCAGCCCACGAACAGGTAGCCCTGGTCGGTGCCCACGCCCAGGTACCCGCCGCCCACGCCCGCAAGCGCGGAGTGGAACGCATCGAGGGCCTTCTCGTTGCTCGACAGGTAGTGCTTGTTCTCCTGCGAGGGCGCCACGCCGCCGCGGTGCACCGGCACCGGATCCTCGGCCGTGCCGAACAGGATCGCAACCTGCTCCTCGTCGAGCGGGACCAGGCCGCCCGCGCTCGGGGTCGCGGCCGCGACCTCGGCCGACGGCTCCACCCTCGCCGACGGCTCCACCCTCGCCGACGGCTCCACCCTCGCCGACGGCTCCACCCTCGCCGACGGCTCCACCCTCGCCGGCGGCTCGGCGGGAGCCTCCACCGCGGCTCGCGGCTCGCGGGGGCTCGGGGCCTCGGCGACGGCGGCAGCCTCCTCGGGCCGTGGCCCCCCGTCGGGGCTCGTCGCTCCCCCCTGCGCGGTGCAGGCGAGCAGGCCGAGGACGACCAGGGCGGAGGCGAGGGGGCGGTGGCTCACCCGAGATCTCATGCGCCCACCCGTCGCGAAGCGCAAGCTTCCGGCGAACGGAGCAGGCCCGGGTGGTATGGTGCATCACCCCGCGCCCGGAGGGACGGGGACCTGCCATGCGGATCGTGTGCATCTCCGACACGCACGGACGCCACGCGCGGCTGGAGGTCCCGCCCTGCGACCTGCCGATCCATGCCGGCGACGCCACCCGCCGCGGTCGCCTCGAGGAGCTGCGCTCCGCCCTGGCCTGGATGTCCCGCCGCTTCCGTCGCATGGCCTACAACCGCGAGCGCGGCCCGGAGATCGCCGCACACTGGGCCGCGATCCCCGAGGGCCTCGACCTGCTGCTCACCCACGGCCCCCCGCGGGGGGTGGGCGACCGGGCGATCCTCGGGGTGAACGCGGGCTGCGACGACCTGCTGGCGCGCGTGCACCTGGTGCGGCCGCGGGTGCACGTGTTCGGGCACATCCACGAGGCGGCCGGGGAGTACCGCCTGCCCGGCCTGCCCACGCGCTTCTACAACGTGGCGAGCAGCCGCCTGCTGGGCTGGACCCGCGCGCCGGTGGTGCTCGAGCTGCCGCCCTCGTGCTAGATGCCACCGCGATGACCTCGAACCGCAGCTTCACCCTCGTCTCGCGCCCCCAGGGCGAGCTCGCCGATTCCGACCTCGCCTTGCACGAGGCGCCGATCGTCGCGCCCGCCAAGGGCCAGATCCAGGTGCGGACCACCTGCATCTCCCTCGATCCCACCAACCGCATCTGGATGAGCGACGTGCCGCAGTACATGCCGCCGATCGCGATCGGCGAGGTGGTGCGAGCGCTCGGCGTGGCGGTGGTGGAGCAGTCGGCCCACCCCGACTTCGCGGTGGGCGATCGCGTGGTGGGCCTGCCCGGCTGGGCCACGCACCCCACCATGGATCCGGCCGCGGCCGCGTTCCAGAAGCTCCCGGCCGGGCTCGACATGTCCGACGCCAAGGTGCTCGGCCTGCTCGGCACCACCAGCGGGATGACGGCCTACTTCGGCCTGCTCGACGTGCTCGAGCCCACGGCGGGGCAGACCCTGGTCGTCGACGCGGCGGCGGGCTCGGTGGGCTCGCTGGTCGGACAGATCGCCAAGCTCCACGGCTGCCGCGTGGTGGGCATCGCGGGCGGCCCCCGCAAGGTCCAGTACCTCACCGAGACCCTCGGGCTCGACGCGGGCATCGACTACAAGAACGAGGACGTGGGCGCCGCGCTCGACCGGCACTGCCCCGACGGGATCGACCTGTGCTTCGAGAACGTGGGCGGCCCGATCTTCGACGAGATCCTCATGCGCATGAACAACCACGGCCGCGTGTCGCTGTGCGGGCTGATCTCCGGCTACAACGCGGCCGGCATCGAGCGGGTGCCGGGCCCCTACGCCTTCGGCATGATCCTCATGCGTCGGCTGCGGGTGCAGGGCTTCATCATCCTCGACTACGCACCGCGCTTCGCCGAGGCCACGGCCACGCTGCTGGAGTGGGGCCAGCAGGGCAAGCTCGTCACCCTGGAAGACGTGCGCACGGGCTTCGACCAGCTGCCCGAGTCGCTGCGCCAGCTCCTTCGCGGCGAGAAGCACGGCAAGATGGTGCTCGTGCCGTAGCGCCCGCGATCGCACGGGCCCCCGTCGATCGCGCCGGGCGCCCGCGAGGATCACCCTCCCGCCTCCGTCCTCGCCGCCTGCGCGCCGTCTTCGCCGAAGCCCGCGAGATCCCTCGATCATCGGCTCGTTCGGCCGCCGCGCCGAGCTCGCTGGCGATACGTTCCGCGCTCTCGTACCGTTGTCCATCCCAGTGAGCCGACCGAGCCTCTTCGCCTCTGCGAGCTTGCCCGCGGCTGCCGCCGCGGACGGCAGCGTGTGGGTGTGGCCCGCGGAGGCAGAGCCGGAGGCCCCCGATGCAACGCGGGCCGAGCCCGTCGACGAGGTGCCCTGGGACGACATGATGCGTCGCCACGGCCGTCGCGTGGTGGTGGCCCTGGTCGCGCAGGGCGTGCCGCTCGAGCGCGCCAAGGAGCTGGCCCAGGATGCGTGGCTGCGGGTGATCGATCGTCACCGCCGCGGCCACATCACCGACCTGCAGCTGCCGGGGCTGGTGATCGCCCAGGCCGGCTTCCTCGCCCGCGACGACATGCGTCGTCGCGATCGACGCTCGCGGCTCGACGAGCCGCACCGCCAGGCGGCCGCCAACGACCTGAGCCTCGATCTCGAGGATCAGCTCGACGCGCGGCAGCGGCTGCGAGTGGTGCGGAGCGTGCTCGACCGCGCCTCGCCCAACGCCCAGCGGGTGTTCGGGCTGCTGTACGGCGAGCGGGCCATGAGCCCCGCCGAGGTGGCGACCGAGCTGGGCCTGTCGGTCCAGCGCGTACGACAGATCGTCTGTGAGCTCCGCAAGCGCATGCGGGCGGCAATCGCCGAGCCCGGGAGGAAGCTGCGATGAAGGTCATTGTCCTCGATGGCCATCCTCGTCAAGAGGAGCTGGCCGACTACGTCAGCGATGCACTGTCCGCCGCGCAGAGCGAGCGGCTCGAGGAGCACCTGCTCGACTGCCCGCGCTGTGCCGCTCGCCTGCAAGAGGCCGCGAGCTTCCAGCTGCTCCTGCACGAGGCCGCCGAGTCCCTCGAGTCCGATCGCCGCGCGCCGCCCTCGAGGCTCCGCCGCGTGGGTCGACGCCTGGGCGCCGTGGGCGGGCTGTGGGGTGCCGCGGCTGCGTTCGCGCTGGTGCTCATGCGACCGCCCACCGACGACACCGAGCCGGTGCCCGTGGTGACCCTGGCCGACGATCCCTCGCCCGAGCGCTCCGACGATCGCCGCTGGAGCGGGGAGTGCGACCCGACCGACATCGGCTGCGCCGAGGCCCTGCTCGCCAGCGTCGATCCCCTCGAGAGCGTCGACCCGCTCTCCTCGTGGCCCGACGATCCCCTGGTGCGCTCGGTGTTCGACTCCGAGCCCAGCCTGGAGCCCTGCGGCTCGGGCGAGGACGGGGGCATGCTCGTCTGCCCGGTGGACGACGATCCGTTCTCCGGCTAGCGCCTGCTGCAGCGCCGCACCGAAGGCGGTCTGCACCGGACCCGCCGAGCCCGCCACGACCGGCGGGCAACCGAGCCATGGCTCGCACGGGGGCACTCGGGGCACGCGGGGGCACGCGGGGGAAAAAAGTAGAGCCCGTCGTGCGCGAGACCGAGGCGCATCGAGCGGCATCATGCTCCCGAGCGCCCGGGATCCCGCATTTGCTCCCACGACCGCGACGACCGAGCCCGATCGCTTGACCGCGCACACGCCCGCACCTAAAACCGATGGTGCGGATTCGCAGGTTCGTTGTGAATAGAACGCTTGCCCTCGCTCTCGTCGCCGTCCTGTGGCCTCTCACCGCGGAGGCGATCGAGGCTCCCACGGGCGCCCTCGCGACCGGCCCCGGTCGCCTCGAGCTGGCCGATGGTCGCGTGCTCGTGCCCGCCGTCCCGCATCGCTGGCGCGCCAGCGCGGCCGCGCCCTCGCAGGCCCGGGCCTTCGATGCCCTGGTCGCGGAGCTCGGTCCCACCTGGGCCACCTGGGATCCCACCGGCGAGCACCCCCGCCAGATCCTCACCACCGGGCTCGAGGCTCCGGGCACGGTGGCCCACGCGGCCGAGGCCGAGCGCTTCGCTCGCGAGCTGCTCGAGCGCCACCTCGAGCTGCTCGCCCCCGGCACCAGCCCCGGCGACTTCGTGGTGATCGCCAACGAGCTGTCGGGGGGCCTGCGCAGCGTGGGCTTCGCCCAGCGCTCGGGCGGTCGCGAGGTGGTGGGCGGACAGATCGGCATGGTCTTCGCCCACGACCGCCTGGTGATGATCAACAGCCTGGCGCAGCCGCACGTGCTGGTGCCGACCACTGCCTCGCGGATCTCCGACGCCACCGCGCGCGACCGGGCCCAGCGCTGGATCACCGACGACCTGGCCGCCGCCACCCTGCGCACCCGCCCGACCGTCGAGGGCCCGCTGGTGCTGCCAGTGGGCGACGCGAGCGGGCCTCGCTACCGCGAGGTGCTGCGCGCCGAGGTCCGCACCGAGCAGCCGCTGGGGCGCCTGTGGGTCTACCTCGACGCCGAGACCGGCGAGCCCGTGGCCCGCGAGTCGCGGATGCACTACGCCAGCGGGCAGGTCGTCTACGACACGCCGCAGCGCAGCCCCACCCTCGGGCGCATCCTCGTGCCGGCGCCCTTCACCGAGCACGTGGTCGGCGGCTTCGCCCAGGTCAGCGATCCCTCGGGCTTCGTCACCTTCCCCGGCCCCACCACCAACGTGCAGCCCGGCCTGCACGGCCCCCTCGCGGCGGTCACCGACGAGGCGGGCCCGCTGGCGAGCTCCTCGCTGTTCCTCCCCGACGGCGGCAGCGCGACCTGGAGCGCCGCCACCAGCGAGCTCGCCGACGCGCAGCTCACCACCTACGCCCACACCCTGGCGGTCAAGAGCTACGTGCGGGCCTTCGCGTCGGACCTCGCCTGGCTCGACCAGCAGATCAGCACCACCGTCAACATCGACGACGTGTGCAACGCGATGTCGGACGGCGACTCGCTGTTCTTCCTGCGCTCGAGCCCCGCCTGCGAGAACTCGGGGCGGATGCCCGACGTCGTCTACCACGAGTTCGGCCACTCGGTTCACCATCAGTCGCTCATCCCCGGCGTGGGCCTGTTCGACGGCGCGCTCTCGGAGGGCATCTCGGACTACCTGAGCGCCACCATCCAGAACGACTCGGGCGTGGGGCGTGGCTTCTTCTACACCAGCGAGCCGCTGCGCGAGCTCGACCCCGACGGCTTCGAGTGGACCTGGCCGCAGGACAACGGCGAGGTGCACGACGCCGGCCGCATCATCGGCGGCACGCTGTGGGACCTCCGCACCCTGCTCATCGCCAAGTACGGCCAGGCCGAGGGCGTGCGCCAGGCCGACACGCTCTACTACCAGGCCACCCGCCGCGCGGTCGACATGCCCTCGATGTACGGCGCGGCCCTCATCGCCGACGACGACGACGGCGACCTGGGCAACGGCACGCCCAACGTGTGTGAGATCAACGCGGCCTTCGGCGCCCACGGCCTGTTCTCCAGCAGCGATCCCGGGGCCGAGCGCATCTACGCCGACGAGCTGCCCGAGGGGCTGCACGTCTACGTGGCCCTCGACCTGCCCAACTTCGAGGCCTGCCCCCTGGGGGCCTCGGTGCAGATCGAGTGGGGCCCCCGCGACGGCGACGGCACCACCCAGGTCGCCGAGATGTTCCCCATCGAGGGCGGCTTCCAGAACGTGATCCCGCCGCTGCCCTCCGGGCAGGTGATGCGCTACCGCGTGCACGTGCGCTACGACAACGGGGCCGAGCGGCAGGTGCCGGCCAACCTCGGCGATCCCTGGCTCGAGCACTGGTTCGGCGAGGTCGAGCCGATCTACTGCACCAGCTTCGCCGACGGCACCAGCGACGGCTGGAGCGCGCCCGCCCCCTGGGACGTGGACGCCCCGCTGGGCCTGGCCGGCGATCCGGCGGCCACCGCCGGGCCCGATCCCTTCGTGCTAGGCCTCGATCTCAACGGCGACGGCTACTACCTGCCCTGGTCCACCGCCACCGCCGAGAGCCCGGAGATCACCATCCCGCGGGCCTACGAGTCGATCCGCCTGCACTACCAGCGCTGGCTCACCGTGGAGGACGGCTTCTACGACCAGGCCCACATCCTGGTCGACGGCGACGAGGCGTGGAGCAACTACGCCAGCCCCGACGACTTCAACGGCGCCACCACCCACCACCGCGACGCCCAGTGGGCGTTCCACGACGTGGACATCACCGAGTGGGCCCTGGACGGCTCGGTGCGCCTGGGCTTCACCCTCGCCAGCGACGGCGGCCTGGAGATGGGCGGCTGGAACGTCGACGAGCTGTGCGTGGTGGGCTACTCGCCGCTGGGCGAGCCCCCGCCGCCCGGCTGCGGCGACGGGGTGGTCGACGCGGGCGAGGAGTGCGACGACGGCAACGTGTTCGACGGCGACGGCTGCAGCTCGCAGTGCCTGATGGAGGGCACGGACGACGGCGATCCCTCGAGCTCGGGCGACGACTCCGGGGGAGGCGGGGGCGGCAGCGGGGGCCTGGTGGACGGTCACCTCATCGATCGCGGCTGCGCGTGCCAGGCCGAGCCGGGCGGCGGCCGCGGGCGCTGGGGCCTCGCCCTGCTGCCGCTGCTGTGGGCGGCGGTGCGTCGGCGCCGACGCTGAGGCCTCGATCTCCCTCCTGCGACCAGTCGTCCCCATGAAGCTCATCGGTGCATGCCAGCCTCGCTCGGGGACGATGTCCCTGCTGACCGCCATCGAGCGGATGGGCGGGCGCTGCTACCACATGAAGGTCGTCCTGCAGAACACGCTCGAGGGGCGGGGCGACCTCTACAAGTGGTTCCGCATCGCGGCGCTCGAGCCCTTCGACGCGGAGCGCCTGCGGCTGCTCCGGGAGCTCTTCGCCGGCTACGACGCCTGCGTCGATGCCCCCGCCTGCTACGTCTACGAGGAGCTGCGCCACCTCTTCCCCGACGCGCGCGTGGCCCTCACCAAGCGCGATGCCTCGAGGTGGCTCGCGTCGGTGTGCGACACCGTCCTGCGTCCGCACCGCTTCGCCCAGCGGCCGCTGGTGCGGGTGTGCATGGCCATCGTCGACCTCGTGTGGCGGATCCCGGTCGTGGGCGGCATCGGCATCATCGGCAAGATCGCCGCCCTGCCCCCAGCCGTCGCGATGCGCCCCTACCTCGACGAGCACGGCGAGCTGCTGGATTTCTACGACGAGCACAACCACGACGAGATCCGGGCGCGCTACCACCACTACATCGAGGGCGTGGAGCGAGCCGTGCCCGCGGACCAGCTCGTCGTGCTCGAGGCGCCCTACGAGGATGCCTACCGCGAGCTCGGCCCGATCTTCGGGGTGGAGATCCCCGCCGACGAGCCCTGGCCCCACGTCAACGACCGCAAGGACGTCAACCGCAGCCTCGACATCGTGATGGCCTTGCTGGTGATCGTGCCCCTGACCTTCGTGGGCGCCCTGCTGGCGCTGGTCTACGCGCTGCTCACCGCGCCGCGGCTCGCGGTGGTGGTGGTGGCCGTCGTGGTGGCGACGATCGTCGGGGTGCGGTGGTTGCTGCGGTGGCTGCTCGCCCGGGTCGGCCAGCACGACGCGGCCAAGCGCAGCCCCGCCCCACCGTGAGCCCGCGAGCGGGCGTCGGCGCTACGACCCCGGCCGCGGGTGCTCGGCGAGGAAGCGCGCCAGCACCTCCGGCACCGGGCCGGGCTTCGCGATCGCCTCGAGCAGGTCGAGCTGGTACCGCAGCGTGTCCAGCTCGCCCCGCCCCACGCCCCACCAGCGCATGCGACCCCAGCCGTAGGACAAGAGCTGGTTGTCGTCGGTGACGGCCTCCTCGAGCTGGGCGTAGCGCTCGAGCGCGTCGGGGCCGTAGCGCAGGCGCGCCGCCACCTCGGCCGGCGCGAGGTCTCGCGGCACGTCGCGCTCCAGGCCGGGGAACAGCGGGCCCTCGCCCTTGCGCCCCACGAGGATCCCGGTGCCCTCGGGATCGATCCACAGGAAGCCCTGCGGAAAGTGCTGGAGGAAGGCCCCCACGATCGCGGCGGACTCCTCGGGAGACACCAGGTGGAAGGGCAGCCACTGGGCGATCACGCCGTCGGCCGCGAGGCGCTCGTATGCGAGGGCGTAGAAGTCCGCGGAGTAGAGCGCGTTGGAGCCAGCAAAGGTGGGCGGCATGGGCTCGAGGGTGATCACGTCGTACGCGGTGTCGGTGCGCCGCAGCCACGCCCGCCCGTCCATCACCCGCGGGGTGACGCGGGGGTCGTCGAGCACGCCCTCGTTCTCGGGGAAGTGCGGGGCCATCTGCAGCACGGTGCCGCTGACGTCCACCACGTCGAGGTGGGCGGGGCCCTCCTTGCGCACCGCGTTCGCGGTCTGGCCGGTGCCGAAGCAGATCACCAGGGCCTGCCGGGGATCGGGGTGCATCAGCATGGGCAGGTGCCCCATCCACGGCATGTAGTGCGAGCCCGAAGAGGTGGTCGACGCGTAGAAGCCGTCGATCACCAGGTGCCGCCCGCCGTCGGCGTGCTCGATGACCGAGACGGTGGCATCGGGGCCCTCCTTCGAGGCGATCACCACGTGCGCCTCGTCGAGGTTGGTCTGCACCCGCAGCGTGCCCACCTCGCTGGCCCCGGCCACCGCCACCACCACGCCGAGCCCGGCGACCACCAGGTGACGGACGCGACGGGAGCGGTCGAGCAGCAGCGCCGCGCCGGCGAGCACCGCCGCCGCCACCCAGGCCGTGCGGGCGAAGCCGATGCCGGGCAGCAGCACCCAGGCGGCGAGCAGCGAGCCGAGGGTGGCCCCGAGGGTGTTGAGGGCGTACAGGAGCCCCACGCCCCGCGAGTCGCGGGTGGCCTCGAGCACCCAGGGCAGGCCCACCCCGATGAGCGCCATCGAGGGGCCGAGCACGGCGAGCGCGAGCCCCAGCCGTCGCGCGACCGCATGGGTGAAGGTGCTCGGCTCGGAGGCGCCGACCAGCACGAGGTCGATGCGCTCGATCACCGGCGTGGTCACCAGCACCACGAAGGCCGCGGCGACGAGGATGGTGCCGAGCGAGGGGCGAGCGCGTCGGGCCAGCCAGGGAGCCACCGCGCCGCCGAGGGCCAGGGGCAGCAGCACGCCGAAGAGCACCAGCGCGAAGCTGTCGGTGGTGGCCTGGTAGGCGGCGCGTAGCGATCGGAACCACGCAACCTCGAGCGCGAAGGTGGCGAAGCCCGTGCAGAGCACCACCGTCCGCGCCACGCGGGGTGGCAGGGGAGCGATCGGCGAGCGATCGGCGGGCTCGGCCTCGCGGCGGTCGGGCTCGGCCTCGGCCTCGGCGCGCGCCCGCACCCGTGCCCGCGCCCGCGCCCGCGAGGCCAGCCCGAGCAGGGCCGCCCCGATGAGCCCGTCGATCAGGCTGGCGATCGAGACCGTGAGGCTCACGCCGACGGCGGGGATGAAGACGAACGAGGCCGCGATGATCCCCACCGCCGCCCCGGCCACGTTGGCCGCGTACAGGCGCCCGATGGAGAGCGCGCGCTGCCTCGCCACGCCCGCGAGCACCGGGATCGTGGCGCCCATCAGCGCGGCGGGCACGGTCAGCAGCAGCAGCATGCCGGCGAGCTGGACCAGGGGAGCCAGGCCCGGCGAGCTGCGCCACACCGCGGTGTCGAGCTCGGCCAGCGCCGCGAAGCCGGGCTCGAGGGCCTGGCCGCACAGGGCGACGCCGATCTCCAGCGCGCCCCACAGCGCGAGCAGGCTCGCCGCGGGGTGTCGCGCGAGCCAGCGCCCGCCGAGCTCGGCTCCCAGCGCCAGGCCGATCGAGAACGCCACCAGGGTGAGCGCCGCCCCCTGCGACGAGATCCCGAGCGAGAGCGCCGTGTAGTGCAGCCACAGGAGCTCCCACGCCAGCCCGGCCACGCCACCGAGGGCCGCGATCGCGTAGAGCATTCCTCGACGATATCAACCCCGCGGGCCCGAGCCCCCGCCCGGCACCCTCGCCCGCAGGCACGACGGCGGGCCTCGGTCGCCGCGACCAACGACGAGGGGCCGGGGTGGCACCCGAGCCCGCGGCCACGGCCGCGGCCCGCGGGGCGCAAAGCACCGGCCAAGCGGGGAATTTCGCCACGAGCCGCGAAATTCGGGCTCGACCGCGGGAAGCCGGCCGGGAACACGAGTAGGATGGGCGCCGCTCATGCGACGACGCCTCGCAATCGCCGCGGCCGGGCTCGCGACCTCGCTGCTCGCCAACGTGGCGGCCGCGGCCGGTCCCGCCGAGTCCGAGCCTGCTCCTCCGGCCGGAACCGCCACCAAGGACCCCGCCACCTCGGGCTCGACCGAGCTCGCCGGACAAGGCTCGTTCGGCACCGTGGCCACACAGGACGAGGAGGCGGGCGACACCCTCGAGTGGGACCTGTCCTTCGGCGCGCTGCTGAGCACCGGCAACGCGCGCAGCACCGCGATCACCGGCGGCACCAACTTCCTGCTCCGCCGCGGCCGCCACCAGATCTACGCGACCTTCCTGGGTAACTACGGCCGCGCTGCCGCGAGCGTGAACGACGAGGTCGTCGACACGGTGGGCAACCTGCAGGGCCGCGCCCGCTACGACCTGTTCGTGGGCAAGCGCTGGTCGGTGTTCGGCATGGTCACCGCGCGCCACGATCCCTTCCAGCGCCTCGACCTGCGGCTCAACGTGGACCCGGGCGCCGCGCTCTACGTGATCAACCGCGCCAAGGAGCAGCTCCGCTTCGAGGCCGGCTACGACTTCCAGCTCGACGTCCGCGATCCCGACTCGGCGGTGGAGCTCGAGGCCGACGGCTCGCCGGTGTACGACGCCCAGGGCAACTTCATCCCGCTGGACCACACCCGCATCACCCACGCGGCACGCCTGGCCGCGGGCTACAGCAACAAGGTCAACGAGGCCGTCGGCTTCTCCACCGAGCTCGAGTACCTGCAGAGCCTGCTCCAGGCCCAGCGCTGGCGCCTCAACTGGGTGACCAGCCTCTCCACCGTGCTCGTGCGCAAGCTGTCGCTGTCCGCCACCTTCAACCTGCGGATGGACAACGACCCCCTGCCCGGCGTCAAGCACCTGGACACCATCACCTCGGTCAACCTGGTCTATCGCTTCTTGTAGGCGCGACCTCACGGGCCGCCACCCGCCCGAGACGTCCCGGTCGCTCCGTCGTCACCTCGTCGCGAAAGAGTCCACCCGTGCTCCACCGATCGCTCCCGCCCCTGGCGGCGCTCGCCCTCGCCGCTGCCCTGCCCGCCAAGGCCACCGCCGCCCCCGTCGAGCTGGTCGAGCTCGGCGAGGACGGCGAGGTCGCCGAGGAGGAGGCTCCCGATCCCGCGCTGCAGCGCCCGTGGATCCGCCGCTACACGCCGCGCCGCGGCATGTGGGAGACGGGCTTCTTCGGCGGGGTGTGGCTGCCCTCCGACGTCATCGAGCTGCACGACCGCAACCTGCCGCCCATCCGCTATGACCTCGGGGCCGAGCTCGGCCTGCGCCTGGGCTACTACCCGCTGCGCCACCTGGGGCTCGAGGGCGAGCTGGCCATGATCCCCACGCGGGTGGAGACCGAGCAGCGGGCGTTCGTCTCCACCGCCCGCGCCGGCGCCGTGGTGCAGCTCGGCCTGTTCCGCCTGGTGCCCTTCGCGGTGATCGGCGGCGGCGTGATCGCGGTGCGCAGCGAGCCCGACGCGGCCGGCCGCAACGGCGACGAGATGCTCTACGTGGGCGGCGGCCTCAAGTACTTCGTCAACCAGCACATCGTGCTGCGCCTGGAGGGGCGCGACATGATGTCGCCCAAGGAGGGCCGCACCCCCGCCGCGCCCGCCCACAGCGGCGAGGTGCTGCTGGGCTTCTCGCTCGCCTTCGGCCCCCGCGGCGCCGACGAGCCCCCGCCGCCGCCCGACAGCGACGGCGACGGCTTCCTCGATCCCGACGACGCCTGCGTCGACGAGGCCGGCATCGCCCCCGACGGCTGCCCGGCTCGCGACGCGGACGGCGACGGCTTCCTCGACGCCGAGGATGCCTGCGCCGACGAGGCCGGCACGGCTCCCGACGGCTGCCCCGTCCCCGACAGCGACGGCGACGGCTTCCTCGATCCCGACGACGCCTGCATCGACGAGGCGGGCGAGGAGCCCGACGGCTGCCCCATCCGCGACGAGGACGGCGACGGCCTGCTCGCGCCGCAGGACCAGTGCCCCCAGGAGCCCGAGACGGTCAACGGCTTCGACGACGACGACGGCTGCCCCGATGAGCTGCCCGAGGAGGTCAAGAAGTACACCGGGGTGATCGAGGGCATCTTCTTCGACACCGGCCGGTCCTCCATCCGCGACGAGTCCTTCCCCACCCTCGACGCGGCGGTGAAGGTGCTCGCCGACTACCCCTCGCTGCGGGTGGAGATCAGCGGGCACACCGACGACCGCGGCAAGCGGGACAAGAACCTGGGGCTGTCGCAGGATCGCGCCGACGCGGTCAAGCAGTACATGGTCGACAAGGGCATCGACGCGGGGCGCATCACCACCCGCGGGGCCGGTCCCGACGAGCCGATCGGCGACAACAAGACCAAGGCGGGCCGACAGCAGAACCGACGCATCGAGTTCAAGCTGATCACCGAGCCGGCGAAGGCCACCTTCGTCGCGCCCGAGCCCTCGTGATCCGCGGTGTGTTGAAACACCGTCGCAGCACTGCAACGCCGACGCGCTCGACCTCGGATCCACGTATCGTGCCAGCTCCTGCCCCGGGGGTGCGACCGGGCGCATGAGGCCTCGACGCGCTACAGTGTTGGCATCGAAGACGCCAAGGACAATCCAGAGCAACCACATGGCTGGCGGGCCATCGTGGGCAGCGATCCCCGCGAGGTGGGCAAGGAGCCCGACTACCGCTTCAGCCTCGCCAACGAGCGGACCTTCCTCGCCTGGATCCGCACCTCGCTCGCGCTGCTGGCCGGCGGCCTGGCCGTGGCCAAGTTCCTCCCCCTGTTCGGAGGGAGCCTCGCGCTGTCGCTGCTGCTGATGGCCCTGGGGCTGATCCTCGCCGCCACCTCGTATCGCCGGTGGTCCCGCACCGAGATCGCCCTGCGCACGGGCGCCCCGCTGCCCACCTCGCGCCAGCCCGTGCTCCTCGCCCTCGGCGTCACGCTGGTGGGCCTGGCCACCGCCGTGCTCATCGTGTTCGGGGCGAAGTGAGGCACACCCAGCCCAACAAGGTCTTCGACTCGGGCCTCCAGCAGGAGCGCACCGCCCTCGCCTGGGACCGCACCGGCCTGTCGATGATGGTCGCGGGCGCGGTGCTGCTGCGCTCGCCCTCGAGCACCTTCATGTTCCTGCCGATCATCGTGGGCGGCGTGGTGGTGGTGACCGGCGCGTGGCTGACCCTCGTGGCCCACCTGCGCTACAGCAAGCTGCACCGCGTGCTCCGTGCGGAGCAGAGCATCCTCAACCCACGCCTCATCCGCTGGGTCGGCTTCACCACGATGGCCCTGGCGCTCGCGTCGATCCTCGACGTGCTCGCGATGTGAATCCGAAGGCGCGAGTCCTCGACTGCCGGTGGTGAGGCGCTCACGCGAGCGTCGACGAAGCCCGGGCGGGCGGGGCCAGGGCGAGCGGCGTCTCACCCCCTCGTCGCGCCGCCGCGGCCGAGCGCGCCCAGGTCGATGCGATCGAGCACCTCCTTGGTCACCGGTCGCTTGGCGTCGCGGAACACCAGCGCCCGCAGCAGCGCCCGCACGGGCTCCGAGCGCAGCCCGGCCAGCGCGACGCGAGCCCGGGCCTCGTCATCGAAGCCGATGGAGTAGCAGGTGTCGTCGAGCAGCGTGGGTCGGCCCTGCGCATCGGGACCCACCAGGGTGAAGGCCGGCTGCTTGGCGAGGCCCGAGATCGCGACCTTCCACGGCGCAAAGGAGTACTCGCCCAGGCCGAACACGCAAAAGCGCGGTCGATCACGATAGATGGTGCTGCGCCGGGCGTCGAGGGCCTCCGCGTGCCCACACAGGTAGCGCCAGGCCCGAGGCGCACGCTCGGCCAGCCGCGAGGTGTCCTCGCCCAGGCGGCGCTGCGGCAGCAGCAGCCACCGCCGCACGCGGGGCAGGTCGTGGCCGCGCAGGTCCGAGGTCTTGAGCAGCGGGAAGATCACCGCGTCCTCCACCTCCACCCGCTCGCCCAGGCCGTTGACGAGGCCCTCGCCGTCGCGCCGCAGCTCCATCACGCGGGCGCAGTCGTGCTTGATCCCCGAGCGCCACGGCGGGTCGGCCACGCCGAGCACGGGGCGCGCCCGATCGTAGGCCGCGGCGTCGGCCACCAGCGTGCCGCCCCGGACGGCGATCTCGCCCTCGGCCCGCTCCGCGTCGAGCTCGGCGTGCACCGAGCAGGCGATCGCGGCGGCCCGCCGCGTGCCGAAGCAGAACAGGCCGGCGTCCACCGCCGCCCCGAAGCTGGCGCGCGCGTCGATGCGGTGCAGCGAGGCGTCGTGCAGCGCGAGCTCCCGGCGATGGGCATGCTCGAGCACCCGCCGCGCCACCGCGGTCTTGACCAGCATCGCCACCGCGAGCTCGCGCCCCTGCCCCAGCTCGAGCCAGCGCCGCAGCATCCAGGTGGAGACGTCGAAGTTGGACTTGCCGGTGAGCGCGGCCAGGCCGGGCAGCCCATCGTCGTTGGTGCGGGCCGGCCGATTGTCGATGCCCAGCACGGTGAGCGCCGCGTTGGTCACCCACGGCGGATTGCCCAGCACCAGCACCGGGGGCTCCCAGCCGGCGAGGCGCTCGGCCCAGGGCTCGGTGAAGGCATCGCCCACGCGCACCTCGGCGGCGGAGCCCGCTCGTCGCAGCCGCTCGCGAGCGGTCGTCGCCCGGCCGGCGTCGATCTCCAGGCCGAAGCCGCGCGCCCGCGGGAAGGCCTCGGCCGCCGCGAGCAAGAAGGCTCCCTCGCCGCAGGTGGGCTCGACCACGGTGGCCGGGGCGTGCCCCCGCCGGGCCAGCCATGCGCACACGCGTCGGGCCAGCGCGAGCGGGGTCTGGAAGTCGCCGTAGGCGGCCTTGGCCGTGCTCACGGCGAGGCCTCCCGACCGGCGAGGGTGATCTCGCCCTCGGCGTCGATCCACAGCTCGAAGGCGAGGGGCTGCTCCCCCCTGCGCCCTCGCTCGCGGCGAAGGTGGTGCACCCCGTGGAGGCGCGCCCGGTACTCGCCCTCCCCGATCTGCTCGTCGCTCACGCAGAGGTCGGCGCCGAGCTGCCAGTAGCTGCGCACCACGCCCGCGCGCAGCAGCAGCTCGAGCACGCCGCGATCGCCCAGGGCCTCGCGGGCGTGCGCGGTGACCCGGCCGATCGACTCCACCGCGCCCGGCGCGACCACGGTGGCATCCACCGCCCGCAGCGGCGCAAAGGCAGCGCCGTCGAGCACCACCACGTCGAGCGCCTTGCTGTACCAGGCGATCGGGCGGCCCTCGATGCCCAGCCCCGCGGTCGCGCTCACCGGTCGCTGCTCGGCCGGATCGATCTCGGCGGCGGGGAAGCGCGGCTGGAGGTCGCTCCCGCCCCCGCCGAGCTCGCGCAGCTCGGTCGAGGGCGAGTCCTCGTGATCGAGGGTGTAGGTGGCCCGGCACTCCCCCTCGCCGAAGCGGTGGGGATCGCCCAGCCCGCGGGCACAGCCGAGCGCGAGCAGGGCCAGCGCCACCAGCCAGGCTCCGGCCCCCTGGGACCGGAACCGGCTCAGCAGTTGGCGTTCTCCTCGCAGGTCGCGACCAACGAAGCGTTGTCGACTTGGTCGAAGATGCAGTCCCATGAGTCGCAGGAGGCGAACGAGACCGCACCGTAGACCCTCGTGGCCTCGTAGAAGCACAGGTCGAGGGAGTCGTCGTTCGTCCGCCACATCGTACCGTCGGCCGCCACGTGATAGCGCGAGCTGGTGAAGATCGAGATGTTCCGGGTCTCGTGCCCGAAGCCGAAGGCCACGCCGTCCGCGTCGGCCTCGAGGATGCAGGCCACCACGGCCTCGTTGGCCGAGGCCAGCTCGGCGCACTGCTCGGCCAGACCGTCGTCCGTGCTCTCCTCGCCACCGCCGGAGCTCCCGCCGTCGGAGCCACCGCCGCCCGTGCCGTCGGAGCCACCGCCCGTGCCCCCACCGCCGCCCGTGTCCCCGCCCACGTCCGTGCCGCCCTCGTCCGTGGCGCCGTCGCTACCGGCCTCACCCCCTCCCACGCTCTCGCACTGCAGGTCGTGGTTCTCCACGTAGGTTCCACAGTCCCGCTCGGAGGCCGAAGGATCGATCGCGGAGCACTCGGGGGCCGAGCCCGCGTCCTCGTTGCCCTCCTTGGTCGAGCCGCATGCGAGCAGCAGCCCCAGCGACAGAACGATCATCGAGCGAGCGCTCGTGCTCATGGTCATGGTCATGGGTACGTCAATCCAGTCTGGGGCGGAGCCCCGCAAGTCTTGGGCGAACGCTGACACGACGACCCGAGGCCGTCGAGCCATGCACCCCCTACCAGACGCGACCGCGGGCCAATCGATCGCTCGGGACCCGACGATTCCTCGGCGCACGGGCAGCGCAGCTTGCGCTTCGCTCGGCTTCACTCTCGCCAGCGCGGGGCCACCAGGCGGCGCTTGCCGTCGTGGCTGAGGCGCACGTCGGGCTCGTCGAGGCCCTCGCGATCCCACAGCTGGCAGGTCACCTGCGCGTGCTTCTGGTCGAGCGCCTCGCAGTAGTTGGTGAGCTTGCAGCGTCGCACCTCGTGACCGCGGCCCAGCTGCACCTTGCGGAACCAGTCGGGGTCGGCCAGGGTCTGCCGCGCCGCGGCCACGAGGTCGGCCTCGCCTCGCTCGAGGATCGCCTCGGCCTGGCCGAAGCTGCAGATCCCCCCCGCCACCACCACCGGCGTGCCGTGCCCGGCCGCCCGCACCGCGCCGCGGATCCGAGCCACCGCCTCCACGTTGCGCCCGAAGGGCCCGCGCTCGTCCGAGTGCACGGTGGGCATGCACTCGTAGCCGCTGGGACCCGTGTAGGGATACGCGGCCCAGCCCACCTTGGGTGGCTTGGCGTCCTCGAACTTGCCGCCCCGCGACAGCGACAGGAAGTCCATGCCCGCGGCGGCGAAGCGCTCGCCGAAGCTCATCGCGTCGTCCACGTCGCTGCCGCCCTCGATCACCTCGTGGGCGAGGAAGCGGCAGCCCACGCAGTAGTCGTCGCCCACCTCGGCCCGCACCCGCGCGAAGACCTCGAGCGGTAGCCGCAGCCGCCCCTCCACCGAGCCGCCGTAGCCGTCGTCACGGGTGTTCCGCCGCGACAGGAACGAGGCCATGGTGTAGGCGTGAGCGTAGTGCAGCTCCACCCCGTGGAAGCCGGCCTCGCGCGCGCGCCGGGCCGCGTCGGCGAACAGGCCGGGCAGCACCCGCGGTAGCTCGCGCACGTGGGGCAGGTGGGTGTCGGTCACCCGCTCGCGCTCGCCGAAGCGCAGCGCCTCGAGCTCGCGCTCGTCGAGCAGCTCGGCCCAGCGCTCCGGGGGCATCGCCAGCAGGGCCTCGCGCACCGCCGCGTCGTCCTTCGCCTCGGGCACCGCGGCCCGGTGCGCGTCGCGGAGCACCAAGAAGCGCCGGAAGAACTTGGCCGGCTCGGGGCGCCGACGGATCCGCAGGAAGTCGATGAGCTGCACCAGCAGGCGGGTGTGCCCCTCGCTGGCCTCGTGCACCACGGCCACCAGCTCGCGCAGCCCCGGCACGAAGCGATCGTGGCCGATCCGCAGCAGCGGACCGCTGGGCACGTCGCGGATGCCGGTGGCCTCGACCACGATGGCGCCCGGCCGCCCCCGGGCGAAGCGCTCGTACCAGCCGAGCACCTCGGGGGTCACCTCGCCCTCCTCGGTCGCGCGCCACGGCACCATCGCCGGCACCCAGGTGCGCTGCTCGAGCGTCAGCGGGCCCAGCTGCACCGGCGAGAACCATCGCGATGCGCGAGCCGTCGCCTCGTCGGGCCACTGCCCATCGGGCAGGTCGTGCCGGATCCGCTGCGGAGGTCGCCACACGCCCGCGATCATACGGTCGCCCCGTCGCGGTCGTCGCGCGGGGCTCGATTCGCCAGAGCGCGGGCCGTTGCCGTATCCTCCGCTGCGACCGCTCCCGCTGCCGCCGCCCCATGGATCACCGCAAGACCTACGCCGGCGTCTTCCTCGTGGCGCTCTCGACCCTGGTGCTCGAGATCCTGCTCACCCGGATCACCTCGGTCGTCGCCTGGTACCACCTGGCGTTCTTCGTGATCTCGCTGGCCATGCTGGGCATGACGGCAGGCGCGGTGATCGTGTTCGTGCGCCCCGAGTCGTTCCGCGACGATCTCGTGCCCCGCCGCGCCACCGAGGCCTGCCTGGCCCTGGCCGCCACCGCGCCCGTGGCCATCGCGGCCGCGCTGGCCATCCCCCTGCGCCCCATCACCTCCACCGAGGGCTTCGTGGCCATGCTCGGCTACGGCGGGGCGCTGGCCGTGCCCTTCACCCTCAGCGGGATCGTGCTCACCCTGGTGCTCACGCGGGCCGGGCTGCCGCCGGGGCGGGTGTACGGCGTGGATCTGGTGGGCGCGGCGGCGGGCTGCGGCGTGGTCATCCCCCTGCTCGACTGGCTCGATGCTCCCAGCGCGGTGCTGGTGGCCTCGGCCCTGGCCGCCCTGGCCGCCCTGGCCTTCGCCCTCGCCCGCGACGACGCCCGCGCGCGCCCCCACGCCCGCTTCGCCGGCTTCCTGAGCCTGGTGCTGGTGGTGCTCGGCCTGCTCAACGCCACCGCCGACTCGCCGTGGCTGCGACCGCAGCAGGTCAAGGGCGAGGCCGAGGATCCCTCCGACTTCCTCTACAACGGCTGGAACACCTACTCGCGGGTCACCGTGGACGACACCCTCGTGATGCCGCCCGCGCTGTGGGCCGGCGGGCGGCTCACCCCGCTGGAGGTGCTGCGCCCCCTGCCGCAGCGCGCGATCAAGATCGACGGAGCCGCCGGCACGGTGATGGTCGACTTCGATCGCGACCCCGACGACGGTCAGCCGGCCTCGCTCGCCGCCCACGACTACCTCGAGTGGGACGTGACCTCCTTCGCCCACCGCCTGCGCCCCACGGGCCCGGCCGCGGTGATCGGCGTGGGCGGAGGCCGCGACGTGCTGGAGGCGGCGCGGGTGGGGCACCAGCCGGTGGTGGGCCTCGAGCTCAACGCGCTCATCGTGGGCCTGCACCAGGGCTCGATGCGAGAGTTCAGCGGCATCGCCGACCTGCCCGGCGTGCGCCTGGTCAACGACGAGGCGCGCTCGTTCATGGCCCGCGACCGCCAGCGCTACGAGGTCATCACCATGTCGCTCATCGACACCTGGGCCTCGACCGGCGCCGGTGCCTATGCGCTCTCGGAGAACGGCCTGTACACGGTGGAGGGCTGGCAGATCTTCCTGCGCCGCCTCACCCCCACCGGCATCTTCACCGTCTCGCGCTGGTACAAGCCCGACTCGCCCGGCGAGACCGCCCGCATGCTGGCCCTCGCCATGGAGACCCTGTGGTCGCTGGGGGTGGAGGAGCCGCGCCGACACATCATGATGCTGCAGAGCATGAGCATCGCCACCATCCTCGTCACGCCCACGCCCTTCACGAGCGCCGACGTGATGACGATGCAGAAGGAGGCGGTCGCGCGCGGCTTCAACATGCTGCTGGCCCCCGGGCGCCTGCCCATCAACCCCATGCTGCGCGAGCTGGCCCAGGTCCCCGACCGCGCCGGCATGTGGGCCTGGGCCACCAGCCAGTCCCTCGACCTCACCCCGCCCACCGACGCGCGGCCGTTCTTCTTCAACATGATCAAGCCGGCGACCTGGCTGTCGGAGCCCGAGCAGGTCGACGAGCTCGACTACGCCTTCCTCGGCAACCTCCACGCCACCCGCACCCTGGTGTGGGCCATCGCCATCAGCGCGATGCTCACCGCGGTGGCCGTGCTGCTGCCCCTGTGGTCGCGACGCCGCGATCTCAACGCCTACGCCGGCGCCGACGTGATCGCCTCGAGCTCCTACTTCGCGCTCATCGGCCTGGGCTTCATGTTCGTGGAGATCGGCCTGCTGTCGCGCCTCAACGTGTTCCTGGGCCACCCCACCCTGGCCCTGGCCGTGCTGCTGGGGGGGATCATCTTCTTCACCGGCGTGGGCAGCATGGCGAGCGGGCGGATCCCGCTCCGGCGGCCGTGGGTCGCCCGGCTGTACCCGCTGCTGCCCGCGGCGCTGGTGCTGGTGGTGGCCGCCCTGCTCGACCCGGTGATGGGGGGCCTGGTGGCCGCGGGCACGGCCGTGCGCGTGACGGTGGGCCTGGGGCTGGTGGCCCTGCCCGCCCTGGGCCTGGGCCTGTGCTTCCCCCTCGGCCTGCGTCTGGTGGAGGGGCTCGCGGGCTCCGAGGCGCCCTCGATGGGCCCGTGGATGTGGGGGATCAACGGCGCATGCGGGGTGGTGGCCAGCGGCCTGGCCCTCACCTCGTCGATGGCGTGGGGCATCGGCACCACCCTGCTCATCGGGGCGGGCTGCTATGCGCTGCTGCCCTTGTGCACGAGCCGGCTGCAGCGCTCGCAGGCGCGGTCGGGCGCGCCTGCGTGATGGCGTAGGCGCGTGGTCGGCCCGGGTGGACCCGAGGGCGCGCTGTGGCTCCGCACCGAGCTGCGCTACTGAACGATCGTCCCGTCGGCTCGCTCACGCACCGGCGCCCCGGGCCGAAGGGCCGGGTCGATCGATCGGTGCGTCGCGACGCCTCCCGCGGTATGAAGGGTCGTGGCACTGCTTCGTACGGACTGGAAGGACGAGATCAAGGCTCCCACCAAGGCGATCGCCAGCGGGACCAAGGGGGAGTGGGCACGCAAGGTACAGGAGTGGCTCAACCTGCACCGCTACCACACGCCGCGCTTCAAGGTGGGAATCTCGGTCGACGGCGACTACGGGGCCGCCACCGAGTCGGCGGTGAAGAAGTTCCAGAAGGTCACCAAGCTGCCGATCACCGGCATCGTCGACGCGGAGACCTGGAAGGTGCTGGTCGCTCCGATGGTGCGGGCCTTCGACGACGTCGACCTTCCCTCCGATGCCTCGTTCCGCAAGACGGTCCTGCACGTGGCCGCCCGCTTCGAGAAGGAGCACCCCACCGAGCTGCGCGGCAACCGGGGCCCGTGGGTGCGCGCCTTCATGAAGGGCAACGACGGCGACGACTGGGCGTGGTGCGACGGCTTCGTCTCCACCGTGCTCGACCACACCTGCAACCACCTCGGGCGTCGCCTCGACTCGGTGATCCCGTGGAGCATGTCGTGCACCAAGACCCGCCGCTACGCCGAGTCGGGCGACTACGCCTGCGCCTGGATCGATCCCGAGGACGTGGAGGCCAACCCCGGCCAGGTGGTGCCCGGCGATCTGATGCTGGTGGTCAAGCCCGGCAGCAGCAACGCCCGCCACATCGGCATCGTGACCGAGGTGAGCGGCAAGGTGCTGCACACCATCGAGGGCAACACCAACGACGAGGGCTCGCGCGAGGGCTACGAGGTCTGCGAGCTGCGCCGCAACACCGCCTCGGGCAAGTACGGCGCGGTGCACTTCACGCTGTGAGCCGCCGGCCCGCGCCCGGGCACGCCGACCGCCGCCCGCCCGGCGATGGGCTCACGGCAGGCTGAGCGCTCGCGTGAGCCGCTCGGCCTCGAAGTTCCAGGTGAGCTCCACGGCCCAGGCCACCTCCACCACGCAGTCCGTCATCGCCCGGCTGGCGCGGCCGGTGGCCTGGACGTCGACGATCTCCTGCGAGGTGGTCTCCACCGCGAGCTCGAGGCCCCAGCCCTCGGCGGGGTGGTGCGCGGCCACGCAGGCCTCCACGCCGGGGGCCATCAGCTCGGCCAGGGTCCAGCGCTTGCGCGGGCCTCCGCCCCCGCCGCCCTTGCCGATGAGCCCCACGCCGCCCAGGCCGATGGTGCCCTCGCCCGAGCCCCCTCCCCCCGCGCCGCGCCCCTCGATCCCGATGGTGGAGGGGCGCACCCCGGGCTCGACGGCGAGGTAGGAGGTGACCGGGGAGACCGCGCGCCCCCGCATGGCGATCTTCATCATCTGCTCGGGGCTCAGGTCGTGGTGCTCGTCCTCGGAGAACACGAAGGCCGCGGTCGCGTCGCCGAAGCCCCGGCTCGATCGCACCACCCGACGGAAGTCCCGGCCCCAGATCTTGCCGTGGAGCAGCAGGCGGCCGGGGGCACGGGCGGACTCGATCATGAAGCCGTAGCTGGTGCCCTCCGCGAAGACCTCGGGCGGCTCGGGGGCGAGGGTGAGGTCGACCCCGTCGATGGAGAAATCGTCGATCGCGATGGGTCGCACCAGCGCCAGCGCGCCGGGCTCGAGCGCCTTGTCCTCGTGGAGGCTCCGCAGGCCGAAGAGCACGCCGCCGCTGGCCGCGGGGATGGGAGCGAGCGGGTGGCCGTCGTCGCGCTCGAGCAGCTCGGCGGCCCGGGAATCGCCGGGCACCACGAGGTGGGCCACGGTGTCGCGCGGGGCGAGCTCCAGGCCGCGCAGGCCGTCGTCGAGGGCGAAGCGCGAGCGCAGGCGGGCGTCGGTGAGCAGCACGATGCGCTTGGGCCCCGCGCGGCCCCGCAGCGCGCGGCCGGCCACCCGCAGGCCCTCCTCGAGCGCGCTGCCGTTGCCGAGCTCGAGGCGCCCGGCCGTCTCGGCCCGCTCGAGCTCCGCCCACAGCTTCTCGGCGGGCAGGAAGTCGCCGGCGATGCGCTCGGCCTTGCGTCGGAACAGCACCACCTCGGCCTCGGCATCGGGCACGTGGGCCATGTAGGCGCGAGCGAGCCGGAGCTGGGCGAGCACGTCGTCGGCCACCGAGCGCGAGGCATCCACCACGAACACCACCGAGGCCTTGCGCGGCAGCGCCTGCAGCTCGGGCGCCACCTCGAGCTCCAGCCGCAGGAAGTGGGAGTCGGCGTCCACCTCCACCCGCCCGTAGCGCGCCGCGAGCTCGTCGATCGGCCCCGGCGCGATCTCGATGAGGGCCAGCCCCTCGTCGCGATCGCCCTCGGGCGCGTCGGGGATGAACACCGGCAGGTCGGTCGCCGCCCGCTCGTGGAAGCCCGGCGCGGCGGGGTCCTCCCCCGCCGCGAGCTTGAGGCTCCAGGCGTCGATGGTGCCCACGTCGAGGCCGGCGTGATCGGAGACCAGCAGGTGCCAGGTGCCGCGGGCCTCGGTGTCCTCGGGCAGCTCCACGTCGAGGTCCTCGCTCACGTCGTTGTCGCTGCCCTCGAAGTCGGCGAGCGCGATGTGGGTCCCGGCCGGGGTGACGAGGGTGGCCCGCAGATCGCCGCGGTAGGTGTGATCGAGGTCGAGCGAGACCCGGGCCGAGCGCACGGAGCCGTCCTGATCGATCTCGACCCGGCTCCACGCGTAGCCCACCCTGGGGTCGGGCTCGCCCTCGCCGATCCACGGCGGCCGCACGGGAGGCCCGAGCACCACCGGGGTGTCGGGAGCGACGGGGGCACCGTCGATGCGCACCATGGTGGTGGCGTCGCCGTGCCCGGGATCGACCCGCAGCACCGGGGTGGCGAGGGCGAGGGCATCGTTGCCCGTCGCGATCGCCCGCGGATACGAGAGCACGTAGCGCCCCTCGCGGTAGTGCAGCGGAGCGGTGAGCGTGTACTCCACCGTGCTGGTGCCCGCGGGCAGCACGGGGAACACCTGCAGGTGCATGCGATCGGCCCACACCCACTGCAGCAGCGCGGGGTCCTTGGGCTGCCAGGCTCCCATCGAGGTCAGCTCGTGGTAGCACTGGGCGGCCTCGTCCGCCTCCATGAGGTCGGCGTCGTACCAGCGGTCGCGCGCCCGGATCCGCAGCCCGGTGACCGCCGCCCCCATGGGCAGGTCGATGTCGAGCTGGGCTTCGTCGGCGCGCCCCCCCGGGTTGGCGAAGGTACGTCGCACCACGTAGATCGCGGTGCCGTCCTCGATGCGCAGGTCGACGGAGTGCGAGACCTCGGCCAGCGGCTGCGAGAGGGTAGCGTTCAGCTCGTCGCCCATCGCCGTGCGGGGAGCGGCGATCACGGCGAGCGCGACGAGCGAGACGCCCCATCGGCTCATGGAGGGCTTGGACAGCGCGCCCGAGCAAAGGTTCCGCCGCGGGGGCGGATCACTTGCGGTTGCCGCGACGCCGGCGACGGAGGAACAGGTTGCGCAGCCCGGGCAGCAGGCTCGACGACTCGATGTCGATGTCCTCGAAGAGCGCGTCGGCGAACTCCCACGCCGAGGCGTAGCGCCGCGCGGGCTTCTTCTCGAGCGCCTTGCGGACCACCTCCTCCACGTGGGGGCCGAACACCAGGTCGGGCTCGGCCTCGCGCAGCGGACGGGGCTCGTCGTAGACCTGGGCCCGCATGACCTCGGTGGGCTGCGAGGACTCGAAGGGCGTGTGGCCGGTGAGCATCTGGTAGGCGAGCACCCCCACCGCGTACAGATCGGAGCGCGCATCCACGGGATCGCCCAGGCACTGCTCCGGAGACATGTAGGCCGGCGTGCCCAGCACGTGCCCGCTCAGGGTGCGGTGCTTGCCGCGGGAGTCGTCGCCGGCCAGCACCTTGGCGATGCCGAAGTCGAGCACCTTGACGAAGTCGTCGCTGCCCATCCGCGAGATCCGAAAGACGTTCTCCGGCTTGATGTCGCGGTGGATCACTCCCACGTCGTGGGCGGCCTGCAGGGCGGCGAGGATCTGCAGCAGGAACGGCCGGGTGCGCCCCCACGAGAACGGGCCCTCGCGGATCAGCGTCTCGCCGAGATCCTCGCCGTCGAGGTACTCCATCACCATGAAGGGGCGGCCGTCCGAGGTCTGCCCGAAGTCGGTCACCTCCACCACGTTCTCGTGCTGCACCGTCGAGGCCGCGCGGGCCTCGTGCTGGAACCGCGCCACGATCTCGGGCTGGCCACACAGCGCGCGCGAGAGGATCTTGATCGCGACCCGCCGCGGCAGCTGCTCGTGCTGCGCGAGGTAGACCTGCGACATCCCCCCGCCCCCGATCAGCTGGCTCACGATGTACCGATCGGCCAGCCGGGTGCCTGGCGGCAGCACATCGGGGAGGGATCCAGAGGGGGCCATCGGGACGCGAGATCGTAGCCGAAGCCGGGAGCCTCGTACGAACCGCCCAAGCTACCGGAATTCATGGGGGATCACACGGCACGATGCGGGACGCTGATCATCCGGCTCGGGTGAGCACGACGGCTCGCGGCCTCATGGCTGGGCTCGGGGCGCCCCATTGGCGGACGAGGGAGTCGGGCGAAAGAAGCCCGGGAGGCCGAACAAGCGCCCCGGGCCGGCCTGCTGGTGGCAGCCCGAGCACGACTCGATCGCCCCCACCGCGCTCACCGTCATCAGGTCGGGCTCCACGGTGGCGTAGATCCAGCCGGCGTCGGTGCCGGGGAGCTCGCCCTTGGTCTGCATCATGATGAACAGGCCCTGGCGCTCGCCGGGCACGAAGCGCTGGCCGTCGCGGATCGCCGGTCGTAGGTCGCTGAAGAAGACGCCCTTGGCATCTTGGGCCTCGTCCCACGGCACCGGTCGGAACGACTCCTTGACGATCACCTGCTGGAGCTCGGGCAGCTCGGGCGAAACGCCCGGGCGCAGTGCCGACGGCTCCGCCCCGTAGGCCACCGGATCCATCGCATAGACGGTGTAGAGCTTCTCGCCGTGGGTGCCTCGATCGTCGCTCTCGCTGATCCGAGCGGAGGCCGGCAGCGGCATGCGGCACAGGAACGGCGCCCACCGAGCCTCGTCGTCCACCCGCCCCCAGGCCGAGTAGGTGCCGACCACCTGCCGCACGGCATCGACCCAGCGCGGATCGTAGGGACGCTCGGGCTCTGCCGCCTCGGCCTCCGCCGTCTCGGGCTCCGCCGCCTCGGGCTCGCCAGGGCTCGCCGCGAGCTCGGCCCTCGGTGACTCGACCGCCACCATCGCCTGCTCGTCCGCCGGGGGCGTCCCGGGCTCGTCCGAGGACAGCTCCCCGGCGCAACCAGCACCGAGCAGACCGAGGAGCACCGGGGGCGACCACCACGCACGCGTCATCGCCCCAGCATACGCACGAGGGCCCCGACGCGGTGGATCGCCGCGACCCCTTCGAGCCCCGCGCCTCAGTGAGAGGACGCGTTGCGCAGGAACCGTGAGATCCGCAGCCACGTCGACTCGAAACCCCGCGGGCCGGGGATCAGGATCACGTGGGCGGCGGACATCGGCGACAGTGCCCCGAGTCTAGGACACCCGGATGCAGATCTTGCCCTGGTGCGCGCCCGATCTCAGGTGCTCGAACGCGGTCCGGGCCTCGTCGAAATCGAGCACGCGATCGACGAGCGGCCGGGTCTGGTGCAAGGAGAAGGCCCGGCCCATGGCCTCGAAGCCCTCGCGATGGCCCACGAAGATGCCCTGCACCCGGACCTGGTTCATCAGCACCGGGGTGAGGGAGAGGTCGGCCCCGCCCGCCGCGAGCACCCCGATGAGGCTCACCGTGCCGCCGGGTCGCACCGCTCGCAGCGACTGCGCCATGGTCCCCACGCCCCCCACCTCCACCACGTGGTCGACCCCGCGGCCGCCGGTGAGGCTGCGTGCGGTCTTGCCCCACTGCGGATCCTGTCGGTAGTCGATGACCCTCCAGGCCCCGCGCGCCAGCAGGTCCTCGGCCTTGGCGGGCGAGCTGGTCGTCGCGATCACCCGCGCCCCGTGCATGCGGGCGATCTCGAGCGCGAAGCTGCTCACGCCGCCCGTGCCCTGCACCAGCACCGTGTCGCCGGCCGCGATCCGTCCCTCGCCGACCAGCGCGCTCCAGGCCGTGAGCGCGGCGCAGGGCAGCGTGGAGGCCTCCACGTCGTCGAGGTGCTCGGGCACGCCGACCACCCCGCCCGCCTCGAGCACCACCTGCTGCGCCAGCATCCCGTCGAGCGGGCCGCCCAGGGTGCTGCGCTGGGCCTCGGCGCTGGGCGAGCCGGCCACCCAGCGCTGCACGAACAGGCCGGCCACGCGCTCGCCCACCTTCACCCCGCGCACGCCCTCGCCCACCGCATCGACCATGCCCACGCCATCGGAGCAGGGCACCAGCGGCAGGGGCTGCCGCGGGTTGTAGCGCCCCTCCACCATCATGAGATCGCGGTAGTTGAGCGAGACGGCCCGCACGCGCACGCGGACCTGACCGGGACCGGGCGTGGGCTCGGGTCGCTCCACGCGGGTGAGGTGGTCCAAGCCGAAGGCGTCGCGGATCTCGTAGGCCTGCATCGCCGGGGACCTTAGCGACCCGGGGCGAGGGCGTCGACGGTCGGGCTCAGCCGCCCGCCCCCTCGCCCGTGGGCTCGAGCCGGGTGCGTCGACGCTCGAGCCGGGAGGCCATGGTCCCGCCCTCGCCGACCAGGGGATGGGGACGGAATTCCACCGACATCTCCATGATCTCCTCGTGCTCCAGCAGCACGCCGCGCTGGGGGTCGATCCACAGGTGCCCGTGCAGGCCCAGCTCGGACTCGCCGATCACCGTGGCCATCGCCGGGGTGGGCTCGAGGGTGCCCTCGCCCCGCAGCGCCACCACCACCATGGTCGGGGTCACGCTGCTCACCTCGTACTGGATCTCGTAGCGGACCGTGGCCTGGAACAGCGAGGGCACCCGCATGCGCTGCGTCCAGCTCGTGCCCTCCACGACGGGCTCGCTCGGCAGCGGGGGGCGCAGGCCCTGCTCGCTGACCCGCACCGCCAGGCTGCGCAGCTCGATCTCGAGGGCGGCGCGGGCATCCTCTTGCTGCTGGGGAGGCTGCGCCCCGGCCAGCGCCTCGAAGCGGGTCCGCACCGCGGCGACGTAGGCCTCGGCGTCGTGCACCTGCTCGACCGCCCCGCGCGAGGTGATGCTGGCCACCAGCGGGACGTCGAGGTGCGCCAGCTTCTGGGCAGCGAGGCCGTCACGCAGCTCCGCCGCCGCCGTGCCCTGATCGAAGCTCTCCTCGCGCCCCCCCTCGTGGATGGTGACCTTCATCGACACGGGGGTCCGCGACAGCCGAGCGCGGGTGTCGGTGGCCTCGAGCACCTCGAAGCGCTCGACGATCTCGGTGAGCATCACCGGCTGCTCGGGATCCACGCTCTGCTTGGGGTGCCGCAGCAGGAACATCCGCTCGCGCACCTGCTCCTGCCATTGCTCACCCGTCCCGAACGACCACTGCAGGCGAAGACCAGCGTCGTGCGGGCCGGCGGGGGCCGAGCGCTCGGGCGTCGCGGCCGCAGGCTCCTGCGCTGGGGGCTCGCCCGACGAGCAGGCGGTGCTCAGCAGCAGCACGCCGAGCCAACTACCGAGCCGTGATCGCAGCATCCTGCACCGGCAGTCTACGGCAGCCCGAGCCGACGTGTGGCTCGTCGCATCCTTGCCTCTCCCCAAGGGCGCCGAAGTTGCGATAGCTTCGGACCCAGATGGACTACGTGTCTGCGCGCTTTGCGTGCGCTGTCGTGGGCAACGCGGTGGTGGGAGTCCACGGCCCCGACGATCCCAACGACGCCGACTGGACCGCGTACCTCAACGCAGGGCGGGAGATCATGGCCACCGGCCAGGACCTCTGCGTGCTGGCCTACAGCCTCGGCGGCGGTCCCAACAGCGTGCAGCGCAGCCAGGTCAACGACCTGTTCAAGAACCGACCCCAGCGGGTGGCCGTGATGCTGAACTCGGCCCTCGCTCGAGGCGCGGTCACGGCCCTGTCGTGGTTCAACAACCGCATCAAGGCCTTCAACCTCGAGCAAGTCGACGAGGCCTGCCGCCACCTCGAGCTGTCGGAGGCCCACACGCGACGGGTCAAGGCGGCGCTCGAGCGCCTGCGCGAGCAGCTGCTCGCGGCTAAGCGATCGTGAGCGCGGAGCCCACCGGCCGCCGCAAGGCGCGGACGGACGGGGCGGGACCGTAGAACACGCGAAGGAGCATCGCGTCGGTCTCCTCGCCGGTGACCGGGAAGTACCGCCGGTAGAGCTCGCGCTGCGTGCTCAGGGACTCGAGGTCGCGCGGCTCCAGCCCCTCGCCGCGGCCGTGCTCGAGGCGGGCGAGCAGGTAGGGCAGCATGGCCATCGGCTGCAGCCACACCCCGCGGCGCGTCGCCTCGAGCCACACCCGCTGGAGCGCGCGGCCCCCCTCGAAGTAGGCGGCGGGGGTGCCCCGGGGGATGGTCAGCACCGCGACGGCCGAGGACGCGAGCACGGCCTTGCGGGAGGGCTTCTCGAGCGACGCCGACCCGCCCATGCGCTTGAGGAACGCCATGCCCGGCCAGTGCGCGAGCATGCGGAACGCCGCGGCGTCGGCTCGCGACAGGTCGAGGGTGGCCAGGTCGATCCCGTCTCGGGTGCGGCTGGCGTCCTGCGGCGTCCAGCGGAACTCCGACATGATCTCGCCGTGCATCCGCCGGTTGAGGAACGCCACCCGGTCCACGCGCCCGAGGATGCCCGCGAGCTCGGCCAGCGCGCTCCGGTCCTCCTCGATGCGGAGCGTGGCCCCGTGGACGACGGCGGCCTGCTCGAGCGCGGCCCGATCCCCCGGGTCGAGCGCTCGATCGTCGCCGAGCTGGCGGTTGGTCGCCCGCCGCCCGATCGCATCCACCAGCTCGTCGTGGACGGGATCGGTGGTGCCGGTGAGGCGCAGGGCGAACACCTGCGAGGGATCGCCGGGAGCGGGGAACGGCTCGAGCTCCACCCGCACGCCGAGGGCCCGGGCGGTGAGCTCCATGTTCTCGCAGACGGAGCCGAACGAGAGGTAGGTGGCGCGGTGCTCGAAGTCCAGCGTCGTCCACCCGGCCTCGGGATCGAAGGACGTGGAGATCCGATCGCCCTCGTAGTGGAAGCGCCACGGCTGCGCGTTGCCCCCCGACGGCGCCATCATCCCGTGCTCGACCAGGGCCCGCACCAGCTCGAGGGGCGGCGGCTGTCCCGGGTGTCGACGCGCCCGCAGGCTCTCCAGGCTCACCGCCGCCGACGCGGCCTCCTGCACGTACGGCGCCTCGGGCGGAGCGAGCTCGGCCTGCGCCCCCTCTCGGATGAGCTCGTGCAGGTCCACGTAGAAGCGACCCGAGGCCCGGAGCTCTCCCAGCAGGATCCGCCGGGCCACGTCGGTGACGCACGCGCCTCCCAGCGCCACCGACGAGCCGAGCTGGGGCCAGGTCTCCAGCGTCTCGCCGATCGCGAACAACGAGCCGGCCAGGCGATCGGAGATCGCGGTCTCGCCGAGGATGCGGAGCACGAAGGGCAGCTTCTCCTTGGTCGACAGGCCCGCGAGCGAGCCGGCGTCGACCTCCCCGATGAGCCCGTGGAACGACGGCCGCTCGGGCTCGAGATCGAAGCGCTCGATGTCGATCAGGCCGCGGTCGCTGGTCTCCATCACCACGGGGACCCGCAGGCGGCGGGCGTGCTCGCGGAGCAGGACCTTGATGTGCAAGGAGTCGCACTCCTCCACCAGCAGGTCGACCGGGCGGTCCCCGCCCAGGATCGCGTCGATGCCGTCCGCGGTGGCCCCCTGGTCGAACAGCTCGATCTCCAGGAAGGGATCGAGCTCCAGCATCTGCCGCGCCGCCAGCACGCACTTGTTGATGCCCAGATCCCACACCGAGGCCCGCAGCCGGTTCATGTTGGACAGCGACAGCCGATCGAAGTCGGCGAGGCGAAACCTCCCCGCCACCCCCTCTTGGGCCAGGGTCACCGCGCTCGACTGCCCGACCGAGAGGCCGATCACCGCGATCGTGCGCTCGCGCAGGGCGGCCTGCTCCTGCGCGGAGATCTTGTTGCGGTTGCGATTGGACCGCAGCTCGCGGAAGTCGTCGCGCGCGAGCAGGTGGACCAGGTTTCCCGACCAGGGATAGTAGACCCACGCGCCGCAGCGCTCGGGCTCCCGTCCGTCGAGCCACCGCTCCACCCGCGCGCGCAGCCGATCCGACGAGAGCTCGGCCCCCGGGTCCCGGGCCGCCACCAGCTCGGCCACCTGCTCCTCGAAGGCGTCGTGCACGGCCCGCACGGAGCCGTCGCCCAGGCGAGCCCGCAGGGCCTGCAGCCCTGCGTCATGGGATGGATCGAAGATCTCGGGGCGCCAGCTCTCGAGGTCGGGCGCGCCGTGCCGGCGGAGGAGCTCGCGGATCATCATGACGACCTCGGCCGGTCGTCCCCGGCCCGGGCTCGGGACTCGGTGGCGCCGCCCATCACTTGGGGGCGGCGAGCTCGGCGATGCGCTCGAGCAGGTCGGGCGTGGCCAGGCGCGGCAGCAGGGTCAGCATGCCGGAGCCGAGGCTCTTGGCGTCGACCGAGCGCATGATGTCGGGGCGCCCGTGCTCGTCGAAGCACACGAAGCTGCTCTTGCCCACGCTGTAGAACCACTCGTTGGCGGCGACCAGCAGCGCGGGGAAGTGGCGGGAGCCCCCCGGCACCAGCTCGAACACGCGGGCCGCGTCGAGCAGGCCGTACAGGTGCAGGCCGTCCTCGACCGCGTCGAGCACGGCGGCGGCGACGATCCGCCCCTGCTCCGTGGCGACGAGCATGGTCCGCTCGCGCATGAGCCCGTGGAACGCCCACTCCTGCTGGAGCTCCTCCTGCTCGAAGGCTCCGGGCAGGAGGTCGTGGGCCTCGAGATAGGCGTGGGGGCGCTTGCCCTGCAGCGCGTGCAGCACCTCGTCCACCTGCTCGGGCGTGGCCGTGTCCACGTTGGGGACGTCCACGTCGTTGCACATGGTCACGTTGAGCCGCCAGACCTCGAAGGGCACGCCGACCGAGCCCGGCATGGAGAGCACGAACTCGCGGTGCAGCACCTTGCTGAAGCCCGCGTCGTCGCGGACGTAGCCGATGAGCCACTCGAGCCCCTCGTTGGCGCCCGCCCGCTCGTAGACGTGGAAGTGGATGTCCCGCAGCGGAGAGCTGTCGGAGTTGACCAGGTGGGGTCGATCCGCGTTGCGGGCCATGTGGAGGCCGAACCAGCTCTTGCTCCACACGCGGAGACCGGCCAGCGTGGCCTCGACGCGGGTCGGGCTCTCGTACGACACCAGGCAGCCCACGTCGGGGGCCGCCGCCAGCTTGCGGTACGCGTTCTCGAAGGAGTCGCGCATCATCTGGAAGCCGAGGGACTGCCGTCGGCCTCCCGAGAGATCGAAGTAGCCCGACGCCTCGAACAGATCCCAGATCGACTGGAAGTCGTGGCCGAAGCTCCGCGTGGTGGGGTAGAGCAGGTTCTCCACCTCGCGAGCCCAGCGCTCCTGCTGTGCCTCGGGGGCGCCCGAGAGCGCCAGGCCGATGGTGTCGCAGCGATCGTAGGGCGAGGGAGATCGGTGCCGCAGGTCGCCGACGAAGCGCAGCCCGGGGCCGCCCTTCCAGGTGACGACGACCTCGGGGATGCGCAGCCCCGGCTCGACCAGCTCGAGGGCCTCCCCCACCCGCGCCGAGACCCCGCCGAAGGACACGTCCTCCATCCTGAGCTCGAGGGTGTCCGCGGCCACGCCGTGCAGGATGACCTTGGCCCCCGAGGGCGCGAGCACTCGCCTCATCTGCCGACGGCGAGTGATCCTCACGTCCTTGGGCTGGACCTGGCCGCGCCAGCCCAGCGAGTCCTCGACGAAGGACACCGTGGAGAACGGCCCCTCCACCGTCACCTCGAACGGAGCCTTCATCTCGCCCCAGCGAGGGTCCCACTCCAAGAGGAGGCCGCGCTCTGGATCGAGCCGGCCGGGCAGGCATAGCCGGTCGGCGCTGCCCAGCGAGCGCACCTGGGCCCGCGAGCGCTCCGCGGTCAGGGCACTCAGTCGGCGAGCGATCCGATCCTCGGGCAGGCGCATCCGTCGGGGGCGGAGCGGGTGGTGGGGAGCATGCGCGAGCTCGTGGAAGCGGCGCGCGAGCTCTCGCCAGCGCTCCATGCCCTCGACGATCCACAGCAGGGCCTCGTGCCCGAGCTCGTACTCGGCGAGCCCGACCACGCGAGCTCGTCCCGACAGGTGGGCACGGCTTCGATCGCGGAGCTCGAACTCCACGACCTCGGCCACCGCCATCGCGGTCGCGCTGGTGAGGGTGAGGCGCATCCCCCACTCGCTGAGCTCCTGCACGACGCCACGCAGCTCACCGCCGAAGCTCACGGAGAGCTCGGGACGCGTGGGCTCGAGGCTCTCGGGCACGAGCACCGAGGACGGCGTGACCAGGCGCAGCGACGGTGAGGTGGCTCGTTCCTCCGAGCGCTCGCTCATCGCCCGGCTCCCTCCTGCTCCTCGATCCTCTCCCGACCCCATGGCAGCCCCCTCTCCTCGATCCCGGACGGTGCTCCCGAGGTCCCCCGACCTCGACGTCCGCCCACTGGGATCACGCCTCTCATCGGAAGGCCGATGCCTTCCAACAGCAGGATGTCACGCGAGGAACGGCGACGGCAAGCAACTTTGGTGGGCTCGCGTGCGTTCCTTTCATGTCTCGGGGATCTGCCTACAGGCTCCGAGCGCTCGCACCTCGTGGGCGATCGCCGTCACCTCACCACGGCCTCCACCGCAACGGTCCCCTCCTCGGCTGCCACCCACAGCCCGTCCACATCGAGCGCTCGCTCACTGGCCTCACCGAAGATCCGCAGCCGCAAGAGCGCACCGAGGTCGAGCACCGGCAGGCGATCCGAGCGCACGCGCAGCTGCTCGTCGAGCTGGCTGCGAAGCGCCTCGGGATCGAGCACGGCGGAGAAGCACGGCACCCGTCGCTCGCGATCGCCCTGCCGCTCGCGGCACCCCAGATACGCCGCATCGAGCGCACCACCCAGCCGCACCCGGCCTACCGCATCCTCGGGCCGAAGCGCCAGCACCCCGGTCGCGCCCAGCACCACGGTGCGCATCCCCGCGCGCTCGGGATCCCCCAGCTCGAGCACCACGCCGCCCAGCGTCGCCTCGATGCTCCCGTCACCCCGCGGGCGCAGCATCGGGGGTAGCTCCACCCCCAGCGCTCGAGTCTCCCAGCGCGTGCGCTCGCCGAGGCTCGCCTGCACCTCCTCGCGCAGTCCGCTGCGATCGAGCTCGGCCTGCAGGCCCCCGCGCACCACCCACTCGGCCAGCAGACGATTGAGCAGATCTCCGCTCACGTCCACGCGGAGGTTGGCCCCCTCCCGTTCGGGCCGACGCGGCAACGGCAGCTCGGTGCCCAGCCACACCGCCTGGCTCGCGGCCTGGGTCCCCATCGCGTCCTCGCGGAGCTCCAGCCGCAGCGCCGCCGTGAGCCCGAGCTCGGCCGACAGCCGCGGCTCACCGCACCAATGGAGGTCGGCCACCAACGCCGGCTCGGTGGGCAGCACCACCACCTGCTCGGGCAGCCTCATCGCCTCGGTGGCCACCCGTAGCGCCCGCTCGATCTGCTCCTTGGCCTCGCGCTCCACCTCGCGCCGCGCCGTCTTCTCGCCCACCTTCTCGCCGAGCTTGCGCCCCACCAGCCCGCCTCCGGCCGCCACCGCCATGCCCAGCAGCGTGCCGCCGCCCGCCGCCGCCACCAGCCCGCCACCCACCGTGACCCCGATCGCACCCAGGCGGCGCGCTCCCTCGGCGCGCGCGAGCGCCTCGAGCTTGGGCCCGGGCGCCGCGGTGTCGAGCCGGCGCAGCGAGGCGATGATGCCCGCGTCGCCCGAGCCCCGCACGTCGATCACCCCGGCCACCCGCAGGTCGCCCTTGTCCTCCTCGCTGGTGTCGAGCGCCACGTCGAAGCGCAGGCCGCCGTCGACCACCTCGAGCACCTTGCGGGGCAGCACGCTGGTGGGCCCGAAGTACGCATTGCTCCGCGCCCCCGCGAGCAGCTTGGTCTCGACCACGGGCAGCAGCAGGTCGTGCACTCCCTGGGGGCCGAGCACCAGGCCCAGGTCGCAGCCGCGCTCCCGCTCGTGCTGCCAGGGGCCGGAGACCACCTCGTCGGAGAAGCGGGTCACCCGACCCCCGCGACGGGTGAGCTCCAGCTCCACGAAGTGCAGGCCCGGGGACAGCCCGGGAAGCTCGAGCGCGATCCCGTCGTCGCCCACCGGCTGCACCACCAGCTCGGTGTGGCGATCGAGCCGCGCCCGCAGCCGCTCGCGATCCTCCGCCGGCGAGACGGCAGCCTCGTAGCGCAGCGCCCCCGCCTCGGCCCGCAGCACCCCGGCCCCGCGCTCCAGCGCCTCGATCGGCCGCGGCAGCGCGCGCAGGCCCATCGCTCCGGCCACCGCCACGGCGGCGAAGCTCAGCATGCCCAGGCCGATCGAGAGCTCCTTGCGCATGGCATCACCCGAAGACGAGCGGCAGCGTGAGCAGCTCGAGCGCCACGATCCACAGCGTGGAGGCCATCACGCTGCGCACCATCGAGGCGGTGACCGCCTCGGCGCTGTGCTTGTCGGCCGAGCCCTTGGCCACGGCATCGGCCGCGATGCCCACCGCGTAGATCCCCAGCAAGAGCCCCGCCCGCGCCAGCAGGCGATGGTCGCCCGGGGCCGGGTCGAGCAGCTGCGCCGTGACCAGCTCGAAGGCCTGCCCCGAGGCCAGCCCCGTGCTCGCGATGTAGAGGGTGCCGCCCGCGACCATCCCCGCCACGAACAGCGCGGCGAGCACCAACGCGGACAGCGACAGCCCCACCCACGCGGGGCCCCACAGGTAGCGCTGCGGCGACACCCCCAGCCCGCGCAGCGCGTCGCTCTGCCGGGTGAGCGAGATGCCGCCGAGCCACGCGGTGATCGCATTGCCCGAGGTGGCGCTCAGCAGGATCCCGGTGAGCGGGGGCGCCAGCGCGATGATGTGCCGCGAGCCCAGCAGCGTGAACACGTAGCCGTCGCGCAGCGCGAGGTCCCCGTCGGCGAAGGCCCGGTGGAAGATGTAGAGCACGCTGTAGCCGATGAGCGTGGACACGATCGCGAAGAAGGGGGCCGGGCGCAGCAGGGTCTGCTTGAGCACCACCGGCAGCACCTCGGCCCAGTCGCGCAGGCGCCGGGGCAGCGAGGGCAGGTGCCGCAGCACCTGCATGGGCACCGCGAAGGGCTCCACCCACTGCGCCGCCCGGCCGCCCAGCGCCTGCAGCCAGCGACGCGGGGCCGAGCCGGGCGGCGGCGTGGCGTCGTCCTCCAGCCGCCGCAGCACCGCCTCGCCGATCCGCTGCTCGATGGCCCACACCTGCTCGGCCGTGCGCGAGTCCCCCGGCGGCAGCTCGTCGACGGCGAGCTGCTCCACCGCGGCGAGGCCCCGGTCCATGAACCAGAAGCGATCGGCGAAGGCGGCCGCGAAGGCCAGGTCGTGGGTGATGACGATCGCCGCCGCGTTGCGCTCGCGGATCTGCCGACGCAGCAGCGACGCGAGCACCAGCACCCGGTAGGGATCGAGGCCCACCGACGGCTCGTCGAGGAACAGCAGCCTGCGCCCGCCCGCCAGCGTGCGCGCCACCGCCACGCGCTGCGCCTCGCCGCCGCTCAGCCGCGTGGCCCCCTGGCCTCCGCGCGCCCACTGCCGCGGCAGGTGCATGCGACCCAGCCACTCCTCGACCGCCCCGTCGTCGCGCGAGGGCGGCGGCCCCTGCTCCTCGTGGGCCGCGTGGCGCAGCGCCAGCCGCAGGTTGCCCGCGACCGAGAGGTGATCGAACAGCGCCCCGCGCTGCGGCACGATGCCGATCCTCGCGTCGAGGCGCCGCTGCCCGAAGCGCACGCCGAAGCCCTGCCGACGCAGCGCGTCGGGATCCTCGATGCACCCCAGCAGCGTGGACTTGCCCGCGCCGCTGCCCCCCAGCAGCGCGATCACCTCGCCGGGCCGCACCTCGAGGTCCACGTCGCGCAGCAGCTCCACGCCGTCGGGGCGATGCACGGTGAGCCCGTGCAGCACCAGCAGCGGCTCGGGCTCCGCGTCGACGGGGGGCGCGGGCTCCGGGGCATCGCCGTCCTGCATCGCGCACCAAGGTAGCAGCCCTCGATCGCCTCGGCCTCGCTCGCGCCCCTGCGCCGCTCTCCGAACACCGATCCTCACCCCGTGTGGAGGCCCTCACGGCGCCCGACGAGAAAGCTCGGGCGCGCCTGAAACAACCCGGCCCCCACGGTAGTCTCCTGGGGCCAATGCCGCCCCAACGCCCGTCCTCCCCCCGCCTGCGCCCCCGATCGTGGCTGGGCCTGGCCCTGCTGATGTCCACCCTCGCCTGCGTCGGCAAGGCGAAGGAGACCACCTCCCCACCGACCGCGGGCCCGCCGACCACCGCGGTCCCCTCGGGCGACGAGGAGGAGCTGGCGGCCCGGCTCGAGCGCCTCGCCGCCCGCCTCGAGCAGGCCCGGGTGGACAACCACATCCCCGGCATGGCGGTGGCGGTGGTCAAGGGCGACGAGCTCGTCTTCGCCCAGGGCTTCGGCTACGCCGACCTCGAGTCCAAGCGCGAGGTGACCCCCGAGTCGGTGTTCGCGGTGGGCTCGACCACCAAGGCCTTCACCACCACCCTCGCCGCGATGCAGATCGACGCGGGCAAGCTGCGCTGGGACGATGCCGTGGTCGATCGCGTGCCCGAGCTGAAGCTCGCCCCGCGACCCGTGCAGGCCGACGGCAAGCCGCCCCAGACCACGCTGCGCGACCTGCTGTCCCACCGCACCGGCTTCACCCGCATGAGCGTGCTGTGGGCCAGCGGCGGCCTGTCCCGCCCCGACATGCTGGCCCAGGCCAGCCACGCGGAGCCGATCGCCGACTTCCGCAAGGAGTTCCACTACAACAACGTCAACTTCGCGGCGGTGGGCGAGGCGGCGGCGCGCACCGCCGACACCACCTGGTCGGCGATGCTGCAGGAGCGGATCTTCGAGCCGCTGGGCATGGGCCACACCACCGTCACCGTGGCGGGGGCCCAGGCCGATCCCAACCTGGCGCAGGGCTACCGCTGGCGCGAGGAGAGCGAGCGCCACGAGGCCCTGCCCATGCGCGACCTCGAGGCGATCGCCCCCGCGGGCGCCATCAACTCCACCGTGCTCGACATGTCGCAGTGGCTGCGCCTGCAGCTCGGCCGCGGCGTCTTCGAGGGCGAGCGCCTGGTGTCCGAGGAGCGCATCGAGGAGATGTGGACCCCCCAGATCGAGATCGGCGCGGGCCTGCACTACGGCCTGGGCTGGATGGTCGGCGCGTGGCGAGGCCATCGCATGGTGGAGCACGGCGGCAACATCGACGGCTACGCGGCCGAGGTGGGCATGCTGCCCGACGACGGGATCGCCTTCGTGCTGCTCACCAACACCAGCAGCACCCCCTTCCAGCGCGGCTCGCTCGACCTGGTGTTCGACAGCATGATCGGCGAGCTGCCCCGCGCGGGCGAGGAGGCCGGCCCCACGCTCGACCTGTCGCCCTACCCCGGCAAGTACGTGGCCGACTTCGGCCCCTTCGACGACGCCCGCTTCACCGTGCTGGCCGAGGGCGGCTCGCTGCACGTGGACGTGCCCGGCCAGACCAAGTACGAGCTCGCGCCCCCCAACGAGCAGGGGCGCTGGGCCTTCGCCATCACCGATCAGATCCAGGTGTACTTCGACCTCGACGAGACGGGCAAGCGCGCCCAGGTGCTGCACATGCTGCAAGGCGGGCTCGACCTCGAGCTGCCGCGCGAGGGCTACGCGTTCCCGCCGGAGGTGGAGCCCGCCGAGGTCGCCGAGCTGCTCGGGCGCTACGAGGAGGAGGGCGGCAAGCTCAAGGCCACCGTGCGAGTGGCTCGCGGGCGCCTGGTGGCCGACGTGGACGGGCAGATGGCCTTCGACCTGCGCAAGCCCGGCGAGGACGGCCGCTGGCACCTGCGCGCGCGCGACTCGATCGCGGTCAGCTTCCGGCGCGACGCGAAGGGCAAGGTGGACGCGATGATCCTCCACCAGGACGGCAAGGACGTCCCGCTGACGCGCAAGGCTGGCGCCGAGCGGCCGCTGCCCACGGTGCAGGCCCTGCTGGCCAAGTCCAAGGCCGAGGCCTTCGAGGCGCGGCTGGCCAAGCTCGGCCCCATCGAGCTGCGCGGCAAGGTCCGCATGCCCTCGTCGGCAGTGGAGGGTCGCTTCCGCCTGGTGATCGACGCCGAGCACCACCACCGCATGGAGCTCGACCTCGGCGTGCACGGTCGGGCCATCGACACCTACGACGGCAAGGAGGCCTGGAGCGTGTCCACGATGGGCCCGCCCACCCAGGCCGAGGGCAAGTACCTGCGCCAGACCCAGCTCGGCGGGCCGCTCACCGTGGGGGACTGGAGCGCCGGCTTCGACGACGCGCGCGTGGAGGGCTGGGCCAGCCGCGACGGCAAGGAGCTGGTCGAGGTGGTGCTGCGCGCCAAGGACCTGCCGCCCCGTCGGCTGCTCGTCGATCCCAAGACCGGCGACGTGCTCGGCTTCGACGCCGTGGAGCTGGCCGAGGGCGCGGGGGGCATCCCCACCCAGGGCGAGGTGGGCGAGTACCGACGCGAGCTGGGCCTGCGCCTGCCCCACCACCTCCGCAGCTTCAACGTGCACGCGGGGGCCACCATCTTCGAGGTGGAGACGGTGACCAAGGCGCAGGGCGATCCGGCCGAGCTGTTTGGGCGCGCGTCCCTGTAGGACCCGCGCTCGCCCGCGCCGCGCCGATCCTCGCCGCCGCGCATCCTCGTGGGTGCCGGCGGCCGTGCGATCGCGTACCCTGGATCCGTCCCATGGCCTACGCCAACGTCGAGCTGATCCAGGCGCTCCGCCGCACCGCCGCCCGCCTGCGCGAGGGCAGCGACTACCAGTGGGGCCACCTGGGCATGTGCAACTGCGGGCAGCTCGCCCAGACCCTCACCGGTGAGGACCGCCATGCGATCCACGCGGCCGCGCTGCGGATCGGCGGCGAGTGGGAGGACCGCGTGCGCGAGTACTGCCCCGACAGCGGCCAGCCCATCGACGCGATCATCCGCGCCATGCTCGGCCACGGGCTGAGCACGGGCGACCTCGCCGATCTCGAGGATCTCAGCGACGACCGGATCCTGCGGCGGCTACCCTCGGGGCGTCGCTACCTCGAGCGCAACCAGCGAGACGACGTGATCGAGTACCTCGAGACCTGGGCCGCGCTGCTCGAGGAGCAGCTGCGCGAGCGCCTGCTCGCGGCGGGACACGCCGCGTAGGGCCGCGCTCCGCCGCGAGCCCTCGAGTCGTTCGTGCGAGCGCGAGATCGCGACCGCATACGAGCCCGAGGTTGACACCTGGATCGTCGACGGCCTCGCGTCGCCGCACGAATCGACGAAACCATCGCGACCATCGTCCGGTCTAGTCGGCGGCGCCACGCCCTGGCTCGTTGCCACCACCCCCGTGGAGACGGGCCCTCCGCGGGCGCCCCTTCTCCGTCGGGAGCGCTCGTCCATGTCGTCTGCGTCCATGATGGCCCTCGCGCCGCTGGCCCTCGCGCTGGTTGTCCCCGTCACCGCCGAGCCCGATCCCTCCGCCATCAAGGGGGGTGAGGCGGTGGGCCCCTGTGGCTGGCCGTCGGTCGTGAAGATCACCCCGCTGTCGGGCGGCGGGGTGTGCAGCGCGGTGCTGGTGCACCCGCGGCTCATCATGACCACGGCCCACTGCCTGGACGAAGGCGTCGCTCCCGAGGTCGTCTTCGGTGAGGACATCGAGGCCGGCCACGTGCTCGCCGAGATCGTGGAGTGCGAGCTGTACCCATCGTGGTCCCTCGGCGGTCCCGAGGGCACGGACTTCGGGTTCTGCGTGCTCGACCAGCCGGTGCTCACCGTGCCGATCGTGCCGGTGGCCGGGGGCTGCGAGCAGACCGCCATCACCCCGGGTGCGCGCATCGTCCAGGTCGGCTTCGGCGTCGATGACGATCTGGTCGTCGGCCACAAGCGCATGCTCGACACCTCGATCTACGCCCTCACCCCCGACGGCGGGATCGAGGTCCGCGACCCCAACGGCATCATCTGCAGCGGCGACTCGGGCGGCCCCACCTTCGTGTACCTCGACCCGGCCGACGGAGGCGACGGAACGTGGCGCGTGGCGGGGATCCACTCGTGGACCTACGTGTCCGAGCCCGGGACCCACAGCTGCATCGACAGCTCCTACAGCGGCATCATCGACGGCGCCATCGAGTGGGTCGAGGCGGCGAGCGGCTTCGACATCACGCCGTGCACCGACGGCGACGCGTGGGCCCCCACCTTCCACTGCGGGGGGCTCCCCACCGAGCCCTGGGTGGGCGACGGCGACTACCCGAGCGGGTGCACGAGCCCCGCGGTGGTGGAGTTCAGCGGGATCTGTGGGCCCCCGCTGGACTCGAGCCCCGACACCGAGCCGCCGCAGGTGACGATCGTCTCGCCGCAGTGGGAGCAACAGCTGCTGCCCGCCGGAGACCAGACCCCGGTGGAGCTCGAGCTGCAGGCCACCGACCAGGGCTGGGGCGTGGCCTCGATCGAGCTGACCATCCGCAACGCGAGCACGGGCAGCGAGCAGGTCGAGCCGCGCGACGAGTGGACCCCGTGGACCTGGACCACCGAGCTGGCCCCCGGCTCCTACGAGCTCGAGGCGATCGCGACCGATCACGCGGGCAACGTGTCGGAGGTGGCGTTCTCGTGCTTCGGCATCGGCGAGCCCGGCTGCGAGGGCGTGGGAGACGGGACGGCGGGGACCAGCACCGGCTCGGACGATGGCCCCGGCGGCACCGCGGGCGACACCGACGACGCCGGGGCGAGCGACGACGACGGCTCGGGGTGCGCGTGTCGGACCCGAGCGCGCACGAGGCCGGGGCCTGCAGCCGTCGTCCTGCTCGGGCTGGGCCTGCTGGGGCGAGGCCGACGACGGCGGCCCATCGGCACCCTGAGCCACCGCTCCTCCGAGAGCGGCCCCGTCGCGTCCCCCGCCCCGTCGCGGTAGCGTGGGACCCATGCGCGTCCCCCTGACCGTCCGCGACTTCATCGACCGCGCCGAGCTCGTCTACGGCGATCGCATCGGGCTCGTCGACGAGCCCGACGCGCAGGCCCCGAGCTGGGGCGCCATCAGCTATCGCGAGCTGGCCCGACGGGTGCGGGCGTTCGCGGCCGGGCTCGATGCGCTGGGCATCGCCCCCGGCGAGCGGGTGGCGATCGTCTCGCCCAACTCGGCGCGCTTCGTGGCCGCGCTCTACGGCACCTGCGGCTCGGGTCGCATCCTGGTGCCCATCAACTTCCGCCTGCACGCGCACGAGGTGGAGTACATCGTGAGCCACTCCGGGGCGCGGGTGCTGCTGGTCGACCCCGAGCTCGAGGACTCGCTGCGCGAGGTGCCGGTGGAGCACCGCATCGTGCTCGGGGCCGAGAGCGACGAGCTCCTGCTCCGCTACGATCGCGAGCCGGCCCCCGTGGAGCTCCACGAGGACCACGTGGCCACGCTCAACTACACCAGCGGCACCACGGCCCGCCCCAAGGGCGTGCAGCTCACCCACCGCAGCCTGTGGCTCAACGCCACCACCTTCGGCTGGCACGTGGGGATCGGCGATCGCGACCGCTTCCTGCACCTGGTGCCGCTGTTCCACGTCAACGGCTGGGGCATGCCCTTCGCCCTCGCCTGCATGGGCGCCACGCAGGTGATGCAGCGCAAGGTGAGCGGGGCCGAGATCCTGCGGCGCGTGCAGGAGCACGGCATCACGATCACCAACGGCGCCCCCGCGGTGGTGCACGCGGTGCTCGACGCGGCCGCGGGCTGGGAGGGCCCGATCCCCGGCGGCGGCCGCACGCGGATCATCGTCGCGGGCGCCCCTCCGCCCACCCGCACCATCGAGCGGGTGGAGACGGAGCTGGGCTGGGAGCTCATCCAGATCTACGGGCTCACCGAGACCTCGCCGCTGCTCACGATCAACCGCGGCCGCGCCGAGTACGACGCGCTCGAGCCGGCCCTGCGCGCCGCCCGGCTGGGGCGCGCGGGGGCCCCGGTGCTGGGGGTCCGCGTGCGCATCGACGAGCTCGGCGAGGTGCTCGCGCGCGCCAACGTGGTCACCGAGGGCTACTGGCAGGACCCGCCGGCCACCGCGGCCGCGATCGTCGACGGATGGTTCCACACCGGCGACGGCGGCACGATGGACGACGAGGGCTACGTGACGATCTCCGACCGCAAGAAGGACGTCATCATCTCGGGCGGCGAGAACGTGTCGTCGATCGAGGTGGAGGACTGCCTGTCATCGCACCCCGACGTGGCCGAGGTGGCGGTGATCGGCGTGCCCGACGACAAGTGGGGCGAGACCGTCAAGGCGCTGGTCGTGCTGCGTCCCGGCGCTGGCGCGGGCGAGGTGGAGCTCATCGCCCACTGCCGCGCCCACCTGGCGCACTACAAGTGCCCCACCTCGGTGGAGCTGCGCAACGAGCTGCCGCGCACCGCCACGGGCAAGCTGCAGAAGTTCGTGCTGCGGGCGCCCTACTGGAAGGGACGCTCGCGGCAGGTGGGCTGAGGGGGTCGTCGGGGCGCGTCAGGGCACGGGCGTCAGCTCGACGGTGTCCTGCACGGTCATCACGTGGCACTCGTCCGCGGTCACCTCGTACTGCCGCATCTCCGTCTGGTAGCCCTCGGCCACGATGGTGACGTCGAAGCTGCCCTCGAGCTCGAAGCCCAGCGCGTAGGTCCCGGGGAAGCTCTCGTCGGGCTGCATGGGCCCCTCGCCGTCGACGAGGAAGGTCACCGTGGCCTCGACGTCCTCGCCGGTCGTGGCGTCGACGACGGTCAGCTGCACCGACGATTTCGCCAGCAGGTCGCACGACCGCTCCGCGCACCCGATGCCCCCCACGGCGGAGGACACGAGCGCGACGACGACGAGGAACGAGGGGCTAGGCTTCATGGTGGACATGGTGACGCGATCGAGCCCGTCGGTCCACGACGAGCGCTCGCTCGCCGGGCCGGCGCCGGATCACGCGAGGGGCCCTGAGGACCTGCGCCCGCGTCGACGTCGCGCGAGCACGAGCAGGGCGAGACCGAGGCCCAGGCTCGCCAGCGAGGTCTCGCTCATGGAGCAGCCCGAGCAGCTCCGCTCCTCCTCGTCGGCCGTGCCGCCCGAGTCGGTCCCGGTCGACGACGAGCCTCCGCCCGATGCCGTGCCGCCCGAGGAATCCGAGGGCTGCGTGCACAGCAGGCAATCGTACTCGACGACCGTGGGCGGGGTGCCGTTGCTGTAGTCGAGCCGGGTGCAGGTGGCCGGCTCGCAGGTGCCCATCATGGCCTCGGTGAGCCCGGGCTCCGGCTCCACGACGCACTCGTCGCCCGCCTGCTTCTCGTTGCAGGCCTCCTCGATCGGATCGATCACGTCCGCGCTCGCGACCGAGGGGGTGACGAGCGCGAGGGTCACGAGCAGGGAGCGCAGCACGGACGGCAGGGACGACGCGGTCGACACCCGATCACTCTATCCACGCCGGCGAGGGACCGAGTCGGCCAGAACGTCGCCCCGGCGCACGGATCGGGTGCAAGCTTTGCCGCGGCTCCCGGCGCGCCTCACTAGCCGGCCATCGGCTCGCCGAGGGCTTCCGAGGAGCCACGATCGCCGTAGGGCACATAGCGCACCGGCTCGGCCCCCACCAGCTGGTCGATGATGCGGCGCTGCACCTCGAGGCCCCGCGTCTCGGCCAGCCGATGCAGGGCGGGCACCCGGCGGCGGAGGGTCTCGAGCCCGAAGCGCCCCCCCGCGAGCAGGGCGACGAGCGGCGTGAGCGGCTCGGGCGGCAGGCCGATGTCGTCGATGGCCTCGTGCCCGAGGGTGAAGCGCGAGACCGCGTCGCGGTAGCGCATCACCACGCGGGCGGCGGCACGCTCCCACGGGGTGCGGGCGAGGCGGGCGGGCAGCTCGTGCAGGGCCCAGGCCAGCGCCCGGCTGTCGTCGTCGGCGTAGGGGTTGGTGATGCCGTGGATCAGCATGTGCCGCAGGCCGGTGCGGTAGTCGGGGGCCAGCAGCTCGTCGTCCGCCCCCATCACCACCCCCACGTAGCGCCACAGGTGCATCACGGCCTCGCGCTCGTCCTCGCGGAAGCGGTAGCCCAGGGCGATCAGGCCCGAGAGGTACACCGCGGAGAACTCGAGCTGGGTCGCGGCCATGTCGGTCTGGTTGATCGGCACTCCCCAGGCATGCTCGTCCCAGTCGGCCCGGTGCCGGAGGCTGCGGCGGACCTTGGCGTGCATCAGTCGCACCCGGCACGCGCTCTTGAAGCCCGCCGAGGAGCGCTCGAGGGTCTCCGACTCGATCACGTCGAGGGTGAAGCGCGAGGTCTCGGCGATGCGGCGGACCACCATGCGATCGAGCGCTCCGGTCATGGCCAGCGGCTTGACGGCGGCGCGGCTGCGGTAGCCGCCCATCAGCGCCATCGCGGTCAGCACCGTGCCGCCCGCGGTGCCCACCCGCCACGCGGTGCGGCAGGCGAGGCGCAGCGCGTCGCGATCGAGCCAGGCGGGCGCGCGCTCCAGCGGCTCGAACCAACGCACGAGGCACTCGGGGGCCTCCGGGACGGCGGCGAGGCCTTGCTCCACCACGCGCTCGAACAGCCGTCGCCCGTGCCCCGCCGGCTGCTCGGCGGCCCAGTCGACGAAGGCGTCGGCGACCGGGTCGGCGCGGAGCAGCCCCTGTCGCAGCGCGACCACGTCGGGGTCGCCCTCGTCGATGTGGATGCCGAGCAGGCGCCCGATCCATCGCATCCGCGTGGGCGGGTCGCGCAGGCGCTCCCCGTGCCAGCGGGTGGGAGTGGTGGAGGGCGTCGCCATGACGACCCCACTACTATAGCCCGGGCTCGGACTGGCTCGGGCCGGCCTGGCGTCGCTGCACCCACGCCCGCAGGGCGACGAGCAGCGCGGCCAGGTGCTCGCGGGTGGGCTCGTCGCCGAGCTCGCCGTCGTGGAGCTTGTGGCCGGCCTGCGTCACCGCGAATTCCGGGTGGGGGAACACCTCGGCCGCCATGCCCAGGAGCACCTGCTTGAGCTGCCCCTGCGCCCGCACCCCGCCCATGAGGCTGGGGGAGGCGCTGACGATCGCGCAGGGCTTGCCCGCGAACACCGAGCGGTAGGCGGGGCGAGAGGCCCAGTCGATCGCGTTCTTGAGCACGCCGGGGATCCCGTAGTTGTACTCGGGGGTGGCGATGAGCAGCGCGTCGGCCTCGGCGATGCGCTGCTTGAAGGCCTCGACGGGGGCGAGCGCCGCGGGATCGTCGAGATCGGGGTCGTACATGGGGATCGGCCGCAGGTCGTCGATGACCAGCTCCACCCCCGCGGGGGCGAGCGCGCGGGCCGAGACGAGCAGGGCGCGGTTGATCGATGCGCGACGGAGACTACCGGGAATGCCGAGGATCTTCATGGTGACGGGCTCTGGTACGGACGGGGCGCGAGGAGGTGAGAACGGGGCTCCGTGTAGCAGGAAACGACGCGGCGTGGCGTGGTGCAACACCGCGCGCCGCCAGATGACCAGCGATGCGAGGTGGTGCCATTCTTGCTGGGTCGAGGACGATCATGACCAAGCATCGCGCACAGTGGATCGGTGGCTCGTTGTTGCTCTGCCTGGCCGGCTGCCCCGACGACGGGGGCGGCAACACGGTGGGACCGGTGCCCTCGGACGAGGCGCCGCAGACGGCGGTCTCGGTGATCTGCGGCGCCTTCGACGATTGCGGCTGCGATCCGCAGGCGGTGGCACCCCAGGGCTGCGACGCCCGCATCGACGAGCAGGTGCGCCAGGCCCAGGGCGACGCGGTGGCGCTCGGCCTCGAGTACGACGCCGCCTGCATGGGCAACATGCTCACCACGGTCCGCGAGGTGGGCTGCGAGCGCGCCAGCGACTACACCATCGAGGAGCTGGTCACCCTGCTGCAGCGCTACCAGTGCAAGCTCTTCTACGGCACCGCCACTCCCGGCGAGGCGTGCGAGGCGGTGCAGGACCTCGGTGACTCCTGCGATCGCAACTCGACCTGCGTGGACGGGCTGTGCGTGGCTCGGCCCGAGACCGCGGCCGAGGGCGAGACCTGCGACGTGCAGCTCGACTTCTTCAGCGTCTGCGTGACGGGCACCTACTGCGTCGACGTGGACGACGACGGGCAGGCCCGCTGCGTGCGGCTGCCCAAGGTGGGAGACGCCTGCCTGGGGACGGCGCAGATCTGCGACGAGGAGCTCAGCTGCGTGGACGGGACCTGTGCGCTGGCCCCGGGTGACGGCGAGCCCTGCCACCAGGGTGGAGGCGCCGCCTGTGGGCACGACCTGGTGTGCGAGCTCGAGAGCGTCACCTGCGTGGCCGCTCCCACCGGCGGCGAGGCGTGCCTGTTCTCCTGCGCCACCGGCTTCGAGTGCGATCAGGGCCGCTGCGTGGTCGAGGAGGCCCTCGTGTGCGACGTGGATCTCTACGACGTCGAGGGCCAGGGATAGGAGCTCAGCGCCCCGAGCTCGAGGACGGCTCCCCCATCACCATCCTCCCGCCGTGCACGAGCCGGGCGCGTCGCTACAGCACGAAGGGGATCAACGCCCGGCGCCGGCGCGGATAGTCGTCGAACTGCTCGCGATACCAGCGGTGGTTGGCCAGCGCCCGCGGTCCCACGTTGGCCGCGGTGTAGAGCGCAAAGGCCAGGCCCGGCAGCGACCAGGTGGCGATGGCCCAGCCCACCCACTCGACGATCTCGCCCAGGTAGTTGGGGCACGAGACCCACTCGTACAGCCAGCCCCGCGGGATCGCGTAGCCCCCCTCGCCGGGGCGACGCAGGGCGAGCAGCATGCGATCGGCGCGCTTGTTGATCGCATAGCCCGTCGCGAACACGGCCCCGCCGATCCACGGCCGCGGATCGGCCAGCCAGGCGATCGAGTAGTCGCCCAGGTGAGAGATCCACCGCGCGTTGATGTAGGCATTGAGCGAGTTGAAGACCACGCCCGCCAGCGCGATCACCAAGGGCATGGGCCGCGGGGAACGCTGGCGAAACGGATACACGAAGGTGCGGTGCACGTAGTGCAGCTGCCACAGGCCCAGCAGCAGCAGCGGCACCAGCTGCAGGGCATGATCGCCGCGCAGGTAGATGGCCACGAACAGCAGCACGGCCGGGCTCTCCATGATCACCCAGCCCAGCCACGCCGGCACCGACGGGCCCCAGCCCTTGCGGTAGTGCCGACCGTAGGGCGCACGGAACAGCAGCAGCGCGCCGGCGGTGAGCACCGCCAGGCCGATCTGGGCCCAGGTCAGCGCATGGTGCAGCTCTGCCTCGCTCATCCGTGCCCAGGGTTCCCCGGATGCACGAAGGCGTCAACGGCCGGGCATTCCCCGGCGAGGCCACCCCCGAGATGACCCATTGGCGCCGCGTCTTGTAGGGGTTTCATTTCGGGATCCAGCTCCTTTTAAAGAAAGAGGAAGTCGGGTGACCGCACTAAAGGGCTGTGTGTGGTGCACCCGGATCCGCGGTCGTCGTGGACCGCCTTGGTTCCAGCTCTGCCCATGACTCCGCGCATGACACGCCGCCGTCCCTCACGGCGGGGTCCGCATCGGCGCCCCACTCACGCGCCAATTCACTGATCGGTGCTGCCGAGGGGCAGCACCAGAGAGGACCCCATCTCCGATGGACATCGACACGTTGTTGCGAAACAGCCCGATCACCGAGAGCCGGGAGCGCATCGAATCCGTGCGCCGCCGGCTCTTCGAGCCGCAGTCGGAGCTCGCCCCCCCACACATCGAGGCCCGTGGGCTCATCGGCAAGGGGAGCTTCGGCAAGGTGTACCTGGCCACCGATCGACGCGTGAGCCGAACGATCGCCCTCAAGGTGATCCGCTTCTCCGGCGACGACGAGCGATCCAGGCTCGACCGCGAGGCCCACGCGCTCGCCCGCCTCAACCACCCCAACGTGGTCCAGCTCTACGAGAGTGGCGTGTCCGATCGGGACTCCTACTATCTCGCGCTCGAGCACGTGGCCGGCGAGGTCCTCGACGGGTGGCTGGCCGCGCGCCCGCGCACCCTGCGGGAGATCCTGCAGGTGTTCCTGCAGATCGCCCGGGGCCTGCTCGCCGCCCACCGCCGCAGCCTGGTCCACCGCGACTTCAAGCCCAGCAACGTCATGATCGACACCAAGGGCCAGGCCAAGATCCTCGACTTCGGCCTGGTGAAGCTGACGGAGGAGGGCCGCGCCCAGGCGCGACGCGAGCGGCAGTGGCTCGCGGGGCCCACCGAGGACGAGGCGGGCTCGGAGACGGCGGAGACCTCGAGCCGGTCGCGGTGGCGCCACGAAGATGCCACCGTCCTGCCGTGCAGCGACTCGCGGAGCGTCGGCGACTCGCGGGGCCCGCTCGAGCGCTCGTTGACGGCACCGGATGGGTTCGTGGGCACCTTGCCCTACGCCGCGCCCGAGCAGCTCCGGGGGCAGGAGGTCGACGCCCGCAGCGATCAATTCAGCTACTGCGTGACCATGTTCGAGGCCTGCTACGGGTTCCACCCCTTCGGGCGGAGCACCACGAACGAGGACCGCATCAAGGCCAAGGAGGAGCGCCTGCGTCGGATCGAGGCCGGGACGCTCGAGGACGCCCCGCCCGTCCGCGCGGTGCCCCGGTGGCTGCGGGGCCTGCTGCTGCGCGGCATGCAGGCCGACCCCGACCGGCGCCACCTCGACTTCGCCCAGATCATCGAGACGCTGGAGCAGCGCCTCGCGCCGCCGTCCACCACCCTGCGCGACGTGGTGGTCGGGGCGGTGCTGGGCCTGGGCCTGATCTCGGGCGTCACGGCCTGGCTGTGGTCGGAACGCGAGCCGCTGGTGTGGGACGCGGACGGGCACTGGTCGGCCATCGAGCGGCGCGTCACCCAGGCCTACGGCCCGATGCCCCGGATCGAGGAGTACCCCAGGCGCTGGCGCGAGGTGGCGGACGAGCTGGCCCAGAGGTGGCGGCCCTGGGAGCACCTCGAGGAGCAGTATCGGTGCCTCCGCGAGGGCCGGCGCCTGTTCATGGCCGAGGTGGACACGCTGCTCGCCGAGGCCCCGGGCCGCGAGCTCTTCGATCGCCGCCCCCAGATCCACACCGCCAGCCTCTACCAGCCCGAGGGCTGCCGCGCCGACTCGCCTCGTCCCCCCAGCCCCGGCCTGGCCGACGAGCTGCGGAGCGCCCAGCTCCTGCATCGACGGGGCCAGGACGCCGAGGCGCTCGCACAGCTCGACGGGCTCCGCGGGCGGATCCACGTGGACGGCTCGCTGCTCTCGGGAGTAGTGGATCGCCTGAGGGGCGCGGTGATGCTGGCCATGGGCAGCCCCGAGGCCTGGGACGTGCTGGCCATGGCACGGCACGGCAACGGAGGCGATCTGCGGTTCCTGGTGGAGACCACCCTCGAGCAGGCAGAGGCCGGGATCCTGCTGGGTCGGACGCGCTCCGAGGTGGATGCGCTGCTGCAGCAGGCGGAGGCATGGGAGGCCAGCCTGTCTTCCGACCCCGACACCGACCTCGTCACCCTGCGGATCCCCGCGCTGCGCTCGCTGGTCGAGGGGCACGCCATGCTCCGCGAGGGTCGGGCCGAGGCGGCCGCGGAGGCCTACCAGCAGGCGCGACACCGGCTTCAGGAGCTCGCCTCGCTGCCCTCGTCCGAGCTCACGCTGGCGTACCTCGATCTCCAGACGGCCGCCGCCACGGCGCTGCTGCCCGATCGAGGGGCCGAGACGAAGCGGCTGGTGGAGCGCTCGTTCGCCGTGCTGCGGCGCCACCTCGGCGACGAGCACCCGCGGCTGCCCACCTACGCCTGGATGGCCGCCCGAGCCCTGTCGACCAGCGCTCACCCGAGCGAGGCACGCGAGCTGCTCGAGCTGACCCGTCGCCTCGATCCCTCCGCCCCCGAGGCCACTCGGGCCGAGGCCGAGCAGCTCTACCTCGACCTCCGCGACGATCCCGATGTCAGCTCTCGCCCCACGGAGCTCCATCGGCGGGCCGAGGCGCTCGAGCACCACATCACGCAGCTCCTACGGTCCGACCGACCAGTCGACGACTCGGCGGTCGCCAGGATCTGGTACGTGGCCACGGTTGCCTACGACGAGGCGGGGGACCATCGAATGGCCCTGAAGGCTCTGTCGCACTGGATCGAGTCGGCTGCCGATCGACGTGACCGAATTCGGGCCTGTGAAGCACTAGAGGAGTTGAGAGAGCACTTCACCGTGGACGACACGATCACCCACGAGAAAATCGAGGCCGATGCGGGGGAACGTGAAATCTTCGGCCAGCTCCGAACAGAATGTCCATGGAACCACCACGATGACTGACCACGCAACCCTCGATGGCCCGCTCCGACGGGTCGAGATTCGAATCCACGCCGACATCGACGATCCCTCGGCCTTCTCCTTCCTCTCGGCGGGCTCGCCCCCGCAGTGGGAGCGGGTGGAGGGGGACGATGCCGGGCTCCTGGCCCTCGACACGGATCCGGCCACGGACATCCGCCTGCGGGTGCTCGTGAGCTCGACGCCTCCGCGGATCGGATGGACGGTGACCATCCAGCGCGGCACCGTGCCCCTCTCGGGCCAGAATCACGGCGCCAGCTTCCGCAGCGAGCCCATCGAGGGCTCGGAGGTCGAGGGGCGCTACCTCGTCACCGTGTCGTGTGCGGCGTTCGTGCGCACCTACTACTTCGAGATCGGTCGGGGCGAGGCGCCCCGGGTGCTGGCCAAGATCGGCCTGTACGACGACGACCGACCCACGCTCGCCGTGCGACCGCCCAGTCGCTGAGCCGATCGATTCTCCACCGATGACGATCTCTCCGGGCTCGGGATGCGCCCGGCCGATGCACCGCCCGGGCGAGGGTATTCCCCGACCCGGCACGAAGGACCACCAAGGGGGGCACGTGACCAAGGAAGAAATCTATGAGGAGTGTGCACCTGCGCTCGAGCGGTTCTTCGCCAACAAGGTCTCCTTGCCGTACGAGATCGAGGACCTGATGCACACCTCGTTCCTGCGCCTGTTCGCCAAGATGGAGAGCGGGGCGGAGCTGGAAGACCCCTGCGCCTTCATCTTCGGGATCGCCAAGCTCGTGCTGTACGAGCACTGGCGTCGCAAGGCTCGCTTGGCGAGCCACGAGGAGGTCGGCGAGCACCCGCTCGTGGCGATGGGCGCGGGGCTGTCGAGCATCCTCGCCGAGAGCGAGGAGCAGGCCCTGGTCGCGGACGCGCTGCGGGAGGTGAGGCTCGACTACCAGACGGTGCTCGAGCTGTTCTACTGGGAGGGCAAGTCCTACGAGGAGATCGCGGCGACCATGGAGATCGCCAAGGGGACCGTGGGCACCCTGCTCCGGCGCGGGCGCCGGGCCCTGCGGCAGGTCATCAGCCGCAAGCAGGCGCAGGAGGGGGCCCGCGCTCCCTCCCGCGTGGCCAAGCTGCTCGAGCGATCGCGGCGAGCCCCCTCGTCGAGGTCTCCTCGCCGGGCCCCCCACCACGGCTCCTCCCGGGGGGGCACCCGGCCGCGTGCCGTGCTCCGACGCCGACGCGCCGACGAGTCGTCCGTCGACGGCAAGTAGCTCGCCCGCCCGCGACCCGCCGGGCTCACCCCGGCGGCTGGAAGCAGCCGATGGTGGTCTCGATGCGGAAGTTGGACTCGGAGGTGTGGCGCTCGGCGAAGAAGAAGTCGAGGTCGTAGGTCCCGCCCGGCACGATGCCCAGGGTGCCCGCCATCGCGTCGAGGTCGATGCTGCCCTCCATCGGACCGTGCACCCCGCCCAGGTCGATGCCCAGGCGCCCGTTGATGAAGGTGAACAGGTCGTCGTCGCCGCGGAAGGTGAAGACCTCGCCGCCCTGGTAGGTGAACTGCGTGTGCATCTCCAGGGTGAAGTGGTAGTTGTGCGAGTTGCCCTCGTTGCCGAAGCCCTGGTCGTCGATGGGAAAGAAGGCCGGGTTGTCGTAGGTGTACGTGCCCGAGCCGTCGTCGCTGAGCGGGATGGCCACGGGGATGGTCTGGTTGACCCCCGGCACGTCGCGATACCACTGGTCGAAGTTGGCCTGGCCGGTGGTCGTGCCCGCGCTCCCTCCCGCGTACACCGGCTTGCCGTCACCCCCGAGCATGAAGTCGACGATCCCGGGGTCGACCGCGATCACGTACTCGAAGTCGGGGTGGGACTGCGAGAAGTCGCGGACGGTGGCCATCAGCTCCGTCTCGCACTCGCCGGGCGGGGGGAGCGTGCCGCTGCCGTCGTCGCCCAGGTCGAACTTGGGACCGCTGCCGCCCCCGGTGCCATCGGGGTTGGAGCCGCTGGTCGCCCCGCTGGTGTCGCCCGAGTCGTCGCCCAGGGTGGAGCTGCCGACCGCGGTGAGGCCGGTCAGGCTCGTGGGCCCCGAGCCCGCGCTGGCTCGTCCGCCCTCGGACGGGTCGCCACAGCCGCTCAGCACCAGCACCAGCCCGAACGCGTGCCCTCGCCTCACCCGCGCAGGATACGTCGGTGGTCGGAGCGACCGCAGAGGGGATCACCCTGATCGCCGCAGGGGCATCCCCGGGTGCACCTAGCTCCCACCTCTCCGTGGCTCACCCGCCGGGCCGCCTGGCTCGCGGGGCTAGCCGGGGCTGACCGCGAGATCGGCCAGCGCTCGGGCGCGATCGGTCTTGGGGGCGATCGTGCCCGCGGCCAGGTGCCAGGCGTAGATGTCGCGCAGGGTGTCCTCGGTGGGCCGGATGGTGTGGCCGAGCTCGCGCTGGGCCTTGCTCGAGTCGAAGGCATAGCGGAGCCGCAGGGGGATGAGCGACTCCGAGGTGTACAGCGGCTCGCCCTCGAGGAAGCGCGCGGCCACGTCCATCACCGGCGCGCCGAGCTGGGCCAGCCACGCCGGCGCGGTCAGGCGCGGGCGCGACACGCCGGTGATCCGCTCGGCCGCGGCCGAGAGCTGGGGCAGGGTGAGGTAGCGACCGGTGGTCAGGTAGCTCTCGCCGGTGCGGCCCTTGTCCACCGCCGCGATCATGGTGGCCGCCACGTCGCGCGCGTCGACGAAGTCGTAGCCCCCCGACAGCAGCGCGGGCAGGCGTCGCCGGTAGAGCTTGAGCAGCACCAGGCCCAGGCGAGACGGACGATAGTCATAGGGACCGATCACCGCCGAGGGGTGCACGATCACCGCGTCGAGGCCCTCCTCGATCGCCTGGCGCACCAGCGCCTCGCCGCGAGCCTTGCTCACGTCGTAGGCCGGTGCCTGGCCGGGCCCGACCCGCGGGCGGGTCTCGTCGACGGGGCGATCCCAGGGCGAGTGCGAGAAGGCGTGCACCGAGCAGGTGTGGATCATGCGACGCACGCGACTGCGGAGCGCGGCGCGGGTCACCTGCCGCACGCCCTCCACGTTGACCGCCTCGACCAGGCCGTTCATGGGGCCGACGATCGAGATCTGGGCCGCGAGGTGATAGAGCAGCTCCGCGCCGTCGAGCAGCTCGTCGAGGCCCTCGCCCGAGATCACGTCGCCCCGCACCTCGGTGAGGGCCAGGCCGTGGAGCTCGGGGGGACGGGGGCGGCGCACCAGGGCGCGCACCTCGTCGCCGCGGGCGACGAGCTGACGCACCAGGTTGGCGCCGAGGTGACCAGTGGCTCCCGTGATCGCGACCGTCGCCATCGTGCGCGGGATGGTACGCGCTGCCGCCCGCGCAGGCGAGGCGGCTACGGCGTGCCCGCGCCGGCGTCGGGGCAACCCAGGCGCTCGCGGGCCGCCGCCACGGCGCCGTCGTAGCGCCCGCCCGGGAAGCGAGCCGCGTGGCGGGCCCAGTGGGCGCAGGCCTGGTCGGCGTCGCCCAGGTGGCGCTCGACGATCTCGCCCAGCTCGTAGCTCAGCACCTGCGCGGTCCGCCGGTCCCACCGACGCCCGCGCTCGGCCCTGCGCAGGACCTCGGCCGCGTCGGCGTAGCGCCCGGCCGCCCGCAGGGCGGTGACCTGGTCGATGATCGCGGTCGCATCCTCGGCGCTGGCCTCGACGGGCTCGGGCTTCGCCGGGCGCTCGGCGGCACGACGCGAGCCCCGGGCCTTCGCGCGCGGCTCGACCGGCGGCGGCTCGGCCTCGACGACGACGATCGGGTCGGGCTCGGCCCCGTCGTGGGTGGCCGCGCCCGTGCGGCCGCGCCCCGCTGCGGCCGGGAGCAGCTCGGCCTGCGCCACCTCGGAGGGCTCGGGCTCGGCGGCGTCGCCCCAGGCGTGCCGCTGTCCCGGCTCGATCTCGCGGCGCTGCCCCCCGAGGCCCACGAAGCGGATGCGTCCCTCGAAGAGATCGACGTAGCCCCCGCCCGCGTGCTGCGAGACGGTGAAGCGCGTGCCGATCACCTCGATGGTGCCGTGCGAGACGTGGATCCGCACCGGCGGCTCGCCGCTCGACACGTGGGCCACCTCGAGCAGCGCGGTGCCCTCGTCGATGCGCAGCCCGTCGTCGTCGCGCAGCACCACGCGATCCCAGGTCTGCATCGTCAGGTGCGGGGCCACCAGGCGGCAGCTCCCGTCGAGCACCGCCCGCCCGGCCTCGCTGCGGTATCGGCAGTGCTCGCCCTCCACCGTGAAGATCCCGAGCACCGAGGCGACCGGATCGGGCTCGATGGCCTGCGGCCGCGGCCGCAGCCCGAGCCCCACCACCAGCAGCACCAGGGCCGCACCGGCGGCGAAGGTGATCGCGGGCAGCCAGCGGAAGCGGAAGCCGGCCGTGGCCTCGCGGGCGATCGCCTCTCGCCGCAGCCGCTCCGCCACCCGGGCCCGCGCGCCCGGGGGCATGCCGCGAGCGGCGAGCTCCTCGTCGAGCTCGCGCAGCCGCGGTGCGAGCACCCGTCGCTCGCTCATCCCTCCACCTCCCAGCCCGCCGCGCGCACGCGGGCCTCGGCGCGCTTGACCAGCTTGCACACGTAGCCCTTGGTGTGGCCGAGGATCCGACCGATCTCCACCAGGGTCTTGCCGTCCACGTGCACCATGCAGAAGGCCATGCGCTCCTTGGGCGGGAGCTGGTCGAGCACGGCCCAGGCCTGGTCGAGCCCCTCGCGTGCGGCGGCGAGGCGCTCGGGGTCCACGGGCGGCCGCGCCTTCTCGCCGAGCAGCCAGCGCACCGGGGCCGCGCTGCGCACCCGCTCGCGACGCAGGCGGTTGAGGCAGCGATTGCTGGTCACGCGGTAGAACCAGCCCTCGAGGCCGTCGTTCTCCTCGAGGCGATCGATCACGTCGAACAGCCGCAGGAAGACCTCCTGGGTGAGGTCCTCGGCCCAGGCGGCGTCGCCCCGGCCGTAGCGCAGGGCGAGGCGATACACCAGGCCGTGGTAGCGCCGGTACAGGGCGTCGATCTCGAGCGGAGCCGCGGGGACCTCCTCGAGCTCGAGCTCGTTCAGCGCCATCACGTCGCTGCGCTCGCTCACTCGATCCTCCAGCCGTGGGTGATGCCCACCGCCAGGCCCACGCGCCAGGCGGGGCGTCTCCAGTCCACCCCGCTCTCGCGCACCAGGCCCACCCGGTGCTCCCACGAGGACGAGCCGATCCCGGGGTCGACGATGAGGTGCAGGCGCGTCCAGTTGCGCAGCTCGATCGAGTAGGTCACGGGCAGCTCGGCCGCGAAGGCCACGTCGCCCGCGGTCCGATCGCCCACGCCGAAGGTGTGGAGGTCCGTGCCCACCAGGGCGGCGACGTCGAGGTGTCCGCGTCGACCCACCCGCAGCCCCCAGTCGGGACCGATGACCAGGCGCAGATCGACCACGAGCACCGAGTGACCCGACGACGGGACCGCCGACGCGCTCAGCCGTCCGCCCACGCCCTCGAGCCGACCCATGCGCCAGCCGGCCTGCACCAGCGGGTCCACGAAGCGGCCGCGCATGGCCACGCCGGCGCTGGCCCCCAGCCGCGCCTCGGCCCGCGGAGGGCCGTGCATGGGCGGCAGCTCCTCGTCGCGCTCGCGGGTCACGCTCGGCGCGGGAGCATCGAGCAGCTCTCGCCCCGAGGGACCGCCGAGCGCCTCGAGATCGAGCTCGCCCGCCGGCTCGGGCGGGGAGCGCAGCGCATCGAGGAGCTGTCGCGCCGCGCGGCGCGAGGCATCGGGCGAGCCATCGCCGAGCTCCACCACCAGCTGCGGCGGGCTGCAATCGTCGGCGGCGGGACCGATGCCCACCTCGGCCAGGGCGCCCCGCCGCTCGATGCACACCAGCGTGTCGACGCTCGAGGGCCGGGCGCTCAGGGTGAAGCCCGCGTGGTGACCCACCTCGGCCATCGCCTCCAGCAGGCCGTCGTCGGCCGGCGCGTCGACGAAGCGCAGCGCCACCCCGGGCTCGGGCTCGGCGATCGCATCCTCGGCATCGCACGCCTGCTCCACGCCCTGGATCGCGCGGTGCAGCACCTCGAGGCGCTGCACCGCGTCGGGCCCGGGCTCCACCGCGAAGCTCCGACGCGCCCGCCCCTCGGCGCTCACCACCAGCCCGTCGGGCACCGCCCGCACCCGCACCACGCCCTGGGCTCCGCGGGGCTCGGCCGCCACGTCGTAGCCCTCCTCGAGCAGGCGACGCACCAACCAGCCCCGCATCGCGGTCAGGCGCGCGTGATCGCCGGCATCGACGAAGGGATCGGGGTGGACCTCCACCGCCACGGTGGGTCTCGAGGCGAGCATGAGGCTGAGCAGCAGGGCGGACACGGGGGCGGGTCTCGAGCAGCGAAGGGGCCGCCCGAGTGTGTCACCCCCGAGGCCCCCCAAGGTTTCCGCGCCGCCGCCGAGGCCCGAGCCCAGCCTCCTCGGGCACCGCGCAAGGACCGCAACACCGCCGAGGGGCTCAGCTTGGGCGCCGCCGTGCGAAGCTGTGCTCGAATTTGCCCAGCAGGTCGAGCATCACGTTGTGCTGCTGGTGCGCCAGCGACAGCGAGTCCCCGCGCCAGAAGAAGCCATCGGAGGCCAGCGAGCGGTCGTAGCGGTACTCGAGGCGCAGCTGCACCAGGTCGCCCAGGTACAGCGACGGCCCGGCCGTGACCGAGACCAGCGTCTGGGGCACACCGTAGATCCGCCCGTTGGGATCGCCCCACGCCCCGGGCCGGGCCGCGATCACCAGCGACGAGCGCGGCCCGTCCCAGGCGAAGCCCCGCACCCAGATCCCGCCGCCGATCCAGTAGGAGTCCTGCCCGCCCGCGGTCCGTCCCTCGCGACCGCCATCGAGCACCGCGGCCACGCCCACCGGCCGACCGTCCCACACCACCTGGGTGTCGAGGTGCACGAGCCACGACGCGGGATCGAGGTCGACCTGCTCGGGACCAAAGAACAGCTGGGCCGCCGCCGTGGTGCGCCCCTTGCCCCAGTGCAGCCCCACCAGCCCCGAGGGCGCCCGGTTGACGTCGCCGATCGTCTGCCAGCCGTTGACCAGCCACGCCTCGGCCCGCAGCCCCCGGGGGAGATCCTGCGCCACGCGCAGGCCCATCAAGTAGTAGGGCACGGCGTTCGAGGCCAGCGCGGGGCTGTAGGTCCAGTTGTCCTTGGACCAGAACCCGCCGAAGCCGATCGGTGCCCCCATGAGACCCGCATCGATCTCGGTGCCGCTGGCGAAGCGGTAGCCCGCGTTGGCCAGCGCGATGTGCTTCCACACCTCCGGTCCCGCGAACGATCCCGCGGCTCCGCCCGGCACCGGCTCACCGGCGTACAAGGCATCGACGGCCGCGCCCGCGTGCAGGGCCAGCTCGAAGCGCACCGGCTCGTCGTCGCTGGCCTCGTGCCGCAGCTGGGCCGCCACCACGTTGAGGGTGAGCTCGCCCGTGCGCGGGTGGGTGACCGCGCCCGCGTAGAGATGATTGGCGGGGAAGTTCGAGTTGAACAGATAGCTGGTGTCGACGAAGGCCCCGGCGATCCACGTGCGCGGACCCGTGCCCTCGCCCTCGTCGCTCGGCCCGGGGGCGGGCACCGGCTCGCGGGCGGGATCCGGCTCCGCGAATCCCTCGAAGCCCTGGGTCGCCGAGGCGTCCGGGGAGGTGGTCGCAGCCGCGGCCGCGAGGGAGAGCGCGAGCAGGTCGAGCACCGTCGGAGCCGTTTCTAACACATCGCCGGCCGGTCCCGGTGCCAACAGGACCGGCCGTCGTGGTGGCGCTTCCGTCCGGCCGCCGATCCAGCTGGCCGCGAGCACGTTCGGATCCTACCCTGGACGCCCGTCCGTCCCGGACGGCAGCGAGCAAAGGAAGTCGGCGATGTCGGAGCGAGAGCGCGCGCGCGAGCGAGATCTGGTGCTGGCCCCCAACGAGTACGCGTTCATCGCGGACGAGACCAAGGGCAACATCAACGCGTACATCGGGCCCTACAAGTCGAGCCTGGCCAACACCGACCAGCCGGTGGTCTTCGACATCGAGAGCAAGCGCTTCTCGAGGTGCTCGCTCGAGGAGGCCATCCTCCCCTTCGCGGTCGCCCCCGTGGGCTGGTACCTGGTGCTCAAGAACCCCACCGACGACGGCGAGCACCCCAAGACCGGCGCGATCAACAACCTGGTGGAGCTCGAGGTGGGGCGCAAGGTGAACCTGCCCGGTCCCGTCGCCTTCGCCCTGTGGCCGGGGCAGATGGTGCGGGTGATCCAGGGGCACCACCTGCGCAGCAACCAGTACCTGGTGGTCCGCGTCTACGACGAGGAGGCGGCCAAGGCCAACTGGAAGAACGCGGTCATCAAGCCCCAGACCCCCGACGAGGACGCGCCGGCCGAGGTCCCCGAGCTCACCCCCGACCTCACCATGGGCAAGCTGCTGGTGATCAAGGGCACCGAGGTCTCCTTCTACATCCCGCCCACCGGGGTCGAGGTGGTGGCCGACGTGGGCGGCGAGTACGTGCGCGACGCGGTCACCCTCGAGCGCCTCGAGTACTGCATCCTGCTCGACGAGAGCGGCAACAAGAGCTACCTGCAGGGGCCGGCCGTGGTGTTCCCGCGGCCCACCGAGGTGTTCGTGCAGCGGGGCTCTGCCCGCAAGTTCCGGGCGATCGAGCTCAGCGAGAACAGCGGCATCTACCTCAAGGTCATCGCCCCCTACCGCGACGCGCTCGGCCACGGGCACGAGGTGGGCGACGAGCTGTTCATCACCGGCAAGGACCAGATGATCTACTTCCCGCGGCCCGAGCACGCCGCGATCAAGTACGGCGCGCAGGCCATCCACTACGCGGTGGCGATCCCGGCCGGCGAGGCTCGCTACGTGCTCGACCGCAACACCGGGCGCATCCGCCTCGAGCGCGGGCCGTGCATCTTCCTGCCCGACCCGCGCAAGGAGGTGATCGTGCGGCGGGTGCTCGACCGCCGGCAGGTGGAGCTGTGGTTCCCCGGCAACGCCAGCGCGCTGGCCCACAACGAGCACCTCGCCCGCTCGGGCGAGGGCAGCGGCGCCCCCGTGCCCGCCCAGCGCCGCGAGGCGACCGAGGAGGCCCCGGCCGCCGACGCCTCCTTCGGGGGCAACGACTTCCAGCGCGCGCAGAGCTTCACCCCGCCGCGCACCATCGTGCTCGACACCCGCTACGACGGCGCGGTCGCGATCTCGGTGTGGACCGGCTACGCGGTGCAGATCGTGAGCAAGACCGGCGAGCGCAAGGTGATCGTGGGCCCGGCCACCTACCTGCTCGAGTACGACGAGGTGCTGCAGGCCATGGACCTCAGCACCGGCACCCCCAAGACCGACGAGGTGGTCGACCGCACCGTGTACCTGCGGGTGCTCTACAACAAGGTCAGCGACGAGGTGGAGGCCGAGACCCGCGACCTGGTGCAGGTGCGGGTGCGGCTGTCGTACCGGGTCAACTTCGAGGGCGACCCCCAGCGCTGGTTCAACGTGGAGAACTACGTCAAGTTCCTCACCGAGCACCTGCGCTCGCTGCTGCGCGGGGCGATCAAGCAGCACTCGGTGCAGGACTTCTACCCGCGCGCGGTGGCCTTCGTGCGCGACGTGGTGCTCGGCGCCCAGGGCGAGGACGGCAGCCGCCCCGGCCGGCGCTTCGACGAGAACGGCATGCGCATCTACGACGTGGAGGTGCTCGGGGTCGAGATCGGCGACGAGGGCATCGAGACCCTGCTGGTGGGGGCGCAGCACGCCGTGGTCGAGCAGACCCTCACCCTCGACGGCGAGCGCCGGCGGCTCGAGCTCACCCGCGAGCGCGAGCGCATCGAGCAGGAGGTGCAGACGATCCAGGCCGGCACCCAGCAGCAGCGCCTGCGGCTGCAGCGGGCCGAGGTCGAGGCCGCCTTCGAGCTCGAGCGGGCCAAGATCCACACCGAGGCCGAGGGCCGCAAGGCGCGGCTCGATTCCCAGCTCGCCGATCAGGAGTCGCTCGATGCCGTGCACGCGGCCGGCCTCGCGCGGCGGCGCAGCACCAGCGAGCTCGAGCTCGAGCTGAGCGACAAGCAGCTCCTGCAGCGCCTGCGCGAGCTGCAGGGCGAGGTCAACGCGGTGGTCGACAAGGCCAAGGCGGTCTCGCCCGATCTCATCGCGGCGCTGCAGGCCTTCGGCGACAAGGCGCTGGCCGAGAAGATGGCGCAGAGCATGGCCCCGCTGGCGATCCTGGGGGGGCAGAGCGTGTCCGAGGTGCTGGCGCGGCTGCTGCGGGGCACCAAGCTGGCGCGGGTGCTCGAGGTGGCCGGCCGCGAGCCCACGTCGGCCGACGAGGGCGACGAGAGCGGGAGCGACTGAGCCCGCTCGGCCGGGCCGCGGCGAGCCAGCCGCCCCGGCCAGCGGCTACGACGGCCCGTCGCCCGCGAGCAGGCGATCGAGGCTGTGCCGGGTGATCGGGTGGTAGCCCGCGCGCGCCTGGGCGTAGATCCGCTCGGCGTCGGCCCGACGATCCGCGCTCAGCAGCGCCTCGTACAAGGGCAGCAGGAACTTGCGGCGCCCCACCGTGTGCAGGAACTGCTCGAGGCGCTCGTCCACCGCCCGGTAGTCCCGCAGCACGCCCAGCTCGAGCCACTGCGCGAGGATCTCGTAGTTGCTCGAGGCGGTCAGCGAGTAGGCGGCGTCGAGCTCGGCGAGCGAGGCCGCGGGCAGCTCGGCGGGCAGCCCCCGCAGGAAGTGCAGCCACTGGTGCGGCGTCCAGCCCTCGGTGGGCAGGGCCCGGGCGCCGGTCTTGCCCGCGCCGAAGGCCGCGAGCGCCTCGTCCACCTTCGCGAACGCATCCGAGCTCGGCGCGGGGGCCCCCGGCGGCACGCCCTCGCCGTGGATCCACGCGTCGGGGCGCGCGGGTCGAGCTCCGGGCCGGGGCTCGGCCACCGACACCAGCTCGCGCTCGAGGAACCCCTCGAACTCCTCGCTGTCCACGCTGGTGAACGCATGCTCGTCGAACCACCGGCGGATGAAGGGATCGAAGGCGTCGCGCCCGTAGCCCTCCTCGAGCTCGCGCAGGAACAGCGCCCCCTTCTCGTAGGCCACGTCCGACATGCCGTCGTCGGGATCGCGGCCCCGCAGGTCGACCGACAGCCGCGAGTCGCCGGGCTCGTGGAGCCGGGCCAGCTCGTCCTCGAGATCCTGCCGCCCGAGCATCGCCTCCATCCGCGCCCGCCCCTCGCCGTACAGCGCCTCCACGATGCGCCGCTCGATGTAGACGGTGAAGCCCTCGTTGAGCCACAGGTCGTCCCAGGTCGCGTTGGTCACCAGGTTGCCCGACCACGAGTGCGCCAGCTCGTGGGCCACCAGCGAGATCAGCGAGCGATCGCCCGCGAGGATCGTGGGGGTGGCGAAGGTCAGCCGCGGGTTCTCCATGCCCCCGAAGGGGAAGGCGGGCGGCAGCACCAGCACGTCGTAGCGCTCCCAGCGGTAGGGCCCGTACAGTGACTCGGCCACCGCCATCATGCGCTCCACGTCGGCGAGCTCGGCCGCGGCGCGGGCCCGCACCGAGGGCTCGGCCCACACCCCGCTGCGATCGCCCAGCGCCTCGAACTCCACCCGCCCCACCGCCAGCGCGATGAGGTAGGCGGGGATCGGCTGCGGCATCACGAAGCGGTGCTCACCCGCGGGGTGATCGGCGCGGTCCTCCGAGCGCGCCGACATCAGGGCCACGCGGTCCTTCGACGCCTCGGTCTGGGGCACGCGCACCACCGCGTCGTAGGTGACCCGCACCCCCGGCGAGTCCTGGCACGGGATCCACGAGCGCGCGTGGATGGCCTGGCTCTGACTGTAGAGGAAGGGGTCGGTGCCGTCGGCGGTCTGCCGGGGCCCCAGCCACTGCAGGCCCGTGGCCTCGGGCCCGGTGCGATAGTGGATGCGAGCCAGGTCCGCGTCCGGCGGCAGCGTGACCGACAGGGCCTGGCCGAGCACCGCATCGGGCTCGCCCACGGCCCACGCCGCCTCGCTCCACGCCACGTCCTGCACCTCGGCCAGCCGCGGGACCTCGCCCTCGGCGACCGCCCCGGGCAGTCGGCCCGCCTCCACCCGCTCGATCTCCAGGTCGCGGGTGTCGAGCACGAGCGGTGCCTCGCGATCCCGTCGCTCCACCCACAAGGTGGCAGAACCTGCGAGTCGTCGCTCCTCGAACGACACCGTCCAGCTCAGGCCGATGTGCCGCACGCGGATCTCCTCCGGCCGCGCATACGAGTGGGGATCGCTCCCGACCTCGGCGCTCGAGAGACTCGAGGTGGGATTGGTGGGATCGAGTGCGCTCATCGATGCGGGTCGACATGCCACCAAGAGCCCACCGGCCACCACTGCGCCCCACCTGAAAAACTTCATGGATAACAGGCCCCTACCGGACCTCATCCACCCAGGTCAACCGACGTTCCAAGACATGTGAGAGACAGTGGGGTTGTACGCCCCCACTTCAGTACGTCAGATACAGTTAGTAATACTATCTTTTGATTCCCAACCCGGGACGGGGGAGATCTCGGCAGTCGCGTCGAATGCTCACTCTCTGCCACGAATTTGCTACCAACGCGAAATTTCGAGCAAGTGGGGACACACTTTTTTTCTCCGTGGGTCCAATTTTCACTTGCCTCCAAAAACGTAATCCGGCTTAATGCCAACAGTCGAAGCGAGCTGCCCGTCATGACCGCCCTCATCCGCACCTTCGCCGCTGCCGCCGCCCTCTCCTCCACCGCCCTGTTCGGCACCGGCTGCGACTTGCTCGACGCCTTCCAGGAGGAGGGCACCACTCTCGTGCAGCTGATGGTCACCCACAACGCGACCCCCGAGGATGGGCGCTTCCCCGACCTCGCGGACGGCGATCTGCGGACCTTCGACACCGACGAGGGCTGGACCGTCTACCTGCAGGCCGGCTTCGTGACCACCACCGGCGCCAGCATCGAGGAGTGCAGCGGCGCCGCGCTCGACTTCGACAGCCACTGGGGATCGCTCCCCGAGAGCATCGGCGCCACCGACCTCGACCTGCAGTCCTTCGGGGCGGTCGACGTCGAGGCCGGCTCGTACTGCACGATGACCGTCGAGTACGGCCCCTTCGTCCCCTCGGGCGACATCTCCCGGGCGATGGACATGGGTGAGGATCGCGAGAACGTCGAGGGCTCCACCTTCTACTTCCGCGGCGTGGCCCAGAAGGGCGAGCTCTCCGTCGACTTCGAGTTCTCCAGCAGCGACCCCATCGTGGTCGACGTGGACCTCTCCAAGGTGATGAACGGCGGGCCCCTGGTGGTCGACGCCAAGGAGTCCTTCCCCATCGACCTGACCCTCTCGAAGACCTACGACCGCTTCTTCGACGGCATCGACTTCGAGGGGACCACCAGCGAGGATCTGGCCGCCAACGTCAGCGCGATGCTCGAGCTCGAGACCCGCGCCAGCTACGGCACCCGCGTCGCCGCCAACTAGGCCCCCATAGAGGCCCCTCGCTCCGAAGCCCCGCCCTGGGATGTTCCCGGGAGCGGGGCTTCCGTACACTGGGCCCGGTGCCCAACTGCGCCCACTGCGGGGCCAAGATCGCGAGAGGGGCTCGCCAGTGCCCGACCTGCGGGGTCACGCTCAGCGGGCGCGACCAGGCCACGCTCCCCGGTCCCGGCCATGCCGCGGCTCCCCCCGCCACCGACGCGATGATCGGGCGCTCGATCATCGGGCAGTTCGTGGTGCGCTCCAAGCTGGGCATGGGCGGGATGGGAGCGGTCTACCTCGCCGACCAGCCCACGGTGGGGCGCACCGCGGTGATCAAGGTGATCCACCCCTGGCTGAGCAAGGACCCGGAGATCGCCGAGCGCTTCGCGGTGGAGGCCCGGGCCGCCGCCCGCCTGCAGAACCCCCACATCGTCGCGATCTACAACTACGGCAAGCTCCCCGACGGCACCCTGTTCCTGGCGATGGAGCACATCCGCGGCTCCACCCTCGCCGAGACCCTCCAGGCCCACGGGCGCATCGAGCCCTCGCGCGCGGTCAACATCGCCACCCAGTGCTGCGAGGCGCTGGCCGAGGCGCACCGCCGCGGCGTGGTGCACCGCGACGTCAAGCCCTCCAACATCATGCTGCAGGCCCGCCACCAGGGACCGGGCTTCGTGAAGATGCTCGACTTCGGCGTGGCCACCATCGACGAGCGCGAGCCCAGCCCCGGCCGCAAGCCCGGCACGCCCTGCTACATGTCCCCCGAGCAGCTCGCGGGCGAGGCCGTCGACGGCCGCAGCGACCTCTACTCGCTGGCCGTGGTGATCTACGAGATGATCGTGGGCCAGCCGCCCTTCCTCGCGCCCAGCCCCGACGACTACGCCCGGCTGCACCGCGAGGTCCCGCCCCCGGCCCCCAGCGCCCTGGCCCCCGAGGTCGCCATCCCGCCCGCGCTCGAGGCCTGCCTCATGCGCGCGCTGGCCAAGCAGCCCCACGCCCGCCCGCAGACCGCCGAGCGCTTCGCCGAGGAGCTGTGGAACTCGATCATGGGCAACGCCAGCTCGCTGCAGCCGGCGGTGGACTTCTCGCTGCCGCGGCCGCGCCCCCGCCGGACGCGACCATGGCTGGGCCCGGTCATGCTGCTGGCCGCGGCGGGGCTCGGCCTGAGCGCCTACCTCGTGCTGCGCAACGACGAGCACGGCGAGCGCCGCCCGGCCGCGGCCGGTGCCACGGCCTCCGCCACCAAGGCCGCCCCGCCCCGCGATCCCAACGCCCCCGATCCGCTGAAGGCCGTGCTCATGACCGACAGCGTGGTGGAGCTCGAGGCCGAGCTCGAGCGCGCCGCGGTGCTCAGCGGGCGCGATGCCAAGGCGCTCAACGTGGCGATGACCAACTACCACCGGCGCGCCCGCGCGGTGCCGCCGGGCAAGGATCCCCAGGAGCACCGCCGGGCCGTGCTCGCCGAGCTCATCCTCGCGTGGATGCGCGACCCGGCCCCCACCCAGTCCACCGCGTCGATCGCCGAGCTCGAGGCCGTGTTCCTGCGCATGAACAGCCCGCTCGACGTCAAGGAGCGGCGCGACATGCTGCACGAGCTCAAGCTCCGCGAGGGCGCGGGCTCCGAGCTCATCCGGACCCGCCTGCTCGAGTGGATCGAGCAGCGGGGCCTCGACTACCAGACGGGCGAGCCCGGGGCCGAGCTGGTCCTCGAGGACGAGCCCGCCACATCCAACTGAAGCCATCGATCCGATGAACATCGACCAAGTCAGCCCCAACCCCAAGGTGGTCGTCGAGGACGACCGTACCGGCATGGATCCCACCACGGTCCGCCGGGCCGTGCTCGACCACCTGCTGTACACGTGCATGAAGGCGCCCGACAACGCCACCATGCTCGACGTCTACAAGGCGGTGTCCCACGCGGTGCGCGATCGCCTGGTGCAGCGGTGGATTCGAACGCAGCGGCAGTACATCGACCAGGACGTCAAGCGGGTCTACTACCTCTCGGCCGAGTTCCTCATGGGGCGCTTCCTCGGCCACAACCTCATGAGCCTGGGCGCCTACGAGATGGCGGCCAAGCTGCTGCAGACCTACGGGGTGGAGCTCTCCGACATGCTCGAGCAGGAGCACGACCCCGGCCTGGGCAACGGCGGCCTGGGGCGGCTGGCCGCCTGCTTCCTCGACTCCATGGCCACCATGGGCCTGCCCGGCTACGGCTACGGCATCCGCTACGAGTTCGGGATCTTCATGCAGGAGATCAAGAACGGCGAGCAGGTCGAGCGCGGCGACGCGTGGCTGCGCAAGGGCACCCCCTGGGAGGTGCCCCGCCACGAGTACACCGTGACCGTGCCCATGTACGGCCGGGTGGAGGAGCGCCTCGACGAGGACGGCACCCTGCGGGTCAAGTGGGTCGAGACCGAGAAGGTGCTCGGCATCCCCTACGACACCCCGGTGGCCGGCTACGGCAACGACACCGTCAACTCGCTGCGGCTGTGGGCCGCGCGGGCCTCCAAGGAGTTCAACTTCCAGGTGTTCAACGACGGCGACTACCGCCGCGCGGTGGAGGAGAAGAGCATCTCCGAGACGATCTCCAAGGTGCTCTACCCCAACGACGAGTCGGCCGAGGGTCGCGAGCTGCGGCTCAAGCAGCAGTACTTCTTCGTGTGCTGCTCCATCGCCGACATCATCCGCCGCTACAAGAAGACGCACACCTCCTTCGAGGCCTTCCCCGACAAGGTCGCCATCCAGCTCAACGACACCCACCCGGCGATCACCGTGGCCGAGCTGATGCGGGTGCTCATCGACCAGGAGGGCATCGGCTGGGACAAGGCGTGGTCGATCACCGAGAAGACCATCGCCTACACCAACCACACCCTGCTGCCCGAGGCGCTCGAGACCTGGCCGGTGGCCATGTTCGAGCGGCTGCTGCCGCGGCACCTGGGGATCATCTACGAGATCAACCGTCGCTTCCTGCGGCAGGTGCAGATCCACTCCCCCGGCGACGACGCCAAGCTCCAGCGCATGTCGATCGTGGGCGACGACCCGAGCGGCAAGAAGCTCCGCATGGCCCACCTGGCCGTGGTGGGCAGCCACAGCGTCAACGGCGTGGCCCAGCTGCACTCCGAGCTCGTGCGCAAGCAGCTGCTGCCCGAGTTCGCCGAGCTGTGGCCCGACAAGTTCAACAACAAGACCAACGGCGTCACCCCGCGGCGGTGGATCATGCAGGCCAACCCGCGGCTGACCGAGCTCGTCTCGCGGCGGCTGGGGGGTCCCGAGTGGATCACCGACCTCGACCGCCTCGAGGCGCTCATGGGCCTGCGCGACGACCCCGACTTCCTGCTCGTGCTGCGCCAGCTCAAGCGCAAGAACAAGGAGGACCTCGCCCGCCTGGTCGCCGACCGGGCCGGCATCGAGGTGGACCCGGCCTCGCTCTTCGACGTGCACGTCAAGCGCCTGCACGAGTACAAGCGCCAGCTGCTCAACTGCATCCACATCGTGGCGCTGTACCAGCAGCTCAAGGACGAGCCCGACCTCGAGCGCGTGCCCCGGACCTTCCTGTTCGGGGGCAAGGCCGCCCCCGGCTACTTCACCGCCAAGAAGCACATCAAGCTCATCAACGACGTGGCCGCCACCATCAACGCCGACCCGGCCATGCGCGGCCGGCTCAAGGTGGCCTTCCTGCCCAACTACGGCGTGAGCATGGCCGAGACCATCATCCCCGGCACCGACATCAGCGAGCAGATCTCCATGGCCGGCAAGGAGGCCTCGGGCACCGGCAACATGAAGTTCGCCATGAACGGAGCGCTCACCGTGGGCACCCTCGACGGGGCCAACATCGAGATCCGCGACGCGGTGGGCGAGGACGCGTTCTTCCTGTTCGGCCTCGACGCCCCGCAGGTGGTCGAGCTCAAGCGCCAGGGCTACGACCCCGCGCAGTACATCGAGCGCAGCCCCCGGCTGCACGCCGCGCTCGCGCTCATCGAGTCGGGCTTCTTCAGCCCCGACGAGCGCGGCCGCTTCGACGACGTGCTGCACCACCTGCGCACCGTGGACCAGTACCTGGTGTGCGCCGACTTCGACAGCTACTGGGAGTGCCAGCAGCGGGTGGACGAGGCGTACCGCGACCAGGACGGCTGGGCCCGCAAGGTGCTGAGCAACCTGGCCAACATGGGGAGGTTCTCCAGCGATCGGACCATCCGGGAGTATGCGGAGGAGATCTGGGGGGTCAAGCCCATGAAGGTCTCGATGGCCGGACCCAGCCCGATCGAGTGGGGCGACGGGTGAGGCGGCCTCACGAAGCACGACTGCGCCCATGACCGCGCCCATCCAGGTGCTCGTCTGCTACGTCCCGGGAGACGAGCCCTCGCTCGCGCGCCTCGAGGTGGAGCTCGAGGCCATCGGGCGCAGCCACCCGATCGAGGTCCGAGCCGTGCCCGCCCGAGCTCCGGCGCGGGCTCCATCGGAGCTCACGACCCCTGGGGGCGTCGACGTCCTGCTCGTGCTCGTGTCCCCCCGCCTCGCGATCGGCGACGAGCCCTCTGCCTCGCGGCTGCGGACCCTCGGCGAGCTCGCGGTCGGTCCCGGCCGGGTCGTGCCCATCCTCCTCGAGCCCACGCCCGCCTGGACCCGGCATCCCGAGCTGGGCACGCTCGCCGCCCTGCCCGACTTCGCCACCGCCATCACCGACTGGGTCGACGAGGACGGCGCATGGGCCAAGGTCGGGGCGGGGCTCCGGCGCCTGGTCGAGCACCTCGCCACGCAGCGCGACCTCCCGTGAGCTCGAATCGACCCCCGCTCGACCCGCCCGCGTGATCGAGCGCGTCGAGCTCACCGCCCGCAACGACGCGCTGGGCCAGACGGGCCGGGCCGTGCTCACCCCGTCCCGATCCTCGCCCGTACCTCCGACACCCAGGTGTCCAGCCCCGAGATCGTCGACTCCGCCAGCGCCGGGTCCTCGCTCATCGCCCCCACGATCTCGGCCAGTCGTCGGCGCCCCCGGTGGAGGTGGGTGTGCACGGTGGCGCGGGGCATGCCGAGCAGCTCGGCGATCTCGTTGCCCGACAGCTCCTCGAAGTAGCTCAGCTCCACCACGATCTGCTGCACCATCGTCAGCCGTCGCAGCGCGTTGACGAGCAGCTTGGTCTGCTGGGCCCGGGCCACGATCGAGCTGGGGGAGCGCGGCAGCGACTGGGCCACGCACAGCTCCTCGAAGTCCAGCCGCTCGCGCTCCCGCTTGGCCAGCTTGCGGAAGTAGCCGCGCAGCTTGTTCATCGCCACCGCGAACAGGAAGGAGCGGAAGCTGCCGAGCATGGTGGCCCGGTCTCGCCCCACGCAGCAGCCGAGGAAGGTCTCCGAGACGAGGTCGGTGGCGTCCTCGGGGTCGCGCACCTTGTTGAGGAAGAAGCGCATCAGCAGCGCGAAGTAGCGATGGGCCAGCCGGGTCGCAGCCTCGTCGTCGCCCGCCTTCCAGGCGATCACCAGGTCCCAGTCGGAGACCTCGGCCTCCCTGCGAGATCCCCCTTCCCGCGCGCGGGTCGCTTCGATCACCATTCCGTCCTCCCGGCGGAGGGAGTCGTCACTCCGGCCCGAATTGTTCAATCGGGTCGTCGGATCGATGCCGGGCCCGACCGCATCGGGGGCTCCTCGACCAGGAGCGGGAGCGAGTCCTCGAGCTGCGCGCGGGCGCGGATCAGCGCCCGCGCCCGCTCGAGCCCCGATCCCACCTGCGCTCGCACGGCGTTCCACAGCGGCTCGATGCCGATCCCGTCGCCACCGCGCCCCACCACCCCGCCGCACGACCGAGCCAGCGCGACCAACACGACCAGCATCATCACCCCCAGCCCGACCAGCCCCAGCCGCCGACGCCGACGCGCCCGAGCCCCCTGCACATCCCGGAGCTGCTCCAGCAGCACCGCCATCGAGGGCCAGCGCGCGCTCGGATCCTCACTCAGCCCCCGAGCGAGGATCGACCACAGCGCAGGCGGTACCGACGTGCCACGAGCCAGAGGTCGCCGCGGCCCCTGCTGCACCTGCCGCAGCCGCTCGTGTACGGTCTGCCCCGCGAACGGCGGCCGCCCGTAGAGCGCCACGTGCAGCGCCACGCAGAAGCCGAACTGGTCGCTCCGCGGCTCGCCCCGCTGCCCCCGCAGCTGCTCCGGCGCCATGTAGGTCGGAGTCCCGAGCACCTCCCCCACCCGCGTGGTCGTGCCCCGCATCCCGGCCCCCCCGGGCTCGGCGGGCCCCCCGTGCTCGGTCACATCGCCACGGCTGCGCACCAGGCCGAAGTCGCCGACCTTGATCGAGCCATCGTCACCGACGAGCACGTTCTCGGCCTTGAAGTCGCCGTGGACCAGCCCGGCCTCGTGCGCCGCAGCCAGGCCCTCGCCCGCCGCCACGAACGCCCGCACGACCTCGTCCCAGCCTCGCGCCCGCGCCTCGAGCCAGTCGGCCAGCGTGGTGCCCTCCACGTGCTCCATCACCACGAAGATCCGCCCCTCGTGCTCGCCCACCCCGTACACCCGCACCACCTGCGGATGGTGCAGGCGGGCCATCGCCCAGGCCTCGCGACGCATGCGGCGAGCGAACGCATCCGAGTCGGCGTCGTGGCCCAGGCGATCGTGGAGCAGCTTGAGCGCCACCCGGCGGTCGAGGATGGGGTCGCGCACCAGGTACACGATGCCCATGCCGCCCGCTCCCAGGCGCCGGATCAGCTCGTAGCGCCCGATGGTGGCCGTCGGCGCCTCGGTGCCGTGCATCCGCGCCAGCACCCGCCGAAACGCGGCGTCCTGCTCGAAGGCCGGCAGCCCGAGGATGCGCTTGGTGTCGTCCATGGCCGAAGGCGGCTCTCCCCGGGGGAGTCACCACCGCGACCGCGATCATTCACCGCAGCGCGCCCTGGGTCGCGGGCCGCCGCGCCCGCGGGCTACCGCACCCCACGCAGCCGCCACAGCAGCGTGAACACGCTGGGCACCACGTAGAGCGTGAGCACGGTGGACACCACCAGGCCGCCCAGCACGATCGCTCCCACCCCGCGGTACAGCTCGGCCCCCGAGCCCGGGAACACCACCAGCGGCAGCAGGCCCGCCACCGAGGTGGCGGTGCTCATGAAGATCGGCCGCACCCGCGCCTCCACGGCCCGGGGCACCGCCTCGCGCAGCGGCTCCCCCTCGCGCAGCCGAGCCAGCGCCCCGTCGACCACGAGGATCGCGTTGTTGACCACCACCCCCACCAGGATCACGAAGCCCAGGGCGGTCATCAGGTCGAGGGGCTGCGGGGCCAGGTAGCGGTTCACCAGCCACAGCCCCAGCACCCCGCCGCCGCCCGCCAGGGGCACGGTGACCAGCACCACCAGCGGGGCCAGGAAATCCTCGAACAGCGCGGCCAGCAGCAGCAGCGAGATCACCACCGCCAGCAGCAGCACGTCGCCCATCCGCCCCTTGGCCGCCTCGAGCTGGCCCGCCGTGCCCGACAGCGCGATGTCGATGCCGCCGCCGATCGTGCCGTCCTCGTGCAGCGGGGCGAGCACCTCGTCGCGGATCACCCGCATCGCCTCCTCGAGCGCGATCGAGTCGGGCGGGGTCACCTGCAGCACGATGGCCCGCCGCCGCTCGATCCGCTTGATCAGCGTGGGACCCAGCCGCTCCTGCAGATCGGCGAGGCTCGACAGCGGCACGATGTCGCCGCTGGGAGTGGCCACCGGCGAGGCCGCGAGCGCCTCGGGGTCATCCACCTCGCGCCCGCCCGGTTGCAGCGCCCGCAGGGCCACGTCGATCTTGGGCTCGCCCTGCGGACCCAGCTCACCCACGATGGCCCCGTCCACGTAGGCATCGACCACCAGACCCAGCTCGGCCCCGCTCACGCCCAGCCCCGCCGTGTCGTCGCGCCGCGGGATCGCGTGCAGCTCGGGCGCGCCCAGGTCCAGCGAGGGGATCGGTCGCACCTGCGCCCCGGGCACGGCCTGCGAGATCGCCCCCATCAGCCGCCCGCCCAGGCCGATCACGGCCGCGAGATCGGAGCCGCTGATCTCCACCTCCACCGCGCGCCCGCTGCCGATCTGCCGCCCGAACAGCGAGGCCTGCGAGGCGAAGGCGAAGGTGCCGGGGGCCTGGCCGCCGGCCTGGCGCACGAAGGGCACCAGCTCGCCCACGCGCTCGTCCTGCTCGGCGATCACCCCGAAGATCACCTGGTTGGGGCTGCCCACGAAGAAGCTGCGCTCGATCGCCGGCACCCCACCCTCGTCCACCCCGGTGTGCGCGGCCATCTGCCCCTGCACGTCGCGGCCGATGTCGTCGAGCTCGGCCGGCGAGTAGCCGGGCGGAGGCAGCAGGATCCCGAAGATGAGGTTGCGGTTGCCGGTGGGCAGGTACTCCATGGCGGGCAGCAGCGCCACCGCCAGCACCACCGCCCCCGCCACCGCGGCCGTGGCCACCAGCAGGCCGCGCCACCACGAGCGCACCAGCCAGCCCACCTGCCGACCGATGCCACGCCGCACCGCGGCCCCCAGCCCGCCCGTCGCGGCGTCGCCCGCCGCCCGCGAGCGCAGCAGCTTGGCCGAGAAGCTGGGGATCACCAGCACCGAGACCAGCAGCGACACCCCCACCGCGAGGGCGATGGACACCGCCACGTCGCGCAGCAGCTCGCCCACCTCGTCCTGCCAGCCGATGATGGGCAGGAACACTGCCGCGGTGGTCACGGTGGAGGCCAGCAGCGCCCCCCACACCTCCTTCACCCCGCGGTAGGCCGCCTCGGCCGCTCCCACCCCGCGGCTGCGCCAGGTGTCGATGTTCTCGAGCGCCACGATCGAGTTGTCGACCACCATGCCCACCGCGAAGGCGGTGCCCGCCAGCGAGACCACGTTGATCGTGCGCCCCATCAGCGCCATGCCCAGCGCGGTCCCCAGCACGCACACCGGGATCGCCACGCTGATCACGGCCGAGGCGGCGATGCTGCGCAGGAACAGCAGCAGCACCACGATCGCCAGCGCAGCCCCGATGAGCAGGTTGCTGCGCACCAGCTCGAGCGCCCCGGTGATGTAGCCCACCTGGTCGGAGACCAGCTCCATCTCCAGGCCCTCGGGCGCGAAGCGGGTCTGGTCGAGCTCGGCGACCACCTCGCGCACCTCCTGGCTCACCTCGAGCACGTTGGTGCCCGCCTCGCGGAACAGCAGCAGCACCATCGAGGGGCGGTCGTCCGAGAACGCCACGTCGGTGGCGTCGCGCAGGCCGGGCCGCACGGTGGCCACGTCGCCCAGCAGGATGGGCGTGCCCTCGGGACCCGCCCCGATCACGATGCGCTCGAGCTGCTGGGGCACCTCGGGGGCCACCGGCGTGCGCACCAGGTAGCGGCGCTTGCCGATGTCGAGGTCGCCGCCCGACACGTCGCGCAGCTCGGCCCCGATCCGCGCCGCCACCTGCTGCACCGTGATCCGCCGGGAGGCCAGCGCGGCCATGTCGAAGTCCACGTGGATCCGGCTGTCGCGGCCCCCCAGGTGCATGATGGAGGCGACGCCGGGGATCCGCTCGAGCCGGGGGATGATCTCCTGCTCCACCCAGGTGCGGTACTGCCCCACGGGCTCGCCGGTGGGCGAGCGGATGGTGATCACCGCCAGCGGGGGCCCCGAGTTGCTCGCCGCGCTCACCACCGGCTCGCGCGCGGCCGCGGGGTAGTCGGGCACCTGGGTGAGGCGGTTGCTCACCCGCACCAGCGCCTCGTCGAGGTCGGTGCCCACCTCGAACTCCAGGGTCAGCCGCGCCTCGTCGGGCCGCGCCTCCGATTCCATCTTCACCAGGCCGGGCACGGCCTTGAGCGCATCCTCTTGCTCCTCGAGGATCTCGGCCTCCACCTCCTGCGGCGACGCCCCCGGCCAGCGGGTGTTGATCGTCATGGTGGGCACCGTGACGTCGGGGGTGAGCTGGATCGGCAGGTCGGCGATCGACAGCGCGCCGAACATGATCACCAGCACCACGCCCACCAGCACCGTGACCGGCCGCTGCACCGCGGTGCGGACGAGGTCTCCCGGGGACGTGGGCTCGGTGGGCTCGGCCATCGCGACTCGATCTCAGGGCTCGACCACGGCCACGGGCTGGCCCGGACGCAGGCGCTCGTTGCCCTTGACCACCACCGTGTCTCCCGCCGCCAGCCCCTCGCCGCGCACCAGGGCCTGGTCGTCGGCGGTGGCGATCACCTCCACGGGCACCGGCGCGGCCGCCCCGTCGCGCACCGCCACCACCCGCACCCCCACCGCGCCGTAGACCAGCGCATCGCGGGGCACCACCACGCCTTCCTCGTCGCGGCGAATGGGAAACGACACGTCGACCGAGGCCCCGGGCATCAGCCAGGGTGTCGTCTCGCGCGGCACCAGGCGGATCTTGGCCGTGCGGGTGATCGGATCGAGGGCGCGCACCAGGCCGCGGATCTCGGCCGCCGTCTCGCGCTCGCCCCGGCGCACGACGGCCTCGGTGCCCGGGCTGAGCCGCTCGACCAGCTCGGCCGAGCCCTCCACGATGATCTCCACCGACTCGTCGTCCACCAGGTCGAGCACCACGTCGCCGGGGCGCACCCAGTCGCCGGGGTCGACCCGGCGCGAGGCGATCACCCCGGCGAAGGGGGCCTCCACGTGATGGCGGCCGAGCTGCACCTTGGCCTCGCGCTCGCTCGCCCGTAGCTGCGCCTTGCGGGTCTCGAGGGTGGTGGCCCGGGTCACGTCGCGCTCGATCTCCGCCTCGGGGATGATCGCCGCGCCCAGCGACTCGGCCCGCTGCCGATCGCGGCGCGCCTGCTCGAGCTCCTGCGTGGTCTCGGTCCGCGAGGCCCGGGCCGCCTGCAGCCGCGCGCGTGCCAGGCTGCCGTCGATCCGCAGCAGGGGCTCCCCCGGCTCCACGCGATCGCCCACCCGCACCGCCACCTCGAGCACCTCGCCATCGGCCCCCGCCGCCAGCTCGGCCCGATGCAGCGCCTGCACCTCGCCGAGGAACACCCAGCGATCATCCAGCCCACCCCCCCGGGCGCTGGCCACCTGCACCCGCGCCGGCGGAGGCGCCTCGGACTGGCCGGCCGCCGGCGCATCCTTGGACTCGGCCACCATGCACGACGGAGCGCCCCCGAGCAGCGGGAGCAGCAGCATGATGGCCTGGATTGGACGAGGCATGAGCGGCGTTGGCGCAGGGTTCACAAGCCCCGGTCCCTGCGACCGTCACGAACACTATCCGAGTTTCACGACGGAGGTGGATGAGCCCAGGCCCTGCGCCGACGTTCACCTGGTAGATCGCGCGTTGGCGTACACTTCGGACGCAGGATGTTCTCCTCCATCACCGTCGAGGGCTTCCGGTGCTTTCCGCGCTTCGAGCTGAGACCCCTCGAGCGCATCAACCTCCTTGTCGGCGCGAACAACTCCAGCAAGTCGGCGATGCTGGAGGCGATCGCATTGCTCGCCTCGCGTGGGGATCCAGCGCATCGTTCCCGAGATCGTGGAGCACGCGGGGATCCCCTGGGCAGACCAAGCCCTCGGGTTCAAGGTGTTCATCCGGCCCTCGGGCAGCTACGAGCAGATCAAGGACCTCATCCCGACGGAGCTCGCATCACGCGTCCGCGAGACGGTGGGCATCATCGTCGACGCCGACGTATCCGTCGAAGGCCGATGGCGCTCCCTTCGCGACCACTGCTCGAGCACCGTGGTCGGCCTCTCGCCCGAGCAGTGGCCAGCGGCCCCCGTCTCCGAGGGACTCGTGATCGACTTCGAGGCGCCCCAGGGTCATCGGCGTCTCGGCTTGTGGATCATGCCCGACAACCGAGCACCGGGCATGATCGAGACCTTCCTACAGCCAGCGTCTTGAGCCGACAGGCTCCCCCACCGGATTGCGCGAGCTCGCCGAGCGCAGCTGCGACGAAGCCACTGACCTCGGAGCACCGTTCTGTGCCGTGCACCGCGACAAGGCCATCATCCACACCTGGCTCGCCTGGCAAGATCCCCCGGGCCGCCAGCTTCACGACGCGATCAAGCAGCGCCAGCTCGACCCATCGACGCCGCTCGGCCTCACCTTCGCGTCCTGGTTCCGTCGCCTCTACGATCTCTAGAAGTTGCTCGCCCCCTGGTCGATCCAGTCGGCGAGGTCGTCGATGAAGGAGGGGTCGAGCGGGTCGGCCCCCCGGGGCATGCGCGAGCCGCCGCCGCCCACCGAGCCCTGGCTGCCGCGGAGCTTGTGCCACAGGTAGCTGCTCTCGTGGTCACCCGGGTCGACCAGGTAGATCGTGCTCTGATCGGAGGCCACCATGTAGAGCGCGTAGTAGGGACCGTCGCTCAGGTCGAGCGAGGAGTCCTCGCCGCCCGGCTCGTGGCAGCCCGTCACGCAGTTGTCGGTGATCACCGGCTCGAGCTCGCTCCACGCGATCGTCCGGGGCAGGTCGCAGGCGTCGGGCACCTCCTGGCCCATGCCCTCGAGCTCGGCCGCGGTGCTCTCGAGCGCATCGCGGCACTCCACGTCGCAGGCCGCCGCCTCGGGCGCGCCCGCGTCCCAGCAGCTGCCCTCGGATCCGTAGGCCTGCTCGATCGCCATGACGTCGTCGAGCATGAGGGTGGCCGCACACTCCACCCACTGCGCGCAGGCCTGGGTCTGGCTGGGCATGGGCGGCGGGCCGTCGTCGCTGCTGCCGTCGCCGTCACTCGAGGTGGTCGCGCCGCCCGTGTCGTCGTCGGTCGCGCTCGGCCCGGTGGCCTGCGGCTCGCCGGTGGAGCCCTCGGTGGTCTCGCCCGCCGGCTCTCCGCCCTCGCAGGCCAGGCCCAGCCCCAGCCCCACGAGCCCCGTGATCATCGCTCCCCTGCGCATCGCGACGCCCATCGTACGACGCCGCGAGCCCTGCGGGGGACCCCAGCGACGGGCGGGCGCGCGCCCTGCTATCATCGTGCGCCGTGCTGCGACGCACCGGTCGTCTGCTGCTGGCCGAGGTGCGGCGCCTGGTCTCGTACTCGGCCCTCACCGTGCTGGTGGTCCAGGCCCTCGTGCGCCGCCCCGCCGAGGGCGGCCGCACCGTCCGCATGCAGGTGGCCAAGCAGATCGTGTTCAGCGCCTGGGACGGGGTGCCGCTGGTGCTGCTCATCGGCGCGCTCATGTCGGTCTCGATGGTGGCGCTCTCGGTCGCCCTGATCCCGAGCTTCGAGGCCACCCCGCTGGTGGGCCGCGTGCTCGCCTACGGGCTGGTGCGCGAGCTGGCGCCGCTGATGTCGGCGATCCTCGTGATCCTGCGCTCGAGCGGCGCCATCTCGGTGGAGCTGGGCTACATGAGCTGGCGCGGCGAGGTGGAGGCGCTGGAGACCCTGGGCATCGACCCGGCCAAGTTCCTGCTGCTGCCGCGCTTCGCCGGCCTGAGCGTGGCCACGGTCACCCTCAACATGCTCTTCGTGGTGGCCGCGGGGGGAGCCGGTCTGCTCACGGCCCAGGTCCTCGGGGTGGCCCCCTCGCTCTCCTACGTGGGTGCCAACCTCGAGCAGCTCCTGCTGCCCGAGGACGCGGTGGTCTCCTTCGTCAAGAGCCTGCTGTTCGGGGGCACCATCGCCGCGGTCGCCTGCTACCACGGCCTGTCGGTCCGCGAGGATCTCACCGAGGTGCCCCGCCGGGCCAGCCGCGCCCTGGTCGAGTCGCTGAGCTGGTGCACGGTCATCGGCGTGTCCATCACCCTCATCACCCTATGAGCGTCATCGAGATCGAGGACCTGGGCATCCGACGAGGCGCCGCCGCGCTGCAGGGCGTGTCGCTGCGGGTGGGCGAGGGCGAGTCGGTGGCGGTGGTGGGCGACGACCAGGCCAGCCTCACCCTGCTCGTACGCTGCTGCGGGGGCCTGCTGCGCCCCGATCGCGGGCACGTGCGCGTGGGGGGGGTCGACGTGGTGGCGGCCGACCGGCACGCCCTGCTGGACCTGCGGCGAGCCTTGGGCTACGTGTCGATCCACGGGGGCCTGCTCGCCAACATGACGCTGCGCGACAACGTGGAGCTGCCCATGCGCTACCACGCCGTGGCCGAGCCGGCCGAGATCACGGCCCGAGCCGACGCCCTGCTCGACGAGGCCGGGCTGCAGGGCCGCGCCAACGAGCCCGCCTCGGCCCTGCCCGCCGAGATCCAGAAGGTCGTGGCCTACCTGCGCGCGGTGGCGACCGAGCCGCGGGTGCTGCTGGTGGAGGACCCCAGCGCCCTGCTGCCGCCCCGCGGCCGGGCGTTCGTGCGCGGGCTCCATCGCCGGCTGCGCGAGCGCGGGGTGACGGTGCTGGTGACCGACGACGACGTCGCCTTCGCGGCCGAGCTCACCGATCGGCAGCTCCGCATCGAGAGCCTCTCGCGGGGAGGCGCCGCGTGAGCCTGCCGTTCCGCATCCGCCGGGCCGAGTGGGTGGCGGGGGCCTTCGTGCTCCTGGCCGTGGTCGCCCTGGTCGCCAGCCTGGTGCTGCTGTCGCGCGCGCGGGGCAGCTTCGAGGCCACGACCACCTACACCGTGGTCCTCCGCGACGGCTACGGCATCACCCCCGGCAGCCGGGTGGAGATGCTCGGCATCGACGTGGGCAGCATCACCGAGCTCGAGATCAGCGACGACAACCAAGTGGTGGTGGAGCTCGAGGTCCGCGAGAGCTTCGCCCCGCGGATCGCCGAGGGCTCCACCGCGCGGGTCAAGGCCTCGCTCGACCTGCAGGGCGTGCTGGGTGGGGTGGGCCTGGCCATCACCCCGGGCCGCCCCGACTCGACCCCGCTGCCGCCGGGCTCCCGCATCGAGGTGCACGAGCCCACCAGCCTGGTCGACCTGCTGCCCGTGGTGCCCGGCGATCCGCTGGTGGACGACCTCGCCGCGCTGGTGCACAACGCCCGGCTGATGAGCGACGAGGTGGCCGACCCCGAGTCGCCGCTGCACCGGGCGCTGGCCCAGCTCACCGAGCTGCTGGTGAAGATCCAGGACCGCGAGAGCACGGTGGGCCGCGTGCTCCAGGACGACGGCGAGCTCTACGGCCGCCTGATCGGCGTGCTCGACGACGTGGACGGCACGATGGGGCGGCTCGAGAAGGTGCTGGCGCGCTCCGACCGGCTGCTCCGCAGCGCCGACGGCATGGTCGACCGCGGCGACGAGCTGATGGAGGGCGCCGACGAGCTGATGGACAGCAGCGCCAAGGTGGTCGCCGGGATCCCGCCCGTGCTCGACGGCACCGATGCGGCGATGAAGGATCTCGACGAGGCGGTGCGAGCCTTCGCCGAGACCACCCGCGAGCTGAAGGCCGTCGTCGAGTCCATGGGCCCGCTGGTGGAGCACATGGACGAGATGGTCGAGGACATGGACGCGGTGGCCGAGGCCGCGGCCAAGGTGTGGCCGCTGCGAAGGCACGCCCGCCGGGCCAAGCGCGGGGACTGAGCCGCGGGTCCCCCTCAGCCGGCGGCGAGCTGATCCATCAGGTCGCCGAAGTACGAGGGCAGGCTGTCCCACGGGTTGGGGAGCACGTCGTCGGTCACGTAGATCCAGCCCACGTGCTGCAGCGCCGCGCTCACGAAGCCCGCGTCGAGGCTCGGCACCGAGTGGGGGATGATGGCGAAGTGGCTGCGGTCGTAGGCGTCGGTCCAGCCGCCCAGCGCCTCGGGCATGGGCAGCCCCGCGGCCTCGTAGACGAACATCGTGTCGACGGTGTCGACGAAGCTCTCGGGGATGCCCGCCCCCGGGTTGCCCACGGTGAAGCCGAAGCCCAGGCCGGCGGCGAAGGTCGACAGCCCCGCGTAGTACGCCTCGTTCCCCGGCACGTTGCTCATCTCGTCGAACATGATGCCCTCGAGCTGCGGATAGAAGCTCGCATAGCTGGTGATGTCGGCCTGCACGTCGGCCGCGGGGCGGCCCGCGTAGGAGGTGTAGACGTAGCCGATCACCACCACCCCGGCGGCCTGGAGCGCCGTGATCCCGGCGTCGTAGCTCGGATCGAGGACCATGCCGGGGCCGCTGCCGGGATTGATGATCGCCACCACCTCGACCTCGGGGTGCTCGAGCTTGGCGGTCGCGACCGTGGTCCAGCTCGGGTCGGTGGGATAGGTGTACAGCGGGATGATCGTGCCGCCGGCCTCGAGCACGGCGCCCGTGCTGGAGTCGGCGCCCGTGCTCGTGTCCGCCCCGCCCGTGCTCGTGTCCGCCCCGCCCGTGCTCGTGTCCGCCCCGCCCGTGCTCGTGTCCGCCATGCCGCTCGATCCGATGCCGTCGCTGGTGGAGGGGGCGGAGGTGCGGGTGTCCCCCGTGGTCGAGGTGTTGGCCCCGGTGGAGCCCCCGTCGCTGGAGCCCTCGTCGTCGGAGCCGGGGCAGCCGCCCGCTCCCAGGGCCAGCAGCGCCGCGAGGATGGAGGCAAGAGGTCGTGAGGCCAAGGTGAGTCGCATGCTCGTCTCGCTCCGCATCCGCAGTGGCTCCGCTAGTGAATCGCGGGCTCGTCGGTGCTCGGCTCGTCCTCCTCGGGCACGAGCACGGCCCCCAGCGCCTTGAACAGATCCTCGAGCTGCGGCCGCTCCATGCGGAGGGTCACCGCGCCCGTGCTCACGTGGTACACGCCGCAGGAGCAGCGAGCGATGCGGCACTGGGGCCGCTGGACGAGGACCTTGCGGATGTGTTCCATCGGGACGGCTCCCGCGAAGCGTAGCAACTCGGGGCGGCCGCGTCCCCGCCGCGCCCTCGATCGGTGCTTCCACGAAGATGGCCGCGCCCGCGCTCGGTCGCCTCCATCGCCCGCCCGGGCTGCTCCTGCGATCACAGGGAGCGCCCGCCTACCCCGGCGGCGCGCACTCGATCTCGACCGCGTCGGTGTTGTTCTGGTCGTTGCACTCCACCGTCAGCGCCCCGCCCATGCCGTCGTCGTTGACCACCATGGTGATGAGGCCCATCACCTCCGAGCCGATGGCGCAGCTCACCTCGCGGCACTCGCCCACGGGCACCGGCTCGGCGGTGTAGGCCACGCACAGCACCTGGCCGTCGGCGGGGTCGCCCAGGTAGAAGGTGGCGGGCAGGGCCGCCGCCACCGCCTTGAGCCCGCGGTTGCACACCGTACCCATCAGGATGATGTCGGAGCCGTCGAGGGTGCAGGCCGAGTCCTCGAGCTTGCCGGTGATGTCGGGCAATTCCTCGGCCGAGGCGTCACCCTGCTCGTTCTGCCGGTAGTTGTTGCGCGCGGGGTCGCTGAAGTTCTGCTCCCACACCCCGGTGGCGGGGATGCTCAGGTCGTCGCCCACGTTGGTGATGGAGTAGGCGTGCTGGTTCCACAGCGAGCGCGAGCTGGCCCAGCGGTCGAGGCGATCGCGGAGCACCCTCACCCCCGAGATCGCGGTGCCGGGCGGGTGCGTGGCGCGGCAGGTGTTGCCGGTGCCCCCGGTGCCGGCCGGCGGCGCGGCGCAGCTGTGGCCGCCCGGGCACTCGCCGTCGTCGGCACAGCGGCAGAAGCCGGCGTCGCACACCCCCGAGGGGCAGCCGGTGCCGTCCTCGCAGCGCAGGCCCCGGTGGATCGGATCGATGGCCGGGCAGCTCACGCTGCAGTTGGTGTTGGAGCCGACCAGGATCTCGGTGTTGTCGTCGATGTCGAGGTCGGCCACGATCGGGTTCTCGTACCAGGTGCACGAGGTGCGCGCGGACGAGTAGAGCACCTCGCCCGAGGCGCCCTCGTAGACCCGCAGGTAGCACTCGTCGCCGTAGACCGCCTCGGCCTGGCCGTCGCCCTCGAAGTCGAAGATCGACGAGCCGGTGTTGCTCGAGCTGAGGTCCTGCGAGGGCTGCACCCAGCGCACCCACTGCCCCGCGCAGCCGGGGGTCATGGCGTCCACGCAGTCGAGATCGAACACGCGATAGTAGTTGCCGCCGGCCGAGGCGATCTCGGGCAGGCCGTCGTCGTCGAAGTCGCCGATGGTGGGCGGGCCTCCGCCCGCGATCCCGCCCACGCTCAGCAGCGGCTGCCCGTCGAGGGTGTGCAGCTCCACCGTGCCCGCGCCCACCGTCACCACCTCGGCGATGCCGTCGAGGGTGGCGCGGTCGAAGTCGGCCGGGGTCGGGCCCGGGGTGCCGAAGTCGGCGAAGCCGTAGTGCCGCCCGCCCGGCGAGCCCGGGTGGGTCATCAGCCACTGGCTGGAGCCGGGATCCCAGCTCCAGATCCCGTTGGCGACCAGGTCGGCCGTGCCGTCGCGGTCGAGGTCGCCCACCACCGAGAACACCCCCGGCGAGACCCCGTAGCCTCCCGCCACGAGCTGCCCCGGGTTGAGCCGCGCTCCGGTCACGCCGTCGTAGACCTCGCTGCTGCTCACCACCTCGGGCATGCCGTCGCCGTCGAGGTCGTGGATGGCGGGGCCGTCCCAGCGGTTGGCGCCCGAGATGTTGGTGTCGCCCGCGACCCACATCGTCACGTAGCGCTGGGTGCCGGGATCCCAGGTGAAGGCCACCACCCCGCTCACCGCCCGCAGGGTGACGATCTCGGGGACCCCGTCGCCGTCGAGATCGCCGATGGCCGGCGGCGTGGCGGCGATGATGCGGTTGGCCGGGTCATCGATGGTGTCGACCTGCTCGCAGGTCTGCCCGTTGAGGATGCGGATCACCCCGTAGCACGCGGGATCGGAGCCCCAGCTCGAGGCCGAGCCGCCGTCGGTGCAGTTGTAGGTGACCAGCGCAATCTCGCCGGGATGCCCCGAGTCGTAGGGGAGCTGGGCCACCAGCGGAGTGGTGAGCACGTTGACGTGGTTGGGGAAGGGATCGCCGACCGGCGGCGTCGTCCACTCGCACTGCAGGTCGGGCTCGAACAGGCCGATCACCACGTCGCCCAGGCACTCGTCGTCCACGTCGCCGCGCGGGCCCTCGCCGTAGGGGATGCACCAGCCGCCCTCCTCGCCCTCGGGCAGGCAGCCCTCGGCGCAGCAGTAGGTGTCGCCCGTGCAGTCGTCGTCGGTCTCGCAGGGACCATCGGTGGGCACGCACTCGCCCGCGGCGCAGGCCTGCAGCTCGGGGCAATCCAGGCTCGCCGTGCAGCTCATCCCGCCGGTGCCGGTGGAGTCGGCCCCCGTCGCCACCTCGGTCTCGCCCTCGGTGCCGCCGGTGGCCGAGTCGGTCTCGCCGTCGGTGGCGGTGACGGTGATCGGCGGAACCCCGGTGTCGGGGCCATCGGCGGGCGGCGTGCCGTTGCAGGCCCCCGCCATCGCCATCGTGGTGAGCCCGACCCCCGCGGTCCCGCGCAGTCCTCGCTTCGTCCCTCGTTGCCTCTGCATTGCCCCGACTCCTCTCGCTCGCGGCCTCGCGGCCGTGGCCTCGCGGCCTGGCCCTCGCGCCGCGCCCAGCCCAGGATAGGACACCGCTTCGTCACGTTTTGCCGACATCGACGGCCCCCACGACGTGGGACCGCGCCGGACCGTGCCGCGGCGCTCGATGCCGCTCCGTGCCCGCGAGGCCGGGTCGCTTTGACAGCCCGGCCCCGCGGGCGCACGCTGCCCGTGAGCACGGATGGCCGATCGACCAGCCACCAAGGGACGACGCTTGATCCGCCTCGCCGGGATGACCGCGCGGGTCGCGACCAACTACACCAAGTCCCGGGTCAAGTCGGTGTTCCTGAGCAAGGAGTCGGCCGAGCGCGATCGGGTCAAGGCCCACGAGGAGGCGGGCGAGCTCATCGCCAAGACCCTCGGCGAGCTCAAGGGCGCGGTGATGAAGGTGGGCCAGATGGCCTCCATCGCCGGCGACCTGCTGCCCAAGGAGCTCGCCGACGCCCTCGGGGCCCTGCAGCGCGAGGCGCCCCCCATGGACTTCTCGGTGATCGCCGAGCAGATCGAGCGGGAGCTGGGCGCCCCGCCGCCCATGCTCTTCCAGCGCTTCGACGAGCAGCCCTTCGCCTCGGCCTCGATCGGCCAGGTGCACCGCGCCCGCACCGACGACGGGCGCGAGGTGGTGGTGAAGGTGCAGTACCCGGGGGTCGACGACGCGGTCGACTCCGACCTCGCCCACCTCAAGATCGCGCTGCGAGCCAGCGGCCTGGTGAAGGTGAAGAAGCAGGCGCTCGACGCCGTGTTCGCCGAGATCAAGGCGCGGCTGCACGAGGAGCTCGACTACTGCAACGAGTCCGACAACGTGCGGCTGTTCGGCGAGTACTACCGAGGGCGCGAGGGCGTGGTGGTGCCCGAGGTGGTCGGCGAGCGCAGCAGCCAGCGGGTGCTCACCCTCACCTACGAGCCGGGGCACCACATCGGCGAGCTCGAGGAGTTCCCGCAGCAGGTGCGCAACCGCATCGGCGAGGCGCTGTTTCGGCTGCTGGCCCAGCAGATCTTCGAGCTAGGGGTGCTCCACGCCGACCCCAACCCCGGCAACTTCGCGTTCCGCCCCGACGGCACGATCGTGCTGTACGACTTCGGCTGCATCAAGCGCCTCGATCCCGAGATCGTGGAGGCCTACCGCGACACGATCCGGGCCGGCTTCGACGAGGACTACGCGGGCGTGGAGGACGGCCTGGTGCGCCTGGGCGCGCGCAACCTCGAGGGACCGCAGGTCCCGCTGGACTACTACAAGCCCTGGCGCGACATCTTCATGCGCCCGCTGCTCGGCGACGAGCCCTACGACTACGGCCACTCGAGCCTGCAGCAGGACGCGCTCAAGCTCGTCCCCGGCTTCATCACCAAGTACATGCGCAGCTTCCAGCCGCCCGTCGAGCTGGTGTTCCTCGATCGCGTGGTGGTGGGGCACTACGGCAACCTGCGCAAGCTGGGCGCGATCGGCCAGTACCGCGGGCTGCTCGAGCCCTACGTGGCGCAGGGCTGACCGCGAGCACCTCGCTCAGCTCGGGCTCGCGGGGAGCTGCGCGGTGAGCCAGGCCACCATGTCCTCGGTGGGCTCGTAGGAATCTCGCACCTCGGCGACCCCCGGCTCGGTCGTCAGCCAGGTCGGGCACTCCTGGTCGGGGGGGAAGGTGGTCTCGGCGAACACGCGACCGGTGCGGCGCTCGTGGATCCTCACGACCGTGTCCTTGAGCACCATCGTGACGTCGGGCTGCGGGTTGCCGTTGTCGTCGGTGTAGCCCGTGCAGACGTTGGTCTTGTCGCTGTCGGGCCGCACCACGATGACGACCGCGTCGAGATCGGCCAGCGTCGGCGCGGGCGCCCCGAAGAGCCTTCGCTCGATGCCGTCGAACCAGATCGCGTTGCGGACGGGGCCCTCGGCGTTGGTCTCGCCCGTGAACAGCAGCGGTCCGCTGGCCACCTCCAGCAGCGTGTCCTTGACCCCGTAGGCGCTCTGGGGCGGAGCCTTCACCTCGATCGCGCTGCCGCCCGGCGGCGTGATCGTGAAGGAGGCGGCGTCGAAGGTCGCGTTGGGATCCCCCACGGAGTCGGTCGGCAGCGAGCCGTACATCGCGACGACCCTGGTCTCGACGCTCGCATCGCCCTCCCCGTCGACCGTGGCCGTCGCGGTCCCGACCGCGATGGTCGTCCCGGGGGGAAAGCCCTTGACGAACAATGAGTAGGTGCCTTCGACGAGCAGCACCTGGCCCCACATATCGTCCTCGTCCTTCACGTGGAATCGGATGTCCGACTCCCACTCGAAGGCATCGGAGCCGGTGAGGTACTTGGTGCGCCCCTCGAGGTTCTGGCAGCCGACGAGCAGGCTCGTGACGATACCGAGCACGAGAGCGATGGAATGGCGACCCGGAGCCAGCACGGGGGGAGCTTGCCCACATCGCCTCGGGCCCGTCAATGCCAGCGGGGGCGCGTGCACCCTCGGCCCGTGACGCACCAGCGGCCTCGCTACAGCTCGCAGGGCAGGGCCATCGCACACTGGCACAACGCCACGTCCGGCAGCTCGTCGCAGGGCACCCAGCCGAAGGGCGGCGGCTCGTAGCGCTGGGGCAGCTTGATCACCGCGCCCAGCTCGGGGGCGAGGTAGGGCGTGGGCACCGGCGTGGGCACGGTGCCCTCCGGCACGAACACGCAGTACTCCATCGGCAGATCGCACAGGCACGAGCCGCCGCCGGCGTCGGTGATCGGGCGGCCGGTGACGAAGGGGCCGCAGCCCGCGTCGAGGCACTCGGGAGCGCTGGTCAGCTCGGTGCAGTGCACCGGCGGCACCTGATCGGCCGGCAGGCAGTAGCTGCCGCCACAATCCGCACGGCCGCCGCAGATGCAGCCGAGCTCCGGGTCCTCCTCGCAGGACCACCCGCTGCTGACGCAGCCGCCCCAGTCCAGCGGCCGGTGGCAGACCTCACCCGAGGCGCAGTCCTCGGGGCCGTCGCAGCGAAAGCGCAGGCAGCCGTCGACGTCGTAGGGCGAGTTGGGTCGGCCGCACTGCTGACCGCGGCAGTCGATCGGGCCGTCACAGCCGTGCTCTGGCACCGGCGGGCACGCGACGGGGCTCCCCGTGGCGTCGGTCGCCTCCGAGCCATCGTCGCTGGTCGGACCCACGCTGGTCGGTCCCATGCTTGTCGGTCCCGCGCTGGTCGGACCCATGCTGGTCTCGGCCGTACCCGCGCCGGTGGTGCCGTCGGCGGTCGCGTCACTGCTGCCGCTGCCGCTGGCGTCGTCGAGATCGACGGCCGGACCACAGGCCAGCCCCCCGCCGACCAGCAGCACCGCGCCCGCGAAGCGCCAGACCCGGAGGCTCACGACTCGCTCTCGTCCTCGTCCTCGTCCTCGGCCTGCAGCGGCCGCAGGCCACGACGGACCAGGCTGGCCAGCCCCTCGTCCTCCTTCTTGCCCTTGCCGCCGCGCTTGCCCAGCGTCACCGCCAGCGCCGTCCACACCGCGCCTCCGCCCGCGCCCACTCCCGCGAGCATGGCGTAGTCGATGGGGATCGACTTGATCCAGTGATAGCCGGCGTACACCGCCGCCACCGTGATGCCGTTCTGCACGAAGTCCATCACGAGCCCCGCGGCGCCCCGCGGCGCCACCGGCTGCTCCTTGATCCGCGCGACGGTGCCCTGCGGCACCTGCTGCAGCGAGACCTCCACCTGCCCCTCGATGCGGTCCGCATCCAGCCGCGACTTGATGTTGGCGAACGCATCGTCGAACAGCAGCAGGCGATCGCGATCGGTCCCGAGGATCGCGACCGTGCGCACCCCCGCGTACTTGCCCACCCCGTCCTCCTCGTCGCGAACGATCGCCAGCTTGGGCAGCTCGGCGAGGATGGCTTGCAGCGCCTCCTCCTTGGTGGCGGCGAGACGGAGCTCGGTGACCTGCGGGCTCGACATGCGCCGGGAACAGTAGCAGGCCCCCGGTGCGCCGGCAGCCGGCCTCGCCGCCGCGCCGTCAGCTCGGCTCCAGCGCCTGCACCCGCCGCTGCAGATCGGCCAGCGCGTCGCGCAGCGCCTCGTTCTCGGCCTCGGCCGCCCGCAGCCGCCGATACAGGGCCTGGATGGAGCTGAGCGCCACGCCGTCGGCATCCACCACGAAGATCGAGCGGTCGCTCGCGCCCAGGCCGAAGCTGGCCTGGAAGTCCTGGGCCATGGGACCGAGGTGGCGCACCGAGGGATCCTCGCGACGATAGCTCCAGGTGGTGATCGGCAGCGCGGCCACCTTGGCGAGCACCTCGTCGGGGTCGACCACCTCGAAGTCGCGCTTGAGGTGGTAGTCGCTGTCGGGACACTGCTGGTCGCAGTACTCCTCGCCGGGGGGCACCGGCACCCCCGTGCAGCAGCTGAGGCCCTCGCAGCAGGCCTCGCCCTCGGCACAGCTGCCCATCGCCTCCACGCAGGCGGCTCCGGTGGTGCCCGGGCTGCCGGTGGAGTCCTGGCCGCCCGAGGAGCCGGGGCCAGACGAGGAGCCCGAGCCCTCCGAGCCCCCCGAGGCGCTGCCGCTGCCCGTCGAGGTCGCCACGTTGGTGGTGGCCCCGCTGTCGGCCGAGGTCGCGCTCGAGCTTGCGGTGCTGGTGTTGCTCGAGCTCATGGTGGTCGCTCCGGTCCCGCCGTCGTCACCCCCCGGGCACCCGGCCAGCGCCATGATCACCACGATCCCCGCTCCGATCCTGCTCGTCATGCTCATGCCCAATCACCTCCGCCCGAGACCTCGGGCCTAGATTTCCAACATCGACCTCCCCCATGCGTGCGTCAACTCGCTTCGAGGCGCTGTTCCTGCGCCACCGCTCGGGCACGCCGATCGTCACCGACATCACCCAGAGCCACGAGCGAGCGAGCGCCTGGGGCTCGGCCGCGGACGTGGCGTGGACGAAGACGCGCACGCCTTCGTGAAAGCGGGCGCTCGCGTGGCCCGGCTGGAGCCCGGTCGGGTGGAATCATTGGGCTTTCGGCCGGGCCGCCCCGGCCTCGCTATCATGGGCCGATGAACGAGGGACCGGACCGCCGCGCGCGGGGGCGATGGCGGACGGCGACCCTGATCGCGTGGCTGGGCCTGCCGAGCCTCGCGACCGCAGCGGCGCCCGCGAGCCGGGCCGAGATCGACTCCCGCTTCGCCGAGGGCAAGCAACGGTTCCAGGACAAGCAGTACCTCGAGGCAGCCGAGATCTTCACCGAGGTGCTCGGCAAGATCGAGGAGGTCCTGCTCAACCGTCCCTCGCGGGAGAACGTGATGAGCAACATCCTCATCGCGTACGAGTGGGCGTATCGAGCCTCGGGCCGCGGCGAGGACGACAAGGACGTCTCCCTGCTCGATGCCGGTCAGCGCGTGCTCGATGGGTACCGTGCGGAGCTGGCCCGGGTGTACCCCTCGCACGCAGAGCCGAGCCAGTCGCTGGTCGACGCGATCGCCCGCTTCGAAGAGGCGCGCCGGATCGCCCACGAGGCCCACGATTCCCCGACCGAGCCGGTGGAGGTGGGACCCTGCCTGTCCCCGCCGCCGCCGCCTCCGATCGTGGAGTCCAAGGGATGCGGCAGCAACGACGACTCGTCGATCGCCTGGCTGGGGGTGCTGGCGCTCCCGCTCGTTCGACGCCGGCGCGGCGCCCTGGAGCGGCTCGCCGAGCGGCTGCCCCCCGATGTGGTGCAGCGGCTGCGGGCGCGGCCCGACGACGACGACGAACGGTCGTGAGCGCAGCCCGGCGGCGCTCCGCCGATGCCCGCGGCTCGGAGCGCGCTCGGGTGCTCGCGATCAGCCCGCGCCTTCGGTGGTCGTCCGCCCGTGGGCTCGGTGCTATCGTCGGAGCGATGTCCACGCGGCCCGACGCCGAGCTGGTCGAGGCGTGGGGAGCCGGGGAGCGCGAAGCGGGGGCCGAGCTCGTCCGACGTCATGCGGCACGGCTGCATCGCTTCTTTCGCTACCGAGCGGGCGATCGCGCCGACGATCTGGTCCAGGCCACGCTGCTCGAGTGCGTGCGCTCCCGCGGGCGGCTGCGCGACGCCGCAGCGTTTCGCAGCTTCCTGTTCGGCATCGCCTACAACGTGCTGCGCGCGGATGCTCGCCGCGGGCTCCGAGACGGGGCGCCACAGCCGATGCGCTCCGCGGTGCCGGCCCCGGGTCCCTCGCCCAGCGGAGCGGTGGCCGAGCGACACGACCGGGCCCAGCTCGCCCACGCGCTGCGCCTGCTCCCCATGGAGCTGCAGGTGGCGCTGCAGCTCCACTACTGGGAGGAGCTGACCGCGGCCGAGATCTCCGAGGTGCTCGGCTGGCCCCTGGGCACGGTCAAGACCCGCCTGCGCCGGGCCCATCGTGATCTGGGCGAGACCCTGCGCTCGACCCCGGCGGGAGCCTCGATCGATCTCGAGCGCACCCTCAGGAGCTGGCTGGACGACGTCGGCGATGCGTGACGACGACGAGCTCCCGGTGACGGCGCGCCTGCGGGATGCCCCCGATCTCGCGCTCCACACCACCGACGAGGAGCTGCTGCTCCACCGCATCGAGCAGGGGCTGCGCCGCGATCACGAGCTCCCCCCGCGGATCGCTCGCTTCACCGTGCTGCAAGAGCTGGGGCACGGCGGCATGGGCTCGGTGGTCGCCGCCTACGACCCCCGCCTCGATCGCAGCGTGGCGATCAAGCGCGTGCGGGTGGGCACCGGCTCCCGCGCCCGCGAGCGCCTGCTGACCGAGGCCATCATGATGGCCAAGCTCAACCACCCCAACATCGTCACCGTGTTCGAGGTGGTGGAGGAGGGCCCCGAGCTCTTCATCGTGATGGAGCTGGTGCGCGGCTCCACCCTGCGGGCCTGGGCCGCGCAGCCGCACTCCGCGGCCGACAAGGCGGCGGTGCTCGTGGCGGCGGGGCGGGGGCTCGCCCACGCCCACGCGTGCGGGCTGATCCACCGCGACTTCAAGCCCGACAACGTGCTCGTGGACGAGCACGGCGTGGCCAAGGTGGGGGACTTCGGCCTGGCTCACCCCTCGCCGGATCGGCTCGACGGCGACGAGCTCGCGGGCGCGGCCGCGGCCGGGCTGGCCACCTCGTGGGGCCACGCGGCCACGCCGGCCTACGCGGCGCCCGAGCTGTTCGAGGACGGCGAGCTCGGCACGGCCGTCGACCAATTCGCGTTCTGCGTGACCGCCTTCGAGCTGTTCGTGGGCCGGCGCCCGTGGCCCGGCACGGCGCTCGACGCCGACGCGGCCACCCGCGAGCGCGCGGCCGCGGAGCTGCGCGCCAGCGGCTGCCCGCCCCACGCCGTCGAGGCGATCGTGCGGGGCCTGCATGCCGACGCCCGCCAGCGCTGGCCCGACCTCGCCCCGCTGCTCGAGGCGCTCGACCCTCGGCCTCGTCGCTCGTGGTGGCTCACGCTCGCGGGGCTCGGCCTGGTGATGGGGCTGGGCGCGTGGGGACTGCTGATGCCCAGCGATCCCTGCCCAGAGCTCGATGCCCTCGCCGAGTCGTGGTCGGACGCCGTGCGCCGAGGGGTGCGCGAGGGGGTGGGCCCGGAGATCTGGCCCCGCCTCGAGCGACGGACCCAGGCGTTCGTGGAGCGCTGGGCGGCGAGCCACCGCGACAACTGCCTCGCGCTGCACGTGCGGGCCGAGCAGAGCGATGCGGCCTTCGATCGCCGGGCGCGGTGCCTGGAGCTGACCCGCGCCGAGCTCGACGAGCGCCTCTCGCTGCTGAGCCGCGGCGACGCCTCGCTCCTCGAGCGCTGGCAGGAGCTCGCCCCCGACGCGGCCTCGATCGAGATCTGCGACGACGCCGAGGCGCTCGCCAGCCGCTACGTGGTCTTCGCCGACCCGCGGCTGCGCGCCGAGTCGGAGGCCCACCAGGAGGCGCTCGCCCGCATCGACGTGCTGACCGGCGTGCGCGGCTACTCGCCCGACGAGCTCGAGCCGATCCTCCGCTGGGCACGAGAGCACGACGATCCCTTCATGGAGGGCCGGGCGCTGATCTACTCGGTGGCGGCGGGCGGGCTGTCGACCTCGGAGCAGCGCGAGCGCGTGGAGCTGGCCAACGCGGCGTTCGTGCGGGCGGGGGATCGCGAGGACACGATGCGCACGGCGGCGATCCTGGGGGTGGGCCTGGTCGACGCCGGGCGCCCGGCCGAGGCGCTGCCGTGGGTGCGCCGGGCCGACGCCGCGGTGGACGAGCGGCCGCCGGGGCGGTGGTCGGCGTGGGCGATCACGCAGTCGTACCTGGCCGTGGTGGAGGCGGCCAACGGCAGGGCCGACGCGGCCCTCGCCCGCCTCGATCGCGTGCACGCGGCCCGTGCCCCGAGCGACGAGGTCTCGCCCGTGGAGCACTACACCCTGCTCAACACGCGGGCACGGGTGCTCGACGCGGCGGGGCGTCCCCGCGACTCGCTGCCCCTGCACGAGCAGGCCGCAGCGGCGGCCGTCGCCGCGCTGGGTCCCCAGCACCCCGCCGCCGCCCAGATGCGCGACAACGTGGCCACCCTGCGCTGGAGCCTCGGCGATCGCGAGGCATCGCTCGAGCTCGCGCGAGAGATCATCGCCGATGCGCCCGAGCCGGGGGCGGGCGGCGATGCGCAGCGACGCTGCTCGCTCGCGGGGCGCCTGCGGGAGGTGGGCCGCATGCAGGAGGCGCAGCAGGTCCTCGCGCCCGTGCTCGCCTCCGACGCGGCGCTGGAGCAGATGGAGCCCCCGTGCCTGCTCATCGCCGGCTTCGGGCTGGCGATCGCGGGGCGACGACCCGAGGCGGCCCACCTCCGCGAGCTCCTCGAGCCGCGGCGAGCCAGCCTCCGCGATCCGCAGCTCCGCTACTGGTGGGATCTGCTCGAGGTGCTGCTGCGGGAGCCGGACGACCCCGAGGCCGCGGCCGCGTCGCTGCAGCGGATGTCGGAGGTGGGCCGTTGGCTGTTCCCCGACGAGCCGAGCCTCACCCACTGGGCGCCGTCGCTGCTGGCCCGCAACCGCTGGCGCGCGGGAGACTGTGCCGGCGTCGAGCGGGCGACCGCTCCCGTGCTCGAGGCGCTCGAGGGGCCGCTCGATCTCTCGCAGACCCGCTGCGCCTTCGTGCGGGCGCGCTGCTCGGCCGCCGCGGGCGACGAGGCCGGCGCCATGCGATGGCAGGCCGTCACCGCGCGCGGCCTGGCAGAGCTCGAGGTGGCCTCGGCCCCCGCCCAGGACCCCCTGGGGCCGTGGCTGGAGCCCGATCCGGGGACCGACGAGAAATCCTCGAGCCCCCGAAATCCCGCGCCGGGCCCCGCGACACTGCCCCGGCATGACGATGATCCCTAGCCGTACCCTTGGCCTGGAGCTCGCGCTGCTCGCCCTCGCCCCCCTCGCGGCGTGCTCCGAGCTGGAGCCCCGCGACCTGCTCGAGCAGGACCGCAGCATCGACGACGAAGACGTGGCGATGCCCCACGCGGTGTACTTCCCCCTGGTCACGCGCAAGGACCCGACCTGGGGCACCACCTCGATCACCTTCCACGACCTGGGCGGCACGACCAATGCGTACGTGTTCGAGGCGCTCGATGCCGCGGGGCAGGTGGTGTGGTCGAGCGGGGTGGGGACGATCACCGCGGCCTCGGGCAGCTCCCAGCCGCTGCACCAGGTGGCCCTGCCCGAGGGCTTCCGCGGGTCGATGGTGCTCCGCAGCTCGCATCCCATGGCCGCCACCGCGGTGCAGACGGACCTGAGCAACCGCCCCATGTACAACGGCTCGACCTTCAACGACGGCGAGCGCGAGCTGTACCTACCCAGCGCCGAGTCCGGCCACGCGGCGCTGGTCGCCATCCAGAACGTGACGATGCGCGACGTGACGGTGCAGGGCACCACCCTGGCCCCCGGCGCCTCGCTGCTGCTCTCGGGCTCGGCCCAGGTCACCCGCCTCGAGGCCAGCGGTCGCATCGCCGCGGTCACGCTCGAGGAGACCACCGCACGCTACGGCACCGCGACCGAGGCCGTCCCGGCGCGCACCCGCTCGGTGATGGCGATCGCCCAGTGCAAGGACTCGTGGCGCACCTACTCCTCGTACGAGCTGCACAACCCGCAGGGGGGCTGGGAGCAGGCGAGCATCCGCTACACCAACGGGCGCGAGCAGGCGGTGTGGCTGGCCCCCGGCGAGACCAAGCGGGTCTCCTCCTGCGACGCGGGCGATCGCGACTTCAACGGGGGGGCCGTGATCTCGGCGGGCGCCCCGGTCGCGGTCACCGGCTCGGTGCACCACATGGACCTGCCCGGCCGCACCGGCTTCGTGGGAGCGGCCAGCGGCGCGGAGATCGTGGCGCTGCCCTACGTGCGCTGGTGGCCGGATCCGTCGACCACCCAGCAACGCACGTACATCGCGGTGGCCAACACCTCCACCGATCGCTCCATCGACGTCGACGTGGCCTACTTCGACGCCAACGGCGGGCTGCTCGACACCCACTCGCTGGTCATCCCCCCCGAGGGCAAGGCCAACACCTTCCCGTGCCGCGACGGCGAGTGCGACTGCACGGGGCTGCTGAGGTTCGGCACCCCCGACGGCAACGAGGCGGCCCCGCGCTGTGACGATCCCTCCGCTCCCCTCGCGCCCCGTCGCTGGGGCGGCTCGGCGCGGATCATCTCCAGCGATCCCCAGTCGGTGCTGGTGACGGCCCGCACCGCCACGGTCACCCCGGCCGGCGCGGCCTTCGACGCCGAGGACTACAACGGCGTGGCGGTGGATGCCCCCGACCTGCCGTTCATGGGCGTGCGCGGGCTGCCCAACGGGGCCCACACCCTGGAGTACCGGGTGGTGTCGCGCTGCAAGCCGGTCACCGCCGACGAGATGGTCGCGGCCTACACCCTCGAGATGGACGTGGAGCTCGCCGGCAGCTCGGGCCACCGCACGATCACCATCGACGCCGTGCGGGCGCGCGACGGGTGGCACGCCGGCGACGTCGACGGCACCGTGCTCGACAGCCCCATCGGACACCCGCTGACGATCACTGGCCACGAGCCCGACGGCAGCACCGTGGTGTGGGACGCCGGCATCAGCCAGGGCTGGCTGCTCGAGCAAGGCAAGCAGTGGCTCCCCGACGTGCCCGCGCTCGACCTGCAGCGCGACCTGGTGCTCGAGACCACGCTGGTCAACGGCGAGGAGAACGGCGCGGGCAACTGCGCGGCGATCCACCTGCTCGGCCTGCGCGACTGAGCCCGCGCGGCCCCGGCCGTGGTCCGCGGCGAGGTGCTCGTCGCGGACCCGTGGTCCGAGCACAGGAGGAGCGCCTCGGCGAGCCGGGTGCGCGAGGCAGCGAGGGGCCGACCCGGCCGCCCTACTCGGCGCTGAGGCTCGAGCCCTCGCGCGGCACCGTACGGTCGACCCCGGCCGCCTTGGGCCAGCCCAGCGCGTGCAGGAAGCCGATGGTCCCCCACAGCGCCGGCCAGAACCCGCGGAAGCTGCGGTAGGGGATCCCGTGGTCCTCGCAGGCCTCCCGCACCACCGGCGCGATCACGGGGTAGAGGTGCACGGCCATGCTGGGGAACAGGTGGTGCTCGATCTGGTGGTTGAGCCCGCCCGAGATGAAGTTGGACCAGCGCGAGGCGGAGCCCCAGTTGGTCGTGCCCATCACCTGCTGCTCGGCCCAGTGTCGATCGTTGGGCGGCACCAGGTCCTTCTGCAGGTGATTGACGATGAAGATCCCCTCCATGTAGTAGGAGCCGATCCCCAGCATCACCAGGGTGGTGAGCACGCCGTGCAGCGGTCCCAGCACCACCATGGGCAGCACCAGGTGCACGCTGCCCCAGGCCACCTTGTGCAGCATGGCCAGCGTCAGCGTGCGGCGCTCGAGGTGGAACGAGGCGTTGACCACCCGCCCCCGCAGCAGGTGGGTCACGTCGGAGACCAGCCACTTGACCATCCCGACGCTCATGCCGATGGCCAGCCCGATGTGCTGGATGCGGTGCCAGGGGCGGTGCGGGATCTCGGGGTGGAAGCGCAGCAGCGGCGTTCCGATCTCGCAGTCGTTGTCGTAGCCGTAGATGTTGGGGTGGCCGTGGTGGGCGAACTGGTGGGCGTGCCGCCAGATGATGCTCGAGCCGCCGATGTACTCCATCAGCAGCCCGCACAGGCGGTTGCGGATCGAGCGGCGGGCCACCGCGGCGTGGTTGCCCGAGTGCATCAGGAAGCCCATCCGCGCCATCATCACGCCGCCGACGATGGCCGCGAGGTACGAGCCGTCGAAGGCGCGGAAGTACCAGGCCACCGCGTAGATCGAGGCCACGATCACCGCCTCGGTGGCCATGATCCATCCCCCCGAGCGGTAGTCGAGGCCGCGCTCGCGCAGGCGCTCGGCCACCCGCTGCTGCACGTCGTCGAAGAACGTGGGGTTGCCCCGGCTGAGGACCTCCGCCGGATCGAGCGAGCCCACGTGCCGCGTCCTGCGACCCAGCACCCGCCGCGCTCGCTCGAGCGACGGCCCCGGGTGGTAGGACTCGAACAGCGGAGTGGCCTGACGTCCGGCCGCGAGCTTGAGCAGCCCGCGACCGGGATGCTTGGGCATGAACTCGCCGAGGTCATAGACCTCGCCGTCCACCACGGTCCAGTACGTCCCGTCCCGGCCGTCGTGGCGGGCCACTTCCTCCATCGTGTACGTACGGGGTGCCAAGGGCCGTGAGCATGGCACGAACCGCCGCGAGCCCCGGTCATCGCTCGGTCATAGTCTTGTCGCCGCAGCTCATCAGCCGTGACTTTTCCCGAGTGAGCTAGCTCGATGCGCAAGCTCGTTCACGCCCGAGCGCCGGCCGATCGCGCTTGCCAACCGTGCGCCTGCCGTGCAAAGACCGCGCCGTGATGATGGATGGGGCCAAGGCGATGAGCGCGGTGCGAGAGATGTTCGAGGCGGCCAGTCCCGCCAAGAGGGGTCAGCGCGCCGAGGCGGTGGTGCGCGAGCTCTTCGAGTACGCAGGGATCGACATCGGCGGGGGCTCTCGCGGCCACATGATCGTCCACGACGAGCGCTTCTACGAGCGCTTCTTGCGGGACAAGTCCATCGGCCTGGGCGAGTCCTTCATGGACGGCTGGTGGACCACCGACGCTCTCGACGTGCTCATCGAGAAGATCCTGCGCGCAGACCTCAAGAGCAAGGTGACCGGGAGCTGGAAGCTCAAGCTGCTCACGGCCGAGGCCATGCTCTTCAACCGCCAGGACGTGGACCGGGCCCAGCGCTCGATCCAGGCCCACTATGACATCGGCAACGACCTCTATGAGCGCATGCTGGACCCCCGCATGGTCTACACCTGCGCCTACTGGACGGGCGCCACCACCCTCGAGGAGGCCCAGGACGCCAAGCTCGACCTGGTGTGCCGCAAGGTGGGCCTCGAGCCCGGCATGAAGGTGCTCGACCTGGGCTGCGGCTGGGGTGGCTTCGCCCTGTACGCGGCCGAGAAGTACGGCTGCACCGTGGAGGGTCTGACCATCTCCCGGGCGCAGGCCGAGCTGGGCCAGGCGCGGGCCAAGGCCTCGGGCCTGCCCGTCACGATCCGCCTGGCCGACTACCGCGAGGCCAAGGGCAAGTACGATCGCGTGGTCTCCATCGGGATGATGGAGCACGTGGGCCCCAAGAACTACCGCACCGTCATGCAGCTCATCCACGATTGCATGAAGGACGACTCGGTGGCGCTGGTCCACACCATCACCAACAATCGCAGCGTGGCCCACGGTACCCCCTTCGTGGAGAAGTACATCTTCCCCAACGCGGTCGCCCCCTCGCCCGCGCAGCTGTGCAAGGCGATGGAGGGCCTGATGGTGCTCGAGGACCTGCACAACATCGGCCCGCACTACGACCCCACCCTGATGGCCTGGTGGGAGCGCTTCGACGCGTCCTACCCCGAGCTGCAGCACAAGTACGACCGCCGCTTCTACCGAATGTGGCAGTTCTACCTGCTGGGCGCCGCCGGAGCCTCCCGCTCCCGCGACGGGCAGCTGCTGCAGCTGGTGATGACCAAGACCGGGCGCAAGTACCCGGACCACTGCCGGGCGAGCTAGCGAGCGCCCGCGAGCGCCTATGGCCGCGGCGCGGTGCCGTCCCTCGAGGCCTCGAGTCGGGCCATCATGGCGCTCGCTCGCTCGGGATCGGCCGAGAGCTGGTCGAAGGCGGCGCGCAGCAGCTTGCGGCCGCGATGCAGGCGGGTCCGCACGGTGGCGGTCTCGATCTCCAGCACGGCCGCGATCTCCGGCGAGGCGAGGCCCTCGAAGTAGTGCAGCTCGAGCGCGATCTGGAAGTCGATCGGCACTTGTCGCAGGGCCTCGATCATCAGCTCCCTGGACTCGGCGCGTCGGAATGCGGTGCTCGGCGAGGGGCCGAGGTCACGCACCGAACAGCTGCCGAAGTCGACGTGGTCGCGGGCGCGGAGCCGGCGATAGTGCTGGTAGAGCATCCGCCGCGCCACCCCGAACAGGTACGCGCGAAAGCTGCCGTGCGCGATCCGATCGCGGCCCTCCACGCAGGCCAGCATCGTGGCCTGGATGAGATCCTCGACGCCGTCGTCGAGCTTGTAGTGGAAGAAGCCGACCAGCGAGTCGAAGTGGCGACCCAGCAGCTCCTCACCCGCCCTTCGATCACCTTCGCGCCAGCGCTGGAGCAGCTCGAGATCGGTGGACATGGTCGGGGCAAGGATAGCAGCCGACGACTGGCGAACGCGCAGGAGCTCGCGCTGCCGGCCGGCCGGATGCGAGCGCGGCATGTGAGGTCGGCGCTCGGACGGAGGCGAGCAAAGAGGTGGCAGCGCGGTCGCCACCGGGCACACTGATGCGTGGCGCCGGGCGTCGACCCTCGAGGTCCGGTAGCGCGCTGCCATGGATCCTCGCCCCCGCCCTCATCGCTTGCACGCCGAGCGCATCCTGGCGCAGGTCAAGACCTCGCTCTTCGACGCGCCGACCTATCGCGTGGGGCGCTTCGAGCTGCGCGAGCGGATCGGCGGCGGAGGCATGGGCATCGTCTATCGAGCGCACGATCCCGAGCTCGAGCGCGAGGTGGCGCTCAAGCTGCTGCACCACGACGATGCGAGGCCCGGCGGGGCGAGCCACGCCGACTCGCTCCGCGAGGCCCGGGCCGCCGCTCGCGTGGTGCACCCCAACGTGGTCACCGTGCACGAGGTGGGAATCGCGTGCGCGGAGGCCTATGTGGCGATGGAGCTCGTGCGTGGGACGACCCTGCGGCGCTGGCTCGAGGGAGCCCGCCGCTCGGTGCCCGAGATCCTCGACGTGTTCACGGCGGCGGGGCGAGGGCTGGCGGCGGCCCACGCCGCAGGAATCGTCCATCGCGACTTCAAGCCCGACAACGTGCTCATCCGTGACGACGGCCAGGTCAAGGTGGTCGACTTCGGCCTGGCCCGCGTGTGCTCCGAGACGGTGGAGTCCCTGGAGACGACGACCGGCGCCGAGGAGCCCTCCGGCGAGTCGGTGACCCACCGCTGGGCCGGGACGCCCGCGTACATGGCCCCCGAGCAGCACCAGGGCCGGGTCGCGTCGCCCCGCACCGATCAGTTTGCGTTCTGCGTGTCGCTGCACGAGGCGCTCTTCGGGCACCGCCCGTCGGTCGAGCCCTCGACGGGCCGCGAGGAGCTGCCCCGAACGGAGGCCACGGTCGCGGGACGAGCCGGGGTGCCGCGGCGTGTGCTCGCGGTGATCGAGCGCGGCCTGCAAGCGCAGCCGGCCGCGCGCTGGGACGGCATGGACGAGCTGCTCGACCGCCTCGAGCAGGCCCGGCGCCGACCGAAGCTCGCGCTGCCCATGGTCGTGGCGGGGATCGTGGCGGCGGGCGTCGCAGTCGCGACGTGGCCGACCACGCCTTCGCCGGCCGTCTCGCCGCCCTGCGACGGGCCCGATCGCCTCGATGGGATCTGGGACGACGAGCACCGGGCGGCCCTCCACGAGGTGCTCGCGGCACCGGGCCGCGACGCCAGCCTCGCCGGCGACGTGGTCGAGCAGCTCGATGACTACGCGCAGCAGTGGGGTGAGGTCGATGCGCGCCACTGCGAGGCGATGCGAGGCCCCGTGGCCCACCCCGCCCTGGCGATCCGAGCCGAGCAGTGCATCGACGAGCGGCGGCTCGCCCTCGGAGCGCTGGTCGAGGTGATCACCGGGCCCGCCGAGCTGCCTCCCGACCGGGTACGGCAAGCGGTCGCCGCGTTGCCTCGCATGGAGGACTGCGCGGACGAGCTGCGCCTGCGGGCGATGCCGGCCCCGCCCCTGGATCCCGAGGTAGCCCGTCGCGTCCGCGAGCAGGAGCGGATCGTCGAGCGGGCCCACGCCCTCAACCTCGCCGGCCAGCGCGAGCAAGCGATGTCGGTCGCGACCGAGGCCATCGCCACCGCGCGCGAGATCGGCTACCCGCCGCTCCTGGTCGAGGCTCTCAGCGAGCTCGGCGAGGCCCAGGGCGCCCTCCGGCGCCCGGAGGCGGCGGCCACCCTGGAGGAAGCGGTGCTCATCGCCGAGGAAGCGGGCGACGACCTCGACAAGACCGAGATCTCGATCTACCTCGCGGCCTACACCGCCTACTACGCTCGTGACGTGGAGGCAGCGCGATCGCATGCTCGCCGCGCCTCGGCCTCGCTCGCTCGGATCGGCACCCCCTCCGACGTGGAGATACGCCTGCTGGCCGCCCGCGCCGGCATCGAGTGGGTCGCCGAGGACTACGACGCTGCGCTCGAGCTCGCCAACCAATCGATCGAGCGCTGGGAGGCCTCGGAGCGGGACGACCCCCAGCAGATCATCTCGCCGCTCACCATGGCGGCGAACATCCACACCATGCGCGACCAGTGGCAGCAAGCCGAGCAGCTCCACCGCCGAGCGCTCGCGATCTCGATCGCCGCCCAGGGGCCGAACAACGGGACGGCGCTGTCGATCCGCAACAACCTCGCGCTGAACTACCAGGCCGCCGGAGATCTCGAGGCCGCCATCGCAGAGCTGGAGGCTCTGCTCGAGCTCCACCGGGCCCGCGGAGCCGACGGCCGCGTCGACGTGGCCCGCGTGATGCGGCTGCTGTGCGGCCTCCACCAGGACGAGGGGGACCTCGATCGCGCCGCGGCGTGCATCGGGCCCGCGCTCGCGGCCAGCACGGCCTTGGGGCTGCCGATGGAGCAGCGCCTGACCCTCATCCGAGCCGCGAAGATCCACCTCGCCCGCGGCGAGCTCGACGAGGCCATGCGCCAGGGCTGCCGGGCCCGGGCGCTGATCGAGGCCGAGCCCGAGCCCGATCGCTCGAGGGCACGGGCCCAGCTCGCCGCTGCCTTCGAGGGCAACGACGAGCCGAGCTCGGACCGCTGTGATCCCGACGACGCGGATCAGTAGTCCCAGGCCACCGACACGATGAAGTTGCTGAACGCGGTGTCGATGCGACGGGCGAAGTTGCGGCGGCACACGTCGAAGCCGCACTTGAACAGGTCGAAGTACTCGCGGTAGCCCCACAGCACCCCGACCGGCCGGTTGATGTCGTACATGCGGTACCAGGGCGAGCCGCTCTGGCCGGAGACCGAGTCGATGTTCTGCGACTCGATGCGCCAGTCGTTGATCTCCGACGCGCCACTCATGCCGCACATGTAGTTGCCCGAGCCGGGCGCGCCCGGGCAGGTGTCGCTGGGATAGCCGTAGGTCGCGAAGGTCGAGTTGGCGGCGTTCGCCTGGTAGCCACCGAACCAGTTGGGCGCGCTGTGACACGGGAAGGTGTCCATCACCGCGTAGTCGAGGCTGTCCTGCTGTCCGGTGTAGTACCCGGCGGGCACCGACCACAGGTAGTCGTTGGTCGAGCTCGCATCGTCGAGGCGGCAGTCGAACGATCCGTAGGGCAGCGTGCCGCCGTTGCGCGCCGGCTGGAACACGATGCGGTTGACCCGGTCGGTGTCGCTGAACACCAGGCAGTGGGCGGAGGTGATCACGGTCCACGGCCCGATGTAGGAGCCGCTGCACCAGCCGCGATAGGTGTTGCCGGTGTAGAGCTGGAGCTTGACGATCGCGTTGTAGGGCGCCACGGTGGTGTCGAACACCCGGGTGCGGCCGTCGGGGCCGATGACCTGGCGCATGACCATGTCGGGCTCGACGCTCGGGCGTCCCTCACCCTCGCGATCGAGCACGTCGTACGACAGCGACTCCTTGGAGCCGGAGAGGACCGCGTCGGCGGCCTCCCACGCCGGCTCGCGGGCGACGTAGAGGGTGTCGTTGCCGGTGGCGATCACCGGGCGCAGCATGTCGGCCAGCTCCTCGCGCGACCACGCATCGAGGGGGATGACCTCGCCGGGCTCCTCGGTGAAGGCTCGGCGGGGCATCAAGACCGCATCGGGGCCGGGCTCGACCTCTTGCTCGACTACGGGGCCGACGAGATCGAAGACCTCGCCGTCGCGCTCGATCTCGGTCTCGAGGGGCTGATCCTCTTCCTCGACCACGCAGCCGGCGGCCAGCGCAGTCAGCATGGTCAGCGTCAGCAAGCGACCGGACGGACGAAGCGGGGAGGAGAGCAGGTGGGGGGGCTCGTTGCAGGGACTGGGGTTGGTGCGCATGGCGTTCGTTCCTCACGTGTCGAGCACGCCGCGAGTCGAGGGCTCGTCCCAGGTCGATGCCCGGGAGCCCGGTCCGCGGCGGCTCGGTTGGGTCGGCGATGAAGTGGCGGCACCCCGGCAGACGTTCCCGACCCGGACGAAAAAAGTGGGGCGGCCGATCGCGCCCGTGCCCAGCCCGCGGCTTGGCGGCGTGGCCGGGGTGGCACGCGCATCGTTTGCGTCACGGGCAACAGCGGGAGGAGGTGGCCGTACCTCTCGGTCGTCGAGTGCCCCGCGGGTAGACGAGCGCAGCAGGTCGGACCGACCGCGATCGCTCGATCGCCGACCCTCAGCCGTCGCGGCGGCGCACGTCGAGCCACACGCCCTGCGTGGGCCGCAGGGTGACCGAGGTGCTCAGCCGCAGCGGCGGCGCCGAGTCGTAGGGGCTCACCTCGAGCCGCTGCACGAGGGTGGCCAGCACCAGCACGCCCTCGAGCATGGCGAAGTGGTTGCCCACGCAGATCCGCGGGCCGCCGCCGAAGGGGAAGTAGGCGAAGCGATGCAGCCGCGCGGCGAGGCCATCGAGCCAGCGCTCGGGCCAGAACAGCTCGGGCGCGGGGAACCACCGGGGGTCGCGGTGCACCACCCACTGCCCGGTGAGCAGCTGGGCGCCCTTGGGCATGGGGAAGCCGGCGATCTCGCGGTCCTCGAGCAGCTCGCGTCCCACCAGGTAGGCGGGAGGATACAGGCGCATGGACTCGCGCAGCACGGCGTCACACAGGCGCAGCCGCGGTAGGTCGTCGACGGTGGCCGGGCGATCGCCGAGCACCTCGTCGAGCTCGGCCCGCAGCGCCCGCGCGACCCGAGGGTGATGGGCCAGCAGGTACAGGGCATAGGAGAGCGCGAGGGCGGTGGTCTCGTGGCCGGCGAGGAACACGGTGGCCACCTCGTCGCGGAGCTGCCGATCGCTCATGCCCTTGCCCTCGTCGTCCTGGGCCGCGAGCAGGCGATCGAGCAGGTCGGCATCGCCGGCCACGGCCCGTCCCCGGCGGGCGGCGATGAGCTCGTAGAGGATCGCGTCGAGGCGCCCGACGGCATCGTCGATGCGGGCGAAGGCGGCCACCCGCAGGCGCCGAGGCAGCAGGCGGCGCCAGGTGAGGAACTCGCGGCCGTAGCCCTCCATCAGGGTGTCGACGATCTCCCCCACCCCGTCGATGTCGCGCACGGTGTCGGCCCCGAACATGGTGTCGAGCACGATCTCGAGGGTGATGCGCATCATGTCGGCGTGGACGTCCCGGCGCGAGCGGGCGGGCAGGGCCTCCACGCCCCGGCGGCTGCGCTCCACCATGGCCTCGCCGAAGCGCTCGATGTGGCGGGGCTGGAAGGAGGGCGCGGCGATCTTGCGCTGCCGTCTCCACAGCTCGCCCTCGCTGGTGAGCAGGCCCTGGCCCACGATGAGCGAGAGCGTGCGGGTGAGCTCGTCCTTCATCACGTGGGCATGCTCGCCCACGAGCACGGTCTGGATGTCGTCGGGGTGGTTGAGCAGGTAGAGCTCGGCCAGCGGCATCGAGACGTAGACGACGTCGCCGTAGCGCTCGCGGTAGCGCACCATCGAGCCGAGGAAGTCGGAGGAGAAGGCGAGCCCGGAGCCGAGCAGGGGCAGCGCGCGAGGACCCGGAGGACGACGTCGTCCCCCGCGATCGACCCGCGAGGAGCCGAGCACGACGCGAGGGTAGGCCGACGTGGTGGCGGTCGAGCTCACCGGGTCACCCTAGCACCCGAGGAGAATGCGAACGTTGCGACACGCGCTCCTCGAGTGATTCGTAG
>JACKDV010000040.1 GCA_020633315.1 Myxococcales bacterium
AGACGGCGTCGGCGAAGAAGACGGCGTCGGCCAAGAAGACGCCTCCCCCCTCCGGCTCCGGTGCGCTCGCGGGTCTCGAGGTCGCCTTCGATCGCCGGGTGCGTGCGGCCGACCCCAACCACCTCCGCGTTCGGATCGAGCAGCTCGGAGGCACCGTCGCCTCCGCCGTCACCAGCTCCATCTCGATGCTGATCATCCACGAGAAATTCTCCTCCTCGGCCGAGCACACCAAGGCGCGAGCGCTCAATGCCAAGGGCGCGTCCATTCGCATCATCCGAGTGGAGGACTTCTGCAAGGAGCACGGCCCCACCACCGAGGAGGTGCTGGCCATGCTCCGCGAGGGCAGCGCGGGGCTGACCAAGCTCAAGGACCTGATGACCCACTCGTGGAACATCAAGGGCTTCGAGCTGCCGTCGCTACGAGGCGCCGACCTGCGGGGGGCCAAGCTGGCCGACGCCCCGCTCTACGGGGCCACCCTGGTCGAGGTCGACCTGCGCCAGGCCGATCTCTCGGGGGCCAACTTGGCCGGCCTCACCCGCTGCGACCTGCGCGAGGCCAACCTCGAGCGCGCCTCGATCTCGGAGATCGAGGGCTGCGACCTGCGGGGCGCCAACCTCGAGCACGGGAGCATGCGCCATCTCGTGGGCTGCGACCTGCGGGGGGCCAAGCTCGAGGGGCTGTCGCTCTACTACGCGAAGCTCGACGGCTCCAACCTCGAGGGGCTGTCGCTGCCCGGGGTCGATCTGTCCGAGACCAAGCTCGAGGGCGCCAACCTCCGCGGGGCCAAGCTCGAGGAGGCCAAGCTCGAGGGCACCGTGCTGAGCAAGGCCGACCTCACGGGCGCCGACCTCCGCGGGGCCAACCTCATCAACGCCGACCTCGTCGGCGCCGACCTGAGCAACGTGACCCTCGATCGGGCCAACCTCAGCGGGGCCGACCTGAGCAAGGCCAAGCTCGACGGGGCCAGCTTCGTCGAGGCCAACCTCGCGGGGGCCAAGGTGCCCGCCAAGGCGCGCCAGGCCAAGGGGCTGGCGGAGGCCCTCGAGGCCGTCCAGGGCGAGGTGGGCCCCCACCTGCGCGCGCTGGAGACCATCGCCAAGGCGGCCGAGCGCATCCGTACGAGCGTGATCATCGACCTCCCCGACGGCAGCTCGGCCTCCGTCGAGGTCGACGCCAAGAACGGCAACTGGTCCCACGTGCAGGTCCGCAGCAGCCACAACAACAGCACGAGCTGGACCCACGCCCAGTCGCTCACCAAGGCGCTGCAGGAGACCGCCAACCGCTGGGCCCGCGGCACGCTGCGGGTGGGGGACATCACCGCGCGCACCAGCAAGAGCCCCGTGTCGGGCAAGGAGCTGCGCCAGCTCGTGACCGCGGCCTGGTGCGAGGTGTGCGGGGTGGAGCCGCCGGCCGAGTCGGCGCCCAAGTCGGGCAAGCCCACCAAGGCGCAGCGACAGCAGCAGCTCGTGGCCGCCCTGCTCGACGATCTGCGCACGGGTCCCGAGGGCGTGGCGCGCTGGAACGCCCGCAGCCACGAGGCCTGGGCCAAGCTCGGCAAGGACCCCAGCTTCGCCCGCAGCGAGCTCACCGGTGCCTCCCTCGATGGCGTGCGCATGGCAGGCCTGGACCTGTCGCTGTCCACCTTCGACGGCGCCTCGCTGCGCAATGCCGAGATCAGCGACTGCAAGCTCGACCAGGCCAGCTTCGCCAAGGCCGACCTCACGGGGGCCACCATCACCAAGACCTCGATGCCCGGCGCCGACCTCAGCGGGGCCGTGCTCGACGGCGCCACGCTGCGCGACGTGGACCTCGGCGGCGACAGCAAGTGGACGAAGGCGAGCCTGGTGGGCACCAAGCTGCCCGGCACCAAGATCGTCGCCGACGCGCTCAGCGAGGTGAAGCTGGTCGACGTGGACCTCAGCGGTGCCGACCTGGCCGGGGCGCGGCTGTTCCACACCAGCGCGACCGGCAAGTACGACGGCTACACGCGCTTTCCCCCGGGCTTCAAGCCCACCAAGGGGCTGGTGGGGCCGCGCGACGACAAGGGCTTCGCGAAGGCGGCGGCCGACGTCACGATGGACATCGAGACCTTCATCTCGCGGCTCAAGACCTCGCTGGGCAGCTCGCGGCTGGCCAAGGCGACCAAGCTGCTCAAGCGCTCGCGCTTCAAGCTGTTCCACGACGTGGACGACACCCAGATGGTGGCGGTGGTCAAGAGCGAGACCGATGCCAGCCTGCTGTACGCCTGCCGCCTCGCGGCCGACGGCTACAGCTGCTGCACCCACAACCTCAACCGCTGCGGGGGCCTGAGCACCGGCCCCTGCAAGCACATGATGGTGATGATCGTGGGGCTGGCGAAGGCGGGGGCCATCGACCCCGAGAAGGTCGACGCCTGGGTGCAGGCCTCCCGCAAGACCGGGCCGCGGCTCGACAAGGACGCGATGGCCGAGATCTTCCTGCGCTACAAGGGCGCAGAGGCAGGCGAGATCGACTGGCGGCCCACCGAGACGGTCCCCGAGGACTACTACGCGTTCTAGCGGCCGCCTCGGGGGGCTTCATCGCCTGAAAACCGACCCCGCCACCTCACGCTTCGATCGGAGCGCACAAATCCTCGTGCGATCGTCCACCCTTGGCTCCGAGCAACCCCTACACTGGGTGTGATGCCGACCTACGAGTCCTTTCACGATCGCGCCGGAAACGAGATGACCTTCGTGGAGATCGTCGATCTCTGCAAGCGCTCGTACACCATCCAGCCCAGCGATCGCGAGGTGGACGTCGCGGGGACGATGATGCCGATCTCGAGCCGGGAGATCTCGGGCGGCTTCGCGGCCTACAAGATCGACAAGCCCAACAGCTGGCATGCGATCGTCTTCCGCGGCAGCGACGACTGGCGCGACTGGGTGCTCAACAACGTGCCGGGTGCCATCTCGCCCATCCCTCCGCCGCAGTACGGGGCCGGGCGTCACTACTCGGGTCGCTTCGACAAGGGATGCGTGCTCGTCGGTCACTCGCTGGGTGGCGGCATCGCCAGCTACGCCGCCGCCCAGCACGGCCAGCATGCGGCCACGATCTTCCCCGCGCCGATCAACCCCGCGTGGCTCGGCCTGCCGCTGCCGCCGTGGCCGGCCAAGGGCACCACGATCCAGAACTACGTGTGCTCGGGCGAGGTGCTGACCGTGGCAGACGCGCTGTCTCCGCATCTGCGGCGCTACGGTCGTGACGTGTGGATCCAGTCCAACGGCGGCAGCCCCATCGCCAAGCACGGCCTCGACGAGATCCGGCTCTGAGCGTCGGCTCCCGCCGCCCATCCCCTTCCCGGGGGCGCCGACCCATCACTCGATGGTATGTCCGCCTCGGCTCCCTCGCGGCACGAAGGACACCTCCATGACCAAGACATCCCTTCCCCCCGAACAGATCGAGGCCCTCCAGGCGCAGTTCGAGCTCATCGACCAGGACGGGAACGGCCGCATCTCCAGCGACGAGCTCGAGGCGATCCTGAAGCGCGAGGCCTACGCCTACCTCGACGAGGCCCAGCGCCAGCGCGTGCTCGACTCCTTCGCCTCGGTCGACGCCGACGGCGACGACATGATCACCTTCGACGAGTTCGTCTCCCTGTTCGAGCGAGAGGCCCGCGACGATCCCCATGCCGGGCTCCGCGAGAGCTTCGACGCCTACGACGTGGATGGCGACGGCTTCCTCACCGCCGACGACTTCCGCCGGGTGGCCGAGCGCGAGGGCAGCGAGCTGTCCGCCGAGCAGGCCCAGGAGATGATCGACATGGCCGACGCCAACGCCGACGGCAAGGTGAGCTTCGACGAGTACATCAAGATCATGACCGCGGACTGAGCTCCGCGCCCCGATGACCGTCATCGACCCCGATGCGCTCGACCAGGTGGTCCGCACCCTGCAGCGCAGCCGCGAGCTGCTCGAGCAGCTCGTGATCCGCGGGGTGCGAACGGCGGGCCCCGCCGAGCTCGATCGCCTCGATGCGCTGCGGGAGGAGCTCGGACGCCACGGCACCACGCACCTCGCCGGGCGCCTGCACGCCCTGCTGGTGGCCATGCGCAACGACGACCCCGCGGCCGCGGTGGCGCTGCTGCGGGCCCAGGCCACCCTGCACGTGCTCGAGCGCGTGCTCACCATGCGAGTGGTGGAGGCCGAGCTGGCCGGCGCAGGGGGAGGGGCTCCATGACCCTGCCCGCCGGGGCCGAGGCCGAGCGCCTCCGTGGGCTGCTGCGGGGCCTGGGCGAGGCGCTCGAGCGCCTGCTGATGGGGGGCATGACCACGGCGACCAAGGCCACCCACGAGGAGCTCGAGGTGGCGTTTCGCGAGGTCTCGCGACGGGGGCTGTCGCGCCTGGGCAGCACGCTGCGGATCCTCGGGCAGGAGGTGGGCCGCTACCTCGCCCACGACGCGGCGTTCTCGGGCAGCCGCCTCAGCCTGTTCCTGGGGCGCACCTGGGTGCTGGCGCGCGGCCTGGCGGCGGCGCTCGAGCGCGGCGACGAGGCCTCCTTCGCGCGCCTGGCCGCGTTCGACCACCGACCCACCCCCGTGGCCGAGCTGCGCGCGGTCACCCTCGGGGTGGCCAAGAAGGTGATCACCGGCCTGGTCTGCATGTTCGACTTCCGCATGCGCAGGCTGGGCGACGACGGGACCCTGGGCGAGCCCTTCACCTTCACCGAGATGTTCCCCCTGGCCAGGGATCGCGCGCTGCCTCCCGAGTCGCTGCTCGAGCTGCAGCGGCCGCAGAAGTACCGCCCGCGGGTGCTGCTCGGCGACGAGGTGATCACCTTCCGGCACGCGCTGCTCACCTCCACCGGCGCCGGCGATCGCCTCGCCCTGCCGCGCGAGGCCGAGGACGCGCGGGTCGAGGTGGGCGAGCGCTTCGCGGGCTGGGATCGGCTGCCCGCCTGGGACCTCGCCGCGGCGGGCCGGCGGGTGCGGGCGCACGAGATCGATCCCCTGGAGCTCCCGGTGGAGCTGCAGGAGGAGGTCGTGCTCGACGACTGGAGCATCGGCGCCCCCGAGCGGGACGAGGCGCGGCAGCGCCTGGTGTACCCGGTCCGGGCCCACGGCCTGCGGCTGCGCGCGGTGGTCTCGTCGGGGGACGAGGGGGCCACGCTGCGCGCCGCGCTCGACGAGCTCCGTCGCCGCGCGCGGCCAGGCGGGCGCCTGTTCGGCCTGGTCCACTACGAAGACTGTGCCTTCGAGCTCCAGCCGCTGTCGCGGCTCGAGTCGGGCGTGCGGACCCACCTCATGGTCTCGGCCGCGTCCATCGATCGCAAGGCGCTGCTCAAGTCCATCCGGCTACGCTGACCAACACCGGGAGCCTCCCGTGGCCACCAAGAAGAAGACCACCACCAACAAGACGAGCAAGAAGACCAGCGCCAAGGCCGAGGCCCCCCGCGAGCGCGACGAGGCCGAGGGCGCGGCGCCGGGGGGCGAGGCCGAGATCGTGGTCGAGGCCCCGGCGGAGGCGGCCGAGGTGCTGCGAGAGCCGGCCGAGCTCGCCTACGCCGATCAGCTCGAGGCGCTGCGGCAGAACGACGAGGATCGCCCGCCCGCGTCGTGGCGGCTGTCGCCGCGCGCGGTGCTGCGCTACATCGTGGGCGGCGAGTCGCTGGCGGCCTCCATCGACGGGCGCACGCGCACCGTGGAGATCACCCGCAAGTTCTTCGGCGACGACGCCCTGGTCGAGCGCGCCATCGTCACCCTCGCCTCCGAGCGCGCGCTGCTGCTGGTGGGCGAGCCCGGCACGGGCAAGAGCTGGCTCAGCGAGCACCTGGCGGCGGCGATCTGCGGCAACTCCAGCCTCACCATCCAGGGCACCGCCGGCACCACCGAGGAGCACATCAAGTACTCGTGGAACGTGGCCCGGGTGATCGCCGAGGGCTACGCGCTCGACAACCTCGTGCCCTCGCCCACCATGAACGCCATGCGCACGGGGGGCCTGCTGCGCTTCGAGGAGATCACCCGCTGTGTGCCCGACGTGCAGGACGCTCTGGTCTCGGTGCTCTCCGACAAGGCCATCGCGGTCCCCGAGCTGCCCCGCTCGCCCCTGGTGTGGGCCAAGCCCGGCTTCAACGTGATCGCCACCGCCAACTCGCGCGACCAGGGGGTCAACGAGCTGTCGGCCGCGCTCAAGCGGCGCTTCAACTACGTGCACATCCCCCTCATCGCCGACGCTCGGACCGAGCGCGCCGTGGTCACCCAGCGCACCACCGAGCTCATGCAGCGCTACGGCATCGAGGCCCGGGTCGAGCCCGCCGTGCTCGACCTGCTCACCACCGTGTTCCGCGAGATCCGGGAGGGCAAGAGCAACGAGGGGGTGGGGCTCAAGAAGCCCGGCACCACCATGAGCACGGCCGAGGCGATCGGCTGCGCTCTCGATGCCACCTTGCACGCGCGCTACTTCGGCGACGGCAGGGTGAGCGCGGCCGACATCGCCCGCAACCTCGCCGGCTCGGTGGTCAAGGAAGACCTCGGTGACCTGGCTGCGCTGCGGGAGTACGCCACCTTGGTGGCCAAGAAGCGGGCCGCCGACGATCCGCGCTGGCGAGAGTTCCACGAGGCCCTGACCGTCGCGGTGCGCTAGGCTAGGCATGGGCGAGGGCATCGACATCCGCCGGGTGCCCGGCCTCCGGCTCGACCTCGACGCGCTGTGGCAGCGCGTGGACGAGGTGCTACGACGCGAGCCCTACTGGTTCCCCGTGCGCCACCACTCGCCCACCGTGGCCCGCCACCTGGGCCAGGTGATCCGCGAGCGTCGGCCTCGGCTCGTGCTCATCGAGGGGCCCTCGGAGGCCAACCACCTGGTGCCGCACCTGCTCGACGCCAAGACCCGACCTCCCGTGGCGATCTACTCGAGCTATCGCGACGACGACGACGTGCTGGGCCTGGCCGGGGTGGCCAGCCCCGCGCCCGACATCCCCGCGCGCTTCGCCTCGTGGTATCCGCTGGTGCCCTACTCGCCGGAATTGGTGGCCCTGCGGGCGGCGAAGGAGGTGGGGGCGCAGTGCGTGCTCATCGATCTGCCCCATCACGCCCGAGTCCGACCGCGGCGTGCCGCAGACCGGCCCGGGGCCGCGGGCGAGGCCCTCGGGGAGGCGGGCGAGGCTGCCGGGGAGGTGGAGGCCGACGAGCGATCGCGGGGCTCCGAGGGGCTCATCGCGCAGAGCGAGCTCTACCAGCGGCTCGCGAGCGCGGCCGGCTTTCGCAGCTTCGACGAGGCCTGGGACAGCCTGTTCGAGCTGGGGGGCACGCGGCGCTCGGCCGAGGAGCTCCGGCGCGACATGGCCTACTTCTGCGCCGCCGCTCGGGCCACCACCGATCCGGCTCGCATCGCTGCCGACGACACCCTGCCCCGCGAGCGCTTCATGGCACGAGAGATCCGGCGGCAGCTCGAGACCCGGGGCGTGCCCGCGGCCGAGGCCATGGTGGTCACCGGTGGCTTCCACATGCTGCTCGACCTCGACGATCCGATCGAGCCGCCCGAGCCACCGCCGGGGCCGCTCTACACCACCGTGGTGCCCTACTCGTACTTCCGGGTGGCCCAGCAGTCGGGCTACGCCGCGGGCAACCGCGCGCCGGCCTTCTACCAGCTGCAGTGGGACGCGGCCCCCAGCCCCGAGGGGCACCAGGAGCTGGTCATCGAGCACGTGACCCGCGTGCTGCGGAGGGCTCGGCGCAAGGGCGAGGCGCTATCGCCCGCCGACGCGATCGCGGTCACCCAGCACGCGATGATGCTCGGCCGCCTACGAGGGCGCCGCGAGCCCGTGCTCGACGACATCGAGGACGCCCTGCTCACCTGCTGCTGCAAGGGCGATCCCCAGGAGGTGGGCGAGACCCTCCTGCAGGCCATGCGCGAGTGTGCGATCGGCAGCGCGGTGGGACGGGTCACCACGGCCCTCGGGCGCCTGCCCATCGTGGAGGACTTCCACGCCCAGCTCCATGCCCTCGGCCTCGACGAGCGGCTGCGTCGCGATCGCGACGAGTTGCTGGGGCTCGACCTGCGCGACCCTCTCGACGGGCGGCGCGCTGCCTTGCTGCATCGCCTGGCCTACCTCGGCGCCCCGCTGGGGAGCACGCAGGGCCTCGACGAGCGCGGCGGCACCGTGTTCCGGCAGCCGTGGGTGCTGCGCTGGGATCCCAAGGTCGAGTCGACCCTGGCCGAGCGCGCGCCCTATGGCGACACCGTGGAAGCGGCGGCCATCGCCCGGCTCGAGGAGGACCTCGCCCGCGAGCGGCTCAGCGCCGGGGCCACGGTGCAGCGGGTGCTCGGCGCCATGCCCATGGAGCTGCCCGGCTTCGCCGCGCGCCTGGGATCGATCTGCGGCCCGGCCATCGACGCGGACGCCCGCTTCGCCTCCCTCGCCGAGGCGCTCGCCGGACTGCTGCTGCTCGACGAGCACGCCGTCCACCGCGAGCTCCGACGCGACGTGATCGCCGACCTGGCCCAGCGCTGCTTCGACCGGGCCTGCTTCGCCGTCCCCAACATCGCCTCGGTGCCCGTGGAGGAGGAGCCGCGGGTGGTGGCTGGGCTCGTGGCGGTCGCCAGCGCCCTGCTGGGGCGGCACGAGCTCGAGCTCGACCGCGACCTGTTCGCGGACAGCGTGCGGATCGCCGCGGCCCAGACCACGGTGCCCTTCATGCGCGGGGTGTTCCTGGGGCTGCTCGCCGAGATCCGCGTGCTGCCGGCCGCCGATCTCGCGGCCGAGATCTCGGCTCTGGCTCGCGGCTCGGTGGAGGCCATGGTGACCGCCGGCGACTTCGTGCGCGGCGCCATGGCGGCCTCGCGCACCTCCTTGCTGCTGGGGGCCGATGCGCTCGTGGGGGCCATCGACGACCTGCTGCGCGCGGCCGACTGGGACACCTTCCTCGTGATGCTCCCGCGGCTGCGCCAGGCCTTCGGTGGGCTGCGGGGCGCCGAGCTCGGCACCCTGTGCGATCGCGTGGCGCTGCGGCACGGCCTTCGCGACGCGGAGGAGCTCGACCTCGATCTCGGCGTGGGGGCGGCCGCCCTGCTGGCCGAGGTGGACCATCGCGTGGCCGAGATCATGGAGGGCTGGGAGCTATGAGTCGCGCCGACGATCTGGCCGTGCTCTCGCGCTGGCGCCTGGTGCTCGGGCGCACCGCCGAGGAGCACGGCGTGACCCTGGCCCCGGGGCAGGGGCACGAGCGCATCGACGAGGTCTGCGACTTCCTGTTCGACGCCGAGGGCGGGGGCGCTGGAGACGGCGCGGCCAAGCGCGGCGGCGGGCGTCGTCGCGACCGCAAGGGCGGCCGCGGAGGCGGGCACCCGCTGACCGTGCCCACCTGGATCGACGCCGTCCACGAGCTGTTCCCCCGCGTGGCTCGCGAGGTGCTCGAGCGCGAGCTGGTGAGCCGGCGGGGCATCGAGCAGCTCCTCGAGGAGCCGCGCCTGCTCGAGAAGGTCGAGCCCAACCTCGAGCTGGTCAAGACCATCCTCACCCACAAGGACCTGCTGAGCCCCAAGACCCGCGTCCTCGCGCGCAAGATCATCGACGAGGTGGTGCGCGAGCTCAAGGAGCGGATCCAGGTGCAGGTCGTGCCCTCGATCGTGGGGGCGATCCGTCGCGATCGTCACTCGCCCCGCGCCGTGTTCCGCAACCTCGACCTGCGCACCACCCTGCGCCGCAACCTCCACAACTACGATCACGAGCGAGAGCGGCTCGTGGTCGATCGGCTCTACTTCCACGCGGCCGAGCGCAACCGTCGACCCTGGCACATCGTGGTCGCCGTCGACCAGAGCGGCTCGATGCTCGACTCCGCCGTGTTCTCCGCGATCATGGCCTCGATCTTCTACGAGCTGCCCGCGGTGCGGACCTCGCTGTTCCTGTTCGACACCGACGTGGTCGACCTCAGCGACCAGGTGGGCCAGCCGGTGGACGTGCTGCTCAGCGTGCAGCTCGGCGGCGGCACCAACATCGCCCACGCCATGCGCTACGCCCAGCAGCTCGTCCGCGAGCCCGCGCGCACCATCGTGGTGCTCATCACCGACTTCTACGAGGGCGGCTCCGACGTCGAGCTGGTGAGGGTCACCCGCGCCATGGCCCAGAGCGGCGTCCGCCTGATCGGCCTGGGTGCGCTGGGCTACGACGCCCGCCCCGAGTACGACCGCAGCACGGCCGGCCGCCTGCGCAAGGTGGGCATGGACGTGCTGGTGTGCACCCCGGAGACCCTGGCCGAGTGCATGGCCCGGATCATTCGGGGCTGAGCTCCCGCGCGGCGCTCAGTCGTCGTCGCGCGGCGGGCTGCGGCGGGTCAGCGGCTCCAGCCGCAGCCACGCCTTGATGTAGCGCCAGTCCTCGGGCTGGATGATGCGCAGCGCGGTCCCCAGCACGGCGAACACCGCCAGCAGCACCGCGGCCTCGCCCAGCAGCATCAGCGCGGCCGAGCCCTCCACGCTCAGCTTGAGCGCCAGCGCCCCCGCGCCGCCCACCAGGGCCACCGCCACCACCTTGGCGTAGGCCCGCAGCGGGAAGATGTCGCCCGTGGGCAGCCCCGACGCCCGCCCGATCGTCCAGGTGTAGAAGATCGCGATCGGCACGAAGGCCAGGGCGGTGCCCATCGCCGGTCCCACGAAGCCGAGCACCACCAGCAGCGGCACGCTGAGCACCACGTTGGACAGCAGCGAGAGCACCGACGCCTGGAACACGTACTTGGGTCGTCCCGCGGCCACGATCACCGAGCCGAACGCCGCCACCCGTCCCACCGTGAGGATCGAGTACCAGCGCAGCACCGGGGCCGCGCCCGCGTACTCGGCCGTGAACAGGATCTCCACCACCTCCTCGGCCGCCACCACGAACACCAGGGCGATGGGGACCACCAGCAGCGACACCTTCTCGATCGAGCCGCGCCACAGCGCGATCGCGTCGCGGGGTCGACCCGCGCGGAACATCTCCACGAGCTGGGGAGCCATCGCCGTCCCGACCACGTAGGGCACCCGCGTGATGATGGGGATCTGCCACGCGCCCGCCTGGTACTCCGCGAAGATCACGTCCGCGAAGGTCAGCATGATGAGGAAGCGATCGAAGCTGTTGTTGAGGATCGCCACCACGTCGGTGAGCCCCAGCGGCAGGCCGAAGCGGATCATCTCGCCCAGCGACACCGGCGAGGGCACCCGCGGGGCGCGGCCGTAGAGGCTGCGCAGCGAGAGCAGCACCCAGATCCCCTGGGCCACGCCCAGCGCGACCAGGCACTGCGCCACCGTCCACACCGAGCCTCCCAGCGTCAGCGGCAGCAGCGTGCACAGCGACAGGCCCAGCGAGCGGAACACCCCGTACGCCGCGGCCGAGCGCGGGCGGTCCTCCGCCACCAGCAGGTTGGGGAGGATGCGGCCGGGCAGGTCGCCCAGGGGCACCAGCGCGATGAGCAGCAGCGGGCTCAGGTCCACCACGTCGTCGCCGTCCACCGGCGAGATCGCGTCGAGCAGCGAGCGCCCGTACAGGCCCAGCAGCACCAGCAGCACTCCCGCGGCGATGCCCAGCACCAGCATCGAGCCCGCGATCTTCCGCGCCACCGCGCCGCGCTCGGCTCGGGGGCGGCCCGGCAGGTGGTACATCACCGCCTGGGGAAAGCCCGTCGCCACGACCAGCGCCGCCGTGTTGTAGATGAGCAGCAGGGCGGTGAGCGTGGCCACGTCCGCCTTGCCCAGCAGGCGCACGATGAGCAGCGGCACCACGATGTCGGCCAGCGTGGCCAGCACGTTGCCCAGCACCAGCACGCCGGCCGCATGCGAGGCTCGCTCGGCCGCCGCCGAGGTGCTCATCGCCGGGGCCCTCGGGCGACGACGGGCCGGGTTGCGGGAGGACGCTGGTTCATGCGGTCACGATGGAGCCGGGGCTTCGGCGCCGAGCATACTCGCCGTCCGGGTCCGCGCCCAACGGCCCGTCCTCGCGCCCGAGCGCGAGCTCTGCCCGAGCCTACGCCAGGCCGAGCAGCGCCTCGGGAGTGCGGGTCAGCCTCCCGTCCTCGGGGAGCGCCGCCCCGGCGCTCCGCAGCGCCTCCGGGTCACCTGCCACGCACCAGCACCAGCGGTCGTCGGCCAGGTCGTGTTCGATCACCTCGGCCACTCGCCGGGCGTCCACGTCGCGCAGCCAGGCCAGGCGGCGCTGCGGCGTGTCGGCGGGCAGCTCGGCGCTCGCCAGGCGGACGAGCTCGCCCAGCGTGGCCTCGGGCCCGTGGAAGCCCAGCATCGAGCTCATCTCCAGGCTCGTACGGACCTCGGCCACCACTTGCTCCGAGAAGTGGCGGTCGCCCGTCAGTGACCGGAGCTGATCTCGGACCGCTCGGACGGCGGCGCGGGTGGCCTCCGGGTCGACCCGCACCCACAGCTGCAGCACGTCGCCGTGCAGGGTCTGCCACACTCGCGATTGCACCGCGTAGGTCGAGCGCTGGCGCGTGCGCAGCTCGTACTGCAGGGTGCTCGCCAGTAGCGTGCTCGCGACCGCCTGCGCGGGCTCGTCCTCGTGGCCGTAGGGGGCTCGTGGCCCGCCCATGGCGATGAACGCCTGCGGCAGCGTGGGCCATGGCACCAGCACCGTGCGGGAGCGAACCGGGCCCTCGCTTGCTCCTTGCCCCGTGGCCTGCGGTGGTGAGCTCGAGCTCGTGGGCTCCGGCTCGGGCGTCGCCGGCCAGTCGGCGAGCGCTCGATCGACGAGCGTGCGGGCTCGCTGCTCGTCCACGTCGCCCGCCATCAGGATCGTCGCCTCGCCGCGGGTGGTGTGGCCTCGCAGGAACGCGCCCACCGTCTCGGGATCGAGCTGCTCGAGGCGGCGGGGCGGGCCGATTCCCAGCGACGCGCCGGGGGACTCCAGCCCCAGCGACGCCGACAGCAGGCCCAGGCCGGCCACCAGCGCCGGCTCGCCGCGAGCCACCGTCGGCCACAGCGTGTGCTCGCGGAGCGTGCGGTCGAAGGCCGTCGCGTCCATCGTGGGCGAGCGGAGGTTCTCGGCCATCAGGGAGAGCACCGCCTCGGCGTCGTCGCGGTGCACCGTGCAGCCCAGCACCAGCAGTGACGGCCCCGTCGACGTCCCCGGCGACGCGCCCAGGTCTCCGTAGCGCGCTAGCAGCTCCGTTCGGCTCCCGCCCTCCATGCCCTCGAGCAGCATCGAGGCCGTCACCCCGGAGATGCCCGGCTGCGGCGTGGGCTCGGCGCGGTGTCCTGCTCGGATCGCGATGGCCAACGACACCAGGGGCAGCGCGTGATCCTCCACCAGGTACAGGCGTGGGCCGCCCTCCGGGTCGCTGCGGTGCACCACCGGCAGGGACACCTGGACGCCCGGCGGTACCGCAGGCGGGTGCCGCTCGGCGCGGAGCCGGGAGCAGGCCAGGCTGGGGAGCGTGCTCAGGCCCGCCAGCATGCGGCGTCGCGACCAGCTCATGGCGACTCCACCGGATGGGAGAGCAGCACCACGCGTCGATCGGTTCGGAGCGTGGCGTGGATGAAGCGTGCGATCGACTCGGCATCGACCGCCGCGTAGCGGGCCAGATCCTCGTCGAGCCAGTCTGGGTCCTTGCCCGCGGCCACGTAGCGCTGGATCTGCTGGGCGCGGTCGTCGATGCGCTGCAGGCCCCGCAGGGTGTTGGTCGCGAAGCGTCGGGCGGCGCGGTCGATCTCTGCCTTCGTCAGCGGTCGCGTGTGCAGCTCCTCCAGCGACGCATCGATGGCCGCCAGCAGCTGCTCGGGGTCGGTCGTGGGCGTGCCCTCGGCCGCCACCATGAACAGCGACTGCCCCACGCGGCTGATCTGGGCCGTCTCGATCGACAGCAGCGCATCGGGCAGCTCGTCCTCCACCAGGTCGCGCAGCAGGCCCGCATCCAGCGTGGCCATCAGCACGTCCGCGTCCGCGTCCCCTGGCTCGTACAGCCCGGGGGAGGGCCATGCCATCGCCACCGTGGCCGTCGTGCTCAGCTCCGCCGTACGGACGATGCGTTGCTCGCGGGTCGGCTCCACCCGCAGGGGAGGGGCCGGTGGCGTCTCGCCGCCGCGACGGTGCCCGAAGTAGGCCTCCACCTGCTCGAGCACATCGGGAGGCAGGTCACCGGCGAGCACCAGCGTCGCGTTGCTCGGTCCGTGGAAGCGATGGACCCAGTCCCGCACGTCGGCGGGACGGAGGTGACGGATGCGATCGGGGCCCACCGGGTGGAAGGGGTGCTCCGGCGGGAACAGGGCGGCCCACAGCGCATCGTGGTCGAGCCCATGGCGCTCCGTCTGCACCCGGAATTCCCACTCGTCCACGACCGTCTGGATCTCCTCTCGCACCGTACGATCCGAGATCGCCGGACGAAGGTGCGCCATGCGATCGGACTCGATCCACAGCGCCAGCGGCAGCACTTGGCTCGGGGCCAGCGTGTGGTACGAGGTGTGGTCGTAGAGCGTCGACGCATTGGTGCCCACCGCCCCGGCCTCGGCCAACAGGCGGTCGCCCTCACCGTCGCCCAGGTGGCGGGTGCCCCGGAACATGAGGTGCTCGACCAGGTGGGCGAGCCCCGGGTGCTCGGCGTCGTGCATCGAGCCCACGTGATAGGAGAGGTTCACCGCCACCAGGGGGAGTCGGCGATCCACGTGGGTGATCACGTCGAGCCCGTTGGCGAGGCGCGTGCGCTCGTAGGTCAGCTCACCCGCGCTCGCCAGGGCGGGCAGCAGGAGCAGCAGCAGGGCGAGCAGGAGCGTCGAGAGGACGCGCACGGGATCGGTGTAGCGCCTAGGTGAGGGGGAGCGCCAGCGTGGGGGGATTGCTCGGCGAGGGGTTGGGATCGTTCGGGCGTGAGGGCCGATGCTCGGTCGCGCCGTCGCCCGGAGCTCCATGCGCTTACCGAGGTGGAGCGTGGTCGTCCAGCACCGCCGTGCGGCGAGGCAGGACGCGGGCCAGCTCCACGGGGACATCGACGCTGAGCGCGGACGCTCACGCGGCCATGGGGATCGGGCACGGGATGTCCAGAACCTGATGCGACCAAGGGGACCGGGGCACGGGTGTCCAGAATCTGATGCCGCCATGGGGACGGCGAGGCGAGGCTACTGACTGCGTGGCCTCGTTCGCGCAGACCTCGCTCCTTGCGTCTGGTCGGTGGCCGACCCATACTGCCCGTCGCGCCCGAGCCCCGCTCCGTCGGTGGGTGTGGGCGATGAGCAACGACCAACATCTGGGGGTGTCACGGTTTCGACGGGGGTACGGAAGACGAGAGTGGCGTGTCGCGGGGGTCGACCAACCGTGTCAAAAAATGGACGACGAAACACAGCTGCCAACGACAGCAACTACGGCCGCCTGGCCGCCGTCGCCTAACGGTGACGCACCTTCGTTCGAGGAGCCCGAGTAGGGCGAGGGTGTCGATACACGGGCTAGCCGAGGTGTAGATCCCGACGCCAAGGTGAAGCTCAGGGATTGGAGACCGAGATCGCGTGTCGGTGCGCGTGCTCGGGATCGAGATCAAGTCCACCGACTACGCACGTAGAAGCTCCGTTAGAAGGCCTTCGGACCCGGGTTCGACTCCCGGCGCCTCCACTCGATAAGCCCTGGATTTTCCAGGGCTTTTTTTTTGACTGTAGCAACGGGTGTAGCAAATTTGGGTCGCGAAGTGCGCCATTTGGGCGATTTCGTGTCGGCGGATGTAGGAGGCGCGCCTACGCCCACGGCGAAGGAGTCGGGTCGAGGTGCGACCACTTGGAGGGGTCGCGGTGTGTCGACCTTGAGCTTCGCAACCTCGCCGCAGAAGTCGGACCAGGAGAACTCGGTGTACCCGGCAAAGGCGGTCGCCTTCTTGGCGGACGGGTGGGTCAGACGGATCAGCACGTGTGGTTGAGCGCCGTCTTGTTGGGCGTGCGAGATGAAGCTGCGACGCAGATCGTGAGTGCGACGGCTTCGGAGCTCGAGGGTGTCGAGGTCCTTGAGCAGTTGCTTGCGCACGTAGTTCTTGTCGCGCGATGAGCCGAACCGACTGCGGCACTCCGGCGGGCGAGGGACCACGAAGTCGTCGGGCTCGGGGGCGCGGCCGAACATCCGTTCGAAGCCGCGGTGTAGCCACGCGCGGAGCATCTCGGCGAGCACCGGATGCACGGGCATTCGGATCGTGGCGTTGGTCTTGGTTCGATCGCGGGCGTAGCTGCGAGCGAACACGACGGCGCCGAGAGGTGCCTCGTCGAGGTCGAGGTGACGAACGCGAAGGCCCGAGGTCTCGCCCAGGCGTCGGCCGGCGAGGTAGCTGATCGCGTAGAACAAGCGGCGATCGGGAGGGAGCCGCTCGTCGAACATGAGCGCCTGGACCTCCTCGCGGGAGTAGATCGCCGTCTCCCGCCACTCGGGATCCTTGTCGACCATCGGGCCGAGCTCCTCCTCGCCGAGCACGCATGGGGACTGGCGGAGGAAGCCCTTCTTGACCGCGTCGCGGAACAGGGCGCGGGTCGAGCTGTAGGCGTTCCATACCGTCTTGGGAGCACGGCCGCGGTCCCGCATGCGGAGGAACACCTTCTCCAGATCGAGCGGCGTGATCTCATCGAGCCTCTTCGGCCCGAGTAGGTCCATGACGTGGGTACGGATCCGGCTGTTGTCGTCCGTCCATGCTCGGAGCTTGCGAGCCTTGCGACGGTCGATCCACCACGAGAAGAAACGCTGGAACGTCGGGGGACCATCGCCGGGGTCCAGGCCGATCTCTCGTCCCGCCGATACCTTCTTCTTGATCTCCGCGAGCAGCCGAGCGGCTTCTTCTTCCTGACCGACGCGCAGGCCGAGCGAAATGGAGTCCCACTTCCCATCGGCGTTCTTGTAGCGGCCCCACAGGACGTTGCCCCGGGGGTAGACGCCGGTGCGGCGCTTGGTCTTCTTGGCTCGGGCTCGTGTCATTGGTTGCGTCCCTTCTCGAAGAGGATTCGCTCGGCCTCGGCTCCGTAGTCGTCGATCCTCCGTGGTGCCCCGCGATCGCGAGCCACGGTCAGGACGTCCCCGGCGAGGAACACGTCCGACTTGCCTCGCTTGACCGGCGTGAGCCAGCCTCGCCGTTTCCACTCGTTGATCGTCCGCGGCTTGACGTGGGCCAGCGTGGCGGCGGCCTTGGTGTCGACCTCGTCCTCGGAGTCCGGCTGGTCTCCGGTCCCGTTGGCCTCGGCCAGCGCGGCGCGGATCTCCTCCCGGAGGATCGTTCGGCTCTGGGCGATGCCGTCGTGGACGGCCCGACGTACCAGCTCCTCGAGCTGCTCCTCGATGCCCATCACCGGGCCCTCCTGGTATGACGGTCGTCGCTCATCGCGAAGGACTGGTGGTCGACGTGGAGCTCGGCGCGTCCATGCAGCGAGGGCCGAGCTTCGCCGGTCCATTCTACCAGGGGCGGGCCCCCATCTGAACCATGCCGGAAGCCTCGAATTGTGGCCGCAAAGGGGGGCTTGGGTACCGTGAGCCACCGATGGAGCCGTGTCATCGTCGCGAAGGCCGAACGAACGAATCGCCATGGCCGCAAGGCCGGGCGATCCGTTGCCCGTGGCCTCCGCCCGTGTCGCTTCCCCTCTGGCGTTGCTGTCTTCCGTTGCATGGCGTGTCGTCCTCTCCCAGATGAGATCGTTCTTCCTGTTCTTGGTCGAGACAGGGTCTAGCTTCGCCTCAGCATCCACAGACCACCGAGCACACCGGCGGCGAGGGCGACGGTCATGGCGTTCGTTCGCCGTCCGCCGCGTGGCTTCATCGCGGATGGCACGAGGTATCCAACCTCGACCTCCACCGGGTTCGGTGGCGTGGGTGGCACTGGGTCGCCGAGCGAGCTGGGTGCAGCCAGGTGGGTTTCGAATTGACGCCCCAGCTCGCCGCAGTCGATGCCCGCGGCACTGCATCGGTCCCGGAGCTCGGATTTGAGAGCCCCCTCGGGCACGTCATCGAACCGTACCCGCCGCCAGTCTCCACTCTGGAAGACCGCGGTGACACTCTCGTACCATCGCTGCCACAAAGGCCCCTTGTTCGTCGCGGTTCCGATCGCTCGAAACCTTGGGCGACCATCGATCTCGGTGTCGTCGACGGTCATGCACGCGAGGGATTGCATGACCGCCTCTTGCCGTTGCTCGAGGTTCCTGAGCGCGCGGCCGGGGACGGTGTCATCCCAATCGATGTTGTCGCGGTCCCATCCCCGATCCGGGTCATATCGTCGAGGGTCGAAGAAACTAAACATGTAGTCCAGGTATGCTCCTTGATGCCCGTTGCCTACGATCGGGACCATCTTCCCGTCTTTGAACCTCCTGCACTCACCGACGCCATACATCTCGGGCACGCAGACGTGGCTCGTTGCTCCAAGATGAGTGGCAGTCACCGATGTCGACCACCCTCCCAGGATGTGGTCCCCAAACTCGACCGCGGACCGAAGGTAACTCGACCAAGCGGCCCGAGCCTCCCCTGCATCGATGGAGAACATCGCAGGTCCGCCGGCAACGATCATCTCCCACCATTGGACGGCCGCCAGGCGTGCCGTTGGAAAGTAGGCTCCAAGGTCTCGAAAATCCCGAGCGCCACGAGTACGCAGCTCCATGGCTCCGTGGAGGTTCCGGCTGCCGGGAACGAAGCCGAGGCCCTGGGAACCCGCGGGACTCGGACCGTGGGTTCCGGTGTGTATCAACCATCCTGCATACCGTTCGGAGCCTGGTTGAATGACCTGTGGAATCGCTCGGAAATCCGTGGCTGATACTGCGGGGTATCGAGGAGAAACTACCCACTGGGCGTCATATTCGCTGACGCGGATCATCATGGTGCGCGTCAGGACCTCATCTGCACCTTGGCTCCACCGGGCGATCGGTAGGGTCCTTATCTTGGCTAGTTCTCGTCGTGCGTCTTCTCGGCGTTTGTCTCGCACGAGGTTGACGATCTCCACTACCAGATCGACCACTCCTGCGACGGCTTCGACGATCCATCCCGCAACCGGGATCCATCCGAGCTGATCGATGGCGGCCGAGAAGACCTTGCTTCCCAGGATCTCTCTCGCCACGTCGAGGCCCGTCGAGAGTGTCTCCAGCGGATCCGAGAAGAGTCCGCCGAGCGCAGGAATTTGGTCGAACGCGAACCCCTGGGTGATTGCTACCCGCCCCGCTGCGAGCCTGAGGGCGCTGGATACGTTGCGCATGGCGAGCTGCGCGACCTGCTGGCCGTCCCACAGGTCCTCGAGCAGGGCCGGGTCGGCCCCGAAGTTGAACACCGACAGGTCAGGGAGTCGCGAGGACCACTCGAGGGGGTCGATCGCGCGTCCCTGGAATACGGAGTCCGCGGAGTGGAGCTCGTCGAGAGAGAAGATCGCCATGGAGCACTACATCTCGCAGAGGGTCCCTCGGGCGATCGCCGTCGCCCGCTGCCAGGTCTCCTGAACCCAGAAGGGCGAGCTCGGGTCGTCGGATCCCCTTGGCTCCACCGGAGGGAAGACCGCACCGATCCCGTAGTAGCCCTGGAGCGCTGCGACCACGATCTCGACGAACATCGGGCTGTCCTTGGGCGGGGCGAACTCCCCACCCGTCGGGTCCGGTATGGCCAGGCACAGCTCTGAGAACGTCGGCCGGCCTCGCGCTTCCCACTGCTCGAGCAGGAGCGCCTCAATGGCTTGGTCGGTGGTGCCGTCGATCCAGAATGTCTTGCAGTGCCCTTGGTCGTCCCACGCGGCGGCTCCGTCGTCCGCATCGCAGGACAACCCCGGGTCTCGGGGCTCCCCGGGTTCCCCGGGTTCCCCGGAGGGTTCCTCGGACTGCGGAGGCACGAACACCACGGTACGAATCGCCGGTTCCTCCGAGCTGTCGCTCGTCTTCTTGCTCGTCCTTCGGCGTCGGCTGCGAAGCGCAAGGATGCCCACGCCAAGGAGCACCAGCGGAATGATCGGGGCGGCCATGGCTCAGATCCTCTGGATGGTCACGAGTAGCTCGTTGAGGAGCTGCCCGTTGCTCTTGGCGGGCCTGCGACTGGTCCGCTCCGTCTTGGCGCTCGACGCTGGGGCCTTGGCCGGCGTCGTCTTCTTGCTCGACGCTCGCCCCTTGGACGGCTGCGCCTTCGGCTGGGGCACCTGGGCCGGGGGGGCCCCACCACCGCGGATGGGGAGGCCGGTGATCGTGGCCCACTCCATCAGCCCGGCGTAGTTGTTCTGTGCGTACTGACCGAGGACTCGGGCCGCCTCGCTGCGCGGGAGCGCGGCAGGGGCACAGACCTCGGGGGGGTAGCCGTACTTGCCGACCCCCACGCTGCACGCCGCACCGCTGATCAAGTCGTACTTCGCCAGCGGGCCCGGCTCCGCCTTCGGCGGGCGTCCGGCCTTCCGGTCGGCACGTTCCTTGTGCTCGGCCTCTCGACGTCGTGACGCGCTCATGGGCCGCCCCTGGGCGACGCGCTTGAGGTCGCTGCGGAGCTGCTTGATCGCGCCGCTCAGCTCGTCGAGCTTGCCGAGGACGGCCTCGGAGGCGCAGGTCTTCGGCTGCGAGCCGCGCGACTTGGTGAGCTGGGCTTCGAGCTGTGCGATCTTGATCTGGTCCTGATCGAGGGCCTCGACCAGATCGGACACCTGCTCCGCATATCGGTCGCGCGCCTGCTCGGCCGAGAGCGCTGCGGTCTGGAGATCGTTGAGCCAGTCGTTCATCTGACGGGCTCCGGCGCTCAGCTCTCGGATGAAGCCCCGGCACTCCTCCAGGGTTGCGCACTCCTGCGCATTGCCGAGGGTGACTGCTCGGGGCGGGCGGCCGGGACCCTTGCTCGAGGTCTTCTTGCGGCTGGCCTTCTTCTTGGTGGAGCCGGTCGTCGTTGCCGTCTCCCCCTTCGCCGCAGTGGTCTTCTTACGACTGGTCTTCTTCGATGTCTTCTTGCTGGTCGCCTTCTTGGAGGACTTCTTGCGGCTGGTCTTCTTCGCAGAGCCCTCGGCCGATGACTTCGCGGTCGTCTTCTTGGAGGACTTCTTGCGAGAGGTCTTCTTCTTCGTGGAGCCCTCGGTCGACGACTTCGCGGCCGTCTTCTTGGAGGACTTCTTGCGACGGGTCTTCTTCGCCGCGGGCTTGTTGGTGGGTGGTTTCTTCTTCGAGGTCTTCTTCGTAGCCATGACTGGTCTCCTGTGGGGGGGCGAGCACTTCCCGAGTGCTCAATGCGATGCTGTTCAGCGAGGTCGTCGGGAACCGAAACCTCGTCGAGCAAGGGGGCGTTTGGGGCGTGCGGTGCGAGCGGGGCGGGCCTTCACCACGGTGGCGGTTCTCGAGCGCCGCTGGCTCAGCATCCACCGCACCAGATCTCCGAACTGTCGCGGGCGTACGATTTTCGATGGACCGGGAGCCTTCTTGCCGCGGGCGTACCCAATCACCGTCCTCCACTGGTCCATCGACGGCCCGGCCTCGGTTCGTCCGACGATCGGAGTGGGGAAGACCCGGCCGTCGGGGCCGGCGGCGGCGAGCACCCAGGTGAGCTCGCCGAGGGTGGTGGGCTTGCCGAAGTGCCGCCGCGTGTCTGCCAGGGACACCAACGCGAACGACACACCGGGGTTGGCCGCCGCGAGCTGGCCGAGGTCGGTCCGACTCTGGGCGACTGCGCGCCACCTGGGGTCGAAGGCGAAGAGAACCAGATGGGACACGGGGGCCCGGATCGGTGCTCCGGCCACGGTTCCCTCCATCAGGCGCAACAAGCCCACCGCGGACAGCTCCTCCCGGGATCGGAGCACCCGAATGCTCGGCCGCCCGACGGAGCCGACGGTGGAGCTGGGATTCGGAGGCGCCTCGGGCGGTCGTTCGGACGGCGAGCCCGGCGGTTGGAAGCTCGGGTCGGCGCACAGCCGGAGCACGTCGTCGAGCTCCTCGTCCACTTTGCCGGCGAGGACGAGCTGCGCCACGATCTCGCACCACAGCCACTTCCAGATCTCGCGAGACAGCGTGGTCTCGACGGCCCGACACTCGGTCACGGTCTCGCGGTACACCTGCTCCACCATGCGGCCGACCGCATCACGAGCTCGCTGGTGCTCGTTCAAGGGGACGGCGAAGGCTTCGATCCGAGGCAGGGCACGCGGGGCCACCACCTGGGCCAGCCAACGGTCGACGGAGTCCGCGTCGGCGACCTGGGTGCATCCCGATCCGGGCGCAAAGGGAGACGGCCTCGTGTTCGGCTTGGTCCCTGAACGGGGCTTCTTGGCGCGGCGTAGCTTCCACGCGCCCACCACGGACGCGAGGATGACGGCGCCACGGCCAGACAACAGCAGGTTGATGGGCATCGGTCAGGTCTCCTCGGGCGAAAAGTCGGGGTTGGCGAAGGCCATCACCGCATCGGTGGGGATGGCCCCGGGCGAGAACTCGAACAGGCGTTGCACTCGATCTTCGTAGTCGTCGTCGAACGGTGCGGCGTCAGCCGTGGGAAACGTCGAGGGCTCCTCGTCGAGGTCCTCCGGGTCGTCCGTGGGCAGCCTGGGAGTGCCCTCGACCCATCGGCGAAGCATCGGGCCGACCAAGGCGCTGACGACCGATGCCACCGCGGCCGTGACCACGAGATCCTTGAGACGTGACTGGGACTGCGTGGTCATGCTGCCTCCAAGCGTCGGCGTCGGCCGAACCGCGAGCGTCTGCGGGTGCTGCTGCGAGCCACGGTGTCGTCGCTCGTCGCGGCCCTATCCCGCCGCTCGATGCGGGACACGTACGCGTCGATCCCCAGCCAGGCCGCGAGGATCAAGCCTCCGACGAGGACTGTCTTCTCCATCTCTCCGAGTGGCTTGGCCATGGATTGCTCCTCATGCGAGCTGAGCCCCGATGCGCCCGTCGGCTGCGAGCAGCGCGTGGAGCACCCGGGTGAAACCGGGGTAATTGCGGGTCGTGAAGGTCTTGCTGGCCAAGTCGGGGTCCGCACCCCGGGAGGCCACCTGGCCCAGGCGTCGGGCGAAGCGCTCGAGCACCTTGGCCTTGCCCTCCGCGGTGCTGTCGGGTCGGGCCCACTTGGGTAGGGCCCAGCCGGCTCGGATGTCGCCCCACGTCTGCGCGCCGTAGCCCACCTTGATCCGGCGGACGAGGTCGGCGGCGTAGGCCACTGCGAACGGAGGGTCGAACACCCGCGCGGGGTCGTGCAGGTGACCTCGCTCGTCGGACGTGGCGAGCGCGACCGCAGGCATGATCTGGAACCACCCCCCGGAGTAGGACCAGCGAGGCGCGAGCGGATCGCTGGCATCGCAGATCGTCGGCCGCCAGGGATTTTGGCGTAGCGGCCGAGGTAGTTCATGTCCTTGCAGAACAGCCTGAACGCCGGAACACCATCGGTCTCCGTGTTCATGGCCGAGGGCACGGCTGCGCTCTCCCCCTGGGCGGTGGCCAGGAGGTACGAGTACAGGCCATCCATCCCGGTGACCTCCTGCGCCTTGCGAGCGAGGAGCTGGAGCCTCTCCCACTGTGGGGACTCCTTGCGCGGGGGGAACGGCGCTGGCCCAAACTCCACGTCCGCGGAGCTCGAGGACGACCGTCGCTTGGGCCGCCGCCGTCGATTGCTTCCGAGCCAGACCAGGGCCCCGGTCGCTACCAGTGCGATCGTCGTTGGTTTCATCGTCATCGCCTCCGCTTCCCAGACACGGCTTGGAGCACGTCGAGCACCACCGAGCTGAACTCGATCCCTGCGTTGAGGGCCGCGAACGGGCCTTCGTCGGGAGGGTCCTCTTGCACGACGTAGCCCACGTCGATCGGAGGCCGGTGCGCATGGGGGATCGTGGGGTCGTCGAGCAGCTCGAGGATCCGGTAGCCGAGCTCGGCGGCCGCGAGGTCGCGGTCGTCGGGGAGGGCCAGGAGGATCTGGCGACCCGAGGGCAGGAGGATCCCGACGCCGCCCTCGACCGATTGGAGTCCGAGCAGTTTCATGGTCAGGTCCCCGTCGGCTCCAGGTCGAAGTCGCCTTGATCCTCGGGTCGATCGTCGGGCCAGTCGCGATCGAACACCGCCCACAGCTCGGGCTTGCTGACGAGTGCGTAGACCAGATCCCACAGCATTTGGTCCAGCACCGTGAATTCGGTCTGGTACCACTCGGCGTACTCCCAATAGGAATTGTCGGGATCGATGATCCAACCGCTGAACGTGCCGCTGGGCGTGAACCCGCCGTAGGCGAACTCCGACCAGGCGGAGATGCACGCGGCGGGAGCGGAGTCGTCGTCCACCTCTTCGCCGAGCTGCGGCACGACGAGCAGTTCCCAGATGACCGCCACCGGAGCGTGGAACGCCTCGGGGTTGTCGAGCACGAGGCTCCGCGCCTGGGGCAGGAACACGTCCTCGAACCATCGGTCGCCCGCGTAGGCGTCGACGCAGTCCGAACCGATGAACAGGCCATAGGCGGCGTTGTCATGCGCGTCGATCTCCGCTGCGGTCGTGCCCGGGTAGATCTCGATCGGGCTCGGGTCGCCGACAGCGGGGTCCTTGGGCCCGCCGCTGGGTCCCGGGAACGGCTCGGGGCCCTTGGGACCGTCGACGTCGGGTCCACCAGGACGCCATGGCTCCTCGCCGCCCGGGCCATCGAACGGCCCCTTGGGCTCCTCGGTGGGCGGAGGCTGCTCGGTGGGCTCGGCCGTCGTCGGGGTCGGGGTCGTCGTTGGCGTCGTCGTCGAGGTCGTCGTCTTCTTCTTGGTGGTCTTCTTCTTGCGGGATGCGGCCCACGCCACGGCGAGGGCTACGGGGAGGATGATGATCGGATCCATGGGTGCGCTCCTTCAGACGGGGAACAAGAGGGCTCGAGCGGGGTCGCCGGTCTCTTCGAGGACCGCGATCGCTGCCACCACGCCCTCGTAGATCGTGGAGAACAGCCCGAGGATGGCGGGGTATGGGTAGTAGTCCGGGTGATCGGGGATCTCGGACTGGAGCTCGTCAAAGCCCAGGGCGGTGCCGTCGTCCAGATGGACGATGGGCTCGGGGCAGCTCCCGATCTCCTCGTGGAGCACCCAGTAGGTGATCCCCACTGGATCGAGCAGCCCCTCCGCCTTGGCCCTGGCCACGTCCCCGCCTGTCTCGCGCATGGCGTCGTCGAGCAGCGAACGGAACCGGGGCTCCGCCGTCTGGAGGATCCAGGTCTCCGGCATCTCCCACGATGAGCAGTCCTTGCCGATCACCAAGGGAACCTTGGCGACCGTGGTGGGACGCTCCCCGGAGGTCGTGCCGCCGGATGTCGTGCTGCCGGTCTTCTTCGCTTTGCGGCGCTGCTGGTTGCGGCTGTAGACGCCGTATCCCAGCAGGACCGCACCAATGGCTGTGATCGCATCGAGTGCCATGTCGTTCTTTCCCTTCACTTGCCCTTCTTGGTCTTCCACCACACGAGGCCACCAGCTCCGAGGACTGCCGCGACGCCGAGCCCCCAGCCAAAGCCGTTGCTGCCTCCACCGTCACCGTGGGTGACGTAGCTGCCGATGCCCTCGCCGATCGCCGCCATCCCGCCGGCGATCGCCTTGCCTGCCGCGCGGCCGAGGTCCCCGTAGAACTTGAGGAACTCGCCCATGCTCAGATCGGCGAAGCCATACCAGGACGCGACGAGCTCCTCTTGGAACTCGAGGGCGACCCCGGTCTGCCGCAAGAGCTGCAACGCCAGGAGCAGGTCGGGCCCTTCGCACGGCGGAGCCACGTCGTGAATCTCCCAGCGCTCCCGGCAAGTCCTGATGTCCCACAGGAGGATCGGGCCCTCGATCAGCGTCTCGAAGTCGGTCCACTGCTGCTCGGTCCACTCGGTCGGCGGGGGTGGCTCCGGCTCGCGGAAGAACGGCCAATATAGGTTGCGATAGCGCAACTTGAGGCCGGCCAGGTCGTCATCGAAGCCCGCGAGCCCCTCCTCGCCCCGGGTGATCTTGGCGCGGATCGAGGTGATCTCGTTGAGCAGGTTCCCGATCAGATCGACGATCGAGTACATGCGAGCGACGCGGAGGTTCGGGTCGCCGGTCTCGGCCGCCTGCGCTCGTGTCTCGAGGTAGAGCGCCTTGGTGTCGGTGAACAGGCGCCCCACGTCGAGGGTGCCCGACTGAACGTCTCGTCGCTGTGCTGCGGATCCAAGTGCCATCGTCGTTACTCCTCGTCGAAGTCGTAGGTGGTCTCGTACTCACCACAGCCCCACTGACGATGGGGCGGCACATCGACGACCCCGAGCGCCAGCACCTCGGGCGGCGGCATGATCATGAAGTCGCCGGTCCACCAGTGCTCGTGCTTGACCTTCACGCGGCCATTGGCGAGCACGTCCTCGTCGAGCGGTGGCAGCCACACGAAGGCATGACGACCGCCGGCGGGCAGCCTGGGATCGTCGGTGCGGACACGCCTCGCGGGGGGCTCACCGGTGGCCAGCAGCTCCTCGACGTTGGCGTGGACCGGGAACATCGAGATCTGGTCGCCGTGCGGGGTCTCGTAGTAGCCCGAGGTCCCCGGCTGGCTCGCCGAGCCGTACAGCGCATGGTTCCAGGGGCTGCACTCGATCGCTTCTCGGTAGGCCCGCCAGTTGTCGGCGTCCTGCGCCAGCTCGCGGGCAACGGCCAGGTCGCCGAAGGTCAGATAGAAGGCGGTCGTCAGGGCCATCCGTGCGATCGCCTGGAGCGTGGTCGCACTGTTCTCGCCGCCGATCTGATGGAACATGCCCGGGGTCGGGTAGTTCTTCGGGTCGGTCCACTTACTCAGGTCGACGGGCCCCGGCGGTGGGTAGTCGGGCCAGTCATCGGTGGGCTTGGGTTCGGTGGGTCCAGGCTCGTCAGGCCCGGGCTCGTCGGGCTCGATGGTCGGCAGGTCACCGTTGCCCGTCGGCTCGACGGCTGGCGGGGACGGCCTGGGCCTCGGGAAGGGCCGGCGCGGCCCCGATGGCTCCGGTTCGCCGGGCTCGGTCGGCTCGGTCGGCTCGGTCGGCGTCGTGGTCCCGGTGCCGCCGGTCGTGGTCGACTTCTTGCGCTTCTTCTTGCCGACGACCTGATAGCCGATCAACCCGATGGCCAGCGCGGTGAGGACTTGTGGGATTGCCATGGCTCGTTCATCCGTGGTGGTGGGTGCAGCCGCACGACCCCGCACACTGGCCGGGGCGATGTTGCAGCTCGTAGGAGGGGTCCTGGATCCCGTGCGGGGTCTCGACGTAGGCGTGGTACTGGCCGTACAGCGGTCGCCCCTGCTCGAGCTGCGGGACGATCACGACGGTGGCCTCGATGCCCCGCAGTCGCAGGCGAGCCGCTCGCTCGCACGACAGGTCGATGCACGTCCCACGCTTGAGCGTGTAGATGCCTCGAGCATCGAGGATCGTCTGGCAGGGATAGGGCCGTGGCGGCTGCCCGACGAACCCACCCACGCCGCAGGACTGTGGAGGCTGGTAGCGGACGCCACCGCACCCCAGGCAGCACGGCAGGCGGTCGCCGTCCTGTTGCAGCTCCCACATATTGATCAGCGTCAGCGCCTCGGCCAGCTCGGCGCATTGCTGCCCGAACTGGGCATCGCTGCCGCAACGCAGTTGGATCTCCATGCTTCGTCTCATGGCTACAGATCGAGCTCCCACTGAAAGGTCAGGACCCGCAGCGCGGGCGAGGCGGGCCCGGTGGTCACGTGGGTGGCCACCTGGGGGATCAACACCGCCGGCGTGGCGTTGGGGTCGTCGACGAGGAAGGTGAAGTCGCGGATCGAAGCTCCGGCGGTTCCCAGCCGGAACGAGAACGTGCCGAAGGCGTCGGTGCCCGACCGAACGACCGTCAGTCGCCGCGCGAAGCGAGGGATCGGGACCGAGCGATTGGCCAGCAGCGGCGCGATGTTGATGACCTGCGTCAGCGTCGGGCACCGGGCCGAGGGCGCCGCGGGGCTGGGGACGATCGTCGCGGTCACCAGCGTGTCGAGGAACACCCCGCCCACCCCGTTCTCGCCGAGCGTGCGGGTGTCATCCTTGGTCACCTCGCGCATGCGCCCCCGAGGACCGCAGACCCGGACGTCGACCTCGCACCCCTCGATGCCCAGGCGCAGCCCCGAGCCGATGTCCACGTCGATACCGTGGCCCTGGCCGGCGCGCCCCCAGTTGATCGCAGCGCGAAGCCGTGTCGACGGCACCATCAGGTCGTGTCGGATCAGCTCGTTGCGTGGTAGTGGGGTGAGCGGCTGGACCGAGGGGCGGACGACCTCGATGGCCGTCAGGGTCACGATCCACCAGCGCTCGGGATTGTTGGCGGCCCGACAGATGCTCTTGGTCTCCCGTGCCGGGGTCTGGTCGAGCATGTCGAAGGGGCGCGGGACCCCGCGGCTCATCAGCGTGAACAGCTTGGTCTCCGACTGTCGATCGTCCCCGGGTGCGGTGCAGACCGTGGGCGGGTACCACGTCGACGGTGGGTCTTGGTTCGAGCGGCGCATCGGTGCGTTCCTTTCGGACCTCGAGGAGGAAGGGAGAAAAGCGCGAGGGCGGCGGTTGACCGCCCCCGCTCAGATCAAGGGGGCGACTCTCAGATGTCGCCCCACAGGTCGACGAACACGTGCACGGGGATGCCCACGTTCGGGTTGAAGAACAGCAGCGCGAGGTTGTGCTCGGTCGTGCTGGTGAAGGGGGCCCAGTCGACGGGGACCAGCTCCTTGGTGTTGGAGTAGCCCCCCTGGGTCAGGCCAACGTCCGGCGAGCCACCCCGCCGGAGCTGCGAGATCCGCCCCACGAGCGCATCCACGAGGATGATCGGCATCGTCGAGCGACCCGGCGGCATGGCCGTGACGTCGACGAGGTCCGGTCCCGAGTAGGGCAGCGCCTCGAAGTAGATCGCCTTGGTGTGGAACTTGGTCGCATCACCGGCGGTGATCGACAGCGGCACCACCTCCCCCGGCGGGATGCCCTCGGTCCCGAGGGTGTTGCCCCCGATCACGTTGACTCCGCAGGGGCTCTCGGTCTCGCATCCCATGGTGACCCCACCGCCACACGACATGTCCGATGCGTGATCGATGGGGCACCCCCGGTTGAAGTCCCAGTAGTTGGGATCCATCCCCCGAGGGCAGGAATAGGGCGGTCCGACGGACGTGCCCGGTTGGTTGACTGGAACGGAGCTCCCGCCGGCGGTCGGGATCGACGCCGTGGCCTGGCCCACGAAGCCGCTGCGACGCTTCCACGCGTGCACCGGCCGGGTGACGGAGCCGGCCTTGACCGAAGGGGCGACGACCCGGCCGACGTGGCCAGGGCGACTCCCGCTTCGGTTGCCGACCCCGAACTGTGGGTTCTTGGCGAGAAACCGCTCCAGCGCAGCGTCCCGACGGGCCTTGATGTCCGCCGGCATGTGCAGTGAAGTACTCATGGGTTCGTGTGTGTTCCTCTCTGGTGCTCGAGGCACCCGATCTGACGTTGGAGCGGTGGTACGACTGACCATTCACCAGCCCACGAGGACAGGCACGATCCACCACTGGTAGACTACGAAGGACGACGGGAACTATGGCACTCCCGCCGGGGCTGGGTTTGGTTGGGGTTGTGACGGTGCTAGGTGACCTGCTGGTCTCCCTCCTCTTCCTCGGGCGGCGCCATCGCGTACTCGTACGACATGCGATAGGCCCACCCGGCGAGTAGCCCGGCCGCGCCCTGCTTGACGTAGTGCGCTGCCTGCTCCCAGTTCTTGTGCCCCTCCTCGTCCTTGGCCTCGAGGGCCGACGAGGCCCTGCGGTGGAGGAAGAACGCGGTCCCCACCGCGACGATGGTCGCGGCCAGGTCCTTGTCCACCCCGAAGGCGAGCAGCGACTCCTCGTCGTAGCCCTCCTCCCCCGCATCGATCTTGGCCTGGATCGACCCCATCCACATACCGGCCGCACCTGCGGCGAGGCCCGCCGCAGCGTAGTCGGCCAGCTCGAAGGCCCCCTGCTTGGAGTACTCCAGGATCAGGTCCTTGGCCTGCTTGCCCAGCTTGCGGATGCGACCGCTCTGGACCTGGAGCTTCCTCATGGAGGTCTGTACGACGCCGATGAGATCGTTCTTGGACAGTTGGGACAATTCTGCTTCGGTCGGCAATGCCATCGTTGCCACGCGGCAACCTCCTCACGGTGAAGTGATGCAGTCCGCTCCCACTGAGCGAAACTGCACTCACATGGTTGTTGTTCGATTTCGTCGCCGCGTGACTCCCGAGCCTTCGTGCGGTCCGGGAAATGCGACGTCGACGAAGCCAACGTGGTGATGTCGCAACGAGGTTGTCCAGAGGATTCTGGTTGCGATGGTTGCTACTAGTGCAAGCGTCGCAACATCGCTATTGAAATCACTGCGCTTTCCAAAATGTAGCGACGTCGCATCATAGTGCAATCGTCGCTACGCATCGCAACGCAGAAGATTTCGCGCCGGAAAAAACCGACGAAATGCGCAGCACGCGAGCCCGGAAATCCGTGCGCGCGACGAGCTGCCCGCTGAGCCGCCCGTATCGGCGCCTCAGCGGTGATCGAGCGATGTCGATCGATCTGCGAGGGTGAATGCGCAGATCTGGATCAGCTCGATATCGAATACCATGCTCGATGCCATTTGGCCAATAGCGAACACGATGCGCGATCGAGATTCATCAGTGGCACGATCGATCAGTGTGCAAAAGTGCCAATGTGTACCGATATGAAACGGTCACAGGATCGATGATTGCTGATCCATTTCGGCACCCGTCTATTGAATATGTGCAAGGGATGCGCTCGGGTGGGCGCGGTCTTGGCTCGACAACCGATGAGATGAAAGGTGTGTGATCGCAATGAAGGTCCTCAATTCGTTCCCCATCCCCGAGGAGCCGCCCATCGTTCCCCAGCGACTCGCCGACCGCATCACCGATCTGCTGCCCAGGACGGTCAAGATCGACGTCACGCTCGCGGCCGCAGGGGGCTGGCAGATCATCAACACCCTCACCATCGAGGGCGATGAGGATCCGGTGGATGTCTACTCGATGGTCAAGCTGTGCGGTGACCACCACGCCTCGATGACCGGGGAGTCGGCCAAGTACCGCGCCCAGATCTGGCTCGATCACCCCGGCCGGGACGGGACCCGCTGCTACGTGTCCTTCGACGTCCGCCTCGCGTACGACGAGGAGGACGCGGGGCGGTCCTCCCTCGAGGAGGAGCGCATGATGATCCGCAGCCAGTGGCGCGAGGTGTTCGACGCACAGCAGGAGCTGCTCAAGCTCTCGGCGCGGTTCACCGAGTTCTCGATCGAGCGCGTGGTTGCGATGTCCAAACAGCAGGGCGAGCACCTCAACCCGCTCACCGACGTCATCCACGAGCTCATCACGCCCTACCGCGACGGGCTCCAGATGCAGGCCCGGGCGGTCAAGGAGATGGGCGACATGCGGGTGCGCCAGCAGCTCGCCGAAGCGAAGGCCGACGAAAGCGGCAAGTTCTGGGAGATGTTCGGCCCTGCGGTCCAGATCGCGGCGACTCAGGCATCCTCGCGCCTGCTCGGCAGCGGCGGCAAGAAGGCAGCGCCCGCATCGAGCCCGAGCTCGCGGTCTCCGAGGACGGCTCCGAGGCCCGCGGTGGTCCGCGCTCCGGCTCCGTCGCAGCACGCTCCAGCTCGAGCCGTTGCCCCCCAGGTGCAAGCGCAGCCCGAGCCCGCGCCGGCTTCGGCGGAGACGGCTCCGATGCCCGAGCGGGAGGAGCCCGTGCCCACCACCCTGCATGACCTGGCGCGTCGGCTGCTCGACGGGATGAGCAGCGATGCCCTCGTCAAGATCACCCGCACGCTCGACGACGACCAGGCGGACTGGTTCCAGGGGATCGCGGAGGCAGAGGACGAGGACTCTGCGGCCGAGTCGATCGTGGCGCTGATGCACTCGCTGATGAAGACGCCGGCCGTGCTGGTCCGCATGCAGCAGCTCCTCGGGGACGATCACATCCGGGCGTTCCAGCACGTTGCGGTGCTCGCCAAGCGTCACCTCGACGAGCGGGACGCGGCGGCCGAAGCCAGCGCGGCCCGAGCCGCGCCCAACGGCGAGGGACGCAGCGAGGCACCGTCCGCGGATCCGCAGCCCAAGGCGATGGTCGCCGCGGCTGCCAAGCCCTCGGCCGCGAGCACCGGCATGCCGGCCCGAGTCGACGTCGTGACCACCGATGACGCGGCCGACGACTCCGAGCCCAGCGTCGGGCTCGATGCTCCCGAGGGCGGCGCGTCGGCTCCCGACGCGTAGGCGGGCGAGGGTCGGCCTCTCGGCGGGGCCGCCCCTGGCGAGGATGACGGGGGCGAGCTACAACCCCGCCGTCCCGGGGGTGGCGGCTTCGTTGGCGGAGATCCGGCAGCGGACCGTCGGGAGAGGATCGGGCCCCCGGGACTCGTCATGGCCACCACGAGCAAGGGCCGGCGCCCCCCTGGGGGGACCCCGGCCCTTGCTGGCCCGATGGCGGGCTCGGTCAGCCGAACGCGATCACCATCAGTGTCGCCACCAGATCGTCCACGGGAACGCGGTCGCCCGTGTTCTCGGCCACGACACGGGCGAACGCGTCATAGGCATCGATCGCGAGCCTCATTTCGGCCCCGGCGATGTTCTCGGGGGTCCACGTCAGGGCGTCTTCGAAGTCCTCCCTGTGATCGGGGTAGTAGACCAGCCGCGCCCGAACGAACGGGAGGTGGCCCAGCCGTTCCAAGGTGTCGCGGAGGGTCTCACTCGTCGCCGGCATGGCCCACCCTGTCGCTGTCCCGAAACTCCCCTTGCTGGTCCCGGATGTTGGTGAGGAAGATCCCCGCGAACGACCGGAGATCCCGGTAGGCGCGTCGGTGCCACTTGACGATCCGGCCGTCCTCATCCGTCTCCGCGGCGCGTCGGTACCCGCACCACTGAGAGATCGCCACGGGGTACCACGCGACGTTCTGCCGGACGAATTCGACGTCGGGATCGGGGACGAGATCCCCGTTCTGTTTGTAGTAGTGGGCCACGCTGTACCGTGACGGGCCCACGATCTCGACCACCACGGCCATGAAGGTCCCGGGGTGGTTGTCGATTCGGCGATGGGTCTTGTCGCCGCCCATCCCGAACGTCAGGGCGTCCATGATGGCGGCGTGTTTGAGGCTCAGTGGTCGCATGGTGTCGTGCTCCTTCCGCGACGTCCGTGGGACGTCGCCCATGGCTCCCCCCGCGTGAGAGCGGGGAGCCATCGGCGACGCCCTACGGCCGGGCCTCGCTCGCGAGGATCGGGAGGGCGTGGCGGCGTCGTTGGCCGTGGATCTCGATCTGAACGTGGGGGCGCCCGTGGCCGTGTGGGCCGCCGTTGCACGCTCCACACTCCAAGCACGTCAGGCGCCGTCCCTGCTCCGCGGACGCCGGGCACGGTGCGTGACCGGGCAAGCGTGGGGCCCCATGGGGCGTCACACGGAACACCCGGTATCCCATCGCCGCGGCGTCGCGAGCATCGGCGGCCGTCTCACACGAAGCCATCGCGATCGCCTGCAAGGCGAAGCCCTCGCGCCACTGGTGGGTGTAGGCCGTCCACCCGCGGGCACGGCTCACCATGGCTTCCCAAACGTTCACCGGGACGGCCGCCGGATCACCGTAGGCCCCGATCCGAACGAACGCCCCCGCGAACAGTCGCGACAGTCGAGCCCGGCTCACCTGTCGGTAGATCCCGCGGCGGTAGCCCAACCAGACCGCCGTCGGGGCTCGATGGAGCGTCACGTAACACGACCGGCCCACGTTGCGACCATCGACCACGCGCCCGCGTAGCGGGCACTCCCCACAGATCGACCGATCGACCCCGAGCCTCGCCGCGTCGACCGGCGACGAATCTTCCCGGAGGATCCACGCTTGGGGGACGTCACCGGTCTTAACGTTGACGCTTCGAAGGGACACGATGGCAACAATGGGGCCCCCGTCGATCAACGACGGTCCCCGATACACGACCACGCCGCGCGACATGGCGGCCCATCCTTCCCGGCACCCGTTCGGCGCCGCCGATGGTTCCCCCTGCCACGAGCACGGGGATCCATCGGCGAGACCCTACGGGCGTCGCCCCGGGCTCACCCGGGGCGATGCTCGCTCGCCCTCGTCAGGACGCGGATCGAAGGTCCCCGCCCTTGGCGGACGCCCCCTTGCGGGGCTTGGCCTTGGGTCCTTCGTCCTTCCCCGCGATGATCGGCGGGGGCTCCACCCTGGCGATCCACGGCATGATCACCAGGCGCCACGTCGTCTCGTGTCGCCCATGGGCCACGAAGAACGCCGGCTCCTTCGCCTTGCCGATGTTGAACCAGATGAACCGGGGTTCGGTCACCTTGGCCAGCATGGCGGCCGATTGGAGGTAGGCGGGATCGATGGCCATGACGGCCCCCTTGGAGCCCCGCCGTTGGAAGGACGGGAAACACTCCTCGATCGCCGCCGCCTTGGGGCCGCCACTGTGACGCGAGCACGTCACCGAATGCTTGATCCCGGTCTTGGATTCGAGATCGGCGAACGCCTTGATCTCGGTCCCGCGGGGCTTGGGCGTCCTGACGTCGATCGACACCTTCGGACGGCTGACATCGACCACGACGAAATCGGCGGCCCGAGCCGTCTTGGCCGCGTGAGCGGCCGTGGTGGCGGGGATGGCCACGGGGCGGGCGTTCTTCGTGGTCGTCTTGGGGGCTCCACCATCGGCGAGCACGCACCGATGGCCATCGGTCGCCCAAGCCTGGCCCTTGGCCGGATAGAACCACAGGGCGGCGAGGGACGGCCGCTTGTCGGGCGCGCCCATCAGGGACGTAAGGACGGTGATCTCGCCCTTGTCCAGGGCGAAGCGGGTTCCATTGTCTGAAACGAGCATCGAGCTTTCCTCTTCCTATCGGCGTGAGGGTGTACGGCCCCCGTTGTCCGCCCCCGTCGCGCGGACACACGAGGGCCGTGGCCCCACGCGTGAGCGTGACGAGGAGCAGGTTTCGGGCCCGGTGGGGCCCGTCCAACCGCCAACATCGGCGGCGGGATCTCGGGGACCGTGGACACGGCCCGGCACGGGGCGGGGGCGTGTCCAGGGGCCCCGAGGTCGTTGGGGAGCTGCTACTCGGGAACGGGGGGGGGACCCTCCTTTCGGCCGGCCCCGTCGGTCCTACGGGGTCCGGGGGCTGATGGCTCCCGAACCG
>JACKDV010000041.1 GCA_020633315.1 Myxococcales bacterium
GCGGAGGAGGAGGGATTCGAACCCCCGGTGACATCGCTGCCACAACGGATTTCAAGTCCGCCACCATAGACCACTCGGACACTCCTCCGGCTCGCGGACGGTAGCCCAGGACGACCCCGCCCGCCAGATCCCCCAGCCCTCGCCGCAGCCCCCTCGCCGCAGCCCCCTCGCCGCAGCCCCCTCGCCGCCGAGACCCCCTACCCCACCGCGTGCCGCCGGGCATACCGCTCGGGCGTGGTGCCCACCAGCTCGCGGAAGTCGGCGATGAGGTGGGCCTGGTCGTAGTACCCCGCCTCGATCGCCCGCTCGGTCCAAGTCACGCTCCCGCCCGATCCCGCGAGCACCCGCTGGAGCCGAGCGATGCGCGCGAGCTCCTTGGGGGCGAGGCCGACGGTCTCGGTGAAGACACGCCGAAGGTGACGCGCGCTCACGCCGAGCTCGGCAGCGAGCTCGGCCATGCGGGCCGGCGGGTCGTCACCGTGGAGCCGGGCAACGGCCCGACGAGCCAGCCGCGTGGATGCAGTCGCGGGACGAAGGCGCAGCCGCTGCACCAGGCCGTCCTCGAAGATGCGCCGCGCGTCGTCGAGCGAGTCGGCGGCGACGAGCCGATCGCGGAAACGTCGACCGTCCGCTCCCCAGACATCCTCGACCCGGGCGTAGCGATCGACCAGCTCGTGCGCGGCGATGCCGAGGAAGGGAGCGCCCGCGCCGGGCTCGAAGTCGACGAGCACCCAGCGACGGGCCGGCGGCATGGCCTTGAACAGCGCACGGCTGCGCGGACCAGCGAGGCTGAGCTCGCCGCGACCGTCCTCGTGCACGCGCAGCAGCATGCCGGTGGTGCCGTCGGGCAGCCGCTCGATCCGCGTGCCCGGCCGCACGCGCTCGCCGACGTGGATCGCTCGCACGTGCTCGGTCAGCGCCGGGTGCATCCCCGTCAGTCTGACAGACCGATCCCGCCCACGGTACGTCCGCTTCTTCCAATCCCCATCCCTCGGCGGTTGCTACCCCGTAGGCATGGATCTCGGACTGTCTGGGCGCGTGGTCATCGTCACCGGCGGCTCGCAGGGGATCGGCCGCGCCGCCGCCCTGCAATTCGCCGACGAGGGCGCACGCGTGGTCATCACCTACCACCGCGAGCGAGAGCGAGCCGACGGCGTCGTGGCGGAGATCGAGGCCAAGGGCGGCGAGGCGCTCGCCCGGCCGATGGCGCTCGCGGACGCCGAGTCGATCCACGCCGTGGCCACGGCGGCGCTCGAGCGCTGGGATCGGATCGACGTATTGGTGAGCAACGCGGTGCAGTGGGGCAACCGAACGCCGTGGACGATGCCCGACTTCGAGGCGCTCGCGGTGGAGGAGTGGCTGCCCGTGCTGCGCTCGAACCTCGAGGGGGCGTACCACGCGACGCAGGCGGTGCTGCCCGCGATGCGCCGGGCGGGCTGGGGGCGAATCGTCAACGTGTCGTCGGGCATCGCGGTGGACGGCCTGCCGGGCGCAGGCCCCTACGCGGCGGCCAAGGGCGGCCTGCACGGGCTGACCCGCACGCTGGCCAGGGAGCTCGGCCCGGCGGGGATCCTGGTCAACGTGGTGATGCCCGGCTTCACGCTCACCGAGCGCAACGCGGGTCGCATCCCCGACGAGCGACGGCGGCAGGTGGAGCAGGCCTCACCGATTCGCCGGATCCTGCCGCCCGAGGAGGTCGTGCCCTCGATCGTGTTCCTGTGCTCGGCGGTCAACACCGCGGTCACGGGGGAGATCTTGCGCGCCAGCGGCGGGATCACCTGAGCGAGGGCGCCGGCCCATAGAGCCGCTGCCTAGCCCCGAGCCAGGCGCTCGGCTTCCGCCCGCGAGACGTGCTCGGGCGAGGCCACCTCGAGGAAGCGCTCCGCGGTCTTCTTCGCGGCCGCGCCCTTGCCCGACTTGCTCTGCGCCCGGGCCAGGTCCATCAGCGCGTCGGCGTACCAGTGGTCCTCGGGCGTGCCGAGCTCCACCGCCTTCTGCAGGGCGGCGATCGCCTCCGCGTGCTTGTTGCGGAACTCGTGGAAGCGACCCTCCTCGGCGTAGGCGAAGCCGTGCTTCGGATCGATGGAGGTCGCCTCGCGCAGGCTGGCGATGGCCTCGGCGTACTTGCCCAGCGCGTGCTGGGCGATGCCGATGTTGACCCACACCTCGGGGTACCACGGGGCCCCCCTGGCCTCGGGGGCGTCGGCCACCTTGCGCAGCTCGGTGATGCCCTTGCCGTTGGCTCCGTCGTAGACGAGCTTGCGGCCGAGCAGGAAGCGGGCCTCGTGCAGCTCGGGCTGCAGGGAGAGCGCCCGCCGGTACTCGGGCAGCGCGTCGTCGTGCTTGCCGTTGAACTCGAGGATCTTGCCGCGCACGAGCATCAGCTCGGGCTCGGGCCGCGAGGGGCGGGCCCGCTCGATCTCCACGAGGGCATCGACGGGCTTGCCCTCGGCGATCAGCACCTGCGACATCAACATGTGAGCCTCCCAGTCGGCGGGACGCCGAGCCAGGGCCGCCTCGATGAGCGCCCGCGCCTCCTCGGTGCGCCCCTGCTGGAGCCGCAGCCGCGCGCCGATGGTGAGCAGGTCGTCGGCGGTCTGATCGCCCCGCAGGCGATCGCCCACCAGCCGCTCGAGCGCGTCGAAGTCCCCCTCGGCCACGTAGAGCCGACCCAGCGGCGCGGCCAGGCCCGGGAAGCCGCCGGTGCGCTCGAACACGGCGACGAGATCGCTGCGCCCCTCGGCGAGCCGGCCCTCCTGCACCCGCAGCGCGCCGCGGCGGATCTGGGCCCGGTTGTCGTCGGGCGCCACCTCGAGCGCGCGGTCGAGGGCGGCGAGGGCCGCGTTGCGCTCGCCGGCGGCCTCGTGCAGCTCGGCCTTGGCCACGAGCAGCCGCGCCTGGTCCTGGCTGCGACCGTCGGCCTCGGCGGCGGTGCGGGCCGCCTCGAGCACGGCGAGGGCCTCGGGGAGCTGCTTGGCGTCGCCGAGCAGCACCGCCTCGCCCACCGCAGCGTCGACGGAGGCGGGGTCGAGCTTGCGCGCAGCCGCGAAGTCGGCCTGCCCCTCGTCCACCTCGAGCCGCATGGTGTGGGCCTTGCCCTTGGTGATCAGCACCCGCGGATCCTCGGGCAGCGAGGGCGCGAGGGTGCCCAGCACCTGCAGCGCGATGTCGATGTCACCGCTGGCCACGGCGACCTCGGCCTGCAGGAGCTGGATCTCCAGGTCCTGGGGGTGCTCGCGCACCAGCGCCGAGACGGCACTGCTGGCGTCGTTGAGGCGGTTGGCCTGCACCAGCGCCCGGATGCGCTCCATCTGCACCGGCGGCTGCTCGGCGATCCGCTCGAGCGCGGCGTCGTAGTCGGCCAGCGCCCCCTGCTCGTCGCCCTGGGCCAGGCGCACGCGGGCCCGCTGCACGAAGGACCACGACTGCACGCCGAGGTCGTCGGTGCCCTCGGGATCGATGGCATCGATCGCCCGCCGAGCCAGCACGAGCTGACCGGTCCGCAGCGCGGTCTGGGCCAGCAGCGCCTGCAGGCCGGCGTGCGAAGGCGTGCCCTCCACCGCCGCCTGGATCTCGGGCAGCGCGGCCACGGGATCGCGCTCGGCCTCCACGGCCAGGCCCAGGTGTCGCGCGGAGATCTCGTCGGCCAGCGCGTCGCGGACCGCCTTGGCCTCGGCCGCGGCCTCGTCGAGCTCACCCCGCTCCAGGTGCAGCCAGCCGCGATACAGGCGGGTGCGCAGGTCGTCGTCGCCGGTGCCGAGGGCCTTGGCCGCGCCGTCGAGGTTGCCGGCGACCAGCGAGGCCAGGCCGATCACCCGCTGCACGAACGGCGCCGTCTCGGCCACGTGGGGCTGCAGCGCCGCGCCGGCCTCGGTGGTCAGCGCGGGGTTGGGGCCATAGTGGTAGCTCAGCAGCAGCGCGGCCTCGGCCGCCCCCACCGTGTCACCGGCCTCGCTCGCCTCGGCCCGCGCCTGCAGGTAGGCCTCGGGCGTGTGCTTGGCCATGATGGCGAGCACGGCATGGCTGCGCTCGGCCAGGGCGGTGGGCGGCGGGGTCTCGCTGCCGTCATCGGCCGCGGCCTTGCCCCCGTCCTCGCCCTCGGGCTGCTTCTTCTTCACGCCGCGCCCGGCCGAGGGCTGCGGCTCGTCGGGATCGAGCAGCCCCGAGTAGAGCACGCCCGCGCCCGCGAGCCCGAGCACGAGCAGGCCACCCACCAGGTAGAGCACGCCGCGCGAGACGGCGGGACGAGGGGCGGCCGCCCGCGGGGCGACGGCCATGCCGGGGGTGGGCCCGGGCATGGGTGGTCCGGCGACCCCCGGTGCCCCCGCGACGGGAGGACCCTGCATCGCCATGCCCGGACCCGAGTGGCCGCGCATGCGAGGCTGGGGCAGGTCGCCGGGCGCCAGCTCGTTGCCGGCGAGCTTGGGTCGGACGTCGAGGTTGGCCGGCGCCACGTCGAGGTTGGCGGGAGTCACTCCCAGCTCGGCGGGTCGCAGGTCTTGGTTGCCGTACGCGGGTCGAAGATCTTGGTTGCCGTACGCGGGCCGAAGATCTTGGTTGCCGTACGCGGGCCGCAGGTCCTGACCGCTGCTGGGCGCGGGCAGGTCGGCGGGGATCGGCAGGTCGTCGAAGCCCGCGTCGATCGAGACCCCGCCCTCGGCCAGCGGCAGGTCGAGCTCGACCGCCTCGGGGAGGCCTTCGTCGAAGGCGGGGCCCATCGCGGCGGCCCGGGCCTCGTCCACGGGCACGGGCAGGTCGAGCTCGTAGTCGTCGGCGGGAGGCGGGCCCGCGGGGGGCGGGCCCATGGGCGCGGCCCGAGCGGGAGGCGGGCGCGGAGGGCCACCGCGACCGCGCGGGCCCGCGACCGGGCGCGGCAGGTTGGAGGTGACCCCTCGCGGCTCGATGACGGGCGTGGGCAGATCGACCGCCGGATCGCGCGGCGTGGTCACGGGGCTCGGTAGATCGGCGTCCGGCTCGTAGAGGCTGGGCTCGGACAGCCCGAAGTCGTCGGGCATGTCGATCGCGGGCGGGGGCTCGGCGGCCGGGGGCCGACCGGGCGTGCCTCCGAAGTCGAGCTCGAGCGAGCCTCCACCACTGCCACCGCCGAGGTCGAGCTCGTTGTGCCGCATCTCGTCCAGCCCGATCGATGGCGGGCCCGAGGGCGCGCCGGAGGGCGGGGGCGGAGGCGGCTGGCGACGTCGCGGCGCCTGCAGGGTGGGCCGCTCCATCCCCGAGGTGCTGTCCTCGGGCACGAAGATGGCGCCCACGCCCGACTCTCCGGGCGTGCCCGCGAATCCCGGCGGCGCGCCGAAGCCAGTGGAGGTGAGCGAGGCCCCGCAGTAGGGGCAGTGCGGCGGTGTGGGCCGGCTCGCGTCGAGCGCGGAGCCGCAGCTTGGGCACGCGTGCATGGAGGTCGGAACGGCGCCAAGGGTACCACGGGCCTGCCCGGTCGCATCGAGGGGCCTCGCTCGGCGCCGCGACCGGCCCGGTGGTGGTGGCCAGGGCGGGGGCGGCCGGGTATGACAGGGGCCGTGATCCTGCGCGACCCCGTCCACGGCCTGATCTCCTTCGAGGGCGAGGTCGAGGGCGTGGTGGAGCAGCTCATGAACACCCGCGAGGTCCAGCGCCTGCGGCGGATCCGGGCCCTGGGGCACGCCTCGCTGGCCTTCCCCGGGGCCGAGCACTCGCGCTTCGCCCATGCGGTGGGCTCGGCCCACGTGATGAAGCGGTACCTCGACCGGGTGCGGCGGCTCGCGTCCGACATCCCCGCCTCCGACCGCATCGACGACGACATGGCCCGGGTGGCCCTGGCCGCGGCCCTGCTGCACGACGTGGGGCACGGTCCGTTCAGCCACACCTTCGAGGTGGTGCTGCCCGAGGCCCGCGCCCACGAGGAGTGGAGCTCGTCGATCCTGCTCGACCCGGACACCGAGGTGCACCAGGTGCTGCGAGGGCTCGACCCCCGCGTGCCCGAGCTGGTCGAGGGCCTGGTGCACGGCCGCAGCCCCATCCCCCACCTCGCCCGCGCGGTGTCGGGCACCTTCGACGTCGATCGCTGCGACTACCTGCTGCGCGACTCGTACATGACCGGCGTGCGCTACGGCCTGCTCGACCTCGACTGGCTGCTCGCCGCGCTGCGCCTGTACCTGCCGCCCGGCGGCAAGGCGGCCACCCTGGCCGTGGACGGCGAGAAGGGCCTGACCGCGGTGGAGGGCTTCTTCCTCAACCGCCTGTACATGTACCGGCAGGTGTACCTGCACAAGGCCGTGCGGGCGGCCGATGCGGTGTCGCGGGCGCTGTTCTCCCGGCTGCGTCACCTGGATCCGCAGCCCGGCACGCCCCCTGCCCTCGAGTCGCTGCTGCGCGGCCAGACCGTGAGCACCGGGTCGTTCCTCGAGCTCGACGACGCCTCGCTGCACGCCGCGATCCGAAGCTGGGCCGACGGCAGCGATCCGATCCTGTGCGACCTGGCCACCCGCCTGCGAGACCGCCGGCTGTTCAAGACCATGCGCCTGCGCCCCGACGTGAGCCCCGAGCACGCGCGCGCGCGCCTGCACCAGGTGCTGCGCGACGCCGGCTGGGAGCCCGAGTACGCGGGCGGGGTGGATCGGGTGAAGATCGACGCCTACCTCGAGGACGAGGCGCTGATGGTGCTCGGCAGCCGCGGCACCCTGCAGCGCCTGCTCGATGCCTCGCCCGTGATGCACGGCCTGAGCCAGGAGAGCTTCGTGCACTACCGAGCGCTGTTCCCCGGCGAGCTCCGCCAGACCGTGGCCGCCGCGCTCGAGGACCTGCGCTGAGCCAGCAGGACGAGATCGCGCTTCATCCGCCCCGGAAACCCATTGCTCATCAAGATCAGTGCCTCGAATTTTCCGAAGCAAAAACATATACCTGCAAGGAATTATCGAAAATCTAGATTCTCGATTACCCTCGTCGAGTGCTGAAGTCTCAGGACGTTCTCGTAGCGCTGAAGCTCGCGGCTCACCGCGACGGCCAGTGGCGCTACGAGGAGCTGTCGGAGGAGCTGGGGCTCTCCTACGGTGTCACTTTCGATGCGGTGAAGAGGGGCAGTGCCTGTGGCCTGATCGACCAACGAAATCAGCGAGCCATCGTCCCTGCGCTCCTCGAGCTCCTCGTGCATGGTCTTCGCTACGTGTTCCCTCCCGTGCGCGGTCCACTGCGCCGGGGCATCCCAACGGGTCCATCTGCATCGCCGCTCCTCGAGCGACTGGCGACGTCCGAGCCGATGCCGATCGTCTGGCCCCATCCCAAGGGCGCCGTGAGGGGCGAGTCCCTCGCGCCCCTGCACGAGGCGGCTCCCGAGGCCGCGCGGCGAGATCCCGAGCTCTATGCGTTGCTGGCCGTCGTCGATGGGATTCGCCTCGGAGGAGCGCGTGTCCGTGCGGTCGCCACCGAGGTGCTCGAGGAGCTCCTCTCACCATGAGCGAGGCGCGGTCTCCCGAGGAGCTGCTCACGAGCGTCGGAGAGCTGCTGGCTCGCTTGCCTCGAAGGGTGGTGTTCATCGGCGGTGCGACGACGGGCCTCTACCTCACCGACCCCGCGGCACCGTCCGTTCGCTCGACGACCGACGTGGACGTGGTGGTCGATGTCGCCTCCTATGCGGAGTACAGCGGGCTGCTCCGAGATGCGCTGAGGAGGCTCGGTGCGCGCGAGGACACACGCGAGGATGCACCTCTTTGTCGGTGGACGCTCGCCGAGGTCTCCGTGGACGTCATGCGCCCAGCGAGCGAGTGCTCGGCTTCACCAATCGCTGGTACCCCCGCGTCCTCGAGAACCCCAAGCCGTACACGCTGCGAGACGGCACCGAGATCCTCGTGACCACGGGCCCCTTGTTCCTCGCGACCAAGGTGGAGGCCTTCAACGGGCGAGGCCGAGGGGACTTCATGTCGAGCAAGGACATGGAGGACATCATCATCCTCTTCGACGGGCGGAGCGAGATCGTCGACGAGCTGCGAGCGGCGGAGCCCGAGCTGCGTCGGTTCATCCAGCAGGCCTGTGCCAAGTGGCTCGAGCATCGCGACTTCGACTACGTCGTCCAGGGAACCGTCGAGGAGGGACGCTCCGACGAGGTCCTCGAGCGCATTCGGATCGTCGCCACCCTCGACCACGCGTGACCGGTGACCTCGACATGCGGCTCGCTCCGCCGGTCAACGGACCGAGCTGGCGCCGAGATCCATGGTGACGATATCTTCGGCCCATGGCTCCCTTCGCCGGGCTCGATCCCGAGACCGCCGTCCGGCTGCTGCGGGACCCGGCGGTCGCGCAGCGGCTGCCGCTGTCGATGGGCGGACCGGCCGGTCCCACCGTGATCATCGATCGCATCGACGGGAGCTGGTGCGTGTGCACGCTGGGCATCGACGAGGCGGCCTGGCAGGCGTTCGCCGACGAGCGCCACCGCACGGGGCAGCCGCTGTTCCCCGAGCACCGCATGCAGTTCCTGCGGTCCGACCAATTCCTGCTGCGCTGCCCCAGCCGCGAGGCGCTGCTCGAGCGCTTCGCCGCCGTGGAGCTGGTGCTCGACGAGGGCTACCGACCCTCGCTGCGGCCCCGCGCGGCCCCCATCGACACGGTCCCGGCCGGCCGCGTGGGGGGATGGCTGCGTCGGTTGCTGGGGCGAGGCGACTGAGCGAAGCTCCCCCGAGGATGCCCCAGCGCAAGAAGCGAGCGGGACGCTGCACGGGCTGCGGGCTCCACCTGCCGCTGTGCGTCTGCGATCGCTTCGTGTCGCTGCGCAGCCAGGCGGCGCTGGTGGTGGTGCGGCACATCCGGGAGCGCCTCAAGCCCACCAACACCGGGCGCTGGCTCGCCCAGATGGTGCAGGACACGGCGATCACCCACTACGGGCAGCGCGAGCCGCCCTTCGATCCCACGCCGCTTCGGCGCGACGACGTGCGCTTCTGCGTGCTGTACCCCCGCGAGGACGCGACGGTGCTCGACGCCGAGGGGCTCGCCCGCCTGCGCGCGGAGCTGGCCCCGGGGCAGCGCCTGGGCTTCGCGCTGCTCGACGGCACCTGGCACCAGTGCTCGCGCATGAGCCGACGGGTGCCCGTGGTGCAGGACCTGCCCTGCGTGGCGCTGCCCCCCGGGCCGCCCTCGCGCTGGGGCGTCCGCACGCAGCACGACGAGCGCGGGCTGTCGACCTTCGAGGCCGGGGTGCGGCTGGTGTCGCTGGTCGACGGGCCGCAGCACGCGGCCCCGCTGCAGGCGGTGTTCCACGAGATCGCGGCGCGCATGATGTTCATGAAGGGCAAGCTGCCCACCCCCGAGGTGCCCGAGGCATGGCGCCTCGATCGCTTGCCCGGGGTCGCAGCGTGAGCGAGCCGCCCTCCGAGCCCGCGTCGCCCGGTCCCCGCTCCAGTAGCGCCCGCCGCACCTTCGTGTGGATGGGCGTGCTTTCGGTGGTGACCCTGCTGCTGGGGGTGCTGCGCGAGTTCGTGATCGCCCGCGACCTGCGGGCGTCGGACTCGGCCGACCTGTTCTTCCGCGGCCTGGTGATCGTGGGGGCCGCTCGCAACTTCGGGCTCGCCCTGTTCCGCGCGCGCTGGATCCCGCTGGGCCCCGGGGCGGCGGCGGGCGACCTGCTGCGCCGCGAGCTGCGGTCGCAGGGGCTCATCGTGGTCGTGGCCCTGGTGGGGCTGGGCGTGGTGCTGGGGCCGGCGCCGTGGAGCGGGCCGGAGGCCTGGGTGTTCGTGGTGGCGGTGGTCCTCGCGGTGATCGGCGCCTCCGTGCGAGCCCTGGCCGAGCGCGGCGGCTACGAGAAGCGCGGCTTCGTGCTCGAGTGGGCGCTGCCGGTGGGCACGATCGTGGGAGCGATCACCGTGGGCCGCGGCGCGCTGGGACCCGCGGTGGGCATCACCATGGGGCTGGCGGCGGGCCTGCTGGCCCTGGTGCCGCCGGTGTTCCTGCAGCGCGCGAGCACGGCCTCGAGCCCCGCGACCGACTACGATCCCCTGCGCACGCGCTGGCTGCTGCTCGACACGCTGATGTACATCAACCTCGGGCTGCTCGACGCCGTGATGTCGCCGCACATCTTCGACGCCGGCGGCTTCGCGCTGCTCAACTACGCCTACCTCTTCGTCAACGCGGCCCTGGCCGTGCCCACCGCGGCCGCCACCGTGGTGGCGCTGCGCCTGGCCAGCGACCCCGAGCGAGCGCGCCGGATCCTGCGACGCTGGGCCCCGCTGGCCGCCCTGCTCATGGGCAGCGCGGTGATGGTGGTGTGGGTCGCCCTGGCGTGGGCTCCGGTGGCGGCACGGATCGATGCGGCCGCCGGCTGGGCGATGACCGATGCGATCCGCCCGATCGTGCTGGCGGCCGCTCCCTTCGCCGCGCTGCGGCTGGCCAACACCGTGGGTCGCCAGGCGAGGGTGGCGGTGGAGCCCCGCGGCCTGCTGGCATGGGACGGAGCGGGCCTGGCCCTGCGCACGGTGGTGCTGGTGGTGGGCACCGCGTGGTACGGCGTGATCGCGTCCCCGGTGGCGCTGGTGGTGTGCGAGCTGGTCCAGCTCGGCGCATGGTGGCGCTGGACGGGCCCGGCTCCGGCCGAGCGCTCCTAGCCGAGCCCCGCGAGAGGAGCTCGGGGCCTGCGTTTGGTGCGCATTACCTCCAATTATATGCGTAATCTGCGCAACTCCTCTTCGATCGGGTGATCGCCGCTCGGGATCGCGCCTCGTGCTGCACCGATCATCACCCAACTCGTTGATCGTTCTCGATAATACATTTGTTCACATTTTCGTACGTCATCTTCTTCCACTTACACCTTGTAACGAACCAGGATCCAGTGCAGGATGGTGTAGGACAAAGGGCGAGCAAGGGGCTCACCCGTCCACCCCGAAGGAGACCCGCCATGCTCGCTGCTCGCACCGCCTTCGCCCTGCTCCTGGCCTCCACCATCGCCACCGGCTGCGATGCGTTCGACGGCGAGGGCATCGGGCCCGAGGGTGGCGTGGTGGTGAGCGAGGACGGCCGCATGTCGCTCGAGGTGCCCGCCGGGGCGCTCGACGAGACCGTCGAGATCACCATCGAGGTGGTCCAGGGTCCCGAGGGTGCGGCCAGTGACATGTACGTGCTCGAGCCGGTGGGCCTGGTCCTGGCCCGGCCCGCCGCGGTGGTCTTCGACTACGACGACCAGGCCCTGGCGGGCGACGACGCCGAGGCGCTCACCATCGTGGCCAAGCACGAGGCCGACTGGGCCTACCTCGCCGACCAGCGCGTCGACACCGAGGACCAGACCGTCTCCGCCTCCGTGATGGCGCTGTCGGGCGTCACCGTGGTCGTCGACTGAGCGGCTCACCGACCATGCAGGGCAAGGTCGTCGTCGTCACCGGCTCGACCTCGGGGATCGGCAAGCAGATCGCGATCGGCCTGGCCCGCCGCGGCGCCCGGGTGGTGCTGGCCGGCCACGATCGCGACGAGGGCGAGCGCGCGCTGCAGGAGCTCGCCCGCCTCGGCGACCACGCCTCGCTCGAGCTGGAGATCGCCGACTTCTCCACCTTCGACGCGGTGCGGGCCTTCGCCGCGGCCGTGAGCGCTCGGCACCCCCGCATCGACGTGCTGGTCAACAACGCGGGTGTGCTGCACGAGCGACCCCGGCTCACCCCCGAGGGCCTCGACGCCACCTGGAGCATCAACTACCTCGCGCCCTTCCTGCTCTCGCACCTGCTGCTGCCGCGGCTGGCCGCCGCGCCGCAGGGTCGCATCGTCAACACCGCCTCGGTCGCGCACCGCTGGGGCCGGCTCGACCGCGGCCTCCGCCCGCCGAGCCGCGGCCCCGGGCCGGGCGTGCGGACCTACTTCGACACCAAGCTCGCGGTGGTGGTCCTCACCCGCCGCATGGCCACGCGCGTGCCGAGCTCGGTCACCGTCAACTGCTTCCACCCCGGAGTGATCGGCACCAACCTCGCGACGGGCCCCGGCGTGATCGGCCGCCTGATGCGAGTGGGCCAGCCGGTGATGAAGACGCCCGAGCAGGGCGCACGCACGGGCATCTTCCTCGCCAGCGCCCCCGAGCTGCACACCACCAGCGGCGAGTACTTCGTGGACGAGCGCCCGCGACGACCCAGCCGCAAGGTGCACGACCACGACGCCGCCGAGGCGCTGTGGCAGGCCAGCGTGGAGCTGACCGGCGTGGGCCACTGAGCGCGGGCGGGCCCCGAGCGGACGAGCCCGAGGCGCCCGGCCTCGAGCGAGCGGCGCGCTTCCGAGCCCACCCCTGTTCTGCTCCCCCCTCGAACGGCGTTCGCCCCTCGGATCACCGCCACTGTCAGCATCCCCCCTCTTGGGACGTTCGGAGCTCGCCCATGACGATCTCCCCCCCGATCCGCCCGCTGGCGCTGGCCGCCCTGGCCCTCGCCACCCTGGCCACGGCCACCGCCGTCTCCGGCTGCAAGAAGGCCAGCCCGTCCTTGCGCGCCATGGCCCCCGAGTCCGGGCAGGATGCCGCGGCCGCTCCGGCGGACGAGTCGATCACCAACACCCAGGAGGTGGGGGTGGACGAGGGCGGGATCGTCAAGACCCACGGCGACCACCTGGTGGTGCTGCGACGCGGGCGGCTGTTCACGGTGCACCTGGGCCGGGACGCGCTGCGCCCCATCTCCTACGTCGACGTCACCCCGCACCCCTCGCACGACGCCTGGTACGACGAGATGCTGGTGCACGGCGACACCGTGGTGGTGATCGGCTTCAGCTACCGCGTGCGCGCCACCGAGGTCGGCCTGTTCCGCATCGACGACGAGGGCCACCTGAGCTACGTGGACACCTACTTCCTCGACTCCAACGACTACTACTCGTCCTCCAACTACGCCAGCCGCCTGGTGGGCAGCACCCTGGTGTTCTACATGCCGCACTACGCCGGCGATCCGAGCGCGGACGACGAGGCGTCGATGCGGGTGGGTCGCTGGCGCGGCGGCGACCGACGCACCCGCAAGCACGGCGACTGGCAGCGGATGATGGACGACGCCAAGCTCGTCCCCCCCATCGGCGACGACACGAGCACGGTGCACTCGGTGGTCACCTGCGACCTGGGGGCCGAGCGCCTGGGCTGCCGCGCCCGGGGCATCCGCGGCGGCTACGGGCGCTCGTTCTACGTCTCGGCCGACGCGGTCTACGTGTGGACCCAGAGCGAGGGCGACCTCGTCTACGACGACGAGGGCATGATCGTCGACGTGGAGATCACCGACTCCGCGCTGTACCGCCTGCCGCTTCGGGAAGGGCCCATCGGGGCGGTGCACGTGCGCGGGATGCCGGTCGATCAATTCTCGTTCCACGAGTCCGAGGACCACCTCAACGTGCTGGTGCGCCAGCGCGCGGTGGGTGACGCGATGTGGGGGCCCGAGCGCAGCGAGGGCCGGCCCCACCTGCTGCGCCTGCCGCTGGCCGACCTGCAGCAGCGCGGCGAGACCGTGCCCGACGCGGCCTACCGCGCGCTGCCCGAGACCGGCGGCGAGGGCTGGGCGTTCCACAACCGCTTCGTGGGCGGCGCGCTGCTGTACGGCGAGGGCAACGGCTGGGGCTACAACGAGCCGACCGAGCACAACCGCCTCTACGTGCACCACTACGCCGACGCCGGCGGCCGCACCGACGAGCTCTCGCTGCCCCACGGCATCGATCGCCTCGAGGCCCTGGGGGAGCACGGCCTGGTGGTGGGCAGCGACGGCGACGACCTCCACCTCAGCTCGCTGCGCCTCGACGACGCGCGCGCGAGCGTGGCCGCCCGCTTCGTGCTCACCGGCGCCTCGCAGGGCGAGCTGCGCAGCCACGGCTTCTTCTTCAAGCCCTCGGGGCCGCAGGACGGCGTGCTCGGCCTGCCCGTGCGCCACTGGAACGCGCCGGGCTACGAGCACCTGTTCATGGGCTCGGCCGGGGTGCTCTACCTCGGCGTCGACGACCTACGCCTGCGCGAGCTGGGCGAGCTGACCACCAACCCCCTCGCCGGCCAGCACGACGCCTGCCAGGTGAGCTGCATGGACTGGTACGGCAACGCGCGCCCCATCTTCTACCGCGGGCGGGTGTTCGCCCTGCTCGGCTACGAGCTGGTGGAGGGCGAGGTGGTCGGCGACCACGTGGTGGAGCGACGCCGCGTGGACATGAGCCGGATGATCGGCGGCAGCACGCTGCGCCACGCCGGCTGACGCCGCTACGGCCACCACACCAGGGTGAGCTCGCCGTCGCCGAGCTGCACCCCGGTGGTGGTGGAGGTGTTGGTGTTGCCGGGGAAGTCCACCCGGCTCGAGCCGCCGCCGCCCGAGCAGTGCGCCCCGCCGCCGCCTCCGAAGTAGCCGCCGCCGCCACCCCCTCCGGCCGCCGCACAGCCGTCCGAGGTGCCGCCCACCCCGAGCACGCCCGGCTGCCCCTCGCAGCCCGTGTAGCAGAAGCCGCCGATCCCTCCCGCGAGCTGGGTGCCGCCCCGGCCCCCGCAGGTCTCGTCGGCACAGCCGCCTCCCACCCCGTCGCAGGTCTGGCCCTCCTCGCCGCCGCCATGGCCGGCCTGGCCGCCCCAGCCCTGGCCTCCGCCGCCGCCCGCCACGATCACCCGGTGGGTGAGGGTGATGCCGCCCAGGCGGAGATCGGTCCCGCCGCCGCCGCTGCCTCCCTCCCACGAGTCGCCGGCGTCGGTGAACTTGTCGCCGCCGCCGTTGTAGCCCCCGGGCAGGGTGGCGGCCACGCTGCACGCCCCCGTGCCGCCCACCCGCACGTGCGCGATGTCGCCGGGCATCACCGGGATCGTGGCCGACGCCTCGCCCCCCAGCCCGCCCAGCACACAGCCGCCCGAGGCACCGCGGGCGACCACGTCGATCGAGCTCACCCCCGCCGGCACCATCCACGGCTGGTCGGCGCCGGTGAAGCCGAACACCCGGGTGCAGCTCACCACGCCGCCGTCGTCCGAGCAGCTCGCCAGCGGCCCGCAGGGGTCCGAGGCACACGAGGCCGCCATCACGCACTGGTCGCCCATCATCACGTAGCCGTCGTCGCAGCCGTCGCACACGTCGCCGGTCCAGCCCAGCTCGCACTCGCAGCTCGCCGCGTCGCCCTGGGCCACGCAGGTCCCGTTCACGCAGGGATCGACCGCGCAGGGATCGGGCGACCCGCTCGAGCCCGTGTCGACCACTCCGGTCTCGCCCGTGGTGGGCGCGTCGGTGGTGGCGGGCGGAGAGCCCGTGGTCCCCTCGCCGGGCCCCGTGGTGCCGGGCGCGTCGGTGGTGGTGCCCGGGGACTCGGTGGTCGAGTCCTCGGAGTCGCCGCGGATCATCGGAGGATCGAAGCAGGCCGTCGCGGGCCAGAGGGCGAGGACCACCAGGACTCGAGGGGAGCGCAGCATGGACCCCGAAGTATAGGGGACTCTCCGCGCTCGAGGGCGCACAAAGGCGCTACCCCACCGGCGGCATGTTGCAGCCGTACACGATGTCGATCGACACCACCGTCCCGTCCTTGATCGCCTGACACGAGGCGCCGTGGAAGGTAACGGTGTTGGTGGCCGGGTCGTAGGTCCAGCCGTCGGTGGGGTCCATGGGCACCCCGGCCGGATCGAGGTCGAAGAAGATGTAGATCTCGTTGGGGTTGGGCGGCACCTCGTCGAGCTGGAAGGTGCACGAGGCCACCGCGGCCGCGATGGCCTGCAGCGCCATCTCCAGGTCGGCCGGCTGATCGGCGAAGTAGGGCGTGGTGGTGCCCCCGGCCATCGCGATCTGCTCGAGCTGCGCGATGCTGGCCCCGCCCATGCCCACCGCGAAGGTCTGCACCGGCACCGCCTGGCCCAGCAGGTTGGCCGCGCCGCCCGGGCCGTCGATGGAGCCGGTGCACTCGCCCGACTCGCCGCCGTCGGTCAGCAGCAGCACCGCGTTGGTGCGGGCGGGATCCTGCAGCGAAGGCTCGCCCACCAGGGCCTGCAGCGACACGCCGGTGCTGGTCTCCGGGTTGCCGCTGTCGCACAGGTAGCGGATGCGCCCGTCGGGCTCCACCCCCATGCCGTTGGAGCTGCCCACGCCCACCGTGTTGTCCAGGAAGCCCTGGATGAGCGCCGCGTTCATCGGCAGGATCGGCACCACGATCGAGCCGGCCGAGCATCCCCCCGGCAGGCACGACGAGTAGGTGGCCAGGCCGAAGTCGATCGACTCGTCGAACTGCGTGGTCACCTGGTCGATCGCCTGGCGGGCCACCTCCCAGCGGTTCATGCCGGTGCCCGGCACGTCGCCGTCCATGCTGCCGCTGCGGTCGAGCAGGATCAGCAGGTTGGGCGGCACCTGCTCGAACTGGAACACGAAGCCGCCGCAGTCGCCCCCGATGGTGCAGGTGCCCTGGTCGCAGCTGAAGCCCTCGTCGCAGTCGGCATCGAGCACGCAGCCGGTGGGATCGAGGCACTGCTGCGACATCGCCCCGCACTTCTGTCCCGGCGGGCAGTCCTCGTCGCTGCTGCAATCCTGCCCCGGGCCGGTCCCATCGGCGGTGCCCGGGCCGTCGCCGGTGACGGTGACGGAGCCCGTGCCGTCGGTGCTCAGGCCGGTCAGGCCCGTCAGCGAGGTGCCCGAGGACCGGCCGCCCTCGTCCCCTCCACACCCGAGCGCGCCCACGGCCACCAGCGCGCCCACGATCCATCCCTTGCCCTTCGTGAGCCCCACCATCGCCGGCGAGTATACGCGCTCCGGGCCGGCGCTCGACGAGCTACGGCGCCACGCGCCGCAGGAACGCCTCCACCGCGGCCCAGATCGCCTCGTGCCCGCCCGGGTTGCGATCGGGGCGGAGCATCGACGAGCCGTGCACGCCCTTGGCGGGCACGTGCTGGACCGCGCGCTCGCCCGCGGCCGCGGCGATGGCTCCGGCCTCCTCCGCCTCGCCCGGAGCCGAGCTCACGAACACCGGCATCGTGCCCTCGGCAGCCCAGCCGGCCACCAGCCCCTTGCGACCGAGGTACTCGCCCGGTGAGAACGCCAGCAGCCCCGCCAGCTCGTCGCCGTGCTCGGCCCCCAGCCGGAACACCAGCGCGGCCGAGTAGCTGCTGCCCCACGCGAGCACCCGCGGCGCGCCCTGGGTCCGGGCCCAGGCCAGCGCGGCCTCGAGGTCGGGGTACGCGGCCGAGTAGCCGGTGCTGCCTCCCTCGAGACCCACCACCGTGCGGTTGTCCCGGCCGAAGCGCCGCCCGCCCGAGCGCTGGTCGATCGCCAGCGCGGCGTGCCCCAGCGCCTGCAGCCGCGGAGCGATGGGCTCGTACTCGCCGGCGTTGGAGCCCGCCTGGTGGAACAGCAGCACGAGCGATCGCGGCGTGCCCGTGACCGGCATGGCTGGGTAGTAGCGGCCGTGGATCACGGTTCCGTCGCTCGCGCGCAGCTCCACCTCCTGCGGCGGCGCCGGGTCGCCGGGCTCGACCACGGCATCCGCCGCGTCGGGCGTGGCCCCGGCCGAGCTCGAGCCTCCCTCGTCGCCCGCGGTGGTCGTGGGCTCGCCCGCGTGCGCGGGCTCGGCCGGCTCGCTCGGAGCCGCGCGTTCCGGTTCGGGCGTGGGTGTCTCACCCGCGTGAGACGATCCCTCGTCGCGAGCACACGCGAGCAGCAGCGACGTCACCAGCCACCACGATCTCGGCATCATCACGGCGCAGGGTACCAGCTCGCGGTGTGCCCGGGCGTCGGTCCGCTGTACCATCGCCTCGCCTTCCCCCCGATCCCACGAGGTTTCACGTGAAGAAAGTCGTCCGCAACGCCGCCTACCAGGCCTACCTCGATGCCAACGAGACCAAGGACCTCGGCACCCGCCTCAAGGACGTGCGCGACCAGTCGCTGACCCCCGGTGGCCGCGTCGACATGACCCTGTTCGAGAGCGTCGCCGGGGGCCGCCCCCACCCGCGCATGCGCTTCTCGTTCGTCGACGTCCAGGATCCCAAGCCGCCCGGCTCGCTGTTCGCCCCCGCGGCCGCGCCCACCAGCGCCGACGCGCTGCGCGAGGCGATCCAGACCGCCCGCTCGGTCCACGCCGAGCTGCTGTCGGTGCGCGACCTGGCGGGGCAGGCCCCCAAGGAGAGCCCCATGTACTGGGAGAACCGCATCCGCGTCTCCCGGACCGCGGCGCTGTTCGCCGAGATCCGCAGCAAGGCGGACGCCTGGCTCGCCGACGGCACGATCCCCGCGGCCCAGCGCGCCGCCTGCCACCGCGCCGTGACCGAGCTCGAGGACGAGGCCTACGCGGGCCGCATCGTGTTCGACAACGCCGACACCCGCACCTACCACAGCTACGGCCACGACGCGCCCTTCGTGCACTACCTCGAGTCGATCCTCGCCTCGCTCCCCGAGGAGGGCGGCGAGGCCATGGCGGTATCGTTCTCGAGCACCCGCGAGTCCATCCGTCGCCAGCGCGACCAGGCCCGCAACCACCTCGACTACCTCATGCGCAACAAGTATGCGTTCCACGGGATCGAGGAGACCGACATCGAGCCCACCCTGGGCGGCTTCCTCATCGACTGCAGCAGCCGCCGCATCGTGTCCGAGGCGCTCGACAGCGATCCGCTCGAGCCCAGCTACGAGCTGCTGCGCATCGCCCCGGGTGCCGACCACCCCAAGGCCGGCGAGTGGGTCTACCGCGACCGCGAGGGCAAGCTGCACCTGCAGACCCACGAGCCCGTCGAGGTCGACGCCGAGCTCGTCCGCGGCGCGCCGGTGGAGCTCGAGGACCTCACCTTCCGCCGCGCCCCCGACGATCCCAACCTTCGCCGGGGCCTGCGCTTCGACTGGGACGACAACGGCTGGGTGCAGCAGGGGCGCATCGACTGGGTGGGCTGGGCCGGCCACTGCGACATCAAGGCGGTGGTCGAGTCGCTGGGCATCACCCTCACCAGCGAGCCGCTGCCCACGGTCACCGAGTACCGCGCCGACACCGGCAAGACCACCACCTACAACCGCGACCTGCTGCTCGAGATGATCGCCAGCGTGCTCGAGCTGGGCTCGGTGCACAGCCTCATCGACGGCACCGGCCAGATCTCGCGGGGCATCCACCACTTCGGCGGCTCGCGCAACGACAGCCTCCCCGATCGCCTGCAGTTCACCGGCACCGGGCCCGGCCGCAGCTTCCGCTGGCCCATGCGCGGCCGCGAGGACTCCTTCGAGGTCACCGCCATCGAGCTGCCCGGGGGCGAGAAGGCCGACATGGGCACGGTGTTCTTCCGCTACCTGCCCGACCTGCAGGAGGTGTCGTTCGCCAAGAACCCCCGCTACATCAAGACCACCGACGGCGACTACAACATCATCGACGTCACCGGCACCAAGCTCGAGGCGCGGATCAAGGTCGACGCCATCGACATGCTCACCGGCTACCCGGTGCAGCGCACCGAGACCACCATCGTCGACCTGCGCGAGGGCGCCGACGGGGGCGAGGCCGGTCGCTACTTCCTGGGCAGCCACCTCGACGACGTGGGCGATCGCAAGCTGTTCCGCGTGTACTACCGGCCCAAGGATCGCACCGTGGTGGCCGAGGCCTTCGGGCACGCGCAGAAGGACGGCAAGTGGGAGGCGGTGGCCCGGCCCGAGCAGGACATCGTGATCCAGCTCCGCTCGCCGCTGCACGTCACGCTCAGCCGCGAGGTCAAGCGCGACGATCCCTCGCAGTTCACCGCGCTGCTGCAGCTCGCCCAGCGCCAGGCCCAGAACATCTGCGCCGACACCGACAAGGAGGCCGCGGTGTGGAACGGCGTGGTCACCCAGCTCGAGGCGGTGAAGGTGGCGGCCAACCCCGCCGAGCGCACCGAGCACTGGCGGGTCGACCTCAAGGCCCGCTTCGGCGACGCCTCGCTCGAGTACCTGGTGCGCCGCGACGAGCGGGGCGAGCCCGAGGCCTACTGCCCCGCCACCTCCGAGAACCACTGGGGGCGCTGGCCCGACTTCCTGTGGCAGGACATCGGCGACGTGACCACCAAGGGGCTCGAGGGCGACGAGTGGGTCGTCAACGAGTCGATGCTCGAGCGCGGGCTCATCGAGGTGCGGGTCGACGAGTCGGTGGAGAGCGGCTTCTACGTGTTCGACGATCACATCAAGAACGTCTACGAGCTGATCTACGCCGGCCTCGCCGGCTACACCCACACCGTGGTCCACGAGAACAAGCGCTACGGCCACAAGTCGACCGAGTCGTGGCAGGCGGTGGTCGATCAGCTCGAGGCCCTGCGGGGCGCCCTGACCTTCGAAGGCACCTAGATCGCGCCCCTCCGGCCCCCGCGAGGGCGGGGGCCGGTCGGATGCAAGTCGTTGAAGATACAGGGCTAATGGGACCAGGGACCCGAGCGGAGCCCGCCGTCGCCCGGCGGCTTCGCTCAGGTCCCCTGCCGCGGAGACCGGCGGCGGTGCTAGCGTGGCCACGGTAGTCCCGACGTGCCCGAGGCTTCCGATCAGACGCTGCTGTCGTCGACCGACGGCAGCGAGGCACCCGACGAGCAGCTCGTGCTCATCGGGATGGGCTCACCCGAGCGGGACTTCGCCCACGGCGGTCGCGTGTTCCCGCTGGGTGAGGTTCGAAGGGTGCGCTTCGGCCGGGCCGACGACGAGCAGTGGAGCCACCGGGTGCGCGACGACGTGCTCGAGGTGGCGATCCCCCTGCCGTGGATCAGCAGCGTGCACGCCGAGCTGCACCTGGAGGGCCCGCGGCTCCGCATCGTGGACCGCGGCAGCCGCAACGGCACCCTGCTCGAGGGCGTGTCGATCGGCACCCACGCCAACCTCGGCGTGGGCCAGGTGTTCGAGATCGGCCGCTCGTTCTGGATGCTCCGCCGGGTGCGGCGCTCGGTGGAGCTCGAGGCGGGGGGCCCCGCCTACTCCAGCCTGCACGTGCGCCTGCTGCAGCGGGCGATCGCCCGGCTCGCGCCCAGCGACGTGCCCATCCTGCTCACCGGTGAGACCGGCACCGGCAAGGAGCGGCTGGCCCGGGCCATCCACGTGCGGAGCGGTCGCAAGGGCCCCTTCGTCGCGGTCAACGTGGCCGGCTCGATCGAGCGGCTGCTCCGCAACCGAGGCGAGCGCCTGCTCGCCGCGCGCGGGGGCACCCTGCACCTCGAGGACGTGGGCGAGCTGGTGCCCGAGGAGCAGACCAAGCTCACCTCGGCCCTGATGAGCCTGGCCGCCAGCGAGGAGCCGGAGGGCGACGTGCGGCTGGTGTCGTCGAGCGCCCGGGACCTGCGGGCGATGGTCCAGGCGGGCAGCTTCCGCCCCGACCTGATGGCGCGCCTGGCCGGCTACGAGGCCCGCCTGCCCCCGCTGCGAGCGCGACGCGAGGACCTGGGCCTGCTGTCGCTCGACGTGCTGCGCCGCTTCGCCAACGGGCGCGGGCTGCCCCGCATCGCCACCGCCGTGTTCCGCTCGATGCTGGCCCACCCGTGGCCCTTCAACCTCCGGGAGCTCGAGCACTCGCTGGTCGCGGCGTGGGGCATGATCGAGGGCGAGCCCTACGAGATCGACACCGAGACCTGGGACCAGGCCTGCTGGCGGGTGGAGGGGGGCGATCCCTCGCCCTCGCGGGTGGAGGCGGTGCGGCGCGAGCTGGTGCAGCAGCTCACCCGGCACCGGGGCGAGCTGGGTGCGGTGGCGGCCGCGCTCCAGTGCGAGGTGGCGGACGTGCGGCGCTGGGTCGAGCGCTTCTCGCTGCGCCTCGATCGCTATCGCGACGCGGGCTGAGGCGCTGGCCCACCCACGGGCCACCCGGCCCACCCATGGGCCGCTTCGCGAGCCTCCGCGCGCCGATCATCGCGGGATCGCTGGGGTGACGACTTGGCCCGCCCATTGCTGTGGTGATGGCTCGTGCAACACACAGCAACATCCACCGATCCCTTCGCCGCGTTCGTGACCCGCGATCCCTTCTTGATGCGCACGCTGGCGCTGCTCCGAGGATGGGCCCGGAGCCGCTCGGACGTGCTCGTAGAGGGCGAGCCCGGCGTGGGCAAGTCGCTCGTGGCTCGGCTGATCCACCTGGCGTCGATCCATCCCCACGCCGCGGTGGTGGTGTGCCCTGCGGTCGACTCCCCGGGGATGGCCCACCCATGGGCCACCCTGGCGTCGCCGCAGGACACGGTGGTCCTCGACGGGCTCGACCGCTGGCCCCTGCCGCGGCAGGCCGAGCTGCTCGAGCACCTGCTGCGGCCCTGGGGCTCGCGCCTGATCGCGCTCAGCCGGGTGCCGGCGTCTCGCCTGGTCCAGGAGGGTCGGCTGCTGCCGGCGCTCGCCGGCCGCTTCGGGCCGCGCCACGCCCGGCTGTCGCCGCTGCGCGCCCGGCCCGACGACATCGCGCCCATCGTGGCGGCCATGCTGCGCCGCGCCGGTCGGCCCGACGTGCAGCTCGAGCCGGCGGCGTGGCGGGCCCTGGCCGAGCACGGCTGGCCCGACAACGTCCGCGAGCTGCGGCAGGTGATCGACGGGGCGCTCGGCCGGGTGCGGGGCGATCGCCTGGGTGCCTCGGCCCTGGTGCTGCCGCCGCTGGCTCCGCCCTCGCTCGAGGCGCTGGCCGACGGCAGCTTCGCCGGGCTGCGCCAGGCGGTCGAGGGCTGGTACCTGCGCCGCATGCTGCACCACGCCGAGGGCAACCTGAGCGAGGTGGCGCGGCGCACCGACACCTCGCGCAAGGTGCTGCGCGAGCGCCTGCGCCGGCATGGGCTGTACCCGCCGGCGGCCGTGCTCCACCTCCCCGACGACACCACGGCCGAGGACGGCTGGCGGCAGCGCTACGCGATCCAGCCCGATCCCCGCGCCCAGGGCCGCCTCGTCCTCGAGCTCCACGCGGGCGAGGCGGGCGAACGACTGCTTCGGCTGCCGCCCGCCCCACGAGCCACGGCCGCTCGCTCCCCTGGCGGGAGCGTCGCCGCGTAGCCCCGCATCGCTCGACGATCGTCAGCGTCGGCGTCGGCGGCGACGCGTCGCCGCCACGCCGAGCCCCACGAGCGCCAGCGCGCCCCACGACGGACCCCCGGCGCTCGAGCGGCAGGCACACGCCATGCTGCCCCGAGCGCCCGCGGCGGGCTCCTGCACCGTGGCCTCGACCAGCGGCGTGCCCACCAGGCCCTGCCCCGCATCGGCGGGCTCGTCGGCCGCGCGCCCCGAGTCCTCCGGCTGCGCCGGGACCGTGCGCGGCGGAGCGTCGCGCAGCTTCGCCACGCCGAGCTCCTCCAGCAGCGGCCCCGCGTCGGTCACCTCGTCGAGCACCCACAGCAGGTAGCGCACGTCGACGATCACGTTGCGCGAGCGACCCACGTCGTAGCCGTAGTCGCCCGCGATGTTCTCCCACACCCGGTCGAAGTTGAGGCCCACCAGGCGCCCCTGCCCGTCGATCACCGGGCTGCCCGAGTTGCCCCCCGTGGTGTCGCCGTTGGACAGGAAGTCCACCGGCACGTCGCCCAGGCCGGGGTCGGCCCAGTAGGTGGTGGGCGCCCGCGCGGCCGCCTCGCGCACCGCCGCGGGCAGGTCGAAGGGCTCCTCGCCCGTGTCCTTGGCCACCTGCCCCGCCACCGTGGTCTGCGGCGTGGCCACCAGCCCGTCGCGCGGCGAGTAGCCCTGCACCGACGCATGGCTGAAGCGCAGCGTGCCGTTGGCGTCGGGGTACACCGGCCCGCCGCGCACCTGCTCGAGCATCTCGAAGTAGCGCGGCCCCAGCACCAACAGCTCGCCCGCCCAGCGATCCCGGCGCTCGAGGCTCTCCTCGAGCGCATCGACCAGCTCGTGGGCCAGCACCAGCATCGGATCCCGGCTGGCCCGCAGCGCCTCCGCATCGGCGGCGTCGAAGGCCTCCTTGACGAACGCGGGATCGGTCACCCGCGTGGCCCGCAGCACCCGCGGCACATCGGCGAGGTGGAAGCCCGTCACCCGCTGCTCGGGCGGCAGCGCGTCGATGCGGCGGAACAGCACCTCCATCAGCTCGCGATCCACCGCCTCGTCGTAGTCCCGCAGGTGTCGCTCCTGCGCGTCCCACAGCCGCCGCGCCGCGCGATCCTGGTAGGCGCTGCGCCGCTCGAGGTCGGGCTTGGCCTGCTCCTCGGCCCGACGCACCAGGTCGAGCGCGATCGCCAGCGCGTTGGGGGCCCGGTCGAGGTTCTCGAGCACGAAGTCTCGCTCGAAGCTCTCGCGGCGCGCCTCGGTCTGCGCGCTCAGGCCCTCGAGCACCCCCGCGTAGCGCTCGCCCTGCCCCTCGGCCCACCTCGCCAGCGCCTCGTCCTCCGCCGTGCGCTTGGCGAGCAGGCCGTTGCGCTCGATCCCCCAGATCATCCCGCGGGCGTTCTTGTGGCGGTTGGCCAGCCCGCGCAGCGAGGCTGCCACCTTGATCCGCACCTCGGGGTCGGCCGCGCCCAGGCGCTCCATCACCTCGATCCACTCGCCGTACAGCGCCACCCGGGCGGGCAGGAACTGCTCGAGCTGCCGCTTCACCTCCGGCGCGGGCAGGTAGCGGTTGGTCCGCCCCGGGTAGCCCAGGATCGCCACGAACTCGCCCGGCTCCACCCCCTGCGGCGAGACCTCGAGGATCGTGGAGGGCTGGTAGGGCACGTTGTCGGGGGAGTGGGCGGCCGGCTTGCCGTCGGGTCCCACGTAGGCGCGCAGCAGGGTGAAGTCACCCGCGTGGCGCGGCCACATCCAGTTGTCGATCTCGCCGCCGTAGTTGCCGATCGACGACGGGGGCGCGAACACCAGGCGCACGTCGAGCAGCTCGAGGTAGCGCAGCAGCTGGTACTCGTGCCCGTTGTAGAACTCCGCCACCTGGCACGAGTGGCCCGGGTGCTCCGCCTCGCACTGGGCCACCATCTCGGAGCGCGCGCGCTCGACCGCCCGGACGCGCGCCGCCGGGTCGGTCTCGGCCTCGGCGAGGGCGCGGATGGCCTCGGTCACGTCCTCGGTGGACTCGAGCACCTTCACCGTGCTGCCCTCGGCCGCGATCTCCTCGGCCTGGGTGGGCGCGTAGAATCCATCCTTCAGGTAGTCGTGCTCCACCGTGCTCGCCGCCTGGATCGCCCCGTAGCCGCAGTGGTGGTTGGTGGCCAAGAGCCCCTGGCGGCTCAGGAACCCCGCCGAGCAGCCCGAGAGGTTGACCACCGCGCGCATCAGCCCGCCGTCGGTCGGGTTCCACAGCGCATCGGCATCCAGGCGCAGCCCCTTGGCCCGCAGCATGGCCTGATCGAGCTGGGCGATCTGCTTGGGCATCCACTGGCCCTCGTCGGCGCGAGAGGGGCCGGCCAAGCCCACGGCGAGCAGCGCGGCGGAGCCGACGAGGGCGCGACGGATCGATCCACGGACGAGCATCTCGGGGAGCGACCCTACCACCAAACTTTGCGCGCTCGGGGTGGTGGCCCGGGCCTGCGGGGCGGGGCAGGATGAAGGGCGTGGACGAGCCCCACCAGACCATCGCTCCGGCCACGCGGCGCTGGCTGCTGGCGAGCGCTCGCGAGGCCCTCGCCCGCGCCATGGGCGTGAGCGCCGAGCCCCCCGGCCCGGCGCCCGACGATCCGCTCCTCGACGAGCGCCGACGGCTGTTCGTCTCGTGGCACGACGGCCCGCGCCTGGTCGGCTGCATCGGCACCCTGCAGGGCGAGCGACCCCTGCGCGACGAGGTGCGCTACTACGCGGTGCAGGCCGGCCTGCACGACCCCCGCACGCCCATGCCCACGCCCGACGAGCTTCCGCGCCTACGGGGGGAGATCTCGGTGCTCACCGAGCCCGTGCCCATGAAGGAGCAGGGGCTGGCGGAGATCACCCGCGCGCTGGTGCCCGGGCGCGACGGCCTGGTGCTGCGCGACGGCGGGCGGCGGGCGGTGTTCCTGCCCGTGGTGTGGAGCAGCCTGCCCACCCGCGAGGCCTTCGTGGCCGCGCTGTGCCGCAAGGCGGGCATCGACGCCCAGCGGCGCGGGCCGTTCGTGCGAGGCGAGCGATTCCTGGCCGAGGAGTTCGGCGAGTAGGCCGTCGGTCCGGCTGCGAGCTCAGCGATCGTCGGCGAGGCCGCGGAGCTCCCCGCCCGTACGGATCGGTCGCCATCCCCCCGATCACGTCGACTCGCGGAACAGCTCGCCCCGGTAGAAGCGCAGCTCCTCGATCGACTCGCGGATGTCCTGCCGCGCCCGGTGCTCGTCCTTGCGGGCCGGCGGCCGCAGATCGGGGTACCAGCGCCGCGCCAGCTCGCGCACCGAGGCCACGTCGACGAGCCGGTAGTGCAGGAAGTCGAACAGCTCGGGCATGTAGCGGGCGATGAAGCGGCGGTCCTGGAACACCGCGGTGCCGCACAGCGGCGACGCGCCCGGCTGCGTGTACTGGCGCAGCATCTCCAGGGTGAGGCGCTCGGCCTCGGCCTCGCTCACCGTGGACGCCCGCACCGCCTCGCTCAGGCCGCTGGCGCCGTGGTGCCGCGTGCACCACTCGTCCATGGCGTCGAGCACCTCGTCGCTCTGGTGCACCACCAGCTGCGGGCCCTCGGCGATCACGCTCAGGTCACCGTCGGTCACGATGGTCGCGATCTCGAGGATCCGATGGCGCTCGGGGTCGAGCCCCGACATCTCCATGTCGATCCAGATGAGGGGCGCCGGTCCTTCACCGCTGTGCACGGCGCGATTCCTACCACGATTCCCCGGGCACCTTCAGGGCACCCCGAGCAGATCGGACAGCGCCTGGAGCACCCACTCGGGCTGGTCGTAGCCGGGGGCGTCGCTCTCCTTGCGCGGGGCCACGATGCGCGCCACCACGTGGTCCACGGGATCGTGGTCCTCCTCGGGTCGCTCCACCAGGTGCAGGCGCGTGCGCTGGGGGCAGCCCTCGCAGCGGGGCACCCGGCCCTCGCGACCCGCATAGGCGCGCTCCACGTCGAGGCGCTGCAGCTCGATCACGTCGTCCGCCTCCACCGCGAAGCCCTCCTGATCGTACTCGCCGTCGCGGACCATGCGGTAGGCCACGCCATACACGAGGTGCGTGGCCGCCTCGAGGATGCGGGGATCGGCGGGCAGCCCATCGAGCTCGAGGTCGACCGCCCCGAAGCGACGCATGCCGCGGGTGGCCAGGCGCACGAAGCCCTCGCCGTGGCGCGGGTCGGGGAAGGGCACCACGATCACCTGGTCGGCCACGTTGCCCACGGTGCTCTGCAGGCGACGCTCGCTGAACACGTCCACCCCCACCGTCTCGCCGGTGTCGGGGTCGTGGATCAGCGCGCCGCGATCGCGGGCCGCGATGCGCACCAGGGTCTGCAGCAGGCGGAGCCCTCGCAGCGCGTAGCGGTTGCGGTAGTGGGCCTGCAGCACCAGCACCCAGCGGCGCGCGGGCAGGCTGGCCCGCTCCTCGTCGCTCAGCGCCCGGGTGGAGATCGGGTCGCGCAGCACCTCCAGCGGGATCAGGGCGTCCTGTCCCTGCTCGGCCAGCGGCAGCAGGTCCACGTGCAGGCCCAGCAGGTCGCGGTGACGGATCGACTCGCGCTCCTCGGGCGTGAGGTCGGGCGCAGTGGCGGGCGGGGCCGGCTCCGACGCGATGAGCTGCAGCAGCAGCTCCACCTCGGGCTCGTCCTCGGCCCCCTCGAGCGCCTTGCGGACCTCCGCCGCCAGCTCCTCCCGGGTGGGCGCCGGCCCGGGCTCGCCGGGCAGCAGCAGCAGGTAGGTCTGGCTGGTGCGGTCGGCGAAGACCACGTGGTGCGCGGCCTCCTCGTCCTCGTCGGGTGCCTCGAGCGAGGGCAGCTGCGCCACCGGGCCCGCGTCGTCCTCGGCCTTGGACTCCGGGGTCTGGGCGCTGCCGTCCTCGCGCTTGGTGGGGCACGCAGCCAGGGCGAGCAGGGCGAGCAGGGCGAGCAGCGAGGCGACGGGTGGCAGCGAGCGCGGCATCACGGCGACTCCGGGGGCTCGGCGAGCAGGTGGAGGGACGGGAGTGGGCGCGGCATCAGACGGGCTCCGGGTGCTCGGCGAGCAGGCGGGCGACCAGGCGCGGGTCCACGTTGCCGCCGGAGAGGATCACACCGATCCGGCGCGGGGGTTCCGAGCGGCCGCGCTGGGCCATCGCGGCGATGAGCTGGCCGCCCAGCGCGATCGCCAGGGCCGCCGCGCCCGAGGGCTCGACCAGCACCTTGCCGTGGACGAGCAGGCGCACCAGGGCGTCGCCGAGCTGGGCGTCGTCGACCCGGAACGAGCCCTTCACGTGGCGGCGGGCGATCTCGAGGTTGAGCTCGCCCACCATGGTGGGCTTGAGGCCATCGGCCAGGGTGGGACCGGGAGGCACGGGCACGCGGTGGCCGACCTCGAGGCTGCGGGCCATCGCATCGCAGCCGTGGGGCTCCACGCTGTAGACCTCGGCGCCGGTGGGGGCGGCCGCGATGCAGGCGCCCGCGATCAGGCCACCGCCGCCCACGGGGACCAGCAGGGCGTCGAGGTGCTCGCCGCCCGTGCGCTCGGCCACCTCGTCGCACAGCTCGAGGGTGGCGGTGCCGGCTCCCGCCACGATCTGCGGGTGGTCGAAGGGCTGGATCACCGCGGCGCCGGACTTCTCCGCGAGCTCCAGTGCCACCGTGCGGCGCTCGTCGGAGGTGGTGCCCGCGAAGATCACCTCGCCGCCCAACGCTCGCACGCCGGCCACCTTGATCCGCGGGGCGTCGGTGGGCATCACGATCGTGGCCGCGCAGCCGTAGCTGCGGGCAGCCAGGGCGACCGCCTGGGCGTGGTTGCCCGAGCTGAAGGTGATCACCCCGCGGGCGCGCTCGGCCTCGCTCAGGTGCCCCACCGCGTGCATGGCCCCGCGGGCCTTGAAGGCACCGATGCGCTGGAGGTTCTCGGCCTTGAGCCACAGCTCCGCGCCGGCGAGGGCGTCGAGGGCCTCGACGCGCAGCACGGGGGTCCGGTGCACGCGGCCGGCGATCCGCTCGGCGGCGGCACGCACGTCGTCGACGCTGGGGAGCTCGGTCATGGGCAGGGAACGGTAGCAGAGTCGTGCTCCGCGTGGTCGCCGATCCTCGGGCCGCAGCACTTCCGCGTCGGCGCCAGCCTCGGTGAGCACTCGCGTTGCCTCCTCGGCGTCGAGGCGGTTGGCGCTGGACAGCAGCTCCGCGGGCAGGTCGTCGAGGACGGCTCGGGCCTCGCTCAGGCCGATGCCCATCACCCCTCGGATCGCTCGCAGGTCTCTACACGATCGGGTCCCGACCGCCACGGGATCACCTGGTGCTCGCCCGAGGACTCTCTGCACCCCTCGTACGCGCACCGACCAGGCCAGTCGGCGGGATCATCGCGGAGACATCCATGGCGACCACCGGTGGGACCCAATCGAGGTTGGACTCGGTCGAATGGAGCAACCAAAATTCGGGCTCGCGACACTACCCGGAGGGCCAATCGATGACGTCCATTCCTCCTCCCCTCGACTCGGCCGGAGGCTCGAGCAACGCTGCCTCGCCGACGCGTCGGCCAACGAGCGACGAGTGGCCGATCGGGGCCATGATCGGAGATCTTCGTGCGGGCTATGCCAGGGGGGTCGAAGCCGGCTGGGACAGGCAGTCCGTCATGGCCGAGCTCTTCTCGCAGGTGCAGGTCCCGCGGAGGATCGGTCGTTTCGAGATCACCGAGCCCAAGCCCATCGGGAGCGGTGGCATGGGGAAGGTCTTCGAGGGGTACGACGCTCGACTCCACCGTCGGGTCGCGATCAAGCTCTTGGAGCGCAGCTGCGGGCTCGGCGAGGAACGCTTCGCTCGTGAGGCACGGGCGCTCGCGAGGCTGTCGCATCCCAACATCGTGCAGGTCCACGAGGTGGGACAGCACGAGGAGGCGATGTTCATCGCGATGGAGTACGTGGAGGGACAGACTCTGCGCGAGTGGGCAGCCGAAGGCCGTTCGTGGGCCGAGGTGTTGCGTACCTACATAGAAGCGGGGAGTGGCCTCGCCGCAGCTCATGCGGCCGGCATGGTTCACCGCGATTTCAAGCCCGACAACGCGATGGTGGGAGTCGACGGACGGGTGCGGGTGCTCGACTTCGGCCTCGTCCGATCGACACCGACCTCCGCAGAAGGTGATGTCACCTCCCGGGGAGGAGCGTCCGAGCGCGTCGAAGGCAGGGGACGAGCGGTCGAGTCGCTGACGGCCACGGGAAGCGTGCTCGGCACGGTGCCGTACATGGCGCCGGAGCAGCATCAGGGGCGCGAGGTGACTCCGGCGTCCGATCAGTACGCATTCTGTGTTTCGGTGTACGAGGCGCTGTATGGCACGCGGCCGTTCGGAGGAGAGACTCGGTTCGCGGTCTACGACGCGATCGTCCAGCGCAGCTGGCAGAGACCTACTAGGGAGATCCGGGTCCCGCGGCGGAGCATCGCTGCAATCCGAAGAGGCCTGGCCGTCGAGCCCGAGCACCGCTGGCCCTCCATGGACGCCTTGCTCGCGGAGCTCCAGGCCGCGTTCCGTATCAAGCGACTTCGGCTATTGGGGGCCGGGGCGCTGCTTGGAGCACTGCCGGCAGTGGGCGCGTTGTGGGTTGGCGCCGAGGGCGAAGATGCTCCGTGTGCGAGCTTCGAGGAGCGGGCGGGCGGGGTTCTCCCGAGCGTATGGGATTCCGAGCGAAAGACCGCAATCGCCGAGGCCTTCGACTCCAGTGGTGTCCCCTTCGCGGAGTCGAGCTGGTCGGCGGTCGAGGCAGGGATCGGACGTTGGGTCCAGCGTCTCGCTCGGCAACGGCTCGATGTCTGTGAAGCGCATCACCTGCGACATGAGCAGTCGGCCGAGGCCATGGACTTGCGGATGGCTTGCCTCGATCGCCAGCAAGCCGAGCTGCAGGCCATGGTGGAAGTCCTGGCCTCGGCGGAAGCCGAGGTCGTTCTTCGAGCGCCCGAGGCGATCCTCGAGCTGCCGCGAGTGGAGGACTGTGTTGACGTCGAGCGGCTGCGAGAGCGGGTCTCCGGCCCCGACGAGCTCGTGGCCGCAGAGGTCCACGAGGCGCGAGAATCCATCGATCGGGCGCGTGCGATGCTGTGGGCAGGTCGCTACCGGGAGGGGCTCGCGGTGGCGCGGCAGGCCCTCGGTCGCGCAGAGCGAGCCAGGTACCGACCCGCTGCGTCGGAGGCACGGTTGGTGCTGGGGCAGCTGGAGATCGGGGCCGGTGCGATTGCCGAAGGAGTAGTGACTCTCGAGCGTAGCGCTCGCGATGCCCTGCGGGATCGCTACGACGAGGTTGCAGCCGAGGCGTGGGCCCGACTTGCTCGATATGCGTCCGGGATGCATGCGCTCGAGGCCGGTCGTCGGTGGCTGCTCGATGCCGAAGTGCTCTACGAGCGTCTGGGTCGTGGGGACGAGGACGAGGTCGTCATCGGCTTGAAGTGGAGCGAAGCCAATCTCGCGCGACAACAGGGCGAGCTATCCGATGCGGAACATGGCCTCGACATCGTAGTGGAGGCCCATCGGCGTCGGCTCGCAGGAGACGAGGGAGATCCTCGGGCTGTGCTCATGCTCGCGCTGGCGATCGACGATCTGGCCAATGTGGTGCACGAGCGAGGGCGCTACGAAGAAGCCGTCGCGCTCCACGCCGAGGGGCTCGCTCTCCATCGTGCCGTGCTGGGTGAGCACCACCCGAGGACGGGAAGGAGCGAGTACAGTCTGGCGGCAGCCTTGCGAGACGCGGGACGACCGCAGGATGCCCTACGACACTTCGACCGTGCGTTGGTGGCCTTGGGTCCTGAGCCCTCCGTCGACGCCGGACGCACCCATCGTGCCATCGCCGGGGTGCACCACGATCAGGGACGCCTGGACGAGGCCACCGAGCATACCCGGCGAGCCCAGCAGATCCTCGCGGCCGTGCTGCCGCCGGATGATCCCGAGCAAGCCGGAGTGTGGGACGCCCTGGGGGTGCTGGCTCATGGTCGAGGCCAGCTCGAGGAGTCGGTCGCGGCCTACCGGCAAGCGCTGTCGATCCTGGAGCGGGTCTATGGACCGGGGCACGCCCAGCTCGGACAGACGAGCTCCAACCTCGGCGAGAGCCTGGTGGCTCTCGGCCGCTTCGAGGAGGCCCTGCCGCTGTTCGACCTGGCGGACCGCCTGCTCGTGCGCGATCGGGGGCACGACGATCCGGATCGACTCTACCCTCTCAAGGGGCGAGGGCTCGCGCTGCTGGGGCTTGGTCGTCAGGAGCCTGCGGCGGAGGCCTTGGGTGATGCCAGAGAGCTGTGTCCGCCCACCACGCCCACCGAGTGCGGAGAGATCGCGCTGGGGCTCTCACTTGCCGTGACTCGTCGCGATCGCGATCAAGCGCGCGAATTGGCGGCGGAGGCTCGTCGGCTGCTCTCGGACGAGGCGGGCCGAGCTCGGATGAGCGTCTTGTTGAGCGCGCTGGGAGACGCGGCGGAAGTGTTCGATGAGCTTCGTTGAGCACAGGAGAGGATGGATGACGATGCCGTTCGGTCGGAAACTTGGGATGGAAGTGAGCTCGAGGGTCGCCGTGGTGGGGCTCGTGGTGCTGGCGCTCGACACCTCGTGCAATCCAAGGCGCGAGCACACCGAAGTGACGCAGGGAGGGCAGGGGCCGCAGGCTGACCGCGAAAGCAAGGTCCCGAGCTGCAGGCTGGATCCGCCTGGTGATGGCTCGGAGTGTATCCTGCCCCGGTCTTGCGTTGGAGTCCCCGGGTACTGCTTCGTGCTGAAGGAGGAACACAGACCGGGCAGCGCCACCGAGGC
>JACKDV010000042.1 GCA_020633315.1 Myxococcales bacterium
GGTGCGGCGCAGCAGGGCGGTGCAGGAGATCAGCATGCCCGAGGTACAGAAGCCGCACTGCAGCGCGTCGTGCCGCACGAAGGCCTGCTGCAGCGCGCTCAGCCTTCCGTCCTGCCCCAGGCCCGCGACCGTGGTCACCTCGCGTCCGGCCACGTCGTGCGCCAGCATCATGCAGGCGTTGCGGGGCGTGCCGTCCACCAGCACCAGGCAGGCGCTGCACGAGCCGCGGTCGCAGACTTCCTTGGGCCCGGTGGTGTCGAGGTCGATGCGCAGCGCGTCGAGCAGCGTGACCCGAGGCTCCACCGTCACCTCCACCGACTCGCCGTCGAGGGTGAAGCGCAGGGGCACGGGGTCGGGTCCGATCTCGGCGGGGGCGGTGGCATCGTCCACCGGCGGCCCCCCGGCGGGAGCCTCGGTCTCGGCACGACGGACACAGCCGCTCACCAGGGCGGCCGTGCCCACGCTCCGAAACAACCCGCGACGGGTCAGCTTGGTGCGCTCCGACATCGCGCGCAGCATACCCCGGCGGTCACGGCGTCAGTCGCGCTGCCACCACGGCGCATAGGCTTCGTCGCGCTCGCGCTGGATGTCGGCGAGCACCGCCTCGAGGCGCTCCCTTCCCTCGCCCATGGCCACGCCCTCGAAGTTCTTGCGGGCGATGTCGGCCGACAGCGAGGAGTCGGGCTGGATGCTGCGCTCGAGCAGCTCCACCAGCTGCGGGTACTTGAGGCGTGCCTCCTCCAGGGCCCGGGCGTGGGCGGCCTGCTGGGCCTGCCGACGCACGCGGTCGAGCACCTCGGCTCGCACGCACTGGATCACCGGATCGGGGGTGCGTCGCAGCTGCACCACCAAGCTGTCGGGGGTGAGGCGGGGAGGGGTCTCGCCCGGCTCGGGCTCGCCGCTGCGGGGGTGGAAGCCCACCATGAAGAACAGCGGGCCCTCGGTGGCGTCGTAGCGGGCGCGGAGCTCCTTGACGAAGTCGTCCAAGGCGCGGGCACGCTCCCACAGCGGCCGGGGGTCGGCGTGCAGGAAGGTGAGCAGCACGATCTCCGCGTCGGGGTGGGCCTGCACCAGCGCGTGCAGCCGCGCGGCGGCCTGCTCGGGGGAGGGGGTCTCGCCGTACAGCAGGGGTCGGTGCACGCGACCCAGCTCGCGGCTGCGTCGGGCGAAGGGGCACAGGCCGAGCTGCTCCACCACCTCGATCAGGTAGCGGTCGTGGATCCGATGCACCACCTCGGGAGGCGGGGCGCCGGCCGGCGCGGGCTCGTCGTGGCGGCGGGCTCCTTCCACTCGGCACGAGTGTACGGTGCTATCGTCGCGAGGTGGGCGAGGCGGGAGCGGAGGCCGAGGCCGAGGCCGCGGAGGCCTCCACCTCGGCGCAAGAGTCGGACGCGGGGGGCTCGGTCGAGCAGGTCGAATCGGAAGGCTCGGCCGCCCAGCGTCTGCCTCGCTGGCTGTGGCTGCTGTTGGTCGCCCTGGTGATCCTGCGCGTGGGCTACCACTCCGCCTACCTCACCGAGCTGCCGTTCGCCCTGGCCACCTTCTCCGACGGCCGTCTCTACGAGCAGGCCGCGCTCGACATCCTGGCCCGTCCCCCGTGGGGCTCCGAGCCCTTCTACCTGCAGGGCCTCTACGCCTATCAGCTCGCGCTGCCCATGACGATCCGCCCGTGGATCGCCTTCGGCCTGCTGCTGCAGCTCGTGCTCGCGGGGCTGGCCCTGTGGGGGCTTTGGCGGGTCATGGTCGCGCGGCTCGGGCGTCGCGAGGCGGGGCTGGGGCTGGCCGTGCTGCTGGCCTATCCCGGCCTGGCCTTCTACGAGAACAAGGTGCTCACCGCCTCGCTCGCGGTGGGGACCATGGTGCTGGTGCTCGTGGCCCTGGCCCGGCTGCAGCGACGCCCGGGGCCCCGCGCCCTGCTGCTGCTGGGGGCCGCCAGCGGGCTGATGATCCTCGCGCGCGGCAACATGCTGCTCGCGGTGCCGGGGGTGGCGGTGGCGGCCGTGCTCGCCGTGGCGCCGCTCGGTCGCCCGCGTCGCTGGGCGCTGGCATGGCTGGTGGGGGGCCTGCTGCTGTCGCTGGGCCCGATGGCGCTGCGCAACGCGATCGTCACCGGGCAGCTCACCATCATGCCCGCCCACGGCGGCGGCACCTCCTTCTACATCGGCAACAACCGGCATGCACGAGGGGTGTGGAACGACGCGGGCGGGCTCGTGAGCGGCGAGGTGGTGCACGAGCGCAGCGAGCTGGTGAGCATCCTGGGCATCGAGGAGCGCGATGAGGCCGAGCAGGCGGCGGCGATCGGGCGGGCGCTGTACCGCCGGGCCGCCTCCGAGATCGCCGAGGATCCTGGGCGCTGGCTGTGGCTCGAGCTGCGCAAGGCGTGGCTGCTGATCGGCCACGACGAGCTCACCCAGGACTACGATCGCGCCGGCGAGCTGGAGCTGCTGCCGTGGTGGGCCGGGCGGGGGCTCTCGTTCGCGGTGCTGCTGGCGCTGGGGCTGGCGGGCGCGCTGGCCATGGTCGGGCGGGCGCGTCGCGACCCGGGGCTCGCGGCTCGCTGGCGCCCGTGGGCCTGGGTGCTCGGCTCGCAGGCGGCGGCGGTGGTGGCCGCCAACCTGCTGTTCTTCACCTCGTCGCAGCATCGCGTGCCGCTGGTGGTGCCGCTGGCCGTGCTGGCGGGGCCGGGGCTGTCGTGGCTGCTGGGTGGGTTTCGCGAGAGCGAGGCGGGTCGCCGCGGCTGGGCGCTCGCCTGGGCCCTGGTGCTGCTGGTGCTGGTGCAGGCGGTGTGGCCCCGGCAGCGCAGCGACGAGCCGACCGCGGTGCACTACTACAACCTCGCCGTGGCCCACCTGCGCCTGGGCCAGCCCGACCTGGCCCGCGGTGCCTTCGATCGCGCGGTGGAGCGTCGCCCCGATCACCCGGTGATCCTGCTCGAGCGCGCCACGCTGCACCGCCTGCGGGGACGCCTCGAGCTCGCCCGGGCGGATCTCGATCGCCTCGAGGCCCTGCCCGAGCTGCCGCCGTGGATCGTGGCCCGCATCGCCGACGAGCGACGGCGGGTGGTGGGGCTGCGGCGGATGGAGGGCATCGTGGCCCAGCGTGCCCAGGACTGGAGCACCTGCGCCGTGGTCTTCGACGAGCTCCTCGAGGACCCCGGAGGCACGATGGTGGACGCCTACGATGCGGCGTGCTGCCACGCGCGGATCGGCGATCGACCGGGGGCCCTCGACCGCCTCGAGCGCGCGGCGGCGGCGGGGCTTCGCGACGCGGCGCACCTGCGGGCCGATCCCGATCTGGTCTCGCTGCACGACGAGCCGCGCTGGGCCCCGATCGTGGAGCGAGTGGAGGCCAACCGCGCGGCGGCGGGCCGGTAGCCGCCCGTCGGCCTCGTGAGCTCGCGGCGGGGAGCGATGCGGCTCGCTCGGAGCTCGCGGCTCGGGGCCAGGCGATCGAGGCGGAGCCGAGGGGCGGGCGAGCGCAGCCCCACCTCCGACGAGGCACAGCGGCACCCGATGGCGCTCTCGCGCACGGGGCCCTCGGGTAGGCCGCTGTCCTGCTTCTTCACCTCGTCGCCGAGGGCGGGCACGATGATGCGCCCGGGCGCGAACGACAGCAGCGGTCCGCCGGCGGGGCCCCGCGCCCTTGCCCCGGGCGCCCCCCTTGCCGCACCCTCGCCCGGTGAGCCGCGCCCCCGTCACCGTCGAGCAGGCCGCTGCCATCGTTCCCGCCTTCGACGTGGAGCCCGGCTGCGTGGAGCCCCTGGGCCGCGGCCTGATCAACGACACCTTCGCGGTGGCCTCGCCCCAGGGCGCCTTCGTGCTGCAGCGGGTGCACCCCGTGTTCGCGCCCGAGATCCACCTCGACATCCTCGCCGTCACCGAGCACCTGGCCCGCCGCGGCCTGCTCACGCCGCGCCTGCGCCTCACCACCACCGGCGCCGCGTGGCTCGATCGCGAGGGCGAGGTGTGGCGGATGATGACGCGCATGGAGGGCGTGAGCTTCGACGCCGTGCAGGCGCCCGAGCAGGCCCGCGCGGCGGCCTACCTGCTCGGGCGCTTCCACTCGGCTCTCGACGATCTCGAGCACGAGTTCGTGGGCCTGCGCACCGGCGTCCACGACACCCCGGCGCACCTGCGTCGCCTGGCCGAGGCCGTGGCGGAGCGGCCCGAGCACCGCCTGCACGCCGAGGTGGCCCGCCTCGCCGAGGCGATCGCGAGCCGGGCCCGCAGCCTGCCCTCGCTCGCCTCCCTCCCGCCGCGAGTGGTGCACGGCGATCCCAAGCTCAACAACGTGCTGTTCGCCGCGGCCGACGGGCCCGGCGCCCGCCAGGCCCGCTGCTGGATCGACCTGGACACCGTGGCTCCCATGCCGCTGGCGGTGGAGCTCGGCGATGCCTGGCGCTCGTGGTGCAACCCCCGGGGGGAGGACGAGCAGGTCGCGCACTTCGACCTGGAGATCTTCTCGGCGTCGCTGCGGGGCTACCTCGAGGGCTGCACCCTGGCGCTGTCGAAGGACGAGCGGCAGGCCCTGCTCTACGGCGTGGAGTGGATCACCCTCGAGCTGTCGGCCCGCTTCGCCGCCGACGCGCTGCGCGAGAGCTACTTCGGCTGGGACCGCGCCCGCTACCCTGCCGCCGGCGAGCACAACCTGGTGCGGGCGCGTGGGCAGTGGTCCCTGCACGAGGCCGTGGTGGCCCAGCGAGCGGCGCGAGAGGCGGCCCTACGCGCAGCCTGCTAGCAAACCGCTATACTCCGCCGCGTGTCCGACGCAGCGACCTCCTCGGCGCACGCTCCCACGATCGCGGTGTACCCGGGATCCTTCGATCCCATCACCGTCGGTCACATCGACATCCTCGAGCGCGCGGTCAAGATCTTCGACCACGTGATCGTCGCCATCGGCCAGCATCCCACCAAGCCCGGCTTCTTCCCGGTGGAGCAGCGCAAGAAGCTCATCGAGCAGAGCGCCGAGCACCTGCGCGGCTTCTCGGTGACGGGCTTCTCCGGGCTGGTCGTGGACTTCTGTCGTGAGCAGGGCGCCCGGGTGATCGTACGGGGCCTGCGGGCGGTCAGCGACTTCGAGCCCGAGTTCCAGATGGGCCTGGCCAACCGCGACCTCGACCCCGAGCTCGAGACGGTGTTCCTCATCCCTCGCCCCGATCGCATGTTCGTGAGCAGCTCGCTCGTGCGCGAGATCGCCAGCCACGGGGGCGACTACGAGCGCTACGTGAGCCCGGCGGTGGCGCGGGCCATGGCGTCCAAGATCGCCGGCTGAGCTCGTTGCCCATGGCTCGCTCCGACGACTCCCCCAAGGCGGGCGCGCTGGTCCGGTCCAAGCCGGGCGCGGTGGCCCCGTGGCGTGGCGACGACCACCTGCTCGAGCTCGAGGCGGCGCAGGAGGCCGGGCTCGCCCGCGGTGAGGTGGAGCTCGACCTCTACACCCAGGGCTTCTCGTCGGGGATGGTGATCGAGGATCCCTACGACGGCGCGATCGTGGCGCGCGGCCGCACGGTGCTCAGCGACAAGGAGCTGCGCCAGAGCCTGCGCCCGCCGCTGCAGTACCTGGGGGTCACCATGGACGCGGTCAAGCTGCGGGTGCACGACGGAGAGTTCGAGCTGCGCGTGGCCAAGCACGCGGCCGAGGCCAGCCAGCCCTCGCTCGAGTCGGGCAAGCTCACCCTCAAGCTGTGGTTCGGCTTCGGCGTGCTGGGCATCGCCTGCTATCAGATCATCGCCCCCGCGCTCGCAGCGGTGGTGTGGGGCATCGGCCTCATGCTCGGGGGCTGGCAGCTACGCCAGGGCATGGCGAGCGGACGCGCGATGCTGGCCGGACGCCTCGCGATCGGCCTGGGGATGCTGGCGCAGGAGGAGAAGATCATCCTGCCCCCGGTCAACGCGCCCACCCTGCCCGGCGAGGCCCCGGGCGAGGACGCCTGAGCGAGCACGCGACCGATGGCGGGGATCGATCCGGGGCTGTGTGCACGCTGCGAGCACGGGCGCTCGGTGACCTCCTCGCGGGGCTCCACGTTCTGGCGTTGCGCCGTCCACGACCACGACCGCCGGTGGCCCAAGTACCCCCCGCTGCCGGTGCTCCGCTGCCCCCACCACCGGGCCCTCCCGCGCCCCGAGGGCGGCTGAGCTTCCGCACGCGGCCCCGATGGAGGGCGCCCCGTGCAGCGGTTACAGTGCCCCGCGATCGATGTCGGACGAGGAGGACATCCCGCGGCTCATCTGCGAGCTGTGCCGCCAATTCTATGGCTTGGGCTGGGTTTCCGGCACCGGCGGCGGCATCTCGATCCTCGGCGAGGCGGGCATCTACATGGCGCCCTCGGGCGTGCAGAAGGAGCGCATCGCCCCGGCCGACGTGTATCTGCTCGACGCCGCCGAGCTCGATCACTGTCGGGTGCTCCGCTCGCCCGCGTCGCCGGGCCTCAAGGTCAGCGAGTGCCAGCCGCTCTTCTACAACGCCTTCCGCGATCGCGGAGCCGGGGCGGTGATCCACAGCCACTCGGTGTGGGCCGTGCTCGCGGCGAGGCTCGCGTCGCCCCGCGGCGAGGCCGGCGTGTTCGCGAGCGAGGGCCTCGAGATGCACAAGGGCCTGCGCGGCAAGGGCTGCTTCGAGCGCGTCGAGGTGCCGATCATCCCCAACACCCCGCGCGAGGCCGAGCTCACCGAGTCGATGGCCGCCGCCATGCAGGCCCACCCCGACGTCGACGCGGTGCTGGTGGCCGGGCACGGCGTGTACGTGTGGGGCGCCAGCTGGGTGCAGGCCAAGACCCAGGCCGAGTGCTACGACTTCCTGTTCCGAGCCGCGGTGGAGGCCCACCGCCTGGGGCTGCCGATCGTCTCGGCCGCGCCCCCGTCTCGTCCGATCCTCGCCCAAGGAGCACGATCATGAACGTCGAATGGCTCGATCCGGGCCCCGGCCAGGCCCCCTGCACCCTCGACGACCTCGCCGCGGTGGGGGTGCTCTACGAGCACCTCATCGTCGATCCCGTGGCCTATCAGCCGCCGCTCGATCGCCTCAAGGCCGCGCGGGGCTACGTGGAGCAGGACGTGATCGAGCTGCACCCGCAGACCCCCAAGCTCGACGAGATCTGCGCCAAGTTCATCGACGAGCACCTGCACACCGACGACGAGGTGCGCTACGTGCTCGAGGGCGAGGGGATCTTCGACATCCGCTCGTCCGACGACCGTTGGATGCGGGTGACCGTGACCGAGGGCGACCTCCTCGTGGTTCCCGCCAACCTCCACCACCGCTTCCTGCTCACCGAGCGCAAGCACATCCGCTGCGTGCGGCTGTTCAAGGACAGCGCGGGATGGGTGCCCCACTACCGGCACCAGGCCAGCGTGGCCGCCCCCGCCTGATCCCAACCGTTCCCACCGAGGACCCAAGCAAGGACTCACATGGATACCAGCACCACCAACAACCAGGACTTCAAGGTCGCCGATCTCTCGTTGGCCGAATGGGGCCGCAAGGAGATCGCGCTCGCCGAGAAGGAGATGCCCGGGCTCATGGCCCTGCGGGCCAAGTACGGCGAGAGCAAGCCCCTGCGCGGGGCGAAGATCGCCGGCTGCCTGCACATGACCATCCAGACCGCCGTGCTCATCGAGACGCTCATCGCGCTCGGGGCCGAGGTCCGCTGGTCGTCGTGCAACATCTTCTCCACCCAGGACCACGCCGCCGCGGCCATCGCCGCCGCCGGGATCCCGGTGTTCGCCTGGAAGGGCGAGAACGAGGAGGAGTACTGGTGGTGCGTGGAGCAGACGGTCAAGTGGCCCGACGGCACTCCGCCCAACCTGCTGCTCGACGACGGTGGTGACCTCACCATCGTGATGCACCGCGACCACGCCAAGGCGATCGAGCAGTGCAAGGGCGTGTCCGAGGAGACCACCACCGGCGTGCACCGCCTCTACCAGATGGCCGAGCGCGGCGAGCTCAAGGTCCCCGCGATCAACGTCAACGACTCGGTCACCAAGAGCAAGTTCGACAACCTCTACGGCTGCCGCGAGAGCCTGGCCGACGGGATCAAGCGCGCCACCGACATCATGGTGGCGGGCAAGACCGTGGTGGTCGCCGGCTACGGCGACGTGGGCAAGGGCTGCGCCCAGTCGATGCGGGGCTTCGGCGCTCGCGTGCTCGTCACCGAGATCGACCCCATCTGCGCGCTGCAGGCCGCGATGGAGGGCTACCAGGTGGTGACGATGGACGAGGCGGCCAGCCAGGCCGACATCTTCGTGACCGCCACCGGCTGCATGAGCGTGGTGACCAAGGAGCACATGGCGGCCATGAAGGACGAGGCCATCGTGTGCAACATCGGCCACTTCGACTCGGAGATCGAGATCGGGCGGCTCGAGTCGGACCCGGAGATCCAGGAGATCTCGGTCAAGCCGCAGGTGGACCGCTTCGTGTTCCCCGACGGCCACGCGATCATCATGCTGGCGCGCGGCCGCCTGGTGAACCTGGGCTGCGCCACCGGCCACCCCAGCTTCGTGATGAGCAGCAGCTTCACCAACCAGGTGCTCGCCCAGCTCGCGCTGTGGCAGGACTCCGAGGGCCAGTACGAGACCGGCAAGGTCTACGTGCTGCCCAAGGAGCTCGACGAGGAGGTCGCACGCCTCCACCTGGGCAAGCTGGGCGCCAAGCTCACCGAGCTGACCGCCACGCAGGCCGAGTACCTCGGCATCCCCAAGCAGGGCCCCTACAAGCCCGAGAGCTACCGCTACTGATCGGAAAATGGGCACGGCCGGGTCTCACGACCCGGTCGCCGGTGGACCCGTCCATGCGCACGCGTGGGCGGGTTCTCTCGTGTGGGGGGCAGGGTCCCCTCGGCGCCGATCACTTGCCGGTGCCGAAGCGATCGACCCAGCCGTGGCAGTAGGGCTCGGTGCCCTTACGGACGTAGTAGTCCTGGTGGTACTCCTCGGCCGGCCAGAAGCGATCGGCTTGGCGGAGCTCGGTGACCACGTCGTAGCCCCGCGCCCTCAAGCGCTCGATCAGGCCCTCGGCGATCCGCTTCTGCTCGGCGTCGGTGTAGAACACGGCCGAGAGGTACTCGGGGCCGCGGTCGGGGCCCTGGCCGTCGGCCTGGGTGGGGTCGTGGATCTCGAAGAAGCGCTTGGCCACCGCCTCGTAGCCGATGCGGCGGGCGTCGAAGCGCACCCGCACGGTCTCGAGGTGCCCCGAGGTCTGGCTCGCGACCTGCTGATAGGAGGGCTCCTCCACGTGGCCGCCCATGTAGCCCGACTCGACGCCGAGCACCCCGTCGAGCTGCTCCATGTAGTGCTCCACGCCCCAGAAGCAGCCACCCGCGAAGTAGGCCAGGGTGACCTCGGCCTGGGGGTCCTCGGGTCCTGCCTCGCCGTCGGCGGGGGCCGGGTCGGCGGGCGCGGTGGTGGGGGTGTCGGAGCTGGACGAGGAGCAGGCGAGCAGGGCGGCGCCGAGCAGGCCGAGGAGGGAGGCACGTGTCACGAGGAGGTCTACGCGGGGCAGGGGCGACCGGTTACCCGGCCTCGGGGGGCGGCTCAGTGGCCCGAGATCTGCATCGGCTGCACCTTGCGCGGCTCCATCACGCGGTACTCGAGCTCGAGCCGGGGCTCGTCGGGGTCGTTGGTGTGCACGATCATCGTGTGCCTCACGCCCGGCTCGGCCTTCGCCCGCTGGTCCGCGCGGACGCGCATGCGGATGCTGGTGGTCGGCCCGCGGGGCTCGAGCACCTCGATCTCCAGCAGGCCGTCGGGGTCCTCGATCTCCTCGATCGCGGGCGCGTCGCCGCGGCGGGTGGAGATGCCGATGGTCCGCTCGAGCAGCTCGCCGTCTCGCCAGCTGAAGCCGAACTGCCGGGGGTAGCGCAGGTTGGTCGCCACGCTCGCGCGCACGGGGATCACCAGCTCGGGGGTGTTGGCGCCGGTGGTCTCGACCACGATGTGGGTGGCGCTGACGCCCACTTCCTTGCGCCCCGCGAAGCGCAGCTCGTAGGTCGCCAGCGCGCCGGCCTCGGCCTCGATCTCGCGGAGCGAGAACAGCGTGGCGTCCTCCACCCGCACCGACTCGATGGTGGCGGTCGAGCCCTCGGTGGGCCGTAGCGAGAAGGTCTCGGTCCCCGCCTCGCCCGGCGGGAGGTCGTGGAGCCCGACCGTGACCGGCTGCGCGATCATGTCGACGAGCAGCGTGCCCTTCATGGTGAGGGTGAAGCGCGGCTGCTCGGGGTCGTTGCTGAGGACGATGATGTCCTTGGTGATCTCGGTGTGCCCGCCCTTGGGTCGCAGGGTGACCTGGATTTCGCCTTCCCCGCCCGGGGGAATCACGTCATCGGAGATGACGGTGGCCGTGCACCCTCACGTTCGTTGGACCCGCTCGATCTTCAGGTCGGCGGTGCCGGCGTTGCGGATCTTGAACACGTGATCGACCGAGTCGGTCGGCTTGATCCCGCCGAACTCGTGGACCGGCGCGTCCGAGGTGATCTTGGGCACCCCGTCTGCCGCGACCGGGCCGGGCGCGCTCGCTTCGGCCGCGGGCTCGGGGGGCGCCGCCTCGGGGGGGCCCGCGACCTTCGTGGGGGCCGGGGCCTCGTTGGCGCCGCAGGCGAGCGCGAGGGGCACCAGCAGCGCGGAGATGAGCGTGGCAGCGCGGGTCATGACGGGAGGCACTCTACCAGCTCGGGCCCGCATCCGGGGCCCGGACCGGGCGGCGACGAAAATCCACCCACCCGGGAACGCTTCACCTCCTGCGGGAACCAACGCTGCATCGAACCGATGAGGGCGGTGCCCGGGGGCACCGCCGCAGTCCGGCGCCGGGCGTCGGCGAGCCTCGCATCCAAGGGCGACCGCTCGTCCGGCGGCCCGTGCCAGCGGGGGAGTTGCGCGATGAAGAACACCGAACGCATGAGCATGCTGCTGTCCGTCATGAGCTCGCTGGCGATCCTCGGGGGATGCCAGGGGGACGCACCCGAGGAGCTCGAGCCGCGCGTGGGACCGCGTCCCACGGTGGACGAGCTCGGGGCTCGATCGTACGCCACCGAGGCGAGCCAGCGGCGGCGGCTGTGCCCCGATGGAGTGGGGTGCACCACCGCCGACGTCAACCGCGACGGCAAGGACGACCTCGTTCGCTACGACTCCTTCGGGGTGTTCGGCTCGCCGGGCACGGTCGAGGTGGCCTACTCCAACGGCTGGGACTTCGGGCCGATGCAGGTGGTCGCCGACGGCGTGTGCGTGGACGAGTCGGCCTGCACCGTGGCCGACGTCGACGGCGACGGCGTCCCCGACCTGGTGCGCTTCATCCGGGACGGCGGGCCCAACCTCGTGGAGGCATACCTCGGGATCGAGCCCGCGCTGGGGGACTCGATCCGCTTCGAGACCCCCGTGCCCTGGGGGGTGGGCATGTGCTCGGTGGGGCAGCTGTGTGCGGCGGCCGACGTGGACGGAGACGACCACGCCGATCTGATCGCGTTCGAGGGCGGCCAGGATGGTCGCGTGATGGTGGCCCGGTCGCAGGGCCTCGGGGCGCTGCCGCCCGCAGAGTGGGCGGTGGGGCTGTGCGTGGGCGAAGCCCAGTGTCGGCTCGGCGACGTGGACGGGGACGGCCGGGCCGACGTGGTCGAGCTGGACCCCACCACCGGCCTGGCCCGGGTCGCGCTGGCGCAGGAGCTGGGGGGCTTCGCGGCGGCGCAGATCTGGGCGGACGGCATCTCGCTCGCCCCGGACGCGACCTTCCAGCTCGGTGATCTCGACGGCGATCTCGACGTGGATCTGATGGTGATGGGTCCCGCCGTGGCGGCGGAGCCGGAGGCGGACCCGATGTCGTGCGAGTCCTCGTGCGGCAGCGCGGCCCCGGGCGGGTGCTGGTGCGACGAGGTGTGCACGGAGTACGGCGATTGCTGCGTCGACTACGAGCCGGCCTGCCTCTCCGGCGACGGTGGGGGCACGGGAGGTGCCGGGGCGCCCGACAGCTGCGAGGGCGCCTGCGGAGGGGTACCCGCGGGCGGCACCTGCTTCTGCGACGAGGCGTGCGTGGACTATGGCGATTGCTGCGTCGACTACGACTCATACTGTCCCGCGGGTGGGTCGACCGGTGGAGGGGGCTCGGGCGGGGCGCCCGACAGCTGTGAGGGGGTATGCGGCGGCTCGTCGACGGACGGGACCTGCTGGTGCGACGAGGCGTGCGTGGACTACGGCGACTGCTGCCTCGACTACGACGCGGCGTGTGCTCCGGCCCAGCCCACCGCCACCATCGGACGCATCCTCGTGTGGGGGGCGGCGGGCGACCACTTCGAGCCCACCTTCGAGCTCGACGCCGAAGGCTGCGAGTCGGGCCAGCGCTGCTGGGCCGCCGACGTGACGGGGGACGGGCGGGCCGACCTGGTGTCGGTCGACGATCTCGGCACGGTCACCCTGTGGCCCTCGGAGGACGTGCTCGACCGGCTCGAGCGCGACGCGATGCGCCTCACCCTGCTGCGCGCCGACTGGGAGCGGCGGCGGGCCGAGCAGGCGCGGCGAGTGGTCGCCGACGTGGTCGACGACGCGGTCCCGCTGCCGGCCTACGTCCAGGCGCTGCCCCGCTACTCCGGCGGGAGCTCCGTGCCACCCCCGGCCACGCCCACGCCCACCGATCCGGCCACGCCCTTCGAGCCGCTGCCCGATCTCGAGCCGTGGTCCGAGGTCGCGCCGGGCTCGATCGATGCAACCTGGTTGGCCGACCAAGACGCCCTGCGGGTGGCCGCCGTCGAGGCCGGGATCGCCGAGGTGCTGGGGGACCTCCCGCCGGAGTCGGGGCTCCAGTGGACCGCCGATCAGCTCCGCTGGCAGAAGGCGCTCGGCAAGGTGGTGGCGGCCCGCACCGCCCTGTACGCGCCGCCGCTGGGGGTCAGCGCGCCCTCGCGTGGTGGGGCGTGCCACAACGCGGTGCTGCACGACCGCATCGACGACGACGGCGTGCCCCGCCACGAGGGCTCGTACCTCATGCGCTACTACGACGCGCTGCGCCACCAGGACCTCGACGAGCGGCTGTGGGCCAGCCTGCCCGCGCTGACCGGCGTGGTGGAGGGCATGCGCTGCCTGTCCCAGCGCGAGCTCGCGGGGCTCGAGGAGGCGTTCGTGCGCGCGGTGCTGGCCACCATGGAGGACCTCGTCGATCTGGGCCAGGAGCCGCTGGCCCAGATCGTGTGGGACCAGGCGCTGCCCGTCGAGCTGCTGCTGTTCGACGGCGTCAAGCCGTTCACCATGCCCAAGGGGTGGCAGATGCTCCAGGTGCGGATCGAGTCGGGCGCGCTGGTGGTTCCCGACCTGCCGGACCCCGGCTCGGACTTCGACCAGTACCGCGCCGAGGATCTCGCCACCTGCTCCACGGTGCGCTGCGGCCTGTACAAGGGCCCCGCGCGGGCCACCGTGTCGGGGCAGAACCTCACCCTCGACACCCTCGGCGTGTGGCTGCCCGACCTCACGGCGCGGGAGCGGCTGCGCAAGTCGGGGCTCGATCCCCAGGTGCTGCTCGACGCGATAGTGAACCTCGAGGTGCTGGGGGAGGGGGACTGCCCGCTCATCGAGCTGACCCACTACAACCTCAGCTGCAAGTCCGAGCGGACCTGCCAGGTGAGCGCTGCCATGGCGGAGGCGGGGGCATCGATGACGACGGAGCCGCTGCCGGGCATGTTCGGGTCTCCGTACACGCACTTCGGCACCGATCGGGCCGACCTCGCGCTCAACAACGAGTGCAGCGTTCCGCCTCCCGGCGGTGCGGTGCCCAGCCCCTGCGTGGGTCCCAACCTGCGCGGGCTCCGGGGCAAGCACTTCCCGCTCGACCCCGAGCTCGACTCGATCCTCAGCTGCACGATGCAGACCTTCGACGGCGAGACGCCGTCCGAGATCGCGGTCGAGCTCGACTTCGGGGTCGACTCCGCGTGCCTGGTGTCGGGGCCGGACGACCTCAACGAGGAGGAGCGGCTGAAGATCGAAGACGAGGTCACCGACATGTCCGCCGCGGTCGCGCAGGAGCTGTCCGGCGGTGGGATTGCCGAGGGGCTGGGCTACCCGTCCCGCACGGAGATGGCCCAGGTGATCGCGGACAAGACGGGGGCGACCTACGAGGAGGTGCTCGCCGCCATGCTGCGGGTCGGCTACCAGGGCTTCCAGCACGTGATGGTCAGCTCCCAGGCGACCAACGCCGTGGTGGACGTGGTCACCTATCCCGCGAGCGGGCCCTTCACCGACTACGGGGTGATGGTGTACGCGGGCTCCGTCCAGGCCGATCTCGACGCGATGCTGCTCCCCACCGATCCGACGGCGGCGGAGCCGATGATCGAGGGGTACCTCTTCGGTCAGCTGCTCCGCGCGGCGGTGCACATGGTGCTTGACACCCTCGCGGCACGCAACCAGACCTCCGTGCTGGAGCCCGAGGTGGAGGAGGACATCGCTGGCGTGGTCGTGGGGGTGGGCCGGAGCTGCGATCCCGGCGCTCTCGGGAGCTGCTCGAGCTCGTGCGGGTACGAGGATGCCCGTCTCCAGCGCATGTCGCAGTGCCTCGCGGGGGGCAGCCCGGCGCCCTTCGATCGCTGCACGACGGCGGAGGACTACTGCGCCACGCGGCGCAACGGCGAGCTCGAGTACGATGCGGGGCTCGGCTGCGAGGCGCCGGTGCTTCCTCCGCTGCCGCCGCTGTGCGCCGCGGTCAACTGCGACGGCGGGGGCGATCTGGCGGGTGCCTGCTGCGGTCACACGGGGGCCGAGGGCGAGCCGCTGCCCTACGGTCCCCAGTCGCCCGATCCCGGGCCGCACCCCGGCTCGCCCGATGGTCCGCTGCCTCCGGTCCCGGGGGGCCCGGGCGGGGTGCCGATCCCCCCGTTCCCGCCCGTCCCGCCGGGCTACTGAGCGCGGTGTGAGAGCTCGATGCGGGCGGCCCACCTCGGTGGGTCGCCCGCATCGTCGCCGTTGGTGAGCACCGTGCGATACCCTCGTCGACCTCGTCGTGGCTCGCTGTGCTGGGTGGCTCGCACCATGGGGCTGTCGCTGGCCGCCTCGCTGGCGTTCGTGCAGCTCGTGGGCACCCACGCGCGGCTGGGCTCGCTGGCCGATGCCAAGCTGCTGCTCGACATGCAGGGCATCGTGGTGGAGCGGGCAGGGAGCTGAGCCCGGCGCGTCGATCGTCAGAAGGTGAGCGACAGCCCCGCGCCCAGCCCCAGGTGCAGCGGGAAGCCCTTGTGATCGAAGTAGTAGGCCGCGTCGGCGCGCAGCAGAGCGCTGAGGCGCGACAGCGGGCGGCCCCAGCGGGAGGGGAAGGGCAGGCGCAGGCCGAGGTCGGCCGTGATGCCGGTGCGGTGGGTGAGCGAGTCGGCGAAGCCGGCCAGGGTGGCCAGGGGGGCGTCGGCGAGGGCATCGAGGGGCGAGCGGTGGGCGTGGGTGAAGCCCACGAAGGCGCTCGGGCGGATCCGATCCCAGCGGCGCAGCTCGTAGCGCAGGCCGGCGTCGATCGTGCCCACGAGGTGGTTGGGTCGGGTGAAGATGCCCTCGGAGATCGAGCCCTCCACGAACAGGCCGGCCACCAGGCGCACGCCGAGGCCGAGCTCCAGCGAGCCGCCCGCCCCGGGGGGGCCGTGCATGAAGCGACCGCCGGCGCGGGCGAGGCCGTGGAGCATCACGCGGCGGGCATCGAGATCGAGCGGCGGCTCCGAGGGCGGCGGTGGCTCGGGATCGGCGCTGCTCGTGCCGGGGAGGGGCGGCGGGGCGGGGCTGGGCTCGGCGGCGGGGCTGGGCTCGGTGTCGGGAAACAGCAGCTCGGGCGGGGTCGGTCGCGGCCCGCTGGGGGCAGCGAGCGCCACGGCGAGGAGCAAGGAGCAATAGGCCATGCCCCGCTCAACACCGTGGAGGCGCCGCGGTGTCACTCGGGCGGCGGCGGGAGTCGTGGTCCCGTCGGGGCGGCGTCCGCCGTGCGGCGGAACATCAGCCAGTGCACGCCCGGGGTCACCTCGGCGTCGTAGATCCGGTAGGGGGCGCGGCCGGCCTTGATCTCCTGCAGCAGCAGCCAGTCGGCATAGAAGCCGGCGCGTGTCTCCTCGAGGCGTCGCCAGGGCTCGGCGCGGAACTTGGTGGTGACGATCAGCTCCGGTGCCTGATCGAGGACCCACTGCGTGGCGTGACGCTCGTGGCCCAGCCAGTTGCGTCGCATCAGCTCCGTGGGCACGGTGCCGCCGGCCCGGGCGACCTCTCGCGAGGTGATGCCCACCAGGTCGAGGGTGCGCAGCCCCGAGGCATGCGCCATCGCTCCGACCGGGACCGTGGCGATCGTCTCGCCGGGGTGGTGCTCGGCCAGCCAGCGCCCCACCAATGCCCAGCGCTGCACGTTGGCGAAGCCGTGCCCCTCGGCCAGCCCGTGCTGGAGCTGGGCCCGGGCTCCCACGCCGAGCGCGGGCAGCAGGACGGCCGCCGCTCGCAGCCACGGCCGAGGCTCGAGCCGGGCCGTGGCATGGACCAGGCCCACCGCGGCCTGGGCCACCAGCACGGGCACGAGGGGAAACGCGAGGCGACCGTAGGCGAAGTGATCGCCGCCCGTGCGCAGGAAGGCCAGGCCCCACGCCAGCGCGCCCAGCAGCACGAAGCCGTGCTCGCGTCGGTGGGCTCGATCGAGCAGCGCCAGCGGGGCCAGGGCCACGAAGGGGAAGTCGCGGAGCACCTGGGCCAGGTACTCCGCCCCCAGCCGCGCGTGCACGGCCGTGCCGCCGGACTTGGCCCAGTAGGTGTTGGGCAGCGGGTCACCGAAGATCGCGAGGCGCAGGGCGGTGATCAGCACCAGCGCCCCGATCACCCCGAGCACCGCCCGACGCCGCCGCATCCACGGGAGCACGGGCAGCAGGAGCACGAGCACGCCGAGCTCCGGTCGCGCCAGCACGCCCACCACGCTCCACGTGGCGGTCGCCCCCACCTCGCGGCGCAGCACCGCGCGCAGCAGCGCCACCGCCACGGCGGCCGCGAGCCCCGTCTCGAGGCCGCTGACCGCGTTGAGCAGCACGTAGTCGTCCAGGCCGAGCAGCAGCGCCACCGCAGCCGCCGCGGCCAGGCCTGGGCCGCGAGCGATCGCCAGCGCGGCCCCGGTGCGTCCCACGGGCACCCGGATGGCCAGCCCGAGCGCCACGGCGAGACAGGCGGGCCCGAGCACCTGCGACCACGCTTCTACGTCGCCTCCCAGGGCTCCGCCGAGCACGAGCAGGGCCAGGAAGAGCGGCGAGCTGAAGCCCTCGACGGGTGGGTCGCCGCAGTTGAAGGTGGGGCCGCAGCCGTCGCGTAGGTCGTCGGCGTAGCGGAAGTAGATGTAGGCGTCGTCGTAGATCGAGAACGAGTGCCCGGCCACGAAGACCAGCAGCATGGCCAGGGTGGCCGCGACCACGAGCCAGCTCGCCGGGGTGATCCAGTCGCGGGGCGGCGCGAGGGGGCGATCGTCCGTCGTCACGCGGCTCGCATGCTACGGGAGGTCGTGCTCGGCGAGCCAGCTCTGGACCACGGCGAGCTCGGCCTGGGCGGGGTCGCTCCTCGTCACCCCGGCGATCGCGTCGCGTACGGTGCTCACACCACCGACACCCGCGCGACGCTCCGATCCCTCACCCATGCCGTCGGCGTCGCCTCGCCGCGAGGGCCAGCAACAGCACGCCGAGCCCCGGTCGGGACGGCTCGCGCGGCGTCGAGCAGCCGCAGCCTCCATCGTCACCACCACCATCGGCCGCACCCGGCTCGGCTCCGGTCGAGCCGTCGTCCGCCCCGGTGCCGGCGGGAGGCAGCCCCGTGTCCCCGGGCTCTACGCTCGTGTCCCCACCGTCGGCCCCGCTGGTCGGAAGCGGGCCGTCCTCGCTCGAGGGGCAGGGCTCGTCCCCATCCACGCAGTCGTTGTCGATCCCATCGCCACAGATCTCCTCGAGCCCGGGCGCGACCGTCGGATCGTCGTCGTCACAGTCTCCCGCGCAGGTGGGGACCCCGTCGCCGTCCTCGTCGAGCTCGGCGGAGTGGATCGAGTCGTTGCAGTTGTTGTCGAGCCCGTCGCACAGCTCTTCGGCCTCGGGGTGCGTGCTGGGGTTCTCGTCGTCGCAGTCGTCTCCTCCGCACAGCGTGCCGATGAAGCCGTCTCGATCGGCGTCGCTGCAGCCACAGGCATCACCGCTGGCGAGCACGCCGTTCACGATGCCCCAGCCCAGCTCGTTGTCGGGCGCCGTGGCCTGGCTGGCCGTGTCGCGCAGCAGGTCGTACAGCTCCTGGGCGCTCAGCTCCGGCCGGGCCTCCTTGATGAGCGCGGCCAGGCCGGCGGCGACCGGAGCCGCCGCGCTCGTGCCGTTCCAGGTGGTGTACTCGGCGAGCGTGCCGAGCTGCACGCTGGCCACCTCGGCGCCGGGGGCCGCGATGTCGGGCTTGATCCGCCCGTCGGAGGTGGGGCCGCGCGAGGAGAAGCCGGTGACGTTGCCCCCCAGGGTGGTGGCCCCCACCGCGAGCGAGCCGAACGCGTCGGCGGGCGCGATGATGGTGGCGCCGCCCGGACCCGCGTTGCCGGCCGAGGCGATCACCAGCAGGCCGTTGTCGAACGCGGCATTGACCGCGATGGAGGTGACGGCCGTCTCGCCGTCGAAGTCCCCGGGGCCGTACCAGTCGCTGTAGCCGAGCGAGGCGGTGAAGAGGTCGGCGCCCTGCAGCTCGATCCACTCGAGGCCGGCGACGTAGTAGTCCTCCTCGGCGGGCACCTCGGCGTCGGCGCGCTCGGTCTTGCTGAGGATCAGGTCGATGCCCGGGGCCACGCCCATGAAGGTGCCGGGGTCGGAGCCGGCGAGGGTGCCCAGCACGAGGGTGCCGTGGCTCGTCTGCGCGCCCGGATCGCCCGGCTCGTTCGCCACCACGTCGTCGTCGTTGATGAAGTCGTGGGCGGCGAGCACGTTCAGCCCCGCGAAGGCCTGGTGGCTCAGGTCGAAGCCGGTGTCCTGCACGCCCACCACCACGCCGGCCCCGGTGAGGCCGCAGTCGCGCTGGAGCACGTCGGCGCCGATGAGCTCGAGCTGGGCAGTGGAGAGCCCGAAGAGCGCGTCGCCTCCGGTCGCGATGGGGGGCACCGTCTGCAGCGGGGGCTCTTCCACGCGGTGGCGCTGGCGGACCGGCTCCACGCGATCGACCGCCGCGAGCGAGGCGAGCGCGGCCTGCTGGCTCGGGGTGGCCTCCACGCTCACCGCGTTGAGCCAGCGGGACTGCACGCGAATCGTGGCCCCGGTGGCCTCCACCTCGGCCACGTAGCTCGCGGCGAGCGGCAGGTCGCGCCCGTCCACGCCTCGATCACCGCGGGCCCGTCGTCGTCGCTCCAGGGTGCGCGGCGGAAGCTGGGCCTCGCGCGCGAGCAGGGCGAGCTCCCGGCTGGGACCGGCCTCGAGCGGCCCCTTGTCGCGGAAGAAGACCCACACGTGGTCGGGCTCCCGCGGCGTCGCGGCGGCCACCGAGGACGGCCCCGCGGGCACGAGCGTCCACGCGAGCAGGACCACGGCGAGCGAGCCGAGGCGAGCGATCGGGCGCCGGAGCGAGGAAGGGAGCGCACGGTCGTCGACCATGGCGGGGAGTATACGCGGGTCCAGGACGACGCCGGGACGCACGGGAGCCGGGATCGACGATGGCGAGCCTTCGGATGTGGCCGCGGTGAGGATCGAGCCCCCGTAGCGCCTCGATGGGCTTCAGCCCCACTGCTGGGTGGTCGGATCCCAGCGGGCCCAGTTGCCCTCGATCTCTCGGTAGAGATCACGCGAGCCGGGCAGCACGCGGAAGCGCTCCACGCTGAAGTGGCTCGCGAGGTCGGGGTCGTCGTAGCGCTGCTCGAACGCGAGGTCCTCGGGGTGCAGGTGGTACTCGGCCACGAGCTCGTCGCCGCTGACCTGCACGACCACGTAGCCGTGCTGCCCCGGCTCGGCGAAGCCCATCTGCGGGTTGGGGCCGCCCTGCAAGAGGTCGCGGATCCCCAGCGCGAAGGCGTCGATGCCGGGCACGCTGCTCAGGCCGGGATCGCCGTGCACCTGGCCCACCAGCAGCGAGCGGTAGGTGGCGGAGCTCACCGAGCTGCCCACGAACTCCACGATGCGGTTGCCCTCGCTGGTGCCGGGCCAGGAGAAGGGCGTGCCGGCGTAGAAGGCGTGGATGTCCCCGGTGATCGCGACGACGTTGTCGACCGCGGCCAGCTCGTCGATGATCCGCGCCCGCTCGTGCGGGGCGCCGTTCCAGTCCTCGGCGGTCATCTGGAACTGCTGGCGGAAGGTCTCGGGCAGGAACGAGCCGGTGAGGTCGATGTTGAGCGGGGTGAGGCAGAACTCGTTGCCCCACACCTTCCAGGTGTGCGTGGAGCCCTTCATGGTGTCGAGGAACCAGCTGCGCTGGGCCTCTCCCATCAGCAATTGCGCCGCACCGCTCGACTGCCGATCGAGCCAGCTCGCGTAGAGCATGAAGGGCGGGTGCACCAGCAGGTAGCGGGCGCCGAGCTGGCCGTAGAGGCTGGTCTTGAACAGCTGGTGGAAGGCGAGGCCACGCGGCATGGCGTCGAGCTCGGCCGGCTCGATGGGCGGCAGGGCCGAGCCGGTGTCGGCGATCACGTCGTTGATGTAGAGCGCGCTCACCCGCCCGGTGATCCGCTGGGGGTCGTAGCCGGCCGCGGTCGCCTCGTCGCGCAGCAGCGCGGCGTACATGCCCCCGGCGTAGCCGTCGATGTCCACGTAGGGCACGCCGGCCGCGGTGTCGCCCGCGACCTCGGTGAGCGCGGCCTCGTCGAGCGGCACCGCGCCGGGGTAGGCGTCCTCGGGCACGAGGTGGTCGGGCCGACGGCTGCGCAGGTCGGTCATCACCAGGTGCAGGTGACGGCCGAACTCGAGGTCGCGGTAGATGCTGATGTCGTCGGGCGGCGGGACGGCGGGGTCGTAGACGAACTCGGGATCGGGGTAGTCGACCGGCATGTACTCGAACCACGCCTGGTCGGCCGCGTTGCGCCGCGCGGGGTCGGTCTCGTCCTCGCGGCCGTCGTGGTAGGTGGCGGTGGCGCCGTGGCAGTCGTCGGAGAACTCGTGATCGTCCCACACCGCGATCATCGGCACGCGCTCGTGGATCGCCTGCAGCGCGGGGTCGGAGCGGAAGATGCGGTAGAGCTGGCGGTAGTTGTCCAGCGAGCGCGCGGCGTAGAAGGTGCTGCCGTCGCCGGCGGTGAGCGGCAGCGCCCCGGCCTCGTCGTCGAAGATCACCGAGCGCTCGCCCCCGCCCTGCTGGAACGAGCTGTCGCCCGCGGTCTCGTAGATGTAGTCGCCGAGGTGGACGAAGAAGTCGATCTCCTCGGCGCGCATGGCCGCGTAGGCGTTGTAGTAGCGGCCGCCGTAGTCCTGGCAGCTCACGAAGGCGAAGCGCACGGGCACGTCGGCCTCGGGCTCGGGGGCGGTGCGGGTCTGGCCGACGTTGCTGGAGTAGCCGATGCCGTCGCGGATGTAGAGGAAGCGATAGCGGTAGGCGGTGCCGGGCAGCAGGCCGTCGGCTCGCACCTTCACGCAGTGGTCGAAGCGGGCCTCGGCGGTCACGGCCACCAGGGTGGGCTCGCCGGCCTCGTCACCGTCGACCCACAGCTCGAGCTCGACCTCGTAGTCCTCGTCGGGGAAGTCGGGGTCCTCGATCCGCGTCCACAGCACCACGCTGCTGGGCCTGGGATCGCCCGACGCCAGCGACTGCGGGAACTTCTCGGGGTCCTCGACCACGTCGTAGGGCGGGCCGCCGTCGCCTTCGTCGCCGCCGCCCTCGCGGCAGCCGGCCTGGCCGAGCAGACTGGTGAAGGTGAGGGCGCTGAGCTTGAGGAACGATCGACGCTGCATGGCTATGGGCCGAGCATGCCCGCGCGTGCGGGGGCGCGCCAGCGATCCCAGGTCACGATCGAATCACTCCAGGTGTGACGATCGGGGCTACCCCGATGCGAACGGCGCCCGCTCCGGGTCGCGCCGCGCGGTGCCACGGAGCGCGACGCCTCGGTGTCGCATCGCGCTCCGCTCGGATGTCGCGGAGCGGGGGCCGCGGGGGGCGACGCTCAGCCGCGGAGCTCCGCCAGCTTGCCCTCGAGGCGCTCGACCTCGGCCTTGGCCTTCTCGTAGTTGTCCTCGACGATCTGCTTGCGTCGCTCGAAGGTCTCCATGCTCTGCTCCGGGTTGGGCGAGCTCTCGATGCGCTGCTTGAGGGCGGGCAATCGATCGTAGAACTTCTTGCGGTTGTCCCTCATGCGGATCGCCGCCTCGAGCCGGCCCTCGTAGAATGCGATCTGCTCGTCGACGGTGGCGCCCGGCGGAGGATCGGCGGGCACGGCCTCGGGGGTGGTGGGGGCCATGCCGCGGGTCTGCGGCAGCTTGATCGCGGGGTTGATCCGCTGGCTGCGGGCGGCGGTGGTGGGCGCGTCGCTCGGGCGAGCCGCCACGCCGGCCGCTCGTCCGGCGGCACCACCCTCCGCGCCGCCACCGCGGGCGGAGGCCGACGCCTGGCCCTTGCCATCCGCGCTCGCGCCGTCCTTGGCGGGGTCGTCGGAGGGCCAGAAGATCAGCAGCGCCGCCACCGCGAGGATGCCCGCGCCGGCCAATACCGTGGGAAGGAAGCTCTGCTCCTCTTCGTCGGCGGGCTTGGCCGTGGGAGCATCGGAGGCCTTCTTGCTCTCGGTCGTCATGGCGAAAAGTACTATACCTCACTCTGTGCGAAGCGCCGACCGCGGCGAGAGCGCGATGCCGAGCGCGCCGGAATGGATCCCGATTCCCTTGCCCGTGGGTTTGGCACACGACGGCTATCGCGTCGACCGCTTCATCCACGCCCGGATCCCCCGCCTGTCTCGCACCCGGATCCAGCGCTTCATCGAGCGGGGACAGGTGCGGTCCGCGCGGGGACCCATCGAGCGAGGGGCCCATCGGGTGCGGGCGGGCGAGGTGATCACCCTGCTGCGCCCGGCCCCGCGCGAGCCCGCGGTGGTGCTCGACTATACGGTGTGCCACGAGGACCCGGCGCTGCTGGTGGTCGACAAGCCGGCGGGGCTGCCCGTGCACCCCAGCGCCACCTACCACCGGCACACCCTCACCGCGGTGATGCGCGAGCGCCTGGGGGCGGGGCACGGCTGGGAGATGGCCCATCGCCTCGACCGCGAGACCTCGGGGGTGATGGTCTTCGGTCGACGGCGCGGCAGCGGCTCGGTGCTCAAGCGCAGCTTCCAGCGCCGCGAGGTGCTCAAGGAGTACCTCGCGCTGGTGCACGGGATCGTGTCGGCGCCGCTGACCATCGAGATCCCGCTGGGCTCGGCCGAGGGCTCGGAGATCCGCGTGAAGATGGGCGAGCGCTCGCTCGCCGACGGGGGCCAGCCCGCGCGCACCGAGGTGGAGCCGCTCTCGCAGGGTAGCTTCCGCGGGCAGCCGGTCACGCTGGTGCGGGCGCGGCCGCGTACCGGTCGCCAGCACCAGATCCGCGTCCACCTGGCGCTGTGCGGCCACGGGGTGGTGGGGGACAAGCTCTACGGGCTGCCCGAGTCGTGGTTCCTCGACGTGGTGGAGCGCGGCCGCCCGCTCGCGGAGCTCGACGATCACCTGGGGCTGTGGCGGCACGCCCTGCACGCGTGGCGCATCGAGCTGCCGCACCCGGCCGACGGGCGGGCGGTGAGCTTCGTGGCCCCGTGGCCCGCGGAGCTGGCCGCGATCGTGGCGCTGCCCGAGGCGCTGGCGCGGGAGCCCGCGGTGGCGCCCGAGGCCCTGGCTCAGCCCCCGTCGCCGGCCTCGCGCGGGCGCTGACGGATCTCGCCCACCACCACCTTGAGCATCGTGGTCTCCCCGTCGCGCACGTCGACCTTGATCTGCGCGTGGTCGCAGCTGGGCGCGAGGGTGATGATGCGATCGGGCAGCACGATGGCGCGGATGCCCGGCTGCTGGCGGGTGAGCCCGAGCCTCGCGATGCCGCTGGTCCACACCAGCACGTCGGGGCGCTCCTCGTCCTCGGCTCCCTCGGCGAGCTGGTACTCGGGGGTGGGGATCCGCCGCTGCTCCTCGAGGTAGCCCACGTACCAGCGCCCGGCGAGCACGGCCGCCACCACGCCGAGCACCAGCGCGAGGTAGACCCAGCGCCGCACCCGAGAGCCGTCGCGGTAGCCGGTGAGCGGGCCGTAGCTGCCGCCCTCGGGGATCGACTCGAGCAATTCGTCGAGCCCGCCCGCGGTGGGCTGGTCGTCGGGAGCGGGGCGCCGGAACTCGCGCTTCACAGGCTCTCGTCGTCGCGCCCGGCCTCGTCGATGAGGCGCGCGCCTTCCATCAAGAGGTGGGTGGTGGATGCCTGCACCGTGTCCTCGGCGTCGATGGTGCACGCGCTGAAGCTGAAGGTCCCGGCCTTCCAGGCGAGCATCCGGTACACGCACTCCTTGCCGTCGAGCCCGGGGTGCGACTCGAGCTCGGCCGCGATCACCCGACCGCCGCGCAGGAAGAGCTTGCCGAGGATCTCGCTGTTGGCCTCGGCCAGCGACAGCACGCCCTGCTTGCGCTCCATCTCCATCATCACCAGCAGGCTCGACAGCCCGAGCTGCTCGAGCTTGCCGTGCAGCCCGGTGGCGCGACGCTGACGATCGGCGGCCCGGCGGGGCGGGGCCGCGACGGCGCCGTCGCCGGGCACGGGAGGCGGGGCCGGGGCACCCGGGGCCGGGTACTGGCTCGGAGGCGGCGGCGGGTATTGGTACTGCCCGGGCTGGGCGGGCGGCGGGTACTGGCCCGGGTACTGTCCGTAGCCGTAGGGATACTGGGCCGGCTGACCCGGAGGCGGCGGCGGATACTGGTACTGCCCCGGCGGATAGGCGTAGGGGTTGGTGGGCAGGGGATGGACGCCGGAGTTGGGGTTGGTGCCCTGCGGCGGATAGCCGGGCGGCGGGTAGCCGGGGCTGGGCCCGGGCGCCTGCGGGTAGCCGGGCAGGGGGTGGACGCCGGAGTTGGGGTTGGTGCCCTGCGGCGGATAGCCGGGCAGAGGATGGACGCCGGAGTTGGGGTTGGTGCCCTGCGGCGGATAGCCGGGCAGGGGGTGGACGCCGGAGTTGGGGTTGGTGCCGTAGCCGGCGGGCGGCGGCGGGGGCTTGCGCGCCGACAGGGCGGCGTCCACCCGGCGCTCGAGGTCGTCGAAGCGGAAGGGCTTGGTGAGGTAGTCGTCCTCGGTCAGGCCCATCGAGCGCAGCTTGGCCTGGTCCTTGCCGAGCGCGGTGAGGAAGATGACCGGGATCGTGGCCAGGCGCGGGTCCTGTCGGAGCTGCCGCACGAAGGCCCAGCCGTCCATCACCGGCATCATCACGTCGGTGACGATCACCGCGGGGGCGTGGGCCCGGACCCGTTCGAGCGCCTGTCGCCCGTCCCTCGCGGTGTCCACGGTGAAGCTCCGCTTCCGCAGGGATGCGGTCACCATCCGTAGAATCCACGGGTCATCGTCGACCACCAGGATTCGTGCGCTCATTCGCCCGGCTAGCGTAGGCCCGGCCCCAGGGGGTGTCAAACCGGGGATCCGGGCCGCTAGCGGGCGTTCGTGCCCCGATCAGCCGGGCTCGATGCGGGTGAGCCAGCCGGGCCGCACCTGCGCCCACATGACCTGCGCCACCTGGCCCAGCTTGGTGCGCGCGAGCTTGGCCGCGCCCCGGGCCCGACGGACGCGATCTCCCATCGGATAGCGCGAGGCATGCTGGGGCACCAGGCTGGTGCCCAGCGCGTGGCGGGCCGTCTTGAGGTACTCGGCCAGGAACACGTGGGGGCGCCGCTCCGAGCAGGACAGCAGCGCCATCGATCGGCTGCGCGCCGCCTCGCCGCTGGCCCAGTACTCGAACAGCGCGCGGCGGATCGCCCGGGTCCCGTCCTCGCCCCCGCGGAATGCCTCGTAGATCGCCTTGGCCAGCGCTTGCCGGGTGGGCACGTAGCGATCGTGCTCGCTGCGGTAGCGTCGCAGCGACTCGCCGTCGAGCCAGGGCTCGCCGTCGGGCGCATCGGCCCGGCGCTGGGCCTGCTGGCCCAGGGTCTCGGCGTCGCGCAGGCCCATGGTCATTCCGCTCGCGGTGATCGGATGCGAGCAGCCGGCGGCGTCGCCCACCAGCACCAGGCCGGGCATCGCCGCCGAGGGCGCCGGAAGCTCCACCGTGGGGGCCATGTGCAGGTGCCCGCGGTGGTCGGCGATCGCGGCCGCCATCTGGGTGGACAGCGGCGCGGGCACGAAGGGCACGAAGGTGCGCAGCAGGTACTGCTTGAGCGCGGGTCCCTTGGCCGGCAGCACGCGGGGCAGATCGAAGGTCACCCGGGTGCGCACGCGACCGTCGGGCTCGCGCGAGATCGGGTAGGCGAGCACCGGCCCCCAGGCGCCGAGGAACACGTGGGCGTAGTCGGGCCGGGGCAGGGCGGCGTCGATGATCTCCACGCCCGCGGTGAAGCCGACGGTCTCGCGTCCCTCGTCGGAGATCCCGGCGAGCTTGCGGACGGTGCTGCCCTTGCCGTCGGCCGCGATCACCAGATCGGCATGGATCTCGTGCCGCCCCTGGCCGCGGCCCTCGAGCACCACGCCCTCCACTCGATGACCGTCGCGGAGCAGGCCGGCCACGTTCCAGCCCTCGACCAGCTCCACGTGGTCCTTGCGGAGCTCTCGTCGCAGCGTGCGGACGAGGTCCTTGTGGTGGATCGACAGGCCGCGCGGGCGCTCGTCGGGGACGTCGGCGTAGCTCAGGTCCACGGGCTGGGCGTCGGCGTTCTCGAACACGGCGAAGCCCCCGATCTCCACGCCGCCCGCGTCGCGCAGCGCGGTGAACAGGCCGAGGTCGTCGAGGATCTGGGCGCCGCGCGGGTGGATGAGCTCGCCCGAGAAGCGCGGGTGCACGTCGGGGTGGCGATCGACCACCAGGATCCGGCGGCGCTGGAATCGATCGGCGCGGGCCAGGGCACGGGCGGTGGCGCAGCCGGCCAGGCCGGCGCCCACGATCACCACGTCGTAGCGCGAGTGACGGAGACCAAGGCTCGAGGTCGTCATGGCGGGGTTCTCCAATGGGGACGCAAGGGCACTCATCGGCCGCCGGCGGCGGCGTAGGCATGCAGGGCGAGCGCAGCCTCGCGGGGCCCCGCGCTGGGATCGAAGCCGGCGGGGCTCAGGCCCAGGCCGCGCTCCACCGCGCGCGCGGTCTCGCCGGTCTGGCCGTCGAGCTCGTCGGCGGTGGCGTGTCGCAGCTGCTCGACGATCGAGCGAGCGGCCCGCTCGGCCTGCACGTCGGTGTGGCCCAGCGCGACCAGGCCCTGCAGGGCGTGGGCGGTGTCCTCGAGGGCGCCGAAGCTGCCGTCCTCGCGCTGGCGCGTGCGCAGGCGCTGCTCCACCTCGTGCCGCAGCGGGTGCTCGGCGGGGGTGAGGGCGCCCAGGGCCTGGGCGATCACGGCGACCAGCTCGAGCGGCCCCGTCGTCACGTGCTCGTGCAGCTTGGGGCGCAGGGCCTGCTCCAGCCACCGCAGGCCCCGGGCCACGCGGTCGTCGTCGGTGCGGAAGCCGGCCGAGGCCAGGGCGGCGAGCGCCCGCGCGGTGATCCGCAGGTGCTCCACGTCGTGGGGCCGCCCGTAGGCGAGCAGGTCGGCGTCGGACCAGGGCAAGCGCTGCATCCACACCTCCGACTCGCCCCGCTCGAAGCGAGAGAAGCGACCGTCGGGCTCCTGCATCGCGAGCAGCACGTCGAGCGCTCGCCGGGCCGTGGCCCACGAGGCGGCGACCTGGCTGCTGTCCTCGGGCTGGGCGGCGAGCGCCTCGAGCACGGCACAGGTGGCATCCACGTCCACGTGATGGGTGGCGCCCGGCTCGTGGGGCCAGCCGCCCGAGGCGGCATCGGCCCGCGCCTGCCAGGGCCCGCGCGAGGTCAGCTCCTGCCGCAGCATCCAGCCGATCTCGCTCTCCTCCGCTCCGCAGGCGAGCAGCCGGCCCAGCACGCTCAGCGAGGGGCCGCCCAGGCCCTGGGCCATGGCGCGCCGACCCGCGGCGCGGCCGTGCGGGATGCGGGCGAGGCCGCGCCCCGCCCGGAGGTGATCGAGGCCGCGACGCAGGCGGAGGTCGTCCGAGGCCACGCCCATCACCCGCAGCGCCACCAGGCTGTAGAGGGTGGGGCGCACCGCGAACCAGCCCCCATGGCCCTGCTGGTGCTCGTCGATCCACGCCAACGCGCGGCGAGCCGCGAGCTTGGGCAGCGGTCCCCGCGGGAGCTTGCGCGACAGCTTCACCGTGCGGTCGAAGGCCTGCAGCAGATCGCCGGCGAGCCCGGGGCGGGTGAGGCGGGGCGTCATCGGCTGGCCGTCGTTGTGTGGCAGCAGCAGCGGCCCCGCGTCGGGAAGCTGCAGCCGAGCCGAGGCGCGAGCGATGAGCAGGTAGGGCGTGAGCACGCCGCGGGCCCAGGGCGAGAAGTGGGCGGGCGACAGCGCCACGTGGGGCGGCAGCAGGAACAGCTCGCTGGGGATCGCGGGCAGCCAGGTCCACGGGATCTGACCGCCCATGGCCAGCCACAGCCGCACCGAGAAGCTCGCCCGCTGGGCTCCACCCAGGCGATGCACCACCCGGCTGGCCCGCAGCATGTGATCGTCGCGCGGGTCGTCGCCGGCGTCTCGCAGCGCCCACCAGCCCAGCGCGGTCAGGGAGAGATCGGGCTCGCCGTGGGCATCGAGCCACGCTCCGTCCTCGTGCTGGCTGCCGCGGACGAAGGCCACGAGGCCCTCGCGCTCGTCGAGGCGCAGGTCGTGGAACAGCCGGTCCGCCAGCAGCACCTCGCAGGTGGGTCCCACGTCGGGTACGTGCAGCAACCACCGCCGGCCGGGGGCCGCGGCCGAGTGGCCGACTCCGGCGCGGGCTCGCCACCTCGCGGCGAGGGCCTGGGCGCGGTCTAGACCCTCGGCCAAGGGGGATCCATCCTCTTTGGCGAGGGCGGCGGCGCTGTCGTTGCGGTCGAGCATGAGGGGCACCTCGCAGCCCGCGAAGGCTGCGCGGCTCGCTGGGGGAGCCGGTTCGCTCCGAGGGTCGTAGGCGCCTGCCGGGTGAGCAGTGATCCGCGTCACAACCCATCTGAACGCTGTTATCGAGAGGTTTCGGGATCGGGAGGCCATCGTGCAGGGGCTTGCCGCCCTGGTGTGAAGCGTCGATCGCGGCGGTCGTCGACGAGCGGCGCACGGCGGTTGCCTGGACCGACCTGGGGGCGTCGGAGATACTCGACCCGATGCGCGCCAAGCACCTCCGTTCCTCCGTGAAGGCAACCTGGGCCCTGCCCCTGCTCTTGTGCGGTCTTGCGGGTTGTCCCACCGAGCCCGCGGAGGATCTCGATCACGGGATCATCAACATCGAGTTCAAGCGCGGTCAGTCGGAGACGAGCAGCCCGTACGATGGAACGTCGCGGGTGGAGGTCACGCTGCTCTACCTCGAGTGCCTGATCGACTTCTACGACGCGAACCCCGACTACCAGCAGTACGGCCCCGAGGGCGCGCTGGTGTTCGGCACGCGCGAGGACGGCGGCGAGGGCTGGCTCGATCGACTGTGCGACACCGAGCGTGCGGGTCAGGTCGACTGCCAGGTGGAGAGCTTCCGTCAGGAGCTCGACGCGGCCAAGCAGCTCACCATCCACTACACGGTCTCGGGTGAGATCGAGGATCGCCTGCTGCCCTTCGGTCCGCTGCCCGAGCCCGACCTGGCCATGTGCGAGGCGGGGGGCCAGCCCATCGTGCGCGTGGGCAGCATGGGCGCGGTGCGGGGCCTGGACGGCAACGGCGACACGGTGTGGAACACCGAGGCCTTCTCGCCCTCCGAGGCGGCGACCGGGCAGGGCGCTCCCATCACGATCCGCGCAGCGCGTGCGAACTAGCCGGTGGTGAGCCTGCGCTCGATGGTGCTGGTGGGCTTGGGGCTGGCCGCGTGCTCGCCCCCCAGCACCACACAAGAAGAGGGCAAGGCGGCGCCCCGGGCGGTCGCGCCTACGCCCACGCCGGCCGCGTGTCAGGAGCCGAGCCCCGATGCCTCGCAGGCGTGGGCGAGCTTCCCCGGGCAGCCTTGCGGCTACGAGCTGCAGGACGACGGCGATGCGCTGGTGCTGCGCTCGCTGACCCGCGAGGCCTCGCCGGCGCCGCGCGGCGAGCCGCCGCCGCCCTGCCGCGAGCGGAGCTGCCTGTACGAGGGCACGTGGAGCGACGCGGGCCCGCTGGTGCTCGCGGTGGCGCCCTCGGGCGAGTCGGAGATGCCCGCGTCGGTGTGGCTGGGCGTGGCCACCGATGCCGAGCTGGTGTTCGTGGACCTGTGGGACGGCGGTGGCGATTCCGTGGTCACCGACTACACCCGCGTGGGCCCCTCGCATGCGCTGGCGCCCTTCGTCTGCGGCGAGCGCCTGGCCCTGCTGAGCGTGGAGCGCCCGGAGGCCGGTCGCGGCGAGCCGCCCCCCGAGAGCCTGCGCGCGCGCGAGGGCCTGCTCGATCCCCAGGACCCCCTGGCCCCGCCGACCCCCGTCGCCCGCGACGAGTGCCGCGCGGTGACGCTGCCCGTCCCTTGAGCGCTCTCCCTCGCGGCCGTTCGTCTGCGGCCTTGCGGGGGCCTTTGCTACGCTGGCCGGGCCATGGGCGACCCTACCGATGGCGAGCTGCTGGAGGGGTGGGCCGCGGGTGATCGCGAGGCCGGCGAGCGGCTCTTCGCGCGGCACTTCGAGGCGGTCGCCCGCTTCTTCCACAACAAGATCGATCGCGATCAAGAGGATCTGATCCAGCGCACCTTCCTCGGCTGCCTGGAGGGGCGCGCCGCCTTCCGGGGCGAGGGCAGCTTTCGGGCCTTCCTGTTCGGGGTGGCGCGCAACGTGCTGGGCAAGCACCTGCGGGAGCGCTACCGCGAGCCCTCCGCCCTCGAGCTCGCCCACGTGTCGGTGGCCGAGCTCGGTGCGTCGCCCAGCCAGCTCGTGGCCGAGGACCAGCGCCAGCAGCTCATGCTCACGGCGCTGCGCCGGATCCCCCTCGACCACCAGACC
>JACKDV010000043.1 GCA_020633315.1 Myxococcales bacterium
ATTTTTAGAATCGTCTTCCGCCCTTCTCCAACATTTCTCCAGTCAGAGGGGCGGGTCAGTCCGTCGATGGCATCGCGTGCCGCCGCGGGGGCGAGGTGCATGTACCTCTCGGTCGTGGTGATGCTCGCGTGTCCGGCCAGGGCCTGAATCGCGCGAGGCGGCTTGCCGGCCATCGCCAGGTGCGAGCAGAACGTGTGCCGCAGGATGTGAGGCCCGCGGACGTCGAAGCCGGCCGCACGCTGAGCGGCGGCGAGCCAGTCCTCCACCGCGGACGCGAGCGGAGCCTTGCCGGTCGAGGTGGGCACCACCGGCACGTCTCCGAGCTGGCGGTGCTCGACGAGGGCGTCCTTGAGACGCGACGCCAGCGGGATCGAGCGAGCCTCGCCCCCCTTGGGCGGACCCTCCTCACCCCGCCACATCGAGCGGGATACGGTGAGCATGCCGAGGCGGAAGTCGACGTCCGACCACCGCAGGCCACAGATCTCCCCGCAGCGCAGGCCCGCCTCCCCGCCGAGCAGGACTACGAGCAAGCCGTTCGGGTCCGTGAGGCCCTCGGCCGCGAGCACGAGCTGATCGAAGTCCACGAAATCGTAGAACTTGATCTCGGGCGTGGCCTCCTTGAGCTTCTTGATCTTGGTCGGAAGCCGGTCGATCACCCCCCACTCCACCGCGGTGTTGAGCACCGAGCGAAGCTGCCTGAGGTGGAGGTTGATGGTCGAGTGCATGAGGTGCGTTCGCTCTCCCTTGAACCGCTGGATGTCCTCCGCGGTGATCCGGTCGAGTCGCTTGCGTCCGAACGCGGGACCGAGGTGGATGCGAAACGAGCGTTCCTTCTGGTCGATGGTGGCTGGCCGCAGGCGGTTCGCCTTGCAGTGCCCCTCCATGTAGCGGGGCAGGAACTGAGCCAGCGTGGGGACCTCCTTTGCGGCGACGTCGGGGTTGCCGGTGTCGTCGTCGGGATGGGTGTTGGTGTAGTGCTGGATGAGCTGACGCTCGCGCTCCTCACCCCAGCGCCGGGCCGCGGACTTGGTCCGTACCGGAGCCTTCTTCCGGTCGCGGATCCTCGGCCTGCCTGGAATGGTGAGCATAATGTCGACTTCCCAGCCCTTCTTGCCGCCCTTGGTGTAGGGCCTGACGGTCACGGTCATCTTCGATCTCCTTGGTTTCGAGACCGCGAGAGCCGTGTGCCTTTCCGCGGTCGAGTATAGCAGGCGTTGGGGAGGAGCAAGAACGCGCGGCGTCGATCTCCTCGCGTGGGGGTGGACGTTCGTCGTCGAGCTCGGGTGGGGAGGGCTTGGACGGGAGGGCGGGCACCGACCGGGTGTCGCTCGCTGCTCGGTCGACGAGGGTCCGTCGGGGATCGGATCGCGTCGGGTCGGCGGTGTCGGTCGCTCGTGTCGCAGGTGGTGGTTTGGAGGGCCCGCCATTGGTGACTCGATGACCCCCGTCTCCTCGAGCTGCGCGAACCTCGTAGCGATGGCTCGCGGGGTCGTCGATCAGTCAGACACGCCAACCGCGGGTCGTCGAATTCAGCATCGAGAACGTGTCGACGCGCGGAAGGGCGCAAAATGCCGAATTCATGCAGCGGATCCCTTTGCGGCGCTTTGCGGGTGGTTTGCGGATCCCTTCCAAAGGGCGGCAGTTAGGAGATCCGAGCTACCGACTTCGAGGTTTTCGATCGATTTCTCCGGCCGAAGTCGCGCGGTCGAGAGACCACGTAGCGGAGCATCGGAGATCCGTGGAGGCGCGACCTCGCCCGCACTACCGCGGCCCGGATCGCCGCGCGCTCCTCGGCAGTGGGAATCGACACGGCGAGCGAGGGCAAGCCCTCGGACCCCTGACGTCGAAGAACCCCCTCACTCGTAGGGGGTCGCCGATTGCGGACGTGCTCGAGCCGTGGCCGGATCCGCGAGGTCGTGATCTTCTCTCTCGAGAATCCTCCGCGGCGTCTGTGAGCGTCCGGTGGACCGCATCTGGACACCGGCGACAGGGACGGCTGCGATAGGCGGGTCTACGGCACCTCGAGAGGCTGGGGGGCACCCTGGCACCCTGGCTTCGGGACCCTCGAACCGATCCCCAGCAGGTCTACCGGGCGGCATGCATGGCCGATCCCCATGCTCCACAGGCGATCCTCGACGACATCATGGGTATCGCGCGGGCGTCGACTCCCAGCGTTGCCGATGACGAGTCCTTCGCGGCCAACGTGAACGAGGGGCCAAGAGTGGCCGCGACACGAGAACGCCCGCCTCGCGGATGGCCAAGAGCCGTTGCCGTCGTGACCGAGCCGGGCCTCGATCTCCCAAGTCGACGAGCTACCGTCGGAGGCGTCGGCTTGGATCCATCGATCGAGTCGGGGCCACTGCGCCAGGCCGAGCGTTCGAGCGCCCAGGCCCCTTGCCAGACGTCCCGCGGCGAGAACGTCCATTCCCGCGAACGAGGGCCTTCGTCGTTGTCGGAAGGTCGGTCCGGTCATCTCGTCATTGCGAGCCAACGATGCGGAGAACGCCCCACCGTACGGACGAGGATGGACCCCCGTCGTAGACCGCAGGGCAGAGCGCCTCCAAGGAAGAGCGAACGGAACACCCTCGCTCTTGTCAGATCCAGCCGCGCTCATACCCGACTTCGCGGAGCTCCCGAACCACCGCGACCATGTCCTCAACGGAGCGAATCGAGAAGCGCTCGAAATCATGGCGTGACCGTCGGCGAACTGCGACCGCCACTGCCACACCTCGGTAGATTCGCAGGACGTGGAAGCCACCAACGGACAGGCAGCGCTGCCCCTTGCCATTCAGTGTCCACTCGTAGCCAACGCACAGCTCTTCCACGAAGTCCCGGTGGATGACCAGTTCCAGCAGGTCGCGAACCACGTGCACGGAGAGAGGGGGCGCGCCACTATCGGTCTCGGCTATCGGGAGCGGCGGGGGAAGAGACCACGGCATCGTGCTCTCGAACATACGGACTCGTTCCTCGAACATCACCGCGTCGAGCACCAAGCAGTAGGTCTTCCCCGGGAAGAGGCGGAGACCTCGTCCGAGCGCCTGCATGGCGACGCGAGGACTCAGTGTGGCGCGCAGCATGACGAGGGCGTCCACGTCGTTCGCGCTCACACCTTCGCTGATACGATCGATCGTGATCAAGATCGTGGGCCGTCCCGGCACGCCGTCGTCCTCCAGGAATCGATCGAGTCCATGCTGAGGTTCTTGGTCGGCTCGAGCACGGAGGTCGATCACTGTACCCGAGGATGCCCTGACGATCTCTTCGACGAACTCGTCGGCGGCATCTCCGACGGGAGGGAGGAAGACGATGACCTTTCGGCGGAGCCTCGAACGAAGTCGAGCGACGATGCGAGATGCCAGGACCTGCGGCTCCTTGGCAATCGCACCCCACACCTGGCGAAGCACGACCCGGCTGTAGTCTCCCATCTCCACCAGGTTCCCGGCATCCGTCGTCAGGATGCGTTGGACATCCAGGAACTGATCCGGGTCGACGACGCGCTCGAACCCCACGGGGCAGACGAAGCCTTCTCGAGCCGCTCCCTCCAGGGTGAGGAGGGGTCGGTGCTCCCGCGGGAGGAGTGGACGCCCCACGAACAGGCGAATGAAGCGACGTATGTCGAATCTCCCGTGCTCCATCCGGCACGGCGTCGCCGATAGGCCCAAGATTGGAACCTGGTCCGCCATCAGCTCATCGAGCGCGTTGGTGTAGCTACCCGGCGCGGCATCGCTTCCGCTCCAGTTATGGCATTCGTCAGCCACCACGGCCCACGGGATTTGGTCCAGCTTCGACACCTCGCTGGGGCGAGCCACGATGATCCACTGGAGCACTTCCTCCACGTCGACCCCTGCGGCGTCGGAAACGTCCTCGATGTGCCGGAGCACGGTGTCCTGAACCCACGCGTTTGGCACGAGATACACTGCATGGCCCGACAGCGCGTCTCGCAGATGAAAACAGAGCCATCGCAACGCGATGAAGGTCTTGCCGACTGCGACGGGCAAGTAGAGGAGATCACGGCGAGGCGTGCCATCCGCCACGTACTCGAGCGAGGAGTAGATCTTCCACTGGTGATCCGCGCCAGCTCTCGGATAGTTGCGCAAGCGTTCTTCGAGCTCGTTCGCCACCGCGGCGATGACCTCGGGGTCCGCGATCGTCTCCGTCGGCCACCGGCTCACATCGCGAGTGCCGCCTACGACGGGAGGATCCCGAATCGCCCCAACCTCATCGAATGAGCGCCGAAGCGGCGGGAGAGTATTCCTGCCGACATCATCGACGGTGAGAGGCTCGGACGACAGCCAAAGCTGCTGTGCGACCGCCCACGCATCGTTGGCAGCATCGACATCGTCATGGATGACGCAGGTCTCCATGCTGCGGCACCATGCCGAGCGGGTCGCGTTGAAGGACCCCGTGGCCAGGCCCCGAGCGAGACCCGAGCGCCATACGACCAGCTTCGCATGCAGGGGGCCGAATCCTTCGTCTACGTCCTCACCATCTAGCATCGGAATCCCGACGCGGTGGCCTCTGACTCGACTCGTGCTCTTGCATAGGCGATCCCACGTAGCTTGGGTCAATGTTGGTCCGTTCTCCGTTCGAGGGTGGCGGCAGATGAACCGGAGGTCGATCTGCCACTCGTCGCAGAGGTCGAGGATCTCCCTTGGAGGGTCGAGGCTGAACGTGACCCAGTAGATGGTTGCCGATGCTGGGACCTCATCGAAGAACGGTCTCAGTCTGGAGCCTGCTCCGTGCGGACAGAAGAAGACTTCGGCGACCATGGCGAGATCGATCGGTTCTGGAGATGTCGTCGCGGGGTGGTGAGCGAATGTACCGAATCTATGATAGTGGAAGCAGCGGGTTGATCATGAATCCGTCGTCAAGTGCCATCGTTCTCCCTACCGCTCAGGCGTTGCAGCAACGCCTGGAGCCCCCGAAGTGAGTACCCAGCACGTTCCGCCGCAGCTCGTGTGTCGCCGTTGGTCTCCCGGAGCAGGCGATCGAGGTAGTGGCGCTGGAATGCGTCCGTGGCCTCCTTGAGGGGAAGCTCGCCCCACGAGCGGCTCGTTGGGGATGGAGGTGGCGTCCCCCAACCCGTGATGTCCGCGAGCGTCACTCGAGCCCCGTCCGCCAGCAGGGCTGCGCGCTCGATGGTCATCCGAAGCTCGCGAACGTTGCCGGGCCACGGCTGGCGCTCGAGGAACCGCAGGGCGTCATCGGCCAGCGACGGGACCCCAGTACCATCCAGGGGTCCCAGGCGACGCAAGAACTCGTGCGCGAGGACCGAAACGTCCTCGGATCGTCCGCGGAGCACCGGAAGGCGAAGCTCGACGGAGCGGATTCGGTGATAGAGGTCGAGCCGGAAGCGCTCCTCGGCCACCTCGGCGGCGAGGTCTCGGTTGGTCGCCGCGATGACGCGAACGTCCACGGGCCTCGGGGTCGTCTCCCCGATCCGGGTGACCTCCCTGCGATCGAGCACGCGCAGTAGCTTTGGCTGGAGATCGAGCGGAAGCTCGCCGAGCTCGTCGAGGAAGACCGTACCTCCTGCCGCTTGCTCGAACGGTCCCGCTCGGTGTTCTACGGCGCCCGTGAACGCGCCCTTGGCGTGGCCGAGCAACAACGCGTCGGCGAGCTCGCGTGGAAGGGTCGCGCAGTCCACCGTGACCAGCGGGCCCGATCGCTTCGATGCCTCGTGGATCGCCCGCGCCACAACCTCCTTGCCCGTCCCGGTCTCGCCCAAGAGCAGCACGTCCAGCGCTGTCGGAGCGACGCGCTCGAGCTTCGAGAACAGAGCGCGCATGGGCTCACTGCGGCCGATGACCCCCCCGAAACGACCCTCGCGGTAGACCGCGACATCGGCCATGTCGATCCCTTCGAGGCGCAGCTTGCAGTTGCCCGCGAAGAACTCCGCGCCCAGGTGGAGCTGAGCCTCGTCGACGCGAGCGCGACCGATCCATGTGCCGTTGCGACTGCCGAGATCGCGAAGCACCACCGCCCCCGAGTCGAGCGTCAGCGTCAGGTGGCGCTGGCTCACCGAAGGATCTCGAAGCACCACCTCGCACAGGGCGTTGCGTCCCACCGTGATGCGGCCCGACTTGATCCCGAGCTCCACCCCTGTGTCTTCGCCTTCGAGCACGCGCACCCGCACGCCGTCGGGTCGACGCCGCAGCTCTTCGTGGGGCCGTGGAGCGAGCAGGGTTGCGGTGATGTCGATGCCCGTGGCGGGGGACTTGGGCGTCATCGCCGTGGACTGTGCCACGAGTCTGGAGCCATCCCGGGGACGGTGGTGGCCCGTCCGGGCCACGGCATGCGGAGAATGGAGCCCGAACGCACGATCGTGCGTCGGCGCGGAACACACGTGCGCTGCTCGAAGCAAGGGATGCAGTAACGTGCTGAAATCGCATCCTGGGGTGCTCGGCACACGCTTTGCTCCGTCGGCGAACACTCCGGGACGTTGGTTCGTGCTCGTCGTCCATCCTCGCAGTGGCCCAGCCCCGGCCACACGGCCTCTCGGCCGGCCCTCGCGTCGGTTGCAAGGCTCCTTCCTCCGCGCCAGGCTGGGCGTCACGCTCCGCAGTCGAGGTCCCCAGGATGAAGATCGGTGAGTACGAGCTGCGCTACCAGCTCAACAAGGGCGGGATGGCGCAAGTGTGGCTGGCGCAGCGCGTGTGGCCAGACGGCAAGACCAAGGTCGTCGCCTTCAAGATGCCGCGCACCGTCGTGATGGCGGATCAGCGCCGGACGCAGATGTTCCTCGACGAGATGCGCGTGGCCATGCAGCTCGAGCACGACAACATCGTCAGCGTGTTCGATGCCGGCATCCACAAGGGGCTGCCATGGCTGGCGATGAGCTACGTGCCCGGGCGAAACGTGGCCGAGCTGCTGCGCGCCGTGGTGCAGGGCGGAAGCGAGTTCGACTTCGACGTCGCGGCGCACATCACCCGCGAGCTGGGCTACGCGCTCCAGTACGCCCACGGCTTCGAGGTCGACGGCAAGCCGCAGGACATCGTGCACCGTGATGTCGCAGCCAAGAACGTGATGATCAGCGGCTCGGGCGGGGTGCTGCTGACCGACTTCGGGGTAGCCACGGCGGCTTCGATCGAGTCCACGGGGCAGCACGTCAAGGGCACCTTCCGCTACATGGCGCGAGAGCATGCGCTGGGGCACGCGAGCACGAAGTCGGACGCCTTCGGCATGGGGACCGTGCTGTGGAGCCTGGTCGAAGGCAAGGACTTTCGCTGGGACGTGCCCGCGGACGGCATCGTGGCCTCGGCGATGGACGGGTACGTCACCTCGCTGACTCGCGAAGGGGTGCCGCCCAAGCTGCTCGAGGTGATCCACGGCCTGCTCGCCAGGGACGAGGCCGACCGCTGGTCGGTCGCCGACGCCGTCGAGGCACTGGAGGCGTTCCCGGGCAAGCGCTCGGTGCTCAAGAAGATGCTCTCCCGATTCTTCGGGTCGGAGGTGCTCAAGTCCGGCCACACCGCGGTGAACTTCCAAGGATCCGACGAGCTGGACAAGGTGATGAAGATCGGCCTCATCACCGGGAGCGACTCGGAGCCCATCGCGCTGGGGGGCCTCACCGGGCCCAGTGTTCAGGAGGCCGACGTCCGCCGGACGCCCCGCACGGCCGACGTCTCGACCCCCGCCGCCATCCGCCCGCCTCCCGCGGAGGAACGCACGGAGAGGGTGTCTCCGCAGCGGTGGACCGGATCACCGCCCGGGGTGCCGGACACCGAGCTCCTTCCCGTCAGCGGTCAGCAATACACGCCGCAGCCCGGCCGAGCCCCGTCGGCACCGGGGCCACTCGATGATCCTGGGGGTGATGCTCGGCCCAGCAGTGAGCCCATGCCCTCGCCAGCGCTCACTGGTGGCCTCTTTGAGCCCAGCGACGAGGTGCGATCTCCCACCAGCGAACGATTGGTGCCCAGTCCCCGTCTCATCGTTCCGCACCCGCGATCGCGCATCGCGATCGCGATGATCGGGTTGGCCGTGATCTTGGGGCTGACGAGCGCGGGGGGGCTCTTGTGGATCGTGATGCAGGAGGAGTCGGCCCCACTGGCACAGCAGGGCTCGTCGCATACCAGGGATAGCTCCTCTCATGTCGCCGTGGGTCGACCGGAGCTCGAGACGGAGGACGTTCGTCACCGGGAGACAGCGGCGTCGGACGCGGCCATCTCGCCCTTCCTCGTGCCGAATCACGAGCCGGACGACCGCCTCACGCCAGAGGCTCGGGCGGCCGAAATGGCGGAGCCCACCGGGCCCGAGCCCGAGCATACCGACCAGATCGAGCCGGAGGTCGTAGAGCAGAACGAGCCGCAACCCGAGCCGAAGGTCGAGCCCGCTCCCCCACCCGAACCCGCTCCCACGCCGAAGAAGGCGGCGGCACCCAAGGTGCCCGTACGCATCGTGTTGGGCTTCGTCCCGCGCGCGGACGTGAGACTGGGCCGTCACACGCACACGCTGACACGCGGCGGCCAGGACGAGATCACTACGATGGTGCCTTCGGGCATGCGAACGCTTCAATGGCGGCAGTCGTCGTCTGATCCGTGGAAGCGCAAGACGCTCGACCTCGCCGCGGGCAAGGACCACTTCGTGCGGATCGACGCTGGCGGCCCGACGCACTCGGCGACACCGATGAAGGGGGGAGCGGAGTGATCGGCGACGACACCCTGCCCGAGGGAACCCGGCTCGGCGGCGGTCGCTACGAGATCATCCACCGCCTGGGGCGCGGGGGCGTGGCCACCGTATACCTCGCACGCCACACCGAGCTGAGCACCCGCGTGGCGCTCAAGATCCTCTCCGAGCAGCGCGCCCAGAACCTCGACGCCGTGATGCGCTTCCGCAACGAGGTGGAGCTCGCCGCCGGCTTGCCCCCCCATCCATGCATCGTGCGGCCCTTCGAGATGGGGACGTTCGATGAGCTAGGGGGGCGACCGTACATGTCGATGGAGTACGCGCCTGGGCCCACGCTCGGCGATCTAGTGATGGCCAAGCCCCTCGATGCGGCCAAGGCGTGCCGCCTCGTGATGGACGTTGCCGAAGCGCTGAGCTTCTTGCACAGCCGGGGGATCATCCACCGGGACGTCAAGCCCAGCAACGTCATCGTTACCCGCGACGCCGGGCTGCAGCGCGCAAAGCTGCTGGACTTCGGCTATGCCTTCGACTTGGCTCGACACGCGACGGGCCCTGAGGATCGCCTCACCCAGATCGACGAGCGACCGGGCACCAAGCATTACATGGCGCCCGAGCAGGCACGGGGCGAGCTGCCCGCGCCCAGCTTCGACGTATACGCGCTGGCGATCTCACTGTACGAGGTGCTGGTCGGCAACCCGCCGTACCACACCCACAGCCCACGCGACGTGGTGTTGCGCAAGGTGGATCCGGCCAAGCCGTCGTTCTCGATCCGCGGCAAGCGAGAGGACCTGCCGGAGTCGCTATGTGCCCTGGTCGATCGAGGTCTCGAGCGAGAGCCCGAGCGGCGGATCGCGAGCGCTGCGGAGTTCCGCGACGAGCTGCGGCGCGTGCTGGCCGAGCTCGACGAGGGGCGCGTTTCGGTCCCGTCATCCGCCGCTGCAATCGGCGTCGAGCCCGGCGACTCGATCCACTTGGCCACGATGCCCAGACCCAGATCCGCCCGACGCCGCGCCTCGACCCTGCAATGGGTGGGCTTCGGCTCGGCCATTCTGATGGTGGTGGCGATCTTCGTGATGCTCGCGGCACGCTTCGTCCTCCGCGACTCACCACCCGGCGCGACCGAGGAGAGCCCGTCACGGCAAGACGCTGTCATGTCGGAGCACTCACGTGGCCAACCGCGCAAGGCCGAGGTCGCCGAGTCCGCCGACCCCGCCCAAGCGAAGGACGAGCCGGAGCCCTCCGAGCCCGCCGAGCTCGAGCCGATCAAGGTCGCCGAGCCCGCCCCGAGCCCTATTGGGCCAAAGGCTCCTCGCAAGAAGGCGAATCCGCGGCCGGAGCCCGAGCCCGAGCCCGCCCCGGAGCCCGCGGAGACACCCCAGCCTCTCCCTTGTACGGAGGTTCGGGCCCAGGCCGACGATGCCAGCCGAGATCGCAAGTGGGCGGAAGTGGTCCGGCTCACCAAGCGCCGCGAGTGCTGGGCCAACGACAAGCAGCGGGAAGCGCTGCGCGTGCAGGCGCTGTTCCGGCTGGAGCGCTATGGGCAGTGTGCGGCCATGAAGACCTCGACCGATCCCGGCGTGCAACGCACGGCCAAGATGTGCGAAACCCGTCTGGCCAAGGAGCAAGACCCGTGACCCCCATCATCCCGAGCACCGTTGCCCTCAGCCTGTGGCTCGCGGGCGGCCATGCCGCGCCCGAATCGGACCCGATGGCCGCCGCTTCCGATGACGCTCTGTTCTATCCCGTCAGGATCGTCGTCGACGTGTCCGAGCTCAAGAAGGAGCAGCCGCCCGAGGATGCCGATGCGACCCAGCGGCGGATCGTCGACGAGCTCGGAGACAAGCTCCAGGAGGGCTTCCACGTCGCGGTGGTCGGCGACGAAGAGGCCGAGGCCGCGGAGCTGGTCATCCACCTGTCGTGGACCAACTACGCCGACGCGGACTACTGGGTCTCGGTTCGGGTACGGCGGCCCGACGGACGGGAGGAGGAGCCCATCGAGTACGAGTGCGTCGACTGCTTCGACGCGGAGCTCGTCGACCAGACCTATGCGCGAGCGCCCGAGTTCCTTGCATTGGTCGAGCGTCCCACGCCAGCCACGGGTACCGAGTCGACCGAGAACAGATCCGACCCGTCACAGACCAAGCCGACGCCCCGTCGCCATGGGATGAGGATCGCTGGCTACGCCGCGATGGGTCTTGGGGCGGGGGTGCTCGTCGGCGGGGTCGTGGCCATGACTCGCCCGCCGACGCCCGCGCAGAACCAGACGATCACCTACAAGGACTACCAGCCGCTGGGGATCGGCTTGATCGTGGGCGGGGGCGTGGCCTTGGCCACGGGCATCGCGCTCGTGGTGACCGACGTCATTCGTTGTCGCCGCAAGGGCAACTGCAAGGGCGCACCCGAGCCTGCCACGGCCGCGGTTCGTCCGTGGCTCTCTCCCACCACCGCGGGCATCGGCCTGGCTCGCAACTTCTAGATTCCTGGATTCCAAGGGAAGACGACATGTCGAACAGCAACCATCGCGCCACAGTGCTCACAGTCACTGCTCTTGCGATCGGCTCGGTGCTGGGCCTCAACACAGTAGGGTGCTACCGCCTCAACGAGGGGCACTGCGCTCTGCAGGGTGGTGACGCCTGGTGTCGTGACCAGGATCTAGGGTCGGTATGTGTGTACGAAGTCGATGGATCACTCGGCCAGAGCGATCTCCACGGTTGCCACCCCGCGCTCACAGCAGAGCTCGAGCGGCATGCCCATGTCGAGTACGGGCTGCCGGCGGCCGTCTTCAATGAGGATGTGGGGGCGGAGCCTGGCGACGAGCAACTGACGACCATCGAGGGGCAGGTGGCGGGGTTGGTGCGGCAGGGGATCCTGCGGCCGGACTGCGATGTGGTCCTCGATGACCTGCAAGCGCAAGTGGAGGATGCAATGGCGCTGCGCGGTCAGATCGACCCGGGCAAGGGAAAGGCTCGCAACCCCGAGCCATATCTATCGGACGGGCAGCGACAGCGGATCGTCGCGATCGTCGACGCGATCGATGCGCGGCTCGAGCCGTGTTTGATGGACGAGGATACCGATACGGACGGGACCGATACGGACGGGACCACCACGGGTGGCGAGACCGAGACCACGGGCGAGACCGAGACCACGACGGGGCCGATGCCGTGCATGGGCAACGAAGACTGCCCGGACGCGGTGGCGCCGCTGTGCGAGCCGATGTCGGGGGAATGCGTCGATTGCAATGGGGTGGCGGACGGCGATGCGGCCTGCGCGGAGCTGGACCCCCAAGCCCCGCTGTGCGTGGCAGGGACATGCGTGGCGTGCACGCCCGAGGATCCGAGCGTGTGTGAGGCTCAAGCGTTGGTGTGTGATGAGGCGACCAACTCGTGCGTGCCGTGCACCGAGCACGACCAGTGCGGGGAGGCGGCCTGCAACCTGTTCGATGGGAGGTGCCTGCCGGCGGATGCCGTGGTGCACGTTGGGGCAGGGCAGGACTTTGCGACGCTCACGGACGCGGTAGCGGACTTCGGAGCGGGAGCCCAGGGGACGATCATCGTGCACGGCGGTGACTACAACAATCAAGCCATCACTGTTGACGGAGGCCGGGTGCTGGCGTTCCTCGCGAACGACGGAGATCTGCCTCGTTGGACTCAGGGCGCGGGTGGCTCGTCCCAACTGACGGTGGCCGACGGCACCGTGCTGATGGACGGTCTGCAAGTGTCGGGGAACACGTCGAGCATGGCTCCCGGAGTGCAGGTAGACGGTGGCCGAGCGTGGCTGGACCGCAGCCGCGTCGTTCAGAACTCGGGCGGCGGCGTCGTGGCGCAGAGTGGCGGAGAGCTCGTGCTCCGCAACTGCTTCGTGGGAGTGGCCGTAAACAGCATCGACGCCATCTCCATCACAGGTGCCGACCTGACCATGCACTACACGACGGTTGGTGCGTCCGCGAACACCGGGATGCCCGCCCGTGCGCTGTACTGCGAGGGCAGCGGGCAAATCATCGTGCGCAACAGCATCCTCGTCTCTTTCGACGCTGGACCCGAAGTCGAATGTACGGGAGCCAGTCTCTCGGGCTCGGTCACCGAAGCCGAGCTCGGAATGCTGGTCGGGACGTGGTTTGCGGACTACAACGCAGGTGACTTCCACTTGTCGGGCACGCACCCCGCACCGATCGACACCGCCGCCACCTGGCAAGCGGGCGACCCGGCCGCCGACATCGACGGCGACCCGCGGCCGATGACGGATGGCGCCATGGACCACGCGGGAGCGGACGTCCCGTAGCTCACCGCGCGCAGCACGATGCTCGGTCTCCGCCCCACCCACGTCACCATCGAAGGCCCACTCGCCGCCATCGAGCTGTGGGACCCACTCTACTCGGTGGTGCCGCCAACCGAGCGTCTGAGCGCCTGGTTCATGGCCGATATCTCCACGGAGATGCTCACGGACCGCCGACGAGCATCCCAGGTCACCGCGTTCATCGAGGCAGTCACCTCGACTCGGCCCCGCGTGGACCAAGTACATGCGACACTCGCCCGGCTGCTCGAAGGGGGCATCCTGCATGCGCGCTTCGTGAGACCATCGTGGGCCGAGCAGGCGCGTGGCTGGGATCACGGTGAGGAGCCGCGACCCCTGAATCCCAACGAGCCGGACGAGCCCGCAGTCGCCCGCCCTACGTGGATCTCCCTAGAGGTCGTGCATCACGCCCTGCTTTCCACCGCAGGAGTCGAGCTGCTGCTCGCCACCGCTGCCGGTCGAGAGATCCAGGGTCGGCTCGACGTCGACGGTCGGTGGCGCTGTGACGAAGTAGACCGCGGCTCTTGTCGTGTCCTATTCCTCGACCACTCCGTGCTGCGTCGGCGCGAGCGCCGGGAGCCAAGCGTCATCGAGCCCCAGGAGGACGATCGCGTGTGGCTCGCGGGTTCATCGACCTCACTCGGCCTGACACCAGGCCAGCACCACCGAATCGTGGTCGTACAGCCGCCACGACCCTACTTGATCTCGGCGTAGCGCCATGACTCATCCATTCCACCGGCCCGTCGATCGTGGTAGCGGCCTATCGCTCGGCCTCGCGGTCCTGCTCACGGTAAATAGCTGTACTCAGAGCAACGACGAGCCCGCCAAGGCCCCCTCCGAACCTACGAGACTGCGATTCGACCTTCCGTCCGCGGTACAGATCTCCGTCGACGGCGGTCCCTACCGGCCCCCGCCCGCGCTACCGCTCGAGGTGAGTGCAGGCCCCCACTCCGTCGATCTGAGGGCCAAGTGCCAGGAGTTGCGCCTCGACGTCGAGGCCAGCGTGGGGAAGACCGCGACGGTCGACCACGAGGCTGTGCCCGAGCTGACAGTCGTGACGCTCGAGGTGACGACGCAAGACCACGAAGGCAATGCGGTCGGGCACTCGGTCTCGCTCGATGATGTAATCGTGGGGACCGGGAATCCGAGGTCGACGATCACTGTGCCTGGATGTGAGTATCGGGTGAAGGTCGCTCACACCGGAGAACTCGGGGGATTCATCGAGGACATCGACTTCGGCCGCCAAGAACGGGTGACCCGGAGCGTGGTCCTGGCGCCCGGGCCGGACATGGTGCGGATTCGCGGCGCACGTTTCACACCAGGGACGGCACCAGACCTACTGGAGACATACTTCGACCACTGCTACACGTCCAAGCCCGTCGCGGTCGACATCGAGACCTTTGACATCGACCGCACGGAGGTGACGACGGAACAGTATTTTGCCTGTCGCCGCGCGGGTGAGTGCATGGCCAGACTGGAATGGTCCTACACAAGGAAACCGAGCTTCGAAAGGTACCGGTGCAATCTCTCTGGATCTCGAAACAATAAAGAAATCAGGCCCGACCGTGCGCACCTGCCGATGAATTGCATCGCTCAGTGGGAAGCCGAGGACTATTGTCGCTGGGCAGGCAAACGACTCGTATTCGACCACGAGTGGGAGTTCGCAGCCCGCAGCCGCAACCAGAGCTACCAGACATCATGGGGAGACACGAACATCCCCTGTGTCAACAAGACCTACAACAAAAATGGGGAGGAATCCTGCAGGTATACAATGGAAGAGCCGCCCCCCCCGCTCGAGCCATGCGCGTTCCCGCTCACAAACACCGAACAGGGCGTCTGTGACATGATGGGAAATCTAGGAGAGATCGTGGCCTTCGCGAATTTCCCTGGTCGAGACATGACGGCGTACGAAGCCATTGGCCCCGGGCACGACCCGAGCTTTCGTCAGTACACCATGGGTTCCTCGGGTTTCTCCAACAACATCTGCGGCACGTTCATCGATGGAGACTGGTCTCCGTACAATCAGTTCTTCGGTGAGGGATTCCGCTGTGCGCGGAGCGTTGAACCGCGAGACAACGTGAGGGAACACCGCCGGTGATGATATACCGAATTCCCGTCGTCGGTGCAGCGCTGCCTCCTCCTCTCCGATGCATCGACCTGGATCCAACAACAGGACGGCGGAAGGGCAGTCGCATCTGCCAGGAAGCACAGCAGAGGCACACCGGAGGCAACTTCTCTTGTCCGGGTGGATGCAACAAAGCCGCATTCCTCTACCCGAGAAAGTGGAGAAAGAACGGCAAGGACTTTCACTTCCACCAAGGGATTGACATCGGCAGAGAACCCTACATTGCCATCAGATCCGTCACCGGCGGCACTGCCGTCGTCGTGCTTCGCGAGTACCGATCTGGATGGAGCAACTACGGGAAGCTCGTGGTCGTCGATGCGGATGATTTCCCGTACTTCTTCCTTTACGCACACTGCGATTCCATCAGCGAGGATGTATTCGAGGGGGCGAGGATCGCTGAGGGACAGGTGATCGCCAAAGTCGGCAACACCTTCTACAACAGCAATAACCCAGTGGCGACGTTCTCATCGCCTCCTCACCTGCACTTCGAGGTCCTGACGAGCCTGAAACCAGGAATTCGTGGCAAGGAGACTCAACTAGGCGAAGACCGGACTCGGGATGGAAGCCTCGAGCAACCGAGACTCGACCCTCTGCACATCCTGGAGATGCTCGGCCCCTGGGGGATGAAGGCCGTGTTCCGGCCACAGGGAGACGAGATGATCGCCGACGACCTGTCTGGATATCATGAAGAGGTCGAAGAATCCCCGCACGGCGGCTTCTTCCCCCTTGGCGCCAACAACCACTGGCACGGTGGCGTACACCTCCCGACCATCGCAGGCACCAACCTCGTCGCCCCCTTCGACGCGACCATCGTCGCGGCCCGCCTCGACCCCGACCCAAAGTCCGCCATCGCCTTCGAGGGCAGCCTGAACTTCATCCTCTTGCGCCATGAGGTCAGCCCCGCCCACTACGAGATGTTCCGCCGAAACGACCCCGAGTGGGTCGAGCCGACGCCTCCCGCCAAGGCCAAGGATCGCGCAGTGGGCCTCAAGTCCCGCTGCGCCAACGAGCCCGAGGACGTCAAGGCCGTCAAGCGCAAGCTGTGGGAGCATCGGCGTGACGATGGCCAGCCCTTCTACGATCCGGGCTGGGATGGAGGCACCGAGCCCCCCGACCTCCAGGAAGGCACGATTCGCGGGAATCTCCGCAAAGTCCTCAAGCGCGCGATCATGGACTTCCAGGGGCAGCGAGTCCCGAAGATCGTGAGGGAGGACGGCTCGGTCTCTACCTTGAAGCCCGACGGCGTGGTCGACATCCCGGGTCGAACCTGGACGGCGCTGCACGACGGCTCGCCCCCTACGGAGCCCACGAGCCCAGACCCCGAGTCGCCCGCGGAGCCCGATGCCCCGTCGTCGCCAACGACCGACCCCAAGCGGACGCTCTACTGTCTACTGATGCACCTGCAGCCGCTTGCGATCACCAACGCCTTGGCCGAGCGCTTCGAGTGGCTGTCACGGGTCAGACTCACCCCGGAGCCCGAGCCCTCCGCGCCTCCGAAAGAGGACGACGAGGCCGAGGACGAAGCGGAGCAACAGCGCGAGGACGACCTGGCCGAGGCGAAGGGCCACACGATCACGGCGGCAGTCGGTGCCCCGAGCAAGGACGGCGACCCGGCGGCCAACCTCGTGGACGATGTGACGTGGGTCCACCAGCGGCTCATCCGCTTCGGCTACGCCGAGGGCCCCCCTTCCAGCCTGTGCTCCGAGCCCCTCATCGACGCCATCCGCCGGTTCCAGAACGCCCACCACAAGTCGTTCAAGACGACGGGCAAGGGGGATGGTCGCGTCGACGTCAAGGGTGACACGGTGACCAAGCTGCGGATGACCAAGGCCGAGCTCGAGCGCACCAAGGCCAAGGGCGGCAAGGGCAAGCCGAGCAAGCCCACAGTCGATCCGGCCCTCGCGGCGCTGGCCCGCGAGCGCCACGCCGACGGCCTCGCCAAGGTCATGGTGGGCCTCGACGTGAAGGTCAGCAGCGGCGAGACGCTGTGGCCCTCGGGTCAGGCGCGAGGCTACTCGCTCGACGATGGCTCGTTGCCCATGCTCGACCAGATCCACTGGGAGATCTTCTCCGAGCACCTGCTCGTGACCGACTGGGACGACCCCATCGAGGACACCGACGACGATCTGCGCGCCGACCTGCCCAAGAAGCTGGTGGAGTGGGTCGAGCTCGACTCGCCACAGCTACACAAGGACGGGCTGCTGAGCACCGAGGAAGTGCGGAGCTTCTATCGGACACGCGGCGAGCTAGTGCGGCGGACCCCGTGTCGCTTCACCAACCACTGGGGCCTGGACGTGGACAAGGCCGTCGTCCGCCTCGAGCAGATGGGCTACGACACCACCGGGCTCGCCGACCAGCTGCGCCCGATGATGTGGTGGGACGAAGCCGCGGAGGTCCTGCCCCCGACCAAGCTCGTGTGGCATTACAACCCGGTCGAGCTGCTGGGGCAGTACGCGCGCTACCTCGAGGAGCTGCGGCCCATCGAGCCCGGCGACCCCGCGACGGAGCCGACGCTGGTGGTGTGGGTGTACTACGCCGATGGCCAGCCCATGCCCGACATGGCCGTGGACCTGCTCGATGGCATCCAGGTAGTGCGCACCGTGAGCACGCGGCCCGATGGCTCGGCGTGGTTCCACGCGGTGCCGCTCGGAACCTACGGAGTTCTGGCGAAGGACCCTGGCCACGAGCTGCACGAGGCGGTCGTCGTGGCCATGCCCTCCGCGGACGAGCACAACGAGTTGGAGATCTACACGGAGGTCCCGGGGCCACCTCTCGAGCGCGGTACGATCGAGGTACAGGTTCGCAAGTACACCGGGACGATCGCGGGCAGCGGCATCGAGGTGTGGCTCGAGCACGACGAGGTGGGACCGGTCACCAACGGCTACACCGAGCACGGGAAGGTGCGCTTCGAGGACATCGTGCACGGGGCCTACACACTGCGGGCCGATCGAGCCGAGCCCGTTTCGGTGGTGCTGGATCGGAAGATGCGCCGCGCACCGACGATCAAGCTCCCGCGCCCCATCCTCCCCTTGCGAATGCGCGTGTCCATCGATGGCGCCCCGGGGGCTGGACTCGAGGTCGTGATCACGCGGAAGGAAGAGGAAATCGCCCGTGGGCTGACCCATGCCGACGGGGTCGCGGATTTCGACGTGCCCGCGGGTCACTACCGCGCCAGCGTGGGGGGCCACGGTCGCTCGGTCTCGGCACGAGAGGACGTGGTCAACGACTTCGCGCTGAAGATCCGCAGCAAGGACGGACCCGTGCCCATGCCGCCGGACGGGACGTTGATCGTCTCGGTCAGCCGCCACGAGGACGACGAGCCACGGCGTGGGGCCTGGGTGTCCGTGGCCGATGACGGCCGAGGGATCTTCGAGTTGGCGAACACCGACGACGACGGCGACGCGACCTTCGAGCTGCCCCCCGGGGACTACCTCGTGGACGCAGAAGGGGCCGACTCGTCCTGGCTTGCACGGGTCGAGGCTGCCGCCGTCTGTGCCCTGAGCATCGAGGTGGACGAGTAGCCCCATGCCCACCGCCTCCAAGTGGCTCGACCTGGTGATCGGCCTCGATCTCCACTTCGAGATCGTCCCCCCGTCTCCCTCGCCGATCCCGTTCCCACACCCGTTCGTGGGCGTGATCTTCGATCCATTCGGGATGGTGGTCGACGAGCTGATCGGCGCGGGCATGGCCCTGCTGGGCGCTCCGCCGCCGCCCGGTCCCGTGCTGGTGGGTGGGGTGCCGGCCACGGCCACGGGGGACGAGGCGTCGATGCCGACCGGTCACATCCTGCTGCCGCCCGGAGTCTCGTGGGCGCCGATTCCCAAGGTGCCGATCCCGGGCGCGCCCGGTCGAAAGGCGCCGCTGCCCGACCTGCCGCTGCCGCCCACAGGCGACGCGATGCTACTGTTCGGCAGTCAGACCGTGCAGTGGCGCGGCGGCCGAGCGGTACGCATGGGCGACCCGGCGCTTTCCTGCTCCGACCCCGTCCGCCTGCCCACCTCCTTCGTGGTCAACAGCGGCCCCGTCAATGTGTTGGTCGGAGGCCCGCCCGCGCTGGACTGGATGAGCCTGGCCACGGCGGCGGGCTTTCGGCTGCTGCGCACCAAGTGGGCGTCGAAGCTCCTGCACGCGGGCGTCGAGAAATTCGTGCCCAAGCGCTTCAACCGGGCGCGCGACTTCCTGCACGACGCGGCGTGCTTCTTCACGGGCCACCCCGTCAACGTGGTCAACGGCAGCCTGGTCACCACCTGGGAGGACGTCTCGTTGCCGGGGCCGGTCCCGCTGACCTTCACCCGTCGCTACCGCTCGAGCTTCTGCAGCCGCGACTCGGTGCTCGGCCACGGCTGGGCCCACAACCTCGACCAGCAGGTGTGGCTCGAGAACGGGCGCGTCGTCGTCCTCACCGAGGACGGTCGCGAGCTCGAATTCGACACATGGGACCGGCACGACCGAGCGATGCGCAAGGGGGACGAGATCTTCGATCCCGTCAGCCGCCTCACCCTACGGGCGCTCGGCCAGTTCCGCTGGGAGCTCGAGAGCCACGACGGGCTCATCCGCGACTTCGCGCCCGTGCCAGACGAGTCGTCCGAGGGCCGGGCGCGAGGGCTCGCCCGCCTGCACCGGATCCGCAACCGGGCCGGCGACGCGATCACGCTGCGCTACGAGGGTGGCAAGCTGTCGGAGGTCATCGACTGCGGCGGGCGACGAGTCGTCTTCGAGCACGACCGCGACGGGCGGCTGTCGTTCATCTGGCTGCCCGCCCCCAACGGCGAGGGCATGCGGCAGCATGCGGCCTTCGAGTACTCGTCGCAGGGCGACCTGGTGGTGGCCAGCGACGCGGTGGGCAAGGCGGTGCGCTTCCGCTACGACCGCCACAACCTCGTGCAGGAGACCGATCGCAACGGCCTGCGCTTCTACTTCGACTACGAGGGCGTAGGCGACTTCGCGAGGGTGATCCGCACCTGGGGCGACGGTGGCCTCTACGACCACGTGCTCACCTACGATGTGCAGGGGCGGCGAACGATCGTGGAGGACTCGCTGGGTCACCCCACGGTGTACGAGTGGGGGGCCTATGGGGTGGTTACTGCCGTGACCAACGCCCGCGGTGAGACGACGCGCTACGAGCACGACGACCGACTACGGCGGACCGCGACGATCGGCGCGATGGGGCATGCCGAGCGCGTCGAGTACGACGAGCGCAGCAACCCCGTGCGCATGGTGGCGCCCGGCGGGGCGCAGACCTTCATCGAGTACGACGAGCACGACCAGCCGCTCGCGCTGACCACCCCACGCGGCGGGCGATGGCGCTGGAGCTACGACGCACTAGGCCGGCTCACCTCCGAGGTCGACCCACTCGGTGCCCAGACCCTCTACCGCTACGAGGGCGGCCGGCTGGTGGCGGTGGACGACCCCGCGGGCGCCCGCACCCAGCTCGCCTACGACGCTGCGGGCAACCTCGAGCGCGTCACCCACCCCGACGGTACCACGCAGCACTGGGAGCACGACGCCCTCGGCCGCGCCGTCGCGGAGATCGACGCCAAGGGCAACCGCCGCGTGTGGGCCTTCGACGGGGCGGGCCGAGTCGTCCGCGTCGAGGAGCCCGACGGTAACATTCGCCAGCTCGAGTACGACGGCGAGGGCAACGTGGTCCGGGCCGTCGACCGCCTCCGCGAGCTCCGCTTCACCTACCAGGGCCTGGGCAAGCCCACCTCGCGGACGATCGCGGGGACCACCGTGCGCCTCGAGTACGACACCGAGGAGCGGGTGGTGGCCTTCATGAACGAGAAGGGGCTGCGCTACTGCTTCGAGCGCGACGCCGCGGGTGAAGTGTGCGCCGAGCTGGGCTTCGACGAGGTCCGCAAGCGCTACCAGCGGGACGCGGCGGGTCGGGTCACCAAGGTACTACGGCCCGGCGTTCGCAAGTGGAGCACCTACGCCTACGACGACGCGGGGCGGGTCACCGAGGTCACGCACTCCGATGGGCTCACCGAGACCTTCGCGTACGACGAGGACGGGGCGCTCGTCGAGGCGAGCAATCCCGCGGGCACGGTGTGCTTCGAACGCGACCTGCTCGGGCGCGTAGTGAAGGAGCACTGGGGGCAGAGGTGGGTCGAGTCGCTCTACGACCACCGTGGGCTACGGGTGGGCCTGGCGTCGTCGCTAGGTGCCCAGCAAGCCTTCACGCGCAACGCGATGGGCGACGTGATGAGCGTAGCCGCCCGGACGGGAGCGCAGCGGTGGGAGGCGGCGATCGAGCGAGATGGGCTGGGGCTGGAGATCGATCGCCAGCTTCCGGGAGGTGCCCGCTCGTACTGGTGGCGCGACCGCCTGGGCCGGCCCACGCAGCACTGGGTGGGTCGCGACGAGCAGCGCAGCCGGGGTCGCAGGTACAGCTGGGGCCTCGACGGCCAGCTCGGCGAGCTCGTCGAGGAGGGCCAGGGGTCGTTCGCCTTCGAGCACGACGGGCGCGGTTTCTTGGTGAGCACACGGCAGCCCAGCGGCCGGGTCGATCTGCGGGTACCCGACGAGGTGGGCAACCTCTTCCGCGCTGCCGACCGCAGTGATCGTGAGTTCGGGCCGACGGGCGAGCTGCGCAAGGAGACCACGCCCGAGGGGGTTCGCACCTACCGCTACGACCCCGAGGGTAACCTCGTGTCACGCGAGGATCCCAACGGCGGCACGTGGAGCTACGCGTGGGACGGCGCGGGGCGCCTGGCGAAGGTCACCCGGCCCGACGAGACCGAGGTTTGCTTCGAGTACGACGCGCTGGGTCGACGCGTGCGCAAGGTCGTCGGCCAAGAGGAGGTCTCGTGGGTGTGGCACGGCTCGACCATGCTCCACGAGCTGCGGAGCTCGGGGCCGTCCGAGGCGGAGGTCGTCACCTGGGTCTTCGACGCCGATCACCCCGCGCCCGCGGCCCGACTCGGGGCGTCGGGCGTCCACAGCATCGTCACGGACCACCTCGGGACGCCGCTGTGTGCCCTGGACGAGGCGGGCGAGACCGCGTGGCAGGCCGCCGTCGATGCCTGGGGCCGCACCAGCACGGCCGGCGAGGGCACGCTGTGCCCGTGGCGGTTCCCGGGGCAGTACGCCGACGAGGAGACCGGGCTCTACTACAACCGCTTCCGCTACTATGATCCGGGGCAAGGGCAGTACCTGAGCCTCGATCCGATCGGGCTGGCGGGGGGGCTTCATCTCCGCGCATACGTCGATGATCCCAGCATCTGTCTTGATCCGCTTGGCCTATCGAAGTCAAAGAGCTATTCGGGGGAGAATCCAGGGCGACGTGATCCTCGCCTCGGAGGGTTCATCCAAGGCGTCGGACCAGATGAGATCGCCGCCTTGAACCGCCGTTTTGGCGGAAGCACTACGCTCACCGGAAGCATCGAGTCCGTGTTGGCCAGCGCCTCAAGATATGAGGGTTTCTTCAAGAAATCCGCAGCAATCGTGCGGGAGATAGCTGGTCGCCACCTCTTCGACAACGGAAACAAACGCACCGCGAACGCAGTGTTCGATTTACTCCGTTCCAGGAACGGAGTCATGAGCGGTGCATCTCCAGACGCAGTCCGAAAGATCATCAATCGCGTTGCGCAGGGCGAGATGGCCGATGTCGCGAAGATCGCCCAGGAATTGAGAGGATTCTAGTGGTGAACAAGGAACATATCGTGAACGTTGCTTCAGCGCTGGGATTGCCAGCCCCTCTCACCAACTGGTCCGGGGTTGATGCGATCATGCCACTGCTCGAGAAGGCACGCATGGAGGGCGCGGTCGTGGTCTTGAAACTCGACGGAGAGAGAGGAGTCGGCGACAACGGCCCATACACTGTACTGATCTCCGGCGGGCCGCTGGGAACCGATTTCATCCGCGCGGATCACCATGACTTGGACGAAGCTCTCATGATCGTGATTTCAAGATACGCTGCCCAGTGCTGGAGCATGCCGCTTCCGCACGAGAGCAAGTAGGTGGCCACGGAATGCCCTACTTCGAGCGAGCGATGAACCCCATGTCACTCCGAACACTCCACCCTCCCCGCCTCCTCGCCATGCTGTCCGTGCTGGCCGCCGTCTCGACCGCCAGGGCCCAGGATCCCACCGATCCAGCAACCGAGACGCCGACGCTCGAGCAGGCCACGGCCGCCCAAGTCCCCGAGGCCAGCGCTCCCCGGGTCAAGCTCAACGTCCTATCTCGACTCGGCAGCGAGCACGACGTGGTTCGCGACGAGGTCATGACCACGGCCAAGGCTGCGCTGGAGGCCGAGGGCTTCGAGGTGTCCGAGGACGCACAGATGCTCGTTCACGTCGTGATCAGCCGGCCGAATCCCGATTCCGCGGACTACGTGTTCCAATTCGGCTACTCCCGCTCGGCCGACGACACTGTGCACCGGCAGGACCTCGTCGAATGTCCCCGCTGTAGCGCCGCGGAGATGCTGGCCGGGATCGACGCGGCCACGCGAGCAGCAGCACGGCAGCTCCTCGACGACGAGGAAGGTGGAGAGCCAGCCGTCGTTGAGGAGCCGGATCTCACCATCGAGCCGCCCCCCGACGAACCAACGACTGTGGCTCGCGACCGACCCGAGCGCGACGGGATATGGATGTGGGCGGCGGGAATCGGGGCGACGACCATCGGAGGCTCGGTCACGGTAGGCGCGGTCATTGCGACAGCGATGGAGTACGCCGAGTACGACGAGGTCTCGCCGCTCAGCTGGGCACTGCTCGGCTCGGGCGTGGCGGTCACCGCTGTCGGGGGAGCGCTCCTCGGCGTGGGAACCAAGCGCCGACGAGCCCACGAGGCCCGCCTCGGCCTCACGCCGACCCTCCGAGGCGGCCTGCTCACCCTCAGCGGTCGCTTCTAGCGGCGGAGGACACACCACGATGACCGAATCGACCCCACAGCCCCGAGGGGTGCTCCCCGTCGTACGCTTCTCCCTCGAGTGTGCGGGCATCGAGTGGCACGTCCGGCGCATCGACGTGCAGGAGGCCCTCGGCCGCCCCTACCGCGCTCGCGTCGACCTCGTCACGACGGAGATCGACGTCATCGCCGACGAGCTCGTAGGTGCGGACATCGAGCTGTGCATCGAGCGAGGCGAGTCGACGAGGGCGTTCAAGGGCTGCGTGCTTGAGGTGGAGCACCACGGGATCGCATCGGGACGGACATTCCTCACCCTGTTCTTCGGACCGGGGATGGTGCTGTTGCACCGCAGCCGGCGGTCGCGGATCTTCCAGGACCGCTCGGTGCCCGAGATCCTCGAAGCGGTGATCGGCCCGGTGTTGGCAGCACGTGGCCGGGAGCTGGATGCCTCGGCTCTCGGACTGCGGACCTTCGAACCGCGTGAGTTCTGCGTTCAGTACCGCGAGACCGACCTCGGGTTCGTCCACCGACTGCTGGAAGAAGAGGGCCTCAGCTATGCCTTCGATCAAGAGCGCCAGAAGCACGAGGTGGTCGTGCTCATCGATGCGGCATCGGCCGTTGCGGACTACGAGGGAGCCGATGGGAGCATCATCGTTCCGATCGTGCACGACCGGAACGACGAGGCGGGCACCGAGAGCATCGAGGGTCTGAGTTGGCGACGCGTGCCCCAGAGCCCGACGGTGGTCCAGCGTGACTGGGACTGGACGACGGATCCCGCTACGGTCCACGAAGACGAGGCCAGCGCCGCCCAGGAGGAGAACATCCCCCTCGAGCCGCTGCCCGGCGCAGTGCATGTGGAGCACGGTGACCACCGCCTGCTCGATCTGGACCTCGTGACCCGGGCCCGACGAAAGCGCGAGGCTCTCGCGGCCCGAGAGCAGATCGCTCGAGGCACGAGCAGCGCGACGGGCTTCGCTCCCGGTGTCGTGTTCGAGCTCGACGAGGATGCCCACCACGGCCGCCATCGACTCGTCTCGGTGCTCCACCACGGCGATGCACCCGAGGTCGATCTGCACGCGGGAGGAGGAGAGCGAGCACCGGCCTACCGCAACGAATTCCACTGCGTCCCCGAGGGACGGCCGTATCGTCAGCCTCGCGAGACGCCCCGCCCCGTCATCGTGGGCCCCCAGACCGCAGTGGTGACGGGACCTCCGGGCGAGGAGATCCACACCGACGAGCACGGGAGGATCAAGGTCCGCATGCACTGGGACCGCGGCAATACGCCCCCGGAGGACGCCTCCTGCTGGATCCGCGTGGCGCAGGCATGGGGAGGCCCAGGCTGGGGGGCGATGTTCCTGCCCCGGGTTGGGATGGAGGTGGTGGTCCTCTTCGTCGATGGCGATCCCGATCGTCCGCTGTGCATGGGCAGCGTCTACAACGGGCAGAGCCGTCCGCCCTACCCGCTCCCCGACGAGCGCACCAAGTCGACGATCAAGACGCGCAGCAGCCCCGGCGGCGAGGGCTTCAACGAGCTGCGCTTCGAAGACGCGGCGGGCAATGAGCAGGTCTTCGTCCACGCCCAGCGCGATCTCGATGAGGTGGCGCGCCGGAACCACAGCCGCTCCGTGGGCAACGACGAGACGATCTCGGTCGGCGGCAACCGGACGGTCGCGGTCGAGGGCAACCACTCCATTACCGTCTCGGGCACGGATGGCGACGGCGCACCGCTGCCGGCCCCGCACTACTCCGTGGACGTGAAGGACGATGCCCGACTGCACGCGTCCAAGACGATCCGAGTCGAGGCAGAGACGTCGATCACCTTGCAGTGCCAGCAGACGATGATCGAGCTGACGCCGACCTCGATCACCCTGCGGGCGGGCAACGGAGCGAGCGTGGTACTGGACATCGCAGCGCTGCTCCAGTCGAAGCCGGGCGGCGTGGTGAGCCTCGATGCCGAAGGCGGGGTGACCTGCGAGTCCGCCGCTGCCGCGCAGCTACGACTCGACAGCGTGGCACGGGTGCAGAGCAAGGCGGGGAGTAACCTGATGCTCGACGGGGGCGCCGAGTTGGCCGCGGGCGGTGACCCGGCGACACCAGGGGCATCGATGACGCTGACCGAGGACGTGGATCTACGGGGCAACGCAGTGATGGTGGCGAGCGAAGCGGCGAGCCTCGAGATGACCTCGAACGCCGCGCTGAGCGCGATGGACCTCGAGCTGTCGGGCACCAATGCCAGCTGTACCGCCGCGCAGGGCCTCACCCTGGGCGCGGCCACCGTGGAGGTCAGGGGGACCGCCCTCGCCACCATGACCGCTCCGCTGGTGAAGGTGAACTGACGAGGGCCGATGACGGACGCCCACCAAGCCATGGTCGAGCTGCACGACCGCGCGCTCGCGTTCCTACGCGACGACGGCTGCCGCCTGCTCCACGTGGTCACGACGGCAAGCACACGCAAGGCAACACTGAAGGTGCTACGCGGCCTGGAGCTGTCTCCGTTCGCTCCGGGGCCATTCGCCGAGCTGACGACCCCCCACGACTCCGCCGCTCCGGGCTGGGACGTGCGAGCGGACACGCTGCGAGGGATCTACGACGCCCGCCGCGAAGGAGCCGATGACGACGAGCCCTGGCCACAACTCCCGCCGCCACCGGCCGTCGGCGGCCTCGCAGGCTTCGCGGGACAGCTCGCGCAGGTCCTCTCGTGTACACCAGGCGGGCGGCCGTGGGTCGTGCTCCTGGCCCCAGCCCACGTGCGGCTCGTTCCGCACTGGGCCCGAGCCATCGCGATGCTCCTGGCGGGCCACGAGCTGGGGGCGGTGCGGTGGATCGTCGTCGACACCGAGTACTCGACCCTCGACGACGAGCTCGGCAACGACGCAGAGCGGACCCGCGTCGACGCTCGGGCCGAGCCGATTCCCCTCGGCCTGCTCAACGCCCCAGACGGTGAGGGCCCCCACGCTCGCTCGGGCATCGTCGGTCCCCGCCGGCCCCGGCAGCCTCCTGCCGTCGAGCCATCGGCTGATGATCTCCGCCGACGAGAGCTCGGTAGCTTGGTGACCCGGGCGGCCGCCGCTCACGAGCAGGGGCGGCCAGTGGAGGCCGTCAGGCAGCAGCGGCTCGCGCGGGACCTGTGCGCATCCGAGGGGTGGCTCGAGCAGCAGGTGACCATGGAGCTGCTGCTGGGAAGCTACTTGCTCGGTGCCGCGGCGCCCGAGCAGGCAGAGGCCCGAGGCGTCGAGGCCGTGGCGCTGGCCGAGACAACGGAGACTCGGCCGGAGCTGCTGCCGATCTCCCAGCTCGCCCTGGGATCCACGCGGATGGCCCGCGGCGATCGACCGGGCGCCCTGCTGACCTACTCGAGCGCCATCGTGAGCGCGGACGAGCGAGGGCTGGCCCCGTTGCTGCTGGAGGCGTGCCGATTGGCTGGCGACGTCGCTCTCGTGCTCGGCATGGAGGCGCAAGCGATCGCGTCATGGGGGAAGGCGGTTGCCGTGGCGAGCGCTCGACCCGAGGTGGCGGCGCTCGGCAGCGCGGGACACTGCGCACGAGCGATGGCCCTGGTCTGTGAGCGCCGCGGGCTGAAGCGAGACGCGGCCCGGTACTGGGAGGAGGCACGACGGCTCGAGGAGGCCGGGCTGCGGCCTCCCACCACGGTCGAGGAGCCGACGCCGCTGCCCGAAGAGTCGACGCCGGCGCCCGAAGAACCAAAGCCGTTGCCCGACGAGCCGGAGCCCCAGCCCGAGTCACTCATCGTCGGCGAAGGGAGCGAGCCGCCGCTGTACGCCCGGTCTGGCTCCACGCTGCCACTAGAAGGCATCGGCTCGAGCAACGGTGAGATCGTCGACGAGACCGCGGACGTCTCGGTCGAGGAGCTGGCCGTGCTGCACTGGAACGGCGCGTTGCCGAGCTCCATAGCGCGCTCGGTCGTGCACCAGTGGCAGCCCGAGGAGGAGACAGCGCTCCGTCGGGCCGCGGCCGTGACGATGACCCCTGACGTCACCTCGCTGATGACCAAGGAGGAGCTCGCAGCGATCCACGGCCACTCGCCGCTGGCACCGGCCCGGGAGGCTGACGCCGAGACCACCTCGATGCTCGAGCAGGCGGTGGCCATCGCTAGGGTCAAGGCGGCGGACCCCGAGGCGGACGGGACGGCGTGGATCTCCCCGGAGAAGCTCGCGGAGATCCGAGCCCGACTGGGTGCACCGACCTACGAGGTACCCGCTCCGCCACCTCGCGTCGAGCCGACGGAGGAACGAGCCCAAGCTTCCCCTCCGCCGGGGCGCCCGGTCATGAGAGATGTCGCTGACGAGACCACGATGATGACACGGGAGCAGGCATTCGAGCTGGCGCGGCGATACGCGGCCGGACGAGCGCACGAGGACGACTCGGACTGAGCATTGGCCGGCGGCCAGAAGGCCGGCGCATGCTTCTTCCGTATCGGCGCACGATTGCAGCGCAGTCGACGGACGAGCGATCCACAAGTCGCGGCTTTCGTTGATCAGGGACGCTGGCACGAACCCTGCTGAGGGGTCGAACCCCGATCCCCGCGAGCACTCACCTCGAGCCGCCGACGCTCCGCTTCGTCCGGCTCGAGCCCGAGCGAAGGCGACGCCCTCATGCCCGACCAACAAGACGAACCAAACGACCCGCCGTCTCTCAACGAATTGGAGTGGCGGGACATCGAGGTCCTCCTCGTGCGCGCAAGACCGAAGCCCGACCCGGAACGACTTGCGGAGGTCCGACGACGGCTGTTCGGCAGTCGTCCCAGCGAGGTCTCCGAGCTCATCAAGGCACCCAAGTGATGCTCATCTCCTTGGGGACGGTATCGTCTGGGGGCCAGCCCGTCTCCGCAAGACCATGCCTCCCGCAGCGCGTCGTCGCTCGGTCCCTGTTCTCGTTGTCGGCCGTGTGGGCACCGCGTTGCACGATCACCAGCGGTTGACACCGGCGCCCTCGAAGAGCTCCGACGTCATCCTCCGCAATTCGGCGTCATAGCGCCCGACTTTCGCCTTGCCGTCGATCTCCATGCTCAACGTCAGAACGATGAGGTTCCCGTTGTCGCGCTGTTCGACCGTGGCGCCACCGCGCTCTGCCCAGCCTCGCGCAATCAGGACTCGTACCTCGTTGTCGTCCGTTTTCGGGATCGCGACCTCCCAGGTCGTCGGATAGTAGGGCACGCTAGCCTTCGCTCCTCTCGCCCGCGTTCGGCTCGGAGACGTCGAGGACACCGCCGACGGGACCCACGTGGTGGACGATATCACCCGGTCACCCTCCGACGTCGTGGTGCAGTTGGGATCCGTGTCTGGGCCCCAGCGCTTCTCCACTCCTTCTCCACGACCCGGGCCCACTCCAGTCCACTCCACCGACTCCACTACACTCGGAGGTCGCCTCCAAGGCCCCGCCACCACAGCGAATTCAGGAAAGACACACGTTCTCGCGGTGATTGGGGCGGGGCCCGGAGACTACTCCCAGTAGTGCAGCTCGAGCAC
>JACKDV010000044.1 GCA_020633315.1 Myxococcales bacterium
GACGGCGACGATGATGACGGCGACGACGAGGACGACGACGACATCTGTGAGGCGGCGGAGGATGCCGACGACGCCTGCGAGGCCGTGTTCGGCGACGATGCGGCGGCCTGTGCCCCGTTCGATGCGGTAGACGAGGCGTGCGAGGCCGGCGAGGCGGTGGATGCCTGCGAGCTGGCCGAGGCCCTCGACGACGCCTGCGAGCTGCTGTTCGGCGAGGAGGCCGAGGCGTGCGAGGACCTCGACGAGCTCGACGAGGCCTGCGAAGACGACGACGAGTAGCCCGCCCTCCGCCGGCGCGAGGCGGCCCCGGCCGGGGCCGCCTCCTCAAGGGTCGCTCAGCGCGGCCCGATGCGATCGAAGCCGAGGTAGGGCACCAGCGCCTTGGGCAGCGTCACGCTGCCGTCGGCCTGCTGCCCGTTCTCCAGCAGCGCCACGATCGCCCGGCTGGTGGCCACCGCGGTGCCGTTGAGCATGTGCACCAGGCGGTTCTTGCCCTTCTTGCCGCCGTCGTCGCCCGTGCGATGGCGGATCCGCAGGCGGCGGGCCTGGTAGTCGGTGCAGTTGGAGGTGCTGGTCACCTCGCCGTAGGCCCCGCGACCGGGCATCCATGCCTCGATGTCGAACTTGCGCAGGGCCGGGCCGCCCAGGTCGCCCGAGGCGATGTCGAGCACCTGGTAGGGCAGCTCGAGCCCCTGGAAGACCTCCTCCTCGATCGCGAGCAGGCGCTCGTGCATGGCCTCGCTGGCCGACAGCTCGCCCACGGTGAAGGCGAACAGCTCTACCTTGGTGAACTGGTGCACGCGGTACAGGCCCCGGCTCTCCTGGCCCGCCGAGCCGGCCTCGGTGCGGAAGCAGTGCGACAGGCCGGCGAGCAGCAGCGGCAGCGACTCGGGCTCCACGATGGTGTCGGCCAGCATGCCCCCCAGCGTGATCTCGGCCGTGCCCACCAGGCAAAGGTCGCTGTTGGCCACGCTGTAGACCTGGGTGGACTCGCCGCGCGGGTTGAAGCCCAGGCCGTCGAGGATCTCCACGCGCGCCAGGTCGGGGGTGGTGTGCAGGGTGAAGCCGTGCCTGCGGGCGATGTCGAGGGCGTAGCGCTGCAGCGCCATGTCGAGCAGCACCGCCTCGTTCTTGAGGTAGTAGAACTTCTGTCCGGCCACCTTGGCCCCCGCGGCGAAGTCGACCAGGTCGAGCGACTCGGCGATGGCCAGGTGATCGCGAGGCGTGAAGCCCTCGGCGACGAAGTCCCGCGGCGTGCCCCAGGTGCGGAGCTGGTGGTGCGCCTCCTCGCCGCCCCGCGGCGTCTGGTCGTGGGTGAGGTTGGGCAGCCGACGCCACGCCTCGTCGCGCTCGACCAGGGCGGCCTCGGCCGCGACGGCCAGCTCGCGCTCCCGCTCGCGAAGGGCCCGCCCCTCCTCCACCAGGGGCTGCCGAGCCGCGGCCTGCTCGTCCTTGGGCCGCTTGCCCACTGCACGCATGGCCAAGGAGTTCTCGTTCTGTCGCTGGCGCAGGGTCTCCTGCTCGTGCAGCAGGTCCCGGTAGCGCTGGTCCACCGCCTGCAGACGAGCCACCGAGGCCTCCGCCCACCCCGGCGACCCCACCGGCAGGTCTTCGAACACCTGGGTGTGGCGATCCTCGAGGTTGCGCCGGAGCGCCTCCGGCTGGTCCCGAAGCAGCTTGATGTCGAGCATGGGGCGCGAAGATTAGCTTTTTTGGTCGATCCCAGCCGCCGTGATAGCCCTCATGATGAAGGTCGCACTCGAACCTACATAACCACTCCCGGGCGTGCACGGCGGATCTCGCGTGCGTTCGTCGGGGGAGTGAGGGGGATCTCGCCATGCTCCATCGCCATTCCGCCGCCGTCTTGCTCGCCATCGTCACCCTCCTGGGGGGTGGAGCGAAGGCCGCCGCGGAATCGGAGGGCTCGGCCCTGCCGCGGGCCCAAGGGCTGCCGCTGTCCCCCCGCGAGCCCTCGTCGATCCTCGAGCGGATCTCGAGCGAGCCGAGCACCCCCGCGACCCCCTCGTTCGGCCTCCCCGGCGATGCGAGCGACGATCCCTGGGTGGCCCAGGTGGAGCAGCGCCTGATCGCGCTGCGCCAGGCCGCGCTCGCCCACGCCGAGCACCGCCCGCCCGAGGCCGCGGTGAGCGGGGACCTCAGCGCGCGGCTCGAGCGGATCGCCTCGGGCCTGCACGACGACGCCGTGCTCGGCATCGCCGTGCGCGAGCTGAGCACGGGCGCGCCGGTGTTCGAGCACGACGCGGAGCGCAGCCTCAACCCGGCCAGCAACCACAAGCTGCTCACCGCCGCCGCGGCCCTCGAGCTGCTCGGCGACGACTACCGCTTCGAGACCCGCGTGCTGCGGGACGGCGACACCCTGGTGCTGGTGGGCGAGGGCGACCCCAGCCTGCAGGTGGACGACCTGGCCGCGCTCGCCGGGGCGGTGGCCGAGACGGTCGAGCTGCAGGGCATCCGGCGGATCCTCGTCGACGACAGCGCGTTCTCCGAGCGCCGCTTCGGCCCGGGCTACGATCCCGAGGGGCCGGGGGTGAGCTACATGGCCCCCAGCGGCGCGCTCTCGCTGCAATTCAACACGGTGGAGATCGAGGTGCGGGGCGGCGCCTCGGGCCAGCCGGTGGCGGTGAGCGTGTCGCCGGCCTGCGAGCACCTGGAGATCCGCAGCACCGCCACCGGTGGACGCGGGGCGCTGTCGGTGCAGAGCTGGAACAACGGCGACCGCACCGTGATCGACGTGCGCGGCCACCTGCCCAAGGGGGCCCGCCACGCCAAGCGCCGCCGGATCACCGAGCCCGGCCTGTTCACGGGCTCGGCCTTCGCCGAGCAGCTCGCCCACCGCGGCGCGCCGGCCCTGGTGGTCGAGCGCGGGGCCACCCCGGCCACGGCGGAGCTGGTGGCCACCCACCGGTCGGCGCCGCTGCCCGAGGTGCTCGAGTCGGCGCTGGCCTACTCCAACAACTTCACCACCGAGCAGGTGCTGCGCACCCTGGGCTGGCGGATGACCGGTGAGCCCGGCGACTGGGACAACGGCCACCGGGCGCTCGAGCGCTACTGGGAGGCGGCCGGCCTGCCCGAGGATGCGATCGTGTTCGAGAACGCCTCGGGCCTGTCGTCGCGCGGACGGATCACCGCGGCCGCCCTGGCCGACCTGCTGGCCTTCGCCACCCGGGAGGGATCTCCCGCCGCCGCCCTGCTGCAGGTGTTGCCGGTGGCCGGCCGCGAGGGCACCCTGCGCGGCCGCCTGCGTCGCTCGGGCGGGCGGGTGCGGGCCAAGACCGGGACCCTGCGGGGGGCCAGCGCCCTGTCGGGCGTGGTCGAGGCCAAGGGCGGGCGCCGCCTGGGCTTCTCCATCCTGGTCAACGGGCCCGTGTCCCCCACCCTCAGCCGCCGCCTGCAGGACCGCGTGGTGATGGCCCTGGTGGAACACGGCGCCGCGCACTGACGTAGACTCCGCGCCATGGTGCGACCCCGCCTGCTCGTCGCCTTCGGCGGCGCCTCCTCGGAGCACGAGATCTCGCTGCGCAGCGCCTGCTCGGTGCTCGCGGCCGTCGACCACGAGCGCTTCGAGCCGGTGCCGCTGGGCATCGCTCGCGACGGGAGCTGGCACACCGGATCGCTCGACGAGCGCCCCACCCCCGACCAGCTCGCCGCCCTGATCGCCGGCGGCGAGGCGGTGGCCGACCTGCGCACGCTGGGCATCGACCTGGTGTTCCCCGTGCTGCACGGCCCCTACGGCGAGGACGGCACGATCCAGGGCATGCTCGAGATCCTCGGCCTGCCCTACGTGGGCTCGGGCGTGCTGGCCTCGGCGCTGTGCATGGACAAGGTGGCGCAGAAGCACCTGGTGGCCTCGGCCGCGCCCGAGGTGCCGCTGGTGCCGTGGCGCGAGGTGGACGATCTCACCATCGCCGACGAGCGCGGCCTGGCCCGCGTGATCGAGGAGCTTCGCGACACCCTGGGCTTGCCCTGCTTCGTCAAGCCGGTCAACCTCGGCTCCTCGGTGGGGGTGGTCCGGGTCGACCGCGTGGACGCGCTGGGCGACGCGCTGCGCTCCGCCGCGCGCTACGACCACCGCGTGGTGATCGAGAAGGGCATCGACGCCCGCGAGATCGAGATCGCGGTGCTCGGCAACGGCGGGCCGCAGACCCAGCTCAGCGAGCCCGGCGAGATCGAGCTGCCCGCCGGCACCTGGTACGACTACGACACCAAGTACGTCAACGACGTGGCCGTGCTGCACGTGCCCGCCCCGCTGCCCGAGGAGACGGTCGAGGGCATCCGCGCCTCGGCCCTGCGCGCGTTCCAGGTGACCGGCTGCAAGGGCCTGGCCCGCATCGACTTCCTGCTGTGCCGCCGCACGGGCACCGCCTACCTCAACGAGCTCAACACCATGCCGGGCTTCACCTCGATCAGCATGTACCCGCGCATGATGGCGCACGCGGGGGTGAGCTATCGCGAGCTGGTCAGCCGCCTGTGCGATCTGGGCCTGGAGCACCACCACGTGCGTCGGCAGCTCAGCAACGAGCGATCCTGAGCCCCTGCCCACGGGCCGCGCCCCGTGATCGCAGCGGGTGAAGGTCTGGCATGATGGGCGCCATGGCGGCCGCTCTCTCTCCGCAATGCCTGGCGCTGGTCACTGCGCTCGCCCAACACGTCCCCACGCGAGAGCAGGCGCAGGCGCTGTTGATGGGCATGGGCGACGACCTGGCCGAGGATCGGTCGGGCGAGGCGATGTGGAGCGCGTGGCTGTGGGGTCCCGAGGACCAGCCCCGCCCCCCCCAGCAGTCCCTCGAGCGCCTGCGAGTCCTGCAGGGCGGCCTCGCGGCCCACCTCAGCATGGTGCAGGCCGGGAGCCCCCTGCAGATGGGCGCCCCGCCGACGCAGGCCCCGTCGCAGGGCGAGGCAGTCGCCCAGCTCCAGGGGCTGATCGATCACGTGCAGGCGGCGGTGGCCGAGCTCTCGCCGGCCGCCCTGCCATCGGCCACTGGCGCCCACGGGCTCGTCGCCCATGAGATCATCCTTCCCGAGCAAGCCGCGGCCCATGTGGCCCCGGCCGGCCCCAAGGGGCGGCTCATCGGCTTCCCCCTGCTGCTGGTCGCGGTGGCGCTGGGCCTGGTCGGCTACATCGTGGTGCTGCTGCTGGGGGGGCTCGGATGAGCCGGCTCAACCGCCTGATCCACGAGCACATCGGCGACGTCATCATCGTGCTCGGGGCCATCGCGGTCCTGCTCACCATCGAGGCGCTGCGCCGAGCGGCGGGCGAGGCGGGGGGCGAGGTCGAGGCGGTGGAGACCACCATCGAGGTGGCCTCGAAGATCCTCGGCCTGGTGCTCGGCATCATCGGCGCCATCGCGGGCTATCGCCGCTTCTTCAAGGGCCGCACCTTCGCCGAGCGCATGGTCCTCGGCCTGCGCAGCACCCCCGTGCGCTGGATGCAGATGCCCGACGGCGGCCGCGGCCTGCTGCACGCCGTGGACGTGGAGCTGTCCAACGTGGGCTCGACCACCATCTGGGAGCCCGCCGTGCGGCTGAAGGTGCGCAGCATCGACTCGGACGAGGAGGTCGGCGTCGAGCCGGGTGTGGCCAGCGAGGGCATCGAGCACGCCCGCAGCCCCGGCGCGGTCTCGGGCATCGAGCCCGGCGAGACCGAGGTGGTGCACCGCCGGTTCTTCGTGCCCGCCACCGTCGAGGTGTTCCGCGTGACGGTGGAGGCCTCGACCTCGCGCGGCAACGCCTGGCACCGCGCCCTCACCCTGGCCAACGTCCACGGCGACGAAGGGTGAGCCCCACCCGGGCTAGCCCTCCGAGCGGCTAGTCCCCTGGCTCCGCGTAGCGCTCGGCGTCGCGACCGGGCATCTGCTTGATGTACACGTCGTGCTTGCTGTACGGGATCTCGATGCCGGCGACGCCAAAGGCCTTGTAGACCGCGCGGCTGAGCTCGTCGATGAGCCGGCCCCGCACCGCGGGATCCTCGAGGTACACCAGCAGCTCGAGCTCCAGCCCCGAGCCGCCGAAGCGCCGCAGCCGGGCCTCGGGGATCGGGGTCTCGGCCACCAACGAGTTGCTCCGGGCGCACTCGAGCATCACCTCGCTCACGTGGTCGAGGTCGCTGCCGTAGGCCACGCTCACCGCCACCCGCACCCGCTGCTTGGTGTAGGGGCCGCCCATCTCGTTGATGAGCTGCGCGTTGGCGATCATCGCGTTGGGCACCGTGATCTCCACGTCGTCGCGGGTGAGGATCCGGGTGGAGCGCATGCCGATGTGGGTCACCCGACCGCGCAGGTTCCCGCGGATGGTGCCGTCGATGATGATCCAGTCGCCGAGCTTGTAGGGGCCGTCGGCGAGGATGAAGATCCCCGAGAACAGGTTGCCCAGCGTGTCCTTGGCCGCGAAGCCCAGCGCGATGCCCACGATGCCCGCCGAGGCCAGCCACGCGGTCAGATCGAGGCGCCAGGCGACGAACACGAAGTAGATGGCGGCCCCCACCACCACCACCTTGATCAGCATGTCGAACACCGGGATGGTGCGCGGCTGCAGGATCGAGCGCCCCCGCGGGTGGTTGCCCACGGTGTGCACCACCAGCGATCCGATGCGGATGAGCGCCAGCATCCACACCACGATCGCGAAGGTCTTGAGCAGGCCCACCGCCGTGAAGTGGGCCGCGTCGGGCAGGCCGAACATGTGGGTGCCCAGGCCCAGGCCCGCGAAGATGACGCTGAGGAAGATCGGGCGCCGCAGCGCATCGACCACGTGGTCGTCGAGCTCGGTGGTGGTACGGCGGGCCAGCACCACCAGGGTGCGGCGGATGAGCAGCTCGATGAGGTAGGCGAGCACGACGGAGCCCGCCACCACCACGACGGCGGCGATCAGCGGCTGCTCCTCGATGAAGGTGTCGAGCGACTCCATGGGATCGGCCGAGCGAGCCCCGCCCGGACGCATCCCGCGGGCTCGCGGGGGCCGGGGGTCTCGGGCTCGGCGACCGACTGTAGATCGAGGCGGGTGTGCGTCTCAAAGGGCCCCGTTGCGGCGCTGGCGCGAGCCCGGGCCGCTCGCCCCCGGCGGGGGCCCGCCGTGGCATGGTGCACGATCATGGGAGCCCCACCGGACGCCGGGCCGCGCACGCGAGGCGCGGGCGCCCCGCAGAGGGACGAGGCACGGATCGTGGGCGTGGATGCCCTGGAGGATCCGGCGGAGCTCGAAGGGCTCGCCCTACGGATCTTCGGGGACGGTGATCGCCCGCCGGGGTGGTTCGCCCGCAAGCTCCGAAGGGAAGGGGTCGACCCCGCGCTGTCGGTGGTGGCCCTGCGGCCCGGCTCGGAGCCCCGAGATCCGAATGGTTGGCTCGGCTACGTGCTGGTCGGCACGCCCCCCAGCCTGCACCCGGCCGCGCGCACCAGCGGCACCGGCGTGGTGCCGTGGGCGCGCGGGCGTGGGCTCGCCTCTCGCCTGCTCGACGCCGCGGCCCAGCGCTGCCGCGACGCGGGCCTGCGCCGCCTGCAGCTGCTGGCCCGCGCCGAGCTGGTGCCCTTCTACCGAGAGCGCGGCTTCGCCTCGCTCCGCGCCACCGTCACCGCGCTGGGCTTCGGCGAGGCCACGCATCCTCGGCTCGTGGCCGCGCCGCCCTGGCGATCGCCCCGCGCCGCCGAGCGCGAGCGGGTGGCCTGGCTCCCCGAGGCCTGGGCGGGCACCGAGGCCCACGCGCGGCACGGCTGCGTCACCACCGAGGACGACGCCGCGCTCACGGCGTGGATCTCCCGCGAGGGCAGCGCGTGGCTGGTGCAGCGCCTGCTCGCCCCGCCCGAGCTGTCGCTGCTCGCCGCCGCCGATGCGCTGCGGCGATGCCTGCCCGCGGGCGCCCCGGTGCTGCTGCCGCTGCTGGACGCCGACGATCCCCCCACGCGCGCGCTGCTGGAGGCCGGCTGGGCCGCCGCGCAGCGAGGCGCCCTGCTCGAGCGCACGCTGGCTCCGTGAGCGGGCGCCCCGTGCTTTACAGCCGCGCCACCGCGGCCGCATGATCGTCCGAGCCCTCGAAGGACATCGCCTGGCATGCGTGATCTCGGCCTCCGCCCCTCGTTCTCCGTGTTGCTCGTCACCGCCGGCCTGCTGGTCGCGGGCTGCCCCGCCGATCGCGAGCCCCCCCCGTCGGCCGACGGCACCGGCAGCTCGGGCGGGGTCGACTCCACCGGCAGCACGATCAGCGCCACCGGCCAGGGCTCGGGCAACGCAGACTCCACCGGCGGCACCACCAGCGACGGCATGGACTCGGCCGGCTTCCTGCCCGGCGAGACCACCGACGGTGGCAGCACCCCCCTGCCCAACGGGGGCATGTGCACCAGCCCGCTCGAGTGCGAGTCGGGCTACTGCTACCAGATCCCGATGCTCGGCGGCGTGTGCTCCGAGTGCCTCGAGGACGCCCACTGCGACATGGGCACCTGCTCGCTCGATCCCGCGGCCCTCTACGCGGTGTGCACCGACGGCAGCCTCGGGGTGATGTGCGACAGCGACGAGGGCTGCATGGGCGACCTGGTCTGCACCTCGCTGGTCAACACCGGAGGCCTCATCCCCGCCGACTTCTGCTCGGAGTGCCGCGACGGCGACCTGTTCTGCGAGGGCGAGCAGGTGTGCTCGCCGGTCTACGACCTCGCGATGTTCCAGGGCTACCACGCCTGCCTCGACCCCGGCTCGGTGCCCAACGGCGGCGGCTGCCCCCTGAACGGCCTGATGGGCGACGGCACCGTGTGCGCCTCGGGCATGTGCGGCGTGGCCACGCTGCTCAACGTGATCCCGCTGGGCGTGTGCGGAGAGTGCCTCGACGACATGGACTGCATGGGCCCCTCCACCTGCCAGCCGCCCTCGGCCGACATGAGCGGCCTGATGGGCGCGACCTGCATCTAGCCGCCCGCCATGGGCCTGCTGGAACCCGTCCCACCGCCCTACGACGCGCTCGAGTGGGCCGAGCAGCCCTTCTCCACCAAGAGCCGCATGGTCTGCCGCTCGTGGGCCCTGCAGGGCTACGGCGCGCCGGTGGCGATCTACGGCGCCTACCTGCTCAAGGTGGGCCTGTACGTGGGCGGCTGGATCGCGTTCTGCAGCCTCTCGCCCCAGCTCGGCGGTCTGGCCGAGCTCCCCGCCTGGTGGCTCGAGCCGCTCGCCTTCGTCAAGGCGATCCTGTGGAGCATGCTCTTCGAGGTGGTGGGCCTGGGCTGCGGCAGCGGTCCGCTGACCGGGCGCTACCTGCCTCCGATCGGCGGGGCGCTGTACTTCCTGCGGCCGGGCACCACCAAGGCGCCGTGGCGCCCCGGGCTGCCCGTGATCGGCGGCCACACCCGCACGCTCCTCGACGCCGCGCTCTACCTCGCGCTGCTCGTCGCCCTGGTGCGAGCGCTGGTCGCCGGCGTGCCCGGCCCCGCCGAGCTGTGGCCGATCGCCGTGCTCGTGCCGCTGCTGGGCCTTTGCGATCGCACCGTGTTCCTCGCCGCCCGGGCCGAGCACTACTGGGTGACGGTGATGTGCTTCGTGCTGGTCACCGACTGGCTGCCCGGCGCCAAGGCGGTGCAGGTCGCCCTGTGGTCGTGGGCCGGGGTCTCCAAGCTCAACCACCACTTCCCCTACGTGGTGTGCGTGATGACCAGCAACAGCCCGGTCACCCGCATGGCCCGGCTGCGCCGCCTCATGTACCGCGCCTACCCCGACGATCTGGCGCCCTCGCGGCTCGCGGTGCTCATGGCACACCTCGGCACCGCGCTCGAGCTGGCGGTGCCGGTGGTGCTGCTGCTGGGCGGCGGCGGAGCGATGACGGTGGTGGGCCTGCTCATGATGCTCGCCCTCCACGGCTTCATCACCAGCAACGTGCCCATGGGCGTGCCCATCGAGTGGAACGTGATGGTGGTCTACGCCGGCTTCTTCCTGTTCGGGGCCAACGCCGAGGTGAGCGTGCTGCACCCGGGCTCGATCCCGCTGGCGCTGCTGCTCGTGGTGGTGCTGGTGGGGGTCCCGCTGCTGGGCAACCTCGCGCCGCGCCGCGTCTCCTTCCTCCCCGCCATGCGCTACTACGCGGGCAACTGGGCCTACGGCGTGTGGCTGTTCCGGGGCGAGAGCTACCGCAAGCTCGACACCGGCCTGCGCAAGAGCACCCCGTGGATCTACGACCAGCTCGATCGCTTCTACGATCGCCGCACCTCGGTGGGGCTGGTGGGCAAGGTGATCGCCTTCCGCCTCATGCACCTGCACGGCCGCGCCCTGCCCTCGCTGCTGCCCAGGGCGGTGGACGAGCTGGGCCAGTACGAGTGGGTCGACGGGGAGATCCTCGCCGGCTCGGTGCTCGGCTGGAACTTCGGCGACGGCCACCTGCACGACGAGCGCCTGCTCGCCGCCATCCAGGCGCAGTGCGGCTTCGAGCCGGGGGAGCTGCGCTGCATCTTCGTGGAGTCGCAGCCGCTGCTGGGCCGCGACATGGTCTGGCGGATCCACGACGCATGCACGGGGAAGATCGCCGAGGGCCGGATCTCGGTCGACGAGCTGCGCCGCCAGCCGCCGTGGCCGGTCGAGCCCACGGCCCCGACCGACCGAGGCTCCTGAGCCCGCGGGCGGCAGCGCTTGTCCGGGCGTGACATGGGGCATCATCGACACCGTGGAGACCCGACTGCCGTCCCATCGCCTGCCCGCCACCCTGTGGACCGCGCTGCACCACGGCCGTCAGCTCTGGCGAGCGCTGCGGCACGGCGATCAGTCGATCATGGTGAGCACGCTGCTCGACCTGGCGCGCCGCTCCCCGCATCCCGACGCCTACCTCCTCGATGCCCGCCCCCTGGGTCCCGCGATCCTGGTGCTCCACTCGGCCGAGGGCCTGCGGGCGCTGGGCGAGCACCCGGCGCTCGACAAGGGACCCACGGCCAACATCGCGGTGGCGGTGACGGGCGAGGCCGGGGCCTACGAGGGGATCATGGGCCCCGCCCAGGGCGGCCCCTACCTGCGGCAGATCGAGCTGCTCGACGCGCTCATCAAGCGAGTCCAGCGGGGGCTGCGGCGGGTGGTGCAGCGGCGCGTGGGCGAGCACCTCGCCCCGCCCTGCGAGCTCTCGATCCGTCGGGTCCAGTACTTCACCGCCAGCGTGATCCTCGAGCAGATCTTCCCCGCCCACGCCTGGACCCCCGAGGCCATCGCCGAGGTGATCGACGCGCTCGAGCACAACGCCGAGTGGGTCGGCCCCACCATCCAGGCCAGCGCCATGAAGGGGCACGGCCCGACCGCCGTGCTCGAGCGCAAGGGGCTGAGCGAGGTGATCGATCGCTACGAGCGGGTCTTCGCGCCGCTGGCCGAGGAGGAGCGCGCCCGCCGGTCGGCTGCCACCGCGCCGACCGGGGAGCGCGACGACACCGAGCCCGAGGGAGGCCTGCTCACCCAGCTGCTGCGCGATGGTCTGTCGTGGGCCGACACCAAGGCCCTCGCCACCACCTTCATCGCCGCGAGCTACGAGACGGTCTCGAGCGTGCTGACCGAGTGGGTGTATCAGGTCAGCGCCTCGCCGCCGACCTGGCGGGCCCTGCAGGACGCGGAGGGGGAGCTGCGTCGGCAGCGGATCAAGGCGTCGCTCTACGAGGCGGTCCGGCTCGTCACCCCGCTGCCGCTCCTGCTGCGCCGCGCCGAGCGAGCGTGCACGCTCGACATCGTGGCGGGCGACGGGACCCGTCGCCCGCTGTCGATCGAGTCGGAACAGCTGGTGATGGGCCTCAACGTGGCGCCGCTGCGGGATCCCGCGGTGTTCCCCGATCCGCTCCGCATGCGCCTGGAGCTCGACGCGGCCCAGCGCGAGCGGATCCGGCTGGCCTGGGGACTGGAGGCCGCCCCCACCGCCGACGGCCCGAACCGCTTCTGCCAGGGATTCAGCTACTCGGTGGCGCTGCTGACCGCGACGATCGAGTCGCTGCTCGCCGACTACGCCGCGCCCACCCTGGTCCGCGACGCCGAGATCGACATGGTGGGCACGCAGGCGCGGCGCCGCTTCGTGGCCCGGCTGGCGGCGCGTGCATAGCCGTCACCCCGGCTCGAGCGCGTCGAGCCCGGGCAGCCGCGAGCGGAACGCCCGGGGCGGCGGGGCCACCACGCGCAGCGGCTCGCCGGTGCGCGGGTGCGGGAGCCCCAGGCACCAGGCGTGCAGCAGCAGGCGCTTGACGTCGGGCTCCGCCCCTCCGTAGAGCGCGTCGCCCAGGATCGGGAAGCCGAGCTCGGCCAGGTGCACGCGGATCTGGTGGGTCCGCCCCGTGCGGGGGCGCGCCTCCACCAGCACCAGCTCGCCCTCGCTCAGCCGCGCACGGAGCTCGGTGCGGCTGGGCTTGCCTCCCGCGCGCACCACCAGCGTGCGCCCGCCGGGGCCGCGGCCGGGCGCGAGGGGGGCCCGCTGCTCGATGGTGCCGGCGGGGAAGCTCGCTCCGCCCGCGGCGCGCACGATCGCGAGGTAGACCTTCTCGATCCGGTGCTCGGCGAACGCGGCCCCGAGCGTGGCGTCGTGCTCGGCGCGACGCGACAGCAGCACCACCCCGCTGGTGTCGCGATCGAGACGATGCACCAGCCCGAGGTGGCCGGCCTCGCCGTCGCGCGCCCGCAGCAGGCGGCGCAGCGCCGCCACCAGGTGGTCACGACGAGGGTCCACCGTGGCGTGGGACACCAGCCCCGGCGGCTTGTCCACCAGCAGGACGTCGGCGTCCTCGTAGAGGATGCGGCGGGCGGTGAGCTCGGTCGACAAGCGGGCCACGACGCTACCGGCCGGGTCCACGCCCGTCCACCTCCGGCCGCGGAGCGTTGATCCGCCCACGCCCGGCCGCTATGGTCGGCGCGCCGATGGGTGTCGCCTCGCCGGGGGTCACGCTGCCGCGTTGTGACGACCCGGGGTTCACCCCCGGGCGCCGCGACGTGCCCGCGCTGCTGGAGCTGTGGGCGCGCTGTGCCGAGCGCGACGACGCCAAGCGAGTGGTCGCGGCGCTGATGCGGGGCGAGCAGGGCGTGGCCGCCGTGCTGCTGCGGGGCTTGGCGCAGGCGCCCGGGGCCGAGCGAGCGATGCGCCTGCGCGTGCTCACCCGCATCGCCCAGCGGCTGCCGCTGCCGGAGCTCGCCGAGCTGCTGCCGGCGGCCCTGCGCGACGACGAGCCCCGCGTGGTGCGGGAGGCGGCCCGGGCGATCGGCAAGCTCGAGCTGCCCGAGGCGGAGGCGCTCGAGCCCGCGTTGCTGGAGGTGGCCGACCAGGCCGCACCGCCCGAGCGACGGGCCGCCGTGGAGGCGCTGGGGCGCATCGGCGGCGCGCTCACCCAGCAGCGCCTCGCCCGGCGCCCCGACGACGACGACGATCTGCGGCGACGGATCGCCGAGGCCACCACCCTCGTGCGACGCCGGCATGGTCGCGAGCACGAGGCCGCGATCCGGCTCGATCGGGCGCTGCCCCGCCCGCTCGAGCTGCGGCTGCGCGGTCGAGGGGGCACCGCGGAGATCCTGGCCCAGCAGGCCGCGGCCCGCCTGTCGATCGATGCCGACCAGATCCAGCGCCGGGGCGACGATGCGGTGCTCGTGCCGTGGTCCGGCCCGCTGGGCGAGGCCCTCGCGGCACGCAGCGCCCTCGACCTGGCCCTGGGCCTGCCGCTGCCGCCGGGGAGCGAGCTGGTCGATCGCATCGTCGCCGGCCTGCGGGCGCCTGCGCTCGTGGAGGCCCTCGCGGCCTGGACCGACGGACCGCTGCGCTTCCGCCTGGCCTTCGCCGACGGCGGGCACCGTCGGTCGCTGCGCTGGCAGGTGGCCGTGCGCCTCGCCGAGCGCCCGTCGCCGCTGGTCAACGACACCCGCGAGGTCGCGTGGACCATCGAGGTCGACGAGCGGGCCGGGCGGCTGTGGTGCCTGCCTCGCGGCGCCGATCCTCGCTTCGAGTACCGCCGGGCCGACGTGCCGGCCGCCTCGCACCCGACCATGGCCGCGCTGCTGGCCTGGCTCGGGCGACCACGCGCGGGCGAGGTGGTGTGGGATCCCTTCTGCGGCAGCGGGCTCGAGCTGGTCGAGGCGTCGATCCTCGCGCCGGGCCTGCACCTGCTCGGCACCGATCTCGATCCTCGTGCGCTGGAGATCGCCCGCACCAACCTGGCCGCCGCGCCCATCGAGCCCGCGAGCCTCGAGCTGCACCGCATCGATGCGCGGCGCTTCGACCCCGCCCGGCTCGGACGACGGGTCTCGCTGATCCTCACCAACCCACCGATGGGACGACGCGTGGTGGTAGAGCACGGCCTGCACCGATTGCTCGTGGATCTCGTGGGTCACGCGGCGCGGGTGCTCGCCCCCGGCGGACGCCTGGTGTGGCTGTCCCCGGCCGCCCGCGCCACCGCCGAGGCAGGGCGTGCCCGCGGCCTGCGGGTGGAGGAGCTGCCGGTCGTGGACATGGGCGGCCTTCGGGTCACGCCACAGCTGCTGCACCGGCCGCGCTGAGCCCGGCCCGGCCAGGCGCACCCGGCGAGGCCAAGACGGCGTACCCTCGGATCGGTGAGTGAGGTCAGCGCAGGGCGGACCGGCTCCGGCTCGTGGGGCTCTCGCACGCGATCGGTGGATCCTCCCCGCGCCACCGAGCCCGCATCGATCGAGTCGGCGAGCTCCGAGGAGCGCCCCATCGAGCCCGGCACCAACATCGGTCGCTACATCGCGCTCGATCCCCTGGGCGAGGGCGCGATGGGCCGGGTGGTCCGCGCCTACGACCCCAAGCTCGCCCGCGAGGTGGCGATCAAGCAGATCAAGTCCTTCGCCCTCGACGACGCGGCCGAGAAGCGGCTCAGCCGCGAGGCCATGGCGATGGCGCGGCTGAGCCACCCCAACGTGGTGGGGATCTACGACGTGGAGCTCGAGCACCACCGGCTGCTCATCGTGATGGAGTACGTGGGCGGCACCACCCTGCGCGAGTGGCTGCGGCAGCCCCGGGGCTGGCGCGAGGTGCTGGAGTACTGCCGCCAGGCGGGGCGAGGGCTGGCCGCCGCCCATGCGGCCGGGCTGGTGCACCGCGACTTCAAGCCGGGCAACGTGCTCATCGGCAAGGACGGGCGGGCCCGGGTGACCGACTTCGGCCTGGCTCGGATCCCCGGCGAGCCGGGCTCGGAGGATCCCGCGGCCCGGGCCGCGGCCGTGCTCGGCCCGGGCGACACCGGCAGCGATTCCCACCTCACCCGCACCGGCGCGGTGGTGGGCACGCCCGCGTACATGGCCCCGGAGCAGCACCAGCGCCGCGAGGCCGATGCCCGGGCCGATCAGTTCGCCTTCTGCGTGACCTTGTGGGAGGGCCTGATCGGCGAGCGACCGTTCCGCGACGACGGGCTCGAGGACAAGGCCCTCGGCCCCCCCGAGCCCCCGCGGGGCCGCGGGATCCCTCGCCGCGTGCTCGAGGCCATGCGCCGCGGGCTCGCCCCCGATCCGGCCGCGCGCTGGCCCTCCATGCGGCACCTGCTCGACGAGCTCGACCGCGCGATGCGAGGACGCCGACAGCTGTGGCTCACCGCCGCCGGGGCCACCGTGGTGGGAGCGCTCGGCCTGTGGGCGCTCCTGCCCGCGCCCTCGCGCTGCACCGGCGCCGAGCTGCACCTGGCCGACGTGTGGGGCCCCGTCCAGCGCGAGGAGGTGGAGTCGGCCCTCTACGCCACCGGCGTCAGCTATGCCGCCGACGCCTGGACCCTGGTGGCGGCCGAGCTCGACGAGTACCACGACGGCTGGGTCGCCATGCACACCGAGTCCTGCGAGGCCACGGCGATCCGCGGCGAGCAGAGCACCGAGGTCCTCGACCTGCGCATGGCCTGCCTGCACCGCGCCCGCGACGAGCTCGACGCCGCGGTGGAGGTGCTCGAGTCGGCCGACGCCACCGTGGTGGAGCGCGCCCGCGAGGTGGTCACCGGCCTGCCCCACCTGTCGCACTGCGCCGACGTGGAGGCCCTGCGGGCGGAGCGACCGGCCCCCGAGGACCCCGAGCTGGCCGAGGCGGTCGACAGCCTGCGCCGCCGCGTGGCCGAGCTGTCGTGGATGAGCCGCGCCGGTCGCTACGAGGAGGCCCTGCAGCGCATCGTCCCGCTGCGCGAGCGCGCCAACGAGCTGGGCCACGATCCCCTGCGCGCCGAGGTGGAGCTGCTGCACGGCGAGCTGCTCGACCACCAGGCCCGCCCCGCCGAGGCCGAGGCCGCGCTGCGCGAGTCGATGCGCCTGGCCCTCGAGCAGGGGGCCCACGACGTGGCGGTGGACGCGATCGTGCGCCTGCTCGAGGTGGTGGGCGACCGACAGTCGCGGCCCGCCGAGGCGCAGTGGCTGGCCACCGTGGGCATGGGCCTGGCCACCCAGTGGCGCATGGGCGACGAGCGGGTCGCCGCGCTGCACCGCGGCCGCGGCCTGCTGCTGTCGGCGCAGGGGCTGCTCCCGCAGGCCGAGGCCGAGCACCGCAAGGCCCTCGAGCGCCTGCTGCGATCGCACGGCGAGCACCACCTCGACGTGCTCGCCGCTCGCCTCAGCCTGGCCTCGGTGCTCGACGAGCGCAGCGAGCACGAGGAGGCCGAGACCATCCACCGCGAGGTGCTCGAGCAGTACCTCACCAAGCTCGGGCCCCGGCACCCCGAGGTGGCCGAGGTGCACCTTCGCCTCGGTCGCTCGCTCGCCCTGCAGGGTCGCTACCCCGAGGCAGAGGCCGAGCACCGCCGCGCCCTCACCCTGCTCGAGGCCGCCCTCGGGGCCGATCACCCGCGCGTGGCCGAGGCCGCCAACGAGCTGGGCACCTGCCTGTACGACCAGGCCAAGTTCGACGAGGCCGAGCAGGCCTACCTCCGCGCGCTGCGGATCCACGAGACGGCCACCCCCGCCGGCCGCGATCCGCAGATGGTGGGCATCATCAACAACCTCGCCCAGATCGAGTGGCGCCGCGGCAACCTCGACCTGGCCGAGACCCACGCCCGCCGGGCCCTGGTGGTCAGCCTCGATCTGCACGGCCCCGAGCACCCCGACGTGGGTCGCCAGCGCAACAACCTCGCCCTGGTGCTCAAGGCCCGCGGCCGCCTCGACGAGGCCGCCACCGAGCTGTCGCGCGTGCTGGAGATCTACGAGGCCTCGATGGGCCCCGATCACTCCCGCGTGGGCACGGCCCTGCTCAACCTCGGCAACGTGAGGCTGGCGCAGGGGCGGCTGGACGACGCCGAGCGCCACTACCGACGCGCGCTGGCCGTGCTCGAGCGCTCCCTGGGCCCCGAGCATCCCAAGGTGGCGATGCTACAGACCAACCTCGGCAGCGTGGTGGCCCGACACGATCCCGCCGAGGCCCGCGAGCGCTGCGAGCGAGCGCTGGCCATCGATCGCGAGGTGCTCGGCCCCACGCACCCCAACGTGGGCATGGCCCTCGCGTGCCTGGGGCAGGTGGCCCAGGTCGAGGGCAAGCAGGAGGAGGCCGTGGCGCTGCTCGAGCAGGCGCTGGCCCTCGAGGGCGACGGCAAGTCCACCGCCGCCGAGCGCCCCGAGATGCGCCTGGAGCTGGCCCGCGCCCTGTGGGGCACCGGCCAGCACGCTCGCGCCCTCAGCGAGGCCGAGGCCGCCCTGGCCACCGCCACCCGCCAGGGCAACGAGGGCATGCAGGAGACCATCCGCGGCTGGCTCGATGCCCCTTCGGTCGGCTCCGACTGAGCGTGTCCGAATTTCGGCCGACCTCGCCTACAACCATGGCCCATGGGATCGGCCTGGATCGTCGTCGTCCTGATGGCCGTGCTGCCGCTGCTGGTGCGCCTCGGCAAGCTCCGCGGCGCCGCGGCGGCCCCGTCCCCCAAGGGGATCGACGAGGGACTGCGGGCTCGGCTGGGCGACGCGCTCGGCTCGTACCTCGCCACCACGCGGGCGCTCCGCGGCCAGGTGGCCCGACTCGAGGCCCAGGCGACGACCATGCTCCGGGACGAGGCCTCCGCGCGCACGCTCACCGGGCGCCGGCCGGTCGGTCGCGACATCGACGACGCCGATCTGCTCGACGCCATCCGCAAGGTGCAGCGAGCCGGCGAGCGCTGGATCGAGCAGGGCGAGCGCCTCGATCCCCAGGAGCGCGCGCACCATGGCCTCGAGCTCGACGGCCTCGTCTCCCTGCTCGCGATCCCCTGGACCGTGGAGCTGATGCCCACCGGCCAACACCGCAGCGACGAGCTCCGGGTGGTGGTGCAGGCCACGACCGACCTGGGCCGCGCGCTGGCTACCATCGACGATCTGCTGAGCGCGGCCCAGGGGCCCTATCGCTGAGCCCCCGCCGGGGTATCCTGCCCCGCGAGGTCCATTGCCGATGAAGGTGGTCGAGGTCGACGGGTTCTACGTGGAGATCAGCGAGGGCAGCCCGCCGACCGTGGCCGGTCCCTCCCCCGAGGACGGCGGCGAGGGGCTGCAGCTCGAGCGCACGGGAGCGAGCGGCGAGGCGGTGGCAGCCAAGGTCAAGGACCTGCGGGGCACCATCGCCGAGGTGTGCCGCACCGTCCGCGACGCCTTCGTAGAGGCCAATGCCCCCGACGAGCTGAGCGTGACCTTCGGGATCAAGCTCGGGGGCGAGCTCGGGGTGCCGTTCGTCAGCCGCGGCACCGGCGAGGCCTCCATCGTGGTCGCGGCCACGTGGAAGAAGGACCGGGGCGAGTAGCCGGCCGCGGCCGCCGACCGTCCACCGTCGGGGGGCGCATCCGCTCGGGGCCCGGCTCGGCAGCGCCCGCGCGGCCCTGCTATGATCGGCCCGGGCCGCGCCCCCATGGCCGAGCACGTCGAGACCCACCTCAAGAGCACCGCCGTACGGATCGAGGATTCCGGCGGCGAGGTGCTCGGCACGGGCATCGTGCTGCCGTGGGGCGAGGGCCAGACGATCCTGACCTGCGCCCACATGATCCCCGGCGGCGAGGCCCCGCACGAGCTGCTCAAGGTCTCGTTCGCCGGCGAGCGGCGCAGCGTGAAGGCGGTGTGGATGCCCCCCGAGGTGGGCGTGCCCTCGGAGGCGCCGTTCCGCCGCGACATGGCCATGCTCACCCTCGAGGCGCCCTTCGACGACACCGCGCCGGTGCCCTGGACCTCGGCCTTCCCCGAGGGCGGCGCGGCGGTGTGGTTCCACGGCCACCGGGCGGGACAGAGCAACACCGAGACCATCCGCACCCGCGTCTCCGCGTGGAACGACGAGTACGGCTGTCTGATCCTGCAGGACGCGCCGGCGCGGGGCACCAGCGGCGGCCCGGTGTGCATCGAGGACGGCAGCTCGCTGCACCTGGTGGGCATGGTGATCGCTCGGGTCGTCGACACCGCCGCGCGCGGGGTGGTGCTGCCCGCCGCGACCATCCGCGATGCCCTGCCCGCCGAGCACACCCTCGCGCTGGTGCCCGAGCTGACGCCCACCGACCGCCCCGGCCAGATCCGGCAGAAGCTGCTCGCGGTGGGACGCGACTTCCCGCGCATGTTCCAGATCGAGCGGACCATCGGCCACAGCCAGCGCGCCACGGTCTTCCTCGCCAAGGACCTCAACCTCGACCGCGAGGTGGCCATCAAGGTGCTCGACCCCGAGGTCGAGCCCGGCGAGCGCCAGGCCTTCGTCAGCGACGTGCGGGTGGCGGCGCGCTTCGATCACCCCAACATCGTGCGGATCCACGGGGCGATGCTCGACGAGCCCCTGCCCTTCTACGTGATGGAGTTCATCGACGGGCTCTCGCTGCGCGGAGTGATCGAGGAGACCGACGAGGTGATCGACGTGGAGACCATGGCCTCCGTCGTGCGTCAGATCGGCGACGCGCTGGCCTACATGCACCGCCGCGGCTTCGTCCACGGCAACGTCTCCGACGGCAACATCGTGCTCGACCGCAGCCGCCCGGGCCGGCTGCGCGCCGTGATCTCGGCCTTCGGGGTCACCCCCGCCAACGAGAGCGCCACCCCGCCCGCACATCGCTCGAGCCGGGACGTCCGCGAGGACCAGTTCTTCCTGGGGAGGATCGCCCACAAGATGGTGCCGCAGGCGTTCCCCGGCGGCGGCTGCCCGCCCGAGCTGGCGCAGGCGATCATGCGGATGGTCCACCTCGATCCGGCGCAGCGCTTCGGCTCGGTGGCGGAGGCGATGGATGCCCTCGAGCATGCGCTGCGCGGGCAGGACCTGCCGGCGGGACGCGTGCCTCGCAGCCCCACCGAGCGGCTGTGGACCGCCCCCGAGGCCCCCGGGCGCGAGGTGGTGGCGCGGGCCCAGGCCGCCTACGAGCGGTGGCGACAGCTCCCGCGCTTCTTCGACTCGTTCTACGAGACCTTGTTCGCCAAGGACCCCGAGATCGCGGCGCGCTTCAGCCCCGAGGGCCGGGCCCAGCAGCCCGAGCGGCTGCGCCGCGCCCTGGACCTCGTGCTCAAGTTCCCCGGCCAGCACGCGGGCGAGGAGCCCCTCATCAAGGAGATCGCCCACACGCACTCCTTCCACGGCCGGCACAAGATTCCCCCGCACCTGTACCCGCCCTTCGAGAACGCGCTGCTCGAGACGGCCTCGCGTCGCGATCCCGATTTCGACGATCGCGAGCGCCACGCCTGGCGAGCCGTGCTCGGCTACGCCTTCGACTTCATGCAGGCGAGCTACTACTAGCAGCCCATCGGGAAGCCGCGTGCCGATCCTGTGGACAGCCTTCTTCGTCTCGGGCGTGGCGGGGCTGTCGTACGAGCTGACCTGGGTCCGCTACCTGGGACAGGTGCTCGGGGGCGCGACGGTGGCGGTCTCGGCCACGGTCGCCGTGTTCTTCGCCGGCATGGCGCTGGGCTCGTGGGCGGGGGGACGCATGCTCGCGAGCCGGCGGCGCCCGGCCCTGGCCTACGCCGCGCTCGAGGCCGCGATCGGGCTGGTGGCGCTGGCCCTGCCCGCGGTGCTCGGCGGGCTGCCGGCGCTGCTGTCGGCTCGGCCGGCGACCTCGTCGGTCGTGGAGCCTCTGCTGGTCTCGAGCGCGGTGCTGCTGCTGCCCACCGCGCTGCTGGGCGCCACCTATCCCGCGATGGTGGCCGCCGCCCGGCGCGTGGCCGGGCCCACCCGCAGCGCCGCCCTGCCCTACGGGCTCAACACCCTGGGCGCCGTGCTCGGCTGCCTGCTGGTGTCGCTGTGGTGGCTGCCCTCGCTGGGGCTGCGGGGCACGAGCACCGTGCTCGCGGGGCTGAACCTCGGCATCGCGCTGGTGGTGGCGGTGACGCAGCGCCGCGACGGCGTGGCAAGGGTCGGAGGTGAGAGCGAGGCATCCGGGTCGAGTGAGCGAGCGTCGGGCGAGGGTGAACGAGAGGGCGAGCGAGCGTCGGGCTCGAGCGAGCGAGCGTCGAGCTCGGCCGAGCCAGCGTCGAGCTCGGCCGAGCCGCCGCTGCGTCCTGGTCGAGCCCTCGTCCTCGCCGTGCTCTGCGGCCTGGTCGGCATCGCGGTGGAGGTGCAGTGGGTGCGGGCGCTCTCGCTGAGCTTCCCCGCCACCGTCTACGTGTTCGCGATGGTGCTGGCCGCCTACCTGGTGGGCATCGGCCTCGGCTCCTCCGTCATCGCCCGGCTCCACCGCAGCCGACCGCCCCGCGCCCACGAGCTGCTCGGCGCCTTCGTGCTCGCGGCGCTCGGCTGCCTGCTCGCGCTGAACCTGCTGCCCGTGGTGGGCCCATGGTCGCTGGCGCGGCTGGCCGAGGGCACGCTGACCAGCTTCGGCGCATACCTCGGCTGGATCGGAGGCATCAGCGTGCTGGTGATGCTCCCCGCCACCGTGGCCATGGGCGCCGCGCTGCCCCTGCTGGTGGCGCTGGCGGCCGGACCCGGGCGCGGCACGGCGACCACGGCCGGACGGATCTACGCGGCCAACACCCTGGGCGGCGTGGTGGGCAGCCTCGCCGGCACCTTCTGGCTGATGCCCACCCTGGGGCTGTCGCGCTCGCTGGCCGCCCTCGCGCTGGGCTACCTCGCCCTCGCCCTCGCGGTGCCGGTGGCCAGCCGCGGATCCCTGCGCACGGCTCGACGGGGCCTGGCCGCGCTGCTGGCCCTGGGCGCGCTGGTGGTGGCCCTCGATCTGCAGCCGGAGGTCAACGCCCTGCGCGAGCGTCCCGATGCAGAGCTGCTCCACTACCACGACGCGCCCTCGGGCACCGTCGCGGTCTACGAGGACGCCGACGGTACCCGCTCGCTCCGCATCGACAACCAGTACGCGCTCAGCGACACCGCCCCCGCCACGGTGGCCATGCAGCACCGCCTGGGCCTGGTGCCCATGGCGTTGCACCCCGCCCCGCGGCGCGCGCTGCTGGTGGGCTTCGCCACCGGAACCACCCTCTCCGCGATGGCGGCGACCGAGGGGCTCGAGCAGCTCGATTGCGTGGAGATCCACGACGAGGTGTTCGCGCTGGCCCCCTACTTCGCCGCCGCCAACCACGAGGTGTGGAAGCACCCGGCGGTGCGGCTGGTGGAGGGCGACGGCCGCCTGCACCTGGCGCGACCCGGTCCCGCCTACGACGTGGTGGTGGAGGATCTGTTCGTGCCCCGCAACCCGGGCGTGGGCTCGCTGTACAGCGTGGAGCACCTCGGCGCCGCGCGGCAGCGACTGGCCGAGGGCGGGGTGCTGGTGGTGTGGCTGCCGCTGTGGCAGCTCGGCCCCGACGAGCTTCGCTCGATCGTGGGCAGCTTCGTGGAGGTGTTCCCCGCGGCCACGGCCTGGGTGGTGCCCCACAGCGAGGCGCGACCGATCCTCGGCCTGGTGGCGGGCGCCCGCGACGATCAGGTGACGATCGACCCCCGGAGCCTGCGCCCCGACGCCGCGCCCGAGCGAGCTTGGCGCCAGCTCGATGCGGCCGACCTGCGCCGCCTGGCCGGGAGGGCACCGCTCGAGACCCTCGACCACCCGGTGGTGGAGCTGTCGGCCCCCCGCTCGATGATGCAGGCCAAGCTCGAGGGCCGCTCCCTGCTGTCCCAGACCCTGGAGCTCCTGCCCCCGCTCGCGCCGCCGATCCCGCCGTTCCCGGGCGACATGCCGGGGTCGTGAGACTCACTACGGCCATTGCACACGCGCGGCCAGCCCGCGTAAGATGATCCACTAGGATGCGGACGCGTGCGCTTGCCTCGTGGGGACTGAGCTTGGGTTTGCTGTCGGGGTGCTCGCCCAACACCGACAGCTCGGGCTCGGGAGACTCTCCTTCGGCCACCGAGGATGGTGACGGCTCGGGGGGCACCGAGACCTCGGTGTCGCCCGAGAGCAGCGAGGACGATGCCGCGACCTCGGCCGGCGGCACCGGGGGCAGCAGCGGCGAGCCGGCCTGCGAGGAGCCCGACACCCAGGTGCTGTGGGCGGCCGACGGCGAGCTCATGGATCCGATGGGCTTCGGCATGTCGGACGAGCTCGGCGGCATCGCGGTCGCGCGCTCGTGGGCCGCCGAGCAGGGCACGCTCACCCTGCGCTTCGAGCTGGCCTGCGACGGCCCGGTGTACCTGTGGGGCCTGGTCTACGACCAGGTCGGCGGCACCATGGTCGACAACGCCGACTCGTTCTACGTGGCGACCGACGACGACCCCGAGTCGATCTGGTTCTACGGCTGCGACTCGCCCGTCGACACGATGTACCTGTGGCAGTGGTCGCAGATCGATGCGTGGAACGAGATCGGCTGCGACAGCACGCCGCTGGTGCTCGACCTGCCGGCGGGGGAGCACGCGCTGAGATTCCGCAACCGCGAGGGCGGCGTGGACACCAACGTGGCCGTGATCGCGGCGGTGGTGGTGAGCCACGATCCCACCACCGATCCGCTGCAGTACCTCGACCCGGCCAACGTGGCAGAGTAGCGTCGCGCGGGTGAGCCACCCGATCGCGATCGTGGGCTGCGGCTACCTCGGCGCCGCCGTGGCCCGGGCCCTGCGAGCCCCGGTGCTGGGCGTGGGCCGTCGCGGCACCTGGCCCGACGGGACCCCGCCCGAGCACGTCCGCATGCTCGCGCTCGACGTCACCGATCCCGCGCTCGACCTCGCACAGCTGGCCCCCGCGAGCGCGGTGGTGATCGCCTACGCCCCGGGGCGCACCCAGGACAGGCGGGCGCTCTACGTGGAGGGCACCCGGCGATTGCTCGAGCGCTGGCCGAAGGGAGCGCTGCGTCGCGTGGTGTGGGTGGGCTCGACCTCGGCGCTGCCCGATCGCGACGCCTGGCTCGACGAGCGCTGCGTGCAGTGGCCGAGCTCCGAGCGCGGTCGGGTGCAGCGAGAGGCGGAGCAGGGGGTGGCCGAGTGGGCGACGGCCCGCGGGGTACCTTGGCTCGGGCTGCGCCTGGGGGGCCTGTACGGTCCGGGTCGCGAGCTCGATCGCATCTACCGACGCCGAGGAGACGAGCCCCTGCCCGGCGACGGCATGGAGCCGACCAACCTGATCCACCAGCGCGATGCGGTCACGGCGACGCTCGCGGCGTTGGCTGCGCCACCGGAGCACAGCGGGATCGTGCACGGCGTGGACGACGACCACACCCCCCGCCGCTGGATGTACGAGCGGATCGCCGCGGCCCGCGGCCAGCCCCCGCTGCGCTGGGCCGTGGCCGCGCCTGCGCACGCGATCCCCCGGGGCAAGCGGGTCTCCAATCGCCGCCTCAAGGACTGGCTTCACGTCCGCCTGTGGGCCCCCACCCATCGCCTCGCGCCCTGAATGCAGACCGGGCCCTTGCGCCGACCGTCTCGGTGCTTAAACCGAGGCCCGTCTCATGCAACCGGTCACCATCGCGGTCTCCAACGCCCTGCCCGTTCCCATGGACCGCGATCTGGTCGACCTCGGCGATCTCCGCGCCGAGCTCGAGCGGGTGGCGCTGCAGGCCCACGAGGCCCGCTTGCTCGGCGTTCCCCTCTCCATCGCGGTGACCGATCCGCGCTTCGACAGCTTGTCGTCGTTCCATCGCGACCTCCGCGATGCACTGTTCGTCGAGCTGCCGCAGGATCTGCGCCGCTGGGTGGAGCGCAGCATGGCGCAGGCCGGCCCCGACGCGGCGCTGGGCTTCGTGGATGCGCTGGCCGAGCTGGCCCGTGACGCCGGCCCCGGTCACGATCCCGCGGCCCCCGAGCAGCGGGCGCTGGCCGAGCTGCTGGTGTTCGAGGCGCTGCGGCTGCGGCTGCTGCTCGCGGTGTGGGGCAGCGAGGACTTCGAGCGCCTCGGCGGCGAGGAGAGCGACATCGATGCGATCGCGTGGCAGGAGGTGTCGCGCCTGCTCGATCACCCCGAGCTCGACGACGAGCAGGTGCGGCCCGGCGTGCTGCTGGTGGCGGCGGGACACGTGTCGGTGGCCCGCGAGGCGGCCGAGCGGGCGGCCGAGCTGCGCCGCTCCAGCGACGACCTGCGCGAGGAGCTGCAGATGCGCGCCCGCCTGCGCGCGGCGCTGCGAGAGCTGCGACTGCCCGAGTCGGTGCTGCTCACCAACGCCCTGTCGAGCCTGCTCGGCGAGCCTCGCCTCGAGCTTCCCGACCTGCAGCGCAACCATCCCATGGCGCTCGAGGGCATGAGCCGCCAGGCGATGGATCAGCGGGTCTCCCGGGGCCGCCGTGCCCTCGGCCGGGCGCCCGACGCCTGGCCGCGGCGCCGCAGCCCCGCCCTGTTCGACATGCTGCGCCCCGCCACCTGAGCCGCGTGCTCGCACGAGCCCCGCTCGCCCCGCGACGACGCGGGACCGCCGGCCCGCGAGGAGCCACCGCCCGCGCTATGCTGCGGACGCTCCATGGCCCGCCCGGACGCCCGCGCTCCGCTCTCGCTCCGCCTCGCGCTCCCCGGCGCGATCGCGGCGAGCACGGTGGTGCTCGACCTGCTGAGCAAGGCCTGGGCCGTGGAGCGCCTCGCCGCGGGACCGCCGGTGATGATCGTGCCCGAGGTGCTGCGCCTGGAGCTCGGCGTGAACTCGGGCGCCGCCTTCGGCCTGCTCGGCGGCGGCCCCCGCCTGGGCCCCGTGGTGCTGGGCCTGCTGGTGCTCGCCTACCTGCTGTGGCTGGCCACCCGCCTGCCGGTCCGTAGCCGCGCCGCCGCGGCGGGCCTGGGCCTGATGCTCGGCGGCACCCTGGGCAACCTCCACGATCGCCTGTGGCGAACGGTCGACGACGGCGGGCTGTGGGGCCCGGGTCGCCGCGCGGGCGTGGTGGACTTCATCTCGGTGCACCGCTGGCCCGCCTTCAACCTCGCCGATGCGGCGCTGGTGATCGGAGCGGCGGTGCTGGTCCTCTCGCTGTGGCGCGCCCGAGCCCGTGCCCCGATCTCCGCCGGCTGATCCCATGCACCCGGTGCTGTTCGAGCTGCCCGGCTGGGGCCCCATCAACGCCTACGGCACCATGATCATGCTGGGCGGTCTGCTGGCCATGCCCGGCGTGTACTGGGAGCTGCGCCGCCGCGGCATGGGAGACGGCCGCCCCGGCTCCATGCTGGTGGACATGTACCTGGTGCTGGTCCTCGGCGCGCCCCTGGGCGGCCGGGTGCTGCACGTGCTCACGGCCCCCGGCGCCTACCTCGACGATCCCTCGCGCCTGTGGGCGATGGACGGCACCGGCTTCGTGTTCTTCGGCTCCATGCTCGCGATCATCGGCGGCTTCGCCTGGGTGGCCCATCGCTACGGCACCACCTTCGGGCGGCTGTGTGACGCCGGTGCCACCTGGATGCCGCTGGGTCACGCCTTCGGCCGCATGGGCTGCCTGCTCGCGGGCTGCTGCTGGGGCGCCCCCAGCGAGCTGCCCTGGGCGATCGAGCTGCCGCGCGAGTCGGTGGCCTTCGGCGCGGGCGAGGTGCCCCGGTCCGCCCACGCCACGGCGCCGCTGCACCCCACGCAGCTCTACGAGCACCTCGGCCTGCTCGCGCTGTTCGGGATCCTGCTCGTGGTCCGCCTGCGTCGCGGCATCGAGACCCCGTGGCGCCAGGCCAGCCGCTATGCGCTCGGGTACGGCATCCTGCGCGCGGTGGTCGAGGTGTTCCGCGGCGACCCCTCGCGCGGCTTCGTGCTCGAGGCTCGCTCGCCCACCGTGGCCGGGTGGCTGGGCCTGCCGCCCGATCAGCCGCTGCTGCTGTCGATCTCGCAGCTCGTCGCGCTGGGCCTCGTCGCGCTGGGGATCTACGGCCTGCGCAGAACGACCTCGCGGCGCGAGCCTGCTACGCTCGACCCATGAGCTACCTTACCCGACTGTCACTCGTGCTCCTGGGCTCCGCCTGCATACCGGCAGGTTCCGAGACCGAGACCAGCTCCGAGAGCGGAGCAACGACCTCCGGCAGCACGGGGCCCGCGACCACCACCATGGTGCCGGTCTGCGAGGGCGAGGGCGACTGGCACGCCCCCTCCGACGGCAGCGGCGACGGCGGGGACTCCTCCAGCGGGGACTCCCCGGTGGGCATGGGCGACGACATGCCGCTGGCGGCCAGCGTGCCCGAGATCCAGCAGGGGACGATCGCGATCGACACCCTGGTGCTCCTCGAGGGAGTGGTGGTCACCACCCCACGGGCGACGCGAGAGGGCGGTGAGCCCGGCGAGCAGCTCGTGTTCGTGCAAGACCCCGCCGGCGGCCCGTGGTCGGGCCTGCGGGTGCACCTGCTGTCGCCCGATCCCTCGCCGATGACCACGGTGGGCGACGCGGTGGACCTGGAGGGCATCGTGGTCGAGCGCGACGGCTACTACGCGGTCGAGGTGGAGGACGAGAGCGAGGGCCTCGTGCGCCTGGGTCCGGGCGTGATCCCGCCGCCGGTGGTGGTCCCGGTGGGCGATCTGCGGGTGGACGATCCCGACGGTCGGGCCTACGAGGGCATCGCCGTGCGCGTGGAGCAGGTGCGCGTGACCGACGACGACCCCTGCGACGGAGAGTTCGTGATCGAGGACATCGCGCGGGTGGACGACCGCTTCGCCCCC
>JACKDV010000045.1 GCA_020633315.1 Myxococcales bacterium
CGATTCACAAACTCTGACCCGACGAGGCGGCGGGCGGCTCACGACCCGGGCGGGCTCGCGGCGGCCAGGAACGCGGCGACGCGCTCGCCCACGTCGTGGCGCAGATCGAGGTAGTGGAGCTGGTACTCGATCGGGTGGTAGTTCTCCGGCCCGATCACCCACAGCAGGATGCGGCTCATGGGATCGCGCTCGAGCTCGCCCATGGTCTCGACGATGAGCCGACCCTCGTGGCAGCGCCCGTCGGCGAAGCCGGGGAGCACCCGGGGATGCTCGGTGTCGAGGAACACCGCCCCCCGCGAGCGCTCGGCCGGCACGTGCTCCTCGTCGTGGATCCCGCTGATCGGGTTGACGCAGATCCACTCGCGCATGGCGGAGCGGTCGGCCCCGCCGAATTCCAGCGCATTGGGCTCGTAGTCGGGGCCGCGCGCGTTCCAGACCACGGCGCAGCCGGTCTGGGCCGGCCGCTCGCACACGGGGACGCCGAGCGCCTCCGCCCGCAGGGGCGCACCCGGCAGGTAGGCCACCACCAGGCGCTGCGCGAGCTCGGTACCCGCGATCCGCTCGGCCAGCAGCCGCCCGCCGAGCACCGAGCCCTGGCTGTGGCCGGCGAGGACGAAGGGCCGCCCACCGGTCCGCGCCAGGAAGGCATCGAAGGCCGCGTGCACGTCGGCGAGGGCCACGGCGATCGCCCGGTCGCCGTCCGCGTCGGGCTGGGTGAAGGCCCGGCCGTGGGCCTGGCGGTAGCGCGGCGCATGGATCGCGCCCACCCCGTTGAACACGCTGGCCTGGATCAGCGTGCCGCCGCGGGTGGTCGCCTCGATGATCGCGGGCTCGTCGATCGGCGCGTTCCAGCGGGTGCCGATCGCGGTGGTGGGGTGCAGGTAGAACACGTCGAGCGCGGCCGCGGTCTGGTCGATCGCCGGGTGCTCGGGCAGGGCCAGGTCGGCGCCGTCCTCGAGCTCGGGGAGCGCGGCCCAGCTCGCCGGAGCGTCGTAGTCGGGGGCGGGCGGCGTGGCCTGGGGATCGAAGGGCCCGGGATCGAGCGCGACGAACAGCCAGCGATCGATGGTGGCGGCGGCCACGATCCCGGCGACCACCAGGAGCGCGAGCGTCACCAGCAGCCACCGGACGACTCGTCGACGTCGCGCCCCCATGCTGCCCCCGCTCCATGATAGCAGCACGGGCGACCGGGACGGGCGAGCCTGCCTGCGGCCTCAGGCGCGCATGCGCAGTGCGAGGCCCAGGGCCCGGAACTCGTCGCGCCACTCGATCGCCACCGGATCGCCGCGGTCGGCCTGCTCGCTGAAGCGGGGCAGCTCGTTCTCCAGGGCGCGAAAGTAGTGGTTCTGCACCACGCTCAGGTCGATCTCGAAGGGCAGGGAGTGGGCCAGCTCGGCGGTGCGCCGCAGCTTTCGCAGGCGGCCGAGCTGCTCGGGGCGCTCGGCCCACTGCTCCATCGCGCTCTCCAGCGCCTGCTGCAGGGCGTAGCCCATGCCCACGCGGTCGAGCTCGATGCCCACGCCGTCGGCCTCTTCCAGCAGCGTGCGGATGCGCGAGAAGTCCAGCTCGCGGCGCCCGAGCTCGCGGCGCAGGGTGGTGTTGAGCACGAAGTCGGCGAGGCGCTCGAGCGGCGGGGGCAGGGGGAAGTCGAGGGTGGCCAGGTAGCGAAGCAGCGGCGAGTGGGCCTCGTAGAGGCGGCCCGAGAGGCCCTCGGCGTCGGTCATCGCGGTGCCCACGATGAGGTCGAGCACGCGGCGCTGCTCGTCGCGGAACAGCGAGCGCAGCGAGTAGGTCAGCTCGAGGAAGTGCTTGTCGAGCAGGCGCAGGGCCTCGGGCATGTCGGCCCGCGAGAACGCCCCCAGCACCTCCTCGCACATCTGCTCGTACTCGGCCTCGCCCTGGAACTCGCGCACGCCTCCGCTGAGGTTGTGGTCGCCCATGTGCAGGATGCCGAAGCTGAGCACCTGGTGATCGCGGGTGACCTCGGAGACGACCCGCACCTTGCCCACCGCGAGCTTGGAGCGGCCCAGGCTCTTGTAGTGGGCGTCGATCTGGTCGACGAGGTAGGCGTGCACGCGGGCGCGCTCGGAGTAGTCGGAGAACAGCGAGCTGACCGCGTAGTGGGCCACCAGGCGGCTGAGGTCCACCGCCTGCGGCACGACGTACATGTTGTAGATCTGCGCGCCGTCGCCCTGCTCCACCAGGTTGCTGTGGGCCAGCGAGAGCTGGCGCAGGAAGGGCGTCTCCACGTTGATCATGGCGATCTCGGCCGCGAGCTGGATGGCTCGCCCCGCGTAGCCGAGCACCTGCACCGTCTCGATGCCGCTGAGCTCGTCGAAGAACCACGCGCAGCTGGTGAACATGAGCTGCGCGTGGCGCTGCATCTCGAGCAGCTTGAGGGCGGTGGTGCGCTCGGCCTCGTGGCCGTCGCCGAGGATCTCGGGCTGGGCGTGCCGCTCGAGGAAGCCCGCGAGCGCGGCGTCGCAGCGGTCGAGGATCAGCTCGACGTAGTCGTCGCGGGCGTCCCAGGGGGCCCGCAGCATGGGGGGGGCGTACTGCTCGTACAGCTCCACCAGGCGGTCGCGCAGCGACTCGAGGGCGTGGCGCAGGGGGGCTCGCCACTCCTGGTTCCACTCGGGGCGCCCGCCGGTGTTGCAGCCGCAGTGCCGGCGCCAGCGCTCCACCCCGTGCGAGCAGCTCCACGAGCTGCGCTCCACGATGCGGACCTCGTGGTCGGGGGGGAAGCGCTCGAGGAACTCGCCGTAGTTGGTGAGCTCCACCCGGGGATCGGCCTCGATGGTGCGCAGGGCGTAGGCCAGGGCCATGTCGCCGTGGCGGTGGTGGTGCCCGTAGGTCTCGCCGTCGGTGGCGATGTGGACGAGCTGGGGGCCGTCGCGATCGTCGAAGGTGCCCAGCAGGCGGTCGCGGAACTTGTCGCCGTTGGACAGCAGCTGCTCGAAGGCCACCGCCTGCGACACGGGGCCGTCGTAGAAGAACAGGGCGATGCTACGCCCCGAGGGCAGGCGGGTGAAGTAGCCGCGGCGCGGGTCGATGCGGGCGCCCCGGACGTCACGCCACTCCTTGCGGCCCGGCGGGCGCACCTCGGCCGCCTGGTGCGGGGCGAGGATGGTGAAGGCCAGACCGGCGTCGGCGAGGGCCTCGAGGGTGGGGGTGTCGGCGGCGGTCTCGGGCAGCCAGATGCCCTCGGGGGCGCGGCCGAAGCGGTGCTCGAAGTCGCGGATGCCCCAGCGGATCTGGGTCCGACGATCCCGCTCGTTGCACAGCGGGAGGATCGAGTGGTTGTAGGCCTGGGCCAGGGCCGAGCCGTGCCCGGAGAAGTGCCGGCGGCTGTCGGCGTCGGCCCGCAGGATCGCCTGGTACACGTCGGGGCGCGAGCGCTCCATCCACGCGAGCAGGGTGGGCCCGAAGTTGAAGCTGATCCACGAGTAGTTGCTGACGATGCGGGTGATGTAGCCCTCCTCGTCGAGGATCCGCGAGTTGGCGTTGGGGCCGTAGCACTCGGCGGTGATCCGCTCGTTCCAGTCGTGGAAGGGGTAGGCCGATTCCTGGTGCTCGACCGACTCGAGCCAGGGGTTCTCGCGGGGGGGCTGGTAGAAGTGCCCGTGGATGCAGAGGTAGCGGGCCATCGGCGTACTACCTCGGTCCCGGCTGGTGCAGGAACAGCACGCCCAGCGGGGGCAGGTGCAGGCTCACCGAGAACGGCAGGTCGTGGGCCGGGTGGTGATCGGCCGTGACCTCGCCCGCGTTGCCCACCCCGCTGCCGCCGTACTCGACCGCGTCGCTGTTGAGGCGCTCTGCCCAGCGGCCCTCGCGGGGCACCCCCACCCGGTAGTCGTGCCGGGGCACGGGGGTGAAGTTGATCACCACGATGGTGCAGTCCCCGTCCTCGGCGTGGCGCATGAACGACAGCACGCTGTGCTCGGCGTCGTGGAAGTCCACCCAGGAGAAGCCCCGGGGATCGCAGTCCCACTGGTGCAGCGAGGGCAGCTCCTGGTAGGCGCGGTTGAGGTCGCCCACCCAGCGCAGCAGCCCCTGGTGCATGGGATCGCGCAGCACGTGCCAGTCCAGCGAGCGGTCGTGGTCCCACTCGGTGAGCTGGCCGATCTCCTGCCCCATGAACAGGTGCTTCTTGCCCGGCTGTCCCCACATGTAGCCGTAGAGCGCGCGCAGGTTGGCGTGCTTCTGCCACTTGTCGCCGGGCATCTTGCCGAGCATCGATGCCTTGAGGTGGACCACCTCGTCGTGGGAGAGCGACAGCACGTAGCTCTCGGTGAAGGCATAGAGGATGCGGAAGGTCAGCTCGTTCTGGTGCCAGCGCCGGTGGATGGGATCGCGGGCCATGTAGCCCAGGGTGTCGTTCATCCAGCCCATGTCCCACTTGAGCCCGAAGCCCAGGCCGCCCACGGAGGTGGGGCGCGAGACCATGGGCCAGGCCGTGCTCTCCTCGGCGATGGTCTGCACGCCGGGGAAGGCGTGGAGCACGGCCTCGTTGAGGCGGCGCAGGAAGTCGATGGCCTCGAGGTTCTCGCGGCCCCCGTGCACGTTGGGCACCCACTGGCCCTCGTCGCGCGAGTAGTCGAGGTAGAGCATGCTGGCCACGCCGTCCACCCGCAGGCCGTCGGCGTGGAACTGGTCCAGCCAGTAGAGCGCGCTGCTGATGAGGAACGAGCGGACCTCGTGGCGCCCGTAGTTGAAGATCGCGCTGTTCCAGTCGGGGTGGAAGCCCTGCCGCGGGTCGGCGTGCTCGAACAGGTGGGTGCCGTCGAAGAACGCCAGGCCGTGCGCGTCGGTGGGGAAGTGCGAGGGCACCCAGTCGAGGATCACCCCGATGCCGCCCTGGTGCAGCGCGTCGACGAGCGCGCGCAGGTCATCGGGGCTGCCGTAGCGGCTGGTGGGGGCGAAGTAGCCGGTGACCTGGTAGCCCCACGATCCATAGAAGGGGTGCTCCATCACCGGCAGCAGCTCCACGTGGGTGAAGCCGTGGGCGCGGCAGTGCTCCACGAGGTAGGGCGCGATCTCGCGGTAGCCCAGGAAGCGGTTGCCCTCCTCGGGCACGCGACGCCACGAGCCCAGGTGCACCTCGTAGATCGAGATCGGCGCCTCGAGGCCCTGCCGCTGGGCTCGCTGGGCCATCCACTCCGCGTCGCCCCACTGGTGGTGGCTCTCGCTCACGAGCGAGGCGGTGCGGGGCGGGGTCTCGGCCTGGAAGGCGAAGGGGTCGCTCTTGTCGCCCGACCAGCCGTCGGGTCCCGCGATGTGCAGCTTGTAGAGCGCGCCGGGTAGCACCCCGGGCACGAAGCCCTCCCAGATCCCCGAGCCGCCGCGGGACGAGAGCGGGTGCGCGCCGCGGTCCCAGCCGTTGAAGTCGCCCACCACCGCCACGTAGTGCGCCCCAGGGGCCCACACCGCGAAGTTGGTGCCGCGCTGGCCGTCGATCTCCATGGGGTGGGCGCCGAGCTTGTCGTAGAGGCGCTCGTGGGTGCCCTCGTTGAACAGGTGGAAGTCGGCCTCGCCCAGGCGGCTGTGATCGTGGCGCACCGGGCCCACGCCGGCGCCGGGGCCCTTGCGCGCGCGGTCGAGCACGGCGAGCCCCCGGGTCACCCGCTCGTCCTCGGCGAGCTGCGGCAGCGAGAGCTTGGCCCGGCGGCGCCAGTTGGGGCGCTCGAGGTAGGTGCCGGGCACGTTCTGCGGGTAGACCTCGCCCCACAGATCCTCGAGCGAGGCGAGCACCAGGCGGGCGTCACCGTGGCCGAGGTGGGCGAGGGCGGCGTGCAGCGCCGCCTCGGGTCCGGCGTCGGGGGCCAGCGGGGCCTCGAGGCCGAAGAACGCCTTGAGGGCGCCGCGCAGGCGGGTCCGCTCGGCGTGCTCGCGGCGGACCTGCTCCTGGTCGATCCAGCCGAGCTCGGCCCGGTCGTCGATGTCGGCCCCCGTCCAGAACGCGGCGAAGGGCGGCATGTCGTGGGTGTTGATGCCGGCCACCGATCCGGCCGGGGCCTCGGGCAGCGCCCGCTCGGGATCGGGGCTCGCGAGGTACTGCACCACGTGGATCTTGTGGATGCGGTGGCGGCTCATCGCCTCGCGCACGGCGTCGGGCACGGTGCCGAGGTCCTCGCCCACCACCAGGCAGCCGGCGCGGTGCGACTCGATCGCGATGATGGCGTAGAGCTCCTCGGGCCGGTAGCGCACGTAGATGCCCTCCTTGGCCGAGACGCCCTCGGGGATCACGTAGAGGTGGTGCAGGCCCATCACGTGATCGATGCGCAGCACCCCGGCGTAGCGGAAGTGGTTGCGCAGGATGTCGATGAGGTGGCGGTAGCCCTGCTCGCGCATGCGCTCGGGGTGCAGGGGAGGGAAGGCCCAGTTCTGCCCGCCGCCGAAGAGGGTGTCGGGCGGGGCCCCGGTGCTCAGCCCCCGCACGTAGAGCTCGCGGTGCCGCCAGGTGTCGTAGCCGCAGCCGTTGACGCCGACCGGGAGGTCCAGGTAGAGGCCCAGGCTGCCCGCGGGCGCGTCCTCGCCGAGCGCGGCGAGCTGCTGGTGCATGATCCACTGCGCGTAGAGGTGGTAGCGGTGGTCGGCGGGATCGTAGTCGCTCGCGCCCACCGTGCCGTCGCGCAGGGCCTGCGGCCAGTCGGGCCACACCTTGCGCTGGCGATCGGTCACTGCTCGGAAGCGGGCGTAGTCGTCGAGCTCGGGGCGGGCGCGGGCGAAGGCCTCGAGCTCGGCCGCGCGCGCGGAGCCCTTGGCGAAGCAGGCCTTGGCCATCGCCTCGATCGCCCGGCGCTTGAAGGCCATCTGCTCGCGGTAGTCGACCAGCGGGGCGTCGCGCAGGCGAGCGCGCAGCTCGGCGGTGCCGGGGCCCTCGTAGAGGGCACGCGCCTCGGCGCTGGCGGCATACTCGGGCACCGAGGCCAGGTGCATGTAGAGCTCGTTCCACGCCAGCCGCGAGGCGGGGGCGTAGGGGCTCCACTCGAAGGGCTCGTCGAGGAAGGCGGCGAGCAGGGGCAGGGTGCCCACCACGCTGCCGCCGCGCTCGCCCACCCAGCGCATCAGGGTCCGCAGGTCGCCCAGATCGCCGGCGCCCGGGGTCTGGTCGCCGTGCAGGGCGTAGAGCGGCAAGAACACGCCCCAGGCGCGCGTGTCGCTGGAGGCGTCGGGCACGAAGGCCTGGGTGGGCGCGCTCAGGACCACCGCGCGTGCCTCGATCGCAGGCTTGCCCTCGAGCTCGAGGTGGAGCTGGTGGACGCCGTGGGGCAGGGGGCCCGGCAGGCGGAGCTGGCGGGCCACGTAGCGCCGGCCGTCCACCTCGTCGGACGCCGCGATCACGTGATCCTCGAGCCGCGTGCGCACGACCTGGGCCGGTCCCTCCTCGAGATCGAGGGTGAGGGTGAGGCGGCCGCGCTCGTGCTCGGCCGGCAGGTGCAGGCTGAAGCCGGCTTCGCCGTCCCAGGCTACGATCACCGGCTCGAGCGCTCGAGACCAGCGCTGACGTCGGGCCAGCCGGAGCTGCTCGGCGACCTCGTCGTCGCTGCCCGCCGGGATCCCCAGGGCGCTCAGTACCGCGCGCAGCACCTCGGGCGAGGCCTCTTGCACGCGGCCGGTGATGTCGATGTAGCTCCGCTCGATCCCGTGCTCACGGGCAAGCTGGTGGAGCGGCGAGTCGCGATGCTCGAGATCGGCGTTCATGACGGGGCTTCGCGGCCCCTTTTACCGGCGCTCCTGGCCCGTGACCACCACCCACACGATGCGATCGCCGCGTCGGGTCTGGGCCTGGGCGATCCCCACGTGGCCGAGCGTGTCATCGAGCAGCGCGCGGCAGTGGGGCTCGCTGTCCAGCCAGGCGCTCACCAGGGCATCCGCATCGCGGAAATCCCCGGCCAGCAGCTCCTGGCGCGCGATTCCGTCGTAGTCGGCTGCGTTGGCCCGTGACAGGGGCGTGCTGCCGTCGCTGCCCGCGTGATCCACCTCCAGCTCGGGGTGGCGGATCAGATCGCCCGCGTGCAGGCGAGCCGCGCAGTGCAGCTCGGGCTGCAGCTCGAGGGGGCCCACGCCGTCGAGGGCCTCGCCGCCGCACTCGGCCCCCCCCTGGCGCAGCGCGTCGATCGCGTCGAGCAGCTCGTCCTCGGCCTCGGCCGAGGCGGCCGGCCAGCGATCGACCTCCACGCAGCGCGGGGCGTCGCCCATCTCGGCGTCGACCAGCGGGTCCACGCCGCAGCCGATCGACAGCAGGGCCGACAGGGCCAGACCCGTGGGCAGGGCGCGGGGCGTCCTCGGCATCCTCGGGAGGGTACTGGGCCCGCGCGGCCCGAGTCCACCGGCGGCCTCCACGGTCGCGTGCGCGGGCGTGGGCCGGTGATCTCCGTGGGTCGGGGCCGATCAGGGCTCCTCGCCAGGCCCCGCCAGCACCACCACCCAGAGCGTGGTCTCGTTGCCGTCCTCGTCCACCACCTCGCCCACGTGGCCGAGCCCCACCTCCGTGCTCGTCTCCGAGACGAGGTCGGCACAGGGGATCGGTCGAGGCAGCCAGGTGCGCTCGACCAGCTCCTGCGCGTCACGGGGGCCCGAGGCCAGGTGCTGCGTCACCCATGCCGGGGACTCCCCGGCAGCCTCCACTCGCGCCCGCTCGTCGACCCCGTCGGGATCGAAGCGACCGAAGTACCCCTGCTCGGCCATGTCGAGGGCGTGGAAGCGCGCCGCACAGTGCAGGGCCGGCGAGCGCATCAGGGCGGGGGCGTGGCCGAGCTTGCCGCGCACGCCACAGTCGGCTCCCTCGTCCCGCGCCGCGTCGACCAGAGCCAGCGCATCTCGCTCGAGCTCGGCCCACTCCACCGGCCACTCGTCGAGGCCCTCGCACTGGGGCGTGCTGGGCCAGGGGGCCTCGGGTGGGTCGTTGGGTTTCGGGTCACAGGCCAGCTGCACCGAAACGGCGATCAGCAAAGCTGCGCGAATTCGAGCCCGGTTCCGCACCTCGGAAACCGTAGCAGATCGAAGAACCAAGGCCGATGGCCGTGATCGGTTGAGGGCTCGTCTCCACTACTACCGATGTCGATCCCTCATCGACACCGCCCCTTGTCTTCCCCTCCCCCTCCCCACGATCGATCTCGCGCGTCGTGTGGCGACTCGCGTGAGCGCAGGCACCCGAACGGTCTTCCGGGCGTGGTGACATGCGTAGTCATGCCTGGTGTCGAACGAAATGTTCGAGCCCCCGGAAGCGTCGCTCTGCTCGACCGTTCGATCGGCCACTCCCGTCTGCTCTCCCTCCCCGCCCGGGATGGAGCGATGAGGTAACGCACCATGCTGCAGTACTTCGGTTTCTACGAGACCACGCCGCCCCCCTCGCCGGAGCTCGATGACGAGCGCTCGCAGGCGGAGGCGGAGGACACCCAGCGTCGAGCGCGTCGCTCGGCGCCCGGCCGCTCGCTGCCCCACCTGGGCCGCGACGGGGGCTACCCCCCGACCCGAGTCTGAGACCCGTCCCGCGTCACTTGGCGTCGGGGTCGTAGGCCAGCGAGGAGGAGAGCCAGCGCTCGACCTCCTCCTTGGTCATGCCCTTGCGCTCGGCGTAGTCGCGCACCTGATCGACGCCGATCCGCCCCACTCCGAAGTAGCGGGACTGGGGATGCCCCAGGTAGATGCCGCTCACGCTGGCGGCCGGGGTCATTGCGTAGTGCTCGGTGAGGTCCATCCCCACGTCGCGGGCGCCGAGCAGGTCGAAGAGCTTGCCCTTCTCGGTGTGGTCGGGGCAGGCGGGGTAGCCGAACGCGGGGCGGATGCCGCGGTAGCGCTCGGCGATGAGGTCCTCGTTGCTCAGCGACTCCTCGCTGCCGTAGCCCCACTCGCGGCGGGCTCGCTGGTGCAGCAGCTCGGCGAAGGCCTCGGCGAGGCGGTCGGCGAGCGCCTTGACCATGATCGCCGAGTAGTCGTCGTGGGCCGCCTCGAAGCGGGCGGCCGCCTCGCCCGCGCCGATGCCCGCGGTGACGGCGAAGGCCCCGATGTGATCGGGCGGCCCGCCCACCGGCGCCACGTAGTCGGCCAGGCAGTGGTGGCTGCCGCCGCCGGGGCTCACCTGCTGCTGCCGCAGCATGTTGAAGCGCAGCCGCTCGCCGCTGCGGTCGGGCTGGTAGACCACGATGTCGTCGCCCTCGCGCGCGGCGGGCCAGAAGCCATACACGGCACGGGCCCGCACCATCCGCTCGTCGACCATGCGCTGGAGCATCTGCTGGCCGTGCTCGTACAGCTCGCGGGCCGCGGCGCCGTACTTGGGGTGCTCGAGGATCCGCGGGAAGCGACCCTTGAGCTGCCAGGCGGTGAAGAAGAAGGTCCAGTCGATGTAGGGGACGATCTCGGCCAGGGGCACGTCGTCGAGCGTGCGCACGCCGAGGAAGGACGGCGTGGGCGGCCGCTCGTCGAACGACACCTCCGGCGCGGCAGCCCGGGCGGCGGCGAGGGGGCGCACCGGCTTGACCGTGCGCCCGCCGTGGGCCTCTCGCAGCCGCTCCTGCAGCTCGCGGTTGCCCTGGTCGAGGGTGACGCGGCGCTCGGGATCGAGGAGATCGGAGACCACCCCCACCACCCGCGAGGCGTCGGCCACGTGCACCACGCTGCCCTCGAAGGCGGGGGCGATCTTCACCGCGGTGTGCTGCCGGCTGGTGGTGGCGCCGCCGATCAGCAGCGGCAGGGCCATCGTGCGGCGCTGCATCTCCTTGGCCACGCCCACCATCTCGTCGAGCGAGGGCGTGATGAGCCCCGAGAGCCCCACGATGTCGGCACCCTCCTCCACTGCGGTGTCGAGGATGGCCTTGGCGGGCACCATCACCCCCAGGTCGATCACCTCGTAGTTGTTGCAGCGCAGGACCACCGCCACGATGTTCTTGCCGATGTCGTGCACGTCGCCCTTGACGGTGGCCATGACCACCTTGCCCTGGCTGCGACCACCGTCGGCGTCGTCCTCCATGAAGGGGGTGAGGTGGGCCACCGCGCGCTTCATGGCGCGGGCGCTCTTGACCACCTGCGGCAGGAACATCTTGCCCGCGCCGAACAGGTCGCCCACCACCTTCATGCCGTTCATCAGGGGCCCCTCGATCACCGACAGCGGGCGCTCGTACTTCAGCCGCGCCTCCTCGGTGTCCTGCTCGATGAAGTCGAGCACCCCGCGGACCAGGGCGTGCTCGAGGCGCTTCTCCACCGGGGCCTCGCGCCAGCCGAGGTCCTCGGCCCGCTTGGTGCCCTCGCCCTTGATCGTCTCGGCGAAGCTCACCAGGCGCTCGGTGGCGTCGGGGCGGCGATCGAGGATCACGTCCTCCACCCGCTCGAGCAGCTCGGGGGCGATGTCCTCGTAGACCACCAGCTGGCCCGCGTTGACGATGCCCATGTCGAGGCCGGCCGCGATCGCGTGGTAGAGGAAGGCCGAGTGCATGGCCTCGCGCACCACGTCGTTGCCGCGGAACGAGAACGAGAGGTTGGAGATGCCGCCGCTGACCTTGGCTCCCGGCAGGGTCTGCTTGATCCGCCGGGTGGCCTCGATGAAGCTCTTGCCGAAGGTCGCGTGCTCCTCGATGCCGGTGGCCACCGCGAGCACGTTGGGATCGAAGACGATGTCGGTGGGATCGAAGCCGAGCTGGTCCACCAGGATGCGGTAGGCGCGGGTGCAGATCGCCACCTTGCGCTCCACCGTCTCGGCCTGGCCCTGCTCGTCGAAGGCCATCACCACCACCGCGGCGCCGTAGCGCTGCACCACGCGGGCCTTGGCCACGAAGTCGGCCTCGCCCTCCTTGAGCGAGAGCGAGTTGACGATCGCCTTGCCCTGCACGCAGCGCAGGCCCGCCTCGATCACCGACCACTTCGAGGAGTCGATCATGATCGGCACGCGGCTGATCTCGGGCTCGCTGGCCACGAGGTTGAGGAAGCGAGTCATCGCCGCCTCGGAGTCGAGCATGCCCTCGTCCATGTTGATGTCGATGATGTTGGCGCCGCCGCGCACCTGCTGCAGCGCCACCTCGAGGGCGGTGTCGTAGTCCTCGGTCTTGATGAGCCGGGCGAAGCGCCGCGAGCCGGTCACGTTGGTGCGCTCGCCCACCATCGTGAAGTTGCTCCCGGGGCCCACCATGAGCGGCTCGAGGCCGGCGTAGCGGCTGGCCAGCGGCTCCTCGCGCTCCGGGATCGGCCGCGGGGGTAGCTCGCGCACCGCCTCCACCACGCGGGCGATGTGCTCGGGGGTGGTGCCGCAGCAGCCGCCCACCAGGTTGACCAGGCCGCTGTCGGCGAACTCGCGGAGGTACTCGGCCGTGGCCTCGGGGCGCTGGTCGTACTCGCCGAAGGCATTGGGCAGGCCCGCGTTGGGGTAGCAGCTCACGAAGGTGTCGGCGATGCGCGACAGCTCGGCCACGTAGGGGCGCATCTCTTCGGCCCCCAGCGCGCAGTTGATCCCCACGCACAGCGGCTTGGCGTGGGCCACCGAGATCCAGAACGCCTCCACCGTCTGCCCCGAGAGCGTGCGCCCGCTCTTGTCGGTGATCGTCATCGATAGGATCACCGGGAGCTGCCGGCCGCGGCGCTCGAACACCTCGAGGGTGGCGAGGATGCCGGCCTTGAGGTTGAGGGTGTCGATCACCGTCTCGAGCAGGATGAGATCCGCCCCGCCCTCCACCAGCGCGTCCACCTGCTCGGCGAAGGCGTCGCGCATCTCGTCGAAGGTGGCGGCGCGGAAGCCCGGGTCGTTGACGTCGGGCGAGATCGACAGGGTGCGGTTGGTGGGGCCCACCGCGCCGGCCACGAAGCGCGGGCGCTCGGGCGTGCGGGCCGTCCACTCGTCGGCCACCTCGCGGGCGAGGCGGGCCGCGGCCACGTTCATCTCGCGCACGTGGGGCTCGAGCCCGTAGTCGGCCTGGGCGATGCGCGTGCCCGAGAAGGTGTTGGTCTCGATGATGTCGGCCCCCGCCGCGAGGTAGGCGTCGTGGACCTCCCGCACCACCTCGGGTCGGGTCAGCACCAGCACGTCGTGGTTGCCCTTGAGGTCCTTGGGGTGCTCGGCGAAGCGCTCGCCGCGGTAGGCGTCCTCCTGCAGCTGGTACGCCTGCAGGGCGGTCCCCATCGCACCGTCGAGGAACAGGATGCGCTCGCGGAGGGCCGCACGGAGGTAGGTTTCGGGGTCGGGGCGGGAAGCGGTCATGGCTGCGGTGCTGGGGCGGGGCCGGGCTTGCGCGCGAACACGGAGACGACCTCGAAGTACGGCTTCTTGCGCTCGCGCGAGGTGATCTCGCACAGCGAGACCTCGAAGCCGGCGGCCTCGGTCATCTGGCGGAGGTCGGCGATGGAGTAGCCGTCGGTGACGTGGCCGTAGGTGGCCGAGATCTCGGAGCTGCCGTGGGCGTGCAGGGTGGCGAGCACGAGGTCACCCCCGGGTCGTAGCACGCGGAAGGCCTCGAGCAGGGCGCGCTCGGGTCGAGCGGAGTAGGTCAGCGCGTGGAAGTGCAGCACCTGGTCGAAGCTGGCGTCGTCGAAGGGCAGCTCGTGCATGTCGCCCTGCACCAGCGAGACGTTGGCGAGGCGGGCGAGGCGGGCGCGGGCGGCCTCGATCACCCGGGCGCTGCGGTCGAGGCAGGTCACGGTGTGGGCCCGCGGGGCGAGCAGGGTGGCGAGCACGCCGTCGCCCGAGCCCACGTCGAGCACGTCGCCCATCCGCAGCATGCCCACCAGGCCGCGGGCGGTGGCCTCCCAGGTGCGGCCCGGCGAGTAGCGGTGCTCCATCTGTCCCGCCACCTCGTCGGGCCAGCCCGCCGACTTGTCGCGCGCCCGCAGCAGCGCGTCGCGTCGCTCGCGGTCGGAGGCGAGCACCCGATCGTCGAGCTGCCCGCGGACCATCGTCCACAGCTCGCGCTGACGCCCGGGCAGCCGCTGGCGATCGACGGTGAGGCGGGTGGCGTTGCCCGTGCGGTGCTCCACCACCAGGCCCGCGCTACGCAGCTTGCCCAGGTGGGTCGACACCCGCGATTGCGGCAGCTCGGTCACCCGCGTCAGCTCGGCCACCGTCAGCTCGGCCCCCTCGAGCACGCACAGAAGCCGCAGCCGCGTGGGATCGGCGAACAGGCCGAGCAGGCCTACGGCGGTCTCGAGATCGTGCGAGGGGTCTGACATATCCGTAAATCAGGATATGCGGATAATACTCCGACCAGAGGCCGAAGGCAAAGCGCGCTTCGGCGTCAATGCGTCAGCGCGAGATCCGCAATCGAGGGGTCCGAGGGGTGGCTCGGCACGAGGTAGCCTCCCTGGGGGAGGCTTGTCGATGTCGAATTCTCCATGGGTGGGGATCTGGCGCAACGAGGCGCTGGGCGCCGAATTGCTGCTGGCGGGCGATGGCCGCTTCGGCTTTCGGGGCCCCAACGGGGCGGCCCACGGTCGCTATCGGATCGACTCCGGTGGGCTGTGGCTGGTGGACGCGGGCGGAACCACCTGGGCCTATCGGGTCGTGGCGCTGGACGCCCAGTCGCTGCAGCTGGTCGATCCCTTCGGCGTGCCGCTCCGCTACGAGCGCGCTCAGCCGCCTTCGCTGGCGTCGGGCGCGGTGCTGGCCGAGGCCGATGGCTTGTGCCTCACCGAGGGCGAGGTGGAGGTGGGGCTGGCGCTGGTGCGGCTGCTGATCGACGCCGAGCCCACGCCCGACGAGCGTCGCGAGCTCACCCAGGCCTCGGTCGACGACTTCCAGCGCGATCCCGCCGGCTTCATGGGGCAGGTGCACCAGCTCCACGGCAGCCTCGAGCAGGTGCGAGCGCTACACGGGGCGACCGAGCTGGGGCTGGCGCGGCAAGGGATCCTCGCGGCCGTGGTCTCCGCGATCCAGGGCGTGCCCGAGACGGAGCGGCCTCGCTTCGTGCAGGTGGTGCTGCGGCACGTGCGGGTGCTGGCCTTCGATCCCGCGGCCCAGCTCGTGCTCAGCGATCGCGATGTGGCGGGGCTGCTTCGCTACGCGGCCTTCGTGCGCGAGCTGGCGGGACAGCCGGCGCTCGAGGTGGACGACGACCAGCGACGAGCGCTCGAGCAGGAGCTGGCGAGCTCGTTCCCCGCCATGCCGCTCGAGCGCAAGCAGCAGCTGTGCTCGTGCGGGCTGCTGTGGCGGCTGGTCGACGCCAACTGGCAGCGCTTCGACGAGGCGCAGCGGCAGGCGCTGCGCGACGAGGTGCGGGCTCACGCTGCCACGGCGGACGCGGCCGAAGGACCCGCCGTCGCTCCGCTCCCCCCGGCCGAGCCCGTGGTCGCGCCGCTGCCCTCGGCCGAGGCGCCGGCCACCCCCGCGAGAGGCTCGAGCGGCATCGATCCCGCCACCTGGAGCATCCTGATGGACGTCTCCCTCAACACCCACGCCACCGCGCTCAACATCATCGAGAACATCGGCGGCACGGGGAACTACTGGGAGGTGGTCTGAGCCGGTGGCGAGCGCGGCTCAGATCGGCACGTAGGTAGTCGATGCAAGCCCCCTCCTCATCGCACCAACCCGGGTGTGTCGTCGCCGTTACAGCCCGAGATCGGGCCGAGCATCGACGCGCCCACCCCCATCATCCCCACCGAGACGATCCAACCCCACACCACTCGATCGTACACCACGGGCTCTGGCTCGCGTTCTACGCAGGCACGCCGATCCACGCCCCGACCGAGGACGAGCGTGGTCCGCGGATCGTCGTGGTGACCCGCGCAGGATGGGCCTATGATGATGGTCATGGCGTGGCTTGGTGATGCGAGGGGGCGCTCCTCGGGGGTGGCTCGGTGTGGATTGGCGCTGGGGCTGGGCTTGGGCGCGAGCTGTGGTGGACCCGACGATGGGCGGGAGGACGGCAGCCAGAGCGGCACGGGTCTCACCTTTCCCCTGACCGTCACCGCCACGGACGGCGACACCGAGGTGGCCGAGGGAGAGGGCGGCGACAAGCTCGACGTGGGTCATGCCGGCAACGACCTCGGCCCGGGCGGCGACTGTCCCGGCGGAGGCGGGGGCGGAAGCGGCGAGGTGGACTTCAGCATCATCTGGATCGCCAACTCGCCCGAGGGCACCGTCTCGAAGATCGACACCCAGACCGGGGTGGAGCTGGCCCGCTACTACACTGGCCCCACCAACGGCGGCGACGATCCCTCGCGCACCTCGGTCAACCTCGCCGGCGACGTCGCGGTGACCAACCGCTCCGGCGGCATCACCAAGTTCGCCGCGCGCGAGGACGACTGCCTCGATCGCGACTCGAGCGGCACCATCGAGACCTCCACCGGCCCCAACGACGTGCGCCCCTTCGGCCAGGACGAGTGCATGCTGTGGCACCTGCCCCTGCCCAACGGTGGCAGCAACCAGCAGGGCCCGCGCCCCACCGCCTGGGACGCGGGGGCCACCAACAACCCGTGCCTGCCCGACAGCTTCCGGGTGTGGGTGGGCTACTACGACATCGGGGTGGGCCTGGGCCACTTCTACCGGCTCGACGGCAACGACGGCACGATCCTCGACGAGGTCACCGCGCCGGGCTGGGATCCCTACGGCACCAACTACGGCCCCTACGGCGGGGCGGTGGACGGCCAGGGCAACTTCTGGGTGACGGGGCTGTGGGGCAACCTGGTGCGCATCGACGCGGTCACCCTCGCCGTGGATCGCTGGGACTTCCCCGGCAACACCGATCCCTACGGCATGACCGTGGACTCCGAGGGCCACGTGTGGACCGCGGGCTGGAACGGCCACGTGGTGCACTTCGATCCCAACACCGAGACCTTCGAGACCTTCGCGATCGGCCCCAACACCCTGCGCGGGCTGCAGATCGATCGCGAGGGCATGCTGTGGGCGGCGGTCAACGGCCAGTGCGGGGTCGCGCAGCTCGACACCCTCACCAAGACGATCGTCAATCCCAACATCCCGCTGGCGGGCTGCGTCACGCCGGTGGGGGTGAGCATCGACATCGACGGCTTCGTGTGGATCCCCGACCAGGGGGCGAACCTGGCCTTCAAGATGAACCCCGAGACCTACGACACCACGGTCACGGCCGGGCTGGTGCAGCCCTACACCTACTCCGACATGACGGGCGCGGGGCTCGGGCTGGTCTACAACCCGCCCACGGGGTAGCCGGGCCGCGCCGCGCTGGCGGACCCGAGCCGGCCGAGCCTCGCTCGTCGCTCAGATCACTCCCTCGGTGCGGAGCCGGGCCAGGGCCTCGGCGTCGAGGCCCAGCCGCCCGTAGACCTCCTCGTTGTGGGCGCCGAGCTCGGGCCCCGCGAAGTGGCTGCGGGCCGGGGTGCGCGACAGCAGCGGCACGATCCGCGGCACGGTCAGCGTGCTGCCGTCGGGCATGGCGAGGGGCTCGAGCATCCCTCGCTCGCGTACGTGGGGATCGGCGAACAGCTCGGCCGCGCTGTTGATCGGCCCGCTGGGCACGTCGGCGTCGGCCAGGGCCCGCAGCACCTCGGGCTGATCGTGGGCGGAGGTCCAGGCCTCGATCGCGGCGTCGAGCTCCTCGGCGTGGGCGGAGCGACCGTCGTTGCGGGCCAGGCGGGGATCGTCGGCGAGCTCGGGGCGCTCGATGGTGTGCATCAGCTTGCGGAACAGGCCGTCGGAGTTGGCCCCGATGACCACGAAGCGACCGTCGCGGCAGGCGTAGGTGTTGCTGGGCACGATGCCCGGCAGCGCGGAGCCGGTGCGCTCGCGGACGTGGCCGAGGCGGTCGTACTCGGGGATCAGGCTCTCCATGATCGACAGCACCGACTCGTAGAGCGCCACGTCGATCTCCTGCCCCTCGCCGCTGCCGCCCACGTCGCGCTCGTGCACGGCGGCCAGGGTGGCGAAGGCGGCGTGCAGGCCCGCGAGCGAGTCGCCGATGCTCACGCCGGTGCGCACCGGCGGACGCTCGGGGAAGCCCGAGACGTAGCGCAGGCCGCCGAAGGCCTCGGCCACGTTGGCGAAGCCGGGCCGCTGGCGGTAGGGGCCGGTCTGCCCGTAGCCCGAGATCCTCACCATGATGATGCGCGGATCGATGGCGCGCAGATCCTCGTAGCCCAGGCCCCAGGCCTCCATGCGGCCGGGGCGGAAGTTCTCGATGACCACGTCGACCCCGTCGGCGATCAGGCGCCGCAGCAGCTCGCGTCCCGCCTCCTGGCGCAGGTCGCAGGTGATGCTGCGCTTGCCCCGGGCCAGGCTGCGCCACCACAGCGAGGTGCCGTCCTCGTCGAGCTTCCGCCACTTGCGGATGGCGTCGCCGATGCCGGGGGGCTCGACCTTGATCACCTCGGCGCCGAAGCCCGCGAGCAGGAAGCCGGCGAAGGGACCGGCGAGCAGCTGGCCGAGCTCGAGCACGCGCAGGCCACGGAGCGCCTCGGGGGCGGGGGGGATCATGGACGGACGGTGGCACGCGAGCGCGGGCGCGTTCAAGCCGGTGGGTGAGGGGAGCCCCGGGCAGCCGCGGTCACGTGAGCCCGGGCGTAGGACGGGAACGAGCGCTCGTTCGGCGGTAGGATTCGGGCCTCATGCACGTCGACGAGCTGATGGAGCGTCTCGATCGCCTCGATCACCACGAGCGCCAGGCCGAGCTGGTGGCCCAGGTCGGGGGGCTCGGGCCCGCCGAGGCCGAGGCGCTGCAGCGGGCGCTCCTGGCCGAGGACGTGCACCGCCGACGGCTGGGCCTGCTGGTCGCCCAGGTCCGCGGTGACCTCGAGCCGGCCTGGGTCGCGCTCGAGGATCCCTCGCTGAGCGTGCGGCGGAGCGCGGCGCAGTGGGTAGGTCGCGCGGCCCCCTCGATCGCGGCGCAGTGGCTCGATCGCATCGACGTGGTCACCTGCGGCGTGCTGCTGCAGCAGGTGGTCCGCCGGAACCGACGCGAGATCGCCGACGGGCTGGTGAGCGCGCTGTGCGAGCGCGGGCGCCTGCGCGAGGCGTCGTATGCCCTGTCGGCGGCGACCGAGGGCTTCATCGTGGCCACGCTCGACGCGGAGGCCTGGCCCGATGACACCTGGACGCGGCTGGCCAAGCACCGCCCGGCGGTGATGATGGATCGCCTCCGGAGGGCCTTCGCCGACGAGCCCGAGCGCCCCGACCTGGTGTGGCGTCGCTTCTCCTCCGGGGTGTTCTCGTTGCTGGCCGATCGCGAGCCGGAGGCGCTGGCCGAGCTGGTCGATCGCCATGCCGACGCGGACACGCTGCCGCCCAGCCTGGGCGTGGCGCTGCCCGCCCTGGTGCGGTGGTCGGCGGCCCGGGTGCTGGGGTGGCTGCAGGCCCGGCCGAGCTGGGCCGCGCGGATGGGCCTGCCGGCGGGGCTGGCCCGGCGCGCCCGCGAGCTGCCCGACGCCTCGCTGCTGCCGCTGTGCACGGAGCTGCTCCGCGATGCGCCCCAGCGCTTCGTGGACCTGGTGGCCGAGCTGCCGCACCTGCGACGGGGGAGCCTGTTCGAGGCCGGGACCGCGTCGCTGTCCACCGAGCGCAGCGAGTGGCCGGTCACGCTGCTCGCCGCGCTGCCCGAGTCCCTGCGCGATCGCGAGGCGGCCCGCATGCTCGGCCTGCAGCGCGCCCTCGCGGATGCCTCGTGGCGCCGTACCCTGCTGGGCTACCGATCGATCGAGCACGCCCGCCCGCTGCTCGAGCAGGAGGGGCGCTCGGCCAACGCGGTGGATCGAGCCGAGGCCCACGCGGCGCTGGTGGGATCCGCCGCGCGCTCGCGTCGTGGGATGGCGCAGGCCCTGGAGTGGCTGCAGCGGATCCGCAACGAGCAGGACCCCGTGCGGCTGGCGGTGCTCGGTGCCCTCGCCAGGGTGCCGGGGCAGCAGCTCGACGATCGCGAGGCCCTCGACGCCGTGGTGGCCCCGATCTTCGATGCGCGCGACACCTCGTACGCCACGCGGCAGGCGGCGGCCCTGATCGCCAAGCGTCTGATGATCGCCAACGCCACCGCTCCGAGCTCGCCGATGTTCGAGCTGGGGGTGAGCCTGCTGGCGCGCCTGGCCGGGCAGGGGGGCACCCTCGATCTGCCGAGCCTGCACCCCAACCTCCCGCGGGGGGCCGAGCAGGCGATCGTGGATGCCCTGATGCCGTGGCTCGAGGCCGACGGCGCGCGGCAGCGGGTGCAGGGCATCACCCGGCTGTGGATGGCGCTGGGCAAGCGCGCCTGGGAGGTGCCGTCGCTGCAGGAGCTGGTGGAGCGGCTCATCTGGGAGGGGCGCAAGGACGACGCGTCGCACCTGGCCGAGCGCTGGATCGAGGACCCGCGCACCCGAGACGAGCGGGTGCGGGCGCTGATCGATCGCGACCGCTCGGCGCTCTACCTCGTCGGGGCATTCTGGCACTGTCATCGGCGTCGGCAGCAGCGGCTGCTCGATCGCTTCACGGGCCCGGTGCCCAAGGGGCGCTTCCACGACGGCAAGGTGGTGGTCGTCCCGACGGTGCAGGGCGGCCTGGACCGCTGGACTCCCGAGCTCCAGCGCGCGTTCTTGGCGGTGGTGGCGGCGGCCGAGGGCGAGCCCAAGCGCAACGCCTGGAGCCGCGCCATGCTGCTCGATCAGCGAGCCCGCGTGCCGCTGACCGAGGTCGCCGACCTCCAGCGCTACCTGGGCTCGGACGACGTCAACATGGTCGAGGCCGCGCTGGGGGCCATGGTGTGGACCGACCGTCCCGCGCCCGCGCTGCCGATCCTGCTCGGGCACCTCGACGGTGATCGGGCCCGGGTGGCGATGTATGCCATGCCGCGCCTGGCTCGGCTGCTGCCCGCGGCGCGGGTGGTGGACGCCCTGCGCGAGCTGCTGGCGCGACCCAAGCTCCGGGTGACGGTGCACAAGGAGGCGCTGCGCCTGCTGGGGCAGTACCCCACCGAGGAGGCCACCGCGCTGCTGCTGCGGGTGTGGGGCCAGCCGCTGCACCGTGACGTCCGCATCGCGGCCCTGCACGCGGCCCGCGGGGTGCTGGGGCAGCCGCGCGCGTGGGAGCTGCTGGCCAGCGCCGCCACCGACGAGTCGCCCGACGTGGTGCGGGCGGTGGTGGAGGTGGCGGTGGTCAACGTGGCGCAGGCCTACCGGCGACGCTACCTCGAGGTGATGATGCGGGTGGCGGAGCACCCCGATCCCACCGCCCGCGCGGCGCTGTTCGGGGCGCTGCGCCAGGGGTGGTCGCTGGCGGCGGTCGAGGAGGCCACGGCCCTCGCGGCGGGCGTGGTGGGACGGCTCGATCCCCTCGATCCCTGGCGCGAGGCGCTGGCGGTGCTGGTCGACGGAGCGCGCTCGGCCGCGGCCCACGGGGCCATCGTGGGGCTGGTCGAGGGGCTGATCGATGCGCTGCGGATCGACGTGGCGCCCGCGGGCGAGCGGGACCAGCTCCCGCTGCAGCGGCTGGACGCGACGATGGAGGGGCTGCAGGCGCAGCGCCATCCCGGTGCGATGGTCCTGCTGGTGGAGCTGGCGCAGCGGCTGCGGGCCGAGCCGCTCGCCTGGGCGCTGGGGGTGCACGCCGACGTGGCCGCCGCGTCCAACGAGGCGCTGGCCGAGCTGCTGCTCGCCCGGCTCCGCGACGCTCCGTCGCCCCGCTCCCGCCGTGCGGTCGAGCAGGCCGCCGCCGCTGCCGCGGAGCAGGTGAGCCGGCAGTGGAGCGAGACCGAGGGCCTGGCGATCGTCGATGCCCTGTGCGGGGCGTCCAACGATGCGCGCCTGGTCGCGGTGGCGATGCTGCGATCGCTGGGGCCGCGGTGGTCGTGGGGCCCGGCGTGGACCGAGCGGCTGGCGAGGCTGCGCGAGGACCCCGGGCTCGACGTGCGGCTGGCCGCACGGCGGCTGTTCCTGGCGAGGGCGTAGGTGGGCTCGGACGACGAGCTCTCCGTGGAGGAGCTCGAGCGCGAGGCTCACATCGAGGAGACCATCGACAACCCGACGATCGTGGGCTCTCCCGAGAGCGAGATCGGGGCCCTCGCGGACGGCACCGCGTACGTGGGCCTCGATGTGGTGGTGACCCTCGAGGCATCCCGCGAGATGGCCGGAGAGGAGCGGGTGGAGTCCCAGCCGGTGCCGGAGGTGGCGGTGGCGGCAACGGCTACGGCAGGAACGAGTAGCCGCCTGCGACCCCGCTAGGGGACGGAGTACGCCGCGAGCTCCTCGCCGTTTCCGGTGCCGAGGGTCTCGTGGCGGACCTTTCCCACGCCCTCGGCGAACCAGTAGCGCTTGGTCTCGCCGTTGTCGATGCGCACGCGCAGCACCTGCACGCAGTCGAAGGTGCCGGCCGGCACCGTGACCTCGGTCGACGCCGACTCCACCGTGAACACCATGTCGCGGGTGCTCTCGCTGACCACCGCTCCCATCGCGTCGAGCTCGGTGCGGTCGTAGCTCCACATCACGGTGTCGCCCTCCTGCCAGGCGCCGTCGAAGCGCAGGAAGCCGGGGTCGTAGTCGACCGAGCCCGACGGCACGCCGGCCAGGCTCAGCTCCTTGTGCACCCGCAGCACCTGGGTGCCGTCGAGCACCAGGGTGGAGATCGAGACCTCGGCGCTGGGGTCCTCGTTGTCCTCGGTCTCGAAGGCGGTCATGCCCTGGTAGTCCACCTGGCGCATCACCACCACCTCGTCCCAGACTCCTGCGCTCGTGCTCTGGTGGCGGTAGGTCCAGGTCGCGCCGTCCACCAGCGGGAAGTAGTCGCCGTCGATCCCTCCGCTCGAGCCAGCGCTGGCGCCGTCGGCCGAGCCGCTGCTCGAGCCCTCGGTGCCCGGGGGATCGGTCTGGTTGCAGCCCGTCGCGGGGCCGAGGACGGCGAGCACGACGAGCGAGGGCACGATGCGATCGAGGAGCATGCAGGTCATGGGGCTACGGGTCCACGATCCCACGGATCGGAGGCGAGCGGCAGCATCGGGTACGCTTCCACGCTCCGGCCGCGCGACGGCGCGCTACCCGGCCGGGATCACGTCGACCTCGTTGATCGAGCGCAGGGTCCCGCCCGCCGGGTAGCCGTAGGAGGCCGCGTGGTCGGTGCCCCACACCACGATCCCGAAGTCCTCGTCGCTGGAGGCGCGGTGCTGGCTGGTCTCGCAGGCCGGCACCGTACCCACCCCGCCGCGGTAGAGCTCCAGGTGTGCGTACTCGAAGCGGTCCCCGCTCCCGATCGGCTGCCAGCCGCCGAGCGGGCCCATGCACTCGAGGGTGACCTCGGCGAAGCCGGTCGAGCCCGCCCGGCGCACCACCACCAGGGTGCTGGTGCCGTAGGTGGGATCGACGAAGAACGAGTAGGCGCGTAGGTACTGCGGCGGGGGCACGAGCACCACCCAGTCGTCGTCGCCGAGCAGACAGGGCGCGTCGGTCTGCAGGCAGCCCGCCTGGGCGGCCCCAGGGGTTGGCCACCAGCAGCGCATGGCAGGGGCCCGATTGCACCGCGCCCGGCGTGCCGTTGGCGTAGAACGGCGAGGTGGGCACCACGAACTCGCAGCCCACCGAGCCCTGGGCCGCGGCCGCGGCCTGGCACGCGGGCACACAGCGGCCGTCGGCGCAGCCCTGGTGGGGCGGGCAGGTCTGCAGCACCACGCCGGTGGTGGCATCGACGACGTGCTGGAGATCGGAGGTGCACACGGGACCGGTGGGACCGAGGTCGCCCAGGCCGCCCACGTCGTAGATCACCGGCTCCGTCTCGGCGGTGGTGGAGCCCGAGGCCCGCGAGGTCGAGCTGGTGTCGAGAGGGCTTGGGCCGGTCTCGGTCTCGGCGGTGGACGAGCCGGTCGCCGTCGTCCCCGTCGAGCTCGAGTCGGCGTGGGGCAGGGGGTCGTGCTCGGGAGGCGCCCCACAGCCGAGCGCCTGGGCCAGCCACGCGGTGGTGACGGGCATCGCAGCTCGGAGGCGCACCTACCCAGGGTATCCGACCCGGCCCGCTCGCGCCCGCTCGCGCCCGCTCGCCGTGGGCGCCTGGCCGCCGGTGGAGGCGCGGGCTCGGCCGGACGATTGGGCAAGGATCGCGGACGCTCGACCATTCTCGATCGGGGCCGTGCCGCCTACCGTGCAGGCACGAGGTGAGCATGAAGGTATTCGTCACGGGAGCCACGGGATTCATCGGATCGGCGGTCGTTCGGGAGCTCCTCGGTGCGGGGCACGAGGTGCTGGGGCTGGCCCGCTCGGAGGCATCGGCGGCCGCGCTGCAGGCGGCGGGGGCCGAGGTGCAGCGAGGGGCGCTGGAGGATCCGGCGAGCCTCGAGGCGGGGGCCCGCGCCTGCGAGGGCATCGTGCACACCGGCTTCGTGCACGACTTCTCGCGCTACGTGGAGGCATGCGAGCTCGATCGTCGGGTGATCGCCACGCTGGGCTCGGCGCTCCGCGACCCGCATGCTCCGCTCGTCGTCACCTCGGGGACGCTCGCCGTTCCCGGTCGGCGGGCCACGGAGGACGATCGCCACGAGGCCGACGCATCCCGCCGCGCGCCGAGGGCCGCGAGCGAGGAGGCGGCCGACGCATTGGTGCAGCAGGGGCGTCGGGTGGGGGTGGTCCGGCCGTCGCCCTCGGTGCACGGCGAGGGCGACCATGGCCTCGTCCCCATGCTGATCCAGATCGCGAAGGAGCGCGGGGCCTCGGCGTACATCGGTGATGGCACCAACCGCTGGAACGCGGTCCACCGGCTCGACGCGGCCCGGGTGTTCGTGCGTGCGCTCGAGCGTGCCACCCCCGGGGCTCGCTTCCACGCCGTGGCCGAGCCGGAGATCCCCTTCCGGGACATCGCCGCCGCCATCGGAGAGCTGCTCCACCTGCCGGTGATCGGCCTGCGGCCCGACGACGCCGAGGCGCACTTCGGCTGGCTGGCGTGGATGGTGGCGCGCGATGGCCCCGCCTCGAGCGCGCTCACCCAGGCCGCGCTCGACTGGACGCCCTCGCACCCGACCCTGCTGGACGATCTGGCAAGCGGTGCCTATGTTCGCTGAGCGCCGATGAACAGCCGCGACCAAGCCCTCGAGCACCTGGCCGCCGCGATCCAAGCGGTCGCGGTCCACGACGGCGTGCTCGAGACGAGCGTTCGCGGCACCGCCTGCGTGCGGCACTCCGCCACGAGCACGCCGCAGGATCGGCGCTGGCGCGCCTCGCTGGCCATTGTGGCCCGGGGCACCAAGGAGCTCGTGCTCGGAGGGACCCGCCACGTGCTCACGCCCGGGAGCTACACCCTCACCCCGGTTCCGCTGCCGCTCACCAGCCGCATCGCCGAGGCCCCGTTCCTGTGCGTGCTGGTGGGCCTCGAGCCCATGGCCCTCAGCCGCGTGGTCGCCGAGATGGACGATCGCGACGAGCCGTCGGAGGGCCTGCGCCAGGGCTTGTTCGTCGGTCGGGTCTGCGAGCGCATGCTCGACGCGGCCGTGCGTATGGGCGAGCTGCTCGAGTCGCGAGAGGCGGGCGCGGTGCTGGGGCCGGGCTGCATCCGCGAGCTGCTGTTCCACGTGCTGCGCGGATCCAACGGCCCGGCGCTGCGTCGGCTCGTGCGCGCGGGCAGCGAGGCCCATCGGATCTGCCGCATCGTCCATCGCATCGAGACCCAGCTCGCCGACGAGCTCGACATCGAGGCCCTGGCCGCGGACGCTCGGGTCAGCCGCACCGTGTTCTTCGAGCAGTTCAAGCGCGTGACCTCGCTCAGCCCCGGGCAGTACCAGAAGCGGCTGCGCCTGCTGGAGGCCCAGCGGCTCATGGTGGAGGAGCGCACCACCGCGGAGGATGCCGCCTTCCGTGTGGGCTACGGCAGCCCGTCGCAGTTCAGCCGGGAGTACGCGCGGATGTTCGGCGAGCCTCCGCAGCGGAACGCGACCCGCCTGCGGGGCGCGTCGAGCTGAGCCTGGGCCCGCGCCCCCGTGTCGTTGGCCGGGCGCGGCCGCGCGGAGGACGAGGCTCGGGAGCCGAGCGGCCGCGGGAGGCCCCGTGATCGCGGTGGCTCGGCCCTCTGCACGGGCTCGGCTATGATCCCTCGGTGAGCCCGCGCCGCGATGACGTGATCGTGATCGGTGCCGGCCTTTCGGGGCTGATGGCCGCGCGCGAGCTGGAGGCGGCGGGCCGGTCGGTGCGGGTGCTCGAGGCTCGCGATCGCGTGGGCGGCCGCACCTGGACCCGCTCGCTGCGGGGCCACCCCATCGATCTGGGCGGCCAGTGGGTGGGCCCCACGCAGGACCGCGTGCTGGCCCTCGCCCGCGAGCTGGGCATCGAGACCTACGAGCAATTCGATCGCGGTCGCAAGGTGATGGAGCTGGGCGGCCAGCGCTCCACCTACCGCGGGCTGCTGCCTTGGGTGGGGCTGGGCGGGCTGGCCGAGCTCGGGCTGCGGGTGGGGCAGCTCGAGCTGATGGCGCGCCGGATCCCGCTGCGGGCCCCGGCCGAGCGCGCCGACGCGAGCGCGCTCGACGGGCAGACGGTGCGGGCCTGGCTGGATCGTCGGGTCCGCAACCCCAAGGCGCGGGCGGTGCTGCGGATCGCCACCGAGATGGTCTTCGCCGGTGAGCCCGAGGATCTGTCGCTGCTGTTCTTCCTCTTCTACATGCACTCGGGCGGCGGCTTCGTGCGCCTCACCTCGATCCGCGGCGGGGCCCAGGCGCAGCGGCTGAAGGGCGGGGCGCAGGGGCTGTCACGGCGCATGGCCGAGGCCCTCGCCACCCCGGTGGAGCACGGCCAGGCCGTGCACGCGGTCTTGCAGGAGCCCGAGGGCGTGGTGGTGCACGCGGGCAACCGCAGCCTGCGGGCCCGCCACGCGATCGTGGCCGTGCCTCCGGCGCTGGCCGCCGAGATCGACCTCGGCCCGGCCCGCAGCGAGCGGCGCCGCCGGGCCGAGCAGGGCATGCCGATGGGCTCGGTGGTCAAGTGCATCGTGGTCTACCCGCGGCCGTTCTGGCGCGAGGCGGGACTGTCGGGGGAGTCGATCAGCGACGGCGAGCCCATCCGCGCGACCTTCGATGGTTGCTCGCCCGACCTGTCGTTCTGCGCGCTGGTGGCCTTCGTCATCGGCGGCTCGGCAGGGGGCTTCGGCGCGCGGCCGTCCGAGGAGCGCCGTGCCCTGGTGGTGGAGCACTTGGTGCGGCTGTTCGGGGCCGAGGCGGCCGAGCCGGTGGCCTACGAGGATCAGGACTGGTCGCAGGAGGCGTGGAGCCGCGGCTGCTACGTGGGGCTGATGCGTCCGGGGGTGCTCGCCGAGGTGGGCAACGTGCTGCGCGAGCCGGCGGGGCGGGTGCGCTTTGCCGGCACCGAGACGGCGGCCCGCTGGTGCGGCTACTTCGACGGCGCCCTGCGGGCGGGCGAGCGCGCGGCCCAGGAGGTGCTCGAGGCGATGCGAGCGGAGGTGCCCGGCGATGTGTGACTCGATCGTGGTGGTGGCGGGGGGCGAGACCTGGCTGGCCAAGAACAGCGACCGCGAGCCGGGCGAGGCCCAGGCGGTGAGCTGGGTGCCCGGGGCGCCCGCGCCCTCGTCCCGCCACGCGCGACGACGCTGCACCCACGTGAGCGTGGCCGATCGCGGCCGCCGACGCGCGGTGGTGCTCTCGCGCCCTTCGTGGATGTGGGGCGCCGAGATGGGGGTCAACGAGTCCGGCCTCGCGGTGGCCAACGAGGCCGTGTTCACCCGCATGCCGGTGGCGCAGCAGGGCCTG
>JACKDV010000046.1 GCA_020633315.1 Myxococcales bacterium
GTCCATGCCGCCGGTCGAGGTATCGGCGCCCGTCATGGTCACGGTGGTCGGTGTGGTGACGGTCGACGGGCCGGTCGACGATCCACCGGTGCTGTCCTCGCCCGTGGTGTCGACGGCGGGAACGTCGTCTCCCGGACAGCCCGTGGTGCAGGCGAGCGCGAGGAGCATCGCGAGGCCGGTCGGCCCCGAGCGAAGGGTTCGGTCAGGCAGGTTGCGAAGGTTCATGTTGGCCACAAATCCCACCCCTATCGTGCCCTGGAGCCGTTTTCGTGAATGTACGCGCAGATACAGCCCTGATGCAGAACGGTCGTCGATTTGTCACGAGTTTTGGCAGCTTTACACCTCTTGTTGGATCAGGGGTCTCAGGGTTCGGCTGAGGGAGAGATCTATCCGGGGTAGGGGTGCACCCAGCGCGGGTCCTCGGTGGGAGGGCCATGCGCTCCACGATGCCCTCGGAACGGCGGCTCGCCACCGTTGCTTGGAGGCGAGCGAGCGGCGCGATCGAGACGCGAAGGCCGCTGGGTCACGTCGAGCTGCCAGGCGCCGGTGGCCCCGCTCAAGCCGCTGACTGCGATCACCACCTGCTGGCCCGCCACCACGCTGGTGGTGACGGCGGACTGCAGGGGGCCGCCCGAGTCGTCGTTGCACACGAGCTCCGAGCCGGCCACGCAGTCGTCGTGGAGCGCGAGCACGGTGTCGTAGCCCGAGCCGAAGGTGTCGAAGGCGTAGTCGCCGGTCGCGGGGCGATGAAGCGCAGCGTGTGGTCGGGCCACTCCCGGCGCCGCAGCTCTGGGCGAGATCCTCGTCCTCGCCCGCGGTGCTGCCCGAGGTCACCGGGCTGCCCAGCGAGCCCAGGATGTCCTCCTCCACGCAGGCCGGCGGCGCGGGCGGGTTGATGTTGAGCACCCACGCCCCGGTCGCGCCCGCGAAGCCGCTGACGGCGAGCACCACCTCGTCGCCGGCGTTCATCGCCACCGAGATCGACGACGGCAGGGGGCCGCCCGAGTCGTCGTTGCAGGTGAGCTCCGAGCCCGCGGCACAGGAGCTGAAGGCATCGAGCACGGTGTCGTAGCTCGAGCCGAAGGTGTCGAAGATGTCCATCGACGAGCGAGTCCCAGCCCGACATCGTGGAACGGGAGGCGATCCCCGAGCTGTATCGGCAGATATACTGTCCGCCGAGAGCCGCGACGCCGGGTCGCACCACAAACGCCAGCCTTGGCGGGATTCTGGGCGTCGATTCGGCAGGCTCCCGGGTGACAGCCCCGGGAGTTGGTGCGACAGTCGTCGTTGGAGGCATGCCCATCCTCGATCGCCAACCCGCCCTGCGCGACCTGCTGCACGATGCGGGACTGCGAGCCACCCCGGCCCGCCTGGCGGTGCTGCGCGTGCTGCACGAGGCCCGCGCCCCGCTGACCCACTCGGAGGTGGTGGCCCGCCTCGACGGCGGCCGGTGGGACCCCGCGACCGTGTTCCGCAACCTGGTGACCCTGGTCGAGGCCGGCTTCGTGCGGCGCACCGACGTGGGGGACCACGTGTGGCGCTTCGAGACCCGGGGCGAGCCGGACGAGGACGAGGCGGATCACGAGCACGCGCACTTCCTGTGCACCGAGTGCGGCGAGGTCACCTGCATGCCCCAGCTGCGGCTGCAGCTCCCTCGCGGCAGCCGGGTCCCTCGCTCGGTGCGGACTCGCGACGTCCGCATCCAGCTCCAGGGGCTGTGCGACGACTGCGTGTAGCCGCGGTTGTCCTCACCTGCAATTTCATTGTATCTGGACCGCGAATGCGCGAGCCGAATCGATGAGCGTGACCCTCGCGATCGCGCTGCGGTTGCTCGAGGCGGCCCCGTCGTCGGCCCCCTGCACCGACGTGGTGGAGGGGCGCGTGGTCGACGACACCACGGACGAGCCGGTGGTGGGGGCGGTGGTGCGGCTGGGTGACGCCAGCGTGGTCACCGACGACACCGGCCACTTCGAGCTGCACGGGATCTGCAAGGGGGACCACTCGCTGACCGTCGAGCGCCTCGACTTCCACACCGTGCAGCGCGACGTGAGCGTGGACGGGGACACCGAGGTGGACGTGCACGCGCTGCCCCGCGAGATCGAGCACGAGGACCACGTGCTGGTGCGGGTCTCCGAGGCGCCCCAGACCGAGACCCGGGCCAGCACCACCCTCGAGGGCGAGGCGCTGGCCCGCACCCGCGGCAAGGGCCTGGCCGATGCGCTCAGCGGCGTGGCCGGGGTGCAGGTGCTGCGCTCGTCCGCGGGCGGCCTGGGCAAGCCGATCATCCGCGGCCAGGTGGGACGCCGGGTGCTGATCCTCAACGGCGGGGTGCGGCACGAGGCCCAGCGCTGGGGCCTCGACCACGCGCCCGAGATCGATCCGCTGTCCGCGGGCAGCATCACCGTGATCAAGGGCGCGGGCTCGATCCGCTACGGCCCCGACGCGGTGGGCGGCGTGGTGCTGGTGGAGCCGCCGCCGCTGCCCCGCACCCCCGGGGTCTTCGGCCAGACCAACCTCATCGGCGTGAGCAACGGGCGGCAGGGCATCGCCACCGCGCGACTCGACGGGGCGCACCGCCGCCTGCCCGGCTTCGCCTGGCGGGCCGAGGGCAACGTGTCCCGCGGCGCGGCCCGGGTCGCCCCCGACTACGCGCTCGACAACACCGGCTCGCTGGTGTGGAACGCCGGCGCCACCGTGGGCTACCTGGGCGACGGCGTCGAGGCCACGCTGAGCTACCGGCGGCACTTCACCAAGGCGGGGCTGTGCACCTGCCTGGTGGTGGACTCGGTGGAGAGCTTCCAGCAGAGCGTGGCGCGGGGCCAGCCGGTGGGCGTGGAGCACTACGACTCCGAGTACCTCATCGAGCGCGCGTTCCAGCGGGTCACCCACGACATGGTGACCGCGCGCGCGCGCATGAGCCTGGGGCGTGCGGGGGAGCTCACCGCGGTCTATGCCTTCCAGGACAATGAACGCCAGGAGTTCGACGTGGTGCGCGAGGGCGTCTCGGGGCCGCAGCTCGAGTTCGACCTGCGGACCCACGGCGGCGACCTGGCCTTCGAGCACGCGCCGGTGACCCTGGGCGACGGGCTGTGGCTGGAGGGGACCGCGGGGGCGAGCACCGCCTACCAGACCAACGACTTCAGCTCCAACGGGACCCTGATCCCCGACTACCGGCAGGGGGGCGGCGGGGTCTTCGTGATCGAGCGGGTGGTGACCGAGCCCTTCGACATGCAGTGGGGCGTGCGCTACGACGGCATGCGCCGCAGCTCCACCCTCGAGGAGCGCGACTACCTGGGGCAGCTCGCCCGCGGTCGCATCGACGCGACCGACTGCGAGGACACCCCGGACGGCGGCGGGCGCTGCTCGTACCCCTTCCACGCCGTCTCGGGCTCGTACGGGGTGCGGGTGCACGCCACCGAGGCCCTCGACCTGCGCCTCGATCTGGCCTCGGCCGCGCGCTTCCCCAACGTGGACGAGCTGTTCGCCAACGGCTCGGCCCCGTCGCTGCCCATGGTGCTCGAGGGCGACGCCTCGCTGGGCGTGGAGCGGACCTGGGGGTCCTCGCTGACCGCGGCGTGGAGCAACCGCTGGCTGGCCACCGAGACCTCCGGCTACCTCAACTACATCGACGACTACATCCTGCTCGCGCCGCAGGGCTTCACCACCACCATCCGCGGCGAGTTCCCCCGCTTCGCGTTCAGCCCGGTCGACGCGGTGTTCTACGGGGGCGAGCACGCGAGCACGGTCGCGCCTCCGCGCTGGCCGGTCTCGCTCGACGCCCAGGTCTCGCTGGTGCGGGCCCGCAATGCCAGCGACCACGGCTTCCTCACCTTCATCCCCCCCGACCGCTACCGCCTGGGCATCACCTACCGCTGGCCCGAGGCCTGGCGGCTGCGCAACGGCTTCGTCTCGGTGGGGGGCATGGTGGTCGACCGGCAGCGTCGCTTCGATCTCGGCGCCGACTTCGCTGCACCGCCGCCCGCCTACTTCCTGCTCGGCGCCGCGGCCGGCGTGCAGCTCCCCCTGGGCGAGCAGGTGCTCTCGCTGGGCCTCGAGGGCGGCAACCTCACCAACGCCCGCTACCGGCAGTACACCAGCCTGCTGCGCTACTTCGCCGACGAGCCCGGCTGGGAGATCCGCCTGCGCCTGAGCCTCGACTTCGTGCTGCACGGCAAGGCGGGTCACCAGCACCGCTGAGCCCGAGATTCCATCTCGGAGGCGGGCGGTTCTATTTGCAATGAGCTTGCATCTGTGTTCTCCTCCCTCCGTCATCATGCCAACGCGCGCCTCTCGTTTCGTCCTCGGGCTCGGCCTGACCTCGTTCCTCTCGCTCGCTGGGTGTGTCGACGACACCGTTGGGGACGGCGAGAGCGGGGCGGACGACCACGACCACGACCACGACCACAACGAAGAGACCGAGATCATCACCACGGTCACCCTCACCTTCACCCCCCAGGGCGGGGGCAGCCCGGTGGTCGCTGCGTTCAATGATCCCGATGGGGACGGTGGAGTATCGGGGGAGTCCGACCCGATCTCGCTGACCACGGGGACGAGCTACGACCTCGCGATCGCCTTCACCAACGAGCTGGTCGATCCGCCCGAGGAGATCACCGCCGAGATCGAGGAGGAGGCCGAGCAGCACCAGATCTTCGTGTACGGCGAGGGGGTCTCGGGCCCGGCCGCGGGCGACGATCCGACCGCTCTGGTCGTGCATGCCTACGCCGACCTGGAGAGCAGCTACGGGCCCAACGAGGTGGGCGAGGACCTGCCCGTGGGGCTGCTCGGCACGGTCATGGCCGCCAACGCGGGCACGGGCAGCCTGCAGGTGCGGCTGCAGCACCTGCCCGAGCTCAACGGCTCGCCGCAGAAGGTCCCGGGCCTGGCCGAGTCGCTGGCCGCGGGCGAGCTGCTGCCGGGGGAGGTCGACGCCTCGGTGAGCTTCATGCTCACGGTGCAGTAGGGCGGGGCGCCCGATCAGCGGGGCTCGTCGAGCCCGTCGTCGTCTCCGCCGCTCGACTCGCTCTGGTCGCCGTTGGCCTCGGGCGGCTCGGCCTCGATGTCGTCGAACGGCACGTCGTGCTCCTCGGCGCAGACCGAGGAGATCTTGGCGCGGCAATCCCCGTCGCAGACGGGGCAGCACCCGAAGCGCTCGATCGCCTCGCGGTGGCACGCGCTGGCCTGGTTGCCGCAACCAGAGGCCGCGGCCATCGCCGCGCCGAGCGCCATCCAGGGGAGCATGCGAGCGAGCGCCATCGACGACAGCGTAGCACCACGCGCGCGATCAATGGTGGTGATGCTCGTGACCATGGTCATGGTCGTGGTGGTGGTGCCCATGGTGGTGGTGCTCGTGGTCGTGCTCGTGCGAGCCCTCGAGGATCTCCAGCCATGGTCGGGTGCCGTGGCGCCATAGCTGCCCCAGCAGCACCGCGCCGAGCACCACCACCGAGCCGATCGCGAGCATCCCGTGCCCGTGCTCCTGCCCCATGCGTGCGGGCACCGTGGCCTCCACGCCGACGAGGTTGACCACCAGGCCCATCGCAATGCTCAGGCCCAGGGTGATCAGCACGCACAGGCCCACCGCGCGCGTGCCGTAGCCGCGGCGGAGCACGCCGATGGTGGCGAGGTTGGTGGCGGGGCCCAGCAGCAGGCCCACCAGCACGGCTCCGCTCGACACGCCCTTGGTCACCAGCACTGCGGCCAGCGGCGTGGCCGAGGCGGGGCAGACGTAGCTGGGCATGGCCACCAGCGCGACCACGAACAGGTCGAGCCCGCGCTCGGCCAGGCTCGCGAGCGAGCCCTCGCCCAGCATCACCTCCACGAAGGCGGCGGCGAGCAGGCCCACGAAGGTCCACGGCGCGATGTGACGGAGCAGCTCGTCGAAGGCCCCCGCGATCTGGACGAGCGGACGACCGGTGTCGCCCCCGGTGGCCATGGACTCGCCGGGGTCGGGCGGCTCGGGTCGATCGGGGGCGGAATGCGCCAGGCGGGCGAAGATCACCGCGACCAGCAGCGCCAGCAGCAGCGCCGCGGCCAGCCGCAGCACGGCGAAGGGCCAGCCCAGGAAGCGCACGGTGAGGGTGAGGGTCTCGGGGCCGAGCTCGGGGGTGGCGACGAGGAAGGCCATCACCAGGGCCGGGCCCGCCCCTCGCTTGCGCAGCGACTCGGCGATGGGCAGCACCCCGCAGGCGCACAGCGGCAGGGGAGCCCCCACCACGATCCCCCGCAGCGCCTGCGCCCAGCTCCCGCCGCCTCGGTAGTAGCGCGAGGGGATCCGCGAGCCCCACCGCTGCAGCAGCGCCCCCACGGCTAGGCCCAGCAGCAGCATGGGGGCGGTCTCCAGCAGCAGCTCGCCGAAGGCCTCGCCCACCGCGATCCGCACCCGATCCCCGCCGTGCTCGCTGCCCTGCGACGCGGCCAGCAGCGGCAGCGCCACGCCCACCGCCGCGCCCAGCAGGTCGAGCGCGCTCACCCACGCCGTCCGTCCGCCGCGGCGTCGGTGATCGTGGTGGAAGATCACGTGCACCAACAGGCCCGCGATCGCGGCCGAGAGCCAGGTGTGCAGCTCGAGGTGCAGGCGCTCGTAGGCCACGTCGGCCAGCGCGAAGCCGGCGACGGTGGCCAGCGCGATGCCGACCACCCGGTGCGTGGCCGTGCGCCGTCCTCCGTGGGCCAGCGCCTCCACCACGAACACGGCGGTGAGCGGCAGGGTGTGCGCCGCCACGGCCAGCACCAGCGGCGCGTGGGAGTGACCGCCGTGGTCCTCGCCCGACACCGTGCCCAGGGCCAGGCCCTCGGCGAGCTGGTGCAGCAGGAAGCCGTAGAAGCCCAGCTCGGCGCCCACGCGGTGCACCGACAGCTCGGCCGAGGGACGCAGGCGTCGGGCCAGCGGGGCGAGCAGCCCCGGCAGGATCAGCGCGCCCACGAACACCAGCAGCGCGCCGCCGCCGATCTCGGCCACCGACTCGGGCAGCAGCTGCACGATCACCGCCGTGGCCACGGCCGCCACGGCGAAGGTGCGAAGCGGACCCAGCCACGAGCTCTCGCTGCGGCTGACGCTGCCCACCAGCGCGCCCAGGAGGATCGACGCGAGCGTGATCGCGATCGCCTCGATCATGCGCGCCCGTGGCCCCGGCTCGGCATCGGCCGCACCCTAGCCGAAACGGGGCCGCGGGGGGCGGGGACCGGGGACGGTCGAGCGCGGGAGGCTGGTCGGCGCCGGCGCTCGCGTGGAGGGCGAGCGCTCGCCGCAGGCGATGCGCCGAGCGGTGCTCCCGCGGCACGCCACCGACCGAGCGTCGGGGCCTCCCGTCCCGACGGGCCGACCAGCTCACCCTCGAGGCCGCCGAGGCGTGCAGGCGCAGCCCCGTCGCTCGGCCTCAGCGCGCCCCGTAGTTGTGGACGCTGCCCTCCTCGTTGCGATCGGTGGGGGGCGGGGGCGCGGGCGAGAGCGCGGCGATCTCCTCGTAGAGCTCCGGGCTCAGCTCGATCGCGTCGGCCTTCAGGCACGCCTCGAGCTGCGCGAGGGTCCGCGCGCCCAGCAGCGGGGCCGTGACCCCCGGGTGCGCGGCCACCCAGGCGATGGCCAGGGCCGCGGGCTCGTAGCCGTGCGCGCGGGCCAGCGCGGTGAAGCGCTCGGCGATCTCGAAGTTGCTCGCGGCTCCATAGCGCACCTGGTACATCGGGTTGTCCACGATGCGCCCGTGCTCGGGCCGCTGCTCCACGCCGTACTTGCCGCTGAGCAGGCCGCCCCCGAGCGGGCTGTAGGGCAGGCAGCCGAGGCCCTCCGCCTGACACAGCGGCAGGATCTCCACCTCGACCTGGCGCTTGAGCAGGTTGTACATCGGCTGCATGCACACGAGGGGCGCCCAGCCGTGGCGCTCGGCGATGCCCAGCGCCCGCGCCGTCTGCCAGGCCGCGAAGTTGCTGACGGCCGGGTAGAGGATCTTCCCCGACTGGACCAGGTGCTCCACCTCTCGCAGCGTCTCCTCGAGCGGCGTGCGCTCGTCCATGCGGTGGAGGAAGAACACGTCGACGTACTCGGTGCCCAGCCGGCGCAGGCTGGCCTCGACCGCGCGCCGCAGGTGGTAGCGACTGGAGCCCCGGTCGTTGGGACCGGGGCCGCAGGGGAAGTAGGCCTTGGTGGTGATCACCACCTCGTCGCGGTGGCCGGCGATCAGTCGACCGAGCGTCTCCTCGGCCCGCCCCCGGTGGTACACGTTCGCGCAATCGAACAGATCGATCCCCGCGTCGCGGCAGCGCGCGAACATGGCCGCGGCCGTGTCGTAGTCGGCGTCGCCACCGAAGGACATGGTGCCGAAGGCCAGCCGCGAGACCTTCACTCCGGTGCGCCCCAAGTAGACGTGCTCCATCGCGCGCAGGGTAGCGAGAGCGCGCGCCCGCGGCCACGGGATCCAGCGGCCCGCGACGTGCTATGGTGGCCGGCCATGGGGAGGACGGGCTCGGTGCTCGCGCGGGCGTGGCTGGGGCTCGTGGTCGGCTGCTCGATCCAGACGCACGGGGCCGGCACCGAGCAGGGCTCGAGCTCCGAGGGCACCAGCACCGGCGAGCTCCCGGCGGCCACGATGGGCTCGACGAGCTCGGGCGGCAGCACCGGTCCGGTCGCCGACGAGACGAGCTCGGGAGGCGTGGGCACCGGCGGCAGCACCAGCGAGACCGACCCCAGCACCGGCGAGGCCGAGTCCAGCACCGGGCCCGTCGGCGAGACCGACGGCGGCCCCCAGCAGGTGGAGTACTGCGTCGTCCCGGGGCTGGGCATCCCCGATGCGAATCCCGAGGGGGTGATCTCGTCGCTCGACGTCGATCTCCTCGGCGGGGGCGTGGTGCTCTCACTGGAGCTCGTGGTGGAGGTCTCGCACTCCTACGTCGGCGACCTCCGCATCGAGCTGCGCAAGGACCTCGCCGACGGCGTGCTGATCCTCGATCGCCCCGGCAACGGCGATTGCAGCGGTGACGACATCGACGCCGTGTTCCGCGACACCGCGCTGGCCACGGTGGACGGCGCCTGCATGAACGGGGTGAGCCCCGCGCTGTCGGGCGAGATCCAGCCCGAGACCGCCATGGACCCGGCGCTGGCGGGCCTGCAGATGGTCGGCACCTGGCGCCTCCACGTGACCGACCCGGTGCCCAACGACACCGGCACGCTGGATGCGTGGTGCCTGCGGATCACCTACCGCTGAGTCACCCCCGAGCTCATCGCCGCGAGCCTCGCGCGTTGGTGCATGCGCGCGATCGAGCCCCGGCCCCGCGTCCGTGGCAGCGGGCACGGTGAGCTGGATTGCAGTTCGTGCTTGCCCCTCGGTGCGCCGTCAACACACTATGGGCTCCCTCGGAGACCACCGAGTCGGGGCGACGCGTGACACGGCACCAGGCGATCTTCTTCCGTCGGCTGATCTACGTCTACGACATGGTGATCAGCACGCTCGCGTTCTTTGCCGCGCTGTGGCTGCGGCAGGGGATGGCGGTGCTGCAGGCGAGCGGGAAGCTGCCCCACGTGATGACCTGGATGGTGCCCACGCCGATCTCGGTCCCCGACTACTACCCGCTGCTGTGGGGCCTGTGGCCCGTGTGGCTGGTGGCGCTCTACCTGGGCGACAGCTCGGACTTCCGGCTGCCGTACCACCGCGTGGTGGTCCGCTACATCAAGGTGGTGGCGATCGGCCTGCTGCTGTTCGTCGCCTCCACCTTCGTGTTCAAGCTGGGCTTCGTCTCCCGCACCTTCGTGATGATCTTCGGCGGGGTGCAGGTGGTGGGGCTGGTGCTCGGCCGCGTGCTGATCGTGGAGCTGTTCTCGCTGCTGCGGCGGCAGGCCGTGGACGGCCACCGCGTGCTGGTGGTGGGCCGCGGCGAGCAGTCGGTGGCCTTCGCCCGCTCGATGCGGACCGGCGGCACCTGGAACAACCGCCTCATCGGCCACGTGGAGGTGCCCAACGAGGTGGTGGTGCCGGGGGCCCAGCCGGTGGTGGGCCACCTGCGCGAGCTCGACAAGATCCTCGACGCGCAGCCCATCGACGAGGTGGTGTTCGCGGTGCCCGACGAGCCGCCCGAGACCTTCGAGGAGGCGCTGCGTCACTGCGAGGAGCGGGGGGTGGAGGTGCTGCTCACCATGCCGCCCGACGTCCCGCGCGCGGGCAAGATCGAGGTGGCCAAGGTCTCCGGCTTCGACGTGCCGATGATCGGCATGCGGCGCACCCCCACCTCGCAGGGCCGGCTGCTGCTCAAGCGCCTGCTCGACCTCACCGGGGCGGTCTTCGGGCTGCTGGTGCTCTCGCCCCTGATGCTGGTGGTGGCGATCATCATCCGCGTCGACGACCCGGGGCCGATCTTCTTCTCGCAGGTGCGCTCGGGGCGGAACGGCCGCAAGTTCCGCATGCACAAGTTCCGCTCGATGGTGGTCGACGCCGAGAAGCTCAAGGCCAAGCTGATGGCGCACAACGAGATGGACGGGCCGGTCTTCAAGATCAAGCACGACCCCCGGATCACCAAGATCGGCCGCTTCATCCGCAAGACCAGCATCGACGAGCTGCCGCAGCTGTTCAACGTGCTGGTGGGCGAGATGAGCCTGGTGGGCCCCCGGCCGCCGCTGCCCTCCGAGGTGGCGCAGTACAAGCCGTGGCAGCGACGGCGGCTGTCGGTCAAGCCGGGGATCACCGGCCCGTGGCAGGTGTCGGGGCGCAACGAGATCAGCTTCGAGCAGTGGATGGAGATGGACCTGGCCTACATCGACAACTGGTCGCTGTGGCTCGACATCAAGATCATCCTCATGACGGTCCCCGTGGTGCTGCTCAAGAAGGGCGCGAGCTGAGGGCCGCTAGAGCCGATGGCCGCCACGCCGTAGCCTCGGCGTGCCCGGGCCGCGCTGCGACGCCCGCCTAGAACGACTGGCTGGGCCAGGGGTCGAAGGAGAACCTCCGCACGCGGGTGAGCCAGGGGCGGATCACGGCGACGGGGAAGGTCTCGAGGCCGGCCTCGCGCAGCGCGTCGGCCAGGCCCCGCCAGCGCTTCTCGCGGGCGTCCGAGGTGGTCTGGTGCGCCAGCTCGAGCACCACCTCGCCCAGGGCGGTCTTGTCGGTGAAGGCCAGGGCCTCGAAGAGGGTGGCGGCGTCGCGCGAGCGACCCACCTGGATGGCGAGCAGGGCCAGCACGATGCGGTAGGAGCCGTCGGCGAGGTACTCGTCGACCTGCTCGGTGGGGATCTCGGCCCGCAGCACCCGGTAGCTGTTGAGCAGGGCCTGGGCCAGGCGCGGGGTGTCGATCACCGCGTGCAGGGTCTTGGCGAAGGCGATCTCGCCCACCCCCAGCTCGAGCTCGGCATCGTTGGTCAGCTCGCGCAGCTCCTCGTGGGAGGGACGGGCGAGGGGCGGCCTGGCGGTCGCGGGCGCCGGGACGGACGCGCCGGCCTCCGTCGCGGCCCCGCCCTCCGCGGGCGCGATGGGGGGCAGCGGGGGATCGTCGGGCATGCCGGGATCGAGCACCTTGTCGATCAGCGCCGAGAAGCCCTCGGCCCCCATCGGGCGCAGGGTGAAGGGCACCTGGAACACCTTCTCGAGGTAGCTCTGCGGCGAGGGGCGATCGTCCTCCACCACGCTCTGGGTCTGGGGCCCGAGCATGCGCTCGAAGTAGAGGCTCAGCGACTGGTGCAGCCAGCGGACGTCGACCGCGAGCACCACCACGAAGATCGGGGTGGCGAGCAGCATGTGCACCGCCTGCAGCACCTCGACCACGCGGTCGGGCTCGCAGCGATCGAGGTCGTCGATGTAGAGCACGATGCGGGTGATCGGCGGCGGGGCCCCGCTCTCGCCGGCGCCCTCGCGCTCCACCTGCCGCATGATCTGCTCGAGCTGCTCGAAGTCCTCGCGGATCGCCGAGACCAGGCCCAGGTGCTGGCGGTAGTCGTCGCTCTCGCCCTTGTCGCGGATGAAGGCGTAGAAGCGCTGGCCGCCGGCGAGGTCCTGCAGCATCTTGCGCGCGCGGCCGACCTGCTCGCTGGCGGCGGACGCCGCTGCGTTGGCGCTGTCGACCCCGGCCTGCGCGTCGGCGAGGTGGCGGCGTGCCACCTCGAGCGCGCTGGTGCCGGGCTTGAGCAGGTCGCGGGCCGCCTTGTCGAGGAAGCTCCCCACCGCGGCGGTGCCCTTGGTCACGGTGGCGTAGGTGGCCCGGGCCTTGGCCAGGGTGGGCTGCACGATGGCCCAGTAGGCCACCAGGGTGCTCGACAGCCCGGTGACCACGCCCACGCAGGAGGTGCCCAGGGCGATCGCCGGCGCGAGGTTGATGATCTTCCAGAACGCCAGCGCGGCGAGGACGATGCCGATCACGGTGAGGATCGCCCCCGCGATGATCGCCCGGCGGGTCCACTTGCCCTGCGACCAGATCCACCGCCACGACACGCGCAGCGCCGCGAATGGGCCCTTGACCCGGAGCACCGTGCCGGGGGTGGAGCCCTGGTCGTCGCCGGTCACGGGCGCGGCCGCCTCGACCACGGCCAGCTCCTCGCGCAGCGCCTCGAGCTCTCGCTCGCGGACGTCGGACTCGGCCCGGGCCTCGGAGAGCACCTGCTCGGCCTTGCGCAGCTCGAGCTCGGCTTGCTTGCGGCGCTGCTGCCCCTCGGAGACCTCGGCCAGCAGCCGGGCCCGGGTGTCCTCGACGGACTCCTCCGGGTTGAGCAGCTCCGCCATCTGGTCGAAGATGCAGGTCACCAGGCTGGCCCACAGGTTGGGCTCGGCGAAGTGCCAGGCGTTGAAGGTGACCTGGGCGATGCGGGCGTGCCACAGGTCCTCCACGGTGTGCAGCTCGTCCTCGTCGCCCTCGGCTCGCAGCGCCGCGGTGACCCGCTCGAGGGCCTCGCCGCGCGCGGTGATCTGCCGCTGCAGCTTGGACATGAAGTAGCTCTTGCCGGCGCCCCAGTCGCCGAACAGCCCGATGGACAGCGGCGTGCCGGTGCGGCGCGAGCAGATCACCCGGGCGAAGGCGCGGGCCTCCACGTCCACCCCGAAGGCGTCGAGGTCGTCGGAGTGGGCCGACTCGAGCGCCTTGCTGGTGGGGGCGATGGTCGCGGCGCGTCGCGGGGTGGAGATCTGCTTGGGGCGCAGGCCCGGGTTGGCGGCGACGGCGGAGAGCAGGGCCATCCCCTCCTCCTCGAGGGTCGTGCCGTCGCCCGTGCGACCCTGGTCGCCGAGGAAGGCGGCGACCGCCGCCTGGGTGCGAGGCCCGAAGACGCCGTCGACCAGCACCGGGTACCCGGCCTGGTTGAGCTTCCGCTGCATCTCCTGGATGTCGTCGCCTTGCTCGCCCCGGCGCAGGGTGCCCGCCATCATGGTGCCGACCATTGTGGCATGGAGGTGCCCGGGCTCGGGCGGACGATCGCGCATGCCCGGCATCATGCCCGCGGCCCGTTGGCCGGCGCTCGCGCTCGCGCGCTCGTCCGGTGGCCGACCCTGGCCGCGAGAGGGTCCCGGGTCAGTCGTCCAGGACGGTGATCGAGGCAGCCGCCGAGGAGCCCCCCGCCTGGAAGCGCAGCAAGCAGAGCCGCCGCCGGGTGGGCACGGTGCGGATGATCCGAAGGGTGAGCAGCACCTGCTCGGCGGTGGCGGCCCGCGGGGCCCAGACCACTCGGAACCCGGGCGTGCAGGCGAAGACCTCGAGCTGCGAGACACCTCCGCCCGCCACGTGCACCCAGGCCATCACCGGCCGTGAGCCGCGGACGACCGAGCCCTGCAGCTGGATGGCCTCGATGCTCGACTCGATCGGGGGGCTGGCCGGCTGACGACGGCGAGGCGACGGAGGACGACGGGGGAGCGGGCTGGGCGCGGGAGCGTGGTGGGTGGGCATCGGTGGGGGCCCTCCATTAGTGGAAGCCCCGAGCCAACCGATCACTGCACGGGTCGTCCCGTGATGGGTCGCCGACTGCGCGATATCGAGCCCATCGAGGCCCGTGGTATGAAGTCGATTCCCTTGTCTTTCCAAAGGGTTTTCTTCGCTCCCCGCCATCGATCGAGCGGTGAGCGGGCTCCGATCGGGCCCCCGAGACTTTCGAACGTGGTCCATGATCGGTTGCGCACCATTTCACACTAAACCCCCCGTCTCGCGTCATGACCAGTGGTTCCGACCGCCCCTCCGGGAGCGGGCCCCAACAGAGCACCCCCATGCCCGATCACTCGACCGCTCGCACCGCCTACCTCGTGTCCCCCACGATGCCCATGCGCATGACCTTCGATGATCCCTGCGATGGGACCGAGCTGGTGCGCGTGGTCAAGGGCACCGACGGCTCCAGCACCACCGAGGTGCGCTTCGAGCCGCCCACGCCCAACGAGACGCTCACCGGGCAGCCCACCTCGTGGTGCAACGCCCCGACCGCTGGGCAGCCGCTGGTGTTCAAGGTGCCCGTGCCCAAGCCCGGCATGCCGGACACCGTGGGCAGCCTGCAGGTGACCCAGCGGCAGGCCGGGATCACCGTGCGGATCCCCATCCGAGTCAAGCACGCCGAGTGAGCGCAGCGGTCCCCGTGTGGACCCCCCACGCCGATGTCCGCGACCGATACCCATCCCGACGCCCTCCACGGTGACTCCGACACGCTGCGCTCGCAGCGGGTATGGAAGGCCGCGGCCGAGCCCGACCTCGACTTCGAGTCCCAGCGCCTGCGGGCCAGCCTGCGCTCCAAGATGTTCGGGGTCGCGGCGGCCCCGATCAGCATCGGTCGCTTCAAGGTGCTCGAGACGGTGGGCTCGGGCGGGATGGGGGTGGTCTACGCCGCCTACGACGAGGAGCTCGATCGCCGCGTGGCGGTGAAGCTGCTGCGCTCGGGCGTGGGCGACGATGCCTCGGTGGGCAAGGGGCGGCTGCTGCGAGAGGCCCAGGCGCTGGCCAAGCTCTCCCACCCCAACGTGGTGCAGGTGTACGAGGCCGGCACCTTCGACGGGCGGGTGTTCCTGGCCATGGAGTTCCTGCCCGGGCCCACCCTGCGCGACTGGCTGCTCGACGAGCCGCGTCCGTGGCGGCAGGTGCTCGATCACTTCGTGGAGGCGGGCGAGGGGCTGGCCGCGGCGCACCGCGAGGGCATCGTCCACCGCGACCTCAAGCCGGCCAACCTGCTGCTGGGCAGCGATGGTCGGGTGCGGGTGGTCGACTTCGGGCTCGCGCGCGCCGACGGCCCCGTGCGGGTCGACGCCCCGGACGACGGCGAGACCGAGCCCAGCTCCGCGTTCGGCATCGAGCTCACCCAGACGGGCGAGATCATGGGCACGCCCGCCTACATGGCGCCCGAGCAGGCGCGCCAGGAGGGGGTCGACGCCCGCAGCGATCAGTACAGCTTCTGCGTGGCCCTGTACGAGGGGCTGTTCGGGCAGCGCCCCCACGTGGGGCGGAGCACGGCCGAGGTCATCGTCGCCGTGGCCGAGGGCATCGTGCAGCCGCCTCCGCGGGGCACCAAGGTCCCGGCCCGCGTGACACGGGCGATCATGCGAGGGCTCTCGGCCGACCCCGCGCGGCGCTTCCCCTCGATGAGCGCGCTGCTGGTCGAGCTGTCGCCGGAGCGCCGCGGCTGGTGGAAGTGGGCCGCGGCCGGCACCGCGGTGGCGGCCGTGCTCACGGCCTTCATCCCCGGACCCTCGCCGTGCCCCTCCTTCGACGACGCGCTCGATCCGGCGTGGAGCCCGGCCCAGCGAGCCGCGCTCGAGCAGGCCTTCGCGGCCAGCGGCGCGCCCCAGTCCGAGGCCGCGGCGCGCCACGTGGGCGCCCAGCTCGATGCCTACGCGGCGCAGTGGCTCGAGGCCCGTCGGGACGCCTGCGAGTCGCACCTCGAGCGTCACGAGCAGTCGGCGCGCCTGCACGATCTGCGGGTGGCCTGCCTGCTCGAGCGGCGGGTGGAGCTGAGCACCCTCGCGCGCACGCTGGGCGAGGCCGATGCCACGGTGGTGGAGCATGCCCCCGAGGCGGTGCTCGAGCTGCCGTCGCCCGCGGCGTGCAACGACGTGGAGCGGGTGCTCGCGCGGGCCGACGACGATCCGGCCGACGAGGACCTGCGGCTGCGGCTGGTCGAGGCCCGCACCCAGATGTCGGCCGGGCGCTACGACGAGGCCCTGGCCGCGGTGGAGGAGGTGGCCGTGCAGGCCCGCGCTCGCCACTCGGTGGGGGTCGAGGCCGAGGCGCAGTACCAGCGAGCCATCGTGCAGGAGCGGCGGCGGGTGTTCGGGCCGGCCGTGGCTGCGCTCGAGGTGGCGGTCGATCTCGCCGAGGTGGCCGGGCGCGACGAGCTCGCGGCTCGGGCGTGGATGGCCCTGGCGCGGCAGCAGTCGTGGCAGGGCGAGCACGAGCGCGCCGCCCAGAGCCTCCGGCTCGCGCGCGCCAAGGTGCGACGGCTGCGGGACGATCAGGCCCTGGTCTCCGACTGGCTGGAGTCCCGGGCCAAGGTCGCCGATCAAGAGGGGCACCCCGACTCGGCGATCACCGATCAGCGGCAGGTGGTCGAGCGCCTGCAGGCGGCCGGGGCGAGCGAGCTGCGGCGGGCCGAGGCGATCAAGCGCCTGGGCGATTTCCTCAGCGACGGCGGCAAGCACGAGGAGGCACGCGCTCGCTACGAGGAGGCGCGCGCCGTCTATTCGGCGGCGCTGGGCGAGGACCACCCGCGGCTGGCCCAGCTCGAGGTCGACGTCGCCGTCGATCTGTGGATGGAGGGGCGCAACGAGGAGGCACGCACGCGCTTCCTGCGGGCCGAGCAATTGCTCGAGGCCAGCCTGGGCCCCCGGGCGCCGGCGCTGCTCACCGTGAACAAGACCCTGGCCGATCTCAGCGTGGCGGCGGGCGAGCTGCCGGAGGCCGAGCGACGCGCACGCAAGACCCTCGAGCTGTGGTCCGCGGTGGAGGATGCTCCGCTCGGCCATCGCCTCGATGCGCTCGCGGTGCTCGGCACGGTGCTCCAGGAGCAGGGCGATTCCGACGAGGCGATCTCGTGCTTCCGTTCCTACCTCGAGCTGGCAGAGTCTCCCGACGCCCAAGACGAGTACCGCCAGCTGGCGCTCTACGTGCGCGTGGGTCTGGCCGAGAGCCTCGATGCCGCCGGTCGTCACGACGAGGCGGTGCAGGAGGCCGAGCGAGCCCTCGCCGTCGTCGCAGGCGACCAGCGCTACGTCGAGCTGGAGCCAGTCGTTCGCCGGATCAGCAAGGGCGCCGCCGCGGAGCCGGTGGCCCCGCTGGGTGGCGCATAGCCCCAGCGGCGTCACGGGCGCAAGGATGGTCCCCGGGTCGGGGAGCGGGCTGGTAGCATGCGCCGGTGCCGGCTCCGACCGACCTCGAGCTGCTCGACGCGTGGCGCCACGGGGATCTCTCGGCGGGGGACGCCCTGTTCAATCGGCACTTCGCCGCGATCCATCGCTTCTTCCGCAACAAGGTGAGCGATGGCCTGGAGGATCTGGTCCAGCAGACCTTCATGGCGCTGGTCGAGGGGCGTGAGCGCTTTCGCAACGACTCCTCCCTGCGGACCTATCTGTTCGGGGTGGCCAACAACGTGCTGCGCGACCACTACCGCGCTCAGCGCAAGGAGCCCGAGGCCCTCGACTTCGGCAAGTCGTCGGCCGTCGACGCCGGGGCCGGCCCCTCCACGGTGCTGGGCAAGCGTCGCGAGGAGCGGCTGCTGCTCGAGGCCCTGCGGCGGATCCCGCTCGACAGCCAGATCATCCTGGAACTCTACTACTGGGAGGAGATGTCGGCCTCGATGATCGCCGAGGTCCTCGACGTGCCCGAGGGCACCGTGCGGGGGCGGGTGCGGCGGGCCAAGCAGCTGCTGCGGGAGCAGCTCGCCAAGGTGGCCAAGTCGCCGCAGGAGCTCGAGACCACCATGGGCAACCTCGACCGCTGGGCCGCGGGGCTGCGGCGGCAGATGGCAGGGGCCGAGGAGCCCGAGGAGCCCGACCCCGCGGCCGACGTCGCCGCGGACGACGACGACGAGTCCGAGACCGGCTGAGCCCGAGACCGGCTGAGCCTCACTCCTCGCAGCGCTCGCAGGCCTGGATGGCCGCGTCGCACTGCAGCTCGGCCCGCTCGCAGGCGAGGTGGTAGCGCTCCTCCTCGGGGTGGCGGGTGGCCAGATCGCAGATCTGAGCCTCGAGATCACAGGTCGCATCGGCGAGGTCGCAGACCCGCACGCAGCGCGAGGGCTCGGCGCGTCGCTCCGACCGGCTCGAGCGACGGCTACGACGAAGCACCGAGCGAGGGGCCTCGTCGGCGACGGCCAGCTCGTGCTCGCGGTCGATCGGGCTGGCGGACGTGGGCATCGTCTCGGGCGCCGGCTCGGGCTCTGCGAGGTCCTCACCGTCGTCCGCCTCGCCCATCTCGTCGACGTCGGGCGTCCCGTCGTCTCCGCCGCCGCCGTCTTGGAGCCCTTCGGCCTTCTGCGTCGCGTCGGCGCCCTCGGCCATCGCCACCATGATCCCGGCGTCGGCCAGCACCTCGCCGTTGCGATCGAGCTCCGCCTCGATGTCCTCGAGCGACCACGAGCCGATGTCGACCCGGGGCTCCTGGCCGTGGGGGGCTCGGCAGGCCGAGAGCGCGGCCGTCAGGCCCACGCCCACGATCACGCCCCCCGTCGATCGCCTCGCGCTCGGAGATCTACTCACTACAGTCCTCGCAGGCCTTCTCGGCCCGTTCGCAGTCTTGGGTGGCCCGCTCGCAGGCCTTCGCATAGCGAGCGTCGGTGGCGTGCTCGTCGGCCAGGTCGCAGATGTGATCGCGCAGCCCGCAGATGTTGGCGGCCAGCTCGCAGATCCGCTCGCAGCGTTGCTCGGGCGGGGTCGCCCCGCCGTCGGCCGGGGTCCCCACCGCGGCCCCGGCATCCACCCGCGCCTGCTTGACGCCGTCGGGCAGGTCGATGCCCACTCCCAGCAGCCCGTCCTCGTAGTCGAGCAGCTGGGCCTCGAGCTCCTCGAGCGAGCGGGGCTCCGGGCTCTCGGCGCCCTCCTCGGAGGCCATCGCGTCGTAGGTGGCCTCGCCCGCCGGCGCGGAGGTCTCGGGCCCTGCCTTCTTGCCGCAGCCGATCGCCAGCACGAGCCCGAACAGGGCCCCCGCGCTCACGCCTCGCCAGGTGGTGCTGGAGCCACGAGATCCTCGGTGCATGGGTGCTGCGAGCATCCCCTCTTCGCGGGGTCGGGCGCAATCGGAGCGCGGTCGGGGCATCGCGGGGCCTGAACGCCGGCCCGCTTCGTCTCCTTACACGACGAGGGCGAGCCACGGTTCCGCGGCTCGCCCTCGGGGCGCGTCGGCTCGCTCCTAGGCGGATCGGCGACGGCGACGGCGGGCTCCCACGCCCGCGCCCAGCATCAGGGCCACCAGGCCCAGCGCCCAGCCCCGCGAGCCCTCGCTCTCCACGGTGCAGCCCTCGCAGCCCTGGTTGAGACCCGCGGCCTCGTTGTAGGCGTCGAGCAGCGCGTTGATCTCGGCGGTGCGGTTGGACAGCACCACCGGCGCGCCCGACAGCGGCACCTCGCTGACCTCCTCCTCCCAGGGCATCTCCTCGGGGAACTCGGGCCACGAGGCGCCGTTGGGCAGGAACACCTCGCGCCCGTCGGGCAGGGTGAAGATCGAGTCGCCGCTGCAGCGGATCCGCCGGCTGCCCTGCCGGATGTTGGTCACCTCGTCGAGATCCTCGCGCGCGTGGAAGATGGGGTCCTCGGTCATCTCGTGGGGCGAGATGGTGGTGTACATGCGGGTCACGTAGGAGTAGCGCTGCAGCAGCTCCTGGGCGTGCTGCCCGGGCGCCACGATGCGCTCGCCCATCGCGTCGGCGAAGCCGGCCGCGTCCCACTCGAGCACCTCGTTGCACTCGGGACACTCGAGGTACTGCTCCACCGTCACGCCCGCGGGCAGCGGCAGGAACTCGGCCACGATGCTGCCGATGAGCGGGTGGGTCAGCATGCAGCCGTCCCACTCGTTGCACGAGGCCAGGCCCTGGTCCATCAGCACGGCGGGGAGCTCGGCCGGCAGCAGGGTGCGGAAGGCGTCGGGGCTCCAGCTCGCCTCCACCAGGCCCACCGGCGACACCGTGTTGCTGGGGCCCGCGTACTCGGTGACGAAGGCCCGGCCGTCGGCATGCTCGGCGTCGACGGCCCCCGTGATCACCTCCTTGTAGTTGGAGGCGAGGTTGAGCCAGTCGATCTTGAGCGGGTTGACCAGCACGTGCCGGTAGTTGGTGGGCACCATGCGGGCGTCGCCGAGGAAGAAGGTGCGGACCTCCATGTCCTCGACCGCGGCGATCCGGGTGAGGCGCAGCGGCACGCAGGGCTCCTCGCTGGTGTAGCGCAGGGTGATGGGGTGGATCTGATCCACGCCCGCGCCCCCGGAGAGCTTGATGGCCCCGAACAGGTGGCCCTCGGCGAGGTACTCCTCGAAGATCGGGGCCGCCTCGTCGTCCTGCTGGTAGCCGTTGGTGTCGAGCCAGTCGATCACCTCCTCGGCCGTGCCGCCCTCGAGCACCACGATGTCGTAGGCGCCCACGGTCTGCTCGAGCACCACCTGCGGGCCGCCCGGATCCTCGTCGCCGGTCCCGGCTCCGCCCGTGAGCCCCGCGCCGTCGTCGAAGCCGGCGTCGTTGTTCGGCGTGGCGGTGGGCATCGGCGTCGGGCAGGTGTCCTGCGTGGTGCTGAAGCCGTAGGTCGGCACCGTGCCCTGCAGCAGCGCCTGGAACAGCGGCTCCGAGCCCACCGAGAACTCGGGCACCGCGGTCAGCGGGATCACCCACGCGAACTTGGCCGGGTCGCCCTCGTACTGGATCTGGATGTGGACCTCGACCTCGCCGTTGTCGAGGATGAACAGGATGTTCTCGCCCGACTGATCGACCGGCATCGACTGCGGGCCCGTGTCGCAGAACATCCCGCCGCAGGCCTCCGCCGTGCGGGGGGCGGCCACGGCCACCGACATCGCCAACGCGCCGAGGAGCGCACCGCTACGCCATGAGATTCTCATTGGTCCAACTTCCCTTTCAGCTAGTCTCTAAGGAATCGTGGAGCCGATGGGCTCCGCCGACGAATCCAAGGTGACACCGAGGATAGCAGCCCCGCGGCGCCGGCTCCAAGGGGCGCTGGCGAGCCACGGGCGCGCGTCGCCAGTGCGCTCGACCATGACACCGCTGTCAGGGCGCGCGGCTCGGGCCGGGGCACGGTCCGCCGCGAACGCCGTTCTTCACCCGGGGTCGCCATGACCGAGATCGATTGGCACGCTGGAGCGTGCAAGGCAGCCCGCGTCGCTTGCCGAGGAGAGCTCATGCCCCATGCACCTGCCGCCCGGATCCGTTCGACCACTTGGCTCGCCGCGCTCGGCCTGCTGCTGACCACCACCGCGTGTGGCACCAGCTCGGCCAGCAATGGCGCCGGTCCGGGCTCGCAGGCCCCGCTCACCGTGATCGGCTCGGATGCCTCGCCTCCCCACGTGTTCACCCCGCGATCCCACCCACCGCGGGTGCACGAGCTGCCGCCGTCCCCCGAGCTCGCTCGCCTGCCCCCGCTGGTGGAGCGCACGCGCAGCTGCTTCGATCCTCCCGCGCCGGCCGAGGGCGGCTGGAGCTCGCCGCCCGCCACCCGCGGGCGCGGGGGCAAGAAGAAGACCGCCTCTCGTCCCTCCAGGCCCCCCGGCTTCGTGCCCTACGGCAAGGGCGCGGGCGGGTCGGCGCCCAAGGCCGAGCCCAAGCGTCGCTCGAGCGGCTCGAAGTCCTCGAGCAGCAACGCCGCCGATCTCTCGCGGCCCAGCTTCGGGGACGGCGGCGGAGCGGCGAGCGGCGGGGTCGTGGGCGGGACGCTCGGCGGGCCCGCGGCCGAGCCCACGCCCGTGGCCCCGGTGCAGACGACTCCCTCCACGCCGCCCCGGGACGACGACCGCCGCATGGCGCAGTCCGAGGACGAGGCGCGGGCCCTCGAGCCCGTCATCGCCACCGACGGCGAGGCCGATGCGGACGCCGGCTACCACGACTGGGGCGCGGCCATCTACCTGAGCAACGACGACACGATGAGCCTCAGCTCGGCCCAGCGGGTCATCTACGCCATCGACCAGTTCCTGCCCCTGCCCGCCGAGCACATCCGTCCCCACGAGCTGCTCAACTACTTCTCCTTCGACACCGCCCCCGTGGGGCAGACCGACGACTTCTCGGTCGAGGCCTCGATCGCCCCCGACCCCGAGCAGGAGGGCATCTACTCGCTCGCGATGGCGGTGCGCGGGCGCCCCATGGGCCGCGAGGAGCGGCGCAACGTGAACCTCTCGGTGGTGATCGACCGCTCGGGCTCGATGGCGGCCGAGGGGCGCATGGACTACCTCGCGCGCGGCCTCGAGCAGATGGTGGGGCAGCTCAAGCGCGGCGACATGGTGCACCTGGTGCTCTTCGACGACGTGGTCTGCGTGCCGCTGGAGAACTTCGTGGTCGGCCGCGATCGCCCTGCGTTCCTCACCCAGGTCATCCGCGAGCTCGAGCCCCGCGGCTCCACCAACCTGCACGACGGCCTGCGCGCGGGCTACGAGCTGGCCGACCGCGCCTACCAGCCCGGCTACTCCAACCGCGTGGTGATGATCACCGACGCGCTCACCAACACCGGGGTCACCGACGAGTCGCTGATCGCCACCGTGGGCAAGTTCTACGACGACCGCCGCATCCGGCTGAGCGGGGTGGGGGTGGGTCGCGACTTCAACGACGCGCTGCTCGATCGCCTCACCGAGCGGGGCAAGGGGGCCTACGTGTTCCTCGGCTCCGAGGCCGAGGTCGACGCGGTGTTCGGCTCGCGCTTCGTCTCGCTGGTGGAGACCACCGCGCTCGACGTGCACTTCCGCCTGCACCTGCCCCCCTCGCTGCGCATGAACGTGTTCTACGGCGAGGAGAGCTCCACGGTGAAGGAGGACGTGCAGGCCATCCACTACTTCGCCAACACCTCGCAGCTGTTCCTCTCCGACCTCATGGCGCGCGGCGGCCAGCTCCGCCCGCAGGACGGGGTGATGCTCACCATCGAGTACGAGGATCCCGAGACCGGCGACGACATGGTGGAGGAGTACGCCTTCGAGCTGGGCGAGATCGGCGGGGCCAGCCGCAACGTCCGCAAGGGGCGGCTGGTGATGCGCTTCGTGGACGGGCTTTCGTGGATGGCCTCGCGTCCCCAGCCGGGGGCCTGGGGCACCAGCCAGGGCTCGTGGGACGACGCCGACGCCTGGGAGGCCTGCGAGGCCGGGCGACAGGAGCTGGCGACCCTGGCCGAGGGCATCGACGACGATCCCGAGGTGAAGCGGGTGCAGGGCCTGTGGGACCGATACTGCGCGCGCTACTCCCAGCCGCGGCGGCCCGTGACGCGCACGCCGCCCGACAGCTGGCCGGGCGCCTCGGGCCTCTGAGCGCGGCCGGGTGCCGGCCCGCCGATTCCGAGCCCCGTCCGCGCCCGCCCTGGGCTAGGGTGGGGGCCGATGGACGACTGGGAGCTACTCGAGGCCTGGCGCGAGGGCGATGCCCCCTCGGGAGAGGTGCTGGTCGGGCGCTACCTCGGCCTGCTCACCCGCTTCTTCCGCAACAAGGTCAACGACCCCGAGGACGCGGCCGACCTGATCTCGGAGACCATGCTCGCGTGCACGCGGGGCAAGGACGGGGTGCGCGACAGCGGGGCCTTCCGCTCGTTCCTGTTCGCGGCGGCGATGAACATGCTGCGCCGCTACTACCGCAAGAAGGCCAAGCGCGAGCGGGAGCTCGACGACTTCGAGGACATCTGCGTGGGCGACTCGGGCAACCCGCGCTCGCTCAACTCGCTGGTCTCGCTCGAGCAGGAGAGCCGCCTGCTGGTGCGAGCGCTGCGGCGGATCCCCCTCGACCAGCAGATCGTGCTCGAGCTGAGCTACTTCGAGGGCATGAACGGCACCGACATCGCCGAGCTGCTCGAGGTGCCGCAGCCCACCGTGTACACCCGCCTGCGCCGCGGCAAGGAGAAGCTGCGGGTGGTGATGGTCGAGCTGGCCGAGTCGCCCGCGGTGGCCGAGTCCACGATGATGGGGCTGCAGACCTGGGCCGCCCGGGTGCGCGACGAGATCACCCGCTGAGCCGCGGCGCGGCCGTGTGCGCGGCCCCGGGGCGAGCCGGCGCGCGGCTCAGATCGAGCCTTTGGAGAAGTAGCGCATCGCGGCCGGGTTGGGGTCGACGAAGTTGCTGCACTGCGGGGGCCGCCAGTTGTACTCGACGGTGCCGTTGGTGAATTCCTTGATCGGGCAGATGACGTCCTCGCGCTCCACGTTGGAGGCGCGGGGGGTGTCCATGCACAGCACGCCGTTCTCGTCCCACACTGCCTCGATCACCTCGTCCTCGCCCAGCGAGGCGTAGGCCTCGGCGATGGTGGTCGGGCCGCTGCCCGTGAAGTTGTCCTCGATGCCCACCAGGTTGCCGGGGTAGGTGTAGGGGTGGCCGTCGGCGCAGTAGTCGGCCCGCACCACGCGGTTGACCAGGATGAAGGCCTCCACGGTGAGCTGGGTGGGGTTGTAGCCGAACAGCACCGCCTTGCCGGGCGCGCTCGAGGAGCAGGCCACGTGGTGGATGCCCTCGCCCACGAAGTCCATCTCGCCGGTCTGCGCGTCCACGCTCAGGCCGTCGTAGATCCGCGCCATGCGGTAGCCGTCGCTGTCCTCCTCGCACAGGGGGGCGAGCGGCTCGCCGGTCTCGGGATCCATCTTCATGATCCGGTAGAAGTCGCCCGCGGTGGCGTGCTCGAGGTGGTCGGTGAAGCCGATCGCCACCTCGTGCGCGACCCCGTCGTAGCCGCGCACGATGAAGTCGAGGCGCAGGCCGATGAGGTCGTCGCCCTGGAGCTCCACCGGGGGGTTGCCGGGGCCGGGCTTGATCACCTCCACCCGGAAGTCGTCGCCGGGCAGCACCGCGACCGAGGCCTCACCGGGCGGGTGCGGAGCGCCGACCGGCGTGCTCACCGGGCCGTAGGGCGAGTCGGCCAGCGAGATTCGCACGAGCTTGCTCTCGTAGCCGTAGCTGTTGGTGTGCCAGTCTCCCTGTAGTGAGAACTCGTAGATGTCGCGCGCGCTGGAGCTCACCCACTGGTTGGTATTGAGGGTGAGGCCGCTTCCAGTGCCAACACCACCCAGGCCGCGGAAGGTGGGAGCAGGGGCCTCGACGTCGCCGCTCTGATCGCAGGCGGTGGCGCCCAGGGCCAGACAAAGAGCGAGGATCAGCTTTCCGTGGTGGTTGGTCATCGTCGTTTCCCCTCCGGGGGGCGCCATGTGCAATGGGCGGACCCACCCGAAGGAGTCGCCGTCGATCGACCCCTCATTCAGGGAATCATCAATGAAATCCGTCGAAATGTGGCGCGGCCCCTGCGGCGTGATCGCGCCCGCTGGCGACGACGCTAGCCACCTTGGTGGCCACTGGTCGTCGTCTCCGCTGCGGTGTCTCCGAGGTTGCGCGGGGTGGTGGAGGCGGGGACCCTGTCCACGATGAGCACCCTGGCCGACTCGGACGAGCACGACGCGCCCCCGCGTCGTGCGGCCGAGCCCGTGCCGCAGGCCGAGGTGTCCACGCAGAGCGCCTCCCAGACCCCGGACGCCGACACCAGCGTGCCCGACGGCCCCGCCGATGCCTTCACCCAGCAGCGCATCGGCGCGCTGGTCCTGCAGCGTCTGTTCGACCGCAAGCCCACGGCCATGCGCATCGGTCGGTTCTCGGTGCTCGAGCGGATCGGTCGCGGAGGCATGGGCACCGTCTACTCGGCCTACGACGAGCAGCTCGATCGCAAGGTCGCGGTGAAGGTGCTCGGCCGCTCCGATCGCGGCGGCGACGTGGCGCGGCGACGACTGCAGCGCGAGGCCCAGGCGATGGCTCGGCTGTCGCACCCCAACGTGGTCACCGTGCACGAGGTGGGGGAGAGCGACGGCGAGGTGTTCGTGGCCATGGAGTTCATCCGCGGCCAGAGCCTCGACGCCTGGATCAAGACCTCGCCCGACTGGCGCGAGGTGGTCGAGGTGTTCGTGCAGGCGGGGCGGGGGCTCATCGCGGCCCACGAGGCGGGGCTGGTCCACCGCGACCTCAAGCCGCACAACATCATGCGCACCGACGAGGGCGTGGTGAAGGTGCTGGACTTCGGCCTCGCGCGCGCGGCGGGGGACGACAGCGTCGACAGCCTCGAGCTCCCCGCGGTCTCGAGCTCGA
>JACKDV010000047.1 GCA_020633315.1 Myxococcales bacterium
GCCTCGTGCCCCGGCGATGCCTCGTGCCTCGGCGATGCCTCGTGCTCCGGTGATGCCTCGTGCCCCGGCGATGCCTCGTGCCCGTACGATGGCGCGTGCTCTTGCGAAGCCTCGTGCCCCGGCGCTTCGTGACCGTGCTTCGGGCTCGGTTCGGTTCATGCTCCCAGCCACAGGCGCACGCGCAGCACGTCGAGGACCACGCCCAGGACGAACAGGCCGCCGAACCATCGCATGTGGTGGAAGGCCAGCGCCACGAAGTACAGCGGCCACACGCCGGGCGGCAGCTCGCGCGGGGGGAAGGCGGGCCGCGGCGCGCGGAAGGGCGGCAGCACGCGGCGGGCGACCGGTATCGCCCCGACGACCACGAGCACCGGCCACCCCAGCTCGCCTCGGACCACGCACAGCGCCACCAAGAGGTAGGGCAGCACCAGCAGGGCGCGCGCCACCGCCCGCGCCCGCGCCTCGCCGAGGATCACCGGCAGCGTGCGCACCCCCTTGCGGCGATCCTGGTCGAGCTTGTCGATGTGCTTGCCGAACAGCACCCCGGTGGCGCACATGGAGAACGGCAGGCTCGCCAGCAGCACGCCGGTGGGCAGCACGTCGGCGATCACGTAGTAGCCGCCGCCGACCATCAGCGGGCCCCACACCAGCAGCACCGAGGGCTCGCCCAGGCCGAGGTGCTTGAGGGGCCAGGTGTAGGCGAGCACGAAGAAGATGCCGGCCGCGAGCAGCCACAGGGTGGCGCCACCGCGCACCATCACCAGCACCGCGCCGCAGGCCAGCGCGACGCCGCCCGTGAAGGCGATGAGCCGTCCCATCTGCCGCGGGGTGACCAGGCCGTGCTCGAGGGGCTGGGGGCCATAGCGCGCGCGAAAGGAGTCGCCGCGATCGATGCCCTTGATGTGGTCGGTGAGATCGTTGACGAGGTTGTTGGTGGCGTGGGCGAACACCAGGCCCACCAGCACCAGGGCGAAGCGCAGGCCGTCGAAGCGTCCGTCCCGCAGCGCGAGCAGGCCGGCCAGGCCGGCGGCGACCAGCGTCATCACCAAGACCGCGGCCCGCACCGCCACCAGCCAGCGCGCGATCGGATCGAGGCGCTCCCAGCCATCCTTGGAGATGCGCGGAATGACGGCGACGGCGCGCAGCCACATGCGAGGATCCATGGCCGCCCGAGGGTAGCGCGGTCCGGTCGCGGCGGGGCCATCGAGTCGGCGCGCGGGGGCCTTTGCGTTCCCCGGGGGAGTGGGTAGCCTCGTGAGGGCATGGCCACGCTCGAAACCCGCCGGGCCCAGCTCTCCGACGCGTCGATCATGTCGCGGCTGACCCTCGAGCTGGGCTACGACTGCACCGAGGTGCTGATGCGCCAGCGCTTCGCCCGCCTACGCGACGATCCGAGTCATGCGGTCTTCGTCGCCGCCCTCGACGGTGAGCGCGTGGTGGGGTGGGTGCACGTGGAGGCCCGCATGCCGCTGTGGAGCGATCCCTTCGCCGAGATCATGGGCTTGGTGGTGAGCGTCCACCAGCATCGGATGGGCGTGGGTCGGGCCCTGGTCGAGCGCGCGATGGCCTGGGCCGACAGCCGCGGCATCGGGGACCTGCGGGCCGAGGTGCAGCTCCACCGCGAGGCGGCCCACGACTTCTTCGAGTCGCTCGGCTTCGAGCTGTCCGAGGAGCGCCAGGTGTGGCGGCGGGTGGCCCAGGGGGTCGAGCTCGACGGTCACATCACCCTCGTGGACTGAACGAGGCCCGCCCGAGCCGCCGCGGGCGGACGGGGTGTCGCGCCGAGCCGCCGGTGATACCGTGCTGCCATGCGCCGCGCGCTGCTGCCCGTCTCGTGCTCGCTGCTGCTGCTCGCCTGTGGCGACGATGCCGGGCCCACGGCAGCCGATGGCTCGGGCACCAGCGCGAGCACGGGCGAGACCTCCACCAGCAGCGGCTCGGCGGTCGACGAAAGCGGCACCACCACCGCCCCCGAGACCACCTCCTCCTCCAGCCCTCCGCCCGACGACGAGCCCGTGCTCGCGCACGGGATCCGCCTGACCCGCCTCACCGCCAACCAGGCCGTGCAGGTGGAGCTGGTGCGCGACGGGGTGGAGGTCGCCCCGGCCGACTACAACACCCGGCTGATCAGCGGTCGCACCACCCTGCTGCGGGCGTACTGGACCCTCCACGCCGACTTCAGCCCGCGCGAGATCATCGGCCGCCTGGTGGCCGACTATCCCGACGGCACCCAGCTCGTGCAGGACTTCCCGCTGGTGGTGGAGGGCGACAGCGGCGACGGCGGGGCCTCGTTCCAGTGGCTGCTGCAGCCCGATCAGGTGGTCGACGGCACCCTGTACCGGGTGCGGCTGCTCGAGGCCGATCCCGAGGCGGCGACGGGCGAGGTGAGCGATCCGCCCCCCGTCCTGCCCCTGGCCGGGCGCGGCACCCTGGGGATCTACACCGCTCCGCTGGAGATGGAGGTGGTGCTGGTGCCGGTGGAGCACCAATTCGACGGCCAGGTGTGCACGCCCCAGATCTCCGAGGCCGACGTGGAGCAGCTCGCCCGCGCCCTCGAGCAGAACAACCCGGTGCAGCAGGCAATCCTCACGGTGCGCGAGCCCATGCCGTACACCGATCCGATCGGGAGCTCGGGCACCGGCTTCAGCCCGGTGCTCTCGGCTCTGGCCCAGCAGCGGGCGATCGACGACCCCGATCCCTGGGTCTACTACTACGGCTTCCTCGACCCCTGCGACGGCTTCCCGCCGGGGCTACTGGGCCAGGCGATCGGCATCCCGCCGCTGCCCCCCACCCCCCAGATGTCGCAGCAGCGGATCTCCACCGGGCGATGGTTCGGCAGCGGCCTGGAGCCCGTGGCCCTGGCGGCCGAGACCTTCGTGCACGAGGTGGGCCACACCCAGGGTCGCTACCACATCCTGTGCAGCGGCGGCGAGGCGGGCTACGACCCCGCGTATCCCCACCCCAACGGTCGCATCGGGGTGTGGGGCTTCGGCATCCACGACTTCATGCTGCGCTCCCCCACCGGCGGTCGCGACTACATGACCTACTGCAGCAACGAGTGGGTCTCGGACTTCGGCTGGGAGCTCACCCTCGACGTGATCGCCGTGCTCACCGACTGGAGTCACGCGGCCGCGCCTCCGGGCCAGGGCGAGGGCGTGCTGATGGGGGCGCTCTACGACGACGGCAGCGAGAGCTGGTGGACGGCGCCGGGCGGGCTGTCGACCGAGCTGGCCACGCCGGGCGCGGCGATCGTGCTCGACGGGGGGCTCGAGCTGCCGGCCTGGGTCTACGAGCGACCGGACGGCGACCACGTGGTGCAGGTGATCGCCCCGCGGCCGGCCGCGCTGGGCTCCACGAGCGAGCTCGAGCTGGTGCTGCCCAGCGAGGCGGCCCCCCGACGCATCGAGGCGGCCAGGATCCTCGACATCGTCGGGGGCTGACCGCCTCGAGCCGCCCCCCCTGCGGGAGGGCGGATGGCCGGGTGCCTAGGCGTGGCCGGCCGGGTTGGTGTGGCTCACGAAGGCGCCGCGCACGGTGGCGACGATGGCCGCGAGCAGGCCCCAGGCCGCGGTGTCGGCGATGAAGTACGGCCAGAAGGTGGACTCGAGCATCGGGAAGATCTGGTCGTAGATCTCGGGCGGGATGGCGCGGGCGAGCTCGGGCAGGAGCATGACCTGGCGCGCGAGCTGGTGCATGCCGCTCAGGGACATGTTGGCCAGCCACACCAGCCACCACACGCCGGCGATCACGGTGCCGCGCTCGAGGGCCCGCAGCACGCCCCGCACCGACAGCCACGGCAGCACCACGTTGCCCAGCGGGATGAACCAGCCGCCGACGGCGAGGCCCGGCGACATGCCGGTGGAGCGCCCCATGAGCTGCAGTGCCTTGACGGCCCGGTAGATCCATACCAGGAACACGATCATCGTGACCAGGGTGAGCAGGTTCTCGATGCCCAACAGCGCCCCGTCGAGCATCCGCAGGGTGTCGAACTGGTCGGCGGTCAGCTCGGGGCCCGAGGGCGCGGCCAGGCGGAAGACCAACCACGTGACCACCCGCATGGAGGCCCGCAGGGCGAGGAGGACCAGGAGGGTGCCGCTGAGGCCGCGGACCTTGGCGGAGGGATCGGGAGTGGCGTAGTGGGGGTGCATGGCGTCTCACAGGCCCTGACGAGCGCCCGTGACCGCGGTTGCACCCGGCCCGAGGCCCAGGGAATCAGTCGCGGAAGCTACCCAGCCACAGCGACGACTCGTCGGGCGTGTCCTGGGCGCCGGTGACCAGGGCGCTGCCCTCGGGGTTGGTGGTCACCGCGAAGGCCCGCAGCGAGGTGGGCAGCAGGCCGTCGAAGGGGGCCTGGTAGAGCACCTGGCAGCGCACGGAGGTGTCGGCGCTCACGCGGCTCACCCACGGCTCCCACCACGACAGGCCCTCGAGTCGCTGGTCGTCGAGGTAGCGTCCGAGCACCACCAGCTCGTCGCCGGAGGTGGCCAGGCCCTCGAGCATCCAGTCGGTGCCGGCCCCCGGGACCTCGAAGTCGCTGCGGTCCATCGACCACTGCTCCACCCCCGCGTCGTCGAGCTTGAACAGCCAGAAGCTGACCTGGGAGCCATCGACCCGCGAGACCGCCATCAGCGGCCCGCCGTCGGCGGCCACGGTGACCGCCTCGAGGGTGAAGGTCTGGTCGCTGCCCGCGATCGTCGGGGTGTAGCTCCACTGGGCCGGGCCGCCGTCGGCCGCGAAGCGCAGCAGGGTGCCACGGTTGGTCTGGAAGTCCTGGTAGATGCGGCCCAGCACGTAGATGCTGCCGTCGGCCGCGATGGCGATCGGCCCGCCGTCGTCGGTGGAGAAGCCCCCCGAGCCCACGCCGCCGTAGGTGGTGGTCCATGCCTCGCTGCCGTCGGCCGCCTCGAGCTTGCGCACCCAGATGTCGTCGTCTCCGTCGCCGGCGCGGGCCGTGCCCGCCACCACCGGCTGGCCATCCGGCCCCACGGCGATCCCGGTGGCGACCTCGTCCTCGCCCGGGAACGGACCGTCGAAGTCGTGCACCCACAGCACGCCGCCGTCCGCCGCCGCGAGCTTGGTCACCCGGATCGCCTGGCCACCGTCGGCCGCATCCACCGTGGACGCCACGTAGACGTCCCCCGCCGCGTCCACGGCCACCCCGGCCCACTGCGCATCGCCCTGGGGATCGCCCAGGATCTGCTCCCACACCAGGCCGCCGCCCGGCATGTGGGACTGCACCAGCACCGCGTCGTCGGCGACGGTGGTGGTCCCGTCCATCGCCACGGTGATCTCGCGCAGCAGGCCGCTGAGGATCACCTGGCCGGTGGGATCGCTGGTGATGGCGCGCCCCTCGATCAGCGAGTCGAGGGTGGGGCCGAGCACGACCTCGCTCCACTCGAGGCCGCAGGGCACCTGGCAGGACGAGTTGCAGGCGTCGTCCTCGATCGCGTTGCCGTCGTCGCACTCCTCGTCGGCCTCCACGTAGCCGTTGCCGCACTCGGGCTGCGGCGGGTCGAAGCCGCTCTCGTCGTTGCCGCCCTCGCTGCCGCTCCCGGTGGCCGGCGTGACGGAGGTGCCACCCTCCGGCACCGTGGTCGAGCCTCCGGTCGCGGCGATCGTGGTCCCGCTGCCGTCCGTGGGATCCGCGGGGATCCCATCGTCACCGCAGCCCCAGCCGACGAGCGCACACAGGACGAGCGAGGAACGAGCCGAGAACGCCACCAGCCGTGATCATGTCGCCCCGCCCCGAGCGCGGTCAAAAAGCCCCGACGAGGCCATCGACCAAGGGCATCGCATCATTGCACACACTTACCTACATTGATGTCGAAGTCGTTCGATATCGCCCTTTGACATATGTTGGATTACCCCTAGGCTGAATCTAGGCATCGGGGGACGCCCGACATTCGGTCATGAGACGACGCATCAGCACTCCGATGGGGCTCCGGGGGCCGGTTCGCCTGCAGCCGGGCCAGACGCACCACGATCAGCTCCTTGGGCCGAGCTGGGCCTGGGATGCCGAGGCGAGCAATGGGGTCGCAGGCCGCTCGCGTGGCCGCGAGGCCGAGCCCTCGATCGCCGTCGCGAGCTGAGCGATGTTGTCTCGCTCCGCACCGAGCACCACCTCCATGGGGCTCCTCGTGGCGTGGGATCGAGCCTCTGCCCTCCGAGCGCGAGCCCGCGTGACCCCGGGGGAACCCCCCGGTGACGCGCATCACCACCGGGTGGCTCACCCCATGCGTTTGGTTGGGCGGCCCCGCTACCGGGTTCCCGGCCATGGTGACAAGGTGACCACGCGATGATCGGTTGGAATGGACGATGGCTCGTGGGAGCCCTCGTGGCGGTGGTGCTCGGCCTGTGGCCGGGGACCAGCCAGGCGGGCAAGCTCGAGTCGGTACGCAGCGAGGTGAGCGGCTCGAGCTCGTCCTCGTCTTCCTCCTCCTCGTCCTCGAGCAGCAGCTCGAGCGACTGTGACGACGACGACTACTACTCGAGCAGCGGCAGCGGCAGCTCGGATGCGCTGGCGCTCTCGGCCCGGCTCCCCAAGCGCTACCGCCACTATCCCTACGAGGGAGGCACCCGCGACTACGTGTTCGTGCCCCGGCCCGGTGACACCAAGGCCCGCCTGCGGGCCGCGCAGGTGTGGGGCGAGGGTGCCTGGCAGGGCCGCGGGCTGTGGCGCTCGGGCGGCGGCCTGCGGATCGACGGCCAGGTGCTCACCCTCGACGGAGATCTCTCCTACTACCTCGAGCCGGCCGCCAACGATGCGCTCTACCTGGGCACGCTCAACCTGGGCTTCGTGCCGATCAAGGAGCGCCGGGCCGTGCTGCGCTTCGGCGGCGGCCTCAACACCATGATCGACGGCCGGGTCCCCGGCGAGGGACATCGTGAGTATGCCCTCGGCTGGAACCTCACCACCAGCTTCGACCTCTTCCCCACCTGGCCGGTGGTCATCTCCGGGCGCCTCGACGGTGGTCGCCTCTACGAGGCCTGGATGGGCCGGGCCCGGGGCACCATCGGCGTGATGCTGTGGCGCATGGAGATCTACGGGGGCTACGAGCACACCCAGGTAGGCCGCGTGGGCCTGGGAGGCCCCACCGCAGGCATTCGCCTGTGGATCTGATTTTGCCCCACGTCGCCCTGCAACCTGCCCCCCCCTGCCCCGTCTTGGGGGGCGATGAACGCGGTACTCGACCGACTCGCCGCCCTCCCCCGCGGGATGATGACCATGGCCGTCGTGGCCGCGGCCGCCACCGCGCTGGTCGCCGTCTGTGGCCTGGTGGCGTGGATGATCCTCAATCCCCGCCGCGCCCGCGCCCGCGCCTGAGCTCCCCGCATCGGTCGTCCGTCGAGCCCCGGCGCCCTGCGGCCCGGGGCTCGCTGCATTCGAAGCCCCGCTCGGTGGCCGCTCAGCCGGGGCCGAAGGGCTCCTCGATGCACTCGACCATCGGGCCGAACACCTCGGGCCCCTCGGGGATGATCGCCACGATGGCCTCGATGCGCACGCCGAAGCTCCCGGGCAGGTCGATCCCCGGCACGTTCGACGTGGTCATGCCCGGCGCGAGCACGCATGTGGAGCCGTGCACGAGGTGCGGATGCTCGCCGCTCCCCGTCGACACCCGACCAGGCCACCCGCGATGCTCAGCGCCCCCGCGCCGCGCCAGAGCTCCCGTCGCGGCACGGCTCGCAGCGTGGCCGCCCCCGCGGGCCCAGGTCAAGCATGGAGCCGCCGGGTCGGCCCGAGCCGCCGCCGGTCAAGCCTCGAGCCGCTGCTGGGCCATCGCGCGAGCCACCACCACGGGAGGCTCGTCTCGCCGCGCCGCCTCGGCGAGCACATCGTGCAGCGTGGGCTCGATCCTCGCGATCGTCTCGGCCACCGCCGCCCGCGTCGCCGCCCCCTGCCCGCTTCGCACCGTCAGCACGCCCTCGATCACCGCCCCGGCGCTCACCACCACGTCGGGGGCATGCACGATCCCCCGTGCATGCAGGCGCCCGGCGTCCTCGGGGGTCGCGAGCTGATTGTTCGCCGAGCCGCAGATCGCCCGGCAGCGCAATCGAGCGATCGCAGCCGCGTCGAGCACGTGCCCCACCGCGCAGGGACACAGCACATCGCAGGGCACGGCCAGGATCTCCTCGGTCGGCACGATGGCCACCCCCAGCGCCGCCGCCCGCCCCCGCGCCGCCTCGTCGGGGTCGGCTCCGATCACGTCGATCCCCTCGTCGCGCAGCGCCTTGGCCAGCGCCAGCCCCACCGAGCCCAGCCCCTGCACCGCCACGCGCCGCGAGCCGCTCGGCGATCCCAGCCAGCGCCACACCGCCCGCAGCCCCGCGTGCACCCCGGCCGCGGTCGAGCGCCCGGCGTCGTTGTCCGGCGGGTTGACGTGCGTGCACACCCGTCGCACCACCGCGAGCTCCTCGTCGCCGGTGCCAAGGTCGGGCCCGCACACGTATCGCCCTTCGAGCTCGGCGATCGCACGGCCCAGCGCCTCGTAGGCGCCCTCGCGATCGAAGGCCCCCGGATCGTCGGGAGCGAGCACCACGGTCTTCGCCCCGCCCGCGCGCAGCCCCGCCAGCGCGCACTTGTGGCTCATCGCCGAGGCCAGCTCGAGCGCATCGTCGAGCGCCGCCGCCTCGCTGGCGTAGCGCATGCGCCGGATCCCACCGAAGCCGGGACCGCGTCGCGTGGAGTGGATCGCGATGATCGCCCGCAGCCCCAGCTCGGGGCGCTGCACCACCACGAGCCGCTCGAAGTCGCGGCCGGGGCCCTCTCGATCGAACAGCACCGCGAGCCCCGAGCTACGAGCCGAGCAGGCGGGACTTCTGCTGCGAGAACTCTTCCTCGGTCAGCAGGCCCGAGATCCGCAGCTCGTTGAGCTTCTCGAGCTCGGCCTTGAGCTGATCGACGTCCCGCGAGGGCCGACCCGGCTGCGGCATCGGCTGGGGCGGCGGCGCGCCGTAGGGCTGCCCGTAGGGCGGCGGCCCGTAGCCGTAGCCCGGGCCGTACCCCGGCGGCGGCAGCATGTTCACCACCACGGGCCCGGGCAGCATGTTCGCCCCGTTGAAGCGCCGATCGAACTCGTCCTTGTCCATCAGGGCCAGCACGAAGAAATCGATGAGCCCGAGCAACGAGGGGATGAAGGTGAGGCTGAAGACCAGATAGAGGATCCCGGCGCCGATCCGGCCGAGATAGAACTTGTGCGCCCCGATGCCGCCCAGGAACAGGGCGAGGATCGCTGCGACGTTCTTGTCCTTCATGGATGTCGTCCTTCTCCTACGAGAGCCGCTGGGCCTGCCGATCGGCGAGGGTCATGGGGCCGCCCGCTCCCAGCTCGAGCTGCGAACGGTACACCCACTCTCCGGTCTCCAGGTCGAGATCCTCCACGACCCGACCGGCGTCCTTCATGGCCACGAGGGTCTCGAGCAGCGCACCCTCGGTCCACCGGAGCTGGGCGAGCAGCCGCTCGAAGGTGAGATCGCCGTGCTGCTCGAGGACCATGATGACCCGCCGACCGCGCTCGGCGATCACCGCGGGAGCCGAGGCCGGCGGCAGGGCCTTGAGCGCCTCGGCCTCCTGATCCTTGCGGCCCTTGCGCTTGAGCACGCCCAAGAAGGCCATGCCGCCGCCGAGGGTGATCATCGTGCTCAAGGCGAGCATCCCGAAGAAGCCCACGCCCGAGACCACCAGCGCCCCCACCCCACCGACCACGGCCAAGCCGAGGCCCAGGCCCACCATCGCTCCCGACGACACCGGCGCGCGCTCGGCCCACACCCGGAGGTCTGCACGCGAGCGCGCGGGGGTAGCTGCTTCGGCTCGAACGAGGCCCGGCACCTGGGTCTGCACCCGGAGCTCGGCCACGGGGATCCGCGCCATGCCCATAAGCTAGCATCGCTCAACCGAGCGTCGCGGAAGAAAATCCCAGGGCCGCGGAGCCGGCGCGGGCCCGTGAATCGAGGTCCAGGACCCTCCCCGCGCCCCTTCGCCCCCCTCGACGAATGCGAGCCGGGCCCCCGCCGTCCCACGTCGCGGCTCGCACGGGGCCGCCTCGGCTCCAGCGTGATCAACGCCACGTGTGACCTCAGTGGCACGAAGGCCGAGCTCGGCCACGATCGATTCTCGACGAGAAATGTGCGTGTCGTGCTTCACCGGCCGGCGCGTCTCGAGCCCTCATCCACGCGACGCTCGGCCCCCAGGCCCCGCCATGATCTCACTGCGACGCCGTTTGAGCCCGTCCCACGCTTTTTGGTACCGTCGTCGGGTCTTGCCGAGGAAACGCTCGATGGTTCGGGGGTTGGGGGCCGCCGCGACGGTTCTGTCGTTGCTGGCGTCGGGGTGCCACGCGCTCGATCGCTTCGAGGACGGCGGCGCCACGGTCTTCGTGTTCGCCACCCACCACGCGACCCCGGAGAACGGCTCGTTCCCCTTCCGCGGCGACGAGAACCAGCCTCGGACCTTCGAGAGCTCCGACGGCTGGACGGTCACCCTGCTCGAGGCCTACGTGACCATCAGCGCCGTCACCCTCATCGGGTGCAACGGCAGCGAGCACGAGCTGCGCATGTTCTGGGGCCCCTGCCCCGAGGATCTCCGCGACCGCGATCTCGCCACCCTCACCGTCGCCGGCAACCACGTGGGCGAGGGTGAGTACTGCGCGCTGGAGGTCGAGTACGCGGCCTACATGCCTCCCATCATCGACGAGGAGGCCGAGGACACCCGGCACGAGGTGCCCACCAACCCCGACGTGCAGGGCTCCACCATCTACCTGCGAGGCGGCGCGCGGCTGGGCGACGGCGACTCGACCAACTTCCAGCTCACCTCGCCCGCGACGATCACCGTGGATCTCGACCTGAGCGAGATCGAGGACGGCAGCCCGCTCCACATCGCCCACCAAGAGGACTTCCCCAAGGAGCTCTTGGTCTCCAAGACCTACGATCGCTACTTCGACGGGGTGGACTTCAACGCCTTCGACGAGGCCAGCCTCGAGGCCCGGCTGCCGCAGCTGCTGGCCGACGAGACCCGCGTGTCGCTCGGCACCGTGGTCGAGCTGCCCGAGGATCAGACGACCACGCCTCCGGGCTGAGCCGGAGCTCCGCGCTCGCCGGCCCGCGGCCGAGCTCGCCCCGCCCGCCGTCCTGTCTCGCGAGCGGCCCGCTCAGGGATCGCGATCGTCGAGCGACGGCAGCGACGCTCCCCGCGGCTTGGCCGGCGCGTCACCCTCGTCCTCGAGCAGCGCGTCCATGGGATCCACCGACGGCAGCTCCGCCTCGCCGTCGTCCCCGGCCATCCCCTGCTCGTCGCCTTCGTCCGCCGCCTCGTCCCCGTACAGATCGAGCAGCACGTCGCCGGGCGGCAGCGCGGCCGGAGTGGCCTCGTCGACCGGCTCGGTGCCCTCGAGGAAGTACTCGTCGAGGGTCTCGCCCATCGGCAGCGGCTCGCCCGTCTCGGGATCCACCGGCGGCACCGTGGGCGCCAGCAGGCCCGAGGCCGCATCGATGCGCCGCACGCTGACGTTGGCCGGGGGCACGAAGGTCTCCACCGTCTCGGGCAGCACCGACTGCATCGCGGCCAGCCACACCGGGATCGCCGAGCGCCCGCCGGTCTCGCCCTTGCCCAGCGGCCGCGGCGTGTCGAAGCCCACCCACGCCACCGCCACCCGCTGCGGGGTGAAGCCGGCGAACCATGCATCCTGGGCACTGGCCGAGGTCCCCGTCTTGCCGGCCACCGGGCGCCCCAGCTCCTTGGCCTTGGCGCCCGTGCCCGACTGCACCACCGAGGTCATCATGCTGGTGAGCACGAAGATCGCGTCGGCGGGCAGCACCTGCTCGCCGCTCGGCTCGGGCTCCCACGGCTCCATCCGCGGCGCCTCCACCCGGAGGATGAAGCGTGGCTCGATGCGGCTGCCCCCCCGCGCCAGCGTGAGGTAGGCCCGCAGCATCTCGAAGGGCGTGACCTCGGTGGTCCCCAGCGCCAGCGACAGGTGGGGCGGCAGCTCGGTCTCGATGCCCGCCGCGTGGGCGAACTCGTGCACCGCCTCGAAGCCCACCCGATCGAGCAGCTTGATCGCCACCGTGTTGACCGACTTGGTCAGCGCCAGGCGCATGCGGATGTCGCCGCGGTACACGTCGCGCTCGTAGTTGGTGGGCTTCCACTTGTCGTAGATCTCCGGCGAGTCCGAGATCAGCGAGGCCGCCGTGAGCTCGCGGCTGGCGATGGCCGCCCCGTACACAAAGGGCTTGAACGACGAGCCCGGCTGGCGGCGGGACTGCATCGCGCGGTTGAGCTGGGCCAGCGCGTACTCGTAGCCGCCCACCATCGCCAGCACCTCGCCAGACTTGGCATCGGCCACCAGCACCGCCGCCTCGGGTCCCCGCAGCTCCGCCTCCACCCAGCCCTGGGGCAGCTCCTCCCCCTCCAGGCGCTTGACGAACACCTTGGCGATCGCGTCGGGGGGAAACTGCTCGGCCAGGGTCTTGTCGGCCTCGCGGAAGCGCGAGCCCTCGGGCACCCGCACGAACGCGGGCCGATCCCCGATGGTGCCGGTCACCGCATCGGGCGGCAGCGCCACGCCTGCGGGGCCGGACCCGATCACCATCGAGACCAGCTCGCCCACCTTGGGCGGCTCCTTGCGCTTGCGGGCGCGCTCGAGGGTCTTGGGCTTGGCCGGCTCCAGCCCGCGGCCGTGGGCCTGCCGGGCGTCGAGCTCGTCGAGCGCCTTGCGAAGCCCCTCCCGGGTCTCGCGCTGGGCCTTCAGATCCACCGTGGTGTGCACCGTGGCGCCCAGTCGCATCAGCTCGTCCTCGCCGTAGCGCTCCACGAGCTGGCGCTTGACCTCGTCGACGAACTCCTCCGCGCCCGGCTCCACCTTGGCCGCCTCCTTGGGCTTCGCCAGCACCACCTGCTCGATCGGCGCGTCGATGTGCGGCTTGGCGTCGCCCGGCGCGAGGAAGCCGTGCTCCACCATCTGCTCCAGCACGTACACCTGCCGGGCCTTGGCGCGCTCCGGGCTCTTGTAGGGCGAGTCGCGGCCCGGCGCCTTGGGCAGCGTGGCCAGCATCGCCGCCTGCCCCACGTCGATCTCGCGCACGCTCTTGCCGAAGTAGTAGCGGCTGGCCTCCTCGATCCCGTAGCGCCCGTGCCCCAGGTAGATGTCGTTGAGGTACAGCTCGAGGATCTCCGACTTGGTCAGCGCCTGCTCGAGGCGGCGGGCCAGGATCAGCTCCTGCACCTTGCGCTCGAAGCTCCGCTCCGGCGACAGCAGGAAGTTCTTCACCACCTGCTGGGTGATCGTCGACGCCCCCTGCTTGATCTTCCCCGCCTTGACGTTGGTGACCAGGGCCCGGGCCATGCCCATGTAGTCCATGCCCTCGTGGCGGTAGAAGTCGGCGTCCTCGGCCGCGAGGAAGGCGTTCTCCACGTGGGCCGGGATCTCCTCGTACTCGATGAAGGTGCGGCGCTCGGTGAAGACCTCGCCGATGAGCTCGCCGTCGCGTGCCAGGATGCGGGTGATCTGCGGCGGCCGATAGTTGCGCAGCGCGTCCTGGTCGATCGCCTCGAGGTCGCGGCCGTAGTACCAGAACACCCCCACCACCGAGCCCACCGCCGCCAGCACGCCCAGCACGAACAGCGAGGCCAGCACGATGAGGGTGATCCTCAGCGCGCGCGACGGCCCCTTCGAGCGCCGCGGCGGGGCGACCGGCATGGGCATGGGCGCGTTCATGGGCTGGCCTCCACGGCGGACGATCCGAACAGGGCGTGGACCAGGCGGTCGTCCACCCCCACCGCGTAGTAGCAAGCGCGCAGCCGAGCGCGACCCGCCTGGTCGAGATCACCGAGCGAGCCCGACTCTCGCTTGCGACGCAGCACCTCGAACAACGAGATGGCGGCGGTCACCGAAAGGTTGAGGCTCTCGCTCATGCCGACCATGGGGACGTGGAAGAGGGTGCTGCAGGCCCCGCGGGCCGCCTTGGACAGCCCGCGCTGCTCGTTGCCGAGCAGCAGGCACAGGGGCTCGTCCACCCCCAGACGCGTGACGGGGACCGATCCATCCATGGCCGCCCCGTGCAGGCGCAGGCCCAGGCCGCGGATCCGGTGCAGGAACCCCTCCAGGTCCTCGTGATGGTAGGTCTGGACCCAGTGCGAGCACCCCTGGGTCGTGGCGCGCGCATGCAGGGCCCGCCCCTCGGCGGCGATCACGTGCACCCCCAGCGCTCCCAGGGCCTCCGCCGTGCGCACGATGGCCGCCGCGTTGTGGGGATCGGAGGGAGCCTCCACCGCCACGTGCACCGATGCCATGCGCCCGCCCACCACCGCCTCGATCCGCGCCCGCCGAGCCTCGCTCAGGTGGGGCGTGAGGGCATCGGTGACCCGGTCGGCCCCGTGCTCGGCGACGAGCCGCTCGGCGGCATGCAGGTCCATGGAGCGGACAACGATACATCAAGCCGGCGCGTCGCTCAGGCCGCCCGGGCCAGGCTCGCCAGCTCCGCCAGGGCCTCCTGACAGGCGCGCAATTGCGGCTCGCGCCGGCGACCGGTGGACTCGGGCAGCCGCAGGGCGATGCGATCGGGACCGGCCAGGCTCAGGCGCCCACGGGTCTTGCGGTGCAGCTCGGCCGCCACCTTCGGCGACAGCGGCGTGTCGGGGCCCAGGCGGATCGTGAAGCGATCGCCGCGCAGCTCGAGCGCCTGCGCATGCAGGGCGCGACCGTAGGTCTTGCACGCCATCACGAAGCCCAGGTGCGTCGCCTCCATGGGCAGGTCGCCGAAGCGGTCGCGGATCTCCTCCATCACCGCGTCCACCTCGTCGATGTCCCGCGCCGCCGACAGCCGCCGGTACAGGTCCAGGCGCTGTCCCGTGTCCTCCACGTAGGTGTCGGGCAGGAACGCCGGCACGTCGAACACGATCTCCGGGTCGGTGTCGTGCACGATCGGCTGCCCGCGCAGCTCCGCCACCGCCTCGGCCAGGATCCGCGAGTAGGCATCGAAGCCGATCGCCTGGATCTGCCCGCTCTGCCGCCCGCCCAGGATCTCGCCCGCCCCTCGGATCTCGAGGTCCTCCGACGCCACGTGGAAGCCCGAGCCCAGCTCCGCGTACTTCTGCAGCGCCTCCAGCCGGCGCTTGGCCTCGGGCGACAGCCGCTCGAGCGCATTGACCATCAGGTAGCAGAACGCCCGCAGCTTCGATCGACCGATCCGCCCGCGCAGCTGGTAGAGCTGCGACAGCCCGAACGCGTCGGCGCGCGCGATGAACATCGTGTTGGCGCGGGGGATGTCCAGCCCGCTCTCGATGATCGTGGTGCACACCAGCACGTCGGCCTGGTGCTCCACGAATTCGACCATCGTGTTCTCGAGCAGCTCCGCCGGCATCTTGCCGTGGGCCACCTTCACCCGCGCCTCGGGCACCAGGGACCGGATCCGCACCGCGTGCTCCTCGATCCCCATGATCTTGGGCACCACGTAGAACACCTGCCCGCCGCGGGCGAGCTCCTTGCGGATGCCCTCCTCGATCACCGTGTCGCTCTGCCGGGTGAGCAGCGTGCGGACGGCCAGGCGGTCGACCGGCGGCGTCATGATCAGGCTGATCTCGCGGATCCCCAGCAGCGACATGTGCAGCGTGCGAGGGATCGGCGTGGCCGACAGCGCCAGCACGTCCACCTTGGTCTTGAGCTTCTTGAAGCGCTCCTTCTGGGCCACCCCGAAGCGCTGCTCCTCGTCGATCACCAGCAGCCCCAGGTCGCGGAAGCGGACGTCGCGGCTCAGCAGGCGGTGGGTGCCCACCACCACGTCCACCGTGCCCTCGCGGATCCCCGCCACGATCCGCGTGCGCTCGGCCGGGCTCACGAAGCGGTTGAGATGCTCGACCACCAGGCCGAAGCTCTCCATGCGATCGCGGAAGGTGTGGAAGTGCTGCTGCACCAGCACCGTGGTGGGAGCCAGCACCGCTACCTGCTTGCCCCCCAGCGCCACGCGGCACGCCGCGCGCAGGGCCACCTCCGTCTTGCCGAAGCCCACGTCGCCGCAGACCAGGCGATCCATCGGCTGGGGTCGGCCCAGGTCGGCCTGGACCGCGTCGATCGCCTCTTGCTGGTCCGGCGTCTCCTCGAACGGGAAGGTCGACTCGAACGCCGCGTAGGTCTCGTCGGGCGGCGGGTGGGCGTGTCCGTCGAGAGCCTCGCGCTGCGCATAGATCTGCAGCAGCTCCTCCGCCATCTGGCGGACCTCGGCCTTGACCTTGTTCTTCTTGGTCTCGAAGGTCGAGCCGCCCATCTTGTCGAGGCGCGGCGGCTTGGCCTCGGCCGACACATAGCGCTCGATCTCGCCGAGGCGATGGACCGGCAGGTAGAGCTTGTCGGAGCCCGCGTACTCCACCTGCACGTAGTCGCCGGGCACTCCGCCCAGGGCCAGCTTGATGAGCCCCGCGTAGCGACCCACGCCGTGGACCACGTGCACCACGTAGTCGCCGACCGTCAGCTGGGCCAGGCTGCCCAGGCCCGTGCGGCGACGACGAGGGCGGGCGCGGCGGGTGATCGTGCCGAAGAGGTCGGCCTCCGACAGCACCAGCAAGCGGTCGCCCGGGGAGGAGAAGCCCGCCGACAGCTCGCCCGCGATCACGCGCACGCGGGTGGGGCCATCGTCGGGGCCGCGCAGGGGCAGCGCTGCCTCGCCGGCGCGACGAGGGGGATCGAGACGCAGGCCGTAGCCACGCAGCAACGAGGTGAGGCGCTCGGCGTGGGTGAGGTTGGGGGCCGCGAGGATCACCGACCACGGTTGGCGCAGCTCCCCCTCCTCGTCGCGACCGAGGCGTCGGATGTGCTCGACCAGGGGACGGAGGATCTCGCCGCCCTTGCGGCTGCGGGCCGTCTCGAGCGCGGCGCGCAGCGGCAGGTTGGCGTCCGCCTCCACGCGCAGCACCGGGCGTTCGTCGCTGCGCTCGGGGTCGTAGAGGTCCGCGCGGGTCATCACCACCGGGCACGCATCCAAGCGCGCTCGCAGCTCGGTGGCCTCCACCACGAAGCCCTCCGGCGGCGCGACCAGGCGCAGCGACTCCATCGCCTTGGCGTGCTCCTGTCGGGTCTCCTCCTCGAGCCGCTCCGCCAAGTGCACCAGGGCCGCGGGGTCCTCCACCAGCCAGTGGGCGTCGGCCGGGAGGTGCTCCCACAGCGGGACCATCCCGTCGTGGAAGACGGGTGTCAGCGCCTCGATGCCGAAGAAGTCCAGCCCTTGCTGGAGGTTCTCGAGCACCTGTCGGCTCTTGGAGGTGGGCACGTTGATCGCGTCGGCCAGCGCCAGGACGCGGCTGCGCAGCGGCTCGCGGGTGGTCGCGATCGCCTCGCGCACCGGATGCACCGCGCACGACTCGATCGCTCGCAGGCTGCGCTGCGAGTCGGGGTCGAACAGCCGCATGCGCTCGATCTCGTCGCCGAACCACTCGAGGCGGACCGGGAAGCGCAGCAGCGGAACGAACACGTCCATCACGCCACCGCGCACCGCGAAGGTCCCCGGGTCCTCGACCACCTCCGTACGCAGATAGCCCGCCGCGAGCAGGGCCTGGGCGGCCTCCTCGCGGGGCAGCTCATCGCCCACGGAGAACGCCCGGCACAGGCCGGCGAACACCCCCGGCGGCATGGTGCGACGAGTCAGCGCACGAACGCTGGTGATCACGACCTTCGGGGGCGTGATCTCGTCCTCGATGCGGTGTGCGCCCAGGCGGTGCAGCGCGGCCAGGCGCGCCCCGATCACCCGCGGGTCGGGGGAGAGATCGGCGTACGGCGACACGTCGATCTCCGGGACCACGAGGATCGGATCGTCCGGCGTGACCGCCCCCGCCTCGGTCTCCCGGCCCAAGAAGAACGCCGTGTCGGCGGCAACCGTTCGTGCCGTCGCGTCGTCAGGGGCCACGAACACCACCGGCCCTTCGGCTTGGGCCAGCAGCAATCCCCGCAGCGCCCCTTCGGCCCCGAGCACCCGCAAGGAACGGCGATCATGGAGGGCGCTGGCGACCTCCACGGCCGCGTCCCGGGCGCTGGAGGTCGCCATGAGCTCGTGCGCCGCGGAAGGTAGCAGAGGATCCGAAGCGCGCGAGCGACCGCTCTCGCGACTCCGCCACTGTCATTGAAGGGAAACTCTTACCCATTGGCCCAATCCCCGCGCGCCAGCCCCAGATCCCATAGCGGAGCAAGCTCACATTACGTCCCTCCATCCTCGAGAGGACGCGTAAGCATCGGCAATACCATCGCTTTTTCCGGTCCGCTGACCCGAATGGTCCTCCGTCCTCACTCCTGAATTCCCATCACTTTCGAGCTTGGCATGGGTCGGCCGGTTCCGCTCCACCCATGCACGTTCCCATCCAATGCTCCCACATCGGACCAGCCATCAGCCCATCGTGTCCCTCCTCCGTACCCTGGAAAAGGGGTTGACCCGATACGGGCTCCTCCCACACGATGGGAAAGCGTCGACGGATCGAAGCTTCGTATGGGTAGCTCACGATGAAGACATCGAGATCGAGTCGCTGAGGGTTCGTGCTCGCTTCGGGGGAAGCGCGAGCACGGACTGCCGTTCGCACCGGGTCAAGGGGTCAGGGGTCATGCTACAGGGGACGGAAGACTATTTCTCGCGTCAGACCAAATATGATGGTTTTGCGCTGAACCAGGCCTTCGAGCGCGCCCTCGTGTGTGCGCTCCCCTCGGATGAGGACGCCCCCGGTCACCTCCACGCGGCCATGCGGCACGCGGTCCTCAACGGTGGCAAGCGGATTCGACCGCGGTTGATGATCGCCACCGCCGAGGCCTGCTTCGGCCGACCCCTCGAGGAGGACGAGGCCGAGCTGGTGCTCCGGGCTGCCATCGCGGTCGAGCTCATCCACTCGGCATCACTCGTCCACGACGACCTCCCGTGCTTCGACGACGCCGACCTGCGCCGCGGAAAGCCGACCGTCCACAAGGTCTACAGCGTGCCGCTGGCCGTGCTCGCCGGCGATGCGCTCATCACCCAGGCGTTCGAGATCATCGCCGACTACGAGGGCAAGCACCAGCGACGAGCGCTCCAGCTCGCTCGGATCCTCGCGCGGGCCACCGGCTCCCAGCGCGGAATCATCGGCGGTCAGAGCCTCGAGCTCGCCCCCCAGGACAACGGCATGTCGATGGAGTTCGTGGAGGACTACCACGAGAAGAAGACCGCCGCGTTGTTCGACTTCTCGATGCGAGCGGCCGCCATCGCCACCGGCGAGAGCCACGAGCAGCAGGAGCACTGGGGCGACGTGGGCATCCGGCTCGGTCTCGCCTTCCAGCTCATCGACGATCTCCTCGACCTCTACCTCGACGAGGAAGCCACCGGAAAGACCACCGGTCGGGACCGAGCGCTCCAGCGCCCCAACGGCGCCTTGGTCGAGGGCAGCAACGAGACCGTCAAGCGCCTTTCCCGCCTCATCGACGAAGCCTGCGGCCAGGTCTTCGAGCTCGCGCGAAAGCCGGATCCGGTGCTGCGGCTGATGGAGAGCTTCGACTCCATGCTGATGAAGGTCGAGATCAGCGGCGGTCACGCCGGCGAGGCCGGAGCGCCCAAGGAATCGCGCAACGCCGCGCAGAGCGGCATCTTCACGGCGCGGGTTGCTGCGGCTGCGGTGGGGTAAGGTCCCACAGACATCATCGATCATCTCGCGGGGTGCCCAAAGAGCTTGGTTTCAATGCCATATTTTTATGGCCATGCGCCCCTCCTTCCCTCCTATCGCTCTCCCAAAGTGGCCAGCCGTAGGGGCACTCCCGAAGCTCGCCGTTGGTCCACGGGAGTTCCTCGACGCCAATCAGGCAAGACACGGCGACATATTCGCCACGACAATCCTTGGCCAGAAGATCGTCTTCTTCACCCATCCAAGACACGTACAGCATATCAGGGTCAACAACAGCAGGAAGTACAGTGCGGGCAAGGGAAACCCCATTGCCCACCTCATCTTTCCCGACGGAATAATCACCACAGACGGGAAGAAGTGGCGAGACCGTCGCAGAGCAGCACAACCCTACTTCACCCCCTCTCATCTAGAGACCATCTTCCCCGCCATCGACTCGTCAATCCGCAAGAACCTGACTCCCTTCGAAGAGTCAGCGACCAACGGCGCACCATGTAACATCCGAGAATGCGCATCGAGCATCACCATCTCTGTAATCACAGAGGCGATGCTAGGTGCACGAGTCTCGCGAGACGACCTCGAGAAGATCATCTCCGCGATAGACTACATCACCAATCACCCGCTCCGATTCTTCGCGCAAGCCACTCTGCTCGAGAATCTCCAGATACCATGGAGGACTCGAGCGCAAGAGTCTCTCTCGCTATTCAGCACTGTCGTAAGGAACATCCTGAACGACCCAAACAACCAATCGCATGGTTCAATACTGAGGATCTACGCCAGAGACCCTCTTCAGAGCAGGGCAATCTCCAACATTCTCGAGTTGATCCTCGCCGGGTATGAGTCCACCGAGTGCGTGCTCACATGGATCCTCCTTCACATCGCGCACAGCCCAGATCTCCAGCGAAGACTCGCACTGGAAATCGACCAGTCAATAGGAAATGGAGAGCCGGATCCTGGCAACATTCGTGAGCTCAAGCATCTCCACATGACACTGCACGAGGCCCTGCGCATGTACCCCCCAGCCTATCTACTATGGTCGCAGTGCACCGAGACCGACACCGTCGACGATCTCACCATAGAAGCAGGAACTCGAGCCGTCATTTCGATCTTCCACACGCAACGACACCCCAGCGCGTGGACCAGCCCAGGACGATTCGTTCCGGCCCGTTTCGAGCACGACGACACCATAGCGGAGCACAGGCGAAATGGTTCGTTCACACCTTTCGGAACGGGTTCTAGGCAGTGCATCGGTCAACGACTTGCAAATTCAGAGATTCTACTTGCAGTCATCAGAATCCTACAACGCTATCGGCTATGCCCGACAGCGCCGACCTCTCGGCTCCCGAATCCCGACCTCAGGATCTCATTGCGCCCGCTGGGAAAGATCCAGCTACTGGCAAGCCATCGCTAGCCCTGCTTCCCTTCTTTCACTCTCTCCATTCCACGATCGCGCAACTCCTCGACCACCTTCAGCAGCGCATCAGGATCGCTGCCCGGGATACCCAAGTACTCGATTGCATCCTTTGCGTGATCCCAATCGAAGCCCTTGATATTCATCCCTAGCCAGCCCAGTGCAGTCACGATTCCTCTCGTAATCCGATCATCCACGATGCTAACCAGACGAACTCCAGAGAAGACCTCTGACGATCGCTTGCGCTGCACACTGGTCATCTGACCACGCCCAATATTTGCCCCGATGCCGTACTTCAGCTTGACGGGGTATTCGCTGACCGCACGAATCAGCTCACCGAGACGCTTGTCTGTCAGCTCGCCCGGCGAATTGAACACAATGAGCAAGTCTCCGATGAAGGCCCAGGACATATTCGACCCGTCGGAGGGGAGGTTCAGCTCGTACTCGAGAGCCATAGACATTCACGGTCTTCGGTTCGAGAAAGGGTACCATAGCCTCCGCGTCGAAACCAAGCGCTGACAACGTCGTGCTCGCCCGCGCCCATCAGCTCAGAAATCTTGAGTAATCTTGGCCATCAAAAGCCGTCGCCAAGCGATTCAGGTTACGAAATTTTCGCCGCAATCTTGCGCGAGGCACGCTTTCTTCCGACCGCAGTCTCCATCGACCCCAAGGTGGACTTGCGCCCAAGCGTCCCAAAAGAAGACACTCTACACCATGAGTCTCACAGACGATGACTATGTCGCTCTTGCGCTCCAGCTCAGAGACTTCATCGACAACCATGACATCCGTTTCCAAAGAGGGGATCCCCTTCGGTTCTTTCGGACACTGGGTCCCATTCACGCTGGACTGACAACTACACTGCTCGACAAGCCCACTCGCCAGATCTCGACACGCATCAAACACCTCTTCTCGCTCTGGAATGTCATTGTCGACGATGCCATCGATCGTCAATCATCGCCCATCGAGCTCAGGGCCTCGATCAGGTTCATCAATGACACTCTCGGCCTGCCAGCCACCGCAACAGCACCGACCACGACCAGCTCCTCAGAGACACTCCTGAGCACGATATTCGAGGAGCTGAGCGCATGCCCGGAGCGGTGGCGTCACATCATTGCATTCGACATCCTGAAGCACGCATTCGGCTTCTACTATGAGCTACTGATCAACAGCAATAGATCGCTTGCCAACACTCACGAGTACGTGAATTTCAGCACGCTGACCACCAGCATCACGGTATTCATCGACATCGATCATGCGCTCTCTCCCCCCAGCGAAGATGACCTCCTCTCGGAGTACCCCGTGATCCGCGGAGCATGCGAGGATCTCTCTCGCGCAATCAAGCTCGCAAGCGACGTCGGCACTCTACGTCGAGAGCTCGACGAGGAGAACAACCTCAACCACACCATCATCGACGCGCTAGGGTCGAATCGCAACACTTCCAACCAGAGCATCGCCGAGTCCTCCCTCAAGTCCTCCGCCGGTCGAACTCGGGCTCTAGCCGAAGAGTACTTTCGAAGTGGCGCAGCGCAAGTGAGAGCCTTGGGCAAGTCGCCAAGCGCCACCGCCCCCCTCATCGACACGGCCAGATCCATCATCGATGCATATCTTGGTGGAGATCCCTTCTTCGACGAAGTCCCAGCATAGGAGATCGGTGGCGGAGAGCCCGATTTCCTCGCCGCATGTGACACTCCACCGATCAAGCGAATTCGGAAGACATTGCTCGCGCAGCGGCAATCGCCGAGAGAACGACAGCCATCGGACGATAGAGGACCTTCGTAATCCACAACTTGGGGTGCACATCCGAGCCTTGCCCCACTTGCGGGCGCTGCAAGAATCGGCATGCACGCTCGAGCGCCCGAGCGACCCCCCGCGAGGGGCTCAGTCTATGCGCGCTCACCAGCGCATGGACTGCATAGGAGCTCTCCTCGAGAGTAGCATCCTCATAGAATCCCCATCCTCCATTGTCCCTCTGGGTGTCGAGAAGCCACGAGATCGACGTTCTCGCCTCACTCGCAGCCCCAATGCTCACCAACGCAATTATGGCTCTGGACGTCGGATAGAGCGGGGAGGCATGCCACTTGTCCAACCACAGCCCGTCGTCCAGCCGATTCTTGATGAGAAAACCGAATGCTCTCTCGATCATCCGTTGCTTTTCCGGGTGTCTTCCCTTCTGGAGCGCAGTCAACACATGCGCATTGGCACTCACTGATGGTCCCCGCTCCCCAAGGAACCCAAGGAACCCTTGCTCGGTCTCGAACTTGTCGAGCGCGCGCCACTGCCGCTCGCTGGCACGATCACCCAACAACGCCAATGCAATCGAAGTATCGTCTGAGTCTTGATACTCGAGATCTTCACACCAAGTGAGGCCATCTTGCCCGAATACGCGATCGATATATGCAAGAGCCTCACGCTCCCTGTGCCTTGGCAACGGGACACCTGCGAGCTGAGCATGGTACATTACCCACATCAGAGGCCACACCGTCACGGGCCACCCATACGGGATGTTCCCGGGACCGTGCTCTGAAACAACCTTGCGCAGGTACTCGACCATTCGCACATCACCGGTCCGCATGGCACAGTACGCAGTCGTACCAACACTTCCTCCTACGGAACCCGTTCGGAGAACCACGCGCTCCAGCTGTTCCCTGTCCAGCTCATCGCCGAGGAACTCCAGGGAGAAGCTCGTGCTCAACCGAGGATCATAGACGACTGATGAAGGAAGTCGTGCCAGCTTCTCCGACTGAAGTCTCGTCGCTCCCGGAATGAGCCCTTCAACCTGGAACCCCCTATCGTTCACCTCCCGAAGCAACGCCACCAGGACCAACTCATAGGCGATCGTCAGCACGTGTTCGGGATCGATCTTCTCGATCTCCCGGCCTACGAAGTCGACAGCGCGCTCCGCGTCCCGTCTCGCATCCAGGTGATCGTAGCTCGTGATCGCGAGAACGGATGCCAAGGTCGCGAGGACCCGAGCGGACGGATAGTCGAGATCACATGCCCAGCCGCCATCAGGGCCCTGCGACTTCCTGACGACATCGAGAACTGAAGGAAACAGTGGATCGCCAGTTCTTGGATCAGCGACTCGGGCGACCCATGCAGCGTCATACTCCGAGTGCCCCATGTTCCTAAGTAGTGATACCTCGAGGAACTTCTCCATCTTTCACCTTGACTAGGCAGTGAGCGCATCCAGCGAAGCGTGCCAGGACCGACGCCCCATGCACTTGCCGCGGTGTGGTGCGTGACCTGCTACTCCTTCAGTGCTGGCCCCAACTTGTTTCTCGGCACTGGAAGCGATATCATGTTTTCGTGGATTTCGACATCGCAGCGGCCGGTGGCGATCTCAGGGTGCTGATTTGGCAGCAGGTCCTAGCCGTCCGCTGGCAGCCAATCCCCACCTTCGATGGCCTGACCCGCTTCCGCACCATCCAGTCCCGTCACATCCGCTCCCTCGCCGGCAAGAAGGCAGTCATCATCTCCTATTCGAACGCCTCCGGCAACGACCTCCACTTCGACCCCGGCTCCCGCGATCTCGTGGCCGCCGTGATGAACGACGCCAAGACCCACACCATGGGCATGGCTCAAGTAATTGCCGGTGACGGCTTCGGAGCCGCCAGCGTTCGGTCCGTTCTCTCCGGCATCCAGCTCTCGGTCCGCCCCGACTATCCGGTGAAGCTCTTCCGGGATGCCCAGAGCGCGTTCCGATGGCTCGAGGACATCTTGGACGAGGCAGGCTGCTCCGAATTGGCCCCTGCCTTGGACGAGATGCTGACCGAGCTCGAGCACATCGAGAGCAGAACGAACTGAGCGCCCCCCGAGTCACTCAGGGGCTGCGTCGTTGCGGAGCGTCTCAGGGCCCGGGATCGTCGCGTGCAAACCTGCGGCTCGCAACCATACCCACAGGAGAGAAACGTGCTCCGCCCTCAGACCATGAAGGAGGAGCGCCGGGAAGCCACGCCAAGGCCTCGCGTGGCTACCCGGTGGACCCCGACACGAGGCCGGATGGTGAGGTCGAAGTGACTCGAGCTTGCGGAGATCCCGCCCCCTTGGGGGTTCACGGCGATGGACTCCGCGCATTCACCGTCGCGCATCGGGATTCCGAGCCACCAGGCAATGCGCCGTTCGCGCAGTTGATCCTGTCCCCCCGTGGCGACTTCGACATCAACGAAAGACGGGACCCGTGGGCTGAGCATCACCCTCCGAGCACGCACATCTCCCCGCCGCCCGGTCCCGCATTGCCGCAGTGCGTGTCGGCATCCCCCGCGGCCAGGTTCGCATAGTAGGCACGGCACCCGATCGTGTGCCCGCTGGTGTCGGTCGCGGTCCCCGGATACCACCCCGCGCAGGTCTCCATGCAGGCGTCCATGCTGTCCCAGAGGTTGAGCTCGCCCTCGCAGTTGTTGAAGTAGCGGGTGCAGTAGAGCTCGCAGCTCGGCGCGCCTTCGTCCACGCACACGTGCATCCCGCTGGGGCCGGCGTGGGGGCAGTGCAGCTCGGGATCGGTGCTGCCCGCCACGGTCACGTGGTAGCTGCGGCAGCCGAGGCTGTCGCCGTCGACGTCGCCGGCCTCGCCCAGGGGCCACTGGGCGCAGTGGTCCATGCAGTGCTGCTCGTTGGCGTACTCGCTGAAGTCCTGGCAGGCATCCATGTAGAGGCCGCAGTACTCGGCGCAGCCGAGCTCCACGGGCGGCTCGTCTCCGGTGCTGCCGTCGCCCATGTCGTCGCCGCCGCTGCTGTCCATGCCGGTGTCGGGCGGAATCGGCGTGGGGCGACCGGTGCTGTCGCCGTCCATCTGCATGTCGCCGGTGCTGGCGTCCACGTCCTCGCCGGTCGATCCCGCTCCGCTTCCACCCGGATCACCGTCGGAGTCGCAGGCCGGAAGCCCGAGCGCCATCGCCCACACCATCATCCCCAAGACACCGTGCTTGCTGCTCATCGTCGTTCTCCTCGCGTCCTGTGAACGGCCTCGTGAGCCGGCCTCGAGCGCCGCTTCGGCGCGCGACCGTTCATCGCGACCGCCTTGGCTACGGGGCGGACACGAAGGCGGATCAGGGGGCATGTCGGAAATCTTTC
>JACKDV010000048.1 GCA_020633315.1 Myxococcales bacterium
CACACCGTGACCGCGCTCTACGAGATCAAGCTGCAGCCGGGCGAGCACGCCACGCTGGGCACCCTGCGGGTGCGCTACAAGGCCCCGCGCTCCGAGAGCTCGCAGCTGCTCGAGCGGCCGCTGCCCGCCAGCCTGGTGCGCAGCGCCTGGGAGGAGGCCGCGCCGCCCACCCAGCTCTCGGTGGTCGCGGCCGCCTACGCGGAGAAGCTGCGCGGCTCCTACTGGGTGCGCAACCTGGGGTGGAGCGAGGTGCAGCGGCTCTACGACGGGATCGACCAGGGCCTGCGCGACGAGGCCGAGGTGCGCGAGCTGGGCCGGCTCATCGATCGGGCCGCGGGGCTCGACCACCGCGTGGACAAGTTCGAGGCCGAGCTGCCCGTGGCCCGCATGGACTTCGACCGCGTCCCCGTGCTGCAGTGAGCCCCGATGGCCTCGATGCGTAGGCTGCTGCCCCTGGCCATCGCCCTCGGCGTGGGCCTGCTCGCGCTGCTGTGGGGGCTGGCCGCGCTCGAGGGCATCGTGATCGACGAGCGGGCGCAGGCGCGGGCGGGCATCGAGGAGCAGCGCGCCACCCTGGCCGAGTACGCCCGCCGCACCCTCGAGCTGCGCCTGCAGGCGCGGATCCTCGAGCACGGCGAGGACTACGAGCGCGCGCTGGTCGATCCGATGTTCCAGCCCAACGAGCCGCTGCTGCTGGTGGTCGACGACCAGCAGCGGCTGCCGCGGCTGCCCGACGCCGCCCCCGGCCTCGACACGCCGGCCTGGGACCTGGTGCAGCGCATCCGCCAGCGGCAGCTTCCCCCCGGGCTCGAGCTCGGCTCGCCCTCGATGCGACGCGCCGAGCTGGGCCTGGAGATGCTCGACGCGATCGACCGGGGCGAGCGCGGCGAGATCGAGGGCTCGATGCGCGACATCCTGCGGCACCGCGCCAGCTTCGTGCTCGACTCCACCTACGATCTACCGCTCACCCTCGCCCTGCTCGACGAGCTGGTGGCCTTCGGCCCTCCGGCCCCCACCCTGATGAAGGGCCTGCTCCGCGACGGCTTCGACGCGGGGCCGGGCGCTCGCCTCCAGCCCCTGCAGCGCACCCTGCTGGCCCGCCGCAGCCGCTTCACCGCCCCCGACTTCGAGCTCTTGGCCGCGCGCATCGTGGCGCTGAGCCAGGGCGCGGGGGTGCCCACCGAGGACTTCGAGCGCGCGGCCCATCCCCCCGCCTCGGCCCCGGTGCCGCGCCCCTCGTCGATCGACGGCCCCATGCTGCTCGGCGGCGGCGCCTGGGCGCTCGTGCCCTACTCGCCCTCGCAGCAGCGCGGGATCGCGGTGGACCTGGCCGAGCTCGAGGAGTCGCTCGCCGACGAGATGCGCCGCCGCGGCCTGCTGCTCGACGAGGACCGCTTCGCCCTGCCCCCGCCCATCGGAGCCACCGCGCTGGCCACCCTGTTGGTGGAGATCGACGCCCCGCGGCTGCGGCGGGCGTGGGACGAGGCGGAGGAGCGCTTCTGGCTCAAGACCGGCTTCGTCGCCGCCGCGGCCTCGCTGGCCCTGGCCATCGTGGTGCTCTCGCTGATGCTGCAGCGCCGGCGCCATCGCTTCGTGGAGCTCAAGAGCGACTTCGTGGCCACCGTCAGCCACGAGCTGCGCACCCCGCTGGCCTCGATCCGCCTGATGGCCGAGACCCTGCAGCGACGCACCCGCGACCTGCCCGCGGCCCGCGACTACCCGGCCCGCATCGTGCGAGACATCGACGGCCTGGCCTTCCTGGTGGAGAACATCCTGTCGTTCAACCGCCTCGACAAGGGACGCTGGCAGCCGCGCCGCGGCGAGGTGTCGCTCGAGCCGCTGGTGGACGAGGTGCTCGAGGATCTCGAGTCCCACGTGAGCGCCGAGATCCGGCTCGAGAGCGAGGGCCTTCGGGGCGTGGTGCTCCACGCCGATCGCGAGCTGCTCAAGCTGCTGCTGCGCAACCTGCTCAAGAACGCCTGCACCTACAACGAGCGCGATCCGATCGAGCTGGAGCTGGTGGGCCGGCGGGAGGGCCCGCGCTTCGTGATCGAGGTGGCCGACAACGGGGTGGGCATCCCCGCGGCCGAGCAGCCGCGTGTCTTCGACGACTTCCGCCGCGGCACGGGCACGCGGGCCCGCGGCAGCGGCCTGGGCCTGAGCATCTGTCGCAAGACCATGGAGGCCCACGGCGGGCGGATCCGCATCGCGTCGTCGGGGCCCCAGGGCACGCGCTTCACCCTGGAGTTTCCCGCTACGATGGTGGAGACGAGCCCATGAGCGATGCCCCCCTCGTGCTGGTCGTGGAGGACGACGAGAACCTCCGCATCACCCTCGCCGACAACCTCGAGGACGAGGGCTACCGCGTCCAGGCGGCCGACGGCGGCCGGGCGGCGCTCGAGCTGGCCCAGCGCCACCCGCCCGATCTGGTCGTGCTCGACATCATGCTGCCCGACCTCGACGGCTACTCGGTGTGCAAGGCCCTGCGCCAGGCCGGCAGCACGGCCAAGATCCTCATGCTCACCGCGCGCACCCTCGAGGACGACGTGGTGCAGGGCTTCGACGCGGGGGCCGACGACTACCTGGCCAAGCCCTACCGCCTGCGCGAGCTGCTGGCCCGCATCCGCGCCCTGCTGCGCCGCGGGAGCGCGTCGACGCCCGCGCCCTCGGCCCTGCCGGGGCTGGTCATCGATCGCGACGCCCGGACGGTGGGCCCCGCCGGCGGGGGCACGATCGAGCTGACCCGCACCGAGTTCGACCTGCTGGTGTTCATGGTCGACCACCCCGGCAAGGCGCTCTCGCGCGAGCTCATCCTCGAGCGCGTGTGGGGAGGCGACGTGGTGGTCGATCCTCGCACCGTGGACAACTTCATCTCGAGCCTCAAGCGCAAGCTGGGGTGGAAGGCCGGCTGCGGCTACGCCTTCCGGGCGGTGCGAGGGGTGGGCTACCGCCTCGAGCGCGACGATCACTAGCGCGGTAACCGGGACGTCGTGGGGCGCGTAGTCTCGTCGTCGGTGCGATGACGCCCGCGCCCCCGCGAGCATTTTGCTAGCATCGTCCCGCCGCGAGGGGCCTTCGCCCAGCGGGCGGCGGAAACGCCGAGGAAGGACCATCGTCATGGATCTCAAGTCGATCACGCAGACCCTTGCCCTGCTCGGCGGAGGGCTGAGCCTCGCCGCCTGTGCGGCCAAGAAGGACGCGCAGGAGGTCAACCCGCCCGCGTCGGATGGAGCGGCGCCTGGTGAGGGTGGCTGCGGAGGCGAGGCCGGCTGCGGCGGCAAGAAGGCCGAAGGTGGCTGCGGCGGCGACAAGGCCGACGCGGGCTGCGGCGGTGACAAGGCCGAGGGCTCGTGCGGGGCCGAGGCCGAGGCGGCGGAGGCCGAGGCACCCACGGCCGAGCCCGAGCCCGAGTCGGTGGCCGAGGCCGCGCCCGAGCCCGAGCCACGCACGACCACCTCGAGCACGGCCAAGAAGAAGAAGACCCCCGCCAAGAAGAAGAAGCCCGCCGAGGCGGCCTGCGGCGAGGGCACCTGCGCCTGATGGCGGGAGCGATGGCCAGCCGGCCATCGGAGACCGGCTAGGGCTCGGGCTCGGCGGTGGCCCCGAGCGCGGCCCCGATGCTCCGCCGCAGCTCGGGCACACCGGCCACCGCGTCCAGGTAGCCCTCGTAGAACGCCCGCAGCTCCGCCGGCGGAGGGAGCCGCGTGCCTCCGCCCGCAGACAGCAGCGCCAGCGCGAGGTCGTAGCGAGGGTCGCCGCGTCCGGCCCCGCCCCAGTCGACCACGCCCGAGAGCGCATCGCCGTCGGCCAGCACGTTGTCGAGGGTGAAGTCTCCGTGCACGAACACCGCGGGCGGCGGCGGCTCGGCATGCAGCCGCGTCGCGCCCAGGACCTCGCCGCTCGAGGTGCTCGGCAGATCGACGCGGGGCCGCTGCCACCACGGCGTGGAGTCGTGCTCCAGCAGATCCATGGGCACCCGCGTGGTGTGGATCCGGCCCAGCAGCGCGCCGGTCCGCCGCAGCCACGCCGGACGCTCGTCGGGATCGAGGCGGGGCAGCAGCTCGCACAGCGGCTCGCCGGGCAGGCGCTCGAGCAGCAGCCACACCCCGTGGGGCCCGTCGTCCATGGCCACCACCGCGGGCGCAGGCAGCCCCGCGGCCACGATGCGCGGGAGGATCTCGGCCTCGACCCGCAGCCAGCCCGCATAGGGAGGATCGGCCGCCCGCTTGAGCACCAGCGGCACCTCGGCCCCCCGCACGAACGCCACCGTGGTGCTGCACCCGTGGCGCGCCGGCTCGAGCTCGAAGCTCGCGGGCAGGGCCGCCCGGATCACGGCGGGCACCGGCTCGGGGCTCAGGCCCGTGGTGGGAGAGGTCACCGCTGGCATCATACGTGGCTCCGGGGAGGCGGGTCGACGCAAGCGCCCGCATGCGAGCGGTCCCGGGATCGAGCTAGCCCTCCACCCACTCCACCCCGGCGGCCGCGAGCCGCTCCCGCGAGCGGGCCTGGCCCTCGTCCCCGCCGATGGCCGCAGTGGCGCGCGCCAGCACCCGCACCCGATAGCCGCGCTCCACCAGCCCGGTTGCGGCCGCATCCACGCAGTAGCCCCCGGTGCAGTAGCCGATCACGTCGAAGCACACCGCCGCGGGTCCCCCGAGATCCGCCACCAGGCGGGCGATCACCGGCTCGGCCACGGGGTTGGAGAACAACGAGTAGACCTCCTTCTCGAACAGCAGCCCCACCCCGTCACGCGCCTCGGCGGCCAGGCGGGCCGCGTCGAGCTCCCGCGGGCCGGCCCCGGCCTCGCGCTCGCCCACCAGGTTGCGCACCTCGGGCTCGACCACCTGCATCGGCACGAAGCGCGTGCGCGCGGGTCGATCGGGGCAGATCCGCAGCCAGCCCGGCGTGCCCTTGACGCAGTGCGGCGGGAACGGGCCGCCGTTGCCCATGAACTCCCAGGCGTCGTAGGCATGCGAGTCCACCGAGCCCACGATGGGATCGCCCGCGGCCTCGGCCTCGGCGAGTAGCTCGGCGATCGCCTCGCGCACCGAGGGCGGCGCCTCCACGTAGAGCGCCCCGCTGGGATCCACGAAATCGTGCTGGGTGTCGACGTCGACCAGGATGCGGCGCATGGCGGTGCTCCTCGGCCGAGGGTCTCCGACCACGCTCGGCGCCGCAAGCCTTCGCTCGCGAGGATCCGGCATACTGGCCGCGGTGTCTCGACGATCCCGCGCCGCCCCTGCCCCCGAGGCTCCAGCGGCGATCGCCCACGCCTTCGCGGGCGCGATCGAGGCCAGCTTCGAGCTGCGATCGCGCTATGGCTTCGATCCCCCGTCGATCGAGCGCGATCGAGCGGAGCACCGCATCCGCTACGCCGGCCCGGCCATGGCGATCGACGCGGGCTTCTACGGCCTCGTCGACTTCCAGCACGTGGGGATCGCGGTGGTCCCCGAGCGCCACGCCGAGGCGTTCTCGCTGACCGACACCATCGCGGCCGTCGACCCCGAGCACCACGCTCGGGCCCCGGAGCTCCCGGAGCGGATGACGGTCGAGTCGCTCGGCCGGTGGATGGATCACCACGCCGCGTTCTTCCACGCCCATGCAGACGAGCTGCTGTGGGATCCCTCGACGATCTTCGCCCGGGTGCGGGCCGCCGCGCCGCCGGGCGAGCAGTGCCGCGCCTTCGTGGCCCTGTGCCGCGAGCTGTGGGACCTCGAGGGTCGACACGGCTTCGAGCCGCCCCGGGTGATCCACTGGCGCCACGAGCTCGAGGTCGGCTTTCGCAAGGGGCCCCTGCGCCTGGAGCTGCGGCTGGAGGATCACGAGCACGCGGGGGTCGCCGAGCCGCTCACCGTGCCCACGCTGACGCTGCACGACGACGAGGCCGGGCTCGCCCTGCCGCTGGCGCTCGCCGAGGAGCGGCTCGACCCGGCCCACCACGCGACGCGCCCCGTGGCCCCGGCCCATGCGATGCGGCTCGAGCGTCTGCGCCCGTTCCTCGAGCACACCGCGGCCTTCTTCGCCGCGCACCCCGAGTTGCTCGAGGACCGCCGAGGCCTGCGCGAGCTCGTGACGGCACGCGACGGCTGAGCGCGCGCGGCCGCATCGGGACCCGGCGGGACCGGGCGATCGCGCCGGCTCAGCGCGCGGGCGTGAGCCGATCGACCAGCGCCTGGGTGGCGGGGCTGAGCGCCACCCAGCGCTCGCCCGGGGGGATCGCATCGGCGCGTCCCAGGTCGAGCACGTTGCAGATCCGCAGGTGCTCGCGGGCCTCGGGGTTGCCCGACAGCAGGATGTAGTTGTCCCGCACGGGCTCGCCGGACTGACCGATGATGCCCACGGGACCCTCACCCCGCAGGCGTCGCCACACCACCGGGCGCCCGGGCATGCTGCGCTTGCCCGAGCCCGCCGCGTCGCCGAACTTCATGCGGGGCTCGCCCACGGTCTCGCTGAGCTTGTAGACCGCGCTCACCCGATCGCGGGTGAGCGGGTTGCTCATGGGCGCCGCCACCAGGAAGCCGCCGAAGCCATAGAGCTGCTTGTCGGCGGGCCAGCCGGTGAACTCGCGCAGGCGCTCGAAGTGTGCGGTGGCCTGGTCGTCGAGCCCGTCCTCGAGCACGTGGGCCGGCTGCAGCCCCTCCTCGCGCAGCAGCTCGCAGGCGTGCAGGTACTGGATGTACTTGTTGCCGGAGTCGTAGCGGATGGCGCAGTCGTGGGGACGCTCCCGCATCACCTTCACCGCGGCCCGGATGCCGGTGCCCATGGTGTCGAAGGTGTCCAGCAGGTAGCTCGGCGCGGCGTCCCGCATGTCTCGCATGGCCCGGAACGCGGGCAGGTCGGCCTCCCAGCGCTGGATGTGCTCGTGCCCCATCGTCCCCACCGGCACCAGGCCCAGCTCGCGCGCGAGCTGGACGTTGCTGGTGAGGGTGATGCCCTCCTCGGCACAGGCCCGCAGCGCGATGCGGTGCTGCTCCATGCAGACCGCCGAGCGCATGCCCACCTCGAAGATCCGCGAGGCATCCCCGCCCACCGCATCGACCAGCGATCGCGCACGGGCGCGGACCTGCTGGTGGTAGCGCTCGTCCTCCCGGACGATCTTCGGCTCGATCCCCAGCGACCTCGCCACCGACTCGATGAGGACCGCATGCTCCTCGCAGGTGGCGACCAGGGTGCCGGGCGCGAGCGGGCCCGGTCGCTGCAGCGCGGTGGCGAGCTGGATCGGGTAGTTGAGCCACAGCAGCATCGGCTCGAGCCACGACACCAGGAAGCTGGGCCCGGTCACGGTGAGGATGGGCTCGCGCTCGTACACCCAGGTACCGGCCGGCACCGCCTCGATCTCCAGGGCCGCGGCCTGGGCCAGCGCCGCCTCCATCGCCGCGCTCGGGCCGTAGCCGTGCTCGCGGGCGAAGGCCAGATCCTCCTCGGTGGACCGCAGGGCCTCGGCCATGCCCCGCACCGTGGCCGCGAGATCGAAGGGCACCGCGTGGAAGCCCCCGAAGCGAAACGACAGATAGAAGGTCTCGCGCCGCAGCGGGAAGCCGGCCTGGGCCATCGAGAACTTGTAGGCGTCGGTGGCGAGCACGCTCGAGCTGGTCATCGTTGCCACGACCCTAGCAGCTCGGCGGGGCGGTCGCCCGAACGGGCCGAGGCCCGGTCCCTCGCCGCTCGGGAGCGCGCGGGGCCGGGCCTCGTGATGATCGCGAGCGCGTCGCGACTAGGTCTGCGGGAGGATGCAGACGCCGATGTCTTCCTCTCCGGGAGGAGCCATGCCCTCCTCGTGCCACATCACGCACTCGGTGCCGGCCGGGCAGGTGTCGCTGGCGTTCGGATCGGACACGTCGCAGTAGGCCGCGCAGCAGCCGATCGAGCCGGCGCAGTCGGGCACGACATCGGCCGAGGCACACCAGCCGCCCGGGTCGCAGACGTTGAGGTACTCGCAGGGATCACCGATGGCGCCCATGTCGGGGCCGGAGGCGTCGGGCGAGCAGATGAAGCCGTTGGTCTCCGGGTAGCAAGCCTGGCCCTCGGGGCAGTCCTGCAGGAGCGGATCGCAGGTCGGCAGGCAGAGGATGAGCACGCCGTCGTTGGTGATCGAGCAGGCCTCGTCGGGATCGGAGCACAGCGGCGCGTCGGCACTGCCCTCGCAGAACGCCACGCAGGTGCCCTCGTTGGTCTTGGGGTCGACGTCCCAGCACATCGAGGCGATGTCGCAGGAGTCGATGCCACTGACGCCGCTGCCCTCCACGGTGCAGGTGTCGCCGGGCTGGCCGGGGTTGGCGTCGATGGGCGAGCAGCGGGTCGCGTTCCACGAGTTGCCGCCGCTGGCGTCCCAGGGCATGCACTTCTCGCCCTCGGGGCAGTCCTGGGCCCAGATGTCGCACTGGTTGTTGGGACCGCCACCATCGGGGTCCTGGATGAAGCTCATGTCGTCGCCACCGCTGGAGTCACCATCACCGCTGGTGCCCATGGGGTTGCTGTCGTTGCCCGAGTCGCCGGTGTCGTTCATCGACATCGTGCCACCGGAGTCGGCAGGAGAGTCGTCGTTGCCCTCCTCGTTCATCGGAGTGGTGTCGGCGTCTTCCTTGCCGCCACAACCAACGACCAACACCAAGCCGAGCGCGCTCACGAGGGAGGCACGGGCACCGAAAAGGGAGTTCAACCGACGGCGTCGCATCGTTCGGAGGATACACGAAACGAATGAGACTAAACCCTCATTTCAAACACTTTTTCTAGGTACAACGAAGAAATCTAATGTGCGACAACGCTCGAATAGCAGCGAAACCTGCCACCTGAGTGCATATGTATGCACGATCGGGCCATCGCGCTCCGGGCTCGTGAACGAGCCTCAGGAGCCGCTTGGTGGGGTCGAGGGCGAGGCCTCGGGGCCCGGGGCGGGGAGATCGCCTCCGACCTCCGGCTCGGGCCAGCCCCGAGCCTCGAATGCCCGACGGGCTCGCTCTACCTTGTCCACGAAGCCCCGGACCGAGTCGGGGAACGGGTGCCCCTCGTCGAGCCACGCCCGGATCTTGGCCGGCCCGCGCACGTAGGCCGCGAGCGCGTGCGCCTCGTTGCCGTGGAACTTGTCGATCATGCGGGCGAGGTACCAGGTGCCCGCGTGCACGTTGAAGTCGGGATCGTAGACGCGAGCCGTCCGCTTCAGCGCGCGGCCGATCGCCTTGGCGGTCGTCGGCATGAGCTGCATCAGCCCACGCGCTCCGCTGCGGTTGCGTGCCTTGGGGCGGAACTTGCTCTCCACCCAGATCACCCCGTTGACGAGGTACGGGTCCACGCCGTGGACCCGGGCCGCCTCGGCCACGATGTCCTGCACCGCGAGGATCCGCGGCTCGTCGTCGGGCCCCCACGGAGGCTCGGGTGCAGGCTCCGGCTCGGGTTCCGGCTCGGGCTCGAGCTCGGGCTCGGGCTCGGGCTCGGGCTCGGGCTCGGGCACCGGCTCGACCGTCGTCTCGATCGCCGCAGGCGGAGCCACCACCGGCGGTGGCGTGGGCTCGCCCCTCCCCTCGGTGCCGACCGAGCCGCAGCCCGTCGCTCCGCCGAGACCGAGCGCGAGCACGAGACGAAGGCGTCTCATCGAGGGCTTGGTAGCAGAGGATCGACGGGCCCGCCCAGGTGAAAGCTCCCATCGATCGCGATCACGAGGCGCCCCCCAGCTCGTGCCGGGTCACACCGCCGGGCTCGTGGACCGCCACCAAGCCCCGCTCCGTGTCGATCGAGGCCCACATGGTGCGGCCTCCGCTGCAGGTCCCGGTGTTGACCATCACCCCGCCGGGCAGCGGCGTGATCCCTGCCACGTGTGTATGCCCCATCACCACGATGCTCGTGTCGTGCTCGCCCATCAGCGCCCGGGCCCCGCGCGCGTAGGGGCCCTGGGGCCCTCCGAAGCGCTCGTGCTTGATCGCCACGTCGCGCAGCTCGAGCCACCACGCCAGCGGCCGCAGCCCCGCCGCCCGCAGCCGCCCCGTGCTCCAGGTGCCCAGGTGAGCCGCCCACGAGGCCCGCACCGCGATCGGATCGAACTGATGCCCGTGGATGAACAGCGCGGCGAAGCGACCGGGCGCGCGCCAGTGCTCGGGCGCACCGCGAGCCGGGCCCACGATGGCGTCGTGGTTGCCGTGCACGTGCAGGTACGCTGCGCGATCGAAGCGCTCGACCAGCGCGGGCACCCGCCGACGCACCCGCTCGAGCATGCGTCGCGATCCCAGCGGGTGGGGCCACGCGGTGTGATCGCTCTGGTAGATGTCGCCGAGCAGCACCACGCGATCATGCTCGGCCTCGAGGCGATCGAGGAAGCGCGCGAAGGCGTCGGGGTCGTGGCGAAAGCCGTCGGTGTGACGCCACGCGCCGAGGTGGAAGTCGGAGAGGGCCGCGATCCTCACGGGGCTGGTCCGCGGGGGAGGATACGTCGCCCCGGCGCCGGCTCGGCTCGCGGGCGCGAGGGCCCGCTCAGCCCGGCGAGGGGCCGCGATCCGGCGCACCTCGACCGTGGAGCGCCCACAGCAGCACCGCCGTCGCGGCGGCCGCGTTGAGCGAGTCGACCCCGGGCGCCAGCGGGATCGTCACGCGATCGTCGGCCAGCGCCCGCAGCGAGGCGCTCAGCCCCGCGCCCTCGTTGCCCACCAGCAGCACCGTGGCCGCCGCGGGTCGGTAGCGAGACAGCGGCACCGCGTCGTCGCCGAGCACCGCCGCCACCGTGCGCGCCCCGGGGCCGAGCCGCGCCCGTGCCTCGAGCACCGCCTCCGCCAGCGCGGGAGCGTGCGCCACCGGCAGCGAGAAGCCCAGCCCCATCGCGGCCCGGATCGCCCGCCGCGACCAGGGATCGGCCCCGCCCCCGTGCAGCACCAGGTCGGCCCCGAACGCTCGCGCGTTGCGAACGAGCGCGCCCAGGTTGAGCGGATCGGCCAACCCCTCCGCCACCACCACCAGCCGAGCCTCCTGCCCCAGCGCCCGGGCGAGCGAGGGCGAGCGCGGCCGGGGCATCACCGCCACGCAGCCGCGATGGAAGCGAAAGCCCACCACCTCGCGCAGCAGCGCCGCCTCGGCCTCGTACACGGGCAGCGTGGCCGGGATGCGAGCCCCCAGGCGCGCGCGGTGGGCCGGCGTGAGCAGCAACGCCGACACCGGGTGGTGGCCCTCCAGGGCGCGGGCCACCGCGATCTCCCCCTCCACCACGATCCCCTCCGCGTCGCGCTCACGCCCCGCGAGATCGGCGAAGGGAGCCAGCCGCGGGTCGGCCGGATCACGCACCGTCTGGATCGGCATCGGCCCCGCCTCGTGCCTCGAAGCTCGCCACCGCCAGCTCGATCTGCCCGCAGACGTCGTCACGCGCGGCCTTGGCCGCCACCTTGATCGCGTTGGCGATCGCGGGCGCCTCGCTCTTGCCGTGCGCCTTGATGATGGGCGACCGAAAGCCCAGCAGCGGCGCCCCGCCGTACTCGCGGTAGTCGGTGATGTCCTTGAGCCGCCGCAGGCCGCCCGACAGCAGCACCAGGCCCATGCGCCACCACAGGCTCTGCTTGAACGCCCACTTGCCCAGGCCCTTGAACACCTCGTTGACGCCCTCGGCCATCTTGAGCGCCACGTTGCCGGTGAAGCCCTCGCACACGATCACGTCGGCCCCGCCGCGCGGGATGTCGCTGCCCTCCACGTTGCCCACGAAGTTGAGCAGCGGATCGTCCTTCATGTAGCGGTAGGCCTGGCGCAGCACCTCGTCGCCCTTGGTCTCCTCGGTGCCCATGTTGAGCAGCGCCACCGTGGGGCGGGCCACCTTGGAGATCCGGCTGGCGTAGGCGTGCCCCATGTAGGCGAAGAACAGCAGGTCGGTGGAGCGGCAGCGCACGGTGGCGCCCACGTCGAGCAGCAGCGCGAAGCGGTCGGGGTTGTTGGCGCGCTCCTTGGTCGGATACACGGCGGCCAGGGCCGAGCGCTTCACCCCGGGGATCATCGGGACCTCGAGGGCCGAGGCCAGCACGATCGCGCCGGTGGAGCCCGCCGAGACCAGCGCGTCGGCCTCCCCCCTGGCCACCAGCCGCGCCGCGACGAGGATCGAGGCCTCGGGCTTGGCCTGGAGCGCGGCGCGGGGCTTCTCGTCTTGGTGCACCACCTCGCGCGCAGCCACGATGTCGATGCGCCGCTCGTCGTGCTCGATGCCCTGCAGCTCGGCCGCGATCGCCTTGGGGTCGCCCACCAGGGCCACCCGCAGGTCGCGGTTGCGGGACACGATGGCCGCGGCCTGCACCGCCTCGCGCGGGGCATGATCCCCGCCCATGGCGTCCACGGCGATGCGGAGGGTCCGGCCGGACATCGGCAGGATCCTAGCCCGCATTGCGCCGCCGAGGAATGCGGGCCCGGACCGGCTCCGCGCCGGGCCGCCGAGACGGGCTCGGGCGGGCGGCTCGAAGCGCTGACAGGTGGCGTCGATGGTGTCGATGGTGTCGATGGTGTCGATGGTGTCGGCAAAGATCGCCGAGTCGTCCATCTCGCACACGCTGGCCAGCACGCCCTGCGTCCCGAAGCCCTGCACGAAGGCGATCACCACCAGCGCCTCGGGGCTGCCCGCCTTCGTGGCCAGCACCGGGTCGGGGCACACCGAGATGTCGGGCAGGAAGGGGTGAGCGTCGACCTCGGTGCCCGGGTAGAGAGGCTCGTCGACCCGGGATGCAGCCGGGGTCAACCGAGCGCGCGGAACACGTGACGCTCCGCCGCGCCCGACTTTTCCCCCCGGTCCGCACGCAATCGCGATAGCCTGCCCACCATGGACTGGGGGAAGACCACCACTATCGTGCTCCTTTGTAGCCTCGGCCTCGCGTGCGGCCCCGAGGGCCAGATGGCGGGCGAGACCGAGGGCGACAGCGAGTCGGAGGACACCGGCACCACCGGTGACGCGACCAACCCGACCGCGACGAGCCCGACCACGATGACCACGGCCAGCTCGATGTCGGGCTCCGCCACCACCACCGCCACCAGCGGTACCGAGGACACCGGACCGGTGGACGGCTCGGGCGACACCGCCGAGACCATGCCCCCGGTGGACACCGGCGAGTGCCCCTACGGCACCGAGGGCTGCCTGTGCGACGTGGGAGCGCAGTGCGACGAGGGCCTGAGCTGCAACGACGAGGGCATCTGCGTGGCGCCGCCCGCCTGCGAGCCCATCGACACCGACCCCCACGCCGACGAGGGCACCGCAATCGGCCTGGACGAGCTCGGCTGCGACCAGGGCATGGACCTCGGGGTGATCGGCACCATCGAGGGCCCGGAGACCGACTGGTACACCTTCTTCGGCAACGACGCGAACTTCTGCCCCGAGCATCCGGGCGCGCTGGTCATGGCGGCCGTGCCGCTGGACGTGTGCGTGTTCCTCGAGTGCGCCAATGGGGGCGACCTGGTGTTCATCACCTGCGGCGGCGGATCGATGGACGCGATGTCCCCCGACGGCCGGACCGGCTGCTGCGGCGTCGACACGGCGGTGGTCGAGGGCTACGACTGCAGCGGCTTCGGCGGCAAGGATGCAGACGTGTACATCTCGGTGGGCTCCGACGAGGCGATCTGCGAGGACTACGGCCTGAGCTACGGCTTCTGATCCGGCGCCACGGCCCGGGCGGCGCGCCGTGGACGGCCGCCGCCCGCCGGCGCGGAAGCCCGATCGAGGAAATTCGACCGGTCCCTTAAACTGCAGGCCCGCTTGCGGAACGATCGGGGCGATGAAGCCCGCCTCCATTCCCCTCGTCGCCCTGCTCGCCGTCGGCTGCGGTGATTCCTGGTCGAGCAACCCGGTGAGCCTCGCTCCGGTCGAGGGCGCCCCCGTGACGGTCGACGGCGTGGTCATGCGGCGCTCCCTGATGGTGGGGCTGGGCAGCGCGCCCACCCGGGTGTCGAGCGGCGACGCCCCCAACACCATCGGCGTGAGCTTCTCGATCGAGAAGACGGCCGAGACTCCGCCGCACGCCGGAGCATCGGCGCGCATCGCCTGCCGCGTGGGGGACCACGTGGTGGTCGAGCCCGTGGCCCATGACGCCAGCGACCGCCTCGCGGGCCTCGCCGTGGGCGCCCGGATCTCCTCCGACGCCACGCTGAGCCCCAGCCCCTTCACGGCCGAGATCCCCACCACTTGCGAGGTGGCCTTCCTCTACATGGTGCGCCCGCCCATCGAGGTCCCCCCGATCGGCTTGGCCGAGCCCGACCCCGCCGCCCCCGGGCGCGAGGCCGCCGACCTCGCGCTCGGCTCGGTCTGCCTCGTCGGTGGGACCCTCCGCGAAGGCGCGTGCACACCCGAGGAGCTCCCACGGATCCCCGCGAGGTCGGCGATCGAGGTCTCGGAGCTCTCCGCGAGGATCGCCTCCCATCCGTCGGGCGGCTACGGCGTGCAGGCGACCGCCCTGCTCACCGCCGGTCGCGATGCCCCGCGACGCTGGCAGGTGGGGGCCACCGCGCGCTGCGACACCGACGGAGGCAGCGAGGAGCGTCCCCTGAGCATGCTCGCGGTGGGCCGCGACGTCGCCCCGGGTGAGTCCATCGTGGCGAGCGGCGCCACCTCGCCGCGTGAGGCGTGGCCCGAGGAGCCCCGCGCGTGCACCCTTCGCCTCGAGCGCTCCGGTGCGGGGGGGCGAGCCCCGATCGGCGAGTACTGCGTACGCGGTGACGAGACCACCGCCGGTGCCTGCGGCGATGCGGTCGCAGCCCCGCCGTCGTCGGCCTGAGCCTCGATTCGCACCCCCAAGCCGGGCTCGGGTCGCTACCATCGTGGTGCCCATGCCCGGCTCGAACGCAAACGGACATCGATCGCGGATCCTCCTGCTGGCGCTGCTGGCCGGCTGCGGAGACGACGGGGTCAACCCCTTCGACTCGGCCTCGGGCGGGTCGGGCTCCACCAGCTCCGACTCCGTGTCGGACACCACCGCGGCCTCCACCACCTCTGGGGTCGCCGACTCCACCGGCGACACCTCGGACGGCGGCCCGATCTTCGACCTCGAGGCCCCGCCCGACATCGATCCCACCGGGGTGCCGCCGAGCTGCGAGGTGGTCGACGAGCTCGACGGCGTGGGCGACTGCCGGATCAGCGCCCCCGCCGAGAGCTTCAACCCGCAGGTGCAGTGGACCTGGAACGGCGGCGAGTCGGCCGTGACCCCGCTGGTCGCCAACCTCACCGACGATGACGGCAACGGCACCATCGACCTGTGCGACACCCCCGACGTGGTGGTGGTGACCGGGGGCCTGGTGGGGCAGATCCACGTGCTCGACGGCGCCACCGGCAGCGAGCACTTCGCGATCCCGGGTGCCGTGCACTCGTTCGTCACCCCGGCCATCGGCGACATCGACGGCGACGGCCTGCCCGAGATCGTCAGCGCCACGCCGGTGGGCTTCTTCAACCTGGCCTTCACCGCCTTCGAGCACGACGGCACGCCGATCTGGACCTCGGAGGCGGTGTGGCCCCACGACCAGGGCGGCGCGGTGGGCATCGCCGACTTCGACAACGACGGCTCGCCCGAGATCTACGGCGACGGTGCGATCATCAACGCCGACGGCACCACCCGCTTCGTGGCCCCCGCCCAGACCGGCTGGTTCCTCGCGCAGCGCAACACCGCCACCACCGCGGCCGACCTCGACGGCGACGGCGACCTCGAGCTCATCCTGGGCCAGAGCGCCTACCAGCACGACGGCACCGAGATCTGGAACGACCCCAGCGTGCTGCCCGGCTACCCGCAGGTGGCCGACCTCGACGACGACGACGACCCCGAGATCATCGTCAACAACAGCGGCGGGATCACCATCCTCGAGCACGACGGCACGATCAAGTTCCAGGACATGCGGCCCACCGGCGATCCCTCGGGGCTGGGCAACTGGTTCCGCCCCTCCACCGTGCACGACTTCGACGACGACGGGCTGAGCGAATTCGCGGTGTCGTCGGCGACCCACTACTCGGTGTTCTTCCGCAACCTCACCACCATGTGGTCCACCAACGTGGTGGACGGCAGCGGGTGGGCGGCCGGGACCGCGTTCGACTTCCTGGGCGACGGCGGGGCCGAGGCGATGTACGCCGACGAGGAGAACCTGTTCGTGTTCGACGACATGGGCGTCCCGCTGCTCACGGTGCCGCGCTCGTCCAAGACCCTCATCGAGTACCCGGTGGTGGCCGACGTGGACAACGACGGCTCGGCCGAGATCGTGGTGGTCTCGGCGACCAACTGGGACGACGTGCAGACCTCGCCCACGGTGCAGGTGATCCGCGACGCCGAGGACCGCTGGATCCAGGCGCGGCGGATCTGGAACCAGCACACCTACCACGTGACCAACGTGCGCGAGGACTCGACGATCCCGGCGGTCGAGGTGCCGAGCTGGCGGGAGCTCAACACCTTCCGCACCAATGCACAGATCGAGGGCGGCACGGTGTGCCTGCCCCCGCCCGCGGGCTGAGGGCCGCGCGCCCACGAGCGGCCGGATCAGCCCTCGCCGTCCGTCCCTCGGGTGCGCCGCTCGAGCTGGCGCTGCAGCTCGCGCCAGCGCTCGAGCAGCTGCTCGCCGTGGGCCTCGAACAGCCGCCGCAGCTCCACCGCCTGCTCGGCCACCAGCTTGAGCCAGCGGAACAGCGGGCCCACCAGCGGTGCGCGCTCCATGGGCTCGTCGGCCCGCACCACGGGCAGCGGGAACTCGGCGGTCACCACCGGGCCGTCGGACTCGAAGCGGACCTCGTCCGACACCTCGCGCAGCAGCTCCTGCATGGAGCTGTTGATGGCCAGGAAGTCGCAGCGGAAGGTCTCGATGCCGCGCTCGGTGGCGGCCGCGATCAGCCGCAGCATGAGCAGCCGCCCCAGGCCCAGGCCCTGCGCGTCGTCGACCACGGCCAGGGCCGGCTCGGCCACCCGGGGCTCGTGGGCCAGCCGCACGAAGCGACCGATGCCCAGGCCCTCGCCCTCGTGACCGTGCTCGTCGAGGCGGCTGGCCCCGATCGCGAAGTGGGACTCGCCGTCGACCTCGGTCAGGTAGCGCAGCTCGGCCTCGGTCAGGCGCTCCTTGTCGGTGAAGAACCGCAGGTAGCGCGAGTGCGGAGACAGACGGTGCAGGCCGTCGACCAGGCGCGCCTTGTCGGTCGGGCGAATGGGCCGCAGGCGCACCCGGGTGCCGTCGCGCAGCTCGAGGTCCTCCACGTAGTCGGGCCCGAAGGCGCGATGGGGAGCCAGGTCCGTCGTCGGTCGGGGGTCCGACACGGCGGTGATGGTAGCGCCCCGACCCCAGGCCGGCACGAGCGCGGACCCCGACCCGCTCGATCGCGAGGCGGCTGCTACCATCGGGTCGATGGCCCCCTCGATCCGGCTGTCCCCCGCCCAGCAGCGCGCGCTGGCCGAGCGCCATCGCGAGCGTCTGCGCCGGTGCGTGCCCTGGTCGCCGGCCCTCCGGTGGAAGCCCGAGCTCGAGATCCAGGGCTCCACCTACCAAGTGCTGGAGCTGTGGCCGGGCATCGCCGCCTCGGATGCGCCGGTGGATCAGCTCGAGCCCGGACAGTTCGTCGACTCGCCCTCCCGCCGCTTCCGCTACTGCGTACGCCTGCATCGGGCCGGTCACACCCTGCTCACCTGGTGGGGCAACCAGGTGGGCACCGTGCTGTTCGACACCGACGTGATCATCCCCGCCCTCTACCAGGCGCGCGGACCGGACGACCCGGGCACCGGCTACTGGGGCGAGACCCCGTGGATGTCGCTGACCCCGGCCGAGCTGCTCACCCTGCGCCCGGGCACCCGCCTGGCCCGCGGCCGCACCATCGTGGCCGGCCTGGGCCTGGGGCACCAGCTCATCGAGGTCAGCCGGCGGATCCAGGTCAAGCGGGTGATCCTGGTGGAGCTCGATCAGGAGCTGGTGGACTGGATCCTCCCCCGCATCCGACCGCACCTGCGCAAGCCCCTCGACGTGCACGTGGGTGATGCCTACGAGATCCTCCCCACCCTGCGCGCCGACGTGGCCCTCATCGACATCTTCCCCGGCTACGGCGACGGCTTCCGTCGGGTGGCCGAGCTCGCCGACGAGAGCCCGGGGATCAAGAGATTCTGGGGCTGGGGCACCTCGGAGATGACCGGGCGAGCCCAGGCCGACCGCTGAGGCACCGTCTGGGGCGGGCCTGCTCGAGGGGCCGACCGGCCTGGATCGAGATCGGGAGCTGAGCCTCGACTCGGGGGTCGACCAGCCTGGACCCGCTCGGGACCGCCGACCGAGCCGGGCCCGCTCGGGACGGCCAACCCGAGGCCGTCGGCTCGGGACCGACTCGGGAGGGACCGACTCGGGACGGCCGACCCGAGGCCGTCGGCTCGGGAGGGACTCGGGAGGGACTCGGGAGGGACCGACTCGGGAGGGACCGACTCGGGGCAGACCAACCCGGGGACGGACGGCATCGCCCGTACCCCCGGGGGCCCGCCTGCCAGGGCCCAGGGAGCGGTTTTTCGGGCCGCCGCCCCACCGCGAGCCCTCGTGCCGCCCAATGCTGGCCCTCGCCCGAGGGTTGCGATACCGTTCCATCGTGACCGGGGCCTCCCGCCCCTGGCTCGAACTCCGCGGGCGGGTTCCTCGACGAGAAAACGAGACGAGACGTTGGGCAAGAAACTCTTCGTAGGTGGGTTGGCGTGGGCTACCGATGACGCCTCCCTTCGCTCCGCATTCGAGCAATTTGGAGCCGTCGAGGACGCGAAGGTGATCCTCGACCGTGAGACCGGGCGCTCTCGAGGCTTCGGGTTCGTGACCATGGGTGACGACGCCGCAGCAACGACGGCGATGCAGGAGCTCGATGGCTCCGAGCTCGACGGCCGCACCATTCGGGTCAACGAGGCCCAGGAGCGAGCCGGAGGCGGCGGTCGTGGTGGCGGCGGCGGTGGTCGTGGCGGCGGCGGCGGTGGCTTCCGCGGTGGCGGCGGTGGTGGCGGAGGCGGTGGCTTCCGTGACGGCGGCGGCGGCGGTGGCTTCCGTGACGGCGGCGGCGGCGGTGGCTTCCGTGACGATCGCGGCGGCGGTGGCTTCGACGATCGCGGCGGCGGCCGACGAGACCGGGGCCGCGGTGGCGGCCGCGGTGGCGGTCGCGGCGGTGGTCGCGGCGGCGGTGGTGGTGGTGGCGGCGGCGGCCGGTACTAGCCGCGCTCGTCCTCTTCTCCCGAGAACAGAGCCACCTGCCGCGGCGATCGGCGCTCGCCGACGAAGCCGGGCAGGTGGCCCACGGGCGTCAGCTCGGCCAGGCTCGTGAAGAAGCGTCGAGCCAGCCTCGGCGCATGGAAGTCATTGGGCACGTGCATGAACAGGTGGGGCTCGCGTCCCTCCTCGAGCCACCGCACGGTCTGCTCGGCCCAGCCCCTTAGCCGCGCGTCGTTGGCCGGTAGGTCCGGGTTGGCGATGTAGCGCAGCACGGGGCGACCGGCCGTGGCGACGATCGGCACCGGCAGCCGGGGCTTGCGGCGGTGCGCCTCGACCAGCGCGGGGTCATCCCCCACCGCCTCGTGCACGCCCCGGGTGTCGAGCAGCACGCGGTCGACCCCGAGCTCGCCGAGCATGGCGTCGAGCTCCTGGGCGGGCGAGCCCTCGAAGTAGCCGGGGTGCCGGACCTCCACCGCGTAGCTGGCCAGCGGCGGCAGGCTCATCAAGAAGTCCTCGAGCCGCGGCAGCAGCTCGGGCCCGAAGCGCGGGGGCAGCTGCACGAGCACCGGGCCGAGCCGCTCTCGCAGCGGCCGCAACACCTCCATGAAGGACTCCGCATCGCGAGCCGCGTTGGCCAGCATGCGATCATGGGTGACCGTGCGCGGCAGCTTGAAGCAGAAGCGAAAGCCCAGCGGAGTCTGCTCGGCCCAGCGCTCCACCGTCTCGGCCGGCGGCGTGGCATAGAAGGTGGTGTTGCCCTCCACCGCGTTGAAGAAGCGAGCGTAGGCCTCCAGGCGACGATCGGGCGGGGTGCGGGGCGGAAACAGCTCGCCGTTCCAGTCGGCCCGGTTCCACACGGGCAGGCCCAGCCACACGCGCTCGATCACGAGGGCTCCCCCCCAACGACACGCCCGCACATCCCGGAAGAGGGTACCAGTGCAATCCCGCTCACCTCCACGACAGGCGAGGGCCCCGGGGTGCGGCCGATTCGCGCCGGTTCGATGGGTTCGAGCGTCGTTTCCGGTACGATTCGCCGCATGGCGCTCTCACTGCAGACCCAGTGGACCCTCGTCGCCTCCGGGCTCGTCGCCCACGCCGATCACGTGCTGACCGGCGAGGAGTGCGAGCGCTTGATGGCCATGGTCGACGCCGAGGTCGACGGCGACGAGTACGGCGACTGGATGAAGACCATCAGCGACGCCGAGGCCCTGGAGGGCCTGCTGAAGACCCTGGACAAGCCCCCGGCCGACAGCCACCGCCAGATCCTCGAGGACGCCTGGCTGATGGCGGTGGTCGACGGCGAGCGAGCCGACGAGGAGATCGCGGTGCTCGAGCGGGTCGCCGAGGTCCTCGGGGTGGAGATGCTCCAGCTCGAGTTCTGGCGCGAGGCTTGGACGCAGGCCCAGCACGACTATGCCGAGACGGTGACCGCCGCGCTGGCCTGGGTGCTGGGCGACGGGGCCGAGCTCGACGACCAGGCCGAGGATGCCATCTCCGAGTTCGTGGGCACGCTGCCCACCACCCACGAGCACCGCGAGGCGCTCGCCACCGCGGCCCGCGGCGCGCAGGCCTTCGACGCGGTGGAGGGCCGACTGCGCGGGCTGAGCATGGCCCAGCGCCGGGACGCGATCCGTCGCCTGTTCGTGGCAGCCAGCACCAACGAGGAGCTGGAGCGCTGGCGACGGCTGGGCACCGCCGTGCGGCTGAGCGACGAGGAGATCGAGAAGATCGCCGAGGACTGAGTGGCTCACCCCGCAGCCGCGGGTGAGCAGCTCAGTAGCCGCGCTTGGCCAGGCCGAAGGCCACGCTGCGCAGGAAGCGGCCCGAGTCGTAGCCCGTGATCCAGATGGGCTCGTCGGTCGCGCGCACCTGATCGGTGTGATCGGCCGGGATGCAGCCGCGCATGCGACCCCAGCTCGCGCTGTGGATCGAGACCACGCCGTCGTTGATCCCTCCCTCCACGTACGACAGCGGGACCAGCTTGGGCGACATGCGGTCGTTGCCGAAGCCCAGGAAGTAGGGATCGGCGGCCAGCACGTCGCCGCACTGCGCCTCCACCCCGTCGGGCCAGCGGGCGATCGGGCTGCTGACCCCGGCCCACGACTGGTAGAACACCTCCGCCACGTCGGGGGTCTGGGCGTTGAAGCTCGCGGCCCCGCCGGTCGACAGATCCTCGAGCGCGCCCACGAGGTCCTCCTCGTCGAACTCGTCGTACTGCCCCTCGACCACGTCGACCACCTTGCCCATCAGCCACTCCACCCAGGCGTTGTCGGCGTTGGTCCAGCCGAGCACGGCGTCGGCCACCGAGGAGCCGCGGTGGGGCGTGGCGATGGTGGTCACCGAGGCCACCCGATCGCCGTAGCCCAGGTGGTGCACCAGGTAGCGCGAGTCGAGCCCGCCCATCGAGTGGCCGATGAGGTTGACCTTGGCCACCCCGTGCGCGGCCAGGATCTCGTCGACCTGCTCGGCGAGGTACTCGGCTCGCACCGCCACCGGGGCCAGGGGCGGCAGCGAGACCCGCTCCACCACGTGGCCGTCGGCGCGCAGCCGCGACTCGAGCCCCACGAACGCGCCGCCCTTGTCCATGAAGCCGTGCACCAGCACCAGGGGATAGGTGGTGGCGCTGCCCTCGGGGTCGGGCCCGATCGGCCCCGCGTCGCAGGCGGGATCCGGTCGGGGGCAGTACCAGTCGCACTCGTCGTCCTGGTACCAGCTCTCGCCCGCGTCGTTGGTGCTCAGCTCGCAGATGTCGTCGCTCCACGCCGCGGCTCCGGCCGCCGCGAGCTCGGCCACCTCGAGCTTGGTCATGCCCTGCTCGATCTCCACCGGCTCGGGCTGGTCGGGGGGCGGCTGCCCCTGCCCGAACACGAAGGGCCCGGCGGGACGCCCGTCCTCGGGAGCGTCGCAGGCCAGGGGGGCCGTGAGCAGGGGGAGGGCCAGGGCCAGGCGACCGGCCGTCATCGGGTTCCGCATGGTGATCCGCATCGTCGGCCCGCCGCAGAGCAAGGCACGTGCCAAGCCGAAAGCGCCGTGGTCCTCCGACGCGGCTGGGGACGGCTGGGCGAGTTGCCCGATCGCATTGGGCAACTCGTGCGACGCGATCGCCCTTCGCTACGAGGAGGGCTCGGCCTGCCCCGAGGGGAGGCCCCCCGGGGCGCCCCCGGGCTCGCGGGCCAGCGGCTCGAGCAGCGAGGCGTCGATGTGCCGCCCCGCCACGAAGCGCCGCCGCAGCCGGGCCAGGTCCCGCGGGTGCAGCTCCAGGCCCGAGGCCCGGCCCGCGTCGTGGACCAGGCGGCGCTCGTCCCCGTCGATGCGACCGTCGAGAGCCGCCGCCACCGCGAGCGCCCGCAGGGCCACGCGCCGATCCTCCTCGGGGGCCACGGCCAGTCGCTCCAGGAAGCGCGAGGTGTCGTCGAGCTCGTCGTGGGGCGCCTCGCCCATGCGCTCGCGCAGCACCTCCATCAGCGCGGCCACGTTGGGGTGCAGCTCGTGGGTGCGCACGATCGTGGCCGCCACCGCGCGCCACACCAGCTCGGCTCGCTCGGGCTGCTCGCGCCCCTCGGGAAGCTGCAGCAGCTCGCCGAAGCGCCGCGCGGCCGAGGGACCGATGGCGCGCAGCCGGGCCTCGCGGATCACCACGTACGCCACCACCCCGTTCCAGAACGCGGTGACCGGCACGCCCACGAAGGGCAGCCACGCTCGCAGGGCGGCCCGCCCCGCCGCCCGACGCAGCACGAGCTTGATGAGGAAGCTGCTCAGCCCCACCTTGGCCTTGTACAGCAGGCCGATCGCCACGGCCCGCAGCCGCGAGACCTCGCGCAGCGGATCGATCGCGTAGCCCTGCGGCGGTGGGTTGGGCAGCTCGAGCGCGGCCCGGACCAGCGCCGCGGCCATCGGCGAGCCCGGCGAGGCGTCGGCCTCGGTCACGAACAGGGGCGTGCCCGCGGTGCGAGCGATGGCATGCACGGCCCGCAGGCTCCCCAGGTAGAGCAGCGCCACCTCCAGCAGCGCGGCCACTCCGATCACCGAGCCCAGGAACGCCCAGTAGCGGGCCTCGGCCCCCCACCCCGCATAGGGATCGCCCGCGAGCGCCTCGTCGGCCCACACCTCGGCCAGCGCACACACCAACCCCGAGGCCGTGCCCAGCAGGGCCGCCGAGCCGACCAGCCGCCACTGGATCCGCAGCAGCGCGCGCTGCTCGGCCTCGTCGAGGTAGTGGGGATCGACCTGCAGCTCGCTCGCGCCGAGCCGTCGCTCCCGCCACTCCACGTAGCGCAGGCCCAGCCGCTGCATCACAGGAGGCTCGGACACGGACGAGAGGATATCTCGTAGCGGCCGGCACGAGCCACGCAGTCGCATGCTCGGGACCGCCCCTTCCCCGCCGCTCGCCGGGCGATCGAGCGTGGTATCATGGGCCGCGCGGGAGCACGAATGGCAAGGGTCTTGCTCGTCGAGGACAACGACGTGTGCGCGACGGTCTTCCGTCGCGTGCTGGAGCGCGCCGGCTACGAGGTGGTGGTGGCGACCACGATCTCGGACGCGCAGGCCCGGGCCTCGGCCCAGACCTTCGACGCGGCGCTCGTGGACACCCAGCTCCCCGACGGCAACGGAGAGTCGCTGGAGCTCGCCTGCCCGCGCGTGATGATGTCGGCCGACTCGGCCCCCGGGGTGCTCGACAAGTCGGCCGGGGTCGCCCCGCTGCTCGACGCGGTGCGGGACGCCATCGAGCGGCCGGCTCCCCCGTCGTAGCCGCACGGCGGCGACGGGGCGCCCGGCTCAGGCCCGCATCGCCACCGCGGCCCCGAAGATCGCGAGGCTCACCAGCAGGATGAGCAGCTGCACCACGCCGCGCGCGGCCGGGGAGCTGCTCGGCGCGGTGCGCTGGTGCCAGGCCGCGAGCACGATCACCAGCGCCACCAGCCCCAGCTTGCGGTGCAGGCCCCCGTGGGTCCACGGCCAGCCCAGCAGCCAGACCTGCGCCACCCCGGTCAGCACCGCGACCGCCATCGCGGCCCAGCTCACCCGCCCGAACTGCCGCGCCGCCGCCCGCAACAGCTCGCGATCCGCCCCCGCCCGGCGCAGCGCCACCACCAGGGCCGCGAGCACGATGAGCCCTCCCGTCCAGGTCGCGACCGCGACCAGGTGTACCCAGCGAGTGACGAGCAGCATGGTCATGGTGGTCTCAGAACAGCTCGGCTTGCTGGGGCCTCGGCCGCACCGGCTCGACGGGCTCGACCAGCTCGGGTCCGTCGTTGCGCACGTTGCCGACCGCCTTGCCCACCGGGTAGCGCAGCAGCGTGCCCTCGGGGGCGGGCCGCACCAGGTCGACGAGCATCGCCGGATCCTCGCCCTCGAGCCAGGGCGCGATCATGTCGGGCTCGAGCACCGCGGGCATGCGATCGTGGATCCCCCCGATGTCGCCCGAGGGCCCGGTGGTGACGATGGTGGCGTGCAGGCCGTCGCCATCGCCCAGGATCAGGCCCGCCAGCAGCAGCAGGCCGCCGTCGCGGCGGTGGAAGTACCAGGGCTGACGCTGCAGCCGCTCCCACTCGTAGAAGCCCCGCAGGGGCACCACCACCCGCCCTCGTCGCAGCAGCGACGCCCACGGGCTGGAGCGCAGGCGATCGTCGCGGGCATTGATCGCGATGCCCCCGCCTCGGCGGGGCACGCCCCAGCTCGCCACGCTCAGCCGACGCCGCCCCTCGTCGCGCCACAGCACGCCCAGGGGATCGGTGGGCGCGAGGTTGTAGCGGACCGGCAGCGCGCTCAGCTCCTCGTCGACCAGCTCGGCCTCCAGGCCCTCGACCAGCTCGGCCCCCTCGGGGCGCACGCCTCGGCCGCACATGGGAGCACGATACCTCAGCGACCGGGGTAGAGCACCTCGCCGCGCTCGAGCATCGCCACCAGCTTGGCGATCCGTCGCGCCCGGGTCTCCTCGCGCTTGGCGTCCTGCACCTGGTGGAGGATCGCGTAGCGGTTGGTCGCGCTGATGCTCGCGAACGCCTCACGGGCCCGCGCCGAGGCATCGAGCGCCGCCACCAGCGCGGGGTGCGGCTTCATGGTGGAGGGAGGCTCGTAGGCCGCGTCCCAGCGCCCATCGGCCCGGGCCGCCTCCACCTGGGCCAGCCCCGC
>JACKDV010000049.1 GCA_020633315.1 Myxococcales bacterium
GGCCGGCAACAAGCGCGCCTAGTGGTTGCGGGGCTCGAGTCGCCGCTGAAGATCCAGCGCTACGAGCCGGGCGACTTCCACGGCTGGCACGTCGACCTCGGGGCCCCCGGTCCCAGGGGCGCAAGGTGGGACTACGCCGGCGGAGAGCTGCGCTCCTTCGATCCTCCCGATCCCCGGGCCGCCCCCCAACAGCTCGGCTGCGCGCTCGGCTTCCCCTCGTACCTGCCCCACGAGCTCGCGGAGGTGACCCGCGGCACCCGCTACGCGCTCACGGCCTGGGCCGTCGGTCCCCCGTTCCGCTGAGCATCGTTCACCCCGCGGGCCGGCAGGGCTCGTCGACATCATCTGTGATCGACCCTCGGACCATGGCTGACGACTCGCTCGAGCGGTTCGGAATCGCGTGCGCAGGGATGATCGCCTGCGGACCCATGGCTGGCGATCCCGCCGACGGCAGCGGCTCGGGCTACCCGCTGACCGGCACCCCGCCCGATCACAGCCGGTAGGCGATGCCCACCGCGGTCAGGCACATCTCGTCGAGCGTGCCCTCGCCCTGCGAGACATCCTGCGGCTGATCGAGCCCCACCTCCTGGAGCATCTCGACCACGGACGGGTTGTCCAGGGTGTTGTCGTAGGTGCAGCGCACCCGCACCCGATCGCCGCTCTGGATCCGGAACGCGTCGCCGATCGGCACGTCGTACTGGTACAGCCGCTGCCAGTCGAAATCGTAGGCCGGGGTCTGGAGCATGCACAGCTCGTCGTTGCCGCGCAGGATCGAGACCTTCATGTCGATGCCCACCTTGTGCATGTGGGCGGCCACGGCCCACAGCCGCACGTCCACGGCGCCGATGAAGGGCACGTCGAATTCGACCGCCTCCACGTGGTTGGACGCGCCGCTGGGGACGAGCAGCGGGGGGTCGACCAGGTCGCCCTCGCCCGGCGCCCCGATGAGCATGAGCTCCGAGGTGTACTCGGGCGCGTCGGTGGTCCAGTGCAGCGCGACGCCGGTGCCGTCGTCGGTCTCGGGCCCGGTGACCGCCGCGTGGTAGTGCATGTTGAGGATCAGCCGCGCCCCCGCCGGCAGGCGCACGCCCACGCCCTCGGGAGGCCGGATCGGCTGCGCTCCGGGCACCCAGGCCCCGGCCAACCGCACGTTGCCCACCCCGCCGGTGCCTCCGTCGCAATCGAGCACCTGGCCGCCGGGCCAAGCCGCCGAGGCCCCGTCCACATCGAGGTAGACGAGCACGTGGTGCACGATGGCGTCGTTGCCGGGGATCACCTGGATCCCGTCGAGGAAGACGTCCTCGGCGTTGCCGGGATCGAGGCTCAGGCAGTGGAAGAAGTCGAGGCGCGAGCCCTCGGGCTGGATGGTGAGCGAGCCCTGCATGGAATCCGAGCCGCTGGGATCGGCCAGGTCGGTGGAGGGCGGCTCGGGGATCGGAGCGGCGTTGGCCGGATCGCCCTCGGGAGTGCCGAGCGCCACCCAATCGCGCAGCAGCTGCTTGTCGTCCTCGGTCAGCCGCGCGTCGTGCTGGAAGGGCGCGGGCGGGATGCACTCGGTGGTCTCCACCGCGTGCCAGGGCGGCATGGTGGCCGCGTCGACCTGCAGCAGCATCGCGGCGCCGAGCGGCCAGGTGCCCTCGTAGTCGTCCATGGGGAACGGCGCCACGCTGCCCGCGGTGTGGCAGCTGCGGCAATTCGCCGCCACCAGCGGCGCGATGTCCTCGTGCCAGTTGGGCCGCGCCGCCGGGCTGGTGTCGCCCTCGGTGGTCTCCTCGCCCGCGGTCCCGCCGGTGAGGTCTCCGCTGCCCGCGGTGGTCGTGGGGCCCGCGTTGGTCTCGCTCGGCGAGCCGTCGTCACCACAGGCCCCCAGCAGCACCAAGCCCAGTCCGAGCACGAGCCCCTGCCCCCGCGTGCCCATCCCCATCCCCGTCCTCATTCCGGGGACGATAGCCCAAGCCACACGGCGCGGGCGGCGAGTCGCATCGAGGCTACGGCCCGATCGCCACGCCCACTCCCGTGATGCACATCTCGTCGAGGGTCCCCTCGCCGAGCTGGACGTCCTGCGGCTGGTCCAGGCCGACTTCCTGGAGGGCCTCGACCACCGAGGGATTGTCCAGAGTGTTGTCGTAGGTACAGCGAACACGCACGACGTCGCCGGCCTGCACCCGGAAGGTATCCCCGACGTCCGCATCGTACTCGTAGATCCGCTGCCAGTTGTAGTCGTAGGCCGGGGTCTGCACCAGGCACAGCTCCTCGCCGCCGCGCATCACCGAGACCTTCATGTCGACCCCCACCTTGTGCATGTGGTTGAGGATCGACCAGATCCGTACGTCGGCCCCGCCCACGGTGGGCACGGAGAACTCCACCTCCTCCACGTGATCGGTGGCGCCGGCCGGGATGAAGAAGGGCGCGGTGGTCAGCGAGCCGTCGACGCCGGGGACCCCGATGAGCCGGAAGTCCGAGACGTACTGCGGCGGCGTGGTGGTCCAGCGCAGCGCGATGCCGGTGCCGCCGTCGGTCTCGGGCCCGGTGACCGCCGCGTGGTAGTGCATGTTGAGGAGGATCCGCGCCCCGGCGGGCAGCCGGATCCCCACGCCCTCGGGCGGCTCCATGGGCAGGCTGCCGGGGACCCAGGCGCCCACCAGGCGCACGTTGGAGATGCCCCCGGTCCCGCCGCCGCAGTCCAGGCGCTGGCCGTCGGGCCACGCCGCCGAGGCGCCGTCGATGTCGATGTAGACGAGCACGTGGTGGGCGATCGCGTCGTTGCCCGGGATCACCTGCATGCCGTCCACGAAGACCTCCTCGCCGTTGCCCGGGTCGAGGCTCAGGCAGTGGAAGAAGTCGAGCACGGGGCCCTCGGGCTGCACGTCGATCGAGCCCTGCATGAAGTCGGTGGCGGTGGGGTCGGCCAGATCGGTGGAGGGCGGCTCGGGCACGGGGACGGCGTTGGCGGGGTCGCCCTCGGGCATGCCCAGGTCGACCCAGGCGTGCATCATCTCGATCTGCTCGGGGGTCAGCCGCGGATCGTGCTTGAAGCCATTGGGCGGGCTGCACTCGTCGGTCTCGATCGCGTGCCACGGCGGCATGGCGGCCGCGTCGATCTGCAGCAGCATCGCGGCCGCCAGCGGCCAGGTCTGCTCGTAGTCGTCCATGGGGAACGGCGCCACGCTGCCCGCGGTGTGGCAGCCGCGGCAGCTCTGCGCCACGAAGGGGGCGATGTCCTCGTGCCAGTTGGGACGCTGCGCCTGGCTGGTGTCGGAGGTCTCGGCCGTGTCGGTGGCGGTCCCGTCGGCGCTGGGATCGGTCGCGCCCGAGTCGGTGGCCGAGCCCTCGGTGCCCCCGCTCGTCGGCGTCGTCGTGTCGTTGGTCTCGCGCGCCTGGCCGTCGTCGCCGCAGCCGAGGCCGAGCCCGGAGCCCAGCGCGAGCGCGAGCCCCCAGGTGATTGCCACCGTCCCCCTCGCCACCGTCCCCCTCGCCACCGTCCCCCTCGCCACCATGCAGCGACTCTATCCCATCGCGGCGGGACCGGTCGCTCGCGGAGGCAGCGCGGGTCTCTGCTTCCCGGGGCCCGCCCTCAGGGCGATGCGTCGCCGGGGTGCGCCCGAAGCCAGGCTCGCGCGGAGGCGACCGTCTCCTCGTGTCCCGGCGCCGCGGCGAGGCTCGCCTCCACCCGCTGCATGAGCGCCCGCGCCTCGCGGAGCTGGCCGCTCGCCTCCAGGCTCTCGGCCAGATCGAAGGCCGCCTCGGCCGTGGCGGGAGCCTCTGCGCCGTTGCGGCGCTCGAGGATCTCCACCGCGCGCCGATGCAGCGCGATCGCCTCCTCGGCTCGACCGAGCTCGCGCAGCAGCAGCCCCAGGTTGCCCAGCTCGTGGGCGACGCGGGGGTGCTCGGGTCCGAGCGCGGCCTCGCGGATCACCAGGGCTCGTCGCGACAGCGCCACCGCCTCGTCGAGCTGGCCCTGCTCGTAGCGCATCATCGACAGGTTGCCCAGCGCCAGGCCGAGCGACGGGTGCTCGGGGCCCACCGACTCCTCGAGCTCCGCCACCTCGCGCAGCAGCAGCGCCACCGCCTCGTCGATCCGCCCCTGGGTGTGCTCGATGCGGGCGAGGTTGTCGAGCGCCGCCGCTGCGCTCGGCCGATCGCCGGCCTGCTCGTAGAGCGCCAGCGCCTCCCGCAGCCGCTCCCGCCCCTCCTCGACGGCCCCCTGCTTGAAGCGCACGCGCCCGAGGTTGCCCAGGTGGGTGGCCAGGTAGGGATGGCCGGGACCGAGGGCCCGCTCCTCGAGCTCCAGCGCCCGCCGCAGGTGCTCGCGCGCGCCCTCGAGATCGCCGCGCTCCTCGAGCTGATCGGCGATGGCCCCCAACAGCACGGCCACGTGGGGATGGTCGGCGCCGCGCACCCGCTCCATGATCGCCAGCGCCTCGCGCAGGCTGGCCAGCCCCTCGTCGGCCTTGCCGTCGTGGCGCAGCATCATGCCCAGGTTGCCCAGCGCCGAGGCCTCGCCCGCGGCATCGTGCTCGCGCCGCGCGAAGGCCCGCGCGGTGAGGGCCCACTGTCGCCCCTCGTCGAAGCGCTCGAGCTGCACGCCGGTGACGAACACCAGGGTGATCGCCGCGCTCGTGGCGATCTCGTCGTGGCCGTGCTCCACCGCCCGCGCGAAGGCCTGCTGCAGATCGTGCCGGGCCTGGGCGTGCTCGCCTCGGTCCTGGTGAAGCACGCCGCGGCGGTGCTCGAGCTCGGCCAGCAGCGGCTCGTAGCCGATGGCCTCGGCCTCGACCACGAGGGGCTCGAGCGCCTCCAGCCCCTCCTCGAAGCGCCCCACCCCGCCCAGCGCGGTGATCCGGGCCAGCCCCCGTCGCAGCGGCTGGACCCGCTGCGCCACCTGGGGATCCTCGGGCGGCGGGATCTCGGCCCGCAGCGCCTCCACGTCCTCGCAGCGCGAGAGGCTGGGCAGGTCGCCCACCAGCCCCACCGCCCTCGCGACCGTGTCTCGGTCCACGTGGGCGAGCACCTCCACCGCCTCGCGCAGCGCGATGCGACGGGTGGCCAGGCAGGCCATGCGCAGCTCCAGCACCGCCGCGGTCTGCTCGCCGTGCCGATGGGTGGCCTCGCAGGTCTCGGTGTGCATCTTCACCCAGCCCTGGGCGTAGTCGTCCAGGCCATCGCGCACGCGCTCCCACGAGCCCTCGGCGTAGGGCAGCGCGGTGGCCAGCAGCGCGGCCTCGACCCGGGCGCGGCGATCGGGATTCCACACCTCGTGGAGCTCGGCCTCGGCCCCCTCGCAGCGCGGGGCCTCCACCTGGGCCTGCTGCCACAGCCCCAGCCCGGTCGCGAGCAGGCCCGCGCCCAGCAGGCCCACCACCCACCGTCGCCGCCCGGGCTGCACCAGGCGCTCGAGCTCGTGCAGCAGCGCCGTCATGGAGGGCCAGCGCTGCGCCGGATCGCGTCGCAGCCCTCGCAGCAGGATCCTGCGCAGGCCCGAGGGCACCCGCCGCCCTCGCGGCACCGGCTGGACCTCCTCGGAGTGCAGCGCGTGGGCCAGCTCGCCCGCCGAGCGCCCCTTGTACGGCCGCTCGCCGTACAGCGCCTCGTACAGCGACACGCAGAAGCCGAACTGATCGCACTTCTCGTCGACGGCCCGCCCCTCGAGCTGCTCCAGCGCCACGTAGGCCAGCGTGCCCACGAAGGCGCCGGTCTGGGTGAGCTGATCCGAGATGGCCTCGGGCCCGTCGAGATCCACGGTGGCCTGCCGCCCCGAGAGGAACTCCTGCTGACGAGCGAGGCCGAAGTCGAGCACCCGCACCCGGCCGTCATCGCCCAGGATGCAGTTGTGCGGCTTGAAGTCGCGGTGCACCAGGCCCTCGGCATGGGCCGCGGCCAGGCCCTGCCCCGCCTGCAGGTACACCCGCACCACATCGCGCCACGCGTTGTCGCTGCGGTTCCACTCGTGCAGCGACTGGCCGCGCACCAGCTCCATCACGATGAAGGTGCGGCCCTCGTCGTGCCCGATCTCGTAGATCTGGACCACGTTGGGGTGCGAGAGCCGAGCCAGCGCCCGCGCCTCGCGTTCCATCCGCAACCGGGCATCCTCGTCCACCGCGCCGTGCAGCACCTTGATGGCCACCGGTCGATCGAGCTCGGGGTCGTGGCCCTGGTAGACCGCGCCCATGCCCCCGGCCCCGAGCCAGCGCACCAGCACGTAGCGCCCCGTGGACGGCCAGCGATCGCGCCGGAGCTCGTCCTTGGAGGAGGCCGCCACGGTCTCCTCCGCCGAGCCCACCGGGGGCCGAGGCCGAGGCTCCGAGCCCGGCGCGCGCGACATCTCGGTGGTCGCTCCGTCGCGCTCGGTGTGGGCCAGCGCATCGTGCGGCGACGGCTCGGGCGGATCGACGGCCATGGGGAGCCCGACGAGTACAGCACGGCCGCCGCGGGGCTGTCGCGCGCGCCTCGGCCGCTCGCTGCGACCAGGGCCGACGGCGTGGTATGACGCCCGCCGGTGACGATCGAGGCCTTCGAAGACCACCACCCCCGGATCCACGAGCGCGCCTTCGTGCACGCGTCCGCGGTGCTCATCGGACGCGTGGAGATCGGTGAGGAATCCAGCGTGTGGCCCAACGTGACCCTGCGGGGCGACGACGGGACGATCGTGGTCGGCCGCTGCAGCTCGATCCAGGACAACACGGTGGCCCACATGACGGAGGGCCGCTCGGTCACCACGGTGGGCGACCGCGTGACGGTGGGCCACGGGGTGATCCTCCATGGCTGCACCATCGAGGACGACTGCATCGTGGGCATGGGCGCGATCATCCTCGACAACGCGGTGGTGGAGCGCGGCTGCATCGTGGGCGCCGGTGCGCTGGTCCCCCCGGGCAAGCGGGTGCCCGCCGGCTCGGTGGTGGTGGGCAACCCCTTCACGGTGCTGCGCGCCTGCACCGAGGCCGACCTCGAATTCATCGAGTACTCGTGGCGCGAGTACGTCAAGCGCACGGCTCAGTACCGGGCGGCCGCGGGCGCGCCGTGAGCGAGGCCGGGCGCTGGCGGTTCTGGGTCGACCGCGGCGGAACCTTCACCGACTGCATCGGCCAGGAGCCCAGCGGCGCGATCCGGGTGACCAAGGTGCTGTCGTCCGACGACGCGCCGCTGCGGGGGATCCGAGCGCTGCTCGGCCTGGGCCCCGACGCGCCCATCCCCCCGTGCGAGCTGCGGATGGGCACCACCCTGGGCACCAACGCGCTGCTCGAGCGTCGCGGCCGGGCGTGCGGGCTCGCCATCACCCGGGGCTTCGGCGACCTGCTGGAGATCGGCGACCAGAGCCGCCCCGAGATCTTCGCGCTGCCGGTGGACAAGCCCCCGCCGCTGCACCGCGCGGTGCTCGAGCTCGACGCGCGCCTGGACCCCGAGGGCCAGGTGCTGGCGCGCCCCGATCCCGCGGCGCTGCGCCGCGAGCTGGCCCGCCTGCGCGCCGAGGGGATCGACAGCCTGGCGGTGGTGGTGATGCACGCCTACCGGGACGGCAGCCTGGAGCGCGCGGTGGCCGAGGCCGCGCGAGAGGTCGGCTTCTCCCACGTGTCGTGCTCGCACGAGGTCGCGGCCGAGATCGGGCTGCAGGGCCGCGGCGACACCACGGTGGTCGACGCCTACCTCACCCCCTTGCTGCGCAGCTACCTGGCCGGGCTGCAGCGGGCGCTGCCGGGCTCGCGGCTGCAGGTGATGCAGTCGAGCGGCGGGCTCACCCCCGCGGCCCGCTTCCGGGGGCGCGACGCGGTGCTCTCGGGCCCCGCGGGCGGCGTGGTGGCCTGCAGCGCCCTGGCCCGCGCCCACGGGCACGAGGCGGTGATCGGCTTCGACATGGGCGGGACCTCCACCGATGTCTCGCGCGCCGGGGTGGAGCCCACGCGGGTGTACGAGACGCGGGTGGCCGGGGTCCGCCTGCGCACGCCGATGCTGGCCATCCACACCGTGGCCGCGGGAGGCGGCTCGCTGTGCCGCTACGAGCACGGCCGCTTCACCGTGGGCCCGCACAGCGCCGGCGCCGATCCGGGGCCGCTGTGCTACGGCCGGCCGCAGGCGCGCGAGCTGGCGCTGACCGACGTCAACCTGGTGCTCGGCCGCCTCTGCGACGATCGCTTCCCCTTCCCCCTGCACCGCGAGCCCGCGCTCGCGGCCATCGTGGCCCTGAGCGATCGCCTGCCCGCGCCCTGGGCGGGACGCGAGCCCGCGGCGATCGCCGAGGGCTTCTTCGAGGTGGCGGCGGAGAGCATGGCCGCGGCCATCCGCGAGATCACCATCGCCCGAGGGCACGATGCCCGCGACCATGCGCTGGTGGTGTTCGGGGGCGCGGGGGGCCAGCATGCCTGCGCGGTGGCCCGGCGCCTGGGCATCGCCCGGGTGCTGGTGCCTCCCCTGCCCGGTGCGCTCTCGGCCTGGGGCATGGGCCTGGCTCCGCTCACCTGGCACGGCGAGGCCGACCTGGGGCGCGTGCCGCTGACGAGCGCGCTGGTCGACGTGATGCACCGCGCCGCCGCCGAGCGGGTCGAGCACGGACGCGCGGTGCTCGAGCGCGACGGGATCCCTCGCGCGCGCCACCAGGCCCTGCGACGCGTGGACCTGCGCTACGCGGGAACCGAGACCGCGCTGACCGTGCCCCTGCCCGCGGCCGACGATCCCGATCCGGTGGGCACCCTGCGGGCGGCCTTCGAGGCCGAGCACCGTCGCGAGCTGGGCTACGACCGCCCCGAGCATCCGGTGGAGGCGGTGACCGTGCGGGTGGAGATCCGCGGCGAGCTCCCCCCGCCCTCACTGCCCCCCATCGCCGCGGCGAAGGCCCTGCCGCCCCCGCTGCGCGCCACCTCGCTGTACCTGCGCGGCACCTGGCACCAGGCCCCGGTGTACCTGCGACACGCCCTGGGCCGCGGCCCCGTGCTGCACGGGCCCGCGCTGGTGCTCGACGACACCGGCACCCTGGTGCTCGAGCCCGGCTGGACCCTGCGCGTGGCCGAGGAGGGCTCGCTGGCCCTGCACGACGAGGCCGGGCCCGCCCGCGCCGCGCTCACCACCGCCTGCGATCCGGTGCAGCTCGAGATCTTCGCCAACCGCTTCATGTCGATCGCCGAGCAGATGGGCACCGTGCTGCGTCGCACCGCGCTGTCGACCAACATCCGCGAGCGCCTCGACTTCTCGTGCGCCGTGTTCGATCGCGAGGGCGGCCTGGTGGCCAACGCTCCGCACATGCCGGTGCACCTGGGAGCGATGGGCGAGTCGGTGGCCGCGATCGCGGCCCAGCACCCCCACCCCGCCCCCGGTGACGTGTACGCGACCAACGATCCCGCCGCTGGCGGCTCGCACCTGCCCGACATCACCGTGGTCACGCCGGTGCACGTGGGCGGCAACGCGGGCGAGCCCGCCCAGGTGCTGTTCGTGGCCAGCCGAGGCCACCACGCCGACGTGGGCGGGATCACCCCCGGCTCCATGCCCCCCGACTCGCGACGCCTCGACGAGGAGGGCGTGGTGTTCCGGGGCCAGCGCATCGTCCACGCGGGGCGGCTCGACGTGGCGGGCATCGAGGCCACGCTGCGGGGCGGCCCCCACCCCGCGCGCCGCCCCGCGGAGAACCTCGCCGACCTCCAGGCCCAGATCGCCGCCAACCATGCCGGCGCCCGGCTGCTGCACGAGCTGGTGCGCGAGCACGGCCGCCCCGTGGTCTCGGCCTACATGCAGCACGTGCAGGACAACGCCGCGCGAGCGGTGGGCGAGGCCATCGCCCGGCTCCCCGACGGCGAGGCGCGCTTCGAGGATCGCACCGACGACGGGATCCCCATCGCGGTGCGGCTGCGGATCGAGGGCTCCACCGCCACCATCGACTTCCGCGGCACCGGGCACGCGACCGAGACCAACCTCAACGCTCCGCGAGCGGTGACGGTGGCGGCCGTGCTCTACGTGCTGCGCTGCCTGGTGGGCGAGCCCATCCCGCTCAACCGCGGGTGCCTGCGACCGGTGAGCCTGGTGATCCCGCCCGGCTCGCTGCTCGATCCCCCGCCCGACCACGCGGTGGCCGGGGGTAACGTCGAGACCGCGCAGCGCATCGTGGACGTGCTGCTCGCGGCCGTGGGCGCCAGCGCCGCGAGCCAGGGCACCATGAACAACCTCAGCTTCGGCGACGCGAGCTTCGGCTACTACGAGACCATCGGCGGCGGCGAGGGAGCCGGCCCCGAGCACGGGGGCACCTCCGGCATCCACACCCACATGACCAACACGCGGATCACCGACCCCGAGGTGCTCGAGGCTCGCTTTCCGGTTCGCCTGCGGCGCTTCGCGATCCGGCGGGGCAGCGGCGGCGAGGGTCGCTTCCGCGGGGGCGACGGGCTGGTGCGGCAGCTCGAGCTGCTCGTGCCCCTGCGCGTGTCCATCCTCTCCGATCGCCGCGTGCATGCGCCCTTCGGCCTCGCCGGGGGCCTCCCGGGCGCGCCCGGACGCAACCTCCACGGTGATCGCCAGCTCCCCGGTCGCGCCCGCATCGATGGTGAGGCGGGCGACCTCATCACCATCGAGACCCCGGGTGGCGGCGGCTACGGAGCCCCCGTCCCGCCCGCCGCGAGCCCGTTCGAGCCCGGCTGAGCCCCCCCAATTCGCCCCCGCCCTGGTCCCAGGGCAGGCCATGGGCTAGCTTCGAGCCTCCGATGCTCGAGGCGCTCATCCCGTACATCACCGCCCCCGAGAAGACCCTCGTCGAGGACATGCCGCTCCTCGACACGCCGCTCAAGCTCCAGTTCTTCGGACCGCTGGTGGCGACGGGGGTGATCGTGGGCTGGTACCGGTGCCTCAAGTACGCCCGGCTCAAGGATCTCGACGAGCTCCTGTTCCGCGACTACCTGTTCTGGCTGCTGGTCTCCGCCTTCACCATCTCCCACTGGGTGTCGGTGATCTTCTACTTCCCGCACCAGATCGAGGAGAACCCCTGGGTGCTGCTGCAGGTGTGGAACGGCCTGAGCAGCGTGGGAGGGTTCTTCGGCGCCTTCGTGGGCATGATGCTGTACCTGCGCTGGTACTGCGCCCGCCAAAAGGACATCGGGCCGCAGCCGGTGATGGTCTACGCCGACGCGACCATCTTCGGGCTGCTCGCCGGCTGGTGCTTCGGCCGGGCCGGCTGCAGCCTGGTGCACGACCACCCCGGCAAGATCGTCCCCGAGGGCACCTTCCTCGCGGTGGGCCCCTGGCCCGACGGCACCTGGCGCTACGACCTCGGCCTGGTCGAGTTCATGTTCGCCGTGTGCCTGATGGCCTTCGTCTACTTCGTCACCAAGTGGGACAAGTGGCCGCCGGGTCGCCTGGTGGGCCTGGTCGCCACCGCCTACGCCCCCTTCCGCTTCTTCCTCGACTCGCTGCGCGCCGACGAGGCCGCCCGCGGCGTGATCCAGACCCCCGACGAGCGCTACCTGGGCCTGACCCCCGCGCAGTGGTTCACCATCGCGTTCTTGCTGGTAGGGCTGTGGCTGCTGCTCATCCGCAAGCCCAAGCCGAGCGACTTCGAGTACGCCAAGGACAGCGCCCGTCGCAAGCGCGAGGAGGCCCAGGCGGCCAAGGGCGACGACGAGGGATCGTCGCGCAAGGCGGCCAAGGAAGACGACGAGGATGAGGATGACGGCGACGACGACGGCGACGACGGTCACGAAGAGGCCGAAGAGAACGACGACGACGACGACGAGGACGAAGAGCGAGTCCACTGAGCGTCGCGCGCTCTGCACCTGAGAGGAACCCCGGGCCCCGTCACGGTGACCGGGGTTTCTTTCGTCTCGGCTGCAACCGCGTGGCCACCCCGCCGTCATGGAGGGCGAGCCGATGATTCGCCCGTCGCTGCCCATCCTCCTCGCCCTCGCGAACGCGATCGGGGGAGGCTGCGCGGCGCGCAACGTCGAGCCGCTGGACTCCGGCGCCACCTCGATGGAGGCCGATCCCCTCGACGAGCTGCGAGCGATCCCCGACCAGATCCAAGCCGAGGTCGACCTCGTCCTCCAGCCGATCAACGACGTCGACGTGGTGCTCGATCAGCTCGCCAGCCTGCCCCACACCCTCGGCGTGGCCGAGGAGCCCCTGCGCGGGATGGCCGCGAGGAGCGTCGCCTCCTCGGACCCGATCGCCATCGAGCTCGATCTCGACACCGAGGCCCAGGCCGAGGTCCGGGCCGTGCTCCTCCTCCTCCAGGGCATCGCCACCGACCTGCGCCGCACCTCCGCCCGCGTGGAGTCGGCCAGCGCCGAGCTCGTGGCCCTGGGGGCCCGCGCCACCGCCCTGGTCACCACCCTCACCACGCACATCCAAGCCCGGCTCTCCTCGCCGTCGCTCACGCCCAACGACCAGGCCGCGCTCCAGGCCGAGCTCGATCTCGTCACCACCCTCGCCGGCGACATCGAGATCGCCGTGGCCGCCGCTCAGCAGAGCGTGGCCGCGCTGCCCACCAAGGGCGACCAAGCGCTCGAGCGGCTCACCGCCGCCTTCACCAGCGAGGCCTCCGCCTCGGCCGGCTGATCTCCCCCCATCCTCCGTCGTCACCACCACCGCACGACACCGCGAACCCGACTTGGCCTCTCCTTCCTTGGCTTGTCCCTGAGACTCCATCCTGTCCGTCTGTCTGTCTGTCCGTCCGTCCCTTGCCGTCCGGCAAGATCTGCGAGCCCGAGGTCCAATGGTCCTCGGGCTCACTTTTTTGGCGCGCCGTGGTCGAGTCCGCGAGTCGCGCGGCCAAGCGATGCGGCATAACCGCGAGTGGCCTCACCTGCGACCGGGGGTCGCATCTGCGCACGCTCTGCGCCGCCGTGCCGCAGCCCGGGGCCTCCTGCGCGTGCCGCCGACGGTCCGGCCCTGCTACCTTGGAGTCGACATGTCGATGCGCACGGGTTCGAAGGTCGCCATCCTGATCGGCGCGGGCACGATGCTGGCCGCCCCGGCTGCGCACGCCAGCAACGGAACCAAGCCGCGGGTCCCCGTGGACTGGGCCGGGGCGCCCTGCATGACGGTCGTCGATCGCTCGGCCGACCCGATGCTCCACCTCGAGTACGCGGTGCCGCAGGAAGACACCGAGATCACCGAGGACGAGGTCGACGACAGCCGCACCCACCAGTTCTTCTCGTTCTGCCGCGCCCGCGATCCCCAGACCTTCCTGCCCCGCTGGATCACCCAGGCCGACATCGATCGCGCGATCGCCAAGGGAGCGGCCCCCGACGACATCGATCCCGAGGACGTGATGGAGACGGCCACCGCGTGGGCTGGCTGCTGGGATCGGATCACCGCCGACGACGACCGCCGGCCGATCACCTTCGCCGCGGCCGCGGCCGGAGTGGACTGGGACACCTCGGGGCTGCCCGCGGGGACCTACACCGTCGAGGCGTTCACCTGGGAGCCGCCGCTCAACATCTGGAGCCCGCGCAGCGGCGTGGTGAAGATCGTCGACAGCCCAGCGCTCGAGGCCAGCGGCCCCGCCCTCGCGGTGAGCAGCACCGAGATCGTGATCAACCGCAACGAGTCGGCCACGATCGAGGGCTGCGTGAGCGCCATGGACGGATCGAGCGTCACCGCCTACTGGGCCTTCGCCGATCCCGAGGTGACCTGGGTGCCCTTCCTCGAGGACGATCCGGTGAGCGGAGAGAGCTTCGCCGTGGAGCTCACGCCGCCCGAGGAGCTCGCGGGCGAGTCCGTGCTCATCCGCGTGGACATCGAGGACCCGATGGGCCGCAGCTACACCAGCTACATGCAGGAGCTGGTGATCGTGCTGGGCACCGACGGCCCGGGCACCTGCGAGGACGGGGCCGGCTTCATCGGCGGAGCCGGCTGCGACGACGAGAGCACCGGCGGCTCGGGAGACAGCGGCGACGACTCGGGCGGCACCGGGGGCCAGACGACCGGGAGCAACGACGATGCCTCGGGGCCCGGACAAGACGGGGGCGACGGAAGCGGAGGGACCTGTGGCTGCCGGACCGACGGGGGCGCCCCGCTCACGGCCGGCCTGCTGGGCCTGCTGCTGCTGGGCGTCCGTCGACGACGTCGCTGAGCTCCCCTCTGCTCCGCCCCCCCTGCTACGATGCCGGCATGAAGCTGGTGGGAGCATCGTTGGTGGCGCTCGCGATCTCGCTGGCTCCGGGCCGGGCCCGAGCCGGGGGCTCCTCGGGCACGGGCGGGGACACCGGAGGCGGCACCGATCCCGACGGCACCACCGACGGGAGCTGCGGCACCTGCAGCCCTCCCGACAGCCCCGTGACCATCTCGAGCCCGCTCGACGGAGCCGAGGTGCTCGCACAGACCACGGTGAGCTTCGCGGTCAGCGACGACTGCTCCTGTGACGACTGCGGCTGCTTCCAGGATCAGCCCTTCGGCGTGACCCTCACCGTCGACGGCGAGGAGGCCTATGCCTGCGCGGACAGCTGCACCGGAGGCCACGAGGTCGACCTCACCCTGAGCCCCGGCACCCACGAGCTGGTCGCCGCCGCCCAGTACTCGTTCCACACCCAGTCGGCCACCGTCACCGTGAGCGTGGCCGGCGTCGCCACCGGAGACGAGGGGGGCTCGGCCGGCGCGAGCTCGGCCGGCGGCAGCGGGGGCTCCGGCTCGGCGGGCTCCGGCTCCGGGGGCGGCGGGGGCTGTCGCATCGATCGCGAGGCCCCGCTGGCCCCCGCGGCTCTGACGACGCTGCTGCTGGGGCTCGGCGGGCTCACACGCCGCCGTCGCACGCGCTGATCGAGGGGCGCCGGCGTGCGCAGCCTCGGAGGGCATGGCATCCTGAGCGGGCCGACGATGACGGTCCTTCGATACGGCGCAGGCACGCTGCTGGCCATGGCAGCAGGGCTCGGCGCCTGCGAGGACGAGCCCGATCCGCCCCCGGAAGACCCCATTCCGGTCGATCTGATCCAGTACGATCGCTGGACGCGGGTGGCCGAGGTCGAGCGGGACGTGTTCGGAGCCGAGCGCCCGGCCGACGCGGTCTGTGACGAGGAGGGGCTGCTGATCGAGAGCTTCGGTCCCGACCCGGTCTTCGAGATCCAGACCGACCTGTGCAACTACGCCACCATCGAGCAGCCGACCCTGGTCGAGCTGCGCTCGGGCGACACCGTGTCGCTGCGGCTGTGGTACTACGATCTCACCGCGCCGAGCCCCGCCGAGGCCCACCTCGCGCTGGCCATCGACGGGCAGGTGGAGTGGGAGCAGCTCGTCCCCGTTCCCGCGCCCGCGACCCTGCTCGACGAGGACCTCGTGATCGAGCGCGAGCTCCCGGCGGGGGTCCCCCTGCAGTTCCACGTCCACAACCACGGCTTCAACTCCTACGAGCTGATCTCGATCGAGGCCACGCCCACCGGAGCGCGCGAGTGACGGCCACGGAGCACGGGGAGCGCCGATGAGCCGCCGGGCCCTCGCCCTCGCGCTGCTGCTCGCGCCCGCCGGCTGCGAGGAGGACCCGCCCTGCGAGCGGAGCCCCGGCTACCTGTGCCCGGTGATCGGCACCGGCGAGCTGGGCTTCAACCGCGACGGCCTCGATCCGGCCCAGACCGATCTGTTCCTCGTGTCCTCGGTGCGCCGGGGCCCGGACGATCGGATCTACGTGATGGACTTCAACAACCAGCGGCTGCGGGTGATCGACGACGACGACACGGTGCAGACCGTGATCGGCAGCGGCTTCCATGCCATCGCCGACACCTCGGCCACCGCCGCCACCACCCCGCTCGAGAACCCCATCGACTTCCGCTTCGACGACCAGGGGCGGATCGTCTTCGTCTCGTACCACGACCCCCGGGTGCTGATGCTGGGCGACGACGATCGCCTCCACGTGCTCGCGGGGGCCGACGACGGCGTGGTGGGCATCGACGGCAACGAGGGCGACGGCGGCCCCGCGCTCGAGGCCCTCTTCATCCAGCTCGACGGCATGGCCCTGGGCCCCGACGGCTCGATCTACGTCAGCGACAGCCTGGCCAATCGCGTGCGCCGCATCGATCCGAGCGGCATGATCGACACCATCGCCGGCACCGGGGTGGCCGAGCTCTCGGGCGACGGCGGCCCGGGCGTGGACGCGGCGCTGCACTGGCCCACCGCGATGGAGCTCGATCCCGCGGGCAACCTGCTCATCGCCGACACCCGCAACAACGTGGTGCGTCGCCTCGACGCCGACGGCACGATCCACACCATCGCCGGCACCGGCACCGCCGGCTTCTCGGGCGACGGAGGCCCAGCCACCCAGGCCCAGCTCGATCAGCCCTACGGCCTCGCCCTCGACGAGGACGGCACCCTCTACGTGGCCGATCGCGGCAACTTCCGGGTGCGGAGCATCGCCCCCGACGGCACGATCCACACCATCGCCGGCACCGGCCTCGAGGGCCTGCGTGGCGACGGCGGGCCGGCCCTGTCCGCTCGCCTCGGCTACGTGGCCCGGCTGGCGATGGACGGCGACGGCCTGCTGGTGGCCGACCAGAGCAACTCGGTGGCGCGCCGCATCGTCCTGCGCTGAGCTCGTGCCTCCCTACGCCGGGAGCGGTGCTCAGGGCGGGATCGAGCAGGTCCAGTCGAAGCCGTCGGGCGGCACCCCGCAGCCGGTGTGGCAGGAGATGCAGCGCATCTCGTCCTCGCCCACCACCCGCCGCTGCTCGTCGACCCGCTGCCACTCCCAGTCGAGGGTGTCCGGCGAGGCATCGGCGGCCAGCTTGCGCATCACCGTCCACTGCTTGAGCTCGCCCTCGCAGGTGGTGTCGCCGAAGTCGTACTCCTCCTTGATCACCACCGCCCCCTCGGGGAAGGCGCCCTGGCGGTCCTGGTAGTACGGCAGCGCCACGGGGTCGGCGAGGATGCGGATGTTGTTGAGGTCGTGGTCGCCGCTGCCCCGGCAGTTGCGGACCTCCACGTAGCTCGCCTCGTAGTCCGCCGGGAACAGGGGCTCCGGGCCCGCGCTGGAATCGTCGCCCGGGCAGGCCACGACCAGCAGCACCCCGGGCACCAGCCCCCCGCGGATTCGCCCGGCGAGCCTCACGGCAGCAGCACCGAGCGGATCACGTTGTTGCCGGTGTCCGAGATCACGAGCGTGCCGTCGGCGTACTCGATCCCGAAGGCGAGGTTGAGCAGCGCATCCTCGGGCGCCCCGCCGTCTCCCTCGTAGCCGTGCTCGCCGCAGATCCCCACCACGGTGGAGATGATGCCGTCCGGGTCGATCGCCCGCACGCAGTGGTTGCGCACGTCGGTGAGGTACAGGGTGCCGTCGTCGCCGAAGGCCAGGTCGACGGGGAAGCTCAGCATCGCCTCGGTGGCCGGACCGCCGTCGCCCGAGTAGCCGCTGCGGGGCACGCCGTCGACCGGCGGCACCCCAGCCACGCGGTGCACCACGCCCGCGGTATCGATCATGCGGATGAGGTGGTTGCCGGTGTCGGCGAAGTAGAGGTTGCCCTCGGGGTCGTACACGATGCGCCCGGCCGGAGACGCCGACTGCCCGAAGGGCTGGGACATCCGCAGCTCGGTGGCTGGGATCTCGTCGCCCGAGTAGCCCGGCGTGCAGGGCTTGGAGCACAGATCCATCAGCGCCGCCGGATCCATCGGATCCGGCTCGCCGCACACCGCCTTGCCCGAGGGCCCGTTGGGACCGTCGGGGCACGCAGTGGGCTCCACCCCCTCGGGGCAGGCCCCCGGACCGTTGGGCGGCGCGGCATCCACCACGCACCGCCCGGCCAGGCGATGGATGTCGCCCGCCGCATCCACGCGGCGCAGCACCTGGTTGGCCTGGTCCATGATGACCAGATCGCCGGCAGGGTCGAAGGCGATGCTGGCCGGCAGATCGAGCGAGGAGGTCAGCGCAGGCCCGTCGTCGCCGAAGTAGGCCCGCTTCCCGTCTCCGCAGGTGTCCGACACCATCCCCGTGGCCCGGTTGACCACCCGGATCTTCGAGTTGTGCCACGCGGCCATCACGATGTTCTCGCCGCCGTGGTCGAAGATGATGTTGGTGGGGTGGTTGAAGTCGCCGTTGGCCGGATCGTCGAGGCTGCCCCCGAGCTCGCCGCGGCCCGCCACCCAGTGGATCTTGCCGTCGTCGAGCAGCGCCCGCAGGCGGTGGTTGTTCCAGTCGAGGATGTAGATCGTGCCGTCGGAGGCCGTCAGCGTGTCCTGGGGCAGCGAGAACTTCGCCTCGAGGGCCGGGATCGCCAGGTCGTCCGCGTTGCGGTCGTAGCCGTTGTCGCCGTTGCCCGCGATGGTGCAGAGGATCCCCGGCGTGGTGGGATCGCAGCTCTCCTCCTCCTCGCGACAGCCCCCCAGCACGGCCGTGAGCGCGAGCAGGGTGCAGGGAATGGGGCTCGTCGTCCTCACTTGGCCACCTTCACGATCCGCCCGTTGAGCGAGTCCATGACATAGAGGTTGCCCTCGGGATCGAAGGAGATCCCAAAGGGGCGCCGGAGCTGCATCTCGGTGGCGGGTACGCCGTCGTGGGCCTCGATGCCCAGCTCTCCGGTGCCCACCACGGTGCGGATGATCCCGGTCTCGAGGTCGACCGCCCGCACGCGTCCCGCATCGGTCTCGGCGAAGTAGAGGTCGCCGTCGGGCCCGATCTCCAGGTCGCGCGGCGCGTTGATCTTGGCCTGCAGGGCCGGACCGCCGTCGCCGTCGCTGCCGTTGTCGCCGGTGCCGGCGAGGTCGTCGATCTGCCCGGAGGCCAGGTCGATCACCCGGATGGCATCGGCCTCGGTGTCGGACACGTAGAGCTTGCCCTGGTGGTGCACGATGCCGCCCGAGGGGTTGGGGTTGGAGCCCGCCGCCCACGAGAAGGTGGCATCCAGCGCGGGCCCACCCGCGCCCTCGTGCCCCACCGCGCCGGTCCCCGCGATGGTCTCGATGATGCCCTGGGGGTCGATCCGGCGGATTCGCTGGTTCTGCTGGTCGACCAGGTAGACGTTGCCGGCGTCGTCGAGGGTCGCGTCGTTGACCTGCTTGAACAGCGCGCCGGTGGCCGCGGGTCCCCCGTCGCCCGCGAAGCCGGCCCCGCCGCCGCACATCACCTGCACGTGGCCGTCACCGGGGTCGACGGTGAGCAGCTTGTGGTTGTGCCACGCCACCACGAGGATCTTGCCCTCGGGGGTGAGCACCATGTTGGTGGGGTGGTTGAGCAGCCAGTCGCTGCCGTTGGCCCCGCCCGGCGGGATCCCATCGAGGGGCCCGTCGCCGGGGAAGATCGGATCGAGCGAGCCCACCATGGTCTCGATGGTGTCGTCCTCGAGCACGCGCCGGATGAGGAAGTTGTTGAAATCGGTGAACCAGGCCGTGCCGTCGGGGAGCCACAGCAGATCCTGCGGCTGCGCGACCCGGGTCTTGCGGCGATGGAGACCGTCGCCGTTGAAGCCCTCCTCGCCCGGCAGGCCGATCCAGGTGCAGCCCTCGCCCGAGGCCAGGCTCTCGCAGCTGCGGTCCACGTCCTCCGCCTCGTCCTCGCAGGCGGTCGCCACGACCCCCAGCGCCACCACCAAGGCCACGCGCGCAATGATCGTCGGTGCCATCATGCTCATTCTAGAGTCCTTCCGTGGGAATGGGGATCCCACGCCGCAGCAGCAGGCCATCGGTGAGCGGCGGCGCGAAGGTATCGCCGCCCGCCGCCCACAGGCCTCCTTCGTCGTCGATCCAGCTCCCGTGCAGGTTCTGTCGCAGGGGCAAATCGGGGTCCTCGATGTGCCAGCCGCTCGCATCGCGGACGTAGATGCCTCCGACCAGCCCCACCGCGATGCCCGAGCCGTCGGGGCCGAGGGTGACCCCGGACAGACCCATGGGCACGGGATCGTCGGGCGTCACGTTGGCCCAGCCCGAGCCGTCGTTCTCGATGATGTAGCCCGAGGCCGAGCCACCCACGGCCGCATAGACGCCATCGTGCTCGTGAACCGTGAACAGCGACGAGCCCACCCCGGTGTCGCCGGGCTCGAGCGCGCTGCCGTTCCAGTGCAGCGCCACCCCGTTGCTGCCCACGATCCAGGCATCGGAGGCCGAGCGACCGAAGATCTTCCACAGCGCGGCCTGGGTGGGCACGTCGGCGGGCACCGAGGGCTCCTCCACCCACGCGTCGCCGGAGAGCCGCCACGCGAAGCCACCGGTGGCATCCGAGGCACCGCCCACGGCCCACACGTCGTCGGGCGAGGCCCCCCAGATCCCGAACACCGTGTTGGTGCCCGGCGTGGTCATCTCGGTGAAGGTCCCGCCCTCGTAGCGCAGGATGATCCCGCCATCGCCCCCCATGTAGATCGGGCCGTCCTCGAAGCCGAACACCCACCACAGGTCGCCCGAGCTCCGAGCGGTCGACACACGCTCCCACGCATCGCCGTCCAGGTGCAGCACCGTCGGTCCCTGGCCGTCGCGCGAGTCGGCGCCCACGGTCCACACGTCGCTGGCGCTGGTGCCCCACACCGAGAGCAAGGCGCCGGGCAGATCGGTGGCGACCGCCTGCCACTGCTCGGGCTCGGGCTTCGGCTCGCGCTCGCAGCCGATCGTGACCACCAAGCCCAACGCGAGGACGAGCCGACTCGTCGATCCAACCACGGGCCTAGCGTTAGCAGTGACCACCATGCTCCACAAGGTGGCGCGGCCCCGCGGCGAGCCCGCGAGCGGCCGCGGCCTCACGAGGGACCCACCCCCGGAATGCGCAGGTACCGCAATCAGTCCTGCGAGGCTTCTCCCGGCCGCCTCTTTCATGACTCGGGCATCAGGGGTCGGCCGGCCACAGCCACGCCGCCCCCCGGACCCCGCTCGAGTCGCCGTGCACCGCGGGGCGCAGCTCCGTGTCCACGCGATCGGAGAACACCCACGGGCCCCAGCGCTCGGGCACGGCCGAGTAGAGCCACTCGATGTTGGACACGCCACCGCCGAGCACGATCACGTCGGGATCCAGCAGGTTGATCACCGCGGCCAGGCCTCGCGCGAGCCGGTCGGCGTAGCGCTCCATGGTCTCGCACGCCGTCGGCTCGCCGTGCGCGGCCGCGCGAGCGATGTCGGCCGCCCGCGCGGGGTTGGCCCGCGCCGCATGATCGCGCTCGAGCCCCGGACCCGAGAGGAAGGTCTCGATGCAGCCCTGGCGCCCGCAGTAGCAGGTGGGCCCCGGGCGCTCGTCGTCCCTCGGCCACGGCAGCGGGTCGTGCCCCCACTCGCCGGCGATCGCATTGCGCCCGCCGAGCGGCCAGCCACGGACCACCACGCCCCCGCCCACGCCCGTGCCCAGGATCACGCCGAACACCACCTCGGCGCCCGCGGCCGCGCCGTCGACCGCCTCGGAGAGCGCAAAGCAGTTGGCATCGTTGGCCAGGCGGATGGGTCGCTCGAGCAGGCGCTCCAGATCCTCGCGCAGCGGTCGGCCGATGAGGCAGGTGGTGTTGGAGTTCTTGATCCGACCCGTCGCCGGCGACACCGCGCCGGGGGTGCCGATGCCCACCGTGGCCGTGGCCCCCAGCTCGGCCTCGGCCGACCGCACCAGCTCGACCACGGTCGAGACGATGGCCGCGTAGTCGTCACGAGGGGTCGGCACGCGGCGTCGCAGGACCTCGGCGCCCGCGTCGAGCACCACGATCTCCGTCTTGGTCCCGCCCAGATCGATGCCGATCCGCATGGCCCACCGTCGCGCGCCGAGGGGGCCAGGGTCAACGCCGGACGCGCGCTTGATCCCGCGGGGACCCCGGCGGACGATCACCCCGCTCCCATGATCACGCGAACCTCCCCCGCGAGCCTCGGCCTGCTGCTCCTGCTCTCTGCCTGCGGCGACCCGCCGGCCAAGGCCGCGCCCACCCCCGAGACCAAGACCCCGGCGGAGCCCGAGGCCAAGGCCGACCCCGCGCCGCAGGCCGAGGCCGAGCCGGAGCCGGGCCAGACCAACGCGCACGCCCGCACCTGGACCTTCGACGATGCGGTCGCGGGCCAGATCCCGGCTGGCTTCCGCATCACCGAGACCGGCGGCGCGGGGACCCCCGCCACCTGGGAGGTGGTCGCCGATCCGAGCGCCCCCACCCAGCCCAACGCCTTCGGGATCACCAAGACCGACAACGGCAAGGGCACCTTCAACCTCGCCCTGGTCGAGGGGACCCGCTACGGCGACGTGGACATCAGCGTGATGGTCAAGTCCGGCACCGGCGAGCTCGACCGCGGCGGCGGTCCGGTGTGGCGCGTGCAGAGCGAGAGCGACTACTACATCGCGCGCTGGAACCCGCTGGAGAACAACGCCCGCTTCTACATCGTGCAGGGCGGGGTGCGGACGGCCCTGGCCAAGGTCGACCTCGAGCTCGACCCCGAGGCCTGGCACTCGATGCGGGTGGTGACCGAGGGCCCGCGCATGGAGCTGTTCATCGACGACCAGCCCGTGCTCACCACGAACGACTCGGCCTTGGCCGAGCCCGGGATGATCGGGCTGTGGACCAAGGCCGATGCGGCCACGCTCTTCGACGATCTCTCCGTCGCCGAGCCGTAGCCCGTCGCCACCGAGGACCGACCGACGCCGGCCCCGAGACGACTACGAGGTCTTTGCCTTCTTCTTGCTCGCGGCCTTCTTCGCCG
>JACKDV010000005.1 GCA_020633315.1 Myxococcales bacterium
GGGCCCGTGCTCGCCCTCGCGGGCGGAGCTCAGCGGGCGAGGTGCTCCCGTAGCCGCCGGAGCACGAGCTCGCTCTTGGCGTCCTCGATCTCTCCGGTCACGCAGGCCGCGATCGCGTCGTCGAGCGCCATCCAGCGCGTGGTGGCTCCCTCCTCCATCGGCGAGCCATCGCCCTGCGGCGGCTGCTGGCTCGAGGGATCGGCGACCTCCACCGCGGTGAGCCAGAAGCGCTCCGGCATCGACCCGGGGCTGGGGAACGAGCCGGCGCCGAGCAGCTCCACCGCCGATGGCTCCACCACGTAGCCGGCCTCCTCCTCCACCTCGAGCGCAGCGCGTCGGCGCACGCCCTCCTCGCCGCGATCGTCGTGCTCGATGATCCCCGCGACCACCTCGGTGAGACACAGGTAGAGCCGACGATCGGGAATCGGCAGGTGCTCGGGCGCTCGCCCCTTGGCGAGCGCCGGTCGCAGGCCGTCGCGCAGCAGCACCCGCACGCCCTCGGCGTGGCGATGGTAGACCGCCACCACCACGGCATCGACGCCCTTGGGTCTCACGACGAAGTCGCAGACGTAGCGCTCCGAGCGAGATCCATCGTCGCGGAGGTTGCGGAGGTGCAGCCGACGCACGGCCATGAAGCCCCCTTCGATTCCCTCGATGGTGTCGCTGATGACCTCGAAGTCGACGATCTCCATCTGGTCACTTCCTCGTCGTGAGAAACGAATGAGGCGAGCATCACTGCTCGCCCCATCGCTTCGGATGATCCCCGAATCGGCCTACTTGGCCTTGTAGCGAGTGCCGGATGCCCGGCCCTTGTAGGTGACCTTGCCCTGCTCGATGAGCACGTTGAGACGAGTGCGGATCTGAGCCGCGGTTCCCCCCACCCCCTTGCGAATGTCGAGCGCGCGCACGGGCTCGGCCTGCTCCTTGAGGAACGCGATGATCGCTTGGTCGAGTGCCTCTCGGCCCTCGCGGGTGCGGGTGTTGTGCGCCTTCTTCCCGGTCGCGGGAGCAGCTTGGGCGGGGGTGGCCTCGGCGGGGGCAGCCTCGGCGGCGGCACGACGACCCCGACGAGCGGGTGCCTTGGCGGCGGCCGGAGCCGCGCCGCGCTTGCCGAGCACCAGTGCCACCATCGAGTCCACGTCCATGCCGGCGAGCTCTGCGAGCTGTGCGACCGACATGTTGGCTACGAGTTCTTGAAGAGCCGACATCGTTGTTCTTCCGATCCTTCTCGGGGTCGCATTCGATTTGGCGACTCTCTCCGCCCCATCTGCAACCCCTATCGATTGGGGGTTACCACGCCAATAGTAGTGGAATCAAGAGAATCCCCGTGAATCTCCTGGAATCGGAGGAGATTCAGGGTATCCTGTCGTATCCACGTCATACCTTGCCCGTGGCAATTTGGCAGTTTCCATGGGAAAAATCGTCGCATGGATCGCGGAATTGTTGGGGTTTGACCTCGATTCGGTGTGGATATCGACTGTTCCTGCAACGAATTCGGCCAACGAGAACCCGGTTTCCTCGTGGATTCAGGGGATCCCTCATCGTCGCGACATAGGAGGACTCGGGGCCGCCTTCTCGTCGAGTGGAGATCCCCCTATGGTCACGCCGGTAACCCGCGACCACATCGAGGCGATCCCATGGTCGATTGCAGCCACCGATCCCCCGGGCAGCACCTTGCTCGGGTGAGCATCGATTCTCCATCATGCCGCCCACACGATGAGTGATCCCACCGACATCGCGGTCCTAGCCTCCGAGCTGGAGGACGAGTCTCCGATTGCCATCCTCCAGCGTGCCCTCGACCACCACGAGTCCGACGAGATCGCCATCGCGTTCTCGGGCAGCGAGGACGTGATGTTGATCGAGTGGGCGGCGCAGCTCGGTCGGCCGTTCCGCGTCTTCAGCATCGACACCGGTCGCCTCCATCCCGAGACCCTGCGCTTCATCCAGCGGGTGGAGCAGCACTATGGGATCCGAGTCGAGATCCAGTTCCCCCGCACCGAGGCCGTGGAGGGGCTGGTGCGCGCCAAGGGGCTGTTCTCCTTCTACGACGACGGCCACGAGGAATGCTGCGGCATCCGCAAGGTCGAGCCGCTGCGACGCAAGCTCGCCACCCTCAGCGGGTGGGTCACCGGCCAGCGCCGCGACCAGAGCCCGCGCACCCGTCGATCGCTGGCCGTGGTGGAGCTCGACGAGGCCCACCAGGGCAAGGACGGTCGTCCGCTGATCAAGTGGAATCCGCTGTGTGCTCGCACCAGCGCCGACGTCTGGGATGCCATTCGTGCCTTCGACGTGCCCTACAATTCCCTGCACGATCGCGGCTTCGTGTCGGTGGGCTGCGAGCCCTGCACCAAGGCCATCCTGCCCGGACAGCACGAGCGCGAGGGTCGATGGTGGTGGGAGGAGGCTACCAAGAAGGAGTGTGGCCTGCACCAGCTCAACGTGATCGAGCCGAGCGACGACTGAGCGTTCGTCGATCTCGGCCGGATCGTTCCATGCGAGTCAGGGAGCGGGTCGCTTCATGCGGATCAGGGGACCCGGCTTGCCGTCCTCGATCGGGCGCAGCTCGAGCACGGCCGGCCCGCAGGTCATCTCGAAGCGCCCCTCGGTGGGGGCGCTCACTCGTCGGTTCTCGGTCTTCCCGCCGGGGAAGCGCACCACCTCGCTGGCCCGCAGGGTGGTTCGACGCGGCGGATCGACGACCAGGGTGTCGGCCCCCTCCATGCGGTAGTCGGCATCGACCTCGCCGTGGACGTCGATGTCATAGTCGATCTCGTTGTCGGCCAGGGTGGTGGAGAACGACGAGCGGCGATGGGTGGCTCGCACCCGGAGCTCCCCCCGATCGAAGCTCATGGTGAATCGGCCTCCCCGACTCAGGCGACGAGCCGGGCGACCATGGGCCTGTCGCTTGACCAGATCGCGATAGTACTCGCCGTCGTCGTCCACGGACCACGTGCCCTCGAGACAGCTCGATGATGCGTGCATGGAGCCGCCGGTGGTGCCCGCCGCCTCGCCACCGTCGTCGCTCCCGGTGCCGTGGTCGTCCCCGGTGCCGCCCTCGTCCGCGGTGCCGCGGTGGCTCCCGCGGCTGCCGTCGTCCCCGGTGCCGCCCTCGTCCGCTCCGGTGGTGGGTGGTCGGGCGTAGCTCATGGGGAGGGTGGTGCTCCCCGACCCGTCGTCCCCGTCGGTACCCCCGGAGGTCCCGCCCGACCCGGAGTCGCCGCCCCGGGCGGCATGGGGGCCCGTGGAGCCCCCGGAAGGCCCGAGATCGGGGCTGGGCTCGGCGCTCGGATCGGCCGCGGCCTCGGGAGGCGCCGCGGGCTCGGCCTCGGCCTCGTCGCCCCACCAGCCGCGGACCCGGGCCGCCGCATCCTCGACCACCCCACAGCCGGCGCCCGCCTGCAAGAGCAGCAGCAGCGCCAGCTCGGCTCGCGCTCGTGGGCCACGGCCCGTGGGGACGATCGTGCGAGGCATGGGGGATCCCTCACTGTCGGAACAGCACGTCCTCGCGACGGAACCACAGGGTGGAGATCCACAGCAAGATCGCGGCGAGCAGGGTGCTGCTGCCGAGGATCGCCACGAGCACCGAGTAGTCCATGGTGCCCTTGATCAGCTCCTTGATGGCCAGCGAGATGTTGGCGATGGGAATCGACGCGGTCTTCCAGTTCAGCTCCACCCCCGGCAGCATCGCGAGGAAGGCGGGGAGGATCACCAGCATGTTGAGGGGCGCGATGTACGACTGCGCCTCTTTGAAGCTCTTGGCGTAGATGCTGATGCACAGCAGCAGGGCGGCGAAGATCGCCGCGGTGGGCACGAGCATGGTCGCGATGAGGACCAGATCGGTGGCCCCGATCGACTGCATCACCGCCCCGATGTCCCCGCCCAGCTCGTCGCCCTTGAGCGCCAGCCAGCCGCCCAGGCCCACCAGGGTGAGCACGGCCGAGACCACGCCCGCGGTGAAGACCACGAGGAACTTGCCCAGCACCACCTGGTGGCGGGGGATCGGCACGAGCAGCAGGGTCTCGAGGGTACCCCGCTCCTTCTCGCCCGCGGCCAGATCGATGGCGGGATACATCGCGCCCAGGAAGCAGAAGATGATGAACATGTAGGGCAGCATTCCGCCGATGCGCTCGCCCAGCACCTCGCGCATCGGCGCGGTGCCACGCTCGACCATCACCACCGGCTCGGCCACCCCGAGCTGGAGCGCCGGGTCGCCCAGGCCGAGGGCCTCGAGGCGCTCGCGTCGGACGTCGGAGCCCAGGCGGGTGAGGACCTCGTTGGTGCGGGGCTTGACCTTGGAGGTGAGCGGCGCGTTGTTGTAGTGGAGCTGCACCACGTGCTGCCCGCCCGCCTGGGCGAGCGGCTCGACCACCAGCGCCAGGTCGATGCGCCCGTCGGTCACCGCCTGGGGGATCTGGGCGGGGTCGTCGAGCGGGACGGCCTCGAAGCCCGGGGTGCTGGCGAAGGTCTCCGCGAGCCCCGGGAGCCGTTCCTGCCCGAAGATCGCGTAGTCGAGGGTGGCCGAGGCCGCCTCCTGCTCGGCGTCGGCCACGAAGTCGGTGGTGATCTGGATGATCAGGGGGATGAGCAGCAGGGGCAGCACGATCATGAAGATCAGGGTCTTGCGATCGCGCCCGACCTCGAGCAGCTCCTTGCGAAAGACGGTGAGGATTCCGCTACGCATCGGCGCCCTCCCCCACGATGGAAAGCAGCGCGCGGTCGAGGGTCCCGCCCTCGCCGTGCTCGCGCATCTGCTCGACCGAGCCGGAGAACACCAGCTCGCCCTGGTGCACCACCAGCACGCGGTCGCAGACCCGCGCCACCTCGTGCATGTGGTGGGTGGAGAGCAGCACGGTCTTGCCGTCGTCGCGGCAGCGCTCGACCAGGCGCAGGATGGTCTCGGCCGCGGCCACGTCGAGGCCGGTGGTCGGCTCGTCGAAGACCACCACCGAGGGATCGTGGATCAGCGTGCGCGCGATCGAGACCCGCTGCTTCATGCCGGCCGAGAGGGTGTCGTTGCGGCGATCGAGGTAGCTCTGCATGCCGAGGCGATCCACCAGGTCGTCGATGCGGCGCTCGAGCTCGGGGCCCCGCAGCCCGTGCAAGCGGCCGAAGTAGACCAGCATCTCCCGCGGGGTGAGCCGGCCGTAGAGCCCGGTGTTGCCCGAGAGGAAGCCCAGGATGCGACGCACCGCCAGGGGCTCGCGCACGATGTCGACCCCGTCGAAGGTGGCCGTTCCCGCGCTCGGGCGCAGCGCGGTCGACAGCACCCGCAACAAGGTGGTCTTGCCCGCGCCGTTGGGGCCCAGCAGGCCCACGATGCGCCCGGTCTGCACCGTGAAGTCGATGTTGCGGATGGCGTGGAAGCGACGGCCGTCCTCGCGCGGATCCGGTGGCCCCGCGGGGGCACGCCCCCGCGGGCGCCCCCGTGGCTTGGCCAGGGCGAACGACTTGCTCAATCCGACGACCTCCAGCATTCGGCGATCTCCTCCGTGACCCGGCTCCCGCGGGTGGCGGGCCCCAACCTCGGAGCACCGACGTTCATTGCCCCGGGCGCGCGGCAGACGATACGGCATCAGCGCCGTCGATCCGACGAGAAGTGCTGCAACGGCGTGATCGAACCGAAACCACGGGCTCACGCGTTGGCCCCGATGCACGGGCCGGGCGGTGCCGCACGCGCTTGCGTGGGGCCAAGGCCGCTGGAATACTGCACTTCACTCTTTCGTAGGCCACCCCACCGGAGCGAGCGCGCTGTCACCCAAGATCACCCTCCAGCTCCGCTTCCCCGACCGTGAGCCCGAGCTGGTCAAGCTAGGACCCGGGCGCACGATGATCGGGCGGGAGTCTGGTGACATCCTCCTGCACGACCCCGAGACCTCGGCCCTCCACGCCGAGATCGAGTTCACCAAGGGGCTCGTGATCGTCCGCGACCTCGGCAGCCGCAACGGCACGTGGCGCGAGGGCAAGCGACTGCCCCAGTTCGCCCTGTACCGCGGACAGAGCTTCCGCTGCGGAGCCACCGACATCACCCTCGTGGAGATCGAGGGCGCCGAGGCACCGATGGTGGGCGGCACCGCGTCGGGGAGCGACCAGGTCCCGGCCTCCTCGTCCACGGTGCCCTCGGGGGCCGTGCTCGACGAGCGACCGTCCGAGACCATCTCCCGCGGGGTGGTGCCCCCCTCGTCGTCGGCCACCGCCCCGGGCGCGGGCGAGGACGAGGCGACCCTGCTGGGCCTGGCCCCGCCGCCCAGCCTGTCGCCACCACCCGCCGTGGGCGAGCCGCCCGGGCTCGGCGCGGCCCCGGCCTTCGGCCCCGCGCCCGGTGCCCCCGCTCCGATCGCCGACGAGTCCTCGGCGCCCGTGATCGTGCCCGGCCAGCCGATGGCGCCCAACCAGCCGATGGCCCCGCCGCCGGGCGCTCCCATGGGGGTCCCCACCCCGGTGCCCGCAGCGGCCTCGGCCCCCCTGGCGCCCGTGGCCAACGCGGTGATCAAGCTGGGCGACGCCCAGCCGCGCTCGGCCAAGCGCCGCGAGCCCGTCGACCGAGCGGCCCGCCGCCGCCTGATGATGCGCGTGGTGCTCGGGGTGGTCGCAGCCGGCCTGCTCGGCGGGCTGATCTACGGGATCGTCTCGCTGGTCAAGGGCCGCAACCAGGCGTTCGTCCACGAGCTGGCCCGCGAGATGCCCCAGGACACGGTGGGCATCCTCGCCCTGTCCTCGCCGCGTGACGCCCTCGCCCTGTTCGGCGACGAGGTGCCGGCCGCGGTGCGCGAGGAGATCGACAAGGACCTGGGCCTCGATCCCTTCTCGCCCGAGACCTACGAGTCGTGGGGCCTGGACCTCGACGAGCCGCTGGGCGTGAGCCTGCTCGACGGCGAGGGGCTGTTCGCGGTGTCCATCGGGGTGAGCGACAAGGATGCGCTGCGCTCGGCCCTGTCGAGCAAGGCGGCCAAGCTCATCGACGCCGAGGAGGACCTGCGCTGGATCGAGCGCTCGTTCGCCGAGACCCCGGGGCTGTGGCTCGACGAGCCCGCGCCGGTGGCCGCCCTGCTCCACAAGAAGCGCGTGATCTTCGTGCTCGGCGGCCCGGCCGACGACGTGGCCCGCCACGCCAAGCGCATCGCCGAGACCAAGAGCGGCGAGTCGCTGGCCGACCGCCCCGGCTTCGGCGAGATCCGCACCGAGAAGGGCCGGCCCCTGCTGGCCCTGTACGTGGACGGCGGCTCGGGCCGCGCCGCGCTGCCCGGCGAGGGCGCGTCGGCCATGGCCACCCGCATGGCGCTCGCCGACATCGACGGCTTCGCCATGCTGCTGGTCGACGACGGCCCCCGCATCCACCTGTCGACGCAGACCATCATGCGGGACGGGGTCAGCTCGGTGGAGCTGTTCGAGGACGTCGGGCGCAAGACCAAGCTGCTCGACCAGATCCCGGCGCCGGTGCTCGCGGAGCTCGACGGCGTGTTCTCGCCCGATCAGATCCGCGACTCCCTGGGCGCCACCGGTCCCCTGGGCATGGGCGCGGCCACGGCGTTCGAGGAGGGGCTGCGCAAGGAGACCGGCCTCGACCTGCGCAACGACCTCATCGGCAACCTCGACGGGCAATACGGCATGGCGCTGCAGGTGCTCCCGGGCGAGGACGCCAAGGAGGAGCCCGCGGGCGGGCTGGGCTGGGTGGGCCTGCGCGACGAGGCCGAGGCCAAGAAGGCGGCCGAGCGCTTCTTCGGCGAGAAGGGCGACGACCTCGACATCGAGCTCGAGCAGATCGAGGGCACCACCGTCTACATGATCGACGACCGCCCCACCGTCCGCTACTTCATCCACGGCGGCGTGCTGTGGGTGGCCGTGGGCCGGGTGGACATCCCCCAGATCATCAAGGGCAGCGGCACCCCGTTCCGCAAGGAGCCCCGCCTGCCCGAGATCGAGAAGGCCACGGCCAAGGGCGGCCTGGTCGCCGGGTTCCTCGACATCCGCACCCTCCTCGACGAGATCCGCGCGCGCATCGACGAGGACGAGCGCAAGGACATGGACGAGTGGGCCCCGGTGATCTCGCCGCTCGAGCTGCTGACCATGCGCGGCGAGCTGCAGGGGCGTACCTTCGTGGCCCGCCTCAGCCTGCACACCTCGGGCGAGCACGCCCTGGCCGAGCTGGTGCAGGGGGTGATGAAGGTCGCCGGCGAGAAGATGGCCAGCCGGCTCGCCCGGCAGCGTCGTCGCGACCGCTGCGACGAGCTCATCGATCACATCCTCGAGCTGATGCGGGCGGAGATCAAGAGCAGCTCCTTCGAGGAGGATCTGCTCGATCGCCGCTACGAGCTGATGAACGAGTGCACCGGCGACCAGACCACGGACGCCGAGATCGACTGCATGCTGAAGGCCACCAGCCTCGATGCGCTCACCCGCTGCGAGGACGGCAACGGCGGCGGCGAGGACGGCGGCGCCGACGGGGGAGCCGACGGCGGCGTGACCCCGGTGCAGGTGCTCGAGCAGGCCGAGCCCACCCCGGTGCCCTACGTGGACGACATCTGGCCCAACACCACCTCCTCCGGCACCGCCTCGGGGCGCCCGGATGCGGTGGTGAGCTACGCGGTGCCGCTGGGCTCCGACCCCGTGATCCGCGGGCCCGAGGATGCCCTGGTCACGGTGGTGATGTTCGGCGACTTCCAGTGCCCCTACTGCAAGCGGGTGCTGCCCACCCTCGACCAGCTGCTGGCGCGGGATCGGGAGGTGCGCCTGGTGTTCCGCCACAACCCGCTGCCCATGCACGACAAGGCCGAGATCGCCGCCCGGGCTGCGATCGCGGCGGGCAAGCAGGGCAAGTTCTGGCAGATGCACGACAAGCTCTACGCCGAGCAGCACGCCCTGAGCGAGGAGGCGTTCCGCGGCTGGGCCGACGAGCTGGGGCTCGACCTGGTCCGCTTCGATCGCGACTACGCCGATGCAGCCACCAAGGCGCAGATCGACGCCGACATCGCCGACGCCAAGAAGCTGGGCGCCACCGGCACCCCGAGCTTCTTCGTCAACGGGCGCTATCTCGGCGGGGCCCAGCCCCTGCACAAGTTCGAGGAGGTGGTGGCCGAGGAGAAGGCCCGGGCCGAGCGCTTCGTGGAGCGCCGCGGCAACACCCGCAAGCGGCTCTACGCCGACATGATCGGGCACTTCGCGCCCGAGGTGGTCGCCCCGCCCACCACGCCCATCGCCACCCCCGTGGGCGAGAAGCGCTACACCATCGACACCACGGGCCTGCCCCGCCTGGGCGCCATCGGCTACGTGCCGGTGGAGATCGTCGAGTGCGGCGACCTCGACTGCCCGTTCTGCAAGCGGGCCGAGACCACCCTGGACAAGGTGCTCACCGACTACGAGGGCAAGGTGGCGCTGTTCTGGCTGCACAACCCGCTGTCGTTCCACGCGGGGGCCGAGACCGCGGCCCGGGCCGCCGAGGCCGCCCATCGGCAGGGCAAGTTCTGGGAGATGCAGGACGAGCTGATCGCCGATCGCACCAAGCGCAGCGACTCGGACTTCCTCTCGTTTGCCTCCGACCTGGGCCTGGACACCAAGCAGCTCGAGCTCGATCTGAGCAACACGGACGTGGCCCGCACGGTGACGGACCAGCAGAAGATCTGCACCGACAACGATGCTCGAGGGACCCCCACCTTCTTTATCAACGGGCGGCTGCTCGCGGGCGCCCAGCCCTACGACAAGTTCAAGGAAATCATCGACCAGGAGCTGGCGGGCGGGATCTGAACGCGCCGCGGGCGAGCCGGCCGGGCGCGCCCGCCACCCCGTGCATTCGAGCCCGTCCTGGCGCATCCTCGGGGGCGTGAGCGAGGCGCGGCGGCGGGGCGTGGTGACGGCATGGCTGCTGCTGGTGCCCGGGCTGTGCGCCTGTGGCCCCGCCGGCGCGACGGCCAGCGAGCCCGGCGTCGCGGTGGAGCACCCGGGTGAGCGGGTGCGCATGGCCGTGATCGGCGACTACGGCCTGGCCGGTCCCGATGCCGAGGCGGTGGCCGAGCTGGTGCGCTCCTGGTCGCCCGATCTGGTGATCACGCTGGGCGACAACAACTACCCCGACGGGCGTGCCTCCACCATCGACGAGAACGTGGGGCAGTACTACCACTCGTTCATCGCGCCCTACGTGGGTCGCTTTGGCCCCGGGGCCGACACCAACCGCTTCTTCCCCTCGCTGGGCAACCACGACTGGCGCACGCCCGGGCCGTGGCCGCACCTCGACTACTTCACCCTGCCGGGCAACGAGCGCTACTACGAGCTGCAGTGGGGCCCGCTGCACCTCTTCGCAGTGGACAGCGATCCCCAGGAGCCCGACGGCAACACCATCGACTCCGAGCAGGCGCGCTGGCTCCGCGAGCACATGAGCGCCAGCGCCCTGCCCTGGCAGGTGGTGTACATGCACCACCCTCCGTACTCCTCGGGGGACCATGGCTCCTCCCGGGGGATGCGCTGGCCGTTCGCGCAGTGGGGCGCCGACGTGGTGATGTCCGGGCACGACCACCACTACGAGCGCATCGAGCGAGACGGGCTGCCCTACTTCGTCAACGGCCTGGGCGGGAACCCCAACCGCTACTCGTTGCGCCGACCGGTGCCCGGCAGCATGGTGCGCTTCCGCGATGCCCACGGGGCGATGCTGGTGGAGGCCACGCCGGACCGACTCGAGCTGCGCTTCGTGACCGTGAGCGGCGAGGAGATCGACAGCCGGGTGATCACCCGGGACCCGGTGCTCGCCCCGGTCCCCGAGCCCTAGCCCGCGGCAGGCCCGAGCTCCGTCACCGGGAGGGACCCACGACGAGCGGGCTCGCCCCGCGAGGGCCGTGACGAGCGGGCCGTCGCTGTGCGAGATTCCAGCCCGTGATCGACCCCCATCTTCGATTGGCTCGCGCCACGGGCGCGCTGGTGCTGTCCCTCGGTCTACTCGCCTGTGACAAGGGCGAGGGCACCAAGGACGAGCCCGAGTCGGCCGAGGCGGCCAAGCCCGACGCCGAGGCGACCAAGACCCCGGCCGACGCCAAGACCCCGGACGCCAAGACCCCGACCGACGCCAAGACCCCGGACGCCAAGACCGAGCCCGCCAAGACCGAGCCCGCCGGGCCCTGCCCCGAGGGCGCGGCGCTGGTGGAGGGGGGCAAGTTCTTCATGGGCTCGGACTCGGAGGACCCGATCCTCGCTCGCGCGAGGCCTGCGCACCAGGTGGAGGTGGACCCGGTGTGCATGGACGTCCACGAGATCACGGTGGCCGAGTACAAGACCTGCGTGGGCGCGGGCGACTGTCAGCCGGCATTCCGCGAGAGCTGGTGGCCCCAGGGCAAGACCGACGAGCAGACCTGGATGCACGACAAGACGGTGCACTCGCCGATGTGCAACGACGGTCACACCGATCGCCTCAATCACCCGGTCAACTGCGTGACCTGGGCCCAGGCCCAGGCGTACTGCGAGCACAAGGGCGGCCGGCTGCCCACCGAGGCCGAGTGGGAGTACGCGGCCCGCGGCTCGGACGGTCGCGTGTACCCCTGGGGCGACGAGGTGCCCGACCCCGAGCGGGCCAACGCCTGCGACCTGAGCTGCCAGAAGTGGCGCAACGACAACGAGCTCCCCGACTACGGCGTGATGTTCGACGCCGACGACGGCTACGCCGGCACCGCGCCGGTGGGCAGCTACCCCAAGGGGCGCACCCAGGCCGGCCTGGAGGACATGGTGGGCAACGTCTTCGAATGGACCTCGGACCGCTACTACGAGTACGGCAAGGAGTTCCAGAAGAACCCCCACGGGCCGCAGGAGGGCGACGCCCGGGTCATCCGCGGCGGGGCCTTCAACAGCTTCAAGTCCACCTTCGCCGATCCGGCGTTCCGCCACTCGATGGACGAGACCGCCTACACCCACGGGATCGGCTTCCGCTGCGCCTACGAGCCCGACGCGAGCTGAGCTGCGCGGCGCTCGATCGCCGCCGTCGCTCCGAGCCTCGACGCGCACGCTGCGAACGCGGACCCGCTGGTGATGCGGGACCTCGATCGCGGCGGAGCGACGGGAGCCAATCGCTCCCTCGACGCCGAGATCGAGAATTCCCGCCGCGATCACGGGCGCCCTGCGGAGGCCCGGCGTAGACTGGCTCCGAGGCTCGCACGGGTGTGCAGCCCGACTTCATTCGTGGTGGTGGTGGCGGCGCCGGCCGATCCCCGTGGGTCGGCCGGCGCCCGTCAACTCTGACGCTCGGCTTCCACGACCTCGCGGAGCGAGCGGGCCCAGCCCTCGATGTCGGCCAGGGTGGAGCGCAGCGGCTCGGGCGAGGCATCGAGCTCGCGCAGGGCCGCCTCCACCAGCGACTTGGCCCGTCGGATACGAGTACGAATGGTGCCCTCGGGCACGTCGAGCACGCGCCCCAGCTGCGCGGCCGACATCCCCTCCCAGTAGTAGAGCTCGAGCGTGATCTGGTGATCGACCGGGATCCGCCGCAACGCTTCGAGCAGCAGCCGCTGCTCCTTGGCCTGGGCCACCAGCGCGGTGGCGCTGGGTCCCATGTCGTGCACCGAGGTCACCAGGGGATCGATGCGCTCCTGCTGTCGGTGGCTCCGCTTGAAGTGTGCGTACAGCTCGTTGCGCGCCAGGGTGAACAGATACGTCCGAAAGCTGGCTTCCTTGCGGAACTTGTCGCGGCTCTCCACACACGCCAAGAAGGTGCGCTGGATGAGGTCGTCGACGCCCTCGCCCACCTTGTTGCGAAAGAACCTGCACACGCCGTCGAAGTGCCGCTGGAACAGGGCGTTGCCGGCCGCCTTGTCCCCGCCCTTCCACGCGTCGAGCAGCTCGAAGTCGGTGGCCACGCCCGGGCAGCTTAGCAGCCGGCTCCCCTCGATGGCGGGCCCGCGACGTCGCGGGCCTGCCGCGATCAGGCCGCGACCAGGCGCAGCAGCGTGATCTCGTGGGGCGCCCCCACCCGCACCGGCGGGCCCCAGTAGCCGGTCCCTCGGCTCACGTAGATCCAGGTGTCCTCGTGGCGATGCAGGCCCGCCACGTAGGGCTGGGCCAGGTACACCAGCAGGTTCATGGGGAAGTACTGGCCCCCGTGGGTGTGCCCGGAGATCTGCAGGTCGTAGCCGGCCGCGGCCGCGCCCTCGATGCTCCGCGGCTGGTGGGCCAGCAGCACCTTCACGCAGCCGTCGGGTGCCCCCTCACAGGCGGCCGCGGGGTCGGAGGCATGGGCGGGCACCATGCCGCCGGCCGAGACGTCGGTGACCCCGGCCAGCACGATGCGGGCCCCGTCGTGCTCGATCACCCGGTGCTCGTTGTTGAGCACCGTGAGCCCCAGGCGCGAGACCTCCTCGCACCAGGCCGGCCCGTCCCAGTAGTACTCGTGGTTGCCGGTGACGAAGAAGGCCCCGTGGCGGGCGCGGATGCGGCCCAGCGAGGCCACCTCGTCGCGGAGCTGATCCACGAAGCCGTCGATGAGATCGCCGGTGACCGCCACGATGTCGGGCTCGAGGCCGTTGATCCGCTCGACCACCGCCGAGAGGAAGTCGCCGTGGATCGTGGGGCCCACGTGGACGTCGGAGATCTGGACGATGCGCAGCCCCTCGGCCTGCGGGGGCAGACCCACGATGGGGACCTCGACCTCCTTGACCTCGGGGATCTGCTGGGCCTGCACCACCCCCACCCCGGTGACCGAGCCCGCGCCGCCCACGATGCCCAGGTTGATCGCGCGCCCCAGGAACGCGCGGCGGCTGGGATCGGGGGGAGCGGCGGGCGGCCGCAGGCGCAGCACCAGCGTGCGACCCAGCCGCAGCAGATCGAGCACCACCAGCATCACCAGCACGATCGAGCTCAGCCCCATCATCAGGTAGCCCAGCCACTGCAGCGCGGGCGAGGGCGCCATGAGGTCGGTGCGCAGGGTGAGGAAGGTGAAGGGGGGCAGGAGCGCCAGCATGGCGACCGTGCCCCACGCGACCCGCCGCCACGGCGGGCGCAGCCCCGAGTCCCCGATGAGCCGTCGCCCCGCGTACACGTGGAGCCCCACCCAAAGCAGCGGCATCACGAAGAAGAACACGGCCATGCGGGCGGTCATCGGGACTCTCGATCCGGGGGCCCGGCCCCCTTGGGTGCGGGGCGACGCTAGGCGCCGCCGGCCTGGAGGGCCGACTCGAGATCGGCCGAGGCCTCGGCCACCGCGGCCCGAGGCAGCTTGACCATGCCGCGCGTGTACGGCGAGCGGGCGAAGAACTGCTCTTGCCCCTCGTCGTCGAAGTTCCGGAGCACCTCGACCGTCACCGCCTCGCCGTCGTCGCCTTGCACGACGAAGTCGAAGGCGTTGGCGAGGTCGACGAGGCTCTCGCCCTCCTGCACGTACCGCGTGGAGCGCAGGCGCAGCGCCTTGCCCACCCAGGCCGTGATCTCGGGGCTCTTGTCGTCCTCTCCGGCGACGCTCCAGTACTTGGCCTCGGCGTCGTCCGGGTTGTGCTGCTCGAAGGTGGCCTGGCGGTCACCCACCCGCAGGGTCACGCGCTCGACCTTGCGCTCGTCGATCCCGGTGAGGTCTCGATCGGGCAGGGTGCGGGCGCCGCCCTGCAGCGGGCGGATGAGGCGGGCTTCCACGAGGTAGATCGCTCCGTCGGCGGGGTCACGCAGGTAGACGCCAGCACCGCCGAACACGTTACTGCCCAGCTCGAACACCTTGGGCTCCTTGCCCTTGCGGGTGATCTCGAGGGAGGACTCGGGCTCGGCCAGGCCCAGCTCGCCCAGGTCCTCGTCGGCGATCCCCTCGATGCGCCGCTTGGCCACGAACGGCGCCAGCGCCTCGATCACCGGGTCGCCGGTCTTGCCCACCTTGAACTCCTCGGGCTCGGGAACGGGCGGCGGGGGCAGCGGCTCCATGCCCTCCTCCACCGGCGGAGGCTCGGGGGGCTCGAGCGCCGCACCCTTGGGCTCGGCCCGCCCCCAGGCGTAGCGCCCGGCCTCGTCCTCTCGGAACTCGAGGGTGAGCTCGAGCTCGGGGCTGCGGTAGGCGACCGAGACCAGCTCGTCGGGCGAGCCCGGCAGCAGCACCACCTTCTCGGCGAGCGCCAGCTCGTCCTCGTGGGTCCAGGTCTGGTAGGCCCAGCCCAGTGAGCCCAGCAGCAGGGCCGCGTAGATCAGCAGCGAGCGGTTCACGATGCACCTCCCTTGCGGCGCAGGCGGATCCGCGCCGCCCCCAGCAGGATCACGCCCAGCGGGACCACGAGCACCGTCAGGTAGAACCACCACTGCTGGCCCTCCTTGGTGTGCTCGATCTTCACGTCCTCCTCGTTCTCGGTGGTCCCCGACAGCGCCTCGGCCCCGATGAGCCAGTTGAGGGTGTCGTCGACCAGGCGCTGGTTGCCCAGGCTCAGGCCCACGCCCAGGTCGGCGAACATCGAGGCGTCGGAGGTGATCACCGCCCGGAAGCTCCCCTCGTCGCCACCACCCTCGATCGCGGCCATGATGTTGCGGGCCTCCTTGGACTCGCCCAGGTCGGAGTCGAACTGGGTGTTGGCGTCGAGGTCGGCCCACGAGAACGCCAGCGAGCGGATCACGAAGACCACGCTGGTGTCGTGCTCGGGCACCTCCTCGAGGTAGCCGGCGGCGGGGGCCACCACCGCCAGCTGCTGCGAGCGATCGCTGACCTGGGTGGTGGTGGGGTGCGAGGAGAAGCCGTTGGTCGCGATGTTGAAGGCGTCGCGGCGGTTGCGAGACAGGGGCACGATGCCCCGCTCGGCCGCCAGCACGCCGTTGCCCATGCTCACCCCGAGCCGAGCCATCAGGTCGTCGAGGGGGTTGTGGGGCGGTCGCTCGCCCTCGAGGATGATCTGGGGCTCGCGCGCGACCAGCAGCGCGCCCCCCCGATCGAGGAAGGCGTTGAGGGAGTCGACCTCGGCCTGGAAGAACGGCTTGGCCGGGCCGAGCACCAGCACCAGCGTGGCGTCGTCGGGCACCTTCTCGCCGAGGCCCTCGGTGACGCCCAGCGGCTTGACCTTGAAGCCCAGGTCGAGCATCCGCGAGCGGAGCGCCCGCACGCTGAGGTCGAGCTGCTCCTTCTGGGCCGACCAGTTGAGCTCGCCGTGGCCGGTGGTGAAGTAGGCCACCCGCTCGCCCTGGCCGAGCTCGATGAGCATCTTCTGGACCTCGGCGTCGAGCTTCTTGAGCGTGCGCTTGGCCTTGTCGAGCTCGGGGTTGATGTTGAGCCGACGGGTGACCGGCTTGGGGGTGCCGTCATCGAGCTCGGCCTCGGGGTCCTCCTCGTCACCGGGGGTGCTCGAGTCCATCAGCTCCGACACGTCGCCCTGGGTGATGGCGATCGTGCCGTTGTCGCGCACGGCGAGCGCCTTGGCCAGCCGCGGGTTGGCGGCCTGGTCGAGGATCTCCACCGAGAGCTTGGGGCCCTCGAGCGGCGCGAAGTAGTGGCGCAGCTCGCCCGCCACCTCGGAGGAGGGCGGCATGAAGATGCGGACCGTCACCGGCTCCTCGAGCGCCTCCACCAGCGCATGGGTGGCCGTGCCCGGGGTGGGGGTCTTGAAGTAGGCCAGGTCCCACCGCTCGTTGCGCTTGGTGGCCACGTAGTTGAGCGGGAACACCAGGGCCAGGCCCATCGCGACCACCATCCCGTGGATCACGCTCTCGCGGATGCGGCGGGCGGGCACGACCACCGGCGAGCTGTGCACCGCGTAGTCCACCACCAGCAGGGGGATGGTCCCCAGCAGCCACACCACCGGCCACAGCGAGCGGCTCAGGCCCAGCCAGCGCTCCTCGCCCTGGTCGTCGAGGCCCAGGCTCTGGGTGAAGGACTCGGTGGTGCCCACGTACAGGACGATCGAGCCCACGCCCACCATCAGCAGGACGAGGGCGAAGCGGTGGCCCAGGCGCAGGCCGGCGTCCTTGGCCTTGCGCAGGTCCATCACCCGCAGCGCCGCGGCCAGGGCCAGGGCCAGGGCCCCCACCACGGTGGTGCCGGTCTGCGCGGCGTCGATGCCATCGAGGATGCGCTGCCCCACGAAGAGCATGAGCATCCCGCCCAGGTAGCACAGCGTGCTGAGGCTCATCGCCACCTCCGCACCGCCATGAAGCGGCTCGATGCCAGCAGGGCCACGAAGGCCACGCTGAGGTAGAACACGACGCTCTCGGTGTTGATCTTGCCCTCCATGAAGCCGCGGAAGTGTCGGTCGAACAGGCTCAGGTGGGAGATCACGTCCTTGAGCGGAGGATCGGCGACCTTGGCCAGCAGCCAGGCCAGCACGAACAGCAGCAGCAGCAGGGTGGAGCCGATGAACGCCACGATCTGGTTGCGGGACACCGCCGAGCCCAGGGTGCCGATGCCGGTGGTCGCGGCCGCGACCAGCATGAGCCCCAGGTAGCCCGCGAAGATGTGCCCGTTGGAGACCTTGCCGTTCACGAACACCAGCGCCGGCATGTAGAGGGTGCTGAGCACCAGCACCGCCATCACCGCCATGGCCGAGAGGTACTTGCCGCCCACCACCTGCCAGCGGCTCAGCGGGGCCGAGTCGAGCAGCACCATGGTGCCCGTCTGCTTCTCCTCGGCGAACAGGCGCATGGTGATCGGCAGCGAGGCGATCACCGTGCAGCCGAACGAGAAGAAGAAGAAGTCCTCGATGACCTTGGAGCTGTACTTGGGCTGGTCGCCCACCGCGAAGGCGTTGAACAGCAGGCCATCGATGAGCAGGATGACCGCGATGACCACCCAGCCCCAGTAGGAGTTGAAGTAGGCGGCCATCTCGCGGCGCGCCACCAGCATCATGCCCCTCATGCGGCTGCCTCCGGCGTCTTGGCGGGCGCGTCGTCGCCCGCGGTGAGCTGCAGGAACACCCGCTCGAGCTCCGAGCGGGCCTGGGTGAGCTGGCGCAGGCCCAGCCCCGCCTCGACCACGGCGCGGACCAGGGCCTCGCGCTCGTCGGCCTTCAGATCGACGACGACCCGCAGGTCTCCGTCCTTGTCCACGGAGAGCTCGAAGCGCTCCACCAGCTCCGAGTCGTCGAGCAGCGCCCGCAGCTGGCCCTCGTCGCCGCGGACCACCAGGGTCACGTGGCGCTCGTGGTCGCGTCGGGCCCCCAGCTCCTCCTCCGAGCCCTCGGCCACCAGGCGCCCGCGGTGGATCACCAGGATGCGGTCGCAGGTCTGCTCGATCTCCGAGAGGATGTGCGAGCTGATGAGCACGGTGGCGTGCTCCTTGAGGCTCCGCACCACCTTGCGCATCTCCACGATCTGCTGGGGGTCGAGGCCCGAGATCGGCTCGTCGAGGATCACCACCTCGGGGCGGTGGATGATGGCCTGGGCGATGCCCACCCGCTTCTTGTAGCCGTGGCTGAGCTCGCCGATGACCCGGTCGGCCACGCGATCGAGGTCGCAGGTCTCGAGCACCTGCGGCAGCGCCTTGGTGACCTCGGCCTTGGTCTGGCCCTTGAGCTGCCCGCACCAGTGCAGGAACTCCCGCACCCGCATCTCGCGGTAGAGCGGCGGCTCCTCGGGCAGGAAGCCGATCTTGCGGCGCAGGGCGTCGGGGTCGGCGATGGCATCGACGCCCCCCACCTTCAGCTCGCCCGCCGACGGCTGCAGCAGACCCGCGAGGATCTTGAGCACCGTGGACTTGCCCGCGCCGTTGAGGCCCAGGAAGCCCACGATCTCGCGGTCCTCGATGGTGAAGGAGGCGTCACGGAGCGCCGGGAAGTCTCCGTAGTACCGGGTGAGGCCGGATGCTTCGATCATGATCAGTCGGCTCCGGAGGGAGAAGCGCACGGAGCGCAGCGGGGCCCACGCATAGCGCGCGGGCGCGAGCATAAGTCCGCGGCCTCACGATGCAACCCCCCAATCCCACCAAGTAAACTCGGCCCACCGAGACCGATCTCCATGATGTGCGCCTGACCCGCAGGTCAGCGCTCGCCGAATTATCGAGCGTAGCCGACGGCTCGTCGTCTCGATTGCGTGCGGACGTAGGCGACGAGCTCATCCACCCGCATCCCACTAGACTCGAATGGAGTGGCGCCGTGTGCTCGGCGTGGGGGCGGCAGAAGATCGCATGCGCCGCGTCGGCCATGATCTCGGGGGTGCGCGAGCGCTTCATCATCGGGTCCCCGCCGATCATCTCGATCGCCGCGGTCGCGATGGTGGTGCGCGGCCACAGGGCATTGAACGCCACCTTGCCCTTGAACTCGTCGGCCATGCCCAGCACGCACATGCTCATGATGAACTTGGCCATGGTGTAGGCGCAGTGGTTGCGAAACCACTTGCTCTCCATGTTGAGCGGCGGGCTCAGGTTGAGCACGTGGGGGTTGTCGGCCTTGAGCAGGTGGGGCAGGCAGGCCTGCGAGCACAGGAAGGTGCCGCGCCCGTTGACCGTGTGCATCAGGTCGTAGCGCTTCATGGGGGTGGCCAGGGTCCCCGTGAGGCTGATCGCCGAGGCGTTGTTGACCAGGATGTCGATGCCCCCGAAGGTCTCCACCGCCTTCGCCACGCCGGCCCGCACCTGCTCCTCGAAGCGCACGTCGACGACGATCGGCAGGGCCTTGCCCCCCGCGGCCTCGATCTCCTCGGCCGCGCTGTAGATCGTGCCCGGGAGCTTGGGGTGGGGCTCGGCGGTCTTGGCCGCCACGACCACGTTGGCGCCGTCGCGGGCGGCCCGTAGCGCGATGGCCTTGCCGATCCCACGGCTGGCTCCGGTGATGAACAGGGTCTTGTCCTTCAGGCTGCTCACGGGCGGACCATAGCGCGAAAAGCAGGCCCGGTCTGCCGACTGCGGTGGACCGCCGGGCCCCTCGCCTGCCAAGCTTCGCCTGGCATGCGCTGGCTCGTACGGGGCGACATCGATGGGTTCTTCGGGTTGGCACTCGACAACCTCGTGCAGCTGCTGCTCATCGACGCGCTGTGCCGCTACGTGCTGGGCTTCCCCGACGAGCTGCTCTACGGCCGCGTGCTGCCGGGGGTGGCGGTCTCGCTGCTGGTGGGCAACCTCTACTACGCCCGCCAGGCCAAGAAGCTCGCCGAGGCCACGGGCCGCGACGACGTGTGCGCACTGCCCTACGGGATCAACACCGTCTCGCTCTTCGCCCACGTGTTCCTGGTCATGCTGCCGGCCAAGCTCGCGGCGCAGGCGGCCGGCGCCGACGATCCGGCGCGCGTGGCCTGGCAGGCGGGCCTGGTCGCCACCCTGGGCTCGGGACTGATCGAATTCTGCGGCGCCTGGGTGGCCGACACCCTGCGCCGCTACACGCCCCGCGCCGCGCTGCTGGCCACGCTCAGCGGCATCGCCCTGGGGCTCATCTCGCTCGGCTTCCTGTTTCGCACCTTCGCGCACCCGATCGTGGGGCTCACCACCCTGGGCGTGGTGATGCTGACCTACTTCGGCCGGGTGAAATTCCGCGGCGGCCTGCCCGGCGGGCTGGTGGCGGTCACCCTCGGCATGGCGCTGGCGTGGATGACCGGCCTGGCGCCGGTGGGCGAGGCCCCGGTGGGCACCGGCCTGCACCTGCCGCTGCCCGTGGTGGGCGACCTCGTCGACGCCTTCGGCCAGGGCCACCTCGTCGCCTACTTCTCCGTCATCCTCCCCATGGGCCTGTTCAACCTGGTGGGCTCGCTGCAGAACATCGAGTCGGCCGAGGCCGCGGGCGATCGCTACGAGACACGCCCCTCCCTCGCGGTCAACGGCCTCGGCACCCTGGCCGCCGGCCTGTTCGGCTCGTGCTTCCCCACCACCATCTACATCGGGCACCCCGGCTGGAAGGCCCTGGGCGCGCGCGCGGGCTACTCGGTGCTCAACGGCGTGTTCGTGACCATCGTCTGCCTCAGCGGGACCCTGGCCCACATCGTGTGGGCGGTGCCCGTCGACGCCGGCATGGCCATCGTGCTGTGGATCGGCATCGTGATCACGGCCCAGGCCTTCCAGGCCACGCCGCGGCACCACGCGCCCGCGGTGGTGCTGGGGGTGCTGCCGGGGGTGGGAGCGTGGGGGGCCATCATGGCCAAGAACGGCCTGCGTGCGGCCGGGATGGGCGGGCCCGACGGCCCCGTGTTCTCGCCCGCGCTCCTCGATCGCTTCGCCGCCTCCGACACCTGGATCCACGGCGCGTTCGCGCTCGAGCAGGGCTTCATCTTCTCCTCGATGATCCTGGCCGCGGCCACGGTCGCCGTGATCGAGCGGCGCTTCACCACCGCGGCGCTGTGGTGCAGCGCCGCCGCGGCGCTGTCGATGGCGGGGCTCATGCACGGCTATGCCTTCACCCCGAGCGACACGGTGATCGATCTCGCTCCCGCCTGGCCCTGGGCCGTGGGCTACTCGGTGATGGCCCTGGTGTTCCTGGGCGCGCGGTGGCTCACCGTGCCCGACGACGCCGCGGGGCACGGCCCCCCCGAGACCGGCGCGGACGACGATGCTTGACCCCGCAGCGCCGCCATTCCAAGGTAGGTCGATGCCGCGTCCCCAGCTCGCCCTCGGTCTGTTCCTCGTGCTCGCGAGCGCCTGCAAGGACGAGCCGGCGGCCGACCCCGCCCCCACGTCCACGGAAGAGACCAAGACGGACGACGCCAAGACCGGCGACGCCAAGACCGGCGACGCCAAGACCGGCGACGCCAAGACCGGAGAGCCAGGCCCCGACGACATCGAGGCCACCGACGGCAAGAGCGGGCTCGCCGGGCTCACCAAGGATCTGGTGGACCAGGCCCGCCGCACCACCAGCGAGACGACGCGCCTCGTCCCCGCCTCGGCCGAGTACCTGGTGCGGATGCGCGTGGCCGAGCTGCTCGCCTATGGCCCGGCCACCGAGCTGTGGCGCAAGGCGGAGGACACCGAGGAGGAGTTCCGCACCGCCGTCGACGTGATGGTGGCCTGCATGGCCCGGCTCGAGGTCTTCGAGGAGCTCACGGTGGGCTTCGATTCCGACGAGCACAAGGTGCTCATCGCCCACGCCGTGGGGCTGGGCAAGGACGACACCTGGCGCTGCTTCCAGGAGAAGACCGTCGCCCGCGGCAAGACCTGGGACATGCAGATCACCGGCACTCCGCGGGGGGAGGGTCCGCAGCTCCTCACCGATGACGGCAACCGCGGCTACCTCCCCGACGACGACACCCTGGTGTTGGTCTCCAAGGAGTGGGACGCCGAGGTCTCGGCCCTGCTCGCGGGCGAGGGCACCCCGGCCGTCGAGGGCCCGCTGGCGGGACCGGTGGCGCGGGTGCCCGCCGACAGCCCGCTGTGGCTGGCGGGACGCGTCGGGGCCAAGGCCAGCGCCGGGCTGGAGGGCAGCCCCTTCGCCGGCATGACCGACATCAGCTTCTCGCTGCGCATCGAGGACGAGCAGGTCAGCGTCTCCACCTCCATCGACGCGGGCGAGGCCGCCGACGCCACGCGCATGAAGGACGAGCTCACCACCCAGTTCGCCCAGTTCGAGGGCATGCTGCCGATGTTCGGCTTCCCGAGCACCGTGGGTCCCAAGATCGTGTTCGAGACCGAGGGCGACCTGGTGAGCCTGGACTTCACCCTCACCAAGAGCGAGATCGACGGCATCCGCGGCGGGATCGAGCGCACGTTCTGAGGATGGCTGGAGCCCCCGAGGGGAGGCGTAGTACGAAGGCTCGGCGAGCGGCGCGGATGATCGCGGGAATTTCAAGCGACGGCCTTCGAGGCATCCTCGACGGTACGCTGGAGGGGCTCACACCGCTGACCATCCTCACGGGGGTCAATGGCTCGGGCAAGAGCACAGTGCTCGATGCGCTGCTGATCGTCGAGTCCTCGAACCCAGAGGATGCAATCGCCCAGGCCGTTCGGAGACGCAAGGCCACGCTGTTCGGCTCCCGCTGGCTCGTCAACGGCAAGGCCAGATACGCCAGCATCGCGGCCCATGGCGGAGGCGAGCGCAGCTCGTGCAGCCTTCGCTACCGCAGCCCTCCTCCTCCCATCCCCCCGACGGGCCACCCTATCCAAGGCGTACCCCCACCACATCGAGGTCGAATTCCAGGAGAACATCGCGGGGAACACTGCCATCCCCGACACGGGAGGCTGGGGGTGGGTCGCATTCGACGGCGACAACGAATTCATCACCAGCGGCAAGCTCGACTTCGACTACCGGTACGAACCGAAGCTCATCGATCCGGGCATCCCGATCCCGCTGGACAAATCCTACTCGGAGGCAACGCGGCTCGGTCACCGGGAGGACCTCGTCGCCATGCGTCAAGACGCTGGTGCCCGGGCTCACCGGCGTGGAGATCCTCTCCGAGGACGACGGGCGCCCTGCCCCTCTACGTGGTCCGAGGCAAGGACGGTGCGATCCCCGTAGGTGTCGCCGGCGATGGCATGCAGGCCCTCATTCAGCTCGCGGTGGAGCTCGCGTCCCGTCCGGGGGGCTTGGTGCTCGTCGAGGAGCCCGAGGTCTACCAGCACCCGGCGGCGCTTCGGCTCACCGCGCGGGTGATCCTGGCCACCGTGCGGCGTGGCGTGCAGGTCGTGCTCACCACCCACAGCCTCGAGCTGATCGACATGCTGCTCGCCGAGTCGACCGCGGAGGACCACGCGAGCATGTCACTGTTCACCCTGGCGCTGTCGGACGGGACGCTCTCCTACGGACGCCTCTCCGGAGGGCAGATCGCCGATGCCCGCTCGGAGATCGCGGAGGACCTGAGGTGAGCGCCACGCAGTCGGTCATCCTCTGCGAGGGGTTCGACGACCGAGCATTCCTCGCCCAGTGGCTCTCGATCCTCGGCTGCGAGAACGCCCTTGCCGATCCCTGGGGGCGCAACGTCGCCCGGGGAGAGTTCGGCTATCGGACCCGAGCCGGAGCCTTCGTTCGGCTCCACCCCTGCCACGGCAGGGACAAGATCGTCGATGTCGCCGAGCGCTACCTCGATCAGCACGGCGCTCGTCCACTGGCGGCCATGCTCCTGTGCCACGACGACGACTCGACCTCCGCCAAGTGGCACGCGGGTAGCGGCTGCGAGGACTTCTATCGGGCCGTCTGGCGCGAGCCCGCGGTATGCCGGCAGCTGGAGCTCCTCCTCGAGGGATCCGGCGCTTGGGCCACGTTGGACGGGCTCCTGGGCCCTAGAGCCGCTTGAAGTTGGCGCGGTACTCCGACTCGAGCGGGGTGCCCTTCACCAGCTCGAGCGCGCGATCGTACTCCTCCTTGGCCTTGTCCTTGAGGCCGTAGCGGAGCAGGGCATGGCCGTTGATCTCGTGGGCCCGCGGGTTGTCGGGGTCGAGCTCGATGGCCTTCTGGGCGCTGTCGCGGGCCGAGGCGGCCTCGCCGGCGGCCAGCTCGGTGCGGGCGCGGATGATCCAGGCGGTGCTGTGGTAGCCGAGGCGATCGGTGAGCTGCTGGGCCACGCTCAGGGCCTGGCGCTCCTTGTTGATCTTGAGCCACAGGCGAGCGGCGAGGTCGGCCACGTCGAGCAGCTCCACGGGGGGGCGATCCTCGTCGAGCATCTCCGACCAGGCGCGACGGGCCCGCGGCGCGGCCAGGCGGGTCTTGGCGGCCCGCGCCTCGAGCTCGGCCCAGGCGTAGAGCAGCCGGCCGTCGTGGTCGTCGTCGACGGCAGCGAGGCCCCGGCGCAGCGCCGACTCGGCGGCCTTGCGATCGAACTGCCGCAGGAAGCTCTGGGCGTAGATCACCCGCGCCTCCACGTTCTCGGGGTCGCGCTGCAGCAGGGTCTCGAGCTGCAGCTGGGCCTTGGCCACCCGATCCCGATCGCCGCTGTCCACGTCGAGGCGAGCCAGGAGCACGGTGATGTCGTCGGCCGGTGCCCCGCGCTCGCGTGCCTTCTCCAGCAGCGGCTCGGGGTCGTAGCTCGGCCCCTCGACCGCGGCCTCGAGCCGCGCGAGCCGTAGCGGCAGGGCCCAGCCCACCCCCGGCTCGTCGACGACCTCCTTCATCTTCTCGCGCGCCGCCTGGGGGAAGCCGATGTCGGCGAGGTACAGCGCCAGCTCCTCGCGGTAGCGCGGCAGGTGGGGGTTGGCCTCGGCCGCCTTCTCGAGCAGCTCGCGTGCCTTGGGGATCGCCTCGGAATCCTTGCGGCGGCGGCGGTCGGAGAGCTTGGCGAGCCGCAGCAGCGCCTCGGCCGGGTAGGGCTCGCGCTCGGCCGCCCGCTGCAGGGCCTTGCGGGCCTCGGCCAGGTCGGGCTCGTCCTGCATCAGCCGCGCCTCGCCCAGGCCGGTCCACGCCCGCGGGGCCCAGGGCTCCTCCTGCGCGAGGGCCTCGAGCTTGCGCAGCGCCACCACCTTGTCGCCCACGCGCAGCTCCATGCGGGCGCGGGCCACCTCCACCTCGATGCGACCGGGCAGCAGCTTCTCGGTGCGATCCAGCCAGGGCCCGGCCTCCTCGAAGCGGCCCTGCTCCACCAGGGCCAGCGCCTGCAGGTAGCCCACCCAGGGGTCGGCCTGCGGCAGCTCGGCCAGGCGGCGCAGCGCCTCCATCACGTCGCCGCGCACCAGCACCGCCCACGCGCGATAGATGTCGCCCTCGGGCTCGGGCAGCGGCGTGCTCTCCACCCACTCGTCGATGCGCTCGGCGTTGCCGGCCTCGAGCGCGGAGCGGATCGCCAGGCGCCGCGACATGCGATCCCACGCGGGCAGGCCCTCCCAGGCCTCGTCGAGCATCTCGAGGCCCTCCTCGTGCTCGCCGCTCTGCACGTGGACCACCGCCCGCGCCAGGCGGGCGTGCGCCAGATCGTGGCGGCTGAGCCCGGGTCGGTCTCCGCTCAGGAGCTGGTCGGCCACGCTGGCCACGCCCGAGAGCTTCTGCCGCAGGTAGGCGTTGTAGAGCGCGTCGTCGGCCGACAGCCCCATGTGGGTGGGCGCGTGCTCGCGGGCCAGGGCTAGCTCGGTCAGCGCGCCCTCCTGGTCGCCCGACAGCAGCAGCGCCAGCACGAGCTGGCGACGCACCGCCACGTGCATGGGCTCCTCCTCCAGGCGCGCGCGCAGGGTGGCGATCACGGCGGCGAGGGCCTCGGGATCGTCGGGCGAGCCGGCCACGACCAACCGACCCTCCAGCCACACGCGCTCGCTGGCCACGAAGGGGTCGACCGGCTCGTCGCCCCCCAGCGCTCGGTCCTCGTCGAGCCCGGCCCGAGCCGCCTCGAGATCGCCGTCGGCGAGCACCAGCATCGCCTGGGCCAGGGCCCGCCCCGGGGTCTGGGCCGGCACCTCCTCGACCGCCGCGCGGGCCTCTGCTTCCCCGATCCCGAATTCCGCCCATAGGTGCGCCCGCGCGAGCGCTCGCGCGGCGAGGGTGCTCGGATCGTCACCGCCCACGTCGTCGATGCTGCGCTGGAGCACCTGCACCGAGGCATCGATCTCCGGCGGCGTGCTCTTGACGAAGTGCTCGTAGGCCGCCTCGAGCGCGCTGGCGCGGGCGTGCCGATCCTTGAAGATCTTGAACGCCACGCCGATCAGCAGCAGGGCGATGGCCAGCGCCGTGAGCTGAGCGGCCCGCTTGAGCAGGCGTCTTCGCTGCTGGCGATGGATGTCCTCGATGAGATCGCCGCCACCGGTCGCCACGCGCAGGCCCGGTATGCCCGGGCGGTCGCCGCGTCCGCGGTCCATCTCGTGCAACTGTACGATGTTTCGAGGGGCTGCGACCACCTCCGGCCACCTCGTGGTGGATCACCGGCGGGCATGGGCCGAGAGCACCGTTTCTCCCCGACCCCGTGGCGAGCTGCCCCGCGTCCCCTCGGGGCGCTAGCGGGCCGCGCTGGCCGGCATCGGGGGATCGAGCGCCATCGAGGCCGTGGACGATGCCGGAGCCATGGGAGCCTGGCTCGGCTCCGCGCTCCGACGACCACGCCTTCGCTTGCGACGACCCGTCTTGTCGTCCTCGCCGATGTGATTCGTCTCGCGATACGCCGCGAGCCCGGGCAGGTACGGGTGCAGATCCTCGCCGGGCTCGGCGAAGATCGCCAGCGGCGTGCCGCCCGAGCGGCGCTCGTCCACCAGCACGAAGCGGCCCTCGTGCCACTGCCAGAGCTGATCCACCGCGGTGGTCTCGAGGATCAGCCGGCGATCGGTGTGCCAGGTGATCTCGGCCCGCGAGGTCGCGATGCCCGATTCCTTGTCGAGATCGAGGCGGGTCAGCTCGTAGTCCACGATCACCAGCTCGTCGGACAGCTCGTCGTAGTGGGCGAGGAAGGAGGGCTGGGACGGCGCCGGCAGCCAGCCGGCGGCGCGATCGATGTCCCCCCAGCGAAGCGAGCGGTTGTACGCCGAGGTCGCGTCGTAGAGCTTGTTCTGCATGCCGTCCCCGGTGGCACAGGCGGGGGCCAGCGCGAGCAGGGCCAGGGGCAGGAATCGAGCGACGAGCGCAGGGGCGGCCATGGCCCGACGCTACGGGGCAGGCCCGGCCCGCTCCAAGTTTTCGACACAAACTCGGCCGGGCGCCGGCGCCTACGCCCCGCCGGGCCAGCGGCCCCGCACGATCCGCGGGTGCCCGGCGTGATCGCGGCGCATGGCCACGTCGACGAAGCCTCGCGCCACCAGCAGGGCGGGCACCGACTGGCCCTGGTCGTAGCCGATCTCCAGGTAGAGGCCCCCGCCCGGGGCGAGCTGGCGCGGCGCCTCGTCGACGAGGCGACGGATCACGTCGAGCCCATCCTCGCCGCCGTCGAGCGCCAGGCGGGGCTCGAAGCGCCGGACCTCGGGGGCCAGGCCGCGCCACACGGGCTCGCGCACGTAGGGCAGGTTGGCCGCGATCGCCGACCAGCCGCCCGCGGGGGCGGTCACCCGCGTGAGGAGATCGGACTGGACCAGCTCCACCGCGAGCTCGAGGCGCTCGGCGTTGGAGCGAGCCACCGCGAGGGCATCCCCGCTGACGTCGCAGGCGACCACCCGCATCGTGGGACGGGCTCGCTTGAGGGCCAGGGCGATCGCCCCGGAGCCGGTGCCCACGTCGAGCACCGCGCGATGATCGGGCGGCGGCGGGGCGGGCTCGACCGGCTCGGCCTCGCTCGACGCACGAGCCTCGCTCGCGGCACCCGACCCGCTCGATGCACGAGCCTCGCTCGCGGCATCCGACCCGCTCGCGTCCGCCTCGACCCAGGGCTCGGACTCGTCGAGCAGCTCGACCCGCGGCTCCTCCGAGATCGGCGAGGCCTCGGCCTCCTCGCCCCGCGCGTCGTCGTCCTGTTCCGCGGGCTCCTCGATCACATCGTCGAGGCCCTTGCGCACCAGGCCTCCCGCGGGCGGCAGCTCCTCGAGCATCCAGTCCACCAGGTGCTCGGTCTCCGGTCGGGGGATCAGCACTCGACCATCCACGGCCAGCTCGAGGTCGAGCGCATGGAAGCCGCGCTTGCCCTCGATGTAGGCCACGGGCTCGCGGGCGAGCCGGCGCTTGACCAGCTCGCGGAAGCGGACGCGCTCGGGGCCGTTGACCGCCTTGTCGTGGTCCACGTAGAGGCTCATCCGCGAGCAGCCGAGCGCATGCGACAGCAGGTGCTCGGCGTCGATCCGCGGCGAGTCGATCCCCACCTGGGCAAAGCGCTGCTGCGTCCACGCCAGCAGCCGCCCGACCGTCCAGGTCTCCTCCTCGGCGGTGGGGCTCGACGGCGGCGGATCGGACGAGGGCATGCGCCCGGGTGTTTGCCACAAGTCGAATCCCCGCGCACGTGAGACGACGTGCACGGGGATCCGCGGGGCCTCGGCCCGCTCGCGCGCGGGAGCCGGGCCCGGCTCACTCGATGGTGAAGGGGATCACGGCCAGCTCGCGGTCGTCCGCGCCGAGCACGATGCAGCGGTACTCCCCCGGCTTCTTCATCGTCCGGTACGCCCGCGTGCGGTGGAGCTTGCGGGTGGGGATGGCCACCGTGGAGGGCGGGCTGCGCCGACCGCTGCTGACGACCTCCCAGGTGACCTGCACGGACTGCTCGTCGCTGCCCTCGTTGCGGGCCTCGATGAAGAGGTTGACCTTCTGCCCGGCGGGGAAGCTCACGGCGGGATCGACGGGCTGGCGATCGACCACGTCGTGGGCGAGGACCAGGCGCAGCAGCTCGGCTTCCTCGCCCAGGGTGATGCCGTTGACCTCGGCCGCGGTGGCGACCATCGCCGAGCCCGGGGACGCGGACGCATCGTCATCGTCACCGTCGTCGCCCTCGTCGGGCGGGACCACGTCGCCGGGCGCCTCACCGGGATCGTCGGCCGCAGGCTCGGCCGGAGCATCGCCACCGTCGGCGGCCTCGCTCGGCGTGGGCTCGCTCGGCGTGGGCTCGCTCGGCGTGGGCTCGACGATCGGATCTGCCGCGGCGACCTTGGTGGGCGCGTCGCTGGGCGTCGCAGCCGGAGGATCGGCCGACGGCGCGGCGGTCTTCGCCGGAGGAGCGGCGGCCTTCTTGGCCTCCGTCTTCGCGGCACCTCCGTCGTCACACGCGACGACGAGCACCAACCCGAGCAACCCGAGGAGACGATGACCGTTTCGTGTCATGGCGCCGCTGCTACGCATGCCTGCTACGTACCATTCCCCGGGCCCAACCAGGTACTCAGGCTGGCGTCGTCGGGCGGCGCTCCTTCGTGCACGGAGACGATCCGCCCCTGGGGATCGAGGAGCACCACCGTGGGCAGGGCGACCAGCCCGAGACGGGCCGCGACCGCGCCCTGGGGATCCCAGCCGAGGACGAAGGGGGGCGCATCCTGCCAGCCGGCCGGCAAGTCTTCGACCACTGAGTCCAAGCCCACGCTGACCACCATGATGTCTTCGTCGGCCTCCACCAGGGCGCGATATCGGTCCTGGTCCCGATCCCGATCGGGAGAGCCCTTGTCGTCGAGGCTCAGCAACACGGGGTGCCCGCGCAGCTCCGAGAGCTCGAGCGAGCCACCGCCCAGCAGCGGCAGCGTCAGCTCGAGCACCTCCCCCACCCGACCGACCAGCGTGGAGTGGCCCCGGCTGGCCTCGCCGGGCGCCACCGTCCCGCCGGTGCCCGCCCCTCCCGAGGGGCCGCATGCGAGCAGCAGGCTCGCGAGCGCGACGACCCGGCCCCTCATGCGCCGTGCACCACCTCGACCAGTCGAGCCACGGCTGCGGGATCGGTGTGGCGCGAGATGCCGTGCCCCAGGTTGAACACGTGCCCCCGCGCCTCGCGGCCGGCCGCCACGATCGCCCGGGCCCGCGCCTCGAGCTGCTTCGGCGGCGCGAACAAGGCGATGGGATCGAGGTTGCCCTGCACCACGCGATCGCGGCCCACCACCTCGATGGCCCGCGACAGCTCGATGCTCCAGTCGATGCCCAGCACGTCGGCGTCGAGCTCTCGCGCCTGCTCGAGCAAGCTGGCGTTGCCCCGCACGAAGAGGATCACCGGCACCCCGTGCTGCTTGACCTCGCCCACCAGGCGCCGCAGGTGGGGCAGCACGTGCTCGCGGTAGTCGGCGGGGGACATCGCCGCGCCCCAGCTCTCGAAGATCTGCAGCGCGTCCACCCCGGCGCGCACCTGCCCCGCGAGGTAGTCCACCAGCACGGTGGTGATCGACTCCAGCAGCCGGCCGAAGAGCGCCGGCTCGGCGAAGGCCATGCGCTTGATGTGCATGAACTCCTTGCTGCCGCCGCCCTCCACCAGGTAGCTGGCCGTGGTGAAGGGCGCCCCGCAGAAGCCGATGAGCGGCACGCGATCGTCGAGCTCCTTCTTGCAGGCGGTCACCGCGTCGTAGACGTAGCCCAGGTGATCGTCGGCCCGGCCGAAGCGCAGGCGATCGACGTCGGCCGCGCTGCGCACCGGCTCGGCCACCACCGGTGCAGGGGTGAACTCCACCTTGGCCCCCATCGCGTCGAACACGGTGAGGATGTCGGAGAACAGGATCGCCGCGTCGAGCCCGAAGCGATCGATCGGCTGGCGGGTGACCTCGGCGCAGAGATCGGGTCGGTGGCACAGCTCCTCGAACGAGACCTTGGCTCGGATGGCGCGGTACTCGGGCAGGTAGCGCCCCGCCTGGCGCATGACCCAGATGGGAGTGTGGGCCGGCCGACGACCGGCACAGGCGTCCAGGAAGGTGGTGTTGGCCAGCGCCATGGTCGGGGACTATAGGCGACAACGCCCACGCTCGACAGCCAGGACGACACCGGTCAAGCTGCCGCCGTGTCGAGCTCCCACCCGGCGCTGGAGATCCCGGGGCGGCCCCGGCCGTGGGTGATGGCCCACCGTGGCGCCTGCGACCTCGCGCCCGAGAACACCCTGGAGTCCTTCGCCCTCGCGGTGGAGCACGGCGCGGACCTGGTGGAGACCGACCTGTGGGTGGCGGCCGACGGCGAGATCGTGTGCCACCACGATCCCACGCTTCAGCGGACCACCGGCGACCCGCGGCACGTGGGTCGGCTGAGCGCCTCGCAGCTCGCTCGGCTGCGGGTGCGGCCGTCGGACGGCAGCCGGGGTCGCGAAGGCATCCCGCGCCTGGCCGAGCTGCTCGAGCTGCTGCCCAACGAGGTGCCGGTGATCCTGGAGCTCAAGGATCCACTGCTGGCCGAGCCGGGAGCCGCGGCCCGACTGCTGCGAGAGCTGGGCGCGCGAGCCCGCGAGCGCCGAGCGGGCGTGATCGGCTTCGACCTCGCGCTGCTGCGACGCCTCCGCGCTCGCGCGCCGGGGCTGGTGGTGGGGCACATCTCCACGCGCGACCCCTGGGGCGCCCACGACATGGACCTGCTGGGCCCTTGGTGGCCGCTGCTCCGGCTCAACCCCGGCTATGTCGCCGCGGCACATCGTCGCGGCCAGCGGGTGTGCCCGCTCGATCCACGCTTGCATGCCCCGGGCCACCTCGACCGCTGGCTGCGGCTCGACGTCGATGCGGTATTGACCAACGACCCACGCGCCACTCGCCGCGCCATCGAGCAGCTGGGTGGGCATCGCGAGCCCCGGTAGGAATGCCGGGCTGCGCCCGCGGGACCCGGCGCGGCGGCGCTCATGCGCTCGATCTGCTGCTATCCTCGACGTGTCATGTCGACGAGCTCGGTGCACACCATGCCTCCGCGCAGAGGCCTGGTGCGTGGAGCGTGGGGCATGCTGCTCGGGCTGGGCATCGGCGCCGCCGCTCCGGTGGCCTGCACGCTCGAGCTCGACGACGAGCGCGCCTGCGGGGACGGCTACGTCGATCGTGACAGCGGGGAGGAATGCGACCCCGGAGACCCCAGCAGCTACGCCAACGCCTGCGTGGGCACCAGCCGCCCCGACGGCTTCGCCACCTGCGATCCGGTCAGCTGCGAGATCCACAACGAATTCGAGGACTGCGCGCGCTGTGGCGACGGCAAGGTCGACGGCCAGGTGGGCGAGCGCTGCGACGGCGACGACCTCGACGGCAACACCTGCCCGAGCGGAGGGTTGCTGCAGTGCACGGCAGACTGCCAGCTCGACTACAGCGCCTGCAAGACCTGCGGCAACGGGGTGCTCGATCTCGGAGAGGAGTGCGACCCGGCCATGGAGGGCTCGCCGAGCAAGCCCGATTGCACGGAGCTGTTCCCGCCCAACATCGGCAAGCCCTACACCTCGGGAGATCCGGGGCGCTGCCTGGACGACTGCCGCTGGGAGCGGGCGGGCTGCGACTACTGTGGCGACGGGAACCTCGACGAGCGACCGCTCGCGGTCGACCCCGAGGGCAACTTCAAGACCCTGCCCGAGGTCTGCGACGGCATCGACTACGACCCCGACGAGCTCGAGCACAAGGTGGGGGGCTCGAGCTGCACCCTGCTCGACGAGAACGCGCGGCTCATCGTGGAGTGCTCGGACGATTGCCTCGACATCGTGCCGCGCACCGATCTCGCCCAGCCCTGCTGCCTGCGCTCCTTCTCGCCGTGTCCGGCCTCCGACAGCGTGCTGCGCTGCTGCTTCGAGGTGGAGAACTCCCAGGAGCCAGAGGCCTGCACCAACTCCTTCCTCCCCGACGGCTCGTTCATCTTCGGCTGCCGCTGAGGAGCCCCCATGCACGCGGAACCGACGGGTCATTCGCTCGAGCGCACGAACGAGCGACGCTTGCTCGTGCAGCTGTGGGGCGAGCCCACCCGCGACCACGTGGAGGAGCTGGCGGCCGAGGTGGAGCGCTCGCTGCGGGTCCCGCCGCGAGTGGAGCAGCTGCTGCTGGAGCTGAGCGAGGTGAGGCACATCGACGTGAGCACCTGCCGCTCGCTCGCCCGCCTGCAGCGCAAGGTGGGCGCGTTGGGGATCCGCACCGCCTTCCTCGCCGCGCGCCCGCGCGTCAAGGGAGCCGCGTGGTGGATCGTCCACGCCGCCCGCGATCCGCTGGCGATGCCCGTGCCCGACCTCCCCTCCGCCGAGGAGTGGCTGAGCGGGAGCTCCGAGCGCCTCGACGAGGTCGACACCAGCCCGGGCCGGGCTCGCAAGGAGCGGCCCAGGGAGGAGTGACTAGAACCAGTTGAAGCGCATGCCCACCAGCAGGGCCTGCCGGGGGAAGGTGTCGCCCGGCACGAAGCGCGCGTCGTAGGTGAGGCCGGCACTCATCGCCGCCGAGGCGTTGAGCCAGAACTCGTAGCCCAGCCCGGCCGCGCCGCCCAGGCCGACCGTCATGCCCTCGACCTCGTCGAAGGAGCGCGTGGGGTCGCGCTTGGGCACCCCGGCCGCCCCCAGCCCGCCGCGCAGGTAGAAGCCGCGCCACACGTAGCCGGTGAACTCGATGTCACCGCCGAAGGCCACGCCCACGCTCTTCTTGAGGTAGGGCGTGACGTGGAGGTTGGCCCCCAGGGTGAGCCGCTTGTTCACGCCGCCGCCGATGCTGAAGTCCAGGCGCGTCGCGGGGATGAAGTCGTCGTAGTAGAAGAAGGTGCCGCCGAAGCCGAGGCCGGCGCCCACGTACAGGCCCCGCCGATCGCGAGCGCCCTCGATCTCCATGCCCCGTCGGCCCTGCACGGCCGCCTCCGCCTCGGTGGGCGCCGCCAGCCACACGCCGCCAGCGACGAGGCTCGCCCCCAGCAGGGTGGACCATGCGCGGCGACGACGACGGGCACCACGGGCGAGGGTGGAAGGGCGGTCGGTCTTCATGGCATCCAGCATGACACGTCGGCTAGCGAAGGGTGGTGACGTCGACCACGGCGAAGCCCCCTTCTTGGACCTCGACCTCGACGGTGTGGCGCTCCTTGCCGCCCGGCCCGAACACCGTGACCTCGACCGAATGCGCCCCAGCCGGCACCACGGCCCGTCCGATGTGGACCTTCTCGGGTAGCGTGGACCAGCTCCGGGTGTCGGGCTTGTCCAGCGCAACCATCGTTCCCTCGATCGCGGCAGCCGCGAGGAAGCCCACGAGCCCCGCCGCGCCCGAGTCCTTGGAGGCTGCGTTGCCTCCCGCCCGTGCGCCCTCGGCGGCCGCGGCCCGTACGATCATCCGCGACAGCGCGGCGCCGATGATCTTGGGCTTGATCTCCTCGTACTCGGCCACGATCTCGCGGCCGAGGTTCGAGGCCTCGTCCATCGAGACCACCTTGCCGTCGATGCGCAGCTCCGCGTCGACGAACAGGTTGTTGGCGGCCACGAGCTCGGGATAGACGACGACCTTGAACATCCCGTACTCGAGCAGCGTGGTGTCGCCCGTCACGTAGGCCCCGGCCAGGCCGATGGCGGCCCCGATGGGGATGCGCTCGGGCACCTTGTAGGGCACGCGCCCGGTCTTGGCCACGACGAGGATCTCGGTGGGCGGACCCTTGGGCGCGACCATGGTCCACGGGCTGGCGGTGGCCAGCGGGCTGCCCAGCTCTGCCGTTGGCGGGGCGGGCTCGGGGGTCTGCAGCGGGGGCGCGTCGCCGGCCCCCTCGCTCGACGGGGCCTCGCCCGGCTCGGCCTCGGCCTGCGGCGCGTCGGGCTTCTGCACCGGCGGCGGCTCGGCCTTCGCCGCGCCCGTGCCCTCGTCGGTGGGCAGGTAGTCGCGGATCCGATCGCCCCGGTAGCTGCCCCGCGCGGCGAGGCGGGCGATGGGCTCGCTCAGGCTGCCGAAGTCGCGCTCCTGCAGGGCCTCGTCGTAGTAGCGCAGCGCCTCGTCGGCGTTGCCCAGGCGCTCGTGCACGAAGCCCGCGAGGTACGAGCCGAACGCCCCGTGTTCCTGGTCGGGCTTGTAGTCCCGCAGGTAGGTGCGCATCACGGTGAAGCGCTTGGCCTCCACCTTGGCGCCGCTCAGGTCGCCGCGCACCAGGTAGTTGATCATGTTCATCGCGTTGAGCGACAGCTTCTCGACCGGCGAGGTCTTGTACTTGGGCGCGCTGTCGCTATAGACGTACTTGCCCAGCTTGCCGGCGCCGTCGCGGGCGATGTCGAGCAGCTCGAGCTCCTTGTCGGCCGCGATGAAGCCGGTGGCGCTGGCCGAGTACTCGCGCATGGCCTGCAGCACCATCGCGCGCTCGAGCACGACCAGCGCGAAGTTCTTCTTCCACTCCGAGGGCAGATCCTCGCCGTCGCGGACCTTGAGGATCTGGTTGAATTGCTTGACGCTGCCCGGGTAGTCGCCCCGCTGCAGCGCCGAGCGAGCGGACTCGGTCTTGTCCGAGTAGGTCGCGCAGGCGAGCGAGCCGACCCCCAGGGTCACCGCGCTCGCCACCACCAGGCGGCGAGCGACGCTATGCAGTAGGCGACGCACGTCGAGGTCTTCGGCGTTGGGAGGCGGGCGCTAGCGAACGATGCCCTTGGTCCGCTCGGACTTGGTCTGGAACTTCACCAGGCTGGTCTCGACCTCGATCACCTGCAAGAACAGGGTGTACTGCACCCGGCGCTCCTTGTTGATCCGCTCGTCGACCGATTGCAGCTTGCCGGTGAGGAAGTACTGGGCGCCGATCTGCCGGCCGATCTCGGCCGCGAGCGCAGGATTGAAGTCGGCGCCCTGCTGGAGGTTGGCCTCGGCCATCATCTCGGCCTGACGCTCGCGGCTCACCACCGCGACCACGCCGCTGTTGATGAGCTCGGTCTCCATGTCGGAGAGCAGGGTGAGCATCTGATCGTCGAGGTGCTCGGTGGTGTCGTTCTTGATCGGCCAGATCGCGACCACTGGGGTCTCGGCCGCCCCCCGCCACTGCGCCCACAGCGGTGAGGCCACCAGGGACGACATGTTCTTGTTCATGAGGTCCTGCAGGTCCTTGCGATCGAGACCGGTGCTCATCGCCCCTTCGTCGAAGTCGGGGTTCTCGGTCCCCTCGCCGCCGCGAATCGCCTTGGGCTTGCAGCCCATCGACATCGACAGCGAGGCAGCGACGAGCACGGTGGAGAGGAAGCGGTGGTGGAGCATCATGGTGAGGTTGCCTGTCGAGCGTTCGGAGGGGAAAGGTGGGGAGGGACGGAGGATGCCTCGCGAGGATGGGTCAGCGAGTGATGGGCCTCACAAGATCAGCATCAACTGGGGGACCTCGTGGATCCGTTCGTAGACATCGATGACCTCGTCCACCGTGAAGGCATTCACGGTGAGGGTCACACAGACTCGGCGGCCTCGGCTGCTTGTGCGCTGTTGCACATTGGCGCGCGACTCGCCGACCACCTCCACTGCGGCCGCCACGACCTCCGCCGCGAAGCTCCCCTCGCCCGGCCCGAAGGCCTTGACGATGTACGGCCCCGGGAAGCGGTGGTTGGCCAACAGCAGCTCCCGGGAGGGCGCGCGAGGGCTCGGCGAGGTCGTCATGGGGGGAGCATGGCACAAACGGCGGTATAAGAGGCGTCGATGGCCCGTGCTCCGATCCCTCGCGCCCGCGTGGCCGCGCTCGCGCTGATGGCCGCGCTGGGCCTGGGCGCAGCGGCTTGCGACGCGGGCGGGGGCAAGGGCGAGCACGGGGGCAAGGGCGATCGCGGGGGCAAGGGCAAGCGCGGTCGTGGTCCCGGCGGCGAGGAGGACGAGGGCCAGGCGATGCAGGTGAAGGTGGTGCACCTGCGCCCCGCTCCGATCGAGCGCTGGTATCGGAGCTCGGGCACCCTCGAGGCCCGCCGCTCGGCCGAGCTGGTGGCCGTGCAGGCCGCGATCATCGAGAAGATCCTCGTCGACGAGGGCGATCAGGTGAAGGAGGGCCAGCTGCTGGCCCGGCTCGACGGCCGCGCGCTCGATCTGCAGGCCGACGCGGCCAAGATCGAGCTGCAGAACCTCGAGGCCGAGCTCGAGCGCCTGGAGTCCGCGGGCGCGGTGATCTCGCAGGAGGAGATCGACAAGCAGCGCTACCTGGTGGAGGAGGCCCGGGCCTCGGCCAAGGTCTCGCGGCACCAGGCCAAGCAGACGGTCATCCGCGCGCCCTTCGATGGCACGATCGTGACCCGCTACGTGGACGAGGGGAACCTGGCCACCACCGCGACGCCGCTGTTCCACCTGGCCGACCTCGAGGTGCTCGAGCTGCCGCTGCACCTGCCCGAGAAGGACGCCGCCTCGGTGGGGGTGGGGGCCGACGTGGAGGTGGAGCTGGTCGACGGCACCTCATTCACCGCCAAGATCGAGCGACGCGCTCCCGTGGTCGACCCGCTCACGGGCACGGTGAAGTTCACCATGCGGGCCACCGAGGCCCCACCGGCCGCGGTGCCGGGGGCCTTCGCCCGGGCGCGGGTGCTGGTCGATCGTCGCGACGCCACGCTCAGCCTGCCGCTCACGGCCGTGTTCGAGGTGGAGGACGTCCCCCACGTGTTCGTGGTGCAGGACGGCAAGGCCAGCCGCCGCGAGGTGAAGCTGGGGCTCGAGGGCAGCGAGCGCGTGGAGATCCTCGCCGGCCTGCGCCCGGAGGACGCGGTGGTCGAGGAGGGCAACGCCGGGATCACCGAGGGCATGCCGCTGCGCCCGGTCGAGGCCGAGGCCGAGGCCGAGGTCGCGAGCGCCGAGGCGGCCCCCGCCGCCACGCCGGTGGACGCAGGGAGCTGAGCCCCGGTGCGGTCGTTCATCGCGGCCACGGTCGTCCACCCCGTGACCACCACCATGGTCACGGTCGCGGTGCTGGTGTTCGGCCTCGTCGCCGCCAGCCGGCTCCCGGTGGAGCTGCTCCCCGACCTCAGCTACCCCACCATCACCATCCAGACCGAGGACGCCGACGCGGCGCCGGTGGAGGTGGAGGAGCTCATCTCCCGCCCCATCGAGGAGCGGGTGGGCGCGGTGCCGGGGGTGCTGCGGGTGGAGAGCTCCTCGCGCGAGGGGCTGAGCGAGGTGGTGCTCGACTTCCAGTGGGGCACCGCCATCGACCACGCCATGGCCGACGTGCGGGAGAAGCTCGACCGCGTGCGCCTGCCGCTGACGGCCGAGCGCCCCGTGGTGCTGCGCTACGACCCCGCGGCCGAGCCGATCATGCGCCTGGCCCTGCGCGGCCCCCCGGGCCGGGGCCCGCCCAGCCAGCGCGACCTGGCCACCCTGCGGCAGCAGGCCGATCGCCTGGTGAAGCGCCAGCTCGAGAAGCTGCCCGGCGTGGCCGCGGTGCAGCTGCACGGCGGCGAGGAAGAGGAGGTGCTGGTCGAGCTCGACCCGGCCCGCATCGCCGCGCTCGGGCTCACCACCGAGGAGGTCGCCGAGGCCATCCGGCGCAGCAACGTCAACCAGCCGGGCGGCGCGATCTCGGAGGGGCACCGCCGCTGGCTCATCCGCACCCTGCACGAGGCCCGCACCCCCGAGCAGCTCGCCGAGACCATCATCCGCAGCACGGGCGGCGCCGAGCTGCGGCTGCGCGAGGTGGCCCACGTGCAGCGCGTGCCCACCGAGCGCGAGGAGCTGGCCCTGGTCGACGACCGCGAGGCGGTCGAGCTGGCCGTGTACCGCGAGGGCGACGCCAACATCGTGGCCGTGGCGCAGGCGCTGCGCGAGGCCCTGCCCCGCCTGCCCCTGCCCGCCGGGCACGAGGTGGTGGTGCTCAGCAACCGCGCCGAATTCATCGAGGCCGCCGTCCGCGAGGTCCGCGACGCCACCCTCGTGGGTGGAGCCCTCGCCGTGCTGGTGCTGCTGTTCTTCCTGCGGGAGCTGCGGGCCACCCTGGTGATCGCGGCCGCCATCCCCATCTCGCTGCTCGCCACCTTCATCCCGCTGTCCTCGCTCGACGTCTCGCTCAACGTGATGAGCCTGGGCGGCCTGGCGCTGGGCGTGGGCATGCTCGTGGACAACAGCATCGTGGTGCTAGAGTCGATCGCCCGCGTGCGCGAGCAGGCCCAGGCCGCCCACGAGCGCGACGGCGTGCCCATGCCGCGCCGCGCCGTGCTCGCGATCGACGGCACGACCGAGGTCGCCTCCTCGGTCGTCGCCTCCACCCTCACCACGGTGGCCGTGTTCTTCCCCATGTCGTTCGTGGAGGGCGTGGCCGGCCAGCTCGTGCGCGACCTGAGCTACGCGGTGAGCTTCAGCATGCTCAGCTCCATGGCGGTCAGCCTCACCCTGGTGCCGGTGCTGCAGAGCCTGGGCGACCGCGACGCGGCCGAGGCCGAGGCCTCGTCGCGACGCCCCCGCTCGCTGCTCGCGTGGCTGATGGGCGGGCTGCTCGGGCTGGTCCTGTGGCCCGTCGCCCTGCTGCTGCGCGTGGTGGGCTGGCTGCTGCACTGGCTGGCCCTGCCCTTCACCTGGGCCTACGACCAGCTCGAGCGCACCTATGGGCCCGTGCTCCGCGTGGCTCTGCGCGTGCGCGGGCTGGTGATCGTGGGGGCGGTGATCGCCTGCGTGCTCGCGCTGCGGCTGGTGGAGGATCGCGGCCGCACCCTGCTGCCCGAGGTGGCCCAGGGCGAGCTCTACGTGCAGGTGCGGCTGCCCCAGGGCGCCTCGCTGGAGCGCACCACCACGGCCATGCGCGCCATGAGCCGGGCCCTCGCCGACGATCCCGACGTGACCCTGCGCTTCGCCCGGGTGGGCAGCCTCAGCCGCTCCGGCAGCGCCGGCGGCAGCCTGGTGGCCCCGCACCTCGGCCAGCTCGACGTCCACCTCGCCCCCGGTGCGATCGCCCACCAGGACGAGATCGAGGCGCGGATCATGAGCACCCTGCACGCGGCGATCCCCGAGCCCGACGCCCTGCTGCAGCTCGGTCGCCCCTCGCTGTTCTCGTTCGCGCCGCCCATCGAGCTCCACGTGTTCGGCGAGGATCCCGAGCGGATCGCCGCCCACGTGGAGCGCCTGCTCCCCGCGCTCGCCGAGGTCGACGGCCTGCTCGACGTGCTGCCCGACGACCTCGACGGCCGCCCCGAGGTGCGGGTGCGCTTCGATCACGAGCGCCTCGGTCGCCTCGGCCTCACCGTCGACGTGGCCGCCAGCGCGGTGCAGCGCGCGATCCAGGGCGAGATCGTGGGCACCCTCTACGCCGCCGACGACCAGCTCGACATCCGCGTGCGCCTGCCCGAGGTGGACCGCCGCAGCGTGGCCGACGTGGCGCGGGTGCAGGTGGCCACGGTGCAGGGCGTGCCCGTGCGCCTCGACGCGGTGGCCGACGTGGAGCCCGGGCGGGGCCCGGCCGAGATCCGTCGCATCGACGGACGCCGCGGGGTGCGGATCCAGGCGCGGGCGCAGAGCGTGGACCTCGGCGGCCTCGCCGATCGCGTGCAGGAGGTGATCGACGGGCTCGCCGACGCCGACCTCGGCGTGGAGGCCACCCTCGCCGGCCAGGCCGACGAGATGGAGGTCTCGCTGCGCAGCCTGGGCCTGACCACCCTGCTGTCGATCTTCCTGGTCTACGTGGTGATGGCCTCGAGCTTCGAGAGCCTGCTGCACCCCTTCCTCATCATGTTCACCGTACCCCTGGCCCTGGCCGGGGTCTCGCTGGCCGCGTGGATCACCGACCTGCCCCTGAGCGCGATGATGGGCATCGGCGTGATCGTGCTGGGCGGCATCGTGGTCAACAACGCCATCGTGCTGATCAACGCGGTCAACGATCGCCGCGGCGCCAGCATGGAGGTGACCGAGGCGCTGGTCGATGCCGGGCGGGTGCGGGTGCGGCCGATCCTCATGACCACCCTGACCACCGTGCTGGGCCTGCTGCCCATGGCGCTGGGCGTGGGCGAGGGCGCCGCGCTGCGACAGCCGCTGGCGGTGGCGGTGATCGGCGGCCTGAGCTTCTCCACCCTGCTCACCCTGCTGGTGATGCCCTGCGCCTACCGCATGGTGCCCGGTCCGGTGCGAGAGGCGTGGAAGCAGCGCTGATCCGGCTGTCGCCGCGGCTGCGGGCGGTGGCCGAGCTGGTGCCCGCCGGGACGGCGGTGGCCGACGTGGGCACCGACCACGCGCAGCTGCTGGCGTGGCTGCGGCGGCACGGGAGGATCACGCGCGGGGTGGGCATCGATGTGGTGGAGGGGCCGCTGCGGCAGGCCGAGCGGACCCTGAGCGAGGCGCGGGTGCAGGGAGTGGAGCTGCGGCACGGGGACGGGCTGCGGCCGCTTCGGGCGGGCGAGGTGGAGGTGGTGGTGCTGGCCGGGATGGGCGGCGCGCGGATGATCCGGCTGCTCGACGCGGCGCCGGAGGTGGTGGCGGGGCTGCGACGACTGGTGCTGCAGCCCAACACCGACTGGGTGGCGATGCGGCGGTGGGTGATGGAGCACGGGCGGCTGCAGGACGAGCGGATGGTGGAGGACCGCGGCAAGTTCTACGTGGTGCTGGGGGTGGAGCCCGGTGCGCCCGAGGCCACGCGCTGGAGCGAGGACGAGCTGGTGCTCGGGCCCCGGCTGCGACGGGAGCGACCGGACCCGTTCGTGGCATGGCTGCGACACGAGCGGCAGCGGGTGGAGCGGGCGCTGGCGAGGGCCGAGCGAGGACGCGACGACGCGGCGCGGGTCGACGAGCTCCGCGAGCACCGGGCCCGAGTCGTGGCGGAGCTCGAGCGCTGAGGGGCGCAGCCTCGGCGCTCGACGTCTCCATCGCACGCTCGCATCGACGTGCTCACCCGCGACACGTCGTACCTTCATGACACTCGGATCCATCGACACATTGGTGTCAGCATCGATGGACCCTCAGCGTCATCGAAAGTCACGTGCACAGGGGTTTCGATCGCAGATTCACTGCGCCACCATGGTCGACCGTGGGTGTGGCTCTCGACGACTCGATCGACTCGATCCTGGACGGGCGGCATCGCATCGTCCGCAAGCTCGCAGGGGGGCTGTGCGTGGTCGCCCTGGCCTCGCTCGCCCTGGGGCCCCGCCCGATCCTCGCCGCTCCGACCACCGAGCCCCCTCCACCGGCGCCCTCGATCACCGTGGAGGGACCGGTGCAGGTGGAGGTCGCGGCCGAGATGATCGAAGGCGAGCTCTACCACGGCTGGATCCACGATCATGCACGCACCGCCCTCGAGCGTCGGGCCCCGCTCCGAGCGGGGGACCGCATCTCGGTGCGGCTCCGCGGGTTCGCCCTCGACTACACGATCGAGGTTCGGGCCTACCGTCCCGGCGAGGAGGGGCAGCCCCGCTGGACCGCCGACAAGGGCTGCAAGTGCAAGCTCGACGAGATGCTGCTCGAGGTCGAGCTCCTGGTCGACCGCGCGGCCGACGAGCTCGCGGCCGTCGCGGGGGCCGAGCAGCGGGCCGCTCGGGAGGAGCAGCGTCTCGCCCGCGAGCGAGCCGAGGCCGAGGCCGAGCAGGCGAGGCTCGAGGAGGAGAATGCGCTGAGGTCCGAGCCCTATCGTCCCGCGCGGCTCGGCTTCGCGGGCGCCGTGGCGACGGGAGTCGGAGGGGGCATGCTCGTCACCGGGATCGCGCTGGCAGCCAAGGGCCAAGGCGCCCCGACCGGCAACGACCTGGTCGCCCCGAGCGACCTGAGGCCACCGGGATTCGCCCTGCTCGGGGTGGGCCTGGGCATCCTCTCGACCGGGGTGACCCTGCTGGTGATCGACGTGGTGCGCTGCAACAAGGACCGTCTCGAGTGTGGTCGGCGAGAAGGGGTCTTCACCCGCGCGACGCGGGCGCGAGCGAGGAGCATGACATGGCGATGAGCAAGACCTCGAGCAACGGGCTCGCGACCCTGGCGTCCTGCGGGCTGCTCGCCCTCGGGCTCACCGGCTGCGGGCGCCGGATCATCGACGAGCACTGCCTGTTCCAGGGTGGCGATGCGAGCTGCGAAGATGGTGAGACCTGTGTGGTGGTGATCGCAGGGGGAGTGGTCTTCGGGGCCCACGACGGCTGCCTGGCGCACGAGGATCCGACCGAGCTGGACGCGGGGCGGCTGCTCCGTCTGCCGTACGGGCTCCCTCGGGCCGCGACGCCGGAGGATGGGCTCCCCGAGCGCGACACCGTGCTGGCGATCCTCGAGCAGCGCGTCGGCGAGGAGGGGCTCGAGGCGACCTGCTCGCTCGACGGCGTGCTGCCGACCGAGATCGCCGAGCTCGAGGAGCTCGGCATCGTGCTCGACGCGAGGGAGCGCCTGGAGCAGCTGCGCAAGGAACGGAGGATCCGTGACCAACGGGCGTGGATCGACCAGGGGGAGGCCGATGCCGTTCGAACCCTCCATGGCGCGATCGACCAGTGGGTGAGCACGTGCGAGATGGCCGCGGGGACGAGCTCGGGCTCGAGCGACGACTCCAGCTCGGGCTCGGGCAGCGGGACGAGCGAAGGACCACCGTGCACGTCGCACGCGGACTGCACGGATCCGAGCCTCCCCTTCTGCGACGAGCTCGGCGAGTGCGTGTCGAGCTGTGCCGACGTCGCGGATGGAGATGCCGCTTGTGCAGAGCTCGCTCCTTCCCAACCGCTGTGCGTGGGAGATGCCTGCGTGGCATGCACGGCCGAGGACGACTCGGCATGCCGGGCCATCTCTCTGCTGTGCGACCCCGAGGCACACTCCTGCGTGCCCTGCACCGAGCACTCGCAGTGTGGTGACGCCGCCTGCGAGCTGGCCACGGGACGGTGCTTCCCGATGGACACCGTCGCCCACGTGGGGCCCGGCCGAGAGTATGGATCGATCTCGTCGGCCGTCTCTGCCCTCGGCACGGGAGCGACCACGCTCATCATCCACGCAGGCACCACCTACGGCGACTCAGTGCTCATCGGCAGCGGCATGAGGCTGGCCTTCCTGGCCGCCGATGGCGAGAGGCCACAGTGGAGCGGCCTCCTCCCGGTCACCGTGGCGGGAGGGACCCTGTACGTCGACGGTCTGAGGATCCAAGGCAGCAACACCGCCGTGGAGCTCGAGTCCGATGGGCTCGCGTGGATCGATCGCACCGAGATCGTGCAGGCAGTGATTGGAGTCGAGACCCGCGATTCCTCGGTGGCGGTGATTCGCAGCTCCATGATCGGCTACTACTCCTCCGCCAGCATCTCCCCAATGGCCGCATACGACAACTCGTCGGTCGTGGTCATCGACTCTACGCTCTTCGGCTACTATCCCGGCGGGGCCGGCACCAACCTGGTCTGCTCGTCCTCGGGGACCGTAGAGGTCCGGGGCAGCATCTTGATCGGACAAGACGACGGCGTCCCCGACTGCATGGACGCCGACATCTCGTACTCCGCCATCAACGGGGGAGCACCCGGGACGGGCAACGTCGACGTCGGGTCCTTCGAAACCTCTTGGTTCGTGAGCTACTCGGGCGAGGACTATCACCTCACACCGGGAGGCTTCGTCACCTTCGCCGACATCGCCCAGTGGCAGACCGGCGATCCCACCACCGACATCGACGGCGATCCCCGTCCCACCATCGACAACGCCCTCGACTACGCCGGCGCCGACGTCCCGTAGCTCAGCTCGCCTCGCTGCACTCGCGCCAGGCGTGCTCCTTGTCCATCACCTCCACGCACTGGTGCCCCATTGGACACTCGCAGTCCTGCTCGCAGCGGATCTGGCAGCTCCGCTCCAGCACCGCGCCGATGAAGTCCTGGCACACGTAGCCGTCGGGACACTCGTCGTCGACCTCGCAGGCGCTGCCGATCGCGCCGGCGTCCTCGGTCACCGGCACGCACCCGGTCTCGCTCGAGCTCGCACCGCCGGAGCTCCCGCTTCCCTCGCCGCTGCTCCCGGCCCCGCTCGAGCCCGCCGGGCCACCGGAGCTCGCCGTCCCCCCGGTGGCCTCGCCTCCATCGGTGGTCGCCGCCGAGCCGCCCGTGCTCGTCCCCGAGTCGGCCTCCGTGGTCGAAGTGGTCGAGTCGTCCCCGCAGCCGAGGAGCCCCAGGCCGATCACCAACGCCAGTCCCTGCGCGCGCATCGGTAGATCCCTAACCCTCCTCCACCCGACGGCGGAAGCGAAAATCGAGCCCCTCGCTCCCGCCGCACGTGCGGCTCCTCCCCTCGCGGCCTCGTCGTGCCCCGGGCGCCCCGGGACCCGCTGGGCACGCGTCGCGGCTCAGGGCGTGGGGGCGTTGCGGTACATGCGGATCCAGGCGTCCTCGTTGCGCGCATTCGATTGCACGTAGCCCACCACGGCGAGGCGCGAGCCCTCGTCGCTGGGCGTCACGCCGAGGCAGCCGTCGAGCAGACCATCGTCGGCGCCGTTGGTGTCGCTCCACCACAGCATGCTCAGATCGGAGGCACGGCGGTCGATCCCCTGCGCGAGCCCGGAGCCGGCGACCAGGGATCCGGCGGTGTACACGTCGCCCGTCGGATCCACGGCCACGCCGCCATGGCGGCCCGGACCCTCGGCCACGGCCTCGCCGAGCTGCATGAAGTCGGGGTCGTAGCGCGCGACCCACGGGAAGTTGCCCGAGATGCCCTCGGAGTGCTCTCCCGCGAGCAGAAGGTTGCCCGCCGCGTCGAGCGTGCCGGCCCAGGGACGATCGAGCGAGAGCGTGTAGGTCCACGAGACGCCGCCGTCGGGATCGAGCTTGCGCACCACGCCCACGACGCCGCCCGAGACTTGTGACTGGCCGAGGAGGTAGGCGTTGCCCTCGAGGTCTGCGACCACCGCGGTGGCGAGGTCGAGCTGGTGGAACAGCGGGTCGTCGTAGTGATCGATCCACAGCACGTTGCCGTCGGGGTCGAGCTTGCGCAGCGCCATGTCGGCCCCCTCGGTGTCGGTGCCCTCGGTGCTCGCGACGAGCAGGTCGCCCGCGGGGTCCACGGTGACGCCGACGGCATAGTCGTCGCCCGAGGTGCCGGTCCCCGGGCCGTCGAAGCGCTGGATCCACACCGCCGCGAGGCTGTCGACCGACAGCCGGATCACCAGGGAGTCGCGCCCGATCGCGGTGAGCTCGCTGCCCACGATCACGAGGTCACCGTCCACCCAGGTCATCGCGTTGGCACGGTCGTCGCCGTGCTGCGCCCCGTCGTAGGTCCAGGTGGCGCCCTCACGACCGTCGGGGCCGTAGCGATGGAGCCACAGGTCGCTGCCCTGCCCCACCACGTCGGTCGTCCCGAGCACGTAGAGGTTGCCCTCGGCGTCGAACCGCGCGGCGACGGCATCGTCGTCGCCACCCCCATCGTAGGTCGCCGTCCACAGCACCTCGAACGGGACCGTGCAATTGGAGTAGCACGCGTCGCCGTCGACCACGTTGCGGTCGTCGCACTCCTCCTCGACCTCCACGAGCCCGTTGCCGCACACGGAGGCCGGGCCGGTGGAATCGCTCGCGGAGCTCGAGCCATCGGCGGCCGGGGCCTCGGTGGCGGACGCTCCGGTGCTCGAGCTGGCGGGCTCGGCGGTGGTCGAGCCCGTCGAGCCGTCGGCCGGGGCCGAGCCCTCGTCTCCGCACCCGAGCAGGAGCAACGCGAAGGAGACGGGGAGCCGCACTCGAGGCATCGGAGGATCCATAGTCCTCCCCGCCGCAGGGCGATAGCCGAATCGAGAGCCGTGTCCGAGCGTCGCACCCCGAGGCCGGCTCACCGGGCGTGCGCCGCCAGCCACTGCCGCACGCGCCGGGTCGGCTCGGTCATCTCCAGCTCCACGAACCCCTGCTCCGCCTCCCGGGCCAGCTCGCGCGCCTCGGCCCGCTGCTCCGGCTGCTCCCACAGGAGCTCGGCGAGGGCCTCCCGCGCGAAGGCCCGGGCGCTCCGTCGGTCGGCGGGGCTGCGCCGCGCCAGCACCTCCCGCAGGACGGCCAGCGCCTCGTCGCGCTCGCCCAGCTCGTGCAGGAAGCGAGCGTAGTCCACCCGCATGTGCTCGGTCTCGGGATCGTCGGGGCCCATGGCCGCCTCCCGCACGGCGATGCCCCGCTCCATGTTGCTGCGCACGCCCTCCAGGTCGCGTCGCGCCAGGGCGATCTCGGCGAGGGCCAGGTAGCTCCCCCCGAGGGTCGGGTGCTCGGGGCCGAGGCCCTGCTCCAGCACCCGCAGGGCCTCCTCGGCCTCGCGCTGGGCCTCGTCGAGCCGACCCACCTTCACCAGGGTGCGCGCGAGGTTGGTGCGATTGATCGCGACGTCGGTGGGATCGGACTCGGTGGCGATCTGCAGCTCCACCGCCCGACGCACCAGCACCAGCCCCTCCTCCACGCGCCCCTGGGCCACCGCCACCGAGCCCAGCATGTCGAGCGTGCCCGCGTAGTCGGGATGATCGGGGCCCAGGGTCTGACGCCGGATCTCCTCGGCGCGCTCGAGGGCCTCGCGCGCCCGCTCGTGCTGCCCCAGCTCGTAGCACGCGACGCCGAGGTTCTGGTAGCCGGCCGCGACCTCGGGGTGCATGGTGCCGACCTCGGCCTCGAACACCTCGATGTACTCGCGCAGGCGCTCGACCGCCCGCGCCTGCTGCCCCCGCATCACGTCGACCGAGGCGAGGTTGAAGGCCACGTCGGCCCAGCGCAGGGCGTCGCGCTCTCGATCGCGCAGCTCCAGCGCGCGCTGGAACAGCCGCGCCGCGCGATCGTAGTCGGCCCGCCGGTAGGCCACGCTGCCCTCGTTGAGCAGCAGGGCCGCCCGCACGTCGTCGCCGAGACCGGCCCCCTCGATCTCGGCCTCGGCTCGCCGAGCCACCCGCTCGGCCTCGTCCATCCGCGGCAGCGTGACCCCGAGGACGTAGACCTGGTGCACCAGCGAGCGGGCCACGTAGCGACGGTGACGCGAGGCCGCGGCCAAGAGCGCCGCCTCCTCGAAGGCCTCGTAGGCGGCCTCGGGCTCGCCGCGGAAGTCCAGCATCTGCGCGACGAAGAAGCGCGTCTCGGCCTGCAGCGGACGGTGCTCCAGCGCCTGGGCCCGCGCGTCGAGATCGCGGGCGAGGGCCATGGCCTCGTCGTAGCGCCCGGCCAGCAGCAGGCCGTCGCCCCGCGCGTGCTCGTCCCGCAGCTCCTCCACCGCCGCGCGCAGGTGCGGCGGCACGGGCGGGGGCAGCTCGGCCATCAGCGTCTCGCCGTCGGCACAGTCCTCGAGGCTGGGCAGCCCCGCAACGGCCGAGACGGCGCGTCCCACCACCTTGGCGTCGGCGTGCTCGAAGGTCTCGAGCAGCACGTCGAGCGCCACCCGCCGACGCTCGAGGCAGCGCTCGCGCAGCATCGCCACGCCCGGCCCGTCGTCGGCGCCCGCCTCGGGTCGGCACGAGCGCTCGCGCAGATCCTCCCACGCGCCCGCGTAGTCGTCGATCGCTCCCAGCACCCGCTGCACCGTCTGCTCGGCGTAGCCCAGCTCGGTGGCGAGGAAGGCGGTCTCGATCGCCTTGCGCCGGCCGTCGCTCCACGACTCGTCCAGGGCGTGCTCGTCCTCGCAGAAGGCCGAGCCGTGGGTCTCGCCGCCGCCCGCCTGGGCCCACAGCCCCAGGCCCAGCACCATCAGGGGCACGCCGATCGACAGCCGCACGCCCCACCGCCGCGCGGGGCGGTGGTCGAGCACCTCGAGCAGCTCGTCCATCGAGGCGAAGCGCTCCCGGGGCCGCCGCCGCAGGCCTCGGCGAAGCGCGTGCTTGACCGCCCGCGGCACCGGCACGCCCGCCGAGGAGGTCTCGGTGACGCGGCCGTCCATCACGTTGGAGGCCAGCTCGGCCACCGTCTTGCCCGTGAACGGCCGATCCCCGTAGATGGCCTCGTACATCGCCACGCAGAAGGCGAACTGATCGCTGGCCGCATCGGCGCCGCGGTGGGCGTACTGCTCCGGGGCCATGTAGGCGGGCGTGCCGATGAGCGTGCCGGTCTCGGTGAGCGAGACCAGCGGGTTGCGAACGGCCGAGACGATCTCGACGCTCACCCGCGACGAGCCCATCGCCCGCAGCTCGTCGGTGGCCATGAGATCGCCGGCGGGTCGGGTCTCGCCCCCCCAGCGCGCCAGCCCGAAGTCGGTGACCCGCACCCGACCGTCCCGACCGATGAGCACGTTGTCGGGCTTGAAGTCGCGGTGCACCAGCCCCGCCGCGTGGGCGGCCGCGAGCCCGCGCCCCGCCGCCACGAACACGTCGCGGATCTCTCGCCAGGGGTGCGTCCCCTGGGCCATCCACTCCTTGAGCGAGATGCCGTCCACGAACTCCATGGCCACGAACACCTGCTCCTCCCAGGTGCCCACGTCGTGCACGGTGATCACGTTGGGGTGGGTGAGCTTGGCCAGCGCCTGGGCCTCGCGCAGCAGCCGGCCGCTGCGGGCCTCGGCCTCGGGCTCGTCGCTGGCCCCGCGCAGCAGCTTGAGGGCCACGCGCCGATCGAGCTCGGGATCATAGGCGGCATAGACCACGCCCATGCCGCCCACGCCCACGCACTCGAGCACGCGGTAGCGGCCCACCTCGGCCCCGGCGGCGAGCATCGGCCCCAGCGGGCGGGGCATGGCCTCGTCGTCGCCGCCGCCGATGGTGACGGCCAGCTCCTCGCTGGGGAGGCGCTCGTCGTCGAGCACCACGGCGTCCGAGGAGGGCTCGTCGAAGATGCGCACCAGCTCGGCGACGACATGGCTGCACGCGTCGCAGCCGTCGAGGTGCGCCTCGAGGCGCTCGGCCCGGTCGCCGAACAGCTCGCCCTGCACGAACTCGGCGATCGTCGCCTCGTCGGGGCACGCGGAGCCGGGCGCCGCCCCGCTCACCGCCGGGCCCCCTCGGCCGCGGCCACCGTCTCGAGGATGCGCCGCGCGGTCGCCCGCGGTGCCTCCACCTGGGGGCAGTGCCCGATGCCGTGCATCACGACCAGCCGCGAGCCGGGGATCGCCCGGTGGTAGGTCCGGGCCGCGCTCAGGTCGATGAGGCGATCGCGATCGCCCCACAGCAGCAGGGTGGGCACCGCGATCTCGCCCAGGCGCTCGCTGAGATCGAGATCCGACGAGACCAGCTCGTCGAGGATCTTCTCGTTCATCTCCCGCCGCGCCATGAAGCGCTCGGCCATCAGCCCCCGGACCAGGCCGGAGCCGGGCGGCATCCGCTCGACCACGAAGCGCACGAACGCGTGGTACTCCTCGCGGCTGTTGATCACGAAGGGGTTGTGCCCGGCCTCGATGTGCCGCTGCATGGCGCTGGCCACCGGCATGCGCACGCCGGCCGCCCCGATGAGGGTCAGCGAGCGCACCCAGCCCGGGTGCTCGAGCGCGAGCCAGGCCGCGACCGCTCCGCCCAGCGAGTTGCCCACCAGGTGCACCGCGTCCGGGGCCACCTCGGCCAGGGCCTCGCGCAGCACCCCGGCGATCCCGGGCACGTCGTAGAGGTGATCGCGGTGCTGGCTGGCGTCGGAGAAGCCGGGCAGGTCCGGGAGGATCGCCCGTCGCGTGCGGGTGACCGCCCGCGCCACGTCGACGAAGCTGTCCTTGGTGTCGGAGAAGCCGTGGAGCATCACCACCGGCGCGGGGTCGTCTGCGGGCCCGCCCACCAGCATGGGCACCGAGAAGCGACCGGCCGTGGCGTGCTGGGGGCGAACCCGCCCCATGCGACGACGCAGATCGAACGCGAGCTGGGCCATTCGCAAGCGCCGCAGCCGACCGGATCCCTTGGCTGGCGAAGCGCTCTCCGACACTGCGGCACATCGTACCGCACGCCCACGCCTACCCTGGACTCGAGTCCACGGCTGCCGCAGTCCGCGACTGACGACGATCAAGGGGGGTGTCGCAGGGTGCCACGCTCGATCCCCCCGGCCATGGAGATCATTGATAAATTCCCTGTGATCGTCTCTTGCTATCTCAGGGGGGCATCATGACCACCAAGACCCTTGCTGCCCTCGCCTTCGCCACCTCCACCATCGCCCTCGCCGCCTGTGATCAGGTCGACCCCGCGTCCCGCGCAGAGATGCGAGAGGCCGTGGTCGAGGTGACGGAGCTGGGCGACGGGCTGGGCGCCCAGGACGAGATCATCGAGCTGACCACGAGCTTCACCCTGGGGCAGGGGGTGGAGGCCGCGGCCGAGGAGATCCGGGCCTTCGTGACCAGCCAGGTCCCCTGCTCCACCGTCACCGTCCAGCCCGGCCAGGTCTCGATCGACTTCGGCGACCTCTCCGACTCCTGCGTGTACCGGGGCCGCACCTACGCGGGCGTGGTGACCGTGGCCCTCGACCTCTCGGGTGGGGGCGCCCACGTGACCCACACCTACGAAGGCTTCACCGGCGGGCGCGTGACCATGGACGGCACCTCCAACGTGGACTGGAACGCCGGCGAGCGTCACATCGTGACCGACCTCGACTTCACTTCCGACGATCGCAGCGTGCACGTGGAGTCCGACCGCACCCAGGCCTTCCGCGCCTGCGAGGGCGTGGCCGCGGTGTGCGTGAGCATCGAGGGCAGCCGCCAGTGGACCAGCGAGCGCGGGGACTGGGACATGACCATCGCGGGCGTGGAGGCCCGCAGCATCGACCCGGTGCCCGAGGCCGGCACCTACACCGTGCTCAACCCCGAGGGCAAGGAGATCGGCCTGAGCTTCTCGCGGGTCGACGAGGACACGATCGAGGTGTCGGTCACCGGAGGCCGCCGCGATCTGGTGTTCCACGTGACCGCCGCGGGCCAGGTGCAGGACGGGGAGTAGTCGCGTGGGCACCCACGAGCTCCGCTGGGAGGTGCAGGACGGCCTGCCCCGCATGGTCCTCGCCCCGGACGGCACCCCGCTGATCCGGGGCGAGCACGTGGACGGCTCGTGGCGGCTGCACCTGCGCTTGCCCGATCACGGATCGATCACCCTGGTCCTCGATGCGAGCACCCACCCGGTGCTCGGGCGCTGCGACCTCGTGCTCGATCGAGAGGGCAAGCGGCTGGCCCGGGGCTCGGCCGTCGACTGGCGAGCACCCACCGAGATCCCCGCGCTCGATCGCCCGGGTGCCCTGCCGCGCGGCGCGGGCACGGCCCTGCTCAACCTGCTGGCGTGGCAGGCCGTGCGCGCCGGCTCGGGGCCGCTGCGCTACCACGGCCCCTACCCCAGCGAGGCGCTGTGGACCACGCTGCGCGCGAGCTTTCGGGTGGACGGGCCGCCGGACGAGGCCGAGGCACGCTTCGTGGCCGAGGGCGAGGCGCGGGCCGTCGCGGGCACCCGTGCGCCGATCGACGTGGCCTTCCATCCCGAGCCCCACACCTGGCACTGGAGCGCGCCGCGGGTGTGCGTGCAGCGACGCCGCGGCATCGAGCGGGTCTACGTGGATGGTCGTCCCTTCGAGCGCGAGGGGCCCGGCCCGTGGTGCCTGGACGAGCAGGGCTCGGAGTGGATCGCGGGCGTGCGGATCGCCGGCGTGCGCTGGGCGGAGCTGCTGCGCCTCGACCCCGAGGGTGTTCCGCGGGGCGAGCCGCAGGCCCTGCCACGAGCGCCCACCGATCTGGTGAGCAGCCCGCTCCCTCCGCCCGTGACCGCGGTGCTGTGCGAGGTGCTGGTGCTGCAGGCCCCGCGCTTGCTGCAGCCTGCGATGCGCCGGACGATGGACGCCCTCGAGCTGCGCTGGGGTGACACCGCCCCCGAGCTGGTGCGAGCCTGCGACGACGCGATCGAGCTGCACGCAGGCCTCGTCGCCGCTCTGCCCACCGATCCCAGCGCGCTGCTGGGCACGCTCGTCCACCTGGTCCAGCCCACGGCGCGACGGCTCGCCGCCGCCTCGCTAGCGGCCGCGTGGGACGAGCCGTCGGGCTGAGACCACCGGGTCGCCCCCACGCCCTTCGCCGGCGTGCCACAATGCCGACGGCATGGCCCCCCGAGCCCACCGTCGGCGTCCCTCCGCGGCACTGCTGCTCGCGCTGGTGGGCCTGGTGAGCACCGGCTGCTTCGAGGACTCGCCCTCCGACCCGTTCGAGACGTCGCCCACCAGCGGGGCCCCGGCGACGGGCTCCAGCTCCGACTCGGGGAACGATGCGTCGACCGGCCACGGCTCCTCGACGAGCCCCAGCTCGACCGGATCGGCCGACTCCACCGGCAGCACGACCCCCGAGCCGGACTCCAGCACCGGCGACTCGCAGCACGTGCCCTGCCCCGCGGGCAGCATCGACGGCCCCCTGCCCGTGACCATCGACGCCGACACCAGCGAGCAGCACGACGAGCTGGCGGGCTCCTGCGGCGGCGGCTCGGCCCCCGAGCTCGGCTACACCTTCACGGCCCCCGCGGCGGGAAGCTACGTGTTCGACACCGGTGGCTCCGCGGTCGACACGGTGCTGTACCTGCTCGACGGGGTCTGCGAGGGCCCGGAGCTCGGCTGCAACGACGACGGCCTCGCCGGCAGCAATGCCTCGCTCACCAGCGTCACGCTCGGGGCGGGCCAGACCATCACCGTGGTGGTCGACGCCTTCGGGGTGAGCGGGGGAGCGGTGCGACTGACGGTGAGCGAGGGCAACGTGGGCTGTCCCGCCCAGGTCGTTCCCCCGGGCCTGCCCCAGACCGTCCTCGACCAGACCCTGATCGCCACCGATCAGTTCGAGTCGAGCTGCGGCACCGCGGACGAGGGCGACCAGGCCTTCACCTTCACTGCGCCCACCACCGGGATCTACCGCTTCGACACCGGCGGCAGCGACTTCGACACCACCCTGTTCGTGCTCGACGGCAGCTGCGAGGGGCGCGAGCTGGCCTGCAACGACGACGCTCCCGGGACCTTCGATGGTCGTTCGGGCCTGGCGTTGCCGCTGCAGGCTGGTCAGGAGGTGACGGCCGTGGTCGAGGGCTTCCTGGGACAGGCCGGCAACCTCGCCCTGAACGTGTCGCGCCTGTCCGGCACCTGTCCCGACGAGGACCTGGGCTCGCAGCCGCTGCCCTTCGTGGTGATGGGCAGCACCCTCGCCGCCGACGAAGCCAGCGCAGGCAGCTGCGGAGGCCTGGGCGGCCCCGACTACTCCTACGAATGGACCGCGCCCACCGACGCCGTGGTCCGCTTCGACACCGCCGGCTCGGGCTTCGACACCGTGCTGTACCTGCTCGAGGGCAGCTGCCTGGGACCGGAACGGGTGTGCAACGACGACGCCGGGGGCACCGCCGCCGCGGCCTCCGCCTACCTGCTCGCGGGCCAGACGGTGGAGATCGTGATCGACGGGACCGGGGCCGCGGGCGATTTCATGCTGACGGTGGAGGAGACCACCGACTCCGGCGATTGCTGCACGCCCCGCATGGAGCCCGGCTGCGAGCAGCTCCCCATCCAGGTGTGCGTGTGCACCATGGATGCGTACTGTTGCAACACGAGCTGGGACGCCATGTGTGTGAATGCGGCCGTCGATTCCTGCGGGGCGATCTGTCTGTAGGCCAAGGTGAGCGAGACTCCCGAACTTGGTTGCGCGTCCCGATTCGGGTAGGGCCCTCTATCGGGCTGGACCCGACAAGGGTTGGCGAGTACCTATTAGTGAGCGTGGGCAGTGCCAGCCAATCGGTCGGCCGCGATGCGATCGTCGCGACCGCGTTCGAGGGTGCACTCGAGCACGTGCCGATGCCGTTGTTCGAGGTGGACGAGCGCGGCCACGTCCACCACGCCAACGTCACGGCCCGCGAGCGCTTCGGGCATCCGTCGGCGTGCTCGCTGGCCACCTGCCTGGGCGCGGCGGCGGCCCAGGAGATCCTGGCCCGGCTCGAGCGAGCGCGGCGGGATGGCGTGGCGCTGCCGTGGGCGAGCGAGCTGCTGCTGGCCGACGGCACGACGCTGACCGCCCAGCTCGCCGTCTCGGCGCTGCCCATGGCCGGGGGCCCGTGGCGCGCCCTGCTCAACGTGGTCCCGAGCGCCTCGCAGGCCACCGCCATCGAGAAGACGCAGCGGCCCATCACGCAGGAGCTGCCGCGGATGCTGGATCGCCACAGCGCGGTGCAGACCCTGGCCTCGGGGGTGGCCCACGAGATCGGCAACCCGCTCACCTACATGCTGATGTGCCTCGACGACCTGGCCCGCTCGGTGGAGGAGACCGACCACGCGCCCATGCTCGGCCCGCTGCTCGACAAGACCCAGCAGGGCGCCAAGCGGGTGCGGGACATCGTGCGCGGCCTGAGCAGCTACGACCGCGACCACGGCCGGCGCGAGCGGGTCGACGTCAACCGGGCGGTCCGCAATGCGCTCGAGATGGCGCGCACCGAGCTGCTGCCCTCCGCGCGGGTCCACACCTCGCTCGAGGAGGTGCCCTCGGTCGAGGCCAACCCCTCGCGCCTGGCCCAGGTGCTCTACAACCTGGTGGTCAACGCAGCGCATGCCCTCGAGCCAGGGCAGGCCGAGGCCGCGCTCGGGGTGGAGACCTGGAGCGAGGGCTCGTGGGTGTTCATCAACGTGTGGGACACGGGGCGCGGGATCGACGAGTCGATCCGAGATCAGATCTTCGAGCCCTTCGTCACCAGCAAGCCGGCCGGCCAGGGCGCCGGTCTCGGGCTCGCGGTGTGTCACAACTACGTGGCGGAGCTCGCGGGCGAGATCGACTTCGACTGCGAGCCCGAGCAGGGCACGCGCTTCACGGTGCGGCTCCCCGCGGCCCCGCCCGAGCCCAAGGTGGCCAGCCCGCTGACCGAGCGTCGGCGCGCCGAGGAGGTCCGCCTGCTGGTCGTCGACGACGAGCCCGAGATCCGTCGCGGCCTGCAGGCCATGCTCCGCCGCTTCGGCCAGGTGGACATCGCCGAGTCGGCCGCCGAGGCCCGGGGCCTGCTCTCGAGCGAGATCGACTACGACCTCGTGCTGTGCGACCTGATGATGCCCGGCGAGTCCGGCGAGGAGCTCTACGGGTGGATCGCCACCACGCGCCCCGAGCTCGCGCCGCGAGTGGTCTATGTCTCGGGCGGCGGACCGCGGCTGCGCGGCAGCTCGGGCTCCACCGAGGGTCCGCCCTGCCTGCTCAAGCCCTTCCGTCGCCAAGAGCTCTACGAGTTCGTGCGACGCAACATGGCCCGCAGCTCGTCGTTCGGCATCGCCTGAGGACGAGGAGCGGGCCCGAGGGGGAGGCGAGCGGGAGACGAAAGGCGGGCCCGCGCCGCATCCTCCCCCGATGCGGCGCGAGCCCTGGTGCTCACAGGCAGAAGCCCGTGCCCTCCTCGAGGGTCCTCATGCCACCGGCGGCCGGCACCACGAAGGTCTCCTCGATGCCGGACGGCCAGTGGACCTCGATGAAGGCCACGCCCACGTTGCCCAGCCCGAAGCTGGGCCAGGGGCTGTTGGTGGAGGCGAAGCTCCCGCCCGCCGCGACCTCGCGGATCTGGGTGCCACGCCCCGGCACGTGCGCGAGTACCTTGGCGCCGATGCCCTGCGAGTTGCTCTCGCTGCCGAGCAGCCGCACGGTGACCGACTTGTTGTCGTTGCCCTCGTTGTGGAGCAGCACGGGCCCACCGTCGCCCGCGAGCGGGCCCCACGGGGTCTGGGCGTAGTCGAAGGCGGTCTTGATGATCACCACGTCGGTGAAGCCATCGTTGTCGTAGTCGGCCACGGCCAGGCCGCTGGTGGCCTCGAGCTCGAGGCCGAGGTCGATCACGTCCTCGAGCTGGCCATCGCCGTCGTTCTCGTAGATCCGGCCCGGCCCCGCGAGCTCGCCGAGGATCTGCATGAAGGAGACGGCCACGCTGCCCACGGTGATGAGGTCGTCGTCGCCGTCGTTGTCGAAGTCGGCGAAGCTCCCTCCCCAGGCGAACTCGTAGCCGCCCAGGCCCGCGTCGTAGGTGGCGTCGATGAAGGTGCCGTCGCCCTGGTTCTGGAACAGCACCTGCTCGCTGAGGATCCCGTCGGCCCCGAAGGGGTTGGCCACGCCGGCCCCGGTGGAGAACAGGTCGAGATCGCCGTCGAGATCGTAGTCGGCCATGGTGATCGCCATGGGGAAGCCGGGGCGCGCGTTGAGCCCGGCCGCGTCGGCCTCGTTGGAGAAGCTCAGATCGCCCTGGTTGATCCACAGCTCCCACGCCCCGGGCGCGGGCGCAGGCTGGCCGCCCACCACCTCGAGGGAATTGCAGTTGCCCACCACGATGTCGGAGCGCCCGTCGCCGTCGAAGTCGGAGAAGCCGGCCACGCAGGCCCCCTGGGCGGTGTCGATCCCCGCCGCGAGGGTGATGTCGGTGAAGGTGCCGTCGCCGTCGTTGTGGTAGAGCTTGCTCGTGGTCAGCTCGCCGGTGGAGAAGTTGCCCGGGCTCGCCACGAACAGGTCGAGGTAACCGTCGTCGTCGATGTCGCCGAGGGTGGCCATCAGCCCGAGGTGGTTGGCGTCGATGCCGGAGTTGGCGGTGACATCGGTGAAGGTGCCGTCGCAGTTGTTGAGGTACAGGCGATGCGGGAGCGCCACGCCGAAGAACCCACCCGCGCCGGTGAGGAAGAGATCGCTGCAGCCGTCGTCGTCGATGTCGGCCGCGAGCGCTCCGGAGTAGCCGCTGCCGTCACCGGTGACGCCCGCCTCCACGGCCACGTCGGTGAAGGTGCCTCCGTCGTTGCGGAACAGCGCGTTGTCGCCCCCGGGCGAGTTGACGACGTAGAGATCGAGATCACCATCGTCGTCGAAATCGGCCCAGGCGGCGCCACCGAGCTTGGCCGAGGTGAGCTCGTCGATGCGCTCGAAGTCCAGCCGACTGGACTGGTCCTCGAAGGCAAGGCCGTGGTCGACGGGATCGCCGTGCCCGTGGCCGTGTCCGTGTCCGTGGCCGTGTCCATGACCGTGGCCGCGCGAGGCGTGGGCGGAGGGAGAGATGGCGAGCAGGGTGAGGGCGGAGAGCAGGAAGATGGGGGAGGAGCGAAGGGAGTCGGGAGAGAGGAGCATCGGGGAGTTCCTGTGGTGAGAGGTGGCCGCAACGCGGCCGTGCCGGACCCTCGTCGCGGCAGGGGAGAGCCGCGGCGGTGGCCGTGTCTTCGAGCGCCGTGCGTGACCCGGGAGCGGTCACCGTCGCCACGAGCGGCCGCGTGGGAGCACGGACGCGCGGGGGAAGGCGACGAAGGCGTCGAAATCCATGGGCGAGGCTCGACACAGAGCGCTCGCGTGACGAGGCGGGCTGGGCAGACAGCGGCCCGATGGACGGGAGCTCCATCGAGCCACGAGCTCGCCTCGTGGGTTCGTAGTTGTCTCTAGCGGGGGACCGTCGCGCTCTAGCGGGAGGCGCCGGTCGTAGTGGGCGTCGTCATCAACGTTTCGTCATCGGAGAGTGGTCGTCGGAATGGTGAGCGGTTTGGTTCGACCCCGTGACCCCGACCCGAAGCGGCGACCGAGCGGCTGGAGTCCATCTCCATTTCCAGCCACTCGTGCCGTTTCTGGCATGTTCTAAAGTTAGCGCGTTTACAACTCGGAACAAGGAAGAAGATCGACTTTTTGCTTGCCAGGGAGGGTGGAAGTGTGCGTTGGCCTCGTGGGAGCGAACGAGCGTGGCCTTCGTTCGATCCTACGGGCCATGGTGACGATCGGATTCCCATTGGTCATGGGGATCACGAAGATCGCACGCAACCAAGGGGGGCTCGATCCGTCACCAACAATGGGCGGCCTGTCGGCCGCGCACCATCGCTCACTCGGCCCGGCGCTCCGCCGCGAGCCGACGATGTCTCAGCCGTCGGCCTCGACCGCCCCAATGTCCGGCAGGCCGGTCCGCGCCACGCCCCGCATGTCCACGTCGACGGTGTCGAGCTCCATGCCGGCATCGACGGCCGGGCTGTTGGTCGGCAGCGGCAGGAAGTACGGGAAGCCGGAGCGATCGAGCTCACCGAGCAGGGGATCCTGGTCGAGCACCGCGGCCCCCGGCGTGGGCCGGGGCGAGCCCGAGGGCGTGGTGCTGGGCGTGAACAGGTTCCCGCCGCTGGCGTACACGAGGAAGCCGTTCGGCTGACCGTCGTCACTCTCGTCGAGCCGCCAGTTGACGTGCTCCGAGGGCGACATCGAGGAGTCGCCCATCGTGGTGGGCGCGCTGTTGTCGAAGAACAGGTTGTTGCGCAGGGCCACCCCGCCGTCGCCCATGGAGATCCCGCCGGCCCAGTTGTTGGCCCGGTTGCCCACGAAGGTGTTGTGCTCGAGGTCGAAGAACGCCCCGATGAGCCCCAGCCCGCCGCCGCCGCCGGTGCTCTGGTCGCGGGTCCGCACCTCGTTGCGCAGGAACAGGTTGTTGTCGAAGCGCGTGGCCGTGTCCCAGATGTTGTAGATCGACGCGCCGCCCCCGAAGTACTCGCTCGAGTTGTCGATGAAGGCGTTGCCGCTGATCACGAAGGTGTCCGGCCCCTCGTCGGGCGCCCAGTCGAGCCGGGTGTTGGGATCGACGAACACGTAGAGGCCGCCGCCGCTCTGGTACAGCTCACCCGACTCGCCCGAGGTGTTGGCCTCGAACACGTTGCTCACCTGGGCGATCGAGGTGATCGTGCCCTGGCGATAGAAGATCGAGACCGCGCCGCCCGAGGCGTCCACGTGGTTGTCGGCGAAGTAGTTGCCGCACATGTGCACGTAGTTGGTCTCGTCCTCACCGGGGGCGGTCTCGGTGCCATCTTGGTAGTGGCACCCGCCGAAGCCCTGGTTGTCGTTGGTCGAGGCGTCGTAGCGGGCCTCGTTGCCCACGCAGGTGCTGTTGGTGAGCTGGATCTTGGAGCCCAGGCTGCCGACCGCCCCCCCGTTGGTGGCGCGGTTGCCCGTGAGCTCGCAGCCGTCGCAGTGGAAGCGAGAATGGAACACATAGACGCAGCCACCGGTGCCGGTGTCGAGGATCTGCCCGGTGACGGGATCGCGAGTGCTCGAGCCGGTGGCGCTGTCGCGGCACACGAGGTTCTTGGCGAACAGCCCCCCGCCCACGCGCTCGAGCACCTGGTGGCCCTGCACGAGGATCGCTCCCCCGGCCCAGTCGAACCAGTTGGCCTGGTCGACCTCGGAGTTGCCCAGCGCCTCGGGGGCCTGGCCGCGCACGATGGTGATGTCCTGCAGGTAGAGGTCGGGGCCCGACTGCTTGAACAGCAGGCGCGTGGTGCCGCCGCCGTCGAGCACGGTCACCCCGGCTCCGTCGAGCACGGTGTCGCGGCTCACCACCATCTGCTCGGTGAAGACCACGGGCGCGTCGGGACACTCCACGCGGATGGTGCCCCCCGCCTCCACCGCGGATCGGATCGCCTCCTCGTTGCAGTCGGCTCCCGTGATCGCCACGTCGGGGGCGCTGACGTCCTGGGCTGCGAAGCCCTCGCAGCTCTCGGGGATCTCGGGCACCGGCAGGTGCATGTGCCCTCCCCCCTCCTCGTCACCGCCGGCGTTCGAGCCACAGGCCAGCGACACCGCGAGGACGGCGAGGAACGGGATTCGGAGCGCGTTCTCGTGGGAATGGATCATGGTGAGGGCGCCGGGAGCATAGCCGAGGACGGACGCTCGCACCCATCGGGGAGCACCCGAGGGAGCCGGGCGAGATCACGTGGACGGGCGATCCGAGGGTGGGCACCGCCACGGCGCACCCGATGGCATCGCCGGTGACGCACGGCTCGGCCACGCAATCGAGCCCGACGGTGCATGCTCCAGTGCCGGCGCAGGGCTCGCCCTCGCGGAGCAGCAGCGCGCACGCTCCCGCGAGGACGACAAGCTCAGCGGCCGGGCACGGGCGAGCCCAGCTCGGCGAGCCACCGCGTGACCTCATCGCGGATCTCGTCGTCGTCGAGCGCCTCGTCGAGCGCACGGCGTGCCTCGGCCAGCGCTGCGCGGCGATCGTGACCGGCCTCCCAGCGGGCGCGCGCTCGCAGGTAGCGAGCCTGGGCCCGCGAGCGACCCGTCGACTCCGCGCGCTGCTCGAAGATCCGCAGCGACTCGTCGGCCGCGCGCTCGGCCTCGTCGATCGAGCCCGCCGACAGGCAGCTGCGGGCCAGCACGCTCAGCCCCTTGGCCAGCTCGGGATGATCGGGCGGCAGCGTGTCCCGCAGGATCTCGAGCATCCGGCGGTGGTGGGCCAGGGCCCTCGCGTAGCGCTGCTCGTCGAGCTCGAGCAGCCCCAGGTTGAGCAGCGCCCCGCCCACGTCGGGATGATCGGGACCGTAGGCGGCCTCGTAGATCGCGAGGGCGCGCTCCATGTCCCCCCGCGCCTCCTCCCGGCGATCGAGCTCGAAGAGCAAGCCGCCGCGGTTGAAGTAGCCGTCGCCGATCTCCGGGTGACCGGGCGGGAACACCTGCTCCCAGATCGTCAGGGCGCGCCCGAGGTCCTCGAGCGCGGCCTCGTCGTCGTCCTGGGCGTGGTGCACCACCGCGAGGTTGTTGAAGGCCGAGGCCAGGTGCGGGTGCACGGGGCCGACCGTGGCCTCGTAGATCGCGATGGCCCGACGCACCTGGGCCTCGGCCTGGTCGATCTCGCCGTGGTGCACCAGCAGGTTGCCCAGGGTCACGAGCACCCCGGCCACGCGAGGGTGATCGGGGCCTAGGGTGCGCAGGTACTCGTCCAGGGCCCGCTCGTAGGCGGCCCGCGCCTCGTCGAAGCGACCCAGGCCGTCGAGGGCGATGCCGAGGTTGATGCGGGTGGTGGCGATGTCTGGGTGATCGGGCGGCAGCTCGCGCTCGCGCAGGGCCAGCGCGCGCTGTAGATCGATGCGGGACTCGGCGAGGCGCCCCGCGGTGGTGAGCACCACGGCGCGGTTGTTGAGCTGGCGCGCACGGACCAGCGGATCGCCGAGCCGCCCCGCCGCCGCGTCGGCGTGGCGCGCCCACATCAGGCCCTCGTCGATGCGCCCCAGCTGCGCCCCGACCACGAAGCTCAGCTCGCTGGTGGCCCGGGCCGCGACCGCGTCGTGGCGGGCCCGCTCGGCGGAGAAGGCCGCGGCGCTCAGGCTCAGCTCGGCCGTCGCCGAGTCGCCGCGACGATCCTCGAGCCAGCCGCGCAGCAGCAGTGCCTCCGCGAGGGCCGGCGCGTAGCCCAGGCGCGAGGCGAGCTCGGTGGCCCCGCTCGCCTCGCGCAGCCCTACCTCGTACTTGCCGGCCAGCCCCAGCGCCTCGGCGCGAGCCAGCGAGGCCCGCACCGACTCCACCTGCTCGCGCACCTCGGGATCGCGGGGCGGCGGCACGGCGGCGGTGAGGGCCTCGGGATCGCTGCACTCCCGCAGCGGCGGCAGCCCGGTGACGATGGGGACCAGGCGCTCGACCACCTCGGCATCCGCCTCGCGCAGCAGCCGGGCGGTGGCCGCGAGCTGCTGGTGGTGTCGGGCGAGGCAGGCCATGCGCAGATCGAGGCGCTGCTCCGATTGCTCGCCCCGCAGGCGCGTGGCGGCGCAGGCCTCGTCGTGCTCCCGGGCCCAGCTCGCGGCATAGGCATCGAGGCGCGCCACGGCCTGGGCCCAGCCGTGCGCGGCGTAGGGCGTGCCCGTGGCGAGCACCGCCGCCTCGGCCCGGGCCCGCGCATCATCGCCCCAGGCCTCGGCCGCCTTGCTCGCGCCCCCGGTGCAGGGAGCCGGACCGCGGGGCTCGTCGTCGTCGAGGTAGCCGAAGGCCGCGACCGCGACCAGCCCCAGCCCTCCCGCGATGGTCGCGATCGTCCGGCGCCGCGCCGCGGGATCGGAGCGCAGCTCCACCAGCAAGGCGTCGACGCTCGAGTGCCGCTGCGCGGGGTCGATCGCCAGGCCATGCAGGACCGCCTCCCGGATCCGCGCCGGCACCTCGGAGTCGCGAGGCGGCGGCAGCAGGCGCCCCTCGAGCACCGCGGTGGTCAGGGTGATCAGGTCGTTGCCGGGGAACGGCCGGCGCCCCCACAGCGCCTCGTAGAGCACCACGCACAGCGCGAACTGGTCGGAGGCCGGCCCCACCCCGCGCCCCAGGTGCTGCTCGGGCGCCATGTAGGCCGGCGTGCCGGCCCGCCCCTGTGAGCGGGTGAAGCAGGTCGCCCCCGGCTCGGGCACCCGCTCGGGCTCGGGCTCTCCTTGGTCCACCACGATCTCCTCGGAGAGGGTCGACGCCTCGAAGACCCGCGCGAGCCCGAAGTCGACCACGTGCGCCCGGCCGTCCTCGGAGATCATCACGTTGTCGGGCTTGAAGTCGCGGTGCACCATCCCGGCGCGGTGGGCCGCGGCCAGCCCCTCCCCCGCCTGCGCCACCATGGCCACGATCTCGGGCCACGCTCGGGAGCCCTCGCCCAGCCAGCGCCGCAGCGTGCGTCCCTCGATGAAGTCCATCGCGACCACCAGGCTGCCGCGCCACGTCTCCACGTCGTGCACCGTGACCACGTTGGGATGCGACAGCCGGGCCAGGGCCTGGGCCTCCCGCAGCAGCCGTCGCTCGGCCCGGCGAAACAGCTCCTCGTCGTCGCGATCGAGGCGCAGCACCTTGAGCGCCACCCGGCGATCGAGCTTGGGATCGTAGGCCGCATAGACCCGCCCCATCGCCCCCGCCCCGAGCTCGGCGAGCACCACGTAGCGGCCGATCACCGTGCCCCGGGCCGGGCGCCCCGGCTCCGAGCTCCCGGCGGGCCGCGACTCGAGCGTGTCGTCGCCCGCGCTGGTCGGCAGCAGGCTCGTCGGTCGCAGCGTCTCGTCCTCGGCCCCGATCACGCGCCCGGCATTCTCGGGGAAAACGGCCGGTCGCACCACGCCCGCCCGCGAGGCGAATCCCTCACATCGGCAGCACGTTGGCGGGCAGGGTGGAGCCGAAGCGATCGAATTGCAGGAAGTGCGAGTAGGCGGGGTCGTAGCCGTCGCCGTAGGAGGTGTCGGGCACCGCCGCCCAGCTCCACTCACCGAAGTCCTGCTCGTTGAGCAGGCCCAGGTGGAGATCGAGGTAGGCGGGATCGCCGATGTCGGCCCAGGGAACCCTCAGCTCCACGAAGGAGCCCATCATGATGACGTCGGCGGCCGGGATGGTGAAGGCAGCGTCCTGCCACGCCGCCCCGGTCCACTCGAGCGCGCCCCAGAAGGTACCGTCGAGCCGCCAGCGCAGGTGCCAGCGCGCATCGAAGGGCATCGTGGGCAGCTGGGTGTTGTACATGACCCCCTGGCTCGTCCCCGCGGGACCGCCGATGTACACCACCATCCACTCCTCCGGATCGCCACCCACGGCCGGGCTGTCGAAGCCCAGGTAGAGGTAGCTGTCGTCCCAGGCCACGCGAGCGGTGTGACCGGGCGTGGACGAGCTCAGGATCTCGTCCATGTTGAAGTCGTCCGTGCCGTCGATGTCGATCGTGTGGAAGTAGCGGACGATGAAGCCGGTGACGGTGGTGAAGTCGGCGTCCATCGGGGTGCCGCCCACGTCGGTCACCGTGGCGAGCACCCGGATCTGGTAGGTCGTCGCGCTGTCCAGCGGCTCGGCCGGGGTGACGACGAAGGTCTGGTCGTCGCCCGTGCTCGGCGCGCTGGTCATGGCCACGCAGGTCACGAAGCCGTCCGAGGAGACCTGCAGCGCACCGGTGCAGCCGGTCCCCACGTTGGTGGTGACGGTGGCCGGGTCCATCACCTCGCTGAAGGTCACCTCGATCGTGGTGTCGGCCGCCACCCCCGACATCAGCTCGGCCGGGGTGGTGGACTGCACCGAGGGCGGCTCGTCGACGCTGCCCGAGCTGCTGCCCTCGCTCGTGCCGGCGGTGCTGCCCCCGTCGCTGTCGGGCTCGATCGAGGTCGCGCCGGTGGTGCCCGTGCCCGTCTCGTCCTCGGAGCCCGAGGTGGTCAGCGTGGGATCGGTGGGATCGATGCTGGTGGGCTGGAAGGTGGTGATCGAGCCGGTGGTGTCGTCCTCCCCCGTGGTCGTGGGGGTCACGCTCGTCCTCGCCTCGCCCTCCGAGCAGGCGAGCACCAGCACGCTCGCCGCAAGGCCACCGATCGCCGCGCTCCGTCTCCGCATCCAAGCCATGCACCGACGCTACGTCGGTGGGGCCGAGGCTGTCCAGACGCGCCGCGGCCCCGCGTCACGGCCCCAAAGGCCTAGGTCTCGAGGCGAGGGGGCAGGCCGAAGCGGGGGAACAGGGACTCGGTGTCGAGGAAGTGGTTGAGGGCTGCGATGCGCTCGCCCCGGAGCTCCAGGACGATGAGCGACCACGGCTGGTGTGGCTGCCCGGGCGGGCCAGCGCGATACTGACCGAACGCGGGACAGCCGCAGGCCGCGGTGGGGACCAGCCGCGAGCCGCGACAGCCGATCCCGTGCCCCAGCAGCCACGCCGAGATGGACTCGTGGCCGCGCAGCCACAGCGAGTACGGCGGCATCGAGAGCGTCGCGTCCTCGCGCAGCAGCGCGACGAGCGCTTCCACGTCGTAGCGGTGGAAGGCGTCCACGTAGCGATCGACCAGCTCGACCTGCGCGGGCGACAGCGGCGAGGGGGAGAGCGCCACGTCGACGTCCATGCTGCGCTCGGCCAGCGTGGCGCGGGCGCGCTGCAGGGCGCTGTTGGCCGCGGGCACCGACATCTCGAGCCCCTCGGCCACCTCGCGAGCGGACCAGCCCAGCACCTCCCGCAGCAGCAGCACCGCCCGCTGCCGCGCGGGCAGGTGCTGCAGCGCAGCCACGAAGGCCAGGCGGATGCTCTGCCGCAGCACGATCGCCTCGCTGGCGTCGGCGTCGGGGGGCAGCGCGCTCGCGTCGTCGATGGGCTCGAGCCAGTGGGTCCGCGGCCGAGCCACCAGCTCGTCGTCGACGGTCCCCACCGAGCCCGAGCTCATCGGTCGCTCGCGCCGCGAGCGATGGGACAGCGCGTCGAGGCACACGTTGGTGGCGATGCGAACCAGCCAGGTGCGCAGCGACGCCCGGCCGTCGAAGCCCGACATCCCCCGCCAGGCGCGGACCATGGTCTCCTGCACGGCATCGTCGGCGTCGATGGCCGAGCCGAGCATGCGGTAGCAGTGACCCACGAGCGCGGCTCGGTGCGACTCGAGCCGCTGCGCCGCCGGCTCGCCCCCCCGGGCGTCGGGCTCGGTGGGATCGGGAGCGGTGTCGAGGCTCATCCTTCCTCACCGCCCTCCCACCACCAGTCGAGGTAGCCCTCGGGCAGCACCCCGGGGTGCTCGCGGGTCTCCTTGTAGAGGCGGGCCATCCGTCGCATCAGCTCCAGGTCGTCGAGCACCCGCCAGGGCGGCTCGTCGTCGCCGGGCTCGACGAAGCGCGACGGGGTGCGGGGCTGCAGCCGCTGGCCGGGCCCGAGCGGCCCGTGCTCCTCGGTCCACGCCACCACCCGCGAGTGCTGCAGCACCTCGGGGTCGTCGAGCACCCAGCCCGAGAAGCGCTCGAGGCTGAAGCCCACGTGCTCGTAGATCCCGTCGAGGGGATCGAAGCGCACCACCTCGTCCTTGTAGAGCCCGAACTGGGTGCCGAAGCGATCCTCGGCGAAGAACAGCAGCTCGCTGGCCTTGCCGTAGGGCGTGCGCCACAGCGTGAGCTGGTTCCAGTCCTCCACCCCACGCACCGAGGCCACCGTGACCGAGGGGCGGACCACCAGCGCGCCGTCGATCGCGACGAAGCCGTCGCGCAGGTGCAGCAGCGCCTCGAGCTCGAGCTTGCGGTCGCTCTCGAGGGTGACCGGCGTCTCGCGCAGGCGCTTGGGGGCGCGGCTGATGGGGGACCCGGCCTGACCGAGGAGCTCGGCGAGCTTGCTCATGGCGCGAAGCCTAGCCGAATCTCATGCCTCGGGGCACCGGCCCGGCCGCCCTGCCCCACGGCCGCCCACCCGCGGCCCGCTGCGGCGAGCGGGTCGAGCGGCACGGCACGTCGGGCTGCACGCCGCGAGTCGGGCCAGGCCGAGCCGCCGCTAGGGCGAGCGCTTGCGGTCCAGCACCACCCGCGGGCCCTGGTAGTAGTGCACCACCATGCGCACGGCCTGCTTGTCCGAGCCCAGCTCGAAGCTCACCCGGTTGTCGCTGTGGTCCTTGAAGAAGAAGCGGTTGCGCCCCATCGGGTGCATCCAGGTGCGAGCGTGGCCGGGCACGTCGAAGTACAGGCGATCGCCCTCTCGCTCCACGCGGATCGACTCGAACACCCCCAGGCCGTCGCCGGGCAACGCCTCGCCGAGGCTCTCGATGGTCTGCGCCGAGATCCCGTAGGTGCCCACGTAGCGATCGTAGGTGCTGGGCGCGATGCTGACCTCGGCCGGCTCGTTGCGCTTGGGCGGATCGTCGCCGTGCACCAGCATCGCCACGTCCTGCGCGACCTGGGCCCCGGGCACCACCTCGGTGTTGGCGAGCACCACCACCATCGTGCCGTCCTCGGCGAAGCGCAGCACCGAGCCGCTGTAGCCGTCGATGGCCCCCGGGAAGCTCAGCAGCCGCTGGCCGTAGGCGCGGGTGACCAGCCAGCCGTAGCCGTAGCCGTCGTCGGTGGGGGTGGCCATCTCCTCGAGGCTGTCGGGCGCGAGCAGGGTGCCCTCGCGCAGCGCCCGATCCCACACCACGAGATCGGCAGGGCTCGACACGAGGCCGCCCGCGGCCCCGAAGGTGCTCATGTCGATCGGGCCCGGGGGCTCGAGCACCTCCTCGTCGTTCCACACGTTGCCGCGGGCCTGCTCGCCCGTCTCCCACGCGTCGCCGAAGCCGGTCTGGCTCATGCCCGCCGGCGCGAACACGTGGGTGGCCATGTACTCGCCGTAGGCGACCCCGCTGATGTGCTCGATCACCGCGCCGAGCAGGAAGTAGTTGGTGTTGCTGGGCGAGGTGGCGCTGCCGGGCGAAGACTCGAGGCGCAGCTTGGCCAGCCGCTCGACCATCTGCTCGGTGCGGTGGAACTCGGCCTTCCACACGTGGAAGTAGGGCGCGTCGGTGTAGTTGGGCAGCCCAGAGCGGTGCGTGAGCAGGTCGCGGATGGTGATGCGGTTGCCCCAGGGCAGATCGGGCACGAAGCGATCGAGGGTGTCGTCGAGCCGAAGCAGCCCCTCGTCGCGGAGCTGCAGGATCGCGAGCGCGGTGAAGGGCTCGGTGAGCAGCCCCAGGCGGAAGCGCGTGGACGGGGTGTTGGGCGTGCCGGCCACCGGATCGGCGAGGCCGAAGCCCTTGTGGTAGAGCACCTCGCCCTGCCGCGCCACGAGCACGACGCCGTGGAACTTGAAGGCGGGGCCGTAGTTGCGGCCGTAGTCGGCGATGTAGGCCTCGATCTTCGCCTCGATGTCGTCGGGCAGCGGCTGACCGGGCGTGCCCTCGGCCGCGAGCTCCGGCACGTTCAAGCCGCCGCCGGCCACCACGGGCGAGCTCGGGACCTCGACGTCCTCGAGCTCGGCGACGAGCTCGGGCGACTCGGGGGTGGTCCACGGTCGGCTCCCCAGCGCGAGCACGGCGGCCACGCCGGCCGCGGCCAGGCCCCACGTCCACCATCGCGATCCGCCCGAGCGATGGCCGGGGCTCACCGCGGGCACGTCGACCGGCAGCGCGACCACGCGGGGATCGGCCCGTGCGACCTCGGCCGCCATGATGCGCTCGACGAAGCCCTCGTCGATCTCGTCCTCGGGAGCGCGACCGCTGCCCTCGGGACCGAGCTCGCGCCACGCCTCGATCGCGAGCACGAGCCGAGCCTCGAGCTCGGCGTCGATGTCGGCCACGCGCAGCCGTCGGCTGTCGTCGGGCCTAGACATGGTAGACCTCCGCCAGCGCCTCTCGCAGCCGCGAGCGCGCCCGTGACAGCCGCGACTTCACGGTGCCGAGATCGATGCCGAGCACCTTGGAGATCTCGGTGTACTCCATCCCGTGATACTCGCGGAGCACGAACGCCGCGCGGTACTCCGGCGACAGCTCGTCGATCGCGTCGCTCAAGCGCTGGGCCAGCATCTTGCGCTCCGCCGTCGCGTCGGCGCGATCCGAGGACGCAACCTGGACCGCGGTGGGATCGAAGGGACGAGTGTCGAGGCGCCGCCGACGGAGCTCGTCGATGGCCCGGTGGCTCGCGATGGTGAGAATCCAAGTGGAGAGGCGTGCGGGACCATGGCGATCGAACTTGGGCAGCGCCCGGAACACCCGGAGGAAGGTCTCCTGGGCGATGTCCTCGACCAGGCCGGGATCGGCCTGGCCACGCAGCAACCGAGACACCAATGCCACCACGGGCCGCTGGTACCGCTCGACCAACGCCCGCTTCGCGCGCAGATCGCCGCGCTGAGCCCGGGCGAGGGTCACCTCGTCGAGCTCGGCCGCACGGGGGGGGCGATCAGGCGCCGGTTGGATCGAGACGGCCTCGGTCACCTGGGTCCTCACACGACGATCGGTGCATGATAGTTCCCGCGCGGTTTCCGCTCCGGCAAGAAAACCGCCCTTCCCCTTCTCCAGTGGCTCGAGGCTGGGCACGACGATCCCCGAACGTCGGTCGCGAGCCGTTGATGACGCTCCGCCGCGGGAATCGATCTCCCACCTTGGACCACCTCCCACGAGGGCCTGGCCACCGGTTTCGAGCGCGCTCATGACCTGGCGCGAGCATCGCGCTAGGCTCCGCAGGGGGTCCTTCCGCGCCGTGCGCAGCAAGAACATCGACTACATCGCGGGGATCGACCACATCCGCGCGTTCGCGTCGCTGCTCGCGGTCTTCCACCACAGCTACTGGCTCATCCACCGCAAGTGGGATCCGCCGGGGCTGACCCACGACACCTGGATCGTCACCGACAACCCGCTGTGGAGCCTCACCATCGAGGTCCACATCGTGGTCACGATGTTCTTCGTGCTCTCGGGCTTCCTGTTCTCGCTGGTGGGGGCAGGACGAGAGATCCGCTACCTGCCGTTCATGCGCAACCGAGTGCTGCGCGTGTTCCCGGTCTACATCGCGGTGCTGATGTTCGGGATGGCGGTGTTCCCCGAGCGCGTGACCTGGGTGGGCTTCATCTCCTCGGCCACCGTGCTGAGCAACAGCATCGCCGCGCTCAACCTGTGGCCGGTGTCCACCACCTTCTGGACGGTGGCGATCGAGCTGCAGTTCTACCTCATCTTCCCGTTCCTCAACACCTTCCTCAACCGCGAGGGGGCCAAGCCGCTGCTGTACCTGCTGGCCTTCGCGGTGGTGCTGCGCCTGGTCGGCTTCGCCATCGGCAACTCGGTGCGCGACATGAACTACTGGCACCTGCCCGGGCGCATCGACGCGTTCTTGCTGGGCATGCTGCTGGCGCGCGTGCACCTGCGCTACAAGCTGGCCGACCGCACCCCGTGGCTCATCATCCCGGGGCTGGTCGCGCTGTTCGGCTGCACCTTCACCCTCAACCACATCGGGGGGTGGCCGGCGCAGGCGTGGTGGAAGGCGCTGTGGCCCACGGTCGAGGCCATCGCCTGCGTGATCTTCGTGCCCTGCTACCTCAGCTTCTCGCGGGTGCTGCCGCGGCTGCTGTCGCGGCTGTTCGCCTTCCTCGGCTCGCTGAGCTTCTCCACCTATCTGTGTCACTTCATGGTGATGCAGGCGCTGTACGACCACGGGATCCTGCTCGACCTGCACAACGCGCTCGGCTGGTCGGCGCACGCCGACGCGCTGGCCAACACCATGCTGGTGATCATCCCGGCGTCGCTGTTCGTCTCCTACCTGGCCTTCAACGGCATCGAGGCGCCCTTCATGCGGCTGCGGGGGTACTACGTGCCCAACAAGAAGCCCAAGGCCGAGGCGCCCTCGGCCGCCACCGCGCCCGATCCCGATCCCATCGTGCCTCCGCCCGGCGCGGGCGGCCCCCCGGTCACCGGTCGCTCCGACGCCGAGGTCCCCGGCGCCGAGCGAGACCGGCTGGCCCAGGCGGCCCGCAAGGACGAGCCCAACGAGTGGTGAGCGAGCGCCGCTACTGGATCTGGGCCCTGATCGTGCTGGCGATCGGCGTGGCCCTGCGCTGGCGCTCGTTCCTCGTGGGCTTCGGCATGGACGACTTCGCCCAGCTCGCGATGCTCGGCGACGCCTACCCGGTCCACCGCGAGCCCTGGGATCTGTTCTCGTTCTCGCGGGGCACCCCCGAGGAGGTCCACGCGCTCATGAGCCGCGGCAGCCTGGCGTGGTGGTCGTGGCCCGAGCTCAAGCTCTCGGCCATGCGCCCGCTGAGCAGCCTGCTGATGTGGGTCGACGTGAGGCTCTTCGGCCACCAGGCGGTGTGGCACCACCTGCACACCATGCTGTGGTGGGCGGTGATGCTCCTGTGCGCCGCCCTGCTGCTGCGCCGCCTGCTGCCCCCGCGCTGGGCCGCGCTGGCCCTGCTGCTCTACGCGCTCGACGAGTGCCACACCTACCCCATCGGCTGGCTCGCCAACCGCAACGCGATCATCTCGGCCACCTTCGCCTTCCTCGCGCTGTGGGCCCACGTGCGCCACCGCGAGGACGGCTGGGGCAAGGGGCGGTGGCTCGCCCCCCTGCTGCTGGTGGTGTCGTTCACCGGGGGTGAGTACGCCCTGTGCATCCTGCCCTTCTTCGTGCTCTACGAGCTGGTGAGCGCCCCGGGCTCGCGGGCCCAGCGAGCCCGGGCGCTGCTGCCGATGCTGGCCGTCTTCGTGGTCTACACCGCGGTCCACCGCGGCCTGGGCTTCGGCACCCTGGGCTCCAACGTCTACGTCGATCCGGTGCGCGAGCCCGGGGCCTACCTGGGGATGGTCGCGCTGCGCCTGCCGCTGCTGGTGGCCGACCTGTTCCTGGCCGTCCCCACCGGCCGCATGTCGATCTCGCACCAGCTCATGGAGCTGCAGGCCGGGCTGGGCCCGGTGGCGCTGGTGCTGATCGCCGGGCTGGCCGCCGGCGCCCGGCGATCGCTGGATCCCGCGCTGCGCCGCCGCCTGCTGTGGCTGCTGCTCGCCGCGGTGCTGTCGGTCCTGCCCGTGTCCTCCTCGTTCGTCTCGGCCCGGCTGCTGCTGATCCCCGCGCTGGCCGGGCACGCGGTGATCGCCGCGGTGATCCTCGACGCCTGGGATCGCGTGCGCGACCGGGCCCAGCGCCTGCGCCCCCTCGGCCTGCTGCGCACCGTCATCGCGGCCGCGCTCGCGGTGGCCCACCTGCTCCTGGCGCCGTGGTGGGGCCTGGAGGAGATGACCAACATCCACCAGGTGAACCTGGGCACCCGCCGGGCCTCGCTGGCCATGCAGGTGGACGACGCCAAGGTGGCCAGGCAGCGGCTGGTGGTGCTGACCGCCGGCGATCCGATGTCGCTGCTCTACCCGGCGCTGGTGCGCTGGGCCGACGGGCATCCCCTGCCGCGCTCGTGGTGGGTGCTGTCGATGGCGCCCCACCGCCACCTGCTCACCCGCACCGCGCCCGGCGTGCTCGAGCTCGAGGTGGAAGGCGGCTCGATGCTCACGGGGCCGGTGGAGCAGCTCTTTCGCCACCCCGACCGGCCGCTCGCGGCCGGCGACGTGGTCGCGCTCGACGGGCTGCGCATCGAGGTGCTGCGGGTCGACGGCGACGGGCGCCCGGTGAAGGTTCGCTACGCCTTCGAGACCCCGGTGGACGACGGCTCGATCGTGTTCCTGCTGATGACCAAGCGGGGCATGATCCGCTACCCGATGGGACCGGTGGGCGCGACGATGATGATCCCGCCGGCCCAGCTCCCCATGGTGCTCGACGATCCGGCGTAGCGCCGGCCGGCCGCGCCCTCGCCGGGGCGGTGCGACCGGCCGTGGGCGGGAGCCACGACCGGTGCGACCCGCTCGAGCGCGACGCTACAGGCGACGGGGATCCGCCAGCCGCCCCTCGACCGCGGTCGCGGCCGCGATGGCGGGAGACACCAGGTACACCGGACCCGGCGCGCCCATGCGGCGGTCGAAGTTGCGGTTGGTGGTGCTCGCGGTGACCTCGCCCTCGAGCGGGATGCCGGGCCCGTTGCCGATGCACGAGCCGCAGCCCGGATCGCTGACGGTGGCCCCCAGGCCGCGGAAGAGCTCGAGCAGGCCCTCGCTCTCGGCCGCCGCGGCCACCTGGGTGGACGAGGGGATGACGGTCAGGCGTACGCCCTCGGCGATGGTGCGCCCGCGCAGCACCTCGGCCGCGGCCCTCAGGTCGGCGAGCGAGCCCCCGGTGCACGAGGCGATCACCACGTTGTGGATCGGGACGTCACCGATCTCGTCGAGCGGGCAGCGGTTGCGGGAGTCACCGGGCAGCGCCACCGTCAGCGGCACCTCGGCCAGATCGATCTCGATCTCCCGGATGTACTCGGCCCCGGGGTCGGGCTCGATGAGGCGAGCGACGAGCTCCTCGCCGTCGGGCCGGACCCGCCGCAGGAACTCGCGCACGGGCTCGCAGGGCTCCACGATCCCCGTCATCATGCCGCCCTCGACGGTCATGTTGGTCATCACGCTCAGCTCGTCCACGCTCCAGTGATCGAGCCCGGGCCCGCCGAGCTGCAGCGCGCAGGTGTCGGTGGGGTTGGTTCGCCACTGCTCCTCGCGGAAGTACGGCGAGCCGATGAGGTGCAGGATGAGGTCCTTGGGCGTCAGGCCGGCCACGGGCTTGCCCTTGATGACGACGCGGACGGTCTTGGGGACGGTGACGGGGATCATCCCCGTGCGCAGCGCGAAGGCCATGGCCGTCGAGCCCACGCCGAAGGCCAGGGCGTTGAGCACCCCCGCGGTCGGGGTGTGCGAGTCGGTGAGGATCACGATGTCGCCGGGGCGGGCGTACTGCTCGAGGACGATGCGGTGGCAGATCCCCTGCTCGTGCGGGCGCCCCGGGCCGTGCAGGCGCAGGCCGAGCTCGGCGCAGGCATCGAGCATCTCCTGGGCGAGCTTGCGCGCCGGGCCCAGGCGGAGCTGACGGACGTGCTCGGGCACGGTCTTGCGGTCGATGAGGACGAAGTGGTCCTCGAACGCAGCCACGAGCTCCGGACGGTCGAGGGGCTGCCCGGCCCACTCGCTGTTGTAGATGGTCATCACCATCCCGCCCGTGTACTCGTGCACCCCGCGGAAGCCGGCCTGGCACAGCACCTGGTCGCTCGCCCGCACCGACTCGACCCCGAGCGGCCGCCCGGGCCCCGCCCAGCAGTTCTTGGCCACGATCTTCTCGATGATGTTCATCGGCCGCGCGGGGCGCTCGACCGGATAGGGCGGCTGCTGCTCGCCCGCCAGCAGGCTGGTGCCGTACGCGAGCAGGCCGCCCGCCGCCGAGATCACCCGGAACATCGGGGGCAGGTCCTTGCGGAGCTCGTCGACGTCGATCTCCTTGCCCTGCTCGATGTCCTCGAGGACCGAGAAGTCCGTGGTGAAGGGCAGACCCACGTAGACGAGGTTCTCCTGGAAGATCCGCTGGAAGCTCGGGGCCACCACCAGCTCGATCCCCGCGCCCTGGTGGGCGACCACCGCGACCTCGCGGCTCGACCCCGAGCCGAACGCGTCGCCGCCCACGATGACGTCGAAATCGCTGTTCAGAATCGTGTCCTTCGCGATGACGCCCTTGAAGCGATCCAGGAGGTAGGGCCCCAGGATCTCTCCCGTGTAGCCGAACGTGCACACCCCGCCGTTGATGATCTCGTCGGTGTTGACCCCGAAGTGCAGACGCGGCCGCTCCTTCAGCCACGATGGGAATCGCTCACCATCGAGCTGGGCCTGAATCAACGCCGGATCCTCGGTCAACCAAAGCGCACGCTTCATCCTCTTTCCGCTCCCCTCCGTCTGCCTGCCCGGATGCTGCCACGGCGGAAGGAAGGCGCTCTAGGGGACCGGATGAACGCGCGAAAGGTGCGCCGTGATTTTGCCTACACGATTCCGCGCGCCCGAAGGTCGGCTCGAGCATCGGCGTCCACGCCCAGCTCGGCGAGGACTTGGTCGGTGTGCTCGCCCAGCTCGGGGCCGGGCCAGGTGGTGCGCCCCGGCGTCTCGTTCAGCCGCGGGACCATGGCCGGCACCGCGAAGCGACGCTCGCCCACCTCGACCTCCTCGAACAGCTCGCGCGCCTGGTACTGCGGATCCTCGAACATGTCGGCCACGCTAAAGATGGGACCCGAGGGCACGCGCTCGCGCTCGAGCACGGCCAGCACGTCCGTGCTCGGCTGCGAGGCGCACCACGACGCGAGCACCTGGTCGATCTCCGCCTCGCATGCGACCCGCCCCTCGTTGGTCTGCAGGTCCGGTCGCTCCGCGAGGTCGGGCCGCCCCACCGCCCTCATCAGGCGCTGGTAGATCGAGGTCCCGTTGCCGCCGATGATCACGTGCTTGCCGTCGCCGCACGGATAGGTGTTGGTCGGGACGACGCCGGTCAGGGTGGTGCCCGAGGGCTCGCGCACCTCCCCGGCGCCCGAGTACTCCGGCACCACGCTCTCCATCAGGTTGAAGACCGACTCGAAGATCGCGACGTCGATCGTCTGCCCGCGCCCGAGCCGGTTGCGGGCCAGCAGCGACATCACGATGCCGAGCGCGGCATGCAGGCCCGTGACCGTGTCACCGAGGCTGAGGTTGGGGCGGACGGGCGGCTGCCCCGGGAACCCGTTGACGTAGCGGAACCCGCCGATGCCCTCGCACACCGAGGCGTAGCCGTGGCGGTGGCGGTAGGGGCCGGTCTGGCCGTAGCCCGAGATCCGGGCGAACACCAGGCCGGGGTTGCTCTTCTCGAAGGTGCTGGGCCCCAGCCCCCACTCCTCCATCACCCCCGGCCGGAAGTTCTCGACCAGCACGTCGGCGCGGTCGATCAGCCGACGCAGGAGCTCGCGCCCCTCGGCCTCGTGCAGGTCGAGGGTGAGCGATCGCTTGTTGCGGCCGAGGCTCCGCCACCAGTACGACGTGCCGCGATCGAGCAAGCGCCAGCCACGGATCGGATCCCCACGACCGGGCTGCTCGACCTTGATGACGTCGGCCCCGAAGTACCCGAGGATCGTCGCCGCGAAGGGGCCCGCAATGAGCTGCCCGACCTCCACGATCGTGATCCCATCCAGCGGACGTGCACCCGTGTTGCCCATGGGCCGCGGATTAGAGCACGCCGCGGGGCCCGACCCCAAGCAACACCGTTTCCAGGAGCATTGGCCTTCGATCTTGCATCGCCCGGCGTTGTAGTGTTTCTTCTCAGGCGACGATGGCCGACGCACCGTCGGCCGCTTCGAGCAGCATAGGAAAGAGCACACCCGATGAGAGTCTCGAGCAACTCCTTCCAGGACGGCGCCCCCCTCCCCGAGCGCCATGCCTTCGGCATCCCCGACGGCTCGGGCAAGGCCACGATGGGCCCCAACGTCAACCCGCACCTGGCCTGGAAGGACGCCCCAGCAGGAACCCGTTCGTTCGTCGTCCTGTGCGTCGATTCGGACGTCCCCACCGTGTTCGACGACGCCAACGTCGAAGGGCGGACGATCGCCAACGACCTCGCCCGGATGGACTTCTACCACTGGGCCCTGATCGACATCGCCCCCTCGATCACCGAGATCGCCGAGGGGGCCGACTCCAACGGCATCACTCCGCGCGGCAAGCCGGCCGAGGCCACCCCCCATGGCGTGCGTGGTCTGAACGACTTCACGATGGCGATGGGCAACGACCCCAACATGAGCGGGGCGTATGCGGGATACGACGGCCCGTTCCCCCCGTGGAACGACGAGCGCGTCCACCACTACCGCTTCCGGGTGCTCGCGCTCGATATCGAGCGGCTCGGCTTCGACCCCGGGTACCAGCCCCGCGAGCTCATGCAGAAGATGGAGGGTCACATCCTCGCCGAGGCTTCGATCACGGGGAGCTACACCCTCAACGCTGCGCTCCGTTGACGCAGCCGAGCCGCGTGACCTCGGGTCTGCAGGCCAACGGGCTGGCAGACCCAAACACACGCGGCGTCTGCCTCGAAAAGAGGTGGCCGGCCCATTTCGGCCATGCTAGTGTTGGTCTCGGTTTTTTTGCTCGTTTTCGAGAAACCGCACCTCACCGTCGAAGCATCAACTAATGCTGGCGCCAAACCGTGGAAGCGCCGAGAGGCCCAACATCAGTCCCGAACGGTTGTTGTCGCTGGCGGCGGAGGTCGTCAACGCATCTCCGAGAGCGATCGGTGATCTCCTAGAGGTGCTGCGACGCGAGCCCGCGATCCTGGGCTTGCTCGATCATCGCCTCTTCGAGGCGTCGTCGCGCAGCCATTTCCACAGCACCGCGGAGTCGTACGCCCAGCGGGCGGCCGATGCCTCGTACATGGGCGAGGGCAACCGGCAGCTCGCGCGGGCCGTGCGTGCGTCGATGGCCGAGCTGGTCCGCTCGGCTCCCGGGGGGCGGATCCGCATCCTCGACGTGGGAGCCGGGGTCGGAGCGCCGACCACGGTGACGCTGCTGCGCGAGCTCGCCAGCCACTCCGAAGGCCCGCTCGATCTGGAGATCTGCGCGGTCGATCACTGTCGTGAGGTCGTCGAGCGCACCCAGGCCCTCTTCGACACCTCGGCCGATGAGCCGGAAATCGGACAGTGGCTCGCGAGCGCGCGCTGCCACATGGTGGACGGGAGCGCGATGGGCTTCGAGGCCGGCTCGTTCGACCTCGTGGTGTGCGGATTCGTCCTGCACCACTGCAACCTGCTCGACAAGCGCGACATCGTCGGCGAGATGCTGCGGGTTACCCGGCCGGGTGGGCTCGTCGCCTTGGTCGACGAGTTCCAGGACTCGGGCCTGCACTCCCACCGCTACTCCGGCATGTCGTCGTGCGATACCGCTGGTCTCGAGTGCTTCGTGGACCTCGGCGGGATGGTCTCGATCTTCGAATCCCTGGCGAGGTCCACCGTCATCCAAGCACGTGATGGACACGAGGCCGACGGGGCATGGATCATGGTCGCGGCGAGGCGACACCCCCACGCCCCCACCGAAACTTCCCAAGCACAGTCAGAATCGGATTGAAAGATCCAGAACGAACAGACAAGGAGCTCACGATGCCCGGCGACAATCTATTCAAGGTCTTCGACGACGAGAAGGGGAACACCTCCAAGAAGGATCCCTACCGCCTGTGGGGCATTGACAACTACGGCAAGCCCGAGCTCGACGCCCTCCGGGCGCGCCGCGATGCCGGGGACAAGACCGCCATCCTCTCGGTCTGCGTCAGCATGACTCGGATGTGCAACGTGCGGTGCTGGTACTGCTACGCGCTGCACAACAAGTCGCCCAACCCCGAGCAGCTCTCGCTCGAGGAGTACGAGGACCTGATCGAGCAGTCCGCCCAGCTCGGCGCCAAGACGATGATCATCTGTGGCGACGGCGAGCCGACCTACGATCGCAAGCTGCTGCCCGTGATGCGCATGGGGGCCGAGCGCGGCATGAAGCCGGTGCTCGTGACCAACGGCACCGTCATGGGGCACGACGATCTGGCCAAGCAGCTGCACGGGGTCGAGGACGGCCACGCGCTGGCCAAGGCCATCTACGACACCGGGGCGTCGCTGCTCGTGAAGCTCGAGACCCTCGATCCCGCGCTCTACGAGGAGATCCTCAACGTTCCCAACATCTGGGGCAAGTTCGAGCGGGGCGTGGCGAACATCGTCGACGTCGGCTTCGGCGAGACCTGGAAGGAGCCCGCGGGCACCTACACCCGGCTGTCCTTCACCGGCATCTGCACCCGCCAGAACAAGCACGAGATCCCATTGATGCTCGACTGGTCCCGCGAGCGCGGCGGCCAGTACATCTGCAAGGTCCCGTCTCCCACCGGCGGCGCCCTCGAGCACACCGACGACTACCTCTTCGGCCCCGCCGAGGTGCACGCGGTCCGCGACTACATCGCCGAGTTCTCGGACAAGCGCGAGACCCTCACGCCGATCGTGCTCGATGCCGACAAGTGCATGACCTGCCTGGCCTGGCACCTCGGGCCCGTCATCACCGAGGACGGCCACTACGTCGAGTGCTACACCAGCACCACCAACAAGTTCGGCAACATCCGCGAGAAGTCGCTCGCCGAGCTCATCGGTCAGCGTGGCCAGGACACCGGCTTCGACAACCCCTGCCCCATCAAGGATCGGCTCTACACCAAGCTGATCGCCGGGGAGCAGACCCAGGACCCCTCGCTCATCCAGCTTCGAGTCTGAGCGAGGAGCGGGGAGGAATCCGATGACGATCGAGCCACGCGAACCCATCGACGAGCTTCGTCGGCCGGCGACGGCATTCACCGATTCCAGCGGGTTCCTCCCCCCAGAGAAGATCCGAATCTACGACGACTCCCTGCGCGACGGAGAGCAGATGCCCGGAGTGGCATTCTCTCCCGCGCAGAAGCTCGAGCTGGCCAAGCTCCTGGACCAGATCGGGTGCCACGTGCTCGACGTCGCGTTCCCGCGCACGTCGGAGCAGGAGTGCGAGTCGCTCCGGCTCATCCTCGAGGCGAGGCGGCGCGGCGAGCTCAGTGCCGACCTCGACATCCTGGTGATGAGCCGGGCCGACCGGGCGGAGCTGGACTTCCTGGTCGAGCTCGTGGAGTCGTACGGCTTCGCGCCGAGCGACCTGTCGGTGCTGGTCCTCGGCGCGCTGTCGGACATCCACGTCAAGTACAAGCTCGGCAACCTGCTGTACCGCCGCGAGCACGGCCGGGATCCGAGCGAGCAGGAGTGGCTGGACGCCCCGGTCGACTTCTATCGCGCCGCCAACATCACGATGATGACCGAGATGGTCTCGCACGCGCGCGAGTGCGGCTTTCGGACCGTCGAGTATGCGGGCGAGGACGCGTCGCGGGCCCACCTCGAGTACGTGCTCGAGTGGGGGCGGGCCGGCAAGGCGGCCGGAGGCACACGGATGTGCTTCTCCGACACCGTCGGCATCCTCACCCCCGAGGCCGTCGATCACTACTTCCCCCCGCTGGTGGCCGCGCTCGACGGGCTCGAGCTGACGGCACACTTCCACAACGACTACGGCCAGGCCGCGAGCAACACGGTGCGGGCGCTGTCGCACGGCGCGAGCCATGCCGGCGTCACCGTCAATGGCATCGGCGAGCGGGCCGGCAACGCCTCGCTCCACCAGGTCGCGATGATCCTCAAGGACCAGTACGGCGTGGTCCTGCCGGGCTTCCGCTACGATCTGCTGCGGAGGCTGCGGCGGACCTTCGAGGTGGCCTCGGGCGTGCCGCTGGCCCCCACCGAGCCGATCGTGGGCGACTTCGTGTTCTCCCACGAGTCGGGAATCCACGTGGCCGGCATCGCGATCCACCCCGAGATCTATCAGACGATCGAGCCGAGCCACCTCGACACCGAGCTCCGCTTCATCTTCGGCAAGCACACCGGGCGCAACGCGGTCCGGGACGTGCTGTACCGAAACCGAGCCGAGCTCGAGCGCCGCGGCGTGCAGTTCGACGAGGAGCTGGCGACCGAGGTGACCGAGGAGATCAAGGCGTGGAGAAACTCACAGCTTCGTGAGTACTCCGCCGAGATCGACCGGCACTACAAGCACCTGCGCGGTCTCGGAATGGGCGAGCGAGCGGTCGTCGATCTGGCGGTCAGCCTCTCCGTTCCGGCCACCGCCAAGGGTGCCTGAGACAGGCGCTCGTACCGGCCGCAGCAGGCCGGTGCGCGGTCGGTTTCCACTGTGATTTCAGGGTCTTTGTCACGCGCGCTGCCTTGCCTGCGGCCGCGAGGCTCTGATACAACCCCCCCGCCTACGGAGGTACGGACATGAGCTCCAACATCGAGTACTGGACCAAGAAATACTCCAAGGACAACTACGCCTGGGGCCAGGAGCCCAGCGACGTGGCGGCACGCGTGGACGAGTATCTGGGGAGCGGCCGGTCTGCCCTCGACATCGGCTGCGGCTGCGGTCGAGATGCCCTGTACTTCGCGCGCAAGGGCAGCGCCGCGGTCGGCATCGACTTCTGCGAGGAGGGCATCCGCCAGGCTCGCGAGCTCAAGGAGAAGGACGGCATCCAGGGGTCGCTCGAGTACCAAGTGGCAGATTTCCGCCACTTGTCGGACTACTTCCCCAAGGCATCGTTCGACCTGATCTGTTCCTACAATTCCTTCCACCTGCTCCGAGAGGTCGATCGCAAGGCGGCCTTCCAGCAGATGATCGACCTGCTCAAGCCCGGCGGCGTGCTGGCCTTCGAGGTGTTCTCCACCAAGGAGGGCGGCTACGGGGACGGCGAGGAGATCGAGCGCGGCACCTTCGTCAAGAAGACCCAGATCGTGCACTTCTACGACGATGTCGAGATCCGCGAGCTCACCTCCCCGCTCGAGGTGATCCAGCTCGAGCACGTGACTCCGTTCGAGGACTACCCCAATGATCACCGCCACCAGGAGTGGCTGTACATCGGGCGCAAGAAGTAGGCATTCGAGGTCCAGAGCATCATGAATGCCCCCACGCAAGAAACGAAGCACGGCTATCCGGTCCACTCGATCCTCGTCTACACCGTCTACCCCGAGCGGGCGGCCGACGTGTTCCGCTTCGGCCGCTTCCTGTCGATGGTCCGCGCCGATGGCCCCATCCACAAGGTGCGGTGCCACTTCATCGGCGAGGCGGTGATGCCGTTCATCAAGGACGACGCCTACCCCGATCTCACCGAGGAGCTCCGCCAGGAGTGGAAGGAGACGATCGACCTCGGCCTGACCTCTTCGCTCTGCGAGCTGAGCGTGTTCCGCCGCATGGACGAGGAGCACCTCGGCGAGCTGCTGCAGCGCTGGGATCCGATGGACATCGTCGATCCGCACGATGGCCAGATGAAGCTGCTGAGCTGCGACAAGAGGTTCATGTTCTGAGCTCGGCGCGGCTAGGGGACTATGGTCAACGCGGCGCGTGATCCCTCCGTGGAGCCCCATCGCGAGGCCGCTTCGCTCCGTCTGGGTGAAGCGGCCGCGGCGTCGCTGGGGAATCGGCGGGTGGCGCTGGTGGGCTGTGGCCGCCGCGGCGGCCCGCTCGCGCTGGCGCTCGCCAAGGCCGGGGTGGCCGACCTCGCGCTCTTCGATCGCGATCGCATCCGCACCAAGGATCTCGACGCCAGCCCCTTCGCGCCCCTGCACGCGGAGGACTTCGCCCAGAAGGTCGAGGTGGTCGCCGACCAGATCCGCGAGGCGGCTCCGTGGTGCGCGGTGGAGCCGTACTACGAGGAGATCACCTACGCCAACGCGCTCGACACCCTCGACGAGCACGACCTGATCGTGGACGCGACCCGCTCGCGCGAGACCAAGCAGGTGCTGAGTGAGGTCGCCCTGCACCGCGGCTGCTGGTTCGTGACGGCCATCGCCGACTCGCCCGCGCACTGGACCCTGGTCGCGGTCGCTCCTCCCGACAAGGGGCGACGTGGCCCGTGCTTTCGCTGCTGGTTCCCCGACGAGACCTTCCCCGGCGACGTGGACACCGTCGACAACGCGGGGACCCTCGCGCTCGAGGACCTGGTGGTGACCGGGGCGATGGCCCAGGTGATCTCGAGGGTGCTGCAGGGCAAGGCCGAGGGGGGCGCGTGGACGATCGCGCGAGACCAGCTCTCGGTGACGGCTCGGGACGAGGTCCCGTCGCCGTGCCCGGCGTGCAGCGGCGCCGAGGAGGGCCACCACTTCCTCGCGGGCAAGGGCGTGACCTACAGCTCCAACCTCTGCGAGCGCTACCTGGTGCAGATCGGCGCCCGCACGGGCCTCAAGCTCGACCTGCAGGGCCAGGCCGATCGCCTGGCCCGCGTCGCCGAGATCATCCAGGTCAACCGCTTCATGCTGGTGTGCGAATTCGAAGGGCTTCGGATCAGCCTGTTCCCCAACGGTCGCGCCAACGTCAAGGGAACGAAGGACCCGCTGCAGGCCCGCGGGTGCTACCTCGATCTTCTGGGAGTGTAGGATGCTGTACCTCGATCACGCCGCAACCTCTTGGCCGAAGCCTCCGTCGGTGATCAAGGCGATCACCGAGGCGCTCGACTCGGCGGGCGGCAATCCGGGTCGTGGCAGCCACGCGCTGGCCGACACGGCCGCGCGCTGCCTGACCAACTGCCGGATCTCCCTGGCCCGCCTGCTCAAGGTGTCGGCCCCCGAGCGGGTGGTGTTCACCTCGGGCACCACGGAGGGCGTCAACATGGTCCTCAAGGGCACGATCACCCAGGGGCAGACCGTGGCCAGCTCCTCGATGGAGCACAACGCCGTGATGCGCCCCCTGACCTCGCTCGGGCGCGATCGCGGGGTGGAGCTGCGCACGGTGTCGGCGGACGCCGAGGGCTACCTGAACCTGGACGAGCTCGCCGAGGTGGTCGAGGCCGTGGACGCGCTGGTCGTGTGCCACGCCAGCAACGTCACGGGGACGCTCCAGGACCTGCCCCGCATCGCCGAGATCGTCGCCCGCTCCAAGCGTAGGCCCTGGTTCGTGGTGGACGGGGCGCAGACGGTGGGGCTGGTGCCCATCGACCTCGAGGAGCTGGGGATCGACGCGCTGGTGTTCAGCGGGCACAAGGCCCTGCTCGGTCCGATGGGCACCGGGGCGGTGGCGCTGGGGCCCCGGCTGGCCGAGCACGTGCGGCCCTGGCTCGAGGGCGGCACGGGGAGCCGATCCGAGCAGCTCGAGCAGCCCCAGGAGCTGCCCGAGCGCCTCGAGAGCGGGACCCCGAACACGCCGGGGATCGCCGGCCTCGCCGCGGCGGTGGAGTACGTGGAGCGGGTGGGCCTCGACGAGATCGCCTCGATCGAGCGGGAGCGCATCGGCCAGCTCTGGGAGCGCATCGAGGGGACCGAGGGCATCGAGCTGTACGGGCCGCCGCCGGGCAAGCCGCGGACGGGCGTCCTGTCGTTCAACGTCTCGGGCCAGCACCCGGCCGACGTGGCGGCGGCGCTCGACGGAGCCTTCGAGGTCGCGTGCCGAGCCGGCCTGCACTGCGCGCCCATGGCCCACCGCACGATCGGGACCTTCCCCACGGGGACGGTCCGGCTGTCGGTCGGCCACCTCACCACAGAAGAAGAGATCGAGCAGGCCGCCGAGGCGGTGTGCTCGGTGACCGAGATGGGGGAATGACGATGGGTCTGACCGTTGCGCAGAAGATCCTCGGCCGCGTGGTCGGGCGACAGGTGGAGCCCGGCGAGCGAGTCGAGGTCGTCCCCGACAGCCTGCTCGCCAACGAGATGCTCGGGATGGTGATCGTCCCGAAGGTCGACCAGATCGGCGCCAAGCAGATCGACCGCGAGATCGCACGTCGGACGATGTGCTTCATGGACCACGGCGGGGTGGGGGCGACCCCCCTGTACGTGGGCATCCACCAGTCGATGCGGGCCTTCTGCCAGACCCACGACATCGACATCGAGGAGGTCGGCGCCGGCATCTGTCACCTGCTCTTCGCCGAGAAGGGCGGCGCGCTCCCGGGCGGCTTCGTGCTCGGCACCGACTCCCACACCGTCAACGCGGGTGCCTACAACACCCTGGCGTCGGCGGGCGGAGCCTCGGAGATCCTCAAGCTGATGGTGACCGGCTCGTGTCACTACACGGTGCCCCACACGGTGCGGATCGAGCTGACGGGCTCGCTGCCCCAGTGGGTGTACTCCAAGGATCTCATCCTCTACCTCATCGGCGAGCACCGGGCCCGCTTCGCGGGCGGCCGCGCGATGGAGTACACGGGGGAGGGCGTGGGCTGCATGTCGGTCACCGCCCGCGCCACCGCGTCGAACATGGCCGTCGAGGCGGGGGCCGTGGCGGGCATCTTCCCCTGCGACGAGATCCTCCGGGAGCACGTCGAGGCTCGCTTCCCGCAGGCCGAGCACCACTGGGAGGGCGTGGCCTCGGATCCCGACGCCACCTACGCCGATCGCATCGACGTGGACCTGTCCAGCCTCGAGCCCATCGTGGCCTGCCCGCACGCCCCGGAGAACATCCGCCCCGTGCGAGAGGTGGACGCCGAGGTCGATCAGGTGTTCATCGGCTCGTGCACCAACGCCAAGTACGAGGACCTGGAGATCGTGGCCAAGATCCTCAACGGGCGGAAGGTGCGGCCGCTGACCATCGTGGTGCCCGGCACCCACGGGATCTACCGCGAGTGCGTGCGCAACGGCCTGCTCGAGGTGTTCCTCGAGGCCGGCTGCCGGGTGATGGAGCCGGGCTGCCACGCGTGCTTCGGCGGCCCCGGGGGTCTGCTCGGTCCCGGGCAGCGCGCGGCGTCGACCACCAACCGCAACTTCATCGGCCGAATGGGAGGGGACACCTCGACCGAGGTGTTCCTGATGTCCCCTGCCCTCGCCGCCGCAACGGCGGCCGCCGGCAAGATCGCCCACCCGGACGACCTCCCGGCGACCAAGCCCACCGTCGACCTCGCTGCGCGCTCGCAGCTGAGGATCATGGAGCAGCGATGACCGAGCCCATGAACGAGATCAGGGGGACCGTCCTCGCCTTCGGGGACGGGATCAACACGGACGACATCATCCCCTCCAACTACCTGCAGTACACCGACGTCTCGTTCCTCGCGACGAAGGCGATGGAGAAGATCCGGCCGACCTTCTACGACGAGGTCCAGGCGCTCGGCGGCTGCATCATCGTGGGCGGGACCGAGTTCGGCACCGGCTCCTCGCGTGAGCAGGCCCCCGATTGCCTCAAGGCGGCGGGGGTGCGGGCGATCATCGCCGAGAGCTTCCGCCCGACCTTCTTCGAGAACTCGTGCAACGTGGGGCTGCCGGTGCTCGTGGTGCCCGGGTGCAGCACCTGGGCCAAGGAGGGCGACGAGCTGATCGTCGACTTCGAGCGCGCGGTGGCCCGGCGCGAGGCCGACGATAGCTCGCGGCCCGGCCAACCGCTGCCCGAGCACTACCTCGAGCTGGTGCGCCAGGGCGGGCTGCTGGCCGCCTTGCGCGACTACATCGTCGAGCACGGGATGGACAGGCCGTATCCCGCTCGGGGGAGCGCCTGATGAGCACGCCATCGTCCGAGTCGATCCCTGCGGCGGGCTCGCGCGGTGCGGCCCCCAAGACGGCGGCCGCACCGGAGACGGCGGCGTCGGCCGAGCCGTCGGCGGGTGGCGAGCAGGCCGACGTGGACGAGCAGGCCACGGGCCAGGCCGAGGCCACGACGCCGCAGACCGCAGCCACGGCCGCGGAGCCTCCCCTGGCCGAGGGCGACGACACGGCCCCGGCCGAGGGAGCCGAGCCTGCTCCGGGCGAGGGCGAGGAGCGGCTGGGTGGCACCGAGGGGAGCGAGCAGCTCCACCACATCATCAAGAAGGCCACCAAGGTCATCGAGAAGCGCCGCAAGATCCTGCGGGACTTCGCCGCGAAGGACACCAAGGTCACCTCGCTCTACAACATCGTCCACTACCTCGAGGCCTGCCGGGCCGTGCGCGAGGGCAAGACGGTGCTGTGGCCCAACGAGATCACCTACGGCCTGACCGCCAACGCCCTCGACGACGACGCCGTCCAGGCCATCTACGACTCCAAGGGCCGCATCGCCAACCCGATTCCCATCCTGACCCACAAGGACTGGATCGGCTACTTCGGCTACGTGCCCTGGCTCGCCCAGAAGCTGGTCGACGAGCTGTGGCCGGACAACATCTCCATCGTGGTCCCCAAGCGGCCCGAGATCATCAGTGATCTGGTGACGGCCGGGATGGACTCGGTGGCGCTGATGTGCCCGAACGCGGGGGCCGAGGCGCTCGCGCGCGACATCTGCCTCAACGGCCAGGAGATCATCCCGATCGCCTGCACCTCGGCCAACATCAGTGGACAGCCCTCGATCACCAATTCCGACATCGCGGTGGAGAAGTTCTTCGGGGCAGTCGACATCATCCTGACCGGCCCGGACAGCAACGTCGGAATGAACACCACGATCATCGACTTCTCGGTCGACCCCTACGTGATGCTGCGACGCGGCCCGGTCTCGCTCGAAGAGGTCTTCAACGCCGTTCCCGAGCTGCGCGACAAGGTGGTCGACGCAACGAAGAAGGACTAGGCTCGGCCGCCCGCGAGTTTTTCCATGAGCTTCGCCAAACGACTCTTCTGGTGGTACCGCTGGCTGTGCCTGGAGCACCCGCGGGTCACGCTCCTGTTGGTTGCGCTGGCCACCCTCGGCTTCATGACGCAGTTGGAGTCCCTCGAGCAGGACCCCAACCCCTACATGCTCGATGACGACCATCCGTCTCGTCGCAACCAGCGACGGCTGATGGACACCTTCACCGGATCGAGGGAGATCGCGGTGGTCGGGGTCGTGCACGAGGGCTCGATCTTCAACCCCGAGACCCTCGGGCGCATCGCGTACCTCAGCGAGCGCATCGAGCTGATGAGCATCGTCGGGGACGAGCAGGAGGCGGAGCTCGAGGCCCGGGCGGAGCTGTGGCCCGGGTCCGCGGCCGCGCTCGCGCAGCAGGTGCTGCGCGAGGGGGTCCGCGCCGACGACGTCGCGACGCTCGAGCGCATCCGCGAGCTGCTCGAGCACGAGCAGGAGCTGATCGCCGACGCGAAGCACGAGCCCGTGGAGGAGATCGACGAGGAGGACGACGAGCTGCTGCGGCGCCTGGTCGACTGGGCCGACCCGGTCCGCGAGGTCACCAGCCTCTCCACCGTCGACAACATCATCACCTCCGAGGACGGCACCACCATGGACGTCTCGGCGGCGATGGAGGAGGTACCCGAGACGCAGGCGGAGGCCGACGCGATCGAGCGGCAGGTGATGGACAACCCCCTGCTGGTCGACGCGGTGGTCTCCGAGGACCGGCACGTCGCGTCGATTCGGGTGGAGCTGAACATCGACCCGGACGACACCGCGGGGATGCTGGCCGTCTACGAGCGGATCCGCGAGGAGGTCGAGGCGGTCGAGGACGACCTGCCGCCCAACACCCCCGAGAGCTACGCCATCGGCGGGACGCCGGTGGTCTCGGCCAACATGGGCGCCTTGATGGAGCAGGACACCAACAACCTGTTCCCGATGGTGATCCTCGTCATCCTGGTCGTGCTGGTGTTCCTGCTGCGATCGGTGCGGGGCACCCTGGTGCCGCTGCTCATCGCCGTGCTCTCGGTGATCTGGACGGTGGGGACGATGGCGCTGGTGGGGGTGCCCATGGACATCGTCACCACGATGCTGCCGGTGTTCCTCATCGCGATCGGCGTGGTGGACTCGGTGCACTTCTTCTCCGAGCAGCACACCGAGCACCTGATGCTCGGGGCGGGCGCCCAGATGGTGCGGGAGGAGATCGAGGACCAGCGAGGCAAGCGCACCGTGGTCTCGACCCCGAAGCTCGCCTCGATCCGGCACTCCGTGAACCGGCTGTTCCGGCCGATGATGCTGACCTCGCTGACCTCGGCCGCGGGCTTCCTCGCGATGGCGTGGTCGGACATCATGCCGCTGCATCGCTTCGGCATCTTCGTCGCGATCGGCATCGCCTACGCGTTCATCCTGACGATCCTGCTCGGCCCCGCGATCTCGGTGTTCGGGGACGACCCGGCGCTCGGCCGCGACAAGAAGCAGTGGGGCCGACTGGGCCGCGCCTTCCGGCAGACGGGGATCGGCACGACGATGACCTCCCTCGGTCGCTTCGTGCAGCGGCGCTCCTCCGAGATCCTGGTGGTGTTCGTCGCGATCACGGCCGTCAGCGCGGTCTTCGTCCGCGACGTGGAGGTCGAGAACCGCTTCGTGGGCTACTTCGACGAGACCACGGACATCTGGAAGGACGACCAGGTCCTCAACGAGCACCTGGGCGGCACGATGCCGCTCTACCTGATGTTCTCCTCGCCCGAGGAGGGCTACTTCGGCCGCGCCGACGTCCTGCAGCGCATGGCCGCGCTCGAAGCCGAGCTCGCCCGGGAGGTCGAGGTCGGCTACGTCTACTCGCTGGTCGGCTTCGTGGAGCGGATGAACCACGTCATCCACCGCGGGGACCAGGCCTTCGCGCGGATTCCGCACACCACCGAGGTCGTGATGGAGGAGAAGACCGAGCGCACCGAGCGCGATCTTCCTCCCGACGAGCCCGATGGCATCGAGACCCGAGAGGTCGAGATCCGCACGACTCAAGAGCCGGTCGAGGTCTCGGGCAACGATCTCATCGCGCAGTACCTGCTGCTCTACGAGAACGCGGGCGGCCAGGACATTCGAGACGTCGTCGACACGGATCTGCGCGAGGCCAACACCCTGCTGCTGCTCAAGTCCGACCGTTCCTCGGTCGCCTCGCGGCTCATCGAGCGGACCCGGGAATTGGCGGCGAAGCACCTCGGCGACGAGGTGGAGGTGCGTTTCTCGGGCTACGCCGAGGTGGCGGCCTCCACGACCGAGGAGGTCGTCGATAGCCAACGCCGGGCCATGGGCTGGACCGCGCTGGTCGTGTTCCTGGTGCTCTTGGCGTACTTCCGCTCGATAGTGCTCACGATCGTCACGATGATCCCGCTCACCGCTGCGCTGCTGTTCAACCTGTCGTTCATGCAGGCGATGGAGATACCTCTCAGCATCGGCAGCGCGATCGTTTTGACTATTGCGGTCGGTGTGGGCGTCGACTTTGCCATCCACGTGGTCGACCGATATCGGCTGGAGTCGAGAGGCAAGGTGACGAGCGACGCCATTTCGAGCACGATGTTGTTCGCGGGACGCGCGATCTTCGTCGGGCTCATGGTGATCTCGCAGGGGTTCAGCGTGCTGATTGGGTCTGGCTTCACCGCCATCCAGCACCTCGGCCTCCTGGTCGCCTTGACGATGGTCTGGTCCGCCCTCGTGTCGATCTTCGTCCTCCCGGCGATCTTCGCCCGTATCCCCTTCATTCGAGCAGGAGCCCTCACCCGTGAACTCGTCAAGTAACCGCCGTCTGCGCCTCCGCCTCCTCGTCCTCCTCGTGGGGGCCGTCGGTGTCAATGTCACTGCGCCCATCGCACAAGCCGCGGTAAGCGCAGCGGAGCCGGCCGAGCTCGTCGCCGCGGTTCGCGACATCGACGACGGCGTGGACCGCAAGGCCAAGGTGACCATGGTGATCGTCGACGAGTCCGGGAAGAAGCGGACGCGCGAATTCGCCTACGCCAGCATGGACGTCGCCTCCTCCGACTCGAAGACGCCAGAGGAGATGCGGATGATCCACATGGAGTCGCCCAAGAACGTGGCCGGCACCTCCTTCCTCATCCACTCGTACCGCGAGCAGGACGACAAGGACGACGATCAGTGGGTCTTCCTCCCGGCGCTCCGCCAGACCCGTCAGATCTCCACCACCGACAAGGACGGAGCCTTCGTCGGTAGTGACTTTGCGATGGCGGATCTCGAGCGCGTCCACGTCCGCGAGTTCAGCTACCGCTCCCTCCCCGACGCCAAGGTGGGCGACAAGGACTGCTACGTCATCGAGGGCACCGCGATCGACAAGAAGATCGAGCGCAAGACCGGCTACTCGAAGAAGGTGATGTACATCTGGAAGGACCACCCCGTGATCCTCCAGAACGACTTCTTCGACAAGAAGGGGCGGATGGTCAAGCAGTACTTCGCCCTGCGGGTGGAGAAGGTGGACGACAAGTGGTCCACCACTCAGATGAAGATGAAGCGGGCGGACTCGAATCGAGAGACGTACCTCATCTGGGAGAACCTCGAGTACGACGTGGGCCTGCAGTCCTCGGAGTTCGACGTCGGCTCCCTGGCCTGGTCCAGCAACTAGTCGCCCGCAGCGAGGATCGGGCCCCCGACGGGGGGCCTCCGGTCCCGCCGCCTGGGCACGCCAATGCAAGCACTCGTCATCGTCCTCGCGATGCTCGGGGCCAGCGCGCCGAGCCCCAAGCCCGACGAGTCGGATAGCGTCCAGCTCGGCACGATTCCCGACGACATCCTCGAGCTGGCAGGGAAGGCCTCGCTCGACGAGGACGACGACGAGAGCCCCGCCGCCGACGACGAGGACGAGGACGAGGACGAGGACGAGGACGAGAGCGACGAGGACGGGGTAGCGTCGCTCGGAGAGATCCCCGCCGACATCCTCGCGGCGGCCAACGACGCAGGCGACGAGGACGACGACGAGAGCGACACCGGTGAGGGCGAGCGCCCCCGCCGACGACGCGCGCGGACCAAGGGCTGGCACACCTTCGATCTGTTCTGGAGAGGTGAGGTCGCCGCGGGCTATCGGCGCCACGGCGTGCGCCTCACCAAGCTCGAGTCGGCGGTGTGGGGACGCTTCCACGCGGGCGCCCGGCGCTTTCGCTTCGTGGCCGAGGGCGAGGGCGCGGTGGATGGCGTCTTCTACCTCGACTCGATCAATGGGCCCGGCTTCGACGACTCGGACGCCGAGCGTCGCTACGGCACGAGGGGCCGGCTCCAAGAGCTCACGGCGAACCTCGAGGACCGCAGCTGGCAGCTCTCGATCGGGGCCCAGCACGTGGTGTGGGGCAAGAGCTTCCTGTTCCGGGTGGCCGATCGCGTCAACCCCCTCGACCTCCGCCAGTGGTTCCTCGCCGACTTCCTCGCGGTGCGGCTGGTGCTGCCCATGATCCGCTGGCGCTCGACCCTCGGGCCGATCCAGACCGACGCCTTCGTGAGCCCGTTCCCCCGCTTCCAGCGGTGGCCCGCGATTGGCAGCGAGTTCGACCTCTCCCCTGCGTTGCCGGCGGGCGCCGGCATCCTGCTGCCGAGCCGCTATCGACCGCAGGACGCGGAGCTCGGCTTCCGCGTGGCCTACGTGCGGCCGCGGGGCGACCTCGGGCTCTCGCTGCATCGAGGGTGGCACCAAGCGCTGGTGGTGAGCGACGGGAGCGGCTTCGTGGTCGCACACCCGCAGGTCATCTCGGGGGCCCTCGATGCGTCGGTCCGCGTCCGCGCCTTCGTGCTCCGCCTCGAGGCCCTCGGCCGCGGCATCCAGCCCGTGTACCCGGCGGGCCGCGAGCGCGCGGTGACGCTCCCCCGCGGCGAGGGAGCAGCGCTCGCCGCCGTCGACTGGCAGCCCGCCTTCAACTCGAGCTGGTCGCTCGAGACCACGATGTCGACGGTCGTTCCGTCCGCGGGAGGCATGGAGATCGGGGGAGCCTTCGCCGGGCTGGTGGGCTCGCAGGGCCTGTTCCGCGATCAGATCGTGCTCGGGATCCGAGCGATGACCGACCTACGGCTGGCCGGCGCATTCGTGATGCCCTCGCTGCGCTTCGCGTTCTTCGACCGCGCCGATTTCATCGTGTCGTACACGGGCTTCTACGGCCGCACGAGCCCGGTCAACGGGCCACTCTACAACCACGATCGAGTCTCGCTCGCGATCGAGCTCAACATCTTCTGATCGAGCTCGTGGGCTCGCTCCGGGGCCGTGGCGCCAGCGTTGTCCTGGTCGACCAGATGGTGATAGGCTCCAGGAGCGCCCTGCGTGGAATCCGAAACGATCGTGACGTTGTCTTCCTTCCTCGTCGAGCCGAACCCGAGGCCTGCAACCGAAGCCGAGCGCGCCCAGAAGATGGTGTCTCCGGCGTTCGGGACGGTGTTCACCGATCACATCGCCATGATCCCATGGCATGCCGATCGCGGCTGGCACGATCCGAGGATCACCGCGAGGGCATCGCTGTCGCTGGACCCCGCGGCCAGCGTGCTCCACTACGGGCAGGCCGTCTTCGAGGGCTTCAAGGCCTACCGCCAGCCCGACGGCAGCGTGGCCACGTTCCGCCCCAATGCGCACGGCGAGCGCTTCATCCGCTCGTGCGAGCGCATGGCGATGCCAGGCCTCCCCGTCGAGACCTTCATCGAGGCCACGGATCGGCTGATCCTCCAGGACCGCGCTTGGGTGCCCACCCACCCCGAGCACACGATGTACCTGCGGCCCCTGATGATCGCGACCGAGGCCGCGCTGGGGGTGCGACGAGCCCAGGAGTACCTGTTCCTGGTCCAGGCCTCGCCCACGGGTCCCTACTTCGCCTCGGGCATCCGCCCCATCGCGGTGTGGGCGTCTCGCGAGTACAGCCGCACCGCTCCCGGAGGGACGGGGATGGCCAAGTGCGCGGGCAACTACGCGGCCAGCCTGCTCCCGCAGGAGCAGGCGAGGAGCAAGGGCTGCTCGCAGGTGATGTGGCTCGACGCCAAGGAGCATCGCTTCGTGGAGGAGCTCGGGGGCATGAACCTGTTCTTCGTGCTCGCCCACGGCTCCGACAAGGTCGTCGTCACCCCGACCATCGAAGGGGGCACGCTGCTGGCCGGGATCACGCGGGCGAGCCTGCTCGAGCTGGCGCGCGAGCGAGGCTATCGAGTCGAGGAGCGCCTGGTCCCGTTCGACGAGGTCCTCTCGGCCATCGCCGACGGGACCATGCTCGAGATCTTCGCGTGTGGAACCGCGGCGGTCGTGACCCCGGTGGGTCGGGTGCTCTCGAACGAGGGCGAGCACGTCGTGACCGAGGACGAGCAGATGGGACCGGTGAGCGCAGAGCTGCGGTCGGCGTTGGTCTCGATCCAACGCGGCACCGCGCCCGACACCCACGGGTGGATGCACACCGTCCCGGGAACCGGCTGAATCCCCGGCTCCCCCAGGGAGTGAGCGATTGCGAGCAAGCCGCGTGGCCTCGGAATCGACGCACGAGACCTGCGATTCGCCCATGCCACCGGTAGATCGCGGTGGTATACAAGAGGCGATGTCCTCCACCTCGACCTCGGACGCCATCTCGGACCCCCTCATGGCCGGAGCGCTCTCCCTCACCGAGAACGCGGCCGCCAAGGTGCAGGAGATCCGCACCGCCGAGAGCATCGAGCAAACGCACGCGCTCCGCGTGAAGGTCATCGGCGGGGGATGCTCAGGCTTCCAGTACGACCTCTTCTTCGACGAGCAGGTCGACGGGGACTACCGCTTCCAGAGCAACGAGGTCGACATCGTCTGCGATCAGATGAGCTTCATGTACCTCATGGGCACCTCGATCGACTACGTCGAAGGCCTCCAGGGCTCGGGCTTCAAGTTCGTCAATCCCAACACGACCGGGACCTGCGGTTGTGGCTCGTCGTTCTCCGTCTGAGCCCACCACGCCCTCGGGGCCACCCGGGGGAACGAAGCCCGTCGAGGGCCGGCTCGGCGACCACCCTTGAGCCGGCCGGGATCGACGGATGAGCGACCCAATTCGCGAGCGCGCGGCGATTCGCCTGGTCCTCCTCGCGACGGTCGCGGTGGCGTTCAAGGGGATCTTCGCCAAGCTGGCGTACCTCGAGGGGGGCAACCCCGCGACGGTGCTCGTGCTTCGCATGCTGATGGCGACCCCCATCTTCTGGCTGATGGCGGCGAGCCGCTCGGCGCCCCGAGAGCCCATCCGGCCCAAGGACATCGCGCGGGCGTTGACGGCGGGCATGCTGTTCTTCGTGTCGGCGCTCGCCGACTTCTCGGCCATCGACTACCTCGGGGTGGGCCCGTCGCGGCTGGTGCTGTTCACCTACCCGATGGTTCTCTTCGTCCTCGAGGCGATCCGCGACCGCCGGTGGCCCCCGCGACGGCTGATCGCGAGCTTCGCCGTGGCGTGGGCCGGCCTGGCCCTGCTGCTCGATACCTCCGCGCCGAGCTCGAGCCTCGCCGAGGGGCTGCCGCTCTCCATCATGGCCGCGGTGGGGTACTCGCTGTACCTGCACATCGGCGAGCCCGTGCTCGCCCGGGTCGGCACCCGCCGCTACAACGCATGGTCGCAGACCGGCGCCCTCCTCCCCATCCTCGTCGTCGTCCCCATGCTCGACGTCGACTTCGGGCCGCCGCCGGCCGTCGTCACCTGGACGGCGGTGATGGTCGTCGTGTCCACCGTCCTTCCGTTCCTGCTCCTGTTCGAGGGGATCCGCCGGACCGGGGCCGGCTTCGCCTCGCTCATCACCCTGGTCGGACCCGTGGTGACCGTGGCCGCCGCGTGGGTGCTGTTCGACGAGATCCTGGACCCGCAACAGCTGTGGGGCATGGTGCTGGTGCTGGGGGCCATCGCGCTCGTCCGCCGCTGGGGCCCGCGCTCGCGCTCGTCTCCCGGCCCGGAGCTCGAGTCGTCGAAGGCCTCCCGCTGACCGCCGGTCCTCGACCGCGAGCGTCGCGAGCCGCCCCTCCCAGCCGAGCGAGGACGCGGAGACCCGGGAGATCCCACACACCCCGGCCCGGCCGCGTCACGCGACCCGCGGCTATCCTGCGCCGATGAGCCCGCCCCCGCTGTCGCTGCTGCGCGGCGCCTCGCTGTTCGCCCCCGAGCCGCTCGGGCGATGCGACCTGCTGTGCGGCGGCGGCCGCATCCTCGCCATCGCCAAGCACCTCCCCGAGCTCCCCCCGGAGCTGGGAACCGAGGTCATCGAGCTCGAGGGCGCCACCGTGATCCCCGGCCTGCTCGATGCCCACGTGCACGTGACCGGCGGAGGCGGCGAGGCGGGCCCCGCCAGCCGCGTGCCGCCGCTTCGGCTCGAGGATCTCTCCGCCGCGGGCGTCACCACGGTGGTGGGCCTGCTGGGCACCGACGGCACCACCCGCACCATGCGAGAGCTGGTGGCCCGCACCTACGGCCTGCGCGAGGAGGGCCTGAGCGCGTACTGCTGGACGGGCAGCTACGAGCTGCCCGTCAAGACCCTCACCGGATCGGTCCGCGACGACATGGCCTTCGTGGAGCCGATCGTGGGCGTGGGCGAGCTGGCCATCAGCGACCACCGCAGCTCTCAGCCCACCCTCGACGAGCTCCTGCGCGTGGCCGCCGACGTCCACGTGGGCGGCATGATGACGGGCAAGGCCGGCGTGCTGCACCTGCACCTGGGCGACGGCGAGCGCGGCCTCGAGCTGGTGCGCCGTGCTATGGCCAGCAGCGAGCTGCCCGCGCGCGTCTTCCATCCCACCCACGTCAACCGTCGCGAGGAGCTGTGGGCCGAGGCGCGGGCGCTCGCCCGCGGCGGCGACCTGGCCCGGATCCCCTGTGTCGACGTGACCGCCTTCCCCCCCGAGGACGACGACGATGGCGTGCCCGCGGCCGAGGCGATCGCCGCCTGGCTGCGCGAGGGCCTGCCCCCCACCCGCCTCACCTGCTCGTCCGATGGCGGCGGCTGCATGCCCTGCTTCGACGCCGAGGGGAGGATCGCCAGCTTCGGGGTGGGGCGAGCCACCACCTTGCTGCAGACCCTGCGCCGCGCCGTCACCGAGCTCGAGCTGCCGCTGGCGGCGGTGCTCCCCGCGTTCACCCGCAACGTGGCCGACCTGCTGCGCCTGCCCGCCAAGGGCCGACTGGCGGTGGGGAGCGACGCCGACCTGGTCGTGCTCGACGCGGATCTGGCTCCTCGGGGCGTCCTGGCCCGCGGCCGCTGGCTGGTCCGTGAAGGTGAGATCGTGCACCGAGGTCCCTTCGCCTGACCGCAGCACGCGCTCCCTTGTCCCCACGCGGAAATCGGGCGACACATCCGCTCCCATGGCGCCAGCAAAGGTCGAGGACCACGCCGAGCGAGGATGGATCGTCCCCGTGGGCGGAGCCGAGGACAAGGACGGCAACCCCGTCATCCTCCAGCGCTTCGTCGAGCTCAGCGGCGGGGCGCGAGCCCGGATCGCGATCATCCCCACCGCCTCGATGCTCGAGACCACCGGGGCTCGCTACGAGCAGATCTTCGCCGGCCTGGGCGCGGGTCAGGCCCGGGCGCTCGACTACCGGCGCCGCGACGACGCCCACGATCCACAGCGCCTGGCCTGGCTGCGCGAGGCCACCGGCATCTTCCTCACCGGCGGCAACCAGCTGCGGATCTCCACCATCCTCGGGGGCACCGACGTGGCCCGGGCGATCCGCCGCGCCAACGCCAGCGGGATCCCGGTGGGCGGCACCTCGGCCGGCGCCGCGATCCTCTCCGAGCACATGATCGCCTTCGGCCGCTCGGGCAGCACCCCGATCGCGGGCGGCGTGTCGCTGGCCCCCGGCTTCGGCCTCACCAACCGCGTGGTGATCGATCAGCACTTCCGCGAGCGCGACCGCCTGGGCCGCTTGCTCGCCGCGCTGGCCTACAACCCCTTCGCCGTGGGCATCGGCCTCGACGAGGACACCGCGGCCTTCATCGATCCCAACGACGTGCTGCAGGTGGTCGGGCGCGGCTCGATCACCATCCTCGACGCCAGCCGCCTCGAGCACTCGAGCATGGGCTCGGCCGAGGACGGCGACAGCATCTGCATCACCGGCATCAAGCTCCACGTGATCACGGACGGGGGCTCGTACGACCTCCACCGCCGCATCGCCACTCCCCCGCCCTCCACCATCGACTGAGGGCCACGGATCGCCACCATGAAGATCCTCGAGCAACGCATCTATCGCGGCCCCAACCTCTACGCTCGCTTCCCCGTGATCCGCTTCACCGTGGACCTGGGCGAGCTGGAGCAGTGGCCCTCGGCCCGCATCCCGGGCTTCGTGGAGGGCCTGCTGGGGCGCCTGCCCTCGCTGCACGAGCACACCTGCTCGTACGGCAGCGCGGGCGGGTTCGTGCGGCGCCTGCGAGAGGACGAGGGCACCTGGCTGGGGCACGTGCTCGAGCACGTGGCGATCGAGATCCAGAACCTCGCGGGGGCCGAGGTGAGCTTCGGCAAGACCCGCGGCACCGGGCGCCTCGGCGAGTACCACGTGGTCTACCAGTACGAGGAGGAGCGCGTGGGCGTGGAGGCGGGGCACCTGGCCCTGCAGCTGCTGCTGTCGCTGCTGCCCGAGTCGCTGCGCCCGCGCGAGCCCGAGGCGCCGGCCGAGCCCGAGCCCCCGCTCGACTTCACCTTCGAGCTGGCCGACCTCATCGAGCTGGCCCAGCGCCGCCAGCTCGGCCCCTCCACCGGCTCGCTGGCGCGGGCCGCCGACGCGCGCGGGATCCCGTGGCTGCGGCTCAACGACTACTCGCTGGTGCAGCTCGGGCACGGGCGCTACCAGAAGCGGATCCAGGCCACGGTGACCTCGGAGACCCGTCACATCGCGGTCGAGATCGCCTCGGACAAGGAAGAGACCAACCGCATCCTGGGCGACCTGGGGCTGCCGGTCCCGCGCCAGCACCTGGTGAGCCGTGCCGAGCGGGCCATCGAGGCGGCTCGGCGCCTGGGCTACCCGGTGGTGCTCAAGCCGCTCGACGCCAACCACGGCCGCGGCGTGTCGATCAACCTGCGCGACGACGAGGCGGTGCGCCAGGCCTTCGACAAGGCGGCCGAGCACTCGAGCACGGTGATCGTGGAGACCTACCTCGAGGGCTTCGACCACCGCATGCTGGTGGTCGACGGGCGACTGGTCGCGGTGGCCAAGCGGATCCCCGGCCACGTGGTGGGCGACGGCGAGAGCACCATCGAGCAGCTCGTGGAGCGGATCAACCAGGACCCGCGCCGCGGCATCGGGCACGAGAAGGTGCTCACCCGCATCGAGCTCGACCACCAGGCGCGGCGCCTGCTCGCCCTCGCCGGCAAAGACCCCCGCAGCGTGCTCCCGGCCGGCGAGGTGTTCTACCTGCGCTCCACCGGCAACCTCAGCACCGGCGGCACCGCGATCGACATGACCGACGCGGTGCACCCCGACAACCGCGAGATGGCGGTCCGGGCCGCGCAGGCCATCGGCCTCGACGTGGCGGGCATCGACTTCATCACCCCCGACATCAGCCGCTCGTACCGCGAGGCGGGCGGGGGCATCTGCGAGGTCAACGCGGCCCCCGGCTTCCGCATGCACGTGGCCCCCACCGAGGGCAAGCCGCGCGACGTGGCCGGGCCGGTGATCGACATGCTGTTCCCGCCGGGCACGCCCTCGCGGATCCCCATCGTCTCGATCACGGGCACCAACGGCAAGACCACCACCAGCCGCATGGTGGCGCACATCCTCAAGATGTCGGGGCACACGGTGGGGCTGTGCACCACCGACGGCGTCTACATCGACGGCGAGCGCACCGTGGTCGGCGACATGACCGGCCCCGTCTCGGCCCAGATGGTGCTGCGCGATCCCACGGTGGACGCGGCGGTGCTCGAGACGGCCCGCGGCGGCCTGCTGCGCTCGGGGCTGGGCTACCGCACCAACGACGTGGGCGCGGTGCTCAACGTCTCGGGCGACCACCTGGGCCTGGGCGGCATCGACACGGTGGAGCAGCTCGCCGACCTCAAGCGCATCGTGGTCGAGGTGAGCACCCGCTGCGCCGTGCTCAACGCCGACGACGAGCTGTGCCTGCGCATGGCCGACCACAGCTCGGCCGAGCGCATCGCCTACGTGACCACCAACCCGCGCCACGACCTGGTGCGCGAGCACATCCAGGCCGGCGGGGTGGCCTGCGTGCTCGAGGAGGGCATGAACGGGCAGATGATCACGATCTACGACAACGGCACCCACGTGCCGCTGCTGTGGACGCACCTCATCCCGGCCACCCTCGAGGGCAAGGCCCGCTTCAACGTGATCAACGCGATGTTCGCCGCGCTGGTCACCTGGGCGATGGGCACCAAGATCGAGAACATCCGCGTGGGCCTGCGCACCTTCGACACCACCTTCTTCCAGGCCCCCGGGCGCCTCAACGTGTTCGACGGCCTGCCCTTCAAGGTGCTGCTCGACTACGCCCACAACCCGGCCGCGGTGGCGGCGATGGCCGAGACGGTGCGGCAGCTCGACGTCGCCGGCGAGCGGGTGTGCGTGCTGTCGGCCCCCGGCGACCGACGCGACGAGGACGTCGATGCCATCGCCCGGGCCGCCGCGACCGCCTTCGATCGCATCATCCTGCGCTCCGACGACGACCGCCGCGGGCGCGAGGCGGGCGAGATCCCGGCGCTGCTGCGCAAGGGGCTGCTCGCGGCCGGGATGGCCGACGATCGCATCGTGCACGTGGAGGAAGAGGAGGCAGCGGTCGACGCCGGCCTGCGCCTGGCCAAGGCGGGCGACCTGCTGGTGATCTTCGGCGACGACATCACCCGCTGCTGGAAGCAGGTGATCTACTTCGGCGGGGGTCCCCGCGAGCAGACCGAGGTCGGCCGCCTCGTCTCCGGCCCGATCCCGGTGGCCCAGGTGCTGCCCACGCCGGAGCCCGTCTCCACCGATCTGGTCGACGAGGCCTCCGAGCCCGTGCACGACGATCGGCCCCGCCTGCACCAGCGCGCCACCAGCCGCCTGGTGGTCGATGCCCGCGGCGCTCGCATGGCCCGCGAGCGCAACGACTGAGCCGCTCCCCGCAGGGCCCTTGCTCCGACCCGGGCGGCGAGCGACGCGATGCTCAACCGAACAGCCGCGACAGCAAGCCCGGCTTGCGCTGGGATCGCTTGAGCAGCCACTCGCTCTTCTCGCCGAGGGTCTTGGCGGTCATGCGCCCCACCGAGCCGTCGACGATCTCGCCGTCGTGGATGAACAGGATGGTGGGCACGGCCCGGATGTTGAAGGGCTCGGCGAGCTCGGGGTGCGCCATCGTGTCGACCTTGCAGAAGCGCACCTCGCCGCGCTCGAACTGCGAGGCCACCTCGCTGAAGTCCCGCGCCATCGCCATGCACGGGCCGCAGGTGGGCGACCAGAAGTCGATCACCACCGTGCCCCCGCCCCGCGACATGATCGCCTCGACCTCCTCCTGGGACTCGAGATCGTCGTAGGGAGCGCTGCCGTCGGCCGTCATCGTCCGAGGATCGTACCCACGGGTCCGACTCGGCCGAAACCAGGATTGCCCCGGTGGACACCCCTCATCCCATGAATCAGGGATCCACTTACATGCCGATGTGGGACGGATCTACTCGAAGCGGAGGGCCTCGATGGGGTGGAGGTGCGCGGCCTTGCGCGCCGGGAACACCCCGAAGACCACGCCGACCACCACCGAGACGATCACGGCGAGCAGCGCGGCCATCGGCGGCAGCGTGAAGGGGATGCCGAGCATGCGGCTGGCCGCGTAGGAGCCGCCGGCCCCGATCAGCAGGCCCAGGATCCCGCCGAGCAGCGAGAGCACGACGGCCTCCACCAGGAACTGGGCCAGGATGTCGCGCGCCCGGGCGCCCACCGCCAGGCGGATCCCGATCTCCCGCGTCCGCTCGGTCACCGAGACCAGCATGATGTTCATGATCCCGATCCCGCCCACCAGCAGCGAGACCGCGGCCACCCCCGCCAGCAGCGAGGTGAGCACTCCGGTGACCGTGCCCATCAGGGCGATCAGCTCCCGCATGTCGCGGACGGTGAAGTCGTCCTCCTCGCCCTCGAGGATCCGCCGGCGCTGCCGCATGAGCGACTCCACCTGGGCCTTGGCCTCGTCGATGCGATCCTCGGAGACGGCCGAGAGCATCACCACCCCGATCTTGTCGTCGCCCATGATCCGCCGGGCGAAGGTGGAGGCGGGCATCAGCACCAGGTCGTCCTGATCCTGCCCGAAGGTCGAGGCCCCCTTGGCCTCGAGCACCCCGATCACGCGGCAGCTCGTCTCGTGCACCCGCATCTCGGCGCCCACCGGGTCGACCCCCGCGCCGAACAGCTCGTTGCGGATCGTCTCCCCGATCACGCAGACCTTGGCCGCCTGGCGCTGGTCGTCATCGCTGAGGGTGCGCCCCAGCTCGGTGCCCCACTGGCGGATGTCGAAGTACTCGGCGGTGGTGCCCAGCAGGTTGGTGCTGCGGTTGCGCTCGCCCACCACCACCCGGGCCGAGCGCCCGTTGGAGCTGGCCGCGTAGCGCACCGCCGGACACTCGCGGTGGATCGCCTCGAGGTCGGCCGGGGTGAACAGCGGCGCGCTGCGGTTGGGGCCGCCCATGCCGTGGGCCGAGCCCGGGATCATCATGAGCATGTTGCTGCCCAGCCCCGACAGCTCGCCGGTGACCAGCGCGGTGGCCCCCGTGCCCATCGACTGCATGATGATGACCGCGGCCACCCCGATCACCACGCCCAGGGTGGTCAGCAGCGAGCGCATCTTGGCCCGCAGCAGCGCGGCCACGGCCAGGCCGGTGGTGGTGGTGATCCTCATGCCGCGCTCCGGGGCTGGTCGGAGAGGATCCCGCCGTCGCGGAAGGTGACCAGGCGCCCCGCGTACTCGGCGATCTCCACGTCGTGGGTGACCATCACGATGGTGATGCCGCGGTCGCGGTTGAGCCCAGACAGCAGGGTCATGATCTCGGCGCTGGTGCGGGAGTCGAGGTTGCCGGTGGGCTCGTCGGCGAGCAGCACCTCGGGCTCGTTGATCAGCGCGCGGGCGATGGCCACGCGCTGCTGCTGCCCCCCGCTGAGCTGGTTGGGGTGGGCGTCCTCGCGGCCGGCCAGCCCCACCTCGGCCAGGGCCTGGCGCGCCCGCCGGCCTCGCTCGCGGGCGGGCACGTCGGCGTAGACCAGCGGCAGCTCCACGTTGGCCAGCGCAGAGGTCCGCGGCAGCAGGTTGAAGCCCTGGAACACGAAGCCGAGCCGGTCGTTGCGCAGCGCCGCGAGCACGTCGGCGGGCAGGTCCTCCACCGGGATCCCCTCCACCAGGTACTGCCCGGAGCTCGGCACGTCGAGGCAGCCCAGGATGTTCATGGCGGTGGACTTGCCCGAGCCCGAGGTGCCCATGATGGCCACGAACTCACCCGGGTGGATGTCGAGGTCCACCCCGCGCAGGGCGTGCACGGTGGCATCGCCCTCGCCGAAGACCTTGGTCACGCTGCGCAGCGACAGCAGCGGCCCGCCGGGCTCAGCCACGGTGCGCCTCTTGCAGCTTGCGCCCCGCCGCGCTGAGATCCACCAGCACCTCGTCGCCGGGCGCGAGCGTGCCGTCGTCGTCGATCTGGGTGATCGAGCCGTCGCTGATACCCGGCACCACCCGCAGCGACTCGAGCTCGTCGTCGCGCAGCACCCACACCATGTGCTTGCGCTGGTCCTCCTCGCGCCCCGGCGGGGTGAAGCGCAAGGCCGCGTTGGGCACGTGCAGCACCCCCTCGGCCTCGGCGGTCCGCACCTTCACCGAGGCGGTCATCCCCGGGCGCAGCAGCAGCTCGGGGTTGTCGACCTCCAGCACCGCCTCGTAGGTGACCACGTTCTGCACCACGATCGCCGCGCTGCGCAGCTCGGTCACCTTGGCCTCGAACTGGCGGTCGGGGAAGGCGTCCACGGTGAAGCTCGCCACCTGGCTGGGCTTGACCTCGCCCATGTCGGCCTCGTCGATCGAGGCCACCACCTTCATCGCCACCAGATCCTCGGCGATCACGAACAGCACCGGGGTCTGGAAGGCCGAGACCAGGGTCTGCCCCTCCTCCACGTTGCGCGAGATCACGATGCCGTCGATGGGCGAGCGCACCTCGGCGTAGCCCTGGTTGGTCTCGGCCACCGCCGCGTTGGCCTTCTGTAGGTCGAGCTGGGCCGACGCCGACTTCACTGCCGCGTCGGCCACCGCCTTGGCCGATTGCAGGTTCTCGAGGGTCTCGTTGGACTCGAGCCCCCTGTCGTGCAGCTTGCGGCTGCGCTCGAGCTGGTGCTGGGCCCGCGTGCGATCGGCCCGCGCCTGCTCGAGCGTGGCCTGGGCCGCCTTCACGCTGGCCTTGGTCTGCGCCACCTGGGCGTCGAGGCTCTCGGTGTCGAACACGGCGAGGATCTGCCCCCGCTCGACGCGGTCGTTGAAGTCCACCTCCACCCGAGCGATCCGACCGGAGACCTGCGCCCCCACCTCGACCGAGGTGCGGGCCTCCACCCGACCGGTGGCGCTCACCTCCCGGATCACGTCGCCGCGAGCGACCTCTCCCGTGCGGAACTGCTCGGCGAGCGCGACCGGCTTGGGACGCAGCACCAGCACCAGCGCGACCACGCCGGCCAGCGCGAGCACGCCGAGGACGATCCGCAGCACGATCCGCCGCCGGTGGGCGGACTGTTCGTGCTCGATCACCTCCCGCAGCGGAGGATGGGATGAGTGGCTGGCTTCTTCGGCCGGGGAGGAGGGCATCGGCGATCGAAGCCTAGGCGGCCTCCAAACAGTGTTGCGCGAAAATTGCGCGAACCCGAGGCCCACGCGCTGCAGTGCTTGCGCGGGCGCTCGGGATCGAGGCCTGAACGGGCCCCTCGGCGGTCGGGCTCCGCGCCGCTCAGCCGTCGAAGTCGAGCTCGCCGCGCCACGCCTTGAGGAACACCCCCTCGAGCTCGGCCTCGGTGGCCGGCTTGGGGTTGGTCCCCTGCGAGGGATCGCGGGCAGCCAGCGGCGCGAGCTGCTTGGCCATCGCCGCGTCGAAGCCCTTGGCCGCGCCGTCGAGGGTGTGGGGCAGGCCCAGCGAGGTGCGAAGCTGGAGCATCCACGCCATCACGCCGTCGAAGCCCGGCCGCGGAAGATCGATCGCGCGAGCCAGCCAGCCCATGCGCTCCTCGATCACGTCGCGGTTGAACTCCATCACGTAGGGCAGAAAGATCGCGTTGGCCAGCCCGTGGTGGATGCCGGTCGCCCCGCCCAGCGGATGCGAGAGGCTGTGCACCATGCCCAGGCCCTTCTGGAAGGCGGTGGCCCCCATCGAGGCCGCCATCATCATGTGGGTGCGCGCGGTGGCGTCGTGGCCGTCGCGGAACACCCGGAACAGGTTCTCCTTGATGAGCCGCATGCCCTCGATCGCGATGCCGTCGGCCATCGGGTGGTAGCCGGGGGCGCAGAACGCCTCGAAGCAGTGGGCCAGCGCGTCCATGCCGGTGGCCGCGGTCACGAAGGGCGGCAGGCCGAAGGTGAGCTCGGGGTCGGCCACCACCAGGCCGGGCTGCATCTTGGGGTGGAAGATGATCTTCTTGTTGTGATCGCGCTCGTCCACGATCACGCTGGCGCGCCCCACCTCCGAGCCGGTGCCGGCGGTGGTGGGCACGGCCACGATCGGCGCGATCTTGGCGGGGTCGGCCTGCTTCCAGTTGTCGCCGACGTCCTCGTAGTCGAACACCGAGCCGGGGTTGTCGGCGAGCAGGGCCAGGCACTTGCCCGCGTCCATGGCCGAGCCGCCGCCCACCAGCACGATGCCGTCGTGCCCGCCGCCGCGATACACGGCCAGCCCCGCCTCCACCGTGGCCCCGCTGGGGTTGGGATCGACGGCGTCGAACACCGCCACCCCCAGCTTGGCCGCGCGCAGCGAGTCGACGATCTCAGTGAACCAGGGAAGCTTGGCCACGCCGGGATCGGTGACCACCAGCGGTCGCTGCATGCCCATGTCGGCGCAGGCCCCGGGCAGCTCGGCCCGACGGCCACAGCCGATGCGATAGGCGGTGGGGTAGTTGTAGTTGCCCTTGGGGAGGCTGGCGTCGCTCATGGTTGGCCTGCGTTCAGATGATCTCGAAGTAGCGGGCGAGGTCCCAGTCGCTGATGTGCTTGCGGTTCTCGCGGTCCTCCCAGTCGCGGGAGGCGGCGAAGTGATCGACGAAGGTGTCGCCGAACAGCTCGCGGGCGGTGGCCGACTCGCGGAAGGCGGCGATCGCCTCGCGCAGGGTGCCGGGCAGCGCCGGGGCGCCGCGCGGATCGGCGTAGGCGTTGCCCACCACCGCGTCGGGCGGCTGCAGCCCCTCCTCGATGCCGCGCAGCCCCGAGCCGATCGCGGCCGCCAGCGCCAGATAGGGGTTGGCGTCGGCCGGGCCCACCCGGTACTCGGTGCGCGTGCCCTTGGGCCCCGCCGGGATCGCCCGGATGGCGGTGGTGCGGTTCTCCACCCCCCAGGTGGCGTGGGTGGGCGCCCAGAAGCCGGGCACCAGGCGGCGGTAGGCGTTGACGGTGCTGCACACCATGGGCAGCAGCTCCGGCATGTAGCGCACCTGCCCGGCCACGAAGCTGCGCATCATCTCGCTCATCTCGTGGGGCGCCTCGGGATCGTGGAAGCGGTTGTGCCCCGCGTCGTCCACCAGCGAGACGTGGATGTGCCCGCTCTGCCCCGGGTAGTCATTGCTCCACTTGGCCATGAAGGTGGCCATGAGCCCGCGACGCTGCATCAGCACCTTGGTGAAGGTCTTGAACAGCGCCCCCTTGTCGGCGGCCCGCAGCGCCTCGTCCACCCCGAGCGCGGCCTCGATCACCCCGGGGCCGGTCTCGGTGTGCAGCCCCTCGATGGCGCAGTCCATCGCCTCCATGGTGTCGAGCAGCTCGTGGTAGAGCTCGTGGTGCACGGTGTTGCGCAGCACCGAGTAGCCGAACATCCCCGGGGTGAGCGGCCGCAGGTTGCGGTAGCCCTTCTCGCGGGCGCTGTGCGGGGTCTCGTCGAACACGAAGAACTCGTACTCGAGCGCGCCGTAGGGGGTGAGGCCGCGGGCCCGCGCCCGCTCGATGGTCCGCCGCAGCACCCCGCGGGGGCACACCGGCGCGTAGTCACCCGAGAAGCCGCCGATCACCATCACCGTGTCGGGCTCGAAGGGCAACAGGCGCGCGGTGGAGAGGTCGAGGCTCACCGGGGCGTCGCGGTAGCCGGTGTGCCAGCCCGAGACGGTGGCGTTGTCGTAGAGCTGATCGGCGCTGTCCCAGCCCAGCACCACGTCGCAGAAGCCGAAGCCCTTGTCGGCCACCGAGAGGAACTTGTTGCGATCGACGTACTTGCCCCGCAGCACGCCGTCGATGTCGAACACGCCGATCTTGTGGCGGGTGACGCCGTGCTGGTCGAGCCAGGCCGGCAGCTCGGCCACACTGGCCGGCGGGGGCGAGGGGGAGGTGGGATCGCTCATCGGGTCTCCGTGCGCAGGTGGTAGCTCTTGGGACGGGTGACCGACAGGAAGCCGAGCCGGGACAGCGAGGCCCCGTGCCCCGAGTCCTTCACCCCCGTCCAGGCCAGGCCGGGATCGAGGTAGTCGCAGCGGTTGAGGTACACGGTGCCCGCCTCGAGGCGCTGCATGAGCCCGTAGGCCCGGTCCTCGTCACCCGACCACACCGACGCGGTCAGGCCGTAGTCGGAGTCGTTGGCCAGGCGCAGCGCCTCTTCGTCGTCGCGCGCCTTCATGATCCCCACCACCGGGCCGAAGGTCTCCTCGCGCATCACGTCCATCTCGTGGGTCACGCCCAGCAGCACGTGGGGCGCCACGTAGCAGGAGCTGAGGTCGGGCACCCGGAAGTCGGCCGCGCCGCAGGCCGCGGTGGCCCCGGTGGCCAGCGCCTGCTCCACGTGCCCGCGGATCCGCTCGGCCGCGGCCGCGTTGACCACGGGCCCCACGGTGGTGCCGCCCTCCAGCGGGTGCCCCACCACGTACTCGCGGGTCTTGGCCACGTAGGCCTCCACGAAGCGATCGTAGAGGTCGGCGTGCACGTAGATCCGCTCGATCCCGCAGCAGCTCTGCCCCGCGTTGAAGAACGCCCCGTCCACCAGGTTGTCCACGGTGAAGTCGAAGTCGCAGTCGGGCAGCACGATGGCGGGGTCCTTGCCGCCGAGCTCGAGCCCCACCCCGATGAAGTTGTCGCGGGCCACCGTGCGGTACACCTCGTGCCCGCCCCGCACCGAGCCGGTGAAGGACACGAAGCCGAAGCGACGCCGGGCGATGAGTTCGGCCACCGTCACGTGGTCCACCGGCAGCGCCTGCACCAGGCCCTTGGGGGCCCCGGCCGCGCCGAAGCAGTGCTCGAGCTGGTCGGCCACCAGGGCGGTCTGGTGGGCGTGCTTGACCAGCACCGCGTTGCCGGCCAGCACCGCGGGCACCACCACGTTGATCGCGATGATGAGCGGGTAGTTCCAGGCCGCGATGTCGAGCACGGTGCCCACCGGCTCGCGCCGCACGAAGCGACGAAAGCCCGACTTGTCGGGCGGGGCATCGTCGGCCAGCGCCTCGGCGGCCAGATCGCACAGGTACAGGGTGCGCTCGCGCATGGGCCCGCGGAACTCCCCGCGCGCCTGCCCGATCGGCTTGCCCATCATGCGGCTGATCTGCTCGGCGTACTCGTCCTCGAACTCGGCGTAGCGCTCGAGCATGCGGCGGCAGATGGCGACGCGCTCCTCCAGGGGCACGCGGACCCACTCGTGCTGCACCTCCTGGGCCTTGGTCAGCCGCCGCAGGGCTTCGGCCTCGCTCAGCTCGCGGTAGGTGTAGACGGGCTGCTCGTCGATCGGGCTGACGATGTCGGTCATGACGCCCCGGATGGTACTTGGCGCCGCGGGCGGCGAACACGGGGGACGCTCGGGCGGCCCGGGAGGAGCCCGCAGGCCAGCGCGGGCGGGTCGGTCCTGCTACCCTCGCGGGGTCCTCGCCATGCGTCGCTGGAGCCTCTCGGACGTCGCCCTCGCCCGCCCGGTCACGGTCGGGATGCTGCTGCTGGCGGTGCTCGTGCTCGGCGTGATCGGGGCCACCCAGATGCCGCTGTCGTTCCTGCCCCGCGGGGTGTCGGCCAACGCCTGGGTGCGAGTGCAGATCGCCCGCACCAGCCCCGAGGTGCTCGAGCGCGACGTGGTCCGCCCCCTCGAGGAGGAGATCGCCGGCATCCGCGACCTACGGCGGATCCAGGTGGGCACCGGCACCTGGGGCGTGCGCATGAACCTCGAATTCGAGCCGGGCACCGATCTCGACGCGCGCAAGCTCGAGCTGCGCGACCGCATCGAGCGGGTGCGCGGCGACCTGCCCGAGTTCGTGCAGAACATCGAGCTGGGCACCCGCGGCGACGACTCGGACGACCCGGTGATGGAGATGCGGATCTCCAGCGGCACCGATCTGAGCGAGGACTACTACCTCATCGAGGAGAAGGTGGTGCGGGCGATCGAGCGCGTGCCCGGGGTCGCGCGGGTGGAGCTGCAGGGGGTCTCGCCGCACGAGCTCGAGATCGCGGTCGACATCGACGAGGCCGGGCGCGCCGGGGTCTCGCTGGAGGAGCTGAGCAGCTCGGTCCGCGACGCCCGGCAGGGGCGCAGCCTGGGCGTGCTGCGGCCGGGCGACGTGGACGCGGGCATCCGCAGCCCCGCCCGCCCCGCCGATCCCGACGCCTTCGCCGAGCTGCCGCTGCGCCGCCGCGGCGACGCCCTCGACGTGGCGCGGACCCTGGGCACCGCCTCGAGCACCACCCCCGAGCGCGGCTTCGCCCCGCTGTCCGAGGTGGCCGAGGTCAGCGTGCACCCCGAGGAGAACCGCGAGGGCAAGACCCTCAACGGGCGCACCGCGATCAACCTCGAGATCTTCGCCGCGGCCGGGGCGAGCACGGTCGAGGTGACCCAGGCGGTGCGGGCCCAGGTGGAGGCGCTGGGCCACGACCCCGCGCTCGACGGCATCGAGCTGCTGGTCTTCCACGACCAGGGCAAGATCATCCTCCAGACCCTCGAGGACCTGCGGGACACCGGGCTGTGGGGCGGCCTGTTCGCCTTCGTGGTGCTGCTGATGTTCCTGCACCGCGTCACCACCACCCTCGCCGCCGCGGTGTCGATCCCGCTGAGCGTCACCGCGGCCTGTGCGGTGCTCTTCGTGCAGGGCAGCGACCTCAACTGCATCGTGATGCTGGGCCTGGTGCTGGCGGTGGGCATGCTCATCGACAACGCGGTGGTGATCGTGGAGGCCATCGCGTCGCACACCCGCCGCGGCGAGCCCCCGCTGCGCGCGGCCCAGCTCGGCGCGCGCGAGGTGGGCTTCGCCACCATCGCCTCCACCCTCAGCACGGTGATCGTGTTCCTGCCCCTGCAGATGGGCGACCCCTCCGATCGCGTGGCCGCGCTGCTGCGGCCGCTGGGGGCCACCTTCGCCATCGGCCTGGTGGCCAGCCTCGTCATCTCGCAGACCGCGGTGCCCCTGCTGATGGGTCGCATCCTGCGGCCGCGGCCCCGCCCCCTGCACCACCCGGTGCTCGACCGCGTGGCCTCGGCCTACGCCTGGCTCATCGACCGCACCCTGCGGCTGCCCCGGGTCTCGATCCTCATCGGCCTGGGGCTGGCCGCCTCGGTGCAGGTCCCTGGCGCCCCGCTCATCGCCGGCATGAAGCTCGGCGAGGCCACCCAGCAGGACGACAACCTGCCCATCCGCCTCGAGACCGCGGGCAGCCGCGGCGCCGAGAAGCTCGGGGCCACCGTGGGCGTGATGGAGCAGGCCATCCTCGCCCAGCGCGAGCAGCTCGGGGTCGACTCGGTCTCGTGCTCGTGGGGCGACTGGTGGGGCGAGTGCCGGGCCTACCCCTCCGAGCCGTTCCAGAGCGAGCGCGAGGCCGAGGGCTTCAAGGCCCGCATCGGCAAGGCCCTGCCCGACCAGCCCGGGGTGAGGTACCGCCTGGGCGAGCGTCGCTTCCACTGGCGCGAGAACACCGACCGCCACGTGGTGGAGTTCGCCATCCGCGGCGAGGACATGGGCGAGCTCATGCCGCTGTCGATGGAGGTCGCCGAGCACCTGCGCCAGCGCCTGCAGCGAGGCGAGCGCGACGATCCCCGGGAGGGCAGCTACGACTTCATCACCACCCCCTACGAGGAGGGCGCCGAGGAGCTGCACATCACCCTCGATCGCGATCGCCTGCGCAGCCTGAGCCTGCGCCCCGACGACGTGGCGCGGCGGGTGTCGCTGGCCTTCCAGGGCCTGCCGCTGGGCTCCGTGCGGGGCGAGCGGGGCGAGATCCAGCTGCGGCTGAGCGCGCGCATGGGCGAGGACGGCGAGGCGGGCATGGCCGAGCTCCGCGACCTGCGGATCCCCCTGGCCGACGACCAGGAGGTCACGCTGGGGAGCATCGCCGAGCTCGAGCTGTCCAAGCGCCCCTTCTGGATCCAGCGGGTCGATCGGCAGACCGAGGTCAAGCTGCAGGTGCGCTTCTTCCACGCCGATCCGCAGCGCAACTGGGAGCTGGTGGAGCAGGCGCTGTCGGACTTCGAGATGCCCACGGGCTATAGCTGGGGCCGCGGCACGCAGTGGCGCCAGGAGCAGGAGGCCAGCGGCGAGATGCTGATCAACCTCGGCCTGTGCCTGCTGCTGGTCTACGCGGTGATGGCCTCGCTGTTCGAGAGCTTCCTGCAGCCGCTGGGCATCCTGATCACCTGCCTGCTCGGCTGCTTCGGCGCCCCCTGGGCCCTGTGGCTCACCGACACCACCCTCGACCAGACGGCGATCATCGGCTTCTTCATCCTCATCGGCATCGTGGTCAACAACGGGATCATGCTGGTCGATCGCGTGACCCAGCTACGCGCCCAGGGCATGTCGCGCGACGAGGCCCTGCGCCACGCGGGCCGCGATCGAATCCGTCCCATCGCCATGACCATGGTCACCACCATCCTCGGCCTGGTGCCCATGCTCATCCACCACCCCACGCTGGCCGGGGTCTACTACCACTCGATCGCGATCGTGATCGCGGGCGGGCTGACCACCAGCACCCTGATGACCCTGGTGTTCCTGCCCGCCGCGTACACGATCATCGAGGATCTCGGCGAGTCGGCCCGCCGCGGCTGGCGCACGCTGGGCCCGCGGAAGCGACGGGACCGCGGGTAGCCGGGCCTGGCCAAGGCGCGGCTGCATCTGTCAAGCTCGACCCCGATGGCGGAGTCCACGGAGGCCCTCGACCAGCTCGAGCGCGAGCTCGGGGTACGCTGGGAGGCGCTGCGCACCGCCCGGGCGACGACCGAGCGGATCCTCGAGGAGCTCCGCGGCAACCTCGAGGACCTGCAGGATCCCAACTGCAGCGTGATCGTCACCGGCTCGCTGGGGCGCGGCGAGGCCAGCCGCGACAGCGACGCGGACTGGGTGCTGCTGGTCGACGGTCCCACCGACACCGGCCACACCCGCCTCGCGAGAGAGATCGGCAGGAAGATCCACGAGGTGGTGCCCAAGGAGCCCGGGGCCACCGGGACCTTCGGCGACATCGTGGTGAGCCACGACCTGGTGCACTACATCGCCGGCACCCGCGACTCCAACATCAACTTCACCCGGCGCATGCTGCTGCTGGCCGAGTCGCGGGCGATCAGCAACCCGCTGGTGCGCGAGCGGGTGATCCGCAACGTGCTGGCGCGCTACGTGCTGCACGACCGCGCGGTCACCAGCACCACCACCAAGGGCCGCTTCAACACCATCCCCTACTTCCTGCTCAACGAGGTGGTCCGCTACTGGCGGACGGTGGCCACCGACTACGCCTCGAAGAAGTGGGAGCGGGCCGACAAGGGCTGGGCCACCCGCAACATCAAGCTGCGCTTCTCGAGGAAGCTGGTGTTCACCTGGGGGCTCATCGCCTCGCTCACGGCCAAGCTGTTCGAGACCCCCACCCTCGAGCACGCCGAGACCGAGGAGGAGCACCTCATCCTGCTCTCCGAGCTCATCCGCGAGCAGACCGACGTGAGCCCGCTGGAGCTGCTGGCCCGGGTGGCCCAGCAGCCCGGGGTCGAGCTCGACACCGCCGGGCGGATCTTCGGCGCCTACGACCGCTTCATCGCGGCCCTGAGCGACCCCGACTTCCGGCGGCGCCTCGAGTCGGTGAAGTTCGACGAGGCCGCCGACGACCAGACCTACGAGAGCGTGCGCGGGGCGAGCAACGACTTCCGCGAGGGGATCAACGCGCTGTTCTTCGACCAGCACGCCGAGCTGCGCACCCTCATCCGAAGGTTCGGGGTGTTCTGATGCGTCCAGTGGGCTTCTCGACCGGCGCCCTGGCCAAGGGCGACTACCGCCGCGGCCTGGAGCTGCAGCGCGCGCTGCCGCGGGCGCGGGCCGTCGAGCTGTCGGCGCTGCGCGACCACGAGCTGCAGCCGCTGCTCGACGGGCTGGGCGAGCTGGACCTGGGCGGCCTCGACTACGTCTCGGTGCACGCGCCCAGCAAGCTGGGCTCGCTGAGCGAGCGCGAGACCTTCGAGCGGCTGGCCGCCCTGCCCGAGGCCTGGCCGATCATCGTGCACCCCTGCATCGTGCACAGCTTCGCCATGTGGCGCGAGCTGGGGCCGCGGCTGTGCCTGGAGAACATGGACAACCGCAAGACCACCGGGCGCAACGCGGCCGAGCTGCGGGTGCTGTTCGAGCAGCTCCCCGAGGCCACCTTCTGCCTCGACGTGGGGCACGCCCGGCAGATCGACCCCACCATGGCGCTGGCGCTGCTCATGCTCCACGAGCACGGCTCGCGCCTGCGCCAGCTCCACGTGAGCGACGTGGGCCCCCGCGGCGAGCACCAGCCCGTGCGCGCGCTGGCGCGCTGGGCCTTCGCCCGCGTGGCCCGGCTGGTGCCCGAGTCGTGTCCACTGATCATCGAGTCCGTAGTCCCGCCCGATCGCCTCGAGCCGGAGATCGAGGCCGTCCTCGAGGCCTTCGGCCCGATGGGGTCGGGAGCGCCCGGCCTCGATGCCTCGGCTCCGCCCGCCCCCTGAGACCAACGTCCCGACCCGCTCGCGAAAACTGCGCCAAGACGCCTCGATCTCGCCAACGGAAGGTCGACGGGGCCCCCGCGCATCCGGGATACTGGGAGCCCGTGGGTAGCTCGTCAGACGGCGGCGTGATCCGCCTCCCCCGCGATGAGGTCGACAACCTCACGGTGGGCTTCGACGACGAGGCGCCCCGACGCTCGAGCCCCTTCCCCCGACCCACCAAGCTGGGCCGCTACATCGTGCTCGACGTGCTGGGGATCGGCGGCATGGGCTACGTGTGCACGGCCTACGATCCCAAGCTCGATCGCAAGGTGGCGATCAAGCTGCTGCGCGAGCGCTACCGCGACGATCGCCGCAGCACCACGGGGCAGGCCCGCCTGGTCCGCGAGGCGCAGGCCCTCGCCAAGCTCACCCACCCCAACATCGTGACCGTCCACGACGTGGACACCCACGACGGCCAGATCTACATGGCCATGGAGTACGTCGACGGCGAGTCGATCGAGCAGTGGCTCAAGAAGCCGCGCCCGTGGCGGGAGATCGTGGACGTGTTCATCGCGGCCGCGCGCGGGCTGGCGGCGGCGCACGGGGCCGGCATCACGCACCGCGACTTCAAGCCCTCCAACGTGCTGCTCGGTCGCGACGGCCGGGTGCTGGTGGTGGACTTCGGCCTCGCCAAGAGCGAGCGCGGCCCCGACAGCGTGGCGCCCGTGCCCCTGGGCGACGCACGCGGGGTGATGGAGGTGATCGGCTCCACCCAGGACGCCAAGCTCACCCAGGCCGGGCGCACGGTGGGGACGCCCGCCTACATGGCCCCGGAGCAGTTCCTGGGGCTGGGCGCCGACATCAAGACCGATCAGTTCAGCTTCGGCGTGTCGCTGTACGAGGCGCTCTACGGCGACCTGCCCTTCCCCGACACCAGCGGCGACGAGCTCGTCGAGATGGCCGGCTCGGGGCGGGTGCTCGAGCCGCCCGAGACCGTGGTGCCGAGCTGGGTGTTCAAGGTGGTGCAGCGCACCCTGCAGCCGCACCCCGAGGATCGCTACCCGTCGATGCACGAGGTGATCGCGGCGCTGCAGGCCGACCCGGCCCGCCGCCGCCGACGGCTGCTGATGGGAGGCACGGGCGGCGTGCTGGTGGGGCTGGTCGGCGCGCTGCTGTTCATGGGTCGCGCCGCCGAGCCCGAGGACCAGGTGTGCCGCGGCGCCGAGACGCACATGCGCGGGGTGTGGTCGCCGGACCAGGCCGAGCGGGTGCGCGAGGCCTTCGCCGCCACCGGCAAGCCCTTCGCCGGCTTCGCCTGGGACGCGGTGTCCCGCGGGCTCGACGACTACGGCCACCGGTGGGTGGAGCTGCACACGCAGGTCTGCGAGGCCACCAACGTGCGCCGCGAGCAGAGCGCGGCGCTGATGGACGTGCGGATGAGCTGCCTCGAGCGCGGCCGCCAGGAGGTGCGCGCGCTGGTGGACCTCTTCGCGGAGGCCGACGACGAGGTGGTGGAGAAGGCCGCCGACGCGGTGCAGGACCTGTGGGACATCGAGCGCTGTGCCTCGGTCCAGGAGGACGCGACCGCGGTGACCGATCCCGTGATGGCGGCGGGGGTGCAGGAGCTCGACGGCTTCCAGGCCCGCATCCGGGCGCTGGACCGCACGGGCAAGCTCGATCGCGCGCTCGAGACGGCCGAGCTCGCCCTCCAGCGCGCCAAGGAAGTGGGGCACGAGCCCTCGCTGGCCTGGGCCCAGTACAACGCGGCGCGGCTGCGCTACTCCCGGGCTCCCGACAAGGCCGCGGTCCGTGACGATCTCGTCGAGGCCATCGCGCTCGCGGGCCGCACCCAGCAGCCCGAGCTCGAGGCCCGCGCCTGGGCCAAGCTGATGGCGCTCGAGTCCGGGCCGCTCGACCACCCCGACGTCGCCCTCACCCTGCGCCTGCCCGCCCAGCTCGCGGCCGACCGCTCCAACGACGACCTGGCCCAGGCCGAGCTGCACCGGACCACCGGGATGGTCCTCGCCCGCTCGGGGGACCTGGAGGGGGGGCTGGAGGAGATGCAGAAGGCCCGCGAGGCCTTCGAGAGCCACTACGGCCCTCGCTACCACGGCGTCGCGGTGCTGTGGATCAACATCGGGGCCGTGCATGGCCAGCTCGAGCGCAACGAGGATGCGCTCCGCGCCTTCGACCAGGCCATCGCGATCGTCAGGCAGAACGCCGGCCCCGACCATCCGTGGCTGGCCGCGGCGCTGCTCAACCGCGGCTCGGCGCTCAAGGCCGAGCAGGACTACGAGCGCGCCTACCAGAGCTACGAGCAGGCGCTGCGGATCTACCAGGGGATCTTCCCCGCCGACGATCGTCGAGTGCTCCGCACCCGCACCGGGATGGCCCAGGCGCTGCGCAACCTGGGGCGCCTCGAGGAGGCTCGGGCCGAGCTCGAGGCGATCATCCCGCTGCTCGAGCACGATCCGCGGGACCTGGCCAACGCCCACCTGTCGCTGGCGGAGGTGTTCGAGGACCTCGCGCGCGAGGCCAGCGCGGCGGGCCGCGACGGGGGCCCGCAGTGGTCCCTCGCCGAGGAGCACTACCTGCGGACGATCGAGCTGAGCGCGAAGACGAGCTCGGCGAGGTTCGTCCCGGTGGGACAGCAGCGGCTGTGCGCCCTCCAGCTCGCGCGAGGTCGTGCCGACGCCGGGCTGCCCTACTGCGAGGCGGCATGGTCGGCCCGCGACGCGGCCGACTCCACCGATGGCTTCGATGCGGAGCAGATCGTCGAGCTGCTCGTCGCGATCTTCCGCCAGCGCGGCGAGCCCGAGCGGGCGATCGAGCGGCTGCGCGAGCGCATCGACGAGCTCGTCGCCGCCGCGCACGACGACCGCAGCGCGGGCCTACGCCTGCGGCTGGCCGATCTCCTGTGGGAGCGCGGCCAGCCCGACGAGGCCCGAGCCGAGGCCAGTCGCGCGCGACGGCTGTGGCTGGATGCCGGACGAGACGCTCGACTCGCCGAGGCCGACCGCTGGCTTCACAGCCACCGGCTCGGCGAGTGAGCGCCGCGGGGCTCAGAGCCCCGGCGCACCGCAGTGCCCGTCGATGAGGGCGGCGAGCGTCAGCTTGCGCATGTCGCCGGCCTGCTCGACCTTCTTGGTGGCCGTCACCAGCACGTCGCCGGTGGTGTGCGAGCCCTCGTAGATCTCCGAGCCCTTGAGGGTGAACGCGAGCTGGCTGAAGTCGGGGTTGGGCAGGTCCTGGCGTCCGTAGAACACCCACTTGCCCATCACCGTGTAGTGCACGTCGCCGGTGGTGCCGTCGCGCAGCTCCTCGAGGAGGTTGGAGCCGTCGGTGCCCACGGGCGCCCGGGAGCAACGCAGCTCGCCTTCGGCGTCGTAGATCTCGTCGCCGACGACGGTGAGGATGAGCCCACCGCCATAGCTGGGACCGGAGCTCACGTCGTCGTCGACGAACTCCCAGATGGTACCGGCGGGATTGCTGGTGTCGGTGCCGGGGAAGACCGAGAGGTTGCCGTCGGCAGTGCCTCCGGCGCGAAAGGAGGCCTGATCGAGGTCGTGATCGGAGAGAGCATCGGCATCGCACGCGGTCGCAACAACTGCGAACAGCGCGCTCGCCAACACGAGGTTGCGGCGTTTCATGAGGGGAGACCTTGTTGTCGAGGGGAGAGGGGGAGCGCCGGGGGAGCGCCCATGCCCATCGCCGGGGGAGCGAGGGGCACTCATGAAGTGTGTTCCGAATTGCAGAAAATAAAAGGTCTATTGATCAGAAAAATGTGTCCCCTTGAAGGACGAAAAAGCGGTGAATAGGCACGTAAGACCACCTTTTCGACAGATGTAACCGATCGCCTCCCCCTTCCTCATTTTCGTTTTATTAGTATGCATTCCGACCCACCGGCTGGCCTACGGGGCAACCTGACAACGACGGCCGACGGCCTGTGAGGGGTATGCTGACGAGGTGGTCGAGCTGAGCGAGGTGCGGGTCGACAAGTGGTTGTGGGCGGCCCGCTGCTTCAAGACACGCTCGCTGGCGTCGGCTGCCTGCACGGCGGGACACGTGAAGATCGACGGCGTGTCGGTGAAGGCGGCCAAGACGGTTCGACCCGGCGATCGCATCGAGGTCCGCACCCCCGGCGGGCTGCGGATTCTCGAGGTGGCTGCGCTCGGAGATCGGCGGGGACCGGCCTCGGTGGCGCGAGCCCTGTACGTGGATCACACGCCTCCGCCTCCGCCCAAGGAGGTGGACGTGCCCGTGGTCACGCGCGACCGGGGAGCGGGTCGGCCGAGCAAGCGAGAGCTCCGACAGCTCCGCCGACTCCGTGGCGAGTGACCCTCGCGCTCGCCCGGAGCCGCGAGTGAGCGGGCTCGTGCCCCGCCGAGCGATGCCGAGCATGACCCTGCGTCACGGGTGCGAAATCCATGCGTTCGAGGGACCGGGAGGTTCCGCCCGCGGTCCGATCCGAGGTAGCGTCCGCCCCCGATGCGATACTTCGTCACGGGAGCGACCGGGTTCATCGGTGGCCGGCTGGTCCGACAGCTCCGCGAGGTCGGGCACGAGGTGCGAGCCCTGGTTCGCGACCCCGGCAAGGCCCAGGACCTGGTCCAGCTCGGGGTGGAGCTCCACCCCGGCGACATCCGAGAGATCTCCACGATGCGTCGGCCGATGGAGGGCGTCGACGGGGTCTTCCACGTGGCCGCGTGGTACGGGCTGGGCAGCGACGAGGCGGCCTACGCCCACTCGATCAACGTCTCGGGCACCCGCAACGTGCTCACGCTGATGAAGGAGCTGCAGATCCCCAAGGGGGTCTACAGCAGCACCGTCGCGGTGTTCTCCGACACGCACGGGCAGCTCGTGGACGAGAGCTACCGCTACGACGGGCCCATGCTCAGCGAGTACGAGCGCACCAAGCACGAGGCGCACTACGGCGTGGCGCTGCCGATGATCGAGGACGGGCTGCCGCTGGTCATCGTGATGCCGAGCGTGGTCTACGGCCCCGGCGACTCCAGCCCCATGCACGACGCCTTCGTGCAGTACCTCCGCGGCCGGCTGCCCATGGTGCCCAAGGGCGGTCGCTACTGCTGGGCCCACGTGGAGGACGTGGCGCGCGGCCACGTGCTGGCGATGGACAAGGGCCGGGCGGGCGAGAGCTACATCTTGGCGGGCGAGCCCTACGGCTTGGTGGAGGCGCTCGAGCTGGCCGAGGGGATCACCGGCATCAAGGCCCCGCGCCTGCGCGTGCCGGCGGCTCCGATCAAGGCGCTGGCCCGCGTGGTGGAGAAGGTGGAGCGCTACGTGGCCCTGCCCTCCACCTACCGCTCGGAATCGCTACGCGGGACCGCGGGCGTGACCTACCTCGGCCGCGCCGACAAGGCCCGTCGCGAGCTGGGGTGGCACGCGCGCCCGCTCGAGGAGGGGCTCCGCGAGACCCTCACCCACGACATGAGCGCGCTGGGCCTGGCCCCTCCGTCGTAGCCCGCCACGGCGGCCCCACCCGGGATCGCTGACGGCGTTCGGCGACCGTCCGAGCCTGCGCGCGCGCCGGCCCGGAGGCCGCGGTGGGGGCTGGCGGCATCCCGGCCGCCGCGCCGCCAACGCACGCGGCCCCCATGGACGATCTTCGGCCACTTCTGCCATGGTGCCGCGCATGGGAGCCCCACGACCCCACGCAAGGTTCGGCACGCCGGCCTCGATCTCCCTCGCCCTCGGGCTGCTGCTGCTCGGCGGCTGTGACAAGGGTGGAGAAGAGGAGAAGAAGGACGACGAGGCCGCGGCGAAGACCGACGAAGAGTCCAAGAAGGCCGACGACGAGGAGGCCAAGAAGGCCGACGACGAGGAGGCCAAGAAGGCCGACGACGAGGAGGCCAAGAAGACCGCCGACGAGGAGGCCAAGAAGGCCGAGGAGGAGGCCGCAGCCAAGAAGGCCGAGGAGGAGGCCGCGGCCAAGAAGGCCGAGGAGGAGGCCAAGAGCCGCCCCGTCGCGCTCTCCGATCTCGCGGTCAAGACCATGGGCGGCATGTTCGGCGGCACGGGGATGCTCGAGGTGAGCGCCAAGGCCACCGTCAACCAGGTGCTGGGCGACTCGACCTACGTGCACATCAAGTCGCTGTGCAAGAAGGACGACCTGCTCATCGCCGACGTGGGCTACCTCAACGCGCACTACTCCAAGCCGCTCGAGCAGTACGGCGTGGGCGAGGAGGCCGAGGTCAAGGGGAGCATCTACACCCAGGGCCTCAAGTCGGCGCTGTCGCCCTGCCAGTTCGAGCTCCGCGTGGGTGGCCTGGGCGGCGGCCTGTCGGTGCCGGTGGGCGAGGCCTGCTGGGACGGCAGCAAGGTGGCCGACGGCAAGTGCGACCCCGCGCTCGCGCCCGTGGCGATGTCGGGCGGGGGCGCGCCCATCGAGGTGCACCAGCTCGACGTGGAGCGCGGCGGGGGCTTCGGGGGCAGCAAGGGCCTCAACCTCGAGTACCTGCTCAAGATCAGCGAGCCGCAGGACAACAACGTGCGGATCACCTTCAAGACGGCCTGCCGCGTGGGCGGCAAGTCGTTCGCGGATCTCGGCCAGGCCAACCTCAGCGCGGGCCCCTTCAAGTACGAGTCGGGCGAGACCATCGCGCGCTCGGCGGGCCTGTACTGGAGCAGCTCCTTCGAGCTCGACGACGCGCCCAACGACTGCGACATCACCACCTCGCTGTGGCGGACCAAGGCGGGCACCTTCGGCGAGTACGAGGAGCTGCGCCTGCAGGACTCCTGCTTCAAGGACGGCAAGCTCACCACCGGGCGCTGCGATCCCTCCACGCCGCCCCCGCCCCCGCCGGCCCCGCTGGTGGCCGAGTCGGTGGTCGTCGACGACGTGCGCCTCGAGCTCGCCGAGCCCTACGGCGCCACCGGCAAGTTCCAGCTCAAGATCCAGGCCGACGTGACCCTGCAGCAGCCGGTCACCCAGAACGACGGGGTCACGGCCAAGGTGAGCTGCAAGGCGGGCAAGGAGAACCGCGTGGAGACGGCCTACCTGTTCGGCACCGAGCTGCACTACCTGCAGCCGGGCGAGACCACGCGCATGACCGCCAACTCCTTCGGCAGCACCCCGCTCGACACCAAGCCCAAGTCGTGCCTGGTGGAGTTCTTCGGCGGGCCCCGCTTCTCGCCCACGGGCGCCGAGGGGGTCGACCTGGGCAAGTTCTGCCTGAAGAAGGACAAGGTCAAGAAGGGCGCCAAGTGCTAGGCGCGAGCACGACGTGGCGGGCGCGGGCCCGCTCGCTGCCGCTGGTCGGGGGGCTGCTGCTGGCCTCGGGCTGTCCCAGCTTCGAGGTCGGCCCCGAGATCTACGAGCAGCTCGTCGACGACGCGAGCGCGTGCTCGACGACCGGCGAGCTGCCCCCCTGCCGGCGCTTCGACGTGGACAACCCGGGCGTCGTCGCCTCGGAGCTGGGCACCCTGATCACGCTGCGCTTCGGCTTCGAGGTGCCCTCGCGCAACCTCGAGCGGGTGGAGCTGAGCTACGAGCGCCCGGGCCAGTCCCCGGTGGACCTGGCCTGCGCCTTCGGGGCCGACATGGAGGCACCCGCCAACCCGGGCCCCGTGTGGTGCCGCTCGGTCACCCTCGACGGCTCCGACCTCACCCCCGACACCGCGCTCGAGGGCACCCTGGAGGTGCAGCTCGACGTGCTCGCGGACGTGGCCGGCCCCCATGCGCTGAGCATGTGGGTCACCGATGAGAACGACCTGAGCTCGCCGGTGCTGCGCTGGCAGTTCCAGGTGCTCGACCCCGTCGACGACGGCGGCTGACTCGGGTCGAGCGGCGGCACCGAGCCGCGTCGATCAGAAGCGCCCGCGCCAGACCATGCCCACGCCGCCGGGGCCGGCCGTGGGCGTCAGCGCGTGGCGACGCGGAGCCCGGGGGCGACGCAGGCCCACGCCCAGCAGCACCGCACCGGTGACGAGCTGCACCCCGGCCACGATGCCGCCCGCGAGCGCCATGCCGTTCATGCGTCGCTGGTAGTCCTCGACCTCGGCCCGTCGCAGCTGCTCCGAGGGCGTGTCGAGCTGCTCGAGCACGCGCTGGGCGTAGGCGGCCTGCTGCAGCCCCACCACCAGCGGTACCGTGGCCAGGCCGGCCACGCCGAAGGAGACCGCGCTGGCCTTGAGCAGCAGCTTCTCGTCGGATCGCACGCGACGGGGATCGACCAGCACCTCCTGCGGTGGCGTGCTCCCGTCCACCGGCTTGCCCGGCGACGAGGTCGACACCGCACCGGGACGCACGGTGACCGCCGGCGTCGCGGGAGCCGTCGGCTCCTCGACGGACGGATCCTCGGCGGCAGCCTCGTCGACCGGCTCCTCCCCATCGGAGGGCGGCTCCGACCCGGAGCCCTCGACGGCATCGGCCTCCGCAGGCTCGGCCCCCTCGGCCTCCACCGCATCGTCGGCCGGCTCCGCATCCTCGGCCGGCTCCGCATCGTCGTCCTCGCCCGGGTCCTCGTCGTCCTCCTCGGCGACCGGCGCCTTCGCGGGCGCGCTCGGGCGCGGGGCTGCGCTCGACGACGACCCGACCCCCAGGATCAGAGCCGCGGCGAGCCATGGGCCCACCCGCGATCGCGCGCTTCGCGAGACGAACATGCGGCCCGGAGAGTAGCCCGACGCTCCCGCACGACAAAGCGCCCTGACACACATCGCATGCACCGATGCCGCCAAACGCGCTCCCGCCGGAGATTTTCCCCGGGGCGGTGTCCAAAGCCCGTACCGTCTCCGTGTCCCTTCCGTCCTCGCTGGAGCCCGATCTCGTGTCCCGAGCCAAGTCCCCGCACCCGACCTCGCCCCTGACCTCGCCCCGGCTCACGGGCATCGCGATGGTCGGCGCCACCCTGCTCGCCGGCTGCCCCGGTGACGATGGCCGTCCCGCCGACGACACCGAGACCGGCATCATCACCGCGGGAGGCACCGGCACCGGCGACACGACCGAGGGCACCGCGGACAGCGGGGTGCTCGATGGCTCCGGCACCGACACCACCGGCTCGGGCTGCGCCGAGGACTGCGAGGGCGAGTGCATCGACGGCAGCTGCTGCCCCGTCGCCCAGGCCTGCGACGGGGTGTGCTGCGGCGACACCGAGGTGTGCTCGTTCCAGCAGTGCGTGGTGCCGGGGGACGAGTGCGTGGACGCCAGCGAGTGCCCCGACGAGCACTACTGCGAGTACTCGCTGGGCGAGCCCGGCGACGGCGGCGGGATGGGCATGTGCCAGGGCGGGGCCTCGCTCGCCACCGGCAAGTGCCTGCCCGAGCCGCCCGAGTGCCCGCCGGGGGTGGAGCCCACCGAGGGCGAGGAGATCGACTGCCTGCCGCAGTGCGAGGTGATCCCGGAGACCAGCTTCGATCCGGTGCTCAAGTACCACTGGGACCTGGGCAACTCGATGATGGCCCCCGTCGTGGTCCAGCTCGACGACGACAACTGCGACGACACGGTGGACGAGCGCGACCTGCCCGAGATCGTGTTCTCGACCTTCGCGGGCAGCGACTACAACAACAACGGCACGCTGCACGCGATCTCGATCATCGACGGGATGATCGTGGACAAGTGGAGCGCCAACCCGCAGGTCGATCAGGTGCACCCCGGGCGCTCGATCGCGGGGGGCAACATCGACGCCACCCCCGGCAACGAGATCGTCACCTGCACCAACACCGGCCGCGTGCGAGCCTTCGATCACGACGGCTCCGAGCTGTGGGTCTCCGACTACGCGGGCGGCTGCTTCATGCCCTCGATCGCCGACCTCGACCACGACGGCACGGCCGAGATCATCGAGCAGGGCGGGGTGATCGACGGGGTGACGGGCCTGGTGGAGGCCACCTTCCCCGCCCAGTTCTCCGTGGTCACCTCCGACGTGGACGGCGACGCCACCCTCGAGGTGGTGGGCCCCCGCTACGTGTTCGAGGCCGACGGCACCCAGGTGGCCGACGTGGGGATCACCGGCCACCACGCCGCGGTGGCCGACTTCGACGGCGACGGCTGGGCCGAGATCGCGGTGATCCACAACGGCAACCACACCCTCTACCTCTGGCGGGTGAACCTGGCCATGCCGGGGGGCGCCGAGATCATCCGACAGGGGATCAACATCAACGGCGCGCTGGGAGCCTGCAGCGGCGACACCGGGGGCGGGCCGCCGACCATCGCCGACTTCAACGGCGACGGCACCCCCGACGTGGGCGTGGCCGCGGGCGTGGGCTATGCGGTGTTCGACGGCGCGGCACTGATGAACCCGGCCGTGGCCAACGCCGACACCCTGATGTGGATCACCCCCGCCCAGGACTGCTCCTCGCGGCGGACCGGCTCCTCGGTGTTCGACTTCGACGGCAACGGCAGCGCCGAGGTGGTCTACGGCGACGAGCAGTACCTGCGGATCTACGACGGGGCCACCGGCGCGGTGGTGCTGCAGGAGTGCAACACCACCGGCACCCTCGAGGAGTACCCGCTGGTCGCCGACGTGGACAACGACGGGCACGCCGACATCGTGGTGATCAGCAACGACTACCACAGCATCCTGTGTCCCGACGACGGCTCGCAGCAGCGAGGGCTGCGGATCTTCGGCGACGATCAGTGGGTGCGCACGCGCCCGGTGTGGAACCAACACGCCTACCACGTGACCAACGTGGAGGAGGACGGCACGATCCCCACCAACGAGACCACCAACTGGACGGTGCCCGGGCTCAACAACTTCCGGCAGAACGTGCAGCCCGAGGGAGAGTTCGCGGCGCCCGACCTGGTGGCCAGCATCCTGGGGATCTGCTCGCCCTCCGAATTCGGGGCCACCGCCCGGGTGCGCAACCTGGGCCGCTCGGCGGTGCCGCAGGGGGTGCCCATCGGCTTCTACGAGGGCGACCCAGCCGCGGGCGGCGTGCTCTTGGCCACCGAGCTCACCACCAAGATCCTCTACCCCGCCGAGGCCGAGGACGTGAGCGTGCTGCTGCCCGAGGCCTCGTCGGACCTGCGCACCGGGGACGCCGAGCTGTGGGTGGTGGTGGACGACGGCATGCCGCCGCATCCGTGGCAGGAGTGCCGCACCAACAACAACCGGGCGCACGACACCATCGCCTGCGACGTGGCCGGCTGAGCCCCGCCACGGTCCCGCCGGCTCCCTACCGACGGGACCGTGACGAGCACGCCACGCCGGGCTCCCTCCCGGCGAGGCCATCACGAGCTCGTGTCCTTGCCTCCGTCCGGTCTCCCCCCGGCGGGGCCGTCACGAGCCGTGCCCGAGTGGTCTATGCCCACGCCGGTGCGGCCGGCTGGGCCGCCGCGGGTGAGCGCAGCAGCGCCCGCGCGCAGGGCAGCACGATCTCGGCCCGGCCGCGCGCGAGCACCTCGGCCTGCTCGCGCGGCAGCAGCCGGCCGTGCGCGCGCCAAGCCTCGCCGTCGAGCTCGGGGCGCTCCGGCTCGCGTCGCACCAGCGCCTCGCCGTGCTCGGCGAAGGCCCGCGCCACCGCCTCCCGCACCGGCGCGCCCCCCTGCTCCATCGCCCAGGCCACGAAGCGCCAGGCCAGCGCGGCATGGCGAGCCTCGTCGGCCGCGATGCCCTCGAGCATGCGGCGAGTCACCGGCTCCCGCGCGCCGGCGGCCGCCACCTCGGCCTGGTACGCCGCGAGCGTCTCGCCGATGCAGCCCTCGCGCACCGCCGCCACCGCGGCCGTGACCAGGGTGACCGGCCCCGCGAGCGCCTCGTCCACCGCCAGCGGTCCCGGCCCCACCGGCGCCCCGGCGTAGACGCTGGCCAGCGCGAAGCAGGAGCGCGCGTGCTCGATCTCGTCGGCCAGCGCCTGCTGAGCCTGGCGCACCAGCTCCGGGGGAGCCCCCAGCGCCACCAGGTGCAGCACGAAGCGGGAGAAGCTCGCGATCGAGGCGTGCTCCATCAGCCCGTCCGCCTGCCAGGCCGCGGCCAGCTCGGCTCGCATCGCCGCGCTCAGCCCCTCGACCCGCGGGCGCTCCGACCCGCACCAGTCCCGCCGGACCACCGCGCTCGCGGTGCGGGCCTCGTCGTGCACGATGAAGGGCCGTCCGTCGCAGCAGTCGACGTAGCCCTCGAGCAAGCGACAGCACTGCCCGTCCTGCTCGTAGACCTCGCCCCGGTCGTACACGCAGAAGCTGATGTCGTCGATGTCCACGCCCTCGCAGGAGATCGGCACGGCCGGCGGCCCCTCGCCGCTCGAGCCGCCCCCGTCGCCCGTCGCCTCGCCGCCGCTCGAGCCACCGTCACTGCCGCTGCTGGCATCGCCCACCGTGTCGCCGGTGTCGGTGCTGCCGGCACCCATGCTCGACGAGCCGTCCTCGCTGCCCGGCGGCGGCACGCACACCACCACCGACACGGGCGCGCCGCAGTCGGGTCCCTCGTCGGAAGGCGGGGTCGCGCTCGCGCTCGACGACGCCGAGTCGCTCACCGTCATCCCCGATCCGCCGGTGCCCACGCCATCGCCGACGAACAGAGCGTCGTCGGCGCAAGCGGGCGCCAGCCACGAGATCCCCAACACCGCCAAGATCTGCCGTCGTACGCGACCATCCAATCCGTTCATCACCATCTCCAAGCCAAGGTAGGTGCGAGTCGAGACTCGCCTCCTTGGAGATGCCGCAGGCGGCCCCTTGGTTCATCGCGATGCGTGGCGAGGCATCCTGCCCCGTCGTGGCAAATGCGCACTTTTCCCCGGCTTTACGAATCCGTGCGAGGGGCATCCGTCGATGCTGGCGTGTCTAGGTTCGTGCTCGGAGCGGCTGCGGGACTGACGATGACTGCGATCACCGGGGTGGCAACCCTGGCCATCGCCCACGAGCGAGGCTGGTCGCTGCCCGGCCTCGGCCACGACGAGCCCGTCCCCGTCACCGTGGTGCTCAACCGCAACGGCGGCACGGTCTACGCCGCCCCCGATGACGTGCCCGGTCTGGGCCTCTCGGGAATCCTCGCGCGCCAGGGGATCGTGACCACCGAGATCCCCGCGTTCACGGGCAGCGACGCCGAGTGGACCAGCTTCGTCGGCTGCGTGCAGGAGCGCTTCGACGGCTTCGCGGTCACCATCGTGGACGAGCCACCCGCCGAAGGCGAGTACACCCTGGCCTACGTGGGCGGCACGCCCGACCTGGTGGGCTTCGAGGACACGGTCGGCGGCATCGCTCCCCACGCCGAGCGCGTGCTCGAGGGCTCGGTGGTGTTCGTGTTCCAGCCCCAGGGCATCCCGGCCCGGGCGCTGTGCGAGACGGCGGCCCACGAGATCGGCCACACCCTGGGCCTCGATCACAGCCGCGACTGCTCCGACATCATGAGCTACGAGAGCTGCGGCCCCAAGGAGTTCCGCCACGAGCCCGCGCTGTGCGGCGAGTGGGAGGACCGACCGTGCGGCGACGGAGAGCTCACCCAGAGCTCCACCGATCGCCTCGCGCTGGCGGTGGGCGTGTCACCCTCGCGCCACGAGCCGGAGCCCGAGCCCCCCGCCCCCGAGCCTCCGCCGGCGAGCAACGAGCGACCCACCCTCGACGTGCGGCGCTCCGCCCTGGCGCAGGCCGGCCAGCCCTTCTCCGTGATCGTGGACAGCGGCGACGCGAGCCTCCAGCACGTGGACCTCTACTGGTACGCGCGCCGAGGCTACCGCCTACGCTGCGGCGAGGAGGGCCCGATCCCCTTCAGCTGCGAGCGCGAGGGCGACACCACGATCTTCACGCTGCACCCCGACACCGCCGGGGCTCGCAAGTTCTTCGTGCGAGTGACCGAGCCCAGCGGCCGCACGACGCGTACGCCGGCCTACCGAGTCACGCTCGACCGCGCCCGCTAGCCAGCCTCCGGGGCCGTCGCCACGCCGCGACGGCCTGGCGACCGCGCCCCCTTGGTGTCAGCGAGGGAACTTCCGACGCCTTCGATCGCGATCCGTACGACCCCGGGCCCCAGCCGTGATTACATGGCCCGGACGACGGGAGCGACGACGTTGAACGGCAAGACGAAGATCTACGGCCTGGTCCTGCTCGCTGGGCTCGCCCTGGCGCTGTGGTGGTGGCTCGGCCACCGCGAGGACCCCGAGCAGGAGACCACCGCCGCCGCGGCGAGCGAGTCGAGCGAGCGCGCCGACGAGGCCAGCCCGGTGGCCAAGACCCTGCGCCGCAGCGACATCGATCCCTGGACGGCCCCTCGCGCCACGGTGAGCGGCACCGTGCGCGACGAGCAGGGCCGCCCCATCGCGGGCGCGCAGGTGTGTGCCGAGCTGCAGGACCGCGACGTCGCTCGCACCAACCGCCAGCCCCCGCAGTGCGTCACCACGGCGGCCGACGGCAGCTACCGCATCGACGAGCTGCTCGGTGCCGACCACCACCTCCACGCCTCGGCCCGCGGCTACCTGCCCTCGCGCTACGAGTCGCGCTCGGGCATCCAGGATCGCAAGGGCCCCCGCCTCGACCTCGTCGCCGGCCAGACCCGCAGCGGGATCGACTTCGTGCTGAAGGAGGGGGGCGTCGAGGTCAAGGGCGTGGTCAAGGACATCGCGGGCGGCGTGATCGAGGGCGCCTACGTATCGGCGGGCGGCGGCCGCTGGTGGGGGGCGGGCGGCGGGTCCTTCACCCGCAGCGACGACAACGGCGAGTTCTCGCTGTGGGTGGAGCCGCCCGAGGTCTCGGTGCGAGCCTTCGCCGACGGCTACGCCCAGGGCTCGCACCAAGCCGCGGTCCCCGGCACCTTCGTGGAGCTGTTCCTCACCCCCGAGTCCGCGGTGGTGGGCAAGGTGGTGTGGGCCGACTCGGGCGAGCCGGTGGGCGGCGCCCGGGTGTCGGTGGGCGGAGGTTGGTTCGGCAGCAGCGGCTCGGTCTTCAGCGAGGACGACGGCAGCTTCCGCATCGAGGGCCTCGAGCCGGGCAGCTACAAGGTGCGGGTCTCCGACGACGAGCTCACCGGCAAGTCGGAGGAGAAGGTCCACGTGGGCCTGGGCGAGAGCTCCGAGCCCGTCACCGTGCGGGTGCACCCCGCCTTCGCCGTGCGCGGCGTGGTGCTGGTCGACGGCGAGACCCCCTGCTCCTACGCCAGCGTCCGCCTCAAGGACACCAAGCGCAAGAAGGAGCGGGGCTTCGGCAACCGCGGCCAGGAGGACGGCACCGTGCTCATCAAGGGCCTGCTGCCCGCCACCTACGAGGTCACCGTGGACTGCGACGGCTACCTGGGCGAGGAGCAGTACCCCGACCTGGTGATCACCGACGCCTCGCTCGACGGCCTGAAGTGGACGGTGCACGCGGCCCAGACCATCCGCGGCACCGTGGTCGACAGCGAGGGCAATGCGGTCGAGGGCGCCAGCGTCTCGGCCCGCATGAAGGCGGGCAAGGATCCGCGGGCCCGTCGCTCCGACAGCCGAGGCGAGCGCACCGAGGGCGACGGGGCCTTCGCCGTCGCGGGCCTGCTGCCGGGCAGCTACGAGCTGAGCGTGTGGCACACCGACCTGCCCCGACCCGACAAGCCCACCGAGGTGGAGCTGAAGGCGGGCGCCGATCTCGACGGCGTGGTGCTCGAGCTGCCCGCGGGCGGCGGGGTGACCGGCGTGGTCCGTGACGAGAAGGGCCAGCCCGTCACCGGCGTGACCGTGGGCCTGCAGGGCCCGCGCTGGGGCGGCAGCGCTCACACCAACGACGAGGGTCGCTTCGCCCTCGAGGGCGTGGCCGTGGGCGAGTACCGCATCAAGGCCAACCGCGGCTGGACCGAGCAGATGCGCGCCCCCGGGGCCACCGACGACGACGAGGCCGGCGAGCGCATCGAGGTGAGGGCCGGCGAGACCACCGAGATCGATCTCGTGGTGGAGTCGCAGGCGGGGGTGATCACCGGCCGCGTGCTCGACGAGGGTGGCGAGCCCGTGGCCGACGCCTTCGTCGACGCCACCCGCGAGAGCGACAGCGCGGCGGCCTCCGAGAGCGGCGGCCGGGGTCGCGCCCGCTGGGGCTCGTGGGACGAGCAGCCCGTGCTCACCGACGCCGACGGACGCTTCACCCTCGAGCACCTCGCCGAGGGCGGCACCTACTCGGTCTACGCCAACCGCAAGGGCGGCGGCGAGGCGATCGCCGAGAAGGTGGCGGTCGGCAGCGACGTGGAGCTGTCGATCGGCGAGACCGGCGTGCTCGCCGGGGTGGTGAAGCTGGCCGGCGGAGGCTTCCCCGAGCGCTTCGACGTGGACGTGATGGACCGCGCCGCGGGGATCTACGAGGGCGACGACTTCTTCCGCTCCTCGGGCAAGTGGCGCATCACCAACCTCCCCGCGGGCAAGTACGAGATCACGGTGACCGCGGCCGAGGGCAACGCCAAGACCGAGGTCGAGCTGCCCGAGGGCGGCGAGCAGGCCGACGTGGAGATCACCCTGATCCCGCGCATCACGGTGACCGGCACCCTGGTCGACTCGGAGACGGGCGAGCCGGTGCCGGGGCTCAAGGTCTCGGTCAACGCCGAGGGCGGCGGCTTCTTCCTCAACATGGGCGAGACCAAGGCCGACCAGAAGGACATCAGCGACGCCCAGGGCCGCTTCGTGGTCGAGGACGCGCCCACCGGCACCATCACCCTGATGGCGATGGCTCCCAGCTTCACCGACGACGACTACGGCTGGACCTGGATCCGCCGCAAGCTGGCGGCCGAGCCTGCGGAGCAGGACCTGGGCACCATCGAGCTGGTCAAGGAGCGAACCGACCGCGGCCAGGAGGAGGGCGACCTCGGCTTCAAGCGCAAGGAGGACGAGCCCGGCACCGAGCCCGAGGACGTCCGCAACCTGGTCGCCTTCGTGCGCCCCGACGGACCCGCGGCCGCGGCCGGCCTGGAGGTGGGCGACGAGATCGTGGAGGTCGACGGCCAGAAGGTGACCGGCGTCGATCACTACCGCTACGCCAAGCTGCTGCGGGTGCTCGAGGGCACCGCGGTGAAGCTCAAGCTCGCCGACGACCGCGAGCTGACGGTCACCGCGGCCAAGCCCCTGTGAACCCGGCTTCGCACTGGAGCCCCGCGTTCGCTCACACCGTTGTGCCCCAGCGCACGCCACGAGTGGGTGTGCCGATTGACCGGATTCGCGCCGCCCTCGTACCGTCGCCTCCATGCTCTGGATTCGCCGCGCTTGGCCGTTTGCCTTCCTCGCGCTCCCGCTGCTGCCCGCCTGTCCTGCCAGCGACGACACGGGCACGGGTGACACCGCGTCGAGCAACGACAGCGCCAACACCAGCAACATGACCAGCACCGCCGACGAGACGGCGGCGTCCGACGATTCCAGCGTGGAGCTGGGCTGTGCCGCCAGCGCGGTCGGCGAGACCACCGACGGCGCGAGCAACCCCATCATGACCACCTGGGGCGCGCCCTGCTCGACCAACCAGGACTGCATCGACCTCATCGGGGACCCCGGTGCGATCTGCGACCTGACCGCGGTGGTCTACGAGCTGCCCGGTGGCTACTGCACCAAGCCCTGCACCCTGCCCGACCCCGACACCCGCTCGGTGCCCGACTCGCCCGACTGCGATCCCAACGGCGGCGTGGACTGCATCGGCGTGATGGGAGTGTTCGAGCGCTGCCTGGTGCCGTGCACCGACGACGCGCAGTGCAACCGCGACGGCTACTTCTGCCGCGCGCTGCCGATGATCGGCGGGCCCGACGATCCCAAGGGCTGCCTGATGCCCGACTGCTGCCTCGACACCTGTGCCGAGGAGTAGGCCGCGCCCACACGACGACGGCGACGAGCCCAGGGCCCGCCGCCGTCGAAGCCGTCACCGCGCCGCCCGGCTCACGCCGCGGTGCCGGAGCTCCAGGTCCCGCTGAGGGCGGCCGGGCCTGCCCCCGCGGAGGTCGACGAGCCCGGCGCGGGCTCGAGCGCCGCGTCGAGGGCATCCATCATGTCCTCCACGAAGATGAGCTCGAGCGCGGCGCGGGTGTCCTCGGGGATGTCGTCGACGTCCCGCTGGTTGAGGGCCGGCAGGATCACCCGCTCGATCCCCGCGCGGTGGGCCGCCATCACCTTCTCCTTGATCCCGCCCACCGGCAGCACGCGCCCACGCAGCGAGCACTCCCCGGTCATCGCGGTGTCGGGCCGCACCCGTCGCCCGCTGAGCAGCGAGGCCAGGGCGGTGAACATGGTCACCCCCGCCGAGGGCCCGTCCTTGGGCACGCCCCCCGCCGGCACGTGGATGTGCACGTCGTGGCTCTCGAGCTGGGTCACGTCGATGCCCAGGCGATCGGCCTGGCTCCGCAGGTAGCTCAGCGCCGCCTTGGCCGACTCCTGCATCACCTCGCCGAGCTGGCCGGTGATCTGCAGCCCGCCCTTGCCCTTCATGCGCGAGGTCTCGATGAACAGGATGTCCCCGCCCACCGGGGTGTAGGCCAGGCCGGTGGCCACCCCGGGCACCGAAGAGCGCTCGGCCACCTCGTTGAAGAAGCGGGGCTTGCCCAGCGACTCGCGCAGCACGTCGAGATCCACCTTCAGCCGCGGGGGCTGCTTGCCCGCGGTCCGCACCGTCCGCAGCGCCAGCGTGCGGCTGAGCTTGGTCAGCTCGCGGCCGAGCTGCCGCACCCCCGCCTCGCGGGTGTAGTCGCGGATGATGGTGTCGAGGATCTCGTCGTCGATCTGCAGCGCGTCCTCCTCGAGCGCGTGCTCGGAGAGCTGCTTGGGGATGAGGTGCCCCCGCGCGATCTGCCGCTTCTCCTGGGGCGTGTAGCCCGACAGCGTGATGATCTCCATGCGGTCGCGCAGCGGAGCCGACAGCGGCTCGAGGCTGTTGGCGGTGGCGATGAAGAGCACCTCGCTCAGGTCGAAGGGCAGCTCGAGGTAGTGATCGGTGAAGGTCTTGTTCTGCTCGGGGTCGAGCACCTCGAGCAGCGCCGCCTCCGGCGAGCCCATGAAGCCCTGGCCGAGCTTGTCGACCTCGTCGAGCAGGATCACCGGGTTCTTCACCTTCACCTTGCGCAGCGCGTTGACCAGGCGCCCCGGCAGCGCGCCCACGTAGGTGCGCCGGTGCCCGCGGATCTCCGACTCGTCGCGCACCCCACCCAGCGAGACCCGGATGAAGGGCCGCCCCGTGGCGTCGGCGATGCTCTGCCCCAGCGAGGTCTTGCCCACTCCGGGCGGGCCGGCCAGGCACAGAATGGAGCCCTTGTTCTTGCCCGACAGCCGCAGCACCGCGAGGTGCTCGAGGATCGCCCGCTTGACCTTCTCCAGGCCGTAGTGGTCCTCGTCGAGCTTGGCCGCCACCGCGTCGATGTCCCCCTGCAGCTCGGCGCGCGCGTTCCAGGGCATGTCGGCGATCCACTCGAGGTAGGTGCGGATCACGTTGGACTCGGGCCCCTGACCGCCGGTGGCCCGCAGCCGCCCCAGCTCGCGCTCGACCACCTCGCGGGCCTCCTCGCCGAGCTCCGCCTCGTCGAGGCGCTGCTCGAGCTTGGCCAGCGCGTCCTCACCCTCGGTCCCCTCGCCCAGCTCCTTCTGGATCGCCCGTAGCTGCTGGCGCAGCAGGTGCTTGCGCTGATCCTTCTCGAGCTCGCGCCGCACCTCGGAGCCGATCTTCTGCTGCAGCTCCCAGCGGGCCTTGGCCTCGGCCACGATGGTGGCGGTCAGCCGCAGGCGGGCGGGCACGTCGAGGGTGAGCAGCACCTGGATCTCCCGATCGCGGTCCACCTCGAGCGCCGACACCAGGCGGTCGGCCAGGCGCCCCGGCTCGCGGCTGGACTCCACGATCTCCGAGATCGACTCGTTGCCGCCGGCCACCTTGCGCAGGTGCGAGCGGATCTCGTCGGCCAGCACCTCGGCCTCCACGCCGCCGTCACCGTCGGGGGTCGGGTCGCCGCGGCCGTACCAGTAGGGATCGCTCTGCTCGATCTCTCGCAGCTCGAAGCGGTCGAGCCCCTCGAGCACCAGGCGGTAGTTCCGGCCGTCGCGTGAGCGGGCGATCCGCTCCACGCGGGCGTAGGTGCCCACGCCATGGACGTCGGCGAGCACCGGCTCGTCGGTGGAGGGGTCGCGCTGGATCACGACGCCGATCACGTCGCCCTTGGAGAGGGACTCGACCAGCGCCACCGATCGCCGTCGCCCCACGGGGACGCTCATGGTGGTGCCGGGCAGCAGCACCCCGCGGCGCAGCGGCAGCAGGGCAAAGGACTCGGGGTAGTGGGTCTGCGTGGACATGGCTTGCGGTCTCCGTGGTCTGGGTTGGGTCTGGGTTGGCACTCCGGCGGGACCGGCCGTCTTCATCGACCGTCGGCCCGCGGGGGTCTGTTACCGGCGCTCGCCGGCGGTGATCTGGAGGTCGGTGGCCTGGCCCCCTCGCAGCAGGCGGAGGGCCACCGACTGGCCGGCGCGATCGGCCAGGCGGGCACGCAGGCCGGAGGGCGAGCGCACCTCCGCGCCGTCGACGGCGAGGATGAGGTCGCCGACGAGCAGCCCGCCCTTGGCGGCGGGCCCGTCCTCGGCCACGCCGATCACCGCGAGCGCTCGGCCCTGCCCCAGCGACTCGCGCAGCTCGGTGGGCAGCCGCGCCGGCGACACGCCCACCCCGAGGTAGCCGTGCGGCACGCGACCGTGGGCCACGATGGCCTCCACCGAGGCGCGCACCGTGTCGGCCGAGAGCAGCACCGTGGTCTCGGGGGCGAGGCCCGCCGTGGCCAGGCCCAGCACGCGTCCCTCGAGGTCGAGCGCCGGCGCCACCGAGAAGCCCCGCGGCAGCACGCGATCGAGCTCCACATAGGGAGCGAGGGTGCGACCGCCTCGGGTCTGCAGGCTCTCGCCCACCACCGCGATCATCGACAGCGCCGCGCGCACGGTCCGGCCGGGACGCGCGAGGGCCAGGGCCAGCTCGCCGACCCCGAGGGTCGCCGCCTCGCGCCACGCGGGAGGCTCGTGGTCGAGCGGGTGGCCCTCGAGCTCGACGCGGAGGACCGCCAGGTCTGCGGCCGGATCGCGACCGAGGAGCCGAGCGCGACGGGGCTCCTGCGCGCCCAGCACGACCTGGATCGGCTCATCGCGCCGAAGCGCATGACTGGCAGTGATGACGATGCCGTCGTCGGACCACAGCAGGCCCGTGGCGCCGCCCTGATGCGGCGCCTCCACGCGGGCCACGGCGGGCCCCACGGTGTCGACGAGGGAGACGAAGGAGTTGGAGCTGGGGAGGTTCATGGGCGACAGCCAAGCTAGGCCCGGCTCCGAGCGCCGCCATCGGTCGATCGGGTGGCCCCTTCGCGTTGCACCTACCTCGCAGCACCCCCGCTCGTGCGGGTGTCACCTGGCCAACCAGGTAGGTCGCATTCATTGCGCCCCGCCCCCTTGACCGCATCGAGCGCCGACTCACGATGGCGCCGAACCATGGGGCTCCTCGACCAATGTGCCGCGGCCCCGTTCCCATCGAGCTAGAATGCTCGGGGCTGCCGCGCTCGGTCGTCGGACACCATCGCCATGCAGAAGCACTCGCTACCCGATCCCCTCCTCGAGCTCCAATCCGACGTTCGTACCCTGGTGGTAGGGGATGATCCCCTGGTGCGCCAGGGCTTCGTCGCGCGCCTGGGGGACGCAGCTTCGGGTCAGGCCTCCGCCCACGAGGACATCCCCGAGGCGCTCGAGGACACCGAGGCCAACGTGGTGCTGTGGGATCTGGGTCCCCGCGCGGCCTCGCCCACCGCGGGCACGCTCGACTTCGCGGTACCCCTGGTTGCGCTGGTGGCCCACGGCAGCTCCGCCCAAGACCTGCTCGCCGCGGGCGCGCTGGGGGTGCTGCGCCGCGACGTCTCCACCGAGCGGCTGCTGCGAGCCCTGGGCACCGTCCTGCACGGGCTCGCCGTGATCGATCCCGTGCTGCTCGACGAGCGCAACCCGACCACCGCGGTGCCCCCCGCTCGCCTCACCCCCGAGATGGACGTGGAGCCGCTGACCGCCCGCGAGACCGAGGTGCTCGAGCTGGTCGCATCGGGGCTGAGCAACAAGCAGATCGCCGACGAGCTCGGCATCAGCGCCCATACCGTCAAGTTCCACGTCAACGCCATCCTGGGCAAGCTCGACGTCCACAGCCGCACCGAGGCCGTGGTCAAGGCGATGCAGCTCGGCGTGGTGCTGGTCTAGCCCAGCGCACCGACCAGCATCGCGATGCTGCTGGCCGCCACCGCGACCACCACCACCCAGCGCACCAGCCCCGCGCCGGCCTTGATCTGTAGGCGCGTGCCCAGCCAGCCGCCCACCAGACCGCCCACGGCGAGCGCCACGCCCTCGCGCCACGCCACCTGGCCGGCATAGGCGAAGATCCCCAGGGAGATCGCGGTGTAGGCCAGCACCAGCGCCACCTTGATCGCGTTGGCCTCGACCGCATCGTGGCCGAGCAGCAGCACCAGGAGCGCCAGCGTGGGGAAGCCGACCCCCGCCTGCAGGAAGCCCCCGTAGATCCCCACGAGCCCCGCGAGCCCCAGCGCTCCGGGTCCCGCCGGGCGGGAGGGACCCTCCGGCTTCAGGAAGCGACTGGGTCGGAACACCAGCAGCACCGCCCAGCCGGCCAGCATCACCCCGAAGATCACCCGCAGCCAGTCGTCCGAGAGCTGGGTGGCCAGCACCGTGCCGGCCACCGCCCCCAGCATCATCGGCGGCAGCAGCCGGCGAAGCGGCCCGTAGGGACGAACGCCCCGCCGATGGAAGGTGAGGGTCGAGCCGATGCTCTGCACCAGCACCCCCACCCGGTTGGTGCCGTTGGCCACCGACGGGGGCAGGCCCAGGGCCATCAGCACGGGCAGGGTGAGCAGCGAGCCGCCGCCGGCCATCGCGTTGACGATCCCCGCGACCATGGCCGCGAGGGCGAGCACTCCCAGCCCGGCCCAGGGCGGCAGACCGGCGAGGGCGGTGTCGGCGAGCATCCCCCGGACGCTAGCAGGAGCGCCCGCCCGGGAGGAAGCGCGGAGCAGCGACCGTAACCGCGGCAAGTCGAGTACCGTCGAGCCCGCCATGACGGTGACCCTCAGCTACTTCGACTTCCCTGGCGGCCGCGGCGAGGACTGCCGGCTCGCCCTCTTCCTCGCCGGCATCGACTTCGTCGACGACCGAGTCCAGGGACCCCAGTGGCCCGAGCGCAAGGGGGACACGCCCTTCGGCGCCATGCCCGTGCTCGAGGTGGAGGGCAAGGGCAAGCTCGGCCAGTCCAACGCGATCCTGGCCTATGTCGGCCGCGAGCACGGCATGCACCCCCGCGATCCCTGGGAGGCCGCGCGCCACGAGGCGCTGATGGCCGCGGCCGAGGACCTGCGCACCCGGATCACCCACCTCTTCACGGTCAAGGACGCCGAGCAGAGCAAGGCCGCCCGCGAGGAGCTCGCCGCGGGCTATATGCAGCGCTGGGCCGCCGACGTCGCCAAGCAGATCGCCGGGCCCTTCGTCGGCGGCGACCAGCTCCAGGTCGTCGACCTCAAGCTCTACGTGCTGATGAAGTGGTTCGTGCGGGGCGGCGTCGACCACATCCCCACCGACGTCTTCGCCGGCCAGCCCCGGCTCGTCGCGCTCTACGAGGCGGTGGGGGCCCACCCCAAGGTGGCGGAGTGGAACGCCCGCTTCGCCGAGGGCGGCTGAGCCCGCGCTCGCCCGGCCCGCCCTCGCTCAGCTCGCGGCCCCCAGCTCGGCCACCCGCTTCTCCTCGCGCTTGCGCAGGTTGTGGTCGAGCACGCGCTTGCGCAGCCGCAGGTTCTTGGGGGTGACCTCCACCAGCTCGTCGTCCTCGATGAAGGCCAGGGCCTGCTCGAGGCTCAGCTCGCGCGCGGGGGTGAGGAACAGCTTCTCGTCGGCCCCGGCCGAGCGGATGTTGGTGAGCTTCTTGGTGTGGCAGGGGTTGACGATGATGTCGGTGTCGCGGCTGTGCGCGCCGATGATCATGCCCGGGTACACCTGCACCTGCGGCCCCACGAACAGCACGCCGCGCTCCTGCAGGCGGTGCAGCGAGTAGGTGATGGTCTCGCCCCGCTCGAGCACGATGATCACCCCGTGGCTGCGCTGCTTGAGCGGCCCCAGGTAGCGGCCGTAGCCGTCGAAGATCGACGAGAGCACGCCCGTGCCGCGGGTCTGGGTGAGGAACTCCGAGCGGTAGCCGATGAGGCTGCGGGTGGGCACGCGGAACTCCATGCGGGTGCGGCCGGGGCCGTCCTCCTCCATGGCCAGCATCTCGCCGTGCTTGCCCAGGCGCTCGATGATCGTGCCCGCGTACTCGCTGTCGCACTGCGCCACCACCCGCTCGTAGGGCTCGGTGATGCCGTGCTCGTGGCGGTGCAGGATCACGCGGGGCTTGGACACGCACAGCTCGTAGCCCTCGCGGCGCATGGTCTCGATCAGCACCGACAGGTGCAGCTCGCCGCGCCCGCGCACCTCGAACTCCTCGGGCGACTCGGTGTCCTCCACCTGCAGGGCCACGTTGGACTTGATCTCCCGCATCAGCCGCTCGCGGATCTTGCGGGAGGTGACGAACTGCCCCTCCTGCCCCGCGAAGGGACCGTCGTTGACCCGGAAGCGCATGGTGAGGGTGGGCGGATCGACGGTGAGGGCCGGGAACACGGTGCGCTGCTCGGGATCCTCGGAGGTGAGGGTGTCGCCCACCTGCAGGGTGCCCATGCCCGCCACCGCCACGATGTCGCCGGCCTCGGCCGCGTCGAGCTCGAAGCGGCGCAGGCCCTGGAAGCCGAGGATCTTGCTCACGCGGAACACCTCGGCGCAGGTGGCCGCCACCTCGCCGCTGGACTCCTCGCTCGCCACCGCCCCGCCGGCCTCGGCCTCGCGGGGCTCGGGGCGCATCAGCGCCAGGCGGCGCCCCACCTCGATGCGCCCGGCCCGGATCCGCCCGATGGCCAGGTAGCCGAGGTAGGGGTCGTGCATCAGGGTGGAGATCCACATCGCGGGCGGCCCGTCGAGGTCGACCGAGGGCGCCGGCGCATGCTCGACGATCATGTCGAGCACCACCGCCATGTCGAGGCGATCGCCCTCGGGATCGTTCATCGCGTAGCGCTCGACCGCGCTGGTGTAGACCACGGGGAAGTCGAGCTGCTCCTCGCTCGCGTCGAGCGCGGCCAGCAGGTCGAAGGTGGCGTCGACGGCCCGGTGGGGCTCGGCCGCGGCGCGGTCGATCTTGTTGACCACCAGCAGCACCCGCAGGCCGCGGGCCACGGCCTTCTCGGTCACGAAGCGGGTCTGGGGCATCGGCCCCTCCACCGCGTCCACGATGAGCAGCACCGCGTCGACCATGTTGAGCACCCGCTCCACCTCGCCGCCGAAGTCGGCGTGCCCGGGGGTGTCCACGAGGTTGATCCGCACGTCGCCGTGTACCAGCGCGGTGGGCTTGGAGGTGATGGTGATCCCTCGCTCGCGCTCGAGGTCGCCGGAGTCGAGGGCCTGGGCGGTGTCACCCTCGCCTCGCTCGAAGGCACCGGCGATCGAGAGCAGCGAGTCGACCAGCGTCGTCTTGCCGTGATCGACGTGCGCGATGATCGCCACGTTGCGGACCTGGGACCGGGTCGAGGCCATGGGCCGGGACTTTGGCTCGCCCTCGGCACCCTGGCAAGGCGGCCTGCGGGGCCGCGCGCTCGGGGCCAGGCGTGATACAAGGCACTCGGGTGGACGCCCGCGAGTATCTCCAGCACGACGCCACGGCCCTCGCCGAGCTCGTACGTGAGGGTGAGGTCACGCCGGCCGAGCTCCTCGAGCGGGCGATCGCCCAGATCGAGACCCACAACCCCCGCATCAACGCGGTGGTGTGTCGCATGTTCGACACAGCCCGCGCTGCGGTCGCCCAGGGGCTCCCCGATGGCCCCTTCCGCGGGGTGCCGTTCCTGCTCAAGGACCTCGTCGCCGACCATGCGGGCGTGCCCACGACCGCGGGCAGCCGCTTCTTCGCGCGCTTCGTCCCCGAGTCCGACAGCGAGCTGGTGCGGCGCTACAAGGCGGCGGGCCTGGTGATCGTGGGCAAGACCAACACCCCCGAGATGGGGCTGATGGGGGTGACCGAGCCCGAGCTGCACGGGCCCACCCGCAACCCCTACCACGTGGATCACACCCCGGGGGGCAGCAGCGGGGGCTCGGCCGCCGCGGTGGCGGCACGGCTGGTCCCCGCCGCGCACGGAGGAGACGGAGGCGGCTCGATCCGCATCCCGGCTGCCGCCTGCGGCCTGGTGGGGCTCAAGCCCACCCGCGGACGCGTGCCGATGGGCCCCGATGCGTGCGAGCGCTGGTCGGGCTACGTCGCGCAGCACGTGATCACCCGCAGCGTGCGGGACAGCGCCGGGCTGCTCGATGCGACGGCCGGGCCGGAGATCGGCTCGGCCTACCACGCCCCGCCGATCGAGCGCCCCTTCGCCGAGGAGGTGGGCCGCGATCCCGGGCGGCTGCGGATCGCCTTCACCACCGAGGCGCTGCTGCTCGGCGAGCTGCACCCCGAGTGCCGGGAGGCGGTGGAGCGCACCGCCTCGACGCTGTCGGAGCTGGGGCACGACGTGGAGCCCGCCCGCCCGCGCTTCGACGCGGAGGCCATGGCCGAGGCCTACCTCAGCACCGTGGCCGCCAACGTGTGCGCCGAGCTGATGCACGCCGAGCATCGGCTCGGGCGTCGCCCCCAGGCCGACGAGCTCGAGCTGGCCACCTGGGTCATGCGAGAGATCGGCCGTACCCTCGGCGCGGGGCGGCTGGTGGAGCTGCAGCAGCTCCAGGCCGAGACCGCGTGGGCCATGGCGCGCTTCCACCAGCGCTACGACCTGCTGCTCACCGCCACCTTCGCCCGGCCCCCCGCGCGCGTGGGCGAGCTGCTGCCGGGCACGCTCGAGCGCGTGGGCCTGCGGGTGCTGCGACGCCTGCCCCTGCGGCCGCTGCTGCGCCAGGCCTTCTCCGCGGCCCGCAAGCAGCTCGCCGCCTATCCCAACACCCAGATCTTCAACATCACGGGGCAGCCGGCGATCTCGGTGCCCACTCATCTGAGCGCCGACGGGCTCCCGGTGGGGGTGCAGCTGGTCGCCCGCTTCGGCGACGAGGCTACGCTGCTGCGCGTGGCCAGCCAGCTCGAGACCGAGCTCGGCTGGACCGAGCGCCGCCCCTCGTTCCTCGAGTCGTAGGTCGATGATCGATCGAAGGCAGCCGCGCGCCCTCCTTCGCCTGGTCCTCGAGCGGGTCGCCGGCCCCGGCGTGGTGCTGGCGCTGGCCGCCGGCTGCTCGTTCGTCCTCGACCCCGAGCGCCTCGACGACGTGCCCCGCTGCCGCTACGACGACGACTGCCCGCCCGCCGACGACCCCCGCTACACGCTGGTGTGCACGGTCTCCGAGGACTTCGAGGACCAGGAGCTCGACTTCCCCCGCATCTGCTCCCCGCGGCCTGCGGTGTCGTGCAACCCCCGCGAGTATCCCTTCGACAGCCCCTTCGCCACCCGCTACCGCGAGGCGACCGCCCTCGACGAGCGCTACGCCGATCCGTGCAGCAGCACCCCCGGCGTGCAGGGCTGTGGTCCCGGCGACCAGGGCTGCGCCCCCGGGCTGAGCCCCCACGAGATCTCGCATCGCTGCGACGACCTCGACCCCGACACGCCGCCCGCGGTCGCGACCGATCCCCTGGTCACCGGGCAGGACGTGCTCGATCAGCTCTGTCGCTCGGTCTACTGCCACATCGCCTTCGCCTGCGAGACCGAGGACTTTCGCTGCGTCCCCTGCGAGCTGGGAGCCCCGCTGGGCCGGGGGGGCTGCGGCGACCTCTACTTCGCCGGGGTGCGCTCCACCGTGTACCAGAGCGCCGATGCGCTGATCGACGAGTGCGGCGGGCCCGAGATGGATCCCGAGGACGCCTACCTGGGACCGGTCGGCGGCGACGACATCGACATCCACGAGTGAGCGCGGGCTACGGGCCCGCGCCGTCGGGCTCGGCCGCGGGAGACCAGCGGGCCACCAGCTCGGCCGCCACGGCCAGCGCATGGGGATCGAGGCCCTCGAGGTAGGCACGCAAGGAGGCGAGCTCGGGATCGGCGAGCAGCTCGGCGCGCAGGGTCTCGGGCGCGGTGCCGTGCCGCAGGCCCTCGAGCAGCCGCCGCTGGTAGCGACGCAGGGTGGCCTCATCCATCGGCCCGACCCTCCTGCACGGCCGAGCGCACACGCATGAAGTCGTCCCGGAAGCGGGCTTCGGCGTCGGGGCGGGCGAGGGTGGAGCCCAGGCGCTCGAGCACGACCACCTCCAGCGCGGGGCAGCGCGGCAGCACCCGCGCGAGCAGGGCGTGCACCGCATCGGGCACGTCGTCGTCGTGGGTGTCCCGGCGGAAGCGACGGGCTCGTCCCCGGGCGATCGGGCTCGACCACGAGCCGCCGGAGAGGTGGATGCTCCGCACGCGATGCAGGGGATACGACGCCAGCAGCTCCGCCTCGTCGACCGAGTAGTTGGCGAGCTGGCAGTAGAGGTTGTGCAGGTCGAGCAGCAGGTAGCCGTCCACCGCCTCGAGCACCGCGGCGAGCAGCGGCCCCTGGGCTCGCAGGTCGGGCTCGCCCAGGGCCAGGGCCAGGTTCTCGAGCCCCACCGGGGTGCCGGTGGCCTGGGCCAGGCGACGCAGCGCGGTGATCCCCAGCTCGATCGTGGCGGGACCGGGCGGCACCGGCAGCGGGGCGCCGCCGTCGAGCTCGCCCGCCACCATGAAGCCGAAGTGCTCCGAGACCGCCACGTAGGATCGGCGCCGGCACGCCTCGGCCACCCGCGCCAGCCACTGCGCCTGGTGGGGAGCCTCCACGGAGAACGGGGACATCGTGACCCCGTGTCCCCACAGCCGGCCCGCCTCGGCGTAGTGATCGAGCAGCGCCTCGGCCCAGTCGGGGAGCGGGTAGCGGCCCCAGCCGATCTCGAAGCTGTGCTCGAGCACGTCGACGAGCCCTTCCTCCAGCAGCGGCAGCGCGGCCCGGCGGAAGGGCTCCTCGATCATCATCGACAGGCCGACGTGGACCATGGCTGCGAGCATGCCACGACGGTCCCGATGACTCGCGGGCCTCAACCGCGACCGCAGGCGGGGCACTGCCAGCCGGACGACTTGGTGGTCACCGGGCCGAGCCCGGGATCGCAGGGCTCGTCGATCGTGGCGTGCAGCTCGGCGCGCGGACGCGGCCGCGGCCGCGCCCGCACCTTGGGTCGCACCAGCGAGGGCGGCGCGGAGGCGAGGGTCCCGGTGCCGTCATCGTAGGGCACGAACGCCTCGGGCTCCTCGACGGGACCCGGGGTGGCGAAGCGCTCCCCTTCGAGCTCTCGCGACGGAGCGATCGGCACGGGCCGAGCCTCGGCCTCGCTACGAGCCTCTTGCACCACCTCGCCCACCGTGCGGGTGAGCAGCAGGGGCTCGGGCGCCGCCTCGCGGAGCTCGGCCTCGGCGACCTCCAGGCTCACCGCCTGGGCCACCGGCTCGCCGAGCACCTCGACCTCGGCCTCGTCGACGAGCTCGCAGCCCGCCAGGAGCACGGCACCCACGCCCACACCAACCCGAACCCGACCCAGGAGCTTGGAGGGAAGTCGCATCGGGGGCCGAAACGGCCGAGCACGGGGGCCGATCTAGACGAGCTCGCCCGGGCTCTCGGGCGGGCCGAAGGGCAGGCGCGGAACGCCGTCCGGTCCCAGCGGCGCCGCTTGTGCGCGCACCACGGCCTCCCTCGGCAGATCGGCGTGCAGGTGCGGGAAGCGATCGCCACCGCGCGAGACCTCCCAACGCAGCGCGCCCTGGGGCAGTCGCTCGGGATCGACCTCGAGCAGCATCAGCTCGTCCCGCCCCAAGAAGTGCTTGGCCACCGTGCCCCGCAATTGGTGAGGCGCCGACAGGTGGATGAAGGCGTCGCGACGATCGTCGGCCGACCACGGCAGCCGACCGTCGCGCTGGCACGCGAGCCAGTCCTCGACGGAGCAGATCTTGTAGATCATGCGTCAGCCGGTGCGCTGGATGATGTGGTAGCCGAAGGGCGTCTCGACCACGCCGCTGGTCTGCCCCACCTCGAGGCCGAAGGCCGCGTCCTCGAAGGGCCCCACCATCTGACCGCGACCGAAGCTGCCGAGGTCGCCCCCCTTGGCCGAGGACGGACAGTCGGAGTGCTCGCGCGCCAGCGAGGCGAAGTCGCCACCCCCTGCGAGCTGGCCGGCGAGCTGCTGGATCTGCTGCTGCGCCTGCTCCTTGGAGCGGGAGGCCGACGAGCGCATCGAGCCCTTGTACATCAGCAGGATGTGAGAAGCGCGGACGGAATTGGGCATGTCGGGCGCAGCATAGCGCGAAGGCCGAGCCGTGATCCGCGACGCACCCGAATCGTGATAAGCCGCCGTCATGCGGCGCCTCTCGCTCCTGCTCGCGCTGAGCCTCACCGCCTGCCCCACGCCCGCCGCGGGCCCCACCCCGCCCGCGGCCGATCCCAGCGGCACCGCCAGCGGACCGCCGAGCACCCGCACGGAGGAGGTGGTCGACACCATGCACGGGGTGGCGGTGGCCGACCCGTACCGCTGGCTCGAGGACGGCGAGGCCGAGGAGGTGCACGCATGGAGCGACGCCCAGAACGCCTACGCCCGCTCGGTGCTCGATGCCCTGCCCGCGGCCGCGGTGCTGCGTCCCCAGGTGGAGGCCATCCTCGCCGCGCCGGTGGTGTCGTACGGCGGGCTCGCCCGCGCCGGCGGCAAGCTGTTCGCCCACAAGCAGCAGCCCCCCAAGCCCCAGCCGCTGCTGGTGGTGCTCGACGATCCGAGCGATCCCTCCACCGAGCGCGTGCTGCTCGATCCCGAGGCGCTCGACGCCGAGGGCTCGATCTCCGTGGACTGGTTCGTCCCCTCGCCCGACGGCAAGACCCTGGCCGTCTCGCTGTCGCGGGGCGGCAGCGAGAGCGGCGACGTGCACTTCTACGACGTGGCCAGCGGACAGGAGACCTTCGAGAGCATCCCGCGGGTCAACGGCGGCACCGCGGGCGGCGACCTGGCGTGGGCCCCCGACGGCAAGGGCGTGTACTACACCCGCTATCCGGCCGAGGGCGAGCGCCCGCCGGAGGACCTCGCGTTCTTCCAGCAGCTCTACTTCCACCGCCTGGGCCGGCCGGTGAGCGAGGATCGCTACGAGCTCGGCGAGGGCCTGCCCCGCGTGGCCGAGATCCAGCTCGACGTGGACGATGCCTCGGGCCGGGTGCTCGCCACCGTGCAGAAGGGCGACGGAGGAGAGTTCGCCCACTATCTGCGCCAGCCCAAGGGCGGGTGGACCCAGCTCAGCGACTTCGGCGATCGCATCGTGCACCTGGCCTTCGGCCCCGGCGATCGGCTCTACGTGGTCTCGCGGGCCGACGCCCCCCGCGGCCGGCTGCTGCGGACCTCGGCGCGCAAGCCCGACCTGGCCAAGGCCAAGGAGATCGTGCCGCAGGGCGACGACACCCTGGTGACCGACTTCTGGGGCGGCGGGACGGTGGTGACCACCAAGTCGCGGCTGTACCTGCTGTACCAGACGGGCGGACCCTCGGAGATCCGCAGCTTCGACCTCGAGGGCAAGGCGATGCCCGGGCCCCAGCTCGCGCCGGTGTCTGCCGTGCACGCCATGGTGCCGCTCGACGGCGACGACCTGCTGTTCGACACCTCTTCCTACGTGGAGCCGATCACATGGTTTCGCTGGGACGCCAAGGCGGGGCAGGCCATCCGCAGCCCGCTGTCGTCGACCTCGCCCGCCGACTTCTCGGGGGTGGAGGTCCGCCGCGAGCTGGCGAGCTCGGCCGACGGCACCCAGGTGCCGGTCAACATCCTCGTGCCCGCCGGCATCGAGCTCGACGGCAGCCACCCCTGCCTGGTCACCGGCTACGGCGGCTTCGGAGTGAGCCTCACCCCCTACCAGCGCGCCACCTGGTCGATCCTGCTGCGCAACGGCTTCGTGCTCGCCGTGGCCAACCTGCGGGGCGGCAGCGAGCTCGGCGACGCCTGGCACGAGGCCGGGCGGCTCACCCACAAGCAGAACGTGTTCGACGACTTCGACGCGGTGCTCCGGCACATGATCGACCGCGGCTACACCAGCCCCGAGCACCTCGCCATCGAGGGGGGCAGCAACGGCGGGCTGCTGATGGGCGCCGCGCTGGTGCAGCACCCCGAGCGCGTGCGGGCCGTGGTCTCCCACGTGGGCATCTACGACATGCTGCGGGTGGAGCTGTCGTCCAACGGGGCGTTCAACGTGGTGGAGTACGGCACGGTCCAGGATCCCGAGCAGTTCGCCGCGCTGCTCGCCTACTCGCCCTACCACAACGTGAAGGACGACACGGCCTATCCCGCGGTGCTGATGATGACCGGGGCCAACGATCCGCGGGTGGACCCGATGCAATCGCGCAAGATGACGGCGCGCCTGCAGGCGGCGACCAGCGCAGACGGGCCGATCCTGCTGCGCACCAGCGCCAACACCGGGCACGGCGGGGGCACGCCGCTGGCCGCCCGCGTGGAGCAGACCGTGGACGGCTACGCCTTCCTCTTCGATCGCCTCGGCGTCGAGGCCAAGCCGTGAGCACCTCCCCGAAGATCGCGCTGCTCACCGAGGATCGCTACGAGGACCCCGTCCCGGGCCACCACTGGTACACCGACAACATCCTCGAGGAGGACCGCCTGCTCGCCGAGGGTCTGCGGGCGCGGGGGGTGGGCGCGCGAAGGATCTCGTGGTCGCGGGCCGAGGTCGACTGGAGCGCCTGGCCGCTCGCGCTGCTGCGCACCACCTGGGACTACGTCGATCGCTTCGACGAGTTCATGGCCTGGCTCGGGCGAGTGGAGGCCCGGACCACCCTGCTCAACCCGCCGAGCCTGCTGCGCTGGAACGTGGACAAGCGCTACCTGTGGGAGCTCGAGCGCCGCGGGGTGCACAGCGTGCCCGGCGTGCTGCTGGAGCAGGGTAGCCCGGCGACGCTCGCCGAGCTGATGCAGGCGCATGGCCTCGACGAGGCGGTGCTCAAGCCGGTGATCTCCAGCGGGGCCCGGCACACGCAGCGGGTGCGTCGCCACGAGGCGGCGGGCCTCGAGGCGTTCCTCGCCGAGCGACTGCGGCACGAGGCGATGATGCTCCAGCCGTTCCAGCGCGAGATCGTCGAGCGGGGCGAGGTCACGCTGGTGGTGATCGACGGGGCCGTCACCCACGGGCTGCGCAAGGTGGCCAAGCCCGGGGACTTCCGGGTGCAGGACGACCACGGCGGCACGGTGCACCCGCACGAGCCGAGTGCCGACGAGATCGAGCTCGCCGAGCGGGCGATGGCGACCTGTGACCCCGCGCCGATCTACGGCCGCGTGGACATGGTTCGCGACAACGACGGTCGCCTCGCGGTGATGGAGCTCGAGCTGGTGGAGCCGGAGCTGTGGCTGCGCCTGTGCCCGGCCGCGGCGGATCGACTGGCCGACGCCGTCGTCCGCACGCTGGGTTGAGCCGAGCCGGCCGAGCCGAGCCACCGAGTCGAGCCACGGCCCGGCCCCTGCTCGTCCCCGCGCATGTCCTCAAACCCCCGAGAATCCACGGGGAATCCACTCTTGACGGACCCGGCGTCCTCGCTCCAATATCCGAACACGGATTCGGATTCACGACGAGTGTCCACCGCCAGCGCCATCGTCGAGCCCCAGCAGGCTCGCAGCCGTCGCACCCTCCAGCGGATCCTCGATGCGTTCGAGCAGGCGCTGCACACCCAGACCTTCGAGGAGATCACGGTGGGCACCCTGTGCAAGCGAGCGCGCTGCTCGGTGGGTACCTTCTACGGTCGGGTGGAATCCAAGGACGTGCTGCTCGACCACCTGCGCCAGCGCGTGTTCGAGGAGGCTCGCACCGCCCTCGCCGAGCTGTTCTCGCCCGCCCGCGCCCGCAGCCTCACCCTCTCCCGTCTGCTCGCCGAGCAGCTCGCGGTGCTGCTCGACTTCCACCTGCAGCGCCGTGGCGTGCTGCGGGCGGTGATCGTGCAGGCCCGCCGCCAGACCGCCTTCGCTGGGCCCACCCGTGACTTCAACACCTCGGTGCTCCGCCATGCCGCCGACGCGTGGCTGGTGCACCGCGACCTCATCCCCCATCCCGATCCCGAGATCGCGGTCGAGCAAGCGGCGCTGATGGCCGCGGGCTACCTCCGCGAGTCGGTCGTGTTCGAGGAGCTGTGGCCCACCCCGCTCCCGCTCGATCGCGACGCTCGCCTCCGCCAGCTCCACCATCTGCTGCTGGCCTTCCTCACCACCCCACCCCCTGCAGAGATCCCATGAAGACCGCCGACCAATGGTTCGATCTGTACGGCGAGAGCCATCGCAATCCCGTCAACAAGGCCATCCACTGGGTCTGCATCCCGCTCATCGTGGTGAGCCTGCTGGGCCTGCTCGTGTCGGTGCCCCTGCCCTTCGGCGGCGAGTGGCTGAACCTCGCCACGGTGCTGCTCGCGTTCGGGGTCGGCTTCTACTCGCTGATCTCGCTGCGCCTCGCCGCGGGCATGCTGGTGACGAGCACGGGCCTGTACCTCGCCACCCAGGCCCTCGCGCTGCTCCCCTGGCCGCTGTGGGTCACCTCGCTGGTGATCTTCGTGCTGGCGTGGATCGGGCAGCTCATCGGTCACGTCATCGAGGGCAAGAAACCGTCGTTCTTCCAAGACCTGCAGTTCCTGCTCATCGGGCCGCTGTGGCTGCTGGGCTTCGTGTACCGACGGGCCGGTATCTCGTACTGACCTCCGTGATGTCGTTTCGCCCTGGTTGTCAGGTGTAAACTCCCAGGGCATTCGAACGGGACGCCGAGGCGCGCCGAAGGGCTGGTACCGTTGCCCTCGGTGATGGACGCTCGTGCCCTCGGGATCACGACGGCTGCGCTCGTCGGCGTGCTCGGCTGTGGGCAGGTGCGCGAGGTCTTCGTGCCCAGCCCCACGGAGGACGGCACGGATGGCACCGCCACCACCGACGCTCCGACCGACGAGACCCACGGCACCACGGGCGGGTCGACGAGCCCCCGGCCCAGTCTCGATCGCGACACCACCACCGGCCTTCCTCCCATCACCGAGGGCGGCGGCACCACGGGCGAGCCCACCAGCGAGAGGGTGCAGGCCTGCGCCATACCTGGCGTGCCGATCCCCGACGGCTGGTGCCTGGAGCTCGAGGTGGGCCGATGACGAGCCCGGCCCTAGAGCTCGACGGTGCGGGAGACCGACTGGATCCCCTGCCCCGCCCGATCGAAGCGAGCCCGCGCCACCGCTCCCCGCACGCAGACCTCCACCGCGTTGGTGCCCCCGCGGGCCGTGACGGAGACCACCGTGCCGGTGGCTCGATCGATGCGCATCGTCACCCGCACCTCGTCCCCCGGCTTGCCCCCGGTCAGGCCGCCCACGCAGCTCTTGAGCCGCGGTCGGATCGATCGCAGCCCGGCGTCGATCTGGGTCTTGCTCAGCCCCCGACGCTTGCGCCCCGAGGGCTCGACCCCCAGCTCGAGCTCGCCCGTCTCGCTGGCCTCACCCGTCTCACGGGCGCCGGTGGAGCCCTCCGTCTGCGGCTCGCCCCCCGTGCTCGCCGACGACGGGCTGGGCCCCGCGGAATCGTCGGCGGGCACCACCACCGGCACCTGGCTTCCCTCGGCGGCCGTTGGCTCGCGGGTCTCGGGCTCGGGTCGCGACATCGTCCACCACAGCACCCCGACCACGCTCGCCGCGAGCACGGCGATCACCACGGCGATCGGGAGCCAGCGGCGCGACGGTGGCGACGAGACGAGCAGCGTGGCGACCTCGTCGAAGTCGGCCGCGACCCCCACCGGGAGGGGCGCGCGGATCGACGGGCCCGACGGCTCCATGCCATCGAGGCCGTCGACCGCGACCACCTGGGTGCGCCCGGTGATCGGAGGGGTCTCCATCGCATCGAGGGCCGGCGCGGTGCCGCCCCGGGCGACCACCGGCGTGCCCTCCTCCTCGGCGGGCACGACCACCTCCTGCTCCTCGCCCAGCCTGTCCAGCGCCCGGGCGAAGGCCGCCATGGTGGGGAAGCGATCCTCGCGATCCTTGGCCAGCGCCCGCTCGATCACCGCCTCGAGGCCCGTGGGGATCTCCTCGGGCTCGAGGTACCGCAAGAGCGGCGGCGGCGGCTCGTTCATGTGCTGCAGGGCCACGTCGAGGAAGCCCTCGCCCGTGAAGGGCAGGTGCCCCGTGAGCAGCTCGTAGAGCATCACCCCCAGCGCATAGACGTCGACGCGGTGGTCGATCTCCTTGCCGCGGCACAGCTCCGGCGCCATGTAGACGGGGGTCCCCACCGTGGCCCCGGTGTTGGTGAGACGATCCTCGCCCTGCGGCCCGAGCAGCTTGGCGACGCCGAAGTCGAGGATCTTGATGAAGTCGGCCTGGCCCCCTCGGGTGATGCGAAAGCAGTTCTCGAGCTTGAGGTCGCGGTGCACCACCCCGCTTTGGTGGGCCGCCTGCAGGGCGCCGCAGATCTGCAGCGCGATGTCGCGGGCGCGCCACCACAGCATCGGGCCCTCGCGCTCGAGGGTCTGGGCCAGCTCCTCGCCCTCGAGGTACTCCATCACGTAGTAGAGGCCCCCGCGGGGGGACTGACCCACGTGGGAGATCCGCACCACGTGCTCGTGCTCGATGCGAGCGATGGCCTTGGCCTCGCGTTCGAAGCGCTCCGCCGCCTTGGGGATCGGGCGATCGTCGGTGAGCACCTTCACCGCGACGTCGACCTGCTGCTCGCGATCGCGAGCCAGGAACACGCGCCCCATCCCGCCCTCGCCGATCAGGCGGATCAGGCGGTAGCGGCCCTCCAGGACCGTGCCCGGCCCCACGTCCAGGCCTTCGTCCGCGCGCTCGACCGTTGGCTCCACCGGCACCGGAATGCAACGATAGCAGCACCCGGTGCCGCTCGGCGATTGGCGAGGGGGCCAACGCGAGGGAGGAGGTGTCGTCGATGATCGCGTTGCCCGTGTTGGTGCTGCTGCTCGCGCCAGCGCCCGAGCCCCGATCGCTCGACTCCCCCGAGGCCGTGCCGCAGCGGGAGCAAGCAGCGACGAGCGAGACGAGCTCCCCGCCGGGCTCGCTCGCGCCCGAGCAGCCGCCGGAGATCGAGCCCGAGCCCACGCAGGAGGCCCTCGCCCACCTCGATCGTGCCTTCGACCTCGAGGTGGCGGGTGATCTGGAGTCGGCCGAGGCCGAGAGCTCGGTGGCCATCGCCCTCGCGCCCGACGATCCCGCGGCCTACCTCGCCCGCGCCCAGATCCGCATGAAGCTCTCCGAGGCCCCGACCCACGAGGGCAACGAGCCCAGCGCACGCCGGGCCCGCGCCGCGCTGCTGCGGCTGGCGGCCGAGGACGTGACCGCCTACCTCGAGCGCTCGGGCCTGCCACCCGAGGATCGCGTGTTCCTCGAGACCCGTCGCGATGCGCTGCTCCGCGACGCCGACGCCCTCGAGCCGCCGGCGGAGCCCGTCGCTCCGCTGCCGCCGACGGAGCCCATCGAGCCGATCGAGCCCCGATCCGCCCCCAGCCGTCGCCACGCGACCGCGAGAGACGGCGACCCGCGGCGACGCACCAGCACGCTGGTGGGCAGCGGCGCCGCGCTGAGCACCGCGGCCGTGGGCCTGTTCGCAGCCAGCCTGCAGATTCGACAGACCTGCCGCGCCGATGGGCTGTGCGCGGTGGAGTGGCACGCCCGCCCCTCGCGGCTCGTCCCCGGGATCGTGCTGTCGGCGATGGGCAGCTCCTCGCTGGTCCTGGGCCTGATGGACGCGCCCGCCCTCGCCCGCCCGCGCCCGCGACGGATCGTGGGCATCACCACCGTCACCCTGGGCTCGCTGGCCACCGTCGTGGGCACCGTCACCGCGGCCCTCGTCGGCTCGCGCTGGGCGGCCCCGGTCTCCCCCTCGGACGACGGGGCCCTGCGGAGCACCCAGGCCCTGGGCAATGCCTCGGCCGCGAGCTTCTCCGCGGCATTGCCCCTGCTCGGCGCCGGGCTGAGCGCGTGGATCGGCGGGCGTCGGCGGGCCGATCACGAGCGACGGCTGGGCCACGCCTGGCACCGCTGAGCCGGCGACGCGCCACGCTCCACCCGGGCCGCAGCGCGGCGGTGCCTCACAGCCCCAGTGCGCGCCGCAGTCGTCGCGCGGTCTGCCGCGAGACCGGCACCTCGTCGCCCATCCGCGTGACCGCGAGGTAGCCCCCCGATTCCACCGGCCGCAGCAGCACCACCTCGTGCATGTTGAGCAGCGCTCTTCGGTGCGCTCGCACGAAGCGATCCTCGGGCAGCCGCGCCGCCAGCTCCTGGAGGCTGGCGTCGCTCAGGTGCCGCGTGCCCTCCCGGGTGGTGAGGGTGACCAGGCTTCCGTCGAACACCGCGTGGCTGAGGCTCGACGGATCGAGCAGCACCACGCCCTCGTGGGTGGTCACCGGCAGGCGTGACAGCAGCGGGCCCTCGTCCTTGGGCTCGACGCTCCGCCGGGCCCGCGACACGCCACGGGCCCGCTCGATCGCCTTGCCCAGCCGTCCCGCCTCGATGGGCTTGAGCACGTAGTCCACCGCGCCGAGCTCGAAGGCCTCCACCGCGTGCTCGGGGTGGGCGGTGGCGAAGATCACGTAGGGCGCGGGGGCGGGCAGCAGCGCGTGCAGCTCGAGCCCCGTGAGCCCGGGCATCTGGATGTCGAGCACCAGCACGTCGACGGGCTCGCGGCGCAGGGTGTGGAGCACCGCCTCGGCGTCGGCGTGACAGTCGAGCAGCTCCACCCCTGGCATGGCCGAGAGCAATCGAGTGAGGCGCTTGCGAGCGACCAGCTCGTCGTCGGCCGCGAGCACGCGGAGCACGGGCTCGCGGGGGGCCTCGCTCATCGGAGAATCGGAGCTCTCAAGCATTGGCATGGGGGACCTCGGCGTCCAGCGGGATCTCGATGCGGGCTCGGGTGCGCTCGCCCTCGGCCCGGACCTCGAGGGACGCGGCTCCCCCGTAGGCATGGACGAGTCGCCGCCGCACCTGTTGCAGCCCCTCGCCGTCGACTCGCTCGCCCCGGAAGCGCCCGGGGTTGTCGACCTCGAGCACCAGGTGCGCGCGCTCGGCCGCCACCCGCAGCCGCAGCGGGCCGCGGTGCCCCGCGTTGGGGCCGTGCTTGGCCGCGTTCTCGACCAGGGGCAGCAGGATCATCGGGGGCACCTCCACCGCGGGCGGCGACGCCACACCCTCGAGCTCGATCGAGAAGCGATCGGGATCGCGAACGCGGTGCAGGTCGAGCAGGGTCCGCGCCAGCTCGAGCTCCTTGCGCAGCGGCCACGCCGGCCGGCGCGTGGCCGAGAGCACGGTCCGCAGCATCTCCGACAGCCGCAGCGTGGCCTGCTCGGCCACCTCGCCGTCCTCCCGGCACCACTCCGCGATCGCGTTGAGGGTGTTGAACAGGAAGTGTGGGTCGAGGTGGCTGCGCATGGCCAGCAGGTGCGCGCGCTCGGCCTCGGCCTCCAGGCGCTGGGCCTTGGCGCGCTCGCGGGCGAGGACCCCCTCCATGTCGATGTCGCGGCCCAGGCCGTAGCCCCCCACCCAGAACAGCGCGACCGAGACCCACAGGCTGACGTCCGAGGTCATGAAGGTGGGGCCGATGTCGAGACGCAGGGGCAGCGCCCAGCCCACCAGCAGCACGGTGCCGATGCCGGTGATCCCGTACACGAGCAGCCGGCCGAAGGGCGCGGCGAAGGTGGGCGGCGCATCGAGGGCGGGAGGGAACAAGGCGCGCCACGAGACCGGCGCCACCAGGGCGAACACCAGGCACATCAGCGCGCCCAGCCACACCGCGGCCGGATCGCTCGAGAAGCGCTCCTGGGCGATCACCAGCACCGCACCCAGCAGCAGGATCGGCACCAGTCGGCGGGGCAGCAGCAGCGAGCGCAAGGTGCTGCGCAGCAATGAGCGCTCGATGCCTCCGTCCTCGGCGCTGGCCCCGTCCCGCTGCATCGTCTCCTCCATCATGCCGCGTCCCGGGCCCGCTGCCTCAGGGTCTGCGGGTCGAGCGGTCGCCCCACCGCATCGAGCGGTCGCGACCACCACCGGCGTGGCGTGCTCGGGCTCACCATTGCGTCGATTCCCGCCGGAGGACGCGCCACCACGGCCCCGCGTTCCCGCGCCCGATCATTGTTCGCGACGCGCGCATCGGGCATCCTGACCCGGTAGCGATGGATCCCACCCGATCCAACGGCCGGAGCATGGACTCCGGCGACGTCGACCTGGAGGCCACCGCTCCCAGCGGGGTGGAGGACGTCGCCCCGGAGCCCGAGGCCGAGGACCTGCCCGCCGTCGGGGCGAAGATCGGCCGCTACACCGTGCTCGACCGCGTGGGCGCGGGCGGGATGGGGGTGGTCTACGCGGCCTTCGATCCCGAGCTCGACCGCAAGGTCGCGCTCAAGGTCCTGCACCAGCGGGGCGGCAACGCGGGCTCGGACGGGCGCGAGCGATTGCTCCGCGAGGCCAAGGCGATGGCCCGGCTCTCGCACCCCAACGTGATCACCGTCCACGACGTGGGCACCTTCCACGATCGGGTGTTCATCGCGATGGAGTTCATCGACGGCCCCACCCTGCGGGGCTGGCTGCGACAGGGCTCGCACGAGTGGACCGAGATCGTCGAGGTGTTCGTGAAGGCGGGCCGGGGCCTCGCGGCCGCCCACGCGGCGGGCCTGATCCACCGCGACTTCAAGCCCGACAACGTCCTCATCGGACGCGGGGGCCGGGTGCTGGTGATGGACTTCGGCCTCGCCCGTCAGGCCTCGAGCTCGCTCTCCGAGGCCCAGCCCACCAAGACGCCGCGATCGATCGACATGTCCAACCTCGTGCTCACCCGCACCGGGATGCTGGTGGGCACGCCGGCCTACATGGCCCCGGAGCAGCACCGAGGGGCCAAGACCACGCCGCTGATGGATCAGTTCAGCTTCTGCGTGGCGCTCTACGAGGCGCTCTACAGCGAGCGCCCCTTCGCCGGCAACAGCGTGGCCTCGCTCGCCATCAACGTGCTCGAGGGCGAGGTACGCAGCGCCCCCAAGGGCACGCGCGTGCCGAGCTGGCTGCGCGCGGTGGTGCTGCGCGGGCTCTCGCGCGACCCCCAGGACCGCTTCCCCTCGATGGACGCGCTGCTCGCCGAGCTGCAGCGCGACCCCCCGGAGTCGCGACGGCCGTGGGTCTCCGCGACCATCGCCCTGGCCGTGGTGGCCCTGGCCGGCGGGGCCTACGTGGCCACCCTGTCCCCCGACCTCGATCCCTGCGAGGCCAGCTACCTGGGCCTCGACGAGCAGTGGGGCGCGTCGCAGCGCGATGCGGTGCGCGACGCGTTCTCGGCCACGGGGCTGCCCTTCGCCGACACCTCGGGGCAGTCCACCGTGCGCCGCATCGACGCCTGGTCGGAGCGCTGGTCCCAGCAGTGGATGGAGCTGTGCCACGCGGCCGCGCCCGAGCCCTCGAGCGACACGAGCGAGGTTCCCAGCCTGCGCTGCCTCGACGTGCTGCGCCACGATCTGCGGGCCCTCGTCGACCAGCTCGCCGAGGCCGACGAGGGCACGGTGGAGGGCGCGGTGGCGGCCGCCTCCGCGCTGCCGGATCCAGCGCTGTGCGCCGACGTGGACCTCCTGCTCGCGATCTCCGATCGCATGCCCCCCGAGTCCTCGGACTCCCGCGACCGCCTCGAGCACCTGCGGCGCGCGGTGGCGCGGGCCCGCGTGCAGCTGCACACGGGAGCCCCCGCCGAGGCCGCTCGCATCGCGGAGCCCCTGCTCGATCTGGCCAAGACCCTCCAGGACCCCGGGCTCGAGGCCGAGGCCGGGCTGGTGCTCGCGCGGGCGCTCGATCTGCAGGACGAGCCGGGGCTCGCGGAGCGACGGCTGCGACAGGTGGTGGTGCAGGCGGCCTCCGGCCGGCGCCCCCGGCTCGAGGCCGAGGCGTGGATCGAGCTGACCAAGGTGGTGGGCGAGCGCATGGGCAAGCACGACGAGGGGCACCGCCTCGCGCTGGCGGCCGAGGCCAGCATCGTGCGGGCCGACGACCCCGGGCTGCGGGCACGGCTGAGCATGGCCCGCGCCGACCTCGAGATCGAGCAGGGGCGCTACGACGAGGCCCGCGAGCACCTCGAGGAGCTGCTCGAGGTGCCGCCCGATCCCAACCGCGTACCCGAGCTGGTGCTCGCCGAGGCCTGGCAGGACCTGGGCGTCGCCCTCGATGGCCTCGGCCGCTTCACCGAGGCCGGTGAGGACTACGAGCGCACCCTGGCCATCCGCGAGCAGGTGCTCGGCGCCCAGCACCCGCAGGTCGGGGCGATCCTGGCCCGCCTGGGCGGGGCGATGCTCGGCTCCGATCGCCTGCTGCAGGCCGACGCGACCTTCGTGCGCGCGCGCTGGCTGCTCGATCCGCTGCACATCACCGACGACGAGCAGTCCCTGCCGCCGCCCACCATGTCGGCCTGGCAGCGCCGCGAGCTGGCCACCGTGCTCGACCGCCAGGGCCTGCTCATGCGCGCGCAGGAGGAGCTCGAGACGGCGGAGCAGCTCCACCGCCAGGCCCTCGCGATCCTCGAGGACACCCTCGGCTCGAGCCACCGCGACCTCGGCTATCCGCTCACCAACCTCGGGCTGGTGCTCACCGAGCAGGGCCGCCCCGTCGACGGCCTCACGCAGCTCCGGCGAGCGCGGGAGATCCTGCGCGCCGAGCTCGACGAGCACCACCCCGATCTCGCCACCGTCTCCGTCGATCTCGCCAACGCGCTGTGGAGCCTGGGCGACTACGTCGAGGCGCGCGAGCTCTACTCGGAGGCGCTGGCGATTTGGGAGGAGGCGCTGCCCGAGGACCACCCGCTGCTGGGCTACGCGCTCACCGGCATCGGGCGCTGCGACGTGCAGCTGCGCACCCCCGACGCCGCCATCGAGCCGCTCGAGCGGGCCCTCGAGCTGCGCAGCCAGGACGGCGAGGAGCGCCTCAACGTGGCCGAGACCAAGCTCGTGCTGGCGCGGGCGCTGTGGGCCTCGGGCGGAGATCTGGGGCGGGCGCTCGAGCTGGCCACCAGCGCCCGCGATCTGGCCGGCGCGGTCGAGCCCTCCGACGACGAGGGATTCCAGCGCCTGCTCGGCGGGGCCGACGTGCCGCGGCTGACGGACCTGCTGGTGCCCGCCGGCCTCGGCGCGACCAACCGCAACACCCGCGGCCGCTAGGAGCCGCGATGGGGCGGCCCGCGGCGGGCTGTTACGATTGCAGGCCCCGCGAGGCCCGTGATGAGAAGCGAAGAGATCGGCACCTACGAGATGCTGTGGGACTGCCCGCACTGCAACACCCCCAAGCTGCTCGGGATCCAGCATCGCCACTGCCCCGCCTGCGGCGCGCCGCAGGATCCCAGCGCTCGCTACTACCCCAGCGACGAGGACAAGGTCGCGGTCGAGGATCACGTCTACCACGGCGCCGATCTGATCTGCCCCGCGTGCACCACCGCCAACGCGGCGATCGCCAGGTTCTGCGTGGGCTGTGGCTCGCCGATCGGGGGCGATGCCGAGGCCGCCGCCGCGCGCAGCGAGCAGCAGGTGGGCCAGGGCGAGGCCTTCGGCGGGGAGACGAGCAAGGACGCCCTCGCGGAGGCCCGGGCCCGCCGCGACGCCCAGCGCCAGCAGGCGCAGCAAGCCCACGCGGGCCCCAAGCCCGGGATGAGCCGCGGCCTCAAGATCGGCCTCGTCGTGGGCGGCGTGGTGCTGGTGGTGGCCGTGCTCGTGTTCGTGCTGTTCTTCTGGAAGCGCGAGACCACCGTGGAGGTGAAGGCCGTCGCGTGGGAGCGCACCATCGAGGTGCAGGAATTCAAGGAGGTGCGCGACTCGGCTTGGTGCGACGAAGTGCCCAGCGGCGCCCGCAAGGTGAGCCGCAAGCAGGAGAAGCGCTCGACCAAGAAGGTCCAGGACGGGGAGGAGTGCGTCAAGAAGCGCAAGGACAACCGCGACGGCACCTTCAAGGAGATCAAGGAGTGCAAGCCGAAGTTCCGCGAGGAGCCGGTCTACGACGACAAGTGCTACTTCGAGATCGATCGCTGGACCACGGTGCGCACCGAGCAGGCACGCGGCAGCAGCAACGATCCCGCGCCGAGCTGGCCCGCCGTGGAGCTGCGCGAGCCGGGTACCTGCAAGGGCTGTGATCGCGAGGGCGAGCGCGCGGAGACCTACTCGCTGACCTTCGTCGACCTCGATGGTGAGAGCCACGAGTGCGAGGTCGAGCGCGCGGTCTGGGACCAGGCCGAGGTGGGGGCCAAGTGGAAGGCCGAGGTCGGAGTGGTAACGACGAGCCTCGACTGCGGTTCATTCACCCCCGCTCGATGATCGTCGCCCGGGATCACAAAAAGCCGCACACGCCCCCACAATGGGCTTGAATCCCAAGGGCGGCCCCGTCACTCTGGAGCCGATGTCGCTGCTCGCCCCCCTCGCCCTCGCCTTGCCCTTGGCTCTTTTCGGCGGGCCGACTCCGTCGCCGGCCGCCACGGCGCTGGCGTTCAGCCCCTACTCGATGGGCTCGCTGCACGCGAGCACCCAGCTCGAGCCGGCGCCCACCCCCGAGGATGCCGCGGCCGCCAATGGCTGGGACGAGCCTGCCGAGGAGCCTGCCGCCGATCCGGCGGCCACCGACCCGAGCGCCACTGCTCCCGCGACCACCGATCCGGCCGCCACCGTCGAGCCGGTGCCCGCCCCGGTGGTGCCGCCGCCCACCGACACGGGCATCGTGAAGAAGCCCGCCCCCAAGCCGGCCGACAAGAAGGGCATCGGCTTGATCGTGGGCGCGAGCGCGGTGGGGGGCGTCGCCATCGCGATGGGCGTGGGCCGCATGGTGATCATCTCCGACGCCTGCGCCAGCGGGTCGGAGTTCATCATGGACACCGGGGGCTCGCTGACCAAGTGCGTCACCGCGGCCAAGAACCTGCTCACCTTCACCGTGGTCGAGTGGATCTTCAACGCCACCTCCTACGGTCTGGCTCCCGCCGCCGGCATGGTGCGCGCGCGCTACGACGCCTCGAGCTACGTGTACAGCGGCAAGCCCAACCGCAACGGGATCCTGCTCGCGGGCATCGGCGGCGGCGTGCTGGGCGTGGGCGTGATCGCCAAGATCACCCTGTGGGGCTCGCTGCTCTCGGGCAAGCGCTTCTTGTGCCCCGCCGGCAGCGAGGAGGAGATCCTCGACTACGGCAAGTGCGTGCGTCGCAACTTCGTGGGCTACTTCGGCGGGGTGCAGCTCGCCAGCACGGCCATCGCCGCGGGCGCGGGCCTGCTCGCCTACGGCGTGTTCTACAACAAGGATCGCCAGGCCAAGGAGCGGCTGTTCTTCCGGCCCGAGCAGGTCCGCGTGTCGCCGACCTTCTCGCACCAGTACGCCGGCCTGAGCCTGACCGGTCGCTTCTAGGCTCGCAGCCCACCGCCGGTGGGCCGGTTGCCTATCCCTTGGCCTTCGGGTAGCGCAGGGAGAGCTCCACCTCGCCCGCCCGCACGCGGGCGCCCGGGCCCAGGGTGATGCGCTCGGAGACCGGGGCACCATCCACGCTCACGCCCTCGGCCAGCGGGAGCAGCTCGGCGGGCTTGGGAGCTCCGGCCCACTCGAGCATCGCGTGCACCCGAGCGGGGCCCCCCTCGGCGAGCCGCAGGTCGGCCTCGGGGCCCGTGCCCAGGCGGTGGCTGCCCGGCAGCACCAAGGCGAAGCGCGGGCGCTCGTCGTCGTCGGATCGCATCTCGAGGATCGCCGCCTGGGCAGCGCCCAGCTCGTGGTGGAGGATCCAGCCCAGCTCGTTGGCGAGCGCGGCCGCATCGGCGGGCCGCCCCTTGGGGTCCTTGCTCAGGGTGCTGGCCACCAGCGTGGCCAGGCGCTCCGGCAGCCCGGCGGCCCCCGGATGCTCCGTCAGGGGCGTGGGCGCGATGCGGGCGTGGGCCCGCATCCACGCCCCCGGATCGCCAGCGTGCCGCTCCCGGGCCTCGCTCCACTCGAGCGCGGGGAACAGCGGCGAGTGCCCGGTGAGCATCTCGTAGAGCATCACGCCCAGGCTGTACACGTCGGCCGCGGGGGTCAGCTCGGAGCCGAAGGCCTGCTCGGGAGCGCCGTACTCGGGCGAGCCGGCCGTCTGCACGCCCACCGTCACGTTGTCGGCCGTCGCCCCCTCGCCCCACGAGCGCGCCGAGGAGAAGTCGAGGAGCTTCACCGTGCCGTCGGGCATCACCCACAGGCGCTCGGGCTTGAGGTCGCGATGCACGATCCCCGCCGCGTGGATCTCGGCCAGGCCCAGGCAGGCCTGGTGCACGAAGCTCACCGCGTCGGCGGCGGGCAGCGGCAGATCGAAGTCGTGCCAGTGGTTGAGCTGCGCGCCGGGCAGGTGCTCCATCTCGATGTACCAGTGCTCGCCGGGACCCAGGCCGCTGCCATGCACCGCGATCACGTGGGCGTTGGAGAGCTGCTCGAGCACCGCCACCTCTCGCAGCGCGCGGCGAGCCTGCTCCTCGGAGCGCACCGGGTCGAGCGAGATCTTGATCGCCACCGGCTCCGACGCTCCGGGCCGGCGCGCCTTGTAGACCCACGCATGCGGGTACTTGCGCAGGACGGAGAGGATCTCGAGATCACCGAAGGTCTTGCCTGGTCCCAGCTCCAACGCCATCGCCACGGATGCTACGGCGACGAGTCCCGATCGCTCAAGGCGGCGAGCGCCCCACATCGGCGCTCGTGTCGAAGCGGGTCGCATTCGCGACGCCACCGAGCGCGTAGCAACGGTCAGGAGGATGACATCGACTTCGGGTAGCCGAGCTCGAGCTGGAACGAGGCGATGTCGATCCTCGTCCCCGGCACCAGTCGCACGCGCTGCGCGATCGGGTGGCCGTTGACGCGCACGGTGCCGTCGAGCACCAGCGGGCGCAGCTCGGCCTCGTACGGGGCCCCGGCCCACTCGAGCCACGCGTACACCGTGGTGCTCTCGTCGTTGGCCAGCTTGATCTCGCAGCCCGAGCCCACGCCCACTCGATGCACGCCGGGCAGGAGCAGGTGGCGCTGCTGCGCGCCGCTGGGATAGCGCACCCGCAGCACCCCGCCCATCGCCCGGCCCAGGTCGTGGTGCATCACCCACGCGAGGCGGTTGGCGAGCGCGCCCGCGGTGGGCGGGCGAGCGGCCGGATCCTTGGCGAGGGTGGCGTGCACCAGCTCGACCAGGCGCGGCGGCAGGGCCCGCCCCTCGGGGTAGCGAACGATGGGGACCACGGGCTCCTTGACGTGGGCCACCAGCCACTTGAGGGGCTCGTCGAGCAGCTCGTTGCGCACCTCGCTGACGGGGCGATCGGCGAACAGCGGCGTGCGCCCGGTGAGCAGCTCGTAGAGCACCACCCCCAGGCTGTACACGTCGCTGGCCGGGGTGAGCTTGCCGGTCTTCACCTGCTCGGGCTGCGCGTAGTGTGGAGTGCCGATCAGCATGTGGCCGGTGGTCGCGTTGGCACCGATGGTGTTGTCGGTGTCCCACGCCCGCGCGAGCCCGAAGTCGAGCACCTTCACCGTGCCGTCGCTCGAGATCCACAGGTTGTCGGGCTTGATGTCGCGGTGGACGATGCCCTCGCGGTGCGCCTCGTCGAGACCCAGGCACGCCTGCTGCACCACCCGCGCAGCCTCGGCCGGCGCCATGGGCCGATCGAGGTCGTGGGCGCTCGACAGCTCGCGGCCCTCGAGCAGCTCCATCACCATGTACCAGCGCTCGTCCTCTCCCAGCCCGTGGTCGTAGATGTGGACCACGTGGGGGTTGCTCAGCGAGCCGAGGATTCGAATCTCCCGCAGGGCCCGCAGCGCGGTCTCCTCGGTCTCGACCGGGGTGCGCGAGACCTTGAGCGCCACCGTGCCGGCGTAGTCGGGGTGCCGAGCCTCGAGCACCCACGCGAAGGTGCCGGTACCGAGCACGCGCACCACCGTGAAGCCCTCGTAGACGTCGCCCGGACCGAAGGGGCAGGTCGTTGGATCGTGTGTCATCCGCCCTTGGCCTTCTTGGGCTTCTTCTTCTTGTGCCCCTTGCCCTTGCCCGGCACGTCTGCGGTGCTCGGATCCGCGGGCTCCTCGGAGGGCGTGGGCTGCCCCTCGCCGGAGGACTGCCCCGGAGCGACGGCTCCCTCGGCCGCCTCGTCGACCGGGGCATCGGGCGCTCCGCCCTCGTCCTCGGCGAAGCGATACAGGCCCGGGCCCGCCGGCGCGGCGCCATCGCTCGAGGCATCGTCGTCTCGGCTCGACCACCACACCAAGCCGATGGCCAACCAGGTGAGCAGCAACAGCACCACGATGATCAGCGTGGTGTTGGACCGGCTGCGCCGCCGAGCCGAGCCTGGCACGACCCCGTAGGCGCCCGAGTGGATGCCGTAGGCTCCCGAGACGTGGGGCGCGGTGCGGGGAAGGTTGGCGTTGGAGACCGCGAGGGGATCGAAGGGCAGCGCGCCGGAGCTCACCGAGCCGGGCGCGCTGCCGTGGCTCATGGATGCGCCGGACATGCCGGCCTGGCTCATCGATGCTCCGGGGCCCGCGACCGGGGCCATCGGAACCGCGGAAGCGGGGGACATCGGTGCTCCAGGCATCGGGGTCGCGGTCATCGGAGCGCCCGGCAGCGGTGTACCCGGCAGCGGTGCGCCTGGCAGCGGTGACGCCACCCGCGAGGCCGCGGCCGGGGGCACGGGCGAGCTGGCCATCGGAGCTGGCGCGCCTGGGCTCGTCGAGCCGTCGGCCAGCACCGTCCCTCCCGATCGCACGGGCACGACCGGCTCCGGGGCGCCCGACATCGGCTCGGCGCGGGTGTCCACGACCGCGAGCGACTCCGTGGCCGCCTCGGCCAGGCGCTCCGCGGCGGTGGGGGCTGGCTTGGGCTCGGTGGCCACGTCGGGGGGCCGAGCCCCGCTCGCGGCAGCGCTGGCCGTCCCCGCAGCGCCCATCGCCGCCACGGCACCGACCGCGGACTCCTCGGCCCCTGCCCCGAGGCTGGCCGCGAGCGCACACCGGGCCTCGTGGGCATCGGCATAGCGCTCGCCCGGCTCCTTGGCGAGCAGCCGGCTCACCACCTGGGCAACCGGGGCGGGGATGGTGTCGGGCAGCGGCGGCGGATCGGCCAGGATGTGCATCCGCAGCAGGATCCCGGGCTCGTCCGCGTCGAAGGGCGGCGCGCCCGTGAGCATCTCGTACAGCAGCACGCCCACCGCATAGAGATCGGTGCGCTCGTCGATCGTCCCGCCCGCCGCCTGCTCCGGGCTCATGTAGGTGGGCGTCCCGAAGGCCATGCCCATCCGCGTGAGCTTCTCTTGCCCCGCACCCTCGAGCAGCTTGACGATCCCGAAGTCGACGAGCTTGACCATGTCCTGGCCGTCGTCGTCTCGCACCAGGAAGATGTTCTCGGGCTTGAGGTCGCGGTGCACCAGGCCGCGCTTGTGGGCGTGCTCGAGCGCCCGCAGCACCTGCACCCCGATGCTCACCGCCTGCTCCACGGGCAGCGACACCCCGGTGAGCTCGCGCAGCTCCTTGCCCTCGAGGTACTGCATGACCAGGTACTTCATCCCCTTGGGGGTGGTCCCGAAGTCGATGACCTGCACGCAGTTGGGGTGGTCGAGCTTGGACACCGCCAGCGCCTCGCGATCGAAGCGCTTGGCCACCTGCTCGTCGTCGCTCAGGCTGGGCTTGAGCACCTTCACCGCGACGGCGCGATCGAGGCTCAGGTGGCGAGCCCGAAAGACCGCCCCCATCCCGCCTTCGCCCAGCAGGGCCTCGATCCGGTAGCGATCGCCCAGGACCTGCCCGATGAGCGGGTGCTTTTCGTCCTTCCTAGGCACGCCGTCCGCTCGAAGTATCGCGGCACGGCCGAACACCGGTCAAACCACACGACCCCCTGCGACCGCGGCTGTCGCGGTCGTGGGAGCGCTCACCAACGCCACGCAGAAGATCTGCGGCATGCCGGGCCCGAGGCTACGAGCCCGACGGCGGACGGAAACGCGGGGGCGGACGCCACTGCTCGGGAGCGCCATCGCCCGGGGCCGGCTCGGCGTCCGTCCCCTGCGCGGGACCCGGGGCGCCGGTCGGTGCCCGCCAGTACCCAGGTCGCTCGCCGGTGACGGCCGGCGCACCTTGGACCCGCGGCGGCTGGATCGCGGGACCCATCGCGGCCCCGTGCCTCCCCGCGGCCGGCGGCATCGTGCCGCCGCCGTGACTCCCCGCGGCCGGCGGCATCGTGCCGCCGCCGTGACTCCCCACCGCGGGCGAGCCTCCGCCACGGCCCCCGCTCCCCTCGCTCTCGCCCCGCGGCAGCGCGGCCTGCAGCGAGTAGCCCTGGCGCAGCCGCTCGTCGACGCCCCGCAGCAGGTGCAGCAGCTCGGCCACGCGCTCGTCCACCTTGGTGGGGCTCACGAGCTGCTGATTGGTGGTGCGCACCAGCGGCACCAGCGTGCGCTCGATGATCGCGATCTGCTGGGCGAGCAGCTCCTCCACGCCGGCCGGCGGGTCCACCCGGACCTGCACCTGCGGATGGGCCAGGGTCTGCAGCGCGTGCTCGAGGCGCTGCAGGTAGCCGCCGAGCACCTGGACCACGGCGTCGCTGGACGCAGCCGAGGGCGCGGGGCTCGACACCGTGGGCGGGGGCGCGACCGGGGCCCGCATCGACGCACCCGCCTGACGCACCGCGGCGACCAGCCCGTCGAGGCGCTCGCCCACGTCGGCCGACAGCGACGAGCGCCCCAGGGCCTGCTCGATGCCGCCGAGGCGCTCGACCACGCTGCTCAGCGCCTGGGCCTGGGCCAGCGCCGCGGCGATGCCCTCGAGGCCCTTGCCGAGGCGCTCGAGGCGGTCGCCGTGCCCCATCGCCCCCTGGATGCCCTCGAGGCGCTCACCGAGCGAGGAGAGCTGCGCGGTGATGCGGACCACGGGGTCGTCCTCGGCCCCGCCGAGCATCTTCTGCTTCTTGAACTCCTTCTTGATCGCCTCCCAGCGCTCGCGCTTGGTGTCGTCGAGCGCCCCGCGGATCTCGGCGAGCTTGAGCAGGTTCTGCTCGGCGCCGGTGGTGAGGGTCTGCGCCTCGCCGACGTAGTGGTCCTCGATCAGCGCCTCGAGCTCGCGCTCGTTCATCGCCGCGACGACCTTCTCGGCCAGCTTGTTCATGTTGCGGTAGCTGCCCTGCAGCTTGAAGGGCGGCTCGCTGCGGTAGGCATCGTCCATCGACGCCGAGGCGATGTACTGCTGGTTGACCTGCAGCAGCACCTCCTGCACCCGAAACAGGCGCTTGAGCACCGAGGTCACCTCGCCCAACTCCACCGCCGAGTAGCCGTGGCTGAGGTCGGTCGAGGGGATCTCCTCGCCCTGTGCCATGCGGACGAGCTTGTAGATGTCGCTCTGCTCGCGGGTGGCCATCGGGGCCAGCACGGGGTTGGAGGTGATCGCGTTCTCGATGTAGCTGAGGGCGAACTGCTCCTCCTTGCCCCCGAGGATGTCGCCGAGGTTGTAGGTGTCGGCGCGGTTGGCCAGCATGTCGGGGATGACGAACTTGTCGCCGCTCTCCGTGTAGGGGTTGCCGGCCATCACCACGCAGAATTTCTTGCCCCGCAGGTCGTAGGTGCGCGTGCGGCCGCGCCACACGCCCTCGATGCGCCGCTGGGCATCGCACAGCGAGATGAACTTCTGCAGCAGCTCGGGGTGGGTGTGCTGGATGTCGTCGAGGTAGAGCATCACGTTGTTGCCCATCTCGAACGCCAGGTTGATCTTCTCCACCTCCTGCCGCGCCGTGGCGTTGGGAGCCTCGGCCGGGTCGAGCGAGTGCACATCGTGCCCCAGCGAGGGCCCGTTGACCTTCATGAACACCAGCCCCAGGCGGCTGGCCACGTACTCCATGAGGGTGGTCTTGCCGTAGCCGGGCGGGGAGATGAGCAGCAGCAGGCCCATCAGGTCGGTGCGCTTGCCCTCGCCCGCGGCGCCGAGCTGCTTGGCCAGGTTGTCGCCGATGAGCGGGAGGTAGACCTCGTTGATCAGCTTGTTGCGGACGAAGGAGCTGAGCACCCGCGGCTTGAACTCGTCGAGGCGCAGGCGATGGCGCTCGCGCTCGAGCATGGCCTGCCGCTGCTCGCGGTAGGCCAGGTAGCCCGGCACCCGGTCGCGGACGAAGCGACCGAGGCGCTCGATGAACTCGTCGAGCCGCAGGGGCAGGCGCTGGTCCTTGACCCGCGGGTGCTGCCCGAGCAGCCCCTCCACCACCGTCGAGGTGAGGGCCGAGTTGCTCTCGCGCGCGACGTCGTGGCCGGTGGCCAGCAGCACCGCGGCCTCGGGGACGGCCGGGCCCAGCTCGCGCAGGCTCGGGTCCTCGGCCCGCTCGACGAAGCCCTCCACCCACACCCGGGCCAGGGCCACTCGCGCGCCGATGTCGTCGTCGATCGCCTGCAGGTCCTGCTCGAGCTCGTGGCGCATCGAGGCTGCGTCGAGCTGCTCGATGAGCGCGTCCCGCAGGCGCTGCGCCTCGGCGCTGGTGGTGAAGGAGGGACGCGCAGCCGCGAGCTCCTCCACCAGGTAGCGGGCCGCGGTCTCGGCCAGGGACACGTCGAATTCGAGGCGTGCATCCCCCACGAACTCGGCGATCGCCTCGCGCAGCTCTCCCACCAGGCGCTCGGCCGCGCCGCCGTGGGCGAAGGCCCGGCGCAGGCGCGCCAGGCTCTGCGCCCGCCGGTGCCAGGTGGGCTTGCGCTCGTCGGTGCGCACGGCCCAGTAAAGACACGCCAGCGCGCGTGCGCTGGGCCCGAAGCGCAGCAGTCCCGCCACGGTGTACAGGGCCATCAGCTTCTCGAGGATCTGGGCGCCGTCGTGATCGTGCACGCCGCGCTCGTAGCCCTCCTGGTAGCGCTCGGCCGCGTACTTGCGGACGAGCCCGCCCAGGCCCTCCTCGGTGAGCGCGGCCTCCCGCAGGGACTCGATGGTCATCCTCCCGCGGCCCGCCTCGGCGTCGAAGATGATCGACGCCGCGAGGTACTCGCCGCGATAGACCTCCGGGGTCTCGGAGACCAGCTGCTGCGACCAGAACGGCCGGGTCTGGGCGAAGCCCTCGTCCTCGATGGGCTCGAGGAAGTCGGTGCCCGACAGCGACAGCGCCATGCCCTCGCCGTGGGGCAGGATGCCCAGCTCGAGCGGCTGGGTGTTGACCGAGAAGCGGTGCCGACCGAGCTTGATGAGGTTGGCCCCGTCCTCGAAGAGATCGAGGCGGTCTCGCAGGCCCCGCAGCGCGTCCTGCCGCGCCGACTTGATCTGCGACTGGACCTCGTCGGCCTTGACGCTGTCGCCGAGACCGAGGATCCGCTCCACGAGGTCGCGGAGCTTGAGGACCATCGCGTCGGAGGCGAAGTAGGCGTTGAGCTCGTCGGCGTCCTTGAAGGAGCGGGCCCGCCGGTTGACCCCCTGGAGGATGCGATCGGCAGCCTGGACCAGGTTCTGCACCCGGCGCTGCCGCTCGTCGAGCAGCTGCTGCTTCTTGTTGCCGAAGGCCTCGTAGATCTCCTCGCGCTTGCCGGAGATCTCGCCGAGGAACTCATCGAACTCGGAGAACTTGGCCTCGAGCTCCTCGAGCTGGACCATCAGGCGCGAGAGCTGCTCGTCGCACTTCTCCGGGGTGTCGGCCATGCCGATGGCCGAGGTGACCGCCTGCCCGAGCAGGTTGAACTGCGCGGCGAACTCGGCCTTGCCCTCGGCCGACATCAGGCTCTTGCGCCGGTTGTCGACCGTCGCCCGCACCCGGTTGAGGTGGGCGAAGACCAGCGAGATCCCCTCGAGGATCCGCGTGCGCGCGGTGGGATCGTCGACCTGGAGGTTGGCCGCGACCTCGGAGAGCACGTTGAGTCCCTCGCTGACCTGCTCGAGCTCCTCGATGAGCGGCTGCAGCTCGTGGGCCTTGTCGATCTCGGCCGTGCGCTCGAGCAGCTCGTCGAGCTTGCCCGTCAGCGGCTCGAGGGCGTCGTCGCGCAGCAGGAAGTCGACGGTGGACTTGGACAGCGAGTCGAAGCTCGCGACCACCTCGTCCTCGAGCTGCTGGACCCGCAACAGGTCCATGTAGCGCATCTCGCGGAGGGTGATGAGGTGGCCTCGCTGGGTCCGCAGGCGGGTGAGGCCGCCCATGAACTCGTCCACCTGCGACCAGGAGTCGGGCCGCAGGCCGCGGATGAGCTTCTCCTGGTTGTCGGCGGCGGCGGTGATGGCCTCGGCGGCCTGCCGCTTGATGGCGACGACCTTCTCGAACTCGTCGACGACGAGCTCGGCGGTGCTGCGGATCTCGTGCAGCACCGAGGCCAGGTCACCCACTTCCTGCTGATCGCCGATCCAGTAGTAGGCATCGGCAATGCGGGTGCAGGTGGAGATGAGGTCCTCGTAGACCTGGCGCGAGGGCTTCTGATCGATGATGAAGCGCCGCACGCTGAGGCAATCGGAGATGCCCCGCACCAGCTCGGCGTTGCCCACCTTGCCGAGGAAGCCCGCGGCATCGGGAGCGGCCGCGGCGTGCTCGTCGGAGACGAAGGGGGTCTTCCACACCTGCATGGGGTGGACCCGCGTCGGCTCGTCGGAGTCGAAGCGGAACACCACCATGAAGCCGTTGTCGAACAGGCTGTAGCCCGAGCACAGGATCGGGGTGCCCACCTCGCGACGGATGAGGTTGTAGGGGAACAGCGCGTAGCGCCCCTCGCGGCGCTCGTGGAACACGTAGAGCACGTCCTCGCCGTTGGGCGAGCGCACCGCACGATGGAACTCGTAGGCCGAGTAGTCGCCGTCGAAGACCTTGTACTGGCCGTCCTGGAGGAAGTAGCCGCCGGGGAAGATGATGCCGTGATCCTCGGGGAGGCTGCGGCAGGCCTGGCCGATCGCGTCGATGCGCACGACCTCCTCGGTGCGCGAGCAGAACACCAGGTGCCGCCACCTCTCCTCCCGGTACGGGAGGATGCGCATGAGGACGAGCGGCCCGATCTCGCGGAACTGGAAGGTCGCATCGTCGAGGGTCTGGTAGGCGTCGTCGACCGGCTCGGCGTAGATGCCCTTGCCGGTGGCGGTGTTGTTCTCGACCTTGACCGTCAGGTCCCCGCCGGTGGTCTCCACGAACACCTTGTTGCGGATGGAGACGTGGGGGTAGTCGCCCGAGACCTGGTCCTCGCGGGTGAGGATGGTCCACTCGAAGTCGTGCTGGGGCGGGAACTCGTAGTCCCGCTCGCCCCGGTTGTCGATGTAGGTGGCGCGGCCGTCCGGTGAGAGCGTCCAGCGGGCCACGCGGACGTCGGTGATCTCGCCGCCGATCTGCCAGACCGCGAGCAGCTTGGTCTCGCTGCGCGAGAGCTGCACGAGCCGGGCGTCCTTGTAGAAGCGGTACAGCTCGTGGAAGTGCTCGGTGAAGGTGGGATCGGAGATGAACCCCTCCCCCCCGTCCTCGAAGGGCACCGCGCTCAGGTCGATGGAGCCGTCGTCCTGCGGCTCGAACTTGTGCAGGCTGAAGACGTCGGTGACCGCGGTCTCGGTCTTCAGCCCGAGGAACACGTTGTAGCCGAACAGCAGGCGCCCCCCGACCTGCACGATGTCGCGGGGCGTACAGTTGTTCTCGGTGCGCACTCGCTCGTTGGCGACGACCGAGAGCTCGGTGCCGCCGAAGACCTCCTGGCGCCGCTCGTTGAGGAGCTCGGTGCGAGCACCGAGCTCCTTGGCCTGCTCGACGAGGCGGGCGCGAATGACCTCGTAGCTCCCGCCCTCCAGCTCGGCGGCGGAGCCCTCCTCCGCCGCCTTGGTGGTCGTATCTTCCGCGTCCGCCATCGTCGATTCGGCCTCCTACCGCCGGCCTAGGTCAGGCCGAGCTCCTTGGCGCGCTGCAGCAGGGTTGCCACCTTGCCACGCTCTCCCTCACCGAGCTGTCCCATCACCTTGGTGAGGGCCGCCGACACGCTGAGGTTCTTGATGCTCTCCGAGTCCAGCGAGGGGCGCGAGAGCACGTCCTTGATGTCCTGGGTGAGGCTCTGCTCGCCGGACAGGTAGCCGGACATGAGCTGCTTGGCGGTGTCGGAGTTGTGCACCACGCCGTCGAGAGCCTGACCGAGGGACACCGCACGGATGAACTGGTCGAAGAACTGACCGTCGCCACCGACGATGTTGATCTTGGCCGAGCCCATCGCGGCCCCCAGCACCTGCGCCTGGGCCTGCGCCACGTCGCGACGCACCCCGAGCGCGGCCATCTCGACCTCGACCATCTTCTCGATGCGCAGCCGGTACTCCTCGTGCTCGCGCGACTTCTGGTCGAGCTTCTTCATCGCCTCGGCCTTCTGCTCGAGGCCCTGCGCCTCGGCGAGCAGCTTCTCGCGGATCTCCACCGCCTTGGCCTGGCCCATCTTCTCGGTCGCGGCCGCGTCGGCGTCCTTGACCTTGACCTTCGCCAGGCCCTGCTGCTCGGTGCCGACCGCCTCGGCGAGCATCAGCTCGCGCTTGGCCTCGGCCTGCGCCCGGCCCTGCTTGGCGATCGCCTCGGCTTCGGCCTCCTTGATGCGGACCTCGGCGAGCCCCTGGCTCTCCTTGCCCTCGGCCTCCGCCTTCATCTGGCCCAGGGTCACGCGAGCCCTGGCGTCACCCTGCTTCTCGATCGCGATGGCCTCGGCCTCCTTGACCTTGACCTCGGCCAGCCCCGGGGCAGCCGCTTCGGCCTGGGTACCCTCGGCCAGGCGGATCTTGGCGCGGGCTTCCTTCTCGGAGGCCTCGAGCGCCGCCTCGGCCATGGTGAGCTTCTCCTTGGCGAGGTGCTTGGCCGCCTGCTCCTGGGCCTCGGCGCGCTTGATGTCCTTGACCAGCTTCTCCTGGGCCTCGGCCTCGGCCTCGATGACCTTGGCATCCTTGGCGCGCTTGGCCGCTGCGACCACACGCAGGTCCTTGATGCGCTCCTCCTCCTCAGCGACGGTCTTGTCGACGGCGACGCGCGAGCGGATGACGTCGGCGATCTCCTTCTTCTCGACCTCGAGCGCCTTCTCCTTGGCGATGCGCTTGAGCTCGACCTCGCGCTCGCGGCTGATCATCTCGAGGTGCTGGTCCTTGAGCACCCGCTCCTGCTCGACGGCCACGACGCGCTCGCGGTTCTTCTGCGCGACCTCGATCTGCCGCATCTTGTTCTCTTCGTTGATCGCGACCTCTTCCTCGAGCTTGATGCGCGCGAGCTCGGCCTTCTTGCGCTCCTCGGCCTGGACCTTCATGGTCTCGGCCTGCTCGCGGGCCTGCACCGACGCGATCTCGCGGTTCTGCTTGGCCTCGGCGTCGGCCTGCTGACGATCGAGCTCGAGGATCGCCTCGCGGGCCTCCACGTCCTGCTTGCGGATCGCCTTCTGCTCCTCGCGCTGGATGCTGTTGGTCTTGACCGCCTGCTCCGCGGTGATCTCGGTGATCTTGCGGATACCGCGAGCGTCGAGCACGTTCTTCGGGTCGAGGTTGGTCATCGGCGTCTGCTCGAGATAGTCGATGGCCGCATCGTCGAGCACGTAGCCGTTGAGGTCCTCGCCGATGACCTCGAGGATCTGCTCCTTGAAGTCGTGACGCCGGGTGTACAGCTCCTCGAAGTCGAGGACCTTGCCCACCGTCTTGAGGGCCTCGGAGAACTTGGCGTTGAACAGCTCCTCGAGGGTCTCCTGGTGCGAGGCGCGGTTGGTGCCGATGGCCTGGGCAACCTTCAGCACGTCCTCGGCGGTCTTGTTGACCCGCACGAAGAAGGTGACCTTGATGTCCGCACGGATGTTGTCCTTGCAGATGAGGCCCTCCTTGCCCGTTCGCGCGATCTCGATGGTCTTGACCGAGATGTCCATCACCTCGGCGCGGTGGACCACGGGGATGACCAGGCCACCGGTGAAGTAGACCTCGACCTTGCTCATCTTGTTGACGATGAGCGCGCGGCCCTGGTCCACCTTGCGGTAGAGCTTGGCGTAGAGCAGGGGGACGCCGAGCACGAGCAGCACGACGAAGATGACGATGACGCCCACCATGATGAAGGTGGACTCATCGATCGCCGCCAGGAGCGCGCCCGTGGCCAGCAGGGACTGGGCAGACATTGAAACGACCTCACTTGCAGGGGGTTGGCAGATCGGCCCGGACCACTCGGCCGGACCAGAGGGAAGCTTGGGAGTGGGCCCTCACGCGTCGGCGGACCGCTTGGAGGGCAGGATGTCGTCGAACGGGGTGACCTCGTAGACCTCTCGCCGGTGATCGTAGGAGACCACCAGCGCGCTGGAGCCCCGGGTCAGGCCGTTGGCCTCGGCGTCGCAGCGGACCTGCACGATGAGGCCCGCCCCGCCGTCCTCGGCGCGCGCCATGCCGAAGCGGTGGTCGACGCGGCTGGTGTCGATGCGCACGACCTGGCCGACCAGATCGTGGCGGGAGACGGGCTTCTCGACCTTGAGCACGTGGGCCAGCGGCCGCACGAGGACGGAGGTGATGGGGAAGGCGACGATGATGGAGCTGGCGAGCAGCGCGGTGCCGATGAGCCAGGTGGGGCCCAGGCCCATGCCCATGATGAGGTAGCGCGTGCCCATGAAGCACATCACCCAGCCGAGCATGATGACCAGCGACAGCACCAGGGTGAGGGGCACCGAGCGGAGCTTGAGCGCGTAGAACAGCCCGGCGAGCACCCCGGCTCCGCCCTCGGAGGCGCCCTCGGCCGCCCCCTCGGTGGCACCCTCGGCCACGCCCTCCGCGGCTCCTTCGGCCGCGCCCTCGGCCAGCCCCTCGGCGGCTCCTTCGGCCACACCTTCCGCGGCCCCCTCGGCCAGCCCCTCGGCGGCCCCTTCCGCTGCCCCCTCCGCCACGCCCTCGGAGGCGCCCTCGAAATCGATGTCGAGGACATCGATGCCCATGGCGCCGACGATGACGAGCACCCAGTACATGAACGCCGCCGCGAGCAACACGGTGAAGAACACGGTCGGGTAGCTCAGGACGGCGTCGAGGAACTCTTGCATCGGGTACGCGTACGGGGTGAAGAGGTCCGGGTCGGCGGAGCGACTCGGTCGCGAGGGACCGTCGCTCCGGGCGGCCCAGCTTCGCAGAAGATCCGCGTTGCTGCCACAGCCCGGGCACCAGGGGTCACACGCGCGGGCAGGTACCCAAGCGAGCCCGGCGGGTATTCCCGGGCCCCGCCGCGATCGCCATCGAACGGCCGTTCGTGGCCGTATGCCGACCTCGACGCTGCCTACCGAGCGGACGAACGAGCGCCCTGCGGCCGGCACGCGAGGCCCAGCGGCCGGCGCAGCCACGCCTCGTGGTTGGGTGACACCCTACTGGCACTCGGCCCAGCGCTGCGCGAAGTAGGCGAAGTCCACGTAGGTCGCCTCGTCGAGCGCATGGATCTTGGGCCCGCCCCCGTGCTCGACCCCGCCCAGGGACTCGTCGAGGGGCTTGGTGAGCAGCAGGCTCCGCAGCGGATCCTCGGCGTCGAGATAGCCGCCGTGCTCGGCATTGCGCAGGGTGGCCAGCGACCCGGGGTTGCACTCGCCCGTCACGATCCACGGCGGCGCCTCGTCGAAGTCGTCGTCGTGGGAGTCGAAGTGGCACGGGTAGCAGCGCGAGCGCCACGAGTACACCTTCTCGCGCCACACCAGCTCCAGGGTGAGATCGGAGCAATCGCCGGGATCGTCCAGCGGCACCGGCTCGGTGCTGTAGGGCGGCAGCTCGCACTGGCTCTCGTCGGGGGGAGCCCCGCAGGGCTGGTCCACCGGCTCGCACAGCTCGCTGCCGCAGGTGGCGACCATCTCGATCCACTCGAGCACGGCCTCCCGCTCGGTGGCGATGGTGCCCTCGGTGATTCCCCCGCTGGGCACGGCGCGGTCGATCCAGGCCAGGACCACGCTGTCCGTGGGCGAGTCGAGGTCGACGATGCCCTCCTCGACCATGCAGGCCATGGTCTCGCAGGGGGTGGCCTGCAGGAACAGGCCGAGGTCCACGCCCGAGAGGTGGCATTGGTTGCAGGTGCTGGGCCGGTCGTCCTCGAGCAGCGGCGCGATGCGGCGCTCGTAGAGGTCCAGGCCCTGCTCGGGCGTGCAGGCCAGCTCGCCGCTTCCGTCGGCCGAGGACTCCTCGACCGGCTCGGTCTCGCCCTCCATGGGCTCGTCGACGACCGGGTTGCACCCCAGCAGCCAAGCGCTCGCCCACAGTCGCCGAAAGCCCCGCACCACTCCCCGTACGAGGCGAGGATACTCGATGGATCGACGGGCCGTCGAATGCGACCGAGCGCCTCAGACCCACGCCAGCGCCCGCCGCGGGCGCTCCGGCCCCAGCTGCCGCCGTGAGCCCAGGCACAGCCGAGCGTCGCGCCCCTCGGCGAGCACCCGCCGCAGCTCGGCCGTGAGCACGCGTAGGCGATCGAAGGTGGCGACGTCGACCCGCTCCCGACGCCAGCGAGGCGAGCGAGCCCAGCCGGGCGGGCACGGCAGGGCCGCGTCGGGCTCGAGCTCCTCGCGATGGGCGATCCGGCCCTCCACCGGTCGGGGGATCGTCGCGCCCTCGGGCAGCGCGAGCAGGCACGAGCTCGGCTCGAGCCCGTCGAGCGCCTGGGCGGCCCGCACCCGCGCCCAGCCCAGCTCCAGCAGGTGCCCATGAGCGGGGCTCGTCCCGGTGGTCTGGCCGTCGACCACCAGGACCGGAAGCCGGGACAAGTCGGGGGACATGGGAGCGCGGCCCTGCGATGGTAGCCTCGCCACGTGACGCCAGACCCCACCTCGCCCCCGCTCGTCGCGCTGGAGCACTGCCCAGTCTGCGGCGGATCTCGGCGCACGCCGGTGCTGGGTCCCCATGGTGGCATCACCCTCGTGCGCTGCGACGACTGCGGGCTGGTCCATGCCACGGCCGGCTACGCACCGCGCATGCTCGACGAGCACTACGCCGAGCGAGCCCGCCGCGCGCCCCGTCGCGATGCCGCTGGCCCGCGCCCCGGCAGCGAGCGCAAGCGACCGGCGCTGGCCCTCTACGATCGCCTCACCGGCGGTCGGATCTCCAGCGTGCCGCCCGGCGCCCGGGCCCTCGACGTGGGCTGCAACACCGGCCTGCTGCTCGATCTGCTGCGCGAGGCGGGCTACCGCACCGTGGGCATCGAGCGCTCGCCCTCCGCCGCCGAGGCGGTCGCCGCCGGCCACGAGGTGCACGCCATCGACGTGGAGGCCGGCGGCCTCGAGCTGCCCGAGCGCTTCGATCTCATCACCATGACCCACGTGCTCGAGCACCTGCGCCGCCCCACCGCCGCGCTGCGCTGGCTTCGGGATCAGCTCGCGCCCGACGGCGTGCTGGTGGTGGAGGTGCCCAACTGGGGCGACCGGGCGCGCCCGCTGTGGGGGCCTCGCTACCGCCCGCTCGAGCTCGGCGATCACCTGAGCTTCTTCGAGCGCCACACCCTCACCGCGCTCGCCCACCGCGCGGGCCTGCAGGTGCGCGTGCTGTGGAGCGCTGCCCAGGCGCGCTCGCTGCTGTTCCCCTCGCTGCTCACCGCAGTGGACCTGGGCCTGGGCGCAGCACGACGGATCCGCGGCCGCTCGTCGAGCGCCGCCGGCGTGGGCGTGGCCAGCGAGCGCGTGTCGGGGGGCAGCAGCCGCTGGCGCCACCGCGTGGTCTCGCGCGTGCTCGAGGGTCTCGATCGCCTCGATCCCGTGCTCGAGCGGGTGGTGGGCTCCGACTGGGAGCACGGAGCGAACCTCGTGGCGGTGCTCGCCCCCGATCCGAGCCACGCCCCCACCCACTGACGCCACGGTGGCGAGCGATGCCCGCGTGACGCCACCCCGCGCGAATCATGCGACCATCGCCTCGCCGGTGCCTCGATCTCGCTTCCGCCTCGAACCCTGCCTCGCCCTCGCGCTCGCGCTGGGCTGTCAGCGCGACGGTGAGCGGCCGGTGGAGCCCGACGCCTCCGACCCCGTCCGCGACGGCACGCTGCATGGCTGGAGCTACGAGGTCACCGTCGATCCCTCGCTCGACACCGCCGACGTACGGGTGTGCTTCGACGGTCATCCCCCGGCGCGGCTGATCCCCGGCGTGCCCGAGGCGCTCGAGCACGCCCGCGACCTGCACGACGACGAGGGACGGCCGCTGCCCCGCCGCGACGAGGGCTACGGGCTCGATGCGATCCCCGACGACGGCTGCGTCGGCTACACCGTCGACTTCGAGGGCCTGCTCGCGAGCGACGGCGCCGGGCGCATGGCGGGCAAGACCGGCAACAGCCTGATGGTGCGCCCCAGCGTGTGGCTGTGGCGACCCGATCGCCTGCCCGCCGAGGTGACGCCCACCCTGCGCTTCTCCCTGCCCGAGGGCATGGAGGTCTCGGTGCCCTGGCCCGCCACCGAGCCGAGCGCCCGCGGGCGCGATGCCACCTATTGCCTCGAGCCGACCGCGTTTCGCTGGCTGGCCTACGCGGTCGTCGGGGAGCTCACCGTCGACCGCTTCGAACGGGCCGGCGCGCGCGTGGAGCTGGTCACCCTCGACGCCCCGCTGCGCTGCCCCCCCGAGGGCCTGCGCGCCTGGGTGGAGGACGCCGTGGACACCGTGGCCCTGCTCTTCGACGGACGCTTCCCTCGCGATCGCCTGCAGGTGGTGGTGCTCCCGGTCGAGGGCGGCGGCGGGGGCACGGTGTACTTCGGCATGGCCGGGCGCGGAGGCGGACCGGGGATCTACGTGTTCCTCGACGACGAAGCCGCGGCCGAGCGCCTCCCCGGCGGCTGGACCACGGTGCACGAGATGCTCCACCACGGCATGCCCTTCATCGACGAGCCGTGGATGGCCGAGGGCTGGGTGAGCTACTACACCGAGCTCATGCGCACCCGCATGGGACACCGCAGCGAGCAGGAGGGCTGGCAGGCCCTGCTCGACGCGTTCGAGCGCGGCCGTCGGCGTCGCATGGACCTCACCCTCGCCCAGACCAGCGAGCAGATGCACGAGACCCACGCCTACCAGCGCGTGTACTGGGGCGGCGCCTCGGTGGCGTTCCTGGCCGACGTGCAGATGCGGCTGGAGACCAAGGGCGAGCGCGGGCTCGACGATGCGATGCAGGAGCTGCGTCGCTGCTGCGGCGACGCCCCCCAGATGTGGAAGGCCCAGGCGCTGCTCGAGCGCCTCGACGCCTGGTACGGCCGCCCGCTGTTCTCCGAGACCGCGCGCGCGGTGCTGTCGGAGCGCGAGCTCCCCGACGTGGAGGCCGCGATGGAGCGGATCGGCGTGCAGGTGGTGGACGGCGAGGCACGCCTCGACGACGAGCACCCCGCCGCGGCCATCCGACGCGCGATCATGGCGCCCCGTCGCTGAGCGGGCTATACGTCGGTCGCCCGCGATGACCAACGCCGCGCCGCAGCTCCCCCGGGACGTCGCCATCACCTTCGCCGGTGGCGGCAACCGAGCGTTCTACCAGCTGGGGCTGCTGCACCACTGGGGCGAGCGCCTGCGCCCGCGGCTCGCCGCGATCGCGGCCTGCAGCGCCGGCGCCTGCGTGGCCACGCTGTGGCTGGCCGGGCGCGAGACCCAGACCCGCGCCTTCTGGCGAGCGCGGCGACAGGGCGTGCACCGCAACTTCGAGTGGACCCGGCTGCTCCGCGGGCAGCGGCCCACCCCGCACGGGCCGATCTATCGCGACACCCTGCTGTGTGCCTACGCCGAGGGCGGGCTGGAGCTCATCCGCCAGACCCCCTTCCCGGTACTGGTGGTGACCACCTCGCCGCCACCGCTGGTACCCTCGGCCGTCGGCGCGCTGGTGGGCTGGTCGGCCTACAACCTCGAGAAGCGGATCCGTCGGGACTTCGTGCACCCGGTGCTGGGCCAGCGCCTGGGCTTCTCGGCCCACGTGGTGGATGCACGCCGCTGCCAGACCCCCGAGGAGCTCGCCGATCTGATCATCGCCTCGTCGGCCACCCCGCCCTTCACCCCCATGGGTCGCTTCCGCGGGCGGACCCTGCTCGACGGCGGGCTCGTCGACAACGCGCCGGCGTCCGCGGCCGAGGCGGTCCGGGAGGTGCGGCGCAACCTGGTGCTGCTCACCCGCCCCTACCCGCCCTCGTGCCTGGGCCAGAAGGGCTCGCGGCTCTACGTGGCGCCCACCCGCGAGGTGCCCGTCGACGTCTGGGACTACACGCGACCCGAGCTGCTCGATCGCACCATCGAGATGGGCGAGCGCGAGGCCTCGGTGCACGACCGCGCGCTGCGGCGCTTCTTGGTGCGCTGAGCTCCGCCGCGCATCAGCCCGCGATCCGCACCCCGAGGTGGTTGGCCACCGGGCGCTCGCGACCGGGGATCCGCGAGTGGATCGGCGAGTTGAGCACCCGCGGCTCGCCGTCCTCGTCGGCCGTCACCAGCGTGGCCGAGCCGCCGCCGTCGAGCTCGATCGCATCGTGCACGCCGAGCTCCACGAGCAGGGCGCTCAGCTCGGGCAGCGTGACCCCCTCGCTGTAGCCCCGCTGGCGCCCGTCGACGAGCACCACCATCATCCGCCGTCGCCCGGCATCGAAGCCCAGCGCGATGCGGGGCGCGAGCATGCCGTCGTCGGCCGCGGTGGCCTGGCCCTCGGCCACCAGGCGGTAGCGCCCAGAGAACGCATGGTACGGGCGCGTCGGCGGCTCGAAGAGGGTGACGACGCCGTCCTCGGCGATGAACACGGTGTTGCCGTTCCACCGCCGTCCGATGATCACCTCGCCCGCCACCGCGGCGCGCCCCACCGGCCGCAGCAGCTGCCCGGGGGTGAGCTCCTCGGGGTGCTCCATGTCGGGGCAGGGATAGAAGAACTGGGTGTTGATCGCGAGCCGGACCCGGTGCTCGTCGAGGAACGCCGAGGTGGTGCGAGCGGGGATGCAGCCGCCCACCGCTCCGCCCGTGGGCACCAGCGACAGGCCTGGGGTCGCGAGCTCCACGGTGGCCACGTGCACCACGAACGGGCGGGGCTCCGTGCGAGAGAAGCGACGATAGTGGATCCCGGGGTGGAGCTCGCGCTCCATGTCGCTGGGCTGGGGCCGATAGCGGATCCACAGCCCGTAGCTCCCCACCAGCAGCGACGCCGCCGCGAGCCCGGCGAGCCCCAGCGCCAGGATGCGCCCGGCCGCGCGCCGCCGCGGTCGCCAGCCCGCCGCGCGACGCCACAGCCGGCGCACCGCCCACGCGAGCAGCAGCCCCAGCGGGGTGAGCCCCCACCCCAGCAGGGTGAAGGCCATGTCCTTGAGCGCCTCGGGCATCGCGACGGACGAGCAGTCTAGAGCAGCTCGACGCGCGACGCGTCCGGGGTAGTCCCGCCGCTGCTACCCTCCCCCGCGGTGGCCGATGCGCCCCTCACCATCCTGCACGAGGACCCGTGGCTGGTGGCCATCGCCAAGCCCCCGGGGCTGGCCGTGCACCGCAGCGAGCAGGTCCGCGACCGGGCCCCGGCGCTGCAGCGCCTGCGCGACCAGCTCGGCCGGCGCGTGTACCCGGTGCATCGCCTCGACCGCGCCACCTCGGGGGTGCTGCTGTTCGCCCTCGATCCCCACACGGCCCGCCGCGTGGGCGAGGCCCTCGCCCGCCGCGACGTCGACAAGCGCTACGTGGCAGTGGTGCGGGGCTGGGCCCCGACCGAGGCCGAGATCGACCACCCGCTGCGCGAGGAGCCCGAGCGAGCGCCCCAGCCGGCACACACCAGCCTGCGCCGGCTGGCCACGGTGGAGCTGCCGATCCCGGTGGGCCGCTACCCCCAGGCTCGCTACTCGCTGGTCGAGCTCGTGCCCCACACCGGTCGCCTGCACCAGCTCCGCAAGCACCTGGCCCACCTGCGCCATCCCATCGTGGGCGACGTGCGGCACGGCGAGGGCCGACACAACCGCCTGTTCCGCGAGCACCTGGGGATCCGCCGCCTGCTGCTGCACGCGTGGTGGCTGGCCCTGCCCCACCCCCACCACGATCGACCGCTACGGATCCGTGCGCCGCTCGACGACGAGCTCCGCGGGCTGCTGCAGCGCCTGGGCTGGGCGGAGGCCGGGCTCACTTGCGACCGAAGTCCGCCGGGATCTCTCCCCAGCGCTTCGTCGGCCACTTGAGCAGCTCGACCACCGGGCGCGCGTCGAGGTGCAGCCATCGCTGCGCCCGCTCCACCAGCGCCCAGACCTCGGCGGTGGCGGCCGTGCGGGCCAGGGTGCTGCGCACCCGTCCGCGGCGCACCCAGCCGATGGCGGTCATCGAGTCGGAGTAGATCGGATCGCGGCGCTCCCGGGCCTGCATCCAGGCCATGCCGTGCACGATGGCGAGGAACTCCCCGAGGTTGTTGGTGCCCTTCATGGGCCCCACCCGGAACAGCTCGTGCCCCGTGGCGATCTCGACCCCGCGGTACTCCATGGGTCCCGGGTTGCCGCTGCAGGCCGCATCGACGGCGATGGCCCCGACCACCGGTCCCTCCCCGCGCCCGCGCGGCTCGGGAGCCACCATGACCAGCTCGTCCCCGTCGTCGTCGTCGTCGAGCGGGACCGGATCGCCGCCGGCCTGGAACCACGCGCGCTCGGCCTCGACCAGCGATCCATAGCCCTGGAACTCGGCGCCCGGGAAGCCGTGCACCTGGGCCCGGCAGCTCTCCCAGTCGCGGTAGACCCCGGGCTCGCGCCCCACGAGCACCACGTAGACCTTGGCCTTGGCCACGCCTCGACGGTGTAGCACGGCCCGGGCGCGCGCGGGGAACCAGCGCTCGCTCGCTCCCACCACGGAGCGTACCCTGCGGGCCGTGCCGAGCTGGCCGCAGCGTCTGACCACCCACCGCCGGTGGATCCCGCTGGTGGCCATGTTGATGTGCGCCCCCGCCCTGCTCGGCGGCCTCGAGCTCGACGACCTGTTCCACGCCCTGCACGCGGGCGATCCCGGCTTCCTCGGCTCCGCGTTCACATTCTATGGCGACGGTCCGCGGCCCGCCTTCGTGAGCGCGGCCGATCAGCCGTGGTGGACCGAGCCCGGCATGCGCCTCGATCTGCTGCGTCCCCTGGCCGCGCTCACCCACTGGCTCGACTTCCGGCTGTGGCCCGGCGCGCCGTGGCTGATGCACCTGCACAGCCTGCTGTGGTACGGGCTGCTCGTGGCCTTGGTGGGCCGCGCCCAGCGGGTGCTCGGCGGCTCGCCCGAGCGCGCGAGCCTGGCCGCGCTGCTGTTCGGGCTGGCGCAGATCCACGGCATGAACGTGGGCTGGATCGCGGCGCGCAACAGCCTGATGGGAGCGGCGCTGGTGCTCGGCGCCCTGCTGCTCCACCGCCGCTGGCGGGCCGAGGGCTGGGGCCTCGGCGCGCTGCTGGGCCCGCTCGCCTTCGGCGGCGCGCTGCTGTCCAACGAGGGCGCGGTGGCGGGGCTCGGCTTGCTCGCCGCCTACGCGCTGGTGCTCGACGGCCAGCGCAGCCGCTTCGTCGCCCTGCTGCCCTACCTGATCCTCGTGATCGCCTGGCGGGTGGGCTACGAGACCGCGGGCTACGGGGCCGCGCACACGGGGATCTACCTCGACCCCGCCACCGATCCACTCGCCTACGGCCTGCGCACGATCGTCAACGGCGCCGTGATGCTCGCGGCCTGCCTGGGCCTGGGGGTGCTCGACGGCCTGGGCGCGCTCCCGGGCGCCACCCTGGTGGCCTTCGTGGGGGCCGTGCCCTTCCTGGCCTTGCTGGCGTGGCTGACCCGCGATGCCCTGCGCGACGATCCCTCGCTGCGCATGTGGACCCTGGGGGCGGGGCTGAGCTGCGTCACCGCGGGGACCTCGGTGCCCACCGACCGCGGCCTGCTGCTGATGAGCGCGGCCACCAGTGCCCTGCTCGCCGCGCTGGTGCTGCGCGCCCGCGAGCCCGCGGCCTCTCGCCTCGCCCGCGTGGTCGGCCGCGGCCTGCTGGTCCTGCACCTGCTGCTCGCCCTGCTGCTGCCGCTGCGGGTGGGGACCACCCGCTGGATCCACGGCCGCGTGGAGGCGATCGCCGACGCGCTGGCGGGCCCGCCCGGCTCGCCTGCGATCGCGGAGCAGACCGTGGTGCTGCTCAATGCCCCCAGCGATCTCGTGATGCTCTACTCCCGTGCCATCGCCCAGCGCGACGGCCGTCCGTTCCCCGCCCGGGTCGAGTACCTCTACGCCGGCGCCGGTGAGCTCACCGTGCACCGCGCGACCGAGCACACGCTGGAGCTCGAGAGCACCCGCCCGTGGCTGGTGGCACCGCTGGATCGCATGCTCCGCTCCGACCTCGCCTTCGCCCCCGGCCAGCGCTTCGAGCGGCCCTGCCTCACCGCGGAGATCGTGGCCACCAGCCCCGACTCGCTCCCCACCCGCGTGCGCGTCGATCTGCACGTGCAGCGCCCCGGCTGCCGGCTGCGAGCGATGATCTGGCGCGGCGAGGTCCCCGAGCCCGCAGAGCTGCCCGCGCTGGGCAGCTCCATGGTGCTGGCGCCGATCACCGTGCCGTAGCCCGACGCCGCCGCAGGCCCCACAGCCCCAGCAGCACCAGCAGCGCGCCGACGGGGCCCGCCTCGCCCCGCGACCGGCAGGCACAGCCGTCGGCCTCGCCCCCGCGGGCCACGCCGTCGTCGAAGCCGTCGAACTTGTCCTCGAGGGTGGAGGGATCGAAGCCGATCGACTCCGGCGCGATCGCGATCGAGTCGTAGGCCACGATGGTGTTGTCTCCCCCGCTCACGAAGGGCTCGCCCGTGTCGTCGCCCAGCGAGAGCCTCGCGGTCAGCCCCGCGTAGAGCTCGAAGCCCCCCTGCCCGTCGCGGGTGAGCTCGATCCAGCCGGGCCCCTTGCTCTGGTCCACCGGGTCGAGGTCCAGGGTGATGTAGCCGTTGAAGAGCTGGTAGCGGGCCGCGGCGGTCTCGGCCTCCAGCGGCACGTACACCCAGATCTGGTGGCGCTCGGCCAAGCCCACCTCGAATTCCCAGGTGCCCACCTCGAGCGGCGCCGCCAGGTCGTTGCTGTTGGAGTACACGAAGCCCTGGCGCCCGCCCTCCTCCGCAAACCAGCTCTCGCCCGAGGTGGTGAAGCACTCGCCCCCCTCGTCGATCTCGGTGCCCCCCACCACGGCACAGCGCGCGGGCACGTGGTCGCCCACGCGGGTGATCCTCACCTGGTCGAAGCCCACCAGGGTGGTGCCGGCCGTCTCGGGGGTGGCGTTGCTCAGGCGCACGTACGACTCGGTCTCCTCCCGGAGCAGGAAGTCCTCGCCCAGCACCACCCAGTCGGCCGAGGCCGCGAGCTGGCTGACGGGGCCCACCTCGGTGCGCACCGCCCCCGAGCCCACCTCGTAGGTCACGCTCGCCGAGCCGTTGGGCGCCGCGTCGTTCCACCAGGGCATCTGCACCTCCACCCGGTACCGCCCCGATTCCTGCACGCGAAAGCGCCAGTAGCCCTCGGCCGTGCCCTGGGTGCCGCTCGCGTTGTGCACATAGCGATACGAGTAGGAGTCGCTCGGCTCGTCGTAGCGCTCCCAGGTCTCGGTGCCGTCGGCGTCGATGAAGCAGCTGCTGCCGTCGTCGATGGTGAGCGCCGCGTCGGGGCCCACCATGCACTCGTCCTCGAGCATGCAGTTGCGCGAGGTGTAGTCCTGGCCGTTCGCCAGCGGATCACCGGTGTCCACGAAGCGCGCCTGGATCGACTGGCAGTACCACGGGCCGTTGGTCGAGCACGGATCCTGCTGCACCGCGAAGTGCAGGTGCGCGCCGGTGATCTGCCCGGTGAGCCCCACCTGCCCCACCACCTCGCCGCGCCGCACCAGGTCGCCCACCTCGAAGGGCACGGTGTCCTTGCGCAGGTGCATGATCTGCGACTCGCTGCCGTCGTCGTGCGCGATCACGAGATGGTTGGTGTCCAGCCAGCAGCCGCAGTCGACGCAGCAGCTCGTCTCGGAATCGTCCTTCACCGCGCGCACGATCCCGTCGAAGGGCGCCACCACCGGGTCACCCTCGCCGCGGCGCAGGTCCCACGCCCACGCGTCCCAGGGGTTGAGCCCGCCGTGGGAGCTGGTGGTGTTGTGACCCTGCGACACCGACTCGGGCTCGCCGCACGGCCACGGGCTGTGGATCGGCGGCGTGGCCCCGGCCACGGCGGGAGCGAGCACGAGCGAGCAAAGGGCGAGGGTCGGGACGAGTCGAGTCGGCGACATGGGGCTCCGGCCTCCATAGGTGCGCCTGCGCGGCCTTCGGTTCACCGACGATTCGCCCCCGTCCGTCGCCGCGAGTTGCGCAGCCGACGGGACGAGCGAGACGAGGCCCCGGCCTGGATTCGGCGCGGGGAGCCACCCGATGTAGAGTCCGGCCGCCCATGCGCCCCAAGCCCCCGCCCCGTAGTCCCGACGGCATGCTCGAGCTGGTCACCACCCGCCTCGAGCTGCGGCAGGCCCCGCGCGTGCCTCGGGTCTCCCTCACCGGTCGCACCATCGCGCTGGTCCAGGCCAAGCACTTCCCGCTCCACTTCTATCGCTACCTCTACGACAACGTGGGCTCGCCCTACCTGTGGTGGGAGCGACGCGAGATGGGCGACGACGAGCTCGCCTCCATCGTGCACGACGGGCGCGTGGAGCTGCTGGTGCTGCAGGTCGACGGGGTCCCGGCCGGCTTCGCCGAGCTCGACCGCCGCCGCGCCGGCGAGGTGGAGCTGAGCTACCTCGGCCTCATGCCCGAGTACCTCGGCCAGGGCCTGGGCCGCTTCCTCACCGGTCGCGTGGTCGAGATGGTCTGGCAGGAGGACGACGTCCAGCGCGTGATCGTGCACGCCTGCTCCACCGATCACCCCCGCGCCCTGCTGGTCTACCAGCAGATCGGCTTCGCCGCGTTCGACGAGCTGCGCGAGCGCATCGAGGACCCCCGCGAGCGCGGCCTGTTCCCCGAGCACGCGGACGAGCCCGCCAACGCCGGGCCCGAGGACTCGGACGACGATCCCGACGAGACGCCGGGATCGTAGTCCCGAAAACCGTACGATCGTACGGCTCTGGCGCTATTGAATCCGCGCCGAGGGCGGTGGGCAGACGCTCACGGGCCCGCCTTGTGGACCGAGAGGCCCCGCGGGCACGCTCCGGCCCATGGAGGGTGCGATGGACGAGCGGATCACGAGGTGGGGGACGACGGCGCTGACGCTGCTGCTGGCGGGCTGCCCGGGCGGTGACGACAGCAGCACCGACGGCGACGCCACGGAGAGCTCCTCGGGGTCGACCACGGCCGCCCCCGGCACGAGCGGCGACGACACTGGCACGGCCTCCGGGGCCACGGCCGGCTCCGAGGGCGAGTCGGGCCTGGTCGAGACCACCGCCGGCAGCGAGGGCAGCTCCGACGAGACCACCGGCGGCATGTCGGGCGAGCCCGGCCCCGACCTGCGCGAGCCGGGCCCCTTCGCGGTACAGGTGGAATCGGGCAGCGCCTCGCTACCCGGCTGCCCGATGGGCTACGACCGCTACGTGCCGATGGGCCAGGACTCTGCCCCCGTAGTGGTGCTGGCCCACGGCTTCCAGGGCAACCGCGCCAGCATGGCCGGCTGGGCCGAGCACTGGGCGAGCTGGGGCGTCCGCGTGATCGCGCCCGACCTGTGCCATGCCTCGATCGTCGACGCCGACCACCCGCAGAATGGCATCGACCTGCGAGCGCTGGTCGACGCGCTCGGGGTGGGCCCGGTGATCTATGCCGGCTACTCCGCGGGGGGCCTGGCCGCCGTCCTCGCCGCGGCGCAGGACGGCTCGGCCGTCGCCGTGCTCGGCCTGGACATGGTCGACTCCGACGGCGATGGCCTGGCCGCCGCCCCGGCCATCGCCGCCCCGGCCTTCGACATCGTGGGCGAGCCCTCGATGTGCAACACCACCAACAACGGGCTCGCCGTGGTCGGGGCCGCCGGCGGGCAGGCCCTGCGCGTGACCGATGCCGATCACTGCGACTTCCAGAGCCCGGCCGACTTCCTGTGCGGGCTGACCTGCAACGGCGGCAACCCGAATTTCGACGACGACGAGATCGCGACCGCGGTGCGCGGGCTTTCGACCGCGGTCGTGGTGTGGCAGACCGGCGTCGAGCCCACCGGCGCGCAGTGGTGGACCCCGGGCGCGCCCTACTACGACGAGCTGGTCGGCATCGGCATCGTCACGGTGCCGTAGCCCACGACGAGGACGAGGCTCGCGTCGAGCGCTGCGCCACGATGTCGCAGCGCTCGATGCGAGAGCGTTTCGTCACGGCCTCGAGCATCCGCGTTCGTCGATCGACCGTTCGATCCATGGAATGATGCCGCGCGATGCATACGAAGGCTTGGATGGTGATCGCGAGCATGCTGGCGCTGGGGGCCTGCACGGACGACGACAGCTCGGCGTCGGGCACCGACACCGGCACCACGAGCAGCGGGCCGAGCACGCTCGACGAGACCGGCACCGGCACCGAGACCGAGACCGAGACCGGCACCGGCGGCGAGGACATCGACGAGTTCCCGGGCCTGAGCGGCCCCGTGGAGATCATCATCGACGACCGCGGCATCCCCCACGTCTACGGCCAGACCGACCTCGACGTGCTGTATGCGTCCGGCTACCAGCAGGCCACCGACCGCCTGTTCGAGATGGACCTCATGCGCCGCCGCGCGCTGGGTCGCCAGGCCGAGGTCCTCGGCCCCGACTACGTGGGCCAGGACGAGATCTCGCGCATCTTCGACATCCCGCGCTGGGGCGCCGCCAATGCCGAGCGCCTGCGCGAGGAGTCGCCCGACACCTACCGCCTGATCGTGGCCTGGCTCGCGGGGGTCAACGCCCGCATCGCCGAGATCAACGAGGGCAGCGTGCCCGTGCCCTACGGCTTCGGCCCCGGCGAGACCGGGGTGATGCCCGAGCCCTGGACCGTGGCCGAGCACAGCGCGGTGGGCAAGCTGATGCTGCTGGGCAACTCCAACTCGCTCGAGCGCGAGCTGCTGGCCACCATCGTGCAGCGCAACTTCCCCGACGCCTGGGCCCGGGTGGAGCTGGCCCGGCCTGCGTTCCCCGTGACCACCATGCCGCCCGACGAGCTGCCCGCGCCCGCGCCCTACCGGCCGGGCCTGGTGCCCGCCACCCCGCCGCCCATCCCCGCCTCGCCCGAGCAGATCGCCGAGGGCCTGGCCACCCTGCACCGGGCCATGGGGCACCTGCCGCGGGTGGGCAGCAACAACTGGGCGGTCGCGGGGCAGCACACGGCCACCGGGCGGCCGCTCATCGCCAACGATCCGCACCAGCCGCTGCAGAGCCCCTCGCTGATGTACGCACAGCACCTCAACAGCGCCGACGCGGGCGGGTCGATCGACGTGATCGGCTGGGCCTTCGCCGGCTCGGCCGGCGTGCAGCTCGGCCACAACCGCACGCTGCAGTGGGCCGCCACCACCAACTTCGCCGACGTGATGGACATCTGGGAGGTGCCGGTCGAGGGCAGCAACGCCATGGTGGGCGGCACCTCGGTCCCCATCGAGACCCGCGAGGAGGTCATCGTGATCGCGGGGGCCGACGACGAGGTGCTGCAGGTCCGCGACGTGCCCGGCTACGGCGTGCTGCTGCCCGACGACATCGTGCCCCTGCCCATCGCCGGCCCGGGCCACGCCCTGCTGCTCAACTGGACCGGCTTCGCGGCCACCAACGAGGAGCTCACCTTCATGTCGATGGCCGGCGCGACCACCCTCGCCGAGTTCGAGGCCGCGGCCGATCTCATGCAGGTGGGCGGCTTCAACTTCGTGGCCGCCGACGCGGGCGGCATCACCTACCGCGTGCAGATCGACGTGCCCGACCGCGGCGATCCGAGCGTGCGGCCCATGCCCTTCACCGTGCTCGACGGCACCGACCCCGCCAACCTGTGGGACGGGAGCCTGCTGCCCCCCGAGCGGCTGCCGCGGAGCCACGGCGGCGCGCGGGGCTGGCTGGCCACCGCCAACAACGACCCCTGGGGCTTCACCTTCGACGGCGACGTGTCCAACGACCCCTGGTACTACGGCTACTTCTACGCCTCGGGCTTCCGGGCGCAGCGCATCGACGAGGAGCTGCAGCGCCTCACCGCCGAGGGCGAGGTGAGCGTGGAGGATCTGCAGGCGCTGCAGACCGACACCCACAGCCCCATGGCCGACCGGCTGCTGCCCGCGCTCCAAGAAGCCTGGGCCGCGCTGCCCACCGACCCCGAGCTGGCGCCCTACCAGGGCCGCCCCGAGCTCGAGGAGCTCTACACCCTGCTCACCGACACCTGGGACGGCCGCATGGAGCGGGACCGGCCGGGGGCGCTGGCCTTCCACCTCTACGTGATGCTGCTGACCGACGTGGTGCTACGCGACGAGCTGTCGATCCTCTATTCCACCGTGGTGGGCTCGGAGCCCACCTTCGTGGTGAAGATCCCCGTGCTCGCGGTGACCGGCGACTACCCGGCCTCCGACGAGCTGCTCGGCAGCTCGCGCGACGTGGTGCTGCTCGAGACCCTCTCGCGGGTGGCCGAGGCGCTCACCGATCGCTACGGCAGCGTCGATCCCTCGGGCTACGCCTGGGGCGACATGCACGGCACCGACTTCAGCAACCCCTTCGGCGGCGACCTGGACGGGGGCTGGTGGCCCACCGACGGCGGCGAGGACACGGTCAACGTGTCGTCGAGCTCGTTCCTCGACGAGTCCGGCAACCCGGCCGATCGCTTCGACTCCCATGACGGGGCGATCTTCCGCGTGGTGACCACCTTCGCCGACGACGGCACCCCGGAGGCCCACTGCAGCTTCCCGCCGGGCAACTCCGCCGACCCCAGCAGCCCCCACTTCGACGACACCCGCGACGCGTGGATCGAGGACCAGTACTCGTACCTGCCGTATCGTCGCACCGAGGTGGACGCCGCGGCCGAGCAGACGATCGTGCTCGAGCCGTAGTGGGAGCGGGGCGCGGCGGCCCCGACCGCGGCTACGGGGCCCAGCAGGGCACCACGCCCGGAGCGTGGTGCACGTGCAGGTCGTTGCCGCACGCGGCCATGCCCGCGTGGTCGTTGTCCACCACGCACACCTCGGTGGCCGCGGGGTCGCGCTGGAACTCCACCGTGTACGACCAGTGCCCCCACACGTTGACCGTGGCCGTGTTGCAGTAGTTGCAGCCCATGGTGTCGTCCTCCCACCAGCCGGTGGTCAGCTCCGTGGCGATGTCGGAGGCGACCCCGTCCACCTGCAGCTCGAGCACGAGCAGGCCGTTGTCGGAGATCGGCCAGTAGTCGAAGATCATCCCGTGGCCGTCGGCCCCGGTGACGATCGCGGAGGGGATCGGCTCGCCGTCGCCGTTGTAGATCGAGCCGGGGTCGGTGCTGTCGGCGTAGCCCACCGCCACGCTCACCCCCTCCATGGCCTGGCCGTTCTCGTCGCGCACCCACACGTGCAGCTCGTTGCCCCAGCCGGGCTGCTCGTCGCAGGTCCACTGGTGGTTGGCGCGGACCTTGAAGATGCCGCCGTCCACCGGCGGGCCGGGCGGTCGCGGGGTGACCGTGACCTTGGCGCTGGCCTCGGTGGCGCCGTCGATGAGGCTGCGCAGGCACAGGTCGCCCTGCGGCACGTCGGGGATCGAGTAGTAGTAGAGCGCCTCGCCGCCCTGGATGGTCAGCGGGCTCAGGGTGCTCACGCCGTCGCGGTCGCTCACCTCGAGCTCCATCGGCGGCGCGTCGCCCCGCGAGGTGCCGTTGGTCGCCCGCACCACCACGTTGAGGGTGTCGCCGGGGTGCGGCTGCGCGGGATCGAGGAGCACCAGGGCGTCGAGCACCGGCGAGCTGGCGGGCACGGCATCGCAGGAGAAGGGCGGCAGCGGCTCCCCCGTGCTCTCGTCACCGCCGGTCTCGGCCTCGCCCCCCGAGCTGGCTCCGCCCGAGTCGGGCCCGTCCGTGGTCCCGCTCGAGCCGTCCCCCGGGCTCGGGCCCGCCGTCACCGGACCGAACAGATCGCCCTCGCCGGGCTCCGTGACGCAGGCCGCGAGCAACGCAGCCACGATGATCCAGCTCCCGCGCATCGACTCCCCCCGCGCCTCTCAGTTGCCGGCCGGGGCCCCTTGGTTCACGGCCGTCTCGATGCCGGCGCCCCCCGAAGCTCGCAACCCCGCAGCGCGGCCCGGCTCAGCCGGGTGCCTTCTCGCCCCCCTCGGCTCCGCCCTCGCCCTCGGCTCCGCCCTCGCCCTCGGCGGGCTTGGCCCGGACCTCCACCGAGCCGTGCTCGGCCAGCAGCCGGTTCCACAGCGGCTCGGAGGTGCGCAGCCCCCCCGGCCCTAGCTCGAGCGTGCCCTCGAGCTGCGCCTTGCGGAACACCACCGGCGGCTCGTCGGGCGACTCGGGATCGATGTCCTTGATCGTCACCTGCTCGCTCACCGAGACGGCCCCCTCCTCGAACTTGAAGGTGCGCACCAGCTCGAAGCGCCGGATCGTGCCGTCGTCGCGCTTGATCTCCTCCTCGCGTGACAGCGGGAAGGTGGCCGCGCCCAGGCAGGCCTCGGTCTCGGCATCGACCAGCGGCCGCTCCACGAAGCGGCTGCCCTCCTGGGGCATCAGCCGCATCACCCGGGCGCACTTGTTGGGGTCCTCCACCTCGCAGACCATGCTCTCGACCACCAGCACCTGGGTCTCGCCCATGGGCTCGAGGCGCATGCGCACGCGGTTGGGGTTGGCCCGCAGCGCCCCGATCGCCCGGATCGCGATGCCGTTCTTGCGAAACTCCGCGATCGCCACGGGGCCCAGCGCGTCGCCGTCCTCGAAGTAGTCGGTGCGTACCCACACCAGCGCCTTGGCCTCGTCGATGCCCACGATCTCGAGGTCCTTCTCGCCGTCGAGCGGCCGGGGCGGCAGCGCGGCGGCCGGGCTCTGGGGGGTGACGCACTTGGCGACCACCTCGTCCTCGACCGTGAGCGGCTTGTTGGAGCAGTCGCGGGCGGGGCGGGCCGGCTCCTTGGTCTTGGCGTTGTAGTTCTTGAGGATGAGGGAGAACCACACGTCGTCGGGGACGTTCTGGCTCTGCGTCTCCTCGGCCTCACCGCCCTCGACCTCCGAGGAGCAGACCGCCATCGGGCCCTCCACGGTCTTCTTGCATGCGACGGGCGCCACCAAGGTGACGCCGACCAACGCGGCGATCGGCAGTCTCACCCTGCCGTTCTTACCTCAAACCGCGAGGGGCGGCGACCTCGGGCTCAGCCGTGGCGGGATCCCTCGCCGCCGACCTCGGCGTAGGCCCGGGCGAAATCGGGGCCGAACACGTGCTCGGTGATGTTCCGGTCCGCCTCGGTGAGCTCTTGGTAGCGATGCACGAACGCCTTCCAGGCCGAGGCGGCGCGGCTTCCCCACGCCGAGGACACGCCGCGCTCGATCTCCGCCGGGTCGAGGCGCGCGAGCAGGCTGCGGACGCCCTCCATCACGCCGTTGATCAGCGCGACCTGGTGGATCATGAGGTCGGCGTACACGCCCACCAGCTCCTGGGTGCGGTGTGGCCCGCCCTTTTGCCAGTCGAGCAGGTACTTGAGCACGTTCTCGGGCGTCCCCGCCGCGTGCAGCGGCGTGAACTCCTTGATCGTGCGCACGCCCATCTCGCGACCGAACTGCTCCTGTCCCTTCTGCAGCTCCACGAAGGCCTTGGCGCTCGCGCGCAGCACGTCCTCCACGCACGCGAGGAAGCGCTCGGCCTCCTCCTCGTTGCGCGGCGCCTCCTCGTCGGGGCGCGTGCCCTGGCTCAGGCGCTGCACCGCCGCCATCCCCTCGCCGCCTCCGCCGCTCGCCATCGGCACGCGGGCACCGAGCTGACGGGCGAGGTTGCCGAACTCGGGCTCGCTGCCGAGCCCCGAGAACTCGCGCGACAGCACCGAGATCGCGAACTCGTGCAGCGACGGGTGCATGCTCTGCAGCGACGACTGTAGCTCGCCCTGCACTTGCTTCCACGCGTGGCGGTACCCGTCGTAGAGCGGGCGCAGCCGCTGGATCGCATGGTGCACGTCCGACATCTGGACGTGCGCGGTCCCGGGCTCGGCCGACGGCATGGGGAGCGACGGAGGCCGATCGATCGAGCCCTGCTGCATCACCGGCGGCCCGGGATGCCCGTACACCGGCGGCGGGGGCTGAGGGGCATGGGACGGCGTCGCCATCATCGGCGGCATGCTCGGTCCCGGCCCCGGGCCCGGCCCCGGCCCCGGATAGGGCGACGGAGGCTGGGGCGCCTGCACCGCGTAACCAGCCGGATACGCCTGCGACACCGCCTCCCCGCGGCGCAGGCGGAGCTCCAGCTTGCCGATCGTGACCGACAGCATCTCACCGATGACCACAGCCTCCCCTGCCTGGATCTTGCGACCGTTGAGGAGCGTGCCGTTGGTGGAGCCCAGGTCGAAGAACTTCGCCTGACCGTCATCGAAGCGCACCACCGCGTGCCACCCCGAGACGAAGGGAAACGGCAGCGGGAGGTCGTTGAGCGGGTTGCGCCCGATTCGAACGGGTGACGAGGCGAACGTGTGCTCCGCCGTCGTCCCCGCCTCGGAGTCGAACACGGTGATGACCACGGGCCGCATGGACGCGAGCGGGAGCGTAGCACGGGCCGCGAGGCGGCCGCCCATGGTCGTTTCGACGAGCCCGGGCCCGGGTGGGAGGGCTCGACTCCCCTCCGAGCCTGCGCGCTCTACGCTCCCAGACCTCGCCCTCGCTCCGGAGCCGGCGTGATAGCCTGTCGCCTGGGCGAGGGACGCTCAGGCACCCAATCATGGCCTCCAAGGGCAACGGCGACCGTGGCAGCGCCTCCGGCTCGTCACCAGCGCTCCGCGTCGTGGACGAGACGGACTTCGAGCAGTTCGTGTCCGAGACGGACGGCGACTACAACCTGCGCATCCTCCAGCCGATGTTCGGCTACGTCCGCTCCAAGTTCGGAGAGGACACCCTGCTCGACCTCGTCTACACCTGCGGGCTGCCCCCGTCGGCCGCGACGCGAAGCGCTGGCTGGGTCTCGCACGAGCACTTCGAGCGCCTCCTGGCCGCAATCCGCGACCTCGTCGGCAGCGACAAGGAGTTCATGCGGGCGTGCACCCACGAGGTGAAGAAGCAGTACGGGGCGTTCCTGCTGATCGTCCGTGGCCTCTCGGTTCGCACGAGCTACGAGATCCTGGCCAAGACGGGCGGCATGGTCTGCAAGGTCGGCAAGTTCTCCACCATGCCGAGCCCTCGCAACACCGTGCGGCTCGCCTACCACACCTCGCGCCCCGAGAGCCGCCTCAACTGCCTCTCTCGCCAGGCGCAGCTCGTGTCGATGCCCACGCTGTTCGTGGGGCTCGCTCCGGCGAAGCTCCGCGAGCACTCCTGCGTCGCGCACGGTGACGACTGCTGCGACTACGAGCTGTCCTGGTACGAGCCCCTGCGCTTGCGTCGGGTCGCCGCGGGGATGCTCCTGGGAGCGCTGGCCGCCGCGGCGATTCCCGCGGGCTTCGCCGACCCCTCCTTCGCCTACTCGGTCCTGCCCGTGCTGGGCGGAACCCTCGGCTTCACCTTCGAGCTGCGACGACTGCTCAACGCCCACCTCGAGTTCTCCAACGAGACCGCGCTCGAGATGGAGAAGGTCATCGCCTCGCACGCACAGGCCGCCGACGAGCTGTCCTCCCTCCGCGATCGAGATCGCGAGTGGAACCAGCGGCTCGAGGAAGCCGTCGCCATCCGCACCAAGAAGCTCAACACCGTCATCCGCCGGCTGCAGTCCGCGCTGCGCCGTCGGACCGGAGAGTTCCCGGCCGCCAGCAAGAACGCCGAGGCGTCGGCCCAGGCCGGGAGCCTGCGCAGCGCCAGCGAGATCGAGACCGCCGTCGATCGCGTCTCGCGACTCGTGGGCGAGCTGGTCGACATCGCCCGCGAGGATCCCGGCCGCCAGCAGATGCAGAGCGAGACGATCAACGTCGACGAGCTCGTGGCCCAGATCCGGGCCCAGCTCAAGGCGACGAGCGCCAGCCGCAGCATCCGCATCACCGTGTTCCAGACCCGCGAGGCTCCCGCCTCGATCACCACGGTGCGCCCCGTCCTCGAGCGCGTGATCGACAACCTCCTGTTCAACGCCACTCGCCACACCGACCGCGGGAGCATCGTGGTGGAGGTGGGCGGCACTCCCGGCAGCCTGCTCATCAAGCTGAGCGACACCGGGATGGGCATCGCCAAGGAACGACTGGAGCAGATCTTCGCGACGGATGGAGCCCGCCAACCAAGCGAGAACCACTCGGGGCTCGGGCACGCCACCCGACTGCTCGATCAGCTCGGAGGCCGCCTCGAGATCATGAGCGAGCCCGACGTGGGGACGACCCTGTGGGTCTACGTCCCGGTCGTGCCTCCTCCCGAGGAGACCGCGGAGCTCGAGCACGATCTCCCCGACGACAAGTCCGATTCGATGATGGGCCGGGTGGTCACCATTCGCTCCCGCATCGCGAGCGATGACTCGGGTTCCTGAGCCGAGGCAGGCAGAGCTTCGATGAGCCGCCTGCATCACAACCGAGACGGCGGCCGCATGGTCGACATCGCGCTTCGCTACCTGCGGGCGGAGGGAGCACGGGTGATCTTCGGCGTCCCCGGCGGGCTGCTCCACCCGTTCTTCGACGCGGTGTCCAACGAGCCCGAGCTCAAGCTCATCGTCACCAAGCACGAGGCCGGAGCCGCGTTCATGGCCGACGGCTATGCTCGCTCCACCAACTCGCTCGCCGTCTGTGCCGGGACCTCGGGACCGGGGGCCACCAACCTGCTCACCGGCGTCGCGGCGGCGTTCTCCGACGGCGTCCCCATGCTCGTGCTGACGGGGCAGGCTCCTTCCCACGCCCTGGGCAAGGGCGCCTCCCAGGAGACGGCACCCGAGGACATCGACATCGTGGCGATGTTCAAGCCGGTCACCAAGTACTCCGCCATGATCCCCGCCCCCGACCGGGTGTCCCACCACCTCCGTCGGGCGCTGCGCCTGGCCCTCACCGGGCAACCGGGGCCGGTCCACCTCAACGTGCCCGTCGACTTCTGGGAGCAGGAGGCCACCCACGAGTGGTTCGAGCCGCGGAGCTATCGACCGTCGACCCAGGTGTTCGACCGCGAGGCCGTGCGCGAGGCCTCGAGCTGGCTGGTCCGGGCCCGCTACCCCGTGTTCCTGGTGGGCTCCGGCGTCGCGGCCTCCAACGCACGGACGGTCGCGACCGCGCTCGCCGAGCGACTCCCGGCCCGCGTCGCCACCACCCCGCGCGCCAAGGGCCTGTTCTCCGAGGACCACCCCCTCTCGCTCGGCGTGATGGGCTTCGCCGGCCACTCCCTGGCTCGCGACACCCTGCTCTCCGACCAGGTGGACGTGCTGCTGACCCTCGGGGCATCGCTCAACGAGACCACCACCTTCAATTGGCATCCCAAGCTGATGCCGACGAAGGCGCTCATCCAGCTCGACATCTCGGTCGACAAGATCGGCCGCAACTACCCCGTCACCGTGCCCCTGGTGGGCGACGCCCGCACGGTCCTCAACGAGCTCTCCTTCCACATCGACCGTGAGCTCGACGGTGGCGCCGCGGATTCCCGCTGGGGGCAGGTGCCGCCCATCGTGCGGGACGACGCCTTCTACGAGAACGCCGAGCTGCGTCACTCCAACGCGGTCCCGGTCACGCCCCAGCGTTGGCGCCGGGAGCTGAACGACATCCTGCCCCGCAACGCCATCGTGTTCTCCGACATCGGCGGGCACATGCTGTTCAACGTGCACCACCTGACCATCACCGGTCGACAGAGCTTCATGCTCAACCTCGGCTTCGGCTCGATGGGACACGGAACGGCCGCCCCCATCGGGGCCGCGCTGGCCACCCATCGACCCGTGGTCGCGATCATCGGCGACGCGTGCTTCACCATGTGCGGCATGGAGCTGCTGACCGCCGCCGAGTACGACGTCCCGGTGATCTGGATCGTGGAGAACAACCAGATGCACGGGATCACCTGGCACGGCAGCCAGCACGTGGGCACCCGAGTCCCGATGGACGCGGTCCGCTACCGCCATCCCCTCCACATCGCCGAGATCGCTCGGGCCATGGGGGTGAGCACGTGGACCGTGGACCAGCCCGGACAGCTCCGCAGCGCGTTCATGACCGCGCTCGAGCAGCGTCGCCCCGCGCTCATCGAGATCCTCGTCGACGGCACCATCCCTCCCCCCTTGGGCGACCGAGCCAAGAGCATCGCCGGCTTCCGCGACCGCTGAACGATGACGGACCAATCCCAACGCGGACCCATCGAGGACCGCCCCTGGCCTCGACGACTCGAGTCGCGAGTCGTGAGCCCGGGGCCGCACCCCCTGCTCCACGGCTACGACGTCCACGGCGATCTCGCCCAGCACTACCGCTTCCCCGAGCTGGTCCTCACGGCCCTGCGCGGCGAGGCGCCGACCCGGGCCGAGGGCGAGCTGTACGACGCGGTGCTCAGCTTCTGGTGCCCCATCGGGGCCGCTCACGCCCCCGTCCATGCCGTGGTGCTGGCGCGGACCTGCGGCGCTCGGGACACCTCCGTGCTCGCCGTGGGAGCAGCACCGCTCGCCGGACAGGCGTCGCAGATCATCGAGGACCACGAGGCGCTCTTGAGCTGGCTCTCGGATCCCTCCGCGCCCTTCCCCGAGGCGCTCCGAGGCCCGCCGCAGCCGGAGCGCGAGGCCGTGCGCTCGTTCGCACGACGGGTGGAGCCCACGGGCATCCCCGTGCCCGCGCTGGAGCACGACCCCACGCTCCCCGCGGCCTTGCTCGCCGGGGCCTGGGCATGCGGCCTACGGAGCCGCACCCAGCTCGCCGCGACGATCGTGAGCGCTCGGTACCCGCTGATGCTCTCGGCCGCCGTGCACGAGCCCGAGGGCGCCTTTCGAGGCTATCCCATCGACCTCCCCCACTTCGACTACCACCCTCCGGAGGACGGTGAGTCCCCGTGACGGAGGATCGCCTCTCCCTCCCCACCTCGGTCGGCCAGGCGATCTGGGGAGACAACCTGTACCGCGGCCATGCGGTGCTCGGCGAGCTCGCGGGCAACGACGGGTACTGGAGCGCGGTGTCCCTCGCCCTGGGTGGGCCGCGGCTCGGGCCCGACGACGCGGCGGCCCTCGACGACATCACCATCTGCGCGCTGGCGGCCGATCCCCGGATCTGGCCCCTCAAGGCCGCTCGAGTGGGCTCGGCCTACGGCAACCCGGTCGCCGGCCTCTGCACGGGTCAGCTCGCCGTCGACCAGGCGAGGATCGGGCCCGCGACGGTGGGAGGGTCAGCCGCCCTCCTCCACGAGCTCCGCCGCACGACGCCCCCCCTCGGCACGCAGACCATCGACGGTCGGCTCGACGCATGGATCAGCGAGGGTCGGCGGCTCCCGGGACTGGGGGTTCCCTTCCGACCCGAGGACGAGCGACTCGAGGCGCTCCGACGCTGCATGAGGGCTCGAGGGCGCCTGACCCGTCCCCACTGGATCCTCATGGAGGCCATCAATCGGCACACCACGTCGGCGCATCGGCTCCCGGCCAACGTCGCGCTGGCCATCGCTGCCGTCGCGCTCGACATCGGCTTCACCGTGGAGCAGATCAGCGCGCTGCCCCCCGCCTTCTTGCTGCCAGGATTCCTCGCCAATGCCTTCGAGGGCGCCCAGCAGCGCCCCGCGGTGCTGCAGCGGCTGCCCGATGCCGCGGTCGAGTACGTGGGACACCCTCCCCGCCGAAGCCCGCGTGCGCTGGAGCAGGACGGGCCCGCCGAGGACGGGCGCCCCGCGTCGCCGGACCGCGAGCGGTGACGGCTCGCACCGTCACCGCTCCCGCGCTGCTCAGCCCTCGGCGCCGCCGTCGTCCGGCGTGAGCTCGGGCGGCGGCGTCGGCTCGTCGCCGCTCGACTGGCTCACCTCGGCCTGGGCCGGCGAGCTCGCCCCACCACCGCCGAGATCGTCCTCGAAGTCGAAGTCCCACTGGCCGCCGAAGTCCAGGCCGATGGTCAGCTTCTTGGGCAGGTCGCCCTGCGCCATGCGCTCGAGCAGGGCCCGCGCGAGCACGGGCATCAGCGAGCCCCGCAGGGCGTGGTCGAGCGCGCGGGCGCCGGTCTCCGACTCGGTGCAGCGCTTGACCATCTCCTGGATGAGCGAGTCGGCGAAGATGGTCTGCATGCCATGGGCCTCCTCGAGGCGCCGGCTCAGGCTGCGGAGCTTGAGCTTGGCGATCTCGGTGAGGATGGTCGGATCCATCGGGTGATAGGGCACGATGGACATGCGAGCGAGCAGCGCGGGCTTGAAGTGCTTGCTCAGGGTGGGCCGCACCGCCGCCACCACGTCGTCCATGGTCGGCATGTTGCCGCTCTCGTGCAGGCTCATGATGACGTCGGTGGCCAGGTTGCTGGTGAGGATGATGACGGTGTTGCGGAAGTTGATCACCCGCCCCTCACCGTCGCTGAGCATGCCCTTGTCGAAGACCTGGTAGAACAGGTTCATCACCTCGAGGTCGGCCTTCTCGCACTCGTCGAGCAGCACCACCGAGTAGGGACGCTGGCGCACCGCCTCGGTGAGCACGCCGCCCTCGCCGTAGCCCACGTAGCCGGGAGGCGAGCCGATGAGCCGGGAGACGGTGTGCTTCTCCTGGAACTCGCTCATGTTGATCGTGACCATCGAGCGCTCGCCGCCGTAGAGCAGGTCGGCGAGCGCGAGCGCGGTCTCGGTCTTGCCCACGCCGCTGGGGCCCACGAAGAGCATCACGCCGATCGGCGTGTTGGGGGCCTGCACCCCGGCCCGCGACATGCGGATGGAGGTGGCCACGGCCGCGAGCGCGTGGTCCTGGCCCTTGATCCGCTCGAGCAGGTGCTTCTCGAGGTTGAGCATGATCTCGAGGGAGCTCGAGCGCATCTTGCCCACGGGGATGCCGGTCCAGTCGGCCACCACCTGAGCCACCGAGTCGCGGTCGACCTCGGCGTGCACCAGCGGATCCTCGCCCTGGGCCGCCTGCAGCTTGGCCCGCGCGGCCTTCACCACCTCGGCCTGCTTGGCCCGCGCCTCCTCGCCCTCGGTCTCGCGCAGCTTCTCGGTGGCCACGCGCAGCTCGGCGATGGCCTCCTTCTCGGCCGTGAGCTTGACCTGGAGCTGCTCGATCTCCGTGGAGAGCTCGGCGATGCGGGCCCGCAGGGCCTCCACCCGCGCCTTGGACTCGTCGTCGCCCGCGGCGTCCTCGATGTCGCGCACCCGGGCGTCGAGCTCGCGCTGCAGGCCGGCCTGCTCGCTCTGCAGGGCCACCAGCGCCGGCGGCGGAGCGTCCTGCTCGATGCGCACCCGCGCGGCGGAGGTGTCGATGAGGTCGACCGCCTTGTCGGGCAGCAGGCGGCCGGAGATGTAGCGATCCGACAGCTCCACCGCGGCCTCGACCGCCTCGTCGCGGATGGTGACGTTGTGGGCGTTCTCGTAGGTGGGCCGGATGCCGCGCAGCATGATCGTGGCGTCGACCACGTTGGGCTCGCCGCAGTTGACCGGCTGGAAGCGGCGCTCGAGCGCCGCGTCCTTCTCGAAGTACTTCTTGTACTCGGACCAGGTGGTGGCCGCGATGGTGCGGAACTCACCGCGGGCCAGCGCCGGCTTGAGCAGGTTGGGGATGTCGTTGTCCCCGCCGCCGCCGCCCACGAGGGTGTGGGCCTCGTCGATGAACACGATGATGGGGGTGGGCGAGCCCTTGACCTCGGCGATCACCCGCTTGAGGCGGTTCTCCATCTCGCCGCGCACGCCGGCGCCGGCCTTGAGCAGGCCCATGTCGAGGGTGAGCAGCTCCACCTGCTGCAGCTCGGCCGGGACCTCCTTGCGCACGATGGCGCGGGCCAGGCCCTCGGCGAGCGCGGTCTTGCCGGTGCCGGGGTCGCCCACGATGATGGGGTTGTTCTTGCGGCGCCGCGCGAGGATGTCGATGATCTGCCGCAGCTCGCGGTCGCGCCCGAAGATCGGATCGATCTCGCCCTTCTTGGCCTTCTCGGTCAGCGAGATGGTGAAGCGATCGAGGGCCTCGCGACCGGGGGTGGCCTGCACGGTGGCGCCGGCCTGCCCGGGCTCGACCGCGGGAGCCATCTCCACCGACTCCCGCGAGGCGGCGATCATGGCGTCGTAGCTCTTCTTGTACTCGTCGACGTCGATCTCGTCGAGGATGGGGAAGGTCTCGGCCGAGTAGCGACCGGGGCGCTCGAGGAACTGCAGCAGCAGCGCCGCGCCGCGCATCATGGTGGCGCCGCGCTCGAGCGAGGCGGCCACCCAGGTGTCCTCGAGCCAGTTGAAGAGGGTCTCGGAGAACACGGGGCGCCCCGCGTTGCCGGTGCGCAGGGCCTGCAGGCTGCGCTCCACCTGGGAGGCGAGCTTGAGCCGGTCCTTGCGGAAGAAGTGCATCACATGCCCCACGTCGCCGTCCTCGAGCTCGACCAGGCCGAGCAGCATGTGCTCGACGGTGATCTCGTAGTAGCGACCCGCGGCGGCCCGTTCGACGACGGACTCGAGGATCTTGGTGCAGGTGGGGTTGAGGCGGCGGACGAGGGAGCGAGGATCGGCGCGCATGAGAGGACCTCGAGAGTGTGCGTTCGCGAAGGGTGGGACGGAGGTTTGGGGTTTCGGGCGAGGTGGGTCGGATCAGCGCCCGCGCGACGCCGAGGGCGCCAGGGAGCCGACTCCGACCTGCTGGGTGGAGACCTTGAGCAGGTCGCGAGGCAAGGGGACCTTGAGGTGGGTCTGGGCGCTCTGGCCTGCCCGCGACGAGAGCCACGAGTCGAAGCCCACGCGCCCCCCTTCCTTCTTGCCCAGGTAGAAGGGGGGGCGATCGACGAGCACGAGGTCGAGCTCGTACTCGATGGGGTCGGGCGAGAGCATCCCCACCAGCTCGCAGATGGCGGGGAACATGTCGCCGTCGGAGAGGAAGCGGCGGAAGTTGTCGCGCAGCGGCCCGATGACGATCGTGGCCTTGCCCGCGCGATCGAACACCTCGATGCCCAGCACGGAGCTGATGCCGAGGTTGCTGTTCTCGCGGCCCAGCGAGATCCGCTGCTCCGGGTCGAGCACGGTCCAGTCGCCGGTGAACTGCACCACGTGCACCCCCGCGCCGTCGAGCGCCTCGGCGGTCACGTCGGCCACCGCGAGGGCGAGGGTGTGGGCCGAGCGGACCCGCGAGGACAGCAGCGCCGACAGGCGCAGCACCTGGCGGCGCGAGAGGTGACGCGGACGCCAGCGCTCGTAGGCGTCGAGCCCGGCCATCGCGAGCATCCGGCGCGACCAGGGGTCGTTGGCCCCGTGGGTGTACTCGCGCGGGAAGTCGAACTTGGTGCCCACGCGGTAGACGAGGCTGACCAGGCGGTGGTGGAAGAGGTCGAGGAAGTCGCGCTTGATCCGGGCGCCCTCGTCGTCCTGCTGGATCTCGTCGGCGATGTACAGCGGCATCGGCGAGATCGCGCCCGAGACCCCCATGAAGGAGGTGGTCACCTCGAAGCGGTGGCGCGCCGCGGACAGGCGCTGCTCGTCCGCCCGCGGGATCTCGGCCCGCTCGATCTTCACGATCTCGCCCGAGTTGAAGATGAGGTCGTGGTCGTGGCGGAAGCGGATCGCCTCGCCCGAGTAGGGACCCTCGCCGCCCACCCGCACCGCGTCGGGGGTGAGGCGCTCGAGCATGCTCACCGAGACGAAGAAGTTGTACGCGCCCGCGCGGGCGAGCAGGCGCTCCTGCGCCGTGGGCTTGCTCGAGCCTCGCTCCCTCGACATCGCCCCTACCCTAGAGGATCCGCTGCCGCCCGCTGCGGGCCTGCCAGCGGAACATGGTCTTGGAGGGGTGCAGCCGCACCCGCAGCTCGTTGAAGGAATTGAGCGAGGCGTGGCTGGCGAACAGCTCGTCGAGCACGCAGCCGAGCAGGAACGCCTCGCCCACGGTGCCCAGCCGTGCCTCGTCGAGCTCGATGAGGGTCTGCACGCCTCGCACCGGCGCCCCCTGCATCATGCGGGTGACGGGGGTGGAATCGACGCTGCGGATCGACTCGATCTTGAGCTCGTTGGCCCGCCCCACCACGGGGCTCGCCGTCTTCTGGAAGTTGTAGAGCGCGAGCAGGGACTTGAGGGTGTCGGCGTCGGCGATGCTCTGGCGGTTGATGGCCAGGTGCGACAGCAGCCGCCAGTGCAGCTCGGAGCCCAGGGGCGGGCGCACCGGCGTGGTCACGGGCGAGATGTTCTTGAAGGGCGCCGCGCTCGAGGTGCCGCGGGGCGTGCTCGAGATCTCGCCGAGCTGCAGCTCGGCGGGCAGCGAGCGGTTGGTGCAGCGCACGTCGATCGACAGCGTCTCCTCCACCTCGGAGGGCGCCACGTCGCGGGGGGTGACCACCGACAGGTACATGTCCACGCCGTCGTCGATGGGCGAGGGCGTGGGCCGCAGGGTGTAGTAGGCGGGGTCCTTGGCGTCCTTGGCCCCGTGGGCAAAGCCGAAGAAGGGCTCGTAGCGCCGGCGCTGCGACTGCCCCTGGCGGATCCCGAGCACCTCGAGCACCTCGTAGATCTCCATGTGCTTGGGGTTGATCCCCGCGGCGCGCAGCAGGTGCTCGTAGACCAGCGGATCGAGCTTGAGCGGGTCGGCCGAGACCTCGAACAGGTTGATCACCGGCGTGCAGTAGAGCCGGAAGTTGTCGGCCGAGATGCGCCCCTCGAGCGCCGGCGGGCGCTCGAACACGAAGCGCAGCTCCACCGTGTCGTCCTCGAGCTCGCCCATCTTGTGGAGGTCGAGCACGTCGAGGAACATGAGCTTGGCGGGGAGGGTGAAGTACTCCTGCAGGTAGCGGTAGCCGGGCGACGAGAACGCGGGCCACGGCAGCAGGGCCTCCTCGTCGGACCAGCCCGCGGGGTGCACCACGCCGCGGCCGAGCGAGACCTGCTTGCCGGCGCTGCGGACCTCCACGTCGATGAGGTAGCGGCACATCCACAGGTAGAGGGTGGCGCACAGCGACATGTCCCCGTGCAGCAGGAAGCGCAGGCCCTCGCGTCGCATCACCAGCGGGCGCCCGGCCTCGGTGGTCTCGAGGGTCAGGCGGATCACCGGCTTGGAGGCGGAGGTCTCGTCGAGCTGCACGCCGCCGACCTGCAGCGGCAGCAGCTCCACGTCCTGCGTGGTGTGGAACAGGCACGGCGTGCCCTGCATGGGCGCGCTGGAGACCTTGGCCCCGCGCTCCACCGGCTGCACGCCTCGCAGCGCCTTGAGCGAGGGGCTGTACTGGATGATGGAGGTCGCGGGGATCGGGCGCAGGAAGTGGGGCAGCAGCAGGTCGGTGATGCCCTGCACGATCTGCGGGACCGCGTCGTCGACCTTCTCGCGGATCCTCGCGGTGAGGAACGCGAAGCCCTCGAGCAGGCGCTCGACGTCGGGGTCGCTGCCGCGCTCGGCGAGCAGGCCAGCCGTGGATGGATGCACCAGGGCGAACTCGCGGCCCATCTCGCGGAGGTAGGCCAGCTCGCTCTCGTAGTACTTGGCGCCCACGGGGCCGCTACTCTACCTTGACTCGGCCTCCCTGGGACATCTCGGTTCGAACCCGGACGAGGCCCTTGCGCTTGTCACCCATCATGCGCGCGGAGACCTCGAAGGCGATCGCGAGAGGATCGTTGCTGGCGACCACCCGCACCCTCACGTTCTTGAGGCGCGGCTCGTACTCCGAGATGGTGTTGCGGATGCTCCGTTGAATGACCTGAGCGGCCGCGGGGAACTGATGAACGAGGTCGACGAAGTCCACCACCCCGAATTCTCGGGCGCACATCGAGTCTCCCAGGCGAGTATTGAGAATCGCCCGGAGGTTCCCGATGATGGAGTGGACCTCGTCGACCGGTCGAGACGGGTCGGCCGAGGCGAGGCGGGACAGTAGCCCTCGCGCCGCCATTCAGCCCTCCCTGGGCCTACTGGCCCTCACGCCAGCTGGTGTAGTGGCTGGCGCCCGTCGGCTCGAAGGTCCACGTGATGTGGTGGAACACGATGCCGACCTCCTCGGTGGGAGGCTCGGTGGCGCTGGCCGGGTCGATGGTGTCCGGGCTGACGCGACGCAGGTGGGACAGACGCCCCTCGCCGAACTCGACGGTGAAGAAGTGCTCGGTGGTGCCGTCACCGGCCGGGTTGGGCCGGAAGAACTTGAACACGCCCTCGACCACCTCGTTCTCGCAGAGCGAGCGAGCCAGCAGCGGCGAGGACTTGTCGATGCGCTTGCGGAAGACCAGGGGCTCGAAGGTCCGACGACCGGTGGCCAAGCCCGAGCTCTTCTCGCGAGCGGTACGAACCGAGTCGACGAACGAGAGGCACTCGATCGAGTTCTCTCGCCCAAGGCTCGTCTGGGTCGACTCGCCTTGGATGTCTTCTCCGTTCGACTTGAGATACAGATGTACGGTTTCCGCCATGGTCGGACCGTAGCAGCGCGGTGTGGGGCCGGCAACCACTCTTTCGTGGTTTAAGCTCATGGTTTCGTCGGTTTAAGTGGTGGCTACTGTTGCTGCCAGCGTCCCCTCCGTTCCGCTCGTGCCAAGGTGGGGTCACGACGGGACGGGTGGTCTCCAGTTGCCACCGACGGGCCGCATTGCAAAGGAGCACCCGCGACTGCGCGCGTGCGAGTGTCGACGCCCGGAGATCGCGCGTGCGCGATCGGGCGCGCGGATGGACCCGCTGGAGCCGCTCCGGGAAAACACTTGGAGGACGGAAGGCCCCCGGGTCATCCTCGCGAGGCGCCGGTCATGCTCCGCATCACGGTAACGAAGGAAGGCGGCTCGCCGCAGGTCAGCACGTTCGACAAGCGAGAGATCACGGTCGGCCGGACCACCGCCAACGATCTCGTGATCGCCGAGCCGGGGGTCTCCAGCCACCACGCCCGCATCCTGTTCACGGGCGACGGCGTCACGCTCATCGACCTCGAGTCGACCAACGGCACCTTCGTCAACGGCGACCGCATTCGTGGGCCGGCCTTGGTCGAGCCGGGCGACGAGGTCTACATCTGCGCGTATCGACTGGACTTCGAGCTCGGGGGCTCGTCCTCGCAAGCCGCGCCTCCGCTGATGGAGGGGCCGCCCCCGATGGTCGGCCAACCCCCGATGATGGAGGGGCCGCCTCCGATGGTCGGCCAGCCCCCGATGAGCCCGGAGTACCCGACGCCGGCCGACCTCGGACCGCCGCCCCTGGGGGGCTCCGCGAGCTCGGATGGACCGCCTCCGATGATCGGAGGAGGGGACGGTGGGCTGCCGCCCATGCTCGACATGCCGCCGCTGCTCGAGGCTCCGCCGCCCGTGCAGCCCGGGCCCGCCCCCGTGGAAGCGATGCCGCCGATCGAGGCTCCGCCCCCGATCGCCGCTCCGCCCCCCGTCGAGGCCCCGCCGCCGCTCGAGCCTCCGGCCGATCTTCCGCCACCGATCGCTCCGCCGCCGGTGGCCCCGCCCGCGCCCGTGGAGGACGACCGCCCCTCCTCGCTGGTCTCGGGCCAGATCTCGCCGCTGGAGAGCCCACCGCCCGCGGTCGCGCCCACGCCCCCTCCCGACATCCCGGTCTCGCCCGACGTGCCGGCGCCTTCGGTCATGCCGGCCGAGCCCACGCCCGCGCCGATTCCCCGGCCCACGCTGGTCTCCGAGCCCACGCCCACGCCGATGCCGATCGTCGCGCCGCTGGGGCCGGCCCCCGTCTCCGGACCCTCCCTGGTCGCCTACCTGCCGCAGCCCGCCGCGGCCGTGGTCGCGCCTCCGCCCAGCGAGGACCTCTCGGACCTCAAGGGGCCGGGCGCCGGGCCCCAGGCCTGCTCCCGCGTGTTCGCGCTGGTGCGCTATCACCTGGCGCCCGACGGCAGCCTGCCCCATCGCGACGCCACCACCCGCGCCCAGGCCCGCGGCGAGGCGCAGCGCCTGTTCACCGAGCTGGCCGAGCGCGTGCCCGAGATCCAGGCCCGACCATGGGCCAACCGCCTCGCCAACGAGCTGTGCGGCCTGGGAGCCCTGAGCGCCCCGCTGGCCGAGACCGGGGTGCGGAGCATCTTCGTGCACGGACCGGGGCGCGTGCTGGTGCTGCGCGAGGGCGAGGAGACGCCGACCCCCGCCGACGCCAAGTTCTCGTGCCCCGAGGCGGTGGAGCTCGTGGTGCGACGCCTGACGGGGCGTCCCTTCGGTCCCGAGCATCCACTGGTCGACGCGCGCAGCAGCGAAGGCGCCGACGTCAGGGCGATCCACGGCTCGCTGACCAGCCCGGGCCCGTTGGTGACGATCCATCGCGCCCGCGTGGATGCGGAGCCACGCGGGCTGGAGGCCCTGGTCCAGCGACGGGCGCTGCCCTCGGGCATGGCCACGCTGCTGTGCCACTGCGTGCACGCCGGGCTCAACATCCTGGTGTGCGGCGGCCCGGGAGCGCGGGTGTTCTCGTGGCTGGCGGCGCTGGCCGCCGAGGCCCCGCCGGACCAGCGCCAGGTGTTCGTGCGCCCCGGCCCCGAGCCCGAGCCGCTGCCGGCCAACGCGGTGGTGATCCACTCCGACGGCATGCCGCTGGCAGGCGCGGGATTCACGGGCGCGCAGCAGGCCATGCGCGCCGCCCTGGCCCTGGCCCCCGATCGCCTCGTGGCCCACGACGTGGCGGGACCCGAGGCCAGCGACGTGGTCGCGGCCATGGGTCGCAGCCTGTCCGGCGCGTTGGTGTCGCTGCGGGCCAGCTCCGCCGATGCGGGCCTGTCCCGGCTGGCCGCCCTCGCCGGGCTCACCGGCGACGCCCCCGACGCGGCGGCGCGCGCTCGGCAGGTGGCCCAGACGGTGGACGTGGTGCTGGCCGTCTCGCGCTTCGCCGACGGCCGCACCCGCGTGACACAGCTCGCCGAGGCCACCGTGTCGAGCGCAGGCACGGCCCAGGCGGTCGAGCTGGTCACCTACCAGCCGAACACCGGCCGATGGTCCCCCACCGGGGTGGCACCATCGTTCTTCGCCGCGCTGCAGCGGCGGGGGATTGCGGTGGATGTAGGTCTCCTGGGCGAATGAGCGCCCCGTCGCCGCCTCGCTCCTTGCCAAGGGACTTGGGCGTGTGTGAAATTTCGCGACCAGTGCGCGCCCATCCTTCGAAGACGCCGAGCCGCCCCGCCCGATCCACTGCGACTCGCAGGCCATGGCTCGCCATGGCGCTGCTCGGCTCCAGCCTCGCCCTCGCTGCCTGCAAGAAGGACGAGGACACCTGCAAGCCCGAGGAGAAGGGCTTCACCAAGTTCCGGGTGGTGGTCCAGGCCTCCGAGCGGCTCAACCGCGACTCGGACGGCAACTCCCGGGCCACCCACGTCCGCATCTACCAGATCAAGGGCGGGCGCAGCCTCGACGTGCCCCTCGACTTCCGCCAGGTGTGGCAGAGCGCCGGGGACGTGTTCGGCGACGAGCTGCTCAAGGAAGAGGAGATCGCCATCGAGCCGGGGCACTCCGACGTCTTCGAGCTCGAGCCGGACCCCGAGGCCACCCACGTGGTCGCGGCCGCGATCTTCCGCGAGCCGGTGGCCACCACCTGGTACGCCGAGTGGGAGGTCCCGCAGTACCACGGCTACTCGGTCTGCGCGGCCGAGAAGAAGAACCAGAGCTACGAGGATCCCTGCTTCCTCCTCTACATGGAGGACAGCCAGATCGACGGCGGCCACGAGCCCCCGCCCGGCATGGACGCCGAGGCGATCTCGGTGGTCTGCCCGCCGGCGCCGCTCAAGGTCAAGCCGGCCGAGCCAGAGGACAAGAAGAAAAAGAAGAAGAAGGGCAAGCTCAAGGACAAGGCCGGCGATGCCCAGGACAAGGGCGCCGACGCCCAGGACAAGGCGGACACGGCCCAGGGAGCGAGCGACAAGGCACAAGGGGCCGCCGACGCCGCGAGCGATCCCCCGGTACCGGGCAAGGACTAGCGATCCATGGCGCGACGCTATCTCGACCGCGTGGTGTGGAGCGAGGGCATGCTGATGTGCCCTCAGCACCTGCAGCAGAACGATCTCTTCCACGAAGCGACGCTGGCCGCCCGCATCGGCGCGGTGAGCCCCTTCGACTTCGGGGTGATGACGCAGACCATCGACGAGGGCGAGCTCAAGAGCGGGGTGCTCAAGCTCTCGGCCTTCACCGGGGTGCTGTCGGGCGGGCTGCCGCTGGACTTCGGCATCGGCGACGCCGGTGGGCCGTCCAGCCGCCCCATCGAGGAGCAGTTCCCCAGCACCGCGACCATCCTCGAGGTGTACCTGGCCGTGCCCTCGGCGCGGGAGGGCATCCCCAACTTCCAGGACGTCGTCGACGACTCGAGCGCCGCCCGCTACAAGACGATCAACCGCCCGGTCCCCGATCTCACCATCGCCAAGACCGAGCAGATCATCGGCTTCGGGCGCCCGAACGTCACCCTGCTGCTGGGCAACGAGTCGCGTGAGGACTTCGAGACCCTCAAGATCGCCGAGATCGTCCGCGACGCCACCGGCTCGTTCAAGCTCTCGGACAACTACATCCCGCCCTGCCTGCAGGTCTCGGGCTCGAAGGTGCTCATCGGCTACGCCCAGAACCTGCTGTCGGTGATGCTCACCAAGCAGCGCGCGCTGTCGGAGACGCGGCGCCAGGTGGACGCGGCCGCGGTGGAGTTCACCTCGCAGGACATCACCCGCTTCCTGCTGCTCAACGCGCTCAACACCCACATCCCGGTGCTGCGCCACACGGTCGAGAGCCAGAAGCTCTCGCCGCACGGCCTGTACATCGCGCTCATCCAGCTCGCGGGCGAGCTGACCACCTTCTCGAGCGAGATCGATCCCTCGAGCTTCCCCAAGTTCAGCTACACCGACCTGCGCTCCACCTTCGAGCCGCTGATCGGCGCGATCAACCAGATGCTGGGGGCCACGGTGCGCGAGCGCTGCATCACCGTGCCGCTCGAGTCCCGCGCCGACGGCATGTGGATCGGCCAGCTCAAGGACGATCGCCTGCTGCACTGCCCGCGCTACGTGCTCGCGGTGGAGGCCCAGTCGCCGCAGCAGGAGACCGCCAACCGGCTGCCCAAGCTGTCGAAGATCGCGTCGTGGAAGCAGATCAACGCGATCGTGCAGTCCGCCACGCCGGGCGCGCCGCTGACCCCCACGCACCGGCCTCCGCCGGAGATCCCGGTGCGGCCCAAGCAGGTCTACTTCGTCGTGGCCACCGAGGACCGCTACTGGCGCCAGATCATCACCGAGAAGACGATCGCGCTGTACCTGCCCCCGCCCTTCGATCCCTCGAAGGCGAAGATCACCCTGATGGGGATCCCCGACCGCCACACCAACGCCTGAGACCCCCGGGCGCGCCCGCAGTCGCGACGCGCCCCGACGACCCGGCCCCGGCCGGACGCCCCACCAAGAGGAAGCCGTCATGGATCGCGTCAACGAAGTCACCGCCGAGTGCTTCAACGCCCTGATCCAGCTCCGCAACATCGGCGATCAGGGCCACCTGGCCCCGCAGATGTTCCACCAGCGGCTGATCTCCTTCATCGACGGCGTGTTCATGAAGGGGCGCCAGGCCGGCATGCAGGAGCACGACGTCCAGGACATCGCCTACGCGCTGGTGGCCCTGGCCGACGAGCTGGCCATGCGGCAGCCGGGCGGGATCCGGGACGTGTGGCTCTCCAACCCGCTGCAGCTGCACTACTTCAACGAGAACGTGGCGGGCGAGGGCTTCTTCTACCGGCTCGAGTTCCTCATCCGCGACCCGTCGCGGCTCGAGGTGCTGCGGGTCTACTACCAGTGCCTGTTGTTCGGCTTCCTGGGCAAGTACGCCATCCGCGGCGGCGAGCTCGAGCTGGCCGCCGTCACCCGGCGGGCCCAGGACGCGCTGGCCGGAGTGCTGCGCCCCGAGCCGCTGAGCACCCGACACCTACGACCGAAGGAGCGGATCAACCGCCAGCGCCAGGGCTACCTGACGATCTGGATCGGGCTGTTCGCGCTCCTGTTCGCGCTGGCCCTGCTCATCGTGCTGCGCGTGGCCCTCAACGAGCAGAGCGAGGGCCAGGCGGAGCGCATCGAGGAGATGGTCGAGGGCTGACCCGAGGGAGGATCGACCGATGCTCAAGTACATCTTCTCGGTGCTCCTCATCGTGGCGGTATGGGCGACCGTGCTGCTGCTGGAGCTGCCCGTGTGGATCGCCATCGTCGCCACGGTGGTGATCCTCGCGATCCTGATCACCGTCGTCATCTTCCGGGTGTTCAAGGCCAAGCGGGCCGCCCGCGAGATCGAGAAGGCGCTGCAGGCCCAGGCCGACCAGCACGCGGCGCGGGCCCGCCCCGATCTGCAGGGCGACATCGAGGCCATGAAGGGCGAGTTCCTCAAGGCCGTGGGCGCGCTCAAGACCAGCAAGCTGGGCGGCAAGCGACCGGCCGAGGCCCTCTACGCCCTGCCCTGGTACCTCATCATCGGCCCGCCCGGCTCGGGCAAGTCCACCGCGCTGCGCAACTCGGGCCTGCGCTTCCCCTACCTGAGCAAGAGCGGCGGCGGGGTGCAGGGCGTGGGCGGTACCCGCAACTGTCAGTGGTGGATGACCAACGACGCGGTCATCCTCGACACCGCCGGCCGCTACACCACCGAGGACTCCGACCACGACGAGTGGATGGCCTTCCTCGAGCTGCTCAAGCGCAACCGCCCCAAGGCCCCGGTCAACGGGGTGATGGTGGCGATCGCCGTCACCGACCTCAGCGAGGGGCACCCCGAGGAGATCGTCGCGCGCGCCCGCGAGATCCGCTCGCGCATCGACGAGGTGATGAACAAGCTCGAGATGGTGGTGCCGGTCTACGTGCTGTTCACCAAGGTCGACCTGATGCCCGGCTTCGTGGAGACCTATGGCGACCTGGGCAACACCGAGCGCAGCCAGATCTGGGGCTTCACCTTCCCCATCGTCAAGAAGGTCAGCGACCCCGTGGGGGCCTTCGCCGAGCGCTTCGCCGAGCTTGCGGCCACCGTGGAGCGCCGCTCGCTGCGGCGCATGAGCGAGGAGCGCGGCATCGAGGCCCGCGACAAGATCTACGCGTTCCCGCAGTACTTCGAGCCCATGCGCGACGCGCTGGCGATGTTCGTGGGCGAGCTGTTCGCCGAGAACATCTACAACGAGTCGCCGATCATGCGGGGCTGCTACTTCACCAGCGGCACCCAGGAGGGGCGGCCCATCGACCGCATCATGAACTCCATGGCCGAGGCCTTCGGCATCCAGCCGCGGATGCAGATGAGCTACCAGCCGCAGCACGTGGAGGCCAAGAGCTACTTCCTGGGCCAGCTCTTCACCAAGGTGATCTTCCCGGACCGCTACGTGGCCAGCCGCTCGGCCAGCCGCATCAAGAAGCAGCGGCTGGTGGGGCACGGCGTGGGGGCCGGGCTCATCACCGCGGCGGGCGGGATGGTGGCGCTGCCCATCATCTCGTTCAACAACAACCAGGAGCTGCTCGGCGAGACCAAGGAGGCGGTCGCCAAGGTCAACGAGCACTACGCCAACAAGCAGGAGACGGGCGACATCCGCCCGATCCACATCAAGAACATCGAGCCCCTGCGCCAGGTGGAGCGCAAGCTCTACGAGTACGAGGAGGACGGCCCGCCGCTGTTCAGCCGCATGGGCATGTACCAGGGCGAGGCGCTCTATCCCCCCGTGCGCGACCTCTACTTCACCGCGGTGCGCGAGGAGCTGCTGGTCCCCATCCGCGACGCCGAGATCCGCGAGCTCAAGCGCTTCCAGCTCCAGTACAACGGCCTGAGCGAGCCGGCCCCCGACGAGGAGCACCGCGCCATGAAGGACCGGCTGCGGATGTACCTGCTCATCACCTCGCCGCCCGACGGGCGGCCGGAGTCGGAGCCGGGGCTCACCGAGGACGAGCAGGCATGGCTGACCGAGCGGGTGGCCACGCTGTGGGAGAAGCCGCTGGAGATCGCCGGCGACGTGGCGAGCAAGGCCGAGATGCGCGAGGTGGCCAGCGCCTACATCGCGATCCTGGCGGCCGAGCCCGAGCGGCTGTTCGAGCGCGACGATGCGCTGGTCAAGAGCGTGCGGCGCATCCTGCTGCGGACCGACCGCACCCAGGCGCTGCTCGCCCAGATCATCGAGGAGGTCGACGCCCCCGACATCGACCTCAAGCTCGCCACCGACACCAAGGGCGCGCTCAAGAACGACAACAAGGTGGTGCGGGGTGCCTACACCCGCACCGCGTGGGAGGACTACCTGCGCGACCGCCTGTACCAGCCGCTGGGCGACATGCTGGGCGACGAGTGGGTGCTGGGCATCACCGAGGAGGAGATGAAGGAGGACCGCGACAAGCAGCTCGCCCAGCTGCGCTCCATGTACTTCGAGCAGTACATCCAGGAGTGGAAGCAGTTCATCCAGGCCATCTACGTGGAGCCGCCCACCAACTACGCCGAGGTGCTCAAGACCCTCGAGGACCTCACCCGCGAGCCGGGCTCGTACAAGCGCCTGTGCCAGTACGTCTCGTTCCACACCAACCTGCCCCCGCCCGAGCCCGAGGCCACCGACGAGGCCGCGGCCGGGGTGCTCGACGCGGTGGAGGGCGAGGCGACCAAGACCCTGGCCAAGAAGGGCGGCAAGGCGGGGCGGATCGCGGCCGAGCAGGCGCGGCGGCGCAAGGACGGCAAGGACAAGGGCGGCAAGGGAGGCTCGCTGCTGCTCGACGAGTACGACGTGGCGGCGGCCTTCGACGGCCTGGCCTCGTTCGGCTACGCCGAGCCGCCGCCCTCCCCCGAGGGCGCGCCCCCGCTGCCCGCCCCCGGCGTGCCCATCGACGACTACCAGGAGGAGCTGCGCAAGCTCCGGACCGCGGTCAAGGGCAAGATCGACAACGACACCGAGGAGGACGCCAAGGCGCTGACCAAGGCGGTGAAGTCGGCGGTCGACGTGACCGACGGCCTGCTCAACGACACCGACACCAAGGGCTGGTCGCCGGTGCTCGACAAGTGGCTGCGCCCGCCCATCCGCGGGCTCGAGCGGGTGACCCGCGGCGACGAGGCCGGCAACATCACCAAGGCCTGGTGCGACGAGGTGGTGCGCCCGTGGACCAAGCTGTCCAAGCGCTACCCCTTCGACGAGAAGGGCAAGGAGATCCCGCTCGCCGAGTTCGCGCAGTACTTCCAGCCCGAGACCGGCCAGGTGTGGTCGACCTACTCCAGCCTGCTGGCGGGGCGGGTGCCCCGGCGCCACAACGGCTTCGAGATCGTCAGCCGCGGGGCCAAGGTGAGCAACACCATCAACCCCAAGGTGGCCGCGTTCCTCGACCGGGCACAGGACGTGACCACGGTGATGTTCCCCGCGGGCAGCGACGGCCCGAGCTTCGAGTTCGACGTGCAGGTGCAGGGCGCCCGCAAGGACGAGGGCGAGGTCCGGCGGACGATGTTCGTGGTGGACAAGCAGACCATCGACTACAAGAACGGCCCGCTCGAGTGGCTGCCGATGGGCTGGCCCGGCGAGGACCCCAAGGAGGCCTACATCAAGGCGTTCGGGTTCTCGTCCACCGGCGAGGTGGGGCCGTTCCAGGGCGACTGGGCGTTCTTCCGCCTGCTCGAGCAGGGCACCAACACCGGTGACGCCAACAAGGACACCTTCAAGTTCGAATGGGACCTCCGCGATCAGCGGGCCGGCATCGTCACCATCCTGGTCCGGCCCAAGCTCGACGACACCCCGATCTACGGCACGCGGGTCCGTGGGGTGAAGTTCATGCAGGTCTTCCGCCACCCCGACCTCGCCCCGCCGCGCAACATCATCGTGGGCGGCCCGAGCTGCACCGAGTAAGCCCACCCGAGCCCGCAGGACGCCGCCGTGAATCCCCGCATCGGACTGTTCGGCAAGCTCCCCTCGGCGGGTGACTTCGTCGCATACAACGCCACCTCGCCGGTGGCCCGGCAGCTCGACCAGTGGCTGCAGGCGGGGGTGGACAACGTGGTGCGGCGTGGCAAGGGGCTGCCGCCGGCTCCGGTGCGCTTCCTGTACCGCGACCCGAGCTGCTCGGGCGCCTGCATCGGTGTGTTCGTGCCGAGCCAGGATCGCGTGGGCCGGCTGTTCCCGCTGGCCGCGTTCGCCTACCTCGACATGCCGGTGGCGGTCCATCGCTTCCCCTTCCTTCCTGCGGCCTATGCGCCGTTCCTGGACGGGGCGGCGATGGTGCTGGGCCAGGCGGCCCAGGTGGAGGCCAACGTGGTGCTGCACCACCTGGGCACGCTGCCGCTGCCCGCCCCGCAGGAGCTCGAGGAGGCCCGGGTGTGGGGCCACCAGGTGCTCGACGTGACTCCCGGACAAGCCCTGCTCGAGGCCCTCTTCGGGCCGATCGCGGGCGGCGTGTGCTTCCACGGCTTCAACATGTTCCTGAGCGCGTGCGCCCAGGTGCGAGGCGGAGCCCCGGCCCAGGCCACCACCGTCCTCGAGTGCATGGCCTCGGACGACGTTCAGATCATCTTCTGGCTGCGCCTGGCCTACGAGCTGCTGTCGTGGCAGCGGGCACCGCCCACCCTGTTCTGGAGCGGGGCCGACTCTCGCGATCCTCGACTGCTGCTCGCCCTGGGCTCGCCGGACCCCATGGTCCTGCACTACCTGGCCGACCCCACGCTGCGATCGGAGCGGCTGTGGCCCACGCTCACCGACAACGTCCGCAGCATCGAGCACGGCCGGCAGTGCCTCGATCCCCTGATCGTCAAGGCCCTCGACCCCCCGGCCCCCTCCGCGTCGCACTTGCTGGCCGCACTGGCGACCCCACCGACCCCCGCTGCCCCGGCGTAGCGAAAGCGCCCCGTGCTACCCGGTCGGGCCACCCGTCCGGTCGTCGCTCACGCGAGGACACTCGGGCTGGGCTCCCAAGGGTCGCCATTTCTGATAGCCTGCGACCCTCACGAGGCCCCGGCCCTTCGGGTCGAGGACGGTCTCCCCCCGCATTCGACACGACGAGGATACCAGGATGCCGAAAGAAGGATCGGTCGCCCCAAAGGAGCGCGTCAACATCGTCTACAAGCCGGCCGTGGATGGCGCCGAGGAGGTCGAGCTCCCGCTGAAGATCCTCGCCATCGGTGACTACACGGGTCGTGCCGACGACCGCCCCGTGGAGGATCGCAAGCCGATCAACATCGACAAGGACAACTTCAACGAGGTGATGGAGAAGCACGAGCTGGGCGTGGACATCAACGTGCCCGACGAGCTCTCCGGCGAGAAGGATGCCGAGCTCGGCGTCTCGCTGAAGTTCAAGAACCTCAAGGACTTCACCCCCGAGGGCGTGGCCAACCAGGTGCCCGAGCTGCAGAAGCTGCTCGAGCTGCGCAACGCCCTGACCGCGCTCAAGGGCCCGCTGGGCAACCGTCCCGCGTTCCGCAAGCAGCTGCAGGACCTGCTCGGAGACGAGGCAGGCCGCAAGAAGCTGATGGACGAGCTCGGCATGGGCAAGGGCGAGGGAGGCGGCGGCGAGTAGCCCCGCTCCTCACGACCCAAGGAAGTTGCGTGAACTCTCAGCACTGACGGTGTGACGATGGCAGAAGAGCAAGAGCAAGCAGCCGGAGCAACGACCACCACCACCTCGGGCTCCCTCCTCGACGAGCTACTGTCCGAGGCGAAGGTCACTCCCGAGCAGGAGACCTACGCGATCGCGCGGCAGGGCGTGGAGACCTTCATCACCGAGGTCCTCTCGTCGTCCGACAAGTACCGCAAGATCGACAAGGCGGCGGTCGACGTGATGATCGCGGAGATCGACGAGCGCCTGAGCAAGCAGATCAACGTGATCCTGCACCACAAGGAGTTCCAGAAGCTCGAGTCGGCGTGGCGGGGCCTCAAGTACCTCATCGACAACGTGAACTTCCGCGAGAACGTTCGCGTGGAGGTGCTCAACTGCTCCAAGCAGGACCTGCTCGACGACTTCGAGGACTCGCCCGAGATCCCCAAGTCGGGCCTGTACCGCACGGTGTACTCGGCCGAGTACGGCACCTTCGGCGGCAAGCCCTTCGGGCTGATGGTGGCCAACTACGACCTCGGCCCCGGCCCGCAGGACATCCAGCTGCTGCAGAGCGTGGCCTCGGTGGCCGCGATGTCGCACTGCCCGTTCATCGGCAACGCCTCGCCCGAGTTCTTCGGCGAGGAGGCCTTCGAGCCGCTGCCCAAGCTCAAGGACCTGCAGTCGCTGTTCGAGGGCCCGCAGTACGCCCGCTGGCACGCGTTCCGCGAGAGCGAGGACTCGCGCTACGTGGGGCTGTGCATGCCGCGCTTCCTGCTGCGGCTGCCCTACGGCGAGAAGACCATCCCCGTGAAGTCCTTCAACTTCAACGAGGAGGTCATCGGCGAGCACGACTCGTACCTGTGGGGCCACGCCTCGATCGCGTTCGCCACCCGCGTGGCCGACTCGTTCGCCAAGTACCGCTGGTGTCCCAACATCATCGGGCCCCAGGCCGGCGGCGCGGTGGAGGACCTGCCGCTGCACCAGTACCCGGCGATGGGCGAGATCCAGACCAAGATCCCCACGGAGATCCAGCTCACCGAGCGTCGCGAGTTCGAGCTGTCCGAGCAGGGCTTCATCGGTCTGACCTTCCGCAAGGACAGCAACAACGCGGCGTTCTTCTCGGCCAACTCGTGCCAGAAGCCGAAGATCTTCGCCGACACCGAGGAGGGCAAGGCCTCCGAGCTCAACTACCGGCTCGGGACCCAGCTCCCCTACATGTTCGTGATCACCCGCCTGTCGCACTACCTCAAGGTGATGCAGCGCGAGCAGATCGGCACCTGGAAGGAGCGCGGCGACCTCGAGCGCGAGCTCAACAACTGGCTGCGCCAGTACATCGCCGACATGGAGAACCCGGCCCCCGCGGTGCGCTCGCGCAAGCCCCTGCGCTCGGCCAAGATCACCGTGGAGGAGGTGCCCGGTCAGCCCGGCTGGTACCGCTCCACCATCAAGGTGCGCCCGCACTTCAAGTACATGGGCGCCTCCTTCGAGCTGTCGCTGGTGGGCAAGCTCGACAAGTCGTAGCCCGCGACGCGAACGCGAATGGGGGGTGGCTCGCCACCCCCGCTCGAGGGGCCGTGGTCCGCAACGTCGTGGCCACGGCCCTCGTGCATGAAGACCCCGAGCCCTTCCCCGCTCTCGTGCCATGACCACCGCCCAAGACGTGCAAGCCCGAGCCGATGCGCTGCTCGCCCCGATCTCCGATGCGGAGCCCGGGGGGGCCAACGCCGCCTACGACCCCGAGATGGACTCGATCAAGTCCGAGGTGGGCAAGCTCGACTCGCCCACCGGAGGCGAGGTGGACTGGGACAAGGTCTCCCGCGAGTCGCAGGCGATGCTCAGCGGTCGCAGCAAGGACATCCTGGTGGCCTGCTACGCCGCCTACGCGATGTACGAGACCGAGCGGCTGCCGGGGCTCGCGGTGGGGCTCGCGATGCTCGAGGGCCTGCTCGACAAGTACTGGGAGTCGATGTTCCCCCCGCTCAAGCGGGTGCGCGGACGCGGCAACGCCCTGGGCTGGCTGGTGGGACGCCTGGAGATCGCGCTGCCCAACCTCGAGCTCTCGGCCGGTGATCGCCCGGCGCTCGATCTGGTGATCGCCGGCTACAAGTCGCTGGGCGCGATGGCTCGCGACAAGCTCGAGGACCATGCGCCGGGCATGCGGGGAGTGAGCGACGCGCTGCAGCGGATGGACCTCAAGATCCCCAAGGCCGAGCCCAAGCCGGAGCCCGCTGCCGCTCCGCCGCCACCCGTCCCCGCGGCGGCTCCCGCTCCCGCGGCTCCTGCTCCCGCGGCTGCGCCGGCTGCTGCACCCGTTCCGGCGCCTGCACCCGCTCCCGCGGCTGCACCCGCTCCCGCGGCTGCACCTGCTCCCGCGGCCGCCCCTGCTCCCGCGGCCGCCACCGCCCCGGCTCCCGTCGCCGAGCCTCCCAAGGAGGACGCCGTCGCCAAGGCCAAGGCCGTCGCCCAGGCCTGGCTCGAGCCGCTGGGCGATCCTCCGCAGGGCATCGACGCGCGCTACGAGCCCGACTTCGAATCGATTCGCGCCGAGGTGGCCAAGCTCGACTCGCCCTCGGGCGACACCGAGGTCGACTGGGAGCAGATCAAGCAGCTCGCCGACGGGCTGCTCAAGGAGAAGTCCAAGGACATCCTCGTCGCCTCGTACCTCGCCTTTGCCCTGCTCACCTCGCGCGGGCTGCCGGGGCTGGCCGAGGGCCTGTGCGTGATCATCGGGATGCTCGAGGGCTTCGACGACCTGTGGCCCAAGCGGCCGCGCGGTCGCGGCAATGCGCTGTCGTGGCTCACCGAGCAGCTCGAGCGCCACCTGGGCACGCTCACGCCCGAGGCCAAGGATCGCGAGGCGCTCGACGCCCTCAAGCGGATCATCCGCGAGTTCGGCGGGATCTGTCGCACCAAGCTCGACGACAACGCGCCCAGCGTGCGGCCGCTGGAGGAACGAGTGCAGCGCATGATGCTGGCGCTGCCCAAGCCCGAGGCCCCCAAGCCGCCGCCTCCCCCTCCGCCTCCGCCCCAGCCCAAGCCGGAGGCTCCACCCGCCGCTCCGGCCCCCGCCGCCGCTCCCCCGCCCCGGCCCGCCGCGTCGGCTCCCGCCATGCCGACGGCCGCGGCCGACGTGGGCAGCGCCGAGGAGGTGAGCAAGTACCTGCTCGAGACCGGGCGCACCATGGTCAAGGCGGCCAATCTGCTGCGGCGCGCCCAGCTGTCGAGCCCCACCGCCTATCGCCTGCTCCGCACCGGCCTGTGGCTGCACCTGGAGAGCGCCCCGCCTGCAGGTCCCGGGGGCAAGACCCAGATCCCGCCCCTGCCCGCGCAGCGACGCACCCAGTTCGGGCTGATGGCGTCCAACGAGAAGTGGGCGGCGATGCTCGAGGAGACCGAGTCCACCCTGGGGCAGTTCCGCTTCTGCCTCGACCTGCAGCGGCTGAGCGCCAACGCCCTGGAGCGGCTCGGCCCCGAGTACGCGGCGGCCCGGCAGGCGCTGATGGCCGAGCTCGCCTCGCTGCTGCGTCGGATGCCCGAGCTGGTCGACCTGAGCTCGGGTGACGGCACGCCGCTGGCCGACGCCGAGACCAAGGAGTGGATCGAGTCCGAGGTCTCCGCGAGCGAGGGCGGCGGAGGCGGGGGCGGAGCCGGCCCCAGCGACGATCCAGGCGAGGCCTTCGCCAAGATCGGCAGCTTGATGAAGGGCGGCAAGGGAAGCGAGGCCATCAAGCTCGCCAAGGAGGCGATCGACGGCACCGGCTCCATGCGCCTGCGCTTCATTCGCCGCCTCGCGCTCGCCCAGGGTTGCTTCGAAGGAGGCGACCCCAAGCTGGCGCGCTCCATGTTCGTGGCGCTCGATCGCGAGCTGAGCGAGCGGGGCCTCGACCAGTGGGAGCCCCGGCTGGCCAGCCTCTGCCTGGAGGGCCTGCTCAAGGCCAGCCGGGCCGCCGCCCAGAAGGGGGTCGCCACCCCGGGCGTCGACGAGGTGCTGGAGCGCCTGTGCATGCTCGATCCCGTGGCCGCGGCCCGATTCACGGGGTAGGAGGCGGCATTTGCGGACCCCCGTCGGCCCGCGCCCCGGTGGGGGGCCAGCGGGGCGCCGCCGAGCTGCCCTCGGGGTTTGACGCCGCGGGCCCGGTGCGGACACACTGCCGCGTATGGCATCCGCACCACACCCGGTACGGTCCCTCGACCGCGGTCTTCGACGCAGCCTCGCCTCGCGCATGCTCGCCGCTACGGTCGCGCTGAGCTTCGTCATGGCACCGCTGTCGGCGGTCCAGGCGGCCACGCAGGACTCCGAGATCGAGCGCCTCTACGTGGAGGGCCAGGACAAGTACGCCGCGGGCGACTTCTCTGGTGCCGCGGATGCATGGACGCAGCTGCTCGACCGCCTGCCCGAGGCGCAGGCCAACCGCGCCACGCGGGAGAACGTGCTGCTCAACGTGCTGCAGGCCCATCTCGACGGTTACTCGCGTACGCGGAACGACGATGGGAGCAAGAACATCCAGCACCTGCGCGACGCCAAGGGCGTGCTCGACGACTACTTCTCGGGCTTCAAGGGAGCCTACGGCGACAACGCGGCGGTGAGCGCTGCGGTGCAGGAGAAGGCCGACGAGCTCGACCGCGCCCTCGAGGCGGCGGAGAAGGAAGCGGCCGCGGCGGCCCAGCCCGATCCCGGTCCCACCGATCCCGATCCCGGTCCCACCCAGCCCGGCAAGACCGGCCCCGACATCATCGTGCTCGAGGCCGAGAACGACGGCGGCGGTCTCATCGTGGGCGGTGCGGTCTCGGCCGGCCTCAGCCTCGCCGGCTTCGGCGTGCTGGCGGCGGGCTCGGTGATCGCCGTGCGGGCCGAGGATGACTTCATCGCGGCCCAGGAGGCCGGCGACGACGTGGCGCTCGCCTCCGCGGAGAAGTCTGGCAACACCGGCAACGCGCTGACCATCACCGGCGCCATCGTGGGCCCCGTGCTGCTCATCACCGGCGGCGTGCTCATCGGCCTGGGGATCAAGAAGCGCAAGGACGCCAGGGCAGCCCGCGAGGAGCAGCTCCGCAAGACGATCGGCGTGGTGCCGACCGGCGGGCGTGGCTTCGGCGGGCTGATGATCCACGGCCGCTTCTAGGCGGGCCCCTCGCGGCGCGGCTACGGGTCCCAGCCGAGCACCGGCGGGACCAGCATCGCGGCCAGCCTCGCGGGCTCGCCGATGCCCTCGGCTCGCATCGCCTCGTCGGCCCGGGCGATCCGCTCGCGGCCCGCCTCGCCGCCGAGCAGCTCGCCCAGGCGCCGGCCCACCGCGTGCACGTAGAGCTCCACGCCGAGGCTCGCGAAGCCCTCCTGCGTGAGCTCGAGGCAGCGGCGCGCGTCGTCGAGGCGACCCGCCGCGGCGAGCCGAGCGGCCTGCAGGGGCCCGGCCATCGCCCGCCCCCAGGGGCCGCGCTCGTCCATGAGCTGCTCGGCGAGCTCGGCCACCACGCGCAGCCGAGCCTCGCGCTCGCGCCCCCGCGCCTGGTGGGCAGCCAGGGCCGCTGCGCAGCCGCGGTCGTGCGACATGAAGATGCGGAAGGGCTGGCGCCGCAGCATCAGCGAGCCCTCGATCGCGGCCCAGTGGCGCTCGAGCGCCTGCCACCCGGCCTCACCGCGATCGGCATAGCGCTCGATCCGGCTCTCGGCCAGCACCGCGGCGTACAGGAAGGTGGAGCGGGAGAGCTGATCGGGCCACTGGGCGTGACACTCGGCCAGCTCGGCGCGGGCCCCCGCCACGTCGTCGACCACGAGGTACTCGATGGGGCCGTAGGAGACCCGCAGCATCAGCGCGGTGTGGAGGTCGTCGCGCGCCGAGGCGTCGGCCAGCGAGCGCTCCATCACCGCCACCATCTCCCGCAGCCGGCCCATGTAGTAGAGCGAGGTGACCATGAAGGTCCGGGCCATCGACAGCTCCCAGGCGACGTCGGAGCAGCGGGTGCGCAGCAGGATCTCGGCCGCGAGCAGGTCGGGGTAGGCGTCGGCGAAGCGACCTCGGTAGTGCGCGGCGGTGCCGGCCGCGAGCTGGGCCAGGGCGCGCGAGCGCGGATCGTCGAGGCGCTCGGCGAGGGCCCCGATCTCCCGCAGCAGGCGGGCCGTGTTGGCGGTGCCGTGCTCGCCCGCGGTGGCGGCGTAGAGCACCTCGACCGCGAGGGCCCGCGCCACGCGGCGGGGCTCGCCGGCCTCGAGCGCGAGCAGCAGGTGTCGGGCCTGGAAGGTCTGCCCCACGATCACGTTGACCTGCACCAGGCCGATGGCCGCAGCCCAGCAGGTGTCCACGCGGAACAGCAGCTCGGGCGGCACGCGGTGGGCGGGGCGCTCGACGAAGGACGCGCCGCGGGTGCGGATGCGCAGCCGGTGCCACAGCATGCCCGCCATCGCCCGGCGAGGGCTCGGCACGTCGCCCAGGGCCGCGGCCCGCAGCACGTCGCGCAGCTCGCCGAGGCCCTCGTCGACCCGACCCGAGCGCAGCAGCTGCTCGGCCGCCCGCCGCCGCAGCTCGAGCACCTGCCCCGGCTCGGCCAGCGCGGCGGCCTCGAGGTAGGCCCGGCCGCTCTCCGTGCCGCGCCCCGCATGGGCGAGCACGTCGGCGAGCGAGGCCTGCAGGCGCGCCCGCTCGCGATCGGCCCGCGGCACCAGCCGCAGCGCGCTGCGGTAGAGCTCGGCGGCGCGGTTGAAGGCCAGCGCGGTGCCGGCTCGGTCGGCCGCGTAGCCGTAGCGATGCGCCGCGTCGGCGAGCCTCCCCGCGCCCTCGAGGTGGATGGCGAGCAGCTCGTCGTCCACCTCGGCCGCCGAGAGCGTCTCCACGTAGCGCTCGTGCCAGCGCGTGCGCTGGGCCGCGTCGAGCTGGCCATCGACCGCGAGCGCGATCCGATCGTGGTAGACCTCGATCCCGTCCTCGGGGGCGGGTCCCAGGGTCCGCACGAAGCAGCGGCCGCGCAGCACGGCGAGGGCCTCCGGGCGCCGGCAATCGTCGTCGCAGGCCGCGAGCACCCGCCGCTGCTCGAGGGGCTGCCCCGCCACCACCACCGCCTCGAGCAGCCGCCGCGCGGGCGCGGGCAGGTCGGCCACGCGAGCGCGGATGACCTCCTCGAGATCGACGCGCTCGGGCACGGCGACCTCGGGACGCGAGGCGATGTGCCGCGCGAGCTCGGCCGCCAGCAGCGGGATGCCCTCCGCCTCGCGGGCCACCGCCTCGGCCAGCGCGTCGGCGTCGTCCCGCCCCGCGAGCCAGCTGGCGGCCAGCGCCCGGGTGGCCGCCTCGGGGAGCGGGCCGATCGAGAGATCCTCGATGATCAGCTCTCCGGCGCTCGGCTGCCCGCGGCTGCGCAGCCCGTGCAGCACCTCCTCCACCCGCTCGTCCTCGTCGCGGTAGCACGCCACCAGCAGCGCGTGGGGGCGCCCCGAGGGGCGCAGCAGCTCCACCAGCACGCGGGCGCTGTCCGTGTCGCACCACTGCAGATCGTCGAGGACCAGCAGGAGCGGCTCGTCCTCGGCCAGCCCGCGCAGCAGCTCGCGCAGCGCGGCCACGGCCAGGTCGCGGCGCGCGACCGGATCGGCCACCAGGCGCCCTCCCGGCTCGAAGCCAGGGACGTCGGCGAGCACCGGGAACAGCTGGGCCAGCACCTCGGCTCCGGGCGAGGGCCGCACGGGGTCTCCCTCGCGGGCCCGCTGGTGCAGATAGCGACGCAGGGCGTCGACGAGATCGTCGATGCCCTTGAAGGGCACCGACTCGCGCTCGTGGCAGCGCCCCTCCAGCACCACCGCCGAGCCACGCAGCCGCGCCTGCTGCACGAAGCGGCGGACGAGCGCGGTCTTGCCGGTGCCCGAGGCCCCGTGCACGAACACCACCACCGCCGCCCCGCGCTCGCCGAAGGGGCCGACCCGGCGCAGCGCGGCCTCGAGGCATCGCAGCTCCGGCTCGCGACCGAAGAGCGGCTCGTCGAAGGAGACCACGGGCGCCGCCTCGGGGGTGAGCCCGAGCCGACGCAGCACCTCGACCTCCCGGGGTCGGTGCTCGGGACCACGGGCCAGCAGCTCGTCGCACAGCCGCGCCAGATCGCGGAGCGACGCAGGCACTCGCTCGACCACCGAGGGCGGCGCCTGGAGCTGCTTGGCCATCAGCAGCGGCAGGCCGTCGAGCTCGGGGAACGGAGCCTCTCCCACGAGCGCCTCGTGGAGCATCACCCCCACGCCGTACCAGTCGCTGGGCGGTCCCAGCACGTAGTTGGCGGCCTGCTCGGGAGACATGTAGAGGGGCGTGCCCGCCGGGCCGTCGTCGTCGACCCCCGCGGCCACCACCCTCCGCGCGAGCCCGAAGTCGACCAGCGCCACGCGACCGTCGGTGCGCACCAGCACGTTGCTGGGCTTGAGGTCGCGGTGCAGCACGCCCTTGGCGTGCAGGGCCGAGAGCCCCCGGGCGAGCCCGGCCAGCGCGTCGCGCAGGCGCCCGGGATCGAGCTGCCCCCCCGGCCGCACCCAGCCCAGGAAGTCGTCGCCCTCGATGAGCTCCATGGTGAGGAACACCGCCTCGGATCGCACGAACAGCTCGTGGAGGGGCACGAGGTTGTCGTGCTCCACGTCGGCGAGCGATCGGAACTCTCGCTTGAAGCGGGCCAGCGCGTCCGCCCCCATCGCCGGCAGCAGCTTGAGCGCCACGCGGTGGCCCAGCCGCAGGTCCCGGGCCGCGAACACGGTGCCGTGGCTGCCGTGGCCGATCACCGCCTCGACCTCGAAGCGCTCCGCCAGCGTGGTGCCGGGCAGGGTCGCCAGATCGAGGGGACCCGTGCCCGCGCGGAGGGTCGGCTCGTCCGACTGCGACACCGCGTCCAAGCCTAGCAGCCCGTGGTGGAACCCTCGCGCGGCCGGGCTGCCAGCAGTCCACGCCCCCGACTCGTCCCGTGCGACGCGAGCCGGAGCGACGACCGGTCGTCGGCGAGGGGCTCAGTCGCGGGGCGCCGGTGGCGGCGTGAGGCCCGGGCCGCCCTCGGGCTCGTAGGGCTCGGTCCCTTCGGGCAAGGGCGGCCGCACGGGGAGGATCGTGCCGTCCTCGGCCCGCGGCCGATCGTCCCGCTCGTGCTCCTTCGCCCACTGGTCGAGCTCCTCGCGGGTCGACGTGCCGCGCTCTCCCACCTCGACGAGGAAGCCCCGGGCACGCTCGAGGTCGGCGTCCACCCGCGTGCGCAGCTGTCCCGCGTCCCAGCGCGCCTTGGCCAGCATGAAGTGGAGGTCGCCCCGCAGGCCCGCGTCGAGCTCCGCGTCGGCAGCCGTCTTGGCCAGGTCCTCGAGGGCCACCAGGGCCCCCGCCGCGTCGCCCTGTCGCCGCCGCAGATCGGCGATCGCCAGGCGGCTGGCCACCACCAGATCGCTGTCCTCGTCGAAGCGCTGCCGCCGGAGCTCCAGCGCGCGCTGGTGGAGCTGCATCGCCTCGTCCACGAAGCCCTGGTCGGCCCGCACCTCGCCCAGGTTGCCCAGGCAGCGCGCGACCTCGGGGTGATCGGGCCCCAGGCTCTCCTCGAAGATCCCCTGGGCCCGGCGGAAGTTGGCCTCGGCCTCGTCGTAGCGCCGAAGCCCCCGCAGGGCCACGCCCGCGTTGCTGATGGTGGTGGCCACCCACAGGTGGTCGGGGCCCAGCCACGACTCGAAGGTCCGCAGCGCCTCGCGGTGCTGGACCAGCGCCTCCTCGTAGCGCCCCGTCTGGTTGTAGACGATGCCGATGCTCGCCACCGCCATCGCGATCTGGGGGTGCTCCTTGCCCAGGGTGCGCTCGAGCACCCCCTTGGCGTCCTCGTAGCTCACCAGCGCCTCCTCGTAGCGCCCCAGGGCGAGCTGGGCGTTGCCGAGGTTGATCCGCTCGATCGCGACGACGGGGCTCTCCCGGCCCACCAGCGCCTCGCGCAGCGCGAGGGCCTGCTGGTAGTAGTCGAGCGCCTTGTCGTTGTCGCCCTTGCGGTGCCACACGTTGCCCACGTTGTTGAGCAGGCTGGCCCGGGTGCCGCCCTGCTCGTCGATGCGGTCGAGCAGCGCCGAGGCCTGCTCGAACCATGTGAGCCCCTCGTCGTAGCGAGCCAGGCGATCGCCCACCACGCTCACGAGCTGGATCGCGGCGCGGGCCGCCATCACGTCGTGGCGGATCCGCAGCGCGCCCCACAGCGCGCGGCGCAGGTGCTCCTCCGACTCGTCGTAGTCGCCCGCCTGCTCGAGCACCACCCCCACCCCGAGCAGCGCCTCCACCCGCAGCGGCTCGTAGTCGAGATCCTCGGCCCGCGCGAGCACCTCCTCGGCCAGGGTGCGGGCCTCGGCCACGCGGGTCACCGAGCGCAGCGCCCCCACCTCGCGCAGCTTCTGCCGCTGACGCTCCACCTCGTCGGCGGTCTGCTCGTCCTCGGGCGGGGGCAGGGCCGCTCGCAGGCGCTCGGTGTCGGCGCAGGGCTCGAGCCCGGGCAGGCCGCTGACGATCGAGACCGCCCGCTGGACCACCGCGGGATCGGGCTGGTCGAACACGTCGAGCACCGCCCGCACCTCGCTGAGGTGATCCTGCAGGCAGGCCATGCGCAGGTCGAGCAGCTCGTCGCTCTGCTCGCCGCGCAGCCGCGTGGCCTCGCAGGCGTCGCGATAGGCGTCCTGCCAGGCCACGAGATCCGCGTCGATGCGGCGCTCCACCTCCTGCCAGGTGTGGTCGGCGTAGGGGAGCTGCGTGCCCAGCAACGCCTCGCGCACGGCGGCGCGCTGGCCATCGCCCCACAGCGCCTCCACGTGGGTGCTGCCGTCCTGGCAGGGCTGCGCCTCGCTGGTCCCCAGGCGATTGCTCGCCACCCCCATCACCACCGCCAGCAGCACCACCCCGCCGCCCCACGCGAGCTTGCGACGCCGGCCCGCCTCGGGGTTGTGCTCGAGCACGTCGACCACCTCGTGCATCGACGGCCAGCGATCCACGGGGCGCGGGGCGAGGCCTCGCATCACCAGGTCCTCGAGCCAGGTCGGCACCCCGGCGTCGGGGGGCAGCGCGGCCACCCGCCCCTCCTGCTTGAGCAGCACCAGCTCGTGCAGGCGATCGGCGGGGAAGGGATCTTGGTGGTACAGCGCCTGGTAGAGCGCCACGCAGAAGCTGAACTGATCGCTGCGGGGATCGACCCCCACCCCCGCGTGCTGCTCGGGCGCCATGTAGCGCGGGGTGCCGACCACCGCGTCGTCGAGGGTGAGCGGCGAGGACAGCACGTCGGAGTCGCCGAAGTCCCGGGCCTGGGGCACGCCGTCGGGAGACGGGGGCTCCTCGTCCTCGTCGTCGTCCATCGACAGGTGCGAGACGTGGCTGACCTGGCTGAGGTTGGAGGCGAGCGAGGGATCGGCCCGGGCCAGCCCGAAGTCGAGCACCCGCACCCGACCGTCCGGGCTCACCAGCACGTTGTCGGGCTTGAAGTCGCGGTGCACCAGCCCCGCGTCGTGGGCCGCGGCCAGGCCCTTGCCCGCGCGGGCGAAGACGTCGCGGATCTCCTCGAGCGAGGGGCTGCGCTGCTCGAGCCAGCGGGTGAGGGTCTCGCCCTCGATGAACTCCATGGCCACGAACACCGCGTCACGGTGCCGCCCCACGTCGTACACGTTGACCACGTTGGGATGCGACAGCCGGGCGATCGCCTGGGCCTCGCGCATGAGCCGGACCGCCGCCTGGTCGGTCCCGCGACTGCGCTGGCTGGCCTTGGGCGTCAGGATCTTCAGCGCGATCTTGCGGTTGAGCTGGGGATCGAACGCCGCGTACACGACGCCCATGCCTCCCGCGCCCACCTCGTAGAGGATCACGTAGCGGCTGACCGCGGTGCCCGGCGGATAGCGGACCTTGGGCTCGGGGGCCGAGCGCTCGTCCCCCTGCATCACCGTCTCGTCGAGGATGTCGGAGTTCTCGCTGAGCTCGCTCCACGCCCCATCGTGGGTTGGCTCAGGGTCCTTCATCCCGTGGCCAAGCATGCCAAAGCGTCGCGCCAGGGTCGAGCAAGCCCACCATGGCCCCCCTGCTCGCCACGAAACCGCGCTCGCCGGGCTACTGCAGGAACCAGAACAGGTGCTCGTAGTACGCGGGATCCCAGGGCGGCACGAAGCTGGCGTCGACCCGATGCTCCCACCCCTGCTCCCCCGCCACGCACGCCTTGGCCTCGCCCTGGTGACGGAAGATGGTGGCGCCCCGACAGGCGACCTTGATCCCCTCGGCCACCCGCTCGTCGTACTGGCTGCGCAGCCCCAGGTTGAGGCGGGTCTCGCATCGGGGGAACTTCCAGCGGTTCTCGTCGGTGCGCTCGTGGCCCACGAGCGCGAAGTCGGTGTGCCCCTGCTTGCCCACACAGATCTGCAGGCGACCGTCGCGACCGTAGGCGTAGAACTCCACGATCATGAGGATGGGCAGCGCCCACCAAAGCCGCGAGCTCCAGCCCTTCTTGCGGGCCGCCGGCGCGGAGGCGCTCGCGGCCTTGGTGTCGGCGGATGTCGTGCGCTCAGCGGCAGCGTCGTCCCCCGAGACCCCGGCATCCTCTTCGTCGGCGTCCTCGCTCCCCGCGCCCGAGGGGTCGTCCTCGGGCGCGCCGTCGTCCTGGTCGGCCGAGTCGTCCGCATCCGCCCCCGACTCGCTGGCGACCTCCGCCGCCGCGGCCTCCGCGTCGGTCTCCGCGTCCTCGGGCTCGTCGGCAGCGGGGCGATCCGCGTCTTTGGCCATCGTGATCCCTTCAATACCAGTCCGGTCTGGGGAGCACCAGCGGGACCGAGGACGTGCGCATCACGAGTACCCGCGACCACATCGTTGACAGTCGGGAACCTCGACCGGCCCTCGTGCGTCTCACTCCGACGTGATTCTTGCGCGAGCACGATCCGGTTCCCATCCGGTCCGGCCCCGCAAGCGCGACTCGGCTACACGGCACGCCCTCGGCTGTGTCATAGTCGGTCGCGACGACCGAGGCGAAACATCGTCCCGCGCACCGCGGGGCGGACGTGATCGCCCCTTTCGCCCAACGATGGGAAACGGACGAAGATGACGGCCGCAACCGACGAGGATTGGATCCAGAACTCGCTGGCACGACTCGAGACCCTCGAGAGCCAGCGCGAGCAGCTCGCCGCCACCGGACAGACCGCCAAGCTCGCGGAGATCGACGAAGAGATCCGTGGGCTGTACGAGGCGCTCGAGGCCGTGGCCGAGAACGATGGCGACGACGAGCCCGCCAACGAGGCGGCCGCACCGATGGCCGCCGCACCCGTGGCCGCAGCCGCACCCGTCGCCGCAGCGGCGATGGCTCAGGCACCGATGGCCAGCGATCCCTTCGGCGGCGGCGCCCCGATGGCCGCCGCGCCCCCGATGTCGGCCGCGCCCCAGCCCATGGGCATGGATGCGCCGATGGCCGGCGGCTACGACGACGTCGACATCAAGCCGCCCCGCAGCCCGCTGCCCATCATCCTGGTGGTGCTGCTGCTGGTGGGCGGTGGCGTGGGTGCCTTCTTCCTCATGGGCAAGAAGAAGGAGGAGCCCAAGGCGGAGCCCACGGGGCCGGCGGTGGTCATCGAGGCCGCGGCGGTCGGCGAGGACACGCAAGAGCCGGTGGTCGCCAAGGGAGCCGATGCCGATCGGACCCGCGGCACCAACTTCAAGGAGGGCTCCAAGAGCACCGCTCCCAAGCGCAGCGGCAGCAGCGGCACGAGCAAGAGCACCGGCCCGCGACCGTCTCGCAAGAAGGACGACGGCCGCAAGGTCACCGTGGACGGCGACGCCAAGGATCCGCTGGCCGGCATCTAGCCCGAGCCCGTCCCCACGCCACCGGCCCCGCGACGCACTCGCTGCGCGCGGGGCTCGTCGCGTGTGGGTGACGACTACGGCGCGAGCAACCCCATGGCCTCGAGCGAGGAGCGATCGATGGCGCCGCTGCGACCGGGCTCGTGCCAGCTCAGCGCCTCGATGCGCGACGGCTCGACGGGCAGGGGCACGATGACGTTGTAGTCCTCGCTGCGCTCCCACTTCACCCACTGGGCGGGCTGCTCGGCCAGCAGCCGGCCGCCCGCGAAGAAGCGCACCGTGTGGTCCGGCGTGGCGAGCTCGGGCTCGAACCACCCCTCGGCGCGGTAGAAGCTCGAGCTGCCGTCCTCTCGCACCGTGCCCACCAGCAGCGGTCGGCGAGGCGGCACCGCGCCCGAGGCCTCCCAGGAGCTGATCGTCTCGATCCACGGCGAGACCAGGTGCCAGCCCCACTCGCTCACCCAGGTGCTGCCGCAGTAGGTCATGTAGTCGTGGGAGCTGGGCGGCTTGATGGTGATGGGGTTGCTCAGCACGTCGATGCCCCACGACTCGGTGTCGCCCTCGGGGTGATCGGGGTACGAGGTGTCCACGCCGGCCTCGTCGCCCGAGCAGCGGACGTGCAGGCGTCCCTGCTCGTGGCCGATCTCGTGCACGAAGGTCTCGGCGGTGGTGGCCACGGACTGGTGGTACACGCCCCAGCCCACCCGCTGCGCCGCCTCGCCCATGGTGGGGCCGCCGAGCTGGGCGATGCCCGAGAAGTCCGGGCCGCCGCCGCAGGGCCGGATGACCCCGTAGTAGTAGTGTCCGGGCGGCGCCCCCTCGCCGAAGCGCATCGATTGCAGGGTGTTGAGCAGCCCCTGCCCCCCGCTGGCGTTGCCGTAGTAGGGCACCACGTCGTGGACGATGATCTCCACCTCGTCCGCCGGGTTCTGGGCGAGCAGCCGCTCTCCGAAGTAGTCGGCCACCGTGCGGGGGTTGCCGTGGTAGTCGGTGCCGAGCTCCTCGAGCAGATCGGGCGGCTCGGGGCACTCGGGTCCCAGGTCGTGGTCGAAGGGCACGACCACCACCCGCATCTTCATGGTGCTGTCCTCCACGCCGATGGGCAGCGAGCCGCCGCCCGCGGGGAAGATCGGGCTCTTGTCCGAGACGTCGTCCTCGTGGCCGGGCGAGGTCTCGAACATCGAGATCCGGTAGGTGGCCCCCGGGCGCACGTCCTGCGCCTCCAGGCGGAACACGAACGAGCCGGTGGGGCTGCCGTAGCGGCACTCGTTGAGCGGCTCCCCGTCGCACTCGGGCGGCGAGGTGTTGATGAAGCTCTCGTAGATCTCCGAGCTACCGTCGGTCTGCTGGAGGAACAGCACCGCGTAGATGTCTCGGTTGGCGTAGCCGGGGTCGGTCTCGTAGAAGGCCCGCAGCACGAGCGGGCGCCCCTGCAGGACGGCCCCGTTGCGCTCGCCGGGGTCGAGTAGCTCGCCGCCCAGCGCGATGGGGATGCGGATCCCCTGGTCGGCGGTGACCTCCACGATCTCGATGCCGGTGGCCGGAGGCGGCGGCAGGGGCTCGCCGGTGTCGGTGGTGTCGGAGCCCGCGGTGTCGTCAGCCGAGTCCTCGGTGCCGGGGCCCGAGTCGCCGGTTGCGGGCGGTCCCGCGCTCGAGTCCTCGCCGCTCGTCTCCATCACGCCGGTCGAGCCGCCGCCGCTCGAGGTCGGCGGATCCTCCGAGCCGCACGCGATCACCAGCCCCATCGATGCCAACAGCCCGGATCGTCCCATCGCCGGGCGAGCATACGTCCCCTCACCCACGACGACGAGCGCGACGACACCCGAGCAGCAACGACCACGCCACCGCGCCCCAGGGCCCGGGCGAGCCCGCTCGCTGGCGGCACGCGCACTGGGCCTCGAGGCGGGGCTCCGGCGCAGGCTCCGAGCCCGCCGTCACCGACGCCACGATCACCACCTCGGCCTCGCCCACGTTGCGATCGTGATCGATGGCCTCGAGGTGCAGCGTGAAGCGCCCCTCGGGGACCACCAGCTCGATCGCGTGGGTGCCGGGCTCGGTGGACTCGTGGCGCCAGTCGAGCTCGGGGACCTCGAGCATCCAGCCGAAGCCCGGGCGATCGTCCGCGACCTCGAGCTCCACCGCGAGCCGATCGCCGGGGGCGAGCGCCCAGCCGTCGGGCGGCCAGAGGATCTCGACCCGCGGGGCCTGGGTGTCGGGCTCGCCGTCACCGAACAGGGCGAGCAGCTCGGCGTGGGCGTCCTGCTCGCCCGGCTCGCAGTAGCGGGCGCGGGACTCGGGGCACTGCGGGGGATCGTCGAGGTCCAGCTCCTGGCAGCCCTCCACGAAGCTCGGCACCGCGGCCGAGGGGAAGCGCGCCATGATCGACTCGGAGCCGCCGGTGTGCTCGAGCCCCCACGCGTGGCCGGACTCGTGGATCGCGATGCGACCGAGCTGCAGCGCGAGCTGCTCCTCGTCCACCTCGTCGATCGCGGCGTGGGTGATCCACTTGTCGGCGAACACGAAGACGGTGTCGGGATGCACGTGGTCGTCGCAGTCGACCTCGCAGCTCAGGCCGTTGAGCTTGGGGTCGAGGCCCAGGGTCCCGGGCGCGCCGCCGATCCGCACGTGGGTGAAGGGCAGCGGCGCCGGGGGCCGCTCACTCACCACCCGCACGCCGTAGGGCTCCACCAGGCGCCGGGCCTCCTGCAGCGCGACCGCGGCCGCGCGCTCGCTGCCGAGGAACATGGGGTACGAGAACTCGCTGGTGACGCAGCTCGCCTGGCCCGGGCCGCTGCCGGGCTCGAGCCGTCCTCCGCCGAAGTCGAGGAACACGGTGGTACGTCGCGCCTCGATCGCCTCGGCGGTCCCGGGCCCGGCGGAGAGCTCGGCCGCGAGCAGCAGCGCGCTCCCGGGGATCACGGGGCGACCTCCTCGGCCTCGCGGTAGCGGCCGAGCCAGGCGTCGGCCTCGAGGTACACCACTCGGCGCGCGCCAGCGATCCACAGCGTGCCGTCCTCGCCCCACGCCGCGGCCCGGCCCTCGCCCTGGGTCACCGCGTCGGGGAGCGCCCACCAGCGTCGCTGACCGCCGGCGTCGTAGCTGGTCAGCCAGGGGCGCCCGGGGCAGTGGCGACGCGAGCAGGTCGCCTGCGGCAGGGGATCGGTGCCCACCACGGTGGCGCCGCCGCGGGGATCGAGGGCGAGCCCGAAGGCCTCGCGCCGCACCGTGCCGGCCGCGGGCTCGTCGACCCGCCAGCGCACGCCGCCGGCGGGATCGAGGCGAGCGAGCCACGGCTGGGTGTGCCAGGTGCTCGCGTCGCTCGGGTCGGGGGCGTCGAGCACCTCGGTGCCCGCGATCCATGGATCGCCCCCGGCATCGACCGCGACCGCAGCCACCCACGCCCCCACCTCGCCGCGCTGCCGCGAGACCCCGAGCTCGCGGCCGTCGGCGTCGAGCTTGGCGAGCCACCAGCGGGTGAGGTCGTCCTCGCCTCCGCCCACCAGCACGCCACCGTCGGGGGCGACCGCGAGCGCCCGCGCATCGTCGATGCCGCCGGCCGGGCCGTCGTGGCGATGCAGCCAGCGCAGGGTGCCCTCGCCGCCGAAGGCCAGCACCAGGCCGTCGCGATCGGCGGGCTCGAGCATCACCTCACCCGCGACCACCACCCCACCCTCGTGCAAGGCGAGCGCGCTCAGTCGATCGCGCAGGCCATAGTCGTCGTGGAAGCTCCAGCGCGGCTCGCCCTGGGGATCGCAGCGCACGAGCCACACGTCGTCCTGCTCGTCTACCGCGAGCTCCCCCGCGATCCACAGGTCGCCCTCGCCGTCGATCGCCACCGCGCGGGCCGTGGCCGCGGCCCACCCATCCTCGACAGGGAGCCACCGCGACCAGCGGAGCTCTCCGTCGGAGCCGTGCTCGGTGATCCACGCCCGCAGCGGCGCCCCTTCGGCGGCCTGCCCCTGCCCCACCGCGATCACCCCGCCGTCCGCGGTCGGAGCCACCGCATGCAGCACGCCCGCCAGCTCGCCGCCGTCGAGGGCTCGCACCCAGGTCGAGCGCAGCGGCCTCGTGCAATCGCGGCGGCAGCCGTCGCGATCGTCGTCGTTGCCGTCGTCGCACTGCTCGCCCTCGTCGGGCCGGCCGTCGCCGCAGCGCGGCGCTCGGCAGTCGGCGCGACACGGGCCATCGACCGCATTGGCGAAGCCGAGGTCGCACTCCTCGCCGTCCTCCACCAGGCCGTTGCCGCATGCGGGTCCGTCGCGCGGCTCCACGGAGACGGGCCCGACCGGATCGCATGCGAGCACCAGCGCCCCCACCCAAGTGAGGCATCGCCTTGAGCATCCACACCCCGAGGGGCCATTTGGGCCTCCGGGCGCGAATTGATAGCTCTGGGATGGCTTGTGCATGCCGCCACGGGCGCTCGAACGCTGATCTGCGACCGATCGACCCTTTGAATTAGGGGGGAGATTCTGCCACATTGCAAGCGTGACGAAGCTGCCAAATCTCCTGCTCCCCATGATCGCCTTCGCGCTCGCTTGCGGCCACACCGAGGAGCCGCCCCTGGGCGAGGAGGGGTCGGCTGACACCGAGCCCGGGGACGAAGGAACGTCCTCCGGCGGGGGCGACGAGGTCGAGGAGAGCACCGGTGAGACCCCGCCCCCGGCCGAGGACGTGCCTGCGCGAGGAGCGCGAATCAGCCTCGTCGAGGCCAACCCCGGCGTGGCCGTGCCCATCGGTCGCGACGGCGAGTGGGTGGGCGCCGAGGGCCGCAATTCCCCGCTGCCCAAGGGCCGCGACACCGCGGTGCGGGTCTACGTGGACGTGGACGAGTCGGTGTGGGTGCAGCGTGACATCGAGGCCCGCCTGCACCTGGTGCTCCCCGACGGCACCGAGGAGGTGCTCTCGCAGGTGACCACCGTCGCGGGCGACAGCTCCACCACCTCGATGCAGTCGGGCTTCCTGTTCGGCGTGCTCGCCGAGTGGATGGTGCCCGGCGTGCGCTACCAGGTGGAGCTGCTCGAGGCCGGCGAGGGCTACGAGGGCCTGCCCGAGCCCGCCGTCGCCCCGATCACCCCGGCCGAGCCCGGCTACATCGGAGTGGAGGACACCGATCTCCAGATGAAGGTGGTGGTCGTCCCCGTCGACTACACCGGCCCGGGCTGCAGCACCATGGTCGACACCTCGGAGGAGACGCTCCAGCGCTACGAGGATGCGATGTACCAGCAGAACCCGCTGACGAGCATCGACATCCAGTGGGGTCCCCCCTACGTGGTCAACGACCTCGACCTGAGCAACCCCGACGACTTCTTCACCCTGCTCAACCGCGCGGTGCAGCTGCGCGCCTCGTACTCGCCCGATCCCAACGTCTACTACTACGTGCTGTTCGACAACTGCGGCGCGTGCATCGGCGACGGAGGAGGCTGTGTGCTGGGCGTGGCCCCGGGCATCCCCGACGAGTCGATGGGCGCGGCCACCTATCGCGCGGCGATCGGCACCCAGTTCCTGGGCAACGACGAGGTCGGCATCGAGACCTTCGTCCACGAGATCGGCCACACCCAGGGGCGCCAGCACGTGGCCTGCCCCGGCGCGGCGGCGGCTGGCCCCGACGTCACCTACCCCTACGACGGCGGCACCACCGGGGTGTGGGGCTTCGGCGTGCGCGACTTCCAGTTCCGCAACCCGAGCACCCACACCGACTACATGAGCTACTGCAACCCCACGTGGGTCTCCGACTGGCAGTGGAACGCCACCTACGACCGCATCCGTGCCCTCACCAGCTGGGACGCGGCCTCGGTGGGCATGCCCGACGGCGACGCCGTGCTCGTCGGCATGATCAACCCCGAGACGGGCGAGGCGAGCTGGTGGACCGAGCCGGGCTTCATCGCCGACGCGGTGGAGCGCCCCGCGGGGCACGAGCTGCGCTTCCTCGCCGGCGACGAGGTGATCGACGTGGAGTCGGTGCAGGTCGAGGCCTGGACCGAGGGCCCGGGCATCACCGTGCGGGCGCCGCTGCCCGCGGGCTACGACGCCGAGGTCACCGCGATCGAGTATCGCGAGCCCGCGCGCAGCTACCTCGCCCCGCGCGAGTCGGTGGCCAGCTACCACCGGCCCGACTCGCTCACCACCGCGCCGTAGCGGCTCGCGATCGCTCGTTTGACAGGGGGCTCCGGCCGCGCCAAGGTCCGCGGCCGGAGCTGACGAGGTGCACTGGAACCCCGATCCCGCGCTGCTGCGGCTAGGCGGCCTGACCATCTACTGGTACGGCTTCCTGTTCACGGTCGGGCTGTTCGTCACCGTGCTCATGGCCCACCGCTACTTCGTGCAGCGGGGCCTCGAGGAGAAGCACGCCTCCAACCTCACCTTCTGGACCATCGCGGGGCTTTTCCTGGGCGCGCACGTGCTCGACGTGATCGCCTACAACTGGTCCGCCTTCATCGCCGATCCGTCGATCCTCTTCCAGATCAACCGCGGCCTGAGCAGCCACGGCGGGGGCCTGGGGGTGCTGGCCGCGGTGCTGCTGTACACGCGCCTGTATCGCCAGGACTTCTGGCGGATCTCCGACGGGATCATGCTGGCCGCGATGTGGCTGTTCCCCTTCGTCCGCCTGGGGAACTTCTTCAACTCGGAGATCATCGGGGTCCCCACGAGCCTGCCCTGGGGCGTGGTCTTCGAGGCCACCGGGCTGCCCGAGCCCCGCCACCCCTCGCAGCTCTACCACGTGCTCGAGGGCATCGGCCTGGTGCTCGCGGGGAGCTGGCTGCACCACCGCATGCGCCATCGCCTGCGCAAGGGGGCCACCTTCCTCATCGTGCTGGGCCTGTACTTCACCAGCCGCTTCTTCGTGGAGTTCACCAAGGAGCAGCAGGCCCTGCCCGCCGACTTCCCCCTCACCATGGGGCACCTGCTCAGCCTGCCCGCGGCCGCGGCCTGCTGGGGGGTGCTGTGGATGCGCCGACCGGTGCTGGTGGTGCCCGGCGATCCCGAGGCCGGAGATCCTCGCCCCCCCGGCTCCACCAGCCTCGTCGACCAGGTCGAGCCCCCCACCGAGGACGACGCATCGTGATCCACCCGGCACGCATCGCATCCTGGCTGGCCCTCGCGGGGCTGCTGCTCGTCCCCGCCTGCTCGCGGGTGGAGGTGGACAACGCCAGCTCGAGCGAGGTGGAGACCCCCGCCGACGGCGTGGCCTCCCCGGGCGCGGCCACGCCCGCCTCCGATCCCGCCGCGCTGCGGGTGGAGATCGACGCCAGCACCACCTACCAGAGCTGGGAGGGAGCCGGCGCCAGCCTGCAGGCCTGGGACGCCGACGCCCGCGCGCAGTATCGCAGCGAGGCGTGGCAGCGCCTGTTCCTCGACGACCTGGGCATGACGGTGCTGCGCATCGATCTCATGCCCACGCCGCTCTACCCCCATGGCCGCCACGACCTGACCGCGTTCCGCTTCGGCCCCGAGCTCGAGGCCAACGTGGCCCGCTTCGACTACGACCGCTCGCCCCGGGCCGCGATCTTCGGCGAGGTGGCCTCCGACCTGGTGGCGCGCGGGGCCGAGCTGCGGGTGCTGGCCAGCGTGTGGACGCCCCCGCACTTCATGAAGGACGGGGCGCGGCTCACCAACAACGGCAACGACTCGGCCAGCGGCCGCCTGCGCATGGGCACCGAGGATCTCGAGCAGTACGCCCGCTACATGGCGGCGGCCGTCACCGCGTGGGAGCGCCGCTTCGGCGTGCCCATCTACGCGCTCAGCATCCAGAACGAGCCGCGCTTCGAGCAGGCGTACAGCAGCATGGCCTTCACCCCGCAGCAGTACGCCACGGCCCTGGCCGCGGTCGCGGGCGAGCTCGATCGCCTGGGCATGCCCACCCGCCTGTTCGGCCCCGAGGACGTGGGCTACGGCCCCGAGGGCGACCACTCCCGCCTCGACCAGCAGCTCGCCTTCATCCGCGCGATCATGGCCGACCCCAAGGCGGGCCCGGCCCTCGACGCCTTCGCGATCCACGGCTACGGCGGCGACGGCATCGACTCGCGCGGCTACGTGGCGCCGGGCAACTGGAAGTACTACCGCGCGGGCATCGAGGAGTACGGCAAGCCCTCGTGGCAGACCGAGTCGGGCGGCGGCCCCCCCGAGGGCCTGGGCCCGGTCTACTTCGCCAACGTGATCTTCGAGGGCATGAGCTACGGCCAGGTGTCGCTGTGGTGCAACTGGCTGCTGAGCCACCACGGGCCCCGCGACCAGCACACCCTCGCCGGCTTCGACCTCGACACCGACCACCCCAAGTACGCGGTGGCCAAGCACTACTTCCGCTTCGTTCGCCCCGGCGATCGGCGGCTGCGGGTGGAGCCCTTCGACGAGGACGGGCTGCGGATCGTGGCGTGGCAGGCCCCGGATGGCGACCACCTGAGCGTGGTGCTGATCAACCTGCGCGATCAGCCGGCCACGGTGGCGCTCGAGCTGGGCGCGGCGGGCCAGGGCCGTGCGCTGCGGCGGTGGCAGACCTCGTCGGCGGGCAACTTCGTGGAGCTGCCCGCCCTCGAACCCGACGCCCCGCGGAGGACGATCGAGCTGCCCGCGACCAGCCTCACCACGCTCAGCGACGCCGTCAGTCCATGATCTCGAACTCGGTGCGCCCCACGAGCTGACCGTCCTGGGTGACCACGTCCACCCACCAGGCGCCGGCGGGATCCTCGGGCAGCAGGCCGGCGTCGAGCTGCGAGCGCAGCCGGATGGTGCCGGTGGGACCGTGGGCTCGCGGGTCGACCTCGGTGGCGCGATGCACCACCTCGCCCTCGTGCGTCCACACGTGCACCAGGCGATCGCCCTTGCCGCCCGGCACCACCACGTCGGTCACCGCGTAGAGCTCGTGGATGAGCGAGCGGTGCAGCTTGGAGGCCTCCACCGCCAGCCGCCCGTCGTCGAGCAGCTGGGGCCCCACCGCGCCGTACTCCACGTACATCGCCACGGGGGGCACGCCCGCCCGCCCGAAGTACACCCCCACCAGCGCTCCCATCGTCCACAGCACCAGCGCGACCACCACCAGCGGCCGTCCCAGGTAGCGCAGCGGCACGTGCATCAGCCAGAACGCCAGCGCCGAGATCGCGGCAGCGGCCATCATGGTCACCAGGCTGCGGCTGTTGGGCAGCAGGGCCGGGATCACCAGGTTGAGGCACGCGAACAGGGTGATGAAGTAGAAGACCGAGGCCGCCACCTTCCAGCGCATGAGCACCTGGTCGAAGACGACGTCGAGGGTGGAGAGGATCGCACACACCCCCAGCGCGACGACGAACCACTGGTTGGGGGTGTCGAGGGTGGCCGAGCGCCAGTAGAACGGCAGCAGGAAGAACAGCATCCCCTGGTAGAGGTTCTTGAGCACGTAGGTCATCACGAAGTAGCGCAGCTTGGCGCCGCGTCCCTCCAGCGCCCGACCGCTGCCGCTGCCGAAGAAGCGGAAGACCAGGATCATCACGATCCAGGCCATCGCCAGCGAGATGGTCAGCCAGCGCGCGTGGGCGAAGCCCTTGCGCGCGAACACGATGACCGTGATGCCCAGCCCCAGGGCGTAGAACGAGTGCAGCCACCACAGCATGCGGCCGTAGCGGGAGAAGAACGCACGGATCCCCCTGCGCTTCGCCGGCGCGCCGACCTCGGCCCCCTCGGCGGGCCCCGGCATGCCGGGCGGCGGAGGACCGGGCTGCATCGGGGCGCAGTCTAGCAGGCGGGCCGCGCGGGCGCCGACGGCCGCCCCCCACGCCGGCGATCCCTCGGCGAACGACGGGCCCCCACGCGGGAGGGAGCGTTTCGGCCCGCGAACCGCCCCGTTGCCGTGCATGCTCGACGGCGATGCCCGAGCCCATCCTCACCGCCTTCGCGCTCGACTTCGCCTGGCCGGCCTTCGATCCCTTCTTGTTCTGCGTGCACCACGAGGACCACTACCCGCGGGGCAACGACGCGCTGGGTCCTGCCGCCTCGCTGGCCGGCCGCCAGATCGGCATGGACTTCGAGGGCAAGGACGGCTGGCGCATGTACCACGGCGACGTGGTGCCGGGCTTCCCTCGGCATCCCCACCGCGGCTTCGAGACCCTCACCCTCGCGCGCCGCGGCTTCATCGATCACAGCGACTCGCTGGGCGCCACGGCTCGCTTCGGCCAGGGCGACGCCCAGTGGATGACCGCGGGCGCCGGCATCGTGCACTGCGAGATGTTCCCCCTGGTGCGCCCCGACGCCGACAACCCGGTGGAGCTGTTCCAGATCTGGATCAACCTGCCGGCCAAGCACAAGATGGTCGAGCCCCACTTCTCGATGCTGTGGAACGAGACGATCCCACGGCTCGAGCTCGAGGGCGGCGCGGTGCGGCTGGCCGTGGTGGCGGGGACGATCGAGGGGGCTCGGCCTCCCGCGCCGCCGCCCAAGTCGTGGGCCTCCGAGCCCGACTCCGACGTGGCGGTGTGGACGATCGCCCTGGCCCCCGGCGCCCGCTGGGTCCTGCCGCCCGCGCGGCCGGGCACCAACCGCACGCTCTACTTCTTCTGCGGCGAGTGGCTCGAGGTCGACGAGCAGCGGGCGCCCCCGTGCGGCATGCGGCTGCGACCCGATCGCCCGATCGTGCTGCGCAACGGCCCGCGCGAGGCCGAGCTGCTGCTGCTGCAGGGCAAGCCCATCGGCGAGCCGGTGGCGCAGCGCGGCCCGTTCGTGATGAACCAGGCCCACGAGCTCCAGCAGGCGTTCGTGGACTACCGCCGCACCCAGTTCGGAGGCTGGCCGTGGGATCGCGACGATCCGGTGCACCCCCGCGAGGCGGGCCGCTTCGCCGTGCACGCCGACGGTCGCCGCGAGGACGCCGGCGGCTGAGCGCACCGACCGGGCGCGTGGAGCCACAGCGGGCTAGCCATAGGGAGCGAAGCGAGCGCGGCTGTGCCGGCCTCCGTTGAGCCGACGCAGCTCGTCCTCGGAGTAGGCCTGCGGCGAGCCCTTGGGCAGGTGGCGGCGGATGAAGCCCTCGATGGTCTCGCGGGCCTGCTGCCCCGACTCGCGGCGTAGCTCGTCGATCTCGGAGCTGTGCGCGTCCTCGAAGCCCGAGAGCGCGAAGCCGAAGCCCTCCTCGCACTCGTCCCAGCGGTGGAACAGGCCCTCGCGGCGCGAGGCCTCGGAGCTCGAGTCGTCGCTCCACTGCTCGAGCAGATCGCGATACAGCGACTTGAGGCGCCGCTCCATCTTGTCGCGGGCGAAGTCGACGGCCATCTGCAGGCGCAGCTCGAAGGTCTCCTCGAGCAGGCGCTTCTTCTGCTGCTGGTACAGCTCCTGCCCCTGGGCGGCCCGGACGATCTCGGACATGCCCGGCATGCTGGCCGGGGTGACGGTGATGCGGAACTTGAGGCGGCCGTCCGGCAGCAGCGTGGCCCGAAAGCCGGTCTGGCGATCGGTGTAGACCATCTTGCCGCCGCGGGTCCGATGGAAGCCGGCGTCGACGAGCGAGCGAGGCTTGCCGTCGCTCGGCCCGTCGGGGAGCTCCACCCGCGCGCCGCCGACCTCTCGCACCACCTGGCCCCGCCCCAGCGTGGACGGAGACAGCGACGGGCGCAGCGACGAGCGATTGGGATCGGGTCGGCTGCCGCCACGCAGCCCGAGCAGCGCCACGCCGCCCGACGAGGGCCCGCTCGAGCTCGGGGGCTCGGTGGGCTCGCTCGGCGCGGCCGGGCTCGGCTCGGACCGGCGGGGCGTACGAGGGCGAGGCGAGGTGGGGGCGGGCGAGGGCTCGACGGGCGCGAGCTCGTCCGGCTCGCTCGACTCGGGCTCGCTCGTCTCGGGCTCGCGCGTCTCGGCGGGCGAGGGCTCGGAGGGGAGCACCGCCGGCGGCAGCTCGACCAGCTCGATCGCCGCCCACGGCGGGGCGGGTGGCTCGGCCGGAGGCGGCGGCTCGGGCAGGCTGGCCCACCATCCCAGCACCAGCAGGTGCAGCAGCCCCGAGATCACCCACGCCGAGCGCTGCCGGCGGGCCGGCTCCTCGGGACGAGGCGATGGCGGAACCCGGGCCATGGGACGGTCTCAGGATACGCGCCCCTGCCGGTCCGACCACAAGGGCGCTGGGATGCGCCGGCGCGGCCCCCCATCGCTCCCCGAAGAGGGCGACGGGGCCTGCGCGCGGTAGGAACGGCCGAGGCGAGCCCGGGCCTCGACGCCCCGGCGCGTAGGAGTAGGATCCCGACGTGGATGCCCGCGAGTCGAGCCCACGCTCGGGAGGCGTCGACGACACGCTCGCCGACGAAGACCTGAGCATCGCTCGCGTGGATCGACTGCAGCGCGGCGAGGGGCTCGGCCGCTACGTGGTGCTCGATCCGCTCGGGGCCGGCGCGGTGGGCCTGGTCTACGCGGCCTACGATCCCGAGCTCGATCGGCGGGTGGCGATCAAGCTGCTGCGCGCCTCGCCCGGCCTGCACCCGGGCAGCCGTCGCTCGCAGCGACTGCTCCGCGAGGCGCAGGCGATGGCCAGGCTCGCCCACCCCAACGTGGTCACCGTGCACGACGTGGGCACCCACGAGGACCGGGTGTTCCTCGCCATGGAGCACGTGCAGGGCCAGACCCTGGGCCGCTGGCTGGGCAGCTCGCGCCCCTGGGACGAGGTGCTCGAGGTGTTCCTCGCCGCGGGCCGGGGCCTGGCCGCCGCCCACGCCAAGGGCCTGGTGCACCGCGACTTCAAGCCCGACAACGTGATGCTGGGCGACGACGGCCGCGTGCTGGTGATGGACTTCGGGCTCGCGCGCGTGGGCGAGGGCAGCGAGTCGGAATCCGAGGAACCCTCGGGCTCGGGCCCCAACGCGCTCTCGGCTCGCATCACCCATACCGGCGCCATGCTCGGGACGCCGGCCTACATGGCGCCCGAGCAGCACCTGGGGCGCAGCATCGATGCGCGCAGCGATCAGTTCGCCTTCTGCGTGGCCTTGTTCGAGGGCCTGTACGGCCAGCGCCCGTTCGCGGGCGAGACCGCGGCGTCGGTGGGCATGTCGATCATCGAGGGTCGGATCACCGAGCCCCCCGCCGGCCGTGGGGTGCCCCGCGGCCTGCACCGCGCGCTGCTGCGCGGGCTGGCCAGGGATCCGGCCGAGCGCTACGCCGACATGGACGAGCTGATGCGAGCGCTGCGGGCGAGCCTGCACCGGCGACGCAGCGCGGGCCTGGCCGTGGCCGGAGTGGGGCTGGCCGTGGCCGCCGGGCTGTGGGCGAGCGCGGCCGACGACGGCGATGGCCCCTGCGCGGCCGCGACGGCCGAGCTCGACGAGACCTGGAACGAGCCCCGCCGACGCGGGGTCGCGGAGGCCATCGAGACCACCGGCTCACCCATGGCCGCCGAGACCATCGAGCGGGTCACCGAGCGCCTCGATCGCTACGCCGAGGACTGGGGCGCGCTGCGGACCGCCCGCTGCGAGGCCACCCGCCTGCGCGGCGAGCAGAGCGAGGTCCTGCTCGAGCTGCAGTACGCCTGCCTCGATCGACGCCTGCGCTCGCTCGAGGATCTGGTGGGCGTGCTCGAGCAGGCCGACGCCGACATGGTGGCACGCGCGGTGAGCATGGCCGCCGAGCTGCCCCCGCTGACCGAGTGCGCCGACGTGGTGGCGCTGCGCCGGGGCCCGCCGCCGCCCGCCGATCCCCAGCTCGCCCGCTCGGTCCAGGCGCTGCGCGAGCGCCTCGAGCACGCGCAGGTCCTCGCCCGCGCCGGTCGCTTCGACGAGGCGCGGGCCCTGGCCTCGCAGCTGCGCCAAGACGCCGACGACACCGGCTACGATCCCGTGCGGGCCGAGGCCCTGGCCACCGAGGGCGAGCTGGCGGCCGAGACCGGGGCCGACGAGGACGCGGTGGGGTTGCTGTCGCGCGCGTTCTTCCTGGCCGTGCGGGCACAGCACGACGAGCTGGCGGCCCGCGCCGCGGCGCGCCTGACCTACGAGATCGGCTACCGCCTGGCCCACCACGAGCAGGGCTTCGCCTGGGGCGAGCATGCGCTGGCGCTGGGGCTGCGCGTGGGCGAGGACGCGCTGCCCGAGGCCGAGGCCCACCATGCGATCGGAGCCCTGGCCGACGCGGCCGGCGACACCGAGCGCGCCAACGAGCACTACTCCCGCGCGCTCGAGCTGCGCCGTCGATTGCTCCCCGCCGATCATCCCGACCTCGCGCGCTCCCTCAATGCGCTCGGCAACGTCCACCTCCATCGCGGCGAGCTGCTCGAGGCCCTCGAGCTGTACCGGGCCGCCCTCGAGGCGCGCGAGCGGGTGTTCGGGCCGCACCACCCCGCGGTGGCAGGAGCCCTCAACAACCTCGCGCTGGTCCAGCGCCGCCAGGGCGATGCAGCCGCGGCGATCGCCACCCTGCGTCGCGCGCTCGAGATCTACGAGGCCGTGCACGGCGAGGACCACCCCAACGTAGCCCAGTCGCGCAACAACCTGGGGCTCGCCCTGCGGGACGGGGGCGATCCGGTGGCGGCCGAGGCCCAGCACCGCCGGGCGCTCGCCATCCGCGAGCGCATCCTGCCCCCCGAGCACCCCGATCTCGGCGACTCGCGGCTGGGCCTGGGCCGCGCGCTGCTGGCCCAGGGGCGCGCGGCCGAGGCCCAGCCCGAGCTCGAGCGCGCCCTGCAGCTCTACGAGCGGGCCTTCGGTCCCGATCACCCCGCGGTGGGCGAGGCGCTCACGGGCCTGGGCCTGGCGCGGCTCGAGCGGGGCGAGAGCTCGGCCGCCGTCGACGCGCTGACGCGAGCGCTGGTCGTCCTCGACGCCAAGGCCCCCCGCAGCGCCGAGCGAGACGAGGCCGCAGCCGGGCTCGAGCGCGCCCGGCTCTCGGCCGCTAGCGAGCCAGCATCTCCCGCGCCACCCGCAGGATCTCCGCCTCACCCACCAGCACGTGATCGGCCGCCGGCCCCAGCGGGATGAAGCTGTCCAGGCTGGTCACCCGCCGCACCACCCCGCGGAAGCCCGCGTCGACGAGCTCGGCGAGGATGCCCTCCGAGACGCCCCCGCTGCGCCGGGTCTCGTCCACCACCAGCACGCGCTCGGCCCCGTTGGCCGCCTCGAGCAGGTCCGCCACCGGCAGGGGCGCCAGCCAGCGCAGGTCGAGCACCGAGGCCGCCACGCCTTCCTCGGCCAGCACCTTGGCCACCCGCCGCGACATCCTCACCCCGTTGGCGAAGGTGACCATCAGCAGGTCGTTGCCCTCCCCGTAGCGCCGCGCTCGTCCCAGCGGCACCACGGAGCCGTCGTTGCGGTAGGGGCTCTGGTACAGGCCGTCGCCCTCCTCGTAGAGGTCGCGGGTGTTGTAGAGCGCGATGGGCTCGAGGAACACCGACACCGCGCCGTCCACCCGGGCCGCGGCCACGCAGGTCCGCAGCATCGCCGCCGCATCCTCGCCGCACGAGGGCGAGGCGATCACCAGCCCCGGCACGTCGCGCAGCACGGCCACGGAGTTGTCGTTGTGGAAGTGGCCGCCGAAGCCCTTTTGGTAGGCGTAGGAGGCGATGCGCACCACCATGGGGTTGGAGAACTGCCCCCGCGAGAAGAACTGCTGGGTGGCCGCCTCGCCGCGGACCTGGTCCTCGGCGTTGTGCAGGTAGGCCAGGTACTGGATCTCGGGGATGGGCAGGAAGCCGGCCTGGGCCGCCCCGATCGCCAGCCCGAGGATCGTCTGCTCGTCGAGCAGCGTGTCGAACACCCGGCCGATGCCCATGCGGCGCTGCAGCCCGCGGGTCAGCCCGTACACCCCGCCCTTCTTGGCCACGTCCTCGCCGAAGATCATCAGCTCGGGGTACTTGAGCATCAGGTCGCCCAAGCAGCGGTTGATGTGCCCGGCCAGCGGCAGCGGGCCCGCCCGCTCGGGCAGCCGCCGCCGCGCCTGCTCGCGTGCCTCGGCGTCGTCCACCACGCTCGGCGCCCAGAACTGCAGCCGCTCCGACTCCTCCACCACCCGCGCCGCCTCGGCGTCGATGCGCTCGGGGTGCCGGGGTGCCAGCGGCTCCATCACCTCGGCCGCGCTGCCCAGCAGCGGCAGCCCCGAGACCGCCTGCATCAGCGTCTCCACCTCGTGGGCCGCGGTCTGGTAGCGCTCCCGCACCTGCTGCGGGGTCAGCACCCCGGCCTGGACCAGAAGCCGCGCGGTGGCCAGCAGCGGATCGCGGGCCTCGTCCGCGCGCAGCTCGTCGATGTCACGATAGGCCAGCGCCACGTCGGAGCCCGCGTGTCCCAGCAGCCGCACCGTGCTCAGGTGCAGGAACGCGGGGCGCCGCGTCTCGCGAACGTACTGCACCGCCGCCTTGGCTCCCTCGTACGCCGGCACCAGGCTGCAGCCGTCGGCCGAGAAGTATCGCAGCCCCGGACGCCCGTGGTGGTTCTGCTCGATCCAGCCGGGCGGGGTCTTCACGCTGATCCCCAGGCCGTTGTCCTCGCACACGAACAGCAGGGGCACCGGCAGCCCCATGTGCGAGATGTAGCAAGCCGCGTTGATCGCCCCGGTGGCCGTGGAGTGGTTGGCCGAGGCGTCGCCGAAGCTGCACATCACGATCGCATCGGCGGGGAGCTCCGTGCACACCCCCAGCCGATTGGCGCGCTTGAGGGCGAAGGCCATGCCCACCGCCTTGGGGAGCTGCGAGGCCACGGTGGAGGTCTGCGGGGGGACCCACAGCTCGCGGCTGCCGAACACCTTGTGCCGCCCGCCTGCGATCGGCTCCTCCGCCGCCGCCACCATGCCCAGCAGCACGTCGCGCACGGCGTGGGGGTAGCCGGCCATGCGCGCACGCTCGAGGAAGAAGCCGCCCGAGCGGTAGTGCAGGAACGCCGGATCGTCGGCCCGCATCGCGGCCGCCACCGCGGCGTTGCCCTCGTGACCCGAGGAGCCGATGGTGTAGAAGCCACGGCCCTGCTCGCGGAGCTTGAGCGCCGCAAAGTCCAGGTGGCGGCTGCGGAGCTGCACGTCGAACAGGGCCAGGGCCTGCTCGGGCTCCAGCGAGCCGAGCAGCTCGGGGCCGGTGACGTTCACGTGGGGGAGCGGGTGCTCCACGCCCTCTCGGAACGCCTGATCGACGGACGGGGCGGAGGCGGGCTCTCGATTCGGCATCGGGTCGAAGCATGGAGGGTGCCATCGCCCATTGCTTGTGCCCACGTTGCGCCACCGCGATCGCTCGGCGTGCGATCCCGCCCGTCGCAATGCCGAACGACCACGAAGGATGAGGATCGACCACCCTGTGGTCGATACCCTTCCTTCATGGGTCGTAGGCCAGGGTGGTCCTATGCATCACACCCTGCCACTGATCCGCAGAGATCGTAGGCGCGCGCGGAGCATTTTCGGTACCAAAAAATTGTCCCGCGGCTTATTGTGGGGCTATCGCGGGACCATCGGTTCCGAATCTTCGTCGTTCGTCATCTCGTCGCGGGTCGCTCCGCGACACCTCTCGCCACCATGAAGATCTCATCGCAGTCCCCGCCGGGGTGGGACCTGCGACGGGGAGCTGTTTGCCCTCCGTTGCGCGGCCTATCCGTCCTCACCTTCCTCGCCGCCGCCTCGCTCTCGGCTCCGGTGCTCGCCGGGCACCACGGAGGAGGGCACCACCACGGCCACCATGGACACGGGGGAAGGGGCTCCCACGGTGGGACGCCATCGGGAGGGTACGGCACCGGCAACGTCGACGAGGGCGCATTCCGGGTGGAGCTGTACCGCGGCGCGGCGGCTCCCTTCGAGATCACGGTGATGCCCACGCCCGCCTGCGACGGGCACATGGATCTCGAGGTCTCGTGGAGCGCAGCGGACAACGAGGTGACCGTCGATCTCAGCGGTGAGGGAGTGCTCGAGCCCTACCCCGACGTCGAGCGAACGTTGGGGGTCAACTACACCCCCAACCCGTTCTTCCCCGAGCCCGAGGACTACCAGGACGGTCGCTATCAGCTGTGGCTGGTCAGCGCGGCCGGCCCTCCGGTGCTGTTCTACTACAGCCCGATCACCCTGGACCTGATGGGGAGCCAGTACGACTTCGAGGTGCCCCCGCCCGCGATCCCGGTGTTCTTCCCCACCCTCTACATGTTCGCCACGCCCATGTTCCAGCCCGACGCCAACGGCGACGTCGACCTGAGCTGGACCTTCCCGTACGACGGCGCGGTGCGAGGCGACCAGCCCCAGTACGCGCACCACGTCATCACCTTCCCCCCGCCCAACCTGTGCGGGGCCGATCCCAACCGCCTCGATCTCTCCACCCTGCGGCCCTACATCAGCAAGCCGTTCCCGGCCGAGCAGGCGCGGCCCTTCTCCGACTACCTGCGCGGCGGCCTGCTGTTCGACGTCACCATCGAGCCCGGCGAGTACTACGTCGATCCGCCGCTGACGAGCCTGGCCGCGACCTACAGCGGCGGCACGGCCGTCCCGGGCGGCATCCCCAACGGCTGGACCTTCGACATCGACGCCGGCTTCATGGGCGTGGCCCCCCCGATCCGACCGTGGCCCGGAGCCGGGGCCTGCGAGCCCACCTACAGCGGGGTCCACACCAGCGGTCTCAACGTCTGCGGAGGTGCGCCATGAGCCTCACCCGAATCACCGCGTGCCTCGGCCTCGGCCTGCTCGCCATCCCGGGCTGTGATGCCCCCGACGACGAGGGCGAGCTGGGCTTCCGCGCCGGCGCGCGCCACAAGCCGGCGCTCTACAACACCGGCAGCTACAACGTGCACCTCGAGCGGAGCCTCCGCTTCAACCCGCAGCCGCCGGGCTCCGACGCCGACGCGGGCCGAGCCACCTTCGGCGTGGCGGCCGACCTCGAGACCCAGGACGACACCTCGGCGATCTTCGAGGGCGACTCGCCCGTCGCCGGCCACACGGTGGTCTCCAACGGTCGCGTGTGCTTCACCTGCCACCGCGGGGCCTCGCTCGACTTCGGCATGCCGCCGCCGCCGGTCTCCGACTCGATCGCGCTCTCCGATCCCCTGTTCACCGGCATCGATGCCGACGCCCAGGGCGACCCGGATGCCATGCTCAACCTGGATCAGCTCGCGCTGTTCAAGATCCGGCCCAACCGCTTCAACCCCACGCGCTCCGACTCGGATCCCTTCCGCCAGGTGTTCGGCTGGCGCAAGTCGCCGGCGCTGACCAACGTGGGCCTCGCCCACGGCTTCCTCACCGACGTCCGCGGCCGCACCATGTTCGAGACGGCCCGCGGCGCGGCCTTCAGCCACACCCAGGAGACCGACGAGCGCTTCGACGACCTGTTCTCGCAGCAGCAGGGCGACGACATCGGGGCGTTCCTGTTCGAACAGGTCTCCGATCCGGCCCTGCTCGCCCTGCGCGATCCCGGCGATCCCGGGCACCAGGCGCTGGCCGACGATCCCTTCGCCACGGTGCCGGTGAGCACCCCGGCGCAGCACCGCGGCCAGAAGGTGTTCGAGAAGTACTGCTACGGGGCCTGCCACAACACGCCCAACGTGTTCAACAGCCTCGAGAACGTGGAGGCGGTGGGCAACGGCGAGCGTCCCACCTCCTTCGCTCCGCAGGCCCCCGCCATCGGCAAGGCCTACAACGTGGGCATCTCCGAGGCCAACCTCAACAACCTGCGCTTCACCCGGGACAACGGCGACGGGACCTTCACCCCGATCGTGCTGCCCCTGGCCGCGGAGGACGGCGCGCTGGTCGAGTACGAGGTGGCCATCGACGTGGGCCTCGCCGCCACCTCGGGGCGCTACGAGGACGTGGGTCGCTTCAAGGTGCCGGCGCTGCGCAACGTGGCCGCCCACGCCCCGTACATGCACGACAACTCCATCGACACCCTCGAGGGCGTCGTCGACTACTTCTGCAGCGACGAGTACAACGACTCCAAGGACGGGCAGCTCTATCCGATCGACCTCAACGCCCAGCAGCGGGCCGATCTGATCGCCTTCCTCGAGATCCTGTAGCCATCGACGGCCGAGAGCCGAGAGGGCGCGCATCCCCGCCGGGGGAGCGCGCCCTCCTTCGTCTCGCGAGCTGCGATCAGCGGGTCTGGGCCTCGAGGAACGAGCTGACGTCCTCGAAGGGGATGTGCTGGGCGATGTTCTCGCCGTAGAAGGCCTTCTGGATCATCCCGTGCGCGTCGATGAGGAAGTCGGCGGGCACGCGGCTGGCCGGGCCGTCCCACGGACGAACGAGCGGGATGCCGGCCTCGCGGGCGCCCTTCATCGCGGCCCGGGTCTCGGGCCCGAAGGCCCCCTTCATGGAGGTCTCGAGTCGGTACTTCCCGTACAGATCCATCTTGGGATCGGAGATGATCGTGAACGGCGGATCGTGGCGCTTGACCAGGCCCTCGAGCTTGCGCGCGGGCGACTGGAAGATCCCGTACATCACGAAGTTGCGATCCGCGAAGCTCTTGGGCCACACCGACAGCAGCTGGTGCACCCGGAAGTTGCACAGCGGGCACGCGGCATAGCGGAAGAACGCCAGCCACACCGGCCGACCACTCAGCTCCGAGAGCGACACCTTGCTGCCATCGAGGGCCTCGGCGGTGAAGTCGGGCGCTTGCTCCCCTACCTTGAGTCTGTTGTTGCCTGCCACGATTTTGGCATCCTATAGCAAGGCCCGACGTTGGCAAGCCCTGCGTCCGCACCGCGACCTTCGCATCCACGCCCGCGGCCAGTGTTCCGGAAACCGTGTCCGTCGAGCCCCGGCGCTCGTCGTCAGGGAGACTCGGGAGGAGGGCGCCCGGGCTCGATCGCCCGCAGCTTGGTGCGAAGGTCCATATTGGCCCGTCGCAGCTCCTCCGTCTGGTCGGTGTCGCCCCCCGCGAGGTGCTGCAGCAGCGGGTGCAGGGCGTCGTTGCCCTTCTTGTAGTACTCGGTCCACTCGGGCGTGGTGAGCGGCCGCCCGGCCTTGGCCGCCTCGTCGAGCTCGTCGAGCACGGCCTGGAAGTCGGTGCGTGCCTCCTCCAGGCTCACGCTGGGCTCCGGTCGCGGCGGCGGGCCCCCCTGCGGTCGACCATCGCCAGCCTTGGAGACGGCGGCCGGCTTGACGCCCAGGCTCCCCGGCCGCGGGCCCCGGCCCGGCACGCCGTCGGCATCGGCGTCGCCGTCGCGACGCGCCGCGGGCGAGGCTCGCTCGGCCTGGGGGCGCTCGGCGGTCGTCAGCGTGTAGAACGCATAGGCGACCACTCCCGCCGCCACGATTCCCATGACCACCAGCCCCGGCGATCGCATCGAGGACGAGCATAGCCCGAAACCACCACGCGTGGGCACGAGCCACGGGTGGCCCGAGCCCCACCTTTCGTGTACGAGATCGCGGCGGAGGCCCGCATGACCACGATATTCGACAAGATCCTCGACGGCGAGCTCCCCTGCCACAAGGTCTACGAGGACGAGCACGTGCTCGCCTTCCTCGACATCGCGCCGCTGTCGGAGGGGCACACCCTGGTGATCCCCAAGGAGCGCAAGGCGTTCCTGCACGAGCTGAGCGACGAGCAGGCCGCGGCGATCGGTCGCGTGCTGCCCCGCCTGGCCCGCGCCGTGATGAACGCGACCGGGGCCACCGCGTACAACATCCTGCAGAACAACGGCACCGCCGCCCACCAGGCCGTGTTCCACGTGCACTTCCACATCATCCCGCGCCACGGCGAGCGCGGCCTGGGCATCGGCTGGTCCACCTCCTCGCTCGACCACGCCGCCGCCCCCGAGCTCATCGCCCGCATCGCGGCCGCGCTCGAGTCGTAGCCCGCCGCCCAGCGGTCCGTGGCATCATCGCCAGCCGTGACGCTCGATCGGCTGGCCGGCATCGATCCTCGCACGTGGCTGGAGCGGCTGGGCGTCGATCCTCCCCACCGCGTCCTGGCCCGCGCCGTCCGGGTCGCCCGCCAGGCCAACCTGCTGGGGGCCGCCGGCGATCCGCTGGCCATGGCGGGGGTGGTCCTGCGCCAGGGCCTGGGCGTCCGCAGCATGCATGCGATCCACGCCGCGGCCAGCCCGGGCCGGCCCGCCATCCTCGACCGCCACCGCCAGCTCGACTACGCCGAGCTCGAGACCGAGATCGACGCGGCCGCGCGAGCCCTGCACGAGGACGGCGCGCGGCGGGGCGAGCCGGTGGGGCTGATGATGGAGAACCGCAGCGAGTACGTGGCGCTGTGGATGGCCCTCGGCCGCCTGGGGATCGCCTCGGCCCACCTGAGCCCCTCGTCGACCGCGGCCGAGCTGGCCCCGCTGCTCGAGCGCGCGGGGATCCGGCGGATCCTGGTCTCGGAGGCCACCCATCCCACCGTGGAGCGGGTGGCGGCCGAGCACCCCGAGCTGCAGCTCCGCCCGATCCACGTGGGGCACCAGCCGCCCGCGGCCCTGCCCTCGTACCACGCGATGATCCGCAGCCATCGCCACGGCGGCGGGCCGCCCCCCGCCGCGGGCGAGGCCGCCGACAGCGTGGTGTTCACCTCGGGCACCACCGGCCGCCCCAAGGGCGCGGTGCGTGACTTCAGCTCGGTGGGCGCGATGGAGCTGCTGCGGATCCTCGAGCGCCTGCCGATGCGCGTGGGCGACCGGCACCTGGTGGTCGCGCCGCTCTACCACTCGGGGGCGCAGGCCTTCACGCTCATCAACACTGCGCTGGCGGCCACGCTGGTGCTGGTCGATCGCTTCGAGGCCGAGGCGGTGCTCGAGCTGCTGTCGCGCGAGCGGATCGCCAGCACCTTCCTGGTCCCCACCATGACCCAGCGCCTGCTCGACCTGCCGGCCGAGCTGCACGCGCGCCGCCCCACCCCCGGCCTGCGAGCGATCGTCTCGGGCGCCGCTCCCTTCTCCGACGGCCTGCGTCGCCGCGCGATCGATCGCTTCGGGGCCGACGCGATCTTCGACTTCTACGGCGCCACCGAGCTGGGCTGGGTGACCCTGGTCGACGGCCACGAGATGCTCGAGCGCCCGGGCACCCTGGGCCGCCCCCTCGCCGGCCAGGAGCTGCGGGTGGTCGACGAGCGCGGCCGCCCCCTGCCCCCGGGGGAGGTCGGCACGATCTTCACCCGCAGCCACCAGCACATGCGCGGCTACCTGCGCGACGAGGCGGCCACCCGCGAGATCCAGCGCGAGGGCTGGGTGACGGTGGAGGACCAGGGCTACCTCGACGCCGACGGCTACCTCTTCCTCACCGGGCGCACCCGCGACATGGTGATCACCGGAGGGGTCAACGTGTACCCGGTGGAGGTCGAGCACGTGCTCTCGCGACACCCCTCCATCCGCGACGTGGCGGTGATCGGCCTGCCCGATCCCGAGTGGGGCGAGCGGCTGACCGCGGTCGTCGTGCCCGGCGAGGGCTTCGACGTCGACGCGGTGGATGCCTGGGTGCGAGGCGAGCTGGCCAAGGCCAAGCGACCGCGTCGGTGGGAGCTGGTCGATGCGCTGCCCCGCAATCCCACCGGCAAGGTGCTCAAGCGCGCGCTGCGGGAGCGCTTCGGCGGCGCGTCGGCGTGAGGACGGCCGCGCGGCTGGCGACGCCCGAGGGGCGAGATCGCGAGCGCGGGCGAGCCCCGGGCGCACTGCGCACGTGCGCAGGACCGACGTTTCGGGCATGCTGTTGGCGACCTCTCCTACGTCATCCCACCGCGATCTCCCTCTCCTCGCTCGCGACCGTGCCCGCCCCCACCATCACCGTGGTCTTCACCGACCTCGACAACACCCTCTACGACTGGGTGGCCTGGTACTCGCGTGCGTTCTACCGAATGCTCGACGGCGCATCGTCTCGCACGGGGATCCCCCAGCGCCAGCTGCTGCGAGAGATGCAGAAGCTCTACCGACGACGGCAGGGCCTGGAGGAGCCCGAGGCGCTGCTGCATGCGCCCAGCATCCGGCGCACGCTCGGTGATCCGCGGCGTGCTCGCGAGGCGCTCGCCAGTGCCTTCGCGTCGTACTACCACGCCCGCTACGGCAGCGGCCTGCAGACCTACCCGGGCGTCCGCCCCACCCTGCAGCGCCTGGCCGCGTCGGGCGTGATGGTGGTGGGGCACACCGAGGCGCCCGCCAACCACGCGGTGGCGCGGCTGCGGGCGCTGGGGCTCGAGCACGCGTTCGTCTCGCTGCTCGCCGCCCCGCCGGCCCCCGACGATCCCACCATCGTCGAGGGCGAGCTCGGCGAGCTGCCCTTCTCGCTGCGCTGCCTGCAGCCCGACGAGCACAAGCCCAACCCCGCCGTGCTGCTGCAGACCTGCACCCGGCTCGAGGTCCCGCCCCACGCCGCCCTCTACGTGGGCGACAACCTCGGTCGCGACGTTCGCATGGCGCGTGACGCCGGCATGTGGACCGCGTGGGCTCGCTACGGCACCCACCACGACCCTCGCGACTGGGAGCGCGTGGTGGAGGTGAGCCCGTGGACCGCGAGCCAGCGCGCCCAGGCCCGCCGAGACGAGCCCTCGCCCGATGCTCGCCCCGACGTCGTGCTCCACGGCTCCTTCGCCGAGCTGTGGTCCCACTTCGACTTCGCCCCCCGCCTGGTGCCGACCCAGGTGGCCGCGCTCGTCGCCCAGTGAGCACCAGCCTACCGATCTCGTCGGACGTGGAGGCCGACGATCGCGATCGGGGGTATCGGCTCGCGGTGGACCAGCGCCTGCGCGAGGCCGCGGCTCGGGGCACGCACGGCTGGGAGGATCTGCTCGTCGCCGCCGAGGGGGCCGACCCTCGCTTCGTGGCCCTGCGCCTGCGTGCGCTGGGGCTCGCCACGCCTCCCCCGAGCCCCGCCACGCCGATGGTCCCCGGCGACTGGGACCCCGAGCTGCATGCGCTCGACTTCGAGTGGTACTTCGAGCCGAGCTGCGCGAGCACCCTGGCGGCCCGGGCCACCGCCCGCGGTCGACGAGTGCTGTGCCTGGGCAGCCCCACCGTGGCCTTCGCCCTGCTCGAGCGGCCCGAGTGCGAGCGCGTCACCCTGGTCGACGCCAACCCGCTGGCCGTGCGTCGACACCCGAGGGCCGCCGCCCTGCGCTCGATCGTGGAGGACCTCGCCGCCGCGCGAGTCGACGCGGGCCGCTACGACGCGGTGGTCTTCGACGCGCCGTGGTACCCGGCCGAGCTGCTGCGCTGGCTGACCGTGGCTGCCCACGCCGCGCGACCGGGCGGGCGGATCCTCTTCGCGCTGCCCCGGCCGCTGCACCGTCCCCGCGCCGAGCTCGATCGCCAGCTCGTGCTCGAGGCCGCCCGCCGACTGGGGCCGCTGCGGCTCGAGCCAGGGGAGCTCCGCTACCAGAGCCCGCGCTTCGAGCACGAGGCCCTCGCCGCCGCCGGGGTGGCCACGCCGCCCGCCTGGCGACGCGCCGACCTGGTGGAGCTGGAGCTGTGCCGACCTCCTCCGCCCGTGCCCACGCCTCCCTCCCCGCGCGCGGGCTGGGCTCGCTTCGTGCTCGGCTCCCAGGTGATCCACCTCGATCCCAGCGCCCCCGACGAGCCCGGCGATGTCCTGCGTCCGCTGCCGGGCGCGAGCGACTTCCGCTACGCCTCGATCAGCACCCGCGATCCCCTGCGCGCCCACATCGGTCTGTGGACCTCCCGCAGCCGCGTGGCCCAGGTGCGCCACCCCGGGCTGATCGCCGCGCTGCTGCGGCGCTGGGAGACACACGGCGATCCGCGGGCCCTCGACGATGCGCCCTCGCTGGTCGGCCTTCCGATCCCCGAGCGCACGCGCCTGCTCCGAGCGCTGCGCACGATCGTCGGCGCGCCGTAGCTCCCCCGCGTGCACGCGCCCCGGGCTCCGCTTCCGTCCCGGCCCGGTCCTCGTGGACCGCCCGTCGCGATTCGACTAGGGTGGCCGCGACTGGTCGGGCTCCCGCGATGCCGATCCCCACCCCCTTCCACCCCCGCACCTCCGCGCTGTGCACCAGCATGCTCTGGAAGGACTGGGCGGGGTACCACGCGGTGCGTTCCTTCGACGTCGCCCACGAGCGCGAGTACTTCGCCGTCCGCAACGGCTGCGGCCTGCTCGACGTCTCCCCGCTGTTCAAGTACGAGCTGCGGGGGCCCGACGCCGCGGCCCTGCTGTCGCGCATGACCGTGCGCGACCTGAGTCGGCTGGCGCAGGGGCGGGTGACCTACCTGTGCTGGTGTGACGACGACGGCAAGGTGCTCGACGACGGCACCGTGGCCCGCCTGGGCGAGGAGCGCTTCCGCCTCACCGCGGCCGAGCCCACCCTCGCCTGGCTGCACCGGCTCGGGCGCCGGCACTCGCTGACCATCGAGGACCACAGCGAGCGCACCGCCGCGCTGGCCGTGCAGGGGCCCACCTCGCGCACGGTGCTCGACGCGGCCAGCGACGGCACCCTGCCCCCCCTGCGCTTCTTCGGGATCGCCCCCGCCCGCATCCGCGGAGTGCAGGTGGAGGTGAGCCGCACCGGCTACACCGGCGATCTCGGCTTCGAGCTCTGGATGGATCGCGAGCACGCCCTGACGGTGTGGGATGCGATCGTCGACGCCGGCCGTGACCACCGCCTGGTCCCGATGGGCCTCGATGCCCTCGACGTCACGCGCATCGAGGCCGGCTTCATCATGAACGGCGTGGAGTACCACGGGGCTCACCACTGCCTGGTGGAGTCGCGCAAGTCCACGCCCTACGAGCTGGGCCTGGGCTGGACGGTGAGCCTCGACCGCGCGCCCTTCGTGGGCCAGGCCGCGCTGCGGGCCGAGCTCGCCCGCGGGTCCGCCTGGGCCACGGTGGGACTGCGCTACGTGTGGGACGAGTACGAGGCCCTGTTCGCCCGCTTCGGCCTGCCGCCCCAGGTGCCCGCCGGGGCCTGGCGCGACGGCGTCCCCGTCTACGAGGCCAGCGGGCGGCAGGTGGGCCGAGCCACCAGCGGCGCGTGGTCGCCCGCCCTCAAGGCCAACCTCGCCCTCGCCTCGGTCCGGGCCCCCTACCAGGAGCCGGGCACCCGCCTGGAGATCGAGGTCACCGCGGAGCACGAGCGCCACCGGGTCGGCGCCATCGTGACCAAGACCCCCTTCTTCGACCCCGAGCGGAAGCGTGCTCCATGAGCGACGCGCTGATCTCCTCCCGGGGCAAGCCCTCGGCCTCGCGCTACGACGCCATCGTGATCGGCGGCGGGCACAACGGCCTGGTCTGCGCGGCCTACCTGGCCAAGGCCGGCCGCACGGTGCTGGTGCTCGAGCGACGCCACGTGCTGGGCGGAGCCGCGGTGAGCGAGGAGGTGTTCCCCGGCTTCACCTTCTCGGTCTGCTCCTACGTGGTCAGCCTGTTCCGGCCCCACATCATCCGCGAGCTCGAGCTGGTGCGGCACGGCTTCCACGTGATCCCGCTGGACTGCTCGCTGTCGCCGCTGCCCGACGGCCGCTCGCTGGCCCGCTGGGGCGACAAGGCCCGCACCCGCCGGGAGCTCGCCGCCTTCAGCCCCCGCGACGCCGAGCGCTACCCCGAGTTCGGCCTCGCCATGACCAAGCTGGCCAGGTTCAGCAAGAACGTCATCGACGCCCCCGCGCCCGAGCCCACCTCGCTGTCCCCCCGCGAGCTGCTCCGCGTGCTGCGGCTGGGCCGGGGCTTCCAGCAGCTCGAGCCCGAGCTGCGCTACCTCAACGCCAAGCTGCTCACCATGAGCGCGGCCGACTTCCTCGACGAGTGGTTCGAGAGCGACGTGCTCAAGGCCCCCATGGCGGTCAGCGGCATCATCGGCACCTTCTTGGGCGTGCGCTCGCCGGGCACCGCCTACGTGCTGCTGCACCACTACATGGGCGAGATCGACGGCGCCTTTCGGGCCTGGGGCTTCTCCAAGGGGGGCACCGGCTCGGTGAGCAACGCGATCGCGGCCGCGGCCCGCAGCTACGGCGTGGAGATCGTGGCCGAGGCGCCGGTGGAGCGGGTCCGCATGCAGGGGGGTCGGGCCACCGGCGTGGTGCTGGAGGGCGGCGACGAGCTCTCGGCCCGCGTGGTCGTGTCGGCCGTCGATCCGCACCGCACCTTCTTCGGCCTGGTGGGCGAGGATCGCCTCGACCCCGCCTTCGTCGCCCAGGCGCGGCGCTACAAGCTGCGGGGCAGCTCGGGCAAGGTCAACCTCGCCGTCGATCGCCTGCCCGAATTCGCCTGCCGCCCCGGCGCCGGGCCGCACCTCGAGGGAGACATCGCCATCGCGCCCAGCCTCGAGTACCTCGAGCGCGCCTACGACCAGGCCAAGGCCGGCGAGTTCTCGCGGCGCCCCTACCTCAACGTGGTGATCCCCTCACTGGTCGACCCCACCGTGGCCCCGCCGGGCAAGCACGTGATCTCGTGCTTCGTGCAGTACGCCCCCTACCAGCTCGCCGGCGGTCCCCAGGGCTGGCCCGAGCAGCGCGAGGCCTTCGGCGACGCGGTGGTCGACACCCTGGCCGAGCACGTCCCCGGGCTGAAGGAGAGCATCCTGCACCGTCAGGTGCTCACCCCGTGGGATCTCGAGCAGCAGTTCGGGCTCACCGAGGGCAACATCTTCCACGGCGAGCTCAGCCTGGAGCAGCTGCTGTTCATGCGCCCGGTGGCGGGCTGGGCCGACTACCGCACCCCCGTGCGCGACCTGTGGATGTGTGCCTCGGGCACGCACCCGGGCGGCGGCATCATGGGCGCGCCCGGAGAGCTGGCCGCCAAGGCCATGCTGGGAGCGAGGTCGGTATGAGCCGAGCCTACGATGCGATCGTGGTCGGGGCCGGGCACAACGGCCTCACCACCGCGGCGCTGCTGGCCAAGGCCGGCCGCAAGGTGTTGGTGCTCGAGCGACGCGAGCACCCGGGGGGGTTGGCCGCGAGCGAGGAATTCCACCCTGGCTACCGCAGCGCCGGGCTGCTCGGCGACACGGGGCTGGTGCGGCCCAGCGTGATCGCGGCCCTCGACCTCCCGCGCCACGGGCTGCGCCTGCACGAGGCACCGCCCACCGTGCTCGCCCTGGGCGACGGTAGCCACGAGCCCATCGCGATCCACGGTCGCCTCGAGCGGGCCGCGGAGGCGATCGCCAGGATCTCCCCGCGCGACGGCCAGCAGTACCGAGAGCTCGCCGCGCTGATGCAGCGCCTGGCTCCGGCCGTGCGGGAGCTGCTGGGCCGGCACCCGCTCGACCTGGTCGACCTCGAGTCGGAGCGCGTGTGGGACCTGGGGAAACGAGCGCTCCGCCTGCGCCGCCTGGGTCGCGACGATCTGCGGGAGCTGCTGCGGCTGCCGCCGATGAGCGTGGCCGAGGTGCTCGGCGAGCGCTTCGAGACCGAGCGCCTGCGGGCCGCGCTGTGCCTGCCCGCGCTGCTGGGCACCTTCGGCGGTCCCGAGCAGCCGGGCAACATGCTCGAGCTGATGCGCCTGTGGTGCCTGCGGGGTCCCGGCGTGCTCGGGGGCGGGCCCATGCTGGTGGCGGCGCTGCGGGCTGCGGCCCAGGCCGCGGGGGTGGAGCTGCGCACGGGAGCGGCGGTCACCGGCCTGCGCGTGGGTACCGAGGGGATCGACGGCGTACGCCTCGAGGACGGCGAGACCATCGATGCCCGACTCGTCGCCGCCTCGTGCTCGCCTCGACTCACCCTGGAGGAATTGCTGCCGGCCGGGCTGCTCCCGCAGCGCCTCGAGCATCGCATCCACTGTTTTCGTAGCCGCGGCCGAGTGGCCGTGGTGCACCTCGCCCTGCGCCGCCCTCCTCGCTTCGCAGGCGAGCCCGCGGAATTCGCCCGCACCGGCGAGCACGTGACCGCGATCGAGCGTGCCTTCGACGCGACCAAGTACGACGAGCTCCCCGCGGAGCCCGCCCTCGAGCTCCACCTGGCCACCGAAGGCGATCCCGGGCGGGCACCCGAGGGGCACGCGGTGCTCAGCGCGACCGTCTACTTCGTGCCCACGCGGCCCCGCGATGGCTGGACCGACGGGCTGCGGGAGCGCCTGGGCGATGCCGTGGTGCGGCTGCTCGCGCGCCACGACGCGGGGCTGCCCGAGGCAGTGGTGGCCCGCGAGGTGCTCACCCCCGCCGACCTCGAGTCGCGCTACGGGATCCCGGGCGGACACCTCTTCCACGGCGAGCACGGCCTCGACCAGCTGATGTTCCGTCCCACGCCCGAGTGCATCCACTACGCCACGCCCCTGCCCGGGCTGTGGCTGTGCGGCAGCGGCAGTCACCCCGGCGGTGGCCTGAGCTGTGCGCCGGGCGAGCTCGCGGCCCAGGCGATCCTGGCGTCGAGCTAGCGAGCATCGCTCCCCTTCGTCGCGCCGAGCTCTGGCTCCGCGGGAGACCTGGTGCCCCGAGTCTCGGCCTGCCGAGGATGCCGCAGATTTTTCGCAGCTCGTCCTCGGGAAGAGCTTCCCTTTTGCACGTTGAGTGCCTCGAGGCGGCGGTACAACCAAATTCCGGCCCGTAGCCTCGCCGCAATGGATGCAGAGACCTGCCGGAATCGATGAGAGAGGTAGACGACCCCATGCCGACGGACACCATGGCGAGCGGAGACGACGGAGAGAGCGACGACGAGACCACGATGACGCCGAGCGTGGGCGAAGACGATGATGACGAGCTCGACGTGGTGGCACGGATCCCGAAGCCGGTCGAGAGCGTGCTGACCACCAGGACCCTCGACTTGCCGAAGACGGATCCCGGGGGCGAGGGCGGCCGTGAGCTCTTGTCCCGCACGCAGGGCGCAGCGCACCGTGGACGAGACGGCGGTGGGCGTCGCTAGGCCCCGCGGCGACGAGGAGTCTTCGAGGACGAATGCCGTCTGTGGCCACGCCCGAGGACGAGCGAGCCCCGCCCGCAGGGCTCGCTCGGGATGGCGCACGAGCGTCCATCTCGGCCGCCTTCGAGGAGCTCCAGCCCCGCTTGCAGGCGCTGGCCATCAAGCTGTGTGGCGACCCCAGCGACGCCCGGGACCTCGTCCAGGACACCTTCGAGCGGGCGCTGGTCAACTCGCATCGCTTCGTGCCGGGCAGCAACCCACGGGCCTGGCTGGGCACGATCCTCCGCAACCTCTTCATCGATCGGTGCCGCCGCAAGCAGCGATGCTCGACGGTGGATCTCGAGTCGGATCGAATCCCGAGCCCGGTCCCCGAGCGGCCGCCATGGTGGGCCGCCCTCACCCGTGAGGACCATGACCGCGCGGTGCAGCAGCTTCCCGATCCATTCCGCGAGACCTATGTCCTCCACGTGGTGGAAGGGCTCTCCTACAAGGAGATCTCCGCGGAGCTGGGGCTGAGCATGAACACGGTCGGCACCCGCATTCGCCGGGCACGGCTGAGGCTGCGCGACATCCTCCGAGAGCAGGCCGGCCGCAGGGAGAGCAAGCCATGAGCGACTCACCATGGCCTCCGCCCGAGGACGAGCTCAGCGCCCTGCTCGACGGCGAGCTCGACGAGGACCAGGCGAGCCGGGTCCGCGAGCGGCTGGCCGGCGACGAGGCGGCCCAAGACGAGCTGCACGAGCTCATCCAGCTCGCGCTGCTCGCCGACGAGCCGGCATCGACCCACGCCGCGTCGTCCGACGAAGCCGATCCGAGCAGCCCGGGCCCGGTGGTCTCGCTGTCCAGCCGGCGCCCTCGCCTGACGCTCGCGCTGACGATCGTGGGCACGCTGGCGGCCGCCGCCGCATTGCTGCTGCTGATGCGAGCGCCCCCGAAGCCCGCCTCCGACGCGGTCGAGGACGACTCCGTCGTGGCCCTGCAGGACACGCGCCGGCTGGAGCCTCGCCTCTCCCATCCCACCCTCGACCGACACCGTCCCTACGCCCCGCTGCGCTCTGGAGAGACGAGCCACGAGTCCATCTCCCTGGCGGAGCTCGCCGAGGTCGAGGCCTCGGGACGCAAGGACCTCCTCGCAGGCCTGCTCGTGCTCACCGGGGAGCTCGAGCGGGCCGAGGCTCAGCTCGACTCCCTGGGAGACTCGGCCGACGCGAGCAACGACCGCGGGGTCGTGTCGTTGCTCGAGCACGACCCCGCACGAGCGCTCGCCTGGTTCGACGAGGCGCTCGCCCGCGATCCCGATCACCTACCCGCGAGATGGAACCGGGCCCTCGCCCTTCGCGAGCTGGAGCTACCCCTGGCCGCCGCGGCCGAGCTCGAGGCCGTGGCCGCGGCCGAAGAGCCCGGGTGGTCGACCGAGGCCTCCGAGCGCGCCCAGGCCCTCCGCGAGGGAGCACTGGCTCGACGAGAGGGCCAGGGGGCGGTGGACGAGGCCGGTCGATCGATGATGGTCGGCGGTCCTCCCATCGCACCCGATCTCGCCCGCGAGTACCCGGACCAGTCGCGCCTCTTCCTCTACGACGCCATCCGCTCTGCTCCCTCGCCCGAGCGCGTCGCCGAGCTCGAGCCCCTGGCCGAGCAGCTCGACGGGCTGCAGGGAGGCCGACACCTGCACGACTTGATCGAGCGAGTCACGAGCGCCGACTTCCAGCGACGAGCCCCGCTCGCCCGGGCCTACGGGGCCCTCGTGGCCGGTGGGGTCCGCCGCGGCCCCAACCCCGAGGCCGAGCGACTCCTCGCCGAGGCCCGCGCGGCGGAGCAGGACGACATCGTCCTCGGGCTGCTCTACTGGCTCGCCCGCATCCCCGACGCCCAGCCGGAGTACCTCGAGCGGGCGGCGGGCGATCCCTGGTTCGAGCAGCTCGCGGCCTGGTCCGTCGGCTCGGCCCAGCTCGAGCGCGTGGAGCTCGAGCTCGCGGTGAGCGTGCTCGACCAGGCACGCGAGCGCTGTCGCGACGGACGCTTCGCGTTCCGGTGCAGCCTCGTCGAGCGCAGCCTATCCGAGGCGCTGGCCCAGCTCAGGCGGCTGCCCGAGGCCGAGCGGATCGCCCTCGCCGGCTTCGCGCGCGCGCGCGCGGCCGGGCTGTGGACGCAAGAGGGCGACATCCTGGCCGTCTTGGTGCTGATCGCTCGCTACCGGGGCGACGTCACCAAGACCCGCGCCTACCTCGAGGAGAGCATGCAGCGGCTTCCCGAGGAGCCCCGGCTGCGGTGCGAGTTCGAGGCCTACGCCCTGGAGACGATGGCCATGGTCTCCGTCGAGGTCCTCGAGCCCGAGCGGGCGCTCGCGGAGCTGCGCCGGATCCCCGAGTGCGGCGAGGGGCCTGCGCCCCTGCAGACGGCGATGATGCTGGCCGACATCGCCCGCATGACCGGCGAGACGCCCCGGGCCGAGGAAGCGCTCGAGATCGTGGCCGAGCACCGCAAGCACGACCTCACGGCCGGAGACCTCGCGTTCGCGCTCCACATCCAGGGGCGGGCCCAGCTCGTGCTCGACCGTGCGGCCGGCGAAGCCACGCTCCACCAGTCGCTGTCGACGGCACGGACCGAGGGGGCGTCCGATCCGCTCGGGGCCATGTCGGCCGCGTTCAGCCACTACCTGCTGGTGCTCGAGGCGGGCGCGGCCGGGGAGCACGACGAGGTCCTCCGCCGCTCGGCCGAGGCGCTGGGCGTCGTGCCCCCCGAGCGATGCGCACTGGCGGCGACCGTCGTGCTCGAGCGCGCGACCGTGGTCGCGCTCGACGATCGGGGAGTCGCCCACGGCTCCTTCGAGGGAGCGCGCAGGTCCCCGGGCTTCGAGGTGGAGCGCCTCGTTCCTCCCGCGATGATCGACTCGCTCTCGGCCTGCGAGCAGGTCGACGTGCTCGCCCTGCCCCCGGTGAGCGGCCGGGCGGGGTTGCTGCCCCCCGAGATCGCCTGGAGCTACCGGGTCGGCCCCGAGCGAGACCCGCCGCCGACCCACGCGAGCCCCCAGCGGCTCGTCGTCGCGGACGTCGAGGCCCCCGAGGCCCTCGGCCTGCCGCACCTGCGCCCCTGGAGACCCGAGCCCGGCGACGGGGTGACGACGCTGCTGGGCACCGAGGCGACCCCGTCTCGGGTCCTCGCGGCGATTCCGAGCGCAGACGAGATCGAGCTCCACGTCCACGGGCTGGTCGACCTCACCCTCTCGGATACGTCTCACCTGGTGCTCTCGCCGGACGCCGATGGCCGCCATGCCCTCACCGCCGGGGCCATCCGATCGCTGACGCTGCCTCGATCTCCGCTCGTCGTCCTCGGGGCCTGCCACGCCGGTCACGTGGCGCCCTTCCTCCACGAGCCCTGGAGCCTCCCGCTGGCCTTCCTCGAGGCGGGCGCCCGGGCCGTGATCGCCTCCCCCGCCGTGGTCGACGACGCCGAGGCCTACGCGTTCTTCGAAGCGGTCCTGCGGCTGATCCACGACGGGCTCTCGCCCGCCCGGGCGGTCCGCGATGCTCGGCGAGGCGCCCCGCCGGGGAGCTGGAAGAACGACGTCATCGTCTTCCGCTGACCCGCCTCGACGGGAAGAAGCGGGCAGGAGCACGTTGTGCCGGGTGCCCCCCGGAGCGACCTTCCATGAGCCCCCCCACCGCCGACTGCACCAGCCTCGAGTCGAACATCCTCGATCTCCACGAGGCCATCTACGCCTCGAAGATGCTCCTGACCTACTGCTCGCAGGAGCGCATCCCGGTGAGCCGCGAGGCCCTGCGGGTCCTCGTCGGCGCCCAGCACCGCGGCGCGAGCGAGTCGGCCGAGAGCCAGCGGGATTTCGAGGTCGAGTTCTGGAGCGCGTTCAACGAGGTGATGACCAGCGTGGCGCCGGTCACCATCGAGAGCCTCGCGGCCAGCCTCGGCACCTACGACTTCGCGCTCGAGGGAGCCACGGGCACCAGGCCCGTCGCCCGGAGGACCCTCGCGCAGCAGGCCGTCGCGTGCTTTCGCCGGATCGCCCTGCTGGTGCTGCTGGTGCTGCTCGGCGTGCAGGGATACATGGACTGGGGGCGGATGGCGCACGACCAGCTGCGGGTGCTCGGCGAGCGTCAGGCCGAGCTCGAGGACGAGCTGATCCGGCTCGTGGCCTCCGCCCCGGCCGGAGCTCCGCTGACGGTGCGAGGGACGCCGAGCTACGAGCACCTCGCTCGCCAGCGCAGCGCGGTCGAGGCCCAGATCGCGAACAACTTCGGTGCGCTCCGGTCGTGGAGCTTCTGGAGCGCGTGGTCCGACCCCTCCGACGGGGACATCAACCCCTACCGGTCGCACGTGCTGGAGCGAGAGGAGCTGACCCTCACCGACGAGGCGACGGTCTCGGCCCTGGCGCGGGAGCGGAAGCTCGCCGAGACCGACACCGAGAAGTACGAGCTGATGGTGACGGCCGGGATGATCCTGTCGCTGCTGCAGGCCTACGTGCTGCCGCTGCTCTACGGGCTGCTCGGGGCCTCGCTCTACGTGCTGCGCACGCTGCAGCACCAGGTGCGCAGGCGGACCTACTCCCCCGCGTCCAACGCCGACTTTCGCATCCACATGTCGCTGGGGGCCCTCGCCGGGATCGCGATCGGGTGGCTGCTGTCACCCGGGGACGAGGCGAGCGCGTCGCTGTCGAGCTTCGCGCTGGCGTTCCTGGCCGGCTACAGCATCGACGTCCTGTTCGGCCTCATGGACGGGCTCATCGCGAGGATCCAGCTCTCGACCCCCGGCGCAGGGGAACGCGAGCCCCACGCGGAGCCCGAGCCCTGTGCATCGCTGGGCGAGGTCGAGCAGCGGACGCTGCCGGCCTGAGCGGGTCGGGGTCGCCTCGCACGTGGAGCCGGGCGGCCGTCCTCACAGCGGGGCTCACACCAGCGCCGCGTCCACCTCGTCCAGCATCGAGCGCACCCGAGCCTCGCTCACGGAAGGACGCAGCACCGGCACCAGCGCGGGACCATCGGCCGGGCCCACCACCCACGGATGCGCCCGCTCGGTGCGGGTGGTGAGCACCAGGGTCGCCGCGAGCTCGCCCGCCTCGACCCGCGACGCATGGAACTCACCGGCCGGCACGGCGTAGCGCCCCCCGGCCTCGGTGCGCTGGGGCGTGCACGCGTGCACGCTCACCCGCCGCTCGCTGCGACGCATGCACGAGCGTCGCTCCCGGCCATACTCCACCGCGTAGAGCAGCGCATCACCCTCGGGCTCGTCCTCCACCGCGTAGCCATGGCTGTGGACGGCGCCGCACAGGACCCGCGAGCTCAGGTGCCACACGTGATCGTGCACGGGCCAGCACGGTCGCCCCTGCTCGCGCCCAGCGGGCGGCCACAGGTGCAGGCGCAGGGCTCCCCGGGCATCGCGGTGGAGCTCGAGCACCACGAAGCCGGTCGGGTGCCAGGCCGCGGGCGGAGGCCGATCCCAGAGCTCGCCGAGCAGCGCCCGCAGCTCGTCGCGGGTCACGACCTCGTCACGACGGAGCCGCGCCATCGCTCGCCGGGCCAGGGCCTCCCGAGGGGCCTGGTCCGCGGACGACGATCGTGACCGTGTTGCCCTGATCAACGCGATCACAGGGTACCGCCGCTGCCACGGCGACCGCGAGCCGCCACCGCGATCGCCCCCCGTCGCCGATCAGCCGCCGTCGATCGTCCCGCGCAGCGCCAGCACGCTGGCCCCCAGCCGCTCGTCGTCGGCCTCGCCGGTCCCGGACCCGACCGCCAGGGCCTCGCGCAGGGCCTCGCGGGCCCGCCGCAGGCGGCTCTTGACCGTGCCCTGCGGAACCTCGAGCGCATCGCTGAGCTCGCGGGTGCTCAGCTCCTCCCAGTAGTGCAGCTCGATCACGATCTGCAGATCGACGGGGATCCTCCGCATGGCCTCGAGCAGGCGGGTCTGCTCGGCGTTGCGGGCCGCGATGGTGCTGGGCCGGGGATCGAGGTCGGCCACCGAGCTACGCGAGGCGTCGAAGTCGAGGCGGTCGCGGAAGCGCGAGCGGAAGTGGTGCAGCAGGGTGTTGCGCGCCACCCCGAACAGGAAGCCGCGGAACGGCGCGTCGCCCCGGAAGCGATCCTTGCTCCGCACGCACTCGAGCATGGTGGTCTGGATCAGATCCTCGTAGGCATCCGGGGCCTTGGTGCGAAAGAAACGATAGAGGGCATCGAAGTGCCGGCGGTACAGCATGGCGCCAGCGGCCTCGTCGCCGCCGGCCCAGGCTCGGAGCAGTGCCTCGTCGCTCACGGCGAGGAGCATAGCCGAGCGAGCGCTCCCGTCGGTGCGATCGCGTCGCTCGCACCGACGGGGCGAGCGGAGCTACAGCGGGGCGTGGGTGAGGATGAGCGCGCCGGGGTCGTTGAAGTGCTCGACGCCGCACTCGGGCAGCGCGCCCGCGCCGGGGCAGCCGAAGCCGGGGGCGTTGACCTGGTTGGCGGCGAGGCGGGGCCAGGTCACGCAGGCGGCGCTGCTCGTGTCGATGTTCCACACCGCCTCCACGTCGTAGATCAGCGGGTCGGGAGAGACCGAGTCCTGGGCGACGAGGGTGCTCTCCACCCAGATCGCGGTGCCGACCTCGGTGTACGAGGTCCCGGTGCCGCAGTAGTCGGCCCGCACCATGCGGGTGGCCAGCTCGTGGGTCTGCACGTCGTGGGTCCAGGGCGAGTAGCCCCACGAGATCGACTTGCCCACCGCGCCCGAGCGGCATGCCATGTAGCCGCTGGAGAACAAGGTGTCGAGGGTGAAGGCCCCGTTGGTCTCGCTCACATGCAGCCCGGGCACCAGGTAGGCGTGGAAGGCCAGGGCCGGGTCGACCGAGTCGTCGACGTCCTCGTCGCAGGTGGGGCGATACACGGGGCGCGTGGCCAAGGGGTCGATGCGCCAGTAGTTCACGTACCACAGGTAGACGGGCTGGAGGAACTCGTCGCTGGCGACGTCGCGCAGCCACAGGTCGGTCTGGACCGTCTGGCCCTGCGTGTTGACGCTCACCTCCCAGTAGGTGTCCTCCCACAGCTCGCCGTCGATGAAGCAGTGGAAGGTGGGGTCGGTGACGTCGGCCAGCTCGATGGTCAGCAGCTTGCCGTTGTCGGTGGTCGGCACGTCGGTGCCCACGCCGGCGGTGGAGAACTGTCCGTAGACCACCTGGCCGCCGGAGTCACGGCAGTGCTCCGAGCGGATCTCGATGAGCTGGGTGTCGGGGTCGCCCCCCGCGAAGAACGGCATGTTGTTGAGGGGGAGAGCGTCGTCCTCGAGGAAGTTGGTGTTGTACTTCTCGCCGGTGGTCTTGTGGTCGTCGCGGAAGTCGATCTCGAAGGTCTCGATCTCGGCGGGGTCGGTGTCGCAGGCGGGAAGCGCCCCGATCGTGATCGCGATGGTGGCCAGGCGGGTCAGGGTGGTGGTGGTCATGGTGAGTGCCTCGCGGGATGGCGCGGAGTGGGGTGGGCTTGGGGGTGGTGGGTCGCGGCGGCAGCGTCGCCCAGCTCGGGCGGGCCACCGGACGCCTCGCAGGGGGATTGGCACCGACGCCCGGAAACGATTCAGCCCCCGACCACATTTTTCGGGGAAAAGTGAGGGGCGGTCGAGGACGAGATCGCGAGGCGTGCTCACACCTGGCCCGATGACGCCGCGTCAGGTGTTCCCCCGATGGCCTCCTGAGGGCTTTTCCGACTGCGACTGGACGGCGCGGCGAGCCGGTTCGAGCATCCCGGGGTTTTCGAGTAACGTGGGCCGCGAGCAGGCGGCGAGTGTGGACGCAGGGCGCCAACGACGGGCAGCTGATCACCGAGTGGAAGCGGGGTGATCAGAGCGCGGGCGCCGAGCTGTTCCGCCGCTACTACGCGCCGATCCTGCGCTTCTATCGCAGCAAGGTGGGCGGCCAGGCCCCCGACCTGGTGCAGCGCTGCTTCCTGCGCTGCATCGAGATCCGCCCCCGCATCCGCGAGGAGGACAGCTTCCGCTGCTTCGTGTTCGGGGTGGCGCGCAACGTGCTGCTCGAGCACTACCGGCGCGCCCGCAGCAACGCCCGGGTGGACTTCGGCGAGCAGACCGTCGAGGACCTCAGCCCCACTCCCACCTCCGAGCTCGCCCAGGAGGAGCGCTCCCAGCTGCTGCTCCAGGCGCTGCGGCGCCTGCCGGTCGACCAGCAGATCGTGGTGGAGCTCTACTACTGGGAGGAGCTCAACGCCCGCGAGATCGCCGAGATCTACGAGGTGCCCGAGCCCACCATCCGCACCCGCCTGCGACGGGCCAAGCTGCGGCTCGAGCAGGAGCTGTGCGGGCTCGCCAGCACGCCGCAGATCGCTCGCCAGACCCTGACGAGCCTCGACGCCTGGGCCCGCCGCCTGCGGGACCAGCTCGACGAGCCCGAGCGCCCGTGACCGACGAGGGCGGAGCACCCCGGATCTCCGAGATCCTCCAGGGCGGCAAGGTGGACGAGGGCGGCGTGCACCTCAAGCGCGAGGTGCTGCTGGCCCAGCTGTTCCCCTCGCAGGTCACCCGCCCCAAGCTCGGCCGCTACGACGTGCTCGAGTTCGTCGGCGAGGGCGGCATGGGCACGGTGTACGCGGCCTACGACCCGCGCCTGGACCGACGCGTGGCGGTGAAGCTGCTGCGCAAGGCCTCGGCCGGCGATCCCCAGCGGCACGCCCGGCTGCTGCGCGAGGCCAAGGCGCTCGCCCGGCTCTCCCACCCCAACATCGTGACCATCCACGAGGTGTGGGAGGAGGACGGCGAGATCCACCTCGCGATGGAGTTCATCCAGGGCGAGGATCTGTCGCGCTGGCAGCAGGCCCCGCACGACTGGCGCGAGGTGGTGGAGGCGTACCGTCAGGCGGGCGAGGGGCTGGCCGCGGCCCACGACGCGGGGCTGGTGTACCGTGACTTCAAGCCCCACAACGCGATCCGCCGCGAGGAGGACGGCGTGGTCAAGCTGCTCGACTTCGGCCTGGCTCGCGTGGCCGGCGATCCGCTCGAGGCCCGGACCGAGCCCGAGCCCGCCGGGGTCGATGCCCCCGAGGGCGGCGAGCACCTCACGCGACCGGGGGCGATCATGGGAACCCCCGCCTACATGGCGCCGGAGCAGCTCGAGGGCGCCCCCGCCGATGCGCGCAGCGATCAATATGGTTTCTGCGCTGCGCTGTGGGAGGGCCTGTACCGCCAGCTGCCCCACGAGCGGGTGATCCTCGGCGGGGGGATCTTCGAGAAGGAAGAGCGGGTGGAGCCGCCGCGGGACGCCGGCGTGCCCACCTGGGTTCGTCGCGTGCTCGAGCGGGGGCTCGCCGTCGATCCGGCCGAGCGCTACCCCTCCATGCGGGCGCTGCTGCGCGACCTGGCGCGAGACCCCGCGCAGCGTCGGCGTCGGGTGCTGGGCCTGGCGGGGGCCGGGCTCACCATGGTGATCGGCGGGCTCGCCATCGCCGAGCTGCGCTCGGAGCCCCCCACGCCCTGCGTGGAGCTGAGCGCCGCGTGGGACGAGGCCCAGCGCGATGCGGCGCGCGAGGGGGTGAGCCGCGCGGGCGGCAGCGCGGCGGCACAGACCTGGACGTTGCTCGAGCCGCGCCTCGATCGTCACGCCGAGGAGCTCAGCCGCATCCGTCGGCAGTCCTGCGAGTCCCACCGCCGCGGCCTGCTGCCCGACGAGCACTACCAGCTTCAGGTGGCCTGCCTCGACCGTCGCCAGGCCGCGTTCACCCAGCTCGTGGAGCTGCTCGGCCACGCCGACGAGGCCGCGGTCTCCAACGCCAACAAGGCGATCACCGAGCTGCCCTCGCCCTGGGTCTGCACCAACACCGAGTCCCTGCTGGCCGAGCACCTGCCCCCCGACGACCCCGAGGTGGCGGCGCGGGTGGGCTCGCTGCGCGAGGAGCTGGCGCGGGCCAGCGCCGAGGAGGCCGCGGGGCTGTACGACCAGGCCGAGGCGCGCTCCGACGAGGTGCTCGAGCAGGCCCGCACCCTCGCCTACGAGCCGCTGCAGGCCGAGGCCCTGGTTCGCTGGGGCAGCGCGCGGATGCTGGCCGGCGAGGCCGACTCGCTGCAGCGCCTCGACGAGGCGCTGTGGATGTCGCTCGCGAGCGAGCAGCGGCGGGTGGCGGCCGAGGCCGCGGCCAAGCGGATCTTCGCGCTGGTCGAGCTGCAGGACCGCAGCGCCGACGCCAGCGAGGCGATCGCCCTGGCCCGCTCGCTCGTCGCCCGCAGCGGCGCCGCCGACTGGCGCACGCGCTGGGCCCTGAGCAACAACACCGCGGTGGCGCTCGAGCGCAAGGGAGAGCAGAGCGCGGCCCTGGGCGCCTACCAGGAGGCGCTGGCCCGGATCCCCGACGAGGAGGACCTCGGCACCTTCGAGCGCGCGGCCACCTTGCTCAACATGGCGCCGGTGCAGCTACGCCTGGGCCAGTCCACGCAGGCGGTGGACAGCGCCCGCGGGGCGCTCGAGCAGCTCGACTCGTTGTTCGGCTCGGAGCACCCGCGCTGGCGCGGGGGCAAGGCCACCCTCGCCTCGCTGCTGCGCAAGTCGGGGCGCCTGGCCGAGGCCCAGGCCACCCTCGACTCGGTGCTCGAGCGCTACTCCGAGGACGATCCGCCGCCGCCGTGGATGCTGCTCGAGGCGGCTCGGATCGCCCGCGCTCGCGATCAGCACGCGGGCGCCCGCCAGTGGATCGCCCGGGCACGGGCCCGGCTGGGCGAGCCCGGCCCGCGGCCGACCGTGTGGGACGTGGTGCTCACGGCGATGGACGCCGAGATCCTCGCCGCCCAGGGCTACGCCCGCGGGCTCGACGAGCTCGAGCGCCTGGTCGTCACCGTGGGCTCCGATCTCCGCGTGGACCTCGACCTCGGTCGCGCCGAGGCCCGGCTCTCGCTCGGGCGCGCGGCCGAGGCCGAGGCGATCCTCCACGCGGTGCTCGCCGACCCCGAGCTCACCGAGTGGGACCGCATGTCGGCCGAGCTGCTGATGGCGCGGGTGCTCGTGGCGCAGGCGCGCTGGTCCGACGCTCGCGAGCACCTGCGGGGGCTGGTCGAGGGCAACCGCCTCGTGCCGGTGGAGCGCGCCCAGGCCCTCGACGCGCTCGCGACCGCCGAGCTCGGCCTGGGCCTGCGCGACCGCTCGCTCGAGCACGCCGAGCAGGCCGTGCGAGCGCTGCGAGGGGCCGACCCCGACTCGGACGCCATGCGCCGCGCCGAGGCGACCCTCGCCCGGGCCCGGGACCTCGCCCCGAGCCCGCCCCTCGCGGGGCCGTGAGCCGCGTCGAGTCACCACCCCTGCAGGTGTGCTCCCGGGATCGGGACCTCGCGCGCATACACTCCGCGGCGCGCGGTGGCGAACAAGGTCGCTCCGTACGGGCCTCCGAAGGCACAGTGGGCCGGGACCGCGAGCAGGCTGAGCGCCTCGGCTCGAATGCTCAGCGGGCATCACGTACACGCGTGTCGGCCCGCACCGCGCGACGACGCGCGACCTCTCAGGTCTCGACGTAGGGTCGACAGCTCTTGGAGGTGGCCTTGCAGCCCGTCTCCGTGAGGTCGCCGATGCAGGAGCGAACGACGGCTCCATCATCGACGCCATCGCAGGTGAACAGGCGACACACGCCCTCGTCGACCGGGATGAAGCACTCGGCCTCGCCCATGGCCGCGGGACAGGTGTCGCCTCGCGCCGGGGTCTCCTCGGGCTCGCACTCGCGTCGGGACTTGTGGAGCCGCTTCGTGCACTCGCCGAGCTCGTTGGCGATGCACTCGTCGTCTGGCACCACCACGTCGCCGGGCGCGGGGCGAGCCGCACGGGCGGCCGCGGGAGTCGAGGTGGGAGCCTGGGCCGGATCGGGAGACGCCGAGCCGAGCGACGCGACCAACGAGGCCGCGAGGCCCAGGGCGAGGGGAATGGAGCGGGCGAACGAAGGGATGGGACGGGGCATGGGGGCTTCCTCTTCGGAGGTGGGATGGGGCGGTCGTCGTCGACCGCTGACTCCGTGTTAGCGCCTCCAGGCGCCTTCGTCCGCTGCTCGGGCGCAAAATGCAGCGATCGATGTAGCGCTCCTCGACTCCATCTACGGCGACCAGACCAGCGCTCGGGCGCTTCACATCCGCTCGGGCTCCCCGTCATGGGAGGGGAGCCCGCATGGATCCCCTCGCTCAGCTCTCCGATCGTCTCCGCGCGCTCGTCGTGAGGATCAAGGAGCCTTGGTCCGACGACGAGATCGAGGTCGCCACGCGTGCCTGGAACGACTACGACCGCGTGCGGCTGAAGGTGACCGGCGGGCTCGAGGCGGCCTTCGCCGAGTACGCGGCGCTCAGACGGGCACGGGACCAGGGCACGGCCGTGCCCTCCGCCGAGCTGCAGGCCGAGGTCGAGCGGATCTCGGGCGAGGTGGACCAGATCGTGGGGGTCATCGACGCGACCGAGCGCGAGCTGTTCGATCGCGTCGCAGATCTCGGCCGTAGCGACGCGAAGATCATCGAGACCAAGCGCAGCCGGGACTCGGCGCTGCGCGGGGACCTCGAGGTGTGGCGCGGAGAGCTGCGCGCAGATCGACGCGTGAGCGACATCGAGACCGGCAGCGCTCCGGAACCGGGTGCCGAGGGCGAGCGCCCGGAGGGAACGCCGGAGCCGGAGCCAGGGACGGAGCCCGAGCCCACGCCACCCACCGAGCCCACGCCACCCACCGAGCCCACGCCGCCTACCGAGCTCGCGCTCAAGCTCGCGCCGCCCACCAAGCCCGAGCCCACGCCCACGCCGCCCACCGAGAACGGAGGGGCCCCGTCCACGCTGGTGCTCTACTGCGAGGACGCAGCGGCGCCGGGTGATCGCCCCGACCCGTCCGCATGGGGCGACGCCACCGTCATCCGGTACACGCCGCAGGAGCCCCCGCCCTCGGGCACGCTGGTGGAGCACGCCGGCGCGTACTCGATGATCGTGATCTACGGCTCCACGGGAGCCGTGGAGGCCGATGGATCCCCCGCGGTGCTCAACGGCACGGCGCGCTCCGAGGCCCTGAGCGCCTTCTTGACCGAGCTCGCCGGGGCCGGGATCACCACCCGCTGCCTGGTGGTGGATTGCTCGTATTCGCTGGTCTGGCTCGCCGAGCTGCGACCATCGCTGGGAGACGACGGAGTCCTCGTCGCCGCGATGACGCGGGCGGACGGGGTGCTGTCGACGGCGGCCACGGAGCTCGCCGCGGGCGGTAACGGGGACCGCACGGGCGCCCAGCTGGCGCTCGAGATCCTGCAGGGCGCGGAGCGGCGGCTGGCCGCGCGGTCCTCGTCGTTCTTCGGCAGTCCCCATGGGGTCTACTCGCCGCAGAGCCAGCTCGTGGTGCGCGGCGGGGACGATGGAATCCTCCGCTACGTCGCGCTCGACGCCGCTCGGGCCGAGGCCGACACCGTCGCCACCACGCATGCCCTGGCGTGGCTGGCACAGCAGGAGGGGGACGACGGCATCGTCCGCGAGATCGACCACGACTACCCCGATGCCGACCTCTCCAGCGGTTTCCTCGCCGAGCTCGACCGTCGCCTGGGATGAGCGTCGTCGAGCTCGCCCCCCTTTCTCGGGTGGTACGCCGCGACGACGCGGCTCGCTAGAGTCGTGGAGCCCGCGACTCGCATCGGGAGGACGTCACATGAGCATCTTGGAGCGCGACAAGACGATCGACTACGACAAGGCCAAGAAGCAGGCCGATGCGATCGTGGTCGCCACGATCGTCGGATTCTGCGGAACCCGGGCCCTGCTCGGGCAGCCGTTCTCCTTCGATCTGCAGGACGAGCAAGGCGACGTGGCCCCCGGCAGCAGCAAGGCCATGGCCTTCGTGAAGGCGGCCCAGCGCTGGAACCTAGTCCTGGGATCGATTGAGGAGATCCTCGACGGGCTGCACGGCCTGGTGAAGAACAACGACCATCCCGACAACCTCACCCAGGCCGACATCCACCGCGCGGTCGACTGGGACGTGGCCCCGACCCGCGACGAGATCAGCAACCAGGGACGGACGGGCACCATCACCGGCAGCACGGGGTCCGATGCGATCGCCCCCGGAGATCGCTGGCGACGGCCCTGGAACGATCCCGTAGAGGGCAAGACGCCCGAGTACTCCGGGTACGGCGCCTACACCGGCATCTGCGACGATCCGCTGCGCAACTCCGCCTGGACGGTGGACGGCGACGTGCCCCCCGAGCAGGATCCGCGCTACCCGACCAAGCCCTACAAGCTCGATGGCTTCTGCGGAGAGGTCGATCTGACGGCCAACAACATCGACAATTGGTCCAAGCGCTACGGGCCCGAGAAGATCACCGCCTGGCAGTTCGCCAACGCCAAGGGCAACGTCGAGTTCGGCATCATCCACGACTCCAACGCCTACCTCCCGCCGGTCGGCTTCGGCATCTCCGTCGCGCCCACCGGGGGCGGCAAGAAGGTCTTCGGCTTCGTGCACGGCATGAGCCAGGCCCAGGCCGAGAGCATCAGGACCGGCCCCTGGTGCGTGTCCCACGAGCACGCCATCGGCGACAAGACGACCAAGCTGGCCTCGTGCTTCCCGTGCACCACCTTCATGTACGCGGCGGGGTACCCCCCGTCGTCGAGCCACCTCGGTCGTGGGGAGTCGTGGGTCCCCCCTCAGATCGACAACGACACCCCCAACCGCAAGGCGTCGGGCGAGCTCGCGGTGCAGACGATCAACACGATCTGGGCGATCCAGATCCACTACTACATGGACCTGGGGTGCAAGCTGCTGCAGAAGTACTTCGACGGCGACGCCCTCCACCACCCCAACAACGAGTACCGGGCCGTCGTCGACCAGGTGGCCACCACGCTGGCCAAGTTCGAGCTCGACAAGCTCACGGTCATGAAGAACGCGGGCAACCTGTTCCTCGACGCCCTGGTGTTCCATGACAACCAGACCGTCCAGCTGATGAACGTGCTCGGGGTCGCCGACATGAGCGAGACCGAGGTCACCGACATCCAGCGGGATCTGCTCGAGGGCAAGACCATCCGCATGAAGGAGCGGCGCCACTACGCGCCCGAGTGGATCCGGGTCCCCCCCTACACCGTGAAGGTCACGAACACCTTCGGAGCGAGCGGGGCGCTGTCCGTCGCGTTCGCGAGGAAGTCGGGCGACCTCACGCTCGTGGAGGGGGGAACCAAGAAGGACCCGGTGACCATCGCGAGGAACGCCAACGACGAGAACGACGCGACCGGCGCGTTGACGATCGTGATCACCACGAAGGCCGCCCCCGTGCGCCTGACCCTCGAGGACCTGCTGGAGGTCGACGGCGTGGCGGGCTGGACCCGCACCATCTCGGATGACCAGCCCTACAAGGACCTCTCGTACGGCGACCTCGTGTACCCCCGCCACGGGAAGTACCCGATCACCTACGTCTACACCCAGGTCCGCCAGGGCGGGCAGTACAAGCTGACCCTCTCGATCACGGTGGAGATCAAGGAGCCCGAGAAGAAGGGCTAGGCGAGGGAGGCCCTCACACCTTGCGCTGGATCGGCACGTCGAACTCGGCGTGCTTGCGCCGCACGGGACCGCTGGCCACGATCTCGTACATCTCCACCTTCACCGACTTGGAGTTGAACTGCAGGGTGGCAGCGAGGTTGGGCGTACCGCTCAGGCGGTGCTCGCGAGAGACCCCGGTGCTGCCCAGGCCCACCACGGTGAAGGTGTGCCAGCTGTCACGCGGGGCATCCACGGTGGTGCCGCGGTGCAGCTCCACGCAGAAGGGCTCGTGCATGTGTCCGTGGAGCACCAGGTCCACGCGGTGCTCCACGATCCAGGTGGCGAGGCGCTCGGCGTCCAGCGGCGTGCTGTAGCCGTGCCCGCCCCCGCGCTCGGGCACGAGCTGGTGGATCACCGGCAGCAGGTGGTGGTGCACCATGGCGATCCGCACCGCCCGCGGTGACTCGGCGTCGGCGTTGTCGCGCCCGCGGTCCCAGCCGGCCTCGCGGGCCGCGTGGCGCAGCTGATCCTCGCCGATGAAGCCGTGGCCCTGGAACACCCCTGCCTCCTGCTGGAGCACGCTGCTGTTGAGACAGATGATCTCCACCGGCACCGCGCCCCCGAGCAGGAAGCGTCGGCCCATGCTGAGGTGACGGTTGGGCTCGAGCTCGAACAGGGTCTGGTAGAACTGGGCGAAGGCCTGGCGCGCGGTGTCGCTGGCCACCTCGATCGGCTGGTCCTTGCGCCACGGCGCGTCGGAGAAGCGCACGTCGTGGTTGCCGGGGCATAGCGCCACCCGGGCCGCCTGATCGGTCTTGCCGGTCTTGGCGATGATCTCGCGGATGAAGGTCCGCGCCTCGCGGAACTCCTCGGGGTCGGCCTTCCAGGTGATGTCGCCGGAGATCAGCACGCCCTCCACGTCGAGCAGCACCTTGTGGTCGTCGAGCACCCGCTCGATCTCCTGGTGGAGGTTGAACTGGTAGGCGGTGTCCTCCCCCTGGTAGGCGAAGCCGTGCACGTCTCGCTGCGGCCCCTTGGCGAAGTGCAGATCGGAGAGCCACAAGAGCCGCCGGCCGCGGGTGAGGAAGTAGTCGCGGGAGAAGCTGGGGTCCTCGTGGGCGCCCACCGGGCTCGTGCGCCGGCGCTGGCCCGTGCCGATGAACTCCTCCATCGTCCGCACCGTCTCGCCCTGACGCGGGCGACGGACGAACCAGATGGTGCGGTTCTGCTCGTCGAGCATGTCGGCGCCGCCCAGGCGCACGCCGTCGAGGCGCGCGAACTCGGGCGGCTCGTCGCCGCGGAAGAACTCGGGCACCGACACCTGCACCAGCTCGCCCAGCGGGTCGAACGACATCTCGTCGCGCTCGACCTTGCTCAGCTCGAACCACACCTTGCAGCGACGGCCACGGTAGTAGCCCGGGGTGAACCAGGGGAAGGGCGAGGTGAAGGGCTCGAGGTCGTCCTTCCAGTGGATCTTCACCAGCCGCGCCCGGTGCACCTTCCGCTCGTGGGCATTGAGCAGGTAGACCTCCAGGCCGCCCGCCTTGGCGCGCTCGTTGATGTGCGCGAACGCTCCCACCGGCACGTGCTCGCGCGCCTTGTGCCACCAGCCCCACCACACGCGCCCCTCACGGGCACAGATGTCGTGATGCCGCTCGATCGTCTCTCCCGGGTCGGTGGCGAGGTCGCGAAATCGGAGGACCAGGGTTTCCGGCAAGACCGGTGGGCTCACGCGACGTAGCATAGCAGCCGCTCGTTACGGGCCCCAAAACCCGCCCCCCGCTCGGAAACGAGGGTCCCGGTGGTGTCCAAGTCGACGTGAGAGTGCATCCGCGGTCCCTGCTGCTCCTGCTCGTCCCCGCCCCCCTGTCCTGCGCCGACCCCTCCCCGGAGCGCGATGACGACGGCAGCTCGGGGATTCCCCCGGTGAGCACGACGGGCGACGACACGGGCACCGACGGGGTCGAGACCGAGCCCGGCACGGCCGACGGCACCTCCACGGGCGGCGATGGTCCCTGCGAGACCGTGCTGTGCGGCGAGTCGGCCACCTGCTGCGGCGCCGAGGAGGAGTGCGCGGGCGGGGTCTGCCGCCCACCCTGCGACAGCGGCGTGCGCTGCGGGGCCGCGCAGGACGTGTGCTGCGAGGCGGGCCAGGTGTGCCTCTCGGACGCCTGCGTGACCCCCACCGGCCCCTGCATGGATTCCTTCGACTGCGGCTTCGGAGAGTTCTGCGAGCCCACCCTCGGCGAGTGCCTGCCGCAGAGCGACCCCGTGGTCTGCGAGCTCGAGCCCGAGTTCGAGGCCATCGACGCCACCGAGGAGTGGGCGTGGACCACCGACCAGGTGATCTCGATCCCCGTGGTGGCCGACCTCGACGGCGACGGCACCCCCGAGGTGGTGGTCAACACCACGCAGATGGCCGCGGGCGACTGGACCCTGGGCGAGATCGTGGTGCTCTCGGGAGTGACCGGCACCGAGCTGTGGCGAGTGCCCCACAACCCGGACGCCGGGAGCTACGGCTCGCACGGGCGCAGCACGGTGGGGGTGGGCGACGTCTCGGGCGACGGGCTCCCCGACATCGTCTACGCGGGGCGCCAGGGCACCGGGGGCTCGGTGGTGTACGCGGTGGACGGGCAGGGCAACCTGCTGTGGAGCTCGCACACCCCGGCCGGCGCCGAGGACCGGCTCAACATCGTCAACGGCGGCCCCTCGCTGGCCAACCTCGACGCCGATCCCCAGGCCGAGATCGTGTTCGGAGCCGGGGTGATCGATCACGACGGCACCGTCGTGTGGGATCAGGGCAGCGACGGGGCCAACTACGGGACCAACGGGACCTACCGCGGCGGGCTGACGGCCATCGTCGATCTGGTGGGTGACTCCACGCCCGAGCTGGTCTCGGGGCGGCACGCGTGGTCGGTGGACTGGCAGGAGATGGGCGGCGTGCCCCAGGTGGCGCTGTCGCTGCTGTGGGACGCGGGCGGCTCCGACGGCTACCCGGCCATCATCGACATCGATCGAGACGGGACCCCCGAGGTGATCGTGGTGGCCAGCGGGCAGGTACGGGTGCTCGACGGCGAGACCGGCCTGGCGTGGTGCGGCATCGATCCCACCGACGCGATGTGCCTGGCCGATCCCATGCTTCGGACCCCGGCGGTGGCGATCCCTGGCGGAGGCATCGGCGGACCCCCGACCGTGGCCGACTTCGACGGCGACGGTCGCCCCGAGGTGGCTGCGGCCGGCGGTAGCTCGTACTCGGTCTACGACTTCGCCCGCCCCGGCGAGGACATCAGCGTGCCTCCCGGCGACCCCATGCCGAGCGCGGGGGCGATCTTCGTGCGCTGGTCGCAGACCACCCAGGACCAGAGCTCCAACGCCACGGGCTCCTCGGTGTTCGACTTCCAGGGCGACGGCGTGGCCGAGGTGGTCTACGCCGACGAGTGCTACATGCGGGTGTACTCCGGGGTCGACGGCGCGGTGCTGCTGGAGCTGCCCAACTCCACCGGCACGATCCACGAGTACCCGCTGGTGGTCGACGTGGACGACGACGGCAACTCGGAGATCCTGGTCGTGTCCAACGACGGCCACTCCTCGTGCAACTCGATCCCCGGCTACGGCTACACCCGAGGGGTGCGCTCGTTCGGCGACACCTTCGACCAGTGGGTGCAGACCCGCCGCGTGTGGACCCAGCACACCTACCACGTGACCAACGCGACCTCGGCCGGGCACGTGCCCATGGTGGAGGTCGACAACTGGACGCAGCCCGACCTCAACAACTACCGCCAGAACGTGCAGGGCGAGGGAGTGTTCAACGCGCCCGATCTCACCGCCGAGCTGGTGGTGGGGCTGGGAAGCTGCTTCGAGCAGCAGCTCGAGCTGCTGGCCACGGTGCGCAACATCGGCTCGCTGGGCGTGCCCGCCGGCATCGAGGTCACGCTCTACGAGGGCACCGACGCCACGGGCAACGTGGTGGGCACCCAGGCCACCTCCATGCCGCTGCTGCCCGGGGCGCAGGAGGTACTGTCGTGGACCGTGCCCTTCCCCCCGGGCAGCCCCGCGCTGAGCTACTACGTGGCGGTCGACGGGATCGATGCCGCCTCGGGTCAGGTGCTCGAGTGCGACGAGAGCAACAACTCGGCGAGCACGGTCACCGCCGAGTGCCCGGCACCCGGGTGATCGACGCACGAGAGCGCGGGCCCGCGGACCCGCGCTCGAGCCCGCGAAGCGAGGACCGCGACGTACCGGCTACGGCGTCGGCGTGGCGGCCGGGGCCGGAGCGACGGGCTCGGCGGCAGCCGGCGCGCTGCCCTCGGCCGGCGGCGCGGCCTCGGCGGGGGATGGCTCCGCTGCGACCGCCGGATCGGCTGCCGGCGCGGCGGCGGGCGGGGTCGTCTTCGCCTCGTAGAGCACCACCACCATCGGTCGACCCCAGCCGTCCTGCACGCGGTGGCGGCCGATCGCCGCGAGCACCGTGACCTCCTCGGCCTCCACCAGGCTGCCCTGGAAGGTGGGGCTCCACCCCGCCAGCGAGTAGGGGAACACGATGCTGCCCTTGAAGCTGCGCTTGGTCTTGGTGGCGATGTAGCGCAGCAGCTCGTCGAGCGCCGTGGCGGGGCCGATCTCGCCGGCGTACACCCGGGCCGCGGTCGCCTGCATGGTCTGCAGATCGGCGGGGTCCTGGCCGCGGACCACCGGCGGCAGGCCGGCGGCCTGGCGCTGGAGGTCGAGCGCATCGAGGTAGGCGGCCACGTCGGCGGAGTGATCGGCCTCGGCGGCCGGCTCGGCGTAGACCGCCAGCGCCGAGCGACGCATGCCCAGCCCCTGATCCTCGGTGGTGGTGAAGGCCAGGTGCTTGGCCTGGGGATCGAGCACCAGGGCCCGCGCATGGGGAGAGGCGAGCGCCCCGGCCAGCTCGCGCTCGAAGGAGCGCGCCACGGGAGCGGCGGTCACCAGCACGCCGCCCGACAGCAGGTCGCCCTCGATCTCGCGCCCGGCGATCATCCCCAGCTCGGCCTGGTTGGCCAGCTCGGCCTGAGCCGGGTCGCTCGCGGCCGCGGCGTGCTGCGGCAGCAGGGCGCCCAGCACCTTGCTCTGCGCCTCCACCCCGGCCACCGGCGGGAGCTGGGCGGCCAGGCGCAGCGCGTTGACGGCATTGACCACCGACGCCTCGTCGCGGGTGGCATCGGCCGGCAGCGGCAGGGTCTCCGCCCGGTAGGTGGGGGGCACGGTCGCGCCGCCGGCCACCAACACCCGCAGCACCAGGCGCTCGGGCAGCTCGCCGCGCGGAGCCGCGTGCAGCTCGATGGTGGTGGTCCCCTCGGCGGCCACCGGACACCGAAGCGCGAAGGCAGGCGAGGCGACGGGCCCGGTGCGGGTGCAGGCCGCCACGCCCTGCGCCCCCGCGGTGGCCCAGCCCACGACGGTGTCGAGGTCCCAGGCCACGGTGCCCCGCAGCTCCACCTGGCCCGCGTGCCCGGCCAGAGCCAAGGGCGCATCGAGGGTTGCCTCGGGCACCCCGGAGGCGAGCACCTCGATGGCGCTCGTCTTGCCGCGCCCCTTGTAGAAGCCCAGCTGGGCGCCGGGAGCCGTGCCCGCGAAGGCGGCCTGCAGCCGCGCCCGATCGCGATCGGCGTGCAGCGGCTTGGCGCTGGCCAGCGGGACCGGGGTGGCCACGATCCGCGGGTGCGCCACCGGGGTGCCGCAGCGCATGGCCATGAAGGCCTCGATGTCGGCCGCGGGCGCAGCCCCGTGCGCCAGCACGAACTGACCGTACTCCTCGGCCAGGCACTGCATGCCCTGGGTGAGGCGACGACCGGTGGCATCGTCGGCGATCGCCTGGGCCGCCACGACCGCGTTGCGATCCTCTCCGGCGTAGGGCGCCGCCTCCACCGTGGTCCCCCCGACACCGACGAAGGTCCAGGTGTCCACGTCGGCCACCGCCGGCCCGAACAGCGCCGCCGCCTCGGGGCGAGGCCGGGCCGCCAGGTCCATCAGCGAGGCCGCGTCGGGGAACGGGCTCTCGAGCTCCACCTCGCGGACCTCGACCGCGGGGCCCTGGGTGGAGGTCGAGCTCGTCGTCTCACAGCCGACGACGAAGGAAGCCAAGGCGAGCAGCGAGGGAGCGATCGTTCTCATGAGCCGGGCCCATGGTGTCGTCCCCGGCCCCGTCTCGTAAAGGCCGTTGTAGGGGTGATCGATGTTCAGTCCGTCGGGCTCGCGGGGCTCACGAGACAGCCCGACCCGCCACCACCCCCGTGAGCCCATGCCGTTGGCATACCATGGCGGCATGGCCTCCGCGGACACCGATCGAACCCTGCGCATCGTCCTCACCGGCGGGCCCGGTGGGGGCAAGACCACCGCCGCCGACATGCTGCGACGCGAGTTCGACGATCGAGTGGCGCTGGTGCCCGAGACCGCCACCATGCTGTTCACCGGCGGCTTCCCGCGGGTCGACGAGGCGCAGGCGCGGCGCTCCGCCCAGACCGCCATCTTCCACGTGCAGCGCAACCTCGAGGACGTCCAGACCGCCCTGTATCCCCGCAAGATCCTGCTGTGCGATCGCGGCACCGTGGACGGCGCGGTCTACTGGCCCGAGGACGGCGACTTCTTCGAGGCGATGGGCACCACCCTCGAGGCCGAGCTCGCGCGCTATCACCACGTGATCTTCTTCGAGACCGCCGCGGTGGGTGGCCTGTCGATCGCCAGCGGCAACCCGGCGCGGATCGAGACCCTCAACGAGGCGCTCGAGCTCGACCAGGCGCTGCGCAAGCTGTGGTCCAAGCACCCGCGCTTCCACTTCGTGCCCCACGGTCCCTCGTTCCTCGCCAAGATCACCTCGGGGCTGCACTCCCTGACCGAGATCCTCGCGGGAGCGCGCTACGGCTGAGTCCTGCCGCGCGGCCATGCACGATCGACACGACCCCCTGGAGCTCACCGAGCACGCCGACGAGGGCTCGCTGGCCACCCCGGTGGCCGACGGGGTCCACCACGAGCCGGAGACGGGGCGGCCGGGCAGCACCCTCGGGCGCTACGTGGTGCTGGGCACCATCGGGCACGGGGGCATGGGGACCGTGCTCAAGGCCTACGACGCGACCCTCGACCGCGCCGTGGCGATCAAGCTGCTGCACGAGCGCACCAGCGAGCGCCGGGCCCAGCAGCTCCATCGCGAGGCCCAGGCCCTGGCGAGGCTCTCGCACCCCAACGTGGTGCAGGTGTTCGAGGTGGCCCAGCAAGGCGAGCAGGCGTTCATCGTGATGGAGCTCGTTCGCGGCCAGACCCTGCGCCAGTGGCAGCGAGGCGAGCACGGCTGGCGGGAGATCGTGGAGGTGTATCGCCAGGCCGGAGAGGGGCTGCGGGCGGCCCACGAGGCGGGCCTGGCCCACCGCGACTTCAAGCCGGACAACTGCATCCTCGACGAGGGCCTGCGCCCGCGGGTGCTGGACTTCGGGCTGGTGCAGGAGCTGGGCCGCGCGACGGAGTCGGCCTCGCTCGACGCCGCGGCGCCCGTGGCCGCGCCCACGCGCACGTGCACCGTGCTGGGCACGCCGGCCTACATGGCGCTGGAGCAGCTCGACGGTCGTCGCACCGATGCCCGCAGCGATCAGTTCGCGTTCTGCGTGGCGCTCTACGAGGCGCTCTACGGCGAGCGCCCCTTCGCGGGCGAGTCGATCGCCCAGCTCACGATGGCCCTGATCGAGCAGGAGATCCGCCCCGCCCCGCGCGGGAGCACGGTGCCCCGGAGCCTGCGCCGCGCCCTGCTGCGCGGCCTGGCCAAGGAGCCGAGCGAGCGCTGGCCGACGATGGAGGCGCTGCTGACCGAGCTGCGCCGGATCGCGGCGCCCCCCCGACGGCGGCTGCCGCTGCTGGTCGCAGGCGCGGGCCTGGCCGTCCTCGGGGTGGGCCTGTGGAAGCAGGCCGACCAGCCCCCGCCCTGCCAGGGGGCGCGCGAGCAGCTCGCGGGGGTGTGGGATCCCGCGCGTCGCCGCGAGGTGGAGGCGGCGATGCTCGGGACGGGGCTGCCCTACGCCGCCGACACCTGGGCGCGAGTGGGGCCGGCCCTCGACGAGCACGCGGCCGCCTGGGCCGAGCAGCACCAAGAGGCCTGCGAGGCCACGAGCGTGCGTCGCGAGCAGTCGGCCGAGGTCATGGACCTGCGGATGGAGTGCCTGCGAGAGCTACGGCTGGAGCTGCGCGAGGCCGTCGACCTGCTCGCCGAGGCCACCCCCTCGCGGGTGGAGCGAGCGACGGCCGTGGTCGCGGGCCTGCGCGAGCCCTCGCGCTGCGCCGACCTCGAGGCCCTGCGCGCCGCCCTGCCGCCCCCCGACGATGCTCGGGTCGCGGCCGAGGTCGCTCGGCAGCGCGAGCGGCTCACCCGCGAGCTCGCCTACTTCCGCGCCGGTGAGCTCGCCACCGGTCTCGAGGAGGCCTCGCGCGTGGTCGACGAGGCGGAGGCGCTGGGCTACGCGCCGCTGCTGGCGGAGGCGCTGCTCGCCCGCGGGCGGGCCCGGGCCGAGCACGAGCAGTACGCCGCCGCCGAGCCCGACCTCGACCGCGCGTTCGTGCTGGGTACCGAGCTGGGCTACGACGACGTCTCGCGAGCGGCCGCGTCCACGTTGGTCGCGATCGTCGGCCGCGAGCTCACCGAGCCCGAGCGCGGGCTGTGGTGGGGAGAGCTCGCGCTGGCGATGAGCCGAGGCCCGGGCGGGAGCCGTGGGGACGAGGCCAGCGTCCTCAACCACATCGGCACGGTGCTCGAGGGTCGCGGGGATCTCGACGCGGCGCTCAAGCACTTCCGGCGCGCCCTGGAGCTGTGGCAGGCCGAGGGCAGCAGCAACCGCAGCGCCGCGCTCGCCAACATCGCGCTCGTGCTGAACGCCAAGGGCGACGTCGAGGCGTCCCTCGAGCACCACCGCCAGGCGATGGCCATCCACCAGGAGGTCCTGGGCCCGCGGCATCCGACCATCGCCTCGGACCTGAGCAACATCTCCATCCTGCTGCAGGAGCAGGGGCGGCTCGACGAGGCCCTCGACCAGGCCCAGCGCGCGCTGGCCCTGCGGCGCGAGGCCCTGGGCGAGGACAACACCGTGGTCGCCGAGTCGCTCGCCAACATCTCCCTGATCCTGCGCGACCAGGGGCACCGCGCCGAGGCCCTCGAGCACGCCGAGCTCGCCCTGTCGATCTTCGAGCGCGCCCGCGGCCGGCGACATCCCCTGGTCGCGATGTCGCTGATCAACGTGGGGACCATGCGGCAGGATCGCGGCGAGCTCGACGAGGCCCTGCTGCGCTACCGCGAGGCGCGGTCGATCTTGGAGGAGACGCTGGGCCCCGAGCACCCCCACTGCGCCACGGCCCGCTTCGACGAGGCCTCGGCGCTGCACGACCAGGGCCGCGTCGAGGAGGGGCTCGAGGCCGCTCGCGTGGCCATCGATGCGTGGCGACGCACGCTGGGCCCCGAGCACCTGCTCGTGGGCCAGGGGCTGCTCGACGTCGGGCAGATGCAGCAAGAGCTCGGGAACCTCGACGAGGCGATGCAGACCCTGCAGGAGTCCCAGCGGATCCTGACCCTGGCGCAGGGCCCCGAGCACCCGATGGTGGCTCGGGCGATGGTGAGGATCGGAGGGCTGCTCGTCGAGCGCGGCGAGCTCGAGCCCGCGCTCGAGCTCTACCAGCGGGCCCTGAGCATGCAGCAGGCGGGCGAGGGTCCCGACCACCCCCACCTCGGGGAGACCCTGGTGGGCCTCGCCGAGATCGCGCTGCGCCGCGGCGAGCTCGACGCGGCGACGGAGCATGCGGGTCGAGCGATCACCATCCTCGAGGCCAGCCAGACCTTCCCTCAGCACCTGGCCCGCGCCCGCTTCGCGCTCGCCCGTGCGCTGGGGCGGCGCGGGCCCGAGCGGGCCCGAGCCCGAGCGTTGGCCGAGCAGGCGCGGGATGGGCTGCACGGCAGCTCGCGCGACGAGGTCGAGCGCTGGCTACGGCACGACGCGCTCGCCGGCTGAGCCCCGGGGCGCGGATCGAAGCAGCCACCCGGCGCAGCCCGACGCGATCAGCACCTCGGCCACGATCCAGATCCACTGCAGCCGATCGGGATCGCCGTCGAGCACGAAGCCCACGGCGCGGGCCAGGCCGATCCCCACCATCAGCCACATCACCCACGAGACGATCCGACGCGCGCGAGTCTCGTGGCGAGCCCAGCCGATGGCCAGCCCCACCCCCAGCAGCGCGCCGCCCCAGGTGGCCCGCAGGTTGATCGTCTCCGATGAGCTCTTCGCGGGGCGGCCGAGGAGCTCGCCGACCTCGGCCGGCGAGGCGATGGCGACGAGGGCCACCGCGATCACGACCAGGGCGAGCCAATGCCGGAGACGCACGCCGTGATCGTAGCGCAGACCCGACCCATGGCGGTGGCAGTCGCTGGCAACAACTCCTGTAGCCACTCGATTTCACGGCCATTTCGCATGGGCCGGGGTATGCTCCGTTGCGTTGCCCCCCCTTGCGTCTCCGACGCCTCCGGCCATCGCCTCGATCAGCTCTGCCACCCTGATCGACGACGAGGTCGAGGATCGCTTCGAGCCCGACGAGGGCCTGCCGCGCGGTCAGGTCGTGGGCCGCTACGTGATCCTCGAGCGGGTGGGAGCCGGCGGCATGGGGGTGGTCTACGCCGCCTACGATCGCGACCTCGATCGGCGGGTGGCGATCAAGCTGCTGCACGCGCGCAGCCGTCCGGCGCTCTCCAAGGGCAGCGCCCGGCTGCTCCGCGAGGCCCAGGCGATGGCGCGCCTGGCCCACCCCAACGTGGTCATGGTGCACGAGGTCGGCACCTACCGCGAGCACCCCTTCGTGGCGATGGAGTTCGTCGACGGCCAGACCTTCGGCCACTGGCTGGGCGCGAGCTCGCGGCGCTGGCGAGAGGTGGTGGCCATGAGCATGCAGGCGGGGCGAGGCCTGGCCGCCGCGCACGCCCAGGGCCTGGTGCACCGCGACTTCAAGCCCGAGAACGTGCTCGTGGGTCACGACGGGCGGGCGCGGGTGGTCGACTTCGGCCTGGCGCGCGCCACCAGCGAGACCAGCCAGGAGGACCTCCCGATCGACGAGGGCTTCTCGGGCTCGAGCAGCGTGTCGCAGCGCCTCACCGAGACCGGCGCGCTCGCGGGCACGCCGGCCTACATGGCCCCGGAGCAGTTCCGCGGGCAGGCCCCCGACGCCCGCTCCGATCAGTTCGCCTTCTGCGTGACCCTGTGGGAGGCGCTCTACGGCGAGCGCCCCTTCCACGGCGACAACCGGGCCCAGCTCGCGATGGCGGTGTGCAACGGGGAGCTCCGCGACCCGCCGGCGCGCGACGTGCCGGCGTTCCTGCGACGAGCGCTGCGCCGCGGCCTGGCGCTGGAGCCCGAGGATCGCTTCCCCTCCATGGAGGAGCTCCTGGCCGCGCTCGACCGCGACCCCGTTCGCAGCCGACGGCGAATGCTGGCGGCCGGGGCCGCGGCGGTGGTGATCGCGACCAGCTCGGCCCTCGCCGCGCGCCTGTCGGGGGGCTCCGAGCCCGAGGACCCCTGTGCGGGCACCGAGCAGCGACTGGCCGGGGCCTGGGACGACGGGCGCGAGCAGGCGCTGGCCCAGGCCTTCGCGCGGGTCGACGCCGAATTCGCCGCCGCCAGCCTCGACACCGTCACCGCCGAGCTCGACGGCTACGCCCAGCGCTGGACCCGGAGCTACCGCGACGCCTGCGAGGCCACCCACCTGCGGCACGAGCAGAGCACCGCGCTGCTCGATCGACGCATGGCCTGCCTCGAGCGACGACGCGAGGCGCTGGCCGCCACCACCGAGCTGCTGGCCGAGGCCGATCGCGACGGCATCGCCCGCTCGGTCCAGGCCGTCAACGCCCTGCCCTCCGTCGACGCCTGCAACGACGCCGAGCGGATGATCGCCCGCTTCGCGCCCCCCGATCCCGAGGTGGCCGAGCGGGTCGAGGAGCTGCGCACCCGCCTCGCCCACGCCAGCGCCCTGGGCCTCACCGGGCGGGCCGACGAGGGGCTGGTGGAGGCGCTCGCGGCCGAGTCCGAGGCGGTGGAGCTGGGCTACGCGCCGCTCGATGCCGAGGTCGCGCTGGTCGTGGCCGATCTGTCGGTCTCGGCGGGGCAGCCCCTGGAATCCCGCCGCTGGCTGCACGAGGCGGTCGACGAGGCCATCGCGTCCGGGCACGACGAGGTGCTGGTCGACGCGGCCTCCCGCCTCGTGTCGATCGAGGGCGTGAGCCTGTCGCACTACGACGACGCCGAGCGCTGGGGTCGGCTGGCCGCGGCCGCGGTGCGCCGGCGGGGCCGCGACATGGGCGACACCATCGCCCTCGCCCGTCGCATGTGCATGATGCTGGCCGACAAGGGCGATCCCACCGCCGCCCTGCCCCACTGCCAGGAGGCGCTCGAGCTGAGCCTGGCGCGCCACGGCCCCGAGCACGCGCTCACCGGCCTGGCCCACCGGGCCCTGGGCAACGCGCTCTACATCGCCGCCGACTACGACGCCGCGGGCCGGGCCTACGAGCGAGCGACCGAGCTGTTCCTGCGCTCGCACGGCGTCGACCACCCCGAGTACCCGGCCCTGCTCAACTCGCTCGCCGCGGTCTGCCACTCGCAGGAGCGAGGCGAGGAGTGCCTGGGCCTGTTCGAGGACACGGTGGAAGCCGCGATCGCCAGCTACGGTCCCGAGCACCCCGCGGTGGCCGACTTCACCAACAACCTCGCCATCGTGCTGGTGGCCGAGGGGCGCCTCGACGAGGCCGAGGCCCGGGCCCAGCGCTCGCTGGAGATCCGCCGCTCGAAGTTCGGCGACGATCACCCGGGGGTGGCCGCGGCCCACCGCGTGCTCGCCCGGGTGGCGCAGGCTCGCGGCGACCTGCTGCTCGCCCGCGACCACGCCGACCGGGCCGTGACCATCGTGAGGGCGACCCGCGGCGAGGACCACCCCGACACGATCGAGGCCCTCGCGATCCGCGGCCGGATCCGCCTGGCCAGCGGCGACGTGGCGGGCGGGCTGCGCGACTACGAGGATGCGCTCGCCGTGGTCGAGCGCCTCGACCGACCGCCGCGCGAGCGGGCTCCCCTTCGCTTCTCGCTGGCCCAGGCGCTGGCCGAGCACCGCCCCGCCGAGCGCGAGCGGGCCCGGGCCCTCGCCGCGGCCGCCCAGGGCGAGGCCGGCGACGATCCCCTGGCCGAGGAGATCGCGCGCTGGCGCGCCGAGACCGACGACGATTCTGCGCCCGCTCCCGAGCCCGATCCGCGCTAGACGAGTCGGGCATGAGCCACCTGCCGAGCCTCGACGAGCTGTGGGAGGCCGCGCCTCCCCATCCCGCCCCCGGGGTCTTCGATCCCGCGCTCATCCGCCACCTGCCCGAGCCGGCGCGCCGCTACCTGAGCCACGCGATCGCCCCCGGGACTCCGCTGGCCACCGCGGTCCGCCTGCGCATGCACGGCGAGATCAAGCTGCGGCAGTGGAATCCGTTCACCGCCGAGCAGGTGCTGCGCTGGGATCGCGGCCTCATCTGGAAGGCCAAGGTGCGCATGGGCGGGCACGCGCTGATGACGATCAAGGGCGCCGACCGCTGGATCGACGGCGAGGGCTCGATGCGCTGGAAGCTGCTGGGGCTGGTGCCGGTGATGTCGGCCGACGGCCCCGAGATCAGCCGCTCGGCGCTCGGCCGCGTGCAGGTGGAGAGCTTCATGCTGCCCTCGATGCTGCTGCGCGAGGACGTGCGCTGGAGCGCGACCGACGACGAGCACCCGCACGCGACGGTGACGGTGGGGGGCGAGCACGCCGAGCTCGCGCTGAGCATCGACGAGCACGGAGCGCTGCGCTCGATCGCGGTGCGCCGCTGGGGCAACCCCGAGGGCCAGGCCTTCCACTGGGTGGACTTCGGCGGGCAGACCAGCGAGGACCGCAGCTTCGGCGGCTACACGATCCCCACCCGGGCGCGGGTGGGCTGGTACTTCGGCAGCGATCGCTGGGAGAGCGAGGGCGAGTTCTTCCGCGCCACCATCGAGTCGATGGAGCACCGCTAGCCGCCGGGCGGGACCGAATTCGTCTGGGCCTTCATCCGGGCTTCAGCAAGCCCCCCTACGCTCCCACCATGCGAATCCGGTCCGTGCTCCCCGCAATCGTGCTGCTCACCGCCTGCCCTGCCCCCGAGCCGGACGAGCCGGCTCCGCTGGAGGTCGATGGCATCGTGCGCCCGGTGGCCGACGACGTGCGCTGGGTCGCGGCCATCGACAACCCCTACTTCCCCCTGCCCACCGGGGCCACCTGGCACTACGAGGCGATGAGCGACGAGGGCCTCGAGACCGACGACGTGGAGGTGCTCGCCCAGACCCGGGTGGTCAACGGCGTCACGGCCACCGTGGTCCACGACCTGGTGAGGCTCGACGGAGAGATCGTCGAGGAGACCTGGGACTGGTACGCCCAGGACGACGAGGGCAGCGTCTGGTACCTCGGCGAGGACACCTGCGAGTGGGAGGACGGCATGTGCGTCGTGCATGCCGGGGCGTGGGAGTGGGGCGTGGACGGTGCGCTGCCGGGGATCATCATGCCCGGCGATCCCCAGGCGGACGGCCAGCCCTTCTTCCAGGAGTACTACCCCGGCGAGGCCGAGGACGTGGGCGAGGTCATCGGCGTGGGCGAGGCCATCGAGGTCCCCGCCGGCTCGTTCACCGATTGCGTCCGCACCCGCGACACCTCGCACCTCGACCCCGGCCTCGACGAGCAGAAGGTCTACTGCCCGGGGGTCGGCAACGTGCTCGTGCTCGAGCCCGGCGTGAGCGTGGAGCTGCTCTCGCACTCGGGGCTGCTGGGCCCCTAGTCGAAGTGGATCTCGAACTCCGCCACCGTGCACACCTGGGTGGGGCGGCCGGCGACCAGGAACGGCCGAAAGCGCCAGCGCTTGATGGCGTCGCGACAGATGGTGTCCACCTGGGGGTCGCGAGGGAAGCGCTTGGCGGTGCGGACGGAGACGGTCTTGCCGCGACGATCGATGCAGAACGCGGTGCGGTTGACCCCGCCGTGTCGATCGAACATGCCGGTGTTGGTCTTGGCCAGCCGGCCCGCGTCGGGATCGGGGGTGAAGATGGCCTGCTCCATCACCGCCTCGAGCGGCTTGGGCGGCTCGGCGGGGCGCGCCGGCGTGAGCGAGCCGGTCCCGATCGCGTTGGGGTCCCCGCCGAGCACCCCGCCCACCACTCCGCCCGGGACGCCCCCGAGCACGCCGCCGGGCACCCCACCGGGCACGCCCATGGGGATCGCCCGGGACGCGGCGGAGCGGGCGTTCTTGGGCACGCCGAGCGCGGCCGGGGTCATCGCGCAGCCGTTGCAGGCGGCAGGCGGAGGCGGCGGGCCGCGGGGGCGATCGGGAGGCGGGAGCTCGGGCTCCGGCTCGGGCTGCGGCAGATCCTTGGGCTCGGGCTCCGGCTCGGGCTTGGGCTCCGGCTCCTTCACCGGCGCGGGCCGGCTCGTACGGCTGAGCGAGATCGCCTTGACGGCGCGACGCGTGGTGGGCTCGGGCACCGCGGTGGCCGGCTCGTAGACCGCGGCCCACGACAGCAGCGCCACCACGTGCACCACGGCGCTGCCCCCCAGCGCCGTGCGCAGGCGTCGGCCCAGTCCTCCGTCGCCCGGCCCCACCATGGTCCTACTCGAGCTGGGTGACCACCATGTCCACCCGCGAGAAGCCCACCTGGGTGACCAGGTCGAGCAGGCTCAGCACCCGCCCGTGCGTGGCCGCCTCGTCGCCGCGCAGCACGATCGACGCCTCGGCGTTGTGGTCGTAGAGCTCCAGCAGGCGCTGCCGCACCACCTCGTCGGCCAGCGGCTCCTCGCCGTCGAGCACCACCTGGCCGTCGGCCAGCACGGTGATCGTCATGCCGTCGAACTCGTTGTCGTCGTCGGGCTCGCCCGCCGCCGCCTCGGCGAGATCGACCGGCAGCAGGTACTCGTTGTGCGACGAGAAGGTCATCGTGATCATGAAGAAGATCAGCAGCTGGAACACCACGTCGATGAGCGGGGTGAGGTTGATCGACGAGTCGTCCCCCCCGTCGCTGGCGCGCCCGATGTTCACGATGCCTCCGAGGCCTCGTCGACCGAGTCGACGGCGAAGGTGCTGATCACGTCGCGGCCGAAGTCCTCGATCTCGCACACGAGGCCGTCGATCTTGCCCAGCACGTAGCGGTGCGCGAGGTAGACGGGGATGGCCACGATGAGCCCCGCCGCCGTGGTGAGCAGCGCCTGCCAGATGCCGTCGGCGAGCACCCCGATGTCGGCCGCGCCCCGGCTAGCCTCCGCGCTGGCCACCACCCCCTGGAACATCGCGATCATGCCCACCACGGTGCCGAGCAGCCCCAGCAGCGGCGAGACGGTGGCGATCGAGCCCAGGGCCCCGGTGTAGCGCTTCATGAGGTAGAGCTCGCGGCGGCCGGTGTCCTCCATCGCCTCGCGCATCTCCGAGGCGGTCGAGCGGGTCCGCTCCAGCCCCCGCACCAGCACCCGCCCCAGCGACGAGCCCTCGCGCTCGCACAGCTCCCGCAGCGGCTGCCGCTCGCCGGCTCGCACCAGCCCCGGGACCTCGGCCACCAGCTTCGGGGCCAGGATGTTGTCACGACGCAAATACAGCAGCCGCTCGATGAACAGCGCCACTCCCGCTAGCGAGGCCACGAGGATGGGCACCAAGAACCACCCACCCTGCCGCAGCAATTCGAAGATCAGCTCCATGCTCCGCCCTTCGCGAGCGCTGATGATACAGGGCCGGGTTTCGAAGGACCGGGAGACCAAAGTGCGTGGGGACTCGCACGATGGTGACGATCTTTGCGCGGGCCTGATCAGCTCGGAGATGCTAAGCGCAGGCGAACCTGGAGCTGCTCGATGCCCGGCGGGCGGCAGGGCAGCGCGACCGGAGCCAGCTCGCGCACCAGGCAGCCGGCGAAGCGCATGCGGGGCAGCGAGCTCAGCTCGCCGAAGACCTGGGCCCGATCGATCTCGCCATCGGGCGCCAGATCGAGGACCACGGTGACGTCGATCGCGGCATCGAGGGGTTGCTGCTGCAGGCAGGCGGCCACCGCTCGTGACTCGTCCAGGCGGCGCACCCACCCCTCGGTCCCCGGCTGCAGCAGCTCGAAGGCCTGGTCGTCGGCGAAGGCCTCCTGCTCGTCTCGCGCCTCGGCCCACAGGCGTCGACCGGCCGGGCCCGCGGGATGGCGCAGCGTCTCGATGCTCTGGCACAGGCACTCGCCGTCGACGACCCGGGCCGAGGGATGCTCGGAGCGGGCCGAGCAGCGATCGATGCGCCCGTCGGGACCCAGCTCGGCCTTCACGATCCACGTGAGCCCCACGTGGGGATCGGGGTGGCCACAGCGCGCCACCTGGGGAGCGAGCGCCTCCAGTCGCGCGCCCGAGGGAGGGGTCCGCCACGGCCCGATCCCCACGACCCGTTCGAAAGTCACGGGCGGGGCGGGGCTCGTCGAGCCCGGCACCCCCACGCCCGCGATCCCAGCGAGGCCCTCCTCGAGCGAGCGGGCCGAACGGATCCACGCCGCGGGATCGTGCGGCTTGGTCACGCGCGGGCCCACGAAGGTCACGTCGAGGTCGCCCTCGGGGCCGTCGTCGATCGACACCTGCAGCCAGCAGGTGGCGAAGCAGGCCACCTCGACGAGCGCGCTGGCGTTGCGCCCGAAGTAGCGGGCCATCAGCTCGTCGTGCGTGAGCGGGGCGCGGCACGCCAGGTCCCCCTCGAGCACGAGCCGCCCCTGGGCCGCGGCGGCCTCGATGCGCTCGAGCTCCGCCACCGGCACCACCGACCAGCCCCGGGCCGCCACGGACTCGCCCACGCGACGGCGCAGCTCGGCCAGCTCGTCGGGGAACAGCACCACCGGCGGGAAGTCCTCCACCGGCAGGATCACCACCATCGACTCCGGGAACGGAGGCTCGAGCGCTCGCAGCTCCTGCCGTGCGGGAGGCCCGGGGAGCTCCGCGACCGAGCCAGCCCCGTCGTCATCGGTGCCGGCCACGGGCGCGGGCGTCGAGGTCACGGGGCTCGGCGGCTCCGCGGGCTCCGACCCACGCCCCGCGCCGTGGCAGGCCACGAGCAGCGCGGCGACGACCGACCCCCAGCGGCCTCGTGTGGTCATGCTCCGCGGTGTAGCACGAACGCCGGTCGAGCCCCCGACCGACCGGCGTTCGTGCTCGCCTCAGCAGTGCGCGTCGATGTCGTCGCAGCAGTCCCCGTAGCTCGCGCACAGGTTGTCGCACCAGCACTGCCCCGCATTGCCCCCGCACGCCTCGGCGCAGCTGTTGGGCGCGGGCTCGGGCCCGGCCGGCGGGGCCGGAGCCGTGCAGACCTCCTCCTGGTCGTCGCAGCAGTCCCCGTAGTCCCCGCAGCCATCGTCGCACTGGCAGGCCTGCGCGGGATCGTAATTGCCGCAGCGTCCCTCGCACGACGGGCTCTCGGCCGGCGGGGGTGGAGGCGGCGCGGCCGTGCCCTCGTAGAGCTCGCGGAGCGCCGTCACGTCGCTGCTGGTCCACGCGCCCGTGCTGCCCGCGTTGAAGCAAGCGTTCATCACCGAGCCGTTGAGCACCGCCCCGCTCGGCGTGCCGGGGATGAGGATCGCTCCCACGTCGGAGAGCCCCTCGTTGCCCCCGGTACCGCAGCTGATCGAGCGATCGAAGTAGTCGGTGTGGCGGAAGCCGATGCAGTGGCCCAGCTCGTGCTGGATCACGTGGGTCGCCACCGCGGTGCCGTAGCTGGCCACCGTGGTCCCGATGTTGATCGAGTGGTAGGGCAGCCCCCCCGAGGGGAAGCCGGCCACGCCGCCGTCGCCGGCGGTGAGCTTGGCCTCGATCACCGCGTCGCAGCCCGAGCTCGAGCCGCTGGTGCGCACCATCTCGAACGACAGGTCGAGCGCTTCGTAGTTGGCGATCGCCTGGTCCAGCGCCTTGCCGAGGGTGCCCGAGAACGCCGAGCCGTTCACGCAGATCGTGCGGACCGAGCTGCTCACCAGGTTGGCCGTGCGGTACTGCCGAAAGCCCGCCTCGGCGTCGTCGCGCAGCTCCCCGCGGCGGTCGGCGGCCCCGATCATCTCGCGCGAGGCCTCCAGGCCCACCTCGGCGTCGAGGCCCACGAAGACCTCGCCGCTCTCCATCACCTGGATCTCCTCGTCGGGATAGCCGGCGACGCGGAGGTTGTCGACGATCTCCGCCGTCCGCTCCGACAGGGTGAGCGCGGTGGCCCGCTCGAGCTCCTCGGTGCCGTCACAGGCCCCGAGCGACACGACCAACATCAGTAGCTTCTTGTTCATGACCCTCGTCCTCCCTCGTGGGCTCGGCGGGGCGCGCTCGCATCGACGCACCGAGGGCGATCCGCTCGGCCCCCTCGGCACGAGTCGGACGGCTCCGCCTCCCATCCAGTCCGCCCCCATGGTTCCGCCGAGGGGGCCGGCCGATCACGGGAATCGACGCGAGCGGGCGATCGACGGTCGCTCGCTGCAATTGATGGAGGGCGGACCACGGCCGCTTCGGGCGGGGACCGGACGACGACGGCGGGCGAGCTCGTCGGTTGCAGGCCCGGGCAGTGAAGACCATCACCACCGTGCATTCGTGGTCATGGGTCCAACGCGCTTGACCTTCGGCGCTCCCGGGGCATGGTGCTACCCGTGACGATCCGTTGGTTGATGGGCACCCTGTTGGTCGTGGCCGGCTGCACGCCTCGCTCGGCCGACCCCGCGGGCCTGCGCCACCCCGACGTGGCCGAGCAGCTCGGCCAGGCCCGCTGCGGGGTGAGCAAGAGCGCCGAGAAGCCGCTGGTGGTCGAGTGGCCCGCCGCCGAGCGGGGCGCCCTCGAAGCCCGGGCCAGCCGCGGCCTGGTGGCCGTGCGCTACGCGGGCTGCGAGATGGAGGTGCTCAGCCACTGCGAGGTCCCGGGGCGGTACGAGTACGTGGGGCTCACCGCCAAGCACGAGTCCGTCCGCATCCGCAACGTCGACGAGCTCTACGCCCGCCTGCCCCTGGGCGCGGCCGCGCTCGAGGCCCAGCTCGAGCGGGCCGGCGAGCTGCGGGTGGATCTCGAGGTGGTGGGGCGCAAGGAGTCCAGCGTCTACGAGGTCTCGCGCCACGACCTGCGGGGTCGCTGCGACGAGGCCACGCACTTCGTCTCCGGGCTCACGGTGGGCGCCTTCGCGATGGTCGCGGGCGAGCAGCTCGGGGGCAGCGGCAGCGTGAGCGCGGCGGGAGTGGGAGCAGGCGCGGGGCGCTCGGTCTCCCGCGAGGTGCTGCGGGAGGACGGCTCGCCCGAGGCCTGCGCCACCGCCAGCGGCTCCGACCCCGAGCCTCCGTCCGGGTGCGCGGCGCTGCTGCGGGTGGAGGTGCTGCCGCTGAGCGAGGCCCCCCTCACCCGCGACGACCCTCCGCCCCGCGAGCCCGCCGCGATCGAGCCGAGCCCCTCCACCGCCGCCGGCCAGTGGCCCGCGATCGAGCCGGCCTCCCTCGGGAGCCTCGAGCTCGACCCCTCGACGATCGCCACCCTCGATCCGGCCACGCTGGGCTCCACGCTCCCCGAGCCCGCGACGCCCGGCTCGGGCGTGATCTGTGACGCCATCGACCTGCAGGTGCTGGAGATCCGCCGCAAGGGTCCCCACCCGCCCTTCCACGCCAAGGCCATGGACGCGGTGGAGCTGCGGGTGGTCAACGACAACGACGTGGAGGTGGAGGTGGAGGGCGGCGAGGCGGTCAGCTTCCTCGACGGCGAGCGGGCCAAGCTGTCGGCGATGACCCCCCTGGAGTGGTTCCACCCGCTGAGCCTGCCGCCGCACAGCTCCAAGGTGGTGGAGGTGCTGCTGCCGCGCCGCGAGGGGCCCCGGCTGCAGTCGATCGAGACCCAGGCCAACCCCGCGAGCGACTTCTGGGCCAAGTGCAGGGTGATCGACGACCGCCTCGCCCCCGAGGCGGCCCCGACCCCGTAGCCCCGCGCCGCGCTACTTCACGCCGGCTAGCGCCTGCTCGAGCTTGGTGCAGCCCTCGGCCAGCGCGTCGTCGTCGATGAGCATCGGCGGGGCGATGCGCAGCACGTTGCCCCAGCGACCGCCCTTGCCCAGCAGCAGGCCCTGCTCCTTGGCGGTCTCCATCAGGCGGCTGGCCTTGCCCGCGGCGGGCTCCTTGGTCTGGCGGTCCTCCACCAGCTCGATCGCCTGCATCAGGCCCATGCCCCGCACGTCGCCGATGAAGTCGAAGCGCTCCTTCATGGCCTCGAGGTGGTCGCGCAGCACCTTGCCCTGCCGCGCCACGCGGGTGGGCAGGTCGTGCTCCACCATGAGGTCGAGGGTGGCGTTGGTCGCCGCCATCGAGACCGGGTTGCCGCCGAAGGTGGACAGCGACAGCCCGCTCATCGACGCCGCGATCTCGGGCTTGGCGATGGTGGCCCCCACCGGCATGCCGTTGGCGATGCCCTTGGCGAAGGTCATGATGTCGGGTTCCACCCCGTAGTGCTCGATGCCGAACCACTTGCCGCCGGTGCGCCCGAAGCCGGTCTGCACCTCGTCGCAGATGAACAGGCCGCCGTACTTGCGCACGATGCCGACCGCCACCTGGAAGTACTCGGGCGGCGGGGTGACGAAGCCGCCCACGCCCTGGATCGGCTCGGCGATGAAGGCCGCGGGCTGGCCGGTGGTGACCGTCTGGATCAGCTCCTCGAGGTCGTGGGCGCAGCGGACGTCGCAGCTGGGGTAGCTCAGGCCGAAGGGGCAGCGATAGCAGTAGGCCGGGTGCCCGTGCACGATGCCCGGGATGGCCGCGGGCAGCGGGCGCCAGTTGCTGTGCGCGGTGATGGTGGTGGCCAGGGCCGAGCGCCCCGAGTAGGCGTGGCGCAGCGCGATGATCTCGTGGCGGCCGGTGTGGACCTTGGCCAGCATGATCGCGGTCTCGTCGGCCTCGGTGCCGCTGTTGGAGAAGAAGCACGACTTGAGCTCGCCGGGCGTCATCTTGGCCAGGCGCTCGGCCGCCCGCACCAGGTTCTCCGTGGGGTACAGGGTGCTCACGTGCCCCAGGCGCCGCGACTGCTCGACGATGGCCTCGACCACCTCGGGCTGGCAGTGACCCATCGACACGGTGAGGATGCCCCCGAAGAAGTCGAGGTACTCCCGCCCGTCCACGTCGCGCACCCGGCTGCCCTTGCCCTCGGTGAGGATGATGGGCTCCTGGTAGTAGTTCGCCACGCAGGGGAACAGGAACTGCTGGTGCTTGTCGAGGATCTCCTGGCGCTCCATGGAGCGGGGAGCATAGCCCGTTCGCACGGCCCGGGGCAGGTGCGACGAGGGACGACGACGGCTCGCCTCCAGACGACCGCACGGCGCCCGCCGCCGTACGGCGTCCGGGCCCGGAGGGGCTCATCGGCGAGCACCACGAGGGGCGGAGGGGCTGGTGTATGATCGTAGGGTTGCCATGCGGACCTACGACCTGCTCGATCGCTCGATCCAGTCGACCATGACCTCCTTGCTCGGAGCGTCGCTGCTCCTGGGGGGCTGCTTCTCTCCCGATCCGAGCCGGCCCGGAGGCAACGAGGGCTCCAGCTCGGTCGGGTCGTCGGACGGCTCCGACGGCCCCGAGGACACGACCGCCGGGACGGGCGACGGACCCCCCGACGATTGCGGCAACGGGGTGCTCGACGAGGGCGAGGAGTGCGACCTGGGCGATGGCAACGTGGACAACGGCGGCTGCACCAGCGAGTGCCGGCTGGGCGTGTGCGGCGACGGCCTGCTCTACATCGGCCAGGAGGATTGCGACGACGGGGCCGAGACCGCGACCTGCAACGCCGACTGCACCACGGCCTCGTGCGGCGACGGAGTGCTCAACGCCACCGCCGGCGAGACCTGCGACGACGGGGGCGACTCGGCGAGCTGCAACGCCGACTGCAGCGCGGCGTCGTGCGGCGATGGGATCCTCAACGCCGCCGCGGGAGAGACGTGCGACGCCGGGACCGGCAACGCGGAGAGCGGAGCCTGCCTGCCGAGCTGCCAGGCGGCCAGCTGCGGCGACGGCTTCGTGCAGGCCGGGGTCGAGGAGTGCGACGGCGACCCCGCCAACGGCACCTGCGACGCGTGCCTGCTCACCTGCACCCCCGACTTCGACGACTGCAACGGCGACACCGCGGACGGCTGCGAGCTCCAGCTGTGCGGGGGCACCTGCGACGCGCCCGGCAGCGTGACCGGCATGGTCGTGTTCGACTACACCGGCATGGAGCAGCAGCTCGTGATCCCCGGCTGCGTGAGCACGGTGACGATCGAGGCGCTCGGAGCCTCGGGCGGCAGCACGGCGATCGGCCCGGGCCTGGGAGGGCTCGGAGGCCAGGCCTCCGGCGAGCTGATGGTCTCACCCGGCGATGTGCTCTACGTCTATGTCGGCCAGCACGGGGCCGACAGCAGCGGCGGCGACGCGGGCGTGCCGGGCTCGTTCAACGGCGGAGGCTCGGGCGGCACCTCGATCGGCGGCGCGACCCAGCCCGGCGGCGCAGCGGGAGGCGGGGCCTCCGACGTCCGCTTCGGCGGCACGGCGCTCGGCGACCGGATCCTCGTCGCCGCCGGCGGAGGTGGCTCGGGAGGCGGCACCCAGAGCTACGCCACCGACGGCGGAGCCGGAGGCGGCCTGACCGGCGGGCCCGGGCTCTCCTACATCTCGGGGATCGGCTTCGAGGCGCAGGGCGGGACCCAGGCGGCCGGCGGGGCCGCGGGGAGCTACGCCTACGGCGTGATGGCCACGCCCGGCGCCCTGGGCTTGGGCGGCGACGGGGCGGGCGAGGGCTACAGCGGCGGGGGCGGAGGTGGAGGTGGCTACTACGGCGGCGGCGGCGGGAGCTGCCACTTCGAATCGGGCGGCGGCGGCGGATCCTCGTACGTCGGCGGGGTCGTCAACGGCATGACCAACGCCGGGGTCCATTCCGGCGATGGCCAGGTCGTGATCTCGTGGTAGCCCGCCGTCGGGCGGCGATCAGGCCCCGTCGCCGGTGAGGGTGCGCGCCAGCATCTCGCCGCGAGAGTTCCACGCCATCAGCAGGGTGTAGCTGCCCTCGTAGTAGCTGCTGTCGAGCACCACCTCGTCCTGGCCGTCGCCCTCGAGGTCGACGAGGTAGTGGGCCTCGTAGCTGTCGATGGACATCCGGGGGGGGAAGACCACCTTCACCCGGCCGGTGGCGTCGGCCAGCACCAGCCCCGTGGGCTGATCCTCACCGATGTCGCCGTCGGGGTCGGGCATGATCGACACCAGGTGGGTGAAGCCCTCGGGGAACTTGCCCTCCACCGCCACCAGGGCGCCCTTCCACACCAGCGGACGGCGCAGCCGCGACTTGGCGTCGCCCTCGGCCGCCGCCACGATGCTCGGCCAGATCGCCTCGCGCAGCTTCTCGCCGCGGGCGAGCTCGACTCCCTTCACCTCGCGCAGGGTGGGCACCTTGCCGTTCCAGTCCTTGGCCCGAGCCACGAGCCCCGTGGCCTCGGCGTCGAGCACCACGGTGAAGTGGCTCTCGCTGGCGCCTCCGGAGGCGCCGAAGGCCACCGCCTTGCCCCGCTTCTCGCCCGCCGTGGTGGCCACGATCCACTCGTTGCCCACCGCGAAGCCCTTGGGGAGCTTGGCGCTGGCGGGCAGCGCCCGTTCGAAGCCGTCGGGGGAGTCGTTGGCCTCGGCGAGGGACATCACCGGATCGATCTCGCCCTCGATGGCCACGTCGATGATGTCGATGCCGGTCTTGCCGTCGACGGGGCTGGCCCAGTAGAGCGACGACAGCCGCACCGTGCTGCCCGGATCCTGCTGGACCTCGTCGCCGCCGTCCTCGGCCGCCGCCTCGTCACCGGCCTCGGCCGCACCCGCCTCGGCTGCGCCCGCCTCGGCTGCGCCCGCCTCGGCCGTGCCCGCCTCGGCCGCGCCCGCCTCGGCCGCGCCCGCCTCGGCGTCGGTACCTTCGTCGGCCTTGGCCTCGGCCGCATCGTCGGCCTTGGCCTCGGCCGCATCGTCGGCCTTGGCCTCGGCCTCGCCGTCGGCCTTGGCCGGGTCGTCGGCCTTGGCCTCGGGAGTCGCGGCCGCCTTGGCCACGTCCTTGGCGGAGGTCGTGTCGGAGTCCTTGTTCCCGCAGGCCGGCAGGGCGAGCGCGAGCAGCAGGGAGATGGAGGGAGTGATCGTCGCGAGCTTCATGATGGGGCGGGCCGAACTTGGCGCCCCCACCGACGAATGACAAGACTCCACCATTCCGGCCTCGGCCGCCCCCGAGCCAGCCCTCGGAGCATCGTTCGCCCTGCGTGGTTGAGGCCAGGCGCGGTGCTCGCTAGCGTGGGCGGGATGTCGTCGCCGACCCGCTCCGCGGTCATTCTCGCGCTCGTGCTGGGACTCACTTGGACCCCCGGCTGTCGACCGGATCCCGTAGCTCCAACCACGACCCCCGCCACCGGCTCCGACTACGTCGCCGCCTCTTCCTCCCCCGGGGCCGAGCCGGAGCCCGCGGTCGCGGTCGCGACCCCATCACCGCTGCTGCTGCACGCCAGCGACGTGGGCGGCGAGCACGACGAGCTGCTCCCCGACGATCGGATCCGGGCCGAGTACGAGCCAAGCGATCCCTGGCTGGGCGCCGAACAGCCGCTGGTCACCATCGTGGCCTACCTCGACTACCAGTGTCCCTTCAGCCGCAAGCTGCTCCCCACCCTCTACGAGCTGGCGGCCATCCACCCCGAGGACCTGCGCGTGGTGTTCCGGCACTACCCGCTGGCGATGCACCCCGACGCTCGCTTCGCCGCGATCGCAGCCACGGCGGCGCAGCAGCAGGGGCGCTTCTGGGCGATGCACGACGCGTTGTTCGAGAATTCGCGGCAGCTCGATCGCGACTCGGTGATCACCCAGGCCGGTCGCCTGGGCCTGGACCTCGAGCTGTTCCGCCGCTCCCTCGACGATCCCGAGCTGGCCGCCCGGATCGACGCCGATCTCGACCGGGCCCAGGACCTGGGGATCAACGCCACGCCCTCCCTCGTGATCAACGGCCGCCTGGTGACGGGCGCCCGCCCCCTCGAGGAGCTGCAGGACGAGTACCGCAAGGAGCAGAACCTGGCGCAGCGCCTGCTCGACGCAGGGGCCAGCCGCTCCTCCCTCTACGCGCACCTCATGCACGCCGCCCGCGACGTGGCCCCCGTGGCCGCCCGCAGCGACTCGCCGGCCGACGGGATCCGCCGCGAGATCAGCACCGCCGGCCTGCCCCGCAAGGGCGCCGCGGATCCGCGGGTGGTGATCGTGGAGTGTGCCGACTTCGACTGCCCCTTCTGCAAGCGGGCGGCGCCCGTCCTCGACGAGCTGCTCGCCAACCACCCCGACGACGTGGCGCTGTTCTTCCGGCACTTCCCCCTGGCCTTCCACACGGGAGCCGAGCCCGCGGCGCGGGCCGCCATCGCCGCCCAGGAGCAGGGCAAGTTCTGGAAGATGCACGACCTGCTCTTCGCCAAGAACAAGGAGCGCTCCGACGCCGAGCTCGAGAAGCTCGCGCGCAAGGCCGGCCTCGAGCTCGGGCGATTCCGCAAGGCGCTGAGCCGCGAGGACACGGCGGCCCGGGTGAAGGCCGAGATCGCCACCTGCCAGGCCGACGGGGTCAGCGGCACGCCCACCTTCTTCATCAACGGTCGCCTGATGAGCGGGGCCCGCCCGATCGCCGACTTCGAAGCGGTGGTGGCGGAGGAGCTCGAGCGGCGACCGTGAGCGAGCCGTCACGCCCGGGGGTGGGGCCCCACCCTCGTCCCTGGCCCGACGACCCCCGCCTCGATCCCGAGCTGCTCGAGCAGGGCGATCGTCGCAACGTGATCGACCGCTACCGCTACTGGCGGGTGGAGGCGATCGTGGCCGACCTCGACGCGCAGCGGCATCCCTTCCACGTGGCCATCGAGAACTGGAGCCGCGACCCGAACATCGGCGCCGTGGTGCGCAGCGCCAACGCCTTCGGGGCGGCGGCCGTGCACGTGGTGGGGCGCCGCCGCTGGAACCGTCGCGGCGCGATGATGACCGAGCGCTACCAGCACGTGCACCACCGCGAGACCCTGGCCGAGCTCGCGAGCTGGGCCTGCGAGGCTGGCCTGCCCCTGCTGGGCATCGACAACCTGCCCGGCGCCCAGCCCATCGATCGCGCGCCGCTGCCCCGGGCCTGCGTGCTGCTGCTGGGCCAGGAGGGTCCCGGGCTGAGCGACGAGGCGCGCGAGCGGGTCGCGGCGGTGCTCTCGATCCCACAGTTCGGCTCGACGCGCTCGATCAATGCCAGCGCGGCGGCGGCGGTGGCGATGTACGAGTGGTGCCGTCGGCACGCCTCACCGCCCGGGGCATGAGCCGCGCGAGCACGAGGCCCGGCTCAGGTCTGGCCCTCGATGATCCAGCGCCGCCGCCGGGCGTCGTAGCTCGCGGGGACCAGGGCGTGCCGCCGCAGCAGGCGGACGAGCGAGCGGATCGTCCGCCGCAGGAAGGTGCCGGCGACCACGGCCACCAGCAGCAGCACCAGGGCGATCACCAGGGACTCGCCGTCGCCCACGAGCACCAGCTCGAGCACGAACCATCCCGCCGCCAGCACCACCGAGAGCAGGATCGACCCGAAGCCACCGAGCAGGAGCAGCGCCACGATCCGGCGGGCGAGCGGCACGTCGATCGAGACGTGCCCGCAGCCCCGGCACTGGAACAGGGGCTCGTCGGCGGCGGCGGTGGCCCCCGGCTCCGGGCGGAGCCCGCGGTGCTCGGTCTCGGCGTGGCACATCGGACAGCGCGCGGTCAGGCGTTGGTCCGTCGGTCGCAGCTCGAACTCGAGCTTGGGCCACTCCAGCGCCACGGGCCCACCGTATCACCGGGTCGACACGGGTGCACCGCCCCGTGGCTCACAGGTACGGCAGGGCGAGCCAGGCCGTCCGATCGCGGAGCACGGCGGCCAGGGAGCGTCGGCGCAGGTCGTCCAGGGTCACCTCGCGGCTGGCCGCCACCCGCTCGTCCAGCAGCCGTCGCAGCGACGCCACGAGCGCCTCGTCCCGGCACTCGATGTCGCATTCGAAATTGAGCCGGAAGCTGCGCTCGTCCCAGTTGGAGGAGCCGATGATGGCCAGGTCGTCGTCGATCACCATCAGCTTGGTGTGCTCGAAGGGCGGCGGGGACAGCCGCAGCTCGATGCCGCGGGCCAGCAGCGGCAGCCAGGTGCCGCGCGACGCCCAGGCGACCAGCCGCAGGTTGTTGACCGAGGGCAGGATGATCTGCACCTGCACTCCCGCCGACGCGGCGGCGCACAGGGCCGTGACCACATCCTCGTCCGGCACGAAGTACGGGGTCATGATCCGCACCCGCGAGGCGGCCCGGACCACCGCGGCCAGCTTCGACCAGCGGATGGGCTCGTCGGCGCGGTCGGGTCCGCCGTACACGAGCCGGGCCCGGCCGCCGCCGCCTCCCGGGGCGGGCAGCGGAGGCTTGGCCAGGAGCTCGCCCGTGGAGAAGGCCCAGTCCGAGGCGAACAGGAGCGCCATGTCGCGGACGATCGGCCCCGCCACCGAGAAGTGCAGGTCCCGGGTGGGACGGGGGAGCTCCCACGAGAGCATGCAGGACTCGCGGATGTTCATCCCGCCGATGAAGCCGAGCCGGTCATCGACGACCAGCAGCTTGCGATGGTTGCGGAGGTTGGCGTAGGGCCAGCGCCAGGGCATGCGGGTCGGCAGGAAGCGAGCCGTGGTGACGCCGTGGGCCCGCAGCGAGGTGATGATCGGGGGGCGGGAGTACTGCGCCCCGATGGCGTCCACGAGCACCCGCACCTCCACCCCCCGCCGGACGGCGCGCGTCAGCGCGTCGCGGAACATCGCGCCGGCTCGATCGTCGTCGAAGATGTACGTGCTCAGCGAGACCGACTCCCGGGCACCTTCGATGGCGTCGATCATCGCGGGGTAGGCCGCGTCGCCGCCCACGAGCGGCACCACCTCGTTGCCCTCCGACCAGTGGAAGTCGCTCAGCTCGACGAGCAGCCGTCGCGCCCGCGCCGGCCGGGGAATCCGATTGACGCCGAGCAGCAGGTACAGCAGCGGCCCCAGCCAGGGGACCATCCAGATCAGGGTGATCCACAGGGCCGCGCCCCGGGCCTGGCGGTGGACGAGGGTCGCGTGCCCGGTGGCGACCACGGCCGCGACCGCGTGCGTCCACCACAGCACGGTGAGCCAGCTACCCTCCATGCGATCCGACCTCCTGCGGAGCGCCGAGGCCCGTCGATCCCTGCTCGCGAAGCTCCTCGGGGCTCACCGCCGCAATCGTACCGTTGCCTCGCCGCGATCCCCGAGCTCGATGCCACGGGCCTCGACGGCGACGAGGCCCCCGGGCCCCGAGGGGCCGCGCGAGCCCGGAGTATCGCCCGTGGCTTGACGATGCTCACGGCTGGAGGTCGAGCCCGCCGGGGGCCGGGCGCTGCTACCTTCTGCGACGCGACGGCGCGCCAACGGCGAAGGTGAAGGCATGGAGGTCTGGCTCACGCACGCGTCCTTCGGGCTCGTCCTGCTGGCGCTGCTGATCGCCGGGCTCGGCGTGCCGATCCCCGAGGAGCCGCTGCTGCTCGCCGCCGGAGTCCTCGCGCACACCGATCGGCTCCCGCTACCGCTGGTGATCCTCGCGTGCTCGGCCGCGATCCTGCTCTCCGACTTCTCCTTGTTCTCCATCGCGCGCCACCATGGCCCGCGCCTGCTCGACCGCCCGTTCCTGCGGCGCCTGCTGCCGCCAGCGCGCCGAGCCTCGCTCGAGCGCATGCTGGCGCGACGCGGCGACGCGATCGTGTTCGCAGCCCGACACATCCCCGGCCTGCGCGCCCCGATCTTCGCGCTGGCGGGGATGCACCACATGCGCCGCGCTCGCTTCCTGCTGTGGGACGGGCTGGGCCTGTGCATCACCGCACCGCTGACCGTGTGCGCGGGCTGGCTCGGCTCGGCGCACGTCGACCTGGTCCGTCGCGCCGTCGCCCGCACCGAGCACTGGATCGCCGCCGTCGCGATCACGGGCCTGGCCGTGGCATGGCTGGTGGTCGCCCTTCGAAAGCGACGTCGCATCGATCGACCAGACGAGCCGGGTCCGGGTCCCACCCCGCCGTCGACCGACTGAGCGCCAGGGCCCCCCGCTCGACGACGGCGGCGCGCCAGCACCTCTCAGCCATCCAGGCGAGGCACGGCCAGCCGGGAGCCCGTGGGCCGCCCCAGCACCTCGAGCGGCACCACCCGCTCGGCATCGGGCGCGACCAGGCGCGGCACCCCGGGTCGCGCTCGCATGGGACGAGGCATCGACGGCCGCGGCATCGCACGCTCGAGCAGCAGGCGAGCTCGCGGCAGCACCGGGTCGAGCGCCCGGCACAGGTCGCGCGCGCGCTCGAAGCCGGGCTCGAGCATCATCGCCACCGAGCCGCGGGCCGAGCGGAAGCGCAGCACTCGTCCGCCCCCGGGGTGCCCCCAGGCGGCGAAGGCCTTGGCGATGAGGAGCTGGATCTCCGTGCAGGGATCGAAGGCGGCCATCGGCAGGCGGATCTCGACGAACGAGCGCGCCCGGCCACCAGAGCCCACCATCGCGCTCGGCTCCCCGACGACCGCTCCCGCCTCGCGGCGGATCGGCGATCCAGCCAGGTGGCCCTCGCGGACGTTGCGGGCGTAGACCAGCAGCTCCATGCTCCTTCGGCCGTAGCACCCGGCCGGTCGCCGCCGCAAGAAAGCCGCGTTCCGCTGCGGTCGACCTACTGCTCCAGGCAGAGCACGCCACGCGCGCCCTCGCAGGTCGCCGTGCCCTGACCCTCGAGCCAGCGGATGAGCAGGGTCCAGGCGATGGGCGACTCGATGGCCGTGGCGTCGGTCCATCCCATGCACGTGGTGGCGTCGGTGGCCGCCTCGGTGGACGAGACCACGCCCGACCAGAAGGCTGCGCTCGAGGCCAGGCCCCCGTCGACGTCGAGGACCGGGGGGGACAGCACCTGGCCCCAGGTCGCAGGCGAGCCCGAGCCCGGCAGCACCACCGCGCCGTCGGGACGGACCCAGTCCCCACCCAGCGCGTGACGATCGAACAGCGCCTCGCCCGGCACGGCCATCAGCGCCAAGAAGGTGCCGCTCAGCCCCGCCGCGCCTGCCTCGTCGGCGCACATCTGGTCGGCCACCTCGCGACCGGCGTCGGCCGTGATGGTGCCGGTGGTCTCGAACATCAGCCGGGCGTCGGCCGCCGGAGCGGGGTTCTGCACCGGCGCATCGGCATCGATCCCCAGGCAGAACAGGTGAGCCATGAAGTCGCAGGGAGCCGACACGCCGCTGCTCCACCAGCCTCCGACCGCGTCGGTGTAGCCGAGCTGGCCGTACTGGGCGGGGTCGGTCGAGCTCCAGCTCCCGCAGTCGTCGGGCACCCCCGCACCTCCGATCCCCTGCGCTCCCGTGAACACGTAGGCAAAGCCGTTGCCCGAGACCGGGGTGCCCGTCTCGGTGAGCATCAGCGGGTACGAGGCGCGGCCGGACAGGAGCGCGTCGCGGTCGGTCGCGAACACCAGGCCGTCGGTGCGCACCCAGCCGCTGGCGTTGCCCAGGCGGCCGGCCGCCGACGTGGAGGCATCGCCCAGCCAGGCCACGAAGGTCCCCGGCAGCCCGGCCGAGCCCGCGGCCATCTGGCACTTCTCGTCGGCGCCCGCCAGGCCTCCCAGCGCGGCCGTGTACTGGGCCGAGGTCACGAAGGCCACGTTGAGGTCCACCGCCGGACCCGAGCCTGCGCTGCCGTCGTCGGCCCCGCTCGAGCCCGTGTCGGTGGAGGAGCCCGTCGCCGGGCCCATCGTGCCGGACGGCGAGTAGGACTCGCCGTAGCTGGGATCGATCTCCACGCACGCGACGGACGAGCAGCCCAGCAACCCGCAGGTCACGACGTGATGGAGGCGCGGCATCCCCTCCACCATAGCGCGGATCAGCGCCGGCTCACCGCCAGCCGGCGTCGGCGAGCAATCCCTCGATCGCACGGCCGATCGGCTCGGCCTGCTCCACGAGGCCCAGGTGCGTCCCCTCGCCGAGCCGCAGCAGCCGCGAGCCAGGGATCGCCGCGTGGATGGGCAGCCCCACGGTGCGCGGCGGAGCGAACACGTCCTTGTCACCGGTCACCACCAGGGTGGGCACGTCGATGGTGGGCAGCACGTCGCGGGCGTCGTGCTCTCCTCCCTGCAGGGCGATCCTCGCCAGCGTGCGCGGGTCGAGTCGCCCGAAGTGCTCCACGTAGCGTGCCAGGTCGGCGTTGCCCGCCGCCCGCCCGTACAGCCGCATCCAGCGGCCCATGGTCATGCTGCCCGGCAGGCGAGCCATGCGATGGGCGACCCCGAACACCGGGGGCAGCCACGGCGCCGGCACGTGCCGGAACAGGCGCTGGATCGAGGGCCCCACCAACGGACGCAGCGCGGTGTCGAACAGTCGCCCCGCCGGCCCGAGCACCAGCCCCAGCGCAGCGATGCGCTCGCGATGTCCCCTCCACGCCTCGAGCACCACCTGGCAGCCCATCGAGAAGCCGAGCACCACCGCCTTCTCCGTGCCCGTCACGTCCATCACCCGGCGCATGTCGTCGGCGAGCGAGGAGATGCGCGTGCCGAAGTCGGTCCGGGCGGGATCGGACTCGCCGTGCCCCTTGTAGTCCCAGGTGATCACGCGGAAGCGGGGGAGCCAGCGCGAGATCAGCGGCTGCCAGAAGAAGTCGGAGGTGCTCAGGCCGTTGGCGAGCACGATCGGGCGCCCCTCGCCGGTCACGCGGTAGGCGATGCGGGTGCCGTCGGCGGATTCGAGGTAGCGAGAGGGAGCACGCACGGGATCGGCCGAACTCTAGCGCTCGGGGGCCGGGCGATCCACGCCGCGGTCGCGAGCGAAGCCAGGCGAGGGCCGGAGCTCCGGGTGCTCGGCTCCAGCGGACACCGCCGGCCGAGGCGGCGTATGCTGGGGCCGAGGTCCGAGATGCGAGCGTGGCGACGATGGGCGATGACGATGGCGGTGCTCGGCGCGGGCTGCCGCGGCGGGGGCTCGGGCGACGGCAGCGGTGATGCGGGCCACGACGACGGAGAGGACGCCGGCGAGAGCGGAGTAGAGCCTCCCCGCGCGCCCGCGTGCGACCCCGGCTCGGCCCCCTCGGCCACGGTGGCCGAGCCGGTGCTCACGCTGCGCCTGGCCAACCGCTGGCGCGAGGCGTGGCTGGGCTCGGCCGCGGTGGCCGACGTGGACGGCGACGGCAGCAACGAGATCATCGTGCCGCGGGCCGACATGCTGCTGGTGTGGGGCGTCGACGGCAGCCTCGAGTGGAGCTACGAGACCGGCACCGGCCGGATCTGGGCGAGCCCGGTGGTGGCCGACCTCGACGCCGACGGGGCCCTCGAGATCGCGATCGCGGCGCGCGAGCAGGTGATCGTGCTCGAGGGCGACGGCTCGCTGCACCCCGGCTCGCCCATGAGCTGGGAGGACGAGCTGCGCAGCCTGGCCGCGGGTCAGCTCGACGGCGACGCGCCGCTCGAGCTGGTGGTGGCCCCCGCCCACGGCGGCCCCACCGACGTGATGCACGCCTTCGAGGTCGACGGCAGCCCGGTCGCCGGCTTCCCGCCCAACGCCACGGGCAGCTCGGGCTGCGACGACGCCTGCTACCTCGCCGGTTGCTTCGATCAGAACCTCGCGGTGGGCGACCTCGACGGCGACGGCCGCGACGACATCGTGGCGCCGCACGACAACGCCTACGCGAGCATCCACCGCTCCACCGGCGAGGCCTTCGATGCCGCGCCCGGCTTCCCCGTGCTCAAGACCCCCGGGGTCCGCTACCTGCACGATCTGGCGCAGGCCCAGCAGGGCTGGGCCGAGGACGAGGAGACCGCCAACCAGGCGCACTTCACCAACACCGCGCCCGCGATCGCAGACCTCGACGGCGACGGCACCACCGAGGTGGTGATGCTGGGCAGCGTGCAGAACGCGGCGCAGACCGATCGCGAGCGCGGGGTGGCGTTGTGGGTGGTGGGCTCGGACGCCGCGCGCCGCCCCGGCTTCGATCCGCCCTTCCATGCGCCGGGCTACCGCGCGGGGCTGTGGGACTTCGAGGGCACCAACGTGGTGGGGGCCACCAACCAGGTCGCGGTGGCCGACCTCGATCCCGACCAGCCGGGCCTCGAGATGGTGTTCGCCGACTTCGACGGCAACCTGCACGCGGTCTCCTCCGACGGCCGCGCGCTGTGGCAGACCAGCTTCACCACCTCCGACGACGTGCTCACCGCGGGGGCGGCCATCGCCGACCTGAGCGCCGACGGGATCCCCGAGATCGTGCTCAACACCTACTCGCCCACCGAGGATCGCTCGGCGCTGTTCGTGCTCGACGCGGGGGGCAACGTGCTGCACCAGCTCGCCCTGCCGCGGCGCGGCGCCATGCCGGTGCCCACGATCGCCGACGTGGAGGGCGACGGCACCCTCGAGATCATCGTGTCGCTCAAGGACGCCGAGGACGGGGTGGAGAGCGTGCGCGTGTACTCGGTGCCGGGCTCGGAGACCAACTGCCTGCCCTGGCCGACCGGCCGCGGCAACACGCTGCGCAACGGCTTCGTCCCCCCGCGGGGCTGAGCGCCCGGGCCCCCGAGAGGGAGGTGGTACGGCCCGTGCATCCATGCCGGGCATGAGCTCCCTCGGACCGCTGCGCGAGCCCCATCCCATCCACGCCACCGAGCTGCGCTGCCCGTGCTGCGGCGATCCGCTGTATGTGGCCACGCCTCCCGCCGAGGTCAGCCTGACGAGCTGCCCGGGGCCCGGGTGCCATTGCGTCATCTTCGTGGCCACGGGCCGAGCGCTGCCCTGGGGTCGCCGCCCGGTCGCGCTCACGGCCGACGGTCTGCTGCATGGTCGCGATGCGCCCCGCGACTCGCCCCGCGCTCTCGCGACCTTCCTCGCCTTCGTCGCGCCCTTCGTGCTGGTGCCGCTGTGGGCCTGGACCAAGGCGCTCACCGGGCGCTACCCGCCGCAGCTCGAGGCCATGGTGGTGGTGGGCAGCTCGCCGGCCCTGATCACCGGCGTGCTCGCGCTGGGACTGGGCATCGTGGGGACCACCGCCGATGCGCTCGAGCGACGCCGAGCTCGCAGACAGCGACGACGGGCGCTCGCCGACGCGCCGTGGATCGCCGCGCAGCGCTTCGCCGAGCCCGAGCCATGAGCGCTACGGAGACGGCGGCGCGGAACCAGGCGATCGAGCAGCCGCGGAGGGAGGGAGGACGAGCCAGCTCGGTCGCTTCGCGGCGATGGCCGAGCAGCTCTCGAGCGCCATCAGCTCCTCCACGCTCCCCACCGCGAGGATGCAATCGGCCTGGGCCTGGGTGAGCCCCTCGGCCCGGCACTGGGAGGCGGCCATCGACGTGGAGGCGTCCATGATCGTGGCCTCGGCCGGCGAGGGCGAGCCACCTCCGGCCGAGGCGATGGTGTGGGTCAGGTGACGCGTCGCGCGGGCGCACAGGTCGTCGGCATCCTCGACCTTCGGCGGCGCCGCCCGGCTCGCATCCTCGGCCGGCTCGCCGCAGGCGATCGGGAGCCCGGCGATCCATGCCATCGCCCACCCGAGCCTCGAGCGGGGGCTCATGTGTCGTCGCACGAGCCCGAGGGTAGGCCCATCAGCCGCCCGTGACCACGCTGGATTCCTCGCCGAGCAGTGCTCGCGTGGAGCCCGGCTCGCCTCGCCAGGCTCGCGCGGCGGCCGAGCCCAGGTAGCGCACCCACCCGCGGGCGTAGCTGCGCAGCCCGGAGCCCACCCCGGCGCGGTTGCTGCCGAAGGGGGCGTCCCACTGCGCCGGGTCCTCGATGCGGCGCGCCTCGATCTCCACGAAGCCCGAGGTGGCCAGCCCCAGCAGCTCGGAGCGCTCGAGCGCCCGGCGCAGAGACGAGGGGGGCCGGGCCGGGGGCAGGCCCCCCGCGATGGCCAGCTCCTCCGGGCTGCGCCCCAGCACCCACCGACGCCAGCTCGCCCAGAACGCATAGAGCTCGTGCACCCGCCGGGCCGAGCCGCGCTCGATGGCCTCGATGAAGCGCCGCTCCGCGTGCAGCCGCTCGCGGGTGGCCGCCTCGTAGCGCGCGCCCACTCGCTCCGGCGACTCGAGGAAGGCCGGCGCGAGGTAGGCGGCCGTCACCGCGGTCTCGAGCGAGGACGAGGCCGGCGACCACACCCGACCGAAGGCCGTGCCCGCCAGCAGCCAGTTGGCCCCGTGGGCCCGCTCGCGCAGGTAGTGGCGGTGCGTCGCGTGGCGCACCGCCCCCGCGCGCGGGAACACCTGCGCCACCGGCATCCCGCGGCGCGTGAAGGCACGCAACAGCTCGTCGACCAGCATGGCATCGGCCACCGCATCGGCACCGTCGGCCTGGGCATCCACGTCGAGCCCCAGCGAGACCTCGTCGCCCAGCGGGATCATCCAGCCCAGGCCGTCGATGCCGTCGTGCTGGCGCTCGAGCCTCACGAGGTTGGTGCCGCGGCGCCACCACGGCCAGGCCCGCGAGCTCTCCATCGCGCCGTCGCGGTAGCGATGCAGCCACACCATGCGTCGCAGTCGACCGAGGGGTCGGTGCACCAGGCGGACCGCCCCTGCCACCATGCCGCGGTAGCCGGTGGCGTCGAACAGCACGGCGGGCTCGAGGAGGCGCCCGTCGTCGAGGCGCACCGAGGTGATGCGATCCTCGGTGAGGTCGTAGCCGAGCTCGCGCGCCCGCGCCTCGATGAAGGTGCACGCCGGATGCTCCCGCACTTCCTCGTACAGCATGGGATCGAGGCGCGCCCGATCGAGGTGGACCAGGCGAGCGCCCACCTCGGCCACGCCGGCCTGGTGGGGATCGACGGGACCGAGGACGTCGAGATCACGCCCGGGCGTGGCCAGCCGCACCAGGCTCGCCAGCTCGCCGTAGGACAGCGAGACGTGGCTCTTCTCGTGGAAGAACGGGCGATAGACCGGTCCCAGCAGGTCCCAGCAGGCCAGGGCAGCCCCCTCGCTCACCGACTCGCCCAGGCGAGGCGAGGTCGGCGGACGCGGCCCTCCGATCACGGTGTGTGCGATCCCCCGACGTGCGAGCGCGTGGCTGATCAGCAGTCCCGTGAACGAGGACCCCAAGACCATTGGCTGGTGGTGGTCCATCGTGCTCGGCGAAACCTGGACAGTCTAGCACGAACGCCCCACGTCACTGCGGATCATTTTCGACGGACGAGGGACTCAGTTTGGAACGCTCGCGGCGTCGCCACGATCACTCGGTAGTGCTCACCACTCGCCAGGCGATCGGACGATCGGCTCGCATCGCGACCACCGTGCCCTCGCCGAAGGGGTACGACTGCGGCACCGTCCACGACTCGCGCCGCAGCGTGATCGTGTCCTCGGCCACCGGCAGGCGGTAGAAGGCCGGGCCGTGGCGGCTCGCGAAGCCCTCGAGGCGATCGAGCGCGCCGATGGACTCGAAGGCCTCGGCGTAGAGCGGCAGGGCGACCGGAGCCGAGAAGATCCCCGCGCAGCCGCAGGCGCTGAGCTTGGTGCTGCGCTCGTGGGGGGCGCTGTCGGTCCCCAGGAAGAACTTGGGGCTACCCGAGGCCACCGCCTCGCACAGCGCCTCCCGGTGGCGGCGTCGCTTGAGCACGGGCAGGCAGTAGTGGTGGGGGCGGATCCCACCTTCGAAGAGCGCATTGCGATCGAGCAGCAGGTGCTGGGGCGTCACCGTGGCGGCCACCCGGGGCGGGGCCGCCCGCACGAAGGCGACCGCCTCGGCGGTGGTGATGTGCTCGAAGACCACCCGCAGCCCCACGAAGCGCTCGACCAGCGGTCCCAGCTCGCGCTCGATGAACACCGCCTCGCGATCGAAGACGTCGACCGCGGGGTCGATGCTCTCGCCGTGCACGAGCAGGGGTAGGTCGTGCTCCTGCATCGCCTCGAGCACGGGCGCGATGGCCCCCAGGTCGGCCACCCCCGCGTCGGCGTTGGTGGTGGCCCCCGCCGGGTAGAGCTTGACCGCATGCACGTGGGGGCTCCTCGCGGCGCGGGCGATCTCCTCCGGCGAGCTGCGCGGGGTGAGGTACAGGGTCATCAGCGGCTCGAAGGCATGGCCAGGCGGCAGCGCCTCGAGGATCCGCGCGCGGTAGGCCTCGGCCTGGGCGACCGTCTCCACCGGCGGGCGCAGGTTGGGCATGACGATGGCGCGCCCGAACACCGCGGCGGTGTGTCCCACCACCGACCGCAGCGCCTCACCATCGCGCAGGTGCAGGTGCCAGTCGTCGGGGCGGGGGATGGTCAGCTCGTCCATGCGAGCCCGGTTGTAGCGCAACCGCTCACCCGCAGTCGTCCTGGCACGCCTCCAGGCACTCCAGGTACTCGTCGTTGTCGGTGGAGTACGGATCGTAGCCGCACTTGTCCTGCTCGCAGCGGCTCATGCACTCCTCGGGGTTGCGGCTGCCCTTGCCCTTGCCGGCGCACCCGAGCGACACCCCGAGGCCCACGACCAGGCCGAGCAGCACCGCCGCCGCGCACCTTCGCTTCGCGTGCTCCGTCATCGCTCGATCCTATCAGGCTCGGCGGGAGGCTGCGCGGCGGCCTGGGCCTTGATGATGAGGTAGCGCAGCGGCTGATCCGGCGCCTCGTTGACGAGCTCGAGGGTGGAGCCCAGCGGAAGGTGCACCACGGCTCCGGGACCGAAGGGCCGCGCCTTGCCGTCCACCTTGGCCTCGCCGTAGCCCGTCAGCCCCACCACGATCTCGTCGAATTCCTCCTGCACGTGGGGGCCCACGCGACCCTTCTCCTCGAGCACGCACGAGAGCACCGCCGTGAAGGGCGGGGCCGCGCGCTTGCCGAGCAGGTTCCACACCAGCACGCGGCCGTGGCCGCCGAACAGGGACTCCCGCACCAGCGGCGGGCCATGACCGATCTGCATCCTCGCGATCGTAGCGTCCCGCCGGGCGATCGGGGGACCACTTGGGGTCTCGGCGACGGTCGACTACCCTTGGGGCCGATCATGGTCGAGCGCTGCGAGCTATGCGGAGCCCGCTGGGACCCGGAGTCGGAGGTCTGCCGCGAGTGCGGAGCCCCGCTGCCCCAGACCGTGGTCGCCATGGCCCCTCCCCCGCCGCCGGACCTCGACTGGCCGGAGCCCGAGCCGACGGTCGTCGACGAGGCGCTCCCCGTCGTGCCGGCAGAGGACGATCCGTTCCTGGCCGAGACGGCTCCCGCGGTGGCTGCGGCCGATGCTCCCGCGGCGGCCGTGATGGAGGCACCCGTCGGGCCGCCGCTCGCGGCTCCCGCTGCCGCATCCTCCATGGCCGACGCGATCGCTCCGTCGGCGTCCGTCTCCGCCGCCTCCATCTCCAACGCGATCGCCCCCTCGGCGTCCGTCTCCGCCGCCTCCCTCTCCAGCGCCGCGCCGTCCGGGGCGGTGCCCTCCATGCCCTCCGGGGCGATGCTCGCGACGCCCTCCGCCGCCATCGATGTCGCTCCGACCCGTCGTCGCGGCCTGCTGCTGGCGCTCGCCGCCGGCGGGCTGGTCGCGGCGGTCGTGGGCATCGTGGTGATGCCCGGCTCGTCGAGCACCCCCGCGGAGAGCGGCGAGACGCCATCCGAGCCGCCCGGCGACCAGGCGCCCTCCTCTTCCTCCCCCTCGCCCGCTCCCAGCTCGGCCTGTCCCGAGCTCGAGGCGCTCGCCGGCTCGTGGGTCTTCACCACCTTCACCACCAGCGCCCGCAACAAGAAGCGGCTGGGCATGCGGCACTACTTCGAGCTGGAGATCCGCGTGAGCGACTGCGAGGCCGAGGCCTCCCTGGTCAACACCGGGCGTCACGGGGCCAAGGTCTACGAGGACGACCGCAAGCAGCACGCCACCGCCACCCTCGCGCGCGGCGAGGGGGCGCGCTCGTTCGGCTACGGGGCGCTCTTCGAGCCCCGCAACGCGGCCGGCCAGGGCATTCCCCGGCAGATCACCTTCGCCGTGGATGGCGAGCGGCTGGTGGGCGCCTGGCAGGAGGCCGGCGAGCACTGGGAGCGCTCGGGTCAGCTCGGCGTGATCGAGGGACGGCGCCGCGGCGACCCCCGCGAGTGGCGACCCCATCGAGACACCATGCCCTGCCTGGTGCAGTGCGCGGTGCCCAAGACGATCGAGGAAGCCGACGCCGAGCCCGACCCCGCCGCGATCGAGGCGTGTCGGGCCGCGTGCGAGTAGCGAGGGCGGGCCCTCATCAGCAGGGCGGGCACACGTCGGGCATCGGCGTGCCCTCGGTGATCCAGTCGCCGTCGTCCGGCCCGGTGCCAAGGGTCACGCCGGATCGGGCGGAGGACGGGGTGGGTCGTCGATCGGTGTGACCTCGACCTCCCATGCGCCACCTCCCACCCGAGCGAAGGTGATGTCAACGGGTAGCCAGTGCTGCACCAGCCAGGCGTTGGTCCGCGTGTGCAGGGTGGGCTCCACGGTGCGGAAGCTCCCTCCCCCCGCGAGCGCCAGCGGGATCAAGAGCTGATCGGCGAGGTGACCATCGACCGGTACCTCGGCCGCGAGCAGGGCTCCCAGCTCGTCCACCGCCCGGTCGGCGACCTGCTCGGCCCGCACCCCTCTCTCGCCGAAGGCGGTGACCACCGAGCTGCCGCTGGCGTGGTGGAGCTCGAGCCGCAGCACGTTGCCGGGCCCGGAGGCGTCGAGCTGCTCCACCTCGAGCTCCCTCGCCGACCAGCTCAGCCGCTCGCGCACCACCGCCAGCTCGCGATGGGCGATCGAGCGCGACAAGAGCGAGACCATCGCCACCGCGCGACGTCGCAGGACCCGGGCCGGCTCGAGCCAGCGCAAGGGGCTCAGCGGGCGCCCGCCCTCGAGCTCGGCCACGATGCGCCCCCCTCCCGCGGGATAGAAGCCCGCGCGCTCCAGCCGGAGCTCGAGGCTCACCCCCATGGCCCGCAGGGCGGGCGCGAGCGCCAGGCGCAGGAAGTCGAAGGTGGGCGCCAGCGGGTTGTGGGTGCCTCCCTCCAGCACGATCCGCGAGCGCCCGGGCGCGAGCAGCAGCGGCCAGAGCACCGTCTGCAGCACCAGGGTGGTGCTGCCCGCGGTGCCCACCGAGAAGCAGTACTCGCCCGCCACCACCTCGCCGGGCCAGAAGCTCAGCGAGGTGGAGCGCAGCTCGTCGCCCTGCACCCGGGCACCGCCCACCTCGACCGCGGCTCTCACCGCGGTGAGGTGCTGACGCATGAGACCGGGCTTGCGCCGGCGCGCCCGGATGTCGTGCACCCGCAGCGGCCGGCCCGTGAGCAGCGACAGGGCGAGGGAGGAGCGCAGGAGCTGTCCTCCGCCCTCTCCCTGGGATCCGTCGATCACGATCGTCTCCTCGCCCATGGCTCATCCTATCCCTTCACGCAGACGACCTGCTGCAGGGTATGCACGACCTCCACGAGATCGGCCTGCGCCGCCATCACGTCGTCGATCGACTTGTAGGCCCCGGGGGTCTCGTCGATCACCGACTCGTCCTTGCGGCACTCGATCCCCTTGGTCGCCTCCACGTGGTCCTCCACGGTGAAGCGCCGCTTGGCCTCGGTGCGCGACATCTTGCGCCCCGCCCCGTGGCTGCACGAGCAGAAGCTCTCGGGGTTGCCCTTGCCGCGCACGATGTACGAGCGGGTCCCCATGCTGCCGGGGATGATGCCCAGCTCGTCCAGACCCGCCCGGACCGCGCCCTTGCGGGTCACCCACACGTCGGCGCCGTAGTGCCGCTCGCGGGCCACGTAGTTGTGGTGACAGTTCACCGCCGACGCCCCCGCCTCGAAGGCGGGCAGCGCTCCGGTGCCCCGCAGGGCCCGCAGCACCGCCGCCATCATCAGCTCGCGGTTGACCCGCGCGAAGTCCTGCGCCCAGCCGACCGCCTCACAGTAGTCGCTGAAGTGCTCGGTGCCCTCGGGGAAGTAGGCCAGGTTGGCGTCGGGCAGGCTCACGAACCAGCGCTTCATCTCCTCCTTGGCCAGGGCGATGAAGTAGCTGCCGATGCGGTTTCCCACCCCGCGCGAGCCGGAGTGCAGCATCACCCACACGCGATCCGCCTCGTCGAGGCACAGCTCGATGAAGTGGTTGCCGGTCCCGAGGGTCCCCAGCTGCGAGAGGTTGTTGCTCTGGGTGATCTTGGGGTGCTTGTCGGTGATCACCTCGAAGCGGGCCGCGAGCTGACCGCTCCAGGCCTCGGCGACCGCCGCGGGCGGGTTGCCCCAGGCGCCGCGGTCCTGCCGACGGCCGCCGCTGGTGCGCCCGTGGGGCACGGCCTGCTCGATGGCCGAGCGCAGCGGGGCGAGCGAGTCGGGCAGGTCGGTCGCCCGCAGGCTGGTGCGCACCGCCATCATGCCGCAGCCGAGGTCCACGCCGACCGCGGCGGGGATGATCGCCCCCTTGGTCGGGATCACGCTGCCCACCGTCGCGCCCACGCCCACGTGGACGTCGGGCATCGCGGCCACCCAGCGGTGCACGAAGGGCAGCTTGGCCACGTTGGAGAGCTGGCGCAGGGCCGCATCCTCCACCGGCACCCCGCGGGTCCAGTGCTTGACGGGCACGCCTCCGGTCTCGCTCATCACCTCGTACTGCATCGTGGTCTCCATCGTCGGCTCCTTGCTTCGGTCCGTGGGACGTCCCCGGTGGGAGCACGCACCGAGCCATCGGATGAAGCCCAATGATCCCGAGTGCTTGTGGCCTGCAACCAATTCCTGGACTATCCCAATGGAGCGCCATTCTATCTACTCGGATAGCATCGCAGCATGGTGAGGAAGACGGCCAAGCCGGTGGTGGTGCTCGGTCTGCTCGGCTCCACCCTCGATGCGGGTCAGGGCGGGCGTCGCTGGAGTCGGTGGCGCCCCACCGTGGACTTGTGTCGTCACGAAGACCTGATGGTGACCAGGCTCGAGCTGCTGTACCAGCGTCGCTTCACCGACCTGGTGAGGCTGGTCCAGGAGGACATCGGCCAGATCTCCCCCGAGACCGAGGTGCGGCCCCACGAGATCGACTTCGAGGATCCCTGGGACTTCGAGGAGGTCTACGCCTCGCTGCTGGACTTCGCGCGAGGCTATCGCTTCCGCCCGCAAGCCGAGGACTACCTGGTCCACATCACCACCGGCACCCACGTGGCGCAGATCTGCTGGTTCCTGCTCGCCGAGTCGCGGGAGCTCCCGGCCCGCCTCATCCAGAGCTCGCCCCCCGCCGGGCGCACCCAGGCCCGCGGCCCCGGCACCTACCGCATCATCGACCTCGACCTGAGCAAGTACGACCAGATCGCCTCGCGCTTCCGCCAGGACCAGCGCGAGGGTCTGTCGTTCCTCAAGGCGGGCATCGACACCAAGAACCGGGCCTTCAACGAGCTCATCGCGCGCATCGAGCAGGTGGCGATCCGCTCGCGCTCGCCGGTGCTGCTCACCGGGCCCACCGGCGCGGGCAAGACCCGCCTGGCCCGGCGGATCTACGAGCTCAAGCACCAGCGCAAGCAGGTGGACGGGCGCTTCGTGGAGGTCAACTGCGCCACCCTGCGCGGCGACCAGGCCATGTCGATGCTCTTCGGCCACGCCAAGGGGGCGTTCACGGGGGCCGTGAAGGACCGCCCCGGCCTGCTCAAGAGCGCCGACGGGGGGGTGCTGTTCCTCGACGAGATCGGCGAGCTGGGCCTGGACGAGCAGGCGATGCTGCTGCGGGCCATCGAGGACAAGCGCTTCCTGCCGGTGGGCAGCGACGCCGAGGTGGGCAGCGACTTCCAGCTCATCGCAGGCACCAACCGCGACCTGGGCCGACGGGTGCGCGACGGGAAGTTCCGCGAGGACCTGCTGGCCCGCATCGACCTGTGGAGCTTCGAGCTGCCCGGGCTCGCCGCGCGCCCCGAGGACATCGGCCCCAACCTCGAGTACGAGCTGTCGCGCTACGCAGCGCGGGAGAACGCGCGGGTCACCTTCAGCCGCGAGGCCCGGCAGGCGTTCCTGCGCTTCGCGACCTCGCCCGACGCGACCTGGGCCGGCAACTTCCGCGACTTCTCGGCCGCGGTCGAGCGCATGGCCACGCTGGCCCCCGGCGGGCGGATCGACGGTGCGGTGGTGGAGGCCGAGGTGGATCGCCTGCGCCGGGCCTGGAGCCGCGGCCAGGACGGCGGCGAGACCGAGCTGGGGATCATCGAGGAGGTACTCGGCCCACAGGCCCTGGGCTCGCTCGATCGCTTCGACCAGGTGCAGCTCGCCGAGGTGCTGCGGGTGTGCCGTCGCAGCCGCAGCCTCTCGGAGGCGGGGCGGATCCTCTTCGCCGCCTCCCGTCGTCAGCGCAGCTCCATCAACGACGCCGATCGGATCCGCAAGTACCTCGCCAAGCACGGCCTGCGCTGGGCCGACCTGGGCGGGTCTGGGTCGGAGTAGCTGATTCCATCATCTACGATATGGATAGATATGAATTCTAGGACCGGAGTCACGGCTCCGATCGGCGCGAGACTCACTCAAGTCACCGAAATCATTCAGTTCATCCATCCTCACCACGACACATCGCCCCGCTTGGCCTGACTCGTGCTCATCAACCAGGCATCGGCCGCCACTCCGGCGGCATGCAAGGAGCAAGCACCATGGCGAGCAAGCACCTCTTCTCTTCGGCCGCGCGACGCATCACCCCTGCCGACGTGATCAACGAGGCGGGCGGCAAGGCGTACCGGCTCGAGGCCAAGCATGCGCTGGCCCAGTACGCGGCCACCGGCTGCTTCGGCACCACCTACTACGCCTCGCAGGGCGAGCAGCTCGACCAGGTGCTGCAGCTGTGCACCACCATCGACGACGACTTCATCGCTCGCACCGCCGTGTATGCCCGCGAGCACGGCCACATGAAGGACATGCCCGCGCTGCTGCTGGCGGTCCTCGCCGGCCGCGGCAGCGACCGACTCGAGCGGGTCTTCGACCGGGTGCTCGACAACGGCAAGATGCTGCGCAACTTCGTGCAGATCGTCCGCAGCGGCGTGACCGGTCGGCGCTCCCTGGGCTCCCGTCCCAAGCGCCTGGTGAAGCGGTGGATCCAGCAGCGCTCCGCTGCCACCCTGCTGCGAGCCAGCGTGGGCAACGATCCCTCCCTCGCGGACGTGATCAAGATGGTCCACCCCGCGCCCACCGACGCGGAGCGCCGGGCCCTGTACGGCTACCTCGTGGGCCGTCCCCACGACCTCGAGGCGCTGCCCGCCATCGTCAAGGACTACGAGGCCTTCAAGGCCGGCCGCACCAAGGAGGTGCCCAACGTCCCCTTCCAGCTGCTCACCGCGCTGTCGCTCACGACCCCCGCCTGGACGAAGATCGCCCGGGATGCGGGCTGGCAGATGACCCGCATGAACCTCAACACCTTCGCGCGTCACGGCGTGTTCCACGACCGCGAGGTGGTCGAGCTGGTCGCCGGGCGACTGGCCGACGCCGAGGAGGTCCGCAAGGCCCGGGTCTTCCCCTACCAGCTCATGGTCGCCTACGCGCAGACGGGTCAGCAGGTCCCGGTGGAGATCCGGGAGGCCCTGCAGGATGCGATGGAGCACGCGGTGTCCAACGTGCCCCGCACCCGCGGTCCGGTGCACATCCTGCCCGACGTCTCGGGCTCGATGCACTCGCCGGCCACGGGCCACCGACCGGGGGCGACCTCGGTGGTGCGCTGCATCGACGTGGCGGCCCTCGTGGCCGCGGCGTTCCTGCGGACCAACCCGCAGGCGCAGGTCCTGCCCTTCCACGACCGGGTGCAGGAGTGCCCGCTCAACCCCCGGGACAGCGTGATGACCAACGCCCAGCGGCTCGCCGCGCTGCCCAGCGGCGGCACCGACTGCGCGGCTCCCCTGCGTCGGCTCAACCGCGACAAGGCGACCGGTGACCTGGTGATCTTCGTCTCCGACAACCAGTCGTGGATCGACACCAGCCGCACCTGGAACGGCGGCACCGCCGTGCTCGAGGAGTGGGAGAAGTACCGCAAGCGCAACCCCCGGGCGAAGCTGGTGTGCATCGACGTGCAGCCCTACGCCAACACCCAGGCCCCCGAGCGGGCCGACATCCTCAACGTCGGCGGCTTCTCCGACGCGGTCTTCACCCTGGTGGGGGCCTTCGTCGAGGACCGCCTCCACCCCGCCCACTGGGTGGGCGTGATCGAGAGCCTCGAGCTCTAGCACCGCCGGCGGCGGCCTCGTGCCGCCGCCGCCGGCGAGCCCCGACCTTCGTCGGCTGCGAATGCCGGCGTGACTACATCCCGAAACCGTGTCACGTCGAAACCTCGTCGCAGCCGACTCCTTCTTTTCCCTGCCCCCGCCCCCTCGAATCCTCGACCGCGAATGCCGTGAGGACTACATCGTTTTGGACGACGGGATCCCGGTTCGAGTCCGGGCCGCTCCACCACCACCCGCGCCGCGCGGGACCACGGGGCGGTAGCTCAATCGGTAGAGCACGGAGCATGTCTTCGCACCCCTCGTCGCGGTCACCTTCTTCGTTTGCGAATGCCGGCAGCCACTCCATCGGTTCATCCCGGTTCGACCCCGGGCCCGCCCTCGCGGCGGTGCGTGGCGCCTTCGCTCGTCGCAGACACCCTTCTCCCTTCCAACCATCGACCTCCGGCTGCGAATGCTCGACGCGGACTACATCCTTCCACGATCCACGTCTCGTCGGATTCCTCGTCGCGGCCGCTCCTTCCCTGCCAGCTCTTCGATCGCGAATGCCGTGAAGACTACATGGTCGTCGTCTTCACAACCCCTCGTCGCGATCACCTTCCCTGCCCCTCCATCGATCTTCGGCTGCGAATGCCCGGCGCGGACTACATCTTTGGTTGATCTACGTCTCGCCGAAACCTCGTCGTAGCCACCTTCTTCTCGCTCCGTACGCGCGCTTCGATCGCGAATGCAGTGAGGACTACATGTCCCCGGTTCGAGCCCGGGTCGCTCCACCACTCGCGGGGCGGTAGCTCAGTCGGTAGAGCAGTCCGTCTTCACCACCCTCGTCGCGATCGAGTCGTCGCCACCAGCCACCGTGCCGCCCCCCGGGAGCCCTGGTGGCTCGGCGACGGCTCGAGCCTAGCGCCGCGGCATGGGCCACTGCGCCACGGGCAGGAACTCCCACTGGCGCAGCGCGAGCACGAACAGCGCGAACGCCAGCGCCACCAGCCAGGCGCCGTGGCGGTCGAGCAGCCGCAGCCACGCCGGCCGCTCCCGGGGCTCCGCCTGCGGGACGAGCCCCAGCCAGCGCGCCACGCCGATGGCGGTGGGCAGCACCGCCAGCACCAGCACCTCGCCGAAGGCCCGCGGCTCGTAGACGTTGGCGAGCACCAGCAGCCCGGCCGTCTGCCCCCAGGCCAGCAGCCACATGCGTCGCCAGCGAGGCTCCACCGAGCCCGCCAGCATGGGCCACAAGAGCGGCCACGCGGCGAGGCTGGGCAGGGTGACCAGCAGGTGCAGCGGATCGCTCAGCCAGCGCAGGTTGTGGAGCACGCGGTAGTGCCCGCTCACCGTGAAGTGCAGCGGCGGCCCAGGGTTGTCGGGCAGCGCCATGGCGATCGCGGTGCGGGTGACCAGCACCACCGCCAGCAGGCCGGCCACCCGCGCGAGCTCGGGTCGCCCGCGACCGGGCCGGGGCGGGGCCAGCAAGAGCGCCGCCGCGGGCAAGAGGATGGCGCTCTCGCGATTGAGCGCGGCGAGCAGGGTGATCGCCATGGCCCAGCCCCAGCGCTGGCGATCGATCGCCCCCACCCCCGCCACCAGCAGGGCCATCGCCGGGGTGTCCCAGGGATAGAAGATCGGCCAGCGGTGCGGCAAGAGGTACGGCCACGGCAGCACCATGAGCACGGCGAGCCCGACCACCATGCCCAGGCGCTCGCCGAGGCGAGGGCGCAGGCACCAAGCCACGGCGGCGACCAGGCCCGCGGCCGAGACCGCCTCCCAGATCCCCAGCGCCAGCGGCAGCGGCAGGCCGGTCGCGAGCAGCGGGCGGGTGAGCAGCGGCACCAGCACGCGATGGCCGAAGGGCAGCGGAGCGCGCAGCTCCACCAGCGCCGGCCATGGAGCCACCTTGTACTGCTCGTTCATCGTCAGCCGCAGGGCGGCGTAGCCGGCCGCGAGCACCACCACCACCACCCACCACGCCACGCGGGCCCGGCCGCTCGGCCCGGGGAGCGAGGGCGCCGCGGCGAGGCCGGCAGCGGGTTCGGCGGAGGGCACGGGTCGGCTCAGGCTCGCCCCGGCGGGGCCGGCCGTGCAAGCGGGCCGGGGCCGCGGGCGTGGCTCGGCCGTCACGGCCCTTTGCGGGCGGGTCCGTGATCTGCCACGTTGCCCCCGATGCGCGACCTCGCCGCAGCGAGCCCCTGGTTGCTGTCGATCGTCTCGTTGCTGGCCGTAGCCTGCGCGGACGATGGCACCAACCCCTTCGACACCGAGCCCACCGCGGGGCCGGTCACCGGTGACGCCACCTCGGCCACCACCGCGACGACCGGCGTCGACGAGACCGCCACCGCCACCGCCACCGACGACGGACCACGGCTCGACCTGATGCTCCCCGACATCGGCGCGGCCCCGAGCTGCGAGGTGGTCGACGACATGAGCGGCATCGGGCCCTGCACCGACGTGGCGCCGCCCGACAGCTTCGAGCCCGAGGTGCAGTGGAGCTGGGAGGGCGACGGGGTGATGGTGCAGGCGATCACCATCCCGCTGGTCGCCAACCTCACCGACGACGACGGCGACGGCGACGTGGATCTGTGCGACGTGCCCGACGTGGTGGTGCAGGCCTTCGCGAGCTACGACGGCTTCCTCGGGGCGATCTACGTGCTCGACGGCGCGACCGGGGCGGTGCACTGGAGCAGCGACCCGGGCATCGACGCCTCGTTCAGCCCCGCGCTGGGCGACATCGACGGCGACGGCCTGCCGGAGATCGTGGCGGTGGAGCACGGCGCACAGCACCTGCTGGCCTTCGAGCACGACGGCACCCCCAAGTGGCAGAGCGACCAGCCCTGGCCCGACTTCGGCTACTCGGCGCTGGCCATCGCCGACCTCGACGGCGACGGCAGCCCCGAGATCCTCGCCGACAACCTGGTGTTCGACGCCCAAGGGCAGCTCGTGCTCGCGCTGGGCGAGACCACCATCACCGGCTGGGGCAACGCCACCACCGCGGCCGACCTCGACGGCGACGGCGACCTGGAGATCGTGCTGGGACGCAGCGCCTTCCACCACGACGGCAGCGTGTACTACTCGACCATGATCGTGCCCACCGGCTACCCGCAGGTGGCCAACCTCGACGACGACCCCGAGCCCGAGGTGCTGGTGCAGAGCTACGACGGCCTGACCATCCTCGAGCACGACGGCAGCGTGAAGGTAGCCGGGCTGCGGCCCACCGGGGTGGTAGCCGACGGCACCTCGTGGGTGCGCCCCGCCACCGTGCACGACTTCGACGGGGACGAGCTGGCCGAGTTCGCCTCGAGCTCGGGAGGGATCTACTCGCTCTACGAGGCGAACGCGAGCATCATCTGGACCGCCGACGTGATGGACGTGACCGGCAGCGCCGCGGGCACGGCCTTCGACTTCCTGGGCGACGGGGAGGCCGAGGCCATGTATGCCGACGAGCGCACCCTGTTCGTGTTCGACGGCGACGGGCTCGCGCTGCTGGGAGTCCCGCGCAGCAGCGGCACCCTGCAGGAATACCCGGTGGTCGCCGACGTGGACAACGACGGCTCGGCCGAGATCCTGGTGGTGAGCAACGAGGGCTGGTTCGCCAACCAGAGCGCTCCCACGCTGCAGGTGATCCGCGACGTGGGCGATCGCTGGGTGCCCGCGCGGCGGATCTGGAACCAGCATACCTACCACGTGACCAACGTGCGGGAGGACGGGACCATCCCGCTGCAGGAGCCCCGGCACTGGGAGCTGCTCAACACCTTCCGCACCCAGGCGCAGATCGAGGCGGGGGGCCTGTGCCAGCCGCCCGTGGGCTGAGGCGCTCGGGGTAGACTGGCGGGCGTGCGCGTCCCCGTCGTCTCCATCCTCGTCCCGCTGACCGCCCTCGTCCCGCTGACCGCGATGCTGGGCTGCCGGCCCGTCGCCGCCCCGCCCTCGATTCCTCCCGCCGCCGACGCGGCGACGCTGCTGCTTCCCGCCGACGAGGACGACGAGAGCCTCGAGGACGAGCCCGCTCCCGCGCCGAGGGGCCCCTGCGAGCCGGCCCCCAAGGCGGGGATCGAGCGCCCCGACTTCGGCCCGGCGCGGGCCTACATCACGACCCTCATGAAATGGAAGCAGGTGCCCTCGCTCGCGATCGCGGTGGCCCGCGACGGAGAGATCTTGTGGGAGGAGGGCTTCGGCTTCGCGGATCCACGGCGCCGCACCAAGGCCGACGAGCACACGATGTACTCGCTGGCCTCGATCTCCAAGCCGTTCACGGCCACGGGGATGATGGTGCTGGTGGAGCGGGGCCAGCTCGAGCTGAGCACGCCGCTGGGCGAGGTGCTGCCGCCCCCGGGGCTGCGGGCCGGCGTGGGCGACCCTCGCCAGGCCACGCTGGAGCGGGTGGCCAGCCACACCGCCGGGCTGCCGCTGCACTACCAGTTCTTCTACGCCACCCGCGAGCCCGGGGTGCCGCCGCTGGTGCAGACGCTGCGCGACCACGCGGTGACGGTGAGCGCCCCCGGCCAGCGCTACCAGTACTCCAACCTCGGCTTCGGGCTGATCGGGCAGGCGATCGAGCACGTGAGCGGCCGGCCCTTCCCCGAGTTCATGCGCGCCGAGGTGTTCGAGCCCCTCGATCTGCGCCACACCTTCGTGGGCAAGCCGCCGCGCAAGGCGGGGGTGACCGCGCCGCGGACCGACGGCCTCGGCAGGGCCATCCCCGACTATGGCTTCGACCACGACGGAGCCTCGGCCCTCTACAGCAGCGCCCACGACCTGGTGCGCTTCGGCATGTTCCACATCGGCGCGAGCCTCCCCGAGCAGCGGGAGATCCTCTCGATGGACGCGCGCCGGGCCATGCAGCGCGCGGTGCCGCCGGCGGAGAGCTATGGCCTGGGCTGGGGGCTCGGCGTGGACGACTCGGTCAGGCGAGTGAGCCACGGCGGCGGGATGCCCGGGGTCCGCACCGCGGTGCAGGCCTTCCCCGAGCAGGGGGTGGTGATCGTGGTCCTGGCCAACACCGACGTCATCGGCCGGGAGCACGTGGAGATCGCCGAGCTCGTCCAGCACGAGCTGGGGATGCCCGCGCGCTCGGACGACCTGTGCCGCCTGCCGCTGGAGCACGAGCTGCTCGGCACCTGGTCGGGCGTGGTGCACACGGTCGCCGGTGAGCGCCGCCTGGAGCTGGTGCTGCGCGACAGCGGCGAGGTGACGGCCCGCATCGGCGAGGGCTCGCCCCAGATCGTGCGGCGGGTGCGATTCCAGGACGGGATGCTCTCGGGTCGCACCCGGGGCGACGTGGAGGCGGAGCTGGCCGGGGGCGAGCCCACCTCGCTGGAGCTCGAGCTGTGGCTGCGAGACGGGCGGCTGGAGGGGGGCGTGTCTGCGTTCGTGCCGTGGGTCTCGGCGACCACGCTGTACACCGAGCTGGACCCCGCGGGCTGACGCCCCACCCGACCCCCGGCCTGCCGACTCGCAACCACCTCCACGCGGGAGCACCCACGGCCCCACGATCGAGCCCGTGCGGCGGGCTCCTTCGATCTATGATCGCGGCGGGAGGCCAGGAAGCGAATGAGCGAGTCGAAGAAGTACGTGCTGAGCGAGGATCGGATCCCCACCCACTGGTACAACGTGGTGGCGGACATGCCCAATCGGCCGATGCCGCCGATCCACCCGCAGACGCACGAGCCGATCGGACCCGAGGCGCTCGCCCCCCTGTTCCCGATGGCGCTCATCCAGCAGGAGGTGAGCACCGATCCCTGGATCGAGATCCCCGAGCCGGTGCGCGACATCTATCGCATGTGGCGACCCACCCCGCTGGTGCGAGCCCGCCGGCTCGAGCAGGCGCTCGACACCCCGGCGCACCTCTACTTCAAGTACGAGGGCGGCAGCCCCTCGGGCTCGCACAAGCCCAACACCGCGGTGGCGCAGGCCTACTACAACGCCCAGGAGGGGGTGGAGCGCATCACCACCGAGACCGGCGCCGGACAGTGGGGCAGCGCGCTGTCCTTCGCCTGCCAGACCTTCGGCCTCGGCTGCCAGGTGTACATGGTGAAGGTCAGCTACGAGCAGAAGCCCTACCGCAAGCTGATGATGAACACCTGGGGCGCCGAGGTGATCGCCTCGCCCAGCGGTCGCACCGCGGCGGGGCGGGCCATCCTGGCGCAGGACCCCGACTCGCCGGGCAGCCTGGGGATCGCGATCTCCGAGGCGGTGGAGGTGGCCGCCGGCGACGAGCACACCAAGTACTCGCTGGGCAGCGTGCTCAACCATGTGCTCACCCACCAGACGGTGGTGGGGCAGGAGGCGCTGGTCCAGATGGAGATGGCGGGCGAGCTGCCCGACGTGGTGATCGCCCCCTTCGGCGGCGGCTCGAACTTCGCGGGGCTGTCGTTCCCGTTCCTGCGCCTCAACCTCCGCGAGGGCAAGAAGATCCGCTGCCTGGCCTCCGAGCCCACCTCGTGCCCCAAGCTCACCCGCGGCGTGTTCCGCTACGACTTCGGCGACACGGTGGGGATGACCCCGCTGCTGCCCATGTACACCCTGGGGCACACCTTCGTGCCGGCCAGGATCCACGCGGGCGGGCTGCGCTACCACGGGGCGGGGGTGATCGTGAGCCAGCTCCTCAAGGACGGGCTCATCGAGGCGGAGGCGGTCGACCAGATCGAGAGCTTCGAGGCCGGGGTGACCTTCGCCAAGGCGGAGGGGATCATCCCCGCGCCCGAGGCCAACCATGCGATCGCATCGGCGATCCGCGAGGCCGAGCGGGCCAAGGAGGCCGGCGAGGCGCGGGTGATCCTGTTCAACCTGTGCGGCCACGGGCACTTCGACATGGCGGCCTACGAGGCGTACTTCGCCGGCGAGCTCGAGCGGCACGAGCTCACCCAGCAGCAGATCGACGACGCGGTGGCCAAGCTCGACACCCCGACGGAGCCGGTGATGGCGAAGTAGCGCTATCCTGCGCCCGTGGCCCGGTCCAAGCGCAGAGACGACGAGGGCCTGGTCTCGGTCGCGGTGGAGCGCAAGCGGCCCCGCCTGGTCTGGCGGGGCATGGAGCGCCAGGAAGCCGCCCGCGGCGTGCCTTCCCGGATCGTGGAGATCGTGCACCCCGGCCGCGCGACGACGGGCGACGACGAGCACCCGGGCGCGGAGCCCCGGCTCGTGACCGCCCACGACGGCCCTGCCCTCCCGTCCAATCGGCTGATCTGGACCCGCGACAACCTGGTGGCGCTGCGCTCTTTGCTCGACGAGCGGGACCCGACGACCGGCGAGCCCCGGTACCGAGCCAAGGTGGACCTCGCCTACATGGACCCCCCGTTCATGGTGAACAGCGACTTCCGTGCCGCCGAGGGGATCGAGATCGACCTCGAGCCCCCCGATCGCGCGCGGCGAGAGCCGGCGCGGGTCGAGCTCCCCGCGTACAGAGACACCTGGCGCGAGGGCCTCGACTCGTTCCTGACGATGCTGCGGGCCCGGCTCGTGCTGGTGGCGGAGCTGCTGGCCCCCACCGGCAACGTATTCGTGCACCTCGACTGGCACGCGGTGCACTACGTGAAGGTGCTGATGGACGAGATCTTCGGCTACGAGGGCTTCGTCAACGAGATCGTGTGGCAGCGCCAGACCTCCCACAGCGACCGCGCCCAGGGGGCGCGACACCTGGGGCGCGTGCACGACACGATCCTCTACTACCGTCGCGGGCCGGGTGCCTTCACGGCCTCGACCTACCTGCCCTACGAGCCGGGCTACGTGCGCTCGCACTGGGGCTCGGTCGACGCGGACGGCCGTCGCTTCCAGTGGGGCGACATCACCGGCCCGGGCGGCGCGGCCAAGGGCAACCCCCGCTACGAGCGGTTCGGGCACCTCAAGCACTGGCGCTACTCCCAGGCGCGGATGGACGAGCTGGTCGCCGAGGGACGCGTGGCCCCGCCGCGCCCCGGCGCGGTCCCGCGGCTCAAGCGGTTCCTCGACGAGATGCCGGGGGTGCCCATCCAAGACGTGTGGACCGACCCGAGCCCCATCAACTCGCAGGCGAGGGAGGCGGCGGGCTACCCCACGCAGAAGCCGGTCGCGCTGCTGCAGCGGATCGTGGAGATCGCATGCCCGCCCGGCGGCTTGGTGCTCGACTGCTTCGCCGGCACGGGCACCACGGCCGAGGCGGCCGAGCGCCTGGGGAGGCGGTGGATCTGCATGGACAACGGCAAGCACGCGGTGCACCTGGCCCGCAAGCGCTTGATCCTGCTGCACGGCCAGCCGCAGCCGCCCGCGGCACCGACCTTCGAGTACCTCGAGTGCGATCGGTGCCACCACGTGGAGCGACGCGAGGCCAGCGGGGCCAGCCCGGGTCCCCATGCGGTGCGCCCCTTCACCGTGGAGGACCTGGGGGCCCACTGGCTCGCGCAGGGCGAGGCGAGCTCCGAGGACGCCGAGGCGCGGCAACGCGACGAGCTGGTGCGGGTGCTGGGGGGCGAGCCCTCGCGCGGCTCGGCGCGGCTGCACGGCCGCAAGCGGGGAGCGTGGGTGCACGTGGGGCCCCTGCACGAGCCGATGGACGCGGCCCGGATCCGCGGCGTCGCCCGGGAGGCCGGGGACACGGACGAGCGGCGGCTGGTGATCCTGGCCGCGGGCTTCGAGCCGAGCGCGGTCGACGAGCGGGCGGCGATCGAGCGGGCCACCGGCGTGGAGCTCTCGCTGCGCATCGTCTCGGCCAGCGCGCTCGACGTGGTCCGCCGTCGCCTCGAGCTCGAGGCCCCCGAGCTCGAGGCGCCGCTCGAGTCGATGGCGATCCCCGCCTTCTACTCGCCGCTGTCGATCACCCTGGGCACCGTCGTCCGCGGCCGTCGGGCGCAGGTGAGCCTCGAGCGCTGCGACGTGGACGTGGAGTCGTTGCTGGCCAGCCAGCGCCCGAGCATCCCGCCGCTCACCGCGACGATGCCGGCGGCTCGGCGCACGCGGGCGGAAGCCAGGCTCGCCAAGTGGCGGCGGCGCGAGCAGGAGCTGCGGGGGTGGCTGGCTCGCCCGCGCAGCTGGGAGAAGCTCGTCGATGCCTGGGCGATCGACGGAGACCACGGGCACCGCAGGGGAGCCGACGGCGAGGCGATCTTCGAGACGCGGTGGCAGAGCCTGCGGGTGCGTCGCGCCAAGGGGATCGCGGAGCCGCTGGTGCTGCGGGCCGAGCTCGCCTACGACCGACCGGGGCGCTACTGCATCGCGGCGCGGGTGATCGACGTGTTCGGCAACGACGGCCTCGCGACGACCGAGGTGGAGATCCGCTAGCCCAGCTCGCCGAGGGCCCGCAGCGCGGCCAGGAGCTGGGCGTCGTCGGCCGGGTCCACCGTGCGCAGGTCGAGCAGCACCGCGTCGTCCTCGATGCGACCCATCACGGCGGGCTCGCCCAGCCGCAGGCATCGCGCGGTGCGGCTGGCCTTGCCGCCCACCACCCGCAGGGCCACGCTGGGCATGGTGTCGCCGGGCAGGCTGCCGCCGCCGATCGTGGCCGTGCTCGGGACCACCACCTCGTCCACCGACCATCCCAGCGCGCTCGCCAGCGCCTCGGCGCGGGTGCGCAGCGAGCCGAGCTCGGCCGCCACCCTCTGGTGCAGCGGCAGCGCGGGCCGGCCCTCGCGGGCGTGCGCGGCGAAGGTGGCGTACAGGGCGGCCAGCGCGGTCTTGTCGGGCCGCAGCGCGCGGGCCATGGGATGACGGCGACAGCGGTGCACCAGCTCGCGCCGTCCCGCGATGATCCCGGCCTGCGGCCCGCCCATGAGCTTGTCGCCGCTGCACAGCACGAGGTCGGCGCCCTGCTCGACGTACTCGACGATGGTGGGCTCGCGCTCGGGCAGCCCCGGGCCCAGCGAGCCGCTGCCGAGGTCGGCGATGAGCGGCACGCCGTGCGCCCGGGCGAGCTCGGCCAGCTTCGGCAGCCCCACCTCCCTGACGAAGCCGGACTGGGCGAAGTTGCTCTGGTGCGCCCACAGGATGGCGGAGGCCTTCATCCCCTCGAAGCCGGGCGCCTCGCCGAGCAGGGCCGCCTCGTAGTCGCGGGGGTGGGTGCGGTTGGTGCTGCCCACGCTCACCACCCGGCAGCCGCCGGCCGCCGCCATCGTGGCCACGCGGAAGCCGTCGCCGATCTCCACCATCTGCCCCACCGAGAGCACCACCCCGCCGGGCGGGCCCAGCACGGTGCAGGCCAAGAGCAGCGCGGCCGCGTTGTTGTTGACCACGTGCGCGTCCTCGACCTGCATCACCGCGCGCAGCAGCGGCCCGATGGCGGTGAAGCGAGAGCCCCGCGAGCCGTCGTGCAGCACCACCTCGAGATCGCAGGTGCCGGCGGCGTCCACCATGGCCTGGCGGGCGGCCGCCGACAGCGGGGCCCGGCCGAGGTTGGTGTGCAGCAGCACCCCCGTGGCATTGAGCACCGGCCGCGGTCGCGGCCGGGCCCAGCCGTCGAGCTCGCTCCGCACCCGAGCCGCCAGGCCGACCGCGTCGGGGATCTCCACCCGCTCGCCCTCCCGCACCCGCGCGCGCAGCTCGGCCAGCGCATCGGTGACCAGCCGCTTGCACACCAGGCGGCGCCAGCCCGACTCGGCCAGCGAGGGCTCGGCGAGGACCTGATCGACCTTGGGCAGGCGGGACAGCGAGGCGGCGAGCTCGGATCGGGACATGGTGGCCATGGGGCGGGACGAGAAGGGGGAGGCAACGGGGACGCTCAGCGCAGCAGCATCGTCGCCACCAGGGCACCGAACACCACCACGCCGATCATCGGCAGCAAGAGCGAGCGCAGGCTGGGCCCCGCGGGGGGCGGGCGACGGTCGAGGGTGACGGTGGTCTCGCCTCCGGCGGCCAGCGCCCGGGTGACCTGCGAGGCGGGATGGACGATGCGCAGCGACAGCTCGCCCAGGCGGAGCACGTCGTCGTGGCCGAGCAGGGTGGGCTCGTCGATGCGACGGTCCTGGCTCCACACCCCGTTCTTGCTGCCGGCGTCGCTCACCAGCACGCCCTCGGGGCCCACCTCGAGCCGCGCGTGCCGACGCGAGACGTCGCCGTGATCGAGGCGGATGCTCACCCGCCCCTGCCGCCCCACCACGTGCGAACCATAGGGCAGCGGATGGGAGCGCCCCGCGTGCGGTCCATCGACCTCCACGAGCTGGGGCGTCTGGGAAACGGGAGCGCTCATCGGGGGGCCTCGGACGCGGCGGAGTCTAGCAGCCCGGTCGGGAGTCGCTCCCAGCCGTCGCCCAGCCAGCACCGCGGGCCGTCGACGGTGCCCACCACCATGGCATGACGCGTGCCGGCGCGCCGCCGACACGATCGCAGCGCCGCGGCAATGGAGCGCTCGTCGGGGGGCGAGCCGCAGCGCGGCGGCTCGTCGAGCCAGCGTCGCTGGGCCCGCAAGCCGCGGCGCAGCTCGAGCTCGTGGGGCGCCAGCGCGGCCTCCCGCGGCGCGAGGCCGACCGCGTCGAGGGCCATCGCGTCGAGCAGGCCCCGCCAGCGCCCGGGCGACAGGGCCACGCGATGCAGGCAGCCCTCGTGGCCGCGATCGATGGCCACGGTGACCACCGCGGGCGCGCGAGGGCTGCCCGCCGCCCACCAGCGCACGCCGGGCGGCGCGAGCTCGGTGCGCGGCCACGCGACCGCGATGATCACCGCCACCGAGAGCGGGGCCGAGGGCAGCCACGCACCCGCCGGTCGCAGCCGCCCCGCGTCGTCGCGCCGCCCGAGCCACAGCCCCGCGCCCAGGGCCAGCGCCGCCGCCACGCCCACCGCCACGCGCGGCGGCGAGGGCCAGGCGGCCACCAGCTCCGCCACGTCGAGCACGAGCTGGGCGCCCCAGCTCGCGGGAGCCAGCGCCAACGGACCGAGCCAGGGCACCAGCCACCACCCCAGCAATCCACACGGGAGGATCCACAGGGTGAACACGGGGACGGCCACCAGGTTGGCGACCACGCCCCAGGCTCCCGCGTGGCCGAAGTGCCACAGCGAAAGCGGGAGCACCACCCAGGTCACTCGCCAGGTCTGCCGCACCAGCCCCTCGCCCGGGGGGGCGCGGACCAGCGTGGCCATGGCGGCCACCGAGAGCTGGAAGCCCGGGTCGCTGGCCCAGGCGGGTCGGACCACCAGCATCACCACGCTGGTGGCGGCCAGCAGCACCGGGCCGTGGTGCGGGCGCCCGACCAGGCCACCCAGGCCCACGCCCATTGCCATGGCGCCGGCCCGCACCGCGGGCGGTGACGCCCCGGTGAGCAGCACGTAGGCGACCAGCGGCAGCCACGACAGCAGCACTCCGGTGCCCCGCAGCGAGGCGAAGCGAGCCCCGAGCCGCGACGACACCAGCAGCAGGGCCCAGGCGGCGAGCCCCACGTGCAGCCCGCTCACTGCGACCAGGTGTCCCAGCCCGGCGCGACGCAGCGCGTTGCGATCGGCCGGCACCAACGCGCTGCGCACCCCCAGGCTCGAGGCCACCACGAAGCCCGCGGCCGGGTCGCCGCGCGTGAGCTCCCAGGCCCGCTGGCGCTGCTCGGCCACCCACGCCCAGTAGGCCGAGGCCTCGCCGCCCGCCGGCCACACCCGATCGACGGTGGCCAGCGCCACCGCCCCGCGCGCCCGGGCGAGGGCCGCCGGCGAGGGATCGCCGGGGAGCTCGGGCCACGCATGGCGGTGGAGACGAGCCGCGAGCACCCGAATGCGCTGGCCGTGGGCCAGGGGACAGGCCTCGGGCGGCGCATCGAGCCACAGCCGGGTCTCGCCCGAGCGCACCCGGACCCGGCAACGCGGCCCCGGATGCGAGGCCTGCTCGACCTCCAGGGTGCGGACTCCGCTGGCCACCCCGCGCGGGCTCGGCCACGCCGTCGGATCATCGTTCGCATGGGCCAAGGCCCCACGGGCGACCAGCAGGATCCACAGCCCGACCATGGCGGGGCGCCGGCCCGCCCGCGCGTGTGACGCTCGAACGAGCGACACCACCCCCAAGGCCGCGCTCAGCCCCAGCGCGGCCATGCCCAGGTCCCGGGCCACCGATGCTCGTAGGGCTCCCCCCAGCCCCTCGTACCCGAGCACCACCGCCAGGCCACACGAGAGCCACCACAGCAGGATCCGCACGCTCCGTCATCGACCACCTGGCTCCCGGCGTTGCGCAACCGGCCGCACGCATTTGCTGCATTCGCCGGCCTGGACCTAAAATGACGCGTCGTGCCGCTCACCAGAGCCTGGTCCATCATCCTGGCGATCCTCGCCACCGCGTGCCTCGCCGGCATGTTCCTGTTGTCCGCCGATCGTGGCGGTGGCTTCGGCGAAGCCGACCGTGCCGCCGTTCGCGCTGTGGCCGAGGCCGGCGTCGCCGCTCTCGATGCGCAGATCCAGGCCTCGCCGGTGCAGCAGGCGGGCAGCGTGATGCAGAGCGCCCGCCTCAAGGAAGCCCTGGTGGCCCCGCCCGATCCCGACGATCCCGACGCGTGGGACGTGGAGGTCTACGACGCGCTGGGCGAGGCGGCCGAGGAGACGCGGGTGCGCACCGGCTCCAACATGACCGTCGCGCTCATCGACAAGACCGGCGCCGTGATGGCGGTGAGCGGCGCGGCCGAGAAGGACCTGCCCGAGCTCATCGCCTCCAAGGCGTTCCAGGACGCGCCCGAGGACGAGGACATGCTGTTCTCGATCGCGCTGGCCGATCAGCTCAACGTGGCCAAGGTGATCCGTCCCGACGCGGAGGGCCGGCGCCTGGTCGCGGTGGAGCCCCTGCAGATCGGCGCGGGCTCGCTGCTGCGTCGGGTGCTGGGCTCCAGCACCCCGGCCGCGCTGATCCGCAAGGGCGTGATGCTCGGCGACATCATCGGCGACCAGCCGGTGGGCGACGAGCTGCTGGCGCTGGCCAAGGCCCACCACGGCGACACCCCGGCCGACGGCGCGAGCAAGGTGTTCGAGGTGGGCGAGGGCATGAACGCCCGCATCGGCTCCCTGGGGCGGATCCCCGGCCCCGCCGGCGAGGGCGACAACGGAGCGATGCTGGTGGTGCTGTCGGCCACCACCGCGGCCGCGGGCCAGCAGGACCTGGCCCAGGCGCTCTCCGCCGCCCGCGACAAGGGCCTGACCAGCGAGCTCAACTGGCCGGTGCTGCTGGGCCTGCTGGTGGTGACCGTGGGCCTGGCGTTCTACCTCCCCGGCCTCGAGAGCCTCGCGCCCATGCGTCGGCTCGCCCGCGAGTTCAATGCGATCGCGCAGGGCACCCAGCACTCGGTGTTCCACGATCGCTACAGCGGCACCGCGGGCGAGGTGGCCCGGGCCGCCGCCGCTGCCCACGAGGCGCTGCGCCAGGCGTACCTCGCCGAGCTCGACATCGAGGAGGAAGAGGAGCCCGACGATGCGAGCAGCCGCCATGGTCGCCCGCGAACCACCCGTGGTCGTCGAGTGACCCGCTCCCACCGCGTGCCCGGCTCCGGTCGCCCCGGCAGCCGCTCGCACAAGACGGTGGGTGGCCACGAGCACGAGCACGAGGAGGAGGAGGACGACGAGGTGGCGGAGCCCGAGCCCACCCCCGCGCCCTCGCCCGCGCCCGCGCCGGTGGCAGCGCCTCGGCCCGCGCCCGCTCCGATCCCGGCCCCGACTCCCGCGCCCGCTCCGATCCCGGCTCCCACTCCCGTCGCGACGCCGACCCCCGCGGCTGGCCCCTCGCTGGGCGATCGCGAGCCCTACTACCGCGGCGTGTTCGAGGAGTTCGTGCGCATCAAGGCGCAGTGCGGCGAGCCCACCGACAAGCTCACCTTCGAGAAGTTCGCCCAGAAGCTCGTCAAGAACACCGCCGACATCAAGAAGAAGCGCCCCGAGGTGGCCGAGGTGAACTTCAGCGTCTACGTCAAGGACGGCAAGGCCGCGCTCAAGGCCAAGGTCGTCAAGGGCTAGCCCATGAGCGTCCTCCCGATCGCCCAGATCGGCGCGCCGGTGCTGCGCCAGCGGGCTCGCGAGCTCACCGCGGACGAGCTGGCCAGCGACGAGATCCAGGCGTTCATCGACGACCTGGTGGAGACCATGCACCACGCCAACGGGGCCGGCCTGGCCGCGATCCAGGTGTCCCGCCCGATCCGCGTGGTCGCGATCGAGGTCCACGACAACCCGCGCTACCCCTACAAGCCCAACATCCCGCTGACGATCCTGGTCAACCCCGTGCTCACCCCGCTGTCGCCGGAGCGCTTCGACAACTACGAGGGCTGCCTGTCGGTGCCCAACCTGCGCGGCGTGGTCTCGCGCCTCGCCACGCTGCGGGTCCAGGCGCTCGACCGCCACGGCGCGCCGATCGATCGCGAGGTACGGGGCATCACCGCGGGCACCTTCCAGCACGAGGTCGACCACCTCGACGGCACCCTGTTCATCGATCGCGTGACGGACACCACCACGCTCACCACCTGGGAGGAGTTCGCCCGCCACCGCGAGCCTGCCTTCCGCGAGCAGGTGCGGGCGGTGGTCGAGCGCTGGGGATCGTGATCGAGGACGACCCCCTGCCCTTCGGGCCCTGGTGGAGCGCCTACCAGCGGCTGGTCGTCGGTGACGACGAGCTGCCGATGGTGCCGGTCGCTCTCGCGTTCAGCCACATCCTGCAGGGCGGCTACCCGTGGCTCGGCGCCGAGGCGCAGCTGCACGAGCTCGAGCAGGAAGCGGTGCGGCGCACCCTCGGCCGGCCCCCCTCCCCCGCCGCGCGGGCGATCGTGGGGCTGCTCGCCGAGCAGGGCTTCCTCGGCGACTCGGAGACCTACGAGGATCCCGCCAACAGCCTGCTCGATCGGGTGCTCGAGCGCCGCCGTGGGCTGCCCATCACGCTGTCGCTGCTCGTGATCCACCTGGGTCAGCACGCCCGCGTGCCGCTGCAGGGCATCGGCTTCCCCGGTCACTTCCTGGTGGGGATGGGCCTCGACCAGGAAGATCCGCTGGTCTTCGATCCCTTCCGCGGCGGCCAGGAGCTCGACGGCCAAGACCTCGCCGACCTGCTGCTGCGCGCCACGGGGCGTCCCGGCGACTGGCGCTCGTTCCTGCGCCCGGCGCCGCCGCGTCGGATCCTCGAGCGGATGCTCCGCAACCTCATCGCGCACCTGCGACGCGCCCGACTGCCCCATCACGCCGAGACGGCCGAGCGCTTGCTCGAGATGACGGAGGCACCGGAGGCTCGCATGCCCCGTCATCCCCCCGACTGAGCGCGATGGCTCCAGGGCCGCGTCCCCTGGTCCCCGGGGAGCCCGCGCGCGCCCTCGTCGCGTGCTCGCGAGCCGGTGCTAATCTCTCGGCCCCGAGCTCGTGCGCGCCCAACGTCGAAAGAGCCTGGCCCTCGTGGTGTCCCTGCTGGCGCATGTCTCGCTGGTGGGAGCGCCCATGGTCAAGCTCTCCTGCGTACCCGATCTCGAGCTGCCCGAGCTCGACATCGAGATGGTCGAGGTCGAGCTCATCGATCCCAACCTGCTCCAGAGCGAGGACGCGCAGGAGCTCCCCGAGAGCCCGCCGCCCGAGCCCGAGCCAACGGTCGAGCCGTCCCCGCCCGTCCCCGAGGATCCCACGGCCGAGGAGATCAAGCCGCCCGAGCCCGAGGCGGTGGAGCCCGAGCCCGAGCCCGCACCCAGGTTCGCCGAGAAGCGCTCGAAGGCCGACGAGCTCGCGCCGCCCCAGAGCACCTTCCACATGCTGCTGGTGCCCAAGAAGATCCGCGGGCTGTCCTTCGCGCAGCAGGTGCTCGACATCATGGCGCCGCTGCCCGACTTCGAGCTGCTGATCGACGGGGGTCGCTTCGATGCGCTGCGGGACTTCGACCACATCGTCGTCGCCAGCCCCGACATCCGCGACTGGACCCAGACCTTCCTCGCGGTCGACTACAAGCTCCCGCGCGACGAGGTGAGGCGGGCCATCGATCGCGCGGCGGCCAGCCGCGGCGAGGTGATCGAGTGGGTGGAGGAGGACGGCCCCCTGCGCGGCAACCCGCGCCCGATCGACCCCGAGGAGGAGGATCCCGACAACCGCTGGTTCGTGTTCCTCGAGGGCAAGGTGGCGATCTACGTGCGCGAGGAGTTCCTGCCCAACATCCTGGCGGGGCCCGCCGACGACGACCGCAAGACCGCGGGCAACTTCGTGGCCAACCTGTCCCGCCTGCGGCGCTTCTCGGCGCGTCAGCCCCGGGCGGGGATGCAGCTCATCATCAACGGCATCCGCCGATCGGTCCGGGGCACCCCCAAGATCGGCGGCAAGCCCCTGCCCTTCGAGATCCCCGACGGCTTCGAGCTGAGCGCCTCGGCCGAGGAGGAGCCCGAGGTGCTGCTGCGCCTGGTGTTCGACGACGTGGTCGAGGCCAAGGCCTTCGTCAACTGGTGGGACGTGGAGCTGCGCGCCATCATCGACGACAGCCTGGCCATCAAGCTGCAGGCGGGCTGGATGTACGATCTGTTCGAGCTCGCTCGCGACGGCAAGGAGGTCCGGCTCACCGGGGTGATGACCACCAGCCAGGCCGAGAAGGTCATGCAGTTCGCCGCGGACGGATCGCGGCGCGTGGCCAAGAAGACCCCCGAGGAGATCGAGCAGATGCGCCAGCGTCGCATCGAGGCCATGAAGGCGCGGCGCGGCGGCAAGCTGCCCCCCTCGGCCCTCGACCCCGAGCCCGAGCCCGACACGCCCGCGGAGCCCGACACGCCCGCGGAGCCCGACACGCCGAGAGATCCCCCCTCCACCCCCGCGGACCCGCCTCCGGCGCCGTCGGAGGCCCCTCCCGGTGCAGGCCAGCCTGCGCCTGGACCCAGCGGTACCACGCTAAAACCCACCAAACCCACCGCCGACGGTGGAGACGGCGACCCAGACCCCGGCTAAATTGCGCGGAAGCGCGGCACCGGTTAGGGATCACGGGTCGTTAGACCCCTCGTGGGGTTTGCGTCCGACTTTGCGGACGTCGCGCGGCCTGCTCAACGCGAAGCAACTCAGGTAAGCAGAATGGACACGGGCTCGAATCAGAACGACGACAACTCGCCGCAGGATGACTCGGAGAGCTCGGGGCTCGCCGACATCCTCGAGGTCGCCGAGGCGTTGGGAGACGACGACGACGAGCTCGACGGCGACGACGAGCTCGACAGCGTGGGACCGAGCAAGGGCGCGGCCGCGGCCATGGTCGGCGGCGACGAAGGGGCCGCGGCTCCCAAGGCGCCGCCCATGCCTCCGCCCCCGCCGCCCAAGGCGGAGCCGAAGGCCAAGGCCGCCCCGCCTCCGCCTCCACCCGCCGAGAAGAAGACCGTGGCCCCTCCGCCCCCGCCCCCGGCCGAGGAGGATCCCGAGGTCGCGCTCGCGCGAGCCCAGGCCGAGATCGCCAAGGCCGAAGCGGCGGCCAAGCTCGCCGAGGCCCAGGCCAAGCTCGCCGAGGCCAAGGCCAAGCTCGCCGCGGCCGAGGCCAAGAAGTCGGGGGCCCACGCCGCCGCGAAGGCGGTCGAGGCCAAGGCCGACGAGGATCCCCTGGGCGCGCTGCTCAAGCCTCCCTCCAAGGAGGAGAAGGAGCTCGAGAAGGCGCGAGCCAAGGCGGCGGCGCAGGCCAAGGCCGCCAAGGCGGTGGAGAACGACGACCCGCTCGGCGTGCTCCTGTCGCCGGTGGACGACGAGGACGACGACGAGGACAGCGGGGCGGTCGTGGTCGCGCCGCTGGCCTCCGCCTCCACCAGCGCAGCGGCCTCGATGTCTGGCGTCAAGGCGGCCGCCGCGTCGACGGCCGGCGCCAGCGTGGCTCCCGTCGCAGCCCAGGCCCACAAGGAGGAGGGCGGCGGCAACAAGATGATCCTCCTCGCCATCGCCCTTCTGTTGGTGGGCGGCGTGGTGTTCTGGATCGTCAGCCAGAACGGCAAGGGCGAGGAGGAGGTGGCCAAGGCCCCGCCCCCGCCCGCCCCGGCTCCCGCCAAGGCCGAGCCGGAGCCAGAGCCCGAGCCGGAGCCAGAGCCCGTGGTGGGCGGCAGCACCGGTGAGGAGGGCACCGGCACGGGCACCGGCACCGGTACCGACACGGGCGACGGCAGCAGCAGCGGCGGCGAGCCCGAGCCCGAGGGCGACGACTTCGGCGGCAGCCGGACCGTGGCGAGGGTCAAGAAGGCCCGCAAGAAGAGCGACGGCCCTGCCCCCTACGCCGACTACGACGCCGACGACAAGGGCGCGGTCGATCCCTTCAACGCCGGCAAGGCCGACTGCGTGTTCAATCCCAACGCGCCGGGCTGCAAGGGCAAGTCGAGCGGACCGGGGCTCAAGGATCTCGACGCCACCCTGCCCGACAAGCTCAGCCAGTCGCAGATCCGCAAGGCGCTCAGCCGGGCCAAGAACAAGGCCAAGGACGACTGCGCGCAGTTCGGGGCCAACCCCGGCGACATCGTGCGGGTGAAGCTGTCGATCGAGGGCGACACGGGCAAGGTGCTCTCGGCCGACCCCGAGCCCCCGCACAACAACGCGCTGGGTGCCTGCGTGGCCGGCAAGCTCGAGACCGCCGTGTTCCCGCGCTTCCTGAGCGAGCAGCAGGGCACCACCTTCCCGGTGACCTTCTAGCCGCCGGCCCTCGCCGGCCCTCGAGGCCCGTGCCCTGCCGACGGCGGGACGCGGGCCTCGCTGCTCTCGGCTCCCGACACGACGGTGGCACCAGCGACCCGCCCACTCCCGCCGCGATCGCGACTCCTGACACGACGGTGGCAGCAGCGGCCTGCCCACTCCCGCCGCGATCGCGACTCCTGACACGACGGTGGCACCAGAGGCGCGGGGTCGCCCGGGCTGGTGACACGATGCTGTCAGCAGCGATGCCGTAGCTTGACTCGCATGAACGCGAACAAGCTCTTCCCCCTCATCGTCACCGACAAGCTGGCCGAGACCAAGGCGTACTACACCGCCAAGGCGGGCTTCACCGTGACCGTCGACATGGATGGCTATCTGCAGGTGCGCCACGGCGGCGAGGACGGCCCCGAGCTGTGCTTCATGCGTCCGTGCAGCGAGAGCCCGATCGGCCCCACGCGGCCCTTCGACGGCCAGGGCCTCATCGTCAGCATCCCCACCCCGGATGCCGACGCCAAGCACGACCAGCTGCGAGCACGCGGAGCCGACATCGTCGCCGAGCCCTCCGACAAGCCGTGGGGCTGGCGCAGCTTCATGGCCGAGGATCCGAACGGCGTGCGGCTGGACTTCTTCCACGTCCAGGCCCAAAGTGCGGTCGCGGATGCGACGGGCTGACCGACTGTTCCAGATCGTCCAGATCCTCCAGCACCGTCGCGTCACCACCGCGGCGAAGATCGCCGAGCGGCTGCAGGTCTCGGAGCGTACCGTCTACCGAGACATCCGAGACCTCAGCCTCTCGGGGGTGCCCATCGAGGGCGAGGCCGGGGTGGGCTACCGCCTCGGCAAGGACTTCGAGCTGCCTCCACTCATGTTCACCGTAGACGAGATCCAAGCCCTGGTGCTGGGGGCCCGCATGGTCGAGAGCTGGGCCGATGAGGCGCTCGAGCGGGCGGCCCAGAGCGCGCTCGAGAAGGTCGAGGCGGCCCTGCCCGAGTCCGAGCGCGGGCGCGTGCACAACACCGCCCTGTTCTCGCTGTCGTTCCACGTGCCCGACGGCGTCCGCCAATACATGGGCCAGCTCCGCGAGCTGATCCACGACCACCGCCGCGTGACCCTGAGCTACCGCGATCGCCAGGGCCAGGCCACCACCCGCACCGTCCGTCCGCTGGGGCTGTACTTCTGGGGCAGCACCTGGACCCTGGGAGCGTGGTGCGAGCTGCGGGAGGACTTCCGCAACTTCCGTGTCGATCGCATCGACGAGCTTCGGGCCCTCGACTCCACCTTCGAGCTGGTGTCCCCCGTGACCCTCGAGGACTACGTGCGCGCCATGGCGGGCGAGTAGACGACCCCGGCCTCGTCTCGCCCTCCCCGTCGGGGCGGGACGGGGTGCATTTCCTGCATGCCCTCGCGCCCCCGGGCTCCGCATCCTGCGTCTCCTCGCGACCCGAGCTGCCGTACCCTGCGGATCCACCGACGAGACGCGAGGAGGCAGCAGCATGGCCAAGGTCGACCTACACCTGGAGAACGAGACCGAGCTCGACATCGAGGTTCGGGCCTACGTGGAGCACCCCCGCCACGCGCCCGAGGAGCTGGCGCTGGGCAACATCCCCGCCGACGGCGAGCGGGCGGAGACCGACATCCCGGCGCGGCGCGGCGGCTCGATCGCGGTGCGGGCCTTCCACCTCGGCCAGCAGGTGTTCCAGTGGCGGCACACGATCTCGTCGTACAACGAGGTCTTCACCGTCTCGATCTCCCTGCAGAAGGGCCAGCAGATCCAGGACCCCGACGACGCGCTGTCGCTCATCAACTCCGTGTTCGGCAACCTCGGCTCGGGCAAGGGTCTGGGCCCCATCGGGCTCGAGAACGCCTTGCAGACCACCCTGGGCTCGCTCGTGGTGCTCAACGAGGACGGCTCCACCTCCTACGAGCTGTCCCCCCGCAGCTTCTCCTCCGAGGTGAGGCTCGAGGACTTCAAGTACTTCCAGATGGAGAGCTCCAAGCACGTGGAGGTCACCGGGGAGGTGGGGGCCAACTTCGGCGCCGCCCTGGGCGTGCTCGCCAAGCTCGGGCTCGACGTGACCGGCTCGGCCGTCTATCGCGTGGCCTGGGACATGCAGAGCTTCGGGCCGTACAAGAAGCCCGAGGAGCCCGGCTGGAGCGTGGCCGAGGCGATGACCAAGCTGCCTCCCGAGCAGGTGCAGGCCATCGACACCGCGCTCGCCAACAACCCCGGCAGCAAGCTGCTCTACGTCAACCGGATCTTCGCGATCGAGAGCGCGGCCTTCTCGGTGCTGCGCGCGAGCAAGAACCAGGGCAAGTTCGACTTCGGCTCCAACTTCTTCAACGGCGGCGCCTACTGGAGCTTCGAGAACAGCTACCAGGAGGTGAAGTCGATGAGCCAGGTGGTGATCAACGCCTCGGGCATCGAGCTGCGCAGCCACGATCGCGGCAAGGGGCTGACCGATCGCCTGCGCGTCACCCGGGACCACAGCCCGGGGGCGATTCCTGCCGACCTGCCCGAGGTGTTCGTCGACGACCGCGCGCTCAGCCCGCGAGCCCGGCGATGAGCGTTCCGACGGCTTGTCGATCCCGATTCCCTCGTGGTTCAATGGATCCATGAGCGTTCGGGGGCTCGTCGTCGTGCTGTGCTGGTCGCTGGGTTGCTACGTGGGCCCGAGCGGCGTCGGCAACGAGACCGATGCCGAGGGCTCGAGCGGAGGCCAGGGCTCGGGCTCCGGCAACGAGACCAACGCCACCAACACGACCAACACGACCAACCCCGCGACCACCAACCCCGGCACCGACGGCGGCCCCACCAGCGACTCGCAGGGCTCGACCGACGGGAGCTCGGGCGACGGCGCGGCCGATTCCGGGGAGTCGAGCGGCGGCGAGATGAGCGGCTGCGAGAGCGGGCCCCTGGCCGCGCCGATCCCCGGCTGCGCCCCCAGCCCGCCGCCGAGCACCGGCGACATCCACCAGGACTGCGTCGATCGGATCAACCAGTTCCGCTGGGAGTGCCAGTGCCTGCCCCCGCTGGCGCGCTGGAACGCGGCCGAGGACTGCACCGACCAGCAGAGCGCCAACGATCAGAACGGCGGCGGCCCGCACGGCAACTTCGGCGCCTGCGGAGAGAATGCCCAGAACACCTGTCCCAACTGGGGCTCGGAGAACCAGATCATCAGCGGCTGCCTGCAGGCGATGTGGGACGAGGGCCCGGGCGAGCCGTTCTCGGCCCACGGCCACTACATCAACATGTCGAGCACCACCTACACGCGGGTGGCCTGCGGCTTCTCGTCCAGCGGCAGCGGCGTGTGGTCCAACCAGAACTTCTCGCCCTGAGCCCGGCGCCCCGCGCCCCGCGCCGTGATCGAGCCCTCGCCTACGCGGCCGCCCGCGGGCCCCAGCGGTTGGCCCGTGCGATCACCCCGAAGTCGTTGCGCCGCACGCCCTGCCGCAGCATCTCGGCGTGGGCCGCCTCGGCCACCATCTGCCGCAGATAGAACGGCTGCTGCACCACGAAGTGGTGCACGATGTGGGTGCTGCCGAAGTTGAAGCAGTAGAGCTGCATCGGCCACAGCAGCGGGTGGTCGAGGATCTGGTTCTGGTAGAAGACGTCGCCCTCGGGGATGTCGCCGTAGTAGTGGCAGTACGACGACACCAGGGCCAGGCAGCCCTGGCGGATCACGTTGGGCGCCACCCACAGCACCATCAGCGCGTCGAGCAGATGCACCAGCCCCGCGGGCAGCCAGCCGGGCGCCAGCGCGTCGAGCAGGTGCAGCGGCGGCTGGAGGAACAGCACCAGGGCGAAGGTCACGAACTGCGGCGCCGACTTGCGGATGCCCCACATCACGTGGAACTTGGGATCGGCCCGCTTGATGCTGGCCAGCACCGGGTAGGCGAAGATCGGATGGATCGCGATCAGCACCCGGAACCACCCCGGCCGCAGCCCCAGGCCGATCATCCGCTCCTCGGCGTCGTCGGGCTGGCCGCTGCGTCGGTGGTGCCGCAGGTGCACCACCCGGCGGTACCACGGGCTCGCGTTGAGCTTGGACCACCAGATCACGTGGAACATGAGCGCCTGGATCCGCTCGCGCCCCTTGAAGTACTGGTTGTGGATGAGGTCGTGCTCGAGCTCGTGCAGGATGGAGACGGGCAGGCCGATCAGCAGCACGGGGGCCCACCACGGCAGGGCGCCCGCGAGGTAGCCCCCGGCGATCGCCGTCATGGCGAGCAGGCTGCCCACGAACGCGGCCAGGCCCAGCGCGTCCTGGTGCGCGAGCCAGCGGTGCCGCGCTCGCAGCCGCTTCTCCTCGGCCACGATCGCGCGGTTGATCGCCTTGATCCGCTCGCGGGTGCTCGGCTCGGCCACGGCGCGAATGTAGCAGCCCGGCCACGCCCCCGGCCGGGCCGCTTCGGCGCGTGACGGGACCGTGTTCCGGCCGCCCGCGCGTGAGGGCGGCGCGGACGGGCCCGTGCGATCAGCCGTCGACGAGGAGCTGCTCGACCTCGTTGGCCGGGATCGGCTTGCTGAACAGGTAGCCCTGCCCCGACACGCAGCCCAGCGAGCGGAGCTGATCGGCCTGCACGTTCTGCTCGATGCCCTCGGCGATGGCCTCGACCCCGAGGTTCTCGGCCAGGCTGAGGATGGTGCGGACCATCGCCGCGCTGCCGTCGGTGCCGTCGAGCGCGTCGATGAAGGCCTTGTCGATCTTCAGGCCGTCCACCGGGAAGCGGTGCAGGTAGCTCAGCGAGGAGTAGCCGGTGCCGAAGTCGTCGACCCACAGGTGCACGCCCTGCTCCTTGAGGTCGGTGATGAAGCGCTGCACCACGTCGGCGTTCTTGACCAGCACGCTCTCGGTGAGCTCGAGCTTGAGCGCCCCCTGGGCCAGGCCGTGCTGCTCCACCAGCGACTGGATCTCCTCGAGCAGCCGCGGGTCGGCCACCTGCCGGCCGCTGAGGTTGACCGCCATCGTCAGGCGGCGCCCCTGCGGCAGCATCTTGGTCCACTCGGCGAGCTGGCGCGCGGCCTCCCGCAGCACCCACCGCCCCAGCGGCACGATGAGCCCGGTCTGCTCGGCGATGGGGATGAACTCGGCGGGGCTCACCAGGTCGCGACGGGGGTGCCGCCAGCGGACCAGGGCCTCGAAGCCCATGAGCTTGCCCGTGCCCAGCTCCACGATGGGCTGGTAGCGCAGCTCGAACTCCTTGCGATCCACCGCCTGCCGCAGCGCGACCTCCATGCGCAGGCTGGAGAGCGCGTCGTCCCGCATCTTGGTCTCGAAGATCCGCAGGCGATCGTGGCCCTCCTCCTTGGCCCGGTTGGCCGCGGCGCCCACGTCGTTGATCACGTCCTCGGAGTCCTGGTAGCCGCGACGGCTGGTGGTCAGGCCGATGCTCACCGTGGTGTAGACGGTCTGGCCCTCCACCTCGAAGGGCTCGCCCACCGAGCGACGGATCCGCTCGGCGATGAGCGCCCCCTGCTGCACGTCGTCGACGTTCTCGAGCAGGATCGCGAACTTGTCGCCGCCGAAGCGGCTCACGGTGTCGCCCGGGCGCACGCAGGCCACCAGCCGGCGGGCGAGGATCGAGAGCATGGTCTCGGCCGCGCGGTGGCCGATGCTGTCGGCCAGCCAGCGGAAGCGATCCACGTCGACCATCATCACCGTGAACGAGTAGTCGTCGTAGGCGTTGGCGAGGTCGATGGCGTTGCGCAGGCGCTCGAGGAAGGGCTCGCGGCGCGGGAGGTTGGTGAGCGGATCCTGGCGGCTCTCCTCGAGCAGCTTCTGCTCGCGCAGGCGGTAGTTCGAGGTGTCGGTGAGCGAGCCCGCCATGCGCACGGGGTTGCCCACGCCGTCGCGCTGCACCACGCCGCGGCTGATCACCCAGCGGTAGGTGCCGTCGGAGGCCCGCAGCCGGTGCTCGAACTCGTGGAAGGGCTTGTGCCCGGCCAGGTGGGTGTCGAGGTCGGCCCGCAGCCCGAGCAGGTCGGCCGGGTGCACGCGGTCGAACCACTCGTCGGCCGAGTTGCTCAGCTCGTCCACGCCGTAGCCCAGCAGCTCGCGCCAGCGCCGGGAGAAGTGCATCTCGCCGCTGTCGAGCATCCACTCCCACACGCCGTCGTTGGCCCCGCGCACCGCGAGGGCGAAGCGCTCCTGTACCTCGTTGACCTCGGTCTGCAGCCGGGCCTGCTCGATGGCGCCGTGCACCGCCATCTCCATCAGCGGGCCGGTGAGCTCGTCGGCGAGCAGGTACGACGCCGCGCCCTCGTTGAGCGCCTGGGCGCGCCGCAGCGAGCGGGTCATGGCCCGCCCGTCGGCGTCGATGAACACGATGGGCACCGGCGGCACCCGTCGATCCCGGATGAAGCGAGACCAGCCCTGCCGCTCCTCGAGCGCGAGGTAGAGCACGGCGTCGTAGTGGGCCGAGCGCAGCGCCTCCACGGCCACCGCGTCGTCGACCGCATGATCGACGGTGACGAGCGGGCTGCCCACGCCCCGCATCATGTCGGCGATGCGGGTGTGCTCGTCGCGACCGCCCTCGGCCACCAGCAGCAGCCGCAGCGAGCGACGCTCCGGGGCCGTCGAGACCCGCCGACGCGCCCGCCCGGCGGGGCCCGATCCCGCGGAGGACTCGGGGGGCTCGTCGGCGCCATCGTTGCGTCGCCGGCCGGTTGGGTTGGAATCCGTCATCGCATCATCGGTTCGCGGAGCAATCCGCGACGGGAGCCGCACGATCCATCGAGCGACCTACCAGCTCCCGTGACTGCCGTGGGAGCCATGACTGCCGTGCGAGCCATGGCTGCCGTGCGAGCCGTGGCTGCCGTGCGAGCCGTGACTACCATGTGAGCAGTGCGTGGGCGCAGCCATCGGACCACCTGGATCGGTGATCGGAAGGTCGGGACCTTCGTCCGCGTGGTCCTTGGCCTTCTGGGAGATCGAGCGTTGATCACCGCTCAACATCTCGGCCGGCTCACGCGAGAACGACGGCAGCGCCGAGAGGTCCTCGCCGTCGTCATCTTCGGGGGCACGCTCGTCCTGGGCCATCGCACTCGCTCCGCAGCGAGAATCATATCAAAACACCGTGCGGAGGGCGCGGCATGGTGCGTTTTCGCCCCATCTTCCGTCGGAGGTGCCCGTCTCGAGCCAGCCGGGGGCGCTGGGCTCAGGCCGGAGGGCCGCGGCGCACGGTGAGGCCCAGGGCGAAGTTCGCCAGCTCCCCGGCGATCTTCCGCTCGGCCGCGGCCGAGCGAGCCGTGACCCGCACGATCCAGTGGGTGGGCGTCTGCTCCCGCCGCAGCTCCGCCCAGCCCTCGAAGGTCCGAAGCGCCGAGTCCACGGCCTCGCCGGGGTACAGCTCGCGGTGGAACCTCAGCTCCTTCATGCCTCGACGCGGAGCATACCGCCTTTTGGCCGGGCCCGGCGGCCTCAGCCCGATCGGTGGCCCTCGAGCCAGGCGTCGATCTCGGCCACGTCCTCGTCGAAGAGCTCCCCGTAGCCCCCGAAGCCGTCGCGGGCCCGTCGGGCCAGGTCACGGGCCTCGGCGCGCGTTGCGTCGTCGTCCCACAGGGCCTTGGCCAGGGCAAAGCGCAGCGCCGCCCGAAAGCCCTCCCCCACCGCGCCCGCCTCGGTGATCCGCAGGCCCTCGCGCAGGTGCTCCTGGGCCTCGGCGGGCTGGCCCCGGTCGAGCGCGATCTCCCCCAGGGAGAGGAGGATCGAGGCGACGGCCGGATGGTCCGGTCCCAGGGCGGCGCGCGTGATCGCCAGGCCCTCCAGCAGCTCGGCGCGGGCGCCCTCTCGATCGCCGCGAGCTCGCAGCAGCTCTCCACGGTTGGCCCGGTAGGCGCCTCGCGCCGGGTGCCCAGGCTCGAGCTGCGCCTCGAAGATCGCGCCCACCCGATCGAGCGCCACCTCGGCCTCGTCCAGGCGCTCCAGCTCGATGAGCGAGCTCGCCTCGCTCATCAGCACGTGACCCACGTCGTCGTGGTCGGGGCCGTGCTCGGCCTCGAGGATCTCGCGCGCGCGCCGGAACAGCGCGAGCGCCTCCTCGTTGCGCCCCATCTGCAGCATCACGTGAGCCCGATCGGCGATCAGCCACGCGTGCTCGTGGTGCCGCTCGCCCGGGCCCGCCTCGAGGATCTCGGCCGCCTCGCGGTAGTAGCCCTCGGCCTCGAGCAGCCGATCCTGATCGACCGCCGCGCGCCCCAGCGACGACAGGGCCCGCGACACCTGGGGATGCCGGGGGCCGAGCGCGGCCCGGGAGATCTCGAGCGCCCGCGAGTAGTGCTCGATGGCCTCGTCGTGCTTGCCCAGCGCCGCCACGGCGTAGCCGAGGTTCATCAGCGAGAACGCGAAGTCGGGGTGCTCCGGGCCGAGCACCTCCTCCATGATCGCGGCGGTGCGGCGGTGCAGCACCTCGGCATCGCGAGGGCGCCCCAGCTCGCCCAGGCTGAGCGCCACGTTCTCCAGCGCGCCCGCCACCTCGGGGTGCTCGGCGCCGAGGACCTCCCGCTTGGCCTCGTGGGCCGCCTCGAAGCGCTCGAGCGCGCGGGCGTGCTCGCCGGTGGCCGAGTAGAGCACGCCGAGGCTGCCATCGAGGCGCGCGCGCGCCAGCGGATCGAGAGGCATGCGCTCGAGCGCCGCCTCGGCGTGACGAGCCCAGCGCAGCGCCTCGTCGGGGCGGCCGAGGGCCTCGGCGCACACGAACACCAGCCGCGACGCCGCATCGGCGGCGGCCGAGTGATCATCGGCCCCGGCCGCGAGCAGGGCGGCCTCGGTGAGGAGCTGCCGAGAGCTCTCGGGATCCCCCAGCCCCAGCTCGAGCGCGCCCAGCCGGATCAGCGCCCGCGCGACGGTGGGCTCGTGCCCCAGGGCGCGGGCGTCGGCGAGCGCAGCCCGGGCGCGGGCGAGGCCCTCGTCGTAGCGACCGCCGAGCTCGAGGGCGCGGGCCGCCTCGAGCTCGGCCTGGATCGCCTCGATGGCCGCGTGCCGCTCCGCGTCCTCGGGCAGCGGGAGCTCGGCCCGCAGCGTGTCCAGATCCTCGCAGCGGGTCAGCGACGGCAGCCCCAGCACCTGATCGGCCGCGTGCTGCACCCCGTTGGCGTCGGCCTCGAGCAGCAGCTCCACCGTCATCGTCATCGAGGCCCGTGCCTGCGCCAGGCAGGCCATGCGCGGGTCGAGCTCGGCCGCCTCGGAGCGCTCGGCCGCGCTGGTGCACACGCGCTGGTGGGCCGCCGTCCAGCGCTCGGCGTAGGCATCGAGGCGCTGCCCCGCGCGACAGGCCGCGTCCTCGGCATAGACCAGCCCGGTGTCCACGAACGATCGCCGCAGCCGCTCGCGTCGCTCGTCGTTCCACCCCCGGGTCATGAGCTGCTCGCCCGCCTCGCAGGCATCGGGATCGACCCGCACCAGCCCGGCCCAGCCGATGCCCCCCAGCGCCAGCGCGGCCGTGATCGCCAGCGCCACGGGGCGGGCCCGGGAGCGAGCGCCTCGCAGCTGGCCCAGCCGCTCGCGCAGCTCGTCCATGCTCGGGTGGCGGCGCACCGGCTCGGGCTCGAGCCCCCTTCCGATCAGCGCCCGCAGGGCCCGCGGCACCGCAAGCCGAGCCGAGCCGAAGTCGCGCTCGCCGTGGGCCTTCTCGTGGGCGAGCTCCTTGATCGTCCGCCCCTGGAACGGCCGACGCCCCACCACCACCTCGTAGAGCGTGGCGCAGAACGAGAACTGGTCGGCCCGGGCGTCCGCGCTCCCGCCCGCGTGCTGCTCCGGGGCCATGTAGGCCGGCGTGCCCATGGCCACGCCCTCGCAGGTGAGCTCGGTGGCGAAGACGTTCGAGCCCTCCACGCTCCAGCCCGCGGACGAGGCCGCGGCATCGAGCTCGGAGACGCTCTCGGGATCGCTCAGCCGCGCGAGGCCGAAGTCCATCACCAGCACCCGACCCTCGCGATCGATCATCACGTTGGAGGGCTTGAAGTCGCGGTGGACGAAGCCCGCCTCGTGCACCGCGGCCAGCCCCGCCGCCGCCTGCTCGAACACCTCGAGCACCTCGGGCAGCGCGGGTCCCCGGGCGGCCCACTCGTCGAGGGTGCGCCCCTCCACGTGCTCCATGGTGAGGAACACCCGCCCCTCGTGCAGGCCCACGTCGTAGATCGCCACCACGTTGGGGTGCGAGAGCCGGGCCTGGGCCACCGCCTCGCGTCGCATTCGCTCGTGGGCCCGCGAGCCCCCCCGCCGCGAGCGCTCGTGCAGCACCTTGACCGCCACCGTGCGATCGAGCTCGGGATCGTGGGCGACCCACACCACGCCCATGCCCCCCGAGCCCAGGCGCCGCACGAGACGATAGCGACCCACGCGATCGCCGGCCCGCAGCGAGGCCTCGGCGATCGGCACGAGCGGCTCGGCGACGGTCTCCGAGACCACCACCGTCACGTCGTCGCCGAGCACCGACTCTCCCATCGTCTCCAGCATGGCGGGTCGTCGCCCAGCCCCGCAAGGCCAGCCCGCGCCCAATCGCGGCGATCCGGCATCGAGGCGGCCGTCGGGAGCATGGCCCCTTACCCGGTTTTCGGCGGGGGTCCGTCCGCACGCAACGGAGCGAGGATCGGACGATCGCCGGCGACCCCGCCCCGGCGCGTGGCTCACCGTCCGCCGCGGTGTCATCCTCGCCGCGGTGACGACCTGGCTCGACGTGGCGACCCACTTCGCTCGCACCCGAGACCTCGACGAGGAGGTGATCGCCGTGCTGCGTTGCTTCGCCGGACCCGAGCCCCGCGGCGGCCCGCCGCCGCCCCCCGAGGAGCCGTGGGACGACAGCTTCGAGGCGCTCGAGCGAGAGCTGCTCGCCGTCGATCTCGCCGCGATCGCCGGCCGGCTCATGGGCGAGGTGGACCACGGCCAGGCCGAGCTCTTCGCCCGCCGGGTGCAGTCGGTCGATGCCGCGATCGCGGCGCTGCACGACGACGTGGGCCGGCTGCTGCGGGTGGGGCTGCGCCACCGCCTGCGCACCGTGACCCGTGGGCGCACGGCCCGGGCCACCCGCACCCGCGCCCTGGCCGACTTCTACTACAGCGTGGCCGGGCTCCATCGCTCGCGTCGCCTCGGCGGCGAGCACCTGGTGATGGAGCAGCACGTGAGCCGGCTGCGGTGGCGGCGGGTGAGCGACGGGGTGGAGCACGCCCAGCTCGAGGGACGCAGCGACCTCGGCCCGCTGCACGTCAACCTGCTGCGCATCGAGCCGGAGCACGTCCACCTGCGGGTGCTCGACTGCCGCGAGTCGGTGGAGCGCGGCGAGCCCTTCCACGCCCTCGTCTCGGCCCATGGCGCCATCGCAGGGGTCTCGGGGGGCTTCTTCCTCTACTCGGAGCCCGACATCGCCCCGCCCTCGCGGCGCTTCGATCCGGTGGGCCTGCTGATGGACGAGGGCGAGGTGCTCGGTCCCCCCGTGTTCGCCCGGGGGGCCGTGCTCGTGCACGACGACGGCACCGTCGCCATCGATCGCGTGAGCATGAGCCAGGTGGAGATCGAGGCGCCGAGCGGCGCGCGCTGGCGGCCGTCGGCGGTCGTCAACCGGGCCCACGCCCGCCGCGGCCCCGACCGGCCCGGCGCCGCCGTGGTGGGGCACGAGGTGGTCGCCGTGGGCCGCTCGCTGCCGGTGCCCCTCAATGGCTTCGTGCTCGAGCCCCCGCCCGGGGTGGAGCTGCGCCCCGGTGATCGCCTGCGCTACCCGGTGGTGCACGGCCCCGCGGGCCGGCCCCTGCGCACGGGGATCGCCGGCGGCCCGCTGCTGCTGCAGGACGGCGAGCCCACCCTCGACATGCGCGCGGAGGACCTGTGGGGCTCGGCCCCGCCGGTGACCTTCTCGCAGGACGAGACCGGCGACCACAACCTGCTGCCCCGCCTCGCCGCCGGCCTCACCGACGAGGGCCAGCTGCTGCTCGCCGCGGTGGACGGCCGCAACCTCGAGCATGCGCTCGGCATGACCCTGGGCGGCGTGGCCCGCCTGCTGCGAGCCCTGGGCTGCCACCGCGCCACCAACCTCGACGGCGGCTCCTCCAAGCGCATGGTGGTGGAGGGCCGCACCTGCGACCTGGCCACCACCGAGATCGTGGCCGAGGGCGTGGCCAGCACCCTGGTGAGGCCGGTGCACACCGGCCTGCTCGTGCTGCCCCGCTGATCGGGCCGAGGGCACGCGGCGGATGCAGCGTGCCCTCGGGCTCCCTCCGCAGAGGTCGTTCGGGCGCGTGGCCCTACTGGTAGGTGCAGACGTTGCCGAGGCAGCGGATGTCGTTGGCGGGGTCGTAGCCCTCGCAGTCCGCATCGACCACGCAGCTGTTGCTCATCGGCAGCTCGCACGAGTTGCTGCCGAGGTTGCAGGTCGCCCCCGCCCCGTACGCCCCGGTGCAGTCGGCGTCGCTGAAGCACGCCGGCTGACAGCTACCGAAGCTACAGACCTCGCCCACTCCGCACTCGTCGTCGTCGCGGCACTGGACGCAGACGAACAGGTCGAAGTCGCACTCGGCCCCGCCACACTCACCCGCGGAGTCCCCCGCGATGCAGGTCTGGCACTCCATCCCCATGCCGGGGAGGCAATCCACGCAGAAGCCGTACACGCACTGCATGCTGCCCGGGCAATCCGCATCCAGGGCACAGTCGTTGCCGTAGACGTTCTGACCACAGCGGCCGTACTGATCACACCGTGCGTAGCCGGGGCAGGCCCCGCCCACGTCGCACGCCAGGGTGCACTCACCCGTCGGCTGGCAGAACTCGCCCGCCATCAGGTTGCAGTGCGCCTGCTCGGTGCAGCTCACACAGGCATCGATCTCGACGTTGCAGATGTGGTTGGTGTTGCACTGGCCATCGCCGCTGAAGCCCGTGCCGGGGTCATAGGCGCAGTGCTTGCAGCGGCCGCCCGGGATCTGGCAGTCCACGCAGTACCCATCCGCGCAACCGTAGTTGCCCATGCCACACTGGGCGCTGCCCGTGTCGCACTGCGAGCCCGGACCCGGCACACAGACCAGCAGGTCGGGATCGCACTCGGAGCCGCCTTCGCAGGGCATCGCGCCGTCGAGGGTGCAGGGCACGGGGACGCAGACCCCGGCTCCGGCATCACACACCGCTCCCAGCGGGATGCAGGGAGTGTCGTCCGTGCACCCGGGCGGGCTGCAGATGCCCGTCATCGTGTCACAGGCCTGCGCCGGCGGGCAGTCGGTGTCGTCGTAGCAGTACGGAATGCACTGGTTCATGGCATCGCACTGCTCGCCGATCGGGCAGTCTCCATCGTCGAGGCAGCCGCCGCAGGTGTGCATCACCGGATCGCACACCCCCACCGGGCAGTCCCCGTCCACCAGACACTCCACGCACACCTGACCGCCCATCACGTCGCAGACCGGGGTCGGTGCCGAGCAGTCACCATCGTCCACGCACCCCACGCAAGCGTTGGGATCCGCCGCCACGTCACACACGCCTCCGGGGCAATCCCCGTCCACCAGGCACGGCTCGCAGACGTTGGTCATCACGTCACAGAAGCCCATCGGGCAGTCCAAGTCGTCGAGGCATCCCACGCACACGTTGGGATCCGCCGCCACGTCGCACACGCCTCCGGGGCAGTCCACATCGGTGACGCAGGTCTCGCAGACCATCGCCGCCGCGTCGCAGACCATGCCCATCGGGCAGTCGCCGTCCACCAAGCAGCCCACGCAGGTGTCGGTGGCGTGGTTGCACACCGGGGTGGCCCCGCCGCAGTCGCCATCGCCGACACACTCCACGCACACCTGGCCGCCCGCCACGTCGCAAGCGGGGGTCGGCGGCGCGCAGTCGCCATCGTCGACACACTCCACGCAGACGTGGCTCGGGTCGCACACCGTGCCCATCGGGCAGTCACCGTCCACCACACACTCCACGCAGAGCTGAGCCCCCGTGTCGCAGACCGGCGTGGCGCCACCACAGTAGCTGCTGTTGGTGCACTCCACGCAGACCTGGGGACCGAGGTCACAGGCCGGGGTGGGCGCAGAGCAGTCGCCGTCGTCGAGGCAGCCCACGCACAGGTTCGGATCCGAGGCCGTGTCGCACAGCTCGCCCGGCGCACAGTCGGCATCCACGAGGCACTCCTCGCAGACGTTGGTCATCGGGTCGCAGTGCTGCCCCATCGGGCAATCACCGTCGTTCAGACAGCCCACGCACGCGTTCGGGTCCATGCCCGTGTCGCACACGCCCATCGGGCAGTCCCCGTCCACGAGGCACACCTCGCAGACCATGGCCCCGGTGTCGCAGACCATGCCCATCGGGCAGTCCGCGGTCACCAGGCAGCCCACGCAGGTGTCGGTGGTGGGGTTGCACGCCGGGGTGGGCGCACTGCAATCGCCGTTGTCGACACACTCCACGCACTGCTGCACGGTGAGGTCACAGACCGGGTTGGCCGGGTCCGTGCAGTCGGCATTGGTCACGCAGCCCACGCAGCTGTTGGTGCTCGGGTCGCAGGCCGGGTTGGCCGGATCCAGGCAGTCCGCGCTGGTCAGGCACTCCACGCAGGCCTGAGCCATCGTGTCGCAGACCGGCGTGCTCCCACCGCAGTAGGTGCTGTTGACGCACTCCACGCAGGTCATCACCCCCAGATCGCAGGCCGGGTTGGCCGGATCCGTGCAGTCGGCATCGCTCAGGCAGCCCACGCACTCGTTGGGGTTGGCGCCCAGGTTGCACACCCCACCGGGGCAATCCGCGTCGACCAGACAGGGCTCGCATACCTGGGTCATCAGGTCGCAGAACGGCGTCGGCGCGTTGCAGTCCGTGTCGTCGACACAGCCCACGCAGGCGTTGGGATCGGCCGTCGTGTCGCAGACCATGCCCGGTCCGCAGTCGCCGTCAGTGAGGCAGACCTCGCAGACGTTGGTGGCCATGTCGCAGACCTCGCCCATCGCGCAGTCCGCATCCACCACGCACTCCACACAGACCTGACCGCCGGCCACGTTGCAGACCGCCTCCGGCGGGGAGCAGTCGGCATCGTCCACGCAGTCCACACACAGCTGAGCCGCGGTGTCGCAGTTGGGCGTGGGCTCGCTGCAGTGCATGTCGCTCAGGCAGGGCACGCAGACGTTGGGATCGGGTCCGAGGTCACACGCCGGGTTGGCCGGATCGCTGCAGTCGGCGTCGCTCAGACAGCCAGTGCAGGTGTTGATCGCGGTGTCGCACACCGGGTTGGCCGGATCGCTGCAGTCGGCGTCGCTCAGACAGCCCACGCAGACCTGCGCGGTCGGGTCACAGACCGGCATCGCCGGGTCCGTGCAATCGGAGTCCACCAAGCAGCCCACGCAGGTGTTGGGATCTTGGTTGGTGTCACAGACCGGCGTCGGGTCGGCGCAGTCGCCATCGTCGAGACAGCCCTCGCAGACGTTGGTCGTCGGATCACAGACCATGCCCATCGGGCAGTCCGTGTCGACGATGCAGCCCACGCACATGTGGCGATCGGTGCAGACGCCCATGGGGCAATCCTCGTCGTCCACGCACACCACACAGGTGCTGTCGTCGGGATTGCACACCGGGGTGGGCGCCTCGCAGTCGTCATCCACCAGGCAGTCCACGCAGATGCTACTCGAGGTGTCGCAGACCTCGCCCGTGGGACAGTCGTCGTCGCCCAGGCAGTCCACGCAGACGTGGATGCTCGGGTCGCAGACCCCCTCGGCACAGTCCTCGTCGATCGCACAGCCGAGGATGCAGCTGTCGTCGTCGGAGCAGTACTCGCCGAGCGGGCAGACGTCGTTGTCCGGCGTGCAGGGCACGCAGGTCTCGGTGTCGAGGTCGCACACCGGAGTGTCGCCGCCGCAGTCCTCGTCGCCATCACAGCCACCCCCGCCTGCGGTGCCGGCCGTGGTGTCGACGCCGGTGGTGGGGATCATCGTCGTGCCGCTGTCCCCCGCCGAGCCACCGCCGCTGCCGTCGGGGACGATCTGGCACTTCTCTCCGCGCGGCCCGAAGCCGTCGTCGAGGCAGGGATCGCCACACGCGGCCACCGTCAGCGGTACCGCGAGCCCAACAAGACGTAGGAACAATGGTTTCAAGCGAGGGGTCATGGCTGACTTCCTGTTGCTCGTCGCACCCCCGAAGCGGGGCGTGGATGTTCGCGACATGGTGGGGGCGAGGTTCCGCCCGGTTCGGCTCGATGGCTAGCTACTGGATGATCTTGAACTCGATGCGTCGGTTCTTGGCCCGACCCTTCTTGCTCTTGTTGGTGTCGATGGGCTCGTCGGGGCCCGCTCCGCGGGTCTTGATCCGAGCCGTGTCGACGCCCTTCGACACGAGGTAGTCGCGCACCGCGTCGGCGCGCGCCTGCGACAGCTCGATGTTGTGCTCGCGGTTGCCCACGTCGTCGGTGTGACCGGAGACCTCCACCTTCACGTCGGGGAACTTCAGCAGCACGTCGATCGCCGCATCGAGGGTGGGCTTGGACTTGGGCTGGATGACCGCCTCGTCCGTCTGGAAGCGGATGCCCTCGATCACGCCGGTGAACCTCTGCACCTCGATCGGCACCTCGTCGGGGCAGCCGTCGCCGTCCTGGTAGCCGTTGGCCGTCTCGGGCTCCTCGATGCACTCGTCGACGTCGTCGTAGATCCCGTCGCCGTCGGTGTCGCGGATCGGGCAGCCGTCGGGCTCCACCCCCGCCTCCTCCACGCAGGCGTCGTCGTCGTCGGGGAAGCCATCGCCGTCCTTGTCGCGGACCGGGCAGCCATCGGGCGCCACCCCGGCCTCCTCCACGCAGGAGTCCTCGGGATCCATGAAGCCGTCGCCGTCGGTGTCGCGGATCGGGCAGCCGTCGGGCGCCACCCCGGCCTCCTCCACGCAGGCGTCGTCGGGATCGAGGAAGCCGTCGCCGTCGGTGTCGGGCGGCGGGGGCGGAGGCGCGGGCTTGGGCCGCCCGAGCACCAGCGCGAACGACAGCAGCGCCTCGAAGTTGTGGTTCTGAAAGGTGGCGTCGACCGACTGCTTGTGGCTCACCACGTCGCGCAGGTCGATCCGCAGCTGGGTGCGGCGGCTCAGGTAGAGCTTGGCACCGCCGCCGAAGTAGAGCGAGGGGTCGACGTCGTTGCCGAGCGCGGCCCGATCGCTGGAGACCGCGAGCGCCCCGGCCCCCAGCACCACGAAGGGAGTGATGCTCCACTTGGGGATCTGCCCGATGAGCCCTCCGCGTACCGTCCACAGCGTGGCCGAGACGTCCGTGTCGGTGTGGGTGGGCATCACTGCCCCCTCGACCTCGATGCCGAGGAAGCGCAGCGGCAGGTAGCTCACCCGTGCGCCGATCTCGGGAGCCACCGTGGCCAGGCCATGGAAGCCCTGGTCGGGCAGGTCGAGGTCGGCCTCGAAGAGCTCGTGGTTGGCACCTGGCAAGTAGACGCCGCCGAAGATCCCGAGCTCGACCAGGTTGCGGGTGGGCGGCCAGCGACGGATCCACGGGGTGGTCGAGCCCGAGTCGCCCTTGGCCTCCTTGCCATTCTTGCCCTTGCCCTTCTTGCCCTTGCCGTCCGTGTCGGCCTCGGCGGCCCCATCCTTCTTCTTGCTCTTCTTGCCCTTGGCCCCGAGCCTCACCGAGCCCGATGCGCTGGCCTCCCCCTCGGCCTCCGCCTCTTCGGGAGCGAATGTGTCGGAATCATCGTTCTGCAGGCCATGAGCGGCAGAAACACCATCGACGGCCAACACGGAGGAGATGACGATCAGCGGAAATATCGGTGCCATGGGTAACCGCAGATTCAATTACAGACAGTATCAACTCACGATCAGTGACACCACCCACAATCCCCTCCGGGCGCTTTCAGCCGGTTTCGATTTCCGGTCGAGCCGGTGGCTCACTGGTGCCGAGTCGTCGTCAGGAGAGACCGGCCATGCGCAGCACGTCCTTGGTGCGCTTGCCCAGCTCGGCTCGAGTCTCGGAGTGCACGAGGGTCATCGCATCGTCCAGCGGCACGTCGCCCGCCCATGCGTCGACGAGCATGTCCCCGGGTAGCTCGCGACGGAGCATGCGATACGCGTGGGAGGCCGCGTAGAGATCGTCCATCAGACCCAGGGGACCCAGCTCCGCCTCGGGCATCACGTCGTCGGGCACCACGAAGTACGCGAGCACCGAGGTGACCACCGACCGGGCGGTGCGGGGCAGGCGGGGATCGACCAGCAGGCGAGCGAAGAAGCTGAACACCTCGGGCGCGAGCCTCACGGCCTGCTGCCGTGAGCCCTCGTACTCGTGCACGAAGCGGTACAGGGCCGCCGCGTAGTCGGGGACCTCGAACACCGTCGCCCATTATCCCGGACCCGACGATGCCGGGCCACGGAAAGTCCACGGGACGAATGCGCTCGTGCGCGGATCACAGGGTGACCGCGGGGATCAGCGGCTCGACCACCTCGAGCACCAGTACGCCGTTCGACCAGGTGTGGACGCCCCCCGCGACGCCTTCGTCGACGAAGCCGGCCCCGCTCAGATCGACCTCGAGGGTGTCGCCCGCGTCTCCGAGCACGCGCAGCGTGTGGGAAGGTCCCACCATGGCTCGAAGGTCGCGCAGCTCCATGGTGAGCAGGTTGTCGCCGGTCCCGGTGATGTCGAAGACCTCGATGTCCCGGATCGCGGCGTCGATGATCACGCCCAGGTCGAGCTGGACCCCGCCGTCCTCGAAGGCCAGGGTGTCGTAGCCGCTCCCCCCTCGCACCCGGAACAGCTGACCCGAGCGCACGCCGATGAGGTCGTCGCCCGCTCCCGCGTAGAGCACGTCGGATCCGCCCTCGCCGTGGATCTCGTCGGCCCCCGCCCCCGCGACGATCACGTCGAGGCCGGGGCCGCCCACCAGCACGTCGTCACCGTCGTCGCCGAGCTGGGTGAGCGCGCCGCTGAGGTTGCCCCCCAGCACCACGTAGCTGCGGCCGGCATCGACCCCGGAGGGCGGGTTGGCTCGACGCGCCGAGATCACCAGGTCACCGAAGCCATCGCCGTCCACGTCTCCCGCCCCGCCGACCGCCCAGCCCAGCTCGTCGTTGGCCGCCTCGGCGACCAGCGAGAAGCCGCCCAGGCGCACGGTGAGATCGGCCAGGGGCACGCCCGCGCCGTCGGACTTGCCGAACACCACGTAGCCGCGGCCCGAGTAGAGCCCGGGCATGTCCATGTTGGGGGTGCCCAGGCCGAGGTCGGCGAAGCCATCGCCGTCCATGTCGCCGGGGCCGGCCACCGCAAGCCCGAGGAAGTCCACGGTGCTCTCGCCGTCGACCACGAAGCCGCCCGCCCCGGTGGCCACGTTGGCCAGCAGCACGGTGGACGAGTCGGCCTTGCCGAACACCACGTAGGTGCGCCCCTGCAGCAGCAGGTCGTCCTCGTCGTAGGGCACGCCCACCGCCACGTCGGAGCGGCCGTCGCCGTTGACGTCGCCCAGCCCCGCGATCGCGGTGCAGGCCTCGTCGAGGGCCGCGACGCCGTCGATGAAGAAGCCGCCCGCCCCCAGCGAGCTCACGTCGATCGGATTGGTGCTGGTGCGGCCGAAGACCACGTAGCAGCGACCCGAGTTGCTGTTGCCCCCCGCGTTGGCCAGCTGCGCGCCCACCAGCACGTCGGCCAGGCCGTCGCCGTTGACGTCGCCGGCCCCCGCCACGGTGGTGCCGGAGTTGTCGTCGAAGCCCGCCCCGCGCACCACGAAGCCGCCCACGCCCAGGTACACGTCGGCCAGCGCCACCGCGGTGGTGTCGGCTTTGCCGTGCACCACGTAGGTCCGCCCCGCGCCGGGGATCGGACCGCCCTCGGGTGCGCCCACCATCAGATCGGCTCGACCGTCGCCATCCACGTCGCCGGCCCCCGCCACGGCCGTGCCCGCGTCCTCGCCGGTCACGTCGCCCTCGAGCACGAAGCCGCCGATGCCCATCGCCACGTCGGCCAGCGCCACCGCGGCGCCGTCGGCCTTGCCGTGCACCAGGTAGGCGCGCCCGGCCGGGCCGGCTCCCGGCGCCCCGATCAGCACGTCGGCCAGGCCGTCGCCGTCCACGTCGCCCACGATCGCGGCCGAGGTGCCCGCCCCGTCGCCCGCGACCTCGCCCTCGATCACGAAGCCCCCCGTGCCGGCCGAGACGTCGGCGAGCTCGACCGGAGGTCCCGCCACGCGACCGTGCACCACCCAGATCCGCCCCGCGCCACCCGGGACCAGCGGCGTGGTGACCAGCAGATCGTCGAGGCCATCGCCGTTCACGTCGCCGCCGCCCGCCACCCAGAAGCCCGACTCGTCGTCGGCCAGCTCGCCGTCGATCACGAAGCCGTCCACGCCGGCCACCAGCGCGTCCATGCCCACCGCGACCGGGCCCACCGAGACCCGGGCCGTGCCCATCGCGATCCCCCCGGAGGCGTCGCTCACCGTGTAGCCGAAGCGGTCGTCGCCCACGAAGCCGGCCGCGGGCTGGTACTCGAAGCTGCCGTCGGGCTGCATGGTGATGGTGCCTCCCCCCGCGCTCATCGCATCGAAGGCATCCACGCTCAGCGCCTCGCCCTCGGGATCGACGTCGTTGGCCAGCACGCCCGCGGCGGCATCGACCACCAGCGGCGCCGCGTCCTCGCGCACGAAGTAGAGGTCGTCGCTCGGCTCGGGCGGGAGGTTGGGCTCGCCGCTGCTCGACTCCGAGCCGGTGCCGGTCGAGTCCACCGCCGAGGTGGCCTCGCCGCTCGAGCCGGTGGAGTCCAGGCCCATGGTCGCGCTGCCGGTCGATCCCGTGGCGTCGGTGTCCGGCGGCGCCTCGGTGGTGCCGCTGTCTCCGGGTCCCGTGCCCGTGCCCATGGGAGTGACCGTTTGGTCGTCTCCACAACCAACCATGCTCGCCGCTGCCACCCACATCGCGCCCACCAGGGCCACTCGACCACGACCAACCATGCGCATAGGACGATGGTAGCCCTCGACGAGCCCCGCGGGCAGCCGCGAGCCCCGACCTGCGCTCCGACTGTGGTACTCATCGAATGCGACCATGCCCACGGGATGCGTAGCCCTGCTGCTCACCCTCGGGATCGGTCCCGTGCTGGGGGAGGCGGCGGGCACCGACCCCATGGAGTTCGTGGCCGAGCCGGATCTCGACGAGCTCGAGGCCGAGGCCGACGAAGGGCTGCCGCTGGTGAGCTCGCTGGCCGAGGTGCTGGCCGCAGCGCCGGCCGTGGAGATCCCGGCGCGCCCCACCCTGGTGCGTCACCGGATCCGCCCCCGCGAGCGACTCACCCACATCGCCATCCGCTACGGAGTGCGACGCGAGGACCTGCTGCGCTGGAACCCCAGCCTGGCCGACGACGAGGAATTCCCCAGCGGCCGCCGCACCCTCAAGGTCAAGGCACGTCGCCTGCCGCCGCCGCGGGTGAAGGTGCGCTACGTGGTGCAGGCGGACGAGGACTGGATGGACGTGGCGGTGAAGTTCCACGTGCCGCACCGCGACCTGCACGCCTACAACTGGAACCTCCGCACGCTGCAGCCGGGCCAGGAGATCACCCTGTGGATCGATCCCGGCTGGCCGCAGACCCTGCACCCGGGCGAGGGCCCGCCGGTGCCCGAGCGCTTCGACGTACCCATGGGTGCCCTGAGCGTGGGTCGGCCCAACCGCGGGCGCCTGCAGGACGGCGTGCTGCTGCCCCTGAGCGACCTCTACACCCGCAAGGAGCCCACCTCGGGGCTGTGGGGGAGCAGCCATGCCATCCTGCAGATCCACCGCGCCTTCGCGATCTTCCGCCACGACACCGGCTACGAGGGCGAGGTGGTGATCGGCGCGCTGAGCCGCCGCCGCGGCGGTCGCTTCTCGCCGCACGTCTCGCACCAGAGCGGGCGAGACATCGACATCCGCCTGCCGCTGTGGCCCGGGGCGGATCCCGACGGCTCGCCGAGCATCGACGAGATCGACTGGTACGCCGCCTGGGGCCTGGTGCGGGCGTTCATCGACACGGGAGAGGTCGACACGATCTTCCTCGACGTCAGCCGCCACCGCTTCCTCTACGAGGCGGCGCGCGGCATGGGCGAGACTCCCGAGAGCCTCGAGGCGGTGATCAAGTGGCCGCGCTGGAGCGGCGACAGCCGCCCGGTGGTCCGGCACTCCAAGGGACACGACACGCACATCCACGTGCGGATCAAGTGCGGCCCCGACGAGCCCCGCTGCCGCAAGCGCTGAGCCCGAGGGGCCGTGCTAGGGTGACGCTCGTGCTGGCTCCTCGCGCGCCCGGGTGGAAGAGGTCGTCGTCGGTGATCGCGGTGTTGCTCGCGGGGTGTGGCAACCCGGCGTCGCGTCCCGAGTCGGACGCGAGCACGGGCGGGATCGACTCGAGCTCGAGCGGGACCGAGACCAGCCCGTCCGAGGGCAGCTCTGCGGGCGACGGCACCGGCACCACCAGCGCCGACACCGGCGACTCGGGCCCCGACTCCACCGGCTCGGACGACACCACCACGGGCGGCGCTCCGCTCGGGTGCGCGGTGGTGGAGGTCGAGGGTGAGTGCGGGCCGGTCACCGACTGCATCGATCCCGCCACGCCCTTCCAGGCGCAGTGCGACGGCCCGCCCAGCGAGCAGTGCTGCGTGCCGGCCGGGCCTCCGTGCAGCGTGGACGGAGCCCCCGGCCTGTGCATCTCCGTGGATTCCTGCGGCCCCGGCCTGCAGGCCACGCCCGGCCTGTGCCCGGGCGACGCCAGCATCCAGTGCTGCACCGATCCCCTCACCGCCTGCGATCCCGAGGCCATGCCCACGCCCAACGAGGGGCTCGTCGAGGAGTCGTGGGATCCCGCGTGCCCGCCGGGCATGGTGCTCGCCGGCGAGGTGTGCATCGATCGCTTCGAGGCCGCGCTGGTGGTGCTCGACGGCGGGGGCGCGGTGATCGGCCACCACAGCCCCTACTTCAACCCCGGGACCACCCGGGTGCGCGCCGTGTCGCTGGCGGGGGCCATCCCGCAGGGCTACATCAACCAGGTGCAGGCCGCCGACGCCTGCGACGAGGCGGGCAAGCGGCTGTGCACCGACCTCGAGTGGCTGCGCGCCTGCCAGGGCGCGAGCGGGAGCACCTACCCCTGGGGCAACGTGGCCGAGCCCGGGCGCTGCAACGACGCCCGCTCCATGCACCCTGCGATCGAGTACTTCGGCACCAGCGATCCGTGGATCTGGTCCGAGCTCGGGCACCCGTGCCTGTCGCAGCTCCCCCGCAGCCTCCACGTGACCGGCCAGCACGACGGCTGCATCAGCGAGGACGGTGCGCTCGACATGATGGGCAACCTGCACGAGTGGACGGCCGATCCCACGGGCACCTTCCGCGGGGGCTTCTACGTCGACACCGTGATCAACGGGCCGGGCTGCCTGTACGCGACCACGGCCCACGACGTGAGCCACTGGGACTACTCGACGGGCTTTCGCTGCTGCGCCGATCCCTGAGCGAGCGCGGCCGAGCGCGAGCCTACGCCGCCTGGCCCAGCTCGTGGATCGCCGCCCGCAGCTCGGCCAGGCGCAGCGGCTTGGCCAGGCAGCGGTTGGGGATGCGCTCGAGGAAGGCGCGGGCGTCCTCGGTGAAGGCTCCTCCGGTCATGAACAGCACCCGGGGCGCCATCGCGGGGTGCTCGAGCTGGATGCGCTCGAAGAGCTCGCGGCCGTTCATGCCGGGCATCATCACGTCGCAGAGCACGACGTCGAAGGAGGCGCTCGCGAGCTGCTCGAGCGCCTCGTCGCCTCCCGTCACGAACACCGCGTCGACGCCCAGCATCCGCCGCAGCACCCGGACGATCAGCGCGTCGTCCTCGACCACGAGCACGCGCACGCCCTCGACCGCGCCCGCGTCGGAGGGGCCCGGGGCCGCGGGAGCCCGCTCGGCCTCGTCGGGCTCGGCGCGGGCCTCGTGGCTGCGCAGCCGCAGCAGGAAGGTGGTGCCGTGCGCTCCGGTCTGCTGCACCCGGATCGTGCCCCCCATCTTGAGCACGAGCTGGTGGGTGATCGACAGGCCGAGGCCGGTGCCCTGCCCCACGTCCTTGGTGGTGAAGAAGGGATCGAAGATCTTCTCGGTGAGCCCTCGCTCGATCCCGGGCCCGGTGTCTCGGACCTCGAGCTCCACCCACGGGCCCTCCTCGCGGGCCCGGATGGCGATGCGCTTGGTGGGCGAGTCGGCCTGGGCCATGGCCTGCGCGGCGTTGACCAGGAGGTTGACGAGCACCCGCACCAGCTCCGCCTCGCTGCCGGCGACCGTCAGGTCGGGGCCCACGGCGACGTCGACCTCGTCGACGCGCTCGAGCTGGGGGCGACACAGCCGCAGGGCGGCCCGGATCGCGGGCTCGACCCCCACCGGCCCGATCCCCGCGCGCGGGGCCTCGCCGATCGAGAACAGCTGGAGGTCGCGCACGAGCTGGGCGATGCGCCGGGCGCCGTCCTTGGCGTCGACGATGGCGGCCCCCACCTCGTCCCGCGCCTCGGCCGAGGGCTCGGGCTCGCCGAGACCGTGCTGCAGGTAGTCGAGGTTGGCCGCGATGCTGGCCAGCGGGTTGTTGATCTCGTGGGCCATGCCGGCGGCCAGGGTCCCCAGCGAGGCCATGCGCTGCGAGGTGCGAAGCTGCTGCTCGAGCGCGATGCGATCGCGGAGGTCCTCGATGCTCAGCAGCAGCACGTGCCGCCCGCGGGGGTCTCGCAGGGCGACGGGGGTCACCCGCACCGCGACCTCGGTGCCGGCCGGAGACACGAGCTCGCTCTCGAAGGTCGCGGCGTCCCCCCCGTCGAAGGCCCACCCCGGGAAGAGCTGCTCGACGGGCGTCCCCAAGAGTCGCTCCTCGGGCGTGTCGAGCATGCGCACGACCGAGTCGTTGACCGAGTGCACCGTGCCGTCGCGGATCACCAGGACGCCCTGCGGCAGGTTGCGCAGCACCACGTCGAGGTCGTCGCGCGCGGCGTGGGCCGAGGCCGAGGCCCGCTGCTTCTCCCGGGCGAAGCGCCAGCCGATGAACACCACGAAGCACAGCGTGGCGACCCGGGAGCCGAGGCGAGCCTGGGCGAGGTAGGCCGGGTCGGGGGGCTCGGGCAGGGACAGGCCCATCACGCCGGCGAGGTGGAAGCCGGCGAAGACGAGCGAGGAGAGCACCGCATACACCACGCTCGTGCGCGGGCCGATGAGGTACAGCGCGAACACGCAGATCGCGACGAACCACTCGGTGGCCGGAGCCGTGCTCCCTCCGTTGTTGTAGGCGATCCCCACCAGGATCACGAACAGCCCCCCGCACACCAGGTGCGCGAGCCCGCGGCTCGACGGCTTCCGGTGCACCCACAGCGCGGTGCCGCCCGTGAGCACGGCGGCCGCCCCGATGAACAGCGCCGTGGCGTCCAGCGAGTTGTCGAGCACGCGCCGGACCATGAAGTACAGGGCGAAGACCGACGAGACGCCGGCGGCGAAGACGGTGAGCCGCCGTCGAATCCTCTCGTCCACGCCGTCGGGTTGCCTCGATCCCATGAGCCCGAGCCCTCGCCGCGGGTCGTCGAGACGAGCCCGCGCCGTCATCCTCGCGCCTCGGAGTCTCGCACGAGGGGCGACCCGCCTTCACCGGGCTCGCTGTCGCGAGCGAACGCGCACGCACGGGCGAAGCTCACGGACCCCGGCTCGCGAGGTGGGACGCGCCCGCCGGAGCGGGAGCGCGTCAGTTGGGCGTGGCGCCCGCGGGGCCGGGCTGGCAGCCGATGGGCTCGGTGGAGACGACCAGATCATCGATCCATCGACGCACGGTGCTGGGCGCTCCGCCGGGCCACAGGTTCTCCACCACCACTGCGTTGATCCCGTACTCGCTCCACTGCCCGCGAAGATCGAGATCGCTGCGGGAGGCCTGGAGTCGCTCGTCCACCCAGAACTCGAGCACGCCGTTGTCCTCGCCGGGATCGTTGAGGCGCAGCCGGCCCTCCACGCAGTGCCAGCGGCCCGACTCGTCGGCGGAGAACAGCGGGGTCTGCCCGACCATGGAGCCCAGCGACTCGAGCCCCGCGTCGTCGAAGCCCGAGCACGCGACCTCGGATCCCGCTACGCAGCTCGAGGGCACGCCCTCGAGCACCACGTCGTCACCGGCCGAGCGCAGGTGGGCGACCACGGCCTCGGACCAGTCGGCGTCGGCGAAGACCACCGTGCGGGTGAGCTGTCCCGGCCCCAGGTCGGGCCAGCCGGGCTCGGTCTTGAGCCGCAGCCGCCAGTAGACCTCCTGGAACGAGCCGTCGGGCGCGTAGGTGGGGCGATCGCCGTAGGAGATCGGCGAGCTGCCGAACGAGAGCACCATCCAGCCCGCCGACTCCTCGCCCTCGCGATGGGTGACCTGCATGGAGCGCGTGCCCGAGGCGCCCAGCTCGTCCACGAGCACGAACGCGCCGTCGAGAGCCTGGTAGTCGAGCATCACCTCGGCGGGATCGACGATGGTCTCGAAGTCCTCGCAGAACACCCACGAGCCGGGCAGCGGGCGGGGGCAGCCGGCGAAGGTGCCGTCGTCGTCACCGTTGGGCGGGGGCTCGTCGGGCCCGGCTCCGTCGTCGCCCTCGGAGCCGCCGCCGGTGGACCCACCGCCGTCGTCATCGCCGTTGGTGTCGCCCGCAGGCTCTGGATCGGTCCAGGGATCGCCGTTGGAGGAATTGGGCCCGTCCTCGGCGCCGGCTGCGAGCTCGTCGTCCTCTCCGGCCGAGCTACAGCCCGCGGCCAACGAGAGCACCGCGAGCACGGCCCAGGGCCGCCACCGGGGCACACGATTCGAGCGATGGGAGGGACGAATCATCGTCGAGCAAGGCGAAAGTCAAGGAGTAGAGGGTCATGATAGCAGGCACGCGGCCGGCTTCACCAACATGCAGCGCGGCGCTGGTCGAGCCAGGTGGCGCTCGCGATCGCCGCAGGCTCGCCGAACGCGACCGAATGTCTCACCCTGGAGCCATGCATCGCATCGCCCTCTCGTCGTCGCTGGCCTCGCTGCTGCTCGCCTGCACCACCGGAAGCGGCGTGCGAGGCCAGGAGGACCGATCCCCCGGTGACTTCCAGGCCCTCGACGTGGGCGGGCCGTTCCGGGTGGATGTTCAGGTGGGACCCGCGACCAAGGTCACGATCGCGGGCGACGACAATGTGGTGCCGTTGGTCCGCAGCGAGCTCGACGGCTCCACCCTCCACATCGATCTACCGGGACGCGTGGTGCTCGACCTGCCGCTGACGGTGAGCATCACCACCCCTGCGCTCGTCGAGCTCGACGCCAGCGGGGCCAGCATCGTGGACCTGAGCGGGGTGCGGGGCGATCGCTTCGAGGTCGACGTGTCGGGCGCGAGCACGGCCACGCTCCACGGGCAGGCGACCGAGCTCGACGCCGACGTCTCGGGCGCCTCGCGTCTGCATGCGAGCGAGCTGGCGGCCACCCGCGTGGACGTGGACGCCAGCGGGGCCTCCACCGCCGAGGTCGAGGCGAGCGAGGCGGTGGATGCCGAGGCCAGCGGCGCGAGCACGGTGCGGATCCACGGCTCGCCGCCGCAGGTCTCCCAGGACACCGAGGGTGCCTCGCGCATCGAGCTGGTCGACTGACGAGCTCACGCGGGCTCGGCGAGCAGGCGCTCGAGCACCTCGCGGATCTCCGCGTAGTCGCGGCGGCACTGCTCGTGCTCGGGCGGGCCCCCGGGGTGCAGCTCGGGCCCCGGGTGCACGTAGCGGATCACGCCCTGGCGATCGAGCACGAAGCTCACCGAGGTGTAGTCGCGCGGCGCGTGGGCGAGCCAGAAGGCATCGAGCGCACGCCAGTCCCGATCGAGGGCCACGGGGAAGCGCCAGCCCCAGCCGGCGATCACCTCGGCCACCGCCTCGCGCGAGCGCTCGCTGCCGCGGGGCTTGGGATGGTACATGCCGATCACCGTCACCCCGCGCTCGCGGAAGTCCTCGTCGAGCTCGACCAGCGCCGGAGCGGTGGCCCGACAAAACGGGCAGGTGTCGGTCCAGAAGCGGATCAGCACGACCCGGCCCCGCAGGTCCTCCAGCGTGAGCGGCTCGGTGCCCAGCCATTCCATCGGGCCCCATGCCGGCGCGGGCTGGCCCACGCGATCCCGGCCGCCGCGAGAAGGCGGCACCCCCGAGGGATCGGGCGCGAGGGATCCCGCCTCCTCGACGGCCGCGATCGGCTCGTGGCGAGGCGTGGCCGCCCGCTCGGCCCCTCCGCCGCAGGCCATCGCACCCCAGAGCACGACGGGAACCCCCCACGGCGAGCGCTGGGTCCTCGCGGCCAGCGCGGGTGATCTCCCTCCCTGAGCGTCCCGTTTCGTGACCATCCGCCTTGGCGGAGAGGTTGGACCAGTGGTAAGCGCAATGCAACGAAAACGGGGTTCTTCGGAGGCACGATGGGCGAGAGCAAGGTCGGGACGTTGGTCGACGAGGTAGAGGGCTCGGAGCCGTGGTTCCGCGAGCGCCTGCGCACGCTAGTGGAGCACAAGACCGTCAGCCCCGGAGCCACCGACGACGCGGCGATCCGGGCGGGGGCCCACGCCGCCCTCGAGATCATGAAGGAGGCCGGCGCCCAGGCCGAGCTCGTCGAGTGCAGCGGCACCCCCTCCGTGCTCGCCCGCTTCCGCCACCCCAGCCCGCGGGCCCACGTCGTGGTCTACAACCACCTCGACGTGCAGCCGGCCGATCCGTCGCTGTGGACGCAGGCCGATCCCTTCACCATGGAGGTGGAGGCCCACCCCGATCGCGAGTGGCTCTACGAGGCCCGCGGCTCCACCGACGACAAGGGGCCCGGCCTGTGCGCGGTGCGGGCCGCGAGCTGGATCGCGAGGCGTGGCCTGCCGATCGACGTGACCATCCTGTGGGAGACCGAGGAGGAGATCGGCAGCCCCAACTTCGGCGAGGTGGTCCGGGCCCGCCGCGATGTGCTCGCCTGCGACGCGGTGATCGTCAGCGACACCATCTGGCCGAGCGACGGCCAGCCGGCCATCTCCACCGGCCTGCGGGGCTCGCTGCAGGCCATCCTGCGCCTGCGTACGGGGGGAAAGAACACCCACTCGGGCCTCACCGGCGGGGCCGCGCGCAACCCCGTGCGCGAGCTGGCGGCCCTGTCCACCGCCATCGATCGCGCGAGGTTCTGGCACGAGGGCGTGGTGCCGCCGAGCCCCGAGGAGCTCCAGGGCTTCCTCGGCTCGGGCTTCGACCTCGAGTACTTCAAGTCGGCGCACGACCTGAGCCTGCTCGAGACCGAGGTCCCGCTCGAGATCATGCTGCGGATCTGGGCGCGCCCCACCTTCGAGGTCCACGGCCTCAGCGGCGGGCACATGGGCCCGGGGGTCAAGACCATCGTCCCCAACGAGGCGGAGCTCAAGGTCAGCTTCCGCCTCGTCCCCGAGCAGGATCCGCGGGCGCTCGCCGAGCGCCTCGCCCAGTTCGTCCGCGCCACCAACCCCGACGTGGAGGTCGAGCTGTCGGGCTACCTCGAGCCCTACCGCGGACCGTCGCAGGGACGGGTCCACGACGCGATCGTGGCCGCCATGACCGAGGCCACGGGGCGCGCCCCGGTGACCGTGCGCGAGGGCGGCTCCATCGGGGCCGTCCCCATCCTGGCCGAGGAGCTCGGAGTCCCGGTGCACTTCCTGCCGCTGAGCCTGCCCGAGCACGGCTATCACGCCCCCAACGAGCGCTTCGACTGGAAGCAAGCCAAGGTGGGCATGACGACGTTTACCCGGGTCTTCGAACGTCTCGCGCAGTGAACGGACGACTTCCCCCGACGACGATCGCGAGGCGAGAGGGTCTGCCGATGCCTCATGTCGGGTGGACGGGAGTTCGAGCCGCTGCGTAAGATGAGTTGCTCCGGGTGCCCTTCGCAGACGAGCACGCATCGATGACCGATCTCAATACTGCGGTGTTCGAGGATCGCCCCGAGCTGTTCGTGGGTCGAGTCGAGAACTGCGCGGTCGTCATCTGGCGCGTCACCCCCACCGTGGCCTCGGCTCGCCTCGCCATGCAGCACTTCCCGGAGTTCGAGGTGCATCCCGGCCTCGGCTTCGCCCTCGTCGCCGTGGTGACCTCCAATTGCGCGCCGATCGGACCGGAGGTGCGCCAGGCCTTCGACGAGGCGATGCGGGCCTATCGACACTCGGCCCTCGGCATGGCCGCGGTCATCGAGGTGCAGGGCGTCCTCGGTGGTCTCGCCCGCGCGCTGGCCCGCACCATGAGCGTGGTGACGCGCAGCCCCTACCCGGTCAACACCTTCGCCACGGTGAGCAGCGCCACCGAGTGGCTGCCGCAGATCCTCTCGCAGCGCGGGACCACCAGGCTCGCGCCGCGCGACATCGTGGCCTTCGTCGAGAGCCACCGCGAGCCGGCCTGAGCCCACGGGCGGTCCGGCGGCCTTCGTCGAAGGACCGCCCCGACCGACCCGCGTGGGCGTGACCCGGCCCGCGCCGCTCAGGCGTCGCCGCCGACCCGGACGATGCGCTCCACGGCGTCGCGATCCTCCTGGACCCGCCGCGGCAGCGGGCCGAGCCCCACCTCGCCCCAGCGCATCACCACCGCCCCGGCCGAGGACACGCTGCCCACCGAGTACACCAGCACCAGGTCGCCGCGCTCCAGCCAGCCCAGGCTCGCGGCGTGGTGGAGGTTCACGGGCCACAGCACGGGACCCATGTTGGCGTAGAGCGGATAGGTGCTGATCGTCCGCGCTGCCGGGATGCCCAGCGCGCGGGCGCAGAACTCCCCATACCACGCGGTCGGGGTGTTGAAGGCGAAGAAGTCGATGTCGCCGAGCGCCACCCCGGCGGCCTGGGCCGCCCCCTCCACGCACTCGCGCAGGTAGGGCGCGGCGGTGTCCCGCAGCGCCGCCCCGGCCGACTCCGAGGCCTGGATGCGGATGCGCGGCTCCTCGACCCCGTCGACGGCGATGTCGTACCAGAACGCGCCGCAGGTCTGGGCCGTGTTGATCGTCTTGGCCGCCACGTGCCCCTCGCCGGCCTCGCAGGGGCCCACCACGAAGGCGGCACACCCATCGCCCAGGAACCACCCGAAGGTGTCCTGGGGATCGGCGACCCGCGAGTACCCGCAGGAGATCACCACGAGCGCGCGCGAGGCCTGCCCGGCGCGGACCATCGAGGTGGCGAGCTGCAGCCCCGCGGTCGCGCTCGAGCACGCCGACTCGATGTTCCAGCCCGGCCCGGCGATCCCCAGCTCGCGCGCGATGAACACCGCGTTGCCGATGCCGATCTGATCGGGCAGGAACGAGCTGGCGAGCACGAGGTCGACGTCGGCGGGGGTGAGCCCGGCCGCGTCGAGGGCATCGCGAGCGGCCCGCAGCTCCACCGAGAGCATGGGCTCCCCCGCCTCGAGCGCGCGCCGCTCCACCGTGCCCCGGAACGGATCCGAGGCGAAGGGCTGGAACGCGAGATCGAAGTCCGAGAGCTCGCCGTCGTGCGCCGCCCACAGCCGCGCCAGGGTCTTGTGCTCGGCCTCCGCCACCACCCCCGGGAATCGCTCCCGGTAGTAGTCGTTGGTGCGGATGCTGCGGGGGAAGGCGACGGCGAGCGATTGCAGGCCGACCGCCTTCACCGTGCGTCCTCCTCCGCGCTCACCCCCTGCTCGCGCAGGTTGTTGAGGCGGCTGCCCACCGGCGCGGGCACGTCGGGATCGATGACCACGTCGACCACGAAGGGCCCCGGTGCCTCGAGGGCGGCAAGGATCGCGCCCTCGAGATCCTCCTCGGACTCGATGCGGACCCCGTCGGCGCCCATCGAGCGCGCGAACTCGGCGAAGTCGGTGCGGGGGATCGCGGTCTCCACCGGCTGGTAGCCGGCGTCGCGCATCCCGTGCTCGACCATGCCGTACTGCGAGTCGTTGACCACGATCCAGATGACCGGGAGGTTGTACTGCACCGCGGTGCTCACCTCGCAGTTCATCAGCATGGCGCCGTCGCCCACGATCGAGACCGCCTTGTCGGCGTGGTGCATGGCCGCCCCGAGGACCCCGGTGGCGCCGTGCCCCATCGAGCCCCAGCCCATGTTGGCGCGATAGCGGCCGGACCGCGGCATGCACAGGTGGTGGTTGGTCCACGCGAACGAGTTGCCCGCCTCGGCCACGATGATGGCCTCGGTCTCGTCCACCACCAGGCGCTGCACGAAGTCCATGAGCACCTGGGGCCGCACGGGCCCGAGGCGCCGCGGCGTGAGCGGCACGGGTCGACGGTGGGACCGGACCTCGATTCCCTGCCGCGGGTGATCGGCGGGGATGAGCTCGAGCAGCGCGCTCAAGAAGGTGCCCAGCTCGGCCTGGATGCCGAGGGTGGGCACCTCGGGATAGGACACGCCCGGGATCTCGGGATCGATGTCCACGTGGATGAGGCTGCGCTTGGGCAGCAGGTCGCGGGACCAGCCCGAGCTGAACTCGCCCAGGCGGCTGCCGAGCACCAGGATGTGGTCGGGCTCCACGGCGCGCACGGCATCGATCGGCCCCTGGTGTCCTCCGAGCCCGGTCACGCCCACGTGCAGCGGGTGCTCCTCGGGGAGGATCCCCTTGCCGCGCGGCGTCGACATCACGGGCGCGCCCAGGCGCTCGGCCAGCTCGCGCACCAAGCTCGAGCAGTTGCGGGCGCCGTAGCCCACCCACAGCATCGAGCGACCCGAGCACAGCAGCTCCGCGCAGCGCTCCACGTCGCCGCGGTCCACGATCCGCTCCGGCCGCAGCTCGTCGGAGGTGGGCACCCGCGGGCGCTCGCGCAGCTGCCCCGACTGCACGCTGGTCGGCATGGCCACGTGGGCCACGAAGCCATGCGGCCGCCGCAGGCCCCGGGCCAGGCGCGAGACCGCCACGTCGAGCTGCTCCTCGTGCTCGATGACGGTGGCGTAGTGGAACAGCGGCCCCGAGGTGTACATCCCCCCGAGCAGCGAGTGCGGCCCCGACTCCTGTAGCACCCAGCGATCCCGACGCGCGGGCGGAGTGGTCCCCGACAAGAAGATGACCTGCGCCCCCTCGCGACGCGCCACGAATAGACCGGTCAGTGCATTCGTGATCCCCGGGCCGGTGGTCGCGAACACCACGGTGGGTCGGCCGCTCGCGAGCGACGCCTCCACCGCCGCGAACGCGGCGCCCGACTCGTGACGCGTGTGCACCACCCGGATGCGCGACGAGTTGAGGGCATCGCTCATCGGAGCGATGCCTCCTCCCACCACGCCGAAGGCGGTCTCGACCCCCATCTCGAACAGCAGGTCGGCCAGCACGTCCGACATGCGCTTCGATTCGGGCTCGGTGACGAAGTTCAGCAGGTCACGACCGAGCGACTCTCCCCCTTCGCTCGGATCGATGACGAGTGCATCCGTTGACTTGCTCATGGCCCCCAATCGCGTCGGCATTTGTTCGAGCGGTCCATTTTGGTCCACCGCCACCCCCCGTAGCGGCTTCACGACCGTTCGTCCGACGCCCCCTTACATGTAGTAGAGTGGGCCCAGGAGGGCCCAGGATTCAAGAAGGGAGCACCCGACGTTGCTCATGTGAAATTCCTGCATGACGGAAACACACGATCCAAAGCGACTGAAATTACGGTTGTTCCATCTACGTAACGAGCAGTCGTTTTGAATCGGTGCGCAAACGCACCCCGAGCGTCGCGAGGGAGCGACCGGCTCGGTCCTGCCCCTCGTCCCGTTCGAGACGCCTCTGCGCCCCGTTCACGCCTTCACTTGTTGGGGCCGTGGATCACGTCGGACATCATCGACGGCAGGGGATCGCGCTTGGGCGCGGCCGTGATCTCGTCGGCCATCGCCGGCGGAGCATCGGCCCCCACGAAGGTGATCACCTCGGTCTCGGGATCCTTGGCCACGGTGGCCGGGGCCTGGGCCGCGTCCACCTCGGCCAGCGCCTCGTCCTCGTCCTCGGGCGGCGGCTCCTCGACGATCACCACCGGCGGGTCGAGGAGCTGGGCCTCCGGATCGACGGTGGCCACGTCGGCGCGAGCACAACCGAAGGAGCCGGCGCCCAACGAGCCGATGGTCACGAGCACGAGGAGACGGGCACGACCAGGCATCATCACCAGGGTACACGCTTCGGACGCGCGCGTAGTTCCACCGACGCGCCACCACACCCATGGGCGGTATGCTCCGCGCCACCAAGGACCGCCGTGAGCCGCAGCCCCCTCGTCCTCGCCATCGATCTCGGCACCTCGGGGCCCAAGGTGGCGCTCGTCACCGCCACGGGACGCGTGCTGGCGGGGGCCACGGCACCGACCAGGCTGTACCTATCGGAGGGCGGCGGGGCCGAGCAGGATCCCGAGGACTGGTGGGCGGCGATCCTGCAGGCCACCGCGCGGCTTCGCGAGGGTCGGGAGGAAGACTTCTCGCGGGTGATCGCGGTGGGCGTGACCTCGCAGTGGGCCGGCACCGTGCCCGTGGACGCCGACGGCCGCGCGCTGGGCCGCGCCGTGATCTGGATGGACTCGCGAGGCGCCCGCTACATCGACGAGATCGTCGGCGGCCTGCTCAAGGTGGAGGGCTACGCGGCCTCCAAGCTGTGGACCTGGATCCGACGCACCGGCGGCGCCCCGAGCCTGGTGGGCAAGGAGCCGCTGTCGCACATCCTGTTCCTGCGGCACGAGCGACCCGAGCAGTACCGCGCGGCGGCCAAGCTGCTCGAGCCCAAGGACTACCTGATCCAGCGCCTCACCGGCGAGGCGATGGCCACCTACGACTCGATCGCGCTGCACTGGGTGACCGACAACCGCGACATCGAGCGCATCGACTACGACGCCGATCTGCTCGCGCTGGCCGGGCTGCCGCGTGACAAGCTGCCCTCGCTGTGCCGGGCCACCGATGTGGTGGGCACGCTGCGCCCCGAGGCGGCGCGGGAGCTGGGGCTGCGGCCCGAGGTGAAGGTGGTGGGCGGCACCCCCGACGTGCAGTCGGCCGCGGTGGGCTCGGGAGCCGTGCGCGACGGGCAGGCCCACGTGTACCTGGGCACCTCGTCGTGGCTCACCTGCCACGTGTCGTTCAAGAAGACCGACCTGGGCAGCAACATGGCGTCGCTGCCCTCGGCGCTGCCGGGGCGCTACTTCGTGGCCAACGAGCAGGAGACCGCGGGCGCCTGCCTCACCTGGCTGCGCGACAACGTGCTGCACCCCGAGGACGCCATGGGCAGCGGCCCCGCCCCCGAGGACTTCTTCGCGCGCCTCGACCAGACCGCGGCCGAGGCCCCGGCCGGCGCGGGCGGGGTGATCTTCACCCCGTGGCTCTACGGCGAGCGCTGCCCGGTGGCCGACCACGCGGTGCGGGCCGCCTTCATCAACCTCTCGCTCACCAGCACCCGCGCGCACATGCTCCGCTCCGTGCTCGAGGGCGTGGCCTTCAACAGCCGCTGGCTGCTCGGCGCGCTCGAGCGCTTCGTGGGGCACCGCGTCGAGCCCATCCGGGTGATCGGCGGCGGCGCGCGCTCGGAGCTGTGGTGCCAGATCTACGCCGACGTGCTCGGCCGCGAGATCGAGCAGGTGGAGGACGCCCTGCAGTGCAACGCCCGCGGGGCCGCGCTGGTGGCCAGCCTGGGCCTGGGCCTGCTGCAGGTCGACGAGATCCCCGAGCACGTGGGAGTGAGCGCCCGCTTCGAGCCTCGCTCGGAGCACCGCGCCACCTACGATCGCCTCTTCACCGAGTACCGCGCCCTGTACCGCCGCACCAAGGGCATCTACGCGCGGCTGCACCAGGACGCCGAAGACCGGAGGACCACCTCGTGAAGCTACTGGACAAGACCCGCGATCGCCTCCGCGCCCGCGGCGAGCGAGCCCTCTCGACCGCCTTCCACTACGCCAAGCGCCTGCCCTTCGTGCGGGCGCGGCTCGAGGCCGAGTACGCGAGCATGCTCGCGGGCATGCGGGACTCCGCCAAGCCCTACCGCGATCGCCTGCCCCGCCACCGACGCCTGCCCGAGCAGGGCCTGCCGCGTCCCGACGTGCTCGCCGAGATCGACGCCCTGCAGGACGAGGAGTCCTCGCGCTGGCGCGACGGCTACGTCTCGGGCGCCGTCTACCACGGCGACCACGAGCACATCGACTTCCTCAACCAGGTCTACGCCCGCTGCTCCCAGGCCAACCCGCTGCACGCCGACCTGTGGCCCTCGGTGGTCAAGTACGAGGCCGAGATCGTCGCGATGACCGGCCACATGCTCGGCTCCGCCCACGTGGGCGAGGACGACGAGGTCTGCGGCGCCGTCTCGTCCGGCGGCACCGAGAGCATCATGCTGGCGATGAAGACCTACCGCGACCAGGCGCGGGAAGGGCGGGGCATCCGGCACCCGCAGATGGTCGTGCCCACCACCGCCCACGCCGCGTTCGACAAGGCCAGCCGCTACTTCGGCATCGAGATGGTCAAGGTGCCGGTCGGCCCCGACTTCCGCGCCGACGTGGCCGCCACCGCCAGGGCGATCGGTCGCAACACGGTGGTGGTGGTGGGCTCCGCCCCCGCCTTCCCTCACGGGGTGATCGATCCCATCGAGGAGCTCAGCGAGCTGGCGCGCTCGCGGGGGATCGGCTTCCACACCGACGCCTGCCTCGGCGGCTTCGTGCTGCCGTGGGCGCGCGAGCTGGGCTACCCCGTGCCCAAGTTCGACTTCCACCTGCCGGGGGTCACCTCGATCTCGGCCGACACCCACAAGTACGGCTACGCCGCCAAGGGCACCTCGGTGGTGCTCTATCGCAACCCCGAGCTCCGCCGCTTCCAGTGGTACACGACCACCGACTGGCCGGGGGGGCTGTACCTGTCGCCCACCTTCGCGGGCAGCCGCCCCGGGGCGCTCTCGGCCGCGTGCTGGGCCTCGCTGCTCTCGATCGGCGCCGACGGCTACCGCCGCGCCACCCAGCGGATCCTGGAGACCGCCGCCACCATCCGCGCCGGCATCGAGGCCATCGACGGGCTGCGGGTGCTGGGCGATCCGCTGTGGGTCATCGCCTTCGCCTCCGACGAGCTGGACATCTACCGGGTGCTGGACTTCATGACGCACCGGCGCTGGAACCTCAACGGCCTGCACCGCCCCGCGTGCGTGCACCTGTGCGTGACCCTGCGTCACACCCAAGCGGGGGTGGCCGAGCGCTTCCTGGCCGACCTGCGGGAGGCGGTCGCGCACGTCCGGTCCCAGCCCAAGTCCGAGGGCGGCATGGCTCCCATCTATGGCTTGGCGGGAACCCTCCCCGTGCGCGGGGCCATCTCCGACGTGCTCGAGCGCTACCTCGACGTGCTGTACGAGGTCTAGGCGCAATCCGCGGCGAGGCACCGCATCGCGGGACCCGAACGCTACATTTCCGTGAAATGCCCCGAACGTAGATGTACAAGGGATCCATGATCCATGCGTTGCGTTGGAGCCTTGGTCGCGGAGCGGTGGGGATGGGCCTGGTCTGCGGATCCCTCATGGGGTGCCCCGCGGAATCCGACGGCGACACCACCGGAGCGGACACCAATCCGGCGCCGGGCAGCACCTCCTCCGATCCGGGCTCCACCGGCGAGCCCCCGGGCACCGCCACCGATCAGGCCACCACGGCCATGTCCGGCACCACCTCGGGCTCCACCGGCACGCCCGAGACCGACGACACCGCGGACGGCGAGGGCGGCAGCGGGCCCCCGCTCTTCGACCTGGGCGTCGTGCCCGACTCGCCGATGATCGACCAGGGTCCCTGCGGCAAGGTCGACTTCCTGTTCGTGATCGACAACTCGGGCTCGATGTCGGACGAGCAGGCCAACCTCGTGGCCAGCTTCCCCGGCTTCATCACCGCCATCCAGAGCACCCTCGAGCAGGTCGAGGACTACCACGTGGGCGTGACCACCTCGGACGCCTACACCTACAACCAGGCCTCGCCCGGCTGCAACCAGCTCGGCGGCCTCGTGGTCCAGACCGGCGGCAGCAGCTCGAGCAACATGGTGTGCGGCCCCTACGACGCGGGCGAGAACTACATGACCGAGGCCGACGACCTCGCCATGTCCTTCGCCTGCGCGGCCCAGGTGGGGATCTCGGGCAACGGCTTCGAGCAGCCCATGCAGGCGCTGCTCAACGCCGTCGATCCCAACCACGCCCTGGCGATGCCCGGCGGCTGCAACGAGGGCTTCATCCGCGAGGACGCGCTGCTGGTGCTGGTGATCATCACCGACGAGGCCGACGGCCCCGGCGACACCGAGGGCATGGTCTCCCCCGGCACCGTGATGGACTGGTACGACGCCGTGGTCGCGGCCAAGGACGGCATCCCCGAGAACGTGGTGGTGGTCTCGCTGGTGGCCTACAACGGCGGCCCCTGCCCGCCGGGCTCGTCGGTCTACGACGGCCAGAACATGGTCGACTTCGCCATGCTCTTCGGTGACAACGGCGTGGTCGGGGGGATCTGCGTCCCCGACTACAGCCCCACCTTCATGGACGCGGTCTCCGTGATCGACGTGGCCTGCGACAACTTCATGCCGCCGGCCTGAGCCGGCCCCGCTGCCGGCCGCGGCGACGAGCGCGGCCGGTGTCGTCGTCGTCGATCCGCGCTACCGTTCGGCCCATGGCGCTGACCATCTCGCTCACCGACAAGGTCGCCCTGGTCACCGGCGGGAGCCGGGGCATCGGCCGGGACGTCGCCCGCTGCCTGGCCGAGGCCGGCGCCCACGTGGTGATCGCCAGCCGCAAGGCCGACGAGCTCGAGCGCAGCGCGGCCGAGCTCTCGGGCCTGCCCGGCCGCGTGCTGCCGATCCCCTGCCACGTGGGCCGCGAGGAGCAGCTCGCCGCGCTCGTCGACGCCACCGAGTCGCAGCTCGGCCCCGTCGACATCCTCGTCAACAACGCGGCCACCAACATCGGCCAGGGCGACTCCCTGCGCACCGATGTCAGCATGCTCGACAAGATGATCGACGTCAACGTCAAGTCGGCCTTCCGCCTGGTGCACCGGGTGGTGCCCGGCATGATGGAGCGAGGCGGGGGCTCCATCGTCAACATGGTGTCGATCTCCGGCCTCGAGCCGCAGGCGGGCGGGCTGCTGTACAGCTTCACCAAGGCGGGGCTCATCATGCTCACCCGCAGCTGGGCGCGGGAATTCGGGCCCAAGGGCGTGCGGGTCAACGCGATCGCGCCGGGGCTCATCAAGACCGACTTCTCCGCCTACTACTGGCAGGACGGCGAGCGCCAGGCCGAGCTGGTGGGCGACCAGCCGCTGCCACGGCTGGGCCAGCCCGAGGACATCGGGCCCGCCGCCGCGTTCCTGTGCTCCGACCTGGCCTCCTTCATCACCGGCCAGGTGCTGGTGATCGACGGCGGCGCGCTGGCCTGAGCTCAGGGCGGGGTGACGTTGAGCACCCAGCTCCCCACCTCGCCCGCGAAGCCGCTCACCGCCACCAGCACCGACTGGCCCGCGCTCAGGTCGATGACGATCTGGGACAGGAGCCCGTCGAAGTCGTCGTTGCAGGCCAGCTCCGTGCCGGGGCCGCAGCCGTCGTGGATCGACAGCGCGGTGTCGTAGCTCGAGCCCAGGGTGTCGAACACGTAGGTGCCCGAGGCGGGCGCGATGAAGCGGATCACGTGGTCCACCGCTCCGCCCCCGGCGCAGCTCTGCTGCAGGTCCTCGTCCTCGGAGAAGGTGTCGCCCACCGCCACCCCGCCGCCCACGGACCAGCCCAGGTCCTGCTCGGCGCAGGCGGGCAGCGGGGGGATGAGGGGAGGGATGATGCTGAGCACCCAGTCGCCCACGTCGCCCGCGAAGCCGTCGACCGAGACGAACACCTCGCGATCGACGTCGAGCAGCAGGAAGATCTGCGACTGCAGGCTGCGAGCCGAGTCGTCGTTGCAGGCGAGCAGCGACGCGGGGTTGCAGTTGGCGTAGACCGACAGCGCGGTGTCGTAGTCGGAGCCGAAGGTGTCCAGCTCGTACCAGCCGGGGATCGGCGGGACGAAGCGCAGCACGTGGTCGGCCCCGCCGTCGGCGGCACACTCCTGCGGCAGGTCGTCGTCGTCGCCGATGGTGTTGCCGGCCGCCACCCCCGGGCCCACCGCTCCGCCGAGGTCCGAGTCGGCGCAGCCGTCCCCGCAGCCCGAGGTGTCGAAGCCCAGGCAGTCCGGAGTGCAGGTCAGCAGCCCCTCGCCGAGCCCCAGCGCGGCGCAGCTCACCCCGCCCAGGTCGAGGCCGTCGCAGGCCTCCCCGAGCTCGACCACCCCGTTGCCGCACAGGGTGGGGACGCAGCCCGAGGTGTCGAAGCCCGCGCAGCCCGGCAGGCAGGCCAGGCTCCCGCCGGGAAGCCCCAGCGACGCGCAGGTCTGCCCGTCGAGGTCGAGGCCGTCGCAGACCTCCCCGGGCTCGGCCACCCCGTTGCCGCAGCCGATGTTGCTGCAGCCGGAGACGTCGTAGTCCTGGCAGTCGAAGCGACACGCGAGGGTGCCCAGGCCCAGGCCGAGGGTCTCGCAGCTCAGGCCGCGCAGGTCGGTCCCGTCGCAGGCCTCGCTGCCATCCGCCACCCCGTTGCCGCAGCCGGGCGGCGGGGGCGGCTGGCCGCTGTCGGTCGAGTCGTCGTCGGCCGTGCCGCTCGAGTCACCCTCGGTGCCGGCCGACTCGTCGTCGAGGATCAGGCGCCGTCCGGTGCAGCCGCTCCCCACGAGCGACGACACCAGCAGCACTGCCCCCCAGCGGCCTGTCCGCGCCATGACCCTACTATCGGCAGGGGACGCGACCGATCGCAAGCCCCCCGCCGCGAGGATCCGGCGGCGCGGCACGGACGAGCGCTCGTTGTCGTCCCGTCGGTCGCGGGCCGACCCGATGACGAAATGGCACGCGACGCCCGCGGAGGCCGACCGAAGGCCGCGATATCGTCGAGCCTCGCGTTGGCATGCTCGTTGCTCCTCGGGGGAGCATGACCACCTCGGATGCCTCGGCCCGACCCCCTCGCTGGATCCGCACGCTGCCCTGGCTCGCGGGGCTCATGCTGGGAACCACCGCCCACATCGTGTGGTGGACGGGCCAGCTCGACCGAGGCGAGCGCCGGGTGGAGGTGATCGAGGTGTCCGCTCCGCCGGTGACCGTCCACGTGCGCTCGCCGAGGACCCCGGTGGTGCACCACGTGACCACGGGAAGCGCCCGCCCCCGCCGCGGCCACCACGACCACCACGACCACCACGCCAGTCGATGGACGCCCACCACCGGGGCCCGGGGCGCGGTGGTCTGCCACCTGGGCAGCTGCACGCTGCGTCGCAGCTTCGTCCGTCGCCTGGTGAACGAGCCCGAGTGGCTCGATCCCGGGCCGCGGCTCGTGCCGCGCCTCGACGGCGACACGCTGACCAGCATCGAGGTGCACGACGTGTTCCCCGGCAGCCTCGCCGACCTGCTCGGCCTGGTGAGCGGCGACGAGATCGTCGCGCTCGACGGCCAGCCCCTGGGTACGCTCGACGCCTTCGCCCGCCGCGCCCAGCGGGCGCTCGAGGCCGATGCGCTGACCATCACCCTCGAGCACGCGGACGTGGTCCGCACCATGCAGTACCGGCTGATCGACGGCTGAGCTGCTCAGCTGCCCGTGCCGCCGCCCGGCATGCACATGGAGGTGTCGAACACGCACAGCACCGGATCGCAGGCGAGGATCCCTCCGCCCAGGCCCAGGGAGGCGCAATCGAAGCCCTGGAGGTTCATGCCGTCGCACTGCTCACCGGGCTCGACCACCCCATTGCCGCAGCCGGGGCCGACCACCCCGCAGCCCGAGGTGTCGAAGGCACAGACCACGGGATCGCAGGCGAGGATCCCCGGCCCGAAGCCCAGGGTGACGCAGTCGAAGCCCTGCAGGTCCATGCCGTCGCACTGCTCACCCGGCTCGATCATCCCGTTGCCGCAGCCCGGGCCCACGCCGCCCGACGAGCTGCCGCCGGAGCTGCCTTCCGACGACGTGCCCCCGGTGGTCCCGCCCGAGCTGGTCGTGCCCCCGCCGTCGCTCGAGGTGCCGCCCGTGCTCGCGGCCCCGCTGGTGGTGGTGCCCTCCCCACCGGTCGTGGTCCCACCGTCGGTGGTGGGGTGTCCGGTGTCCGCGGTGGTGTCCATCCCCGAGACCACGCTGGTTGCGCCGGGCCCGGTCGACGAGGTCCCGCTGCCGCTCGAGCTGGGCGCGCCCTCGGCTCCTGGCTGATCGTCGGCACAGCCCGACCCGAGCGCCAGCGCCAGCAACGAGACGCCCACCCCGTGATCGAAGGCTCGCTTCCACCCGCTCATGCCGCGATCGTCGCACGCGCATCCAAGGCCGGCCAGGGTCGATTTGCTTGACCGGGCCCGGGGCCGCCGGATACCGTCGAGGCGGAGGGAATCCACTCTTGGCGCGCTCCGAGCTTCCAACCTCTGCCCTCGGTCGTCGACGCTGGCTCGTCGTCGCCCCCGTCGGGTTGCTCGCGATCGGATGGTCGGCGCGACGGTGGTGGACCTCTCGCCGCCCCGAGCCCACGGGGCCGCTCGCCTCGCTGGAGGGACGTCGTCTCGATCGGTGGACGGTGGAGCGCGTGCTGCCCATGCACCTGGGCGCCATCCCGGTGGTGCTCGCCACGGCCTCGGGCCAGCGCTACCAGGTGGACGTGCTCGCGCGCGATCCGGCCGGGCCGCCGGGCGTGGCCAACACCGAGCGCCTCAGCCTGTTCATCGTGAACTCGCGGGCGTCCGACGGCGCGGCCGGCCGGCGCACGACCGACGAGGAGCAGGGGCTGGGCGCCATGATGCTCGCGCAGGCGCTCGGCGACGCGACGCCGCCGGCGGGCCTGCTCGACCACGGCGAGCGCCGGCGTCGACACCCTCGCGGCGCCTTCGCGCTGCCCCTGGGCTGAGCACCGCCGCGTCGATCCTCGGGCCCGCGCTCGCGAGGCCGCGGCTCACATTCCCGGGACCTCGACCGTGCCCTCCTGCGCGCGGATGCGGCGGGCCAGGGCGTGGGTCGTCGCGCGGATCGTCCCGTCGGGCAGGGTGGTCTCGGGCGGCTGCACGTGTCCGTAGTAGATCGCATGGCGCTCGGTGATCACCGGCGGCGACTCGGAGCTGCTCCCCTTCGCCGCGACCATCAGGGCGAAGCTCACCCCGTCGCGCTCGAGGTCGATGCGGAGCATGCTCTCGTGCGGGCCGTCGAGCGCTCGCACCGTCCAGCCCATGAGGCGCTCGCCCACCTCGAGGCCCCCGAGCAGGGCGCGGCCCTCGGCGCTCATCTGCGGCATGTGACGCGCCTCGGTCTCGCTCGTGTCCGGCACGGGATGCAGGCGGCCGAGCCCGAGGCCCACCATGCACACCAGCGCGACCAGGCCCGGTGCCCACGCGCGCGACGAGGCCCTCATGGGATGGCCTCCGCATCGTTGCGCACCGCGATCTCCAGCTCCACCCCGGGATGCACCATGGTCAGCCACGGTGCCCAGCGCTCGGGCGGCATCACCATCGAGAGCCGCTGGTCCTGGCGCAGCACCAGCACCGCGCCCGGAGGCACCGCCTGGGGCGTGAGCTCGTCGGGGAGCACCGGGGTGCCGTAGAACCCGATCCGCAGCGCCGCCAGCAGGGCCTCGCGCTGGCCGTTGTCGGGGTTGGCCAGCGTGGTGAGCTCGTGGAGCTGATCGGCCTGTACCAGGTAGCGAACGTCGCGACCGGGGAGCGCCCCGCTGCGCTCGAGGTAGGCGTCGAGCAGCGGCTCGTTGGTGTAGATCGGCCGGTCCTTCCACTCGGGGTGCTCGCGCAGCCGGGTCACCGCCTGATCGAGCGCGGGCGAGCTCAGCCGTCGCGCCAGGCGAGCACCATCCACGTAGGCCAGCGGGCCCAGCACCACCAGCCCACCCACCGCGAGCCAGGCCAGGCGAGGCCAGCCCGCGCCCGCCAGCGCGGCCACGCCGGCGCTGCCCCCCACGGCGACCAGCGCCCACCCTCCCCCGCCGAGGCGCTCGATGGCGATCGCGATCGCGGCGAGCAGCCCCAGCCCCAGCCCGCGACCAAGCCCGCTCACCGCCGCGTCGTCGGGGCCGAGGCCCGCGAAGGCCCGGCTCACCGCCAGCGCCGCGAAGGGCAGCACCGGCAGCAGGTAGCGCGGCGAGAGATCGAAGTTGAACACCTGCCAGCGCGGCAGCACGAGCAGCGCCGTCGCCAGCAGCCCCACCGCCAGCAGGCCCACGCGCTCCACCTCGGGCGCGCCGCGGAGCCGCCACGTGGCCAAGAGCGGCAGCGCGGGCGTGATCGCCAGCAGCCCCGCCGCCACCGTGGGCAGCGAGGCCTCGGCATGGTGCGACTCCCAGTAGGGATTGCCCGCCATCGGCTCGACCAGCGCGGGAGGGAAGCGCAGCATCCACAGGAGCTCGCCGTGGTACACGGCCCCCGCCGCACCATAGAGGATCGGGAAGGCAGCGAGCCCCAGCAGCATCCGCGGGTGGCGACGCCACAGCGCCCACAGGGCGAGCACCAGGGCCACCACCGCCAGCTCGGCGCGCACCCACACCAGCGTGCCCATCACCGCGCCGGCGGCCAGCCAGCGCTGGCGCGCCCACAGCAAGGCCACCACCGCCAGGCCCACCACCGCGTCGGCGTTCATCAGCCCGGCCGCGCCCGCGGCCACGTGCATGGGCGACAGGGCCACCACCGCGGCCGCGAGCTCGGGACGCGCGTGCCCCAGGCGAGCCGCCGTCGCGGCGACCAGCGGCACCGCCAGCGCCGACACCAGCACGTGGGCCCACAGGAATGCGCCCACCCCCAGCCCCGCCACCGGAGCGTAGAGCAGGGCCAGCGGCGGCCGGGACTTCTGCAGCAGCAGGGTCGCCGCCGGAGCCCGGTCCACCAGCGAGGCGAGCAGGTGGGTGAGCAGGCCCTCGTCGTGCAGGAATCGATCGCCCACGACCGCCGTCGCGGCCAGGCCCAGGTAGGCCAGGGTGAGCCCCAGCACCGCCCAGCGCGAGCGCGGGCTCATGGGGCGGCGTGCTCCCGCGCCCAGGCCAGGTTGCGGGCGAGCCCGTCGTCGAGCGTCACCCGGGGGCGCCAGCCGAGCAGGCGCGTGGCCAGCCCGTGGTCGCAGCACAGGCGCCGCACCTCGGCCGCCCGCGGCGGACCGTGCACGATGGGCGACGACGAGCCCGAGATCGCCACGATCCGCCCGGCCAGCTCGCGGATCGAGGTGGCCACGCCGGTGCCGAAGTTCAGCGCCCGCCCGATCGCCTCGGGGTGCGAGCCCATCACCAGGAACGCCTCGACCATGTCGTCCACGTAGCTGAAGTCGCGGCTCTGCTCGCCGCTGCCGTACACCACCAGCGGCTCGCCGGCGAGCGCCCGCGCGATGAGCTTGGGGATCACGTCGTAGGGGTGGCGCGGGCCGAAGGTGTTGAAGGGCCGGATGATCGCCACCGGCAGCCCGTGGGTGCGGTGGTACGCGTAGGCCAGGCGATCGGCCGCCACCTTCGAGGCGGCATAGGGCGAGGTGGGAGCCAGCGGATGCTGCTCGTCGATCGCGGGAGTGAGGGCGTCGCCGTAGATCTCGCTCGACGAGGTGACCAGCACCCGCTCGAGCCCCGGGATCCGTCGCGCCGCCTCGAGCACGCGCAGGGTGCCGTCGAGGTTGGTGCGCAGCACCTCGGCGGGGTGCGTGAACGATCGCTCCACGTAGGCATCGGCAGCCAGGTGCAGCAGGCGCTCGGGGGCCCAGGCCACCATGGCCTCCACCGCATCGGAGCCGGCCACGTCGGCCGCGATGATCTCGTCGAGCGACGCCTGCACCGGGGCCAGGTTGCGCAGCGCATGGCCGGCCGTGCCCACCACCGAGCTGGGCCGCACCAGCACCGCCACCGTGGCTCCCCGCTCCAGCAGGCGCTCCACCAGGTGCGAGCCCAGGAATCCGTCGGCCCCGGTCACGAGCACCCGGCGCCCTCGCCACGCGCGTGCCTGCTGCTCCATCCCCCCGGACGGTAGCACCCCCCGGGGGCACGTCGGCCCCGCCCTGGGTATGATTCCCGCGTGCTGCTCGACCGCGCCACCCGACGCCTGGCGCTCGTCGGTCGCCTCGCCGAGACCTGGGTGCACCGCCCGCCCTCCCCCAACCGGGTCGTGCTCGACGTGACCCGGCGCTGCAACCTGCGCTGCCGCATGTGCCACACCTGGCGGGCTCCCTCCGAGGGCGAGCTCGGCCTCGACGAGATCGACGCCCTGCTGTCCGCCCTGCCCCGCCTGGTGTGGCTCGATGTGACGGGGGGCGAGCCCTTCGTGCGCCGCGACGCCGCGCAGCTGCTGGGCCTGGCCATCGAGCGCCCGCCCGCGCTGCAGGTGCTGCACTTCCAGACCAACGGCTGGGCCACCGAGCGCGTGGTGGAGGCCACCGCCGCCACCCGGGCCCGCCGCGCCGGGGTGGAGCTCATCGTCACCGTGAGCATCGACGGGCCCCCCGCGATCCACGATGCGATCCGAGGGCGGGCCGGCGCGTTCGTGCGGGCGCTGGCCACCCTGCGCTCGCTGTGGTCGATGCCGGGGGTGGAGGTCCACGTGGGCACCACCATCACCGCCGACAACGTGGACGCGCTCGACGAGCTGGGCACCCGCTTGCTCGACGCGCTGCCCGACTTCCACGCCCGTCGCTGGCACCTCAACTGGGCCCAGGTCTCCGCCCACTTCTACGGCAACGAGCACCTCGCGAGCGAGCCCCGCCCCGCCCCCGGCGAGCTCATCCGTCGCCTGCGACGGCGACGGGGCGTGCCCACCGGGCTGGTCGAGCTGATGGAGCAGCTCTACCTGCTCAACCTCGAGCCCTTCCTGCGCGGCGAGCCCAGCCGCATCCCCTGCCAGGCGCTGCGCAGCACCGTGTTCGTCTCCCCCGAGGGCGAGCTCTATCCCTGCCACCTCTACGACCGACCGCTGGGCAACCTGCGGGAGCACGACCTGGCCACGCTGTGGGAATCGGCCGCGGTGGCCGAGGCCCGTCGCGACATCGAGGCCCTGGCCTGCGGCGGCTGCTTCTCGGCCTGCGAGGCCTACCCCGCCATGGCCGGCGCGCCGCTGACCACCCTGCGCCAGAGCCTGCGCCACGGGCTCGCCCTGTGGGCCGAGGCCAGGGCCGCCCGCGGCTGACCACCAGGAGCAGCGCCTTGGATCAGCCCGCCGCCATCGCCCCGCTCGATCGTGCCGCGCTGCGCCGCTGGTTGCTCGGCCCGCAGGTGCTCTCCGACGACGGCCGGGTGTGGTCGTGGCACAACCCGGAGCACCCCGGCTACGCCTACCCCGAGGCCGGCGGCCTGTGGCTGGCCCTGCTCGCCCGCGAGCCCGAGCTCGACGACGCCCCGCTGCGCCGGGTGGCGGCGTGGCTCGAGGCCTGCGAGGCCCGCGGCCCCCTGGGTCGCGACGGGCGGGGCTATCTGTTCGACCGCGGCATGGTGGTGGCGGGACGGCTGGCCCTGCTGGCGCGAGGGCACGGGTCCCCGCACCGCCTGCGCCCCGCGGTGCTCGGGCTGCTCGACGATCTGGGCGCGAGCCGAGCCGCGACCCCGGCCGCGCCCGACCAGCGCTGGAGCGAGCGCTTCGGGCCGCACCTGCTCAAGCTCGCCCTGCCGCTGGGCGCCTGGCTCGAGCACGCCTCGCCCGCCGAGCACGCGCGCACGCACGAGCGGCTCCGAGAGCTGCTGCATCGACTGCCCGTGCCCGATCCCGAGGGACGCGTGCCCACCGGAGCCGAGGGCAAGCCGACCTACCTGCACGCCCACTGCTACGCAGCCGAGGGACTGTGGGCCCTGAGCGCCGCGCCCCTGCCCGCGGAGCTGCGCGCCCGGGCCCGCCACCACGCCGAGCGGGCCGCCGCGTGGCTGGCCGCGGTGCAGCGCCCCGACGGCGGCCTGCCCCCGTGGCACGACGGAGCGCGCGGCTGGGGCCCGGCTCCGGCCGACGTCGCCGCCCAGGCGGTGCGCCTGTGGTCTGGCCTCGATCCTCGCCGCCACGCCCCGTCGATCGAGCGCGCCCTCGCCTTCCTCGCCCGTCTCGTCGCCCCCGCCGGCGGCCTGCGCTACCACGAGGACAGCCGCGACCTGAACACCTGGGCCACCGTGTTCACGGTGCAGGCCCTCGACTTCGCCGCCGGCCGGGCCGACCCCCGCGCCCTGGTGTGACGCGGGCCGCCCCCTCGCTGCCGCGGTCGAGGGGCATCGCGATGCGATCGCGCAGCCTCGCTCAGGGGGCGACGGCCAGGCCCAGCTCGTGGAGCTGCTGGACCACGTCCTCGATGAGGAAGGGCTTGACGATGTGCGCGTCGAAGCCTGCGTCCCTCACCCGCACCGAGTCCTCCTCGGTGCCGTAGCCGGTCATCGCCACCAGCACCACGTTGGCGGTGTCGGCCCGCGCGCGGAGCCGGCGGGCCACCTCGTAGCCGTCGATGCCGGGCAGGCCGATGTCGAGCAGCGCCCCGCCCGGGCGCTCGCGCACGATCGTGTCGAGCCCCTCGTTGCCGTCGGCGGCGGTGACCACCTCGTAGCCCTCGTCCTTGAGCAGCTCGGCCAGCGAGTCGCGCAGCTCCGCGCGATCCTCCACCAGCACCAGCTTGGCCGACAGCGGTGACAGCTTGATCCCGCTCGCCTTGCTCCCCGTCGCGGGAGCACCCTCGCGCACCGCGGGCTCGTCGACCCCCGGCAGCCACACCGTGAAGGTGGAGCCGCGCCCCGGTCCCGGGCTCTCCACCTCGATCTCCCCGCCGTGCAGCGCCACCAGCTCGTGGACCAGGGTCAGCCCCACTCCCAGCCCGCCGTTGCTGCGATCGAGGGTGGTGTCGGCCTGGACGAACATCTCGAAGATCCGCGCGCGGGTCTCCTCGTCGAGCCCGGCGCCGTCGTCCTGCACCACGATCTTCACCCGCCGCTCGTCCCGAGACACCCGCAGGGTGAGGTGCCCGCCCTCGGCGGTGTACTTGATCGCATTGGACAGCAGGTTGTCGATCACCTGCAGCACGCGCGCCGGATCGCCGCTGACCCACACCGGCTCGTCGCTCAGCTCCACCACGAGCGTCTGCTCGCGCTTCTCCACCGTGGGGCGGGTCTGCTGGGCCAGGTCGCGCGCGAGGGCGACCACGTCGAACACCTCGCGCCGCAGGCGGATCTTGCCCTGGGTCACCCGCGACACGTCGAGCAGGTCGTCGAGCAGGCGCTGCATGTGCCGGGACTGCCGCTCGATGATCGACAGCGGGGTCGCGACCGCATCGGCCAGGGGCCCGCGACGACGGATGAGGGTGAGCGAGTTGTTGATCGCGGCCAGCGGGTTGCGCAGCTCGTGCGAGAGCATGGCCAGGAACTGATCGCGCAGCTTGACCTGCTCGCGCAGGGCCAGCTCCACCCGGCGCAGCTCGGTGATGTCGATGAGCGTGAGCACCACGCCCTGGTGCGTCCGCTGCCCGCGGTAGGGCACCACCCGCATGAGGTACGCGGTCCCCGAGCGGGTCGACACCTCCTGCTCGAAGCGCTGGCCGCTGTTGAGGGTGCGCGTGAGCACGTCGCCCAGGCCCTCGAAGGTGAGATCGTGGGCGAAGGTCTCGATGCGCCGCCCCACGTCGGACTCCACCAGGTTGAAGGTCTGGGCGATGGCGGGGGTGAACTTGCGGATGCGGAGCTCCTCGTCGACGAACAGGGTGTGGACCTCCGTGCTCAGCAGCAGGTTGTCCATGTCGTCGGTGAGCTCGGTGAGCTGATCGATCTTGCGCTGGTACTCCGCGTTGACCGTGTACAGCTCCTCGTTGACCGAGTGCAGCTCCTCGTTGGTGCTCTGCAGCTCCTCGTTGCTCGCCAGCAGCTCCTCGTTGGTGGCCTGCAGCTCCTCGTTGCTCGCCTCGAGCTCCTCGATGGTGGCCTGCAGGCTCTCCTTGGTGTGGCGCAGCTCGAGCTCGAGGGCCTCGAGGCGATCGTGGGAGATCGCCCCGATGTCCACGGTCTCGTGCGACACCACCGCGCGCCCGGGCTCGGCCACGTCGCGCAGCGAGAGCAGGAAGAACGGCTCGGGGAAGTGGGGGACCTCCACGGGATCGACGTGGACGTCGAGGAAGCGCTCGCCGATGGACGAGGACGCGCGCACCCCCGAGAACGAGATCGGCTCCTTGGCCAGCGAGGCGCGGTGCAGCGCCCCTGCCACCGCCAGCTTGAGCTCCCCGTCGAGCATGTCGAGCACGCTGAGCGAGGGTCGTCCCCGCGGCAGCCGCAGCAGCGACGCCACGTCGCCGAACGAGTGCACTATGCGACGATCCTGGTCGAGCAGCACGCTGGGGGGCAGCGACTGCTCGAGCAGGCTCGAGAACACGTCCACGAGGTGGCCGTCGCTCGAGCCCGCGATCCGCACCGTGCCCAGGCCGGTCATCGGGGGCAGGCCCGGGGCCGGAGGCATGCCACGCAGGCCCGGCAGCAGGCGGATGTCCCGGCGCTTGCGGTAGATCCGGCGCTGCGAGTCCAGGGTCTCGAATTCCTCGAGGATGTCGCCCGGGCTCTCGGAGGGGCCGAGCAGCAGCACCCCGCCCTTGCGCAGGCCGAAGTGGAACAGCGACAGCACCTTGCGCTGGATGGTCGGCTGCAGATAGATGAGCAGGTTCCGGCAGCTCACCATGTCGAGCTTGGTGAAGGGCGCGTCGCGGATGATGTTGTGCGGGGCGAACACGATCATCCGCCGCAGCTCGGCGGTCACCCGGAAGCCCTTGGCCTCGCGCGTGAAGTAGCGCTGGCGTCGCTCCGGGCTCAGGGCCGTGAGGGCGGCCTCCGGGTACAGGCCGGCGCTGGCGGTGTCCAGCGAGGGGCGGTGCACGTCGGTGGCGAAGATCTTGGCCGGGATCGAGCGGCCCATCCGAGAGATGGCCTCGGAGAGCAGGATCGCCATGGAGTAGGCCTCCTCGCCGGTGGCACAGCCGGCGACCCACAGCCGCAGCTCGTGGCCCGACTTGGCCTCCTGCACCAGCCGCGGCATCACCTCGCGCTCGAGCCACTCGAAGGTCTCCGCGTCGCGGAAGAACTCGGTCACCCCGATCAGCAGGTCGTGGTACAGCGCGTCGAGCTCGCCCCGATCGACGTGCAGCAGATCGATGTAGGCGCTCAGGTCCTTGGTGTCGCCGAGCTGGATCCGTCGCTCGGTCCGTCGCCGGATCGTCCCCGGCTTGTAGCAGGAGAAGTCGATGCCGTAGCGATCGCGCAGCAGCCCGAAGACCGCGTGCATCCCTCCCTCTCGCACCGCGCCCTCGGGATCGCGGCTGTCGTCGAGATCGGTGGGGGGGCGGACGGAGTGCCGCTCGAGTGCCGCGGCGAGCTCGGCCGGGCCGAGCACCTCGTCGACGGTGCCGGTCTCGATCGCGCTGCGGGGCATGCCGTCGAAGCGGGCCGTCCGCTCGTCCTGCACCAGCACCAGGCCTCCCGCATCGTGCACCGCACGCACGCCCCGGCTGCCGTCGCTGCCGGTGCCCGAGAGCACCACCGCCACCGCACGCCGCCCCAGGTCGTTGGCCAGCGAGCGCAGGAACAGATCGATGGGCAGCGGAATCCCCTCGCCCCGCTCGCTCAGCACCAGGCGCTGGTCCGAGACGATGAGCTCGGCGTTGGGCGGTATGAGGTAGATGGTGTTCGCCGCCAGGGGCATCTCGTTGGCCGCGACCCGAACCGTCATCGTGGTCCACCGCCCCATCAGCTCGTCCATCTGGCTGCGGAAGTCGGGCGACAGGTGCTGGATGATCACGAACGCCATTCCCGTGGAGGGCGACACGTGCCGGAAGAGCTGCTCGAGCGCTTCCAGACCACCAGCAGACGCCCCCACGCCGACCACATAGGACGGAGGCACGATCCGATCGGGGCTGGCTTCGTTGGGCATGACGACGTCCGCAGTGTTCCATGCCCCAGGACGCCCCGGGACCCCGGCGCAATTCCTGCGCCAGTGGGCTCGCTCGGGGTGTATGCTCGGACGTGATGTCAGCGTCATCGTGCCGAACGTGGGGTGCTTGGGCAGGAGCGGCGATGATCCTGCTGGGCTGCCCGGGCTCGGACCTCGCCGATCCCGAGGGCGGCAGCGGCAGCTCCTCGACGACCCAGAGCGCGGGCTCGAGCGGCGCGCCAGCCGATGGATCCACCGGCGTGGCCGAGGGCGGCGGAGCTACCGAGGCGGGGAGTGGCACGACCGAGGGTCCCGGACCCACGACCGGTGAGCCGCCCGCCGCCTGCGAGATCGCCTCGGTGTTCGAGCCCGGCGTGCACACCGACATCACCATCGACGTCGATGGGGTGATGCGTCGCTACGATCTGTTCGTCCCCAACAGCTACGACCCCACCGCGAGCGCGCCGCTGGTGCTCAACTTCCACGGGCTGTTCGGCACCCCCTCGCAGCAGGCCGACTTCTCGCAATTCGACGCCACGGCCGAGGGGCACGGCATGCTGGTGGCCTACCCCGAGGGGATCGGTCAGTCCTTCAACGCCGGAGTGTGCTGCGGCACCGCCAGCTCCACCGGGGTGGACGACGTGGGCTTCGCCCGGGCGCTGGTCGCCGACGTCTCGGCCAAGATGTGCGTGGATCCGCGGCGGGTCTACGCCACCGGCATGTCCAACGGCGGTCACATGGCGCACCGCCTGGCCTGCGAGGCGGCCGACCTCTTCGCCGCCACCGCGTCGGTCGCCGGCGTGCTGTCACTGGCCGGCCCCTGCGTGCCCTCGCGACCGATCTCCATGGTGCAGCTCCACGGCACCGCCGACGGCATCGTGGCCTACAACGGCTTCCCTGCCGTGCCCGCGATGATGGAGGCCTGGGCCGCCCGCAACGGCTGCTCCGCCCAGTCCGAGGTGATCTTCGACCAGGGCGACACCCACTGCGAGACCTGGCCGGGCTGCGACGCGGGGGTGGAGGTCACGCTGTGCACCATCGAGGGCGGAGGCCACTGCTGGCCGGGCAATCCCTCGTGCCTGTTCGGGGCCAGCACCACCGAGATCCACGCGTCGGACGAGATCGCCGAGATGTTCGACATGCAGCTCCTGCCCTGAGCTACCCTGCCGCACCGTGCCCGGCGTGACCGCGATCATCGGGGCCCTCGACGAGGCGGCGACGATCGGCGAGGTGGTCCGCGGCTGCCTGCGGGACGGCGGCGTGGACGAGGTGGTGGTGGTGGACGATGGCTCGAGCGACGGCACGGGGCGCGTGGCCGAGGCCGCCGGGGCCCGGGTGATCCGCCATGCGACCAACTGCGGCAAGGGCCGCGCGCTGCGACGAGCCGCGACCGTGGCCCGCGGCGAGCGGTTGGTCACCCTCGATGGGGACGGGCAGGACGATCCCCGGGACATCCCGTCCTTGCTCGCGGCGCTCGACGAGGGAGCCGATCTGGTGATCGGCTCCCGCTTTCGTGGGCGCTTGCTGCCCGGTGCGATCACGCCGCTGCACCGTGCCGGCAACCGGGGGCTGACCATGGCATTGAACCTGCTGTACGGGGTGGAGCTGAGCGACACCCAGGCGGGGCTGCGGGCGATCCGACGCTCGCTGTGGGAGCGATTGCCACTGCGGGCGCAGCGGTACGAGATCGAGACCGAGGTGCTGGTGCGAGCGATCCAGGCTGGGGCGCGGGTGGTGGAGGTCCCCGTGACGAGGGCGCCCCGGGCTCACGGCCGCTCGGCCCTCCACGGGCTGCGGGACGGCGGTCGGATCTTGGCGTGCATGCTGCGGCTGCGAGCCGAGCAGCGGTGACAGGTCGCCGGCCGCCTGCGGGCTACGGCGTGGGTCCACGGCTCGCGGGCCAGCGAGCCCCTCCATCACCATGGCGAGCAGGAGGGAACGCTCAACGCACCGACGGCGACGCTCGGAGTGCAGAGCGAAGGGTGACACCGTCCGCGATGGGGCAGGACGCTTCGTGTATCCTGCCCCCATGCGGGTCCTCCGGGTCGTCACCAACGAGACCTGCAATCAAGCCTGCCGCTTCTGCCACTCCCGGCGCCCCCACGAGCGCGCCTCGGTGGCGGCCGCCTCCGTGGTGCGCCGCCGCATCATCGCCGCCCGGCACGAGCATCCGACCACCCTCGTGCTCACGGGCGGCGAGCCCACCCTACGTCCCGACCTGCCGGCGCTGGTGGCCGAGGCCGCCCGCGACGGCGCCCGCGTGGCGCTCGAGACCAACGCGGCGCTCGTCACCCCCCCCCTCGCCCAGCGACTCGCCGAGGCGGGCCTGCACGCCGCGATCGTCCACCTCCCCGCCTGGGGCCCGCAGCTGGACGCGATCACTCGCGACCCCGGCGGCGCGGCCCGGACCGCGACCGGCATCGCGGCCCTCCGTGCGGCCAGCATCACGGTGGAGGCCTGCGCCCCCGTGCTCCGCGACAACCTCGACTCGCTCCCCTCGCTGCCCGCCCAGCTCGCCGCCGCGGGCGTGGAGATCGAGCGCCTGTGGCTCCGCCTGCCCCGCGAGGCCCCCGACTCGGAGAGCCTGGCCCCGCTGCAGCCCATGCTCGCCACCGCGACCCGCCTGGTCGACCAGGCCCGCGATCACGCCCTGCCCATCTCGCTCGAGCCCGCCACCTTCCTGCCGCCCTGCCTGTTCCCCCGCCCGGGGCGCGTGGCCTCGATCTACGCCCTCAACCGCGGCGGCGCGACGCGAGACGGCCACGCCCGCGCGCCGGCCTGCGCCGAGTGCCGCGTCCGCGACCGCTGCCCCGGCCTGCCCGACGACCTGCCCCCCACCCTCGCCGAGCCGCTGCAGGACGATCGCCTCCGCCGGCGCCTCACCGTGATCGCCACCCCCCGCGAGCAGATCGAGCGCGAGCTGGTCACCCGCGAGATCTATCGCCGCCCCGACGGCTCGACGATCCCGGCCCACATCATCCGCATCGGCTTCCGCTGCAACCAGAATTGCCACTTCTGCTTCGTCTCCACCCACCTGCCCGCGCCGCCGATGGCCCGGGTGGAAGCCGCCATCGACGAGATCGCGGCGCTGCGCGGCGTGGCGGTGTTCTCGGGAGGCGAGCCCACCCTCGACCCCCGCTTGGTCGAGCACGTGCGGCGCAGCAAGGCGGGCGGGGCCCATGCGGTGGAGCTACAGACCAACGCCACCCGCCTCGGCGATCCCGAGCGCTGCCGCGAGCTGGCCGAGGCCGGGGTCGACGTGGCCTTCGTGTCGCTGCACGGAGCCACGGCGGAGGTCTGCGACCGAGTGACCGCCGCCCCGGGCACCTTCGTGCGCACGGTGGCCGGCGTGGACGCGCTGGTGGGCGCGGGCATCCGCGTGCGCCTCAACTACGTGCTGTGCGAGATCAACCGCCACGAGTTCCCGGCCTTCGTCACCATGGTGGCCGAGCGCTGGCCCGCCGCCGCCATCACGCTGTCATTCGTGGGCATGTCGACCGACCTCGTGCCCCGCGAGCGCTGGCTGGTGCCGCGCTATCGCGATGTGCTCCCCGCGGTGCGCGAGGGCATGGCCGTCGCCGACCGGCGCGGCGTGGAGGTGGCCGGCTTCGACTCCATGTGCGGCCTGCCCCTGTGCCTGGTCCCCGACGACCCCGGGGCGTTCATGGGGCTCGCCGAGCTACCCGCGGGCTACGACGGCGGGGAGTTCGTCAAGCCCGCCCCCTGCCAGGGATGTGTGCTACAAAGCCGCTGCTTCGGCCTGCGCCGCGGCTACGCCCAGATGTACGGCTGGGACGAGCTCCGGCCCGTGACCACGCCCCCGGACCCATGACTCGCCCCCGCTCCCGCCTCCCGCTCGGCCTCCTGGCGCTGCTCACGATCGCGTGCGGCGACGACGGGCAGGCTCCCCCCCAGGTTCCTCCGCCCGCCCCGGCCAGGACCGATCTCCCGGCCCCCGCCCCGGGCACCGGCACGGGCGGAGACACCGGCGGAACCACGGCCGTCGATCCCTTCGGCGGCGACGACTGGGGCGAGGACGACACCGACTCGGAGGGCGTGGCCACGGTGGGCATGGAGGCGGGCGACACCGGCGACACCGACGGAGAGGCCGCGGCCCCGCCGGTGTACGACGGCCCGTGCTTCGTGCGGTGGAGCAAGGGCCCGGTGCTGCGCTTCAAGTACGACGCCGACGGCAGCGGCGGCTCGCTGCGCATCGACGGCGACAACGACGGCACCAACGAGGTCTGCGCCCGCTTCTGGACCAAGGACGATCGCACCAACAAGGTCACCGTGGACGCCGGCTGCGACAAGTCCACCGATGCGATCATCACCCCGAGCTACGAGGAGGGGGTGAACCTCGCCACCGCGACCTATACCGACAAGAGCGGGGGCACCGACACCGAGCACGAGATCACGCTGATCACCCTGCCCGCCTTCACCGGCATCGCGCCCGGCTACCCGCTCTACGCCAAGCGCGACGACATCGAGCTCGACATCAAGGACGGCCTGGTGCGCAAGGCCACGGTGAAGAAGCCCGTGGAGGGGCCCTCGGTGCGGGTCACCCTCACCTACGACGACAAGGGGCGGGCCAAGCAGATCAAGGAAGACCACGGCGTCGACGGCAAGATCGACCGGCGCTACGACTACCGCTACGACGACGTCGGCAACGTCACCGGCATCACCCTGCAGGAGACCGACTTCTCCGAGGGCAAGGGCACCAAGACCAAGAAGACCGCGCGGCTGGGCTACTCGTGCTGGGCCGGCAAGACCACGCCCGCGCCGGTCGAGGCGCCCGCCGCCCCGTAGCCGCACCACCGCCGCTCAGCGGCTGGCCTGGAGCTGGTAGGTGTCGCAGCTCGCACCCATGGTGGTGCGATACACCCGGACGTAGATCTGGTTGGGCCACGCGACCATCGAGTCCATCGGCGGCGTGCAGCAGCCGGGGTCGGAGTCCTCGAAGGTCCACGAGGTGAGCCCCACCGCGGTGCCCATGGCATCGCCGCCCTCGGTGCAGGGAGCCCCCATCGCGTCGCACTGGTTCTGCACCACGTCGAAGGCGAAGGCGTCGCCGGTGTTGATCGCGAAGCTCAGGGTGGGCACGCCCTCGCCGGGCCGAGCCGCGGCGGGGAACGAGACCGTGTACCAGTCGAGCGCGCCCTCCTGGGGGATCGTGCCGACCACGCTCAGCGAGCTGCCGCCCACCTCGACCGCGCCGAGATCGGTGGGGGTGTTGCACGCGCCGCTCACCCCGTCGTCGGGGCACTCGCAGCCGTTGTCGATCTCGCCGTCGCAGTTCTCGTCGATGCCGTCGCAGGTCTCACCCGCGCCGGGGTTGATCCCCGGATCGCTGTCGTCGCAGTCGGGACCGGCCGGGCAGTCGTCGCCGTACTCGTCGCCGTCGCCGTCGTTGCACTGAACGCCGTCGGCGTTGTCGTTGCCGTCGGCCTGGCCGCTGCCGCCGTTGGTGCCCGGACCTTCGTCGACCGTCTCGTCGGCCTGTCCCGTCATCCCCGAGGTGTTGCCGCCACCATCCGGGCCGCCGAAGGTGAAGTTGTCGCTGCCGGGGTTGTCCCCGCCGGCACATCCCACCACCAAGCCGCCAACGAGCAGCGCGCTGAGCCCCCAGGTCCGCATCGAGTGGCTCCGAGTATACCCCGCACGCCGCCGGTCGAGCGAGGAGACGACGCCGATGGTCGACGATGGTCGCAGAACGCGCGCGGCTGGCCCCACGAAGTGGCGCCGAATTCGCAGCTCGCCGTCGCGCCGCTCCTGGGCATCCCCAGGGTCGCCCCGAGACCGAGCGCGGGGTCACGGCTCCGAATTGCCTCGAGGCCACGAACGGCGCGGTGCCGGCCCGTGGCCTCGAGCGCGACGCCCCTCGGGGCTCAGCCCATGTGGGTGATGACGTCCGAGCCGAACTCGGAGCACTTGCGCAGGGTGGCCCCCTCCATCAGGCGATGGAAGTCGTAGGTCACCGTCTTGGCCCCGATGGCCCCGTCCATGCCCTTGATGATGAGGTCGGCCGCCTCGGTCCACCTCATGTAGCGCAGCATCATCTCGCCCGAGAGGATCACCGAGCCCGGGTTCACCTTGTCCTGCCCCGCGTACTTGGGCGCGGTGCCGTGGGTGGCCTCGAAGATCGCGGTCCCCGACTCGTAGTTGATGTTGCCGCCCGGCGCGATGCCGATGCCGCCCACGCAGGCCGCGAGCGCGTCGGAGATGTAGTCGCCATTGAGGTTCATGGTGGCGATCACCGAGTACTCGGCGGGGCGGGTGAGGATCTGCTGCAGGAACGCGTCGGCGATCACGTCCTTGACGATCAGCTCGTGACCGTCGCGGCGGAGCGTCTGCCACGGCCCACCGTCGAGATCCACGCCGCCGAACTCCGCCTTGGCCACCTCGTAGCCCCAGTCGCGGAAGGCCCCCTCGGTGAACTTCATGATGTTGCCCTTGTGCACCAGGGTCACCGAGGGCAGGCGGTTGTCGAAGGCGTACTTGATCGCGGCGCGCACCAGGCGGGCGGTGCCCTCTTGCGAGACCGGCTTGAGGCCGATGCCCGAGCTGCCGGGGAAGCGGATCTTGCGGTACTGCGCGGGGAAGGACTCGGCGAGCAGCGCCATGAGCGTGGTGTTCTCCTCGGAGCCCTGCTGGAACTCGATGCCCGCGTAGATGTCCTCGGTGTTCTCGCGGAAGATGACCATGTCGGTCAGGTCGGGGCGCTTGACGGGGCTGGGCACGCCCTCGAACCACCGCACCGGACGCAGGCAGGTGTAGAGATCGAGGTTCTGGCGCAGCGCCACGTTGAGGCTGCGGATGCCACCGCCCACCGGCGTGGTGAGCGGGCCCTTGATGCCCACCAGGTACTTGCGGAAGGCGTCGTTGGTCGCCTCGGGCAGCCACTCGCCGGTCTTGTCGAAGGCCTTCTCGCCCGCGAGCACCTCGAGCCACTCGATCTTGCGGTCACCGCCGTAGGCCTTCTCGACCGCGGCGTCGAACACCCGCACCGAGGCCGCCCAGATGTCGGGGCCGATGCCATCGCCCTCGATGAACGGGATGACGGGGTTGTTGGGGACCGACAGTCCCTCCTTGCTCATCGTGATCGCTTCGGCCATGTGGAAGTGCTCCTCGGGTTCCGAGCTCCTCCCGGCGGACCGCGGGCGCATCGACGTGGGCCACGACCCCGTCCACGCCGCGAGCGGGATGAGCGCGGCCCGCGATATACCACCCCGTCCCGGCCGAGGAAACGCCCCGGCGGGGCGGGTGGGGTTGGCGAGCGCACAAACGGCCGGGACGAGGCCCGGCCGATCCGATCATGGCTCACGCCGCGGCGCGCGGCGGGCCCGGCCTACTCGACCGAGCCGCCCGTCCAGCCAAAGCGCAGCAGCAGGCCGATCACCTGGCGGTAGTTCTCGAAGTCGGCCTGGTCGCCGGTGTCGGCGAGGATCTCGTCGCCCACGCTCATCACCGTGCGATAGAAGGCCACGTACTCCTCGCTGCTCAGGCGGAAGTTGGGATCGCCGGTGATCCAGCAGAAGAAGACCGAGATGAGGTCGAAGCTGCCGGGGCTGCGGATCGACACGTGCAAGGCCGAGCCCCAAAGGAGCGCCACGAAGTTGAACGAGGCGATGCCGATGCGACGCCCCGCGCTCACGGCCCGGCCGACCCGGCCGCCGGTCTGCATCCACGCGGTGAAGGCCGCGCCGGTCATCGAGCGCCCGGCGAAGCGCGCGGCCGAGTGCGTGAGCTGGGGCAGGCGATCGATGAAGGCCTGCGCCGCCTGCTCGCCCGAGACCCGCGACAGCGCGGTCCGCATGGCCCGCAGCGCGGTCTCGTCGCCCAGCAGCTTGAACAGCATGCCCTTGAGGATGAGGTAGTAGGTGAGCTGCGCGGAGTGATCGAGGATGGTGATGATCCGCGTGCGGTGGTAGTCGCAGTTGCTCCTCACCCGCTCGCCGTAGAAGCCGGCCGAGCCCGCGATCCAGTTGAGGCACAGGGTGTAGTCGAAGGGCCAGGAGTAGGCACCCGCCGCGAAGCCGGTGATGGCTTCCCCCACGTAGTCGAGAATCCCGGGGTCATCGGCTGTCTGCACGAGGAATTGCGGATCGCTCGGATCGGTCATCGATGCTCCTGGGGCCTGCGCTCCCCAGGGCCCAACCACTCGCCAACCCGCAGATTATTCGCCGAAATCCTCCGGAGCCTGCCGCGCGAGGGAGGGTCACGGCGCTCGGGCCGCGGCTACCAGTCGTCGCGATAGCGCAGCAGGCCGTCGCGCACGCGCTGGTAGACGGCCGTGGTCGCCCGCACGTCGCCGGCGTTGTACTCGGCGATGGTGGCCATGTCGCCCTTGGCAAAGAAGGTATGGACCATCGAGCCGTCCATCACCTCCTTGGGGCTGGGCATGCCCAGGGCCCAGCACACCACGTCGAGCGAGGCCGGGCCCCGGCCGTAGCGCCCGCCCATCGCCTGGTAGATGTCGAGGTGCGGCCGCAGGGAGTAGCGGTTGGACTGCAGATCGACGCGCACGGGGATGTCGTGGATGAGGCTGCGCCCCACCAGGAAGGGCACGTCGAAGGCCCGGCCGTTGTAGGTGACGACGACGCTGGCCGCTCCCGCCAGCGCCCAGAAGGCCTGCAGCAGCTCGGCCTCGGAGACCAGGCGCACCCAGCTCGGCAGCGCCTTGACCTCCACGTCGTCGGGCGGCACCACCAGCACGGTCACCTCCTGCTGGTCGGGATCGACCTCGCCGTCGCCGAACGCCAGCGAGACCACCTTGCCGAAGTAGGGCGACAGGCTCATCACCTTGCCCTCGTCCCAGTCCTGGCGATCGGCGTACTTGGTCACCGCCTGGGCGACGGTGGGCGGCACCTTGCGCAGGTCCACCCCGGGCACGGTCTCGATGTCGAACACCAGGGTGTCGACCATCAGCCCCTCGACCAGCGACGCGCCCTCGTCGGCCAGCGCCGTGGGGTCGTAGCCGAGCTCGCCCTCCTCGGCCAGCCGCAGCCCCCTCACGTTGAGCTGGAGCGCCCCCTTGTAGCTGTCGATCTCGAACAGCACCTTCACGTGCGCGCCGGGCCGCAGCTGCTCGGCCGTCTGCATCGCTCGCCCCGCGTCGCTCCACACCTTGGCCGCCACGGTGCGGCTGCGATCGGCGAGCCGCAGATCGAGGTAGGGCTTGCCGGCCCGGGTCTGGCCCTTGCGCACCTGGCGAAGCACCGCGAAGGCGGTGCGTCGCCCCGGGCCCGCGCTGTCGAGCGCCTCGAGCTCGGTGATGAGGGGATGCTCGCGATGCGGATCCGAGGATTCCATGCAGCTCCGGCGACGGACGAGCGGCCCGAGCCGCCCGCGTCGGCCCCATGGTACCGCCTTGTTACGAAGGCAGACGAGCGCGGGCCAACGGGCCCCGTTTCGCGAGCGGACGCCGATTGTCCCGCCTCGGGCGCCAGGCGGGAGCGTCCGCCGGGCTCGCCGTGGCCAGCGCGGGGCGCCCATGCTATCTAGGGCCCGCGGTGCGGGGCTCGCCCCATTGCGTTGCTCCCCGCGACCATCACCAATTCGCGACCAGAGTACTGGAGAGAGCCATGAGCAAAGACCTGACGGGCACCAAGACCCACGACAACCTCAAGGCCGCCTTCGCGGGCGAGTCGCAGGCCAACCGCCGCTACCTCTACTTCGCCAAGCAGGCCGACGTGGAGGGCTACCCCGAGGTCGCGGGCAACTTCCGTGACACCGCCGAGGGCGAGACCGGCCACGCGCACGGCCACCTCGACTACCTCAAGTCGGCCGGCGATCCGGCCACCGGCCTGCCGATCGGCGACACCGAGAACAACCTCAAGGCCGGCATCGCGGGCGAGACCCACGAGTACACCGACATGTACCCGGGCATGGCCAAGACCGCCCGCGAGGAGGGCTTCGCCGAGATCGCCGACTGGTTCGAGACCCTCGCCAAGGCCGAGAAGTCCCACGCCGGTCGCTTCCAGAAGCTGCTCGACGAGCACTTCTAGGCGCCCACGCGCACCACGAGCCGGCACGCCCGGCAAGCACGCGACGTCGGCCACCCTCGGGTGGCCGCTCGCATATGGAGGCGGACCATGGCCGACGACGAAGGCAACATCTCCTACCGACCGACCGATGGGCTCTGCTACGACCCCAGCGAGGGCAAGTACTGGGACGAGGGGGCGCTGGCCAAGGAGATCACCCGGGTCTTCGAGGTCTGTCACGGCTGCCGCATGTGCTTCAAGTACTGCGACTCGTTCCCCAAGCTGTTCTCGCTCATCGACGATCAGTACGACGGCAACGTGCGCAAGCTGGGCGCCGACGACACCCGCGAGGTGATGGACGCCTGCTTCCAGTGCAAGCTGTGCGAGGTGCAGTGCCCCTACACCCCGCGGGACGGGCACGAGTTCCAGCTCGACTTCCCCAAGCTGGTGCACCGCTACCAGGCGATCGAGCGACGCAAGCGCTCCACCACCCTGCAGGACAAGCTGCTGCGCGACCCCGACTTCGCCGGTCGGGCCGCCCGCGCCAGCTTCGGCCTGGTCAACACCATGAACCGCGTGGGCCTGCACCGCTGGTTCATGGAGAAGGTGCTGGGCGTCCACCGCGACAAGCTGCTGCCCGACTTCGCGGCCCAGAGCTTCGAGAGCTGGGCCGAGGCGCAGGGCCTGACCGCCGAGGGCCCCGGCGGCGAGGTGGTGCTGTTCCAGACCTGCTACGTCGAGCACAACGAGCCCCAGATCGGCCGCGACACCGTGGAGGTGATGAAGCGCAACCAGGTGGGGATCCGCTGCGCCAAGGGCCTGCAGTGCTGCGGCATGCCGGCCTGGGAGCGCGGCGACCTTCGGGGCCTGCGCCGCAAGGCCAAGGCCAACCTCGACGTGCTCACCCCCTACGTGGCGGCCGGGGCCAAGGTGCTCGCCATCAACCCCACCTGCTCCATGATGCTGCGCCGCGAGTGGCCCGAGCTGCTCGAGGGCGAGGACCGCGAGCGAGCGAAGGCCGTGGCCGCGGCCACCATGGATCCCAGCGAGTTCCTGTGGTCGATCCGCAACGAGGAGCGCTTCGACACCGACTTCGCCAGCTCGCCGAACGGGCCGGTGGCCTACCACGCGCCCTGCCACCTGCGCACCCAGGGCGTGGGCTTCAAGGGCCGCGACCTGCTGCGCAAGCTCCCCGGGGTCAAGCCGGCCCTGGTGATGGAGTGCTGCGGCCACGACGGCACCCACGCGATGATGGTGGACGGCTTCGAGTACTCGCAGCGCGTGGGCGGCAACGCGTTCGCGGGCATGAAGGACGCCGACGCCCAGTGGTGGGCCACCGACTGCCCGCTGGCTGCGATCCAGCTCGAGCAGCACGCGGGCAAGCGCCCGCTGCACCCCATGTCGCTGCTCGCCCGCGCCTACCGGGGCGACTCCTTCGAGACCGCGCCCGCCCCGAAGGAGCCCGAGCCGAAGAAGGAAGAGGACACCCCATGAAGCCCGTCGAACGCAGCGAGCTGCTCGACTACGTGACCTACGACGAGCAGCGCCCCACCCTGCGCCCCCTGGCCATCGCGGCCAAGGCGGCCCGCCGCGTGGAGGTGGGCGGGGGCACCTTCACCTTCCTGTTCGAGAACCGCGACACCGTGCGCTACCAGGTGCAGGAGATGATGCGGACCGAGCGGATCGTGAGGGAGGCCGACATCCAGCACGAGCTTCACACCTACAACGAGCTGCTGGGCGGCCCCGGCGAGCTGGGCTGCACCCTGCTCATCGGCATCGACGACGAGGCCGAGCGCGCGCGCAAGCTGGTGGAGTGGCTGGCCCTGCCCGAGCGGGTGTACCTCGAGCTGGCCGACGGCACCCGGGTGCGCCCCCGCTTCGACCCGCGGCAGGTGGGCGAGGGGCGGCTGAGCTCGGTGCAGTACCTCAAGTTCGCGGCGCCCCGGCAGCCGGTGGCCGTGGGGGTGGAGCTCGACGGGATGCAGGCGCGGACCGAGCTGAGCGAGGAGCAGCGCGCGGCGCTGGCCGAGGACCTGGCCGCGCCGTAGCGCCGCGGACGAGCGGCGCCCCGGCTCAGCCCACCGTGAGCGAGGCGATCGCCTGCTCGACGGCCTCGGTCTTGGCGTCGAACAGCTCCGAGTCGCCGCCGGCCTCCACGATCACCACCCGCTTGGAGGTGACGAAGAGGGTCACCCAGAAGCTCAGCTCGCGCCCCTCGAAGGGCAGCGCGTAGCGGATCTGGCGGCCCTCGATCCCGTCGGCCGAGGCCACCTCCTCGAGGCTCAGCGCCTGGTAGCCGGCCTGGCGCAGCTTCACGTCGAGGGCCGAGGTCCAGAACCTCAGGTCGCCGCGGGGCTGGTTCTTCTCGCGGCGCACCGCGAGCACCACGCCCTCGCCGTCGCTGGCGCGGTACTCGTAGTGGTCGTCGTCGGGCTGGGCCGCGAAGCCGGCCGGGGTCTGCAGCGAGGTGGTGGCGCAGCCGCCCAGGGCGAGGGCAGCGAGGGCGAGGGTGAGGATCGAGCGTCGCATCGTGGTGATCTCCAAGGCAGTCGAGGGTGAGAGGGCTAGCGGTGCAGGTTCATCAGCTGGTGCACGTCGACCTCGCCGATCCAGTCCACCGAGGTGTCGAGCAGGCGCGGCGGCGGGGGCGGAGGCGGCAGGATCTCGCGCTCCTCGTGCTCGTCGACCAGCACCGGGATCTCCTTGGGCCGCTCGGCGAAGGCCACGGTGAGGGTGGAGAACGCGGCCTGCGAGCTCAGGAAGCGCATGCGGCCGCGGATGCGATCGATCTCGCCGCCGAGCCGCTCGAGCTCGCGCTCCACGGTCATGATCTCCTGCAGGTCCTTGGCGGTGGACAGCAGCTTCTTGATCCGGTCGCGGGTGGCCTCGAGGTGCTCGAGCTGCACGCCCAGGTCGTGGAACTCCTCGCTCACGTCCAGGGTCTGCACGCTGCGCGACTGCACGTCGCCGAGCTTCTCCACCCCGCGCATCACCTTGCGGAACTTGCCCGAGGGCACCCGCAGGATCACCGTGGTGTCGGTCTGCTGGGCGATGTAGCCCCCCGCCCTCACGGCGAGGTCGACCGCCTCGTCGATCCCGGTCGCGGTGCCCAGGTGATCGACCAGCAGGCCCACCGTGCCGTTGAAGATGAGCATCTGGTCCACGTCGGGGCCGGTGGTCGGCAGCTCGGGCTCGGCCACCGCCGGCTCGCCGGAGATCGCGGCCTTGGCCGCACCGGAGGGCACGGTCCCCATCACCCCCGCGGGGGCCATGGCGGGCGAGGCCGGCATCGCGGCTCCGCCCATCGTCGCGGCGGCGTCCATGGGCCCCTCGTCCATGGCCATCGGCCCGGCCTCGGCGGCCATGTCGTAGCCCTCCTCGTAGCCGTAGCCGTAGTCGGCCGGCGCCATCATGTCCTTGTGCGCGGACTTGGAGGCGCAGCCGAGGCTCAGGGCGGTCAGGACCAGGCCAATCGTGCAGTAGGTGGGGATTCTCATGGGTAGGCTCCGTCGTGGTCGCCCCCCGAACGCCGGCCAGCCGCCGGCGCTTTCACCCCCCGAGACCGCAGGAGGATTCCTCGGAATTCCTAGTCGTCGGAGGGCTCGTCGAGCCCTTCGTCGTCGAGCTCGTCGTCGTCCAGGTCGCCCAGCCCCTCCGTCTCGGGCTCGTCGTCGACCTCCGCGGCCGCGGGCGCCGGCGCCTCGCGGGACGGCTGGGCCCGCAGGACCAGGCCCAGGCCGCACAGGCCCGCAATCTCCACCGCCACGCCCATCCTCAGGCCGCCCATGCGCTGCAGCAGCAGCCAGCCCGCCACCGCGCTGACCACCATCGCGCCCCAGCGCACGTACCACCGAAACGAGGCCGGCCGCCCCGAGGCCCGCGAGGAGGCCGAGTGCTGGATGACATAGAGGCTGGTCACCACCGCGAACAGCAGCAGCGGCAGCGAGGCGATCATGTCGCCGCGCCGCCACATGATCCACGCCAGCAGCAGGAGCTGGCTGAGCATCATGGTCACCGGCGTGCGCACCAGGCTCGCGGCTCGCTGCTCGTCGCGACCCAGGCTGCCCACCGCCACGGCCAGGCCGAACAGGAAGGGCGAGCCCATGCCCACGACCATCACCAGGCCGGCCATCACGCCCTCGCCGAAGGTCTCGATCGCCAGCTGCACGAAGCTGCGGCCCCCCGGGGTGAGCGGGAGCCAGGCACAGGCGAGCAACGCGATCCCCAGCAGGGTCGCGCTGCGCGGCAGCAGGGGAGCGGAGTCGGAGCGGGCCATGACGACCACGCTATCATTCGCGCGCCATGGAATCCCTGCCCCCCGAGGACCAGCGGCTGGTCCCCGCGCCGGCCCCCGAGCCCGAGATCCGAGCCCGGCGCTGGCGGCTGCTCCGCGACCTCGCCGTGTTCCAGGGCAAGCTGCTGCTCGATGGGATCAAGGACCTGATCCTCGGCCCGGTGTCGCTCATCGCGGCCGGCGTGGGCCTGGTGTTCCACCGCGAGGACCCGGGGCAGGCCTTCCACCAGGTGATGGCGCTCGGCCGCAGCTTCGATCGCTGGGTGGACCTCTTCGGCGAGCGCCGTCGCCCCGCCCTGCCCGCCCCGCCCGGCGAGCCGGGCTCCTCGACCACCGCGCCCGGGGGCGACGGCACCGTGCCCAGCCGCGAGGGCCTCGACGCCTACGTGTCCCGGCTCGAGCAGGTGCTGGGCGAGCAGGTGCGCCGCGGAGGGCTGACCGCCAAGGCCAAGGAGGCGATCGACAAGGCGCTCGAGGCCGTCAACCAGCAGCCCAAGGGACCGACGGCGTAGGAGCCACGCGCGGGACCGGGCCGCCCCGAGCCCCGAGGTCGTCGGCTCGCGCTCGAGGTCGAAGGTCTCGAAGCCCGCGGGTCGCCACGCCGTGCGGACCCGCGAGCGAGGCCACGATCACCGAGGGGAGGCTCCCACGCAGGAGCCTCCCCTCACCCGTTGGGGTCGAGCCCGCCTCGTGCCTAGGGAGGACAGCCGTCCAGCACCGTGTCGGCGCGCACCTGCAGGTTCTGGATCCGAGTGTCGGCGTCGCTCGAGGTGTCGGCTCGCGCGTACGGAGCCATCAGGCTCGTGGTCTGGGCGAGGAACTCGGCCATCGCATCCTGCTCGGTGCCCGCGGGGGCGAAGTCGGCTGCGCTCCAGGGGAACACGGAGAAGTCCGTGTCGACGGCCATGTCCACCCGCATCGGCGCGACGAGGGCATCGAGCGGATAGCCGTCGCCACCACTGGCGAGGAAGTCGAGGATCACCACGCGGACGGTCTCGCCCGGCACCGGGACCCCGTCCTCCACCAGGGCGCGGACACAGTCTCCAGCCGAGTCGAGCACCGCCACGTTGCGGACCCGCTCTCCCGGCGTGGTGATGATGCCCGTCATCGCGTCGATCACCTGAGCCGTGCCCGCCGGATCGAACGAGATCCGCATCCCCGCCACCTGTGGGAACGGGCCCGGCGTGGCGCCCATGACCCAGCCCGCCACGCCGCGCTCGAGCGCGGCCTTGAGCTCGCCCGACTCGAGGGTGAGCAGCGTCAGCCCGTTGTTGAAGGCCAGGGCGGCCTCGATGTCGAGCTGCGAGACCTCGCCCTCCTCCTTGCCCGCGAGCGGGTTGGCCTGGGGCGGCAGGTACTGCGGGGGATCGGTCGAGCCCGGCGGGACGCTGATGAAGCCGATCTCGCGGCGGATTCCGCCGCCGTTCTTGAGGGCGATCTCCACCGTGGGGTCGACCAGCTGGGCGTAGGCCAGGTTGGCGCTCGCGGTGAGGTTGCCCAGGTTCGTCTCCTCGGTGCGCACGAAGCTGCGGCGCCCCTCGAGCCACACCGAGGTGGCCCCGAAGGTGTTGCCGTCCTTGGCGACGATCACCTGCCCCACCGCATCGGAGATGGCGGCCACGGTGGGATCGGGCGTCCCCCCGACCGCGGCCACGCCGGCCTCGTCGGTCGCCCATGCGCCGTTGATCGCCTCGTCGAGCGAGGACGTCACGATCACCCCCGCCTCGTCGAAGCCGACCACCAGGCGCCCCACGTAGCGGTAGTTGCCGTCGGTGTTGACCAGGGCCAGCGGATCGCCGTCGGCGTTGGAGAGCATCGTCGGGTACGGGCCCGAGGCCTCGTCCCCGGGGCGCAGCACGTCGCCGTCATCGGCAAGGAGGGTGTTGGAGCCGCCCGCCACGATCACGTCCACGCCGGAGAGCATCCCCGCCAGCTCGGTCTCGATGGCGATCTGCTGCATGTGGGCCAGCACCACGATCTTGTCGATGCCCGCCCTCGTCAGCGCGTCGACCTGCTCCTGGATGATCCCCGCGAGGGTCTCCAGCGAGTCGTCGGGAGGCAGCACGCCGACGTTGCCGGGCGACGAGATGTCCTCCAGGGTCGGGGTGGTCGCGCCCACCACTCCGATGGGCTCGCCGTCCACGGTCACCACGGTGCTCCGCGCGATGCCTCCCGCGGCCTCGCTCCACTCCAGGCCGTCGGCGACCACCAGGTCGGCGACCACGCTGCGCGAGAAGTCGAGGTTGGCGCTGGTGTACGGGAAGCTCGCTCCCAGCCAGTCGTTGGTGCCGTCGCCATCGACGTCGTCGGGGCCGAGGATCGCGGCCACGTCGCCCTGGCCACGGTCCCACTCGTGGTTGCCGAAGCAAGCCGCCTGGAAGCCCATCGCGTTGTGCATGGCGATGTCGGGTCGCCCCGTCACCCCGCCCAGCAGCAGCACCTCGCCGCCCCCCAGGTCGACCTGGTCCACGTCGGCCCCGGCCGCGTAGAACGGGCCGGGGATCCACACGTCACCCGAGGTCACCGTGAGGGTCTGCTCGGGCATCTCGGCGCGCAGCGCCTCGAGCACGGCCGAGAAGCCCGGCGCATCGACCACGGCCTCCACGTTGCCCTCTTGATCCGACGCGTGCAGCAGCTGCAGCGTGAAGGCCACGTCGTCGCCCTCGGTGTCGCCGGTGCTCCCCGTGCTCTCGTCGGCCCCGGTGGTCGGGTCCGGGTCGCCCGTGGAGCCGTCGACGCCCGAGGTGGAGCCGCTGGAGGTCGAGCCGCTGGGGTCGGTGTCGGTCTCGCCCATGGGCTCGTCGCCCGGGCAGCCGCCGAGCGGAAGGAAGAGGGCGCTCGCCAGCAGGCTCGCTCCTCGAGTGCGAAGGTCCAGGTTCTTCATGATGTCCTCTCGCCGCGACCCAGCTCGGCCGCGCGCGGGGACGCTAGCGTCGGCCCGAGGTGGCGACTACGAGCTCGGCACGCGTGGAAGGAAACGAGTCCGTGACGCATTGCGTCGTTCGTCGCGTGAGCGTCGAGGGGATCGACGCGTCTCGCCGAGCGGTGTCGACGAGGTCACGGAGCGATGACGGGAGATCGCGCCACGGCGGGGCGAGCTCGTGGCGACCCGAGCCACTCGATCATCGTGCCCGAGGATCGACGCCACTCTGTGTCCCCGTCGTGCTCGACGTCGGCGTCGTTTAATGCTCGGCGAGCGGGCATCGGGAGAGCGCGATGCCCGAGCCGCACGTCATCATCATCGCCGCCGAGTGCATGCGAGACGACTCAATCGAGGCGAGCAGCGGCTCGACCTCGGAGAGCCTGACGCTCTCGAGCACCGCGCAGGCCTGCGACCGTCGACGCGTCCACCGAGACGATCGAGTGGATCGAGTCGGTGCATGATCGCGCTGGGGACTGGGCGCTCAGCGGGCAGGCTGAGCTCCAATGGGGCGCCGAGGCCCGATGTGGCTCGCTCTGCCGGCGCTGGTATACTCGGCGTCGTGCCGGCAGGCCGCGACGAGTTCGTTCGAGAGGCGGCGAGTGCGTCTGGCCCAGACGGAGATGACGCGCTGGCACAGGCGCTGTCGAGCTTCTGGGACCGGGGAGCAGCGGCTTGGCCCGGTACGCCAACCCCGGCGGATCTCGCCCGGGCGGTCGCGGATCGCGTGTCGGCGGCGGAGGACCCGGTCGGCACCTTGGCTGCGCTGGATGCAGGAGAGCTGTGGCTGGCGGCCGGCTGCTCCTCCGGCGACCGCTGGGCCACCCGAGAGCTCGAGTCGACGCTGCTGCCCGCGGTCGTGCCGGCCCTCGCCCACCTCCGCCTGGAAGCCGCAGTGCTGGAGGACATCAAGCAGATCACCCTCCAGCGGTTGTTGACGGGCTCTCCGAACACGAGCGCCAAGATCCTCGAGTATGCGGGGCGCGGTCGCCTTCGTGCCCTGGTCAAGGTCGTGGCGCTCCGCCTGGGCGTGGACATCATCCGCCGACGGGGCCGGGAGCCCACGGAATCTGCGACCCCGGATGACTGGCTCGTGGAGCGACTCTCCACGGGCATGCTCTCGCCCGAGAGCCGGGCCATGAAGACGGAGCACACGCATGCCTTCAAGGAGGCATTCGGGGTGGCGGTGCAGGAGCTGTCGGATCGGGCCCGTGGTGTCCTTCGGCTGCACGTGCTCCATCAATGCACCATCGACGAGATCGGAGCTCTGCACGGCGTGCACCGCTCCACGGCAGCACGGTGGATCGCCGAGGCTCGGGACTCGATCGGCAACCGGGTACGACGCCATCTTCGCAGCTCCCTGGGCCTCACGTCCCAGGGGGTCGAGAGCCTGCTGGAGTCCCTCGATTCCCAGGTCGAGCTCAGCTTGTCTCGACTCCTTCCGCGAGGTCTGGGCTCGTGAACGGGGAGCACGACCCGGTGACCTCGACGGTCCCCGACACGCCCGGTCCAGCCGTGGGCGATCCCGCCGGCGACTGTCTCTCCGACGAGCAGCTCGTCGAGCTCGCCTGTGGGACGAGCTCGCTGGGCTGGCTCGACCAGGCACACGCCCACGCCGCGACGTGCACCCGCTGTGCCGCCCTGCTGGCGGAGGTGGGGCGGATGCGGGCCCGTGAGTCTCCCGACCCCACGACGGTGGACGCTCGGCCTCCGTCGCTGAGCCTGCGCCCCCTCGCGGTCGGCGATCGCATTGCACGCTTCGTGATCGAGGACGAGCTCGGGGCCGGCGGAATGGGGGTGGTCTACTCGGCCTACGATCCGATCCTCGATCGACGCCTCGCGGTCAAGCTGGTCGGAGACCATCGTCGATCGGAGCAAGCGCGCCTGCTGCGTGAGGCGCAGGCGATGGCTCGGATCGAGCACGACAACGTCGTGCGCGTGTTCGAAGCGGGAGAATTCGACGGCAAGGTGTTCATTGCGATGGAGGTCATGGAAGGGGGCGACCTCCGTCAGTGGATCCGCAGAGGGGAGCACTCCTGGCGGCAGATCGTGGAGCTGTTCGTCCAGGCGGGCCGAGGCCTGGACGCCGCACACGAGCACGGGCTCGTCCACCGGGACTTCAAGCCGGCCAACGTCCTGCTGGATGGTGGTCGCGCCCGGGTGTCGGACTTCGGCGCGGTTGGCTTCATCAGCGGCCGCGACCACCGGATCACGAGTGATGCGATCGTCGACGAGCCCGATGCTGGGGGGGCGGTCACGACCATCGTGGGAACGCCCCGGTACATGGCCCCCGAGCAGGCCCGTGGAGACACCCCCACGGCGGCGAGCGACCAGTACTCGTTTGCCGTCTCGCTCTACGAGGCGCTGACCGGCCAGGTACCAGAGAGCAGCGCTCAGTGCGGCAGCACTGCGGTGGCGGGAGTGCCCCGAGCGGTATTCCGGTGCCTGGCCCGCGCTCTCGCGCCCGATCCAGGCGCTCGACATCCGACCATGGCGGCCATGGTCGTGGTGCTCGAGCGCGCCCTGAGCCGACGCGCGCGTCGGATTCGGGCATCGCTCGTGGGTGGAGCCCTGGTCGTCGGCCTGGGGCTCGGTGGGATCCTCGTGCCGTTGCCCTCGTCCCCGTGCGCGTCCCCCGAAGACGAGCTCTCCGGGGTCTGGGACGCCCAGCGACGCGCGGAGCTCCAGTCGAGGCTCGCAGATGGCCGCCAGCTCGGAGACGCCGAGTGGTCGAGGATCGCGAGGACGATCGACGACTACGCCGAGAGCTGGGGGCACATTCGACACGAGGCCTGCCTCGACACGCGGGTTCGAGCGGAGGTCTCGGAGTCCGTGCTCGACCGACGGATGGCCTGCCTCGACGAGCGACGCATCGCGCTGGAAGAGACCCTCGCTCTCCTGCTCGACGACCGTGCGTCGGGGCGGGAGCTCGAGCTCGTCTACGAGCTGCCCGACCTGTCCGTCTGTGACGACCTCAGCGCGGTGGTGTCGGATGTTGCCCTGCCCCTCACGGAGGAGCATCGCGAGGAAGTCGAGCGAGCGGAGCGAGCGCGGGCGCAGGCCGACCTCGCGCTGATCGTGGGTGGCGTCGACCCAGCCCTCGAGTCCATCGATGCCCTGCTCGAGTCGACCTCGTGGCAGCCCACGCAGGCCTACCTGCTGGCGACGCGGGCGAGGCTGCTCCTCGGGCAGAAGTCCCAGCAGGCGCTCCACGCCTGGCGGGGAGCCTACGAGGCTGCGGTGCGGAGTCGTGACGCCGAGCTGCAGCTGCTCCTGGAGATGGCCGTCGTGGACTACCTCATCGGCACCAACGAGCTCGACGATGCAGGGTTCTGGATGTCGGTCGTCGGGGCCCGTGCGAGGCGCAAGCAGGGCAAGCGCGCGGTGCAGCTGGCTCGGATGCGGGCCTCGTTGGCCCGGGCGGAGGGGCACCTGGCCGCGGCACGCGACGAGCTGGAGGCTGGGATCGTGCTGGCCAAGGCCTCGGACTCCGCCAAGGTCCTCCTCGACGTCCTCTATGGCGATCTGGGGGGAGTCGAGATGGAGCAGGGGAACACCGAGGAGGCCCTCGCGGCGACGGAGCTGGCGGTCGCGGCGGCGACGGAGGCCTATGGAGCGGGGAGCCTGCGAGCGCTGCGCTGGAGGACCAACCTCGTGAGCATGTCGCTGTCCCGGCGCGACTCGTCGTGGGTGGAGCGGGAGCTCCGCGAGATCTTGGCCACGGCGGGCAGCCTCCAGTACGAGACCGGGGCGAGCCAGCTGTTGGCGATGGTCCTTCGCATCGAGGGGCGCGCTCGCGAGGCCTACGCGATCGACGAGGCGCGGTCCGATTGGTGTGTGTCGAGGCTCGGGCCGACGCATCCGCAGACCGTGGAGAGCCTTGGCAGCGTCGCGCGCGACCTGATGCTGCTGGGTGACACGGAGGGCGCCGAGGCGATGCTCGAGCGTGCGGTCGCGGCACCTCGAGACGTTCCCGGCGTCTCCGTGCAGCTCCTCGCCGATCTATCCTATGCGCGGCGGGAGAACGGCGACCTCGAGGGGGCCGACGAAGCGCTGTCGCGGGCGGACGACATCGTGGCCGCGAGCCCGGAGTCGCGACCGCGATGGGAGGCGGCGCTCCATCAGGAGCGGGGCATGCTCGAGCTCGCGCGGGGACGGCCCCGCTTGGCGGCCGAGGCGTTCAGGCGTGCGCTCGCCGCGACGGTTGGCCGTGCGCCACCGGCTCATGTCGCGGTGGCGAGGCTCGGGCTCGCCCGGGCGCTGCGGAGCGACGGACAGCCCGAGCAGGCCCGTGCAGAGGCCCAGCGCGCGCTGGCTGGGCTCGCCGACGCCGACGACGGGGACTCGCCGCTTGCCCGGGAGATCCTCGACTTCCTGGGCGAGCAGTAGCCCGAGGTGCTCGCCGAGGCGGCACCTCGGGCAGTGGCCCGAGCGCAGGCTACAGGCAGCTCTGGCAGGTGGCGGGCAGCGGGTAGCCCAAGGTCTGCAAGATGGCGCAGGTCATCCAGAGCCGGCCGAGCGGGTCGCAGCTGGTCTGGATCTCGTCCTGGGGCGAGGCTCCCAGCGGGAGGTCCTGCACCGTCTCGCCGAGCAGCTCCAGGGCCACGACGTTCTCGACCGCGGCGCCGTCGGTCAGGAGGCGACCATCCTCGAACACGCAGGCGACCCCGTCCACCTCCGTGAGCTCGATGCTGTGCTCGCCCCACTCGATGTACGCCGACTCGTCGTCGAGGGACACGGCTCCGGCCGGATCCCCGTCCGCGTCGACGAGCACGGCAGAGACGGCGTCTGCATCGGTTCGGACGTCGACATAGGCCACCACCCCCAGCTCGGCGGCACGAGAGGACGGCTCGGGGGAGGGTTCGGTCGCGTCGCATCCCATGCCGGGAGCTGCGAGGAGGGCGAGGAGGAAGACCGTGCGTTGCGTGTTCATGGCACCCACCTCAACGAGAGGGGGCCCGACCGGTCGCACGAATTCGACGAAGAAAAACGCAGGCCCCCGCGATCGACCGCGCGGGGGCGCTCGGGGCCGGGCCGGGCTGTTCGGCAGGGCTCGGCTGCGCTCGGCTCGCGGCCGAGCCCCGCGGGCTTCGGACGGGCTCCCCGACGATGGCAGAGCCGAGCGCCCGGCCTCAGCCCGCGGCGAACGAGGCCAGGGCGGCCTCGGCCACGACGTCGCCGGCTTCCTGCACGAAGTGCCCGGCGCTCGGCAGCTCGAGCGGCGGCGGGCAGCCGCGGATGGTCTTGCGCAGCGCCGCCATCACGTCGGGACCGAGCACGGGATCCTGCATGCCCACCGCCATGAAGCTCTGGCCCGACCAGCGCTCGGCCCAGAAGCGCGCGGCCTCGCGGGAGATCGCGGCCCCCTCCATGCTCGGGTCCACGGGCACGATGGCCGGGAAGCGCCGCACCCCGGCCTTGGCCCGCGCGTCGGGGAACGGCGCCGAGTAGGCGGCGGCCTCGGCCGCGCCGAGCCCGGGCACCGCTCGCTGCATCAGCCGCCCAACGTCGAGGTCGGGCTGCGAGGCCATGAAGGAGCGCCACGCGAGGAAACCGGGGGTCGGCGGCGCCTCGCCGGTGGCGAGGGTGGTGTTCATCACCAAGAGCCGCGCGTAGCGATCGGGACCCTCGAGGGGCAGGGTGAGGCCGAGCAGGCCGCCCCAGTCCTGGCACACCAGGGTGATGCCCCGCAGATCGAGCCGCGCCACCAGCTCGAGCAGGCTGCGGCGATGGAAGCCCCAGGTGTAGACCGCGTCGTCCACCGGCTTGTCGGAGCGACCGAAGCCGAAGAAGTCCGGCGCCACCACCCGAGCCCCGCTCGCGAGGAAGCTCGGGATCATCTTGCGGTAGAGGAAGCTCCAGGTCGGCTCGCCGTGCAGGCACAGGAACACCCGCTCGGCATCGGCCGGCCCCTCGTCGAGGTAGGCCAGGCGCAGGCCCTCGGTGCCGGGCAGGTCGTCGACGGTGGACGGCGACCAGGGGAAGTCGGGGAGATCGGCGAAGCGCTCCTCGGAAGCGCGCACGTGCTCGAGGCTGACCATGCCCCGAGTATGGACCACCCCGCCGTGCTCCGCGGTGAGACGGACACACACACCGCCGACCCCGGGTCGCGCCGCTCCCGAGCCCGACCCGGCCGCGATTTCGGGCCGACGCCCGCGAGGCATGTGACGGCCGGGGGACAAGGCCAGTATCTTCGCAGTGGGGTGGACACGCGCCGGCTCGACGGCGCGGGGGTCATGGCAACGGAGACCGAGCATGCTCGAGCGAGCGCCGCGTCGTGGCTCGGCGCGCTGATCGACCGCATCGTCCGACCGGAGCGAGGCGAGCGCGACGAGGACGAGCTCCGCCGCCAGCGGATCTTCGCGGGCGTGCTGCTGCTGCTGGCGGTGGTCACCCCCGTGCCGGTCACCCACAGCATCGTCTCGGGCAAGGCGATCTCGATCGTCACCTCCGTCTCGGGATGGGTGGTGACCTTCGGGCTGCTGGCGGCGATCCGGGCCGGGGTCTCGTCGCGGGTGGTGGCGCACGTGCTGGGCGGGATGTTCTCGGCGCTCGTGCTGGTCAGCGGCCCCTCGGGGGGCGGCATCCTGGGCTCCGCCCCCATCGTGCTCATCGTGATCCCGGTGCTCCTCACCCTGGCGCTGGGCGGACGCGCGGGCTGGCTGTGGGCCGCAGTGAGCATGGCGGGCTGCGTGGGGCTCACGCTGCTCACCGAGGACGACCCGGTCAGGATCCAGATCCAGCTCATCATCGTGCTGATGGCGGTGCTCGCCCTCACCGGCAGCGCCCATGCCTTCGACCTGATGCGCACCCGGGCCATCGAGCGGGCCAACCTCGCCCGCGTGCGGGCCGAGGACGCCAGCGTGGCCAAGAGCCTGTTCCTCGCCAACATGAGCCACGAGATCCGCACCCCCATGAACGGCGTGCTGGGCATGCTGGGGCTGCTGCTCGACACCGAGCTGAGCAAGAAGCAGCGCGACTTCGCCGAGACCGCGCATGCCTCTGGGGTGGCCCTGCTCGATCTGCTCAACGACATCCTCGACTTCTCCAAGCTCGAGGCCAAGCAGATGGACCTCGAGTCGGTGGCCTTCGACCTCGGCACCCTGGTGGAGGAGGTCCTCGATCAGGTGGTGGTCCCCGCCGACGCCAAGGGCCTGGAGCTCGTCGCCCGCATCGTCCCCGGCACCCCTACCCACGTGGTGGGCGACCCGGGGCGGGTGCGACAGATCCTGCTCAACCTCGTGAGCAACGCGGTCAAGTTCACCGAGGAGGGGCACGTGCTGGTCACCGTGGACCACGTGGCGCGCGAGCACGGGTCGCCGGTGTTCCGCTGCGCGGTGCAGGACACGGGCATCGGCATCCCGCCGGAGCAGCAGCGCACGATCTTCGAGCTGTTCCGCCAGGTCGACATGAGCGCGGCCCGGGCCCACGAGGGCACCGGGCTGGGGCTGAGCATCGTGCAGGAGCTGGTCGCGCTCATGCGCGGCGAGATCGAGGTCGACAGCGCGCCGGGGCGCGGCTCGAGCTTTCGCGTGTCCATCCCCCTCGTGCCGTCCGAGGGACCTCCGCCCACGGAGGCCCTCCCCGCCTCGCTCGAGGGGCTGCGGGTGCTGGTGGTGGACGACAGCCGGGTCAATCGCCAGGTGGTCCGCGAGCAGCTCGCGGGCTGGGGCCTGGAGGTCGAGGACTGCTCGTCGGGCCCGCGGGCGCTGGAGCTGCTCCGCGAGGGCCACCGCAAGGGCCGGCCCCACCACATCGGCGTGCTCGACTACCACATGCCGCGCATGGACGGGCTCGAGCTGGCCCGCACGATCAAGGATGATCCCGAGCTGCGGGGGCTCGTGCTCGTCATGCTCAGCTCGATCACCCACCGCGCCACCGCGGCGGAGCTGGGGCGGGCCGGCTGCGCGGCCTACCTGGTCAAGCCCGTGCACCGCCGCGACCTGATGAGCGTGCTGGCCACCGCCTGGGCCCAGCGCGACCGTGAGCCCGAGACCCCCATCGTCGCGCGAGCCACCCGCTACTCCCACTTCGCCGAGTCCCGCCCGCCCGGGCCCCGCGAGACCCGGGTGCTGGTGGTGGAGGACAACGCGGTCAACCAGCGGGTGGCCAAGCACATGCTCGAGGCGCTCGACTGTCGCGTGGACGTGGCGGCCGACGGGCGTGCGGGCATCGAGATGGTGGAGTCGATTCCCTACGACATGGTGTTCATGGACGTGCAGATGCCGACCATGGACGGGCTCGAGGCCACCGCCGAGATCCGCCGTCGCGAGGGCGACTCGGGTCGGCACCTGCTGATCGTGGCGATGACGGCCCACGCGATAGAGGCCGATCGCGAGCGATGCCTCGCGGCGGGAATGGACGGCTACATCAGCAAGCCGGTCCGCCGTCGCGACGTGATCGAGGCACTCGGGCTGGTGCGCCCCCGGCCCGAGGTCTCGTAGGCCACACGCGGTGGTGGCGCGGGTGATCGGCGTATTTCGGCGTCTGCGGCCCGGAAATCCCGGTATCGACGGTGTCCCACCAAGGGCCGAGAACGAACGATTAGGGTCGGGAGCCTGGCCGACCGAGGTTGGATGCGGAAGGGGGGGTTCCCCAGTCGGCCAGGCTGCACTCGACGTCGGTCGTATAGCAAAGGCGACTTGGGTACGGTAGAGACTGGCCGTGCTCGAGACGGGGGTTCGAGCGAGGGTCGCGACAACGGCCGCCGAACAACCGTTCGCAGGCCATCGATCGCCGTTCCATGTCGGGACGGGGACTGATGGGCGAGCGTTCCCGAGCACGATGACGACTCGGCGCTGCCGGCGGAGATCGATCACGATGGACCCCGGCCCCGAGGCCCGGAACGAACGGACCCAGCCACGACCATGCTGAGCTCGCTCGCGCTGTGGTCGATGCTGATCGTCGCTCCGTCCCCGCAGGATGGACCGGCGACGGGCACTGTGGTGGAGCCCGAGGAGCGGACCTACCAGGCCGTGCGCACCAACGAGGCGATGCGCATCGACGGGCGGGGCACCGAGCAGACCTGGCAGCGTGCGACCCCCGACGACCGCTTCCGCGAGCGCACCCCGGGGGTCGGCGCCCAGCCGCCGGTGCGTACCACCCTCAAGGTCGCCTACGA
>JACKDV010000050.1 GCA_020633315.1 Myxococcales bacterium
TCGGTGTCCCCGTCGTCGCTGCCGCTGCCGCTGCCCTCGTCGGCCTGCCCCGGAGGCAGGCGGGAGCCGTCGTCTCGGCCCTGGTAGCAGCCCGTGAGCCCCAGCACCGCGGCCACGGCCGCCATGGCGATCCCCTGCTCGGTCGTTCGCATTCCCGTCTCGCTCCGCCGGCCCAGGGGCGAGCGGGGACGAGAGTCGATGAAGAAAAGTGCGAGGAAATTCGAGGGCCTTCGGCGACGGTGCTCGAGGCGAGCGGGCCTACGCTCGATACAACCAGCGGTGGTGCCTCCGCCCGCACGGTCGAGGCCGGTGTCCTCGATGATCGAGGCCGCATCGAGGAACAGCGGGTCGTAGTCGTCGCCGTCGACCGCCCCCTGGAGCCCGCGCGCGCCGCAGGGCGAGATGAAGGCCACCGCCGGACGGACCTGGAACCGCGCTACCCGAGGAGGCCGCGGTCGGTCGGCTCGCGGCTCGTCGGCGGGCGGTCAGCTCGCGGGCTTGTCGGCGGGCTTGGCCCCGTCGATCGCGGCTCCCTCACCCAGCGCGGCCTGGAAGAAGCAGGCCACCACTCCCTTGAGCTCGGTCGTCTCGTCGATGCACTTGCTCGCCTTGGCGAAGGTCTCGGGGTCGGACTGCTCCATCTTCTGCATGCGGCTCACGCAGGTGGAGCTCTCCTGCTTCATCTTCTGCGCCATCTCCTTGGCGGCCTCGTCATCAGTCTGGCTGGCCTGGTTGGCGAGCGCGTCGATCTTCTCGCAGACCTTGGCGGGCCCGGACTTGCAGCCGCCCAGCACGGCGGCGCACGCGAGGGTGAGCAGCAGGGGCTTGGTTTCGATCATCGGCTGGTCCTCCGTGCTCCGTGGATCGCACGAAATCCCCACTCGGGCAAGGGAGCCGGTCCCGGGTGCTCGCCCTCGGATGGGCGGCGCTCCGCGTGGTGATGCACCCAATCGCCGCGCGGCTCGTCGAGGCCGACGAGGGGGTCGAGCACGCGGAGCTCGGCTCCGTATCGTGAGCGACCGCCACCCCCCGCGAGCGCCGGGGGACCCGTGGCTAGCGCTTGTTGCCGCCCTTGGGCTTGCCGCCGCCCTTGGGCTTTCCGCCGCCGCCGCCGAAGGCTCCCTTGAGGCTGCCCCAGGCTCGAGACAGCGCGCCCTCCCGTGCGTGCGAGGTGAGCACCAGGTGCCCCGGGCGCGAGGGCATGTAGGTTCCGAAGCCGCCGTAGAGTCGCCGCAGGTCGTTGACGAGCAGGCTGATGCCCTCGGTGGAGATCTCCCAGGCCTGACAGTAGCTGTCGGGCTTGTTGCGGATCATCGCCTTGGCGATGATCTTCATGATCTCCTTGTCGATGAGCTCCCCGTTGCCGTCGAGGTAGTGCTTGTAGCTGAAGAAGCGATCGACGGGCGCCACCACGGGCTGGTTGTTCTCGTCCAGCCGCGGCGTGCGAAGGTTGTTGATCACCGAGTACTCGTGCTCGACGTAGGCCTCGATGGTGTTCTGCCCCTCCACCCCGTCCTGCGCCCCGTCGTACTCGATGAACTTGTGGAAGGCGTCGTAGAGGGTCTTGGGGTTGCCGATGGCGCCCGAGACCAGGTAGTAGAACAGCGCGCCCAGCGAGTAGATGTCGGCCGGGCGATCCACGCTCTTGAGGATCTGCGCCCGCACGTTGGACTCGCTGCGATCCTCGTAGGGGCGATCGAGGGTGATCCGCTTGCGGCGGAGGTCGGCCGCGCGCACCGAGTAGCGGGCCCCGCGGTTGAAGAGCTGGAAGGTGTCGTTCTGCGCGATCGCGATGTAGAAGTCCTCGAAGTAGGTGACCTCGTCGGAGCCCTGGGTCACGTTGACCAGCAGCTCGAACATGTTGGTCTCCTGCTCGGGCGACTGGAAGAACAGGGTGCCGGGGACCGCCTGCATGCGGGTGACCGAGAGGTCCTGCTCCTCCTCGCGCACCTTGCCCACGTTGAAGTCGGCCAGGCGCACGTCGAGGTTGGAGCCCTGCAGCCGCGGGTTGGGCAGGCGCAGCAGGATGTTGCCCGGCTTGATGTCGCGGTGGCAGACGTTGCACTCGATGTGGGCGTACTCGATGGCCGAGGCGATCGGCAGCATGTACTCGAGCACGCGGAACAGGCGGTCGCGCAGGGGCATGCGCAGCAGATCCTCGCGCTCGCCCCCGCGGGTGCCCTTGAGCCGCTCCTCGAGCGACATGTCGCACAGCTCGATGATCATGAAGTCGTTCTCGACGGTGTCGCGGACGTAGCGAGGGATGAAGCCCTCGTTGTCGGACTCGCCGGACGCATACAGGTGGATGATGTTGGGGTGGCCCTGGACGCGCTCGAGCAGCTCCTTCTCCATCTGGAAGCGCAGGGCGTCCTCGGGGCTCACGCCCCGCTGCAGCATCTTGATCGCCACGTGCCGCCGGAAGGCGGTCTTGGACTGCAGCCAGTGCTCCTCGCCGAGGAAGGCCTTGCCCGAGCGACCCGAGCCCAGCTCGATGGGCAGGCCCTGCTCGTCGAGCACGAAGCGATAGGCGCGGGCGCGGGTGATGTGGGGGACGGCGGCGACGGGCGGCGGCGTGCCGGTGATCGGCCCGGTGGCGGCGATGGGCCGCGAGGGATGGTCGTGGACGATCTGAGGGGCGCCCGCAGGGACGCCCTGGGCGTCGAAGCCGGGCGGGACCGGCATCGCCTGCGGGTAGCCCCCCGGAGCGTAGGGCCCCGAGGGATGGGGGTACTGGCCGGACTGCCCCGGGTGCGGCGGCGGGGGCGGGGGCGACAGGTGCTGTGGATGCGGTGGGGGAGGCTGCGGGGGGAGGTGCGGGTGCGGGTGCATCATCGGCTGCCCGGGGTGGGGCGCCGACGGGGTGTGCGTGGGGGCGGTCGTCGGCTCCGGGGGGTGGTAGCCCGGGGGAGCGGGGAGACCCGCCGGTGGCGGTGGTCCGCGGCGATCGTTGTTGCTCATGCGGAAGCCTAGGTCGGGGGACGGAAGAGCAGGACGATGTCGGAGCCGTCGCCGGCTTCGAGCACCACGGCCCAGCGGGTGAGCGAGGGGGGCAGGGTGACGATGGCGTCGCGCAGCTCGAGCTCGTGGCTGCCGTCGGGGCGCGGGCCCATCACCACCATGGTCTCGCTGTTGGCTCCCGAGCGGGGGTCGAGCAGCTCGAGGGTGGTCGAGCGCGAGAGCTCGAGGCCGCTGGAGGGACGCCCTCCCAGTGGGCGCACGAAGCAGTTGAGCCCCTTGATGTGGACCAGCGAGGAGCCGATCTCGAGCGGGGTGATGCGCAGGCGCGCGGGGCCGCCCGCGAGCCCGCCCATCAGCTCCACCGGGGCGTTGCTCACCGGGAGCAGCCGCAGGCGGCGGTTGCCCACGATCACCTGCGGCGTCTCGAGGGTGGCCAGGGGCAGGCGCGGCTTGCCGACGCTCGACGGCGACAACGGCTCGGAGGGCGAGACCGGAGGCACGAGCTGCGGGCGCCCGGAGGGGCGGAGGGGCTCGGCGACGGAGGGGCTCGAGTCGTCCTCGGGCCGCAGCGCCTGGTGCTCGCCGGTGGGCTCGTCGTCCTCGAGGACGTCGTCGGTGAGCACGGTGCCGCTCATCGCGTGCCGCGAGGACTCGATCGCCCGCTCGAGCGCCTCGAAGAAGCGGTCGACCGAGGGATGCCGCGCCGCCGGGTCCTCGGCGCAGGCCTGCTGCACCACCACCTCGACCTCGCGGCTCAGGCCCAGCTCGTGGATCGAGCGGCGACGGTACTCGGCGCCCTCGCTGCGCAGCGTGTACAGGGCCATGATGTCCTCCCCCGGGTACACGAGCTTCTCGGTGAGCATGTAGGCCACGACCAGGCCGAGGGCGAAGACGTCGGCCGCCGGCTCGATGCGCCCGCTGCTGAGCTGCTCGGGAGCGGCCCACGACAGGGAGTACAGGGGGGCCTGGGCGTTGGTCTCGGAGGCGCGGTTGGGCAGGTCGCCCTGGGCCTTGGCGATGCTGAAGTCGGCGAGCTTGGGCGACAGCTCTCCGCCGGCCGAGGTGAGCAGGATGTTGGAGGGCTTGAGGTCGCGGTGGACGATGTCGGCGGCGTGGGCCTCCCGCAGGGCGCCGATGATGGGGCGCAGCAGCCGCAGGACCTCGTCGGGAGGCATGCCGCCGGTGCCCTCCACCAGCTTGCCCAGGTGGCCGCTGTCGGCGTACTCGGTGACGAAGAAGGGCTCGGTGCGGGCCTCCTCGTCGAGGTAGCCGAAGTCGAAGATCCGCAGGGTCGCCGGGTGCTGCAGCCGCGACAGGGCGAAGGCCTCCTGCACGAAGTGCTCGAGCACCACCGCGAACTCCGGCTGGGACGGGTCGAAGCCGAAGAACAGCTTCACGCAGACGGGGCGGTGCAGGCGCTCGTCCTCGCCGCGGAACACCACCGCCATGCCCCCCCGCGCGATCCACTGCTTGACGAGGTACCGGCCCATCAGGCGGTCACCCACGAGGTCGAGCGCACGCTTCGACCATTCGGTCCCCGGTCGGCTCACGAACGAGCACCACGATCCCGCCCCCGCCTCGGGGTGTCAACGTGACCGGACGGGAAACACCCGTCCCCCGCGCTCGGCCCGTGGCCATGGGCGCGGGGATCGGGCGCCTCGCTCGTGCTGCGGTGCGGCCGCGGCTCAGCGGGCGGCGCCCGGCCAGCGGTCGCCGGTGCCCTTGCGCCCCGGTCGGGCCCCGGCCGCGCCCTCGAAGCGCTCGCAGTAGCCGTCCCACAGCGAGAGGATCCGGGCGATCTCGGGGTCGGAGCTGCCCGCCGCCAGCTCGCGCAGCTCCGAGCGCGTGTCGGCGCAGTCCTCCAGGGCGGTGGGGTCCCGCCAGGCTCCCGGCTCGGGTCGCCAGCCTGCGGGGGCGCCGCGCCGGGCCTGTCGGCCGATCCCATCGACGAAGGCCATCACCACCTCGGCCTTGCGCAGGTTGTTGCTGGACCGGGAAATCTCGGCAAGGGAGAGCACGTGATCCTCCACCCGCAGCTCGCCGGTCTCGGGATCCTGATACTCGATCTCCAGCATCAGCTCGTCCTGCGGCCGTAGCTGTCCCTGCCACGGCTCGAGCTCGGCGAGCATGAGCTGCGAGGTGTCGGCGAAGAAGTGCACCGCCTGCACCTCGGCCTTGCGGGTCGAGGCCTCCTCGCCGTGGAACTGCTCCATGCGCAGCGACGGGGGCAGGTGCAGCCGGAAGTGCAGGTCGTTGCCCACCGTCTCCACCAGCGAGCTGAAGCGCGGCCCGAACACCGCGTCGACCTCGGCCTCGGAGCCGAGGAACACGTAGGCGCCGCGCCCCTTCTCGGTGAGGCGGTCGAGCAGGGCGTCGTTGAACTCCCGGCCCACGCCGATCCCCGAGAGCCGGATGCGTCGGGCGTCGTACCAGTCGGAGACCATCGCGAGGGTCCGCGGATCGGTCACGCCCTGGTTGGCGATGGCGTCGCTCACCAGCAGCACGCGGTTGGTGTAGCCGGGCTGGTAGCCGTCGTCGGCGAGCTCGTAGCCCCGGGTGAGGCCGGCGTGCAGGTTGGTGGCGCCCGAGGGGCGGATGCCGTGGATCGTCTGGGTGAGCGCGCTCAGATCGTCGCGCCCCACCACGAAGTTGCGCAGCGGGGTGCAGACCCGCTGATCGAAGGTGACCACGTTGACGACGTCGCCGTCCTTGAGCTCGCGGACCATGCGGAGCAGGCCGCGCTTGAGGTACTCCATGCGGCCCTCGGCCTTCATCGAGCCCGAGCGATCGACCACCAGGGTGAGCACCGCGTTGCGACGCCCCTCGCGGCCCACCGGGCGCCCCGCGATCGCCAGGCCGAGGCCGAGCAGGCCCGGCTCGCGGCGCGACGGGGCGATCTCGCCGAGCACGGAGAAGTCGTGGCCGGGCTCCACCGGCGCGGTGGCGAACGAGAAGTAGTTGAGCAGCTCGTGGGGGCGCACGTGCTCGGGCGGCAGCGGTAGGTGCTGGTCGATCGCGAACAGCACCCGCTGCGCCGAGGACAGGCTCATCGAGTCGTCGTTGCTCAGGTAGGTGGCCGCGCCCCAGCCCTCCTCGGCGGGGGGCCACTCGGGCTCGAGGATCTCGGGCTCGATGCGGAAGGCGGGCTCCTCCGACGCGACCGCGGTCGCAGGGGACGAGGGGGTGGTGGGGGCCTGGGCCAGCGCCCGCTCGTGGGCGCGCTCGGCCTTGCGTCGCGATCGCTGGGCGCGTCGCTCGGAGCGAGAGCTGGTCGCGATCGTGGACTCGCCGCGGTCGGGAGGGGCCCCGGCCGGCTCGGCATCGATCCGGTCGGCGCCGGAGGACTCGGCCTCGGACGCGACCTCGACCGTGGACGCGAACGCGGCATCGTCGTCGAGGCTCGCATCGCCCGATGCGCCTGCGGGCGGGGTCGCGACCGGGGCCGCCCCGCCGCCATCGGCGTCCTTGGGGCTCGGCGTCTTGGCGTAGGGCACGAAGCCGGGGGAGTGCCCCGCGCTGCTCCCCTTGCGACGAGCGCTCGCGCCGGCACGACCCTCGGCCACCGCTCCGGCCGCCACGCACTTGGAGCTGCGGACCATCGCCGGCAGGCTCTGCAGCGGCGCGGCCATGGGGGTGGGGGCCGTGCGCGCCACGTGCTCCCGCGGGGTGAAGTGATGCGGGGGCAGCTCGCCCATCACCGTGTCGACCGCGATGGGATCACCCGGGGGAGGGCTGGGCTGGAGGTCGTAGGCCGTGCTCGTGGCACAGGCGGCCAGCAACAGGGCTCCCCAGGGGATCGTGCGTGCTCGCATGGGTCGTGGTCCTTCGTGCTCGTCGCCGCGGCGCGGCCGCTTTGGGCTCGCGACCCGAACGCCACGACACCCACCGTCCCTTACACCTACACCCTGGGGCGCGGATGGGGGAGCCCTGCGAAGGTGCGCGAGCTGCGAAAACTTGCGCTTGCCCTGGATGCGTTGGTCGCGGCAGGCTCGCTCGCATATGGACGCGACCCGGGTGGCGACCGTGATGACGCCGTTCCCCTATCACGTGGACGCGCGGGAGGACCTTCGGACCGCCCACGGGATGATGGAGCAGCACGACATCCGGCACCTGCCGGTGATGCGGGACGGCGAGCTGGCCGGCATCGTCTCCCAGCGCGAGCTCGAGGTGGCGATGAGCCTGATGGGCGAGCGCGATCCCGAGCTCCGCCTGCCGGTGTGGGCGATCTGCCGCCGGGACCCCCGCAAGGTCGAGCTCGACGCCTCGATCGTGGAGGTGGCTGAGATGATGGCCAACGAGCACATCGGCTCGGTGCTCGTGACCCGCAAGGGCAAGCTGGCCGGGATCATCACCACCGTGGACATCTGCCGGGCCTTTGCCGAGCTGCTGCGCGGCAACAGCCCGCCCGACGTGGTCGCCTGAGCGCGGGGCCCGGCGACGGGTCCCTCAGTGGTGCACGCGCTCCTCGGCGCGCAGCCGCGGGGGCGTGAAGTCCTCGGGGTGCTTGCCGGTCTTGTCGGCGTAGAACCGGCGGATGAGATCCATGTCGGCCTTCAGGTCACCGCTGGGGACCAGCGCGGGCCCCAGGCCGCCCACCTTCTTGCCGTAGTCGAGGAAGCCCAGCACGATGGGAACCTTGGCCGCCTTGGCGATCTCGTAGAAGCCGGACTTCCAGTAGTCGCGCTTGCCCCGGGTGCCCTCGGCGGGCACGGCGAGGATGAGCTCGTCCTCGTCGGCGAAGCGCTGGGCCATCTGCTCCACCACGCCGTGCGGCGAGCGGCGGTCGATCGGAATTCCCCCCACGCGCCGCAGCACCCAGCCCATCGGCGGACGGAACAGGGTGTGCTTGCCGAACCATCGGATCCGCGTGCCGTAGATCCAGCCCATCGCCAGCATGTAGGCGAGATCCCAGTTGCTGGTGTGCGGCGCGGCGATGAGCACGAAGCGACGGGGCTCGGGCACGCCCCCCGACATCGACCAGCCGGTGGCGCGCAGCCAGAGCTGGCCGAGGCGAGCCTTGAGGTCGTCGCCGACCGAGCCGGCCGAGGTGCGGAGCGAGGCCAAGGTGCCGAGCATGGTGACCGCACCCTACCCCCGTCCTGCACGGCTTTCAGCCCCCGGGCGATCGAGCGCCGGTGCGACCTCGCACGAGGCCGAAGCCGGGCGGCTCGACCGCCTTCCTGGCCCGAATCCGACCCGAGAGCGCCGGGAACTTCCGGTCGCCTCGGGCGTTCAACGGCTTCGAGTCAGGCACGTCTCCATGCCCCGAAGTGATGCACATCCAGGGGGCACGGGCGGGGTCGGGGCGCCTTCGCGTCGCGACGATCGCTCGGGCCTCATCGACATCCGAGCGCTGTCCTCCCTCGTCGACGCGCAGCGTCGCGGGCCGTCGGCCTCGGCGAGCAGCCTCGCGCTGCCCACCTTCTCCACCCCGTGGACCCTGCTCGACACTCCGCGGCCGCAGCCCGAGGCCAAGGTCGCGCCGCCGTCCCCACGCCGCGCCGCCGGTCCCGACAATCGCCCGCTCTATGTGATGCTCGCGTCGCTCAGCCTCGCGGTGGCGAGCCTGGGGGCGTACGTGCTGCTGCGCCCCTCGCCGGCGCCGGCGGTGGTCGTCGAGACCGTGCCCGCGCCGGTGGTGCCGACGAAGGCGGCGGAGCCCGAGCCCCCCGTGATCGAGCCGGCGATGGTCGCCGCGGCGAGCGAGCCCGACGAAGCGAGCGACGAGGCGGAGGCGGCCGAGGCCGAGCCGGAGCCCGAGGCCAAGCCCTCGCGCTCCCGCAGCCCTCGCCCGCGAGCGCATCGCGAGCCGCGGCCCAAGCCCGTCGTCGAGCCCCCGCCCAAGAAGGACACCGGGGTCTCGGTGGAGTGCGTGCTCGATCCGAGCGCGTGCAAGGGCTCGGGCCGGGCGCTGCCGGCCACGCCCAGCGCCGCGCAGATCCGCGACGCGATGGCTCCGGTCAAGCCCACGGCCAAGGCCTGCGGCAGCCGGCACAGCGGGCGCTCCGGCGAGACGGTGCGGGTCAAGCTCTCGGCCAAGGGCTCCACCGGCGCCATCACCAGCGCGCGGGCCCTCGACGATCACGCCGACACGGCGCTCGGTCGCTGCGTGGCCGATGCGCTGTCCAAGGCCACGCTGCCGCGCTTCTCCAAGGCCCAGGCGGGGATCGTCTACGCGATCCGACTGTGAGCGCTCGCGCTCGCGCTCGTCGAGCGAGCGGCGTCAGCGGGCGGGCGGACGACCGGGCTGCGTGGTCTCGCGGAGCACGGTCGCCAGCCGCCGCACCCCCTCGCGGAGCTCGGCCTCGTCGTAGAACGCGAAGCTCAGCCGCACGAAGCCCGAGAGGTCGCGCTCCACCGCGCAGCGCGGTCCCGGGGTGAAGCGCAGGCCGTGGGGCTCGGCGGCCTCGAGCAGCGCCGTGGCGTCCACCCCCGGCGGCAGCGGCAGCCACACGAAGTAGCCCCCGCGCGGCTCGGCCACCGGGAGCTCGGGGAGCTCCGCTCGCAGGGCCGACCACAGCACCTGGCTGCGCCGGCCCAGCACCTCGCGCAGGTGATCGATGTGCCGACCCAGGGCTCCGGTCTCGATCACCCCCTGCACGATCGAGGCGATCACCGGGTTGAGCCCGCCGCCGCTGCGCAGGGCCCCGTGCAACGAGAAGCGCTCCACCAGGGCGTCGGCCGCGTGCACCCAGCCCAGGCGCAGGCCGGGGCCGAGGATCTTCGAGAACGAGCCCAGCGAGAGCACGCGCCCGCGGCCCTCGTCGTAGCTCATCATGCACGGCGGCGGCGCGTCGCCGAAGCCCAGCATCAGGTAGGGCTCGTCGGCCACCACCACGAAGTCGTAGCGCTCGGCCAGCTCCACCAGCCTGCGGGCGCGCGCGGGCGCGAGCTCCACCCCGGTGGGGTTGTGGAACGAGGGCATGCAGTAGACGAAGCCGGGGCGCAGCCCGTCCTCGAGGTGCTGCTCGAGCCGCTCCACCTGCAGGCCGTGCTCGTCGACCGGGACGCCCACCACCGGCAGGCCCTGCGACTCGAAGATCCCCCGCGCGAGGAAATAGGTGGGATCGGAGCAGACCACGGTCTGTCCCGGGGTGGCGAAGAGCTGGCTGACGAAGGCGAGCGCCGACGAGATCCCGCCGGTGACCAGCAATTGCTCGGGGCGGGTCGCCGAGCGGTGGCGCTCGCTCATCAGCGCGGCCAGGCCCTCGCGAAAGCTGAGCGGGCCGTGGATCGAGCCGTACTGGAGCACCAGCGGATCGGCGCCCGGCCCCAGCCGCCGCATGGCCGCCTCGTGCACCAGGGGCAACGGCAGCAGGCTCGGCGACGGCTGGCCCAGGCCGAGGTTGAGCGTCTCGGGACCGGCGGGGGTCTGCGGCAGCTCGCCGGTCTGGGTGGTGGGAGGAGGGCTCACGGCTCGGGCGCGCCAGCATAGCAGGGCCGCGTCGGCCGGCCGCTCACGCCGCTCGGGCCATGGCGATCCGCGGCCACCGACCGAGCACGCCCGCGTCCTCGTGGCGTCGCAGCTCGGCCAGCCACGGGGGCAGGCGGTCGGGCGGCAGCACCTCGAAGCCGTAGCGAAGGTAGAGCGGCGCGTTCCAGGGCACCTCGGCGAAGGTGGTCAGGGTCACGCGGGGCAGGCCGCGCTCTGCCGCGCGCTCGCAGGCGTAGTCGACGAGCCGGCGGCCGAGGCCCTGGTGCATGTGATCGGGGTGCACGTCGAGCTCGCGCAGGTGCAGCGCGTCGGGCTTGAGCTGGCACAGGGCGAAGGCCCGCAGGCGCTCCTCCGCGTCGGGGATCACCCACAGCGTGCCCGCCTCGATCGCCTCGAGCACCTCGGCCCGCGGCAGCCCCTCGAGGTCGGGGGGCAGGCCGGCCTCGGCGAACATCCGCCCGGCCTCGTCCTCGAGCTCGAGGATCGCGGCCAGCTCGTCGGCCCGCGCCACGCGGAACGAGGGCTCGGTCGCCGCGCTGGCGCTCGTCGTCAGGGGACGCACACCTTGCGGTTGGCCGAGCCGCCGCCGGTGCTGCGGCAGCCGAACGCGGGGTGGGCCTCCTCCTGGCAGAAGCCCTCCGGGGCGGCGCCGTCGATGTCGGCCGCCTCGCAGCTCAGGAAGCACATCATCATGCCCGTGCTCTCGAAGGGGGCGCACACCTGCGGGAAGTCGCTGCGGCACTCTCCCTCCACCGCGCAGCAGTCCGCGTCGGTCTGGCACGAGTGGGTGCAGTAGCCGCCCTCCACTCGGTCGAGGCAGATCGGATCGCCTCGCAGGTCGCCCGGCGCCACCTCGTCGTAGCACTCGTCGGGCGCGACGCAGGCCTCTCCCGCGTAGTCGGGCGAGGACTCGTCGCCCTCGTCCGGGTCCCCGCAGGCGATGCCCACGACGAGGGCGGAGCACAGGCCGAGCAGCACGATCGTGGGGGCACGCATGGGGGCGAGCATATCGCGTCCGGGGTCGGAGGTCCCGCGTCGAGAGGGTCGACGACCGCACGGACTCGGCACGGTCGCATCGCCGCGATGCACGGAGCCCCACGGCGTCCCGGGGATCGCCGTGATGCCCACGGGCGGCACCACAACGTCGATATCGCGGACCACGGGCCTCGGGCGTGCCGCTCGCGGCCCTCCGTGCCACCATCGACCGGGCATGGACGAGCCCACCCAGAGCGAGCCCGAGCCCCTCATTCCCCCCATCGGCGCCATCTCACCCGCCGATCGGATGTTCCGCGTCAACTGGGTGGCCCACCTCGACCGCTCGCCCTCGGGGGTGCCGCTGCACGAGGTGGAGTACGTGGCGCGGCAGGGCCGGGGCGTGCGGCTCGTCGACGTGCGGGACGGCGAGGAGCTGACGGGCCCGCTGGGGTACATCCCCGGCTCGCTGTGGATCCCCCGCGATCGTGGCGGGAGCCTGCGCGAGCGCCTCGATCCCCTCACGCCGGTGATCCTGATCTCGCGGGGTGGCGAGCGGGCGTCGGTGCTCGCCCACGAGCTGGAGAAGGCCGGCATGCGCCTGGTGGCCGCGCTGCGCGGAGGGATGATCGCGTGGCGGGCCCTGGGCTTCGCCAGCACCCGCGATCCCGAGATCCTGAGGCGACGCGACCAGCTCCCCGCGCTCACGGCCGAGTCCTCGCGAGAGCCCGGCCCGCTGTCGCTCGAGGAGATCGAGGCCCACGTGGGCGACCCTCGCTCCACGCGCTGGGTGAAGCTGGCCGCCATTCTCCTGCACGGGCGCCAGGCCTGCGTGGACGGGCGCGACGACAGCAGCGTGGTGGGCACGCCGGGGGGCGACGCCGGGGAGCTGGTGGCGGGCGTGGCCGCGCTCGAGAGCGTGCTGGGGCGCTCGCTGTCGCGGGCCAAGCTCACCGAGCTGCTGCGCCGGCGCCTCGACGCCTTCGGCCGCTTCTACATGCACACCGACGTCGAGGCCGGCAACGCGTTGATCGGCGCGATGCGGGCCGACTCGCGCCTGACCCGGGCCATCGGCGCGACCTACGACTCGCTCGAGTGGCGGCAGTGGCTGTCCTCGCCCCCGCTGGAGGCGCGGCCCGCCGTGCTCCACCACCTGTGCGAGGCGGGGAGCGTGGGCTGCGGGCACCTGCGCCTGATGATGCAGAACCCCGGGCAGTACGGCGTGCGCGACGGGCTGGTGCTGGACCTGCTGCGCACCTTCTACTCGATCCGCTGGGCCGGCGCGCCCGAGCTCGAGGCGGTGGTGCTGCCGGGGGGCCACGAGGAGGGCGCGGTGCTCAACGTGCGGGTGGAGGGGCGGCTGCGGGCCTACTCGTGGGTCCCGCTGCTGTCGCCCTCGTACGCGGGGGTGCAGATGTTCGTCAACCATCCGCAGGTGAGCGACTTCCTGCGGCAGCAGCTCGCCGCCTTCCTCGTGGAGCAGAGCGATCTGTGGGGCGGCGACGAGGTCGACGAGGCGGAGCTGCTGGCCGAGCTGCAGACGCTGGCGGCTCGGCAGCTCGGCGCCACCCTGGGGCACCTGGCCAAGGGCCTGCCGATCTACGACCTATGGTTCGATCGCAGCGGCCGGGCCCGGGTGGAGTCGGTCGGGGTCGTCGGGTAGCCCTTCCCGGATCACAGGAAGGGGTTGGCGGCCTGCGCGTTGGAGCGGATCGCCTTCTTGCCCTTGCTGCTCCTGGGGGCCGAGGCGGGGCGCGGCGACTCTTTCTCGGCCTCGTCGAAGCTCTCCTGCGCCTTGTTGAGGGCCTGGAGCTGCTGCTCGAACTCGTTGTCGATCGCCGAGCCGGGCGTGGCCACCGAGCGTCGGCGTCGGGTGTCGATGGTGCTCTGCGCCCGGGACAGCTCCAGGCGGGCTGCGCCGAGGTCACCGCGGGCGAAGGCCTCGTTGGCGCCCAGCAGCGCGTCGAGGGTGTCCTTGCGTCCCAGTCGCTCGTCCACCTGGGGATCGAGCTCGGCCACCACGTCGAGCGCGGGGTCGAGGCGCAGCCCCAGCTCGCCGCCGGCCCGCTGATCGCGGCCGTCGGCCAGATCGCGGTAGGCCAGGCTCACCGCGGCCACCGGGCGGTCGCCGTGGCCCGGCTGCACCAGCACGCGCAGCAGCGCGCTCTTGTCGTCGCCGGCGTTGAAGCTGCCGAAGGAGAGCGCCACGCGATCGCCCTCGCGACGGTGGCCGCGGGCGATCACCTCGAGCAGCTCCACGCCCTCGGCCAGCTCCACGTCCACGTCCACGCGATCGGCCACGGTCCCGGTGAGGTTGCGAGCCTCGCGATCGAAGACCTCGGGCAGCCCGGTGGGATCCTCGACGAAGTAGTGGTGCCCGTTGGACGCCTGCGACAGCGCGAACAGCACGCGCTCGTCGTAGTCGAGGTCGACGCCCACCGAGGCCACCGCGGCACGCTCGCTGCGAATGGCGTCGCCGAGCGAGCGGAACTGGGCGGTGGTGGTCATCCCGCGGTTGGCCACGCCGTCGCTGAGCAGCAGGATGCGATTGACCGCGCCCGAGCGTCGCCGCAGCTGCTCGCGGGCCAGGTCGACCCCGCACGACATGCAGGTGTGGCCGCCCCCGCGCAGGTCGCCCAGGGTGCGATCGAGGATGAAGCGGTCGAGCGCGCCGACCGAGGTGGGGGCCAGCAGCAGCTCCGCATCGCCGGAGTAGGTGACCACCGAGATCGTGTCGTCGGGTCGGAGGCGGGCGATCATCCCGCGGGCCGCGGCCTTGGCGTTGTCGAGCCGCTTGCCCTTCATCGAGCCCGAGGTGTCGATCACGATGGCCACGTTGGCGGGCGCGCGCGACTCGATCGCGAGGTCCTCGGGGGCGCCCACCTCCACCAGCACGAAGGTCTCGTGGGCTCGGTCGGCGGGGAGCTGGGCGTGCCCCAGGCGACCGTCCAGGCGCAGGGGCCCCGGCACCGAGAAGCTGGCGGGCAGGGGCTCGGCCGCCGCGAGCTGGGCGGGCGAGCCCTCGTCGGGGGTGGAGGTCCAGGCGGGCGCGGCCACGTCGGCCGGGGGGGTGGTCGGGCCGTCGGACGAGCCGGGGCGGGCGGGGCTCGTCGGCGCGGGCTCGTCCGGGGGAGTCATCCAGGCCACCGCGGCCGAGCTCGCGCCCATGCCCAACACCGAGAACAACGCCACCACGCTCACCTTCATCGCCACGCCTCCCCGCTCACGGTCCCGCCTGGTACGCACGAGCGCGCGGGAGGTTCTGATCGCGATCGCCTGCGGACTCTGCGCGGCCACGGCGTCCTATCGTCGCCGGGAGCGTGTCCGAGGCCCTCCCCCCGCTGTGTCTGCGCCTGGTCGAGTGGCTCGAGCCCCGCGTGGGCCGAGACCTGGGGCTGGAGAGGCCGGCGGTGGAGTCGTTCGTGCGCCAGCGCGTCCTGCCGCGGCTGCGGGCGATCGCGCCCGATCCCGAGGAGCTCGGGGCCCCTGGCGGCCAGCTCCTCGAGGCGATCCTTCCCCGGGAGCACGAGGCCGAGCCCTGCTTCGTGGGTCGCGGCCGCGTGATCCACCGAGACCTGGGCGGCTTCATGCGCGCTCGCCTCGACGAGCACCTGCGGCGGGAGCTGCTGGACCTCGATGCGCTCGACCGCTCGCCGCCCGACGAGGCCGTGGATCTCCGGGAGCGGCTGGCGCGGGCACGGGCCCGACGGGCGCTGGGGCGGGAGCTGGCCGCGGTGCTCGCTGCCCTGGAGGACGGCCGCCGGGCGCGGTGGGCCCGGCCCAAGCTGGTGCTGGGCTCGCGCTGGTGCATCTCGCTGGGCCTCGTCCCCGCCGCGCTGCACCCCGAGATCCTCGCCCAGGCGGCGCAGCGCCGGCGCTGGTGGGAGCAGCTCGGCCTCGACGCGTCCGCGCTCGAGGCCCTGCCCCCCGCGCAGCGACGTCACCTGGTGGTGGACACCCGCTGGCTCGAGCCGTCGCTGGCCGAGCGGGTGGTGGCCGGCCTGCCGCCCGAGCGCATGGCCGCGGCCTCGCTGGCGATTCGAGCCGACAACCTCGATGCCCTGCGCCTGCTGGAACGCGCCGGGATCGAGGCCCAGTGCATCTTCATCGATCCGCCTTACAACACCGGGGGCAACGACTTCATCTACGACGATCTCTACCCCGGCGGCTCGTGGGCGGTGATGATGGGCGATCGCCTGGCGCTCGCGCGCCAGCGGCTGGTCGAGGACGGCGTGCTCGTGGCCACCATCGACGACGGCGAGGTGGCCACCCTGCGGAGGCTGCTCGAGCGCGCCTTCGGGCCGGAGAACTTCGTCACCCAGGCGGTGTGGCACAAGAAGTACGCGCGGCAGAACGACGCCACCTGGTTCTCCAGCTCGCACGATCACGTGCTGGTGGCGGCGCGGGACAAGGCTCGCTGGCGGCCCCGTCGGATCCCGCGCTCGACCGCGCAGAACAAGGGCTACCGCAACCCCGACGGCGACCCGCGGGGGCCGTGGCAGTCGGTGGTGTACACCTGCAACAAGACGGCCGAGCAGCGGCCCAACCTCTACTATCCCATCGTGCACCCGCACACCGGCCAGGAGGTGTGGCCCGAGCGCAACCGGGTGTGGGCATTCTCGCCGCAGGCCCACGCCCGCAACGAGGCCGAGGGCCGGGTGTGGTGGGGGCGCGAGGGGCAGCGCGACAAGCCGCGGCAGAAGGTGTTCCTGCGCGACGTGGATCGCGGCATGGTGCCCGACACCCTGTGGACCCGCGATCGGGTGGGCGACAACCAGGACGCCCAGCGGGAGCTGGCCGCGCTGTTCGGGACCGAGGGGGGCTCGTGCACCCCCAAGCCGGTGCGGCTGCTGCAGCACGTGCTCACCCTGGGCAGCTCGCCCGGTGACACGGTGCTGGACTTCTTCGCCGGCTCGGGCACCACCGCCCACGCCGCGCTCGAGCTGGAGCGCACGGGCGACGGACCGCCGCGGCGCTTCGTGATGGTGGAAGCGGGCGAGACCTTCGAGTCGGTGCTCGTGCCTCGCCTCGAGAAGGTCGCCTTCGCCCGCGACTGGGAGGGCGGGCGCCCCACGGGCGGGGAGGGCCTCGAGCTGGCCTGCCGGGTGCTCGCGCTGGAGTCGTACGACGACGCACTCGAGGAGCTGCGGGTCTCGCCCGATCCCCTGGGGCGCCTGCTCGACGGGGACGCGCCGGGCCCATGGCCGCTGCCGGCGGGGGCGCTCGCGGATCCCTTCGACTGCCGCCCGCTGCGACGAGGCGGCGAGGCAGGGGGGGCGCCGCTGTGCGTGGTCGATGCCTTTGCGTTCCTCCTGGGCCTGCGGGTGGAGTCGCTGTCGCCCACGGTGGCGCGGCACGGCACGCGCAGCCGTGCGATGTGGGGGCGGGATCCCCAGGGGCGGCGGGTGCTGGTGCTATGGCGGACCCTGCACGGCGAGCCCGAGCGCGACGCCGAGGTGGCACGGACGCTGCTGCGCGAGCACCTGGTCGACGTTGCGTCGCTCGACCTGCTCTACCTCGATGGGGCCCACGATCCCGAGGAGCCGGCGCTGCGGCGCACGGGCGCGCGGGTCGAGCCCATCGAGGCCACGTTCCGCCGGCGGCTCGCGGGTGACCCTCGGGACCACGGCGCGGAGCTCCGTCCGGCGTAGCTCCGTCCTCCTTCCACGGGCTGCTCGGGGAGGTGCCGAAGGCTACGTCTCCAGATCGCGTCGGTAGTCGCTGGGCGTGCGCCCGGTCCAGCGCCGGAAGCTGCGGTAGAACGCCCGCGGGTTGCCGTAGCCCAGCATGAAGGCCACCTCGGCCACCGACAGCTCGGGCTGGCGCAGCAGCTGCTGCGCGCGGCTGCGGCGGACCTCCTCGAGCTGGGCGGCGAACGAGGTGCCCCGCGCCTGCAGCCCGCGCTGGAGGCTGCGGGTGCTCATGCCCAGCGCCTGGGCCACGTGGGCCTGATCGCTGGTCCCCGCCAGCAGGTTGCCGTCGATCACCGCGCGCACGCGCAGCTCGAGCGGCGCCTCGGTGGGGACGGGCTCGCGGGCCTCGAGCATCGCGTCGGCGTGCTGTCGCAGGTAGCGGCCGATCTCCGGGTTCGCGCCGCTCACCGGCAGCTCGAGCGCGGCCGCATCGAAGGCGAAGCCGCTCCACCCCGCCTCGAAGCGCACGGGCGCCCCCAGGACCTCGGCGTAGAGCTCGGCCGGGTGCTTGCGCGGGTGACGAAAGCAGACCTCGGTGGGCCGCGGGATCTGGGGGTTCACGCGGGGGAGCTGCCGCACCATGGTGGCCACGAACACCTCGATGGGCTCCACCAGCGCGACCACCCGCGGCTCGTGGTCCACGAGCAGCCGCGCCTGCCCGCCCAGCTCCTCGAGGCGGAGCTGCATGCGAGGGAAGCTCAGCGGGGTGAAGCGGATGAACAGCTCCAGCGCCTGCCGCACGTCACGGCAGTTGCGAGTCACGTAGCCCACCACGCCCAGCGACGACGGGGCCCACTCGTCGATCTCCTGGGCGAAGCGCAGCCCGAGCGGCTCGGCGGGGAAGCTCCGCACCAGCGCCTCCCACAGCCGCAGCGGCACCTCGTAGCTCACCAGCGCGTCGGGGTCCCGCAGCTCGTCGGCCGAGACTCCGATGCTCGCCGTCAGCTCGATCGGATCCAGGCCCAGGGCCACGCCGCCGGCGACCAGCGGCGCGACCATCGATGCGAGCACGCGATCGTCGGGCTCGTCGTGGTGCATCGGACCGAGTATGGATCGCGAGCGCCGCGGGGCGTGCGCGAGGTGGCGGCTTCGGTGACCTCGATGGCGGGAAAGGGCCCTGGTGAGCCCCGGCGGGGCGCCTAGGCTCAGGGCAGCCGATGCTCGATCCCAAGGGTCCCCTCGCCGCTGCGCTCCGCTTCCTCGCCTACCCGCTGTTGCTGCTGCTCGCGGTCGGGCCGGTGGCCCATGCCATCACGGCCGGGCTGCCCTTGGAGCGCCTGCTGCCGCTGGTCTTCGCCGGGGTGATCGGAGCGACGGTGCTGCTCGAGCGCCTGATCCCCTACGAGCCCCGCTGGCAGCCCACCCGCCGCGAGCTAGCGCGGGACGGCGGCTACTTGCTGATCGGCCTGGTCTTCGGCGGCCTGGCCCAGCTGGTGGCCGGCACGCTGGCGCTGGTCCTCGCCACCGGCGACAACGGCCTGCCGCTGTGGCTCGCGGCCCCGCTGGCGTTGGTGCTGGCCGACCTGGGCACCTACGCCTTCCACCGCCGGGTGCACCGCGGGGGCTTTTGGTGGAAGGAGCACGGCATCCACCACGTGCCCACCAAGGTCAACGTGCTCAATGCCAACACCACGCACTTCCTCGACGTCACCTTCAACACCCTGGCTGCGATGACGCCCCTGGTGCTGCTCGGCTTCTCGGTCGAGGCGGTCTTCATCGTCAACGTGGCGAGGGTGCTCCACAACTACGTGTCCCACGCCAACGCCGACCTTCGCCTGGGCTGGCTCGGCCACCTGCTGATGGGGCCCGAGCACCACCGGCTGCACCACGGCGTCGCCCCCGAGGACGCGGGCAACTATGCCACCGTCGTCACGCTGTGGGACCGGGTGTTCGGCACCTTCACCTGGGCCCCCGGGCGGAGGCCGGCTGCGGTCGGGGTGAGCGAGCCGGAGGCGTTCCCGGATCCCCAGCGGATCCTGCCCAACCTGGCCCACCCCTTCCGCTCGGCGCGGCGTGCCCTGGCGCCCTCGCGCGAGGCGGCTACCCGGTAGGAATGCCGCCGCCGCCCACCGTGCTCAGGGCGTGGCCCGTCATGTCGCTGTAGGTGTAGGCGCCGATCAGCCCGCCGTAGACGTCCACTGCCCCGGTGGTGGGGTTGGCCCGGTAGGCGTTGCTGCCGGCGAAGCTCACCCCCCACACGTTGCCCTGGAAGTCCACGCTCACCCCGTGCACGTACTCGGGGAGCTGGATCTGCTCGTCGACGGCGAGGGTGTTGATGTTGAAGCCCATCAGCAAGCCGAAGTCGTTGCCGTGCCAGATGAGGTCGGCGCCGTCGGTCATGCAGCCACCGATGCCGCTGCCGCCCGCCGAGTCCCAGGTGTGGGTGACCAGGTCGAAGCGCGAGACCCCGCCGCCGCCGCAGACCCACGGCCGTCCGATCGAGTCCACCGTGATGCCGTAGCCCCAGTTGGGGGGCAGCGGCCAGGCCTCGAGCGCGAGGGTGTTGAAGTCCACCCGCAGCAGCTGGCCCATGCCCGTGTCGATGCCCCAGAAGTTGCCGTCGGCATCCGCCGCGCCGCCGTAGACGAAGGGGAAGCCGCCGGGGATCGGAATCGTCTCCTCGACCACCCCGGTCTCGCCGTCGAGCAGCAGCACGTTGCTGTCGCAGGCCGTCCAGAAGTCCATGTCCTCGAAGGTGCACTCGGCCTCGTTGAACACGCCGCGGGTCCACGCCGCGGGGCGGTTCGAGCTGCAGGCCAGCGGGGTGTGCCAGGCCATGCAGTCCTCCTGACCCCAGGGCAGCACGTCGCCGGGGCCGGTGGAGGTCTGGATGCCGGGGATCCCGTTGCTGCTGACGCAGTCGTCCGGGTTGGCCCAGAACTTGGTCACGCCGCCGTTGCGGTTGGCCACCGCCACGTCGCCCACCAGGTTCACCGAGGTGCGCGAGGGGTCGCCGTTGGAGGGGCGGGCCTGGTAGCGGCCCTCCTCCACCATCGTGGCGGTGTCGATCTTGGAGATGGTCCCCTGGGCCGAGTTGGCGATCCAGATGTACGACAGCGAGAGCTCGCCTTCGCCCTCGCCTCCGCACACGGGGGGCGGTGCATCGGGGATCGTGCCCAGGTCGAGGTGGATCGGGGGCGGACCCGAGCTGTCGCCGTCGTCGGTGCTGGCTCCGGTGCTGGTGCCGTCGGCCGAGCCGATGCTCGTCCCGGTGCCGTCGCTCGTGGCGCCTGGCGGGGGATTGCCGGTGGAGGCCTCACCGCCCGAGGAGCCGGAGCTGCCCCCGGCGGAATCGCTCGGGGGAGGCTCGTCACCGCAGGCGCCGACGGAGAGCAGGAGGGTCAGGCACGGTCCAATGGTCCAAGCAGCACGCATGCGTAGGTCTCCGGGGGGAGGAGCTGCTGGGTTAATGTCCGCAGGACCCCGCTTCCATCAACGAATTGGCCCCACGACCCACGGTGGGCCGTGGTTGGCGCATTCGATGGGCCGTGGTGGTGCGAGGGCGCAGGATGCGAGGGCACGGTCGGCCGAGAGGCCGGGCATCGATGTCGTGAGCTAGCGTCGAGTTCGAAGGCCGATGTTGCCGTTGCGGATGATCGGGTCGATGAAGATCGCCTCGCCGTCGGCCTTGGACACGAGCACCACCTTGAAGCGCATGCGGTAGCCCAGGGGCACCACGGTGGCGCAGATGTCCCGATCCTCGGTGGCCGCCCGGGGCCAGGCGCCGTCGCTGGGGGAGACCCAGCGCAGCGGGCCCGAGGGAGCGGCCTGCTCTGGCGAGGACTGCTGCTGCGGGGAGGGGTCCTCGACCAGCTCCGCGATCGGCTGCAGCACCTGCTCGGCATCGCCATCCCGCACCGAGAACACGAAGGTACAAAAGCCCCGGGGACCGCGGAGCACCACGGCCATGTCGTTGGCGCTGCGGGGCACGTACAGCTCCTGCGTCAGCGGTCGGGGCTCCGCGCCGCGGGTCCTGACCTGCAGGCGGGGGCCGCTGGCGTCGACGTCGACGTCGATCGTGAGCTGGTAGGGATCATGGACGGAGTGGGCCTGGCCATCGATGACGAGGGTGCTCATGGTCGTTCCTCTCGGGAGGGCTCGGGCGGAGCGTGCAGGGCGATGAAGCGCTCGACCTCGGCGAGCGTGGTGAGGTCGTCGACTCGACGGAGTAACACGACGGCCTCGCGCGCGGGGGGCAGGAGCTCGTCGATGGGCGCACCATCTTGGGCCCGTGCGCGCGCCAGTCCCCACGCGAGAGCGGCGAGGTCGGGGGTCAACGCCTGGCCGTTGCCGCGCAGGCGTTGGTGGCCCGACTCGAGGTGCGGCCGCGCGGCCCCGGCATCGCGCTCTGGGCGAGCAGGACCAGGCCCTCTCCCTTGTCGGGGTAACCCCGCACCGGATCGTCGGGCTCGGCGGCCGCGACCAGGATCGATCGCGAGCGGCGGAAGCGGTCGAGCGCCTCGTCGAGCTCGCCGAGCGCGAGCTTCGGTCACGCGGGGCACGGCATGGGGGCAACCGGCTCGAGACCCGCTTGGATCGCCGATCCAGCGCCTCGTGCGCCAGCGGTGTAGGATTTCGCCCGGCTCGACCAGGGAGTTGCGCGTGGCGACGGCGAAGAAGACGGCAGCAAAGAAGGCGGTGGCGAAGAAGACGGCGTCGGCGAAGA
>JACKDV010000051.1 GCA_020633315.1 Myxococcales bacterium
GCCGACGCCATCGTTGGAGCCGACGCCATCGTCGGGACGGCGGCCATCGTTGGAGCCGACGCCATCGTCGGAGCCGACGCCATCGTCGGAGCCGGGGCGGGCATCGGCGGCAGCGTTGCTCCGCGCGGCACGGTCGGCACCGGCGGAGCACCGACCACCGGCGGCGCGCTCACGACCGGCGGCGCCGTGGGAGCCGGCCCGACCGCCGTGTGATCGGCTCCGGTGTATGGGGGCGGCATCGCCGAGGCGCGGGCCTGCTGGATGAGGCTCGCCATCTCGATCTGCGAGGTGGAGGCAAAGGGGTCGGCATGCTCGGGATCGGACCCGAGCCCGTCCAGCATCGAGGGGCCGGCCTCGCCCAGCGCCCCGCCGGGCTGGCGGATGGTGGTGTCGGGCTCCTCCTCGGAGGGCGGCACGCTCGAGCCCCATGCCTTGGGACGACCATCGGGGCGTCCGGTGACCATGCGACGCAGCACCGAGACGATGCGCTCCTCGAGATCGCGCGGCCGCTGGGTGTCCACCGCCAGGGTCAGCGTGCGACCGAAGGGCACGTCGAAGTTGCGCAGGATCTCGCGGAGCTGATCGATCGAGCTGCGATCGAGCGCATGGCTGCGGCACAGCACGTAGAGCCCCTGCCCCGACATCGCCTCGATCGCGGAGGTCAGCACGCCGAAATCGGAGTCCACCCCCACGGCCAGCTCCACCACGTAGCCGCGCGCGACCAGGGCCTTCGCGGTCTGCTGCACCGACTGCTCGTCGGCCGCCGCACAGCAGATGGTGACGGGAGGCGGTCCCAGCTCGGCTTCGGGCCCAGGTGCGGAGAGGTCGACCATGATCGCGAGCGCAGCTAGCGCCCAGCGGGATTATAGATCAACGACCGGCTCCCACCGAAAATCGCATCGAGAGTGAAACGGTGGTGGGCTTCGTCACCCTCATGGGGTCACGGACGGGTCACGAGGCGGGCGCGGCCCGACGGCGGAGCACGGCAAAATGCCCGTAGGGACCCCGCTGCACTCGAATGCGCACCCCCCGGGCGAGATCGGCGGACTCGAGGCGGCGCTCGGTGTCGCTGGCCGAACCCGCCGCCTCGCCGGCGACCCGGATCACCACGTCGCCGCGGCGCAGGCCGGCCTCGTCGGCGATCGACCCGGGCTCGACCGCAGTCACCAGGGCGCCGCCCTGGTCGCCGAGGCCGAGCTGGGTCCGCACCCGCTCGTCGGGATCGCGGAGCTTGAGCCCCAGCGGCTGCGTGGTGTCCATGGCCGCGAGCCGAGGCGCGGGCGAGCGGGGCTCGTCGTCGGAGGAGCCCGGTAGCACGCCGAGCACCACCCGCATCACCTGCGACGAGCCACCCCGCCACACCTCGAGCTCCACCGCCACCTCGGGACCCGACTGCGCCACGGTGTTGCGGAAGTCGGCCATGTCGCGCACCGGCTCGCCGTCGAGGCGGGCCACGATGTCGCCGGCGCGAAGGCCCGCCCGGTAGCCGGGACCCTCGGGGTCCACGTCGTCGATGAGCACGCCTTGCTCACCCTCGTAGGCAAAGGAGGCCGCGAGGTCCTCGGTGAGCTCGCCCATCACCACGCCCAGCCAGCCCCGCCGCATGCGACCGTGGCTGATGAGCTGCTGCTTGACGGCCTTGGCCATCTCGGCCGGGATCGCGAAGCCGATGCCGCTGCTGCCCCCGTTGGGCGAGTAGATCGCGGTGTTGATCCCCACCACGCGCCCCCGCAGATCGATGAGCGGACCGCCCGAGTTGCCGCGGTTGATCGCGGCGTCGGTCTGGATGAAGTCGCCGTAGTCGGTGATGCCCATGCTGCCGCGCCCCGTGGCCGAGACGATGCCCGCGGTCACCGTGCGCGACAGACCGAAGGGACTGCCCACCGCGAGCACCCACTGGCCCACGCGCAGCTCGGTGCCGTCGTAGAGCGGCGCCGCGCTCAGGCCCTCGGCGCGCACGCGGATCACGGCGAGGTCGGTCTTGGGATCGACGCCCACCACCTCGGCGTGCAGCTCGCGATCGTCGTGGAGCCGTACCTTGAGCAGCTTGGCGCCCTCGACCACGTGGTTGTTGGTGAGGATGTAGCCGGCCTCGTCGATGATGACCCCGCTTCCCATGCCCACCACGCCGCCGCGGGGCGGCGCGAGAGGCTGCAGCCACGGGGGCAGCTCGGAGGGAGCGTCCTGCTCGCTGATCACCGAGACCACGGCGGGAGCGATGGCCTCGGCGGCCCGCTCGAAGGCCAGCTCGAGATCGGCCACCGAGGGCTCGGGCGCCGGCAGCTCGCCCGGGGGCGAGGATGGCGCTCGGACCGAGGGCGCGGGCTCGGGGGCGGTGGTGGCCGCCGGAGCCCCATGACAGGCACCGAGCGTGAGGGCGAGGAGCAGGGGAAGGCTTCGTGGGCGCAAGGATCGACCTCCGAAATCGTACCCGGGACGAGACCGAGTATAGCGAGGCCCCCTCGACTCGCTCGTCGTGGCCTCCACCGAAGTAGGACGGACCAGGGCCCGCTCGGGTTCCACGGTGGCCCGATTCGAACGACGAGGCGCCCCGGCCGTCTTGCGGCCGAGGCGCTCGGGGTCGGGGCCGGCTCTCAGGCGACGGCCTTGATCGAGATCCGTCGCGGCTTGGTCCGCTCGGACTTGGGCAGCCGCACCTCGAGCACGCCGTGCTCGAAGGACGCCTCCACCTTGGTCACGTCGACCTCGTCGGGGATGCGGAACACCCGACGGAAGTCGCCCTCGCGCCGCTCGAGGGCCAGCCCCTCGCCCACGCGCACGACGTCCCGCTTGGCGAACACGATGAGCTCGCCCTTGTCGAGGTCGAGGCCCACGTCTTGCTTGGCGACGCCGGGCAGGTCGGCCAGCACGCGGTACTCGTGCTCGTTCTCGAAGATGTCGACGGGGGGCGCGAGCACGGGACGATCGCCCACCTCGTGGACGGCGGCGGTCTGCTCGGGCTGCTTGCTCAGGGCCTGGGTGGTCTTGTCGGTGCTCATGGTCTCTTCCTCCGGGGAGCGATTGGGGGTGGCTCAGGCCGCGCTGCGCACGGTGATGCTGCGGGGCTTGGCGTCGGCGCGCTTGGCCAGGGTGATCGTGAGCACGCCGTGGTCGAGCGTGGCGTCGACGGCATCGGGGTCGACCTTGGAGGGGAAGGTGAAGGAGCGGGCGATGCGGAACTCCTCGCGCTCGCGACGATGCACCGAGTAGCCCTCGGGGGCCTTGGGCTTGCGCTCGCCTCGGATGGTGATCCCGTCCTCGGTGACGTCGATCTCGAGGTCCTCGGGACGCAGCCCGGGCACGTCGGCCACGAGGCGGTAGCCCTCGCCCTCGTCGAGCACGTCGATGGCCGGGCCGAAGGCGCGGCGACGGGCGCGGGGCAGGTCATCGAACATCGCCGCCATCTGACGCTGCAGGTGACGGAGATCGTGGTACGGGTCGGCAACGCGGAACAGCTGGGTGAACATGATGGGCTCCTGTGGTCGGCGCAGCGCGGGCCCCAGGGGGCCGCCCGTGCGCCGATGGCAAGCGGTGGACGATGGTTGGGTGGGCCGCGGGAGGCCCGGCACGGGAAGGACGAGGCCGAAGGCCCGTCTCGCCGCGTCCGCCGGGGTCGTCCCCGGCTCGGTGCACAACCTGGAGACGCTCGACGAGGTGTCAACCCCGGAGGGCATCCTCGACGAGCACCTCGTCCTGGGCGTCCCGCCCCACCCTCACCCCGTCCCACACCACCGAGCGGCGCAGGCTCACGCCGGGCTCCACCACCGCGCGTGCCCCGAGCTGTACGTGGGGTCCCACCCGGGCCCCCGCCCCCACGCGCGCGCCCGCCCCGATCCACACCGGATCGCGGATGATCGCGCTGGGGTCGACCTCGGCCTGGGGGTGGACCCCTCGCAGCTGCTGCTCGGCGTAGGGCAGGTCCACGCGCCCGTCGAGCACGTTGAACACGCCCTCGCGATAGCGCTCGGGGGTGGAGTGCTCCCACCAGTAGCGCTCGCTCACCACGCCGAACGCCTGGCCCTGGGCCACCGCCTGGCGATAGGCCGTTCGCACCACGCACTGCTCGCCCTCGGGGGGGATCCGATCGAGGAAGCGCGGCTCCACCACGTGCACCCCGGTGAACATCAGCGGGCCACTCACCGGCTCGCGCACGCGGGGGCCGGTCTCGCCCACCAGCTCCACCAAGCGACCATCGGCGTCGATCCGCAGCGGCCGGCCCCAGCGTCCCTCGGGATCGGGGCGCAGCACCATGGTGGCCTCACCCCCGTGGCGACGGTGGGCCGCGAGCACCTCCGTCAGATCGAGGTCGACCAGGATCTTGCCGTTGACCACCACGATGGGTGCTCCGTCGCCGCCGTCGATCAGCGGTCGGGCCCGTCGCAGGCCGCCGCCGGTGCCGAGGATCATCCCGTGCTCGGGCGAGTAGCGGATGCGGGCCCCGAGCGCCGAGCCGTCACCGAGCTCGGCCTCGATCTGCTCGCCGAGGTGGTGCAGGTTGATCGCGATGTCCCGCACGCCGTGGTACACCAGCCAGCCCACGGCCCAGCGCACCAGAGGGGCGCCGCACACGGGGAGCATGGGCTTGGGGCGTCGCTGGGTGATCGGCCCCAGGCGAGTGCCGAAGCCGGCGGCGAGGATCATGGCGCGGACGTTGGGTTCGGTCATTCACAGGTCCCAGACGAAGCTCTCGAGCAGCAGGACCGCACAGGCCAGGCCCCCCGCCATCATCACGATCATCAGCAGGCCACGCAACAGGGCCGCGCGGCGGGCCTGGTGCACGTGGGCCTCGAGCTGCTCCCGCTCGGCGCCCTCGTTGAGCTTCTGCAGCTCGCGCAGCGTGGCCTCGGCGTCGCGGGCGTGGCTGCGGACCATCAGGATCGTCATCGCCACCAGGAACAGCCCGCCGCCGACGAGCAGGAAGATCCGCATGCCCATCGCCCAGCGCTGCTTGGTGTCGAGCACGGCGGCCAGGTCTCGCTCGCGGGTGCGCAGCACGGTGGGCGGGCCGTGGACCTCGATGGGCAGCGTGCCCACCAGCCACGCCCGAGCCGAGCGCTGGGCCTCGGGGCCCAGGCTCCGCGCGGCCAGGGTGTCGAGGTAGACGCGCTCGCGCGCCTCGTCCCAGCTGCGATCGTTGCGGGGCAGCGACAGCGTGGCCCGCTGCCGCTCGACCAGCGCCCGCAGCCACGCGCCCTCGGCCGGCGGCCGGGGATCCACCAGCAGGCGTGCCACCGCGGTGGACTCACCAGGCTCGTTGGTGAAGTGGTACGCCTCGAGCTGCAGCAGGCCCTCACGACCGGCGGGCGGGGTCCAGGGGCGCGGCGGCTCGCGGCCCTGCACGGGCGGCTGGAAGGTCTCGGTCCAGGCTCCGTTGGCGTCGTAGACGTCGACGAACACGGGACGCTTGGCGCTCAGCCCCGCCGCGAGCACCTCGACCGCCTCGCCCGGCGAGCTCAGCTCGGGGTCGACCCGCAGGTGCACCGCGCCCGCGAAGCTCACCAGTCGGAGCTGGCGCTGCGCGACCACCTTGGCGGCGTCGACCTCGTCGCGCAGCTCCACCCGCAGCCGCAGCACCTCCGAGCTCAGCACGCCGTGGAAGCTGGCCAGCCCCGCCTCGTCGGTCCGGCCCTCCCACACCAGCGGAGGCGCCTCCGCATCGCCCCGCGCATCGCCGAGCTCGCCGTCCACCAGGCGAACCGCGGCGGGGCCCGACCACGGTCGTCCCTTGGCGTCGGTGACCCGCAGCCACAGCTCGTTGTCGAAGCCCGCGAGCACGCGACCACGGGGGCGCAGATCGATCGCATGGGTCTCGGGCTGGGGATCGCTGTCGTCCGCATACTGGGACATCGACGTCGACACCACGTGGCGCGCCTCGATCGGCGCGCGCTGGCCGACGATCTCCAGCTCGATCCGCTCGTCGCGCGGCGGCAGGGGCGAGGCCTCCACGTGGAGGCACAGCGTGGCCGGGCCCGGCGTGAGCGAGGGCACCACCACGCCACCCTGCAGCAGCCCGCCGCCCACGTCGGCGAGCGCGGGCAGCGGGTGGCGCTCGCCGCCTTGCTCCACCTCGAGCGTGACCACGGCCTGCGGCGCGGGATCCGGTCCCTCTGGCGTCAGCTGCACGCGCAGCGCGAGGCTCTCGCCGGGGATCCACTGCGGCTCGGTCTGCACGATCACCGAGTCGCTGATCCGCAGGTGCGAGACCCACAGGCTCACGATGATCGCGATCGCCAGCCCCAGCGGCCCGCCGATGACGAACAAGCGACTCACCGCACGTCGCTCGATGGGTGAGGTGAGAAGCTCGATCTCGTCGTCCGACACGGGGCGTTCCTCGGTCTCAGCGGTGGTCACGGCGCACGCGCAGGGCCGCCACGTCACGTAGCGGACCGTGCGCGATTATCGTATCGTCCCGCCCTTCATGAAAGTCAGCATCATCGGGACCGGGTACGTGGGGCTGGTGGCCGCAGCGGGCTTCGCCGACCACGGCAACGACGTGGTTTGCGCCGACATCGACCAGAGCAAGATCGATCGGCTCAACAAGGGCGAGATCCCGATCTTCGAGCCCGGGCTCGACGTGCTGGTCGAGCGCAACGTGAAGGCGGGGCGGCTGCGCTTCACCAGCGACAATGCGGTGGCGGCCCGGCACGGCGACGTGATCTTCATGGCGGTGGGCACCCCCAGCGCGTCCGATGGCTCGGCCGACCTGAGCTTCCTGTTCCAGGCCGCGGCCGAGATCGGCACGCACCTCGATCACTTCACCGTCATCGTCAACAAGAGCACGGTCCCCGTGGGCACGGCGGAGCGGGTGGCCCGGATCGTGGGCGAGCAGACCAAGCACGACTTCGTGGTCGCCTCCAACCCCGAGTTCCTCAAGGAGGGCACCGCGGTCGACGACTTCATGCGACCGGACCGCGTGGTGATCGGCACCACCGACGAGCGCGCCCGCGACCGCCTGCGCACGCTCTACAAGTCGTTCATGCGCACCAACGAGCGCATCGTGTTCATGGACGCGCGCTCGGCCGAGGTCACCAAGTACGCCTGCAACGCCTACCTGGCCACCCGCGTGTCGTTCATCAACGACATCGCCAACCTGTGCGACCTGGTGGGCGCCGACGTGGGCATGGTGCGGCAAGGCATGGGCTCCGACCCCCGCATCGGCCCGAAGTTCCTGTACCCGGGCGTGGGATACGGCGGATCGTGCTTCCCCAAGGACACCCGGGCCCTCATCAACACCGCGCGCGAGCACGGCATGTCGATGAGCCTGGTCGCGGCGGCCGAGCGGATCAACGAGGCCCAGAAGCTGGTGATGGTCCGCAAGCTGCGCGCCCTGGTGGGCGACGTGGCGGGCAAGACCTTCGCGCTGTGGGGCCTGGCCTTCAAGCCCAACACCGACGACGTGCGCGAGGCACCGGCGCTGCGAATCGCCCGGACCCTGCTCAACGATGGGGCCAAGCTCCGCCTGCACGACCCCGAGGCCGGGCCCAACTTCCTCGAGACGCTCGGGGCCAAGGACGGCGTGGAGCTGGTCGACGACATGTACGACGCGGTCGAGGGCGCCGATGGCCTGCTGCTGGTGACCGAGTGGCGCCAGTACGGCAACCCCGACTTCAGCCGGCTCAAGGCCACGCTGCGCGAGCCCATCCTCATCGACGGCCGCAACCAGTGGGACCGCGTGCGGCTGGAGGACATGGGCTTCCGCTACGCGGCCATCGGTCGCTGAGCACCGCCTTTCGAAACGCGACGAGCCCGACCCAGCACCTGGGTCGGGCTCGCTCGTCGAGACCCGGAGGCCTACTCGTCCATGTAGCCGGCGTCGACCTCGGTGTGGAAGTCGACCACGACCGGCGGGCCGTCGTAGGAGGGGAACTGAACGCCACCGACGGCGTCCCGAATGCAGTCCTTGAGGGTGGAGTCCTTGTCGAGCTTGCCTGGCAGCGAGGCGTTGACGGCCATCGCCTTGCCCTTGGGGCCGTCGAGCTTGATCGAGATGTCCATCATCCCGTCGTGGAGCACCGACTCGGCCGCCATGTGCTTGCGCTCCTTGGCCGCGAGCACACAGACGTCCATGGGCTCGTAGGCCTGGGCGAAGGCCTGCTGGACCGCGTAGTCGTCGGGTCGCTCGCTGCCGTACTTGTCGAGGTCGAGGACCACGTCGGCGTCGGGATCGAAGGTGGAGATGCTCGCCTCCACCGTGCGGGTCGCGCGGTTGCCTGCCTTGATCTCCGGGTCCTTGCAGGCGAGGGTGGTGGTGGCCATCAAGGCGCCAAGGCTCAGGGCAACGAGGGTCTTGGGGGACTTGTCCATCGCGTCGTTCTTCCTCTCCATCCGTCGGCGTCAGCGGGGGGCCTCCCGCGGCCCGGCCCGCAGCGTGGGCCCATAGACGTTAATGGATCTACGAATATTCCGGTCGAGCGCAGCCACCGCTATCCTCTGCTCGACCGATTTCGGTCCATTCGAGGCTCGAGTGTCGGAGAACCCCCGAGACGACCACCGGATATCCGCGCAGTGCCCGGCCTGCCAGCTCCACGAGCTGGTGCCCGTGACCTTGGCGAGACAGGCCGATGGAAGCTGGCAACAGGTTGATGACACGGGGAATTTCGTCACGCGAGCGCTGGGACGACTGCGACCCTCGGGCTCGGGCCCCCAGGATACGGGGGGCGCCACCGTTCAGATCGACGTGTGCCCGGTGTGCATGGGGGCCTGGTTCGACCATGGGGAGCTCGACGTGCTCTCGGGAGATCTCGACGACGTCGAGCAAGTCCTGGCCCCCGACCAGGCACCGGCCCAGCGGCCGTGCCCCCGGGGCCATGGCCGACTGGTCGAGCAGATGCTGCCGGGGATCATCCGCACCCCGGTCGATCGCTGCCAGCGGTGCGGAGGGATCTGGCTCGACGGCCACGAGCGCCGCAAGCTGGCCCGGGCCACCACCAGCGAGGGCCAGGGCACCAAGACCGAGCGCTGGCTCAAGCGCGGCGCCATCTGGGCCGCGCAGGTGCTCACCCATCTCCCGGTAGAGGTCGACAACCCGGCCCGCGGCACGCCGTGGGTCGTGTACTCGGTGCTCACGACCCTCTTCGCGGTGTTCCTGCTGCAGATCTACGGGCCCGTCGACACCTACCAGTGGGCGATGGTCCCGGGGCGCCTGCGGGCCGAGGGCGACTGGTGGACGCTCGGCACCAACATCGCGCTCCACGCGAGCTGGGTGCACATCCTGGGCAACGCCTACTTCCTCTACGTGTTCGGCGACAACGTGGAGCACCTGTTCGGCCACCTGCGCTTCCTGGCCTTCTATCTATTGGCGGGGCTGGTCGGCGCCACGGCCCAGGCGCTGCTCACCACCAAGACCGCCATGCCGGTGATGGGTGCCTCGGGCTGCATCGCGGGGGTGCTCGGCGCGTATCTGTGGGCCTTCCCGCGGCAGCGCCTGTTCCAGGTGATCCTGTGGATCCAGGTGAAGGTCCCGATGTGGATCTACCTGTTCGTGTGGGTCGCCTTCCACCTGGTGATGGGCTTCTTCGGCACCGGGGCCGGAGCCGAGGGCGTGGCCTGGTTCGCCCACCTGGGTGGCTTCGTGGTCGGCCTCGGGATCACGCCGCTGGTGCTCGCCTGGCGTCGGCGCGAGGTGGCCCGGCGCGTGCGCGTGCCGGCCCGTCTGCCGCCCGACGCTCTGGTCGCGATGCCCCCGACCACGTCCGCGTGATCGCGGCCGCGGCCGGCCTCGCTGCGGCCGACCTCGCCTCGATCGACCTCGCCTCGGCCCCGGCGCCCGTGCATCGGGTCGAGGCGAGCGCCTACTGGTCGTCGGGCTCGGGCGGACGCCAGGCCGTCTCGGCCAGGTCGCCGCCCTCGAAGCCGAAGAACACCTTCATCTGCTGGCGCAGGAACTCGCGGCCCTTGTCGCTCTGCAGGTCGAGGCCATAGGTGTTCACGTAGCGCGGCGACTCCTTGAGCCACATCTGCCACGCCTCCATGCTGACGTTGTCGTACAGCAGCTGCCCGAAGTCGTCGGTGAAGGGCTTGAACGGCAGGCCGGGCGCTTCCTTGCCCAGCTTCTTGCAGAAGACCATGCGTGGATCGTTCATCGTTCGCCTCGGGGCGCGAGCATAGCGAGGCTGTTGGGAGGTGCCAAACCGGTCCCGCGCAGAGCCCGTGGAGCGAGCCCCACGGCAGGGCTTCGGTGGTATGACGCGGGAGATGACCTCGGGAGACCCGCGCTTCTCCGACGACCAGAGCGCGCTCATCTTGCAGCGCGCGGCCGAGCTGCAGGCTCAGCTGGGGCGCGGGCTGTCGCTGACCGAGCTCGAGGCGGCGGCGTCCGAGGCGGGGATCGATACCGCGCTGGTGCGGCGCGCGGCCGCCGAGCTCAGCGCTCGTCCCGTGGTCGCCCCCGCACCCCAGCCGAGCTCGGGCCGAGTCCTGGGCGCACCGCTGCAGCTGCTGCACGAGCGCGTGGTGGCGGGCCGGCTCGGCGAGCCGGGACAGGAGGATGCGGTCCGCGAGATCCGACGACAGCTCGGCGCCCCGGGCCGGCTCGAGGCCACGGGACGCGAGCTGGTGTGGACCAACCCCAACGGCCGCAACCTGCGGGTGAGCATCGCCCCCCGCGGCGACGCCAACGTCATCCGCGTGCAGGAGCGCCTCGGTGAGCTGGGCGGCGGGCTGTTCCTGGGCATGGCGCTGCCGATGACCTTCGCCGGGCTGGGCTTCATCTTGCCGATCTGCATCGCGGTGCTCGAGGCTCCGGTGTTGATCCCCCTGGCGTTCGCGCTGTGGGCCGGGCTCTCGTTCCTGCTCGCGCGCACGATCTTCAAGACGATTGCCCGCCAGCGCGACGTGGAGCTACGGGCGCTCGCCGACGGGCTCGAGGAGGTGTGCAACGCGGACACCTCCCCGCCGGAGCGAGGCACATGAGCTCCGCCCCGCGGCGGGCGGGGGTGATGCACCCCCGGCTCACGGGTGCGATGGTCTGCCGCGACCGCGCGGAGACCCGCGAGCCTCACCCCCCTGCCCTCGGACGCAGAGGCACCGTGGATCTCCGTCGCTCGGGCTCCGCGATCGATGGTGGTGGTCTCGGCCCCGCCGACGCACGCACTGCGGTGCTCGGCGGGACCGAGCCCCGAGCCTCGTCGTGCGCAGCGAGGGGCGGCGAGTCACCAGCGTGACCGTGTGGATCGCCGACGACGAGCGCCGTGCCGTGGTCGAAGCGATCGAGGGCGAGCTGATCGCCAAGCTCCGCGAGGCCCAGCCCGGGCTCGAGGCGCGGGTCCTGCCGAGCCCCTGAGCCTCGGCTCAGCCCGGCGTGTGTGGCCGCTCGACCACGTAGACCAGCTCGGGACCCGCCTCGAAGCTCTCCGCCGCCCACCCGCGGGCCGCCAGGATTGCCTCGAAGCCGCGGGCATAGGTCGCGCCCATCCCCTTGGCGCGTCCACCCAGCGAGCGCGTGGGAAAGCTGACCACCAGACGCGGGGCCGGGATGGCGTCGAGCAGGGTCTCGCTGGCGCCCGCCCCCTGCTGCTCGAGACACGGCAGGGTCTTGAGCACCAGCGCGAGATCGGTGCGCGGCCACGTCGACACGGCCAGCAGATCGACCGCGGCCGCGTGGGGCCGCAGGCCCAGGCGCGCGAGCACCTCGCCCACGAACCCCACCAGCTCCACGTCGATGTCCCACGCGTGGTAGGGCGTGCCGACCGGGAGCCCCAGCCACGGAGCGGCGAGCGGACCCAGGCCACAAGCCAGGTCGAGGACGCTGGCGACCGGTCCCAGGTGCTCGCGAAGCTGCGCGTAGAAGCGCTCGAGCTGCTCCAGTCGCTCGCGCGTCGACGCATGCTGGGCCATCGCACGCCGCAACACCTCGTGCCGCGCGGCGTCGGTGGTGGCGGCATCGAGCTCGCCCAGCCAGCGCTCGTAGCGAGGCGGCTGGGGCAGGTACGCGCCGAAGATCTGGTGGAGCGCCCGCTTGGTCCGCTTGATCGCGTCGTCGGTACGGCGACCACCCCCCGCGGCGAGCTGCGCCTCGGCCAGGCGCCGCACCGTCGCGGGATGGACGCTCCGATACCGTCGGGAGCGGAGCACCGCGGTCACGACCTCGTCGATCTCGGACACCTGCCGGGCGATACCACGGCGCGAGGCCGGCCGGCGACCGTGGGCTCGCCGCGGCCTGCTGACGAGCCGTAGAGAATTCGGCATCCTCGACCCGTGCTCGCTTCGGCCATCGTGCTCGTCCTCGCCGCCGGGCCCGAGCCCGCGCCCGCGCCCGAGCCCGAGTGGCCGCCGATCCAGCGGCCGTCCTCCATGCAGCCCCGCCCGAGCACCCCGCCCGCGGAGGCTCCGAGCCCCGAGGCCCCCGACGACGCCACGGGCCCCGCCGAGACGCCGAGGTCCCCCGCGCCGCCGGACGATCCCGGCACGCCGCCACCCGGCGAGCCCGACGTGGTCCCCCCGGCGCCCGACGACGGCTCCGAGACCGAGGAGCCGCCCGCCTGGACTCAGGTGGACCCCAGCCCGGCGCCCGAGGAGCCTCCCGAGTGGACCCGGGTGCATCCATCGGCTCCGCCTCCTCCCCTGCCCTCGGCACGGGGTGAGGCCGACGCTCCCTTCGCCCGCCCCTCCTCCCGCGCCGACCGACCGCAGCAGAGCGGTCGCGGCATGCTCATCGCCGCGGCGGCGCTCGGCACCACGGGGCTGATCGTCAAGGGCATCGGCACCAGCATGGCCGTCACCTCGGAGCGCAGCGGTCGTCCCTTCAACGATCCGATGTTCGCCTATGTGGCCAGCGCGGGCCTGTACGATCCGATCCTCGGCGGCTCGCTGGCCCTGCTCGGCGGGGGCATGGCGGCCCGCGGCAAGCTGCTCGCCTACGAGGACGTCTACGAGGGTCGCTCGCTCCCCGTCGATCCCGTCCCCGGCATCGGCTGGGGCTTGTTCGGCGCCGGCGTGGGAGCGTGGGCCATCACCCGCATCCTGGGCCTCACCGCCTGCGGTGCAGACCTCTGCCGCATCACGGTGTGGGAGGCCGGCTACTACGGCAGCCTCGCGCTGACCGTGCCCGGCATCGCCATGGCCGCCCGCGCGACCACCTACCAGCGCTACCGCCGGGAGCACGACCGACCCTCCCGGCTGTCCCTCACGCCGCTGCGCGCACGAGGGGCCTGGGGCCTGGGGCTGGTCGGCCGCTTCTGAATCGACCGAGCTCGGCGTGGGCCTACGCGTCGGCCAGCGCCGCGCGAACCACCGCCACGGCCTCCTCCACCCCGATGCGCTGCTGCTCGCGGCTGTCTCGCTGGCGCAGGGTGACCGTGCTGTCCTCGAGGGTCTGGGTGTCGACCGTGATCGCGTAGGGCGTGCCGATCTCGTCGTGCCGCGCGTAGCGGCGACCGATCGCGTGCTGCTCGTCGTACTTGGCGTTGATCCCCGCCGAGAAGAAGCGCTCCACGATCTTGCGGGCCACCTCGGGCATGCCGTCCTTCTTCACCAGGGGCAGCACCGCCGCCTTGATCGGGGCCAGGCGCGGGTGCAGCCGCAGCACGGTACGCGCTCCCTTGCCCTCCTCGTCGGCGGGCTCCTCGTCGTAGGCGTCGCAGAGCACGGCCAGCACCCCGCGGGTCGCCCCCGCGGCGGGCTCGATCACGTGCGGGAGGAAGCGCCACCCCTTCTTGCCCGTCTGCGGATCCTCGGCCTCGGGATCGAAGTACACCAGTTTCTTGCCCGACGCCTCGCTGTGCGCGTTCAGGTCGTAGTCGGTGCGGCTGGCGATCCCCTCGAGTTCGTCCCAGCCCCAGGGGAACTGGTACTCCACGTCGAAGCAGCCGTCGCTGTAGTGGGCCAGCTCGTCGGGGCCGTGGGCGCGCAGGCGCAGGTTCTCGTCGCGCAGCCCGATCGACCTCCACCAGCGCATCCGCTCCTCCTTCCAGTACTCGAGCGAGCGCGGGCCCTCGCCGGGGCGCACGAAGTACTCCATCTCCATCTGCTCGAACTCGCAGGAGCGGAAGATGAAGTGCTCCACCTTCACCTCGTTGCGGAAGCTCTTGCCCATCTGGGCAATGCCGAAGGGCAGCTTGGCCCCCATGGTCTGCTGCACGTTGAGGAAGTTGACGAACATCGCCTGCGCCGTCTCGGGGCGCAGGTACACGGCGCTGCTCGACAGCGCGGCCTCCACCACCGCACGGACCCCGGCGTCGTCCTTGCCCTCGGCGATCGCCTCGCGCATGGTCGAGATCACGTCGCCCACCGGGTCGACGGGCCCGAGGCTGGTGCGGAACATCAGGTTGAACTGGCGCTCCTCGCTGAGCAGCGGCGAGCCGCAGTTGGGGCACACGTAGCCGCGCGCCTCCACCTTGGCGCCCACCAGGGTCTTGCCCTGGCGCTCCACCGCGTGCCCGAGCTTCTCGAGCCGCTCGATCGCCGCCTTGGCGCGTCCCTTGTCGGCCAGCTCGATCGGCGCGTCGGCGCCCGGCTCGGCCCGCGGCGCCTTGTCGGCCCGGAAGCGCTCGCCGCAGACCTTGCAGTCCACCAGCGGGTCCGCGAAGTTGGCCAGGTGCCCGCTGGCCTGCCACACCCGCGGGTGCATCATGATCGACGCATCGAGGCCGACCACGTCCTCGCGGCTGTGCACCATCGAGCGCCACCACTCGTTCATCAGGTTGCGCTTGAGCTCCGCCCCCATCGGACCGTAGTCGTACGCGCTGCGCAGACCCCCGTAGATCTCGGAGCTCTGGAACACGAACCCCCGGCGCTTGCACAGGGACACGATCTTCTGCATGCGCTCGCTATCTGCGGCCGTCGCGCTGGACATGGAGGCCATTTAGCACGAGGGCGCAAAGCGCCCAACGGGGACGATGGAGACCCGTGACCACGACCCGCTCAGAGCCCGCACGCACATACGCCTCAGCCCCCGCAGCCATTGGCGTGCTCTACGCAGCCAGGCCGACGGGGGGCGCGAGCCCCTTCCGGGGACGAGGAGCGACTGGGCTAGTTGCCGACCCAGGGCACGCGTCGCGCCTCGAAGTCGACGTACATCCACCAGCCGTCGCCGTCCATGTCGTCGTGGTCGGCGCAGTTGCCCGCGCCACCCGGGAGCAGCTCGGAGATCACCGACGCCCCGGTCTGCATCTGGATCTCGCGGGGCAGCATGGTCGCCTCCGCGTCGTCCAGGGACAGGAAGCCACGCAGGGTGCCGGAGACGAGGCCATCGGCCGGATCCCCCTCGTACTGCGCCGCGATCACGGCGTCGCCCAGCGGCAGCGAGAAGTCGCCGGTATTGATGATCACGTCGGTGGGATCGGCCGTGAAGCAGGGCCCGGTGGTCGTGCCCGGCTGCGGGTTGTAGCCGGCCGGCGACAGGTGGGCGGGATCGGGCTCGAGGCAGGTGCCCTCGCTCATCGAGACGTAGGTGGTCTGGAAGAAGTCGGTGCCCTCCTGCAGGTCGCACTCGATCGGCGGCACCGTGCACACTGCGTTGGCGAAGTCCATGTCGCCGGCCGCGGCATCGGCCTGGTCGAGCGGACGGAACAGCAGCACCAGGCTGAGATCGAGGTTGCCGTCCGGCATCATCGGATCGTCGCTGTTGATCGCGTCGTTGAACTGATCGTTGATCGACGGATCGCCGGTGGGGACGTTGTCGGTCACGTCGGCGCAGATGAGCCCCCCCAGCGCCGACACGTAGAAGTGCGGGTCGCGGACGAACATCTCGGTGAAGCGGAAGGCCTCCACCTCGTCCGGCGGGGGGCCGGTGTCCTCTCCCGTGCTGGTCTCGTCCCCGCCTGTGGTCATCATCGGACCGTCGGTGGTGGTGTCCATCGGGCTCGACGTGGTGTCCACGTCGTCGCTGGTGACCATCCCGGTGGTGCCCGTGCCGGTACCGTCCTCGTTGGTGGTGGCCGCAGGGCCATCGTCACCGGGGCAGCCGCTCAGGGCGAGCAGGGAGCAAGACAGGACCAAGGTCGAAAGGGCCGTAGGGTTCTCGAGGCGCATGGCCGCATCCTAACGGAAAGCGGCGTGCGAGCGGGGGAATTCGGCCCCCGGGGCGCTCGGGCTCAGCCCGGGTAGGCGTCGACGAGGTACTGCTGGAGGTGTCGTAGCTGCGCCGACAGTCGATCCTCGACCACCAGGCGCCGCCCCACGATCTCGCGGAGCTGGGGCCAGCGGCAGGTGTAGGCGCTGCGGATCCCGGCGCGGCGCACCGCGACCACCGGGTGGGACAGCAGCCGCTCGAGGGCCTGTAGGTGCCGCGGCGCCATCTGCCGGGGGCGGCACGCGGCGAGCTTGGAGGCCACGCGGATGCACACCACGGGATCGGGCGACGGTGCCGCGAGCACGGCGGCCAGCAGCTCGCTCTCGCTGTGCGTGGCGAGGCGCTCGCGCAGGCGGCGGGCCAGGCTCCCCGCACGCTTGCCCTCGATGCGCAACGACTGGGCGCCCCCCGGGTGGTCGGCCACGTGGGTGACGTCCAGGCCGTCCCGAGTGATCCACCGCCGGCTCGCCAGCACCAGGTGCGCCCGGGTGGTCTGCTCACGCAGCTCCCAGCCCTGCTCGGCCGCGATCGCGAGCACCTCGTCCACGCGCACGCCGTCCTGGAGCACGATGACCTCGCGGGTGTCGCTCATCCCTTCCTCCTGGGGCGGATGCCGCTCTCGGCCGACTCGAGATCGTCGTCGCCGAGGATGATCGCCGCCGACTCGATGTCGTCGTCGCCGAGCACCTCGACCCCCTCGTCCGCGCTCGCGTCCTCGTAGGGATCGTGCTCCTCGAAGGGAATGCCCCCGTCGAGCACGGCCTCGATCTCCTCGCGCAGCTCGAGGTCGGGCTCGCGCACGCTCATCTCCTCGAGCAGGACCTCGTAGTTGTAGGCCATGGCGATCTCGGCGATGGTGCCGCGCACCGTGGCGTCGGGGTGCTCGAGGCGCTCGCGGTAGAGCGCGAGCACCCCGGGGTCGTCGTGCCGCAGCGCCGAGATCACCAGCAGCAGGCCGGCGAGCTGCTCGGGGTCCTCGGTGCCGGCGAGCTGGGCCTCGAGATCGCCCGCCCCGTCGAACTGGAAGCCCAGCAGCGCCGCCACCACGTCCACCGGCATGTCCACGGGGTAGTCGCAGCCGAAGTGGGCGTTCATCGCCTCCACCACCGAGCCGTGCCGGCTGGGCTGGTAGCGGGCCTCCACCACGAAGAGGTCGCGGTGGTGCACCTCGATGGTGAGGTAGGAGCGCGAGTGTCGGGTGCGGCGGGTCTGGGTCCACACGTGGCCGGGCGCCTGCTCGGCCACCTCGCGCTGGCGCAGCGAGATCTTGTGGGTGAGCTCGGGCTGCTCGGGGATCTCGTCGGGCCAGGGATCGTCGTCGTAGGCGCTGCCCCACGCGCCAGACTCCACGAAGGGATTGATGGTGAGGTGGCGATCGAGCTCGAGCATGGTGGCTGGCTCGAGGCCCCCCGTGTAGGGGCTGGGGACGAGGAAGCGGGAGCGATAGCCCAGGAAGCCGCGGGCCACCGCCGGCATCTCCACCCGCGTGCGCCGGGGCCGGGGATAGAGCTCGGCGAGGGCGAGCTCCAGCGCAGCGGGGCGCGGCTCCACCCGGATCCACAGGAACGGCGGGATGCTCTCGGACAGCGCCAGCCACAGCCCCTCGTGGGGCCGCATGCGATCGATGAACAGCAGGCTCGACTCCGCCACGCCCTCGCGGGTGCGCGACGAGGGGCCCCGGGCCACGGCGCAGCGCTCGGCGAGCAGCTCGCGGCTGCGGCCCAGCGTGGCGGGGGTGTGGATCGTCCCCAGCGGGCCCTCGCGGTAGAGCTCGCCGAGCCCCTCCGAGATGCGAGCGCTCTCGGCCTCGCCCAGCCAGGTGACGCCGAGGTGCTCGAGCTCGGGCGAGCGACGCAGGGCAGGCATCCAGGTGCTCAGCTCGTCGAGCCAGCCCAGGTCGACCGCCCCCGGCGGGCCGAGCCGCTCCGCCAGCGGAGCCGTGCCCCGCAGATCGGCGAAGCGAGGATCCTCGGCCGCCCGCTCGCGCAGCCCCGGCTGCAGCCGCATCGCCTTGTCGAGCCACTCGGCGGCCGCCTCGGCGTCGCCGCGCGTGGCCTCCAGGGCCGCGCGCTCCATCATCGCCTCGGCGAGGTCCTGCTCTTCCTGCAGGGCCCGCTCGAGCGCCCGCACGGCCTCGTCCACCCGGCCGAGCTCCGCGAGGAGCTGGCCGCGATGCAGCCAGCGCGCGGCCGAGCCGGGATCGAGCTCCAGCGCCCGGTCGATCTGCGTGAGCGCGTCCTCGCGGCTGCCCACCTTCCAGAAGAAGATGCCCTGCGCATGGTGGAGGTCGGCGGCAGAGAACAGCCCGTCGCTCTCCGAGGCCTCGCGGACCTCGCCCAGGCTCTCGAGCGCCTCGCCCACGCGGCCCGTGTCCCGCAGCACGCAGGCCTTGATGTAGTGCACCCGCGAGCTGCCCGCGCCGTGCTCGATGCCCTGCTCGATGCACTCCAGCGCATCCTCGAAGCGCCCCTGCTGCAGCACCAGCACCGCGCGCAGCAGCCACTGGTCGCCGTCGAGGCCCATGTGCAGGCGCGCGTCGAGGTCGGCGAGCAGCCGCGCTCCATCACCGAGATCGAAGCCGCGAATCTCGGCGACGAAGGCCTCGAAGTAGGGATCGTACATGGGTCGGGTCGGGAGGGCGGCGGGCCCGGAGGCGCCGGATGGTAGCCGATGATCGCACCAGGCCCGAAATCGAGCATAACGCCTCGAAGCCGCGGCCGCCGAGGGCCGCCGGCCACGAGGCCCGGATCGTCCGAGAACGCCGACTCTAGGGCGCTCGGCGGCGAACCAAGCGGTTGCGGTGGTGCTCGTCGACCGCGGAGCGGGCCACCGGGGTGCGCACGTCGCCCGTGACTCGGGTGATGCCGGTGACCTCGGACCAGCGCTCGGGCAGCGACACCATCACCACGGTGCCCTCCCCGTCCGCCACCTCGTGCACGTAGGCGAGCTCGTCGGCCACCAGCCGCCCGCCGGCGCGCAGCTCGATCCGCATGCTCCCCCGCGGCCGCCCGTCGATGTTGCCGGGCACGGTCACCCAGTACTCCTCACCATCGGGCGTGATCATCCCCATGAGCAGCGAGCCCGTGTAGGGGTCCACCGGGGGCGCCTGCGTGGTGCCGCCGTCGGGCGGGGCCACGGCCCCGCCGGGGAAGCCGTCGTCCCACTCGCTCAGCCCACGGATCACCGGATAGACCTTGTTCCACCCCCAGGTGCCCACCCAGGTCGGGTGACAGTAGGTCATGTAGTCCTTGTAGAAGGTGGGGTGGCGCATGCCGAAGTCGATCACGCCGAAGCCCCACTCGCCCACGTCGCCGCCGTCGTACGGATAGGAAGGATCGGGACCCCCCTCCTCCCCGTTGCAGGCCACGTGGCGCCGGCCCTGGCAGTGCCCCACCTCGTGCACGAAGGTCTCCGCCGACCAGTCGGGATCGAGCGAGAGCCCCGAGGAGATGCGGCTGGAGGCCGCGTTGGGGTTGACCGGATCGCTGGGGATGTCGATCGCCTGACCGCCCGCTCCGCCCAGGCCTCCCGAGCACACGTCGACCAGCCCGAAGTAGTAGGTCTCGGGCAGCGCTCCCTCGTCGGCACGCAGGCCGGCCATGAAGGAGTTGAGCTGGAAGAAGCTGGTCAGCGGGGTGTCCCACATGATCGGCTCGTGGACCTCGAAGTCGAGCCGGTCGATCGGGTTCTGCATGTACATGAGGTCCTGGAACAGCTGCATCGTCTCCTCGGAGGTGTCGGGGACGGTGCTGCAGCCCGCGCCATCGTCGTAGATGAAGGGCACGACCACCGTCTTCATCACGAGGTAGCTGTCCTCGATGCCCACGTAGGCGAGGCCGCCGTCGGCCGGCAGCCGGGGCGCGGCGCTCTCGGGGAGCGCGTCGTAGTCGGGCGAGGTCTCGAACAGCTCCACCCGGTAGCGGATCCCGGGCACGACCTGCTCGGCCATCAGCCCCCAGAAGAAGTAGCGCTCGGGGTCGCCCTCGAAGGCGTCGCCCTCGACGATCTTGGTGTCGCGGAACACCTCCTCGCTGTCATCGGGCCAGACCACGGTGAGCCGCCCCTCGATCTCGCGGGTCTCCCAGTCGTCGGGCACGGTCCAGAACGCGCGGATGAGGGTGACGCGGTCCTGGATGAGGGCGGCCGCTCGATCGCCTCCGCCCACCTCGCCTCCGTCGGCGCCGATCGTGACGCCCACGCCCTGGTTGGCCTGCACCCAGTCCAGCGAGATGCCGCCGCGCGCCAGCGGTGCCTCCCAGGGCCCGCCGGTCGTGGCCTCGCCGGTGGTCGAGTCGACGACGGCCGTGGTGCCCGCGGCTTCGGAGGTGGATCCGGTGCCGTCGCCATCGCCGGCGGGGTCCTCGGGACCGCAACCAACCGCCAAGGCCGAGGCCATCGCCCACCCCGTCCAGCCCCTCGTCCTCGTCATCGATCGCATTGGTTGATCCTCATCTCTCCCGGTGCGGAAAGTAGTTGCCCCATCCCCGGAGCACCGGATTGTTCGTCTGTCGAGGTTGCAGGCTTCACTTGATGTTGCGGCCCGCGTGCTTGCTCCCCGCTGCGCGACCTTCGTCGCCTCACGGGCTTTCGACGCCCCGCTCGGGCCGAGGGGTCTCTCCCAAAGACCTGGGGCCTGCTACCCGGCGCACCAACGCCTACCGGGACGGGACTCTCACCCGCAGGAGAAGCGCAGCGAGCAGACGCCTCTCGACCCGCTGCCGCGGGTCGCTCGTCGCCTGCGTCACGACGCACCATGGTGACGAGG
>JACKDV010000052.1 GCA_020633315.1 Myxococcales bacterium
GGGCTCCGGCTCGAGCGGCAGCTCCAGCGAGGGCTCCGGCTCCGCGTCGAGGTGGATCTCGAGCGACGGGCCCGGGTCCCGCGAGCCCTCGTCCTCCAGCGAGAACTCGTCGATCGGATCGATGGCCCGCACCGGAGCGGTGGGCATCTCGAGCTCCACCTCGAGATCCTCGAAGCCGGCCACGACCACGTCGGTGTGCTCGGGGTCGATCTCGATCGCCTGGGTGGGCGCGGCGATCTCGGGGCGCTGCCCTCGGGCGAGCGCGAGTCGGGCCGGATCGAGACCGCTGCCCGGAGGCCCGTGCTGCGCCAGCGTGCGGCCGGTGCGGGCGGGCTCCTCGTGCTCGTACCCGTATCCCTCGTCGTCCTCGTCCTCGTCGTCGTCCTGGATCGAGAGATCGATGGGCGTGAAGGGCTGGGTGGACTCGCCGTCGGCGCTCGGCTCGTCGTGGGCATCGACGAGGTTGGCGGCCGGCTCGGCGTCGAGCTCGGCCCGGCCGGCCTTGGCCCGCGCCGCGACCTCGGCCACGAAGTCGCCCAGCCCCTCGGAGACGAGATCGAAGGCCCCGCTGTCGCCCTCGTCGTCGACGACGGCGGGCGCGGGCCGGGGCTCGCCGGAGAATGCCTGGTGCAGCGCGCTGGCGCGTGGGTGATCGGGCACCAGGGCCCGCGCCGCTCCCACGTGCTCCTTGGCCAGCTTGGGATCGCGGCTCTGCACCAGCTCGGCCACCCGCACGTGGGCGTCGGCGGCCTCGTCGGGGCGCCCCACCTCGGTGAGGGCCCGCGCGGCGAGGCTCAGCGCGCCCACGTGATCGGGCTGCTGCGCCAGCGCGGTCTGGATGTGGTCGAGCGCGTGCTCGAACAGCCGGTACTTGATGTAGACCCGGGCCTCGAACAGGATCTTGTCGAAGTCGGTGAGCGCCTCGGTGGCCGAGGGCGGGCCCTCCACCTCGGAGAGCACGCTCTGGGTGAGCGAGGGCTCGGACGATGGAATCGCCTCGATCTCGGTGGTGTTGCGCGTGCCCGGGGCCGCGCTCACGCGCTGGGGCAGGTCGACGGAGGCGGGGCGCTCGCTGGCCGGCACCGCCGAGACCTGGTCGGCCGCGCCGGGGGCCTCCGGCTCCTCCATGACGAGGTCGTCCTCGTCGAGCTCGACCAGGTCGCCCTCGTCGAGGGTCTCCAGCCCGAGCTCGTCGACCGCCTCCCCATCATCGGCTCCCGGGGCGAGCTCGGCGGGTTCTTCCTCGACCGCCGCCGGGGTGGCGCGACGCCCCTCGAGCTCGGCGAGCGCATCGCGGAACTCCGCGTGGGCGGGCCGCCACTCGAGCCCCCGCCGCAGGATGCGGATGCTGGCGTCCCGGGCCTCGGGGCCCCTGGCTCGCAGCCCGCGGGCCAGCTCCTCGAGCGCGCTGAGGGCCTTCTCGGGCTTGCCCAGCATCATGAAGGTCTCGGCGAGCAGCTCGATGCCCTCCTCGTCGGAGGGGTTGCTGCGCAGCAGACCATTGAGCTTCATCAGGGCCCGCCGCGGATCGCCCAGCTCGAGGTAGGCCTGCGCGAGCTGACGGATGGTGGGCAGGTCCTTGGCGTCGTGGAACAGCAGGCGCTCGGCCACCCGCACGTAGTCGGCGACCCGCCCCGCCTTGCGCAGCTCGTCACCCGCGAGGCGGAAGGCCTCGACCGCGTCGGCCGTCTTCTTCTCCCGCGAGTACAGCTCGGCCAGGCGCAGGCGCTTGGCCACGGCCGAGGGATCGGCGTCGGCGACGATCTTGTAGGTGGCCAGCGCGTCGCCGATGCGCCCCTGCTGCATGTGCACGTGGCCGATGCGCTCGTACAGGCCGATCGCGTCGGGCAGGTTGCCCATCTTGAGGTGCAGCGCCGCCACCCGGGTCTGGATGTCGATGCGCTGAGGATCGAGGTTGAGCACCTGCCGAAACACGGCCAGCGCCTTGTTGTCCTCCTTGGCCCCCACGTAGTACTTGGCGACCCGCTCGTAGCGCTCGATCGCGCCTGGCTTGTCGCCGGTGCGCCCCAGGCAGTCGGCCAGCATCAACCACGCGCGGATGTCCTTGGGATCGTGCTCGACGATCTGCTGGTACTCGCGCGCAGCCTTGTCGTGCTGCCCCTTGGCGGCGTACCGCTCCGCCCGCTCGTGCGCCTTTGGCTTGCTGAAGGCCACCGCTTTGCGCTCGTTACTCTAGTTCTGATCCTCGGCGACCGCGAGGATCGCTGCCGGATCGAGGTTGGCCTCGAGGAAGTGGGTGTCGTAGCGACCGCTGATGAACGCCGGATGTCGCATGATCCACCGGTGCAGGGCGGTGTTGGTCCGGATGCCCTCCACGACGAGCTCCCCCAGCGCGCGCCTCATCCGCGCGATGGCTCGCTCGCGAGTGGGAGCATAGGCGATGAGCTTGGCCAGCATCGAGTCGTAGTGCGCAGACACCCGATAGCCGTGGTAGACGTGGCTGTCGACCCGCACGCCGTACCCCCCGGGGAAGTTCAGGGCGGTGATCGTCCCGGGCTGGGGGGTGAATTTCACCGGGTCCTCGGCGTTGATCCGGCACTCGATGGCATGCCCCCGTGCGCGATGCTCGCGGTCCAGATGGGCCAGCGGCTCGCCCGTGGCCAGCCGGATCTGCTCCTGGACCAGATCGACCCCCGTGATCATCTCGGTCACGCAGTGCTCGACCTGGATCCGGGTGTTCATCTCCATGAAGTAGAAGTCGTCGCCGTCGAGCAGGAACTCGATGGTGCCGACCGAGTAGTAGCCGATGGCCTTGGCCGCCGTGACCGCGGCCGCGCGGATCCGCGTGCGCACGTCCTCGGGCAGCGAGGCGGCGGGCGCCTCCTCGACCACCTTCTGGTGGCGCCGCTGCACCGAGCACTCGCGCTCGAGCAGGTCGACCACGTTGCCGTGCTGGTCGGCCACCACCTGCACCTCGATGTGGCGCGGGCTCTCCACGTAGCGCTCCACGTAGATCGAGCCGTCGCCGAACGCGGCCTGGGCCTCGGCCTGCGCCGTCTCGACCATCGCGGGCAGCTTCTCGAGGTCGCGCACGATCTTCATGCCCCGCCCGCCGCCGCCGGCGGAGGCCTTGAGGATCACGGGCAGGCCGATCTCCTTGGCGGCGTCGACCGCCTCTTGGGGAGACTGCAGCACGCCGGTGCCGGGGAGCACGGGCACCCCCGCCTCCTGCATGCGCTCGCGGGCGCGCACCTTGTCGCCCATGAGGGTCATGTGCTCGGGCGAGGGGCCGATGAAGTTCAGCCCGCACTTGCGACACACGCTGGCGAACTCGGCCCGCTCCGACAGGAAGCCGTAGCCCGGGTGCACCGCGTCGGCTCCCGCCAGCTCGGCCGCCGCGATGAGGTTGCGGATGTTGAGGTAGCTCTCGGCGGCGGAGCCCGGGCCCACGCACAGCGCCTCGTCGGCGAAGCGCACGTGCAGCGCGGACTCGTCGACCGTGCTGTACACGGCCACGGTTCGGATCCCCATCTCGCGGCAGGCCCGGATCACCCGCAGGGCGATCTCGCCGCGGTTGGCCACCAGCACCTTTCGAATCGGCTGCGTCACGGCTTGCGTACCCGGAACAGTCTGGTGCCGAACTCGACCGCCGAGGCGTTGTCGACGAGGATCTCCTCGATCACGCAGGCGGTCTCGGCCTCGATCTCGTTGAAGAGCTTCATGGCCTCCACCAGGCACACGGTGGTCCCCGCCTCCACGCGCTGGCCGACCTCCACGAAGGCGGGCGTGTCGGGGCGGGCCGAGCGGTAGAAGGTGCCGACGAAGGGCGAGGTGATGAAGTCGCCCTCGGGCTCGGGCTCGGGCCGGGGCGCCTCGGGAGCTGCCGCCTGGGTGGTCGGGGCAACCACGACCGGCATGGGAGCGGGGGCCACCGCGGGGGCGGCCGCGATCATCGGAGCCGAGGCGATCACCGGCGCCGGCGTGTCGCTGCGCCGCAGGAGGATGCGCTGGTCGCCGGTCTCGATCTCGAGCTCGTCGAGCTCGTGGCGTTGGAAGACCTTGGCGAGCTCTCGGATGTAGTCGAGGTCCGGCAGGTTCGGGTCACGGGTCTTGGACATGATGGCTCCGCGAGAGTCGATGGGTGAGCACGAGAGGGGAGCGTCAGCGTGGAGTCGAGGCACACAGCCGCGCGGCCAGATGGTGCAGGGCGAGATGGTACGACGACGGGCCGAGGCCCATGATGATGCCCAGGCACGCGGCCCCCGTGAGCGACCGGTGGCGCAGGGGCTCTCGGGCGTAGAGGTTGCTCAGGTGGACCTCGATGGCGGGGATCGCGATCCCGCGGAGGGCGTCGGCGATGGCCACCGAGGTGTGGGTGTAGCCCCCGGGGTTGATCACGACGCCGTCGTGCTCGCGCCCCGCCTCGTGCAGCAGATCGATGATGGCCCCCTCGCCGTTGGCCTGCTCGCAGCGCACCGCGAGGCCGAGCCGCTCGCCGAGCTCGACGAGCGAGGCGTCGAGCTCGGCCAGGGTCGTGTGCCCGTAGACCTCGGGCTCGCGCTGCCCCAGCAGGTTGAGGTTGGGGCCGTGGACCACCAACACCCGTGACGAGGACGAGGCCATGATGCGCGGGCCATTGTGTAGACGATCGCGCAGGCGCGCTAGCCCGGATTCCTCACGACGAGGCGCCGGCGAGCCCTCCCGCGGCCGCTTCTACAGCTCCGCGAGCAGCTCGTCCGCCTTGACGCGCAACAGGTAGCGCCCCTTGCCGAAGTACCCCGAGTCGTGCATCACCACCGCGACGAAGTACTCCTCGTTGAGCACCCTGCACAGCACGGTGCCGCCGGAGGCCTTGATGGTGATGTCGCTGATGTCGCCCATGTCCAGCGATCGGGCGGCCTTGCGCAGCTCGATGAAGCGGAACGAGAACTCCATCGCCAGCGACTCGATGTCGGTCTTGTCGTAGCCGTTGGCCTTGGCCTGCATGACGGCGATGCCGTCGAAGCCCATGAGGATGGCACCCGAGGCACCGGGCGTCTGGTCTACGATCGTGCGGAGGGTGTCGAAGAGCATGGGAGCGCCATGGGGCCGGGGCAGGGTCCCGTGGGGAGATTGTCAGAGGAGGGGGCTCGGGGTCAAGCGCTCTTGGCGCAGGGAGACCGACCCGGTCTCAGCCTCCGGTGGAGGTGCCCTCGGGTGCGGTCCCGGTGGACTCGTCGGCCCCCATCGTGCCCAGCGCGCTCACCCCGGACACGCAGAAGGGATCGCCGTAGTAGTCCTGGACGCTGCCGCACACGGTGTAGAAGAGCTCCGTGCTGGTGACGCACTCGTTCGTGGACGTGCACTCGCAATAGCCCACCATGCAGCCGTTGCACAGCTCGATGGGGAAGCTGTAGAGCCGGGCGTCGATCACCCCCACGTTGCCGCGCGAGTTGCCGGTGCGCGTGGCGTGGAATTGGATGTCGACCGACAGCTGCACCTCGTCGCCGGGAGCGATGGCGGCCGCGAGCGCCTGGGAGTACTCCTGCGGGACGATCTCGACCAAGGGGGCATAGAGATCGCCCGGTCCCAGCGAGTCGGTGGCGATCGGGACCGAGTAGCTCAGCGGCAGGCGCTCGCCGTCTGGGCCGGGACCCATGTCGGCGACCACGTCCGAGGGCAGGTGCAGGGTGATGTCGACGCTGGAGGTGAGCTGCAGCTCGCTGTCGTCGACGCCGGAGTTGTTGGAGCTCGCGGTGCGGGCCGGGAGGTTGTTCATCAGCACCGGCGCGAGCTCGTAGGAGTCGCCGGCCCGCACGTCCATGCGACCGGCGAAGCGGAACACGTCCGAGTCGAGGTCGTACATGCACACGCTGGACCCCTGCTCCACCGTGGGGGCGATGGAGTGCAGCACGATGAGCGCCTCCTGCTCATCGGCACAGCCCGAGACCATGCCGACCGCAATTGCGGCGAGCGCCCACGTTCGTCCGAGGTGTCGCATCGTTGCGGATCGAGCGTATCAGCGCACCGCTCCGCCCCGCAACAAAGCCATGATCTCTCCGGGCGGCAGCCGGATGGTGCGCGGGTCACCGATGCCCGCGAGCGCGATGTAGGTGACGGTGGTGTCCGCCCGCTTCTTGTCGTGACGCAGGGAACGCTCGACCGCCGCGCCCCGCTCGCCATCGAGCCACTCGTCGAGCGCGGTCGGCAGGCGCAGGGCCTGCAGCGCGGCCACCATCTGCTCCTCGAGGCCCGGCTCGGCGATGCCCTTGGCCACCGACAGGCGGGCCGTGGCCCGCAGGCCCAGGGCCACCGCCTCGCCGTGGCGCAGCTCGTACGCGGACACCAGCTCGATCGCATGGCCCACGGTGTGCCCCAGGTTGAGCAGCACGCGGCCCTTGCCGGCCTCGGCCATCTCCAGGGGATCCCGGCTCACGCACGCCGCCTTGAGGGCGACCGAGGTCGCGACCAGCCGGGGCAGCAGCGACCGCTCGCGGGCATAGATCTCGTCGGCCTGCTCCACGAGCTGCTCGAGGTGCTCGCCCGAGAACAGCGCCCCGTGCTTGAGCATCTCGGCGAGGCCGCAGCCGAGCTCGTCGTCGGGCAGGGTCTGCAGCACGGAGGTGTCGATGAGCACCGCGCGCGGAAAGTGGAAGGCGCCCAGCAGGTTCTTGCCCTCCGGCAGGTCGACGGCCACCTTGCCGCCCACCGAGGCGTCGACCTGGGCCAGCAGCGAGGTGGGGCACTGCACCAGGTCGATGCCGCGCATGAACACCGCGGCCACCAGCCCGGCCAGGTCACCCACCACCCCGCCGCCGAGGGCGACGACCACGTCGTGGCGGCCCAGGCCCGCGTCCACCAGGCCGCGCACGAGCTCGACCATGCGCTCGGGGGTCTTGGAGGGCTCGCCCGCCTCGATCACCAGCTCGGACACGGAGAAGCCCGCGGCCTCGAGGCTGCCGCGGGCGGTGGGGCCGTGCAGCGGCATCACGTTGGAGTCCGAGATCAGCGCGACGCGACCCGGCTCGCGCCCGCGGGCCAGCTCGGCGCCGAGGCGAGCGAGCAGCCCGTCCCCCACCCGCACCTGATAGCTGAAATCCTGCGCCGGCACCCGCACGTCGAGCACGAGCGGCTTGGAGGAAGGGTCGCTCATACGGCCTCGCTGTCCTGGACCACCGCGCCGCCGCCCTCGCCCAGCGCCACCACGATGCGCTCGGCGACCACGGCCGGGTCGTCGTTGGCATCGATGCACAGCGCCCCGCCGCGGTAGGCCGAGCGACGCGAGGCCAGCAGCTCGGCCACGCGACCGCGCAGGCTGGCCGCCTCGCCCTGCAGCAGGGGGCGCGCGGCCTCGTCGGCGTCGACGGTGGGCCGCAGCCGGCGGACGAGTTCGTCGACCCCCACCTCGAGGTACACGCGGGTGCCCACGCGATCCATCGCCTCGCGGCTGGCGGGATCGAGCACCGCGCCGCCGCCGGTGGCGACCACCACCGCCCGCGCAGCGAAGCCCGGCTCGGCGAGCAGCGACTCGAGGGCCCGCCGCTCGCGGGCGCGGAAGCACTCCTCGCCGCGCTCGAACAGCTCGGCGATCGCCACTCCGAACAGCCGCTCGATGCGCTCGTCGAGGTCCACCAGCACCCAGCCCCGCGCCTGCGAGAGCACGCGGCCGACCGTGGTCTTGCCACAGCCCATCATGCCGGTGAGGAAGAGCGGCCTTCGCACCCCCCAAGCCTGCGACGGCCCGGGCTTCCGTTCAAGGGCCCCGATCGGGGGCCCCTCCCCTGCCTACCCGCCGATGCTGCTGGCGCGGTTGACGATCTTCGGGGTCAGGAAGATGAGCACCTCGGAGCGGGTGTCGGCCTCGCTCTTGTTCTTGAAGAACCAACCCACGATGGGGATGTCGGCGAGCCAGGGGACCTTGGTGAAGTTGACGGCCTTGTTACGGGTGTAGATGCCACCGATCACCGCGGTGTCGCTGTCGTTGACCAGCATGCGGCTCTGCGCCTGCTTGGTGAGGATCGTCGGATCACCCCGCGCGCCGGTGTTGATGAAGTCGGCCTCGTTCTTCTGCACCTGCACGTCGAGCAGCACCGCCCCCTCGTTGGTGACGTGCGGGGTCACCCGCAGCGAGAGCGTGGCGTTGACGAAGCGGGTGTTGACGCCCTGGGCGCTGACCTGGGAGATGGGGATCTGCACGCCCTGCTCGATCTGGGCCTCGCTGTTGTCGAGGGTGACGATCTTGGGCGCGCTGATGATGCGGACCTCGCCGGTCTCCTCGGCCTGGCTCAGGCGGAGGTTGGTGTTGAGGTTGCCGCTGATCGAGCCGAAGGAGAAGCCCAGGGCACCGCCGGCCCCGGTGCCGACCGGCGCGGGCAGGTCGACCACGTAGTTGGGGTTGGCCGCGGCGGCGGGCAGCACCAGGCCGCGGGCGTCGGTGGGGACGCCGGTGGCACCGCCCGCGAGCCCGACCGAGTTGGGGAACAGCAGGCCGGTGGGGTTGCCGGTGCCCGGGCTCGCGGTGAAGTCGAAGCCCCACTGGATGCCGAGCTGCCGCTGGAAGTTGGTGCGGGCCTCCACGATCCGCGCCTCGATGAGCACCTGCGGCGTCTGGGTGTCGAGGCTGGTCACCAGCTGCTCGGCCAGCGCGATGTTGTCCTCCACGTCCATGATGATGAGCATGTTGGTCCGCGAGTCGGGGGTGACCGTGCCGCGGGGCGAGAGCACGCTCTGCACCTTGGGGATCATCTCGTCGACGGTCGCGTAGGACACCGGCAGCAGGCGGGTCTGCAGCGGTCGGAGCTGCACGCGGGCGTTGGCCCGCTCGATCGCGGCGCGGCGCTCGGCCTCGAGGGCCTCGGCCGTGGCCACGCGGATCACGTTGCCCTCGCGCACCATGCCCAGGTCGAGCGAGCGCAGGATGATGTCGAGCGCCTGGTCCCACGGCACCGCCGTGAGCTTCATGGTCACGCTGCCCTCCACGTCGCGCCCCGCGATGATGTTCACGCGGCCGATGTCGGAGAACAGCAGCAGCACGTCCTTGATCGGGGCGTCCTGCAGCTCGATGTCGATCCGCTCGCCCCGCCAGCGAGTGGTGCGGGACGGCTGGATGTCGGAGGAGTCCGAGGTGCTGCCCAGGCTGCGCGCGGTGCTGCGCGGGGGGGCCATGGCCGCGGTGCGAGCCGCCGCCATCGGCGGGGTGGAGGCCGAGAAGCCGCCCACCTTGGAGCCGGGCAGGCTGGCCACCTCGTGGGCGGGCGCCGGCGCGCCGGCCTTGGAACCGCCGTGGGGGAAGTGCCAGACCAGGGTGCCGTCGGCCTGCTCGATGTGGGGCTTGGCGGGGCCCTTGGTGGCCACCAGCACCTTGGCGCCGCCGTCCTCGGCGAACGAGGTGATCCGCTGCACCGGGCCGTGGTAGGCGCTGGCGTCGAGACTGCGCTCGAGCCGGGAGTCGATGCGCACGCCGGGCAGCGCCAGCAGCTGGATGTCGGGGGTGAGGGTCTTGCCCTCGAAGCGCACGGGGCCGTCGAGCTCGACGATCACCCGCGACTCGTGGGCGTCGTCCTCGAAGCGGACGTCGCGGACCACGGTGGTGGTGGCCTCGTCGGCGCGCGAGGGCGCGGCGGCCGGGGTCGCGGGAGCCTTCGCCTTCGGCGCGGCCTCGGTCTCGCGCTCGGCCACGCGGGCCTCGAGCGTGCGCTGGGCGTCGGCGACCGCGAGCCGGGCCTCGTCGAGCTTGTCCTGCTCGGCGGCCAGCGAGGCCTCGAGCTTGGCCAGCCGGGCCTCCTTGGCCTCGAGCTCGGCGCGCGCCTCGGCGTTGCGCTCGCGCAGCGTGGCGCCCTCGCTGGCGAGGGCATCGCGCTGACGGGTGAGCGTGCCGAGCTCGGACTGCCGGGCCTCCACCCGCGCGTCGATCTCGTCGAGGCGCGTGCGGGCGTCGGCCAGGCGGGACTGCGCCGCCTCGGCGCGGGTGTGAGCGGCCTCGGCCTCGGCCTTGGCCTTGGCCACGGTCTCCAGCCGCGCGCCCGACTTCTCGAGCTGGGCCAGGCGCTCCTCGGCCGCCTTGGCCTTGGCGTCGGCCCGACGCGCGGCGCCGCGGAGCGCCTGCAGCTCCTCGCTCAGCTCGGCCTGCGCCGCCTTGGCCCGCGCGGCCTCGGCCTCGGCGCGCTGTACCTCCCGCCGGGTCGCCGCCCCGCCTGCGCTCTGCAGCTTGGTCCGCGCCTGCGCCACCTCGCGCTCGAGCCGGCTCAGCTCGCCCTTGCGGGCCTCGATCTTGGTGGCGAGGGCCTTGCTCGCCGCGCGCTGCTGCCCGAGCGTGCGCTCGAGCGCGTCGCGATCGTCTCGCAGCTTGGCCAGGTCCTTCTGCGCGGAGGCCAGGCGTCCCTCGGCCCGCGCCTTGGCCTGCTTGGCCTCGCCGAGCTCGCGCTCGAGATCGGCGGTGAGCTTGCCCGACTGCTTGGCCCGCTGCACCTCGCGCTCGGTGCTGGCCAGCGCCTGGTCGGCCCGCGTGCGGGCGGAGGCGGCCGCCTTGCGCTCGGCCTCCGCGTCGGCCAGCGCCCGCTCGGCCTTGGCCAGGGCGTCCCGCGCCTGCTTCTCCAGCGCCTTGGCGCTCCGCTCCTTGGCCTGCGCCGCCGCCTCGGCCTTGGCCAGCGTGGCCTCGGCCTCGGCCAGCTTGGCCTGCGCCGCCGTCTCGAGGGCGGCGGCTCGCTTGCGGGCGTCGGCGAGATCCTGGGTGGTCTCGCGCTCGGCGTCCTGCTTGGCGGCGGCCACCTGCTTGGCAACCTCGTCGCGGGCCTTGGCCCGCAGCTGGTCGAGCTCGCGCTGGGCCTTCACCACCGCCTGGGACTTGTCGTCGGCGGCGCTGCGCTTGGCCGCCGCCAGCCGGCGCTCGGCCTCGGCCTGCGCCGCCGCGACCTTGTCCTTCGCGTCGCGCTCGGCCTTGGCCGTGGCCGCGTCCACCTTGGCCTTCGCCTCGGCCTCGGCCGCCGCCAGCAGGGCGTCGGCCTTGCGCCGCGCGTCGGCCTCGGCCTTCTCGGCCGCCGCCAGCTTCCGCGCCGCCTCGCGCTCCGCCGCCGCGCCGGCCAGCTCGGCCTGGGCCAGCGTGGTCTTGACCTCGAACGCCGCCTTGGCCCGCGCCTCGATGATCAGCAGCCTCGCGCGCTCCTCGGCCTGCTCGGCCGCCGCCAGCTTCTTCGCCGCCGCCCGCTCGGCCTGGGCCTCGGTCTGCTCCGCCGCCGCCAGCTTCTTCGCCGCCTCGCGCTGCGCCCGGGCCTCGGTCTGCTCCGCCGCCGCCAGCTTCTTCGCCGCCTCGCGCTGCGCCTGGGCCTGCACGGCCTGGGCCGCGGCCAGCGTGGTCTTGGCCTCGTGCGCCGCCCGGGCCCGCGCCTCCACGAGCACCAGCTTGGCTCGCTGCTCGGCCTGCTCGGCCTCCTTGGTCTTCTTCGCCGCCGCGGCCTCGGCTCGGGCCAGCGCCGCCTCGGCCTCGCTGCGCTCGGACTCCGCGGCCTCGGTGGCCCGTGCCGCGTCGGCCCGTGCCTTGCGGAGCTGGGCCTCGGCCGCCGCCGCGGCCTCCTCGAGCTTCTTCTTCGCGGCCGCGTCGGCCTCACGCGCAGCCTGGGCGGCTCGGGCCGCCTCCTTCTCGGCGCGGGTGAGCTCGGCGCGGGCCTTCTGCTCGGCGCTGCGGGCCGTGGCCTGGGCCTGCTCGAGCTCCTTGCGTGCCGACGCGAGCACCTTCTCGGCGTCCTTGCTCGCCTGCTCGGTCTTGCGCCGGGCCTCGGCCAGCTCGCTCTTGGCCGCGGCCGCGTCGGCCTCGGCGCGACCGCGGGCCTGCGCGAGCTGATCCCGCTCGGCCTCCACCTCGCCCCGAGCCTTGCGCAGCCTGGCCTTCTCGGCCTCGAGCTCGGCGCGGGCCGTGCTCAGCCCTCGCTCGGCCTGCTTGCGCTCGGCCTCCGCCGCCAGGCGCTCGGCCTCCGCCTGCGCCCGCGCCTCCTCGGCCTGGCGCAGCTCTCGACGCAGCCGCAGCTTGCCCGACTTGGCATCGTCCACCGCCTGGCGAGCCTTGGTCTCGAGCACGGCCGCTCGCTGCTCGGCCGCCTTGGCCCGCTGCTCGGCCGCCCGCGCCTCCTCGGCGCGCTCGGAGGCCTCGGCCACCTTGCGATCGGCCTCGGCCGACTTTGCGCGCGCCTGGTGGCTGAGCGCCCGCGCCTCGGCCTCCAGCGCCCGCGCGTCCCGAGAGCTGCGCTCGATCTCGGCGCGCCGCTGCTGGGCGCTGCGCCGCGCGAAGTAGGCCTCCGGGGCGATCTCGCGGGGCGTGACCGTGATGACCAGCTCCTCGCCCTTGGGCAGCACGATGTAGCTGGCCTCGCGCTTGAGCTCGACCACCAGCCGCACCAGCGTGGCGTCGCGCTCCGCGACCCCGTCCACCGTCACCCGCCCGCAGGCCCAGGTGTCCAGCGGCACGTGGGGCACCACCTTGCCGGGCTCGCTGCCCGCGATGTCCACCACCAGGCGATCGGGATCCGAGAGCCGATAGACGTTGAAGGTGGGCTTGCGGCTGCCCTGCAGCCGCAGCACCGTGGTGCCGTCGTCGAGCTCCTCCACCGACAGGCCGTCGATGCGATTGCTCGACGCCTGCGGGGCCTCCACCGCCCACACCGGCAGGACCGGTGCGCCCAGCCCCGTGGGCAGCGCTCGGTCCACGCTCGCCGCCTCGGCCTCGATCGGCACCTGGCTCGCGACCACCAGGGCCAGGGGAGCGGCCAAGCGCTGCAGGATCGAGTGGGTCGTCGGCTTGGTCAGGCTCATCGCGAGGCTCCGATCGGGGGGAAGGGGCATGTCAGTCCTTCCTCAAGTACAGGGCGCGGCGCTCCCCGCGTTGCATGCCGAGGCTCGCGGCGAGATCTTCGTCGACGACCTCGATCTCGACATAATCTCGATTCACCGCCGCAAGCAAAACTTCGGCGCTGGAGAAGAACTCTCCCTGGCTCACCGAGCCGCTGATCCCGTCGCCCGCCACGAACAGGGCACGGGGTCGGACCCCGGAGCGCCGCGTGTTGGCGATCGCCACCAGGCGCAGGTCCTCGAACGAGTACTGCCGCAGCTGCACCTGACGCTCGGCACGGATCGGATCGGGCTCGGGCTGCACCGGCTCGGACGCCACGAAGCCGCGGAACGGATCACGACGCCGCGCAAAGGAGGTCTGGTCGAGCAGCGGCGGCGGTCGCTTCACCCCGGGCTCGGGCTCGGCCTCGGGCCCCTCGGCCACGAGCGGCGCCTCGGTCCCGGCCGCGGGGGCGGGGGTCGTCGGCTTGGGGCGCGCGGCCGGCTGCTTGGCGTCGCCGCCCGCGGGCTTCTTGGCCCCGCCCGGCACGCCGCGCTGCCCGGTGGTCGGGACCCCGTCGTCCTCCCCGCAGCCCGCGGTCCCGGCCGCGAGGGCCAGCGCGAGCACCAGCGTGCCCGCGCGGGGCACCGTGGACGTCCTCGTGGCGCTCACTTGCTGCCTCCCTTGCGGCGCGAGGGCCCTTGGCGGCCCGTCGACGGGGCTGCGCGCTCCTCCTCGCTCAGGGCCCGGTAGGTGGCGGCCTCGAAGCGGATGTCGAGCGGCGGCGACTCGCCGGCCTCCTCCTCGCGCTTCTCCTTCATGGCCAGCTCGAGGTTCTCGATGCTGATCGGCTGCTTGAGGGTGGACAGCTCGCGGAAGAACTCGCCCGCCTGGGGCCAGGTGCCGCGGGCCTCCACCTTCACCGGCAGGCGAGCGTACACGTCCTGTCGCTGCTCGCTCTCGTTGGTCCAGCTATCGAACGACATCCCCACCTGCCGCGCCTTCTGCTGGAAGGTCTGCATGAGGTTGTCGACGGTGGTGGAGCTCATCGGGAGGATCTCCTTGCGCTCCCGCAGCTTGGCCTTGCGCTCCTCGTGCTCGCGCAGCTCCTGCAGGTAGTTCGCCTTCTTCTGCTCCAGCCGGGTCAGCTCGGCCTTGGCCTTGTCCAGCCCGCGCTCGGCCCCCTCTCGGGCCTCCACCGCGTCCGAGTAGAACATGTAGTACCAGACCGCCCCGATCGCGGCCGCGATCAGCAGCCACAGCAGCAGGCGCTGCCACACGGGGACCTTCTCCAGACCATCGAATGCCGAAGCCATCGCCGTCCCCTCAGTCCCAGTACCTCACGCTCACGTCGAGCTTCCACGTGAGGTGCTGCTCGTCGTCGCGGCCGTCGCTGCGTTCGAAGTCGGGGTGCGAGACCTTGTCGAAGCGGGCGCTCACCCGCAGCCTTCGCACGAACTCGGAGAGGTCGGTGGCATCGCGGGCTCCGCCCTCGATGACCAGCACCCCGCCCTTCTCCTCTACCTTGGTCAGCCACAGCCCGGTCGGATCCCACAGCGGGTTGGGCTTGGCCAGCGGATCCGCCTTGAGCAGCTGGGCCTCCTTCTCCTTGTCCACGTCGGGGCCGCCGCCGTCCTTGGCGTCGGTGAGGATCATCGCCAGCTCGTACATCACGTAGACCGGCGTGCGGCGCTTGGTCTCGACCTTCTCGATGATCGCCTCCTGGGCCTCGAGCTGCTGCTTGCTCGCCTCGAGCCCCTCCTCGTCGATGTCCTGCTTGATGGCCTCGGCCTCGCGGTTCTTGGTCGCGCTCTGCTGGCGCATCGCAGCCGCCGCGTCGTCCTCCATGGTCAGCAGCCAGTAGCCGGCCCCGCCCACGAGCAACCAGCCCAGGACCATGCCCAGGGCCCAGTACTGCCCTGCCCCGCCGCCCCCGTCACCCGAGAGCGAGGCCACCGCCGCGGAGGCGCGGGCCGCCTTCTTCTTCGTCGGCAGCAGGTTGATGCGAATCATGCGGAGTCTCCGGGGCGGCGCAGGGCCAGGCCGAACGCGATCGACGCGACCGGCGCGTTGGTCCGCAGGTAGTCCACGTCGAAGCGGCGAGCATCCACCTCCACGCGCACGAAGGGATCGAGGATCTCCACCGGGATCCGGGAGCGATCCTGGACCGCCTTGGGGAGCTGGGGCACCAGAGCCGAGCCGCCCGCGAGGTAGATGCGGCTGAGCTGCGTGTCGACCGCATCGTTCATGTAGAAGTCGAGCGAGCGCTGGAACTGCTCGGCCACCTGCTCGGAGACCTGGGCCAGGATGCGATGCACCTCCTGCGGGACCACGTCGGCCCCGGCTCCCGCGGCTGCGATGGCACCTCCGACCTTGTAGGCCTCGGCCCCGTCGGAGCTCACGGCCAGGCGCTGCTGGATCGCCTGCGTGTAGGTGTTGCCGCCCACCCCGATGTCGCGGGTGAACGAGGGCATCCCAGAGGTCACGATGCTCATGGTGGAGTACGACGCCCCCACGTTGATGATCGCCACCGTCTCACCGGGCGCATAGCCGATGCCGCCCTCCACCGCGTTCTGCAGCGCGAAGGCGGCCGCGTCGACGACCAGCGGCGAGAAGCCCGCGTCGCGGACCACCTGGTTGTACTGCGAGACCACCTCGCGCTTGGCGGCCACCAGCAGCACCTCCATCTGGCCCTGCGGGGTCTGCTGCACCAGCACCTCGTGATCCACCACCACGTCCTCGCGCGAGAACGGGATGTTCTGGCGGACCTCCCACTCCATCTGCTCGTCGAGGGCCGGCCCGTCCATCGCCGGGATGGTCAGCCGCTTGATGATCACCGCGTTGCCCGAGATCGCGATCGCCATCCCCTTGCCGCGCAGGTGGATCCGGCGGGTGAGGTTGCGAATCGCGTCGACCACGGCGCTGTGGTTCATCACCACGCCGTCGACGATGGACTGGGGCGGGACCGGCTCGATCCCGAAGTTCATCAGCGAGATGCCGCGCCGCCCGAGCTTGAGCTGCACGAGCTTGATGGCGCTCGACCCGATGTCCAGGCCGATGCACTGCTTGGCCATGGCGCTACGCCGCCCTCCTGGCCGCCTCGCCGGGCGGCCGGCCGCGCGCGGGGACCGGCGTTCGCTCGCCGCCCCGGCCTAGGGAGTCTCGAGATCGGGAAAGACCTGCTTGGCCGCCGAGGGCTGGAGCCCCAGCGCCTCGAGGATCTTGCGCTTGGTGTCCATGCGACAGGGACACCCGGCCTCGACCCGATCGATGGTCAACGGGCTGACCCCCGCCCGTCGCGCCAGCTCGGCCTTGCTCATCATCGCGCCCTGCCGGAGCTTGCGGACGTTGTTGGGGTGCGTGCCCGCCTTGGGACGCGTACGCGACTTCTTCTTCGCCGAATTCGCCGAAGCCGATGGCTCCGCGATCGTGGACGCAGCCGCATCCCCCGAGGGCGCCGCGCTGGCCGTGGCCTCGACCGGCACGGCCGCTACGGCCGTGTCGTCGCCACTTTGCGAGGCCTTGCCCGCTGGGTTGCGTTCCGGGTCCATGCGTTCGGAGCACGTACATTGTCGACGCCGATTGGTGGTCCGTCAACGCGACGATTGCGCGTCAGAGATATGTAAGTGAATGACAGTGATAGGGAATTGATAGGTCATTGTAGTGATCCGAATCGCGCACCTGCGGGGCGGCCCGAGGCCCGGAAGTAGGGCAAGTCATTGGATTCGTTGATCAAAGGGGCAAGCCAACGGGCAGTATGGGAGCCCGGCCCCGGAGGTACGGCCAAGCATTTCACGAGCGCCCGTCGAGCACCCAAAAAGTGAAGGAATCGTGCGCTCCCCTGCGCCTTCGGAGACGATCACCTCGGCGGGATCGCCGCGGCGCCTCAGCCGAGGGACTCCTCCTGCGGGGATAGCGGGATCAACGCACCCCCGAGAGGGCTCACCGAAGGGCCGCCTAGAAACCGAATTCCTTGATCTTATAGAGGAGCGCCCGGTGGCTGAGATCGAGGAGACGCGCCGCGTGGGTCCGATTGCCGCTGGTCTGCTCCAGGGCCCGCAGGATGAACTCGCGTTCCACCAAGCGGTGGGCCCGTTTCACGCTGAGGTCGTCCAAGGGGAAGCGCATCACGTAGTGCTCGCCCGTCGACGACCGCCCGCGGGTGCGCTCGGGCAGCGCCACCACGCCGATCCACGGGCCCTCCGACATCACCACCGCGTGCTCGATCGTGTTTTCCAGCTCACGAACGTTGCCGGGCCAGTCGTAGGCCAGCAGCCGCTCCAGCGCCTCGCCATCCACTCCTTCGGCCCGCGTGCCCAGTCGGGCGTTGGTGGTGGCCACGAAGTGCTCCACCAGCGGGGGGATGTCGTCCTTGCGCTCGCGTAGCGGCGGCATCTCGATGGGCATCACCGCGATCCGGTAGTAGAGGTCCTGTCGAAACTCGCCATCCTCCACCATCCGACCCAGGTCACGGGAGGTCGCGGCCACCACCCGCACGTCGACCCGTAGGGGCTGGTTGTCCCCCACCCGGCGGATCTCGCCCTCCTGCAGCGCCCGCAGCAGCTTCACCTGCAGCGGCGGGGGCAGCTCGCCGATCTCGTCGAGGAAGAGGGTGCCGCCGTGCGCCTCCTCGAACAGCCCGCGCTTGTCGGTGGTGGCATCGGTGAACGCCCCCTTCTTGTGCCCGAACAGCTCCGACTCGAGCAGCGTCTCGGGAATCGCGCCACAATTGACGGCCACGAACGGCCCCTCGCGACGCGGGCTCTCGTCGTGCAGGGCCCGCGAGGCCAGCTCCTTGCCCACGCCCGACTCCCCGAGCACCAGCACGGTGGTCTTGTAGGCGGCCACCTTGCGCACCATCCGCGCCACGCGATGCATCGAGGCCGAGTGGATGAGCAGCGCCCCCAGCCGCTCGGCGTCCGCCACCCGCTCGCGCAGCCGGGCCCGCAGCGCCGCGTTCTCGCGCCGCAATCGCTGGCGCTCCTGGGCCTTGCGCAGGGTGAGCACCACCTCGTCCTGCTTGAAGGGCTTGGACACGTAGTCGTAGGCCCCGCGCTTCATCGCGTCGACGGCCAGCTCCACGCTGCCGAATGCGCTCATCACGATCACCGTGAGCTCGGGCCGCTCCGCCCGGGCCCACTCCACCAGGCCCAGGCCGCCCATCCCCGGCATCCGCACGTCGGTGAGCACCACGTCCACGTCGGACTGGGGCACGGCCAGCCGCGCCACCGCCTCCTCGCCCGTGGCCGCGGTCACCACCTCGTAGCCCTCGCGCGACAGCAGCAGCGAGAGCATGTGGCGCATCGGCTCCTCGTCGTCGACCACCAGCACCCGCGAGAAGTCGGGGAGCTCGGGCTCGATCTCGGGCACGTCCGCCGGCGGAGACCCCACGGCCGAAGGGTATCACCCCCGCGACCTCGGCCCGCTGGCCAGCGCAGCGACGGCCTGCGATCATCACCACGCCGGATGTTCCTCGACTGGCTGCGTCGCCGTCGCCGCGAGCGAATCCTCGCCGAGCCCTTCCCCGAGGCCTGGGACGAGCTGCTGCCCCGTCACATGGGCTGCTGGCGCGAGCTGAGCGACGAGGAGCGCGGCCACCTGCGCCAGCTCGTGCAGGTCTTCGTGGCCGAGAAGCACTGGGAGGGGCTGGGCGGCCTGGAGATGAGCGACGAGATCAAGGTGACCGTCGCCGCCCAGGCCTGCCTGCTCATCCTCTACCTGCACCACGATCTCTACCGGCAGGTGGAGAGCATCCTGGTCTACCCCTCCACCATGGTCGCCCCCCAGCGACCGACCAGCATCTTCGGCGTGGCCACCAGCCCGCCCAAGGGGCCGATGCCGATCCTGGGCCAGGCGTTCTCGCGGGGGCCGGTGATCCTGGCCTGGGATGCCGTGCGCCGCGGGGGCGAGAACCCGCGCGACGGGCACAACGTGGTGTTCCACGAGTTCGCCCACAAGCTCGACATGCTCTCGGGCAACGCCGACGGGGTGCCGCCGCTGGCCGACCGCGAGACCTACGCGCGCTGGGTGGAGGTGTTCGAGCGCGCCTGGGCCGAGCTGCACGCGGCCCAGGACGCGGGGCGGCGCACCTTCCTCGATGCCTACGCGGGGGAGAGCCCCGCCGAGTTCTTCGCCGTGGCCACCGAGCAGTTCTTCGAGCAGGGGCTCGCCATGCAGCGCAAGCACCCCGATCTGTACGAGGTGCTGCGCGGATTCTACCGCCAGGACCCGGCCCAGCGCGGGCGTGGGCCATGAGGGCCGCATGACCCGATACCGCCTGGACGAGCGAGCGACGACGGGCGCTTCTCACCGCCCCGAGGGAGGCGGGCGCGGGCCCGGGGGGCCGGCTCCTGGAAGCGGAGCGAACGCACACATCTTCGTTCGCGACCCTCGAGAAAAAGAACGCGACCACCCTCGGGGCGCGGCGTGTGGGGTTCGACGCGGGAGGCGAGAGACCAAGGCCTCCCCCACCACGAGGAACCCCAAGATGAAGAAGACTCTCGAGATCTGGATGCTCTGCCTCTCCCTCCCCGTGCTCGCGGCCGCGCCCGCCTGCATCGTGGTCGATGGCGGCGACGACATGGGCGACGACGGCGGAGACGACGACGGCTCGGGCGGCGGCGGTGACAACGGAGGCGACGACGGAGGCGGCGACAACGGAGGCGACGCGGGTGGCGATGCCGGCGGTGACGCGGGC
>JACKDV010000053.1 GCA_020633315.1 Myxococcales bacterium
GTCCGACTCCACCTGGGGGTGCTCGTGCAGCCACGCCACCGCCGACGGCTGCAGGCACGCACGGGCATCGGTCAGCAGCTCGGCATCGGCCGCCGCCCCCACCAGCACCGCGGGATCGTGCGACGCAGCCCGCTCCACCGCCTCCTCGAGCCGCGCCCGCGCGTAGGCCAGGCAGCGTGCGGGCTCGGTCGCCTCGCCCCCCGCAGCACACTCGGCCCGCGCGGCGCGTCGCCAGGCCTCGGCCGCGAGCTCGAGACGCGAGCGCTGCACCTCACCGGTCGCCACCGCCCACGGAGCCTCGGCCTCCGCCTCCACCATCGCCCGCTCGGACCGCGCCCGCGCCTCGTCGTTCCACACCGCGTCCATCGCGGCTCCCGCCTCGTCGCAGCGATCGTCCTGCAGCATCGCCCCCGCCGCCGTCCCGACCACCGCCACCACCGGGATCAGCACCATCGCCCGCGCCCGCGCGCGCGGGGCCAGGGCCCGCAGCAGCGGCTCCATCGAGGGCCAGCGCTCCGCCGGATCCGCTCGCAGGCCGCGGAGGATCGCGGCCTCGATCCTCCGGGGGATCCGCGAGGGCCCGCCCAGCGGCGGCACGCGACCGGAGCCCAGCGCCGCCCTCACCTCGGCCGCGGTCTCGCCCTCGAACGGCCGCCGCCCGCTCAGCGCCTCGTACAGCGCCACGCAGAAGCTGAACTGATCGGAGCGCGCGTCCACCCGGCCGCCCTCCCACTGCTCGGGCGCCATGTAGGCCGGCGTGCCCAGCCACGCCCCCGTCGCGGTGAGGGTGGCCGGCACGTCGGGATCGGGAGTGCGCTCGAGCTCGCTCTCGCCGAAGTCCCGCGCCAGCCCGAAGTCGACCACCTTGGCCCGCCCGTCGGTCTGCAGCACCACGTTGTCAGGCTTGAAGTCGCGGTGGGCCAGCCCCTTGGCGTGCGCGGCCGCCAGCCCCCGCCCCGCCTGCACCAGCACCGCCACCACCTCCCGCCACGGCCGCGGCCGCTCCTCCAGCCACGTGCGCAGCCGCGTGCCGTCCACGTACTCCATCACCACGAACAAGTGCTCGTCGTCGTTGACCACCTCGTACACCTGGGCCACGTGGGGGTCGCTGAGCTTGGCCATCGCCCGCGCCTCGCGGACGATGCGGATCCGGGCCGTGGGGTCGTCGGCCAGCTCGGGCGCGATCAGCTTGAGCGCCACCCGCCGCTGCAGCTCCCGGTCGCGAGCCAGCAGGATCCTCCCCATCGCCCCTGCGCCCAGCGGCCCCTCGAGCTCGTAGCGCCCCAGCCGCGGCGGCTCCTCCACCTCGCCCAGGATGCGGGCCTTCACCGCGGCCAGCACCGCATCGTCGGCCAGCGCCCACGCGCCCCGGGTCGAGCCGATGCCCGTCGCCCCGCTCATGACTCCCGCATCGCTCGCACCTGGGCCGCCCACGCCTCGAGCTCCTCCACCATCACCTCCGGCACCTCGGGGCCGCCCACGCGGAGCTGCTGCCCCACCCGCTCGCGAAGGTGCTCCAGCCCCCGCCGCAGCCGGGTCTTCACCGTGCCCTCGGGCAGGCCCAGGCGCTCGGCGATCTCGCGCCCCTTGAGCGCCTCGAAGTACTTGAGCTCGAGCACCACCTGGTGCTCGAGCGAGACCCGGCGCAGCCCCTCCACGAACGCCCGCAGCTCGCGGCGTCGCATCTCCATCGAGCTGGGGCTGCGGGGATCGATCTCGTGCACGCAGACCTGGGCGAAGTCGATCTGCTCGCGCCGCCGCTTGGCCTTGGTGCGCAGGTACTCCCGCAGCACGTTGTGGGCGATCGAGTACACGAAGCGCCGGAAGCTGGTGTCGCCGGCGAAGCGATCGCGAGCGCTCACACAGCCGAGGAAGGTCTGCGACACCAGGTCTGGCACGTCGGCCTCGTCGAACACCTTGTTGCGGAAGAACCAGGTGATCTCGCGGGCCCGGCGGTCGAGCAATTGGGCCCCCGCGCGGCGGTCTCCGCCACGCCAGGCCTCGAGCAGCTGCGCGTCGGGGTCCACGATCCGAGGATAGCAGCGCGGTCGCCCACCCCGCCCGCTTGGGGGCCCCGGGAGGGGCGGCGACGCGCGCTGGCAAGGTCGAGACGAGCTCAGGGCCGGGGCACCGCGTCGAGGATCTCCCAGGTCCCGAGCAGCGCGTGGGTCTCGTCGTCGTGGAAGGTGCCGCTGCCGTCGAGCTCGGTGTCGGAGATCTGGAGGTTGCCCTGGATCTCGATCCCGAAGCTCGCCACGCCGCCGTTGACGATGGTGACCTCGCCGGCCATGTGGTCGCCGTCGATCCACGCGTAGGAGGTGCCGCCACCGCCCTCGTGGGGGATCGCCACCACGGCCTGGAAGTCGGTCTCCATGTAGATGGTGGTCGTCGTCAGGTAGGTGCCATCCACGGGGGGCTGGCCGAGGAAGGTGTGACGCGCCGTCACGTCCCACTCGATGGCATTCTCGTTGCCCGTGGTGATGAGCGGGCCCGGCCCGGGGTCGTCGGTGTCGCTGCCGCCCCCGTCGGTGCCCCAGCCCCCGGAGGTGGGATTGCAGCCCCCCGTGCCGCACGAGTCGTAGCCGGTGGCGCCGGTGGCCTCGGTGCCGGCCGAGCACGGCGCTCCGGTGCCCGAGGCCTGCCCGCTGGTGTAGCCGGGGCCGGAGTCCTCGTGGCCGCCGCCGCCGGTGCCGTCTCCGCTCGTCGAGCCTCCCCCTCCGTCACCCGACTCGAGGATGATGCAGCCGGGCGAGAGCAGGCCGATGGTGCAAGCGGTGAGCAGCGAGAGGGTCGTTCGTAGTCCAGTCATGCGTGGGTCTCCGTCGAGGGCCGGGGCCGCAGACGGGCGCGGCCGGGGCGTTCCTCCCACTAGTGACCTCCGCCCGGGTTTGGATTCCCCGTTCCTCGAAAACCGATGCATTTCCCCCGCAGCCCCGGCCGCGGGCCGTTTCGAGGGCACGCGGCGAGCGCCTGCTATGCTGCGAGCCGACCGATGGCCGACGACCACCGCCCCGAAGAGATCGAGGACGACGCCCCGCGCTCGCCGGACGAGCCCGCGGACGCCGAGCCCGCGGACGACGAGCCCGCGGACGACGAGCCCGCGGACGACGATGCAAGCGACGACGCCGATGCGAGCGACGACGCCACCGCCGACGAGCCCACGGGCGATCCGGCCCCGCTCGCCGCGGGCGGTCCGCCTCGCGCTCGACGCGTGTGGATGGCGGTAGGGATCGCCGTGACCCTGCTCGTGCTCGATCTCGTCACCAAGCAGTGGGCCTGGGACAACCTGCGCGAGGGTGCGGTGACCACGGTGATCGACGGGTGGTTCTACCTGGAGTTCGGCTTCAACACGGGCTCGGCCTTCAGCCTGCTGCGCGACGCCTCGTGGAGCCGGCTGCTGTTCATCGGCATCACCGTCCTCGCGCTGCTGTACATGGCCCACCTGGCCCGCACCCTGCCCACTCGCTTCGGCTCGGCCTTCGTGGCGGTCGGCATGGTGGCCTCGGGCGCCCTGGGCAACCTCCACGATCGCTTCGTGCGGACCATGGTGGTCGACGGCGTGGAGCGCTACGGCGTGGTCGACTTCATCAAGGTCTACTACTGGAAGGGCAAGCCCTGGCCCACCTTCAACATCGCCGACGTGGCGCTGGTGGCCGGGGTGGCGCTGCTGCTGTGGTTCCTGCTGCGCCACGGCGACGTGCTCGATGCCCAGGCGGCCGCGGCCAAGAAGGCCAAGCACAAGGGCTGACGCGATGGACGACCTGGTTCGATACGAGCTCGATGGCAAGGTGGCCACGCTCACCCTCGACGACGGCAAGGCCAACGCCCTGTCGCCCGAGATGGTGGCGGCGATCGGGGCCGCCCTCGATCGGGCGCAAGAGGAGGCAGGCGCCGTGGTGCTCACGGGCCGTCCCGGCCGCTTCTGCGCCGGCTTCGACCTGCGGGTGCTCACCGCGGGGGCCGACAAGGCCCGCCCCCTGGTCGAGGCCGGGGCCGCGCTGTTCATGCGCCTCTACGGCTTCCCGCGCCCGGTGATCGCCGCCTGCACGGGGCACGCCCTGGCCGGCGGCGCCCTGCTGCTGCTGTGCTCCGACTGGCGGGCAGGCGTCCGCGGGCCCTTCAAGATCGGCCTCAACGAGGTCGCCATCGGCATCCCGCTGCCCGTGCTCGTGCAGCGCCTCGCCGGCGATCGCCTGGACGCCCGGCGCGTGAGCGAGGCGATCCTGCTGGCCACCATCTACGACCCCGACGGCGCCGCCGCGGTGGGCTACCTCGACGAGGCCGTGGACGAGGGCGAGCTGCTGCCGCGGGCCCAGGAGCGCGCCACCGCCCTCACCCGCCTGCCCCGCCGCGCCTTCGCCCAGAGCAAGGCCAGCATGCGCGAGGCCTCGATCTCGATCATCCGCGAGGGCCTCGAGGGCGACCTCGACAAGATCCTCATGGCCGGCCAGGCCTAGCCCGCGCCCGCGCGAGGGGGGGTCACGGGGTCCACGAAGGTCCCAGGCCCGTCGCGCGATCAGCCACGAGAATCAGGACGCTCACTTCGTGGGCTCGGTGCCGTGCCGACCCGCAGGTGTCGCTCGTCGCTCGTCGCCAGGGCCCCCACCGAGGCGAGCGCGCGCTCGAGACGAGGCACCGCCTCCGGCACGCCCATCGCCGCCAGCGCCTGGGCGGCATGGGAGTCGCCCAGATCCACCCCCAGGCCGAGCATGTCCAGCGCCTCCTGCCGGGCCATCCCCCGCAGCCGCGTCACGCGGGAGACGTCGAGCCCCTCGTGCCACAGCTCGTGGCCGCGGCCAGCGCGGCCTCCTTCCACCGGTGCCAGCGCAGCCGCGGATCGTCCTCGTGGTCGCTCACGGGGCTCCGAAGGCCACCGTCTTGGCGACGGTCTCCAGGCGCTCGGCCTCGGGATCGCTGTCGATCACGATCCCACCGCCGGCGCACACGGTGAGGCCATAGCGATCGAGCACCCCGGTGCGGATGGGGATGCTCATGCGCAGCCCCCCGGGCTCGAGCAGCACGATGGCCCCGCAGTAGATCCCGCGGGGGTGATCCTCGATCTCGTCGATGAACTCCACCGTGCGTCGCTTGGGCGCGCCGGTGATGCTGCCGCCGGGAAACACGGCCTCGACCAGCTCGCGCAGCGAGGTGCCCGGGGCGAGGGTGGCGGAGACCTCAGTGACCAGGTGGTGCACCGTGGGCAGGGTGAGGCGACGGGGCTCGGCCTCGGCGTGCACGGTGCCGGGGACCGCGACCACGCCCAGGTCGTTGCGTACCAGGTCGACGATCATCAGGTGCTCGGCCCGCTCCTTGGGGCTGCGCCACAGCTCGTCGGCCACCTCGGCGTCGCGCTGCGGATCGGCGTGGCGGGGCCGGGTGCCCTTGATCGGGTAGGAGCGCAGCAGCCCGCCGCCGTCCTGGCCCGCGCCCCAGCGCAGGTCGAGCAGGGTCTCGGGCGAGTTGGACAGGAACCAAGTGTCGGGGTCGGCCTCGATCACCGCCCCCATCGAGGCCGGTCGGCTCCGTCGCAGCGCCCCGTAGGCGCTGGCCGCCCGCACGGGGGTGCCCGGCGGGGCATCGGCCTTCCAGCGCGCGCCGAAGGGCTGCGAGAGGTTGACCTGGTAGCTCTCGCCGGCCGCGACGAGCTCGAGCACGCGCTGCACCTTGTCGCGGTACTCCTCGGGGCTGATGCGCGGCCGCAGGGGCTCGAGCGGCCAGGGCGGCTCGTGGAACGGGGTGGCCGCGGCTCGCTCGAGGATCGCCCGCAGCCGGGCCACCGCCGCCTCCGAGCCGTGGGTGCGACGCTGGCCGTCGGCCCCCTGCTCGAGCACCCCCGAGTAACGACGCATGCACAGCCCCGGTCGCGGGCCACGACCGGGCCGCCGCCCCAGCATGCGATCGACGCCCAGCTCGTAGGTCATCCAGCCCACCCACACCCGCGAGGGGTCGGCCTTCCAGCGGGCCTCCACGTCGTCGAGCTGGCGCAGGTCGTCGCCCTCGATCACCAGGTCGGGCTCGGCCCCCACGAAGCTGCGCCCCGCCTCCGCCCCGTCGAGCCACGACAGCCCGGGCAGCCAGCCCTGCGCGAGACCGCGCAGCACGGAGGCGGCCAGATCGTAGTCCTCGGGCCCGGAGCCAGCCGACGGCGCGCCCATGGGCTCAGTCCCCTTCGCCGGCGGCCGGGGTCTCCCGCTGCGCCCGCAGCGTGTCGCGGAACCCGAAGGTGTACTGGATGGCGCTGCCGAACGACAGCAACAGCGACACATACAGGAACACCAGCCCGATGAACAGGAAGTCCATGGTCTGGTCGGTCAGCGGCATGCGGTAGGGGTAGCGGGCCATCACGCAGCACAGGCCCATCAGCTGGAAGACGGTCTTCTTCTTGCCCCCGAAGCCGGCCGCGATCACCACGCCCATGCTCGCGGCCACCGAGCGCAGGCCCGAGATGTAGAAGTCGCGGCCCAGCATCAGGATCACCAGCCAGGCGGGCAGCAGGCCCACGTCGACCAGCGCGATCATCACCGACATGGCCATGAGCTTGTCGGCCAGGGGATCGACGAACTGCCCGAAGACGGTGACGAGGTTGTTGCGCCGGGCCAGCCAGCCGTCGAGGATGTCGAGCCCCGAGGCGGCGGCGAACAGCAGGGCCGCGATGAAGTTGCGGATCGGATCGGTGGGATCGATGAGCAGCAACACCGGCGGGATCAGGAACAGCCGCCCGATGGTGATGAGGTTGGGGAGATTGAGGATCTCCCGCTTGAGCGAGTCGTAGCGGCTCAATGCCGAGGACCCCCCGCGGAGGCGGACGTGGACGAGCCCGGCAGGCTGACGAACACCGCCCCCTCGCCTTCACAGTGCAGGTAGGGCACGTCGTGCTCCATGCGGGGCACCACGTTGCCCACCCAGCCCACGAAGCCGTCGAGGTGGACGCGATAGGGGCGCTCGTACGCGATCTTGATGGCGACCAGCTCGCCGGGGACCCGCAGGGCGAGCAGCCCCTCGCCGGCCGCCCGCACCAGGGTCATCTCCCGCACGCCGCGGGACCCGGGCAGCTGCCCCACGTCCCACATGAGCGTGGCCTCGAGGGCCCACAGGAAGTGCTCGACGAAGAAGCAGAGGTCGCGGCGCAGCTGCAGCGGGTAGAAGCGCTCGTCCTCGTGGGACAGCACCATGTGCCCCTCGCCCTCGAGCGAGACCAGGCGCCGGAACACCTCGGGCACCGCCCGCCCCTGCATGCGGCGGTTGAGCGGGCGGGTCTCGAGGTTCTCGCTGCACACCAACAGCGCGTCGGTGCGGCTCATCATCTCGCCGCGCACCCGCACCATGAGGTGCCCCTCGGCCGTGAGCGACAGCGGTGCGGCGTCCTCCTCGGGATTGAGCAGGCGCCCGAAGGCGAACTCGGTCACGCCGGGGATCGCAGCAGAGACGCTCACGTTGGCGGCGCGAGCTTAGCAGCGCGCCCCCGGCCGCGCCAAACGAGCCCGCGGGCGGGCGCCGTGGGGCCATCCGTGAGACTTCACCCGACACCTGCACGGCGACGGCGGGCGTCGCCCACTCGAGGAGCTCGGCGCTCGCCCGGCTGGCTCGGCTCGTTCAGCTCGGGGCTCGGGTTGCATCGAAGGCCGGTCGCTCGCCGAGGCCGAGCACACCTCCGTCGATCGATGGGGCGACGAGCCACGGCCGAGCCCACGCCACCTCGTCGATGCGAGCCCATGGCATCGAGCACCGCGAGGGAAGGCACGGCGGGCGGCGGAGGAGCTCGCCGGTGAAGGAGCGAGGATCGCGAGGCGGTCCCCGAGAGGCGGGCCATCGTCACGAGAACGGGGCCCGATCGCCGCTATTTCGCAACCCAGCCCACGATCGCGGCACGGCCCATCGCGGGACCCAGGTGATAGTCTCGGGCCCGATGGCTCGCGGAGGCTCCATGCTCGCCGTTGTCGGAGCCGTGGCCGCGCTCGTTGCGCTACCCGCCACGGCCGACGCCGCCCCGGCCTCCGAACGTCGTGCCGCGCTCCTTCCCCTGCAGGTGGAGGGCGATCTCAACGAGGGATGGAAGAGCCGGATCCAGCAGGACGTGGGGCGAGGCCTGGCGCAGGGCGGCATGGAGGTGGCCGACCCCGCGTCGGTGCTCGAGGCCAGCGGTGGCGTGGGCGACTGCAGCAACGCCAAGTGCTTCCAGTTCCTGTCCCAGAGCGTCGAGGCGCGCTTCGTGGTGCGGACCCGGGTGGCGGTGGCCGACCGCAGCTATGCGATCACCATCGACATCGTCGACGGCGAGGACGGCGAGCTGGCCGCGAGCAGCCGCGAGTCGTGCGAGCTGTGCGGCCTGGCCGAGGTGGGCGAGCTGGTGACCACGCAGGCCGCCGCGCTGCGCCACAAGCTCGACGTGCTCTCGCTCGAGCCCGCGGTGCTGGCGGTGACCAGCGATCCTCCCGGCGCGACCATCCTCATCGACGGCAAGGAGGTCGGCCGCGCCCCGCTCGAGCACGAGCTGGCCCCGGGCTCCCACCGCGCCGAGGCCCGCAAGCGCGGCTACCTCGACCAGACCCGGACCATCGACGCCGTGCAGGGGGTGCGAGAGACCCTGGCCTTCGAGCTGCTGCCCACGGCCAAGACCCAGGGCGGCGGCCGGGACTGGAAGGTCCCCACCGGCTGGGCGCTGCTGGGCGTGGGCGCGGCCGGGCTCGCGGCGGGCGTGGCCTTCTTGGTGCTCGACGAGCGCCCCTACCGAGCCGAGTGCAGCGGACCCGACGTGGATGCCTTCGGCAACTGTCGACAGCGCTACGGCACCCTGACGCACGGCATCGCCTTCACCGCGGGAGGAGGCGCGCTGCTGGTGACGGGGGCGGCCCTGCTCATCGCGGCGCGGGTGGCCAAGGGACGACGGCTGGATTCCACGGCCCAGCGCCTTCGCCTCGGCCCGGGCACGATCGGCGCCCGGTTCTAGCGAGCGTGGTCATGAAGTGCCCTCCCCCGCTGGTGCTGTTCCAGTTCGCACAGGGCACGGTCGGCCCCGACCTGCGCGGGGCGATCGAGGCCCACGTGACCACCTGCGGGACCTGTGCGGGACACGTGGAGCAGGCCCGCCGCAGCCAGGCCACGCGACGCCGACCCACCTCGCCGCCCGCGGTCCCGCGGCCCCGCAGCGAGCCCGACGGCACCCGCAACCTGGGCCCGGTAGCCGGCCCGGACTTCGACGACGACTCGGCGACCAGCATCCACTCGGTGGGGCCGCAGCCCTCGTCGGCGATCGCCGTGGCGGCGAGCCCCGAGGATGCGATCACCGTCCCGCCCCCCGGGCGAGACCCGGCGCCGGTCCGCGAGGACGCCGTGACCATGCCGCCGCCCGGGCGTGCATCGCCGCCGAGGCTCCCCGCGCTCGGCTCGACCGCGCCCGGCTCGACCGATCGCACCCAGCCGGCCAGCCCCGCCGCGCCAACCACCCAGCCCCCTGCCGCCGCCGCGACGCCCTCGGCCCGGGCTCCGGCCGCCGAGGATGCACGCACCGTGGCGCCGCCCGGCCGCCGCCGAGCGCCGGTGTACGACGAGGCGGCCACCATGCCCCCGCCCTCGCGCCGGCAGGCCGAGGACTCCGGGGCCCTCACCCTCGGCGCGCGTCTGGCCTACGAGGAGCGCACGCCGATCTCGTCGGCGTTCGAGACCTCGCTCGCCACCGGGCGGGTCGAGCTCCCGCGAGGCACCGCGCTGGGCCGCTACCTGGTGGTCGAGCCGCTGGGCTCGGGCGGCCTGGGCGACGTGTACACCGCCTACGATCCCGAGCTCGATCGCTGCGTGGCGATCAAGGTGCTGCGACCGTCGCTCGAAGACTCGGACGGCTGGGACCCCGCCACGGGCTCGGGCTCGGGCAGCGACCGCTTGATCCGCGAGGCCAAGGCGCTCGCCCGCCTCAGCCACCCCAACGTGGTCGCCGTGTACGACGTGGGCCGCCTGGGCGACGACGTGTTCATCGCCATGGAGCGCGTGGAGGGCATGACCCTGTCGCAGTGGAGCCGCGCCGCCGAGCACCCGTGGAGGGAGATCCGCGACGTGTTCCTGGGCGCGGGCGAGGGCCTGGCCGCGGCCCACGACGCCGGCATCGTGCACCGCGACTTCAAGCCGGCCAACGTGATCGTGGGCCCCGACGGACGCCCGCGGGTGCTCGACTTCGGCCTCGCCCGCGCCGTCCGCAGCGGCGAGGGCAGCGGGCTCATCGCCCTGCCCCGCGTGGCCGATCTGCGCGCGAGCCAGTCGAGCTCCTTCGACGGCCCCGTGACCCTGGAGGGCACGGTGATGGGCACGCCCCAGTACATGGCCCCCGAGCAGCTCGAGGGCTCGGAGCGCACGGGCCCCAGCGCGGACCAGTTCGGCTTCTGCGTGGCGATGTGGGGCGCGCTGTACGGCGAGCGGCCGTTCCAGTCGCAGAGCATCCCCGGGCTGGTCGACGCGATCCGCAGCGGCACGATCACCGAGCCCTCGGATCGCAAGGGCGTGCCGAGCTGGCTGCACAAGGTGCTGCGGCGCGGGCTGAGCACGGCCCCCGAGGATCGCTTCCCCTCCATGCACGAGCTGCTGCACGCGCTGCAGCGGGACCGTCGTTCGCGACGGCGACAGTGGGCGGCGCTGGGGATCGTGGGGCTGCTGTCGGCAGTGGGGGCGGCCGGGGCCGCGGTGCTGATGCGACCGCCCGTGACCGACGAGCACCGCGGCCAGGTGGACACCCTCGCCGACGAGGCCCGCGACGCGGCGGCCCGCAGCTTCTACGTGTACCCGGCGCCCGACGACGAGGCGGGGGTGACCGCGTATCGCAAGGTGCTCGAGCTCGAGTCCATCGAGGGCCCCGCCGAGGAGCTCGCCGACGCGCGCGCGGACGAGCTGCGCCACGAGCTGGCCTCCACCCTCACCCGGCTGGGCGATCGCTTCTTCGAGCGCGAGGGCGGCCGGGCCTTCGCCGCGGACTACTACGCGGCCGCGCTGATCTTCGACCCCACGGACGAGCACGCCCGCAGCCGCACCTCGCTGACCCCCGGCGAGCTCGCCGAGCTGCGCAGCCACGCCGCGGACGGCAGCTTCTCGCCCGCCGAGCTGGCTGCCGCCGCCTCGCTCGCCGTGCTCGCGGTGGAGGACGACGACGAGCGACGCGAGAAGCTGGTCGCGCTGTACTCGGGGGACCAGGCCCCGTCGCCCAGCACCAGCGCGCGCATCGAGGCGCTGCTGGGCGAGGAGGAGGCCGAGGTGATCGCCGAGGCAGCGCGCCGCCCCGCTCGCTCGCGGCGCAGCCGACCCGCAGCCGAGCCTTCGCTCGTGGCCGCGGCCGAGCCCCCGCCTCCGCCCGAGCCCACGCGGCCGACCGAGACCACCGAGCCCCCCGGGGCACTCGACGAGGACGCCGCCTCGAGCCCGCGCGATCCGGTCAAGGCCCGTGAGCTCACCAAGCAGGCGGCCGCCGCCTTCGCCCGCGGCGACTTCGGCAGCGCCGAGTCGCTGTACCACCGCGCGCTGGGCCACGACCGCCGCAGCGCGACCGCCCTGGGTGGCCTGGCCGAGCTCTACTTCGAGCGCGGCAGCTATCAGAAGGCGGCTCAGTACGCCGGCAAGGCGATCGCGCTCGCCCCCAAGAACGGCAAGTACCACCTGGTGCTGGGCGATGCGCACTTCAAGAGCCTCGCCTATGGCAGCGCGCGTCGAGAGTACGAGAAGGCCCAGTCGCTGGGTCACCCCAGCGCGGCCGGTCGCCTCGCCCTGCTCGACAAGAGGCTGGGCCAGTGACCACCGGCTCGCGAGCCGCCCCGTGGTACCGTTGCCCGATGAGGCGGCTCGTCGTGTCGTGCGTGCTCGTGGCATGCACCCCGGCCTCGGCCGAGGACGACTCGGGCTCGGGTACCAACGGCACGGCGGCCGACGGGAGCACGGCGACCACGGGTGGGGCCCCCACCGCTCCGACCTCGTCGAGCGCGACCGGATCGGGGGGCACGGGCACCGGCGACACGGCCGACGGTGCGACCGGCGAGACCGCGGACGGCAGCAGCGGCGGCGGCCCCCAGGTCCCGGCCGACTGCCGCACCCTGCTGCTCGAGGATCCCTCGACCCCCGACGGCGTGTACGAGCTCCACCGCGGCGGCGACCCGCAGGCGCCCACCTTCGAGGCCTACTGCGACATGACCACCGCCGGCGGCGGCTGGACCCTGGTGGGCCGCTCGGCCCCCGGCGACTGGGGCGACATCTCGTTCGGCTGGCACCTCGCCACCGGCGACCTCTTCGACGACGATGCCCCCTACTCGCTCGATGCGGCCAGCGCCGAGCTCGAGTTCTCCGAGGTGCTCGCGGGCACCTACTCCACGGGCAAGAGCTGGGGGGCCAACGCGTACATCCTCACCGTGCCGGCGCACTTCGTGTTCATCTACGGCGAGGCGCCCTACGAGACGACGATCACCACCGCGATCGGTCCCTGCGATCCCCCCGGGGGCCCCCATCACCTGCGCTACATCGGGTGGACCGAGCAGCCGCAGATCTTCCACATCGCCGACACGGAGCACATCGAGGACGACGGGCTGGAGCCCGCCCGCTGGGACACCGACGACCCGGACTGCGACGGCGGCGGCGAGATGTACGACCTGCAGGGCATGATCATGGTGAGGTAGGTCGACGATGCGCGGCACCATCACCTACGTCGGCATCGCGGCGCTGGTCTCGGCGGGCGGCTGCATCCTCGAGCCCAACCCGGCCTTCCAGGAGAGCGCGGCCGCCTCGTCGAGCGCCACCGAGGGCACGGGCCCCGACGCCACCGGCGACGGGCCGAGCTCGGGTCCCACCAGCGGGGTCGACGGCACCGACACGGGCGCGACCGACGGGGACACCGACGGCGATCCCTACCAGGCCGGCTGCGACGATCCACAGCGCTGCACCACCTACCACATCGGCCTGGTGGAGGACTCGTGCCCCCACCAGGTCGACGGCGTGGAGCTGAGCACCTGCGACTTCGTGGGGCAGTTCGGCCTGCGCATCGCCGCCGCCACCCTCGAGTACGAGGGCGAGGGTGGGCTGCTGGTGCTGCACGACAACAACGGCGTGACCGCCTCGTACGTGGGCAGCGTGGACATCGTCGGCGGCACCACCGTGCGGGCGGCCGAGGGGCTGTCCCCCTCGTCGGTGCGGGTGTTCTCGCAGGACACCGCGGGCGTGCTGCGCCTGCGGGGCGACGGCGTGCACCTGCACGGCTTCACCGTGGCCTGCCGGGCCGGCGGCGAGCATGCCATCACCGTGCGCGAGGATCTCGAGGTGCAGGGCACGGAGACCGGCGGCCACCTGGTGGAGAACCTGGTCATGATCGCCACCCGCCCCGAGGACGTGGGCTCCAACTCGATCGTGCCGTTCTTCCAGTCGGTGGGGCGCCAGACCGTGATCCGCAACAACCACGTGTGGGGCTACTTCGAGAACGCCCTCGACATGCGCTTCGCCACCGACAGCGTGCTCAGCCACAACACGGTGCTCTACTACCAGGAGCTGGGATCGACCGCGGCCATCGACGCCACCCAGGTCGACGGGCTCGAGATCTCCAACAACGTGTTCGTCTCGCTCACCAACCCCATCGAGGCGTTCGTGGCGGCCGACGACACCACCGAGGGCCTCACGCTGGTCGGCAACGCCGTCGAGGGCTTCGGCGTGGTGCTGGGCGGGCTCGAGCCCACCGCCCCGGGCGTGACGGTGGCCGACAACACCCTGGGCGCGCTGCCCCTGGAGTCCCCCCGCAGCCCGCTGGTGCTGGTCGACGGCGACCTGCCGGCGAGCGCGGCCGGCCAGGCCTGGGGCACGAGCCTCGACGGCATGCCGCTGTCGGGGCTCGCCGGTCGCCTGCCCGGCGCCTTCCAGCAGCGCAGCGCCCTGGCGCTGCCGCGCCGCTCGGTGATCACCGTGGGCGAGGGGAGCTGCGGCGGCCAGCCCTGCGACGTGACCAAGAGCTTCGACAACGAGCTGCAGCGCGCGGCCTGGACCGCCTGGCCGGGAGCCACCATCGAGATCCAGCCCTCGGCCTCGCCCTACGCGGGGCCGGTGGTGATCTCGTGGCCGGTGACCCTGCGCGGCGCGGGCAGCCAGCCCGACGAGGTGGTGATCCGCCGGCAGCTCGAGGACTCGGTGCTCACCAACGACGGCATGTGGTGGGGCAAGGAGACCGTCATCGATCTCACCGAGTCGATGGGCGAGCCCTCGGTGGTCGAGATGCTCACGGTCGAGGCCGGCACCGACGAGACCGGCATCTTCCACGAGGGCCGCGGCTCCGCGAGTCTGGTCGGGCGGCACGAGATCCGGCGGGTGATCCTGCGCGACGACGGCAGCGTGGCCGGGGCCCCGGCCGATCAGGCCCTGCTCATCGGGGACGACGTGGTGGTGCACGACGTGCTGATCCACGGGGGCTACGACACCTGCGTGACCTTCGGGCCGCGCTCGTGGAGCGGCTCGCCCACCCCGAGCACCACCGCCTGGGTCCACCACCTGAGCTGCCGGCTCACCGAGCCCGAGATCGGCACCCAGCCGATCGCGGCCTTCGGCGTGGCCTCGGTGGCCGACGTGGTGATCGCCGACGTGGTGGTCGAGCTGGTCGAGCCCGGCCCGCTGTTCCGAGCCCAGCGCCGCAGCTCGGGCGACAACGATCCGCTGGTGGCCCTCGACCCGCCGCTGGACTTCGTGGCGCACTCGATCTCCGCGCGCGGCCAGGGCTCGCTGTTCGAGGGCTTCACCGCCCTGGACGGCAGCTACGCCCTCACCGACGTGGACGAGCTCGGGGTGATGGAGCTGCTGTTCGTGGGGCCGAGCGACAGCCACCTGGCCGCGGGCGCGCTGGGCATCGACGCCGGCGTGGATCCGGCCACGCTCGAGCCGGGGCTGCAGGTGGGGGTGGCGGTGGACGGGGTGGACCGCGGCGGCCACGTGCCCGACCGCGGCGCCTACGAGCAGGGCCTGTAGCCGCGACGAGGCCCCCGGCTACGCCGCGCCCGGGCGCTGGACCACCAGCAGGCAGCACAGCGCCAGCTGCCCCACCACCGCGACCATCACGTGGGGCAGCGGCGTGGTGATGACCAGCTCGAGCCCGAGGGTCACCGCCGCCACCAGCACCAGGGCCCCCCAGGCGCCGCGCCGCCCCTGCAGCGACTTGGCCAGCGCGTCCCAGCGCCGCGCGAGCACCAGGCTCACCACCACCGCGGCCGTGCACGCGAGGGTGAAGCTCGTCGACGACCACCGGCCGGTGTCGAGCAGCTCCAGCACCACCGCGATCACGCCGTAGTGGATGGGCACCACGGCCAGGCTGCTGATCCCCCGCAGGCTCAGGCGCGCGGCCAGGCCCCGCGAGGGGGCCACCAGCAGCGACAGCCCCGAGCCCAGGACCAGCGCGACCATCCCCGAGACGAAGAACAGCTTGCTGACCGTGCCCCAGCGCAGCATGTTGGCGCCGTGGCTGGCCAGCCACCCCACCGCGGCCACGCCCGCCGTGCCCAGGCCCAGCAGCATCACCGCCAGCCCGCGGCGGCGCTGCAGCACCGCCTGGGGGTGGCGCTGCAGCAGCACCCCGAGCGAGAAGCCCACCAGCGCGTAGGCCAGCCACGGCAGCACCGGGTACGAGAAGCCGGGCGGCGAGCCCAGGCCCGCCAGCCAGTGCAGCAGCGTGGGGGTCTGGCCCGGGCCCGGCGCCTCGACCAGCCGCGGGGCCACGCCGTAGCGCAGCGCCGCCACCAGGGCCACGCCCACCAGCGGCCACAGCCACCCCACCCGACGGCGGCGCAGCGGCTCGAGCACCAGCATGCACAGCGCGATGAAGCCCAGGAAGTTCAGCCCCACGAAGGTCTCGGGGGTGAGCCACAGAAGCGCGTCCGCGACCAGCAGGATCCACACCTTGCGCACGAAGCCGAACGCATGCCCGGCGGTGCGCTTGCGCGGCAGCTCGCTCTGGATCCCGTAGCCGATGCCGGTGGTCGCGAAGAACACCACCGGCGCGTAGCTGCCGATGAGGAACAGCGCCCCCGACAGCGGGTCGGCCCGCTGCAGCTCCGTGAGCCAGCGGGCCGCGCCATGGTTGTAGACCATGATGATGCCCGCGAGCCCGCGCAGCACGTCGAGCTCGACCCACTGGGTGCGGGGCTTCGCGGCCTCGGTCACGGCCGGCACCATAGCCCACCCGCCGGGGGCGAGACCGCGCACGGCCTCACGGAGCCCGCACGGCGCGGAAGATGTGCGTCTCGTCGGTGGGCAGCGAGCGCGAGAAGTACAGCTCGTTGCCGTCCGGTGACAGCCACGGGTCCTGCTCGCGCGCGGTGGTGTTGACCCCCTCGATCGAGACCACCGCGCCGAAGCTCCCGCCCTCCTGCTCCACGACCACCAGGTCCGAGTCGGTGACGCCCCCGCGCGAGGTGGAGAAGAGCATCAGCGAGCCCGTGGGATCGATCCACGGGTTGCAGTCGAAGTAGTCGGAGTTGATCTCGCCGCCCAGGCGCACCGGCTCGCCGAAGGGGAGGTCGGCGGACTTGCGCTCGGCCACGAACACGTCCTCGTTGCCCACCACCCCGCGGATCGAGCAGAAGAACACGCGGGTGAGATCGCTGGTGAGCACGGCCGAGCCGTCGACGTTGCTGTCGTTGAGCTCGGTGAGGTGCACCGGCGCCCCCCAGGGCTGATCGAGCGCGGGGCGGGTGACGAGGAAGAGGTCGAGGTTGCCCAGGCCCCCCCCCCGATCGCTGGAGATGGTCATCGACAGCCCGTCGAGGGACAGCTCGGGCGAGCTGTCGCGCGCCATGGTGTTGACGGGGCCGGGCAGCGGCATCGGGGGGCTCCACGGATCGCCGACCGTCTCGCGGGTGGCCACGTAGACGTCCTCGTTGCCGCTGCGCGTGGACGCGAAGTAGAGCTCGAGGCCGTTGGCGCTCAGCGAGGGATCGTCGTCGTCGAAGCCCAGGGCGTTGATCACCTCGAGCTGCTCGACGCCCTCGAACACCCACGGTCCCGCGCCCTCGGTGTCGCCCGTGGTGGAATCATCCGACTCGTCGGAGCCGGTGGAGCTGGGCTGCGGTCCCTCGTCGTCGGTGGACTCGATCGCGGCCTCGGTGGAGCCCTCGGCCGCGTCATCGTTGAGACCCGAGGTGGACGAGCCGGCGGAGCTGCCCTCGTCGCCGCCGAGCGCCTCCGCTCCCGCGGGCTGATAGTCGCCATTGGCGGCAACGCACGCCGCCAACACCAGACTCGCGCACGAGACCACGCCACGCATCACGGAAATCCAGGGTTCCCCTACGATCACACGGTACCATGCCGGGACACCGCTGCGAATCCCGTAACCGATCCAACGGGGTGGCCGTCCTTTCGCGCGGATCCCGCCGAGACCGGACCGGATGCGGCCCGCCGCGCTCGACGCCGCGCCAGCGGCTCGGCCCACCCTGGCCGAGGGGGGCTGGCGCGAGCCCGACGCGTTCGACGCGCGCTCATCCGTCCCGTCGACGTCGAGGCCGCGCTCATCCCGACCCCATGGACCGATCGGTCCTACCCCGACCCAACCATCCGCACTGCCGGCAAGATCGGAGTGGGAAGGAGACCCATCGATCGGGCCCTCGGCCACCACGCCTGAATGGCGGGCAACACCGTACTGTACACCTCCAGCCACGACATACTCCGGTTGCGGCGCGCCGGCCGTGGCCGACGGTAGCCACGACGGCAAGCCACCTCGTCATCATCGACCTCGGTCTGCCAAGCGCTCGGCCACAACGAGCCGATCGATCCACACAAGATCATGCGTCGCCGCTATCAGCAGGGCTCGATGTTCAGCAACCACGACCGTCCATTACCAGATACTCCGACACCATGAGCACACTAGAAACAGTCCTTCTCGGCCTCGCCGCCTTGGCAGTATCCGTGACCTCTGTTGCCTACACATTCCGGCAAAACCAGAAGATCAGCCGAGCCAACACCTTCACCAACATCAAGAGCCGTCTGTTTGCCCTGAACAAGCTGGAGCTCGAGAATCGGGGAATATTCGAACAGCTCTATGGACCCTTCGAGCTCACCGCCATCGAAAAGGGAGGCGAGAATGGCCTGGGACACTATCTATACATGCTGTTCAATCTCTACGAAGAGGTGTGGTTCCAGTACCAAAACTACGACCTCTCCAAGGACGATCAGTTCGACGCCTGGAAGGCCCGCATCGAGACCGACCTGGCCCAACGGGAGTTCATGCGTGGGTATTGGAAGTACACCCGGGATGCCTTCCCGGACATCTA
>JACKDV010000054.1 GCA_020633315.1 Myxococcales bacterium
GATGAGCTGCTCTGCGATCTCGCGGTTGATCCTCGACCACTTGCTGCGAGCGCGACGAGGGGTGACGCGGATCATGAACCTCTGCTCGTCGAGGCGCCCCTTCTGGCCGTCGATCCAGCCGTACATCAGCGCGCCCTCGCGAACCCCCTCGTAGTCGATCGACACCAGGCCGCTGCCCTTCTTGGCGATCTCGACCCACAGCCCGGACGAGCGGGCGTGGTGGTGGCGGAGCCAGGCGATCCACGCCTTGGTGGACTCGAAGGGGAGGATGGGAAGGCCCTGGTGCTCCGGCACGGCGTGGCTCCTGCTGCGGCCGGGCATACCACGACAGGAGCGGCTCGGCGGGCCGCGGGGGCCGGCGCGGGCGAGCCGTGCCGCGGCCTCGTGCTCAGGCCGAAGCGGCGGAGTCGGGGCTCGGCAGGCCGTCGGCGGTCTCCACCAATTGCTGCAGCCGCGCCGCGAAGCGAGCCGCGGGCCCCCCATCCACGATGTCGTGGCTCACCGTCATCGTCAGGCTGAGGTACCCGCGCTCGACCAGCGCCCCCTCGCGGAGCGCGGGCTTGTCCACCACGCCGCCCAGGGTGAACGAGGTCGCCATGGGACCGGCCGCGAACGGGATCACGAAGCCGGGGATCGAGGCGAACTTGCCCACCGAGGTGACGAAGGTGGTGCCCGACCAGCGCTTGACCGCCAGGGGCGAGCCGACCACCCGCCGCATCGCCCACAGCCGCACGAAGCGGGGCAGCCAGCCCAGCCCCCGCATGAGCGCGTGGCTCCACCGGCTCTCGCGGCTGGCGGCCCCCGCCTGCAGGTGCCGTCGCTTGGCCTCATCGATCTCGGCGTAGAGCTGCTCGGCGTCCTTTTGCTGGGCCCGCCGCACCACCACCATCTGGGGGATGGGCCCGTCCGGGGTGGGCAGCTCCACGCTCAGGTTCAGGTCGACGTCCTCGAACTCGAGGATCCGCCGGCCGCCGCGGATCGAGTTGAGCGCCCGGTGCTCCGCCAGCGTGCGGGCGATCGCGCTGGCCACGAACGAGAACAGCGACACCCGTCGCCCCGCCTGCCGCATCGCCTCGATCCGCTCGCGGGCCGTGGTCACGTCGAGCTCGAGCAGCCCCATGATCCGATGCCCGCTGGCGACTGCGTCGAAGGCATCGATCGTGGCCTGGCGGTGCACGCTCAGCCGCTTGATCGCGTAGGTGCCGATGAGGTCGTCGGCCATGGTGGTGATGGTACGCGCGAGCCCGCGGCGCCCCTCCCCGGAGGCACGAGCTCCGCCCCGCATGTTCTGCGCGGCTCACCGCCTCACCCAACGCTGCTACGATCCCCTCGTGCCCAAGCCCGAGAGCCCGTTCTACGCCGAGGAGCACGAGCAGCTGCGCCAGACGGTGCGACGCTTCGTGGAGCGCGAGATCGTCCCGCACGTGGACGCCTGGGAGCGGCAGGGATCCTTCCCGCGCGAGCTGTACCGCAAGGCCGGCGAGCTGGGGCTGCTGGGCCTGGGCTTCCCCGAGGACTACGGCGGCACGCCCTGCGACCAGTTCGTCCGCATCGCGCTCACGCTCGAGCTGTGCCGCGCGGGCTCGGGGGGGATCGTGGCGGGGCTGATGAGCCACGGCATCGGCCTGCCCCCGGTGGCCAACCTGGGCTCGGCCGAGCTCAAGGCCCGGGTGCTGCCGCCGGTGATCGCCGGCGAGAGGATCTCCGCGCTCGCCATCACCGAGCCCTCGGGCGGCTCCGACGTGGCCAACCTGCGCACCACGGCCCGCCGCGACGGCGATCACTACGTGATCGACGGCAGCAAGACCTTCATCACCTCGGGGATGCGAGCCGACTTCATCACCACCGCGGTGCGCACGGGGGGCGAGGGCATGGGCGGCATCTCGCTGGTGGTGATCCCCGGCGACGCCCCCGGCCTCGAGCGCAGCCCGCTGCAGAAGATGGGCTGGAAGTGCTCCGACACCGCCACCCTCTACCTCGAGGACTGCCGGGTGCCGGTGGCCAACCTGGTGGGCACCGAGAACCAGGGCTTCGCCGGCATCATGGGCAACTTCAACGGCGAGCGCCTGAGCATCGCGGCCATGGCCCTGGGCTTCTCCATCGTCTGCTACCAGGAGGCGCTGGCCTACGCCCGCCAGCGGCAGACCTTCGGCAAGCCGCTGGTCAGCCGGCAGGTCATCCGCCACAAGCTGGTCGACATGGCCCAGCAGATCGGGGCCACCAAGGCCTACCTCGAGGCGATCGCCTGGCGCGTGGAGCAGGGGCAGTGGCCCATCGCCGAGGTCTGCATGCTCAAGAACCAGGCCACCCAGTGCTTCGAGCACTGCGCCAAGGAGGCGGTGCAGATCCTGGGCGGGGCCGGCTACATCCACGGGGCCAAGGTGGAGCGGCTGTACCGGGAGACCAAGGTGCTCTCGATCGGCGGCGGAGCGGAGGAGATCATGAAGGACCTCGCCTCGCGCCAGCTCGGCCTGTGACGCGCTACTCCGGGATCACGCACGCCCCGGGCTCGGTCGAGAAGCAGCCGATTCCCGGCGGAATGCCGTCCGGGTACCACGGCACGCACTCGGTGCCCGGCAGCAGGCCCGGGCATGGATCGGCCCCGCCGGCCGGGCAGACGGGGGCACAGCACCCGATGCCGCCGTCGCAGCCCGGCACCGCGGCGGCGTTGAGGCACACGAGCCCCGGCGGGCACACGTTGATGAACTCGCAGGGCGAGCCGATCCCCGTCCCCTCGGGCGAGGCGTCGGGGGCACAGATGAACTGGTCGTTGACCGGGTAGCAGGCCTGGCCCGGGGCGCAGTCCTGGGCGATGGGATCGCAGCTCGACAGGCACAGGGTGATCAAGCCATCGCCCGAGATCGTGCAGTAGTTGCAGCGATCGGCGCAGAAGGGCTCTTGCTCGGTGCCGATGCAGAACGGCACGCAGGTCCCCTCGTTGGTCTCGGGATCCACGTCCCAGCACATCGAGATCCCGTCACAGTCGTCGATGCCGCTCACGCCGCTGCCCTCCACCATGCACGGCTCGCCGGGCGCGTTGGGATCGGGGACGATCGGCACGCACTTGGTGTCGTTCCACGAGTTGCTGCCGTCGCTCGACCACGGCATGCACTTGAAGCCCTCGGGACAGTCCTGCTCGATCACCGAGCACCACTCGGGCAAGTCGAGCCAGGGCTCGCCGGTGTCGAGCCCCGTGTCCACCGGGCCGGTGTCGGGCGGGCTGGTGGGGCCCACCGAGGTCATGGGCGGGATCGTTCCCCCCGTGGTCGAGGGGGGATCGCTCGTGGTCGCTCCCCCCGAATCGTCCTCGGCGGTCTCGAGCTCGATCTGCGGGCCGCAGCCCCACAGCAGCAGACCCGGGAGCCAGGCCAGGAACGGTGCCTTCGCGTGCTTCATGAGAGGGGGCCCATCCTCGAGTCCGCAGTCCAACTCACGGCTCTGGGTAGCCACGGATGGCCACCATTAGCAATAAAGATATCAAAGCTGCCCAATCATGTCTCCATCGAATTGCGAAAGCGTCCCTGGCGCAAGCTCGGGTCGGAGATCGATCCCGGTCGGGCCTGGCCATCCCCGAGGGCCCGGGCCCCGGGCGATCTCGGACCCGTCGGTGGTACCGTCCCCGCGGGGCGGTCCCGCGGAGGCTCGCCGAGGAGCACCGCGATGACGGCTTCGCAGTCCTGGTCCCGCATCGATGCCTGGCTGCAGGCCCACGCCCCGGCCGTGGCGGCCAAGCTACGGCCCGGGCTCGGCGACGAGGGACCCCTCGAGGCCCTGCGGGCGGCCCTCGGCGAGCACGGCCTGGCGCTCCCCGAGGCGATGGAGATCACCTGGAGGTCCCATGACGGGGCCTCGGACGAGCACCCCACCCTCTTTGCCATCGCCCCCATGCCCCCGCTGGCGAGCTGGGCGGTGTGGATGTGGCTGCTGCCGGCCTCCGCGGCCCTCGACCGCTACCGCTTCATGCAGGACCTGAAGGTGGGCTGGGAGGCCTCCTGGCTGCCAATTGGGGAGGATGGCGGGGGCAACGTGCTGGTCCTCGACACCCGGACCGAGGCGGTCGGGGTCTGGGACCACGAGACCGCCGAGCTGCTGCCCATCGCCCCCAAGCTCGAGGGCTGGTTGGGTGCGATCGCGACTCGCCTCGAGTCGGGCGAGGTGATAGAGGACCAACGGGAGGAGCAGCTCGTCATCGTGGAGCCCGAACCCGAGCCACCGCCGGTCCCCGACACCTCGGAGCGTCGCATCGCCCGGACCTTCATCGATCTCCTGCTCGAGCAGGAGCTACTCGAGCTCGAGCCCAAGAGCGACCTCGAGTCGCTGCTCGACGGCGTGGAGCTGGCCCTGCGATCCCGTCGCAAGACAGCCGCGCTGCTCGAGCTGCTCGAGAGCCATCCCGCCGTGGGCGACTTCTTCGTCGACGACGAGACCCTCGAGCAGCTCGTGCGCGAGTTCTCCTGAGCGGGGGCGGCTCGCTCAGGGGCCGCAGCCGCTCAGCTCGTCGAACACGCACGGGCCGTCGCAGAAGCTCTCGGCCCGGCCGTTGCGCAGGAACACGTCGAGCTGACGCCGCGCGGCGTCGAGCTGGCGGAGCTTTCCGTGGGGGTCGTCGCACTCGCGCTGCGGCAGGTTCACCTCGGGATCGGGCGGCAGCCCGAAGTCGTACTCCACGTAGGCCGAGCCCTCGATGGGCCCCGCCTCGGCGGGCAGGCCATACACCTCGCGCAGGCCGGTCTGCAGGTGGGTGACCCCGATGCTCCGCGCCATCACGTGGGCGCCCAGGGTGTTGACCTGGTGATCGCCGAGCGCCGCCCGCATGAGCACCTCGTGGCTCTGCGTGCCCGGCAGCACGTCCTCGCCGCGGATGTAGGCCGAGTAGCCGGCCGGCTCGATGCGATCCCACAGGATCTGGGTGAGCCCCAGCACCATCCACACGTCCCGCTGATCGGGGTAGGTGCCGCGCAGCAGATCGAAGAACGGATCGAAGTCCACGCTGCGCGACAGCAGCAGGTTGTAGGGCTGCCCCATCACGCCCAGCGCCCCGCGGTCCACGTCGGTGGTCAGCGCCATGTAGGTGCCACCGAAGATCCCGCCCTGGCTGATGCCGTAGTAGAAGGCCCGGTTGCCGTCCACGTAGCTGCCGAACTGCGGATCGCGGGAGAAGCCCCCCTTCATCATCCGCATGGCGAGCAGCGAGTTGAGCATGCCCTGGTGCTGGCGCGCGACCACGGTGGAGAACTCGTCCAGGCGCCCGCCGCTGACCACCGCGCCCACGTGCAGCTCGTCGTCGGCGGCCATCCCGATGAAGTCCACCCCGAACAGCACGTAGCCGTACTCGTCGATGAAGGTGCGCAGGTGCTCGCTCTCGATCTGCTCCTTCTCGCCGAGCAGGCCGTGGCCGTACTGCAAGAGCGGCGCGGGAGCCCCCAGCGCGTGGCGTGGCACCAGCACCTCGAAGGGGAACCACTCCCACGGCCGATCCGGGTTGGGCATGGGCAGGCCGTCGTCGCCGAGCACCAGGTGGGCGCCGGGCCCGGGCTGGTCGAGGAACAGCGGCACCCGCATCTCGCCGCGGATCCGGTAGGCGATGTGCTCGGTCTCCCAGTCGGCGTCGACCTGGGTGATGCGGTACTCCGGCCCCGCCGTCCCCACCAGCTCCAGCGCCGTGTCGCGCATGCGCAGCATCCACGAGGTGTTGTTCTCGCGGCTGGCCGTGGTGAAGTCCCAGGCCAGCTGCAGATCGTGGCGCAGCACGTCGGCCGTCTCGAGCACCTTGAAGATGTTGGAGTACAGCGCCCGCCGCCCGCGGACCGAGGGCTCGTCGCTGGGCAGGCCCGTGCGCAGCGACTCGAAGGCCTCCGAGGGGACGAGCTCCTCGCCCTGCTCGTCCACCAGGCGGCGGATGGCGACCACGTAGCGGTGGCCGTCGGCCAGGCGCAGCGCGGGGCGGATGAGCAGGGTCCGCTGCTCGTTGTCCACCGCGGTGGCGTCGAGCTCCACCCAGTGCGGCACCCGCTCGAGGGTCTCCACGTCGATGAGGATGGTGGGCGAGTCGAACTCCATCGAGCGATCGATGGTCGCGGGCGTGGCCACGTTGCTCGCGGCCAGCGACGACTGCGTGAGCCCGGGGAAGTGGGTCATGATGGCCGAGCTCGCCGAGAAGCCGTCGCCCTGGTTCCACGGCTGCGGCGAGGGGCTCACCCCGTAGTAGCTGGCCGGGAGCAGGGCTCGCGACAGCTCCAGCCGCCGCCCGGTGGGCGTGGAGTCGTCGGCCACGGTGTAGACGTTGGAGGGGAAGGGAAAGCCGCAGACGCTGGGCGCGATCGGGTCGCACTCGAGCAGCATCCAGCTCGCTTCCGAGTCCTCGACGACCTCGAACTCCGTCTCGGAGCAGGCCGAGGCGGCCAGCATCACGAGCGAGGCCAGCCATCGAGACGGGCGGCCCCAGGAGCCGGCCACAAGATCATGGCGTTGTCGGCGATGTGTCATGCGAACGCGAGGGTCTTCCTCGCGAGGATATCCCGACCACGCAACGAGCCACGAGCATAAGCGGGCTGACCACAAACACGCCGACTGCCACCGACGCCGAGACGACGCATGGATTTCCGGCCGATCCTCCACTCCCGCGCGTGGAAGCCCCTCTGCGGATGGAGTACCATGATGTGCGATGATGTGGTTCGAGGGCATGGGTGGGCAACGCGCAACGCGCTGGGTGCTGGGTGCTGGCCTGCTGCTGGGCTGCGGGGGTGACGACGGCGGCCGGGCCAGCGAAGGCGGCGACACGGGACCCGGGGTGCTGTCGATCGGCTCTGCGACCGAGAACGACGACGTCTCGGAGGAGAGCGGCGGGGGCAAGTTCGACGTCTTCGTCAGCGATGCCGGCAACGCGGGCGACTGCCCCGGTGGCGGCGGGGGCATGGACGGCGAGGTGGACTTCAGCCTGATCTGGATCGCCAATTCGCCCGAGGGCACCGTGTCGAAGATCGACACCCAGACCGGGGTGGAGCTGGCGCGCTACTACAGCGGGCCGACCAATGGGGTCGACGATCCCTCGCGTACCTCGGTCAACCTCGCCGGCGACGTGGCCGTGACCAACCGCTCGGGCGGCATCACCAAGATCGCCGCGCGCGAGAATGGCTGCGTCGACGCCAACAACAACGGGACCATCGAGACCTCGACCGGACCCAACGACGTGCTCCCCTTCGGCCAGGACGAGTGCGTGCTGTGGCACCTGCCGCTGCCCAACGGCGGCAGCAACCAGCAGGGGCCGCGCCCCACCGCCTGGGATGCCGGCGCCACCAACAACCCCTGCGCCGTCGACAGCTACCGGGTGTGGGTGGGCTTCTACGACCTGCCGATCAACTCGGGCCACTTCTATCGCCTCGCGGGCAACGACGGCACGATCCTCGACGAGGTGATCACCCCCAACTGGAAGATCGAGGCGCCCGGCGGCTACGGCCCCTACGGCGGCGCCGTGGACAGCGGGGGCAACTTCTGGGTCACCGGCCTGCGCGGCCCGCTGGTCCGCATCGACGCGGTCACCCTCGACTACCAGCAGTGGGAGGCTCCCGCGGGCACCGCCTTCTACGGCATGACGGTGGACGCCGACGGCGAGCCCTGGATGGCCGGTCTCAACGGCGAGCTGACCCACTTCGATCCCGCGACCCAGAGCTTCGAGGTGTTCCAGATCGGCGCCAACTCGCTGCGCGGCCTGCAGATCGATCGCAACGGCACGCTGTGGGCCGCCGTCAACGGGCAGTGCGGCGTGGCGCAGTTCGACGTGGCCAGCCGCACCATCGTCAACCCGCTCATCCCCCTGCCCGGCTGCGGCACCCCGGTGGGCGTGAGCATCGACGTGGACGGCAACGTGTGGGTCCCCGACCAGGGAGCCAACAACGCCTACAAGATGGATCCGCTCACCTACGCGACCTCGGTCACGCCGGGTCTGGTGGCGCCCTACACCTACTCGGACATGACGGGCGCCGGGCTGGGGCTGGTCTACAACCCGCCCGCGGGCTGAGCCCCGACCGAGGGCCGGCGAGGCCGGGTGGCGACGAGGCGGGGCGTCCGCGCGCCGTCATCGGCTGGCGTCCGCCTCGCCGGGTGGCATCGAGGCGGGGCGTCCGCGCTCGGTCATCTGCTAGCGTCCGTCTCGTGCTCGATCCCGCCCCGCGACTCGGCGACCGCAGCCTGTTCCCCACCCTCCGGGCGCGGGCCTACCTCAACCATGCCGCGATCTCCCCCGCCTCCACGCGGGTGCAGGCCGCGGTGAGCGAGCTGGTGGCCGACTATGCCGCGCGGGGCGTGGAGGCGCTGTTTCCCCAGCTCGAGCAGCGCGAGCGACTGCGGGGTCAGCTCGCGGAGCTCGTGGGGGCGCACCGCGAGGAGATCGGCTACGTCGCCAACACCACCGCGGGGGTGCGAGCGGTGGCCTTGTGCGTCCCCTGGTCGGCCGGCGACACCGTGGTGCTGCTGCGCGGAGAGTTCCCCGCCAACGTGACCCCGTGGCAGCGCGCGGCCGAGCTGTTCGACCTGCGCCTACGCTGGCTGGAGGTGAGCGACTTCCACGGGAGCGCGGGCGATGGCCTGGCGAGGCTCGAGGCCGTGCTGCGCGAGGGCGTGCGCCTGGTCGCCGTCTCGGCCGTGCAATTCCAGACCGGCCTGCGCATGCCGCTGGAGGAGATCGGAGCGCTGTGCCGCGCTCACGGGGCCGAGCTGTTCGTGGATGGGATCCAGGGCTGCGGCGCCACCCCGATCGACGTGGCGACCGCCCACATCGACTACCTCAGCTGCGGCAGCCACAAGTGGCTGATGGGCCTCGAGGGCCTGGCGTTCCTCTACGTCCGCGCCGAGCGAGCCGCCGTGCTGCGTCCGGTGGTCGCCGGCTGGCTCAGCCACGAGGAGGGCCTGCGCTTCCTGTTCGAGGGCGCCGGTCACCTCCGCTACGATCGACCGATTCGGGCGCGGGCGGACCTCGTGGAGGGCGGCGCCATGCCGGGCACCGTGCTGCTCGCCCTCGACGCGTCGCTCGGCCTCCTGCACCAGCTCACCGTCCCCGCGATCTTCGAGCACCTGCAGGCCTACCACGACCGGCTCGAGCCAGGGCTTCGGCAGCGCGGCTTCGCCAGCGAGCGCAGCCCGGTGAGGGCCCAGCGCTCCGGCATCCTCTCGGTGCTGCCCCCGAAGGACGTGGAGCTCGCCCCCCTGCACGCGGCCCTGGGTCGGCGAGGGATCTCGTGCAGCATGCCCGACGGTCGCCTGCGCTTCGCCCCGCACTGGCCCAACGCGTTGACCGAGACCGATGAGGTGCTCACAGCGATCGACGAGGCGCTCGCCGAGCTACGCGGGGGCTGATCGGGAAGCTCGGGCTCGGAGCTCGTCGGGCGCGAATGCGATGGAACGGACGCGCTATGGCGTGGCACGACGCGCGGCCTCGTCGGTGCGACCACCACGACGCGAAGGCTGCGTCGCGCGAAGGAGCGCGGGCCAGTCGGCACGGCTCAGAACCACAGCTGCCCCTGTAGGTGCGCCCCGTGGGTCCCGCAGCCGCCGGTGTCCACCCATAGCTCGCAGCGATACCGGAGCTGGAGCTTGGCGTGATCGCCAGCCAGGTACAGGTTGATCCCCGGCTCGATCGGCATGCGGGCCGCCGGATCGGATTCCAGTCGCATGACTCCCACCCGCGTCGCCAGCTCGAGACGCTTGCGCACCGCCACGATCGACGCCTGCCCGTAGGCCCCCCAGGCCGACTGCGCAGCCTCGCCATCGGGCTGGGACCGACGCCAGAAGCCCTCGCCCATCGCCTGCACCCGCCAGCCCTGCAGCGCCACGTCGCCGCCCACGGTGATCGTGCGCAGGCTCGGCAGCGGCACCTCACGCAGCTGCCCCGTCATCACGTCGAGCACCGTATCCACGCGGTCGACCTCGTTGGTCGCGGCGTTGGCCGCCACCGCGAAGCGAAACGGCAGGTCGTGATCGGCATTGGCCACGGTGGTGTACGAGTAGCCCATCGCCCCCAGCGGGGCGCCCACCACCCGGGCGGTGACCAGCGGCTGGGGGTTGCGCGGAGCGTCGCGATCCAGCCCCTCGCCGTCGAGCACCCCCAGGTAGTACTCCAGGCGGCCATCGAAGGGCCGGCCGAGCACCGTCACCCCGATGTCGCGATCCACCCGGAAGGCATCGAGCACCGAGCCGCGATCGAGCGATAGCTGCAGCGGCAGGTTGGTGGGAAAGCCCCGCGTGAACCACGGGCGATACTGACCCACCAGCAACGCAAAGGCCGGGTGCAGATCGATCGTGGCGTTGAGATCGAGCAGCCTCACGGTGCCTGCGAATTCCGGCTGGAGCTGGAACTGCAGGCGATTGCCGAACAGGTGGCCCTGGAGCATCGTGCGAGCGATGCGAACGGCGAAGCCGTGGGTGGGCTCGCGATCGACCACGTCGACCCCGTAGCGCAGCGAGGCGAGCAGCCCCAGCGACAGGCCGAAGCGCCCATCGACCGAGTCGACACCAAAGCCCTCGCTCAACGAGGCGTGGGCTCGACCGGCCGGACGGGGCGAGGGAGGCGGGGGCACGGGCACCGGCTCGGCCGCAGGCGACGGCCCACGACCGTGGAAGGGAGAGCTCGGCGCGGCGCGCTCGGGCTCGGCGCGCTCGAGCTCGGCGGAAGATGGGCTGGGAGCCGCGGCGAGCAGCCCGAGCAGCAGCGAGGACGCGGTGATCATGGAGCCTTCGCGCGACCGACCATGGCAGCCCCCTCGGCGATTGCCAAGGCGCACCGACGTCGCAGCTCACCTAGGCGCGACCAGCTCCACCCGCGGGAAGCGGCAGCCACCCTCGCCCCTGCCCTCGCCGCAGTCTCCCATCAGCGCATCGAGGGCATCCACGAGCTGCTGCATCGGGATCGAGGGAGCTGCCTCGATGGCGACCGTCTTGGCCCCGGGGTGCTCGTTGGCCAGGCGCTGGGCCGTCGTGCGCAGCGCCTCCATATCCCCGGCCGGCAACGTGATGGGCTCGATGCCCTTCCCTCGCAGCACGATGCCGTCGGCGCCGAGCGAGACCTCGAGCGCGAGGGGATCCTGGGGACGCTCCTCCGCGGGCCGCGGCGCCACCGTGATCGCCTGCACGGGCGCAGCCCATAGTCGGGCGAAACGCCGGGAGACTCGCTCGATCGTGGCGTCGGTGCGCGGCCGCGCGAAGTCCAGGGCGAGCATCGCAACGAAGAGCCCCCGGACCTGGGCCTGCACCTCCTCGCCGCTGGCCGAGGCGAGGAAGGCGGCAGCATCCCCTTGGCACATCGCAGGGGCCTCGGGCCCGTCGAGCCTCGGGCAGTAGTGATGGAGGCAAGCGTCCACCAGTGCGCGGGAACGATCGAGGGCATCAGTGGGCAACGGCAGCGGGAGCTCGCAGCGTGCGAGCAACAGGGCACCGCAGTCGGCCACCGCCGCCTGGGCGTCGGCGAGCGCCCGGGCCCGCTGGTCCGGGGGGAGCTCCTCCACTCGCTCGAGCAGGGCGCTGCACTGGTCGAGCGCATGAAGCTCGGCGTCCGGCGACGCCGCGGGCTCGGGCGCGGCTGCCTCGGGTGGCGACGGCTCCCGCTGCGGCGTGGCGGAGCGGTGGCATCCGAGCGACGCGAGGACGATCGCCACGGCGAGGCTTCCGTGCCGCCAGCAAGCCCTCGCCCTCGCGTCGATCCCCCGCACGATCCTCCGGGGCTCAGCCGAGCCGGAGCGCCGACAGATCCAGTCGACCGTCGCGCACGGGAGGGCACCAGAAGTAGCTGCCCGTCACCGGCCGCGTGAACGAGAACAGCGAGTCCACGATCCCGTCCTCGTGGCCCACCATGCGGCGCAGCAGCGCCTCGTAGGCATCGAACGAGCGCCCGAAGGCCACGAACACCAAGCCCTCACCGTCGGGATCCGACCATGGCATGGAGCGACGCAGCACGAAGGCCTCGGGCTCGAAGCTCTCCTGCGCGGTGCGCTTGACGTGCGCCGATGCGGGGGCATCGTCGATCTCCTCGTCGTCGGCGTGGCTCCGCCCGAACACGAGATCCCGCTCCCCCGGGCTCATCGCCTCGAAGCGGTCGAGATCGTGGCGCCAGGCCTGGATCGCCACGAAGCTCCCACCGTCGAGCCCAGCCCCCGCCCCGGTCACCAGCGCCGCGTGCTCGGCCTGCTCGCCCTTGGGGTTCTCGGTGCCGTCCATGTAGCCGCTCAGGTCGCGCCCCGCCTGGTAGCGGAAGGACTCCACGACGTGGTCGAGCACGAAGCCGTCGCCGAGCCGAGCGCACAGCATCCGGCCCCGGTGCAGCAGCTCACCGCGGTCGTCGCCCCGCAGCCACGCGCACAGCCCCATGGGAGTCGACGGCACCGTGATCCCGGAACCCACCAGGCGCGGGTGCTCGCGTAGGCCCGGCACCTCGCCGCCGGCCTCGCGCACCACCGCCTCGCCCAGGCCGATCACGTCCGGGCCCAGCTCGTGCGAGGCCAAGGCCCGCAGCGCGGCCGCGAGATCGCCCCCGAGTCGGCGGCGGAGGAACAGGTAGCGACCGACCGACGGGACGTCGTGGAGGATTCCCGGCTGACACGACATGGGCACCGTCGCTTGTAGCCGACGCCCCCGCGGCCGGGCAAGCGCCCCTTCGTCACAGGGGCTCGAGGCAGCGGTGGCCGAGCATCTCGCCGCGCTCGATCCATCCCTCCATCACCTCGCGCACCCGCTCCATCAGCTCCGGGATCTGATCGTCCCGCAGCCCCGCGGTCTCGATCTGGGGCGCCACGTACACCTCGAGCCGGGACGGCCGCATGGTCATGGCTCCCTTGGGCAGCATGCGATAGGCCCCGCGGGAGACGATGGGCACGATGGGCACCCCCGCATCGCGGGCGGCCCGGAACACGCCCGACTTGAACGGGCGCAGCTTGCCGTCGAGGGTGCGGTGCGCCTCGGGGAAGGCCAGCACCGAGATCCCCCGGGAGGCCCGCTCCTTGAAGGCCGCCGCGATCACCTCGTAGCGCTTCTCGCCCTTGGGCACCGCGATGGCGTTGGCCACTCGCATCAGCCAGCCGTAGCCCGGCACCATGAGGTGAGCCGCGTTCTCCAGCCCACACAGCGGCACGGGAATCGAGCCGCAGGCGATGTTGGCGTCGAGCATGCTGACGTGGTTCATCGCGAACACCGAGGTCCGCGAACGGTCGTAGCGCTCGTCGTAGCGCACCTTGAGCGGGCACATCAGCAGCCACAGCGGCCACGCGACCTTGCGATGCAGGTGCGTGTGCTGGAACCGCTCGAAAGGGACGAAGGGCAGGAACGGCAGGGAGACGGTCGCCAGCGCTCCCATCCAGCCGAGCGTGGCCACCCAGCCGACGGCGGACCATGGAGCCCACAGCAGATCGCCGGCGAGGGTTCGTTCGGGGTTGGGCATTGGTCGGGGATTCTGCCGTAGGTCCCCACTCCGCGGGACGGGCCCCACGTGAGGACACCGGGTCCTCGGCCCTTTTCCCGCGATCAGCGCGGCCGACGGTGGGGAGAGCCGACGGGGCCCAGGGGCCGCTGGTATAGTGCAGCCGCCTCTCGTGGCCCCCTCGGACATCGAGCGCACCACCCTGCGCCCCAAGAGCGGCAAGCTGCCCCCCAGCGGGCGGTTCCGGCTGCTCATCATCGGCGACCAGGAGCACCGCACCCTGCGGCTGCCCCCGGTGGGAGAGGTGAGCCTCGGCCGCTCCGAGAGCGCCGACGTGCAGATCGCCGATCCCCTCATGTCGCGGGTGCATGCATCGGTGATCGTCAAGCTCGGCGACGGCCTGTTCGTGCGGGATCACGGCAGCTCCAACGGCACCGTGGTCCGCGGCGAGCGGATCGAGGCTCGCGTGGAGATCCCCATCGCCCTGGGCGACACCATCGAGGTCGGCTCGACCGTGGTCATCGTGCAGCCCGAGCTGTCGCGCGCCGAGGGCGTGGGCGGATCGACGGCGACGGAGCCCGAGCCCGAGCTGGTCGACCCCGGCCAGGGACCCCTCGACGACGCGATGGCCCGCGTGCAGAAGCTGGCCCGTCGGATCGCCCGCAGCCAGATCAACGTGCTGCTGCTCGGCGAGACCGGGGTGGGCAAGGAGGTGATGGCCCGCACCATCCACCATCTCTCACCGCGGGCCGAGGGCCCCTTCGTGGGGATCAACTGCGCGGCCGTCAGCGACAGCCTGTTCGAGAGCGAGCTGTTCGGCTACGAGAAGGGCGCCTTCACCGGCGCCACCCAGCCCAAGCCAGGCCTGCTCGAGACGGCACACCGCGGCACCGTGTTCCTCGACGAGGTGGGCGAGATGCCGCTGTCCACCCAGGCCAAGCTGCTGCGGGTCCTCGAGACCCGCCAGGTGATGCGCGTGGGCGGCCTGCGTCCCCGCGACGTGGACGTGCGCTTCGTGGCCGCCACCAACCAGAACCTCGAGCACGACGTGCACAGCGGCCGCTTCCGCGAGGACCTCTACTACCGCCTCAACGGCATCTCGCTGGTGATCCCTCCCCTACGCGAGCGCTCGACCGAGCTGCCACGCTTGGCCCAGCGCTTCATCGACGAGGCGACCCGCGAGGCCGGCCTGCCCGATCCCCCGCGACTGAGCCAAGAGGCCCACGGCTGGATGGCGCGCTATGAGTGGCCCGGCAACATCCGCGAGCTCAAGAACGCGGTGAACCGCGCCGTGATCCTGGCCTCCGAAGGCATCATCCAGCCCGAGCACCTGCAGCCCGAGACCTACCAGCCCCGCACTGGCCGAGGCTCGGGGCGGGCTCCCGTCCCCCCGCCGTTGCCCTCCCCCAGCCTCGAGGCCACCGCCCCCGACGAGGACGCGCCGCCGCTCGATCTCGACAGCGACGATGCGCAGGAGCGGCAGCGCATCATCGATGCGCTCGCCGCCTGCGGCGGCAACCAGACCCGCGCAGCCAAGATGCTGGGCATTGCCCGACGCACCCTCACCAGCCGCCTCGACAAGCTGTCGATCCCCCGACCCCGCAAGGGTCGGTGAAATCCAATCTAACTATTTGATTTTATTGGACATCAATCGGCGAAGAACCGCCGTCTCCATCATGTCTCCACGCCGGGCGGCGGTTGAGCAGTCGGATGGACTCCTCGAGCGCGACGGGGGACAGGCTCATGTACCGCTCGGTGGTCACCACGCTCTGGTGACCGGCCAGCTTCTGGATCGCCCGAGCCGGCGCGCCGCGCATGGCCAGGTGCGAGCAGAACGTGTGACGCAGGCAGTGAGGGCCGCGGACCTCGAAGCCGGCCGCCTGCTGGGCCTTGGCAAGCCAGGTGCGGATGGTCGAGGCGGTCGGTGTCTTGCGCCTGCGATCGTAGAGCACCCGGGGGCCGCCGATCGAGTGTGCCTCCAGTGCAGCCCGCAGGTCGTCCGACAGCGGCACGGTCCGAGTCCGGTGCCCCTTGGTGGACGTCACCTCGCCGCTGTACTCGGAGCGGGCGATGGTCAGCCGCCCGTGGACGAGGTCGATGTCCGACCACTCCAGGGCGATGATCTCTCCGCGCCGAAGCCCAGCGTCACCGCCGAGAAGCACCACGAGCAGGACCCGCGGGTCGAGCAGCTTGGCGGCGGAGACGAGCCGTCGGTAGTCCGCGAAGTCGTAGAAGTCGGGCTCGGCTTCGGACTCGCGGATCTTCTTGATCTGGACCGGCAGCTCGGCGATGACCTTCCACTCGACGGCGACGTTGAGGATCGCCTTGAGCAGCTTGGTCACCGTGTTGACGCTGACGGGCTTCATGTGGCCCAGGGACGCCCTGAGGTTCCTGGACGTCCTCGGCCGTGAGTCGGTCCAGGCGCTTGTTCCCCAGCTTGGGGATGAGATGGTTGCGGGTGATGCATTGCTTGCGCTCGAGGGTGCTCGGGCGGTGACGGTTGGCCTTGCAGTAGCCTTCCATGTACCGCGGGATGAATGCCTTGAGCGTGGGTACCTCCTTCTTGACGAGGTCGGGGCGCTCATCCTCGCCGTCCTCGGACGGGTCGGTGTTGGTGTAGTGCTGGATGAGCTGTCGCTCGCGCTCCTCGCCCCACCGCTTCGCGGCGGACTTGGTCGGAACCGGCGCCTTGCGCCGCTCCCGGATCCTCGGCCTGCCTGGAAACGTGAGCACGATATCGACTTCCCAGCCGCCCCTCTTGTAGGGCCTTACTTTCACGGTCATCACTGATCTCCTTCGTTGGTCAGCGACACCGTGCGTCTTTGGTCGAGCCAGGATAGCAGGGCGGCGCCGTCGATGAGGAGGCGGCGGGAGATCCGAATGACGCCTGGGAGGGAGCCCTGGCGGATCTTGGCGTAGATTGCTCCGCGGGTGGTTCGGAGGAAATCGGCGACCTCGTCTACGGTGAGCAGGCGGGGAAGCTCGACGGTGCCTGGACGGGCCCGGCGGGGAACCGGCGGGCGGGAGTTCGCGGGACGGGGAGGCGTCGTCTGGGTCGACGATCGGCTCCGTCGGGTCGTGGGTTTCTTC
>JACKDV010000055.1 GCA_020633315.1 Myxococcales bacterium
ACCCGGGCAAGGGCTTCTAGCGACCCGGGGCTCGGGGCCCGAGCAGCCAGTCGAGCATCGCGTCGCAGAGCCGGCCGTCGCAGGCGTGGTCGAAGGCCACGAACATCGGCGCGCTGTTGATCTCGAGGAAGCACGGCTCGCCGTCGGCGGGGTCGGTCTTGAGATCGGCGGCGGCCCAGTCCAGGCCCAGGCGATCGGCGAGCGCGAGCAGCTGCCGGCCCAGCGCGCGGGACAGGGCGTCGAGGGGCTCCACTCGGGTGCGGTCGTCGGCGCGGTAGTCGAGCCGCTCCGAGATCACCCGGAACGGGAACAGGCGCCGGCCCACCACGTAGACGCGGATCTCGGGCGCCTGCAGGCGCTGCTGCACGATCGCCGGGCTGGCGGCCACGCCCTCGCGCGCCTCGGTGCGGGCCAGCACCTCGGGCAGCGGCTCGCACAGGCCACCGCCGCCGATCGGCTTGACCACCCGCGGCCACGCGGCGCCCTGGCGGAGCGCCTCCACGTCGTTGGTGAAGGCAGTGGCCGGCACCCGCAGCCCCAGGCCGCGGGCCAGGTGCAGCGCCAGCGGCTTGTTGGCGCCGTGCTGTCGCGAGCGCCGGTTGAACACGCGCGCGTCCTCGTGGGCCAGGGCCCAGCCCGACGCCAGCGTGTACCAGGCCAGGGCTCGCTCCGCGACCGCGGGACGAGGGTCGGCCATCGACCCGAAGACGTCGTGCCGCAGGAAGATCGCCGCGGGGCGCCGCGGCTCGCCGTCGATCAGCAGGGCGTCGCCCGCCAGGTCCCAGCGCACCCGCGGCGGCGCGCCCGGGCCCACGCGCAGCGTGTCGAGGGGCAGCCCCCGCCGACGGGCGCGGGCCTCCAGCCGATCCAGGTTGGGATCGGCCGTGCCCCCCGCGATCAGCAGGCGGGGCTCAGTAGCGACCGAAGGGTCCACCACCGCCCTCGGCCGGGACCCCGTCCTCGCCCACCGTCTGCGTGACCGAGTCCTCCTCGCCCACCGCGAGGGTGGTCATCACGGGCTCCTCCTCGCCCATCGCCAGCGTCGTCATCGGCGGTCCTTCCTCTCCCACCGCCAGCGTCGTCATCGGCGGGCCTTCCTCTCCCATCGCCAGCGTCGTCATCTGCGGCGCCTCCTCTCCCACCGCCGCCGTCGTCGGCGGTGGCTGCAGCATGGGTCCTTCCTCCCCCACCGCCAGCGTCGTCATCACGGGCCCTTCCTCCCCTACCGCCAGCGTCGTCGGCTGCGGCGATGGTCCTTCCTCCCCTACCACCAGCGTCGTCGGCTGCGGCGATGGCCCTTCCTCCCCTACCGTCAGCGTCGTCGGCTGCGGCGATGGTCCTTCCTCGCCCACCGCCAGCGTCGTCGGCTGCGGCGATGGCCCTTCCTCCCCGATCGCCATCGTCGTCATCAGGTGCGGGTCTTCCTCCCCCACCGCCAGCGTCGTCGGCATCGGCTGTGGCGCCGCATCCTCCTCCCCGATCGCCATCGTGCTGGCCAGGTCGCTGGGCGCCTCCACCTCGTCGGCCTCGTCGCCGGGCTGGACCTCGTCGTCGGGCGGCCCCTCCTCCGGCATCACCGGCACTCCGATGGGCTCGCCCGGAGACTCCTCGCCCACCGCCAGCGTCGTCATCCGTCGGGGACTGGGGGCCCCCACGCGGTCCTCCTCGCCCACCGCCAAGGTCGTCGGCCGCGGATCCTCCTCGCCTCGCATCCGCGTGGTCGGTCGCGGGCCCTCCTCGCCCACCGCCAAGGTCGTCGGATCCTCCTCGCCTCGCATCCGGGTGGTCGGTCGCGGGCCTTCCTCACCCCGCACCCAGGTGGTGGGCCCCTCCTCGCCCCGCAGTCGCGTGGTGGGCCCGGGCCCCTCCTCGCCCACCGCCAGCGTGGTGGGCCCAGGGTCCTCCTCCCCGACCATCCGCGTGGTCATCCGCGGACGCGGCGAGCCCACGCGATCGCGGGCCTCGGCGGCCGGCGCAGCCATGGTGCCGCCCTCGGGCGCCATCACGTCCTCGCCGAAGCCGAAGGTGGGGTGCTCCTCGCCGATGGCGAGGGTGGTGGCCATGCCCCCGTGCCCGCCCGGATCGGTGTCGTACGCGTAGCCCAGCGCGCGGTGGTCGAGCAGATCGCGGGGGCGCACCTGGGTGGGCGCCTCGCCGAAGGGCGCCACCACCTCGGGAGCCTCGCCGCCGTTCCACGGCCACAGGGTGTCGTCGAGGTTGTGCCCGGGCGGGCCCTCGCCCTGCGGCCGGTACTCGGCCCCGGGGTGTCGCCGCTGCCAGTCCGACCACAGCCGATCGACGAAGGCGTGGACCAGCCAGAACAGCGGATCGTCGGGCGCGTCGTCGCGGGCCATCACCCCGCCCACCCACGCGTGCACGCGGTTGTGCAGCGCCGGGCCCCGCAGCCAGCCCTCCAGGCGGTTGCGCAGGCCCGAGGCGGCGGCGGGATCCCAGGGCGCCACGTCGTAGCGGGGATCGTCGAGCCCGTGCTCGAGGTCGTCCACCGTGGGCAGGGTGGAGGCCACCGGATCGCGACCCAGCCTCCGCACCAGCACGCCGCCGTCGACCAGCGGCCAGGCCCCCGCCTCGGTGGCGAAGGGACCGTCGATCACCATGCCGTCGTGGGGCCGGCCGTCGCCGCCCATGAAGTCGTCGCTCCACAGCGACGACTGCACCGAGCGATCGCGACAGAAGTCCCAGTAGGGCAGGGTGAGCTCGGGCTCCACGCTGCGCAGGTCCTCCTCGAAGCGCAGCAGGAAGTGGCGGTTCCACGGCAGGAACGCCGGCCCGCGCCGCGCCCAGCAGGTGGCCCGCTGGTAGATCCGCACGTGCTGGTCGTAGCGACCGTCGTCCTTGAGCGCGAGCAGAGCCTGCACGAAGGCCTGCCGCTCCGCGTCGGCGAGGGTGGAGTAGTGCTTGCGAACGCGCATGGCTCAGGCCTCCGGCTCCGCGGTGAAGCTGGCCGCGAGCGCCTCGGCCAGCGCGTCGGGCGAGGCGTAGCCCCGAAACGGCAGCGACGAGCAGCTCCAGCCCAGGTCGCCGTCGAGCCGCGCCTCGAAGCGCCGCTCGTCGAGGAGGATCACCAGGCGATCGCCACCCTCGCCTCCCGGCTGGATCACCACCCGGTGCCCAAGAAGCTCACGTTCGGTTCGGTCCACGGCTCGTCGCTCCTCGCCCCGATCACGGGGCCGCCCGAATGTTGGCACGCCGGGGCGCGCCATGTCAGCGACGAGATTGCGCGCACGGAATGACACCACGCGGCCACCCAGCCGGCGCCCGGCTCAGGGGCACTGGAGCTGCAGCTGCATGAAGATGGCCTCGCACTCTTCGGTGGTGCCCATCATCAGCTGCTGGCAGGTGAGCGCCGAGATGCAGACCAGGTAGTCCTCGAACAAGGCCGGGCAGTCTCCGCCGAGCATCTCCATGTAGGCCACGTACTCGAGGCAGTACCCGTAGGCCTCCTCGCCGTAGCTCCCGTAGCACTCCATGACGAGCGCGGCGTACCCCTGGCACCCGACGCTGGGGGGCGGGTCCCCGGTGGTGGTCGTGCTCGCCGTCTCCGACACCGTCGTGGGCGGCGGGGGCGGAGGCGGAGGCGGCGAGGTGGTCACGGTGCTCGTCATCGACGGCCCGGAGGTGCTGGCCTCGTCGGCGCTCGAGCCATCGCCGGTGCCCGCGGTCGAGCCGCCCGTGCCCGCGGGCGGAAACTCCAGCTCGATCGTGTTGTTCTGGCAGCCCAGGCTCGACAGCAGCACGCACAGGCCCAGCCCGGAGCGGCACGAGGGATCGGGGACGCGCTCGCTCATCCGATCTCCGGCAGCCCCTCGACGTCCATGGGCTTGACCTTCTTGCCCGCCGCCGCGCGCCGCTGGATCTGCGACTGCGCGACCTTGGTCTGCAGGCGGGTCAGCTCCGGCAGCAGGGTCTGGTTGGTGTCGTTGAGCGTGCGCAGCAGGGCGTTGCCGAAGCCCTTGCCCTCGGCCACCGCCGCGTACAGGTCGTCGAAGACCCGGGCGAGCTCGGGGGGCACGCTGTCGGATTGCGGGCGGCTCTGGGTGCGATTGCCCGGCTTGACCGCCGCCACCGCAGCCTCCACGTCACCGTGGCCGATCCAGGCGAGCACGCGGCCGATCACCCCGGCCGGGTCGGCGAGCACCTGGTCGTAGGTCTGCAGCCGGGCGGGGTAGCGGCGCAGCGAGATGTCGCGCACCAGGGCGAAGTTCTCCATCCACCACTCGTAGGCGGGCGGGAACTCGAAGGGCTCGGGCGGCAGCTCGCCGCCCGTGGCCCGGTGCGCCTCGCGGGTCCCCGCCTCGATCGAGTACAGGCGGTTGATCGACGCCTCGTACTCCCGCCACTCGCGAACGTTGGCCACCAGGTGATCGATGTACGCGAACTCGGAGCGGATCACCCCGGGCACGAACACCTTCACCGCGTAGCCCTGCACGTGCTCGGGCCGGAAGTACTTGCCCGTCTGCGGGTGCGGGTTGGTGCGGTAGTAGATGCCGTTGCGCAGCAGGCTCTCGTAGAAGCCGTCCGGGTTGGCGTCGCGCAGGGGACCGCTGCCCCAGTTGCGCGGGAAGGCCTGGCCCAGGATGGGGATGCCCGCGGCCTGCATGACCTGCATCCACATCGAGGTGCCGCTGCGCTTGGTGCCCGAGACGAAGATCATGGGAGCGAGTGATGAACGAGCGGCCGCGTGAAGTTGCCTTCGACGCGGCCGCAGGGTGGCTCGACGATGGGGCTACTCCACCGGGCAGGCGACGTCGATCGCCGCGTCTTCCTTCTCGCAGCCGGGGGTAGGGTCCATCACGAAGTCGTCACAGACCAGATTGTTGAGGCACGCGAGGTAGTCCTCGAACGCCGCGACGCAGTCCGCACCGGCCAGGTCGTAGTAGTCCTGCAGCAGCTGCTCGCAGTACATCTGCGCCTCGGCGCCGTACTCCTCGCTCATGAAGCACTCGGTCACGTGCGCGCCGTAGGTCACGCAGATCTCCGAGCCGCCGCCGGTGGGATCGACCGAGGTGGTCGAGCCGTCCATGCCGTCGTCGGTGGCGGTGCCGTCGGCGCTCGTGGCCCCCGTCGCACCGGTGCCCTCCGAGGTCATCTGGTCGGTGGTGGCCTGCTCGGTCGCGCCGCTGGTCTGCTCGGTCGCACCGCTGGTGTTCTGGCCCGTGGTGGCCGCGTCGGTGTCCGTGTCGTCCGAGACGATCACGCAGCCCACGCTCAGCGGCGCCGCCGACAGCAAGAACAGCAAGTTCTGAATCCGGGTATCCTTGGTATCCATGGGTAGTCTCCGTCTAGGCTCTGCTTAGCCCAACGTGGGTGGTAGTCCTGGGCGCACGGTAGCGGAGCCTCCTGGGTACGGGCAAGCGATCGGCCGGCTCCATCGCGAGCGATTGCGGCCTTCCCCCACGCCCGCGTCCCGATGGCGGGCGATCGTCGTCCCTTGACCCATGAAGCGCCCGAAAAGCGAGCGCTCGCGCCCGAATTCGGGGCGTGCCCGCGCGCGTCGGAAAAGCTCGGATAACGACGGAGCACGCCGTCGACTCCCAACAAAGCTCGTGCTGCGGCCGGCCCGCAGCGACGATCCGGTGGAGCGCTCCCGCGGCCCGTCGGCAGGTCCCGTCGGGGTCGCGCGACGCCGCGGGAGCGCGGAGCCCAGCCCCTGGACCCTAGGCTCGATCGAGCAGGGCCTGTGCGTCGCGGATGTCCGCGTTGGGATGGGCCCCGTCGAACGAGGCGAGCACCTCGCCCAGCACGCGACGCGCCTCGTCGTCCTCGCCTCGCGATCGCAGCGAGCGAGCCAGGGCGGTGGCCGCCCGCAGCTCCCACGAGCGCGCGCCCTGGGGGGCCGCGATCGCCATCGCCTCGCGGAACGCCGCCTCGGCCTCGGCCACCGCGACCGCGTCGCGCCCCTGGTCGAGCCGCAGCTCGCCCTGCAGGCGCCGCAGCTCGGCGGCGAAGAAGCGCTCGCGGCTGTCCTCGGCGAGCTGACGCGCCTCCGCGAGCAACGGCGCCGGCTCCTCGAGCTCGCCCATGCCCCGGTGAGCATCGGCGAGCAGGCCGAGGAAGTAGGGCACGGTGAAGCCCGAGCCGGTCTGGCGCCACAGGCCGATGCTGCGCTCGATCTGCGCGGCCGCGCTGGGATCGCGCAGCCCCGCCGCCGCGCTGCCGCCCAGGATCATGCCCCACACCAGCCACCAGCCGAAGCTCTGCTCCTGCGACAGCGCCACCGCCTCGCCGGCGAAGCGCTGCGAGGCCTCGTAGTCGCGCATGTAGAGCTGGAACCACGCCGCGCAGCCCAGCGCATAGGCCCGGCTGAACGCGTGGCCGAGGCGCTCGGAGAGCGCCAGCGCCTGCTGGTGGTGCTCCACCGCCGTGCCGATCTCGCCGAGCTGGAAGCACACCAGCGCCGCGACCGAGCGCGCCGTGACCCCCACCGACTGCCCGGTGAGGAACGCCTGCTGGTGGTGCCGAGCCTCGTCGTAGCGGCTGACCACCCAGTCCAGGTGCTCGCACGCGAGCGCGAGCTGGTCGCCCATGAAGAACGCGCTCAGCCCTCGCGTGAAGTGGGCCTCGAGCAGCAGCTCCTCCGAGCCCTGCTCGGTGGCCAGCTCGAGCATCATCTCGGCGAAGCGCACCCCCTTGGTGTGGGTCCCCTGCACCAGGTAGAAGGCCCACAGCCCCCACAGCACCCAGAAGCGCTCCGGGCTCTGCTCGAGCTGCTCGCACAGCGCATTGGCCCGCACGTAGGTCTGCTCGACCTCCTCGGCCGCGTAGCCCTTGAGCGCGCTGAGAGCCGTGCCCAGCTTGGACAGCAGGCTCACCTCGAGCTGCACCCGCTCGGCCGACTCCGGCAGCGACCCCACCAGCTCCAGCCCGCGCTGCAGGTGGTAGACCGCCTCCTTGTTGGACGACGACGCCTGCGCCCGCTCGCCCGCGGCCAGCCGGGCCTGCACGGCCTGCAGCAGGTGATCGCGCCCCGCCTCCTCCAGGTGGTGGGCGAGCAGCTCGGGCTCCACCTCGGTGAACGCACCCGCCACCTCGCGCAGCGCCGCCGCGATCCGTGCGTGGTACTCCTGACGAGTGCGCTTGAGCAGCGACTCGTAGGCCGTGTCCTGGATGAGCGCGTGCTTGAAGATGTAGATCTCGCCGTCGCCGTGGGTCCCGCTCTTGGTGAGCAGCAGCTGGGCCTCGTGCAGCCCCTCGATGCCCCGCCGCAGCTCGTCCTCGGCGCCCGAGAAGATCCGGGCCAGCAGCGAGCGCTCGAACGCCCGGCCGATCGTGGCCCCGAGCTGCGCCACCTTGCGCGCCACCGGGTCGATGCGATCGAGGCGAGCCATCAGCGAGTCGTGCAGGGTGGCCGGGATCACGCTGCCCTTGGTGTCGTCGAGCTGCCCCGCGTCCATCAGCATGCGGGTCAGCTCCTCCACGAACAGCGGGATCCCGTCGGTGCGATCGACGAGCTGGTCGAGCATCCGGGCCGGCAGGTGGCGGCCCTCGGTCATCGCGAGCACCAGCGCCCGGGTGTCGGCGTGATCGAAGGGCGTCAGCCGCAGCTCGTGCACCTGCTCGAGCTCCGCCCACGGCGAGTCGAAGCTGGGCCGCGTGGTCATCAGCAGCATCACCCGCTGCTCGGGCAGCCGCGCCACGAGCTGGCCCACCAGGTCGAGGGTGGAGGGGTCCACCCAGTGCACGTCCTCGAGCACGATCAGCACCGGCGGGGCCGCCTCGTCGCGGGGCACCAGGGTCTCCACCAGGGTCTCGAACGTGCGGAGCTTGCGGGCCTGGGGCGACAGCGCCACCGCCTCGTAGCCCGCCTCGGGCGGGATCTCGAGCAGCGTGGCCAGCAGCGGCAGGGTGTCCTCGCCCGGCCCCTGCGGCTCGAGCCAGGCCCGCAGCTTGCCCAGCGCGGCCGCGGGCGGATCGTCGCGCTCGATCCGGGCCTCCACCCGCAGCAGCTCCACGACGGGGTGCAGCACGCTGCTCGAGTAGAACGGCGAGCAGTAGGCCTCGTAGAGCCGGTGGCGGCGCTCGGCCACCGCGTCCTTGAACGCCCGGATCAGTCGCGACTTGCCCACGCCGGCCTCGGCCACGAGCAGGGCCGCGCTGCCCCGCCCCGCCTCGGCGCCCGCCCACTGCGCGAGCAGGCCGTCCATCTCGGCCTTGCGCCCCACGAAGGGGCCCAGGCGGTGGGCGCCCTCCAGGCGGTGCCGCGCTGCGCTCAGGCGCAGCAGCCGGTGGATCTCCATGGGGCTGCCGATGCCCTTGAGCTCCTGCAGGCCGAGCGACTCGGTCTCCACCATGCCCTCCACCAGCATGCGGGTGCTCTCGCTGATCACCCCCGAGTTGGGCTCGGCCAGCCCCTCGAGCCGGGCCGCGATGTTGGCCGTGTCACCCACCGCGAGCTGCTCGCGCTTGGCTCCCGCCCCCACCTCGCCGATCACCACCAGCCCGGTGTGGATGCCCAGGCGGATCTTCAGGGCGATGCCGTGCTCGCGACGCAGGCTCTCGTTGAGGGTGTCGAGGCCGAGCAGCATCTCGAGCCCGGCCCGGGCCGCGCGCTCGGGGGCGTTCTCGTAGGCGGTGGGGTAGCCGAAGTACACCAGCAGCCCGTCGCCCAGGTACTGCGCGATGCTGCCGCCGTAGCGCTCGATCACGTCGGCGCACATCGTCTGGTAGCGCCGCACCACCTCCATGAGGTCCTCGGGATCGAGCTGCTCGCTGAGCTTGGTCGAGTCGGCGATGTCGCAGAACATCACCGTCAGGTGCCGCCGCTCGGCCCGCATGCCGTCGCTGGTGATCCCGCTGCGGCGCGGGGGCGAGGGGGCCGAGGCCTTGAGCTTCGTGCCGCAGCTCGAGCAGAACCGGGCCTCGGGCTCCACCTGGCTGCCGCAGCTCGGACAGAAGCTCATCGCGGTCCTCCCGAGGGCGCCGGGTAGGCCTGCAGCAGCCCCGGCAGTCGCTCCGCCTTCACCTGCCCCCAGGCGTGGTGGGCATCGTGCTCGCACAGCACCGCCGCGAGGGCGCGCCCGAGCACCAGCCGCAGCGAGGCGTCGAGCGGCCCCGGCAGCCGCAGGCAGAAGGTGCCGTACTGCCCGCGCCGGTAGTGGAGCAGGTGGTGGAACATGAAGTTCGACACCCCGATCGTGGTGCGGATGACGATCCAGTACTGCAGGAACACCAGCGGCTGGGCGGCCACCAGGGTGAGCATCACCAGCGCGCGCACCGTGGCCTCGCGGCGCAGCGAGGGGCTCATGCCCCGGGCGATCACCCACTTGGCCGCGGCCAGCTCCGAGCCCAGCATCGCCGCCACGAAGGCGCGCAGCGGGCCGCCGCGGATCTGGTAGAACTCGGGGTCGGCCTCGGTGGCCGCCTGCTGGTGGTGACGCAGGTGGATGCTCTGGTTCTCGCGATAGCCCAGGCCCAGGGGCGTGTCGAAGAGCATCATCATGCGCAGCATCCAGGCGACCTGCTCGGGGCGACGCACGTGGATGAGCTCGTGGGTGAGCAGGGCTCCTCGCAGGTAGGCGATCACGATCACCGGGGCCACCACCGGCAGCGGCACCACCCCCCCCATCGCGGTCCCCAGCGCCGCATAGATCATCCCCATGTAGAGCACGCCATGCCGCTGGTAGCGGCGCGCGTCGGCAGGGCTGCGGTGGTAGGAACGCGGAGGACGGACCCTGTCGCGCTCGTCCATGGGCTGGAGTGCCACGGCTTGCGAAGGCGCCCATGGTGACGCCCGGCCCGGTCGAAGTCAACGCGATGCGCGCCTTGCTGCCGTCCCGGCGCGCATGCGAGCATCGGCGTCGTCTGGTCGCGTCGGGCCAGCGCATCGAGCCGGGATGGTCGAGCCAAGGAGCGCCGCCGCGTGAGGGTCGCCATCGTGGGTGCGGGCCCGGCCGGAGCGGCCGCCGGACATCACCTCGCGCGAGCCGGGCACGAGGTGCTGCTGCTCGATCGCTGTGAGTTCCCCCGGCCCAAGACCTGCGGCGACTGGATCACCCGGGGCGCGCTCGTGGAGCTCGAGCACATGGGCCTGCCGCGGGTGAGCCTGCGCCGTCGTGCCGAGCAGCACGCCGAGATCCGCGGCAGCCTGGTCGCCGCGCCCAACGGCCGCCACAGCCGGGTATCGCTGCCCAGCGACGATCCAGCCGCCTGCGTGCCCCGCTCGGTCTTCGACGCCCTACTCGTGCGCCGGGCCCAGGAGGCGGGCTGCCGCCTCGAACGCCAGCCGGTGCGAGACCCCGCCGCCCTGCTCGGCGATCACCAGCTCGTGATCGATGCGCGGGGCGTCTACGCCGGGCGGGCCAACACGGTGGCCATTCGGAGCTACTGGGAGCTCCCCGCCAGCCGCGTCGACGAGTCGACCCGCAGCACCGTGCAGCTGTTCACCGTCGAGCGCTTCCGCATGGGCTACGGCTGGATCTTCCCCGTGCACGTCACCCGCGAGCGCGTGCTGCTGAACCTGGGCGTGGGGATCTGGCGGGCCGAGCACGACGAGCGCGGTCTGTCGATCCGACAGGAGCTCGATCGCTTCGTGCACGACAACCCCGTCACCCGGCGCCTGGCCGCGGTGGCCACCGAGCGCGGCCGCCCCCGCGGGCACCACCTCGCGCTGGCCGAGGGTCGGCTCGAGGTCGCCGGCGGCGGCGTGCTGCGGGTGGGCGACGCGGCCAACCTCACCGATCCGATCACCGGCGAGGGCATCGCCAACGCCGTGCTCGGGGGGCGGCTCGCCGCCCAGGCGATCGACGGCGCCCGCGACCCGGCCCAGGCCCAGCGGCGATGGCAGCGAGCGTACGAGGAGCGCATGCTGCCCGAGCTGCTCGCGGCGATCCGACTGCGGAGGGTGCTGGTGGGCACGCGGCGCAAGAACCTGGCCATGTGGCTGCTGCGCCGGAGCAAGCGGCTGGCCGAGCGCTTCCACGGCAGCCTGGAGGGTGTGGTGTCGTACCGCGAGGTGCTGCCGGGGCTGTTGCGTCCCGAGCCGAGCTGAGCGGGGGCCCGGGAACTTTCGGGGGGTCCGGGGCGTCGAGGGCATTCCGTGAGACCTCCCGCTGCGCTACTGCTGCTCGCGGTCGCCTGCCAGCCCGCGGCGCCCAGCATCCCGCCAGGGTCGGGGGAGACGACCACGCCCTCGCCGAGCGAGCCCAGCGCGGCGAGCGAGGTCACCACCACCGCGACCGAGACCGCCGCTCCATCGACCGCGACCACCACCGCGACCGAGACCGCCGCTCCATCGACCGCGACCACCACCGCGACCGAGACCACCACCGACCGTGACGCGACCGCCTCCGGTCCGTCGCCCACCTGGGAGTGGGCCGTCTCCGTGGTCCCGGCGCTCGGCGAGCACTCGCAGCTCTCGCCCTCGCCCGAGGCCTACGCACGCTTCTCCCGGTGGTTCGCCCAGGGTCCCCGCACCTTCTACATCCGCGTGCACGACCGCTGTCATCGCGTCCGCGGCAGCGTGGACGAGGGCTTCAGCTTCCGCGAGACCGTGACCACCGCGGGTAACACCCGCACCCGCACCGCCTATGGCCTGATGATCGATCCGAGCGGCATCACCGAGACGGGCCCCGGGGGCACCACCTACCAGCGCGACGAGCAGGGGCGCTGGCAGGAGGTGGGCGGCTTCGGCATGGGCTGCGCCCAGACCATCGTGCACGAGTCGATCTCGCGGGAGGAGGACGGCGTGGCCTACTTCGACGCCTACCACTACACGCTGACCGCCGAGTGCAGCCACCGGATCCACGAGGAGCAGCGGTGCCAAGACGGCAGCACCCGCACCTGCACGCGCTGCGCCGGCGTCCACCTGCAGCCCCACGCGTCCAACCGCGGCTGGGGCCGGGCCGCATACGGTGTGGGCCAGCCGGTGCCGCCCCCCCTGCACGACTGCACCCAGCCCTGCCCCGTGGACGAGTGGACGCCCCGACTCGAGCCGCTCGCCCAGGTGCTCGAGGGGCGGGTGTTCCACGGCGAGGGCACGACGGGGGAGGGCGTGTTGTTTCGACGGAGCAAGGACTGCCAGCACGCCGCGACGCGAGAGCGAGCCCGCTGGGCCGCCCTCCCTAGATGACAAGGCGACGGCCGAACGCTAGTCTTCTTCTGGATGATCGCGCTCCATGCGCTGCGCGTCGAGAACTTCCGATCGCTGGCGAAGGTCGACGTCCCGCTCCGCGCGCTCAACGTCTTGGTGGGAGCCAACGCCTCGGGCAAGTCCAACCTCCTCGAGGTGATCGGCTTCCTCGGAGACGTCGCCCGCCAAGATCTGCTTCCCGCCATCGACAGCCACGGAGGATGGGACTCGCTGCTGTTTCGGGGAGGGAGCACCAAGCGGGCCTCGATTCGGATCGAGGTGGAGGCCCAGGTCACGCGGCACTCCAGCGAACGTGCCCATGATCACTACGTCCTGCTCATCACCTCTCGCGGTCGCGCGCGAGTACGTCGCGAGGAGTTCAAGTTCAAGCGAACCCCCGGAAGAGGCCGCAGGATCACGGTCGATGGGGCCCGCGTGGAGATCGACGACGAGCGCGCGAGCAAGCGCAACCGAGCCCTCGCAAAGCAATCCGCCGGGCTGGCGACCCTGCAGAAGCTCGGCCCCGACGAAGGAGCGCTGCAGGTCGGCGAGCTCGCCGACCTGTTCGAGAGCTTCCGCGTCTTCGATCCCGATGTACAGGCCGCACGTCTGCCCAGCCCCACCCCCAGCTCGGCGAGCCTCGCCGCTGACGCCAGCAACTTGGCCGCCTTCCTCCGCTGGCTCCACGACGAGCACGATGAGACCTTCGAGCTGCTCGTCGACGACCTGCGTGCGGTGGTCCCCGGCCTGAGCAACATCCACTTCGAAGCGATCGGTGGCTCTGCCGAGGGCGTGCGCCTCACCATCGAGGAGTCGACGCTCCGCGGCCGAACCGAGCTGGCCCACGCGTCATTTGGCACCGTCCGTGCTCTGGCCTTGCTGGCGATGCTCCACGACCCCAACCCTCCGCGTCTGAGCTGCGTGGAGGAGGTGGACCACGGCCTGCACCCCTACGCCCTCGACCGCATCGTGGAGCGCCTCCGCTCAGCCTCCGAACGAACGCAGCTGCTTCTGGCCACGCACTCGCCGACCCTCGTCAACCGCCTCGCGCCCGAGGAGCTCATCATCTGCGAGCGCGACCCCGACACGGGCGCCTCCCTCATCCCTGCAATCGATCCTTCCGAGGTCCGCTCGATTGCGGCCGAGGATGAGCTAGGGCTCGGCGAGCTGTGGTTCACGGGGACACTCGGGGGAGTTCCACCGTGAAGAGACGCTCACGTCCCAAGCCCGTGGTCCTCACCCGGGACGGCCGGAGATACGACGTGCGCGGCGTGATTGCCCATCAGGACTGCGATGCGATCGAGCCTGCCCACGAGGCACTCTCGGATCAGATCGAGCGAGATCTGGCACGAGAAGGGATCGACGCAGTTGCAGCCACCCCGGCCTGGGAGACCGAGGCGTGGCTCTTCCTGTGGCCAGCGGCGGCCCCCGAGGTGGTGCGCTCCTGGACGGCTCCCTCCCAGCACGGCCGCTGGGTCGGTCGCATCGAGAACGCAAAGGAAGCCTACCGAAAGGCCCTGCGTCCCTCTACCTCGCGGGTCTACACGGAGAGCGACGCGCCGAGGATCGTCGCCAAGGCGTGCGAGCTGGGCCTCATCGACGCTCCAGATGCGAGGAGCGATTCCTTCGAGCGCTTCCGCCGGGCGCTCCTGAGCATGACGCTGTAGCGCCGCATCCCGAGCACCGAGCAGGCCGGGCACGAGCGCGAAGGCGTCACCGATCCCGACGCCGACGGAGCGAGCGCCCGAGCCCCAGCAGGCCCAGCAGCACCCACGAGGCATCGCTCCCCGTGCCCCCCGTCCCGTTGCAGGCGCAGCCGGCCTCCATCCCGTCGGCTCCGAAGCCCGGGGGCAGGGCCGGCGAGTCGCCCCAGCCGTCGTCGACGTCCCCGTCGGCTCCCCCGTCGCCCGCGGGTCCATCGTCGCCACCGCCATCGCTCCCGCTGCCGTCGCCGCCGCTTCCCCCCGCCGGCGGCTGGCCATCGGCGGTGATGCTCACGGTGACCACCGGGCTCAGCGTGGTCTTGCCCGCCCCGTCGCTGGCCTCGATGGTCAGCTCGTGCGCGCCCTCGGGGAGGTCGGAGGCCCGCCACGGCCCGAAGGGCGCGGCCAGGGCCTCGGTCGCCAGCTCGCCGTCGAGGAAGAGCGCCACGTGGGTCACCCCGATGTCGTCGTCGACCTGCACCACGATGTCGACGGGCTCACCGATCGCGAAGGCATCGCCGTCGTGGGGCGCCACGATCGTCGCGCTGGGATCGGCCACGTCGGGCACCGCGGGCCCGAACAAGCCCATGATGTACTGATAGGAGTTCTGGGTCTGCCCCCCGCACTCGCACGAGCGCGGGCTGTACTCGCCGCAGGGATAGTCCCCGTCCTGGTAGGTCTTGTCGCCACAGCCGCTCAAGTAGGTCATGGGGTCCTCGCACTTGTGCTCGTGCTCGAGGCCCCAGGCGTGGGCCGCCTCCTGGGCGATCACCTCGGCGATGGTCCGCGGATCGTTCCCCAGCGACTCGGGAAAGGTGAAGGTGATGCTCTTGTCGATCACGCCGCAGGAGAAGGGCGCCACCCCGCCCGCGCCGGAGAAGCCCGCCAGCGAGCCCGAGCCGCACACCAGCGCCTCGTCGTGGGGCATGGGCGAGGGGTCGACGTCGGTCACCAGCACGTCGAAGGGGGCGTAGATCTGCCGCGTGTGCTGCACCACCTGATCCCACGCGTCGTCGCCGAAGGGGAAGGGAGGGAAATCCACGGTGCCGGAGAGGATCCCCGAGCGGTTGATCGTGTTGTCGTCGGGCCAGCCCGCGGTGATGGTCTCGCCACCCTCGCAACGGTTGAGGTAGAGCACGTGCGACTCGCCCTCGGCCCGCGGGGTGGGCGAGGCGGCGGCGTCCTGCGAGACCCAGACGTAGGTGCCCCGCGGGGGTCGGGCGCTCAGGTCGTCGGCGGCCACGGCCAGGCTCGGCGCGCCGAGCACGACGAGGGAGAGCAGCACGCGAGCGAAGGGACGAGTGGACACCGACATCGAGGGCAGCATGGGGCGAGGTGGGATGTGGCGTCGAGCCGAAACGTCGCGAATTCGGCATTTTGGGCGGGTTGCACGGCACTTTGTGCAGGTTGCCCAACGACGGTCGAGCAAGCTGCTCAACGCCGAGACCGTTCCGCGGCAACCCGAGGGCTCCAATCGTCGCGCACCGGGCTCGCCGCATCGGCGCTCGCTCATGCCTCCGGC
>JACKDV010000056.1 GCA_020633315.1 Myxococcales bacterium
GATTTTTTCGTGGAGCGAACAAAGGGCGCGATCCGCTTGGATGGCCCGGGAGCCGCGCTCGTACGGGATCCCCCAGCCGCCCCGAGCCGTGCCCATCGAAACGATGCTCGGCCCGTGAACGCGCCCGGATCCGCCCCATGGCTGCGTCTCGGGCTGGGCGGCCGGCATCCCTCCCGACGCCATCGCGGTGGCCCGCTCGAGGACGCTTCACTCCTGGGGGACGACCGCGATAGCGTGACCGCCGCGAGGAGACGATCGAGATGGGCTTTTCCGAGAAGATGCGCGAGAGCCTGGGCGCCGAGGGAGCGCGGGTTCGAGTCCAGGCGCCCGAGGGCGCCGTGAGCCGGGGCGACACCACCTCGGTGGCGGTGGAGATCGAGGGCGGCACCCGAGCCGCGACGATCGATGCATTGATCGTGCGGATCGTGGAGGCCGACCGTCACTGGATCCGCGACGACGACGGCGTGCGCATCGAGGAGCACGAGGCCCAGTCGCTCGGCGAGCGCAAGGGGCTGACCGCCGGCTGGGATCGACACCCCGTGCTCGAGCAGCGGGTGGAGGTGGGGCACACCGTGGAGCCGCAGGGGCGGCACGCGGTGACGATCGAGATCCCGGTGCCCGCCGACTGCAAGGCCACCGCGCCGTTCTGCAGCCACACCCTCAACGTGCAGGCGGACATCAAGGGGCAGATCGATCCCGCGGGCAACGTGCGGATCACGGTCGCGTAGCGACCCCGCCCGGCCGCAGCACCGCGGCCCCCGACAGCTCGCCCCGTCGCAGCCGCTCGAGCGCCTCGTTGGCCCGCTCGAGCGGGTACTCCTCCACCTGCGTGCGCACGGGCACCTGGGGCGCGATGGCGAGGAACTCCTCGCCGTCGCGACGGGTGAGGTTGGCCACCGAGACGATCGAGCGCTCGCGCCACAGCCACGCGTAGGGAAAGCTCGGGATGTCGCTCATGTGGATCCCGGCGCACACCACCGTGCCGCCCGGCCTCACCGCCCGCAGGGCCGCGGGCACCAGCGCTCCCACGGGGGCATAGAGGATCGCCGCGTCGAGGGGCTCGGGCCCCGGCTCGTTCGAGTCGCCGGCCCAGCTCGCGCCCAGGCTCAGCGCGAAGGCCTTGGCCGCCTCGTCGCCCGGGCGCACGAAGGCATGCACCTCGCGTCCCTGCCACCGCGCCACCTGGGCCACGATGTGCGCCGCCGCCCCGAAGCCGTAGAGCCCCACGCGCCGGGCGTCGCCCGCCATGCGCAGCGATCGATAGCCGATGAGCCCGGCGCACAGCAGCGGCGCCGCCTCGGCGTCGCCCATGCCCTCGGGCAGCGCGAAGCAGTAGCGCGCGTCGGCCACCACATAGTCGGCGTAGCCACCGTCGAGGGTGTAGCCGGTGAAGCGGGCGCGCTCGCACAGATTCTCCTGGTCGCGGCGGCAGTACTCGCACTCGCCACAGGTCCAGCCCAGCCACGGCACGCCCACGCGCTGCCCCTCGACCAGCGGGGCCCCCTCGCCCACCGCCACCACGCGGCCCACGATCTCGTGCCCCGGCACCACGTGGGGCTTGGGCTCGTGCAGGTCGCCGTCGCACACGTGGAGATCGGTGCGGCACACCCCGCAGGCGCTCACCTCGACGAGCGCCTGCCCCGGGCCGGGCTCGGGGCGGGGCAGCTCGGAGGACCGCAGGGGTCGCCCGGGACCGTCGAAGACCATCGCACGCACGAGCCCGACCATAGCGCAGCCGCGGGCAGACGTCGGCCCCGCGCTCGTGGTACGGCAGTGCTCGCGCGATGGGCTTCGACGCGGTCGTCTTCGCCGGCGGGGGCTGCCGGTGCTTCTGGCAGGCGGGCTTCTGGTCCGTGGTGGCGCCGGCGCTCGAGCTGCGCCCCCGCAGCATCACGGGCGCCAGCGCGGGCTCGGCCTTCGCCTGCGCCGCGGTGAGCGATCGCCTCGATGCGGTCGTCGACGCCTTCCGCCGCCGCACGGCCCGCAACCCTCGCAACGTCTACCCCGCCAACGTGCTGCGACGGCGGCCGCTGTTCCCCCACCTCGAGATCTATCGCTCCACCATCCTCGAGACCATGGACGGGACCACGCTCGAGCGCCTGCGCAGCGGACCCGAGGTGCGGGTGCTGCTGGGCCTGCCCCCGGCCGGGCGTCGCCTCGTGCCCAGCCTGCTCGCCGGCTTCGTGGGCTACAAGCTCGACGCCGTGGTGCGCCGGCGCGTGCACCCCTCGCTGCCCCACCACCTGGGCTTCCGCCCCACCCTCGTCTCGGTGCGCGACTGCGAGACCGCCGAGGAGCTCGCCGATCTCATCCTGTGCTCGTCCGCGCTGCCGCCTCTGCTGCCCGTGGGCAGCCGCGGGGGCCGACGCGTGATCGACGGGGGCATCGTCGACGCCGCGCTGGTCGACGCCCTGGCCGATCATGCGCGCACCCTGGTGATGCTCACCAAGCCGCACCTGCGCCTGCCCGCGGATCCGCGGCGGGTCTACGTGCAGCCCTCGCGGCCGGTGCCGATCGCGATGTGGGACTACGCGAGCCCCGAGCTCATCGGCCCCACCTACGACCTCGGGCGCCGCGACGGCGAGGCCTTCGTGGCGCAGGCCGCCGCGCGCTGAGCCGGGCGCTCGGCCCGGCGCGGCCCTGCTTCGATCACAGCGTGGCGATGTGATCGGCGATCATCTGGATCTCGGCGTCGGTCAGCCAGGTGGCGTCGAACGCCGGCATGTAGCTGTTGCGGGCGCCGGGGTTGCCCGTGTTCTCGCCCTCGCGCACCTTCTCGAAGATCTCCAGCATGGCCCCGGGCTCGTGGAGGTTCACGCCCGTCACCCCGCCGTAGGCATCGATGCCGTGGCAGTTGCGGCAGTAGTCGAGGTAGAGGGTCTCGCCGGTGGTGGGCTGGGGGAACGAGCCCAGGTAGTCCCAGATCTCCTCGAGCTGCTCGTCGCTGATCACGTCGGGCCCGTACGCCGACATCACCGAGTCCATGAACTCGGTGCCGGGCCGGCCGTTGCGGACCACCCAGTTGGAGTAGAGCCGGACCGGGTGCTGGAGCTCGTAGCCCAGCGAGGTGCCCTCGCCCATCATCCCGTGGCACGACGCGCAGACGCCGAGGTACAGCTCCTCGCCGCTGACTCCCCCGTTGCCCGTGTCCCCCGACTCGTCGGCGGAGCCGGTGGTCATCATGTCCACGTCATCGCCGCCGGTGCTCTCCATGCCCGTGGCGCCCGTGTCGGCGACGCCGGTGTCCGTGTCGCTCGTTCCGGGATCGTCGCCGGGGCAGCCGGCCAGGAGCAGCGTAGGGAGCAACGAAACGATGATCGAAGGAAGCTTGGCCATGGTTGGCCCCTTCGTTGCCCAAGTCGGCCCACCGCTACAGCTCGTCGGCGCCATCTCGATGTGAGCTTGCTCCGCTCATCGTCGTGCAAGGGTTGCGCCATCGGACCCGCCGTCGCTGCAGGCCCACCGCGGCCGTCACGGGTCCGGGGATAGTCTCGCCTCATGCGCGTCGCTGCGAGCCTCGTCTCCGGTCTGCTCCTGCTGCTCCCCGCCGCGGCCCAGGCTGCGGTGTGGGGAGGCTTCAGCGGCGGTCGAATCAACTACGCCGACGGAGTGGTCGCTACCGGCGGGGCGTGGGACGACCTGCGCGCCGAGCTGATGGCCAACGGGGACACCCTCGCCCCACCCACCGCCGTGCTCGACGCGGCCTACCTCGGCGGGGTGGACGTGTTCATCACCTCGCTGCTCAACGCCGCGGGCCCCAACCTCAGCGCGGCCGAGCAGACCGCCCTACAGGATTGGATCGCGTCGGGCGGCACGCTCATCGTCACCGCCGACGCCAACCCGCTGCCGGGCTACGAGGCCTTCACCTCCGCGTACGGGGTGACCGACCTCGACCCCGCGCTGATGGTGACCTTCACCGTCGGCCCCGACGCGCTGGTGATCGCCAACGACGACACCGGTGCTCCCTTCGCCGCCGTGCTCGAGCCCGACACCGGCTTCTGCGAGGGCGGCCGCGTCGTCGGGCTCGGCGAGCTCGCGCTCCGCGGCGCGCAGCCGGCTAGTCGCCTCAGCAGGGGCCGGGCGATCGAGGCGTGACCGAAGCCTTTGCTCGTCGTCACCGGCGCCCCCGCAAGGCCTGCGTGACGGCCTGGGCTCGGTTGGGCGAAGCTGGAGCCCACATCATGCTCCGCGTCGCTCGCCGCTCGTCCGTCCTCCTGTTGCTCGTGCTCGGCTTCGGCTGCGATCCCCCCGTGGGCACCGGCAACGCCAAGCCCGATCCCGCCAAGGCAGCCGCCGAGGAGGCGGCCAAGGCGGTCGCCGACGCCAAGGAGGCCGAGGCCGAGGACTTCGCCACCTGCATGGCGGGCTGTCTGGGACCCGAGACCAACTCGGCCACCGATCGTCAGACCTGCCGCCTGCGCTGCGAGTCCGAGCGGCCGAGCTCGCTCGACACCAGCCCCTCGCCCTCCACCCGCGCCGCGCTCGGGCGCTTCGAGGGCTGCCTGGAAGGCTGCGGGAAGGAGGCCGGCAGCGATGCCGCCACCTGTCGCCTGAGCTGCGCCCAGTCTGCCCTCGCCGGCGAGGGCCCGCAGGCGCTCGCCGAGCCACAGCGCGGCTGCTCGGTCTCCTGCCTCGAGCAGCTCGGCGACTGCGAGGTCGGCTGCGGCGGCTCGGCCGACGACGCCGCCACCTGCCGGCTGCAGTGCACCAGCGCCGGCGAGCGCTGCCTGGGGCGCTGCGCCGAGGATCCCGAGGCCGCCGCCAAGGCCGAGGCCGCGGCCGCCAATCCGCCCGAGCCTCCCCCCACCCCACCCGAGCCGGCCGAGGTCTCGGTGCCCAAGCAGACCGTGGACGAGCTCCCGGCTCCGCAGTGAGGACGAGGGGGCGGCCGCACCGGTCGCCCCACGTGCCGACGCCCGCCCCCGAGCTCGGGAGCGGGCGTCGTCGTGCCGTGGCCAGGGGCGAGCTACTCCACTCGGAGCTCGCGCTCCACCTCGATGCGGGTCTGCAGCGCCTCGCGGGCGGTGTCGAGGCGGGCCAGCGCCGTCGCGCGCTCGCCCACTCCACCGATCACGTGGAGGTAGGCGGCCTCGACCGAGACGAGCCCCGCGTCGATCTCCGCGTCGATCTCCTGGCGACGTCGGGCGACCTCGGCCCGCAGCGACGCACGCATCCCGGAGGGATCGGGCTCGCCGGGCTGGGCCCCGGCCACCCGCAGCGAGCCGTCGATCGCCTGCTGCTGCCGGGCGAGCTGCTCCATGCCCTCGACCACCTCGCGCATCTCCTGGGCCCACGAGCGGGCCTCGCTGGGCTGCGGGCCTCGGGCGCGCCGCTCGAGCTCGGAGAGCATGCGACGGGCACGGGCCACGCGGGCGTCGCTCACCGGCTGGGCCGACGGACGGCGACGCCGGAGCCACCACGCGCCGCCGAAGGCCGCCGGGATCAGCAGCAGCCCCGCACCCCACCAGCCCCCGCTTCCATCGCCGGAGCGGGCCATCGCGTAGCCACAGGGCAGCTCGTGCTCGTGACCGCCCTGCATCGCCATCGGAGCCGGGGTCACCAGCTCCAGCCCCTCGGCCTCGGTGTACTCGCCGATGATCTCCACCAGCAGGTCGTTGAGCGGCTGCACCACGTAGGGCCCCACCGTCGGCTCGATGTGCGCGTTGCCGATCCCGCTGTGGTCGGTGAGGAACACGTAGGTCCCGCCCGTGCTCACCGCCAGGTGTCGCAGCACGAACTCGGTGGGCTTGTCCACGCCGCTGCTGGCGATGGGCACGATGCGGATGCCCTTGCTCGCGGCCCGGGCCGCCGTCTGCTGCAGCTGCTGCCCGATCCCGTAGCCCGAGTGCGGGGGGGCGTCGGTCACCACGAACATGATCCGCGCCACCGCCGAGCTGCTCCACTGATGCCCGTCGACCGCATCGGCCAGCGCCGCGTCGAGGGCCTCGGGGTAGTCCCCTCCGCCCGCTGCGTGCTCCGCCCGCAGGTGGCCCAGGCTCTGCCCCAGATCCGCCGTGAAGGGGAAGCTACGCACCACGTAGTCGTCGCCCTGGTCGCGGAAGAAGTTGACGCTCGTGCGCACGCTCAGCGCCTGTGACGACTCGTGCTGCACCCGGGCCACGATGTCGCTCAGCTCCGTCTGCAGGTACGACAGCTCGTCGCCCATCGAGCCCGTGGTGTCCACCACGAACATCAGGTCGAGCGCCGAGGCCACCGGCAGCTCCGCATCGATCCGCAGCTCGTGCTGCTCCCCTGCTCGCACCTCGCGGCTGCCCAGCGTGCGGCCATCGGGCGCGCGCACGCTGAGGTGACCCGACTGTCCCGGCGGCAGGTAGAGATCCACGCGCCCGTGGTTGTCCGCACGCGCCTGCCATAGGGTGTGGCCGTAGTCGTCCGCCAGCACCACCTCGGCATCGGCCGGCACGCCCTCGCGCCCGCGCAGGCTGACCGCGACGCGATCGAGGCGCCCCAGGCTCCACGCATCCAGCATGCCCTGGTAGCTCGAGCTCGGCCCCAGCAGCTGCTGCCAGCGGGCCCAGTCGTCGCGATCCGACCAGTGCCCCGCCGTCAGGCGCCCCGGCATCGGAGCCGGCGGCTGCCGGACCACGGGCGTGCGGTAGGGGCTGGCCTCGTCCCCCGCCGCCTCGCCCAGACCCGAGAGGCCGACCGAGCGCCCCCCCGCCCCGTCATCGGCCTTCGCCGCGGGAGCAGGGGCCGCGGGGGCTTCCTCGGCGGCGTAGGACGGCTCGGCGCGAGCGTCTGCACCGCCCGCGGGGGCCGAGGTGGGAGCGGCAACGGGCGCCGGGGCCGAGGCATCGGCCTTGGCGGCCGCGCCCTCCTCCGAGCGAGAGGCATCGCAAGCGAGGAGCATCAGGCCCGTGAGGCCGAGGAGGAAGGGAGTGCGGTGGTGAGACATGGCGTGGGCTCCTGAGCGTCGTCGTTACGCGCTCCATGAGACGCACCAGGTCGACCTGCGTCGTCACCGCATGGTGAGGAGTCCGTCATGGTTCGGTCATGAATGGATTAAGTATATGAAATCATTTGATTTCGACCGTCTTTTTGCACCCGTCTCCTACATGTCTCCAATTCGAGGGGCGCCGGAGTCCCTCGATCGCATCCCGGACCGCCGACGGGCCAGGTGCATGTACCGCTGCGTCGTCACGAGGTGCTGATGTCCGGCCAGGACCTGGATGACCACCACCAGCTTGGCCAGCATGGCCAGGTGCGAGCAGAAGGTGTGCCGCAGCACGTGTGGACCCGTGATCGAGCCAGTTCCGGATCGTCGTCGGTCTCGGCTGCCCGTCGTGGGCCGTCCACAGCACGTGCGAGCTGCGGAGGTGCCCGTGCTTGGTGAGAGCCTCGAGCAACCTCGGGGCCAGCGGCACCGTACGCGAGCACCCGCCTTTCGGCGGACCCTCCTGACGGCGCCAGATCGTGCGAGCGACGGTCAGCGTCTCCCGCTTGAGGTCCACGTCGGGCCACTCGAGGCCGATCATCTCTCCCCTCCGCAAGCCAGCCTCGGCACCGAGCAGCGCCACGAGCAACTGGTTGGGGCTCCTCATCTCCTCGGCCGCGAGGACGAGACGATCGAGCTGCTCGAAGTCGTAGAACCGAAAGTCGGGCCTCGTCTCCTTGACCGCCTTGATCTTGATCGGCATCGCTTCGAGCACGCCCCACTCCACCTCCACGGACGGCATGGAGCGGAGCACGGCGAGGATGTTGTTGAGCGTGGATTGTCTGAGGTGGACGCGCTCGGCCTTGAAGCGCAGGATGCTCTCCGGGCGCAGTCGGTCGAGACGCTTGCGCCCCAAGCTCGGGATGAGGTGGTTGTTGATGGTTCGGGTTCTCTGCGCGATCGAGGGTGGAAGCTACTTTGCCTTGACATCGATATCCGAGTCTTGCCTGGGTCCAGCCCAGCAGCCGCCCGATGACGGGGGTCCGGGCATGCTGACCCTGGGCGGGTTACCGGGGGTCAACGCGGCCGTGAACGCCACCGTAGCCGTCGGCGACTACAACGGCGCCCTCGACATGTTCGACGACATCATGGGCCTGGGGCCAGCGGGCTACCACGCGTGGGCCACCAACGGCACTGGGATGGGCTTCCTCGGCGCGGTGGCCAACGCCTCGGGGGCAGGGGACCTTCGTAGAGCTGGTGTCGGACGACATCAACGGCGACGGCAACGACGACGTGGCGGCGATCGACGTGGCGGGCGACACGGTGGTGGTCGGGCTCAGCACGGGCGAGCCGGCGACCTTCAACCTTCAACTTCCAGCCGCCGGTGGCGGTGGGGACCGATCCCAGCGACATCGTGCTGTTCGACGGAGACGGGGACGACGAGGCGGTGGTGTGCAACGCCGGGTCGAACGACGTGATGGTGCTCGACTGGAACGGGGCCGCCTACGTGCTCGCGTTCACCTCCCGGCGGGCATGGGGCCGAGCGGAGTGACGGTGGGCGATCTCGAACGCGATGGGGTGCCCGACGTGGTGGTCGCTTCGGCGGGCAGTGACACGGTCACCGTGCTGCGAAGCGATCCGTGACGCGGAACGGGAGGACACAGCTACTCGGAGCTCAGCGACTGCCGACGCGGCCCGACCCCGGCTCCGCTGTGTCTCGATCGGCACCGCGGAGGAGCGCCGCCGATCAAGGAACGGGAGGAGCGCCCCGGCCGCTGAGAGGCCCACTGCGGGCTAGCCGCAAGCCCAAGCCTCGCTCCCGGTACTGCTCCGAGACGCGATACCGCTGTCCCGCCCGCGCCGCGGAGGGATGCACGTTGTACGCGCCTCCTCTGATAACGCGTCGGTCTCCGACATCCGGTCCCTGGTAGTCCAATGGGATCGGGTCTGGGAGGGGGCCGTAGCGATCCCAGACGAATTCTCGGACGTTGCCGATCATGTCGTAGAGCATCCACGGATTCGGCTCGAGCTTCGCTACCGGGGCGAGCTCGGGATAGCCGTCGCTGCAGGACGAGTAGATCCCCTGCCACGCATGGCGGACCTTGGCCGATGCGTCCGCGACGTTGCCGTACCTACAGACCCTTCGACCAACTCCTCCGAAGAAGAAGGAGGTCGTGGTGCCGGCTCGGGCGGCATACTCCCACTCCGCTTCCGTCGGTAGCCGGAATCCATCGCAGCTTCGGACCCACTCCCACTGCCCCCCCTCTCCCTTGGTGAAGCACGGCATGAGCTCCGAGGCGACCGAGAGACGGTTGAGGAATTCGAGGGTCTCCTCCCAGGCCACGAGCTGCACGGGATACTCGTCCCCGACCCCCGCAAGGGGCTCGCTGGGATTACTCTTCATCACGGCGGTCCACAGCGCTTGGGTGACCTCGGTCCGACCCATCCAGAATCCCGACACCGAGGCACTGCGCGCCGTGCCCTCCTTGGCGGGCGGCTCCCCCATCTGGAAGGATGCTCCGCTGAGGAAGATCATCGAGAAGGCCGGCATGCCTCGTGGTCGATAGCTCCGCTCTTCTCCCATCGGCGGCTCGTAGATCCTCTGGACCGGTGGATGAGCGGCCGGCGGAGGGACGACTTCCCGCTGAGGTGGCGACGACGGTGCTCCGTCGGGAGGCGCAGAGATCGGCACGTCTGCGCGCGCCGGCTCGGCAGCGCCAGGCTTCGGCGACGGCTTCGGCGGGTCGGTAGCTGCCTCGGCTGGGGGCAGTGGCACCGGCGTTCGTGCCTCCGCCACCTCGGTCGACGAGCTCCACCTCTCTGCCTCGTGTGGGATGAGCCCGGTAGCCAAGCCCACCCCAATGAGCAGCGATGCTCCCGTGATGACCACCGACGCCACCACCCCCTTGGTCGGAGGTCGTGCGGGGTGGGGCCGCTTCCGGGTCGGTGACAGCTCCGCGACGAGGGCGGCGATGGGTTCGCCACGGGGAACGAACGCGTGGATGTGCGCGATGAAGGGAGGAATCGACCTCTCGAGGTCACGATCCTTGATCACGGTGAGCCATGGCCCGGCCATGGTCGTGTGGAGCACCTCGAACAGCGGACGAGCCTGAGGGTCTCGCAGCATGCCATGCCCGAGGATGAGCACGAACAAGTCGATCCTTCCGGGATCGATGGTCAGCGAGGCGACGTCTGCGTGCACGAGGGAGATCCGGCGGACATCGTGCTCCAGGCTCAATCGCATTGCGGCACGATGAGCCCACTCGGCGTCGAGGTTGGAGCTCACCAGCGCGATGGTTCGCTTCACCGATCGATCTCCTCTGCTTCGGGTAGCCGATCGAAGCCGATGCGAAAGCCCACACTCGAGTAGCGCTGCCCCGATCCGACGCGGTACCGCCTGGCCGAGCGTAGGTTGTTCGAGGTGTCGAGGAACGAGCCCCCACGGAGGATGGTGGGGGCATCGTCTCCGGGGGTATCCACGTCGGCCCACTCCCATACGTTGCCGTGCATGTCGTACAGCCCCCACGGATTGGGCTGGTAGCTCGCCACGGCAGCGAGATGGGCATGGCCATCGTCACAGGGTAAGTACTCCATGTTGTTCCTCGACACGACTCGCCGTCGCGTCTGGTCGCGCGCGTTGGCGTAGGTGCAAGCTTCGGCGACATCGTCCCCGAACGAGAACCGCTGGGTCGTACCCGCCCGCGCGGCATGTTCCCATTGGCTCTCCCAGGGCAGGTACGCACCGTCGCACTCGGAGAGCCGCGCCATCGCGCGACCTCGACCAACCGCCTGATAGCAGGCCCGGCGTCCCATCCGCTCGGAGAGAGCATTGGCAAACCGCGCCGCATCGTCGTGATGGACATGGTGGACGGGATGACGGCGCTCACAGCCCACGGTGCAATTCTGCGGCTTGCCTCCAGGGGGCTCGCTCATCAAGGACTTCCACTGGGCCTGGGTGACCTCGGTACGCATCAACCAAAACGGAGGGAGCTCAAGCTCACGGCGGGGCTCGATCGGCTTGCCGGGCACGGAGGGAAACGGGCTGCCGAGCTCTGCTCGACCTCCCGGAACGTGGACGAAGTGGAGCACGGCACCATCGTCGAGCTCGATCGATCGGGTCTCGGCGTTCATCGGGGCCGACTCGACCACGCTCTCCTGCGGCGCTACGACGCCCTCGGTCGGGGCGCTGATAGAGGTAGTGCTGGTCGGAGCGGTGTTCGAGGGTGACGCTCGGATCTCGGGCGCGTGGCGGAGGGCGGCGGCAGTACCCGCGAGGGCGACGAGAGCCACCGCCATCGCCGTCGTCCATGCAATGGTGTGCCGAATCCGGTAGCGTGGATCGTGGCGTCGAGCCTTGCGGACCAGGTCAGAGAGTCGAGACGGTACCTCGGAGTGATGGATCTTCAGCCGCTCGTCGAGCTCTCGCGGGATGCCGTCGGTGGGGGCGGCGACCACGGTCAGGATTCGCTTGGATGCCCGGGAGCCCTCCGACCAACGGTCGAAGGCGTAGCCGAGCTCGTACAACGCGTAGGAGTCAGAGTGGACGGATCGGGGCGACGCAAGGAAGACCAAGACCGATGAGCGCTCGATGGCCTCTCGGATCGTCTGGTCGAAGCTCCGAGCGTAGTGAATGTCCTTGCGATCGAAGAACACCGAGAAGCCGTCGCCGTTCAGACGGCTACGAATCAAATTGACGAGCTCGCGTTGGTCCGAGGCATAGGACAGGAACACATCGTACTGCCGCGGTATCCGTGCCGGGGCCGCGGAGACGCTCCGTGCGTTCGGCGAGCCCACGACGACTGGTGAGGGAGTCGACGCCGGAGGCCCGGCTCGAAGGGTCCGACTCGACCCGTCAATCCTCGCTGCGGGGGTGGTCGCGGTGCTGCCGACGTGGCTCGAAGCCATGCCAAGGACCGTCTCGCCGGAGCGAGCGTATCCCAAGCGCTCGTGTGCCGTTCCGTGGTCGTGCCGTTCCCCCAAGCCCTCCGTCGAGCGTACCGTTGCTCCAGAGCCCTGCCACTCGTTGGAGCGGCTCTCGTGATCCGCTCCACGGTGGCCCATTTGGGCCACCGAAGACTCTCCGTAGAGCAGGGTCCTTCCTGGCCGCCTCGAGCCGAGGGCGCGCCCGTTCCAGGCATCGCCTCCAGTGCTCACTACCCCCATCGTACACGATCAGAAGTAGAAGGGGTTCGTCCTCGTGCCGAACCTCGTGTCGACGCCGGGCGCATGGCTCCTTCGGGTCAACGCATCGGCCATTCGTGATCCGAATTGGACCACATGATACAGGCTGGGCCCGGCGACGACATTGAGGGCTCGTATCTCCACCCGAGCCCGTTGGTCTTGCAACTCGATGGCGATGGCCACTCCGAGCATCACCGGCTCGTCACCGTCGACTTCCATGACGCCTGCTGCGAGTCCGGTCTCGCGGACCCAATCCGCCTCGGAGAGCGGAGCGGAGGAGTCTGGCATCGCCTGGACCATTCGCCGCACATCGACCCACGAGCGGAGACGCTCGTTCATCCCGATGGTCTCGACGAATGCCTGGTGCTCGGCATCATCTCCGAGTCGTGGTCCGTTGCCGCGAACGGCCTCGACGAGCTCGTCGATCATGTCCTCTCCTCCGATCGCGATCACCACGACGCCGTCGCCGAGGATGGTGGCTCTGGCCGAGGCCATGGTCGAGCTCGGAGCCGTCAGTCGTACATCATTCTCCTCCCACGAGAGCTCGTGGCCCGTGTCCTTCCGTCCGCTGGGGATGCTGCTCAACAATAGGCTCAGCGGTTCCGTCTTCCTCCAGTTGTCGAGCTCGCGAGGGTCGACCCGGGTCACGAGAGCGATCGCAACATGGGGAACGACATCGGTGACCAAGGAGGCGTCGTCGAGCTGCAGCTCGTCCGAGACGGCCATCGCGATCAGTCGCTCGCCCTTCATCAGATCATGAGCCGCGATCAGGGGAGCCTCGAGGTCCTTCACGCCGAGAATGCGCATCTCCTGCGGTAGGGCATCGACGACGAGATCGGCAATGTGTCTTCCCGTGATCCCGATCGATGGGTGATAGGAGACGTAGGCCAGCGTGCTCCTCGGCAGGCGCTCCGTCAGGTCGAGCTCTACTGGCTCGAACGACCGGTCGCGCCGTAGCCCGGCCGACCCTTCGATGGTGGCAATCGTTCCCATCTCGTGAAATCGCAGGGAGGAGACCACCGGGCCGAGTTCCTCGATGCCGAGCTCGCGTTGATGTCTACGGTCGACGACGTCGTCGACGAGGCCGGAAGAGACGAATACAACGACCTGTGCATCGTCGTCGACCGACACTCGTCCCCAGGGCTCGGATGCGCCGAGGTTCGGTTCATCGTCATCGATCACGTCGGCGATGTCCTCGATCAGCTCCTTCGTGCCGAGCACCAGGAGCTTCTCGCCCTGAAACCAGACGATCGACATCTCTCGGTTGGCGTGCCCGAGTGAGAACGACGAGAGCGCGGAGTCGAGGGGAGACCGCGAAGGCCCGAGCTCCGCCCAGGGACGTCCTGCCTTGATGCCGTAGAGGCGCCCGTCATCGCCGAGGTCTCCGTGGTCGCGGAAGCGCTTCGACTCGAGGAGAGCCTCGACGTCGTCGTCGGTGGTGAACTCGAGCGCCAACGCCCATTCCTCACCGGGCGAGCTCGGTCTGCCTCGGCCGGAGAAGGCGACGCCCCGCAGGTCCTCGATGAGCCCTTCGGCAACCTCGTCGTCGACATCGAAGGTCTCCTCGATGGCCTCGGAGACTCCCTTCTTGAAATCTTCGACGTCGTCGCCAGTAGCGTCGACATGAGCGATCTGTGCGAACCCGTCGAACAGCCCGGAGAGATCGCCAGCTTCCATGTAGAAGGAAACGTCCTCGGGCATGAAGCGCGCCAGTCGACTCGTCCATCGAGCAGAGACGGACTCGACGACCACCAAGATGGCCATGAGGAACACGGCGACGAGGACCAGCGACATGGCGACCGCCGAGCGATCGTTGCCCTTCCTTCGAGCCGGGCTCGCCGCCACGCCAGGACGATGGCTCGAAATCACGGGCGCGAAGAGGGGGTGCTGATCCAGTCGCACCCACCCTTCCTCGCCCCATGCGCCAATGTAGGCATCGTTCACCTGGTGGCCCTTGAGCATCGCGGTGACGGCCTCGGTCGAGTAGGGACCATGCTGCTGCTGATCATTGCCGAGGTACCACATCGGGGTGTCGTTCATCGGTTCGGTGCTCCTCGTTCCTCCTGGTTCCCACGCGCGGTGTTTTCGTCTCGTTGGCCCGACGAGAGCTGGGCAGGGGACGGACGGGCCGGGCTCGTCTCGTCCGTGTGGGCTCGCTCGACCAGTGAGTCCTACGTCGACGAACGAGCTCGACCTTGCGAGTCATCCAGGAGACGGGCTACCCGCCATGCCCTACGAGGCACGCGAGGCGAGCCGCGCCTACGAGTCGATCACCACCCAGCAGCGCGGAGCCCGTGACCGCTCCCCGCGAGCCGAGCTTCGCTCTAGCCCTGAA
>JACKDV010000057.1 GCA_020633315.1 Myxococcales bacterium
GAACTCTGACCGCCGTCAGCTCCTTCGGGACCCTGCCTCACCGAGCCACCGCGGGCCCGGCAACCATCGAGCCCCGCCGCGCCGCCCCGCGCAGACACGGCCGGGGCTTGCTAGGCTCCCGGGCGCCGTGGCCCTTCGCGCGTGGATCCAGGCATCGCGTCCGCTGGCCCAGGCCAACATCGCGATCCCGCTGCTGCTGGGCGAGATGGTCGCGTTCGCCGACGGCCTGCGCCTCGACCTCGGCCTGCTCGTGGTGGCGCACCTGTTCGGCGTGCTCGACCAGCTCTTCATCGTGTGGACCAACGACGTCGCCGACGAGCAGGCCGACGCGGCCAACGAGGCCCCCACTCTGCTGTCGGGGGGCTCGCGCGTGCTCCAGCAGGGACGCCTGAGCGCCCGCCAGCTCTCCCGTGCCGCGATCGCAGCCGCGCTGGCCCTGCTGGTGCTCTGCCTCTACGCCGCCGTGGCGATGGATCGCCCCGCCATGCCGCTGGCCTGGGCCCTGGCGGTGGTGCTCGCCTGGGCCTACAGCTTCCCGCCCGCCCGCCTGTCCTACCGCAGCCTGGGCACGGCGACGCAGGCCTTCGGCGTGATGGTGGCGCTGCCGCTGCTGGGCTTCTACCTGCAGATGGGCACCATCCGCGGGTTCCCCTGGGAGGCGCTGGTGCCCTTCGCCCTGCTGGGCGTGGCGGGCAACATCGTCACCGCGCTGCCCGACGCCGAGGCCGACGCCGCGGTGGGCAAGCAGACCTGGCCCGTCCTCTACGGCGTGCCGCGAGCCCGCAAGCACTGCCTGCAGCTCGTCGCGCTGGGCGCCCTGGGCACGCCGTGGGTGCTGCCCGGCCTCGGCCAGGCCGGCTGGGCGGTGGTCGAGGCCGCCCCGATCGCGCTGGTGCTGGCGGCCGCGTGGCTGCACCGACGAGGCGAGGCGATCGGGCCCAAGCGCACCCTGTGGTTCTCGATCCTGTGCGGGGCCGCCATCAATGCGGCGATCCTCGGCTGGGCGGTGGCGCTGGCCCTCGAGCCGCCGTGGGGCTGGTGAGCCTCGCCGCGGCTCAGCGCATCGCCAGCCACGCCGCCATCAGCCCGAGCACCACCAGCATCGCGCCCATCGTCGCTCGCCGCACCCCGGCTCGTCGATGCTCCGCCGCCGCCCGCTCCTCGGCCTCGGCTCGGGCCCGCCGCTCCTTCGCCGCCCGCTCCTTCGCCGCCCGCTCCTGGGCGTCGTTGGCCGCCTGCTCCTCGGCCCGCTCCGCCGCCGCCCTCGCCTCGGCCTCGGCCTCCCGGCTCGCGAGGCGCTGCCGCTCCCGCTCCGCCGCCTCGCGCTCGCGCGCCCGCAGCTCCTCCACCGCCGGCCACACCCGCTCCACCCAGCCCGGCGCCGCCCCGGGCCCGTGCTCCACCGCGCGTCGCAGCGCCGCTCGCAGCTCTGCATGGGCCCGCGCGTCCTCGCGGATCGCCGCCCAGTCCTCCTCGCGCTCGCTCAGCGCCCGCCCGCCGGGGCGTCGCACCGGCGGCTGCCCCGGGCGCCCCTGCGCGAGATGAGCCATGCGCCGCCACGCCCGGCACACCTGCAGCACCAGCCTCGCCGGCGGCTCGCCGCACACCCGCTGCATCGCATCCCAGCGCAGCCCCAGACCATGGCGCAGGATCGACACGTCGCGGCCGATCGGTCGCAGCCGCGCCAGGGCCTGCATCGCCCGGCGCTCGTCCTCGGATCCCCGCGAGTGCTGGGGAGCCGAGCCACGCTCCTGCCGACCCTCGGCCACGCAGCGGTTGTGCGCCATCGCGAGCACGGTGGCGCGCAGCGGCTCGAGCTCGACCGGCCCCGCCCGCTCGGCTCTCGCCTCCTGCTCCACCGCCTGCGCGAAGGCCAGCACCGCCACGCGCTCCGCCTCCGCATCGCCCAGCACGCCGCCGCAGTAGCGATGCAGCTCGTCGCCGCAGGCCTCGGCCAGCGCCCCCAGCCACGGCGGCGGGCCCTCGCGCGACGATCCGGGCGCCTTCGCGCGATCGCGATCCTCGGTCATGCCAGCGGCAGTCTACCCGCACCCGTGACCAGCCCCGAGCCGACAGGAGCCTCGCCCGCGCGGGCGCGGCTCCTGCCGCCGCCGGAGCGTCTATCATCCGAGCCGTGCCCGAGCCCGGCCCCACCCCGCCTCCGGCGGCGCGCTCCTGCCCCGCCTGCGACGCCCGGCGCAGCGAGTGGGCCTTCGTGGTCGACGGCTTCCCGCACCTGCGCTGCCGCGAGTGCGGCACCGTGTTCGTCTCGCCGCTGCCCTCCGACGAGACCATCCGCGCCACCTACCTCGACCCCGAGTACCACGGGGACGTCGACGCCACGGAGGACCGCATGCGCGCCGAGGCCCGCGCCCGCGCCCGCGTGATGAAGGAGCACGGCTGCACCCGCGTGCTGGAGATCGGCTGCGGCGCGGGCTTCTTCGTGGAGGCCCTGCTCGAGCTGGGCATCGAGGCCGAGGGCGTCGACCCGGGGCCGCAGGCCCAGCGCGCGGCCGCCCGCGGGCTGCCCATCCGCCCGATCTGGCTCGAGGAGCTGCGCCCCACCGCGCCCTACGACGGCATCGGGATGTTCGAGCTGCTCGAGCACCTGCCCGACCCCGTCACCGCGCTGCAGTGGTCGCGCCGCCACACCCGGCCCGGGGCCACCCTCGCCCTGAGCACGCCCAGCGCCTCGGGCCTGCCCGCCCGCCTGCTGGGTCGCCGCTTCCCCATGCTGGCCCCGCCCAACCACCTCGAGGTGTTCTCCCGCGACGGCATCGATCGACTGCTGCGGCGCGGAGGCTTCGTCCCCACCCGCTGGGTGAGCTTCTCCAACCTCGATCGCGACACGCTGCGACGCGGCTTCCAGCGCTTCGTGCTCGGCCGCTCCGCCCCCGCCCGCTGGCTGGCCCACGGGCTCGCGTCGGCGGCCCTGCTGCCGGCCCGGCTCGTCGACCGTGCCGGCCTGGGCACCTCCTTCGAGGTCTACGCCGCGCGCCAGTAGGCCGCAACGCTCGCGACGCTCCATCGGTGGCCTCCCCTCGGCGTCCCGCGCCCTCGCGGCCCGTCTGCCGCCCAACGACCACCCGGCGCGCGTGCGAGGCGATACCATCCTCGGCACGGTGAGCGAGACCAAGCCCGAGTTCCCCTCCGCCAGCGACACCCTGCCCGCCACCAGCCACAGCGGCCGCACGCGCCACAGCACCCTGCAGCTGCTGGCCGCCGGCGGTCGCGGCCTGCGGAGCCTCGCCGACGCGGCCGCGATCGCCGACAACCCCGCGGTGGTGGCCGACTTCTTCGGGGCCACCCACGTGGGCCAGGTCCGCAAGCGCAACGAGGACCAGTTCCTCGTGGCCGCGCTCGAGCGCTCGCTGCTGGTCGAGGGCTCGAGCCTCCCCGCCGAGGCCGGCACTCGCCTCACCGACACCCCCCAGGGACGCCTGCTCATCGTGGCCGACGGCATGGGGGGCCACGGCGGCGGCGAGCTGGCCTCGGCCGTCACCACCGATGCCATGGCCCTGTACGCCTTCGCGGCCATGCCCTGGGCGGTCGGCCGCGACGACCACGACGCCGAGGAGCTCGGCCGCGGCCTGCTCGAGGCGGTCACCAAGGCCCAGGCCCGCGTCCGCCGGGTGGCCCAGCGCAAGAACGTCGACGAAGCGCTCGGCACCACCCTGACCCTCGCCTACCTCACCTGGCCGCAGCTGCACCTGGTGCACGTGGGGGACAGCCGCGCCTACCTGTTCCGCAACGGCGCGCTGCACCGCCTCACCAAGGACCACACCCTCGCGCAGCGCCTGGTCGACGGCAACGCCATGACGGCCGAGGAGGCCGCCCACTCCCCGCTGACGCACGTGCTGGTCAACGCGGTGGGCGGCGGCACCGACGAGCTCGACGTGGAGCTGCATCGCGTGGCGCTCGCCATGGAGGACCAGCTCATGTTGTGCACCGACGGGCTCTACGACATGGTGCCCGACCCCACGATCGCCGAGCACCTCGCCCGCACCTCCGAGCCCGTGGATCGGGTGGTGCACTCGCTCATCGACGCGGCCAATGCCGCCGGCGGTCGCGACAACGTGACCGTGGTGCTGGCCCGCTTCTGACCGCCGACATTCGAAGGAGGTGCGGGCCGGCGCGGGGCGGACGAGCTCCCGATCGTCCGCTCCCGGCCGCCACGCTGTTTCCTTCCTCCAAGTGCGTGCGCGTGCGGGCTCCCTAAGCCGCGTTTTGCGCACATCCTCCACGAGCGGGCTCTTCCGTTCCCGAGACGACCCGAACCCCGCCGATGGCGAGCCCAACCACCACAATCGGGCTCCCAGGGACCGAAGTAGGACGTCGCCGAGTCATCGACCGCTCGATGTCTTTCAGGTTACACCAAAATCTTTTGGTAATCACGGCCCGAGTTGGGTTTGATGCATCGAACGGTGGTTCCAAGCGCGGACGACTGCATACGAGCCCTCCCGACAGCGGCTGGAGCGCCTGCGATCTCCACACGTCAGCGCAAAATTCGTGAGACAGAGTAGGAAATTTCCACAGGTCTCGGTGTCTGTACGCGCGGGGGAGCCACGATGAACGGGTACGCGCAGCAAGCCTTCACCGCCCATGGACCCGGGGCCTACGAGGCCGAGGCCCATCGCTGGGCCCTCGCCGGTCGTCCCGATCACGCGGCCCACCTCTATGCGGCCGCGCTCGACCAGCGGCCCGACGACGTCCGCGTCCGCATGATGCTGGCCGACTGCCTGGTGCGCTGCAACGAGATGGCCGCGGCAGCCCGCGAGTACCTCCAGGTCGCGCTCGGCTACGCGGCCCACCGGCGCCACGCCGAGGCGATGGCGATCTGCCACCGCGTGCTCCAGCTCGACCCCAGCGTGTTCGTGTACGTGGCCGTGGCCGACATGCTCCGCGGCATCGGTCGCTCGGCCCGCGTGCTGTGTGCCCGGGCGGCCGAGGCCCACCTCGCCGCGGGTCGCATGGCCGACGGCCTCAACATGCTGCGCCTGGGCGCCGAGATCGACGCCCGCAACCCCGAGGTGCGCCGCCGCCTGGCCACGCTGTGCCGCTCGCAGCACATGCTGCGCGACGCGGTGATCCACCTGAGCGAGGCGGGCCGCCTGCTGCTGGCGGCCGGCAACAACGCCGAGTACGTCGAGGTCGCCGAGGAATTGCTGAGCCTCGATCCCCGCCACCTCGAGACCCTCCGCGAGCTGCCCCGCGTGTACCTGCGCGTGGGCGAGCCCCAGCGCGCCGTCGCCAAGCTGTCCGACCTCATGCGGGTCCAGCCCGGCGACACCGTGGGCTACGAGATCCTCGCGCAGGCCTTCGCGGTGATCGGGCGCATCGACACCTCGCTGTCCGTGCTCGAGCGCCTCGTCTCCGAGCTGCGCGTCACCGGGCGCACCAAGCAGGCGGCGGAGATCCTGGCCCGCGCCGAGCGATGGCGGCTCGACGACGCCGCGTTCGCCACCGCGCTCGCGGCCCTGCGCGCGCCCAAGGCCCCGCCCCCGCCTCCGCCCGCGCGCCCCCGGCCCACCACGGCCGAGGGCACGGTGGTCCTCGACATCCGCGACCTGGTCGTCCCCGCCGCGCCCGCGCACGACGAGGAGGTCGCTCTCGATGCCACCGACCTCGTCGACCTGGTCGACCGCGAGGTCACGGTGAGCCTGCGGGTCGACATGCTGCGCGCCGTGCCTCCTCCCCCGCCGCCCCGTCCCGCCGTGGTCACGCCGCAGCCCACCTCGCCCATCGACATCGACGACATCGAGATCGAGGACACCCAGGTGCGCCGGGTCGGCCCGAGCGGCGTCACCAACCTCGTGTTCGACGAGGACTCCGCCGAGCTGCTCGGGCAGGACGAGGACCTGCAGACGCTGCGCATGGTCGCTCGGCACCTGCTGGCCGGTCCCGCACCGATGGTCGCAACGCTGTAGGGCGGCGCCGCGGGTGCTCCCGCCGGCAATTCCCTCGGGAACACCCGCTCAGCTCCACCGCCTCGGTCGGCGCGGTAGACTGCCCCCATCGCGACGGGTCGTCCCGCTCGCGAGTACGGCGTTCCCGACCATGGCCAGCGACACCACCGGCCTGTTCGATCTGAGCTCGAGCCAGGTCCGCCCCGCGGACGTGGTCGCGCTGGCCGACGGACGGGTGCGCGCCATGGTGATGCCCGAGGGCGAGCACCGCCAGCGCCTGGAGGCGGGCGCGAGGATCGTGGAGCAGCGGCTCGCCGCCGGCGATGCGCTGATCGATCGCCTCGATCGGGCCGTGCCGCCCGGCGCCCCGCCCGACGACGCCGACGGCCTGCTGCTGCGCCACGCCACCGCCACCGACGGCACCCTGCGCGACCGCGAGTCCGCGGCCGTGCTCGCGGCCCGCCTCGCCATGCTCGCCCGCGGCTACTCGGGGGTGCGCCCCGAGGTGCTCGACCTCATGTGCGAGCTGCTCAACCGCCGCGTGCTCCCGCGGATCCCCGCCACCACCTCGGGCTCCAGCGACGGCGGCCTCATCCCCATGTCGTACCTCGCCGCGGCGCTCATGGGTCGGCGCGAGGTCAGCTACCACGGCCGCGTGGTGCTCGCGAGCGAGGCCCTGCGGGCGGCCCGGCTGCAGCCGGTCGAGCTGCGCCCCAAGGAGGCGCTCGCGATCATGAGCGGCACGCCCATGGCCACCGGCCTGGGCTGCCTGGCCTGGGAGCGAGGCCGCCGGCTCGCCCGCTTCGCCACCGCCCTGACCGCCATGGCCCACGACGTGGTCGGCGGCGAGCCGCGTCACTTCGATCCCCGCCTCGACGAGCTCAAGCCCCACCGCGGCGCCCGGACGGTGGCGCGCTGGATCCGGGACGACATCGCCTTCGAGGATCGCGACGCCGAGCCGCCGCGCCCCACCGATCCCGCCGTGCTCCGCTGCTCCCCCCAGGTGCTCGGCCTGCTCGTCGACGCAGCCCACACCACCTCGCGCGCCCTCGAGGTCGAGCTCGGCAGCGTCAGCGACGGCCCCGTGGTCGACCCCGAGACCGGCGACGTGCTGGTGGGCGGCAACAGCCACGGCGCCTACGTGGCCTTCGCCCTCGACGGCCTCAAGAGCGCCGTCGCGGCGGTGGTGGGCCTGCTCGAGCGCGTGCTCGCGTTGGTCTGCGATCCCGACGTCAGCGGCCTGCCCCGCGATCTGGTCGCGCCCGAGGGCGGTCGCCATGGCTTCCGCCCCATGCGGGCCACGGTGGCCGGCCTCGCGGCGCAGGAGCGCAAGCATGCCCTGCCCAGCACCGGCTTCCTCACCGCGATCGGCCCCGAGCACGACCTGCCCTGCCCCGCGCAGCTCACCGCGATCGACTGCCTGCGCTCGCTGTCGGTCGCCGAGTCGGTCGCCGCGATCGTGGCCCTGGCCCTGTGCCAAGCGGTGGACCTGCGCGACGGCCAAGGGTGCCACCGCCGCGCCAGCGCGATGTACGGCGCGGTCCGCCAGCTCGTGCCCATGCTGACCGAGGATCGAGCCCAGGATCGCGACGTGGTCACCGTGCTCGAGCTGTTCCGCGCGGGACTGCTCCCCCTGGGCAGCCTCGGCTGAGGCTCACGGGACGCCCCCGCGGTTTCCTGCTAGCTTCGTCGTCCGTGAGCACTCGTTCCACGCTCGGGACGCTCGTTTGGATGAGTGGGCTGGCCCTGCTGGCCACCGCGTGCGCAGACGATCCCCCCGACCTCGTCCGCAAGACGATCGGCCCCGGGGGCGGCCTGGTCTCCTCCCACGACGACGTGCTGAGCATCGTGTTCCTGCCCGGCGCGCTCACCCGCGACCAGGAGATCGAGATCTTCCCCAGCGACGAGCCCCCGCCGATCTTCGGGCCCGCCTACCGCGTGCGCCCCGACATCGAGCTGATGGTCGACGTGGAGGTGAGCTACTCGCGGGCCCTGCCCGCCAACGCCAGCGGGGTCGCGGTCGCGGCCATCCACCTCGAGGACTACTCCAACGAGGAAGGCCACTGGGTCGCGCTCCCGCGGCTGGCCCTGCACGAGGAGTCCAGCACCGTCATCGCCTACGATTCCGAGCTGGCGCTCTACTACGGCATGCTCGAGTCGGGGGGCAGCTCGGTCACCACCTCCTCGACCTCCATGGGCCCCGGGGGGCCCGACGACTCCGGCGACACCGGGGGCACCGGGGTCACCGGCGACGACGACCCCACCGCGGGGACCAACCCGAGCGATCCCACCGACCCGAGCGATCCCACCGCGGGGGGCTGCGGCGACGGCACGGCCGAGCCGGGCGAGCTGTGCTTCGGCACGATGGACCTCGACATGGGCGGCGGCCCGATCGACGTGGCGGTGGGCGACTTCGATCAGAACGGGCGCCTCGACGTGGCCACCGCCAACGGCGACGGCACCTACAGCGTGCGGCTGGGCGACGGTGCGGGCTCCTTCGCATCCGAGGCCAACGTTGCCGCCGGGGCCGGTCCTGCCGGCATCAGCGTGGGCAACCTCGACCAGGCCTCGGGCGACGACCTGGTGATCCCGCTGTCGGGCAGCAACCAGATGCTGCTGCTGCAGTCGCTGGGCAACGGCACCTTCAACCCGATCCCGGTGGCGGTCAGCGGCACGGTCCCCACCGAGGCGCTGCTGGTCGACGTCAACCACAACGGGGCCCCCGACATCGTCGTCGCCAACGCGGGCTCGGGCACGGTCTCGTACTTCGCCTTCACCATGGGCGCGCTCAGCCCCGAGGCGCCCTACACCACCAACCCCGTGGCGGCCCCGGTGGGCATGTCGTGGGGCCAGTACAACTACGACGACGACATGGTGAACCAGGACGTGTTCGCCTTCGGCGGGGGCAGCTACTCGATCCTCCCCGGCAACGGCACGGGCCTGGCCAACGCGCCGCTGTCCGGGGCGGTGGGCACCGACCTGCGCCGCGCGGTGGGGGGCGACCTGGGCGGCTCGGCGGCGGGCGACGCCGCGGTGGCCGACTTCGCCGAGGGCGGCGTGTACGTGATGATCGGCGACGGCAGCCCCAACGGCTTCGCCTCGATCGACTTCTACGCCACCGGGGCCGGGGCGCTCGACGTGGCGGTGGGCGACTTCGACAGCGACGGCGAGCTCGACCTGGTGGTGGCCAACAGCGGCAGCGACACGGTGACCGTGCTCCGCAAGACCGGCAGCGCCACCTGGGGCGACCCCGTCGACCTCGACGTGGGCGCCGGGCCCTCGGGCGTGGCGGTGGGCGACCTCGACGGCGACGGCGTGCCCGACATCGTGGTCTCCAGCGAGACGGCCAGCAGCATCACGGTCCTGGCCTCGGACCCATGAGCGAGGGCCGCCCCATGCGGCCCCGTGCGGCCGGCTTGGTCCCGGCATCGCTGCTGCTGCTGGCCTGCCCCGAGCGACCGGGCCCGGGCCCGCAGGGCCCCTCCATCGGACCGCCGACGCCCACCGCCCCCCAGGCGCCGCCGACCCGCGCCGACGAGCCCGCGCCGCCGCGCGAGCCCCCGCGCCTGCTCACCGACCCCGGCTCGGGCGTGAGCATGGTGTGGTCGGGCGCCGCCGCCGATGCGGTGGTGGCCGGGGCCGAGCTCGTCGTGCTCGAGCCCGACGCTCGCCACCTCGACGCCTTCGACTGGAGCCGCGGCGAGGCGCGGTGGCGCATCGAGCTGCCCACCTCGGGCGCGGCCGAGCTGTACTCGCTGGGCGACCGCGTGCTGGTGCACGACCGCGATCACGCCACCGTGGTCGAGGCGGCGCGCGGCCGCGTGCTGGGCCGCCACGACGCCCCCGCCGGCCGCACCTGGCCCTACGTGCACGGCGTGGTCCGGCGCCACGACGCCTGCGCCTGGGAGGGCCCCTGCGGGATCCAGATCCTCGACTGCGCCGACGGGGCTCCGCTGGGCCCCTACCTGGCCTCGTCCGAGCTGCACCTCTACGACTCCTCCGACGATCCCACCGAGCACTCCACCTCGTGCAGCCCCGAGCCGCGCCTGCTCGGCCGACGCGGCGGCACGGTGGTGCTGGTGGCCGCCGTGCCCCCCACCGACGGCGCCGACCCGTCCACCGGCCCCGGGCCGGGGCTGCTCGGCCTGGACCCCCACGGCCGGCCCCGCTGGCAGCAGCCCCTGCCCAGCGACCTCGCCCCCGCCGGCATGACCAGCGACGGCAGCTGCTGGATCCTCGACGAGGACACCCCCGCCCTGCTCGCCCTCGACTGCGAGAGCGGGGTGACCCGCTGGCAGCGTCCGCTGGGCCCGGGCCGCCTGCGGGCCCACGGCCTCGACGAGTCGATCGTGATCGCCCGCGACCACGGCAACCGCTGGCGCCTGAGCGCCTACGCCACCGACGACGGCGAGCCCACCTGGAGCGTGCGCCTGGCCAAGCGCGAGCACTACGTGCTGCCCGGCACTCCGCTGCCCGAGGCCCACACCACCGGCAAGCGCCGCGTGTACGGCCTGGTCGATCCCTCGCGGGGCCAGGTGGCCGGCGAGCTGGTGGCCGGGCGCGACGAGGAGCTGTGGCGCGATCCCAGCGGCGGCTTCGTGCTCACCGGCCCCCAGCTGCGCGAGCTCGACGGCGACGGTCGCCTCACCCGCCAGCGCCCCTTCGCCGGCGCCCACGTGCACATGGTGCTCGCGGGCCACCTCGTCGCCCACGACGGGGACACCCTGGAGATCTACGACCGCGAGGCCCTGCGCGAGCGGGCCCGGGTGGAGGGGCGGATGGTGATCGAGACCAGCCCCCTGCCCGACGATCGCCTGCTGCTGCGGCGTCCCGGAGAGGACGGCGTGGCCCTGGTGCTGGGGCTCGACCCGCCCGAGCGCTACCGCGGCATCGAGGGCGAGCCCGCGGCGTCGAGGGCCTCCTCCACCGCGCGTCGCATCCATCGCCCGAGCTCCGCCTCGTCCAGCCCGTAACGCGCGAGCAATTCCTCCACCTCGAGCTCCTCGTCGCCCACGACCACGCCCATCACCAGGACCTCGCGGTTGCGACCGCCGGGGGCGAAGCGAACCCGCACCACCGCGCCCGGCTCGAGCTCGGGCTCCGGTCGCACGACCAGCCCCTCCTCCGCGCGCGCCACCGCCACGGGCGCGGCCCCCTTGCGCCTCGCCATCAGCACGCCCTGCTTGGACACGGTGATGAAGTGGTTGTCGCTCATCGCCGGCGCTCCCCGCCTCCCGCTCGGATCAGCCCTCGTACACCTCGCAGCCCGGGAAGGTGGCCGAGAAGCCGTACCAGCGGGTGAACATCTGCGGCAGCAGCTCGAGCGGCTGCTCCATCCCCGCCTGGGTCTGCTCGAGGTCGCGGATCACCGCCCCGGTGTCGAGCACCAGCGCCTCGCCGTCCCACTGCACCTGCCGGGCCTCGGTGCGCACGGCCACCGGCGCGTAGGCACCCGGGTCCACGAACACCAGCACCCGACGATCGCCCAGGGTGTCGATCACCGCCCCGCCCCGCTCCCGCAGCGCCTCCATGGGGTAGAAGCGGCTCGTCCCCGGCCACCACACGCCCAGCCCCAGCTCCATGCGAGGCCGTCGCGGGTCGACCTCGGTCATCGAGCTCGAGAACACGAAGGGCAGGTGCCCCTCGTCGGTGAGCATGCGCCTGAGGAACACGCGGGAGAACAAGCGCTGGCGCAGGCTCGGCTTGGAGATCGCGATCTCGGCCTCGGGGTGCTGGCGCAGCGCGGCCCGGGGGCTCAGGTACAGCAGCGGCCGCACCTCGGGCAGCTCGGTGCCCCGCAGCGGGCCGTGGATCGCCTCGCCCGTGGTGTGATCCCAGTACGATCGGGTCTGCATGTCCTCCATCAGGGCCAGCCCGTTGTGGAGCCCGGCCACCCGGAAGTCGTAGTGCGTGCCGTCGACGATGGGGGTCGAACCGATCCCCGTGTTGCAGGCCACTCAGAAGAACACCAGCCAGGGCTCGCCCCGCACCGTGCCCTGCGCCACGTGGTGGTACGCCATCTGCGAGCGCAGCAGCGCCAGCGCCCGCCCCTCGCGGACCGAGATCAGCAGGTCGGCCTCCTCGGCCACCTCGCCCGACTCCAGCGCCTGGGTCAGGGGCTGCGTGCCCTCCACCCGGAACGGCGTGAACATCAGGGTCTCCCCGTTGCGCTTGAGTCGAGCGGGGTCGACGACCATCCCGGTCTTGGTGACGTAGGGCTCCGGCGCCATCGGGAATCATCCTAGCAGGCAGCGATCCGCGAGCGGCGGTGGGCGATTGCCGCGTTCTCCCCCGTGGGGGCCGCCGACCGGCGCTTGCGCGTCCCGGGACCGCTCGCCCCTCGCCCCCCGCGCCGGTCGTGGTAGATCCACCCGCACATGGGTCGAATCACCGACGCGATGAAGGCCTACTTTCGGTCCGAGGGCTGGGAGGGGCAGGAGCCGGAAGAGGGCGTGCTCGTGTTCCGCTTCGAGGACGAGCTCGGCCACCAGTGGGGCTGCCTGGCCATCGCCCACGAGGACGCCGAGCAGCTCGCGTTCTACTCGGTGATCCTCACCCAGGTCCCCGAGGCGCGCCGGGCCGAGGTGACCAACTTCATCATGCGGACCAACTACGGCATGCAGGTCGGCAACTTCGAGATGGACCTCGACGACGGCGAGATCCGCTTCAAGACCTCGGTCGACGTGGAGAACGCCGAGCTGACCAACGCCCTGTGCGACAACCTGGTCAGCCTCAACCTGATGATCACCGGCACCTACTTCGACGGGCTGATGTCGGTGATCACCGGCGAGAAGCGGGCGCTCGAGGTGGTCGGCGTCCTCGATGATCCCGACGACGACGACGACGAGAGCGACGACGAGGACGACAGCGACGACTAGCCGAGCATGCCGAGCAGCTCCGAGGAGGGCATCGGCCTGGAGGACATCGGGAAGTCGTGCGCGATCGCGTTGTCGTGCTCCTCGGGGAGGTGGCCGCCACGCGGTCCACCAGGGTGATCACCTGGAAGCCGTGCTCGTAGGCGGTGCGCATCGTCGAGCACGATGTCGCCC
>JACKDV010000058.1 GCA_020633315.1 Myxococcales bacterium
GCTCGGCCTTCCGCGGGCCAGCTTCATCGAGTTCGGCTACTGGGACAACCGCCGCAAGGGCCTTCTGGCGGGGGAGCGATTGCTGCACGACCTTCGGCGCATGGAGACCTCGTACCTGGCCAACAACCGGCGCGAGTACGAGCTGACCAAGCGAGTGTCGCTGGCGAGGATTGATCCCTTTGCGCTGTTGCGGCTACGCACCGAGGGCTCGTGCGACATCCACCTACCCGAGGCGCTGTTCGAGCTCGATCATCCGAGCCACTACATGCGGCGGATCAAGTCAGTGCGGGTGTCCATCATCGGCAACACGGGGCCCTACGACACGGTGGGAGCTACGCTCACGCTCACCCGCAGCGAGCTGCGGACCTCGACCAGCAGCTACCCCGACCCCGAGCAGCCCGTGGTGGAGACGGGCGGCGCGACCCAGAGCATCGCCACCAGCACGGGAGTCTCGGATGCGGGGCTGTTCGAGGCCAACCTTCGCGACGAGCGCTATCTGCCCTTCGAGGGGCGCGGCGCGGTGAGTCAGTGGAGCCTCTCGCTGTCCAAGGCGCTTCGCTCCTTCGACTACGAGGGCATCGCCGACGTGGTGCTCGAGATGCAGTACACCGCCCGCGAGGGCGGTCAGGCGTTCGCGACCCAGGTCGAGGGGCCAGACGGTGCCGCTCTCCTGTCGCGGCTCGACTCGCTCGGGCTCGGATCTCAGGACTACGGCACGGGGCGCATGTGGGGCTGGAGCGCGGCGGCCCGCTTCCCCGATGAGTGGGCTGCGCTGCGTCAACCCGCACCAGGCGCTCCGCATGCGTTGTCGCTGACGCTCGAGCGCGAGCACTACCCGCATCCGCTCTCCGGGGGGTCGCTGAAGATCGAGGACGTGTTCGTCATCGTCGCGGGCGGTGAGATCGCCTCGGGAACTGCGGTCTCGGTGGCCTCGCCGGACGGTTCCGTCACGATGGATGCGCTCGCCGCAGACTCGAACCTGCCTGGCCTGTTGGTGGCCGGTCGGAGTGGAGATCCTCCACCGCCGCTCGATCATCCCGCGACAGGAGACTGGACGATCACGCTGGATGCCGTCCCCGACCCCACCACCCTTCGCGATCTGATCATGATCGTCCGCTACACCGAGGGAGCCTGAACGCCATGCCCGCCCCCTTCGGACGCAACCCCGACACGAAGGCCGAGCCCTCCCCCCGTCCCGCGGGAGCCCCCTCGGGGGCCCTGGGCTTCGGCCGAACGACCACCGATGGCGTCGGCCCGGCGCAGGTCCAGGACGACCAGGCCGATCGAGGCCCACTGGGCGACGCCGTCCCCTCGCTGACCTTCCCCAAGGGCGGCGGGGCCATGCGAGGGCTGGGCGAGCAGTTCCAGATGACCGCGTTCACGGGCACGGGCTCGCTGTCGATCCCCGTGACGACCTCCCCCGGCCGCGGCAGCGTCGACCCGGGCCTTTCGCTCGGCTACGACACGGGATCGGGCAACGGTCCCTTCGGCCTGGGTTGGTCGCTGTCGGCACCCTCCATCTCACGCAAGACCGATCGGGGCCTGCCGCGCTATCTCGATGACGAGGAGTCCGACGTCTTCGTGCTGTCGGGGGCCGAAGATCTGGTGCCGATGCTCGACGAGGGGCCGTCGGGGTGGGAGCGGATGGAGCGCGTCGAAGGTGGGTTTCGGGTGCTGCGGTACCGGCCGCGGATCGAGTCGGGGTTTGCGAGGATCGAGCGGTGGATCGACAGCAGCGACGGCACCAGCCACTGGCGGGTGACCGACCGTAACAACGTCACCTCGTTCTTCGGTCGCACCGAGCAAAGCCGCGTGTTCAAGCCCGGGGCACCTCGGCAGGTCTTTCGGTGGTTGCTCGATCGGGTGCAGGACGACCGCGGCAACGTCAGCCTCTACGAGTACGCGGCCGAGGACCGCGCCGGGGTGATGACCTTGGCACCGTGGGAAGAGACGCGCACCAACGCGACGGCGCAGCGGTATCTCGAGCGGATCCGCTACGGCAACCGCGGCGCGGTGCCGGCCGACGATGCGGTGCCCGACGATCAGTGGATGTTCGAGGTGGTCTTCGACTACGGCGAGCATGGGCCCGATGGTCCTCCGCCCACGCAGAAGCTCACCGAGGGCGTGGATGTGCCGTACGTGCAGGACCGCGCCTGGGCAGTGCGCAGCGACCCCTTCTCCACCTACCGGCCGGGCTTCGAGCTGCGGACCTATCGGCGATGTCGACGGGTGCTGATGTTCCACCGATTCCCGCAGCTCGGGCCCGAGCCGGTGTTGGTGGCCTCGACGGATCTCAGCTACGAGTCGACCGAGGTGGCCTCGCTGTTGGTCGCGGTCAACCATCGCCGCTACCAGCCGCAGCCCGACGGCAGCATCACCGCCGAGGCCACGCCCCCGGTGCAGATGCAGTACACCACCGCCCAGCTTCAATCTGCGTCCAAGCGCGTCGATGCCGAGAGCCTGCGCGACGTCTCGGGCGGACTGGACGGCTCGAACCTGCGGCTGGTCGACCTGGATGCCGAGGGCGTACCGGGCTTGCTCGTGCGTCGGGCCGGGACGTGGAGCTACAAGCGCTCGCACGGTGGCGGTCGCTTCACTCCGGCCGTTCGCCTCCCCACCTTGCCGACTACCGCCCGCTCGACCGCGGCGAAGCTCGTCGATGTCGACGGCAGCGGCCTGCTGTCGCTGGCGACGCTCGGTGGCGTAGCTCCTGGGTCGGTCCAGCGCACCAGCGACGGCCAGTGGGGCCAGTTCCGTCCCATGGCCGGGGTGCCCAGCGGGGTCGATCCTGCCGAGCTCGACGCGGCCGATCTGAGCGGCGATGGGCTCAGCGATCTGCTGATCGACCAGGGCGACGCGCTGGTGTGGTGGCCGAGCCGAGGGCGCGACGGCTACGGGACCCCCGTGCGGGTGCCCAAGCCCTCCGACGATGCCAAGGCGCCGACGATCGTTCACCGCGATCCCCAGGTGCTCGTGGCGCTGGCCGACATGACCGGCGACGGGCTCGCCGACGTGGTGCGGGTGATGGGCGGCCAGGTCGCCTACTGGCCCAACCTTGGCTACGGTCGCTTCGGGGCCTGCGTGATCATGGGCGGCACATCGAGCCTGGCGCGCGATGGACGGGTGTGGGCCGACCGGATCCGTCTGACCGACATCGACGGCAGCGGCACCGCCGATCTGGTCTACTTCGACGACAAGGGCGCGCGGGTGTGGCTCAACGGCGCGGGCAATCGATTTCAGCCGCCCGTGCGGATCGAGACGATCCCCGGGGCGCACCACCTGGCGCATGCCGATGTGCTCGATCTCGAGGGGACGGGCACGGGGTGCCTGGTGTGGTCGTCGTCGGCCCCGGGAGACCGGGAGTTCCGGCTGCGCTACGTGCCGCTGTTGGAGACCAAGCCGTACCTGCTCGAGTCCGTGACCAACGGGCGAGGGCTAGAGACGACCCTGCACTACGCGCCCTCGACCAAGTTCTACCTCGAGGACCGCGCGGCGGGTCGACCGTGGATCACTCGTCTGCCGTTCGTGGTGCAGGTGGTGGAGGCGGTCGAGGTCGTCGACCACATCACCGGGCACCGCATGACGTCGAGCTACGCCTATCACCATGGCTACTTCGACGGCCCCGAGCGGGAGTTTCGGGGCTTCGGGATGGTGGAGCAGCGCGATGCAGAAGTCTTCGAAGCGGGCGAGGCCGACCCGCTCGACGTGCCGCCCGTCCTCACGAAGACGTGGTTCCACACCGGGGTCTACTTGGGGCGGGAGCGGATCTCGACGCAGCTTGGAGAGGAGTACTGGGGAGGTGATCCCGACGCGGTGGTGCTACCCGACACCGAGCTGCCGGCGGGGCTGCGGCCCGAGGAAGCACGGGAGGCCGTGCGCGCGCTCAAGGGGACGGTGCTGCGGCAGGAGGTGTTCTCCGAGGACGGCTCGGCGCAGCAAGGCGTGCCCTACTCGGTGGCCGAGAGCCGTACGGGGCTGCGGTTGATGCAGCCTCGGGCAGCGCAGCGGCACGCATCGGTGTTCGTGCACGGGCGTGAGTCGCTGAGCTACCACTACGAGCGGGTGGTGGACGATCCTCGGGTTCAGCAGGAGCTGACGCTCGAGGTGGACGAGTACGGCACCGTGACGCGCTCGGTGGCCGTGGGCTACCCGCGACGGAGCCCCGCCCATCCCGAGCAAGGGCAGACCTCCGTGGTCGTCAGCGAGACGGATGTGGTGCACCAAGCCAGCGACGGGGGGCCGTTTCGACTGGGTGTGCCGAGCGAGGCGCGGAGCTACGAGCTGACCGGGCACGACGGCGATCCCCTCCAACCGTGGACCTGGCAGGTGATGGCGGGGCTCATCGACGCCGCAGTGGTGGTGCCCTTCGAGACTGAGGTACTGCCCGATCAACAGGTGCTACGGCTGCTCTCGCAGCAGCGGATCCTCTACTACGCCGACGATCTGAGCGGCCCGGCACCGTTGGGGAGTCCGGGACAGCGGGCGCTGCCCTACCAGACGCGGACGGCCGCGATGTCCGAGACACAGCGCAGCGCAGTGTTCGGCACCAACGTCGACGCCGCGCTATTGCAGGCCGAGGGCGGCTACGTGCAGGAGGATGGTCTGTGGTGGACTGCCAGCCCACGACAGATCTTCGACCCCACGCGCTTCTTCTTGCCCGTGGCGGCGTTAGACGCGTTCGGCAACCAAACCACCATCGAGTACGACGCCGATGCTCTCCTAGTCACGCAGGTGACCGACCCGGTAGGCAACGCCGTCGAAGCGATGCACGACTACCGACTGCTCGCCCCCACGGAGCTGACCGACCCCAACGGCAACCGCGTGGCCGCGGGCTACGACGGCCTGGGACAGCTTCATCGGAGTGCGGTGCTCGGCAAGGTGGGCGATATGGGCATGGACTCGCTAGCCGAGCCGACCGCCGAGCTCGAGTATGATCTGTGGGCCTGGCATGATGGTGGAGCCCCGGTGTGGATGCGAACACGAGCCCGCGAGCACCACGGCACCGACCCGGGGCGCTGGCTCGAGACTTGGGCCTACGCGGACGGACGGGGGCAGGCGCTGATGACCAAGGTGCCGGCTCAACCGGGGACCGAGGTCTACGACGAGGTGCTCCCCGGGCCGGTGGAGCGCTGGGTGGGCAGCGGCCGGACGATCCGCAACAACAAGGGCCTGCCGGTTCGGCAGTACGAGCCATTCTTCTCGACCACCTCGGCATTCGAGGATGAGGAATCGCTCGTGCAGAATGGGGTCTCGCCGGTCCTTCACTACGATCCCCTGGGACGGCTCATTCGAAGCGAGCTGCCCGATGGGACCGAGGCACGCGTGGAGTTCTCGCCGTGGGACCAGCGCAGCTTCGACGGCAACGACACCGTGCTGGGTTCGGCGTGGCATGCCGAGCGGATTGGACTACCGACTGGAGACCCGCAGCGGCGAGCGGCTGTGCTGACCGAGGCGCACGCGGACACACCGACGGTGACGCATCTCGATCATCTGGGCCGGGCGTTCCTTGCGGTGGAGCACAACCGCGACGATGCCGGAGTCGACGTATACGCCGAGACGCGAGCCGAGCTCGACGTGCTGGGCACCGCGCTGCGCCTCATCGACGCCAACGGCACCGTGGCCGAGGAGCGGACGGTCGGCATGCAGGGGCAGCTCCTGCACACGAGCTCGGTGGAGGTGGGCGAGCGGTGGGCGGTGAGTGATGTGCTGGGGGCCCCGCTGTGGGCGACGGCGAGCCGCGGGTTCTCGACTCGTCATCGGTACGATGCGGCCCGACGGCCGACGCACACCCTCGTCACGCGGCCCGATGGCACGAGCTTCACGGCCACTCGCATGGTCTACGGAGAGGTGGTCACTGATGCCACCACGCCCAACCTGCGTGGACGGCTGTTTCGCACGTACGACGGCGCGGGCGTGCAGGAGCAGGAAGTCTTCGACGTGGACGGCAACCTCGTGCGACAGTCCAGGCGCGTGACGGCGGCCTACGACATCACGCCGGACTGGTCGGCGCTCGACGAGCTGGACGACCCGGCGGCGCTCGACGCTGCGGCGGCAGGGATGCTGGAGTCGGAGGTGTTCACCACCGAGGCCAGCTTCGATGCGATGGGCCGGCCGGTGACCCAGACCACGCCCGATGCGTCGGTGCTGCACATGGGGTACGGCGACGCGGGTCATCTCGAGACGGTCGCCGCCAACGTCCGAGGCGACGTTACCCCCACGGGCATCGTCGACGACCTTCGCTACGATGCCAAGGGACGCCGGATGCTGGTGGTGCACGGCAACGGCACCCAGACCTCCTACGAGTACGACCCGCAGAGCTTTCGGCTGACGCAACTTCGGACCGAGCGGATCGCGGACGGCCATCTGCACCAGGATCTCCAGTACACCTACGACCCCGTCGGCAACGTCACCGAGATTCGTGACGGCGCGCAGCCAGTAGTGTTCACCAGCAACGCCGCCATCTCGGCCGATCAGCGCTTCGAGTACGACGCGCTGTACCGACTGGTGCAGGCCGAGGGCCGCGAGCACGAAAGCCTTGGCCAGCCCCAAGCGGACGACTTCGTACCCCGTGCGGCCCCCGAGGACCCGACAGGGCTGCGGACCTACACCGAGCAGTACCTCTACGACGCCGTCGGCAATATCCTGCGGATGCAACACATCGCCGCAGGCGGCAACTGGACGCGGCGCTACGACTACGACCCTGTGACCCACGGTAACCGCCTGCTCGGCACCAGCGCCCCGGGGGATGCCGAGGGGGTGTTCAGCCATACCTGCGGCTACGACGCCCACGGCAGTATCACGTCGATGCCGCATCTCGCGGCTATCGCGTGGGACTGGGCCGACCGGATGCAGGCCGCTGACCTCGGCGGTGGCGGGACGGTGCACTTCGTCTATGACGCCGCGGGGCAGCGCGTGCGAAAGGTCCGTACCAACCTTGCGGGCACGCCCACCTGGGAGCGCATCTATCTAGGAGGCTTCGAGCTGTACCGGGAACGAGTCGGCTCCGAGCTTCGGCTCGAACGGCAGACCCTGCACGTGGGTGATGATGCCGGGCGCGTCTGCTTGGTGGAGACCAAGACCATCGAGGAGGCAGCGCCTGTCGCGAATCCCTCGAGCATCCTGCGCTATCAGGTGAGCAATCACCTGGGCTCAGTGGGGATGGAGCTCAATGCGACGGGGCAACTCATCTCCTATGAGGAGTTCCACCCGTACGGGACCACGGCCTACCGCGCGGCCAACGGCCCCATCGAGGTGAGCCCGAGCCGCTACCGCTACACGGGCAAGGAACGCGACGAGGAAACCGGGCTCGGCTACCACGGGGCGCGGTACTACGCGAGTTGGCTGGGACGGTGGATGGCGGCCGATCCCATCGGGCTGGGCGATGGAGTTAATCGCTACGCCTACGTCAGAGACAACCCTGCTCGACTCATTGACCCATCAGGACTCAAACACGAGGATTCCGAAGAGGTCACTGTCGCAGTCGTAACACCTAAAAAAGGCGAAACCCACGCTCAGATCGCAGCCCGCGGGATACAAATGGGCTTCTCGGGCATTGATGATCAAGAACGTGCTCAGCTCGAACAGGAGCTCGAAGGAGTGGTCCTAGAGGGTGATGTTACTCCAGGCGAAGAACGAAGCTTCCAGATGAGCACTCATCAAGTGAGAAACATCGAGCAGGCGTTCAACGCGAAGCTCCGCAGAGTCGATTCTCAAGAGAGCGCACCACCCGAACTTTCTGACGACGCCCTAGGTGGCAAAAAATGCACCGCACCAGAAAACAGATCCACCTCGAACCAAAGCACCAAGGACGAAAAAGAGATTTCCTCGTCTCAGATGGCCCCATTCTTTGTAGGATTCGGACTATCTACTCGACTGAGGTACGGCATCATCCAGAACATCCGGCATCCCACAACCCGGATGCCGAATAGATTCGGGTTCTCTTTTAGGGACATCTCTGGCTTCTCGGACCCGACAAGCCACGCTTATTTCAACCGGATCAAGCCTCCACCTGGAAACTACTGGAAGGGCTTGCGCCTCGACTACGGGCCAACGCCAGGAAACACCGCGAGCAGTTGGCATTGGAACCACAAGGGGGGAGGCGCTTTCGGAATCGCCGACCACACTCCAGCCTCGCGAGGTATCCAGACAGTTGGACGTTTCGCTCGGAGTATGAAGGGAGCAGGACGATTCCTGCTCGGAGCAGGGATCGCACTCGACGCCTACTCGTTGGGCTCGGCTGTTTACTACGGACGCGAAACCGGCGACTGGAGTGTCGCAGCAAGAGAGTCAGTCAGGATCGCCACAGCCTGGACGGCGGCGACAGCACTAGCCAAGGGTGGAGGTACAGTCGGCGCCAGCATTGGCTTCCTCATCGGGGGCCCTCCTGGTGCGATTATTGGAGCGTTCGTCGGCGGAGTACTTGGAGGGATCTCTGGGTATTTCGGAGGATCAAAAGCAGCGGAACTCGCTATGGGAAGTTAGAAATGAAGAAGACATTCTACTCACTTTCCAAACCCGAAGACCCGTCGTCTGCCGCGATGCAAGAGTTGCGCAAGCTACTCTCTGTGCCTGATGCACCAGCGGCAACTCGAGTTCGCATCAGTGACGCAAGAGAAGAATTTCGCCTTCCTCATCTGACCGAAGGTGATGTCTGGATTCCCCAAATGGTCTGGTGGTCCACTCTTGCAGAGAGGATCGCATCTCATGAGACGGCAGCAATTCTACGTCCATCGAAAAAATCCATACTAGGCCATCGGCGCTATGAGACTGACAGCCTAACAATGATTGGAGATGTAACATCCAACTTGACTTCAGGAAATTGGCTGACGCCCACATGTGGAGCACTCGTACTCACGAAGGAAAGAGGAACCAAGGGACGACAAGAGATCCTCTGTACGTTTGCTGTAGCACCCATCGAGGACGGATTTGGCGCCCTGATCTGGGCCACCTCCGAGGCACTAGAGGAACTCTCGCTTGACTGCTGGTTTCGCGGCGAATGGTGCATTTCAGCAGCAGAAGGGCATACGGCACAGTGATGACTAGAGAGGCGAACCGCTAATCTACGCGGCAAGCGCGACCGAGTCGAGCGTCGCGGCCTCGAGTGCCGCGTGGATCTCGATGAGGTTGGCGACGGCCGCGTGGCGGCGTAGGTCGAGGGTGTTCTTGCGAGTGCCCTTGTAGCAAGCCTCGTAACCCCTCCAGCAACGACGTGTAGACGGCCGGTGATCCGACTGCGACGGATCGTGCGACGAGGGAGTCGACGATGCCGAAGCGGTTGGAGAGCTCGTACAAGATGCGGCGCCGGTGGACGGAGGTCGAGGCCCGCGCGGCCCTCGATGACCTGGCGCGGTCGGGGTTGACGGAGCAAGCGTTCGCCTCGCGCGAGGAGCTCGACCTGCAGCGGCTACAGCGTTGGCGCCGGAGGTTCGAAGCGGAGAGTGACACGTGGGCGGACGAGCCCGCAGGGCCAGCGTTCGTCGAGGTGCCGCGACGCGAGTCGGCGGTGCTCGAGCTGGTCCTGCTCAGCGGTCGGGTGTTGCGCGTGCGGGAGTCGATCGAGCCCGAGCTGCGAGCTGCTACGCCGGCTCGCCCTCGCGCTGGAGGACGACGCCTCGTGCTGAGCTGGCCGCCGAGCGTGCGAGTCTTCGTCGCCACGCAGCCGGTGGACGGGCGCAAGCAGGCCGATAGCCTGATGGCGATCGTGCGGGACGTGTTCAGGCACGACCCGCTCAGCGGCCACCTGTTCGTGTTCTTCTCGAAGCGGCTCGACCGCGTGCGCATCGTCTATTGGGACCGCTCCGGATTCGCGATGTGGACCAGCGATTGGAGCGTGGCCGTTTTAGGCCGAGGCTCGCCCGCGACGGGACGTTCACCGTCGCGGCGCTCGACGTCGCCGAGCTCGCATTGCTCGTCGAGGGGATCGATCTCGCCGATGCGCGACGACGTCCGCGCTGAGAGCCGGCTCGGCACGATCGCGAGCAAGGATCTCGCACGTCCCGGTAGAATTTCACGGGGCGCTCGGTGTCCAAGCGTTCGGCGATGTCCAACGCTCCGATCACCTCGCCCCATGCACCGGACCTTCGGCAGGTCCGCGCGTGGCTCGAGCAGATGATCGCTGCGCTGCGATTCGTCGAGCTCGTCACCGCGATCATGACGCTGCTGACGCGGATGGCCGAG
>JACKDV010000059.1 GCA_020633315.1 Myxococcales bacterium
AGTTCAACACCGGGGGTGAACGGTTACGATCCGTACGTCGGCCGCCGAGCTTCGACCGACCCTCACCCGAGTGCTGTCGAGTACCTGCTCCTTTCCGGCCGCAGGCCCATCGAGAACGCGGAGCTTGATCCGGCCGGGCCGACGATTGACCGAGCGCAGGGCTGAGCGGGGGATCGTCTGGGTGGGACTGGGTTGGCGATTGGGGTCTGGGGGATCGAGCTCCATACCAACCATGCAGATACCACGGGTCCATTGCCTCGATGCTCACCGACCCTCGGGCCGAAACGGAGCCATCCATAGTTAGTTTCGCTGGTTCAAGAAGGACCGAAGGTGCCAGTTGTTCCCCCAGGCACAGGCGGTTGTTCCTGGAGGAACAACTCGAGGGGGTCGAAATCCGTAACTCCTTGGATTCCTTGCCCTCGACTTCTGGCGCCGGGCTTGCCTAAGTAGAGGGCAGTCCCATGGCCGAGCAGAGTCAACTCCCCAGAACGATCGGCAGGTACACCCGACTGCGATTCATCGGCCGGGGTGGCATGGGCGAGGTGTGCCTGGCGGCGCGGGAGGGCATGGCCAAGCGCTTCGCCCTCAAGGTACTGCTGCCGAGCTACGGCCGGGACGCGGAGTATCGCCGTCGATTCCTCCGGGAGGGCGAGATCCTCGCGAGTCTGCGACACCGCTGCATCGTCCCGGTGCACGACTTCGGCGAGTCGGAGGGCTACCTCTACATTGCGATGGAGTACATCGACGGGGTCAACCTGCGTACCCTCGTGCAGTCGCTCCACGACGACGGCCGTCGGCTTCCCATGGAGGTCGTTGGCTACATCATGGGGGAGATCTACGACGGGCTCCGTCATGCGCATGGCCGCACCATCGGTGGGGTGCATCGCGGCGTCGTCCACCGCGACGTCACCCCACAGAACGTGCTCATCTCCTCGGAGGGCGAGGTCTTCCTCACCGACTTCGGAATTGCCCGCTACGGTGCCGACATCTCGGCAGAGATGTTCGGGACCCTCCAGTACATCGCCCCCGAGCAGGCCCTGGGCTCGGCCTGCTACCGGAGCGATCTCTACTCGGCCAGCGGCGTGCTCCACTTCATGCTGACCGGACACGCACCGCGACCGGTGGTCAATGTGGCCCAGTTCCAGGAGCATCTGTTCTCGTCGCCTCCCCCGACCGGGCGCGGCGACGTGCCCGAGCCGCTGGAGCGCCTGCGCGTGGCCGGGCTCCAACCCAAGGTCGAGAGACGCCTGGCCTCCGCAAGGGAGGGCTTGGGAGTGCTGGCATCCTTCCAGGGCTATCGAAATGCCTCCACCACGTTGGCCGACATCCACGAGCACTTCTTCGGACCACCCCGCTCGGGGATGACGGACATGCTCCCGATGGCTAGGTCGGGGCACACCGAGGTCGTGGGAGCACCGGCGACCATGGTGGTGACTCCGTTCGTGGAGCCATCGGCCCCAGACGATGCGGACACGATGGCCCAGGCGCCTTCCATCGAAGCCCCTCCACCGGAAAGCGGGACCGCGAGCGACGAGAACGACGGCCCCGCTTCAACCCGAGCGGACGGGACATGGCGGAGCATGTGGTGGGAGGAGGGCGATGGCGGTGATGGTGGCGACCCAATCGACGTGATCGCAACGACCCGCTTCATCGAGCCCGATGCGCCTCGACTGCTCCGGGGACCGCTGAGGCGCAAGGAAGCACTCGTGCTCAAGGAACAGCTCGAGGCCCGGCAGCGCGAAGGCGAGGCAGAAGGAGGCCCTGATCGAGAAGAGCTGCTCGAGTCCACCCAGCGGCTGGTGTCCACCTCGACGGAACCCCTGACGCCGATCACGGAGAAGGTCGACACCGACGAAGAGCCGATGGCGACGGTCGTGGCACCGAGCCGAGACGACGCCGAGGAGGACTCGGGGGGGCTCCCGAGCGCGTCGGCGGAGCACCCCGCCGTCGAAGCAGCGAATGGCTCGGGGTTCGGGACCCTCGCGATGCTGCTGGTGTCGGCGGTGACCGTGGGCTCGTTGGCAGTGACGGCGTTGTCGTCTTGTAGCGGTGAGGACGTATCACCGCCCGCCAAGCAGGCCAGCCCTGGAGGAGCGCGGTGATGGACGCCTCCGCGGCTGCCAAGGCCGAGCTTCCCGAGCTGCCCAAGACCGGCGAGCTGGTCGACGGTCGGTTCGAGATCCTCGGAGTGCTCGGTGAAGGGGGCATGGGATACGTCTTTCGGGCCCATGATCTCGCACGCGGGCGAGACGTCGCTCTCAAGCTCTTGATCCCGCGATATCTCGGCCGACCAGAGCGCGAGGAGCGAATCCTCCGCGAGGCCGAGCTGATGCTCCGCGTGGGGAAGCACCCCAACCTCGTGGAGTTGCTCGACTCTGGGCGCTTGGGCCCCGAGCGCTGGCCATTCCTCTCGATGGAGCTTATCGAGGGCGACTCTCTGTCGGCCCGGCTCGCATTCGGCGGGGCGCTGCCGCCGATGGTCGCCGGTCGCATCGCGCGGAGACTGGCGGGGGCGATCCAGGCGCTTCACCACGCGGGGATCGTGCATCGCGACGTCACGGCAACGAACGTGCTCATGCCCGGCGAAGAGGTCGTGCTGATCGACCTGAGCCACGCCGGGGATCTGTCGGCCCCGCAGGTCCCCGTGGGAGACGCCGCACGACTGACCCAACCGCACGAGGTCCCCGGGACGCACCACTACATGTCGCGTGAGCAGGCGCGAGCCGATCCGGCTCAGCCTTCGATGGATGTCTATGCCTTCGGCGTGACCCTGGTCTACATGCTCACCGGGATGGCCCCGCGGGGGTTCGGCCGAGAGGCGTTCATCGCGATGCAGCGGCAGGGGCTGATCGAATCCCCGCGCGTAGACGTGCTCGTACACCCGGAGGTCCCTGCCGCGCTCGCCGAGCTGGCGAACACATGCACCCAGCAGGATGCCCAGCGCCGACCGGACATCGACGAGATCGTGGCCGAGCTCGACGAGATCATCGCCTCGATGGCACCAGCGGACGCATCCGCGATGCGCCCTCCTCCGACCAAGGCGAAGGACTGGTGGTCCGAGGACGACCTGTCAGCCGTACCCCACCCACGGGCAGAGCGGGCGCTCGAGCGCATCAAGGCCCCTTCGGGAGGGAGCAAACGCAGTGAGGAAGCACCCGGCACCGTCGCCCACATCGAGCCGCCGACGCAGCCGATTCCCGATGCCCCCCTGGGCGAAGGTGGGGACGGTGATGGCCAGGGGGCACGGCGATACCGCTTGATCGTGATCGTCCTGGCTACGCTGTTGATGATATCGCTGGGAGTTGCCGCGTGGCTGTGGTCACAGCTTCCCGACGGAGCGGGCACGAGGACCACACGCGGGGCTACCTCTGACGGAGAGCCGAAGGTCGAGCGCAGGACCGCAGGCAGCGAGGGGGCGACCAAGCAGGAGGCCACGTTCGATCCTGAGTCGACGGAGCCCTCGACCGAGCACCTCGAGCCGGCTCCCGATCGGGTCGAGCCCGAGCTTGCACCAGAGCCGACCCAGCCCGACCCCACCCCCAAGCAGAAAGAACCGCGGACGACGCGCCCGGTGAAGCGCGACAAACCGCCTTGCATCGATCCCATGCCCAGGGTCCAGCGGGCGCTCGAGAGCAAGTCCTGGGGCGAGGTCCTCGAGCTGACCGCGAACGGGCGATGCTGGACATCGGGTGACCTGCGCTGGTCGTCTCGGGCGATGGCCCTGTACCGTCTGGGTCGGTACGAGCAATGCCTCTCCGCCGCCAATCGCTCCAAGGGCTCCAATTCGAAACGGATGGCCGCGATGTGCCGCAACGCTATCGACGCCAAGGGGTCGAACCCATGATCCGCAACTATTCGTTGGTCGCGCTCGCCTTCGTGGCGCCCCTGATGGTCGTGTCCGTGCCCGTGCCGTGCTCCGCCCACGTGGAGCCCGCCCCGGAGACCTACGCCGTCACTCGGCTCGAGGTGGACGTCTCCAAGCTCAAGGACGGCTCGCCCATGAAGCAATCGGTGGCCAAGCTCGCTCGCGCCGAGGTCACCGATGCGATGCTCGCCGAGCTCACCCGCCGCGGCGTGACCCTGGTCGACGAGGATGCACAGGCCACCCTTCGCGTATCGCTGTGGTGGGAGGACTACGAGAAGTCCCACTATGGGATCAAGGCCGAGGTCATCCGAGATGGTCAGTCCCGGATCCTCATGACGGATGAGTGCGAGCTCTGCGACGAAGCCAAGGTTGCCCACGTCGTGACCGACATGCTCTCTGGCCTCATGGGGCACTTGGTGATCGAGCGCGAGGAGCCGGCGCAGGTGGAGGCACCGGTGGAGCCCGAGCCCGCGGAGACCGAGCCAGAGGTGGAACCACAGACCGATGGCCCGCCCCCAGAGGACCAGCCCGAGCAACCCCATGCGAAGCGGATCGGCGGCGTGGGCTACGCCGGAATCGCCGCTGCGGCGGCCGGGCTCGGCGTGGGAATCGGTGGCCTCGTGGTGGCCGTGCAGACCCCCGCCGAGAGACTCGCATCCAACGATGACACCACTACCGAGGTCGTCAATCGGCGACCGCTCGGCCTGGCGCTGGTCGGGACCGGTGCGGGGCTCGTGGTCGCGGGGGCCGTGCTGATTGCCGTCGACCAGACCGTGCTGCGCAAGCGTCGTGAGCGTGGAACCAGCACCACGGCACTCGTTCCAACCCTCTCCCCCTATGGGGCCGGCCTCGCTTGGGTCGGCCGCTTCTGATTCGAGGTTCTGTTGGCCATGGCACACCGATCCACCCCGATTCTCGCCCTCGCCCTGCTCACGAGCGGCTGCGTGCAGATCACCACCAAGCAGAACCTCGACCACTGCACCTACAATGAAGGGGATCGTTACTGCGCCGAGCAATTCCCCGATCGTCCGTTCTGCAACGACGGTCGAGACGAGTGCGCCATTGGTGACAAGTACGGCTGCGTGGCCGAGGTCCGGCCCGAGTGCCACGAGCCCTGCGGGGTGCTCGACGACGAGGCGTGCCTCGGCGAGAGCAGCTCGAGCTCGGGGAGCGGTAGCGGCAGCGACTCGGGTAGTGATAGCAGCAGCGACAGCGGCAGCAGCACGGGGCCGATGCCTTGCATGGGCAACGAGGACTGCATGGATGCAGGAGCGCCGTTCTGCGAGCCGTCGTCGGGGGAGTGCGTGGGGTGCGACGGGCTGGACGATGGAGATGGGGCGTGTGCGGAGCTCGATGCCAATGCGCCGCTGTGTGTCGGGGCGACGTGCGTGGCATGCACGGCCGAGGACACGAGCGTGTGCGATGCCCAGGCGCTGGTGTGCGACGAGGAGAGCAACACGTGCGTGCCGTGTACCGAGCACGACCAGTGCGGGGAAGCGGCGTGCAACCTGTTCGAGGGGACGTGCCTACCGGCGGACGCGGTGACCCGGGTCGGGCCTGGGCAGGAGTACACCACTCTCAGCGCGGCGGTGATGAGCTTTCCGGCGGGGAGCGAGGGGACCATCATCGTGTTCACGGGGATGCCCGACTACAACGAGGCGGTGACGGTCGATGGAGGGCGCACACTGGCGTTGCTCGCCAACGACGGAGACCTCCCGCGCTGGGTCTTGACCGGGGGCGGCTCGCCGCAGCTCACCGTAGGTGATGCCACGGTGCTGATGGATGGCATCCAGGTATCGGGCAACGCAGCGACCGGTGATCCGGGCGTGCTGGTCGATGGTGGCCGAGCATGGCTAGACCGCAGCCGTATCATCCAGAATGCAGGAGGAGGCATCGTCGCGCAGAACGCCGGGGAACTGGTGCTGCGTAACTGCTTCGTGGGCGGCAGCGTGGACGATGCAAATGCCCTAGAGGTCAACGGTGCTACCGCTCGGATCGTCTACTCGACCCTGGCAGCCGGAACCGTCACCGCAGTGGGGCTCTCCTGCATCACCCCGGTATCCCTCGAAGTCCGCAACTCACTCATCGTTGCACGCGGGGTTGATGCGACGGGCGCCTACGATGTCGTCTGCGACGATGCCACCATCACGTACTCGGCAACCGAGAGCATGGTGCCCGGCGAGGGCAACTCCGCGCTCGACGAGATGCCGACGACGATGCCAGAGCAGTGGTTCCTGGGGTACACGGCAGGAGACTTCCACCTCACGACGCCGCCGATCGAGGTTGCAACCACTGCGGAGTGGCGAACGGGAGACCCGCTGGTCGACATCGATGGTGATGCTCGCCCCGGTGCGGACCAAGTCTCAGACGTGGCGGGAGCGGACTTGCCGTGAGGCGACCGACCATGGCCGTGTGGCGCTCGCCTTCCCGACCAACCGTGCTCTCCTGAGCCCCCACCGCAGAGACGACCCCCATGGAAGCCATCGCCAACATCTGGACCATCCTCATCGTGCTCACCGCGCTCGTGTTCACGATCACCTACTTCTGGATCGTGGTGCAGGCGTTCAAGGAGCACCTGCTGTGGGGGATGGCGGTGCTCCTCGTCCCGGTGGTCTACCTCGTGTTCTCGATCCTGAACTGGAAGCACTCGCGCCGCCCGTTCTTGATCGGGCTCGCAGCGGGGATGGCGATCGTCATCGAATTGCTCATCACGAAGCTCTTCCAGGCTATCGTCGGCTGATCGGCGGTCGCTCGTACCCCTCTTGACGTAGCTCGTCTGTCCTTACCGTCTCCGGCGCTTTCGTCGGGGGCGAATCGAGAGATTGGAGACCACCCGCGACCGTGCTCGCACGGTCTCACGGGTCGTGCGTGCTCGCGGGTCGAGTGCGCCCACCCGCTTGCACCCTCACGTCGAATGACCACGACCATCAGACTCGACCACGATTGGTCACTCCCCAAGACCGAAGCGCTCCCGCAGCGTGCGGATCAGCCTGCGGCTGGTGCCCAGGCGCTCGGCTACCTTCGTGACGTTGCCGCTCTCCTGCTCGAGTGCGTTGGTCAGCAACCAGCGGTCGACGGCCTCGTAGACGGCTCGGAAGGTGCCCAGCGCTCGCAGCTCATCCGGCGAGGGCGGGGCCGTGGAGCTACGGATCTTGGCGAAGCGAGTCACCATCGCGTTGCCGGGCAATGTGCGGGCGGCGGCCCAGCGCTTGCGGATCCGAGCCCGAGCACCGCCGAGGCGCTCGGCGGCGTGGCTGATGTTGCCGTTGGCTTGGTCGAGGGCCTCGCCGATGAGCCAGCGATTGACGGCATTGCGGATCTCCATACGCGTGGGCTCGCGGACCTTCACGGCCCGAGCGGAGCGAGCCGCGGCGGGCTGAGAGGTGGCCTTGGCGCGAGGCTTGGTGGTCTTGGCCGGGCGGCGCCGGGGCTCGGCGGCGGTCGCTTTGGGCGGACGAGCCCTCTTGGTGGGGGGTGGTGCGGGGCGACGCGAAGGAGTCCGCGTCGATGTGACCGGTCGAGGAGCTGCGAGCGCGCGCTCGACCAGCTCTTCGACGCTCACTCCCGCATGGCGGGCGAGGGCGCCGACCGTCATGCGCTCGACCAACGTGGAGAGGACGGTTCGTTCTGCCATCGTCGCGCCCACGGTAGTCCAGGCCCGCACGGCAGACCAAGGGGCGCGGTGCTTGACGATGTTTCGAGCGAGAGGAGCACACCTTGACGTCCTCGCCCGACGAGCGGCTCGACGAAGCGGTCGAGCAGACCGAGCGCGTCGCTCGCGATGTCGCGGGCTGGATCGCGGAGCGACTGCCCCCGACCGAGGAGCTCGAGCGGCTGTTCGACGATGTCATCGCGGAGATCTCCAGCACGGTGCGGATCCCCGACGTGCGCCTGCCCGAGGTCACGGAGGTGCTGGACCCCTGGGGCATGGGCCCTCGACTGCGCCACGGGGCAGACTGGGTCGAGGATCGGCTCGCGCCGCTGGGCGAGCGGATGGATCCGGTTCGCGATCGCATCGAGGCGCTGCGACGTCGTCCGATCCCCAAGCCGGACGGCCAGGGTACGACACAGCCCGACGCCGAAGAGGACGACGGCTGGGGGGTGATCGAGTGGGTGCTGTTCGGGCTGCTGCTCGAGTGGCTCAGCGAGCAAGAGCTGGCGCTGGAGATCGACGTCGACCGTGCATTGTGGAGCTTCGACGAGGAAGAGGACGGACGCTTCGAGGTCTGGAACAAGACCGTGTTCACGCCGGCCGCGTCCTTCGCGGCTCGGCTCGGTGACCCGCTGATGCACGGCGACGTCGTGGCCCCGGGCGCGGGGAGCCCCAACGTCTTCATCGGCGGCAGGCCGGCCCTGCGGTCCTGTGACGTCCACGTGTGCACCAAGGCCACCCCGGTCAAGCACGTGAGCACCGGCTTTCGCAGCACCTATGGCGGCGTGGAGCTCAACGGGTTCCCGGCGCTGCGGGTCGGTGACTACGTCGACGAGGGACCCCATGGCCTCAACCCCATCGTCGGGGGCTGTCCCACGGTAACGATCGGGCCCGTCGCCCCGCCCGTGGAGTGCTGGTCACCCAACGGTGAGCAGCCGATGCGCCGGCCCGACCTGTTCCCGTTCCGCTGGCGCAAGGGCGAGCTCGGGCACTTCAAGGGCAAGGTGGTGCTCGGGGTGGGCTTCGACGGGGCGTTCGCCCGGGTGGAGGGCACGGTGACTGCGGCCCACCTGTGGGCGGAGGAGACGACGACCATCGACATCCCGCTGGGAGACTTCGACGGCGATGGCAAGGACGAAGCCCAGAGGTTCACCATCCGCACGAAGACCGAGCGCGTGCTCGGGGTGAGCGAGGTGGAGATCGAGGTCCGCTATCCCAAGCCACGCCCGAAGATCGAGGTGAAGCCCGTCGTGCGGGACGAACTCATCCCCAAGCCCGAGGTGAAGGTGACCCGGGAGATCGTGGAGGTTCCATGATGCGAGCTGCACCCTTTCGAGAGGCCGCACGCACGCTCGACACCCTGACGCGGACCCACCGCCGGGTGGGCGTGATCCCCAACGGTGATGAGAGTCTGCGCTACCTGCTGCCGATCCCGCGGGGTTGGGGGCGAGCGTCGAGCCTCGGGGCGTGTCCGGCACCTGGGCAGCCGGAGATCCTCGGCCTGTTCGCGCCGCAGCCCGATCTGAGCGGGCCGCGGATCATCGTCTCGGCGACGCGGCTGCGCTGGGATGTCGATCCTCTGCTGTGGGTGCGGCATCACTGGGAGGCCGCAGGATGGTCGATCGCGATCGCTCGCCCCCTCGAT
>JACKDV010000006.1 GCA_020633315.1 Myxococcales bacterium
GGCGCGGCCGGCTCGGGCTCGCTCGCCTGCCGCGAGGCCCGGGCGGGCCGGGCGTCACGGGGGGCCGGGCCGTCGCAGCCGACCAGCAGCAGCGCCCCCACGACCGGCGCAACGAGGGAGATCCGAGCCATGCTCGCCCCGTTCGTTTCACGATCGATCGCCGAGCGCAAGCCCTCGCCCGCCCGCCTCGATCGCCCGGCCCACGGTCGCCCCGCGGGCCGGGGTAGCATCCGGTCCATGGCCGATGCCCCACCCCACCTCGAGCCGGCGGTGCCCGACCCGAGCGGCTGGGGCGGGCCCAATCGGCTGTGGCTGGCGGTGTCGCTGAGCATGCTGGCCCTGCTGGGCGTGGCGGCCTGGCTGGTGGTGTCGGGTACGGACCAGCCGCTGCCGCCCTTCCTCCGCGCCGGCGGAACCGATGCGCCGCCGCCCGCTCGCCACGACCGCGGCTCGGACGGGCTGCGCCTGGCCGGCTCGGGCTCCAACCTCCCCATGACGCGGGCCCTCAACGCGGCGTTCCCCGGCGACGAGTCGCGCCACCCGGTGGTCCACGCCAGCATCGGCTCGGGCGGCGGGGTGCGGGCGCTGCTCGACGGGGTGATCGACGTGGCGCTGGTGTCCCGCCCGCTGCGGGAGGGCGAGCGCGAGCAGGGCCTGGTGGCCATCCCCTACGCCCGGGTGCCGATCGTGGTGGCCGTGCACACCAATGTGCCCGACCGGGCGCTCTCGGCCGCGGGCCTGGTGGAGATCTACGAGGGGCGACGCACCACCTGGTCGGACGGCTCCCGCATCGTGGTGCTGCAGCGCGAGCGCGACGACTCGTCGCACATGTCCGTCAACCGCCTGCTGCCCGCGTTCGAGGCGGCCAACGTGGCGGCCTACAACGAGTCGCGCTGGCGGGTGCTCTACCGCGACGACTTCATGCGCGAGGCCCTGGCCGAGACCCGCGGCGCGATCGGGCTGTTCGGGCAGGGGGCGATCCCCACGGGCCTGCCGATCGCGGCGGTGACCATCGACGGGGTGGCGCCCTCGCCCCAGACGGTGCGCGACGGCAGCTACCCGTACACCAAGGACCTCGCGTTCGTCACCCGCGGGCCGCCGCAGGGCGAGGCCGCGGCGTTCATCGACTTCACCCTGTCCCCCGAGGGCCGGCGCATCATCGAGCAGGAGGGCGGCGTGCCCCTGGCCGGCCGGCGAGCGGCGGCGCCCGACGAGGAGCAGGAGCGCTCGGGACCATGAGCGGCTCGGCCCCCCGCCTGCAGCTCCGCGGCTACCTGGGCACGCGGCTGGGCCCGCTGGCCCTGCTGCTGGTGGCGGTGGTCGCCATCTCGGCGCCCGTGGCCTTCTACGTGCTGGGGGTCCGCACCGCGCGGGTGCAGGCGCGGGCCACCGCCGAGCAGCTCGCGGCGGTGGTGCGCCACGAGGCCGAGCAGCGGCCGCTGCTGTGGAAGTACGACTCGCCCAAGATGCTCGCCCACCTCGAGACCTACGATCACCCGCAGGAGCACATCGAGCACATCGCGGTCGTCGACGCGCAGGGGCAGAGCATCGATCGCAGCGGCGAGCTCGACCTGGGGGCGCTCACCGAGCGACCGGTGGCCTGGGAGTCGGCGCCGGTGCTGATCAACAACGATCAGGTGGCCACGGTGTGGGTCGCAGCCTCCACCGCCGACGTGCAGGGCGGGGCGCTGCGCATGCTGGCCGTGTTCGGGCTGATCGGCGCGGCGCTGGCCGGGCTGATGTACTGGCTGCCGCTGCGGGCGATGGGGCGGCTGGAGCACGAGATCGAGGCCCTGCTCGATCAGCTCCGCGAGTCCCGGACCGCCCTGGGCGCGCTGGCCGAGGGGCTCGAGCAGCAGGTGGAGGCGCGCTCCTCCGACCTGTCGCGCGCGCTGGCCGAGCTCAAGGACAAGGAGCAGAACCTGCGGGAGCTGAGCACCCGCGCGGTGAGCATGCAGGAGGCCGAGCGCCGCGCGATCGCCCGCGAGCTGCACGACTCGGCCGGGCAGTCGCTCACCGCGATCCGGATCCACCTGCAGCTCATGGAGGGGCTGGCGAGCCAGGCCCGGGCCAGCGAGGACGCGGTGGGGCGCCTGGGCGAGATCGCCTCGCGCACGGCGGCGATGGTGGACGACACCCTCGAGGAGATCCGCCGCGCCGTGAACACCCTGGGGCCCGCGGTGCTCGACGACGTGGGCCTGGCCGAGGCGGTCGAGCGCGCGTGCATCGACCTGGCCGAGCGCCTCGAGGTCGAGGTGGACTCGGAGGTGGAGCTGCCCGCGACCCCGCTGGCGCCCGCCATCGAGACCTCCTGCTATCGCGTGGTGCAGGAGGCGCTGACCAACATCACCCGCCACGCCCGGCCCGGCCACGTGAAGGTCCGCGTGCGGGCCGAGGACGGCGTGGCCACCGTCACCGTGCAGGACGACGGCAAGGGCTTCGATCCCGCGGCGGCCCTGCGGGCGGGCCGGAGCCGCGGCCTGGTGGGCATGCGCGAGCGCGCCGAGCTGCTCGGCGGCGAGCTGCGCATCGACAGCGCCCCCGGCCAGGGCACCACGGTGACCGCGGTGATCCCCCTGGGCTAGCCCGGGATGCTACATTGACCCGGATGTCGGACCCCGTTCGCGTCGTGCTGGCCGAGGATCACACCATCGTCCGCGAGGGCCTGCGGGCCCTGCTCGACGGGCGCGACGACGTGGTGGTCGTCGCCGAGGCCGACAACGGCCGCGATGCGGTGGCCGCCGCCAAGCAGCACCGCCCCGACGTGATGGTCATGGACCTCAACATGCCGGGGCTCAACGGCGTCGACGCCACCAAGGCGATCCGCGAGGCGCTGCCCGACACCCACATCCTCATCTTGTCGATGTACTCCACCGAGGAGCACGTGCGGCCGGCGATCCGGGCGGGGGCCGAGGGCTACCTGCTCAAGGGCTCGGGGCTGTCGGACCTGGTGGCGGCGATCAAGGCGGTGGCCTCGGGCAACGCGTTCTTCAGCCCGCAGGTGGCCAAGATCGTGCTCGACGACTCGCGCCGGGCCGCCCGCACCGGGGTCAACGAGCGCGCCGGCTCCGAGCTCACCCCGCGCGAGCGACAGGTGCTCAAGCTGGTGGCCGAGGGGCGCAGCAGCCCCGAGATCGCCAAGGACCTCGACCTCAGCGTCAAGACGGTCGAGGGCCACCGCGGTCGGATCATGGCCAAGCTCGACACCCGCAACGTGGCGGGCCTGGTGCGCCACGCGATCCGCCTGGGGCTGGTGAGCACCGACATCTGAGCCGGGGTCGCGCTTACTTCAGGGCTAGATCCCGGGCACCGGGGTCCGGTCGGCCACGTACTCGGAGCAGGCCTGGTCGATCTCGTCCACGGCCCGCGAGAAGACCTCGCCGTAGTCCGGCTGGCAGATGCCCCCCACGAAGCCGTGGGTGAACATGTGGGTGAACTCGGCGATGTTGTTGCCGTCGAAGGCGGGGTCGGTCACCGGGCAGTCGTCGGTCACGCCGTTGAGCAGCGAGACCACCACCGCGTTGCGCTCGGTGCCCTTGACCCGCTCGACCGCGGTGAACCAGCTCTCGGGGGTCGGCGGCTCGCGGGTGTCGCCCGGGACCTGCTCGCCGTCGGCCTCGTCGGTGATGATCACGTTGACGAGCAGCGAGTCGTCGCGCACGAAGCCCTCGTTGCACTCGCGCCACCAGCCGCTGGTGCGGGAGATCGCCCGGGTGAGCGCCCGCATGGGCTGCTCGTCGCGCAGGCCCCGAGTGCCCACGTCGGCGGCGCAATTGAAGGTGCGGGCCAGGTCGTCGCGCTCGCTCATGTAGCGCTGGCCCTCCGCGAAGGGGCCGCACTCCTCGATCTCGGCGTGCTCGCCGAGGGTGGAGGTCACCAGCGCCCCCAGCTCGCGGCAGCCCTCGGCGTTGCCTCGGTACGGGTCGGTGGTCACCACGCCCACGTGGAAGTCGTCCACGTCCTCGAGCGAGCGCTCGATGCCGCCGATGAACGGCTCGAAGCTCGCGCGCAGGTTCTGCTGGTGGCGACCCATGCTCTCGGAGTCGTCGATGACGAACAGGAAGTCCACCGCGGTGCAGCGGCGGGTCTCGCCCTCGGGGAAGCTCCAGAACGGCCCCCGCCCGCAGCCGGCGAGCACCAGGCTCCCCGCGAGCCAGCCTGCGATCCCGAGCCCTCGCACGACGAAGACGGTGACGGATCCGGCGACGCGCCGCAACCGGGGAGAGCCCCCGCACGCGGGCGCCCGCACGGGGGGATCTGCGGGGAGCGGGCTAGCGAGGCCGCGGGCTGCAGCGCTCGATCGCCGTGCGGGGCAGGGCACGCTGGTCGCGGGCGAGGCGGGAGCGGGGGTACTGGCGCGGCACGTCGATCCAGTCGATGCCGTCGCGCTCGTGCAGGGCCGAGAGCTCACGGACGGGCGTGTCGCACAGGTTGAGGCCGTCGAGCGCGGGCAGCTCGGCGAGGGGAGCGACGTCGCGCACCCGCGTGCCCTGCAGCCACAGGGTCTCGAGGCGGGGCAGGCCGGCCAGGGGGCTCGGGTCGCGCACGGGGGTGTCGGCCAGGTCGAGCAGGGTCAGCGCGCTCATCCGCGACAGCGGGCTCAGGTCGCTCACCCGGGTGCCGCCCAGGGTGAGCAGGGTCAGCTCGCTCAGCTCGCGCAGCGGGCCCAGGTCGGACACCGCGGTGTTGCGCAGCTCCAGCTCCCGCAGGCCGCGGTGGCTGGCGAGCGGGCTCAGGTCGCTCACCGCGGTGTCGCGCAGGCGCACGATCCGGAGCGCATGGTGGTCGGCGAGCGGCCGGAGATCGGAGACCGCGGTGCCCACGGCGCTCAGCACCTCGAGCTCCGCGTGGCCGGACAGCGGCCCCAGGTCGCGGACCTTCGAGCCGTCGAGCACCACCTCGCGCAGCGCGGTGCCGGAGGCGAGGGGGCCGAGCTCGGAGACCGCGGTGTCCTGCACGTCGACGAGCTCGAGCCCGGTGAGCCCGGCCAGCGGGCGCAGGTCGGCGACCGCGGTGCTGGCCACCCGTAGCTCCCGCAGCCCGGCCAGCTCGGCCAGCGGGGCCAGGTCGCTCACCTTGGTCGCCCGCAGATCGAGCGCGACCAGGTGTGGCAGCGCGACCAGCCAGTCGAGCTCGTCGAGCTCCGTGCGCGGCAGGGCCAGGCGCTCGAGGGTGGTCAGGGCCACGATCGCGTCGCGCGGCACCGAGGCGGCGCCGCTCAGGTCCAGGGCGCGCAGCGAGCCGAGCCCGGTCAGCGAGACCTCGTCGAGCCCCCGGGTGTCGACCAGCTCGAGGACCTCGAGCGAGGGCAGCGCAGGCAGCCCGCCGCTGCCGCGGAGATCGGCGAGCAGCAGCGCCAGCTCGCGCAGCTCGGGCAGCTCGGGCAGCACCGTCAGCTCTCCGGTGCGGGTGCCCTCGAGCACCAGCCGGCGCAGGTGCTCGAGCCGGGTGAGCGCATGGAGGTCGAGCGCCTCGCCGCGCCGTAGCGTCAGCTCGGTGAGCACCTCGGAGCGCACCGCCCCCAGGTAGCGGTCGAGCTCGGGGTTGGCGTGGGCGTGGAGCTCGAGCCGGCGCGGGGGCGGGGCCGCCTCGATCGCGGCCAGGTCGGCGGCGAGCGAGGGGCCGGGCGAGATCGTCATCGACTGCCACCCGCCGGGCAGGCAGCGCAGGAAGATGGTGGGCTCGCCCTCGGGGATCGTGGGGCGATCGATGCAGGGCTGGGGCGGATGCTCGGGCAGGGCGGCCCGCGGGGGCGAGGCCGGGGCGGAGGCGCTCGGGGCCTCGGCCTCGCTCGCCGGCGGAGGGCTCGACGAGGGCTCGCTCGCGGGCGAGGGCCCGGGCGACGGTCGGCAGGCGAGCAGGGAGCCCAGCAGGATGGCCGTGAGTGGAGCCCGCATGGCCGGCCGAGCCTACCCGCTCCTGCCGCCGAGCGCCCTCGAGCCCCGCTCTCGCGCCCATCACGCACGCCTGCGACTCTTTTTCGAATTTCGCTTAATGGAACCAGCTCGTCGCCGAGACCCACCCCCATGAGGACACCGACGAATGACAGGACTCCGATCCCTTGGCTTGGTCTTCGGCGCCGCCGTGGCGCTCCCCGCCTGCATCATCGACACCGGGCTCGGCGAGACCGCCGACGACGGGGGCGGGGTGGAGGCCTCTGGTAGCGACGGCGCCAGCGACAGCCTCGATCCCAGCGCCACCAGCGGCCCGCCCCCCACCGCGACCTCGGGCAGCAGCTCGATGACCAGCGGCGAGACCGGCGACCCGACCGCCACCGACGGCCCCGAGACCGAGACCGACGGCGAGCCCGGCTGTGAGCCGGGCGATGCCTGGGTGTCCTGGGCCGAGGACTTCGTCGAGCCGGTGCCCGGCGTGGAGGCCAGCTTCGCCGCGGTGCTCGAGGGGCCGTGCTCGCTGGCCAGCGTCTTCAGCGGCTCGGCCGACGGCGTGACCTTCGAGTGGGAGATCCACCTGAGCTGCACGATGTCGGGGCGGATCGACGGCGACGCGGGGCTGGTCGACCAGGACGTCTCGCCGATGCTGCGGGGCTCCAGCGCCCAGCCGCTGGAGTCCTGGCTGCCCTTCTTCGAGACCGACCTGCGCCTGCGCCTGGTGCTCGACTGGTGGGGCATGGGCTGGAACCGCTACGCCGTGCTCCATCGCGGCGACGTGCTGGTGCTCGACCTGGTGTCGGGCGAGCGCGTCGACCCCCGGCAGGGCCCCTTGTGGGTGGAGGACATCGACGCGCTGCTCGGCGACGAGCCCTGGCACGACGGGATCGCGGTGGGCGTGGTCGAGTCGACCTGCGGCAGCTCGGTGGGCGAGTGCGGCGAGTCGCCCCGCGCGATCGACCTGAGCTGGGAGGGCAGCGGCACCGTGCTGCACGCGGGCCAGCAGGGCGGCTTCGGGACCGCGGTGCCCGAGCTCTCCTACGACGCCGCGGTGGAGGGCGCATCGGACATCTCCGAGCCGACCTGCTCCGACACGCCCCTGGGTGACTACCGCCTCGCCCTATGGGCGGTCGAGCCATGAGCCCGGAGCCGGGAGGGACGAGCGTTGCCCAGGCGTGCTCCGAGGTCGATACTCGCGCGCGGGGTGCTGCTCTCGTTCCTCTCGGCGCTGGTGCTGGCTCCGTCCAGCGCATCGGCGAGCGTGCGGACCCAGTGGGACACGAGCCCGGCCTGCGTGGACGCGGACTCGCTGCCCACCCGCGTCGACGGGCTGCTGGCCGAGCCCCCCTCGAGCCCGGTGCGGCTGTCGCTGGGGGCGCTGGCCCACGACGATGCGTGGCAGATCTCGATGCGGGTCGACGGCCTGCCGCAGCCGCTCACCCGCACGCTGCGGGGGCACGACTGCGCCACGCTGACCGAGGCGGTCGCGCTGGTGGTGGCGGTGCAGCTCGACGCGATGGCGGTGGCCGATGCGATCCCGCTGCGGGCGGAGGTCGACGCGCTCGAGCCAGAGCGGGTGCCCGAGCCCACCCCCGAGCCGCCGGCCACCACGAGCCCGCCGCCCGCGACCGCCCCGCGCCCCGCCGTGCTCGAGGGGCCCGCGTCGGAGACCCCGAGGCGCCCGCAGCCACGGCCGCGCGTGCAGCTCGGGGCGGCGCTGGCCGGCGAGCTGGGCATCCTGCCGCGCGGCGGCGCCTCGCTCGAGCTGAGCGCGGGCGCGGCCTGGCCTCGCGCGCGCCTGCTGGCCAGCGGCCTGGCCTCGGTGGGCCCCGGCGAGGTGACCCAGGCGCTGCCCTCGGTCGGCGGACGCTTCGCGCTGCTCGCCGGGGTGGCCCGAGCCTGTGGCGTGGTGGGTCGCTCGCGCTTCGAGCTGCCGCTGTGCGGCGCGCTGGAGCTGGGCGACCTGCGCGGGCGAGGCACGGGCCTGGAGCGCCCGCGCACCGTGAACACGGCATGGGTGGCCGTGGCGGCCGGCGCCCGACCGCAGTGGCGGCTCGGCCGGCACGCCTACCTCGGCGGCCTGGTGGATCTCGTGGTCCCGCTGGTCCGCCAGCGCTTCGGCATCCCCGAGGCCGGGCTGGTGCACCTGGTGCCCGCGGTCGGGGCTCGGGTCGGCGTGAGGGTGCAATGGCGGCTACCGTGATCGAGGCCCCGGAGGGGCGCCGCCCATGAGGAGCTCGCTCGCCGCCGCCTCGCTCGAGGGCCCCGGGTCCGACCCGAGCGCCCCGATCGCGGCGCTGTTCGACGAGCACTGCGCCTTCGTGTGCCGGGTGCTGCGGCACCACGGCGTGGACGATGCGACCCTCGACGACGCGGTCCAGGACGTGTTCGTCACCGCCTACCGCCGCTGGTCGAGCTTCGAGGGCCGCAGCAGCGCGCGGAGCTGGCTGTACGGCATCGCGCGGCGGATCGCCTCTCGCTACCGACGCTCGGCCGACGCCCGGGCGCGCCGCTTCGTGGCCACCGACGAGCCCGCCGAGGGCCTTGACGAACCCTTCGATCGCGCCCATGCGGCCCACAGCCTCGCCACCCTGCTCGAGCGCATCGATCGCGACAAGCGGCTGGTGCTCGTGCTCAGCGAGCTCGAGGGCATGACCGCCCCCGAGATCGCCGAGGCGCTACAGATCCCGGTGGGCACCGTGTACTCGCGCCTGCGCGCCGCATGGCAGGGCCTGGGTCACGAGGCGGGTCGCGAGCGCCAGCGACTGCGACGCGGGCTGCAGGGCCTGCACCCGACCGCGCCGGCCCCCGAGCGCCGCCGCCGGATGTGGGGGATGATCGCGGCCGGGCTCGGCCCTGCGTCGAGCGTGGCCCCGGTGGCGACCGGCGTGGGCTGGGTGGCGCAGATCAAGTGGGTGGTGGTGGGCGCGGCGCTCGGAGCCGGCCTGGTGGGCGCTCGACTGGCGATGGTCGAGCCCGCCGCGCGCGTGCCCGTCGTCCCGACCACCGCACGCTCGCCCGTCGAGGGCTCGAGTCCCGAGCACGACCCGGCCCCTCGTGCCTCGCCTGCCCTCGCCACCGCTCCCGCGCCCGACCCCGCGCCCGCGCGCCCGCCCGGCGCGACCGCGGTGCCGCCCGCGTCGCGGGTCCCCTCACCTCCCTCGCCGACCCGAGCACCGACCACGACGGCGCCCGCCGAGCACGAGCCCACCGACGATCTGGCTGCCGAGCTCGCCCTGCTGCGCGACGCCAAGCGGGCGATCCAGCGGGGCCGCGGCGTCGAGGCCCTCGCCCTGCTCGAGCGCCATGCCCAGCGCTTCCCCCGAGGACAGCTCGCCGACGAGCGCCGTGCCGCACGGATCGCGGCCTTGTGCCTGGCCGGCCGAGCCGACGATGCTGCCCGCGAGGCAGCGGCCCTTGGTCGCGACCCTGCCGCCGCCTGTTCGTCATGAATGTGGGTTTTCGATGACTCGCTCTGCTACCCTGGCGCCGTGATGACCTGGCTTCGCGTGATCTCCTCACCGCTGCTCGCCCTGGCCCTGGCCCTGGCCTCGGGCTGCCAGAACAACACGGTCCTGCTCGAATTCGAGACCGACAACAGCGATGACGACGGCGCCACCACCGGGGACGAGACCGGGGCAGCGCCCACCACCACCTCCTCCACCACCTCGCCGCCCCCCGACATGGGCGTCAGCTCGGGACGCAGCTTCCTGCTGGCCATGAGCACCCCTCTGGACCCCTCCCTGCCCTTCCAGGCCATCGTGACCATCGACGAGTCGCCGGGGCAGGTCGACATGAGCCTGCAGTGGCTCAGCCTGAGCCTGGGCAGCCGCACCGCGCCCCGCCAGCCCGTGGGCGAGGTCTACTACTACTCGATCCCCATCGATCAGAGCGGCTTCATCTACTGGGACCTCGGCACCGTCGACATCCCGGCCGCGGCCAACCCCATCACGGCGGCCGACGTCACCGCCACGGTGCTGGCGGGCGCCACCCCGGTGGGCGACCCCGCCTACTGCGGCGAGGTGGCGGGCATGGTGATCTCGCCGATCGCCTTCGATCTCGCCGGCTCCACCCACGCGATGACCGAGGTGCGCAGCCTGTCCGAGCTCCCGACCGACTTCCTGTCGTCCTGCCCGTAGCGGAGCTCGGCCCTCATCCCTCGCACGGGGCGTTCCACAGGCGAAGGGCGAGGGCCGCTCGCGCCGCAGTCGGGCCGTGGTCCACCCGCACCGTGCCCAGCCACCCCGGGGCGCGGCTCGGCCCGGCCATCGCGGCCACGAGGGCGGCGATGAGCGGGCCCGAGTGGCACAGCACCACCAGCTCGCGCTCGCCGAGCCACAGATCGTCGCCGCGCTCGAAGTACACCAGCGACACCGCCCGGTGCTCCCGCAGCCGGAGCCCCAGACCCACCATCACGGGGTGCGGGTCGCCCTGGCCCGTCCACCACAGCAGGGTCAGGGGAGGCCTCGGCGCCGGGGCCAAGGGCTGGTCGGAGCGCATCCGCTCGCGCTCGTTGGAAGAGTAGCCCATCCTCGGCTCGGCCTCGATCCTCACGAGGGGACGACGAAGCAATGCCCGTACCAACCCGGCACGCCCCTGGCCTCGCGATGGATCCAGTGCGGAACGACGTCCCATCGGCGACCAGCCCCGACACCACGGCCCGCCGGAGCCCCGCCGCGTAACGCCTCGCTACACGGCGTGCCTCGATCCGTCACCCGACCCGGGGGCGCTCACTGCTTGGAGCCGCACGGGCCCCCGAAGCCCTCGGGGGCCAGGCGCACGAGGATCGGCCCCCACATCGTCGCAACGGCGTGCACGCCCCCGCCGAGCTCGGCCATCTCCACGCTCTCGCGCACGCAGCCGATCACCCGCGGCGGGCCCTCGGGCTCCAGCAACACGCGCCCCGCCTCGATGGTCACCCGCGGCGCCGACTCGGCCGCGCCCCAGGGCCGCGAGTAGCCGGGCGAGCCCGAGCCACAGCCATAGCCCGCGCCGAAGTCGGGCACCTCGAGGTCGCGCGCCGCCACGAAGCCCACGTAGGACACGTCGTCCTCGCACGGGCGCGTGTACTCCACCAGGCGATGGCCCCGAGAGGCCTTCTTGGTCACGGCCCGCACGAACTCGTCGTCGTCCAGCGTCACCAGGGTCTTGCCCTTGCCCGGCCGCTCGCGCAGCGCGGTCGTGCGCTTGGTGACCAGCTCCGGCCCGGCATCCTCGTCGTCGTCCGATCGATCCTCGGGTCGCGCCACGCTCGTGCCCAGCACCTGGGTGTCGACCCAGCCCGTCCACTCCACCTCGTGCCCCCGCCAGCGCACCTGGGTCGCCTCGCCCTCCTCGGCCAGCGCCTCCACCCAGGTGCCGAGGTCCACCACCACGTGCCCCCGCTGCGGAGGATCGAGGAAGACGAAGCCGGGCTCGGGTCGCAGCGGCACCCGAGCGAGCATCACCGGCTGCGCATCGGCCCGCTCCACGTGCAGCAGCAGCCGGACCCCCGGCTCGTCCACCACCACCCGAGGTCGCTCCTCGTCCTCGAGCACCATCAGGCGGCGCGGCCCGGGCAGCAATTCCCGGTCGGCCAGCCCCTGCTCCACCCCGTCGCTGCGGAAGCGCACCGGTCCGCGGCGTGCCACCGCCATCCGGTGCTCGCCCTCCCACCACCCGATCCAGCGCTCGGCGAGCAGCTCGGCCACCTCCTCGTAGCCCTCGATCGCGATCGGCTCGGGCGCGGGCTCCGGCGCGGCCGGGGCGGGCGAGGGCGAGGGCTCCGGCACCCGGACCGTGGGTCGCTCCGACACGGGCGCGGGCTCGGGCGCGGGGGCCTGCGCCCGAGCGCACGCGGCGAGAGCGATCGCGAGGGCGACGAGAGGACGACAGCGCACGGGCGGAGTCTACCGCGACCCGCCGAGCGCGGTGAGCCCACCGGCCCGCTCGCGAGCCGCCCTCCGGTCGGTGCCCGCGTCAAGGCAGCTCGAAGTGCATGGGGTCGCAGCCGAGCTGACGCCCCTCGGCCTCGGTGCTGCTGTCGGGACCGCCCCAGTGCCCGCCCCACGAGAAGCCGCAGCCTTCCATCAGCGAGACGAAGCGCGGCGGGAGATCGACCCGCACCGTCTCCAACTGGTTCGTGCACAGGTACTTCGTCCAGTAGTCGCTGGCCTCCGGATCCAGCTTCTCTCCGCTGCTGCAGGCGGTGCGACCACCATGACGCGAGCCCGTGGCGATGCAATCACAATGGTCCGGGAATCGTCGACTCACCCGATCCGAGTGCTGGGAGAATTCGTGACGGTGGCCCACCCACGGTCAGGTGGTCCGCCCACCGGTGGGCCACTCGGGGATCATCGCCTCTCCAAGCTCTCGGAATCCTTCGATCGACCTCACGGAACGGTCCTTGCCACATCGAGGGGCTCGACGAGCGCGATCGATGCCCTCTGCGGAGCACCAGTCCCTCACGCGCCTCCTCACCGAGGCCCGTGGAGCCTTCGCGGCTGCGCTCGCGCTGGTCGGCATCGAGCTCTGCGGCGAGCTCGAGATCCGTCCCGGTCCCGACGCCGTGCGCGATGGTGGCCCGTCGGACCTGCTCCCCGACGGTACCCTGATCGCCCACCGGCGCGACGGCGAGGCCGAGGAGGCCTTCGTGGTCGACGTCCAGCTCCGCAGGGATCCCAGCAAGCCCGACACCTGGGTGGTCTACGTCTCGATCACTCGCCGACGGCTGCGGTGCCCCACCACGCTGGTCGTCGTCACGCCCTACCAGGGGGTGGCCAACTGGGCGGCGCAGCCCATCGAGATCGGCCGTGGGGCCTCGCTCGCCGCGGTGGTGATCGGGCCCCGCCAGATCCCCCCCGAGGTCTCGCTCGAACGGGCCCGAGAGGTACCGACCCTGGCCACCCTCGCCGTGGTCGCGCATGGCCGGGGGCCCCACGCGGAGCACGTGGGTCGCGTCGCCATCGAGACCATTCGTTACATGCTCGCTCGCAATGACGACCACACTCGCTATCATGCCGACGTCGTCTATGCGTTCCTCGACGACGACGTGCGACGGAAGCTGGAGACCGAGATGGAAGCTCGAATCGAAGGACCTCCCTATAGCAGCTACTTGCGTCGGCTCGAGGCCGAGGGCTGGGAGCGGGGCCAGGCCGAGGGCTGGCGGCGGGGCCAGGCCGAGGGGCAGGTCCGGGGGCAGGCGATCATGCTGGTGCACCTGATCGACGGGCGTGGTCTTCGGGCCACCGAGCCCCAGCGGGCGCGCATGCTCTCGTGCACCGACGAGCGCCTGCTGCAGCACTGGTTCGACCGGGCGATCACGGCCTCCTCGGTCGACGAGATCCTCGCTCCCTGAGCCCGGCTCGGCCTACCGCGGCGTGGCCACGATGCCGAGCATCAGCGGCATCGCCGGCACCCCCGAGGGCATGCCGTAGCGTCGATCGGGCAGCCGCTCCATGCCGTCGAAGACTCGGCAACCATTGGCGTAGGGGTACTCGCGCAGGGTCTCCACGAACAGGCCCGCGTCGGCGATCGCCTGCACCGTCTGCGCCACCGTGTGCTGGAAGGCCACCGCGGGCTCCGGGTTGACGAAGCCCTCCACGCCCTCGGCCCGCCCCATGGGCGTGAGGTCGTCGCCGCTGCGGGCCACGTAGTCGTTGACGCCACCCTCGTGCAGCGGACCCTCGATGAAGTAGGGCTCCACCACCTTGCCCTGGGCGTCGAAGCTCCACACCAGCGGGTGGAACTCGAGCAGCACCAGGCGACCACCCGGCGCGAGGACGGAGGCCACCCCGCGGGCCCAGCGAGGCAGGTCGGCGAGCCAGCCGATGGTGCCGTAGCTCGAGAACACCCGGTCGAAGCGCTCGCCGGCCGCGGCCGCCTCGTCGAGCCAGTCGAGCACGTCGGCGCGCACGAGCTCGGCGCTCAGCCCCGACTCGGCCGACAGCGCGCGGGCCTCGGCGATCGCCGCGTCGGAGATGTCGACCCCCGTCACCCGAGCGCCCTGGGCCACCAGCGACAGCGAGTCCTGGCCGCAGTTGCACTGTAGGTGGAGCAGCCGCTGTCCCTCGAGCGGGCCGAGCAGCTCGAGCTCCTCGGGGAACAGGGTGCTGCCGCCGCGGCGCAGGAACCCGGCCTGGTCGTGCTTGTGGCTCTGGTGGGCGGGCGTCACCGCATTCCACGAGCGCCGGTTCTGCTCGTGGAACGCACGCCGCTCGTCGTCGGTCGAGGCGGACATCGGAGCGGGGGCCTAGCACGTCCCCCGCGATCGCGCCGCTAGAATTCCGCCGACGGAGGTGGATCGTAGGTGATCACCTCCCATGCGCCGCTCCTACACACGATCGATGCGCCCCCGCAGGTGCCGTACCCACACGAGAGCCCCTCGTGACGGCAGCGCTCGCCCGAGGCCGGCACCGCGTCGGGACAGCCCGCGGGACGACGCACGCAGGCCCAGGTGGTGTCGTTGGGCGCCTCGGGCATCTCGGCCCCACGACACGGCGAGGAGCAGCTGCACAGCAGCTCGCCGTCGCGACACGACGCGCCGTGGGGGCTGCAGGCTGCCCCCACGCGGCAGCCCGCGGGGGTCGGCGGGGTCGATGCGCGAGGCCCCGACCCCGCGGCGCCCGAGCCCGCAGGAGCGGTCCCGTCTGCGGGAGGGGGCGCGGCAAAGGGCCCTGATGAGCGCGAGCAGGCGCCCAGCAGGCACAGCAGCAACTGCACGCTCCACCGACCCATCGCGCCAGCATAGCCGACGCCCATCGCCCGGGATGGCGCAGCCCCCGCGGCGCAGGCTCGAGGCTCGCGGACGGGCCGGGAAATCCGATACTCGGGGAACACGATGGCGCCGCTCGAGCCCCGCCGAGGACCCGTCGAGCCCCCGTGGCCCGCGCGAGCCTGGCACGGGCTCGACTGGTCGCTGGTCCGCACCGGCGACGGAGCCCGCGGCGAGCGATTGCAGGCGCTGGTCACCGGCCCCATCGCGCTCGATCGACACGGCGTGGACGAAGCCTGGGGCCTGCGATCGGCCACCCATCGGCGCACCATCGTCCGGGGCATCGAGCGACGACCGCCCGACGAGCTCCCGACGATGGATGCTCGCAACGCCCCCGCGCTCGCGCGAGCACCCGTGCCGCCGACGATGGATGCCCACGCCGCGTCGCCTGCCGCTCGCGAGGCGATCTTCGAGGCCGCCGTGGCTCGCCTCGCCGCCCAGGACCCCACGGCCGCGCTGGCCCTGGGCGGTGGGATCGATGCCGCGGCCGTGCTCGTGGCCTGGCACCGCCTCACCGGCCGCTGGCCGGTGGTGGTCACCCTACGCACCGGCCTACCCGACTACGACGAGCTCACCGCGACCCACGAGCTCTGCGCTCGACTCGGCGCCCCCCTCGAGGCCATCGATGTGCCCCCCAGCCACCTGCTCGCCGGGCTCTCCGCTGCGGTGGCCGCCGCCCAGTGCCCGCTGTACGACCTGCACCCGGTGGGTCGCCTGGGCCTGGCCCGCGCGCTCCGAGCCCGGGGCCATCGCACGCTGGTCACGGGCGACGGCGCCGACGCAGCCTTCCGCGGTCGACCCGACTATGATTACGTCCCCATCGTGGCGGCGCTGACCGAGGCGGCCGGGCTGCGGGCGTGCTCGCCCTTCTGGGACGACGCGGTGCTGGGCTCGCTGCGCGCCTCGGGCCCCGACCCCGACAAGGCCTGGCTGCGCGCCTACCTCGAGCGCCGTGGCGTGCCCAGCCGCCTCGCCCGTCGACCCAAGCGCTCGCGCCGGCTGGGCGCGCTGGGCCTGCACCCCGACCCCGCCGCGCTGCACCCCCTGGCCGCCGCGCTCGATCGGCCGCTGCACCTTCGCACCGAGCGAGCGCGCGTGTCCTGGGCCACCCTGCACCGGCTGGTGTCGATGCTCGAGGAGGGCACCGCCTGATGTGCGGGATCGCGGGCATCGTGCGCTTCGATCGACCCGCCGCAGCCAGCCGCGAGCCCGTGCTCCGCATGCAGCGGGCCCTCGCCCACCGCGGCCCCGACGGAGCCGGCGTGATGGAGGGCTCGAGCTGCGTGCTGGCCCACACCCGCCTGGCCATGCTCGACCCCGAGGACGGAGCCCAGCCCATGCGCAGCGCGGACGGGCGCCTGACCCTGGTCTACAACGGCGAGCTCTACGACGACCCCGAGCTGCGGGCCGAGCTCGGCGGCCCCTGGCGCACGCGCAGCGACGCCGAGACCGTGCTCGCGGCCTGGCAGCGCTGGGGCGTGGGCGCGATCGATCGCCTCGACGGCATGTTCGCCTTCTTCGTGTGGGACGAGCGGCAGCGGGCGGGCTTCGCCGTGCGCGACCCGCTGGGGGTCAAGCCGCTGCTCTTTCGCCGCGACCACGGCTTCGCCTTCGCCTCGGAGGCCAAGGCCCTGCTCACCCTCGACCCGGGACCGGTCCACGCCGACCTCGACGCGGTGCTCGAGCTGCTGGTGGCCCCCGCCTTCAGCGGCGTGGAGCGCAGCATGTTCCAGGGCATCGAGCCGCTGCCCCCCGGGCACTGGCTGCGGGTGGACGAGCACGGCGTGGAGCTGCGCCCGCACTGGCGCTGGACGCCGCGCCCCGACCCCGCGGTGGGCCCCGAGGAGCTGCGCGAGGCCCTGCTCCACGCGATCGATCGCTGCACCGTGGCCGACGCTCCGCTCGGGGTGTTCAGCAGCGGAGGGCTCGACTCCACCCTCGTCGCGGCCCGGGCCCGACGCCGCCTGTCGCCGCTGCCCGCCCTCACCATCACCTTCGACGGGCAGGAGCGATGGGAGGGCCGCTCGGCGATCGTGATCTCCGACGACACCCCCTTCGCCCACCTCGCCGCGACCGAGCTCGACCTGCACGAGCGGCTCGTCCCCTTCGATCGCACGCGGATCGACCACTGGCTCGACGCGGTGGCGGTGACCGACGATGCCCTGCCCGCCTGGGAGCAGGAGCTGTCGCAGCACGCCCTGGCCCAGGCCGCGGCGGCGCAGGGGCTCAAGGGCATCCTCGTGGGCGACGCGGCCGACGAGACCCACTATGGCTATCACTTCCTGCTCGACGCGGTGGCCACCCAGGGCCCGCGGCGGATCATCGAGCGCCTGGGCGCGGTGCCGGTGCGGGCCGAGCTCGACCCCGATCCGATCGCTCGCCTCGACCGTCGCCTGCGCGAGCGAGCCGAGGCCGCGGGCGCGAGCTTCGACGACCCTGCCCAGCGCGTGGCCGCGACCACCCAGCTCGTGGTGAGCCGCTGGCTGCCGCGCCTGCTCCACAACGGCGACCTGCACTGCATGGCCTTCGGCGTGGAGCCGCGGGTGCCCTTCGCCGGACGCCGGGTGCTCGAGCTGGCCCAGGCCATCGCGCCCGCGCGGGCCCTCGCCGGCGGGGTGGAGAAGTCGGTGCTGCGCGAGGCGGCGCGCGGCCTGGTGCCCGATGCGATCCGCCGCCGTCGCAAGTCGGCCCTGCCCAAGGACCAGGCGCTGGGCCAGGCCTACCTCGCCCGGCTGCAGCGGGTGCGGGCCGAGCCCCATCCCTTGGTGCGCACGCTGGTCGACCTGTTGCGCCTCGACACCGAGCTGCGCACCCACGGGCTCGACGAGCGCCGCCGGGCCGCGGTGTTCCGCGTGCTGTGCCTGCAGCGCTGGGCCGAGGCCTACGAGGTGGCCGCCCCATGACCCCGCCGCGCGCCCTGGTGCTCACCCTGCCCGAGCGCGGCCACCTGCACCCCCTGCTCGGCCCGGCCGCCGCGCTCGAGCGCAGCGGCCTGCAGGTCACGTGGAGCACCAGCGCCGACGTCCGCGGGCTGCTCGCGGAGCTCGGGGTGACGCGCGTGCGCCTGCCCGCAGGAGTGGGCGCGCCCCCGGCCGCGCTGCGTGGGCGAGCCCTGAGCGAGACCATCGCCGATCCCCAGGCCCTGCGCGGGTGGATCCGGGCGCTGCTCGTCGACGCCCCGCGCCCCCTCGTCGAGCCCTTCCGCGCGCTGATCCGCGAGCTGCGGCCCGCCGTGGTGGCGATCGATCCCATGGTCTACGCGGGCGCCATCGCGGCCGAGCTCGAGGGCGTGCCGTGGGTGGGCTGGTCCACCTCGCTCAACCCGGTGGTGCCCCCCGGCCTCCGCAGCGAGCTGCTGAGCACCGTGACCGCCCTCGATCCCGAGCGCCACCGGCTGCTCGAGGCGTACGGCCTGCGGGCGCGCTTCCGGGTGAGCGACGTGCTCTCGCCGTGGGGCACTGCCGTGTTCACCACCGAGGCGCTGGTGGGGCCGGCCGACGATCCCACCGTGCACCTGGTGGGCCCCTCGCGTCGACCGCTCGGCGGCGGTCCGCTCCCGGTGCTGCCACCCCCCGGCGAGCCGCTGGTGTATGCGAGCTTCGGCAGCCAGGCCTGGCACCAGCCGCGGCGCTTCGAGAAGCTGATCGAGGCCGCCCGCGGGCTGGGCATCGCGCTCGTCGCCGCCATGGGCGAGCTCGCCGAGGGCTTCCGCGCCCGCGGCCTGCCCCCCGGGATCCAGTGCGAGCCCTTCGTGGACCAGCCCGCGGTGCTCGAGCGGGCCGACCTCGTCGTCACCCACGGCGGCGCCAACTCGGTGATGGAGGCGCTCACGGCCGGGGTGCCCCTGCTCGTCTCGCCGCTGTGCAACGATCAGCCCCACGACCTCGCCTTCATCGAGCGCAGCGGGGCCGGTCGAGGCATCGACCTCGATGTCGCCTCCGTCGACGAGATCCGAGGGGCCCTGCGAGAGCTGCTCGCCGACGGCCCCGAGCGCGCCGCCGCGGCCCGCATCGCCGCGAGCTACCGGGCCCACGACGGAGCCGAGGGGGCCGCCGCCCTCGCGAGGTCGGCCATCGGGACCTCCCGCGGGAGCACGGCCCCATGAGCCGCGACCACGTCACCACCCTCGAGCTGTGGGACGCCGAGGTCGACGGCCACCCGCTCCAAGCCTGGCGCCACCACCCTTCCTTCCCCGAGCGCCTCGCCGCCGTGGTCCACCCGCTCGCCACCTCGCCGGGCCCACGCCCCGCGATCGCCTCGGTGGTGCTCGCCGGGGGCGGGGCCTCGCCCTCGCAGGTGACGGCCCTGCGTCGGGTCGGCCTGTTCGCGCGGATCGTGGGCGACCCCGTGATGGCGGCCGCCCGCGCGGGCCTGCGGCACGGCCCCACGCCCGTCGACCTGTGCGCCGACCTGGGCCAGACCTCGATCAAGCTCCACAATGGTCGACGAAGCTGGCGGATCGATCGCGATCCCGCCCGCGCCCCCTTCCGCGACGCCGTCTCGCCCTCGCGCTGGTCCGACGCCCGCGAGCACACCCTGCGCTTCATCGCCGAGGCCCTGCGGCTCACCCCCGCGCCGCGACGGCTGCGGCTGGGCCTGCCCTGCGAGATCTCCCGCGCCCGCCCCACCCGCTGCACCTACTGCTGGGACGACCCCGACCCGAGCTGGCGCCCCGAGCTCGCCGCCGCGCTCGGGCTGGAGCCCGAGGCCCTGCGGCTGCACAACGACGCCGAGCTCGCGGCCTGGGCCGTCGCCCGCGAGCCCGCGCTCGACCGCCGTCGCCCCGTCCTGGTGCTCACGATCGGCTACGGCGTGGGCGCGGCGATCCTGGAGCCCCCCTCATGACCACCGTCTATGTCTCGCCCCACCTCGACGACGCCGCCTTCTCCTGCGCCGCGGGGATCGTCTCGCGCCGCGCCGCCGGCCAGCGGGTGGTGGTGATCACCGTCTTCAGCGAGGGCGAGCCCGCCCGCGAGGTGGAGGACCGGCAGGCCCTCGCGCGGGTGGGCGCCGAGGCGATCCACCTGGGCCTGCCCGATTCCCCGCTGCGCCTCGGCATCGCGCCCACCTTTCGCGACCTCATGCTCGACCAGCCCCTGCGCCCCGAGACCATCGAGGCGGTGGCCGCCGGCCTGCGCCCCCACCTCGCCCAGCTCGGCCCCGCCGAGATCTGGTGGCCGCTGGGCATCGGCGGTCACATCGATCATCGCAGCGTCTTCGCGGCCTCGCGTCGGCTGCCCGGCTCGCCCCGCTACTACGAGGACCGCCCCTACGCCTTCGTCCCCGCCTTCGTCGCCCTGCGCCACCTCGAGCTGCGGGGCGGACACCTGCACGCGCCGCCCACCATCGACGAGCTGAGCGCCCAGATCGACGCCGGTGGCTGCGCGGCCTTCTTCACCCCCGAGGAGCGAGCCGGCTGCGTCGCCACCCTGCACCAGCGCCTGGCCCAGGCCCGACCCGCGCGTGGGCACTCGCTGCGCGCCATCCCCCACCGCCACCCGGGGCACGGCCCGGCCGCGCTGGCGCTGGTGCAGGCCTATCCCAGCCAGCTCGGCTGGCTGATGAGCGGGATCTCGGCCGAGGCGCTGTGGCGACGCTGGGCCTTCGACGCCGACGGCGAGCCCTTCGAGCGCGAGCTCGCGATCCGTGGCGACATCGATGACGCGCCGGGGGTCGGAGGATATGGTTCACCCAGAGACACGGCGTGAAGGCTCGAATCGAACGACTCAGCACCTCGGATGGGTACCTCCGCAACGCGGCCATCGAGCTCGCCGAGGGCCTCACCTGCATCATCGGAGCACGAGGGACCTGCAAGTCCACGGTCGTCGAGACGATCCGGTTCGCGTACGACCTCGACCCTGCGCGCATCGAGAGCCTCATCGACGACGGGAGCCGCGCGGCACCGACCCGCCCCACCCGCGGCCTGCTGAACGAGACCCTCGCGGGAGGGACCGCCGTGTGCTCCACCCGCATCGTCGACGACCACGGAACGAGCTCGGAGCTCCGCCTCGAACGCTCGATCGCCACGACGAAGCCCCGTGCCTACCGAGACGGCATCCTCGATCCGACCTTCTCGACGCACGATGCCCCGATCGAGATCTACTCTCAGGGCGACCTGCTGGAGATCGCGGCCAACCCGGAGCATCGGCTCCAGCTCATCGATCGCCCCCACAGCCGAGCCATCTCCGAGATCCACACCAGGCTCCGCGATGCCCACGGCAGGATCGAGTCCCTCGGGCGCGAGATCTTCTCGCTACGCGAGGGCATTCGTGAAGATCGCAGGGGGCTGGTGCCGTCTTCGGATCTGGAGCGCCAGCTCGAGGAGATCGTCGAGGGGCGACCGATGCTCGATCCCCGCCTCGAGCAAGAGCGCGACGAGTACGAGCAACGACGACGCCTGCTCGCCCGCGCCCGCGGCTGCTGCGACTCGCTGTCCCTGCTGTTCCCGTCGCGACTCCCCGACGGTCCCCGGGACGAGGTGCTGCTCGAGCTCATCGACGCGCTCCGTGCCGCGGGCATGCCCCCAGCCGCCGAGCTCGCCGAGCTCCTGCGCCGGCTCTCCGATGCGGCGGTGCTGCTGGAGCGGCGCCTCGCGGAGTCTCGAGCGCTCGCGGACCGGGCTCGCGGCTCGCTCGAGGCGCTCGACCAGGCATTCGAGGAGCACGACGAACGATACCGGACGCTCCGTCGCGACCAGGAGGCCTTGTCGGCCTCGCTCGAGCACGAGGATCGGGTACGAGCCCAGATGCGGCGCATGGCCGAGCTCGCCGAGGACATCGACCGGCGCAGCACCAAGCTCGACGCCCTCATCGAGCGTCGATCCGAGGCTCGGCGGGACGCCGAGGCCTGTCTCGACGAGCTCTTCGCGCTGCGCCTGGCCGAGGTCGATGCCATCGGAGCCAACCTGGGCAGCGACATCTCGCTCGAGATCGTCCAAGGGGCGCAGTCGGGCACCTACGTCGACAGGCTCGCCTCGCTCCTCCAGGGCACTCGGCTCAAGCGCCAGCGAGAGATCGCGTCCCGGATCGCCGACCTCATCACGCCCGCCGAGCTCGTCGACATCGTCGAGCACACCCAGACCGGCACCCTGGCCGAGCTCGCGGGGCTCGACGAGTCCCAAGCCAGCCGCATCATCAACCACTTCCTCGACAACATGCTCGAGGTCCTCGAGCTCGAGACCATCGTGTTCGAGGACCAGCTCGAGATCTCGATGAGCGTGGAGGGGCAGATGAAGCCCATCGAGCAGCTCTCGCGGGGCCAGATGGCCACCGCGCTGCTGCCGCTGATCCTGCGACCGGCCGACTTCCCGCTGGTCTTCGATCAGCCCGAGGACGACCTCGACAACCGCTTCATCTTCGACGAGCTCGTCTCGAGGATTCGAACGCTCAAGCTCGAGCGCCAGCTCGTCTTCGTCACCCACAACGCGAACATCCCCGTCCTCGGAGAGGCCGACCGTGTCGTCGTGATGAAGATGGCGAGCGCACGCCTGGCGGATCGACCGGTGGCCGGCTCGATCGACGAGATGCGCAAGCCGATCCTCGACATCCTCGAAGGGGGAGCCGCCGCGTTCGCAGAGCGACGCCGGCGCTACGAGGGGATGATCTGAGGCAGGAGCGCCGATGTCGAGCCGGGACTACGGCCTTCGGTCACGAGCCGACTTCCAGCGCTTCTGCGCCGAGCTGCGCGTGTACTCGTCGGACCTCGACGGCATGGTCGAGGCCCTCCACGCCCTCGTGGCCTCGTCCCTCCCCCTGCGAGACCGCACGCGCTTCGCCCGGCTCATCGCCCGCGCCCTGGCCGAGGCGTTCCCCGCCGAGATCAGCGCGATCACCTCGGTGCCCTGGCCCCCCGAGATCGCGATGGCCCTCAAGCGCCACGATCCGACCGCGGAGGGACCTCTCTCCACGCGACCGGCTCCCTCGGGTGGAGCACCGAGCCCATGGCACCTCGAGATCGACGTCGACCCCGGGGGGCTCACCGTCGTGTTCATGGGCGACGACGACGAGCACCGATTCGTGATGGAGCGGGTCGGAGCGGAGCTCGGCTTCCACACGCTCCGCGTCACCTCGCTGCAGGGGCTCGACGACGCCGTGGAGCGTGAGACCGTCGTGGGGCTCGTGGTGGGGGCGAGCTGGTGGTCGGCCGGCGGACCAACGGGCCCCTCGCCCCGACGCCGGCTCGAGCGACTGCTGTGCTGCTCGAACCTCTACTGGCTCAAGCTCGTCCGGAGCCCGACCTGGGCGTCGGCAGAGGATGGGCTGTTCGAGCTCTATCGCGAGCTGTACTTCCGCGAGCCCACCCGCGTGGCCGTGGCCGACCAGCCCATGCTCGTCAGTCTCGACCTGGGCGGGCTGTCCTCGGTGATTCGAGACATCACCTACGCGGAGCGACGGATCCGCTACGAGTTCCAGCCCAGCAACGCGCAAGACGGGCTCATTCGGGCGGTGGCCTCGCGATACCTCGCCGAGAAGTACCCTCCCATCCACGCTCACTACCAGCAGCTCCACGCGCGGGCGCTGGCCAATCGCGGAGGGGACGGCGTAGTGACCTTGATCTCGGTGGAGGGCACGGGCGTGTCCTTCGTCCTCAAGGTGTCGCCCCAAGACGACGCGCGCGGAGAAGCGCTTCGATTCCGGACCTTCGCCCACGGCGCGGCCTTCCACATGGACTTCTACTGCCACGGAAGGCTGGGGGCGCTGGCGTTCGCCCCCATCGAGACCCAGCTCGGAGACGCCCGCTCGCTCGAAGACCTGCTCGACGACCCGGCGCTCGACGTGGTCGAGGACGACGGCTCGACCGTGCCCCACCGCGCGGCGATGGACTCGGCCATCACCGCGCTGGAGCACTTCTCGAGGCAGGCTCGCGCGGGGGACCTGGCGATCTTCTGCACCATCGAGTGGGACACCACCCCAGCCACGCTCCATCGCCTCGGCCCGATCATGGTGGCGGGGGAACGAGTCGACCTGCAGTGGCTCTACCAAGCCGGGATCGAGATCCTCGATCGCTGCTCGCGAGGCTCGATCTGCCACGGCGATGCCCATCCCGGCAACATACTCTTCAGCGCCACGCAGGCCGCGATCCTCATCGACTACGAGTGTGCGGGCCTGGGCCCCCCCGGATACGACCCGAGCTCGCTGTGGGTCTTCGCCATGGCGACCCACTTCGTCGCAATCGACGACGAGTCGTCGCTCACGGCCATGCTGCGCGAGCTCCTCACCGGAGCCTCGTTCACCGATCTGTGCCGATCATGGCCGAGCACCATGCGACCATCGAGGAACCGCGACCTCGTCTACCTCGCCCATCGAGCGATCGGCTCGGCCCTGTCGGCGATGGAAGAGCACGGCCTCACCCGCGAGGACGCCTACGGCATCATGGCGGTCATTCTCGGCCGCGAGCTGCTCAACCCGAGCCTCCAGCAGCTCGTCATTCGCTGTGCCCTGGCCGCTATCCAGTCGCTCCTGAAACCGAAGACCGAGCCTGCATGCCAATAGGGAGCCGGCTGGGCTCGAGGGGCTCGTCCCAGGCCCAGCGAACCGAGTCGAAGCCCCCCTGGAGGAAACGGCGTGCTCGGTGAACGGGGTTGCCCAGCGCATGCTCGGTCGTGCCGAGCTTCTGCTCCTCGAGCAACAGGAAATCCGGCGGGGACAGCAGATCCAGGAGCGTCAGCGGATCTCGCAAGAACACCAGGGTGAAGTACTGGATGTGATAGATGGTCCGCTCTCCTCGTGCAGAGCGCGAGGCCTCGGGTCCCCACACGATCGGCTCGTCGTGGATCGGCTCGACCCGGAAGTCTCGGCCTGCAACGAGGGGCTCCATCTCCTCGGTGGCCTCGCGGAGCGCCGCTTGGCCCCAGTCGTCCAGCTCGTCCTCTTCGACGTGGCCGCCCACGAGGCTCCAGTCTCCCCACTTCTCGTGGCGCCTCAGCAGCAGCGCGGGTCCGGTGCTCAGGGGGATCCGGATGAGGGTGTAGACGACATTCGAGTGTCTCATTGCGAAACGCCTCCTCCGCGGCGGACCTCGTGATCGAGGAGGTCACGAGACCAGGACTCCAGCTGCAGCTCGCCTCCTGCGCTGGCCATGCGAGCGTGCAGCTCGGTGGGGCGGACCAGCTCCTGTAGCTTGATCCGCGTGCGATTGCGGTCACGCTTGAACACCTTGCCCGTCAGGGACCGGGCGAGCTCCGCATTGGGGATCTCGAGATCGAAGACGATGCCCAGGTGACGGACCTCCCTGGGATTCCTGCTCCACACCAGCACCCACGGCCGGAGCTCCGAGTCCAGCCTCGCGAGGTAGAAGTCCTCCTTGAGGCGCTCCTCCAGCGCAGACGAGGCCATGGCCACCACGTCCGTGCCGCTCGCGTCGGGGCGAGGAACGTGGCAACCCTTCCACAGGAGATCGCGCCCGAAGGTCACCCGCTTCTCGTCATCCTCGGCCGAGCGTCGCACCAGCAGCACCTTCCCGTCGTTGCGGAGCACCGCCGCCGCGACGAGCTGGACGAAGCCCTCGTCTCGTTCCAGCACCGACCGGGGGCGAGACACCACCTCACGCTGGATCGCCCCGATGCTCGATGCGAGGTCGAGGACCGGCTGATCGCCGAACAACGCCTCGGCCGTCGCACGGGGGATCGCGGCGATCTCGGGATCGACCCAATGATGCATCCGCTCGATCAGGGCCGAGGCGAGGTGATGATGCACATGCCGCGGCTCGTGCTCGCTCGTGTCGATGTCGACGAAGTTGAACAGGTCGTCCACGTCCTCCCGGACCGTCGCGAGCACGGAGTTGTATCGCGAGAGGAACTTCCCGCTGACGATGCTCCCGCTGCGGGGCACGAGCAGGCTCGCGTTCTCCCGCTGCATCGCGACCTCGGGCGTCACGGTGAGCACACAGGTGAGGTCGGTGAGCGAGCGCCAGCGATCGAGCAGGGCAAAGTCTCGAAAGATCTTCCGCTCCTCGGGCGTCACCTGACCCGCCCGGCTCTGATCCTCCAGCCACACGATCGAGTCGAAGACCCCGCGGTCCAGCAGCAGGATGTCCGCCTCCGTGTCGAGGTTCTCGAGCATGGACGCGATCATCGTGGTGGTCGTCCACGTGTTGAAGAAGAAGTGCCCCTTCATCGCGATGGGGCAATCGGATGCCCGCTCGCGCATGAGCTGCACCTGATAGCCGCACTCCTTGAAGAAGCTCTTGAGGACGTGGAGGGCCGAGGTCTTGCCCGCCTTGGGCGTCCCTGCGAGCTCCACCACGTAGGGCCGCCGGGCCTGCCGACGCACGATGGACAGCAGGGTCTTGGCCCGCTGCTCCAGCTCCTCGGGAGAGGCGAGCCCCGAGCTCGACGATGGCGAGGAGGTCACTGCCCGCAGTGAACCACTGAACGGACGCGCCGTGTGCGCCTTCCTGACACTCCTCGAGCCACCCGAGGCGAGGCTCCATCGATCGCCCTCACCGAAGATCGTGTGTTGCTGCTCCCACGACCGGAGGTCAGGCTACCTACGTCACTCGCCCCACCCCGTCGAGCCCGTGGACCCAGCAACGGACGAGACCTTCACGTGGACCGGAGCCACGGCGCTGAGCCGTGCGCCCCAGGTGGAGCGCGAGCTGGACCACGTGGGCGAGGCGATCGCCCGCACCTGCGAGTCGTCGTTCCCGCGCTGGGCGGGCTACCGGATCCAGGAGGACCGACTGCAGGGCTCGATCCGCGGCCGCCGCTACCGGATCTCCCGCCGCGGCTTCGTGGCGCAGGTGAGCGTGCAGCTCTTCGCCATCGGGACCGGCTACCGCCGCGACGTGGGGCCCCCGCTGCGCATGCGCGTGGACGGCCGGGCTCGCCTCGCTCCCCCCGCTCCCCCGCCGCGGCTCCCCCTCGTGGGCATCACCCTGGGCTGCGGCGTGCTGGCCGTGGCGGGGGTGCTGGTGGGCCTGGGAGGCTACGGCTGGGTGGAGATCGACCGCGCCCCCAGCCTCTCGCCCATGGTCGACGCCATGGGGATCGTGACCGCGGCCCTGTTCGTGGCGCTCGCGCTCGGCCTGATCGAGGCGGTGCTGCGTCAGGGCGCCGCGATGCCGTGGGCCGAGCTGCGCGCGGAGCTGCGCTCGTGGTTGCGCTGGCCGGGCCAGCGCGCGGCCGATCGTCGCCGCTGGTCCTCGCTGCACGAGCAGCTCGCGTCCGCCTGCGCGGGCTGGGGCCAGCTCGAGCCCGATCACTCGCGCCCGATCACTCGCGCCGCGCCGCCGCGGCCAGGTGAGCGCCCGCGGTGCGTCGCTCCTGCCACGCCCGCTGGAGCTCCGCGATCGCCTCCGCTGGCTCTCGCAGCGTCCACGCCCCACGGTCCCGCCACAGCCCCAGGCGCTCCAGGGTCTGCACCGCATCGCGGGCGTCGAAGTCCACCGCCACCCCGAAGCGCTGGTCGAGCCAGCGCGACACCTCTGCGCGCAGCTCCTCCGTGCTGGTCACCCCCGAGCGCCGCACCACCAGGTAGGCCAGCAGCGACTCCTTGAGCTCCTCGTTGCCGATGCTGGCCACCAGCTGGTCGAGCACTCCCGCGTTGTTGGCCACGTTCTGGTAGTAGAGGTGGTGGGTCATCTGGCTCAGGCGCAGGCGCTTGGCCCGGCGATAGCCCAGGAACGAGCGCACCGACAGCCCGCCCAGCGCGAGCACGGCCAGCCACAGCATCTGGGTGGCCGCCACCGTGGTCTCGAACAGCTTGGCCAGCACCCCGCCCATCGCCCCCAGGCTGCCGCCGAGCACCTTGAGGCGATCGAGCGCCCCCATCTGCACCTCGGCGTGGGGCAGCAGGGCCTCCACGTCGGCCACCGGGATCTCGCGGAACAGCTTGAGGTTGAGCTCGTCCTCCCCCTTGGCCCGGAACACCACGGCCAGGCGCCGGTACAGCTCCACCTCGTGCTCCTGCCCCCGGATCGGCCGCCGCAGGCTCCTCACCGAGCGCCGGGCCGTGGTGCGGCCGCGCACCCACAGCTCGATGGTCTCCAGGCGCTCGGGCTCGAAGCGGATCCGCACCCCCTGCGAGTTGGCGGCGCGCAGGGCCGCGTCGAGCTGCACGTCGTCGAGCGACTCGTAGTTGGCCTTGTCGAGCAGGTACGAGACCAGCGGGCCCAGCCCGGCCGCCCGCGTGGCGAGCTGCTCGGCGCCTCCCACCAGCAGGGTGTCGCGCGCGGGGTTGTGCGGATCGTAGGCCCGGTCCACGCCGCGCCGCAGCTCCTCGATCTCCTGCGAGACCACCCGCTCCAGGCCCTCGGCCAGCGCCCGCAGATCGTCGCCGCCGATCGACAGGCTCGCCGCGTCGTCCACCAGGGCGTCGACCAGATCGTCGGGCCGCACCGGGATGTAGCGATCGTCGGGTAGCTGCACGCCCATCGTGGAGACGGGGGTGGGTACGCGACGCGCCGGGGCCTGGGCCATTGCAGTCGTGGAGAGTAGCCCATCCCCGACTGGCGGCGATCGCCCGGGCCCCGCCGGCGTCGTCCGTGGCCCCCCGGGCAGCCCCCGGGCCCGGCCCGCGACGGCTCAGCGCCAGGTGACCATGGTGCCATCCTGCACGCGGTCGCTCGGGTGCAGGATCACCCGCTCGCCCTCCTGCAGGCCGTCCACGATCTGCGCCTGCAGCCCGTTGCGGCGGCCGATCTCCACCGGCACCAGCGAGGCCACGCCCTCGCGGGCCACGAACACCGCCCAGCCCTCGTCGTGCCGGAACAGCGCCGACGAGGGCAGCTCGAGCACGTCGTCGGCCCGCCAGATCGTGATCTTGGCCTCCACGCGGTAGCCGTCGCCCAAGCTGCTCCACTCCTCGTAGGGCTGATCGATGTCGAGCACCGCGTTGACCCGCTGCTCCTCCACCCCCAGCGAGGACAGGCGCGTGAAGGCCGAGGGCTCCACCAGCCGCACGTTGGCCCGCAGCGGCTCGCCGCCCCAGCGCTCGATGGCCGCGGGAGCTCCCCGCTCGATCTGCACCGCGTCGCGGGTGAGCACGTCCACCACCACCTCGAGCGCGGCGGGATCGCCCAGCTCCACCAAGGGCGCGCCGGCCGGGACCACGCCCTCGCTCTCCTGGATGACCTTGAGCACCCGCCCCGTGATCGGGCTGGTCACCTCGAGCTGCTCGGAGGGCTCGTCCCCCTGGCTGCTGTCGAAGCGACCGAGCACCGACTCGGCCATGCGCAGCTCGTGGTCGGCCACCCGCGACGCGAACTCGGCCGAGGTCAGCTCGGCCCGGCGGGTGCGCTCGTCGAGCAGCAGGCGCTCGAGGGTCACCTTGCTCTCCACCCCCTGGCTCACCAGCGGACGGATCTGCTCGACCTCCTGCTCGGCATACTTGAGCGCCGCCTTGGCGCGGACGATCTGCGCCTTGGACTGCTTGGTCCCCGCCTTGGCCGCCGCCACCCGGGCCTCGGCCTGCTCGCGCGTGCGCACGTCCATCAGCGGCGTGTCCACGGGCACGATGCGCGCGATCACCTGCCCCTGCTCCACCTGATCGCCGGGGTGCAGCTCGATGCGGGCCAGCTTGCCGGACAGCGGGGCCGAGACCACGTAGCGGTCCTTGATCCGCGAGCGGCCGTCCTCGCTCACCGTCACCGTCAGCTCGCCGCGCGCGACACCGGTGGTCTCCACCGGCACCGGCTTGGGCATCCACGCCAGCACCACCATCGCCGCCACCGCCCCCAGGAACACGATGATCAGCCCGCGCTTGATCCACCGGACGACGGCCCGTCGCTTCTTGCTCGCCATGCTTCGCTCACTCCCTGGTCTTGAGGACGCCGATGAGGTCGAGCCGATCGAGCTTGCGCCGCACCAGCAGCGCGCTGACCAGCGCGGCCGCGAGGGCCACCATCGACGAGTAGATGTAGGTTCGGGCCGAGATGATCACCGGGAAGCGGTAGGTCTCGGGATCCACGCTGCTCATGATCCCCACCGCCATCGCGTGGCCCAGCAAGAGCCCCAGGGGGATCGCCAGCGCCACCTGGATGGCCTGCTCGCCCAGCAGGATGGCCGCGATCTCCCGCCGGGTGAAGCCCAGCACCCGCAGGCTGGCGAAGTCGCGGCTGCGCTGCGAAAGCGCCACCCGGGTGTTGTTGTAGATCACCCCCACCGCGATGATGCTGGCGAAGGTGGTGAGGATGAAGGTGAACACCCCCATCATCTCGCCGCTCTGCTCCTCGAAGTTCTCGCGGAAGTCGCGGGGGCTGGACACGCTCAGCACCCAGGGCAGCTCCTTGAGCCGCTGGGTGATCGCGTCGAATTCCAGCGGATCCACGTCGAGCAGCACCGAGCTCACCGACGGCGCCTCGCGCAGCAGCGCGTGCAGCGAGTCCTTGCGCATGTGCCCCTGCAGGCCGAAGGACTCGTCGACGAAGCCGGTGACCACCACCTCCCGGGTCTCGCGATCGCCCTCGCGCAGCTCCACCTCGATGGTCTCGCCGGCCCGCACCCCGAGCAGCTCGCCCAGCTTGCTGGTGATCACCAGCTCGCCGTCTTGGGGCACCGGCTGGAGGTGGCCCTCGCGATCGACCAGGTGGCGCAGCTCGCCGTCGGGCGGGTAGCCCAGGATCGACGCGTCGCGCCAGCGGTGCCCGGCGTGGAAGCGCACCGCCACCGAGCGGATCCCCTCGGCCCGGAACACCCCCGGCAGGTGCTCGAGCTCCCGCACCGCTCGCTGGGGCAGCGGCTTGGCCAGGATCACGCTGATGTCCTCGCGCATGGCCTGGTGGACCTGCACGTCCATCATGTAGCTCATGGCGTCGAAGGTGAAGCGGCTGGTCACCACGATGGCGATCGACAGGGCGATGCCGGTGGCCGACAGCAGCACCCGCAGCGGCTGGCGCTGTAGCTCGCGCACGATCATGCGGGAGGCGGGGCTGAGCCACGAGAACAGGCCGATGCGCTCGATGAGGGTGCGGCGGTAGCTCGCCGGCGCGGGCGGGCGCATGGCCTCGGCCGGGGGCAGCCGCGACACCCGGCGCACCGCGGCCAGGGCCCCCACCACCGCGGCGCCCAGGCTCACCCCCACCCCGGTCACCGCCACGTCGAGGCCGATGAAGTAGCGCGGGTAGGGGAAGCGGAAGTACTCGTCGGTGTACAGGCCCAGCATCTGGCGGCCGAGGTAGGCCCCCACCGCCATGCCCAGCAGCGCCCCCAGCACCACGATCACCGAGACCAGCATGAGGTAGTGCAGGCCCACCTCGCGGTCGCCGTAGCCCAGGGCCTTGAGGGTGGCGATCTGCGGGCGCTGCAGGGTGACCAGCCGCGAGAGCACCACGTTGAGCAGGAACGCCGCCACGAACAGGAAGATGAAGGGCACGACCGTGGCCATGCTCTCGAGCTGCTGCAGCTCGGCCGCCAGCATGTAGTGCGAGGGCTGCTTGGCCCGCCCGAGCGCCCCCACCCCGCCGTAGGGCTCGAGCACGCGGTCGATGGCCGCCAGCACCGTCGTCTCGTCGGCCCCCGGCTGCAGCCGCGCCACCACGTCGTTGAAGCCGCCCTCCATCTGGAAGGCCGCCTCCACCACGTCGCGATTCATCCACAGCACCGCCACCTGCTTGGGGTCGAAGGTCATGCTGCCCGCGGGCATCACCATCACGAACTCGGGCGACATGCCGATGCCCACGATCGTCAGCTCGCGCATGGTGCCGTTGATCACCGCGGGCACGCTGTCGCCCGGCCGCAGGCCGTGGGCCTTGGCGAAGGACTCGAGCAGGATCACCTCGTCGCTGCGGTCGGGGTCGAGCGCCCGCCCCTCCTCGATGAACACCGCGTGCAGCGGCGGCTCGCCCCCCGGCGGCAGCGAGACCAGGGTGCCCGAGGCCGGCCGCAGCATCTGCGGCATGGGCACCATCACCGACTCGACCACCCGGGTGTAGGCCTGCGCCACCCCGGGCACCTCCTCGAGCTGGTCCTCCACCGCCACCGGCGCGCGCTCGAGGTGGGCGAAGACGTCGCCGAAGCGGAACTCCTCGTAGTAGGTGTCGCGCGAGCTCAGCAGCGAGTCGTAGTTGCTCCGCATGGTCACGAAGCTCGCGATCCCGCAGGCCACCACCAGCGCGATGGTGATCACCTGCCCCTGCAGGCGGGCCAGGTCCCGCAGCAGCTTGCGCAGGATCGGGCTCACCAGACCACCTCCGAGGGCAGGATCTTGTCGGGGTTGCGATCGTCGTGGATCACCTGCCCGTCGGCGAGGCTCACCACCCGGTCGGCGATGCGGGCCACCGGTGCGTTGTGGGTGATGACCGCGGTGGTCGTGCCCAGCTCGCGGTTGATCCGGTCGATCACCTCGAGCACCTGCACCCCGGTGCGGAAGTCGAGCGCGCCGGTGGGCTCGTCGCACAGCAGCACCTGGGGTCGCTTGGCCACCGCGCGGGCGATCGCCACCCGCTGCTGCTCGCCGCCCGAGAGCTGGGCCGGGAAGTGATCGCGACGCTCGCGGAGCCCCACCAGGTCGAGCGCGTCGACCGGGTCCATCGGATCCTCGGAGATCTCGGTCACCAGCGCCACGTTCTCGCGCGCGGTGAGGCTGGGGATGAGGTTGTAGAACTGGAACACGAAGCCCACGTGCTCGCGCCGGTAGCGGGTGAGCTCGTCGGCGTCGGCCTCGGTCAGCTCCCAGCTGCGATAGAACACCCGCCCCTCGGTCGGCACGTCGAGGCCGCCCAGGATGTTGAGCAGGGTGGACTTGCCGCTGCCCGACATGCCGAGCAGCACCAGGAACTCGCCCTCGTGGAGCGCGAAGTCCACGCCGCGCAGCGCGTGCACGTCGACCTCGCCCATGCGGTAGACCTTGGTGACCGCCTCGGCTCGGAGCACGGCAGCGGCGGATCGCTCGGCCTCGGGGGACGGCACGGGCCCAAGGTGCCCGCCCCCGGCGCTTCGTGCAATGGCGGACCCGCGCTCGACCCCACCGCGACGGGCCCGAGGGCCGCAAAATGTGCGGAGAACGGCGTGGGGCGTGCTACGGTGAGTCGAGCCGCTCGATGGTCACCAAGCTCATCGCCCTTGCGTTCGTCGCCATCGTGCTCGGGCGGGTGCTCCTGGGCGCCCGCCTGCGGGAGCTGAGCGCCTGGTTCCACCGCTTCATCGACGTGACGCTGGTGGTGCTCGCGGTGGTCTACGGCACCTGGTTGGTGAGGCTGCTGCTCAGCCGCTGATCTCGCCCTACGGCAGGCCCGCCCCGCCGTCCTGCAGCAGGTAGGCCGCCACCGTGGTGGCCTCGAGCCGCGCGCGCAGGCAGTCGCGGCAGGCGAGCGCACCGTCGGCCGCGACGGTGTCACGGTGTCCCATGGGACCCCGAGCCCGGGCGCTCACCCCAGGTGCCCCGGATCCCACGCGCCCGGGGTTGGTCCGCATCTTGCTCATGCCGACCACCATGATCGATCCCATCCACGCCCATGGCCTACGTCGCCTGTGTCTCTCGCTCGTGCTCGTCGCTCCCCTCGGCTGCGAGGACCCCTCCGAATTCGACCTCGAGGACGAGGGTGAGCTGCCCGACGACGCCGACGAGGAGGAGCTGGTCGAGCTCCGCTGGAGCACGCCCCTGAGCAACGTCCCCACCCTCGTGACCTCGATGAACGCCGACTACCAGGGCTTCAACGGCGGCTGCTGGGACACCGCGCCCAACGGCAACGTGCGGCCGTTCCAGCAGTACCCCTGCCACGCCGAGGACAACCAGCTCTGGTACTTCCGCAGCGCGCCCGGGGGCGGGTTCACGATCCACTCCAAGGACGACGACGACCTGTGCCTCGACGTGCCCAGCAACAACTTCAGCGCCGGGCAGGACCTGCAGATGTACCCCTGCCACGGCGGCGCCAACCAGATCTGGAGCGTCTTCGTGCGCGACGGTCAGTCGGCGACGATCCGGCCGCGCAACCACAACGACCTGTGCGTGGACGTGGAGTGGGGCGTGGTGACCAACCAGTCGCCGATCCAGCTCTACCCCTGCCACGGCGGCAGCAACCAGGCCTGGCGCTTCCACGACTACCTGGGCAGCGACAACCTCTCGTGCGACCTCTCGATCAAGTTCGGCTCGTACCCCGTGTTCGCGGGGACGCGCCGCAGCTTCCGCGTGTCCAACCGCAACACGCTGTGCTCGGCCGACCTCCACCCCGACACGGTGAGCTGCTCCGATTCCACCGACTGGCTGGTGGTCGACAGCCCGTGGGGCTCGGACGACTTCCACGTGCGCTGCTTCTCGGCCGGGTGAGCCCGCCGCCCGGGCCACGCTCGCGCGGGCGTGGCCCGGCCTCGACGCTCAGCGACCGGGCAGGCAGGGGCCGGTCCATGCCGCGGTCGCGGGCGGCAGCGGCAGCGCCCCGCGATGATCGGCCCCGGGATGCGTGGTCACCTCCTCGAGCACGGTGGCGCTGAGGTAGCCGCGGCACTGCGTGCCCTCGCCGTCGACCAGCGGGACGACGTAGCCGATCCCCGCGCCGAAGGCCTCGTGCTTCACCGGGCCGAAGAGGGGCACGACCCGCCCCGACTCGACCACGCCGATCACGTTGCTCAGGTCGCTCGATGGCCACACCGCGCAGGAGCGGACGCGGATGCCCTCGGGGTGCCTGGCGAGGCGACCGGAGGCGCCGGAGTAGGCCCGCAGCTCGCCCATGCCCGGCCCGCGCACGCAGTCCCCCGTCACCAACACCGGGCGCAGCTCGGCGGGCTCGAGCGGCGACGGGCTCGGTGCGACGCGCTCGCGCGACGGCGGGGCGAGCTCGGACGGAGGCTCGGCCGAGGTGCACGCGACCACCACCACCAAGCCCAGGCCCAGGCCGTGGCGCCCCCGTCGGGTCCGAGGGCGAGCACCCACGGGCGGGTCGTACGTCTGGCGGGCGCCGGTCATTCCCGCCGCGATCAGTCGACCCACAGCGTCTGCAGGGCGCCCTGGTCGAGCCCGGCCACGATCTCGCCCCAGGTGGCGCCGGAGCGCGGGGCCGCAGCGGGATCGAGCACCACGGGCACCACCGTGGTCAGGCGCTCGGGCGGCGTGGAGCCCATGCTGATCGAGTAGACCAGCGTGAGCATCTCGTCCTCCTTGGGACACCGGCAGCTCACCAGGCCCTCCGAGATCCCGCGCGCGAGCAGGGCACAGCGCTGGTCGGGCGAGGTCGTGGCCACGGCCGAGAACGCGTGGGTGAGCCCGGGGCACGGGGGCATCGCCGCCTGGATCTCCCGGGCGGTCAGCATGGCGCGCTCGCTGGGATCGGCGTCGGCGAGCTTGGTGTGCAGCGCCGCGAGGCGCTCGGGGTCACGGGGCTGGGGCACGGGATCGCTCGGCTCCACGCTGAGCACCAGCGAGCCCTTCGGCTGCCCCGCATCGGCGAGGGTGCGGAACACCGCGGCGACCTCGGCCCGCGGCGTGTCGCCGCCGATCATCAGCGACCAGCGGGTCGCCCCCAGCTCCCCGCGCATCTTGGCGAACTCGCGGTCTTCCTCGAGCTGCCCCACCAGCCCGCCCACCGCGGTCTCCCGCCAGCCCACCTGCAGCGAGCCGGGCCGCATCTCGATGAGCCCCGAGCTCGGCTTGTTGGCGGACGCGGGCTTCCACGGCGCCAGCGGGACCTCGTCGCTCACCACCCGCTCGCTCAGCTCGCACCAGCCGAGCATCTCCTGCTCGATCGCATTGCCGTGCGCAGCGTCGCATCCTCCCGCGGCCCCGGCCGCGCCGGCCTCCTTGCCGGGTGAGGGCTGCCCCACGTCCTGCGGGCCCGTGTCGGCCACCTTGCCCTCGCCGCTGCACGCCAGCGAGGCGAGCCCGAGCCAGGGGACCACGACGAGCGCGAGGGTGCGTACGGGTAGCATGCGAGCGCACGCTACCACGAGCCGTCCCCGTTGCCGGCAAGGACCGCGTGGCCTGGTACCGCGGGGAGCTGTCGCGCGACGACCGGCTCGAGGTGAGCGGAGGGGCTGACCCGGGCTGGCGAGCCGAGGGTCGACGGCGGCGAGCGCCCGCGAGAGCGCGCCGCCGGACCGCGCTCACCGGAGCGGGGCTACCGTGGAGAGCACGGCGGCTTCTTGCTCGTCGACCACGGCGGGCCAGGGCTGCGGCGAGTCCTCGTGGTACCAGGGCGCCTCGCCCGGGGTGGTCTCCCAGCGCGGTCGGTCGAGCACCCGCAGCAGCCGGGCCGCACAGGTCTCGGGGGACTCCCAGCGCCGCTTCACCAGCTGCAGCAGCCACCCCAGCGGTCCCCGCCGCGCCCCGAGATCGGTGGCGACCACCCCGGGGTGGATGATCGCGAAGTCGACCGCGGGGTGCCGCCGCGCCACGTCGCGCATGACCACGGCCCCGGCGAGCTTGGTGGTGCAGTAGGTACGAAAGCCCGAGAAGTCGGCCCCCGTCGGGGTGCGCTCGGGGTCGAAGCGCCCCTTGATCAGCAGCCCCGCGCTCACCACGAGCACGCGGGAGAGCAGCCCCGCCTCGAGCAGCGGGGCCTGCAGGGCCAGGGGGCCCATGCAGTGGATCGCGAACGCGGACTCGAGCCCGTCGACGACCACGCGCCGGCTCGGCCACAGCCCGGCGTTGTGCACCAGCGTGGCCCCAGCCGAGAGCTGGCCCGCCAGCCGCTCGCCGGCGGCCGCGGCCTCGCCGGGCCGAGCGAGATCGACGGCGAGCGGGATCACGGCGCAACGGGGGGACTCGAGGGTGTGACGGAGCTCCGCGAGCCGGGCCGCGTCGCGGGCCAGCACGAGCACCCGATCGCCTTCGGAGGCCCTGGCCACCAGCGCCACGGTGAGGGCCCGTCCGATGCCCCGAGAGGCTCCCGTGATGATCCAGTCCATCGGCCGCACGCTAGCAGGCGCCTCCAACAATTGGAATAGTATTCCAACTAATGGAGATGGAGGCGTGCCTGCCCGTGGCTCTCGATCGAGGGTATCGTCTCCCCGTGGCGTCCCGAGCGACTCGGCCCTCCCCGCCACGGCGTCGACGCGACGGCGAGCGGCGCCGCAGCGAGCTGCTGGACGCGGCCCTGCGCTGCTTCGCCCGCCGGGGCGTGCTCGGGGTCGGCATCGAGGACATCCGCCGCGAGGCCGGGGCGAGCCCCTCCTCGGTCTACAACCTCTTCGCCGACATCGACGAGATCATCCTCGCGCTGCTGGTGCGGGTGTTCGACGCCCTGTTCGCCCACATCGCCGCGCGAGTGCGTCGCACCCGGACGGCCGAGGGGGCCGTGCGGGCCCTGGTCGACGCCCACATGGAGTGGATCGCCCTGCACCCCGAGCAGGGGCGCTTCATGTACCAGGCGATGTCCCTCGAGGGCGCGGGCCTGCGGCCGCAGGCACGGGAGCAGCTGGTGGCCGCCAAGGCCCGGGGGCTCCAGCCGATCCTCGAGCACGTGCAGCCCTTCGTCGAGCGGGGGGCGATCCCCAAGTGGCCACCCGCGCTGCTCGACGTGGTGCTGCTCGGAGCGGCCCACGAGGCCCTTCGCCGCTGGCTGGCCGGCGCCAGCGAGCTCGACCCCGCCGTGCTCCGCAAGCGCCTCCCGGCGCTCGCCTGGAAGAGCGTCCGCCGCGAGCCCGGCTGACGGCCATCACGGAGCCGGAGGCACCGGCTCCGGTGCCGCGCCCACCGAGGGCTCGGACGGCGGGGCCACGCTCGGCTTGGCGTCTTGCTGCCGCAGCACCACCGAGACCACCGCCGCCACCGACAGCGCCACCAGCAGCACGATCGTCGCGATCGTCCCCCACTCCATCCGCTTGGGAGGCCGCAGCTCCTCGTCCTCGTCGCGCCCCAGGTCGTCCACGTCGCGGATCTCGCTCCAGCGACCGCCGCCCTGGTGCTCGAAGGGCAGCGCGATGGGCTCGCTCGGCTCGAGCTCGCTCTCCCGCGGCGGCGCGGCGATCGTGGCCCCGCTCGGATCGCGAGCCGCCCGCGGCACGGGGGCGACGGGCACGGGCACGCCGGGCTGGCTGCCCTCTCGCCGCACGGTGGGCCCGCTGCCCTCTCGCCGCCGCACGGGCGGCTTGGGCCCGCTGCCCTCCCGCCGCGCCGTGGCCCGCGGCCCGCTGCCCTCGCGACCGCGCGGGACCACCAGCGGCTCGTCGGCGCTCACGTCCCCCGGGATCGACAGCAGCGCCTGCTCGAGCTCGGCCATCGACTCGTAGCGATCCTCGGGCTTCTTGGCGAGCAGCCGCAGCACCAGCTTCTCCACCGCGACCGGGATGGTGGGCACCTTCACCCGCGGCCGCACGGGCGGCTCGTTGAGGTGGCGCGCCAGCACCTGGAACTCGTTGCGCCCCCGGAAGGGCACGTCGCCGGTGAGCAGCTCGTAGGCCATGATGCCCAGCGCATACATGTCCGAGTACACGCTGGCCGGTCGCCCCTCGGCGAACTCCGGGGCCATGTAGGCCAGCGTGCCCACCAGCTCGCCGGTCTGGGTGATCCGCTTGCCCCCCACGTCGCTCATGCCGGGGTCCCCGTCGAGCTTGGCGATCCCGAAGTCGAGCAGCTTCATGCGCTCGGGCAAGGCCGGATCCTCGGGGCGGCACACGAAGCAGTTGGCGGGCTTGATGTCGCGGTGGATCACCTCCTGCCGATGCGCCTCGGCCAGCGCCGAGACCGCCTGCAGCAGGAAGTGCCGCGCCCGCGGCCACGCCAGGGTGCCGGAGTCCCGCAGCACCGCCTTGAGGTCCTGCCCCTCGAGGAACTCCATCACCAGGTAGACCGAGTCGTTGGGCGTGGTGCCGAAGTCGAGGATCTCCACCACGTTGGGGTGCTTGATCCTCGAGGCGGCCCGGGCCTCGCGCAGAAAGCGCTGGCGGTACCGGCCCTCCTCGGCCAGCCACGGGTGCAGCACCTTCACCGCCACCCGCCGGTCGAGGGCCGCATGGTGGGCGTCGTACACCTGGCCCATCGCCCCCTCGCCGAGGCGACGGATGAGCGTGTAGCGACCGTCGAGCGTCACGCCCGACAGGTCGTTTCCACCGGAGGCCGAGGACATGGGGGCCAAGGGGCTGGGGGAGCGAGGGCGGGAGCCGTGCCGTGCCGACGGGCGAGAGGCCCGCAGATCGTAGCACGCACCGACGACCAGGGATGCTCACCGCCGACCGCCCCGAGACGGCGGATCGGGGTCCCGCGGACATCGGGCGGGGCGCGACACTGCACGGACTCCCAGAGGTCCCGGCCGTGCTTGGATGGTGCCCATGCCAACGAGCCCGCTCGGGTTGATCCACCTCGGCGACCTTCAGGTCCCGTATCCCTGGTCGCATCCCCGCCTGCCCGAGCTGCTCGCGGCGCTGGGCTGGGAGCCGGGCGACGAGACCCGCGAGTCGCTCGACCCCCGCCGGTGCTGGCCGTGGTGCTGCCGTGGCACACGGGTAGCTCGCTGGTGGACTCGCATCGCACCTGGCTCCGGGGGCCCGTCGGCGGCCAGCGCACGGAGCTCGTGGAGGTCGACCGCCGGATCGACACCGCGCTGGTCGTTCCTGGGTCGGCCAACGCCGTGCTGATCCACGCGCTCCCGCAGGAAGGAGAGACACGCGATGCCGACGAGGTCCGCCGCGTGCCCTTCCTCCACGGCCGCTTCGCGCTGCGGCTGGTGTGATCAGCCGCTGGTGGTGACCATGCCGCCGGTGCTCGAGCCCCCGGTGCCGTCGGCGGGCCCGGCCGTGTCGTCCGCGCTGCCCGTGGAGCCGCCCGTGGAATCGGCGCTGCCGGTGGCCGAGCCCGGATCCACGCACAGATCGGACAGGCACATCAGGCCGGGATCACAGCCGCCCCCTTCGGTGCACGGGCAGGCCTCGGTGCCCGCGAGGCAGCCCTCGTCCACGCAGTGATCGGAGGCGCAGATCAAACCGGGATCGCAGACCCCCTCCATCGTGCACGCGCAGGTCTCGGTCCCCACCGGGCAGGTGTCGGCCACGCAGACGTTGAGGTTGTCGTTGCAGATGAACGGGTCGTTGCACTTGCCCCCGGAGGTGCACGCACACCCCTCGCTGCCTACGTCGCACTGGTCACCGGTGTCTCCGTAGGGGTCGCCCTCGGAGATGAAGCAAGCGATGGGCCCCGGCACCACCACGCCCAGGGCGAGCAAGGAAATCGAAGCGATGGCTCGAACGAAAGTGCGCATGGCTTTCATCATCCCACGCCCCGGAGCGCGTCGACAGCCCGTCAGTCCTTGGCGCGGACGAACTCCATGGCGTTGCCCTTCCGGCCATCGCGCCACACCTCGAGGGTCTCGTCGCTGCACGCGTAGACGAACGACCCATCGAAGTCGAGGTCGATCTCCTGGCTCTTGCGCGACGAGCCCCGGCCTCACTGCTTCGTGACGATGTTCTGCCGGGCCTGGAAGTTGCTCATCGCGTTGCCGTGCGCTTGCCGCAGGGCTCGCTTGCTCCGCGCCGACTTGGGAGCCGGCATGGTGACCACTCCGCCCAGCCCCCCGCTGCCCCGGGTCTGCTCTCCATCCTGCTCCGGCTCGGCCATCGGGATCGGCAGGTCTTCCTCGAGCTCGCCCTCGAGCGCGCCGGCCAGCTCCGCCATCTCGTTGGCCTGCTCGAGCAGGCGCGGATCCTCGAGCCGCTCGGCCGCAGCCATGGCCGAGGGCGCCGCCTCGTTGAGCATCTGCACCGCATCCACGTCGTTGCCGTCGCGCGACAGGGCCACCGCGTGCAGGGTGAGCGCGGCCGCCTTGGCGCTCTCGATCTCCCGCTCCAGCTCGCGATCGACCGCCTCGGCGAGCACGGCCGCATCGTCCTCGGCCCGGGCCGACAGGAACACCTCCTCGTCCATGGTCTGGCCCGTCCTCGGATCGCGCCAGGTGAGCCGCCCGTCGAGCAGCTCCACCGTGGCCCCGGCGCGATGCGGACCCACCGACAGCCTCGCGACCACCACCCGCTCCTCGCCCCGGCTGAGGTCGCCCAGGCCCATGAACACCCGCGGCTGGGGCAGCGCGTAGGGCTGGCCCACGATCTCCCGCAGCTCCACGTTGGGGCCGGTGGTCAGCGTGAGCACCAGCTCCTTGGCCGCGATGCCCTGCAGTCGGGCGTTCTCCTCGCGGAACAGGGGCACCAGCGCCCCCGGCTCCTCCAGGAAGTGGAAGGTGCCGCCGGTCTGCTGCGCGATGGAGGCGAGCAGGGTCTCGTCGTAGTCGAGGCCGAAGCCCAGCGCCGTCACCGTGATGCCCGCCATGCTCGCGGAGGACACCGCCGAGGGGATCGAGCTGGCGTCGTTGGGCACGCCGTCGCTGAGCAGCACCACCCGGGTCACCCGGCCCTCGCTCGCATGCGGCATCAGATCGTCGAGCGCCATGTGCAGGCCCGCGGCCAGGTCGGTGGTGCCCCGGGCCTCGATCGCCGCCAGCAGCTCCAGGCACTCCTCGCGGGCGTCGTCGTCGAGCTCCACGTTGGGCACCACCAGCTCCGCCCGCGAGTCGAAGGTGACCACCGTGAGCCGGTCGCCGTCCTGCAGCGAGCCCACCAGCTCTGCCGCGGCGACCTTGGCCGCCTCGATCGCCGCCCCCTCCATCGAGGCCGAGGTATCGATCACCAGCCCCACGTGCACCGGCGGCCGCTCCTCGACCGGCCCCTGGTCCACCTCGATGCGCAAGATCGCCCACAGCTCCACCCCCACGCCCGCGGGCACGAACTGGCGGCTCTGCCGACCGCTCAGGCTCACCAGGTCCAGGGGAGGATCGGGCTCCCGCGTCCACCACGAGCAGGTGCCCGCCGCGACCAAGCCCAGCGCTCCAACCCCGAAGAACGTCCTTCGCCTCATTGTCTCGACCCCTTGGTGGCCCCCAGGGTCCGGGGGCCGAGCGACCAACGCACGAGCCCCCCGATCGGGTGTGGGCTTTCTTCGCCCGACCCGCGCGCCCCCGGATGCGAGCCCGGCTGGGGAGCTTCGTCGACCGCGTCAGCGCCCAGGTGCAGGCCGACCACGAGACGATCCACCGAGCGGGCTGGCGTCGTGGGGGCGCCGCGCCACGCCGATGGCGTGGGGCCGGATGAAGGGCACCGGCAGCGGCCCCGCGAAGCGCTGCAGCTCCACGCGCTCGAAGCCGGCGTCCTCGATCGCCTCCACCGTCTCGCGGTCGGGGTGGCAGTTGTCGAAGGCCCAGCGCCAGGCGGGGCGCACCAGGCCCTGGGCCCGACGCAGCAGGGTGCCGCGCGGCGCCGCGATGTGCTCGAGGTAGACCAGGATCCCGCCCGGTCGCAGCACGCGGCGTAGCTCGGCGAGGGTGGCCGCGGGGTCGCGCACCGAGCACAGCACCAGGCTGCTGAGCACGGCGTCGACGCTGGCATCGGGCAGGCCGGTGTCGTGGGCGAAGCCGCGACGCAGCTCCACCTCCCGCCCCAGCCGCTGCGCCTCGCGCAGCAGGGGCGGGTGCATGGCGGGGTTGGGCTCGAGCCCCACCCAGCGGGCCTGCGGCGGCAGGAAGGCCAGGCTCGAGCCGGTGCCGGGCCCGATCTCGAGCACCGTGCCGCGGAGCCCGGCGAACAGGTCCCGCTTGCGCTCGCCGAGCTCGTGGTCGTAGCGAGCCGCGAGCCGGGTCATCAGCCACACGAAGAAGCGCTGACGGGTCCCGGCCCTCGCGAAGCCGCCGTCGCTCATGAGTGCTCGGCCAGCCAGCGCTCGGCGTCGATGGCCGCCATGCAGCCGGTGCCCGCCGCGGTGATCGCCTGGCGGTAGACCTTGTCGGCCACGTCGCCGCAGACGAACACGCCCTCGACCGAGGTGTAGGAGCTGCCCGGGCGGGCGATCTTGATGTAGCCCTGGTCGTCCATGTCGAGCTGCCCCACGAAGGGCTTGGAGTTGGGCTCGTGGCCGATGGCGAGGAACATGCCCGTGACCTCGAGGGTCTCGTCGGGCCCGCCGGTGGTGTCCCCCAGCCGCAGGCCGGTCACCCCGTCGTCGCCGAGCACCTCCTCGACCGTGCGGTTCCAGTGCACGGTGATCTTCTCGTTCTCGAGCACCCGCTTCTGCATGATCTGGCTGGCGCGGAGCTCGTGGCGGCGGTGGATGAGGTGGACCGAGCGACACATGCGGGTGAGGAACAGGGCCTCCTCCATCGCGGTGTCGCCTCCGCCGATCACCGCCACGTCTTGGTTGCGGTAGAAGGCGCCGTCACAGGTGGCGCAGGCGGTCACGCCCTTGTTGCGCAGGCGCTGCTCGCTTTCCAGCCCCAGGTACTTGGCCGAGGCCCCGGTGGCGATGATCAGCGCGTCGGCGGTGTAGACCCCGCCGTCGCCCTTGATGGTGAAGGGGCGCTTGCTGAGGTCGACCTCGGCCGCGAGGTCGTAGACCACCTCGGTGCCGAAGCGCTCGGCCTGCTCGCGGAACTCCTCCATCATCTCGGGGCCGCTGATGCCCTTGGGGTAGCCGGGGTAGTTCTCCACGTCGGTGGTGGTGGTGAGCTGGCCGCCGGGCTCGGGACCCGCGATGACCACCGGCGACAGCTCGGCCCGCGCGGTGTAGAGGGCGGCGGTGTAGCCCGCCGGGCCGGCGCCGAGGACGAGGACCTTGGAATGCTTGCTCGCGTCGCTCATTGTGCGGTGGCGCGCAGCATAGGTCCCGTGTCCCCGCGGGGCAACGCATCCCACCGCGAGGAGGGCCCTCGATCGGCCCGCGCTCCACGTGAGGCTGCACCGCCCCACCAGCCGCGGCGAAACCGCGGGCTCTGCCGAGATCGGGAGCGTGGCGGCGAGGCTCGGCCGCTAGTGCCTCAGGTCGAAGCGGTCCAGGCGCATCACCTTGGCCCAGGCGGCGACGAAGTCGTCCACGAGCACCCTCGGTGCATCGCCGAAGGCGTAGACCTCGGCCACCGCCCGCAGCTCGGCGTTCGAGCCGAACACGAGGTCGACCTCGGTCGCGGTCCAGCGGACCTTGCCCGTCTCGCGCTCGCGTCCCTCGAAGACGCGCTCGGAGCCCTTGGCCTCGGACCACTCGGTGCCCATGTCGAGCAGGTTCACGAAGAAGTCGTTGCTCAGCACGCCGAGCCGATCGGTGAGCACCCCGTGCTCGGAGCCACCGGCGTTGGCACCGAGGACCCGCAGGCCGCCCACGAGCACCGTCATCTCGGGGACGGTGAGGTCGAGCAGGTCGGCCCGATCGACGAGGGCCTGCGACGGGGTGAGGCGATGGCCGGGCTCGTAGTAGTTGCGAAATCCATCCGCGGTGGGCTCGAGCGGCGCGAACGAGCCCACGTCGGTCTGGGCCTGGCTGGCGTCGCCGCGCCCGGGGGTGAACGGGACCCTCACCTCGTAGCCCGCGTCCTTGGCCGCCTTCTCGACGGCCGCGTTGCCGCCCAGCACGATGAGGTCGGCCAGCGAGACCCGCTTGCCTCCCTTCTGCTTGGCGTTGAACTCCTGCTGGATCGCCTCGAGCGTGCCCAGCACCGCGGCCAGCTCGGCCGGGTCATTGACCTCCCAGTCCTTCTGCGGCGCCAGGCGGATGCGCGCCCCGTTGGCCCCGCCGCGCATGTCGGAGGCGCGGAAGGTGGAGGCGGACGCCCACGCGGTGCGGACCAGCTCGGGGACGGTCAGGCCCGAGGCGAGGATCCGAGCCGAGAGCCTGGCCTCGTCCTCCTTGGTGATCAGCGGGTGATCGACCGCGGGGATCGGGTCCTGCCAGACGAGCTCCTCGGCCGGGACCTCCGGGCCCAGGTAGCGGGCGCGCGGCCCCATGTCGCGGTGCGTGAGCTTGAACCATGCCTTGCCGAAGGCCAGCTCGAGCTCCTTGGGGTCGTCGAGGAAGCGCCTGGCGATGCGCTGGTACTCGGGATCGAAGCGCAGCGCGAGGTCGGTGGTGAACATCATCGGGGCGTGGCGGCGGCTGGGATCGTGGGCGTCGGGCACCAGGCCGGCCGCCGCGTCTCCCTTGGGCTTCCACTGCACCCCGCCGGCGGGGCTCTTGGTCTGCTCCCACTCGTAGCCGAACAGGTTCTCGAGGTACTGGGTGCTCCACTCGATGGGGTTGATGCCCCAGGCGCCCTCGAGGCCGCTGGTGATCGTGTCCTCGGCGTTGCCCTTGCCGCAGTGGCTCTTCCAGCCCAGGCCCTGCTGCTCGACGGGAGCCGCGGCGGGCTCGGGCTCGAGGCACTCCGCGGGCGCGTGGGCGCCGTGGGCCTTGCCGAAGGTGTGGCCGCCGGCGATGAGCGCGACGGTCTCCTCGTCGTTCATCGCCATCCGCCCGAAGGTCTCGCGGATGTCCTGGGCCGCGGCCAGGGGATCGGGCTTGCCGTTGGGGCCCTCGGGGTTGACGTAGATGAGCCCCATCTGCACGGCGGCGAGGGGTCGCTCCAGCTTGCGGTCGCCGCTGTAGCGCTCGTCGGCGAGCATCTTGGTCTCGGGGCCCCAGTAGACCAGCTCGGCCTGCCAGTCGTCCTCGCGGCCGCCGGCGTAGCCGTAGGTGGTGAAGCCCATCGACTCCAGCGCGACGTTGCCGGCGAGCACGATGAGGTCGGCCCAGGAGATCTTGCGGCCGTACTTCTGCTTGACCGGCCACAGCAGGCGGCGGGCCTTGTCGAGGTTGGTGTTGTCGGGCCAGCTGTTGAGCGGCTCGAAGCGCTGCTGCCCGCCCCCCGCTCCGCCGCGACCGTCGGTGAGGCGGTAGGTCCCCGCGCTGTGCCAGGCCATGCGGATGAAGAACGGCCCGTAGTGTCCGTAGTCGGCGGGCCACCAGCTCTGCGAGGTGGTCAGGACCTTCTCGATGTCCTGCTTGACCGCGGCCAGGTCGAGGCTGGCGAACTCCTCGGCGTAGTCGAAGTCGTCGCCCAGCGGGTTGGAGCGGGCCTCGTTGTGACGGAGGGGCTCGAGGTCGAGGGTGTCGGGCCACCAGAATTCGTTGGGCTTGGCCTTGGCGAGGGTCTGGGCGCTGGGGGCCGTCGCGGCTCCGGGGTCGGCCGGCGGCGTGGTGGCAGAGGCCGCGGGCGTCCGCGTGCAGGCACCGGCCGCGCCGAGCGAGAGCACGACCGCGATCGGCAGCAGCGCGGTGCGGAGGTTGGAAAGGAGCTTGGGCTGGTGCATGACGTCTGGTCCTCTTCGGCATCCCGTGCCGCGGTTGGGGGTGTGCAGCCGCCGTGCCATCGAGAGGCCCGAGGGCGATCGCCGTGGTCGTGGCGATCGCTCGGGCTCCCGCGGCGGGGGGCGGCTTCGTTCGGTGCTGCGGTGACGAAGGGCTCATCACCGGTGGTACGATTCGATCGACGGGCGGCGGCGTTCCGAGCCCGAGCCGCCCGAGCAGGGGTGGCTCGCGCTCGGGCGCTCAGCGGCGGGGCAGGTCGAAGCGGTCGAGCTCCATCACCTTCACCCAGGCTGCCACGAAGTCGCGGACGAGCTTCTCGGCCCCGTCGGCGCTGGCGTAGACCTCGCAGATGGCGCGCAGCTGCGAGTTGGAGCCGAGCACGAGGTCGACGCGGGTGCCGGTCCACCGCAGCTCGCCGGTCTCCCGGTCGCGCCCCTCGTAGAGGCCCTCGCCGGCGGGCTTCCACTCGGTGCCCATGTCGAGCAGGTTGACGAAGAAGTCGTTGCTCAGGATCCCGGGCCGATCGGTGAGCACCCCGTGGGCGGAGCCGTCGGCGTTGGTGCCCAGCACCCGCAGGCCGCCGACGAGCACCGCCATCTGGGGCGCTCCCAGGGTCAGCAATTGCGCCCGATCCACCAGCAGGTCCTCGGCCGTGCGCTCGTGCCCGGCCCCGAGGTAGTTGCGGAACCCGTCCGCGGTGGGCTCGAGCACGGCGAAGGAGCGCGGGTCGGTCTGGTCCTGCGAGGCGTCGGTGCGACCGGGGGTGAAGGGCACCTCGAGCTCGTGGCCGCCGTCCTTGGCCGCCTTCTCGACCGCGGCACCGCCGGCCAGCACGATGAGATCGGCGAGGGAGATCCGCTTGCCTCCCTTCTGCCGGCCGTTGAAGTCGTCCCGGATCGACTCCAGGCGCGCGAGCACCCTGGCCAGCTGGGCGGGTCGGTTCACCGCCCAGTCCTTCTGCGGGGCGAGGCGGATGCGGGCCCCGTTGGCCCCACCGCGCATGTCGCTGCCGCGGAAGGTGGAGGCCGACGCCCAGGCGGTCGAGACCAGCTCCGAGACGCTCAGGCCCGAGTCGAGCACGGCGGCCTCGAGCGCCGCGATGTCGTCGGCGTCGACCAGCTCGTGGTCGACGGCGGGCACCGGGTCCTGCCACAGCAGCTCCTCGGCCGGGACCTCCGGTCCGAGGTAGCGCGAGCGCGGCCCCATGTCGCGGTGCGTGAGCTTGAACCACGCCCGCGCGAACGCGTCGGCGAAGGCCTCGGGATCGGCGTGGAAGCGACGGGCGATCCTCTCGAACGCGGGGTCGAAGCGCAGGGAGAGATCGGCCGTGGTCATCATCGGCCGGTGCTTCTTGGTGGGGTCGTGGGCGTCGGGGATCATGTGCTCCTCGGCGACGTCCTTGGCCAGCCACTGCCAGGCGCCCGCGGGGCTCTTGACCAGCTCCCACTCGTAGCCGAACAGCATGTCGAGGTAGCCCATGTCCCAGCGGGTGGGATTGGGCTTCCAGGCTCCCTCGATGCCGCTGGTGGTGGTGTGCTCGCCCTTGCCGCTGCCGAAGGCGTTCTTCCAGCCCAGGCCCATCTCCTCGAGGGGGGCGCCCTCGGGCTCGGGGCCCATGAGCGCCGGGTCGCCGGCGCCGTGGGCCTTGCCGAAGGTGTGTCCGCCGGCCACGAGCGCCACGGTCTCCTCGTCGTCCATGGCCATGCGCGCGAAGGTCTCGCGCACGTCATGCCCCGAGGCGACCGGATCGGGCTCGCCGTTGGGGCCCTCGGGGTTGACGTAGATGAGCCCCATCTGCACCGCCGCCAGCGGGTTCTCGAGCTCTCGCTCGCCGCGGTAGCGCTCGTCGCCGAGCCACTCGGACTCCGGGCCCCAGTAGATGTCCTCCTCGGGCGCCCACACGTCCTCGCGGCCGCCGGCGAAGCCGAAGGTGGGCAGGCCCATCGACTCGAGGGCCACGTTGCCCGCGAGGATCATCAGGTCGGCCCAGGAGATCTTGCGGCCGTGCTTGCGCTTGATCGGCCACAGCAGCCGCCGCGCCTTGTCGAGGTTGCCGTTGTCGGGCCAGCTATCGAGCGGTGCGAAGCGCTGGGTGCCCGAGCCGGCGCCGCCCCGGCCGTCGCTCACCCGGTAGGTGCCCGCGCTGTGCCACGCCATGCGGATGAACAGCGGGCCGTAGTGCCCCCAGTCGGCGGGCCACCAGCTCTGCGAGTCGGTCATCAGCGCCCTGAGGTCCTGCTTGAGGGCGTCGAAATCGAGCTTCGCGAACTCGGCCGCGTAGTCGAGCCCGCCGCCCATGGGATCGGCCGCCGGATCGTGCTGGTGGAGGATCCGCAGGTTGAGCTGGTTGGGCCACCAGTGCTGGTTGGCAGTGGACCCACCCGCCTTGTAGCGGTTGGGACCGTGCATGACGGGGCATCGTCCTTCGGCGTTCACTTCGCTTCTCCCTTGGCTCGAACACGAGCGTACGAGAGCCGGGCCGATACCTCAAAGACATTGTTTCGATACCTTGGATAACCAAAGCCTATACTCGCGTCGGTCGACGATGCTGCGTCGCGACGGCTGGATCGCTCGGGACACCGCGCCGAGCCCTCGGTGGCGGGGGCCGATCGAGCGGGCCGCGGCGGCTCGGGAGCGGAGCGCGGCGGCGAGAGCCCGGGCGCGGCCCGGCGCGGGAGCTCGAAGAGTCGTCACCGCCGCACGAGGCACGAGCCCCCGGCAGGGAAACGAGACGGGAAGGACGACCCGGAGGATCGACCCCGTGACGGCGGCGACGAGAGGAGATCGTCGGCGTCGAAGGACGGGAGCGCCGAGATCCCCACAGCGATTGGCACGGGTTGGGAGACGAACGAAGGGGGGTAAAAGTTCCCTCGTCAGCGCTCGAAGGTCACGCGATGGCTCGCGCCCTCGCGGTCGAAGGAGAGCTCGAGCCGAGAGCCCGCGCGCGCGAACGCTCCGCTCAGCTCGGAGGGCGACCGGACGGGCGAGCCGTCGACCTCGAGGATGCGATCGCCGACCCGCAGGCCCAGGGTGTCGCCCAGCGAGCCCTCGCCCACCTCGACCACCTCGACGCCCTCGGCCGCCGAGCGCACGCCGATCCCCAGGCGCAGGCCCGAGCCCTCGGCCCCAGCCGCCGGCGGTGGCTCGGGGGCGCGCGGCGGGGGCGAGCCCAGGCCGAAGGGCAGCGTGAAGCGACCGTGGGACGGGGACGACTCGTCCCCGGGCTCGTCGGCGCGGCGGCCCGAGGAGCGCCGCAGCCCGCCCATCGCATCGCGGTGCGGACGGGCGCCCAGGGTGACGCGCAGCTCGAGGGTCTCGTCGCCTCGACGCACCCGCAGCTCGACCTCGTCGCCGGGCTGCTTGGTGCCCACGCGGGCCCGCAGGGCCTCGAAGCTCTCGATCGCCTCGCCGTCGAGGGCCTCGACCACGTCGCCGGGCCGCAGCCCCGCGCGCTCGGCCGGGGTGTCGGCATAGACCGCCCCCACCTCGGCTCCGGGCCCCTCCTCGCCGGGCACGTTGCCCGCGCCCAGCCAGCCGCGCACCACCTCGCCGCGATCGCGGAGCTGCTCGATGATCCGCTTGGCCTGGTCGATGGGGATCGCGAAGCCCGGGCCCGAGCCGGCCCCCACCGCGGTGTTGATGCCCACCACCTCGCCGTGCAGGTCGAACAGCGGGCCCCCCGAGCTGCCGGGAGCGATGTCGGCGTCGGTCTGCAGGAAGTCGATGTAGCTGTCGGAGTACAGGCCCAGGCTGCCGCGCCCCTTGCCCGAGACGATCCCCACGGTGGCGCTGTGGTCGAGGCCCATGGGGTTGCCCACCGCGACCACCCAGTCGCCGATCTGCAATTCCCTGCTGTGGCCGAGGGTCACCACCGGTAGGTCCTCGGCCCCGGACAGGCGCAGCAGGGCGAGGTCGGTGGCGGGATCGCTGCCCACCACCTCGGCGTCGAAGCGGCGGCCGTCGGACAGGCGCACCCGCACGGAGCGAGCCCCGTCCACCACGTGATGGTTGGTGACCACCAGGCCCTCGGCGTCGACCACGAAGCCGCTGCCCTGGCCCATCACCACGCCCTCGTCGGAGCCGAGCAGGCGGCGGGGCGCGGCGCGGTCGGTGTCGACGGAGACCACCGCGGGGCCGACGGCGGCGATCATGGGGGCGAGGCTCACCCGGGGGTCGTAGTGGGTGGGATCGACCGGGGATCCGGGGGCCTCGGCCGCCTCGGCTGGATCGGGGGCGGCCTCGGCGTCACGGGAGCAACCCGCTCCGAGCAGGGTGAGTGATGCTCCTACTGCCCCCACCCCGAGCAGGGCGGCGACCGGCAGGGACGGGGCGCGACGTGGGTTCCGAGCGCGACGGTCCATGGTGGCGCGCGACAACCCCAGGGGCGCCGGAGCTATTCCCCGGCTTCGTCGATCGTCTCGCCCTCTTCGTCCTCGTCGTCGTCGCGGAAGCCCATGCGGTAGAGTTCGGCGTAGAGGCCCCCGCGGGCCATGAGCTCGTCGTGGGTGCCCTGCTCGGCCACCTCGCCCTCGCGCAGCACGAGGATCCGGTCGGCGCGTCGCACGGTGCTGAGGCGATGGGCGATCACGAGCACGCTGCGCCCGCGCAGCAATTGCTCGATCGCCGCCTGCACCTTCTGCTCGGTGAGGCTGTCGACCGACGCGGTGGCCTCGTCGAGGATGAGCATGGTGGGCTCACGGGCGGCCACGCGGGCGAAGGCCACCAGCTGGGCCTCGCCCGCCGAGAGGTTGCCGCCGCGCTCGCCCACCGCCATGCCCAGGCCACCGCGGCCCTCGACCACGGCCTCGGCCTGCACCACCCGCAGGGCCTCGGCGAGGCGCTCGCTCCGGTCCCGCAGCGGGCGCTCGCCCAGCGAGACGTTGAAGCCGACGTCGTCGTTGAACAGGAACACGTCCTGCTGGACCATCAGCACGTGCCGCCGCAGTTGCTCGGGCGGCACGTCGTGCAGCTCGGTCCCGTCGGCGCCCTCGGCGTCACACAGCCGCACCGAGCCGCGGTAGCCGTCGTAGAAGCGGGTGAGCACCCGCCCCAGGCTCGACTTGCCCGAGCCGGTGCGCCCGACCACCGCGACCACCTCGCCGGGGGCCACGTCGAAGCTCAGGCCGCGCAGCACGTCGGGACCCTGCTCCTTGTAGCGGAACCGGAGGTCGCGCACCCGCAGCCCGCCGCGCCAGTCGGCGAGGGGATCGGCCGCGCCGGGCTCGGCCCGCGCCTCGGTGGGCTCGTCGAGCAGGCCGTAGATCCGCTCGAGCGAGGCGGCGGCGCGCTGGATGGTGGCCAGCTTGCCCGAGAACTCCTTGATCGGCCCGAACACCCGCTGCAGGTAGTCCACGAAGGCGAACAGCAGGCCCAGGGTGACCGCGCCGTCCTCCACCGCCACCTCGGGGGCCGCGAAGTAGAGCAGCAGGGCGATCGCGAAGGCCGAGATCCCGTCCATCAGCGAGTAGAGGCTCGCGTCGAGCCAGTTGGCCCACTTGGTGGCCCGCAGGTAGCGCTGGCCGAGGTGGGCGTACTGATCGCGGGCGTCCTGCTCGCGCCCGAACAGCTGGACCACGGTGACCCCGGAGAGCTGCTCGGCGAGGAAGCCGGTCTGCCGCGCCTGGGCCTTGCGCACCTCGAGCTGCAGGCGGCGCAGCGCGGCCCCGAAGTAGCGCACCAGCACGAACAGCACCGGGGCCACGGTGAGGGTGATCGCGGCCAGCATGGGGCTGAGCACGAACATCGCCACCAGGATCGACAGGATGATCACGATGTCGGTCAGGATCGTGAACACCCCGAACGACATGGTCTCGGACAGCGCCTCCACGTCGGAGGTGGTGCGGGTGAGCAGGCTGCCCATGGCGTTGTTGTCGAAGAAGCGCGCGGGCAGCCGCAGCACGTGCGAGAACACGAAGCGGCGGACGTCGTAGATGATCATGTGGCCCGCGCGCTGGAGCGCGTAGACCTGGGCGGCCGAGCACAGGAACTCGGCGATCACCGCCCCCAGGTAGGCCATGGCCACGGTGCGCAGGCCCAGGGCGTCGTGGCCGGGGATGTCCACGTCGACCACGTGCTTGACCAGCAGCGGGCGCAGGGTGCTCAGGCCGGCCACCACGGGGATGAGCATCAGGCCCACCACCAGCCAGCGCCGGTGCGGCCGCACGAAGCTCCAGAAGCGCCGCAGCAGCGACCACACGCTGGCCTCGCGGGCCATGGTGGGCCCCTCGTCGGGGCGCGCCCGCGGCCTGGCGCCGGGCTTGGCCTCGCCGCTCATCGCTCGCCCCCCTCGGCCTCGCGGCCCTGGTGCAGGTGGGTCTGCGCGTACAGGCCCCCGCGCGCGACCAGCTCGGCGTGGGTGCCCCGCTCGAGCACGCGGCCGTGGTCGAGCACGAGGATCTCGTCGGCGTGCTCGAGCACGCTGGTGCGGTGCGAGACGATCACCGTGGTGGGCGGGTGCTCGCCCAGGGTGCCGCCCCGCAGGTTGCGGATGGCCTGCACCAGGCGGGCCTCGGTGCCCTGGTCGACGGCCGAGAGCACGTCGTCGAGCAGCAGGATCGGCCGCGAGCGGTACAGGGCGCGGGCCAGCGAGGCGCGCTGTCGCTGCCCGCCCGAGAGCATCACCCCGCGCTCGCCGACCACGGTGGCCAGCCCCTGGGGGAGCTGCCGCACGTCCTCCTCGAGGCAGGCCGCGGCCACCACCTCGCGCAAGCGCGGGTCGTCGGGCGGCTCGCCCCCCTCGTGCTTGCCCTCGTGCGCCCAGGGGTTGGCCTCGGCCAGGCGCACGTTGTCGCGCAGGGTGCTCGAGAACAGGAAGGGAGCCTGGGGCACCACCGCCATGGCCTCCCGCAGCACCCCCAGGCGCAGCGCGGTGGCGTCGTGGCCGTCGAGCAGCACCGTGCCCCTGGGCGGGGTCTGCACCCGCGACAGCAGGTTGATGAGCGTGGTCTTGCCCGAGCCCGTCTTGCCGAAGATCCCCAGGGTGTGCCCCGGCTCCACCGTCACCGAGATCTCGGCCAGCGCGGGCTCGTCCCCGTCGGGGTAGGTGAAGCTCAGGTCGCGCAGCTGCAGGCGGGGCGGGTCGACGATCCGCGCCTCGTCCTCCACCGGCGGCAGGCCGTCGGCGGTGGCGAGCACGTCCTCCACCCGGCCCACCGAGACCACCCCGCGCGAGACCGCGGCGAGCACCCAGGCCAGCGCCATCAGGATGCCCACCAGCGACAGCAGCAGCGTGGTGAAGGTGGCCATGCTGCCCACGGGGATGTGGCCGTCGAGCACCCGCTGGCCGCCCACCCACAGCACGATGGCGGTGGCGACCATGCCCGAGACCCCGAGCACCGGCATGCTGAACGAGCGGATCGCCGCGATGCGAAGCTGCAGGCGCAGGTACTCGGCGTTGCGGTCCTCGAAGCGCTCGAGGGTGGCGTCCTCCACCGCGTGGGCCCGCACGGTGCCGATGCCCGTGTAGCTCTCGAGCACGCGATCGGACAGCCGCGCCAGCAGCTGCATGGAATCGCGCACCATCCCGAAGAAGCGCCGCACCGTCCAGCGCATGTAGAGCCCGCCCAGGGTCACCGGGGCCAGGCACCACAGCGTGAGCACCGGGTCGGTGCGCCACATCTGGTAGAGGTGCAGGGGGATCGCCACCGCCACGTTGCACACCTGGAGGCCGGCGAAGCCCACCAGCAGGCGCACGGCCTGGGTGTCGTTGCTGGCGATGCTCGCCAGCTCGCCCACCTTGTGCCGCATGTAGAAGGGCCGCTGCAGGTGCAGCAGGTGGCCGAAGATGTCCACGCCCAGGCGGTACTCGATGTCGCGCCCGGGGTTGAAGAACAGCACCCGCGACAGGGTGCGCACCACGATCACCACCAGGCCCAGCACCACCAGCTCGAGGGCGAGGGCCTGGCTGCTGCGCAGGGCGTCGGTGCCCCTCGCCTCGAGGACGTTGAGGGTCTCGCCGATGATCGCGGGGATCCGCACCACCACGTAGTTGGTGGCGAACAACATCACGCCACCCAGCAGGTACTGGGGGACGTTGCGCCGCGCATAGCGGGCGAGGAAGCGGAGGACGCTCTTCACGTGGCGTTCGCGCGGCGCCAACGGCCGACGGCCCGCACGGCGACGCCCAGGGGACGCCACCCGGGCGGCGGAGGTTACGGGAGGCGGAAAGGAGGGATCAGCGAGCGGCTACCCCGCGCGCTCACTTGTCCTCGGGCACGTAGCTCTCGTTGACCTTGAGGGTCTCGTCCTTCTCGATCACCCCCAGCTCCCCCTCGATCTCGTCGAGCTGCGAGCGCAGGTCGCTGATGTACTTGGGGAAGCCCTCCTCGCCGGAGATCTCGGGCCCGAGGTCGCCATTGAGGTCCTCGAAGGCGCGGAACGCTCCGACCAGCTTGGCCTGGATGTCGATCTGCGAGCCGCCCTCCATGAGCTTCTTGTAGGTCTCGTCGAGCGCGGCGGTGTCCTCCTTGTACTTCTCGGAGAACTTGTCGAAGGCGCCCTGGGGATCCTTGGCCTTGGCCCACTTGGGCGCTTCCTTCTCCACGCGATCGACCAGGCCGCGAAGGCTGGTGAGCATCTCGCGGTGCTCCTCGAGCCGAGTCTTCACGTACTCGCGCTCGCCCTTCTTCATCTGCTCGATGTTCTCGGCGGCGAGCTCGTCGGGATCCTTGAAGCCCGCCTTGCGGCGCTCCTCCTCGAGCTCCTCGGGGCTCAGCTCCGACTGCGACGACTGCTTGAGCTCGGTGATGCTCTTGGTGGGGGGCGGGGTCTCGACCTTGGGCTGGCCCGTGTCACAGGCGCACAGCCCGATGACCAGTCCGGTGGCGCAAACGAGTGCTCGCATCGGTGCTCCTCCGTAGCGGGACCTTAGCCCGAACCCTCCACACGGCACCAGGGTGTCGGAGCGTGTATGTGAGTGGAACCCTTATTCAGCGCATGGCCCCATGTGATCAGTGTTTTCGACTTGACGGGCCGGAGGGTCGGCTCGCAGACTCGATGTAGGTCCGGTGCGCAGGGAGGGTCGAGGGGGAATCGACCAGAGCCCACGCCAGGGTGATGCGGGAAGGGGAGAACCCGCAGCACGAGCCCCACGGCATGCGCGAGCCGGGCCCCAGGGGGTCTGGAACCATGGATGATCTTCGCTTCGCTCGGCTCATGGGCCGCAACGCCGTGGAGGACGTGGAGCTGCGGCGACTGTTCGACCACAAGGAGCGGCTGCTCGCCTTGCTGCGGGCGAGCCGCTCACCCGAGCCCGTGTCCGTGCCCGTGCCCGAGCCCGCGCCGATTCGCTTCCGCTCGCGCTACGCGGCCAGCCTGTGGGCGCTGGCCCACGGCGAGTCGAGCGAGCCGGCGTCGGCGGCCTAGCCCGCGGCTCGTGGCGTAGGCGAGCGGGCCTGCGTCGACTCGCGGCCCCTCGCGCGCCCCTCGTGCACCCGCGCGACCGTGGGGTCGGGTCTATGCTCGGCCGCACCGGAGGCGCGCGATGACGATCGGCATGTTCCAGAAGATGAACGAGCACTACGGCCAGAGCCCGGAGCAGGCCCGGTTCTTCTGGTCGGGCGGCCCGGTGGAGGTGGCCCCGCGCACCTGGTTCGTCTCGTTCTTCAGCGGGGTCACCGGCTTCGAGACCGACGAGGGCCTGGTGCTGGTGGACTCGGGCCTGTCCAACCTGGCCCCCGCGCTCGACGAGATGCTGCGCCGCAAGACCACCGCCCCGGTGCACACCGCGGTGTTCACCCAGGGGCACGTGGACCATGCCTTCGGCCTGAGCGCGTTCCTGCGGCCGGGGCAGCCGCGGCCGCGGGTGGTCGCCCACCGGGCCATGCCCGATCGCTTCGCCCGCTACGCCCGCACCGATCGCCACAACCAGGCGATCAACGCCCGCCAGTTCGGGGGCACGGTCGACATGCAGGACTCCCAGCTCGACACCTTCCGCGCCCCCAGCATCGAGCCCGACACCCTCTACGACGAGCGCATCGAGCTCGAGGTGGGGGGCGTGCGCTTCGAGGTGCACCACTGCCGCGGCGAGACCGACGATCACAGCTTCGTGTGGTGCCCCGATCGCGGGGTGCTGTGCCCGGGCGATCTGTTCATCTGGGCCGTGCCCAACGCGGGCAACCCCCAGAAGGTGCAGCGCTACCCCTGGGACTGGGCCGCGGGGCTGCGGGCCATGGCCGCCCTGGGGGCGAGCAGCCTGTGTCCCGGGCACGGGGGCCCCGTGGTCGACGATGCCCGGCTGGTGCGGAGGATCCTCGAGGACACCGCGGACTACCTCGAGGTGATCGTCGAGCGCACCCTCGATGCCCTCAACGCCGGCTCGCCGCCGCACGTGGACATCGTGCACCGGGTGCGGCTTCCGGTACGCGAGGCCCCGTGGCTGCAGCCGCTGTACGACGAGGCAGAGTTCATCGTGCGCAACGTGATCCGCTACTTCGGCGGCTGGTGGAGCGGGCGACCCAGCGAGCTCAAGCCCGCGCCGCGCAGCCGGGTGGCCGACGAGGTGACCGCGCTCGCCGGCGGCCCGCACAAGCTCTTGGCCCGCGCCGAGGCGCTGGTGGAGCAGGGCGACCTGCGGACCGCCTGCCACCTCGCCGACTATGCGCTCGAGGCCGCCCCCCACGACCGCGAGCTCGGGCACCGGGTGGCGGAGATCTACGAGCGGCGGGCCCGGGCCGAGACCAGCCTGATGGCGATCAACCTCTATGGCTCGGCCGCCGCCTATGCCCGCGAGGGGCGGGCTTTCGTCTGAGCGACGAGGCCCCACGCCTCGGGGATGGCGCACGGGTGGATCCCCCTGATCGGACCCGGGTTCTCCCCCGGGAGACATCCCGCGGCGGCTGCGCCAATATGGCCCCCTCGTGACCTTGGCGAGCGCAGGGACGGTCGCCTTCCTCGCGTGGGCGGCCCTGGCCGAGCCCTCGGCCGAGCCGGAGGCGAACGACGATCCGACCGTCGAGGAGACCGTCGAGCCCAACGCCGAGGAGGCCGTCGACGAGGCCGTCGACGAGGCCGAGCCGCCCGCCGACGAGGCCGAGCCTACCGTCGACGAGACCGAGCCGCCTGCCGGCGAGGCCGAGCCGCCCGTCGACGAGGCCGAGCCTACCGTCGAGCCGGCCTACGGCGCGTCGCCGGCCCCCGCGGCCGAGGCCCGCGAAGCCGACGACGTGCGCCAGGTGGTGGTCGCCCCCCGCCCCGCCCCGGCCCGCGATCGTGCGGCCTCGGTGGTCTCGCGCGAGGAGCTCGACGAGCGGCTGCCTCGCTCCGCCCCCGATGCGCTGCGCGGCGAGCCGGGGGTCTACATCCAGCAGACGGCGCACGGCCAGGCCTCGCCCTACGTCCGCGGCCTCACCGGCCAGCAGACGGTGATGTTCTTCGACGGCGTGCGCCTCAACAACAGCACCTTTCGCCAGGGGCCCAACCAGTACTTCTTCACCATCGACTCGCGCACGGTCGATCACCTCGAGGTGCAGCGCGGCAGCGCCTCCACCCGCTGGGGCTCGGATGCGATCGGCGGGGCGCTCGTCGCCACGCCCATCGAGCCGCGGCTCGAGCCGGGCAAGGCGATCGTAGTGCACCCGCGCGCGATCATGCGGGTGGCCACCGCCGACGCCGAGGTGGGCGGGCGCGCCCAGACCATCATGTCGATCCGCGGCAAGCTGGGCGTGATGGTGGGCGCGGGCTACCGCAACGTGGGGCAGCTTCGCTCGGGGGGGCGGGTGATCGAGCCCGAGACCGGCGAGCCGCAGACGGTGCCGCCGATCTTCGGCCCCGACGGCAAGACCCAGCTCGGCACCGGCTTCCGCGAGCTCACCGACGACCTGCGCCTGGTGTGGCAGCCGCGACGGCGGCACCGCCTGACCCTGGGCTACTACGACTACCGGCAGCTCGACGCCCCGCGCACCGACAAGTGCCCGCCCCGCACCGCGCCGCAGGACGAGTGCCTCACCTACCTCGAGCAGTTCCGCACCCTGGTCTACGGGGCCTACGAGGCCAGCGACGGCCCCGCGGCGGCCGAGCACGCCCGCACCACGATCTCGTACGGCAACCAGCACGAGCTGCGACAGGAGCGACGGGGCAGCCCCTCGCCCACCCGCCTCGACGGCGACGACGACGTGCACACCCTGGGCACGCGCACGGTGGTGAGCACCCGCGAATTCCAGGTCGCCCCCTGGGCCACCCTGGGCGCACGCTACGGCCTCGACCTCTACTACGACCGGATCCGCAGCGACGAGCGCTTCCTGTGGACCGACACCAACGTGTCGATCGATCGCACCCGCGGCCAGTACCTCGACCGCGCCCAGTACCTCACCTCGGGGGCGTGGGCCGAGCTCCACACCGAATTCGTCGATCGCGTCCGCCTGCGCGCGGGCGGGCGCGGGGCGCTGGTGGTGGCCCGGGCCCCCGGCGACGACACGACCAGCTCGAGCGCGGTGGACCGCCAGTGGGGCACCGTGGTGGGCAACGCGGGCATCGCCGGTGACCCCAGCTCGTGGCTCACCCTGGTCTTCAACGTGGACCAGGGCTTTCGCGCTCCCAACCTCGACGACCTCACCTCGCGGCAAGCGGTGGGCCCCGGCTTCCAGTACGAGAACCCCGAGCTCGACCCGGAGCGCTCGCTCTCGCTGGAGACGGGCGTCCTGGCCTACCACCGCTGGTTCGAGCTGCAGGCCTTCGCCTTCCGCACCACCATCAGCGACTTCATCCAGCGAGACTCGCGAGAGGTGGACCAGTGCCCCACGGGCGAGAGCAAGTGCTCGGCCGCGCGGGCGATCTTCCAGCTCGTCAACCTCGATGGCCGCTCGGTGATCATGGGGGCCGAGGGCGGCGTGCGGGTGTACCTGCCGCTGGACCTCGGGCTGCGGGCCACGATCTCCTACGCCTGGGGCGAGGGCACCAACCCGCGCGCGGACCAGCCCATGGAGCCCGATCGCGTGCCGCTGTCGCGGATCCCCCCGCTCAACGGCATCGCCGAGGCGGGGTGGCGCAGCGAGAGACACGGCCTGTACCTGGTGGGCGTGGTCCGCTGGGCGAGGGCACAAACACGCCTGGCCCCGCAGGATCGCAAGGACGCCCGGATCCCGCGGGGCGGCACGCCGGGCTACGTGGTGGGGGACATCCGCGCGGGCTATCGGCTCGCGCCGTGGGTGCTCGTCGCCCTGGTGTTCGAGAACGTGGCCGACACGGCCTACAAGCACCACGGCTCGAGCACCAACGGCCCCGGTCGCGGGCTGATGGGCGAGCTGCAGTTCGGATTCTGAGACCGGGGGGATCCCCCCGGTGACCCCCGGAGGGATTACCCCCGGCCCGAGCCCAAGGATGCCCGCTTTCGGCTGCGGAGCCGCTGCGGGTACGGTCCGGGCACGATGACGACCAGCCTTCCTCGCCTGACCTTGCTCTGCTCCACGACCCTGCTGCTGGCGGCCTGTCCCGGGGACGACGCCAGCTCCGACGGCACCGAGTCCTCCGCCGACTCGGGCACCGGGGCCGACGACAGCACGGGGGGGGAATGCACCCCCTCGGACGAGCAGATCCCCGCGCTCGACGAGAGTGCCTGCGCGCCATCGAGCACCGACTACACACCCACGGTGAACATGTCGGCCGACGACATGTGGCCCGCTTGTGCCAACGACGACGGGACCTACCACCCCTTCGAGGCGCCCAGCTCGGCGGCCCGCACCGAGGCCTTCGAGATGATCCGGACGATCTTCGCCAACGGCCTGACCCCCGACGACTTCACCGCGGCGCGCGAGCAGTACTCGCTGGAGCAGGGCCTCGAGTCCCGCTGCGTCCGTCGCGAGGACGTGCACTACCCCAACATCCCCGACGCCGAGCAGGACCCCACGGTGGACTTCGACAAGCAGTGCACCATCGAGGCGCTGGTCGCCGCCTACCCCGATCGCTGCGCGGGCCCGGCCAAGATCGCCCCGGTCATCAACGACGCGTTCGCGGCGGGGCAGAGCGGCGAGGGCGACCCGGCCGTGCACGCGGCCCGCATCATGGGTGCGATCGAGTGGTTCCTGTACCTGTCGGTGATCAAGGAGGCCACCTTCAGCTGTCCGCCGGCCGACTTCTCGGGCGACTGCGACGCGGCCTGGGGCTACTACAGCGGGGCCACCGACCGCGGCAGCCCGCTCGGCTACGGCGCCGACGTGATCGCGCTCAGCCCCCAGACCAACGAGCGGGTGTTCGACGGCCTGGCCGCGATGCGCTGCTTCCGTGACGGCTACCCCTCCGACATGGACGCGGACACCAGCGATCCGCTGTACGTGGCCGGCCGCGACCAGCTCGACCGCGCCAACAACCACGCGGCCGCGATCGTGCTGCGCGATCGCATGGGCCAGCAGCTCCCCCTGTGTGGCTCGGAGGCCGACGCCAACTGGGCCTGGGTGCAGACCTTCGGCCAGGGCCTGATCAAGCCCGCCGAGGACACCGATGCCACGCAAGCCGGCGTGCTCACCTCGCTGCTGGCCAACGACGCCCCCACGCCCGAGGACATCCAGGCCGGCGTGACGGCCATCGACGCCCTCTTCCCTTGTCCGTAGGCCCGACCCGGCCTTCCCCGCGACGGTCGCCTCGGCGGCCGCACGCCCGCGGTCGCCTCGGCGGCCGCGGGCGCATTTCGTCGTCGGGGGCCCGGCTCGGCGAGGCCCGGCTCAGCCGCCCTCGGCCGCTGCCTCGCCCTCGGCCGCCGCCTCGCCGCCCTCGCCCTCCTCGGGCTCGGGCTTCTTGGGCTTGACCACCTCGGCCCACAGCAGCAGGTGGTCGCTCACGTCGCGGTGCGGCTCGGCGTCGATCGGCGTCGACGGCCACGGCGTGTCGGCCGGGTCCTCGAGCTCGCGCACGATCTTGTCGCGCCCGGCCGTCTCGGCCCCGCGCATCTCCAGGCCGCACACGAAGATCCGATCCATCGCCGCGCCCTCGCCCACCGTGGTGGCCTGGGCCAGGCCCTCGGCCGCCGAGTCCTCGCAGTCGTCGCCCGACTTCTTGGTCGACTCCCCCGACAGCACCCCCGCCGCGCTCGTGGCGTAGCCGTCGTCGAAGGGCAGGGTCTTGTCGCCCACCGTGCCCAGCAGGATCACGGGGTGCTTCTTCTGCTCCTTGACCGCGCGACGCTTGATCGAGTTGGCCATCTCCAGGCGCTTGCTCACCGCGCCCTTGTTGCTGCCCTCCTTGAGGTGCACGCCGATCACGGTGATCACCTCGCCGCCGGGCAGCTCCACGTCGCCCACCACGTGCATGGGCGCGAAGGCGTCGGTGCGGCGCTCGTTGGTGATGGGGAAGCGCGAGAGGATCGCCACCTGCTGTCCGCTGAGCTTGTCCTCCGAGGGCACCCAGGCGTAGGAGTAGTCGGGACCCTCCTTGGCCGCGACGGTCGCGATGATGTCGGTGAGCTCGCGCTCGCCCCCCAGCTCGGTGAGCACCACGATGTCGAGGTCCTCGGCCACGAGCACGTCGGCGATCCCGTTGCGCTTCCACTCCCAGGCCGCGTCGTCGGGCGAGGTGTGGGGCTGCGCCGCCTTGGGGCGCTTGTCGGCCAGCGGATCGAAGGCCCAGTCGAGGTTGAAGGTGCCGATCGAGAACGCGTCCTCGGGCACCTTGGGAGGCGGGGCCTCCGGCTGTGGCTCGGGCTCGGCCTCGGCCTCGGCGACCGGCGCGGGCTCGGGGGGCTTGGGAGGCGGCGCCTTGGGACCGCAGCCGAGGACCACGAGCGAGCTCAGGGTCGCCAGCGCGGAGCCGAAGGAGACGAGGGACGGACGAAGGAGGGATTCCGTGATCGGCATCTCGATGAGACCCGGATGGTAGCGAGCCAGCGCGGTAGGACACCACGCAACGGTGTACGTGCTCGCTTTGGCGCAGCGGGCCGGGCCCACTTTGGGTCGCGTCCGGGTCCGGGGGCTCAGCGGGGGTCCGCCGGATCCGGGACGGCGACGCGATCGGGAAGGTGGGCCCGACCGTCGGGGCCCTCGATCCACTCCGCGCGGCGAGCATCGAGCCAGGCCACCGCGAGCTCCACCGCGCGCCGCAGGTCGTGGCCCTCGGCCAGGTGGGCCGCGATCGCGGTGGCCAGCGCACAGCCGGTGCCCCGGGGATCGGGCCCGGCCACGCGCGGCCGCGGCAAGGCGATCGCGCGCTCGCCCATCGCCAGGCGATCGACGACCCGCTCGGGATCGGAGCCGTGGCCGTCCTTGAGCAGCACCGCCACCCCGAGGAAGCACCGCGCCAGCGCGCGCAGCAGCGCCTCGGCCTCGCGCGGCGCATCGGGGACCAGGGCGCGGGCCTCCGCGAGGTTGGGCGTGATGAGGGTCGCCCGGCGCAGCAGCGGGGCCAGCCCGGCCGGCGTGGCTCCCAGCGCACCGCCGTCGCTGGCCCGCAGCACCGGATCGATCACCAGCGGCACCCCCGGCGAGCCCACCCGGGCCGCGATCGCATCCACCAGCGCATCGGGGACCAGCCCCAGCTTGATCGCCCGCGGCGGCGGCCAGCGATCCATCCGCGCATGCAGCCGCTCCGCGGGCACCGGCCACGCCCGCGCCGGCCGGCCGCGCCCCTGCTCGGTGCACGCGGTCACGGCGAAGCAGCGCGGCAGCGAGGGCGCCACCTGCCGGGCCGTCACCAGGTCGCGGTACAGCCCCGCCCCGTGCGTGGGATCGTGCCCGCCCAGCAGCCACAGGCTCATGGCGCCGGCTCGCTCGCGCCGGGGCGCTCGTCGAGCCGCTCCACCCGCGTGATGCGATCGTAGGGCCACAGCGCGTCGACCACCTCCATGCCCTCCACCACGCGGCCGACCACGGTGTAGCGCGCGTCGAGGTGGTGCGGGGACTCGTGGGTCACGAACAGCTGCGAGCCGCCGGTGTCCTTGCCGGCCAGGGCGATGCCCACCGTGCCCCGCTCGTAGCGAAGGCTCGACCACTCGCAGGGCATCAGGTGACCCGGGCCGCCGTAGCCGTCGCCCCGCGGGTCGCCGCCCTGCACCACGAAACCCGGGACCACGCGGTGGAAGCTCAGGCCGTCGAAGAAGCCGTCGGCCGCGAGCGCGGCGAGGTTGGCCTGGGCGATGGGGGCCGGCGCTCCGGTGGCATCGATGGTGATCACCCCCGCGTCGGTGTGCAGGCGCAGCCCGAGCACGCCTCCCGAGAAGCGCTCCACCGCCTGGTGCACCGCCGGGGCGAAGGCCTCGGTCGGCACCTCGGGCACGGCCGCATCGAAGGCGCGCAGGCTCTCGGGTCGCCCTCGCAGCGCGCGGCGGGCCGCCATGCGCACGGCCACCGCCCGGTCGCCGGCCAGCGGCACCAGCTCCGAGTCGAGCCACGGCAGCGCGGCCGGTCCCTCCTCGTCGGCGGGCTCGCTGCGAGCCAGCCGTCCCAGCGCGTCGATGGCCGCGATGCGGGTCTCCACCGCGTGGTCGTCGTCGAAGCGCCGCAGCACTCCCAGCAGCGCCGGCACGGCCAGCGGATCACGACGCGAGCGATCGCTGGCCCGACTGCCGATCGCCCCCGCGGCCGAGGCCACCACGCCCATGTCGTCCTCGCCCAGCGCCTCGCGTAGCCGCGGGCCCACCTCGGGCGCATCGAGCCCCGCCAGCGCGGCCAGGGCGGGGGCCCGCACCGACGCCCGCGGATCCTGGCTCAGCTCGAGCAGCGCGGTCGCCCGCTGCTCGGGGCTCCGCGCCGGGCCCATCTGCACCCACGCCTCGATCACCAGGCGAGCGCCGTGATCCTCGGGGATCGCCTCGATCCCGGCGGCGCAGCCGAGCAGCTCGCCGAGCTCGCCGCTGCGCGTGGCCAGCAGCAGCCGCGCCTCGCAGGCGAGCAGCACGAGCGCCTTGGCCCGCCCGCCCTCCGGCTCCGCATCGCGGCGCGCCGCGTCGAGGCCCGCGAGCAGCGATCGCAGCGGCGCCTCGAGCTCGGGCTCGTTGCCCGCGAACGGCCGCAGCCCCTCCAGCAGCATCCGCAGCACGTGCAGCCGCGGCCCCGCGAAGCGAGCCAGCTCCACCGTGGCCAGGCGCCGCGCGATCACCTTGCGGCCGTCGGCGTGCGCGGCCAGGGCTCGGATCGCCGCGACCTCCGTCATCCAGTCCGTGCCCTCGGGGCCGAGGATCCACGCGGGGATCACCCGGGGCAGCTCGCCCAGCCCCTCCAGCGCCCACCAGGCCCGCCGCGCCCCCTCGGGCTCGCCGCCCGCCACCATCGGAGCGAGGCGCTCCACCAGCGAGCCGCGCTCCGCCCCCGCGAGGCGCTCGGCCGAGATCGCAGCGCAGCGCGACAACGCATACGCCGACGCGGCCCGCCCCGCCTCGCCGGCGCCCGCCAGCCCCTGCGCCACCGCCTCCACGCCCTCCGTGCTCAGCCCGTGCCCGCGCGCGCACAGGATCGCCATCGCCTCCATGCCGTGGACGAAGCGGGGCTCGTCCTCGGCCGCGGGCAGCACCGCGAGATCGGCCGCCAACCGCCCCGGCGAGCGCGGCCCGCCCACGCGGGCGATCGCCAGCAGCAGCGCGTCGGCCTGCGCCGGATCCTCGGTCACCGCATAGCGGGTCCACAGCCGATCCTCCAGCGCGTCCCAGCCCTCGTCGCGCAATCCATCCTCGGCCGCGGGCGCGGGCAGCAGGGCATGGGCCACCAGGGTCGAGGCATCCATCGCGATGCGTCCGTCGCCCAGGCGCTCGAGCAGGCGCGCGCGCGCCGAGGGCCCGCCGATCCTCGCCAGCGTCCACGCCGAGCGAGCGCGCCAGCGCGGATCCTCGTGGTGCCACGCGCGATCGATCGCCTCGGCCGTGGGATCGCGACGCAGCTCGGCCTCCATCAGCTCTCGCGCCAGCCCGTCGTCGCCCGCGGGCCAGGGCACCTCGGCCCACGCGGGCCAGCTCGCTCGGGGCGCGGCCGGCGACTCGCTCCGGCTCGCGGGCGGCTCTCCGCGGGGCTCGGCGTCGTGGCGACAGCCCACCGGGCCCAGCATCATCGCCCCCACCAGCAGCCAGCTCGCCCGCATCGCCACCCCAGGGTACCAGCCGCGGACGAGCCCGGCCGACCGCGCTATGCTGCGCCGCATGTCGAAGTTCACGGGCACCGTCCAGCGCAACGATCTCGAGGGCGGCTTCTTCGAGCTCCACACCGACGACGGCGCGACCTTCCGCCTGGAGGGCGCCGGCAAGCTCGAGGCGGGCGCCCGGGTGATCGTGCACGGCACCCTCGAGAGCGGCGGCTTCGGGATCCACATGAGCGGGCCCTCGATCCGCGTCAGCCGCGTGGAATCGGCCTAGCCCCACAAGCGAAGAGGGCCTTCCGTGTGGAAGGCCCTCCGTCGGGTTCTTCGAGTGCGAGGGGAGGGACTCGAACCCCCATGTCCGAGGACACACGGACCTGAACCGTGCGCGTCTACCAATTTCGCCACCCTCGCGTGGACGTGTTGGGGAGCGGGAGGGTAGGCCGAAGGTCCTGGGCCGTCAAGGGGATCGAGCACGGTCCGCATGGCCCCAGCCTGCCCCTTGCGCCAGGAGCGCGACCCGAGGGACCTGCCCCCGATCTCCGACCCCTCGGCGATGCACCGGGGCCGCGACGCGCCCGTCGATCAGTCCTGGGACTCGTCCGTACGCCCGCGCACCAGGGTCATCGGGGGCGGCGGCGGGAGCTTGGCGACGCCCGAGCCCCCCTTGCCCTGCAGCCCCACCTCCTCGAGCTCGGCGGGTGGCTCGGGCCAGTCGATGTCCTCCTCGATCGCCTCGATCACCATCCGCGAGCCCGAGCGCCCCGCGGCCGGGCTCGCCCGCGAGCCCGAGCGATCGGAGACGGTCTTGGCCGGGGCCCCCCGCTCCGGCGGGCGGGACACCGCGGGCGGCTCGAGGTTCACCATCGGCTTCTTGCTGCCCATCTCGAGCTCGGCAAACAGGTCCTCCACCTCTTGCCCGGTGTCGTTGCCCCGCCCCGAGGGCGGCAGCCCGTCGGGGCCGATCCCGGCCCGCGCCAGCTTGTGGCGCTCGCTGGCCAGCAGGCGCTCCTGCTCCAGCGCCCGCGCCTGGGCGGCCGCGAGCAGCTTGCGGCCCACCTCCACCTCGTCGTGCAGCTCGTCGATCTGTTCCTTGTGCTTCTCGAGCTGGGCCAGGCTCGCCGCCAGCCGGGCCGCGTTGCGATCGGCGGCGTCGGTCATCTCCCAGATCCGCTGCTCGGCCCCCTCGAGCATGGCCAGCAGGTGCTCCTGCTCCTCGGCCCGCACCGTCACCTCGAGCTCCAGCAGCCGCTGCCGTCGGCGCTCCACGTCGGCGCTGCCGGTGGGCTCGGGTCGCGGCTCGATGCGCGCGAGCTGCTCCGCGTGCTGACGGGTGCGCTCGGCCAGCATCCGCTTGAGGCGACGGATCTCCGCGATCGCCTCCTCGGGCCACTGCTGCTCCTGCAGCAGCGTGGGCCCCTCCTCCACCTCGGGGTGCAGGCGCAGCGCCTGCTCGAGCTCCTCGTTGGCCTGGGCCGCCACCTCCAGCTCGCGCCGCAGCTTGTACAGCTCCACGCCGCTGGACTCGTTGGCGGTGACCAGGTCCTCCAGCTCCTGCTCGCGCGCCCGCAGGCGCCGGCGCAGCGACTCCTGCTCGGAGGCCTCCACCTCCAGCCGACGCTGGATCTGCTCGGCCGCGGACTCGGCCTTGCGCCGCTCCGAGCGGGTCTCCTCGAGCTGGCGCTGCAGGTCGGCGACCGAGGCCGCGAGCTGCTCCGCCTCCAGCGAGCGCACGTCGAGCTCGTTGCTCAGGCTCGCCGAGAGCTGGCTGTTCTGCTCGGCCGTGCGCCGCAATTGCTCGAGCTCGGTCCCCGCGTCGGAGAGCTGCTGCTCGCGACGCCGGGCCAGGGCGATCGCGTCCTGCTCGCGCGCCCGCGCCTGCTCGAGCGCCTCGCCGAGCGAGGCCAGCTCGCGGCTGCGGGCCTGCAGATCGGAGCGCAGCCCGGCGAGGTCGGCCGACTCGCTCGACATCGCCTCCAGATCACGCCGCAGCCGGTTGATCTCCTCGTCGCGGCTGTGCAGCAGCCCCTGGGCCTCGGCCCGCTCCACCTCGAGCCGCCGCAGCTCCCCCGCGAGCTGCTCGAGCTCGCGGTTGCGGGCCAGCTCGGCCTCGCGGGCGCGCTCGGCCTGCTCGCGCAGCCGCTCGAGCTCGCCGCTCAGCCGCACCCCGTCGAGGCGCTCCTTCTGCACCTCCTCGCGGGCCTCCCACAGCCGCTCCTCGAGCTTGTCGATCTCGGCCGCCCGCCGGCTGAGCTGCTCGCGGAGCTGATCGCGATCCCGCGCGACCTCGGCCAGCATGCGCCCCTGCTCGTGCCCCTTGGCCGCGGTCGCCGACAGCTCCTCGGCGCGGCTGCGGCTCTGGTCGAGCATCGCCTCCTGGTGCTGCAGGCGCTCGCGCAGGGCCTGCAGCTCGCCGGCCAGGCGCGAGGCCTCCTGCGACTTGGTGGCGAGCTGCTCGCCCTGCTCGCCGTGTCGCCGCCGCAGCTGCTCGAGCTCGGCCTCCACCCGGGAGGAGAGCTGGCGGGTGCCCTCGCGCTCGGCGATCGCCACCTCGATCTGATGGATCAGCTGGTCGCGCTCCTCCGCCAGCGCGTCGTAGCGCTGCTGCAGCTCGGCCCGGGCGTTGGCCTGGGTCTCCAGCTCGCGCGCCCGGGCCTCCACCCGCTCGCTCATCCGCACCAGCGACTGCTCGAGGTCCTTGACCGTCGCCGTGAGCACGGTGAGGTCGGTCGCCTTGATGCGCAGCTGCTCCTCGAGCTCGCCCCGCTCGGCCTCCGCCTCCTCGTAGGCCGCCTGCGCCTTGTCGAGCTGACGCCGCAGCTGATCGAGCTGTCCGTGGAGATCCTCCTCCTCGCTCCGGGCCAGGGCGCTCTCGAGCTCCTTGGCTCGCGCCTGGGCCTGCTGGGCCTGCTGGCGGAGCTCCTCCACGCGGTGCTCGAGCCCGGCGTCGAGCACCTTGGCCTGCTCGCGCGCCCGCGTCACCTCGCCCTGCAGCGCCTCCACCCGCCGCCCCAGGTCCACCTCGAGCGCGAGGGCCCGCTTGCGCTCCGCCTCCAGCTCGCTGCGCGCCACCTCCAGGCGCCGCGCCAGGCCCTGCTCGAGCTGCTGCGCCTTGGCCTCCGCCTCCGCCTCCAGCGACGCGATCCGCTTGCTCAGATCCCGCTCGAGCGCCTCGGCCCGCGCCTTGGCCTTGCCCAGCGCGTCGTCGCGGCTCGCGAGCTCCTCGCCCAGCTCCTTGGCCCGCGCATGCGCACGCGACAGCTCGTCCCGCAGCGGCACCTCCTGCGCGTCGGCCTTGACCACCTCCTTGGTGGGCGAGCGCTCCTGCTCGTCGGGCTCGGGCAGCGGCACCAGCAGGCACTCGGCGGTCAGCCGCTCCACCAGCTTCGCCGGCGGCCGCTGGCGGAACGCCACCGCGAGGTAGTGCGACGCCTCCGGGGCGTCGTCGAGCAGCCCCTCGTCCAGGGTCAGCGCCGGCGGCGAGGCATCGGGCTCGTTGTCGAGCACCGGCGCCAGGCTGAAGCCCCGCCACGGCATCTGGGCCATCATGTAGGTCCGCTCGAAGATCGAGCCCAGCTCCTCCTCGAGCATCCAGAAGTCCACCACGTCGTCGGGGCCGGGCGGGTGGCGGATCCACGCCGCGAACAACCCCCCCGGCCGCAGCGCGCGGTAGGCCTCGCGCAGCAGCTCGCGGCGCTCGTCGGTGGGCAGCGCGGCGTAGGCCTCCACGCACAGCACCATGTCGACCGTGGCGTCGCCCACCGGCAGCGTGGGCACCCCCGCGTAGCGCTCGGTCCCCGGGATCGACGGCAGCTCGCCGCCCACGACGATCACGCCCCGCGCCCCCGCACGAAGCAGACGACGCGGCCCCTCGGGGTCGGTCGGCGCCACCACCACCACGCGGCGAGTCGCCGCCCAGCGCTCGAGCGCCACGTATGCAGGCAGGTGCTGCACGGAAAGGACGAGAAGAGGACCGGTTGCCGGCGGATCATAGCGGTGGCCACCACAAAGCTCCATCGCCGGTCCTCGGGGCCTGGCCCTGCTATGCTGGGAGTCGGCCCGCGTGGCTCCCCGCCCCCGGCCCGCTTCCGGCCGGTCTCCCGCGATGACGACGCCCGTCAAGTACAACAAGCCCCGGCGCATCAACGTGGTGAGCGTCGTGCTCGTCGCGCTGCTCGCCATGGCCGGCTACGCGACCTACCTCTACCTGCCCCTGTACCTCACCAAGCACGAGGCCTACCGCGTGCTCGAGGAGACCGGCTCCAAGGTGGCGGGGCGGGCGGGCTTCTATGCCGACGACGGCGCGGCCCGTGACGAGCTGCGCCTGGACATGCAGCGCCAGATCAAGGGCCTCGGCATCGACGACCCCAACATCGAGACCTGGATCGAGCTCGAGGGCAAGCAGGTGCGCCTGGGGGTGGTCTACTCGACCTGGGTCGAGTGGCCCTTCGACGTGGTGGAGCGGCAAGAGAGCGTCTACGAGCTCGAGCACACCATCGTCGTCCACTGAGGCCGGTGCCCGGCCGAGCGCGGGCCCCGGTCCTGCCGCGCGACCGGCGATCCCCGAGGGACGCCGACCCGAGGCCCCCGGGCTCCCGAGGACGGCCCGGGGACGGGTCCTCGGTCGCGTTTTGCGCCTCCGTGTTGATCGAACCCATTGCGTCGCCTAGGATGCGTTTTCGACGATTTCGGCGATGAGTGCCCGGCTGATCCTGGTCAGCGGAGAAGGTCCCCCCGAGTACCCCCTCTCCGCCTTCAACACGGTCGGTCGTCATCCCGACAACACGGTGCAGGTCCTCGATCGCATCGTGTCCAAGGAGCACTGCCGCATCACGCGGGCGCCCAACGGCGGCTACGTGCTGCGGGACATCGGCAGCCTCAACGGCAGCTACGTCAACGGCGAGCGGGTCAGCGAGAAGGTGCTGACCTCCGGCGACCAGATCACCCTGGGCAACACCATCCTGCGCTTCGAGGACGACGAGGAGGGTCAGTACGCCCAGCAGAGCCGGCTGCGCAACGTGACCATGGCCGAGGGCTCGCTGGTGCAGAGCCAGGTCCGCAGCCGCCTCGACGCCTCGGCCCGCTTCCTGCCCGCCGCCGAGATCGACGACGTCGAGGCCCTGCGCAACGACTACGAGAAGCTCCGCATCGCCCACGAGCTGTCGCAGAAGCTCTCGATCGAGGCCGACCTCGACAGCCTCCTGCAGCAGATCGTCGACGAGACCTTCGCCATCATCCGGGCCGACCGCGCCGTCATCCTGCTCTACGATCCCGACACCAACACCCTCACCCCCCGCCACCTGCGGACCAAGCGGGAGGACGAGTCGATCAAGCTCAGCAGCTCGATCCTCGACGAGGTCAAGAACAACAAGAAGGCGGTGCTCAGCTCCGACGCCATGCTCGACGAGCGCTTCAAGGCGGCCAAGAGCATCATCATGCAGGGCATCCGCTCCACCATGTGCGTGCCCCTGCTCTACGCCGACCGCCTGGTGGGCGCCATGCACATGGACTCGATGCTCACCACCGGGGCCTTCACCGAGAAGGACCTGCAGCTCTTCCAGGGCATCGCCACCCAGGCCGCCATCGCCATCGAGAACCACCGCCTGGCCAAGAAGATCGAGCGCGAGGCCGCCACGCGGGCCGAGTTCCAGCGCCTGCTCTCGCCCAACCTCGTCGACCAGATCGTCTCCGGCGCCCTGCAGCTCGACCAGGCCGGCACCAAGCGCATCGTGACCATGCTCTTCGCCGACATCCGGGGCTTCACCTCGATGAGCGAACGCACCGCCCCCGAGGAGATGGTCAAGACCCTCAACGAGTACTTCGAGATGATGGTCGACGTGCTGTTCCGGCACGGCGGCACCCTCGACAAGTACGTGGGCGACGAGGTCATCGGCCTGTTCGGCGCCCCCGTCTCGATCCCCGACGCCCCGCTGCGGGCGGTCCGCTGCGGCCTCGAGATGCAGCGCGCGCTCGAGGAGTTCAACCGCATGCGCCACGCCAACGGCCAGGAGCCGATCCACGTGGGCATCGGCATCAACACCGGCCCCGTGATCGCGGGCGCCATCGGCTCCTCGCGCACCCTCCAGTACACCGTCATCGGCGACCCGGTGAACATCGCCTCGCGCCTGTGCAGCGTGGCCCGGGCCGGCGAGGTGATCATCAGCGAGTACACCATGCAGGCGGTGAGCGACGACGTGGTCGTGGAGCCCCGCGAGGCGGTGAAGGTCAAGGGCAAGAGCCAGGCCCTCGAGATCTACGCCGCCATCGGCCTCGACGAGGGCGCCGCGAGCACCCGCAGCACCCAGGCCGTGCCCACCGGCATGCCGCTCGAGTAGCGGAGCTCGAGTAGCGGAGCCCTCGCGACCGCGACGACGGGCTCGTCGCAAGTCCCGGCATGCCGTTGGACCAGCGAGCCTCGTTGCACCGCGACGACGGGGCTCGTCGCGGCTCCACGCCACGAGCCCCGCTTGTGCCCCGTCGCGGATCGACCTCAGCGCGCCGGGACGCCGCGGGGACCGGCGAGCGACGCATCGCGGCCGTCCCCCGCACGCGGCATACTGCCCCCGATGAGCTTCGCCGCCCTCCGCGATCGCCTGCCCGTGCTGCCCTCCGACGGCGACGCGCTCGAGCCCTGGCCGCGGGTGGGTCGGGGCGGCGTGTCCTTCTCCGACGACCTCACCCTCGCGGGCGGCGAGCGCCTGGGGGTGCGGGTGCGGATCACCGATCGCGCCGACGGGGGCTACGAGATCGACCTGCGGGACTGCGACGTCGATCCCTCGGGACGCTTCGGCCTGCTCCCGCCGCGAGCCCTGGTCGCCAGCGTGCTCGCGCTCGGCCACGCCCTGGGTCGCCCGGTGCACGCCGGCTGGGCCGCGGCGATCGAGCTGCTCACCCTCCCCGACACCTTCATCGGGAGCGACGAGCCCGACGACCTCGCCGCAGTCGCGCTGGGCATGGGGCGGATCTACGACGCCGTGCTCGGAGCCCTCGCCAACGCCTGGCCCGGGCGCGTGGGCGCGGGCTCGTGCAGCGTGGGCACGATCGTGGAGCTGCGCGACGGCGACCGACTCGTGCTCACCGAGGTGCTGCCCGGCGGCGAGGGAGGTCACCCCGATCGCCCCGGCGCCAGCGCGTGGGCGGGGCCGATCCTGCCCTCGAGCTGGCCCGACGCGCCCACCATCGACGGCCTGCTCGTCGAGGGCGAGCGGCGGGCGGGCTCCGGCGGCGTGGGCAAGCACGGGGGCGGAGACGGCATCACCCGTCGCTACTCCTTCACCCGAAGGATGCTCGCCTGCCTCGCCTTCGACCGCGTTCGCAACCCGCCACACGGCCTCGATCGCGCCGGCCCCCCGCGCGGCACCGAGGTGCTGCTCCAGCGCTCCGAAGACGAGCGCCCGCGCGCGGTCGAGCCATGGAGCATCGTCGAGCTGCCCGCGGGTGCTCGCCTCACCGTGCACACCTGCGGCGGCGCCGGCTGGGGCTTCCCGGGCTACGGCGAGATCGAGTGGGACCCCAGCGAGTGGTTCGGCTCGAAGAAGGACTCGTAGTGAGCGAGGGGATTCGCAGCGCGCTCCGCTATGCCACCCATCGCCTCCGTGAGCACCGGGTCCAGCTCCGGGTGGAACACCTGCTCTCGCAGCGCCTCGTCGCTCAGCCGCTGGCGCGCCGCGACGAGGTCGGGCGGGCGATGCTGGTCCAGCCAGGCCAGCGCCTCGGGCGTCGCCTTCTTCAGGAAGGCGAGCGTGGAGGCCACGCAGGTCGCCGCGTCCACCCACTGCGCTCCCGCGTAGATCTCGAGCAGCGCGTGGTAGCAATCGTAGCGAGCAGGGTCGGCGTCGATGAGCGCCCACTGCTCCCGCACCGCCCCGTCGACGTCCTCCACCCTCGGCCACGATAGCAGAAGGGGCCGACGCCGTCGGCGTCGACCCCCTCGCTCGCTGGTCGCCGCGGCGACCCCTACCTCAGGTGGCGTGCATGCCGATGGCTCGGCGCGCGGTGAAGTAGTCCTCGCTGATGCTGTAGAGCACCAGCTCCTTGATCTTGTCGCGGGGCGACATCGTGGCGCCCACGCCCAGGGGCGCCTGCTCCTGCGAGATCATCTGGCCGGCGATCCGCAGGTCGCTGCACAGCAGCAGGCCCACGCGGTAGGCGGTGAGCTCGGAGGCGGCCGCCCAGCGCTTGACGTCGGTGGAGCCCCCGGCCTCGATGAACTTCTGCAGCAGGCTCCGCAGCTGGTCGCGTGCGGCCGGCTGCATGCGCCCGAAGATCTCGCGCGAGATCTGGTCGAGCGCCGCCACGTCGCCCTGCACCGGCAGACCCACCCCGTGCAGGCAGGCCATGAAGACCTGCTTGAGGGCCTGGGTGGAGCGATCCAGCGCCACGAAGCAGAAGTGCGGCAGGTAGAGGTCCATCATGTAGCGCCCCAGCGCGAACGCCAGGTGCGGCTCGGCCTTGCCCCGCAGCAGGTTCTGGAACACCACCAGCGTCGGGTGCAGCTGGTTGTCCCGCTTGATGTTCATCAGGGTCAGGTCACCCATGTCGCTCGGGCGCAGGAACACGTCCGGCTGGGCCACGTTGAGCACGTCCTTGACGTACTTGGTCATCCGCGAGAACAGCGAGGGATCGACCGCCACGTCGATGCGCTCGTTGGCGTTGAGGCTGCCCGGCAGCTCGACCGCCCGCCATGCCGCCACCGCGGGCGCGATGAGGCCCAGGATGCCGGTGAGGTACAGGTCCTGGTCGGGGTGGAACACGTGCCGCCGCAGGGTGTCCTCGCTCAGGCGCTGGCGCGCCATCTGGAAGTCCGTCTTGCGGTACTGCTCGAAGTAGGCCTCCTCCTCGGGCGTCGCCTTCTTGAGGAAGTTGAGCACCGACGCCACGCAGAACGCCTTGTCCACCTGCCGCGCGTTGTTGTAGATGCTGAACAGCGCGTGGTAGCTCTCGTAGCGGAAGGGCTCGTTCGCGATGAGGATCTGGTGCTCGCGCACCGCCGCATCGACGTACTCGTTGGGCTCGTCCACCAGTAGGCGCTCGTACAGCTCCGCCATCTTGATGTGGCGATCCACGTTGCCCGGATCGAGCTTGGCCGCCACGTCGAAGGCCGCCACCGCCGACTTGAAGTCGCGCAGACGCGTCCGGTAGATCTCGGCGAGGTTGTTCCACAGCGTGATCTTGAGCGGATCGTTGCCGTCCGGTGGCAGCCGCTTGAGCATCTTGCGGTACGAGCGCTCGAGCTTCTTCCAGTCCTTGTTCTTGGTGACCAGGGTGTCGATGGCCTGGAAGGCCTTGAGCATCCCGGGGTCGTCGTCGAGCACCATGTTGAAGCGATCGATCGACTCGTCGAGCGCCTGCAGCTCGTCGCGCAGCAGCACCGCCGCCGTGTAGTGGTAGCGGCTGCGGCGCTTGCCGTCCGACTCGATCTCCACGATGCGGTCGATGGTGTGGATCGCCTCCTCCCAGCGCTTGGTGCTGGTGTAGAGGTCGAGCAGGGTGTGCAGCAGCGGGTAGTCGTCGGGGCGGATCTCCAGCGCCTGCTGGTAGGCGTCCGCCGCCTTGTCCCGGTTGCTGAGCTTGTCGGCGTACAGCTCGCCGATGTCCTTGTACAAGGCGAACTTCGAGTCGCCCTCGTGGGTGATGTCGACCAGCGCGCGCTTGGCCTGGATCACGCCCTCCCAGTCGCCCGCCTGGGCCTGGAGGTTGATGATCGCAACCAGGGTGGGCTCGTGGTGCGGATCGACCTCGAGCGCCTTCTCGAAGTAGTTCAGCGCCTTGCGGGGCTCGTTCTGCTGGTTCTTGATCGTGCCCAGCCGGTAGTAGACCCGCACCGTGTCCTCGTCGGACTGCGTGTCGCGGTGCTGCACCAGGATGGTCTGGTAGAGCTTGAACGCCCGCTCCCAGTCCTGGCGCTCGAACAGCAGGTCGGCCATGCCCGACAGGACCTCGTGGTTGGTCGAGTCGATGTCGTAGGCGCGCTTGTACTGCTTGAGGGCCTTGTCGGCGTTGCCCAGCGTGCGGGCCACCTTGGCGCCGCGCAGGTACAGGTCCCGCTGCCCGTCCGGCTCGAGCTCGAGCTGGTCGACCTTGCGGGTGAGCATGTCGAAGATCGGATCCGCCGAGCCGAAGTCCTGGCGATCGTAGAAGATCTGCGCCAGCACCTTGCCCACCCGAGCGTGCTCGGGGTCGTAGCTCAGGGTCTTCAGGAACAGCTCGACGGCCTTGTTCTCGTCGTCGATCTCCTCGTAGTTGATGAACGCCGCCTCGGCCGCGAGGTTGGTCTTCTCGATGTGGTTGCCGGCGTACTCGGAGGCCTGCTCGAGCACCCGGGAGGCTTTGAGCCAGTCGGAGCGCTCCTTGTAGATCTCGGCGAGCAGCACCATCGCGGGCACGTGGCCCGGGTTGATGTCGAGCGCCTTGGTCAGGCGGAGCTCGGCGTCCTCGGGGCTGTCGAGCTTCTGGTGCAGGATCCGACCGGTGCGCGTCAGCAGGTCGGTCCGCTGGTTCATGTCGCCCGTCATGTCGGCGAGCCGAGACAGGGTCTCGATCGCCGAGGGCCAGTCCTCGATGCGCTCCTGCAGCTTGCTGAGCGTGTCGGCCGCGTAGTAGTTGTACGGATCGAGCTCCAGGATCTCCTGGTAGGTCTCGATCGCACGGTCGACGTCCTCGATCCGCTTCTCGTAGACCTCGCCCATCGCGGACAAGAGCGGCACCTGCACCTGCGGATCCGGGATCGCGCTGATGTGCGAGCGGTAGGTCTCCACCAGCTCGGTCCACTTCTCCAGGCTGCCGTACAGCTCCTCGAGCTGGCGGTAGGTCTGGTCGCGGCCCGGGTCGAGCATCACGATCTTCTCGAGCACCTCGGTGGCGCGCTCGCGATCGTCGGCCATGGTCACCAGGGCCTGGGCCATCTTCTCGTAGATGCCGATCTGCATCTCGACGTCGGCGGTGGCATCGAGCTGGGCCTCGAGGGTCTCGAGGTAGTCGTCCACCTGGTTGCCGCCGAGGTACAGCCGCTCCAGCGCCGTGAGGGCGTCGAAGTCGGTGGGCTCCTGGGCCAGGATGTCCTTGTAGGTCTCGATCGCCGCCGCGTTGTCCCCGAGGTTGGCCTCCTGCACGTAGCCCACGCGCTTCTTGAGCACGATGGACTCGTCGGGCTCCTCGCAGATCGCCGCGCGCCGCGACAGCACCTGCACCTGGTCGAGCCACGCCCCCTGCACGTCGTGCAGGCGGATCAGCGCGTCGAGGGCGATCACCGAGTCGGGATCGATCTCGAGCACCCGGCGATAGGACTCCACCGCCCCGTCGACGTCACCCAGCCGCTCCTCCTGCACGCGGGCCAGGTCGAGCAGCGTCTGCGCCTGGTCCATCGGCTCCTGCTCGAGGGGCACGATGCGAGCCAGGGTCTCGGCCAGCTCGGGCCAGCTCTCGGCACGCTGGTGGAAGCTCGCCAGCTCCCGCAGCGCCGAGACGCTCTCGGGGTTGAGCTCCAGCGCCTTCTCCAGCGACTGGATCCCGTAGTCGGGCCGCTGCAGGTGCTCGCCGTACCAGCGACCGATCTTCACCCACAGCTCGCAGCGCTCGAGCGGATCGTCGATGGTCTGGACCAGGCCGTTGTACTCGTTGAGCAGCTCGGTCCACTTGCCCGCCTCGGTCGCGATGCGCTCGAGCTCGCGCGCGGTCACGTCGTTGGCGTAGTCCACGTTGAACGCGGCCTGGAGGGTGGCGAAGGCCATGTCCTGGTCGTCGAGGCTCTGCTCGCTGACCCGCGCGGCCGCCTGCAGCCGCTCCACCTTCTCCTCCCGATCCTCGAGGGTCTCCGCCCAGTTGATGAGCAGCTCGACCAGCGAGGGCCAGTCCTCGGTCTCGCGGTAGATCGCCTCCAGGGCCTCGTACGCGGCCCGGTGGGTCACGTCGTTCTCGAGGATCTCCTGGTAGGCCCCGGCGGCCTGCATCTTGTCCTCGAGCCGCTCCTCCCAGATCGACGCGATCTGCATGAGCACGTCGATCTTCGAGTCGGGATCCTGGAGCACCCCCACCTTGCGCTCGAGCACCGAGATCGCGTCGTTCCAGCGGGCCTCCTGCGAGTAGAGGTCCTCGAGGGCGGCCAGGGCCTCCATGTCGCCGGGCGACAGCTCGAGCACCTGGTGCCACGCCTCGATCGCCCGGTCGGGTGCCATCAGGTACTCGCCCTGGATGCGGCCGACCTTCGCGAACAGCTCGCGGCGCTCGTCGGGACCGATCGACTCCCCGCCGACCGCGATGAGCCGCTCGAGGATCTCGATGAGCTCCACCCACGCCTGGTTGGTCTCGTAGATCCGGTGCAGGGCCTGCAGGGTCTCCAGGTTGGAGTCGTCGAGGTCCAGCGCGTTGAGCCACGCGGCCAGGGCGTCGCGATCGCGATCGAGGCGCTCGCCGTAGACGCGACCCAGGGTCTGGTACGACCCGATGCGCCCATTGGGATCGTCGATCACGTACACCTGCCGCTCGAGGATCTCGACCAGCTCGTCCCAGCGCTCGGCCTTCTCGTGCAGCATGGCCAGCTCGCCCAGCGCCAGCGGGTCCTCGCCGCGCAGGTCGAGCACTCGGTTCCACAGGTCGATCCCGTCGCTCTCCCGATCGAGGGTCTCCGACGCGATCTTGGCCATGCGCTGGTAGCAGCCCGCCATGTCGTCGTCGGTGTTCGCCACGTCCACCATCTTCTGGTAGGTGTCGAACAGCTCCTGCCAGCGGTACTGGCCCAGGTACAGGGCCTCCAGGCGCTCGAGCGCGCCGGTGTGCCGCGGGTCGTTGTCCAGCGCGCGGTTGTAGGCCGCGATCGCCTGGTCGGGGTTGCCCAGGTGCTGCTCGTAGACCTGGGCCAGCCGCACCTCGAGGGCCACCAGCTCCTCGCCGTCCATCGTGATGCGGATGCGTCGCTGGAGGATCTCGGCGAGATCCTGCGCCATGCCGTGGGCGCTGTAGATGCGGTCGAGCGCGGCCAGGGCCGCGGCGTGCTCGGCATCGATCTCCAGCACGTTGCGGTAGGCCTCGATGGCCCGCGCCGCGTCGCCCATCTTCTCGTCGAGCACCCGGGCCGAGCGCAGCAGCACCGCCTGCCGGACCTCGGGCGCCGGGTTGTCCTCGAGGATCTGGTCACCCACGTCGACGATGTGGCTCCACATCTGGGTGACCTCCGCCAGGCGCGTCAGCTCGTCGGAGACCTGCTCGTTGAGCGGATCGTCCATGTACGCGCGCAGCCACCAGATGTACGCGTCCTCCACCTCGCCCAGGCGGCGCTCGCAGATCTCGGCCACGTTCTGGATGATGGCGAGGCGCTCCACCGTGTCCTCGGTGGCGCCCAGCTTCACCTCGCTGAGCTTGACCAGCGAGTCCCAGCGCTCCGCGGAGTAGTAGATGGGCTCGAGGATCTCGGCGATCTCGCTCTGGTGCTCGCCCTCGGCGAAGATGAGCTCGAGCGCGTCGAGGGTGTGGCTCTGCGAGGGGTCGATGTTGAGGATCTCGCGGTAGGCCTCGATGGCCGGCGCGGGCTGCCCCATGCTGATCTGGTAGATCTGCCCCATGCGGAAGTACAGGGCGATGATGTCCTGCTCGTCCGAGGTGATCGTGATCTGACGGCGCAGGTTCGCCACCAGCTCGGGCCAGCGCTCGAGGTGGGTGAAGATCCGGTCGAGGGCGCCGATCGACTCGCCGTTCTCGGGGTCCGAGTCGAGGATCTTGAGGTAGTAGGCGATCGCCTGGTCCACGTTGCCCAGGCGCTGCTCGTAGATCGCGGCCAGGCGCAGCAGCATCTGCACCTTGGTCAGCGGGTCGAGCACCTTGTCGGCCTGGTCGGCCAGCAGCGCGGCGAACTTGTCCCAGTCCGCGGTGGTCTCGGCCAGGCGGTGGAGCTCCTCCACCGTCTGCTCCGACTGCGGGTCGGTCTCGAGGGCCCGCGCGTACGCGCCGAAGGCCTTGTCGAAGTCGCCGATCTGCCGCTCGTAGATCCCCGCCACCTGGTGGAGGCGCTCGATCTTGGCGATCGGATCCTCGGTGTGGGTGACCATCACCTCGAAGATGTCGACCAGCAGCTCCCACTCCGCGAGCTGCTCGTACAGCGGCGCCAGCACGTGGGCCGCCGCCATCGGCTCGTTGTCGCCGTGCACGATGCGATCGAGAGCCTCGATGGTCGGCGAGTGCGTGTAGTCGTGCGCCAGCACCTCGCGGTAGGCCTCGATGGCCCGCACCATGTCACCGAGCTTCTCCTCCCACAGGCCGCCGATGCGGAAGCGAATCGCGGTCTGCTCCTCCTGGGAGGACGCGGCGTCGATGGCCCGCTCGAGGATCTGCAGCTGGTCCAGCCAGCGCTCGGCCTGCCCGTAGAGCCGGTCGAGGGCCGAGATGGCCTCGTAGTCGGCGGGGTCGAGGTCGAGGATCTGCTGGTAGGTGTCGATCGCCCGATCGATGTCCTGCAGCTCGGTGTCGTAGACCTGCCCCAGCACGAACAGCGCGCGGCGGCGCTCGTCGTGGTCCTCGGCCAGCTCGCTCTGGCGCTGGTAGACGTCCTTGAGCTTCTCCCAGTTCTCGAGCTGGATGTAGAGCTTGACCAGCGCCTCCAGGGCCCGACGCTCCGAGTCATCGATGGTGAGCACCTGCTGGTACAGGTCGATGGCGCCCTGCGGATCCTCCATCACGCTCTCGCGGATGTTGGCGGCGTAGAGCAGCAGCTCCTTCTGATCCTCGGTGTCCTCGACCATCTCCGACTTGCGGACGACGGCCGCCACCAGGGCCTCGAAGTTGTTGGTGCGGCGGTGCACCTCGATGAGCGCGTCGATGGCCCCGAAGTTGCTCGGCTCGATCTCGAGGATCTTCTCGTAGCTGGCCGCGGCCTTGGCGGTGTCGTCGATCGCGGCCTCGTAGGTCTGGGCCACCTTGGTGAGGATCTGGACGCGGAGCATGTCGTCGACCACGTCGTCGACCACGCTCTCGTACAGCGCCACCATCTCGGCGTACGCCCCCATCTGCGCCGCGAGGCGATCGAGGCGCGTCTGGGTCTCCTCGTGCGCCGCGTTCTCCTTGAGCGCGCGCCCGTAGGCGTCGAAGGCCTTCTCGGGCTCCTCGCCCGCGATCTCGTAGAGCTCGCCGATGTCGTGGAGCAGCTTGATCTTCTCGCTCGGGTCGAGCGAGTGCTTCACCATGATCTCGTACGAGACGATGAGCTTGGGCCAGTCGTTGGAGTCGCGGTAGATCGGCTCGAGGATCTTGGCGACCGAGAGCTGGTGCTCCTCGTTGTCGAGCAGGCTCTCGAGCGCGGCCAGGGCCGCGTCGTTGGCCGGCTCGAGGTCGAGCACGCGGTGGTAGGTCTCCACCGCGAGCCCCGGCTGCTCGAGCTTCTGCAGGCGCAGCGCGCCCAGGCGCAGGTTCAGCTCCACCTGGTGGTTGGGATCGTCGGACAGCGCGAGCTGCCGCGCGAGGTTCTCGGCCAGCTCGCCCCACGACCCGGACTGCTGGTACAGCCGATCGAGCGAGGTGATCGCCTCGAGGTTGGCGTCGTCGTCGGCCAGGATCTCGTTGTAGGTCGCGATCGCGTCCTGGGGCTGGCCGAGCATCTCCTCCTGCAGCCGCGCGATGCGGAAGCGCAGGCCCTCGCGCTCGCCGGGATCGTCGAACAGGTCGACCTTGGCCCGGTACACGTCGAGCAAGCGCTCCCAATTCTCGTGACGGGTGTACAGCGCCTCGAGGGCATCGAGGGCGTCGGTGTTGCCCGGGTCGATGTCGCAGGCGCGCTCGTAGCAGGCGATCGCCTTCTCGCTGACGCCGAGCTGCCCGTCGTAGAGCGCGGCCAGCTTGTGCAGCAGCGCCAGCATGAGATCGCTGGGCAGGTCCTTGGTCACCGCCTCCTCGAAGAGGTCGGCGAAGTCCTGCCAGCGCTCCTCGATGCTCGCGATGTTCTCGAGCGCCTGCTGGGCGGTCTCGTTCTGCGGATCGTCGCGGAACGCCCGGGCGTAGGTCGCGAACGCGCCGTCGCTGTCGACCAGGCTCTGGGCCTGGATCGAGCCCATGCGCAGCAGCAGGGCGCCGCGGGCGTACACGTCGCCCTCGGCGTCGGCCTGGATGCCCAGGCAGCGCACCAGGTCGGGCCACGCCTCGAGCCCCTCGTAGACGGGCAGCAGGATGGTGGCCACGTCGACCTTGAGCTCGTCGTCGTCGAGCCAGGTCTCGAGGCGGCGGCGGGCCTCCTCGTGATCGGGCTGGAGCTCGAGCACCTGGCGCAGCAGCTCGACCGCCTCGCGGGCGTTGTGGAGCTTCTCCTGCTGCACCACGCCCAGGCGCAGCAGCAGCTCGCTGCGCGCGTCCACCTCCTCCTCGTCGCGGATCTCGAGCTCGCGACGCAGGATGTCGGCCAGCTCGGACCAGCGCTCGAGGCCGAGGAACATGCGATCGAGGGCCCCGAGCACGGTGGGATCCTCGACGCCGGTGGCGAGCACGGCCTGGTAGGCCTCGATCGCCGCGTCGGCGTGGCCGAGCTGCTCGTGGATGCTGCCGATGCGGGTCTGGGTGGCCCGCCGCTCGTCGTCGTCGTCGGCCAGCGACAGCTTGGTCGAGAGCACGTTGAGCAGGTCCTCCTCGCGCCCCAGCGCCAGGTACAGGCGCTCGAGCGACTCGAGGGCGGTGGGCTGCTCGGGGTCGAGTTCCAGGATCGCCTTGTTGGCGGCCAGGGCTGCGTCGAGATCGGCGAGCTGCCGCTCGTGCACCTCGGCCACCTTGAGCCGCAGCGGCAGCGAGTCGGGGCTGCTGCCGTACTTGTCGATCGCCCCCTCGAGGGCCTTGGCCAGGTCGCCCCAGCTGCCCAGCGCCTCGGCGAGGCGCTCGAGGTGCTCGCGCGCGTCCTCGGCGGTGTGATCCTCCGCGAAGGCGGTGCGATAGTAGTCGAAGGCCTGGGTCTGATCGTTGGCGATGCGCTCGCTCAGCTCGGCGAGGCGACGCAGCAGCCCCTGGCGCTCGGCCGGATCCTCGGTGTGACCGAGCTTGATCTCCAGCGGCCGCGAGATGTGACGCTCGTCGCCCGCCTCCTCGTACAGCTCGATCAGCTTCTCGGCGACGGTGAGGTTGTTCTCGTCGTCGGCGAGCGCCTTCTCGAGGGCCCGCACCGCGCGGTCGGGCTTCTCGAGCTTCTCCTTGTACAGGTCGGCGATCTTGAGCAGCAGCGCGGTGCGCTGGTCGCCCTCGGCCCCGTCGGACTCGCGCTCGAGCACGCGGATGAACTCCGCCCACTTGTCCTGCTTGGCGTAGAAGGTCTCGAGGCTCTCCATGTCGCCCTCGGCGAGGTAGAGCTTCTTGAGCGCGTCCTGGGCCCGGCGGTTCTCCGAGTCGATCTCGTGCAGGGTCTCCCAGGTGCGGATGGCCGCCTTGTTGTCCTCCAGCTTGTCGGAGTACAGCAGGCCCAGCTTCACCAGGTACTTGCCGCGCTCCTCCGCGTCCTCGGTGACCTCCACCAGGCGCTCGAGGGTCGCCGCCAGCTCCGGCCACGCCTTCTCGCGCTCCTGCATGTGCTCGAGGTGCCCGAGCGCCTCCACGTTGTCGGGATCGAGCTCGATCACCTGCGACCACAGCTCGATCGCGACCGACGGCTTCTTGATCTTCGCGCCCGCGGTGCGGGCCACCTCGAGCAGCTGGGCCTTGCGCTCGACGGGATCCTCGATGAGCGCCAGCTCCTTCTGCTGGACGAAGAGCATCTTCTCCCAGTCGCGACGGCGCTGGTACAGGTCCTTGAGCTTGGTGATCGCCTCGACGTTGAGGTCGTCGTCCTCGAGCACCGACTCGAAGCTCTTGATCGCCTCGGCCTGGTTGTTGAACTTGTCGAGGAAGAGGTTGCCCGCCTGGAGGTTGAGCTCCTTGCGCTGGACGGGGTCCTCGCTCAGCTCGGCGCGACGGCGGATCCGACCGATGAGGTCGGGCCAGCGCTTCATCGCCTCGAACTGCTCCTGCTGCGCCTCGACCACCTTGAGCAGGCGCCACACCTCGGCGCCCTCGAGGGCCTTCTCGAGCGAGGCCAGGGTGGTCACCACCAGGCCGGGCTGACGCAGGCGCTCGCGGTACAGCTCCACCAGCTCCCAGTACAGGGCCTCACGCGCGTCGAGGTCCGCATCGGGGGTGTTCTTGAGCTGATCCTTGAGCAGGTCGGCGACGTTGCTCCACTTGTTGGCCTCGATGTAGAGCTGCTTGAGGCGCGCCCGCGGGAACGCCTTGTCGGGCATCTTGTTGACCGCATCGCGCCACGCGTCGATCGCCCGCTTGCCGCCCTTCTTGTCGGCCTGCTGGGCCTTCTCGATGAGCTCCATCTCCTCGGGGGTGAAGCTCTCGTCGCCCAGCGAGACGGGCTCGGCTTCGGCCTCCGGCTCGGCAGCGGCCTCGGCCGCCTCCTCGACGTCCTCCTCCTCGGGCTCCGGCTCCGGCTCCGCTCCGGTGCTGCCTCGACCTCGGGCTCCGGTTCCGGTGCTGCCTCGGCCTCCGGCTCCGGTGCTGCCTCGACCTCCGGCTCGGGCTCCGGCTCGGGCGCTGCCTCGACCTCCAGCTCGGGCTCCGGCTCGGGCGCTGCCTCGACCTCCAGCTCGGGCTCCGGCTCCGCCTCCGGCTCGGCTTCGGCCTCCGGCTCGGCTTCGGCCTCCGGCTCGGCTTCGGCCTCCGGCTCGGGTTCGGCCTCCGGCTCGGCTTCGGCCTCCGGCTCGGGAGTCGCGACCTCGTCGGCCATCACGCCCGTGTCCAGCGGACCGACCTCGTCGAGGAACGCCTTGATCACGGGGTGCTGCGGCGCGGTCTCGAACGCCTGCACGAAGAACGAGCGCGCGGTGTCGAGATCGCCGAACTTGCGCCAGGCCAGACGACCGGCGAGCAAGCCCACGAGGGCCGCGTCGGTGGTGTCCTCGATCACCATCAGGCCGCGCTGCGCCAGCGTGACCAGGGCGTCGGCGTTGCCCAGCGCATCCGCCTGCTCCACGAGCGAGCGGAAGGCCGCCACGTGCCACGAGGACTCGCCCTCCCCGAAGCTGCCGGTGGAGTACGCCTGCTCGAGCGCCTGGTGGGTGAAGTACGCGGCCATCTCCGGGTTGTTGAGCCGCACCTGCCACACGTTGGCGAACTGGCGCAGCAGCCGGAGCTTCTCGGCGGGGTCCTCGGTGTTGGCGACGCGACGATCCTGCAGCTTCTGGATGTGCTGCAGGTGGCCGCCCTCGTGCAGCATCACCTCGGCGATGAAGCCGGCCTCGTCGTTGGAGGGATCGGCGTCGAGCGCCTTGAACAGCAGCGGCAGCAGGCGCTCGTCCTGCGGCGCCTCCTGCTGCAGGATGCGAGCGGCGCGGAGGTACAGCGCCGACAGGACCGGGCCCTTGTTGACGACGTTGGCCGCGAGCGGATCGTCCTCGCCGGTCTGATCGCAGAGCTGATCGTCGATGGCCTCGAGCGATGCCTCCCACGCGGCACGGTCGTAGAGCACCTCTTGGAAGCGTCCCGCGAACTCAGGGTCGGCGCCGGCCGCGATCCCGAGCATCTGCTTGGACTCGTCGACCTTGCCCTGGTTGAGCAAGGCCAAGCCCATGTCGTAGTTGAGCCGAGGGATCAGGCTGTCGTCCTGATTGAGCTTGATCTCCAGCCCCATCAGCTTCGTCACCATCTGCAGGTGGGCCATCTCCTGGTAGATGGTCCGTGCGTGACGCAGAGCAGCGACGTTGCGCTGGTCGAGCTTGAACGCGCGCTGGTAGCAATCCATCGCGCGCGCCTTGTCGAGGAAGAAGCCCTCGCACACTCGACCAAGCTCGAAGAGCGCCTTGGACTGCTCGGCCTTGTCGTCGGCGCCTTCGGCCTCGGCCTGGATCTCGTCCATGACCGCGGTCCAGTCCTCGACCTCCCGAAGGCGTTGTTTGATGCGCTGGGTCAGTTCCATCTGGGACTTCTATCCTTCGAGACTTACTGGAGAATTCCGTCGCTCGAGCCTGGCCGGATATACCACGTGCAAAACCGCGGCTTCAACGACGGGAGCGGGTCGATCGGCGAAAGGATGGGCCCCGAGGCGAGGCCACGAAACGACCGTCTGGGCCACCACGGCGGCCCACCCCGGGCGTGACGGTCGGGCGCGGGCATGCACGCGGGAGCCGGTGCTCCACGGCCCACGCGTCGCCGGCCCACCCTCGAGCGCACGGCCGCTCCCACGCGCGCCCGGTCGAGGCACGGGGACGAAGATCCGGCCCCGAGGGCCGGGCCGCGGCGGGTCGATCACGAACGCCTAGATGACGTCCTGCATGCGGGCGACGGTGTTGTTGGCGTCCTTCTTGAGGTGCTCGGGCACGTCGTTGCCCGCCCGCTGGAGGAACGCCTGCAAGTGCTCCACCGCCTCGGAGCGCATCCGCAGCTCGGCGTAGGACTTGCCCAGGCCGTAGAGCACGTCGACCCGGTCGGGGTCGATCGCCTTGGCCTTCTTGAACGACTCGATCGCCGCCTCGTGCTGGTTGAGCTTGCTCTGGGCGCGGCCGAGGCCGTTCCACATGGCGGCGTTCTTGTCGTTGACCTTCACGCCGGCATCGAGCACCGCCAGGCCCACGTTGGCGTGGCCGTAGTCGATGTACATGTTGCCGAGCTCGACGAAGGAGTCGACGAAGCGGGCGTTGATCTCGATGGCCTTGCGGAAGGCCTCGTCGGCCTGCACCGGCTGGTCGAGCTTCTCGTTGAGCTTGCCGATGTGGAAGTAGGCGCGGTGGTGGTTCGTGTCGAGCTCGATGGCCTTCTGGAACGCACCGATCGCTTCCTTGTACTTCGCCTCGCGATCGGCCTGGCTCACTCCCGGGGCGTCGGCCTGGCTGACGATCACCCGGCCCAGCTGGTAGTGGTAGTTGGCCTTCGGCTCCTCCGACATGTTCGCGATGGCCGCCTCGAACGCCTTCTGGGCGTCGACCAGCTTGCCTTGCTTGCGATAGATCTGCCCGAGGTGGAAGTGGGCCTTGTCGTAGGTGGGATCGATCTCGATCGCCTCACGAAGCGACTTCTCGGCCTGAGAGGTGTTGTTCTTCGCCTCTTGGCGGATGCCTTCGTTCATCCGGTTGATGGCCTGGGCACGGTTGCGGCTGGTGAGCTTGCAACCGGGCGTGCTGGCCACGAGCAGGGGCAGAACGACGGCGAGGGCGACGGAAACGCGGCGCATCGGGGCTCTCTTGCTGGGGGGCGCGAGGTTGGCCGAGTTTATCCGTGCGACCTACTGGTGACAAGGTTGGCGGTCCTGGGGATCACCCCTACCGCAAGCCGCGCGGCCTGCTCGACGCTCCGTGACGCTCGTGACGCTCGGGAGCGGACACCGTGGATCGGCGACGAGGCATGGTCGCGACGAGCCGCCGCCACTTCCAGCTCGGGGCTCGGCGTGGGGCGGGGCGTCGGGAGCGTGAGGCCCGGCCCATTCGAAACGACGAAGGGCCCGCCAGTGGCGAGCCCTCCGTGGGTGTCGATGCGGCGCGGGGCTCAGCCCGGCTCGAGCAGGAACGGGTAGGTGACCACCGCGTTGCCACCACCGGGCGGCTTGGGGAACTTCCAGCGCTTGACCGCCTTGGCCACGCAGTTGGCGACGTTCTGGTCCTTGAGCGAGGACTGCTGCACCACGGCGACCGGCACCGAGCCGGTGGGGCCGATGGTGAACTGGACCGCCACACGACCCTTGAGGTTGGGATCGCGGGCGAGGCCCTGGTTGTAGCAGTAGCGGACCTCGTTGATGTGCGCGCGGACGATGCGGCGGATGATGTCCTTGTCGAGCGCGCCCTTGACCTCGGCCTTGGCCTGACGCACGCGGGGGACTCGCTTGCCGCGGCCACCGAAGCCAGCGCCCGCGCCACGGCCGTAGCCGGAGCCCGTGCCACCGCCACCGCCCTTGCCGATGAGGCCGGTGTTGCCGAGGCCGATGGTGCCCTCACCGGTACCACCACCGCCGCGGCCGGTGCCGACCAGACCCAGGCCGCCGACGCCGAACGCCTCGCCGACCTCGGTGCCGGTCAGGCCGCCCCACACGTCCTCGTCGTCGTTGCCGACGGCGAACGCAGCCCCGTAGGGCGACGCGAGGAAGTGGCCGCTCTCCTGGGCCATCATGCCGAGGATACCCGCGTTGCGAGCCATCATCTCGGGGTCGAAGTTGCGAGCCATCTGCGGGATCGCGTCCTTCGGGCCCTTCATGGCGTAGAGGCCGGACTTCTGCTTGGAGGTGGGCTTGCCCATCTTGCCCTCCTCGCCCTTGTGCCGCTGGCCCTGACCGCCGGCCTCGTCGTCGGAGTCCTCCTGCTCGGGCGGCGGCTCCTCCTCCGGGGTCTCGTCGGGCTGGTTCATGTAGCCGACGAAGCGGTTCTCGGCCATCAGCTCGTCCATGTTCATGGAGAGCTCCTCCTCGGGGATGAGGTGGACCATGAACAGCAGCGAGCCGATCACCGCGAACGAGGCGGCGTTGTAGATCCAGAAGGGCTTGTCGGCCTCCGACTTGGAGGCGATGACCTTGCCCGGCGGCACGGTGTTGACGTGGTAGGTGACGCCGTTGTGCGCGAGCCGGACGCGAGCGCCGGAGGGCATCGGGAACGAGTACACCGAGCCCATCGCCCCCGCGCGACCCGACGAGACGAGGTCGGCCAGCGAGAGCTTCTGGCCCTCGAGGGTGACGTCGCCGGTCATGTCGGCGGTGAAGTTGAGGGTGTAGTCGTTGGCATTGCCGCGAACGAGCGGGAACGCGGCGTTGTCGGGCAGGCCCTGCGACGGCACGGTGAAGGTGGCGTGGTGGCCCTCGCCGACGGTGTAGTTGCCCACGCCGGTGTCGCCGAGGCGGACGACGCCGAAGCCGAAGGGGATGAGGCCGAGCAGCGCGAGGCCGATGCCGAGACCGGCGAGGCCCAGACCGGGCGCCTGCGGAGCCGGGCGGCCGAGCTCGAGGGCCTTGGCCTGGTCGTCGTGGAACTTCTCCCAGTCCTGCATGACGTCGTTGGCCACGAGGCCCAGACCCGCCGCCATGAGGATGCCGCCGATGCCGAGGAAGAGCGGCGCCTGGCTCTTCTTGCTCTTGACCTGACCCACGTGCTGCACGTCGAGCACGGTGTCGTTGTAGGTGGAGATGACCTCCGCGACCTGCGTGCCGTCCTGACGCTCGACCTCACCCGCATCGATCTGCATGGGGGGCCGCGCCTGCATGCCCATCTGCGGAGCCATCTGCGGGGCCATCTGAGGCGCCGCAACGGCGGCGGCCATCGGAGCCGCGGCCATCTGGGTCGGCGCCGCCATCGGCTGAGCCTGCTGCACGGGCGCTGCCCCGACGGGGACCGCAGCCGCAGCAACGACCTCGACCTCGATGCGATACGGACCAAAGACCAGCACGTCGCCGCTCTTGAGGACCGCGTTCTTCTCGACGCGACCGTCGTTGAGGATGGTGCCGGTGGAGCTACCGAGATCGATCACGCGGATGTCGGAGCCGGAGACCTCGATCACGGCGTGCATGCGCGCCACCGTGTCGTCCTCCAGGCACAGATGGCTGCTCTTGAGCTTGCCGATCTTGATGACGTCCTGCGCGAGGGTCTTGGCCTCGAGGAACTGGTTGTTCTTGTAGATCTTGAGGTTCAGCGTCTGGGACATGGCGGCGCGTCCTTGGACGGGTTCGTGCGGCCTAGACAGCTCGCGTCGACGGAGGTTCCCACCCGCGTGTCAGATGAGGAGGAATCGGTTTCGTGAGGCATCGCACAACATGGAACGCAGCTCAGACGAGAGCCGCCCGCAGGCGGCTCCCGTGGACGGCCCATGCGGAGCGATCAGACGTCGCGGGCGAGGTTGATGAGCTCCCGCAGGAAGTGCGGCCGGATGTTGATCAGGCTCGCATGTTTGAGGCTGCGGCGAGAGGAAAGGTTCGCGCCCTCGGGGCGGAGAACCTCACCGTCGACGTTGTCGTCCTCGAAGTCGTAGACGGCGACACCACCCTCCTCGCCCGAGAAGGCGGCGGAGTCGGCATCGGAGTTGTTACCCCCACCCTCGCCTTCGGGCTGGGCGTAGGCGGTGGTGGAGACGAGCAATGCGGTCACGAAGGAGATGGCTGCTGCGCGCATGACAGACCCTCTCGATGGGTTTGGGTTGGCTGGGTATCCCACCCAGCGTCGTTGGGCATCGTACCGGGGCACAAGAGGCTTGTAAACTACGATCCTATCTACGAAAGACCGCCTTGCGAGCCTCGGCCGACCTTCTGGGTCACGGGTTTGCACGGCGTTCGTTCCCCACGAATCCAACGAAGCCCGAGGCCGTGGGCCGGCATGGTGGTCCTCGGCGTCGGCCGGCACACCAGACGGGCAAGGCAGCGGTCGCCGGTGGAGCCGCGGCGGGTCCAACGGCGACCTCGTGGCGCCGGCAGCGAGTAGCGGGAACGACGCGAGCCCGGCCGAGCACCGGCTCGCCGAGCCGGGATCGCTCCTGCGCTCCTCGACCGCGGATGGGATGGACCCGAGCTCGCGACGAGCCGCGCCTCCGATCGCCTCCAACGACGAAGGGCGACCCGCGCTGCGGATCGCCCCTCGTGCTGCGTGACGAGATCGGGCGTGGCTACTTGGAGTCGCCACCGCCGGCGTCACCACCACCGGCATCGCCACCACCACCACCACCGCCGCCGCCCGCCGCCGCGGCGCGGGCCTTGGCCTCGAGCTCCAGCAGGCGCTTCTTCTCCTCCTCCTGCTGCTTCTTCTCGAGCTCCATCATCTTCTTCTGCTCTTCCTCGAGCTTCTTCATCTCCTCGATGTCCTTGAAGAGCTGATCGATGGCGCCGATGCGGTTCTTGGCGTCCTCCACCTGCGCGGCGAAGTCGGCCTTGCCCCCGGCCTTGGCCACGAACTTGTTGTAGTAGTCCTTGGCCGTGTTGTAGGGCGTCTTGCTGAACTCGCCCTCTTGGGTCGCCGCGATGTGCTCGTGGTAGAGGATCCCGAGGTTGTACAGCGGACGGGGATCGCTCGACGCGACGTCGATCGCCTTCTTGAACGCCTTCTCGGCGTCCTGGTACTTCCGCAGGCCACGCTGCGCCACGCCCAGGCCGAGGTAGGCCTCCACGTTCTTCTTCTGGCGCTGGTCCTTGATCGCGATCTCGAGGCTCTGCTCGGCCGTGCCGTAGTCACGGAAGCGGATGGCGATGAGGGCCATGTTCATGTGGGCGTCGGCGTGCTTGGGGTTGAGCTCCGCCGCCTTCTTGAACGCCCGCAGGGCCGCCACCTGGTCGTTCTCCTCCATGTGGAGCAGGCCCTGCAGGTTGTACAGGTCGGCGCTCTCGATGCCCTCGCTCTTGAGCACCCGGTTGGCCTGGTCGATCACCAGCTTGGCCAGCAGGAGGTACGACTTGTCCTTGATCCGCCCGCGGTCGTAGTAGAGCCGCGCGAGGTTCTCGTAGGCGAGCTGGTTGCTCGAGTCGACCGCGAGCACGCGCTGCAGCGTGCGCTCGGCCTCGGTGAAGGTGCTCTGGTCGCCGTTGCTCGAGTACTTGTTGCGCAGCGCCGCGGCGAGGTTGTTGCGCGGCGCCCGGGTGGCGATGTTGGCCTCCACCGCCTTCTGGAAGAACGACAGCGCCTTCTCCTCCTGGTTGCGGTTCCAGTAGATCACCCCCAGGTTGTTGTACGAGAGGTCGTACTTGGGGACGGCCTTGGTGACCGCGAGGTAGATCTGCTCGGCCTTCTCGATGTCGCCGCACTCGTCCCAGACGGCGCCCGCGTTGAAGTACGCGACCGTCATCTGCTTGCCGTGCTTCTTGTAGACGGCCTCGAAGTCCTTGGCGAAGGCGTCGCACTCCCCCTTGGACAGGTCGCCCTTGGCCTTGGCGGCGTCGTAGCGCTTGGCCACGTCGGCGAAGTCCTTCTTGGCCTCCGCCGACGCCTTGGTGGGATCGAGCGCGGCCGCGGCCGCAGCCGCCCCGCCGGCGGCCCCGGGATCCTTGGACCCCTTGCCGCCCCTCTTGCAGGCCCCCGTGGCACCGAGCGCCACTCCCAGGGCCACCAGACCGATGATGCGATTGAGCTTCTGCATGGTTTCGTTCGCTTTCGTCGGTGAGCGTCGTGGTCCTAGAAGCCGGCCTTGCCGCCGCCCTCTTCCTTCTTGTCGCCGCCTTCCTTCTTCTTGGCGGAGTCGGCGTTCTTCGAGTCACCGAGCAGATCGGTCTGCACGCCGACCACGTCGAGCCGGCTGTCGGTGTAGATCGAGGTCCCGAACATCTCGTTGGTGGCCGGGTACTCGTCGGGCTTGCGCTGCTGCAGCTCTTCCTCGCACATGCGCGAGAACTGGTTGAAGAACTGGTACTCGGTGGACTTCTGCAGGCAGTAGGTGAAGGCCTCGACCGCCTGCTGCTCCGGCCCCTGGGCGTAGTCGGCCAGGGCGTCGCAGTACGCGAAGTACATGTCCTCGCTCTTGATGCTCTTGGGCACCTCGGCGCGGTAGAGCTGGTCGGCGAAGTTCTGCGAGAGCACCGCCGAGCGGGCCGCCGCCGCGAGCACCCAGAACGGGCTCCCGGTCTCCTTGACCTTGGCGTACGCCTCGATCAGCTCGTTGCGCATCTTGGACTTGGTCTCGAAGAACTCCTTGAAGCGCTTCTCCGAGTCCTCCTTCTTCTCGAGCTGCTGCTTGTACTGCCGCTCCCACTGCGGGAGGCCGGAGCCCTTCTTCCACTCCTCGACGTAGAAGTCCATGTCCTCCGGGATGTTGATCCGCAGGTACTCCTCGTACTTCTCGTCGGCGCGGTAGACCATCGCCATGCCGAGCGCGTTCTTGTAGGCCTCGGCGCGGGCGTTGTCGTCGCTGGGGATGTCGGCCTTCTTCGACCCGAGCTTGATCACGGTGTCGAAGTGGGCCTGGGCGTCACCGGCGAGCTTCTTGTCGCGCTTGTGCACGGTGATGAGGCCCTGGGTGGCGCTGCCGCAGTACTTCGGGATGTCGTCCTTCTGCTTGCCCTTCTTGCCCTTCTTGCGCAGCTTGTCGGCCTTCTTGCGGGTCTCCTCGCCCGCGGTGGCCTTCTGGCGCTTGACGGTCAGGCACGAGTCGTAGAGCAGCTCCTTCTCGCAGGAGCGACGCCACAGGATCTGGCCGATGGCGGCCTCGGCCACCACCCGCCGGTCGGTACCGCCCTTGTTGCCGTAGGTCTTGATGTAGGCCTTGGCGTGGGAGATCTGCTTGTCCTCGCCGTCGATGAGCTCGTGCTTGGACCAGAAGATCTTCGCGGCGGTCTTCGGATCCTTGCGCTTGTAGAGGTCCTCGTACTTGTTGAGGTCCTCCTCGGCCTTGGCCTCCTCGCCCAGGCCGAGCCGGAACAGGTAGGCGTTCTGTAGCGCGGTCGAGGAAAAGTCGTCCTTGGTGTACTTGTCGGCGTACTGCTCGAAGTGATCGGCCGCGTCGGCGTAGAACGCGATGGCCTGGTAGTTCTCGCCGAGCTCGCGCAGCGTCTGCTGGTAGTGCTGGCTGTCGGGGAACTCCGAGATCATCACCTTGCGCATCTTCACCGCGTTGCCGATGAGGTACGCGGCCTCGAAGCAGCGCGCCGCGTTGAACAGCAGGGTGTCGGCGCGGTCGTGCGACTCGTAGTCGTTGTAGATGCTGGCGTACTCCTCGCCGCAGCGGACGAAGCCCTCACGGTCGCCCTGGCGCCCCTGCTCCTGGTAGGCCTCGGCCTTCTTCCAGCGGATGCCGGCGAGCAGGGTGGGGATGGCCGTGCGCAGGGGCTCGGCCTCGGCGTGCTTGTAGAGCTTCTTCTCCTGGATCGCGAGCGACCACTTCTCCAGCTCCTCGCTCGCCGCGATCGTCTGCTCGGGAGTGTTGTCCTTGTTGGACCACTGGATGGTGAGCAGGTCGATCAGCATCGCACCGGCCCAGGCGGCGTAGATCGTCCCATCGAAGTTCTCGACCAGCTCGATCGTGATCGGCTTGGCCTCGGCGAACTTGTTGTGGGACATCATGATCTTGGCCCGGTGATACTGGATCTTCGGGAGCTCCTTGTCGTCCTTCTTCTTCACGTACTTCTGGTAGATGTCGTACGAGCCGAGCATCTTCTCTTCCTGCTCGGTGTAGGGCGACTCCGGGAACTCCATGGCCGTGTCGGTCTGGGTGTCCTTGGTGACCTTCTTCTTGCGGGTCTTCTTCTCGTGATAGACGCAGGTGCCGTCCATCTCCATCTTGCAGGCCTTGCCGCGCCCCCCGGTCTCGTCGTACTCGAGGTAGTTCTTCATCGCGAGCATCTGCGCGTAGGCGGCATCCTGGGTGTACTTGCCGTCCGGCTTGCGCTCGAGCACGTGCACGAATTCGTCGTGCGCGATCTTGAACTTGGCTAGGCCCTCCTCCTGCTCCTTGCGGTCCTTGGAGTTGTACTTGTTGACCGCCTGCGCCCACAGCAGCTCGGCGTAGTAGTAGTTCATCTCGTAGGCGTCCTTGTCCTTCGGGAAGAAGTCCATGAACGCCCGGTAGGCATCCTCCGACAGCGCGTAGGTGGCGGGGAGGCGGGTCTTCTCGGCCTCGTCGTGCCAGACGGTGGCCATCTGGATCATCGTGTCGCGGGCCTCGTCGCGACACTTCTTCTTGGTGGTCTTCTTGAACTTCTTGGAGTCCTTGTACTCGTTCCAGTACTTGCCGAGCTGCTCGGTCTCCTTCCACTGGATGACCTTGTCGTCGGTCGCGAGCGCATTGACCACGATGGCGGCCTGCCACTGGCACTCCATCGAGTCCCCGTCGAAGACCTCCTGCAGCTTCTTGTAGGTGGCCGTGGACTCGATGTACATGCCCTCGCCGAAGTACGCGGCGGCGAGCAGCTCCATCATCTTGCGGGACATGTTCTCGTCCTTCTTGGGGCCGTCGCCGACCTTCTTGAAGAACTCCCATGCCTTGGACGGCTTGGCCGCGTGCACGTAGGCCTTGACCATGTCGCGCCGCGCGTCACGACGCAGCTGCTTGGCGTTGGCCTCGGAGCCGGCGCGCCCCTCGAGGGTGGCCTTGACCGTCTCCACGAACTTGTCGAGACTCTTCTCGTACTCGGGCTCGGCGGTGCCGACCGGGTTGAGGTAGCACCAGCCCATCTTGTACAGCGCGTAGGCGTAGACGGGGCTGTCCTTGTAGCCGTCGACGATCTTCTGGTAGAGCTGCAGCGCCTCCTTGATCTGATTCTTGCCGTAGTAGAAGTCGGCGAAGCTCAGGTAGGCGTTGGGGATGTACTTGCTCTGCGGGTACTCGCGGATGAGGCGGAGGTAGGCCTCCTGCATCTCCGACTCGCGCTCGAGCTGGCCGAGCTCGAAGGCGTAGAAGTACAGCGCCTCGTCCATGCGCTTGTACTTGGCGAACTGCGGCTTGTTGACCAGCGCGGCGTAGACCTTGACCGCGTCGCTGCTGGCCTGCTTGCTCTGGTTCTCGAACTTCTTCTGCCGCTGCTCGAGCTGCTTGGCCTCGGCGGTCTTGTTCTTGTCCTTGGCGTCGTAGATCTTCTCGTAGAGCGCACCGGCCTGGAGGTCGAAGAACGCCTTCTTGTCGAGGAACAGATCGGCGAGGCGGAACAGGTAGTCGGGATACTCGGGGCTGCTGGGGCCGGCCTCGTCGAGCAGCGCCTTCATCATCATGATCTGCTCGTCGGCGATCTCCCGCTCGACCGCCTTCTTGCGGCGAGCGAAGTCGTCGGCCGAGAGCATCTCGGGGGGCCGCCCCTTGTCCTTCTCGGCCTGCTTGGCCGCGGCCTGGAACTTGGTGTTGAGCGTGTTCTTGGTCTTGACCTTGCCCGAGGAGCGGTCGTAGCGGACCGCGTCCCCGTCCTCGGCTCGTCCGTCGGAGGGAGCGGTCAACAGGAGCAGACCGAGCGCTCCGCTGAGGATGCCGAGGCTGCGGGCGCGGCGACGGGCGCCGGTCGCAAGGGTTCTGTTGGACGTCGTCATGGATCTCTCACCTCTCGGTTGACCGCGGATGCGGGCTGGCCTCTTGCCAAGCGAAGCGCCGGGCCCTCCCGAGCCCGGCGGTAGTGGGTGACGTGGCACGCGCGCCGCGCCTCGTCACCCGAGTCGGGCGGAACTCATTCCTTGCAGATGCTGGTGACCTCGTACCGGTAGTAGCCGAGCTCGTCCTGCCAGTACTCGCCGTTGTACTTGTAGATCTCGTGCTCCGAGTCGATGTGCGGCTTTTCCGGCTTGGGCGGGTACGCCTCGAGCTCCTTCTGCTGCTTGCGCTTCTCGAGGATCTCGAACTGGACCTTGATCATCTCGATCTTCAGGGACTTGATCTCGTTGATCATGCCCGTGATGCGGGTACGGGCCTCGGCGCCCGTGGCCTCGCGGGCCTGCGAGAGCGCGAGGTCGAGGTCCTCGGTGACCCGCTCGCCCACGCCGGCGCTCTTGAAGTTGCCGGACATGTCCTCGAACATCTCCATCTCGCGCTCGAGCTCCTCCACGTAGGCGAAGTACTTGCCGAGCTGCTTGTCCTGGAGCGCCTTGAGGGCGACCTGCTCCACGAAGGGATCGAGGCCGGAGTCCTCCTGGCGGATCTTCAGGGCCAGGTCGTAGAGCTGGAAGTCCTCGGGCGCCTTCTCGAGGATGCCCTTGAGGTCTTCCATGGTCTGCGGGTAGCGCCGGTTGAACTCGTCGACGGTGCGCTTGGCCGAGTCGTAGCGGCAGTTGAAGTAGTAGGTCACCGCCTTGAGCTTGAGCGCGTCGGGGTAGAGGTAGTCCTCGAAGAACGGCGCGTTGAGGGTGTGCACGTAGCCCAACGTTCGCTGGTAGTGCTGGTTGGCCTTCTCCTCGTCCACCTCGACCATGCGGAACTCGGCCCACGCGGCCCAGTGGATCGCGTCGAGGAAGTACGCGGAGTCGAGCGGCACCTTGTCGAGGTACTTGATGGCGGTGTCGAACTTGCCCACCATGTAGAAGATGTTGGCCAGCCCGAGCGCCGCGAGGTGCTCGTACTGCCGCATCTCGTCCTCGAAGGTCAGCTCGATCGAGGTCTTGCTCTTGCGGCCGCGACGGCCCTTGCCCTTGACCTTGACCTTCTTCTTCTTGGCCTTCTTGCGCTCGCCCTCGGCCGCCTCGCGCAGCGCGATGGAGCGGCGCAGGACCTCCTTGAACGACTCGACCGCGGGCTCGCCCTTCCAGTCGCGGGTGTAGGCCACCCCGAGGAAGAACTTGGCCGGGATGTAGTAGTCGCTGGTCTTGGGCACCTGATCGAGCAGCGCGATGCCCTGCGCCAGGTCGCCCTTTTGGTAGTAGAAGCGACCCAGCAGGTAGTAGAGCTCGTCGCGGACCTCGTCGAACTCCTCCGACTCGAGGTCGGTGGGCTTGTAGGTGCCGACCTTCTGGAGCACCTCGGCGCCCTCGGGCAGCTCGCGGGACAGCGAGGCCAGCCACGGCAGGGTGAGCTTGTGGAACGGGTGCTGGGCGCCCGCCTGCACGATCTCGTCGAAGACCGACAGCGAGGCCGAGAAGAACCCGAGCTTGTAGAGCGACTTGCCCAGCCAGAACTGCGAGCGCGGCACGTCACCGGGGATCTCGCCGCTGGCGATCTTGTGGAACTGGATGGCGGCGGCCTCGTAGTCCTCGGCCTTGTAGGCGGCCTCGCCCTGGGCCATCGGCGAGCCCGCCGGAGCGGCGGTGGGCGGAGGCGCGGGCGGGGGCGCCGGCGCACCGGCGGCTGCGGCCCCACCACCATCGGGCGGAGGCGGCGGCGGCGGTCCGGCCTCGCCCTGGCTGGGTGCAGCGAGCAACGACAGCCCGAGCATCGCTGCGGGGACGAGGGTGAGGAGAGAGGGACGCCGACGGAAACGCTGGCTCATGGATACCGGGTTCCTAGAGGTTGTCTCGAGCCGGCCGCAGTGAGAGCGACACGGCACCGATGGACGACGGATGCTCGTGGTGGATGATCGTGACGAGGCCCGAGCGGTAGGCCCTAGCGGGTGCGCGGGGTGAAAGACCCTGCATTAGAAGGCTTAGGACCTTACCAGCGCCATACGGCCGCTCGCAAGCGCGAAGGAAGGGCGCAAGGGGCGTTGGGCGGGCGTTTGGAGCGGGCACGAGCACGGTGGTCGGCGGTCGCAACGCGACGGCACGTCTCACGAGCGACACGCCAAGGGGGTTCCCGTGGGACCCATGTGCGGGGGCTCGCGAGGCGGGACGCATGTGCAGCGGTCGACCCTGCGATCGCCTTTACAGATCCTGCGTCGCCCTTGCCTGGCAACTCGACCAGACCCGCCGAGCGAGCGCACCGGCGATCGCGTCACCCCGTCGACACCGACGACGCGGGGGAATCGGGCCGACCCCGACGCGGACCGACGGCCGTGCCCATGCGTGGGCGACCGGCCACCGCGGTCCGGGCCGTGCCTACGCCGTTCCCCATGCCGCCGGAGGCCCCACCGGCCCGGTCGACCGGCGCGGATGCGCCCGATGGGGCGCGTCCTTGACCGTGTGCGTGGGCCGTGTACGATGCGGCGTACTCCTTGCCGGGTGCCTCGCGGGGCCCACGAAACGTCGATCCCCGGTCGGCCGCTCGCCCCTCGCGCTCGGCTCCTTCCAACGCACCACGCCAGAAGCTCTTTTCGATGTCAGCACGCAAGCTCCTGTCCACGCGGATCTCATCGACGTTGATGGTCGGCCTCGGTGCAGCCGCGTTGCTGCTCTCGGTCGGCTGCCGCAAGGGCGACGTCGGTGCTCCGTGCAACCATGGCCAGGTCGAGCCGCCGGAGAGCAAGCTGGTGACCTTCCCGGCCCTCGCCTGCAACGACCTGCTGTGCGTCTACGCCGACGAGGACGAGGCCTCGGCCGAGCCCTGCTCGGACAACCTCGACTGCGACGTGACCGGCGAGGGCAAGTTCGAGTGCGTCAAGGCCGATGCGGGCTCGAGCACCGGCGTCTGCAAGCTCCGCGTCGACTACGTGCTCGAGCGCTCGATGTGCTCCAAGAAGTGCAGCAGCGACGCCGACTGCCGCGACGGCGGTCCCACCCAGCAGGTCGTGGTCGACGACACCACCTGCCAGCGCGGCTTCAAGTGCGCCCGGATCCAGACCCTGGGCAAGTTCTGCTGCGAGAAGCTGTGCGTGTGCGAGGATGACCTGGGCGTGACGGCCGACATCGACACCAAGTGCTCGGCCGGCACCCAGGAAGGCTGCTGCGACGGCGAGAGCCCCTCGCCCGCCTGCGGCCGCCCCTGACGACTTCCAAGTGCGGAGCTTTCGCCACGGACGCCGTGCTCCCGAGCACGGCGTCCGCTCTTTCGAAGGCCCGGCGAGTCAGCTCGCGTCGAAGGCGTCGCGGATCCAGCCGAGCTCGCCGCAGGGCAGGCCGTCGGCACCGAGGGTCACCGCCACCACGTCGAAGCGGGTCTCGACCTGCTCCCACAGATCCTGCTCCACCAGCCACGCGGTGGCGGCCCGGATCACCCGGCGCTGCTTGTGGTGATCGACGGTCTCGAGCGGCGAGCCGTGCTCGTCGGAGGCCCGGCTGCGGACCTCCACGAACACGTAGGTGGGGATCCCGTCCGTGGGATCGACGGCCACCAGGTCGAGCTCGGCCCAGGCCGCGGCGTAGTTGAGCTCCACGATCCGCAGGCCGTGCGCCTGGAGGTGCTCGGCCACGGCTCGCTCGGCGGCGCGGCCCCGCTCGCGGGTGGAGCCGCGGGGGCCGGGCACGCGGGTCTACTCCCCGTCGCCCGACTGCTGCGCGACGTCGGTCGCGGGCTCGTCGGAAGACTCGAGCGCCGAGGCGTAGCCGCCCAGCTTGGTGCGGATGCGGGCCGCATTCCCCCGCAGCTCTCGCAGGTAGTAGAGCTTGCCGCGACGCACGCGACCGCGGTTGACCAGCTCGACCTTCACCACCAGCGGCGAGGCCTCGGGCCACACGCGCTCGACCCCGACGTTGTGGGACATCTTGCGGACGGTGAACGAGCCGCGAGCTCCCCCGCGCTTGCGGTGGATGCAGACGCCCTCGAACACCTGGACGCGCTCCTTGCCGCCTTCGGAGATCAGCGCGTGCACTCGAACGGTGTCGCCGGCCCGGAACTCGGGAAGGTCGGTGCGCAGGTGGGCACGCTCGATGGCCTCGATGATGGGGCTGGTGTAGCTCATGGCGAAACTCCTGGGCGGGTGCGCGGGCGGGCGTTGTTACTCGCGATCCCGAAGCCCCGTCAACGCGGCTTCGGCCAGCGCGGCCATCCGCGAACGGGGCCGGGAACTGTCATCGATCGCGTCCGCCTTCGCAAGTCCTCGGCGCGTGAGATCGTCCGCCCGCGGTGCGTAGATCGCGTGCACCGGCAGGCCCGACGGGGGATCGCCGGGGCCCAGCCACAGCACCAGCGGGCCCAGCGGAGCCTCGCCGTCACCGCCCACGAGCAGATCGAGGAGGATCTCGGGCCGATCGGCACGAGACGGGGCACCGGCCAACGCGTCATCGGTGGGCTCGACCACGCGAGCGAGGCGAGGCTCGGCCCCGGCGCTGGCGCGGCGTAGGCGCCGGCGTAGCGCCCGGGCGTCGGCGATCACGGCGAGCTTGATCCGTCCGGCGGTGGCCTCGAGCCAGGCGGGCAGCGCCTCGGCCTCGGCGCCCACCACCGCCAGCTCCACGCCCTGCTCCCGCACCAGCTCGGCCAGGGCCGCCGCCTCGGGCCGAGCCTCGGGGCTCACCGCCAAGAGCACGGGGTGATCGGCGGCGAGGCGACGGGTGGGCCGGAGCTCGGGGCGCAGGGCCCAGGTGCGGCGCAGCGCGGCCTCGCGGCGCCAGGCCGCGATCGCCCCGTGGTCGCCCCCCAGCAGCACCGGCGGCACCTCGTGCCCGCGAAAGCGAGCGGGCCGGGTGTAGTGCGGGTGCTCGAGCAATTGCAGCTCGCCCTCGCGCCCGAAGCTGTCGGCATCGACCGACTCGGGGTTGCCCACCACGCCCTCCACCAGCCGCGAGATCGCCTCGATGATCACGAGGGCCGCCACCTCGCCGCCGCCGAGCACGAAGTCGCCGAGCGAGAGGCACTCGTCCACGTAGTGCTCGCGCACGCGATCGTCGATGCCCTCGTAGCGCCCGCACAGCAGGCCCACCCGCGGCAGCGCGGCCAGGCGGGCGGCCACGCGCTGGTCGAAGCGCGGGGCCGAGGGCGTCAGCAAGATGCGATGGAACGGCCCGCGCTCGCGCTCCACCTGCTCCATCGCCTCGACCACCGGGTCGGGCTTGATCACCATCCCCGCGCCGCCGCCGAAGGGCGCATCGTCGACGGTGCGGTGGCGATCGTGGGTGAAGTCGCGGAAGTCGGTGCAGCACACCCGCACCCGCCCCTGCTCGATCGCCTTGCCCAGCAGGCCCGCGCTCACGAAGCCCTCGATGGCGTCGGGGAACAGGGTGAGCACCTCGAAGCACAGGCGGCACGATGCCGCGTCGCTCACCCCGGCTCCTCCTCGCCCTCGAGCCCCTCGGGCAGCATGCCCAGCGGCAGCTCGACCAGCACCCGCGTGGGGCCCATCTCCACGATCGTCTGCGGCAGCACGGGCAGCAGCCAGGTACGGGCCCGGCCGTCGGGGCCACGCCAGCGCACCTCGTACAGATCCTGGGCGCCGTTGGAGGTGAGGCCGGAGATCTCGCCCAGCGCCTGGGTCACGCCGTTGCGCTCGCGCTGCACCGGCAGGCCGATGGCATCGGCGAGGTAGTACTCGTCCTCGTCCAGGGGCGGGAGCTGATCGCGGGACACCAGCAGCTCGCAGCCGCGCAGCGCCTCGGCGGCGTCGCGATCGTGCAGGCCCGCCGCGCTCACCCGACGCCGGCCGGGCTTGCCGGGCACCGGCGCCACCGCCTCCAGCTCGAGGCGACCCACCGTCTCGCCGTCGCGGTGCAGCACCACCGTGCGCCCGGGCTGGAGCGCCTCGGAATCGGGATCGTGCAGCAGCACCCGCAGGGCCCCGTGGACCCCGTGCGCTCCGATTGCGACCCCCACCGCCAGCGGCGGTCCGTCCGCATCACCGGGTCTCGGGCTCATCGAACCCCCCTCGTGGTCGTGGCGTAGTGGCGGTCCTACTCGAGGATCTCGAGGTCGGCGCGCTTGCGGAGCTTGGACGAGGCGGCCGAGAGGATCGAGCGCATCGCCTTGACCGTGCGGCCTTGCTTGCCGATGACCTTGCCCAGGTCGCCCTTGGCGACCCGCAGCTCGAGCACGACGGTCTGCTCGCCGGCGATCTCGGCGACCTCGACTTGGTCGGGCTCGTCGACCAGCGCCTTGGCCAGGTACTCGACCAAGTCCTTTAGGGAAACGGATGACATGAGGGTGGCTCCAGAGCGAGGAAGTTGCGGGTAAAGCGCAGTTCGGGGGAGGAGAAAGAGCCGAGCGGTTCTCGAAGCATCCCACACGCGCGACCCCCGAGCAAAGCTAGGTGACCGCCATTGCCCTGAAATCCCTCGGCGAAGGCCCGATGGCCGGGACGAGCGGCCTCCGTTGGATCGTCCCGGGGATCGCATTGCCGCCGGACGCGCGAGCCCGAGCCCAGCGCGACCGAAGCCCGAGGGCCCGAGCCCGAGGCCCGAGATCAGTCGAGCTCGTCGGGCTCGACGTCGAGATCGAGCGAGGCCACCAGATCGTGGGGGCCGGCCGAGACGACCTTGGCCGTCACGATCTCCCCCGGCGATGCCTCGCCGTTGGTGAGGATGGTGAGCCCGTCGATCTCCGGCGCCTGCCCCTCGTGACGCCCGTCGAGCAGCCACTCGTGCTCCTCGCTGGGCCCCTGCACCAACACCTCCAGCATGCTCCCCACCAGCGCGGCGTGCTTGCGGGCACGGATGCCCGCCTGCAGCTCCATCAGCTCGGCCGCCCGCTCCTGGGCCCGCGCCTCGTCCACGCGCCCCGGCTGCATCGCCGAGGTGGTGCCCTCCTCGCGCGACCACGGGAACACGCCCAGGTGATCCAGCTCGCCCTCGGCCACGAAGTCGTAGAGCCGCCGGTAGGCGTCCTCGCTCTCGCCGGGGTGGCCCACCAGCATGGTGGTGCGCAGCCAGACACGGGCGTCGCCCACGAGCCGAGGGTCGCGGAGGCGCTCCACCAGCTCGCGAACCTGACGCTCGCCGTAGCCGCGCCGCATCTTCTTGAGCACCTCGCTGTCCACGTGCTGCATGGGCACGTCGAGGTAGGTGGCCACCTTGGGCTGGCCCGCGATGCGCTCGATGAGCCCGTCGGTCACCGCGCTGGGGTAGGCGTAGTGCAGCCGGATCCAGCGCAGCCCGTCGATGCCCACCAGCGCGTCGAGCAATTGCTCGAGGGTGGCCCGCGGCTCGAGGTCGCGCCCGTAGAGCGTGAGGTCCTGCGCCACCAGGCACAGCTCGCGGGCGCCGTGCTCGACCAGCGCGTGCACCTCCTCGACCACGTCGTACACGCTGCGGCTGCGCTGGGCCCCGCGCAGCTTGGGGATGATGCAGAAGCCACAGGGGCGATCGCAGCCCTCGGCGATCTTCACGTACACGCTGTGGCGCGCCCCGGTGATCCGCCGCGGCGTGGCGTGGTCGTACAGATAGGCGCGCTTGCCCAGCGAGCTCACGCCCATGCGCGGGGCCTGGCCGCCCAGCACCCGCGCCAGGCCGAGCTGATCGGCCGAGCCCAGGAAGTGGTCGACCTCGGGCATCTCGGCCGCGAGCTGCTCGGGGTAGCGCTGGCTGAGGCAGCCGGCCACCACCAGGGTCTTGGGCGAGCCCGACTCCTGCTTGGCCGCGGCCAGCTCGAGGATCGTCTCGATCGATTCCTCCTTGGCCGCGTCGATGAAGCCGCAGGTGTTGACCACCAGGGTGTCGGCCTCCTCCACGTCGTCGACCAGCTCGTGGCCGCCGCCCTCGACCACGCCGATCATCACCTCGGTGTCGACCTGGTTCTTGGGGCAGCCCAGCGACACGAAGTAGACCTTGCGCCGGTCCGGCGAGGCAGAGCGCGATGCGGCGGTCATGAGCCCCCCTTGTGGCATCGCGCGCGGCGAAAGGCCAGCCCCCGCCCGAATGCGGGGCGCGAGGCTCGTCGCGAGCGGGCGGGCCGCCACCCTGCCCTCCTCACATCTTCTTGCAGGCGCCGCCGGCCTTGGCCAGCCCCTCCGAACGCAGCTTCCGCCCGGTGGGACCGTCGCCCAGCGCCTCGCGGGCCTTGGCGCCGTGCCCCTCGCCGAGCACGTCTCGCAGGTAGGCCTCGTAGTCGAAGGTGTCGGAGTGCTCGGGGGTGTGGCACTCGTCGCAGACCTCGCGGGGCGAGTCGAGGCGGATGTGCTGCGCCGCGCCCTTGGCCGTCTGTGGCTCCTCCACGTGGAAGGTGCCGGGCCCGTGGCACACCTCGCACTGCACGTCGCGCAGCCCCTCGTTCTCCACCACCTCGCTGCCGCCCGGCTTGCGGAAGCCGGTCACGTGGCAGCCCACGCAGGCCAGGTCGACCTGCTGGTTGGTGTCGACCAGGGTCTGGTAGGCGCCCGCGTGCACCGTGGTGCGCCAGAAGGCGACCGCCTCCTCGTGGCAGGTCTCGCACTCGCCGAGGCCCGCGTAGCCGGGCGTGCCCTCGGGGGCCGGCGGCGCCTGCTTGCCCGCGTAGAAGGCCGCGTTCTGCTCGGCCACCCATGCGGTGTAGGTGGCCAAGTCGTCCTTGGCCGCCTGGTCGGGCGGCAGCCGGCAGGTGATCTTCACCTGGTCGAACACCGCCACCACCGGCCCCTCGGGCTCGCTCGTCAGGCCCTGCTCGAGGCTCTCGGCCTCGGCCTCCAGCCGCCCGATGAACGACGGGTCGGCGCTGGGATCGGCGCGGAACTTCTCAAGGCGCTCCCGCACCCGCGCCAGCTCCTGCTCGCGCACGGCCCGGGAGGGCTCCACCACCCAGGCGTCGGGCCTGGGCACCACCGGCTGCCCCGGGGCCACCGAGAGCGTGAGGTGGGTGATGCTCTGGAGCTGCTCGCCGGGCTCGACGATGAAGGTGTCGCCGAGCTGCCCCGCGGCCTCGCCCACCTTCTGCCGCTCGGTGCCCTCCACCACGCCCACGATCACCACGTCGAGGCCCTCCACCTCGCGGGCGATCTGCTCGGCGAAGGGTCGGCGCCCGTGGGCGATGGCCACGGTCAGGCCCACCCCCGCGTCGCGCATCGCCTTCACCTCGGCCCGCAGCGTGGCCAGCGGATCGGCCAGCGTGCCGAGCCGCTCGGCCTCGGGCAGCTCGGGGTCGACGACCTCGGTCACTCCCGCCTTCAGCGTGGTCCCGTCCTTGCGCAGCTCCACCACGCGGTGGGCGGGCGGGGCCTCGATGCCGACCGCAGGCGCCTTCAGGTTGGCGATCACACGCGGCAGCGGCTGGGTCCCCAAGGCCGCGGCGCCCGTGGGTGATCGCACGTCGAGAGGCCCCAGGCCGCTCACCAGGTCGCTGCCCAGCGCCGTGAAGCGGGTGCGCAGCGCCTTGGCCCGCTCCTGCGCTTGCGTCCAGCCCTGCTCGTCCACCGGCCACTCGGGGGTGTCGGGCTGGGGATAGAGGAAGGAGCCGGGCTCGATCACCAGCCGCGCGCCGGGCTCGGAGTGGGCCTCCACGTAGCCGAAGGCGTACTGCAGCCCGCCCAGCGGCTCGGTGGTGCAGCCGCACGGGGCGATGGTGCCGCGCACCCGGCCGAACACGAACAGATCGAGCTCCACGCGGGCCTGGGCCGTGCTGGGCGGGTCGACCGTCGCCGCATCCGCGGCCGCGCCCTCGCCCCCCTTGGTGGCGCCATTGCAGGCACCGCAGCCCAGGGCCAGCCCGCCCGCGATCGCGAGCCCCGCCAGGCTGGCCCGTCCCCATCGCCGGCGCGCGCACGGTCGAGGGGCCAGGCGAGACGAGGGGATCGAGCGACGGTCGAGCATGAGGCAGGCGGGAAAATTGCGCGATCCACCGCGGTGCGCAACCCGCTTGACGCCCCGGCCCTGCGCCGCTAGCTTCCCGCTCCTTCGGAACCGACCGAGGAACGCAACGCCATGGCCGTGAAGATCAGGCTCGCCCGCGCGGGCGCCAAGAAGCACCCCTTCTACCGCATCGTCGCCGCCGATGCCCGCTCGCCGCGGGACGGCCGCTTCCTCGAGAAGCTCGGCACCTACGATCCGAACTCCGATCCGTCGACGGTGCACCTCGACCACGCTCGCGTGCAGTACTGGCTCGGCGTGGGAGCGACGCCCACCGAGACCGTGGCTCGCCTGCTGCGTCGGCATCCCGACCCCGCCCCGGCGGTCACCCAGCGCTAGGCGCCGCCTCATCGGCCGCTGAACGGAGCGCTGCCCCCGGGTGGCGCTCTTCGCATTGGTTGTCGCGGTACCGTGAGCCGGCCATGACCGAGCCGCGCCCCCTGGCCCCGCCGCGCCTGCTCGCGCTGCTGCTGCTCGTGGGCTGCAAGGCCTCCGCCCCCGAGTCGATGGTGGTCGCGCCCGAGCCCGCCGCGTCGCCGGCCTGCGACCAGCTCGCCCAGCGCCTGTGCGAGGAGCTCGAGCTCGACTGCGCCGAGCTGCGGGTGGTGCTGCGCGAGCACGAGGTCCCCGAGGACGGCTGCCAGGACGCGCTGGCCTCCGCCGATGCGATGGAGCGCGCCCCCGAGCTCCCGCCCGAGATGATGCCGCTGGCCTACGCCAAGCTGCTGCTGGAGATCCTGCGACGCTCGCCCAAGGCCGAGGCCGAGCACCTCGCCCAGCTCGATCGCCTCGCCACGCTGCGCTCGCTGCCGCCCCCGAGCGCGGCCGGGCTCTCGGCGCAGGAGCGCGAGCTGACCCTCGAGTGCCCGCCGGGCACCTCGCCCCGCATCGACGCGCGCCTGAACGCCGATGCCACCACCTGGTGCGAGCGCGACGACGGGATCCTCCACGGGCCGCGCACCAACTGGAGCCCCCACGGGGTGCCGCTGCGGATCACCCGGATGGACGAGGGCCGGGCCGTCGAGGTGCGCTACCCGATGGTGGGCCGTCCGCTCGAGCAGGGCGGGATCTACTACCTGCCCGACGGGATCTTCTCGTGCGCCGACGGCCAGATCCCCCGCCAGCGCAGCGAGGGCGGCGGGTCGGAGCAGTGGTGCGAGGACGACCAGGGCCGCCGCCAGGGCGTGGCGCTGCGCCGCAGCCCGCTCGAGCTCATCACCCGCCAGGCGATCTACGTCGACGACGAGACCAGCAGCGTGACCACCACCATGGTGGACGCCTCCCCCGAGGTGAGCGAGGCGCTGCAGCGGCTGTCGTCGGCCTACGAGCGCGCCGACTCGATGGCCTCGCTGCAGGCGCTCGAGGGCGAGCTCGAGGCCTTCCTCGCCGCGCATCCCGATCACCCCGAGGGGCTGATGCTGCTCTCGCAGGTGCAGCTCGAGCTCGACCAGCTCGACGCGGCCCTCGACACCGCCCGTCGCTGCACCGAGCAGGCGCCCATCGTCGCCCCCTGCTGGCTGACGCTCGCGGTGATCCACGAGACCCGCGGCGAGCTGTTCGAGGCGCGCGAGGGCTACACCCGCTACCTCGCCACCGACCCCGCGGGGCGCTACCTCTTCGACGTGATGCAGGCGCTGCAGCGCCTCGATCGCTGAGCCACCTCAGCCCGGCAGCGGCAGGCCGCCGCGCCAGCTGTAGGCCAGCCGCTGCAGCTCGCGCCCCGCCACCTTCACCGGGCCGCGTGCCACTCGCTCGCCGCCGCAGGCCGCATAGAAGTGTCGCGCAGGATTGGCCGCCAGCACCCACACCAGCACGGGATGCAGCCCGCGCTCCACCAGCCACCAGATCCCCTCCACCAGCAGCTGCCGCCCCAGGCCGCGCCCCTGCGCCGCGGGGTGCAGGTACAGCTCGTAGACCTCGCCGTGGTGACCGGGCATGCCCTCGCGGTGCGGGCCCACCCAGGCGTAGCCCCGCACCACGCCGCGACCGTCGACCGCGACCAGCAGCTGCTGCAGCGGCGAGCCGAGCACGGAGGCCATGCGGGCCGCGGTGCGGCGATCGTCCATGCCCCGCAGCTCGGCCTCGGGCAGCAGATCGCGGTAGGTCGCCCACCAGCTCTCGCGGCGGATCGCCGCCAGCGCCGGCAGCTCCGAGCGCAGGGCCGGGCGCACGACGTGGCCGGTGGTGAGCTGCGGGAGCACGAGCACGGCCTGCCAAGCTTGAGCGCCGTCGCGGCTCGCTGCAACATCCGAGCTCATGAGCACCGACCCGCCCAAGGGCCCGAGCAACGGCGAGCCCCCCTCCTCTGGCACGGGGGACGACGTCCTGCTGGGGCTCCGGCACCTGCGCCCCGAGGACTACCCCGAGCTCGAGCGCATCATGAACGCGGTCTACGAGAAGGAGGGCGGGGCCTGGGCCGAGGATCAGTTCCGCGCCCAGCTCGCGCGCTTCCCCGAGGGGCAGATCTGCATCGAGGACCACGGGCGGGTGGTCGCGGCCGCGCTCTCGCTCATCGTGGACTACAAGCGCTTCGGCGACTCGCACACCTACGACCAGATCACCGACCGCGGCTACATCAGCACCCACGATCCCAACGGCGACGTGCTCTACGGCATGGACGTGTTCGTCGACCCCGAGTACCGGGGCATGCGGCTGGGCCGGCGGCTCTACGACGCGCGCAAGGAGCTGTGCGAGAAGCTCAACCTCACCGCCATCGTGGCGGGCGGGCGGATCCCCGGCTACGCCGCCCACGCCGAGTCGATGACCCCGCAGCAGTACATCGCGCTGGTGCAGCGACGCGAGCTGTTCGACCCGATCCTCAGCTTCCAGCTCGCCAACGACTTCCACGTGGTGCGGGTGCTGGTGGACTACTGGCCCCTCGATCGCCAGTCGGGGGGCTTCGCCACGCTGCTGCGCTGGAGCAACATCTACTACGAGGCCCGCAAGTCGCCGCTCATCGGCGAGAAGAAGACCGTGGTGCGCCTGGGCACCGTGCAGTGGCAGATGCGCGGCATGACCGGCGACGACGACCTGATGCAGCAGGTGGAGTTCTTCGTGGACGCGCTGGCCGGCTTCAACGCCGACTTCGCGCTGTTCCCCGAGTTCTTCAGCACGCCGCTGCTCGCCCAGTACGCCGAGGAGGGCGCGGCCGACTCGATGCGCAAGCTGGCCGGGCACACCGAGAGCCTGCGCGACACCATGCTCGACCTGGCCGTCTCGTACAACATCAACATCATCGCGGGCTCGATGCCGCTGTACCGCGATCGCAAGCTCTACAACGTGTCGTACCTGCTGCGGCGCAACGGCACCTGGGAGGCGCAGTACAAGCTGCACGTGACCCCCGACGAGCGCAGCTACTGGGGGGTGGTGGGCGGCACCCGCCTGCGGGTGTTCGAGACCGACGTGGGCAAGGTGGGCATCCTCATCTGCTACGACGTGGAGTTCCCCGAGCTCGCGCGCCTGCTCGCCGACCAGGGCATGCAGATCCTGTTCGTGCCCTTCTGGACCGACACCAAGAACGGCTACCTCCGCGTGCGTCGCTGCGCCCAGGCCCGCGCGATCGAGAACGAGTGCTACGTGGCGATCACCGGCAGCGTGGGCTCGCTGCCCAAGGTGGAGAACATCGACATCCAGTACTCCCAGACCGCGGTGTTCTCCCCCTCGGACTTCGCCTTCCCCCACGACGCGATCATGGCCGAGGCCACCCCCAACACCGAGACCACCCTCATCACCGACGTGGACCTCGACGACCTCAAGGAGCTGCGCAGCCGCGGCTCGGTGCGCAACTTCCAGGATCGGCGGCTGGACCTGTACCGGGTGCAGTGGGTGGGCAAGGACTGACGAGCGCCGGCGCGGGCGCCTCGCCCGGCCGCGCCCGCTTGACCCGTCCCGAGGGTCGGGCCAAGACTCTCCCCATGCGTGCTCCTGGTGTGTCGGCGGCGTGGCTCGCCCTGCTGCTCGGCTGCGGCGGCTCGGGCCCGGACGACGGAGGATCACCGGCCGCGGGCGAGGCGGCGTCGTCGGCCCCGGCCGCGCCCGCCACCGTGGGCTACGACCTCCGGCGCCTGCGCCCGGTGAACGACCAGCCGCTCGAGCAGATGTTCGAGCGCCTGCTTGCCCAGGCCCAGGCCGAGGGCAAGCAGGTGGCCGTGCTGTTCTCGGCCAACTGGTGCGAGCGCTGCCGCCGGCTCGAGCTCGAGCTGGGCAGCCTGCACCCCGCCGGCGACATCGCCCACGTCCGCATCCTCGAGCTGGTCGAGGAGGACTGGGAGGCCGTCACCCGCATGAACGAATTCGACGCCCTGCGCCTGCGCTGGGACCAGACCAAGGGCACCTACCCGCTGCTGGTGGTGCTCGACGACCAGGGCGGCAAGGTGGAGGAGATGAAGGAGGCGATCGATCGCCTCGAGCAGGCCGGGGCCGAGGCCACGCTGCCCACCTGGTTCCGCGGGCTGCGGCGCTCCTGAGCCGCGGGCTCAGGGATCGAGGCGGATCACCGCGCCCCGGTCCACCCCCAGGTCCGGGTCGGTCACCACGATGGTCGACACGATGCTGCCCGCCGGCGTCGCCACCACGGGGCCGACCTGGTCGGCCACCACGTGGAGCTGGGGATCGCTGCCGTCGCGGGCGATCGAGCGGATCCGTTCCTCGTAGGGCGCATCGCCGTTGTAGGTGTGCTCGCTCCAGTAGATCCGCGCGTCGGTCACGGCCAGGTAGCGCGGGTGGGCGTCGGCCTGGTGCAGGGTCTGGTCCACCGGCGGATCGCTCAGCTCGGTGAGCATCACCCCGCTGTCATCGGAGAGGTAGCGCAGCCACCACAGCTCGCCCCACTCGGTCCACAGGTCCTCGATGACCACGGAGGGAGCGATCACCTGCTGCAGCGGGCCGCCGAAGGTGTTGCCGCGCCACACCGGGGTGGGCACGTTGCCGTCGTTGGTGCTGGTGGCGAACCACAGGCCGGTCCCGGTCACGAGCACCAGCCCGGCGTAGTCGAGCCCGGGGTAGAGCTCCTCGGCCTCGCCGGTCTCGATCGAGTAGCGCACCAGCGACAGGCCCTCGCCGTACTGCGTGACGAACACCGAGCCGTCGCCCACCGCGAGGGAGCTCGGCTTGAACAGCGACTCGGAGAGCAGCCGCACCGGGCCGCCCGCCACGGGGACCGAGCCGGCCAGGCCCGCGAAGAACGAGACGAAGTACACCTGGCCGTCGACCACCTCGAGCGCGGCCAGATCGCCCAGCCCTCCCGCCAGGCCCTGCGCCTCGCCGCCCGCGATGGGCACCCGCCACAGGCTCTCGTCCGCGGTGTCGAAGTAGGCCCAGGTGCCGTCGCTGGCCACCGGTCCCTCGGGATCGAGCTGACCGCACCACAGCATGGCGACGCCGGGGATCGGCTCGGGGCAGGGACCGCTGGGATCGCCCAGGCCGCCCGAGGAGGTGGAGTCGGCGAGCCCGTCGCTTCCGCTGGCGGCCGTGCTCGCGCCGGTGTCGTCGACGGTGGCCGCGGAGCCCGAGCCCCCGCCCGACTCGCCGGGCAGCACCACCGTGGGGCCACACCCCAGCACACCTCCGCTCACCAGGATCGGCATCCACCTGCGCACCCTGTCAGGGTACGCGACTTCCCGCGCCGATCGGGGCGACCCCCGACCGCTCCCGCGCGATCATCGACCTGCGCTGGCCGCACGGCTCGGGCCTGGCTCACGGCTGGCCGTCTTGCCCGCGGTGGTGGTCGTGGTACCGCTTGGGCAGGCGGGGGCGTCGGCGCGACGGCACCACGTGCCCGCCCGCACGGACCACCGATGACTCCCCCCTTCGACTTCGACGGCACCCACGAGCCCCCCTTCGAGATCGTCTCCCTCGACCGCGAGGAGGGCGAGGGCTTGGTGGCCGAGGCCTACCGCGAGCAGATCTTCGTCTACACCGTCCACGACGGCGACCTCATCCCCCGCCGCTTCCGCTTCGACGAGCGCGGCCGCCCCACCGTGCCCCCCGAGGTGCTCGACCGCGCCCACGTGCGCGAGCGGGACTGGGGCGCCAACCTCGTGGCCAAGCAGCTCGCGCTGCAGCTCGGCCTGCCCAGCTACGGGCGGGTTCGCATCGCCCGGGCCCTGCTCGACGTCAACCGCTTCCCCGGCAACACCCCGCCGGGCAACCGCGACCCGCTCGAGCGCCTGTCGATCAACTCGCCCTTCACCGAGGCGCTCAGCCACGCGCAGAAGATGGACGCGCTCGATCTGTACGACTCGATCAGCGACCAGCTCGAGCGCCACGTGGCCGACAAGCTCATCGTGATCGGCATCCACACCTACGACGAGCACAACCCCAGCGCCACCTCGCGCCCCCACCTGAGCCTGGTGACGATCCCGGCCGGCTACCAGCGCGAGGCCCGGATGCCCTACGGGGTGTTCGATCCCATCTATCCCGACGTGCTGGGCGAGTCGACCTGCAGCCGCATCCTGCGGGACCGCGTCTCGCTCAACCTCGAGCGCACCGGCTTCCGGGTGATCTCCAACCACCCCTACGCCCTGCCCGAGGGCAGCATCGAGGTGCGCTCGCAGGTCTGGTACTTCTTCTCGTACGTCCGCCGCCGCTTCGAGGAGCGCTTCCCCCAGACCAAGGACGACCCCGCGTTCGCCCTGGTGTGGCGGATGCTGCTCAACACCAACCTGCGCGAGGCCCTGCCCGAGGCCCTGCGCGGCTACCTGCACCGCTACCGCCGCGCCGCGCCCGAGCACGAGGGCCTGTTCCGCGACGCCCAGCTCGCCTACGAGCGGGTGCGGGCGTTCCTCGAGGACGAGACGATCAGCCGCGACTACCGGCGCGCGCCCGCCCGCCCCAGCTCGATCGCGATCGAGGTCCGCAAGGACCTGCTGTGCGAGCTCGACGACGCCGGGCAGCCGCACCCGGCCACCGCCGAGGCCCGGCTGCGCTCCCACGTGATCGGCAAGGTGATCGCAGGAGCGATCCGCACCTACCTCGACACGGACCGCGCGCTGCAAGAGGACGCGGGCGAGTCGATGAACGGCCGGGTCCAGGCGGCCACCGGCTGAGCCCGCGCCTGCGCCCGACGGGGCCGGCCCGCGCCCGGCCCGAGGGGGCGGCCCGCGTCTCGCTCCGAGCCGCGCCGCCCCTTCGCGCCGGACGATCCGCTCAGCGGATCGTCCGGTAGCGCTCGTCGACCACCATGCGCCGCACCAGCTCGGTGTAGTCGTAGTCGGTGGCCGCGAAGGCGTCGGCGTGCTGCTGCAGCCACTGCAGATCCTCGGCCTCGAGCTCGCGCCCCAGCAGGTGCTGGGCCAGGTTGCGCACGGCACACTGGGCGACCTGGTCGCGCTCCTGCACGGTGTCGACCAGGCCGGCGGGGCCGACCTCCACGTTGGCGAGGTCGGTCGGCTCGAGCCAGGACGCGGCCTGGGGCATGCCGTGGTAGCGCCCGAACTCCTCGTCGCCCGCGTTGTCGGCGGTGACGAAGTAGGTGCTGCAGAAGGCCGAGCAGGTCACGCCCAGCGCGTCCCCGCACTCGCAGTCGGGGCGCGAGCGCTGGAAGCTCATGTCCTCGGCGGCGAAGAAGCCATAGGTGCCGCCGGTGCGCCAGCGGGCCCAGTGCGCCGCCGCGGGCTCGAGCACCTGGTGGCAGTCCGAGCAGCCGGTGCGCTCGCGCAGGTTGGGATCGGGCTCGGCCTCCTCGGGGGGCAGGCCGTCCGCGCTGGGCACGAAGGGATCGCAGTAGAAGGCGGTGTAGAAGCGGTTGGCCCGCGAGCGGTTGCTGGCGAAGCGCACCAGGTAGCCCATGGTGGTGAAGGCCCCCGAGTGCGGGCCCTCGCGGTCCACGGGCACCCAGGTGTCCAGGTCGGTCCACGGCAGCGCGGGCACGCTGCCCATCTTCACGTCGTAGGCCACCGCGCCGCCGCGATTGATGATGTCGGTGCCGGTGTTGTTGCGATAGAAGTGCGCCACCGGGCCGTTGACGAAGGTGCGATCGGTGGTGAAGGCCTCGAGGTACGAGCGACCCTCGCGGACCACCCACTCGAAGATCCGCGCGGGCTCCTGCGCCAGCGAGTCGCGGATGGCCACGGTCTCGGGGCCGGTGTCCTCGGGGCCACACCACGCGAGGTCGGGGCCGCAGCCGCACTCGCGGTCGTTGCCGCGGTAGGTGCTGCAGGCCACCCCCGACACGCCCACCTCGGCGAGCTGGGCGTCGTAGGCACAGACCTTGATCTCGGTGTCGGGCGCCCAGTAGGGGTGCACCCGCACGAAGCCCTCGCGGCGGCAGGTGCCGCCCGCACACACCGGATCGGCGTAGGTCTGGATCGGGATCGGCCGCCCCTGCGCGTCGAACTCGGTCTGCTCCTGGTTGAGGCAGTCGAGCAGGTCACCGCGGTACAGCCGGCGGGAGTTGGTCACCCGCCAGTTGCCGGAGCCGTTGGGCAGGATGCGGCGCTGGGCCGCGAACAGGCTGTCGAGGATCGACTCGTCCATCGTGCCCCACAGCAGGGCCTGGTGGTACTCGCGGATCTGATCGAAGTACTCCTGCGACTCGAGCATGTCCTCGATGATCGACTCGGCCGCGGCCTGGGGATCCTCGGCGCCCCGCACCCACTCGTACTCGTCGTAGCTGGGCACGCGGCCCCGCAGGTCGAGCGAGGTCTGCCGCAGCAGCTGCAGCGGATCCATGTCCTCGGTGGGCGCGCAGTAGTCGGGGCTGGCCGCGCGGGCCGGGGTGCTCCCCAGCGCGGCAGCGGCCAGGGTGATCGCGGTGAAGGTGGTCCAGTGCATGGTCATCAGGCGATCCAGTCGGAGAGGGGTTGGGTGCGGAAGGGGTCGGGGCTCAGGCCGGCGGCCTCGGCCAGGGTGGCGCCGATGTCCTCGGGCAGCAGCACGCGGCCCCCGGGGTCGGGCAGGCCGGTGGCGGTGTCGATGGCGGCCAGGCCCAGGGTCTGCTCCACCGTGGCGCCGCACACTCCGCGGCGCAGGCCGCCGCCGCACACCAGCACCGAGCCGGCGAAGTGGTGATCGCGACCGCCCCGGCCGTTGATCTTGGGCGTGCGGGCGAACTCGGAGAACACCACCACCGTGGTGCGATCCATCTGCGGATCGTCCTGCCGCAGGTCGTCGATCAGGGCGGCCATGGCATCGAAGCCCGCGCGCTGCCGGGCCGGCTGCAGCGTGGCCCACTCGGGCCCGTGGGTGTCCAGGCCGCGCTGGAGCTGGGCCGTCACCGTGCGGGTGAGCCCGGTCTCCAGCAGGCGCGACACGGTGGCCGCGATCACGGCGGGCGCGTTGGCGTCGTTGGGGTTGGTGATCCCGTAGCGCGTCCGCAGGTCGGTGTCGCTGGCCAGGTCGAAGGCGGCGTCGTAGCCGTCCTCGAGCAGCTCTCGCATGCGCTCGCGGGCCGTCCGCAGGTCGTCCACCGGGCGCGCGCCGTACTGGTCGTGCACGCAGCCCTCCACCTCGTCCTGGGCGGCCTGCAGCGCGGCCAGGGTCTCGGGCGAGAACGGCGACGCCTGCAGCGGGGTCACCAGGTCGCTCATGTCGGTGGCGCGCTGCAGCCTCACCCCGGTCACGTCGGCCGGGAACGCGAGGTTGAAGGTGGGCATCCCCACCGAGACGTTGGGGAGGATGAGGTCGTCGTAGGCGCCCGCGGTGGCCATGCGGGTGCCCATGGAGTCGCCCTTGGGCACCACCCCCGAGGGCGGGATGAAGGTGTTGACGTAGGCCCGCCCCGCCGGGTGGGCCACGGTGTTCATGTTCACGCCGCGGAAGATCGTCATCACGTCGGCGTGCCGGGCCATCGCGCTCATGCTCGAGCCGAGCAGCGTCTCCTGGCCGCCGATCATCACGGGGATCGGCTCGCGGTACTCCGCGGGGAGGCGGTCGGTGTCGAGGTCGATGCCCGAGTAGCTCTGCCCGGGGTCGCGGGGGTCGAGCCCCAGCAGCACGTCCCAGGCGCCGTTGAAGTACAGGCCCACGTAGCGGCGCTGGGCGCCGTCGCCCGGGCCGGCCCGCCCGGTGCCCGCGAAGGGCAGCAGCAGGGCCGAGGCGCCCAGACCGGTGAGGAACGAGCGCCGGGCGAAGCGAAGGTGCGAGTCGGTCATGATCGTCGTCTCCTCGGCGCGTCAGTAGGTCACGAAGTCGGGGTGGGTCACGAGGCCGACGCAGACCGCGGTCCAGCGCTCGGCCATCAGCTCGTCGTCGAGGCGCTCGTCGGCGGGGCCGGTGAGCAGCTCCATCCAGGGATCGCTGCGGCGATCGTCCTCCCGCAGCTGCTGGCCCAGGAAGCGCAGCATCAAGTAGTCGAGGTTGCGGCGCAGGACGGAGTCGTCGCGGTCCGAGACCGAGGCCCAGCGCAGGATCGTGCCCGGGCTCGCGCCGCCGAGGTCGGCGGCCACCGCCGCGCCGCAGCTGTACACGGCCGCGTCGTGCACGAACTTGTCGAAGGTGACCGAGAGCTCGCGGCCCTCCTCGGTGATCTCGGCGTAGTCGGCCCGCCCCATCGCGCCGGCGAAGGCCTCGAACTCCGGCCAGGGCTGGCCGGTCACCTCCACCAGCGAGCGGTGGAACTGCAGCGCGGTCATCCGTCGCACGTGGCGTCCCGCGGGAGTGTCGGCGTCGCCCTCACCGTGGTGGCCGGGCTCGCCCGAGTCGGCGCCGTCGTCCTCGCCGTCGTCCCCCTCGTCGTCCCCGCCCGCCCCCGGCACGCGGGGCGGCGGCTCGAGCCCGTCCTCGACGGGGCTCACCCCTTGGTAGCAGCCGGTCGCCATCAGGGCGGCGGCCGCAAGCATCATGCGCATCGTCATCACTCGTCCTCCCCATGCTCGGCGCCGGCCTCGAACCACTCCGAGACCATCAGCGTCGTCTCCAGGCCCCAGCTCTCCTTGCGGGCGCCCACCGGGGGCATGTCCCCCTGGGCCACCACCCGCTGCAGGATGGAGGCCTCGCGCTCCACCCAGGCTTCGTAGGTCGACAGATCGGGGCGCGTGCCGTCGGGCAGGCCCGGGCCGTGGCAGGCGTCGCCCGAGCAGTGCTCCTCGAACAGCGGCTCGATGTCGCGGGTCCAGCTCAGCTCGCCCACGCGGCGCTGCTCGAAGCTCAGGCTCCGGGTGTGCGCCTCGGTCTCGATCTCCAGCGCGTGCCAGCCCGGCGTGAGCGCGAGCGGCTCGGCGCGCCAGCGACCGGCCTCGGCGGCCATGGGCAAGGGCTCGCCGTCGAGCCGCGCCTGGGCCACCGTGCCGCCCGCGTAGGGCTGCACCACGATCTCCACCGTCTCGGCGCTGATCCGCTCGAGGTTGCTCACCCCTTCCACCCGCACCGGCGGAGCGGGCCGCAGGTGGCAGGCCCAGCCCTCGTCCAGGGTCCACACCCCGCCGCCGGCCTCGGCCGCCAGCCGGCCCGGGGCCACCAGCTGCCCCTCGACCGTGGCCGTGGCGAATTCGCCGTGGTGCCAGCGATACAGGCGCTCGCCGGCGGCGATCCACAGGGCGTCGCCGCCCGCCGCCAGCTCGCCCACCGCCCCGGCCTCGAACTCGTAGCCGCGCGGCTCCTCGTCGCCGATCCACAGCTCGCCTCCCATGCGTGCCGCGATCCCCTCGCCCTCCACCAGCACCGCCGCGCTGGCGTCGTCGAAGGCCTCCGCCCGCAGGGCGTGGTCGACGGTGATCCGCCAGGCCTCGCCCGCGTCGTCGCTCAGCCACAGCTCGCCCTCGCTGCCGATGCAGGCCCCGGCGTTGCTCGCCAGCCAGCGCACCGCGTCCCAGGGCTCGTCGGAGGGGCGGGTCCATTCCCACCACTGGCCGTGATCGCGATGGAGCAGCGCGTCGGCGACCACGAAGCCGTTGGCGTCGCTCGAAGGATCGCCGCACACCTGCTGCGGCTGCGCGAGGCCACCGGGCCAGGCCACCGGCACCGGCCACTCGCCGCGCAGGTCGAGCAGCTCGCCGTCCGCGATCACCAGCGCCCGGTCGGCCGTGCGCGCGTAGAGGGCCTCCACGCTCGCGGGCAGGGTCTGCTCCACGTCGACGCCGAAGGGATCGACCACCCGCCAGGCCTCGTCGCCGGTCCGCATCCACAGGTGCCCCTCGGGCGAGACCGAGTGCTGGAGCACCGGCTCGGTCAGCTCCACGCAGCGGGTCTGCAGCTCGAGCGCGGCCACGCTCAGCGGCACCCGCTCCAGCCGTGGCGGGTCCTCGGTCCCGTCGTCGGAGCTGCCATCGTCGGAGCTGCCGCCGTCGCTCGCGATGCCGCTCTCGTCCAGCTCTGCGGTCGGGCCCTCGGTCCCGCACCCGCCGAGGACGAGCCCCAGCATCATCGAGCGCGCCACCGCGCTCCCCCCCGACATGTCTGCAGATGTGGTCCTCATCCCCATCCAGTACGACAACTCACCACGTGGATTTTTCCGGGCCCTTCATTGCAAAAAGAGCGAGCGGAACGGCGGTCTTGGCGCAGCACCGGGCCCGATGGCGAGGGGCGCTGCGGCGGCCGAGCGGGGCCGGTAGCCTGCCCCGGTGACCGACCTGCCCGAGGACGCCCTCGAGATCGCCCGCGCCGCGGTGCTGGATGCGGTGGCCGTGTGCCGCCGCGCCGCCCGACGCCTCGTCGCGCTGGGCCAAGTGGCCAAGGCCGACGACAGCCCGGTGACCGTGGCCGACTTCGCGGCGCAGGCCGTGATCGTGCGAGGCCTGCGGAGGCTGGGGGCCCAGCCGATCCTCGGCGAGGAGCGAGCCGAGCTGCTGCTGCAGCCCGAGCATGCGTCGCTGTGCGATGCGGTGGTGGAGGCCGTGCGCGCGGTGTGGCCCGACGCGACCCCCGACGCGGTGCTCGAGGCGATCGACGGCGCCAGCGGAGCGCCCGATCCCGCCGGCCACTGGGTGGTCGATCCCATCGACGGCACCCGAGGCTTCGTGCGGGGCCGCCAGTACGCGGTGTGCCTGGCGTGGATCGCCGACGCCCGCCCGCGCCTGGCCGTGATGGGCTGCCCCAACCTCCCGCGGCCGCTCGACGCTCGCTTCGACCTCGCCGATCCCGAGGGCACGCTGCTGCTCGCCCGCGAGGGCACGCCGCTGCGCTTCGGGCCCGCGGTGCCCGGCGCCGAGCTCCGTGCCGTGGACCCCGTGCCGAGCGAGCGACCCTCGACCTTGGTGGTGACCCACTCCTTCGACGGCACCTACAGCCGCCTGGGAGATCTCGAGCGCGTGCTCGCCAAGCTCGACGGCCCGCTCGAGCGCCGCCCCGCGGGCAGCCAGGCCAAGTACGGCATCGTGGCCCGCGGACAGGCCCACGCCTACCTGCGCCTGCCCAAGAAGCGGCACCGGGCCGAGCACGTGTGGGACCACGCCCCGGGCTGGCTGTGCGCCATCACGGCCGGCATGACCGTCACCGATCTCGCCGGCCGTCCCTTCGACTTCTCCACCGGGGCCCGGCTCGCCAACAACTATGGCGTGGTGTGTGCCCGGCCGTCGGTGCACGGCGAGCTGCTGGCCGCGATCGAGGCGCTGGGCCTGCACCGCCGGGACGGCTGACGGCTCGGGCGCGCCTGGGCGTCGGGACGGTCGGAATCCGAGAAAATTCCTCCTCCGCGCGCAGCCAAGTCGCAGCGCGTGAGCACTCACCGTCGTGGATGAAGGGCTCCGCATCTCGTGGAGCCTCGGGGCCACGATCGACAGCACGCCCGCGGAGCGACGAAGACACCGATGCCGCCGGGCGGGCGTGTCGTGTCGACGACGAAGGTCTTGTCACGTCGAGGCTCTCGCCGGTCGAGCCCGTTAATCGAGGCCGCATCCCGTTGCCTGGATTGAAATCGCCACCGAGCGGCCGAGGTCGCTCACTCACGATCGAATCGAGCTGGAAGAAGGAAGAAGAGAAATGTCCACGTTCAAGGTAAACATCCCCGCGGGTCCGCTCTGGAGCAATGACGAGGCGCAGAAGCTCGGTCCGCGGATCGCGGCTGCGCACGGCGGCAAGTTCACGGGCCAGTGGACGACCGTCGTCGAGGGGCAGATGAGCGTCGTCGAGGTGGAGCTTCCCGTCGAGCACTCGGGCAGCCACGAGCTCACCACGGACGTCCTCGCCGGTCCGCTGTGGAGCAACGACGAGGCGCAGAAGATCGGGCCGAACATCGCTGCCTCCTACGGCGGGACGTTCACCGGGCAGTGGCGGACCATCACCGAAGGCGTGATGAGCGTCATCCAAGTGAGGTTCAAGTACTAGATCCTCGCTTCGGGCATCGATGGCTCCGAGCGACTCGGAGCCATCGAGACCATCCCATCACGCGGAGATGTCCTCGACGGGCTCTCCGCGTCCCGCCTAGAACGCGATCACCAGCTCCCCGCGCACGCCCTCGAAGTCCGGCAGCACGCGGCACGAGCCGTTGACGCAGATGGGCCCGCCGAAGCGGCGGCCGGCGAACAGCCGCAGGAAGCTCGAGTTGAACATGTTCACCTGCGCCTGCACCCCGGGCCACAGGTGCGGCCGGCACAGGCTGTTGGCCCCGGGCTCGCAGCGCTCGTCGGTCAGGCCGATCTCGTCCGCGGGCACGGGGGCCTCGGTGTCGATGCCCTGCACCCAGCTGATCGAGAACCAGGGGCTGAGGCTGTAGCCCAGGGTGAACAGGCCGCGGAAGAAGTCCTCGCGGGCGACGGGCGAGGTCACCAGGTTCTCCCACCGCCCCTCGCCGCGGATGGCGATGGCGTGCTGGAGCCCGCGGCGCCTGGCCACCGGGATGGAGACATAGAGCTCGGCGTGCGGGAAGCGTCGGCGCAGCCAGGTCTCGTGCCCGCGGGGTGTGTTGCGCCAGCGCTCGTAGCGATAGCCCGTGGAGACCTGCAGCACGAAGTCCGAGTGGGGCTTGCGCCAGATGATGCCGCCGTAGTTGTGGCTGGCCAGGCGCGCGTTGTCGCCGGTGAACTGGCTGAAGCCCACCGTGTCGTTGTAGAGGTACTCCAGCGAGTTGACGTAGAGGGTGAGCCCCTTGTCGCGGATGAGGTGATCGAGGCGCACCCGAGCGCCGGTGGCGTTCATGTTGCCGGGCACGGCCTGGTCCTCGCGCTCGAGGGTGGGGTGCTCGGAGTACTTGAGCAGCGAGTTCTGGGTGAGCGCCACCAGGTAGTCGCGGTAGTGCTTGCCCTCGACCAGCAGGGTGGTCGTGCCCAGCCGCAGGGTGTTGGAGCCGTAGATCCCGTAGCCCTGCAGGGGGACGGTGGACAGGGCCTCGGCCTCGGGCACCCCGCGCACCTGCGGGTTGCGCAGCACCCCGGCGGCCCCCACGAACACGTCCCACACCTTGGCGATGCGGCTGCGGGCCACGTCGCCGCCGATCACGTGCAGGTGCTCGTCGATCACGCCATCGGTGATCTCGTTGCCGAAGTCGATGTGCACGTAGTGGGCGCCCAGATCGACCTTGCCCGGGAGCGTGCCCTCGAGCCGACCGCCCATCAGCAGGTCGGAGCAGACGGTCCACCAGGGATTGCCCACCTCGGGGGTGCGCCACCCGGAGACGTTGCAGCCGCGATCCTCGGTGTCCTGGCTGAAGGTGTACGACTTGGCGGGGAAGCCCGGGTCGGGGATGAGCTGGCGGGTGGCGAAGTCGCTGTTCTGCCGGTTGGCGAAGCCCGCGATGGCGGTGGCGCGCACCTCCTTGCTGCGGAAGTCGGCCCGCCCGCCCTTGATGCTGGCGTCGACGCCGATCTCGTCGATCTTGCGCACGCTCAGCGCCACCCCGCGACCGAAGTTCACGTTGAAGTCGCCGGCGTAGATCGAGAAGCGCTTGGTGTCGGCGCGCACGGTCACCCGCTCCAGCCGCGCGTCGTCGCCGATCTCCACGCAGTCGCCCTCGCAGTTCTGGCCGCTGGGGAACCACACCTTCTGGCCATCGACGCGGATCTGCGTGCCGATGGTGACCTTGCGCAGCCGCGTCTCCACCCCCAGGTTCAGGCGCCCCACCAGGCTCACGAAGCCATCGTCGGACTCCTGGAGGTTGTGGTTGTTGCGGTACCACTCGGTGAAGACGGTCAGCCGCGTCCAGGGGACCACCGAGGCCGCGCCCACGGTCAGCCGCGGGACCCGGATCGTGGGCGGGGTGGGGCGATTGGGCCGGCCGGTGTCCGGGTCCACCTGGCCCGAGCCCGCCTCGTCGCTCGCGGCCTCCGTCCCCGCCTCGGCCTCCGTCGCGGGATCGGCGGGGTCGACCATCGCCGCCGCAGACCCCCACGGGGACGCCGTCGCGACGCCCGGGGTCAGCGCGCCGCCCAGGAGCACGAGCGTGAGAGCCGATCGCCGCACGTGGGACTTCACGAGCCCGAGGGCAGCACCGAGTCGAGGTAGGCCTCGAGCTCCTCCATGTCGCCCGACATATAGCCCTGGTGATCCTTGAGCACCCGCCCTCGGGCGTCGAGCACCACGTAGTAGGGGATGTCCCCGCGGGGGTTGTAGCGGGTGAGCACCTGCGTCTCCCGGTCGAGCAGCACCGGGAACGGGTAGCCCTCGCGCTCCACCCAGGTGGGTACCTGGGCCGCGGTGTCGGGCCCGTCGATGCTCACCGCGAAGATCTGCAGCCCCCGCTCCTTGCGGGTGGCATACATGCCGCTCATCTTGGTCAGCTCCTGCTGGCAGGGCTGGCACCACGTGGCCCAGAACGCCAGCACGAACACGTCCTGGTCCGACTCGGCGGTGGGGGTGACGAGCTCGCCGTCGACGTTGGGCAGCGAGATGTCCAGGCCCCCGGCATCACCTGCCCCGTCGGCCGGGCCGGTGCTGCCGCCCGAGGGCCCACAGGCCAGGACGAGCAGCGTGGCGAGGTGGAGCAGGCTACGTCGGCGGAGCATAGGGGTCCTCGATGATCAGCTCGATCTGAGCGCGCAGCACCTCGATCGGAGCTTGCTGGGCCTGGAGCTTCCAGCGGATGTTGCCGTTGGCATCGATCAGCATGTTGATCGGCGTGGCGGCGGCGGGGTCTTGGAGGTAGATCGAGCCCCAGTCGAACACCTGGTCCATGATGACGGGGAAGTCCAGCGCGACGCCCTGGCCACCGCCCGCCGACCAGTTGCCCGAGGCCCAGTCGCTGCAGAAGCCGCCCGTGGGAGCCGAGGCCACCCAGTCCTGGAAGAGCACCTGCACGATCTCCAGGCCCTGCTCGTGGTACTCGTCGTAGAGGTCGGGGAACTCGAGGGTCTCGGCCTGGCAGGGCAGGCACCAGCCGGCCCCGATGTTGACGAGGATCACGCGGTTGTGCTTGCCGTCCTGCCGCGGGCACATGAAGTCGGCGAGCTGCACCGGGTCGCCGTCACAGGTCGACAGCGGCTGGCCGGTGTTGTTGGCGAGCCGCTGACCGACCTCGGTGCCGTAGCCGTTGGGCCCCGGCCCGGGGTAGCCGCACTCGCCCTCGTCCATCGAGCGGTCGAGCTGCGCCGGGTCGAGGTCGCCGCCACCGGTGCCGGTGCCGTCGGCCGAGGTCGCCGCGACGCCATCGGACGCGTCGGGGCCCGACCCGGAGGTCTCGTCGTCGCCACCGATGACGGGCGGGGGAGCACAGCCGAGCAGGGCCAGGGTGAGGCAGGGAATCAACGGTCGCATGGTCGAGCTCTGGGCGTCAGTCGTTGGACATGGCCGATGACCAGGGCCCGGGAGCCCCCATCAGTCCTCGCTGGTCGATGTTGAGGTTGAAGGGCCCGGTCAGGCCGTTGTAGCTGTCGACCACCACGATGACCGACTGGCCCATCACCAGGTCGACGTCGACCTGCGAGGTCAGCACCATCCCGATGTCGTCGTTGCAGGCCAGCTCGTTGCCGCCGCACATGTCGAGCACCGAGAGCGTGGTGTCGAAGCCCGTGCCCGCCGTGTCGAAGCGGTAGGTGCCGTCGTCCGGCGCCGTGAACATGAACAGGGAGTCCTCGCCACCACCACCACCGCAGGTCTGGATCACGTCGTCGAACAGCCCGGTGTTGTCGCCCATGAGCATCTGCGGGACCACGCTGCCCACGTCCTCGTCGGGGCACTCACCGCCGCCGGGGGGCTCGGGCGCCCAGACGCACACGGTGGTGCCGACGCAGGTCATGCCGTCGGGGCACGCCTCTCCGTTCGAGCAGTCGAGGTAGCAATCGATGGAGAAGTCGTTGTCGATGTCCTGACACCCGGGCTGCGCCTCCCCGGCGGGCGGCATCTCGCAGTCGTCCGCCGAGCGGCAGCCCTGCTCGGAGCAGACCGCAAAGGGGCCGAACGAGAGGCACACCTCGCCGGGCGCGCAGAGCATCGGATCGTCGAGGCAATCGCCGTAGCCCGACCCGGGCGGCTCGCCCGTCGACGACTCCGAGCTCTCGGAGCCCGCAGAGGAGGTGCTGGTGGAATCCGCGCCGGAGCTCGAGCTCCCGCTCGTCGTGGCCCCGGCCGTCGAGTCCGAGGACCCGGTGGTCGAGGTGGCTCCGGTCGTGGTCCCGTCGGCCGGCGCGCCGTCGTCACCCGGACACGCGGTGGCCAGCAGCACGACCGCAGCCAGCGGAATCGAGGCTCGACCGAGGCCCGCCCCCCAGCCGCTCGCTCGCCAAGAGGTCGACGTCGAGGTCTGCATTCGGTCTCGAAGGGTACTACGACGCTCGTTCGGTTTGAGCGGGGATCGATCGTGGCTCGAAAATCGCGCGGGCCCACCGATCCCGCAATCTGCGCGCAGTGGCACCTTCGGGGCCTCGCTCCCACATGGGGCTCGGGGGGGTCCCCGGCCGATCCATCCCCAGCCACGTAGCGATTTCCCAAAACCATCCCGCGGGGCCCTATCATTGGGAGCCTCCCGGGTCAGTCTCATGCGTTCGACCGTTCTGCTCATCGCTGCCGCCACGCTCCCCCTGCTCGGTTGTCCCTCATCCGACGAGCCTCCGATGACGACCGCGGAGCAAGACCCCTCGACGACCACCGACGAGCCCGCCACCGATGAGGGCACCACCTCGTTGGGCGACGGGTCGAGCACCGGCGAGGCCGGCAGCTCGAGCTCGGGCGAGGACGAGAGCACCAGCACCGGCGAGGAAGTGGCGGTCTGCCCCTACGAGGATCCCGGCTGGCAGCTCTACAGCGAGGGCCTGCAGATCCCCCACTGGGAGCTCGAGACCTTCAACGGCGAGCTCTTCCGGGTCTGCGACTACTACGACAGCCCCATCTTCCTCGACGTCAGCGCGATGTGGTGCCAGCCCTGCCAGGCCGTCGCGGCCTTCCTCGCGGGCAACGACGAGGCGGGCGAGTGGTACTTCGGCGGAGACCCGCAGTACCTCGCCGACTACGCGTATCCGTTCCGCGACTACGTCGACGCGGGCTGCATCAAGTGGGTCACGGTGATCGTGGAGAACGAGGAGGGCATGCCGCCCTCCAACTTCGACGCCTCGGTGTGGGAGACGCAGTATCACCACCCCGACATCCCGGTGATCGCCGACCCCACGGGTGACTTCCTCTACTGGATGGACATCTCCTTCTTCCCGTCGACGTTCTTGATCAACAACGACTTCACCTACCTCACCGACGACTTCATCTACGGGATGGAGCTGGTGGTCGACAACCTCGAGTGCGACCTGAGCGGCGGCGGCAGGTAGGGCCCGGGACCCGCGGAACGCTCGCCCCCGGCGAGGAGCATCATGATGAAGATCGACCACGACCTCGCGCCCCTGTGGGGCGCGCTGCTGCTGGCTGCGTGCCAGCCCGGCCCCGCCGAGCCGCCGACCACCGACACCTCGGGCTCGTCGGGCAGCACCTCGATGGTCGGCGACAGCAGCTCGGCGCTCGACGGCACCGCCACCGGCGACTCCAGCACCGGGGGGGGACCGGTCGACTGCAACTTCTCGACCTACCCCGACGACATCGTCTTCGACACGGCGGCCGCGGTGGAGCTCTCCGACGCGGTGGCCCGCCTGGCCCTGGTCGGCTCCGATCCGGTGGCGTGCGGCGATGGCTTCGTGGAGGTCGGTGGCGGCGGCCCGCCGCTGGCGATCGACGGCCGCTGCACCGGCCTGGCCGCGCTCGACGAGACCCGGGGCGTGGTGGTGACCGACACCGGGACCACCGTGCTGTTCGAGATCGCCGCGGGCCAGGCCACCGCCCTGGACACCGTGCTGGACGTCGCGGCCCAGCACCACGACGTGGCGACGAGCGGCTCCTCGATCTTCGTGGCCTCGGGCATCGGCGGCCTCTCGCGCTTCGATCCGGTCGGGGACGCCCTGGGCATGCCCACCGCGGTGCCCGGCGCCACCGACCCCCGCGGCCTGGCCAGCACCGCCGCGGGCCTGCTGGTCGCCGACGGCCGCGACGGCGCACGCCTGGTCGATCCCGACGGAGGCGGCTCGATCTTCCGGCTCGACCTCGACCCGGGCGAGGCCAGCAAGCGCACGGCCCGGCGCGTGGTGGTCGACGGTGAGCGGGCCTTCGTGCTGCGCGGGGTCTTCGGCGTCAGCGTGCTCGACATCGGCGACGGCATGCTCTCCCTGGACTCGTCGCACGCCGTGGAGGGCCCGGCCCTCGACGCCGCGGTGGCCGACGGTGACCTGCTGGTGGCCACCGGCTCCGCCCTGGTCCGGCTCGACCTCGACACCGGGACCGTCCCCTCTCGGCAGGCCCAGCCGGCCTACGGAGAGCTGGCCGCCGAGTGGTTCCGCACCATCACCCCCACCCCCGAGGGCCTGCTGGCCACCGCGGGCGCCCGCATGGCCCCCGTGACCCTGGGCGCGGGCGAGCCCCAGCCCCTGCTCTTCGTCGACCGGGCCACCTACTCGTTCTGGGCCAGCCCGGGTACATCCACCCAGACCATCGTGAGCCTCGACAACGGCGGAGCCGAGCCCCTGATCCTCGCCGACCTGGCCGCGGGATCCTTCGGGCTCGAGCCGCTCAACCTCGACGAGCGCGTGGGGTGCCCCGGCCAGTACACGGTGGACCCCGGCGACCGCGGGCTGGTGCAGCTGAGCTACGACGACCCCTCGGCCGAGGTGCTGCTGACCAGCTTCGACGCCACCACCAACACCAGCGACGAGGCGATGCTCGCCCTGCGGGTGGAGGTCAACCGGGGCGAGCCCGAGGTGGGCGAGGCCGGGCCCGCGTTCGACCTGCTCGACAGTGAGGGGCAGCGCAGCCGCGCCGCCGACTATCCCGATCGGGTGGTCTTCCTCAAGATATTCAACGAGACGTGACCGACCTGTGCCGAGGAGTTGCCTCGGCTCCAGAACGAGTTCCTTCCGATGTACGAGGCCGACGGCCTGGTGATCCTCCCCGTGCTGGTCGGTCGCGATCCTTCCAACGGGGTGACCCTGGCCGAGTCGATGGACGTCACGCTGCCCATCGCGTTCGACCTCGAGGGCGAGCTGTTCCGCCACACCCGCCTGCCCGCCCGGGTCTTCCCGCTCAACGTGGTCATCGACCGCAACGGCGCGCTGGTGCACGTCGACGGAGACCTCGACACCACCAAGGCCGAGGCCGCAGCCATCGCGGCCCTGGGGGCCTGAGCCGGCCCCTGCCGACGGCGAGCGGGCCCTCAGCGCGGAGAGGGTCGCTGGTCCCAGTCGACGGCAAGCTGCTGTACCGGCACCGCCGGATCGAGCAGGTAGCCGTCGTCGCGGCTGAGCAGCAGCTTGCGCAGGCCCAGCTTGCGCAAGCCGGTGAGCGCCACGTAGACCCGGTTGGCCCCCGCGCTGGGCATCACCTTCTCGCCGGGCCAGCCCGCCTCGAGCAGCACCTCCAGCGGCAGGCCGGCGCCGGGGCGCTCGAGGTGCTCGCGAGCCAGGCGCTCGAGGATGAGCCGCATCGACTTGCGCTTGCGTAGGTCGTGGGACTTGCCGCCGGGCAGCTGCAGCCAGCGAGCCTCGCGTCCCACCAGCACGGCCGCCTCGCTGTAGGAGGCCGGCTCGGCCTCGACCGTCCCGGGCGACTCCGCCTCGAGCTCGCCCAGCCCCTGCTCGAGCAGGCGCAGCGCGAAGCGTACGTCGTCGCTGCGCTCGACCCACGGCGGCGCCTCGCCCTGCGGCCGGCCCACCGCGGCCATGCGCTCTCGCACCCGCGCCAGCAGCCCCGCCCGCTCGTCGCCCTCGGCCCCGCGCGCCAGAGCCAGCTCCACGAAGGCCCGATCGAGATCGACCGTGGCCGAGGCCATCTCGTCGGTGAAGCGACCCAGCAGGCGATCGGCCGCGCCCAGGCAGCCGCGCGCGCCGTCGATCCAGCCCAGTGCCGCCTTCACCCGGGCCAGGCGGCTCAGGCACAGCGCCTCCGAGCGACGGTCGCCCACCTCGCGCAGGATCGCCAGCGCCTCCTCGTGGCAGCGCTGCGCCTCGGGCCCGCGCCCCTGCAGGTGCTCGAGCGTACCGAGGTTGCCCAGCACGATCGCCAGCAGCCGCCGATCGCCCAGGGGCTCGAGCAGCTCGCGGGCGGCATCGAGGTGGGCCCGCGCCCGCTCGGCCCCGCCGTGCTCCAGCTCGAGCACGCCCAGGTTGCCCACGTGGATCGCCTCGAGCCGCGGATCGCCCAGCGCATGCAGCACCTCGAGCGCCTCCTGGTAGCGGCCCCGCGCCTCGCCCAGCTCGCCGCGGTCGTGGGCCAGCGCGCCCAGGTTGCCCAGCACCCGGCCCTCGATCGCCCGCGCCCCCCCCTCGCGGGCCAGCGCCACCGCGCGATCGTAGAGCGCCCGCGCCGGCTCGAGCTCGCGCCGCTGGTGGTGCCACACCCCCTGATCGGCCAGCACCTCGGCCTGCAGCGCGCCGTCCCCCGCCGCGGTGGCGTGCTCGAGCGCCGCCTCCAGGTCGCGCTCGGCCGCCGCGCCCTGGCCGTGCATCAGCCGGGCCTTGGCGCGCGCCCGCAGGGCCCGGACCCGCACCGTCGGCGGCACCGCTCGCCCCTCGGCCACGGCCACCGTGCGCTCGAGCAGCTCGAGGTGCGCCGCGAAGGGACCGCGGATGGACGCGATGGTGTCCAGCGCCAGGCACAGGCGCAGCGCCGACTCGAGCGCGGCATCGTCGGCGGCGGCCGAGGCCATCGCGTGCTCGTGCGCCGCGAGCAGGTTGGCGCGCTCGAGGGCCAGCTCCTGCAGCGCCCGGGGCCCGCGGGGCGTGCTCACCTCGGCCATGCCGAGCTCGGCCCGCTCGAGCACCCAGGCCATGTGCCGGTCGTGGGCCTGGGCGGCCTCGGGGGCCGCGAGCTGCTCGCGGGCGAACTGCCGCACCACCTCCAGCAGCGAGAAGCGCGGCCGGGCCCCGCCCTCGGGCTCGTCGCGCCGCAGCAGCGACTTGCCGCGCAGCGCCCGGAGCACCACCAGCGGCGCGCGGCCGTCCGGCACCCGCAGCACCCGACCCGCCGCCTCGGCCGTGAAGCCCCCGCGGAACACGGTGCACTGGGCCAGCACCGCCTGCTCCACCTCGTCGAGCAGCTCCCACGACCAGTGGATCGCCGCGCGCAGGGTGGAGTGGCGATCGTCCTGATCACGGTCCTCGCCCACCAGCACGTCGAGGCGTCGGTGCAGCTCGTCGAGCAGGCCCCGCAGCCCCAATAGCTCCACCTGCGAGGCCGCCAGCTCGATCGCCAGCGGCAGCCCCTCCAGGCGCGTGACCAGATCGACCACCAGCGGCGTGGTCTCGGGGTCGAGCGCGAAGCCGGGGTCGAGCGCGCGGATGCGATCGACCAACAGCGCCACCGCCTCGCTGTCCGCGGCGTCCTGCCCCGCCTGCGGCAGGGCCAGCGGCGGCAGCTCGAAGCGTAGCTCGCCGCGCAGCCGCAGGTGCTCGCGCGAGGTCACCACCAGCCGCAGCTCGGGGGCCTCGGCCAGCCACACCGCCAGCGTGGAGGGAGCCAGCGCCACCAGCTGCTCGAGGTTGTCGAGCACCAGCAGCAGCGGCCCGCGATCGGCCAGCGCCGCGCCCAGGCGTCGCACGATCTCCTCGTCGGAGCCCGCCGGCAGCGGCGGCACCCCCAGCGTGCGGGCGATCGTCTCGCACAGCCCCTCGAGGTCGCGCACCGCCGCCAGCTCGCACAGCCACAGCCCGCCCAGCCCCGCGTAGTCGTCCAGCAGCCGCTCGCCCAGCGCGATCGCGGTGCGGGTCTTGCCCGTGCCCGCGGGGCCGAAGATGGTGACGAGCCGCTGCCCCGCGCCCACCAGCTCGGCGAGCTGTCGCAGCTCGTCCGCGCGGCCCACCAGGGGCGTGGGCGCGGGTCGAAGGTTGGTGCTCGCGGGCTCGGGGCGCACGGATCCTCGCGGGCAGGCTACGCGCAGCACCGCGATCGCGGCAAGCCGTCGCGATCGCGCGCCGCCGCCCGCGTCAGCGCAGCTCCACGCTCACGGGCGTGCCCGCCGGCGCGCTCACCCGCAGCTCGCCGCGCGCCGCGTCCCAAGTGTAACAAGCCCCGTCGCCCGTCAGCGCGATCGAGCCCGGGGCCTCGCCGTAGATCCGAGCCGGCACCACCACCTCCGTGAAGCCCTCCGCGGCCGTCCAGCTCGCCCGCAGCACCAGGCCCGCGCCGTCCCAGCTCGTGCTCAGCCCCTGCCCCGCCAGCGCCCGGACCCAGGGGCGCACGTACGCGTCGAGGATCGCCCGCTCGCTGCCGTCGGCCTCGGTCACCGAGAGATCCTCGGAATTCCACAGCTCGGCGCTGGTCGAGTACTCCCACAGCGTGGCCGACACCCGCCGCTGATCGAGCGCATCGACCACCAGGGTGAGCCAGTCGTTGCCGCCCACCGCCCCGGTGGTGAAGCCGAACTCGCCCAGCAGCACCGGCACCCCCGCCTCGGCGCCGAAGCTGGCCATCGCCGAGATCGCCGGGGCCGGGCTCACCCCCGCCCACGAGTCGCCGATGAGCAGCGAGGCATCATAGAGGTGGGGCGCATACACCAGCCCCTCGCCGTCGGGTCGGAAGTGGGTGGCCGCGCCGCCGCTCGAGTCGGCCCCGGGCCCGTCGTAGAACACCAGCGCCTGGGGAGCCTCCGCGTGCAGCTCGGCCGCCATCATCGTGAGCCATGGCTGCAGCACGTGGACCTTGAAGGCATCGAGGTCGTCCGCGGTGCCCCAGCCCGGCTCGTTCATCGGCTCGAGGCCCACCACCGCCGGGTGCTCGCCCACCGCCTGCGCCATGTGCCGCCACATGTCGAGGAACGGCCCCTGCAGGCCGTCGGCATCCGACCAGAAGCGATCGAAGGACTCGCGCACGTCGGGGTTGGCGAAGTAGCCCACGAACCAATCGGGGCACTCGTGGGTGGGCACCGGGGGATCGGGGGTGGGGACCGACCACGGCGGGAAGCCGTCGCCGCAGAACGGCGAGGCGTACACGTCCTGGTGGAAGTCCACGATCACCCGGATCCGCAGATCCCACGCCGCATCGAGCATGGTCTGGTAGCGCTCGAGGTAGGCGTCGTCGTAGCGGCCGGGGCTGGGCTCGAGCGCCTCCCACGAGAACGGCATGCGGGCGGTGTCGAGGCCCCAGCCCACCATGCGCCCGAAGTACTCGTCGGCCGCGGCACGCACCACCACCAGGTCGTCGGGGTCGCTCACGTCGAAGGGCAGGAAGGGCGCGAATTTCGAGCGACCGCCGGTGTTGAGCCCGCGCATGATCACCGCACGGCCGAGCCCGTCCACCAGGCGGCCCTGCGGATCCACCGAGAGCACGGCGCTGACCGGGGCGTGGGCGGGGATCGGCTCCAGGCACTCGCCCGGCTCCGCCGGCGTGCCGGTGCTGGTCTCGTCGATCCCCGCGCTGCTCGAGCCGGCGACCGCAGTGGTGCTCGGGCCGGTGTCCTCGTCGCGGGCGGTCGTGCCCGTGCCCCCGCCGTCGTCGCCACAGCCCAGGCCGACGACCACCGCCAGGATCGACGCGCGAGACCAAGTCATCGTCGTGCAGTACCACGAAACCGATGCTGCGCGATCAGATCTCGCCGCGCCGCTCGGCCACCGCCCGCGCCAGCGACTCGGGCACGAAGGCCGCATGGGCCCGCTCGCTCACCGGATCGCTCACCAGGCGCGCCCGCAGCCGCTGCTGCTCCTCGGTGGGCTCCCACGCCGACCAGCGCTCGGCCGCCGTCTCGCCGTTGGCGACCGCGAGCTCGGCCTGCTCGAGGATCGCCGTCCACAGCTCGATCGCCAGCGCCAGCGCCTCGGGACCCATGGGGCGGCCGTGCCCCGGGATGATCGTCTCCACCTCGAGCCGCGCCAGATCCTGCAGCGCCTCCAGCCACTGCCGCGGGTGGCCGTGGCCTCCGAAGGGGATCTCGTCGAGCACGTCGCCGGTGATCAGCACCTTGGCCCGGGGCAGGTACACCACCAGGTCCGCGTCGGTGTGGGCCCGGATCGGTCGCAGCTCGATCACCTGCTCGCCCAGCTCGAGACGGGTGGGCTCGCTCACCGGGTGGGTGGGCTCGGCGAGGCTCAGCGATCCCACCGCGTCGAGCTGCGCCCGGATCGACACCAGCTCGTCCTCGAGCTGGGCCCGCTGCGGCGGCGTGAGCCGGGTGCCGTCGCCCCTGGTCCCCGACTCGCGCATCGCCTCGCCGCGCTCGAGCCAGCTCGGCAGCTCGGCGCGGTGCTCCTGCAGCTGCTCCCGGCCGCGAGCGCGCAGGGCCTCGGCGAGCCCGGCGTGCCCCCAGTGCCGCGGCGCGAGCCCGTCGGCCTCGAAGGCGGCCCGCAGCACGGTCACGCCCAGGCTGTGATCGAGGTGCCAGTGCGTGCCGATGAGCTCGCGCTGGGGGCCGGAGGTCCGCGCGGAGACCTGCTGGTGCAGCCAGCGGGCGGCGGCGACCTGCTGGGGACCATCGATCACCACCGCCCCCGCCTCGCCGACGAGGATCGCGGCGTTGGAATCGGCGAAGCGCCGCGTCGCGGGCTGGAGCGCCGCGAGCACCCCGGGGGCCACCTCGACCAGCTCCAGGGGTGGCTCGTCGCGCTCGGCCTCCGCCGTCGCCTCGGCGCTCGCGACCGGCTCGGTCGGAGCGCCGGTCGGAGCCGTCGGCGGCGCAGCGCCGGGGCCACAGCTCAGCAGCGCGAGCCCCAGGCCCACCGTGCTCGTCATGGTCGCGGCGCCCCTCATCGCTCGCATCGTGCGGGCATCACCGCCGCGCGAGCAAGCCCGATCCATCCCTTCGATCCCTCGTGCGTCGATTCGTGGCAGGCTGCCCTCCGTGCTGCGCCTCGCCCGTCGCTCCTCGCTCGTGCCGCTGCTCGCCTGCCTCGCCGCCTGCGCCCCGCCCAAGGCGACCCCCGTGCCCCCCGCGGGCAGCGACGCCGCCGCGCCCTGCCCCGCCTGCGAGCCGCCGCCCGTCGACGACTCCGAGCTGGCCGCGATGACCCTGGCCCCGCGCCCGAGCTGGGCCGACAAGTACGCCAACCCCGAGCTCGACGAGCGCTTCTTCGACATCGCCAAGCTCATGAGCACCCACGGCCTCGACCGCGCCCACGCGGTGGAGCTGCAGAACCACTACCGCGACCTGGCCCGGGCCGACCCCGGCGGCGACCCCCAGGCCCGCTACGCCGAGGCCCTGCGCCGCGCCACCGAGGGCGTGTTCGAGGACCCCCGCGACCTCCCGCGCCTGGCCACCGCGCCCTTCGTGGTCGTGTTCGACCTCGACGAGACCCTCTACGACCAGTACTTCGAGGACCCCGCGGTGGGCGAGGCCTGCCACGACTTCGTGTCCACCGACGCCAAGGGCAAGCAGCGCACGGTCAAGCTCAACCCCGGGGTGAGCGAGGCCTTCGATCGGATCCACGCGCTGGGCGGCGCCGTGGTGCTGTTCTCGGCCAACGTCGACGACACCTGCTGGGCCAACGCCAGCGCGTGGTCCATGGACGGCAAGCCCGTGCTCGAGCACCCCGCCGTGGCCGGCATGCTCTCCAACAGCCACCTCGTGCTCCAGCCCAAGACCGACGGCGACCCGGTGGTCGAGCCCTCGAAGGATCTGCGGGTGATCGACCTCGACCTCGAGCGGACGATCATCGTCGACGACAACCCCCTGCGTCTGTTCCAGTTCCGCAACGTTCGCGTGTACAAGAAGTTCCAGGCCGACGTGTACTGCACCACCGCGGACGCGAGCACCAAGAAGGCCTACGAGCAGGGCCTGAAGACGGTGGTCGACGAGATCGACGACTCGCTGCGCTACATGAAGGCCAACCCGGACACGAGCTTCGTCGATGCGTACTTGCCCTACACCGACCTGGGGCTGCGAGCGGTCGCCTGGCTGATGGCCGGCACCAGGCGCAGCCGGGCCGAGGCGATCTCCCTGCTGCGGGCACACCCCGAGCTGGCCGACGAGGAGTACTAGCCCGCCGGCCGCGGCGGCCCACGATGAGCACCACGCGCCGGCGCGGGAGCGCTACCATCGAAGCGTGCGAGGGTGGCTCCTACTGGCGATGACCTGTGCGGTCGCCTGCGCGCCACCCGGCTCGCCCGACGGCGAGGGCAGCGAGGTACCGCTGCTCGAGGATCCCCAGGGCTCGATCCGACTGCTGCTCAACCCGCCGACCGGCAAGGGCCCGCGCTCGGAGTGCGTGGCCGAGGTGTGCACCAGCCTCGTGGAGCTCATCGACGACTCCGAGAAGACCCTCGACTTCGCGGTCTACGGCGTGCGGGGCATGCCGAGGGTGATGGCCGCCCTCACCCAGGCGCGCGACCGCGGGGTGCAGATCCGCGGCGTGGTCGACCGCGACGCGGCCGGGGCCAACTACTACTCCGACACCGACGCGATGGTCGCCCAGCTCGTGCACGTGCGCGACGACGGCAAGGTGGACGAGCGCCGCGCCAAGGAGGCCTCGCGCACCGTGGTGCCCGAGCCCCGCTGCGGCCGCCCCGAGGGCTTCCAGGGGCCGGTGCAGTGCCTGGCCTACGACCTGGGCGATCGCTGCCTGCTCGCCGCCCACTCGAGCCGCGAGCCGCTCGACGAGAGCTCGGCCATCATGCACAACAAGTTCCTGGTGGCCGACAGCCGCTGGGTGTGGACCGGCTCCACCAACATCAGCGACACCGGCACCGGGGGCTACAACGCCAACCTGGTCACCGTGATCGACTCGCGGCGCCTGGCCACCGCCTACCTGCGCGAGCTCGACCAGATGTACGAGGACGGCCGCTACCACGAGGACAAGCGCTCGGCCGGCCCGCTGCACGTGCGGGTGGGCGACGCCGAGGTCCAGCTGCTGTTCTCCCCCCAGGACTCGCCCATCCGCGAGGCGATCCGGCCCCTCATCAAGGGCGCCCGCGAGCGCATCGACGTGGCGGTGTTCTACCTGACCCACAAGCACGTCACCGCCGACCTCATCGACGCCCACCTGCGGGGGGTGGAGGTGCGGGTGATCATCGACGCCACCGCGGCCAGCAACGGCTTCACCAAGCACGAGCTGCTGCGGGCGGTGGGGATCCCCGTGAAGGTGGAGGACTGGGGCGGCAAGATGCACATGAAGTCGGCGATGATCGACGGCCACACCGTGATCACCGGCTCGATGAACTGGACCACCGCCGGCGACGACACCAACGACGAGAACGTGGTGATCATCCGTGACGAGGCCCTGGCCGCGCAGTACGGCGAGTTCTTCGACGAGCTGTGGACCGCGATCGACGATCGCTGGCTGCGGGCCAACCCCGACCCCGAGTCGCGTGATTCCGGCAGCGCCTGCGAGGACGGGATCGACAACGACTACGACGACGAGCCCGACGCCGAGGATCCCGGCTGCGGCGAGGTGCCCCCGCCGCGCCCCCCCCTGCCCCCGTGGCAGATCGTGGCCAAGCACGGCCGCATGACCTGCGAGCCCGAGATGATGGGCCGCCTCGCCGCGCGGCGCTAAGCTCCGCGGGCCGGGCTTCGTCCCGGTGCCCTCGGAGCTCCCATGAACGATCCCCTTCATCGCCTGTTCTGGGTGGGTCGCCTCGAGGGCGTCTCGTTCCTGCTGCTGCTGGGTGTGGCCATGCCCCTCAAGTACCTCGCCGACCTGCCCCAGCTGGTCACCTGGGTGGGCTGGGCGCACGGCCTGCTGTTCGTGGGCTTCATCGCCGCGCTGGGCAGCGCGCACCGCCACGAGGGCTGGTCGTGGCCCACGCTGCTGGGCGGGCTGGCGGCCAGCGTGCTGCCGACGGGCACCTTCGTGCTCGAGGCTCGGCTGCGCAAGCGCCCGCGACGAGCCTGAGCCACGCGAGCCGTTCGGGCCAACGCGGGGCTGCGGGGCGCCGCGGAAACCGGAGCGCTCCGTCGGCGCACCAAGGTCCCGAGGTACGCTGCTCGTGGACATGCCCGCGTCGACCCCCGCCCAATCCGCTGCCTGGAGCCCTGGCCGGCGCGTGGCCCTTCGCTTCGCCACGCTCTACTTCGCGCTCTACGCCCTGCCCTTCCCCCTCGACGTGCCGCCGGGGGGCGAGCTGCTCGCCGGGCTCTATCGCTCGGCCTGGGACGCGGTGGTGCCCTGGGTGGGCAACACCCTGCTGGGCATCGACTACGAGATCGCGGTGGGCCCCAACGGCAGCGGCGACACCACGGCCGACTACGTCAAGCTGGTGATGATGCTGGGGCTGGCGCTGCTGGGCACCGGGCTGTGGAGCGCGCTCGATCGCCGAGCCTCCTGCCCGCGGCTGGCCGCGTGGCTCACCGTGTGGGCCCGCTACTGGCTGGGCACCGTCATGGTGGCCTACGGCTTCGCCAAGGTCTTCTGCCTGCAGTTCCCCTTCCCCGACGCCATCCGCCTCACCGATGCCTACGGCGAGTCCTCGCCCATGGGCCTCTTGTGGACCTTCATGGGCTACTCGCCCGGCTACAACGTGTTCACCGGCGGCGTCGAGGTGCTGGGCGGCCTGCTGCTGCTGTGGCGACGCACCACCACCCTGGGCGCGCTGGTCACCGTCGGCGCGATGACCAACGTGGTGATGCTCAACTTCTGCTACGACGTGCCGGTCAAGCTGTTCTCGTCGCACCTGCTGGTGGTGGCCTCGCTGCTCGCGGCCCAGGACGCCAAGCGGCTGCTGGGCGTCCTGGTGCTGGGCCGGGCCGTCCCCGCGCGCGAGGTGTCGCCGGTGCTCGACGGCCCGCGCAGCCGACGGCTCCGCCGGCCGCTCAAGGTGCTGTTCCTGGGGCTCCTGCTGCTCACCCACGTCGGCATGTCGATGCAGGCGTGGAGCTCGTACGGTCCCGGTGCCCCGCCGCCGCCGCTCTACGGCGCCTACGAGGTGAGCGAGCACGAGCGCGACGGCGGTGAGGCGCCGGTGCTCCAGACCGACGAGAGCCGCTGGGTCCAGCTCGCGTTCGGCCGCTGGGGCCGGGTGAGGGTGCACACCCTCGGCGGCGAGGCTCGCAGCTACATGGCCGAGATCGACGAGGAGGCCGGCACCCTCGTGCTCACGAGCCGGCCCGCGGCGGGCGAGGATCTCACGACCCACGTGCTCACCTTCGAACGGCCCGAGGAGGGCACGCTGGTGATCGCGGGCACGATCGATGGGGTCCGGCATCGCGTGGTGCTGCAGCGGCGAGACGAGGAGCAGATGCTGCTCGTCCGCCGTGGCTTCCACTGGATCAACGAGCTGCCGCACAACCGCTGAGCCCCGCGACGTCGAGGCCGGCCCCGGGCTCAGCGACGACCCAGCCGGGTCTCCACGCCCAGCCACAGCCGCCCCGCCACCGGCGAGGGCTCGAACAGGCGCACCGCGGGCGAGCGGCCCACCTCGAACGCCGGCTGCACCAGCGGGACCGCGGCCGCGAAGCCCCCCGCGAGGGCCCAGCGTGGACGGATCCACCACGACAGGCCCACCGAGGCCTCGAGCGCGAGCCACAGCCCCTGCGCCGGGCGAGCCCCGGGCACGCCCGCGCCCTCGCCCCGCATGCCGCCCAGCTGCAGCCCTCCGCACAGCGGGGCCTCGATGCGATCGCGACGGAGCTGGCCGCAGCCCCGCACCCCGGCCGCGCCCAGCTGCACGCTCACCGTGGCGCCATCGAGCGGCGCGGTGCGACGCGGCAGCCAGTAGCTGCCCTGCAGCTCGAGCCTCGCGCGTCGCCACTGCAGGCCGCCCACCAGCGTGAACGCTCCGGTCGCTCCGGGCGTGGCCCCCAGCCCCAGCCCCGCGGTGAGGCGCAGCAGCCCGCCCTCGAGCCGGCGCGAGGTCTCCTCGCTCGGCTCGCGGGGCGTGGTCTCGGCCGGCGGCTCGGGGCTCGCGGCGGGGCTCGGCTCGGGCTCGAGCTCGGCCTCGGCCTCGGGCCGCTGCGGGGGAGGCAGCGGCTCCTCCTCGACCGGCACCTCGCGGGCGGCCGCGAGCACCTCGGCCACCGCCACCGGATCGACGGTGAGCGCCACCACCAGCGCGGTGGCATCGGCCAGCGCCAAGCAGTCGGTCGCCTCCAGGCGGCGCGACTCCGACAGCTCACCCGCCGCGGTGTGCAGCTCGAGCACGAAGCCCTCGGCGGTCGCGGTCACCTGCCCCTCCACCGCCACCTCGCCGGAGGCCAGCGGGCGGCCGAGCCGACGCTCGATCCCGCGGTGCACCCAGCCCGGGCCGGGGCAGGTGGGGGGGGCCGTCCACTGCACCATCGGAGGCACGTCGGTACCGGGTCGCGCGGCAGGAGGCTCGGGCAGCGAGGGCGGCTGCAGCTGCGCCGGCGGCTCGGGGACCTCCTCGCTCGGCTCCGCTGGACCGAGCACCGCGAGCGCGCTGAGCAGGGCGACGAGCATGGACCGAGCCCTTGAGTACCCCAAGCGACCGGCCGGCGGCCAGGGCTCCCAGCCCTCGACCCCCGCACCCGTGGGCGCATCCTCCGTGAGCTCCGCGAGGAGTCGGCATCGATCATCGGCGATCGAGCGCTCTGATATCCTCGGGTCGAGCATGCAGAGCCTCGACGAGCTGGAGGGTCGCTACGATGCCCTGCGAGATCGCGACCGCACCATCGCCTCGCTGCAGAGCAAGCAGCGGATGATCTCCACCTTCACGGAGCTGCTGGACGAGCCCGCGCGCGAGCAGGTGGACCAGCAGCTGCGGGAGGCGCTCGGGGTGGTGCGGGATCATGCGCGCACGCTGGCGCTCGTGCTGGCCCGGGCGGTGTTCGTGGAGCTGAGCATCGACGACCTGGCGCGGATCAGCACCCAGCTCCGCCGCTTCGAGGCCCACCTCGACGAGGACCCGCACATGCGCCTGGAGGCCTGCGGCGACCTGCTCACCTTCCTCCGCGACCTGCGAGAGATCGACGGCCCCCTGCGCGCCCGCCCCCGGCACGACGACTAGGCCGCGCCTCCCGGCCGGTGCGGCCGAAGCGCAGCCCGTCTGGGCGTTTTTCCGGGCCGATCGAATTCTCCGTGACGGAACCACCCCCGAGCCGGAGAAGATGATGGGCGAGCAGGCATGCAAGCCACGCCCATGCGCTTCGAGGCGGTCTACCGGCGGGAGTTCCCGTTCGTGTGGGCGGCTGCGCGCCGCTTGGGCGTGCACCCTGCGGCGCTCGACGATGCGGTGCAGGACGTGTTCGTGACCGCGTACCGGCGCTGGGACGACCTGGACTACGAGGTCTCGCCGCGGGCGTGGCTGTACGGGGTGACGCGGCGGGTGGCCTTTCGCTACCGGCGAAGCGAGGCCCGCACGGCGCGGCGCAAGTCGGCGGTGGGCGTGGCGAGCCGACGACGCGACGAGCCCCACGCGCGGCTCGAGGGCAGCCACGACGTGGACTCGGTGCTCGCCGAGCTGCCCCCCGAGCGCCGCGAGGTGTTCGTGATGTCGGAGCTGCTCGACATGAGCGGGCCCGAGATCGCGGCCGAGCTCGGCGTGCCGCTCAACACGGTGTACTCGCGGCTCCGCCTCGCGCGCAGGCAGCTCGCCCGCTCGGTGGCCACCCAGGGCGAGTGGCTGCACGCGGCCCGTCGCACGCAGCGGCCCCCGCCGGGGCAGGCCCGCCGCACCTGGGCATTGATCGTCCCGTCGCTGGGCAGGCTGTCGCTGGCCCCGATCGGCGTGGGCTTGGGCGGCAAGCTCGGCCTGGGCTTGGGCGGCAAGCTCGGCCTGGTCGTGGCGGCGGCGCTCGGCCTGGTCGTGATCAACGGCCTCACCATCGACGACGACGCGCGCTCACCTGGTGCCGTCGCGCGCGAGCCCGCGCCGTCTGCCCCCGAGGCGGTCGCGAGCGCCTCGCCCTCCCGCCCCGATGCCCCCCGCGCCCCGAGCCCCGACGAGCCCTCGCCGACGACCGCCCTGCCCTCCGCGGTGACGGCCCCGAGCCCGCGGCCTGCCTCGCCTTCGGGCAGCACCCCGGCGACCCGCTCGGCCCCCGGCTCCACCACGAGCGCACCCGCGGACGAGCCCTCGCCGCTGGCCGAGGAGGTCGCCGTGCTCGATCGCGCCGCCGAGGCGCTGCGCAACGGTCGAGCCGCGCGCTCGCTGCAGTGGCTCGCCGAGCACGAGGCCCGCTTCCCCCACGGTCACCTCGCCGACCTGCGCAAGGCCACCCGCGTGCGAGCGCTGTGCGAGCTGGGGCAGCACGCGCGAGCGCGGGCCGAGGCCGCCGCGCTGCGACGCGAGCACCCCGGCTCGGCCGTGGCTCGCGGCGTGTCGGATTCCTGCGGGGATGCGTGACGGATTCGTCGGCCCCCGGAGAAGAGGGAGGGCATGGCCATGGACACCCGAGCCCGCTCGTCGCTGCTGGGCGCGCTGCTGCTGAGCGCGTGCATCCTGCCCAAGTCGGTGGGGGACGGGAACGAGGACGGGAGCACCTCCTCGACCGGCTCGCCGGGCTCCACCTCGGGCGATGCCACCGGCATCGACTCGGCGACCAGCCTCTCGCCGAGCACGGGCACCACCGGCGGGCCGCCGAGCACCACCGGCGAGACCGGCTTCGACACCGATGCACCGGTCGGCTCGGTCTGCGATCCCCAGCCCGAGGATCTCTACGCCTGGGCCACGCGACTGGTCGAGGCCGATCCGCCTCCCGCCGTGGAGACCGACGCCGACACCGACTGCGAGATCACCTCGATCGTGGCCGACGGTGCCGGCGGGCTCGAGCTCGAGCTCGAGTGCGACAGCGGCCCGCTGTCGTTCGGGCTGACCACCACCGACCCCGGCCTCGCGCTCCCGCTGAGCGTCGGCGAGACGGTCCACGCTCGCATGCGGGAGATCGTCACCTTCGACAGCGGCTACTACCTGTTCCTCTCCCTGAGCGACCCGGGGGGCCCGCTGCGGCTGGGCTACCTGCACTACCCCAGCCGCGACAACCTGCCCGAGCAGCTCGACCAGTGGTACCTGCCCCTGCAGCTCACCACCGCCGAGGACGTCTGCGAGCTCGAGCCCTACGATCCTCCGCCCGCGGGCACCGGCGACGGCGGCTTCATCGTCCCCGTCTGCACCTACCAGCACCAGCGCATGGCCGTCGACCTCACGGCGGGGCGTGAGCCCCCGGTGCGGATCTTCGACCACGGTCGCGGCATGGTGGCGGGCTACGACACCTGGGTGGCCGAGGCGTACCTCTATCATCCCCACGATCGCGAGTGCGCCATGACCCAGCCCGGCCGCTTCCTGACCGTGCTGATGCTCGCGCCGCCCCGCTGAGCTTGACGACGACGGCCGCGGATGGTCGGCTGCGAGCATGGCCGATCCCTTCTCGCTCGAGCGAACCTACGTCCACCTTCGCCCCGACCAGAGCGCCGCGCCCATCGAGGTGGACGAGAGCTTCTGGGCCACCATCGCCACCCGCACCGAGCTCCACGAGGGCTTCCTGGTCACCCGCGCGCGCACGGGCGAGGACTGGCCCCACTGGGAGATGCACCCCGAGGGCGAGGAGATCGTGGTGCTGCTGAGCGGCGCGGTGGACCTCGTGCTCGACGACGGCGAGCGCGAGTGGACGGTGGAGCTGCGCCCGGAGGCCGGCACCTGGATCAACCGTCGCGGGGTGTGGCACCGAGCCATCGTTCACGAGCCCAGCGAGATGCTGTTCATCACCGCGGGGCGCGGCACCCAGCACCGACCGGTCTGAGCTCGCACCCGCCGCCAGCGGACCCGTGACCGACCCTCCGAAAGCTGCCATGCTTAGTGGGTGCCCTGGGTCCAGATCGGCCTCGGCTTGGCGGTGATCGCCGTGCTGGCGTGGGTCGTCACCCTGGTGGGCCAGCGGGCCACCGCGCTCGATCGGGCCAAGCGGGCCGAGGCCGAGGCGCTGGAGGCCGAGCGCATGCGCGACCGCCGCGAGGCCCGCATGCCGGGCGGCAACCCCAGCCATCCCATCGAGGTCGCCTCGGCGGCCGTGGTCGAGCCGCGGGCCACCTCGCTGCCCTGCCCGCGCTGCAGCTCGCCGGCCCACGTCGACGCCCACGAGGTGGAGATGCACGACGGTCGTCGGCTGCGGGTGACGAGGATGCGCTGCGGCACCTGTGGTCACCGACGACCGCTGTACTTCTTCGTGCGCAGCTCAGCGCGGCCGTCCCCCGAGGCGAGCGGCGAGGGCATCGATGTGCGGTCGTAGCCGCTCGGCGATGCGGTTGGGATCGTCGGCGACCGCCTCGAGCAGCTCGCGAGCGTGCCGCTCGTGGGTGGGCAGCAGCCAGGCCCGCGCGAGCTGGAGCGTGCGCACCTCGAGCATCGAGGCCAGCCCCTCCCCCGCGCCGCTGGACCAGGAGCCGATCTCCCACTGGTGCTGCTCGGCCGCCGCGAGGTGATCGATCGCCTCGCTCGCGCGACTCGGATCGAGGCCGGCCTCGACCACGGCCCGGGTCCGGGCGACCAGCTCTCCCTGTGCGTCGAGCCCGAGCACCGCCCGCGCCCACACCTCGTGCAGCGCCCGCAGCCGCGCCACCGCCACGTCGCGCTGCGTCGCCTTCAACGCCTCGAGCTCGGCCGCCTCGCCCGCGAAGTCCCGCATCGACGATGGATCATCGCGCACCCGCGGAGCATCGGGCAATTCGCGGCTCGCCCTCGCCGTCGAGCCCCGCCCGCGAGCCCGAGCACGGCGCTCAGGTCTCCGGGCCCGCCGTCCACGGCCGGGAGGGATCGTTGATCCAGTCGCTCCACGAGCCGGAGTACAGCCGCGCCATGGGCAGCCCCGCGTGGGTCATGGCCAGCAGGTCGTGGCAGGCGGTGACCCCCGAGCCGCAGTAGGCCACCGCCCGGTCGGGCTCGGTGCCCCCGAGGCGCTCGACGAAGCGCGCCCGCAGTCGATCGGCGGGCAGGAAGCGGCCGCTGGGGCCGAGGTTGTCCATGAACGGCGCGCTGCGAGCTCCCGCGATGTGACCCGCCACGGGGTCGGTGCTCTCCTCCTCGCCGGTGAAGCGCGGCAGGGCGCGGGCGTCGAGCAACACCACCGAGGGATCGTCCAGCAGCGCGAGCACCTGGTCGGCATCCACCGTCTCGACCAGCGCCTCGCCGGGGGTGAAGGAGGTGGGCTCGCGCGCGGCGTGGTGGCCCGGCTCGAGCCGCTGCCCGGCCGCGGTCCAGGCCGGCAGCCCCCCGTCGAGCACCGCGGCCGCGCGGTGCCCCACCCAGCGCAGCATCCACCACAGCCGCGAGGCGAAGGCGCCGCCCATGTCGTCGAAGGCGACCACCTGGGTGCTCGCGCTCAGGCCCCAGCGACCGAGGGTGGAGGCGAAGACCTCGCGAGCCGGCAGCGGGTGGCGACCCGTCCGGCCGGGGATGATCGGTCGGCTCAGGTCGCGATCGAGGTGAGCGTAGATCGAGCCGGGGATGGTGGCCTCGGCGTGCAGCCGCTCGCCCGCGCCCGGATCGGCGAGCTGGAAGCGGCAGTCGACCACGAGCCAGGCCGGGTCGCGCAGGTGCGCCACGAGGGTGGGAACGTCGACGAGGGTCTCGTGGGGCATGGCGAGCTCCTCGACCCTCAGTGCGTCTTGCGGATCGACGGCGACAGCTCGTCCTGCCGCGACCGCTCGAGGCTCAGGTCCACGCCGGTGGTGTTGCCGATGGCGATCACGTCCACCTCGGGCTTGGTCTTCTCGTAGAGCGTGGGGAAGGCTCCCTGCGCCGCGTACTCCTTGCGCACCCGGTCGTAGAGGGTGTGGTCGAACATCTCGCGGAACTCCTCCTCGGTCATGAAGGTGTCCGCGTAGAGGAACGAGAAGCCGCCCACCTCCCGGGTGAAGCGCTCCATGGCCCGCATGGCGAGGGTGGCGTTGAAGGGCTCGCCGCGCTTGACCGCGGCCGGCACCCCGTAGATCCCCACGTCGTTGTACATGCCGTGGTCGGTCCCGGGCACGCGGGAGTCGGGCCGCGGCGGGCGGAGCTGGCCCGAGCCCTCGCCGTGATCGAAGATGGCGCAGGGGTAGACCAGCACGGGGTAGATGTCGAAGAGGTGCTCGCTGAGCGCGACCGCCCGCTCGAGCGTGGTCAGCGGCAGCACGATGTCCTGGAACACCTGCTTGGTGAAGGTGAGCTCGCGGATGCCCGGGGTGGTGGTGAGCTTGAGGAACTGGATCCGCGGCGGGCACATCCAGCCGGCCACCAGGCGGAACACCGGGTGGTTGCCGAAGGGGATCATGTCGCGAAGGGTCCAGAAGATCGCGCGATCGTGCCGCTGCAGGTAGTGCCGCAGGGGCACGTACTCGTCGCTGGGGCCCTTGTCCAGGAAGCTCTCCACGTGCTTGAAGAACCAGGGCTTGTACCAGCGACCCACCGGGTTGATCTTGGCCCGCTCCTCGGGGGTGACGGGCGTGGCGAAGTCGCCCGACATGATCACCGCGGTCTCCTTGGAGAAGATCGTCAGCTCGACGAAGTCGGGCCGGTCCTCGCCCGTCGACAGCTCGCGGAGCCGGGCGCTGTACTCCTGCTGCGAGAACAGGGGCTCGTAGCGCAGCCGCACGTGCGACTGGATGGGGATGATCTGCACGGTGACCGCGGTGAGGAAGCCCAGGGTGCCGTGGGACCAGGGCAGCGCGCGGAACAGGTCCTCGTGCTCGTCGGCGGAGGCCCGCACCCGCCGGCCGTCGCCCAGCACCATCTCGTAGGCGACCACCGTCTCCTGGTAGAGCCCCACCTTGTGCGAGTGGGTGGTCATGCCCACGGCCATGGCGAGGCCGCCGAGGGTGGCGTCCTCCACCTCGAGGGTCACCGCGAGCATGTAGCCGAGCTCTTCCAGCGCGCGGGTGGCCTCGCCCACCGTCACCAGCGGCTCCACCGTGATGGTGCCCGCGTCGACGTCGATGTCGAGGATCGAGCGGAGGTTGCCCATGCGGATGCGGTGCAGGGCCTTCTTGTTCACGAAGCGGGTGCTGAGGTTGACCCACGGCGCCCGGTCGGTGCACATGGGCCGGCGCTCCTCGGCCGGCTGCGCGGCCCAGCGACGCACCTGCTCCTGCACCGCGCTCACCCGCGCCTCGTGGTCGGCGGGCGAGGAGCGACGCCGCTGCACCCACTGCTGCGCCCGATGGGCCGCGCCGAAGATCTTGCTCGCGGGCAGGCAGAAGCCCACGATCACCGCCACGCGGTGGCGGGTCATCAAGTCGGCGAAGCGGGCGTCGAGGCGGCGCAGCAGTGACATCGGGAGCAGTCTACTCCCGATCCACGCCGCCGCCGCGCGCCTTCGCTACTTCGCGGCCACGATGTACACGAGCCACGATTCCTGGTTGTCTTCCTTCTCGGTCGGCACGTACTCGCCGGTCCCGTCCCCGCTGGCGTCGGTGGCCTCCCAGAACACCCGCACGCTGGAGAAGCCCGCCTCGTACAGCAGCTCGCGCAGCTCGGGGATGGTCCACAGCCGCCAGTCGTAGGTGAAGGCGTTGTCGATCGTGGAGCCGTCCTTCAGCCGGAAGTGGATGTGGCAGAGGGTCTCGTGGTTGATCGGGTTGTACGACGCCTGCTCCCACACGTAGACGAAGTCGTCGACCCCCTCCGAGCCCTCGATCTCGCGCTCGTCGACCACCTCGATGACCGCCTCGACCCCGCCGTAGAGCTCGGTGATGAACACGCCGTCGTCGGCGAGGCTGGCGTGGGCCACCTCGAGGTAGCGCCGCAGCTCCGCGCGGGTCTTGAACACGCCGTAGCTGAAGTTCATCGCGCAGGTGAGGTCGGCCTTCTCGCCGCCGCCGTCGAGCACGTTCTCCTGGCGCAGGTCGACCCGTGAGCGGGCGTCCTCGGAGATGCGGGCCAGGTTGTGCTCGCGCCCCCACTCGAGGGTGGCCTCGTCGAGGTCCACCCCCACCGCGCGGCGATCGTCGGCCGAGGCGGCCCAGGTGGCGCTGATGAACGCGGTGCCGCAGAAGTCCTCGCGCAGCACCTTGGGCTCGCGCCCCCGCAGCTCGCGATAGCGATCGGCGAAGAACTCGATGTCGGCCTCGGGGCTCTGCACCGAGAGCTGGTAGAGCACGTGGCGATCGGAGGTCTCGGCCAGGGTGGCGCCCTTGGCCTTGCCCTTCTTGTTGCCCTTGGCCTTCTTGCTGGCTGCCTTCTTCTTGCCGCCAGGCTTCTTGCCGGTCTTCTCGGCGGCTGCCTTCTTCTTGCCGCCCGACTTCTCGTCGGCTGCCTTCTTCTTGCCGCCAGGCTTCTTGCCGGTCTTCTCGGCGGCTGCCTTCTTCTTGCCGCCCGACTTCTCGGCGGCGGCCGCCTTCTTCTTGCCGCCGCCCTTCTTCGCGGCCTTCTCGGTGGCCGCCGTCTTCTTGCCGCCGCCCGACTTCTTCGCGGCCTTCTCGGTGGCCGCCTTCTTCTTGCCGCCCGCCTTGTCGTCGGCGGCCGCCTTCTTGCCGCCGCCCGACTTCTTCGCGGCCTTCTCGGCGGCTGCCTTCTTCTTGCCGCCGCCCTTCTTCGCGACCTCCGGCTTCACGTCGGCACCGGCCTCCTCGACCGCGGGCACCTCGGCGCTGGCCTTCTTCTTGCCGCCGCCCTTGCTGCCCTCGGCCTTCTTCGCGGCGGCCTTCTTGCCGACCGCCTTGTCCTTGCTCGCCGCTTGCTTCTTCTTCGCCTTCGCCATCGTCACTTCTCCGCCACGATGAAGGTCCACCAGGACTCGTCGTTGTCGACTTCCTCGGTGGGCTCGTAGAACTTGCCGTTGCCCTCCCCGTCTTCGTCGGTGCGCTCCCACATCAGGTGCACCTTGGAGAAGCCGGCGTCGTACAAGAGGTCGCGCAGCTCGGGGCTGGTCCAAAGCCGCCAGTCGTAGAAGAACGCGTCCTCGATCCGCGAGCCGTCGGGGAACTCGAACTCGATCGCACAGGTGAAGTGGTGGGTGAGCGGATCGAAGCTCCGCTGCTGCCACACGTACTTGAAGCCCTTCACCCGGCGGCGGTTGGTCTCCTCGCCCATCGAGCCCCAGCCGCCCAGCAGGTCGAGGATGAACACGCCGTCGTCCACGAGCATGCTCCGCGCGGCCTGGAAGTAGGCCAGCATGTCCTTGCGCTGCTGGAAGACCATGTACGAGAAGTTGAGCGCCGCGGTCACGTCGACCTTGGGGCCCACGCCGTCGAGCACGTTGGCCCGGTGCAGCTCGATGCGCTGGGCCACCTCGGGCCCGGCGGGCTCGATGCGCTTGGCCAGGCCCCAGTCGAGGGTGGGCTGGTCGAGGTCGATCCCCACCGCGGTGCGCCCCGGCTTGGACTGGACCCACGCCAGCGACAGCACCGCGGTGCCGCAGAAGTCCTCGCGCAGCGACATCGCGTGGCGCTTGCGGAGCTTCTTGTACAGCTTGGCCAGCGTGGCGGCGTCGGTCTCGGGCGCCTGCACCGACAGCTCGTAGAGCTCGTGCCGATCCGCCTTCGCGGCCATGCTCTTGCCGCGACGCGGGCGGACCCGGGGAGTGGGGTGAGCCGGCTTGCTCATGGGCGGGGGCAGCCTGCCGTGCCGAGGCCCCGGGGGCAACCCCTGCGCCCCCGCCTGCGCGCCCCGATCCCCGGCCATCCACGCGGCGGCCCGAGGGAGATCTCCTCGCTCGATCAGCCGCCGAGGTAGCGGGTCAGCCCGTTGTACGCCTCGGTCAGCCGACGGGTGACCTCGGTGGCCACCTTCTGCTTGGCGGGGTCGTTGGCGAACTTGTCGGGGTGGTACTGCAGCAGCAGCTTCCGGTAGGAGCGACGCACGGTCTTGAGATCGGCCCCGGGCTGCAGCTCGAGGGTCTTGTACCAGCGCCGCCGATCCGCCGCGGGATCGCTGGGCGGCTCGCCCCGCACCCCGGCCCGGGCCTTGGCCGACTCGTAGGCCCGCTCCCAGGCGTCCTCGGCCGCGTCGCGCACCTTCCTCGCGCGCCGGCCCGCGCGGGCCCCCACGCTCTCGGCGTCGTCCTCCTCGGCCTTGCCCTCCTCGGGGGCCTCGGGCTCCTTGGACGGGCTGAGCAGGTCGCGGAGGTGGTCGCGATCGAAGGCCGAGCGGAAGTCGGTGAGGTTGGATCGAGCCAGGTCGATGAGTCGTTTCCCGATGCTCATGGCGAGCTCACTCCTCGTCCTCGGCGGGCTCCTCCTCCACCGCCTGGAACAGCGCCGTCTTCGAGGTCTCGTCGACCTCGGCCCCTCCGGGGAGCGGCGGCGGTCGGAAGCGAGGCGACATGCCCGAGCCACTGTCGGCCGCGCCGCCGCCGGACATCGCCTTGCCCCGCAGCAGGGTCTCGGCCGCGTCGGGATCGTCCTCCTCGGGCCCGGGCTCGAGCCGGGTCAGCGGGGCCAACGGCGGCCCCGAGTCGCGCGGGCGCTGCCGGCTGACCACGTCGTTGATGCGGAGGATCGTCTCGGGATCGAGCTCGGTGAACTCGATCCCCATGCCCAGCGGGTCGTGCTGGTGGCGGACCACCCGGCCCTCGGCCGCGATGATCACCGGGTCGTCGAGCAGCACGGTGAAGCGCAGCTTGAGCTTGGTGCCCATGGGCGCCGGCTGCTGCGTGTGCACGAACACCCCGTACTCCGAGAGATCGGAGATGTAGGTGGCCGAGGGCATGGCGGCGAACTCCGTGTTGATCGGGATCCGCTCGGCGCGTCTGCGATCGTGATCGTCGTCGTCCGCCATGCCCTGCTCCGCTCAGGCCTCGCTGGAGGCCGGTGCTGCCGCGGCGGCCGGGGCCGCAGCCGCGGGGCCGACCTCGGCCGCCTCGTCGCCTCCACCCTTGCCCCGACCGCGGCTGCGACGGCTGCGACCGGGCTTCTGACCAGGGACCTTGCCCTTGATCTCGAATTGCTCGATGTGGAAGCCCTTGCGCGCGTGGATCTCGATCCCGCGGTGGATCCGCTTGACCGTGTCGTCGACCGCAGGGGCCTCCACCCCACGCATGAGATCGGCGACCTCGGGGTTGGTGTTGACCACCACGGTGTCCCCGTCGATCACGCTGGCGTCGCGCCGGATCTGCCGCAGGATCTCGTAGGCGATGGTGCTCGCGCTCTTGGTGTAGCCCTTGCCGTTGCAGTAGCTGCACGGCGTGGTCATGTGCCGACCCAGGCTCTCCTTGGTGCGCTTGCGGCTCATCTCCACCAGGCCCATCTCGGAGATCTTGGTGATGTGGGCCTTGGCTCGGTCCTTGCGCAGCACGTCCTGGAGCTTGCGGTAGACCTTGCGGCGGTTGGACTCGCGGTCCATGTCGATGAAGTCGATGATCACCAGCCCGCCGATGTTGCGCAGGCGCAGCTGATCGCCGATCTCCACCGCGGCCTCGAGGTTGGTCTGGGTGATCGTCTCCTCGAGGGTCTTGCCCTTGGAGCCGACGAACTTGCCCGTGTTGACGTCGATGGCGGTGAGCGCCTCGCCCTGGTCGAAGACCAGCGAGCCGCCGCTGGGCAGCCCCACCTTGCGCTCGAGCGCGCGGTCGATCTCCGCCTCGATGCCGTAGCCGTCGAAGATCGGCTCACGACCGGAGTACAGCTCGATGTTGCCCGCGTAGCTGGGCATGAAGGTCTCGACGAAGCGCTTGAGACGCTCGTACTCGACCCGGTCGTCGCAGATCACCCGATCGAGATCGGGCGAGAGGTTGTCGCGCACGACCCGGAGCATGAGGTCGAGGTCCCGGTACAGCCGCACCGGGGCCCGATGGAGCTGCTCGTTGGCCTTGATGTTGGCCCACAGCCGCAGCAGGTAGTCCATGTCGGCACGGACCTGCCCGTTGGTGGACGTCTCGGCCACGGTGCGGACGATGAACCCGGCTCCCTTGGGGCGCATCTGGTCGACGAGCCGTCGTAGGCGACGACGGTCCCGCTCCTTGGCGATGCGCCGGGAGATGCCGATGTGGCTGACCGTGGGCATGAAGACCACGTTGCGGCCGGGCAGTGAGATGTAGGAGGTGATGCGGGCGCCCTTGTTGGAGATCGGGTCCTTGACGACCTGAACGAGGATCTCTTGACCGGGTCGGACGAGCTTGGCGATGTCGGCGGGCTTGCCGGTGCGACGGGGGATGGAGTCGCCCACGTGGGGCTTGTCCTCTCCACCGTCGTCCTTGGGCGACGCGATGTCGCCCGCGTACAGGAATGCGGCCTTCTCCTCGCCGATGTCGACGAAGGCGGCTTGCATGCCGGGCAGGACCCGAAGGACCTTGCCCTTGTAGACGTTGCCCACCGTTCCGCGCGCCCTGTCGCGCTCCACGTAGAGCTCGGAGAGGATTCCGTTCTCTATGAGCGCGATCCGGGTGTCGGGGCCGTCCGCGTTGACGACGATGACGGACTCTGGCACGGCGTTCGATGTTGTTCGTGGGATGAAGGGTCGAGTGATGGATCGGTGAGGCCGGGATCGGCCGCCGAGGCGCGTCGGTGCGCGGGGGCTCTCCCCCGCCGTGGGCCCTGCGCTCCCGTGGGGATCGCGCAAGGTCGGGCCCGAGCGTCGGGCCGATCATCGGTCAGACGCGGGCCCTTCGCCAGCCCGAGGAGCCAGGTGGGGTCCATCCCGCGCCTGGGGCAGGTCTAGCATCGTGTGGGAGGCGATGCTATGGGTCGCAGCCGTGGAGCTCCGTCCCTCCGTCGCCAGTTTCTCCTTTGATGCCGCGCGCTTCGACGAGCTGCGCCAGCGGGTGAGCAGCGGCTCCCTCGACCCGGCGGCCAACCGCCTTTCGCGCGCCCCGACCCCGCTGGCCGAGCCCCCGATGGATCTGCGTCCGGGGGCGGGTGCCGAGCGGCTCGCCGCCCTGGCGGCCAAGGGCGAGCAGGCCCTGCGGGCGGGCAAGGTGGCGAGCCTGGTGCTCAACGGGGGCATGGCCACGCGCTTCGGCGGCGGGGCCAAGGGCGTGGTCTCGGTGGTGGAGGGCGAGCCTCGCGCGAGCTTCCTCGCGGTGAAGCTGGGGCAGGTGCGGACCGCCGCGCAGGCCCTCGGGGCTCGGATCCCCGTGGTGCTGATGCACAGCTTCGCGACCGAGGGCCCCAGCGCGGCCCACCTGGCCGAGATCGACTGGTCGGGGGTCAACGAGGGCGACCGCGATTCCTTCTCGCAGTCGATCATGCCGCGGGTGCTGCCCGACGGCACCCCCCTGGCCGAGCTGCCCGGGGCCGACGCGCTGGACGACACCGACCTCTACTCGGCCCCCGGCCACGGCGACACCCTGGGCCGGCTGCGCGAGAGCGGGGTGCTGTCGCGGCTGCTGGCCCGCGGCGTGGAGCACGTGCTGGTCTCCAACGTGGACAACCTGGGCGCCTCGCTCGACCCGGTGGTGGTCGGGGCCCACCTGCAGGCGGTCGACGGCGGGGCCAGCATGAGCGTGGAGGTGGTGCGGCGCGAGGCCGGGGACGCCGGCGGCTGCGTGGCCGTGCTCGACGACGGCACCGCGGCCATCGTGGAGGCCTTCCGCCTGCCCGAGGGCGTCGACCTGGCCCACTACCCCCACTTCAACACCAACACGCTGTGGCTGCGGGCCGACGCCTTCGATCGCGAGATCCCCCTGACCTGGTTCGCGGTGCGCAAGCGCATCGACTGGCCCGATGCGTCCGTCACCGGCGAGGACGGCAAGCTCGAGGTGGTGCAGCTCGAGCGCCTCATCGGCCAGGCCACCGAGGCCGTTCCCAGCGCCTACCTCGAGGTGGACCGCCGGGCCCGCTTCTGCCCGATCAAGGTCCGCGAGGACCTGAGCAAGGAGGCCGAGATGCTGCGGGCCTTCGCGCGCGAGGCCGGCGTGGTGGGGTAGCGGGCGCGGCCCCGCACGAGCTCGGCCACGCGTGATGGAGGGCACGAACGGGCCCGCGAGATCGCGGCGGCCCGCGCGGAGGGACGTGGGGCCGCCCACGCCGCCGGCCGGGCCCCGGGGCTTTTCCCCCGGCCCGCCCCTCCTGTAAGGTCCCGCCGATGGCGTTCGAGTACGAGCCCGGCATCTACAGGACCACGAAGTACCTCCCAGGGAACGAGGCGCAGGTCGGCCCCGACCAGCTCATCCTCATCCGCACCGATGGCGACTTCGGGCCGGCGTCGGTGCTGCTGCCGGTGGCCAACACCAACAACCAGTGGCGCTTCCAGATGCCGGGGATCAAGATCCCCGCCACCTCGCTCAATTGGGGCGAGACCCTGGTCAAGCTGCACCACGAGGGCTTCTACCGCCTCACCCGCGAGTTCACCTTCGGGGACAAGGGCAAGTGGATCGAGAACGCGATCGTGCAGCTGGGCTACACCCGCAAGGCCGAGCCGATCCTCTTCATCGCGCAGCGTCGCAGCCCCCTGACCAGCAACGAGCTGTGGTTCTCCGACAAGGGCGTGAAGATCGAGAGCGACCAGGTCGACGAGATGCTCCAGCCGCTGGCCTGGTACCAGGAGCCCGAGAAGAAGGACTCCACCAACCAGTCCAACTAGGGCCGGGCTCGAGGTGGCGCGACCGGTCACGAAGGTCCCCACCTACGCGCGCGATCGTGCGAGGATGAGCCCCATGCGAAGGGTGGTGGCTCTACTCGGCACGTGTGGCCTGGCGGTGGTGATGACGGGCGGGTGTGCCAAGGGGGTGGACTCCGATGGCTTCACCTTCGGGCCCGTCGACCCGACCAACGACACGGCCACCACCGACGGGGGCACCGGTCCGGTGGACCTGACCACCAGCGGCGTCGGCTCGATGACGGACGCGACCGACGGTGGTGGTCCCGACGGCTCGACCGACGACGGCCCGGCCGTCACCACCGGCCCCGACCCCTCCGAGACCGGCCCCGGCGAGGGCTCGAGCTCGGGGGGCATGGGCTCGGTGTGCGGCGACGGCATGGCCGAGGTGGGGGAGGAGTGCGACGGCGTCGACCTGGGCGGCCTGAGCTGCCCCGACGTGGATCCGACGTTCACCGGCGGCACCCTGGCCTGCACCGCGGGCTGTGCCTACGACACCTCGCAGTGCAGCACCGCCGACAACCCGATCGTGGTGTGCCAGGCGGTGGGCGCCGCCATCAACGACAACGCCACCACCAGCAACACCATCGTGCTGCCCGCGGGACAGACCGGCGGGACGATCACCGACGTGAACGTGGAGGTCGAGCTCGACCACACCTACATCGGCGACCTCGACATCGACGTGAACATGGGCGGCACCAGCGTGGTGCTGTTCAACACCTGCAGCTCCGAGGACAACCTCCACGTGATCTTCGACGACTCGGGCGGCGCGCTGACCTGCGCCAGCTCGGACATCGGGAGCACGGTCCAGCCCGCCTCGCCGCTGAGCGCCTACGGCGGCGCCACCGTGCAGACCAACTGGACCCTCGACGTGGCCGACACCGCCTCGGCCGACACGGGCACCCTGCAGCAGTGGTGCCTGACGATCACCTGGATGTGATCGTCGGCCCGGGCCGTCGGCCCTAGAAGGGACCGAAGCCGCCGAAGCCACCGCCCGGGCCGCCGCCGGCCACGGTGAGGGTGTAGGTGGCCGAGGTCTCCCAGGTCACCGCCCCCTCCTCGTCGCAGCGCGCCCCGCCGAGCATCAGCGTGTGCTCGCCCGGCGACAGCGGCCGCAGCAGGGCGTAGTGGCCGTCGGTGAACACCAGCGGGTAGTCCCCGCCCTGCTTGCCGTAGGCCGAGGCCCAGTTGTCGTCGTTGAGCGTCGCCTCGAAGGGCTCGGTCACCGCCACGTAGAGCTCCTCGTCGAGCTCCTCGAGGTCGGCGAGCAGGGGCTCGCCGTCGAGCTCGAGGGTGAGCGAGCAGGTGGTGGAGCGGGCGTAGGCGAAGTACTCGCCCACCCACTCGATGAAGGCGGGGATGTCCTCGGGGAGGTCGGTGGGATCGTAGCCGGGGACGACCCAGCGGTTGATGAGCGGGAAGAACAGCGCCGTGTGGGCCGGGATGTCGCACTCGCGCTCCACCGCACCGCCGGAGGTGCCCGCCAGCATCCACACGTGGGGCCCGGGGCCCAGCTCCTGGCCCAGGTCGCACAGCTCGCCGGTGGTGTCTTCGATCGGCGAGCTGGAGTACGGCAGGATCATCGCCCAGCGCACCCAGCTGCGCGCGAGCTCTTGGTAGAGGGACTGGGTGGCGGGCTCGTCCTGGTGGACGAGCACCTCGTGGTCACAGCCGGCGAGCACGGTCACCGCGAGCAGCACGGAGCTTCGTAGGGTCATGGAATCGAGCATGGTCAGGCGTCCTGTTCTTCTCGCCGTCGGGGCGAGTCGCACGGGGTCGACCACCGACCGCGGAATTCGATCACTGCGAATTGATCGTCTCGCCGACGACCGGCGGGGAGTGCTCGTCCGGGGGAGGTCACGCGCCGGGTGGGCCCGGCCTCGCCGTGCTGCCCGCCGGCCTCAGGGCTCCGGGTCGTCGTCACCGCCGCGCCGGCGATGCTCGTCGAGGCGGATGATCCGCCCGCGCAGGCGCCCGCCCACGCGCACGCGATCCCAGTAGACCTTCACCTCGGCGTCCTGGTCCCGCAGCTCGCGGATGATGCGACCGCGGTGGCGCGCGGGCGAGTCGTGGGGAGGCTCGCGCATCGCCGCCCGCACCTCGGCCTCGCTCACCACCCGCGGGGCCAGGCCCGAGGCCTCGAGCTCGCGCAGGTAGCCGGCCGGGCCGAGCTCGTGCAGGCGCAGGTCGATGGTCTTGCGCACCGGCCAGGGCTCGCCCTGCCCCGCGGTCTCGAGCAAGAAGCGCTTGGTCACCCAGTCCACGCGGCCCACCTGCGAGGCGGGGTCGTGCTCGAGGGCGTCGAGGGTGCGGCCCCACAGCTCGACCAGTGCCTTGGCCTCGATCGAGAGCGTGCGGCTGCCGTGCACCAGCTCGCGGGCGCGCTCCCAGTAGCGACGCTGCACCTGCAGGGCGGTGAGCCGCTCGCCGCCCCACTCGATCCGGGCGCCCAGCGAGGGATCGGCGATCACGGCGTGCAGGGCCGCGACGGGGCGGCGCAGGGTCGGCAGGTCGCGCAGGCGCCCGGCCTCGGCCAGGTCGAGCACCAGCGCGGTGGTCCCCACCTTGAGCAGCTCGGCCACCTGGGTCACGTTGGCGTCGCTGAGCCCGAGCTGCAGACGCTGGCGACGAGCGAAGAGCGAGGCGAAGCGACGCCACCGCAGCATGCCCAGCTCGAGCACCGACTTGCACAGGTTGCCGCCGTCCCAGATCGCGCGGTCGCTGGGCGCCACGCTGCGTCGGCTGGCCCGCACGATGGCCGGCCCCTTCTCCGAGAGCCCGAAGGAGCCGTCGGGCCGCAGGGTGCCCGCGCCGCTGAGCACGGGCCGGGTGACCAAGAAGGGCATGATCTCGCGACGGGTCCGCCCGAAGGCCAGCGCCGCCGACAGCCACAGGAAGGGCCGCACCGTGGGCTCCCACAGCGCCCGCTCCACCGCGGCGAAGGGTCGCCCCAGGCGGTGCTCGATGGTGTGGCCGCGGCCGTCCCCGAACAGCTCACGGAACAGCGGCCGCCGTCGCACGCGGGGCGCCACCAGCCCCGCCAGGCCGAAGCCGAGCAGGAGCACGATCGACAGCACCAGCGCCACCAGCAGCAGCGCCCAGATCACCAGGCTGCTCAGCAGCGCCAGCGGCAGCAGCAGCGAGAGCCCCGCTCGCCAGGCCCACAGCGCAGGGCCGCGGGCCAGCTCGACCCCGTAGCTCTCCTGGGCCCCGTACACGTTGCCCTCGGCGTCCACACAGTTCTTGCGCAGGGAGATCCGCGCGGGCCGACCCGCCGCGGCCAGCCGGCACTCGGCCGCGGGCAGCACCTGCTCGAGGATCGCGTCCTGGGCCCGCTGGTAGAGCAGCGCGGTGCCGGGACCTCGGCCCTCGGCGGTGGCCCCCTCCACCAGCCCGGCGTCGGGCGCCCAGGGCAGCGACTCGTAAGAGAAGCTCCCGCCGTTCTCCACGAAGATCTGCTGCAGCGATCCCTCGCCGGGCCGCGTGCACAGCTCGGCCTCGATCGACTCGCGGATGGCGGCGTAGACGTCGAGGTTGCTCGGCGCGTCCGGACCGTCACGCGGCGTGACGCCGATGGCGTACTCGCTCTCGAGGCCGAGCAGGCGCTGGAGCACGGCGGCTCGCTACTCGCCGCCCTCGGGCACGATGGTGTCCCGCAGGTAGGTCTGCTGGGCCTGCTCCCGCGCGTCGGCCTTGACCCGCTCGGCGAGCTGCTCGGCGCGCTCGCCCGGCGAGGGCTCGCGCTCGTTCGGCTCGGAGGAGGTCGTGGGCTCGAGCTGCGGGGCGGGGCGGATCATGGCCGAGATCATAGCAGGCACGAGGGGCCTTGGCGGAGCGAGGATCGGTCGTATGCTGGCGCCGTGAGCGACGATTCCCAACCCGCGTGGCGCAAGCGACTCGAGACCAGCCTGGACGAGCTGGAGACCCTCGGCCAGCAGGTGGCGCAGCAGCTCGGAGAGTCCACCCAAGGAGCGCGACGCGAGGTGGCGGAAGCCTGGCACCGGCTCGAGCCGCGGATCGGAGAGGCCAAGGTGAAGCTTCGCGATGCCGCCGACGACGCAGTGGAGCACCTCGAAGGAATGTTCGGAGAGCTGCGGGCCTCACTGCGGTCGCTCGGGGACGAGCTGCGCGGCAAGGATCGCGACGCGGAGCGTGACGAACCGTAGTGTGCCCGCACACGACGATGCGCTCGGCTCGTGGCACCCGTGTGGCTCCACACGACGGAACACGAGCGTAGACCCGCTTAGCGCACGGCTGAGAGGCGTTTCGACCTGCTAGCGTTCCCGGCGTATGCAGCAACCCGCCGCTTCGTCGCCCGCCCCGGTGGACTTCGAGGTCGAGCCCGAGCACTACCGCCACTGGAAGGTCGCCTACGAAGGCCCCGTCGCTCGCGTGACGATGGAGGTCGACCCCGAGGGCGGACTGCGGGAAGGCTACGAGCTCAAGCTCAACTCCTACGACCTCGGCGTCGACATCGAGCTCGCCGACATCGTCCGTCGCATGCGATTCGAGCACCCGGAGGTCCGGGTGGCCGTGCTCCGCTCGGGCATCGATCGCGTGTTCTGTGCCGGTGCGAACATCAACATGCTGGGCCAGAGCTCGCACGCCTGGAAGGTGAACTTCTGCAAGTTCACCAACGAGACCCGCTGCGAGCTCGAGGACGCGGCCGGCTCGAGCCAGCAGGCCTACATCGCGGCGTGCAACGGCACGACCGCGGGCGGCGGCTACGAGCTGGCCCTGGCCTGCGAGGAGATCTACCTGCAGGACGACGGCAACTCGGCCGTGAGCCTGCCCGAGGTCCCGCTGCTGGGCGTGCTGCCCGGCACCGGCGGTCTCACCCGCCTGGTGGACAAGCGCAAGGTCCGTCGCGATCGCGCCGACGTGTTCTCGACCACGGCCGAGGGCATCCGCGGCAACAAGGCCAAGCAGTGGGGCCTGGTCGACGACGTGTTCCCGCGCTCGCGCTTCGACGAGAAGATCGCCGAGCGGGCGCAGGCGATGGCCGAGCGCATGGCCGCGCAGGTGGGCAAGGGCAGCCGCGTGGGGGTGAGGCTGCCCCGGCTCACCCCCGAGGTGGAGGGCCGCAACCGCAGCTATCGCCACGTGACGCTCACGGTGGACGACCAGTCGCGGACCGCCTCGCTGACCATCGCGGGACCGACGGCCGACGACGTCGCGATCCTGCGCAAGGGCGGCGATGCGGCCCACGCCGCCGGCGCCGAGCTGTGGGCGCTGCGGGCCTACCGGGAGCTCGACGATGCGCTGCTGCACCTGCGAGTGAACAACCCCACGGTGGGGCTGGTGCTGGTGCGGACCACCGGCGACGCCCAGACGGTGCTCGACCACGACGCCGCGCTCGTGGCCGCGCGCGACCACTGGTTCGTGCGCGAGGTGCTGCTGCACATGGGCCGCGTGCTGCGGCGCATGGACAACACCAGCCGCTCGTTCTTCGCCCTGGGCGACGCGGGCACGGCCTTCGCGGGCAACCTGCTCGAGCTGGCCCTCGCCTCCGATCGCTTCTACCTGCTCGACGATCCCGACCACGTCGTGCACGTGGGCCTGAGCGATCTCAACGAGGGCGCGCTGCCCATGGCCCACGGCCCCACCCGGCTGCAGACCCACCTGTACGGCGAGCCCGACAAGCTCGATGGCCTCGTGGGCAATCGTGCGCTACTGGAACCGGAGGACGCCGACGAGGCGGGTCTGGTGACGGTGCGACTCGACGAGATCGACTGGGAGGACGACGTGCGCATCGCGATCGAGGAGCGGGTGAGCCTGAGCCCCGACGCGCTGACCGGCATGGAGCAGAACCTCCGCTTCGCCGGGCCCGAGACCCCCGAGAGCAAGATCTACGCGCGGCTGTCCGCGTGGCAGAACTGGATCTTCATCCGCCCCAACGCCACCGGGCCCGAGGGGGCCCTCACGCTGTACGGCCGCCCCGAGCGCCCCAGCTTCGACTGGCAGCGAGTCTGACGCCTTCCGATCCGATCTCCCTTCCAAGACACCGCCATGAGCTCCGTCGATCTGAACTCCAAGATCCCCAACAACGTCGGCCTCGCGGACGACCCCAAGCTCCAGCGCGCCCTGGAGAAGTGGCTCCCCAACTACCTCGAGTGGTGGCACGACATGGGCCCCACCGACTTCGAGGACAAGCCCGTGTTCCTGCGCACCGCGATCTCGGTGGAGCGCGGCGGCTGGGCCAACTACGACTACGTCAAGATGCCCGACTATCGCTGGGGCATCTTCCTGGCCCCCAACGAGGGCGAGCCCACCATCAAGTGCGGCGACGATGCCGGCACCCCCGCCTGGCTCGACGTGCCGGGCGAGCACCGCAACGCCCTGCGCCGCATCATCGTGACCCAGGCCGACACCGAGCCGGCCAGCGTGGAGCAGCAGCGCCTGCTCGGCCACATCGCGCCCAGCCTCTACGACCTGCGCAACCTGTTCCAGGTGAACGTGGAGGAGGGCCGTCACCTGTGGGCGATGGTGTACCTGCTGCACAAGTACTTCGGCCGTGACGGGCGCGACGAGGCCGACGAGCTGCTGCAGCGTCGCTCGGGCGACGCCGACAAGCCGCGGATCCTCGGGGCCTTCAACCAGCCCTGCGATCACTGGCTGAGCTTCTTCGCCTTCACCATGTTCACCGACCGCGACGGCAAGTACCAGCTCGCCGCCCTGGCCGAGAGCGGCTTCGACCCGCTGGCTCGCTCCACGCAGTTCATGCTGACCGAGGAGGCCCACCACCTGTTCGTGGGCGACACCGGGATCCAGCGCATCATCAAGCGCTCGGCCGAGCTGCAGGCCCTCGACCCCAACGGCGACGTGCGGGCCCAGGGCGGGATCGACTTCGAGCTGATCCAGCGGACGATCAACTACTGGTACACCTACAGCCTCGACCTCTTCGGCGGCGAGATCTCGAGCAACGCCTCGAGCTTCTTCGCCTCGGGGCTCAAGGGTCGCTTCCACGAGCACCGCTTCGAGGACCACCGGGCCATCGAGGGCGAGTACCGCCTGCCCGTGGTCGAGGGCGGCAAGCTGGTGGAGAAGGACGTGGCCCTGCGCAACGCCATGAACGAGGTGCTGCGCGACGCCTACGTGGCCGACTGCGAGCGGGTGATCGCCCGCTGGAACAAGACCCTCGAGACCGCCGGCTCGCCCACGCGCCTGAGCCTGCCCAGCCGCCGCTTCCACCGGCACCAGGGCATCTACGCCGGCCACGCCTTCGACCCGCAGGGCAACCTGATCTCGGCCGAGGAGTACGAGGCCAACCGCAGCCGGTGGCTGCTGGTGCCCGAGGACAACGAGTACCTGCTGTCGATCATGAAGCCCTGCTACGAGCCGGGGAAGTTCGCCAACTGGATCGCGCCGCCCACCAAGGGCATCGAGGGTCGGCCGGTCGAGTTCGAGTACGTCAAGCTGCACGACTAGCCGACCCGGGCGATGGCTCGGTCGCGACGCCTCGCGACCGGGCCGCTCCTGGTCGTTTCGTCGGACTCCATGGATCTGAAGCGACTGCCTCCGTCGACCCGAGACCACGCGCAGCGACGGGGCGCCGAGGATCGAGGCGCTCAGCGCAGGTCGATGTCGGAGCCCGGCCCCATGATGCCGCTGAGCGCCCGCAGGCTCAGCGCCCCCAGCAGGCCGGTGAAGCCCATCAGCACCAGCTCGGGGTGAGCGTGGATGTCGGGCTCGAGCGCGAACAGCAACACCGAGATCAGGCCGAGCGCGAGGAACACCCACTTGAGGCCGTTGAGGACCCCGGTCTCGTGAAGCTTGTGCCCGCCGCTCATCGACCCGACAACCATGCCCGGGCGCCGGTCGCACGGCAAGCGGCTCGTGGGGGGCAGCGACGTCACAGCCAGGGCAGGCCGAACAGGGCGAGGGTGCAGACGAAGCCGATCCCCCAGATCGCCGAGCGCAGGTAGTCCTGATCGGCGAGGTAGGCCCCGATGTAGAGGGTGCGCGAGACCACGAAGGCCACCGAGAGCACGCTGGCCCGGTAGTCGTCGGCACCACACAGGTGGGCGACGAGCACGGCCGCCGCGAAGCCGGGGAACGCCTCGAATCCGTTGTAGTGCGCGGCCCGAGCGCGAGCGCCCCAGCCGTCGAGCTTGGCCTGCTGACCGCGAGGATCCTTGTTGTCGTAGCCGCCGGGCTGCTTGGCCATCGCGGCCGAGAGCGGGAGCTTGGGCAGGTAGATCAGCAGGTACGCCACCAGCACGCAGATGAAGGGCGTCGTCATCGCGTCGATCAGCATAGCGCCACGAGGGCGGTCCCCGAAGCCGGGGGCCGCCCTCGCGAGATCTGCGGGCCGTGGCCCGCGAGCACGGGCTACGGCAGGTCGAGCTGCAGCTCGTACTGGCCCGAGCCGCTGTAGGACTCGATCTTCCAGGCGTAGTAGCCCGCGCTGCCCTGGACCACGATCTCCTCGTCGGAGGAGGTCGACAGCGACGACCCCACGGTGCTCCAGCCGCTGCCGTTCCACTTCCACAGGCGCAGGTCGAAGTCGGTGCCGGCGGGGCCGCTGAGGTACCCACGGTGCTCGCCCGAGGCGGCGTAGTAGTAGGTGCCATCGGGCTGGTAGTCGGCGTCGCCGCTTCCGCTGAGCGTGCCGGCGTAGCGATCGCAGCCGGGGCACACCCCGGGGTCGCCCCCGCCACCGTCTCCGCCACCACCGTCTCCGCCCCCATCATCACCACCGCCGTCGTCGGCATAGGGGGCGCCACAGGCCGCGCCGTAGCCCGTGGCCGCGCCGCCGCTGCAGCCGCTGGCCCAGGTGCCGGTGCCGTCCCCGGGGCTCAGCGGGAAGCTGCTGCAGTCGGGCCCGGGGTTCCAGGTGCCGTCGGCGTCGTGGCAGGGGGTGAGGTCGTAGCCGGTCTGCGACTCGAACCAAGCCATGCCGTTGTGCATCATCGAGTAGTACCCGCCGCCGCCACAGGCCCCGCCGTACGAGGTGATGCCGAACACCCGCCACGAGCCGTCGTCGGTCTGCACGAACACCGGGCCGCCCGAGTCGCCCTGGCAGCTGTCCTTGCCGCCGCCGCCCACGTGGGCCTCGCCCTTGGCGGTGATGCTGTTGATCTGCGTGACCACCTCGCGCTTGACCCCGTAGGGCCCGGTGTCGGCGTTGCCGAAGCCCACCACGGTGACCTCCTGGCCGGCCCGGAGGTACTCGTCGGCCTCGCAGCCCATCAGGATGGGCACCAGCGGCACGTCGTCGACGGCCTCCGCGAGCACGCAGTAGGCGAAGTCGTCGCCCTCCCCCGGTCCCCCGCCCGGGTAGATGGCACAGCGCTCGGTCGGCACGCTGCGTCCGCCGTTGCCCGAGTAGACCGACTCCCCGAGCCGCACCGAGTCGTAGTCGGAGCCGCAGTGCGCGGCGTAGACGACCACCCGCTCGTGCACGAGCGTCCCCGAGCACGAGCCGCCCAGCGAGACCGTGGTCGGCCAACCACAGGTCGCCACGTCGGTGCCCCCATAGATGGGCGAGGTGGGCGGGAGCCCGTCGGGCTCCGGCAGCTCGTCGTCGGGCTCCGGCAGCTCGTCCTCGCCCCCCCAGACATTGCCGTCACGCCCCCCCTCGGCGTCCAGGCAAGCGGTAGAGAGGCCGGCGAGCAGGAGCAGCGAGCATCCCGTCGCAGTGGTGATGTTGAGGTGTTTGCGCGCCATCGTCGTGTCGTCCTGTCGTCGTCTCGTTGGGGTTGGTCGGCCCCACTCCGCGATGGAGGCCGAGGGTTCCCAGCGCGGAACATAGAGGAACGACACCGCGGCGCGAGGCCCCCAAGAGGGCGACAATGGGCGCAACCCCACTACCTGGCTCTACCTGGACCTACATGGTGCGAGGTGTCGTCTTGTGCAAGTGGTGCGGGCCGAGGTGAAACCACCGGAGTCGACCTCTCACCAGGTGCGCACCCTTGGGCAATCTGCGTACAGCGATCGACACGAAGCACTATTTTCGAATTTCTTAGTTCCTGCGTTGCCGTGGTGACCGCTGCCACGCGATTCACAGGATCTCGGCGCGCGGCCACGATGGTCTCGCGCGGCGATCGTGATCCGCGCGATCGCGACGACGATCGAGCGGCCGAGATCACGGGGCCCACCGGTCGATGAATCGGCCCGGAGCACGAGGGGTCGAAGCACCCACGCATGCGGCACCAGTGCTAGCGTGCCCCCGGACCGAGATGCCTCGCCTCCAACGCCTGTTCCTCCTCGGTGCGCTCTCCCTCGGCCTGGCCGCAGGGGCCTGCAAACGAACCACTGGCTCCTCGGACACCTCGCCCGGCAGCTCCTCCGGGGACGACGGCGGGAGCACCCGCGGCCGCCGGATCCGTCGCCAGCCCGGCATGCCACGGCCGCACCGGCTGCCCGCCAGCGCCCCCATCGTGATCCACCTCGAGCGCCCGGCCAAGGCGCTCGGTGGCCTGCGAGCCTACGCCCCCGAGCTGCCCGACGACCGCGTGCTGCTGCGCCAGGCGGTGACCGACGCGGGCGGCGGCCCCTTCGAGTCCCAGCTCGTGACCATGATCGACCTCGAGCGTCCGTGGGACGCGGCCTTCGTGGAGGGCGAGCTCATCGTGCAGATGCCGATCCTCGCGGCGCGGGTGAGCGCGGTGGCGGCCTTGCTCGCCGACAAGCCGCCGGTGGGTCGCTTCGGCGCGGTCGACCTGCAGAGCACCGGCGGGCCCACGCCCAAGCTGGCGTGGCTCGATGCCGAGCACGCCACCCTCACGCTGGCCGACACCGAGCAGGGCCTGGCCACCGGCAGCACCCTGGCCGCCGCCTATGGCAAGCAGGCGGTGCGGGTCGACCTGCAGGGCGCCGAGGCCCGCAAGGTCGCGCCGCAGCTCCGGCTCGAGTCGCTCGAGCTGCGCGGCGCGGGCCCCCACGACTTCGAGGCCACCGCGGTCGGCGTGCCCCCCGAGCTCCTCGCCCAGCTCTCCAAGCTCGACGCCGGCGCGCTCACGGGCCTGCTCGAGTCCCCGGGCATCGCGGCCGGCGGCAGCTCTCGCTACACCGACTACGCCAACGACGTGAAGAGCATCCTCGCCGACCTCAAGCGCCAGGTCGACCGCCAGAGCTTCATCGTCCAGGGCAACCTCGAGAACCTGCGCCAGCGCCTGGCCGCGGTGCTGCGCAGCTGGAACGGCCGCACCATGGTGGGCGTGGGCCCGGCCAAGCACCTGCGCCTGGGCTTCGGCGCCGACGATCCCTCCAAGATGGGGGGCGCGATCTTCTATCTGATCAGCGGGATCAACGACAACCTCGGCATGGCCCGCAGCATCGGCTTCGAGGTGCCCAAGCTCCGCTTCGCCCGCAACGTGCGGACCGTGGGCGAGTCCAACGTGGCGGTGCTGGTGCTCGAGAAGGCGCGCAAGTACGTGCCCGCCGAGCTCGCCCCGCTGGTGGACGATCGCGGCGAGCTGCGCATCACCATGTCGTTCCCCAAGCGCCTGGGCGCCGGCATGTTCGTGATCGGCCCCGGTGCCGAGTCGACGCTGGTCCAGTGGCTCGAGGACACCCAGAAGGCCACCTCGGCGAGCGACAGCGCGGGGGACCTCATCGCGGCCACCGCCGCGGTCGATCCCACCACCCTCGCGCCGATGCTGCAGCCGGGCGCCGATCCGCTCGCCATGCTGGGCCTGAGCGCCGACCGGGAGCCCACGCGAGTGGTGGTGCAGCGCGATGGCACGACCGTGAAGGTGCGGGTCAAGGGCCCCGAGATCGCGGTGATGCCCAAGCGCATCGGGGCCCGCCGCGGCGCGAGCGATGCCCCGGCCCCCACCCGCGCCGCGCCCTCGACCAGCCCGCCCGCGCGAGCCAAGCCCTCGCGCGTGGGACCGGCCCGCGCCAAGCCGGTCGACTGAGCGAGCACATCACCTTCGAGTCACGACGACTCTCGACGCGAGCCCGAGGGCGGTGACGATGCGGACTCGCCTCGATCGAATTCGAGCCAGCAAAATTCGCGGCGGCCTCCCTGGCCCGGATGCCGTAGGCTGATCGGGCTGGACTGGCGAGCGTCCCTCGACCTCGCCGGAGGTGGACACCGATGGAGCACGCGACCGAAGCGGCTCGCGCTCGGCCGATGCCGAGAGCGAAGGGCCTGCCCCTGGTGGGGGCGCTCCCCCAGATCCTGCTGCGCCCGCTCGACTTCCTCGAGGAGACCGTCGCGCGCCGCGGGAGCGTCTTCGAGATCGACCTCGGCGTGACCCGGGCCGTCGTCGTCGCCGACGTGGACGCCGTGGAGCACGTGCTGCTGACCCACACGGGCAACTACGGCAAGGGCGGGGAGATCTGGGAGGGCATCCGCGAGGTGCTCGGCCGGGGCCTGGGCTCGAGCGAGGGCGAGCTGTGGCGACGCCAGCGCAAGCTGATGCAGCCCAAGTTCCAGCGCAGCTTCCTCGAGGGCGTGCGTGACACGATCGCCGAGACCATCGAGGACGAGCTCGACGGCCTGCGCTCCGACGAGCCCATCGACCTCGCGCGCTGGACCGACGGCCTGCTCGCCACCCTCGCCGTGCGCGTGCTGTTCGGCTCCGATCTCGATCCCGCGAAGGTCGACGAGGTCCGCACCACCATGGCCGCCGTCTCGGACTCGGTGATCCAGGGGCTGGTCACCCGCAAGCTCCCGCGGTGGCTGCCCCTGACCGGGCGCGAGCGCCTGTCCCGGGCGCGACGCATCTTCGACCACAACGTGGCCGAGCTGATCGCCGAGCGCCGCCGCCACCCCCGACCGAGCAAGGACCTGCTCGGCCTGCTGCTCGGGGCCACCGACGAGCAGGGCTCGATGAGCGACGAGCAGCTCCGCGACGAGGCCATCACCTTCTACATCGCGGGCTACGAGACCACCGGCACCGCCCTGGCCTGGACCCTGTGGCTGCTGGCCGGCCACCCTCACGTCCGCGACGCGCTGCTGGCCGAGCTCGACGGCGGCTCCACCGAGGCCCCGCTGCTGCACGCCTGCATGCAGGAGGGGCTGCGGCTGTACCCGCCGGCCCTCTTCGTCATCCGCCACACCGTCGGGGACGACGTGCTGCTCGGCCACCCCGTGCGCGCCGGGACCCCGGTGCTGGTCTCGCCCTGGCTGGTCCACCACAACCCCGCGATCTGGCCCGATCCCAAGCGCTTCGATCCGGAGCGCTTCCTGTCGCCGGCGCCCGAGCGCTCGCGCCTGGCCTGGATCCCCTTCGGGGCGGGGCAGCGGATCTGCATCGGCAAGGCCCTGGCCATGCTCGAGCTCGAGGAGGGGCTGCGCCGGGTCCTCCGCGACTTCACCCCCACCCTCAGCGACGGCTGCCCGGCGCCGCGGCCCCGGCTGTCCACCGCGCTGCGCTCGAGCACCGGCATCTTCGTGCGCATGGTGCCCCGCCGAGCCGCCCACCCCCCGATAGCGCCGCCCACCTCCCGGTAGCGCCGCCCACCCCCGATAGCGCCGCCCTTCAGCTCGCGAGGGTGTCCCGCTCCACGTACTGCGTGCGACCGAAGGCCTCGAGCGCCAGCAGGTTCCCTGCCAGCAGCGACCCCAGGAAGCCCAGGTACTCCTCGGCCCGCGGGTACTCCTTCGGCGAGGCCGCGACCTCCTTGGCCACCACCATGAAGCGACGCAGCTCGTCGTTGGTCCGTGCCTTGGCGATCGCCAGCGCCCGCTCGCGATCGCAGCCGTGCTCCCGCTCCAGGTGCAGCACCGTGTTGTCCAGGCCGTCGTGGACGTCGCGCCGCAGGGTCACGATGTCGTTGCGCAGGTAGGTGATCCGGTTGGTGAGGGCGAGCAGCTCGGCCAGCCGGGGATCGCGAGGCCGCAGCACCGGCAGCGACAGCTCGTCGAGCGCCACCCACAGCCACACCCACGGGTAGATCGCGATGCGATGGGCTCGGTTGCGCTCGTACTCGGCCCACGACTCCGTCCGCCCGCTCACCACCCGGGCCCGCTTCTCGGGAAACGCCCGGTAGGTTCGGGTCGCGGTGTCGACGAAGCGCCGCCACGCCTCGGGGGGCGGGCAACGCCCCTGCAGCCGGCGCCCGAGCTCGGCGAGCAGCCGCGCCGACACCGAGCCCTCGGGCCCCGCGGCCCGCCCCGTCCGGAGGCAGCGCTCGAATTGCTCGGCCGTCAGCTCGAGGTAGTCGCCGGTGAGGATGCCGACCCCGTGCAGGAAGATCACCACCCCGTAGATCGCCCCCACCAGCAGCGACTCCTCGTCCACCCGCGCCGGGCAGGTGAAGCGCTGGTAGGTGTCGATGAGGCCGAGCAGCTCCTGCGTGCGCGCCGGGTCGCCGGGGAACACCCCGCAGCTCTCCATCACGCGTCGCAGCGAGTCCTTGGTGCGCGCGCGAAGCTCGGGATCGGTGATGATGGTCGGAGCGAAGCCCCGCTCGAGCGGCTCGTCGGAGTCGTGCATGGCGAGCCTAGCGGGCCTCGAGCGTGCCGGGGTAGCAGGTGAGCGCATGCAGGGCGAAGGCGGTCGTCAGCGCGCGGCTGCCGAAGTAGAGCCGCAGCTGGCTGTTCCCCGTGGCGCCCAGGGCGTGGGCCTCCCACGAGCCGTCGGGGCCCTGGCTCCGCAGCAGCAGCTCCACGTCGCGGCGAGCCTCGAGGCCGGTGTCGTTGGCGGCCATCAGCCGCTGCGCGGCCGACAGCGGCCGACGGTGAGCATCCCCGGTCACGAGGCTCTCCTCCACGCGCTTGCGCAGCAGCGGCCGGAAGCGGGCGCGGAACGAGGGGGACACCCGCAGCACGCGGGCCAGCAGGCACAGGAAGGTCTCGGGCGCCAGGTAGTAGCGCGTCCCCTCGAGATAGCTGCGACGCTCGAGCACCGAGTACACGAAGTCCTCGGTCGCCCGCGCCTCGTCGCCGCGGCCCGCGAGGTGCAGCAGGTAGAGCACGTTCGCGCACACCACCGGATCGACCCGCTCCTGCCGGCCCCCGCGGGGAGGGAAGTACACCTGGATCACGCCGCTCGAGCTCTGGTTGGACACGATGCGATCGATCGCCGCCGACGCCACCGGCTCGGCGAGCGAGACCGCACCCGAGCGGGCCAGCGCCGCCAGCCCCACCGCCACCGTGTCCACGTCGGGCGGCACCAGCGAGGTGTCCTCGAAGAACCAGAACATCCCGTCCTCTTGGTGCCCCGCGATGTAGCGAGCGAGGTGCTCGGGGATGCGGGGATCCACCTCGGTGTCGACCAGCAGATCGAGGATCAACATCGACGAGAAGGTCTCCACCAAGGTGGGCACCACGGGGTCGGAGAGGTCCGGCGCCAGGCCCACGCGGAGCTGGAAGCCGTGCACGAGCCCGCAGGAGCGCTCGAGGAACGAGCTGGCGCGGGCGACGGGTGAGGCCGTGCGCATGGCTCGGAGCCGGGCGAGGATCTCCTTGCTCGCGGACGATGCGTGGTTGCTTTCGGTACCGATCATGACGCCTCCGTGATCGCGGCGACGATCGTCGCCGTCACCACGAGCGGGTGAGGGACCCGTTCGTGACGTTCGTGCTCGACTCTCTCAGCTCCCCCGCGCGGCGAGGGCCAACGTTATTTCAGTCTACGTCTTTCGGGCACGAATGCCCGCGACGAATCCTCGTCATGACGTGACTCGATGACGAAGCCGAGCGCCGCGCTCGAGCCCGCGAGCGGAATGGAGCATCGAGCCGGTTCCCGAAGGCACGATCGTGACGGGTCGGCGTGGCTCGTGACACGAGGGCCCGCGATCACGGCGACCGCGTCGTCATCGCTCGCGACATGCCGAGCACCACCTCGAGGCGCGACGTGGCGACCAGCACCCGCGGCACCGGCAGCCGCAACGGACCACGACCACGATCCCGCAGCAACGGGGCGATGCCTCCGGTGCGGGCCGGGTCCACACCGCCTGGAGGGGCGCCCAGATGGCGGCTCGGGCGCAGGCCCTCGCGCCCTCCCGGCCTCGCACGAGCCCACCGTGGCTCGCTCCTCACGCGCGAGCGTGCCGCGAGCTCGCCCGCCACTTCGGTGTCGCGAGCATTGACGGATCTTCACACTCCGGCAACGGCGCTCGTCCACATCGAACGCGATTCGAAGCACGAGCTCCGCCATCGTGCCAGCGTCTCGCCGTAAAACCAGTCAACGGCCGCGCGCCTCGTGACCCCGCCGCGGCCGCGGGAGCTCGTCGACAAGCCACTGCGCGCCTCCTAGACTGCCTCCGAATCGATCGAGGTCGTGCCCGAGCGGGCGCTGCCTCCGATCGCTCGTGCCACCACGAGGAGGAACCGATGGAGATCGCCCGCGGGCTCGAAGGAATCGTGCTCACCCAGACCCGACTGTCCATGGTCGACGGCAACGTCGGCAAGCTGGTGATCGGAGGCTTCCCCATCGAAGCCCTGGCTCCGGTCGCCGCCTACGAGGAGACGATCTTCCTGCTGTGGCACGATCGCCTGCCCACCCCCCGCGAGCTCGCCCAGGTGCGCGAGGCACTGGTGGCCGCGGGCAGCCTGCCCGCCGAGACCATCGAGCTGCTGCGCGCCGCGGCCCGCCGCGAGCTGTCCCCGATGGACGCCCTGCGCATGGGCCTGGCCACCCTGCCCCTGCTCGACCCGGACAGCAGCACGGTGGAGCTGCAGCGCTGCGATCGTCCGTCCAACCAGCGTCGCGCCCTCGCCGTGGTGGGAGCCGTGCCCGCGCTGATCGGCGCCTACCACCGCCTGAGCCAGGGCCACGAGCCGCTGGCCCCCGATCCCGAGCTCGGCCACGCCGCGAACTTCCTGTGGATGCTCGGCGGCGAGCGTCCCACCGAGGCCCGCGCCCGCGCCCTGGACACCTACCTCAACACCACGGTCGACCACGGCATGAACGCCTCGACCTTCACCGCGCGGGTGATCGCCAGCACCCGCTCCGACATCGCCTCGGCCGTGCTCGGGGCGCTCGGGGCCCTCAAGGGCCCGCTGCACGGCGGGGCGCCCGGCCCCGCGCTCGAGATGGTCCACGAGCTGCGGGCCGAGGCCAACCGCAGCGGGCGGAGCCTGGCCGAGCTCGCCGAGACCCACGTGCGCCAGGTGGTGGGCGAGGGCGGACGCATCATGGGCTTCGGCCACCGCGTGTACCGGGTTCGCGATCCCCGGGCCGACGTGCTGGGCGGCGCGCTGCAGCGGCTGTTCCCCGCCGCCGGCCAGAACCCCCTGTACGACGACGCCCGCGCGGTGGAGGAGGTGGTGCTGCGGGTGCTCGCCGAGCTCAAGCCGCACCGACGCCTGGCGACCAACGTGGAGTTCTACACCGCGCTGCTGCTGCACGCGCTCGAGCTGCCGCTGCCCGTGTTCACCCCCACCTTCGCGGTCGCCCGCGTGGGCGGCTGGGCGGCCCACGTGCTCGAGCAGGTGGCCGAGGATCGGCTCATCCGACCGCGGGCCATGTACGTGGGGCCCATCGAGCGGAGCTGGGTGCCGCTGGGCGAGCGCGGCACCGGGCTGCAGTAGCCACGCCGTCGCGGGCCCTGCTCCGCGGCCGCGACCAACAGGCCCGCGGAGAGCTCCGCGCTCGGCTCGACGACGGGCTCGAGCTCCGCGTCGAGCCGCGCCCGGGCCTCGGTCACGCTACGCGTGATGCCGACGTCGGGGCCGCAGCCACACCAGCACGGGCAGCGCCAGCACCAGCCCCGCCGGCAGCCCTCGTCGCCGTCCCAGCGAGCACGAGCCTCCCTCCTCCTCCTCGGAGAAGGTCACGAGGTACTCGTTGTCGACCGCCGTCGAGGCGTCGCGGCGCAGGGACAGGTCGTGCAGGCTCTCCGCGGGCAGCTCGGTGCGCAGGCGGGTCAGGAAGCCCTGGCGCATGCCGATGCGCGTGAAGAAGTCGTCCACGAAGCCGACGTCGCTCTTCGAGGGATCGACCCGCCCCTCCTCCTCCCCCTGGGCATAGGCCGAGCGGATCTCGTCGGCCGAGCTGAGGCGCGCGAAGTCGATGATCCACGCCCCGCCCTCGATGTCGAGGATCGCCTGCTGGAGCTCGTCGTAGTTGCTCTCGCTGTCGCTGAGCGCCACCACCTCCTCGTGCGCGATCGAGGCGCTCGCCTGGTCGTCGGGCAGCACCGCCCCGTCGCTCCACAGGTAGGTCGTGATGCCCAGGGGCTGCCCCGGCGCCAGCGAGTGGGCCGCGATCCCGAAGGGCACCCGGAAGGCCTCGGGAGCCGAGGGCGGCAGGTGCAGCTCGATGGGCGCCAGCGTGCCCGCGGTGGTCCCCGGCAGCACCTTGGCCGCGAAGAAGAACCACCCGTCGCTCACGTAGGGATCGAGCGCCGCCGCGTAGTCGGCGGGCAGCACGTAGCCCTCGTCGCTCAGCCAGGTGGCCACCGCCGTGCCCGTTTCGCCGCCCAGCACCACCCACTCGTAGGAATCGGTGGTGCCGCGCTGCTGCACCATCACCTCGCCGCCGTCGCCACGCCCCCCGTTGGAGAAGTCGCCGCTCTTGGCCCCGCAGCCCAGGCTCGGCGGCTCGTCCTCCTCGAGGAAGATCGACACCCGCGGCGCCGACTCCTCGTCGAGCGCGATGAACAGCGCCGGATCGGCGTCGCGGACCTCGGTGGGCTCGGCCGCGATGGGCAGCAGGAACGCGAAGGTGGCGGGATCGATGCCCTCGTAGCCCGCCGACGCCACCAGCACCGTCTGGTCCGCCGCGAACGCGACGAGCAGCTCCTGGTCGCTCATCCCTCCCGGTCGCTCCTCGTGCTGAGGGAACACCATGGCCCCGCAGGGCCACGCGACCGCGGGCAGCATGGCGATGGAGGCAGCGAGCGACGCCACGAGGCCAGGGCGAAGGGCGAAGACCATGCCCGCAGCATGCCACGGAACCCGGCCCCCCTCGGCGCAAGCTTGGCGCCGAGCCCCTCCCCGAGGGAAGGCCCGCCGCCCCGCTGGGTCCACGCGCGCGACTCCGCGGGCCGCCGGTCGATCTACTCGGCCGCGACCCAGCCCCCGACCGACTCGGGCGCCTTGCCGCAGCTCGGCGGAGCCTCGATTCCCAGGTCGCGCCAGCGCACCCGCAGCTCGTGCCGGCCCCCCTCGCGATCGTGCAGCGTCACCACCGTCACGTCCTCGCCCGCCACGTGCTCGGCTCCCACGAGCGCATCCACGACGTCGTTGCCGCTGCGCTCGCGCCACAGGGCCTCGGCCGCCTGCTCGGGCCCGGCCAACGCCATGCGCCCGCGCAGTCGATCGAGCGGCCCCACCCGCCCGTTGCGGATCGCCTCGGCCAGCGCCGGCACCTCGTGCGGCAGCACCCGCCCGTAGCACAGCCCCCGCGGCAGCTCGAGCAGCGTGGCCGCGAAGCGGTGCCCGCCCAGGTGTGTCGTGTGCCAGGTCTCCACCCCGGCCTCCGCCTCGAAGGCCCGGGCCACGGGCACCCCGTGCACCGAGCAGCACACGTCCCGTCGGCCGTTGGTGCACACCAGCACCATCGGCACCGCCGGCTCCGCCCAGCCCTCGATGGCCTCGCCCCGTCGCAGCGCGGCCACGATCGCGGGCGCGTCCACCTGCAGCAGCGCCTCCGCATCGTCGCCGAGCACCCGCTCGACCATCCGCGGCCGCGCCGGATCGCTCACCCCCAGCCACATCCGCAGCGGCCCCTCCGTGCGCCCGCTACGGCGCACGAGCTGCACCCGCGAGCCGGGCACTCCTTGCTCCCACTGCCCCAGCCGCTGCTTGACCGCCTCGCTCAGGTCGCTGTCGCGCACCGCCTTGGCCCCCCAGGGCCCGCGATGCTCGAGCACGATCCACACCGACGTCCGCTCGGCCGCACTGCCGGCGATGGGCTCCCCCGCTACCAGCGAGGCCACGCTACAGGTCGTATCCATGGATTCCGCCTGACCCAGGGTTCGTCCACGCCAGCTTCGCCGCATCCTCTTGGTAGGCCTCATCGAGACCGGCGGCGGTCCGTCCATGGAACTCGATCATCTCTCCGGGCATCGTGGAGCTGCTCCTGGCTGCGGTCGGCGAGCCGAACCGAAGCATAGCCACCCGAGCGTCGAACGCGAAGCGCTGCCGTCGAACGGCGGGAACCTGGTTGCTCGCGTCGTCTTGCCGGCCGTCGATCTTGGGGCATGCGTCGTCTTGCCGGCGGGGTTGTCGATCTTGGAGCATGCGTCGTCTTGCCGGCGGGGTTGTCGATCTTGGAGCATGCGTCGTCTTGCCGGCGGGGTTGTCGATCTTGGAGCATGCGTCGTCTTGCCGGCGGGGGCGCCTGTTCACCGAATCGAGGATTCCGCCCGTGCTCAGACAAGTGGTTTCGCGCTCGTTGCAGGGCAGGTGCGCGCTCGCGTCGGAGGACCGCCAAGGCCTCGGGTCGGGACCTGTCAGGAAATTTGTGGATGAAGGCTTCAGCCTGAAGATGGGCTCCGAGCAGACGCAGGAGCACCCATGGAAACCGAAGCCATCGACAACTTGATCAAGGATCTGGATCTGAAGCCCGGCACCGAGCTGTTCGGCGCCCACGGCCTGGTGAAACAGATAACCAAGCGGCTCGTGGAGACGGTCCTCGAGGCCGAGCTGGAGGAGCACCTGGGCTACCCCAAGGGCGAGCGCGGCGAAGAGCCCCGGCCCAACCCCCGCAACGGGACGAGCTCCAAGCGGGTGAGGACCGACGACGGCGAGCTCGAGCTGCAGGTGCCACGCGACCGCAACGGTACCTTCGAGCCCCAGCTGGTCAAGAAACGGCAGACTCGGCTCGACGGCTTCGACGACAAGGTCCTGTCGCTGTACGCCCGCGGGATGAGTACCCGCGAGATCCAGGGCCACCTGCACGAGCTGTACGGCACCGACGTCTCGCCCGACCTGATCTCGCGGGTGACCGACGCCGTCCTCGAAGACGTCCAGAGCTGGCGCAAGCGGCCTCTGGCGGCGGTCTGGCCCATCGTCTACCTCGACGCCCTGGTCGTCCGGATCCGCGAGGGCGGCAGCGTCCAGCGCAAGTCGGTGTACCTGGCGATCGGCGTCGGGCTCGAGGGGCGCAAGGAGGTGCTCGGCATGTGGCTCGAGCAGACCGAGGGCGCGAGGTTCTGGCTCAAGGTCGTCACCGAGCTCAAGAACCGCGGCGTCGAGGACATCCTCATCGCCTGCGTCGATGGCCTCAAGGGCTTCCCCGAAGCACTCGAGAGCGTCTTCCCGAAGATCACCGTGCAGACGTGCATCGTGCACATGATCCGAAACTCGACTCGACTAATTTCGTGGAAGGATCGAAAACAGGTAGCCAGAGATCTCAAGCCGATCTACACTGCCGTCGATCGTGATGCTGCGGAGTCTGCATTGGCAGACTTCGACCAAGCCTGGGGTCAGCAGTACCCCGCGGTCACGCAGAGCTGGAGGACGAACTGGGAGCGTGTGGTGCCGTTCCTCGCCTTTGCACCCGACCTACGCCGCATCCTGTACACGACCAACGCGATCGAGTCGTTCAACGCCCGAGTACGCAAGCTGGTCAACGGCAAAGGACACTTCCCGACCGACGACGCTGCCTACAAGCTGATCTACCTGGCGATCGTGGCTGCTGAGAAGCGCTGGACTCGTCCACCCAAGGGGTGGAGTCGAGCCCTCAACCAGCTGGCGATCCACTTCGAAGGACGACTGCCCCTCTAAAGGTGCGACTCCTTCATACACGAAAAATCTGACAGACTCTCGGGTCGCGCTCCCAAAACTGCGCGCGGGCGGAATCCTCGCTCCGGTGACGGCGCGACTGGAATCGTCCACGGTGCCCGATTCCACCAGAGGCCCCTGGGTGCTCTCGACCATGGCTCTCGTCGGAGCCCCTCGTGCATCCACGACACCCAACCACCGATCTCCTTTCGAGTGCACCGGGCAGATCGAAGCCACCGCCCATCCACGACACCCGATCACGAGTCTCCCATCGGATGCATCGCACAGGTCGGAGCCACCCGACCTCGAATTTCCCTTTGGACGGATCGGGCAGGTCCCTCGATCCAATGAGCGCCGCTCGTGCAGGATTCGTTTCCGCGCGCGCGCAGTCTTGGGAGCGCGACCCGAGGCCTTGGCGGTCCTCCGACCCGAGCGCGCACCTGCCCTGCAACGAGCGCGAAACCACTTGTTTGAGCACGCGCGGAAACGAATCCTGTGCGAACAGGCGCCCCTCGCCGGCAAGCCACCCCCCGCTCCAAGATCAGCCACCCCCCGCTCCAAGATCAGCCACCCCCCGCTCCAAGAATCGACCCAGCCCCCAAGCACCTCAAGACGAAGGCGCATCCTCGTGAAGCGCCCCCCGAACCGCCACCCACTGTCTCGAAGCCGCCGCCTGCCCCGCCATCAACCCCACCACCCGCTCCAGCAACATCAGCTGCTCCTGCTGCAAGTCCGGCAACCTCACCGCCAACGCCAACCGCAGCTCCGCCTTCTCCTCATCCGGCAACGGCAGCCCCAACCAAGCCCAGGTGCCCCGCGAAGACCCCTGCTCCACCACCGTCACCTCCCCTCGCCGCACCTCGAACCCCGGCACCCCCAACCGCCGCAGCAGCCCCCCCACCTCTGGTGCCAGCCGCCTCCACCGTGCCGGCCCCCGATCCTCCGGCCCGTCTTGCGAAAGCCGCTCCAGCGCGTCGAGGATCTCCATCACCTCCCGCCGCCGGTCCCTCCACCCGACCCGCCGCTCCCCCGAGAACGCAGGCAGCCGCGCCAGCAGCCGATGGTACCCCAGCGCCACCGCGGCCACGATCAGCCCCAGCAGCGTCCCCAGCAGCGTCCACCACCCCCCAACCCCGATCACGTTGAGGTAGGCCATCACCGCGAACATCGCCGTGCAGGCCCACAGCACCATCACCGCCGCGCGGTGGCTGAGCCCCGCCGCCAGCAGGCGGTGGTGCACGTGGTCGGAGTCGCTGGCGAAGATCGGCTGCCCCCGCAGCTTGCGGCGCAGCACCGCCATGCCCATGTCGAAGAAGGGCACCGTGAGCACCAGCCAGGGGATCGCGAATTGCAGCTCGGGCACGCGCCAGCGCACCGGCCGGGTGTGCAGCAGCAGCGCCGCGAGCAGGAAGCCCAGGAAGTAGCTCCCCGCGTCGCCCATGAAGACCTTCGCCGGGTGCCGGTTGTGCACCAGGAAGCCGCCCACCGCCCCCAGGGCACACGCGGTGGTCCACGCCACCGCCTGGTTGACCGGGCCCACCACCGGCGCCGACACGATCGACACCAGGATCGTGGCCAGCCCGATGAACACGATGCCCCCCGCCAGGCCATCGAGGCCGTCCATGAGGTTGACGGCATTGACCGCCGCCACCAGGAACACCACCGTCAGCCCCGGGGTGAGCCACCAGTAGTCCCAGCCCACCAGCAGCTCGAGCGCCGGCCAGTGCAGGCCGTAGAGCACCGCGATGGAAGCGGCCGCCACCTGCATCAGCAGCTTGTGACGCGCCCGCATGCCCACCAGGTCGTCGTAGAGCCCGGTGAGCCCGACCAGCAGCGCGCCCACCAGGCTGCCCGTGAGCGGCGTGACCGAGAACAGGTGGTGGGTGAGGCTCAGCGGCTGGTTGCCGGCCAGGCCCACCAGCAGCATCACGCCGAAGCCCAGCAGCATCACCAGGCCGCCCGCGCGGGGGATCTCGCCGGTGTGGACCTTGCGCAGGCTGACCTCTTGATCGCGACGGCCCAGCGCCTGCCAGCCGCGCAGCACCAGCGGCATGGCCAGGGCGGTGATGGCGAACGCCCCCACCGCTCCGACCCACACCACATCGAGCGAAGCCTTCATCGCATCAGGTCCGCCCGAGTGGACGCCATCGGACCCCAGCTATAGCATGGGGACGCATTGAGCGCGGCAACCGAGGAGTCCACGGTCGACGTCGGGGTGGTGGGTCTGGGCTACGTGGGGCTGCCCACCGCGGCGGTGCTCGCCACCCGCGGCCTCCGCGTGGCGGGGGTGGACCTGCGCGCCGACGTGGTGGAGACCATCAACGCGGGCGAGGTCCACATCGTGGAGCCCGAGCTCGACGCCCTGGTGCGCGCCGCGGTGGCGGCGGGCACCCTGCGGGCCGCCACCGCGCCCGTCGTCGCACGCACCCATCTCATCTGCGTGCCCACGCCCTTCCGCGACGGTCACCAGCCCGACCTCAGCTACGTGGAGGCGGCCACGCGCGCGCTGGTGCCCGTGCTGCGCCCCGGCAACCTGGTGGTGCTCGAGTCCACGGTGCCGCCCACCACCACGCGTCAGCTGGTCGCAGGGGTGCTGGCCGAGGCGGGGCTCGTCGCCGGGCGTGACGTGTTCGTGGCACACGCTCCCGAGCGCGTGCTGCCGGGCGCGGTGATCCGCGAGGTGGTGGAGAACGCGCGAGTGGTGGGCGGGGTGACCGAGGCCTGCACCGAGACCGCGGCCCGCTTCTACGAGGGCTTCGTCAAGGGCGAGGTCCATCGCGCGCGCGCCGAGACGGCCGAGCTGGTCAAGCTGGCCGAGAACGCCTACCGCGACGTCAACATCGCCTACGCCAACGAGCTGTCCAACGTCTGCGACGAGCTCGGCCTCGACGTGTGGGAGGTGATCCGCCTGGCCAACCAGCACCCGCGCGTGAGCATCTTGCGGCCGGGCCCCGGCGTGGGCGGGCACTGCATCGCGGTCGACCCATGGTTCATCGTGGCCACCACCCCCGAGCAGACGCCGCTCATCCGGGCCGCCCGCGAGGTCAACGACGCCCGCCCCGAGCGCGTGGTGGAGCGCGTGCGGGGCCTGGCCGAGCGCTTCAAGCGACCGCGCGTGGCCTGCCTGGGCCTGGCCTACAAGCCCAACATCGACGACATGCGCGAGAGCCCGGCCGTGGAGGTGGTGCGTCGGCTGCAAGCCTCGCTCGAGGCCGACCTGCTCGTGGTCGAGCCGCACCTGCGGCGCTGCCCCATCGAGGGCCTGGAGCTGGTCGAGCCCGAGGTCGCGCTGCAGCAGGCCGACATCGTGGTGATCCTGGTGGCGCACCGTCAGTTCGGCCGGCTGCCGCGCGAGCTGTTCACGCGGCCGTCGGTGATCGACACGGTGGGGCTGCTGGCCGGCTGAGCGCGGCCAGCCGCTAGTCGCGGCGCAGCTCGTCGAGCAGACGCGCGGCGTCCGGCCAGATCCGCCAGCCCTCCAACAGGTCGACGCAGCGCGCCCCCAGGGCGAGCGCGCGCATCACCTTGGGCACGTCGAAGAAGCCCACCTCGGAGGGCGCGACCGGGGTGATCTCGATCCCCAGGTGGAACTGCATCACCGCGAGCAGCAGGATCGCGAGTCGGTCGCGGGTGGTGGGGTCGGCCAGGTCGCCCTCCGTGCGCTCGGCCATTCACGGCCTCACCCGGGCGACCCGATCCCCACTCCGCTCGATCGCGCGCGAGCCGGAGGTCCACCGGGTTCGCTGCACTTTTCGTGATGCCGGCTCGCCCAACCAACAGCGATCGACGACAATGGAGCCCCGAAGGGCGAGGGGTCGCCCTGGCGGGTGTAGGTGCATGTGTTACGCTCTCGACTCGGTGCAGGGGGATCGATGACGGCTCGCATACTCGAACGCCACGCGTGGTGGGGGCTGGCCGCCCTGCTCGCCACGGGCTGCTACCAGGGAGTGGAGGGGCGCGACTCGGCCGGGGCCGGTGACGACGTCGCCGACGGATCGAGCGGAGGCGGGGACGAGACCGAGGGCGACGACGACGGCGAGCCCCTGGTGCTCGAGCCCGGGCCGGCCGTGCTGCCGCGCCTGACCGCCGACCAGTACCACAACAGCGTGGCGCTGCTGCTCGGGCCCAGCCTGCCCGCGGTGGCGCTCGAGCCCGACACCAACCCCTACCTGTTCTTCAACATCGGGGCCACGATCACCACGCTGTCGGAGCTGGGCACCCAGCAGTACGAGGAGGCGGCCGACGAGCTGTCGCGCCTGGTGTTCGACGATCCCGAGCGGCGCCTGGCCCTGGTGGGCTGCGAGCCCGCGGCGCCGGGCGACCAGTGCGTGCAGGGCTTCTTGGAGGACTTCGGGCGCCGGGCCTACCGGCGGCCGCTCACCCCCGCCGAGCTCGAGCGCTGGCAGCAGGTGACCGTGCAGCTCGCCGACCCCGACGCCTGGGAGGGCCTGCGCCTGGCGGTGGCCGGCATGCTGCAGTCGCCCAACTTCGTGTACCGGGTGGAGCTGGGCGAGCCCGACCCCGGCGACCCCACCCGCCTGCGCTTCAGCGCGTACGAGATGGCGAGCCGGCTGTCGTTCCTGCTGTGGAACACCACTCCCGACGACGAGCTGCTCGACGCGGCCGCGGCGGGCGAGCTGCTCGACGAGGCCAGCCTGCTCGAGCACGCCGAGCGCATGCTGGCCGACCCCCGCGCCAGCGCGGCCATGCAGGAGTTCTTCGCCCAGTACTTCGACCTGGGGCGGCTCGACGGGGTCACCCGCGACGTCGATGCCTACCCGATGTACGCGAGCACCCTGCCCCGATCGATGCGCACCGAGCTGCAGCTGCTGGTCGACGACTTCGTGTTCCGCCGCGACGCCGACATCCGGGGGATCTACGGCACCCGCCACACCTTCGTGAACGAGGAGCTCGCCGAGCTCTACGGCGTGGAGGCCCCCGGGGCCTCGCCCATCGCCTTCGTGCCGGTGGAGCTGCCCGCCGACGGGCCGCGGGCGGGCATGCTCACCCTGGGCGCCTTCCTCACCATGAACGCCCACGAGACCGAGACCTCGCCCACCCTGCGCGGCAAGTACGTGCGCGAGCGGGTGCTGTGCCAGACGGTCCAGCCCCCGCCCAACGACGTGGACACCGACCTCGGCGGCGGCGAGAGCGAGGCGACCACCCTGCGCGAGCGCCTCGAGGAGCACCGCAACAACCCCGCGTGCGCGGGCTGCCACGGCTTCATCGATCCGCCGGGCTTCCTGTTCGAGAGCTTCGATTCCATCGGGGCCTTCCGCACCCACGATCAGAACGGCTACGCCGTCGATGCCTCGGGCGATCTCGACGGCACCCTGCTGAGCAGCGCCACCGAGCTGGGGCCGCTGCTGGCCGACGACCCCCGGGTGGGGCGCTGCATGGTCACCCAGCTGTTCCGCCACGCGCAGGGGCGGCTCGAGCACGACTACGAGGGCGACATCATCGACGACCTCGACGCCCGCTTCGCCGACGCCGGCTACCGCTTCCGGCGGCTGGTGCTGGAGCTGGTCACCCACGAGGGCTTCCGCACCGTCGGCCCCAAGGAAGGAGCGTAGGACGATGAGCCGCAAGTTCCTGTCGCGACGCACGATGCTGCGCGGAGCCATGGGCGGGGCCGCGGTCTCGCTGGCCCTGCCCCCGCTCGAGGCCATGCTCTCCCCCAACGGCGCCTGGGCCGACGGCAGCGAGGATCCGCCGACCTTCGGGATCTTCTTCTGGGCCAACGGCACGCCCTGGCACGCGGGCCACGGCGCCGAGCAGGGCTCGAGCGGCTACCCCGACCTGTGGACCCCCATCGGCACCGGGGCCGGCTACACGCCCAACGAGCTCACCCAGCCGCTGGCCGCCCACTCGGTGAGCATCGCCACCGGGCTCGAGCCCAAGACCGAGATCCCGGCCGATCCGCCGGGCCAGGGCGACGGCCACATGCGCGGCTTCATGGTCGCGCTCACCTCCGACCGGCCGCGCCCCGAGGGCTTCGATCACCCCTCGCACACCCTGACCGCGCTGCGCCCCACCCTCGACCAGTACGTGGCCAAGCACGAGCAGTTCTACGGATCCAACGTGCCGCGCTTCCGCTCGCTGGTGATGGGGATCTCGGAGGCCCGCTTCCACGACTACGGACACTGGAACGCGATCTCCTACAACGGGCCCGACTCGGTGAACCTGCCGGTGATGGATCCGGCGCAGCTGTACGGCCTGCTGTTCGACATCCCGGCCGACACCGCGCTGCTCGAGCGCCGGGTGAGCCTGCTCGACACCGTGATGGAGGACGCCCACGACCTGCGCGCGCGGCTGGGCGCGGCCGACCAGGTGCGGCTCGACGAGCACCTCGCCCACCTCGACGAGATCCAGCGCCGCCTGGAGCTGTCGGTCGCCGCCTGCGACGACCCGGGGCTGCCGGCCAGCTCGGGCGACCTCATCGAGAAGACCGACATCATGGCGCAGCTGCTCGCCCGCGGCCTGCTGTGCGGGCTCACCCGGGTGTTCAGCTTCATGCTGACCTCGCCGGCCACCACCCACGTGTTCTCCAACCTGGGGGTGCCCGACGGGATGCACAAGACCTGCCACGACGGGCTGTGGGACCGCGTCCGCAGCATCACCCTGTACCAGATGCAGGCCTTCGCGCGCTTCCTCGACGTCATGCAGGGCACGGTCGATCCCACCGGCCTGAGCCTGCTCGATCGCATGCTCGTGCTCGGCACCTCGGAGTACGGCGAGGGCTGGCAGCACGGCAACAAGGAGCACCCGGTGATCTTCGCGGGCCGCTGCTGCGGCGCGATCAACCCCGGCGTGCACGAGCGGATCCCCGACGGCAACCTCAGCATGGCCCACGTGAGCGCGCTGCGGGCCCTGGGGATCGAGACGCCGAGCTACGGGTTCAACGGTGGTGAGACCGGCGAGCAGCTCTCGAACATCCTCGCCTGAGGCAGGCCGGGGCGGCGCATCCGTGGGCGCGGCCGCGCTCGCGCTGCTGCTGCTCGGCTGCCCCGGTGACGATGGCCGGGCCGGCGACACCGAGCCCGGCTCGTCGGGCGGGGTGGGCACGGCGGGCACCACCGCCGTCGACGGCAGCGAGGGGCTCGACACCGAGGGGCCGGACACCGAGACCCCGCCGCCGCCCGACTGCGACCCCGGCGAGGTCGCGTGCGGCAGCCTCTGCGCCGACCTGCTGAGCGACCCCAGCAACTGCGGCCAGTGCGGGCGCACCTGCGTGATCCCGCATGCGAGCGCGGCCTGCGAGGCGGGCGAGTGCGCGCTGGCGGGCTGCGATCCGGGGTACAGCGACTGCGACGACGACATCGCCTCCGGCTGCGAGAACCCCATCGACTGTCAGGAGGGACAGACCTGCAGCACGGTGTGCGGCTCGGAGGGCACCGTGGATTGCAGCAACGTGTGTGCCGCGGCGGGCGAGCCCGTGTGCACGCCGCCGGTCGAGACCTGCAACGTGATGGACGACGACTGCAACGACACCTGCGACGAGGGGCCCCTGCTCGGCTGCCGCATCGGGGTGCACCGCTCCAACAGCCCCACCCTCGGGCACTTCTACACCACCGACCTGGCCGAGGCGCAGTCGGGCGACCTCAACCTCGAGGCGCAGGACTACTTCTTCCTCTACAACCCCGGGGTGGAGGGTCTGCAGCCGCTGTTCCGCTGCATCAAGCCCAACGGCAAGCGCTGGCTGACCAGCTCGACCGACTGCGAGGGCACGGCGGCGCCCGAGCTCACGGTGGGCTTCATCTCCACCGACGATCGCTGCGGCGCCACGCCGCTGTATCGCCTGCTCAACGCCGGACCCGACGCGCACTTCTACACGGTGAGCGCCCCCGAGCGAGACAACGCGGTGAGCAACCTGGGCTTCGTCGACCAGGGCATCGCCGGCTACGTGTGGCTGGGTGCCTGAGGGCGGGGGTCGATCCCCGCGACGGCAGCGAAGCGGGCGGCGGCACGGATCCGACGCGAGCGCTCCCAACGATCTCGTCCCGGGCGCGCCCGCGCTATCCTGCCCCGCATGACGCCGCGTGCTCGCCCCTGCTCCGCCCTGATCCGCCTCGTGGGAGCCCTCGTGCTCGTGGGCGGGGCCGGCTGCCCGGGCGACGACACCACCGGGAGCTCCGGCGCGGGCTCGACCACCGAGCCGAGCAGCAGCTCCTCGGGCTCACTGTCGGCGTCGGAGACCTCGGCCACCACCACCACCACCGCCGCCGACACGACCGCCGCCGGCTCGAGCACCGGGCCCGCCTGCGATCGCGACGCCTGCGAGGCGCTCGACCTCGAGAGCTGTGCCGCCTGCGACCCGAACGACTGCGCCGTGCTCTCGGGCTACCCCTGGCGGCAGGACGACACCGGGGCCTGGTGCATCGAGGGCGCCGTGCCCATCGCCTGCCAGGTGGGCAGCATCTGCTTCGACTACTACCTCACCCTGTGCGACGCCGATGGGCAGGTCTACTACGTGGACATGGGCTGCCCCGCCTTCGACATCGAGGCGGCCGGCTTCACCGAGTGCGACGCCCCGGCGCCCCTGGAGGTCTCCTGCGAGGCATGAGCGGGTGCCGAGCCGAGCCGCGCGCGATACCCTGCGCCATGCCCTGGCGATCCCGGCGAGGTCCTCGACGACGGCGAAGACTGCTGCACCTGCCGCGAGCCGGGGACGTGGAGCTGTGGTAGTTGCGGAGCCGGCGAGTCCAGCGGGACGGGTTAGCTTTCTTGGAATTCGGCCGTTGGCACCAGGCTTACGGCGCATTTTCTCGATCGGGGCTCGATCGTTTCGACGATCGCGGGCACTGCCGAGTCGATGCTGGCTTACCCCTATCCCCAACGTCTGCTCCCCTTGCTCGCCTGCCTCGCCGCCCCCGGCTGCCTGTCCTTCGGCAGCGGTGACGTCACCGACATCGAAGGCCGCGAGGATCTGCGCGAGTGCGCCGGTGACCTGAGCCAGGACGAGATCGATCTCAACCTCCAGATCTCGGCCGACTACGCCCAGAGCCTGCACGAGATGGTCGCCTGCGGCGGCCTCGCGGTGCGCCTGTGCCAGGGGGTCAGCAGCGGGATCATCGACGCCCTGCTGACCAACTCCTCCGACGCCACCCCCGACGGCTGGACCTACCAGGGCGAGGGAGTCTACCGCACCGGCAACGCGGGCACGGACATGACCACCCGCTTCTACGTGACCGAGGACTACTCGTTCGCGGCCGCGGGCGAGGTGGTCACCTACGACGTGTTCCAGCTCGAGAGCTACCTGGTCGACCCGGTGGTCGCGGTCGACCTGAGCACCGGCCGCACCGAGCTGCGCTTCTCCGCCGCCGGGCCGCTGGTGGAGCTGCTGGGGCTGGGGGCGGAGCCGCACAGCCCGATGCAGCTCTCGCTCGGCGACACCCAGGCGCTCAACGACCGCCTCGAGGAGCTCGAGTTCGACAGCATCGTGGTGGTGGACGATCCCCAGGGGGACTCGACCATCCAGTATCACACCCAGTCGCCGCGCATGCCGGCCAAGGCCCTGCTCGCCGGGGTGTCGATGGAGTTCGAGCTGGTCGAGGCCACCGGCAAGCGCGACGACACCGACCAGGACCTGGTGGTCGACGAGTGGACGATCGAGTTCGCCGACGGCAAGAACCTGATCGGCTCGTCGCTCTACCACGTGCTCGGCGGCAGCTTCGGGTTCTCGGGCGAGGCCGCGTTCGACGACAGCAGCTACGCCCAGACCAGCGTGAGCTGCAACTAGCGCGAGGCCAGCAGCGGCGCCGGCACCTGCAGGGGGTCGGCGTCGGGCAGCTCGCTCGCGTGGAGCTGCAGCGCCTGGCGGGCGGTGGCCGTGCCCTCGACCACCAGCTCGAGCTGGAGCGAGGCGGCATCCCGGCCCTCGGGGAGGCTCGCCGCCGCCTCGGCCAGCGACACGCTCAGCGTGCCCTCGTCGCGGCCCGGGCCCCAGGTGGCGGCATCGCGGGCGACCACCACCCCGCGCTCGTCGACCAGGCGCAGCTCCACGTGGGCCTCGCGCTCGAGCTGCGGCGGCCGAATGGTGATCTCTCCCCGCGGCCCCACCTCGAGCTGGCCGGAGCGCTTGCCCCCGCCCGTGTAGATGGCCCCGGTGCTGAAGTCGACCGCGATGGCGATGATCCCCGGGATCAAGCCGGGGATGAACCACAGGATGTCGAGGACCAGCGGCCCCACGTCGATGCTGCCGCCCGCGTTGCCCTTGCGCTCCGGGTACAGGATGGTGGCGCAGCTCGACAGCAGGCTCAGGGACACCACGGCCGCGAGACTCCGACGCAGGACGGTCATGGCGGGATCATAGCCGGTCGATCGAGTCGGTGCGCCACGCGGACCCCCACGCCCGCTCGATCCGAGGAGCGCTTAATCGGTTGCGACCCCGCGATCGGCGGGCTAGGCTAGGCGCTTCCAGTCGTTCCTCCAGCCGGAGGTCTCGTCATGGTCTTCACGCACTTCCTATAGTCCTCGCTTCGAGCCCTCGCTCGGAGACAACCGCCCGGCCCTTCGCGAGCACGCATCCTCACTGCGTGCCCACGTGAATTGCTGCGGCCAGGACCACCAGGCACCTCCTCCACGGCGTTTCCGCAATTCGGCGGGCGCGCGACGGGGCGGGTGCGCCACCAGGAAGCTGCGATGAAATTCCATTCGAAAGCGATCGTCGAGCACGACGAGGTACCCCTGGCCGACGACGGCCAGTGGGAGCAACTGATCGAGCACTGGGCCGCGCGTCACTCCGGCCCCGGCCAGCCGGGGACCGAGGGCACCCGCTGCTACGTGGTGAGCGTGGGCGACTGGGGCGACGAGGTCGAGCGCGACGCCCAGCTCGCCGAGATCCTCGGGCTGGTGCGGGCCCAGGGCAACCCGGTGGTGGGGCACGAGACCCTCCGCCGCGCCCGGCCCGAGCCCCGCACCTACCTGGGACGAGGGGCGGCCTCGCAGATCGCCGCGCGGGCGCGGGAGCAGGGCGCCACCATGCTCGTCGTCGATGCCGAGCTCAGCCCCTCGCAGACCCGCAACCTCGAGGACGTGGCGGGGCTGTCGGTGTGCGACCGCGAGGCGGTGATCCTCGACGTCTTCGCCCGCCACGCCCGCACCCGCAAGGCGCGGATCCAGGTGGAGATCGCCCACCTCGAGTACCTGCGCCCGCGGATCCGCGGCCTGGGGCTCGACATGGATCAGCAGACCGGCGGCATGGTCAAGGCGCGGGGTCCGGGCGAGACCGCCTCGGAGCTGCTCGCGCGGCGGCTCGACGGGCGGCTGGCCGAGCTGCGCAAGCAGTTCGCTCGGCTCGTGCGCGCGGGGGTCACCCAGCGCAAGGCCCGGGAGGCCAGCGCGCGGGTGGTGCTGGTGGGCTACACCAACGCGGGCAAGACCTCGCTGATGAACGCGCTGACCGACGCGGGGCTCAGCGCGCGCGACCTGCCCTTCGAGACCCTCGACACCACCTCGCGCTGCCTCACCCGCCACGGCGGCGACGTGATCATCAGCGACACCGTGGGCTTCATCCGGCGCCTGCCCGCGCGGCTGCTGGAGAGCTTCCAGACCACCCTCGCCGAGATCGTGGAGGCCTCGCTGGTGACGGTAGTGGTCGACCTCTCCGATCCCGAGTGGCGCATGCACGTGGAGACCACCGACGCCCAGATCGCCGAGCTGGGGGCGGCCTCGCTGCCCCGCCTCTACGTGTTCAACAAGGTGGATCGGGTCCCGGGGCCGCCGCCCGCCGAGGCCCTGCGGGCGGCGACCGGGGGCCGCCCCTTCGCGGTCGTCAGCAGCCACGACCCCGAGGCCACGGCGCGGCTGCGCGAGCGCCTGGTGAGCATGGCTCGCCACGACCACGAGCGAGCGCGGCTGTTCGTGCCCTACGAGGCCACGGAGCTGCTCGCCCTGATCTACGCCCAGTGCCGCGTGCTCGAGGCCGAGGCGGTGGAGCGAGGGCAGGTCCTCACCATCGAGGGCGCGACCCAGGCGGTGGCCCGGCTGCGGCGGGCCGCCAAGGAGGCACGAGCATGAGCGCAGCGTTGTTGGAGCTGGAAGACCTGAGCGTGGGCACCCCCGAGGGGCGGCCCCTGTTCCGCGACCTCGGGCTGAGCGTGGGGCGGGATCGCGTGGCGATCGTGGGGCGCAACGGCGTGGGCAAGAGCACCTTGCTCGAGATCCTCGCGGGCCGTCGGGCCCCCGACGCCGGCCGGCGGGTGGCGAGGGTGGAGCCGGTGCTCGTGCCGCAGCAGCCCGATCCCGAGCAGGCTCGGCAGGCCGCGGAGGCGCTGTGTCGGCGTGCCCTTCGGGACCCCGCCGAGCGTCATGCGATCGAGCGCGAGCGCATCGCGGCGGGCTTGCCCCCGCTCGCGGCGCTCGTCGACGGCCCGTCCAGCCGGGGCGAGGCTCGCAAGCTGCTGCTGGTGCGGGCGTTGCTCGAGCGACCGCCGATGCTGCTGCTCGACGAGCCCACCGAGGATCTCGACGAGGCGGGGATCGCCTGGCTGTGCGAGCGGCTGCGTCGCTGGGACGGCGGGCTCGTGGTGGTCTCGCACCACCGCGGCCTGCTGCGCGAGCTCCCAGACTTCTTCGTGGTGGCGGAGTCCGGCTGTCGCCACCTGCCGGGCCCCTTCGACGCCCTGCAGCGCACGCTCGAGCAGGAGGACGAGGCGCGCCAGCAGCAGTACGTCCGAAACCTCAACGCGCTCGCCGAGCAGGAGCAACGCGACGAGCGGATCCGTCGTCGACGCGAGCGCAAGAAGAACGTGGGGCGGCTGCACGAGCTGCGGCGTCGCACCTCGCGGGCGCGGCTCAACGAGAAGCGCGGCCACGCCCAGCAGAGCCAGGCCCGGGCGGCCCGGATCCGCCGCGATCGCATCGAGACCGCGCGGGCCTGGGCCAAGGCCACCCGACGGGCGCTGAGCGTGTCCCTGCCGCTGGAGCTGCCGAGCCCCGAGCTGCCGCCCGACGACGGGCAGCCCGCGATCGTGCTGGAGGGCGTGGAGGTCTGCGCGGCCGGGCGACCGCTGCTGTCGGCGCTCGACCTGCGGATCGGTCGCGAGCGGCTCGCGGTGATGGGCCCCAACGGCGCGGGGAAGACCTCGCTGCTGCGCGTGATGCTGGGCCAGCGCTCGGCCGACGCGGGCTCGGTGCGGCTCCGTGCGGAGCGGATCGGCGCGATCGCCCAGGGGGCCACCGACTGGGAGTCCGACGAGAGCCTGCTGTGGCACCTGCACCAGGGCTCGCCGGACGCCACCCTCGAGCAGCTCGCCACCATGCTGGTGGAGCACCGCTTCCCGCTGGCGCTGGCCCAACGTCCGCTGCGCTCGCTGAGCCCGGGCGAGCGGGTCCGGGCTGCGCTGCTGTGCCTGTTCGCTCGCGCCCCCGCGGTGGATCTGCTGGTGCTCGACGAGCCCACCAACAGCCTCGACTTCGTGGGCATGGCCGCCCTGCAACGCGCGCTGCGAGCCTGGCCCGGCGGATTGGTGGTGGCGAGCCACGATCGCGAGCTCCTCGAGGCGATCGGCATCCAGCGGGTCCTGGTGCTCGACGGTCGGGGCTCGTGGACGAGCCGACCCGAGATCGGCCTACATCAATCATCGAAATGGTTGGAGGTTCAGGATTGAAATGATCCTTTTGTTCGATTTACCATTGGATGATGCGAGCACCGTCGACCGCATGGCCGTCCTCCTACGCTCCGTTCGTGCTGATGGCAGTGGTCGCCTGCGGGCCCTCGGCCCCCATCGCGGCGCCGGCGGGTGACGACGACGACGAGATGCAGAGCGAGGGCTCGAGCGGGAGCACCGGCACCGTGCCGGACGAGCCCGAGGCCAGCAGCAGCAGCGGGAGTGAAGAGGAGCCGCCCAGCTCCTTCATCGAGGCGCCCGACGGGGGCAACGGCTTCTTCGAATGCGACCTGTACCTCCAGGACTGCCCCTCGGGGAACAAGTGCAACCCGTGGGCGGCCGACGGCGGCACCTACTGGAACGCCACGCGCTGCGTTCCGATCGCCGACGACCCCGACGGCGCGGGCGAGCCCTGCACCGTCGACGGCAGCGCCACCAGCGGCCTGGACAGCTGCGGGCTCGGAGCGATGTGCTGGGAGGTCGACGCCGAGACCAACACCGGGGTGTGCCGCGAGTTCTGTGAGGGTGGCTTCGACAACCCGGTGTGTGCCGACCCCGAGACGCTGTGCGGAGGACCGCGCGACTTCCCGCTGTGCCTGCCCGTTTGCTGCCCGGTGGAGCAGGACTGCCCGGAGGGGCAGGGGTGCTACCCGGTTTCCTACACCTTCGAGTGTGCACCCGACGCGAGCGGAGAGATCGGGACCCTCGGCGATCCCTGCGAGTACATCAACGCCTGCGATACCGGCTACGCGTGCATGGGTTCGAGCATGGTCCCCGACTGCGGGGGCACGATCGGCTGCTGCACGCCCTTCTGCCTGGTCGGCACCACCACCTGCAGCGACCTCGATCCGCGCATGGAGTGCTCCCCCTGGTATGAAGAGGATCGTGCCCCGCACGGCTACGAGCTCACTGGCGTCTGCGTGCTGACGGAGTGACCCCGGTGCCCTCCCTGCTCGCTCGCCACCTCCGTCCGGTCGCGACGGCGCTCCTCGTGGGCGTGGCCGGCTGCTCCGGGGGACCGCCGCCGCCCTCCGACGGGCTCGTGGGCGGCGCGGGGTCGAGCGGCGACGGGACCGACACCGGGCTCGAGGACGGCTCGACCGACGAGGGCTCGACGGGCGAGGCGGAGCCCGCCGATCCCTGTGCCGAGGCGTGCCGCGATCTCGCGGACCAGAGCGGCATCGCGATGTGTCATGCGTGCCGCTGCAAGGACGCGTTCGACGGCTGGCTGCCCTCGGTCGACGAGCTGCAGTGCGGCCACGGCGAGGCGATCGTCACCTACCACGCCGAGCTGCTCGACGACGGCTACGAGCTGCGCCCCACCGGCCCCTCGGCGACGCGCTGCGCCAACCCCTCGCTGCTCACCGGCTCGTGCCGCCAGGGCAGCCGCCTCGGCCACCTCACCCACGGCGACGTGTCGGTGTACTGGGTCTGCCGCGATCCCTACCTCGACTACGACGGCTCGGTGATCTACGAGGACATGGCCGTGATCGGCCACAACGCCCGGACCGGCGCCACCTGCTTCTGGGACGACATCAACGACGTGATGCACGACGACGACGCGCCCCCGCTCGACCTGCTCGACGCGAGCGAGGCCGAGCGGGCCCGCTCCATCGAGCGGTTCGCGTACAACGACGGCTCGGGCTGCATCAGCTGCCACGACCACGATCCCTTCGTCTACACCCCCTACCTGCAGTCCACGAGCTGGACCAGCATCGCCGCCGACAAGGGCCCGTACCACCTGGTCGAGCTCGGGGGCACGCCCCGCGCCACCGGGGTGATGGAGCTGGTCTCCCCCCAGGCCGCGCCCTGCACGAGCTGCCATCGCATCGGGAGCGTGGGCACCTGCTCGTTGTTCGCACCCGACTCGCTCGCGGCCCACAAGCTCGACGCCTACGAGCCCGCGGTGCTCGAGGCGAGCGACCCGAGCAGCCCCTCCTGGAGGCTCGCCCACTGGATGCCCGACGCGTCCCAGTCCTTCGTCGACTACGCACAGTGGGAGGCCAGCTTCGCCGAGGCGCGGGACCACGTGCTGCGCTGCTGCGAGTCGCCGGGGGTCGACGCGGACGGCTGCCGGTGGGCCCCCATCTCCGCCCACTGAGGGCCGCCCACGTTCCTCGGCCGTGGGCCGAGGGTCGTCAGTGGAGCGCTTTGCCGAGGCCCCGATCGAGGTGGCCGGCGATCCGCAGCAGCTCGATCGGGCGAGCCTCGCCAAGGCCCTCGCCGACGTCGACCTGCTCGCCGGGGCCTACGCCGACGCGATCGCGGGCTACCAGCGATCACTGGCGCTGGCCGAGGCCACGCTCGGCCCCGAGCACCCCACCGTGGCCACGAGCCTGATGATCATCCTGGCCAGCATCGACCTGGCGCTGGGGGACACGGGGCCCGCTCGGTCGCGCTGCGAGCGAGCGGGAGCGATCCTCGAGACCACGCTCGGGCCCGAGCACCCGTACCGCGCCACCACCCTGGTGTGCCTCGCCGAGGTGGCGCTCGAGGAGGCGCGGGCCGCCGATGCCGTCGCCATCCTGGAGCGAGCCCTCCGGATGCGGACCGGGGGCGAGGCTCCCCCCGACGAGGTGGAGGAGGCTCGGCTCATGCTGGCCCGCGCGCGATGGGACGCACCCGAGGGCCAGGGTCGCGATCGCACCGCCGCGATCGCTCTGGCCGAGCAGGTCCGCGATGCCCATCGAGAGGCCGGGCGAGCCGTGAGCGCACCACCCCTTCGAATGAAAGCGAGACTCGATATGGGCCGGCTCGAGCGACCTGCGGCCGCTCCAGAGCCCACTGGTCGGGGGAGCACTTCCGCTCCGTCGTGAGCGAAGACCGTGAGCGATTCCCGAGGCATCGATCACCCCACCTCAGCTTGCGTGGCCGCGATGGCGTCGGGCAGACTCTCGACACGATGACTCGAGTTGCCCTACGACTGCTTCCCTCTGCCTTGGCCGCGCTCGCGCTCGGCATTGCTCCCGACGCCCGCGCGGCCGACGTGCTGGTGATCTCCAACAGCGGCTTCAACGAGGTGGCAGCGGACCTCACGGCCAACACCAGCCACACCTGCACGGGCTGGAACGCCAGCGTGACGCCCACGCAGCCGGATCTGGCGGCCTACGACGTCGTGCTGCTGTTCGAGAACGGAGTGTTCTCCAACGCGGTGAACGTGGGCAACGCCCTGCGGACCTTCGTGGACGGCGGAGGCGACGTGGTGATCGGTACCTTCTACTGGCAGGATCGCTCCGACGCCGGCTTCGGCGGCTCCTGGGGCACCTTCGAGGACGTCGACCCCTTCACCGCGGGTGCCGGTGCGTGCGAGTACTCGGCCGACGATCTCGATCCCGCCAGCATCGTCACCCACCCGATGACCGCCGGCGTCACGGGGCTCCACGCCGGCTCCTACCGGGGCGGCGTGACGGCGAAGCTGGACACGGTGGTCCTCGCCACCTGGACGGGCACGAACAACAACGGCCTGCCCGATCCGGTGATCGGCTACCGCACCCAGGCCGACGCCTGCATCGCGGGCGTCTCGATCTTCCCCGACTACCCCTCGTACGGGGCCTTCGGCACCGACTTCAGCGGTGACTTCTACCTGATCTGGGACAACGTCATCGCCAACGCGGACGCCAATTGCACCTCCTGTGGCGACGGCGTGGTCGACCCCGGAGAGGCCTGCGACGACGGGGGCGAGTCCGCCACCTGCAACGCCGATTGCAGCGCGGCCATGTGTGGCGACGGCGTGACCAACATGACCGCGGGCGAGGACTGCGACGACGGGAGCGAGACCGCCACCTGTGATTCCGACTGCACCGCGGTCGCGTGTGGCGACGGCACGGCGAACGTGACCGCGGGCGAGGAGTGCGACGACGGAGGCGAGTCCGCCACCTGCGACGACGACTGCTCGCTGGCCATGTGCGGCGACCTGGTCGTCAACAACATGGCCGGCGAGACCTGCGACGAGGGCGGGCGCACGGCGACCTGCAACGCCGACTGCACCGCCGTGTCGTGCGGCGACGGGGTGCTCAACGTGACCGCCGGTGAGGAGTGCGACGACGGGGGCGAGTCCGCCACCTGCGACGACGACTGCACCAGCGCCGTGTGTGGCGACGGCGTGGTCAACATGAGCGCGGGCGAGGAGTGCGACGACGCCAACACCGACGACGGCGACGGCTGTGCCTCGGATTGCCTGCTGGAGGGCGGCGGCTCGACGGGCGACGAGTCCGGCACGGGCTCCGGGGGCGAGGGCTCCGGCGACGGCTCGGGTGCGGAGAGCGTCGACGACACCGGCGGGGCCACCTCGGGCGACTCCATGGGGAGCGACGGCACCGGGGCCGCGGACGGTGGAGGCACCGACGGCGGAGACTCCGGCTGTAGCTGCACCACCGGCTCGGACGACGAGCCGCTGCGAACGCTCTGGTCGCTGCTCGGCCTGCTCGGCCTCGGCGTGCTCCGCCGTCGCCGTCGGAGCTGAGCCCGTAGCGCCCCACCGGGCTCCGTGGCCGGCCACGTCCTGCGCGTCGTGGCCGGCCGCTCTGCGTCGCGGGGCCACCTCGACCGGAGGGCGCCTGCCGATCCGCACGCCTCGCGCCGCATCGTGTCATCCTCTGCCCCGATCGAGAGGACGAGCGCCATGACGGACGAGCCCACGCCACGATCCATGGAGATCTTCTTCGAGGTCTACGAGCCGCTGCCTCGACAGGGGCCGGGCAGTCGGGCGAGCGCGGCCCGGGCCCTCGCCCTGTGTCGCGAGCTCCCGTCATCGCCGCGGGTGCTCGATCTCGGCTGCGGCGCGGGCGGGCAGACCCTGCACCTCGCCGAGCTCAGCGCGGGGACCATCGTCGCCATCGACCGCCACGCACCGAGCATCGAGCGGCTGCGCGTGGCCGCGGCCGCGCGTGGCCTCGGCGAGCGGATCCAGGCGCGGGTCGGCGACATCGGCCGACCGAGCCACGAGCCCGAGAGCTTCGACCTCCTGTGGTCCGAGGGGGCCCTCTACAACATCGGGATCGAGGAAGCCCTGCGCCTCTACCACGAGCCCCTTCGCCGCGGCGGCTACTTCGTGCTCACGGAGGCCGTCTGGCGCCGGGAGGACCCACCGCCCGAGCCGAGGCAGAGCTTCGCCGAGTACGCGGGCATGGGCTGGGCGCGGGACGTGGTGGCGAAGATCGACGCGAGCCCCTGGTCGCTGGTCGATCACTTCACCCTGCCCGACTCCGACTGGTGGGACGACTTCTACACGCCCATGGAGCGCCGCATCGCCGAGCTGCGCGACCGGTACGAGGGCGATGCGGAGGCATTGGCCGTGCTCGACGAGATCGCGAAGGAGCCCGAGATGCACCGCCAGCACTCGGGCTACTACGGGTACGAGCTCTTCGTGCTGCGCAAGACATGAGCCTCGCTCCAGCAGCGAGACGCTCAGCCGCGGCTGGCCGCCAAGCTCCTCCACCAGGGCGCCCTCTCCGTCGGGGCGATCAGGACGCCCGGTCGAGGCGTGGACCTCCCGATGACCCATGGAATTCATCCGCTGCGCTGAACAGAATTCGGGGAGCGATGCGATTCCCCCGGTGCCCGGAGCGTGCGGTGTCGGGCTCGCAGCAGTGCACGTGAGCACCCTCCCGCTCGAGGTAGAGCGATGAAGACCGAAGTCGAGAGCGCGCCCCGGGCCGCCACGTATCTGCGGGCCTTTCGGGAGGCACCAGTGATGGACTACGGTCTTGGCTCGTGCCGACGCTGCACCGAGCCCGCTGTGGAGACGGGACACCATGCGGCTTCGCTCCGAGCGGGCTCGAGCAGCTCGCGCGCCACCCCCCTGGTCCCGACGAGCTGAGTCTCGCCGCATGACCCCGCTCCTCGAAGCGACGATCAGGGGCGATGCCGCTGCGATCCAGGCGCTGCTCGCCGAGGGAGTGGACGTCGATGCCAGGCTGGCGCAGGACCCCGAGCAGACGAACGTGATCCTCGGCGGCATGCGGGCCCGCGACATCGCCTGGCGGTTCCACGATCTCGCCCAGCGTGACGCGCTCGCGGGGCTGTGCCGGGACTTCGGCATCCACCTGTCCTCGGCCGGGCTCGACGATCACCTCCGTCGTGCGCCCCGTGGGGTCGCAGGGGTGCTCGACGTGCTGCGACGCCTCGATCCCGAGGGCACCGACGGGCTCGAGCTCGAGGCGCTCATCGACGGCTCCGAGCTCTCGGCCTGGGCACGCATCTTGTCCCTGCTCGTCTCCAACGACGAGACCTTCCCCATCGAGCTCGTCGGCGAGTGGAGCTCCTTTCAGTCGGAGGGGAACCTCGACCACCCGAGCACCCGTGCCGACGGCTTCATCGACACGGTGCGCATCGACGCCGACGGCACGTTCGAGCTGACGCGCGCCGACGAGACGTCGCTGCTGGGTCGCTGGTCCACGGATCCTCTGTCGCTGCGCAGCGAGGATGCCCGCATCGACGTCGACTGGATCCCCTCGATGCCGGCGCTACTCCTCGAAGTCGATGGGACTCTCCTCGCGTTCGCGCCCGCGCCCCTCGCCCGCGAGCTCGCTCGCTTCGCGGACGCGTACTATGCCGACACGGAGGCCTGATCGACTCCGCGCCCTCCGCTGGCCCGCGCCTGCTCGAGGCCGACATCGCCTTCGAGACCTCTTCGGCGGCGCGATCTGGCAGTGGACGGTCGACCTCGCCGAGTCCCGCGCCCGCTCGGTGATCGGGCTCGAGGTCCACCAGACCGATCGCATCGAGGCTGGCTTTCGTTGTAGGAATCGGTCGTGCTCGAGGACGACCGTGCCGCCTTCGACGATCAGCTCCGCCGTCGCGTCGCGATCAAGGAGATCGATCGCCGCGGCGAGGACGACCGTCACCCCCCGCGCTCCGAGGTGCTCTCGGTCCTGCTCCAGGCGGGTCGAGGCGTCGTCGCGGCCCATGCGGCGGGCCTCGTCCCTCGTGATCTCGAGCCCGACAACATCATGGTCGGCGACGACGGACGGCCCGCGGTGAGTTGGAGGCCGATCCTCCGCTAGAAGTAGTAGCGAATCTTGAACGAGAAGTCGCCGTGCGCGAGGTCGGGGTAGATGAGGTACGGCGACCACGAGCCCTCGAACATGGTGTCGAGGGGGGCCTTCTTCCAGTGGAAGCCGATGCCGAGGATCGGAGCCCGCAGGAACATCGCCACGCCGCCGGAATCGTAGCGGTCGTAGCGGCGGTGGCCGTAGTAGTAGCGGCCGGCCCAGAACATCATGCCCAGACCCAGGCCCAGGTAGGGCAGGAAGTCGAGGGTGCTGTTGGAGACGAAGGTCCCCGGGTGCCACAGGTAGTCGAAGCCGAGGCGACCGTGGCCGTGGTGGAGGGGCGCCCAGCCGATGTCGGCCTGGATCGCATGGTTGGCCGCCATGAAGTACTTGATCGAGCCGCCCATCGGGTCGCCCAGGCTGATGCCGGCGCCGAAGTTGCCCCCGCGTCCGCGGATCTTGTTGCCGGGGGTGGGCGCGGCTTCGGCCTCGGTGCCCGCCACGAAGCAGGCCAGGCTCAGGGCCGCCGCCATCGAGTAGCCCAAGTGCTTTCGTCGTCTGCTCGTCCTCATCTGATTCCTCCCGATGCACCCCACCGTCGCGTCATGCCGGCGTCGGGCCAGTCGTGACGTACCCGGCTGGGCATCGATGCAATCCGAGGCCGAGTCTTGCATCGGTGACGTGGACGTCAACCAAGCGGCGATGGAATGATCGCGATCGCGTCGTGCGACTCGGCACGCCCGGGATTGTAGTCAAAAAGCACGCCGAAGCTCGATCCGCCAGCAATCGGGCCGCTCGGGGCTCCCGGAGGGGATCGTTTCGACGGTGGGCCGGCCCACGTCCGCGGCACGAGCGAGGCGCAGCGCTGCATCGAGCGAGGGCGGCTCTCCTCCTCGCGACGTGGCCGGGCGAGCCCGATGCTGCCGTGGGGCCATGAGCCACAGCCCGTCCTCCGACTCGGCCTCGCGCGACAGCACCAGCGCCGATGCGAAGGCTTCGCTGTAGGGCGGGGTCGCATCTTGGGCAAAGGCCACGAGCACGTGGGGGTGCTCCACCAAGCAGGCCTGGGCCTCGAGCAAGGTCATCGCGACGGTGGCCGGACCGGCGTCGACGAGGCGCCATCCCTCGGCGGGCGCGAGGCTGCGTCGCAGCGAGTCGTGCGGCGCGGCCGAGCACCCCAGCACCCACGGCAGGGCGGACAGCGGAGCCTCGGCGGTCAGTCGCCCCAGCACGTGGGCGAGGATCCGCGTGGAGAAGCCGGCGCTCGCTCGCTGCTCTCGAGGCAGCAGCTCTGCGTGCGGCGGCCCGGCGTCCACCGTCCACCAGGCGCTCGCGCGGACGAAGGCATCGGTCATGGCCGCGCCCCGAGCACGAGAGCCACGTGGTGACCACCGGGGGAGAACGCATGCACGAGGACGCGGTCGTGCTCGAGCTCGCGGGGCTCGGGCTCCGGAGCGAAGCCACGCAGCAGCGACGCCGCCGCGAGCACGACGCCGACGGCTCCGGCCGCCGCGCCCTCCGGTCGCGAGGGATCGCGGAGCATGCAGCTCGGGGTCGCTCCCAGCACGCTCTGCACCACGCGGCGCTCGACCGCGACCAGGCCCGAGCCCGCTGGCGCGTGGAGCTGCACGTAGCCCAGCGCAGGATCACCGACCGCGGCCAGGGCCCGCGTCAGCGCGCGCTCCATCGCCGCCTCGTCGAGGTGATCGGCATCGGTCGACCCGCTGGTCTCCGCGCTCGCCTCGAGCTGGACGAAGGAGTCCCCGTGCTTCTCGATCAGCACCAGGGCTCCCATCCCGTCGTCGATGCCCCCCGCGAGCACGGCGTCGGCGAGGCCGGCCCGCAGCAGACGCCCGGCCGATGCGATGGCCTTGGCCCCTCCCGCCCCCGTGGCCGCCACGTGGTAGGCCGGCCCGGCGCTCCGGATGCGCTCGCGGATCGCCTCCAGGGTCGTCGACAGTCGCAGCAGCGGCTCGTCCACGCGCGGCGCCACGCTGCCGAGCACGATCGCCACGCGCGACGGACCCCAGCGCTCGCATGCCTCCACGCCGCGCGGAGCGATCCGCTCGAGCAGCGCGCTCGTGGATCGAGCCGGAGCCGGGGCCGGCGGGAGCGCGGGCTCGCGATGCAGGCGATCGAGCACGGCGTCGGTGTCGTCACCCCAGGGGTGCTCGATCGCCCACGCCGTGAGGGGAAGGCCAGCCATGGCTCGCCTCGCCGATGGGACCTACTTGCGACCGCGCTTGGCGCTCTTGCTCGCCTTCGCGGGGGCCTTCTTCGTGGCGGCCTTCTTGCTGCTCTTCTTCGCGGGAGCCTTCTTCGCCGCGGCCTTCGTGCTGCTCTTGGCCGCCGGGGCCTTCTTGCTTCCCTTCGCGGCCGGAGCCTTCTTGCTGCTCTTGGCCGCCGGGGCCGTCTTCGCCGCCTTCTTGCCGCCCTTCGCCGCGGGGGCCTTCGCGGTCGCGTCCTTCTTCGCCGCGACCTTCTTGCCGCCCTTCGCCGGAGCCTTGGCCTCGTCGGCCGCCTTCTTCGCCGCCGCCGCTTCCTTGGCCGCCTTCTTCTGCGCGGCCGCGGCCTCGCGGGCCGCCTTGCGCTCCGCCGCCGCGGCCTTGCGCTGCTCCACCGCCGCCATCCGAGCCGCCCGGCGCTGCTCCGCCGCCGCCTTCCGCTTGGCCATGCCCTCGGCCCGACGCTTGGCGGCGGCTTCCTTCTTGGCCGCCGCCTCGGCCTCCTGTGCCGCGACCTCCTCCGCCAGCACCTCGGGCTCCGGCTCGGCCGCGCTCTCGTCGGTCGCCTCGGCCGGCGCGTCCGCGACCTCCCACAGCCCGATCTGCGTGCCCCCGGGATCCTGCACGATGGCGAGCGCCCCGAAGCCGGGCACGGGCGTGTACTCCACCACCACCTCGCCGCCCGCGCGCTTGGCCTCGCTCAGCGCGGCCCGGACGTCCGGCACGCCCACGAACGGCACCCACCGCGAGGGCATGCCCGGCTCCGGGTTGGGCTGCAGGCCGCCGCCGAGCCCCGAGGGGGTGCGGATCTGCGTGTAGGTGGCGTCGCCGACCTCCACGTCGACGAAGCTCCAGTCGAACAGCGCCTCGTAGAAGCGGCGGGCCTCGGCGGGGACGGAGGAATTGAGCTCGAAGTGGACGAAGGCGTGGCGCATCGGAGGGCTCCGGAGGTCGGGGACCCGTTATTACTACGCGGCCCCGCGACGCATCAACGCCACGCCGATCCCGTCGGCGCGAGTCGACCGCGCGACGCCGTGCGACGCCCACCACGGGCTGCTACCGTGAGCATGGATGGAATCGCCGAGGCTCGCTCCTGCGCTCGTGCTCGCGGTGCTCGGCGCATGCGGCCCGGAGCCCCTGCCTCCCGATCTCGGTGGAGATGCGCTGTGGGTCCCCCTCGACCTCGACGCGGCGATCGATCGAGGCGAGCCCTCCGATCCGATCCCCCCGGCCGAGCAGCGCCCCGCCGGTGCCCTCACGCTGGTGGACGTGAGCGAGGCCGCGGGGCTGGGCGCGGTGGTCTCGGGCGGCAACACCCACGGGGTGGGGCTGGCCTTCACCGACCTCGACGGCGACGACTGGGCCGACATCGTGGTGGTGAGCGGTCGCAGCAACGTGAGCGGGGAGAGCTTCGCCTCTCGCCTGCTGCGCAACCGCGGCGACGGGACCTTCGAGGACGTCAGCGCCAGCTCGGGCCTGGGCGACGCGCTCGCCGGTCGCGACGGCTACTCGGTGGCCGCCGGCGACCTCGACGGCGACGGTGACGTCGATCTCTACGTGGGAGCGCAGGCCACCGATGTCCTGCTGCTCAACCAAGGCGACGGCCGCTTCGTCGACGCCACCGCCGAGCGCGGCGCGGGCGGGCCTCCCTCCGATCCCTCGCTGGTCTCCAACGGCAAGAGCAAGGTGGTCTCGCTCGGCGACCTCGACGACGACGGCGACCTCGACATCGTCTCGGCCTCGAGCACCCTGCCCTACCCGGGCGCGTACCTGCTGCGCAACGACGGCGCAGGGAGCTTCACCGACATCACCGACGACAGCGGGGTGCAGATCGACCCGCAGGGCAACCCCTGCGCGGTGATGTGGACCGACTACGACAACGACGGCGACCGCGACCTGTGGATCTGGAACGACCGCGGGGGTCGGGTGCTGCTGCGCAACGACGGCGGGCACCTGAGCGAGCTGAGCTCGGCCGCGGGCCTCGACGCGGTGACCATCACCCACCCCATGGGCATCGACGCAGCCGACATCGACCACGACGGCGACCTCGACTACTACGTCTCCAACATCGGCAACAACCCGCTGCTGCGCAACAACGGCGACGGGACCTTCGTGGACATCACCCGTCTCGCAGGCACCGAGGGGCGGTACGGCTGGGGCCTGGCCTTCGAGGACTTCGACGCGGACGGCTGGGCCGACATCTTCGTGGCCCAGGAGGACGACCGCCCCGAGCTCTTGTTCCACAGCCGCGGCGAGCCCGTGCCCGCCTTCGACGAGATCGAGGTTCCGCACCCGCCGGTTCGCAACGGCAGCGCGGCCCACAACGTGGCCGCGGCCTTCGCCGACTACGATCACGACGGCCGCACCGACGTGCTCACCGCCCGCACCGATGGCTCGCGCATCACCCTCTATCGCAACGAGACCGAGCTGGGCACCCACGGCACCCTGCAGGTGGTGGTGGCCCCGCCCCCCGAGGAGATCCCCGCGGGCGGCGTGGGGGCACGCGTGGCCGTGGCTACCGGCGAGCTGGTGCAGTTCCGCGACGTGACGGCCGGGCAGAGCCGGGCCTCGAGCAACGAGCTGAGCGTGCGCCTGGGCCTGGGCCAGTACCGCGGCGCGAGCTGGGTGGCCGTGCTGTGGCCCAGCGGGCGCCAGACCGTGCTGCGCAACGTGGGCGCCGGCCAGCGCCTCCACATCGAATGACCTCCGACGAATCCTCTGTGGCCGTCATGGGGTCGAAGGCCAGGCTCACGATGCAACGCTCGGATGCTCGCGCGCGCCGGGCCCTGCGGCACCGGCTCACCGCGCTCGTCTACCGCGACGCTGCGCGCTCGTACGGGCTGGGGCTGGCCCTGGTGGTGATGCCGCTAGTCTACCTGTTCCGCGAGTGGCCGCCGTGGGCGATCCGCGACGCGCTGCATGGCCTGCCCGCGGCCGAGCGGGCGGGGTGGATGGCCGCCGCCCATGCGATCTACGGGCTGGCCACGCTGCCCGTGGTGCGCCTGCTGCTGGGATCGGAGCGGCTGCGCTGGTGGTGGGCGCTGCCCCTGCCCGCGGGGTGGTGGAGGCGCGTGCACCTGCAACACCTGGCGCTGCTCGATGCGCCGTGGCTCCTGGCGATCGGCTACGGCGTCGCTCCGCTGTCCCGCGGGGGCCTCGGCGAGGCGATCGCGGCCGGGGTCGGCTTCATGGCGATCACCCTGGCCGGGCAGATCGCCCTGGTATCGACCACCGACCGCGGCGCGGCGGTGACGGTCGCGTGGATCGCCGCGTGGGCCTCGCTCGTCGCGGCCGCGGTGTCGCTGCCGTCGGTGGCCGGGGCGGGGCTCGGGCTCGGGGCCCTGGCGGTGGCCCTGCGTCGTCTGGGTCGACCGATGCCCGAGCGCTCGGCGAGGCGACGCGGGGCCGCGGGCGGTCCTCCCGTGGTGGCGCTGGCCCGCCTGGGAGCCCTGGCCGTGCGCCGGCGCGAGCCGGTGGCGCTGGGGTGGGGCCTGGCGGTGGAGCTCGTCGCGGTGGGCCTCGCCGCGCTGGCGCTGTCGAAATCCAGTGCGATCGAGCCCGACTCGCTCGCGGCGCTGCTGCGGGGCCTCACCCTCGTCTGCGCGATGGTGGGCAGCGCGGTGTCGCTGCGAGCGACCCGACTGCTCGACGGTGACCGCCCCTGGCTCGATAGCTGGGGCATCGACCCTCGCCACGAGCGATCCGCCCGCCTGCTCCTCGCCGCCGTCGGTGTGCTCCCGGCCGCCCTCGTGGGCACCCCGCTCCTCGCGGGGCTCGACCCGCTGGGCCGCGCCTGGCTGCCCGAGTTGCTGGTGGCCACCGCGTGGGCCAGCCTCGGCGTGGTGACGACCAGCTTCGCGCTCGAGGCCCGACGAGCGCTCCATCGCCCCCGGCTCCTGCGAGCCCTGCTCCGCATGGGTGCCGCCCTGATCCTGGTGGGCATCGCCGGGACCGGCCTGATCCTGCTGCCCTGGGCGCTGCTCGACGCGATGCGGCTACCCTCGGCCCAGCGTCGCGCCGACCGGGCGCGCCAGCGCTTCGAGACCTCGCAGCGGGACGACCACGAGCACTGAGCCATGCCCACCATTCGTGCTCGTGCGCTCACCCTCCGCCGCGGAGGCATGCCCGTGCTCCAAGATCTGAGCCTCGAGCTCGGGCCGGGCCTGCATGCGCTGGTGGGGCCCAACGGCGCGGGCAAGTCCACCCTGCTCCGGGCCCTGGCCGGCGTGCTGCCGCCTGCCTCCGGCGCGGTGGAGATCGACGGGCACGACCTGTGGCGCGAGCCCGTGGCCGCACGACGTCGGCTGGGCTACCTGCCCGAGAGCCCCGAGCTGTTCCCGTACCTCACCGCGCGGGAGCTGCTGCGCACCGCCAACGCGGTGAGAGGTGCGGCCCCCGAGGCCGGCGAGGAGCTGTTCGGGCGCTGGGTGAGGCCCGCCGCGCTCGACCTGCGGATCGGCTCGCTCTCGGCCGGTCAGCGACGCAAGCTCGCGCTCGTGGCCGCCACCTGCCACGAGCCCTCGGTGTTGCTGCTCGACGAGCCCGACAACGCCCTCGATGCCGCCGCCCGGGCCGACCTGCTCGAGCTGCTGGCGCGATGGACCGACGAGGGGCGGCTGGTCGTCGTGTCCACCCACCGACCCGAGGCGCTCGGCGAGCGCACGCGCCGGCTCGTCGTGGCCGACCACACCGTGCGGGCGGGCTAGCCCCTGCGAGCGAGCGCCCACCAGGCCGCTTTAAGCCCCGCTTAAGGCGACGAGCGCCTCCTCGGGGCGCAGGCTCACAGTGTCCCCCCAAGAGGCTCGCCATGCGCCACTCGCTCGAAATTGCCACCACCTCGCTGTTCCTGCTGCTGTCCATCGCCCTGCTCGGCCTGTGGTCGTGGGCGGTCCCCGACCTGTGGTCCGGGCTCGACATGCGGGTGGCGATCGCGACCGTCACCCTCAGCTCGGTGGGGCTGGGCTGGGTGCTCACTCGAGGCATCGAGACCACCGATCCAGAGCCCACGTAGCCCCGTACCCCCTGCGACCCCGAACCGAGATCAACCCAAGCGAACGGAGCCCAGCACCCAACGACCTCCGAGAATCTCGAGCACCCAGGTCGACCCAGGCGGAGGGCTCGCCCGCAATGGCGAGCCGGAAGCGGGCCCGTGCCGCGAAGATCCATGGCAGCTCTGTGGGGGAGAACGCGTGTGCACATCGCTGCACGCACCCCGCCTCCGGATCTCGCCATCGCGCCGAGCCCTCCGCCTGGGTCGATCTTTTCTCGTGTGCGCGCGATCGTCTCGCCTCGGACATGGATGTCACGGTGATTCGCGGCATCGTCCGCACGAAACGAGGGGTCGGCACACTCGTCGAGGGCCACCCTGACAGCGATGTCAGGCCTTCGGGTCGCGGGCACGGCCGGGCGGCCTGAATATCGGCCCCCCGGGGCTAGGTCGAACGGCCATGCTGTCGCTCGCCGCCTCCGACTCCTCCGCTGGCGCTCCCCGGATCCACGATGGCTTCACCCCCGAGGCCCAGCTCGAGCGCCACCTGCAGCGCGCCCGCCACGATGATCGCTACTCCCACTGGCTGTTCGGCGCGCTGCTCGTCAGCAAGGTCTACGTCACCGACTACGAGATCCTCCTGGGCCACTACGGTCCCTTCATCGAGCTGACCCCGCGCGAGACCGCCGACGGCCCCACCCTCACCATCTTCACCTCTCGCATGCGCATCCCGGCCGAGGCGAGCGACGACGCCGAGGTGATGCCCTTCTCCGAGCTGCTGCGCTCCCTGCCCGCCAGCGCGGCGCTGGAGCTCAACCCCGGGGGTCCCTGTAGCGCTCGAGTGAGCGCCGACGAGGTCGACATGCTCCGCCGCATCGTGGCCGCCTGAGCCATGCGGCTCGAGACGACGAGAGGCCCGGGTCGCCCCGGGCCTCCGTCGTTTCGAAGGTCGACGCGAGGCGCTACTCGTCGTCGCTCTCGTCGCCGCCGTCGTCGTCGTCCTCGTCGACCGCCGACTCCTCGTCGACCTCGACCTCGTCCGCGTCGTCGCCCTCGTCTCCGTCGTCGCCGGCTCCCGCGGAGCGGCCCGCGTCCGCGGTCTCACGATCGGCGTCGTCGCTGTCGACCATGCGGGCCACCGCGACCACGCGCTCGCCCTTGCCCATGCGGATGATGCGGACGCCCTGGGTGTTGCGCCCCAGCATGCTGATCCCGTCCACCGGGGTGCGGATCACCTTGCCCTCCGAGGTGATCACGATGATCTGGTCGTCGGGGTGCACCAGCAGGTTGTCCACCACCGGCCCGTTGCGCTCGTTGACCTTGATGGTGATGAGCCCCAGCCCGGCGCGGCTCTGCGTGCGGTACTCGCTGGCCGAGGTGCGCTTGCCGTAGCCGTTGGCGCAGATCGTGAGCACCTGCAGCTCCTCGTCGTCCTCGGCGCCCAGGCGGCTCATCGCGACCACGGTGTCGCCCTCGCGCAGGCCCATGCCGCGCACGCCCCGGGCGTTGCGCCCCATCGGCCGCACGTCACCCTCGTCGAAGCGGATCACCATGCCGTCGGCGCTCGAGAGCATCAGGTGCTGCTTGCCGTCGGTGAAGCGCACCGAGATCAGCCGGTCGTCCTCGTCGATGCTCACCGCGATGAGCCCCGTCTTGCGCATGTTGGCGAACTCGCTGAGCTGGGTGCGCTTGACGTAGCCGTTGGCGGTGACGGTCACGATGTAGTGATCGTCGTCCACCTCGTCCTCGTGGTACGGCACCATCTCGAGCACCCGCTCGTCGGGCCGCGTCTCGAGGAAGTTGACCAGCGCCTTGCCCGGCCCGTCGCGCCGCCCCTGCGGCAGCTCGAACACCCGCTTGCGGAACACCCGGCCGGTGTCGGTGAACATCAGCAGCCAGTTGTGCGCGCTGGCCTCGAGCACCGTGCTCACGAAGTCGTCGTCGGCCCGGCCGCCGCCGCTCTTGACCCCCTTGCCGCCGCGCGCCTGCACCCGGTAGTCCTCGGTGGGCAGCCGCTTGATGTAGCCCTGGCGGGTGAGCATGATGACCATCGAGTCGTCGGCCACCAGATCGATGGGATCGATGTCGTCCTCGGCCTCGATGATCTGGGTGCGCCGCGAGCCCTTGGCCCCCTCGGCCCCCGTGCCCGCGCCCTGCCCCTCGGGATCGCCGTAGCTGTGGCGGATCTCGAGCAGCTCGTCGCGGATCACCTTCATCAGCAGCTTGGGGTCGGCCAGGATCGCCTCGAGGCGCAGGATCTCCGCGGTCAGCTCGCGGTACTCGCCCTCGATCTTCTCGCGCTCGAGCCCGGTGAGCCGCTGCAGCCGCATGTCGAGGATGGCCTTGGCCTGCCGCTCGTTGAGGTTGTAGGGCCGCTGCCGCGCCGCCTCGACCTCGTCGGCCGGCCGCCCGCAGCGCTCCAGGAACGGCGCGAAGCCGTGCAGCGGCTCGGCCATCAGGGCCGCCCGCGCGGCCTCGGGATCGCTCGAGCCGCGGATGATGGCGATCACCCGGTCGATGGCGTCGATGGCCACGCCGAGGCCCTCGACGATCTCGCGGCGCTCCTGGGCCTTGCGCAGGTCGTACTTGCTGCGGCGGGTGACCACGGCGCGGCGGTGGTCGATGAAGGCGACCAGCGCGTCCTTGAGGGTGAGCACCAGCGGCCGCCCGTGCACGATGGCGATCATGTTGACCCCGAAGGTGGTCTGCAGATCGGTCATCTTGTACAGGTTGTTGAGCACCACCTGCCCCGCCGCGTCGCGCTTGACCTGGATCCAGATCCGCATGCCGCGACGATCGCTGTAGTCCTGCACGTCGCTGATGCCCTCGATCCGCTTCTCGCGGACCAGGCTGGCGATGCGCTCGATGAGGCGGGTCTTGTTGACCTGGTAGGGGATCTCGGTGACGACGATCGCCTCGCGCCCCTTGGCGTCCTCCTCGATCTCGGCCCGGGCCCGCACCGTGATGCTGCCGCGGCCGCTGGCGTAGGCCTGCTTGATCCCGCTGTGCCCGATGATGAGGCCGCCGGTGGGGAAGTCCGGCCCCTTGACGTGCTCGAGCAGGTCGCGGACCTCGAGCGAGGGCTCGTCGATGAGCGCGATGGTGGCGTCGACGACCTCGGTGAGGTTGTGCGGCGGGATGTTGGTGGCCATGCCCACCGCGATGCCCACCGCGCCGTTGAGCAGCAGGTTGGGCAGCTTGGTGGGCAGGACGGAGGGCTCGAGCTCCTTCTCGTCGTAGTTGGGGACCCAGTCGACGGTGTCCTTGTCGATGTCGGCGAGCAGCTCGGCGGTGAGCCGCTGCATCCGCACCTCGGTGTAGCGCATGGCCGCGGGCGAGTCGCCGTCGACGGAGCCGAAGTTGCCCTGCCCGTCCACCAGCGGGTAGCGCATGGAGAAGTCCTGGGCCAGGCGCACCAGCGCGTCATAGACCGCCGAGTCGCCGTGCGGGTGGTACTTGCCGATCACGTCGCCCACCACGCGGGCCGACTTCTTGTAGGGCTGCTGGTGGGTGTTCCGCAGCTGGTGCATCGCGTAGAGGATGCGGCGGTGCACCGGCTTGAGCCCGTCGCGGGCGTCGGGCAGGGCCCGGGCGATGATGACGCTCATCGCGTAGTCCAGGAAGGAGCTACGCATCTCGTCTTCGATGTTGAGCGCGGTCTTCGATTCGCTTGCCATGACGGGGCCCGGTGGGGCGGCCGAAGGATACCCCCGCCCCCCCGAGGGGAAAAGGCGCCCCCAACGCGGCCTAGAGCCCCGAATTCGACGATCCCGGGCCTCGGTGCGTTGACACGGCGCGGCGCCGCTCGGACCATGGGCTCGCCCTGCCCGCGCGCCCGAGATGAGCACCGCCAAGTTCCTGCAGGTCCTCCGCGTGGAGGACTACCGGATCGAGTCCGGCACCGAGGCCCAGCCCAGCGGTCGGGGCTCGGTGAGCATCCACAACACCGTCCGCATCTGGCTCATCGGCAGCCCCGCGCTGCCCCACCACACGGTGACCGGCGCCTTCCTCGAGGCGCGCTCCACCTGGCCCGAGCCCGCGCTGCCGCGCTACGACTTCCACCGCAAGCGCATCCTCGTCTCGTACACCCTGCCCGCGATCCAGCCCGTGGTGACCATGCTGCTCGACGGCGTGCAGCTGTACTGCCAGTACCGCGAGCTCGAGGGCGGGGCGATCTACGCCGACGTGCACAAGGCCCAGCTACCCGGCCCGGGCACGAGCCCGGAGGACCTGCACTGGGTCCCGGTGGGGTGAGCACTCTGTCGAAAAACAACCGAACGTGTCAGGCTGCATGCGCGAGTCCCGATGCTGACCCTGGTCGAAGCGCTGAACTACCGCTGCCTCCGCTACGTTCGGCGACCACTGTCTCCGTTCCAAGTAATGGTAGGGCCCAATGCGAGTGGCAAGACGACCTTCCTCGACGTGATCACGTTCCTTCGTGACCTCCTCTCGGTTGGTCCGGAGGAGGCGGTCAGGGCCAGGACTCAGGACTTCCGAGATCTGGTGTGGCAACGCGGGCGCAAGGGCGCGTTCGAGATGGCAGTCGAGGCTAGGATCCCCGAGGACCGCCGCCGCTCGCTGCATCCCCGTGCATTCGAGCTCGTCCGGTATCAGGTGAGGATTGCTCTCGATGAGGAGCAGAACCAATTCGGAATCGACGAGGAGTCCGTCTTCCTGCTCGACGACCACCTCGAGGTGCCAGGTCAACGAGATCTCTTCCCGAGTCCCTCAGAGTCTCCCGAGACGCTCCTCATCGCGCCATCGAGCCAACGCGTCCGAACCGTGATTCGAAAGAAGCCTGGAGGAAACGACAACTTCTACTCGGAGGTCAGTGAGAAGGGTGGCAAGGGGTGGTTTCCATCCATACGTCTGGGACCACGCAAGTCCGCCCTCGCCAACCTACCCGACGACGAGGAGAAGTTCCCCGTGAGTACCTGGCTCCGTGAGCTCCTGCTCGCGGGTGTCCAGCAGCTGGTCCTCAACAGCCTCTCCTTGCGTGAGGCGAGCCCTCCTGGCATGGGGCGCTCCTTCCGTCCAGACGGCTCCAACCTTCCTTGGGTCATCTGGGACCTCGAGAAGAACCATCCCGAGCGAGTCGCAGCCTGGATCGAGCACCTCCAGACCGCCTTGCCCGACATCGAGGGCCTTCGGACCTCGGAGATTCCCGACGTCCACAGACGCTTCCTGAGCATCAGATACTCTGGCGGGCTAGAGGTCCCCTCGTGGACGGCCTCGGATGGCACCCTTCGCATGCTCGCTCTCACGCTGCTGGCCTACCTTCCCGATCTGTCCGGCTCGATCCTCATCGAGGAACCCGAGAACGGCATCCACCCCAAGGCCGTCGAGGCCATCTACCAGTCGCTCAGCTCGGTACCCGGCGCGCAGGTCCTGTTGGCCACCCACTCCCCAGTGATCCTCGCCATGGCCGATCCAGAGCACGTGCTGTGCTTTGCCAAGGACGACCAGGGAGCGACCGACATCGTGACCGGACGCGAGCACCCAGCCCTCCGCGAATGGAGGGGGGATCCGTCATTGGGCACGCTGTTCGCAGGTGGCGTCCTCGGATGACCGTGCTGAAGGACCTGTTGCTGCTCGTCGCCGATGCCGACATCGAGCAGACGATGAGAGGCCTGCTTGCCAACCCGAGTCGGTTGGGCATTCGCTCGATCGACTGGGACATTCGGAGGCACCCCGAGCGAGATCCTGGCTGTGCTCGACATTCGGCGGCGTTCCTTCGCTTGTTCTGCAAGCAGTATCGACACGCGTTGGTCGTGTTCGACCACGAGGGATCGGGGCGAGAGTCAGAAGGCCGAGAGCAGTTGGAAGGATCGCTCGAGGAAGAGCTCGTACACAATGGCTGGAGGCCGGGCTCGGTTCGAGCGATCGTGCTCGAACCGGAGATCGAAGCCTGGGTCTGGAGCCCGTCGGTTCACGTGGCCAACGTCCTGGGATGGACGGACTGGGAGGGCCTCGAACGATGGCTGCTCTCGAGAGGCCTCCTGACCGACACTCAGAGCAAGCCGCCCCGCCCCAAGGAAACGATGCACGCCGTACTCAGGGACCGGCGTAGACCGTTCTCCGCATCTTCCTTCCGTCGGCTGGCCGAACGCGTGAGCCACCGCCACTGCTCGGATCCTTCGTTCTCGAAGCTCCGTTCGTCCCTGCAGGAGTGGTTCCGTCCATGATTCAGCTACGCGCTACCCCAACCGACACCGGCATGTCCCGTGCCGCCTCCTTCGTCTCGCTCTGCTTCCTGCTCGCCTGTCGCCCGAGCGCCATCGACATGCCGGAGCCACCGCCGGCGGTGGTCGACACCGTGCTGCCCGCGGGCGACGGCGAGCCCACCACGGGCACCGCGGGGCCGCGCGACGAGCCGCCCCGGCTCGTCGCGATCGCCTACGATCCCGCCGCCGATCCGCGCAACGCCGAGGGCTGGGACCTCGCGGCCGAGCGCCGGCCCGACGATCCGGCCGATGCCCGCAAGGCGCCCTTCGGGATCGAGGCGCTCTACGAATTGGCGGGCGTGGGCGCGCCGCTGTGGTCGCCCGACGGCGCGCACCTGCTGTTTGCGGTCACCCGCCACGACCTCGAGGCCGGCAAGTCGAGCACCGATCTGTGGGTGGCCGACCCGGCCGCGGGCGCCACTCGCCAGCTCACGCGGCACGAGGGCTACGACGGCGAGCCCTCGTGGGGGCCCGACGGACGGAGCTTCGTGTTCGTCTCGGGGCGCGAGGACGGCTCACAGCTGTGGCGCATGTCGATCGACGGGGGCGAGCCCGAGCGCCTCACCTCGCTGTCCACCGGGGTGGGCGAGCCGCAGTGGTCGCCCGACGGGCGGCGCGTGGCCTTCGTGTCGTCGGTGTTCCCCGAGCACGGGGCCGACGACGCAGCCAACCGCGCGGCGATCGAGGCGATGGAGGCGGCGCCCACCAAGGCCCACCTGGCCGACGAGCTGCTCTACCGCCACTGGACCCACTGGGACGACGGGCGGCGCGATCACATCCTGGTGCTCGACCTCGAGACCAAGGAGATCGTGGACGTGACCCCGGGCGAGCACGACTCGCCGGTGTTCCGGCAGGGCGAGCCGGGCTTCGCGTTCTCGCCCGACGGCCAGGAGATCTGCTTCGTCAGCAACCGCGCCCCGGCCGAGGAACAGGCGCGGTCGACCAACAAGGACCTCTACGTGGTGCCGGTGACGGGCGGCAAGGCCCGCGTGCTCACCGGGGACAACCCGGCCTACGACGGCCAGCCGAGCTACTCGCCCGACGGCCGCTTCATCGCCTACCGACGGCAGGCACAGCCGGGCTACGAGTCGGACGAATTCGAGCTGGCGCTGTACGAGCGCAGCACGGGGCGGGTGCGGATCCTGACCGACGCGTTCCACGACTGGGTGGACGACCTGCGCTGGGCCCCCGACTCCGGCAGCCTGGTGTTCCAGGCCCCGGTGAAGGGCCGGCGACCGCTGTTTCGCGTGCCGGTGGAGGAAGGCACGATCGAGCGCCTGGCCCTGCCCTCGAGCGCGACCTACGACCTGGGCCCCGACGGACGCCTGGCCTTCACCTTCGGCACGGTGGGCACCCCGCTCGAGCTGTTCGTGGCCGAGCCCGACGGCACCAAGCCCCGCCGCCTCACCGGCCTCAACGACGCGGTGGCGGCCGCCCACGACATCCGCCCGGCGGAGGAGATGTGGATCCCCGGCGCCGACGGCAAGCCGGTGCACGTGTTCGTGGTCAAGCCCCACGGCTATCGCAAGGGCAAGCGCTACCCGCTGATCATCAACGTGCACGGCGGGCCGCAATCGCAGTGGTCCGACGTGCTGCGCGGGGATTGGCAGGTGTACCCCGCCGCCGGCTACGTGGTGGCGTTCTTCAACCCCCACGGCTCCACCGGCTACGGGCAGGCCTACACCGCGGCGATCTCCAGGGACTGGACGGGCAAGGTCTTCGAGGACGTGATGGCGGTGGTCGACGCCCTCGAGCAGGAGCCCTACGTGGACCCCGAGCACGTGGGCGCGATGGGCTGGTCGTACGGCGGCTACATGATGAACTGGCTGCTGGGGCACACCGATCGCTTCGAGGCGATCGCCTCGATGATGGGCATCTACGACCTGCCCTCGTTCCACGGCGCCACCGAGGAGCTGTGGTTCCCCGAGTGGGACCTGGGCGGCCCCTCGTGGGACAACCGCGACCAGTACCGCGAGCAGTCGCCCTCGAGCTACGCGGAGCGCTTCGTCACCCCCACCCTGGTGATCACCGGCGAGCTGGACTTCCGGGTGCCCTATACCCAGAGCCTGGACCTGTTCACCGCGCTGCGCCGCCGCGACGTGCCGGCGAGGCTGGTGGTGTTCCCCAATGATGGGCACTGGCCGAGCTACGTGCGCTCGATGCCGCTCTACTACGCGGCCCACCTGGACTGGTTCCATCGCTACCTGGGCGGCAAGCCCTCGCCCTGGTCGCCCCGGGACATGGTCCGCGGCCGGGCCTTCGCCAAGGGTGAGGGGGGGCGCTGATGCCCGAGCTGCCCGAGGTGGAGCGAGCGCGACGCCTGGTCGAGCAGGTGGCGGTGGGCCGGGTGATCGAGCGGGTGCGCTGCGCCGACGACGAGATCGTGTTCCAGGGAGTGACCCCGCGCACCGTGGCGCGCAGCCTCACTGGCCGTACGGTGGTGGCGAGCCGGCGCCGCGGCAAGCAGATGTGGTGGGAGCTCGACCAGCGACCGTGGCCACTGTTCCACTTCGGCATGACCGGCCAGTTCGTGACCCCGGCCGCGGGCCCGCTGCGCCTGGCCGCCCACGGCCGCAAGGCCCTCGACCGCAGCTGGCCGCCCAGGTTCTGGAAGATCCACCTGTGGCTCGACGACGGCGGCGAGCTGGCCATGACCAACTCCCGCCGGCTGGGTCGGATCCGCCTGCAGCAGGATCCCGAGCACGAGGAGCCGCTGTGCCGCCTGGGCTTCGATCCCCTCGACGAGATGCCGCCGGTGGGTGAATTCGTGGACGCGCTGCGGCGACGCAAGGGCGTGCTCAAGGCGGTGCTGCTCGACCAGGGCTTCGCGGCCGGGGTGGGCAACTGGATCGCCGACGAGGTGCTCTACCAGGCGCGCATCGACCCCCGCCGCCGCGGCACCGAGCTGAGCGAGGCCGAGGCCAAGCGGATCCACGCCAAGCTGCGCGCGATCGTGGTCAAGGCCTGCGAGGTGGACGCGGACAAGCAGCGCTTCCCCAAGAGCTGGCTGTTCCACCATCGCTGGGGCAAGGACGCCGAGGCGAGGACCGCCAAGGGCGAGGCGATCGAGCACCTCGAGCTCGGCGGCCGCACCACCGCGTGGGTGCCCGCGGTGCAGAAGTAGGCTCGCCGCCGCACTCGAGGGCGAAGCGATCGTCTCGCCGGTCGGGTCCACGGGCATGGTGCCCGGGAGCCCACCGTCGCAGAACGTGCCCCCACAGGCCCGCGCCTCGCTCGGGCCCGCCAATGCCAGGGAATGGGTCGAGCCAAGCCTACACAAGAAACTTTACTAATATAGCTAACCATCGAGTGTCCGTCGGAAAGTCGGCGGGGCGCTCGCCTGCACCTCTGGAAGCCGATGGAGTCTCGACAATGGACAGGTCGGGGCCTCGACGACTCCATCTCGGTGGTGTGGGAGCGTCCTCGCTCGACCGATCACCAAGCTCGAATAACCGACTCTTGGCCGATCATACGATGACGATTTCGTGCTCCAAAGCCCATGATCGTCCTACCATGAAAGCATGGCCGGCGAACGCCCGCTGGACCAGCCCACGCTGGACGAGGACGTGACGGTGGTCGGAGGGCCGCTGCTCACGAGCAAGTCGCGGGGCCAGGAGCCGGACGACGAGGCCCCGCGCTTCCTGGGGCGCTACGTAGTGGTGGACGAGCTGGGGCGTGGCGGCATGGGGCAGGTGTTCCGCGCCTACGACCCCAAGCTCGATCGGGAGGTGGCGCTCAAGCTGCTGCGGCGGGTCAACGACGACGCGCGCCTCCGCCTGCTGCGGGAGGCGCAGGCGATGGCCCAGCTCAGCCACCCCAACGTGCTGCCCGTGTACGACGTGGCGCTGGAGGGTCACCGCCTGTTCATCGCGATGGAGCTGGTCCGCGGCCAGAGCCTGCGGCAGTGGCTGGACGAGCGCCCACGCGCCTGGTCGGAGGTTCTGCCCATCATGATCGCGGCGGGCCGGGGGCTGGCCGCGGTGCATGCCGCCGGCCTGGTCCACCGCGACTTCAAGCCGGGCAACGTGCTGATCGGCGACGACGGGCGCGTGCGGGTGATGGATTTCGGCCTGGTGCGCGGCACGGGCGAGACCCCGGGCGACGGGGACACGCGCACGGGGGGCGAGAGTCGCTCGCGCAGCGACCCCTCGCAGGAGCTGCTGCCGGTGGCGTCGCCGCTGGACACCATCGTGGGCGAGCTGAGCCGGGTGTCGTCGATCCGCATGCGGGCCACCGACACCCACGAGGTGCTCACCTCGCTGCACGAGGAGCTCACCCGCAACGGCACGGTGGTGGGCACGCCGGCCTACATGGCGCCCGAGCAGCACCTGGGGCGCGGCGCGGATCGTCGCAGCGACCAGTACGGCTTCTGCGTGACCCTGTGGGAGGCGATCTACGGGGTGCGGCCCTTCAAGGCCGAGACGCAGAAGGACCTCTACCAGATCAAGGCCTCGGGTGAGCTCGAGCTCGACCCCACGCGGACCGTGCCGCGGTGGCTGTGCTCGTTGATGACGCGGGGGCTCTCGCCGCGCCCCAGCGTGCGCTTCGAGACGATGGAGGCGCTGCTGCTGGCGCTGGAGCGCGGCCGCCATCGACGGCGGCGCATCGTGTGGGCGCTGGGCGGCGTGGCGCTGCTGGGCGGCACCATCGGGGCGAGCCAGCTCGCCCCCGAGCCGGCGCCCTGCGACCACGCCCACGAGCGGCTGGCGCAGGTGTGGAGCGACGCGGCGGCGGAGCGGATCGAGCGGGCGATGGCCGACACCGAGCTGGCCTACGCCGCCGACACCTGGGACCGCGTGGAGCCCAAGCTGCAGGACTACGCCGAGCGCTGGACCGCCTCGCGCCGCGACGCCTGCGAGGCCACGCGGGTGCGCCACGAGCAGCCCGAGGCGCTGATGGACGCCCGCATGCGCTGCCTGGACGAGCGCCTCCGCGGCCTGCGAGCGCTGGTCGGGATCCTCGAGGACGCCGACGCCGAGGTGGTGGAGCGCGCCTCGTCGGCGGTGGGCGGCCTGCCCCCGATCGAGCAGTGCGACGACCCCCAGTACGTGCAGGCCCAGGTGCCCCCGCCGTCGGACCCCGAGCTCGCGGCCCGCGTGGAGGCACACGAGGAGGAGCTGGCCCGCCTCGACGCCCAGAACCGCGCCGGCAAGGCGGCGCAGGTGCTGCCCGACGCCCAGGCGGCGCTCGAGCGCGCGCGGGAGCTGGAGCACCCGCCGCTGGTGGCCCGGGCCGAGCTGAGCCTGGCCGACATCGAGGAGAGCCTGGGGCGCTACGAGGACTCGCGGGCGCACTACGAGGGCGCCTACTTCGACGCCCGCCGCGACGGCCTCGACACGGTGCAGGCCCGGGCCGCGATCCAGCTCATGCACCTGGTGGGCGATCGCATGGGTCAGCCCGACGAGGCGCAGCGCTGGGCTCGCTTCGCCGAGGCGGCGCTCGAGCGCGTCAGCGATCCCGCGGTGCGGGCCTCGTACCTCAACAACGCCGGCCTGCTCGCGGGGCAGCTCGCCGACTACGACCTCGCGATCGAGCGCCTCGAGGAGGCCCTCGCCCGCCGCCGCGAGCTGCACGGCCCCGAGCACGAGACCGTCGCCGCGGTGCTCAACAACCTCGCGCTGATGTACGACGAGAAGGGCGACTACCAGCGGGCCCTCGCCCTGCACGAGCAGGCGCTGGCGATCCGCGAGCGCCTGCACGGCCCCGAGCACCCCAAGGTCGCCGCGTCGCTGCTCAACATGAGCAACATCCACCGCTCGTGGGCCCAGCTCGACGAGGCCCTGCGCCTGCAGCTTCGCGCCCGCGAGATCTGGAAGAAGGCCTACGGCCCCGACCACCCCCACACCGCCGGCACCCTGGTGAACCTGGGCGCGATCTATGCCGCCCAGGACGAGCACGAGGAGGCGCTGCAGAGCTACCGCGAGGCGCTCGAGGTGCTCGAGCGCACCCAGGGCCCCCTGCACCGCAACGTGGCCGGCACCCTGGTGAACATGGGGCTGGTCTACGAGGAGCTGGGACAGCTCGAGCTCGCGGCCGAGCACCTGGCGCGGGGCCTGGAGATCCTCGAGAAGACCCTGGGCGAGGACGACCCCCTGGTGTCGCTGGTGCTGATCAACACCGGCCACCTCGCCCACGAGCGCGGCGACCCCGACGCGGCGATGGCCGACTACGAGCGCGCGCTGGCGATCCTGGGCAAGACCGTGGGCCTCGAGCACCCGCAGGCCGCGACCGTGTTCGGCAACATGGCCGCGATCCACGAGGAGCGCGGCCAGCTCGACCTGGCGCGCGACGAGCTTCGGCGCGCGACCGCGATCCGCCGCGACAAGCTCGGGCCCACGCATCCCGACACCGCGTTCTCCCTGCGCTCGCTGGGTCGCGTGCAGCTCGCCCGGGGCGAGGCCGCCGCGGCGATCGAGCCGCTCACCGAGGCCCAGGCCGCCTTCGAGAGCATGGAGGACCATGCCGACGCGCTCGAGCTCACGCGCTTCGAGCTGGCCCGCGCCCGCTGGGAGCTGGGCGACGATCGCGGGCAGGCGCGGGCGCAGGTGCTGCGAGCCCGGGCCGCGCTGCGCGGGCTCGAGGGCGACGACCACGAGGGCGAGCTCGAGGAGATCGAGCAGTGGCTGCGGGCCCACCCGGGCTGAGCTCGCGGCGAGCCTAGCCCACCCGCACCACGGTGCCGCCGCGCCGCGGATCGCCCATGCCGTAGAGCCCCGCGCCAGCGAGCCCCACCGCGTGCACGCCCCCGAAGAACATGTTGTGCGCCGGGAACACGGTGGCGCCGGGCCAGGCCCGACACAGCGCCTCCACGCTGCCCTCGGGCAGGCCCTCGCGCTCGACCCACAGCCGCTCGCCCTCCACGTGCATGCGCGGAGCGAGCACGGCCTCCTCCAGCGAGCGCCCCGCGGCCAGCACGTGCAGCAGGGTCTGCAGCAGCGCGCTGCGAATGCGGTTGGAGCCGCCCGTGCCCAGCACCAGCGACGGCCGACCACCCTCGAGCACGGCCGAGGGCGCCATCATGGTGGTCATCCAGGTGCCGGGCGGCTGGCGATGGAAGCCGTGCGGGTTGATGTCCTCCTCGCCCAGGAAGTTGTTGACGTGCACGCCGTAGGCCGGAAGGGTGTGGCCGCAGCCCTCGCCGTTGCTCATGGTGAGCGAGGCCAGCCGTCCGTCTCCGTCGAGCACGCTGATGTGGGTGGTGCTGCCGAGGCTGCGCCGCGCTCGCTGCTCGGCCAGGGCCCGCGCGGCGCCGTCGTGCAGCTCGGCGCTCATCACCTGGCCGGGCGGCAGCTCGCGGGAGCGCTGCTTGGCGTGGTCGAGCGCGCCGAGCAGCGAGGCCAGCTCGCCCACGTAGCGCGGGCCCAGCCACGGCATTCCGCCCAGCGGCAGCTCGGCCGACAGCGCGAGCCCCAGGCCCACCAGCGAGCCGCCCGAGGACGGCGGCGGGTTGGAGAGGTACTCGTGCGCGCCCCGGCGCACCCGCAGCGGCTCGCGCCACACCGGGGCGTAGCGCTGTAGATCGGTGGCGGTGAGCAGCCCCCCGTGCTCCGGGCCCATCTGGGCCACCAGGTCGCGCGCGAAGGGCCCGCGCAGCAGGGCCTCGCCCTCGTGGGCCACCGCCTCGAGGAAGTCGGCCAGCCGCGGGTTGGACAGCCACGGGCGATCCTCGGCGTCGTAGAACAGCGCCCGCGTGGGCTGCGAGAGCGAGAGGATCGGCCGCAGCATGCGGACCACCTCGCGGAGCTGGGCGCTGGGCTCGAGCCCCTCGCGGGCGGCCCTCAGCGCGGGCTGGATCAAGGTGGAGAATGGCACCCGCCCCAGCCGACGATGCGCCTCCACCAGCCCCAGCATGGTGCCCGGCACCGCGGCCGCGCCTCGGCCCACGTGGAACTGCTGCACGGTGGGACCGAAGTCCACGTCCACGTCGTGGAAGTCGAGCACGGGCGGCGCACTGGCCCCTTGGCCCGGCACCACGGCGAAGAAGTCGAGCAGCCGCAGATCGTCGGGCGGGCCGGCCAGCAGCGCGCCGCTGCCCCCGGGCCCGCACAGCGGCGCCTCGGCGATGAAGGCCATGCACGAGGCGGCACAGATCACGTCCACCGCGTTGCCTCCCGCGCGCAGCAGCTCGGCCCCCGCCTCGGCGGTGCGCGAGTCCCCGGCTGCGATCACCCCCGCGGTCACGAGCCCCACGCTACCGTGGAACCGGGCGGGCGGGATCCCCCTCCCTCGACGATCGGCCGCGGCCGGTCCAAGATGGCGGCCGTGAGCATCCGACGCATCGGGATCATGACGGGCGGTGGGGACTGCCCCGGCCTCAACGCGGTGATTCGAGCCGTGGTGCTCAAGGCCCACGCCCGCGGCTGGGAGGTGATCGGCATCGAGGACGCCACCAACGGCCTCATCGATCTCGACTACAAGGCCCCCCGCGGCAACCGCCCCCTGGGCCCCGACGATGTCGACGACATCCTCACCCGCGGCGGCACGATCCTCGGCACCTCCAACCGCTCCGATCCCTTCGAGTACGTGGTGAAGAAGGACGGCGAGCAGGAGGTGATCGACGTCAGCGACCGGGTGGTCGCCAACTACCACGCCCTGGGCCTCGATGCGCTGGTGAGCGTGGGCGGCGACGGCTCGATGCGCATCGCCCATCGCCTGGCCGACAAGGGCATGCGCATCGTGGGCGTGCCCAAGACCATCGACCAGGACCTGGGCGCCACCGACTACACCTTCGGCTTCAACACCGCGGTGCAGACCGCCACCGATGCCATCGATCGCCTACGCGACACCGCGATCAGCCACGACCGCGTGATGATCCTGGAGGTGATGGGCCGCAACGCGGGGTGGATCGCCCTGTGCGCGGCGCTGGCCGGCGGGGCCCACGTATGCCTGATCCCCGAGATCCCCTATCGCCTCGAGCCGGTGGTGGGCACCATCCGCCGTCGTCGCGAGAGCGGGCACCCGTTCTCGATCATCGTCATCGCCGAGGGGGCGCGGCCCGCCGACGGCCAGCAGTCGTTCGAGGGCCCGCGCAAGCTGGGCGCCATGCCCAAGCTCTTCGGCGCCGGCTACCGCCTGGGCGAGGCGCTGCAGCCCCACCTGGTGCTCGACCTGCGGGTGACCGTGCTCGGCCACATCCAGCGCGGCGGCTCGCCCACCCAGTTCGATCGCATCCTCGGCACCCGCTTCGGCACGGCGGCGGTCGATGCGATCGCCGAGGGCAAGTTCGGCCACATGGTCGCGCTGCGGACCCCCGACATCATCACCATCCCCATCGAGCAGGCCTGCGCCAACGAGCGGCGGGTGGATCCCACGGGCCAGCTCGTGCAGGCGGCGCGCGACGTGGGGATCTGCTTCGGCCAAGGCTGAGCGCCGAGGCACTCGGCTGCCTCGTCGCGGCGGCTCGCGATCGCGGCGAGCGGCTCGCTCAGCGGGCCTCGGCGGGCGCGGGCGCGGGTCGACCGGCGAGCCGCTCGAAGGTCGAGGCCGGCGTGTCGTTCGTGCCAGGCGTGATCAGCACCGTGCCGCCGGGGACTGGCTCTTGCACGGTGGGCGCCAGCAGCACCTCGTCGCCCTCGATGATCGCCAGCCGCCCCCCCTGGTGATCGCGGGTCAGCCGTTCGAAGGTCTGTGCGTCCTGCGGCGGCAGCAGCAGGAACACCCCCTCGTAGCCCGAGCCCGGCTCGCCTTCCCCCAGCGTGAGGCCGGTGTCGGGACCCAGGACGAGGCCCTCGGTGGTGTCCACGACCAGCATCGTCCAGCGCTCGTCGGGCTGCTGCTCGTAGACCACGGCCCGCCCCGCGGGCACGGGCCCCGCCTGGCGCAGGGCCTGCTCGAGGGTGGCGCGCGACGAGGCGACCACGCGGGTAGTGGGGATCGGCGGGCGCACGGGGCTGCCGAGCTCGCCGTGCTCCACCTCCACCTCGAGCGGAGCGTAGGGCGAGACGTGCTCGGGGAGCGGTCGTGTGCCCTGCGCCGTCTCGGCGAGGACCTCTTCGAACGGATCACCGTCGACGATGGGTCTGATCTCCAGCGCTGCCCGCAACGGCACGGCATCACTGCGATCGACACCACGTCCGGTACACGCGGTGACCAGCAGCAGGGGGAGCATCCTGCCGCATGCTGTCAGCATGGTGGAAATCGGACCCATGGTAAGCGTCGATCGAGCTTGCCCCGAGGCCCCGCTCCCTTCAACTTTCTCTTACCCCTCGTCGTCTCTCCCCGAACGGACCCGGCGTAGCCCCAGCCGCCCGTACCCTTCATCGCCTCGACTCCGTCCCCGCGCCCTCTCCCTCGCGTGGCGGCGGACCGGAAGGGTCGTGCGCCTGGTCTGCGTCGACGCTCCCCAATCACCACTTGGCTTGAACACCGGTACCCGCTCGAATTCGCCCTCCCTCGGGGCGAAAGCGGTGCGTCGTGCCCTCTGCTCGACCCCTTCCCCCGAAAGCACGAACAATGCTCGCCCCGTCCTCCCTGCGTGCCCTCACCGGCCTGGGTCTGCTGACCCTCGCCACCGCCTTCACCCCCGCTGCCCCCGCCACGGCCGGCGTCCCCCAGGCCACCGATCAGCCCATCCTCCTCATCGGCGCCTCGTATGCCGACGGCCGCCTGCCCTTCAACGACCAGCTCCAGGCCCCGTTCGGCGGCGCCGCGGTGGGCTTCGGCAGCTACCTCAGCCTCGGCGACGCCCTCGTCTACAAGGGCTCGCTGGTGATCAACGAGGGCCAGGCCGGCGCCACCTCGTTCGCGCGCGACTTCTGCCTGCCCCAGCTGTGCGTGCCCGACGTGGGCTGGCAGGGCTACGACACCCAGCTGCTCAAGGCCTCGGCGCGCGTGGCCATCCCCAACCCGGCCGATCCCACCCAGATCCTCGGCTACAACGCCAGCTACGCGTACATCAGCATCGGCAACGACTGCCTGCACTCGGGGGCGGCCGGCGTGCCGCAGCTCGAGTCGGCGCCCTGCAGCCAGGCCGAGGTCGACGCCTACCTCGACCGCGTGATCGCAGTGGGGCAGATGGCCGAGGACATGGGCCTGGTGCCGGTGTTCTCGGAGTACCCGACCTACGGCGACCTCGACCTCGCCTTCCAGGGCGCCGCCACCGGCCTGGTGTGGTGGGCCGACGAGACGCAGTACGACGCCATCTCCACCACCTGGCGCGAGCGCATCGAGGCCGAGCTGCCCGACGCGATCCTGGTGGACGCCTGGCATGGCCTGGAGACCATCGACGGCCTGCACCCCACGCCCAAGTCGGCCCTCAAGGCCGCCGCCCGCATCCGCGAGGCCATCGCCGCGTTCGAGTGCGGGTAGCCCTCGGGGCGTGAGGGGGGCTCGCCGAGGCTCGGGGCCCGTCGCCCCGAGCTCGTCACGCGCCTCCGTGACCGCGCCCGCTCGGCCTCGTCGCCGGGCGGGCGGCGGGCTCACTCGGGCTCGACGCGCTCGCGGGCCTCGGCGCGGGCCTTGGCGCGGGCGCGAGCCTTGGCCTTGCGCTCCTCGAGCTCGGCGTCCTTGTCCTTGGTGGCCGCGTCCTCGGGCGGCTCCTCGCCCCGCTCCTTGGCCCGCATGCGATCCCACGCCTTCTTCTTGTGCTTGAGCCAGGGGCGGTACTCCACGCCCTCGGGCAGCGGCGGCAGGCCGTGGCGCTCGCGGATCCAGTCGGGGAGCTGCCCCATCACCGCGTTGCGGCAGTGCTCGGTGTACTCGACCTTCTCGTGGCCGGTGCGCTCGAGCAGGTCCTCGGGCACGTAGTAGCCCTTGACCGCGGTCTCCTCGGGCGAGGGGATCTGGTACCAGACCTTCACCAGCTCCACCTTGCGGGGGATCTGCCCCTCGTGCTCGAGCTGCCACTGCCGGCAGTGCCAGCGGGCGTACCACTTGCGGTACCACTGGGTGTTGCCCGACTCGCCGCCGATGATGCGGCGGTTCATCTTGCGCATGCGGTCGTTCCAGATCCACGGGATCGGCTTGCGCTCGGGCGCGTACACGTCGGTCCGCATGTCCCAGACCTCGCCGTCCTCGTCGGTGACCAGCACCTTGAGGAACACGTTGGAGCGCGGCGGATTGGGCGCGAACATGCCCCAGCCCTGATCGGTCTGGGTGATGGTGAGGTACTTGGCGAACACCTGCCGCGCCGGGTTGCGCCAGCTCTCCAGGCTGTCCTTGTCGGGGGTGAGCCAGGTGGCCACGGCCGCGATGTGCCAGGCCAGCAGCCCCGACACGAGGAAGCGCCCCAGCGCGCCGTAGGCCCAGGGCGGCTCGCCCTCGACGGGGCTGCGGCCGCGGTGGGTCCGCCAGGTCTGGAACATCACCCCGGCCCCGAACACGGCGGTGCCGATCCAGATCCGCGCCCACCACTCGGGGGCCCACGCCACCTTCACCAAGATGCCCACCAGCACGCCGCCGACCACGACCCACATCGCCCACTGCGGGAACCTCACCGTGTCGTGGTGCAGGTGGGGCAGCGAGGGGTCCTCGGCCGGCAGCGGCGGCTCGCGATCCTTGACGCTGCGGGGCACCAGCGGCAGCCACCGCAGGCGGCCGAACACGAAGCGCCCGAAGCGGGCGATCTCCTCGCCGGTGAAGAAGATGATGGTGGCGGACAGCATCCCCGTCTGGAACTGCCCGATGTTCATCAGGGTGAAGATCCCGCCCATCACGCCGATGTGCCACGGGATCCACACCCGCCGCCCGAGGGTCCAGGCCGCGAAGAAGTCGCGGTCGATGGTCAGCGGCTTGCGCAGCGGTCGGAGCCACAAGAGCGTGCGCACCACGAAGGGCTTGCGATCGAGGCGGTGCCACAGCCACCACCCGCCCAGCATCACCACCACCATGCCGCCGCACCACAGCTCCTTGGCGATGGTGTTGGGCGCGTCGATGAGCCCCAGGTAGACCAGCGGGGCGTCGACCACCGGGCCGAAGTGCACGTCCCAGGTGACCCACACCAGGCCCACCGACGCGAAGCCCAGCGCGGCCCAGCACAGCCGCACGAGGATCCGCCGGATCCCGGTGACCGGGGCGAAGCCCTCGCGGCGGGCCCAGAAGTACATCACGCCGCACAGGCACAGCGGGAACAGGGCCTCGCCCCAGTGGGTGACCCACGTCGCCAGCCGCAGCACGTTGGTGCCGAGCACCGCGGTGATCTGCTGCGGGTGGAAGCGATAGAAGTGGTCCATGTTCCACGCGTAGTAGATCGCGTCGCCCTTGGCCCACACGCTGCCGTTCTTGACCGTGCCCGTGTAGCAGTACACCGTGGCCAGCTGCAGCATCATCAGGCGCCGCGGCCACGCGGGGATCAGGCGGTACACCGCCTGCAGGCCCTTGGGGTGCTCGTCGTCGGGGGCCAGGCCCGCGCCGCCGCCCGGGCCGTCGCGGGTGCTCAGCAGCCCCTTGCGCCGCAGCTTGCGGCAGCGCAGCCAGTTGTCCACGCTGTAGGCGTGCCCGGCCTTGGCACAGATGAGGTAGGCCAGGAACACGCGGTAGACCAGCTCCGTCCCCTCCCAGAACAGGTGGTTGCGGAAGAAGATGCTGTTCATCAGCACGAAGGTGAGCACCCCCATCAGCCGGGTACGGAAGCCCACCATGAACAGCACGGCACACGCCCAGAAGGCGATCATGTGCCCCCAGAAGAACTGGGGCGTGTCCCAGAAGTAGAGCAGCGAGTACTTGGGGCCCTCGAGGAAGGTGAGGATCGCCTTGGTGTCGAAGAAGCCCCAGGGGCTGTCGTCGGTCAGCCCGTCCCCGAAGCCCGCGAACTGACCCCGCGCGTGCACGTGCCGGGCCACGTCGGCGGTGAAGATGCCCTCGTCGGTGAACAGGAACGTGAAGTACTCGTAGAAGTCGTTCATGTTGCAGATCACGAAGAACCCGAACACGATCCGGTACAGACCGATCGAGCGCGGGTCCTCGAGCTGCAACCACCATCGGCGCCAGCGCTCGTGGGTCAGCACGAGCAGGCTCACCACCGCGAGCGCGGCCAGCAGCATCAGCCAGCCGGTGAGGGGGCCGAGCGCCAGGGCTTCCTCGTTGGGGACCTTGTCGTCGAAGAGCGCAAGCAAAGCGGGGACGAAGCCAAGCATCTAGCGCACGAGTGTCCCGCTACGGCGCGCCCGGGCGCAAGGACGACGAATTGCGCAGAATGCGTGAGCCCACGCCGAGGGTGACGCATCGAGAGCTTCGGCGGCTCGGCCGGTCTCGTTGGCTCGTGACGCGCTCGGCGATCGCCGGCGGGCGTCGGGCTCGCCGGTGCTCGGCGGCGCTCAGCGATCGAGCAGCTCGCGGATGCGTCGCAGCAAGGTGGCCCGCGTGAAGGGCTTCTGCACGAAGCTGGCGGCCGACAGCTCGGGGGGCAGACCGCGGTCGGCGAAGCCGGACATCACGAGCACCCGCAGCTCGGGCGTGTGGGCCACGGCCTCGCGGGCGAGCTCGAAGCCGCTGCCGCCCGGCATGGAGACGTCGGTCAGCAGCAGGTCGAGGCGGGAGCCGTGCTCGTCGAGCAGGCGGCGACCCGTCGCGACGTCGTGGGCGAGCAGCACCTCGAAGCCCGCCGCCCGCAGGCCCCGGGCCAGCGCCGTGGCGAGCACCACCTCGTCGTCCACCAAGAGCAAGGTGGCCGGACCGGGAGCGTCGGCCAGCCCGGGGAAGGGGGTGGGCACGCGGGCGCGCTCGGTGCCCTCGGCCACGGGCAGGTAGACCAGGAAGCAGGCCCCGCCCTCGTTGCGCACGTCGATGCCCCCGCCGATGCGATCGACGATGGAGTAGACCGTGGCCAGGCCCAGGCCCGTGCCCTGCCCGGGTCCCTTGGTGGTGAAGAACGGCTCGAAGATCCGCGCCCGCACCGGATCGGGGATGCCCGGCCCGGTGTCCCGCACCGCGAGCACCACGTAGCGACCGGGCGCGAGGCGGTGGGTCGCCGTCTGCCGCGGCAGGGTGAGCCGCAGCCCCCCCGTGCTCACCCGCAGCATGCCCCGAGCCCCCATCGCATCGCGGGCATTGAGCGCGAGGTTGAGCAGGAGCTGCTCGAGCTGCCCCGCGTCGGCCCGCACCTTCAGCCCCCGCGTGGCCGGGGCCAGCTCCATCGTCACCTCGTCGCCGAGCAGGGGCGCCAGCCAGGCCGACATGGCCCGGATCACCTCGTCGGGCTGGACCTCGGCGGTGGTGGGGTTGGGCTTGCGGCTCAGCGACAGCAGCTCGCGGGTGATCTCGGCCCCCGCGTGGCCCCGCGCGAGCATCTGCTCGAGCATCGAGCGCGCCGAGGGCTCGGCGACCTCGTCGAGCAGGGCCTCGGCCGTGCCGAGCACCGCCGCGAGCACGTTGTTGAACTCGTGGGCCACCCCCGCCGCGAGCTGGCCCACGCCCTCCATCTTCTCGGCGTGGGTCAGGCGCTGCTGCAGCAGGCGGCGCTCGGTCACGTCGCGCTGGATCGAGAGGATCGCGGCGCGCCCCTGGTACTCGATCACCGACGCGCTGCACTCGAGGAACAGCTCCGAGCCGTCGCGGTGGTAGTGCACGGTCTCGAAGTTCTCGATGGTGCCGCGGGCCCGCACCCGCTCGAGGGCCTCGCGCCCCGGCCGAGAGTCGCGGGTGATGGCGAGCAGGCTCATGCCCACCAGCTCGTGACGCGCGCGACCGTAGAGCTCGCAGGCGCGGGGGTTGACGTCGAGCACGATCTCGCCGTCGGGCTCGAACACCACGATCGCGTCGAAGGCCCGCTCGAACAGCGAGCGATACTGCTGCTGGGCCTGATCGAGCTCGAGCTCGCGTCGGCGGCGGACGGTCACGTCGCGGATCACGGCGCAGGTGCCCGTGGTCACGCCGTCGTCGACCACGGGCGCGACCGTGGCCTCCACCCACAGCCGGCTGCCGTCGCGGCGGCGGGCCTCGAATTCGTAGCTCGCCGGGGCCAGCGGTCCCTGCACCCGATCGCGATGACGTCGCAGCAGCCCCTCGCGGGCCCGCACGGGCACGTAGTCGGCGAGCGTGCCCAGCGGCTCGTCGTCGGCCAGGCCGAACAGCCGCCGGAACGCTCGGTTGCCCCACACCACGTTGCCGTGGAGGTCGTCGATGCCGATGGCGTCGGCCGCCTGCTCGACGACCGCGAGCAGATCGACGAGCCCGGATCCGGGGCGAGTCGTGGCTTTCGAGCGCTCCTCCAACGAGTGGTCCGGCCGGGAGTCTACCGGAGTCGGGCTCGCGCTCTCGCGCCCCGGGCGGGGAACGCCGTCCCCCTCCTCGACGAGCGAGGGCGCGGTCCTATGCCGGGTGACGGAGCACGAAGCGACCGCCGGGGTCGTCGAGCACGCAGCGGACGCCGCCGTCGTCCATCGCGGCGATGCACTGGTTGCAGGCGGTGCAGCGCGTGCGCTGGGCCTCGCCCCGTTCGAAGCGCCGCACCAGATCGGGGTCGGCCAGCAGCGCGCGCCCCATCTGCACGAAGGCGAAGCCGTCGGCCATGGCCTGCACGGCGTTGGCCCACGAGACCACCCCGCCCAGCAGGATCACCGAGCAGCCCACGTGGGCGAGCAGCTCGCGGCCCGGCTCGCGAAAGAAGGTCTCCTCGAAGGGGTAGGTCCGCAGCACGGCCGGGCCCAGCACCCGCAGGGCCACGCGCTGCAGGGCGCTGCGCTCCACGGCGATCATCGCGGCCAGCGGACGCTCGCCCCGCAGCAGGAACAGCGGGTTGCGGCTGGTGGACCCGCCGCTGGTGGTGAGGCCGTCGATGCCGGCCGCGTCGAGGCGCCCGGCCAGCGCCACCGCCTCGGCCACGCCCGCGCCGCCGGAGAAGCCGTCGAGCACGTTGAGCTTGGCGGTCACGGCCAGCCGCCCGCCCACCGCCTCGCGCACCGCCCGGGCCACGGCCAGGGGCAGGCGCATGCGACCGTCGGGCGAGCCGCCGTAGCGATCGCGCCGGCGGTTGGTGGCGGGGCTGAGGAACTGACTGAGCAGGTAGCCGTGGCCCAGGTGCAGCTCCACCGCGTCGAAGCCGGCCTCGGCCACGAGCTCGGCCGCCGCCGCGAACTGGCCGGGGATCGCCTCGATCTCGGCCACGGTCATGGCCCGGGCCAGCGGCAGGCCCGAGGCGGCGCCGTACTTGTTGAAGGTGAGCGAGGGGCCGCGCGGCAGGCCGCCGTCGGCGGGGCGCAGCTTGCTGAAGAAGCCGGCGTGCGCGAGCTGGATCGACACCCGGGCGCCCGCCTCGTGCACCGCGTGGGTGAGCGAGCGCAAGGCAGGGATCGCCGAGGGCACCAGGCAGAGCTGATCGGGGAAGGTGCGGCCGTCGGGGTGCACCGCGGCGTAGGCCACCGTGGTCATGCCCACCCCGCCCTCGGCCAGGCGGCGGTGGTGCTCGACCAGCGCGGGCGAGGGCACGCCCGCCGGGCTCATGCCCTCGAAGGTGGCCGCCTTGACGAAGCGATTGCGCAAGAGCACGGGACCGAGCTGGCCGGGGGTCAGCGGATCGGGAGGCACGGGGGCGAGCCTACCCGAGGCGGCGCGCAAGCACGTCCGCGGCGGGGCACGGGCTCGCTCGCGGGCGTCGGGACTCGGATTGCGCTCGACACATATATAACCGATGTGTTATATAGCAGTGGTGAGCGCAGCCGAGCGCCTCGATGCGGCCTTTGGGGCCCTGGCCGACCCCGTGCGGCGGGCCATCCTGCTGCGCCTGGTCGAGGGCGAGGCCACCGTGGGCGAGCTCGCGGAGCCATTCGAGATCTCGCAGCCCGCGGTGTCGCGGCACCTCAAGGTCCTCGAGGGGGCAGGGCTGATCGTGCGCCGGGTGGACGGCACGCGACGGCCGTGTCGGCTGGCCCCGGGATCCCTCGACGACCTCGACGACTACCTCGCGCGGCTGCGCGAGGCGCTGGAGATCAACTACTCCCGGCTCGACCGGCTGCTGGCGGCCACGCGCGCGAGCACGGCCGAGCCCCACGAGAGGAAGAAGGAAGGACGGAAGTCATGAGCCTGACCCTGGAGCTCGAAGGCGACACCGTGGTGGTGGCGAGGCGCCGCTTCGCCGCGCCCCCCGAGGACGTATACCGGGCGCACATGGAGCCCGCGCTGATCCAGCAGTGGCTGCTCGGCCCCGACGGCTGGTCGATGCCCGTGTGCATCAACGAGGGTCGAGTCGGCGGCAAGATCCGCTACGAGTGGAGCAATGGCGACGGCCAGGGCTTCTACCTCACCGCCGAGATCCTCGAGCTCGATCCCCCGCACCGCATCGTGCACGTGGAGCGGATGCACCTGCCCGACCCCACCCCCGACAACCGGGTGGAGACCACCTTCACCGCCGACGGCGAGGGCACGCTGATGGTGATGCGCATGAGCCTGCCCGACGCCGCCACCCGCAAGGCGATGCTGGAGACCGGCATGGAGCACGGCATGGAGGCCTCCTACGCGCGGCTCGAGGACCAGATCACCTCGACGATGCCAGCGGGCTGAGCCCGCCCGCGTCACTCGCAGTGCTTGCCCGAGGCCTCGGCCGCGCGGGCGAAGCCATCGAGCGCGCTGCGACAGGCGTCGTCGGTGACCCCCGCCGCCCCCAGGCCCTCGCAGTGCGTGGCCGAGCCGCCGGCCACCGTGGAGCAGCAGCGCACCGCCTGCTGGCAGAGCTCGGAGGCCTGGTGGCTCGCCGCCGCCGGCGGGCTCGCGCCCGGCATGGTCGGGCTGGTCTCCACCTGCATCGTCGACACCCAGATCGACACGCCCACGCCCACCAGCGCGCCCACGATCCCGAGCACCATTCCCACCTTGGCCCCCGCGGGCATGGTGGCCGGCTGCACGGGGATCATGCCCGGCGCAGCCGCGGGTCCGGCCCCGTACTGCATCCGCGGGGCCCCGTACTGCTGCATCGGGGGCGCGGCCCCGTAGGGCGAGGGTGGGCTCGCGGCGGGGCCCGGCATGGCCCCGGTCCCCACGCCCTCGAGCGCCAGCTTGGCGGGGTCGGCCGGATCGATCCGCACCTGCACCGTCGCCCCCGGCTGGAGCTGCGGCACCTGCAGCTCCGACACCAGGGTGGTGAGCTGCGCCGCGTAGGGCGGGCGGCCGTAGGGCTGCACCTGGAGCTGGAGCACGAGCTGCAGGTGGCGATGCACGCCCGTGGTCACCGTCATGCCGCCCATCTGGGTCCCCAGCACCTGGGCCGGCGCGGGGACGCCCACGGCCAGCAGCCGCCGGGTCTCGGCCTGCTGCCTCGACAGCCCCCCGAGCACGCGCCGCACCATCAGCAGCACGGGCACGACGACGACGAGGGTGATGACGGTAACGAGGACTCCCACCGGCATTCGATCGATCCGTTCCTGCTCCGAGGCTACCCCCTCGCGAGCGCCTCGTCCGACGCGATCGACCGCCTCGTGATGCACGGCGATGCAGCTCGCAACGTTGCGCGCCGCGTGTGGTGTCGCAGGCCACGACGGCGGGAGCGCGGGGAATACCCACGGATCTCGGACCCTTGGGGCTTGGCCCGCGTCTTGAAGAACCAGCGGGCATGGCATCGAAGACTTCCGACCGCTCCTCCTCCATCCCCTCTCGCCGCGGCCTGCGTCCGCTGCTGGGCCTAGGCCTCGTGGCCTCGCTGCCCGCCCTGATGGGCGCCGAAGGGGGCTGCACGCTGCTGCAGGGAACGCTGGAGAGCCCGGTCCAGGCCATCACCGTCCTGCGCGAGCACGCCGATGGCTCGGTGGACGTGGACCTGGTGGTGATCTCCACCGCCGACGGCGAGCAGCGCTACGTCACCACGGTGGAGAACGCCGAGCTGCGCACGCCGCAGGGCGATCTGATCGCCCTCACCCAGGACGAGGACGGCCACTACCGCGCCAGCAGCCACGACCAGGACGAGCTCGTCTACGAGCCCGGCGGCACCAACTACCGCGTGACCTTCGACCTCGACGACGAGCAGATGGCGGGCGAGGACGCGGGCGGTGACTTCATCGCGGTGGTGCAGGCCCCCGACGCCGAGCCGAGCTTCGAGCTGAGCAAGGCCCCCGACTTCGCCGGCGACACCTCGAGCATCCGGTGGGCGCCCGCCGAGCTCGAGGGGCTGCTCGAGATCCGCGACGCCAGCGGGGAGATCGTGTTCAGCACCTTCGACCTGGCCACCCCGAATTTCGACGGCGGCAAGTGGGGCAGCCTCATCCACCGCGGCCACGCGGACCTGCCCGTCGACGTGTTCGCCGAGCCCGGTCGCTACACCCTGTCGTTCTGCGCCGTGCAGTCGCAGGAGGGCCTCGACGAGGAGCTCAGCGCCGGGCTGGGCGTGCTCTCGGGCTTCCTCGCCGGCCGCTGCGTCGACGACCTGGTGATCGACGTGGCGCAGTGAGCCGCGGCGCGCCACGAAACGTCGCTCGTGGCGGCGGCGCCGAGGCGGGCGCGGAGCGGAGCGATCCCACGATGGTCGCCCGCGCCGGGCCGCCCGGTGGCCGCGGGATCCGTGGTATGCCCCTCGGCACCACCCCGCTGCTGCTGCCATGACGACGATCAAGAGCGTTTCCAAGGAGTCCCGCGTGTTCGATCCCCCCGCCGCGTTCGCCGAGCGGGCGCGCGTGGGCTCTCGGGCGCGGTACGACGAGCTGTACCGCCGCAGCGTGGAGGACCCCGAGGGCTTCTGGGCCGAGCAGGCCAGGGAGCTGCACTGGTTTCGCGAGCCCACCACGATCCGCCAGTGGGATCCCCCCTTCGCCAAGTGGTTCGAGGACGGCACCACCAACCTCGCCTACAACTGCCTCGACCGCCACGTGGCCGAGGGCCGCGGCGACAAGACGGCCTTCATCTGGGAGGGCGAGCCGGGCGAGACCCTCACCCTGAGCTACGCCGAGCTCACCCGCGAGGTGAGGCGCTTCGCCAACGCGCTGCTCGGCGCCGGGGTGGCGCAGGGCGATCGCGTGGTGATCTACATGGGCATGGTGCCCGAGGCCGCCATCGCGATGCTGGCCTGCGCGCGCATCGGGGCGGTGCACAGCGTGATCTTCGGGGGCTTCGCCGCCGACGCGGTGCGCGACCGCATCCTCGACGCGGGCGCGACCACGGTGATCACCCAGGACGGCGCGTGGCGGCGCGGCAAGGTGGTGGAGCTCAAGGCCCAGGTGGACAAGGCGCTGGAGAGCTGCCCCGAGGTGGCGCGCACCATCGTGCTGCGGCGCACCGGCAACGAGATCACCATGGCCGTGGGCCGCGACCTCGAGTGGGCCGACGTGCTCGAGGGCGTCTCCGACGAGCACGAGGCCCCCGCGCTGGCGGCCGAGCACCCGCTGTTCATCCTCTACACCTCGGGCACCACCGGCACCCCCAAGGGCGTGCTGCACACCACCGGCGGCTACATGGTGGGCACCTACGTCACCAGCAAGTACGTGTTCGACCTGCGGGACGACGACGTGTACTGGTGCACCGCCGACGTGGGCTGGATCACCGGCCACAGCTACATCGTGTACGGCCCGCTCGCCAACGGGGCCACGGTGGTGATGTACGAGGGCGCGCCCAACCACCCCGGCCTCGATCGCTTCTGGGAGATCGTGGCCAAGCACCGGGTGACGATCTTCTACACCGCCCCCACCGCGATCCGGGCGTTCATCAAGTGGGGCGACGAGCACCCGGGCAAGCACGACCTGGGCTCGCTGCGCCTGCTGGGCACGGTGGGCGAGCCCATCAACCCCGAGGCGTGGATCTGGTACCGCCGGGTGATCGGCGGCGACCGCTGCCCGATCATCGACACCTGGTGGCAGACCGAGACCGGCGGGATCATGATGTCGCCGCTGCCCGGGGCCATCGCGGCCAAGCCCGGCTCGTGCACCCTGCCCTTCTTCGGGGTGAGCCCCAAGATCCTGCGCGAGGACGGCAGCGAGGCCGGGCCCAACGAGGGCGGCTACCTGGTGATCGATCAGCCGTGGCCCTCGATGCTGCGCACGGTGTGGGGCAACGAGGAGCGCTTCCGCAAGGGCTACTTCAGCCGCTTCCCCGGCAAGTACTTCACCGGCGACGGCGCGCGGCGGGACGAGGACGGCTACTTCTGGGTGATGGGGCGGGTGGACGACGTGGTCAACGTCTCGGGGCACCGCCTGGGCACGGCCGAGCTCGAGAGCGCGCTGGTGGCCCACCCGGCGGTGGCCGAGGCGGCCGTGGTGGCGCGGCCCGACGAGCTGACCGGCCAGGCGCTGGTGGCCTTCGTGACCCTCAAGGGCACGGTCACGCCGAGCGCCGAGCTCAAGAAGGCGCTGGCCGATCACGTGGGCGAGGAGATCGGCAAGTTCGCCCGCCCGGCCAGCGTGCGCTTCGCCGACGCGGTGCCCAAGACCCGCAGCGGGAAGATCATGCGGCGCCTGCTGGCCGAGCTGGCCGCGGGCAAGGAGCCGGCCGGCGACGTGACCACGCTCGAGGACATCTCGGTGCTCGCCAAGCTGCGCGGCGAGGACGAGTAGTCGAGTAGTCGAGCGCTCGAGCGGGGCGGCGCCCCGGCGGACCTACTCGCTGGCGAGCGCGGCGTCGATTGCCTTGCGGAACGAGTCGCGATCGCGGTGCCCCTTGAGGGCGCCGCGGAACAGCAGCCCCACCGCGCCCACCGTCATGCCGATGAGGGCGGAGCGGAACAACACGTGGAGGCCGGCCCACTGGGAGCGGTTGTTGCGGAACAGCCCGACGAACTCGTCGCGGACGGGGCCATCGTGGCTCTCGAGCCCCTCGGCGTCCCAGAACACGTGGGCCGCTCCCGAGCGCGCCATGAGCTGCTGGATCGGGGGCTTGACCGTGTCGATGGCGTCGGAGACGAACGAGCCGATCACCTCGGTCACCACCACGTGGGGGCTCAGCACCATGACGGTGGCGGAGCTGGGCCCCTGCTCCCACCGGTGGATCCTCTCCGGCTCATAGGGCCACTTGGCTCGTCGTTCGGCTGTGCTACCGTAGGGCATTACGAGGCGCTCATCGATCGAGGGGATGCACGAGCGCGGCGCCCCGCCCTCGGCGTGCTCAAGCTAGCACCACGGTCGTGGAGCTCACCCGTCCTCGTGCGGGCCGATCGGCCCCTCCGAGACATTTCGTGGCATTTCACCGCTCGTCCCGCCGATGTCTCTGCATCGAACGGGACAGCTCCCTCGATCACGTTGGCACTCGTCGTCGGGTTTTCCCTGCCCGATGACGATCCGTGGTTGGATCGTCACGAAGGGCCATCATGGATCCCGAGGACCGGCTCGAGAGCCGAGTCGTCGATTTCCTCGCCCGCTTCGGGCCGGCTCCTCCCCGCGCAGGAACCGCCCCCTGCTATGCTGGACGAATGCTCCGCTCGGTGCTCGCCCTCGGCCTCGCCCCGCTGCTGCTCGTGGCCTGCTCGGATCGGGCGGTCCCCAGCGACGACATGGGCGACGAGTCCGGCGACACCATGTCGGGCGATCCCCAGGCGGGGGTCCAGCCCACGGAGCCGGGGGTGATGTACTCGCCCTGCCAGCGCTCGGCCGAGTGCGCCCCGCTGGAGTTCTGCGTGTTCCCATCGGGCGAGTCGGGCTACTGCACCGCGGCCTGCAGCGCGCCCACCGATCCCGGCAACTGCGAGCCGCCCCCCGGCGATCAGCCGCAGGCCTGCTTCGACATCGGGCTGGAGGACGGCCGCTGGGTGTGCGCGCTCGACTGTGCGAGCGCGCCCTGTCCCCAGGGCATGCGCTGCGAGCAGATCGAGACCGCCGCCGGAGCGCGCTCGATCTGCTTCTGACCTCGCCCGCGTGCGTGTACGCTCGACGGCCACTCGGCGCCCAGCAAGGGCTCGACGCGGCTCGACGGAGCGAACGCGCGCCCGCGCGACGATCCCTGGTCAGCGCCCGGCCTCTGCGATACCCAGGACGTCGTGGTTGCCGACCCGACCGTGGACCTCGCCCCCTCGGCGGACACCCACACGATCGATGATGCCTCGGTCGCGCCGTCGCGCTCGATGCTGATCGAGCGCGGCTCCACCCTCGGTCGCTACCTGGTGATCGACAAGGTGGGCGAGGGCGGCATGGGAGTGGTGGTTCGAGCCTACGATCCCAAGCTCCACCGCGAGGTCGCGCTCAAGCGGTTGCATCGCGACGCGCTGGGCTCCGACGGCGAGACCCGGCTGCTGCGCGAGGCCCAGGCGATGGCCCAGCTCAGCCACCCCAACGTGATCACCATCCACGACGTGGAGCGCAGCGAGGACGGGGTGGTGATGGCGATGGAGCTGGTGGAGGGACCCACGCTGGCCGAGTGGATGGCCGCGGGGCCCCACCCCCTGGCCGAGGTGCTCGAGCGCTTCGAGCAGGCGGGGCGGGGGCTGCTCGCCGCCCACCGGGCGGGGCTGGTCCATCGCGACTTCAAGCCGAGCAACGCGATCATCGGGCCGGACGGGCGGGTGCAGGTGATGGACTTCGGCCTCGCCCGCGCGGCGGGGGCGGTGCCCGAGCCCGGACCGCTGCGCATCACCGAGGCGGACGCGCCGGTGTCCGACAGCACCTCGGGCTCGAGGCGGGCGCGCCACGAGGACGGCGGCGGGACCCTGAGCATGGACCTGACCCGCGCCGGCGCGGTGATGGGCACGCCGGCCTACATGGCGCCGGAGCAGCACCGCGGCGAGGTGGCCGACGCCCGCAGCGATCAGTACGCCTTCTGCGTGTCGCTGTGGGAGGCGCTGTGGGGCGAGCGGCCGTTCCCCGGCGATCTGCGGGGCGTGGTGATGGCCAAGCACGAGGGGCCGCCCCCGGCCCCCCGCGGCGGCAAGGTGCCGCGCGCGATCCAGGAGGCGCTGCGACGGGGGCTGGCGGTCGAGGCCGCGTCGCGCTGGCCCTCGATGGAGGAATTGCTGGCTGCGCTCCGCCACGATCCCGCGAGCGGTCGCCGGCGCTGGTGGTGGGCGGGCGGCGTGGCCACGGTGGGCGCGACCCTGGTGGCGAGCTCGATGCTGATGGGCGCCGAGCACGGCTCGCCCTGCGAGGGGGCCCGCGAGCAGCTGCGGGGCGTGTGGGACGACGAGGCGCGGGCCTCGGTCCGGGCCGCGCTCGAGGGCACCGCGCTCAGCTATGCCCACACCACCTGGGAGCGAGTCGAGGGCCACCTCGACGACTACGCCGACGCGTGGGCCCGCCAGCACCAGGAGGCCTGCGAGGCGACCGCGATCCGCCGCGTGCAATCGGAGGCGCTGCTCGACCGGCGCATGCAGTGCCTGCGCCGTCGCAAGCTGCGGCTGGGCGCGGCGGTCGAGGTGCTGCGCCACGCCGACGCCGAGCTGGCCGAGACCGCGATCCAGCAGGTGACCAGCCTGCCCCCGCTCGAGCGCTGCGCCGACGTGGATGCGCTGATGGCCGAGGTGCCGCCGCCCGAGCACCCCGGGGTGGCGACCGCGGTGGAGGAGATCCGCGACGAGCTCACCACGGCGGAGGCCCTGGCCAAGGCGGGCCGCTACGACGAGGCCCAGACGAGCGTGGAGGCCCTGCTCGAGCGGGCGCGGCCCCTCGAGCACGATCCCCTGGAGGCCGAGCTGCTGGCGCTGAGCGCCAGCCTGGCCGATCACCAGGGCCGCTTCGAGCTCGCCGAGGCACGCGGCACCCGGAGCTTCGAGCTGGCCCTGCGCTCGGGCGCCACCACCATCGCGGGCGAGGCGGCGCTCACCCTGATGTACGTGACCGGCAGCCAGCAGGCCCGCCCCGAGATCGGTCGGGTGTGGGGCGCCTCGGCCAAGGCGCTGGCGGAGCGCTCGGATCCCGACGGCTCCCAGCAGGCGATGGTGCTCAACGCGATGGGGGTGATCGCCTATCGCGAGGGCGACTTCGCGGGGGCGACCGAGCGCTTCGAGCAGGCGCTGCCCGGGCTGGTGGAGGCGGTGGGCGAGAACCACGACCGCGTGGCCGTCACCCTCAACCACCTCGGGGCGATGCTCGACGAGCAGGGGCGCTACACCGAGGCCGAGCCGCACTTCCGCCGGGCGCTGGCGATCCAGATCGCGGTGTTCGGCGAGGGCCACCCCCGCACCACGATGTCGATGGACAACCTCGCGCTGTGCCTGCAGGCGCAGGGGCGCAACGAGGAGGCCAAGGCGCTGCACGAGCGCACCCTGGCCCTGCGCGAGCGGGCGCTGGGCCCCACGCACCCCGACACCGCGATCGCCCACAACAACCTCGGCTGGGACCTCATGGGGCTGCACCAGCCGCAGGCCGCGGCCGAGCACTTCGCCCGGGGACTGGAGAGCTTCGAGGCCGCGCTGGGGCCCGAGCACCCGCGGGTGGCGATGGCGGCCGAGAGCCTCGCGCTGGCCGAGCTCGAGCGCGGGCGCCTGACCGAGTCCGAGGCCCTGCACCGCCGCGCGCTCGAGATCCGCCGCGCCGCCCTGGGCCCCGACCACCCCAACGTGGCGCTGTCGCTGACCGGGCTGGGACGGGTGGCCCGGGAGCAGGGGCGGCTCGAGGAGGCGATCGAGCTGCAGCGCCAGGCGCTGGCGATCATCGAGGCCAAGGCGGAGGGAGCCGAGCGCTACCTGGCCGACGTGCTGATGGGGCTGGGCGCCTCGCTGCTGGCGGCCGAGCGCTTCGCCGAGGCGCGGCCCGTGCTGGAGCGCGCGCTGGCGCTGCGCGAGGGCGGCGGGGTCGATCCGATCGTGCTCGCCCAGATCCGCTTCGACCTGGCCCGGGCGATCGCGGGCGAGGGCGGCGAGCCGACGCGGGCCCGAGAGCTGGCGCTCGTGGCCCGCGACGGGCTGCGCGAGGCCGAGGGCGAGGCGAGCCGCGAGCCGCTGGCGGAGATCGAGGCCTGGCTGGCCCACGCGATCGAGACCCACGAGAGCAAGACCGGCGAGGCCGGCTGAGCCGCGACACGCCGAGCCGGGCTACGAGCAGCCCTCGGGCGGAACCACCACCGGGGCCAGGTCGTCGATGGGGATCCCGGAGGGCTCGTCGTCGGTGCGTAGCTCGTGCACCTGGGTGGCGTCGACCGTGAACGCAGGGGTCGACCCCGTCCAGTCGACGAGGATCCGCAGCAGCGTGCCCTTGCGGGTGGAGGCCCACAGCCGATCGTCGGCGTCGAAGGCCAGGCCGGTGATCTCGCCCGGCAGGCCGGTGATGGGGACCTCGTCGCGGGAGTTGTCGCTCAGGTCCAGCAGGTAGCCGTCCCCCGCCTCCGAGACCACCAGCACGAGCTCGGCCGCCACGAAGGCCATGTCGCCCCCCGTGCCGCTGTCGAAGATCCGAGGGCCGCCGGTGCCCTGCCCCGGATCGACGGGCACGAAGAGGCTGGTGTCGAAGGTGCCCAGCCACACCATGCCGCTGGCGTCGAAGCCAGCGCGGCCCACCGGCGCGATCTGTGGCTCCGCCACCGGGATCCCCTGCAGGGCCACGTCGAAGGTGACGGGGTCGACGGTCCTGAGGGTCATCGGGTTGTTGATCGGGCTGATGTAGATCATCCCGCTGCCGGGATGGGTGCCGATCGCCCAGCTCTCCACGAGCTGGTTGTCGCTCAGCTCCCGCGAGACCACGCCCGAGTCGAGGTCGAGCAGGTAGAGGTCGCCGACCTCGTTGATGGCGTAGAGATCGGCGCCGCAGCGGGCGTCGGTGCCCCCCGTGCCGCTCGCTCCCCCCGTGTCGTCGGTGTCGCGCCCCGTGGTCGGCTCGGTGGTCCGACCGGTGGAGGCGCCCGTGTCGGCGCCGTCGGGATCGTACTCGGGGTTGACCGTGGCGCAGGCGACCACGAGCAGCAGAGCCGAGCTGAGGACGAAGCGCCGCATGATCTCCCGATCACCACGATACCGTCGTCGCGCGACGGGAGGAAGCGCCCGCGACGACCCGTCCCGCTCCTGGAGCGAAACGCCGATCCCCACCGCGGATCAGAGCACGCAGCCGAAGCGAGCCAGCCGCAGCTCGTGCTCGCCGAAGAGCTGGGCCGAGGTGTACGACACCCACGCATCACCGCCGTGCATGGCAACCGCGGGCCTCGTGCTCGGTGCCCGCGCTGCCCCACATGCCGTCGGTGCTCGCTCGCGAGGGCGTGCCGCCATCGGCCACACGTGGCGATCCGAAGCGTTGCAGACCACGACGGTAGGGCGGCCCTCGATGCTCGGCCCACGTCGCAAGCCACTGGAATCATTGACCCATCGGCCGTGCGCCCCGGATGGATCGGCCTTCGCTTCAGGGCCCGGCATGCTCCGCCGCACGCTGCTCACCTCCGCCCTGCTGACCGCAACCATCGTCCCCGGCACCGGCTGCTGGATGGACTCGGGCTCCGGCACTCCGCTCATCGAGGCCGAGGACGTGCGCATGGAGCCGCCCGGCACCATGGGCTTTCGGCAGCTCGGAGACAAGGGCGAGGTGTACGGGCTGGCCCTCGACGTCTCCGACGACGTCAACCACTGGGTGACCGACATCGCGGTGGGCATGTCGAAGCTGGTGCACGAGCTCGACCAGCACCCGGCCACCCGCGAGGAGGGCGACTGGCGGGTCTACGGGCCCCAAGACGACGAGGACGGCCGCGACGGCGCGTGGATGGTGAAGATCACCGGCGACTCCGCGGCCGCCAGCTTCGAGGTGTACATCGGCCGCCGCGGCGCGAGCGAGGAGCAGATGCGCCTGCTGATCTCGGGCGACGTCTCGGTGGTGGAGAGCGAGCGCGACGGTCGCTTCACCATCGACTTCGACACCATCCGCGAGCTCGAGGATCTCATCGACGGCGTGAACGCCGATGCCGACTACGGGGGCAAGATCACCGTCTCGTTCGAGCGCAACGCCGACACCCTCTACAAGCGGGTCGAGCTGGATTTCGACGGCTTCTACGCCGACGACGGCGAGGACGATCTGGACTTCGACGGCGAGAGCTACCTGTACCACCGCGAGGACGACGGGGCCGGTCGCTTCCACTTCGCCACCTGGAGCTCGTTCGAGGGCGAGTGGAGCGGCCCCGCGCTCGAGCGCATGACGGTGGACATGCGCTGGGACGCCGACGAGGCCGGCCGCGCCCAGGGCAGCGTGGTGGAGGTGGACGGCGTGGGCGACCTGCGGCACGGCGATCTGACGGTGGCCGAGTGCTTCGACGGCAACGGCGGCCTGACCTGGCGCAGCCTCGACGAGCCCTACCTCGGGTACGAGCCCGACTACGCCTTCGGCGACGAGAAGACCTGCGTCTTCGGCGAGTCCGACATGATCGCCCGCGAGTAGGCGGAGGGCGGCGGCATCGACGAGGGCGGCGGGACCAAGGGGCTCCGCCGCCCTTCGCCGTCTGCACGTGGCCGCCACGCCGGCGTGGCCCGAGCGGCCCGTCGGCGCCGGTGGAGCGACGGGCGGGCCCGGCGGATGACTCGCGCCCGAGGATGCGCCGGCTTGGGGCTATCATCGGCAGGGACGGCAGGAATCGATCCCGCGTGTCGTTGCCCGAAGAAGCGATGATCTCGACCCAGCTCGCCCCGACCGGCAACGGCGGCGGCGACGGCACGCCCTCCGACGCTCGAGGCCAGCCGGAGCCCGCGGACGACGTGGTCCCCTCGGTGGGGCGCACGGTGGGGCGCTACGTGATCATCGGTCAGCTCGGCCGCGGCGGCATGGGCACGGTGCTCAAGGCCTACGACGAGGCGCTCGACCGGGCGATCGCGCTCAAGCTGCTGCACCCGGGGGTGGCCGAGCGCCATGCCGAGCGGCTCACCCGAGAGGCGCAGGCGCTCGCCAAGCTCTCCCACCCCAACGTGGTGCACGTGTACGAGGTGGCCGAGGCGGAGGGGCAGTGGTTCATCGCGATGGAGCTGGTCCACGGGAACACCCTGCGCCGGTGGCAGAAGACCCGGCGGCCCTGGTCGGAGCACGTCGCGGCGTACCTCCAGGCCGGCGAGGGCCTGGCCGCCGCGCATGCGCAGGGGCTGGTGCACCGGGACTTCAAGCCGGACAACTGCATCGTCGACGACGACGGGCGGGTCAAGGTCCTCGACTTCGGGCTGGTCCGCGAGCTCGAGCCGCCCGCGATGCGGGCCTCCGACGACTCGACCGAGGCGAGGGCGGCCGCGCCCCCAGACGAGCGCGACGAAGACGAGGGGAACGAGCGCGAGGACGACGAGGACGACCCCGGGCGAGACCCCGGGCTGGATTCGGCCGGGCGCGGGGCGGCGAGCCTCGTCGGGTCGGAGCCCGGGGCGAGCGAGGGGCCCCTGCGCGGGTCCGGGCGGATCTCCTCGCGCGACTCGGGGCGGCGAGCCTCGCTGACCCAGACCGGCACGGTCCTGGGCACGCTGGCCTACATGCCGCTGGAGCAGCTCGAGGGGCACCCCGTCGACGCCCGCAGCGATCAGTTCAGCTTCTGCGTCTCCTTGTACGAGGCGGTCTACGGCGAGCGGCCCTTCCCCGGCAACAATGCGATCGCGCTGATGATGTCGCTGCGCCGCGGCGACCTGCGGGCGGCCCCGCGGGGCGCCCGGGTGCCGGCTCGGCTGCGGCGCACGCTACTGCGGGGCCTGGCCCAGGATCCCGACGAGCGCTGGCCGTCGATGGAGCCGCTGCTGGCCGAGCTGCGCCGCCTGGTCGCCCCGCCCCGTCGCACCTGGCCCGCGATCGTGGTCGGCGGCGGGCTGCTCGCGGTCGCGGGCGGGCTGTGGAGCTCGGCCCGCGGCGAGCCGCCCTGCCAGGGCTCGGCCGAGCAGCTCGCGACCGTGTGGGACGACGCCCGCCGCGACGAGCTCCGCTCCGCGCTGCTGGCCACCGAGCTGCCCTACGCCGCCGACACCTGGGAGCGGGTCGAGCAGCGGCTCGACGACTACGCCGCGGCGTGGGTGGAGCGGCACCGGGAGGTCTGCGAGGCGACCAACCTGCGCAAGGAGCAGTCCGTCGAGGTGATGGACCTGCGCATGGCCTGCCTGAGCACCCGACGCCTGGAGCTGCGCGAGACGGTGCGGGTGCTCGCGCACGCCAAGCCGACCACCGTGGACCGGGCCGTCGGCATGGTCGCGGGGCTGCGGGGGCCGTCGCTGTGCGACGACGTCGAGGCGCTCCAGGCTCGGCTGCCGCCGCCCGACGATCCCGCGGTGGCCCGCGAGGTGGAGGCGCTGCGAGAGCGGCTGCTGCGGGCCCGCTCGCTGCGCAAGGCCGGCGAGTACGAGGCGGGCCGAGCCGAGGTGGCCGAGGTGGTCGAGCGCGCCGAGGCGGTGGGGTACGCACCGCTGCGGGCCGAGGCCTGGCTCGAGCGGGGCTGGCTGTCGGAGCACACCGGTCGCTACGCCGAGGCGGAGGACGATCTGCAGCAGGCCTACCTGCTCGCGGCCGAGCACCACCACGCCGCCGTCGAGGCCGAGGCGGTCTCGGCCCTGACCGCGGTGGTGGGTCGTCGACGGGCCCGCTACGAGCGCGGCCTGCAGTGGGGCCTGACCGCGCTGGCCCTGGCCCGCGGGCAGCGGGCCGATCCCCTCGCCGAGGCCAACGCCCTGATGAGCATCGCCACCGTGCTCCACGAGCAGGGGGCGCTGGAGCAGGCCCTGCAGCGCTACCGCGAGGGCCTGGCCATCGAGGAGGCGGTGCTCGGCCCCGACCACCCCGCGGTGGGCACGATGCTCAACAACCTCGGCGCCGTGCTGTTCACCCAGGGAAAGCTCGAGCAGTCGCTGGCGCACCACCGGCGGGCCCTCGCCATCTGGGAGGAGTCGCTGAGCCCTCGTCATCCCTACGTGGGCTCGTCGCTCAACAACATCGGCGAGGTGCTGCACCGGCAGGGCCGCCTCGACGATGCGCTCTCCCACTTCCGCGCGGCCCTCGAGATCTGGGAGACGGCGCTGGGACCCGAGCATCCCCACGTGGCCGCCGTCCTGACCAACCTCGGCGCGGTGTGGTCCGATCGCGGGCGACCCGACCAGGCGCTGGCCGACCATCGCCGCGCGCTGGCCATCCGCCGCGCCGCGCTGGGCGAGCGGCATCCCGCGGTGGCCGAGTCGCTGGCCCTCGTCGCGGAGGCGCAGTGGGAGCTGGGGCGGCCGAGCGAGGCCGCCGCGTCGGCCCGCGAGGCGCTGGAGGTGGTGCAGCAGGGCGAGGGCGCCGGGCACCCCGACGCAGCCCGGGCCCAGGTGGTGCTGGCCGAGGTCGCCCTGGCCCAGGGAGAGCCCTCCGAGGCGGTGGCCCACGCCGAGCGAGCGCTCGCGGTGGGCGAGGCCGAGCTGCCCGCGGTGGTGCGAGCCCGGGCCCAGTGGGTGCTCGTGCGAGCCCGCGGCCTCGATCCCCGGCGGCGCGCCGAGGCGGTGGCCGAGGCCCGTCGCCTGCGGGAGGCGATCGATCGCCTCGGCCCCGCGCAGCGCGGCTGGCGAGACGAGGTGGACGCGTGGCTCGGCGCCAGCGAGGCCGCGGCGGCCCGGGGTCGCTGAGCGGCTCGTCGTCACCGAGCCGCTCGTCGTCACCGAGCCGCAAGCAGGCCCCCTCCGGCCGCGGCGTCGAGCCGGGCTCACAGCCCGGCCAGCGGATCGTCGACGTCGACCGGCGGCTCGATCTTGTCGGGCCGCCCCTTGGGCCCGCCGTCGTCGAAGGGGCGCGGGACCACGGTGAGCGCCAGCGCCACGCCGTCGGTGCGCAGCACCTCGCGCTTCTTGGCCTTGGTGTCGTAGGCGTACTCGTCGATCACCAGCTCGCCGTCGAGCTCGTAGGTGAGCACCACGTGCAGCTTCTTGGCGTCGCCCTCCTTGCGCGAGACCGCCACCGTCACCTCGTGCACGCGCTCGCCTCGCTGCAAGCGGATGGCCGAGGCCTCGCCCCAGTCCAGGCGCTCCTGCCCCGACTTGATCACCGCGCCGCGGTGCTGGATCTCCACCTTCACCGTGGGCACCAGGTCGTCGGCCTCCGCCTCGGCCATCGCCACGGGCTCCGACGCCGCCTCGCCGTCACCGGCCGGCGTGGCCGCGGTCGCCCCGACGGGCGCGACGAGCAGCGTGGCGAGACCAAACGCGAGACCGAGATCGATGAACCTGCGCATCATGTGTGTCCTTCCCCTGCATCATCGGACACCACATCACCCTGGTGTTTCCGGTACCCGGTCGCACGCGATCGACATTTTCCCGGCGAGCCCGGGCCGCCGTCGACGATCGTCGATCAGCCCTGGAGCGCCGCGACCACCCGCTCGAGCCGCATGCCCCGGCTGGCCTTGATCAGCACCGCCCCCGGCGCCGCGTCCCCCAGCGCCGAGCGGACCGCGGCCGCGGCCGCCTCCACGTCGTCGCCCAGGTGCCGCGCCGAGATCCCGGCGGTGCGGGCGGCCTGCACCGTCGCCTCGCTGCGTGGACCCAGGGCGATCACCTCGTCGATCCCCAGCGCCGCGCAGCGCCGGCCGACCTCGGCGTGCAGCTCCGCCTCCTGCGGGCCGAGCTCCAGCATGTCGCCCAGCACCGCCACCAGCGGCCCCGACCGCGAGACCCGGACCGACGCGAGGGCCGTGAGCGCAGCCTCCACCGAGCCGGGGTTGGCGTTGTAGCAGTCGGCGATCACCAGGTGCTCGCCGTGGTGCAGCACCCGGCCGCGATCGCCCACCGGCTCCACCGCCTCGAGGGCCTCCACCATCGGCCGCAGCGGCAGCCCCAGGTGCATGCCCACCGCCAGCGCGGCCGCGGCGTTGCGGGCGTTGTGGGCCCCGAAGAGCTGCAGGCGCAGCGTGACTCGCTCGCCGCCCACCCGCAGCGTGGCCGCGGTGCGCTCGCCCTGCACCACCCCCAGCACCCGCACCTCGGCGTCCTCGTCGGGCCCGAAGCGCAGCACCGCCGGCCGCGGTCCCGCCGGCAGGTGCGGGCGCAGGGTGGGCTCGTCGCTGGGCACCACCACCACCCCCGAGGGATCGACGTGGGGCACCACCTCGGCCTCGGCCGCGGCGATCGCCTCCAGCGTGCCCATGAACTCCAGGTGCTCCAGCGCGATGCTGGTGATCACCGCGATGCTCGGCCGCACGATCTCGGCCAGGCGATCGTTCTCCCCCGGCGCGCTCATGCCCAGCTCGATCACCATCGCCGCCGGATCGTGCGGCTCGTCGAGCAGGGTGAGGGGGACCCCCAGGTGGTTGTTGAGGTTGCCGCGGGTGCACAGCACCGGATCGAGCGCAGTGCCCAGCACCGCCGCCACCATCGCCCGCGTGGTGGTCTTGCCGTTGCTGCCCGTGATGGAGACCACCGGTCCGCTCACCCGATCGCGGCTGCGCGCGCCCAGGCGCTGCAGCGCGACCAGGGTGTCGTCGACCTGGACCACCGTCACGCCGGAGCTGCCCAGGCTCTCGTCGGGCAGGGTGTGGTCGGATCCCACCAGCACCGCAGCGGCCCCCCCGGCGATGGCCTGGGGCAGGAAGTCGTGTCCGTCTCGCGCGGCCACGATGGGCACGAACAGCCCCCCTGCCCGCGGCTGGCGGCTGTCGATGAAGGCGCCCGCGATCTCCATGCTGCCTCGTCGACGCAGCCATCCGCCGGCTTGCTCGGCGAGTCTCTTGGGGGTCCAGCGCACCGCCGAAGGGCCATAGCAACAGCCCGCGAGCGAGCGCAAGTATCGTGACGATTTGGTGACCGCTCGCTCTGCTCCCGGCTCGACGTGCTACGGTCGGGTCGCTCGACGATGACGATCCGTGACACCTTGTTGCTCGATCGAGGCTATCAGCCGCTCAAGGTGATCCCCTGGCAGCGCGCGCTGGTCCTCGACCTGGTCGGCAAGGTGGAGACGGTGACCACCCACGAGTGGTCGGTCCACACCATCGACCGTCAGTTCCCCGTGCCCGCGGTGGTCCGGCTGCTGCGGCCCATCCGGCACCGGCCGCCCTTCGTCCGCTTCTCCCGCGAGAACGTGTACCTGCGCGACGGCTACCAGTGTCAGTACTGCGGCGACCACCTGCCCGCCCGTGATCTCACTCTCGACCACGTGGTGCCCCGCTGCGAAGGCGGGGTCACCTCCTGGACGAACGTGGTAGCAGCCTGTGGACCCTGCAACCGCCGCAAGGGACGAGATCTCCCCGACGAGGCGGGCATGCCCCTGCTGAGCACGCCGCGTCGGCCCCGATGGCTCGCCCCACGGATCCTGGGCCTGTCCGACGCCCAGATGCCCGTCACCTGGCGCGACTGGCTGCACTGAGCCAAGCCACACCGGGCTGGTGAGCTCTTGGTGCATTCGCTCTCTTGCCAGCGGGGCGGGTGAGCTCTTGGTGCATTCGCCGTCTTGCCAGCGGGGCGGGTGAGCTCTTGGTGCATTCGCCGTCTTGCCGGCGGGGCGGGTGAGCTCTTGGTGCATTCGCCGTCTTGCCAGCGGGGCGGGTGAGCTCTTGGTGCATTCGCCGTCTTGCCGGCGGGGGGCGCCTGTTCGCACAGACTTCGTTTCCGCCCGTGCTCAAACAGGTGGTTACGCGCTCGGTCCTCCAACGCTGCGCGCCCGAGCTGGTTGACCGAGCCGTTCTTGGTTGGCGCTACCAAGACTGCGCGCGGGCGGAAACGAAGTCTGCACGAGCGGCGCCAGCTCGATCGATCGTCCCTGCCCGATTCCTCCAAAGGGACGTCCAAGCCGCTCGACTCCTGGGTTCCAGGCCACTCGACTCCCTCGGGGTTGGGATCGGGCACGGTCAACGATCCAAGCCGCGCCGTCACCGGGGCGAGGATTCCGCCCGCGCGCAGTCTTGGTAGCGCCAACCAAGACCGAGTCGGTCAACCAGCTCGGGCGCGCAGCGTTGGAGGACCGAGCGCGTAACCACCTGTTTGAGCACGGGCGGAATCCTCGACTCGGTGAACAGGCGCCCCTGCCGGCACACCACTGCTCGCCCCAAGACCCCTCCAACCCCTCGCCCCAAGCCCCCTCCAACCCCACTCCCCAAGCCCCCTCCAACCAACCCACCTCAGCCAGAGCGGTCCACGCGCGACGGGGAATGCCTACATCGTCCCCCCACGTCATGGTCGCAATTGTTGCAACCACGGCACCGCGTGTGCCTATCGTTGCCACGGCCCGTCCCGAGGACGTCGCGTGCTGTACACCCTGCTCTACCCGCTCAGCGCCCAGTACGCCTCGCTCTCGTGGCTCAACGTGCTGCGCTACACCTCCACCCGGATCATCGCGGCCACCCTGACCGCCCTGGTCCTCTCCCTGGTCCTCTATCCCTGGTTCATCCGCGCCCTCCAGCGCATCCAGCTCGGCCAGGTGGTACGCGACGACGGCCCGCAGTCGCACCTGAGCAAGCGCGGCACGCCCACCATGGGCGGCAGCCTCATCCTGTTCACGCTCATCATCCCCACCCTGCTGTGGGCGGACATGCGAAACCCCTACATCCTGCTGGTGGGCCTGACCACCGCCGGCTTCGGGGTGATCGGCTTCCTCGACGACTACCTCAAGATCCGGCGCAAGAGCTCGGGCGGCCTGCCGGCCAAGTTCAAGTTCCTCGCCCAGCTCGTGGTCTCGGGCGTGGTCTCCTACTGGCTGTTCGAGCAATCGTCGGTGGTCCCCGAGGACATCCGCTACCGCGTGCAGATCCCCCTGCTCGACTTCTACGACGACAGCCACCGCGTGAGCCTGGCCCCGGCGATCTACCTGGCCTTCTCGATCTTCGTCATCACCGGCTTCTCCAACGCGGTCAACCTCACCGACGGCCTCGACGGCCTCGCCATCGGCCCGGTGATCATCTCGGCTGCCACCTTCCTGGTGCTCACCTACGCCGCGGGCACCCTCATCGCCGGCTTCGACATCGCCGCCTACCTCCGCATCCCCCACCTGCCGCAGGTGGGCGAGCTGGCCGTGTACTGCGGCGCCATGATCGGGGCCGGCATCGGCTTCCTCTGGTACAACACCTACCCGGCCAGCGTGTTCATGGGCGACGTGGGCTCGCTGCCGCTGGGCGCCGGCCTGGGCTTCCTCGCCGTGGCCTCCAAGAACGAGCTCACCCTGGTGATCCTGGGCGGGATCTTCGTGCTCGAGACCGTCAGCGTGATCGTGCAGGTGGTCTCGTTCAAGCTCACCGGCAAGCGCGTGTTCAAGATGGCGCCCATCCACCACCACTTCGAGCTCAAGGGCTGGGCCGAGCCCAAGGTGATCGTGCGCTTCTGGATCATCAGCATCATGCTCGCCCTGGTGGCGCTGGCCACCCTCAAGCTGCGATGAGCACCACCGAGCCGACGACCGCTCCCTGGCGCCGGGCGCTGGTGGTGGGGCTGGGCCTCAGCGGCCGGGCCGCGGCCTCGCTGCTGCGAGCGCTGGGCGTGGAGGTGCGGGGCTACGACGCCCGCGCCGAGCTCGACGATCCGCCCGAGGGCCTCGCCCTCTTCCTCGGCGCCCCGCAGCCGCCCGACGAGGCCTTCGAGGGCATCGACCTGCTGGTGCTCAGCCCCGGCGTGCCGCCGCGGGCCATCCGCGAGCAAGCGGCACGGATCGCGCCCGAGGCCGCCGTGCACGGCGAGCTGAGCCTGGCCCTGCACCTGGTCGACTTCGGCGGCGTGCCCCAGTGGCCGGCCGTGCCCACCGTGCTGATCACCGGCACCAACGGCAAGAGCACCGTGACCGCGCTGACCGGGGCCCTCCTGGAGGCCGACGGCCGTCACCCCTTCGTGGGCGGCAACCTCGGCGTGCCCCTGTGCCAGCGCCTCGAGCAGACCCTGGTGGGTCACGCCCCCTGGCCCGACTCGCTGGTGCTCGAGTGCTCCAGCTACCAGCTCGAGACCCTGCCCCCGCTGCCCACCGAGGTGGCGATGCTGATCAACATCACGCCCGATCACCTCGATCGCTACGACTCGCTGCAGGACTACGCCCGCACCAAGGCGCGGATCTTCGCGGGCCTGTCGACCACCGGGCTCGCCGTGCTCGATGCCGACGACGAGTGGACCGAGCACCTGCGGCCCGAGCACGGCACGGTGGCCCTGGTGGGCGAGCCCGGCGTGGCCCAGGTGGTGGGCGAGGGGCAGGCGCAGGAATTGGTGGTGGGGGGCGATCGGTTCCCGCGCTCGTGCCTGCGGATCGCCGGGGGCCACAATGCACGCAATGCCCTGTTCGCGCTCCTGGCCGCGCGGCATCTGGGGGTGGGGGCCGCCGCCTGCCGCCGCGGGCTCGAGGGCTTCCCCGGGCTGCCGCACCGCATGGTGTGGGTGCGCGAGCGGCAGGGCGTGGTCTTCTTCAACGACTCCAAGGCCACCAACGTCGCCAGCGCGCTCGCCGGGCTGCGCGGCCTCGACCGGCCGTTCGTGCTGATCGCCGGCGGGCTGAGCAAGGGCGACGACCTGTCGCCGCTGCGCGAGCTGCTGGCTCGGCAGGGGCGCGGGCTGGTGGTGGTGGGCAGCAGCGCGGAGCAGTTCGCCGCGATGGGGCAGGGCGTGGTGCCGGTGGTGAGGGCCGAGCTCATGGACGACGCGGTGGCCAAGGCGGCCGCGATGGCGACGGCCGGCGAGGCGGTGGTACTGGCGCCGGCGTGTGCGAGCTTCGATCAGTACAAGAGCTACGCGCAGCGCGGCGAGATCTTCGAAGCGGCCGTGCGGGGCCTGGAGTAGCGCGTGAGCGAGCTGCGGGAGACGCTCGGGCGCTCTGCCAAGGCAGAGCTCGGCGCGGGCGCATGCGCGGCACATGGCCACGACGTCGCCAACATCCGATGATCACCGTCGCCACCGTGACCCGCGCCCTCCGCTCGCTGCCGACCCTGCTCCTCGCCGCCGCGTGTGGCGACGTCGGTGAGCCGTCGCCCTACGAGTGGCGCATTCCCGAGCACTTCCCCCAGCCGTTGGTCCCGGGGGGCTCGGCTCCCAGCGAGGCACGGGTCGAGCTCGGTCGCCACCTGTTCTACGAGGAGCGCCTGTCGACGACGGGTGACGTCTCGTGTGCGAGCTGCCATCGGCCGGAGCTCGCGTTCAGCGACGATCGAGCCACTTCGGTCGGGGCCGACGGGCACCCGGGAATCCGCAACGCACCGTCCCTCGCCAACGTCGCGTACCAGCCCTCGCTGACCTGGGGCAATCCGCTGCTCATCACGCTCGAGGCTCACGCCTTGGTCCCGCTGTTCGTCGATCACCCCCTGGAGCTCGGGGCCCAGCACGTCATCGACCACGAGCTCGACCGCATGGCGCACGACGAGTATCGAGCACGCTTCGCGGCGGCCTTTCCCGACGAGGACGACCCCTTCACGATCGTCTCCGTCACCATCGCTCTGGCGTCCTTCCAGCGAACGCTCGTGAGCGGCGACTCGGCCTACGACCGCTTCCTGCGGGGGGACGACGATGCGCTCGGCGAGTCGGCGAGTCGCGGGCTGGCGTTGTTCGAATCCCCTCGCCTGGGCTGCGCCCGGTGCCACGAGGGTCTGCTGCTCGGATCTCCGATGCGCAGCACCGACGACCCCGACGTACGCCCGCGCTTCGCGATCACGGGCCTGGTTTCCATCGATGCCAACGGGGTCCTTGCCGCCGACCCGGGGCTCTACGAATTCACCCACGACCCGCGCGACCTCGGTCGTCATCGTGTTCCCTCGCTGCGCAACGTCGCGCTCACGGCCCCCTACATGCACGACGGGAGCATCGAGGACCTCGAGGGGGTCATCGCGCACTACGCTGCCGGTGGTCGCGCGACGCTCGACCAGCCGGGCGAGCCCCTCGTTCCTGCGCCCGATCCCCTCGTCACCGGCTTCGAGCTCTCCGACGTGGAGCGTGCCGATCTCATCGCCTTCCTCGAGGCACTGACCGACGAGTCCTTCCTCTCCGAGCCTCGACTCTCCGACCCCGACCCGATCCCGTGAGCCCAATGCAACGCTCCCCAAGAGTCCTCGGACTGGTGCTGCTCCTGTCGACTGGCCTCGGATGCGCCGAGTCGACCGAGGCCGACGACTTCGTCGTTCCGTTCACGGCCCGCGTCGGTGATGCGACGGTGGAGTGCGGTCGGACCCAGGAGGGCGTGGGGATCTCGAGCAGTCGCTTCGATCTGCTCGAGCTGACGACCTACGTCCACGCCGTGGAGCTGCTGAGCTCGGACGGCGGGCGGCTCCCCGTCGAGCTCGTCGACGACGGGCGCTGGCAAGGGCAGGGCGTGGCTCTGCTGGACTTCGCCGATGGTACGGGTGCATGCACCGGATCCGCGGAGATCAACCGCGAGCTGAGGGTGAGCGCGTCCGGGCTCGACGAGGCCGTCGGCCTGGCGTTTCGGGTAGGAGTGCCCCCCGAGCTCAATCACCTCGATGCCGGGACGGCCCGGCCACCGCTCGACGACCCCTCGGCGTGGTGGGGGTGGAAGGTCGGCTACGTCTTCTTCCAGCTCACCATCACCACGGCTGGGCACGACTACTACTACGCCCACGTGGGCTCCACGCAGTGCGATGGATCGGTGGCCGAGGGCTTCTCGTGCGCCGAGGACCACCTGATCGACGTCGAGCTCGCGGGCTTCGAGGTCGGCCGCGACGGGGTCACGGTGGACCTGGGGGCGCTGCTGTCCGGCGTCGACATCGATGCTCCGGTCGACGCGGACGCCGGTGACACCACGCCCGGCTGCATGTCCGCGGTCGACGACTCCGAATGCGTTCCGATCTTCGCGGCCCTGGGCCGAGACCTCGCCGGAGGCCCCAGCTCGGAGCAGATCGTGTTCGTCCGCGATCCCGGCGCGGCGCTCGAGCCATGAGCCGATCGAGGCCCGAGGGCGACCTCGATGTCTCCGCAAGCGCGAGTGGGTCCCCGTCTGGTTGACGCGGATCTTCCTCCTCCGTCTGCGTGCCGTTGCCGTAGGCGATCCGCTGGAGCTGGCCCTTGGCGTCATACTCGAGGATGGCACACCGACCTTCCGATGAGCTCGAGACCCCCGGCCCGGCACAGCAGTTCGATGGGATCGTCGTCACGGTACCTGGCCGCGATCGCAGCAGCAAGCCAGCGTGGTGCCCCCGAGGCCCGCAACATCCCGTACCATCCTCTCGATGTCCTGGTTCGAGCAGCTGTTCGGCTTCCCCGAGACCTCCTACGAGGATACCCGCCGACGCTTCGCGGTGGAGGGCACCACCCTGCGCTCGCTGGCCAACGATCGGGTCTTCGGCATCGGCACGTTCGAGACTCCGTCGCTCGCCTCGCTGCGCGAGCGCGCCGCGGCCCTCCCCGCCGGCCGCCTCTCGCTCACCCACGAGGTGGTGGGCGACGTGCTCGAGCTGCACGCACGGCCCGACAACCGCGGCGCGCTGTTCCAGGTGGCGTCGCAGCTCAACTGCCTGGAGTTCGCCGGTCCTCGCGAGGTGCCCGAGAACGGGATCACGGCGTACGCCAGCGATCCCACCCAGGGCCCGGCCTGCGCGCTGGCGGCCGCGGCCGCGACGGTGTACCGCAACTACTTCGCACCGGTGGGCGACGGCCACGGGCAGACCCGCGAGCGCCAGCTCGACAACCTCGACGGCCTGGCCGCGCGCCTCGGCGGCCCCGTGCCCTACTTCGACGTGGTCAACGGCTACACCTGGTCCGACGAGGATCGCCTCACGCGGCTCCGCGACGTGCTGGCCCGGCACGAGCGCGAGGACCTGCTGGGCGAGGTGAGGATCGGCCTGCAGACCGACGTGGAGGTCACCTTCGCGCGGCGCTTCGAGGAGCCCCACCGGCGCACCACGGTGTCGCAAGCGTTCTGCTCGGCGCTGTCGTGCGGCTACACCCGAGTGGGGCTCGACCACTGGGAGCCGCTGGCCACCCTGGTGCTCGATGCCGCCTACGAGGCCACGCTGCTCGCGGCGGCGCAGGGGGCCGCGGATCGATCCCCCGACGCCGAGCCACCCCGGGTGTGGCTGACCTTCCTGGGCGGCGGGGCGTTCGGCAACCGCAAGGCATGGATCGCCGCCGCCATCGGCCGCGCGCTGGCTCGCCTCGAGGGCACGGCGCTCGACGTCCGCGTGGCGCACCACCGACGGCACGATGCCGAGATGGCCGACGCGATCGAGCGGGCTCGCGCGCGTCGATGATCGAAGCACCGCCGCGCCCCCTTCGCCCTGGGCAGCAAGACCCTGGGCTCGATCGTCTCCCCCTCGATGCGCTGCGGCACCACCGGTCTGCGCCCCACCTTCGGTCGCGTGGCCCGGACCGGCGCGATGACGCTGTGCTGGTCGCTGGACAAGATCGGCCCCGTCACCCGCACCGTGGAGGACGCGGCGCTGGTGCTCGCGGCGATCGACGGCGCCAACCCGGGCGATCCCTCCTCGCTCGACGTGCCGCTGTCGCTCGAACTGCGGCGCCCGCTCGAGGGCCTGCGCGTGGGCATCATGCCGGGATGGTTCGCCGACGAGGGGCTGAGCGCCCCCGAGCGCGCGCTGCCGCAGCTGCTGCGCTCGCTGCCGGTGGAGGTGGTGGAGCTGCGCTCGCTGCCCGGGCTGCCCTATGCCTCGCTGTACACGGTGCTCAACGCCGAGGCCGCGGCCGCCTTCGAGGCCTTCATGCTCGAGGGCCTCGACGACGCGCTGCGCTGGCAGGACGACGACGCCTGGCCCAACGCCCTGCGCCGCGCCCGGCTGCTGAGCGCGGTCGACCTGGTGCAGGCGCAGCGGATCCGTCGCGAGCTGATGCAGGCGGCGTGGTCTCGCGGCGGCCTACGGTCGATCCACCACCGCGTCCGCCTCGATCTCGATGAGGCACTCGTCGCGGATCAGCCGGCGCACCTCCACCATCGTGCTCGCGGGTCGGTGCGGGCCGAAGGCCTCGGCGTGAGCGCGGCCGTACTCCGCCCAGCGCGAGATGTCGGTGACGAACATGCGGGTGCGCACCACCTGGGGCAGGCCGGCGCCGAGCTCGAGCAGCGCGCTCTCGATGATCTCCAGGCAGCGCTTGGCCTGGGCGTAGCCGTCACCCGGCGCGTGGCTCGAGCCGTCCGGCTCGAGCGCGATGGTGCCCGTGACGTACACGTGATCACCCGCGCGGACGGCCCGGCAGTAGCCGACCTGGTCCTCCCACGGGGCTCCGCTGCTGACGCGACGACGATCCATGCCGCATGGATGCCAGTCCCCGCCGGGCCCCGCAAGGGACGCCCGCCCGATCCGGCCCGGGGCTTGTCGCCAGACCCCGAACGGGTACCATCCCCGCGATGTCGACCGAGCGCAACGAGGAAGAGGCCTACTTCAAGGCTCTGGAGATCGAGCAGCGTCGCAAGCTGCGGGAGAAGCTCGAGCGGGCCGCCAAGGAGCTCGCCGAGAAGCAGGCGATCGCCGAGTCGGTCAAGACCGACGACCTCTCCCTGGCCGAGCGGATCAAGGCCCTGGGCTTCTCGGGCGACACCGCGCGGGTGTTCGACCTGCTGCCGCTCATCCACGTGGCCTGGGCCGACGGCACGATCCAGAAGAACGAGCGGGCCGCGATCCTCGGCGTGCTCGAGCACCGGGGCATCCCCGCGGGCTCGGAGGCCTTCACCATGGTCGAGTCGCTGCTCGAGGAGCGCCCCAGCGACGAGTACATGGGGCAGAGCCTGGCCGTGCTGCGGGAGCTGCTCGCCCAGGGCAGCATCGGCCGCGGTGCCGCGATCGTGGAGCTGTGCCAGCAGGTGGCCACCTCGGCGGGCGGCTTCCTGGGCCTGGGCTCCAAGGTGAGCGACGAGGAGCGCCAGCTCATCGATCGCATCGCCAACGCGCTGGGCGACGACGCCAACGACGCGTTCCGTCAGCAGCTCGACTGACGGCGCCACGAGCCGCGGGCCCGCAGCACGGGCACGCGGCTCGCCCTTGGCTCAGTGCTGCCACCACGGCTGGAACGAGCCGCGGATCTCGTGCCCGTCGGCATCGAAGCGCGCCTCGTCCCACGAGAGGTCGAGGTGGCAGCGCAGGTGCTGGCGGTCGCGCTCCATCTCGCAGCCCTCGAGCATGGCGCCCGTGGCATCGAGGTTGCGGACCATCCGGCTCTCCAGGTCGACCACGCGCACGAAGTCGCGGTCGACCACGGCCACGCGGCGGGGATCGACGAAGGGCATCACCCGCACCGCGGGGCACCCCGGCGAGGTGGCGAGGCCGAGCAGGAAGGCGCGGTGCTCCTCGTCGAGCGGCGAGGGCACCTCGAGCCAGCGCGTGCGTCCCTCCAGCTCCACCGCCGCAAAGGTGACGTCGGTCCGGATCACCAGCTCGGAGGCCTCGCGCTCGCCCGCGGGCAGCTCGAGGGTCGCGTCCCCGTCGTGGCAATCCAGGGGCGCCTCGGCGACCCGGTGCCCGCCCAGCGCGATCGCGAGCCGGTAGGGAGCGGGCGGAGCCAGGGCATCGCAGGCCGCGAGCAGCAGGATCATCGAGACGAGGCAGCGAGCCATGCCCACCGGACGCGCAGCGTCGGGTGAGGTCGTCCCCTCGGGCGGTCGAACGGTCGCGACCGACCATCGAACGGACGCCTTCGACAGCTCTCGACCCCCAAGCTCGGCTCGCTCGGCCCCCGAGCCTCGACCCCATTGCATGATTTTCACCTATTTGGAGAGGTAATATTAACTTTACTGCTCTAAATTTCTTTCATAACTATTAAATAGGTGATAACTTACTCGCAAGGCTACCAAATCTGCTCACTCGGGGATGGGACCCAGAGGTCGTGAGCGGGCCGGCGGCCTCGCGAAGGGACGGAAGACGACGATGAAGACGACGATCTGGTGGTCGAGCACCGCGATCTTGGGCCTCGTGCTCGCCGGCTGCCCCGGTAAGGAGGACACCCAGCAGCTGACGACCGCCGTCGCCGACGGCGACGACGAGCAGCAGGAGGACTCCGGCGGTCCCCTCACCGGTGGTCCGATGACCACCGGCAACCCCGAGACCGGCGGCGACGAGGCTCCCGGCGAGGAGTCCGGCTCGGACGACGGCAGCTTCATCGTCCCGCCCGACGGCGGCGGGATCGGCTTCGAATGCGACATGTTCGCGCAGGACTGCCCGACCGGCGAGAAGTGCATGCCGTACGCCAACGACGGCGGCAATTCCTGGAACGCCACCCGCTGCTCGCCCATCGCCGAGAACCCGGGCCAGCCCGGCGACCCCTGCACGGTCGAGGGCACCGGCGTGTCGGGCATCGACGACTGCGACATCGCCTCGATGTGCTGGGACGTCGACCCCGAGACCAACATGGGCGTGTGCGTGGCCATGTGCACCGGCGACGAGTCCAACCCGATCTGCGAGGACCCCGACACCTCCTGCGCCATCGTCAACGAGGGCGCCCTGGTGCTGTGCCTGCCCGCCTGCGACCCGCTGCTGCAGGACTGCGCCGATGGCCAGGCCTGCTACCCGGTGTTCGAGGACTGGCAGTGCGTGCCCGATGCCTCCGGCGAGATGGGCGTGTACGGCGATCCCTGCGAGTACATCAACGTCTGCGATCCGGGCCTGGCGTGCCTGGGCGCGGCGGCGGTGCCCGACTGCCAGGGCTCGGTGGGCTGCTGCTCGGAGATCTGCGACGTCACCGATCCCGCTGGCGACGCCCAGTGCACCGGCGCCCCCGACGGTCAGACCTGCCAGATCTGGTACGAGGAGGGCTCGGCCCCGCCCGGATACGAGGACGTGGGCGTCTGCGCCCTGCCCGAGTGAGCCTCGGATCCCCCCACGGCCATCGGTCGACGGGTCGTTCCCCACGGGGGGCGGCCCGTCCGTCGTCCACGACCAGACCCCCGCGGGATCCTCGTTTTCGCCGCTTTCTCGCGATCGTGGCGGCTTTCATGCTGCTGTCACCCCGACGTGAGCGAAGCGCCCCACGAGCCCTCCGAGGAGCAGCCCTCCGAGTCCTCCCCATCACTGGAGCGCCGCGGTGGTCCGGCCCCGCGAGCCGTGGCCATGGACCCGTGGCTGTTCTTCGCCGCGATCGCCCTGTCGGCGCTGGGCCTGGTGATGGTCTACAGCGCTGGCGCCTGGCTGGGGCACGAGGTCTTCGGCGACTGGGAGTACTTCCTGCACCGCCAGGCCGGCTTCCTCGTGGTGGGCCTGCTGCTGATGTTCGGGCTCAGCCGCATGGACTACCGGCTGTTCCGTCGCTTCGCGCCCCACGTGATGCTCGCCGCGCTGGGGATGCTGCTGGTGGTGCTGGTCGTGGGTCAGGAGATCAACGGCGCGCGTCGGTGGATCCGCGTGGGCTCGATCGGCCTGCAGCCCTCCGAGCTGGCCAAGCTCACCCTCGCCATCTTCCTCGCCGCCACAATCGCGCGGCAGGGCGAGCGGGTGCGGACCTTCAAGCGCGGCTTCCTGCCCGTGGTCGCCATCGCCGGCCTCACCATGCTGCTGGTGCTGCTCGAGAAGGACCTGGGCACCACCATCCTGCTCGGCTCGCTCACCCTCATCATGCTGTTCTCGGCCGGCACCCGCCTGAGCTACGTGGTGGCGGCCGTGATGCTGGCCGCGCCCGTGGTGTGGCAGCAGATCGTGGGCGTGGACTACCGCCGCGGCCGGCTCGAGGAGTTCATGGCGGGCGACGGCTACCAGGTCAAGCAGGCGCTCATCGCCATCGGCTCGGGCGGGCCCTGGGGGCACGGCCTGGGCCACGGGCGGCAGAAGCTGGGCTTCCTGCCCGAGAACCACACCGACTTCATCCTCGCCACCGTGGGCGAGGAGCTGGGCTTCTTCGGCATCGCCCTGGTGCTGAGCCTGGTGGCCCTGCTGGTCTGGCGCGGGCTGCTGATCGCACGGCGGGCCAACGATCGCTTCGGCACCTACCTGGCCGTGGGCATCAGCGCGCTGTTCGGCCTGCAGGCCCTGGTCAACATGGCCGTGGTGCTCGAGCTCATCCCCGCCAAGGGCATCACCCTGCCGTTCCTGAGCTACGGCGGCTCGTCGCTGCTGTCGAGCCTGGCCGCGGTGGGGATCCTGCTGAGCATCTCCCGCTGTCCCGCGGCCTGGCGCATGAGCGACCAGCGAGGACGCCGACGGGCCAAGGCCCCCAGCGGCGGAGCGGAGCGAGCCCGGGAGGCCCGGCCTCGCAACGTGCGTCGGGCCCCCCAGCCCAGCCCCGCATGAGCGAGGCCTCGTGCCCGCAGGCGACGGCCTCCCCGATAAACAACGTCCTGGCGTTGTTTCCCGCGCCATCGCGTGCACTCTTGGTGATCACTGCTACCCCCTCGATCGCGGAAGGGGTTTAGAGGATGGCACAAGCGGTCGATCACACCGAGGATCTCCAGCAGCTCGTGGACGAGGCACGGCGGCAGCAGCCGCTCGACGACCTGGTCCTGCGAGCCCTCCACTCGCTGCGCACGATGATCCACTGCGATCTCGCGGCGCTCTACCGGCTCGAGCAGGGGCAGCTCCACGCCCAGACCGCGGTGGGGCCCCTGGCCTCGCCCGAGCTGCGTCGCCATCGCATCGCGCTCGAGCGCTTCCCCTCCATCCGCCGCGCGCTCGAGACCCGTCGGCCCGTGCCCCTGCACGCGCACGACCACGCGGGCGAGGAGGGAGACCCTCACGCGGGCGTGCTCGACCTGCCCGAGGGGCATGCGTGCATGATCGTCCCGCTCTTCGCCGGGGACGAGAGCCTCGGCATCGTGACCATGGAGTGCCGGGAGCCGGGGAGCTTCGACGAGGAGACCCTCGACCGCGCCGGCGCCTGCGGCCGGCTCATCTCCCTGACCATCGCCAGCGCGCGCAAGGCCGACCTGCTCGACCGCCACCTGCAGGAGCTCGAGCTGCAGGTGCAGCACCTGATGGACGAGAGCGGGCCGAGCCCCGCCGCCAGCGAGCTGATGGCGGCCAGCCTCAGCCCGGCCATGAGCGAGCTGGTGCGCCTGGCCCAGCAGGTGGCCGACTCCGACATGCCCGTGCTGCTGCGAGGCGAGCACGGCACGGGCAAGGGCCTGCTGGCCCGGGCCATCCACGGCTGGAGCCGCCGCTCCGAGCGTCCCTTCGTGCGGGTGGGCTGCTCGGCCGCGTCCGAGGCCGGGCTCGAGCGCGAGCTGTTCGGCTACGTGGAGCGGGCCGCCAACGGGGACGCCCGCCATCGCGCAGGCCGGCTGCGGATCGCCAACCACGGCACCCTGCTGCTCGAGCAGATCGGAGCGCTGCCCGACCGCCTGCAGCAGTCGATCCTCCGCGTCCTCGAGCGCGGCTGCTTCACCCCCGTGGGCTCCGAGCAGGAGATCGCGGTCGACGTGCGCATCATCGCCACCTCGTCGGTCGACCTCGAGGTGGCCGCGCGGGCGGGTCGCTTCCGTCAGGATCTCTACTTCCGCCTCGCCGCGTTCCCGCTGGAGCTGCCCCCGCTGCGCGACCGCCCGCAGGACGTGGCGGCCATCGCCGAGCGCACCCTGGCCGTGCTCGTGGGTCGCTCGGGGCGAGGCCCCTGGACCCTGAGCCCGTCGGCGCGCGAGCTCCTGGCCCGCTCTGCGTGGCCCGGCAACGTGCGCGAGCTGGTCAACCTGATCGAGCGCGCGTCGATCGTGCTGCCCCGGGGCGTCATCGAGGCGCGACACCTCGCGCCCAGCTCCACCGCCGCGCCGCCGGCCCCCGCCGCCGAGGAGCCGCTGCTGCCCCTGCGCGTGGCCGAGCGCCGCCACCTCGAGGCCGCCCTGCGCCGCTGCGGCGGCAAGATCTACGGCCGCGACGGCGCAGCCCACCTGCTCGAGCTCAAGCCGACCACGCTGCAGAGCAAGCTCAAGAAGCACGGGATCGATCGCCTCGAGTTCGCCACCGGCGACGGTGGCAGCCCGGCCGAGCCCTCGGGCCGCGCCGGCCCCGAGCCCAAGCGCCGGGCCGTGGCCAGCTCGGTGATCTGGCCCTCGGCCCCCAAGGACTGACCGAGGTAGCCTCGAGCGAGGCCATGCCCTCGGTCGATCCGCCGAGCCCTCCCGCGCTCGCCGAGACCGCGGCCATGCTGCTCGAGCTGGCCGAGCTCGACCTCCGCACGCGGCAGGAGCTGGTGCGCAGCGGAGAGCTGTTTCAGGGCTACCACCCACGCATGGGGCGGTGCAGGGCCGGCCGCAGCGCTACGGCACGCAGCGCGACTGGGACGAGCACGGGCAGCTCGGGCCGTGCCCGGCGGTGGACGAGCCCGAGACCGTGGACGAGCGCAGGGCTCGGGCTGCCGCCGCTGGCCCAGGCCGTCGCCGCGCGACGCCGAGCCACGGCCGCGGAGCGCCAGCGCCCGGCCGACCTCGCGGCACGACGCCGCGAGATGCAGGCATGGGCCCGCCGCGTGGGGTGGCGGGACTGACCCACGCCTCGCGCGGACGCGAGCGCCGTGATGGCGCGAAGGCGCGCCGATCGGAAATCGACCGGGGCGTCTCACACTGCTGAGACGCCCCCGTGCTGCAATGGGGGTCGACACGGTCGCCCTGCCCGGCCGGTGACGTCCTCCGATTTCGAGCCCCTCGGAATCGGCGGCACCGCCGTGGCGTCATCGAGGGGCGACCAGGAGGCTCGACATGGCCGCGTCACGCTCCACCATCGCCGAACAGGCTCTCGACCTGGCCGACGGGCTCTACGAGCTCATCGACGTCGCCTTCGCCCACGACCTCGCCGTGGCCTTCACCGATCTCGGCTCGCACGACATCGCGATCGACGTGACCGATGCGCTCGTCGAGCTGCTCGTCGTGCTGCACGACGAGGTCGAGGAGGTCCGCACGCTGGGCATGCTCGGCGCGCTGCTCGGTACCCTTCAACCGCTGGTCGAGGACCTGCACGAGCTGCTGCTGGAAGCGGCGCAGGTCTTCAACCAGCGGGCCCTCATCGCGGTGCTCCGCGCCCAGCGTCCGATCGACCGGGCCTTCGCCCACCTGCGCACCGCCGCCCGCTTCGGCGCCACCCGACCGGTGGACGAGCCGCGGCTGGTCGCGCTGCGCCTCGCCCTCGACGCGGTGCTCTCCAACCTCGGCTCGCTGTGCCAGCTGCTGCGGGCGCTCGACCCGATCGAGCTGCCCTCGCCGCCTCCGCCGCCTGCGCTGTCGCTCGTCCGCGAGTAGCTCCGCTGCATCGCCCCGCCGACGAGCGCCTCGCCGCCTCCGGTCACGACGCCCTCGGCATTGCTCCGCCCCGGCGGGTCTCGTACGGTCGTGGGCGCCCATGCCCAACCGCCTCGCTCGCTCGACCAGCCCCTACCTCCGCCAGCACGCCGACAACCCGGTGAGCTGGTACGAGTGGGGCCCCGAGGCGCTCGGGCGAGCCAAGGACGAGGACAAGCCCATCCTGCTGTCGGTGGGCTACAGCGCCTGCCACTGGTGCCACGTGATGGCGCACGAGTCCTTCGAGGACGAGGAGATCGCGGCGCTGATGAACGAGCGCTTCGTCAACATCAAGGTCGATCGCGAGGAGCGGCCCGACATCGACGCGATCTACCAGCGGGTGGTACAGCTCATGGGCGAGGGCGGCGGCTGGCCGCTGACCGTGTTCCTCACCCCCGACCAGCAGCCCTTCTACGGCGGCACCTACTTCCCGCCGCGCCCCGCCTACGGCCGCCCGAGCTTCCGGCAATTGCTCGACGCGATCCACGGCCTGTACCGCGACGACCCCGACAAGGTGGCCGCGCACTGCCGCAGCTTCATGGAGGGCTTCGCCCGCCTGGGATCGATCGTGGACGAGGAGGCCGAGGAGGCGGCCGGCGATCCCTCGCCCGAGGATCCCGCGGCGCTGCGCCTGGCCGTGGAGCGGCTGCTCACCCGCGTGGACCCGCAGTGGGGCGGCTTCGGTCGTCAGCCCAAGTTCCCCAACCCCACCGCGCTCGAGCTGCTCGCCGCGCTCGGCCGCCGCGAGGCCGAGGACGCGGTGGTGGGCGACGCCCGGCGGGCGCTCGGCACCGTGCTCGAGAGGATGTACCGCGGCGGCATCTACGATCACCTGCGCGGCGGCTTCGCGCGCTACAGCGTGGATCGGGTGTGGCTCGTGCCCCACTTCGAGAAGATGCTCTACGACAACGCCCAGCTCCTGCCGCTGTACGCCGAGGCGGGCGTCCGCGAGCCCGAGCGAGCCCACCTGCACCGCGTGGTGGCGCAGACCGTGGACTACCTCGCGGCCGACATGCGCACGAGCGACGGCACCTTCTACGCGGCCACCGACGCCGACAGCGAGGGGCACGAGGGCAAGTACTTCTGCTGGACCCCGGCCCAGATCCTCGAGGCCCTGCGGGCGGGCCCCTCGCCCGCCAACGCCCAGGCCGACGCCGAGCTGTTCCAGGCCGTCTACGGGGTGAGCGAGGCCGGCAACTTCGAGCACGGGTGGTCCATCCTCAACCTGCCGCGCCCCCTCGAGGAGCACGCGAGCGAGCGCGGCGTGCCGCTGGCCGAGCTGCTGCCGCGCCTCGATCGCACGCGCCAGGTGCTGCTCGACGCCCGCTACCGGCGGGTCCCACCCCATCGCGACGACAAGATCCTCACCGGCTGGAACGCCCTGCTGGTGAGCGGCCTGGCCCGCACCGCCAGCGCGCTGCAGGCCCGGGGCGAGCTGCCGCTGGCCGAGCGCTGCGAGCAGCTCGCGCTCGCCTGCGGGCGTCACCTGGTCGAGCACCACGTGGACCCCGAGGGGCGAGTGCTGCGGGCCGCGTTCGAGGGCCGGGTGCACACCCGCGGGGTGCTCGACGACGTGGCCTGCCTGGGCCGCGCGTGCCTCGACCTGCACGAGCTCACCCTCGATCCCGCCTGGCCCGCGCGCGCGCGCGCGCTGGCCGAGCACGCGCTGCGGCACCACCTGCGCGACGCGGGCGACGGGTTCCTGCTCACCGCCGACGATGCCGAGGCGCTGGTCGACCGCACCGAGAGCCAGCACGACGGCCCGAGCCCCTCGGGGCTCGGCGTGATGCTCGAGCTGCTGCTGCGGCTCGAGGCGGCCGAGCACGCGCCGGCGCGGGCACGCGAGGTGATCGCCGCCGTGCTGCGCCGCTTCGTGGCCGCCACCGCCCAGCCCTTCGCCTACGCCAGCCTGCTCGGCGCCGCCCGCTTCGCCGCGCCGCAGGCCATCCACGTGACCGTGCGCGGACCCGGGCCCCACGATCCAAGCGTGCGGGCGCTGGCCCGCGAGGCGAGGATCCGACGGCTGCACCTGCCCCAGGCGCTCAGCCTGAGCTTCGTGCCCGACGAGACGGCGAGCGCGGTGGTGTGCCGAGGCCAGGTGTGCCGACCCCCGGTGAGCGACGTCGAGGCGCTGCGCGCCGAGCTGCTCGCGTAGACCCGCCGGGGTATCCTGCCGCTCGTGCGCCCCCGAGATCTCCGTCGAGCCACCCGGGTGAGCGCCGCTGCGCTCGTGGTGGGACACGCCCTCGCCTGCCGCCCCGCGACCCCGCCCGAGCCCCCGACCACGGTCGCCTCGCCAACGGCCCCGCCCGCGTCCGCTCCCCAGGCTCGGTCGCAGCCCGCCGCGCAGGAGCTCGACATCACCGTCGCCATCGCCCCGCAGCTCGAGCCCGAGCCCCTGGTCGAGCTGCGGCTGTCCTTCCGCGGCCCGGCCGAGGAGCTCGCTTCCTTCGTGATGCCCGGCCCGGTCCAGACGCCGCTGCCCCGCGTGACCATCGTGGACGCCGATGGACGCGTCGAGCACGTCGTGGAGCCCACCGAGTCGGGCGGCATGCGAGTGCGGCTCACCGGCGAGGTGGAGCCCCCGCTGACCTTCGCGTATCAGCTACGACCGACCCCGGCGCAGGTGGGCGAGACCTCGCGCCTGGTGCTCTCCGCCGGCTCCATGCTCGCCACCGGCGACGCGCTGCTGCTGCTGCCCGAGGCCGCCCGGCTCGAGCGACGGTCCGTGCGGCTGCAGCTCGACCCCACGGGGCTCGAGCGCGAGACCTCCGAGGACGAGGCCGCCCCCCTCCCCCTGCGAGCGCTGAGCACCCTGAGCGACGGTGAGGAATTCGAGGGCATGGCCCTGCCCTACGAGCTTCACCGCGCAGTGTACGTGGCCGGCCCCCTCGAGCACGCCCGCCTCGACGCCCGCGGCGGATACGACCGCCTCGCCGCCGTCGGCTCGCCGAGCTACGACACCCGCTGGATCGCCGCCGAGATCGCCGGCCTGCGCACCGAGGTCGACACCTACTTCCGCCAGGCCTTCGAGGGGCAGTTCGTGACGATCCTGGGCGCGGGGCCGCGGATCCCCGGCAACCCTCCCCACGTGGCCGAGCTGCGGGGACGCGGCCTGATGATCACCGCCGACGCTACCGCCACCTGGGACGCCCAGGCGCGGCTGGCCGTGGCCACCACCCTGGTGCAGCGCTGGATCGGCGGCCGCATCCGCATGACCGAGGCCGAGCCCTCGACCCCCGATCGCGCGCGGGCGCTGTGGTTCCACGGCGGGGTCTCGCGCTTCGTGGCCCGCGAGCTGCTCTTCGGCCTCGGCCTGCTCGACCCCGACGAGTACCGCGACGAGCTCGATGCGATCGAGCTCGAGCTGGCCACCTCGCCCCTGCGCGACGAGAGCCTCGAGCGCCTCGCGGCGCGAGCCCACGATCCCGATCCACGGGTCGCCCTGGACGCGCGATCGCTGCTGGTCGCCCGCGGGGCCATGTACGCCACCTGGCTCGACACCACGCTGCGCTCCGGCTCGTCCGACGACCTGAGCGACCTGCTCGGCATGGTCGTGGCCGTGGCCGTGGTCGACGGCAAGACCACCCTCACCCTCGACACCTGGCTGGAGTACCAGCGCGACTGGGTGCCGGCCGACGCCCGCGCCGAGTACGAGCGGCTGGTCGTCCGCGGAGAGCGACCGAGGCTGGCCAAGGACGCGCTCGGCCCCTGCTTCTCGCCGCGCCGCGTCAAGCTGCGCCGCTTCGTGCTGGGGCTCGTCGATGCCTCCACGCCCGAGGCCAAGCGCGTGCTCATGGTCGACCCCGAGGGCCCCGCGGCGAGGGCCGGGCTGCGTCCCGACGACCAGGTGCTCGAGCTGCGCTACGCCGAGGGCGACGCCGCGACGGAGGTCGAGCTGACGGTCTCTCGCGACGGCACGCCCACGACGATCTCGTACCTGCCCGCCGGCCCCGCTCGACCCGGGTTCCACTGGCAGCGCAACCCCGGCGTGCCCGACGAGCGCTGCGCCCGTCGCTGAGCCCGAGCGCCTCGGAGCCCCCGGCGCCTCGGGACCGCGCGCGCGGATCGGCACGCGTCGAACGGGATCTCTTCCCTACGAAGATCCCGCCGGCGCTCGCAACGGACGAGAAGCCTGGATTCCGATCAGATCCATGGCACATGCCACCGAGCCGTCGGCCCTCCGCATGCGATCGGCCTCGGCACGGAAGCGAGCCTCCAGCTCCCCCTGCTGCTCGGGCGCGATCGAGCCATACCGATACAAGCTCGACAGCAACTCCCACACTTCATCGACCGATCCCGAGAGGTCCAGCACGAGCGCCTCGAGCTGCTCGATTTCGAATCGATGCAACAATTCGCGCAGCGACTCGATCCTGGAGACTCGCTCGTCCCCGAGCACCGGCGCCGGCGCCGACGCGAGTGATCGAGACACTCGCATGAACCACGACAGTGCATCTTCCTCGCGCTGCCGCGCGGCCCGAGCACTGATCACCGCGATCAGCCGCCCCCCTGGTCGCAGCACGCGGAGCAGCTCGTCGAGCACCGCCTCGATGGGAGTCATCAGCATCAGCGCGAGGTGGCTCGTGACGCAATCGAAGCTCTGATCGGCGAAGGGCAGCGATTCCGCCCGGCCCTCGACCAGCTCGATCTCGTCGCCGCAGCGAGCCCGCGCCGCCGCGAGCTCGGCCTCGCTCAGGTCGAGACCGACCACTCGCGCGGCACCGCGCGAGCGGATTCGTTCGATCAAGTATCCATCACCGCACCCCACGTCCAACACGCGCTCATCAACACATGCTCGATCTGCGATCCAGTCATATGAGGACGGTCGGCCACGTGCGCACAAGCGAGCCGTGACGCCAGGAAATCGCGCGTGCCATTTCGCGAGCCACTCTTCCGATTGCGTAGATGATCCCATCAGTGCACCACAAATGCCCCTTGCCAAGCAGCAGAACTCTCGTATGAAATGAGTCTCCGCTTCCCACCAAGCGTTGGAGGTTCAATGGCTGACAAAGCGAAAATCAAGCAAGCGATCAAGCAGATGAGCAAGAGCCCCGCGGACATCAAGCGAGTGCTCGATGCCGGCAAGGGCGGCCGCAAGAACGAGCTGGCCAAGGCGGTCGGACACGACTTCGATCCGAACGACGTGGCCGACACCCTCCGGGAGATCCTCAGCAAGGCTGCCTCCTCGGATGGCAGCGCCGCCCGACCGGTCGAGTGGATCGGTGCCGCTGCGACGCTGGCCGCCGGTGCTCTGGCTGCCTGATCGGCATCAACCAACCCGCCAAGGGCCCGGCAGTCCACTGTGCTTCCGGGCCCTTGGCACATCAGCCGTCTCCTTCGAGCCACGAGCTCCCTGCTCACCCCCATGGACCACCGTATGACCTCGGCTACCCAATCGGCAACCCAGGACGACTGCATTCGTTTTCGCGGGACCGCCTACCGCGGCGACAAGGGCTTTTGGCGGGGCACTCAGCGGAGCATCCCGCCCGAGGAGACCCTGCGACGAATCCGGGGCTGCTTCCCCACCGCCGGCATCACCCGCCTGGCCGACATCACCGGCCTCGACCGCATCGGCATCCCCACCACCCTGGCGATCCGCCCCAACGGTCGGACGCTGAGCAACAGCTCCGGCAAGGGCTTCACCCTCGAGGCCGCGCTCACCTCGGGTGCGATGGAGGCCATCGAGCTGTTCCACGCCGAGGAGTGCGAGGTCCCCTACTTCCGCTCCGCCTACGACGAGATCCCCGAGCGCTACGCACGGATCCCGCTGGACCGCCTGGCCCTCGCTCGCCACGCGCCCTTCGATCCGCGGTGGCCGTTCCGCTGGACGCCCGGCTGGGACCTGCTCAACCAGTGCGAGGTGGCGGTGCCCCTCGGCCTCATCGACATGGGGCGCGGCGCGGCCAACCTGCACGACCTCTTCGCCTTCCAGATCACCTCCAACGGCCTGGCCTCCGGCAACAACATGCTCGAGGCGATCAACGCCGGCCTGTTCGAGGTGATCGAGCGCGATGCGGTCACCTCTCACAAGGTGCGCTGGGACATGACCCACGAGCACCCCCCCGTGATCCGCCTCGACACCATCGAGCACCCCATGGTCCGCGAGCTCATCGACGGGCTCGACGACGCGGGGATCGGCCTGGCCCTGCTCGACTGCTCGGTGGACACCGACCTCCCCGTCTACGAGGCGTTCCTCGTCGACCTGGTCTGGCAGAACGTGGGCGTGTTCAAGGGCTACGGCGCCCACCTCGACCCCGAGATCGCGATGATCCGGGCCATCACCGAGGCGGTGCAGGGACGCGTGGTCTACATCTCGGGCTCGCGCGACGACCTGTTCCGCCACAACGAGGTGCACCTGCGCAACGACGTCAACGATCGCGCTGCGATCCGCATGTTCGAGAAGATGGTGCCCACGGTCGACGCTCGGGGCCGCCGCTCCGAGGCCACGCCGACCTTCGAGGGCGACACCCTGGCCGCGATGCGCAAGCTCGAGGCCGCGGGCATCGACCAGATCATCGTCGTCGATCTCTCGCGCGACGACTTCCCCGTGAACGTGGTCAAGGTCGTGGTGCCCGGCCTCGAGGGCTACATGTTCGACTTCTACCAGCCCGGGCCCCGCGCCCTGGCCTTCGCCCGCTCGGAGATCCAGCGATGAGCATCATCGTCTACCTCGGTCCGTCGCTCCCCCTCGACCGTGCCCGCGCGGTCCTCGACGCCCACTACCGTCCTCCCGCCGCCCAGACCGACCTGCTGAGCGACCTGGTCAACCTCCAGCCCGATGCCATCGCGCTGATCGACGGGGTCTTCATGCGCACCAACGCGGTGTGGCACAAGGAGATCCTCTTCGCGCTCGAGCGCGGGATCCCGGTGTACGGCGCGAGCAGCATGGGCGCGCTGCGGGCCGCCGAGTGCGACGCCTTCGGCATGATCGGCGTGGGTGCGGTCTACCGCATGTACGCGTCGGGCGACCTCATCGACGACGACGAGGTGGCCCTCGCCCACGGGCCGCCCGACTCCGGCTACCTCAAGACCTCCGAGCCCATGGTGAACATCCGGGCCACCTTCGCCGCGGCGCGGGAGCGAGGCATCGTGTCGCCGGACGAGCACGACGAGATCTGCACCATCGCCAAGCGGCTGCACTTCTCCGACCGCGTGTTCCCCCTGATCCTCTCGAAGGCGAGAGAGCGAGGGCTCGCGCCCGAGACCATCGAGCGCCTCGGTCGCTTCGTCCGCACCGACTACGTCGACCTCAAGGCCCAGGACGCGCTCGAGCTGCTCGAGCGGCTCGCCCACCCCGAGGCGCACCCGGCCCCGGAGGTCCCCGAGCTCGAGGTCCGGCGCACCAGCGGCTTCCTCACCATGTACAACTGTGATCGCCGGGTGGTGGTGGACGAGGTGCCGGTGCGGCTCAACGACATCGTGCGTCACTCGGCCGTCAACCTGCCCGACTACAACCTGCTGGTCTTCAACGCGATGAACCGCTTTTCCACGGTGCTGCTGGCGCGGCTGCTGGGCATCGAGCCGAGCGCGGAGGAGATCGCCGCGGAGCGGCAGCGCTTCTGCAACCGCCTCGAGCTGAACGACGAGCAGAGCGTGGCCCAGTGGCGCGCGGACAACCACGTGTCCGACGAGGAGCTCGACGGGCTCATGCGCGAGACGGTGCTGTGCCGTCGCGTCCACCGCTGGCTGCTGTACTCGCGCTGGACCGAGCGCTGCGCCCGTCCGCTGCTCGACCACATGCGCTGGGAGGGCCGCTACCCCGAGGCGGCGGAGCAGACGGCCGCGCAGGAGCGGCTGCTCCAGGCGGCCGACGGCGACCACATGACGATCGACGCATGGGGAGCCCGCCTGCCCGAGCTGATCGCCGAGCACAAGGAGTGGAGCGACCTCGTCATCGACACCGACGTCAAGACCTGGGCCGAGGACGCGGGCTTCCACCGCAACCTCGACCTCAAGCTCGAGCTGCTCCGGGCTCGCTCCGCCCGGCAGGTCCTCGTGAAGATGCTGGAGAGCTCGCTCGAGGACGACGTCGCCGATGCCCCGCCTCCGTCGTAGCGACGCCGGCTCGCCGTCGGCGACGGGCGTGGTCCGGGTGCTGCGCCCGGTCGGCCCGGCGCGGCTGGTCAGCGCACGGGTGTTCGACGAGCTGTTCGCCCGCGATCTCCACCCGCAGGTCCACGTGCGGACCGTCGACCTCGACGCCTGGCTCGACGAGGTCCTCGGCCCGCCCGGGTCCGCGCCCAGCTCGGCCCTCGAGGCGCTGCGAGCCGCGACGACCGACGTGGACTTCCTGTGCCCCGATCACCACGGGCTGGCCTTCGTGCCGCGGCTGCTCGCGCTGCGCAACCGGGGCGAGCTGCCGCTGCGGCTGCTGCTCATCGCCCACTCCCCCGGTGCCTTCCTGTTCGAGTGGGTGCTGGTGCGCCCGCTGCTGCGCCCCGGCGATCGGATCATCGCGCCCAGCGTCAGCGCCCGCGACATGATCGAGTGGCTGTGCCCCGAGCTGAGCCCGTGGGTGCGGGTGGTGCCCCACCCGATGCGCCCGCTGCCCGAGCCCGGAGGTCCACGAGCCCCCGCCCACCTGCTGTCGCTGGGGCGGCTGGTCCCCAGCAAGCTCGTCCACCGCGTGCTCGAGGCCCTGCGGATCCTCCACGACCGCGGTCGCACCGAGCTACGCCTGGTGCTCGCCGGCCCCCACCACGAGCCGGGCGAGCCCGAGTCGTCGAGCTACGTCCGCGGGCTCGAGCACATGGTCGAGCGCCTCGGCCTGCGCGAGCACGTGAGCTTCCCCGGCGTGGTGGCCGGCGCCGAGGCCAAGGCGGCGCTGCTGGCCGACGCCCACCTGCTCATCAACCTCTCGGTGAGCGCCGAGGAGTCGTTCGGGAAGTCGATCGTGGAGGCGCTCGGGCTCGGGGTGCCCGTGCTCACCACCCGCTGGAACGGGCTGCCCGAGGCGCTCGGCGGCGGCGGGCGGGCGCTCGGGGTGCGAGCGCGGCGCTTCGGCATGGACGTCGACGCCGTCGACGTGGCCGACGCCATCACCGAGCTGCTGCACGATCCACCGTCTGCCGCGGCCTGCCGCGAGTCGGCGCGGCGCTTCCATCCCGATCGCATCGCGCCTCGCTACCGCGAGCAGCTCGAGCAGGCGCTGCGCGAGCGAGACGAGTCGCCGTCCGCCCCGTCGGTCGCGGACGACGAGCCGGCCGCGCCCAGCCACGGCGTGCTGGCCGACTGCGCCCTGCTGCACGCGTACTCGTGGCACGAGCTGATGGAGCTGCAGGGCGAGGAGCTCGACGGCTTCCGTCACCGCTGGGCGCCGCCCGATCAGGGCACGCTCAGCCGCGGCGCCCAGCTGCGCAGCTGCGTGTTCCTGGGGGCACGGACCGCCATCGAGCACGCGCTGGCCGGGCTGCCGGTGGAGCCCTGGTGCGAGCGCAGCGGCAGCCCGTCCGCGCACCCGATCACCGGGGAGCTCGAGGCCCGGCTCGCGGCCGCGGCCGCGGGGATCGGCACCCGCAGCGCGCGGGTGGTGTGCCTCAACGTGCTGGCCTCGCTGGGTCGCACGCAGGAGCTCCGGGCCGGGCTCGAGCAATTGCGGGCCGAGGAGCTGCGCTCGCCGGGGATCGACTTCCTCGAGGTGGAGCTGCTGCTGATGGAGCAGCGGGCGCAGCAGGCCCTCGATCGGCTGCTGGCCGACGACGATCCCGAGTCGTGGTCGGACCAGGCCGCGCACCGCCTCACCCAGCTCGGCCGCGCCGCGATCGCGGCCGCGGCTCCGCAGCGTGCATGGCCGGCGCTGGCCCGCTGGACCGATCGCCACCCCGAGGCCCCGGGCGCGGGCGCGGTGTGGCTGTACCGCTGCCTCGCGGCCACCATGCTCGCGAGGCCCGACGCCCGGCTGGCCTACCGCGAGGCGCGGGCGCTGCTCGGCGATCGGCCCGAGCTCGACGCCCTGGCGCGCATGCTGGAATCGACCAAGGAGGGGGCATCGTGAAGACAGCTGGATCCACGGACGAGCGGCGCCTCGGCGGGCGCTACGAGACGACGGGCGACGACGGGCTCGTGCTCCACGTCGACGTCGACGGGCCCTATCCTCTGGGTGTCGTCAGCGGCACCCTGCCCCCGCTCGCGAAGGACGAGGGACAGCGGAGCTTCATCGGCCGAGTGGAGGGCTCCCGCGAGCTCGCGGACGGCCTCGAGCTCGCGGTGGTCGGCTTCAGCCTGCCCCGCGCCGACTCGGCCGCCCCGCTCGAGGCGCTCTCCCTCACCCTGCGCGCCAGCGCAGGCGAGGCCCCCCGCGCCACGGCTTGCTTCCGCAGCGCCGACGGCGAGCAGCTCGAGCCCCTCGAGCTGCTCCGGGCCTCCCCGTACTTCCGCGAGGTCGTGATCGACGTCGACTACGAGCGCGGCGAGGGCTCGCTGCCCACGATCAACACGCACGAGCACCCCGAGCACCCCGAGGACCTGCCCGCGCGCGACCTGAGCCTGGAGGGGGTCTACGCCGACGCGGGGATCCGCATCGAGTGGGCCGACGATCCCGACGACACCGTGCCCTCCAGCGAGGCCGGCGAGGACGGGCGCTGGAGCCTCTCGGAGCTGCACGATTCCATGGAGCTCCACTGGGAGGCGTTCGCCAACGTCCCCCAGTGGAAGGCATGGCTGTTCGTCGGACGCGAGGCCGAGAGCGACCTGGGCGGGATCATGTTCGACGCCAACATCGACGAGCCGGGCGGCGTCGATCGCCAGGGGGTGGCCCTGTTCTCGCAGTGCGAGTACTTCCACCTGCCCTCGGGCGCGCTGCCCAGCTACAACCCGCCCGCCGACGCGGCGGCCCGCCGCGAGCTGTTCTTCAACCTCGTGCACGAGCTCGGCCACTCGTTCAACCTCGCGCACCCCTTCGAGGCGCGCAGCGGGACGCCGTGGACGCCACCTGCGTGGTGGGAGGGCACGCGCGAGCCGGACGCCCTCACCTGGATGAACTATCCCAACCGCGTGCACACGGACTGGACCAGCCTGCGCACCGAGTGGTTCTACCGTCGCTTCCGCTTCCGCTTCGATCCCTGGGAGCTGCTGTTCCTGCGGCACGCCCCCGCGTCCGCGGTCGAGCCGGGCAACTCGGCGTGGGCCAGCAACCACGGGCGGGTGATCGAGCGCCCGCTCGACCCCCGGCTCGCGCTCGAGGCCTTCGGCGGCAAGCAGCGCTACGAGCTGGGCGAGCCGATCCTGCTCGAGCTGTGCCTGCGCAACGTGTCGGACCAGCCGGTGCGGGTCGGCGCGTCGCTCGAGCCCAGCGAGGGGACCATCGCGGTCACGATCGTGGGGCCCGACGGCACGCCCGCGCCCTTCGTGCCGATCGATCGCACCCGCTGCATCGACGAGTCCATCGAGCTGGCGCCGGGAGCCAGCCGCTACGCGCCGCTCGACCTCACCGTGGGACGCCTGGGCTTCCCCTTCAAGCAGCCGGGCCGCTACCGCGTCGAGGTGGGCTACCTGGGGCTGCAGGGGCTCGGCGCGGTCGCCACGACCGAGCTCGAGGTGGCGCCGGCGGGAGAGCACGAGGCGGTGGTCCGCGAGCTCTTCGACGCCCGCGTGGGCCGGGTGCTCTACGTGGACGGCACCCGGGTCCTCGGCGACGTGGACGACAAGCTCGCGTGGGTGGAGCAGCGCCTGGGCGAGCGCCACCCGATCAGCCTCCACATCCAGGCCGTGCGCTTTCGGGGATGGGCTCGCGACGGGAGGATCGTGAGCAACGAGGTCGGCAGGATCCAGCGCGTGGCGGGGCACCCCGATCGAGCGGTGCACATGATCGGCCGGCTGATGAGCGAGCAGCTTCCCACCGCTCTCGAGACCTTCGGGGCGCTCTACCTCGAGGACCTGCTCGAGGCCTACGTCGACGCCTCGCTGGCGGCCGGCGACCGCACGGCTCCCCGCGATGCCCTGCGTCACGCGATCGCCCTGATGCGGAGCAAGGGAACGCCCGGGTGGGTGTTGAGCCGGCTGGAACGCCGTGAGAGACTGCTCGGCGGCTCAAGCGACGAGGGAGACTAGCCCATGCCCCCGGACGTGCTCGACGCGCTCAAGAAGCTCATTGCTCCCATTGCCGTGCTCGCGATCGCGGTGATCATCTGGCGCGTTCGAAACCTGTCCCTGCGCGACGACCTCGCCGTGGTGGCCCCCCGGGCTCGCGACGCGCTGCTGTGGATCGTGGTCTGGGTCGCCTGGATGGCGCTCTCGGAATTCGTCGCCAACAAGGTGGGGGTGGAGGCGCCCGAGATCTGGAGCGATCGCTCGGTCGCGGCCATGGGCGTTCTGTTCGTGGGCATGGTGCTGCTGGCCCCGATCGGCGAGGAGCTCGTGTTCCGCGGCCTGCTCTACGGGCGGCTCGCCAACACCTCGCTCGGGCCCGCCGGTGCCGTCGCCGTGGCGGCCGTCGTGTTCGGGCTGCTGCACATACGCTACGGCTGGGTGCTGGTCGCCTTCGTGGTGGTCGACGGGGTGTGGTACGGCATCGCCCGCGTCACCTCGGGCACGGTGATCATCCCGATGATCATGCACGTGATGGGCAACCTGCTGGCGTGGTACCAGCACCTGCCGCGCAATTCCGGAGGGTGATCGATGGCCCTGGACGCCGCGCTGAGGATCGCGGTGGAGGCCGCGCTGGGTCCCATCGGGGCGCACGAGCCCGTGGGGCGCAGCGGGGAGACCTGGCGGCTCGAGCTCGGCGGCGTCCCGCACCTGCTCAAGCCCATCGCGGCCGAGCGCCGACCCGCGGCCGTCGCCCAGGTGCTGGGCTCGCTCGCCTCGCGCTCCCCTCCGCTGTCGCCCCGGCTGCGACACGCGGTCGAGCTTCCGAGACGGCCGTGCTGGTACGGGGTGTTCGAGTGGGCCGAGGGCCTCGCCCGCCCTCGGGACGCCCCCGACTGGCCCGGCGCGTGGGATCGGGCCCTGCAGCTGCTCGCGATCGTGCGGACCCAGCCGCTGCCCGACGATGGCCTGCCCTCCCTGGTCGAGCACTGGCTCGAGCGACTGGGCACGGTGCGGTGGCACGACGCCATGGCGGAGCTGCTCTGGGCGCGGCTGCAGCAGCAGGTCCCCGATGGCCCCGAGGGGCTGGCCCACGGCGACTTCGCTCCGCAGAACCTGGTGTGGCTCGACGAGCGGGCCCTGCTGGTGGACTGGGAGGAGGTGGGTCGGGCCCCCGCGGAGCTCGACGCGGGCTGGCTGCTCGCGCTGAGCTCCATGGGCGCCACGCCGGCCCTGCCGCCCACGACCCTGCGAGCCCGGCTGCTCGACGAGGGCCTCGATGCCGATCGCCTGTGGTGGAGCTGGGGCCTGGGCCTGCTGCGGCTGCTGTACCGCTCGCGAGAGCTGCCGCTGCCCACCAGCGTGGTGACCGCGATGGCGCAGCACATCCGCGCCCAGATCGGGGCGCTGCTCTGATCCCTGGCCGCGGGGCGCTCGTTTGGCCCGGCGCCGCGGCTCAGGGCGAGCGCCAGGCTCGGAGATCCCAGCCGGTGAGCTGCTCGAGCGCGAGCACGTCGTCCTCGATCCACGGCAGCAGCCGACGTCGCAGCTCGCTCGGCACGGACCTCGGCCCCTGGGTGTGGACGAAGGCGGGCGCGGGGATCGGCTCGGGGCTCACGCCGAGGAACTCGTGCACGCGACGCAGGGTGCCGGCGTGGTCGGCCCGCAGCTCCTCGGAGCGCAGCAACAGCAGCTGCTCGGCGGGGAAGTAGCGGAGCAGCCGCTCGATCTGCTCGGCGTAGCGACCCCGCGACAGATAGGCGTGCCGACGGAAGCTCGAGCCCCGCGAGGTGTCGTCGCCCGCGAGCGCGAGGCGGCCCCGCTCGGCCGCCACCGCGGCCTCGAAGCCCAGCGGCTCTGCCCCGAGCACCTCCCGCACCATGCGGTGGTGGGAGAAGGCCCGCTCGATGGGATCGCGCAGGATCAGCACCAGCTTCATCGCCGGCTCGTACTGCTGGATCCGCCGGGCCGCCGCGGGCACGTACATGTACGCGGGCGTGGACTCGCCGAGGATCCTCGTCTCGGGACCGACGGGGAATCGAGCGTGATAGCTCCGCAGGTCGGCGGTGGGCCCGAAGTTGGCGTCCACGTCGAACCAGTGCAGCTCCTTGACCTCGGACATCCCGATCTCGGGGTGCTGCTCGAGGAAGTGATGCAGGGCGGTGGTGCCGGCCTTCTGCGCTCCCGCCACCAGGAAGCCTACGCGCACGGCCGGGCCTCCGCCTCGCGATAGCGATGCAGCCAGGGGTAGCGCCCGACGATCCGCTCGACCGCGGCGAGCTGCTCGGGGCTCCACTCGAGCCCCCCGCGGGTCTGGGACACCCGCGGCCACAGCAGCGCACCGCAGGCGTCGAGCCACTCGTCCTCGGGCTCGATGCCCAGCGCCCCCGCGAGCGCCCGCAGCTGCTGGTGCGGCTGGGTCACGAGATCCTCGAGGTGCAGGTGATGCACGGGCGCGTCGCAGGCCGCCACCGCGGCGCACAGCTCGTCGTAGAAGCCGATCGCGTGGTCCACCGAGTCGAAGCTCCCGCGGCGCACCAGGGTGGCGATGTTGTCGAGCGGATTGCGGACCACCTGCACGAGCTGGATCCGCAGCGGGGTGCGCTGGCGCAGCCGCTCGAGCGGGGGCTCGGAGCGCGCGAGCCGACGGGTGGTGTGCCCGGCCGACTTGTCCCCCACCACCCGCAGCTCGCGGTGACGGCCCTGCCACTGCCCGGGGATCTCGTAGTCGTAGCCGCTGGCGGCCCTTCCCGTGCGCGCCGCGTCGCCCGAGCTGGCGAGGATCGCCCCCACCACGGCCCGCAGGGAGGACGGCCCCGCGACCAGCCGCAGCACGTCCAGCTTCTGGGCGATCACCACGTCGGGGTGGGCATCGAGCATCGCTCCCACCAGGGTATGGCCACTGCGAGGGTGGCCCACGAACAGACACAGGGTCTCGAGCTGCGGATACACGGTCATGCCACCGAGAGGGCACGACGGCCCCCCGACGAGCCTAGCCAATCGACGGCGCCGCGGCGAGGGCTCGATCCGCCCGGGCCGCGACGCTTGCCCCTCCTGCCCAGTGTTGGCACGCTCGCTCCCGAGCCTTCGATGCCCGATCCTGCCTCGACGCCGCCCGCCCCCGAGCGCTGCCCGAGCTGCGGGTCGATGATCGAGATCGAGTACTGCTCCGCCTGTGGACAGCGCCGCGGGGACTACCGCAGGTCGATGTGGTGGCTCATGGGCGAGCTCGTCCGCGAGACCCTCGAGCTCGACGGGCGCCTGTGGCGAACGCTCCGCGCGATGGTGCACCCGGGGCGGCTCACGCGGGAGTTCAACGAGGGACGCCGCAGCCGCTACATCTCGCCGGTACGCCTCTACCTGTTCATGAGCGTGGTGATGTTCGCGACCGCGAGCATCTCGCTGCGGATCAACCTGATGCTGCTCGAGCCCGACGCGAGCGCGCCGGGCGTCACCCGGGTGGACGCAGACGCCGCGGCGCACGTGGACGACCACAACGCGATGGGCCGCCAGCTCAAGCGCCGTCTCGAGGAGCTCGAGCACATGCCGGCCACCGAGCGGGATCGCGAGCTGTTCGTGGGCGCGCTCGATCACGGGCCGGTCGTGATGTTCTTCATGCTGCCGGTGTTCGCCGTGCTGCTGTAGCTGTTCTACCTGGGCACGGGACGGCTGCTGGTGGAGCACCTGGTGTTCTCGCTCCACGTGCACACGCTGTGGTTCCTGCTGCTGGTCCCCGCCCTGGCCCTGCCCGGGCGCTGGTCGGCGCTGCTGCTGCTGCCGATCCCGCTCTACACCGCGCTCGCCCTGCACCACGCCTACGGCGGGCCCGCGTGGGCCACCCTGCTCCGCTCGCTGGGGCTGGCCCTGACGTACTCGTTCGCGCTCCTGCTGGGGTTCGCCTTCGCGGTGGTGCTGGCGGTGCTGCTCGGCTGAGCGACGCGGGGCTCACACCGGATCCACCCGCCGCCCCCGTCCGCTGCGCCTTCGCCACTTGCTCGGCACCGATTCCACCACCGCCTCCGCCACCGCCTCCCGCAGCGCGGCGCGGTAGGTGGGACGGCGGTACACGATCCCCACCTCCCGGTAGGGCCGCGGCCCCGCGAACTCGTAGACCCGCTCCTGCCTCGCCACGGGATCGAGCTCGTCCAGGGCCAGCTCGGGCAGCACGGTGAACCAGGGGCCCTTGTCCAGCATCCGCACCAGGGTGGACATGCTGCCGGTCTCGAGCTGGAAGCCCGGGCTGTCGGCGGCGTCGCCCAGCTCGCACAGGTCGAGCACCTGGGTGCGCAGGCAGTGGCCCTCGGTCATCACCACCAGCTCGCGGGTGGGCAGCTGCTCCACCGTCAGCCGACGCCCGGCCCGGCCCTCGACGTGCAGCGAGGAGCGGGGCGAGGCATAGATCCGCAGCGGCTCGTCGAACAGCCGCTGCTCGTGGATCCCCGGGGCGGCCAGCGGGGTCGCGAGCACGCCGGCATCCAGGGCGTCGGCCCGCAGCGCGTCCACGATCTCCTCGGTGGTCAGCTCGCGCACCACCACGTGCATGGCCGGGTGCTCGGCGCACAGGCCCGGCAGGAAGCGCGGCAGCAGGTAGGGCGCCAGGGTGGGGATGATCCCCAGCCGCAGCTCGCCCCGCAGCGCGTCGTCCTGCGCCGCGGCCAGCTCCTCCACCTCGCGCATCGCGGTCACGATCGCCTCGAAGCGCGGCAGCAGCAGCCGCCCCTTGTCGGTGGGGATCACCGGCCGGGTCTTGCGATCGAAGAGCACCGCGCCCAGCCCCTCCTCGAGCTTGGCCACCTGGGCGCTCAGGGCCGGCTGCGACACGTGGCACGCCCGCGCGGCCGCCCGGAAGCTGCCCTGCTGGGCGATGGCCAGCGCGTACTCGATCTGCGTCAGCGTCGGGGTGATCGTCGACATCGGCCGTAGCCTGCCACGAAGGAGGGGCGGCACGGGTCGGGGAGATCGACCCGCACCGCCCCGGGAGAGGGCGGGTCGGGGCCCGGCTACTGCGCCGCCGCGGACACGCCCCCCGGCGCCCGCTCGGCGAGGTAGCGCTCCAGGCCCTCGAGCCCGTCCAGGTGCGTACCGTCGACGTAGGTCTGCGGCGCGGTGCGGCGCCCGGTCAGGTTGTGCAGCGAGGAGTAGCTCACGCGGCTACCCAGCTCGATCTCCTCGTAGCGCAGGCCGTGCTCGCGCAGCAGCTCCTTGGCCCGCGCACAGAAGCGGCAGCCCGGCTTGGTGAAGATCGTCACCTCGGGCGGCAGCTCGGCCCGGGGCGCCACGTAGCGCAGCATGGTGTCGGCGTCGCTGACCTCGAAGGGATCGCCGGGCACGTCGGGCTCCACGAAGGCCTTCTCGATCACGCCGTCGCTCACCAGCATCGAGTAGCGCCACGAGCGGGGCCCGAAGCCCAGGTCCCGCTTGTCGACCAGCATGCCCAGGCTCCGCGTGAGCTCGCCGTTGCCGTCGGGCAGGAAGGTGATGTGCTCGGTGCCCTGCTGGGCGGCCCACGCCTCCATCACGAAGGCATCGTTGACCGACAGGCACACGATCTCGTCGATGCCGTGGCGGCGGAGCACCGGCGCCAGCTCGTCGTAGCGGGGCAGGTGCGAGCTGGAGCAGGTGGGGGTGAAGGCGCCGGGGAGGGCGAACACGACGACGCGGCGCCCCGCGAGGTAGGAGCCGGTCGACAGCTCGTGCCACTCGCCGTCGCGGCGGGTCTGGAGGATCAGGTCGGGGATCCGGGTGCCTTCGAGCTGCTCGGGGGTCTTGATGGTCATGGGGTCCTCCTCGGTCTCGACCCAGAGCCTGCGCCGGATCTCGCGATTCGCAAATCACGATGTTCTCTCGGCTCGATAATCATCGGCTATCAGCACGGGCATCCGGTCGGGTGCCCGTGCTCCGGGGAAGCGAGGCGCAGGGCCGCCCGGGGCACCCAGGCGGCCCCGGGCGCGGCGCGGGGGACCGGCTCAGGCGTGCCCCCTCGACCGCCGGGGCGCGCCGTGGCCAAGACCCCGAGCGCGGCGGTAGACTGGCGCCCCGCCTGCGATGCCCTACGTCGAGTACGCCTGCGAGGGACGCCTGCTGTTCCGCACCGAGACGACCGAGGGAGCACAGTTCGTGCCGCGCGTGCACGAGATCGTCGTCATCGACGACACGCCCTACCAGGTGGTCGATGTGGAGTACTGGGCCCGCCGCATGGGCGCCACCGATCGCCGCTTCGTGTGGCCCACCGTCTACGTGATCCCCGTGCCCACCGACGAGTGGGAGCGCCGCCTCGAGCGACGCAACAGCCGACCCGACCACGGAAAGCCACCCATCCGCTACTAGGCTGGCCATGCCTCCCTTGCTGCGCTCCAAGCGTCTGTCCATGGACCTGCTGCGCCCGCTGCTGCCGGCGAAGGAGTGGGAGCGCGTGCAGGCCTACCCCGTGCACGACGTGGGCTTCGGCACCGACGCCTTCGGCACCCGCCGCGAGCTGCTGGGCTTCGCCTACGCGCTGGGCTACTGGCTGCACCGCCACTACTTCCGGGTGGTGTCGGCCGGCCACGAGCACATCCCCGCCACGGGCGGCGGGGTGGTGGTGGGCAACCACAGCGGCGTGCTGCCCTTCGACGGGATGATGGTGGGGGCCGACGTGTTCCGCTTCACCGAGCCCCCCCGCCTGGTGCGCTACATGGTGGACTACTTCGTCTACCAGATGCCCTTCGTGGGCGCGTTCTTCCGCGGCGTGGGGCAGATGCCGGGCACCCGCCGCAACTTCGACGGCCTCATCGAGGAGGGTCACCTGGTGGGGATCTTCCCCGAGGGGGCCGAGGCGCTGGGCAAGCTGGCCGAGCGCCGCTACGAGCTGCTGCCCTTCACCCACGGCCACGTGGAGCTCGCCGCGCGCCACCGGGTGCCGGTGCTGCCCTTCGGCCTGGTGGGCGCCGAGGAGCAGCAGACCATGGTGGCCGACCTGCGCCCGCTGGCCAAGGCGCTGCGGCTGCCCTACTTCCCCGTGACCACCACCTTCCCGTGGCTGGGGCCGCTGGGGCTGCTGCCCCGGCCCTCGCGCTACTTCATCCACTACGGGCCGCCGCTCGAGATCGATCCCGACGCGCTGCGCAGCATCGAGATCCGACGCCGCGAGGTCGAGCGGGTGCGCGACGCGGTGGCCGAGCAGATCCGCCTGGGGCAGGCCGCCCGGCGGGCCATGAGAGGGGAGTCGTCCCGATGAGCCGCGACCGAGCGGGCCCCGTGGGCCTGGCCAACGATGACGGACACGAGTCCGGGCACGAGCCCGGCACCCTGCGCGCGGGCAAGCGCCGCATCTTCATCGCCGGCGCGCGGCGACGCGTGGCCGTGCACCTCATCGAGCGGCTGATCGCCGACCCCGACGTGGAGGTGATCCTCGCCGTCGATCGCGGGGCCTGCCCCCCCACCCTGCTCGGCTGCGATCCCGATCGCTTCGTGTTCTCCTCGGCCGACCTCAGCCGCCGCCGCCAGGTGGACAACCTGTTCCTGCTCGACCAATTCCGCGGCCGGCGCTTCGACACCGTGCTGCACCTGGCCTTCCAGGGCAACCCGCACGGCTACAACTTCAAGAGCCACGAGTTCAACGTCAACGCGGCCCAGCACCTGCTCGAGGCCAGCCTGCGCCACGGAGTGGACAAGTACATCTTCCTGTCGAGCGACGCGGTCTACCGGCTGGGCCCGCGCAACGACTACAAGGTGCGCGAGGACGCCGAGCTCAACCTCGACCCCAGCGCGCACCCCATCCTGCGCGACACCCTCGACGCCGAGTTCATCTGCCGCGCCAAGATGGACGACCCCCACTGCGAGGTGATGGTGATCCGCCCCAGCGGCGTGTTCGGGGGCGGCGTGATCTCGGGGATCAACCTGCTGTTCGAGTCCAACCCTCCCGTGCTGCCGGTGGGCTTCGACCCCATGGTCAACCCCACCACCAAGGAGCGGCTGTCTCGCGACCTGATGCTCGCGATCTCGCTGCACGGCAAGGGCGTGTTCAACGTGGCCGGCAGCACCATCGGCCCGCTCAGCCGCTTCCTCGAGGAGCGGGGGATCAAGCCCATCCGAGTGCCCGGCGTGGCGCTCAAGGCCTTCAACCGCGTGCAGCGGACCCTGGGCATGACCCGCTACCACGCCGGCTTCCACCCCAAGCGCCTCTACTACAGCCTGGTGCTCGACGACGCGAAGTTCGAACGCATGTTCCGGGCCAACGCGCACCGGGTGCTCGGGCTCGGGCGCGGCGGCGACGAGCTCGAGGACTGAGCACGAACGTTTGCTTCAGCGACCTCGCCAAGCGAAACTTCGAACGCGGCATCGAGCAGGGTCTCGAACGCGGGCAGCTGTCGGGGCGAGTGGGCTCGCTGCTGTCGTTCTTGGAAGCACGGGGCCTCCGGCTGCGAAGGCGCGATCGCCAGCGGATCCTCGAGTGCCGCGATCCTGCAACCCTCGACCGCTGGATCGAGCGGGCGGCAACCGCCGACCGCATCGCCGAGATCCTCGAACGATAGCGAGGCCGGGCTCGATCCGAGGGCGGGGCCGCGGGCCATGGGCACCCGGCTCCGGGTTGCGCTAGGGTCGGCGCCGATGAGCGGCGATCCCGACGCGGTGGTCATCGGCTCGGGCCCCAACGGGCTCGTGGCGGCGTGCGTGCTCGCCCGCGCCGGCCTCCACACGCTGGTGCTCGAGGCCCACCCCGATCGCCCCGGCGGCGCGGTGGGCTCGGTCCAGAGCACGCGCCCCGGCTTCGTGCACGACGTGGGCGCGGCGTTCTTCCCCTGGGGCACGCTGAGCCCGGCCTTTCGCGAGCTCGACCTGGTCGGCCACGGCCTGCAGTGGTGCGAGGCGGAGCTCGAGAGCTGCCACCCCGCCCCCGACGGCAGCTTCGCGGTGATCAGCCGCGACCACGAGGTGTCGGCCCGCAACTTCGGCAGCCCCACCGACGGCGATGCCTGGCGCCGCATCGCCCGCTGGTACGCCAGCATCGAGCCGCACCTGCTCCCGCTGCTGATGGAGACCTTCCCCGCGGTCCGCCCCATGCTGCGGCTGTTGCCCCTGAACCTGCTCAAGGTGGCCAGCGTGTTCCTGTCGCGAGGCCGCGGGCTGAGCGAGCGATGGTTCCGAAGCGAGGCCGCCCGCCGGGTGCTCCCCGGCCTGGCCCTCCACGTGGACGTGGGCCCCGACGACTGGTTCGGCGCGGCGCTGGGCTTCATGCTCGGCATGACCGCGACCACCGGCGGCTACGTGGTGCCACGCGGCGGCGCCCAGTCGATCGCCGACGCCCTGGTGCGGGTCCTCGAGGCCAACGGCGGCCGGCTGCGGCTGGGCGCCCGCGTGGAGCGCATCGTCACCCACGACGGTCGCGCGGCCGCGGTGCGCCTGGCCGACGGTGAGGAGATCGCGGTCCGTCGCGCGGTGCTGGCCGACACCGGCGCGCCCTCGCTGTGGCTCGACCTCGTCGAGCGCGAGCACATCCCCGGCCGCCTGGTCGAGCTGGGCCAGCGCTACCCCCGGGGCTGGGGCACCTTCAAGGTGGACTGGGCCCTGTCCACACTGGTGCCCTGGGCGGTCGAGCCCGCCCGCCGCAGCGCGGTGGTGCACGCCGGCGACAGCCTGGACGACCTCAGCCGCTTCACCGCGCAGGTGCGACGCGGCGAGCTGCCCGACAATCCCTACCTGGTGGTGGGTCAGCAGAGCCTGGCCGATCCCACCCGCGCGCCCGCGGGGCACCACACCCTGTGGGCCTACTCCCGCGTGCCCCCGCGCCCGGAGGGAGGCTGGGCCGCCCACGCCGAGTCCTTCGCCGATCGCGTGGAGGCTCGCCTCGAGGGCCTGGCCCCCGGCTTCCGCCAGACGATCCTCGCCCGCGCCGTGGTGACCCCGCGCGAGCTCGAGGCCATGGACGCCAACCTCGTGGGCGGCGACCTGGGCGGGGGCTCCAACGCCTGGCACCGCCAGCTCCTGTTCCGCCCCGCGTTCCCCTACTTCCGCTACCGCATGCCGGTGGAGCGCCTCTACCTGTGCTCGAGCTACGCCCACCCCGGCGCGGGCGTGCACGGCATGTGTGGCTACAACGCGGCCCGCATCGCGCTACGCGACTGCGAGTAGCCTGGCCGCGGCACCACGAGCCACGCGGCGCTCACTGGGGGAACCACTCCACCAGCGCCACGAGCAGGCGGCTGGCCCAGGCCGCCTCGTTGTGCGGTGCCCCCGGATCCCACGCGTAGAAGAGATCGTCGCCGTCCACCCAGCCCTGACCGCGCAGCGCATCCGCGAAGCGGACGTTGCCGCAGTAGTTGTCCGAGTCTCCGTCGGGACAGCCGGTGCCCTCGCTGCCCCCGCTGTCCACGTAGACCCGCAGCCCCAGCGGCGGATCGTCGAGGTACAGCTCGTCGATGGTGGGGTTGTCCAGCCCGAAGGTCCCCCAGTCGATGGTGCCCGACATCGACGCCACCTGGTCGAAGACCCCTCGGTGACGCAGCCCGATGTACAGGCTCACCAGCCCTCCCAGCGACGAGCCCATCACCCCCACCCGGCTCGGATCGGCCGAGACCGGATAGCGGGCCTCCACGAAGGGCTTGATCCCGTCCACCAGGAAGTCGGCGTACTCGTCGGCCTGGCCGCCCACCACGTTCATGCCGTCGATCACGTCGGTGACCGGCGTGTACTCCTCGAAGCGCGCGGGCGTGTTGTCGATGCCCACCACCACCATCGGGGCCAGGGTGCCGTCGCCGATGGCGACGTCGAGGGTCTCGCTCACCCGCCAGCCGCCGAAGAAGGCATCGGGCGAGAACAGGTTCTGGCCGTCGTGCATGTAGAGCACGGGCAGCTCCGCCTCGCCGAGCGCCCCCGCGGGCAGGTACACGGTGACGGTGCGGGGCTCGAGCGCCCCCGCGCCCTGGTCGAAGCCCGGCCAGCGCTCGTGATGGCTGCGATCGGGCACCGCGTCGATCTGCGAGTACTCCCCGAACTCGTCCCAGCCAAAGCGCCGGGCCAGCGGATCGGCGAAGAATTCCTCGCCGCCCCGCACCAGCTTGTACAGCCCCTGCGGCGGCGCGGGCAGCTCGACGATCGCATAGGAGAAGCCCAGCCCCGGCACCGGCTCGACCAGCGGGTGCTCGTCGGCCACCCACTCGTTGAAGTCCCCGGCCACCGACAGCTCGTCCCCCGGCACGCCCAGGTGTGCCACGCACAGCGTGCTGCCCTCCACCCCGGGCAGGCCGTGCTCGCCGTAGCTCTGGTCCCGCACGAATTGCTCGACCATCGCCTCGCGCATGGCCGCATCGGCGTCTGGCAGCTCTGCCACCAGCATCTCGAGCTGCTCGCAGTCGCCCACGCCCATCGGGGGCAGATCGCCCGGCATCCCCGTCTCTGCCGCGGTGGTGTCGGGATCGCCCTCGGTGGTCCCGGGCTGGCCGGTCTCGCCCGCCGTGGGCAGCGGCACCGTGGTCGCGTCCTGGCCCCCGCTGCTGCCCGACTCCGCCGCCGGAGCGCCATCGTCGCCCCCGCAGCCGAGCCCCAGCCAAGCGCCACAAACCCCCACCAGCACGCCAATTCGACGCATCGGCGCGGAGGATAGCAACCAAAGCCGGCCTCGTCCGTCTCCATGGTGCGCCGGCCCTCGCCGGCCCGCTCCCATGCTGACGCTCACCATCGTGACCTTCCTGCTGGCCCGGCGCCGCCGCAACGCCTGACCGGCGCTCGTCGCCGCTCGCCCCTCGCCGAGCCAGGCCCCGGCTGCACGCGACGAGCCTAGCTGGCCACGCGCAGCGCGGGTCGAGCCACGCGAGCGTCCTGCCCCGACATCTCGGCGTAGAGCTCGAACAGCCGCTCGAAGTGCCCGTCCATCGTCCCGATGCGACGAGCCGCCACCGTGCAGGCGCTGCGCAGCTGGCCACGGTCCCGCGCCAGCAGCCGCAGGATCGCGCGGCTGCACGACTCGGCGTCGCCGGCCGCGTAGCTCTCGGCGTACCCCGGCCCGGCCAGCGCCGCGGCCCCGCCTCGGTCCGGCACGATGATCGGCACCCCCGAGCAGATCGACTCCGCCACCACCAGCCCGTAGGTCTCGGCCGCCGAGCCGTGCAGCAGCCCGTCGGCGCTCGCCATCGCGGCGGCCATCGCCTCGCGCGAGCCCACGTAGCCGGCCAGGTGCACCCCAGGGACCCTGGCGATCTGCCGCTTGATGCTGCGCTCCATCGCCCCGCGGCCGAACAGCACCAGGCCCATCGGACGCTGCCGCGCGGCCTGACGGAAGCCCTCGAGCATCGTGGGCACGCGCTTCTCCGGATCGAGGCGGCTGACGCTGATCAGCAGATCGGCGTCGGGGCCCAGGCCGCAATCGGCCAGCAGCCGCGCGCGCACCTGCTCGTCACGGTGCGCCGGCGAGAAGCCCCGCTTGTCGATGCCAAAGGGCACCACGCGCGCGCCGGTCACCCCGTGCTCCTCGATGCGACGACCGAGCCAGCTCCCGCTGACCACGGTGGCGTCGTAGCCGGCCGCGAGGCGCCGCAGCCCCGACCAGATCGGCCGCGCCCAGCGATCGACGCGCGCGAAGCCCAGGCGCGGGGCCAGGAAGGTCTCGGGCCACACGGCCACCGGATCGGTGTGGAAGACGAACGCCTTCTTGGCGCGACCCTGCCACTTGGCCACCGCCCAGCCGCCGCCCAGCGGCGACGAGCCCTCCACCACGTCGGCGTCCTCGCGATCGAGGACCTCGTGGATCGCCCGCGAGCGCGTGAACAGGCCGTAGCGATTGTCGAAGGGCGAGCGCGGGCCCTTGACCCACACGATGCGGCCGCCCTCCACCTTGTCCTCGCGATCGTGGTAGCCGGGCGCCACGATCACCACCTCGTGACCCGCCCGCGCGGCCGCGGCCAGCTTGTGATGGACATAGGTCCTCACGCCACCACCGCGCTCGGAGTAGGATTCGGAGACGTCGACGATCTTCACGATTCTGGCCGTATGAGCAGGTGAGCATTGCGCCAGCGGCGCAATGGGGCGGACGCTCGGGTCCGAGGGCGGTAGTCCACGCAGGGGCCGGTCCGGATCCATGCCGATGCACCCATGGCGGCCGACCTCGCTCACGGGCGCGCCGGCCCGGCCAAGCCCGCGAGATCGATGGAATCGAGCCCGACCCAGCGAGCGGCCGAGGGGGCATCGGCGCAGTGGGGATGCCATCCGAGATCAGAGAGAATCCCCACGCCCCTCGCGCGTGAGGTACTCCGGGAGGTGCTCGCCATGAGCCACGCCCCCACCGAAGCTCCCCCCTCCTCGCTCGGCGACGAGACGCTGGTGGGCGATGCGTCGGAGCCCGCGACCGCCCGCGGCCAGACGGTGCGAGGACGCGGAGACCGGCTGGGGCGCTACGTGGTGCTCGACACCCTGGGTCGGGGCGGGATGGGGATCGTCTACGCGGCCTACGATCCCGATCTCGATCGCAAGGTGGCGCTCAAGCTGCTGCTGCCGGGACGCGACGGGGGTGAGGCCTCGCGTCGTCGCCTGCTGCGGGAGGCCCAGGCGATCGCTCGCCTCTCGCACCCCAACGTGGTGGCAGTCCACGACGTGGGCACGGTGGACGAGCAGGTGTTCGTGGCGATGGAGCTGGTGGAGGGCACGAGCCTGGGGCGGTGGCTCCAGGCGGCGCCGCGGCGACGGGCGGAGATCCTCGAGCTCTTCGTGCAGGCCGGGCGCGGGCTGGCGGCGGCCCACGCCGCGGGCCTGGTGCACCGCGACTTCAAGCCCGACAACGTGCTGGTGGGCGACGACGGTCGAGCCCGGGTGGCCGACTTCGGGCTGGCCCGACGCGACGAGCCCTCGCCGCGCGAGCCCCCGCCGATCGAGGGGATCGAGTCGAGCACGAGCGGGGCGCGAGCGGTGGACCTGCGATCGACCCACGCGGGGGGGCTGGTGGGCACGCCCGCGTACATGTCCCCGGAGCAGCTCGCGGGCGAGGCCGGGGAGGCGCGCTCGGATCAGTTCTCGTTGTGCGTCGCGCTCTACGAGGCGCTCTACGGCGAGCGCCCGTTCGCGGGCAAGACCCTCGCCCAGCTCGCGGGCGCGGTGCTGCGAGGCGAGCTGCGCGAGCCCCCGCCCGCCTCGCGGGTGCCCGGTCGCCTGCGTCGGGTGCTGCGACGAGGGCTGGCGGTGGATCCCGCGGCGCGCTACCCCGACGTGGAGGCGCTGCTGCAGGAGCTCCAGCAGGCGGCCGCTCCTCGCCGCGCGCGCTGGGTGGTGGGGCTGGGAGTCGTGGCCGCGCTGGTGGCCGGGAGCTGGGCGATGCTGCTGCGCGAGGATCCCTGCCGCGAGCCAGCCCAGCGCGGCGCCCGACTGTGGAGCCCGGAGCGTCGGGCGGCGATCGAGCAGGCCTTCCTCGCCGTGCCGCGGCCCTACGCCGCGCCCACCTGGGAGCGCGTGCGAGATCGCCTCGACCACCACGTGCAGCGCTGGGGCGAGCTCGAGCGGCAGCAGTGTGAGGCGGCCGAGGACCCGGGCGCCAGCGAGAGCCCCGAGCGGGTGTGCCTCTCCGATCGCCTGCGCGAGACCGCGGTGCTGCTGGAGACCCTCGACCACGCCGACGAGGCGGTGGTGACCGAGGCGGTGGGGATGGTGCGGTCGCTGCGTGACCCGGCCGATTGCGTCGATCCCAACACCACCCTCGAGCCCTGGCCGGCCGACCCCGCGCTGCGCGAGCAGGTGGGGGAGCAGCGGGACGAGCTGCAGCGCATCGGGCTGGAGAACCGCACCGGGCGGCACGCCGAGCTCGGGGCGCGGCTGCACCAGCTCGAGGAGCACGCGCGGGCCCTGGGCTACGAGCCGCTGATCGTGGAGGTGAGCCGGGCGCAGGCCGACTGGCAGACGACCTCGGGGCAGCTCGACGAGGCCGCCGAGCTCTACGACCGCAGCTTCGCCGATGCGCTGCGCTGCGGGCACGACCGCCTGGCCTTCGAGGTGGCGGCCGACCTGCTGTTCCTCCACGGGATCCAGCGGCAGGCGCCCTCCGAGGCCTACGCCTGGGGACGGCGGGCCGAGGCGCTGCGGCGGAGGATCGGCGTCGGCGAGCCGGGGTGGGTGCGGCTGCACAACTACTGGGCCTCGGTGCACGCCCAGGCCCACGACGACGACGCGCTCACCGAGAAGATGTTCCGCGAGGTGCTGAGCGTGGCGCGGCGGCAGGACGAGCCGCTGGTGCTGGCGTCGGTGCTCAACAACTTCGGGGCCTTCCTCGGCGAGCGCGGGCGGATGGAGGAGGCCCGGCCGCTCCTCGAGGAATCGGCCCAGGTCTCGGGCGAGGCGCTCGACGACGAGCACCCCGCGGTGATCCGCAACCGATCCAACCTCGCGATCATGGACGTGATGAACGGGCGCTACGAGCAAGGCCTGGCCGAGCTCGAGGCGCTGATGGAGCAGCAGCTCGTGGTGCTCGGGGACGATCACCGCGACGTGGTCAACAACCTCGAGGCACAGGGCGTGGCGCTGGCGCACCTGGGCCGCCTCGAGCGCAGCGAGCAGGTGCGCCGCCGGGTGGTGGCGATGCGGACCGAGGCCTACGGGCCCGAGCACATGCGCGTGACCATGGCCCGGGCCAACCTGGTGGGCGTGCTGGTGAGCGCCGGTCGCCTCGACGCGGCCGAGACCGAGCTCGCCGACCTGCGGGCGCTGATCGAGCGGGACCCGGGCTCGATACCCGCCACCACGCGCGCCCGCACGTGGATCTACTCGGCCCGGGCGGCGCTGCTGCGCGGCCGGCCGCAGGACGCCCTCGAGCCCGCGAGGCAGGCCGTCGCCGCCTGCGAGCCAGACGCCTGCCCGCCCAGCATCACCTCCGACGGGCTGCTGGTGCTCGCCGAGGCCGAGCTGGTCACCGGCGACGCCGCGGCGGCCGTGGCCCGCGTCGCCGCCCTCGACCCCACCAAGGAGGACAAGGAGCGACGCGCCCGCCTGCTGTTCCTGCGCGCCCGGGCCTCGTCACCGGTCTCGCTCGAGCCGGCGCGACAGGCCCTCGCGATCGCCCGCGAGGGCGACCACGAGAGCCGCGCGCTGGTCCCCGTGATCGAGGCGTGGATCCGCGAGCACGAGTGATGGCCCGCCGCCTCAGCCGGGGAACCAGCCCACGAGCACGTCGGCGATGATCAGGCTGGGCACCGTGAGCGGACCCGGCCCCGGCTGCTCGCGCTCGAGCACGAGGTCCACGAATTCCACGGTGGCCACGCCCTCGCTGCCGGAGGGCACCACGTCGACGATCACGGTGCCCGCGGTGGGCCGCCAGGTCTCGTCCACCTGCACCCCGGGCACGGGCACGTCCTGGCACTCGCCGGCGGTCACCTGCTGCCCGGCCCGGGCCTCGAGGGTCAGCGCGGGATCGGTGGCCTCGTACTCGGCGTGCACGGGCATGCCCGAGGCCACCGCGTCGGCCACCAGACCGTCGTCGACCACGAGCAGCACGGCCTGGGTGTCGGCCGCGTCGTAGCCGTAGACGACCATGTCGGAGCAGCCGCCCGCCTCGCTCAGGCCCGCCTCGAAGCCAGGGGCCAGGGCGCCCTCGCAGAAGCCCAGCTCGGGCGGCGGCACGCCCACGCACTCGCCGTCGGTGGTGCACACGCCCTCGTGCTCGGGGGAGCTGCACTCGGGATCGCCCTCGGGGCACATCATGCACGCATCGCCGCACGCGTGGTCGCTGCAGTCGTAGACGCAGGCGTCGCTCGAGCACGACCACTCGCCCTCGATGCACTCGCAGGCCACGCAATCGGCGTGATCGATGGGCGGGCAGGTCTCGGGGCCGTCGCTGCCCTCGGTCTGGCCGCCGGAGTCGGAGCCGCTGCCCTGGCTGGTCATGCCGTCGGTCTGGCCGCCCTCCGAGGACTCGGCGGAGCCCTCGTCGTCGGTCTCGAGGCCGACGGTCTTGGGATCGACGCAGCCGGGGAGCAAGCAGGCGCCCAGCAGCAGGGCGAGGAGGTCACGGGCTCGATAGGAGAAGCAAGGAGTCATGCCCGTAGGTGTCCGCCCCCCTCGCCGTCCGTCACCCCCCGGGCTCACTTTCTCGGCGAGGGTGCGGCGCAGGCCTCGTCGACCCGCTCGGCCAGCGGCGAGCCGGGGTGGGCGCGGTGGAAGGTCGCGGCCCGCGAGGAGCGATCGGCATCGCCTCGTCGACAGCGTGCGATGACCTCGATGGCCTCGCGCTCCGGGGCGAGCAGGCCGTGCTCGAAGCGGCGGCGGTGCTCCGCCGTCGTGGCCAGCGCGGCCGCCTCGTCGCCCTGGGCGAGCGAGCGCCAGGCGCTGGCCACGAGCTCGCGCTCGATCGCCAGGGTGGACGACGGCTCGTCGCTCGGCTCGTCGACGTGCACGGAGGGGCTCGGCGTGGACGCGGATGGACCGAGGGGCCCGGACGACACGCGGGACCCGGACGGCACGCGGGCCCCGGGCTCGGCTGGCTCGGCGGTCGAGCCCGCAGGGGAGCCCTCGGCCTCGGCCGATCCGGCGGCCGGCGGCGCGACCGAGGCCCCGCCCTTCGAGCGCGAGGTGGCCCGCGGCCTCGCAGCTCCTTCGACCTCGTCGACACCGCCCTGCATCACCGCGGCATCCGACGTGGCCTCGAGCCGCCGACGCTCCGCTCGCAGGCCCCCTTGCTGCCAGGCGATCACCAGCACGGCCGCCGCGGCCACGCCGAAGACCGCCCAGCCGAGCACGCGACGATCCGCTCGCCGCGGCACGGCGGCCCGTCGCGGCCGGGCCGCGACGGGAGCCTCCTCGGCCCCCACCACCGACCAGATCCGATCCTCGACCTCGGCCGGGATCTCCTCGGCGCGGCGATAGTCGGCGAGCAGCTCGCGGAGCTGGGGCGACAGCGGCTGGGGCGGGCGGACGCGGGGCTCGGTCATGATGGATCCTCCGGCTCGAGACGGTCGGCGACGAAGCGCCGGAGCTTGCGGCGGGCCAGGCGGAGCCGCGAGTAGGCGACGTTGAGGTTGATCCCCAGGGCCTCGGCCACCTCGGGCCCACTCAGCCCCTCCACGTCGACGAGGACGAAGACCTCGCGCTGATCGAGATCGAGGGTGGCGAGGAAGTCACGGACCCGCGCGGCCGCGTCGGCGCGCCCCACCTCGTCCTCGGGCGAGGGCAGCGGACGTGGCTCGGGCACCACCCGCAGCCGACGATCGGCCCGCGCCCGACCACGGCGATGGTTGGCCGCCACCCCGCGGGCGATGGCGTACAGCCACGAGGTGGGCGCCCCTCGTCCCTCGTACTCGGGCAGCCGGCGGCGCACCACCAAGAACACCTCCTGCACCACGTCCTCGGCCGCGGCCTCGGGGACGCCCAGGCGCCGCACGGCTCGCCACACGAAGCCCGCGTGCTCGCGATACAGCGTCTCGAGCGCGCTCCGGCCCGAAGCCGAGGGCGTGGTGCGTGCGGCGGAGCCCGGCACGCTGCGTAGGTGTCCACCCGCCCGCCGTTCCGTCACGGCAATCGCAGCTCCAGCCCCGCGCGCAGGGTGCCCCCCACCGCGCCGGCCTCGAAGATCGCGCCCGAGGGCTCCGAGCGCCACTGGGGACGCGCCAGGGCCACGTGCCCGCTGGCGCGTAGCGCCAGGCCAAGCCGGGGGCGGGTCCACCACACCACGGCCGGCTCGGCCACCACCGCCACCCAGCGCGAGGCCACCCGCAGCGGCTCCTGCTCGCCGGTCCCCACCGCATGCACCGCGCCCGCGGCCAGGCCGGCGCACACCGGGAGGCTCACCGTGCGCCAGCGCGGCTCGTAGCAACCCTGGGCGCCCACCGTCCACAGCTGGGAGCGCACGCCGACCGCGGGATGGCTCGCCGAGCTCGTCGCCCGCGGAGGCCAGTAGCTGGCGGTGAGCTCGGCTCGCCACGCGCGGCCGGCCACGCCCGTGCCCACGAAGACCACGCCGTCGGGACCCGGCAGCGGCCCTCCTCCCACTCCGCCGTCGAAGCGCGCGACGAAGGCCAGCACGGGCTCGCGGGAGGACGGGCGCTCTGGCGGGACCTCGACCTTCGCCTCGCCGGGCGTGGTGGCGAGCGTGGGCTCCGGCTCGGGCGGCCCGTCTCCCGGCTCCGACTCTGGATCCCGCTCCGGCTCCGGTGGGACCTCGACCTCACCCGGCTCGGGCCCTGGCTCGACCCCATGCTCCGGCTCCTCCTCGCCGGGCGTCTCCTGCATCCGCTCGAGCAGCCGCGGGTCGATCGCCATCGCGATCACCAGCGCCGCCGCCTCGCTCAGCTCCTCACACGACGAGCCTCGCAGCTCGCGGGTGCCCGAGCGTCCGCCGTCGAGGGTCAGCCGCAGTCGATAGCCCTCGGGCGCCTGCGCCTGCAGCTCGCCGCGGACCTCCACCGCTCGTCGCTCGTCGTCGTCCACCTCGCCCAGCGCCCGGTCGATCGCCTCGAGCAGCGCATCGGCATCGGGGCACTGGGGCGGCGCGCTCCACTGCAGGCGCACGCCGGGCGGCTCGGCCGGAGCGGGACCCACCCACGGGCCCAGGAGCAAGGCCAACCCCAGCACGGCTCAACGCGTGAGCACGAAGCCGAGCACGCTGGCCGCGAGCAACACCAGGAACCCGGCGAGGATCCACAGGGCATTGGACGACGAGTCGTCGCGGACCCGCTGGCCCATGATCGGATGGGGCCCGGTGGCCTCGGCCTGGGCCACCGGCTGCGGACCCGTGACCTCGGAGAAGCCGCGCACGAACAGCGAGCCCGGGTCGGTCGTGGGGCGCTGGTGGAACCCGCCCACGATCACCTGCGGCCCCGAGGAGCTCATCGAGGTGGGGATGAGGTCGGAGCCCATCGGCACCACGGGGACCTCCACCGCCCCCGCCTCGATCGCACCCGAACGCGGATCGGAACGCCGTACGTCGGGGACCTCGCCCGTGCGCAGGGTGGTGCGACGACGCCCGCGCGACGGGGGATCCTCGGTCGCGATCACCTCGCCGCAGACCGCCGGTGGATCGGCGCGACCGATGCCCAGGTCGTCCTCGGGCTCGAGCTCCTCGAGCACCTCCACGTCCTCGAGGGCGAGCGCGGCCGCATGGGGATCGGCCGGCGTGTCGATCCACGATCGCGGCACCATCGGCGACTCGCTCGAGGGGCTCGGCGGCGCCTCGGGCATGGCGGTGCGCACCGTGTCGGGCGAGACGGAGCCCATGCCCGCAGGCGCGGTGGGGATGGGAGCCCGTACCGTCTGCTCGCGCACGATCTCCCCGCTGACGCCATCGCCACCGGGAATTCGGGACTGGCTGGAGGACGCGTGGGACATTCGCGCCCCATGAATGTAGCAGCCCTGGTGCCCGCCCCGTGCGGCTTGCCGGGGATCGGCCCCGGCGCCTACCCTGGCGCTCGATCCTCGCTGCGATGCACCTGTTCGTGTACGGCACGCTGCGACGTGACGCCGGCCACCCCATGCACGGGCCCCTGCGCGAGTGCGCGCGGCTTCGGGGTCGGGGCCGGACCCGCGGGATCCTCTACATGATCGGCGAGCGGTACCCCGGCCTAGTGCTCGACGCGACCGCCGGATGGGTCACCGGCGAGCTGTACCAGCTGCACCGACCCGCCGTGCTCGAGCGCCTCGACGAGTACGAGGGCGCGAGCGAGCGCGACCCCGAGCCCCGCGAGTACCGACGCGTGCGCGCGCCCGTGCGCCTGGACGACGGGCGCGATCACAGCGCGTGGATCTACGAGTACGCCTGGCCGATCGCGGGGCGGGTGGTGATCGCCTCGGGAGACTTCCTGCGGCGGGAGGGCTGAGCCATGGCCAGCGGGGGCCAGCGGCGCGTGATCGCCCGGGTGGGCCTGGGGGCCCTGCTGCTGGGCTGCCCCGCCGAGCCCGGCTCGCCCCGCTCGCCGCCCCGCCCCGCCTCCGCCGTCGACCCCGGCCTCGCCTGCGTGCACGCGCACCCGGTGCCGGAGCGCTGGCGACCGATCGTGCGGGCGATGTGCAGCGAGCTGCGGAGCCGGGGCGGGGTCTCGGTGGCGGTGGCGATCGCCCGCGGCGACGAGATCGAGTGGAGCCTGGCCATCGGCCCGCGCTGTCGCGGGAGCGCGGAGCCCTTGCGCCCCACCACCACCCTGCACATCGGATCGATCACCAAGCTGGTCACCGCCGCGGCGGCACTGCTCGCGGCCGAGCAGCGGGGCGTCGAGCTCGACGAGCCGCTGCCGTCGCCAATGCCCGGCGCCGCGCCCACCCTGCGCAGCCTGCTGCAGCACACCTCGGGCCTGCGCGATCCCGAGACCTCCGCGATGCTGAGCGCCGGCGAGGCCTGGCCGACGCTGCTGGCCGAGCACCGCGTGGCCCCGGGCGCCTTCCACTACGCCAACGCCAACTACCTGCTGGTGGGACGCTGGCTCGAGCAGGTCACCGGTCGCCCGCTGCCCGCGTGGCTGCACCACGAGCCCCGCCTCGCCGCGCTGGCCGAGCTCGTCGCCTTCGATCCCCACCAGCTCGACGAGCCCGGCTGCAGCCACCTGCCCACCATGCTCGGCTGGTCGGCGTGGCCCCTGGGCTCGGAGCGGCCGCTGCCCGCCTCCACCCTGCCCGCGGGCGGCGGCCTGGCCTCGGCCGAGCAGCTCGCCCGCCTCCCCGCCGCCCTCGCGCGCACGGCTCAGCTCGAGCGCATGATCGCGGCCCCGCTCTCCACCGACCAGCCCGGGACGAGCTACGGCCTGGGAGTCCGCATGCTCTCGGTCGACGGCGAGCGGGCCCTCGCCCACGCCGGCCAGACCGCGGGGCAGTGGGCCGAGCTGCAGTGGTCGCCCGCCACCGGCGTGGCCGTGGCCGTGATCGCCACCACGCCCCAGCCCTTTCGCGCGACCACCCTGGCCGCCTTCGAGGCCGCGTCGAGCTCAACCCAGGCCGAGCAGGCGCCCGCCCTGGAACACCAGTAGCGCCGCCACGTAGGCCAGGCCCGTCATCGAGACGAACATGAAGGCCGGCCACCTCCAGCCGCCGGTCTCGCGTCGGACCACGGCCAGGGTGGACATGCACTGGCAGGCGTAGACGAAGAACACCATCAGGGCGAGCCCCGACAGCGGGGTGTGCTGGGGCTCGCCGGTGTCGGGGTCGACCTGCTCGCGCAGCGCCTGCCGCAGCTCGGCCGGGTCGTCGTCGTCGGCCTCCATGCCGTAGACCAGGCCCAGGGTGCTCACCAGCACCTCGCGCGCGGCGAAGCTGCCGATGATGCCCACGCCCACCCGCCAGTCCTGGCCGATCGGCTCGAGCGCGGGCTCGAGGCCCTGGGCCAGCTTCCCGCCGTAGCTCTGCGCCACGCGGGTGGGGCCCCCCTCGCCGGCGCCGGTGCGATCGGCGGGGAACGACAGCAGCGCCCACAGCACCACGGTGCAGGCGAGGATCACCGTGCCCGCGCCCCGCAGGAAGTCGCCCACCCGGTCGATCACCATCAGCAGGGTGTCGCGCACCCGCGGCAGGCGGTAGGGCGGCAGCTCGAGCACCAGCGGCGGGGTGGGGCTGGCCAGGATCGTCCGCTTGTAGACGAAGCCCATCGCGAGGGCCGAGACGGTCGACAGCAGGTACATCCCCAGCAGCACCAGGCCCTGATCGATCCCGGTGGAGAACACGGGCTCGTGGCTGACGAACAGCGCCCCGATCACCAGGGTGTAGATCGGCAGGCGGGCCGAGCAGCTCATGAAGGGGATCATGAGGATGGTGACCAGCCGGTCCTTCACGCTCGAGATGGTGCGCGTGCCGAGGATCGCCGGGATGGCGCAGGCGTAGCCGGACAGCAGCGGGATGAAGGCGCGGCCGTGCAGCCCCAGCCGCGACATCAGGCGGTCGAGCAGGAAGGCGGCGCGGGCGAGGTAGCCCGAGTCCTCCAGCAGGCCGATGAACAGGAACAGCAGGGCGATCTGCGGGACGAAGACCACCACGTTGCCCACGCCGGCGATGAGGCCGTCGGTGACCAGCGAGGTGAGCAGGCCCGGACCCAGCACGTCGCTCACCAGCCCGCTCAGCCAGCCGAAGGCGTCCTCGATGAGGCCCATCACCGGATCGGCCCACGAGAAGATCGACACGAACACGAAGGCCATCACCGCGACGAAGATCAGCAGGCCGAGCACGCGGTGGGTGAGCACGCGATCGATCCGCTCGGAGCGGCTCATCGCGGGGGCCTCGCGGCTCATCCGCTCGCGCACGCCGAGGCGCTCGAGGATCGCGTCCACCCGGCGGTAGCGAGCGGACACCAATTGCTCGGCCGCGGCCCGCATGCGCTCGGCCGGCTGCCCGTCGAGCCAGCGCCCGGGCTCCCCCGGCCCGGCCACGCCCGCGAGGTGGCCCAGCAGCACGGTGCGGGCCCGGACCGGCGGCAGCGAGCCCAGCCCCTCGAGCGCCTCGCGCAGCGCCTCGTCGTCGGGCCCCGGCGGCACCAGCACGGGCTCCGCCCCCGCGGCCGCCCCCGCCCGGCGCACGGCCTCCACGATCGCCTCGGCTCCCTCGCCGCTGCGGGCCACGGTGGGGATCACGGGCACGCCCAGCTCGTCGGCCAGCTCGCGCGGCTCCACCTGCAGGCCGGCGTCGCGGGCCACGTCGACCATGTTGAGCGCGAGCACCAGGGGCACGCCCAGCTCGAGCAGCTGCAGCGCCAGATAGAGGTTGCGGGCCAGGTTCGAGGCGTCGATCACCAGCAGCACCACGTCGGGGCGCTGCTCGCCGGCGAGCAGCTCGTAGGCCGCCCGCTCGTCCTCGGAGGTGGGGCTGAGGCTGTAGATCCCCGGCAGGTCGATCAGGCGCATCGGCGGGCCGTCACCCCGCAGGCGGCGGGAAAGCTCGCCCTCGAGGCACTCCACGGTCACGCCCGAGTAGTTGCCCACGCGGTGCCGCGAGCCCGTCAGCACGTTGAACAGGCTGGTCTTGCCCACGTTGGGGTTGCCCGCGAGGGCCACGCGTAGAATCGAGTCGCTCATCGACGAACTCGCACGTGCGCCGCCTCGGCTCGCCGCAGGGACAGGTGGTACCCCCGGATGCGGAGCTCCAGGGGGTCGCCCAGCGGTGCCACCTTCACCAGCCTCACCCTCGTGCCCGCCACGAAGCCCATCTCCAGCAGGCGCACCGCGATCCCTCCGGGCCCCTGCACCGCCGTCACCTCGGCGTCGTCACCGACGGCCAGGGTGTCGAGCGTGGTCTCGCGGCCGGTCACCGGGCGCGGAGCATAGCGAAAGGAGCGACGGCTCACCATGGCGACCCGAGACCTCGGCCCCAGCGGCCTGCGCGTCTCTGCCCCGTGCCGGGGTGCCATGGCCTTCGGCGAGGCCGACGACGAGTCCTTCATGCACGAGGTGGGCTGCGACGAGGCCACTCGTTCGCGAGCGAGCCTCGAGCGGGGCCACCCCTACGAATTCATGGGACGGATCCAGCGTCGCGGGTAGGCACGCGACCACGACGGGGTGCTCGGGAGCGGGCCTCGCTCTGCTCGCCCCGCCTCGGGAGCGCCTGGGTGCGCTCGTGCTCCCCGGGCCAGGGCTCCTCGTCGCCCGCGGCGCTCGAGCCGTTGCGGGTGGCCGAGGCATGCCGGCGGGTCATTGCCGAGGTCAGGTCGGCCTCGCCCACGCTCGTCCCGCTCGGCACCGGCGAGGGGAACAGCGTCTCCAGCAGCCGCGCCACGTCGGAGGCGCCCTCGCACCAGCCCTGCTCGCGGGCCACGTGGTCGAGCGCGTCGGCCATCGCCGCGGCGCTCGGGAAGCGCTCGTCGGGGCTGCGACGCAGCGCCCTCATCACCACGGCCTCGAGCGCGGGGGGGACCTCCGGGCGGATCGCCGAGGGCGGCACGACCTCGCCGCGCAGGATCCTCCGCATGCAGACCAGGGGATCGCGGGAGGCGAACAGGCGGCGCCCGGTGATCAGCTCGTGGAGCACGATGCCCAGGGCGAACACGTCGGTGCGGCGATCGAGCGCGCCGCCGCGGCACTGCTCCGGGGACATGTAGGCCGCGTTGCCCTTGGTGGCGCCCACCTGGGTGCGAGCGGTCTGCTCGTGGCTGCGCGCGACCCCGAAGTCGAGCACCACCACCTCGCCGCCCCGGCCCAGCCGCAGGTTGGCGCTGGAGACGTCGCGATGCACCACCCCCAGCGCCCGCCCCTGGGCGTCGCGCAGCTCGTGGGCATGGTGCAGCGCCGTCGCGGCCTCGCTCGCCACGTGCACCGCCAGCCCCAGCGACACCGGCTGCTCGCGCTTGCGCAGCGCGGCCATCACCGCCCGCAGGTCGGCTCCCGGCACGTAGCGCATCACGTAGAACGGCTCGCCCGCGGCCTCGTCGAGCTCGAGCACGTCCACCAACCCGCGGTGCTGCATGCGGGCGGCCAGGCGCGCCTCGTCGCGCAGCATCGCGCGCAGCTCGGGGCGGTGCGCCAGCTCTCGGCGGACCCGCTTGAGGACCACCTGCTTGGCGAAGCCACGCGGCCCCTCCACCACCGCGAGGTGCAGCTCGGCCATGCCCCCGACCGCCAGCTTCCGGAGCAAGCGGTAACGACCAATGGTCGCATCGCACCGCCAGCCGGGAGCCTCGGTCGAGCCACCACCTCCCGGTTGGCTCGAGTCGCCCATGCGCAGGGTGTACGCCTCTAGAGCACCTTGGTTACGGTGCCCGATGACGAAGTCGTCTCGTCTCGCCGCGCGAGCGAGCCCCTGGGCTACGAGGCGGGGGCCGCGATGGCCCGACGCGCGACGAAGAACGTCGTCCTCCGTCTCAGGCCAGGCCCGCGGCCAGGGCGGGGAGGATCTGCTCCACGCGGTCGTCCACCCGCAGCTGCACCAGCGGGTCGCCGCGGGTGGGGCCGAGGTTGATCACCGCCACCGGGATGCCACGCTGCGCCGCCTTGCGGACGAAGCGGAAGCCGGAGAACACGGTGAGCGAGGAGCCGACCACGAGCAGGACCTCGGCCTCGTCGAGCAGCGACCAGGCGTCGGCGGTGACCTCGGGGGGCACGCTCTCGCCGAAGAACACCACGCGGGGCTTGAGCACGCCGCCGCAGCCCTCGCAGCCGGCGAGCACGAAGCGCTCGACGAGCGCCAGCGGCAGCTCGGCGTCGCCGTCGGGCGCCTGCTCGACGCCGAGGCGATCCCAGCCGGGGTTGAGCCGCAGCAGCCGCGCCTGCAGCGAGTCGCGGGTCTCCACCCGACGACAGGCGAGGCACTCCACCTCGTGCAGGGCTCCGTGCAGCTCGACCACGCGACGGCTGCCCGCGGCGTGATGGAGACGATCGACGTTCTGGCTGATGAGCCCCGCGATCACTCCGGTCTGCTCGAGCTCGGCCAGGGCCCGGTGCGCGGGGTTGGGCCGGGACTCGCGAAAGCGCGGCCAGCCCACCACCGCGCGCGCCCAGTAGCGCCGGCGCCCCGCGTCGTCACCCACGAAGGTGCGGTACTGGATCGGATTGCGGGCCTTGTTGCGGGTGGTGGGGCCGCGGTAGTCGGGGATGCCCGAGGCGGTGCTGCAGCCCGCGCCCACCAGGCCCACCACCCGACGCCCACGCAGGAGCTCCACCAGCGCCCGCACGCCGGCCTCCCCGGTCAGCGCCGGCACCACCGCGTCGGTCGGCGCCCCCTCGAGCCTGGTCACGCACGACAACGTAGCAGCCCGCGCGCGCCGGAGGCCGCGGCCGCGCGGTGTTGCAGGTCGCAACGTGGCGGGTTCCCACGATCCACGCCGGGGGCCGGCTCCCCCACGGGGCAAGCCCCTGAGATCACGTGCCTTTGGGAGCGCGAGGGGCTGGCTCGCGATTTGGACGGAGGCCGGTGCCGTGAGAGCACCGAGCCCCACCCGAACCCCGACCGCGAGCGCGCTGGCGCTGGCGCTGGCGCTGGCGCTCCACGCCGGCTGCCGCGACGACGCGCCCGCGCTCGACGACGATGGCGCCACCTCCGATCCGATGGACGGCACCGCCGGCTCCGAGGGCGACGAGAGCGGCGAGCCGCAGGACGACACGGGGATGGACGGGCCGCAGCCGGTGTACCTGAGCCCCGCCGAGCACCTCAATCGGATCTCGATGGCGCTGCGCGGGGTCCGGCCCAGCGCGGCCGAGCTGCAGCAGGTGAGCGACGATCCCGAGGCGCTGCCGGGCATCGTGGACGCCTACCTCGACGACCCGCGCTTCGGCGCGATCATCCGCGACCTCCACAACGACGACCTGCTGGTGCTGGTGGACTTCATGGTGTTCCCGGCCGGCTTCCTGCCCAAGGGACCGGTGGCCGACGTGGACGGCTATCGCCTCAACCGCTCGATCACCGAGGCGCCGCTGCGGCTGGTGGAGCACGTGGTGATGGAGGACCGGCCCTACTCGGAGATCGTGACCGCCGACTACACGATGGCCGACGGGCCCACCGCGGCGGTGTGGGGGCTGCCCTACGACGGCGACGGGCAATCGTGGGAGCAGACGCAGTGGCAGGACGAGCGCGACCACGCCGGGATCCTCTCGGAGCCGTGGCTGTTCCAGCGCTTCAGCAGCACGCTGTCCAACGCCAACCGCGGCCGCGCCAACGCGGTCTCGCGCGCGCTGCTGTGCTACGATTTCCTGTCGCGCGACATCGAGGTGGACGCCAGCGTGAACCTGGCCGACCCCGACGCGGTGGCCGACGCGGTGGTGGACAACCCCGCCTGCGCGAGCTGCCACCAGTCCCTCGACCCCCTGGCCAGCTTCTTCCAGGACTGGTCGCCGGTCTACGTGCCCTCGGACATCGACTACCCCTTCGACTCCTACATCCCCGACGTGTTCCCCGACTCGGGGGTGCAGATGCGCGACCCGGGCTACTTCGGGCAGGCGGGCGAGGGCCTGGGCGAGCTGGGCCAGCACATCGCCGAGGACCCGCGCTTCAGCCTGTGCGCGGCGCAGCGCTTCTACGCGTACTTCCACCAGATCGACCAGGGCGAGGTGCCGCTGCAGGTCGCGGCCCAGCTGCAGGGCGTGCTGCTCGACAGTGACATGAGCGCCAAGGCGCTGACCCGGGCCATCGTGCTCGACGACGAGTTCCGCATCTCGCACATGGAGGAGCCGCCGACGGGAGAGGAGCTCGAGCACGACCCGGTGGGCGTCAAGAAGGCCCGCCCCGCCCAGCTCGCGCTGCTCTTCGAGGACCTCACCGGCTTTCGCTGGCAGACCGACCTCAGCGAGTTCGACCTGGCCCCCATCGACCTGATGGCCGACTCCTTCCTCGGCTACAACGTGCTGCTGGGCGGCATCGACTCGCTGTTCGTGACGCGGCCATCCCACAGCTACAGCGCGACGGCCAGCCTGGTGCTGCGCAACCTGGCCCGCGAGGCCGCCAACGCGGTGGTGGACGCGGAGCTCTCCGACCCCGAGCTCGGCTCGCGACACCTGCTGACCCTGGTGACCTCGACCGACACCGACGAGGACGTGGTGCGAGAGCAGCTCGCCGCCCTCTACCTGCGGATCCTCGCCCGCGACGAGGCGCCCGACGGCGAGGCCGTGAGCGAGAGCCACGCGCTGTTCCAGGCCGCGCTCGAGCACTCGGGCGACCCAGTGCGGGCCTGGAAGGTCACCCTCACCGCCCTGCTGCAGGACGTGGAGATCGCCTACTACTAGGAAGGCCGAAGGAGGACGAGACCATGCTGACGATCACGCGTAGAGGATTGCTGCTCGGCACCGCCGCCACCTTCGGGGCGGGGCTGCTCACCACCCGCCGCGAGGCCCGGGCCGGCTCCGGCCAGCCCCCGCGGCGGCTGGTCATCGCGATGGCCGAGGGCGGCTGGGACACCACCGCCGTGCTCGACCCCAAGCCGGGGCTGGCCACCATCGACGTGCTGCCCGGCGACGTGCAGGACTTCGGCGGCCTGCCCGTGTACACCGACGGCACCCGCCCCGCGGTCACCGGCTTCTTCGAGGCCCACGCCTCGCTGTGCACGGTGGTCAACGGGATCCAGGTGCAGTCGCTCAACCACCCCGACTGTGCCAAGCGGATGCTCACGGGCACCTCCTCGGACGTCAACGCCGACGTGGGGGCCATCGCCGCCCACGCCCTGGGCGAGGAGCTCGCCGCGCCCTACCTGGTGCTGGGGCGCACCTCGTTCTCGGGACCCTACGCCTCGATCGCGGCGCGGGCCGGCACCGCCAACCAGCTCGGCACCCTGCTGGCCGCCGAGCGGGCCTACCCGGTGGGGAGCCCGGCCGACTTCACCCCGCGCCTGCCGCTCGACGCCACCGAGGAGGATCTGATCCGCGGCCACGTGCTCGCCCGCGCCCAGCGACGGCTGGACGAGCGCGGCCAGCTCGGCCACAACCACCGGCGCCTGCAGGACTTCGTCGACTCGCTCGACCGCGGCGACACCCTGGCTGCCACCGCCGACTTCGGCGACTTCGGCTACACCGGCGACCTGGCCTTCCAGGCGCAGCTCGCCGCCGACGCGCTCGAGCAGGGCCTGAGCCACGCGGTGCAGGTGGAGATGGGCAGCTTCGACACCCACGACCGCAACCTCGATCAGATCGCGCTGGCCGAGGCCTTCTTCACCGGGCTGCGGCAGCTCGTCGACGAGCTGGTGGCGCGCCCCGGGCTGACCGCCGGCAGCCGCATGATCGACGACACGGTGGTGCTGGTGGTCTCGGAGATGGGGCGCACGCCCAAGCTCAACGCGCGCGGGGGCAAGGACCACTGGCCCGTGACCTCGGCCATGGTGATCGGCGGCGGCCTGCCCGGCGGGCGGGCGCTGGGGGGCACCGACGACATGCAGCTGGGGGTGCCGGTCGATCTGCTCACCGGCGCGCCCACCGAGGCCGGGGTCCGGATCCAGTACCCCAACTTCGCCGCCGGCCTGCTCGAGGCGATCGGGGTCGACGCCGCCACCTACCTCCCCGGAGCGGAGCCCTTCCGTGCGCTGTGCAGCTAGGCTCGCGACGGGACGAGGCTCTGGCCGTGGCGCAGGCCGCTGGCTGGTCCTCGCGGCGATGGCGGCCCTGGGCCTGGGCGCCTCGGCATGCCGGGACGACGGCGGCGAGGACGACGGCGCCATGGGCGAGTCGGGCTCGGGCACCGGCGCCACCGGGGACGGCAGCGGAAGCGACGGCTCGGGCTCGCCTGGCACGGGCTCGGGCGAGTCGGGCGACGCCATGGGCCCGTGGAGCAGCCTCGACGAGCGGCCCTGCCCCGACGGCAGCTTTTTGACCTACGAGTCGTTCGGGGGGGGCTTCATGCTGACCTACTGCACCGGCTGCCATCACTCCCGGCTGCCGGCCGACACCCGCCAGGGCGCCCCCATCGAGGTGAGCTTCGACGACCTGGAGGACATCCGCGCATGGGCCGACCGGATCTGGGCGCGCTCGGGTGACGACAACGACACCATGCCCCCGGTGGGCCCGGCCTCGGCCGAGGACCGGGCGCGGCTCGGAGAGTGGTTGGCGTGTGGGGCTCCCGCTGACGCCGACCTGGGCATGTAACTCCGCTACGCACGCGCCTTGACAACGCGTATGATCGACGGCCGTGATTAACCTGGATTGGCGTCTCCTTCCCGGCCTCGCCCTGTGCATGGCCACCGCTTGCACCGAGGACACCGTTCCCAGCGACACCTTCGACCCGACCACGACCAGCGCGGGCGACTCGAGCTCCACCGGAGCCGGACCGACCACCACGCCGGCGACCGGCTCGTCGGGCGGCATGGACGAGAGCTCCTCGGGCGGCTCGTCGGACGGCAGCAGCTCCTCGGGCGAGCCCGCCACCGACGACGGCCCCGCCACCACCAGCACGGAGTGCATCTCCGTCTGCGGCAACAACGTCATCGAGTGCGACGAGGTCTGCGATCTCGCCCAGCTCGCCGGCGAGACCTGCATCTCGCTGGGCAACCAGGGCGGCCAGCTCGGCTGCAGCCTCACCTGCGACTCCTACAACGAGCTCGGCTGCTTCATCTGTGGCAACGGCGTCGTCGACATCGCCGAGGACTGCGAGTCCGTCGTCCCCGACGGTGTCACCTGCGAGTCCATGGGCTTCGAGAGCGGCGATCTGCTGTGCGGCACCGACTGCCTGTGGGACACCACCGACTGCGCCATGTGTGGCGACGGCATCCGCCAGGGCGCCGAGAGCTGCGACGGCGTGGACCTGGGCGGCCAAGACTGCGCCTCGCTCGGCCTGATGGGCGGCACATTGGCGTGCAGCCCCGGCTGCGGCTTCGACCCCAGCGGCTGCGACATCCCGGGCATCCCCTTCGGCAGCGACACCGGCTACACCGGCTACGTGCTGCCCACGGGCATGACCACCTGCGACGACATCAGCGGCACCGGCACGCCCACCGGGCTGACCGACGACTCCAACCAGACGGTGGCCATCGGCTTCACCTTCCCCGTCTACGGGGTGGATCAGACGATGGCCAACATCCAGTCCAACGGCACCCTGCGCTTCGGCGACAACACCTACCTGAGCTACACCAACTCCTGCCTGCCCACGACCACCGCGCCCTCGGCCAACACGCTGTACGTGTTCTGGGACGACCTCAACCCCGGGCTCGGCGCGGGCGAGGTGTACTACCAGACCCTGGGCATGCCCGGCGACCAGCGCTTCGTGGTCCAGTGGGACACCGCCAACTACAGCGGGGACTCGGCGGATCTCATGCGCTTCCAGGCGGTGCTGCACGAGGGCACCGGCTTCATCGACGTGTGCTACGTGGACACGATCAACGCGGTCAACGTGGGCAACAACGGGGCCGAGGCCACCTCGGGGATCCAGCAGAGCTCGTCCAACGGCTTCGACTTCAGCTGCGACTCACCCGACCTCGTCGACGGCACGCAGCTGCTGTACATCCCGCTCTAGGAAGCCTCGCTCCGCGGCCCACCCGGGTGTTAGGATCCGATCCGTGGGGACCATGGATCGACGCTTGCTTCCTTGCCTTCTTCTCACGCTCGGGGGGGCGTGCACCGAGGACACCGTGCCCGGTGAGACCCTCGACCCGAGCACCACCAGCGCGGGCGACTCGACCAGCACCGGGCCCGGGCCGACCACCTCGCCCGCGCCCGGCTCGTCGTCGGGCGGCATGGACGAGAGCTCCTCGGGCGGCTCGTCGGACGGCAGCAGCTCCTCGGGCGAGCCCGCCACCGACGACGGCCCCGCCACCACCAGCACGGAGTGCATCTCCGTCTGCGGCAACAACGTCATCGAGTGCGACGAGGTCTGCGATCTCGCCCAGCTCGCCGGCGAGACCTGCATCTCGCTGGGCAACCAGGGCGGCCAGCTCGGCTGCAGCCTCACCTGCGACTCCTACAACGAGCTCGGCTGCTTCATCTGTGGCAACGGCGTCGTCGACATCGCCGAGGACTGCGAGTCCGTCGTCCCCGACGGTGTCACCTGCGAGTCCATGGGCTTCGAGAGCGGCGATCTGCTGTGCGGCACCGACTGCCTGTGGGACACCACCGACTGCGCCATGTGTGGCGACGGCATCCGCCAGGGCGCCGAGAGCTGCGACGGCGTGGACCTGGGCGGGGAGGACTGCGCCTCCCTCGGCCTGATGGGCGGCACCCTGGCCTGCAGCCCCGGCTGCAGCTTCGACCCCAGCGCCTGCGACATCCCGGGCATCCCCTTCGGCAGCGACACCGGCTTCACCGGCTACCTGCTGCCCCTGGGCATGACCACCTGCGACGACATCAGCGGCACCGGCACGCCCACCGGGCTGACCGACGACTCCAACCAGGTGGTGCCGATGGGCTTCACCTTCTCGATGTACGGGACCGACTACACCCAGGCCAACCTGCAATCCAACGGTACCGTGGTGTTCGGTGCCGCCAGCTACCTGACCCTGGGCAACTCCTGCCTGCCCACCGCCACCGCCCCCTCGACCGACGTGCTGTACGTGTTCTGGGACGACCTCAACCCCGGTGCGGCCGGCGAGGTCTACTACGAGACCCTGGGCATGCCCGGCGACCAGCGCTTCGTGGTCCAGTGGGACGTGCCCAACTTCGGCGGCAACACGGGCGATCTCATGCGCTTCCAGGCCGTGTTCCACGAGTCCTCGGGCTTCATCGACGTGTGCTACGTGGACACCCTCAACGCGGGCAACGTCGGCGACAACGGGGCCGAGGCCACCTCGGGCATCCAGCACAGCTCGGCCGACGGCTTCGAGTACAGCTGCAACATGCCCAACCTCGTGGACGGCACGCAGCTGCTGTACATCCCGCTGTAGATCATCGGCATGCCTGGGCATGCCCAGGCATCAGGCATGGCGTTGGTGCCGGGCCTCGGCGGCCCGGCAGCACCCGCTCGCCCAACCATGACGGGGCGCGCGGCTCAGGCCGCGGCGCCGTCGGATGCGTCGGGGCTCGCCACGCCGAGCGAGCCGGCCTCGACCACCGTGCCGCGCTCGCTCGGCTCGGGCTCGTCGAGGAACTCGCGGAGCTTGGCGTAGAACGGGCGCGAGACCACCAGCGAGGAGTGGCCGCCGGGGAGCACGATGTAGTCGCGCTCTCGGTCCACGCCCTTGAGCAGCTCGGGGCGCGGGCAGAAGGCATCGTCGGCGGCGCTGATCTGCCGCACGCGCACGCCCTCGGGCAGGGGCGCGTCCTGGAGATCGCGCAGGAAGGTGCTGGTGGGCAGCACCTGCCACACCGAGGGGCTGATCATGCCCACCGTGCCCACGCCGGCGAGGCCCACCCAGGTGCCGCTGGTGGGCGCGCCCAGCAGGGCGAGGCGTCGGACCCAGCGCTGGGCCTGGAGGAACTTGAGCGCATGCAGGGCGATGAGACCCCCCATGCTGAAGCCGACCAAGTCGACCCGCGCGACGCCGAGCTCCTTGTCGAGGTGGGCCAGGTGATCGACCAGCTGCTGGGCGGAGGCTCGCAGCGAGCGGAGCTGGAAGGTGCCGTGGTGGTAGCTGAAGACCACCCGCCCGTCGGCCTGGAAGCGCTGGGTGAGCGGGATCATCGTTCCGCGCGTGCCCATGAAGCCGTGGGCCAGCACCACCGGGGGGCTGCCGGGCTTGGTCCAGGACATGTCCCCGGCGAAGTGATTGCCCCGAGCCAGATGGCGCGCATACGCCATGCTGTGGTTGAAGGTCTTGAGCGCCCGGCGAAGGCGTCCCGTTTCGTGCCCCTTCCTCGTCACTGGCCCTGTCGATCAATCTACCAAGCGAACGTTGAATCCGCCGTTTTTTCGCCGAATTCGTGATCGACGCACCCGTGCCAAGCGGAAAAGATCGAGGAATTTTCAGATCTTCACACGGAACGCCGATCGGGCTGCAAACGGCTTTACTGCGAGGGGCGCGCCAGACCCGCGCTCTGCGCTGTCGGGAGAGCCTGGAGGGGCCTGTCGATGTCGGAAATGGGAGTGGCCCGGCGATCGAGGGACGGTGGCCATGGTCGGAGCCTCGATCCCCTCGGGACCGTCCTCGTCCTCGGGACGGCCTCAGCTCCGGTCGTCGTCGTCCTCGGGACCCACCGGCACCAGCGCGGTGCTGGGCGAGGCGGCCGGCACCTCGGGCAGCATCGCGCGGAAGGTGCCCCCCTCGCCGCCGCCGGGACCGAGCGCGCGCAGGCGGGACTGGGCCTCGCTGGCCAGGCGCGTGCCCGGGAAGGCCTTGGCGGCCTCCTCGTAGCGCGACGCGGCCAGCGAGCGCTCGCCGATGTGCTCGTAGGCCTGGCCGAGGTGGAAGAGGTAGACGACCAGGGCCGGGTTGTACTCGAGCGCATGCAGGCCGGCCCCGAGCAGCTCGACGGCCTCGCGGGCGCGACCCATGCGAACGAGGCACAGGCCCTCGAGCGAGCTCCAGGCCAGCTCCACGTCGCGGCGGAACACGCTGGGCACGTGCTGCAGGCACAGGTCGCGGTCGCGACGGATGTCGTCGAGGCGCTGCGGGTCGGGGGTCTCGGTGAGCACGGCCAGCTCGTGCCGACCGAAGGAAGCCAGCGCCCGCAGGTGCGGCGCGAGCTTGGCCTCGTCCTCGGTGGTGCCGTAGATCTCCCGGGCCTCGTCGAGGCGCCACTCGGCCACCATCAGGCCGCCGAGCTGGGCCCGCGCCAGCCACTGCCGCTCGGGGCTGACCGCCTCGCCCGACTCGGCCAGCACCAGCTCGCGACGCAGGGTGTCCTCGAGCCCGCGGTGCTCCCCGGCCGCGATCGCGCGGCGCAGGGTCTCGGCCTCGTAGAGCGCCCGCTGCTGCCGGCGCCAGCCGAGCATCCAGGCGCCCAGGGTCATGCCGAAGGCCATGGCCGCGAGCACGGTGAGCTCGCCGGCGCAGCCGGGAAGCCCGAGCAGCAGCGTCAGGCCGGCGAGGCGGGGGCCGACCCGCGGGCGGGCGTGGGGGCGGGAGCTCATGGCGCGGCCAAGCATAGCGTGCCCGCCGTCGGGGAGCGGCATCGGTGCTAGCGTGGCGACGTGCCGCGCCCCGTGGCCAACCCGCCCAACCCCTGGGACTCCACCCACGTGGAGTACCTGGGCGAGCCGCCGCCCGCGGCGCTGACGGTGTACGAGGAGCAGGCCCGCTCGATCGTCGCGAGCAACAGCAGCCCCGACGTCCCCTTCCGCTTCAGCATCAACCCCTACCGCGGCTGCTTCCACGGCTGCGCCTACTGCTACGCGCGGCCCACCCACCAGCGCCTGGGCCTGGGGGCGGGCACCGACTTCGAGCGCAAGCTGGTGGTCAAGACCAACGCGGTGGAGCTGCTGCGCGAGGAATTCGAGCGACCGCGCTGGCGGGGCGACGCGCTGGCGCTGTCGGGGGTGACCGACTGCTACCAGCCGCTCGAGGCCAGCTACGGCCTCACCCGCGGGCTCTTGCAGGTCTGCCTCGAGTACCGCAACCCGGTGGGCATCGTGACCAAGGGCGCGCTGGTGCAGCGCGACCTCGACCTGCTGGTGGCGCTGCACGAGGTGACCACGCTGCGGGTGTACCTGAGCATCCCCTTCGCCGACGACGCGATGGGGCGGGCCATCGAGCCCTACGCGGCGTCGATCTCCCGGCGCTTCGCCGCGCTGCGGGCCCTGTCGGAGGCGGGAATCACCACGGGCGTGTCGGTGTCGCCGGTGATCCCCGGGCTGAGCGACGAGCAGATCCCCGAGATCCTCGAGCGCGCCCGCGAGGCGGGGGCCCAGCGCGCGTTCATGGTGATGCTGCGCCTGCCGGCCGAGGTGCGCCCGGTGTTCCTCGAGCGCCTGCACGAGGCGGTGCCGCTGCGCGCGGGCAAGGTGATCTCGGCCATCGAGCAGAGCCGCGGCGGTGGGCTCAACGACTCCCGCTTCGGCCAGCGCATGAAGGGCCAGGGCCCGCGCTGGGCGGCCATCGAGGCGCTGTTCGCCGCACACTACCGGCGCCTGGGCTTCGGTGAGGATCGCGGGCAGCTCCAGCACCAGCCCACCACCTTTCGACGGCCCCGGGCGCAGCGCGAGCTGTTCGAGTGAGCGCCGTTGACCGCCCCCGTGGACGGGCGTAGAGCCAGCGCACCTTCGACACCCCCGAGGCCCTGCTCGCGCGGCTCGAGGGCGGCAAGGAGGCGCTGCTGTTCGCATCAGGCATGGCCGTGGCCCAAGCCCCGGGTGCTCGACATGGCCCTGGCCGCCACCCTGGTGCCGCTGTCCACCCTGCACGAGTCGGCCGTGTTCTCGTTCATCGGTCGCGGGGCCAAGGACCTCGGCCCGCTCTCGCTGGCCCTGGTGCCCACCACGATCCTCTTCGCCTACCTGCCGGTGCGGATCCACGCCTTCGCCGACGACCCGGGCGATCGAGCGAACCGCGTGTGGCAGTGGATCACCACCGGGTGGCTGATCCTGCTGTCGCTGCTCGGCTCGCTGTCGTGACCCCGGGCGAGGGCCGCGGCTAGCGAGCGCCGTAGCGCAGCACCAGGGGTCGCACGCAGGTGTCGAGCACCGCGGCGCAGACCTCCTCCACGTCTGCGCAGGCCAGGCGCACCATGGCCACGAGGATATCGCTACCCGGCGCGCAGCAGGCCCAGCACCCGCAGCGCCTCGTCCACGGCGCGCTCGCGCTTGCTCGCGGGCAGCTCGAGATCGGGGGCGATGCCCACCCCGTCGATCACGCGGTCGCTGGGCGAGAAGTAGCGCGCGATCGTCAGCTTGAGCACCGAGCCGTCGGGCATGCCCATGATCTCCTGCACGGTGCCCTTGCCGTAGCTGCGCTCGCCGATGCTCTGCGCCCGCCCGTTGTCGCGCAGCGCCGCCGTGAGCAGCTCGGCCGCGGAGGCGGTGTGGCGATCCTGCAGGACCGCCAGCGGCGTGGTGGTGTCGGTGCCGGCCTCGTGCGCCCGCTCCTCCCGCAGGATCCGCCCGCCCCGGCCCCGCGTGCGGGTGAGGATGCCGTCGGCCACGAACAGGTCGGCCACCACCAGCGCCTCGTCGACCTCGCCCCCCGGGTTGCCGCGAAGATCGAGGATCACCCCGGCCAGGCCGTCGGCCCCCGCGGCGCGGCGCAGCCGGGCCAGCTCCTTCTTCACGCCCTGCCCCACGCCGCGCCGGAACACCCGCACCCGCACCAGCGCGGCCCGGGTGGCGGCACCGCGGCCGTCGGTCACGTCGACCAGCTCGCCGACCACCAGGCGCTGCTCGCCGGCGCCGAGGGTGAGGTCGATGCGCTCGGGCTCGGCCGTGCCCTTGCGCTGGGCGAGCAGGGCCACCTCGCTGCCGATCTCTCCGGTGAGCCTGGCCTCGGCCTGCACCTGGCTGAGCAGCCGCCCCACCTCGGTGCCGTCGATCTCGAGGATGTGATCGCCGGGGACGAGGCCGACCCCGTCCGCGGGCGAGCCGGGCAGCACGCCGAGCACCTCGAGCACCCGATCGCCGCCGCCCGGCAGCGCGTGCAGGTGTACGGTGAGCCCGGTGGTCCCGTCCTTGGGCTGGTCGCGCAGGGCCTTGCGCTCGGCCGCGGTGAGGAAGTGGCTGTAGCCGTCGAGACCGGCCACGATGTGCTTGAGGGCATCGGCAAGCAGGGCCGATCCGTCCACCGGCTCCACATAGCGATCGAGCACGGCGTCGAGGGCCTGGTGGAAGGACTCGCGATCGAAGCGAGCGCCGCCGGCCTCGGCCGTCGGCGCGCCACGGCCCGCGAGCACGGCCACCAGCCCCGCGGCCATGGCCCCGCACGCGAAACCGCTCCACCAGGCGCGCTTCCTCACGGTTGCTATCGTGACGGACGAAGCGGTCGGGGTCCAGCCACGTGGCGCTCGGTCGCAGCCACGGCCACCGCACGACGGCCAGGCAAACGACGCTCGACGCCGAACCGAGCGCAGGGCCACCGCCCGCGCCGTCGTCGCGCCAGCCCTGGAGCGGCTTCGTGTTCCGCGACGCGGCCTACCCCACCCCGGGCTCGGGCATGCAGGCCGACGTGCAGGCGGTGTCGGCCGGAGCGATCGACACCGCGCGGGTCGCCTCGCTGCCCGCCGAGGCGTGGATGGTCTCGGCCTACACCCTGGACTGGAAGGCCGCGTGGGACATGGAGAGCGCGGTCACCCTGCGCGACGTGGCGCTCGATGCCTACGCGGTGGGCGTGGGCCGCAGCGGCCCCGAGGTGAAGGCAGCCGTCGAGGCCTTCCTCGAGGAGAACGCGGGGCTCTACGGCAAGGACACGACGATGGCGCTGATGCACCTGCCCGGCTCGCAGGGCCTGGCCGTGGACCGCTGGACGATCGAGCCCCGTGGCCAAGGCGGAGATCGCCAGGACGGCCGACCCGGTGATGGTGCTCAGCCAGAGCATGATCGACCAGCTCCGCGCCATGGGGAGCTGAGGGAGCCGGCCTGGGGGCCGCCGCTCGCGCGCCGCCGAGCGGGCGCGGGGTAGGGGCGGGTCCGTGCTTGATCTCGCGCGGTGCCCCGCTCGACACTGGGCGGGTCGCGCCTGCGCGCGGCGCAGAGCCACGCCGAGGCGCCCGTCCATGAAAGCTCGAGACCTCTGCCCCACCTGCGGCACCGCGCTGGGACCCCTGCACGACAAGGACACGCTGCGACGCTGCTCGTCGTGCGCCCGGGTCAATCCACGGGGCTTCTACTACTGCGGCTACTGTGCCGCGCCCATGGAGACCACCGCCCACCGGGCCGAGCTGGCCGAGGTGGCGGCGCCGCCCGGCGGCTGGCCCAGCCTGGCGCGCGAGCTGGTGGAGGTGCGCTTCTTCATCGACCGCGGCGAGCTCGAGGAGGCCTTCGAGCGCATCGCGATCCTGCGCGAGCGCTACCCGGGGCACCCCGAGCTCGCGGAGCTGCAGCGCGGCCCCGGCGAGGGTCGCCCGCGTCCCGACACCCAGGTCAACCGCGTGGTGGACTCGGTGCTCTCGAGCTCGTCGTCGCTGGGCGATGCGATGCCGCGCCGCGCTGCACCGCAGTGGAAGGCGCCGAGCGCCGACGCCGAGGTGAGCGAGGACGGCCGCACCCGCGCCCACGAGGTGGTCCGCCCGGTCAAGGACGGCAAGCACCCGGTGGTGCGCAAGCGAGTGGCTCGCCCCGGCCAGGAGCAGCGCGCGGGCTCGTTCCCCTCGGTGTCCGAGCGCAGGGCCACGTCCACCGACGTGGGAGCGCCGGTGCCCGGCCCCGCCAAGGCCCGGCCCCGCGCCAAGACCGATCGCCACGCCGGGGTGGCGCCGATCCCCAGGCCCGGCGAGACCCCGGCCCAGCGAGCGCTGGCGTCGCTGTCGCAGCCCGAGGCTCCCGAGATCCGCGACGAGAGCTCCGCCTCGATCGAGATCGAGATCTCGTCGCCGCTCGACCTCTCGCCGGGGATGACCGTGGCCGTGCCCACCCTGCAGCCGCCGGCGCCCTTCCACGAGACCGGCGAGGGCGAGGACGACGAGGCGCAGCCCAAGCGCGCTCGCAACGGCGTCCGCAAGCGATCGCTCAAGGCCCGCAAGCGCTCGGGCGTGCAGCCGCCGGTGCCGGCCGCTCCCGAGGGTCCCAAGGAGCCCGAGCCCGAGCCCCGACGTCGGGTTCGAGGCTACCGCTTCGGCTCGCACGTGCTCGGACGCCTGGGCGGCAAGGACAAGGGCTAGCAGAGCGCAGCGACGAGCCGCGCCCCGCGGGCGCCGGGTCGCGGGCGCTATCATCTCGTGGCGCCGTCGCATGAGCCTCCCCGAGCCTCCCTCCTCCGACCCGGAGACCCTCGATGGCCTCGGGACCGACGACACCCTCGCCGGCGACGAGCCGCCGCGGGTGGGCCTCGGGACCGACGACACCCTCGCCGGCAACGAGCCGCGCCCGTCGGCGGGCGGTGGCCCCCACGACACCCTCGCCGGGCTCGACCCCCAGGCCACCCTCGCCGGCGAGGCGGAGCCCGTGGCCCCGCGACCCCGGCCGCGGCGACGTCGGACGGCCCGCACGCTGCGGCGGGGCGACATGCTGGGCCGCTACGTGGTGCTCGACACCCTCGGCCAGGGCGCGATGGGGGTGGTGCTGGCGGCCTACGATCCCGAGCTCGATCGCAAGGTGGCGATCAAGCTCGTGCGTGCGCTCGACGATGCCCGCCACACGGCGAGGCTCCGGCTGCAGCGCGAGGCCCAGGCGATCGCCAAGCTGTCGCATCCCAACGTGGTGCACGTGCACGACGTGGGCGTGGTGGACGAGCAGGTGTTCATCGCGATGGAGCTGGTGGAGGGACGCGACCTGCGGCGCTGGCTCGACCAGGTGGAGCGGGCGCCCGAGCAGATCCTGGGCTGCCTGCTGCAGGCCGGCGCCGGCCTGGCCGCGGCGCACGAGGCCGGCCTGGTGCACCGCGACTTCAAGCCCGACAACGTGCTGGTGGGCGACGACGGCCGCGTGCGCGTGGTGGACTTCGGCCTGGCCCGCACCGACGAGTGGAGCACGCGCTCGCTCGACGGCCTCGACGAGGACGAGGCCCGGGCGGTGCTCGACAGCGGCGCCCAGCCGATCTCCGGGTCGGTCGCGATCGATCTGACCGCCACCGGAGCGCTGCTGGGCACGCCGGCGTACATGGCCCCCGAGCAGTTCTCGGGCCAGCCCGGCGACGCGCGCTCCGATCAGTTCTCGTTCTGCGTGACGGTGTACGAGGCGCTGTGCGGCACGCGTCCCTTCGACGGCGAGACCGTGCCGCAGCTGGCCCGGGCGCTGCTCCACGACGCCCCCGTGCCCCCGCCCGCGTCGCGGGTGTCCTCGGCCACGTGGAGGGCGCTGCGTCAGGGGCTCGACCCGGACCCGGCGCGCCGACACCCGAGCATGCCGGCCCTGCTCGCGGCGCTGCGGCGGGCGGCCGCCCCTCGTCGGCGGCTGGGCTGGGCGCTCGCGGGCGTGGCGGTGGCGGGCACCCTCGGGGCGCTGGCCTGGCCTCGGCCCGAGCCGCCGCGCCCCTGCGACGAGCTGGTCGAGCGAGGCGCGGCCACCTGGTCGCCCGCCCGTACGGCCGAGCTGGAGGCGCGCTTCCTCGCGCTCGACCTGCCCTACGCGGCGGACACCTGGAGGCGCGTGCGCGAGGGCGTGAGCACGCACGTGGAGCGCTGGGCCGCGCTGCAGCGCGAGACCTGCGAGGCAGCGCGGGTCGACGCCGAGGCGGCGCCGGTGCTGGCCCAGCGGCAGGAGTGCCTCGACGAGCGCCTGCGCGAGGTGGGGGTGCTGCTCGAGGTGCTCGACGAGGCGGACCCGCACACGGTGGAGAGCGCGGCCGAGCTCGTGGCCTCGCTCTCCGAGCTCGAGGCGTGCCTCGACGACGAGCACCTGCGCGAGCGGCTGGTGCCGGCCGACCCGTGGCGGCGCGCCCGGGTGCAGCAGCTGCGCAGCGAGCTCGACCGCGCCCGCATGCTGTACGAGGCGGGCCGACTGGACGCGGCGCGCATGGAGCTGCTCGCCCAGGGAGCGGCCGAGCTCGACTACCTGCCCTTCACCGCCGAGCTGACGCTCCTGCAGGCCGAGACCACCGCCGAGGCCGATTTCGACCGGGCCCTCGAGCTGGCCAACCTCGCCTTCGAGCAGGCCCTGGCCAGCCGGCACGACGAGATCGCGTTCGAGGCCAGCGCGCACCTGGGCCACCTGTACGGGAGCAATCGCCTGGAGCGCGGCGAGGCCGAGCGCTGGATCCGTCGGGCCGAGGCCATGCTCCATCGCCTCGGCGACGACGAGCACGAGACGCTGACGGTGCTCAACCTGCGCGCGGTGACGCTCGCCCAGACCGGGGCGCTGAGCGAGGCCAGCGAGGACTACCAGGAGCTGGTCGAGCGCCACCGTCGGATCGGCGAGCGCCGCAACCTCGCGGCCGTGCTCAACAACGCCGGCAACGTGGAGTTCACGCTGGGCCGGGTGGACGAGGGCCTCGCGATGCTCGAGGAGTCGCTGCGCCTGAGCGAGCAAGAGTGGGGACCCGACCACCCCAAGTCGCTGCGCACCGCCGCCAACCTCGGCATCATGATGGTCGCGCGCGGCGAGCTCGACGAGGGACGGCGGCGGCTCGAGGCGATCGTGCCCCCGCAGGAGGCCGCCCTCGGCTCCGACTCTCCCGAGCTGGCCAACAGCCTCGAGTCGCTGGCCGTCGCCTACGCGCGGCTCGACCGGCTCGAGCTGGCCGGGACCATGCGACGCCGCGTGCTGGAGATCCGCGAGCACGCCTACGGGGCCGACAGCGTCCCTGCCCTCAGCGCGCGCGGCAACCTGGCCTACCAGCTCGAGCTCGAGGGCAAGCCCGAGGAAGCGCTACGGCTGGCCAAGGAGGTCGTCGCCACCAACGAGGCGCGAGACGAGCCCGCGCTCCGCGTCTCGCTCCATGCGCTCGTCACCGCGACCGATGTCGCCGTGGAGCTCGGCCGCGCCGACGAGGCCTGGTCGCTGGCCCAGCGCCTCGACCAGACCTGCGCCGCCGCCGACCCGTGCTCGCCGCAGATCCACCGCAAGAGCCAGCTCCTGAGCGGCATGGCCCTGCTGCTCGGGGGCAAGCCCGAGGCCGCCGTGCCCCTGCTCGAGGAGGTGGTGCGCGACCCCGCCGACGAGGGGCTCCTGCCCATGGCCCAGTTCCAGCTCGCCCGAGCCCTGGCCTCCGACCCCGCCCGGCGAGCCGAGGCCATCGCCCTGGCCCGACGAGCCGCGGGCCCGGCCAACGAGGGGCTACGCAAGAAGATCACCGCGTGGCTGGCCGAGCAGGGGCGCTGAGCCCCGTGCGGCCTGCCTGTGGGCCCCAGGCCGAGCCGGGACGCCGAGCCCCGTGCTCACGCCGCGCGACGGCGACGGCGACGGCGGGCGATGCCGAGGGCGAGCGGCGGCAGCAGCAGCCACGGCGCGCGCCCGTGGGGCTCCACGGCGCAGGTGGTGGTGGGCGCGGAGCTCTGCACCGGGGCCTCGGGGGCCATCACCGGCTCGGGCTCGGGCGGGGCGCAGAGGCGGTCGAGCTGCTCGTAGCAGGAGTCCTCGAGCGCGTCGGCATCGAGACCCTCGAGCGTGCTCACCAGGTCCTCCTCCTCGCTGCCGTCGGCGCAGGTGCACAGCACCTCGCCCTCGTCGTTCACCTCGCAGCCGCCGAGGTCGGGCTCCTCGCACTCGGCCTCCTGCTTGCCCCACGAGCCGCAGGTCTGTGACCACGCCTCCCAGCAGGCATCCATCAGCTCGTCGTCGCTGGACATCGGCAGCTCGGGGTCCTGCAGCTCGTGCTCTCCATCGAGGCACTGGCAGGTGATCCGACCCGTGTCCTTCTTGGCCGTGCAGTAGCTGCCCTCGGGGTGCTCGCACACGGCCTGGCGCGCGGCCTTCGCGACCGAGGGGGCTCCTAGGGCAAAAGTGCTGAAGACAGCAGCAACACCCATCACAGCGGCGATCACTCGGCTCATCGAAGTCCTCTCCCCTGCCTGCGGGGTAAGACACCGCATCACAGGGCCTTACCGGGTCCGGGTGAAAGAAAGGTGGGAGGGGCCAACATCGCGGCACGGCGAGGACCACGCAGATCCTCGGGCGCGAAGGCCATGGGGTGGGTGGGGATCGGCCGAGAATTTGCTCGGCTCGGCCCGGCATGCCACCGGTGATCGTCGGCCACGCTGCCGGAAATTTGGTCGACGCGAGCTCGGCGTCCGATCCTCGGCCCGGTGTCCTCCCTGCTGCGTCCCCTGATCAGCCTCGCGTTCCTGATCGGCATGCTGTGGATCGCCTTCTCGGTGAAGCTCGGCGACCGGACCTTCGCCGAGCACGTCGACCGGATCAGCGAGACCCCCGAGGCCCGCGAGCTGCTCGATGGCACGCGCGCGACCGTCAACCCGGTGCTGCAGGAGGCGACCGACCGCATGCTCGGCGAGCACATCGAGGCGCCCACCAAGCGTGAGCCGACCGAGCCGACCCACGCGGCCACGAGCCCGCCACGACCCTCGTCCCGGGCGTCCACGGCCGACCGCGTCAAGCTGCCCGGGCGCTGAGCGGCCACGAGCCGGCCTCCACGGCAGGGCGAGGCCGCCGACCCGGATGGGCCACGGAAGACGGTATGCTCGCGCGCAGTGCTCCTTGCGGCCGCAGTGCTGGTGCTCGCAGGCCTGTTGGGTCGGAGCCCCGAGGCCGAGCGAGCCGAGACGGAGACCGGGACGAGCGAGCCGGGTGCGACGCCGCAGGCCGCCGAGCCCGAGCCCACCGAGCCGGGTGGAACGCCGAAGCCCGACGAGCCCGCCGAGCCCAACGGGCCGAGTGGGACGCCCGAGCCCGAGCCCGCCGAGCCCGAGCCCACCGATACCGACGAGGGTTCTCCCGACGAGCCCGAGCCCGAAGCCGAGGATGCTGAGCCTCCGACCGAGCCGACCGCAGGGGAGCCGGACACCACCGAGCCCGACGCGGAGGACGAGGCCTCCGAGGACGACGACGACTCCGAGGACGACGAGTGGGAGCCCGACCCCGCCACCGCGGCGCGCCTGCGGGGTCGGGTGCTCACCTTCGGCGAGCGGCAGCCCCTCGCCGACGCCCGCATCGTGTTCCTCGACGGCCGCCCCTCGCTGCCGATGGGTCCCGGCGGCACCTTCTCGGTGATGCTGCCCCCCGGCCGCCACGAGCTCATCGTGCGCGCCCCGGCGCACAAGGACCTGCAGGCCGCGGTCGAGCTGCAGCCCCGGCAGGATCTCGAGATCGAGCTGCGCCTCGACTCCGCGCTCGACTCGGACACCTACCGCACGGTGGTGAAGGCCGAGCGCCAGGTGGCGGTGTCGAGCACCACCCTGCGCGACGACGAGATCCACAAGATGGCGGGCAGCCGCGGCGATCCCCTGCGGGTGATCAACAGCCTGCCCGGCGTGGGCCAGCTCGCGGGCTTCCTGCCCTACGTGGTCGTGCGCGGCGCGGCCCCGGGCAACACCGGCTACTACCTCGACGGCGCCCGCGTCCCGATCCTCTTCCACGTGGCCATCGGGCCCTCGGTGATCCACCCCTACTTCATCGACTCGGTCGACTTCTATCCCAGCGGCGCGCCGGTCCGCCTGGGTCGCTACACCAGCGGCATCATCGAGGCCCGCACCCGCCCCGCCCGGCGCGACCGGGTGCACGGCGACGTGGACATCCGCATCACCGACGCGGGCGGCCTGCTGGAGATCCCCTTCGACCGCCGCAAGCTCGACCCCGACTGCAAGGACCCCACCCGGCGCGAGCGCAAGGCGGCCAAGGCCGCCAAGGACGAGGCCGCGGCCAAGCGCCGCTGCGAGCGTCAGCCCGCCCGCGGGGCGCTCACCGTGGCCGGGCGCTACAGCTACACGGCGGGCGTGCTGTCGCTGGTGCAGTCCCAGGCCCGCATCGCCTACTGGGACTACCAGGCCCGCATCGACCACAGCCTGGGCGCCAACCTCGACTTCACCGCCTTCGCCTTCGGCAGCTACGACGACCTGGGCACCAAGGAGATCGTCGACGACTTCGGCGAGACCCAGCCCGCGCAGACCTTCGTGCGCTTCCAGTTCCACCGCATCGACAACCGCCTGCGCCAGCGGCTGCGCGGCGGGGGCCAGGCCGTGTACGCGGTGGTGCTGGGGCTCGACCAGACCGGCGCGGGCGGGGACGAGGGCGTGGGCACCGACGAGTGGCGCATCGCCCCGCGCATCGACTTCCGCATGCCGGTGAGCGACGCGCTGGCCGTGGGCTTCGGCCTCGACCAGGAGGTGCAGATGTTCCGCCTCCCCGACCTCGACCCCGACTCGATCACCGAGGACATCGGCTTCCTGTTCAGCGAGCGCAACGTCTCGGTCACCGCGGGCTACCTCGAGCTGCTGTGGAAGAAGGCCGGCTTCGAGGCGCGGCCGGGCATCCGCGCCGACTTCTACGTGCAGAGCGGCCACAGCCCCTACCTGCCGCGCGCCCGCGGGGTGACCTACGCCACCGGGGTGGACCCGCGCCTGCTCATGCGCGAGCAGGTGGGCCCGCGGCTGACCCTCAAGCAGACCGTGGGCATGTACCACCAGCCGCCCAGCTTCCCGATCCCCATCCCGGGCATCGAGAGCTTCGGCTTCGAGCGCGGCCTGCAGCGCAACACCCAGGGCTCGTTCGGCTACGAGCTACAGCTCTTCGACGAGCGCGTGCTGCTGCAGCAGGACGCCTACCTCGGCCGCCTGAGCAACCTGCAGGACTACGAGCTGGCCGCGGCCAGCGAGGAGGAGCCGCTCGACGAGCTCGAGGACGTGATCAACCAGGTGACCGGCTGGGCCTACGGCCTGGAGACCCTGCTCAAGCTCGACCCGCGGCTGCGCACCTTCGGCTGGATCGCCTACACCCTGTCGCGCTCGACCCGTGACTTCCCGGTGGGCGGCTCGGCCAACTCCAACTGGGACCAGCGCCACATCCTCAACCTGGTGCTCGGCTACAAGATCAGCCAGAAGTGGTACTTCAGCGGGCGCATGCACTACCACACGGGGCGCCCCTGGACCGCGCCCGTGGGCGACCAGTCGCAGATCGACGCGCTGCGGCTCAACCGCAACAATGCCCGGCTGCCGCCGTTCTTCCAGCTCGACCTCCGCATCGAGCGGATCTGGCGGTGGCCCGACTGGCAGCTCCACGCGGTGCTCGACGTGGCCAACAGCACCTACTCCAACGAGGTGTTCCTGTGCACGCCCGACACCGGTGACGGCGGCAACCCCATCGACGACGTGCCGGCGCTGCAGCAGCGCCAGGGACAGCTCGCGGCCCAGGTCGCGGGCACGCGGGGCATCGCCCGCTGCACGGCCCAGGGCTTCCGCTACGTGATCCCCTCGGTGGGCCTGCGCGCGCGCTGGTAGCCGGGCGCCCCGGGCCGTGCTCGACCCGGGGCGAGGGCGGCTGCGACTACGAGTCCCAGAAGGTGTCGCGGTCGAGCACGATCACCAGCCGCGCGTCGCGGTACATCAGCACCACGGCGTCGTGGAAGATGTGGCAGTTGGGGCAGGGGACCTCCTCGCTCGCCGTGCCCACGTCGAACGAGGCGCCGCTCAGGCCGAGGTCGTCGGCCACGTCGACGAGCAGGGTCTGGGCGCCCGCGGACATCGGCGGCAGCACGTCGCTGGCCTCGCGCTCGAGGTAGGGCCACGAGTACTCGATGGGAGCGGAGACGAGCACCTGCTCCATCGTGTCGCCGAGCAGGGTGGGGGTCATGCCCGGCGCGTACTCGTACACCCGCAGGAAGTAGCTGTTGTCGGGGCTGCTCGCGTCGAGGGCCGCCACCGCGGCCGCCCAGCTCGCGGCGACGGCGGGGTCGGGCACGTGCTCGCCGAGCACGGGCTCCACGTCGTAGAGCGCGTCGCACTCGGGGGCCACCCACGAGGCGAGGCCGGCCACGCCCAGCTCGCAGATCGCGTCCGAGCCCACCACGCACAGCTGGCCGTGGTGGCCGAGCAGGGGATCGAGGTAGCCGGGCAGGCCCGCGTCGGCGAAGTAGCTCGCCGAGGGGTAGGTGGCGTCGCTGGCCTCGAGGCAGCTCGGGCGCAGGTCGGCCGAGAAGGGCGCCTGGCCGAAGCCCCCGGGGCCCGGCACGGGCGTCGCCGCGTCCTCCACGAAGCGCAGGCACTGCTCGATCGATCCCGCGAGCGCGGGCTCGCAGGTGGGCGCGGGCAGGGCCCCGGGCACGTAGCCCTCGGTCATCGCGTAGCTCTGGATCCGCCAGATGTTGGCGGGGCCCATCCAGTACAGCGAGTCGAGCTCGGCGATGCTGTCGACGTAGTCGTCGTCGGCCGTGCCGAGCAGCTCGTCGGCGCCCGCTCGGTGCGCGATGATGCTGGTGGCCGAGCGGCGATCGAGCGCCACGTCGACGTCGAGCGCGTCGAAGTCGAGCTCGTTGGCCACGCGCAGCATGCCGTAGGCCAGCGGCGTGTCCTCGTCGGGCGGCAGCGGATAGGTCGCGCGATCGTCGAGCGGAAGGTCGAGCTCGTCCTCGAGCTCGGCGCCACAGCCGACGGCGATCGAGGAGAGCAGGCAGGCGAAGGTGAGGGAGGCTTGGTATCGCATTGGAGATGCTCGGTTCTCTCGGGCCACGGACCGGCCGGGGTGACGCGCATCGAGGGCCACCCCACACCGCCCGGCGGCCCTTGGTCTGACCCGCCGATCGACCTCCTTCAAGGTCGACCCGACGTGAGGTCCCCTTCTGGGTGAAGCCGCGCCTTGGCTCGGGTATCGTGATCGAGCCTTGGAACACCGCGTCGGCCCGCCCGTGCGTAGGAGATCGATCGCATGAGCTCGGCGCGGAATAGCGAGCCCGACTCGGACGTCCACCGGCCCGTGGACGAGGGGACCGGCCCGCCGCAGCTACCCACGCGCGCCAGCGCGGCCTGGTGGCGCGCCAAGGTCACGGTGCACCAGCTACGCCGGGCCCTGGTCGACCTCGGTCCCGGGGGCCCGCGCCACCTGCTCCCCGCCGCGGCCCTGCGCGGCGCTCCGCTGCTGGCCAGCTCGCGCACTCCGCTTTGGTCCACCGATCCGGGCGCCGAGTGGATCCTCGAGGCGGGCAAGGTGGAGAACCTGCGCCGGGCCATCCGCGGCCTGCACGGCGTCGAGGTGGCGCCGGGCCAGGTGCTCGGCTTCTGGGCGCAGGTGGGCCCGCCGTGGGCGAGCCGGGGCTTCGTGGAGGGCCGCGAGATCCGCGAGGGCTGCATCGTCCCCTCGGTCGCCGGCGGCCTGTGCCAGCTCTCCAATGCGCTCTACGACGCGGCCCGACGCGCGGGCCTGGAGATCGTGGAGCGGCACCGCCACTCGAGGGTGGTGCCCGGGTCGGCCGCGGCCGCGGGTCACGACGCCACCGTGATGTGGAACTACGTCGACCTGCGCGTGCGCTCGACCCATGCCTTCCGGTTGGAAGCCGAGCTCGGCCGGGAGGCGCTGGTCGTACGCGTTCGCGGCTACGCCCGATCCCCGCGTACGCGTACGGCCGCGCCGACCGGCGGAGCGCCTCCCCTGCGGGTGGTGGGCGAGACGACCGGGGCGCGGAGCTGCCTGTCGTGCGGGCAGACGGCCTGCCACAAGGCACGCAGCGGGCCGGTGACGCGCCGGGGCCACCGCGCGTGGCTGGTCGACGGCGTGTGGCCCGAGCACGACGCCTGGCTCCGCAGCGAGCGGGATCCCGCCGACCTCCTGCTGCTGCCGCTCGACGGGCGACGCCTGCATCGGGCCCGCTACGCGTGGAGCAGCGCGGGCTTCGCCGCCGTGCGCTCGTTTCCCGGGCTGGCGCTGCGGCGGGCGATCGGCTCGCGTCGGCTGGCGAGGCAGGGCGCGGCGCGGCAGCGAGCGCTCGCCCGCTTCGAGGCCGAGCTCGCCGAGGCGATGGCCGAGCACCTGCCCCCCGCCGCCACGCACCTGGTGGTGGCGCAGCCCCTGCTCCCGCACCTGTGGCGCATGGGCGTGCTGGGCGGGCGCCGCTTCGACGTGCTGATGACCCGCCCTCCGCTGGCGATGCTGCACGAGGCGCTCGACCGCGCCCATCGGCTGCACCCCCAAAGCCCCACCCTCGCCGACTTCCGGGCCGACCCGCAGTGGATGGAGCTCGAGGCCGCGGCCCTGGCCGCCGCCGATCGCATCGTGACCCCGCACGCTGCGATCGCCCGCCGCTTCGGCGATCGAGCGCTGCGCCTGGGCTGGTCGCGGCCGCCCACCACCCCCCGGCCTCCGCGCCCCCGCGGGGGCCCGCCGCGGCTGTGGCTTCCCGCCAGCACCCTCGGCCGCAAGGGCGCCTACGAGCTGCGCGAGGCCCTGGCCGCCCTGCCCCTCGCCGCGGTGGAGCTGCGGCTGGGGGGCCCCGTGCTCGAGTCGCCCGGCTTCTGGGATCGCCCCGCGCGGCCCGGCACCCTCGACGACGCCGACCTGGTCGTGCTGCCCGCCCACGTCGAGACCTCGCCGCGACGCCTGCTCGCCGCGCGGGCCCGCGGGATCCCGGTGATCGCCTCCGACGCCTGCGGCCTCGATCCCGAGCCCGGCCTGGTCATCGTGCCCGCCGGCGACGCGGAGGCGCTGCGCGAGGCGCTGCGGGCCGCGCTGCCCACGGGCACGGGCGCGGTCTCGGTGGCCTGAGTCCGATCAGGCCAGGATCCGGCGCGTGGCCGCCATCGTGCCCTGCAGCTCGCGACGGCGGATCCGACGGTCACCGCCGAGCACCGCCACGTAGAGCAGCTCGTCGTGCAGCTCCATCGTGTCCACGCTCAGCTCGCGCAGCTCGCCGTCCTTGCGGATCCGCGGCACCGCCTGGCCACGACCCACGATGGGGGTCACCGCGGCCAGCATCTCGAGCGGCAGGTCGGTGTCGCTCTTGGCCACGATCATCCCCTCGTCGTCCACGATCAGCACCGCATCGAGGGCCCCTCGCTGCGCGGCGCCGGTGAGCGCCAGCTCCAGCGCATCGGCGGCGTTGAGCGAGCGATTGCGGCGGCGCTCGAAGGTGGGGCGCCCCGGGCGGGGCAGCGGGCGGAGGCGGAGGCGCGGCGATTCCACGTGCATGGTCTTACACTATCCTACATTTGAATACCGCCAAATTCCGCGCCGAGTCGACGTATCCTCCGGTCGTGGTCCAGCCGGTCGACATCGCCCTCTCCCGCCGCAAGGGCCTGCTCACCATCGAGTGGGAGGACGGCATGGTCTCCGAGCTGCCGCTGGCCTACCTACGGGGCTGGTGTCCCTGCGCCGCCTGCCAGGGTCACGGCACCGTGGTTCAGTTCCACCCGGCACCCGCCGACATCGGGCTGGAGCTGATGGCCGAGGCCGGGTCGTATGCCCTGCACCTGCGCTTCACCGACGGCCACGACAGCGGGATCTACACCTGGGGCTGGCTGCGCCGGATCGCCCCCGACAGCCCCCCGGCCGGCCTGAAGTCGGGGCGCTTCGAAGGCGGCCGTTTCGAGCCCCTCTGAGGGCCTTCACGGCCGGTCCGCGGGGCTTCCCCGAGCCCCCGCAGACCCCGCCGTGAGCGGTCGCATGTCCCTCGCCATCCGGTTACACTCCGCGCCATGGCAGTCGACGCCGCCGAGGCCGAGCTCATCGCCAAATCCCTCAAGCGATGGGCCGGCTGGGACAAGATCCCCGACGAGGTGCTGGCCGAGATGACCCGTACCGCGGAGCTCATCGAGGTCAAACGCAAGCGATCCGTGTTCCGGCGGGGTGAGCCGGGGCCCGGGCTGTTCTTGGTCAAGTCGGGCGAATTCAAGCTGAGCCTCATCTCCAGCGAGGGCCGCGAGCAGATCCTCTATCTCGCCGAGCCGGGCAAGCTCATCGGCGAGGGCTTCCTGCCCGGTGACGTGCCGGCGGCGGCATCCGCGTTCGCGATGGTCGACTCCGAGATCTGGCGCTTCGACACCGACGTGGTGGTCAAGCTCATCGCGCGCTCGGAGGAGCTGGCCTTCGCCCTCATGCGGCAGATGGCCTTCCGCGCCAATCGCCTCATCGACCTGGTGCTCGACCTCTCGCTACGCTCGGTCGAGCGCCGCCTGGCCTCGTTCCTGTTCACCCTCGCGGTGCGCAACGGGGCCGAGCAGGGCACGCCCTGCGTGATCCCGCGCCAGCTCGACATGAACACCGTCGCCGCGCGCCTGGGCACCGTGCGCGAGGAGATCTCCCGCGCGCTCAATCGCATGCAGCGCAACGGGATCCTCAGCCTGAGCCGCCAGGAGATCGTGGTGCAGGACCTGGGCGCGCTCGAGCGTGTGACCTACGAGTGACGGAGGGATCGCCGCCGCGGCGACCCGCTGTACCCTAGTCCGAGCCGATGCCTGGTCGAGCCCCGCGGATCCACGCGCTGGCGGTCTCGGTGGCCCTGGCGCTCGGGGGATGCTCCGAGCCGGCGGGGTCGCGCTCCGAGCCCACGCCCTCCGAGCCCTCCCCCGAGCCCGCGCCCGCGGGCTGCCGGGACTACTCCACCCTCGATGTCTCGCAGCTGCCTCCGCTCGAGGGGGGCCCGCACGCCGCCCTGCTCGACCAGGTGTGGCGCACCGTGCTCGACAAGCACTTCGACCCCACCCTGGGCTGCACCGACTGGCCCAAGCTGCGCGAGATCCATGCCCGCAAGGTGGCCGAGGCCCACAGCGACGCCGAGGCCTACGCCCAGATCAACGCCATGCTCGACGAGCTGGGGCAGAGCCACACCCGGCTGTTCGCCCCCTCGGCGGCCGAGGACACGGTGGGCCCGGCCTCGCCCGAGCTCGTCGTGCGCTGGGTGGGCGACGAGCTGGTCGTGGTCAGCAGCCACGCCGACGGCCCGCAGGGCCCCGTGCTCCCCGGCGCCGCCCTGCTGGCGATCAATGACGTCCCCGTGGGCCCGCTGGTGGCCGAGGTCCGCGAGCGCTACGGGCAGCGAGCCCTGCCCCGCATGATCGCCCGCGCGGTCGCGGCCCGCCTCTCGTGCGAGCGCGAGGGCCAGGTCAAGAAGCTCAAGGTCACCAACCCCGACAAGGACCAGCGCAACGCGGTCCGCGTGGTGCCCTGCGTGACCCCGCCCGGCGAGCGCATCACCCTGGGCAACCTCCGCGACGTGCCCACCCGCGTGGAGCACCGCATGCTCGGCGACGGCGTGGGGCTGCTGCGCTTCAACGTGTGGATGCTGCCCATGGTCAAGCAAATGGAGGCAGCGCTGGCCGAGATGCGGGCCCAGGGCATGCGGGCGCTGGTGCTCGACCTGCGGGGCAACCCCGGCGGCGTGGGGGCGATGGCGGTGCCCGTCGCCCGCATGCTGCTCGACCACGACGGCTCGCTGGGCACCATGCGCTTCCGCGACTTCGAGCAGGAGCTGCACGTCGAGCCCGGCGACGATCCCTTCGTGGGCCCGGTGGTGGTGCTCGTCGACGAGAGCACCGCCAGCACCTCCGAGATCTTCGTGGTGGGCATGCGGGACCTCGGGCGCATCACCGTGATCGGCGGCCAGCCCTCGGCCGGCGCCGCCCTGCCCTCGGTGATCGAGCAGCTCCCCGGCGGCGCGCTGCTGCAGACCGTGGTCGCCGACTATCGCTCGCCCAACGGCACGGTGGTGGAGGGCCAGGGCATCACCCCCGACGTGCGAGTCGAGGAGAGCCGCGAGGCCTTCGTGGGAGGTCGCGACCCCGTGCTCGAGGCGGCGCGCGAGCACCTGGCAGGAGCGCTCGCCGCCCTGCCCACGCCGCCCGCGGCCGACACCGACGGCGACGCCACAGCGCCCGAGCCCCCGACCGCCGAGGGCTCGACGGGCGCCGGTCCCGGGTGAGCCACGCGGTGCCCGACGGCGGTCTGCGGGCCCTCCGCGGATCGGCCACGAACTGGCCGCCCTCGATGTCGCCCTGCTACGCTCAGGATCCGTGAGCCTCGTTTGTGCGCGCCATCGTGGGCCCCGCCCGCTGAGAACCTGGCTCCTCGCCCTCACCCTGCTGCCCGGCTGCGACCGCGGCAGCGCCCCGCCCGAGGGCAGCGATCCCCCCGCGGCGCCCGCGGACCCGCAGGCCCCGCAGGCCCCCAGCCCCGCGCCCGAGGCCACCCCCCCCGAGCCGCCGGCCGCCCCCCTGCCCCCCGCCGAGGAATTGCTCGATCGCGCCGCCGTGGCCATGGGCGGCCGCCAGGCCATCGACACCATCCAGAGCTTCCACTACCGCGGCACCATCGAGATGCTCGGCCAGAACATCCGCGGCGACCTTCGGATCTGGTGGAAGGGCGGCGACTTCTACATGGAGCAGATCGTCCCTGGCATCGGGGAGATGCGCGCGGGCAAGCAGGGCGATCGCATCTGGGCCGACGATCCCGTCAACGGCCGCCGCCGGCTCACCGGGATCGAGGCCGAGCAGCACACCTGGGCCTCCAGCCTGCTGCTCGCCGCCGACTGGAAGCGCTACTTCGACGAGGCGCAGACCATCGCCGAGCGCGAGGTGGACGGCCACCGCATCCTCGACGTGCGGCTCAGCTCGGCCACCGGCCTCGAGGTCACCATGAGCTTCGACGCCGACACCGGCCTGCAGGTGGGGCAGAGCTTCGAGCAGGTCACCCCCATGGGTCGCCAGCCCTTCGACGTCACCTTCGAGGACTACCGCGACGTCGACGGCATCAAGATCGCCTTCCGCCAGGTGATCGACGCCAAGTTCCAGAAGATCGTGCAGGTGATCGAGGAGGTCGAGCTCAACGCCGCGGTCGACGAGGGTCTCTTCGCCCAGCCCGGCTCGGCCGACGTCGTCCGTCGCCCCTCGGCCGCACGGGGAGGCTAGCGATGGAGCTCTACGTCGTCCGACACGCCATGGCCGTGGAGCACGGCTCGCGCGCGCGGGACTCCGAGCGCCCGCTGAGCGAGGACGGCCGCAAGCGCATGCACCAGGCCACCAAGGCCTTCGACACCCTGGGCGTGGCCGTGGACGGGATCCTGACCAGCCCCTACCGACGCGCGCGCGAGACCGCCGAGCTGGCGGCCGAGACCCTGGGGATCCCCGATCGCATCGAGGACCTGAGCGCCCTCGCCCCCGGCGGCTCCGCGCGGGCCATCGCGCAGGCGCTGCGCCAGCGCTGCGACGAGAGCCACCGCGTGATGATCGTGGGCCACGAGCCCGAGCTCGGCAGCCTCATCGGGCTGCTGGTCTGCGGCGACGAGTCGGCTGGCTTCCGCATGAAGAAGGGCGGGCTGAGCAAGCTGGTGATCGATGATCTCCGCCTCGAGCGCTGCGCCGTGCTCGAGTGGCACCTGTGGCCGCGGCACCTGCTGCGGATGGGGTGAGCGAGCGCGGGGTCGCCGATCTCAGCCGATCTCCACGCGCACCAGCGACACCAGCCGCCGGATCGCTCGTTGCACCACCGCCGTCTCGGGGTGCCGCACGATCGCGAAGCCCTCGCCCTCGTAGGTGCGCCCCTTGGGCTGGCCCTCCTTGGGCAGCTTGGCCTCGACCACCAGGTGACCGAGCTCGGCCTGCGCCTGCTCGATGCCGTGCAGCTTGACCACCCGTCGCCCCGGCCCCTGCCCGCGGAAGAACGCGGCCGCCACCGCATACTTGCGCGGCCCCACCTCCCAGCGATCGAGACACACCAGCTCGGCCCAGCGCCGGAAGATGTCGGTCTCGTGCGCATAGCTGTTGAGCGCCACGATCTGCGCCCCGGGAGGCCGCGCGCCAACCTCGGAGATCGCCACGCTGCCGTCGGCCCGCCGAAACCACTCCATGTGGCTCAGCCCGGTGCGCATGCCCAGGGCCTCGAGGGCCGCGTGGGCGTAGGGGCGGATCGCCTCGCTGTCGGGGGTGTGGACCTCGCGGGGCAGGATCACCGTCCACTGGATCCACGGGTTCTCCAGCACGGTGAGCGGCGCGGGATCGTAGAGGGTGTGGGAATTCCACACCGGCTCGCCGCGGATGCTGACGGTCTCGAACGAGCGCTCGTGGCCCACCACGAACTCCTCGACCATCTCGGGCACGAAGCTCGACAGCGCCTGCTCGAGCGCGGCCATGGTGGTGATGCGGTGGGTGCCCGCCGCCGCCGCGCCGTCGCGGGGCTTGAGGATCACGGGCAGGCCCACCTCCTGCACGAAGGCCCGCACGTCGGCGGCCGACTCGGTGCGACGGTGCCGGGCGCAGGGCAGGCCGGCCTTGCGCATCACGTCCTTCATCAGGGCCTTGTCGCGGAAGCAGCGGGCCGCGTGCTCGCCCATGCCCTCGAGCCCCAGCTCGTCGCGCACCTGGCCCAGCGGCACCTGCAGCTGCTCGAGCGCGCCCACCAGGCGGTCCAAGCCCCCCATGTGCCGCCGCAGCTTGTCGGTGGCGACCAGCAGCTGCCGCGGATCGAGGGGCTGCTCGATGCGGTAGTGCCCCGCGAGGCGCGAGCGCAGCCGCGGGGGCAGCTCGTCCTCGGGGTCGGCGCTGACCAGGCCCAGGGTGACCTCGGGCAGGCTCGCCACCGCATCGACGAAGCGAAGGGTGGCATCCATGAAGTAGGGGGCGACGAAGACGACGCGGGGCATGGCGGGGTGGCTCGCGCGGAGCCTATCAGGGAGCCGGCGCGTCCGTGAGCTGCTGCCGCAGGTCGGCGAGCTCGGCCGCGGACGGGGCCCCGGCCTCGTCCACCACCACCTCGATCTGTGGCAGCAGGGCCCGCGCCCCCTCCCGATCCCCCAGCATGATCAGCGCCTGGGCCCGGGTCTGCGCCACCTGGGCCTGGAACGGCCGGTTCGAGCCGTCGTAGTCGAGGGCCTCCAGCGCCTCGAGCGCGCGGCGCGGGTGCCCCTCCTCCATGTCGAGGCGCGCGAGCTCGGCCGCCACCGAGCGCCCGGTGCTCGGCTGGTCCAGCGCCACGCAGCGCTCCGCGAGCAGCTCGAGCATCGCCCTCGCCCGCCGCCGGTCCCCCGCCCGCGAGAGGCTGATCCCATAGTAGTGGACCCGTCGCAGCACGTACTCGTCGGGGATCCCGGCCGCGTCGAGATCGGCGTAGTCCTGGTCGAACAGCGCCACCGCCTCGGGGTAGCGCCGCTGCAGGTAGTAGACCGTCGCGAGGTTCTTGCGGACCATCTCGGTCCCCGGGTGCTCGGGACCCAGCGAGGCCTGCTGCCGCCGCAGCGATTGCTCGAGCTGCTCGGCGGCCTCGTCGTAGCGCCCCAGGTTCTTGAGGGCGAGCCCCAGGTTGTTGGCCGCCTGGGCGGTCGCCGGGTGCTCCTCGCCCAGGTGTCGGATCCGCAGCTCGAGCACGCGACGAAAGGTCTGCTCGGCCCGCTCCCAGTCGCGATCGGCCAGCCACGCGGTGGCCAGCGCATTGAGGTTGCCCGCCACGGTCAGGCTTTCGCTCCCCGTCTGGCGCTCCGCGATCGCCAGCGCCTCGTCGAAGCGCTCGATCGCGGCGTCGTAGCGATGGTGCCGCAGCTCGATCTGCCCCCGCGCGAAGCTCAGCATGCCGTCGAGCTCCTCGGCGTGGCGCGGATCGTAGCGACGCACCCGCTCGATCATCGCCTGCGCCTCCTCGTCGCGCACCGCGGCCTCGTCGAAGCGCTGCAGCGAGTAACCCAGCAGCTCCACCAGCTTCACCGCGCTGCCGGCCGCCACCGCGTCGTCCCCCGAGGCCAGCGCACGCCGCCAGCTCTCGCGGAAGTCGGCCGCCGAGGCCTCGGCGCGCCCCTGCCACAGCCGCAGCTCCGCCTGGGCCTGCAGCGCGCGGGCGAGCAGCGGCTCGTAGCCGAGCGCCCGCGCCTCCTCCACCACCATCACGCCGAGCTCGGCCGCGTCGTCGTACTTGCCGGCGAAGCCCAGCGCCCGCGCCATCGCCAGCCGCCCCGCCACCGCCTCGACCTGGTCGCGCACCGCCGGGTCGTCGGGCGGCGGCACCCGGGCCCGCAGCACCTCCACGTCCTCGCAGGGCGCCAGCGAGCGCAGGCCGTCGGCCGCCTGCACCGCGTGCCGCTGGATCTCGGGGTCGCCCTGCACCAGCACCTCCACCAGCGCCTCGAGCTCGCGTCGCCGCTCGTCGAGGCAGGCCCCGCGCAGGTCGAAGGCCTCGCTGGACTGCGCGCCCTGGTAGTAGCTCTCGCAGGCGTCGCGGTGGGCCGCCGCCCAGGCCTCCGCGTAGCCGTCGATCCGCCCCAGGGCCAGCGCCGCCGTGTCGGTCGCGTAGCGGGTCTGCCCCTGGCCCAGCGCCCGCTCCACCGCCGCGCGGGACTCCGGGCTCCACAGCTCCGCCATCACCAGGTCCCCCGCCTCGCAGGGATCGGGCGGAGCCGAGAGCACGCGGCTGGCCACCGAGCCCGCCGTCACCAGCACCAGCGCCGCCGCCCCGGCCATGGCCAGCCGTCGCCGCGTCCGGCGGGGCCCCGGCTCGAGCCGCTCGATGAGCTGCTCCATCGACGGCCAGCGATCCTCGGGCCGGATCGACAGCCCGCGCATCACCACGGCACGCAGCCAGCGGGGCACCCCCGGGTCGCGCTCCGGCTCCGCGTACACCCCCTCGACCACGTTGTGGGCGAGCTGGGCCAGGCTGCGCCCCGTGAACGGCCGGCTGCCCCACAGCGCCTCGTACAGGGTCACGCAGAAGCTGAACTGATCCGACGCCGCCGTGGGAGGCTCGCGCAGCAGCTGCTCCGGCGCCATGTAGGCCGGCGTCCCCATCAGCCCCTTGGTGCGCGTGGCGGTGGCCCGCAGCCCGGAGTCCACCGGTGCCACCCCCAGCCGCCGCGGCTCGTCGTCCTCGCTCGCGACCAGGCGGGCCAGGCCGAAGTCGGTCACCCGCGGCCGCTCGTCCGCACCGATCAGCACGTTGTCGGGCTTGACGTCGCTGTGCACCAGCCCCGCCGCATGGGCCGCGGCCAGCCCCCGCCCGATGTCCTGGAACATCGCCAGCACCCGCGGCAGCTCGGGGCGCTCGTGGGCCAGCCAGCGCCCCAGCGTGCTGCCCACGAACTCCATCGAGATGAACACCCGCCCCTCCACCTCCCGCACCTCGTGCACGGTGATCACGTTGGGATGCGAGAGCCTCGCCATCGCCTGGGCCTCGCGCAGCAGCCTGCGCTGCGCTCGCTCGTCGCCCTGGCCGCGATCGTGCAGCACCTTGAGCGCCACCTTGCGATCGAGCGACGGATCGTAGGCCGCATACACCACGCCCATGCCCCCGCTGCCCACCAGATCGAGGATCGTGTAGCGATCGAGGCGCTGCCCCGGCTGCATCCGCGAGTCCCCGCGTACCGGCGGCAGCTCCTCGTCGGTCAGCGTCTCGTCGTCGGTGGGCCCGGGAGACGACGGCCCCGAGGGGCGATCGCTCGCGTAGATCCGAGCCAGCTCCGACACCACCCGGCTGCAGGTGGCACAGCCGTCGATGTGGGCCTCGACCTTCGCCCGCTGCGGTGGCTCGAGGCCGCCCCGGCTGAAGGCGGCGAGCGCCTCGGGGTCGGGGCACGTCACCCGATGGATCGTGCCACGACGCGCGCCCGACCGTCCCTCGGGCTCGCCCGTATCGACGCCCCCGCCCCCTGGGTCATCATCGGGTCGATGCCGGCGACGCAGCTCGGTCGACGTATCCTCGTGGCCGCGATCCTGCTGATCGCCTGCCCTCGCGCCCCTCAGCCGGCCGACGAGCCGGCCCCCTCACCACGGGAGAGCTGGATCTCCGACGACCTCCAGGTCCGTGACCTCAGCGGCCTCGCCTTCGACGGCGACCGCCTCCTCGTGGCTCGAAACCGCCCTGGCCTCGGCCAAACCGCGCAGATCTACGCCCTGCGGCCCGGCGCGGACGATCGCTGGGCCCCCGTGGGGCAGTGGTCGCTCCTGCGCGAGGACGGCCCGTGGGTCGATGCCGAGGCGATCACGCCCTCGGGCCGCGGCACCGCGCTGGTGCTGGTGGAGAGCCTCGGCGGCGACGGGGCCGGGCGGATCTGGGAGGTGTCGCTGCCCGTAGGGGAAGGCACCGTGCCCGTCGAGCTCCATCGACAGTGGCGGCTGCCCGAGGCCTACCGGGAGGTCATGGGTGCGGGCAGCGAGGCCATGACGCGAGTCCCCGCGCCCGCCGACCTGCCCAGCGCCGAGGGTGAGCTGTGGGTGCTCGTGGGTCACCAGGCGCGGGCGAGCATCGGCCTGTTCCGGCTCTCGAGCGACGCCGCGGATCCCAACACGCCGATCGAGGCGGTGCGCGAGCTCGCCACCGACTTCGACGACACCTCCGGCATGGACTGGCAGGACGGCTCGCTCTTCCTGTGGCACAACGAGAACCTGCCCACGCTGGGCTGTCGATCGAGCGGGGCGCGGGTCAACGTGCTCGAGCGCTACTCGTGGTCGGCCGCATCCACGCCGACCGAGCTCCGGGGAAGCCGCGTGCAGTGGAAGCACCCGCAGCCGGGCGACGCTCCGTGCCGGAACCTCGAGGGCCTCGCGCTGGGGCGCTGCGAGGGAGGGGTGCGGACGGTCTACCTGGTCGACGACGACGCCGCGCCCGCGGCGGGGGCTCGCTACGAGGTCGAGGGGCTCTGCGGGGAGGGACCGTGAGCGCGCAGGCGGGCGGGCCCTTCGTCGCGCACGCACGCCTCACCAGGCTCCTTCATCACGCCGGGGCCTCGGGTCCACCTCGAGCCGGATCTCGCCCCAGGTCCACGCCTCCGACGTCACGAACGGTCGCAACTCCTCCCCGCGGGTCCTGCGGCTCGCCCCGAGCCCGAGCCCCTGAGCCGCGAAGGCGGTGGGATCGTCGGGCTCGGGGAGGCGCACGAGGTGACCCATCGAGATCGGCCTTCGGCTGCCGAGGATGATCAATCGACTGGGGCGAGGCCCGTCCCTGGGCACGCGCTCGGGCCAGCCGCAGGTCAGGCCCTGCCGCCTTCGGTGGCCCCGCAGACCCACGTAGGTGGGCACGCCCGCGACCACCTCGATGCCCTCGGGCTCGTGCACATTGAGCAGGCCAAGGCGCCCCTCGATGTCGACCTGCAGCACCGAGACGAACCACCGCCGGGGCGTCGTGCCGCGATGCCCCAGCCGCAGCCAGAGCCGATCGCCCACGTGGATCCGCGGGGCCCCGGCGCCCGACGACGGCCATGGGCGGAGCTCCTCGTCGGGGCCCAGCGTGCCCCACTCCCACTCGAGCTCGGTCTCCTCCGCGGCCGTGGCCGTAGCGGCGGCGAGCGCCTGCTCGAGCCGACGAGCGCGAGCGCGATCCTCGAGCAGCTCGAGCAGCATCGGCAGCCCCTTCGCGTCGAGCGAGACCTCGGGCCACACCACGCGCCCCTCGTCGTCCTCCACGTCGACCCTCGAGCCCGCTTGCCCGACACCACGCACCCGCGCAACCGCAGCGGGCATCGCCACCCTCGCCGCCCGGACCAGGCCCGAGCTCCGCAGCGCCCGCTCCACCGCCGGCGCCCCCTCCACGACGACGGCAAGCGGCACCTGCAGCCCCTGCATGATGGCGCTCGCCCCGAGCGGAGGGCTCGACGAGGGATCGCCGAGCACGACCTCGGAGCCGTCGAGATCCACGCGAGTCACCCGCGCCTCGGTCCGAAGCCGCGGCTCGAGCGACGGGCCGAGCTCGAGCTCTGCGATTCCCCAGCGATCCCCCGTCCTCACCCCCTGGAGAAGCCCCGCCCGAATCCAGCCCCGGCCCGGGCTCGACGCCGGAACGAACGCCACGCTGCGAGGCTGGGCCACGGTCTCGCGCGCGAAGAGCAGCCGGTTGCGCGGCCCGGCCAGCACCACCCGCTGCTCCTCGGTGCCACGCTGCCGGCTCGCCCACTCGCGGGCCCGGTGCGCGACCGCGTCCCACGTGAGCCGGTCGCAGCGCAAGCCCGCCTCGCGAACCACCTCGACGAAGCACTGGGTCATCAGCCCGTAGCGCCCCTCGGCCTGCTTCGTGGCGTAGGCGCTCCGCAGAGAGGACGAGCCCACCAACCGGACGATCCGTGGGTGGCCGACCGTGGCCAGCAGCGGATCGCCGGCCCACTCGTCGCCGCCGGCACCCACGAGCGCCTCCACCCAGGGCGGCGGCGCAACGGTGGGAATCGGACCGTCGCGCACCATCGACGCCGCATGGCAGCAGTCGATGATCGCCGTCACGTTCCCGCAGACGCGATCGAGCCGCGCCAGCGCGGTCGAGACCTCCACGTCGAGCACTCCGACGCGCTGTCGCGACCCCGGCGGTCGCAACGTCGCCAGGTAGAACACCACCCGGCTCCCGAGATCACCGGCCAGCCCGGAGAACCTGACCACGCCACCGTGCCCGAAGAAGTAGAGCAAGCACGCGTCCTCGGCTCGGCAGGCTGACACCATGGCGTCGAGCCCCTCCAGGACTCGGCTCCGCGTGGCGCCCTGCCCCGTGCACACCGAGATCGACCAGCCCCCGAGCTCGTCGAGCAACGCCGCGATCGCATCGACGCCGGGAGCTCGGTCGAGCCGCCCCTCCGCATCTCGCTCGGGCACTCCCACCAACAGCGCATGCTTCATGCCCTGCTCCACTGGCACGAAGGGGCCGCGGACCTATCGAGTCGAGCCCTCGAGGCAGTGGTCGCAGGGATCGTAGCCGGCCCGCTTGGCCTGCTGCTCGCTGGTGAAGTACACCCGCTCCACGATCTCGGAGATGTTGCACTTGGGGGTCTGGTGCTGCAGATCGTGGAATTCCTTGGTGTTCTTGTTCCCCAGGTAACGGCTGGTCATCGTCGTGCTCCTCGCTCGGGCCCATGGGACGAGCCCACGGCGATCCCGTGTCGAGGTCGCTCGTCTCGGTCACCGTCCGAGCCGCGCTCATGCGTGAGCAAGCTCCGCACGCGAGGGATGCTCGTCCTCCTCCTCCACGACACCGGGGCCGTCGCATGGTCGAGTCGCGACGACGCTCGGACCGGTTGAACCCCGGCACCGAGTCGAGTGAAGCTGAATCCCAGCCCGTGACGGACGAGGTCGACGACGCGCAGCCCAACGACACGACGGTCGAGCCCAGGCTCCCTGATGCGATCACCAAGCTCGGCATCGAGGCCCAGGCCGAGTACCTCCGCGCGCGCGAGCGCCTGGGCCTGAGCCTCGGCCCCGTCGCCCAGCTCGGCACCGTGGGCCGCTATCGCCTCGAGCAGGAGATCGGCCGCGGCGGGATGGGCATCGTCTATCGGGCGCGCGACCCCGAGCTCGATCGCCCGATCGCCATCAAGCTGGTGCAGGCCAAGCCCCTCGCCCACTACGACAAGCTCCGCGCTCGCCTGCTGCGCGAGGCCAAGGTCCTCGCCAAGCTCACCCATCCCAACGTGGTGCGGGTGTACGACTGCGGGCAGCACCAGGGCGAGGTCTACCTCGCGATGGAGTACGTGGAGGGGTCCACGCTCCGCCAGTGGCAGGAGGGCCGACCCCACCGCTCCGTCCTCGATGCCTACGCCAAGGCGGCCCGAGGCCTGGCCGCCGCCCACGACCTGGGCATCGTCCACCGCGACTTCAAGCCCGACAACGTGCTGGTGGCCAGCGACGGCCGCGTGCTCGTGGGTGACTTCGGGCTGGCGGGGCTCCCCGCCGGCGACGAGACGCGAAGCGATGAAGGCCCGTCCCTCGGCGACTCGAGGGCCCCGCGGGGGTCCACCACGCGAACGGGCACGCTGCTCGGCACGCCCACGTACATGGCCCCCGAGCAGCTCCGAGGCGAGGGAGCCATCGAGTCCAGCGACCAGTTCGCCTTCTGCGTGTCACTGTGGGAGGCCCTGACCGGTCGGCGGCCCTTCGAGGGGGAGCACAAGGAGGAGCTGCTCGCGCAGATCGAGCAGCGCCGGGTGGTGGGTGTCGAGGCGATCCCTCGTCGGCTGCGGGGGCTGCTGCTCAAGGGGCTCGCGACGGATCCCGCGGCCCGCTTCGGGCACGTCCGCGACCTGGCGGCGGCGATCCGACCACGGCGCAGCCCGGCGATCATGAGTCTCGTGATGTTGCTGACCTTGGCCACCGGACTCGTGGTGGGATGGCTCCTGGAAGGAAAAACGGCCGAGGTCACTGACTGCGACCTCATGACCTCCCTCGCCAAGGTAGAGGAGCTCTCACGGTCACCCGAAATACGAAAGAGCTTCGACGGCCTCCTTCCTTCCTACGTCGAGCTTCGCTCGCACATCGGTGATCTGAAGGAAGAAGCCAAGTTGCTATGTCGGTCGGACGTCGATCCCTCCTTGCTTGCCCGACGACAGCAAGTCGAAGGTTGGATCGCATATCTTGAGCACATGCTCGAGAAGGCGCCTCGGCTCGGGGCTCCGATGCTCGTCCTCGTCGTCGACGATCTGGAGAACATGCTCTCGAGCGTGCCGCCGCCAGTGCCGCTGGATCCCAGAGTCGATGAGCTTCTCGGCGAGCTGCGGATCGAAATTGCAGACAACGAGCCAGACAAAGCGATGGCCACGGCCAAGAAGGCGATCGTGGAGGCAGGCTCTCGAGAGCTCGAGCTCGCTGCTGCTCATCGTTGGCGTGGTCGGGCGCTCGCTCTTCTGACGAGTCGGTCGGCGGAGGCGCTGGACGCGTACCTTCAAGCTCTGGACCACACCGAGGCCGCCGCCTACGACCCCGGGCGCCCGGACCTCGAGCTCCTCATCGCCGAGATCGCGGTGATGCGATGTGGTCGAACCGAGCTCGCCGAGGAGGCCCTACGGCACATTCCCGGCCTCTTCCGTCGTTTCCATGAGCCGTGGCTGAGTGGCCGGCGCTCCGACTACCACGAGATCAAGGCTTCCATTCTCAAGCGGCGTGGCGAATTTCGTTCCGCTCTCGATCAGCAACGTCGGGCTCTGCTGATCCGGTACTTGAAGCTGGACATTCGAGAGATTGCCAATGGGCACGTGAATCTCGGGACGATTCACGAACGAAGCCAATCCGACGGTCCTTCCCTCGCTCGTCTGCACTACGGATTTGCCCGATGGCTCCTCGACATGGCCTCGTTGCGGCAGAGTCCCGAGTGGCTCCAGGCTGCCTACAATCTCGGCCACTGGCTGGCGAACGATCCGCAAGATTGCCACCGAGCAGAAGGCCTCCTCGAAGAAGTACGAAGACGAAGCGCCGACCTCCAAGTCTATGCGCTGACCGACATCGTGCTGGCAAAGACCACCTGCGAGGACCCCTCGGCTGCCAGAGCTGCTCAGGAGCTGGTCGAGTTGCTGTCGCAGACCTCCTCGATCTCCGAGGAGAAGGTTCTCGACGCATGGGCAACCATCGCTGGCGCCTACTCGATGACCCATGACCTGCCTGCATTCGAATCGGCACGAGATCGCCTCGTGCACCTCGTGGAGCATGCTGACGACGCGAATTGGCGTCTGGCGGCATTGGACCTGACGGCCGCCGACGCTCTCCAAGGCTTCGTGCCCATCCGCTCTCGCGAGCTCGCCGAGTCGGCTCGCGCCCACTTGCTGAAGCTGCCCGAGGAGCAACGGCCCGCCGAGATGTTGAAGGCAGCCAACGCCCTCATCCGTTGAACCGACTCTTCACCCCATCACCCCAACCCAACCAACCCCCCAACGAATCGATCGCCCAATGCGACCGAACAGGATAGTTGCACCCATGCCCAGCCCTCTCGTCATCACCGGCTACGACCCGGTCCAGCTCGATGGCTCCATCGACTCCCTCACCCAGCTCCAGCTCCGGCACGGCTCCAACGGCTTGTCGAGCTACGGCCAGTCCCTCGAGGCAGAGCACGACGACCTCGAGTCGCCCGAGGCGACCATTCGCGTCAAGATGCCCGACTTCACCTACAACGGCGACAGCTGGGAGGTCACGGTCTCCCACCAGAGCGGCGGCAACACGATCTCGTGGTCCCGCGACACCGATCACGCCTACCGTGATCTCGCCGCGATGACCGACGCCCTCGAGGTGGACGTGGTCGCCACCAGCAACGCCTCGCCGCCGGTCACGAAGACCCGCAAGGTGTGGATCAAGACCAAGCCGGTCGACGCTCAGCCGGATCGCCCATAGGACGCTCGCCCCGTGGGTCTTCGCCTACCGACGGGGGTCCTGGCCGTGCTACAACGCTCGGTCATGGACCCCCACAAGGATGTCGATCTCGAGCTGCTCGTGCGGTGGCGTGAGGGGGATCGGAATGCCGGTGAGACGCTGCTCTCGAAGCACTTCGGGGGCATCCGTCGGTACTTCCGACTGAAGTTCCCCGATGCCCACGAGGATCTGCTCCAGGAGACCTTCGCCCGCATCGTAGCGAACCGCGACGAGTTCCGGGCAGAGTCCTCCTTCAAGACCTACCTGTTCCGCATCGCGCGGTACGTGGGCAACGAGCACATCCGCAAGCACTACCGGCACGGCGGCGACTTCTCCCCGGCAGACAGCTCGCTGGCCGACCTCACCGGCCGGCGGCAGTCCTCGTTGCTCGCCGAGCGCGAGGATCATCGACTGCTGCTCGATGCGCTGCAGCACCTGAGCCTCGAGCAGCAGGAGGTCGTCGACCTCTACTACTGGGAGCAGCTCACGGCCAAGCAGGTCGCAGAGGCGATCGAGGCGCCCGAGTCCACGGTCCGTGGTCGCCTCCGCCTCGCGGTCAGGCACCTGGCCCGGCTGCACCGCGAGCTCGGCGAGCAAGAGCACTCGCGCGAGCTCTCCGACGGCGACATCGAGCAGTGGCTGCACGCGCTGCGGCGAGAGCTCGACCGAGCACCAACGGCCTCGAGCTGAGCGCGGGCCCCCTCACCCGCGCTCCCGTGGCCATGACTCCAACCCACCGTGACGAGATCATGCCAACGGCACGCGCCGCCCATTCGAGCCCACCTCTCGTGGTGCTGTTCTCCGCCAACCCGTCCTCCCTGACCCGCCTCGACCTCGAGGGCGAGCTCCAGGACATCGTCGACGAGCTCGAGGGCGTCGGGCTCGAAGGGGTGCTCGCGCTCGAGAGTCAGTCGGCGACCACCCCGAGGACGGTGCAGCGGGCCCTGCTGGTCGAGCGGCCCACCGTGGTGCACTTCAGCGGGCACGGCCGAGGGCGCGGCGCACGGCCGCCTCGCCGACCCGGCCGTGCCGTCCGCGACCTGGTCCCCGATCCAGCTCCCGCCCGGACCACGGGGATCATGCTGCACGGGGATCACGACGCCGACCTGAAGGTCGTCTCCGGAGCGGCCCTCGGCGATCTCTTCGCCAAGGCGGGCTCGACCGTGCGGCTGGTGTTCCTCAACGCGTGCCACTCCGCCGAGCAGGCGGACGCGCTCGTGCAGCACGTGGACTTCGTGATCGGCATCGACGGAGCGATCGAGGACGAGGCCGCCAAGGCGTTCGCGGTGGCCCTGTACCGCGCGCTCGCCTTCGGCCGCACCATCGAGGCGTCCTTCGAGCTCGCGCTCAACGCCTTGATGCTCGAGGATCTCCGGGACGACCGAACCCGACCGATCCTGAGGTGTCGCCGAGGGGCCGACCCGCGCCGGGCCCGGCTCGTGGAGCCCCCTCCCCGCGACGACGGGCGGGCGTGGGACGTGTTCATCTCGTACGCCAGCGCCGACGAGGAGCCGGTCCGGCGACTCGCCGAGGAGCTGCACCATCGTCAGCTCCGGGTGTTCTTCGATCGATGGGAGATCGGCCTCGGCGAGGAGGTGCGCCAGCGACTCGAGCGGGGCCTCGACGGCTGCACCCACGGGCTCATCGCCATGTCACCGCGCACGATGACGCGGCCCTGGGTGCAGGCCGAGTACTCGGCCCTGCTCGACAAGGCCACCACGCACGGACGGCTGCTCATCCCGGTCCTCATCGGTCGCGAGACGACCACCCTGCCGCCCTTCCTGCGGGCCCGACGGCTGGTGGACCTGCGTGGGCTGACGACCGAGGCCTATCGGGAGCGAGTCGGCGACATCGCACAAGCGCTCCGGGGACGACGACCCGGGCCGCCGTCTCGGCTTCGTCGCCGTCGGACCCGAGACTGAGCCCGCGGCTCACTCGCCGTCGGCTTCGGGCTCGACCGCGCGAAAGCCCAGGTAGGCGATGCGATCGTCGGCGTGCCGGTTGAGGCGATAGGCCGCCCGGGCCTTGCGGGCCGGATCGATCCAGCTCCCGCCCCGGATCACCCGGTTGCCGTCGGGCAGCGGCGGGTGTCGCAGGCCGTCCCCCGGTCGCGGCAGGCAGCCCTTGTAGTCACCGAACTCGTCCCGGCACCACTCCCACACGTTGCCGTGGACGTCGTAGAGGCCGAAGGGGTTCGGCTCGCGCTCCCCCACTGGGTGCAGGCGCTGCTCGGAGTTGTCGGCGTACCAGCCGACCCGGGCGAGATCCGATTCCTCGCGTCCCGACCAGTAGGCGGTCTTGGTGTCGGCTCGACACGCGCGCTCCCACTGCGCCTCCGTGGGCAGCTGCAGCCCGGCCCAGTCGCAGTAGGCCACGGCGTCGTGCCACGAGACCCCCACGACCGGCTGGCGGGGATGGTTGTAGCGAGGATCGCCCCAGTACTTGGGCTCCGGGGCCTCGGGTCGCGCTCGCAGGTAGTGCCCGTACTCCTCGTTGGTCACCGGGGTGCGGCCGATGGCGAAGCTCGCCAGCTCGACCTCGTGGCGCGGGCCCTCGCTGCCCTTGCGCTCTCGCTCGCGGTGGTGGCTCCCCATCGAGAAGCGACCTGCGGGGATCTCCACCAGGGTGTAGCCGCTGCGCGGCGAGACCCGGGAGACGGGTCGCCGGGCATGGCCTTCGTCACCCGCCAGCTGCCGCAGGGGCTCGAAGGGATGCTCCCGGAGGCCAGGGGCCAGCTCGGACCAGCGCTCGAGGTCGATCGCTTCCACCACTCTGGCGGCCGCGAGCTGCCGCTCGTGCCGCTCGGCGTCGTCGCCCGGCGGGCTCAGCAGCAGCGCCACGAAGGGCTCGAGCGTGGCTCCGGCCGCCTCGCGGTGGCACTCGAGCACCAGGTCGAGGTGGCCGACGAAGCCCGGGCGCCGCACCACGCGACGCATCAGAGGATCGAACAGCGAGGGCTCTCCGAGGGCGAGGAGCAGCAGTATCACCTCGCGCCACCAGGGGTCTCCGAAGCGCTCGGCGAGGTCGTCGAGGACCCGGCCGCCGCCGTGGGACAGGCTCCGCAGGTGTCGTGCGCACAGGTACTGCTGCAGGCTGGGGTGCAGCAGGCCGTAGCGATCGTCGCCCTTGGCCACCAGGATGCCGTGGTCGGTGCTCGTGGCGCGCACGAACGCCTCACCGTCGATCGGGTCGTAGCCGAAGGTCGCAGCGAGGTAGGGCTCGAGCATGGCCGCGATGGAGCGTGCATCGGCGTGGGTGCGGCCGGGCTCCGCGTGCAGCCAGTGGGCCAGGGGCTGGAGGATCTGTCGCGCCTCGCGATCGCCGAAGCGACGCGGCACCCGGGCGCGGCTACACCACTGGCGCAGCAGCAGCTGCACGCACTGCTCGTAGAGCTCCACCTTCCGCGAGGGGAGGGCCCCTCGCTGCTGATGAAGGGCACACAACAGCGAGAGCATCATCGGGTTGCGGGTGAGCTCGAACATCCGCGTGGCCCGGAACTCGGGAGCCTGGAGCTCGATCCACAGCGAGTCGGCCTGGCGCTCCGCCTCCGCGGGGTCGCCCCCGCCCTCGGGCTGCGCGGCCTGGAACCAGCCCTCCACGAGGCGCCGCGCCCCGAGCTCGTCGAGCGGCGGAAGTCGGACCATCAGGGCGGGCACCGTCTCGCCACCGACGGAGATGGGAGTCGGGTGCTGTCGAGCCACCACGAAGCGGCTCCCGGGGAGCTCTCGCTGCCCTCGGGCGACCCATCCCGCCACGCGCTCGCGTCGACTCGGGTCGAGCAGCTCGTCCATGCCGTCGATCAGGAGCAGCAGGTGCTCGTGCCGGAGCAGCGCCTCGATCACGGGGGCCTCGAGCGTGGTCGTGGCCCCGAGGTGGGCGGCAATGGCCCCGTGGAGGTCCTCGATCTCGGCCGGCAGCTCGTGGACCGGCAAGAGGATGGGCACGGTGTCCACCGGCAGACCCAGGGTGCTGGCCCCTCGACGCGACAGCCATAGCGCCATGCGACGAAGGTGCGTGGACTTCCCCGAGCCCGGCGGACCCACCAGCAGCACGGCACGCTCGCCCCTCCGCCTCGCCTCCTCGAACACGCGGCGCAGCTCGAGCTCGGCCTCGCCTTCGGCCTCGGCCTCGGCTGGCTCCACCGAGCCAGCGTGGTCCGCTCCCGCGGGCCCCACCAGCCGAACCTCGACCGCGAGGCCATCGGGGTGCAGCGGGCTGCGAGCGCCCGAGGCCGAGCCGAGCGTGGGGGTGGAGGCGTTGTCGCGCTCGACGATCTCGAGGTAGCGGGACAGCTCCGGGAGCGTTGCCTGGCGAGCGGGTGATCGCCGAGGCCGGCGCTTGGCCGCGGGCCTTCGCCCCTCGGTCCTCGGCGCCTTCGCGCGAGCGCGGGCCCCCACGACCGCGCCGTCTTGGCGCCACTTCTGGAGGCCGAAGGTGAGGGCCCTACCGATGGTGTCGAGAGCGAAGCGGATGATCACCTCCTCGGACGCGAGGCGAGCCTTCAGCGCCTGCAGCCGCGCCTGCTTGGTCCACCGCTGCTCGGGCTCGTCGAAGTCCCGCGACACCACCACGGGCTGAGCCTCGTCGATGAGCAGCACCATCCGAGGCACCCCTCGCTCCCGGGCCCACTCGTACTCCAGCTCGCCGATCGATCGCTCCTCTCCGCTCGGGCCCTGGCCGTAGCGCCAGGCCACCACCATCAAGAACAGATCGCAGCCCTCCATCGCTTGCTGGCGCAGGGCGAGCGCGTCCCCTCCCGCCCCCGCGGCCCTGGGCTCGGCTCCACACGCCACCATCCCCACCCGCTCGATGATCTCGAGCAGCTCGCGTCGGCGTCCCTCGTCCTCGCAGAGGGTGGACGACAGGTACACGCGGTAGGGGGTGGGCCGAGCGAGCTCTTGCGAGGATCGCTTCATCTCCTGCCGGGTCTTGCCGAGCCTGCGACGCAGCTTGGCGCCCGGCTCGAAGCCGGTGCTCAGGCCGGGGGCTCGACCGGTGATTCCTGCGACCAGGCGCTCGAAGCCATCGGCCTCGGCGAGGTCCACCCCGACTCGGGTCCGCAACAAGCCCTCGATGCTGGCCGGAGGGGCACCGGGGAGCAGCACGGGGATCACCCGGCGCTCGGACTGCTGGATGAGCACGAGCTGGCTCTCTTGATCGCGCCACGCGTCGCCCCCTCCCGACCCGAAGAACACGGCCACCGTGGCGCTGCTCTCGATTGCACGCTCGATCGCCGGCACGACCAGCTCGCCCGGCGTCAGCCCCCAGCGCCTCAGATAGGGGAGCAGCTCGGCTTCCTCCTTCAGACGCCACGCGAGCTCCTCCACCACGGCCTCGTCCTCCTGGGTGTGGGACAGGAAGACGTCGTACTGATCGTACGCATCGCTCATCGATCCATCTGCGTCGCTCACGGTGATGGATGAGGAAGTGATCGCCGGCCCGAATTCGAGCACCCCCGTTCGAACGGGACGGGGCGGCACGCCCTGTGAAAGCTCACGTCCCGAGCGGCCCGCCTCGGCTTGCCGAATCCTGGCCTCCGGACACTGAGCTCGCCGTGTCACCCCCCACCCAGCCCCGGCGGGTGCTCCCGCTCGGGCGGCGAGCCCTGGCCGCCTCGGGTGCTGCATCGACCTTCCCCCTCGTCGTGGCCGCCAGAGGCCACCGACCCGCCAAGCACGACCGGAGCCCCGGCATGACCGACGCCCGACCTCCACGCATCGACCTCCTCGTCCTCGCGAGGCTCGCCACGACCAAGGGCCGTCCGCTCTCGGTGGGGAAGCTGGAGCAGGATCTCTTCCCCTTCGTGGAGGCCCGGCTCTCGCGTCGCGAGTGGTCGTCGAGCCTGACCGATTGCCTCGCGAGCCTGCGCAAGCGAAGGGAGATCGACGACCGTCGCGTGCCCACGACCAAGGGCCTCGAGCGCCTGCACGAGGCCCTGGGGGTCCGCACGCTGCCGGAGCGGTGGTCGAGGATCTGGCGGGCGCTGATGCCCGCCCTCGCCCTCCAGCTGCCCGGGCGACGGTGGTCCGACGTGGCGAGCGCGGAGAAGCTCCGGGCCCGGCTCATCCGACAGGAGCACGAGCTGTCGCTGCCCGAGGCCCCCACGCTGACCCAGGCCGTCGACGCCCAGGCCTGGCGGGCCCTCGGCCTCGACGAGACCGGGCCGCTCACCCTGGGCAAGCTACGGCGGGCCCTGCTCGAGCGGACCCTCGGCGCCTCGCTCCGCGAGCGGTCCATCGACACCACCAGGGCGGGCCAGTGGCTCGCGACCGCGGCGGTCGAGACCACCACCCGGGAGATCGCCGCGGTCCAGCGCGCGCTGGTGAGCCGGTGGCTCTTCGAAGACGAGGGCGAGCGCGACGATGCGGTCGCACCGAGCCCGCCTACGGCACCGAAGCCCACGAGGGGTCGCGGCCCGAACGAGCGCCGGATCCCGCCGTCCGAGACGAGCCAGCCTGGGACCCGCCCGCCCTCGAGCGAGCCGCTCTCGCTCGAGGGCTGGGCCCGACGAGTCGTGGCGATCGCACGGGCGACCCGGGCCGGCCGCTATGGCGACGAGCGAGCATTCATCGCCTCGGTCTGGCACGCGGCCCAGGCCGAGCCCGACCCCCTGCCCGAGACCCTCGCCGAGTTCAAGACCCGGCTCGTCGAGGCCAACCGCGCCGGCCTGCTGCGCCTCCATCGCGCCGACCTGGTGGGCGCCATGGACGACCGGCTCGTGCGCGAGTCGGAGGCACGGCACCTCAACGCGATCTTCCACTTCATCGAGATCCCCCTGCGGAGCATCCCATGAGTCCCGACGCCTCCCTGCCCCTCGACCTCACCGAAACCGTCGACACCATCGGCTCCATGATCGAGCGCGTGCTGACGGCCAGCAACGAGGCCGAGCTGCTCGGCCCCGCTCTCCACTCGCTGCGCAGCGAGCACGGCGTGCCGCGACGCATGGTGGTGATCGGAGCGCTCTTCAACGACTTCGCCCGCGTGGCCCATGCCTCCGTGGTCGCCGACGAGCGCATCACCGACGACGAGCTCGAGCACGTGTACCCGATCTTCCACTCGTTCCTGCGCTTCCTGGTCGAGGTGAGGCCGGAGTACCGGCGCTTCGCGAGGATCGACCAGGACGAGCTCCACGAGCTGCTCGCCTACTACGCCACCGACGAGGGCTCGTTCGGCGCGTGCTCGGAGCCTACCCAGTGGGTGGGGCTGGACGTGTGCCGCCGGACGGCCCGGGCCACCGGAGACGAGGAGCCCCTCGAGCTGTACGTCCGCTCGCAGCAGCGCACCATGGACCGGCTGTTCGCCCTGGGGGGAACGACGCAGGAGGAAGCCGCCACCCGAGCCCGGCTGGCCGAGCTGATGGACCTCCGCCGACGCCTCGACGAGGCGCCGCCCTCCGAGGGCGTCGACCCTCGGATCGTCGCGTTCTGCGATCCCAAGGCCCCTCGGGTGTTCGGGGCCATCGCCCACGCCCACCAGGTGTGGGAGCGCGATCCCTTCGATGCCGAGACGGTGCACGCCGAGGCCCGCGAGACCTTCGAGCGCCTCGTGGATCGCGTGACCACCCCGGGCTTCGACCAGCACGGGCGCATCCTGGTCCTCCGAGGCACCTCGGGAGCCGGCAAGACCCACCTGATGCGAGCGTTCCGCACCTACCTCCACGGGCAACGCCGTGGCTTCGCGGCGTACATGCAGATGACCACCCGGGCCGAGGACTACTCGCGCTACGTCCTCGTCAACGTCATCGATGCCCTCGAGCGGCCCTACGACCCGCCGGAGCTGACGAGCTCGGGCCTCATCACCCTCTCCAACGCCCTGGCCGAGGACCAGCGAGCCATCCCGAGCGACGCGCTGGCCATGCTGCGCCACGGAGACTTCGACCCGCAGCACATCGACCACGTGAGCCCGCTGGTCGACCGCCTGCTCGAGCAGCCCGGCTTCCAGGACTTCGATCCCGACCTGCTGCGGGTGCTGCTGTACCTCCAGCGCCGGGAGCCTCGCATCCGCGCCCGGGTGCTCAAGTACCTGCGCTGCGAGCACCTCAACGACTACGACTCCCGCATGCTGGGGGGGATCGCTCCTCGCAACGACCCGGACTCGCCGCGGCGCATGCTCCGGCAGCTCGGGCGCCTGATGGCGCGGGTCGGCCCGTTCGCGTTCGTGGTGCTCGTGGACCAGATGGAGGACGTGTTCAACCTCGACGACGCCGGTGCTCGCATCTCCAGCGCCGTGGACGACCTGCGCGACATCACCGACCACGTGCCCAATGCCGTCGTGGTGCTGGCCTGCCTCCACGACTACTACGAGAGCGTCCGCAGCCACCTGCCCAAGTCGGCCCTCGATCGCCTCGAGTCCGATCCTCCCCCCGTCACCCTCAACGCGGGCCGCACCCTCGCCGACATCCAGCAGATCGTGGGGCTGCGCCTCGAGTACCTCTACGACAAGCTGGGGGTCCGGCCGCACGACGACGATCCCACCTTCCCGATCCGCATCAAGGACCTCGAGTCCCTCGTCAACATGCGCACCCGAGACGTGCTCGACTGGTGCCGCGAGTACCAAGAGCAGAGCGTCGAGCGTGGCACCCTCTCCCTGCCTCCCGCCAGCGCCCCCTCGCCCGAGCGGGCGGAGTCCTCGGTGGTCACGCACGTCGAGCAGGCGTGGAACGACTTCCGCACCTCCTTCTCCAAGGCGGTCCCCGAGGGCGACGAGGAGCTGCTCGAGCTGCTCGAGTGGTCCATCGCGAGGGTGGGGCAGGAGCTCGAGCCGGCCTTCGAGCTCGGCGTGCGGCGCGAGGGCTCCGTGCTCGTGGTGGGAGACCACGGGCGCCCCCTGGTGGTGGGGCTGGCCAACCGGGACGCACGAGGCGGAGGGCTCCACAAGCAGATCGTCGAGCTGCGCACGCTGGCGGGCGACCGCCCCGTGGGCATCGTCCGCTGCTCGGAGTTCCCCGACAACCCGCGGACCAAGGTCTTCAAGGCGCTGGGCACCCTCCTGCTCGACGGGGGACGACGCGTCACGATGGAGGACGGAGACTGGCGCACGATCATGGCCTTTCGGGTGTTCGCCGAGCAGCACGGAGGCGAGCCGAGCCTCGCCGCCTGGCGCAGCCAGGAGCGGCCCCTCGCGCGGCTCCCATCGCTGCGCGCGCTGCTGCTGCTCGACGAGCGTTCGGACCCGTATGCGCCGGCCGACGGCGCGGCTCCAGTGTCCGACGACCGAGCCGTGGCGCCACCCTCCGGAGCACCGCGCCCGCCTACTCCCGTCGACGAGCCCGAGGAGCCGCAGGAGGCCGAGGCAGCTCCCCGGACCGAGCCTCCCGTCGAGCTCGAGCCGCAGACCGATGTCCCCACCGTCGACGTGGTGCCGCCGCCGGTCCTCGATCCGCCCGGCGCCGAGCTCCGCATCGGCCGAGCCGTCGGCGTCATCAAGGCACCGGTGAGCATGGAGCTCGGGGGCCTGGTCACCCACGCGGCCTTCCTCGGCTCCACCGGCAGCGGCAAGACCACGCTGGCGCTCAACATCATCGAGCAGGCGCTCGAGCGCGGAATTCCTGCGCTGTTGCTCGATCGCAAGGGTGATCTGTGCACCTACGGTCGCCAGGGCTGGTGGGCCACTCCTGGTCGCGACGGTGATGCGAGCACACGCAAGCAATCCCTGCAGCAGCGGGTGGAGGTCGCCATCTACACCCCTGGAGCGCCCGACGGACGCGACCTGGGTCTCACCGTCGTCCCCGCGGGCCTCGACGAGCTGTCGGAGCAGCAGCGAGCGCAGACCTGTCGGCAGGCGGCGGCCGCCATCTGCACCATGCTCGGCTACAAGACCTCCGGCAGCGATCTCGCGCGCCAGAGCGTGCTCGCCAAGGCATTCGAGGTGCTGGGGCAGATGACCAAGGAAGAGGTCCAGCTCGAGCAGGTGATCCAGCTCATCGCCGACGAGGATCCCACGCTGGTCAACGCGGTGGGGCGTCTGGACATGAAGCACTTCGCTCGGCTCGTCGATCACCTCGAGACCCTCCGGCTCTCCCGCGGCGATCTGCTGTCCTCCCGCGCGGATCGGCTGGCCCCCGCGCGGCTGCTCGGTCTCGACCGCAGCGACGGAAAGACCCAGCTCGCCGTCGTGAGCACCAAGTTCCTCGGCGACAACGCGAGCATCGACTTCTGGGTCGCGCGCATGCTCTCGGAGCTCGCCCGCTGGGCCAGCCGCAACCCCAGCCCCCGGCTCCAGGCGCTCGTCATGTTCGACGAGGCCGACATCTACATGCCCGCTCAGCGCAAGCCCGCGACCAAGGAGCCCATGCAGGACCTGCTCCGGCGCGCCCGCTCGGGCGGCCTCGGCATCTTGCTGGCGACCCAGAGCCCCGGCGATCTCGACTACAAGTCACGGGACAACATCCGCACCTGGTTCGTGGGTCGGGTGGCCGAGCGGACCGCCATCGCCAAGATGCAGCCGCTGCTCAGCGAGGGTCGCACCAACATCAAGGGCAAGCTCGCCCGGCAGGACATCGGTGAGTTCTTCATGCTCCAGTCCGGCGCCGTGACCGAGTTCAAGGCCGATCGCTCGCTGATGGACACCGAGCAGCTGGCCGAGGACGAGATCCGAGAGCTGGCCCGAGCCGCGGAGGTGGCAGGAGGCCGGTGAGCGCCTCCCGCCCCGAGCGGCTCGCATGCGCGTCCCCGAGGTGATGGAATGCCGGGAGTCGGCGGGGCTGGACCACCTGCGGACCCCGAGCACGGACCCGCCGCCAACCACGGCCGACCCCGAGACCGAGCGCCCACGCCATGACCACCGACGCATCACACACGGCCCTGCGGCATGCCGCCCGTCGTGCATGGTCCGCCGTGCGGATCTTGCCATCGACCTTCCGAGCCGCCGTCACCGAGATCCGGGAGGAGCGACAGCAGTACCGGCGGGCCGCCTACCTCATCGACTCCCGGCACGTGAGACTGCGGACCTGCGCGGCCAGGGGGAGCCGCACGTCCGAGATCCGCCCGTGTCCCGATCCTCGCTTGGTCGACCCGTGGACGATCGATCCCTCGGGCCTCCCCGGCCAGACCCGGGTGCTCACCGTGTGCCCGGGCTGCGGGGGCAACAAGAAGGTCGCCTGTGCTCGCTGCGGAGGTGCGGGCCAGCTCGGCTGTAGAACCTGCGGGGGCGGGGGCCGGGTGATGGGACAGCGAGGCCCCAAGAGCTGCCCCTCGTGCCGCGGCAAGGGCACCAGGCGCTGCGATGGCTGTCACGGCCAAGGGAAGGTGGCGTGCTCCGCATGCGACGGGCTCGGTCGCGTGCAGGCGTGGCTCGAGGTCGAGCAAGGACGTCGGCTCGAGGTCAAGGCACACCCGCGAACCGGCGTCGCGTTGCTGCATCCCGAGCTCGAGACGGGCGGCGACCTGGACCGCGACCCCGGCCTGCTGCCGGTACCACTGCTCTCCGACACCGGATGGGGACGGGAGCTGCCGGCTGGGCTCGGCGCCGAGCTCCTGCCGAGCTTCGACGCGCACGCCGATCGCATCGCGTCTCGTCGGCTCCAGGTCTTCGAGTCTGCGGTCCACCGCTGCGGCTACCGGCTCGTCACGGGAGGCGCCGAGGTACAGGTCTGCGCGCGACCGCTGGAGCTCCTCCCCGAGAGCGAGTGGGATCCCTGGCGAAGGCGACGCTACCTCGCGCTCGGCGTGGGCGCGTTGGTGCTGCTGTGCACGCTCGGGTACCACCGCGCCTTCACGGGCCGCGCCGAGTGGTTCGCCCAGCATGCCATCGTGGGCTCGTTCTTGCCGATGGGGGCGCTCTCGGCCGTCCTCGCCACCTTGGCCGCCGCGGGACTGTGCCTGCCCCGCCGGGCCTGGGGGTGGCTGCGGGTGCGGCTGCCCGCCTTGGCCATCGCGGGCATCTGGGCCTGGATGGGTCTGTCGTGGCTGAGGGTCCAGCCCTCGAGCGAAGGAGCTCGCGCCTCGATCCAGCGGGACGAGCTCGATGCTGCGCGCCGAGAGCTCAGGGCTCTCGAGGTGGTCGGCGTCGATGATCCCATTGCGTTCGCGGAGGTCGTCGATTCCCTGGAGGCCCGCGCGGCCGAGCTCGAGCAGCAGCGGCGCCGATCGCTGGATGACGAGCACCTCGCGCGTGTCGAGCGTGCGGGCACGACGAGTCTCGCCATTGCCCAGCTCGAGCAACCCTGGGAGCACGAGGACTCGCACGAAGCAGCACGGGACCTGGTCCTGGCCCGGGCTCGGGCGGAGTTGCAGGCGATGCTCGAGCGCCACGACGGGCGAGGGCTAGGAGAGCTCGCGGATGCGATCGCCCCCCACGACGAAGACCTGGCGGCTCGCGCACGATCGAGACGGAAGCTGTGCGAGGCGCATGCGTGCCGCGCCAACGGGGAGTGGAGGTGCGTCGTCGCAGCCCTCGCAGAGATCGATCCCCGCGAAGGGGACGCGGAGGTCGAGCAGGCCCTGGTCCTCGCCCGAGACCAGGCCAGGGAAGGGCTGCGCGAGCGCCTGGCGGAGGAGCCCAGCCACGGGGACGCGAGCCTCGAGCAGCAACGCGACGCCCAGACGGCTCGGCTCGCGGACGCGCGTGCCTACCTCGAGCTGACGGGAGAGGAGCCTCCCGTCGACATCCACGAGATCGAGGGCCGGCTCGCCACGCTCGACCGCAAGCTCGAGCAACGACGCAAGAAGGAGGAAGCCCAGCGACTCCGGGAGGAACGGCAGGCGGCTCGCGCAGCAAGGAAGACGGAGGAGCGAGAGGCGCGGGCGGCAAGGAAGGCGAAGGAGCGAGAGGCGCGGGCGGCCCAACAGGCCGATCGCGTGCAGTGCTGCGACGGCACGACCTCCCCCTCGTGCCGATACAGCCAGGGCTCCCTGCGCGGGTGCTGCTCGTGGCACGGCGGCGTGTGTTGATGCCCGCGGCGCGTGACCTCGAGCGAGGCTCCGTCCTCGCTCGCAGAGCGCGCAGACGAAGCCGCCGACGAGCCACGATTTCCCGTGATCGATGACCCCACCTGGTGGAACGTAGCCACCATGCACCGATCGCTCCCCTCCGGGCCCACGAGACCATGGCGCAATGGAAGCAACGGGTGGCGTGCGACGACGAGGGGAGCGAGCACCCGAGCAGGCCGGGCCGCGAGGCTCGGCGCGGTGTTGCTGGGGCTGGCGATGGGATGCAGCGACGACGCCACCGGGCAGACGGGGCGCGACGACCACGGAGCAACGGGCGCGACCTCGGTCGGCCCGGGCACGGACGGCGGCTCGACGAGCGACGGTGAGACCACCTCCTCGTCGCTCGAGACGGGTGACGACGCGGACTCCTCGGGCTCCACCGGAGGGCCCGAGGTGGGCTGCCCTCCGGGAGCCGACGACTGCGTCGAGCTGCCGCTGCACCAGCTGCTCGAGCTCCGCTTCGTCGCTCGGGGGGCGGTGGGCAATCCCTTCGACACCTACCTGCTGAGGCTCCGCGTCACGAGCCCGGCGGGCGTGGTGCGGGAGCTCGACGGCTTCTTCGACGGCGACGGGACGGGTGGTGCCGAGGGCAACGTGTGGGTCGCACGGCTCACCTGCGACGAGCTGGGCTCGTGGACGTGGGAGACCATCGAGGGCGATGCCGCCGACGCGGGCCTGCTCGGCCACGGCGGCGAGGTGATGTGCATGCCCTCGGGCGATCGCGGCGGTCTACGGCGACAGGGCCGTCACTTCGCGCTCGCCAGCGGCGACCCGATCTACCTGGTGGGCAACTTCCTCGACTTCACGGGTGGCCTGCGCAGCACCCACGTGTACATGAGCGAGGACGTCTCGGACATGGATCGGGCCGCGATCCTCTCGCGGCAGGCCGACTTCCACACGGCGAACAAGGCCAACCTCTACTTCGCCAACGTGGGCGACTACGGCGGCGACGCGGTCACGCCCTGGGTTGGAGCCGCGGGCGCCAGCGACAGGAGCCGGATGGACCTCGGCCGCTGGGCGCTCTACGACGGCTACCTCCGCGAGCTCAAGGACGCGGGTCTGCTCGCCGAGATGTGGTTCTTCGCCGACGACAGCGCGTTCGGGGACGGCGCGGGCTTCTCCCTCGACGATCACCAACGGCTGCTGCGCTACGCGATGGCGCGCAGCTCCGCCTTCCCCCACACCGCCTACGTGATCGCGCTCGAGTGGCAGGAGGGCTTCTCCCAGGGGCGGATCGAGGAGCTGGGGCAGTGGCTCGCCGCGCACGATCCCTGGGAGCGCCTGCTGTCGGTCCACTCCCTGACGGGCTCGAGCTGGGCGTTCGCCGGCTCGTCGTGGCCGGGCTTCGTGGCCACGCAGGCGGGCAACTCGACGCCAGCGACCGAGGTCAATGCGTATGGGATCTCGATCCGCTCGCAGGATGACCTGCCCCACCTCGACGAGGAATTCGGGATCCTCGGCGGTGACGTCGACGACGAGCTCCGGGCCCGGACGTGGGCCAACCTCGCCTCGGGGGCTGCCGGTGGCGGCACGGGCAGCGGCCTCGCGGCGATGCAGTCGTTCCTCGCGAGCAGCCGCATGCCGTTCCAGAGCATGGAGCCGCACAACGAGCTGGTCACCGCCGGCGGCAGCACGCGCTACTGCCTGGCCGAGCCTGGTCACCACTATCTCGTGTACTCGACCGGGGGTGGCTTCGATCTCGTCGTGGAGGGCACGGGGCTCGAGGCGAGCTGGTTCGATCCTCGCGATGCGGGCGCGGCACGGACCGAGGCCGGACCGGTGGCGGCGGGCAACGTGCACCTCGAGCCACCGGGTGGCGATGACTGGGTGCTCTACGTCGGTGACGGCACGGGCCTGAACGATGGCATCACGCACCCGAGCCCGGGGCTCGAGGTGATCGTGATCGAGGTGGGCTGACGGTGGCCTCGGCGATCGGGACGCCGAGGTCGGCGTCCCGCAAGACGACCCGCAGAGCCGCTCTGCGGGCCGTTCAACAGTAGGCGGGACAGGATTCTACAGTGGTGGGATCGGGCGCTAGTGGGGCGTGGCGTGGCTTCTGCGAGGGTTTGTGGATCGCGTCGATCGGCTGGGAGTTCACAGGGAGTTCAGGCGGGCGAAGTGAGGGAGGTCCGGGCGGTGGATCGGGCGGTCGGGGGATGGGTCGGCCGACGAGCGGAGCTGCGCAGCGTGCGGTTCGGGGGGCGAGGTGATCGCCTCTGAGCGCGGCCACGCTGTGGGTAAACGGGATGGTGGTGGCGGGGTGGTCGGCGCGTTGGTACACGCTTCGCTCGGGCCGTCCCTCGACGTAGTCCCACCCGAGCCGGTCGGAGAGCGGGCTGGGCTTGGCCAAGTACGAAGGCCCTCCGAGCGAGGTGCCGCGGAGCAGGCGGCGCAACTTCTCGCGGAAGCTCGTGGGCCATCGGTGGGTGCTCGGCGGGGTCGTGTGGCGGTGCGTCGGCGTGAGCGGCCAGCGGCACCAGCCCGAGCCTGGGCGGTGCGGCCACCGATAGGCCCGACAGCGGCACGGCTCGGCGCGAGCGTGGTGGGGGCCGCGGCCGCGGGGCACCGTGCGCGCTCGGCCGCCGTGGGCGATGCAGCGCTGCGTGGGGTCGCCCCAGGTCGCCCACCCGCGGCAGGGCTTGCCAGCCGTCGTGGTGGCGGTGCAGCGACGAAGGGCCCGGGCTCCATGCGAGTAGGCCACGGGCGGAGCCTATCCGCCCCAGGTGAAGCGCGGGGGCACTTCTGGGCCATCGCGGTGTCGGCGGGCCGTTCAATACCTGACCCCCGCCTTGGAGCGAGGTGGAGTGATGGTCCTCGTTTGGAGTAGCGTGGGGGGGTGTCGGATCGCATTCCCTCGACGAGGAGAACCTCCTACGTCTTCGTCGACGCAGGTCACCTCGACCCGTGCATTCGAGAGTTGGATGGCCTCTACGATCAACCGCACGAGGTCGACTACCAGTTGCTACGCGAACATGAGGAAGCCGAGCGGGTATTCGTCTACGATGCCTTGCCCATAGCCCCGACTCCATCCCAGAACGAAGTTCAGTTTCAGCAGCAGTTTGAGCGTGCCAAGAAGCGTCTCGATCGAATCGGCTCCATCCCCTACGTGCATGTGAGACCCGGGAGCATGGTCGGTGAGGGCAAGCGGCGACGGCAGAAGGAGGTGGACATCTCGCTCGCCGTGGACGCCCTCACTCATGCGTTCCGTAGGAACATGGACCACGCGATCGTTATCACGAGTGACCGCGACTTCAGGCCGCTGCTCAAGGCTCTAGTAGACGCAGGGACCTACGTGACGTTGATCGGTCGCTCGCCTCCCGAGGAACTCAGGCGTGCCGCCGACGTTTTCTTACCGTTGGAGCCGGGTCGTCTCACCGCCTACTGCTACCCGCACGCCGCGAAAAGGACGAACGGAGCCATCGTGCATATCATGGAGCGGTATGAGCACAACAGCACGGTGAAAGGGTTCGGCCAAGCAGGAGGTGTTCGTGTCGCACTTCGGCTCGTGCATCAGGGCACCCCGAGGCGATGGCTCGTCGCACCCGCGGACGGCGGTCCCGGATACGCTTCAATGAGGCCGACGGTGGCTGCGCGAGCGCTTGAGTTCAACCTGCGCGACAAGATCGAATGGGATGATGATGTGCTCGCCGCGGTTTCTGAGCTGCGTCCCACCGCGGCTGAAGAGCCGTGACTTGCCGGGGCAGTGGTGGCTCCGCCTGTTTGGGTTCAACGTCTCCCTCGGGGCTGCACCCCAGCGTCACGAGATCGAGAACGGAGGCGTCCGCTACTGCAACCAGCGGCTCTCTACGAAGACCGTGCAGAGGGCCCTCAGCGCGTCGTCGAGCCGCATCCTCGCCGCTGGGAAAAGTGCGCCCGTCCTGCACCCCAAGAAGTGCGGCTCACCATCACTTCTCGCAGCGGCCGACCCTTGGCTTGGGCGTGGGTCTGACCCCAGCGTTGCGCCTCGCTCTCGCCCTCGCGAAGGCGCCGTCATAGCCGAGGTCGCCGGTGGTGCGCCGTCGGCCCTCGCTCGTCGCGGAACCGAAGTCGATCTCCATGCGGCCCGCGGCCTTCCGCTCCCCTGCGGCGATGGGCGACAGCGGCCAGGGCCGCAGCACGAGCACGGGCTTGGCCCTGCCCCGGGCAGGCTTGGGCAGCTTGCCGCGAACGATCCACCCGGCGTGGAGCAACACGGCGATCTGGTCGTAGGCCCGTCGGCGGTTGAACCCCGTCAGCTCCTCGATCTTGGCGATGGGCAGGGCGCACACCCGCATGCCCTCCAGGTCGGCCGGTCGGGAGTGCGACCACAACACCCACGCCATCAGGCGCGCACCCGCTCCGAGCTTGCTCCGCCTCAGCTTGGCGGGAGGCTGCCTGTCGACCGCCCTATCGCGAGCGGTGGTCATCCCCACGGCCTACTGTGGCGGCCCGCGGCATCGCTGGGCGGCGCCTCGGGCTCGTCGTCGTCGAGGTGGGTGATCTCGACACCGAGCGGGAGGTCGGGCTCGTCGTCGCTCGGCGGGTTGCACACGTCGTCGTCGAGGTGGTCGATCTCGGTACCGAGCGGGTGGTCGGGCCCGTCGTCGTCGTCGCGTGGCCCGGTCGCTGTTGCCCACGGCGAGGCCAACACGCCCGTCGCGATCACCTCGCCCGGCTCCAGGTCGCGCCGCTTCAGCGAGTAGGCGACCCAGCGTGACAGGTGCGCCTGGTCGCCCGGCTCGATGGGGTCGAGGCGCTGCGCCCTCGCGATCCCACCACCGCACCGCTGCCACGCGGCCAGGACGGCGCCTCGGTCCGCCCCGACCACGACGCCGTGGATGTGTCGCCGCCCCGCTGGCGAGGTCTCTGGGACCAGCCACGTGCCGCGGAACAGGCCGCCCATTTGCTCGCCGAACGCTCGGCCCACTGCGTCGAGATCGACCCCTTCCGCGACCGTGAGCGTGACGCTCAACGCCTGCCCCAGGCTCGATGCGTCGTCGTGCTGCAATGTGGCGACGAACGGCCGGGCGGCGGGGTGCGGGGTCTCCAGCCACGGGGGCACTCTCGATCTCGACCTGCGATCAAGATCTCTACGCGCACGTACGCGAGGGAGAGGCGAATCGCGTCGAGGGTGCCCCCTGGTGCCGCTGGGTGGGTGAGTCGGCCGTGGGCTCGATGTCCGCTTTGGTTCGGCCTCGATCGCAGGGCCGGAGGCGCTCGCGTCCGCAGCTCGGTCACGCGGCCCAAGATCGATCGACGCGAGGGTGAGGCGCCATCGTTGGCCGCTCAGTCTCGCGACGATGCCCAACTCCGCGAGCAGGGCGAGCGCGGCCCGGGCCGTCTTCGCCTCGGGCGGCTCCACCCCCACGGCGGCCCACACTTCGCGAACGGATCCCTCCGCGGTGGGGCGGGGGCCTCGCTTGATCTTGCGCTGGCAGCCCTCGATGAACCTGAGCGCGGAGAGCTTGCCGCGGCCCCTCGTGGCCAGGACGCGATCGCGTGCGAGGGACAGCCTCGACCTGGGGCGTGGCGGCGAGCGACGGCGCTTCGGTCTGCGAGATCTCCCCGGGGACGGGCGCGCGGGTAGCCTCCCGCTGAGGCTCGCTGAGGGGCCTGGTGGTGGGGCAGTGGCTCGGGGCGCATGGCAAGGTGCCCGAGTCGCTGGCCCGCCTCGTGGTGACGCTGAGGCGGTCACGGCGTGCCCCCTCAGTCCTGGGTCGAGGTCCGAATCCGGCTGGCGACCCACGCGTCGAGGTCGCCGCGGCGGTACACGATCCTGCCCGAGCGGCCTCGGCCGAGCTTCGCGTAGGGCGGTCCGTCACCGCTGCTGCGCATGCCCTCCAGGGTTCGCACGCTGAGGCACAAGACATTGGCCGCCTCATGCGGGGTCAGCAGTTCAGCCGGATCGTGGGTGGCTGTCTGGTGCCGGGATGGAGAGCCCGACACCCTCGACGCCCGCTGCGTGGCGGGCGGCTCGCTGGCACCGGGGGCGGCTGTCAGGTACCGGGATGGGGAGTCCAACACCCTCGACGCCTGCTGCGTGGCGGGCGGCTCGGTAGCACCGGGGGCAGTCGTCGGGTGGCGGGATGGAGATTTCTGTTCTCGCATTTCCCAGTCTAGTGCGCCGCACTCCCGCCCCCGCCCGGCTGCCCCCTTGGCCTCCTACGGCCGTCTCGCGGCGATCACCTGGGCCCCCTGGCGTTCCCAGGTTCGCCCGCTCAAACCCTCCGTCGTGCTAGTTGTGACGACGTGGGATCTGCACGTGTTGCTCACCCGCGCCCGTGTTGCTCATCCGCGCTCGGTTAGCACGGCGCTTCGGATCACCCGGGTGAGGGCCTCGGTCGCCCCGCTCAAGATCGCCGCGTCGCTGGGCATCGCGAAGGGGGCCACCGTGGTGATGGCCTTGAGCGCGCCCGAGCGTGGCGCAGGATCTCGGACCTGCTGGTGGGCTCCCTGGTGCCCGTAGGGCGGTCCCACGGGGCGGCCCTCACCTGCCGCCGTCAGTCGGCCACGTCGCCCATCGACCGCAGGTGGAGCATGAGCACCGTCTCCCCCAACGGCGTGACCACGACGCGATCGCCTCCGCCCTCGGCCGGCCCGAGCACGTCGAGCACAGCGGCGGGGGTGGCCCTGCGCAGCGCGGCCACGTTCGATCCTGGAGCAGCGCCACGGCATCGCCGACGATCCAGGACTCCCCGCCGGTGGTCGCCGGCGATCACGGGCAGCAAGTGATCGTCAGACTCGGCTGGCCTTGGCGAGCATCTGAACCCAGCGGGTGAGCACGGCCGCAGCATCCTCGAGTGCCGACTGATCTCGGGGGCCGACCGTGGCGGCGAACGCCTGGAGTCCGGCGAGCGTTGCCCTGGCATCTTGGAGCCGACCCACGAGCTTGCTCATTCCCGGCGTGACCCCGGCCCGGCCTCCCGGGGCGGTGGTCGGCCACGGGTACAGCCCC
>JACKDV010000060.1 GCA_020633315.1 Myxococcales bacterium
ACGGGAGGTCGCGGGGACCGGATGCGGTATCGGCCGGGCCAACGGGAGGCCGCAGGTCGCCAAGCCTCTGTGGCTCGTGTCCCGAGGAGCTTCGACGAGGGGCGTTCAGGCCAGCTCTGGGTAGATTTCGTCTGCGGTCGCAACCAGGAGGGGATCCGGTGGTCGTGCGGCTTCCCGATCGGCATCGTCGTACTCCAAGCGGGACAGCACCAAGCGCATGGTCTCCAGCCGGGCCCGCATCTTGTCGTCCGACTTGATCACGGTCCATGGCGCGGGCGCCGTGTGCGTGCGGCGGAACATCTCCTCCTTGGCCTCGGTGTACTCGTCCCACCGCTCTTCAGAGGCGAGGTCCATGGGGCTGAGCTTCCAGCGCTTGAGGGGGTCGGTACGGCGGCGCTCGAAGCGTCGGTGCTGCTCCTCGCGACTGACGGAGAAGTAGAGCTTGACGAGGCGGACTCCGCTCCTCACGAGCATGTGCTCGAGCGACGGGACCTGCAGGAAGAACTCCTCGAGCTGGGCGTCGTCGCAGAAGCCCATCACCCGCTCCACGCCGGCGCGGTTGTACCAGGAGCGATCGAAGAACACGATCTCACCGGGCCCGGGGAGGTGACGCAGGTGCCGCTGGAAGTACCACTGTCCTCGCTCGACGTCGGTCGGGGGACCGAGGGCGACGACTCGGGCTCCGCGTGGGTTGAGGTGCTCGAGGAAGCGCTTGATCGTGCTGCCCTTGCCCGCCGCGTCCCGCCCCTCGAACAGCAGCAGTACCTTGGCTCCGGTGTCCTTCACCCAATTCTGCAGGCGCACCAGCTCGATCTGCAGGGCGTATTTGCTGCGGTAGTACTCTCGGACGCCGATCCGCGTGGCATAGGGGTAGATCTGGTGGGTGAACAGCCGCCGGCGGACCTCGTCCGGCACCGGGCGATCGAGATCGACCGGCTCGGCGCCCACGATTTCGCGCGGCTGATCGGTGTACTCGAAGGCATCGGAGAGGTACTCGTCGAGGTCGTCCATCGCTGCGCGGCACTGTGTCGCAAGTCGGGCCGTTCCTCCAGTCCCGACGTCCGCAGGCTTGTCGGGGCGCCCAGGAGTGTCACGCTTATAGCCGTGATGGATCGAGACGCCTTCCGAGAGGCCCTGCTGGGGGTGATGGAACGCAAGACCCACTGGGCGTGGCCAGCCTTCACGCGGGGCGAGGTCCCGGCCGATCGCCTGCACCTGCACCTCGAGCAGGAGTATGGGACCTACGTGCGCGAATTCGCCGTGTTGCTGGGGCGCGCCTACGTGCAGTGCCCAGTGGCCGAGGTGCGACGCGACCTGGCCGAGAACCTCTACGAGGAAGAGACGGGGCGGCTGTCCCGAGGGCGTCCGCACGCAGAGCTGTTCCTCGAGTATCCACGGGGGCTGGGCATGGATCTGGAGCGCTTCGAACGGGTCGAGCTGCAGCCGGCGGCGGCGAGGTACCGGGCGGCGCTCGACGAGGCCACCATGGAGCGGGGCTGGGAGCTGGCCACCGCGGTGACGACGATCTTCGTGGAGGGCACCCGCTACGAGCGGGGCGAGCTCGATCCCAACGCTCCCCGACGACCCGAGCCCCCGCTGTCCTCCCATCCACTGGTGGTCCACTACGGCCTTCCGCTGGCGTCGCTGGAGCTCACCAAGGTGCATCGACAGGTGGAGGGGGACCACCGGGCGGCGGCCTGGCGCATGGTGCTCGACCACGTCCCCGAGCCACGACGCGTTGCGGTGGCGGAGGGTATGGAGGAGGTCCTCCGCCGATGGAGCGACTATCGAGACGAGGTCGCCGAGAGCTGTGGGATCCGACGCACGAGCGATGGCTCGGGTGGAGCATCGGCGGGGTAGGTGCTCGAGCGATGCCCGAGCACCGCCGAGGTCAGGGGCGCAGGCCGCAGTCGAGCCCGGGTTGGCAGCCTTCGCAGTGCCAACGCCAGTCGTCGACGAGGACGGTGGTGTCGCGGTCGTCGTCCATGAGGTCCATGACGGCGAGCACGATGCTCATGCGCTCACCGGGGGCGCTGGGACCCCACAGCGTGAGCCAGCCGGAGCCCGCCCCGCGCGGGCAGTCGACGAACGAGGCTCCGGGGAGCTCACATGGGTTGCCGGTGGTTCCATCGAAGCCGGTCCCGAACAGCGGAGAGTCGTTGCCCAGCAGGCCCTGCGATGCCACCCATGGCGCGGCGCCCCATGCCGACAGGGGTGCTCCCTCCAGGGTGGCCAGGTTGCCGGTGTAGGCCTCGCTCGATTGCCACCACACCACCACGTCGGTACCGGGCTCGGTATGTCGAGCGGGGAGCTCGGCCGTGAACCACGCCAGCGCGACCCGGTATCCCGCGGTGTCGGCCGGTACGTCGACGTCGAAGGCCATCCACGCGAGGTCCTGCGCCGGGCCCCCCGCCTGCCAGGGCTCGAGGAGGCTGTCGGAGCAATCCCCGAGCCCGTCGCATGCGGAGAATGGACGTCCGCCGGCCCCACCCATGCTCCCGGGTGATGGCACCACGGGCGCGGGTAGATCCTCGCCATCGGGATTGCCGTTGCCGCCGTCGACGGCATCGGTGACCCCCAGCGGGAGCTCCACGCGGTTGGAGTCGTCGGCGAGCGGCAGGGTCCCGGTGGTGACGACCAGCAGGGTGCTTCCCTCGCGGGGGGTCCACGTGGGGTTGCCGTACTCTCGGATCACCCGCCATGCGTCGGGATCGGGCGATGCCAGGACGGGATCGAGGATGGGCTGGGTGTCTTGCTCTCCGCCGGGGCATCCCAGCCCGATCGCATGGAACGGGTCTCCATCGAAGTCGCACGCCGAGTGTCCCGTGGGGGCCCCACACTCGATCGGCGGTCCGTCGCTCGAGCTCTCGCCCGTCATCGTGATCGTGCCGTCGAGGCTCGTGCCGGCTCGCTCGGTGGTGCTCCCGTCCGCGCTGCCGTCCTCCGTCGTGCCCGAGCCGTCGAGGACGCCGATGACGTGCTCCCGTCGACAGCTCGCGGCCACCACGAGGATACCCAGGAGCACCCGGGCCGCGGACTGGGGCGATGCCAAGGGACTACCGGGGGGACGGGCCGCCGAGCTGGTCGGCATAGCGACTCGAAGGATAGCGCCGACGGAACGCCTCGATGGCCCGTTGCTCCTCTGTTCCCCGTCCGAGCGCCCCCAGGGCCTTGATCCGGCCGAGGTGGGCTTCCTGGGCGAGCGGGCCTCCCTTGCGGAGGTAGCGGTCGAACCACCGCAGGGCGGAGGCCGGCTTGCCGGTCTCGAGGTAGAGGTCGCCCAACGACACCATGGCAGCCTGGCTCGCGGGGGCTCGGGGATGCAGCCGGAGCAATCGCTCGTAGTGGGAGATGGCCGCGGAACGGTCTCCCGCGGCGCGGCTGGCCCGGGCTCGCTCGAGCAGGGTCTTGGCGTCGGGGGAGGTGGGCGTGCGAGCGCTGGCCGTCCCGCCTCGCACCTGACCCGCCTCCAGGACGCGGGACTGGCCAGACGCGTCGACCAGCTCGATGCGTCCCTCGACGACCTCCACCTCGGCGTCGTCGCGGCCATGGACGGTGGTGTGGATGACGACTGGACCGGAGAGGGAGTATCGATCCCCGGCCACCTCCACCATCATCACGGCGACGAGGGGAGCGGTGGTCTCGATGATGCCCTCTCCCTCGACCACGACGAGCCCGGGCTCCTCGAGCGAGAGCTCGAGGCGGCTCCCCTGATCGAAGCAGGCGTGGACGTCGACCCAATCGATGCAGCCACGCTCCGACTCGACTCGCAAGGCGCCGCTCGAGGCGAGCTGCGGGGGGAGGTCCCGTCCCGTGTCGTCGACGAGGCGGCCGGAGGCGATGACGAAACCTTGCGCGGCGGAGGGAGGCTGTACGTCATCGTCGGTGGCCACGGTGGGAGCGGAGGCGGGGGCAGGAGCCTCCGGCCCGGGCCCGTGGGCTTCGGCGAGCGACGATGGATCCTCGGCCTCGCTGGTCGTGGAGAGGGCCCGCAGCCCCATCCAGCCCACGAGCCCCGCCGCCGCAAGGGAAGCGAGCGAGGCGACCAGCACCCATGGCCGTCGTCGTGGCACGGGGGGCTGGGAGGTCACGCAGGCCACGCTCCGGGCCGCCATCACGTGCTGCACGGTCGCGCGCACGAGGGCATCGTCGTCGGGGTGCTCCGTGGCGTCGCCGTGACCGAGCTGCTCCAACGCTCCGAGGAGCTCGGCCTCGGCCCGCCCGACGGCGGAGCGCGGGGTGTAGCCGTCCAAGAAGGCTCGGTCGGCGCTCGATAGCGGCACGCCGAGCGCATCGGCTTGAGAGAGCCGGCGCCAGCGTGCCTCGGCGATCTCGGGGGGGTGCTCGGTCATGACGTGCTCGCCACGGGGCAGACGCCCAGGTTGATGTCGCGTTGGATCAGACGACGGAGCTCGAGGCGGGCCTTCTTGATCCGGGAGATGACGGTCGGCTCGGGGGCCTCGGTGAGCTCGGCGATCTCGGGGATGGTGTGCCCGAGGGCATGGCGCAGCACCAGGGCCTCGCGCTGGGGCTCGGGGAGCATTCGTAGGTACTGCTCCAGGGGCCGGGGCAAGGACTCGAGCACGGTGGCCCCGCCGATGGATCGCGCCTCGATCGGAGTCTCGAGCCCATGGAGTCGGGAGCTCCGCGTCTTGCGGGCATGTCGCAGCACGGCCCGGCTGGCGACCTTGCGGATCCAGTGGTCGAGGGGGCCCGTGCCCCGGAAGGTCGGCGCGGCCCCGAGCACCTCGATGAGCGCGAGCTGGAGCGCATCCTCCGACTCGGTCCGGTCGGCGATGAGGGCTCGCGCTACCTGGCGGACCAGCGGGAGGGCCCTGCGTACGAAGCGCTCGGATGCCTCCGGGTCGCCTGCCCCCGCGGCTGCGGCGAGGGCGAGGTCGGCCGGCACGCCGGGGGGAGGGCTAGCCACCCGCCAGGCCTCCGGTTCGGTGAGGAGCGAGAGCAACGCACCCCTCCAGGGGAATCGAGCGCGGGGAATCGATGAAGAAAAGATCGAGGGGGTCCGAGGATCGCTCAGAATCGGTAGCCCACGCCGGCGCGCGCGCAGGCCGCGATGGCATGGGGAACGAGGCGAGGCACACGGGTGCCTCCGATCGATACCACGAGGTCCGAGTTGAGCACCCAGATGTCCGCTCGGGCGTGGAGGAGCAAGGCGAGCCCCCGCCACGCCTCCCACCGCAGGCCGACCCCCGGGGACACGGCGATGCGAACGGCTGCGCCGGAGCGGCCGATGGCCTCGTCCGTGGTCCGAGCGCTCCACCTCCAGGGCTCGGCCACCAAGGTTCCGTCGACGAGGGGGCGAAGGGCCCGACCGGAGCGGAAGCGATAGCCTCCGCTCAGTCCGACCGGCACGCGCCACAGCCGGGTCTCGGGGGCTCCATCCAAGAGCGTCGGGCTCAGGGCCCCAACCGTCAGCCCGCCCACGGCCCCCGAGGCCCACTCCAGCTCGACTCCGAGGCCGGCACCGCTCTGCCACGGAACGTCGGTGGCGAGGGTGCTGCCGAGGTAGGCGAGCTCGATCCCCCACCGTGGCGGCATGCTCGCGGGAGCCGGGGCCGCCGCGGACGGCAGGGACGCGGGAGCGATGGGGGGTGGTGGGGCCGGCTCGGGAGGAGACGCCGCCACGGCGGCCATTCCCGGCGGAGGGCCGTGCTCCAGCCACAGGCTGATGCTCCGGATCATCGCGCCCACGGTCTCGAGGAGCGCATCGGAGTCATCGGTGGAGGGGAGCTCGCGGACCCAGGTGGCGCCCGCCCGGGGATCGAACAGGTAGAGCCGCCGCTCGTCGCCGGTGCCCTCGAGCCAGAACACGGCGAGCACCTGGGCCTCCCCGGTGAAGGTGGAGGCCCACGCGAGCCGGTGCTCGACCTCGCCACGATCGGACAGCGCGGCCACCCGGTGGCGCAGGCCGGTGCCGGCCAGATGTCCTCCGAGCGCACGATCGAGCTCGTCCCCGACGACCGCGGGATCGCGGACCGGAATCCCGATCACGATCCGGCCCCCCGAGGCGGCGGACGGCGAGGTCTCGATGAGCTCGTCGTCTCCGAGCTCCGTGGCCTCGGCGGCCTCGGCCGGAGATTCCTCGTCGGGCCGAGGCTCCGAGGGCTCGGTGGCCCGCCCCAGCAGCCACGCTCCGATCGCTGCGACGAGCATCGTCACGCGTCGATCACGGCCACAGCATACGCCGTGGCTCGCTGGCCGCGAAGCCCCTCAGCCGAGCAGGCCGGGCAGGGGGCCCGCGCCGTGGCCGGTGTAGCCGAATTCGTCGATCGGCACGCCGGCGAGGTTGGCGATGGAGACCAGCAGCTTGCTGTGGGCCTCGTCCTCGCCGCCCGCCGTGCCACGGTAGTCGAGCGAGCGAGCGGTGGCGAGCTGCCCGCCCGCTCCCCCCGCGAGCAGGAACGGCATGTCATCGTGGTCGTGGAGATTGCCGTCGTTGATGTCGGTCCCCATGAAGAGGATCGTGTTGTCGAGCAGGCTGCCGTCGCCATCGGGGATCGCGGCCATCTGCTGGAGCAGGTAGACCAGCTGCTCGCAGAAGAAGCGCTTGTAGGCGATGTAGTCCTGCGCGAGCGGTCCACCCAGGTCCGCGCCGTAGTGCGAGGCGTCGTGGTTGGCCGCGGTCGTGCCGATCCCCGGGATGCGGGTGGGGCTGACGGGGTGGGACCACATCAGGGTGGAGACCCGGGTCACGCCGCACGACAGCGCGAGCACGGCCAGGTCCATCTGTAGCTTGCCCACCAGGGCGAAGTGCTCCTCCTTCTCCCAGGTCTTCGGGTAGTAGTCGGTCTCGGAGACCGCGAAGCCCTCGCTGTTCCACACCACCTGATCGCAGGAGCCGGTCAGCGTGCCCTTGATCTGCGCCTCCACCTCGTGGAGCGCGTCGAGGTGGATGTCGAGCTTGTCGCGCTCGGTGCTGCCCAGCCGCGAGCGGAGGCGGGAGACGTCGTCGATGGCCCGGTCGATCACCCGCGTGGAGCGGATGCGCTCCCAGTCGGGGCCGGCGGGCTCCGTGGGCGACTCGAGGTCGCCGAACAGGCGATCGAAGGCGCTCAGGGGGTTGTCGTCGGGGGCGACCGGCTGGCCCGGGCCGATGTACGAGACGCTGCCGGAGCCGTTCTGGAAGTTGGCGGCCACCCCCAGCTGCACCGACTTGTGGGGGGTGGTGCCGCCGAGCTGGTCGCCGAGGAACACGTCGAGCGAGACGTCACCGGCCCCGGTGAGGAGCTTGGCCACGCCGCCCTCGTGGGTGGCCCCGCCCGCGTACATCTTGAGGCCGCGCACGAAGACCAGGTGCTCGCGTACCGCCTCGAGGGGGGCGCTCATCGAGGGCAGGGTGAAGTCGGTGGTGCCGCCCGTGGGGTGCCACTGCGAGGGGATCACCCCGTCGGGCACGTAGACGAACATCACCTTCACGTCGCCGGGGGCGGCGAGGGCGTTGCGCCCGAGGGTGAGGGCGAGGGGCGAGGCCACCCCGGCCGCGCCGAGCATCTGCAGGAAGGAACGTCGGGTCTTGATCAGCATGGCGCTACTCCTGGCGCAGCACGAAGGCGTCGAGGCGCACGTGGTCGATGAGCATCTGCTGCAGGTCGCCGTCGTGGGCGGCGAGCTGGTCGGCGAGGGTGGTCACGGTGCACTCGTCCTGCGCCGTGAGCTCGCGGCCGGCGCTGAAGCGGACGTACTGCCGGACGACGCACTCGTTGGTGGTGGGAGAGCCCGCGAGGATCTCGGCCAGCTCCTGCGGACCATCGAAGGGGATCGCGGCCGCGCCGGGCTCGAGCGAGCGCACCTCGCCGGTGGCGTCGATGGGCAGCCCGTTCTCGGTCTCGCGGAAGGCACCCACCCCGTCGTAGGCCTCGAAGCCGAAGCCGAGGGGGTCGATGAGGCCATGGCAGCCCTTGCAGGCGGGGTCGGCCGAGTGCTGTCCGAAGCGCTCCCGCGTGGTGGCGTTGGGATCGAGCTGGGGCGGGGTTGCGTCGACGTCCTCGGGCGGGGAGGGCAGGGGCTGGCACAGCAGCCGCTCGCGCACGAAGACGCCGCGCTTGACCGGGGACGACTCGTTGGGATGAGCATGGCTGGCGAGCACGCTGCCCAGGGTGAGCAAGCCGCCCCGCGGGGTCCCGGCGGGGAGCTCCACTCGCACCGGCACCGCCGAGCCCGGCCGGGGCAGGCCGTAGAAGTCGGCCAGGGTGTCGTCGACGAAGGCGTAGTCGGCGAGCAGCAGCTCCTCGAGGGTGGCGCTGCCCTCGTAGAGCACGTGCTCGACGAAGGCCCGCTGCTCGGCGGCCATCGACTCCCGCACCTCGGGGCCGAAGCCCGGGTAGATCTGTGCGTCCTTGTTGGCGAGCAGCAGGGCCCCGGTCCCCAGCCACTGGGTGAAGAACTCGCCGAGCTGGGCCCGCCCTCGGGGATGCTCGAGCAGGCGGCGAGCCTGCGCCTCGATGCCGTCGGCGTCGTCGAGCTCGCCCGTGGCCGCGGCATCGAGCAGCTCGTCGTCGGGCATCGTGCCCCACAGCCCGTAGGAGAGGGCCGACGCGGTCTCGTAGGGCGTGAGGCGGTAGAGGCCGTCGCCGAGCGGCTCCCCGAGCTCCACGCGGTAGAGCAGCTCCGGGTTCATCAGCAGGCTGCGGATCACCAGGCGCATGCCCTGGTAGAAGTCGCCCTCGGTCGCCTCGGGGTCGAACAGATCGACGTAGAGATCGATCTCCTCGCCGGTCAGCGGCCGACGCAGAGCCCGGCGGCCCAGCGATTCCACCAGCAGGCGCGGGCACTCGGGATCGGCGGGCATGCAGCCCGCGAGGGTCGCCCCGGAGAGCTCGACGGCCTCGTCGGCCACCCGCTCGGCGAGCTGCATGTATGCATCGACGTGCCGCGCGGTGACGACCGAGGCGTCGGCATCGTTGTCGTAGCCGTCGACCCGGGGCTCGATGGGGATCCCCTCCACGTCGGGAGGCTCCACGCCCAGCAGGTCGGCCACCGTCGCCGCGTACTCGCGCCGCGTCAGCAGCCGCAGGGCTCGCGGCCCGGGCGTGCCGGCCTCGCAGGCCAAGGGCTCGCCTCCC
>JACKDV010000061.1 GCA_020633315.1 Myxococcales bacterium
GTGAGGTGATCGACGAACACCCGCCGCGCCTCGCCCAGGTCGTCCACGTAGGAGTAGTTGCCGTTGCCCTTGTCGGCGAGCTGCTCCATGAGGGTGTCGTTGTAGCTGCCCATGCCCACGCCGATGGTGGTGATGGTGATGCCCTCGGCCGCGTGCTGCTCCACCTGGCGCAGCAGGGCGTCGGCGGTGGTGGCCCCGGTGTTGGCCACGCCGTCGGAGCAGAGCACCACGCGGTTGATCCCGGCGCCGCGGGCCTGCTTCTGCGCCTGCTCGTAGCCCAGGCGCAGGCCGGCCTCCACGTTGGTGGAGCCCTCGGTGCCCAGGCCGTCGATGGCCGCGAGGATGGTGCTGCGCTCGGAGCCCGGGGTGGGCGGCAGCACCACGCGGGCCGAGCTGCCGTACACCACCACGCCCACGCGATCGGTGGCGCGGAGCTGGTCCACCAGCAGCCGCAGCGAGTCCTTGACCAGCTGCAGCCGACCCTGGCTGCCCATCGAGCCCGACACGTCGATCACGAACACCAGGTTGGCGTCGGGACGCTGGGCGGCCGAGATCTCCTTGCCCTTCACCCCCAGGTGCAGCAGGTGGTAGCCCTCGCGCTGGGGCGAGGGCACGACCTCGGCGTGCAGGCTGAAGTCGCCCTCCTCGGGCGGCGCGTAGTGGTAGTCGAAGTAGTTGACCACCTCCTCCACCCGGATCGCGTCCTCGGGGGGGAGCTCGCCGCGGTCGAGGTACGAGCGGGCCATCACGTAGGCTGCGGTGTCCACGTCCACGCCGAAGGTGGAGAAGGGGTTCTCGCGGGTCTCGATGGTGGGGTTGACCCCGTAGTGGGTGAAGTAGCGCTCCGCGATGCTGGCCTCGTCACCATCGCCGTCGCCGCCCTGGGTCTTCTCGAGCTTGGTGCGGTAGCCGGGAGGAGGCGCCTCCTCTTCCCTGGCCTCGGGTCGGGCGGGCGGTGGCTCGGGAGCGAAGACCGCGGAGGGCTCGGCCGCCCCCGCGGCGCCGCCGTCCTCGGCGAAGATCGGCATGGCCGCGTCGGACTTGGCGGCCTCCTCGGCCTTGTTGTCCTCGCGCTTGTCGGCCCCGCCCTCGGGCGAGCTGACGGAGTTGGGGGCCTCGTCGGACTTGGAGTCGCAGGCGGTCACGGCGAGCGCCGTGACGATGGCGAGGACACCGGAGGAGAGGAGGGCGGGGCGCAGACGGGTGGCGATCATGGGAAGGCTCGCTTGGCTCGATGCTCGTCCAGTGAAACGCGAACGGAGCGGGGAGGGGAGCATGGGACGGTCATGCGATTGTCATCGATCGGTCACGATCGTCGTAGCGGCCGGGCGACCGGGTCGAGGACGAGGAGGGACGGAGCACATGCGGGGGCTGGCCCGGCTCGGAGCGGTGTAAGCCGATCGTGGGGTCGAGTCGTTGTGAGCGTGCATGATGCCCCAGCTGCGCCGCTCCTCGCTCCGCTCCCGCATCGCTCCGCTGTCCTTCGGCGTCGGCCTGGCCCTGGCGGCTCAGATCGCAGGGGCGGCGCCGAGCGAGCCGGCCCCGCGCAAGGAGCGGATCGAGCAGCTGTGGCTCGATGCCGCCGGCAGCTCGGGCTTCGTGGAGACCACCCCGCTGTTCCTCGACGGCACCCCCGGCACGGCGCACTTCGGGCCGAGCTCCTGCGGACGCAGCCATCGCCTGGGGGCGGCCACGCTGCAGCTGCTCCAGCAGGCGACCACGGCGGGCCAGCCGGTGCGGGTCGACGTGGAGGCCGTCGCCGAGGGGGGTCGTCGCTGCATCACCGGGGTGGCCGTGTTCGCGCCGCTGCCCTGATCCGGGCTCCCGCACGAGGCCCCGGCTCGCACGACGAGCGGCCCGGATCCCCGCGAGTCGCGCTACCATGCGGGCTCGAGATGGGTCGATGAGCGACGAGCCCGAGTATGCCGATCCCGAGCGCTACGCCGAGCTGGCCGGCTTCCACGGCGAGTGGCGCGACCTCTTCTGGAATCCCGACTTCCTCGCGCTGATGGCCCGCCGCTGGGACCTGCGGCGGGTGAGCGAGGCGCTCGACGTGGGCTGCGGCGCCGGGCACTGGGGACGCACCGTGCTGGGGCTGCTGCCGCCGGAGGCCACCATGGTCGGCGTGGATCGAGAGGCAGCCTTCTTCGCGATGGCCGAGCAGGGAGCCGAGCGCCGCGGCCTCGCCGAGCGCCTGTCGTTCGTGGAGGGCACGGTGGAGGTGCTGCCCTTCGCCGACGATCGCTTCGATCTGGTCACCGGCCAGCTCGTGCTGATCCACGTGGGGCAGGTCGAGGCAGCGCTGCGCGAGATGATCCGGGTGACCCGCCCCGGCGGCCTGGTGGTGCTGGCCGAGCCGGACAACCGCGCGGGCAACCTGGCGCTGCTCGGGGGCAGCCCGCTGCTCGAGCCCGAGGAGATCGCCGAGGTGGTGCGCCTGCAGCTCGAGATCGAGCGGGGCAAGCAGGCGCTGGGCGAGGGGGACAGCTCGGTGGGCGGGCGGCTGCCGGGGATCCTGCGGGCGCTGGGGCTGCACGAGGTCCGGGCCCACACCAACGATCGCTGCATCGAGCTGGCGCCGCCCTACCAGGAGCCGGCCATGCGCATCGCCCTCGAGCAGGAGCTGGCCTGGGCCGGGCAGGGGGTGAGCATCCTGCTCGGCACCCGCAGCGACAACCGCCGCCTCCACCTCGCGGGGGGAGGCGACGCGGCCGGCTTCGATCGCGGCTGGGCGCTGATCGAGAAGTGGCAGCGCGGCGTGGTGGAGGGCGTGCGCGAGGGCAGCTATACCGCGGCCCGCGGCTTCGTGATGTACCTGGTCTCGGGGCGCAAGCCGGGCTGAGCGTGCACTCGCACGCGGTGGCTCAGCCCACTCTGCGGCGTCGACGAACGGAGGGCGCGAGCAGCAGCGTCAGCAGCCACCCGGGCGAGCCGGACCGGGGCCCGAAGGCGCACCCGCTGGCCGAGCGGCTCGCGGGCGTCTCGCCGCCGTCCTCGGACTCCTCGTCGTCGCTCGTGCCGTCGTCGTCCGAGCCCCCGAGGCCCGTGCCCCCGCCCATCTCCTCGTCGGTGTCGACGTCTGCCTCGTCGCCGCCGCCGGACTCGTCGCTGGTGTCCCCCGTGGTCCCGCCCTCCGGATCCCCCACGCTGGCCTGGGGACACTGCGGCACCGACATGCCCTCGGGGGCGCGGAGCTCGATGTCCGCGCACGAGTAGTACCCGCCGCTGCCCGGCGTCTGGTAGAGCTGCAAGGTGCAGTCGTCGCAGGTGCAGCTCGGCAGCGTGATCTCCAGCTCGTAGAGCTGCTGAGCCGGATCGTCGTCGACCGTGGCGAGCACGTTGTCGTCGAAGCCCTCGTCGTCGTTGGGGCTGAAGGCGAGCCGAAAGATCCCGAGGTGCGAGATGTACTGCTCCCACTGCACCTGGATCGTCTGGCCCGGCTCGAAGACGGTGCGGGGCCCGGTGACCTCGCCCTGGCCGCAGGGCGCACCGATGAGCGAGTCGGTGGTCCGCGGGGGCGGCTGGAGCAGGCCGGCGTGGGCCGAAGCGATCGACGGTGCGGCCAGGAGCGCGACTGCGCCGACGATTGTGCCGGTGATCACGCCAATGAGCGGCCCCTGGATTCGCGCAGGACGGGAAGCGATGTCCACACACCGTGTGTGCCGGGGAAGGCGGATCGGTTACCGAGGATCATTCCCCCCGATCGTGCCCGCGCACGAGCTGCTCGCGCAGCACCACCAGCAGCGACTTGGCCATCGCCCGCCACACGTCCTCCGGCGCCTCGGCGAGGCGCTCGCGCGACAGCTCGAACACCCAGGTGGGCTCGGTGGCCACCAGCGAGGCGCTGCGTGGAGACTGCTCGAGCAGGGCGCTGGTGCCCAGCAGGGCCCCGGGCCCCACCCGGCCCAGCTCGATCGCTCCCTCGCCCGCCAGCAGCATCACGCTCAGCTCGCCTCGCGCCAGCACGTACATCGACTCGGCCGGGTCGCCCTCGATGCACAGCGCCTCGCCGGTGCCCACGAACAGCGGCTCGGCGATCTCCGACAGCTTGGCGACCAGGCGGTCGGCCCGGCCGAAGGTGGGCAGGGCCTGCGCCGCCTCCTCGAAGGGAGGCGGGCGTCGTCCCTCGAGCCTACGAGCGATGCGCGTCCACCAGCTCGACGGGGCCCGCTGGGGCGGCGGCAGCTCGCCGCGCCGGCTGCGGGTCAGCTCACGCTCGTTGTCGCCGATGCGTCGCGCCAGCACCACGATCGCGGACTCGATCAGCGCGTCGTAGAGCTCGGGGTGCACGCTCTGCAGCCGCACGAGCTTGGGTCGCTGCAGCACCCACAGCTCGGTGGGCTCCAGCGCTCGGACGTCTGCCGTGCGTCGCTCGCCGGGCACGAACACCGAGGCCTCTCCGAGCAGCTCGCCCGCCCCCAGCCGCGAGCGCTCCACGCCGTCGACCTCCACGGCCACGCTGCCCAGGGCGATCCACGCGAGGCCGTTGGTCTCGTCACCCTGGTGCCACAGCAGCTCGCCGGTCTCGAGCCCTTCGGGATCCCAGCCCTCGGCCACCAGCTCCTGGGGAGGGCGAGAGAGCAGCGTGGTCACCGTGGGGCGATTGCGTCCGAGCATCGATCGAGGGCTACGGTAGCCGGAAACGGGGACCCGGGGCAAAAGGGCCATCGTTGCCTCGAGAGGCCGGGATCGGGACGTGGCGCGGCGCTCGGAGCCGATGCGCACGCTTGGCTCGAACGATCCAGCGCACCGTGGGTGGAGCCAACGCCTGCTCGCCGAGCGTCGTTCCGTAGGCGCTCTCGATGAGCCACAACGACCGGCTCATCAGCCGGGGTGAGACGAAGGGCCCAGTCGCAGTACGATGCTCCTCGTTCCTCGGGTCCTCGTTGGGAGGGCCTCCCGATGTCCGAAGCCCCCGAAGCTCATGGAAGCTCTCGGCGTGGTGACGTCCACGTCCCGAGATACACGGTGCGCAAGCACCTGTGGCTGATGGTCAGCGCCATCGTGATGGCGATGTCGCTGTCGGTCGCGGTGCTGTGGGTGGCGTCGAGCGACGCGCGGAGTAGCTGGGCACGCTACCGCAGCGACAACCAGGAGCGCGAGGCGCTGATGAGCCGGCTCGAGCAGAGCATCGGCTTCGACGCGCTGATCCACGACTTCAAGAACCTCGTGATCCGCGGCGGCGATCCAGACGCGCGGGCGCGCTACCTTCGGCGCTTCGAGGCCCGCCTCACCCAGACCGAGCACGCCCTCTCCCGCTATCGGGCGCTCGGCGTCACCGAGGCCGAGGCCGAGGGGCTCGAGGCCATCCGCGCCACGGTCGGGCGGTACCGCGACCACTCCGCGATCGTGGCGCGCATGCACGGCGAAGGCGCGTCGATCCCCGAGATCGATCGCGTGGTCCGGGTCGATGACGCCCCGGCGTCGGCGGGGCTGCGGGCCCTCGACGCCGAGCTCCGACGGAGGCGCGACGAGAGCTCGGCACGCCTCGACGCTAGCCTCGGCATGGTGCTCGGCTTGGTGATGACCTTCGCCGCGCTGCTGGTGCTCGCGATCGTCCTCATCGGCTTCCGCACCGATCGGGCGATCCGGCGGATCCAGCTCGATCTGCACCGGAGCCGGGCTCATCTCGTCAACCTGGGCGAGGTGGCTCCGGTGGGGATCATGAGCACCGATCCGCAGGGGCGGTGCCGCTACGTCAACCCCTTCTGGTGCCAGCTCACCGGCATGAGCGAGGTGGAGGCCCTCGGCGACGGATGGGAGCACGCCCTCCACCCTGACGATCGCAAGCGAGTGCTGGCCCGCTGGCGGGAGGCCCCCGAGGCCCAGGACACGCTGAGCGACGAGCACCGCTTCCTGCACGAGGACGGCACGGTGGTGTGGGTGAGCGGCTCGCGGACGCCCGAGCTGGGGGCCAGCGGCGAGATCGTCGGCTACATCTGCACCTGCACCGACATCACCCCGGTCAAGGAGGTGGAGGAGGCGCTGCGCCGCAAGAACGAGGAGCTCGACGGCGCGCTCGACCGGGCGCGGGTGGCCAGCCAGGCCAAGTCGGATTTCCTCGCCTGCATGTCGCACGAGATCCGCACCCCGATGAACGGCATCATCGGGATGAGCGAGCTGCTGGGCGAGACCACCCTCGACGGCCGGCAGCGCGACTACATCGGCACGATCGCGGCCTCGGCCGAGGCGCTGCTGGTGGTGATCGACGACATCCTCGACATCTCGCGCATCGAGTCGGGGATGCTGAGCCTCGACGAGCGCCCCTTCGACCTGCGGGAGATCGTGGAGCAGGTGGTCCAGCTCATGCGGGCGAGCGCGCGCGACAAGCAGGTGGAGATCGTGGTCGACTACCCGGCCGACGTCCCCAGCCAGCTCCTGGGCGACTCGCCGCGCCTGCGACAGGTGCTGGCCAACCTCGTGGGCAACGCGGTCAAGTTCACCGACTGCGGGCGGGTGACGGTGGAGGTCCGCGATCTGGGGATCTCGGCCGAGGCCTCGGCCCTGTCGATCGCGGTCTCCGACACGGGCATCGGGATCCCCAGCGAGGCCCTCGAGCGCATCTTCGAGAAGTTCGAGCAGGCCGAGCCCTCGCTCGGCCGGCGCTACGGGGGCACCGGCCTGGGCCTGGCCATCTCGCGCCAGCTCGTGGAGCTCATGGGCGGCACGATCGTCGCGCGCTCGCAGGAGGGGGTGGGCTCGGTCTTCACGGTGCGGGTGGACCTGCGGCAGAGCGAGGTCGGTGCGGAGCCCGGGCCGACGCCGCGCTCGTGGCCCCGGCCCCCGCGGCGCGTCGTGGTGGAGGGGCGGCGAGCCCCCGGGCCACGCTCGCCCGACGACGAGGCCCCCCGGATCCTGTTGGTGGACGACGACTCGACCAACCGCCTCGTGCTCGAGGACCTGCTGAGCGGGCTCGGGTGCCACGTGGACACGGCGATCGACGGCGAGCAGGCGCTCGAGGCGGTGCTCCGGCAGCGCTACGACGTGGTGCTGATGGACGGCTCGATGCCGGTGATGGACGGGCTGCGGGCGACCCGGGCGATCCGCGAGCACGGCGGCTCCTTGCTGTCGCTGCCGATCATCGCGATGACGGCCCACGCGATGGCCGAGGACGAGCAGACCTTCCTGCAAGCCGGCTGCGACGACTACATCAGCAAGCCGATCTCGTTCGACGCCCTGTTCGAGCTGCTGCGTCGCTACGTCACGCTGCCCTCGACGGAATCCTGAGAGGGCCGGACAAATAAGCTGGTCACCGAGGTGTGATCGTGATCAGCTGGACCCAATGGCTCTGGACGCGTCTGCTCCGGTGACCTAAGGCCGCCGACGACGGCTCGATGCAGAGCCGCACTTCAAGCACGATCAGCAAAGGCAGTTGGACGCGATCCGAGGGTGCCCCGACTGATGGTGCCCGAAGGGCACCGTGCACGTGAGGTCTGGTCGGTGGTTTTCTGCTTGGACGTTTCCGAGTTGGAGAAGAAGTACTCGTCGTTGGGTCGACGAGGATATCCGCCGTGTCGACTACTCGCCGGTTCAGATCAGAGGCGAACGGCTGGGGTTGGCGCCCTGGGCCCTCCCAGTGGCATCGTCGACCATGCAGAGCACCGTCGGCGGGCTCCCGTTGGTCCGCGAGACGATCCCTTGGAGGCTTACCCAGCCACCTTGCACCGCCAGGCTCTTCACCTGTCGATTCGCGACGATGGCAGGTGAGACCTCATTCAGGGGACTCCTCGTCGAGGTTCACTCGCGTGCACTTGAACGTATACGGCCCGCCCGTGATGTGCATCGCATCGTGTCCCTTGTCCATGTTGACGATGACCTCGTGGTCCTCCACCTTCACCGATTGCGGCGACGTGATGGTGTACGGCGCGTCGTTCCAGAGCGAGAACGGAGGCTGGAACTTGTGTTGTGAGTACTGCGGCGCGATCGACACGCGGCCCGACTCCGTGAACATCACGGTGGCCGCGGTAGTTTCGAATTGGCCGATCGATTGACGGGGGCATCGCCACGCCCCTGCGAGCCGCTCTCGGGTGATGCTTCCCGCCGGCTGCGGTGGCGCCACCACCTCCGCCTCCCCGGGCCCTTCCTCGATCGATGCTTCCTTCGGCGTCAATTCCTCGGTCGTCTCCTCCGGGGCCACGTCGTCGGGTGACTGCCCCACGATGAGCTCGGGCACCGGGATGCCCAGCACCTCGACGCGGCCCTCCGAATTGCGCGGCTGGTTTCGCACGAAGTCCAGGGCCAGCCACCCCATGCCGACGATCGAGGTGACGACGAGCATCAGGACCGACACCAGTCCGAACGAGCTGATCCCGGTCGTTACCTTGGTGCTGGTCTTCTGCTTGTTGTTGTTGCCGCTCTGAGACGGCTGGACCGTGGT
>JACKDV010000062.1 GCA_020633315.1 Myxococcales bacterium
ACTGACTCGTCGTGCATGACCCAAGCCCCGACCGGGCTGCTTGGCGGGATGCGGGCGGGCTCTGTTGGCGAGCACGTCCCCAGCTCCGCGAGAGATGCCCATGGCCACCGATCCCTCCTCACTGTTCACCATCGACGGCACCGTGGTCGACCCCGAAGGGAGCGCGACCGCGGGGGTTCGCGTGGTCGCGGCCGATGTCATCGATACCGCTCAAACGCGGCCCCGAGTGCTCGTATCCTCCACGACCGATGCGGACGGTCGGTTCTCGCTCGTGTTGTCGGCCGAGGATGCGTTGCGGCTGTTTCGGTCCGGTGGCGACCAGGAGCGTGGGCAACCATCGAGGCCCATGGCATCGAGGGGCCGTGCGATCGCAATCGTCGCGTACTCTCGCGGTGCGGTGGTGGGGCGGCTCGATCTCACCGTGACACTCGATGGGCTGGCCGATGGCTACGACGTCCAGCTCATCACGACGCGCACAGGAGAGGCGATCTCGATGCTGCAAGGGCAACACCAAGCCACCGGGGTGGTCCGTGACGAGACCGGGCGACCGATCGCGGCAATCCAAGTGGAGGTGATCCAGGTTCGGCTCAGGGACGAGGTCGTGCTGGCCAGTGGTCTGAGCGGTTCGGATGGCTCGTTTCGGCTGAGCTACGATGCGGCATCGCATCTGGGCGAGGGAGCCAAGGCCCTGGCCGTGGCCCTTCGGGTGCTCGCGGATGATGGTTCGGGCGAGCTCGTGGAGCGAGCTCGAAGCGAGCGCTTCTGCCCGGCTCCGGCGATGGTGAACGTGGATCTCGTGCTTCCACCGGAGACGATCGCGGGCTCGGAGATCGAGCGGATCGCTGCGACGATCGATGCCCGTCGCGAGGGACTGCCATGGGGTGAGCTGACCGATGACGACGTGGAGCTCATCGCTTGCGAGACGGGGCTGCCGCTGTCGCAGGTGACGACGTACGCTCGGGCTGCGAGATTGGCCGACGCGGCCTCATTGCCCGTGGAAGCCCTGTACGCCCTGGGGCGCCGCGGGATGACGATGAGCGTGTCCGCGGTCGGGGCGCTGCCGTCGGCCGTGGTCGAGCGCGAGTTGCTCGGTGCCGCGGACCAGGGGCTGGTGCCGAGCTGGGACGACGCGAGCACCACTGCATCGCAGGTGGCCAGCGTGATGGGAACCCGGGCTGCGGCCGACGAGGCGGAGGCTCCCTTGGGGCAGCTGTTGGCCACGGTGGGGCTCCCGGCGGCGGTACGAGAGAGCTTCGTCGTCGGCTATGTCGGGCGTCCCGACACCGTCCAGAGGTTCTGGCAGGACTTCGCCGCCTCGCATACACCCGACGAGGTCGAGCAGACCAAGTTCTCACTGACCACGGGAGCGTTGACGCAAGGCCACCTACCGCTGGTGGTCGAGCTCGAGCAGCGGCGGCAGGCCGGAGACCTGTCCTCGCCTCGCGATCTCGCCGGGATGACCGTGGGCGACTGGCGAGCTCTCGTCAGCGGCAAGGGTGGTGAGCCCGGGACCGGGGCGCCAGCAGGCTACCCTGGACAGGACGATGCAGAGCGCGAGCTACTCTACGCGACCGCCCTGGCCCGTGCCGCCGAAGAAGCGTTTCCGACTGCCTCGTTGGTCAAACGCGCGGCGAAGCTCGGACGCTTCGGCCTGGCGGCATCCTATGTCGACGAGCACCACGAGCTCGACTTTCGCTCCACGAACGCGCGGCAGTTCCTCACCGAGCACCCGCCGGCCGGGCTGACGACCGAGCAGCAGGACCAGCTGCGCACGGAGCTTTCGCAGGCGCAGCGGCTGTTCATGGTCGCGCCGCGCTTCGATCGCGATGTGGTTGCGAGCGCTCTGTTGGATGCGGGAATTCACTCCGCGCACCAGATCGTCGGCATGGGTCCGTCGGCATTCGTGGAGCGACACGGTGAGGCGCTGGGTGGCGAGGCCATCGCCAAGGTGGTCTACGACAACGCGCACCATGTGACCTCGACCCTGGCTGTGCTCGCGATGAACCTCGGGGGGCCGTTCAACCCTACGACGGTACCCGCGGTGGGTGGAAAGACGGCGGAGCCCGGCGACGCACCGCCGGATCTCGAGCACCTGCTGGGGCCGATGGACTACTGCGCCTGCGACCACTGTCGCTCGGTGCTCAGCCCCGCTGCATACCTGGTCGACCTGCTGCGCTTCCTCGAGCAGCGACCCGCGGTCGCCGATGAAGGAGGTGGTGGCGCAGCGGTGGAGCCGTTCGCCGCGCTCACGGCTCGGCGGCCCGATCTGCTGCACACGCTGCTCGACTGTGCCAACACGAACACTCCGCTGCCCACGATCGACCTGGTCAACGAGATCCTCGAGCGGGAGGTGGCGGGCATGCTTCCGGCGCAGTGGCCCCAGACCACGCGTACGACGGCAGAGCTGCGGGCCCAGCCCGAGCATCGCCTCGACGCGGCCTACGACACGTTGCGCAACGCGGTGTACCCGTGGTCGCTGCCGTTCGATCTGGCGCGGGCCGAGGCCGACGCCTTTCTGGTCCACCTCGGGGTGCCGCGGGTCGAGCTGCTACAGACCTGTGGGGCACCGTCGGTGGCGCTCGACGACGCAATCGCACGGGCGCGCCTGGGCCTGGAGGAGCTCACCGCCCAGATCATCGCCGACGAGCACCCCGGCGTCCCGCCTGCGCCGCACGAACTGTGGGGCGTCGACGCTGCGCAGTGGCCGGGGCTGCTCGAGGATGTGTCGTCCTTCATCGAACGGGCGGGGCTCGAGTACGAGCAACTGCCGGAGCTGGTGGCGACGAGCTACGCGGGGGCCGGGCTGCTCGAGATCGCCTTTGCGCAGCCGTGTCGGCTCGAGGGAGCGACGATCGGCGGGCTGGATGATTCGGTCCTGTCGAGGATCCATCGATTCTTGCGGCTGTGGCGGGCGCTGGGCTGGACCATGGCCGATGTGGACCTGGCCATCGCGAACCTGGGCTCGGGGCCCGCCCCTGTGGACCTCGCCTTCTTGCGGTCCCTGTCACGAGCAATCGCGCTCGGCGAGTCGTTCCAGGACCTCCCGCGTCGTGAGTGGCTCGCGTGGTTCGGCGACCTGCCGACCGAGCCTCGCTTCGGGGAGGCGCGCTCGGATTTCGAGGAGGTCTTCGTCGAGCGCACGCCCGAGGGCGAGATCAGCCCTCTGTCGCCCGCGTCGCTGTCGGGCGACATCGTCGACGTGGCGCCCCATGTCGCGGCGGCGCTATCGGTCACCGAAGAGGAGCTGTCGCTGCTGCTGTCGCTCGACGCCGCTCGGGCCCCAGCGACCGTGGGCAATCTGTCGTGGTTGCTACGTTGGTCGTCGCTTTCGCGGGCGCTGGGGCTGTCGATCCGCGATGTGGTGACCCTGGCCCAGCTCTCCGGAGTCGTGCCCTTCCAGGTCACGGGGGCCGCGGCTCTCGATGCGCTCGAGACCTTCGTCGACCAGGCTCGGGTCCTCCGCCGTGCGGGAGTCTCGGTCGCTTCGGTGGACGCGCTGTTGCGACATCGCGGGCCCCACCCCGTCGGGGTGCCCGAGGCAGCACTGGCGAGCGTCTTGGTCGAGCTGGTGCGAGGACTCCAGGCGATCGGGCGCGAGCTCGATGCCGCGGTCGACCCCTCCCGCTCGGCACGTGCGGTGCTCCCCGAGCAGCTCGTCCGTGTGATGCCCGAGGACGAGGTCGGGCTCGTCCTCCAGATGGTGAACACGGTCCCTACCAGCGATCCGGGAGGCTACGAGTCGGTGCCCGCCTCCGCCCAGGTCTTTGTGGCCGTGGGCACGTGGAACTCGCTGCAAGACGACCCGCCCGATGGAACCCCGATGGAGGACCCCGAGCACCGGGCGAGGTTGGTGCTCGACGAGCTGGTCGCCTACCTGCGCGTGTGGCTCGGCGAGGGCGTGGTCGTGAACAAGCTGGCCGCCGCGATGGGTCTGTCGGCGGGGTCCGTGGAGGCCCTGCTCGATGTCGACGATGACGGCTCGCCGATGATGAGGCGCTTCGTTGGGACCGAACCGGAGCTCGCCAGCGCGATCGACTTCGCCTCCCAGGGCGAGGCGCTGGCCGATCCTCTACTGCCCCAGCACCTCGAGGAGGGCACGGGAGGCTTCCCATCGCTCGCACCACAGCTCGATGCGTTGCGATGGCTGGCGAAGTCCGTGGGATTGGTGGAGCAGCTCGGGCTGGGCGACGACGACCTACGATGGCTGCTGACCGATGGGGCCACCCACGGCCTACTATCTCCCGTCGACATCCCTACGCAGGTGGTGGACGGGCCGTCGGCGAAGTGGCCGGCGTGGCTGCTCTTGCAGCGCTTCGCGTCGTTTGGCCGCACGCACACCTCGGGTCTACCGGGCCTGCGAGACGTCCTCGACGCAGGCTCTGAAGTCCGCAGCGTGCTGGCTCGTGTCACGGGCTGGGAAGACCCCTCTGTGGCACCCGCCGACTCGGCGATCGAGGTGGTCGCCACCCAGCGGGGCATCAGCGAGGCGGACCTGCGCACGATGGATGGCCTCGAGCAGATCGCTCGGGCCCTCGACCTGGCGCAGCGGCTGGGGGTGACCGCGGCACGGGCGACGAACTGGGCCACGACGACGCCGACCACCTCCATCGCCCGAGACGTCCAGGCCGCTGCGAAGGCCAAGGTCTCCAGCGAGGCCTGGCCGCGGGTGGTCGAGCCCCTGCGTGACAGTCTGCGCAAGCGCCAGCGCGACGCCCTGGTTGCGTACGTGTTGGCGAACGACCCCGAGTCCACGACGCCCGAGGCTCTGTTCGGGCGCCTGCTCATCGACGTGGAGGTCTCGCCCTGCGCCAAGACCTCACGGATCAAGCAGGCCATCTCCAGCGTGCAGACCTTCGTGCAGCGCGTGCTGCTATCCAAGGAGCCGGGCGTGAACATCTCGGCCGCTGCGACCACCGAGTGGCAGTGGATGTCGCGCTATCGAGTGTGGGAGGCCAACCGGAAGATCTTCCTGTGGCCCGAGAACTGGCTGCAGCCCGAGCTGCGCGACGACAAAACCGAGCTGTTCGAGGCGTTCCAGAGCGCGCTGCTCGACGGGCAGCTCGATGACGACGTGGCCGAGGCCGCGGTGTCGAGCTATCTCCGCAGCATGGCGGAGATCGCCCGGCTGCACGTCGCGGGCATGGTCCACGAACGCGAGCTGGCCGACGCCGAGGCCATCGCCGTCGATCGGCTGCACGTCTTCGGCCGCACCAAGGTACGGCCCTACCGCTACTTCCATCGGACTCGCATCGACGACAGCGAGTGGACACCGTGGGAGGAGCTGCCGTTCACCATCGACGCGGAGTCGGTGCTGCCCGCGATCGTCCGTAGAAGGCTCGTGCTCGCCTGGGTGACGGTGCAGGGGCGATCGAAGGGCGAGGGCTCGTCTCCCCCACGCGCCTACCACGAGCTTCGCCTGTCGTGGTGCATGCGTGATCACGAGGGATGGGGACAGGTCCGCACCGCGGCCAAGACCGCCAACGACATGGGGATCGAGGTTCAAGCGACCGCCTCGCTCGATGGGCTGGCGCCGCCTCCTCCAGTGGCGGCTCGAGCGGCGAACGAATCCGAGATCTTCTATCGGGTGCATTCGAAGAGCGACGGCTCGCTGACCATCGCCCCGGGCTTCCCGGCGCTCGCCTACGACTCGTTCTGCTTCTCCGGCCGATTCCGATTCCGTGATGTCGAAGAGGAGCCCGTGGTCGCCACCGTGCCCCACGATCGACGCACGCGGCCGGATACGTCCAGTCCTCAGTTCGCGGGGTGGTTGCCGCGTCCGAAGGCGATGATTCCTCGGCAGCAGTGGTACGTCATGGACAGCAGCAACTATGGCCCGGCCGATATCCAGACCCTTGGGTTGCAGGTGCCGGTTCGCTCCGTCTCGAGCGGCACTTACAGCTATCAGCGTCTGTTCGACACGCCGCACCCCTTCACGGTGTCGGCAACGACGCAATACGAGGAGTTCTCCAGCGAGTCGCCGATGGTCTATCAGGACTCGCGACGGTCGCTGCTCATCACTCCGCGGCCGCCCGTGCTCCAGACGTACTTCGTGCCCTGGGGCGGGGATAGAGGCCCGGCGCTAGTGGGTCTCGGAGGGCTGGCCCATGCATCGTTCGTGCCCAGCGCGACGCGAACCGAGGATCTGCTCGGGGGCGCACCCGAGACCAGTGACGTCCAGGAGGACCCGATGCTCACCGAGCCCGGGCCCGTGGCTCCAACACCACCCACGGCGCTCGAGCCCTGGGAGCAGTGGACCTTCGAGGTCTCGGCGTTCGACCATCCCCTCGCCCGAAGGCTGGTCGATCTCGTCCGGCGCCATGGTGTCCCCGCGCTCTACCGACCTCCCGCCGAGGGCGTGTGGGCCGGCTTCGATCGGCAGCTCGTCCAGGAGAGCCGAAGCTCGCTGTACGGCTTGGGGCAGCCCGAGAACACCGCCAGCGGTTCGGTGCTCGACGAGATCGACTTCAGCCCTGGCGGGTCGTACTCGGTCTACAACTGGGAGCTGTTCTTCCACGTGCCCATGCTGGTCGCCCTGCGCCTGATGGAGGACAAGAAGTTCGAGCAGGCGAGGCGATGGATGCACTACATCTTCGACCCCACGGTCGGAGGAACCACGCCCACTCCGTCGCGCTACTGGAAGGTCCGGCCGCTGTTCGAGTCCACCGTCACCGACGTGGCCGAGCAGCTCGAGGCCCTGCACTACGAGGGCGACGACTCGGCCAAGAAGAAGCTGCGCGACGACACCCGCGACCAGATCGCTCGCTGGCGGCGCAACCCCTTCCGGCCGCACTCCCTGGCGAAACTGCGGATCTCGGCCTACCAGCGCTGGGTGGTGATGCGCTACCTCGACAACCTCATCGAGTGGGGCGACCACCTGTTCTCCCAGGACACGATCGAGTCCAACAACGAGGCGTTGCAGCTGTACGTCTTGGCGGCACAGCTTCTGGGACCGCGTCCCGTCATGCTGCCCGAGCGCGACGCAGCCGCGATGTCCTACGCGGAAGTGCAGGGGGCCTTCGACGACTTCTCGAACTTCCTGGCCCAGGCCGAGAACGCGGTGCCCAGCGCGATGCTCGACACCAAGAAGGCCGCCGCGGCGACGAAGCTGGCCGGAGGGGCGCTGAGCAAGACGCCGCTGCAAGGGCGCACGAGGTCGTGGCGTCGGGACAGCTCCCGATGGCGAAGCACCCCGTCATGCTCGCACAGTTGGTGGGCTACACCTACGTCTCGCCCGCGGGCTCCGAGGCGCCCACGCTGTACTTCTGCGTGCCGCACAACCAGGAGCTGCTGCGCTACTGGGACGTGGTGGCCGATCGACTGTTCAAGCTGCGGCACTGCATGAACATCGAGGGCGAAAAGCGGCAGTTCCCGCTATTTCAGCCGCCCATCGACCCCGGGCTGCTCGCCAAGGCGGTGGCCAGCGGGGTGGACGTGTCGGCGGCGCTCAGCGATGTCGGGGCGCCACGACCTCACTATCGCTTCAGCACGATGCTGTCGCTGGCCAAGGAGCTGGCGGCCGAGGTCCGGGGCTTCGGGAGCAGCCTGGCCGATGCTCTGCGCAGCGCGGATGCCGAGACACTCGCCGAGCTGCGAGCCACGCAGGAGGCGGAGATCCTGGCGATCTCGAGGCAGGTACGGGAGCAGCGGATCGAGGAGGCCCAGCAGGCGATCGTGTCGCTGGAGCGAGCCAAGGAGGTCGTAGTGCAACGGCGCGACTACTACGCCAGCTTGCCGGCCCGGCGCATGGGTGGGGCCTTCGACGCCTCGGCGGCCATGCTCGGCCAGTCTCGGAAGGAGAAGCAGCAGCTCGACGATCTGGCGCAAGCCAAGCGACGACAGGCGGCAGCGATGGTCCTCGATTCCGTGTCTGCCGGCATCGGAATGATCCCGCAATTCGAAATCGGCTCCAGCGGCAATGGTCTACACGTCGTCTCGAGCATAGGAGGCCAGCAGCTCGCGGTCCCGTTCCACATCGGCTCGCTCATCCTGTCTCGACGCGCACAGCGTCAGCAAATCGAAGCGACCATCGCGGGTACCTCGGCGGGCTACGAGCGTCGGCTCGACGAGTGGACCTTCCAGGTCGAGCAAGCCACGGCGGAGATTGCCCGCATCGAGCAAGACATCGTCACCGCGCGGCTGCGGCTCGCCATCGCCAAGCGCGACCTGGTCGACCACGACACCCAGGTAGCCAACGCCCAGCACGTCGATGCGTACCTGCGCGACCGCTACACCAACGCCGAGCTGTATCGCTGGCTGGGCTCGGAGCTGTCGCGCAGCTACTTCCAGGCCTACCAGCTCGCCTTCGAGATCGCCAAGCAAGCGCAGCGCTGCTACCAGCACGA
>JACKDV010000063.1 GCA_020633315.1 Myxococcales bacterium
TGCGTCGAGGCCGAGGGAGATGTCCAGGTGGCCATGGACATCCGGCAAGCCGAGCACTTGGCGGATGCCCATGGTGATGGGGAGGACCGATCGGGCCTCCCGCGACGCGCGGCTTCGAATCGCGTTGCGCTCGTGCATTGTCCAGCGCCGCGAAGCCCAATGACGCGACGCCAGGATGACGACCATCCGAGCATCGCGGTCGAAGATCTCTTCGAGGCGCCGCCCCACATCGGCTCCCCACAGCTCGAGGGGCTCCAAGGTGTCGATGAAGACCCTGCAGCCCCTGGCACGCAGGTGGCAAGCGAGCTCCTCGGCGTGAGCGCGATCCTCCGTCGCATACGAGATCGCGACGTCGTAGCGCTGCGTCTCATGCTCGACGGAGACGGACGTGTCGCGAACGTTCTGGGTTCGAGCCAAGGACCAACTCCTACGGGTTGGTTCCCGCTCGAAGCCCATTCGTGCAAAAGAACGACGCCTTTCGACTGTGACGGCTCGTGGTAAGGGAACGGGAGCCAGATCGGCAGAGGGAACGCCCTTGGGCTGAACACCCTTACAGGGTCTCGCGCTCTCCGGGACCTCGATCGATGCGGCTTTTCGCTCGGTCGGGGGTGGGCAGGTACGCCCAGCGGTCGGGTCGCCTTGCCTTGCTCCCCGTCGACATGCACCGCCTACAAGAACTCGTCCGCCTTCACCGCCTCGCCACTGGGCCCCGGCAGACCGCACGTCTGCTCGGCGTGAGCTCCAAGACCGAGCTTCGCTATCGACGGTTGCTCGCCGAGGCGCAGCTGCTCGACGGCGATCCCGATGTGCGGCCCGAGCTCGACGTACTCAAGGCCGCGGTTCGAACTCAGATCCCAGACACACTGCCCCTGCAGGAGTCCAGCGTGGTCGAGTGGACGACCGAGGCCACCGCGATGCTCGAGCACGGCACCACGCCCAAGGCGATCTTCGATCGTCTCCGGCTCGAGCACGGCGACTTGGGCGGGAGCCTCTCGGCGATCAAGCGGCTGTGCGATCGTCTGCGACGGTCCAGTGGCGTCCGCCCGCAGGACGTGGCGATCCCCGTGCAGACCGCCCCCGGCGAGGTCACCCAGGTCGATTTCGGCTACGTCGGCAAGCTGTGGGATCCCGTCGAAGGTCGACTGCGCCGAGCCTGGGTCTTCGTGATGGTACTGGGCTACTCGCGGCACATGGTCGTGCGCATCGTCTTCGACCAGACGGTGCATACCTGGCAGCGCCTGCACGTCGAGGCCTTCGAGGAGCTGGGTGGCGTCCCCGAGGTCGTAGTCCCCGACAACCTCAAGGCCGCGGTGATCCGAGCGGCATTCGGGGTCGACGGCGTGGCGGTGCTCAATCGTAGCTACCGCGAGCTCGCCCGCCACTATGGCTTCAAGGTCGACCCCACGCCGGTCCGCTCGCCCAACGAGAAGGGCAAGGTCGAGTCGGCGGTCAAGTACGTCAAGCACAACTTTTTCCGCCCACGCTCGGCCTAGCTCGACGTCGAGGTCCTGCGTACCGAGCTGGCCCGGTGGGTCGTGGAGATCGCAGGTCGACGCGAGCACGGGACGACGAGGCGACGTCCGCTCGAGGTCTTCCGGGCCGACGAGCGCGGAGCCCTGCGATCGCTGCCGAGCACGCGCTGGCGGCCCGTCCTGTGGCGAGAAGCCTCGGTCCACCAGGACACCCACGTGCTGGTGGACCGGGGGCTCTACTCGGTTCCCTGGCGCCTGGTGGGCAAGCGGGTGCAGACCCGGACCACGCCATCCTCGGTCGAGATCTACTTCGACGATGTCCGCGTGGCGACGCACGACCGCGTCGCGCCGGGTCAGCGCAGCACGAACGAGGACCACCTTCCGCCCGAGCGCCGCGACCTCCGGCATCGCAGCCGTGGGTACTGGGTCGAGCGCGCTGCGGCCGTACATTCCGAGATCGAGTGCTTCATCGAGGAGGTCTTCGACAGCGATGACGTGCTCTACCAGCTCCGGGTCGCCCAGCAGATCGTCCGGCTGCTCGAGGGCTACCCGAAGGACCGAGCCCTGGCCGCATGTCGCCGCGCCCGCTTCCACGGCAACTACAGCTACGGCGGGCTCAAGAACGTCCTGGTCCGCGCCCTCGATCGCGAGCCGTTGCCCGTCGTCCTCGACCCGATCGTCGAGCCCGACGCTCGACCTCGCTTCGCCCGCGACGTCCAGGAGCTACTGCAATTGCCGCTGGAGAACAACGATGCACCCCATTGACGAGCTACTCCCGATCCTCGAGAAGCTGCGCCTGTCGGGCGTCCTGCAGTCCCTCGAGCTGCGCACGCGACAAGCGGCCGACGACGACCTGTCCCATCCCGAATTCCTGCTGCGCCTGCTGACCGACGAGATCGAGCGCCACGAGGCCAAGCAGCTCGACGTCCGGCTCCGGCGCGCCAGTTTCGAGCACGCCAAGTCGCTCGAGGACTTCGACTTCACCTTCAACCCCAAGATCCCCAAGTCCAAGATCATCGACCTGGCGACCTGCGCCTTCGTCTCGCGCCGCGAGAACGTCCTGCTGTGCGGCACGACTGGTGTGGGCAAGAGCCACATCGGCCAGGCCCTCGGCCACCGCGCCTGCATGGCCGGCTACGCGGTGCTGTACACCTCGGCCCACGACATGCTCCGGCAGCTACGAGCCGCACGGGCCGACGGCAGCCACGACCGCAAGCTGCCGCGCTACGTCGGGCCCGATCTGCTCATCATCGACGACCTCGGCCCGCGGGCGCTCAAGCACGACGAGCCGATCGACCTGTACGAGATCATCCGTCGCCGCTACGAGCAGGGCTCGATGATCATCACCAGCAACCGTGCGGTCGAGGAGTGGCCACCGCTGTTTCGCGACGCCCTCCTGGCCAGCGCCGCGAGATCGACTGCTGCATCATGCGCACCTGATCGAGATCGACGGCGACTCCTACCGCAACCCGCCGCCAGGCTCGCGGCGGTCTCGGAGGGCCGCGTGACTCGGCAGTCTCTCTGCCGGACCGGAGGTGTCACCTTCGGGAAGCCCTCCGCCACCGCTGGGATCGAGACGTTCCCTCTGCCGAGCCCGATGCGTTCTCTCAACCCGAGCCTTGACACCCGCTACGACCTCAAGTTCCCTTGCACCAAGGGAGCCACTCGCTCCATCGTCTTCAACCCACCGCTCGAACGAGCCCGAGCCCGATTCCGGCATCCCGATCTCCGAGTTCGGTATCGCTGCCGCATCGGGACCGTCGAGCCGGTCTTTGCGCATGTCGAGGACACGATGGGCCACCGCCGCGCCAACTCACGGCATCCCGACACCGTTCGCGCCGAGATCCTCCTCAAGTTCCTGGCCCACAACGTGGCCCGCCTTCTTTCTTCGTCACGAGTCCTTCGTCGCGAGTCCACCTCGCCTGGCTCGTGTTTCAGCCGACCCTCTGAACTGAGCGGGCCGCTCAGGCGTCGGCCGAGATGCGGAACTCGTGCAGCGTGGTGTCCTCGTCGTGCGCGGGCTGCCAGCCGGTGGCATCGGCGAAGGCCGAGCTGTCGATCACGATCGGGTACTTGACGTGGGCGAGCGCGCCCGGGGGCAGGCGCGGCAGGCCGAAGCGCCCCAGCACCAGGTTGAACAGCGGCTCGGGGATGGGCACGTTGACCCGCCCCGTCTGGTGGATCATCACCGACAGGGGCAGGGGAGGCGGCCCGGCCACGTTGAAGACCCCGCGCAGGCCCTTGTCGAGGGTGGTGCAGATGGCCTCGGCCGCGTCGCGCTCGTGGATGAACTGGAACAGCGGATCGAAGCCCATCACGGTGGGGACCCGGGGGCCCCGCAGGAACGAGGCCAGGGTGCCCTGGCGCAGCGGGCCCAGGGTGTAGCAGATGCGCAGCACCGCGGTGTCGACCTCGGGGTAGCGCCACAGCGCGGAGCCGGCGTAGAGGTCGGCGGCGACCAGGTCGCTCAGCTCCGGGAAGGTGTGCACCGCCATCGGCGGGTCCGACTCGCCGTGGTACAGCGCCGAGTCGGGGGCCGCCCCGTAGTAGGTGTGGCGCCCCACGAAGATCGCCTGCTTCACCCCGTAGGTGTGGCAGTGATCGAACACGGCCTGGGTGCCGCCCAGGTTGATGCGGAAGCGGTCCTCGCTGCGGTGGGTGAGGTGGGTGACCGTGGCCATGTGGATCATGGCGTCGGGCCGCTGGGTGCGGAACACGTCCTCGGCGGGGCGCTTGCGGATGTCGTGCTGGAACACCTTGATGCCATCGGGCGGGTGGTACCAGGGACGCCGGTCGATGCCGACCACCTCGTGCCCGGCGTCGAGCAGCCGCTGGGCGACCATGCGCCCGATGTTCCCGGCGATCCCGGTGATGAGGACCTTCATCCGAAGTCGATCTCCGTGGCATCGAGGCGGCCCTCGCGGAGGGCTCGCCCCTGGGCGATGAGGCGGGCGATCCGTTCCTTCACCACCTCCACGTGCCCCGCGATGATCTCGTCGGAGTCGGAGGGGCTGCCCTGCAGGCGCATCGGCTTGCCGTAGAGGAGCTGGAAGGAGACGGGCAGGGGCAGGGGAGCGAGGTAGGGGGTGACCGGCAGGTAGGGCAGCCCCATGAGCTTGCCCGCGCGGTAGAGGTTGGCCACGGTGGGGATGGCCTCGCCGCCGCCCACGAAGGCGAAGGGCACGATCGGGGTGTCGGTCTGCAGGGCCATGCGCACGAAGCCGGTGCCGAAGCCCACCAGCGAGTCGCGCTCGCGGTAGAGCTTGGCGGTGCCGCGGGCTCCCTCGGGGAACACCATCAGCAGGCGCTCGTCCTCGAGCAGGCGGATGCAGTTCTCGGGCAGCCCGGTGAGCTGGCCGATGCGGCTGGTGAACCAGTTGAGGAAGGGGATCTTCTGCAGGAACTTCTCGGCCATCCCCTGGGCGAGGCGCGGCGGCTCGAGCTCGAAGAACGACGAGGCGATCACCATCACGCCGTCGAGCGCCACCCCGCCGCTATGGTTGCCCACCAGCATCGCGCGGCCGCGAGGGGGCACGTTGTGCGCCCCGAACACCTGGGCCTCGAAGTAGCGCCGGTAGAACCAGCCGATGAGCGTGAAGAGCTTGGCCAGCTCGCCCTTGTCGATGCCGTACTGATCCACCCCGTAGCGGTTGAAGGGCAGCTCGAGGGCGTCGACGCGGGCGGCCACCTCGGGGTCGACGGGCAACGGGATCAGGCTGGCCGGGATCATCCGCCCGGCCACGATCGTACGAAGCCGGCGCGAACGCAAGCCGGGCCGGCGCTCGCGGGCGCAGGGGAGGGTGGGCGGCCCCGAGCTCGCGCGGCCGTGACCCAGCACGCTCCCGCCCGTGCTCGTCGCTCGCGGGTCCGCCCCCACGCCGAACGGCGATTGTCCTCCGCCCTGCGATCCGGCTATGAAGATCGTCATGCGCGTGACCACTCGGATCCTCGGCCTCGCCGGCGTGGCCCTCGTGGGGCTGGCCTGCGGTGCGCTGCGCCAGAACCTCCGCAGCCAGTTCGTCTCCTATCGCGGCGCCTGGTCGTGCGAGGAGCCGGGCTGCGCCGAGAGCAGCACGGTGCAGTCCAAGAAGGGCAGCAACCGGGGCGAGCTGCGGATCAACCAGGTGAGGCTCCAGCCGCACGCCGGCCTGGTGTTCTACCCGGGCACGCCGGTGTCGGGCATGACCGCCTCCGTGCGCGACTGCAAGGGCAAGTCCAAGGAGGTCCCCGGCGATCACATCAAGGCGCCGGGCAAGAACGGGATCGGCTCGGAGAAGGACAGCTGGGTGATCTGGATCGACGAGGGCCTGGTGTCCGATCTGCAGGTGGGCAGCGGGGATTGCTCGGTGCTGGTGGTCACCACGCACGCGAGCTGGAGCGACGGCAGCACCTACGATTGCGAAGGCGCGATCGACCTGGGGGGCTGAGATCTCGAGGCGAGCCATGCGCCGGGAACGTCGAGGCCTCGCGGGTGTCATGCTGGGGCCGATGGCAGGCCCGCACACCGCGCTGCTGATGGCGACCCTGGCCCTCGCCGCGGTCGGTTGCGCCCGCGGAGGCACCCGCCATCCCGCGGAGGAACGGCGGCTCGACGACGCGGCCACGGCCGAGGTGGCGGCCTCCGCCTTCGCCCGTGGAGCGGCCGCGGCATCGCAGACCGCCGAGGATCCGGCCGAGATCCTCGCCCAGGCCGAGGCCGCGCTCGCGGCCGACGAGGCGGCGCGGGCGGTGGCCCTGTTCGGGCGGGTGCTCTCGGGTCCGCTGTCCCCCGAGCAGGCGGCCCCCGCCTGGATCGGCCTGGCGCAGAGCCACGAGAAGCTGCGCGACTGCACCGCGGCCATCCGCGCCTACGGGACCTACCTGGCCCGCTTCCCCGAGGGGGAGCACGCCCTGGTGGCGAGCGCCCGGCGGGGCGCCTGCGAGGCCGAGCTCGAGGACTGGGAGCGCTCGGCGAGCACCTTCCACGAGATCGCCCAGCTCCCCGACCAGCTCCCCAGCGTGCAGGTGGAGGCGCTGGCCCGCGAGGGCTACGCCCTGTTCATGCTCGATCGCTTCGACGAGGCCGACGAGCGCCTCGCCCGGGCCGACGAGATCTACGAGCGAGCGGTGGCCGAGCAGAGCGAGCGCTTCGCCAGCTACTACTTCGTGGGCATGGCCCGCTTCTACCGCGCCGCGATCCTCCATCGTCGCTTCCGCGAGGTGGAGATCCGCCTGCCCGAGAAGGTGATGGAGAAGGCCTTCCAGGCCAAGCTCGAGCTGCTGGTGGCGGCCCAGGACGCCTACAACCACACCATCGAGGCCAAGCACGTGTTCTGGGTGTCGGCCGCGGGCTTCCAGCTCGGGCACCTGTTCTCCGAGCTCTACGACGCGCTGATGTACGCCCCCGTGCCCGAGTGGCTCGACGCAAGGCAGCGGGAGATCTACTACGAGGAGCTCAAGAAGCAGCTCCGGCCGGTGATCACCAAGGCGATCTGGGTGTTCGAGAAGAACCTCGAGACGGCGCGACGGCTGGGCTACGACAATGAGTTCGTCGAGCGCACCGAGGCCAAGCTCGGTCACCTGCAGGCGGTGCTGCTCTCGGACGACGCCACCCTCGGCAAGCCCAACCAGCGGCTGGCGCGCGAGTCCGACGAGGAGATCGACGCGCCTCCCGAGACCGATCCCGAGGGATCGGCCGCGGATCGCAAGCTCTTCGTGCCGCGGCCCACTCCGCTGTAGATCCGGCCAGAGCCCCCTTGGCGGCCCCGCGGGGCCCTTGCTGCGCTCGGCGCCGTCGCCGGGCCCTCGGTTGACATGCCCGCAAATCAGGGGATATACACCGCGCCCCGAAACGCCCGTGCGGCCATCCTGGCCTCGCGGAGCCAGCGCAGACCCTGGGTCGACGACCGACCCCATCCTTAATAAGCTTGCCTTCAGGAGGAACCGCTCACCAACGCTGGCGTAGCTCAACGGTAGAGCACCTGATTTGTAATCAGGGGGTTGCGGGTTCGAATCCCATCGCCAGCTCCACCGCGCTACCGCTTCGACTCCGACGACGACCAACCCGTGGATGGGTGCCCGAGATGGCCAAAGGGAGCGGACTGTAAATCCGCCGCGTCAACGCTTCGTAGGTTCGAATCCTACCCCATCCACTCCGACGCCCCCCGCCCTGCGGTGGGGGGCGCCTCGTTTGCGGGAGTAGCTCAGTTGGTAGAGCGTCAGCCTTCCAAGCTGAATGTCGCGAGTTCGACCCTCGTCTCCCGCTCCAATCTCCCTCGTGCTCGCTCGCGTTTCCTCACGGCCACGGCCGCAAAAGGAGCGCGAGTTCGCCGAGGGTTTCGCTTGTCCTACGCGGCGGACCGGTCTAGAAACCCGGCCCGAAGCGCATCTTCGCAAGAAGACCCCTACGCCCTCGTAGCTCAGTTGGTAGAGCGCGTCCTTGGTAAGGACGAGGTCTCCGGTTCGAGTCCGGTCGAGGGCTCTGCTCCAAGCAACAACCCCAGAATTCCAGTCTCGAGGCTCCCTTTTTCCGAGCCCATCAAAGAAGAGATCCCCAAGAGGTAGA
>JACKDV010000064.1 GCA_020633315.1 Myxococcales bacterium
CGAGTTCATCATTCCGGACTGCCTCATCAACGGACGCCGCGAGGCATCCTGCGGCCGCTGCTCCTCCGACACCACACAAGACAATGGTCGCGATGGGTTCGACGAGTGAGGTCTCTCCGAGGATTTCCTGTGCTGCGAGCTGATCACTTCGAGCATGGCGCGCATCGGCGGTCGCGGCATCGTAGAGGTCTTCCCATGCGTCGTCCCTGAATTGGTACGTGCCGCTGGTGGTGTCGAAGGTGACAGCGTTGGACGGAACTAGAATTCGATCGCCGCTCGAACCCGGGATCGAGATCCCGACGACCGGTCCTTCGACGTCTTCTGGTTGGATGTCAACGAACTGTTCTTGGCTAACGATGTCTCCCGCTTGAAACGGTTCGCCAAATGTCCCCGTCGGATCGTGAAGACCTGACGGATTTCCGTGCACGTACGCATAGCGATTGACGCCATCGCCGAGCCCGATGGGATCGGCCGCGGTCCATCGTCCCAGCCAACTCGCGTAGTACCGCGCCCCGTGGTGCTCCAGCCCGGTCTCCTCGTCGCGTTCCTTGCCGGTGTAGCGGTAGCGGCTCGGGCTCACCTCGATGGCGCCGTTGGTCGCTCGGTAGGCCGTGGTCCCGTAGGGGTGGAGCTCCTCGTAGGAGATGAGCTGTCCCGTCTCGTCGAGCTCCATCCCCACCGAGCCCAGGTGGTTGCTCACTTGGTAGCGCAGGACGCCTGAGGGGCTGACGATGGGCGCCGCCTCCTCGATGGTCTTGGTCTCCACCATGCATACGCGGCCGGCATCGTCGGCCACGTGCAGGGTCTGTCGCTCGAGCCGAAGCTCGGTGCCGACCCGCTCCCGGTACAGCTCGAAACCACCTAGGTAGATGCGCTCCCAGGTCGACGTCCCCGCGAGGTTGGTGCGGACCTTCCGAATGCAATGGCCCGACGCATCGTAGGCGAAGTGCACCATCCCGCCGCCGCCGAGGTCGGCCGAGGCCATTCGGTCGGCCCAGTCCCACGCGATGCTCGCCAGATGGGGCATCGAGGTCATGCTGCCGTGGGCGTCGTAAGCGTAGGAGTGGCTGAACACCCCCTCGGCGTCCCCGGGGGCGCTGGTACCCAGCAGACGGTTGCCGCTGGTCGAGCGGTCGTAGTCGTAGCGGCGCGTCCAGTTGCCGCCAACGGCGGCGTGCTGCATCCGCAGGATGTTGCCGACGGCATCGTAGAGGTACTGCTCGGTGTATGCCCGCAGGCCCGTCGGGTCCTCGGGCGCCGCCCGGGGCACGAAGTCGTCCGCCTGTGGCTGGCCTTGGCTTTGGTGCTCACGGCCCTCGGCCTGCACCAGTTGGTACAGCGCGTCGTACACGAATCGTTGATCGGCGGAGATGGTCGCGTTGCTGGTGAACACTACCGGCTGCGCCCCGTCGCGAATCTCGGTGACGTTGCCGACGGGGTCGTATGTGTAGCGCAGGTCTTGATGGAGGTGCCCGTCCGTGACGCGCTCGGTCCACAGCCGCGTCAACCGGAAGCTCTTCGGGTCGTACTCGTAGGACGTTTGGGTGCCGTTGCCGTGCACCACCAGCATTCGGCGGCCCCTGGCGTCGTAGCGGAGGTCTTCGACGATGTTCGTGGGGGTGACGTCACCGCGGACGTTGGCGGCCACCGTCTCGAGATGGCCCGTGTCGCCGTAGCCCAAGCTCAGTACCGACGCGTCGGGCGTCGTCTGGGTCACCGGTCGCCCCATTGAATCGAAGCTCGCCTCGGTGGTGAAGACCTCCGCCTCGAGCATCCCGGAGGCCGCAGCGTCCAGCGTCGCGGGATCCTCCAGCTCGTCCAGCGCCGACCAGTCCGGCGTGATGTCGTAGGCGGCCGCCAAGCGTCTCGACTGTCGCACGAGGTTGCCGTCGACGTCGAAGGCTTCCTGCTCCTGCACGCCCGCGCCATCGTAGGTGCGAAAGGCCCGACCGCGAAGGTTGAGCACGGTGGCGTTGGCCACCGCCTCTCCATGGACCACACGTGTTGCCGTGAAGCTCGTGCCGTCCGGCCGCGTGACGATGGTGTGCGTCGGCCGTCGGGCCGTGTCGTACCGCTGTCGGGTCGAGAACCCCCGGCTGCCGCTGCCCCAAAGCGGTGCGCCGAGCACGTCGCCCACTGCACGGCGCTGGCCGACCTCCACCGAGGTGGTGCGCAGCACCTGTCCGAGCATTCCCACCGTGCGCTGTTCGGCCACCGTACCGTTGGCGTCCACGATGCGCAGCACGTTGCCCTGGACGTCGAGCTCGGCCCGTGTCTCGGTGAGCCCATCGGCGCCCAAAACGTCCCGGTTGTGCTCCACGGCCAGGAATGCCCGACCCAGGTGGTCCAGATGCGTCACCGTCGGCGTATTGGCGTGCGCCTCGGTGAGCTGTGCCGCTCGCCGCTCCGGGTCGCCAGCGGGCAGCCCGATCCGCTCGGCATGCCACGCCGACTCCAGCACTGTGTCGTTGCCGTCGAAGCTACGCTGCTCCCACGGCGAGAGCTCCACCCGCGCGTTGGTACCGTCGGGCAGCTCGGTGCGAATGAGTCGCCCCAACGGGTCGTAGTGCAGGACCGGCGTGACGCCGTGCTGCACGAGCGACTCCTCGTCCTCGAACGCCGAGGTCGTCGAGAAGAACGGCTCGTACTGGCGTACCGGTAGGCCCTTGTTGTTGCGGATGGTCCGCCCGCTGCCGACCCAGCGGGGCGCCGGACCCGGCAGCGCCTCGTCGTAGACCTCGGTCCCGGGTTGGGCCGGGACCTTGGTCATCAGCGTCTGACCTCGACCGTCTGCATAGGCCCAGGTCTCCAGCCGTCGTCCTGGATCTGCACCGTGGTGCTCGCGGGCTCGCGTCCGCATCCACACGGGGGCTCCGCCATCGTGCCAGGCCCACAGGTCGTAGTCGAGCTCTGTGGTCGGCTCGGCCAGCGAGTCCATATTCGTGTCGCCGACCTTGCCGAGCACCGCGGTGCGATGGAGCTGTCCCAGGCCGTCGTAGCCTGCCGCCACGCGGTTGCCGTTGGGGTCGGTCAGCTCCGTCGGGGCCAGAAGTCGGTAGTCGTACTGCGCTGCGACCACGTTGCCCACCGGGTCGGTCACCTGCGTGACGAGCAGTGTATCGGTGTCGTACTCGACCGTGGTCTGATTTCCGAACGGGTCGATCGCCGCCACCGGTCGGTAGAAGCGGGTGGGGTCGAAGACCTGCCGCGGGCTGCGAGCCCACCACAGCCCCTCCTCGAGCAAGTAGCCCCCCTCGTCCTGCAACAGCGTGGCGTCGACGTCGGAACCGAATACCGCGCTGCGCTGCGCCTCGGACATCGCCGCCGTCCGCGACTCGTAGGGCAGAGCCTGTACCCCCGGCTGCCCCAGCGGAGCTGGCCCGCTCATGTCGTCGAGGTAGTAGACGCTCTGCTGTCGCGACAGCAACCGCAGGACCTGCTGGCCGGGCAGGACCTCGGTCTCGAAGGGCACCATCACCGCCGCATCGACCAGTCCAGCCATCGTCGGCCACGTCCATGGCTGGAGCGGGTCGCCGTCGTGCCCGGTTAGCTCGTAGGTCCGCGCCTCGGTCGGAACCCCCAGTCGATACGGCCCGTCCTCGGCGGTCTGGTGAACCACGTCCATCTCGCTGACGACGATCGCCGTCTGCCCCTGCTCGGCGTGGACGGGAGCTCGCCGCGGGTAGCCCACGGCTACCGAGCGCGTCACGGCGCCGTACTCATCTACGTGCAGCGTCAGCTCCTGCTGCACTCGCGGATCATCGACCACGCGCTCGTAGTGCATCGTCAGTGACTCGCGCCTGTACACCAACACGGACGCGTGTTGCTGCCCCGCCCGAGGTTGCACCAGCCGCAAGGCCGTACGACTCTCGGCCACCGAGTACGGCACGCCCTGCTGAGCCGAGCCGTCCTCGGAAAACACCTCCTGCCGTAGCACCGTCCCCTTGAGCGCCCGAACGGCCTCCCGTGCCTCCTCAGGCCGCAGCCCGGCGGGCAGCTCGGTGTCGGGCAGCCCCACTGCATCGGGGTCGCCCGCCCAGTACTCCTGGGCCATCTGTGTGGAGATCCGCTCCCGCCCCAGGTAGGCCCCGGTGTGAAACCACGTCTTGGTGAGCATGGGGGGGACGTCGAGCGGATCGACCTCGCCCGCCTCGAACACCTCCGCGTCGCGTTGCTCCACCATCCCGAAGCCCCGGAACTCACGCTCGGCGCCGTCGAAGTAGCCGTGGTGGTAGGCGTAGCTCGATGTCATCCGATGCCCGGTGGCGTGGTCGACGACCTCGACCGACTCCACCACTTGCACGACGAACGGCAGACGGGTGATCCACGGCCGGCCGGCGGCACGATCCGCGAGGTAGAACTTGGTCGAGGGGGAGTAGTGCAGGGAGGTCTGGAGCCCGCGCCCATTGGTCACCGACGCGAGCAAGTACGGCTTGGTAGCCAGCAGCGGTACGTAGCGCAGCCGAAACTCCCGATCGCCTGGAGCCGACGATGACCACACCAGACACCCGGTACCCGTGCCCTCCAGATCGAGCACGTCGGCGTGGGCCAGGTGATGTGCCCCGGGAATCGTCTCGATCCGCACGGGCGGCGTGAACCGGTTGCCGGCGCCGTTGAGCCACACCCGCGCTCCTTGCTCGTCGAAGTAGACGAGGTCGGCGGTGCCACTGCCGTCGATGTCGGCCAGGCGGATCCGGTCGGCCCTCACCTGTCCATCGCGGGCCAGGATCGACAGGCCGCCCATGATCACACGGGCCCCGAACCGGCCGTAGCCAAGGTTGGGCCAGTAGGCGACCTGACCACTCGTCACCCGCACCACGTCGGCGAGGCCGTCCCCGGTCATGTCGGCCAGCGCCACGAGCACCTGGGGGTCGCGATGGACGACTTTCGGTGCCTTGTCGTCGTCAGCGGGCTTGGTTACTCGCACGGGCGCCCCGTAGCCGTCGCGCCCTCGGCTCGCCCACCACACCAGCGCATCGCCTTGGTCGACCAAGAGATCGCTGAGCCCATCGCCGCTCAGATCGGCGGCCTCGAGCCGGCCGGGGTCGACACCGGTGGGCACCCCGGCCATGGGACGAAATGGCCCCCACTGGCCGTCTTCGGTGCGCTGGACCGTGCCGGGTGCGACGCCGCCGCGCGTCGCCAGCGACAGCAGACCACTACCATCGACGTCGACCAACCTTGCCGCAGCCGAGCCTACGGTGGTGGGTAACGAGGGTAGGTGGACGGCCGGGGCGAAGCGACCGCCACCATGTGAGCGCTTGTAGCTCCAAGTGCCGGCCCGACGCACGAGCAGGCCTGGAACCCCTTCGGCGTCCAGATCGATCAGCCGTAGGCTCGAGCCGTCCAGCCCGCCGGAGACGTCGCGCAGGCTCTCGGCATCGACGAGCTTGGACGCCGATTGGAGCTGCATGGTGGTGTACTGCATCTGCACCGGGGGCGTGGCCTCGGCGCGAAGCATGCCGTCGAGCTGCGGCTGGTAGCGACGATGATTCACCGCGACGAGCAGCGAGGCCACCTCGGTCGCCTCGTAGTGCAGATCGGTGGACGCGACCAGCAGGGGCTCGGGCCCGAGCTGCGCGAAGCGATGGAACATCAGCACCCGTCGACACCGTCGATAGGTCCGTAGCTCGAAGCCCGGTCGATACGTGGAGAAGGGGTCGCTGCGCACCGGCCACGGGCGGTCGGCCGAGTACGGCACCTGCACGCCCTCGGTGACCTTTTCCGTCGGAGGCGAACCATTGGAGCCGTGCTCGCCGTAGTCGAAGACCACCTCGAACATCCACTGGTCGTCGGACACCAAATCGTCGGCGGGGACCGCGGTTCGGTTGCCGTAGCGGATCCGCTTGAGGTACCGCTGCGCCGTCGCCTCGGTGCGCGTCTGCTCCCACGGCGCCATGGTCATCACCCCGACCCGGTCCTCGGCCGCATACTCGTAGAGGCTGACGTTGCCACGGTCGTCCTGTACGCGATCGAGCAGCCAGCGGAAGACCCGGCGTGGACGCTCCGGTCGGCTCACCCGGCTCGCGTCACTGCGTCCGAAGAACGACGTGACGTTGGTGCGGTCGGTGACCCGCCAGTGGCTGGTGCCGTCGCTTCCGTCGATCCATCGCTCGATCCGAGCAAAGCCCGACTCGACTCGTGGCCGGTAGCGCAGCACCCGAAATCCACTCTCGACACGCTCGACACGCTCCCAGCCCGATGGTGCCTCGGCGAGCATGGGCACGAGATCCTCGGCCCCCGACAGCACGAAGACGTCGGACTCCTCGTCATCGAGGTAGCGAGGCAGGCCCCGATCGGTCTTGCGCGAGATGGAGGGGGCCGACAGTGACCACCCCAGGCCGAAGGCACCGTTGCCCGAGCCGGTGTCGTAGGCCAGTGACAGCGCCGGATCGATGCCCCCACGGCCGGGCGAGGTGGCCACGGGGATCGACAGCGAGCCCGTGCCCGAAAACGCGGTCATCGAGAACTGCTCTCCCAGGCCCCGCATGGCGCCGCCGCCCTTGGGAAAGGTCAGCGACGGCACCGCATCGCCCAGCGGACCACGACCGGCTTGGTCGTCCTGATCCTGTCCCTGACCGATGCCGTCCGTGGTCGTCCGGCCAAAGCCCAGAGCACCCGAGGGGGCACCCGCCGGGCGGCGGGAGGACTCGGCCTTCGACTCCGGGTCGCGTCCGAAGGGAGAAGGCATGCTTCAGGCTCCCTCGGTGTAGCGGACGATCACGATCAGATCGCGCAGCACAGCGGGATCGGGGACGTCCCCTAGCGTGATGGTCCAGTCTCCCGTTGCCGAATGAGCGATGGGAAGCGGTGGATCTCCGCTTCGGCCCGCCACCAGCAAACCGGGCAGGTTCGGGTCCGCGGCAAGCCCGTCCATCGGGACGTTACCGCCCGGCGAGGTGACCATGACCGTGGTCCCTGGCGTCACGCTCCCGCCCGCAACGATGACGAATACGTCCTGTACCGTCAGCGAGCTCCCGGTGAGCGGGTGCGGGTAGTGCTCGCGCCCGAGCGCCAGTGCCAGAGCATAGGGCTCGCCCGGTGCCGGCTGGCGCAGCGAGGCCCACGCGTCGGGGAAGCGGGCTGCCGCGCTCCACCCCCACATGCGCCCCGTGCCGTAGTCCTGCGACCCGAGCCCCCCCGAATCGAGCCGCGCACGAAGACCTGCACCATCCGGGCCTTCGACCTGGGCCGCGAAGGCCTGCCCTCCCTCCCGCGCCGTGAGCTGCATCTCGAGCACCACGTCGGCGATGTCCTCGTAGTCGAACGTGCGTAGCGCCTTGGGCAGCGACAAGCTCCACTGACTCACTGCGCCCCGCCCCTCGAAGGGCAGGTATCGCTCGTCCCGGAGATTGGCTTCGAATAGCCCCGCATCCGAGGTGCCGGTGCTGGTGGCGATGCTCTGGGTAGCACCTCCTGTCTCCACCACGGGCTGCTCCGGATCGGAGTAGCTGCTGGTCGAGGTCCGCACCTCGCTACGGGTGAGCGTGAGCGTGGCCCCCACCGTGTCGTAGGGCCCAGTGTTGCCCACGATGGACAAACGCACCGACCGAATCCGTCGCATGTAGTGGCTGGGGTGGTCGAGCTCGAACAGCACCTCGGGCAGATGGATGTCGCACGACCCCTCGGCCCGCAGCCGCAGCAGGGCAAACGGATCGATCCGAGCAAGCGACACTCGCTTGGTCAGCTCGTACTCGCGGCGGTTGTTGGCGAGGTACGAGGTCTCCATTCGCCGCAGGTCGTGCAAGAGTCGCTCGCCTGCCAGCAGGCCCTTGCGCCGGTTGTCCCAGTAGCCGAACTCGATGAAGCTGGCCCGCGGGAGGCCCAGA
>JACKDV010000065.1 GCA_020633315.1 Myxococcales bacterium
CGACACCTACGGGTACGCCACGATCTGCGAACGCATGGGATCCGGCTCGAGCGGCGAGTCGAGCGGATCCCCGCGGGGCTCGCCACGGGGTCGACGGGGCTCATCGGCTTGTTCCGCGCGGCCGGACAGGATCACGAGGAGCGCTTCGAGGTCCGCCTCGCGCATCGCTTCATCGACGGGGTGAGCATCGACTACACCGTGGTCGTGGCGTCACCCCAGCAGTATCCGCTCGACTTCATGCGCGCGAGTCGTGCGCTGGAGATCGCGGTGGCAACGACCAAGGTGCGGACGAAGGAGGAGAGTGAGCATGCGGCATGATGGACTTCCGGCTGCGGCGTCATCGAGCTGGATCGGCAGGGCATTCGGGACGGGAGCGCTTCCCCCCGTGCGGTACTCGATGCGGGTCCACCCCCGAGGGGGGAGCTCCTCGGAGATCGAGTGGGTCGTGCTCGGGCTGGTGCTCGAGGAGGCCCTCCACGAGTCCTATCGGCTCGAGGTCGCTGCGCTCACCCATGGAGAGGGGCCAGAGATCGACGCGCTGCTGCGAGCACGAGTCGACGTCGAGATCGTCCGAGGCGAGGACGTCCGAGTGGTCCACGGGATGGCCCTGCGGGTCGAGCTGATGGGCGACCTCGGCGACGGTGCTCGATTCGGCCTGCGGATCGGGCCTGCGGTGGAGCTTGCGGGGCTCGGACGGCGGAGCCGAGTCTTCCAGGGGCGCAGCGTCGTGGAGATCGCCGAGGCGGTGCTCGGCCCGTGCCTTGCCGACCACGGGAGCGCGCTCCATGTCGGGCGGCTCGTCGGGAGCTACGCGCCACGGGACTACTGCGTGCAGTATCGGGAGAGCGACCTCGACTTCGTGCGGCGGATCCTCGCCGACGAGGGGATCGTGATGCTGTTCGACCACGGCGGAGACACCGAGGTCGTGGTGCTGGTGGACGACAACCAGGCGCTCCCCGCTGCGGGCTGCGAGCCCCTCGGTGAGGCTGGGTCGGTCGCTCCTGCGCTGCCCTACGTGCCCGAGCGCGAGGGAGAGGTGCCCGTCGAGAGCATCCAGATGGTGACTCAAGGGCAGCGGCTGAACCGAGGACGCTGGAAGGCTTCAGTGTGGGCGTGGAACGAGCGCCCGCCGGCGATGAGCTCCACGGCGCTGGCCGACGAGGAGTCTCGCTCCTACGACGCCTGGCAGGAAGCAGACGAGGGGCGGTCGAGCGAGGGGCTCGACGGCAACGAGCCCGTCCACGATGCCAGCCCCACGCGAGCACGCCTCCAGCGGCGTAGGGACGAGACCCGCGGGTTCCGACTATGGGGGCAGACCAACGCGACGGTGCTCCGGGCCGGCTCGGTGTTCGAGCTGGTGGGCTCCCCTCACGATGAATTCGGTACCTCGTGGGTGGTCACCCGGGCACGTCTCGAGGGAGCAGTGCCTGCGGCCAGCGTGTACGGCTCGAGCACCAACGCGAGCGCGGAGCTTCGAGGGAAGATCGAGTGCCAGCCCCACGCGGTGCCCGTGGTCGTCGAGCGGCGCCCTCGACCCATCGTGCAGGGCGTTCACACGGCGGTGGTCACCGGTCCTCCCGGCGAGTCGATCCACACCGACCGCTTTGGCCGCGTCCGGGTTCGCATGCTGTGGGACGAGCAGGCTCACGGCGGCGAGGAGACCTCGTGCTGGCTCCGGGTCGCTCAGCCCTGGGCTGGCGATGGGTTCGGCACCGTGTTCATTCCTCGCGTGGGCACCGAGGTCCTGGTGTCCTTCGTCGACGGCGACCCGGATCGCCCCTTGTGTACCGGCAGCGTGTACGACGGAGGGAACCTGCCTCCGTACGCGCTTCCCGAGCACAAGACGCGGACCGTGCTGCGGACCGCGAGCGTCGATGGAGATGGCTACAACGAGCTGTCGTTCGAGGACGCGGCCGGTCAGGAGGAGATCTTCCTCCACGCCCAGCGCAACCTCCGGGAGACCATCCGGGCGGGTCGCACCACCTCCGTGGGCGATTGCCAGCGGACGTGGATCGGCGGGGCCAGGACGAGCGCGGTGTCCAAGGACGACCTGCTGCAAGTCGCTGGCAATCAGACACGTACCGTCGATGGTGATGTCAGCGACCGGATTCGCGGTGCGATGCGGATCCGGGTGAGCGAGGCGCCCAAGGATCCGACGGGGCCCACCGGCCTTGGGATCGCGGTCGAGCAGGGCGCGGTCGACATCGAAGCGAAGGAGGCCATCGTCCTGCGCTGTGGGGCGAGCCGGCTCGAGCTCCACCCGAACAAGGTCGTGCTGAGCAGCCCCGAGATCGTGGCGCAGTGCCCGAGCCAGACGGCGACGCACCCCACGTCGATCGCCCTGACCACGGGCGCGGTCGAGGTGACCACCGATGCGCTGCGGCAGCGTGCAATCGAGGCGAGCATCGAGGTCGACCGTCGTGTGGTGCTCGGCGTCGGGCCCGAGCTCGGGATGACGTCCCTTCGGCTGGACGAGGGGGCAACGCTGCGGACCTGCAATGATGCGGAGCTCCGAGCCAAGACCCTCGTGGCGGCCGGCACGGAGAAGACCACGATGAGCGGCACCGTCTGCGAGCTCGCGGGCGAGGTCGTGAGCATCGATGCCAAGCGCGTCGGGATCGATGCCGACCACCGCATCGAGATCGGGACCCCTGGCCAGGTCAACGTCCGGGGCCAAGAGAAGATCACCCTCAACTGAACGCCATGCTCCAGCTCGTCAACGACACACCGTGTCCGGCACAGCTCGGCTTGTTCACCGACCACGAGGGGCACCAGCTCGCGTCCGTCGTGCTCAAGGCCACGCTGACCCTGCCCGGAGAGGACGGTGGACTGTGCCGCCTGGCGTCCGAGCAGCTCGACGTTCGGCCCGAGCCCAGCTACGTGGGGGATCCGGGCCGATCGAGCATCCGGTACCCGGCCGACCTCGTACCGGGCAAGCCGGGCACCGACGTGGTGTTCGTCGGCCAGGCGCATACGCCGGGGCATCGGCGCCAGACCGAGATCATGGCCCAGCTCGAGGTCGGCCCGCTGCGCAAGTCGATCGCGGTGATCGGCGAGCACGAGTGGGTGGGAAGCCTGCTCGGCTCGGTCATGTCCTCGCCGGTTCCGTTCACCACCATGCCCATCGTCTACGAGCGGGCATTCGGGGGGCGGCCGCCATCGCAGTGGGACCGCGGGACCCCGAAGCTCGACGAGCGCAATCCGGTCGGCACCGGGTACTGCGCGACCCGGCGAGACGTGGCGGGGATGCGGCTGCCCAACCTCGAAGATCCCGCGCAGAGGATCCGTACCTGGCGGCAGCAGCCGCCCGTCGCAGGGCTCGGAGCCATCGATGCCCACTGGCAGCCGCGACGGTCGCTGGCCGGGACCTACGATGCCCAGTGGCGGAGCGAGCGGTGTCCTCACCTGCCGGCGGACTTCGATCCGCGGTTCCACTGCGTCGCGGCCGAGGGCCTCCGCTCGTCGGAGCCCCTGCGCGGCGCCATCGGGGTCGAGCTCGTGCATCTGGCGGTGGAGCCGGTACTCCGCTTCGTGCTCCCCGAGGTCCGGGTGAGGATGGAGCTCCACCTCGCCGACGAGCTCCGACCGCGGGCCGCAGAGCTGTGGACGGTGCTGCTCGAGCCCGACGATCTGCGAGTGGTGATGGTGTGGGGGGCGACCTGCCGGATCGGCCGGCGTCCCTCGAGCCTGAGCCACGTGGTGGTGGTTGCCGAAGGGCTGTGACTCGGAGTGACGAAGGTCCACATCACGGCCGCGCAGGCGGTCACGGCGATCGGCCTGACCGCGGTCACCACCACGGCCTCGGTTCGGGCGGGGATCCGCAGGATCTACGAGCACGAGCTGTACCCCGACGAGGAGGGCTTCCCGCTGTCGGTCGCTCCGCTTCCCAGCCACCAGGACCGGGCCGACCCCTTCGACCGGGTCGCACCGGCGGCCGTCCAGGCGACTCGTGCCCTCATGCAGTCCTTCGACCCGACGCACGACCGGGGACGCCCCTGCCACCTGCTGCTGGGGTGTGCCCATCCCGACCGTGGAGGAGCACTGTTCGAGCGACCCGACGACATGCTGCCGGTGGTGCTCGCGTCGGAGCTCGGCGGGCTGTTCGACACACCGCAGATCCAGATCTTCCCGTACGGCAACCCGGCTGCCCTGTTCGCTCTCGATGCCGCGCGGGAGCTGCTCGCCCGGGAGCCGCGGGCCGTGTGCATCGTGGGCGGCATCGACTCCCTGCTCGGCGAGGAGTTGCTCGAGCGGCTCGAGGAGGACGAGCGGCTCAAGTCGGAGGGCTACGACAACCCGCACGGGATCTCGCCCGGAGAGGCGGTGGGGCT
>JACKDV010000066.1 GCA_020633315.1 Myxococcales bacterium
GCCGGAACGCAAGCCGGAACGCAAGATGGCTGGGACGGGCAGGGCGGGGCCGGTCATCGGTACGCGCCACGATACGACGAGCCAGCCGTTCTCACCATGCGAGCTTCGCTGGTATCCTGAGCTGGGCCTTCTTCGAGTGGGGAGACTGGGGGTCAATCCGATCCGCGACGCCTCGCGTCGCATCGTTGCCGAGCTGGACCTGGGGACGCTCGGGGCCGCCAAGGCGAGCTTGGGTCGCTACGCACGGGACACCACCGGCCGCTCGAGCTCGCTGAGCGATGCGCTCGATCTGCTGGGCGCGGCGCGGGTGCTCGCCATGCACATGAGCCTGGGGCCGGGGGAGCACCAGGCCCTGATGCTGCTGCTGTCGAAGTACGAGGTGCCCGATCGGGTGCGCGACCACCTGCTCGGGCTGGAGCTCGGCGGCTGCACCCTCGATCACGTGCGCGAGCTGTTCCCCGCGGGCAGCCGGGCCGCGCGTCACGTGGTGTCGGTGCTCGCGGCGCTGGCGAGCTTCGAGGGGCTGCGCGAGGACACCCGCGCCCGGGTGATGGCCCTGGGGCGCGAGATGGGCCTGCCCGCCGATCTGATCCGCGTGCTGATCGAGGAGGCCCAGATCTCGGTGGCGGCCACCCTCAGCGGCGACCAGGCCACCCTGCGCCGGCTCCGGGAGCTGCGGGCGGCGATCTTCGAGCTGAGCTGCTCCTCCTGAGCGGCCCCTCGCGCGACCGCTCGTGGCCTGCCCTCGGGACGACCCGCAGGCCGTCGTACCATGGAGGCCCATGGCCCGCATGCTCGACGCCCTCAAGAAGGAGCGCATCGTCGCGGATCCCGACTTCAACCGCTGGCGCGTGCCGCCGGCCTCGATCGCGATCCACCTGTGCATCGGCTCGGTCTATGCGTGGAGCATCTTCAACCCGCCGCTCACCCGGGTGCACGGGGTGGTCGCGCCCGCGGCCAGCGACTGGGACCTGGGCTCGGTGGTGTGGGTGTTCTCGGTCGCCATCGTGTTCCTGGGCCTGACCGCGGCGGTGGCCGGGCGCTGGCTGGAGACGGTGGGCCCGCGCATGGTGGGGGTGGCGGCCGCGCTGTGCTGGGGCGGCGGCTTCGCGCTGGGGGGCCTGGGGATCCTGAGCGACCAGCTGTGGCTGCTGTATCTGGGCTACGGGGTGCTCGGCGGCGCGGGCCTGGGCCTGGGCTATGTCTCGCCGGTCAGCACCCTGATTCGCTGGTTCCCCGATCGCCGCGGCATGGCCACCGGCATGGCGATCATGGGCTTCGGCGGCGGGGCCATGATCGCGGCGCCGCTCAAGGAGTGGCTGCTGGGGCTGTACGCTCGCGCGCCGCAGTACCTGGGCGCCTCCGACGAGGTCTCGCTGGTCACCGAGGGCGGGCGGCGGCTCGCCGAGGTGGGCGGGCAGCTGCGCGAGGTGGTGGTGGTCGGGGCCCACGAGGCGGCCTCGTCGATCTCGCCCGGCGTGTACGTGGTGGACACCGGCAGCACCGGCGTGGCCGCCACCTTCTTCACCCTGGGGATCGTGTACCTCGTGGTGATGCTGGTGGCCGCGTTCTCCTACCGGGTGCCGCCCGAGGGCTGGACCCCGCCCGGCTGGACCCCGCCCCACCCCAGCCGGGCCGCGGTCAAGATGATCACCCGCCACCACGTGGACATCGACCAGGCGCTTCGTACCCCGCAGTTCTACCTGCTGTGGATCGTGCTGTGCTTCAACGTGACCGCGGGCATCGGGGTGCTCGGCGTGGCCAAGACCATGATGACCGAGATCTTCGGCACCACCCTGCCCACCGTGGTCGACGGCGCCTTCGCGGCCACCTACGTGCTGATGATCTCGGTGTTCAACATGGCGGGGCGCTTCGCGTGGGCCAGCTTCTCCGACGTGATCGGCCGCAAGAGCACCTACACCGTGTTCTTCGTGCTGGGCACCGCGCTCTACCTGAGCATCCCCTACACCGCGCAGCAGGTGAGCGCCTCGCCCTCGGTCAGCTGGCTGGTGGTGTTCTACGCGGCCACGATGATCATCTTCACCATGTACGGCGGAGGCTTCGCCACCATCCCCGCCTACCTCGCCGACATCTTCGGCACCAAGTTCGTGGGGGGCATCCACGGACGCCTGCTCACCGCCTGGAGCACGGCCGGCGTGCTGGGGCCGCTGGCGATCACCTCGCTGCGGGCCAGCGCGGCGCGGGGGGCCATCGACGAGCTCGCGGCCAAGGTGGACCCCGCGGCCTTCCGGGCGGAGTTCGGGGCCGGGCTCGGAGAGCTCGATGCGCTGGTGCAGGCCAAGACCGTCACCATCGCCAAGCTGATGGAGCTGGCGCCCCCGGGCACGGTCGACCCCTCGAGCACGCTCTACAACTCCACCATGCTGGTGATGGCGGGACTGCTGGTGGTGGCGCTCATCGCCAACGCGCTGGTGCGGCCGGTCGACCCCAAGCACCACCTGAGGGAGTGAGGGCGGCCGGCCCCCCGGCGGATGCTGGCGAGCGCGACGCGACCAAGAACGGGTAGAGCCCGCGCCTCGACGGGGCTACGGCTCGCCGTGGTGCACGGTCCACGACGGCCCCGCGATGGGGTTGCCGTCCTCGTTGGTGATCACCAGGTCGAGGCGGTGGTCGCCGTCGAGATCGACGGTGGACCAGCTCTGGTCGCCCACCTCCCACTCGGAGCCGCCCAGGGCGTAGAAGCCGTCGATCGCGTCGCCTCCCGCGGGCAGGCCCCAGGTGGTCACGTCGCCGAAGCCGTCGCCGGTGTTGGGGTGGATCCACCAGTACTGGTCGCCGCCGCCCATGATCGGCTCGCCGTCGGCGTTGGTGATCACCAGATCGGGTCGGCCGTCGCCGGTGAGGTCGGCGGTGC
>JACKDV010000067.1 GCA_020633315.1 Myxococcales bacterium
AGCAAGAGCGCGAGGGGCCTCGCCAAGGAGGCCGCGGTGGCCGACGCGGAGACTCTGCGCTACCGCGGCGTGATCGTGCTCGGCTGGGTGGGCACCGTGCGCGACATGACCACCGTGCTTCGCGACCGGCTGCTCAACGACCCCTCCGCCTTCGTCCGGGGCAACGCCGCCACGGCCTTTCGGCAGGTCTGGTTTCGAATCTCCCGCGCCAAGGACCCCGCGATCGAGATCCTCGGTCAGGCGCTCGAGGCCGAGGAGGATGAGGAGGTGGTCTGCTCCATCGTCGTCACGCTCCAAGACATCATGAAGCGCAGGTTCGGGATCCGAGAGCCCCGGGACGAGCCCGGCTTCGTGGGCGACGCGGAGGCGGCCAAGGCCCGTGCGCTGCGGAGCGTGGCGAGGTGGCTCGAGCCGCGAACCTCGGGGGCGGGGTGAGGCCGCCCCTCTACTGAACGAGGTAGATGCGGCTCGCTCTCATGCGTCGTCGACGGGCCCACGAGCGGCGCACAGGCCCCGGAATGTAGTCGGGCCTCGCCGTCGGCATGCGCGCCACGATGCCCATGTCCATCAGCGTCCACCACAGGTGGGTCATCGGCGGGAACACGGTGAAGTTGCGGAACTCGGAGACCAACCCGAGCGCCACCACCTCGTCCCATGCTCGGTCGGCAAACCACTCGGCCATGTCGTTGACGCGCTGGTTGGGGTCGAGGTGATCGAGCCACGGATGTCGCTCGAGGGGGCGATCATAGGGATGCCACTGGCCCCAACGCTTCGCGATGTCGCGGGAGACCTCGGCACCCATCAGACGCGGGGCAGGCGGGCAGAGGCGGAGGTGACGAGGCCGTCGCATAGGGACGCTGCGCGGTGCGCCGCTGGGGACGGCCTCGAAGATACCCGATGAGCGGCGAGTGCCGGATCTCGCCCTACGAGCCCTGTAGCGCGCGCGTACGGGCAATCGCCTGACAGGTGGCACCACAGACCACCGTGCCTCGCGTTGGTGCCTCCCTCGTCCACAACAGCACCCGCCACGGTGGTCGCAACGTCCCCTTCCGCCCGCATCCGAAGCAGCGCCACAGCCTCGCTCCCGCTCCCGCTCGCGATCGACCCGCCCTGCACTCCTCCACCGTGGTCAGCCTCGAGCCCAGCGGCGGTGGAGGAGCCTTGGGCTCGTCGATGAGGACGTAGCCTCGGCTGCCCGACCCATCCAAGTGCGAGCGCTGGACCGTCGTGGTGTGCCCGCTGCTGTCCCAACGAATGCGTGCCCGAGTCCGCTCCACGCTCACGACGGTGCCCACCCGGTGCGGGCGACGAGGGTCGAGGTCCTGGTACCGCTGCCCGAGCCGAACGCTCTTGCGGCCGCCGGCGACGTGCGAGGAACCACCGCGTTGACCCCCTGGAATGCTCGGCATGCTTCCTGGATGAGGATAGCTCGGCAACTCGAAGGAGCCCGGCACGAAGTTGGGCCACGAGGACGCGAGCATTCCATAGTCCGAGCGTGATCGCCCCTCACCGAATCGTGTGGGATGGAGCAGGTCTTGGAGTGGGAGATGGCGACCGCGAGTCCTGCCCCAATGACGCTCGGGGCTCGGCCTAGCCGGACGCTCTGCCCCGAGCCCGCTCGATCACCTCTTCGGCCTTGCTGATCGTGGCCAAGTACAAGTGCGCGGAGGAGAGCGCACGGAAGGTCGCGAATAGCTGCAGTTGGAGGGGGTGCTCGAGCAGGTCGTCGAGCTTGCCCACGTCGACGACCTCCACCGCGGCGCGGGCTGGGCCGGTGAGCTCGCGGAGCGCGAGCCGGAGGTCGCCAGCGATGGCCTCGAGCACGTCCTCCTCGTCGAGCCGCATCTGGAGGTACTCGACCATCCGCGCCTGCACGCGCTCGATCCCGTCCGGCCGGTCAAAGGCTGGGCCCGCGCGGTCGGGTAGCAAGCCGCTGCGCAGCTCCGCCGCCCACACGGCGTATCCCGCCCGCACGACATCCCGTTGCACGCTCTCGATGAGCTGAACGAGCTCCACGCTGGGCTCGCTCGTGCCCTCGCCGGATGCCCGCGCAGCTTCCACGGTTTCTTCCAAGACCCGAGCGAGCCCGAGCACCGCGCGTCCGAGCGCGGGAACGAGCTGCACTCGCAGCAGGGTGGCCAAGCCGTCGCGGTCGCGCTTGCTCACTGCGGCTGTTACCGCCTGTTCCCACTGCGGGGCCGCCAGTGGAGGGCCATCGGAGGCGTCAGGGCGGTGTCGAAGCTGATCGACGAACGCGAGGGCCTCGTCGAGGGTGGGCG
>JACKDV010000068.1 GCA_020633315.1 Myxococcales bacterium
TCCGTCCGGGCACGAGTGACCCTGGCCGAGCTCGGTGCGTCGCTCAGATCTCGAGCGACAGCATCACGTAGTAGGTGTCCTTGTTCGTCCAGGGGTTGTCGATGACCCCTCGTGGCCGTACCAGCTCCACCTGCGGCATCACGCGGAAGCGCTTGCGCCACACCAGGTTCACCCCGAAGACGGAGCGGATCGCATCGTTCTGGCTGACCTCGATGTTGGCGTCGGCCCACTCCACCAGCGCCATGGGCTGGAGCACCAGCTTCTTGGGGAGGTCCACGTCGTACAGGGCATAGCCGACCAGCCCCAGCGACCACGGCTCGTCCGGGACCAGGTAGTCCTGGCCGAGCACCAGATCGCCCAGCAGGTAGAGGCCGGCGATCTTCACCCGGAAGTCGGCGTTGGCCGAGCCCACGTTGACCGACTCGCCGATCCCGTTGACCACCCGCTTGAAGCCGCCGCTCGCTCCCAACGAGATCCACTTCCACGGATCGGCCTGCACGCGTCCGATGAGGTCCACGCCCTGGGTGCGCAGCGCCGGAGCGAAGGTGCCGAGGTAGTAGGTGAGGCGGGCGGGACGGATCCGGCCCCACAGCATCGCGCCCACCGAGCGGTCGCCGTAGTTGCGATCCTCGATGATGCGCCCGTTGGCCAGGCCGCGGCCGCGGAAGGGCAGGTCGCCCGGGCTGCGCAGCTCGAGGCGAGAGAAGGGGCGCTTGAAGTAGCCCAGGTGCAGGCGGGCCGCGTCGTGGAAGCGGATGCGCGCGTAGCCGTTGCGGAGGTAGGAGACCCGATCGAAGTCGGGAGACTTGAGGGCGTCGGCCAGCTCCACGCTGGCCCGGATGGCGAAGCGCTTGGTGTAGTCGATGCGGAACTTCACCCGCGCCTGCTGGAGGAAGAACTCGTGCTCCCAGCCGGGAGCCTCGCCCGTCTCGGGGAGCGGGCGGCGGTACTTGGCCTCCCAGCCCGTCATGAGCCGAGCGCCGAGCGACCACTGCAGCTTCTTCTCCTTGGCGTCCTTGGCCTCGTCCACCTGGGGCGGAGGGGCGGGCGACGAGTGATCCTGAGCTGGGTCGGCGGGATCGCTCGGGGCGTGATCGGAGGCGAGCTCGCTCGAGGGCTCCCCCGCACCGGCCAGGGACTCGGGCGGTGGGGTCTCGGGAGTGGATGGCTCGGTCGGGGAATCGCCGGAGGTCTCCGCCGTCGAGGGATCCGAGGTCGTCGGCTCGGGCTCCTCGGTGGGGGAGGGGGCCTCCTCGGTACTCGAGCGGTCCTCGTCCGGCGGCGAGCCTTCCTCGGCCTCGCTCCGCGAGCTCGCCGGAGCCTCGACCGGATCGGGAGTGGTCGCCGGTCCCGACCCCAGCGCGAGCAGCAACCCGGCGATCGTCGTCGAGATCATCGGACACCTCGGGAGGGCGAGCGTAGCGGGGCCGTGGGCCCCGTGATGGGAGGGGCGTGGCTCACGGGATCGAGTACTCGACCAGCGCTTCGGTGGTCCCGCTGCCAAGGGTCTCGTGCTTGACCTTGCCCACGCCGTCGGCGAACCAGAAGCGCTTGACCTCGCCGGTCTCGAGCCGCTCCCGCGTGAGCTGGATGCAGTCGAAGGTCCCCGCCGGGACCGTCACCTCCACCGACCTGCTCGTCGAGAACCTGGGCCTCCCGGGCGCAGTACAGCGCCATCTCGGTGCGGGGGCGGAGCTCGATGTCGGTGCGATCGCGGGTGAGGTCGCGGACCATCCGCGTGGGCTGGGACGAGTGCTCGCCGCCCGTGCGGGGGAGGAACCCCGAGTGGCCGGCCTGGCGGAGGTGTCGGCGGAGGAGGGGGATCACCGTCGACTTTCCGGCGCCATCGAGGCCTTCGAAGGCGATGACCTTGCCGGCGAGGGCGGTGGAGATCTTCATCGACTGGTGGGGGGTAGGGTAGCAGGATTGCGGAGGGGGCGCGGTGGGGCTGGGCCCACGAGCGTTCTCGCTCCCTCGACCACGACCTTCGGGCATTGGTCACTCGCTCGATCACGACCTTCGGGCGTGAAGCAAGCTCTGGGCTCGCTCACCAACGACCTTCGGGCGTGGAGCGACCTTCGGGCTCGCTCAGCCAGACCCTCGGGGGCCGAGCTCATGACCTT
>JACKDV010000069.1 GCA_020633315.1 Myxococcales bacterium
CCGCATTCCGGCCCGCATTCCCGCCTGCGCTCCGCCTGGAGCTCGGCCTCGAGCGAGGTCGACCCGCAGCGGCTCGCGGCCTTCGTGGCCACCATGCCCAAGACGGTGCTGCACGTCCACATCGAGGGCACCCTGGAGCCCGAGCTCGCCTTCTCCCTCGCCCAGCGCAACCGCATCGAGCTCGGCTCCAAGGGGTTCCCCTACGCGGAGCTCGACGATCTCCGGGCGGCCTACCGCTTCGCCGATCTGGGGGCCTTCCTCGACGTCTACTACGCGGTGGCGGGCGTGCTGCGGACCGAGGACGACTTCCACGACCTGGCCCAGGCCTACGGCCGGCGCTTGCTGGCCGACCGGGTGCGCGTGGCCGAGGTGTTCTTCGATCCGCAGACCCACACCAGCCGTGGAATTCCGTTCAGCACCGTGGTCCGCGGCCTGGCTCGGGGATTTGCCGAGGCCCGGGCGGCGGGGGTCCGGGTCGCCCTGATCCTCTGTTTGTTGCGGGACGCCCCGGTGGGCACCCCCGACCAGCTCGACCACCCCGACGCGGCCGACCCCGACCGGGGCTTTGCCTCCATGGAGGAGGCCACCGCCTGGGCCACCCTCGGCCAGCTCCTGCGACACCAGCAGGGCCAGGGCGAGGCCGGCTCGTCCGAGGCCGAGCGGATCGTGGGCATGGGCCTGGACTCCTACGAGAAGCCCTACCCGCCCGAGCTGTTCACCGAGGTCTACCGTCGAGCCCGCGCCGCCGGGCTGCGGGCCACCGCCCACGCCGGCGAGGAGGGGCCGCCCGCCTACGTGTGGACCAGCCTACGGGAGCTGGGGGTGAGCCGCATCGACCACGGCGTGCGCTCCACCGAGGACGACGCCCTCGTCGAGCACCTGGCCGCCGTGCACGACGACCCCGAGATCGTCGCGGCCTACGGCGAGCCGCACCGGATCCCGCTCACCGTCTGCCCGCGCTCGAACTACATGCTCAAGGTCTTCCCCGACCCAACGCAGTCCAACCTGCTCGAGCTGCTGTCGCGGGGCGTGCTCGCCTGCATCAACTCCGACGATCCCGCCTACTTCGGGGGGTATGCCAGCGACAACTACCAGGCGGTGATCGAGTGGCTCGACCCAAGCCTCGGGCAGCTCTACGCGATCGCGCACAATGGGATCGAGGCCGCGTGGATGAGCCCCGCGGACAAGCAGCCGCTGATCGCCGAGCTCGACGAGCACTTCGCGAAGGCCGCCGAGGCGCTGGGGCTGGGCGGCTGAGAGGGCAGTCTCGGCCGTGCGCCCCGCCCCCGAGCCTCCGGGGCATGAAGTCGTAACCTTCGGTTCCAGTGTCGCCTTCTGTGAGGTGGCGTCGTGGTCTCGTCGCGCTACGGTCGAGGCTCGATGAACCACGACCGGGCACTGCATGCCGTGGCTGCCGTACGCGTCGGCCACGTCAAGCTCGGATGGGCATCACCTGCGGTGTCGATATGCCTCGCCGCCGAGCGTGCCCGAGGGGTCCCCGTGCGCGTCGAGTTCCTGGGAAGGGCGAGCCCCTACGCCTCCCTGGTCGGCCTCGATGATGCCATCGCGGGAGTGCCCTCGGTGTGCATCCGAGCCGCACCGCACGGTCAGCCCTTCTCCCCGCTGGAGCGGCTCCATGCCCACGAGCACATCCACCGCTGCAATGCCAGCATCGGCCAGCTCCTCGAGCGTCGCCTCCGCGGAGATCGCCACCGGAAGCTGAGTACGATCCACGACGACGTCGACGCGATGCGCTGGGCCTTCGTGAGGGGCAACACCAGCGCGCCACTCCACGCCCGTGCGGATTTCGGGCCCCAGCGTGGGCTCGACGACCGCAGGCTCGAGCATGCCGAGGGCGACGAGCATGCGGGCTGGGGTCTGGACGAGCTCAGGAAGATGATCGACCAGACCAACGGGTGCTTGTCGGTCGCCAGCGGCACGGCGGCCTTCCTCTACTCCGCGAGGAAGTGGAGCCCCTACGCACCGCCCACGCCTTGGCCCGGCGTCTTCATCGAGATCGAGGTACC
>JACKDV010000007.1 GCA_020633315.1 Myxococcales bacterium
TCCGCCCGTGCGGGCCAGGGCGAGCACCAGCAGCACGTGGGTCGTGGCGTCCCGGGCTTGTCTGAGCTTCGGAAGCCCGGCGACGAACAACGGCACCCCGGCGAGGGTCCACCCGATCCACGCGTCGACGTCCACCTGTGGGACCACCCCGGGCAGGAAGCGGCGGTACCCAGCGGCCCGCTCTCCGAGGCCAGCCAGGTCGGGGGACAGACCCACGGCGGCACGGAGGACCCTGGCCAGGTCGGCAAGGTGGACGTCGCGGAGGTTGGCCTCGAGTGCCTTGGGACCGAACAGCAGCGGATCGAGCTCCGGGGAGGTGGGCTCGGTCGTCTCACCGAGGGCCGAAGATGGTCTAGCTGGTTGGTCCGGCGGGTGGGTAGCCCCGTCTCGGCCGGGTAGAAGCTCACGTTTTCTGCTCGACATGGATTCATGTTTATCGGAATCTAGAAGCCCAGGGGAATCTCCGATTTACATGAATCGACATGAGACGGGTCTACGCTCGCGAGCGTGGAGCCCGATGAACTCCGCGCGCGCCTGGCCATCCGCATCCGCGAGCTGGCGAAGCGCCGCAAGCTCCGCTTGATCGACCTTGCCGACCAAGCGGGCGTGAGCCGTGGCTACCTCTGGGCTGTGCTCGCTGGCGAGAACGCGGCGACGATCGACTATCTCTGCCGCATTGCGAACGTGCTGCAAGTCGATCCCCACGAGCTACTCCGTCCACCACGGAAGCCCAAGGCTTCGAAGTAGGCGGCTCGATCGCCCACGGGCCAACGTGCGCCCGCCTGAACGTCGCGCCGAACTCGGGCCCGAGCGTATGTCCCACCGACCGATCGCCCGTGAGCGTGGCGTGTGCTCGCCCTCGCCGGCCGTCGGTCAACGTCGACGCTTGCCCGGGAACCGGATCACCTTGCCGCCGTCGATCGGTGTGACGTCCGCTCCGACCGATGTCTCCCGGTCCTCGCCCACGGCCCGCTGCTGCCGCAGACGCTCGGCCCCCTCCCGGGTGCTCCGCTCCACCGCCTCGCCGAACCTCCGCGCGATGCTCCGCTGGGCCTCATCGCTCGCATGGGCGTAGCGCTGTGTGGTCTGCGTGCTCTTGTGCACCAGGATCACCGCGATCTCGGCGAGCGACAGCCCGGCCGCGAGCATGTCCGATGCCGCACTGTGGCGCAGGTCGTGGAGCCGCACCCCGTCGAGCCCGGCCCGCTCCCGGATCCGCACCCACGAACCGTTGAGGTTCTGCAAGGGCCCGTCCCCGGCCTTGCAGGGGCACACGTAGCGCTCGTCCTCCCGCCTCGCCGTCCGGAGCTCACGCAGCACCGCGACCGCAGGCGGCGACAGGGGGATCACCTTCGCCCCCGTCTTGGAGTCCGGGAGTCGCAGGCAAGCCCGCTCGAGGTCCACCATGCTCCACTCGAGCGCCGTGATCTCGCCCCGCCTCGCCCCGGTGAGCAGCAGCAGCCGGATCGCCGCCACGGTGCTCGGCCCCAGGTGGTTCGGGTGTCCGAGCGGCGCCGCCTCGCCCTCGCACAGGACCTCATCCAACCGGGCCCGCTCCTCGGGGTCGAGGAACCGCTCCATCTTGCGGCCCTTGAACTTCGGGATCTTGTAGCAGGGGTTCGTCCGCATCGGCCGGTAGCCCCAGGTCTCGGCGTGCGTCATCACCACCGACACGAACGCCGCCACGCGGTTCGCCGCGCCTGGGGCCTCCCGCCCGATCTCCTGGTGGAGCCGCAGCACGTCCGTCCGCTCGATCGCCTCGACCCGCATGGGCCCCAGCGTCGACGCGAGGTGGTTGCGGAGCATGGCCTCGTAGTTCCGCACCGTGCTCGCCTTGCGGTAGGGCCGGCCCACCTCGGCGAGGTAGCGCTCGGCGACGTAGGCGAACGTGGGCGCGTGCCGCAGCCGCTCACGGTCGCGGGCAGGGTCCTCGCCCCGCTCCACGGCTCGCAGGATCCGGCCGGCCTCGGTCCGGGCCCGGTCGACGGGGAAGTGCTCGCCGATCCGCCCGAGCTTGAGCCGGCGCGCCCGCCCGTCGCGGAAGTACCGAACCACCGCGGTCTTGGAGCCGTCTACGTTGACCCGGATCACGAACCCCTGGAGCGCGGAGCACCCCACCTCGTACCGCCGCTCGCGTGGGCGCAGACGATCCACGTAGGTCTTGGTCAGCTTCGGCATGCTCGTCGCTCCTCCGCCGATCCCGGGGACAAGTGGGGGACAAACCCGATCCCGGTTTCGGCCGAATGGAACGTGGAGCGCTGTGGAATCGACGCAACGGGTTCGCCAACGATTCCGGGTTGTTACGAGAGGCTTGTGGACAGCCGCGGAAAATCGCGTAGGCGCCTGACGCCCCTCTTAATCCGCGGGTTGTAGGTTCGATTCCTACCGGGCTCACCCTCCGAAACGGTCTCCTAGGCATGCCTGGGAGGCCGTTTTCGATTTCGGGGATCGAGCCGATCGGAGGGCTCGCGAAGGCCGGGAGCTCACCGGGAAGCTCGGGTCCCGCCGGGTCGATCCCGGTGTCGGCTCACGTAGGGCTCGACGAGCCGCCTGCGACGTCGTGATGTGGCGTCCCCCTCCATAGGGGCGTTGCGTTCGGCCTGCCGAGAGTCACTTCAGCAAGTCGAGCTGCTGTGGCGAGCGTTCGTCGGGCTCCTCCTTCCGCCCCGACTTGGTCTGGGCTGGCTTCGCCTCCCGCGGCTCCTTCGACTCCTTGCTCGCCCCTGGCTCGGGTCCCTTGCCCGCCTTCGCCGTCGGGCCGCGCTTCTTGCTCGGCACCGTTGCCCTCGGCAGCGATCGCCGCGCTCCCGGCGAGGCCAGCCGAGCGGCGGCCTCCACGTAGATCTCTCCGTCCCGCCAGCGTACGTCGCGGACCTCGATCAACCGTCGATCCTCGCCGAAGAACCGCCGCCGACGCTGCCGCAGCTCCTCCATCGGCTGATGCGCGTCCGCCCACGGCCCTCCACGGCCCGCCCTTCCGAGCAGCCGGCGACTCATGCCACCCAAGCCGCCCTCGCGCTCGACCACGTCCATGTTCCACACCATCGCGGCCAGCTCGAGCACCGGGCGCACCAGGGCGTCGTCGTCGAGCTCGAGCAGCAGCGGCGCGGCGAAGTCGAGCAGGGTCTCGGAGACCTTCCGCCCGCTCCCGAGCCGACGCTCATCGGCGCTCTGCACGATCACCTCCCCGGTGAGCGAGAGCCCCAGCTGCTCGCGCACCAGGAGCCCGAAGTCCGTCGCGTCACCGGGAGCCATCCGGTGCTCGTTGTTCTTGAGGAGCTGGTGCAGCACCCGACGATCCCGAGCCGTCCCCATGGCCCGCCGCGGCGTCCGTCCGCCGAGCGCCTCGAGCGGGGTCTCGACGAAGTGCCGCGCCTGCTCGCGCAGCATCAGTTGCTGCGGCTGGGTCCACAGCCTTCCGGTGCGGGTCGCGTCCACGGCGATCGGCCCGGTCTTCCCCGCCCTGACCACCCGGGGGGGCGACGCCTTGCGCTCGCGATGCACGATGCGAGGTCCGAGCGTGCGCTCGAGGGTCTGCCGCAGCGCGTCGATGCGGGCCTGGGAGTTGGCCTCGACCTTCAGCCAACGCGCATCGGCGACCGCGCTCCCGACCACTGTGCACCTCCAGTGGGGGTGCATCGCGTTGCCCGGCTTGGTGAAGGTGATCTCCACCTTCTTGCGCGTCTGGTCGTCGAGGTAGGTCCCCGGGAGCCCCAGGATCGCCTCGGCGACCTCGCGCCAGCGCCCCCCGTCGATGGCGTATCGATCCTCGTGGGTGGCCAGCGGCTCGCCGTCGGTGTTCCGAAGCTCTTGCTCGATGGTGGCGTCCTCCCGAGTCACGGCCAGGGCCGCTTGCCATCGCTCCAGCAGCGCGTCGACGACCTCCGGCGCGGCCAGGCGCTCGGGAGGGACCGGCTTGACCTTGAGCCCGAGCCGTCGACGGATCTCGGTGACGACCTCGTGAGCGCCCTCGGGCGTCAGCCGCTGGGGGTGTACCCCGGAGAGGACGAAGCGCGAGCCGGCCTCGATCACCCGAGCCAGGAGCGCGTCGCGGAACCCCACGCCGCGGCTGCCCGAGAGCTCGTCCACGTACCGCCGCTCCCCGGTGAGCAGGTCGACCAGCTCGATGCCCTCGCCCACCCGCACGTCGAGCACCTCCCATACGGAGAGCACGGCGTTGGTCTGCGCCGTCAGCAGCTCCCGGGCCGCGGGCGGCAGGGCGTCTCCCTCTCGCTCCATGTAGGCTCGCAGCGCGCTCCGCCCCGGCTCGACCTCGCGCTGGAATGCCAGCAGCGGCATGAGCAGCTGCACCCCGTTGGGCTGCGCCCCCAGATCCCGCCACGGCGGCGGGAGGTCGTCGCACCACCCGGGATGCTCGGCGTCCGCGTGCTCGAGGATCTCGCGGACCAGCGACACCTCGAGCGCATGCGCCGGGGTCGTGGCAGGCTCCGCGTTCCTTCGGCGCGCCTCCTCGGCGTCTGCGGCCAAGCAGCAGCGCTTGTACTTGCGTCCGCTCCCGCATGGACACGGTGCATTGCGTCCGACCTTCGTGGTCTCGCGTCGCGATGGGCTCGTCGTGGCTGCGTCGGGCTCGGGCAAGTGCAGCGTCACCTCTACCGGAGGCTCGGTCGTGCTCTTGCCACGCGCCGGGGGTCCGCCCGGCCGCAGCTCGCTGGCCGCTCGCAGCACCGCCGAGAGCATGGCCAGCTCGTGGGCGGTCACCCGCTGGGGCTCCTGCTGGGCGACTCGCATCGGCATCGGCAGCCGCCGCGTGCCGAGGACGGCCGTGATCGTCTTCACCGCCCAGGTCGGCTCGCGCTCCATGGAGACCGAGAGCATGTCCATGGTCTCGCTGAGCGCCTCGAGCTCGTCCTCGTCCTCGGCCATCAGCAGGCGCTCCAGCGCCCCGGGCTCCATCGCGATCATGAACCCCAGCTCCTGCCCGGCCTGGCCCATCAGCGAGCCCTGATACACCTCTTGCTGTCCGTCGCTGTCGACCTCCACCCGCAGGGGGGTGTCGCCGTCGATCCAGCGCCATGGGCGAGCCCGCATGAAGCCGACCGAGGCGTCGAGGAGGTCGCCGACTCGCTCCGGCCTCACGTCGTCGTCGAACGCGTCCCCGATCGCGATGGCGAGGGTCATCGTCGCCTTGATGTGGGCCACCTCCGCCGGCAATCGAGCCCGGCGCAGGCCGAGCCGCTTGCCCGCCTTGGCCAGCGCGGGCTCGACCTCCAGCGGCTCCTCGGGCAGCGCCTCGATCAGCTCGCGGAGACCCCGATCATCATCGCCGGCCTGGACGGCCACCGGCTGGCCGGAGGAGCGGATCGCAACGTAGAGGCTCTCCGAGCCGGTCGGGGTCGGCATCGGGCCGACGCGAAACGCGAGGGGCATGGCCTCATCGTAGGCCACTGGCCACCTGATGCGCAGGTGCCCGAGCGCCTCAGGCCACCGCCGCTTCCTCGCCCGCGAACGGCAGCTCCGTCACCGACTCGTCCCCGTCGCCCTTGCGCCGCCGCGTTCTGGTCGCCCTTCGCGGTGGCGCCTTCTTGCCGGCCTTCTTCCCGGGAGCCCTCCGCTCCCGCAGCTCCACGGCAGCCAGCCGCTCGAGCAGCTCGGGATCGTCCTGCGCGAAGATCCGGGCATAGGCCAGCCCTCGCTCGGCTCGCGCGATCAGGGCCTGCTGGTGCTCGTGCAGCCCCTGCCGCGCGGCGGCGAGCGCCCGCTCGCAGCGGTCGACCTCGGCCGCGGCCTCGCGCAGCCGCTCGGCCTGCGCGTGGAGGGTCTCGTGGTCGATCTCGGGGAAGCGCAGGGCCTCGGCGTGGGCCCCGTAGACGTCGAGCAGCGTGGCGATGGGCTCCGGCACCGGATCCCGTTCGGGGGTGATGCTGTTCATGTGTTCAGTTTATCGCCGACCGATCCCGCTCCGTCAAGTTGCACGATCGGTCGGCTCGGGTGAGGCTCAGCCGTTGCCGAGGCTCGGCACATTCAACATCCGGCTGTTCCCCGATCGAGGGACCGAGCCCCAGGTGGTCGCCCAGCGCATCGCCGAGCTCGACGCGGACCTGTTCATGGTGCAGGAGATCCGCGATGGGGAGGCCTTCGACGCGGTCCTGGCCCAGGCGTCGGCGCTGACGGGGCGGGACTACGCGGTGGGGCTGGGCCCGATGTGCCGCACCAGCGAGCTGCAGCTCGGGGTGGTCCACGACCGGCGGCGGTTTCGGGAGGTGGAGCGGCGGGTCCAGGCCCAGCTCGACCCGGAGGCCCGTTGCTCGTGCCGCGATGGTCATCCGCCGGCCCTGCTGTCGGTGCTGGAGTCGGTCGCCGATGGCGCACGGCTGGCGGCGATGTCGGTCCACCTGCAGTACGGGGGGCGCCGCTGGATGCACCGGGCCCGCCGCGATCAGTGGGACCACCTGGTGGCGTCCATCCTCCGCGTGCGCGAGGAGCTGGGGCTGCCGCTGGCGGTGGCCGGCGACTTCAACAGCACGGGCTACGCCGACGACGACCGGGGCGAGCGCTCCACCATCGAGCGGATGGTGAGGGCCTGCGGCATGCACCTGGCCACGGCGGGCCTCACCTGCACGGCCTACTGGCGACCCAACCGACGCACGCGGGTCTACGTGCCGTCGATGCTGGATCACATCCTGCTCAGCGAGCCTCCCGCGGCGCCGCCGGAGGTGCTGGGCATGTGCGCGACGCTGGGCGGCAAGGCCTGGCCCGGCGACACCGAGGTGCCCGACTTCCACGTGGTGTCGGACCACTGCCCGGTGCGCGTGCGCTGGGAGCCGTCGGCCCCATAGTCGAGCGCCCGCGTGGCCGAGGGCACGCGGGCGCGGAGGCCGACGGGCGGGAGCCGCTCAGCCGGTGGGCGGCGGCAGCGGGTTCTCCTGGCACACGCCGATCTCGAGGATGGTGTAGAGCAGCACCAACTCCTGCGGCGACAGGCCCACGTAGTCGAAGAACTCGGCCGCGTGGTAGCTGGTGAACTGGATGCGGCCGCAGCCGTAGACCCCCGAGACGGTCAGCGGGTGCACCGGGAAGCCGCTGCCGGGCCCCTCGAGCCACACCTTGTGGCCCACGTCCACCATGCCGCCCATGCCGTTGTCGACCAGCACCGGGAGCACCTGCTCGATCACGGACCAGTTGTCCACCGTGGTCACGTAGGCGGGCAGGTCGAAGAGGGTGGGGTGGGTCTCGTCGTTGAGCGGGTTGATGTCCTTGAGGGCGTTGGGCAGGGCCATCAGCCACGCGAGCAGGTCGGGGTCGAGCACGTTGGCGTCGGAGTCGTAGACGCCGCCGTCGGCATTGTTGGGCTCACCGTCGAGGGTCTGGTAGTCGGGGAACACATGCTCCATCCACTCGTTGGACCAGTCGGCCACGTACCAGCGGCCGCCCGCGGCCACCCAGTCGCGGATGTTCTGGATGTTGGCCGGATTGAGCTGGTTGACGAAGTCGTCGGTGGAGCAGGGCACGAAGATGATGTGGTAGTCGTCGAGCGCGTCGGGGTTGGCGATGAGCTGGGCGAAGGTGCCCTGCGAGGTGAAGCCGTCGAAGGCTGGGCCGCCGCCGTTGTCCCAGATGTCGAAGGGCTCGGTGCCGGGGATCAGCGTCTCCTCCATGCTCGCGATGTTGGTCTGCCCCAGCCCGAACTTGCCCAGCGCGTCCTCGATGCGGTCGTAGGAGCCGTAGCCCACCGCGATGAGCGGGATGTACTGGCCGGCGGCCGGGTTGTTGGCCGAGGGCAGGGTGGTGCGCATGCTCGACAGCGCCTGCGAGCCCTCGGCGATGTCGAGGGTGGTCACCCGCATGAACTGGCCCTTCTTCACCACCAGGTAGCGGTCGTTGGCGGCCTGGGTGTCGAGCGAGAAGGTGCCGTCCGGGTCGGTGAAGGTGAAGAAGTCGTCGCAGCTCACCGCCTGGCACTCGTCGCAGTACACCCCCTGCGGGATCCCGGCCGGTTCCACCGCGGTGGTGTAGACCAGCGCGTTGCTGATGGGGATCTCTCCGTTGGGGGCCCACACGGTGCCGGTGAGGGTGGCGTTGGTGGAGGGGCCGGGCCCGCAGCCACCCTCGCCCATGTCGGACACGCCGCCCACGTCGAAGATGAAGCCCGAGTCGCCGCCGGGCTCGGTGGTGGCCATGGTCGCGCTCGAGCCCATGGTGGTGTCCGCCATGCCCTGGGTGGTGTCGCTCCCGTCGGCGGTGGTGGTGGGGTTGGTGGTGGCGGTGGTGGTGGGGTTGGTGTCGCCGGTGGGGTTGGTGTCGCTGGCATCCACCCGTTCGTTCGGCTCGTCGCCGGGGCAGGCGAGGGCGAGCAGGGCAAGGGAGAGCGGAGCGAGCGTACGTAGGTTCATGGTGAGACTCGGGTGCCAGCGACGAGGCCCGCCCAGGATGGTCGGGTCGACGGTCCATGGTGCGACGGAGCCGTTTCCATCGCCTTGCCTCGATTCTACCAGCCGGTCAGCGCAGGCGCGGCCAGCCGATCGCCATGAGCACCAGGCCCAGCAGCGCCGCGAGCACGCCACCCACGAACGCGACTCGGGGCCATTGCGGCGAGCCCGCGGCCGAGCTCGGCGCTCCCTCGAAGGCGGGGAGCTTGGCGCCGCCCGTGAGGTAGGGGGCCTCGTGCTGCTCGAGCTCGGCGAGCATGGGCAGCGCCTCGCGGTGCAGCAGCACGGTGGGGCGCCGTCCGGGAGCGAGCGCGATCACGGAGATCGAGCCCCCCTCGACGGCGGGCGGTGGCACCAGCGTGATGAGGCCCTCGTCGTCGGGCTGGGCCAAGTAGCCGCCCCACGCCGAGCCGGGGATCACCACCGCGATGGCGGCGTCGGCGGGCTCGGTCTGGACCTTGACGGTGAGCGCAGGCGGAAGGGTGATGCGGTTGCGGGGCACGAGCTCGGGCCAGGTCTCGGTGTGGCCGTCGATCTCGAGGGTGCGGCCGGGATGCGAGGTGGGGCCCAGGGCCTCGGCGGGCGAGCGCTGGCGGTCGCCGTCGAGGTCGGCGAACAAGCCGTGCGCGGCGAAGAGCTGGTCGACGTCGTCGTAGCCGTCGCCGTCGGCGTCCTTGCCCCCGAAGCGCCCGCGCAGCGCGAGGTAGAGATCGGCGACGTCGAAGAGGCGACCGTTGCTGGCGCTGCGATCGCTGCGGAGCTCGGCGATCGCGGTCCACAGCGCGGCGAGCTCCACCTGCACGGGGTCATCGTCGGGGGCGCTGGGCGAGGTGATGGCTCGCAGCGTGAGCGCGGCGATCGGATCGTCGAGCGTCGCGATCTCGGCGGGCAGGGGCAGCGCGAGCCAGCCCTCGCCTCCGGGGGGCAGCAGGGCGGGGGCCACCGGCGCGGTGCCGAGCCAGCTGTCGGTGCTCACGCGGACCCGCGCGCCGGAGACGGGCTCGGTCGAGCCGTTGATCACGCGGGCCACCAGCAGGTGGGGCACCCCCGCATCGGTGAGCACGGTGGGCTCCTCCACGGTCAGCGGCGCGGTCTTTCCCTCGCGGGCGCCGTCGACCATGTCCCACAGCAGGCTGGCGACGGCCACCGACTCGAGGCCCCGCAGATCCCACGGGCGATAGTCGAGCTCGAGGTCGAGCCAGGCCCCGGCGATGCGATGGCGCTCGGCGTGCGGGCGCTGCTCGATCTCGCGGGCGACCATGGCCGCGAAGAAGGTGGCGAAGCCCTCGGTCCAGGCGGCGGCCGACGAGGGGTTGCGGTGGTAGCCACCGCCGTCGAGGTTGTCGGGCGAGCGGGGCAGGGCGCCGAAGGCCAGCGCGAGGGCGTGGTGCCCCAGCTCGTGGTACTCGCGGTTGTCGGGGTGGCCCCCGTCCGTGCTGCGGGTGGCCTCGGTGCCCATCACGATGCGAGGCGGCTGGGGGTCCTCGGGGTTGTAGCTCGGCGGCCCGGTCCAGTAGGTGGCGCGGGGCGAGGCGATCCCGTCGTCGGTCTCGATGCTGAGCGAGGCGGTGCCGCGGATCCCCAGGCGATCGATGAGCGCGAAGCCCCGGCGCACGCCCTGGTAGATCTCCATGAGCTCCGCGGCGGTGGGTGGGCCGTCCGCGGGATCGAGGGTGGGCTCGCAGGTGGTCGCCGGAGCGACGGGGGCCCGGAGCTCGACCGGCTCGTCGGCGGAGAGGATCGTGAAGCGGGGGGGCTTGCCGCCGTCGCGCAGGGTGGCGACCACCATGGTGGCCTCGGCCACGGCGGTGAAGCGGAAGCGGCCCTCGTCGTCGGTGGTGGTGTGGCGCGGCGTCGGCTTCTCGTCGAGGCGCACGTCGAGCCCGACCAGGGGCTTGCCCTCCGCGTCGACCACCTTGCCGGCCACGTCACAGGGGGCGGCCGGAGCGAGGCGGGGCAGCAGCGCGAGCCCGAGGGTCGAGGCCAGCACCAGGGGGCGCATCGTCATCGCGCTGCCATCCCGAGCAAGGAGCGGAGCTCGCTGGGCTCGTAGCCGACGGCCAGCGCCGCGATGATGGCCACGATGCCTCCGATGAGCAGCACCACGCCGACCCACAGCGTGGGGCCGGCGGCATGACCATGGGGGCGGGGCTCGGAGCGCCGGGGCGCGTTGTTCCACTCCCACGACGAGGCCGCGCTCGCCGGGGCCCTCGGGGCGGGCGAGGGGGCGAGCATCGCTGCTGCGCTCATGGGAGCGGGGCTCGGGGCCGCGGCGGCGGGGGCCATGGGAGCGGGGCTCGGGGCCACGGCCAGGGGGGCCATGGGAGCGGGCATCGGGGCGGGACCCGCAGGGCCCACGGGAGCGGGCGGCGGGGTGCCGAGCTGGGACGATGACGAGGGCAGACCCGGCGAGTCGGGTCCTCGCGCCGCCATGGGAGGGAGCTGGTCGCCGAAGGAGTAGACGGAGGGGGCCGAGGGGGCGGCGAGGCCGAGGGAGTCGGGCTCGCGAGAGGGGATGCCGGGCTCGCTGCCGAGGGAGTAGACCGAGGGGGCCGAGGAAGCGACGAGGCCGAGCTCGTCGGGCTCGCGGGTGGGCATGCCCGTCTCGTCGCCGAGGGAGTAGACCGAGGGGGCCGAGGAAGCGACGGCGCCGAGCTCGTCGGGCTCGCGGCTCGCTCCTCCGGGTTGGTTGCCGAGGGAGTAGACCGAGCGCGAGGAGGAGCTGCCGGCCAGGGTTGGCGCCTCGCCCAGCGAGTACGCCGACGGGGACGACGATGGTGCGAAGAAGACCGGTGCGGGGCTCGGTGCCGGAGCAGCGCTCGGTGCAGGTACGGAGCTGGGCGACGGTGCGTCGCTCGGAGTTGGCGCGGGACTCGGTGCCGGCGCAGCGACAGCGTTCGTCGCAGCCTCCGCGCTCGATGCCGGCTCATGTCTCGGGGCTCGTGACGCCCCGCTGGTCTCCGAGTACACGGTGTCCCCAGTCGCGAGATCGTCTTCGAGATTCGCCGGCGCCGCGGGGTCGGTGGTCGACACGAGGGTGGGCTGGCGGAAGGGATCCACCACGAGCTGCACCGTGGTCTCGCCGATGCGGAAGGACTCGCCATCGCGCAATGAACGCGACTCGATCCTCTCGTTGCCCACCCATACGCCATTGGCGCTGCCGCAGTCGGTCAGCCGCGCCTCGCCGTCGACCCACTCGAGCCGCGCATGCTGGCGAGAGGCCGCCTGCTCGAGGAGCACGACCTCGCAGGCCTCGTCGCGTCCCAGGGTGATCGGGCGCAGATCCCACTCGAAGACCTGCTCGTGCCGGCCCACGACGGGGGAGTGGATGCGCAGGACCGCCACCTGCGGTCACTGTAGCAGCGCTCGGGGCTCCAAAATCACGCAACTCACGCAAAGATCGTGCGGGGATCCTGCGGGGCCCGGCGCGCTCGCCGGCGGGAGATCTCCTTCCAACGATGTTCCTCGGGTATCCCCGGATGCTCGTGCTTCGGGGTAGGATGGTGCTGGGGGGACGGGACACCATGGACGAGGAAGGACACGCCCAGTGGCGATCGTGGCGCTTCGAGCTCACGGCCCACGGCAAGTACATCGAGCTGAGCTTCGATCGCGTGCGGCTGGCCGACGCGGCCGATGTGGAGCGCTGGGACCTCGAGCTCGAGGGAGCGCTCGATCACTATCGACGACCGGTCGACATGCTGCTGGACCTTCGGGGGATCGAGGTCGCGGGGCAGATCGCCGAGGCGTGTCGGGAAAGGCTCGACGAGCTGCTCCGCCGACATGCCGCATCGCTGGCGTACTTCGGCGCTGATCCGAGCACCGACGCGGCGCTCGCTCCCACGCTGATGGCGCATGGCGGGGGTCGGGGAGGGCCCGATCGGGACATCGCCTTGGCCCGTTTGATGGAGCGCCGACGGGCCCGACGCGCGGCCCGAGCCCGCGAGCTCGGGTCGGGGCCCGCATCGATGCCGGGCGTGCCGCTCTCGATGCGAGTCTTCGAGGAATCGGGCGCCCTGCCCCTGTGACGCTCGTCGGGCGATCACTCGGCCGATGCGAGCACGGCCCGGGCCGGGCGTAGCGCGAGGCGACCCACGATCGACACCACGGCGAGGGCTCCCGCGATCGACAGGCCCGTGGCCAGCCCCCATGCGGCGGCACACAGCCAGGCCGCCACCACCGACACGCCTGCGATCCGCACCCAGTCGAGCGCGGAGGCCCAGGGCTTGCCCTCGACCAGCCCCGAAAGCGCCACGTGGGCCAGCGCCAGCACGCCGGCCGCGGCCATGATCTGCGGCAGCGGCAGCAGGTGACCCACGTACACGAAGGGCCCGGCCAACCCCACCACCAGCAGCAGGCTCGCGGCCACGTACCACGCCTTGGCCCGCGACAGCGGCGGCCGGTACTTGTGGTAGCGCCCGCGGTCGGGCTTGGGGTCGGGCTCGACCACGCCCGGCGGCAGCCAGGCCGGGTGCGCCACCCAGGCCCACAGCTTGTCGCGCCAGCGCGTGGCGGCTCGGCTCAGCCGCCAGGTGCGGTGCAGGTGCTGCGCATTGCCCCAGAGCGGATTGTAGCTGCGCAGCGGCACCGTGGTGCCGTAGGTGGGCCGCTGCTGCTCGGGCTGGAAGCTGCCGAACAGCCGATCCCACAGCACCAGTACGCCGCCGTAGTTGCGATCGAGGTACTCCGCGTCGACCCCATGGTGCACCCGGTGGTGCGAGGGCGTGTTGAGCACCCACTCGATCGGTCGCGGCAGCCGACCCACCAGCTCGGTGTGGATCCAGAATTGATAGAAGAGGTTGAGGCCGAAGCTGATCACGTAGACCAGCGGCGGCACGCCCAGCAGCGCCAGCACCCAGTAGAACAGCAGCCAGGTGAGGGGCTCGAGCACCGGCTGCCGCAGCGCGACGGCGAGGTTGTAGTCCTCGCTCTGGTGGTGCACGCCGTGCACCGCCCACATCACGTTGACCACGTGGCTGACCCGGTGCCACCAGTAGTAGAGGAAGTCCACGCCCACCAGCCCGATGACCCAGGGCCAGGGGCTGTTGTCGTCCCAGTGCACCAGCCGGGCGTGCTCGTAGAGCCACGCGTACAGGGCCAGGGTGACGAGGTTGAGCAGGACCTCCATCACCTGGAACACGGCGCCGCAGCCCACGTCGGAGACCGCGGTGCCCAGCGAGTACAGCTCGCGCAGTCGCCCCTTGCGGCGGGCGAGCATGGTCTCCACGAAGATCGCGGCACCGAAGATCGGCGTCGCGAAGACGGCGTAGTTCGGCGTCTCTCCCATCTCGCCTCCGGGGTCGGCGATCGGAGACCTTAGCACGCGGGCCCGCGCAGAGCCTACGGGAACGCCGGCCGATCCTGGTGATCGGGCGGTCGCCCGCGGGCCCCCGCGCTACCTGCCCTACTTCGAGCCCCTCGAATTCGGCGGCGGGGCCGGGAGCACCACCGCTCCCATCGTGGGCGGAAGCGGCATGCTGCCGTAGCCCCGCGTGAGCGCACCCGCGTCTCGTCGTCGCGCTCGTGCTTGAAGCCCGGGGGGCGGGGCGGTCTACTGCCGCCATGGTCCATCCGCTCGCCGGCAAGCCTGCGCCCCGCTCCCTGCTCGTCAACGTGCCTCGGCTCGTCAGCGCCTACTACACCGGGCGCCCCGATCCCGAGCAGGCCTCGCAGCGGGTGAGCTTCGGGACCTCGGGCCACCGCGGCTCCTCGCTGCACGACGCCTTCAACGAGGCCCACATCCTGGCCATCGCCCAGGCGGTGTGCGAGTACCGGGCGGCGCAGGGCGTCGACGGGCCGCTGTTCGTCGGCGTCGACACCCACGCGCTGAGCGAGCCGGCCCGCGCCAGCGTGCTCGAGGTGCTCGCGGCCAACGGCGTCGCCACCCGCATCGACGAGCGCGACGGCTACACCCCCACGCCGGCGGTCTCCTTCGCGATCATCGAGCACAACCGCGGTCGCGAGTCGGGCCTGGCCGATGGACTGGTGATCACCCCCAGCCACAACCCGCCCGAGGACGGCGGCATCAAGTACAACCCGCCCCACGGCGGCCCGGCCGACGGCTCGGTCACCGCCGTGATCCAGGCGCGCGCCAACGCCCTGCTCGCCGAGGACCTCGCCGGGGTCCGGCGCACCACCCTGGCCAAGGCGCTCGCGGCCGACACCACCGCGCGCCACGACTTCATCGACCCCTACGTGCGGGCGCTGCCCCACATCGTCGACATCGCGGCCATCCGCGGCGCCGGCCTGAAGATCGGCGTGGACCCCATGGGCGGCTCGGGCCTGGCCTTCTGGGCGCCCATCGCCGAGATCCACGGGCTGGCCCTCGACGTGGTCAACGAGGCGGTCGATCCCACCTTCTCGTTCATGACCGTGGACAAGGACGGCAAGATCCGCATGGACTGCTCCTCTCCCTGGGCGATGGCCAGCCTGGTGGGGCTCAAGGATCGCTACGACGTCGCCTTCGGCAACGACACCGACTTCGATCGCCACGGCATCGTCACCCGCAGCGCGGGGCTGCTCAACCCCAACCACTACCTCGCGGTGGCCATCGAGTACCTCTTCACGCACCGGCCCCAGTGGTCCAAGGAGGCGATGATCGGCAAGACCCTGGTGAGCAGCTCGATGATCGATCGCGTGGCCGCGGACCTCGGCCGTCCGCTCTCCGAGGTGCCGGTGGGCTTCAAGTGGTTCGTGGACGGCCTGGCCGACGGGCGCTATGGCTTCGGCGGGGAGGAGAGCGCGGGGGCCAGCTTCCTGCGCATGGACGGCCGCTCGTGGTCGACCGACAAGGACGGGATCATCATGGACCTGCTCGCGGCCGAGATCACCGCCAAGACCGGGCGCGATCCGGGCGAGCGCTACCAGGCCCTCACCGAGCGCTTCGGCGCGCCCGTGTACGAGCGCATCGATGCTCCGGCCACGCCGGCGCAGAAGAAGGTGCTCTCCAGCCTCAGCCCGCAGCAGGTGCCCGGCGACACCCTGGCCGGCGAGCCCATCGTGGCCAAGCTGACCGAGGCGCCCGGCAACGGGGCGGCGATCGGCGGGCTCAAGGTGGTGACCGAGAACGGATGGTTCGCAGCGCGGCCCTCGGGGACCGAGGACGTCTACAAGATCTACACCGAGAGCTTCCTCGGCCCCGAGCACCTGGCGCGGATCCAGGAGGAGGCCCAGGCGATCGTAGGCCAGGCCTTCGCCGCGGCGGGGGCCTGAGCTCGGGACGCGGTCCCGCGCGCCGCGGCTCTGCCCGCCGCGGCGGCCGTCGGCGCCGGGCTCGAGCCCGGCCTCGATTCTCCGCCTTGACGAACCTGAACTTTCAGTTATTACTGAAAGTATCGATGAGCAGCCCCGCCCACGCCCTGGCCGACGCCCGCCTGGAGTTCGTCACCCAGTGGGGCGTGCTCGGCTCGGCCTGGGGCATCAGCCGTACCATGGCCATGCTCCACGCCCTGCTGATCACCAGCCAGGTGCCGCTGTCGACCGACGAGGCCATGGAGGCGCTCACGATCAGCCGCGGCAACGCCAACACCAACCTGCGCGAGCTGGTCTCGTGGGGGCTGGTGCGCAAGGTGGTGCAGCCCGGCGAGCGGCGGGACTACTTCGAGGCCGAGAAGGACGTGTGGAAGATCTTCTGCACGGTGGTGCGCGAGCGGAAGCGTCGCGAGGTCGATCCCGCGCTGGCCGTGCTGCGGAGCTGTGCCGAGCGCACGGCCTCGCTGCGGGGCTCGGAGGCCCGCGAGTTCAACGGGCTGATGGTGGCCATCGGCGAATTCGTGGAGCTGGCGGCGCGGGTGATGGATCGGGTGGCCGCCTCCGAGCGCAGCAAGATCGTCCCGGCCGTGCTCAAGCTGTTCAAGTGAGGGGAGTGAGTCATGGAAGCCTTCGTCCTCACCGTCCTCGGGCTCGTCGTCTACTTCGTGGCGATCCCCGCCGTCACCTACCTCGAGCACGAGTCTCGCCATCGCGAGCGCTGGCGTCGTCTGCGGCCGGTGCCGGTGGCCGAGGCCGAGCCCGGCGGGCCCTTCCGCGGTCGCGCGAGCGAGCGAGAGTACCTCGTGGAGGAGCTCGGGGCGCCGCGCCTGGTGAAGGCGGTGTCGGTGGTCTCGCTGGTGCTCGGCCACATGTTCATCCCCGGGCTGCTCGTGGGGCTGCTCGGCCTCGTCGCCTACGGCCTGGGTCTGCTGTCGATCCCCGGGCTGGTGCTCGCGGCGGGGATCTACCGCAATGCCTTCGGCCTGCTCCGCTGCGAGCCGGAGGCGGCCGCCAAGGCCCGTCGCCTGGCCGACTTCGCGGTCGTCCTCAACGTGGTGGTCATGGGCGTGGCCTCTCTGCTGATGCTCATCGATCTGTGGGGCCTGGGGCTGTTCATCTCGGTCTACGCGGTGATCTCGTTGCTGCACGCCGAGGGGCTGCGGCTGTCGGCCCGGGAGATCGACGCCGTGCACCACGAGCTCGCGGCGTCCGAGGCCGCCGAGGCCTCGCTGCGCGCCGAGGTCTGAGGCCCGGCGCGCGGCGGCGCAGCACGGGCTCCGCCGCGCTCATCGCTTCGCTGCGGCCGGCGCTCCGCACCACGTGGCGAGCGCAACGGGGAGCCCCGGGTCGGAGAGCTCGCCCACCCACGCGACGTGTCCATCGGGCCGGATCAGCACGGCCGAGGGAGCCGCGACCTCGCCGAGCACCGGGAGCTCCCACCGCCCTTCGGCCCGGGCGTCGACCCGCCGGACCCGGCTCGCCCACGGGGAGAGGTCGAGCTCACCGGAGCCTCCGAGCTCGAGGAGCACGGGGCGGGCCTCGTGCAGCAGGGTGAACACGCGCGTGGGGCCATCGACGGTGTGCAGATCGAGGTCGGGCATGCGCCGCCCGAGCAGCGGGTGCCCCTCGCCGAGCTCGTAGTGGATGTCGAGACCACTGAGCATCGCGGCGATGCGCCGACGCGGCTCGTCCATGCCCAGCAGCTCCCTCATGGTGTCGCGCAGGGCCTGGTGACGGTCGTCGGGGCGGCCGAGCGCGACCTGGGCCATGGTGTTGCTCAGCACCCGGGCGCCGACCGGGTGTCGCTCGGCGTGGTAGCTGTTCAGCAGGCTCTCGGGGGAGGTCCCGTCGACCACCTGGGCCAGCTTCCACCCCAGGTTCACGGCATCCTGCACGCCGGTGTTGAGACCCTGGCCGCCCTGCGGAGGATGGACGTGCGCCGCGTCTCCGGCTAGCAGCACCCGGCCGCGGCGATAGGACGCGGCCTGCCGCGCCATGTCGGTGAAGCGGGAGATCCAGCTCGGGTCGCGTGCCCCGAAGTCGGTCCCGTAGGCGGCGACGAGCGCCTCCCGGAGATCCTGCAGCGTGGGCTCGCGGGTGGGCTCGAGCTCGGGCTCGGTCAGGACCACGCGGTACGGCCCTCCGCCCCGCTCGCGGTCCACGGGACCGATGCCCCCGCCCTCGCGGCGCATGCCGAGCGTGGGCGCCTCGTCCATCTCGACCTCGGCGATCATCCAGCTCGTGGAGGGATCGAGCCCGGGGAAGTCGATGCCGGCCGCCTTGCGGACCACGCTCCGTCCTCCGTCGCAGCCGACCAGGTAGCGGGCTCGCAGGCTCTCTCCGCCGCGCAGCTCGACGTGGACCCCCGCGTCGTCTTGGACCAAGCCCACCACCTCGCGGCCTCGGAGGATCGGTACCCCGAGCTCGTCGATCCAGCCGGCCAGGATGCGCTCGATGTGGCCCTGCCACAGCGCCAGGCCGTAGTTGTGGCGGGTGGGGAAGTCGCCGATGTCGAGCGGGATCCCCACGAAGCCCTGGATCTGCATCACCGTTCCCTCCGAGAGGAAGCGCTCGGCGATGCCCCGCTGATCGAGCACCTCGATGGTGCGGGCGTGCAGGCCCCCGGCTCGCGATCCGTCGACCGCCTGCGTGCTGCGTCGCTCGACGATCACCACGTCGACTCCCGCCAGCGCCAGCTCGCCCGCCAGCATCAGCCCGGTCGGGCCTCCGCCGGCGATCACGACCGCACGCTCCCTCGTCGCGCTCCCGCTCGGCTCGATCATTGGCTGCTCCTGCTCTTCGTGGGTTGCTGGCCGCGGACGGCTCTGGTGGAAGTGAGCACCGTAGGCGGGGGCGGGGCGCTTGTGGCAATGCCCACCCCTTGGCATACTCTAGGCACGGCAGCCGGGTGGGTCGGGGCTCCGCGCGATGGTCGGAGCGGGTCTCCGACACCGAGCGGATGTCGGCAGCACGCAGGCATTGCGGTACCCCGCCGGCAGTGGGCCGCGCTACCGTGGGCACGTGCGCTGCATCGTCCTGAGCGACCTCCACGTCCATCGCAAGCCCGAGGCGGGCGAGAACCGAACCCTGGAGCGGCTGGTGGCTCATCTGCGCCAGCGCTTCGCCGCGGGGACCCGCCCGCACGTGGTGATCACCGGTGACCTGACCGACAACGGAGCCGAGGACGAGTACCACCGCGTGGTGGCGCTGCTGCGGCCGCTGGTCGAGGACGGCTTCGTGCTGACGGCGTGCCCCGGCAACCACGACGTGGGGCTCAAGGGGAACAGCTTCATGACCTCGGCGCGGATCGACTTCCAGCGCCACGTGCTCGGCGAGCTGCTGGGCATGGCCCGGGCTCGCAGCTCCAGCGATCGCATGGCCGAGCTCTACCCGCTGGTGACCCAGGGCTCCGACGCGGTGCTGGTGGGGCTCGACACCGCCAACGACGAGGGCATGCTGGCGAGCGGACGCATCGGCCGGCGCCAGCTCGAGCTGCTGCGCGAGATCGTGAGCGAGCGGGATCGCGGCAAGGGGCTGCTGGTGTTCCTGCACCACCATCCCTTCGACCGCCGCCGCAGCATGCGGGTGGAGGACGCCGAGGCGATGCTCGACCTGCTCGACGGCCAGGCCGACGTGCTGTGCTTCGGGCACCGCCACGTGTGGGGCAAGTGGCCGGGCTACCGCAACATCGGCGTGGTGCTGGCCTCGGGCAAGTCCACCAAGCAGGAGCGCCGGCGCGGCCCGTGGTACTGGGAGGTCACGGTGGGACGCGGCGCGCCGCAGTGGGCCCGTCGGCTGCTGCCGCGCCGCTGAGGGGGCGCCGCGCGCTCGGGCCCTCGCGTCGTTCGAGTCGGCCCGCGTGCCGGCCCCCCGCTGCGCGCGGAGGACCAGCAGGGCCGGCGTGCTCACCCGGGCCGGGGCACCTGCAGCAGCGCGGCGCTCGGCCGCTGCTCCATCGCGGTGAGCCAGCGCCGCAGGTTGGCGCAGCGATCGACGAGCCGGCCGCCCTCGGGCAGCGGGGCGATGGTGGTGATCACCGGCGCCACGAGGATGTCGGCGAGGCTGAAGCTGCCCGCCAGCCACGGCTGGCTCGCCAGCGCGCGGTCGAGCACCCCGAGGTCGTGCTCGAGCTTGGGCAGCGCCGCCTCGATGGCCGCGCGATCGGGCTGGCCGCCCTCGCCCTTGGGGAAGATGTACTGGAAGGCGTAGCCCACCACCGCGCTCGGATAGAGGTAGCAATTGTGGATGCTGATCCACTGCTCCATGGCGCCGATGGCCGCGGGGGCGGTGGGCACCAGCGAGGGGCCGTCGAAGGCGGCGTCGACGTAGCGGAGGATCGCCTGGGTCTCGTAGAGCACCACGTCGCCGTGACGCATGACCGGGACCTTGGCCCAGGGGTGTAGGGCGCGGTGGTCATCGCTGCCGAAGGCGATCGGGGCGAGCTCGTGCTCGACCCCCTTCTCGGCACACACGATGCGGGCGCTGCGGACGTAGCTGCTGGCTTGGGGACCCAAGAGGGTGATGTCGGCCATGGGGAAGTCTCCTGCGCCCCCGACGATCGAGCCCTCCCGGAATCGACATCCCTCTCCTCGAAATCGAGCTCGGGTCGCAATTGCCCGAGATCATTGGGCGAAGGAGAACCACCCGGCCCCCGCGTGAGAGCACCGCCGTGACCCAAAGGGACGGTAGCACGACGACGCGGCGGGGGCCGAGGGCCCTCGCGGGATTGGGATGCCGGCTTCGACCCGGGCTCGGCCCCGGAAGTTTCTCGCGCCAGAGGGCGCAAACTCGCGGGCGGAGGTGCCGGTGGCTTGCTACGGTGTCCATCCCCTCGCCCGAAACGTTGTCATGTCGGACCCGTATTCTCGTCGACGATTCATCCAGACCGGCACGGCGCTGCTGTCGGCGCCGGCCTTCCTGATCGGCTGTGGCAGTCGCCCGGCCCAGCAGGCCACGGTGGCGCCCGCCGTCGCGGCCACGCCGGACAACCCCTTCCTCGAGTGGTTCTCGATCGACGAGGCTCGGCTGCGCCGGGTGCTGGCCGAGCTCGGCTCGCGCGGGGCCGACCACGCGGAGCTGTACTTCCAGCACTCCCGCAGCAACTCCATCAGCATGGAGGACGGCCTCATCAGCAGCGCGCACGCCAACGTGGATCTCGGCGTGGGGCTGCGGGTGATCATCGGCGATCAGGTCGGCTACGCGTACACCGAGGACCTCGGCGAGGAGGCCATGCTCGAGGCGGCCCGCAGCGCGGCCGCCATCGCGAGGGGCTCGGCCGTGTCGACGCCCGCCTCGTTCACCGCGGCGTCACCGGGTCGCTTCTACGAGCTGCGGGTGCCGTGGTCCGACGTGGAGGTCGACGCCAAGCTCCCCATCATCCGGCGCGCGGCCGAGCTGGCCGAGGCCGGCGATCCGGCGGTGGACAAGGTGCGGGTGAGCTGGAACGACACCGACGAGCGGGTGCTCATCGTCGACCTGCAGGGGCAGATGATCGTCGACCGCCGCCCCATGACCCGCCTCTACGTGGTGACCAACGCGACCAAGAAGGGCGTCGTGCAGACCGGCAGCTCCAACCTCGCCGCGCGGCAGGGGGTGGGCTGGTACACCGAGGAGCGGCTGCAGACGGTGGCGCGCGAGGCCGTCGATCGCACCATGGTGCTCTTCGACGCCCGCCAGCCCCCCGCGGGCGAGCTGCCGGTGGTGCTCGCGGCGGGGGCCAGCGGCATCCTGCTGCACGAGGCCATCGGCCACGGCATGGAGGCCGACTTCAACCGCAAGAACACCAGCATCTACGCCGACATGATCGGCAAGGAGGTCGCCCCCGACTTCGTGACCATCGTGGACGACGGCACGATCCCCCACGAGCGCGGCGCCCTCAACTACGACGACGAGGGCACCCCTACCGAGCGCACGGTGCTGGTGGACCGGGGGGTCCTGGCCAGCTACCTGCACGACCGCATCAGCGCGCGGCACTACGGCCGCAAGCAGAGCACCGGCTCGGGGCGGCGCGAGTCGTTCCGGCACGTGCCGCTGCCCCGCATGCGCTGCACCACCATGCTCGACGGCCCCCACAGCCGCGAGGAGATCATCGCCTCGGTCGACAAGGGGATCATCGCCGAGACCTTCACCAACGGCCAGGTGCAGATCGGCGCGGGCGACTTCACCTTCTACATCAAGAACGGCTGGCTGGTGGAGGGCGGCAAGATCACCGCGCCGATCCGTGACTGCAACATCATCGGCAACGGCCCCGAGGCGCTGCGCAAGGTGACCATGGCGGCCAACGACAGCAAGCTCGACACCGGCGGCTGGACCTGCGGCAAGGACGGCCAGGGGGTGCCCGTCTCGCAGGGGCTGCCCACGGTGCTCGTGTCGTCGATGACGGTGGGAGGCACTTCCGATGCGTGACTCCGAGGATCTCCAGGTGCTCCAGGACCGAGCCGTGGCCGCGGTGGCGCTGGCCAAGGCCGAGGGGGCCGACGATGCGTGGGCCGCTGCGAGCAGCTCTCGCAGCACCCAGTGCCAGCTCCGCGACGGCGTGCTCGAGCGCATGCAGCACAGCCACTCGCGACGGCTGTCGGTCGACCTCTACGTGGATGGTCGCTACTTCAGCCACAGCACCAGCGACCTGCGCGACGGTCCGCTGCGCGACTTCATGGCCGAGGCGGTGGCGCTCACCCGCGCGCTGCAGCCCGACCCCCACCGGGCCCTGCCCGATCCGGCGCTGTTCGAGGGGCGGTCCGGCGTGGATCTCGACGCCGTCGATCCCAGCCTGGCGAAGCTCGACAACGACGCGCGCCAGGCCCTGGGGCTGCGCATCGACGCGCGCATGTCGGGCAAGCCCGGCGTGATCTCGGCCTCGAGCACGGTGGTCGACGGCAGCCACGCCTCGGCGCACGCCAGCTCCAACGGCTTTCGCGGGGGGCATGCCTCGACCTTCGTGGGCACCTACGCCAGCGTGACCCTGCAGGACGAGGGCGATCGGCGGCCCGAGGGCGGCATGGGGGCCTCGGCCCGGCACCTGGTCGACCTGCCCGACGCCGACTGGATCGGCGACGAGGCGCTCGCCCAGGCGCGCGCGCGCTTGGGCAGCCGCAAGGGACCCACCACCACCACCACCATGGTGGTCGATCGCATGATCGCCGGGCGGGCGATCGGGGCGCTCCTCGGGCCCGCGCGCGGCTGGGCGGTGCAGCAGGGGCAGTCGTTCTGGGCCGATCGGCTCGACGAGCGCGTGGTCTCGCCGGTGCTCCGGCTCACCGACGAGCCGCTGCTCCCCCGCGCCCTGGGCTCGCGCCACTTCGACGGCGAGGGCATCGCGGCCCGCCCGATGACGATCATCGAGGGCGGGGCGCTGCGCACCATGTACATCGACACCTACTACGGGCGGAAGCTGGGGGTGGCCCCCACCACCGGTGGCTCGTCCAACCTGGTGGTCCAGCCCGGCGAGGGCGACCTGGCCAGCATCGTCGCCGACGTGGGCAAGGGCATCTACGTCACCTCGTGGCTGGGCGGGAACTCGGACTCCACCAGCGGCGAGTTCTCGATGGGCCTGCGCGGCCACCTGATCGAGAACGGCCGCATCGGCGCACCCGTGGGCGAGATGAACGTGACCGGCAACCTGCTCGACCTGTTCTCGCGCCTGACCCGGGTGGGCGGCGATCCCTGGACCTACGGCAGCTTCCACGCGCCCACGCTGGTGTTCGAGGGCGTGTCGTTCAGCGGGACCTAGCCGCGCGGGCCAGGGCTCCTCGCGGCGCGACGCCTCGGCCCGGGCGCGCAGCAGGTCGTTGGTGGTGAGCACCTCCGGCCAGCCGAGCGCGACCACGCGTCAGCGAGCGTTGGGCGAGTCCACGCGGCGGGTGCAGGACTCGTTGATCGTGCCGTCGGGGTTGAGGGTGACGCACCCGCCGTCCTGGCAGCGGACCTCGTCGACGTGCCATCCGCAGCCGTCCTCGCACTCGTCGGCGCTCGGGTTGGCCTCGAGCCAGGTCGCGCTCACGGCCCCCAGCGCGCAGGTCTGCACGCAGTCCTGGTCGGTCGCGCAGGTCCAGCGCGACTCGTCGGGAGGCTGCGGGGTCTTCGGCGTGGGGGGGGTCTCGGGGGACTTCGGCGGATCCTCCCCGGCCTTCGTGGCGGGCGGTCCGGGCTCGCCCCGACTGGGCGTGCAGGCGAGCGAGAGCAGCAGCGGGCCGAGCCACCAGCATCCGAGTCGAGTCATGGCGACATTCTACGATGGTCCACCACGACCCCGCCAAGCGGCACGTCGACCGACCCGCCTCCCGATCCGCGGCGAGCCGGGTCGCGTTCCCGTCGAGCGACGCGCGGAGACGACCCGAGGGAGCCTCCGTCGCGCTCGCCGGTCCTCAGCGGGAGAAGAACTGGCCGTGGAAGCCGATGGGGATCGCGTCGTCCACCGCGGCCGTCGCCCGCGGCTCGAGGGTGCGGGCGTCGAGCACCACCAGCTCCGCGCGGTCGTTGACGAGATCGCTGGCCACCGTCAGCAGCACCCCGTCGTCCTCGGCGTCGTCGCGCTCGTCGCTGCGATCGCGAGGGACGAACAAGGGCTCGCCGAGGTTCCAGCCGGGTCGCTGGTAGCGGGTGACCTCGCCGTGGTGGGTGTCGACCTTGAGCACCTCGCCGAGCCAGCGCTCGCCGCCCTCGTCCTGGGCCCCCCAGCAGTAGCGGTAGGGGCGGCCGCTGCGACGGCGGTAGTCGATGGTGGGGAACTCGAAGGGCGAGTCGACCAGCCGCTCGCGGGTGCAGCTGGTGCCGTCGGCGGCGATGCGGACGCGCTCGAGCTGGGCGGCGGGGGAGAAGTGCGCGAGCAAGGCGTCGATGCGCAGGGCCTCCACCACGCCGGGGTCGGGGTAGGCGAGCAGGTCGAGCACCAGCTCGCCGTCGGGGCGCGCGAAGGCGTTGGCCACGTGGAAGACGAAGAAGGGATCGCCGGGGACCTCTACCTCGCGCCAGCTCCCGTTGCGGCGGTCGATCACCGCGATCGCGGTGGGGCGCTCGGCGTCCCAGTGGAAGTGGTCGACGATGCCCCGCTGGGACCACAGCATCGACGGCGGGCGCACCCGCCAGGGGTGGAGGATCAGCAGGGCGTGGTCCTGGGTGAGGCCGAAGTCGTGGACATAGGGCAGCTCGGTGAATTCCCGGCGGGCCACGACCTCGCGACGCCGACCGTCGGGGCCCACGCGATAGAGGATGAGCGAGGAGCGAGCGCCCATCTCGGTGGCCACGCTCACGAGCGAGCGGTCGCGGCGATCGAGGTGAGGATGAGCGATCATGCCCACCCCGGGGCCGAGCTCGTCCTCGTAGCGCTTGGGCCCCAGGGTCTGCAGGGTGCGGGGATCGAAGCGGAGCTGGTGCGGGGTCTCGGTCATCGCCACGTAGTCGTCGCCTACGCGGCACACGTTGACGTTGGCGTTGTCGGTGGAGGGCGGCAGCGGCTGCACGATCCGGCGCAGCCACGAGCGCTGCGGACCGTCGGCCCAGCTCGCGTGCCAGCCCCGTCCGGCCTCGATGCGGGCCCACTGCTGACCGCGGAGCATGCGGTTGCGGTAGCGGACCGTGCCGTCCGCCACCGTGAAGGCGTAGAGCATGCCCAGGCCGTCGAAGAGGTGACGGGCCCGCCACGGTCCCTTCTCGAACAGCGCAGGGCAGGTGCGGACGAGGTCGCCGTGCAGCCACGAGGGGAGCTCGCCCTCCACCGACAGCGGGGTGTCGTCCTGCTCGCGGCGTGGGGGATGGAAGGGGACGCGAGCATGCAGGGAGGGGGCAGGGGAGGAGCCGAGCGGGGCCATCGACAGGAACTATAACTTAGTTATAGTTCCTGTCGAGGCGGGACGCCCCGGCCCGCGCGTGAGCGCGGTCTCTCAGGCGCCGCGGGCTCGGCGGATCGCCGGGGCGCCCATCAAGCCGGCGGCGCACAGATCCATCAGCTCCTCGTGGGCCACGTCGCCCCCGGGGAAGCCGGCCAGCTCGAGCGAGCAGAAGCCGTGGGAGGCCGACCAGATCGCGGTCGCCATGGGCTCGACCTCTCGCGCCGGACGATCGAGGGCGGCCAGCACCCGGGTGACCGCGGTCAGCAGCGCCTGCCAGGCGATCTCGCCCCCCGGCGGTCTGCGCTCGGGCTCGGCTCCGACGGCCCCTGACCACAGCAGACGGTAGTAGTCGGGGTTGTCGAGGGCGAAGCGACGGTAGGCGAGGCCGAGCGCCCGCAGGTGCGCCCAGGGATCGGTCTCGTGCACCCGCCCCAGCGCCTCGCCGAAGCGCCGGAAGCCCTCCTCTACCAGCGCGTCGAGCAGGCCCTCCTTGGAGGTGAACAGCGTGTAGAGCACCTGGGTGGACGCCCCCACCTCCTGGGCCACGCGTCGCATGGTGAGGGCCGCGGCCCCCTCGAGGGCGAGCACCGAGGCCGCGCGGTCGAGGACCTCCATCCTCCGGTGCTCACGGGCGGCGGCTCGACTCATAACGGTGTCATAGAATTTCGAGCAGGAGGTCGCAAGCCGGCCGCCGGAGCCTCGCTCCTGCGTGGTAGCGTCCCTCCATGGACGACTCGGGCAAGTCGTGGAAGAAGCGGCTGGCGTTCGTGCCGGTGGCGGCGGTGGGGGTGGTGGCCCTGGTGGCGCTGCGGGCCTCGCGGGCCGAGCCCGAGAAGGTCGATCGGGCCGAGGCCGGCCGACGCGTGCGGACCCTGGTGGTCGAGCCCCGTCGGGTGGTCCCCCGGGCCACGGGCTACGGCGTGGTGGAGGCCCGCGAGGAGTGGCAGATGGTGGCCGAGGTCTCGGGGCGCGTGGTGGAGATCGGCCCGCAGCTCGAGGAGGGCAGCTTCGTCGAGGCCGGTACCATGCTCATCAAGATCGATCCGGGGGACTACGAGCTCTCCGAGGTGCGGCAGGCGGCCAACCTCGAGGGCGTGCGGGCCCAGATCGCCGAGCTGCGGGTGCAGGAGGCCAACACCCGCGAGTCCCTGGAGATCGAGGAGCGCTCGCTCGAGCTGGCCGAGGCCTCGCTGCAGCGCCTGCGCACCCTGAAGGCCTCGGGCGCGGCCTCGGCCGCCGAGGTGGACGCCGAGGAGCGCAACGTGCTCGCCCAGCGCAAGGCGGTGCAGTCGCTACGCAACACCCTGCGGCAGCTCCCCGCCAGCCGCAAGGTGCTCGAGGCCCAGATCAAGCAGCAGGAGGCGGGGCTGGCGGGGGCGGCCCGCGACATCGCCCGCACCGAGATCGTGGCCCCCTACGACGTGCGGATCCGTCAGGTGCGGACCTCGCTGCAAGAGGTGGTGGGCGGCGGGCAGGTGCTGGCGGTGGCCGACGGGATCGACATGGCGGAGATCCCCGCCCAGTTCACCATCGGCGAGCTGCGCCCGCTGCTGCCGTTTTCCCCCGCCGAGACCCCGCTGTCGACCCACAGCCTCAGCCGCCTGCCCGAGCTGGTGGGCCTGGCCGCCACGGTGCGGCTCGAGTCCTCCGACCTGCGCGCGGAGTGGGACGCCAAGTTCGCTCGCTTCACCTCCGTGGATCCGCAGACGCGCACGGTGGGCGTGGTGGTGGCGATCGCCGACCCCTACCGCGCGGCCCGGACGGGTCGCAAGCCGCCCGTGGTGCCCGGCATGTACATGGAGGTGGAGCTGCAGGGAAGGGCGCGCGAGGGCTGCCTGGCGGTGCCTCGCACGGCGCTGCACGGCGACGTGGTCTACGTGGTCGACCCGCAGTCGCGGCTGCGTCGGCGGACGGTCGAGCTGGAGTTCAGGCAGCCCGACTACGCCTGCGTGGCCAGCGGGGTGGCGGCGGGCGAGCAGGTGGTGCTCACCGACCTCGTGCCCGCCATCGAGGGCATGCTGCTCGAGCCGGTCCCCGACGAGGAGGCCGAGGCCGAGCTGGTCGAGGCGGCGAGCGGGCCCGCGGCGGCGGCTGCCCCGGACACGGAGCCCGCGCCGAGCGGGAGCCCGTCGCCCGCCGACGACGGAGCCGAGGAGGCCGCGGTCGAGGGAGCCGAGCCGCCGGGCGACGAGCCACCCCCGGCGGACGGGCCCCCGCCCGAGCACGCCGCGGGTGAAGAGGCCGAGCTCGCCGAGCCAGGGGAGGCGCCGTGATCGAGTACCTCGCACGCCACCGCACGGCGGCGAACCTGCTGATGCTGATCATCGTCGTGCTCGGCTTCACCGCGCTGCCGAGCATGCGACGGGAGACCTTCCCCGACTTCTCCAGCACCACCCTCACCATCCAGGTGATCTACCCGGGGGCCTCGGCCACCGACGTGGAGGAATCGGTGGTGCAGCGCATCGAGGACTCGATCGACGGCGTGGTGGGCGTGGAGGAGGTGGTGGGCACGGCCCAGGAGGGGCTGGCCGTGGTCACGGTGGAGATGGAGCCGAGCCGCGACATCGTGACCTTCCAGGCCGACGTGGAGGCGGCGGTGGGGGCCATCGACGACCTCCCCGAGGACGCCGAGGAGCCGGTGATCACCCGGCAGGGCGACACCCAGCCGGTGGTCTCCATCGCGGTCACGGGCCCCATGCCCGACGCCGATCTCGACGCCTACTGCCGCATGCTGGAGCGCGAGCTCGGTCGGCGGCCCGAGGTCTCGCTGGTGGAGGTGACCGGCTTCTCCGATCGCGAGATCCAGGTGCGCCTCGACGAGCTCGCGATCCATCAGTATGGCCTCACCGTGGAGGACGTGGTCGGGGCGATCTCCCGGCAGAGCCTGGACGCACCGGTGGGCTCGATCCTCGACGACGACGGCGAGGTGCTGCTGCGCATCGCCGACCAGCGCCGCACGCCCTCGGAGTACGAGGACCTGGTGGTGCTCGGCGACTCGAGCGGGGCCGAGCTGCGCCTGGGCGACGTGGCGAGCATCGAGGCGGGCTTCGCCAAGGACGAGCGGAAGATCCTCTTCGACGGCAAGCGGGCGGGGCTGCTCAAGGTCTCCAAGACCTCGTCGGAGGACAGCCTGCGCATCCTGGCCGCGGTGGAGGAGTTCATCGCCGATCAGGAGCGCACCAAGCCGCCGGGGGTGACCATGGCGCTCACCCAGGACGCCACCTCGATCGTGGAGGACCGCCTGGAGCTGCTGGTGGTCAACGGCTACCAGGGGCTGGTGCTGGTGTTCGTCACGCTGTGGCTGTTCCTCAACTGGCGGCTGGCGCTGTGGGTGGCCGCGGGGCTGCCCGTGTCGTTCCTGGGCGCCTTCTTCGTGATGGCGCAGGTCGGCTACTCGCTGAACATGATCACCATGCTGGGTCTGCTGCTGGCGCTGGGCCTGCTGATGGACGACGGCATCGTGCTGGCCGAGAACGTGGCCGCGCACCTGCAGCGCGGCAAGTCGGCGCTGGCCGCCTCGATCGAGGGCGTGCGCGAGGTGGTGCCCGGGGTGCTGTCGTCGTTCGGCACCACCGTCTGCGTGTTCCTGCCCATGGCCTTCCTCGAGGGCAACATCGGCCGGGTGCTGCTGGTGCTGCCGGTGGTGCTCATCGTGGTGCTGGCGGTGAGCCTGGTGGAGGCCTTCTTGATCCTGCCCAACCACCTCGCCCACTCGCTGCACGGCCACGAGCAGGACCCGCCGAGCCGCTTCCGGCGGGTCTTCGACGCGGGCTTCGATCGGGTGCGCGAGCAGGGGCTGGGGCGCACCATCGACCTCGCGATCCGCTGGCGCTACCTGACCCTCGGCCTGGTGGTCACGGCGTTCCTGCTCGCGGTGGGGATGCTCAGCGGCGGCGTGCTCAAGTTCCAGGGCTTCCCGGACATCGAGGGCGACACGGCGCAGGCGAAGATCCTGCTGCCCGCGGGCACCTCGCTGTCGCGCACCGAGGAGGTGGTGGAGCGGATGACCGCGGCGCTGGAGCGCACCGGGGAGAGCCTCGGCCCGCGGCAGCCCGACGGCCAGCGCCTCATCCAGCACGTGAGCACGCTGTACGACACCAACACGGACGCGGGGGAGTCGGGCCCGCACGTGGCCACGATCTCGGTGGACCTGCTCAGCGCGGAGATCCGCGACGCCCCGCTCGACGAATTCTTCGCCACCTGGTCCAGGGAGGCGGGGATCCTCAGCGACACGATCTCGGTGACCTTCGCCGAGCCCTCGCTGGGCCCGGCCGGACGACCGATCGAGATCCGGGTGCAGGGCGACGACCTGCTGCGGCTGCAGGGCGCGTCACGACGGATCCGCGGGTTCCTGGGCGAGTACGCGGGGGTGAGCGAGCTGGGCGACGACCTGCGCCCGGGCAAGCCCGAGCTGCGGATCCGACTGCGACCCGGGGCGACCGCGGCCACCGTCGACACCTCGGTGCTCATGCGACAGCTACGGGCCGCGTTCCAGGGCCAGACCGCACGCGAGGTGCAGGTGGGCGGGCAGTCCACCGCGGTGGACGTGGCGCTGTCGCGGCACGACGCCAGCGACCCGAGCGACCTCGAGTACTTCCTGGTGGAGGCGGGGGGCCAGCGGGTCCCGCTGGGCTCGATCGCCAGCTTCGAGCACGACCGCGGCTGGTCCAAGGTCACGCGCGTGGATGGCCTGCGCACGGTGACGGTCACCGGCGACGTGGACACCCGCGAGGCCAACGTGGGTGAGCTCATCACGGCCTTCCGCTCCGAGCTGCTGCCGGTGCTGCACGAGGAATTCCCCGACGTGACGGTCACGGTGATGGGCGAGTCGGCCGAGTCGGCGACCACCATGCAGTCGATGCTGCGCGGCCTGGCGCTGGGCCTGTTCGGGGTGTTCGTGCTGCTGAGCTTCCAGTTCCGCAGCTACGCCGAGCCGCTCATCGTGATGGTCGCGATCCCGCTGGCGCTCATCGGGGTGATCTTCGGCCACCTGCTGATGGGCACGGTGCTCACCATGCCCAGCCTGCTCGGCTTCGTCTCGCTGGCGGGGATCGTGGTCAACGACTCGATCCTGCTGGTGGAGTTCGTCAAGAGCGGGATCCGATCGGGACAGGAGGTGATCGACGCGGCGAGCCAGGCGAGCCGGCTGCGCTTCCGGGCGATCCTGCTCACCTCGGCCACCACCGTGGCCGGCCTGCTGCCGCTGCTCGCCGAGCGCAGCCTGCAGGCGCAGGTGCTGATCCCCATGGCGATCAGCATCGTGTTCGGGATCCTGGCCTCGACGGTGCTGGTGCTGGTGGTGGTGCCCTCGCTGTACGCGATCCTCTCGGACTTCGGGCTCACCGCGGCGCTGGGCGAGGAATGAGTCGACGCGCTGCGCTCCCTCGGCGCAGGTGGGCGGCGTGGACGGCTCGTGGCGTGCCGACCTCGGCCTGCGCGACGGGGGGCTGCATCGTCGGGTGGAGCCTCGAGCTGCCCCCCTGAGCCGCGACGAGCCTCACTCCCCCGGCAGGCCCAGCACCACGTGCACGGGGCCGTGTCGGACCGAGCGCTCGAGGAGGGCGGCGGTGAGGAGCAGATCGGGGCGATGGTCACCGTCGAGATCGCCGGCGGCCAGCAGCGACTGGCCCAGGCGCGACTGCCCGGCGATCGACGGCAGCACCCAGCCGCGAGCGGGAGGCAGGGCGTCGGAGAGCTCGATGCGATCGCGCCGAGCTCCGCCGCGCAGCACGTACACCCGACCGACTTCCTCGCCGTGGCGCACCGCGTCGGGGGCCGCGACGGCCAGCTCGTCGCGCCCGTCGCCGTCGCGATCGCCGAGCGCCGCCACCTGGCGCCCGGCGTGGTCGAAGGCGAAGTCGCCCAGGATCCAGGCCACGCCCTGGTCGAGGTCGGCCGGGGGCAGCGAGAGCACGCCACGAGGGCGGGCCCGGCCGTAGACCAGGGCCACCCGACCGGAGGCGAGATCGAGGCCGTCGCGATCGATCTGGGCGATGGCCAGCTCGCGGCGGCCGTCGCCGTCGAGATCGCCGGCGGCCCATGCCTGGGTGCGCTCGGCCGCGGTCGCGGTCTGGACCACGAGCCCTCCCTGGGCGACGAGCTCGGGCAGCGAGCCGGAGGCGAGCGGGTGGTCCTTGCCGCCGAGCCGCACGTGCACGCGGGCGAGATCGTCGTGCTCGAGGACCACGGCCAGGTCGTCGCCGCCGTCGCCGTCGAAGTCGCCCAGGGCGCTCCAGCCCCCGCGGAAGGGCTGCGTGGCGGTGCCCTGCAGCAGCATCCCGCCGCGGCCCCGGGCGACGTCGCCCAGGTGCACCCAGCTCCCGCCCTCCTTGCCGAGGACCACGTAGAGCCGGCCGGGATCGGAGCCGCGGGCGGGGAAGGACAGGCCCAGGTCGTCGCGCCCGTCCCCGTCGATGTCGCCCAGCGGGCCGGTGGTCACGGCGTAGGAGCGTCCCTCGGGGAAGCCGCCGATCCAGAAGCCTCCCTCGCCCTTGCGGACGGCGGAGAGCTGGCGCGGGTCGGTGGTGGAGCGACCGAGGACCACGTAGGTCTCGGCCTCCGTGCCGCTGCCCGTGCTCGACGGGGTCACCACCGTGATCGCGAGATCGTCGTGACCGTCGCCGTCCACGTCGCCCACTCCACGCAGCTCGTCGACCAGGAGCATCGGCACGTCGAGCTCCACGATCACCTGGTCCTCGCCGTCGAGGGCATCGGGGCCCAGCTCGCCCAGGCCGCCCCAGCCGCGCACGATGACCACCACCTCGCGGTGCGGGGCGACCTGGCGCTGCACCACCGCGAGGTCGTCGACCCCGTCGTCGTCGTAGTCGCCGATGGCCGCGACCATGGGATAGGAGTCGTTCGCGAGCAGGACCGGGCCGCGCCAGCCCCCGCGGAGCGGCGAGGGCGGGACGGGCTGGGGCCTGCCGTGCTCGTCGATCATCCGCTCGATGGGTGGGCCCTCCTGGCCGAAGGCCACCCGGAGGGTGCGCTCGGGGGTGACCTCCATGGTGATCAAGGGCCGGCCCTCGCTGGCGAGGCGGGTGGTGAGCCGCTGGTCGGGGCGACCGGGCTCGAGCACCGTCAGCGAGTAGCCTTGATCGCGACGGCCCGCGATCCGCAGCGCCCGGCCGCCGTCGAGCACGCGGAAGGCGAGGGTGTCGGCGGGGTCGAGCTCGACCCAGGCGCCCTCGCCCAGCGCCGCGGGCGGGCGCAGCCAGCTACGCTCGCAGCTCCCCAGGCGGCAGCGGCCGTGCAGCAGCAGGGTGCCGTCGTCGGCCGCGGTGAGGGCCCCCGGGGCCTGGTCGTCGTGCGGCAGCCGGCCTTCGCCGTGCCACTGACCGTCGGGGCCCAGGGTCCACAGCGCCACGGCCGAGGGCTCGGCGCAGCGCAGCACCCCGAGCCCGGCGGCGGAGTCGAGGCGCAGCGGGCGGGCACACGCAGGAGGCAACGACACGATCCGCAGGCTGCGATCGCGCTCGTCCCACTGCGCGGCGTGGGGAGCCCGACGCAGGGGCACGGCGTCGTCGCAGCTCCACTCGTCGTCGGGGAGGCGATCGCAGACCGCGTCGGAGAGCAGCCGCGCCCAGCGAGCCGTGGGCTGGGGCCCGGGGCCCGTGGTGCCGCGGATGGGCTCGCCGTCCTCCGTGCCTCCGGTGCCCATGGCTCCCCATAGATCGGCTCCTCCATCGCAGGCGGCGGAGCTGCGCGGGGCCGCGGGCCAGGTGAGGGTGGGCAGGCGGCGCAGGGGAGCCGGCGCGAGCTCCTCCTCGAGCTCGGCCAGCTCGCTCCAGCGGGCGAGCTCGTCCTCGAGCTGCGCCTCCACCCAGCGTCGAGCGTCGCGGGCGAGCACGGTGCCGCAGCCGTCGAGCTCGGCGTCGCCGATCCACGCCCCGGTGCGCACGAGCGGACCGAGCTCGGCGGGGCCGGCCACCCAGCGGCGGCCGCGTGGGGGCAGCAGCAGGGTCTGCCGCGAGCCGCTCTCGTCGCGGCCCTGCACCACCACCGCGCCGTCGTCTCGGGTGAGGATCTGCGGGTCGTCGAGGCGGCGGGGCAGCGGGGGCAGGGGCTCGAAGCGCGCGCCGCCGTCGGTGGAGCGCATCACGGCGCTCTCGCTGAGCACCACCAGCGCGTGGGGAGCCAGGTCCCAGGCCAGAGCCCCCGGCACCGTGCCCACGCGCACCGGCGTGGCGTCCCAGCTCTCGGCCCGCCACACCGAGCCGTCGGCGGTGGCGTGCAGCACCCGGTCGTCGCCATCGACTCCCGTCCACACCGCGTCGGGCGGCAGGGCGAGCGTGCCCCGGACCCCGGCGTCGGCGTCCACGACGAGCATCCCGCCCGCCCAGCGCACCAGGGCCAGCGAGTGGCCGACCGCCGCGTCCTCGAAGGTGCCGTCGAGGGCATCGGGGGAGATCACCCGATCGATGGGCGGCAGGTGCCAGGGCGCGGGTGGATGGGACGAGCTCGCGATCGTCATCGGCACGGGCACCGCGGCCGCGGGCGTGCCCGCTTCGGAGGTCTCGTCTGGTGGTGGCTCGGGCGGTAGCTCGTCGGCGGGAGGCTTCGGCGTGCGGGCGCAGGCGACCAGGGCGAGGCCAAAGAGGATCCGAGCACGCATCACGGCGGGCGCACCCTAGCGGATCACGGGTCGGCCGGGCCACCGGGCTCGGCTCACCCGCCCGGGCACTCCTCCAGGCCATCGATCCACTCGCGGACCACCGCGGCGTGGGGGTCCGCGACCGAGGTGGCCAGGGGAGGCATCTGCCACTGGCCCCGCGACGACAGGCGCTGCCACACCAGCGAGTCGTTCGGATCTCCGGGGGCCACGCGGTAGTCGGCGGTGAAGGTGCTCGCGTACTGCGGCGGCACGCCGCACAGGCGCGTGTCCTCGAGGGCGGTGCTCCAGCGCAGGTCCATGTCGAGCGGCGGCGGGGTCCAGCCGCCGGGGCGATGGCAGTGCCCGCAGTTGGCGTGGAGGTAGGCCCGGGCGCGCTCCTGCACCGGTACCTCGGGGGCGCGATAGTCGGCCATGGGCTCGACGGCGGGCAGCGGTCCCTCGAGCAGCCCGATGGATTCCATGGCCGCGAGCTGATCGCCGTAGCCCAGCTCGCGGTCGAGCTGATCGAGGCGAGGGCCGAGCGCCGCCGCCTCGCCGGTGCCGTGGCAGTAGCTGCACTCCTGCCGCGAGGGGAAGGTGTGCACCACCACGCCAGGCGAGCCCTCCACCGCGGTGAGCAGCGCTCGCTCGTCGCCCTCCGCGAGCAGCCGCGCCTCGGAGCCATCCTCGTCCCAGGCGTAGGTGTGGAACTCCCACGCGTGGCGACGGCGGATCATCACCCGGGTCTCCACCGGCACCACCGCCTCGGGGGTCCAGGGATCGGAGGCGTAGGAGAAGGTCTTGAGCAGCACCGAGCCCTCGGGGAAGCGCAGCTCGCCCCCGGGCTCCACGGTGATGCGCTCGCCCGGGGGCAGCACCAGGTAGCGCTGCTTGTGCGAGCCGTCGGTCCACAGCGGCGCGTTGATCTCGTAGGGCACCAGATCGAGGGCGGGCCGGTCGGGCGCGGGGAAGCAGCCGCTGGCGGACAGCACCAGGGGGAACTCCCCCTCGGGTCGGCGGGCCACGAGGTGACCCAGGCGTCCGTCCGCGTCGAGGGCCCACAGCCCGCCCTCGGGATCGGGGGCCATCGCGAGCACGGCTCGCTCGAGCTCGCCCACGAGGCCCTGCGCTCCCGGGGTCTCGATGTCGGAGGGGCGCACCGCGAGCACCCGGCCCGAGCAGGCGTCGGCGAGCACCAGCGCGCCCTCGAGCTCGTCGTCCACGCCCCGGGCGATCGCGGCCGAGCCCACGCCGCAGTCGTCCTCGACGTGCCGGAAGGTAGCCGCGGGCAGCCGGGTGCCGAGGTTCTCGCAGCCTCCGTAGAGCAGGCACGCGTCGCCCTCGAGCCGCGGCCAGCCCAGGTCGTCGCCGGCCGAGACCAGGCTCGCCTCCGAGGCCGTCGCGCCCGGGTCGGCGCACCACACCCGCCCGCGCTCCTCGTCGATCGGGCAGCCCGCGGGGTCGCGCAGGCCCCAGGCCCACGCCTCGGCGGACTGGCCGGGCCCGTCCACCAGGGGGTTGTCGGGCGGGATCTGGTAGTCGTGGTAGCCGGCGAGGGCGGAGACGTCGAGGCGCAGCAGGCTCCCCGCGCGGCTGCTGGGCTCGGCGGCGGGCCCCGTGTCGTCTCCGGCCGCGCCGTCGCCCACCGGGATCCACAGCTCGCCCGCGGTGGCGGTCAGGCCCGCGCCGGATCGTGCCCCGGGATCGTGATCGATGGCGATCACCTCGAGCTCGGAGCCGGGGACCAGTCCCTCCTCGCTCAGCCGGTAGCGGAGCACGCGAGTGCGGGTGGGCATGGTGGCCTCGCTGCGCACGAACAGCTGCGGCTCGCCCGGGTCGGGCTCGAGCGCGAGGCCGGTGATCGGCTCTCCATCGCCCGCGCGCAGCTCGAACGGCGCACCTTCGGGATCGGCAGGGTCGACCCGCAGCAGCCGGCCGTCGTCGGTCCCGATCACCAGCGTGCCGGAGAGGCCGAGGATCATCGCCCGTCCGCCGGGGACCGGCGGCAGCGCGGCGTCGGGCTCGAGCACCAGCGGCGGGAGCAGCCCGGGGGCCCAGCCGTCGAAGCGGCAGCTCCGGGTGGAGGGACGGGGCGGCAGCGGCTGCGAGGGCTCGCCCTCGCCCTCGGTCTCCGTGCCGAGCTCGCCCCCGCTGGTGTCGCTCGTTTCGTCGTCGGCACCCGGGCTCGGCCCGGGCGAGCGGCAGCCGATCACCGCGAGCACGAGGGTCGTGCCTGCGGTGGAGCTCCAGCGTCGTGCCCGATGGGCCATCGCGGCGATGGTTCCACCATAAACTAGTATCTGCAATGCTTGTTTTGGCTCGAGGCGCTGGCTCGTCGCCGAGCGGCCCTGCGCAGGCGGGCTGCTGCCGCGCCTCGTCGGCGGCGGTGCCCGGCGAGGGCAGCGACACGCGCACGCGCAGCGGGGCGTGGTCGGAGCCCTTGGCCTCGCGCTCCACCCCGGCTCGATCCACCCGGAGCCCCCGCACCAGCACCTGGTCGAGGGGGCGACCCGCGAAGCGAGCCCGTCCGTCGCGGGGGAGGGCCGAGCGGGAACACCGGCCGGAGCTGGTGCGCGCTCGCGAAGCGCTCGAGCACCGCGGACCGAGCCGCGTGGTGGGTGTTGAGGTCGCCCGCGAGCAGCACGGGGCCGCGGCCTAATTGCGCAGGCCGCGGTAGTCGAACTCGACGGTGAGATCCTCGTCGAGCGCGAGGAGCTTCTCGAACTCCACCGGCTCGCCCTGGATCGGCAGGCTCACCGGCACCGGCACCGCGCCCGAGCCCAGGCCGCCGCTGTCGGCCTGCCCCATCGCCTGCTGGGCATACTCGGGGGTCTCGGTCTCGATGTAGTAGTAGTCCTCGCTGGGGATCGGGTTGCTCAGGAACTCCACGTGGCGCAGCGTGCCGTCGTAGCTGCGCTTGCGGATCTTGGCGCGCTCGGGGGAGTACACGGTCCAGGCCACGTAGGTGCTGGGCGCGTCGGGCTTGGGCAGCGAGGCCGAGAAGTGGCCGCGGCCGTTGTCGGCCGTGGCGTCGGAGCTCTCCACGTAGACCACCTCCACGTCGAAGGCGGCCAGCGAGCCCCCGGTGTTCTGCGAGCGCAGCAGCGGCACCATCACCCGGCCGTCCGAGGCCTTGGCCGGCTGCACCGCGCGGCCGCCCACCGAGGCGCTCCACAGCTCGGCCCCGGCCGGCAGCTCCAGCCGCAGGAACTGCCGCCGGTTGTTGCGGATGCGGTACTTCACCGAGGTGAGCCGCCGACCCTGGCGCGTCCACATGGTGCGGGCGCGGGTCTCGTCGAGCAGGGTCACCAGCACGTCGACCTCGGCGTGCTGCGAGACCTCGAGCGGGATCGTGGGCTCGGCCCCCAGGTACTTGTAGCCCAGCACCACCGGCTGATCGGTGATGCCCAGGATCGCGGCGGGCAGCGAGCGCACGTCGACCGAGGTCGCGTCCTTGACCTCGCCTGCGCCGACCTCGAGGTTGCCGCGGGCCTCCACGCCCACCCAGCCCTTGGCCCGCTCCACGCCCAGCGGCACCACCACCGGCGCCTGCAGGTCCTGGCTCTTCTCGCCCACCACCTTCTCCATCTGGAGCTGCAGCGAGTACGAGCCCTCGGCGGCGTAGTTGAGCACCACCTCGAGGGTGCCGTCCTTCTGGTTCCAGTCGCGGATGCCCGAGCCGGTGACGTCGAGCAGGGTCATGTCCTTGGGCAGCGAGAAGCGCAGGGTGTTGACCCCCGCGAACAGGATCGTGTCCTGGATGGTGGTGGTGGTGCGCAGCAGCCCGTCGCCGATGCCCACCAGGGTGTAGACCTCGGTGTAGATGCGGGCGTCCTGCTTGGCGCTCTCGGGGATCTCCACCTGCCAGCTCACCGACAGCGCGCCGGTAGCGGGGAGGGTGGCCTCGACCACGCGATCGCTGCCCACCACCTTGTCGGACTTGAGCCGGGCGTTGGCCACGGTGAAGTCGAGGTCTTGGTCGGCGGGCACGGCCAGCGACAGCTCGGTGGCGCCCGAGGGGGCCAGGTCGAAGGACAGCGAGCTGCGCCCCTGGGCCGTGGTCACCCCGGCCGCGAAGGAAAGCTGGAGGTCGAAGGCGCCCCGGCGATCGGTGACCAGGGTGTAGTAGTCGTTCTCGATCACCACCGAGGCCTCCTTGCCGTCGATGGTGGCCGACTGCAAGGCGACGGTGGCGGGCAGCACGGGGACGCGCACCCAGCCCTTCTTGCGCAGCACCTCCACGTGCATCTTGGCGGTGAAGGTGGCGGCGTGGGGCACCCCGTCCTCGATCAGCACCTTGCCCGTGTAGCGAGCCGAGGCCAGGGCGTGGTCGCGGGGTGCCTCGACCTCCTTCTCCTTGCCAGCCTCGTAGAGCTTGAGGAACTCGTCGAGCTTCATCACGACTCGCTCGGGATCTTCGGCGCGAGCGGAGGGGAGGGGCAGGGCGAGCACGGCGGCCAGGACGGTGGCGGGGATGATGGTGAGGGTCCGCATGGTGGTGATCTCCAGGGCGGGAAACGGGCGGTTCTTCGTCAGCGCAGGCGAAGGCGTCGCCGCGCGTCGATGGTGATGGTCTGGGTCTGGTTGGCCTCGATGAGCAGCTGCTCGTAGCGCACGGCCTCGCCGGCGGCCGGGATGACCACCGACAGCGCCGAGGCGTTGACCTGGGGCGCGGGAAGGGCATCGAGGAGGGCGTTGGGCTGGTCGGCGACCTCGGTGCCCAGCGCGACCCCGGTGGCATCCTCGAGCAGGATGCCGTCGTCGCTCGCCGCGCTGCCCGAGCCGTCGACGCTGGTGTCGGGCACGGTCATGCCGTTGGGGGTCGAGACCACCGCGGCGTGCTGGGCACTGGCGCGGGAGCTGAGGTTGGCGCCCTCGGGGCTGAGGATCTCCCCGTCGATGTTGTCGTCCTCGAAGTCGTAGACGGAGACGCCTTCGGTGGCAGCAGGGCCTCGCGAGCGGTGGCCTCGCATGTTCTTGTTCCTGACGATGGGCTCGCCTTCGAGCGCGCCTCCACCCTTGCCGCCTCCGAAGGATCGCTTGTACCTCACCCGTCCGCCGCGACGGAACCGGCCGCGCCTGCGGGCCGGGGCGAGCATGATCCGATCGGCTTCCTCGTAGTAGGGCTCGTCCATGTCGGCCATGGCGGTGGGCTCGGGCATGGGCTCGGGCTCGGGCTCGACCGGCATCGCGATCTCCTCCTCCACGGGAGGAGGCTCGTCGACGAGCATGTGCTTTCCGGGGGCCCCGGTCGCGACGACGGGCTCCTCGGGCGGCGGAGGCTCGGGGGGCTGCTCCAGCTCCGGCGGAACATTGGCCCGGATCTTGGCGAAGGACTGCGCGGGGTCGTCGCTGGGCTCCGACGACGCGGGCAGCGAGCTCTTGAATTTCGTCTGGAGGACGCCGCGGTTCTCGTCCTTCTTGCCCTTCTTGCTCTTCTTCTTGGAGATGGTCTCGAGCTCGACCTCGATGTCGGCGTTCTTCTTGTCCTGCTCGACCGACTCGCTCTGCTCGAGCTTGGCCAGCTCGCCGCCCAGCTCGATCGCGGCCTGGTACTGGGCCTCGGCCTGCGCATAGTCGCCGGCGGAGGCGGCCCTCTCGGCCTCCTCGATCAGCGACTCCTGCTGCCGGAATTGCTCGGCCGCCCGCGCACGGGCCTGCTCCTTCACCCGCCGCTGCAGGGCCACGTCGCCCTCGCCGGAATCGCTGCGCCCCTCGATCACGTCGATGTTGGACTGCAGCCGCGACATGTTCTCGTTGCGCACGCCGAGCTGCTCGAGCTGCTCGAGCTTGGCCTGCGCCTCTTCGAAGTCGTTGCTCAGGTAGCCCTCCACCGCCTCCTGGAACAGCGCGTCGGCGGCGGCCGAGCCCACCTCGCCCACCCCCAGGCCGTAGGTGAGGCCCTCGCCCTCGCCGAATTCCTCGACCACGTTGTGCTCGCCCGCCTCGAGGCGCGAGCGATAGCGCGGGGGCAGGTGCAGCGTGACGTGGGAGGCCGCGATGGGGGCGTCGAGGGTGGGCAGCGGGAGCTCGCGATGCTCGCGACGCTCCCACGGATCCTGCTCGCCGAGCAGGATCACCTCCACCGGGAACGAGAGCAGGCCGTCGACCGTCTCGAGCGAGCGCTTGAGGGGCAGGCGCCAGGCCCCGCCCTCGCCCCGGCTGGGCAGCGCGGTCTCGCCGGCCACCCGCGCGCCGATGATGGTGAGGCCGGGGGGTGGGCGCACGGTGAGGTGTGCGCCTCGATCGTTGCGCAGCTCGTAGTGGGCGCGCATGAGCACGCGGCCCTCCTCGGTGGTGGCCATGGTGTACGAGGCCACGTCGACCACGGTGGGCGGCCCGGGCACGGGCACGAAGCGCAGCAGCTCGAGGCTGCCGCCGGGCGAGCTCGCCGAGTGACGATAGGCGGCGGTGGGCGTGCCCTCGACCAGGCCCTGCCCCCACTCGGGCAGCTCGGCCGCCGCGATCGCGCTCCACTCGTCGGCGCGGGGGATCACCTCGACCTCGCCGTCGCGCGCCACCTGCAGGCTCAGCTCGCTGCGCCAGGCCTCGGGCTCGATCCGCGGCAGCGAGAGGCTGGCCTCGTCGCCCGCGGGCACGGCCTGACTCCAGCGCAGCTCGAGATCCACCCGCCCCGAGGCCGGGGAGGAGAGCTGGAATTCCAGGGCATCACCGTCGCGTGACCAGCCGGCGATGTTGCTGCCCTCCACGGTGAGGTCGTCGCCCAGGCCGGCCACCGTGGCGCGCACGCGCTCGAGGCTGCCGTGGCGGAGCTCCCACTGCAGGTGCGCGCGGCCGCGGAGCTCGGCGTCGCCCACCGTCAGGCCCACCCCGGCGTGCGCCACCGCGAGGGTCTCGCGGGTCGGCGGGGCTCGGTCGGGATCGCGCAGCTCGAGGGCCACGCGGCGGGCCCCCGACCACACGATGCCGCCGTCGAGCACGGGCGGGGCCTCGGCGCCGTCGGTCTCGACCACGGGCACGGGCACCCGCCCCGGCACGCTCACCGTGAGCCGCCCGCGCGTGGCGGGCATGAGCGCGAGATCGATGGGCTGGTCGAGCGAGCCCGGGACGAAGGCCCGCAGCTCGAGCTCGCCCGCATGCTCGACGAACGCGGCCAGGTGGGTCCCGCCCGGCAGCGAGACCACGGGCGCGCGCCGGCCGTCCCAGGTGGCGGAGCTCAGCTCGATGCCCGGACCCAGCAGCGGCTGCCACAGCCACCCGGGCGTCTGTACCTCGAGGCTCCAGCGCACGCGCAGCTCCCAGCCGCCCTCCACCGGGCGCAGCTCGGCCTCGCGCTCGGCCACCCAGGGGCCCAGCGCGGGCGGCTCGTGATCCTCGCCCAGCTCGCGCAGGGCTTGGTAGCTCGTCCACGGCAGCTCGACCGCATCGACCTCGTCGGGCGCGAGGGCGGTGGGATCGAGGGCGGCCGAGGCCAGCCAGGCGGGGACGAGGAGCGGATTCACGGGCGGGTGCGGATGCGGGCGGGGCCGAAACGCCGGGCGCGGCGGGTCACTTACAGCGGGGGCGGGCAACCATGGGACGGACCGAGGGGACCGCGGTCGCAGGATTCCTTTATACGCAGGGGGCGGGGGCCGGGTTCCCGTACCGGGAGCAAATCGCCCCGCCCGGAGCCCCAACGCAGCGAAGGGGCGCGTGCCCTCGGTGGGCCGGCCCCTTCGCGGTCGGGTCATGGGCTCGGTCGGCTACTTCTTGAGCTCGACCTCGATGTCCCACTTCTTGGAGATGGTGTCCTCCTCGACGGTGATCCGCGGATCCTCGTTGAACACCATGATCTTCTTGCCGTACTTCTCCTCCTCGGTGGGCTCGCCCCACTTGGCCTTGATGAGGGCGAGGATCTCGTCCTTGGCCTCGGGCACGGGCTCGAAGTCGATGCCGACGCGGAAGCGATCGATGGTGTCGTCGTCGCCGAAGTTGGGGTGCACGCGGGTGAACTGGCTGCCGTACTCGGTGGGCAGCAGGTCGATGTTGCTCGAGGCGGCGGCGGGGCCGAGCGCGCTCAGGTCCTTGCCGGTGAACTTCTCGAGCTCCTCGCGCTTCTTCTTGGCCTCCTCCTCGGTGAGCTTCTCGAGCACGTCGGCGTAGCTCTTGTCGAGGTCGGCCCGGCTGGCGCCGAGCAGCGGGCGGTCGGACTTCTCGAAGCCGAGGGTGGCCTTGCCCTCGCCGAGCAGCTCCTTGGCGGGCAGGTAGGCCTCGAACTGCACCTCGTCCTCCTTGCCGTAGCCCTGGGAGACGGTGGCGCGGATCTTCTTGGCCTCGTTGAACCAGAAGAACTTGGGCTTGCCGAGGTCCTCGCCCTTCTTGGGCTCGCCCCACGCCTCGGTGAGGAGCTTGGCCATGTCGGCGCCCTCGATCTGCAGCGAGGCGCTCTTGAGCTTCCCGGAGTCGTCGGGGACGTAGTAGCTGAAGTAGGCGCCCTTGAACTCGTCGAGGAACTTGCCGCCGTCCTCGAGCTCGGGCGCGGCCTTCTTGGCCTCCTCGGCCGACATGCCGAAGCTGAGCTTGGCCAGGGGCCCGGGCAGCTCGGGAGTCTTGGTCTCCTTGAGCAGCTCGGCGGGATCCTTGGCCGGGGCGGCCTGCTTCTCGGCGGCCTTCTCGTCGGTCTTGGCGTCGTCCTTCTTTTCCTCGGACTTGTCGCAACCGGTGGCGGCGCCGAGGGACAGCGCCAGGGCCACGGTGGTGGTGAGGATGGTGGTGAGCTTCATGATGTCGTCGTCGCTGGGGTTGGCAAGACGAGGGCGAGCGGGCCGCCCCGACGGGTGATCGTCGGGATGATGCGGTGAGCACCATGGCCAGCCCAAGGCCATGACCCCCTTGGCCACGTGCGTGCTCGCACGTGACCAAGGGCTTTGACGGTTATCGCTACTACAAATGGGTCGTTGGCCGTGGGCTGGCGTACACATGGGGATCGCGTCGTGTCCTCGGGACGAGGCATGCTTCGCGGGCCGTGTGGTGCCTCGACGCTCCGATCCAGCCCTACGCTTGGGGCTCGCGCTCCAGCCTCGCGATGCTCCAGGGCCGCCCCGCGCCCACCGACCAGCCGGAGGCGGAGCTGTGGATGGGCGCGCACCCGCGGGCGCCGTCGCGGCTGCGGGACGGCCGGGGCACCTCGCTGCTGGAGGCGATCGAGGCACGGCCCGAGGCGATGCTGGGGCCGGCGGTGTGCCGCCGCTTCGGCGCGCGGCTGCCCTTCCTGCTCAAGGTGCTCGCGGCGGCCGAGCCCCTGTCGCTGCAGGCCCACCCCGACGCGACCCGGGCTCGCGCGGGCTGGGAGCGCGAGGAGGCGGCGGGGATCGATCGCGACGCGCCCGATCGCAACTATCGTGATCCCTGGCCCAAGCCCGAGCTGGTGTGCGCGCTGGGACCGTTCTCGGCGCTGTGTGGCTTCGCGCCGGTGGAGCGCAGCCGGGCATGGATCGAGCGGCTGGCCGTGCCGACGCTGCGCGAGCTGGCGGAGCCGCTGTGGTCCGAGCCGGTCGGCGACGGACTGGCCGCCACCGTGCGTGCCTTGCTGACGATGCCCGAGCCCGCGGCGGTGGTCGACGCGGTGGTGGAGGCCTGCCGTCGCGAGCACGAGCGCGAGGCCGGGCTGACCTGGCCGATGCGCCTGGGCGAGAGCTATCCCGGCGATCCGGGCGTGCTCGTGGCGCTGCTGCTTCGGCAGGTGGAGCTGCGTGCGGGCGAGGCCCTGTTCCTCGGGCCCGGTCGGCTGCACTGCTACCTGCAGGGCACCGCGGTGGAGATCATGGGCAGCTCCGACAACGTGCTGCGCGGCGGGCTGACCCGCAAGCACGTGGACGTGCCCGAGCTGCTGAGCGTGCTGCACCGGGGCACCGAGGCGGTGGAGGTCGTGCGCCCGCGGGCCGTGTCGGCGACGGAGGGGGTCTACGACACGCCCACGCCCGAGTTCTCGCTGTCGAGCCTCGAGCTACCCGCCGCGGGTCGATCGAGCATCGCGATCACCGGCCCCGAGCTGCTGCTGTGCGTGGAAGGGGAGGCGCGGGTGCACGGCGAGGGCGAGCCCCTGATCCTGCGCTCGGGACACGCGGTGTTCGTGCCGGGCTCCGCCGCGTCCTACGAGCTGCGCGCGGCCGCGGGGGCGCGGGTCTTCCGGGCCACCGTGGGCGAGCGCTGAGATACGAGCCGGCTCGCTCCTCGGGTCTGGCTCTCTTCGTCGAGTGTCCCATCGTGCCCCGGTGGGGCATCGTGCCCGGCTCGCACGCGGTGGCAATCGTCGCGCAGCGGTACGCAGCTCGCTCGAACGGAGGTATGACCCTTGCACGGTGGCCCGGTCACCCGAGGAGGACTCCCATGAAACGCACCTTCACCGATCTTCCGCGACGCGAGCTGCTGCTGTCCCTGGGCCTGCTGGGCCTGGCCGGCTGCTGGGGCAGCTTCAGCCTCACCGGCCGCGTCTACGACTGGAACGGCTCGTTCAGCAGCAAGTGGGCGAGCTGGGCCGTGTTCCTGGTGTTCATCATCCTGCCCGTGTACGGCACCCTGCTGTTCATCGATGCGATCGCGCTCAACACCATCGAGTTCTTCTCGGGGCGCAACCCGGTGCAGCGCAAGGCCGACCTGGGCAACGGGCATCACCTGGTGATGCACGGCGACGAGGAGCGCACGCGCCTGCGGGTGGAGCACTACGAGGGCGATCGCCTGGTGCGGACCTTCCACGTGGAGCGCCTGGCCGACGACGAGCTGCGCATCAGCGACGGCGAGGGCCGGGCGCGCCTGCACGTGGCGGGGCATCGCGGCGGCGCCCGCCTGCGCGACGAGCAGGGGCGGACCATCGCCGATCTCGATCGCGAGGCCTACGAGGCCGCGGCAGCGGCGGGCCGAGAGGGGCGATCGATGGCCGAGCCGGTGCTCGACGGCCTCGACACCCCCGGGCTGCATCGCATGCTCGCCACCTCCGATCGCCTCGCCCGTCGCGGCTGGGCCTGAGCCGCGGCGGTTCGAACGAGCGAAGGGAGGCCCGCGGTCGCGCGAGCCTCCCTCGTTTCGTGTGCGGGCCCCGAGGGCGCGCGGGCTATCCGGGCGGCGGCGGGTAGCAGCAGCCGAGGTAGCAGAAGTAGTCGGTCGGGCAGTCCGAGGTCATGGCGCAGGCCATGTCGCCCGGGCAGCTCACGCCGCCGCAGCCCTCGGGCGGCTCGGTCTCGCCGAAGCAGATCTCGCACTCCTCGGGCACGCAGGGGTTGCCGCAGTCCTCGATCTGCGGGGTGCACTCGCTGCAGGCGTCGAGGTTGTCGAGCGCACAGTCGGGGCTCGAGTTGAGGAAGATCCACACCGAGCCCTCGTCGGTCTGCACCTCGCAGCAGCCGAAGCAATCGCAGCCGGGCGGCACGAAGGGCTCGCAGAAGTCGAGGCAGCCCTGCTCCTGGTTGGGCGGCTGGTTGTTGCAGTTGTTGCCGCCGGTGTACTCGCAGTTGATGTCCGCGCCCGGGTTGGCGGGGTCGCAGCGCAGGTCCCAGAGGCAGCCGTCGTCGCCCTGGCCGCTGTTGCCGTCGAAGAAGCAGTCCTGACGACAGTCCATGTTGTCGCCGGGCAGGCCGGTCTGGAACGAGCCCTCGTCGTCGTCACAGGGTCCGGTGCACTCGGGGTCGAACAGGTCGATGAAGCCATCGCCGTCGTCGTCCAGGCCGTTGCCGCAGGCCCACACGGTGCCGCCGCAATCGATGGGCTGGCCGGGGTTGCCGGTGGTGGTGCCCTCGGTGGTGTCGGTGGTGTCGGTGGTGTCGGCGGGACCGTCGGTCTGGGCCACGGTGGGATCGGTCGACCCCCCATCCATCGTGCCCTGCTCGGTCGTGGCCGGGTTGGTCGTGCCGCTGCCGTCGGTCGGGCCACCCGCGGTGGGAACCCCGCTCTCGGTCGCGTTCTCGGTGTCGGTCCCGTCCTCGCCCGTCTTGCCCTCGCAGCCGCTACCGACCGAGAAGGTAAGAGCGCTGACTACCATGAATCGTAGTGCGGCCCTCATCGGGTCATTGGACCGACCCGCTCCGGTCGATTCCAAGATAGAACGATCTTCGAGATGCGAGCGGTCGCGATGACGACATGGCTGGCGGGAGCGCTGGCGTCGGCGGGCTGCAGCGAGAAGCTGCTCGATGCGAGCGAGCCCGTGGTTGTGGTCGCGGGGGACCCTTGCGGGCCGGGAGACGAGGCAGGCTGCGGGGAGGGGCTCGCTTGCGAGCCGCTGGTCACGGATGCAGGTACGCACCTGTGCGCCGAGGCGGTCGAGATCCACGGCAGCGTGATCGACGCTCTGGATGGCTCGCCCATCGTGGGAGCTCGGGTGGCCGCCACCGACGAGCTCGGCACCCCGGTGACCACGGCCGTGCGCAGCGATGCCGAGGGGCGCTTCGTGCTGCCGGTGAGCCTGGCCCGCGACGAGGACGGCACGGTGGTCGAGACCCGGCAGTGGATGCTGCTCGCCTCGGCCGCGGGCTACCTCGCGTTCCCCGGGCCGCTGCGGCCGGCGCTGCCCTTCGATTCCGATGGTCGCGACGACGAGGGGATCGTCGAGTCCTCCGTCACCACCGTCAGCCTGGTGCCCAGCCTGCGCAGCGGCGTGACGATCACGGGTCGCGTGGAGGGCCAGGATCCAGCGGGAACGCTGGTGATCGCCGAGGGTCCCATGCCGGCGCCGCTCTCGGTGGTCGACGCGGAGGGCGGCTTCGTGCTGTTCGACGTCCCGCCCGGCGCCGTGACGATCCGCGGCCTTCGCCAGGGGCTGGAGCTCGAGCCGCGGAGCCTCGCCGTGGCGGCGGGCGAGGACATCGAGGATGTGGTGCTGCTCGTGCTGTCGGAGGACCCGGCGACCATGGCCACGGTCTCGGGCTCGGTGGTGATCGCGGACGCCCAGGGGGGAGGCCAGACCAGCGTGGTGCTGGTGCCGACGGTCACCTACGTGGAGGCGCTCGAGCGCGGGCCGGTGCCGGCGGGGCTGCGGGCTCCCGCGCCGCCGCAGGCCCCCAGCATCTCGTCCACCTTCGAGATCACGGGGGTCCCGGCCGGCAGCTACACGGTGCTGGCGGGCTACGAGAACGACGCGCTGATCCGTGATCCCGACGCCTCGATCGCGGGCACGCAGGTCCAGCAGATCGCGGTGGCCCGGGGAGCGACGGTGGAGCTCGAGAGCGCCGTGCGGCTCACGGCGGCGCTCGTGCTGGTGGGCCCCGGAGCCGAGGGCCCCGAGCTCGTCGACGGGGCGCCGACCTTCTCGTGGGAGGACGACGCCAGCGAGGATCGCTACTCGCTGGTGGTGCGAGACGCTCGCGGTGACGAGGTGTGGCGCGACGACGAGCTGCCGCGGGTCACCGGCGTGAGCGAGGTCGAGGTGCCCTACGCCGGCCCGGCGCTCACCTCCGGGATGACCTACCAGTTCCGGGTGGAGGCCTGGCGAGACAACGGCGGCGAGCCGACCGTGATCTCGCGGACCGAGGACCTGCGGGGCGTGTTCGTGGCTCGCTGAGTTGTTCAACGCTGCGGTCGCAGGCCCTTGCAGGCCGGCCCCTCGCCGAGCGCCGTGGAGGCCCGGCTCACGTCTCCCGAGAGCGCATGGCCGGGCCAGCGCTCGAGGAACACCGCGTAGGCGCAGCGGGCCTCGTCCTTGCGACCGCTGGCCTCGAGCAGGCGACCGAGGTCGATGAGCCCGGTGCGGGCGGTGGCCGAGCGAGGGTAGGTGGTGACCAGGCGGCGGAGGCTCGCGATGGCCTGGGCTCGATCGCCGGCCGCGAGGTGGGCCTCGGCCTCGGCCGCGAGCGCCTCGGCGGTGGGTCGAGCCCGGGAGGGAGTCGCGGCGTCGGTGGGGGCGCCCGGGTGCAGGGGCGTGCGGCGTCCCTCGAGATCGACGTGGATCACCTCGTCGCGCAGCACCTCGGCATGCGCCACGTCGGCCGCCACCCGCACCTGGACGTGACCGCCGTGGAGCTCGAGGGTGCCGTCGGGGATCCCGACCTCGACCGTCTCGCTCACGTGGCTGTCCACCGACCACTCGCCCGCGGGCAGCCGCAGCGCGTGCGCTCCGGTGATCTCCACCGCGGCGGCGGGATCGGTCCCCGGCAGGCGCGTCACCTCGACGCCGGCGGCCAAGCGCGGCGGCGCATCCTCGGGAGTCACGGTCGTCTCGGGAGCGCGGTCCGAGCTGGGCTGGGTGGTGGGCGGAGCGGGCTCGCGGGTCTCCGCCACGGTCCCGCTGCTCTCACTCGGGCTCGGCGTGGGCTCGAGCAGACGCGGGGTGAGGGCGGCCAGCCCCAGCAGCACCGCCGCTGCCACGGCGAGGGTGGCGATCCGCGCCCGTCGGCGAGCCCGGTGCGCTCGCCAGGCCGCGTGCAGCGTCTCGGCGTCGAGCGAGACCCGGGGGGTCGGCTGGGCCCGCGCCGCATCCACGAGCATCTGCAGGCCGGGGTGGCGAACCGCGGGCTCGTCCTCGTCGGGGAGCTCGATCCGGTGGGGTCCGTCGGTCACGAGCCGGCCTCCTTCGTCAGGCCCAGCAGCGAGCACAGCTGCTCCTCTGCCTTGCGGGTGCGGTACGAGACGGTGCTCACCGGCACCCCCAGCCGGTCCGAGGCCTCCTGCAGGCTGAGGTTCTCGATCGCCCGGGCGGTGAAGGCTTCGCGGTACTTGTGGGGCAGCTCGGCCAGCGCCGCGTAGAGCCGCCGACGGTGCTCGTGGGCGGTCGCCTCTTCCTCTGGGGTGCTCACGGGATCGGCCGGGCCGATGGCCACCTGGTCCTCACGCCGCTGGCGTCGCCGCTGCGAGTCCCACCAGTTGCGAACCTTGTTGATCGTGATGCGGTACAGCCAGGTCTCGAGCTGGGCATCGCGGCGGAAGCCCGGCAGCGCGCCGAACGCAGCGATGAAGACCTCTTGGACGAGGTCGTCGACGATGCTGGCGTTCCCGGTCATGCGAAGTACCTGGCGGGCGATGTCGTCACGATGCGCCCGGTAGAGGGCGCTCTGTGCCGCCGGCTCGCCCCGCTGGGCCGCCGCCAACAGGGCGGTGGCTTCTGCCTCCGTCACGCGGGCCATGCCGACGACATGGTATCGGATCACCCCTTCGACCGACGCCGGGCCCCCCGTTCCAACGGCGGGCCGGGATTGCGCCTATTGGCTCGTGCGGCGCGCAGGACGGGGCGGGAGCCGCAGGCCCAGGTGGAGCGCGGCCATCGGGCGCACCGCGCCCCAGCGCAGCTCGTCGCCGTCGCCACGCGCTCGCAAGGGCCGCACCAGCAGATCCACACCCACCATCGCGCCGAGCACCATGGGGCCCAGCCGCAGCTGGAGCGACGCGACCACCGCGGGGCTCGCCCACCAGCCCTCGGCCGAGCCCGAGGCGCGGGCGCGGGCCCACTGGGCACGCACGAGCGCGCCGCCCCCCCACCACAGCCGACCCGCGGGCGCGGCCATGCCCCCCAGCAGGCCGCCTCCCATCCGCAGCGCATCCACGGTGAGGGTCCCCGCGGTGCTGCGGGCCCAGGCCAGCTCGGCGAGCGGCTGCAGGTGCTCGCCCACCAGCCAGGTGCCTCCGGCCAGGCTCGCTCCTGCATCCACGTCGACCGGCGCGCGGGGGTCGAGCGCGACTCGCGGTCCGAGCCCCACCCAGCCGCTCGGGCGCGGCGTGGCCGGGGGCTCGGGGGCTGGCTCGGGGATTGGCTCGGGGGCCGAGGCCTCGGTGGCCTCGAGCTGATCCACGAGCAGGGCCAGGGCCGACGCCAGCTCGCGGCTGCGTCCCTCGGTGGTCTCGGCCGCCAGCGTGAGCTCGCGGGTGTGCACGCGACCCGCGTCGTCGCGTAGTCGCAGCGACACCTCCGTCTCGCTGATCTCCTCGACGTCGATGGTCCAACGCTCCCAGCGCGAGCCCACGCGCAGCTCCAGGCCACGCAGCACGGCGTCTCGATCCACGCGATCGCCGTGGACCCGCAGCCGCGCGGAGCCTTGCGAGGCGAGCGGAGCCGGCTCGCCCGCAGGGGGCTCGGCGGGCTCGGTGGTCGCGACGAGCACGACCAGCGCGGCGATGGGGGACAGCACCGACCCCGAGCATACGACCGGGGGCCGCCGACCCCTAAAGGTCGATCACCTCGCCTTGGCGCGCGACCGCGAGGCCCCGCTCGATCTCCCGCTGGGCCTCGCTGCCGGGGCTGAGCGCGGGATTTGGAGTGCTCGCTGCCCGCAGAGCTCCCCGGATCGCTCGCCGCCGCGGGCTCGATCGAGCGCAGCCCCTCATGAGCTGCCACCACGATAAGCCACCCCACCGTTGTCGCCGTGGTGTCGCTTGCAATGGACACGCACTCAAAGTGCCAGCGTGATCGATTCGAGAGGGAGGTCGGCAGCTTGGGGAGGCTGGTGCTCCTTCGCCTCCGTAATCCGTGTGAGATCGGCGACTCGATCTCACAATAACCCTGTAGGCCCTCGAATTTCGCACCGCACGGCCAATTCCTCCTTGCGCGCCCAAGGGGTGTGTGAGAGTATCCCCATGTAGGTCACGGCAGGACCTGCGCTACACAAGACCCCACATTTTTTTTGAGACAAGGGTCGCCCGGAACGGACTCCAACACGGGTGACCTAGCCACCGAAGCCCCTCCGGGATGGGAAGGGCGGCGGGCGGTCTCGGTGACGCTCGGGAGAACGGATGATGGTCAACGACACACGAAGCGGTGCAGGACGTTGGTGGGCTCTGGGGGCGCTGGCCGTCTCGCTTGCTCTGGCCGGCTGCTACCGCGGCGGCCCGCAGCTCGCCGAGGACGAGGACGAGGACGACGGCGTGGGTGATGGCGGCGACGACGGAGCGCAGCTCGTCGGTCCCGAGAGCTGCGTCGACACGACCAAGTTCTTCAAGGAGCAGATCTGGGCGCCGGTCCTCTCCAAGAAGTGCATCGGCTGCCACAACCCCAACGGGGCGGCGGGTCACACCGACCTCGTGCTGCAGATGGCCGACTACCCGGGCTACCTCGAGGTCAACCAGCAGACCCTCGAGAACGTCGCGCGCCTCGACATCGACGGGATCCCCTTGCTGCTCGCCAAGCCCTCGGCCCAGGTCGAGCACGGCGGCGGCCTGCAGATGCCCGAGGACTCCGAGGAGTACCTGCTGCTCGGCGAGATGATCGACCAGTTCGCGCAGCCGGTGCACTGCGAGAACGACGGTGACATCGACCGCTTCTTCGACGGCATCCAGGAGCTCGACGAGGAGGAGACCCTGCGCAAGGCGGCCTTCCTGCTCGCCAGCCGCATGCCCACCCCCGAGGAGCTCGAGGCGGTGCGCGGCGCGGGCATCGAGTCGCTCGACCCCGTGCTCGACGCGATCCTGCAAGAGGACGCCTTCTACGTCCGCATCAAGGAGATCTTCAACGACCTCATGCACACCGACGCCTACCGCATCGGCGACGACGCGGTGGCCACGGTCGACGAGGACATGTTCCCCAACGCGTTCTGGTTCGACGACATCGACGACACCGACCAGCGCAACCTGATGCGCCGTCGGGCCAACGATGCCATCGCCCGCGAGCCCCTCGAGATCATCGAACACGTGCTGCGCACCGGGGCGCCCTTCACCGAGGCGTTCACCGCCGACTACACCATCATCAACCCGTTCTCGGGTCGCAGCTACGGCGCCGACATGGGGCTGTTCAGCGACCCCAACGACGAGAACGAGAAGATCGCCTACACCTTCGAGGAGGTCCCGCAGGCGGGCCTGCTGACCACCTCGGTGTTCCTCAACCGCTACCCCTCGACGCCCACCAACCGCAACCGGGCGCGCTCGCGGTACTTCTACAAGTTCTTCCTGGCCACCGACATCCTGCGCCTGGCCGCGCGTCCCCTCGACGCCACCCAGATCCAGAGCCACAACCCCACGCTGCTCGAGTCGGCCTGCAACGTCTGCCACGACAACCTCGACCCGGTGGCGGGCGCGTTCATGAACTGGGACGACGACGGCCACTACCGCCCCATGGGCAACTGGTACGGGGACATGCTCGCCCCCGGCATCGGCGACATCGAGGTGCCCTACGAGGAGTACCCGCAGGCGCTGCGCTGGCTGACCTCGGAGCTGGTCAAGGATCCCAAGTTCGCCCTGGCCATGGTGCACATCGTGTACACCGGCCTCACCGGGCAGGAGCCCCTGAGCGAGCCGATGGAGCTCGAGGACGCCGACTACCTCGCCCAGATCCGCGCCTTCGAGGCCCAGGACTACGTCTTCAAGAAGATCGCCGAGGGCTTCGTCGCCACCGACTACGACCTGCGCTTCATCGTCAAGGAGCTGGTCAAGACCCACTACTTCCGGGCCACCAACACCGAGGCGCCCCTCGACGAGCAGCGCTACATGGAGCTCGCCGACATGGGCACCGCCCACATCCTCTCGCCGGAGGCCCTGCACCGGCGCGTGGAGTCCACCCTCGGGGTGCCCTGGAAGAAGAACGGCACCGACGTGCTGCTCTCGGGTGACTACTACAAGTTCTTCTACGGCGGCATCGACTCGGTCTCGGTCACCGATCGCCTCACCGAGATGAACGGCGTGATGGCCAACGTGGCCGACCGCATGGCCAACGAGATGGCCTGCACCGTCACCGCCTACGACTTCACCAAGCCGGTCGAGGAGCGCCTGCTGTTCCCCGAGGTCGAGCTGAGCGACCTGCCCGGCTCGGGCGAGAGCGCCATCCGAGCCAACCTCGTGCACCTGCACGGGCACCTGCTGGGCGAGACCCTCGAGCCCAACGACCCCGAGATCGACCGCAGCTACGAGGTCTTCACCTCGGTGTGGGAGGACGGCCAGGCCGGCCTGCTGCTCGAGACCGACCCCTACGCGGTCTCGCTGCCCAACCCCTGCCGGGCCACCACCGACCCCGTCAGCGGCGATGCCATCGCGGCCGAGTCGCAGATCGTCGACGACCCCGACTACACCGTCCGCGCCTGGATGGCCGTGATGTCCTACATGCTCGGCGACTACCGGTACCTCTACGAGTAAGCGGCCCAAGACACGAGACGCAGGAGACAGGACGATGATGAATCGACGCGACTTCCTCAAGCTCAGCTCCGCGGCCGGCCTCTGCGTGGGAGGCTCCGCCCTCCTCGGGCGGGCCTGGGCCGACGGCGAGGCTGCCCCCGGGCAGCCGGTGGGGGCGTACACGGGCCCGCTGTTCGTGATGCTGCAGGCGACCGGCGGCTGGGATCCCACCATGCTGTGCGACCCCAAGCCGAACCTGAACAACAGCTTCGGCGCGGCCTCGATGGCGGGGAACATCCCCTACGCCTCGATCGGGGCCGACGTGGACGCGATGTTCAGCACCCACTACGACAAGATGACCGTGATCAACGGCGTCGACGTGGCCACCAACAACCACGAGGCGGGGCGCCGGCACACGGCCAGCGGCCGCCTGGGCGCGGGCTATCCCAACCTCGCCGCGCTGGTCGCCGGCACCCACTCGCCCGAGTCGCCGATGGCCTTCCTCACCTTCGGCGGCTACGAGCGCACCCAGGGCACGGTGGCTCCGGTGCGCGACGGCAACGCCAACCGCCTCGCCGAGCTGGCGTTCCCCGAGCGGATCAACGCCGCCGACGAGACCAGCGCCACCTACCACAGCGAGGCCGCGCGGGGGATCATCGCCGACGCGCGCAGGGAGCGGGCCTCGGCCCTGCTCGGCGCCCAGGAGCTGCCGCGCTACCAGCACTCGCTCGACACCCTGATGACCGCGCGCACCGGCGCCGATCAGCTCAAGCTGCTGCAGGAGGTCCTGCCCGAGCCCAGCGGCAACGCGGACTTCCGCAAGTGCCAGCTCATCGTCGCCGCCTACAAGGCGGGCATCGGCGTGGCCGCCAACATCGCGAAGGGTGGCTTCGACACCCACGACGATCACGACAACCGCCACCGCCCGCGCATGAACGAGCTGGCCGCGATCGTGAACTTCCTGTGGCAGGAGGCGGCCAGCCAGGGCGTGGAGGACAAGCTGGTGATCCTCGTCGCCTCCGACTTCGGTCGCACGCCCAGCTACAACGGCGACGGCGGCAAGGACCACTGGTCGGTGAGCTCGATGATCGCCATGGGAGCCGGGATCCCCGGCAACCGCGTGGTGGGCAAGACCAGCGACGGCCACACCCTGATGCCCCTCGATCCCACCGATCTCACCCAGTCGGTCGACAACGATGAGGACGGCGTCCGCATCACCCCGATGCACGTGCACCGGGCCCTGCGTCGGGTGCTCGACGTGGAGGGCAGCGACAACGACACGCTGTTCCCGCTGGGCACCGACGAGGAAGACCTGCCGATCTTCGGCTAGGCTGCCGGCGCCCTCGCGTCCCAGGCGCGGTCCCTCGCGGGGGGCCGCGCTTCGTCGATTCCGGGGGACCACGCGCCTCGTGATCGTTCGGCAGGGTCGGGCACTACCCGGTCATGCCTCCTCGGGCGACTCCGGCAGGGACGGCACGGCGGGCGACTCCGGCTCCGTCACCGATGGCTCGGGCAGCGACGACAGCGGGGAGTCGGGCTCTGGATCGAGCGACACGGGCACCAGCGGGGGCACCGAGGGAGGGACCGACACCGACACGGAGGCGAGCACCGGCGAGCTGGGCAGCTCCGGGGCGAGCTCACCGGGCAGCCTGGCCGCGCGTGCGTGGACCCGGTCGGCCAGCGCCCTCGAAGTCGCGGTCGCCGATGTCGGGCACGGGTAGGGAGACCCGCGCGATGCGATCGCCGTCGCGCAGCACTCGATCGCGCAGCGGGGTGCAGCGTCCCCAGCAGCGCCAGCCCGAACGCCACGAGCCGCAGCCCGAGCACCGCGCGGCGGCGGGCCAGCACCGCGGCCGCGAGGCGTCCGAAGGGCCCGCGGCCCGGCGTCACGGTCCGTACTCTACGTCAGCCACGCGAGCGGGTGCGCAGGGCCGGGGGCCCTGCTACCGTCCGGCATGGCCGAGGCCGCGCCGATCGTCCTGTGGCAGCTGGGTCCGTGCTGGGGCATGCCCAGCGGCAGCCCGTTCTGCACCAAGCTCGAGACCTGGCTGCGCATGGTCGAGCTGCCCTACGAGGCGCGGGTGATCACCGGCCTGCCGCGCTCCGCCACCCGCAAGGCCCCCTACGTGGAGCTCGCAGACGGGCGACGGATCGCGGACAGCGGGGTGATCATCGAGACCCTCACCGCCGAGCGGGGCGTGACCCTCGACGAGGGGCTCGACGCGCGGCAGCAGGCGCTCGCGCTGGCGCTCACCCGGCTGCTCGAGGATCACCTCTACTGGGCGATCGTCTGGGATCGCTGGGCCGTCGACGAGCACTGGGCCCAGACCCGCCCCGCCTACTTCGGCACGCTGCCGGTCCCGCTGCGCTGGCTGGTCCCGGGGCTGGCGCGTCGAGGCGTGCGAAGGTCCCTGCACGGCCAGGGCTTCGGGCGCATGACCGATGATGCGATCCTCGCCCGAGCCGAGCGCGACCTGGCGGCCCTCGCCGCGCTCCTCGGCGACCAGGAGCACTGGCTGGGCCGGCCGTCGAGCCTCGATGCCACCGCCCATGCCTTCCTCGCGGCCGTGGCCCGGCCTCCCTTCGGGGGGCCGCTGCAGCGCGCGATCGCCCGTCATCCCAACCTGACGGCGTTCTGCGAGCGGATCGAGGCCAAGTGGTGGAGCCGGTGATCGAAACCCGGCGACGCCGGTCTACCCGCGCGTGTCGATCCGGGTGGGCTCCCTCGAGCACGACCTCGCTGCCGAGCACGTGCGGGCCAGCGTGCGCTCGCGGCTGTTCGAGCTGCCTGCGCCCAGCCTGAGGATCGGACGCTTCTTGCTGGGCCGCCTGCTCGGCGAGGGCGGCATGGGCGTGGTCTTCCAGGCCCGCGACCTGGAGCTGGGGCGGGACGTGGCGGTCAAGCTGCTGCGCTCCACCCAGGGACCCGCGGCCGCGCGCCTGCTGCGGGAGGCCCGGGCCATGGCTCGCCTCGACCACCCCAACGTGGTCACCGTGTACGAGGCCGGCACCGACGACGGGCAGGTGTACCTGGCGATGGAGCTGGTGCGCGGCAAGGATCTCCAGCGCTGGCTCGCCGCTCGGCCCCGAGGCTGGCGCGAGGTGGTGCGGGTGCTGGTGCAGGCCGCCCACGGGCTGGCCGCGGCCCACTCCGCGGGCCTGGTCCATCGCGATCTCAAGCCCGCCAATGTGCTGGTCACCGCCGAGGGGCACGCCAAGGTGGCCGACTTCGGGCTGGCGCGCTCGGCCGGGGCCACCACCGAGCCCCTCGAGCGCAGCGCCTCGTCGTCGATGCTGTCGACCATCACCCGCACCGGGGCGATCGTGGGCACGCCGGCCTACATGCCGCCCGAGGTCCTCGAGGGGCGGGCGCACGACGAGCGCGGCGATCAGTTCAGCTTCTGCGTGGCCGCCTTCGAGGCGGTGTATGGCCAGCGCCCCTTCACCGGTCGCTCGCTGCTCGAGCTGAGCGATCGGATCCGCCGCGGCGACGCGGACCGGGTGGCGGGCACGGGCCCGCGGGTGCCCCGGGCCCTGGGGCGGATCCTCCGGCGGGGGCTCGCCGTCGATCCCATGCAGCGCCACCCCTCGATGCTGGCGCTGGCCCGCGCCCTCGAGCGCCTGCTGGGCCGTCGCCGGCGGGGGCTGGCGGGCCTGGGGGCCACCGCGGCGCTGGCCTCGGTGGTGGCGCTGGCCTGGCCCGCGCCCTCGGCCATGTGCACCGGCGCGGACGAGGCCTGGGCCGCGAGCTGGTCGCCCGCGTCGCGTGATGCGGTCGCGGCCGCGATGCGAGCCACCGAGCACCCCGCGGCCGAGCACGTGGCCCAGGGGGTGGCCCGCGGTCTCGACGACTACGGCGTGCGCTGGATGGCAGCTCACCGCGAGGCCTGCCTGGCCACCCACCAGCGGGGCGAGCAGAGCCTGGCCGCGCTCGACCGCCGCATGGCCTGCCTGGAGGGGCGGCGAGCCCATGCGCACGTGCTGGTGGAGCGGCTGCGGGTGGCCGATCGCGATGCGGTGGAGCGGGCGATGGCCGCGGTGGATCGCCTGCCGAGCCTCGATGCCTGCGAGGGCAGCACGGGTCCGGCCGAGCCGCTGCCCGATGATGCGCGCACCCGCATGCGGGTGCAGGCGCTGCGGGCTCGCCTGGCCGACGCCCGGGTGCGGGCGCAGCTCGGTCGGGTGGAGGCGGCCAGCCAGCAGTACGCCGAGATCCAGGTCGAGGCCGACGCGGTGGGCTACCGGCCGCTGATGGTCGACGTGCGCACCGATCGTGCCGAGGGTGGGGCGCCCACCGAGGAGAACCGCGACCGCCTGTTCGAGGCCCTCCACCTGGCCGAGGCCGAAGGCTACGTCGAGGGGCAGCGGGTGGCCTGGACCCTGCTCGCGGCCACGCTGCCCTACCTCGGCGAGTACGCGGCGGCCGAGCGGGCGGCCGAGCATGCCCGCGCCTTCATCACGCGCACCGGCAACGATCCCGTGGCGCACGCCGAGCTGCTCGAGGCGCGGGCCTTCTCCCGGCTCGAGCAGAGCGAGCACGACGATGCGGTCACGCTCGCCGAGGAGGCCCTGCGAGCGCTGCGTCGACACGCGCCCGAGCACCCCCGGCTGGTGCAGCTCTACGGCTCGCTGGGCACGATCTACACGCTGGTCGAGCGCAACGCCGAGGCCCGCGAGGCCTACCAGCAGGCCTACGATCGAGCGCGTCGGCACCACGGCGAGGTCCACGGCTCGGTGGCCTTCGCCATGATGAACCTCGGCCGTGTCGAGGAGCGCCTGGGGCGGACCGAGGAATCCAACGCCTGGTACCTGCGCTCGATCGAGATGTACCGAGCCCTGGGCGAGGAGAGCGGTGGCCCGGCGATCATCGCCCTCAACAACCTGGGGCAGAACTACGGCCGCCAGGGACGCCACGACGACGCCATCGCCACGGTGCAGCGGGCCATCGAGGCGCAGGCCCGCAACGTGGGGCCCGAGCACCGCCAGATCGTGCGCATGCGTCGGGGGCTCGCTCGCATCCTCGACGACGCGGGGCGGCTCGACGAGGCGATGGCCGAGTGCGAGCAGGCGCTGCGGATCGCCGAGGCCACCTTCGGCGACGAGCACGACGAGACCGCCACCACCCGGCGTCGCCTGGGCGAGTACCGGCTGCGGGCCGGCGAGCGCGAGCTCGCGATCTCGCTGCTCGAGCGCGCGCTGCGGGGACACGAGCGCCCCGGCACCCCGGCCCAGCACCGCGCGCTGTCGCAGTACTCGCTGTTCGTGGCCCTGGCCGACGGGCCCGGAGCTCGCGAGCAGGAGCGGGCGCGGGCCCTGGCCGAGCAGGCCATCGAGCCCCTCGAGCAGGGCCGCGACGAGGATCGGGCCAAGGCGCGCGAGCTGCGGGAGTGGCTCGCACGGTGACCCGACGCGAGCATGCGCTGAGCTGCTGCGTCCGCTGAGCGGCTGCGTTGCGCTGCGACCGAGCGGCGTCTTGCACGAGGGGGCCGATCTCGTCTACTCGGTCCCCGCCATGCCGCGCCTCCGCTGGATCGCCATCCCCCTCGTGCTGGCCCTGGGCCTGCCCCCGGCGGGCTGCGGGCTGTTCCGCCGCCGCAGCTCCAACACCACCAACGTCGAGAGCTCCGTGCAGATCAACCAGCAGGGGCGCGACGTCGCGACCCTCGAGCGGGACCAGTACGAGGTGATCGAGACCTCGATCGGCACCAACAAGTCCAACAGCGTCTTCGTGCTGACGATCCCCGTGGGCTCGCACACCACCCACGACGAGCAGGTCGACAGCGCCTACTACATGGCCGTGGACCGGATCCCCGAGTGCGACGCCCTGCTGATGCCGCGGGTCGACACTCGGCGCACCCTGGTGCCGCTCTTGCTGGTCAACATCGTGATCAAGAAGACGACGGTCAAGGGCCGCTGCATCCACGTCAAGGACGACGCGACCCTGGCCGGGCACGAGCCCGAGGCGGGCAGCGACACCGGCGGCGGCGAGGCCGAGGAGCCGGGCGAGCCCGAGCCTGCCGAGGCGGGCGGCAGCGAGTCCTGAGCCAAGGAGCCGAGGCGTGAGCAACTCTTCCCCACCGAGCCCACAGCTGGTGCCGCTCGGACCCGAGATCTGGATCCACGAGGCGTGGGTCCGCTTCATGGGGTTCCGCCTGCAGACCCGCATGACCGTGGTCCGCCTGTCCGAGGCCACGGGGCAGGGCGGCCTGTGGCTGTGCTCGCCGATCGGCGACGTGGATGCGCTGCGCCCCGAGCTCGACGCCCTGGGCGAGGTCCGCCACCTGGTGGCCCCCAACGCGCTGCACCACCTGGGCCTCGAGCGCTTCGCCCAGGCGTTCCCCGGGGCCACGCGGTGGGCCACCAAGAACGTCGAGGCTCGCTCGGGTCTGCAGGTGCACGAGACCCTCGCCGGCCCTCCCGAGCAGGACACCACCCCGCCGTCGTGGCGGCCCGATCTCGAGCTGTGCGTGCTGGGGGGCAACCTGCTGTTCGAGGAGGCCCTGGTGCTCCACCGACCCTCGCGCACGCTGGTGGTGACCGATTTCGTGGAGAAGATCGACGAGAGCTGCTGCGATCCCTGGGCGGTGCGGGTGCTGCCCGTCTTCGGGCTCCCCAAGGGCCGGCCCACCCCCGCGCCGGAGCATCGCGTCTTTGCGGTCGACCCCGAGCCGCTGTGCCGGGCCAAGGAGCGCGTGCTGGCCTGGGACTTCGAGCGCATGATCATCGCCCACGGCCCGGTCGTGGAGCAGGGGGCCAAGGACGATCTGGCCGCATGCTTCGATCGGGCGATCCAGGCCGCCACCGGCCGCGGACGGGCCTCGGTGGCGCTGCGCAAGCTGTGGCTCCGCGCGATGCCCCGCTGAGCGGCGCATTGGCTCGGCGATCGCTCGCCTGGATTGCCATGGCCCGATCGGAGCTCGGCACATTCTGCTTCGTGGGACGCTCGGATCCGTCGATGAGCTGCGGGGTCCCGGAGCGGGTGGGCTACTCCTTGGCTCCGGCCCCGGTCGCATCGCGGGCGAGGCGGTCGAAGACCACCTCGATCCAGTCCGGCGGTCGGGCCCCGCGGAACTTGTAGCCGTTGACGAAGAAGGTGGGGGTGGCGTCCACCTCCATCAGGATCGCGCGGGCGATGCTGCGCTTGAGCTCGGTCTGGGGAAGCTCGGAATCCAGGCAGGTCGTGAACGCGGCCTCGTCGAGGCCGAGCTCCTTGGCGTAGCCCACCAGCTCGTCGCGCTCGAACGCGGGCTGGTGGGCGAACAGCAGGTCGCCGTACTCGAAGAAGCGGTCCTGCTGGCGCGCGCACTCGGCCGCCTCGGCGGCCTTGCAGGCCATGGGGTGCACGCCCTGCATGCCGGGGTTGCAGCTGTCGTCGAGCGGGTAGTGCACGAAGGCCACGCGCACCGGGGTGGGGCCCTTGGTGTAGGCGGAGATCCCCTCCCACAGCTTGCGGCAGTGCGGGCACTGGAAGTCCGCCACCTCCACCACCGTGAGCGGCGCGTCCTCGGGGCCCTTGGTGGGCAGGCCCTCCAGCGAGATCTCGACCGGCTTCTCCGCCTCGAGCAGCGCGGTGACCAGCGCATCGAGGTCGCGCTCCATCTCGGCCCGCACGGCGGCCCGGCGCTGGCCGTAGCCCCAGTAGCCCGCCGAGAACGAGAGCATGAAGGTCGCGAGCACGGCCAGGCCCACCGGGCCCATCGCGTCCTTGAGGATGCGGGCCAGCGAGGTGTCCTGGGCGTAGCCCAGCGAGAACCAGGCGCACAGGCCCAGGCCCAGGTTGATCACGTACCAGGCCACGCAGAACGGACAGAAGGAGCCCTCGAGAGCGCTCAGCGTGCCCATCAGCACCGAGCTGAGCACGCTGAAGGCGGCCAGGGCGAAGGCGGTGCCCCGCCACGGATCATGGTCGAGCGCGCGGCGGCGCCAGGCCATGCCGGCCGCGAGGGCCGTGGCTGCGGCTCCGCCCAGGCCCAGCACCGACACGGGGATGCCCATCATGGTGCCGAAGCGACCCGAGGTGACCGCACAGCCCCGCGCGGACAGCTTGCCGCACACCTGCACGAGCTCGGAGGCCTTGCCCAGCTCGTAGTCCACGTGGACCATGGTCAGCCACCAGCCGTCGGCCACACCGAGCAGGGCCAGGACCACCATGGCCAGCAGGAGGATCCCGCGGCGCCGCGCCTCTTTCGTGGCCGTCATGCCGCGAAGCATACCCGACCGGCTGCGCGACGGCTCCGCCCCCGGCCTCGTCCCCCGGCCCGGTCCCCGCGCTCGGGCCCGCCCTCGGGACCATGGGGGGCTCGGGCGCGGATATGCTTGGGGAATGACGAACATCGGTGGCACCTGCGAGCCGCGCTTCCACGCCGTGCGAGACCAGCTCGAGCGCAACCTCGTCGAGCGCGGGGAGGTCGGCGCCTCCGTCTGCGTGATGCTCGACGGCGAGGTGGTCGTGGACCTCTACGGCGGCGTGGCCGATCGCGAGTCCGGGCGCCCGTGGACCGAGGACACCGTGAGCCTGGTGTTCTCCTCCACCAAGGGCGCGACCGCCCTGTGTGCCCACATGCTGGCCGATCGCGGAGAGCTCGACCTCGACGCGCCGATCGCCGAGGTGTGGCCCGAGCTGGCCAAGGGCGGCAAGGAGCGGATCCGGGTCGGCATGCTCCTCGACCACCAGGCCGGCCTGCCCGCGCTCCGCTCGACGATCCCACCGGGAGGGCTCTACGACTGGCAGTGGATGATCCATGCCCTCGAGGACGAGGCTCCGTTCTGGCGACCGGGGACCCGGCACGGCTACCACGCGCTCACCATGGGGTACCTGGTCGGTGAGGTCGTCCGGCGGGTCTCCGGCCGCACGCTGGGTACGTTCTTTGCCGAGGAGGTCGCCGACCCGCTCGGCCTGGACTTCTGGATCGGCCTGCCCGAGTCCGAGGAAGGCCGGGTGGCCCCCATCATCCCCGCCGTTCCGCCCTCCGATCCCGCCGAGCTCGGCGAGCTCATCCAGGTGGCGATGGGCGATCCCAGCTCGATCCAGTTCCTGGTGCTGATGAATTCCGGGGGCTTCCTCGAGCCGGGGGAGTGCGACAGCCGGGCGGCCCATGCCGCGGAGATCCCCGCCGCCAACGGCATCACCAATGCACGCGGGCTCGCGCGCATGTACGCCCCGCTGGCCCTCGGTGGTGCGCTCGGCGGGGTGCGGCTGGTGAGCCCCGAGGCCATCTCGCGGATGAGCGCGGTGCGATCGGCCGTCGCGGTGGATGCCACCCTGCTGACGACCACCCGCTTCTCGCTCGGCTACATGAAGCGCGCCGACAACCGCTGGACGGGGATCGACGGCGACAGCGTGCTGCTGGCCGAGGAAGCCTTCGGCCACGCCGGCATGGGGGGCTCGGTGGGCTTCGCCGATCCGACCCTGGGGTTGTCGTTCGGCTACACCATGAGCCAGCAGGGGATGGGCGTGGGGATCAACGGCCGCGGCCATGCGCTCATCGATGCCACCTATGCCTCGCTCGGGCTCACGCCGCCCGGCGAGCGTCGCTGAGGGCGTGGCTACCCCGTGCGGAGCAGCCGGATGAAGCGCCAGGGCCCGCTGTCCTCCATCACCGGCTCGCCCTCGTGACGCTGCGAGAACACGCGCTCGAGGGTGCGACGGGGCACGAAGGGCTCGCCCCGGGCGGCGGCCGGGACCTCGGCCTCGAACACCGAGAGCATCAGCTCGTCCACCAGGCCGGGTTGGTCCTCGTAGAGCGGACGGGTGGTGGTGGGCCCCGCCTCCACCGTGATGGTGCGGGCATCGAAGCGTCGCCGGGCCCAGTCGACCAGGGTGTGCAGGTCTGGCGAGGGCACGCCGGCCAGGCCCACGTGCCGGGGCAGGCGTCCGTGCAGGGCCTGGGCCCGATCCACGTTGGTGAAGATCCAGGGCTGCGCCCAGCCGTGCAGGGTGGGGTGGTCCGGGTCGATGTCCTCGCGACCGGTGAGCACGACCACGAGCGGCGGGGTGGGGCGGCCGAGCTGGTCCATGCGCCAGGCGTGCAGGGCATCGGCGCGATCGCTGGCCAGCTCGTAGGCCAGGCGGGGCTCGGCGCGGAGGATGGCGCCGGTCGTGACGATCACGTCGGCGCGGGCGCGGGCCAGGTCGAGGGCGAAGCGGTCGTGGGGGCTGCGGGGGGTGGCCTGGTTGATCTTGAGCACCACCAGCTCGCCGTCGGGCTCGCGGCCCACGGCCGCCACGTGGACCACGCCCGCGGGATCGCTGAGCGCATCGTCCCCGTAGAGACGGCGGACGCGCTCGGCCACGAGGGCGGCGGGGGGCAGGTCGTCGGGCGGCGGTGTCATCGGGCTCGTGGATCAGAACGCCACGCCCACCGCCTCGCACAGGAAGCGGAGGTAGCTGCGGGCGGTCGTGAACAGTCCCGAGATCTCGTCGACGGCCGCAGGGGAGGTGATCGTGTCGATCGAGAGCGAGGCGACCGCGATGTGGTCCTTGCGCTTGAGGTCTTCCACGTGCGGGTGCTCGGGATCGACGCCCCGCGGCGGACGCTGCAGCGACTCGCCGTGAAGCTCGAACGCCGCGGTGAAGGCGGGCTCGTGGCGGACGCGGGTCCAGCTCTCGGGCTCCTCGCGGATCCGGTGCCGGATGGCCTGCAGGGCCTCGGGCTCCGGGTGCCACAGCCCCACGCCCACGAAGCACTCGCCCGGCTCGAGGTGGAGGTACAGCCCGGGCGCGTGCACGTCCTTGCCCGTGGAGTGGCGGAACTGGATCCCCACGTTGGTCTTGTAGGGGCTCTTGTCCTTGGAGAAGCGCACGTCTCGGTGGAGTCGCATGAGCGAGCCTCCCACCTTCTTGTCCACGGCGACGAAGTGTGGGCTCACCTCGGGTAGCCGGGAGACCATGGCGCGGATGAAGGCCAGGGCCGGCTCGCGCACCGAGGACTCGTAGCGAGCCTTGCGGGGCTCGAACCACTCGCGCTCGTTGTTCAGCCCGAGCTCGGCGAGGAACTGGAAGAGGTCCCGCGGAAAGCCGGCGAAGCCGGAGGAGGGGGGCGTCGCGGCGGGAGCCTTGGTGGCGGCGGTCTTCTTCGCCGGAGCCTGCTTGGGAGTGGTCTTCGCGGCAGGAGCCTTGGTGGAGGCGGTCTTCTTGGAGGCGGTCTTCTTCGCCGGAGCCTTGGTGGCCGAGGTCTTCTTGGAGGCGGTCTTCTTCGCCGGAGCCTTGGTGGCCGAGGTCTTCTTGGAGGCGGTCTTCTTCGCCGGAGCCTTGGTGGCCGAGGTCTTCTTGGAGGCGGTCTTCTTGCCCGAAGCGGCCTTCTTGGTGGCCGGAGCCTTGGTGACCGAGGCCTTGGTGGAGGCGGTCTTGGTGGCCGAGGCGGTCTTCTTGGCCGTGACCTTCGCCTTGGTCTTGGTGCGCTTGGGGGAAGCGTTCTTCTTGGCCATCGGGCGTTACTCGGCGCCAGCGTTACATACCGAAGGGCCCGCCCTCAATGGGAGCACGGGGCGATCCGGTGGCTCTCCTGACACGAAGGGGGCCGAGCGCTGGACGGACCGGCGGTCGCTTGGTAACGAAGGTCTCAGCCGCGATGCCCGTGCCCCGCCCCGTGCTCCCCCCCGAGGGTCGTGCCGCCGAGGCGGTGCTCGAGGCGATGGATGCGGCCTCGACCGAGGATGCCCGCTGGCGCGAGGGCAGGACGATGAGCCTGGTCTTCGATCCCGGCGACGAGATCGCCGGCTTCGTCAAACGGGCCTACACCCGCTTCTTCTCCGAGAATGCGCTCAATCCCAGCGCCTTCCCCAGCTTGCGGCGCTTCGAGAACGAGGTGGTGGCGATGACGGCCCACCTGCTGGGGGGCGGCCCGGCGGTGGTGGGGAACATGACCTCGGGGGGCTCCGAGAGCATCCTGATGGCCGTCAAGGCGGCCCGGGACTGGGCGGCGGCCGAGCGCCGGGTTGGGGGAACCCCGCAGATCGTGCTGCCCCGCAGCGCCCATCCGGCCTTCCCCAAGGCCTGCGCCTACTTCGGGCTCGAGCCGGTGTTCGTCCCAGTGCGCAGCGATTTCCGGGCCGATCCCCGGGCCATGCGCAAGGCGATCTCCCGTCGCACCATCATGGTCGTGGGCTCCGCGCCGGCCTACCCCCAGGGCGTGGTCGATCCCATCGAGGAGATCGCCGAGCTGGCCCAGCGCCGCGAGCTGTGGTGCCACGTGGATGCCTGCGTGGGGGGCTTCATGCTCCCCTTCGTGCGCGGGCTGGGCCACCCGGTGCCTCCGTTCGACTTCGACCTGCCGGGAGTGATCTCGATCTCGGCCGATCTCCACAAGTATGGCTATGCGGCCAAGGGAGCCTCGGTGGTGCTCTACCGTGACGCCCGCTACCGTCGCTACCAGTACTTCGCCTTCACCGACTGGCCCGGGGGGATCTATGCCTCGCCCACCATGACGGGCACCCGCCCCGGCGGGGCGATCGCGGCGGCGTGGGCCGTGATGCACTACCTCGGGTATCGCGGCTACGAGCAGATCGCGGCCGAGGTGATGGAGACCACCGCCCAGATCCGGCGCGGGGTGGAGGCGATCGCCGACATCGAGGTGCTCGGCGATCCCCACATGAGCGTGCTGGCCCTGGGCTCCGATCGCCTCGACGTGTATGCGGTGGGCGACGAGCTGAGCGCTCGCGGCTGGCACATCGATCGCCAGCAGGATCCGGCCAGCTTGCACCTCACGGTGCAGCGCGGTCACGTGGGGCGAGCCGACGAGCTGCTCGCCGATCTGCGTGCCGCGGTGGCGGCGGCCCGTCGCGACCACGGCCGGCGATGGCTCGAGCGCTCGGCGGTCGACCTGGCCCGGGCGGCGCTGCGGGTGCTGCCCTCGCGGGTGGGCCGGGCCCTCACCCTGGGGGTGGCCGCGCGCATGGGCATCGGCGAGGGGGGCAGCCTGCCCGAGCGCAGCGCCCCCATGTACGGGATGATGGCTCGCCTGCCCAACCGCGGCGATCTGAAGGAGCTGGTGCTCGACGCCCTCGATCGCATGACGCGGCTGGACGACTGAGCGGCTCACGCGGGCACGGCCGGGGGCTCGGGGCCGTCGGCGGGCCCGAGGGCGGCGCGCTCGGGGATCGGCTCGAAGCGCTCGAAGGGGTGCTCCATCCACTCGCGGGCGATGCCCACCATGTGGGCCGCGTGGGCTCCGTCGATCACCCGGTGATCGAAGGTGGCGAACAGCCGCATGACGGAGCCCACCACCACCTCGCCTGCCTCGACCAGGGGGACCTGCTCCACCGCGCCCATCGCGATGAGCAGGGGCACGCGCGAGAAGGGCACGAGCGGGGCGTAGGCCGCCTCCAGGCCCAGCGAGCCCACGTTGGTGATCATGGCCGAGCCGAAGGGATCGCGGGGGACCCCGGCCCAGCGCAGATCGAGGTTGAAGGTGTAGCTGAGCAGGCTGAGCAGGCGCAGCACCCCGTGGATGGCGAACGCAGGGACGCGGTGCAGCATGCCGCGGCTGTGCTCGAGCTCCGAGTCGCGATGGGCCCGCACCTTGGCCGCGCGCGCCTCGAACTCGTCGATGATGGTGCCCAGGGCCTTGGTGTGGGGCGACTCGATCTTGATCCCCGAAAGGTCGATGGCGCCGGTGCTGGGGTCCTCGATGGCCACCTGGAAGAACACCGAGACGTCGCGTCGCAGGTAGATCCGACGCCAGCGCAGCAGCGCATTGAGCTCGGGCATGCGGTGGAGCACCTCGCCCACCACCCGCGCCATCATGTGCGAGACGGTGAGATGCCGCCCCGTCGCTGCCCGGTAGGCCTCGAGGTAGCGCAGGGCCTCGTCCATGCGCAGGGTGACCGAGCCGTAGATCGACGGGTCGTAGGCGGTGCGCCACGTGCCCAGCGCGATGTGGCGAAAGGGAGACAGACGGGCCTTGCGGGCGATCGCGACGTTGGGCATGGCTCGGGATCGACCATCGCAGCCCGCCCTTGCGCCCGCAAGCATCACGCGCGCGGGCGGGTCGCCTTCGCGCCCCGGCGATCCCGGGGCGGGATATCCTGGCCGGACCATGACTGCCCCGTCCTGCTCCGGCGTCTCCGCTCGCCTCGTCCTCTCGCGCCACCGCATCCGTCGATGGGGACGGCTCGTCGCCCCGGCGGCCGCGTTGCTGGCGGGCGAGGCGAGGGCGGCGGTGATCCCCGCGGAGCTGGTGGCCCGGGCGACCGACGTGCCGCTGGGGGCGACCGAGGCGGTGTCCACCATCAACCCTCCCTTCGCGCTCACGGACGGGACGGTGGCCTTCACCGGCACGCTGGCCTCCTCCGACGGCTACGTCTTCGTCGACGATCAGGTGGTCTGGCTCAACAGCGACGAGGTGATGATGGTGCTCACCGGGGGAGAGCTCGCGATGGGAGCGAGCGCGCTGGGCGGGTACGTGTACAGCCCCCTCGTCGACGGAACCGACTCGATCTGGACGCACAACGGCCTGCTGGCGCTGGTGGGGGGCCAAGCGGCGGTGCTGCCCGCCGGGGTGACCAACACCGCCCTCCTCCGTCCCTCGATGATCGCCGACGGCACCGCGTACTGGCTGGCGGGGATCAGCCTCTCCGGAGGAGTCTCCGCCGACGAGCGGGTGCTCTATCGCAGCGCCCTGGCGATGCCCGGCGACGAGCAGGTGGTGCTGGCCACCGGGGACATGGTGTCCGGCCTCGTCATCGACTCTCCCTTCGGGGTCGACACCGACTACTACGTCTCGGCCAACGGGATGCACCTCATCGCGGTGCTCAACATGGACACGGGCAGCACCCTCGACGACGGCCACATCTACGTGGACGGAGCGCTGCTGCACCAGGAGGACACGCCCAACGGCTTCGGCGACAACTGGGACAACTTCGACGCGGTGACGATCAACGACTCCGGGACCTATGCGTTCACGGGGGACACCAACGGCTTCGCCACCTCGGACGAGTTCATCGCGGTCAACGGCGCGATCGTGGTCCGCGAGGGGGACATCGTGGCGGGGGTGGGGCTGGGCTCACTGGCGGTGGTGCGCTTCGTGTCGCTCGCCGAGAACGATCGCCTGGCCTACGGGTGGAGCTATGTCAACGGTGCGGGCGCCACGGTCGAGTCGGTGTTCTTCGCCTGCAACGGGGCCGACGTGCCCAACAGCTCGCAGGTGGTGCTCACCACCGGTGCGGACGAGCTCGACCTCGACGGCGACGGGATGGGGGACGCGCTGGTGGCCGATCTGCTCGCGGTCAACACCTCGGCGTCCGACGTGCTGACCGACGACGGCGACATCTACCTCGAGCTCACCCTCGACCAGGGCGGCATGCAGCTCGAGGCCATGGTGCGGGTGCCGGTGAGCTGCTGCGGCAACGGCACGCTCGACGACGGCGAGCAGTGTGACGACGGCAACGCCGATGACACCGATGCCTGCCCCACCACCTGCATGGACGCGTTCTGCGGGGACGGCTTCCCCTGGGCGGGGATGGAGGAGTGCGACGACGGCAACCTGGCCGACACCGACGGCTGTCTCGTCGGCTGCATCGCGGCCACCTGCGGGGACGGGATCATCTGGGCCGGGGTGGAGGAGTGCGACGACGGCAACGGCGACGACACCGACCAGTGCCCGGGCAACTGCATGGTGGCGAGCTGCGGGGACGGCTACACCTACGCGGCCATGGAGGACTGCGACGACGCCAACATGGACGAGACCGACGCGTGCCTCAACAACTGCCAGGCGGCGAGCTGCGGCGACGGGATCGTGTGGGCCGGGGTGGAGGAGTGCGACGACGGCAACGGCGACGACACCGACGACTGCCCCGGCAGCTGCCTGATGGCCACCTGCGGGGATGGCTTCGTGCTGGCCGGGGTGGAGGAGTGCGACGACGGCAACGCCGAGGACGGTGACGGCTGCGAGTCGGACTGCACCGCGACGCCGGGGACCAGCGAGAGCAGCGGCGGCGACGAGAGCTCGAGCGGGGGCGACTCCGCCACGGGGACCACCGGCGACGGGACCTCCGGCACGGGCGGCGTGGACGAGAGCGGCGGCGGTACCGGGGGCAGCAGCGGTGATGCTTCGCTCTCGGCCACCGGCGGTAGCACGGGCGACGGCAGCACCGGCGACACCACGCCCGGCCCGTTCCCGGGGCTCGACGACGACGGCGGCTGTGCGTGCCGGACCGATGGCGGCTCGGGGCGGGGCACGGGCTGGTCGATGCTGCTGGTGCTCGGGACGCTGCGGCGTCGTCGGCCCCGGGCACCGCGGGCGAGCGCTCGGTCGGCGTGAGCCCGGGGAGGCGGGGGAACCCTGGGCCTCCGTGGTTGTCTGGGCCCGCCATGGCGGGGGCAGGAGGTCGGAGCGCGGTCGCGGTGGGCCTGGTGGCGCGGGTGGTCTTGGCGGGCTGTGCCCCCGCGCACGAGTCCCGCCCGCCCGAGCCCGCCGCGGCTCGGGAGCCCGCGCCGGTCGAGCCGTCGCTCGACGACCAGATCACCCGGGACATCGCGCGCAACACCTGGCTGCTGGAGAACGGCGACGAGGACGACCGACTGCACGCGCGCTTGGGGCTCGCCTGGGCCTACGAGCGACGGGCATACCAGAGCTTCGAGAAGGAGTCTGCCGCCGGGGAGGGGATCGACCACGATGATCCGGCCGCCCGAGAGCGGTTCGACGCGCGCGAGCAGGAGATCCAGGGCGAGCGCGACGACTTCCTGGAGCGGGCGGTGGCGGAGTACCGCGAGGTGCTGGCCGCGAGCGGACCGCTCGCCCTTCGGCTCCGCGCCGAGGCGCGCTACGGCCTGGCCGGGCTCCTCGAGGTGCAGCATCGCCCGGTCGAGGCGATGGCGCTGCTCGAGCAGCTGATCCGCGACGATCCCGAGCACCCGCTCGCCACGGCGGCTCGCCTCACGCTCGGGGATCGTGCGTTCGAGGAGCAGCGGATCGACGACGCCCGAGCGGCCTACCGCGCGGTGATGGAGGCGGGCAAGCCCAACGAGCGGCTGTATGCGCGCTACAAGCTCGGGTGGATCTCGCTGAACACGGACGACCCCCAGGACGCGCTGGAGCAGTGGACGCAGGTGGTGCTCGAGGGGCGGGTGATCCCCGAGGGCGAGGTGCTCGCCCGCCAGGCCGCGCGGGACTGCGTGCTGGCGTACCTCCAGGTGGGGCGGCCCGAGCAGGCCGGGGTGTTCTTCTCTCGGCTCCACCCCGAGCTGGCGTCCGCGTTGCTGCAGAAGCTGGCCCAGCGCTATCGGGACGAGGGGCGGCCCGACGACGCGGCGATGGTGCTGGGCGCACCCGCCGGTGCCTTCGGGCGGTGAGCGATCCGTGAGAGCTCGCTGAGCGTCACGACCTTGGCGCAGCGCTCGATCTGCTCGGGCGCCGGCACGGGCTGGCCGTCGACGAGGGTGATCTCGACGAGGGTGTGGGACTCTCGCGCGTGACTCCCAGTGGGCGCGCGGCTTGGTCGAGGCTGCCGGTCACCGGGCTGGAGACGTGCCACTTGCCGAAGGAGCGGGTGTCGTAGCCCGCCGCGCGGGCGCCAAGCCGTTCGGCACCTCGTGGGGCCGGGTGCCCGGGCGATCAGTGTCGCTGGAGCTCGTCGCCCACCAGGGCCACGCCGGACTCGCGGTCGAGGCGGATGAGCCAGTCGTCACCGCCGAGCGCCTCGACCACGCCGTCGTCGATCCGAAACCAGGTGGCCGGCTGGACGCCCCAGCCCCCGTGCTCTTCCTCGCTGGTCTCGGTCCGGATCCGCCGCAGCGGATCGTCGAGCAGCTCCCGCAGGGAGGCCTCGAGCAGCGCGGGGGGGAGGGCCCCGAGGGTCTGCACCATGGTGGTGGAGCCGCGAACCGATCGGACCAGCGCGGGCACCAGCTCCCGCGGGATGCACAGGCCATGGAAGTCGAGCACCCGACGCTCCCGCATCATGCGGGCGGGGTCGGGGGTGTAGAGCTGGGGCACCGACACCACCATGGCTCGCAGCACGATCGCATCGTCGACGAAGCCGTAGCCTCCCGGCAGATCGTCGGGGAGCAGGTCGCGGGGATCGACCAGGTAGGCCAGCGCTCCGGCCTGCATCAGGCGCAGCGCGGGCGGGTGCGTGGCGTCCTCGAGCGAGGCGGCGAGGGTGGCGATCATCTCGGGGAGCTCGCGCAGCAGCGAGATCTGCTTGCGGGCCAGGCGACGAGCGGCGCCCCGGGCCACGTCTCCGGCGGCGCCTCCCGGGAGCTCGGCGAAGGCCTCGGCGCGCCGCTCCAGCAGGGTGTGGGCAAAGGGCTCCGCCTCGCGCTCGACCTCGAGGGCGAGGAGCTCCGCGGTGGTCTGATCGATCATCCCGGAGAGCATGGCGGGCATGGGCCCGAGCATAGCGAGGTCGGCCTCGTCGTCGCGAGCGATCACGCCGGGGTGCACGATCACCCTTCGAAACGCGCTGCGCCCCGACGCGAGGGCGGCGGGGCGCAGCGGCCCTCGGGCTCGGGGCTCGGCTCACCAGCTCATGGACTCGACCTGGGGACCGGGGGCGGCCTCGAGCTCCTCGTCGGGAGCATCGAAGGCCGGCATGGGCGGGGGGCTCGGGGGGGCCGCGCTCACGGGGGCCGGAGTGGCGGGTCGCTCGGGCTCGGGAGGTGCCTGGGGGAAGGGCTCGTCCTCCTCGGTGGTGGGCTCGGCTCCGGCGACCTGGGCCGACTCGGCGTGGGCCTCCTGGCTGGAGTAGACGGCCACGCCGACCGCGCCCACGGTCCCCAGAGCCATCGTGAGGGCAAGGAACTGCTCGAGATCGAATCGCATGGTCGTCGTCCTTTCGCTTCGGGGACGCTTCGGCGTCCGCGGCCGTTCCGACGGCGAGGCCCGGGGCGGCATTGGTCAACGCCCCGTAAAGCTGGAAACAAGGGGTGCTCCGCTGTGCCGCAGGGTGCTACGGCGGTGCCCCGGGCTCTGCGGCGTCGAGGGCCCGCTACCGCTGGTAGAAGTACAGCGTGCGGTCACCCGCGATGGCGCCCTCGAGCAGCGCGATCGCATCGTCGGCGTACTTCTCGGCGAGGGAGCCCGAGCCGTTGTAGCGACGGAACACGCCGCGCACGTCGTCGCGGGCGAGCACCCCGGTGTAGCCGGTGGTCCCCGTCTGTCGATCGATGAGCTCGCGCAGGTGGGCCGAGGCGTAGTAGAGGTCGGCCTTCCAGTCGTCGCCCGGGACCCGCGTGTCCTGGTCGTAGCCCAGCACCCGGTACCGCACGTCGTCGGGCAGCGGCGGGCGATTGTGGACCGTGGCCGAGTACAGCGCGGCGTTGCGCAGCGTGGCCCTCGACATGTTGGCGAAGCCCGAGGAGCCGCCGGCCACCGCATCGGGGACCAGGCCGAAGAGCACGTCGTCGGCGATCGCGGCCGCGGTGGTCAGCGTGCGCTCGCCGAACTGGCCGATCTTCTGGAACCAGGTCGCGTTGGGGCCGTTCTCCTGCTGGAGGATCACCGCGAGCATGCAGTGGGGGACGTCTTGGTACTCGGCCGCGTTGCGGATCCAGCCGCGGATCTCCTCCGGCGGAAACCACACTCGCAGCACCTCGTTGCCCTCGGGGACGTACCACATGAGCGGCAGCGGGCTCGGAAACGCCCCCGTGTAGCTGGCGATACGGTCCTCTCCCTCGACGGTCGTGCTGGGCATCGCGAGGGGGATGATGGACCGCCCGACGACGCGGGGCCAGGGGGGCGCGCGGCTCGGGCCGTCGCGGCGGCGAGCTCGGCCCGAGGTGAGCGGGCGCGGGGTGGGTCGCCGGGATGAGCAGGGCGCGCCGCCGTCGATCCGCAGGCGGGCTCACTCCCGAGCCGAGGGCAGCGCGTGCCCGCGGAAGGGTCGATCGCCGGTCACCTCGGGCAGGGCGATGGGGGTCATCAGCTCGCCGACCAGCTCCCACAGCGGCGCGATGAAGCGCTTGCGACCCTCGGCGTTCCAGATGAGCAGCCCCGGCACGAACACCAGCGCGGTGGGCAGGGTGAAGAAGATGAGCAGCGCCAGCACCGAGACGATCATGTTGGGCGCGGCCCCGACGAGCACCGGGGTGAGCAAGGCGATGGCGAGCAGGGTGGTGCCGAGGCCCGCGAGCAGCCACGCGCGACCGCCCCGACGGATCCGCGGGAGGTCGACGAGGTGTCGCTGGCGGTTGCGGTTCTCGAAGCGCCCGCGCACCACGGTGCCGCCGTGCCCGTCGGGACCGAGCTGCATGATCACCACGGGCGAGGCGGCGTCGGCCGGCCCCGCCCAGTGACGCAGCCGCAGCTCGTGGGTCGACTGGCGTGCGACCAGGAACGGCGCGCCCTCGGGGGGCGGGGGCTCGGGGGCCGGCTCCTGGGCCACGCGAACCTTGGGATGCGCCAGCATGCGCTCCCAGACCGCCTCCGGATCCAGCGCCACGCGGAAGCGGAACGAGTCGCGGACCTGCAGGGCCTCGGACATCCACCATCGATCGTGGGCGGGCCTCCGTGGGCTGTCAACGAAGGCGAGACGCGTGGGGGGCCGGTGAGGGCGGCATCCCAGCGCATCGCGCGCTGGGGCGAGGGCGACCGCGGCGGGAACCTTCGACCGGCGCAGGGGTCCAACCACTTCGGATGCAGCGGACCCCTGGCGAGCGCCGTGGTAGGTAATAGCGAGGCAACAGCCGTGAGCGACACCAAGGACGAGACGGGCTCCGAGCCCACCCAGGAGCCGGCCACGCCCGAGGCCGCGGGTCCCGACGCCGAGGGCGCCACGCCCGAGGTCGACCTCGAGGCCCTCGCAGAAGAGGAAGGCGACGCCGAGGAGGACGGCCTCGATCTCTCCGACCTCGATGCCTACGGGGTGGAGGGCGTGGTGGCCCGGCTGAGCAGCGAAGGCGACGAGCCCTCGATGCCGCGGGCTCGTCCCGCTCGCTCGCCGGTGGTCTCGCTGGTGGTGCTGGTGGCGGGCTCGCTGCTGCTCGTCTCGATGTTCGCCGACTTCCGCTACTGGACGCGCTCGTCCGAGCCGGTCGAGCTGGGCCATGCGTCCACCCTGCTGCAGGACGGCCGCACCCTCGACGCCTACGAGAACCAATACGTGGCGCTCGAGGGGACCCCCGACGTGCAGAACGCCGCCCGCCTCACCACCAAGGAGCGCTACATCGGATACCTGCGGGTGACCGAGGGCGAGGGCGGTCTGTTCGCCAAGGTGCCGCGCACCAAGGACCAGCCGGTGCAGAACAACTTCGAGGGCCGCTACGTGGGCCGCCTGCGTCGGCTCCGCGACGATCGGGCCTACGAGTGGCTGCGGGAGTTCTACGCCACGCAGCAGATCACCCGAGAGGTGGAGCTCGATCCGAAGGCGGCCCTGCCCGCGCTGGGCAGCGAGCGCCTCCCCGCCGCCGACGGGAGCACCGTGCCGGCGGGCGAGGGGTCGATCCTGCGCCTGGTGTTCGACGGTCCCGACGCGCGGCTGCAGCTCGGGCGCAGCTCGTTCCCCACCCCCGAGGCGGCCGAGCAGGCGGTGGCGGCCCTGGGCGTGCCCTACCTGCGGCTGCCCGACAACGCGTCCTTCCATCGCTTCGTGGCGCGGATCCCCGAGGCCGAGCGCGCCAAGGCCCACCAGGCCCTCAACGCCGGGCTCGAGGGCGTGGAGGGCAGCACCGATCCCAAGGTGGGGGCCTTCGTGCTCGCGCTGCCGATGAGCTACGGCGTGCCCGCGGCCCTGGTCACGGTGGACGGCGACGACATCGTGTTCCCCTACGGGGACAACACCACCACGCCGGGCTACGACGTGAAGGACGGGCGGCTGGTGGAGCGCGAGGCCGGGGACGAGCTGCGCATGCCCGTGGCCCAGCTCCGCTCGCTGCGGCTCGAGCGGCCCATCGAGGTGGACCCCGACGGCTTCGTGGTCTCGGTCGACGAGGTGCCCGGCGACAGCCTCATGTGGGGCGTGCTGTGGCTGCTGCTGATGGGGCTCATGCTCGTCAACGTGGTCTCGCTGGTGGTGTGGTGGCGCAACCGCTCCGCGGCCGCGGCCGCGTAGGCGCGCGCGTGGTCCTCAGCGCAGCGCGGTGACCAGGCCGGCTCGCAGCCAGCCTCGCAGCCAGCCCACGACCTGCTCGGGGCCCGCGGGATCGCCCTGCGCGAGCTCGGCCGCGGCGGAGCAGATCCGTTCGAAGCTCGCGCCGTCGAGCATCGCTCGCAGCGCTCGGGCCTCGGCCGGCGGGACCGAGCGGTGATAGACCTCGAGCGCGTGGCGCCACACCAGCACGTGGTGCTCGCGGCCGTCCACGGGCGGCACCGGATCGGGCGAGGGCCGCTCGAGGCGTCGGGCCTCGAACAGCTCGGGGTAGGAGCGCTTGGTCGACCACAGCCGCACCCACGGCGCGGCCTGCAGGCGCATGGCGGGCCACGAGGGCAGCGGGAGGGCGGCGAGGGCCGCCTCCTCGAGTCGCGGCAGGTCCTCGGCGTCGATCGCCTCCACGATCGAGCGCTCCACCCGGGCGAGCTGCTCGATGCCCTCGAGCTCGGCAGCGATGGGGTGCTCGGCGATCAGCTCGGGCAGCTCGCGGCCGAAGCGACGCACGTCGGGGCTGTGGCTGGGGCGCTGCCACACGAAGTCGGTCACCAGGTTGTGGAAGCGCCGCGGCCCCGCGAGCCAGGCGACCACGCGGTACTGATCGCCGAGCACCTCGGCCAGCCGCCAGTAGTACGACTCGGCGTAGATCGTCATGCGCTGGCGTCGGTCCAGCGCGGCGGTGCCCACGAAGGCCGCGTCGAAGGCCGCGCGCACCGAGGGCTCGGCCTGGGCGAGGAAGTCGTCGATGCCGGTGGGGTAGCGGATGGCGTCGAGGAAGAGCTGCTGCAGCTCGCGGAGCTCCATCACCGCCCTCCCTTCGCTGCCGCCGGGCCGAGCACCGCGACCGCCCGGCGCTCGGCCTCGTCGCGCTGGGCCACCAGCTCCTCCCACGGCGGCACCTCCTGGTCCCACTCGATCAGGGTGGAGACGGGGCCGAGGCGACGCAGCGCGTGCTCGTACAGCGACCACACCTCCGCGGGCACCGGGCCGCGGTGGTCGTCGAAGCGATGCGTGCCGCGATCGCTGTGGTTGGCCAGGTGGAGCTGCCACACCCGCGCGGGGTCGATGCCGTCCACGTACTCGTGCGGATCGAAGCCATGGTTGCAGCCGCTCACCACCACGTTGTTGACGTCGAGCAGCACCAGGCAGTCGGCGCGGCGGGCCACCTCCATGAGGAACTCGTGCTCGGGCATGGTGCTGGCCGCGTAGCTCACGTAGCTCGAGACGTTCTCCAGCAGCAGCCGGCGTCCCAGCACCTCCTGTGCCCGCTCCACGTGCTCGACCACGATCCGCAGGGCCTCCTCGGTGTAGGGCAGGGGCAGCAACTCGTGCGCGTGGTGGCCTCCCGCCGCGCCCCAGCACAGGTGGTCGCTCACCCACGCCGGCTCGATCCAGTCGCACAGCGCCCGCAGGGTGCTCAGGTAGCGGGGCGAGGGCGGGTCGACCGAGCCGGGGCCCAGCGAGACGCCGTGCAGCACCACCGGTCGGTCGGCTCGGATGCGCTCGAGCACCGCCCGCGGTCGCCCCCCCGGGGCGCCGCCCTGGGGGCCGAAGAAGTTCTCGCTCACCACCTCCACCCAGTCGACGTCCCGGCCCACGTCGCCGGCGAGGGCCCGGTCGTAGTGTCGCAGCCGCAGCCCCACCCCGTGGCCGAGCATGGGGCGATCGGGAGCGGGAGTCGGGGCGGGCATCGGCACCCAGCGTAGGCCAAGGCCGAGGACCACGGAAACGCGCGTCGAACGCTGCAGGCTGCGTTTCCGGCTCGGCTCGGGAGGCAGGGCTTGTGCTGGAGCGCCCGGCTGCGTAACAACCCAGGCCCGCGCACGATTGGCCTCCCAGACTCCACGGAGAACCGATGAGCAACCGACTCGCCACGACCCTCGCCCTGTCCGCCGCCGCGCTGTTCCTCGGAGGCTGCGGCAAGGAGCAGCCGTCCACCAATGCGCCCGCCGCCGATCAGAGCGGCTCGTCCGATACCGCTCAGGTGGATCCCAACGCCAAGGTGCGGTGCTACGGCGTCAACGAGTGCGCGGGCCAGACCCACTGCGACGTGGCCGGCAAGTGGGACTGTGGCGGCAACAACGACTGCTGCGGCAAGGGCTGGCTGAAGATCACCAAGGCCTCCTGCGACGAGCTCGGCGGTGGCCAGGACGAGTCGTTCCTCGGCAACGTGGCCGGCATCTGCGAGGGCAAGCCAGCCGCCGAGGGTGAGGGCGGGGCCGCGGCCGACGGCGAAGGGGGCTGAGGCCCGGAGATCCGAGCCGCGGGCCCTGGGGCTCGTCGGGGTCGGCGACCCTCGCGGATGCGCGGAGGCCGGGCTCGTACCCGGGCTCGCGCTCGTCCCGGGCTGCGAATAACGCGCAAAGAACGGCCCGGGGCCCGCGGTTCAGCCGTTTAGGTGCAGAAGCCCCGCGGGATGAGCTACGTTCCGATCGTGCGAGCGGTCGTCCCGCTCCGGATCCCAAGGTGAGCGCTCCCGGCCCCAGCATGACCCTGCGCTTCTTCGGCGCGGGCGGAGCCTTCTCTCGACGCTACGGAACGACCTGCTCGCAGATCACGTTGCGCGACGGCTCGCGCTGGCTCATCGACTGCGGCCGCCAGGCCCCCGACCAGCTGCATGCGGCCGGCGTCTCGTGGCACGACATCCACGGGCAGATCATCACCCACGTCCACGGCGATCACATCTTCGGTCTCGAGGACTTCGCCTTCTCCCGCTACTTCCACGCCGATCGCGGCGTGCCCTCGGTGGTCGATGGCGGCCCGCGGCCCCTGCTGGTGTGCCACCGGGCGGTGCGCGAGGAGGTGTGGCAGACGATGGCGGCGGCGCTGCGCTACGTGCCCGAGCCCGAGGCGCCCACCTCGGGCACGCTCGACACCTACTTCGAGGTGGTGGAGCCCTTCCAGGCCGACGCCCTGCTGCCCGAGGGCTGGGCCTCGGCCGAGCACTTCGAGTCGGGCCAGCTGCGGCTGGTGGCTCGCGACACCGAGCACGTCCCGGGCAAGCCCTCCACCTCGCTGGAGATCCACGTGGGCGATGGTCCGCAGGACGATCGCATCGCGTGGTGGTCGGGCGACGTCACGGTGATGCCCGAGCTGCTCGAGCAGCTCGAGCCGCGCACCACGGTGTTCTTCCACGACTGCACCTTCACCGAGTACCCCGGCCAGGTGCACGGCTCGTTCCAGGCGCTCGAGGCCCTGCCCGAGTCGCTGCGCCGCAAGATCGTGCTGATGCACCACGAGGACGACCTCGAGGAGCACCGCGCTCGCGCCGAGGAGCTGGGCTTTCGCATCGCGCTGCCCGGCCACGTCTACGACCTCGGCTCCGGCCAGCGCCTGGGCTGAGGGTTTAGCGCGGCTTGGGCCGGTCGCCGCGGATCCGCGGCAGCAGCTCCACGAAGTTGCAGGGCCGGTGGCGGATGTCGAGCTGCGACAGCAGGATCTCGTCCATCGCCAGCCGCACCGCTCCCGTGGAGCCCGGCAGCACGAACACGTAGGTGGTGTCGCACAGCGCGGCCTCGGCTCGGCTCTGGATGGTGGAGGTTCCGATCTCGCGGAAGCTCAGCATGCGGAACAGCTCGCCGAAGCCGGGGATCGCCTTGGTGACCAGCGGGGCCATGGCCTCGGGGGTCACGTCGCGCGCCGTGACCCCGGTGCCGCCGGTGGTGACCACGACATCGATGTCAGGGTCGGCGATGTACTCGCGGAGCTGCTCGCGGATGGTCTCGATCTCGTCGGGCACGATGCGGCGGGCCGCGATCGTGTGTCCAGCATCCTGGAGGCGCTGGACCGCCGTTCCGCCCGATGTGTCGGTCTCGAGGGTGCGGGTGTCCGAGACGGTGAGGACGGCCACGGCCACGGGAACGAAGGCGCGCTCGCTCATGGCCGCGAGCATACCGTTGGCCGGGCGTCGGGTCGCGGGGTCTGCACTCGCGTCGATCGCAGGCGGCGCGGGCCCGACCGAGGTGCTACTCTTGGCGACGGTCGTCGCTCGAGACCCCTGCCCCCCGGTGATCCTAGCGTTGCCCCGGGAGGCCCCTCGAGGCTCGAGCACGGTCCCTAGACTTGGACTCGAAGGAGCTCGTTCGATGAGAGTTGGCGCTTGGGTGGTTTCGATGGGTCTGGTCGCGTCGGTCGGCGCGGTGCTGCTCGCTCCCAACACGGCGGAGGCGTGCGGCGGCACCTTCTGCGACGGCGGCGGCCCGGTGCCGATGCCGGTCGACCAGAGCGGAGAGAACATCGTGTTCATCCGCGACGGCGACAACATCGAGGCCCACATCCAGATCCAGTACCAGGGCGAGGCGGCCAAGTTCGGCTGGGTGATCCCGCTGCAGTCGCTGCCCGAGTTCTCGGTGGGCTCCGAGCCGTTCTTCCAGGCCCTGCTCGCGGGGACCGTGCCCACCTACCTGGTCAACGTGCAGCGCGACGATTGCTCGCTGGGTGACGAGGGCGGCAACGGCCTGCCCCCGGGCGACGGCGCGGGCGGGACCTCGGGCGCCGCGGACGACGGCGGGGACTCGAGCGGCGGGGACTCCGGCCCCGAGGTGATCCTCCAGCAGACGGTGGGCGCCTACGACATCGCGGTGCTGCAGGGCGGGACCGCGGCCGAGGTCATCCAGTGGCTCGACGACAACGGCTACGCGCAGGACGAGGAGGCCGAGCCGATCCTGCAGGCCTACCTCGACGAGGGCCACCTGTTCGGCGCGGTCAAGCTCACCGGCGGGGCCGACGTGGACGAGATCCATCCCATCGTGCTGCGCTTCCGCGGCTCCGAGCCCTGCATCCCGCTGCGGCTCACCCGGATCGCCGCGCTCGAGGACATGGACATCCGCAGCTTCTTCCTGGGCTCGGCCCGCACCGTGCCGCAGAACTACCGGCACGTGCTGGTCAACCAGGTGAAGATCGACTGGACCCAGGGCAACCTCGCGCAGAACTACAAGGAGGTGATCACCCAGGCCGTCGACGCCCCCATGGCGGTGGGCCGGGCGTTCGTCACCGAGTACGCGGGCACGAGCGACGTGGTGCCGCGCTTCGGCATCTCCAGCCCGAGCTGGAACAGCTCGGCCTTCGTGGGGATCGATCCCATCGGCGTCGTCGATGCGCTGATCTCCCAGGGCCTGTACTTCTGCGATCTCGACTTCGGCCAGGGCTGCAACGGCACCCACCCGCTGGTGCAGCCGCTGCTCGACGAGTTCCTGCCCGTGCCCGACGGGGTGGATCGCGATGCGTTCTACGAGTGCCTGAGCTGCTTCTCCGAGCAAATCGACCTGATGGCGTGGGACGACGTGGCGTTCGCGGCCGCGATGGAGGCTCGCATCGTGGTGCCGGGCCAGCACGCGGTGCAGCTGCTCGACGCCAACCCCTACCTCACCCGCATGTACACCACGATGTCGCCGGGCGAGATGACCGAGGATCCGATGTTCCACGAGAACGCGGAGCTGCCCGAGGTGCCCAACAACCTGCAGGCCACCCAGCGGATCCTCTGCAACGGCGACAGCGTGTACATCCTGCCCGACGGTCGCCAGGTGTACCTGCCCGCGGGCGCGCCTTGGCCCGACTTCGACGACGAGCCCGCGTGGTCGATGCCCTCGGACGAGGAGGTGCAAGAGGTGATGTCCGCCGGTGCGCCGGTGGTGCTGGTCAACAACACCCAGGCCATCGACGATGCGCTCGCGGCCTACAACCAGGCCCAGGGCTGGGCCGGGGCCGGCGAGGACGGCGGCAGCGACGGTGGGGCCGACGATCAGTCCGGCGGAAGCGGCTGCGGCTGCCGGACCGGCGGGAGCGGCTACGGCGGGTTGATGCTGATGCTGCTGGGCCTGGGCGCGGGCCTGGCCGCGCGTCGGCGCGAGCGCTCCGCTTGATCGCAGGAGCGGAGCATCGAGGGAGGGCTCGCCGATCGTCTCGGCGAGCCCTCGCGCTTCGTGCTCTCCCGACTGGTGATGCGAGCCGGCGCTCGAGCGGGCGGCCCGGTGCTCAGCCGCGCGAGGGCGGCAGCGCCTGCGGGGCGGCTCGGTCCTCGGCCTCCATCAGCGCCTGCGAAGCGATGGCCCGCGCGCTGGCGATGCCCTGGGCGAGCCGGGCCGTGCGGCGGACCAGCGCCAACGCTCCCAGCACGCCCACCGCCACGCCGCCGAGCCCCAGCAGGGTGGAGCCGAGCAGCCAGCCGATGCCCATCATCACCACCGTGATGCCGGCGACCCCGGTGGCGGCCAGGTTGCGGAAGCTACGGCCGGAGGTGGGGTCCACGTCCACGCGCACGAGCGCGCCGCCGGTCCCGTCGTCCTGGGCGCGCAGGCGGTAGTTGATCCCGAGCACGTCGTCGACCACATCGGCCTCGGCGGCGCCCTGGCGGTGGCCGGTGCGGCCCGACTGGCGCTCGATGGAGGCCCGCACCACGTCGATCGCCTCGCCGGGGGGCTGGGCGAGGCGGCCCTCGACGAAGCCAGCCGTGGTGCCGCGGCTGGGCGGGCCCATGAGGCTGCGCGCCTCGTCGGGCCGGGCCAGGTCGCTGCCCTGCCGCTCGGCGAGCGCATGGCGGAGCTCCATCGGGGAGATGCCCGCCTCGCGGGCCGCCTCTTGGAGCTCTTGCTCGGACAGCTCGGACATGGGCGCGAAGCCTACCAGGGCCGGGGTCCGGCGTCGTGGGCGAGGCGGTCGGCTCGAGCTCGCGCTCAGCGAAGGCCGATGTCGGCCGGCCGGCACGCACGGTTGCGGCCGCGTCGCTTGGCCTCGTACAGGCAGCGGTCGGCGTCCTCCACCAGCAAGGTGCCGGTGGGGTGGCGATCTCGCGCGAACCCCGAGACGCCCAGCGAGATGGTCACCGGGATCGACTTGCCGCCGTAGACGAACTGGGTGTTGGCCACCAGCCGGCGCAGCCGCTCGGCCAGCTGCACCGCCTCCTCCTCGGTGCAGTCGCGCATGATCACCGCGAACTCCTCGCCGCCCACCCGGCAAAACGAGTCCTCGGTGCGCAGCGAGGCCATGATGGTGGCCGACAGGCGCTGCAGCACGTGGTCTCCGGCCGGGTGGCCGTGGGTGTCGTTGATGAGCTTGAAGTGGTCCACGTCGAGCATCACCAGCGACAGCGGCAGCTCGTGGCGGGTGGCGTGGGCGAAGTCCTTCTCGAGCTGCTCGTTGAAGTGGCGCTTGTTGTAGGCCTGGGTGAGGGGATCCCGGGTGGCCGACTCGTAGAGCTGCTGCTGGAACTGCTCCTCGAGCGAGTCCTGGTAGCTGAACTTGAGGATGGTGACCGAGCCGATCTGGATGCGGTCGCCGTCGCTGAGGGTGAGGTGGCGGATCTGCGCGCCGTTGACGAAGGTGCCGTTGGTGGAGTCGAGGTCGCTGACCTCCACCGTGCCGTCGGCGCGCCGACGCAGCATGGCGTGGGAGCGCGAGATGCCCTCGTCGTCGAGCCGGATGTCGGCGTCGGTCGAGCGCCCCACCACGTGCTCACCCGGCCCGAGCTTGTACATCTTTCCGACGGCTCGACCGGACAGCACGATGAGGTAGGCATTGCGCTCCGTGGGAGCGCCCGCCACCGGGACGCGCTTGTGAATGACGGTTTGTTCCTCGTTCACCCTTCGACCGTCGTGAAGCGTAGGGGAGCGCTCGGGACCGGAGATCCGGTGCCGTATGTCGTGGTATACGGCGTCCCATGGGGGCGTGGCAAATCGAGGAGCGCGTGGAGGCCCTCGCGGCTCGGGGCGTGGAGATCGTCGACCCGAGGCAGACTTACGTCGCCCCCGATGTCTCGCCGCAGCGGGTATGCTCGGGGGTCGTCCTACACCCGGGTACCCGCCTGCGGGGGGCCCGGACCTTCCTCGGGCCCGGGGTCGAGGTGGGCGCCGAGGGTCCCGCCACGCTGGTGGACGCCGTCCTGGGCCCTCGGGCCCGCATCGACTCCGGCTACGTGGAGGGCGCCGTGCTCCTCGACGATGCACGAGCGGGGTATGGGGCCCATCTGCGGCCGGGCACGCTGCTGGAGGAAGAGGCCTCCACCGCCCACTGCGTGGGGCTCAAGCACACGATCCTGCTGAGCTTCGTCACCCTGGGATCGCTCATCAACTTCTGTGACGTGCTGATGGCCGGCGGCAGCTCCCGCAAGGACCACAGCGAGGTGGGGAGCGGCTTCATCCACTTCAACTTCACCCCCTGGGGCGCGCGCGGTGACAAGGCCACCGCGTCGCTGGTGGGCGACGTGGTGCACGGGGTGTTCCTGCGGGAGCCCCGGATCTTCTTGGGCGGTGCGGGCGGCCTGGTGGGCCCGACCTCGGTGGGCTACGGGTCGGTGACCGGGGCGGGACAGGTGGTTCGTCGTCCCGTGGCCGATGGGCGTCTGGTGATCGAGACCCTGCCCAAGCTCGATCGGCCGCTGTCGGTGGCCAAGCTCGACAAGCTCCAGCCTCGCATGGGGCGCAACGTGGCCTACGTGGCGCAGCTGGTCGCGCTGCGGGCCTGGTACCAGCACGTGCGCCTGGCTCGGGTGCCGTCGGGGGACGAGCACCACGCGCGACGGATGGTGCTGACGGCGGCGCTCGAGACCCTCGACGCGTGCATCGCCGAGCGGGTCACGCGGCTGTCCGCCTTCGTGGCGGAGCGGGGGGGATCGATGCCGGCGCTCCAGCTCGAGCCCCCGGTGCCGCCGTGCCCGCTGCCGATCGAGCCCGGAGCCTCGGACCACGTGGCCTGGGTCAAGGGGCTCGACGCCGGCGCGGTCGAGGCCGGGATCGCATGGCTGACGGGGATCGCGAGCGCGGTGGCGGCCGAGCCGGCGGCGGCGCCCGTCCCCTGAGCGAGCTCGAGCACGGCGGGCGGGGGATCGTTGCGATACACTCCTGCCAACGTGAAGCACTGCTCGACGGGGCCCTCGGTGGTCGTGGTTGCGTTGCTCGCGGGCGCCTGCGCTGGTGACGTGCCGGTGGAGCAGGGGGACGCCCGCGTCGCGAGCGACGAGCTCTCCGACGGCGTGGAGGTGGAGATCGACGGCGATCTCGGCCGGGTGACGCTGCCGTTCGAGCAGCCGGTGCCGCCGGTGGCCGATGCCGAGCTCGAGGCCGAGATGCAGCAGGCCGTCTCGCTGTTCATCGCCAGCGAGATCTCGGGAGCGGCGGCCGACCTGGCCGCGGGCACCCTCGTGAACGGCGAGCCCGGATCTCCCGGCGAGTTCAGCTGGACCCTCAACGAGGACCGCGACCTCGCCACGCTCACCTTCTACAACCGGTCGCCCGGCGGCCTGACCCTCACCGTGGGTCGGCCCTACCGGGCGCAGCTCTCGATCACCCGCAATCGCTTCGTGAAGAGCCTGCCGACCGTCGCCTTTCCCGTCACCGTCGTTGCGATGGGAGGTTGAGCCATGGTCGGGATCTCCAGCGTGCTGCTCGCGTGCCTCGGCCTGACCGCCGCGGCCGTGGGCGCGCCGGAGCCCGCCGGGGACGATGACGACGCGGCGGCGAGGGGAGCCACCGGAGCCGAGGGCGAGCCCGATGGCGCAGGGGAGGGCACCGAGGCGTCCGAGCCCGAGCCCGACGAGGCGTCGGTCGAGGCGAGCCCGGAGGCCGAGCCGGTCGAGGATGCCGAGGGCTCGGGCGGCGGAGCGGGAGCCGGCGGAGGCGTCGGAGCCAACGCTCCCGGGAGCGACGGCGCGGGCCCGGTCGACGGCTCGATCGGTCGTCGCGTGGAGTCGGACGATCCCGAGGTGGACGAGGACGAGGTCGGCGACGAGGAGTCGGATCGCCGTCGTCGTCGGGGCAACCGCAGCCGGCCCGACGAGGGCGAGTGGCGGGTGTTCGCGCCCTATCCCGAGCTCGGCCCGATCCGCTACCGCGATCCCGAGCTGCGCCGCACCCTGTGGCTGGGCCTCGATGCCTCGGGCGCCTACGTGCCGACCTCGCTCGGCCTCTTCGATCGCACCGTGTGGACCATCCGTCCCGCGGGGGCCTGGGCGCTCGCGCTCACGCCCTGGCTCGCGGTGGGCGGGCGGCACAGCGTGGCGTGGTACGACGCGGACAACATCCGCGTGCGCGTGCACTCGCACCAGGCCGAGATCTCGGGGCGACCGCTGGCCGCCTCGCGACCCGGCATGCGTCTCGACGATCGCCTGGCCCTCGGCGTCACCACCCACGCCATCCGCGAGACCGAGGTCGACGGCCTCTCGCTGTCGCCCGGCGGCCTGTTCGACACCATCGTCCACATCGGCTACGGCCTCGACCACCTGCTGGGCACGCGCTGGCGGCTGGGCTGGAAGGTGCAGGGCCGCTACGCGTGGGTCTACCTCGACACCCAGCGCCAGGCCCGGGCCAGCATGCGCCTGGCGTTCCACCCGCGGCCGCCCCATCGCCTCTCGCTCGACGCGGTGGGCTACTACGTCAACCGCGATCCCGATCAGGCCGGCAACCCGCTGCCGCGCAACTCGTTCTACGGGCAGGTCGGGCTGGGCTACTCGTGGATCAGTCGGGCCGGCGTGGGCCCGTGGACGCAGGTGCGAGCCACCAGCGGCTTCATGAGCGGCGAGGCGCCGGTCTACGAGATCCGCGAGGAAGCGATCAACGCCGGCTACGGCGAGGTGCTGGTCGGCATGCTCGCGCGCTGGCCGTAGCGATCAGGCCCGGGCGTCGTCGCCCGAGGGGATCACCACCACCTCGCGCGTGCCCTCCCAGTCACCCTCGAACCCGCAGTAGCTGCCGCGCTCGAAGGTCAGCCGTCCCCGGCGGCCGAGGCTGCGCACCACGTCGCGCTGGTGCGTGGGCGCCCGCGCGCCGTACAGCTCGCGGCAGCCCGCGTCGTCGATGGTGGGCGCCTCGGTCACGGGGGTGATGCGGCGGGTGTCGAGATGCAGGGCGGCCACGCCGGTGGGGCCGCTGAAGTAGAGGGTGTCGCCCGAGAGCACCGCGTTGCCGAAGTCCGCCCCGCTCAGGGTGGTCGCGGCCACGGGAGCGGTGAGGCCGTCGCAGCTCACCATCCACAGCGTGCCGCGGGTGGCCGCGCCCTGGTTGACCTTCCAGCGCGGGCGCTCGGCCACGAGCACCGCATCGCTGCGGTAGGGCCACACGGCGAGCCGAGGCAGGCGGTGGTGCTGGTCCCGATCGAAGCGCAGCGCGTGAGTGTGCTCGGCCACCGTCAGGTGCCCCTCGTCGTCGAGGGCGGGACGGCAGGCCAGCTCGCCCAGCCCCGGCTCGCGCGCGGGGAGCAGGGGCGCTCGCCCCGAGAGGCGGGCCGTGGCCTCGAGCCCCTCGAGCCCGTCGAGCCCGTCGGCCCCCTCGCTCGGCGCGGCATCGGCCACGGCTCCAGGCGCCGCGGAGGGCACTGCGGTCGCGTTCGACGAGCCCTCGGCGATCGACCGCCAGCGCGGCCAGGAGCACCCGGCCAGCCCGCACAGGAGGAGGACCAGCCCGATGCCCAGCGCCTGTCGTGCTCCGACCATCTGCTACCTCCACGTACAACCCGTACCGAAACTTCCAACGAAGTCCCGGATTCACCTGGCTCGGAACCGATCGAGGTCTTCGTTCGTCTAGTCGGCAATGCGACACGGACGTGCTCTGGCAGCGGTGGCGGCGGCAGCAACGATGGCGTGGAGCTCCAGCGCCCTGGCCTGTGGAATGGGCGCCATTGGCGCTGCGGCGGTGATCAATGTGTTGCTGCTGGTCTTCGGGATCTCGCTCGTCGCCGTCCTCTCCCTGCGTGCCGCCAACGGAGCCTTCCGCCGCATGCGAGCGGTTCGCTCCGGCCTCGGCCTGCAGATCGGCCACGCTGCGATCACCCTCGGCTACGGCCTGTCGCTCGCCTCCACCGTGGTCGCCGGCGGCCTGCTGCTGGCGATGCTGCTCGTCGGCTGACGCCCCCTCGTCATCGCGGGGACCACGCCCCAACCCCGCCGAGGTCTGCTAGGGTCCGCGGCGCTCATGCGCTACTCCCGAGCCTTCCTGCCCACCCTGCGAGAGACTCCCAAGGAGGCCACCACCGTCTCCCACGCTCTGCTGCTGCGGGCCGGCTACGTGCGCATGGTCGGGGCGGGCATCTACGAGTTCCTCCCGCTGGGCGTACGGGTGCTGCGGAGGATCTCCGAGATCATCCGCGAGGAGATGGATCGTGCCGGTGCCCAGGAGGTGCTGATGCCCGCGGTGCTCCCCGCCGAGTACTTCAAGGAGACCGGGCGCTGGGACAAGTTCGGGCCCACCCTGTTTCGGCTGAGCGATCGCAAGGCGGGCGAGTACCACCTCGCCCCCACCCACGAGGAGATCATCACCGACATGGTGCGCCGGGAGATCCGCAGCTACCGGCAGCTCCCCGTGAGCCTCTATCAGATCCAGATGAAGTATCGCGACGAGCCGCGGCCGCGCGCCGGCCTGCTGCGCTGCCGCGAGTTCCTCATGAAGGACGCCTACTCCTTCGACGTGACGCCCGAGGCCGCGCGGGCCAGCTACGACGCGATGGAGGCCACGTACCACCGCATCTTCACCCGCCTCGGCCTCGAGTACCGGGTGGTCGCGGCCGACAGCGGCGCGATGGGGGGCAGCGGCAGCGCCGAGTTCCAGGTGCTGGCGCACAGCGGTGAGGATGCGATCGCGGCCTGTGGCGCCTGCGACTACGCGGCCAACGTGGAGGTGGCCACCGCCACGGCCCCCGATGCCGCCGCCTCCGTGGCCCAGGCCGAGCTGCCGCCGCCCGCCAAGGTCCACACCCCCGGGGCCAAGACCATCGAGCAGCTCGTGGAATTCTTCGGCGGCATCGAGCCCGCGCGCCTGCTCAAGTCGCTGGTCTACCTCGCGGGCGAGCGCCAGGTGCTCGCGGTGGTGCGGGGCGACCACGAGGTCAACGAGATCAAGCTGGCTCGGGTGCTGGGGGTGGACGAGGTGCTGTGGGTGGCCGAGCCCGAGCACGCCGGCTTCCTCGGCCCCGTGGGCTGGGACGGCCCCATGGTGGTCGACCCCGCGGCCGCGGCGGTGACCGACGGCATCTGCGGCGCCAACGAGGGCGAGCACCACCTGCGGCACGTGAGGCACGGGCGCGACTTCGCGGGCGAGGTGGCCGACATCCGCATGGTGGCCACGGGCGACCCCTGCCCGCGCTGCGGGGCGGGGCTGGAGCTGTACCGCGGCATCGAGGCGGGCCACATCTTCATGCTGGGCACCCACTACTCCCAGACCATGAAGGCCGAGTTCCTCGACGCCGAGGGCAACAGCCGGCCGATCATCATGGGCTGCTACGGCATCGGCGTGTCGCGGCTGGTGGCCGCGGTGGTCGAGCAGCTCCACGACGACGACGGCCTGGTGTGGCCGCTGGAGGTCGCGCCCTACTCGGTGATCGTCACCCCGCTGGGCGGTGACGAGCCCGCGGCCGTCGCCGAGGAGCTCTACGAGGCGCTGCGGGCCCGCGGCCTGCAGGTGCTGCTCGACGACCGCAACGAGCGGCCGGGGGTCAAGCTCAAGGACGCCGACCTGCTCGGGATCCCGCTGCGCCTCACCGTGGGCAAGCGCGGCCTGCAGGAGGGCAAGATCGAGCTCAAGCGCCGACGCAGCGGCGAGACCACCTTCGTGCCGCGACCCCGTTGCGTGGACGAGGTGGTGCGGATCGTCGCGGAGGGCCCGTAGGCACGGGCCGCTCGGCCGGCTCGACCCCGTGGTAGGACCCCAGTAGGACGAGCACGGTGGACTCCACGGGCGATAGCTGGGCCAAGACCCAGCACGACCTTCCGACGACCGACGCCGGCCTGGGCCAGACCCGCCCCGACGACGCGGGCCGCGACGGTGGCCTGCCGCTCATCTCCCGCGGCCATGCGCTGGGGCGCTACCTCGTGATCGAGCCGCTGGGCGCGGGGGCCATGGGCGTGGTGTATCGGGCCTTCGATCCCGACCTCGATCGCTCGGTGGCCCTCAAGCTGGTGGGCGGTCTGCACGAGGGCTCCGAGGGCGACGACGAGCGAGCGCGGCTGCTGCGGGAGGCCCAGGCCATGGCCCGCCTCTCGCACCCCAACGTGATCCCCGTGTTCGACGTGGGGATCCTCGACGACGCCGTGTTCGTGGCCATGGAGCTGGTCGATGGCCTCACCCTGCGCGCCTGGATGGCCGAGCGCCCGCGCGAGCCCGCCGAGATCCTCCCGGTGTTCCTCGACGCGGGGCGAGGCCTCGCCGCGGCGCACGACGCCGGCCTGGTCCACCGCGACTTCAAGCCCGACAACGTGATGATCGGCCACGACGGCCGCGTGCGCGTGCTGGACTTCGGGCTGGCCCGCGCCACGGGGGCCGAGCCCACCCGCTCGGCCGAGGTCGACGAGATCCGCAGCTCGCGACGCGGCTCGGTGGGGACCTCTCTCGATCGCTCGATGACCGCCGCGGGGGCCGTGATGGGCACGCCCGCGTACATGGCCCCGGAGCAGCTCATGGGCGAGCCGGCGGGGGCGGCCGCGGATCAGTTCGCGTTCTGCATCGCGCTGTTCGAGGCGCTGCTCGGCGCGCGCCCGTTCTCCGGCACCACCATGGCCACGCTGTCGATGTCGGTGCTGCAGGGCAAGATCACCATGCCGCCGGGCTCCCGGGGGCGCGCCCCGGGCTGGGTGCTCGCGGTGCTGCAGCGAGGCCTGCAGGTCGACGCGGCCGAGCGCTTCCCCTCCATGCACGAGCTGCTCGAGGCGCTGAGCCACGATCCCGCGCGTCGGCGTCGGCGGTGGTGGATCGGGCTGGGGGCGGCGGGGGTGCTGGGGGCGGGTACCCTGCTCGGCGCCGCGATGACGCCGGAGCCCGAGCCCGTCCTCGAGGCGCCCGCGCTGTGCACCGGGGCCGAGGCCGCGATGACCGAGTCGTGGTCGCCCGCGCGTGCCGACGAGCTCGGCGAGGCCTTCGCCGCCACCGGCCTGGCCCACGCGCCTCCGACCTGGACGCGCACCCGGGCGGAGCTCGATGCCTTCGCGGCCGCGTGGGTGGCCGAGCACACCGCGGCCTGCCGCGCCACGCGGGTCACCGGCGAGCAGTCCACCGAGCGGCTCGACCTGCGCATGGCCTGCCTCGATCGCCAGCGGCAGCAGCTCGGGGCCCTGCTCGACGAGCTGGCCACCCCCGATCCCGAGGTGGTCGCCCGGGCCATCGACGCCGCCCGCCGGCTGCCGCGGCCCGAGCGCTGCGGCGAGCTCGAGGCGCTGCACACCGTCACCCCGGAGCCCGAGGCCCCCGAGCTCCGCGAGCGCCTCGCCGAGCTGCGTCGCGAGGTCGATCGGGTGCGCAGCCAGGTGGTGCTGGGCCACCTGATCGAGGCCCGCCGCCGCCTCGATCCGCTGCTGCCCCGGGTGGAGGGCCTCGACTTCCCGCCGCTGTCGGCCGAGGTCCTCGACCTGGCCGCCGATCTCGAGGCCGACACCGGAGATCTCGAGGTGGCGCGCCGGATCGGCGAGCGGGCCTACGTGGCCGCGACCGCGGCGGGCGACGCTCGCCTCGCCGCCTCGATCGCGCGGGGCCAGGCGTTCTTGGTGGGCAACCAGCTCGTGCACGGCGAGGACGGCCGGCACTGGGTGGCGCTGTCGCGGGCCTCGCTGCGGCGGCTGGGTGGCGACGGCGAGCTCGAGGCCCGCCTGGCCTCGGCCGAGGGGGCCATCGAGGTGGCCGCGGGGCACTACGCCGAGGCGCTGCGGGCCCATGCGCGTGCCCGCGAGCACTGGCAGGCGCGCGCCCCCTCCGGGCCCGATCTGGCCGCGGTGCTCGACGACATCGGGGCGGTGCACGTGGTGCGGGGCGAGCTCGACGAGGCGATCGCCCTGCACCGCGAGTCGCTGCGCCTCAAGGAGCTGAGCTACGGCCCCGACCACCCCCAGGTGGCCGCCTCGTTGCGCGAGCTGGGCTCGGCGCTCAGCCACGCCGAGCGCTACGACGAGGCGCTCGAGCAATTCGAGCGCGGGCTCGCCATCGATCGCGCCACCCGGGGCGAGCACAACCGCTCGGTGGCGGTGGCGCTCGACGACATCGGTCGGGTGCTGCGGCGGCAGGGGAAGCTGGGCGAGGCCATCGAGCACCACCGCCGCGCGCTGGCGATCTGGGAGGCCGTGCTCGGCGATCCGCACCCCGACCTGGCCGTCTCGCTGCTCAACGTGGGCTACACCCTCGTCGCCGCCGAGCGCTTCGAGGATGCGCTGGTCGAGCTCCGGCGCGCCCTGGCGATGTTCGAGGCCACGGTGGGGCCCTCGCATCCCTACATCGTGTACGCCAGCAACTCGGTCGCCTCCACCCTCATCGATCTGGGGCGCTACGACGAGGCCCGCCCCCACCTCGAGCGGGTGCTGGCCATCGAGGGCCTCGAGGTCGATCCCACCCTGATCGCCGAGACCCGCTTCATGCTCGCGCACGCGCTGTGGGCCGATGGCGGGGCCTCGGCGCCCGAGCGCAGCCGCGCCCGCGAGCTCGCCCGCGAGGCCCTGGCCGGCTACCGTACGCAGGCCGAGCGCTGGGGGCCGCAGATCGAGCAGATCGAGGCCTGGCTGGCCGAGCACGGCTGAGCCGACGCCGATCGGGGCCATTTGCCGATCGATGGGGCCGCGGTCGACACTCGTAGGCCATGGACTCCAAGCTCGGCCCTTCCCTTGTCTTGCTCTGCGCGTTGCTGTCGACCGCATGCCCCGGGGACGACGGTGGCGACACCGGGGCCGACACGGGAGCCACGGGCACCACGGCGGCGTCGACCAGCACCGCGTCGCCGACCGACACTGACAGCGGCTCGGCCGAGACCGGCACGGAGACCGAGACCATTCCCCCCGACACCGAGACCGACGCAGACACCGAGACCGACACCGGCATGCCCATCGAGGGCTGCGAGTGCATCGAGGACCAGCCGGTGCCGGAGATCGCGAACACGCCGGAGGTCCCGGCCGCGCCCACCTGCGGCCAGCCGCTGTGCTCCACCGTCTCGGGGGCGTGCACCACCAAGTGCTTCGACGGGACCTTCGTGCTCGACGATGCCACCGCGCTCACGTGCGCCCTCGAGGCCCTTCGCGATCGCACGCCGGGCGTGGTGCGCTGGTCGTTCTCCGAGAACACCGGTCAGTTCGACGACGCGGGCTACATCCTGATCCGCGACGACGGTCGGGCCGTCCGTCGCAGCTGGGGCTGGCAGGATCTCAGCTACGTCGCCGGTGACGCGGTGCTCGGCGAGCTGCGCCCGGCCGCCGAGTACGACGCGTGCCTCGCCGAGCCCGACGACCTGATGCGCTTCGACTGCATGCGGGAGACCCTCGCCGCGCAGGAAGCCGTCTGCGACGAGGGCTGGCGCTACGACGACATCTGAGCCGAGCCCCGGGCCCGCAGCCATCGCACCAGCGGGTCGTCCTCGGCCCCGAGGTGGAAGGGCACGCGATCGCCCGGGATCTGGAGCCACACCGTGATCACGGGCGACACGTCCTTGGTGCCGCCGCTGATCTCGAGCGACCAGCCCAGCAGCGCCGCGGGCTCGCGATCGAGCCGGCGCGCGAGTCGGATGCGTCGCCGCAAGAGCGGGAGCTCGCGCCACAGCATGCCGGCCGCGATGTACACCCCGAGCCCGCCGATGGGCACCAGCAGCACCCCGGTGATGATCCGTCCCGCGAAGGTGATCTCCTCGTCGGGCATGGCGAAGGGCGCGATGATCAGCAGCACGCAGGTCCCCGCCCCCACCACGAAGCCGATCACCCACCAGGGAAACGCCAGCGAGCGCGCGCGCAGCCAGCCCTCCCAGGGGCTGCGGGCCCAATGGCGGGGCGAGCGGGCCATGGCCGAGCGCAGCCCCAGCAGCAGCAAGAGCGGCAGCACGATCCACGCGGTGGGCCCGAAGTCCGGCCGCTCGCGCAGCGTGTAGTCGAGCATCACCGTGCAGACCAGGAGCATCGGCACCAGAGTGAGGTAGCCCAGCCAGCGGATCGCGGTGTGGGGGTCGTCCCAGTCGGGGCCCAGGTCCACGCGGCGGGGCGGTCCGAAGGCGAGGCGATGGAGCCCGCGCAGCAGCAGCGTGGCCGTGAGCAGGCCGGCCACCATCCACGCCGCGATGGGCCCGGCGCTCAGGTCCTCGCGCGTGAAGATGTTGCGCTCCTCGAAGGCGAGCACCAGCGCCACGTCGATGCCCAGCAGCACGGTCAGCGCCAGGCCCAGGGTGCTCAGGTCGCGGATCAGGCTGGGCGCTGGCTGGGCCGCGGCCATCGCCGCCGCGCCCAGCCAGCGGGTGAGCGCCCGCTCCACGAGCAGCAGCGCCCCGCCGATGCCCGCAGGCGCCAGCATGGCGATGAGGATCGACTCCCAGTCGAAGTTGCCCAGCTCGCCCAGGGCCAGCAGGCCGAACAGCGGCCACGCGAGCAGGAACCAGCCGAAGCCCCGCAGCCAGCCCCAGGGGGTGCGCGGCGGCTCGCCGTCGAGATCGGGGATCAGCCCCGACCCCGCACCTGCGGCCACCGATCCTCCGAGGGGGGCTCCCATGCATCGGCGTGCGCGGGGGTCTGCTCGCCGCTGCGGATGTCACGGACCTCGCCCGTGCCGTCGTCGCCCCCGGGGAACCACACGAAGGGGATCCCGAGCTTGTCGGCGTACTTGATCTGCTTGCCGTACTTCTGCGCCGCGTGGAAGACCTCGGTGGGGATCCCCCGCGCGCGCAGGCGGCTCGCCACCGCCTGGGAGCGCGCCCGCGAGTCCTCCTTGTCGAGCACCACCAGCACGCAGGTGGGGGTGAGGCGGGTGGGGGCGATCACCTCGCGGCGGAACAGCGGCCCCAGCAGGCGGGTGACGCCCAGCGAGACGCCCACCCCCGGGAACTTGGCGTTGTCGCCCGCGTCGGCGAGGTTGTCGTAGCGCCCGCCCGAGCACACCGCCCCGATCGACTCCAGGCCCTGCAAGAACGCCTCGTAGACCGTGCCGGTGTAGTAGTCGAAGCCGCGGGCGATCCCGAGGTCGGCGACCACCGTGCCCGCGGGCAGCTCGGCCGCGGCCCGCATCACCTCCTGCAGCTCGCCGAGGCCCTCCTCGAGCAGGGCGTGCTCCACCCCGAGCTTGCGCACCGCGTCGATCACCTCGAGCCCGCCCCGCAGCTCGGAGAGCGCCAGGCAACGCTGGGCCCGCTGCGCGTCGAGGCCCTGCTCCTCCACCAGCACCTGCGCCACCGCCTCGGGGCCGATCTTGGCCAGCTTGTCCACGGTGCGCAGCACCGGCGTGATGTCGTCGATGCCCAGCCCGCGGTAGTAGCCCTCGAGCACCTTGCGGTGACCCACGTGGACCCGCACCGGCGGCAGCGGCAGCGCCGAGGTCACCGCGTGGATCAGCAGCGGAATCTCGGCGTCGAAGCACAGCGGCAGGCGGTCCTGCCCGATCACGTCGATGTCGGCCTGGTAGAACTCGCGGTAGCGCCCTTCCTGCGGACGCTCGCCTCGCCAGACCTTCTGGATCTGGTAGCGCTTGAACGGGAAGACGAGCTGGCCGCGGTTCTCTAGCGTGTACCGCGCGAAGGGGACCGTGAGGTCGAAGTGCAGGCCCAGCTTGTCGTCGGCCTCGTCGGGGTCGGCGTGGAGTCGCCGAACGATGTAGATCTCCTTGTCGGTCGACCCATTGTTGGTGAGTCGGTCGAGCGGCTCCACCACGCGCGTCTGCACCGGGCGGAAGCCGAACAGCTCGAAGTTGCGCCGGATCTCGTCGAGGAGCTTTTGCTCTACGATGCGCTGCTCGGGCAGCCACTCGGGAAATCCGCTGATCGGCCGGATCTTCACCGCTCGCTTGTAGCCCCGGCTCCGCCCGCTCCGCAAACCTGCGCATTAGTCGCGCCCGAGGAGGCCAAACGGCCGTCCCCAATGGGTCACTTCGACCCAATGGGCGGGCTCGAACCGGCCTTGCGGCACGTGCTCGAGTCGATTCGTTTGCTCCGAGCCGATCTCATGGATGCGCACACCAGGCCCCGCCTCGTACACTGGAGGTGGCCGTAAGGGTCGACCTTACGTGGGCGGAGGGAGTAGTGAGCTCTACGGAGCAAGCGATGGCGTTGGGAAGTGAGGAGAGGGGGCCGAGCGTCTTCTTCATCCTCGACGGCCGGCATCACGTCTACGACGCGATGGTGCATGCCCCCGGCCCCGCTCGCCTCGACCCCCGTCCCGCAATCGGCCGCCCGATGATCGACCTGGTCGGGGAGGAGGACCGCGAGCAACTCGGCGCCGCGCTTCGTGACGCCACCGGCGCCAGCGGAACGAGCAGCGAGCTCGTCGCGGTGCTCGAGCTCGGGCCCTCGCCCCGTCCGGTGCGGCTGCGAGTCTCCCCGGGCGGTCGCTTCGTGCACGTGGCCGCCGAGCCCCTCGAGGATGCGGTCGCCGAGCCCGAAGGAGAAGACGACGACGAAGACGACGACGGGGCCGACGGGCAGCCGAGCAACCGCCTCGAGTACATCGGGATGGTCGCCAGCCGCATCTCGCACGACTTCAAGAACCTGCTGGCGGCCATCATGGTCAACGCCGAGTTCCTGCGACGCGAGAGCGACGACCCCGCCCTGGTCTGCGAGGTCTCCGACGAGATCGTCGTGGCGACCGAGCGCGCCCGCGAGCTGATCGAGCAGATCCTCGGCCACGCCGGGGCCAAGGGCGACGCCACGGTCCTGGTCGACCTCAACGATCTCACCCACGAGATGGGGCGGCTGCTCGACGTGTCCACCCCGCCCACGGTGGTGATGCGCTTCGATCTCGGCGCCGGCCTGCCGCCGCTGCGCGGCCGGCCGGCGCGGCTGCGGCAGCTCGTCATGAACTTCATCGTCAACGCGGCCGAGGCCATCGGCGACGAGGTGGGGGCGATCATGATCTCCACCCGCCTCGTCGACGCCGACCGCGAGCTGCTGTCCCGCTCGCGCACCCACGTCGTCCCCCCGCCGGGCCGCTACGTGTGCCTGAGCGTGGAGGACACCGGCCCGGGCCTCGACGACGAGACTGCCGGCAAGATCTTCGAGCCCTTCTTCACCACCAAGAGCTCGGGGCACGGCCTGGGGCTCTCGGCCAGCCTCACCATCGTCGAGGAGCACGGCGGCGCGCTGCTGCTCGAGCCGGCGCCGGGGCACGGGGCCACCTTCCGGGTGCTGCTGCCGGCCGTGGCGGTCGAGGCCGCCGAGGTCCGCCCCGTGGTCCGCGACCTGTCGGGGCGGGAGTTCCGGGGGCACACGGTGCTGGTCATCGACGACGACGACCTGCTGCGCTCGAGCACCAGCCGGGCCCTCACCATGCGCGGCGTCGACGTGCTGTCGGCCCGCGACGGCCTGGAGGGCATCGACGTGTTCAGCGAGCAGCACGCCCGAATAAGCTGCGTGCTGCTCGACATGGGCATGCCCTACATCAAGGGCAGCGACGTCTACGACGAGCTGCGGGGCATCGACCCGCGGGTCCCCATCGTGTTCGTCAGCGGCCACGCCGAGGAGGAGCTCTACGAGCACCGCTCCGTGCGCGAGGCCGACGCGCTGCTGCTCAAGCCGTTCCGCGACGACGACCTCATCGACACCCTGGTGCGAGTCCTGGGCGGCACGCCGGGCAAGTAGGCGGTCCCGCCGGGCGCGTGCACCCCCGCGGGCTCGCGGCGGCTCCAACCAAGCGTCCCGAGAGGTCATCGCCCATGAGACGCAGGATCGAGCCCCAGGTACCGCGTGCCCGCAGGCCCCGGCGTGAGCGGGTCCGTTTCTCGCTCGACCCCCTCATGGTCGGGGACGCTCGCTCTGCCTACCGGGCGTGGCTCGACGAGCTCGAGGAGCAAGTCCTCGACGACGAGGCCCAGCGGCCGTGGCGGGCGATCGAGCCGGCCGACGCCGAGGCCGACGCGGCGGTGCTGCCCGAAGAGGTCCACGAAGAGCTCCTCGAGCTGCTCGAGGGCGAGGCCTGGCCGGGCTCCGGCCGGGGCCGCAGCGATCACTGACCACGCAGACCATGACCATCGTCCACATCGTAGAGTCGCTCGAGCTCGAGTCCCTCCCTCCCGGCGGTGTCACCCGCTTCCGCCTCGACATGGTGCGCGACGGCATGGGCGAGGCCATCCGCCTGCCCGTGATCGTGGTCCGCGGCGGCCGGCCGGGCCCCACCGTGGGGCTGACCGCGGCCATCCACGGCAACGAGCTCAACGGCGTGCGGGCCGTGCAGGAGCTGGTGGCCACGCTCGAGCCCGAGGCGGTGCGGGGCACGGTGGTGGCGGTGCCGGTGGTCAACGTCCCCGGCTACCTGGCCAACCGCCGCGAGTTCAACGACAACGTCGACCTCAACCGCATCATGCCGGGCGCGCCGCGAGGCACGATGTCGCAGGTCTACGCCCACCGCTTCATGGAGCGGGTGGTGCGGCGCCTCGACGTGCTCATCGACCTGCACACGGCCAGCTTCGGCCGGGTGAACTCGCTCTACGTGCGCGCCGACATGCGCAACCCGATGACCGCTCACATGGCCTACCTGCAGGCCCCCGAGATCATCGTGCACAACGAGAGCGCCGACGGGACCCTGCGGGGCGCGGCCGCGACGGCCGGGGTGCAGGCGATCACGGTCGAGCTCGGCGATCCCCAGCGCTTCCAGCCCCACCGGATCCGCAGCTCGGTGGCGGGGAGCCTCGAGGTGCTGCGCAAGCTCGGCGTGGTGGAGGGCAAGCCCCCCGAGGACGGGCAGGCGCCGCTCCTGTGCGGGCGCTCGTACTGGGTCTACACCGATCGTGGCGGGCTGCTCGAGGTGCTGCCCAGCGTGGGCGAGCGCATCACCGCGGGCCAGCGCATCGCGGTGGTGACCGACATGTTCGGCGACGTGATTCGGGAGTACGAGGCGCCCGAGGACGGCGTGGTGGTGGGCAAGAGCACCAACCCCGTCAACCAGGCCGGCTCGCGCATCCTCCACCTGGGCGTGGAGGGGCTGCCCTCGGGCTTCCCCGATCCCTCGGTGGCCCCGCCCCACTGGCCCCGGTGAGGTGCTCGGCCTTGGCGCGGCGGCCCGGGCATGCGATGTCACGGGGGTGCCGGAGCCCGAGCCCAAGAGCGGTCGTCCCCGGCGTCGCGCTCGCTTCGATCTCGCGACCGAGCTGCCGGCCCTGCGGGCGGGCAATCGCTCGGCGCTGGGGCGGGCGATCACCCTGGTGGAGAGCCGCCGCGAGGAGGACCGGGCCGCGGCCGATGCCCTGCTCGCCACGCTGCTGCCCCACGCCGGCCGGGCGCTGCGGGTGGGCATCACCGGGATGCCGGGCGTGGGCAAGAGCACCCTCATCGAGGCGCTGGGCGGGCGGCTGACCGCGGCCGGGCACCGCGTGGCCGTGCTCGCCGTCGATCCCAGCTCGGCGCGCAGCGGCGGCAGCATCCTCGGCGACAAGACCCGCATGCAGGAGCTGGCCCGCGATCCCGCCGCCTTCATCCGTCCCTCGCCCTCGGGAGGAGCGCTGGGCGGCGTGGCCCGCCGCACCCGCGAGACCATCGTGCTGGTGGAGGCCGCCGGCTACGACGTGGTGCTGGTGGAGACCGTAGGGGTGGGCCAGAGCGAGGTGATGGTGGCCGACATGGTCGACTTCTTCCTCGTACTCACCCTCGCCGGCGGAGGCGACGAGCTGCAGGGGATCAAGCGTGGGATCCTCGAGCTGGCCGACCTGCTGGTGGTGACCAAGGCCGACGGCGACAACCTGCAGGCGGCGCGCAGGGCCGAGGCCGAGTATGCCACCGCGCTCGAGCTGATGGCGCCCCGCAGCCCGGCCTGGCGCCCGCGGGTGCGGCTGTGCTCGGCGCTCACCGGCGATGGCCTCGACGCGCTGTGGCAGGCGGTGCTCGAGCATCGCGAGGCGCTGCAGGGCACGGGCGAGTGGGACGAGCGACGCGGCGAGCAGCGGGTGCGGTGGCTGTGGCGGGCGATCGAGGACGGCCTGCGCGAGGCCCTGGCCGCCGACGCGCCGGCCCACCGAGCCCTGGCCGGGCTCGAGACCGCGGTGCGCCGCGGCGAGCTCGTGCCCGACGTGGCCGCCGATCGGGTGCTGGCCGCGTTCCTGCGGCGGGGCGGCACGTAGCCGCGGGCGCTGGCTCTCAGCGCCCGAACAGCGCGCGGGCGATCACCAGCTTCTGGATCTCCGAGGTGCCCTCGTAGATCCGCAGCGCCCGGACCTCGCGGTAGAGCCGCTCGGTGGCCTGCCCCACGGTGACCCCCAGCCCGCCCAGGCACTGCACGGCGCGGTCGACCACCCGCTGCGCGCTCTCGGTGGCGTAGAGCTTGGCCATCGCCGGCATGTCGGCGGTGGCCCGGCCCTCGTCGCGCGCTGCGGCGGCGCGGTAGACCAGCAGCTGCGCGGCGGTGTGATCGGTGACGACCTCGGCCAGCGCGAAGCGCAGGCCCTGCTGCTTGGCCAGCGGCTTGCCGAACTGCACCCGTCGCTGCAGGTGCGCCACCGCCTCGCTCAGCGCCCGATCGGCGAAGCCCAGCGCGGCCGCGCCCACCGTCACTCGGAACAGATCGAGGGTGCCCAGCGCGATGTGCAGGCCGTCGCCCTCCTTGCCCAGGCGGTGCGCCTCGGGGACCTCCACCCCGCGCAGTCGCACGGTGCCGATGGGGTGGGGGGCGACCACCTGGATCCGCTCCACCTCGAGGCCCTCGGCGTCGCCGGGCACCCAGAAGGCCCCGTAGCGCGGCTTGCCCTCGGGGGTGTCCTTCGCCTCGCGGGCGAAGACCACGTAGCTGCTGGCCAGACCGGCGTTGGAGATGAAGCACTTCTCGCCGTGCAGGCGTACGCCGCCGTCGCCGTCCGGCTCGGCGCGGGTCTGCATGCCGCTCACGTCCGAGCCGGCCTCGGGCTCGGTGAGGGCGAAGGCACAGATCCGCTCGCCGGTGGTCACCGCGGGCAGCAGCTCTGCCTTCAGCTCGGGGCTCGCGGCCTGGGTGATCGGGTACGAGCCCAGCCCCTGCATCACGAATGCGGTGTCGAGCGCACCGCTGGCCCGGGCCAGCCACTGGCGGGCCACGCAGATCGGGGTGGCCAAGGGGCGCTCGAAGGCACCGCCGTGGGCGGCCGGGACCATCAGCGCGAGCAGCTCGGCCGCGGCCAGGCGACGCAGGTACTCCCGCGTCGCGCCGTGCTCGTCGCCCTCGTCCACCGGATCGTCGGCGAGCGCGGCCACGAAGGCCTCCAGGCGCCCCTCGAGCCTCGCCAGGCTCGCGTGGTCGCCTCCCACCACGCCCAGGTCGCGGCGCAGGATGTGTGGATCTTGCAGCATGGTCCGCGCTCCTACTTCCAGCGGGGGGCTCGCTTCTCCCGCCAGGCCGCGTTGGCCTCGCGGAAGTCGGGGTGCTCCATGCAGATCGCCTGGGCCTGGGCCTCGGCCTCGATCGCGGCGGCGAGGTCGAGGTCGAGCTCGCGGGCGAGCATGGTCTTGGTCATGCGCAGCGCGAAGTGGGGGCCGTCGGCCAGCGCCTTGGCCCGCGCGAGCGCGGCCTGGTCGACGGCGTCGGGGTCCTCGTCGTCCACCAGCGCGTTGGCCAGGCCGATCTGGGCGCAGCGATCGGCGTACACCCGCTCGCCGGTCATGAGGATCTCGGAGGCGTGCCCCAGCCCCACCACCCGCGGCAGCAGGTACGACGCGCCCATGTCGGCGCCGCTCAGCCCCACCTGCGGGAACAGGAACGCGAAGAAGGCCTTGCGCCCCATCACCCGCAGGTCGCTGGCCAGGGCCATCACCGCGCCTGCGCCCGCGGCCACCCGCTTCACGCTGGCCACGATCGGCAGCTTGCACTCGCGCATCGACTGGATGAGCTCGCCGGTCATCCGGGTGAAGCGCAGCAGGCCCTCCATGTCGCGATCGAAGAGGTGCCCGATGATGTCCTCCACGTCGCCCCCGCTGCAGAAGGCCTTGCCCTCGCCACGCAGCACCAGGGCGCGCGCGCCCTCGCCCGAGGGATCGAGCGCGCGGCGATCGACCACCTGGAAGAAGTCGGTGAGCTCGCGATAGACCTCGAAGGTGAGGGCGTTGAAGCGATCGGGGCGATCGAGGGTGATCACGCCCACCCGCTCGCGCTCCTCGTAGCGAAAGCTGCGGGGCGCGGGCAGGGGCAGGGGACGCAGGTCGGGGGGGTGCTCCTTCATGGACGGCTCGCTACGAATCGTGGTCGGGGAGGACGGCCAGGCCCTGGATCTCCACCTGGGCGCCGTCCTCGAGCAGGTCGGCCACCTGCAGCAGGGCCATGGTGGGGAAGTGCTTGCCCATCACCTCGCGATAGATGCGGCCGAGCTCGGCCCCCGCCGCGATGTATCGGCGCTTGTCGGTGACGTAGATCGTCAGGGAGACGAGGTCCTGGGCGCTGCCGCCAGCGGCCTCGACCACGGCGACCACGTTGCGCAGGGCCTGCTCGAATTGCGGCAGGAACTCGGCGGAGACCAGGCGCTCCTGCGCGTCCCAGCCGATCATGCCGGCCACCGCGAGCAGCTGGCCGCGCGCGGCCATGCCGTTGGAGTAGCCGCGGGGGCGCTTCCACCCGTCGGGCTGGACGATGCGGGGCGGGCTCATAGCGTGGTCTCTCCTCCGTCGATGGCCAGGGCCTGGCCGGTGATCGAGGCCGCGGCCTCGCTGGCCAGGAAGCCCACCAGCGCCGCGACCTCGGTCGGCGCCACCAGGCGCCCCAGCGGCGAGAAGCGCTCGAGGCTCGCGCGCGCCTCGGTGGGGCTGCGCCCGGTCTTGTCGGCGATGTTGCGCACCGCGTCCGCGACGATGTCGGTGTCGGTGAAGCCGGGGCAGATCGCGTTGACGGTCACGCCCTTGTCGACCAGCTCGGCCGCGAGCGCGCGGGTCAGGCCCACCAGCCCCGCCTTGCTCGCCGAGTAGGCGGCGGTGTAGCGGTAGCCCTTGAGCCCGGCCGTGGAGGCGACGTTGACGATCCGCCCCCAGTTGCGCTTGGCCATCGCGGGGGCGAGCGCGCGCGCCAGCTCGAAGGGCGCGGTGAGGTTGAGCTCGAGGGTGCGGGCCCACAGCGCGTCGTCGGTGCGGTGCAGGGGCGCCGAGCCGGCGACGCCGGCGTTGTTGACGAGGACCTGCACCGGCGGGTCCAGCTCGCCCAGCCGCGCCGCCAGCCGCTCGCGATCGCTGGCGTCGGTGAGGTCGGCGATGAGCGTGGTGACCGTGGCCGCGCGCCGGTAGGCTCGCTCCGTGGCCGCGGCCAGGGTCTCGGGGCGGCGCCCCACCAGCACGAGGTCGTAGTCCGGGGCGAGCACTCCCACGATCTCCAGGCCGATGCCCCGGCTCGCGCCGGTCACCAGGGCCAGGGGTCGCTCGGGGCGGCTCACGACGGGCCTCCGCAGGGGGCGGCGGGGGAATCGACGACGGGCACGGACGGAGGATACCGCCCTACTGCTCGGCGAGGCGGCCGGTCACGGGCGTGGCGCGTGAGAACAGTCCAATGTCGCGCAGGAGCACGCGCTCGCCCGGCCCTGCGTCGACCAAGCCCACGGTGATGCTCGCGACCGAGGAGCGCGGCTCGAGGCGCAGCGCCGGTGATTGCCACGAGCCCCTGCGCTGCTCGGGTGGATCGATCGGCGGCAGGGCCTCGCCGTCCACCGCCACCATGATCCTCGCGTCGGGCCCGAGCTCGGTGCCGGTGAGGGTCACCACCAGATCGATCGGCGAGCGACCACCGTCGGGGAGGCTCGCGGGGGCGAAGCGCAGCGGCGGGCCGGCGCCCACCACCATCGAGAGCCCCTCGATCTCGGGCTCTGGCACCAAGCCGGGGCGGCTGCGGGAGAGCCCGCGCCCCGACACCCACGCCACCGGGGTGACCGGGTGACCCAGCGAGCGCGCCGGGGCGAAGGTGACCGCGCTGGTCCGTGCGGTGGAGAGCATCGCGGCCTCGGGCCCCAAGAGCCGCAGCTCGGCCAGGCCGCCGTGGGGACAGCGGGCGTAGCGGGTGGCCTTGGCTGCGCCGCGGATCGTGAGCTCGTGTGGTCGCCGTCGCAGCAGGAACGGCCCCAGGGTGTCGCGATCCCTCGTGCCCGCGCGCGGGGCATCGATCACCAGGGCCTCGCCGTCCACCTCGATCGCCCACGCATGGTTGCGGGCCGCGGTGCCGGGCAGGGCCACCAGCACCAGCGACACGGGGCCCGAGCCCGCGGCGCCTTCCTTCGGCAGGCGCAGCACCAGCGGCTCGCGACCCAGGCATGGCTGATCCTCGCGGGGCTCGCCGCCGTGCGGCTCGAGCGAGCTCGGGCCCTGCACCTCCCACTGCCCCTGGCGAGCGCGGACGCGCCAGCGCTCCACCTCGGCCTCGCGCGCGGGATCCACCTCCACGCGCAGCAACGCCATGCGCAGCCCGTCGCGGGTGACCCTCACCGGCGGACCGTCGCTGGTCGGGGTGAGGCGGTCGAGGAACATCTCCACCAGCTCGATGCGGCGCGCCACGAAGGGCGGCGGCAGCAGGTCGTCCAGCGCAGCCACGCGGGTCTGCGGGGGCTGGCCCGGATCGCGGGTGTGATCCTTGGTGGCCTCGTTGAGCAGCAGGAACACGGGGGGGGGCGGCTCGCCGCTCGCCTCGGGGCGGCCTACCAGCAGCTCGTGGAGGCTGGCGTAGGCGGCCTCGCGATCGCGGTAGGGCAGCACGGTGATCCCGTGGCGGAACGCGAGCGCCCCTCCCACTTGGTTGAAGGTGTGCCCGCTGTGCCAGCCTTCGCCGCCCGCGATCACGATCGAGCCCTCGGGGATCTGCGCGGCCAGGTGTGCCACCACGCGCTCGGCCCCCTCGAATTCGGGCAGGCGGGTGACCGGATGCAGCAGCAGCACGCTAGCCACCGCCCACAGCAGGCCGAGCCCGCCCACGCCGGTGATCGCCGTCGCGATGCGGCCGCGCCTTCGCTCGCCGCGACCGGCCAGCCACCCATGGATCGCGCGCAGCCCCTCCACCGCCAGCAGCAGCACCGCGGGCAGCAGCTCGGGCACGAGGTAGCGCCCGTAGTAGTAGAAGCCGAGCTGGGGCAGGTTGCGCTGGGCGTACAGCCCCACCGTGGCGGTGAGCAGCGCGGCGAGCCCCAGCTGCCATGCGCCCGCGGCCGAGGGCGTGGTGGGCCAGCGTCGCAGCGCTCGCCCCAGGCCGAGCGCGGCGAGGAGCAGCGGGATCGGCCCCACCAGGGGACCGACCGCATCGAGGCGACTGAACGGTCGCGCCGGAGGATCGCCGCGCTGCGCCAGGTAGAGGATCATCGCGCCCAGCAGCAGCGCCGCCAGCCCCCACGGCGCCGCCCGGAACACCACGGGCAGCCACCGCGACTCGTGCCGGCGCAGCGGGCCCTGCTCGTCGAGCGCGAACCAGGCCGCGAGCCCGGCGACGGTCGCCACCACGAGCATGGACGGAGTGAGGTGGACGCCGAGCGGGAGCTGGCGCAGCAGCTCGTCGTGCAGGTAGGGATAGGAGGTCGAGGCGTGGGCCAGCACCGCGGCGCCGAACAGCGCGGCGTACAGCAGCCCGCTGCGTCGGGCCCGGGTCTCGGCCTGCGGCACCAGCCACTGCGCCGCCAGCAGCAGCGGCGCCGCGAGCCAGCCGTTGCCGCGCACCCAGGCCAGCGCGCCCAGCAGCAGCGCCGCCGCGTCGAGCTCCGCCGGCTCTCCATCACGCGCCCGCAGCACGGCAAGGGCGGCTCCCAGCACCAGCACCGTGGCCGGCCCCTCGCTCAGCGTGGTGCGCTGCGTCCAGATCGCCAGGGGATGCACCGCCCACAGTCCCAGGGCCAGCCACGCCCAGGGTCCGCTCGGCCACAGCCGTCGGGCCAGGGCCCACATCGCGAGCAGGGCCAGCCCCGACCACAGCAGCGCGATCGCGGAGACCCGATCGGGACCGAGCACGAGCCCCGCCACTGCCATCAGCGTGGGGTGCAGGTGGAGGAACTGCGGGCGCACGTGGCCGCTGTCGAGATCGGCGAGGTAGAAGCCGGGGCGATACGAGGCCTCGTAGCGATCGCGTCGCCAGGGCTCGCCCCGGCGCGGGTACAGCCCGAGCAGATCGGCGGGCCCGGGGCGCGAGCGCGTCTCCTCGATCGCGGTGAGCACCGGATCGACGGCATCGAGGCTGGCCTCGCGCAGCGTGTGCTGGGCTCGCAGCGCATAGGTGCCCTGGTCGCGCCCCGCCAGGGCATAGTCGGCCACGGGCAGGCGCAGGGCGACGCCGCCGAGCACGATCGCCAGACCCACCAGCACCCGCCGGTCGAGCGGTCGCGTCGTCGCGGGTCGGGGTCTGCCCCACGGCCAGGCTGCGCCCGCGAGCAGGGCCACGACCACGCTCATCGACGACGCCGTGAAGGCGCCCACCAGGGCGAGGCCCACCGCGAGCAATCCGATCGCCACCAACCAGCTCGTGGTCGCGAGCACGATCGCGTCGAGCGAGATCCCACCGTGGCCTCGTCGCGCTCGCTCGAGCACGCTGCCGAGCGAGAGCACGAGCATCAGGGCCACCACGGCGGGCACCCGCGCAGCATACCGATCCGCTGCGCCGTCGCGAGGCCCGCGCCCGCGGCGATCGACGAGCTCACGCGAGCCGCATCACGCGGCGCCTTCGTCGGCCACCGCGAAGACTCGATCGCGCCCCTCGGTCGCGGCCAAAACACACGGGACGAGGGTGGCACCCCGCGACTTTCGTTGGCATGCTGCGCGCAGGCATGGTCACGTTCAAGGACGGTCAGTGGGTCGACGACGACAAGGCCGTCGTCAGCGTGCGCTCCCGGGCGCTCAACTACGGCATGGGCTGCTTCGGGGGGATCCGCGGCTACCTGGCCGACGACGGCCACGAGGTCTTCGTGTTCCGCCTGCGCGCCCACGTGGAGCGCCTCGCCCACTCGGCCAAGATCCTCTACCTGCGCATGCCGGGGAGCATCGAGGAGACCTCTCGGATCCTGGTGGAGCTGCTGCGGCGCAACGAGGTCCACCAGGACATCTACGTGCGGCCCCTGCTGCTCCACAACTCCAACGCGCTCGCGCCGGTGCTCGACATCGAGAGCACCAGCTTCATCGCGTTCTGCATGCCGCTCAAGCGCTACATCGACAAGGACGCGATCCGGGTATGCGTGTCGTCGTGGCGCCGCGTCCGTGACAATGCCATCCCCTCGCGCACCAAGCCGACCGGCGCCTACCTCAACAGCGCGCTCGCCCGCCGCGAGGCCTTCGACAACGGCTTCGACGAGGCCATCTTCCTCACCGAGGACGGCAAGGTCTCCGAGGGCAGCGCCGAGCACATCTTCATCGTGCGCCGCGGCGTGCTGGTGAGCCCGCCGAGCACCGAGGACAACCTCGACGGCATCACCCGGCGCAGCATCATCGCCATGGCCACCGAGGACCTCGGGCTGCCCTTCGAGGAGCGCTCGATCGGCCGCTCCGAGCTCTACGTGGCCGACGAGATGTTCCTGTGCGGCACGGGGGCTCAGATCACCCCCGTGGCCAGCGTGGACCACCGAGAGATCGGCGACACCACCATCGGGCCCATCACCGCCAGGCTCAAGCAGTACTTCGACGACGTGGTCCACGGTCGAGTGGAGCAGCGTAAGAAGTGGCTCACCCCCGTGTGGGGCTGAGCGGAGAGCGTGTCGTCATCCCACCCCGACGCGTCGCTCCCGCCGACGCGTCGGTCCCGGCCCCGGTCTGGCTCCCCCTCCGAGACGCTCGGCCACTCCCGTCTCCGGTGCGCCGCTCACCCCGGCACGGCGCGCCGGATCGTAGCCGCACGATCGGGCCGATCCTGGGAGCACGATCGTGCGGGTGCTCGTCAGATCACCAAGGCCTTCTCGACCGCCATGAGCTTGTGCCGCGCCATCGCGAGGTTGCCCGCCTTGCGATCGATCGCGAGGTACAGGAACAGCGAGCCCTGGCGCAGGGGGAGGAGCAGGTGGTACTGGGTATCGAGGGTGATGAGGATGTCGGTGATGCCGCCTTCGAGCCCCAGCTCCTCCATCACCCGGAACTTGGAGCGGATCACCTCGGTGTTGCCGGCGGCCGCGACCTCGATGGGGAAGCCGTTGGCCTTGGAGCCCAGGCACATGCCGCTCTCGTAGTCCACCAGCGCTGCGGCGATGCAGCCCTGGATGCCCATGGCTGCGTTGATCGATTGTTCGATGTTGGCCATTGACCTCTGCCTCTCTGTGTTCGTTTCTCGATGGGTTGCGTGTTCCTCGCGGATCGTCGGCTCCCCTTCGTCGGTGGGGAGCACCAAGAGTCCCGAGCCCGATTCCTCGAAGGAGAAGTCGTCCGGAACGAATTCGGGGACGGCGGAGGCGCGGGGGCGGCCGCGCTCGTCCTCGAGCCGCGCCGCGTCGAGCAGCGCGGCCTGCAGCGAGATCGGCGAGCCGCCGCGCTCGCTGCGGCGCAGGGGTCCGATCTCGATCGCCGGCTCGGGCCAGCTCAGGATACGGGTCAGCGCGGACATGCCGGCGTCCTCGCCCTGGATGCTGCCGATGATCCGCCCGTGATCGATGAGCACCCGGCCGGAGTGATCCCCGCAGAACGCCCGCACCGTGCAGCTCCGGCGCTCCATCTCGAGCAGCTGCAGCAGCCCGGCCAGGGTCACGCCCCCCAGCGAGCCGCGCCCCAGCGAGCGCAGGGTGCTGCGGCACAGCTCCACCAGCTGGGGGTAGTCGATCGGCTTGTCGACCACCGAGAGCACGCCGTTGCGCCGGGCGTCGACCTCGAGGCTGCGGTTGCCGAAGGCGGTCACCATGATCACCGGCAGGTGGAACCCGCGGCTGATCATCTCGGCCACGAGGACCATGCCGTCCATCTCGGGCATGTTCACGTCGGTGACCACCAGGTCCACCAGGTGCTGCTCGAGCACCCCGAGCGCCTCGCGACCGTCGTGGGCGGTGAACAGCTCCACCCCGGGGAGCTCGGTGGCGAGACCCTCCACTACCGAGCGGAGGAACACGTCCTCGTCGTCCACGACGAGCACGGAGCGGCCGGAGAGTCCGGTGTCGGGCACGCTCCCTTCGTTAGCGAGAAGCGTGCCAGCTCTGTCGCCGCCCCGAGAGCCGGTGCCGGGCCCTCTCCGGGCGGGGTGCGGGGGCTACGAGCGGGGACCGGTCATTCCGATCGATCGGGACGATCAGGATGATCGGAATCCCAGGCCACCAGCTTGCGGCGCAGGGTCGCCTCCGAGATCCCCAGGGTCCTCGCGGTGCGGGCCCGGTGCCCGTCGTGTCGCCGGAGCACCTCGAGGGCATGGCGACGCTCGAGCTCGGCCAGGGTCAGGTCGCCCAGCTCCAGCCGCGACGCGTCGACGGGCACCCTCGGGGGCGGGCGGCGGAGGCACGAGGACGGACGCAGGTGCTCGGAGGGATGGAGCACCAGCGCGCGGGTGAGGGCGTTGCGGAGCTCGCGGAAGTTCCCCGGCCAGGGGTGCCCGCGCAGCCGCTCGAGCTCTCCGTCGCCGAGCCGGGCCGAGGCGGGGGCGCGCAGCTCGTCGAGCAGGCTGGCCACCGCGGCCTCGAGCTGCTCGGGCACCTGGCGCAGAGGGGGCAGCGCGATGCTGCCCACGTCGAGGCGGTACAGCAGGTCCGAGCGGAAGCGACGCTCCGCCACCGCCTCGTCGAGATCGACGTGGGTCGCCGCGATGATGCGCAGGTCCACCGCGCGCCACCTCGTGCTGCCGATCGCACGCACCCGCCCCTCCTCGAGCACGGACAGCAGCTTGGCCTGGAGCGGCGTGGGCAGCTCTCCCACCTCGTCGAGGAACAGGGTGCCGCCGTCGGCGAGGGCGATGAGCCCGGGGCGATCGCTCGCTCCGGTGTAGGCCCCGCGGGTGGAGCCGAACAGCTCCGACTCCACCAGCGACTCGGCCAGCGCCGCGCAGTCGACCGACACGAAGGGTCCGTGGGCGCGGGGGCTGGCCGCGTGGATCCTCTGGGCCAGGCGCGACTTGCCGGTCCCCGTGGGCCCGGTAATGAGGATGGGGACCTCGCTGCGGGCGAAGCGGAGCTCGTGCTCCCGCAGCCGGAGCCCGATGGCCGGGGCGGGCTGGGCCACGCGGACGGGCAGGGAGCAGGGCAGGGCTCGGGTGACCGCGTGGGTGAGCGCCTCCAGCTCGATGGGCTTGGCGAAGTAGTCGACCACCCGCCGGCGCATCGCCGCGACCGCGTGGTCGTAGCTGGGATCGCCGGTCACCATGATCACGCGGGTCGACTCGGTCGCCGCGTCGGCCACGGTCAGGCCCTCGCCGTCGGGCAGGTGCTTGTCCACCACGATCACGGGGTAGCGCTCGAGCGCCAGGGAGGTGGCGTCGCCGACCGAGGTCACGTAGGTGGCCCGGACTCCCAGCCCGGCGAAGTGGTCCACGAGGCTCTCGCAGAAGAGGCGGTCGTCGTCGACCACGAGCACTGACGGTTCCATCAGGCCATGTCCTCCCTCTGCGGGGCGCGAGCCAGCGACACCACCGCGCGGGTGCCCTCGCCCGGGGTGCTGAGCAGGCGCAGGCGCCCGCCCTGGTTGGCGGCGAGGCGGTTGGCGATCACCAGCCCCAGCCCCGTCCCGGTGCGCTTGGTGGTGAAGAACGGACGGAGCGCGTTGTCGAGCTCGTCGGCGGTCATGCCTCGGCCGTTGTCCACCACCGCGATGTCGACGTACTCGGAGCGGGCCATGGTCTCGACCCGGATCACCTTGTCGCCGTGGTCGCGCGGGGCCTCGATCGCGTTGCTCACCAGGTTGAGCAGGATCTGGTAGAGGGCCCGCTCGTCGGCGATCACGCTCACGGCCGGCGGCGGCTCGACCACCAGGGTCACCCCGGAGTCCCGCACGCTGGGCTGGACCAGCGCCACGACCTCTCGCAGCAGCACCGGGAGCTCGATGCGGTGCAGGGTGACGCTCTCGTGGCGCGAGAAGCTGCGCAGCGAGCTCAGCAGGAACTCGATGCGCTCGACCTCCCCGAGCACCCGCTGCAGGTAGTCGTGCACCTTGAGCGGGCCGAAGGTCTCGAGGTTGGAGCGCAGCACCGTCAGCGCGGTCTTGATGGAGTTGACCGGGTTCCCCAGCTCGTGGCGGATCCCCGACAGGAAGTGGCCCAGGTTGTCCGAGAGGTTGACCGAGTCGGCGATGGACTGCAGGCGCTCCACGTCGGTGACGTCGCGGGCGATCACGAGCAGGCTGGGCTCTCCGTCGAAGCCGTGGACCTGCTGGACGTCCACGTCGAGCTGGCGATCTCCGCTGGGGGTGCAGGCGATGGCACCTCCGGTCCAGCTCAGGCCCTGCTCGAGCTGCTTCCAGGCGTTGCGCGGCAGCGGGATCTTGATGCCGTCGTCGTCCCCGAAGATCTCGTTGGCGGCCCGGTTGAGGTAGCGGATGCTGCGATCGATCGAGAGGACCACGATGGCCTCCTCCACGTGATCGAGCGCGGCGACGATGTGCCGCATCGCGGCGTCCCGAGGGGTCTCCTCCGTCACGTCTCGCATCACTACCAATAGCTCCTGGTCCTGCGAGGGCCCCGTCGGCAGCGGCTCGGCGTAGCCGTCGACGAGGAAGGGGTTGCCGTTCTTGCGATAGCCGATGATGCGCCCCTCGAACGCGCGGCCGGCCCTGAGCTCCCGGACCGCATGGTCCAGCGTGGCCCGGTCGCTCTGTCGGCCCCACAGCACGTTGGGCGAGGCGCCCTGGACATCGTCGAGCTCATAGCCGGTCATGCGGGTGAAGGCCGGATTGACATAGGCGATCTGGACGTCCCCGGAATGGAGTCGTCCCTTCAGCACCATCACCGCCTCGTGCATGCTGGCGATGACGAGCTCAGACGCGCACGCTGTCGTGCTGGCGCCTCGTGTTCGATCACGAGCGGCCATCGTCGATCCTACCCTCGTCGGTCGACCGGCGGGAGTCCCACTTCGATTCGTAGCACCCGAGCTACGTTTCACTCGTGTACGGGCAACTCTCCGATGGCCCCAACGCCGTTGGAGCCACGTTGGGGCGATGCATGGAGGAAGTGTCCCTTCTTCGACCCCTTCCTTTCACGGATGGGCCGAGGGCCTGCGCAAGGTCCACCCTTCGAGATGCGGCCGAGAACGGCACGGATGAGCCACTTCAGTCCCGCCGTGGTGGCCCGAATGGCCAGTGGCGCATGGGCTGGCCCGCGAGCAAATCGGGTGCAGCGGGCTCGGCTCGGGCCGCCGACGGGCCGCTGGGCTTGCCGAGGGCCCGCGTCTACCATCTGTCGGGTGAGCGACGCGCCTGCGCCATCCGATGACCACCCCATCGTTCGGGCCCGCTGGGTCGTGCTGCTGCTGCTGCTGGGGGTGTGTGCCTGGCTGATCCCGGGGATCTCCCAGCTCCGTCACGACGATGACGTCCTGGCGTTCCTCCCTCCCGAGCACCCCGACGTGGTCGCGTTCCGCGAGGTGGCCGATCGCTTCGGCATGCTCGAGGTGGCCCTCGTGGGCCTCGCCAGCGACGAGCCCCTGCTCGAAGTCGAGCGCACCGAGCAGGTGCGTACGCTATCGACCCACTTGTCGGAGATACCCGGGGTGCGCCTGGTGCTCTCCTACCCGGAGTTCCCCGAGGCCAAGGTGGTCGACGAGACCCTGGTGGTCCAGCGGCTCGTGCCCAAGGGCCTGGAGGCCGAGGAGATCCGCCAGCGCGTGCTCAGCAACGCGGATGCGGTGGGCAACTTCATCTCGGAGGACGGGAACGCTGCGGCGATCATGGTCTTCCTCAGCCCGGCGACCGGATCGGACCGCGCCCAGCAGCGGGCCACCGAGCTGGGGGCCATCCGCGAGGTGGTCGCGAGCGACTGGGACGGCGAGGCCTACTTCGGCGGCGCACCCTTCATGGAGGTCGCGGCCTCCGACGCCTCCCGCGAGGACATCGAGCGGCTGTCGCCCATCGTGATTGCGGTGCTGGTGATCGCCTCGGCCCTGCTGCTGGGCAGCGCCACCGCGGCGGGCCTCAACCTCATCATCACCGGCCTGGGGGTGGCGCTCATCGTGGGCGCCCACGGTCGCTTCGGCGAGCCCTTCACCATCGTCTCGAGCACCACGCCGGTGATGATGGTGGCCCTGGGGGGCGCCTTCGGGATGCACATGCTCGCCGGCTTCCAGCGCCAGGCGGGCACCGTGCGCGAGCGGGCCAACGCCACGCTGCGCGAGCTGTGGAAGCCGGTGCTGCTCAGCGGGCTCACCACGGCCACCGCGTTCTTCGCCCTGCTGGTCATGCCGCAGCAGCCGATGCAGCGCTTCGGCCTCGTGGCGGGGGTGAGCATGCTGGTGCTGCTGGTGCTCGCGCTGGTGGCGATGCCGGCCCTGCTCGCGGTGCTGCCCCGTCGGCTGCTGCGGACCCGCGACAACCCGCACCTGCCGCTGCGCTGGATGCCGCCGCTGTGGCTGGTGGCCGCGCTCGGCGTGGCCGGGGCCGCGCTCGGCACCCAGCTCCAGCCCGAGCCCGACACCACCGAGATGTTCGCCGAGGACAGCGGCCCGCGTCGCGCCGATCGCTTCTTCAACGAGCACTTCGGGGGCTCGCAGTTCCTGCAGATCGCGGTCGAGGCCGACCTCACCCAGCCCATCGCGCTGCGGGAGATCCGGGACATGGTCGACGAGCTGCGCGAGATCGACGGCATCGTCGACGTGCGCAGCGTGGTCGATCCCGTGGCCACGGTGAGCGAGGGCTTCGGTGGGCGCCGGGGCATCCCCGAGAACCATCCCCGCACGCGACGGGTGGTGAGCAACCTGGCCGACCACCCGGCGATGACCCAGCTGATGGTCCCCGAGGCCGACGCGGCGATCATCCACGTCAAGCTGGCCCCCGGCGGCGGCGAGCACCAGCAGCGCGTGACCGAGGCGGTCCGGGCCGTGGTGGCCGCGCGCGACCTCCCGCAGCTCCGGGTGGGCAACGGCCAGGATCCCGCGCTGCGCCCGGTGGTGAAGGAGGCGGTGCGCAAGCGACTCGAGCGCTTCCTCGGCGAGCCGATCGACGCCGCGCGCTTCGACGAGGTGGTCGACGCCAAGGCGAGCGCCAGCTCGATGAAGGACGAGCTGCTGCGCCTGCGCGAGCGAGCGCTGGGCACCGACGAGCTCATCGAGCCGCTCCCCGAGGAGGAGTGGCAGGCGGTCGACCCCGCCAAGCTCTTCGACACCCGCGGCCCCGCCCTGGAGAGCTACTTGAAGCAGACGCTGCCCGGCCTGGCCGAGAAGGACCCCGAGGGCATCGGCATCGTGGCGGAGTTCCTGGGGCAGTGGGTCGACGAGGCCAAGGAGGCCCAGCGCTTCACCGCCTCGTGCACGGTGCTGGGCCTGCCCCCGCCGCCTCGGCCCGCGACGCCGGACGGCGACGAGGAAGGGCTGCCCGGCGAGGACGAGGGCGCCACGCCGAAGCCCGCCGCGGCCGCGGCCGCCGATGGTCGCTGCTCCCAGGTGCTCGCGATCCTCTCCGAGCTGGGCGACGAGACCTGGCGGATCCCCGAGGGCGTCGAGCTGCCGCCGCTGGAGACCATCGACTGGAAGGTACGCCTCACCGGTCAGCCCGTGATCGGCCAGGCCTTCGCGAGCAGCGTGAGCACCAGCCTCCGCGACTCCACCCTCGTCTCGCTCGGGGCGCTGGCCGTGGTGCTGCTGATCTTCGGCCACATCCGGGCGCTCGCTCCCGCGGTGTGGACGGTGATGCTCACGGCCGGGGTGATCTTCTTGCTGGGTCACCCGATCAGCATCGGCACCAGCATGGTGGCCTGCATCGCCCTCGGGGCCGGGGTGGACTTCGCGATCCACCTCGGCGTGCGGGCGCGACAAGAAGGAGGAGGGCAGGCGGCCACCGATGCCCTCGGCGGCGTGATCATGGTGACCGGGCTCCAGCTCGCGCTCGCCTTCCTCGTGCTGCTGGCCTCCGAGATGCCACCGCTGCGGCAGTTCGGCGTGGGCTTGGCCATCGGTCTGCTCGGCGCGGCGGCCGGAGCCGTGTGGCTCACCCCTCGGCTGTACCGTCGACGCTAGCGGGATCCCATGGTGTGCCCTGGATCACGGGATTCGGGAAAAGCCTGATGATCCCTGGCATTTGTCGCTCGATCGAAATCCCAGGCGAATAGGACCGCTCATCCGACGTCCAACCGCAGCGCCAACGAGTCCGGGCCCTCTGGCTCGACCCGGTGCGAACGTTCCTGCACACTCCGTCCCGCCTCGACGCTGATACCCTCGGGAGCCACTCTCATGATGATGCGCTCGGTCCTGGTCGCCCTGTCCCTGTCCTTCGCCGCCACCCTCCCGGCCGCGGCGGCCGTGCCCGCCCCCGCGGCGGTGATGGTCGACGCCAACAAGATCCTCGCCGAGATCGACCGGCGCGCCAGCGTCTTCGACGACCAGCAGTACGAGGCCACCATGAAGGTCCTCAAGGGCGGCGAGCTCAAGAAGACCCTCGAGTTCGAGTCCACGATGAAGGGGCTCGACAAGCAGTTCCTGACCTTCACCGCCCCCGGGGACGTGGCGGGCATGAAGGTGCTGATGCAGGACGCCGACACGCTGTACATCTATACTCCCGAGTTCAAGAAGGTCCGTCGCGTGGCCGCCCACATGCAGAACCAGGGCTTCATGGGCAGCACCTTCACCTACTCGGACATGACCGAGGTGCAGATGTCGCCCTTCTACAACGCCGAGCTCGGCGGGAAGGACGGCTCGGAGACCACCCTGGTCCTGCGCCCCAAGCCCGACATCGAGCGGCCCTACGCCCGCATCGAGCTGGTCATCGACAGCAAGAAGGGCGGCGTGACCAAGGTCCGCTACTACGACGGCAGCGACAACCTCAAGCGCACCCAGCTGCGCGAGGAGTGGACCAAGGTGGATGGTGAGCTGATGCCCACCCGGATCACGATGACCGATCACGGCACCGGGGATTCCACCGTCATCGAGCTCCGCAACGTGCGGGTCAACCAGGGCGTCTCCGACGACCTGTTCTCGCGTCGCATGCTGCTCCGAGGATAGTTACACTGAGCCGTCGTGTCGGCTCTGCTGCTGCTCTCGATCTCGTTCGCGTCCTTTCCGGTCCCGGGCTCTCGCGTCAGTCCCATCGATGTCGTCGATGGGCCCGCGAGCCCGGGACTCAGCTTTGGGGCGGCCACGCATGCACGGCTCGGCTTCGCGCCTGCGCCCGACGATGCCGTGAGCCCCGAGGGCGAGCCGGGCGACTCGGCGCCGCCCGTCGACGGCACGGAGCCCGAGGAGGTCGCGACCGTCGAGGGCGAGCCCGAGGACGGGATCGAAGAGGAGCCCGAGGAGGCCGGTGAGCCTCCCGAGGACGGTGGCGAGGACGAGCCAGCCAAGGGCGAGCCCGAGGACGAGGGCGAGCCGGGCGACCTGGGGCTCGACGACATCTTCGGCACCGAGGAGGACCACACCGACGTCACCGTGGTGTCCGAGAAGGGCGAGGAGGGCAGTGAGGGGGGCTCGACCGGAACCCCGACCGCGGTCGCGGCCCGCCGCCCTCGCCTCGACATGAGCGACAAGCTCGACACCCGCATCCGCATCGTCACCAGCGCCTACTTCGACACCGCGCGGGTCGAGCAGCGCCTGTTCAGCCGCAACGAGAACCGCCTCGAGTTCTACTTCGCCTACACGCCCAACGAGCACCTGCAGATCGTGGGTGACGTGGAGCCGGTGTTCTTCGGCGTGGCCCAGGCCCAGGAGCTCGACGACCTGGCCACCCGCCAGATGCTCACCCCCTTCCACATCGAGAGCGACGCGGCCTACGTGGCGCTCAACGACATCCTGCCCGGCCTCGACATCAAGATCGGCCGGCAGACCCTGGTGTGGGGCACCGCCGACAAATTCAACCCCACCAACAACATCAACGCCGACGACCTCGAGGACCGCCCGCTGTTTACCGAGCCGATCGGCAACCAGATGATCGTGGTCGACTACGCGCCGCTGGCCGACAAGCTGTGGTTCCAGGGCGTGTACGTCCCCATCTTCTACCCGGCCCTGCTGCCCCCCTCGGCCGCGGCCGCGCTCAAGGATCCGCAGGCACCGGTGCCCTACGCCCACGAGAGCGACCTACAGCGCATCGGCGCGCTGCAGGAGCTGCTGAGCATCAACGAGATGCTCGTGCCCCAGGTGAGCACCACCGTCAAGGTACCCAAGGCCCGCTTCACCAACGGGCAGAGCGCGATCAAGCTGGGCACCACCCTGGGCGGCGTGGACATGTCGGTCTCGTACTTCAACGGCCGCCACGACATCCCCACCCCCATCCTCGCCGAGGCCGGGATCATCCTCCCGCAGGACGGGACCCAAGCCGGCTGCTGCTACACCTCGCACGTCACCCTGATCTACCCGCGCATGCAGGTGATCGGAGCCGACTTCGCCACCCAGCTCCCCTTCCTGGGCAACATGGGGCTGTGGGGAGAGGGGGCGCTGTTCATCCCCCAGGCGCAGAACCTGCTCATCGAGTTCCCGATCCCGGTCGACATCACCCCCAGCGGGCGCCCCAACGACGACGGCATCCCCAACCCGGTGCGGAGCATGCAGGGGCCCACCATCCTCGACCGCCCCTTCATCAAGGCGACCACCGGCTTCGACTACAGCTTCGGCAAGCACGTGTACCTGCAGGCGCAGTACCTGCGGGGCTTCATCGACGAGTTCGGCGCCGGCCACATCGGCAACTACATCGTGGGCGGGACCGACCTCATCTTCTTCGATCGTCACCTCATCTTCCGCATGTTCGGCGTGGCCGACCTGCCCACCGGGCGCGGGGACAACAGCTCGTACGTGCTGTACCCCGAGCTCATCCTGGTGCCGCCGTGGGGCAGCGTGACGATGGAGATCGGCTCGTTCTTCCTGCTGGGCGAATCCGACACCAAGTTCGGTCAGGCGGCCACGGGCTCGTCGATCGCATTCGTGAAGGTCGCCGGTCAGTTCTGATCTACACTCGACGGCGGTGGCCCCACGGCGCCCACGCAAGGGACGGCAACGCCGTCGAGGGATGTCGCTGCCCATGGTGCTCCTGGTGGTCGCGCTCGCGTCGGGCGGGGGCGTGGCCACGGCGCTGTTCGTGGTGCCCCGGGCCTCGGAGGCGGTCCAGGCGATCTCCACCGCCACCGTCTACGCCGAGCCCGACGAGGAGCAGCCCGCGGAGGTGGCCGGCCCGGCCGAGCCCGAGGCGGTGGGGGAGGAGCAGCTCGGCGACGAGCCCGAGGAGGAGCCCGAGATCCCGGTGGGCGAGGAGGAGACCCCCGAGCCCGAGGATCCCGACGACGAGATCGAGCGGGCGCCCGCTCTGCCGCCGGCCGAGGCGTTGCAGGTGCGGGCCAACCCCGCGCTCGAGCTCGATGCCTTCGAGATCGAGATCGCAGGCGACGAGCGCCCGTGGGTGCTGCACCGCCTCACGCCCTTCGAGACCGTCGACCAGGTGGCCTTCCGCTACGACGTGCACCCCGACTCGGTGCGCCTGCACAATGGCCTCGGTCCCGAGGTGCAGAAGCTCAAGCCGGGCTCGCGGCTCAAGGTGCAGGCCCGCCGGATCCCTCCGCCTCGCGAGCAATTCGACTACACGGTGCAGCCGGGCGACACCTGGTGGAGCATCGCGGTCGCCTACGGGATCGACTCCGCGGAGCTGCGCGCGGCCAACTGGCACGCGTCCCGCCGGCTCACCGTCGGCGAGACCCTCAAGCTGTGGGTCGACCCCGCGGTGTACCACTGGATCCAGACCGACCGACCCGCTCTCGACGACGAGGATCTGCTGTCCAACATCCGGCGTGGGGCGGTGAGCGTGGGGCCGGCCTGGGAGGGGCGGCTGATCAACGGGGTGCAGGTGCCGCCCGGCGAGGGCTGGCGCCGCAAGATGCTGCCCTCGTCGTACGGGACCACCCACGCGGTGATCAATCTGGTGGCGGCGATGCAGCAGTTCCACGCCACCAGCGGCTACGAGCGCGACCTCCTGCTCGGCTCGATGAGCCGACGGCACGGCGGCTCGCTGCTGGGGCACCGCTCCCACCAGTCGGGGCGCGACATCGACATCCGGCTGCCGCTCTCGGCCGAGCACCCGCCATGGTTTCCCATCAAGCCCTGGCGGGTGGACTACCAGGCGCTGTGGAAGCTGGTCGTGGCTCTCGCCGACACGGGGGAGATCTCGATCATCTTCCTCGACTACGAGCTGCAGAAGTCGCTGCACAAGGCGGCGGTGGATCTGGGGGTCGACGAGTCGGAGCGCCGTCGGATGATCCAGTGGCCGCGCGGCGAGGCGGCGCACCTGGGGCTGGTGCGGCACTCCAGCGGCCACGAGCAGCACATCCACGTGCGCTTCCGCTGTGGTCACTACGAGACCGAGTGCGTGACCGGCAGCGGCTGGAAGCGCGACGACGGCTGAGCTCGACACGCGGCCTCGAAGGGCCCGTCGCGGCGAGCGAGACGTGCGCCGTGCGGTGGCCCTCGGTGTGGGCCCGAGCCCCAGCCCGTTCGCCGCGGAGCCTGCGCGGCCTGGGGCGGCCTATCCTCGATGGGTCGACGACGGCCGACGATAGACCGCGCTGAGGCGCCAGCCCGCCCACGGCAGGTGTCTCGGTGATGCGTGGCCCAGCGAGGGCGAGCGGCTCCTTCGAATCAGCGGGGGGACGGCTCGCGCTCGTGGCCGCGAAGGCGGCAGGCCGTGAGCCGCCCCGAACCGGGGGGCCACGGTCGCATGCACGAGCGATCCATCGAGGTCGACCGTGGGCACGGCCTCGGCAATTCCAACGAAGAGAGCAGAGCGAATCATGAGCGAACGACGACACGAGATGACGACCAAGCCCGTGCTGCTGCGGCGGCCCGGGATGGAGGCGGTGGAGGTCCGCGAGCGACCCGGCTACGGCGGACCCGAGGGGAGCGGCTTGCACCTGTACCTGCCGCCGAGCGAAGGGACGGGCGCGCTGCGACCCGCGGTGGTGTTCGTCTCCGGCTATCCGGATCCCGGCTTCGAGGCGATGCTCGGCTGCCGGCTCGAGCAGATGCAGTGCTACGTGGACTGGGCCCGCCTGGTGGCGAGCGCGGGGATGATCGGGGTGACCTACGCCAACCGCGAGCCCGTGGCCGATCTACGGGCGCTGCTCGGTCACCTGCGGGAGCACGGCCTCGCGCTGGGGATCGATGCCACGCGGCTGGGCCTGTGGGCGGCCTCGGGCAACGTGCCCACGGCGCTGGGCGCCTTGATGGAGGATGGCGGCGCGTCGCTGCGGGCTGCGGCGCTGCTGTACGGCTACACCCTCGACCTCGACGGCGACTCCACCGTGGCCCAGGCCGCGGCCCAGGTGGGCTTCGCCAACCCGACCGCGGGGCGGGGGCTCGACGAGCTCCCGCGCTCGGTGTCGCTGATGGTGGTGCGGGCGGGTGGCGACGCCACCCCGGGTCTCGACCACGCGCTGCTCCGCTTCCTGGCCGCGGCCGAGGCCCAGGGGCGTGAGCTGGTCCGCATCGATCTGCCGGACGCCCCGCATGCCTTCGACCTGCTCGACGATCGCCCGTCGACCGGCGAGGCGATCGAGGCGGTGCTCCAGCACCTCGGCACGCACCTGGGAGCCTGAGCCTCGGCCCCTCGCCGGGGACCAGCCGACTCGTGGTGGTCGGCTGGCCCCCGGACAGCTACGGCAGGGTCACGGAGACCGACGGGCTCACCCGCAGCACGGCCTGCGTGGATGTCGCGAGGTAGACGGCATAGCCGCCTTCGGGCACCGGCCCGAACCAGCTGCCGTCGTCGAGCAGGACTTGGTCGTCGCCGTCTCCATCGATGGTCAGGGTGTTGGAGGTGTCCGAGAGGTTGAGCACGGTGAGCTCTGTCAGGGTCAGCAGCGATGCTCCTGCCGGGCTGAGGCGGATGGCCTCGATGCCGACGACGCGTGAGCGCGACAGGGAGGCGGGAGAGAGGAGCATGCCCAGGCCGAGCTCCAGCGTGTCGTAGCCGAGGCCGCCATTGACGCGGAAGAACTCCCCGTCGACGATCACGAGGGTGTCATCGCCCTCTCCGCCTCGGAGGACGTCGGGACCACCATCGGCCAGGAGGCGATCGTCGCCGCGACCGGCAACGATGATGTCGGGGAGGACGCCATTGCGTGCGGGTAGATCGTCGTCGTAGGGGGTGCCGAGGATGGCGACCCGCGCCATGAGATCGTCGCCGCGCGCCAGGTAGGATTGCCCGGCCGAGGAGTGTCCGCCGGGATCCGCAGCGAATGCGCCCACGAGCAGATCGTCGAAGCCATCGCCGTCGACGTCTCCCGCCCCGCTCACGGCGCGGCCAGAGTAGTCCGAGGGGTCGATGCCATCGAAGCGAAGGTCGGCGTCGGCCAGGTCGACGACCGACGCAAGGGCGGGGCCCCCGAGGATCAGTGATGTCTCGCCGGCCCCCGAGGCGCCCGCGGGGTCGGCATCGGGGGCGCCGATGAGGAAGTCGGCGTAGCCGTCTCCGTCGACGTCTCCCGCGGGGCTCATGGCCATGCCCGAGTGATCCGTACCGTCGATTCCATCGAAGCGGACGTCGGCGTTCGCCAGGCCCACCAGGGGGGGCAGCCCCGGCCCACCATAGAGGAGGTAGCTCTCTCCTCCGTCGGCAGCCCCCGAGGGGTCGGCTTGGTAGGCACCGATGAGGATGTCGGCGAAGCCGTCCCCATCCACGTCTCCCACCCCTTGGGCTGCGAACCCCGCGGCGTCGGAGGCGTCGATCCCATCGAAGCGAACGTCGGCATCGGCCAAGGACATCACCGTCGGCAGCTCGGGTCCTCCGAAGACGAGATAGGCTTCGCCGCTGCCCGCCCCGTTGGGGTCGCCTCCGTAGGCGCCGATGAGGATGTCGGCATACCCGTCGCCATCGACGTCACCCGCTCCACTCACGGCATGGCCGGCATAGTCGTAGGCGTTGATCCCCTCGAAGCGGGTGTCGGCGTTGGCGAGGCTCACCACCGCTGGCAGGTCGTCGCCACCGCGCACGAGGTAGACCTCGCCCGCGTCGACTCCCCCCGTGTTGTCGGCGAGGTAGGCTCCGATGAGGATGTCGGCAAAGCCGTCGCCGTCGACGTCGCCGGGCCCATCCACGGACCATCCCGACTGATCGCCGCTGCCGATCCCATCGAAGCGGACGTCCGCATCGGCGAGGCCGACCACGGCGGGCAGCGAGTCCCCGCCGAAGACGAGGTAGGTTTCGCCGCCCGCGCTCAGCCCGTTGGGGTCACCACCGTAGGCGCCGATGAGAATGTCGGCGAAGCCGTCGCCGTTGACGTCGCCCGCACCGTCGACGAAGCGACCGGCGGAGTCGCTCGGGCCGATCCCCTCGAAGCGAACGTCGGCATCGGCCAGGCTCATCTGGGCTGGGGGCTCGGAGCCGCCGAAGACGAGGTAGGCCTCGCCGGCATTGCTGCCGCTCGCGGGATCGGCCTGGAACGCCCCGATGAGCAGGTCCGCGAAGCCATCGCCGTTGACGTCACCGGCGTCGCGAGCGGAGTAGCCGGACTGATCGCTGACGTCGATCCCATCGATCGTCGTCCCGTGGGAGCCGAGCTCCCCGAGACCCACCGCTCCTCCCGCGGCCTGCACCACGATCCGGACGCGTGCGGTCGCTTCCTGGCCCTCGTCGTCGGCCACCGTGTACTCGAAGCGGTCGGTCCCGTAGGCCAGCCCCGGCGGCGGCAGGTACGAAAACGTGCCATTGGGGAGCATCGCCACCATGCCCCCTCCGTCCGTCGGGGTCTGCCAGCGGGTGACGGTCAGCGGCGAGCCCTCGGGGTCGAGGTCGTTGGCGAGCACGCCGCCGAGCTCACCCACCTCGAGCACGTTGCCGGCCTCGATCGAGTAGGGACCATCGTCGATCGCAGTCGGGGCTTGGTTGGGAGGCTCACCGGTGCTGGTGTCGTCGTCGGGAGGACCATCGGTGCTCTCGTCGGCGTCGCCGCTGCTGCTGGTGTCGTCGTCTCTTCCCGCGGGTGCATCGTCGCCGGGGGCGGTCGAGTCGGGCTCGTCGACGCCGGTGGCGGTGTCCGCCGGGGCGCCGGTGGATCCAGAGGACGACCCATCGGCGCCACTCATCACGGGAGGATCGAAGGGACATCCCATCATCAGCAGTGGGATCCAGGGAAGCGAGCCGATCAGCAGGCGTGATCGAAGGAGGGGGCTGGGCATGTTCGAATTGCTCCTGGCGCCCACGGGTGTCGACCCTCATGGGACGATGGAGGATCGGTGAGCCCGAGCCTCCACGAGGACGCCTGCCTCCCTAGTGACCGATCGCGATGTGTTCCGTCGCCAGATTCGACGATCGACTACATGAAATTCCGCGTGTGCAGCTCCGAGAGCCTCGCGGCCTCGTCGTCGGAGAAGCCCAGCCGCCGCAGGCGACGGCGTCGACCCTCGTCCATGTCGCGCTCGAGCTGCTGCACCGCGTCCCAGCCCCGGGCGATCGCGTCGGCGTCCCACGAGCCCGCGGCCAGCAGCAGCAGCGCGTCGAAGACCTCCTCGTTGAGGCCGGCCGTGTGCTGGAGCTCGGCGTGGCGGCGCTGCACGGCCAGGGCGAGGCGAGGGCGCAGCGTGGGGTCTTCCTGTGCGTGGCGGCGCAGGTGGGCCAGCCCGAAGGCCACGTGGCGCGCCTCGTCCTGGGCGGTGAGCCGGGCGATCTCGCGGGTCACGGGATCGGGCGCGTGGGTGTGCATGAACCACAAGAGCGAGAGGAAGCTGCCCTCGCCGAGCACCGACAGCAGGAACGAGGCCAGCGCGAAGTCGGGCTCGTGCAGCAGGGTCTGCAGCGAGGCCTGGCCGCCCGCGGTGGAGAGGCCCAGGTGCTCGCGGCGCAGCCGGGCCCGGCGGGTGAAGACCTCGATGTGCCGGGCCTCGTCGGCGGTCTGGATCGCGAGCAGCTGCATCACCTCGCGAAAGTGCGGGTGGAGCCGGCCCAGGAAGCGGGCGGGCACCAGCAGGGCCGCGGTCTCGTTCTCCACGAGGTAGGTCATCACCTGGACGATCGCGTCCTCCACCTCGTCGGGCAGCTCGAAGGGGGCGTCCCAGGGGATGGCGGTCTCGGGGTCCCACTGGGCCGCGGCGGCCTGGGCGTAGAGCGACGCGGCCTCGTCGGCCCACACCTCCACCCGACGATCGAGCACGAAGTCGACGGGCGGAGAGCCGGCCTCGACCGCGGCGCCCCGGGCCGCGAGGCCCCAACGACCCGGGGGGTGCTCCACGATCGCCCCGGGGGCGCTGCGCTCGGCCAAGCCCGCTCGCTCGGCGCCCCGCCAGCGACCGTCCTCGGCTGCGCCGCGCTCCACCACGAGCACGGCGGCCTCACCAGGAGCCGGCTCGTGGGTGGCGTGCCCCCGGCCTCGGCACCAGGCGCGAAGGTGCAGCGCCAGCGCGGGGTCGCGACCCGCCACGGTGAGTCGCTCGCCCACGGCCAGCTCGCGGAGGGCCCGACGCACCAGCAGGTGGGCGCCGCGATCCATGCCCAGCTCGCCCAGGTCGAGGTGGGCGAGGGGGGGCGAGGGCGGTGCGTCGGGGGCCATGGGCTGCGGAGCCTAGGTGTTCTGGCCGGCCACTCGGGTCACGAAGGGCTCGATGGTGCCGAAGCGGTCGATGGCCCGCGCGAGCTGGGCGTAGCCCTCGGTCCGACCCGGTCGCCACGCCTTGAGCCCCTCGAGATCGAGCAGCGGGCGCACCTTGGGATCGTCGTAGGACATCGACAGCAGCAGCTCGCGGAAGCGTCCCACCGAGCCCGCGGGGACGTTGTCGAGGATGGTGAAATTGCAGTGATCGTAGGGCTCGGTCTGCGCCAGCACGCGGGTGCCCTGGCTTCGCAGGGTGCCCTCCTTGATGAAGGCGAGGTGGTTGCCGTCGATCATGCAGGCCGCATCGACCTCGCCCGCGGCCAGGGCCTTGGCCGCGTCCCGCTCGCCGCCGATGTGGTCGCCGTGCTTGCCCACCAGCAGGTCGAAGGGGACGACCTCGAAGTCGTCGCGAGGCGCGAGCCCGGCCGCCGCGAGGTGCTCGAGCGGGATGAGGGTGGCCTGGGGCGAGTCGTGGGCCCCCACCGCCACCCGGCGCCCCCGCAGGTCCTCGAGGCCGTGCACCGGGGAGTCCTCGCGCACCACGATCACCGAGCGCAGGTCCATGTCGGTGTCGCGCATGGCGATCGCGCGGGCCTTGCTGCCGGTGCGGGCGGCGATGCGCTCGGCCTGCAGCCACGCCAGCGGCGAATTCCAGGCCACGTGGAAGTGCCCCCCGAAGTGGGCCTCCACCTGCCGCTCGTAGTTGGAGTAGAGCACGAAGTCGAAGTCGAGCTCGTGCTCCGCGAACCAGGCGCGGAAGCCCTCCCAGATGGTCACTACCTTGGGGTCGTAGGCCACGGCCCCCAACAGGATCGTCTCGCTCATGGTCGTTTCTCCCTCTGGCTCAGCCGAACAGGTCCATGCCGGTCACGGCCTTGCCGATGAAGTCGTAGAGGACGTCGGTGGTCGGGGCCATCACCCCGGCCGCCCGACCGTCGCGGAACAGCCGCTCCACGCCCACCTCGCGGCGGAAGGCCGCGCCGCCGCACACCCGCATGGCGGTGTCGAGCACCGCGGTGGCGGCCTCGCCCGCGGCGGCCTTGCACTCGAGCACCCGCAGCATCGCGTCGGGGCGCCCGGCCTCGATCGCGGCCGCGGTGTCGTCGACCAGGGTCTGGACCATGCTGGTCTGGATCTGCATGCGCGCCACGTAGGCCCGGATGGTGGGCAGGTCGCGGAGCGCCGAGCCGAGGTGGGCGAAGCTGGTGCCGGAGACGTGGCCCACGCTGCGCTCGAGGGCGCCCTGCATCAGGCCCAGCGAGCACGAGGCGTTGAGCAGCTGGAACAGGGGCAGCACCACCTGCATCATGATCTCGAAGCCCTGGCCGTCCTCGCCGAGCATGGCATCGGCCGACAGGCTCACGCCCTGGGCGGCCACCGGTGAGGAGTCGTTGCCCCGCAGGCCAAGGCCGTCGAAGCTCCCGGCCACCGACAGGCCCGCCGCATCGGCCGGCACCAGCCAGATCGTGCTGGGGCCCTCGGCCGCCACCGGCTTGCTCGACCACACGTAGGCCGCGGCGTGGCTCGCCGAGGTGATCCAGCTCTTGCGGGCGTCGAGGATCACGGCGTCGCCCTTCTTGGTGGCGGTGCTCACCGGGGCCCAGAAGTGGCTGCGGGAGCCGGCCTCGGAGAAGGCCAGGGTGCTCAGGTGCTCGCCGCGGGCGGCGGCCTCGCGCACCGCCCGGGGGCCGTGCTTCTCGAGCACCGCGGTCCCGCAGTAGTGCATGCACAGCACCATGGCCGTGGAGCCGCAGGTCCGGGACACGCGGCGGATCACCTGGCTGGCCAGCCGAGGGCCGTGTCCCAGGCCCCCCACCTCGGGGGCGCTGATCAGGCCCAGCAGGCCCGCCTCGGCCAGGGCGGCGATGGAGGCCGAGGGGAACGCCGCGCTGGCATCCACCTCGATCGCGTGCTCGTTGATGACGTCGGCGGTGACGCGCTCGAGGGCCTCGATGATCTCGTCGTCGGTCATGGTCGCCAACCATCGGGGCCCGTGCCGGCGCGTTCAAGCGCATCGATGGATTCGATGTGATAGAGCGTATACATCGAAGCATTCGAATGATCCCCTGGGCTCGGCTTGGTATGGTCCCGGCCATGGCGTCGCGTACCGTCGTCGATTCGGTGGATCTCGTGGCGGGCCCGCCCGCCGATCTCGAGGCGCTGGAGGCCGAGCTCGCCGAGCTTCGCCGGCGCCTCCCCGGGGCGATCGTGGGGCGCTATCTGGGCCGGATCCCGCAGGTGGCCGCGGACGCGTTCGTGGCTCCCGGGGCCGCGATCGTGGGCGACGTGAGGCTGGGTCCCAAGGTGAGCGTGTGGTTCGGCTGCGTGCTGCGGGGAGACGTCAACCACATCGAGGTCCGCGAGCGCAGCAACCTGCAGGACGGGACGGTGGTGCACCTGGGCGACGACGATCCGACCCTGGTGGGCGAGGAGGTGGTGGTGGGGCACCGGGCGGTGATCCACGGCTGCACGATCGGCGGCGGCACGCTGGTGGGGATCGGGGCGACCCTGCTCGACGGAGTGAAGGTGGGCGAGGGCAGCATCATCGGCGCGGGCACGCTGGTGCCGGCGGGCCGCGAGATCCCACCGCACAGCCTGGTGCTGGGCATGCCGGGCAAGGTCGTCCGCACCCTCACCGCGTCGGACGAGCAGCTCCATCGGCGCCTGGCCGGCAAGTACACCCGCCTGGCCCACAACTACCGCGTGGGCTGAGGGCCGGGCCGAGGGGCGCCGCGCCGCGATCAGCCGGTGCTGGTCCCGGTCGAGCCCGAGCCCTCGGTGGTGCCCGACCCGCTCGTGCCGCTCGAGCCCCCGGAGCTCGAGTCGGTGCCCGGGCCCGAGTCGGTGCTCGAGCCCCCGCTGCTGGTCCCGCTCTCGTCGCTGCCGGGCGGCGGCTCGCAGAAGCCGTCCACCTCGCGGCAGCGCAGGTCGCCGCAGCAGCCTTGATCGTCGAAGCACCAGTGGGCGAGGTCGTTCGCCTCGAGGCAGACCTCCACGCACGAGCCCGGCCCGCGCGGGGGATCGGCCCCGGCATCGTAGGGCGCGATGCAGTGCACGCCCTCCTCGCAGTCCTCGCTCGACTCGCACGCGTCCGGCGCGGAGAAGGTGGTGCCCCCCGGGCCCGTGTTTCCCGCCGTGGCGGAGCCGCTGGTGTCCTCCTCGGTGGGAGGGGGTGGGGGCGGGCGGCAGGCCGAGCCGGCCAGCACGATCCCGAGGACGACCGCTGGGGTGAGGCGCTCGCGCACGGTGACGGGAACAGTAGCACCCCGGCGGCCCCCGGGGCGCGGGGGCGCCCGCTCATCGTTGGGCTCGGCGCTCGGGTTCCGACCGTCTTTCGTCCTATGCTCCGGTCGTGAGCGGTGTGCGACCACCGCGCTCCGTCCATCGCGCCACGCTCCCCGGGCTCCCGCGGAGCTTGCAGGACTACGAGGAGCGCGAGCTCGACGAGCTGACCGAGCTCGTCGCTGGCTCCACGTTGGTCCACAACAAGAGCTACGACATCGTCGATCGCGTCGGCGAGGGCGGGATGGGAAAGGTCTACCGCGCCTACGACCCGCGGATGGATCGCTACGTCGCGCTCAAGGTGCTCAAGCTCGATGTGCCCGAGTCGGCCAAGCGTCGCTTCCGTCGCGAGGCCGTGATCGCGGCCGACTTCTCGCACCCCAACCTCGCCCGCGTGCTCGACGTGGGCCACAGCGACGAGATGGGGATCGAGTGGCTCACCATGGAGTACCTGCGGGGGCGCGACCTGGGCGAGATCATCGATCGCGGTCGCCCCGTCACCTTCCCGCTGATGGTCGACATCATGGGGCAGGTCCTCGACGCGCTCGACTACATCCACACCCGCAAGATCGTCCACTGCGACGTCAAGCCCGACAACATCTTCATCACCCGCGATCCCTACAACCGTCGCCTGGTGATCGTGAAGCTCATCGACTTCGGGGTGTGCCGCACCCTCGATCCCCCCGAGATCCCGCAGGAGATCAGCGGGGACCCTCGCTACATGGCGCCCGAGCAGGCGGTGCTCGAGGAGGCCATCGATCACCGCGCCGACTTCTACTCGCTGGGCATCACCCTGTTCGAGACGATCACGGGGCGGCACCCCTTCGAGGAGCACCTCGACGCCGAGCCCGAGGAGCTGCTGACCCTGCAGTACGAGCAGGAGGTGCCGCTGCCGAGCGCCTTCCTCGACCCGGCCACGCCCCCGCGGCTCGCCGACGCGCTCGACGACCTGGTGGCGCGGGCCACCGCCAAGGACCCGCGGGAGCGCTTCGACGACGCGGTGCAGATGAAGCAGGCGCTGCGCCAGCTACTCGAGGCGAAGTAGCGGCCTCGCTCGGGGGCGGCGTGCTACCGTTCGCTTCCAGATGCGCGACGACGTGGAGCTCCTCGCGGCGTGGCGGGCCGGAGATGCCCGCAGCGGCGAGGCGCTGTTCGAGCGCTACTTCGACCAGCTCTCGCGCTTCTTCGTCAACAAGGTCCCCTTCGATCACGAGGACCTGATCCAGGAGACCTTCACCGCGGTGGTCGGCGGGCGGGACCGGCTGCGCCGCGACGCGAGCTTCCGCTCGTACCTGTTCAGCACCGCGTTCAACGTGCTCAAGAAGTACTTCGCCCGCAAGGCCAAGGTGCCGCCGACCTCGCTCGAGGAGCTCGCGGTGGAGCAGCTCGCCCCCGGGCCCAGCACGCTGCTGCGGGCCAACGAGCAGGAGCTCCTGCTGCTCGAGTCCCTGCGCTGCATCCCGCTCGAGCTGCAGGTGGTGCTCGAGATGAGCTACTGGGAGGGCATGGCCTCGGCCGAGATCGGGGAGGCCCTGGGCATCCCGGCGGGCACCGTGCGCACGCGGATGATGCGGGGGCGCGACCGGCTCGCGCAGGAGCTGCGGCGACGCGGGGGCGAGGTGAATGCGCTGGCCGACCTCGACGACTGGGCCCAGCGGATCCGCGGGCTGATGGAGGGCGGGGGCTCCGCCGGCCGCCGCTCCGGCTGAATTCGGCCGGCGAGGCCCGATCGGATGGATCCCCGAGAAAGTCGTGAACAGCGGGTGGGGTCTTCGGACTACCTTCGTGGACCCCCCATGGAGCGACCCAACACCACCGTGCTCGACCACTCCCTGGAGGAGGAGCTGCGGGCACCGCCGTCCGATCGCCTGGGGCGGCTGCGGGCGATCGATCGGGGGCGGGTGCGCTCGGCCCTCTTCGACGGGCCGCGGGCGCCGGAGACCCTTGGCCGCTTCCGGATCCTGGGGCTGCTGGGACGGGGCGGCATGGGCACGGTGCTCGAGGCCCACGACGACACCCTGGATCGGCGGGTCGCGATCAAGCAGCTCCACGAGGGCTCGAGTCCGCTGCACCGGCAGCGGCTGCTGCGGGAGGCCCAGGCGCTGGCTCGCCTGTCGCACCTCAACGTGGTGCAGGTCTACGACGCGGGCGAGCAGGACGGCCGGCTGTTCATCGCGATGGAGCGGATCGACGGCCGCACGCTGTGGGACTGGCAGCGCGAGGGCGAGCCCGGCTGGCCGGAGTGCGTGGACGTGTACCTGCAGGTGGGGCGGGGGCTGGCGGCGGCCCACGCCGAGGGCATCGTCCACCGCGACTTCAAGCCCAGCAACTGCATCATCGACGCGAGCGGGTGCTGCAAGGTCCTCGACTTCGGCCTGGCCCGCGGGGTGGACGAGCACGAGGACCCGGAGATCGAGCGACACATGCGATCGATCGAGCCCTCCGACTCGGGCGCAGCCACCCACGTCTCCGAGGCCGAGCTGAGCGCGCTCTCGCTGCAGCTCACCCGCACCGGGGCGCGGCTGGGCACGCCGGCCTACATGGCGCCCGAGCAGCTCATGGGGCACCCGGCCGACGCGCGCAGCGATCAGTTCTCGTTCTGCGTGTCGCTGTACGAGGCGGTGTATGGCCAGCGCCCCTACGACGGCCCCTCGGGCCTGGCGCTGATCGTGGCCAAGGGCCCGCCGTCCTTCGAGCCCGCGCCTTCGCACCGAGGGCGCCCGCGCCCGCCGAGGTGGCTGCGCGAGGCGCTGGGGCGAGGGCTGGGCGCGCACAAGGACGATCGCTTCCCCAGCATGGAGGCGCTGCTCTCGGAGCTGGAGCGCGGGCGTCATGGGCGACGACGCCTGGGCGTAGGGGCGGCGATGGCCGCGGGGCTGGTCGGCATGCTCGGCGCGTGGATCGTGCTGCGCGAGTCCCCGTGCGAGGGCTGGCGCGATCGCTCGCTGCCCGCGTGGACCGAGGCGGCGCAGCAGCGCGTGGGCACGTCGATGGTGGCGGCCTCGAGGGAGCAGGGCGCGTCCACCTGGGCCACGGTCCGCGAGGATCTCGATGGCTACGCCGCGCGCTGGATCGACGCTCGCGCCACGGCGTGCGAGGTGACCCGCGTGGAGGGGCGCGGCAGCGAGGCCCGGCTCGAGCGGCAGCTCGCCTGTCTCGACCGCGGGGCCCGACGCTTCGGTGCCACGGTGGATCGCCTGGCGTCCGCCGACGCCCAGGTGGTGGCCCACGCCGGGCAGGCCGTGCGCTCGCTGCCGGGTGTGGAGCCCTGCCTGGAGCTCGAGGCGAGGCCCGAGGAGCCGGGCCTGCCCCCGTCGCGGCAGGGCGCGGCCGACGAGATCCGCTCCGCGATCGCGGCCTCGTGGGCCGAGGCGGCCACGGGGCGGGTGGCCCAGGGGGTGGAGCTGGCGGAGCGGGCGGTGGCCGACGCCGAGGCGATGGGCGAGCCCGGGGCCGAGCTGCTGGCCGAGGCCCGGCTCATCCGGGCCGAGTCGTATCGGGCGGCCCTGCGCCTGGGCGAGGCCCGCGACGATCTCGAGGCGGTGGTGGAGCGGGCCGAGGAGGTCGACGACCCCGAGCGGGCCGTCGAGGCGCTGGTCGATCTCATCATGGTCGTGTCCGACGAGCGCGACCTGCCGGCGCTCGAGGCCTGGATGACCGTGGTGCGGGGCAAGATCCGGCGCCTGGGCGAGCGGCCCCGCGATCGGGCGGCGCTGCACCACCTCGAGGGGCTGCTCGCGCGTCGCCGCGGGCGGATGTCCGACGCCGAGGCCTCGCTGCGCGCGGCGGCAGCGGGCTACGACGAGCTCGGGGCCGAGGGCATGGTCGATCGGGCCCGGGTGCTGGTGGAGCTGGGCGAGACCCTGGGCGCGCTCGGCCGCGACGACGAGGCCCGTCAGACCCTGGAGCAGGCGCGGGCGCTGTCCGAGCGCGAGCGCCTGCTGCCCATCGAGGATCTGGCCCTCGATGCGCTCGGCCACCTCCACGAGCGCCGCGGCGAGCTCGACCTCGCCGAGGCCTCGCTGTGGCGCTCGCTGGAGCTGTCCGAGCGCCTCTACGGCCCCGATGCCCCCGCGACGATTCCGGCCCGCCTGCTGCTGGCCGAGCTGCTCGAGCGTCGAGGTGAGCTCGACGGCGCCGAGCCCCTGCTCGCCGCGGCCCGACGCAGCCTGGGGCCCGGCGTCCCCGCCCTGCGGCGCGCCCAGGTCCACGGACAGATCGCCCGCTTCGAGCGCGAGCGCGACGACCTCGAGGCGGCGCTCCAGGCCTACGCCGCGGCCCGGGCCGCCTGGAGCGAGTTGCCCGAGCCCGACGCGGTGGAGCTGGCCATGCTCGACAGCAACATCGCCGACTGCGAGATGCTGCGGGGCGATCTCGACGCGGCTCGCGAGGGCTACGAGCGGGCGCTGGGGGTGCTGGTCACCCGCACGCCGCCCGACGATCCGCGCCGGCTCTACCCGCGGCTGGGGCTCGGCCACGTGCTGGTGGAGCAGGGCGAGCTGGCGCGCGGGGTCACCCACCTGCGGCGGGCCAAGGAGCTGCATGCGGCGATGCCCGACGATCCGTGGCTGCGCGCGCTGGTCGACTCGGAGCTGGGCATGGCGATCCTGAGGATGCCGACCACCACCCCCGAGGACGATCGGCGCGCCGTCGCGCTGATCGAGGCGGCCGTCCACCACTACCGCGAGCACGACGTCGACGCCACGGAGCTCGAGGGCTTCCTCGAGTCCTGTGGGGAGCGATGCACGACCCCCGAGCAATCACCCATCCGTAGCGAGCAGCAGGAGGACTAGCGCGATGACGACGATCAACATCACCACCACGGCTCCCGATCAGGTCAAGGAGGTCACGGTCACCCTCGACGAGGAGGCGGTGTACTCGGTCCCCGAGGACGGGGTCTACGAGCCGGAGGCCTCCGTGATGGCCACCATCGAGGTCCTGCTCGCCCCCGAGTGCCCGGCCTCGGCCATCACCTTCGGCGAGACCAGCGAGGGCATCGAGATCCGCATCGAGGGCACCAGCTCGGCCCCGGTCTCGGTGCCGCTGCGTCTCACCTTCGAGGCCGAGGTCTCGGCGGTGCACTGGCACAAGGGCTACACCACCAAGGTGTCGAAGGCCGGCTGAGCCGGCCGCGATCCCCCCGGGCTCGGGCGTCCGTCAGTGCTGTGCGTAGGGAGGCACGGCGAACGCCCGCCCCTCGAGCTCGAAGGGTCCCCGGACCATGTAGGCGCCCTCGCTCGCGGTCTGCAGCGGGCGGGCCCGGGCCTGCGGGAATCGGTCGGGGGTGAAGGCCAGGGTCACGGGGCCCGAGCCGGGCAGGTGGGGCGCGAGCTCGGACCACGCGGGCAGGTGGTGGCCCACCACGTCGAACAGGGTGTAGCGCTCGCCCACGAGCTTGCCCGCCACGAACAGGTCGCGCGCGGGGAGCCGACGGACCGCCGACAGGTCGCCCGTGTGGAGCACCGCATCGATGCCGAACAGCCAGCCCTCGTCCACCGAGGCGTACACCTGCGAGAGCGGGGCGCGTCGGCCCAGCACCTCGACGAGGGTGGCGAGGTCGTCCTCGAGATCGACCGGCGCCGCGACGGCGGCCGCGGGCCCCGGCGGGCGGGCGGCCTCCCAGCTCGTGGTGGGCACCACCCGGAAGCCGAAGGGCTCGTAGAGCGCGGGCTGGCTGGTGTAGAGCTGCGCCCGCTCCCAGCGCTCGTCCACGAAGCGCAGCGCTCGCTCCATCGCGCGGCGGTAGCAGCCCTGGCGGCGGAGCTCGGGGAGCGTGCACACGGCGTGGATGCCCCCGACGCGCACCGACCGGCCGTCGAGGCGCAGCGGCACCTCGAGCACGCCCACATGGGCGACCACCCGATCGTCTCGCCGGTCGACGAAGGGGGTGGTCATCGCATCCCAGTCGAAGCCCAGCGCGCGAGCAGCGTCGATCTTTCGGCCGAGGCCGGGGAAGCTCGACTCCAGCACTGCGTACAGCGCTGCGCGGTCCCTGGGCTCTCGGTATAGAAGGTGGGGGCGCATGCTCCAGGACTCCGCCGGACCGGGCCCGATTATCACGCGGACGACTCGGGCGACAACGCGCGGGGCCCTCGGGGCTGCTAAGCTGCTGCGCAGATGCAGCGCTTGACCTCCTCGATCTGCGTGCTCGGCTTGCTGGCGCTCGGCTGTGGTGACAGCACGAGCGGCGAGGGCACCTCCGACGACCCGAGCACCACGGGGGCCTCCACCACCACCACGGGGGTCGAGCCCACCACCACCTCGGTCGTCGACGACACGGCCTCGAGCGAGGAGACCGGGCTGCCGCCGCCGGGCGGCGAGTGCATCCTCGAGGACAACGACTGCACCGATCCCAACCAGAAGTGCATGCCGTGGTCCGAGGAGGCCGATCGGATCCCCGACGAGGCCCGCTGCTGCGCGCTGCAGGACAACCCCGATCTCGAGGGCGAGCGCTGCACCGTGCAGGGCTACGACGGGAGCTGCGTGGACAGCTGCGAGGCCGGGACCATGTGCCTGGTGGACGACCCCGAGACCCTCGAGGGCTTCTGCCGGGCGTTCTGCAACCCCGATAGCTCCACCTGCAACGACGGCCAGGGCACCTGCAAGCCCTTCTTCGAGGTGCTGGGCACCTTCACCGTGCCGCTGTGCATGGATCGCTGCGATCCCCTGCTGCAGGACTGCTCGCCCTCGTCGTGGCACTGCATCCCCGACACCGTCACCCAGGCCGGGCAGAGCGGCTTCATCTGCGTCCCGCCGCCGCCGATGCAGCCGCTGGGGCAGTTCGATCCCTGCGCCCTGGCCAACGACTGCGAGAAGGGCCTCGCGTGCATCTTCGGGGGCAACGTGGCCACCTGCGAGGGCCAGTTCGCCTGCTGCACCGCCTACTGCAGCCTCTCGGAGGGCGACGCCCCCTGCCAGGCCATCGACCCCTCCATGGTCTGCGTGGACTGGATGTCGGCCGATCCCGACTGGAGCGACGTGGGGGTCTGCGGCCTCCCGCCGTAGGCTAGGTCACGCTCCGTGCGACCAAGAGGCGCAGGGCCTGCGCGTGCATCGGCGCCGACCGATCGTATACCGGGCCCGTGAAGCTCGACCGCATCCTCGTCACGACGGACTTCTCCCCGGGCGATCGCAGCACCGTCCAGCGGGCGATCGACCTGGCCGCCAAGCTCGGCGTCGCGGAGATCACCCTGTTCCACGCCCACGCCGAGCCCATCCTGACCGAGTTCGGGGTGGGAGAGCCGGTGGGCCGCGAGAACGAGATGCACGACGAGGTGCTCGCCCGGCTGTCGAAGTGGTGCGAGGAGCTGTCCACCGCCCAGGTACGGCTCACCCCGCGCACCCGCGGCGGCCGGCCGGCGCACGCCATCGTGGACGTCTCGGACGACTTCGATCTCATCGTGATGGCGAGCCACGGCGGGGGCGGGGCCAAGCACTTCCTGCTCGGCTCCACCACCGATCGCGTGGTTCGCGGGGCCCGCTGCGACGTGTGGGTGGTCCGCGTGCCCCAGGCGGGGTAGGGCCGCGGGCGGGGCCGGTCAGGCGGTGTCCAGCGACTGGGGCGTCCACACGCCCTCGGAGCGGGCGATGAAGGCGGTGGCCGTGAGGTCCCCGATCACGTTGACCGTGGTGCGGGCCATGTCGAGGATGCGGTCCACCCCCAGCACGATCGCGATGGTCTCGCCCGGCACGCTGAACATGGCGAGGATGCCCACGAGCAGCGGCAGCGAGCCCCCCGGCACCGCGGCGGCCCCCACCGCGGTGATCACCGACATCACCATCACCACCGCCATCTGCCCCAGCGACAGCTCCACCCCGGAGACCTGGCACAGGAAGATCACCGTGATGCCCTCGAACAGCGAGGTGCCGTTCATGCACATGGTGGCGCCCAGGGGCAGCACGAAGCCCGACACCCGCGAGGGCACCCGCAGCTTGTCGGTGGCCACGCTGAGGTTGGTGGGCAGGGTGGCCGAGCTCGACGAGGTGGAGAAGGCGGTGACCAGCGAGGCCCGCACCAACGAGAAGAAGCGCAGCGGGCTCAGGCCGATGCCGAAGCGGATGATGAGCGACATGGTGATCGCCACGTGCAGGGCCAGGGCCCCGAGCACCACGCCCACGTAGATCGACAGCGGCTGCAGCAGCACGGCGCCGAAGCGCGAGGTCACCCCGAAGATGAGCCCGGCCACGCCGTAGGGGGCCAGCCGCATCGCCATGTGCACGATGGTGATCACGATGTCGTTGAGCGACTCGAGGAACGCGATCATCGGCCTGGCGCGCTCCTTGTCGATCATCGTGAGGGCGGCGCCGAACATGAGGGCGAAGAAGATCACCCCCAGCATGTCGAAGTCGACCGCCGACTTGATCGGGTTGCGGGTGACGATGTTGACGAAGGTGTCCACGCCGAACTCGCCGGCCCCCGGGGCCGAGAGCTTCGACGCCGCGTCGGCGCCGTAGGTGGCCACCAGCTGCTCGCGGACCTCGGCCGTGATGCGGGAGCCGGGCCGCACCGGGTACACCAGGGCCAGGCCCAGGCCGGTGGACAGCGCCGTGGTGACGAGGAAGTAGGCGAGGGTCTTGCCCCCGATCCGCCCCACGCGTCGCACGTCGCCGATGCCGGTCACCCCCAGGGCGATGGAGGCGAACACCAGGGGCATCACCACCATGAAGAGCAGGCGCAGGAAGATCTGCCCGACGGGACCGGCCACCCAGTGGTTGAGGCCCTCCACCAGGGCATGGTCGCCCCCGAGAGAGGCGTTGAGGGCGGTCCCGGCGAAGGCGCCCACGAGCAGGCCGAGCAGGATCTTCGTGTGCAGCTGCATGGCGACGGACCGCTTCCACCCTACACGGGGGACGCGCAGGCCGTCGAGGCGAGGGGCGGGTTTGCGCGCGCTTGGGGTCCGGGGCAGTCTCGCCTCGTGCAAGAGCCGGCCGGGGTGTTCGTCGTTCGTCACATCACGGGGGTCGAGCGCGAGGGACCGTCCGAGGTGGTCGTGGAGCTGAGCTGCGGTCACCATCGCCACGTACGGCATCGGCCACCGCTGACCGAGCACCCGTGGGTCCTCGACGACGCGACGACCCACGCGCGGATCGGGGGGGAGATCGAGTGCTTCGCCTGTGGCCAGCGCTCGCTGCCGAGCGGGGCCGAGGCCTACCGGAGCACCCGCAGCTTCGACGAGCACGGCGTGCCCTCGGGCCTGCTCGGCGAGCACACCACCAAGGACGGGGTGTGGGGGCGGCTCCAGGTGGAGACCGGCGAGCTGTGGGTCGAGTTCGCGCCGCCGCTCTCGGTGATGGTCCGCGGCCGGCCCTCGGTCCCGGTCGTGATCCCGCCGAGCATCGTTCACCACGTACGGCTGGCCGGTCCGGTCCGCTTCCACGTGGAATTCCTGCGGGTGCCCGCCCAGACCGGTTGACGGGAGGCGGCGGGCGCGGCATCACCGTTGCCATGGCCCCCGCGCGATGGCTCAACCTGGAGCTCAAGGACAGCACCGGATCGCCGCTGTCCTTTCGAAGCTACGTGCTCACCCTCCCCGACGGGAGTCGGCGCGAGGGCAGCCTCGATCACGAGGGATACCTGCACGAGGAGATTCCCCCGGGGGTGGAGGGCGCGAGCCTGCTGGTGGCCGAGCGCCGCTTCGAGCTCGACATGAGCGCGCTGCCCGAGGCCGACACCGTCGAGGGCGTGCAGGAGCGGCTCAACCACCTCAACTACTTCGTGGGGCGCACCGACGGCGAGCTGGGCCGCTTCACCCGGATGGCGGTGGAGCGCTTCCAGCGAGACCACGGCCTCGAGGTCACCGGGCGGGTCGATGCGGCCACGGCCGAGCGCCTTCGACAGGAGCACGGCGCATGAGCACCGAGCACGCGGCCGATGCAGTGAAGCTCCGCGTGGCCCTCGCGGCCTCGCCCGAGGGGCACGTCAACCGCCTGATCGTCTACGACTGGTTCGCGCGCGGCGTGGACCGGGCCCCGCCGCGGGGCGGCAACCACGTGGAGCTGCTCGTGGACGGCGAGGCGGCCTGGAACCGGGTGGCCGACGACTTCGACGACGCCTCCGACGAGATCTCGATCGCCACCTGGATGTGCCGGCCCGACACCGAGCTGCGGCGCCCCAAGGACCTGGCGCTGGCCGAGCCGGCCGAGCGAGGCAAGCACCGCCTGGGCGCGATCCTCGAGCGCAAGGCGGCGGCGGGGACCAAGATCCGGCTGCTCATCTGGGGCATGCTCTACACCCCCATCATCGACCACTGGATGCGGCGCTGGTACTGGCGGGGCAGCGACAACATCGACGTGCTCGAGCAGGACCACCCCAGCTGGATCGGCTCGTATCACCAAAAGACGATCACCATCGACGGTCGGATCGGCTACTGCGGGGGCATGAACCTCAAGGAGAACGACTGGGACAGCATCGCCCACATCTCCTTCGACCCGCGCCGCTATCCGCACCGGGCCTCCGCCGAGCAGCGTCGCCGCTCCGAGAAGAAGGTGGAGCGCCCCCCGTTCCCGCCTCGGCACGACCTGTTCATGCGCATCGAGGGGCCCGCGGTGGCCGACCTGCAGGCCAACTTCGTCAGCCGCTGGCGTCGCTCGGTGCGGGCGCGCCGACGCTCGCTGTTCGGGCGGCTGTTCGACTGGCTGCGTCGCCGCCTGGGCAACACCGACTACCCCGAGCTCACCGCCCCCAAGGCCCTGCCTCCGGCGCGGGGCGAGCACTGGGTCCAGATCGTGCGCACGATGCCGGGCGGCGAGGACGGGATCCTCGACGCCTACGTGCGAGCCATCCGCAACGCGCGGCGCTACATCTACATCGAGAACCAGTACTTCCGCAGCCCGATCATCGGCCGGGAGCTGCGCGACGCGATCCGCCGCAACCCCCGGCTGCGGCTGGTGGTGATCGTGTGGCCGATCAACGACGGCAAGAAGAGCTTCCTCGATCCCAGCGGCTACTGGACGGCCCACACCCAGGAGCTGATCCGCGAGGCCCGGCCCGACTTCATGCTCACCCACGCCATGGCCTGGGGCCGCGACGCCGACGACCGCGTGGTGTTCCAGACCATCGACGTGCACGCCAAGGTGATGGTGATCGACGACGTGTGGCTCACCATCGGCAGCGCCAACATCAACGACCGCGGCTTCAAGACCGAGGGCGAGATCAACGGCGTGGTGCTCGACAAGGAGCTGGCCACCGACCTGCGCAAGCGCCTGATGGCCGAGCACCTCGAGATCGATCCTCGCGACGAGCGGATGGACGACATCGACGCGCTCTTCGACCTGTGGGACGAGCACGGCAAGAAGAACCCCCAGCGCCGGGGCGAGGGGCAGCCGCCGCTCAGCCGCGTGCACTACTTCGTGCAGGAGGGGCTGAGCCGTCCGCCCTTCGGCGTGGGCAGCGGGGTGTTCTAGCGCCTTCGCGCCCGGGGGCTAGAACATGTCGACGAGCCGGCGGACCGACTCTGGCCAGCCGGCCCGATCGCCGATGCGGAGCCGCTGGGCGTTGGTCCAGTGCAGGTTGACCCCCTCGAAGGGGATCGTCAGGTGCGGGTAGTTGTCGTTGGAGGTGTAGACGTAGATCACGCCGGCACCGCCCCGCTGCACCTGGATGCGCCGAATCTCCGGGTGGAAGTACCGACCCGAGGAGAACTCGTAGGTGGTGCGGTGCGCCGCGCGGTTGACCACGACGTCGACCCCGTGGGCCTCGATATCGGTGAGCTCTCTCAGGAACGCGTTGACATCCATGTCGACTCCGAGGGACCCCGCTCCCCCGGGCAAGATGAGCCGACGCTCCCGAGAAATCCAGTGAAATCCCTCGCGCGAGCGCGTTGGGGGGCGGTGCCGCGCACCGGTCCGCCTCCCCGAGCGCAGGCGCCCCTCGGGGGACCCGGGCGCTACTCCGAGATCACGCTGAGGAACATGTCGGCGATCTGCGAGTGGCCCTCGGGCGTGGGGTGGATGCAGGTGAGGTCGAACCAGTTGTCGTTGCCCGGCCCGCGGTAGCAGGCGGTGGTCTCGTCGCCGCTGTGGAAGCCGTGGCCGCAGAAGGCCTCGAACATGAACACCACGTCGGTGCCGTTCTCCTGGGCGATGCGCATGTACTCCTCGTTGATGAGGTTGAGCGAGCCCAGCAGCACCTCGGGGCTCTCGGGGTTGGAGGAGAAGCCGGCCAGGTCGGCGGCGGGGCAGCTGAGCAGGTCCACGGTGTAGTCGGTGAACTCGTAGACGTTGGCGTTGACCACGAACGCGCCGTTGGGGAAGGTCGCGGGATCGGTGAGCCACTGCACGGCCGCCTCGTGGTTGGCCACCATCTCCTCGAGCTGCATCAGGGAGTCGGCCAGGGGCGCGCCGGCGATGGAGTCCTGCACGATGGCCGAGACGTCGTTGCCGCCCATGGTCCACACGACGAGGGTGCGCAGGTCGTAGTCCTCGGGGGAGAAGCAGTCCTGGAGCTGACTCGCGAGGTCGTCGTTGCGGGCGCCCCACACCGCACACGAGGCGAAGTCGCCGCTCTCCTGGGAGATCGAGGTGCCGCTGAAGGGATCGACCTGCTCCCACAGGATGTCGGGCGGCATCAGGCCGAACAGGTCGGCGAGCTCGTTGGCGAGGATCGAGCGGTAGAAGGCCATCGCCCCGGTGGGCGGGGTGCCCACGGTGACCGAGTCGCCCACGAACACCACCCGCTCGACCCCGAGGATGTCCTGCTGGTTGGTGCCCTGGCAGTGCGAGCCGAGCTCCACGTCGAACTCGCTGTAGTCCGGGCCGGGGGAGTGGCCGCTGGCGAACTGCTCGTCGAGGCAGGGCACGCCGCCCGGCTCGCCGGTGTCACCGCTGCTCTCGTCCTCGCCCGCGGTGGTGTCCTCGCCATCGGTGGCGCTGCCCGAGGCGCTCGAGGTCATCGCCCCGTCGCTGCCGGTGCCGTCGACCATCGCGGTTCCGCCCCCCGTGCCCTCGGTCCCCGAGCCTCCCTCGGTCCCGTCGCCGCTGGCGTCGTCGCTGCAGCCGAGGACGGCGGTGAGGGCCAGGAGCAGGCAGCGAGCGGGGAGCGCAGGGGAGACGAGCGTCGGCCGAACGTAGGTCATGGGCTACTCTACCTCACTCGGCCCCGATGAGCATCGTCGATCGCGACACCCTGCTCGGGCTGCTGGAGCCCCAGACGGTGCGCCTGTGCGCGGGCCAGGTGCTGCTGCGAGAGGGCGAGGTCTCGGGCCGGATGTTCATGCTCGAGGAGGGCGAGCTCGAGGTGCTGCGGGATGCGGCCGATGGTCGCATGCTGCTGATCGGCACGGTGGCCCCCGGCCAGCTCGTGGGGGAGATTTCTCTGCTCGACGGCAGCCCGCACACCGCCACGGTGCGAGCGCGGACGGAGTGCCGGCTGATGGAGGTGTCCCGCGAGCTGCTCGAGGGCTTCGAGCCCCAGCGCTCGACCCCGCTGGAGTACCTGCTGCGCGAGATGGCCCGCAGCATCAGCGGCCACCTGCGGGGGGCCTCCGACGCCACCGTCGAGGTCCTCGAGCTGCGGCAGTCGATGGCCAGCTTCCTGGTGAGCCTGCTGATGGGGCTGGCCGCCTACGCGGTGGTGATGAGGATCCTGGCCGCACAGCATGCTCCGCTGCGCACGACCTTGGTCTTCACCGTACCGATCCTCACGGTGATGACGGCGATGGGGGTGGTCTGGGCCCGTCGCAGCCGCATGTCGGCGCGGATCTTCGGGCTGAGCTGGGAGGGGGCCGCGGCGCATGCCCGGGAGGCGCTGCTGTGGACGCTGCCCGTGCTCGGCCTGCTCACCGCGCTCAAGTGGGGGCTGTGCCGCTGGGTCCCCGAGCTGGCGGGAGCGACGGTCTTCACGCCCCGCATCACCGCGGCCTCGATCGTCGTCACGGTGGTCTACCTGGCCCTCGTCCCCCTGCAGGAGTTCGTCGCCCGCGGGGCGATCCAGGGCCCGCTGTTCGAGTTCCTGGTGGGCTCCGAGCGGCGCCGCCACCTGCAGGCGGTGGTGGTGTCCAACACCCTGTTCGCGGTCTCCCACCTGCACCTGACCCTCGCCTACGGCATCGCGGCGTTCCTGGGCGGGCTGCTGTGGGGGGCGTTGCTCGCCCGCCAGCGATCGCTGGTCGGGCCGATCGTCTCCCACGCGCTGGTGGGAGCCTACGCGCTCGAGGGGCTGGGCTTCGGGCGGATCCTGCGATCGATCCACTGAGCCGGCGCGGGGCTCGTATCTCTCAGGGCTCGCACGGCAGCGAGACCGGTCGCCCCGGTCTCACCGATCGCAGGGCACTCGCCCGGCTCCCCGGTGTCGCTGCCGTCGCTCGGCTCGGAGGCTCCGGTGCTGGTGGGCAGCGACGAGGTGGCGCCGAGCGAGTCGGTGGCGTCGCTCGAGGGGCTCGGCTCTGGTCCTGCGGTGGTCTCGCTCGAGGCTGCCCCGGAGCCGTGGACGGGCGGAGCGTCTCCGGGGCAGCCCGCCAGCCGGACGAGGACCAACGGCGCGGCGGAGCGCTGCATTGCCCCGTGATGGCACGGGGCGCGCTCAGGGACGCAGCAGGGGATCGACCAGGGCGAGGCGTCGGCGTCGGGTCTGGTCGTCGGCCGGTCGGGTGCGCAGGGCTCGGGCCAGCTCGGCGAGCCGAGCCTCGTCCCCGGGGGCGCGCTCGCGGAGCATCGCGCGGATGAGCTGCTCCTCCACCAGGCCTCGCAGGGCCGGCTCGTCGAGGTCGGCCTCGTCGAGGGCTCGCTGCAGCGCCTCGCGGAGCGCCGCGGGACGGATGGGCTCGTGGTGCTCCAGCGCGCGCACGACCGCGAGGTGGGCGTGCACGTCGGTGGGCTCGAGCTGTCGCCACAGCCGAGCGTGATGCAGGGCGAGCGCCGGTCGCTCGAGCGCGAGGTTGGCCTCCACCAGCACGCGCAGGGGCTCGGGGGCCAGGGGCTCGGCGGCGGTCCGGGCTCGCGCGAGCGCGTCGGCGTGGCGCGGCGCGTGCTCGAGCAGGCCCTCGACCAGGAACGACCACCCGGGTCCACCGGCCGGGGCCACGCGGGCCAGCTCGTCGGGCTCGTGGCGCTCGACCAGGTAGCGCACCAGCTCCGGGCTCGCGCGGTGGTGCAGGCACTGGAGGGCCTCGGTGGTCGCACGTCGCTCGGCCGCCGGCTCGCCCCGGCCTCGCTCGGCGGCCGCGAGCAGCAGCCAGCCGTCGACCACCGCGGGCCGCAGGCGCACCGCGGCCTGGGCTCGGGTGCGGGCGGTGTCCCAGTCGCTGAGAGCGAGGGCTGCCCGGGCGCGTCGGCGATGCAGGCTCGCGTGCAGGGGGCGGGCCGCGACCTCGGCATCGGTGGCGGGAGCTCGGTCGAGATCGTCGCGGGTGCTGAGCGCGGCCCAGCTGCTCGGCAGCAGCAGCGGTGCCGGCAGGGCGAGCACCAAGAGGCCCACGATCGGCGTGCGGGGGAGCACCAGGCTCGGGCCGGGTCGCATGGGTGACAGCGCGCCCGCCAGCGCACAGGCCGGGGCGGCGACGCCGAGGAACTCGAGCGAGAAGTCGGCCAGGCCCTGCATGGCCAGCGCGAGCAACCCGAGCAGCACGATGCGGCGCGCGGTCGCGTCGTCGTGCCGGCCCGCGCCGCGCATCGCCGAGATCCACCACGCGGGCAGGGCCACCAGCAGCACGCCCCCCACCAGGCCCCACTCCACCAGCATGGCCAGCGGCGCGCACTCGAGGTGGGAGATCCACACGGCGGAGGGCTCGGGATCGAAGGCCGCGAACACGTCCCCGAAGGCGCCTCGGCCGATGCCGGTGATCGGGGCGAGGTCGAGCAGCGGCAGCGAGCCCGCCATCATGCGCAGGCGCAGGGAGGTCGCGGGATCGAGGGCATCGCCGTCGAGCAGCGCGGCCAGCTCGTCCCACGCGCCCAGCATGCCCAGGCCCGCGACCACGCCCACCAGCGTGGCCAGCCACGGCAGCGAGCGGGCGGGCCAGCGGCCCTTGCCGAGCGCATGGCGGGGGGCCGAGGCCACCGCGAGCCCGGCCGCCAGCGCACCCGCGACCGCGCCGGCGAGCAGGGCGGCCCGCGACATCGACAGCACCAGCGCGGCCAGCTGCAGCAGCAGGGCGATGCCCAGCACCAGGCGGGGCTCGAGCCGGGCCTCCTCGCGGCGGTGGGCCAGCGCCAGCCCCGAGGTGGCGAACAGCCCGAGCAGCAGCAGCCCCGACTGATGGTTGGGGTTGACGAAGGTGGCCAGCAGCGTGGCCTCGCGACCGGTGGTGGCGTGCCGGGCCTCGTAGAGCCCGTAGATGCGGTCCACGTGCAGGCCGTGCTGCACCAGCCCCACGATCGCCACCGCGGTGCCGGCCGCCGCGACCAGCCCGGCGGTGACTCGCCACGATCGCTGCGCACAGATCAGCACCAGCCCGCTCAGCGCGAGCAGGCGCAGGAGCTCCAGCGCGGTGTCGGCCGGGGTGGGGGAGAGGCTCGGCCACCCGCTGGCCTGCAGGCCCCCGGTGGCGTGCTCGACCCAGGCGTGCAGCCCGGGGGCGAGGGCCGCCCGCAGGCCCGGCAGCGGGAGCACCTGCACGAGCGTGGCCCCGGCGGCGAGCAGGCCGAGCCCGAGCGCGGTGGGGCGACGCAGCGGGGCGCCCCGGTGGCGGAGCAGGAGCAGCGCTGCGGCGACCACCAGCGCGAGCACGGGGATCGTCCAGGGCCACACCCCGCCGATCGCCAGTGGAGGCCCCACGATCGCCAGCCCCAGCAGGAAGCGGAGCCGGGGGAGGCGAGCGACGCGGGACGGCATGGGATCCTCGCCTCGCTAGGCGGCGTCCACCCGCACGCCCGCGCTCTCGTCGGAGGAGTAGCCGCGCCCGTAGCCGCTGGCGCCGTAGGGATCGTGGCGGCGCTCGTCGACCTCGTTGAGCACCATGCCCAGCACGCGGGTGCCGGTGCGCCGCAGCAGCTCGAGGGTGCGCATGAGCTGGCCCTGGGTGGTCCGTCCCGCGCGAGGCACCAGCACCACGCCGTCCACCGCTCGCGCGAGGATCAGCGGGTCGGCCACCGGCAGCACGGGCGGGCTGTCGAAGATCACCACGTCGTAGCGCTGGCGGAGCTGCTCGATCACGCGGCCCAGGGCCGAGGACTCGAGCAGCTCGGCCGGGTGCTCGGGCAGGGCCCCGCAGGGGATCACGTCGAGGCGCTCGTGGGCGCCGCCGGGAGCGTGCACGATGGCCTCGTCGAGCGGGGCCTCGCCGCGCAGCAGGGCCGACAGCCCCACCTCCGCCGCGGCGGCCGGCAATCCGAAGGTGGCGTGGAGCCGGGGCCTTCGCATGTCGGCGTCGACGAGCACCACCTTCTTGTCGGCCTGGCACAGCGACAGGGCGAGGCTCATCGCCACCGAGCTCTTGCCCTCGCCGGGGCCCGGCGAGCTGATCATCAGGCAGGGGCGACCGTGGTTGCCCTGCACGAAGGCCAGCGAGGTCCGCACGCCGCGACAGCGCTCGGCCATCGGCGACGCGGGGAAGCGCTGTACATAGAGGTCTCGCACCCGCTGGCGCTCCTCGTCGCTGCCCCGCAGCAGCGCCGGGTCGCCGCGCAGGGCGGGGAGCTGGCCGAGCACCGGCGGCGCGCCCTCGCCCAGCGCCCGCTCGAGATCGGGGACGCTGCGCAGTCGCTGGTCGCGGGCGTCGACCACCAGCGACAGCAGGAAGCCCAGCGCCAGGCCGAAGCCCGCGCCCAGGCCCAGGCCCACGCCGCGGTGGGGGAACGAGGCCACGGCCGGCACCGTGGCGCGGTCGAGCAGCGCCACGCCCTCGGCCTCCACGCGGTTGGTCAGCGCGATCTCGGTGTCGCGCCGGGCGACCATCAGGTACTCCTCCTCGGCGGTCCGGGCCTCGCGGGCCAGCTCGTGGTGGCGCTGCTCGAGGCTGCCCAGGTCGAGCGCCCGCCCCTGCTCGCGCTCGAGCGAGCGGTCGAGCTGCTGCTGGGTGCGGCGGGCCGCGGTCACGCGCGAGCCCAGCGAGGCGAGGCGGGCATCCACCTCGCGCCGGAGGTCGCGATCGGCCTCGGCGAGGCGCTCCCGGGCCTCGCGGTGCAGCGCGTGCTTGGGGCCGTACTCGATGTCGGCAGCCCGGAACGCGGCCTTGGCCTCGAGCTGCTCGCTGCGCAGGCGCTCGAGGGTGGGCTCCCCGTCGGCGAGCACCAGCAGGGCCGCGAGCAGATCGCCGTCCTGCCGGTGGCTCCGGGCCTGGGCCAGGGTGCTCTCGAGGGCGATGCGCTCGGCCTCGGCCTCCTTGGCTCGCGCCGACAGGGTCAGCACGTCCTGGGTGATCACGTTCTGCCGATCGGCGAGCGAGACCGAGGTGACGCGGTTGTCGTCCTTGAAGCGCTGGAGCGCCTGCTCGGCTCGCTCGAGCCGCCCGCGCGCGGCCTGCCGCTCCTGGGCGAGGTTCTCCTCGGCCTGCCGACCCACGCTGCGCCGGCTCTTCCGCACGTGATCGAGGTAGGCATCGGCCAGCGCGTTGGCGAGATCGCGGGCGCGCTCGGGGTCGGGGTGCTCGGCGGTGATCTCCACGATCCGCGAGCCCCGGACCTCCCGGACCGAGACCAGCCGCTGCAGCCGCTCGACCGCGTCGGCTCCCGGGGGCGCCGAGTGCAGCGGGCCATCGGCGTCGCGCAGCGCGTCGGGATCGTCGGCGAGCCCCAGCCGCTCCAGGGCGCCCTCGGCCACCGCCCGGCTCCCCATGATCGCGCGCTGGGTCTGGTAGTAGGCCTCGTAGTCGTCGCCGCGCAGCTGCCCCTCCTCGGCGACGCCCTGCACCTTGTCGAGCACGCCGGGCCCGCCCTGGTGCAGGACGACCGAGGCCGAGGCCTCGTAGCGGGCGGGGATGAAGCGCAGCGCCAGGGCGGCCACGGCCACGCACAGGCCGGCGGTGGCCGCCCACACCAGCCATCGCCGCCGCAGCACGCCCATGAGGCGCACGAGCTGGGCGATGGCCTCGTGGGAGGCCTCGGTGCGCTCGGAGGACGGGGTCGAGGGCGAGCTCATCGATTCCTCGTCCCTCCACGCCCGAGGGGCACCCCAGTTGACGAGAAAAAATCGGAGGAAACCGGGGGGAGCAGCGGACGTGTTTGGCCCTCGGAGCTCGGGGGATGGTCCCTGGGCCCGGCTGGAGATCGCCAATGTCGAGACAGCTCGGCTTCGTCGTGCTCGATGCGCTGCTGGTCGCCCTCGCGATCGAGGCGGCGGCCCTGGTGGTGCGCACCTTCGTCCACCCCGCGGCCAGCTTCGGGCTGGAGGGCACCACCATCACCGCCTTCTCCGGGCTGCTGGCCGCGGTGGCCGGCGCCTACCTCTGTGGGCTGGACGACCCGGTCCAGCTCATCGACCGCAGCGCGGTCGTCCTGCGCGGCCTGGGGGTGGGCATCCTCTCCAGTCTGGGCATGCTGGTGGTGGGACACGCGGTGTGGCTGCAGGGCCCCGGGCGGATCGCCCTGGTGCTCACCGGCGTCGCCATCGCGGTGGCCGTGGTCGGGTGGCGCCTGGTCTACGCCAGCTTCCTCGAGCGCGGGCCTCGGGTGCCGGTGGTGGTGGTGGGTGACGGACCCTCCGAGCAGCGCTTCGCCCAGGCGCTGGGCACCCTGGTGCACACGCGCCTCTCGGTGGTCGGCCTGCTCCACGACGAGGAGGCCCCGCACCCGCGCCCCGGCTTCCGCGAGCCCGCCCCGCTCAGCGAGGAGCCCCGCTGTCCCGTCTGCGGGGGCACGGCGCCGCTGCCCGTGCTCGGCTCGCTGGGCGAGGCGGCCGAGCTGCTGCCCGCCCACGGCGTGGAGTGGGCGATCGTCCTCGACACCACCCCGGTCAGCGACCGGCGGGTGGCCGCGCTGTCGGCCCTGCAGGCGCGCGGGATCAAGATCACCACCGCGAGCACGGTGTGGATGAACGCGGCGCGGCGGCTCCCCCTCGATCTGGTGGATGCGCGCTGGGTGCTCGGCGCCTTCGAGCAGATCGACAGGCTGGCCGTTCGCCGACTCAAGCGGGCGCTCGACCTGATGGTGGCGATCTCCGGCCTGGCGGTCCTGGCCGCGCTGTGGCCCGCGCTGTGGCTGCTGGTGCGGCTGGACTCGCCCGGTCCCGTGCTCTTCGCCCAGCCCCGCGTGGGCTACCGCGGCGAGACCTTCCGCCTGTTCAAGGTGCGCACCATGGTGCACCAGCCCGCCGACGCTCCCGCCCGCTGGGCCCGGCCGGGCGACGCCCGGATCACCCGCGTGGGCGGGGTGCTGCGACGGCTGCGGATCGACGAGCTGCCCCAGCTGTTCAACGTGCTGCGCGGCGAGATGTCGCTGGTGGGCCCGCGCCCCGAGCAGCCCGCGATCGTGCAGGAGCTCCAGCGCCACATCGCCTTCTTCGACTATCGGCACCTGGTCAAGCCGGGGATCACCGGCTGGGCGCAGATCCACCAGGGCTACACCGCCTCGGTCGAGGCCTCCGCGGTCAAGCTCAGCTACGACCTCTACTACGTGGGGCGCCACAGCCTGGTGATGGACCTCGACATCATGCTCCGCACCATCTTCGTGATGGCGGCTCGGATCGGCTCGCGCTGAGGGCCCATGGAGCGCCTGCGGATCGCCTTCGTGATCACCCGCTCCGACGCCGTCGGCGGGGCGCAGATCCACGTGCGCGACCTGGTGTGCGCGCTGCGGGAGCGGGGCCACGACGCGCGGGTGTGGGTGGGTGGCCACGGGCCCTTCGTGGACATGCTGCGCCAGCGTGGGGTGCCGGTGCGATCGCTCGAGCACATGGTGATGCCGATCGATCCCCGGGCCGACGCGCGGGGGAGCTGGGAGCTGCGACGAGAGCTCGCCGCCTTCGCTCCCGATCTGATCACCCTGCACAGCTCCAAGGCCGGGGTGCTCGGGCGCCTGGTGGGCGCCTCGCTGCGCGTGCCCGTGGTCTACACGGCGCACGGCTGGCCGTTCGTGGAGGGCGTGCCGCGGCGCTCGGCCGCGCTCTACCGCTGGGTCGAGCGCGGGCTGGCCCCGCTGGCGAGTCGCATCATCGTGGTGAGCGAGCACGACCGGCGGCTCGCCGAGCGGGCGCGGGTGGGCTCGGCCGCGGCGGTGGCCCGCGTGCACAACGGCGTGCGCGACGTGGGGCCTCGGCTGAGGGCGAAGCCGGGCGAGGGGCCGCCGCGCCTGGTGGTGGTGGCTCGCCTCGACGTGCCCAAGGATCCCTTCACCCTGCTGCGGGCGCTCGACGGCCTGCGCGATCGAGCGTGGACTCTCGAGTGGATCGGCGACGGTCCGCGCCGCGAGCCGGCCGAGCGCCTGGTCGCGTCGCTGCGGCTGAGCGATCGCTGTCGCTTCGTGGGCGCCCGTGACGACGTGGCCGAGCGCCTGGCTCGGGCCAGCGTGCTGCTGCTGCCCACCGATCGCGAGGGCCTGCCGCTGTGCGTGCTCGAGGCGATGCGCGCGGGCCTGCCCGTGGTGGCCAGCGCGGTGGGAGGGATTCCCGAGGCGGTGGTCGATGGGCACACCGGCGCGCTGGTGCCTCCCCGCGATCCGGCCGCCCTCTCGCGAGCCCTGGGCCCGCGGCTCGACGACCCCGGGCTGCGCGAGCGCGAGGGCGCGGCCGGGCGCTCGCGCTACGAGGCCGCCTTCTCCTTCGAGCGCCAGCTCGAGGCCACCCTCGAGGTCTATCGCGACGTGCTCGCCGGTCGTCCCCGCGTCGTCGGGGAGCCGTGGAGGATCGACGATGCCCATCCCTGAGCTCGCCCCGTCTCGCCTCCGCGCCGCGGGCCCCCTGGGCCTGGTGCTGCTGCTCGCCTGCGGCCGCACCGACATGGCGCTGGTGCCCAGCACCGGCGGCGACTCGAGCTCGTCGGGCGAGAGCTCGTCGGAGGACTCGGGGACCACCGGCGGCAGCACCGAGGGCGAGACCGACCTGCCCCCGACGACGATCTCCACCAGCGACACGACCTTCGGGGACACGACCTTCGGGGACACGACCTTCGGGGACACGACCTTCGGGGACACGACCTTCGGGGACACGACCTTCGGGGACACGACCTTCGGGGACACGACCGACGAGCCGATCGCCTGCGGCAACGGGATCCTCGAGCCCGGTGAGGAGTGCGACCCCGGCGAGGAAGAGATCGGCCCCGATCGCGCCTGCGTGCCGGGCTGCATGCTCAACGTGTGCGGCGACGCCATGCCCGGCCCCGACGAGGAGTGCGACGACGGCAACATGGACGAGCAGGACGCCTGCCTGCCCGGCTGCCAGCTCGCGAGCTGTGGCGACGGGATCCTCTGGCTCGGGGTCGAGGAGTGCGACGACGGCGATGGCGACGACGACGACGCCTGCCACCTCGACTGCACCCATGCCGAGGCGGTCGCGGTCACGGCCGGCGGCAACCATGGCTGCGCGCTGATCGACCAGGGCGCGCTGCGCTGCTGGGGCAACGGCAACAACGGTCGCACGGGCCATGGCTCGCTCGACAACGTGGGCGACGACGAGCCCGTGAGCGCGGTGGCAGTGGTGAGCCTGGGCGGCCCCGTGCTGCAGGTGGTGGCCGGCATCTCCCACACCTGCGTGCGTTACTCCGGCGGCGACGTACGCTGCTTCGGACGCTCCGCCGAGGGGCAGCTCGGCTACGGCGTGCCCGGGGACGTGGGCGACGACGAGCTCCCCGTGGCCTCGCCCCTCGTGCCCCTGGGGGGTCCGGTCGATCTGCTCGCCACCGGCAGCGGCTCGTTCCACGGCTGCGCCCGGCTCTCGGGCGGGGGCGTGCGCTGCTGGGGCGACGCCGGCGCGGGTCGCCTGGGCGTGCCCGGCATCACCGGCTTCGTGGGCGACGACGAGCCGGCCGGCAGCATCCCGCTGGTGGACGTGGGCGGGGCCGTGGAGGCGATGAGCACCGGGGCCCAGCACACCTGCGCCCTGCTCTCGGGCGGCACCGTGCGCTGCTGGGGCTCCAACACCTCGGGGCAGCTCGGCCTGGGGCTGCCCGGCATCGTGGGCGACGACGAGTCGCCCGCGGCCGTCTCGCCGGTCCCGCTCGGCGGCGCCGCGCTCGAGGTGGTGGCCGGCTGGTACCACAGCTGCGCGCGCCTCGACGACGGCACCGTGCGCTGCTGGGGCCGCGGCAACAACGGTCGGCTCGGCTACGGCAACACGCAGTGGATCGGCCTCACCGACACCCCGGCCGATCACGGCGTGGTCGACGTGGGCGGCGTGGTGGTCTCGCTCACCGCCGGCAACGCTCACACCTGCGCGCGCCTCGACACCGGCGCCGTGCGTTGCTGGGGCTGGGGCGCGCAAGGCCAGCTCGGCTACGGCAACCTCCAGGACATCGGTGACGACGAGGTGCCGGCCGCGGCGGGCGACGTGCCGCTGGGCGAGGCCGCGCTGCAGATCTCGGCGGGCTCCAACCACACCTGCGCGCTGCTCGTGAGCGGCCAGGTGCGCTGCTGGGGCAACGGCGGCGACGGCCGGCTGGGTTACGGCAACCTCGACACCATCGGCGACGACGAGACCCCGGCCTCGGCGGGCGACGTCCCGTTGATTCCTCCGTGAGCCGCACCGCGGGCGCGACCGGACGCCGCCCCGCGGATTTGCGGTAGCATGGGCCCATGCGACGGGGATTGGGGATCGGCGGGGTCCTTGGCTTGGCCATGATGACGGTGGTGGTGTCGCGCGCCGACGCGCTCACCCCACCGATCGCGGGGGCCGTGGCGTCCCCGGTGCCCGTGCCCGCTCCGTTCCCCGCCGGCAGCACCATTCGGATCCTCTCGGGCTACTCGCCCAGCGGGGGCTCGAGCCTGCACGCCGACACCGACGCCTGCTGCAAGGCCAACGACTACTACGCCCTCGATCTGGTCTACGACGATCTGCCCAACTCCGGCCTGGGCGAGCCGATCGTCGCTCCCTTCGCAGGCGAGGTGGTCCGGGCGGGCTGGGCCACCTCGGGCTGGGCCAACTACGGGCAGCGCGTGATCCTGCGCCACGACCTCGGCGACGGCCACGTCTATCACACGCTCTACGCCCACATGAACGCGATCGATCCCGCGGTGGTCGAGGGCGGGATGGTGGCGGCGGGGCAGGTGCTCGGCGAGCTGGGCCAGTCGTGCCAGGGCGCGCTGAGCTGCGGCTCGTTCTCCACGCCCCACCTGCACTGGGCGATGCACCGCGACAGCACCGTGGGGGGCTCGGGCACCGGCGGCTCCTACGGCGGCAACGCGGTCGTGCCCGAGCCGTTGTCGGGCTACGAGGACCTGGTGGCCGGGATGATCCTCGAGATCGGCGATCCGGTGTGCGGCGACGGGGTGTGCAACGGGGCCGAGGACTCGGTGAGCTGCCCCGGCGATTGCCCCACCTGCCCCACGATCCCGCCGGCGGGGCGGACCATCGAGGAGACCGACCTCTGCTTCGTGCGCTCGGGCTCGCCGCAGTACTGGTACGACGCCAACGTGGGCAGCGCGGGCGCCCTGCTGTGGACCCACGCCGTCGACGCGGCGCAGGCCGACGACTCCGGGCGCTGGAACCTGGTGTTCGAGCAGGCCGGCAGCGCGCTGGTGGAGGCCTACGTGGAGCCCGGCTTCGCCGGCAGCGAGCAGGCGCGCTACGTGGTGCAGCACGCGGGGGGCAGCACCGACGTGGTCGTCGATCAGTCGAGCGCCAGCGGCTGGACCGAGCTGGGCACCTTCGACTTCACGGCGGGGGGCGAGCAGTGGGTGCGCCTCGACGACAACACCGGCGAGCCCTACTCGCAGATGCGGGTGCTGGTGTTCGACGCGCTGCGGGTGATGCCGCTGGGCGGAGGCACCGAGGACACCGGGGGCACCACCTCCACCAGCACCTCGGGCGGCGGCGAGGACACGGGACTCGACGACACCCTGGGTCCCGCCACGCTGGGCGGCGACGAGCTGGGCAGCGAGGGCTCCGGACCGGCCACCAGCGGCTACCTCACCGGCTTCGGCAGCCCGGCCGACGGCGACACGGGCTGTGCCTGTCGCGCGGGCACGCGCGGCTCCGGGGGCGTGGGCAGCGGGTGGTGGCTGCTCGGCGTGGTGCTGCTGCGGCTCCGTCGTCGTCGCGGCCGCTGAGCCCCGGCTCGCGCGCTACGGGCATACGCCCGGCACGAGCACCAGCTCGTTGCCCTCGATCACCACCTCGGGGAGCACACACAGGCCGCCGGGGCAGTCGGAGTCGCGCGCGGGAGGAGCGTGGGCTCAGCGTTCCCGCAGCCGGGGCGCCCATGCCAGGGCCAGCAGCAGCCACAGGTGGCGCCAGTGGATCGTGTCGATCACCGCGCTCTCCACCACGGCCCCCACGAGCGCGGCCGCGACCACGGTGAGCATGCGCTGGTTGGCCTCGTCGCCGGGCTGTAGCGAGACCCACAGCGCGCGGGCCTGCGACAGCAGCAGCAGGCCGAGGGTGGCCCACAGCCCGAGCACGCCGTTCTCCACGAAGGCCCGCACGTAGAGGCTGTGCGCCGAGATCGGGAAGCGGACCTCCGTGGCCCCGGGCCCGATGCCCAGCGGGTGCTCCAGCGCCACCACGAGCGCGGCGGCCTGGTTGCCGAAGCGATCGTCGTCGTAGCCCTGGGCGCTGGCGCGGATCTCCAGCATCTCGCGCACGGTGGGGTGCTCGAGCGCCGCCACCAGGGCGCCGCCGAGCACCATCAGCCCCACGCAGGCGCCCACGATCGTGGCGAGGCTGGGGCGCACGCGACCCGAGGCCAGGCGCAGGCCGAGGTAGGCGATCACCGAGAGCGCCAGGTTGATCCACGCCCCCCGCGAGTAGCTGAGCAGCACGCCCAGGCCGCCCACCAGCAGCAGCACGGCCCAGGGGGCGCGGCGGCGGGCGTCGCCCAGGCGGGCCACCGCGAGCACCACCGCGGGGACCATGAACGCCCCGAACACGTTGGCGTCCTTGAACAGGCCCTGCAGGCGACCCTTGGGGAGCATGAGCTCGGCGCCGGGCAGCACCCCGAAGTAGGCGCCCACGGCCAGGGTGGCGGTGATGCCCGCGCCCACGGCGTAGGCGTGCAGGAGGGTCCGCAGCAGCGGGGTGCCGGCGCGATCGAGCCAGCCCGCCACCAGCGCGGCGCTGGCCAGCAGGTACGCGGTGACGCCGAAGAAGCCGAGGCTGCGGCCGAGGTCGGGCGACAGCACGATCGAGATCCCGTTGGCCAGCACCAGCAGGGCCGCCAGCAGCAGGGGCAGGGCGAGGCTGGGGCGGAACGAGGGCCACAGGAACATCGGGCCCACCACCAGGGCACCGCACATCAGCAGGTCGTAGGGGGCGGGCTCCATCAGCACCACCCCGCCCGTGAGCACGGCCAGGCCCAGCAGGGGCTGGACCAGGCCCGGAGGGGCGAGGGGGTGGGAGGGCTCGCTCATCGACGTCGCTGCGATCGCACGAGCGGACGGGGCCCGTGCGGTCCGTCGACGAGTCCCTCGTGGAGGTCGCGCGCTCGCTCCGGCCTCGCGAGGGGCCCGAAGCCCCGCGGGATCGCGGGGACCGTTGCGCCGAGTGCGGGCTCGAGATCGCGTCGAGCCCCGTGTGCCGTGGTGGGAAGTTGCGCACCCGCGGGCCGCGGAGGACTGGACGCAGTCGGGGTGGTCACCGAGCCCCAAGCACGCGCGAGGGCTCCGCCGATTTCCTCCTTCGTCGTGCCTTCGCGAGCTCCTCGGGCGCACGGCGGTCGGTGTCGGCGCGGAGGAGCTGCGGCTCGAGCCCCCTCGCGGCGGGCGGGGCGGGCGGTCGAGCTCGCGAATGATGGTAGCGTCGGCTCCGGGAGCTCGCCCACGCCATGACCCGCAAGTACCTCGAAGCCGCCCGCCGCATGCTGTCCCGCCGCCGCGCCATGCAGGGCGCCGGAGCGCTGCTGTCCACCACGATCGCCTGTGGCGACGACGGGTCGCCGGCCTCGGACGGCAGCGGCGACGGCTCGTCGACGGGCGGAGGCGACGGCACCACCGGAGCGGGCGACGGCAGCAGCTCGGGCGATCCCCCGGGCGACGGCAGCGGTACGGACGAGGCGGGCTCGACCGACGAGGGCAGCAGCGGGAGCACGGGCGACCCGGTCGACCTCAGCCCCGAGGAGCTGCTGGCCAACGTGGAGCACATCATCGTGCTGTGCATGGAGAACCGCTCCTTCGACCACTACCTGGGCTCGCTCCAGCTGGTGGAGGGACGCGAGGACGTGGACGGGCTCGACGGCAGCGAGTCCAACCCCGACCCGACGGGCGTGGACGTCCCCGTGTTCGAGATGAGCAACTTCACCCCCGTCGACCCGCCCCACGGCTGGGACGCGTGCCACGGGCAGTGGAACGGCGGGACCAACGACGGCTTCGTGGTCGAGCACTCCGGCTCCAACGGCGACGCCGTCGCGCACGAGGTGATGGGCTACCACGTGCGCGAGCACCTGCCGGTCACCTATGCGCTGGCCGACGCCTACACCGTGTGCGACGCCTGGTTCTGCGGCCTGCTGGGGCCCACCTGGCCCAACCGCTACTATCTACACTGCGTGGACAGCAGCGGCGGCACCAGCAACGTGCCCTCCAATCCCCTGCCGCGCTCGATCCAGGACGCCTGCGACGACGCCGGGATCAGCAACCGCAACTACTACGACGGCCTCGCGGCCTGGCGCTGGGGGGCGTTCCCGATCACCGGCTTCTCGGGCACCTCCACCCTGGGCGAGCTGTTCGACAAGCTGGACAACGGCGGCCTCGAGCAGGTGGTGATCATCGATCCCGACTTCCTGAGCAACGACGATCACCCCTCCCACGACATCACCCTGGGGCAGATGCTGATCGGCACGGTCTACAACGCCCTGGCCACCTCGCAGTACTGGGAGCGCAGCCTGCTCATCATCACCTACGACGAGCACGGCGGCTTCCACGACCACGTGGCGCCGCCGACCACCGTGGACGCCAACGGGCCCGACTTCATGCAGATGGGCTTTCGGGTGCCCACCCTGGTGATCGGGCCGCACGTGCGCTCGGGTCACGTGGAGCACACCGTGTTCGAGCACGGCTCGTTCGCGTCGACGGTGGCGCTGCGCTTCGGCCTGCCCCCGCTCAACGCCCGCGCCGCCACGGCGGCCAACCTGTCGCCCTGCATCGATCCCGCCTTCGTCGACGATCCGCAGCCCCCGGCCGCGGTGCCCCAGATCGAGCTGAGTGACTCCGAGATCTTCGCGCGAGCGGGTCACACCACCAGCCAGCCGGAGATCATGGCGGCGGCGGGGATCACCCTGCCGCTGTCCGACGCCGAGCGCCAGCGGCACCGCGCGACCATGGAGCGGCTGCTGGCGCAGGCCGAGCGCCACGGGGTGCTTCGGCGGCTCCGCGACCAGTGAGCTAGTCGTTGCGGAGCAGGCCCAGGGCGGTGGCGAGCTGGGGATCGCTGGCGGGATCGAGCTCCTCGAGCCGCACCGCCTTGTGCACCTGCTCGGGCGCGGGGATGCGGATGTCGGGGGGCACGCCCACGCCCTGCTCGGTCTCGCCGGAGGCGGTGGCGAAGCGGCCCACGCTGAGCTTGACCGCCCAGCCGCCCGACAGCTCGTGGATCGATTCCACGGTGTGCTTGCCGAGGGTGGGCTCGCCCACCAGCAGGCCGCGGTCGTGCTCGCGGATCGCATCGGCGAGGATCTCCGCGCTCGAGGCGGTCTTGGGCCCGATGAGCACGGCCAGCGGTCGCGTCTGCCACGGGTGCTCGCCCTCGCTGCGGTGCTCCTTGGTGGGCTCGCCGCCCTTGCGATGCTCCACGCGCAGCAGCAGGTCGCCGGCGGGCACGAAGCGCGAGGCCACCTCGAGCGAGGCCTCGAGCAGGCCGCCGGGGCAGTGCCGCAGGTCGAGCACCAGCGAGCTCGCGCCTGCCTCGGCCAGCGCCTCGAGCTCGGCGTCGAGCTCGGCCGTGGTCTTCTCGGAGAACGAGGTGATCCGCAGGTAGCCCACGCCGCCCTCGAGCATCCGGCCCTGCACGCTGCTCACCTCCACCAGGCCCCGGGTGACGGGCTGGGTCCACTCCTCGATGTCGCGCTGCACGAACAGCTCCACCGTGCTGCCCTCGGGCCCGCGGATGCGATCGACCACCGCCTCGAGCTCGAGGTCGCCCAGCCGCTGCCCATCCACGCCCAGGATGCGGTCGCCCGCCATCAGCCCCGCGCGCTCGGCCGGGCCGCCGGGGATCACGTCGCGGACCACCACCACGTTGGCCACCCGCTCGATCATCACGCCCACGCCCACCAGGCGTCCCTTGGTGCCGATGAGCAGCTCCTCGTGCTCGCGCGGGGCGAGCAGGGCGTTGATCTCGTGATCGGGCAGCTGCACCAGGCGGGCGAGCACGCCCTCCATCGCGCCCGTCCACAGCTCGTCCTCGCTCAGGGGGCCGTCGACGTACTTGGAGTCGATGAGCTCGGCCAGCTCCTCGAACGCAACCTTGGCCTCGGGGACCACGGGGCGGGGCTGCTTGGTCTCCTTCGGCTTCGCGTGCTGCTGCTCGGGCGAGGCCGAGGGCGAGGCCACCGGGGCTCCGGCCACGGGGGCGCGCAGGCCCTTGACCTCGTCGGCGGCGAGGGGCTCGGGCTCGTCGGGCAGCCCCGAGTCGTCGCCTCGATCGCAGGCGGGGGCGAGCAGCAGCAGGCACAGCAGGGAGTGGGTGGTCTTCATGGTGGGCTCCTTGGGGGCGAGTGGCTCAGAGCACGTCGCGGTGGGCGGGCGGCAGCTCGGTCGCGTCGTAGTCGGTGAGGATGGCGGGGGCATCGGGGTGGGCATGGGCCGCGCTGGGCTCGTGACCCGGCGCGTCGGCGGGGGCGGGTCGGGTCGTCACCAGCCACAGCGCGGCGGGGACGAGGCTCACCAGCAGCGCGCCGTACATCGGCACCGGCCGGGCGAGCAGCCGCCACGCCCGGGACCACGGCCTGGGCCGGAATTCCCGGGCGACCTCCTCGCGCAGGACGGTGAACACCTCCGGGCGCGGCGACTCGGCGTGCGCCTCCACGATCCCCTCGAGGTCGGCCTGCAGGCGGCAGTACTCCAGGGCACAGCGGGAGCAGCCGGCCAGGTGCCGAGCCACGTCCACTCGCTCCTCCTCGGGCAGCTCGTGGCTGAGGTAGTCGATGAGCCGGGGCTCGCAATCGGGACAGTCCATCATCCTCCTCCGATCTCGGCCAGGCGGCGTCGGAACGCCTTGGTGGCCGCGTGCAGGCGCGACTTGATCGTGCCCTCCGCCACGCCGTGGATGTCGGCGATCTCGCGGTAGGTCAGCTCGCCCACCTGCTTGAGCAAGAGCAGCTGCTGCTGGGCGTCGGTCAGGCCCGCCATCGCGGTGCGGACCCGGTGGTGGCGATCGACGGCGGCCTCGGGATCGGCCGCGGCCGGGCGAGGCTCGGGCACCGGGCGCTCTCGCACTGCGGCGTGGCGCTCGTGCTGCAGGCAGCGGTTGCGGGCCACCGTGAACAGCCACGCGGCGAAGCGACCCCGCTGGGGATCGTAGCTGCGATCGCGCAGCACGGTGAGCACCACGTCCTGCATGAGGTCCTCCGCCAGGTCGCGATCCACCACCATCCGTCGGATGTAGCCGAACAGCCTCCGCTCGTAGCGCAGGTACAGGACATCGAAGGCCCGCAGGTCACCCCCACGCAGCGCCTCGAGCAGCTCCTCGTCCGGCGTCCCTCGGTGGATCATCGATCCGCAGGTCCAGGTATGCGCGACCGCGGAGGATCGTTCGTCGCGGCGCGGAGGATTTCGACCGGCTCGCCCGGGCCGCGCGAGCGCATCATGCGCTCGTGTCGCTACCTGGGGCCGCGAGGTGCTCGAGCTGCTGTAGCCGCTGCTGGGCCCTTCGGCGAGGCTCCATGCCGTGGTCGAGGGGGGCCTCCACCGCCAAGCGGCACAGGCGGAGGGCCTGGCGGGGGCGGTGCAGGCACTCCATCGCGATCGAGGCCGCGAGCAGGCGGTCCGCATTCTCCTCGTCGTCCCAGCGCCGCACCCAGCGGTCGCGGGTGAGCCGGAGCAGGCGAAGGGCTCGGCTGGGTGCAGCGCGAGCGAGCATCTCGAGCTGCTCGGGGTCCATCCAGCGGTGCTCCTGGTGGGAGAGCAGCAGGCCGCGGGCCATGGCCTCCACGAAGCGCGTGCGCACCTGATCGAGGGCCCCGGCGCGGGAGAGCAGCCGCCCCGCGACCAGGCAGGCTCGCGGGGGCAGGTGCTCCGGGTGATGCACCATCGGCAGCAGCCAGGCCGCGAGCTGGGGGCGGGCCTCGAGCTCGGGCAGCGACAGCACCATGGGGGCGATCGCCTCGTCGAGCTCGGTGCGGCCGAAGGTGGAGGCGACCAGGGCGGGGAGCTGCTCGGGGTGCACCGCGGCCAGGGCCGCGCGGAAGGCCGAGCCCTCCTCGAGCACCGCGAGCTGGCCGGTGATGTCGAACGGGCCGTCGTCGTACCATCGATCGGCGACGAGGGTGGGGACCATGCCATCCCCGACCACCGTGGTCCCCATCGCCTTCGCGAGGCGGTGCGCGAACGCGGTCGAGCGCTCGGCGAAGGACCAGCTCTGATCGTGGGCGTAGGGGTGGAAGGTGAGCAAGGCTCCGTCGTGGGTGAGGCACAGCAGCCGACGCCCGATCACCCGCTCCCGCTCGTCGCGGGCGAAGAGCACCCGCTTGTCGATGTCGGCCGCGTTGGTGAACACCGAGAAGAAGTTGACGTGGCCGGGGCTGAGGCAGGTGCCGAAGTGCCGGCCCATGTGGAAGATCTCGAGCGGATCGTCCTCGAGGCGCATGATCATGCGCCGGCCCTTGCTGCGAGTCACCTCCTCGCCCGGACCGTCCACCCAGGGTCCCGGGTCGATGCCGCGCTCGCGCAGTCCCTCGATGAACGCCGCGTTGGCCGGGTGCTCGCGCAGGTCCCAGGGGGGCGGCCCCGCGCGTCGCCGCAGCAGCAGCGTGGCGACGCGCTGGGTGGAGGCGGGCTCCCGCAGCAGTGGGACCATCAGGCTCAGCACGCGCTCGTCCAGCAACCACGGGGTGGTGGGGGGCAGGCGCAGGTGCTCGCTCAGTGCCTCGTGCAGCGCCGCGTCGGCCCGGCCCTCGGCGGTGGTCAGCAGCTCCAGGCCACCGCGGCGGCGCAGCTTGACCCGCAGGCGCTCCAGCCTCACCGGCGAGGCGGCGGGCGCTCGTTCCAGGCGCTCGCGCAGGGTCTGGCGGCGCTGCTCCAGCACGGCGCGGCGCGGCGGAGGGGCCTCGGCGATGCGGGCCTCGATCGCGCAGAGCTCCGCCTCGATCGCGGCTGCACCGTGACGGACCGAGCGCAGCACCTTGGCGGCGATGGCCGACGCGCGCTCGCCCAGCTCGCCCAGCCAGCGCAGCTCGTCGTGCAGCGCCGCCGGGTACTCGTGCAGCCAGTCCGGCGGGTCTCGGTCCGAGAGCGCCTCGAAGCGCAGCGGCCGGCCGAGGGCCGCGAGCACGGCGAGCTTGCGACCGCAGCGGAGCAGGGGGCCGCGATCATCGTCGAGCAGCATGGTCCGCAGCAGGGCCCGATCGCCGCGCATCGCCGGGAGCAGGGCGGCAATCAGGGTCTTGGCCGGAAGCTCGGTGGTCTGGCCCAGGGCCTCGATCGCGCTCACCAGGGCGGGGAACGCCTCCACCTCGGGCTCGGCCGCCGACCAGGCCGCGGCCAGCAGCTGGGCGTCGTGCCAGTCGTCGTGCTGGCCGTGGTGGAGCATGGGCACGCTGAGGCGGGCCGCGAGCTCGCCGTCGTGCAGGGCCTCGAGCAGGCGGACGATGCAGTAGGTCTGGGCGCCTCGATCCACGGTGGGCGCGTGCTCGCGGAGCCAGGCCATGGCCTCGAAGAAGCGCACGATGTTGCGGGGCTCGAGGTCTTCGTCGAGGAGGGCTTCGTCGAGCCCGGTCGTCCACTTCCCCGTCGCGGCGGTCCGCAGGGCGAGCGCTCGCCAGGGCCCGGTCGATGCGTCGTCGGGATGGGCGCGCAGGTGGGCCTCCATGGCGCGCAGCAGCACCGGGAGGCGCCGCGGCTCCCACCAGGACGGCAGGGTGGCCAGCAAGACCCAGCGCAGCAGGAGCCCGGCTCGCAGCGCGGCCGAGTGACCGTCGCCGAGGCGTCGCAGCACCCGGCAGGCGGGCTCGAAGCCGGCGGCGAAGGGCTCGGCACTGGCCACCAGCAGCGCCTCGGAGAAGGCTCGCGGCTCGAGCTCGGGGGGCATCCCGCTGGCCATGGCATCCAGCTCGCCGCGGATGCGGGCCACGCGAGCGCACCGGCGGGACTCGTCCTCCATGTGGCTCTGGATCCCGTGCGCCATGTCCAGCTTGCGGATCACCGGGGGCCACCACTGCTCCCACGCGGCGACCAGCGGCCCCAGGTCGCACAGCTCGAGCAGCTTCAGGGCTCGCTTGGCCGCGCTGCGATCCTCCATCAGCATCCGGTCGACCCAGGCATCGATGCATGGGGCGAGGCGAGGGCGCGGTAGGGGGGCTGGCTTGCGGAACCCGCTGCCCCTGGCCTGCCGTAGACACTCGGTGGCCCCGTGGGTGACCGCGGTGAAGACCGCCGGCTCGGCGAGGAGGCGGGTGAGCGGAGCGACGGCGCGGGGCCCCAGGGCCAGGGCCAGGTGGACGCAGCGCAGCGCGAGCACCAGGCCCGCGTCGCCATCACGCTCGCGCAGCACCACGCCCAGGGCGGTCGCCTCTCGCTCGATCCAGGCGAGGGCCTTGGGCGCCAGCGCGGCGCGGGTGATCAGCACCCACGACAGCGCGCGCAGCAGCGGCTCGAGCTCGGGGTGATCGCGGCGCAGGGCCACGGCGCGCGCTCGTGCGCTGCGGGAGTAGGGCCCTGCATCGAGCAGGTCGGCCGAGGGGGCCTCTCCGTCGTGCACCCAGGGCTTGAGCCGCGCGAGCACCAGCGCGACCGCCTCGGACCAGGCATCCACGTCGCCGACCAGCTCGGGCATCGCCCGCGGGTACTCGCCCTGGAGCTTGCGGGCGGTGTAGGTCGCCTGGCGCAGGTGCTTGCGCTCGAGCATGAGCGGCCCGGGTCCGCGCTCGCCCTCGTGCGGCACCACCACCCAGCGCTCGCCCGAGGGAAAGCCCTCGAGCCATCCCAGCTTGCTCTTGAGCAGCATGCGCGCGCGGGCCAGGCCGGAGGCGCGGGTGCGGGTCTGCTGGTGCGGACGCATCGGCGTACGTCGATCCACCCCCAGGGTAAGCGACAAATTGCCGCCGAGCACATCGAGTGCCAGCCCGCCACCGGCTGCGACGATGCGCTCACCTACGCCTGCGCCGGGGACGATGCGCCGATGTACGAGCTCCCCGACTCCTGCATCCCCACCGCTTGGCTCGACTGCGGGCCGCCCCCGCCGATCGAGATCCTGCCGTGCCCCTAGGCGCCGGCACGCCGACGCGTACGACTCTTGGCGGCGGTCGTCTTCTTGGCGGCGGCTGCGGCGGGCCAACGACACCAACCTGGTGGACCTGGACTGGATCGATCGCGGCACGGCCCTGGTCCCGCTGCGCGGCGGCGGTGCGCTGCGCTCGGTGCGGAGCGACGTGGCCCGTCGCGCCCAGGCGATCTGGACGCGGTAGCCCGGCCTACGAGGGCGGAGGATCGAGGCCCACCGCCGCATCCACGTGGACCACCGCGTCCACGATGTCCTCGCGCTGGCGGAGGGCCGCCTCCACGGCCTCGCCGATGTCGTGGGCCTCGCCCACGCTCAGCTGCGGGTCCACGCGGATCTCCACCCACACCTGGGTGCGGTCCCCGAACGAGCGGGCCTTGATCTCGGCCACGGCACGCACCTGCGGGTGCTCGAGCAGCTCGCGGACGAGCTCGTCCTGCCACTCGCGGGGCGGGGCGGTGCCCATCAGCAGGTCGATGCTCTCCTTGGCGAGCATCGCCCCGGAGATCCCGATCCACGCGGCCACCGGCAGCGCGAGCCAGGCGTCGAGCATGGGCCAGTCGCCGTAGCGCGCCCCCAAGAAGCCAGCCAGCGAGGTGAGGCCCACGATCACGTCGCTGCGGGCGTCCACTCGGAATGCACGCAGGGCCGCGTTGGCCCGCAGCAGCGCGGGCACCGAGGCGAGGCGCACGAACACGGCCTTGATCGCCACCTTGGTCCCGATTCCCGTCGCGACCGACCAGCCCATCAGCGCGGCCCGGCCCGAGCGCAGCGCCTCCACCGAGTCGAGCAGCACCTCGAGCGCCAGCGCCCCCACCAGCATGGCCACCACCAGCGCCGCGATGGGCTGGGCGCCGTGGTGCCCGTAGGGGTGGTTCTCGTCGGGGGGCGCGAGGCTGACCCGAAGCGCCCACAGCAGGCCCAGACCGGTGAGGGCATCGGCGAGGCTGTCGGCCGCCTGCGCCAGCGCGAGCTGGCTGCCCGTCGCGAGGTATGCCGTGCCCAGCCCCAGCAGCAGGGCGACGCTCACGAGGCTCGAGGCGAGCAACAAGCGGCGGGGCATGGGGGCGCATGGTAGCGCAGGCTGCTATCGTGCCCGCCGGGAGCGAGCGCCCATGGAGGAGCGGATCGGTCACACGCGGATCACGCTGGTGCAGGGGGACATCACGCGGCAGCAGGTGGACGCGATCGTCAACGCGGCCAACTCCAGCCTGCTCGGCGGCGGTGGAGTCGACGGCGCGATCCATCGCGCGGGCGGACCGGCGATCCTCGAGGAGTGCCGCTCGATCCGGGCGGCCCAGGGCGGCTGTCCCACCGGGCAGGCCGTGATCACCACCGCGGGCAAGCTCCCCGCCCGTCGGGTGATCCACACCGTGGGTCCCGTGTGGCAGGGCGGCGGGCGGGGCGAGGCCGAGCTGCTGCGCAGCGCCTACCGTAGCTGCCTGCGCCTGGCCCAGCGCGAGGAGCTGCGCACGATCGCGTTCCCGTCGATCAGCACCGGGGCCTACGGCTATCCCATCACCCGGGCCGCCGCCGTCGCGCTGGAGGCCATGGCCCTCGGCTGCGAGCAGAGCCCCGAGGCCTTCGACGAGCTGCGCATGGTGCTGTTCTCCGCGCGCGACCTCGAGGCCTACGCCGACGCGCTGCGCCGGCGCCGGGCGTAGGCGAGGCCCGCGGCCCCCGTGGCTAGCTCATCCAGGTGGCGTCCTTCTGGAGCGCCCACTTGCTGGTGATCTTGCGCGGGCGGGTCCAGAAGCGGAAGCCGTCCCAGCCGGTGATGTTGCCGTGGCCGAACTTGCTGTCGTTCCAGCCGCCGAAGCCGAAGGGCTCGCGGGGCACGGGCACGCCGATGTTCACCCCGCACATGCCCGCCTCCACCTCGTTCATCACCCGCCGCGCCACGTCGCCCGAGGTGGTGTAGACCGAGCTGGCGTTGCCGTAGGGGTTGGCGTTCTCGAGCGCGATGGCCTGGTCGAGGTTGGCGACGCGGACGATGGAGAGCACGGGGCCGAAGATCTCCTCGCGGGCCGCCGGCATCTCGCCCTTGACGTGATCGAGCAGCGTGGGGCCCACCCAGTAGCCGCCCTTGCCCACCGAGGCCGCGCGGCCGTCCACGAGCACCTTGGCGCCCTGCTGCTCGGCCTGGGTGATGTAGCCGTTGATCCGCTCCACCGCGGCCGCGGTGGTGATGGGGCCCAGATCCTGGCCGAGGGTCATCGCGGCGGAGCGCTTGGCGACCTCGTCGATGATGTGCTGCACGTCGCCCACCGCCACCATCACCGAGGCGGCCATGCAGCGCTGCCCGGCGCAGCCGGTGTACGAGGCCACCACGTTGTCGGCGGTGAGCTCCACGTCGGCGTCGGGGACCACGATGAGGTGGTTCTTGGCCCCGCCCAGGCACAGCGCGCGCTTGCCCGCGGCGGCGGAGCGCCCGTAGACCAGCTTGGCCACGCGGGTGGAGCCCACGAAGGCTACGGCCTCGATGCCCGGGTGGTCGCACAGCGCCTCCACGGTCTCGCGGTCGCCCTGCACCAGGTTGAGGATTCCCTTGGGCAGCCCGGCGTCCTCGAAGATCTGGGCCAGCTTGAGCGACGACAGCGGCACCTGCTCGCTGGGCTTGAGCACGAACGCGTTGCCGCCCACCAGCGCCTGCGGGAGCATCCACAGCGGCACCATGAAGGGGAAGTTGAAGGGCACGATCCCCGCCACCACCCCCAGCGGGGCGTAGACCACCTCGCAGCTCACCCCGCGGCTCACCTCGAGCTGGTTGCCGGCGGCGATGTTGGGCAGCGCGCAGCCGTACTCGACGCACTCGATGCCCTTCTCCACCTCGGCCTTGGCCTCGGCGAAGATCTTGCCGTTCTCGTGGCTCACCAGCCACGACAGCTCGTCGATGTCGCGCATCATCAGCCCGCGCGCCCGGTACATCACGTGGGCCCGCTCGCGCAGCGGCCACTGCTTCCAGTCCTCCACCGCGGTGGAGGCGGCCTGCACCGCGGCATCCACGTCGGACGCGGTCGACATGCGGACCTTGGCCATCGTCTCGCCGTGCCGGGGGTTGACGACCGGCAGCACCCGGTCACCGCTGGGCTCGACCCACTCGCCGCCGATCCAATTGCGGGCGTCGATGAAGGGGGTCTGCTCGTACGAGCTCGCTTCGAACTTGGGGATCATGACGATGGCTCCTCCGTCGTGGGGCGTGGCTTGGCCGGACCGGACTCGGGGTACCACATTCGCATCAGCGTCAGGTAGAGGCCCCCCGAGATGAGGAAACCGACGAACCAGGCGTAGGTGTACACGTCGTCGAGCCAGGTGGGGATCACGCCGTCGCCGATGGCTCCCGCCTGGTGCAGGAAGCCGGGAATGTTGGGAAGCACCCCCAACGTGAATGCGACGATCGCGGCGAGGTTGAAGCCGCGCCCGTAGGCATAGGGCCCCTCCCGACGGTACAGGCCGTCGAGGTCGAGCTCGGTGCGGCGCAGCAGGAAGTAGTCGGCGATGAGGATGCCGCCGATCGGACCCAGCAGCGCCGAGTAGCCCACCAGCCAGGTGAAGATGTAGCCGCCCGTGGTCTCGATGAGCTTCCAGGGGAAGATGGCGAAGCCCAGGCCGGCGGTGATGTAGCCCCCCAGGCGGAAGCCGACCTTCTCGGGGGCCGCGTTGATCATCGCGTTGGCGGGGGAGACCACGTTGGCCGCGATGTTGGTGCTGAGGGTGGCCACCGCCAGGGCCAGCAGCGACAGCACCACCGTGAAGCCGCCGCCGATTTTGCCCGCGAGCACCGTGGGATCCCAGATGGGCTCGGCCAGGGCCCCGGTGCTCGGGTCGGCGAAGATCACCGTGGTGGCGCTGGTCACCGCCACGCTGATGAACGCGAACAGGGTCATCGTGGTGGGCAGGCCCAGGGCCTGCCCCATGATCTGGTCGCGCTGGCTGCGGGCGTAGCGGGTGAAGTCGGGGATGTTGAGCGACAGCGTGGCCCAGAAGCCGACCATCGCGGTCAGCGAGGGCACGAACACCGAGAGGAACTGGCCCTCCTTGGCGCCACCGGGACCGAAGGCCCCTTGGTTGGCGAGCATGGCCGAGAAGTCGCCCGCGGCCAGGTAGGCCCACAGCAGCAGGACCAGGCCGATGGCGATGAGGAAGGGCGCGGCCAGGGTCTCGAGCAGGCGGATCGACTCCACCCCGCGGTAGATGATCGCGAGCTGCAGCACCCAGAACAGCACGAAGCACGCCAGCTCGCCGGCGTTGATCCCCAGCACCGGCAGGTCGGCGCCCACCAAGAGGTCGGTCCACAGGGCGTTGACGAGCTGGTAGATCGCGAAGCCCCCGAACCAGGTCTGGATCCCGAACCAGCCGCAGGCCACCAGCGCGCGCAGCAGCGAGGGGATGTGGGCGCCCTTGATGCCGAAGCTGGCCCGCGCCAGCACGGGGAAGGGCACGCCGTACTTGGTGCCCGCGTGTCCGTTGAGCACCATGGGGATCAGCACGATCACGTTGCCCAGCATGATCGTCATCACCGCCTGCCACCAGCTCATGCCCTCCTTGATGAGCGACGAGGCCAGGGTATAGGTGGGCACGCACACGACCATCCCGATCCACAGGCTGGCCATGTTGAGCACCGACCAGTGGCGCTCGTCCGGGCCCGTGGGGCGGATGTCGTCGTTGTACAGGCCGGGGTCGGGGTCCCGAACGTGCAGCGAGGGCATGGGTCCGACCTGCATACCAACCGCCCCGTGCTTCGCCAAGCACGGCCCGGCCCCGCGCGCGTGAGCCGAACGTCGTCAAGCGGGCAGCGAGGCGCCTACCCGGGCGGCGTGAAGTTGTTGCAGGCCTCCTCGATGAGGTCGATGGCCTGCTGGAAGGCCGGGCCGTAGTCGTTGGTGCACACCGGGGCCTCGAAGCCGTTGGTGAACATGTTGGTGAACGCCGAGATCTGATTGGCGTTGGACCCCGGGCAGCCCCCGCCCGGCACGTTGATGAGCGACACCACCGCGATGTTCTCCTCGATGCCCGAGCGCGCGGCCACGATGTCGTCGAACCAGGTCGTGGCGTTGCCGCTGTCGTCGCCGGGCTCGTCGGTGATGATGACGATGACGAGCAGGGAGTCCTCGCGCAGGTAGCCCTCGTTGCACTGGCCGGGGCCGCCCTGCACCTGCTGGACCGCCTGCACCGTGGCCTCCATGGGGCGCTCGGTGGCGCTGCCCACCGTGCCCACGTCGGCGGCGCAGGAGAACTCCATCGCGAGGTCGTCGGCCTCGGTCATGAAATTGTAGCCGGCCGCGTAGGGGCCACAGGTGGAGTTGCTCGAGTTGCTCCCGCCGGTCTGCACCACCAGCGAGCCGAGCTGCTGGCAGCCCGCGACGTTGTAGTCGTAGGTGTCGGTGGTGACGATGCCGACCTGGTACTCGTCGACGGTCCCGAGCACGCTCTGGATGCCCGTGATGAAGGCGGGGAAGTTGCCGACCAGGGTGTCCTGGTCGTCGCCCATGCTGCCCGAGTTGTCGATGGTGAACAGGAAGTCCACCTTCTGGCAGCCCTCCTCGGGGATCGTGGCGTCGGGCAGGATGCCGAGGTCGAACTTGGGGTGGTAGCCCGAGGTGAGCCCGTCGCTGGCCGCGGTCTCGTCGTTGGTCGCGGTGCCGTCGTGGGAGCCCAGGCCCGTGCTCGCCGCGCTGGTGCTGCCGGAGGAGGCATCGCCGGTCTCGTTGCCGAGGCTGCCGATGCCGGGCCCTCCGCCCGCGTCACCGCGCCCCTCGCCGCCACCGCAGGCCACGAGCATGGTCATCGCACCACCGAGGATCGAGCATCGAGCCAGTCGTCTCATCGCGGGGCCTACGCTAGCACCGATCGCCGGGGAGGCGACGTCCGAATCCGAGCGCCCGCGTCCGCAGCGAGCGAGCTCGAGGGGCGCGGGCGCTGGCCCGAACGGCGCGATGGCACCCTCGTGGCGGCGCGGCTCAGCCCTTGCTCGAAGGGGTCGGCAGCACGCGCTGCACCGGGGTGGGCTCGGCCAGGCGGTTGCGGGTCTTCTGGGCGTCCCAGAAGGTGGCCCAGCAGGGACGGTCGACGTACTTGCCCCGACCGCGCTCGGTCTCCAGCTGATCGTTCTCCCACACCACCATCCCGCGGCTGAGCGTCACCGCGGCGTTACCCGTGACCTCCATGCCCTCGTAGATGTTGAAGTCGATGTTCTGGTGGTGGGTCTTGGCCGAGATCGTGCGCGTCTTGTCGGGGTCCCACACCACCAGGTCGGCGTCGGCCCCCGCCGTGATCGCGCCCTTGCGGGGATACACGTTGAAGATCTTGGCCGTGTTGGTGGAGGTGACGGCCACGAATTCGGCCGGGGTGAGCCGACCGGTGCGCACGCCGTGGTGCCACAGCACGCTCAGCCGGTCCTCCACCCCGCCGGTGCCGTTGGGGATCTTGCGGAAGTCGCCCAGGCCCATGCGCTTCTGCGGGGTGCAGAAGCAGCAGTGGTCGGTGGCGGTGGTCTGCAGCATGCCCGACTGCAGGCCGCGCCACAGCGCGTCCTGGTGCTCCTTGGCCCGGAAGGGCGGGCTCATCACGTAGTGCGCCGCGGTGTCCCAGTCGGGGTTGCGGTACACCGAGTCGTCGATGACCAGGTGCTGGGCGAGCACCTCGGCGAACACCCGCTGCCCCTCGAGCCGCGCCCGGGTCACGGCCTCGAGCGCGTCGATGCAGGAGGTGTGCACCAGGTAGACCGGCACCCCCAGCACCTCGGCGATGCGGATGGCCCGGTTGGCGGCCTCGCCCTCCACCTCGGGCGGGCGCGACAGCGGGTGCCCCTCGGGGCCGTGCAGGCCCTTGGCGTAGACGTCCTGCTGCAGCACGTAGACCAGCTCGCCGTTCTCGGCGTGCAGCGTGCACAGGGCCCCCAGCTCGCGCGCCGTCTTGAAGCTGCTCACCAGCGTCTCGTCGTCGCACATGATGGCGCCCTTGTAGGCCATGAAGTGCTTGAAGCTGTTGACGCCGTGGTCGCGGCACAGCGCGATCATGTCCTCGCGCACGCGGTCGCCCCACCAGGTGACGGCCACGTGCAGCGAGTAGTCGCAGGCCGCCTTCTCGGCCCAGCCGCGCCACTGGTGGTAGGCGTCGAGCAGCGGCTCTTGCGGATCGGGGATCGCGAAGTCGATGCACATGGTGGTGCCGCCCGCCGCCGCGGCCGAGGTGCCGGTGAAGAAGTCCTCGGAGGCCACCGTGCCCATGAAGGGCAGCTCCATGTGCGTGTGCGGATCGATGCCGCCGGGGATCACGTAGGCTCCGCTCGCGTCGATCGTGCGGGTCCCCGCGGGCGCCTCCAGGTCGAGGCCCACCGCGGCGATGGTCTCGCCCACGCACAGCACGTCGGCCCGGGACTCGCCCTCGGCGGTGACTACGGTTCCTCCACGGATCAGCACGGACATGACTTGGCTCCTCGCGGCGGGGCCGGGGTTCGGTGGATCCCGCTCGTCGCGGGATCGCGAGGCCACGCCCGTAGACCTTGCCAGGCGTGGACCGGGGAGCCAATCGCCGGAGCGTGGCCGCGACGCCCTCCAGTGAAAGCCCATTGATTACCGCGGGTTGTCGGGCGGAAGGACCGCCCCGGCGGGCGTATGGGGGTCGGGCGTCGGCACGGAGCTCCTGCGCTCGTCGTCCAGCTTCCACCTTCACTCGGCGGTGCTACCTTTCGAGGAGCCCATGAGACGAGCCCATGTCCTGGCGTTGGTGGTGCTGCTCGGCGCCTGCGAGCACGGCCCGCAGTCGACGAGCAGCGTCGACGCTCCCGCACCCAAGGCCGAGACCACCCAGGGCGCGCCGACCCCCGCCGCGAAGGCCAAGCCCGCGGCGTCCGAGGTCTACCGGCGACCCGGCGATCCGGCGACGGGCATCGACGAGCTCGCGTTCTGGGGCTGGTCGGAGGACGGGCGCTACTTCGCGGTCGAGACCTACCACCACGGCGCGGACATGGTGGAGTGCGAGGGCGAGGCCGAGCTGACGATCTTCGACGCCGAGGCCAACCGCCCGGCCGAGGACGGGCACGTGCTGATCAAGCACGCCGAGCCCGAGGCCGAGACCTGCGATCCTCCCGATCTGCGGGAGGCGCTGGCCCAGCGCCGGGCGCCCCTGCTCGAGCGCTACGGGATCACGCCCGCGCACATCGGCGGGCCGCTCTCGCTCGAGCCCAGCGGTGACGGCTCGCGCTGGAGCTTCACCACGCCCAAGGAGCGCAAGGCCGTCACGCTGTCCCTGCGGGTGCTCCACGGCACCGACGACCCGATGGAGGCGATCGACGGCGCGGCCTTCGAGCTCGAGCTCCAGCCGGAGGGCGGCCCCGCGGTGGTGCTCGAGCCCGGCCGCGAGCGGCGGCCGTGGACCCTGGGCTACGGCCTCGAGCAGGGCATGGCGTTCGTGGGACCCCAGGGCCGTCACGCGGCGATCTTGGTGGCCACGCAGATGACGATGCCCGAGGGCGTGCGCAGCTCGTGGACGCCGAGGGGCGCCACGCTGCGCTGAGCGCTCGCGTGGTGCCCCCGGGCGATCCTCGAGCGGTCGAGGATCAGGCGTAGTTCGCGAAGCGGCCGGGCCCACCACCGTTGGGGCCGTGCCAGTTGGTCGAGTCGAGGTACGAGGTCTGCAGGTTCTCGAGCACCCAGCTCTTCTCGACCTTCGATCCCGGGCAGGTCTTGTTGGTCTTGGGATCGTCGCGGTGGAAGAGGATGTTGGTGGCGTCGGGCTTGAGCCCCGCCCACGAGACCAGCGCCTTGACCGCGCCGAAGGCGGTGGTCCAGCACGCGAGCCCGCGCCCGTTGTTGGGCGCCTCCTCGTTGTAGTTGCCCAGCACCTCGATGCCGATGGCGCGGCTGTTGAAGCTCTTGGCGTGCACGCCCTTCTCGGTCAGCGGGCACATGCCGAAGATCTGATCGTCGTCGATGAACAGATGGGGAGCCGAGGACCACTTCTTGGTGGTCTCGTAGTAGTAGCGGATGTTCTTGATGTGCTGCGCGGTCAGCCCGGAGGGGCGCTGCGCCAGCGAGGGCACCCCGGTGTGGTGCAGGCAGATCGAGTCGACCCAGGCGGGCTTGGTGACCGTCTTGACGTACGCCTCGAACTCCGAGACGGTCCAAACCTGTCCTTCATTGGAGAATCCCATGCTTCGTTCCCTTTGGTGCCCTGTGGTGGCGGGGGCGGCTCGGCGGGACCACTACGGTTCCGGTGAATTTGGTACGCCAGATTGCGGATCACACTGAAGGTGTGGGACCACGGATGGACGTCGCTCGCCTCCCGTGGTGAGACACGTACGCACTTGGGATTTCCATCATCCTAATTTCGAAATTTCTTTCGGGGGCGGATCCGAGCCGTAGGGCACGCACATGGCGGCCGAGCGACCGGCGTCGATCGCTCGGCTCGATCCCGTGGCCCGGCGGGGGCGGCCCCGCCGAGGAGCCCGCGGCCCGGGGCGGCTACGGGTCGACGATCTCGTCGTACGCGTCGGGACGGCGGTCCCGGTAGAACTGCCAGGTGCTGCGGACCTCGTCGATCATCGACAGGTCGAGATCGGCCACGATCACCTCGTCGTCGTCCTCGGAGCCCTCGGCGATGATCTGGCCGCGCGGGTTGACGAAGTAGCTGGTGCCGTAGAACTTGCCGATGTTCCAGGGCGGCTCGGTGCCCACGCGGTTGATCGCCCCCACGAAGTAGCCGTTGGCCACCGCGTGGGCGGGCTGCTCGATCTTCCACAGGTACTGCGACAGCCCGGCCACGGTGGCCGAGGGGTTGAACACGATCTCGGCCCCGTTGAGGCCCAGGCAGCGCGCGCCCTCGGGGAAGTGGCGGTCGTAGCAGATGTAGACCCCGATGGTCGCGTAGCGGGTCTTGAACACGGGGTAGCCCCCGTCGCCGGGACGGAAGAAGAACTTCTCCCAGAAGCCGGCCACCTGCGGGATGTGCTGCTTGCGATACTTGCCCAGGTAGCTGCCGTCGGCATCGAGCACGGCCGCGGTGTTGTAGTACACGCCGCGCATCGCCTTCTCGTAGATGGGCACCACGATGACCATCTGGTGCTTCTTGGCGTGCTCGGCCAAGCGGGTGACGGTGGGGCCGGGGACCTCCTCGGCCGACTCGTACCAGCGGGCGTCCTGGCTGGGGCAGAAGTAGGGGCCGTTGAAGATCTCCTGCAGGCAGAGGATCTGCACCCCCTTGTCGGCCGCCTGCTCGATCAGGGGGATGTGCTTGAGGAACATCGCCTCCTTGATCTCGTCGACGGGACGGCTCTCGTCGTTGAGGGGATTGGCGCACTGAATCAGCCCGCAGCGAACGATCTCACTCATCGGCTCACCTCGATCTCGCAGGTTGGTGGCAGGGCGCGCAGGATACGAAAACGGCCCCCGGATGTCGACGCGAACCATCGATGTCGAGGTCCACGTCGAGGTCGACGCACGGGTCGTGGAACGGGTCTCGGCGGCCCGCGAGCGGCTCGTGGCGGGCATCGGGGCCGCGTGGAGGTCGAATGCCGCTTGTCCCCCCCGACCGGGCCCGCATACCCTGGTTGCCCTCGGGCGGGTCGCCGGTGGCTCGCCCCGGTCGCTCGTCTCGTCCACCCGCCGACCACCCACGAAGGTGCCGATGTCCAAGATCGCCAAGGAGCGCGCCGAGAGCGTCTTCACCGACTTCAAGGCCGCGTACACCCCCCAGCAGGCGCTCGTCGAGGCCAACCGCTGCCTGTTCTGCTCGGATGCGCCGTGCATCCAGGCCTGCCCCACCGGCATCGACATCCCGCAGTTCATCCGCAAGATCGCCACCGCGAACGTCAAGGGCTCGGCCCGCACGATCTTCGACAGCAACATCCTGGGCATGAGCTGCGCCCGCGTGTGCCCGGTGGAGGTGCTGTGCGTGGGCAAGTGCGTCTACGGCGAGATGGGGGTGCCGCCGATCCAGATCGGCAAGCTGCAGCGCTACGCCACCGACATCGCCTTCGAGCAGGGCTGGCGCTTCTTCACCGCCGGGCCCGACAGCGGCAAGAGCGTGGGGCTGGTGGGGGCCGGCCCCGCCTCGCTGGCCGCCGCCCACGAGCTGCGCCGCCACGGCCACGGCTGCACGATCTACGACAAGCGCCCCGTGGTGGGCGGGCTCAACACCACCGGGGTCGCGCCCTACAAGATGCGGGCCGATCGCTCCGAGCAAGAGGTGGAGTGGGTGCTCGGCATCGGGGGCATCGCGGTCGAGAGCGGCGTGGAGGTGGGCAAGGACCTGGCCTGGGACGAGCTGCGCTCGCGCCACGACGCGCTGTTCCTCGGCGTGGGCCTGGGCCCCGACACCCTGATGGACGTGCCCGGGGCCGACCTGGACGGGATCCACGGCGCGGTGGAGCTCATCGAGCGCTTCAAGCTCGGCGCCGTCGATCTGCAGGGGGTCGAGCGGGCGGTGGTGGTGGGCGGCGGCAACACGGCCGTCGACGCCGTCCGCGAGCTGCGGGGCCTTGGCGTGGCCGAGGTGACCATGCTGTACCGCGGCACCGAGCCCAAGATGAGCGGCTATGCCCACGAGTGGAGCGCGGCCAAGGACCAGGGCGTGCGCGCCCACTGGCAGGCCCAGCCGGTGGCCTTCGAGGGCGCGGGCCGGGTGGAGCGCATCCGCTGCTTGCGGCTCGACGATCGCAAGCAGCCGATCGCGGGCAGCGAGCACGTGGTCGAGGCCGACCTGGTGCTGCTGGCGATCGGGCAGAGCAAGCTCGAGTCGCTGCTGCAGGGACTGCCCGGGCTGAGCTTCGAGCGCGGCCGCGTGGTGGTGGACGAGCACCAGGCCACCACTGCGCCCGGCGTCTATGCGGGGGGCGACTGTGCCAATGGCGGCAAGGAGGTGGTCAACGCTGCCGCCGAGGGCAAGCGCGCCGCCCTGGCCATCCATGCCTTCCTCGGGGGGAGCTGACGCCGGGCCCCCGGTCCCGCGCCCGCCTCGCTCCTCGTCACCGACCAACGAACGATCCGACCATGCCCGATCTGTCCACCAACTGCGCCGGCATCCGCTCTCCCAACCCCTTCTGGCTCGCCTCGGCCCCGCCCGCCAACTCGGGCGCCCAGGTGCAGCGCGCCTTCGATCACGGCTGGGGCGGGGCGGTGTGGAAGACCCTCGGGGTCCCCATCCAGAACGTCTCCAGTCGCTTCGGGGCGGTCGACGTGCGCGGTACCAAGGCGGTGGGCTTCAACAACATCGAGCTCATCACCGACCGAGCCCTCGACGTCAACTTCCGCGAGATCTACGAGACCAAGAAGAAGTACCCGAAGCACGCGGTGGTGGTCTCGCTGATGGTCGAGACCCGGCAGGAGTGGGAGGAGATCATCAAGCGGGCCGTCGACTCGGGCGCCGACGGGCTCGAGCTCAACTTCGGCTGCCCGCACGGCATGTGTGAGCGCGGCATGGGCTCGGCCGTGGGTCAGGAGCCCAAGGTCAACCAAGAGATCACCTCGTGGGCGGTGGAGTTCTCGCCGGTTCCCGTGCTGGTCAAGCTCACCCCCAACGTCTCCGACATCGTGCCGCACGGCCTGGCCGCGCAGGCGGGCGGGGCCCACGGGGTGGCGCTCATCAACACGATCAAGAGCATCATCGGGGTCGACATCGATCGCATGGTCCCGCTGCCGCGGGTGGGCGGCCGGAGCACCAACGGCGGCTACTGTGGCTCCGCGGTCAAGCCGATCGCCCTGCACATGGTGGCCCAGCTCGCCCGCAATCCCCAGTTCGACATCCCGATCAGCGGCATCGGCGGGGTGGCCACCTGGCGCGACGCGGTGGAGTTCATCCTGCTGGGCTCGAGCTCGGTGCAGGTGTGCACCGAGGTGATGCTGCGGGGCTACCGGATCGTGGAGGACATGATCGAGGGCCTGCAGGAGTACATGCGCGGCCACGGCTTCGACACCATCGACCAGATGGTGGGCAAGGCGGTCCCCGCCTACTCCGAGTGGGGCGACCTCGACCTCAACTACGAGACGGTGGCCAAGATCGACGCCCAGTCCTGCATCGGCTGCCAGCTCTGCGTGGTGGCGTGCCACGACGGGGCGCACCAGTGCATCCACCCCAACGCGAGCGGCAGCCGGGTCCCCACCGTCGACGAGAGCGAGTGCGTGGGCTGCAACCTGTGCCAGATCGTGTGCCCGGTGCCGGGCTGCATCTCCATGGAGGCGGTGGACAACGGCTACTCGCGGGGCTCGTGGAACGAGTTCGTGGCGGGCGAGGCCAAGCTGCGCCCCAAGAAGGGCGCGCACTAGGCCGGGCGCGGACGGGGTCGGCCGCAGGGGCTGGGACCGCGCACCGCATCGTCGGTGCGTGCTCGGCGGGTCCTCGCGCGCCACGGCGAGTCGGAAATCCCGGTAGTGGTGCTTTCCCCCCTGGTCAGCTCCGGCGGACGATGAGATGCTCATGACACAGGTGGGTGGACGTGGGGACGCCGTCATCGACCTGGTCACGGGGGGCGCCGGCTCGCGGGGGCGAGTGGGTGCGAGGCACCGAGGGGAACCGGGAAGCGCACAGTGGGGGAAAGATGCGTGGAGGTATGCAGGACCGTCGACGAGTCGTTGCTGCGGCTCGTCGTGTCGTGAGCCGCGGGGTCGAGGCGATCGAGCGACGAGGGGCGTCGTGGTACCGGCCGCTCGAGGTGGCCCGTGAGACCATCCGTCGGCAGGCGGAGCGGGCTCGGGGCTCGGGGCGGAGCCTGCTGACGCGGGTGATCGACGAGCCGCCGCCCGAGGTGCGGGGTGAGCCCGAGGGGCTGCGCCAGGCCCTGGTCGGGCTCGTGGGTGAGGCGCTGCGCTCGACCGAGTGCGAGGCGATCGAGCTCGAGCTGCGCTGGCTGCCCACGGGCGTGGGGCAGGGGCGGCTCGAGCTGAGGGTGCGGGGCACCGAGCTGGGGATCGTGCTGCCCTTGTCGGTGCACCAGCCCGAGTCGGAGCCCGAGCTGTCGGCAGGGGAGGTGGCCGCGGCGCTGTCCCCCGGGCGGCATCGGGTGCTGCTGGTGGAGGACAGCCGGCTCAATCAGCTCGTGGTCCGGGCCATGCTCGATCGCCTGGGCATCGAGATGGTCGCGGCCTCGGACGGTGAGCATGCGCTGTCGCTGCTCGACGGCGAGCGCTTCGACCTGGTGCTGATGGACGTGCAGATGCCGGTGATGGACGGCCACGAGACCACCCGTCGCCTGCGAGCGCTCGAGCAGGCCACGGGTCGCCCGCGCACGCCGGTGATGGCCTTGACCGGCAACGCTCGGCCCGAGGATCGAGAGGCCTGCGTGGCCTCGGGCATGGACGACCTCGTCGCCAAGCCCTTCGAGGTCGCGGTGCTGCACGAGGTGCTGGTGCGCTGGCTCGCGGCTTGAGGGGTGGTGATCGTGGCGCCACGAGGGGCCAGCGCTCGAGCAGGCGACGTGAGCGGGAGCTGCATGAGCCGCCGGCGAAAACCGTCGCGAGCCATGCGATGGGTTGCCATGTGTCAACGAATCTGCTCATTCCAATTTAGCTACCAATGCTGCAGCCGAGTGCTAGGCTGACCCCCGATGCTTCGTGGGCTCGTTTGCTGGTCGTTGCTGCTCGTCTCGATGGTGGGCTGTGGCCCCTCCATCCTGCTGGGCGACGACGGCATCGCCGGGGCCACCGACGTCGACGACGACGGCAGCGGAAGCTCGGGATCGGGTGGGGCACCTCCACCCGTGACCACGGGCACGACCACCATGCCGCCCGGCACCACGGCCATGCCAACCCCGCCCGATCCCGACGACGGCAGGATCTTCGTCGAGACCGACCTCGGCACCCCGTTGATGTGCGATCCATACTTGCAGGACTGTCCGCCCGGTGAGAAGTGCGTGGCGTTTGCCAACGACGGCGGCGACGACTGGAATGCGTACGTCTGTCGCGATGTGGTGGGCGATCCGGCGGGCCTCGACGAGAGCTGCGTGATGGAGGGCAGCCCGTTGTCGGGCTACGACACCTGTGGGTTCGGGGCGATGTGCTGGGGCGTCGATCCCGTCACGCTGCAGGGGACCTGCGTGCCGCAGTGCGTGGGCTCGGAGCAGGAGCCCCTCTGCGAGAGGCCCGGTGACATCTGCGTGATCCCGGACGACGGCGTGCCCCCGCTGTGCCTGCCGGTATGCGACCCCGTGCTGCAGGACTGCCCCGAGGACTTCGGCTGCTACCCCGCGGCGGACTACTTTGCGTGCCTGCCCATGGATCCGGGGGGCACGGTCGACCCGGGGGCGCCCTGCGAGACCCACGAGGAGTGCACCGCTGGTGCCCTTTGCGTGGCGCCCGACCTCGTGCCCGACTGTGCGGGGGCGATCGGCTGCTGCACGGCGTGGTGCGACCTCTGGGGGCCCATGCCGGACGCGCCGTGCCTGCCGGGGCAGCAGTGCACGTCCTACTTCGAGGAGGGGGTCTTCCCGGGCCCCCGGACCATCGGCGGGTGCATCGTGCCCTGAGAGCGTCGTGAGTCTCGAGATTCCCGCGCCTCCGTGCTCGCTGCTATGGTGGCGGCTCGATCCGAGCGATGGGCTCGCCGTTCCGCATCCTCCGTGCTCGCTTCGACGCGGCGACCCTCGATGGGCTCGCCGAGCTGCTGCTCGACGTGGTCGAGGGCGGGGCGTCGGTGGGCTTCATGCTGCCGCTGCCGCGGGAGCGGGCGGTCGCGCACGCCGAGGCGTCGCTGCACAGCGCGGAGCGGGGCGAGCGGATCGTGCTGGTGGCGGTGGACGAGGACGATGCGATCGTGGGCTCGGTGCAGGTGGTGCTCGCGCTGCCCGACAACCAGCTGCACCGGGCCGACGTGGCCAAGATGCAGGTGCACCGACGCGCGCGACGACGCGGGCTGGGCGAGGCCCTGGTGCGGGCGGCCGAGGCCGCCGCCCTCGAGGCGGGGCGCGACCTGCTGGTGCTCGACACCGTGACGGGCAGCGACGCCGAGCGGCTCTACGCGCGGCTGGGCTGGCAGCGCGTGGGGGAGGTACCCGACTACGCCCTGTGGCCGCAGGGTGGTCGCTGCGGCACGACCTTCTTCTACCGGCGGCTGGGGAGGGGCTGAGCTCGCTCGGGCAGCGCCCGCGCTCCCACCACGGCCACGTCCCGCTCGGCTGTGCTGCCGTGCCGCTCCTGCTCGCTCACCCCTCGCCCGCGTCGCCGGTCAAGACGCGTCGCAGGGTATCCCGGAGCTCGGACAGTCGGTAGGGCTTGGGGAGGAAGCCCGCGAGGCCCTTGCGCCCCAGCGCCTCGAGCACGTCCTCGCTCTCGCGTCCGCTCGACAGCACCACCGGCAGCGAGGGCGACAGCTCTCGCAGCCGCTCGAAGGTCGCCGCGCCGGTGAGCCCCGGCATCGACATGTCGAGCAGCACCATCACCGCCTCGCCCGGGTGCTCGCGCACCCAGTCGATCGCGTCGAGGCCGTCGTCGGCGGCGGCCACCTCGAAGCCCAGGCTGTTGAGCATGCGGGTGGTGGCGCGCTGCACCAGCGGCTCGTCGTCCACCAGCAGCACGGTGCCCGTGCCCCGCCAGCCCGTGCCCGCGGCGGGCAGCGGTCCCGAGCGTCGTCGCGGGCGATGGTCGCGGGCCGGGAGCAGCACGCGGAAGCGGGTGCCCCGGCCCGGCTCGCTCTGCACCCGGATCGCGCCCCGCAGGCTGCGGATGATGCCGAGGGCCGCGGCCAGGCCCAGGCCCCGCCCCGTGTCCTTGGTGGTGAAGAAGGGATCGAAGATCCGCCGCCGCGTCTCCTCGTCCATGCCCACGCCGTCGTCCTCCACCTCGAGGGTGAGGTAGTAGCCGGGGCCCAGCTCGGCGCCGTAGGTGCGACGCAGCCACTCGGCGCCGTGCTCGGCTGCGCCGGTCCGCAGGGCGATCGTGCCGCCCGTTCGCGCGCAGGCGTCCGCGGCGTTGGTGATGAGGTTCATGACCACCTGCCGCAGCTGGGTCACGTCGCCCTCGGTCCGCGGGAGGTGGTCGGCGAGCTCGAGGCTCAGCTCCACGTTGCGCGGCACCACCGTGCGCAGCAGGTGCACCATCTCGTGGACCAGCTTGCTCAGGTCGATGGGCTCGATGGTGAAGCGCCCCTGACCCGCGTAGGCCAGCATCTGCCGCGCGAGGTCGGCGGCCCGCAGCGCGGCCTGGGACACGTGGCCGATGGGCTCACGCGCGGGGGAATCGGCGGGCAGCAGGAAGCTGGCCGCGTCGGCGTTGCCCAGCACGCCGACCAGCAGGTTGTTGAAGTCGTGGGCGATGCCCCCCGCGAGCACGGCCAGGCTCTCGAGGCGCTGCGACTCGCGGATGCGATCCTCGAGCAGGCGGTGCTCCCGGTCGGCGGCGAGGCGGGGCGTGAGATCGTCGAAGACGACCACGGCGCCCACCACCTGCCCCTCGGCGCTGCGGATGGGGCGGGCCGAGGCCCACAGCGGCAGGCCGTCGGGGAAGCGTCGGCTGCGGAGCACCAGCCGGGCCTCGGTCACCGTCTCGCCCGCGAGCGCGCGGGCGATGGGGATCTCGGCCACCGGCAGCAGGGCCTTGCCCTCCGCGTCGAACAGCCCGAGCTCCGAGGGCCAGCGATCGAGGGTGAGATCGGGATCGACGTGCTCGTCGAGGCCGATGAGCTCGATGGCGGGGCGGTTGATGTAGCTGGGGTGACCGTTGGTGTCGGTGACCGCGACCCCGAGGGTGAGCGAGTCGAGCACGGTGCGGAACGCCACCTCGTTCCACGCCGAGCGCCCGGCCCCCGCCTGCACCACCTCGGCCAGCGGCAGCTCGGACACGTACAGCAGCGCATGGATCCCGGCTTCGTTGGGGCCGCAGGTCTCGAGGGTGAGGCGGCGAGTCTCGGTGCCCAGCCGCAGCGACGCCTGCACCCGCGGCTGCCCCTGCACCCGCAGCCTCCGCCACGCGGGCATCCAGCTCGTGGGATCCGAGAGCAGCTCCGACAGGGGAACGCCGCTCAGCTCGGCCCGTGGGTCGCCGAGGAGCCGGCGGAGCTGCGGGTTGGCGTGGAGCAGCCGCCCCTCGGCATCGAGGGTGCCCATCGGCCAGGGAGCCGTGTCCCACACGTGCAAGAGGCACGGCGGAGAAGGCGCAGAAAGCGGCCCGGAATAGGACACATTGAGGAGTATCCCACGCCGCCGGGAAGCGCGGGTCGCCTATCTCTCGGGTTTCCTGAAGCTCAGCACGAATCGATCGCTGAGCTCATCGCGTCCGCTGCGCCAGGGGAGGGCATTCCAGTCGCGGGTGTCCGCCGGGTTGCGCAGGAAGGCGGCCTCGTCGCTCGGCTCGAAGCCGGCGTCGCGGAGCTCGGCCCGCACCAGCGCCTCCTCGATCCGATGGAGGGTCTCCGAGCCCGAGGCCCCGGCTCCCTCGGCGGCGCTGTGATCGACGATTACGTAGACGCCCCCCGGTCGCAGCGCCCGGTACACCGCGGCGAGGTGGGCCTTGCGGTCGACGCCCTGCCACTCGAAGTCGTGATAGAACATCACGTTGATCACCGCATCGAGGTCGTGCAGCTCGGGCGGGAAGGGATCGTCGAATTCACGATCGAGGCGGACCACGTTGGCCATCACCGGCTTGGTGAGGCGCTCGGACCAGCCCTGCTCGGCGAAGCGCTCGAGCACGAAGCGCGGGTTCTGCCCGTAGACCGTGCCCTGTGGCCCCACCGCGCGGGCGAGCAGCTCGGTGGTGTAGCCGAAGCCGGCCCCGATGTCGGCCACCCTCATGCCCGGGCGCAGGCCGACGAACAGCAAGAGGTCCACGGGCTGGCGGCGCGCGTCGGTCTCGCGATCACCCTCCTCGCGATCGGGGGCGGCCACGATCGCCTCGAGCTCGTCGCGCGTGAGCAACGGGGCCGGCGCGGGAGCGGGCTCGCTCGCCTCGTCCGCGGGGCTCGACGACGGCGCGGGCTCGCGGGTGAGCTCGGTGGTCGCAGGGTGGGCACACGCAGTGGAGGTCGCGAGGAGCAGCGCGGGGATCGTCGGCGAGGAGCGGAGCACGGCGCGACGATACCGATCTCCATCCGGGCGCGGGCCTCGCCGGCGGGGCGCGGGCCGTCAGCCCTCGCGTCGGCGCAGGATCGTCACCCCCAGCGCGAACAGCCCCACCGCGATCGCGAGCAGCACGAGCAGCGAGGGCAGCACCTCGGCCAGCGTCAGGTCGCGCCACACCGCGCCCTCGATCGCGAAGATGGCCCACTTGAAGGGGCTGGCGTTGCTCGCGGTCAGCAGCCACGGCGGCATGGCGATGAGCGGGATCATGCCGCCGCCGATCATCGCCAGGGGCATCATCACCACCCACGAGCCGCCCGCGACCGCGGACTCGGTGCGGCCGAGCACCGACATCACCATCATCAGCCCGCAGAAGCAGGCGGAGGCGGCGACCAGCGAGAGCCCCAGCAGCAGGGGGTCGACCACGCGCACCCCCAGCGCGATCACGCCGATGGCCAGCAGCACCGCGCTGGCGCCCAGCCCCGCGAGCATGCAGGCCAGGCCCTTGCCCGCGAGCACGTGGGCGAGCGACAGCGGCGAGACCCGCAGGCGGAACATGGTGCCGGCCCGACGCTCGCGGACCAGGGTGGTGGCGAAGGCGGTGGCGCAGCCCATCAGGCCCCACACGATCGACGAGGGGAAGGTGACCTCGTAGGGCGAGCGCGGCTTGCCGCTGCGATCGCGATCGACGGGGACCGACTCGACCAGGGCCTCGCCCATCGGCACGGCACCGCCCGCGTCCTCGGAGGCCGGCTCGCTGGGGTCGTTGCTGCGGCTGACCTGGTCCAGCGCGTCCATCAAGGTCTCGAGGCTGCGGCGCCGCTGCGGCGCGAGCTCCGGGGCGTCGGCGAGCTGGGCCCGCACCTTGCGGGTCTGGTCGAGCATGCGCGAGGGATCGCCCAGCGACTCGGTCATCCCCGAGAACAGGGCCTGGGTGACCAGGCCCTGCAGCAGCCCGCGCTCGGCGGTGCGGGCCGGATCGACGCCCAGCGCCACCGGGGCCCGGGCGTCGGCGGGGCGCCCGAACATGGCGAAGCTGCCGTCGGAGAAGTCGGGGCGCACGTGCACGAAGGCCACCCGCTCGCCGCGACGCACCCGGTCGCGGGCCTCCTGCAGCGAGGGCGCGGTGTCGATCTCGATGGCGTCCGACTCCCCCAGCCGCGCGAGGAAGGCCTGCGCCGCGCCGCCCGACTCGTCGAAGGCCACCACCTTCATCGCCGCGCGCTCGCCCTCGTCGCCGCCGAACATCGAGCCGAAGAACAACGCCAGGAGCAGGGGGAAGGCCAGCACCCAGAACAGCGACACGCGGTCCCGCACCAGCAGGCGCAGGTCCTTGATGGCCAGGGTCCATACCGCACGCATCAGTCTCGCAGGCTCCGACCGGTGAGGTTGAGGAAGACGCGCTCGAGATCGGGTCTGTCGATGCGCAGGCGCTTGATGGCCAGGCCCTGGCCCCCGAGCGACTCCACGGCGGGCAGGGGGTCCTCGGTCTGGACCCGCAGGGTGAGGCCGTCGAGGGGGCCGGGCAGCACGGCCGTGCTCGGCGGGGCCTCGGCGAGCTCCACCTCCACCGTGGCCGCGCCGCCGTGCTCGGCGATGAGCTCGGGCACCGAGCCCAGGGCGAGGATGCGGCCGTGGTCCATGATCGCCACGCGCTCGCACAGCCGCTCGGCCTCCTCCATGTAGTGCGTGGTGTACAGCAGCGTGCAGCCGTCGGCCCGCAGCGCCTCGATGCTCTCGAAGATGTGGTTGCGCGACTGGGGGTCCACCCCCACGGTGGGCTCGTCGCACAGCAGCAGCCGGGGCTCGTGCACCGCGGCGCAGGCGAGGTTGAGGCGTCGCTTCATGCCGCCCGAGAAGGTCTCGGCCCGGTCCTTGCGACGGCCGCTCAGGCCCGCGAGCTCGAGCCCCCAGCTCACGCGCTCGGCCAGCCGGCGCCCGCGCAGCCCGTAGATGCGGCCGAAGAACGCGAGGTTCTCCTCGGCGCTCAGTTCCTCGTAGATCGCGAGGTCCTGCGGGGCCACGCCGATCTCGCGGCGGGTGGCCGGCGCCGACGGGCTGCGGTCGCCGTCGAGGCGCACCGTGCCCGAGTCGGGGAGCAGCGCGCCCACCAGCATGGAGATGGTGGTGGACTTGCCCGCGCCGTTGGGGCCGAGCAGGCCGAAGGACTCGGCGCGCTCGATGTCGAACGAGACACCATCCACGGCCCGGAGCTCGCCGAAGGACTTCCGCAGATCTCGTGCCTCGAGCATCGCTCCACCGAGGATGGCCACGAGCGATGCGTCCCCGTCAACCGGATCGAGCGGTGGCTCGGCGATGGGCTAGGACGCGGCGGGATCGGTGCGCCACTCGTGGACGGTGACCTTCGAGGAGCCGCTGGTGTGGAGCGGGTCGGCGTGGGCGAATCGCCTCCGGCATACCCCAATTCCCGTCGGAGCCGCGGTCACGGCGGGCGCACGAACATCACCGCCAGGTCCCACGCCAAGTGGCTCACGAACACCGGCACCAGGCTGCGAGCGCGGATCGCCAGGGCGCTCCACAGGGTGCCCATGACGACGGCCGCCAGCAGCAGCAGGGGCGGGCCGCTGGTGAGGTGGGCGAGGGCGAACAGGGCTCCCGCGGCGAGGCAGCCGAGCACGGGTCCGAGGCGAGCGGCCAGGGGCAGGGTGATCGCACCGCGCCACACCACGTCCTCACCCAGCACGATGAGCGGGAGCAGGCCCAGGCGCAGCGGCAGCGGGGCCAGCTCGCTCCAGCTCAGCACCTCGATCATCTGCGTGGCGAAGCCGGGCGCCGCCGCCCGCAGCCCGGCCATGAACAGGTCGGCGCCAGCGTAGAGCATCGCGGCCATGCCCAGGCCGAGGAATACGGTCGAGGCGCTCGGGCGCAGCAGCGGGAGCAGGGCTCGTCGCCGCCACGCCAGCAGGATGAGCAGCAGGCTGCCCTCGATCACCGCCATGCGGGTCCACACCGAGGGCAGCCAGCGCGGGCCCGCGAGCATGAGCACCAGCGCCAGGGCCAGCAGCCACGGCCAGCCGCGCAGCGCGGCCGCCTGCCCTCGCAGCCAGCCGCGGTGCTCGGCGGAGGTCAGCAGCCGCAGGCTGGGCAGCAAGGGCGGCACCCCGGCCGCGACCTCTTGGATGCGCTCGGGCGAGAGCCGTCGTGGGTGCAGGCCCAGGTGGTGCGGGGCGTCCTCGGGGTCGCCGGGCAGCCCGCGCGAGAGCATCTGCAGCTGGCTGCGCGACAGCAGCGGGTCGGGCCGCAGCGCCTCCATGGCCGCGGCCCCCAGGCGGGCGAGCGCCGCGGGCACGCGCGGGGTGAGCACGGGCAGCTCCAGCGACCGGGCCACGCGGCGCACCAGCCCGCGCAGGTCGAGCTGCTCCGGGCCCACCAGGTCGATCGTCTCGCCGATGGTCGCCGGCCGCTCGAGGGTGGCGACCACGGCCGCGGCCACGTCGAGCACGTCGATCGCGGGCAGCGGTCCGTCGGCGCCGCTCGGCACCGGCACCACCGGAGCCGCCCGCACCATGGCCACCAGGTTGCTCAGCGGATCGTCGCCCGGCCCGTAGACCAGGCCCGGTCGCAGGATGGTCACGGCCAGGCCGGTGTCGCGGGCGAGCTGCTCTCCTCGGCGCTTGGTCTCGGCGTAGGGCCCGCTGGCGTCGGCGGCCTGGGCCACGCCCACGTGCACCAGCCGATCGAGCCCGGCCTGGCGCATGGCCTCGCCGAGGTGCTCGACCACCCGCAGGTGCGCGCGCGAGAAGTCGTTGGTGCCGCGGGGCAGGGCGATGCCCACGAGGTTGACCACCGCATCGCAGCCGCGCAGCAGCTCGGCCGGCAGCGGCCCCGCGCCGAGGTCGATGGCCACGTGCTCGAGCCCCTCGCGGTCGTCGCGGGGATCGACGCTCCGCGCCAGCACCCGCACCGCGTGACCCGCCTGCCGCAGGGCCTCCACCACGTGGCGACCGATGAAGCCGCTGCCCCCCGCGACCGCGACCCGCATGCCTCGCTCAGCCGCAGCTCGCACGATTCTGGACCGCGAAGCCCTGAGGATCGTAGCCCTCGAGCTGCTGGGTCCCCGTGATGCACTCCTCGGTGATGGCGTCGATGGTGATCATCGTGCCGTCGGGGAGGTCGCCCTCGCTGTAGCCGGCGTTGCCCATGCCGTCGCCGAACTGGTTGGTGTTCCAGCCCTCGACGTCGTCCACGCCGAGCTCGAAGGTGCCGAGCTCGAGCGGCCCGGGGAACAGGTAGACGGTCTGCGAGCCGAAGGTCTTGGCGAAGTCGAGGTCGTTGCTGCGCAGGACCTCGCTGCAATCGTACTGGGTGTGGCTGGCGAGCACCACGATGGCCTGGCTCGGATCCGGCGAGGCCCCCAGCCAGGTCACCAGCGACTCGCGGTCGAACCAGTACGCGGTGGTGAAGTGCCCGATCGCGGTGTCGCTGCCGCGCTCGGCGGGGAGCGCCAGCCCCTCGCACTTGGTGGGGATCGGCGGCGGCCAGGGGGCCATCTCCTGCTCCACCGGATCGTCGTCCGCGGTCGAGCCGCACGCGAGGCACGGGCCGATGCACAGGAGGAGGCCGGCGACGCGAGCTTGCTTCATGCCACGCCAGGGTACCACCGGGCGACGAGCGCTATGCGGGTCGACGACGCCGAGGCGCGGGCAGGTGGGCCCGGCCCAGCGCCACCGCTTCCTCGGCGCAGCCCCACGACAGCGTCACGCCGGCGCCCCCGTGGCCGTAGTCGTACACGATGAGCCCGTCGCCGCGCGGCTCGGCCTCTACCCGTACGCTGGCCCGGCCGGGGCGCAGGCCCACGATCTCGGCGCGACGTGGCGCGGTGGCGAGCCGGGGGTCGAGCCGGGCGCAGCGCTCCACGATCCCGTCGCTGTCCTCGGGACGCGGTGCGCAATCGTCCACGTGGGGCTCGGCGGTGCCTCCGAGCACGCAGTGGTCGCCGCGCGGCACCACGTAGGCCAGCCCGTCCTTGCCGTGCTCGTCGAGCAGCACGGTGTCGATGCCCGGGTCGTCCACGTGGACGAGCTGGCCGCGGACCGGGAACAGCTCGGGATCGGAGGCCAGGGTGCGGGCGCCCAGCCCCGCGCAGCAGAACACCAGGGGCGAGCGCTCGAGGGCCTCGTCGAGGCTCAGCAGGGTGCGCTCGATCAACCCGCCGCCCGCGGCCGCGAAGCGGGCGAGCAGATAGGGCAGGTAGTGGCGGGTGTCGACCACGGGCGCCTCGAAGCCGAAGCCGCCGGCGAAGCCAGGGGGCAGCTCGTCGGGGCGCAGCCGTCGGTGCTGGGGCACCGCGCCCTCCCACCATGGTCGGGTCACCGGCTCGTGGTAGAGGTCGCGCACGGGGTGCATGCGAATGCCGGTGTCCGGGTGCGACAGCAGCTCGCGGAAGCGTCGGTAGCTGGTGCGCGCCCAGCCGATCACGCGCTCGCGTGGGTAGACGTGATACGGGTACCAGAAGGCCGCCGCCACGTTGGAGGTGGTGCGAGGAGGCCGGGAGGTGGACCAGATCTCCACCTCGTGGCCGGCCTCGGCGAGCAGGACGGCGCAGGTGAGCCCGGCCACGCCGCATCCGACGACGACGATCACGGGCGGAGCCTAGCACCTCGTTGGTCACGCCGTCGGCGCGCGGGGCCCGAGGGCGCGCTGTCGCGGGCATCGCTCGCTGCGGGGTGATCGGGGCCCGGTTTCGGGTATCCTGCCCGCCGCCCCGATGAAGCTGTTTCCCACCCGTCCGTTGCGATTGCCGCGCCTGCGGACCTACGTCCCTCGCCCCGAGGATCCCAAGATCTTCTGGTTCAACAGCGAGCGCGCCGACATCGTCGACGAGGTGGTGCGCCGCATCATGGAGCGCTACGACGCCGAGGAGTCGGTGGAGCTGGCGCTCAACGACTGCGCCTACCACGAGATCCGCCGGCTCGAGCAGATCAAGAGCGAGGGGGCCCGCCGCAAGCTGGAGTACTGGCGCGGGATCCTGCGTCGGGTGGGGCGGATGTCGGCCGAGGGCAAGCACGAGACCCTCCGCGAGATCGCGGCCGACATGTCGCGCGACGTGGCCGGCAACTTCGATCCGCGGGTCTACGACTTCGCCAGCCGCTTCGTGCCCGGGGTGCTCACCGCGGCGATGAACCCCTCGGGGATCCTCAAGAACCTGATGAACGGGGGCGGGCGCCTCGACGGCCTGGTGACCACCGAGGGGCCGATCGACAAGATCCGCCAGCTCTCCAAGCGCGGCACCGTGGTGCTGGTGCCCACCCACTCCTCCAACCTCGACTCGATCGCGATCGCCTGGGTGCTGTTCCGCGAGGGGCTGTCGCCCGTGGTCTACGGGGCGGGCAAGAACCTCTTCACCAACCCCATCATCTCCTTCTTCATGCACAACCTGGGGGCCTACCGGGTCGATCGCCGGATCAAGGCGATGCTCTACAAGGAGATCCTCAAGGCCTACTCCTGCGTGGTGCTCGAGCGGGGCTACCACTCGCTGTTCTTCCCGGGGGGCACCCGCAGCCGCTCGGGGGCGATCGAGAAGCACCTCAAGCTCGGGCTCGCCGGCACCGGGGTGGAGGCCTTCGCCCGCAACCGGGCCCGGGGCATCGATCGCCCCGTGTACTTCGTGCCCGCCACCATCAACTACGCGCTGGTGCTCGAGGCCGAGACCCTCATCGAGGACTACCTCAAGGAGGAGGGGCGGGCGCGCTACATCATCGAGGACGACGAGTTCTCCCGCATCGAGCGGTGGATCTCGTTCTTCAACAAGTTCCGCGGGCTCGAGAGCGTGTGCGTGATCCGCTTCGGCGAGCCCTTCGATCCCTTCGGCAACCCGGTGGACGAGCGGGGCGACTCGCTGGCGCCCGACGGGCGGGTGATCGATCCGGGCAGCTACGTCTCTCGCCGGGGCACGCCTTCGGTCGATGCCCGCCGCGACGCGGCCTACACCCGCGCGCTGGGCAAGGTGCTGGCCGAGGCCTACCAGCGCGAGACGGTGGTGATGCCCACTCAGCTGGTGGCCCACGTGATCTTCCGTCGGCTGGTGCGGGCCACCCCCGGCCTCGACCTGTTCGCTCGCCTGCGCTACCGCGGCTCGATCGCCATCCCCGGCGACGAGCTGCGGACCGAGCTGGGCGAGACCCGTGATCGCCTGGTGGCGCTGGAGGCCGCGGGCAAGGTGCACGTGAGCAACTTCGTGCGGCGCGAGTCCCCGACCACCATCCTCGACGGCGTGCTCGAGACCTGGGCCGGCTACCACGCGACGCGCCCGGTGGCCCGCATGCAGAGCGGCTCGCTCATCGCCGAGGACCCCAACCTGCTGCTGTTCTACCAGAACCGGCTGCGGCCCTTCGCGCCGGAGATCGCCGGGGACAACGAGGCCGACCAGATCGCGGCGCGCGAGATCGCCGGAATGGAGCATCGCCCATGAGCCTGCCGATCGCAGTGGTGGGAGGAGGGAGCTTCGGCCAGAGCCTGGCCCGGGCCTCGGCGCGGGTGGGGCAGCGGGTGCTGCTGTGGAGCCGTCGCCCGCGGGAGCTGCCCGAGGAGTCGATCACCTGCACCACCGAGCTGCGCGAGCTGGCCGACGCCGAGCTGGTGCTCTTCGCCGTGCCCTCGCCGCACGTAGGCGAGGTGGCCGACGAGCTGGGGCACCACCTCGACGGCTCGCACCTGCTGGTGCACGTCAGCCGCGGTCTGGTGGGCGACGAGCTCCACACGGTGAGCGAGGTGCTGGCCGAGCGCACGCCCTGCCGCCGCGTGGGCGCGCTGGCCGGGCCGCTGGTGGCCAAGAACCTGGCCAGCGACGAGCCGAGCGGGGCGATCATCGGCTCGCAGTTCCCCGAGGTGGTCGAGGCCGTGAGTGAGGCGCTCGGCGGTCCCAGCCTGCGGGTGTACAGCACCCCCGATCTCGTCGGGGTGGAGCTGGCCTCGGCGCTGGTGGGACTGGTGGCGCTGTCGCTGGGCTACGCGATGCAGATGGGCATGGGCCCGGGCGCGCTGGCGGTGCTGGCCACCCGGGGCCTGGCCGAGGCCACGCGCGTGGGCGAGCTCCGAGGCGGGCAGCCGCGGACCTTCGCGGGCCTGGCCGGCGCGGGCGACCTCATCGCGGCGGTGGCCGGGGACGGCCGCCCGGAGATCGAGTTCGGCCGGGCGCTGGCCCAGGGCTTGTCGCTGGCCGAGGCGGCCGAGCGTGCCGACGCGTACATCGAGGGCGCGCTGCTGGCCGGGCAGGTGGCGGCCTTCGCTGCGCGGGCGCGGGTGGAGGTGCCGCTGTCGACCGGGCTCGCTCGGCTGATGCGGGGCGAGATCTCGGTGGCCAAGCTCACCGAGGCGCTGATGACCCGGCCCGCCACTCGAGAGTAGGGACCGGGTCGGGGCTCCTTGCTGCGGGTCTGAAGGGCGTCGCTGCCGAGTGGAGCCTGGTGTGCAGCGCCCACCGACTTGTGCTCGCGGCTTGATGCTGGCATGTGCTGCGGTCGGGCCCGCGTAGCCGGAAGGGGCCCCCGGTCGCGCGCAGGCTGCTCCACCGGGTAGTCGGCGAGGAACACCAGCAGCCCTCCGAGCGCGACGAGCAGGAACGGGCGGGCGGACGACACCGCGCCCGCATACTCCACGCTACGTCACCACGGCTGCCGTGGGCGTGGGCTGGGGCTCGTACACCGAGATCTCGCCGTCCGAGGAGAAGTAGTCGGCGCGGGAGATGCCGGTGGGCATGGGCGCGGCGTCCTGCCACTTCGGCTCGAGGGCATCGGGCTCGCCGTAGCACCACGCCATCTGGTGGCCGGCGTCCACGTTGAACACGAGGCCGTCGTCGACGCAGCAGGGGTTCTCGATCGACATGCCGCACGAGGGGATGAGGTGGACCTGCACCTCCGGCTCGCCTGCGATCGCATGCTCGTCGTAGTACTCCGCGAGCCGGCGCTGGGAGTGATCGAGACAGACCTCGAGCCCGAAGGTGATGCCGTGCATGGTGAACACCGAGCCGCCCCCGAGGCCGTGCTCGGTCACCTCGGTGGTGCGGACGGTGGTCGGCGTGCCGTCCATCTTCGTGCGTGGATGGTCGGGCCAGTTGGGGTGACTCCCCGCCACGTCGGTCGAGCCGGCGGTGGGGAGCAGCCGAGTGTGCTGGTCTCCGTCGAGCTTGGCCCGGTGGCGCGGGCTCTGGTAGAACGCATGGTCGCTGTAGTCGTCGCCCTTGAAGTCGATCGAGGAGATGGTCTCCTTGTACACGAGCAGCTCGTCGAGCTCGCGGCTGCCGTCGGCGCGAATGGAGGTCGCGGCGCCGCCCTGCTGCACGAAGGCCACGTTGAAGATCTCGGCCTCGCGAGGGTCCACGAGCTCGACGTCGACACCGCCTTGGGGAAGTATGTCGGAGGGGCGGTTGAATTCGATGTAGCGGTGGTCGCCTGCCTGGGTGTCGCCGTAGTACACGTCGCCCTCGAGCGTTCCCTGCCGGATCATCCAGCCGAGCTGGGGCAGCTCGGTGCACCGCAGGCTCAGGGCGGAAGCGGACTTCTCGAGCTTGGGCTTGGGGACGCTGCGGAACTTCGCCTTGGGGGTGGGAGCCCGCACGGCGAGCGTGAAGCCCTTGCTCGGGAACGCGGGGACCCCCACGCAGGTCACGGTGACCCGGACGATCTTGGCCGACTCTTCCTCGACCACGACATGGCTGATGGTGGCGGTGCCGTAGACCTTGCCCTTCCACGTGCTGGGTGAGGTGGGCACCTTCGTCTGCGACAGGCGCGCCGTCCAGTCCTTCTGGACCTTGGCGATGCTGGACGTCTTGGCGCAGCGGTAGCTGAACACGGCGAACGAGATGGGAGCCCCCACCTCGGTGCCCGCGAGCTCCGTGCGCTCGCTGTGCTCCATCCGCCCGATCGCCGAGCCGAACACGAACATCCAGTCGGCGTACTCGGGCTTGTCCGTCTCCTGCCTCATCTGATCGGGCACCCGGTGCAGCGACTCGACGGGATAGGCTCCGTTGCGGCCGCGGAAGTAGAACTCGGGCGCCATGAACACCTTGAGGGTGGTGGGCTCCGTCTCGATCTCGGTCGAGCTGCGGGCGTGGGCCATGGCCGCCTTCATGATGTCGCAGCGCTTGGTGATGTCGTGGGTGACCGCGGCCTCCTCGCTGCCCAGGGCGTCTGCGTCGTCGGTCCCGAGGTAGTCGCCGGTGCGTATCTGGTAGGCGATGAGCTGGATCCGGTCGTAGGCGGGGGCGAGGGTGTAGCGGATCGAGGTGGGATCGCCGGGCTGGATCCGCACCGATGCCGCGCGAGCCTCGGTCTCGGCGGCGGCCTTGGCCGACTCCTTGCGGCCGGGCGCGGGGGGAGCGGCGGTGGGATCGGGGGGCGCCCCGGCGTCCGTGGCCTCGTCGGGGACCTCGGCCTTGGCCGGCAGGGGTGCGCGCAGGATTCGGAGCGCCGCTTCCGGCGAGGCCGCGCCCGCGACGATCCCGATCGCGTACGAGGCAGGCGGCACCCGGAGCTCGACCTTGCCGTCCTCCGGGGTGAGGGCTCGATGGAAGAGCACCGCCTCCCCCGGCTTGCTGCGCAGCTCGACCTCGACCGGAGCGCTCAGCTGCGCCCCGTCGCGTCGCTCCACCGCGACCTCGACGGTCGCCAAGCCCACGGTGAACCCGATCTCGTCGCAGCCCTCGACCGCATCGACGATGTCGAGGCGCAGGGTGGTGCGGGTGCCGTCGGGGGTCTCGGCCGCGCCTTCGGCCCACAGCGTCAGCCCGGCCGCGGCGTCGGTGATCTCGTCGGGCTCGATCAGGCGCGACAGAATCTCGGGAGCCTCGCCGTCCTCGTGGCGCTCGCACTTGGCCGAGAACAGGCGGATCTCGGCTCCCGGGGCGTCCAGCCGCAGCGTGCAGGGGGCGTCGGCGGGCTGCTTGAGCACCCGCACCCGCGCGCGGGGGCTGGCGAAATCCCAGCCCTGCACCAGCAGCTCGCGCCCGGGATCGAGCTTCTCGGTCTCGTCCAGCGGCTCGGGCTCTCCGCCCGCGGGCCGCGGGCCGCACAGCTCCAGCGTGGCCTGCACCACGGTGAGCACCACGTGGTCCACTCCTTCGCCCAGGTCCCTGATGTCGAGCTCGAGCGCATCGTCGCCCGCCGCGGGGCTCGGCTGGATCCCCTCCACGTAGAGCTCGACGGGCTCCTCCAGGGGCAGCGCAAGCCGGTAGGGCAGGGGCAGCACCTCGTTGCTCGTCGCGTCCTCGTGGAGTCGCAGGCAGCGACCGCTGTTGCGATCGGTCAGCAGCATCTCGCCCTCGTACTCGGCCGGCTCGCAGCGCACCGTCACCTTGGCGCGGCGCCCCGGCGCCTGGCACATCGCGAGCACTCGCCCGTCGGTGCGAGCGCGCTCGCGAGCGAGGGGAGCATCGTGCAGGTCGTGGATGACGAGCGTGGCCTCCACCGCGGTGAGATTGGTCGCCGCGGCCGGTCCCACGTCGTCGCCGATCAGCTCCCACTGGAGCCCCACCCCTTCGAAAGCGCTCGCCCTCACGGCCTCGAGCTGGATCTGGATCCCCTCGTCGTCGAGCGTCTGGAAGGCGAGCGTTCCGTTGGTGAGGGGCTGGACCTGGTCGTTGCGCAGCACCCGGATGCTGGCCTCGCCCGCCGTGATCGTCAGCCGCCCCCCGCCTTCGAACGGCCCGCTGGCGCGCAGCGTCACGGTGAGGCGCTCACCGCCCACGGCCAGCGCGTCGCGGTCGTGCTCGATCACGGGGTCGACCCGCTGCTGCAGGTGCACCGGGACGATCTCGTCCTCGTCGTGGTCCACCTCGACCTCGAGCCGCTGCGAGGGTCGACGGGCGGGAGCCTCCGCGTCGGCCTCGAGCTCCACGTCGACGGCGTAGGCTCCCGGTCGCACGGCCCCGAAGTCGGCGGTGCCGTCCTTGGTGGTCTTGCGCTGGGAATCGCCGTCGCCGTGGGTGATCGTCACCGTGGCCGCCACCGGGCGCGACAGCTCCACCTTGAGCGTGGGCCGTCGCCGCAGCACGAGCTCCGCCAGCGAGATCTTGCCGCGGGACACCGAGATGCCCTCGACCACCGCCTGGGCCGGGGGATCGAAGCGCGTGGCCACCGAGCACGGCAGCACGCCGAGCCGGGCGGAGTACGAGCCATCGTCGAGCGGGTCGAAGGCGGCGAGGCCGGTCGCGTCGGTCGCCACCTGCTGCCCGTCCACCTCCACCGGAACGCCGGGCACCTCGTGCCCGGCCGCGTCGCGCACCGACACCCACACACCACCTCGCTTGCTCGGGCACGCGGCCACCAGGGGGCGCTGCACCGCGCCGTGCCCGGGGCAGACCAGCGCCTCGCTGCACTCGGGACACTGCTTGTGCGTCACGGCAGCACCCTCGCGTGGGCGACCACGACGCGGCCGCCGGTCCGGGCGGTGAGCAGCTGCTCGACCATGTCGATCTTGAGGCGGCCCGGCAGGCGCGGGTGGTGCAGCCGGGCCAGCGCCCGCTCGCGATCGGGGGAGCGCTCGAAGTCGGGGCCGAGCTGCAGCATCAGCGTCACCAGGCGCGCGAGCTCGTCCTCGTCCTCGAGGCCGCAGCGCCACCCGGTGCGCAGGCCCTGGCGGACGAGGGCTCGGGTGCCCTCGGGGCCCAGCGCCGCGACCTCCTCGGGGTGGCCGTGCGCGAGCGCGTCACACAGTCGTTGCTCGAATGGGAGGCTCGTGGGCCGTCGGAGGGCCTCGAGCTGCTCGTGTCGGATGGTGATCATCGGCGTCCGCTCGGTGGGGGGTCGAGCCCGAGCTCGCGCTCGGGCTCGCTGACACCGTGACCCGTTGGGCCCTCCATCGCCGCTTAATCGCGGCTTAAAGGACCCCCCGGCCCGCCCCCCGCGCGGTTGGACGCCTACATGCACTCCTCGGGAGCCGCGGGGGAGACCCACACGCAGATCGCCCCGAAGCCCAGCTCGTCGCTGCAGGTCATGCCGTCGGGACACACCTGGCCGGCGTCGCAGGCGTACAGGCAGGTGGTGGGGCTGCCGGGGCCGTAGGGCTCCACCACGCACTCGCCGGTCGCGGTCCCGGTGGCGGGCACCGGGCAGTCCTCGGGCCCCATGCAGGGCATCTGGCAGGTGCAGGTCTGCTCGCACGCGATGCCGTCGAAGAACCCCGCGAGCCCGCCGTCGGGGCAGTGGGCCTCGTTGGCCAGCGAGCACCAGGGCACGCTGCTGTCGATCCCGGGCGGCGGGCAGTTGCCCGGGACGGCGCAGGGATCGACCTCGGGCAGGGCGCAGTAGCCCACGTGCTGCTGATCGGGCGGGCCGGGGTCGGGGAAGAACAGCGTGATGCACTCGTGCGCCGGGTTGGTGCAGCCGGGGACGCCGTCCTCGAGATCGCACAGCTCGGTGCAGCACGCCCCGAGCCCGTCGCAGCCGTCGAGCTGATCCTCGGGGGCGCAGATGAGGCCGGGAGCGCAGGCGAAGGAGTCCATGCACTGCATCCCCACGCCCACGAAGCCCTCGGGCACGGGCAGGCACTCGAAGGCCGGCTCCTCTCCCACGAAGGAGCAGGTGGGAGCACCTCCGGGGCAGTCGGGCGCCAGCGGATCGCAGCCGGCCCAGCAGGTGCCCACCGAGCACTCGGCACAGGTGTCGCACAGCTCGCCCTCGTGGCAGGCCGCATCGTCGCCATCGAAGCCGCACAGGCCCACACAGATCCCGCTGTCGGAGCCGTCGGTGGGGGCGCAGTACTCCCCGAGGCCGCAGTCGTCGCCGCAGGTCGCGGGGTCGACGGTGCAGGGAGCGAAGCGATCGACGGGCTCGGTCGGGACCGCCGAGCACACCGTGGCGTCGAGGATGCCGCTGCCGTCGGAGGACCAGGGCAGGCAGCGCAGGCCCGCGGGGCAGTCCTGCGCGACCACGTCGCACTGGCTCTCGAAGGGCGCCGGCGGGCAGTCGAAGACGGGCGGGCCGCCGCTGGAGTCGCTGCTGCTGCCCGAGCCGCTCGCGTCGCCCGAGTCGGCCGTGGTGGCGCTCGGGTCGGTCTCGCCCGTGGTCGCGCTGGTGGTGGGCGGCTCTCCGGTGGAGCCGGTGGCCATCTCGGTGTCGGAGCTGCCGAGGTCGGCGTCGATGATGCAGCCGAGCGACAGCAGCACCGGGGCCAGGGGGAGGAGCGAGCGGAAGCCAGGGACGAAGGAGTGGGCCATCACCCTCGCTGTTGTCCGGCCGATGCCGATCGTGCCGGACAGGCGTCGAGAATTCTCTGGCGAGTGGGGGACTGGGGGTGCGCGGCGGCCCACGCCCGCGCCTCGCCTCGTGCCTGGGCGTGGTTGCCCTGGGCGCACAGGGCCTCCACCCGCAGCGCGGTGCGGAGATCCTCCAGCGGGCTGCCCGGGAAGCGCAGGGCGTGATCGTGCGTGGCCGCGAGGGCGCGGGCTGGATCGCCCTCGGCCAGCGCCCGGGTGGCGCGCTGGAGCAGGGCGTTCTGCTCGGCCAGGTCGTCGCCGCTCGCCTCGTCGGTGGTGGCGTGAGGCGGCGCGGCGCGGGTCGTCGTGGCGGAGGGTGGGGGCGACGACGTGCTCGTCGCGGGCTCCTCGGGGAGGGCGAGGGGCTCGTGGTCGTTGGGCGTGGGCTCGTGGTCGGCCGGCGTGACCCCGGCCTCGGGCGAGCGCAGAGGTGGCTCGTGGGCGTCGACGATCGCGGTCGGGCGCGCGGCGGGGCTCGGCTCCGCGGGGGGCCGCGACACCACCACGAGCCCCATCACCACCGCGGTGAGCGTGCCCCCGAGGGCGGCCGCGACGAGGCTCGTGCCCGTGCTGCCGAGCCCCAGCCATCCCGGCTCGGGCATCCGCAGCGAGGGCAGCAGGAGCGCCCAGCCCTGGGCCGTGGCCCGCGGCCGCTCCTCTCGCTCGCGACGGACGAGCTCGTCCCCTCCGCCGTGCTGGGCGAAGCGCTGCCTCAGCGATCGCACGCGCCCGTAGGCGGTGCTCTTGTTGCAGCCGAGCGCCGCGGCGAGCTCGGGCCCCGTCAGGCCCTCGACCTCGGAGAGCACGAACAGCTCGCGGTCGCGGTCGGGCAGCTCGTCGAGGAAGCGATCGAGGTCGCGCAGCAGCGCCTGCGGCTCGCGGGGGATCGCGGCGGCGGGGCTGGTGGCGTGGGCGATGGCCTTGCGCTTGCGCTCCACCCTCCGTGCGCTCCGCCGGTAGTTGCTCGCCACGCCGCGGGCGATCCCGTAGAGCCACGGCCGCGGCGAGCCGCGGAGCTCGGCGTGCCGCCGGTACGCCACCACGAACGCATCCTGGGTGGCGTCGTCGACCCACGCCGGGGGCACGCCGAAGCGACGGACCGCCGCCCACACGAAGCCGTAGTGGTCGCGGTAGAACGCGCGGAATTCACGAGGAGTCGACGAACGAGGCACCCAACCAGCTCTTGTCCGGCCGGGGCCGATTCTATCGCCACGTGATCTCGAAACCCGCCAATGCCCGCAGCGAGCCCACCGACGGCCGAAACGCGAGCCTCTGGTCCACGAGCACCCTGGTCGCGACCACGCGCGCCACGCCCTCGAGCTCGAGCCACAGACCCACTCGGCCCAGGCTCCGCAGCACGCCCACCCGCGCCACGGGCCCGAGCCAGGGGCCGGTCACCGAGCGTGGCGTAGCGAGCGCGCGGCCGTCCGCGCGCAGGCCTCCCGCCTCCACCCCGCCGCACAGGGGCAGCGACCACGGACCCGCGCCGAGGCGGGCGCAGCCGAGCACCGCGACCACGCCCTGCTGGTAGAGCGCCGCCGTGCCGCCGGGGCCGTCGGCGCGGCGCGGCGCGAGGTAGGTGCCGGCGAGCATCAGTCGAGCGCGAGGCCAGTGCAGGCCCACCGCCAGCCGCAGCGCCGCGGTCACGCCCGGCAGCGCCCCGAGCTCGGGTCCGAGGCCGCCGCGAAGCAGCAGGCCCGGGCGCGGGAGCGAGGGGCGGGGCTCGGTGCGCTCGGCGGGTCGATCCTCGACCGCGGGCGCCTCGTGGCGCTCGGGGGTCGACCGCGGCCCCGCGGGCTCCGGCGTGGGCTCGGGATCCGGCACGCCGTCCTCGTCCGGGGTCGACTCGGGCTCGGGCTCGTCCGCGCCGGAGCCCGACAGCGCGGGATCGAGGGTGACCGCCACCACCAGCGCCGCCGAGTCGGCCAGGTCGTCGCAGGCCCGGGCCGACAGCTCGCGCGTGCCCGTGCGGCCGCGCAGCGAGGTCGTCAGCCGCAGCGAGAACCCGCCTTCGAACGCGCTCACCGTGCCCTCGACCTCGAGCGTGCCCTCGCCCTCGGGGCGCCCCGCGGTGAGGGCCGCGATCCGAGCCTCGACGGCCGCTGCGTCGGGGCAGCCCGCGGGCGCCGACCACTGCAGGGCGTAGTCGGCCGGCGGCAGCTCCGAGCGCAGGGGTGGATCGAGCTCGGCGGGGGCCGAGCCGAGCGCCAGCACGACGGTGAGGGCCGCGATCACGCAGGCCGACGGTAGCAGACTCGCGCTCGCGCGTCGGAGCGGGTCGCGAGCCGCAGGGCCTTGCTCCGCGGGCGCGCGGGCTCAGGGCGTGGAGAGCACCAGGGTGACGATCTCGGGCGCCGACGAGGTCACGGCCAGGTCGAGCACGTCGTCGTCGTTGACGTCGCCGTGGTGCAGGGCGGCCGCGGGGGCGACCAGCATCACCTGCAGCAGCTCGGTCGGGGCCCCTCCCTCGAGGCCATAGACGCGCAGCGCGTTCTCCCCGGCGTGGCCGACCACCAGCACGTCATGGCCGTCGCGGCGCAGGTCGGCGGCCAGCAGCACGCTCGGCCCCGCCCCGGTGCCCACCACTTGCTCGGCCTCGAAGCCCCCGGCGCCGTCGCTGCGCAGCACGCCGAGCACGTCGCCGTCGTCGGCGAGGTAGGCCAGATCCGTCCGGCCGTCCCCGTCGAGATCGCCGGCGACCACGGCCCGGGCCCCGCTGCTGCCGTCGGTCACGACCGCCGGCGTGCTCAGGCCCCCGCTGCCGTCGCCCATCGCCACCGCCACCCCGGGCTGGGCCCCGCGCAGGGCCAGCGCCACGTCGAGGTTGCCGTCGCCGTCGAGGTCGCCCAGCGCCAGGCCGTGTGCATCGGCGCCGGTGAGCACGGCGGGCTCGGGCGAGAGGCTGCCGTCGCCTCCGCCCAGCACCACGAACAGCAGCCCCGTGGCGGCCGTGCCCACCACCGCGTCCATGGCCCCGTCGCCGTCGAGGTCGCCCAGCGCCAGCGCCTGGGGATCGGAGCCCACCACCACCTGGTCGGAGCTGGCGAACGAGGCCCCGCCGCTGCCCAGCAGCAGCCGCAGCGGGCCGCCGCTCTCCAGCGCGGCCATGTCCAGCTCGCCGTCGCCGTCGAAGTCGGCCAGCTCGAAGCGCAGGCCTCCCACGGCGGCGTCGAAGATCGCGGGGCCGAAGTTGCCCCCGCCGTCGCCTGCGTGCACCACCACCTGGCTCGCCGCGAGGTAGACCAGATCGACGGAGGCGTTGCCGGTCACGTCGCCCAGCCGCGCCGAGGCGGGCGGGTCGTTGGCCATCACCACCGAGGTGTCCCCGTAGCAGAGCTCGCCCGGCACCGGCGTGCCGTCACCGCACATCGGCGGGGGCAGCTCGCCGGTGTCGGTCGCCGTCTCGTCGCCGGTGCCCGCGGTGGGCCCCGAGCCCGCCGTGGCGTCGGCGCCCCCGCTGGTCGAGTCGTCCGCGGTCGGTCCCGGGCCGATCGTGTCGTCCGTGCCGGGGGTGGTCGTGCCCGAGCTCGGCGGTGGGGTCGAGTCCTCGAAGCATCCGCTGGCGATCGCCGCCACGAGCACGCCGAGCTGGCCACGCATCCGCATGGCCCGACGGTACCCGCCCTCGCTCGGGGCGTCGCCCCCTTTCGTCGGTCGGGCGGGCGAGGAACGCGCTGGCGGGCGCGATCGGCCGCACGCGAGCCGAGACGATGCGAGGCGCGAGCTCGCGGAGCGATCGACTCGTCGGGACCGCCGCCCTCGTCGAGCCGCCGGTGCGAGCACGGATCCTGCCGACCGTGCGATCACCGTCGCGGGGCTGCTAGCCGCGGCGCTGGGTCGGGTCGAGGTACCGCACCACGCGATAGGCCTGGTAGCTGCGCCCCGGCTCCTTGGGCGACTCGGCGTAGGCCTCGAACACCACGGCATCGAAGTGCTTGGCCAGCTCGGGGAAGCGTCGCCGAACCTCCTCCACCAGCGCGTCGGCGTCCTGGTCGAGCAGGTCCTTCACCAGGCCCTGGGGACTGACGTACTTGATCACGGGCGAGATCTCGGCCCCGGTGGCGACCAGCGAGACGTCCTCGATCTGGAACCGGGCATCACCGAGGGTCCAGGTGCCGGTCTCCCGCTCGAACAGCTTGTCGCGCTGGATCGCGCCGATCTTCTCCTCGATGCGATCGTGCAGCGCCGACTCCACCGCGGCCCCGCGATCGCTGAGGGTCTGCGCGAGGCCGAGCAGCAGGTAGCCCACCAGCACCTTGCGCTCGCGCATGTACACGTCGGCCGCGATCTCGTAGGCGGCCGCGCCCTTGCCCCGGTAGCGGCTGGGGTTGACCTGGATCCCCAGCAGGCGCCAGCGATCGCCGCGCTTGCGGAGCTGGATGGTGGTCGCGGTCTCCACCGTGCCCCGGGCGCTGAGCAGGATCACCACCGCCACGTCCTCGTCCCCCGCGTTGACCAGCAGGGTGAAGCGATCGGGATCGTCGGGCGCCCCGCACTGCGCCTTGGCCAGGTCGTTGCTGCCGCCCTCGATGCTCACCAGGTGCACCCGGTCCACGACCGACTCGCCCGGGGTCATGGCCGAGCGCTGCTGCATGGCGCGCAGCGCCTCCATGAACGCCTCGCGCTGCCCTTCGTTGCGGGCCTGCGGGTGCAGCTCCTCCCACAGCGGATCGAGCCTGCCCTCGCGCAGGTCCTGCAGCAGCGCGCGAGCGCGGGTCTCCACCTCCTCGCGCACGGTCGCATCCACGGCGTCGTCGCTCTTGCACTCGACCGAGATGGTCTGGCTGCGCTCGGCGGCGTCCGTCTTGGTGGTCGGGGCGGTATCGGGCTCCGCGCTACAGGCCAGCAGCAGCACCGAGAGCAGCACGGACGACGTCGAGGAGCCCAGGCGGGCAATCGAGGCGCGCATCGGCTCGCTTCTAGCACGCACCCGCCCGCGATCACGATGCGCGAGGGACCGATGCCGAGCGCCGCGGGCCGGACCATCGCTCGGCGCTCCCGAGCGGCAGGCGCGCCCGCGGCCGGCCGTGTGCCCCCGCTGCGACCCGGGGCGATCCTCGAGCCGCCGCCTTGGCGCGGATGGGCTATAGTGGAGAAACCTGGGGACGATCGGCGTTCCGAAGCCTCCGGCCGCAGCCACGCATGACCGACCTCGGCAGCCCGATCGACGATCCCAGCGCGGCGCTCGAGCGGCTCGAAGCCTCCGAGGTGCAGGCCGAGCCGGGGCGTCGGCGTCGCATGGCCTCCTGGGTCGGTCGTCACGGCGACGACGTGGTGCGTCGGCTGCTGCGGGGGCTCTACCTGCGCCGAGGGATCCCGTACATGTCCCGGGCCGAGCTCGAGCGGGCCTTCGCGGTGCTGCGGGTCTACACCGATCCCGAGGTGCTCGCCGATCCCGATCGCCTGCTCGCCCCGCCGTCGCGGCTGCCGGTGGTCGGCGCCCGCTGGCGTCGGCCGGTGCGGGGCGGCATGCACTCGCACCTCACCTTCCCCACGCCCTACCGCCCGGTGCATCGGCTCTACGGCGCCGAGTTCCGCCGCTACGACAACCTCGACACCGTGCACCTGTTCGCGTGGACCCACGCCCGGCCCGCGCGCGCGTCGATCCTCGTCACCCACGGCTGGGCGGTGGGGCGCAAGCAGATCCACGAGCGCGAGTTCGGCCTGCCGCACCTCTTCCGCCGCCTGGGCCTCGACGTCTACTTCTACGTGATGCCCTTCCACTGGCTGCGGCGGCCCACGGGCGTGCGCTTCTCGGGCGAGCTGCACCCCTCGCCCAACCTCATGCGCACCAACGAGACCTTCATCCAGAAGGTGCTCGAGCTGCGCACGGCCCTGCGGTGGATCAAGGCCCGCAACCCGGCCCCGCTGGGGATGATGGGCTCGAGCCTCGGGGGCTACACCACCGCGCTGCTCGCCTCGCTCGAGGGCTCGCTGGACTTCGCGGTGCCCGTGCTGCCCCCGGCCTCGCTCGCCGATCTGTTCTGGACCGCGAGCGAGGGCGACCCCGTGCTCGACAAGGTGGCCGAGATGGGCATGACCCGCGAGCGCTTCGTGAAGGCGTGGGCGCTGCACAGCCCGCTCAGCTACCAGCCCAAGGTGCCCTGGCGCGGTCGCTTCCTGGTGGAGGCGGCGGGCGACAACCTGGTGACGACCGAGCACACCGACTCGCTGTGGGAGCACTGGGGTCGACCGCGGCGCTACTCGTTCGCGGGCGGGCACATCCTGCAGGTGTATCGCTCCGACTATCACCGCGAGCTCGGGCGCTTCCTGGCCGACCTCGGCGTGGTGGATCCCGAGCGGCTCGAGCCGCGCCGTCGCCTCGGCGGGCGCTGAGCGGGCGAGCCGATGCTGCGGCCAGGGCGCCTTCCGGCCTCCGGTGGCCTCCCAGGCCTTCCCCGGCCCGATTGACAGCTTGTCACGGCCGACCCGACACGGTGACATTGCGGCCCGCTAGGCTTGCCGAAGCCCTGGCCAAGCGCGCGAGAACAGGGAATTGTCCCCCGCGGCGCGGTTCTTGCTCAGGGTTGCGGCACCCATGGCTTCCTCCGACTCCACGTCTCCCCGTGCGCCCACCATCCTCGTCGTCGACGACGAGGCCTCCATCGTGGAGGCGCTCGGCAAGGTGCTGAGCAAGGAGGGCTACGTGGTGCTCGAGGCCGGCAACGGTCGCGAGGCGCTCGACCTGGTGCGGCGCCAGCCGGTCGATCTGATGATCACCGATCTTCGCATGCCCGGCATGGGGGGCGACGATCTGCTCAAGGCGGTCAAGGCGATCACGCCCGAGGTGCAGGTGATCGTGATGACCGCCTACGGCACGGTGGAGACCGCGGTCGAGGCGATGAAGCGCGGGGCCTACGACTTCATCGGCAAGCCGCTCAAGCGGGCGTCGGTGCTGGCCACCGTGCGCAAGGCCCTCGACAAGGCGGAGCTCATCGCCGAAAACCGCCACCTGCGGGCGCAGCTCGAGGCCGCGACCACCCGCGACATCGTGGGCAACAGCCAGGTGATGCGCGCCACCCTCGAGATCGCTCGGCAGGCCGCCAACAGCACCGCCACCGTGCTGCTGCTCGGTGAGAGCGGCACCGGCAAGGAATTGCTCGCCCGCTACATCCATCGGCACAGCCCGCGCGACCAGCAGGCCTTCATCCCGGTCAACTGTGCGGCGCTGCCCGAGACCATCCTCGAGTCGGAGCTGTTCGGCCACGAGAAGGGCGCCTTCACCGGCGCGGTGCGCTCGCGGGAGGGACGCTTCCTCGAGGCGCACCACGGCACCCTGTTCCTCGACGAGATCGCCGAGATCACGCAGACCGTGCAGGTCAAGCTGCTGCGGGCCCTGCAGGAGGGCGAGATCGAGCCGGTCGGCGGCCGCACCACCAAGGTCGACTTCCGCCTGGTCTGCGCCACCAACCGCGACCTCGGCGAGGAGGTCAAGGCGGGCAACTTCCGCGAGGATCTCTTCTATCGTATCAACGTCATCCCGATCCGGATCCCGCCCCTGCGCGACCGCATCGAGGACGTCCCCCTGCTCGGCGATCACTTCCTTCGCATGTACGCGGCAAAGCACGGCAAGCCGGTCACGGAGTTCACCGAGGAGGCCGTGCACCTCATGAGCAACTACGGCTGGCCGGGCAACGTGCGCGAGCTCGAGAACGCGGTCGAGCGCGCGGTGGTGCTGTGCCGCTCGACCTCGGTGGGCGCCGACGACCTGCCGCCCGAGCTCCGCGATCCGCAGGCCGGCCACGGGCGCCAGGTGACCTTCTCGGTGGGCACGCCCCTCGAGGAGGTCGAGCGCCGCATGATCCTCGAGACCCTCAAGTTCACCCGCGGCGACAAGCGCCTGGCCGCGGACCTGCTCGGCATCGCCACTCGCACCATCTACCGCAAGCTCGAGTCCGGCTTCATCTCCGAGGACGCCTTCCGATCCGGCCCCGCCCCCCGCGACGAGCGGGCCGACAAGGGCGGAGACGGGATCCTGCACTGAGCTGCTGATCGGCCCTCGCCATGGAAGCGCTCTTCAAGAAGTACTTCTGGGTCATCAAGACCCTGGGCATCGCCGCCGCCTGCGGGCTGGCGGCGAGCGCCGTGACCACGCAGGTGGGGTCGATGCTGCTGTTCGAGTCCGAGGCCGACACCGACGGCGAGGGCGGCACCGACGGCGATACCGACGGCGAGGCCGAGGACGACGAGGACGAGGACGGCAAGTCGAAGGCCAAGACGAGGTCCAAGAGCTTCAGCTTCGACGAGAGCGCCTTCGGGGTGACCGACGACAGCCAGCGGGCCAAGGCCAAGAACCAGGTCGCCACGCGGATCAACAAGCGCAACATCTTCTGTCCCGGCTGCGTGCCCGAGGGGGCCGAGGCCGAGGCCACGCCGGGCACCCCCGACGCGCTCGGCACCCCCGGCGTGGGCTCGTCGATCCAGCCGGGCGAGACCAAGTCCAAGCTGCCCCTGCGCCTGATGGCGACGATGGAGGCCGAGGACCCCGAGTACTCCTTCGCGACCATCCTCGACGAGCAGGAGGGCATCGCCGGGCTCTACGGGCGCGGCGACCAGATCCGCGCCGGGGTGGTCGTGACCGGCATCGACCAGGCGATCGTCCACCTGCGCAACAACGCGGCGCTCGAGTACCTCGAGCTGGGGGTCGAGCCCCCGCCGCCTCCCGCGGTGCCCAGCTCCAGCGCCGCCAAGCCGACGACCACCGAGCCGCCCAAGAACGACCGCGCGATCCCAGGGGCCGAGGAGGCGATCAACTGCCCCTCGGAGAACACCTGCGTCATCGAGCGGGCCTTCGTGGAGCAGCTGCTGGCCAACCCGGCCCTGCTCGCCAAGCAGGCGCGGATCGTGCCCAAGCAGAAGGACGACGAGGTCCTCGGCTACAAGCTCTACGGCATCCGCCGTGGCTCCCTCCCCAAGCTCCTCGGCCTCAAGAACGGTGACATGATCACCGCCGTCAACGGCGAGGAGCTCAAGGGCATGGACAAGGCCATGGCGCTCTACACCAAGCTGCGGCGCGCTTCGAACCTCTCGGTGTCGATCGAGCGCAAGGGCCAGACCATCAACAAGGAGATCCAGATCCAATGACCTCGCGAACCCACAGGACCCCCGCCCGGGGTCTTCGCTGGTCCCGCCTCGTCGTGAGCGGCCTGGCCGCGCTCGCGCTGCACGGCGTGTCCCCGGCGCTGCTCTCCGGCACGGCCCAGGCCGCGCCGCCGCGTCGCCCCACCTCCACCGCACCCACCGCCAAGCCCACCACGCCGGCTCGCCCCACGGGCTCCGGCGGCGCGACTGGGGGGGCAACCGGGGGGGCACCCGGGGGCGAGCTGAGCGGTGACGAGGGCGGGCTCGGCCACAACAACTGCAAGAAGCAGCCGCGGGGGGCCAAGTTCCGCATCACCCTGCCCAAGGAGGCCGAGATCCAGGACCTGGTCAACTGGATGATGAGCGTCTCCTGTCAGAAGTTCATCCTCGACGTGAAGGCACGCTCGGGCAAGGTCACCATCCTCTCGCCCGAGCCGGTGACGATGGAGGAGGCCTACGCGGCCTTCTATGCCGCGCTGCAGACCATGGGCCTGACCGTGGAGCCCTCGGGCGAGTACTTCAAGATCGTCGAGACCGCGGGGGTCAAGGGGCGCACGCTGCCGGTGTACGGCCCGGGCGGGCGCGCGCCCAACAACGACCGCTACGTCACGCAGCTGTACCGCACCAAGGGCGACTCCAAGGACGTCGTCGACCTGCTCAACAAGCTCAAGACCAAGGAGGGCAGCGTCGACTCGGTGGGCAACCTGGTGATCTTCACCGACACCGGCGCCAGCGTGCGGCGGCTGCTGAAGATCGTGCGCCAGGTGGACGAGTCGGACACCCGCCTGGAGAAGATCTTCTTCTTCCAGCTGCAGTACGCCGACCCCGAGGAGACCGCGGACATGATCCGCGAGATCTTCGGTGAGAACGACGCGGGCAAGACCAAGGGCAAGGCCAAGGGCAAGGAGTCCGACGGCGAGCCCGCCTTCTCGCGGGTCATCGTCGACGCGCGCACCGGCACCCTCATCGTGGTCGCGCCCGAGGCCGACTACGAGGTGATCCGGCGGCTCATCGAGCGCCTCGACGTGCCGCTCGCGGGCGGCGGCGGGCGCATCCACGTGGTCAAGCTCAAGAACGCCGACCCCGACGAGGTGGCGCAGGTGCTCAACCAGCTCGGCCAGGGCGGCGGCGGAGGCCGGGGCGCCAGAGGCGGGGGAGCGGCCGGCGGCGGAGCGAACCCGGCGCCAGCCTCGAGCTCGGCCGAGCTGTTCTCGGGCGAGGTCAAGGTCACCCCCGACCCGGCCACCCGCTCCCTGGTGATCCTCGCCTCGCAGACCGACTTCCTCGCGCTGCTCGAGGTCATCAATGCGCTCGACGCCGAGCGCAAGCAGGTCTACATCGAGGTCTATCTGCTCGAGCTCTCCGTCAACAAGAAGCTCGCCGGTGGTGTCTCGGGCCACTTCGGCGCCACCTTCCCCGTCAACGCGCAGGGGGTCTCGGCCGGCGACGGCCTGGGCTTCGTCTCGAGCTCGCCCGAGCAGCAGAACTCGCTGCTGCTCAGCCCCTCGATCCTCAATGGCCTCGCGGCCGGCGTGCTCGGCCCCGAGGTGCCCAACTCCGGTCAGCTCCTGGGCCTGGGCCAGGACGTGCCCGCGTTCGGCGTGATCATCCAGGCGGTGCAGGACGACACCGACGTCAACCTGGTGGCCGAGCCGCACCTCTATACCGCCGACAACCAGGAGGCCAGCATCGAGGTCGGCCGCAACGTGCCCACCCAGGGCGCGCTGGCCTTCCCCGGCGGCGGTCAGGGTGGCGGCCTGGTGCCGGTGCAGTCGGTGCAGCGCCAGGACGTGAGCCTCAAGGTCAAGGTCACCCCCCACGTCAACGACGAGGACACGGTGACCCTCGACATCGAGATGGAGAACAACGACATCGAGAGCACGAGCCCGACCCTCGGCGTCACCACCACCAAGCGTCGCCTCAAGCTCGACCAGGTGCTCGCCCGCGACGACCAGCCGATCGTGCTCGGCGGCCTCGTGCAAGAGGTGGAGCGCCAGAGCACCTCGCAGGTCCCCGGCCTCGGCAGCATCCCGCTGCTGGGCTGGCTGTTCAAGCGCAAGACCCGGCAGAAGGAGAAGATCAACCTGATGATGGTGCTCGTCCCGCACATCCTCGAGACGCCGGACGACGCCCGCCGGGTGCACAAGCGGCGCATGGAGGAGCGGCTGGAGTTCCTCGAGCGCGAGACCTCGTTCAAGCGCAAGGACCTGGCGACCAACGTCAACTACCGCAAGAAGGCGGGGCTGCTGGCCACCATCAACGCCGAGGCCGGCAGCATGGTCACCCAGGACGTGCAGCGCCGAGAGGCCGAGCTCGAGCTCCAGCAGGAGCAGATCACCGGCGAGCTCGGGCTGAGCCCGCAGAAGTACGAGGAAGAGGAGGAAGAGACCGATTCCTCCTCCGCCGCCAAGCCGACGACCTCGACGTCGCCCACGACCAAGCCTCGCAGCAAGCCCGCGCCCAAGCCTCGCTAGGACTCGTCATGGAAGAAGTCGTCACCGTCGTCGCCGCCGCTCCGCCGCCGCCGCCCTCGCCGCAGCCGCGCCTGCCCCCGCAGGGGCTGCGGCCCGACACGCGGCCCCTGGGCGAGATCATGATCGAGCGGGGCTTCGTGACGCCGGAGGCCCTGGCCGAGGCGCTCTCGGTGCAGCACCTCGAGGACGAGCGCCTGGGCGAGACCCTGGTGCGGCTCAAGCACTGCAGCGACTGGCAGGTGTGCCAGGCGCTGGCGCAGCAGTTCGGCCTGCCCGCGCTCGAGAGCCTGCCGCCCACCCAGGTGGACGACGAGCTGGCCGAGCGCCTGCCCATCTCCTACGCGCGCGGCAACATGCTGCTGCCGCGGCGCTTCGTGACCGAGGGCGGGACCCTCGAGGTGCTCGCCTCCGATCCCACCAAGCTGCTCGACCTCGACGACCTGGCCCAGGTCTACGATGCCGAGGTCGAGCTCACGCTCATGCCCTCGTCCGCGGTGGGCGAGCTCATCAACACCATCTACTCCAAGCGGGCCAAGGACGTCGATCTCGAGAAGAAGGAAGAGGTCTTCGACGAGGAGGACGAGGACATCCTGCACGCCTCGGCCGAGGACGCGCCGATCATCCGCTTCGTCAACAGCCTGATCTTCAACGCGAGCAAGGAGAAGGCCTCCGACATCCACATCGAGCCCGGCGACCGCGAGATCGTGGTGCGCAACCGGGTCGACGGCGTGCTGCACGAGACCAAGCGGGCACCCAAGGCCCACATGGCGAGCATCGTGGCCCGCGTGAAGATCATGGCGGGGCTCAACATCGCGGAGAAGCGGCTGCCCCAGGACGGTCGCATCCGCCGCAAGATCGCGGGCAAGGAGGTCGACATGCGCGTCGCCACCGTGCCCACCGCCCACGGCGAGCGCATCACCATCCGCCTGCTCGACAAGTCGGCCATGGCGCTCTCGCTCGACGCCATCGGCATGGCGCCCGATCACCTCCGCATCGTCAAGGAGGTCATCCACCGCCCGCACGGCATCTTCCTGGTCACCGGCCCCACCGGCTCGGGCAAGACGACCACGCTCTACTCCTGCCTGGCCACCATCAACCAGCCCAACCTCAACATCCTCACCGTCGAGGATCCGGTGGAGTACCAGCTGGCCGGCATCTCGCAGGTGCAGGTGCAGCCCAAGATCGACCTCACCTTCGCCAGCGGGCTGCGCTCGTTCCTGCGTCACGACCCCGACGTCATCATGGTCGGCGAGATTCGTGACCTCGAGACGGCCGAGATCGCGATCCAGGCGTCGCTCACCGGCCACCTCGTGCTCTCCACCATCCACACCAACGACGCGGCGACCGGGATCACGCGCCTGGTCGACATGGGGGTGCAGCCCTTCCTGGTGGCGTCGTCCCTGGTGGCCCTGCAGGCCCAGCGCCTGCTGCGGCGGGTGTGCCCCTCCTGCTGCCGGCCCCACCGGCCGCTCGCGGCCGAGCTCGAGGATCTCGGGGTCGTCCCCGACGCGTTCTTTGCCGGTGAGCAGTGCCTGCGGCAGCCGCTGCTCGACGGCGAGGGCAAGGTGGTGTCGGTGTCTCCCGTCGGCGGGCGCAAGCTGCCGCCTCCCGGCATGGTGTGGGAGGCCAACCCCAGCGGCTGCGATCGCTGCGGCGGCACGGGCTACCAGGGCCGGACCGGCGTCTACGAGCTGCTCACGATCACCGAGGAGGTCCGCCGCCTCGCCATCCGCAACGCCGACGCCGGGCAGATCAAGCAGGCGGCGGTGGAGCACGGCATGCGCACGCTGCGGGACGACGGCGCGCTCAAGGTGCTGCAGGGCGTCACCTCGATCGAGGAAGTCATGCGGGTGACCGCGGAGGAGGCCTAGGGTGCCGGCGTACGCGTACACGGGCCTGTCGGCCAAGGGCAAGAACATCAAGGGGGTCGCTACCGCCGACAACGTGGCCGCGCTCAAGGCCTCGCTGCGCCGCGAGGGCGTCTACCTCACGGGGGTCAACGAGACCTCGACCGTCGCCTCCGATGCCCCCAAGGGGGCCGGCGGCGCGTCGGATCGCGAGATCGATCTCGCCAAGATCTTCGACAAGGTCAAGCCCAAGGACGTGGCCAACATGACCCAGCTGCTGGGCACGTTGCTGCAGGCGGGCGTGACCCTGCCCGAGGCGCTCGCCGCCCTCACCGATCAGGTGGAGAGCCAGCGCTTCAAGGGGATCCTCAGCGACATCAGCGAGAAGGTGAACCAGGGCTCGTCGCTCGCCGACTCGATGTCGCCCTACCCCAAGGTCTTCCCCCAGCTCTACATCAACATGATCCGCGCGGGCGAGGCATCGGGCGCGCTCGAGACGGTGCTGTTCCGCCTCGCCGAGTTCCTCGAGAAGCAGATCGAGATGAAGGGCAAGATCAGCGGCGCGATGGTCTACCCCATCGTGCTGTCGATCCTCGGCGCGGTGATCATCACCATCCTGATGGTGGGCATGGTCCCCAAGATCACGGGCATGTTCGAGAGCATGAACGCCGAGCTGCCCTGGAACACCAAGTTCCTCATCTGGATGAGCGACACCATCACCGGCTACTGGTGGGCGATCATCCTGCTGGGATGGCTGGCGGTGTGGTTGTTCCGCCGCTGGCGCCGCAGCGAGCGGGGGCAGCTCGTGGGCGACGCCATCGTCCTGCGGCTCCCGGTGGTGGGCGAGCTGGTGCGCAAGGTCGCGATCTCACGCTTCGCCCGCACGCTCTCCACGCTGCTGAGCAGCGGGGTGCAGCTGCTGCAGGCGCTCGACATCGTGCGCACGCTGCTCGGAAACGTGGTGCTCGAGAAGGTGATCACCGACGCCCGCGACAGCATCCGGGAGGGGGCCAACATCGCGCCCGCGCTCAAGCGCAGCGGTCAGTTTCCGCCCCTGGTCACCCACATGATCGCGGTCGGCGAGCGCTCCGGTCAGCTCGAGCAGATGCTCGGCGACGTGGCCACGGCCTATGATCGCGAGACCAATGCCTCCATCGCCCGCCTGACCAGCCTGCTCGAGCCCCTCATGATCGTCGTGATGGGCGTGGCGGTCGGCTTCGTCGTGTTCTCCATCATGCAGCCCATCATGCAGCTCAACGAGATGGCTGGAAGTTGAAGGAAGAGAGTCCAATCATGCAGATCCACCCCGAGCTCCGTCGTCCGCCGCGTCGCGTCGGCCTCGCCGCCAAGGCCCAGCGCGGCATGACCCTGATCGAGATCATGGTCGTGGTCGCCATCATCGGCCTGATCATGGGCGGCGTGGGCATCATGGCGTTCAACCGCTTCCAGGATGCCCAGCTGGACACCGCCAAGAGCGAGGTCAAGAAGATCCAGTCGGCGATCGACACCTACCGGGTCAACAAGAAGGGCAAGTGCCCCAAGACCCTCGAGGATCTCAAGGCGGCGCAGTTCATCGACCGCGTGCCCAAGGATCCCTGGGACAACGACTACCAGTTCACCTGCGACGGGACGGCCATCGAGGTGATCTCGCCCGGACCCGACGGTGAGTTCGACTCCCCCGACGACATCTCCAGCAAGGGCGATGCCGAGGGCGACAAGGACGCCGACAAGTAGCGCGCACCCGACCAACCCCCCCGAGCCATGACCACCCGACCCCATCACCACCGCCGCGCGCGGGGAATGACGCTCATCGAGATCATGATCGTCATCGGGGTGCTGGCCTTGATGGCCGGCATGGTCGTCATCGGCTTCGGGGCGGGGCGCAACGCGGAGGTCTCGCGGGCGACCAACCAGATCGCCAACCTCATCCGCTACGGCTACGACAAGGCGCGGGTCACCGGCGACTACTACCGCCTGCTCATCGATCTCGACGAGGGCACGGTGATCCTCCAGCAGGGCGACGACCGCATGTACCTGCCGGCCACCGACCGCGACGGCAAGATCATCGAGGTCGAGGAGAGCGACGTCAAGGAGCGGGAGGAGCGGGACAAGCGGGCCGAGGAGTCCTACAACCGCTCGATCCAGGCCGAGGTCTTCGACAAGGGGGCCGACGAGGGAGGCGAGGGCGGCGACGACTCCAGCTTCGACGCCTACGCGGCCCAGCGCCGCCAGGTGCCGCGCCGTCGGCCGCCGCTGTTCGACAGCTTCGAGGAGGAGAACGCGCTCACCGGGCTCAAGGACCCGGTCAAGCTCCCCGAGGGGGTCAAGATCATCTACGTGCGCACCGCCGACGACGTACGACCGATCACCGCGGGGCAAGCGAGCCTGTTCTTCTTCCCGCGCGGTCGCACGCAGGAGGCCTACATCCAGCTCGAGGATCCCGAGATCGAGGCGCGCTACACCATCAAGGTGCAGCCGCTGACGGGACGGGTCACGATCGTCGACGGTCTCGACGACCTGGTGCTGCCCGACGATCCCACCGACGACGAGGACGAGCTGGGCAAGCGCTTCGAACGGAGGACGTTCTAGCATGGCCCCGACTCGTTCGGCCCCCCCGCAGCCGGTCGTGGGCAAGCAGGCAGCGAGCTGCCCCCCGGAGGGGGGGCCTGGTTCGGCCCCCCCGCAGCCGGTCGTGGGCAAGCAGGCAGCGAGCTGCCCCCCGCAGCCGGTCGTGGGCAAGCAGGCGGCGAGCTGCCCCCCAGGGGGGGAGCAGGTGTTGGCCGCGGGGGTCGAAGAGGTGGGTGTCGCGGATGTGGGGATCGATGAGACCGGTGTCGAGGCGCGGGGGCGTCGGCCGGATGGGGCGCGGGGGTTCACGCTGCTCGAGGTGCTGGTGGCGGTGGCGATCTTGTCGCTGTCGCTGACCTCGCTGCTCGGCTCGCAGATGCAGGCCATGCGGGCCACCGACCGGGCTCGGCAGCTCAGCGCGATCGCCTTCCTCGCCGAGGCCCAGCTCATCGAGATCGAGTGGGAGCTCAAGCGGGACGGCTGGGGCGTCGACGACCAGACCTTCGACGGCGACTTCAGCGAGCAGGGCTGGCCCGACGTGCACTACGCGTGCGTGGTCGACCTCATCGAGATGCCCGACTACAACCAGCTGGTCGAGGCCAAGGACGCCTCGGAGACCGACGGCGACGACGACTACATCCAGGACGCAGGCGACCAGGCCTTCGGCGCCCTGGGCATGGTGTGGCCGGTGGTCAAGGAGGCCATCGAGCAGTCGATCCGCAAGAGCTCGTGCACCGTTCGCTGGAACATCGCGCAGCGCAAGGGCAAGGGCAACAAGAAGCTCGACGACCCCGTGTGCGACGAGGACGAGCTCGACTGCCTCACCATCATGACCTTCTGGACCGACCCCGCCAAGCTCGACCAGCTGCCCTCGCTGGGCGGCGAGGTCACCGACGAGGACGATCCGAGCACCGACGACGGTGGCGGTGGCGGTGGGGGAGGCAGCGGTCGCGGCGGGGGCCAGGGCACCGGCAAGCCGGGCGGCGAGGGCAGCGGCAGCAGCTCGCGGATCCCCACCGTGGGCGGCGGCCGAGGAGGCATCAAGTGAGCGCGTTCCGTCGCCTTCGTGGGCGCGGGCGCTCGCGCCGGGCCCGGGGCATGACCCTCATCGAGGTCATGATCTCCCTGGCCGTGATGGCGATGATGATGGCGTCGGTGTGGAGCAGCTTCAAGGGCACCACGCGGGCCATGGAGGTCTCGGAGGAGATCCAGAACCGCTACTCCATCGTGCGGAGTGGCCTGCTGCGGATCGAGACCGAGCTGTCGATGGCCTACCTGAGCAAGAACCAGCCGCAGCCGCCCGACGACAAGCACTACACCCTGTTCGAGGGGCGCGACAGCTTCGAGTCCGACTCGGTCACCTTCTCGGCCTTCGCCCACCTGCGGGTGCGCCAGGATGCCGACGAGAGCGATCAGTCGATCATCCAGTACTTCCTCGAGCAGGATCCCGAGGATGGCGATCGGGTGCACCTGTATCGCCGCGAGTCCAAGCGCCTCACCGGCGACCGCCCCGAGGATCTCGAGCGCTACTTCCCGGCCTACGTGCTCATCGAGGACGTGGTGAGCTTCGACGTGAAGTACTGGGACAACAAGGACTTCGAGTGGCAGGACGAGTGGCGCACGATGGCCATCGACCAGCAGCCCGATCGCCTGCCCGAGCGGGTGTGGATCAAGCTCGGGATCCAGGACGGGGAGGACGTCGTCTACTTCGATGCGCAGGTCGTCCTGATGATGCAGGAGCCCATCGACCTCGGGAGGGGCCAGTGAGCGGCGAGGCGGTGGTCCGGCGGGCGGAGGCTCGCGTGCGCCGTCGGGGCGGGGCCCCGGCCGGCCAGCACGGCATCGCGGTGCTGCTGGTGCTCGCGTGCCTGGCCGTGCTCACCCCCTTCATGGCCTCGATGGGGCTGCAGGCCCGGGTGGACTGGCAGACCTCGATCAACGTGCGCGACGAGGTCACGGCGCGCCAGATCCAGCGCGGGGCGATGCAGCTGTCGCTGCTGCTGTTCGAGGTGCAGAAGCGGGTCTTCAACCAGCGCCAGTTCCAGGAGATGGTGGGGACCATGGACATCACCCAGGTCGCGCCCTACCTGATGTCGGCCTTCGGCACCGAGGACGGGGCGGAGGGCCTGGGGGCGTTCGTGGGGATCGACACCTCGGCCCTCTCGGCGCTGGCGATCTCGGGCGGCAGCTTCGAGTACCGGGTGACGGCCGAGAGCGGCAAGGTCAACGTCAACTGCCTCGCGGTGCAGAACAACACCGCCAAGGAGGGCGGGGACAACCCAGCGGGGCGGGTCACCGAGGCCCTCGAGGCGCTGATGCTGCCCACGCTCTACGATCCCTACTTCGAGGAGCAGAAATCCGACGGGCAGTACTACACCCGCAGCGACATCCTCGAGGCGATGGCGGACTACATCGACGAGGATGTCTACGTCTTCAACCTGCTGCACCTGCGCTCGTCGAGCTCGCGCCCCGAGACCTACCGCTACACCCAGCTCTTCGATCCCTACCGCGAGCGCAACAACCGGCTCGACACCGTCGAGGAGCTGCACCTGGTGCAGGGCGTGGACGACGACTGGATGGCCGCCTTCGGCCACGAGCTGACGGTGTACGGCGGCTGCAAGGTCAACCTCAACTTCGCCAGCGCCGAGCAGATCGCCTTGGTGCTGCGGCACTCCGTCTCGGACGCCGACAAGTGGAAGACCGAGGGCGAGAACTTCATGCTCAAGACGATCCCGCTGGCGAACTACATCGTGGAGAGCCGCGAGTTCTCGCTGTTCAAGGATCTGCAGGCGTTCAAGGATCTGGTCGCGCAGCCCGATCAGTTCATCTCGCCCCTGGCGGCGCTGGGCGGCGACGCCGATCAGCCCCAGAACCTGCCCCGGATCCCCGAGGGCATGGATGTCCGGATCGATCCGGGCAGCAACGAGGACGGTGAGCAGTGGGGTGGCCTCAAGGAGGTCGCCTCGGTGGCGCCCGAGACGATCTACCGCATCGAGATCATCACCGAGGTGGGGGCGATCAAGAAGCGACTGACCGCGGTCTACGACCTCAAGTTCGCGCGCTCGCAGAGCTCGGGGCAGGGGGCGTGGATGTACATGCGCGAGGAGTGACGAGCACATGGCCCAGAAATTCGTCGGCGTCGATCTCGGCTCGCACCACGTGAAGGTGGTGGTGGCCTCGGCTGGCCTTCGTGGCGTGCAGGTCACCGACGCCTTCGAGGAGCCGGTCGGACAGGCCGCGAGCGACGACCCCGAGGCCGACCCGCTGGGGGCGATGCTGGCGGTGGCGCTGGGGGTGCTCAAGCACCGGCGCCTGCTGAGCTACCCGATGGGGCTGGTGCTGCCGCCCTCGCTGTGCAGCTACCGGGTGCTCACCTTCCCCTTCTCCGACGAGCGCCGCATCGCCCAGGCGGTGGGCTTCGAGGCCGAGGGGCAGTTCCCGGTGCCGGTCGAGGAGCTGTTCCTGGGGCACCTGCTGGTGTCGAGCGGCGGCGCCGAGGGCAAGGTGCTGCTCGCGGCGGCCCGACGCGATCGCGTCGAGTCGATCGTGGAGATCTTCAAGCGCGCCGGGGTGGAGCTCAAGGCGGTGACCTCCGGGGCGATGGCGATGGGGCAGATCGCGGCGCGGCCCGTGGCCACGCCGGTCTCGCCCGAGCTCAGCGAGCGGGGGCTCGAGCCGGTCTCGCTGGTGGTCGACCTCGGCCACGAGAGCACCCAGCTCGTGGCGATGGGTCCCAAGGGCCCGCGCGCGGTCCGGGCCGCCCGGCGGGGTGGTCGGCACATCACCGAGGCCATCGCCAAGGCCTACGACATGTCGCCGCTCGAGGCCGAGACGGCCAAGCACCGCGATGCCTTCCTGCCGCACCACGGCCTCGAGCAGATGAGCGAGGATCAGCTCGACGCGGGGCGCATCGTGGCGCAGGCGATCGAGCCGGTGCTCCGCGAGCTCGGTCACACCCGCATGTGGCTGCGGGCCACCCACAAGCTCGAGGTCACCGAGCTCGTGCTCGCGGGCGGGGGCGCGGCCCTCCAGGGGCTCGTGCCCTACCTGAGCGAGCAGACGGGCCTGCAGGTCAAGCGCCTGATGCCCTCGGGCACCCTGGTCAAGGGCACCCAGGGGCGCGACTGGACGATCTACGCCGGCGCCCTGGGGGCGGCCTACGGCGCGGCCCGGCGCCCGCTGCTGCAGCTGCACGACTCCAACGCGGTGGACGGGGAGGGCGGCTGGATCCAGGAGCGCATCTCCTCGCTCATCGCGATCGGGGTGGCGGTGATGGCCTTCGGGGCGCTGGACACCATCGCCCAGGTCAAGGCGCTCGAGGCCGAGAAGGCGGCCTACGAGGACGAGCTGGCCGCGGCCACCCTGGAGACCTTCGGCGAGGTGCTCGGCCCCTCGAAGATCGAGTCCAAGATCGCCTCGGTGGAGGGGCAGGACCTGACCAGCCTGGTGCCCGAGAAGGGGGCGCTCGAGGTGCTGGCGATGGTGACCGAGGCGGCCACCCCCAGCGACCTGGGCTCGGCCCCGCCGCCCGGCGCCGCGCTGCCGGCAGGGAGCACCGGCATCGATCCCGAGACGGGGCAGCCGGTCACCCCGGGCGAGGACGGCGGTGACGAGGAGGACGGCGGAGGCGAGGGCGAGGGCGACGAGGCCACGGAGGAGGCGCCCAAGAAGGAGCCCCAGGGTCCCATCGACCTGTCGCGCGGCATCGTGATGTCCGACGAGCTCACCTTCGGCACGGTGGACATCCGGGAGCGCAAGCTCGAGCTCAAGGTGGACGCCAACGCCTCGTCGGCGCAGGACCGGCTCAACTTCAAGCTCAAGCAGAACTCCTGCATCAGCAACATCCAGAACGGCAAGGTCCGCAACGTCGGGGAGCGCAAGAGCTTCGAGATGTCGATGGACAACAACTGCTACTTCGCGCAGCCCGAGGAGGAAGAGGCGGCGGAGGGCGAAGGGGCGAAGGGCTAGGACGATGGCGAGCAACCCCATGGGCGGCTTCTGGAGCCGACTGACGCCGCGGGAGCGCACCTACATCCTGGTGCTCGTCCTCGTGTTCTTCATGATGGGCACGCTGGTGCTGCTCTACATGCGGGACAAGGCCCTGCGCGAGACCGAGAACGAGATCGCCGACCTGCGGACCGCGCTCGAGATGGTCCACACCAAGGGCGCGGTGTACAAGGAGAAGCTCGAGCAGAAGAGGGAGCGGGAGGCCAAGATCTCCGACGAGAGCCTGTTCTTCTCCACCTTGCTCGAGGAGGCCTCGGCCGTGGCCGAGAACGTGCAGGCCAACAACCAGGAGGAGCTCCAGCCCGTGGACCTGGGCGGGGGGCTGAGCAAGCGCAGCTACAAGTTCAACCTGCGCAGCGTGACCCTGGAGGATCTGGTCAAGTTCCTCACCAAGATCGAGAGCAAGCCCGGCCACATCATCGTGACCGAGTCGCTGCTCATCCGCTCGCCGAGCAACTCCGAGGATCGCCTCAACGCCGACGTCACCATCTCCACCTGGGAGCGGCAGCCCGAGGAGGGGGCCGAGGGTGACGACAAGGACAAGAAGGGCGGCGAGGACGAGGAAGACGAAGGGGGTCCGTCGTGAAGCTCACCGTCAAGCTCCCCAATTTCACCCTCACCCGCGGCAAGGTGCCCGGCAAGGAGGGCGGCGGCGGCGGTGGTGGCCTGAGGAAGCTGCGCCGCAACCTCCGGCAGATCTTCCTGTGGGGGTTGCTGGGCCTGCTGTTCTTCCTGGTGTTCGCGTGGATCAGCCTGCCCACCCGGGCGCTGGCCTGGCGCATCAGCCACGAGGCCAAGGTCCACGGCTACCTGGTGGACATCGAGGACATCTCGATCTCGCCCTTCGGCGGGATCACCCTCGAGAACGTGCGGTGGACCTACGAGCCCTCGCGGCCCGATCAGATCCCCATGTCGTTCGAGGTCCCCGAGGTCGAGATCGACGTCAGCGTGCTCTCGCTGCTGGTGGGCAACATCGACGTCGACCTGCTCATCGAGCTCGACGAGGGCAACGACGGGACGATCCGGGCGAGCTACGCCCGGGGTGCCGAGGAGTCCTCGTTCTCGCTCGAGATCGCCGACATGCCGCTGTACCGCGTGCCCAAGGCGGTGCAGGCTCTCAATGCGCCGCTCAAGGGCATCCTGGCCATCAAGGTCGACCTCACGATGCCCCAGCACAAGTTCTCCGACGCGACGGGGGCCATCGAGCTCACCTGCGCCGCGTGCACGGTGGGCGACGGCGCCGAGAAGCTCTACGTCCCGGGCTCCAAGTCGCTCAAGAGCGGCGTGGTGATCCCCGAGATCGACATGGGCACGCTGGCTGGCCGCATGACGGTCGAGGGCGGGGTGGCCACCACCGACGGTCCGATCGAGACCAAGAGCGAGGACGTCTGGATCCACCTGTCGGGCTCGATCAACTTCAAGGACCCCTTCGCCAAGTCGCGGATCGCGATGGAGCTCAAGTTCAACCTGAGCGAGAAGCTGCAGTCCGAGAGCGAGCCCATGCGCTTCATGATCCAGACGGCCAACCCCAAGTCGCAGCTCGACGCCCCCGAGAAGGGGCTGGGCTTCCGGCTCGAGGGGCCGCTGGGCAAGCCTCGCTTCATCCCGATCAAGTCCAAGTCACGGCGGCAGGCCCGGCTCGACAAGCGGCAGCAGCAGCGGGAGCGCGACGAGCAGCGCCGCAAGACCCGGGCCCAGCGCTCCACCCCGCCCAAGGTCCCGGGCGCGGATCAGGAGCCGAAGATCGGCGAGCCGCTCGACGTGGAGCCGCTCGATCCCAGCCAGAACCCCGCGCTGCCTCCCCCGCGCGAGATGCCGCCGCCGGGGACCTATGAGCCCTCGAGCGATCCGCCCACGACCGAGGAGCCGCAGGGCGAGGAGCCGCAGGCCGGTGACGAGGGCGGCGGCGAGGAGCCCCAAGCCGAGGAGCCGCAGGGCGAGGAGCCGCAGGCCGGTGACGAGGGCGGCGGCGAGGAGCGGCCGGCGGAGGAGGATCAGAACCAGCCGGGCGACGACGGCACCCAGGTCGAGGGCGAGGGCGGCGAGGGCGGAGCTCCCGAGGGGGGCGAGGCCGCCGAGCAGTAGCGCGGCCTCGAGGAGCGGACACGTCGTGGGCTCGGCCCCCCGCGTGGGCGAGGGGCGGGCCGCTCGCGTGGCATCCCCGCGTGGGGGCGGGGCAGTCGGCTGCTCGAGCCCGGTCGCTCAGGCCCGGTAGCACACGCGGCCGGCGACGATCGTCGCGGCCACCGTCGCCTCGCGTAGCTCTCGGTGCGGCATGGTCCGCAGATCCTCGTGGAAGCAGCTGAGGTCGCCCTGGTAGCCGATCGCGAGCCGGCCGGTGAAGGCGTCGGCGAAGCCGGCGTAGGCCGCCTCGCGGCTGAAGGCCGCGATGGCCTCCAGCAGGGTGAGGCGCTGGTCGGGGAGCCAGCCGCCGGGAGGGTTGCCCGCGGCGTCCTCTCGGGTGACCGCGGCGTACAGGCCATGGGTCACGTCGGGGAGCTCCACCGGGAAGTCGCTGCCGAAGCACAGGTGGGCGCCCTCGTGCAGGAAGCGGCGCCACGCGTAGGCGCCAGCGAGGCGCTCGGGTCCCAGGCGCTCGGGCACCCACGCCATGTCGCTGGTGGCGTGGGTCGGCTGCATGCTGGCGATCACCCCGAGCTGGGCGAAGCGGGGGATGTCGGAGAGCGCCACGATCTGGGCGTGCTCGATGCGGAGCCTCGCGTCGCGGGGCCGGTGGGCGTCGAGCACCGAGGTATAGGCGTCGAGCACGCTGCGGTTGGCCGCGTCGCCGATGGCGTGGGTGGCCACCTGCCAGCCGCCCGCCACCGCGGTCTCGCACAGGGTCCGCAGGGCGTCGGCGTCCTGCTGCATGAGCCCGTGGTGCTCGGGCCGGTCGTGGTACGGCAGCAGGAGCGCCGCGCCGCGGCTGCCCAGGGCGCCGTCGGCATAGAGCTTGACGCCCACGAGGGCGTAGCGACCGTCGGGCTGGGGCCGATCGGGCTGTCGATCATCGGCGAGCTCGGGCAGCCACGAGGCGTCGGCGTAGCCGGTCACCCGCAGGGCGAGGCGCTCCTGCGGATCGCTCGATGCTGCGAGCTCGCGGTAGAGGGCGTCCACGGCCGGGCTCACGCCCATGTCGTGGATCCCGGTGAGCCCGCGCTCCAGCACGTGGGCCTGCGCCGCGGCGAGCATGCGCCGTAGATCGGCGGGCGTGGGATCGGGCGGCGTCATCAGGCCCATCGCCGCGTCCACCAGCACCCCGGTGGGCTGGCCGTCCTCGCCGCGGAGGATCTCGCCGCCCTCGGGGTCGGGACGTCCGGCCTCGATCCCGGCCGCCTTCATCGCGGCCGCGTTGGCCCAGCCGGCGTGACCATCCACGCGGCGCAGCCACACCGGGCGATCGGGATAGGCCGCGCTCAGTGGTGAGTGGGTGGGCATCGCCGCCTCGGGCCACAGGTTCTGGTCCCACCCGCGACCCACCAGCCAGGGCTGGCCCCGGTCGGCGGCGCGGAGCCGGGTGATCACCTCGTCGATCGATCGAGCACCGCGGAGGTCGACCTGCTCGAGGCTCGTGCCCAGGCCGACCAGGTGCGCGTGGGCGTCGACCAGCCCAGGCACCACCAGACCCTCGCCCACGTCGACCACCACCGTGTCGGGGCCGCGCTGCGCCAGCCCGAAGTCGCGGCCGCCCAGGGCCACGATGCGCCCGCCCTCGATCGCCACCGCCTCCACCTCGGGCCGCTTGGGGTCGAGGGTGAGCACGCGCCCCAGCACGATCGTCTGCGCCGGTCCGGGCGGGGGGATCACCGGAGGACCAGATTGAACGCGGGCACAGGCCCCGGCCATGGCACCGAGACCGAGGCCGACGAATCGACGGCGGGGGAGCATGGCCGGACGGTAGTACGGGTGGGCCGCGAGCGCAGCCACCCGGGGATCGAGCCGCCCGCTCCGAGCCCGCTCGCCTCGAGGCGCTACCCCGAGGGGCTCGACGCCTCGGGCGGATCGGCGCGGGCCGGGCCGGGCTCGGGCCAGCGTTGGCGGCGGTAGGGCCCGGGATCGAAGCGACGGGTGCGGTGGATGTAGCTCACGGTAGAGCCGGGCCAGATCGTGAAGTTCTTGCCGTCGGCGTCGAGGTACCAGCTGCGGCAGCCCGATTGCCACACCTGGGTGGAGTGACGCTCGTCCACCCAGCTCACGAAGCGCTCCTGCGCGGCCTCGTCCACGTCGATCCACGCGAGCTCGGGGCGCTCGAGCAGGTACTGGATCGCCTGCAGGGTGTACTCCACCTGGGCCTCGATCATCAGCACCACCGAGTTGTGGCCGAGGGCGGTGTTGGGGCCCAGCAGGATGAACGCGTTGGGGAAGCCGCTCACCGTGATGCCGAGGTAGGCGCTGGGGCGGGGCCCCCACTGGGTGGCGAGGTCACGGCCCCCGCGGCCCGTGACCACCATGGAGCCCAGCGGACGATCGACGCTGAAGCCGGTGCAGTAGATCAGCGCGTCGAGCTCGAGCTCGCGACCGTCGCTGAGCCGCACCCCGCGGGGCAGGATTCGCTCGATCCCCGTGGTCTCCACCTGCACGTGGGGCTGGGCCAGGGCGGGGTACCACTCGCTCGAGAGCAGGATCCGCTTGCAGCCCAGGCGGTAGCGCGGGGTGAGGCGCTCGGCGAGCGGTGCATCGCCCAGCTCGCGCCGGATCGCCCGCTTGGCCATCCACTCCACGATGCGATGGATCCCGGTGTCGTGGCCGAAGACCAGCGGGTAGCTCAGCTCGTACTGGCCGTAGATCGACCAGCGATGCCAGCGCATGGCCGCGGGCAGGCGTCGGAACAGCGCCTTCTCCACCGCGCGGTAGGGGCGATCGGGGCGGCGACGGATCCACGGCGGCGTGCGCTGGAAGATCACGAGCTCGCCCGCGCTCTTGGCCAGCTCGGGCACGATCTGGATCGCGCTCGCGCCGGTGCCCACCACCCCGATGCGCTTGCCGCCGAGCTCGGCCTCGTGGTCCCAGCGCGCCGAGTGCATCGCGATGCCCCGGAAGTCCTCGCGCCCGGGGATCGCGGGATATAGAGGATCCCGCAGCGCGCCCAGGCCGTGCACCACGAAGCGGGCGATCACCTCCTGGCCGTCGGCGGTGCGCAGGTGCCAGCGGGCGGTCGCCTCGTCGAAGCGGGCCGAGACCACCTCGGCCCCGAAGCGGACGCGCTCGCGCACGCCGTGGTGGTCGGCGCAGCGCTGGAGGTACGCCTGGATCTCCCACTGCCGGGAGAACACGTGGCTCCACTCGGGGTTGAGATCGAAGGAGAACGAGTACAGGTGCGAGGGCACGTCGCAGGCGCAGCCCGGGTACACGTTGTCGCGCCAGGTGCCGCCCACCTCGTCGGCCCGCTCGAGCACGAGGAAGTCGTGGAGCCCCGACTGGCGCAGCCGGATGGCCATGCCCAGGCCGGCGAAGCCCGCCCCGATGATCGCGACGGTGACGGTGGTGGGGCGCGGGGACGGACCGTCGAGCACGATCCAGCCCTAGCCCGGTCCGTGGGGAGGGTCAACCACGGGCGGCGGGCGTGGGCGTCGTGCGAGCGCGGGCCTGCGTTGGCGGTGCCCGCGGTGGCTGCTAGCGTGGCAGGAGCCGCCGTGCCCGAGCTTCCCGACATCACGGTCTACGTGGAGAGCCTGCGGCGCCACGTGCAGGGAGACACCCTCGAGGCGATCGAGCTGCGCTCGCCGTTCCTGCTGCGCACCGCGCTGCCGCCGTGGCGCGAGGCCCAGGGGCGCAGGGTGATCGCGGTGGAGCGGCTGGGCAAGCGCATCGTGATCGAGCTCGAGGGCGAGCTGCTGATGGTGCTGCACCTGATGCGGCTGGGGCGGCTGCGCTGGCTGCCGAGCGACGCCAAGGGCAAGGGGCCGGGCGGCAAGGTGCTGCTGGCCCGCTTTCGCTTCGGCCGCGGCACCCTGGTGATGACCGAGCAGGGCAGCAAGAAGCGGGCGTCGCTGCACCTGGTGCAGGGGCGCGCGGGCCTGGCCGCCTTCGACCGCGGCGGCCTCGAGGTGCTCGAGGCCACGTTCGAGCAATTCTGCCGGGCGATCACGGCCGAGAGCCACACCCTCAAGCGGGCGCTCACCGATCCCCGCCTGCTCGGCGGCATCGGCAACGCCTACTCCGACGAGATCCTGCACGCGGCCCGGCTGTCGCCCGTGACCCTCACCGGCAAGCTCGACGAGGACGCGCTGCAGCGGCTCCACCACGCCACCCGCGAGGTGCTCGAGCGCTTCACCCAGCGCATCCGCGAGGAGGTGGGCGAGGGCTTCCCCACCAAGGTCACCGCCTTCCGCGAGGACATGGCCGTGCACGGCCGCTACGGCCAGCCCTGCCCGGTGTGCCAGGCCCCGGTGCAGCGCATCGTGTATGCGGATCGCGAGACCCACTACTGCGCTCGCTGCCAGACCGGCGGGCGCCGGCTCGCCGATCGGGCGCTGTCGCGGCTGCTCGGCAAGGACTTCCCCCGCAGCCTCGACGACCTCGAGGAGGGGAAGCGATGAGGCTCGCGCTCGCTGCCGTCGCGCTCGCCCTGGGCTCGCGGATCGCCTGCGGAGAGTCGCCGCCCTCGGCCGACGATCCCCAGGTCCGCGCGCGCGCCCAGACGATCTGGCGGGAGCGCTGCGCCACCTGCCACGGCCTGGACGGCGACGGCGACGGGCCGCAGGGACGCTACCTCGAGGTGAAGCCGCGGCGCCTGTCCGATCGGGCCTGGCAGGCCACCGTCGACGACCAGCGCCTGCGCACGGTGATCGTGGAGGGCGGCCCCGCGGTGGGCCTGCACGTGGGGATGGCGCCCAACCCGGATCTCCGCGATCAGCCCGCCGTGGTCGAGGCCCTCGTTCGCCACATCCGGCGGCTGTGAGCCCGGGCCGCGCCCCTGCCTTTTCCCCGCGGCTCCGCTGCCGCATGCTTGGCGCGTGCGCGAGCGGCTGCAGACCCTGGGCCTCCTGCCCCTGGCTCTGCTCTCGTTCACCGCCACGCTGATGATGGCCCTGGGCGCGCCGCCCCACGGCACCACCTGGCTCATCTGGCTGGGCTTCGTGCCGCTGACGTTGGTGGCGAGGGTGAGCCGCCACCGACGTCCCCGTCGGGTGTTCCTGCTCGGCTGGATCGGGGGACTGTGCACGGGCCTGGTGGGCTTTCCGTGGATCGCCGAGACCCTCGAGCGCTTCGGGGGCCTGCCCGCCTGGCTGGCCTACCTGGGCCTGGGCGTGTTCGCGGCCTGGACCGCGGTGCCCTTCGGCTTCTGGGCCTACGGGGTGAGCCGCGGCCCCGAGCGCGGGTGGAAGGCGGTGGCCTGGCCCGCGGTGCTGTGGGCCGCGCTGGCCTTCGCCTGGCCCTCGCTGTTCCCCTACACCGTGGTCATCGGCTTCGCCGAGGAGCCCCGGTGGATCCAGCTCGCCGAGTACGGCGGGCTCTCGCTGGTGGTGGCGCAGGTGGTGGTGAGCGGGGTGCTGCTCGCCGATGCGATCCTCGGCGGAGAGCGACGCGTCCGCGGGGCGAAGGTGGCGGTGGCCCTCGCCATCCCGCTGCTGTCGACCGGGCTGGGGCACTGGCGCCTGCGCCAGATCGACGCCGAGCAGCGCGGGGCTCGGCACCTGCGCGTGGGCATCGTGCAGCCCAACACCGCGCTGGCCAACCCCGATCTCGGCGACAAGATGATGCGGCTGCGGGCCATGTCGCAGCAGGCCGAGCAGGACGGGGCGCAGCTGCTGGTGTGGCCCGAGGCGGGGGCCTTCCCCTACCGCACCCCGCGGCCGTTCCAGCACGACTTCCGCGATCCCTTCCGCAGCGTGCTGCGAGGGCACGGCCTGCCCACCGTGTTCGGGGCGGGCAGCTACCAGCAGGGGATCCCGTGGGAGCGCAACACCGCCTACGCCATGGCGGCCGACGGCACCGTGGTCGGCTCGTTCGACAAGGTGATCCTCGTCCCCTTCGGCGAGTACGTGCCGCTGGTCGATCCCTACTGGGCGATCTCGATCCTCCCCACGATGTCGCACAACCTCGCGGGAGAGGGCCCGGCTCGCTTCGTGCTCACGCCGGCCGCCACCGCCGAGGACGAGGCCCCGGCCCCCGTCGCGATGGGCCCGCTCATCTGCTACGAGGACATCTTCCCCGGCTTCGCCCACTCGGTGGCCCAGCAGCCCGAGGGCATCGACCTGTTCGTCAACCTCACCATCGACACCTGGTTCGGCGACACGGCCGAGCCCTGGGAGCACCTGGCCCTGGCCCAGTTCCGATCGGTGGAGCACCGCATTCCCATGGTGCGCAGCGTGTCGGCGGGGGTCAGCTCGGTGATCGACGCGGGGGGCCGCCTGGTCGCGCACATCCCCGCGCGGGGCCCCACGCTGCAGGTGCCGGTGATGCCCGAGGTGCTCGTGCACGACGTTTCGCTGCCCCGCAACACCGCCCGCGATCCCACGGTGTTCGCTCGCGTGGGATGGCTGCTTCCGTGGGCGTGCATGATGGTGGTGCTCGGCGTCGTGCTTGCCGCCCTGCGACGGCTTCTCTATAGTCGCCGCGCAAAGGCCGCTGAGGCGGCCGGGCCCGAGGACGACGCGGACCCGGCCGAGCCCGCGCGGTCACAGGAGGACCGGTGAGCGCACCAAGCACTGGCAAGTTCGGATCACGGATCGGCTTCATCCTGGCCGCGGCCGGCTCGGCGATCGGGCTGGGCAACATCTGGCGCTTCCCCTACACCGCGGGCGAGAACGGCGGGGCGGCCTTCGTGCTGGTCTACCTGGGCTTCGTGGCGCTCATCGGCATCCCCGTGCTGCTGGCCGAGCTGTCCATCGGTCGGGCCTCGGGCAAGAACCCGGTGGGGGCCTTCGAGACGCTCGACCCCAAGCGCGGCTCCAAGTGGCCGTGGGTGGGCTCGCTGGGCGTGCTCACCGGCTTCGGGATCCTCTCGTTCTACTCGGTGATCGCCGGCTGGACGCTGTCGTACCTGTGGCGGGCGCTCTCCGGCGAGTTCGCGTCGGCGATGAGCCCCGAGCAGAGCGACGTGATCTTCAAGCAGATCATCTCCAGCCCCGTGGAGGTGGTGGTGATGGCCGGGGTGTTCCTGCTGCTCACCGCGGTGGTGGTGCGCGGCGGGGTGAGCGGGGGCATCGAGCGTGCGGCCAAGGTGCTGATGCCGATGTTCTTCGTGGTGCTCCTGGTGCTCGCCGTCCGGGCGCTCACCCTCCCCGGCGGCGGGGCGGGAGTGACCTTCCTGTTCGAGCCCGACTTCTCCAAGCTCAGCGGCGCCGCCGTGATGTCGGCGCTGGGCCAGGCCCTGTTCTCGCTGAGCCTGGGCATGGGCGCGATGATCACCTACGGCTCCTACCTGCAGAAGCAGGAGCCGCTGGGCCTGGCCGGGGTCTCGGTGGCGCTGTTCGACACCGCGATCGCGGTGCTGGCCGGCCTCATCATCTTCCCCGCGCTGTTCTCGGTGGGCGCCGAGCCGAGCGCGGGGCCGGGCCTGGTGTTCGTGGCCATGCCCGCGATCTTCGACCAGCTCCCCATGGGCACCGCCTTCGGCGTGGCCTTCTACGCCCTGCTCGCCGTGGCCGCCCTGACCTCCACCATCAGCCTGCTCGAGGTGGTGGTGGCCTACCTCGTGGGCGAGCGCGGCTGGAACCGCGAGAAGGCGGTGTGGGTGGTGACGGGGACCTGCTTCCTGCTGGCGATCCCCTCGGCCCTGTCGCAGGGCGCGGTCGACATCCAGCTGTTCGGCCAGAGCTTCCTCGACCTGATGAACATCCTCTTCGGCAACGTCTCGCTGTCGCTGGGGGCCCTGCTCATCGCGGTGTTCGCCGGCTGGCGCTGGGGCGCCGACAAGGCGCTGGCCGAGATGAAGGGCATGCCGATGGGCGGGCTGTGGGCGGTGGCCATTCGCTACGTCTGCCCGCTCGCGATCGCGGGGATCATGATCTACATCCTGGTGACGGGGAACTTCTTCTAGCCCCGCACGAGGGCGCGCGCGATGAACCTGCTGCTGGTCGAGCCCTCCGAGCGCGAGGAGCCGGGGCTGGCCCGCGTGGACGGGCGAAGGGCCCGGCACCTGCGGCGCGTGTTGGGCAAGGGGGTGGGGGACTCGCTGCGCGTGGGCGAGCTCGACGGCGAGGTGGGCGAGGGGACGATCGAGCACATGGACGCCGACGCGGCGTGGATCCGCTACGTGCTGCACGAGCCCCCACCGCCGCCCTCGCCGGTGAGCCTGGTGCTGGCGCTGCCGCGGCCGCCCATGCTGCGTCGTACCCTGCAGGCGGTCACCTCGCTGGGGGTCAAGCGCATCGTGCTGCTGCACGCGGCCCGCGTGGAGAAGAGCTTCTGGACCTCGCACTCGCTGACGCCGGAGGCGATCGACGAGCAATTGCGGCTGGGGCTCGAGCAGGCGCGTGACACCGTGCGCCCGCGGGTGGAGCTGCGCCGTCGCTTCCGGCCGTTCGTGGAGGACGAGCTGCCCGGCTGGGCGACGGGCCGCCGGGTGCTCGCCGAGCCGGAGCCCGGCGCTGCGGCGCCGCGAGCGAGCGAGGAGCCGACCACGGTGGCGATCGGTCCCGAGGGCGGGTGGGTGCCCTTCGAGCTGGAGCAGTGGCGCGCGGCGGGCTTCGGCCCGGTGAGCCTGGGCCCGCGGATCCTCCGGGTGGAGACCGCGGTGGTGGCCCTGGTGACGCGGCTGGGACCGGCCTGAGCCGTCGCACCGCTTGCCGAGCCTCGGCGGTGGCGGCTAGCCTGCCCTGCGATGGTGCGGGGGATCCTCGGCGCGAGGGCGCGGACGCTGGGCGGGCTGGTGCTCGGGCTGGGCGGGGCGTGCTTTCGCGGCGAGGGCACGCTGGGATCGATCTGCGGGGGCGACGAGGACTGCGGCGACGGGCAGCGCTGTCGCACCGAGGTCTGTGGCTACTGCGGCGACGGCCTCGCGCAGCGCGGCGAGCTGTGCCTGGTGGCCGATGCGGAGCTGGGCACGGGGCCCGTCGTGTCGCCAGGCGAGCTGCTGGCCGCCGATCTCGACGGGGACTCGCGGGTCGATCTGGTCGTCCGCAACGTCGACGGCATCCCCGAGCAGTGGGCGGGCGACGGCCAGGGCCGCTGGTCGGTAGTGGCCGAGGCGAGCGGGGTGGGGGCTCGTGGGGCACTGCGGCTGGCCGCGCTCGACGACGACGAGCGGCTCGACCTGGTGGTGCTCGACGACGACGCGCCCGCGCTGCACCTGGGCCGCGGCCTCGCAGAGGGGGGCTGGAGCTTCGGGGAGGCGGTGGTGCTGACCGAGCCCGCGCTCGATCTGGCGGCGGCCGGGCTCACCCGCGGCGGTCCGGCGTGGGTGGCCTGGGTGGACGACGGGGGGCTGTGGCAGGCGGTCGTCGATCCGAGCACGGGCGCGCTGACGGAGCCGTTGCGCATCGACGAGGGCCGCCGCCTGCGGGTGGGAGACCCCGCGGCCGTCGATGCCGACGATGCGCTCGATCTGCCGGTGGTCGATCGGGTGGCGATGCAGCTCGAGCTGTGGCGTGGCGGGGCGGGCGGACTGGTCCGCGACCCGGCCCCGATCGGGCTGCCAGCTCCGCCGCTGGAGGTGATCGCGGCCGACGTGGATGGCGACGGTGACGTGGACCTGCTGGTGCCCGACGAGGAGGGCGGCATCACGGTGGTGGTGGGCGACGGCGAGGGATCCCTGGGCGTGGCCCAGCGCCCCGAGCTGCCCGGTCCGGCGAGCACGGTGGTGGTGACCGACCTCGACCGCGATGGCGACCGCGACCTGCTGGCGTTGGTCGAGCATGCCTCGCCGGTGTGGGCGTTGATCGGTCGCGGCTATCGCCACCACGACGCGATCGCGCTGCCGGTCGAGGCCGAGGTGGGCTCGCTGGTGGTGGTCGACGGCGATCGCGATGGCCTCGAGGAGCTGCTGCTCGGCCCGCGCAGCGGCGTGGCGGCCCTGAGGATCGTGGAGGTGGCGCCATGAGCCGTCGCGGCATCGCGCTGACGCTCGGGCTGGCGCTGGCGCTGCCGGGCCCCGTCGCGCTCGCGGCCGAGCCCGAGGCCTCCGCGCCCGCCCCGAGCCTCCCGCCGCGACGCCCCGGCGATCGCATGGTGCAGGCGGGCGTGGGGATCACCGTGGCCGGCGTGCTCGGCTACGGCCTGATGGCCGCGGGCCTGGGCGTGGGCAACCAGGCCGAGGGCGATCTGGTCGCGCTCGGCGAGCGCGAGGACATCGAGGTCCGCCGCGAGACCATCGCGCGCGGCCAGCTCGGCAACCGTCTCGCCATCGCAGGGGCGGTGACCGCCTCGGTGGCCCTCGCGGTCGGCATCCCGCTCATCGCCATCGGTCGTCGTCGCCACGAGGCCAGCGCCCCCCGGGTGGTGGTGCTGGTGGGGGGCACGGGCGCCGCGATGGGCCTGCGCCTTCGTGCGCGCTTCTAGCCGAGCCGCTGCGGTGGCCCCCGGTCGCGGCCCCACGCTAGACTCGCGGGGTGCCCCGTGGGGCGCGGGACGGCTCCCATGGCAACGAAGAAGGAATCCCTCGGCATCAAGCACGTCGCGTCGCTGCACCTGTTCGTGCGCGACCTGGAGCGCAGCCTGGAGTACTTCGTGGACTCCCTGGACTTCGAGGAGATCGGCCGCAGCACCCCCGACTTCGAGGCCGACCAGCGGGCCCGGGCCTCGGTGGTGCAGGCGGGGACGGCCCGCTTCGTGCTCATGGAGCCGCTGGGCTCGCGGGGCGAGAGCTTCGCCTGGCTCGCCAAGCACCCCGAGGGGATCGGCCGCATCGTGTTCGACGTGGAGGACGCCGAGCGGGCCTACATGCTCCTCACCGCGCGCGGGGCCACCAGCACCAGCGGGCTCCAGCATCGCATCGTGGAGGGAGGGCGGGTCACCTGGTTCGACATTGCCACCGCCTTCGGCGACGTGTTGTTCCGCTTCGTGGAGCACGAGGGGCGCACCCCGATCATGCCGGACCTCGAGCGCTTCGATCCGCCGCGCCGCGGCAGCAACCGCCTGCGCTTCACCTCGATCGATCACATCACCAGCAACTTCGTCACCCTGGGGCCGGCGCTGCTGTGGATGGAGCACGTGATGGGGCTCGAGCGCTACTGGGACGTGGCCTTCCACACCCAGGACGTGGCCAAGGGGCACTACGGCGGCACCGGGCTCAAGTCGGTGGTGATGTGGGATCCCGAGTCGGGGCTCAAGCTCGCCAACAACGAGCCCGCCGCGCCCTCGTTCAAGGCCTCGCAGATCTACCTGTTCTGCGAGCAGAACCGCGGCCCGGGGGTGCAGCACGTGGCGCTGCTGACCGAGGGCATCGTGGACGCGGTCCGGAGCCTGCACGCCGGCCCTTCCAAATTCATGCCCACGCCGGGGCGCTACTACGACGCGCTGCCGGCCCGGCTCGAGCGCATGGGGATCGGCGCGGTGGAGGAGTCGCTCGACGATCTGCGCGAGCTCCAGATCCTCCTCGACGGCGGCAACGGCAAGTACCTGCTGCAGATCTTCCTGCAGGAGGCGTCGCGGCAGTTCGGTGATCCGCAGGCGGGCCCGTTCTTCATCGAGCTCATCGAGCGCAAGGGCGACCCGGGCTTCGGCGCGGGCAACTTCCGCGCGCTGTTCGAGAGCATCGAGCGCTACCAGGAGAGCGAGGGGCTGGTCGCCCGGTAGGTGCTCGTGCTGCGTCTGGCCCTCACCTGCGACGACGCCCCCACGATCCGCGCGGCGCCTCCGCTGGTCCAGCGGGATCCGGCGCGGATGGACCGGCTCCGCATCGCGCTGCGGCAGCAGGGGGTGGAGAGCTGCGTGGCCTTCGTGATCGGGGCCGAGGCCTCCGATGCGGGGCCGCTGCGGCGCTGGCTCGAGGCGGGCTACGAGCTGGGCAACCACACCCACGAGCACCCGGCCGCGAGCGCGGCGGGGCCCGAGCCCTTCCTCGAGTCGGTAGCTCGCTGCGACGCCCGGCTGGACGCGCTGGGGGCATGGCCGTCGGGCGCCCCCAAGTGGTTCCGCTTCCCCTACCTCGATCACGGGGCCGACCCCGAGGCGCGGGCCCGCATCGCGCAGGGGCTGCGCGCGATGGGCTATCGCATCGCCCACGCCACCGTGGACCTGCACGACGATCGCTTCGAGGAGGCGCTGGCCCACGCCGAGGCCCGCGGCGCCTGGCTGCGGGCCGAGCTCGTGGGCGCCCGCTACCGCCACACCGCCGACCGGGCGCTGGCCCGCGCCCGCGCGAGCCTGGGCCCGAGCACGCCGCAGGTGCCGTACTTCCACTTCGGTGCGGTCTCGGAGCGCTTCGTGGCCGGGGTGCTTCGGCGCTGGCGTCGGGCGGGGGCTCGCTTCTGCGGGCTGGACGAGGCGCTGAGCCACCCCGAGCTGCAGCGCGAGGAGGGCACGGGGCTGCTGCTCGGCCGTCGGCGTCCGCCCCTGCTCGAGCGCCTGGGTCGGCGAGCGCAGCGGCTGCACAACCGCCTCGATCCCAGCCGCGGTCGCTGGGTGGGGCCGCCGTGGCCCCGCGTGCGCGGGTAGGCCGGGCTACCCGCGGCCGAGCTGTCGACGCAGCACGTCGCGGAGGTAGCCGGCCACGCCGGTGGCGTTGGCGATCTTGCCCAGCACGGTGGCCGAGGCGTAGAGCGACGCGTCCTCGGGGGTGTCGCCCAGCTCCATGCGATGGCGACGGACCCGGTGCCACAGCATGCCGTAGCCCGCGAGCAGGCCGGAGCTGAGGCCGAGGCTGGGCAGCACCAGGGTGGCGGCCGCGGTGGGGAGCCCCGCGCCCCAGAACGCCATCGAGATCAGGTGGCGGATGGAGTGGTGATCGGACAGCCCGTTGCGGCGCACGCTCTCGGCGGTGGCCCGTCCCTCGCGGACGGCTCGGGTCCACCACTGCCCGAAGCGCTCGATGGCGATGTCGTGGTGTCCCATCTCGTCGGGCAGGCGCACCACCCGGTGGCCCCGCCCACGCACCCGGCGGGCGAGCTCGGCCTCCTCGCCCTGGGCCATCCAGGGGTTCATGCCGCCGACCTCGGCGAAGACCTCGGCGCGGATCATGAAGATCCCACCGACCGAGTCCACCTCGCCCACGCCGCCGGAGCCCCACTCCATGTCGGCGAGGCGGTGGTACACGTTGCGATCACGGTAGTGCTCGCGGAGCCGGCCGGCCACGATGGCGACCTCGGGGCGCTCGCGCAGGGTGGCCATCGCCACGTCGAGCCAGCCTTGGGTGATCACGCAGTCGCCGTCCACGAACTGCACGAAGCGCAGCTCCGGCGAGTGGGCACGCAGGCGGGCGAAGCCCAGGTTGCGGCCGCGGGCCGCCGTGCAGAGCTGGCGCTCGGTGATCTGGACCACCTCGAAGCCCTCGAAGCACCGGGCGATCGCCACGCTGTCGTCGGTCGAGTCGCTGTCGACGTACACCCGGTGCTCGCCTCGCCCGTCGAGCGAGGACAGCGACGAGTGCAGGCGGGCCGACTCGTTGCGTCCGATCACGCAGATCCCCAGGCCGCGATCGTCCATGGCTACGCGCTCACCTCCGGGGGACGAAGCTCGGCCCCTCCAGCAGCGTCGCGGCGCGCAGCGAGTCCCGCAGCAGGCGGGAGGGTCGAGGGCGATCCTCGAGGCGCAGGCGTCCCACCACCCAGCTCGTGCCCAGGCCGGAGAGCCGCGCCAGGTCGGTCATGGTGGCGTAGGCCAGGCCATGGTTCTTGAGGAAGTAGCGACGCCGCGAGTCGAAGAAGTACTTGGGGATCCGGCCGGTGCCGTGCAGCCAGCTCGACATGCCGGTGCTGCTGCCGGCGATGTGCACCACCCGGCTGGCGGGGACGTACCACGCCCGCCAGCCGCCGCGCCGGGCGTTGCGGCAGAAGTCGGTCTCCTCGTAGTAGAGGAAGTAGCCCTCGTCGAACAGGCCCGTGGTCTCGATGGCCTCGCGCCGGATCATCACGCTGGCGCCCGAGATCCAGTCGACCGGCTCGGCTCGCTCGCCCATGGTGCGGGCCACCACGTGAGCGGAGAGCAGGCGGGTGAGGGGGCCGAGGCCGGTGGCCGCCTCGAGCTCGCCGAGCAGCGAGGGGAAGCGGAAGGCCCGGCCCCACACGCGACCGTCGGGCTCCACCAGGCAGCTCCCCGCGAGGCCGGCCTGGGGATCACCGTCGAGCACCTCGACCAGGGCGCGGCTCGCCCCCGGCTCCACCCGGGTGTCGGGGTTGAGCAGCCAGACGTAGGGCGGGGGCCGGGAGGCCCGCAGCACGCTGCGGATGGCCACGTTGTTGCCGTAGGCGAAGCCGCCGTTGCGGGCCGAGATCCGCACCGTGGCCCAGCTCGACCACCCGCGTCGCTCGATCTCGGCCGCGATCGCCGGCCCGTCGTCGCCGCAGGTGTTGTCGACCACCACCACCCGCAGGTCGCGGTGGGCGGGACGCTCGGGCTCGAGCGAGGCGAGGGCGTCCACCACCATGGTGGGGGTGCGGTAGCTGACCATCACCACCACCAGCGAGCAGCCGTCCACGAACGCGGTGATCCGCTCGTCCTCGGCCTCGTGCTCGCCCGCGATCGGGCCGGCCTCGGCGGCGGGGCCGAGCACCCGCCGCAGGTGACGGCCGATGATCGCGGCCACGGTGGGGGCCATGCGCTGCTGGAGCATGCTCGAGTGCCCGGCGTCCACGTCCTCCACCGCCAGCGCGGCGGCGCGTCCGTCCCAGCCGATGTTGGGGGCGTCGATGATCTCGCTGTAGGGGGTGTCGTCGACCCAGGTACCGTCCAGCGCCGGGTCGCGTCGGGTGGCCCGCACGAGCAGCAGCGCGCCCTCGTAGACACCAGGGTCCTCGTACTCCCGCTCGGCGAAGCGCAGCATGGGGTCGACGCCCACGGGCTCGAGCGCGGGGGGCAGCGGCAGGTCGTGGTCCAGGCACAGCCGCGTCGCCCGGATCCGGGCGGAGGTGGCCTGCCGCTGGGCCCGGGAGCGCAGCTCGTAGGACGCGGTGTTGTAGGCCTTGCGAGCCACGGTGGTGGCGACCCGGGCCAGGCGCTGGCCCAGGCTCGCGCGCTGCTCCGAGATCCCGCCCAGCGAGGATCCGAGCGAGGCCAGGCGCCGCGCCGAGGCCCCGCGCTTGGGGGCGAGCACGTGCGGGGCGTCGAGCAACGCCACCAGCGGCACCGACTCGCCGCGGGCCCGCAGGGCGCGGGCCACCTCGAAGGCGAGGAAGCCCCCGATGCACAGCCCGCCCACCACGTAGGGACCCGAGCAGGTCTTGATGATCTCGTCGGCGTAGTACTCCACCATCTCGGCGATGCGGGTGTGGAGGATCGGGCGCAGGCCGCTGCGCTTGGGGTGCACGCCGTACACGGGGCAGCCGGGGGGCAGGTCGCGGGCGAGGTTGCGGTAGACGATGGTCTCGCCCTCGCCGTCGTGGATGAAGAAGAACGCGGGCCGGGCCGAGCCGGGCCGGAGCTGGACCACGGCCGAACGCTCGGTGCGGGCGCGCTGCTCGGGCTCGAGGCGGGGGGCCAGCTCGGCCACGGTGGGGTGCCGCAGCAGCTCGCTCACCGGCAGCGGCACGCCGAGCTGGTGGTCGATCTGGGTCATCAGCTCCGCGCCGGTCAGCGAGTCGCCGCCTCGATCGAAGAAGTCGTCGTGGATGCCGAGCGAGCCCTGGCCCAGCACGCGGCGCCACAGCTCCAGCAGCCGGCGCTCGCCCTCGCTACGGGGCGCGGCCCCGGGTCGATCCTCGGCGTCGGGCTGCGGCTCGGGGGGCGGCAGGGCGCGTCGATCGACCTTGTTGTTGTGGTTGACGGGCAGGGCATCGAGGCGGACGAAGAGCGAGGGCACCATCGCCTCGGGCAGGCGCTCGCGGAGCGCCTCGCGCAGCGCCCGGGAATCGAGCGGCTGGCCCTCGGCCAGCACCAGGTAGGCCACCAGCCGCTTGTCGCCGCCCGGGGGCTCGAAGGCCGACACCACCGCGTCTCGGATCCCGGGCATCGAGCGCAGGTGGGTCTCGATCTCCGCCGGCTCGATTCGGATGCCGCGCAGCTTGATCTGGAAGTCGCTGCGGCCGAGCAGGCGGAGCTGGTAGTCGTCCTCGAAGATGCCCAGATCGCCCATGTGGTAGAGGCGCTGCCCGTCGGTCTCCACGAGCTTGGCGGCGGTGAGCTCGGGCTGGTCGAGGTAGCCGAGGGTGAGGCCTCGCCCGCCGAAGCACACCTCGCCGCGGAAGCCGGGGGGCACCGGGTGCCCCGCCGGATCGAGGAGCTGGACCGACATGTTGGGGAAGGGCCGGCCCACCCGCGTGCGGGTGAGGGTCCGATCGCGGGGCACGGGGTACGAGCAGCCCATGCAGGCGATCTCGGAGCTGCCGTAGATCACGAAGACCTCGGCCCGGGGGAAGGTGCGCTTCATGGCCTCGAGCACGTCGGGGGGGACCATGTCGCCGCCGGAGCTCACGTGGCGCAGGCCGTCGAAGCGCCCGGGGGCGGGCGGGTGCGTCGGCAGGCTCGCCAGCAGCTTGCGCCACCAGCTCGGCGAGGCGTGGATGCAGGTGGCCTCGGCGAGCACCTCCTGCATGCCCCGCAGATCGAGCACCTCGTCGCGGGACAGCAGGCGCAGCCGAGCGCCGCAGGCCAGCGGCGACAGCAGCTCGAAGAACGAGATGCTGAAGCTCAGCCGAGCCATGGCCGGGATCACGTCGCCCTCGTGGTAGCCGTAGGTGCTGCGGGCCACCTCGATGTAGTGGGCGAGGGCGTCGTGGCTCAGCATCACCCCCTTGGGGCGGCCGGTGGTACCCGAGGTGTAGACGAGGTAGGCGACCTGGTCCGGCCCCGGCTCGCGGCCCAGCGCGCCGCGGGGATCGACGGGCTCTCGCTCGAGCAGCTCGTCGACCCGCAGCAGGCGGTGGGCATCGGGCGAGGGCAGGACGCTGGCCCGACTATGCTCGACGAGCACCGCCTTGGGGCGCACCTCGTCGAGGATCGTCTCGATGCGCGCGCGCGGGTAGCTGGGGTCGAGGGGCACGTAGGCGGCCCCTGCCTCGAAGATCGCCAGCATCGAGACGATGGCCTCGATGCAGTTGTCCATCAGCACCGCCACCCGGTCGCCGTCGCCGATGCCCTGGTCGTCGAGCCAGCGGGCCACTCGATCGACGCGCGCCACGAGCTCGCCGTAGCGGATCGAGCCGCGGGTGCCCTGGATCGCCACCGCGTCGGGGCGCCGGGCGGCCCACGAGCGGATGTCGCGGGTGACCGGTGCGAATTGGGAGGGCGCGCGCGGGCCCGTCCACTGCTCCACCAGCGTCGCGGCTTCCTCGGCGCTCAGCAGCGGCAGCACGTCCACGTCGCGCGCCGGGTCGCGCCCGAGCTCGTCGAGCAGGGTGAGGAGCTGCTGGGGCATGCGCTCCCGCACCGCGGTCGGCACGTCGTCGGGCAGGCCCTCGATCCGGCCGAGCCAGCCCTCGTCGCTCGCCTCGATCGTCACGCGCGGGCCCTGGCCGTCGTGCCCCTGGGGATCGGCGCTGCGCAGCACCAGCGTCGTCGCGTCGCCCAGCCGCGGGCGCAGCCGGTCGAGCACGGCGTTGGCGGTGTCACCCTCGGCGATCGCCAGCGCGGGGGGCTCGTCGTCCCCCAGCGCCAGCTCGCGGCCGCCGCGGTAGCGGTACCACCACAGGCACCAGGTCGCGACCACGCGGGCCCGCTCCCGAGCCATCGCGTCGGCGGGCTCGGTGCCCGGGGGTCGGGCGCGGGGCAGCGAGAAATCGTGGGCCATGGGGGGCAAGGTCGAACACCTATCGCATTCGCGACGCGTTGGCGAGCGCGAGGCTCACGGAGCGGTCGGGGCTTGGATGCGCTCGAGCACGCGCCGACTGATCGATAGGTCCATCCACGCGTCGTAGTCGTAGGCGCTCACCTCGATCTCGAGGTCGCGCCAGGTCCAGCGCATCACATCGTCGCCGGGGCCGAGGCTCAGGTCCTGCGCCTCGGGCTCCTCGCCCGGGCTGCTCCACTCGAGCGCGACCAGCAGGGGCGAGCTCTGGCCGGTCATCGTGCGCTTGTGCCCATGGCCCAAGAGGGTCAGCAGGGTGCCATCCGGGAGCGGCTGCGGCTGGCCCTTGTCCACGCGGAGCCGCACGGGCGGAGCATCGGTCCGCGCCTCGCCCACGCGCTCGATCACCACCGAGATCCGGGGTGCCCGGTGGGGATCGGCCACGTCGAGCAGGCTGATGCGGTAGTCCTCCAGCCAGCCCACGGGGCGGCTGCGGTACCCCGGGGAGAGCTGGGTGAGCGAGGTCCGCTGCTCGTAGGTGCCCCGCCGCAGCAGCACGGACACCTCGATGCCGCTGCCCGCGGGATGGGCCTCGGGGTCCGCGGGGCTGGCCTCGATCGACTCGATCACCACGCTCTCGATCTCGAGGGTGGTCTGTCCCTCGAGGGGCACGGGCTCGCGAATGGACAGCACGTGGGTGGGGGGCGGCATGGGGGCGGGCTCCTCCTCGACGAGCGGGTCCGGGCCGAGCTCGGGCGGCGCATCGTGGTCGGGCGTCACCACGGCGGTCGTCTCGGGCACGGGGTCGGCCGGTGCGCGGCAGCTCGCGAGCAGCACCAGCAACGGGAGCGCCGGGCGGGACACGCCGACCAGCATCGCATGGCCCCGCCACCTCGGTCCCGTCGTATCCTCTGGGCATGTGGACATCCAGGGGCATGATCGCGCTCGTCGTGGTCACCGCGACCGTGGCTTGCGGTGAGCCGGCCTCGACCGAGCGCAAGGGCGAGGATCCCCCGAAGCGGCTGCTGCCCGCGGCAGACGACGAGGCGGCCGGTCCTGCTCCGGCGCAGCCCGAGGCGGTGCAGCCCGAGGCGGCGCAGCCCGAGGATCCGCTCGCGGCCACGGCGGAGGCCGAGCCCAACCCCGAGGCCGACGCGCGGCTGAAGAATGCCCGCGAGCACGTGTTCTCCGATCCGGGCCTGGCCTTCGACGAGGCCAAGGCGGCCTACGACCTGCGGCCCTCCCGAGACACCCTGCTGGTGATGGGGACGGCGGCCTGCCGCCTGAAGGACACCGAGAAGGCGACCTTCGCGATCGCGCGCCTCGAGGGGGACGACCGCAGCAAGATGATCGACATCTGTGCCGCCAAGGGCGTGCGGCTCGAGGCGCCCGCGGCCGGCTGATCCCGGCGCGGCGCGGTGCTATCGTCGGCCCGTCATCAGCCAGGGAGCCACGGCCATGGAGTGCGCAGAGTGTGGAGAGGAGACCGACGAGCTGTTCCGCGTGAAGGATCGGGGCAAGACCCGCACGCTGTGCGAGGACTGCCACGAGCGCTGGGCCGAGCAGCGAGAGATCGAGGCCGAGGCCGGCCGCGCGATGCGGGACATGATGGAGTACAAGGGCTGAGCCGCCGCGGGCCGAGCCGGCCCGGGCCGAGCTACGCGAGCTCGAGCTCGCGCTGCTGCCAGCCCACGCGGCAGCTCCCCACCCGCACCACCACCCGCCCGCTCCCGCGCAGCACCCAGCGCAGCCGTCGGGAGCTCACGCTGCCGCTGCTGCGGAAGAAGCCAGGGCTGCCGAACCAGGTCTGGCGGCCGCGGCCCCAGCCCTCGAGGTGGCCCAGCGCGCGCTGACCGTCGGTCTCGTCGAGCAGGGTGGGGCCCTCCAGGCTCAGCTCGGCCCGCAGCGGCTCGTTCCAGTCGTGGTGCCGCGACGAGGGGACCACGTGGGTGGCCAGGTAGCCGTGGTTCTCCACCCGCAGCTCCACCTCCCACAGGTCCGCGCCGACTCTGCCGACGAGGGGAATGGAGACCCACGGCCGCGGGGCCATGGCCATCACGCGCAGGAACGCGGCCGCGTGGCGGCGGCACAGCTCGCCCAGGCGCTCGGGTGGCGGGTTGCGGACGCCGAAGCGGAAGTCCATGCCCCCCACCTCCACCGAGCCGAGCTGGGGGTGCCGGACCGGCACCCAGGGCCGGAAGATCCGCGAGCGGTTGTGCTCGGCGTCCCAGCGGGCCAGGCGATGCAGCATCTCGCGATCGAAGAGGGTGTAGTGGTCCACGAAGCGCGCGGGCCGGGGCATGTCGAGCTGGCGGAACAGGTCCCACAGCTCGCAGACGTAGGCGAGGGCGCCCCGCGAGTGGTAGGCGAACTCGCTGAGGTCGCCGTGCAGCGGGGTGTTGGGCTCGTAGGTGAACTCGGCGAAGCCGCTCACCATGGGGTAGCCGGTGAGGCGCTCCGTGAAGGCCTCGATCTCGTGCCAGATCGCCAGGTCGCCCCGGTCCATGGTGTTGTCGGGGGCGGTGCCCAGCGGGCGGATGAACACGCCGCCATAGGTGTGCAGGTCGAGCCAGGCGAAGATCGTGGGGTGGCGCGCCACGAAGTCGACCAGCGCGCGCGACTCGGGCTCGCTCAGCGCGAACGGGCCGCTGCCCGCCTGCACGTGCTCGGGCGCCCAGTCGTAGGGGAAGTTGCGGTTGAGATCGGGGCTGTTGTCCCCCGTCATGGTGGGGGTGGGCACGGTCTGGCCGTCGAAGCCCTCGATGCTGCCCTCGGGCCAGATCTTGTAGTAGGGCCCGGGATCGTCGAGCTCGCGCCGCAGCATCAGCCCGGGGATCTCGCTGGACTCCACGTACTCGCCGGTGGGATCGGGGCGGCGCATGAGCAGGCTGAGGCCGTCGCCGTCGAGGTCGTGGCAGCGCCAGCGCGTGGGCTGGTGGGGTCGCTCGTCGCGGGGCACCGAGCGGATCCAGCGGCCCGTCTTCAGCACCTCCTCGGCGCCGTCGGGCGAGATCCGGGGCATCACCATCAGCCGGGTCTCGGCGATCACCTCGCGCAGGTGCGGGGGCAGGTCGTGCAGCGCGGCGGAGGGATCGAGGTGCAGGCGGATCGCATCCTCGGCGATGGCCAGGGCCACGCTGCTGCCCGCGAGCTCGGAGGCGTGCAGGTTGGCGTCGACCCAGGCGGTGGGACGCTCGCGCTCGGGCTCGGGGCCGATCTGCAAGAGCCACAGCTCGCGCCCCTGCGGCGTGCGGCCCAGCGAGCGCAGGTCCACCAGGGAGGGGAAGGCCTCGGCCCAGGCGTGGAGCTGGGCGCTCAGCTCGTCGTAGCCGAGGGTGCCGTGGCGGAAGCCGCGGGCCAGCGCATCCAGGGAGGCGGTGGACATGGTGCGCGAGGGTACGTCAGGCGGGGCCCGGGCGTGGCTGCACCGGATGCGCCGCGAGGAAGGCCCGCAGCTCGCCGGCCAGGGCGGGGGCGCCGTGATCGCTCAGCTCGTAGCGGGCGCGAGTGCTGGGCTTGGTGAGGGCGAGGCGTCGGGCGAGGTCCACCGGGGTCGCCACCAGCACCGCGTCGCAGTCGGCCCCGTCGATGCTGCGGCGCAGCTCGTCGAGCTGCTCGGGGTAGTAGCCCATGGCCGGCAGCACCTGGCCCAGGTGGGGGTAGCGCTCGTAGAGCGCCCGGATCGAGCCCACCGCGGACGGCCGGGGATCGACCAGCGTGGCGCCCAGCGACTCGGCCGCGACCTGGCCCGCGCCGAAGGCCATGCCCCCGTGGGTGAGGGTGGGGCCGTCCTCGATCACCAGCACCCGCTGGCCGGCGACGAGGGAGGGGTCCTCCACCGTCACCTCCACGTCGGCCACCACCACCCGGGCTCGCGGCGCGAGCTCGGCCGCGCTCTGTCGCAGCCGCCCCACGGCGCCGGTGGGGGCGGTGTTGGCCTTGGTGATCACCACCACGTCGGCCGCCCGCAGGTTGGCCTCGCCGGGGTGGTAGTGCCGCTCGTGCCCCTCGCGGTGCGGATCGACCAGGGTGATCCACAGGTCGGGGCGATAGAAGGGCAGGTCGTTGTTGCCCCCGTCCCACAGGATCACGTCGGCCTCGTCCTCGGCGCGGGCGAGGATCTCGGCGTAGTCCACCCCGGCGAAGACGATGGTGCCTGCCTCGATGTGGGGCTCGTACTCCTCGCGCTCCTCGATGGTGATGTTGCCGGCCTCGGCGTCGAGGTCGGCCATGGTGGCGAAGCGCTGCACCCTCATGCGGGCGAGGTCGCCGTAGGGCATGGGGTGGCGCACCACGGCCACCCGCAGGCTCTCCTCGCGCAGGCGCCGGGCCACGTAGCGGCACGCGGGGCTCTTGCCGCAGCCGGTGCGCACGGCACAGACGGCCACCACCGGCCGACGCGAGCGCAGCATGGTGCGGCGCGGGGCCAGCAGCGACAAGCCGGCCCCGGCGGCGAGGGCCCGGCTGGCCAGGTGCATCACGTGCTCGTGGGTCACGTCGCTGTAGGAGAACACCACCTCGTCCACCTCGTGCTCGGCCACGAGCCGCTCGAGCTCGGCCTCGGGGACGATGGGGATCCCCTCGGGGTGGTGGGGCCCCGCGAGCTCGGCCGGGTAGCGGCGTCCCTCGATCTTCGGGATCTGGGTGGCGGTGAAGGCCACCACCTCCACGCCGGGGTCGTCGCGGAAGACGACGTTGAAGTCGTGGAAGTCGCGTCCCGCCGCGCCGAGGATGACGATGCGTCGTCGTGCCATGCCGAGCCCTCACCCCTACCTTGCCAGGGAAGGGGCGGGCTCGGCCACGTGGTGCGTGCCGCAGCTTCTGCGCCGCCTCGCGGCGGCGCGGGCAGCCCTACTGCGCCGCGTCGGTGTCCTTGGCCGACAGGTACAGCTCGCCGCCGGCTTGCTGGAACTCCTCGGCCTTCTGCTGCATGCCCGCGGCCACGGCGTCCTCGTCCATGTCGCGCACGTCCTGGCTGAGCTTCATCGAGCAGAAGTGCGGGCCGCACATCGAGCAGAAGTGGGCGGTCTTGGCCGGCTCGGCGGGCAGCGTCTCGTCGTGGAACAGGCGGGCGGTGACCGGATCGAGGCTGAGGTTGAACTGGTCGTGCCAGCGGAACTCGAAGCGGGCCTTCGAAAGGGCGTCGTCCCGCGCCTGCGCGCCCGGGTGGCCCTTGGCCACGTCGGCGGCGTGGGCCGCGATCTTGTAGGCGATCACCCCGTCCTTGACGTCCTGCTTGTCGGGCAGGCCCAGGTGCTCCTTGGGGGTCACGTAGCAGAGCATCGCGCAGCCGTACCAGCCGATCATCGCGGCCCCGATGGCCGAGGTGATGTGGTCGTAGCCGGGGGCGATGTCGGTGGTGAGCGGGCCCAGCGTGTAGAACGGCGCCTCGTGGCAGTGCTCGAGCTGGAGATCCATGTTCTCCTTGATCTTGTCCATGGCCACGTGGCCCGGACCCTCGATCATCACCTGGATGTCGTGCTTCCACGCGATCTGGGTGAGCTCGCCCAGGGTGCGCAGCTCGGCGAATTGGGCCGCGTCGTTGGCGTCGGCGAGGCTGCCCGGGCGCAGGCCGTCGCCCAGCGAGAACGACACGTCGTACTTGCGCATCACCTCGCAGATGCGCTCGAACTCGGTGTAGAGGAAGCTCTCGCGGTGGTGGTGCAGGCACCACTTGGCCATGATCGAGCCGCCGCGCGAGACGATGCCGGTCACCCGATCCTTGGTGAGCGGGATGAAGGGCAGGCGCACGCCGGCGTGGATGGTGAAGTAGTCCACACCCTGCTCGGCCTGCTCGACGAGCGTGTCCATGAACACGTCGATGTCGAGCTTCTCCGGGCGGCCGCCCACCTTCTCCAGGGCCTGGTAGATGGGCACGGTGCCCACGGGCACGGGGGCGTTGCGCAGGATCCACTCGCGGGTCTCGTGGATGTTCTTGCCCGTCGACAGATCCATGATGGTGTCGGCGCCCCAGCGGATCGCCCACTGCAGCTTCTCCACCTCGTCCTCGATGGAGGAGCTGACGGCCGAGTTGCCGATGTTGGCGTTGATCTTCACCAGGAAGTTGCGGCCGATGATCATCGGCTCGGACTCGGGGTGCCGCACGTTGGCGGGGATGATGGCCCGGCCGCGCGCCACCTCGTCGCGCACGAATTCGGGGGTGACCTGCTCGCGCACGGCCACGAAGCGCATCTCCTCGGTGATGATCCCGCGGCGGGCGTAGTGCATCTGGCTGCGGTTGCCGTCGCCGTCGGCGTGGAGCGAGCGCTCGCGGGCATCGATCCACGGCTTGCGCAGGGGCGGCAGGCCCTTGCGCGGGTCGGGGTTCTCCGGGCCCGTGGTGTCGTAGACGCGCAGCGGGGGCTCGTCGCCCTGCAGCTCGATCTGGCGGAAGGGAACCCGAAGCTCGCCCTCGTACACCCGCTGCGAGCTGGGGAAGTGCTCGTGCAGGGGAGGGAGGGAGGCGACGGGCTTGGTGTCGGGGCTCGCGACGGTCAGGCGAGCGCCGGGGCGATCGTTGGTCTCTTGGGTCATGACGCTTTCCTCCGCCGGTATGATCCGGATCAGGTTCGAGGGGTCTCTCTCAGGCGCGCGGGCTTCGCCGAGCGCCACCCCCAGCGTTTGGTCGGGGACTATACGCCAGCGCCGTGGGGCGTGCATGGGACCCGGGCCTGCTATGCTCCGCGCCCGCCGTGCCCGTGTATGCGCTCAGCGAGGAGCTGTGGTTCCCCGATCCCACGCAGGCGACCTCGGAGGGGCTGCTCGCGGTGGGCGGCGACCTCTCCCCGGATCGCGTCGTGCTGGCCTACTCGCGGGGGATCTTCCCCTGGTACAGCGAGGGGCGACCGATCCTGTGGTGGTGCCCCTCGCCGCGGCTGGTGCTGCTGCCCGAGGAGCTGTACGTGGGCCGGAGCCTGCGCAAGACCCAGCGCCGGGCGCCCTACCGGCTCAGCCTCGACGAGGCGTTCCCCCAGGTGATCGAGGCCTGCGCTCGAGTGTCGCGGCCGGGGCAGGACGGCACCTGGATCACCCGGGCCATGCGCGCCGCCTACGTGGAGCTGCACCGCCGCGGGGTGACCCACTCGGTGGAGGCGTGGGAGGGCGACGAGCTGGTGGGCGGGGTGTACGGGCTGGCCCTGGGCGGGGTGTTCTTCGGCGAGAGCATGTTCGCCCGGCGGCCCGACGCGTCGAAGCTGGCCTTCGTGGCGCTGGTGGAGCAGCTGCGGAGCTGGGGCTACACCCTCATCGACTGCCAGGTGGTCACCGAGCACCTGCTGCGCTTCGGGGCCCACGAGGTGGAGCTGCCCGAGTTCCGTCGGCGGCTGCGCGAGGGGCTCGCGCGGCCCGGCCATCCCGCGCCCTGGCGCTTCGATCCGTCCGGTTGACCACGGCCCGCGTAAAACCGTACAGTCGTCCGGTTTCTTGGCATGGCCAAGATCACCCCCAAGGGCGAGCGGGCTCGCCAGCAGATCCTCGACGCGGCCGAGCGCCTGTTCGCCGCGCGGGGGGTGCATGGCACCTCGGTGCGCGACGTGGCGGGCGAGCTGGGCATCCCCACCGCCTCGCTGCTGCACCACTTCCCCCGCAAGCCGCACCTGTACGGCGCGGTGCTGCGGAGGATCGCCGACCAGCTCGCCGAGGTGCTCGAGCGCGGGACCGAGGGCGAGGGGGACCACGCCTCCAAGCTGCGCCGCCTCACCCGTCGCTTCTGGCGGTGGAGCCAGGAGCGGCCGGACCACTGCGTGCTGCTGCTGCGCGACATGCTGGATCGCCGGGCCGACATCCAGGAGGCCGGCGAGCTGCCGCTGGCCCCGGTGGTCGCTCGCTTCGCCGCGTTCCTGCGCGAGGGGCAGGCCGCGGGGGCGTTCCGGGCGATCGACCCCGTGGCCTTCGTGATCCACCTGGCGGGCTCGGTGAGCTACTTCGGGGTGGCCCTGCCCGCGCTGTCGCGGATCGTGGGCCGCGCTCCGCACACGCTGGTGAGGGACTATCGCCGCGATCTGCGGGAGGCCGTGGAGCGCCTGGTGCTGGTCGATCCGTGATTTCCTCGGAACCGGGGACGCGGTACGACCGTTCGAGGTGCTCATGCGTCGTCTGACTTGGTTGCTCGTGGGTCTCGTCGTGGGGTGTCGACCGCCGGTCTCGGGCCCGGCCGAGCCCGCGCCGGCTCCGAGCCCCGACCCGATCGCCGCCCCGCCGAGCCCCGGGCCGACCACCCCGCCCTCGGATCCCGAGCCGAGCGCCGAGCGCGAGGCCGAGACCGACCACCCCGGCTCCGTCGCCGACGTGCCCCCCGCGGCCCCGGCCACCCTGGGGGTCAACGACATGGCCAACCATCCCGCGCGCTGGAACGGGGAGACCGTGTTCGTCATCGCGCGCCTGCGATCGGTCACCGCCGGCTGCACCTCCTCGGTCCCGCCGAGCTGCTGGGACGCGTGGCAGCTGCTCGACGCCGACACCGATCGCTCACCCGTGGTGACGCTGGTCGACGATGCCGCTCCGGTCCAGCCGGTGTGCCGACCCGCGCGCGCCTCGTTGGTGGCGTCCTCGCCCTGCCTGCCCGACGAGCTCGACCCCACCCAGCGCTATCGGATCCTCGGTCGCTTCCAGATCGACCAGGGGGTGATGAGCCTCGTGGCCGAGTCGATCGAGGTGATGCCCGCGGCCGCCCCCTGAGTCGGCGCCGCTCAGCGCTCGGGCTCGCGACCGCGGCGCAGCCAGTTGCCGAGGGTGGTGCGGGGGATCCCCAGCACCTTGGACGCCCGACGGATGCTGCCCTCGTCGGCGATGATCTGCTGGAGCACCGATCGCCGCATGCTCTCCCAGGTGCCGCGGGGGACCACCAGGCACCCCGGCGGTGCGTGCTCGGGATACGACACGGCGGTGGGCACCAGGGTCTCGGCATCGATGGGGCCGTCGGCGAGCGCCCCCGCGCGCAGCACCGCGTTGCGCAGCGCCCGGATGTTGCCCGGCCAGGGGTAGCGCACGGCGGCCACGACCGCGGCCTCGGTGAGCTCGACGGGATAGCCCAGCTCGAGGGTGGCTCGCCGGGCGAAGTGCTGCAGCAGCAGCGGGATGTCCTCCCGGCGCTCGCGCAGGGAAGGCAGCTGAACGGTGAGCACGCCCAGGCGGTGGTAGAGGTCCTCGCGCAGCTCGCCGAGGTCGACCATCGACTCGAGGTTGCGGTGGGTGGCCGCCACCACCCGCACGTCGACCGGCTGCTCCTGCTCGGCGCCTATCGGCAGGACCCGGCCGGTCTCGAGCACGCGCAGCAGCTTGGCCTGGATGAGCGGCGGCAGCTCGGCGACCTCGTCGAGCAGCAGGGTGCCGCCGTCGGCCCGACCGAACGCACCCAGGCGATCGCGGTGGGCCCCGGTGAAGGCCCCGCGCACGTGGCCGAACAGCTCGCTCTCGGCGAGCGGCTCGGGGATGGCCCCGCAGTTGATCGCCACGAAGGGATGGTTGCGGCGCTCGCTGGCGCGGTGGATCACCCGGGCCGCGACCTCCTTGCCGGTGCCGGTCTCGCCGCGCAGCAGCACCGGCGAGCGCAGTCGGGCCACGCGCTCGAGGGTGCGCAGCAGCTCGCGGAAGGCCGAGCTCTTGCCCACCACCGGGCCCTCGGGGAGATCCTCGCGCCCCGGCGGATCGCCCTCGCTGCAGACCACCCGCATGCTCACCCGACCGAAGCGGAGGATCGCGCCCGGCCGGGCCCACGCGCGCTCCACCGCCACGCCATCGACCCAGGTGCCGTTCTTGGAGCCCTCGTCGATCACCACCACCCCGCCGCTCCGCGTGGCGCGGACGGTGGCGTGGTGCGAGCTCATGTAGGGATCGTCGAGCCGCAGCTCCATGCCCGAGCCGCTGCCCACCCGCAGCACGCCGTCGGGAGGGATCCGCACCCGCTGGCCGCCGTCGAGCTCGACGGCGAGGGCGCGACGACGACGGATCTTGGGGCGCAGATCGGAGAGCGTGCCGGCGGTCGTGGACGAGGACGGGTCGAGCACCGGTCCGTCATCGACCACCGGGCCCCCGTCGTTGCACGAAAAATGGGCCGAGGGTCGCGCGTGACACGCGAAGGGAACTGGCTCCATCGCGGCGGATCGTGCGCTGAGGACCCACCAGGGTGCCTACGGCCCCGATTCGTCCCATCGGCGGGGCGGCGACCTGACCTTCGGGCCCCATCCGGCTACGCTGGGACCGTCTCGTGTCCCTTCGACTCGCATCCATCCTCATGACGACGACGATGGGCGTGGGGACCGGCGTGGCCGGGTCCGCGTCGGTCGACGATGCCCCGGCCAAGCCTGCGGTGGCCTCCATCGAGCCCGTGGTGGTCGAGGCTTGCGACGGCACTCGCTCGGCGCCCGCCGGCGACCCCGGCATGCTCGGCTGTGCTCGCTGGCACATCGTGCTGCGGGAGGGAGGGGTGCCCAAGGGGCTGATCGTGGCCGACGGCTACGACGCCCTGATCGCCGAGCGCGAGCGCCAGCTCGCCTTCGCCCGCGAGCACGCCCGCTTCTTCGACGCCCCGCTCGATCCCCGCTTCGCCGATCCCGGGCCGCCGGTGTGCAGCACCTGCGAGCTCGCGGCGCCCCAGGGGCGCTGGGGCGAGGGGCAGGTGCTCGGCGACGGTCCGGCCCTGCGCGCGGTGACGGCCGCCCAGGGCGAGCTGACGGCGCTCGCGTCCGCGATCGACGAGCACTTGCCCCGCCTGCGCGACGTGGCCCGGCTCGCGCGGGAGAGCACGACGTCCAAGGCGGCCAAGGACCACGCCAAGCAGCTCCACCAGGCGGTGCTCGAGCTCGCCGAGCTGCGCCTGGCCCTCGACGACGCGGTGATCCTCCGCTCGGAGAAGCTGGCCACCGACGCCGGACGCTCGGCTCGGACCCGGATCGATGCGCTGGCCGCCTCGTCGTCGGCGCTCGCCGGTGCGCTGGGCAAGCTGGTGGCCAAGGCCCACGGGGGCAGCTACGCCGAGGAGGGAGCCGGCGCCGACGGGCCCCACCTCGAGGTCGTCCTCGACGGCGCCACGGTGACCGCGACCTACAAGGTCGGCGGCGCCAAGTCGACCTGGTTCGAGGGCACGGTGGGTCTCGACGGGGCGATCGCCGGTCGCTCGCTGCTCGCCCCCGAGAGCGGCCAGCTCAGCTGCAAGGCCCACACCGTGGACTGCGGCTACGTCTACGTCGACGCGATGCTGCGCTTCAGCGAGCGCCCGGTCGACGGCGGCAAGACCCAGCAGGTCGCCGAGCTGTGGTTTCGGCGCGCCAAGTGGGTGATGGCCAAGCCGTTCATTCGCTGAGCCTCAGGGCCCCTGGCCGATCCACACCGCGCCGTCGTCGGTGACCTCGCGCTTCCAGATCGGCACGTCGCGCTTGAGCGCCTCGATCGCCTCGCGGCAGGCGGCGAAGGCCTCGGCGCGGTGCGGCGCGCTGGCGGCGATCACCACCGCGGTCTCGCCGATCTCCAGCCTCCCCACCCGGTGGTGGATGGCCACGCGGGCGCCCTCGATCTCGGCCTCGATGCGCGCCCGGATCTCGTCGAGGACCCGCAGCGCCATTGCCCCGTAGGCCTCGTACTCGAGGTGCGACACCGTCTTGCCGCGGCTTCGCAGTCGCACGTTGCCGGTGAAGGTGGTGATGCCCCCGGCCCCGGGGTGGTCGACCGCCTCGACCACGGCGGCCAGCGACAGCGGCACATCGCTCACCGCCACCCGCGGGGGCCCCTCGTGGCCGCCGCTCACCGGGGGGATCACGGCGACCTCCTCGGTGCCGGAGATCCGGTGCTCGCCCCCCACGAAGGCCTGGTCCACCGCCACCCGGCAGGGCCCCAGGCGAGGCGCGAGGGCCGGGTGCTGCTGGCCCAGGACGGTGAGGAGATCTCCCGCGGTGATGCCGGCATCGATGGTCACCGGGACGGTCTCGGCGCGCGCGATCTCGCGGAGGCCGGCGAAGAGGAGCACGTCGATGGTCGGCATGGCGGGCGGCGGGGCTGATCGTTCAATTGGGCCCAACGAGGCAAATTCGTGCGCGGATCGGCTGGGTCGCTCGACGCGATCCCGGAATTTCATGGGCGTGTGTGCCGGATCATATCCTATCGATGCCTCGACGCCCGCGGCCCCACGGCGCCCCGCAGGGCGCCCGCGAACCCGCCGCGGGCTCGTTTCGCGATCGACCCACCATGGTTCAAACTCCTGAAGGGGGTGCGGCGGTCCCGTACGCCCCAGCGTTCGAATTCATGTGTCCTCCCTCCAAGCCGCGCTCGAGCTCGCGGGCCAAGAGCCCCGATGGAAACCTCGCGGTGCGCCTGCCCGAGTCGGGCCCGCCGGCGGTCCCCGATCCGGCGCCGCCGGACGCAGCGATGGAGGCCGAGGCCGCGGCGGAGGCCGAGCTCGAGTCCCCGGTGGAGCTCGAGCGCGACCCGATCGCCAGCGGTGAGATCCCCTGGACCGACGCCAGCCCGCACCAGCAGGAGCGCTCGCGGGCCGAGCTCCAGGATCGGATCTCCTTCTACCTCAAGCGGGCGCGGGCGCGGGTGATCGTCACCGACAACACCCAGACGATGATGTCGATCAAGCGCTCCCGCGAAGGGGTGCTCACCTTCCGCCTGCACCACATGTTCATCGGGGCGCCGGCGGTGGTGGTGCGGGCGGCGGCCAACTACGCCGAGACCCACGACCGCGAGGCGGCCCGCCTGCTGCACTCCTACGTCGACGACAACGAGGCGCTGATCCGCAAGCGCGAGGAGCCGCGGGCGATCCCCCTGGACACCGAGGGGCGCTACCACAACCTCCAGGAGATCTTCGACGAGCTCAACGAGCGCTACTTCGAAGGCGGGATCGAGGCGCGCATCACCTGGGGGCGTCGCTACAAGCGGGCCCGCTCGCGCGAGCGCATCGACCTGGGGCAGTACGTGTTCGAGGACAAGCTCATCCGCATCCACCCGGTGCTCGACGCCGAGGACGTGCCGCGCTTCTTCGTGGCCTCGGTGGTGCACCACGAGATGCTGCACGAGGTGCACGGCCCCGCCCTGGTCGACGGTCGCCGCGAGGATCACCCGCCGGCGTTCATGCGCGACGAGAGGAAGTTCGAGCACTACAACGACGCGATGCTGTGGGAGCGGCTCAACGCCCACCTGCTGCTCGAGCGCTGAGCCGGAGACGGGCGGCGTCGGCGTCGGTCGTGTTTCGTCACGGTTGTGTCCCGGCCTACGGCCGTCGCGGGGAGCCATGCAGGTGCGCACGCCCGTGCGCGCCCGAGCAATTCGTGCGTGCGCGAGCGCTCGTCCGTCAACTGGGCGATTCGTTGACCGGGATGGATCCTCGGGGTAATCGCGTCGACTTAAGACCAGCCCAGCCATGGGTCGGACGAAGAAGCCGCAGGGGGTGAGTGGTGAGAAACGTGAAGTTCCTGGGTACGGGCTGCTGCCTGCCCGACAAGGTCGTCACCAACGACGACCTCACGGATCTCATCGACACCTCGGACTCGTGGATCCGTGAGCGCACGGGCATCGGGGCGCGGCGCGTGGTCGAGGGGCGGACCGCCACCTCCGACCTGGCGGCGGGGGCGATCGCCGACGCCTGCCAGGAGGCGGGGATCGAGCCCGCCGAGCTCGACGGCATCATCGTGGGCACCTGCTCGCAGGACACCCTGTTCCCCTCCACCGCGTGCTGGGTGCAGGACCGCCTGGGCGTGAGCGGCATGCCGGCCTTCGACGTGATGGCGGGCTGCAGCAGCTTCCTGTACGGCCTCGAGGTCGCGGCCAACTGGATCGAGGCCGGGCGGGCCAAGCGCGTGGCGGTGTGCGGGGCCGAGGTGTTCAGCAAGATCCTCAACTGGAAGGATCGCCGCACCTGCGTGCTGTTCGGCGACGGAGCCGGGGCCGCGATCGTGGGGCCCAGCGACGGCGAGTCCGGGATCCTCTCGGCCAACTGGGGCAGCGACGGCACCCTCGCCTCGATCCTCAAGGTGCCCGCCGGCGGCACCCGCATGCCGGCCTCCCACGCCACCGTCGACGAGGCGGCCCACACCGTCTACATGGAGGGCTCCAAGGTCTTCAAGCACGCGGTGCGGGCCATGAGCGGCAGCCTGCTGCGGGCCATGGAGGACGCGGGCATCGGTCCCGACGACGTGGACGTGTTCATCCCCCACCAGGCCAACATCCGCATCATGGAGGCCTGCCGCGAGCGCGCCGCGATCCCGCAGGAGAAGGTCTACTCGGTGCTCGAGGACTACGGGAACATCTCGGCCGCCTCGATCCCGGTGGCGATCTGCGAGGCGCGACGGGCCGGTGTCCTGCAGGACGGGCACCTGCTCGCCATGACCGCCTTCGGCACCGGCCTCACCTGGGGCGCGGCGGTCGTGCGCTACTAGCTCGCGTCTGGGCGCGGGGAATTTCGGCGGGGCGCGGCGGGCCGCTACGATCGTCCGTCGCCGTGATCGACCTCGGTCTCCGCAGCGCCCGCGTCCGCTTGGTCCACGACCGCGAGCACCACGAGCTGGTGATCGAGGCGGTGCGTCGGGCCCGGCGCAGCGTGTGGATCTCGACGGCCAACCTCAAGGATCTGCGGGTGCCCGGCCGCGCGGCGCGGCGCTACGTGCCCATGCTCGACGTGCTCGACGGCCTGGCTCGCGACGGGGTGGAGCTGCGCCTGCTCCACGCCGGCCCGCCGTCCCGGGCCTTCCGCGCGAGCTTCGACGCCCGGCCGCGGCTCTACGAGGGCGGGCTGCGCCTGCGGCAGTGCGCGCGGGTGCACCTCAAGGTGGTGGTGATCGACGGGGCGCTACTGTACCTGGGCAGCGCCAACTGGACGGGCGCCGGGCTGGGGGCCAAGGGCGAGGACCGCCGCAATTTCGAGCTGGGCCTGCTCACCGACGACGACGCGATGCTCGACGAGGTGCAGGCCCGCTTCGATGCGCTGTGGCGCGGCACCGAGTGCGCCCGCTGTCGCCTGCGCTCGGAGTGCGAGGCCCCGCTCGATCTGGACCAGCGGCCGGCGGCCAAGGGCCCCGTGGTGCGCATGCGCCTGGCGCCCCGCTCTCGCGGTAGGCTCGGGTCATGAGCTCCGAGCGCTGCCTCGTCGTGGGCCTGATCGCATGGGGGCTGGCCGCGCTCGTCCCCGCCTGCAGCGACGACTCCGGGGACGATGCGGGCGCGGGCGCGTCGACCGGCGGCGCCTCGAGCTCGAGTGGGGGCGGCAGCGGGGTGGACGGCAGCACCGGCTCGACCAGCGGCGAGGCGAGCACGGGCAGCACCGCGGCCGATGCCACCGACAGCGGCGGCACCAGCGAGGGCTCGACCAGCGAGGGCGGCGAGGAGACCTCGATCCCCGAGGTGGGCTTCGACCAGATCCTCGAGCTGATGACGGTGGAGTGCTTCTGCCATCGCTCCGCCATGCCCTCGGGCGGGCTGGATCTTCGCGATGCGGCCGCCTATGCGTCGATCGTGAGCATCCCCTCGGTGGAGGCCCCGGGCGTCGACCGCGTCTCGCCCGGCGATCCTTCGCAGAGCTACCTCTACCTCAAGGTGATCGGCGAGCAGGCATCGGTGGGCGGCTCGGGGGTGCGGATGCCGGCGGGGATGCTGCCGCTTCCCCCCGAGGACATCGACCTGATACGTTTCTGGATCCTCGGCGGGGCCCAGCCCTGAGCCCGGGGGCCGATCCATGAGCGCACGCAAGACCTACGACCTGCGGGTCGTCACCGAGTTCTCCTCTGCCCACGTGCTGCGGGGCTATGCGGGAGCCTGCGAGCAGGTCCACGGCCACAACTTCCGCGTGGAGGTGGTGGTGCGGGCGCACGAGCTCGATGCGCTGGGCATGGGCCTGGACTTCCGCGAGCTCCTGCGGATGACCGAGGAGATCACCGGCGAGCTCGACCACCGCCTGCTCAACGACGTGCCGCCCTTCGACGAGGTCAACCCCACCGCGGAGAACCTCGCCGCGCACATCTACCGCCGCCTCGGTCGGACCCTCGACGATTCCGCGGTGGCCGGCCGCGTGCGGGTGCACGCGGTCACCGTGCACGAGAACGACCGGATCTCGGCGCGCTACCGCGAGCTCGATTGAGCCCGCGCGAGCCGAGCCGGCCGCTGCGCTCGAGCCAGGAGCCCGGCTCGAGCGATGCGATGACGCGGGCTCGCGCGGCTCACATGCCGGGCAGCAGCACCAGCATGGTGGAGTCGGAGGGCTTCCACTCGCCCTCGCTGGGGCCGGTGGCGCGGTACTCGGTCACCCGGTAGCGGTAGCCGCGGAGCCGTCGGTCGCGGATGGCGATCGACCAGGTGAAGCTGCCCGTGTGGCCGGGGCGGATGAGCTCCGAGTGCTGCCAGTGCACGTTGAGCCGATCGTCGTCGTAGGCCAGGTCGATCTTCACCGCCAGCAGGTCGCCGGCCGGCGGCGGCACCAGCCAGCTCACCTGCACCGGGATCACGTCCACGGCGTCGAAGCCCAGGATCAGCAGCTCGTCGCGGCCGTCGATCCAGCCGGTGGTCTGGATCCCGCCGCCGCTCTCCACCAGCGTGGCCTGGTACTGCCAGCTGCGGGCCTCGGGATCCTCGAGCCGCACCGCCCACTCCTCCATCTGCGCGTGCTGGGTGAGCTCGAAGTCCTGCTCGACCAGGCGATCGCCGTGCTCGTAGCGCAGCCGCACGCTCACCCGCGCGTACTCGTGGCCGGGGTCGGCCAGGATCACCCGCACCCGCAGCCGATTGGCGCGGGGCTCGTTGATCACCACGAGCTCCTGGGTGGTCCACTGCTGCTCGGGCAGGGTGACCCGCGCTCCGTCCTGGTAGTAGAGCGTGCCGCTGGTGCGCAGCGGCTCGTCGGCGAGGCCGGGCTCGGGGCGGATCACCAGGCGGTGCTGCGGCTGCTCGGGCGAGAGGAACAGGTTCTGGCGGTAGGGCCCGTAGCTCAGCACGAGCTGCGCCCGCTCGATGATGTCGTACTTCATCACGCCGCTCATCACGTTGACGGTGATGGCCGGGGTGACGTCGCGGGGTGGATGACCAGGTTGCGGGCGTAGCTGCGGATCCAGCCCTGGGCGTCGGCCCCTCGGCGCCCACGCTGGTGATGGCGCCGCCTGATCGCCCAGCGCCATCTCCTGGCGGTAGTGCACGGTGACCCGGTACTCGTACCAGTAGACCACCGGGCGGGCGTCGTCGTCGCTGTCGTGCAGGACGCCGACCTTCCACTCTGGCCTTGGGCTGGTCGCGGCTGAGCAGCAGCTCGCCGCGGCGGATGAAGTCACCGTCGCCGCGGGGGCAGTAGCGGATCTCGACCTGGATCGAGTCGATGCCGTCGCCGTCCCAGCTGGCGGTGGTGGAGCCCTCGAGCTCGAGCCACTGGAAGAAGTCGATGGCGCCGTCGGCCTCGATGACGTAGCGGGCGGGGTCGTCGACGTCGAAGGCGAGCTGGCCCTGGGGGTGTACCTCGCGGACGAGGGCCTTGCGGGAGCTGAGGTCGTAGGTGGCGGTGATCTTCTCCTCGCGATGGATCATCTCGAGGTTGATCTCGAAGCTGGCCTCGACCTTGGTGGGGTCGTCGCCGCCGGGGCGCGCGGTGGTGGTGCCCGGGGTGGCGGTGGTGGTGCCCGGCGCGGCGGTGGTGGTGCCCGGCGCGGCGGTGGTGGTGCCCGGCGCGGCGGTGGTGGTGCCCGGCGCGGCGGTGGTGGTGGGCGTGGTGCCCGGAGCGGCGGTGGTGGTGACGCCCGGGGGCCGCGGTGGTGGTGGTGGGGGGTCGCGGTGGTCGTGGGCGCGGCGGTGGTCGGGGCCGCGGTAGTGGTGCCCGGGCGCGCCGTGGTCCCGGCCGTGGGGGCGGCGGTGGTGGAGGTGGTGGTGCCGGGCTGCACCTGGGTGAGCTGCGAGACCTGGGCCAGCGAGGGGCGGAACCAGGTGGAGCCCATCAGGTTGCCGATGATCCGTTGATCCGCTCCTGGTTGACCGGCGTGCGCCCGTTCTCGCCGGGCACGGGGTCGACCTCCTCGACCTTGATGGCGCGGTTCTCCTTGAGCTCCTCCATGAGCATGTGGAAGCCCACCTTGCCCACGAACTTGGTGTTGCGGTTGCCCACGCTGATGCCGGCGTTGAGGCGCAGGTCCATCGTCTCCCTGCACGCGGGCGTAGTCGACGGTGATCTTGAGGTTGTAGGCGGGCCCGATGGCGGCGTACTTGAGGTGGTAGATGGCCAGGGCCATGGTGAGGCCGCCCTCGGCGATCACCTGGCGCATGAGCGCGGCGCCGTGGCGGTCGAGGATCACGCTGAAGGCGGCGCGCTGGGTGCCGTACAGCGAGGGACGGCGGAGCCGGCCACCTTGCGGACGAAGGGCTGGCCCTCGTCGCCCCGCGCGACGCCGAGCAAGACGAGCTCGACGGAGCCCTCGGTGAAGGGACGGGGACGAGGTTGACGTCGTCGCCGAACTTGGCCGCGAGCTCGCGCTCGGCCTGCTGGCGCTGGGCGTCGGTGATGTGGAGGTCGACGTCGAGGTTGAGGAAGCCGCCGCCGTCCTCCATGCCCTGGGGGGGCGCGGCGTTGGGATCGGGGCGGTACAGCACCAGGCGCAGGGCGTAGTCCCCCGACTCACCGCCCTCGGCCAGCCGAGCCACGCGAGGGGCCTCGGGCGGCAGGTAGTAGAAGGTGTTGGGGTTGGAGAAGTCGCGGAAGATCGTCAGGCCGGCGACCTGAGCAACGGGATCGTCGTAGAGCATGGCGAGGACCTCGGGAGCCGGGGCGGCGGCGATGACCGATCGTCGACGAAGCCGAAGGACGCTCCCTGGCCCTCGATCCGCGTCGAGCGCCGAATCGTGGCACACGGCTACGGGGCCGGCAATCGAATCGCCGGACCGCGGGGCCGCAGGAGTGCCCATCGGGTGGTCGTGCTCACGCGCAGCTCTTGCGTGATCACGGCGAGCGCTTTCGCAGCGCCTCGAGCTCTTGGCGAGCCAGGTTGCGCAGCGGGTGATCGGGGCCGACGGGGTTGACCACCTCGATCGCCTGCTCGTACTCGCGCTCGGCCTCGGCGCGGCGACCCATCCGTGCGAGCAGGCGCGCGATGGAGATGCGCGCGTCGATCTCCCGCATGCCGTACTCGTCGTCGAGCGCGGCCCAGAAGTCGATCATGCTGCGGTACTCCGCGAGCGCGGCCTCGTAGCGCCCGAGCTCCTCGAGGCACTCGGCGATGTGGAAGCCCGCGATCGCTCCCTCGAGATCGGTGCCGCCGGCGGCCGAGGCCTGGTACGAGGCCCGGGCGCGCTCGAGGTGCGGCAGCCCCTCGTAGCAGGGCCACTGCGCGATGATGTCGAGGCCGATCTCCTCCTCCGCCGAGGCGCGCACCGGGTGGCCCGGCTCGGCGGTGGCATCGATGAGGACCGCGGCGCGTCGGGCCCAGAACGCTCCGCGCTCGGGCTGCTGGGCGAAGCGCCAGGCCGCGGCGAGCTGCGCCATCTGGAAGGCCATGAAGGGTCCGTCCTCGGGCTCGATGTCGCCGACCGCGGCCGAGGCCAGCTCGAGGATCTCGGCGGCCTGCTCGTCCCCGAAGGCCACGGCGCGGCCGTAGCCCGAGGTCACCAGCACCTGCACCGCGGCCCCACGATCCCAGGGCCCTCGGTGCAGCTCGACCCACGCGTGCCGCGTCCACTCGGCGAGCGCCTGGCCGTGGTCGCCGAGCACCACGTTGGCGGCCGCGTTGGCGGCCCGGGCCGCGATCGACGGGGCATCGGCCTCGCGGGCGAGGAAGAAGGCGCGACGGTAGAGCTCCACCGCCTCCTCGTCGGGGGCCAGGCGCCCGCGCCACAGCAGCACCTCGGCCGCCAGCGTGGGCTCGTCGGGTGTCTCGCCGTCGGGGGCGAAGCGCTCGAGCACCCGCACGACCGCGTCGGGCTCGTCGTCCACCCATGCCTCCTCGGCGAGGGCCCGCAGCTCCATTGCCTCGGCGGAGGGCACGAGGCCGTCGATGGCGACCAGCTCGGGCTCGTCGGGCAGAGGCGGCGGAGGTGGTGACGGCGGCTGGATGAGCCAGCCCGCGATCCCGGACGCGCCCAGCAGGCCGGCGCCGATCCACGGCAGCCGCGACGAGCGACGGTCCGAGAGGCGATCGAGCAGCTCGTCCATCGAGCCCCAGCGCGCGGCGGGATCGAGGCTCAGCCCGCGCTCGATCACCGCGCGCAGCCGGGCCGGGACGCCGCGCAGCCGCGGGCTGAGCCGGAGCTGGGTCTTGGCGCGGTGCAGGTCGGCCACGGTGGTCCCGGAGAACGGACGCTCGCCGCACAGCGCCTCGGCCAGCGCCACGCAGAACGCATACTGATCGGACTTGGCGTCGGCCCGCTCGCCGCGGTGCTGCTCCGGGGCCATGTAGGCGGGCGTCCCCATCACGGTGCCGGTCCGCGTCATCGACGAGGCGGGCACGCACGCGGAGTCGGCCGCGTGCGAGGCCGGCTCCTCGCTGGTCTCGTCGTCGCGGGTGCTGGGGACGTCGGTGCTCAGCCGCTGGGCGAGGCCGAAGTCGAGGACCTTGGCGTCCACCTGCTCGTCGACGATCACGTTGGCCGGCTTGAAGTCGCGGTGCACGATGCCGGCCGCATGGGCGGCGGCCAGCCCCCGGCCCGCGCGGGTGAGCACGTGCACGATCTCCGCGGTGGTGCGCGTGGCTCGGAGCCAGGTGCGGAGGTCCTCGCCGTGGACCAGCTCCATCACCACGTACACGCCGCGGCGGGGCACGTCGTGGGGCCACTGGTCGTCGAAGCGCAGGTCGTAGCGGCCCACGTCGAACACCTCCACCACATTGGGATGGCTGACCCGCGCCAGCGCCATGGCCTCCTGCTCGAGGCGATCGAGGCCGGCGTGATCGGTGGCGCCGATGCGGATCAGCTTGACCGCGATCTCCCGCCCCAGCTCGGGGTCGAACGCTGCGTAGACGACCCCGAGGCCTCCCATCCCCAGTCGTCGTCGCAGCTGGTACCGCGCGACGCGCGGTGCATCGTCGTCGCCCATCGCGTGGTCCCTGCTGAGGGTATCGGACCCTCGTCTCCGTGGCAGGCGCGATCGGTTGAGCGCCCTCGGGGTCGATGCCACGATGGCTTGCGATGCTCGTCCGTCGCTCGCGCTGGTCCTCGCGGTGCTGGGGGAGGCGTGCTCCGGCCGCGAGTCGGGGTCGTCGGGCCCGGCCGAGGCCCCGGCCGCCGTGCCCCGATCGGAGCCGGGCCCTCCGAGCTCCCGGCGTCGCTGTGAGCCGGCGCCCTCAGGGCGCGTCGAGGTGCTCGAGCACGGCCTCGCGCCAGCGCTCCGCCGCCTCGATGGGGATCGTGTGGCCTGCCCCGGGGATGGTCAGGGCCCGCCCGCCCATCCGCTCGGCCAGGTCGCGGACCTCGGCGGGCGGGGCGAGGCGGTCGAGCTCGCCGCCCAGCACGAGCGTCGGGCACTGCACCCGTGCGGCCATGGCCTCGTTGGTCCACGCGGGATCGCTCGGGGCCCGCAGGGTCTGGTGGAACAGCGCGTCGATGCCGGCAAAGGAGTTGCGCTCCACCACTGCGCGCACCATCGGCTCCACCAGGTGGGCGTGGGCCTCGAGGTAGGCCGGGCCCACGATGTCGGGCAGGCTGATCCGGGCGAGCGCCTCGAGGTCACCGGTTCGCAGCGCGGCCAGCCAGCCCTCCACGATGAGCTGGCCGACCACGCCGCGGCCGGTGCTCACGCCCGAGAGCACCAGGCGGCGGGCCAGGGCGGGCTGGGTCGCCGCCACGGCCAGGCACACCCGCCCTCCGAACGAGAAGCCGCACAGGTCCACCGGGGTCGGCAGCCCGAGGGCCTCGAGCAGGGCGACGAGATCCTCCACGTGGCGGGGGAGGTCGGCCTCGCGCAGATCGAGCTCGGTCGCGCCCTGGCCTCGACACTCGTAGGCCAGCACCGGTCGGGTGGCGGACAGCGGGCGGAGCTGACCGCCCCAGCTCGCGAGGGTCTGGGTCATGCCCCCCACCAGCACCAGCGGGGGTCGGCCCGTCGCCGGCGCCGGCTGGCGGAGGTCGTAGCGGATCCGCCCGGTCGAGCCGGGTCCGTGCACGGGATCGGGCACCGTCGCGAAAGCGGGCACGAGCGCGAGCTACCATGGATTCGGTCTCCAAGCCGCTCTCGTCGGGATACCCCCTGCCCATGGGAAGTGATCTCCTCCGGAATGGCTGTGTCAATGTGGGCCTCATTGATGAATTCGAGCGCCCATCAACCTGACGTTTCGTTCGATCTGATTTCACCCCCGACCCCCGCTCCCCGTCATTTCGTTGTTCGGGACCCGCATTGGGTCCATCGAGGCCATGCGGCCGACTTTCCGCGACATCCCTGCGCACTACGCACGAGCAACGTTGTTCCCCTCATTGCCGCGGTGAGGATCCGAAAGCCCCGTAGTGCAGATTGGCAAGATGTGACAGCGAAAAGGACGTCGAGTCCACAACGAAACCCACTGTCCGATCCTCCGTCGTTCCGTGTTGGTACGCATTACGATGATGTCGTGGGGTAATCTGGCCAACAGCGGTTGGGGCGCCTCCCTACGCTGCATTGGAGCTGCATTTGGTTGACGAGGCCGGGGTGCACCCTCTACGCTCATTGTGCAGGCGTTGCTCCTCCGGGGAGAGTATTGGAGCTGCTTGCACGGGGTCAGTCCAATGCGAATGCGACACGAGGTTTCACGCCTCGGAGTCTCGTCTGCGCTGTCACGAAGCGCGAGGGGGACGAGGGACGACGAGCGTGAATTCGACACCGAGCGGGGCGATACCGGGGGGAATTCGCCGATCGCTCGAAGGCGCTCCGCACCCGTTGGCCCGTACGATTTCCACGTACACGATGTCATCGCGGTGATGGCTTCGTTTCGAAACATCGCACACGACGAGATTGACTACCGACGACTCGGTGTACTACGCTGATGTAGTACGTGGTGGTTCGATGGGGGAAATCGAGCCACTAGGTGTTCGCATCACACACTAGCCAACAGGGGCGGGGTAACAATGAAGAAGCGACACGAGGCATTTGGCCTCGTCGTCTCGCTTGCACTGGCACTTTCTGCTTGTGCAACGGGGGACGATGGGGATGATCTGGACTTCGACGACGGCATTGCGTTTCGGACGCTCGATGCTGGCAGCGGCGATCTTTCTGGGGGGGAAGAGACCGATGCCAAGAAGGGCGTGCCGAGCGGTGGCGGATGGCTCAACAACGGCCTGGAGAATCCGGTCACCAGCGGCATCGATCCAGCATTCGCACTGAGCACGGCTGCCGGGCTCTCCGACGAGGGGCTGGCCGCGGATCCACAATTCCGCAGCACGGTCGAGTACGTCGTGGAGTGCGCGCTGCCCGATGGCGACAGCATCACCAAGATCATCGATGACGTGGTGGTGACCTTCTACGGCAAGCACGGCCTCGCGCCCGCCTGGAAGGACGGTGCGTGCGACCAGGACTGCCAGGAGTGGGTCAGCGCCTGCGTGCTGGCGCGGACCAATCAGTCCGGCGAGAACGTGATGGTCTGGATGCAGGCCGATCACCCGGCCATCGGGTTCGGTGTGCCGGGCGAGGCCATCCTCGAGGCTGGCTTCTTCGGCAACCTGTTCGTCGCCACCGACGAGAAGTTCTACTGCAAGGGGGCGCCCACGGGGAACGTGGCGGCCAAGCGCGAGGGGCGGACCTGCTCGTCGCCGACCAACCCGTGCGAGTTCCAGAAGTTCAACTCGTGTGATGGTCGATGCGAGCTCGTGGGGCCGAACCTCGACGTTCCGGCCAACTGCTACCCCGGCAACGGCGGTGGTAGCGGGGAGCAGAGCTACCACACGATCTCGACCTACATCACGGAGTAGGCACACCATCACCGAGCGACGCTGGCGCGGCCCATGCGCCAGCGAGCGCGGCCTCGGACGGGGTCCGAACCAGGCCCAATGAAACTGATGGGGTCTGGTTCGCGGTCGTTGCGGTCGGGCATACACTCGAAGGCACCATGAGATGGGCCACGCTGCCCACTCTGCGCCCTCGAGCGGATGTCGACCCAGGACCTCGCTACGCGACCGATTCCAGCTCCCGAGAGTGCGGGAGCGGTGCAGGCCAGCGCCCAGTCGGCGAGCAGCGATCAGCCATCGCAGCCCGGCGCCGAGGAGCCCACGCTGTCGCACGGCGACTTCGTGGGTCGCTACTCGATCCTCAGCCATCTCGGGCGCGGGGGCATGGGGGTGGTCTACAAGGCCTACGATCCCCAGCTCGATCGCAACGTGGCGATCAAGCTGCTGCGGCGCGGGCGGTCCTCGGTGGAGGCGGATCTCCGCCTGCTGCGCGAGGCCCAGACCCTCGCTCGCCTCAAGCACTCGAACATCGTCGCCGTCTACGACGCCGGGCTGGCCAGCCACGGGGTGTTCATCGCGATGGAGCTGCTCGAGGGGCAGACCCTCAACGCGTGGCTCGATCAGCGGACTCGAACGGTCCGAGAGATCCTCGGGGTATTCCGTACGGCGGGCCAGGGGCTGGTGGCCGCCCACGAGGCCGGCTTCGTGCATCGCGACTTCAAGCCCGGCAACGTCTTCATCGGTGACGACGGGACGGTCAAGGTCCTCGACTTCGGCCTGGCCCATGCGGTCGATGGCGAGCCCGCGCCCCGCCGGCGCCGGGGGACCGTCGCCTCGGGCAGCGGCGGAGCGATCGCGACCGATCCCAGCGTCCGCGCCCTGATCCCGGCCTCGTTCTCCGGCGAGGACGAGACCCGCGAGGTTCGCGAGGCGTCGGACGGCGAGATGCTCATGGGGACGCCTGCCTATATGGCGCCGGAGGAGTTTCGCGGACGCACCGATCACCGCAGCGAGCAGTTCGCCTTCTGTATGTCGCTGTACGTGGCGCTCTACGACCGGCCGCCGCTGGCCGGCGAGACCTACGAGGAGCGGCGAAAGAGCCTCGACAAGGGCATCCAGATCAACGAGCGGGAGCTCGAGCGGGCGGCCAGCGGCGAGCGGGTGCCGCCGAGGATCCGCCGGGTGTTGACGCGGGGCCTGGCCACCGAGCCCGAGGATCGCTTCCACTCGATGGAGGAGCTGCTGGCCGAGCTGGCCGAGCCGCCGCGGCGCTGGCCGCAGGCGCTGGCCGCGGCCACCCTGCTGGTGGGCTTCGGGGTGGGAGCGGTGGTCTTCGATGAGCCGCGGGAGGAGCCCTGCCGCAACCCCGCCGCCGCGCTCGAGGGGACCTGGAGCGCCGACGATCGGGCCGCGGTCGAGGCCGTCTTCGAGCGGGTGGGGGGCACGATGGCCGGCTCGCTGGAGCGGGTGCAGGACAAGCTCGACGCCTACGCCCGCGACTGGGTCTCGATGTACGAGAGCTCGTGTCGGGCCACCTTCGTCGCCCATCATCAGAGCGAGCAGCTCTTCGATCAGCGCATGCGCTGCTTGCAGCGTCGTCGCAACCGCCTGCGCGCCACCATCGACGCGCTGTCCGGCGCCGAGGACCACGACGCGCTGGTCCAGCAGGTCATCTTGCCCTTCAAGTTGCCGGCGATCGACGACTGCGCCGACCTCGAGGCGCTCGCCGACGAGCTGCCCCTCCCCGAGGATCCGGTGCTGCGAGAGCGCATCGCCGAGCTGCGGGCTCGCATCGACCGCGCCGACACGGCGCACGACGCCGGTGCCTTCGCCAAGGGCATCGAGGTGGCCGAGGCGGTGGTCGAGGACGCGCACGATCTCGACTACCCGCCGGTGCTCGCAGAGGGGCTCGGCTCGCTCGGACGGCTGCTGGCCTCGGGCGGCTCGGCCCAGGAGGCCGAGGCGACCCTCTCGGAGGCCGTGATGCTGTCGGCGAGCATCGGCGACGATCACACCGAGGCCGCGGCCTGGGTGTCGCTGATGTTCACGCTCACCCGCCAGCGCAAGATGGAGGATTCCACGCTGGAGCTCGCGGCTCGAGCCGCGGTCGAGCGCTCGCACGATCCCAAGCTCCTGGGGTGGCTGCTCAACAACGAGGGCGTCTTCAAGGCCGAGGGCGGAGAGCTCGATGAATCCCTCGCGCTGCTCCGCGAGGCCATCGAGGTCAAGTCGGAGCACCTGGGCGAGACCCACGTGGACGTGGGGATCTCGTGGGTCAACCTCGGCAATGCGCTGGCCGACCAGGAGCGCTACTCGGAGGCCCGCGATGCCTTCGGGCGGGCTCGCTCGATCTTCGAGGTCACCGTCAGCGACGCCCACCCGATGACCTACTACGTGCTCAGCGGGATGTGCCGCCTCGAGCAGGCCCAGGGCGATCCGGCCGAGGCGGTCGAGGTGTGCCGCGAGGTGATGGAGCACTTCGAGAACCACTCGGCCTCCTCGATGTGGCAGAGCCGGACGGGGTTCGTGCTCGCCCAGGCGCTGTGGCAGGCGGGCGAGCACGACGAGGCCCGCAAGGTGGCCATGCGGGCGCTCGAGCACGCCCGGGGAGAGGACCCCTTCGTGGTCGAGCAGATCTCGGGGTGGCTCGTGGATCCCGAGGCTCCGATCCCCAAGATCACGGACGACGACGACGAGGAGGACGAGGACGACCCGACCGAGGGCGGCGACCCGTCCGAGGGTGGCGACCCGTCCGAGGGTGGCGACCCGGAGACCGCGACGGAGAGCGGAGGCCCATCCGAGGGCACCGAGACCGGGCCCTGATGGGCGATGAGAGGCGAGACCCGCGGCCGCGGGTTGGGTGACGGCGCTGCGTCGGAGGGTGAGGCGTCGCCGAGGAGCACGGACGCCCTCGTCGAGACCATCGCGGCGGCCGTGGTCGCGTCCGCGGGTCCAGCCTGACCGAGCCTCGACTCAGGGCCAGGGCTCGTCGGGATTCCGATCGTCGTCGCAGATCGCTCGCGGCAGGCTGCAGCCGCCCTCGCCCTCGAGCCGGGCCGCGCTCACGCAGGCGGGGCACGACGACGGCGACTCGAGGCAGGTGTCCTCGCAGGTCGCTTCCGCACAGTGCAGCAGCGCTCCCAGGATGCGGATGGTGAGCGGGTCGGTGCGACGGAAGCACTGGTCGGCGCAGGCCAGGGTGGGGGACGAGTCGCAGTCCTCCAGGCACGCCTCGAGCTCGGTGCACGAGAGCGTCTTGGTGGGGCCCGGCTCCACGCACCAGCAGGCGTGCTGGCCGGTCGAGGCCGACACGCAGGAGAAGTTGGTGTAGCTGCCGCACAGGGCCGGGCAGTCGAGCTCGGCGAGCTCTCCCGTCTGCAGATCGCAGCTCCGCACCGTGTCTTGATCCAGGCAGCGATCGTCCCGGGCCAGCTCGCAGGGACCCTCGGGGTCTCCCGTATCGGAGCCCCCACTACCGGAGGAGTCGGTGTCGGTCTCGGTACCCGCAATCGGCTCCGACTTCAGCTCCTGGAAGAAGTCGCAGCCTGCGCCCAGGGGGGCACCCAGGGCCATCAGCAGGCCGATTTGGACCGTCCGTGTCGCTGGGGGGGGCCGCATGCGAGGCCCAGTAGAACGGGGAAGGGCCCGCCGGCCCAAATTTGTCGCGGCCGCGAGGGTCGTCACCCTTTCGGCAGCGGCGGGAAAAACGGCTATGATCTCTCGGGTGATGCCGGACGCGGAGCCCACCCGTCAGCAGCAAGCGAGCAACGAGGTCGATGTGAGGCTCAGTGAGCTCGAAATCCGCTCCGAATTCCAGGCGAGGACCATGGAGGATCTCGACGCAGTGGTCCGGGAATTCGCCGAGCGCGTGGACCGCCTCGAGCGCGAGCTCAAGGAGCTTCGCAATCAGCTCGAGGTGCTCACCGGCGAAGACGGCGACGACGACGACGACACCTGATCGGGCGGCCGCGTGGCGCAGACCAAGCTCTCGTTCCGGGCGCCGGGACCCTCGCGACCCCCGGTGTGGACGGTGGGGCAGGTGGTCCGGGGGGCCAACCGTGCGCTCGAGCAGCGCTTCTCCATGCTGTGGGTGGAGGGCGAGGTGTCCAACCTCAAGCTCGCCAGCAGCGGCCACGTCTTCTTCACCCTCAAGGACGACGACGCCTCGCTGCCCACCGCGATGTGGCGCTCGAGCGTGGAGCGGCTGCGCTTCCGCCTCGCCGACGGACAGGTGCTGCGGGTGCTGGGGCGGCTGGGGATCTTCGCCAAGCAGGGGCGCTTCCAGCTCTACGCCGAGCAGGCCGAGCCGGCGGGCCTGGGCGCGCTCATGCTGGAGCTCGAGCAGCGCAAGGCTCGGCTCGCGGCCGAGGGCCTGTTCGACGAGGAGCGCAAGCGGCCGCTGCCGCGCTGGCCCGAGGTGATCGGCGTGGTGACCTCGGCCCAGGGCGCGGCGATCCACGACATCCTCGAGGTGGCGCGCCGGCGCTGCCCCAGCCGGATCGTGCTGTCGCCCGCGGTGGTGCAGGGACCCGAGGCGCCGCGATCGCTGGTGCGCGCGCTGACCCGGGTGCAGCGCTGGCCCGGCGTGTCGGTGGTGATCATCGGGCGCGGTGGCGGCTCGGTGGAGGACCTGTGGGCCTTCAACGACGAGCGCCTGGCCCGGGCGGTGGCGGCCTGTCCGGTGCCCGTGGTCTCGGCGGTCGGGCACGAGGTCGACGTGTCGATCTGCGATCTGGTGGCCGACCTGCGCGCGGCCACTCCCTCGCATGCGGCCGAGCTGGTGGTGCCCGATCTGCGCGCGGTGGTGCAGCGCCTCGAGCTGCTCTCGCGCCGCCTGGCCCGGGCGCTGGAGCGCTGCACCCTCGACGAGCGCGCGCGGCTCGAGGCGGCGCGGGCCCGGCTGTCACGGGTGGGCCATCGCCTGGCCGATCCCCGTCGCGAGCGGCTCGAGGCGCTGCGACGACGGCTCGAGGCCTGCCACCCGCGGCGTCGTCTCGATCGGGATCGCCGGCGGCTGGTCGGGCTGGAGACTCGCCTGCGCGAGGCCGGCCATGCGCTGGTGCCCGCGGCGCGGCGGCGGCTCACGCAGCTCGATCACCGCCTGGTGGCGGCCGGCCTCGAGGCGCCGCGCGAGGCTCGGCTGCGCCTGGCCCGGGCCGCGGGCGCGCTGCAGGCCCTGTCGCCGCTGGGCGTGCTCGAGCGCGGCTATGCGGTGGTCACCGACGCCGAGGGCCAAGCCGTCACCGATGCCGCCCAGACCCGGGCCGGGGACGAGATCGGGCTGCGCCTGCACCGAGGGCGGCTGCGCGCGACGGTGACGACGGCCGAGCCCGAGCCCGAGCCCGAGGGCTGAGCCGGCGGGCGCTCGGTCGCCCGACGTGGCCTTTCCCCGCGCGGAGGCGGGCGTCTACGCTTCCCCGCACCATGCTCGAGCTCCTCGTCAGCCCCGAGGCCTGGGTCTCCCTGCTCGTCCTCGCCCTCATGGAGGTCGTGCTGGGGATCGACAACATCGTGTTCATCACGATCCTCTGCGGGCGCCTGCCCCGGGACCGGCAGCTCTCGGCCCGCCGCACGGGCCTGGCCGTGGCCCTCGTCACCCGCATCGGCCTGCTGTCGGCGATCAACTGGCTCATGCACCTCGAGCAGGAGCTGTTCACCCTGGTCGTCCCCTGGTCGGGCAAGGACCTCATCCTCACCCTCGGCGGGGTGTTCCTGCTCTACAAGGCCACGCGGGAGATCTACGAGAACGTCGAGCACCCCGACGAGCACGGGTCCTCGCTGGGCTCGGACGCGGCCGGGGCCACGGGGGCCCGCGCGGGCGCCAAGGCGGCCAGCTTCGCCGGGATCATCGCCCAGGTGATGGTGCTCGACATCGTGTTCTCGCTCGACTCGGTGATCACCGCGGTGGGCATGGCCGAGGACATCGAGGTGATGGTGGCGGCCATGGTGATCGCGGTGGCGGTGATGATGGTCTTCGCCGGCCCGGTGGGCGACTTCATCGAGGAGCACCCCTCGGTGCGGGTGCTCGCGCTCGCCTTCCTCGTGCTCATCGGCGTGATGCTGGTGGTGCAGGGGGTGGGGGAGCAGGCGGTGCCCAAGGGCTACATCTACTCGGCGATGGGCTTCTCGCTGTTCGTGCAGGTGCTCAACTTCCGCATGGAGCGACGCCGCGAGGCCCTGCACGAGGCGGAGGGTCCGGCATGAGCGACGCGACCGAGGCCAAGGCGTTCGGGGTGCTGGGCGACCCCGTGGGACACTCGCGCTCGCCGGCGATGCACGGCGCGGCCTTTGCCGAGCTGGGGCTTCCGCACCGCTACTTCGCTTTCCACGTGCCGCCGGCTGGGCTCCCGGCGGCGCTGCGGGGAGCCCGGGCCCTGGGCCTGGGCGGCCTCAACCTCACCGTGCCGCACAAGGAGGCCGCGTGCCGCCTGGTGGACGCGCTCACCCCCGAGGCGGAGCGGATCGGGGCGGTCAACACCGTGGTGGTCGAGCGCGAGCGCCTGCTCGGGCACAACACCGACGGGCTCGGCTTGCTCGCGGCCCTGGCCGAGCTGCCGGGCCCCGCCCCCGCGCGGGCGGTGGTGCTGGGCTCGGGCGGCGCCGCGCGGGCGGTGGTCGACGCCCTGGCTCACGAGACCGGCGCCGAGATCCGCTGGGTGAGCCGTCGCCCCCACGGGCTGCCCCCGGGGCCCTGGCAGGCCACCGCCTGGGACGGGCTGGCGGCCGGGCTCTCGGGCGCCGACCTGCTGGTCAATGCGACCACCGTCGGCATGAAGGGGGGCCCGGCCGACTTTCCCGTGGCGCTGCCCCTGCATCGCCTCGGCGCGGGGGCTCGCGTGGTCGACCTGATCTATCCGCGTCCGGCGGGCGGGCTGCTGGACGCCGCGGCCCGGGCCGGGCTGGTCGTCCAGGACGGGCTGCCCATGCTGCTGTGGCAGGGCGTGCGGGCCCTCGAGGAGTGGCTGGCCGTGTCGCTGCCCTCCGAGGTGGTCGAGGCCATGCGGGCCGCCATCGGGGCCGTGCCCGCGGCCGGCTGAGCACTGCTCACATGCTCATGTGAGACCCATGCACACCTAGGCCGCGAGATCCAAATCTCTGCTTTTTTGCGTCCTCGGATCAGGTCCGATACCCCCGGATTCGCCCCTTTCGCGCGACGGACCGTCCGTCGCCTCAGCCGAGGGCAAGAGCGAAAACCATGGCGCACTTCGAGCTCGAGGATTGCTTCCCGGACCAGGCCAAGATCATCGTCATCGGCGTCGGTGGGGCCGGAGGCAATGCCGTCAACACCATGATCGAGCACCACGTCGAGGGCGTGGAGTTCTTGGCCGCGAACACCGACGTCCAGGCGCTCGACAAGAACGGCGCGCCCGTGCGCATCCAGCTCGGCTCGGGGATCACCCGCGGCCTGGGGGCGGGGGCCAACCCCGAGCGCGGTCGCGAGGCGGCGCTCGAGAGCATCGAGGAGCTGACCCACGCCCTCAAGGGCGCGGACATGGTGTTCGTCACCGCCGGCATGGGCGGTGGCACCGGCACCGGGGCCGCGCCGATCGTGGCGCAGGTGGCCCGCGAGTGCGGGGCCCTGTGCGTGGGCGTGGTCACCAAGCCGTTCCGCTTCGAGGGCCGCCGGCGCACCCGCATGGCCGAGAAGGGCATCGAGCTGCTCGAGCAGGCGGTCGACACCCTCATCACCATCCCCAACGATCGCCTGCTCGACATCACCAGCAACAGCACCAGCCTGCTCGAGTCGTTCAAGCTCGCCGACGAGGTGCTGCAGCACGCCACCCAGGGCGTGTCCGACCTGATCACCATCCCGGGGATCATCAACGTCGACTTCGCCGACGTCCGCACGATCATGTCCGACCAGGGCCGCGCCCTGATGGGCATGGGCTTCGCCACCGAGGAGGGCCGAGCGGTCGCCGCGGCCCAGCAGGCGATCAACAGCCCGCTGCTCGAGGACGTCACCATCGAGGGCGCCAAGGGCATCCTCATCAACATCACCTCCGGTCCCGATCTCAAGCTCCACGAGGTGGAGGAGGCCGCGTCGCTCATCCAGGAGGCGGCGCACGAGGACTGCAACATCATCTTCGGCGCGGTCATCGACCACAACATGGGCGAGGCCCTGCGCATCACCGTGATCGCCACCGGCTTCGACAGCCACCAGCCGGCCGAGGAGGTCATGGAAGAGGCGATCAAGACCCACTCGGGGCGCCGTCGGCAGTCGCAGCAGCTGTTCGCCACCGGCATGATGGGCCCCGGGGGGCGCAGCGAGGTGGTCACCCGCCCCGCCGCGCCCGCACGGCAGACCGGGCTGTTCAAGAGCCAGGCCACCGCCGCGGCCTCGAGCGCCAGCTCGGCCTCGGCCTCGCAGGTGTCGGCGCGACCCGTGGCCGGCGAGGCGAGCCTGAGCACCGGTCGTCGCCCCGCGCCCGCGGCCTCGCACTCGGCCTGGGGTCGCGTGGACGGCAATGCGCCCGATCCCTCCGAGATCCCGGCGTTCCTGCGCCGGCGTGGCGACGACGGCTTCCTGCGCTAGCCACGGCCCGCGAGCCCTTCGAAGCGACGGAAGGCGGCTCCCCCGAGGGGAAGCCGCCTTCCTCGATTCGTGCCCGACGGGATCGGGCCCGGCGTCGACTACAGGTCGTAGGGGCGGACGGTGCCGCGCTTGTTCGCCTGCGCCCGCGCGACCGCGGCCTCGAGCATGTCGTGGACCTTCTCGGACACGGCCTGGACGAGCTCGCCGTCGCTGCGCAGACCCGCGCTACGGACGACGTCCTTGACCTTGGAGCCGACGACGACGACCTCGCGGGCCTTCTTCTTTGCGGTTTTCTTCGACTTCGCCATGAGGTTCTCCTCCCGGGACTTCTGCTTCGGTAACGGTCGAGATCGGCGCTCCCGAGGCGCCGCGCTCGCCATGATAGGCGAAGGCGATCGCGTGGCAAGTCGAATTCGGGCGAATTCCGGCGAATTTCGCCTGGATCCACGAGGAGCGAGCAACGATGGCGAGGATCTCCTCGCGGCGAGGCCGACGTCCTCGACGCGAGGGGGCAGCGTTCTCGGTGATTTCTTGCGTTGTGAGCCCGAGGGCGCTAATCCCGAAAACGGCCTCCCACGGGGGCTTAGGACGCGAATTCCAGTGCCGATTCCTCGCCCAGCCATCCGCGGGAGGACGCGCCCTCGAGGCAAGGCGCCCCGCGGAAACCGTCGCCGGATCTCCAGCGGTGGTCGACGTCGATCGGGCGCCGTCGCGGCGGAGGGCTCCGCTGCGCACGAGCCCGCGGCGGCCCTGCGCATGGCCCGACGCGCCGACGCGCCGCCGTCGGGGCCTCGCTGGCCGCGTCGGGTGCTGGGGCTCGCGCTGCGCCTCTCCATCGCGGGGACGCTGGCCTGGGGCCTGCTGGTGGGCGTGCGCGAGGGCTATGCCTACGCCACCACCTCGCCGCGCTTCGAGGTGCGAGGGCTGCTGTACGAGCCCACGCCGCACGTCGACGACGCCCGGCTGCGCGAGCTGCTGGCGCTGCATCCCGGCACCAACATCCTCTCGCTCGATCTCGACACGCTCGCCACGGCGGTCGCCGAGGATCCCTGGGTGGCCAAGGCCACGGTGGTGCGGGTGCTGCCCGACAGCCTCGAGGTGACGGTCACCGAGCACGAGCCGGCGGCGGTGCTGCTGCTGGCGGGGCGCCTGATGCTGGTCGACGGCGAGGGCACGCCCTTCAAGGTGCTCGAGGCCGGCGAGCGCGAGCGCCTGCCCGTGATCACCGGCTTCGACGATCCCGCGCTGGTGGAGGCGCCCGAGGCGATGCAGCCCCGCGTGCAGCGGGCCCTGGCCGCGCTCGAGGCCTACCGTGCCAAGCGACGCCCGCGGCTGTCCGAGCTGCACGTGGGCGAGGCCGGCGAGCTCACCCTGTACACCGCCGAGATGGGCACGCAGCTGCGACTGGGTCGCGGCGAGATCGAGCCCGCGCTGGCGCGCTACGACGCGCTGCGAGCCGCGCTGGGCGAGGAGGCCGAGAAGCTGGCCCTCGTCCACCTCGACGGCAGCCGCGGACCCGGCCGCCCGGATCGGATCGTGGCGAGCTTCTTCCCGGCCAAGGAGGCTCCCTCGCTGGTCGCGGAGGCCGAGGCCCGCGCGGCCCTCAAGGCCGAGCAGGCCGCCCTCGAGGCGGAGCAGGCGGCGGCCAAGGGCGGCAAGGGCAAGAAGGATCAGAGCACCAAGAAGGGCAAGAGCCGGGGCAAGCTGCCCCGCTACGAGTAGCCCTCGGCAACGACGGCTGGAGAGCGGAGACGACGATGGCAGAGGTGGGAGAGATCATCTGCGGTCTGGACATCGGGACCACCAAGGTTGCGGCCCTCATCGGTGAGGTGACCGAGGCTGGGATCGAGATCCTCGGGGTGGGCACCAGTCCCTCGGAGGGCCTGCGTCAGGGGGTCGTCGTGAACATCGAGGCCACGACCAACTCGATCGCGCAGGCCGTGCAGGAGGCCGAGCAGATGGCCGCCGCCGACGTACAGTCGGTGTTCGTCGGCATCGCGGGCGGCCACATCCGGGGCTTCAACAGCCTGGGCCAGGTCAGCATGCGCTCGCGCGAGGTCGAGGAGGCCGACGTGGCGCGGGTGATCGAGCAGGCCAAGGCGGTCAACATCCCCCTCGATCGCCAGATCATCCACACCGTGCCGCTCGAGTACATCATCGACGGCCAGGGGCAGATCCGCGATCCCATCGGCATGAACGGGGTGCGCATGGAGGTGCGGGCCCACGTGATCACGGCCGCGGTCACCTCGGTGCAGAACATCATCAAGTGCTGCAACCGGGCGGGCCTCGAGGTGGTCGAGGTGGTGCTCGAGCCCATCGCGTCCTCTACCGCGGTGCTGCACGACGACGAGAAGGACCTCGGGGTCGCGCTCATCGACATCGGCGGCGGCACCACCGACGTGGCGGTCTACAGCGAGGGCAGCAACGTCTTCACCTCGGTGATCGTGATGGGGGGCCACCGCATCACCCAGGACGTGGCCCACGGGCTGCGCACCTCGGTGGCCGAGGCCGAGGCGATCAAGCGCAAGCACGGCTGCGCGCTCATCAGCATGCTCGACGGCGACGACGTGATCCAGGTGCCCGGCGTGGGCCCCCGGCCGCCCCGCGAGTTCCAGCGCCGCTTCCTGGCCGAGATCATCGAGCCGCGGGTGGAGGAGATCTTCCTGCTTGCCCAGCAGGAATTGCTCGCGAGCGGCTGCGCCGAGCTGGCCGCCAGCGGCCTGGTGCTCACCGGCGGCGCGGCCCAGATGGAGGGCATGATCGAGATCGCCGAGGACATCTTCCAGATGCCGGTCCGCAAGGGCGTGCCCACCGGGGTCGCCACCGCGACCACCACCGCGGGCCGCAACAAGGTGCGGCTGACCGAGGGCGGCTTCTCGGGGATGATCCAGGATCCGAAGTTCAGCACCGGGGTGGGCCTGGTGCTCTACGGAGCCGCCCACGATCCGCTGCCGCTCGAGGCCGCGCCGCGAGGCGTGACCCGGCGCGAGGAGGGCCCGGGCCTCGCCCGGCGCCTCACGAGCTGGGTCCGCGAGATGTTCTAGGCCGGGGCTCGGTCGGCGACTGTAATCGTGGCGCCCTCCCGCGGTTGTCCTCGCAGACGACGGATGCGAGCACGGATCGCGGCGCTGGCGCTCGGCCTCGGGTCGACGCTCGGATCGCCCGCAGGAGCGTGGGCCAGCGACGAGCCGGCGCCTCCCGTGGAGCTGCGCTGGCAGGCGCCGTCGGGCTGCCCCACCGACGTGGAGGTGGGGCAGCGGCTCGCGGTGGCGCTGGGCGGGGTCACGCGCGGGCCCACGTCGATCGAGGCCTCGATCGAGGCGGAGCCGGCGGGCTATGTGGGCACGGTGGTGCTGCGCGGGCCGTGGGGCCAGACCACGCGGGAGCTGCGGAGCCGCTCGTGCGGGACCCTGGCCGATGCGGTGGTGCTGCTGGCCAGCGTCTCGGCGGGTGAGCAGCCTCCGGCCGTGGTGCCCGAGCCCGAGCTCGAGCCGGCGGAGGCGGAGCCGGAGCCCAACGGATCGGAGATCACCGAGCCGCCCCCTCGCTCGCTCGAGCCGAGCGCCACGGTGACCCCGGCCGAGTCCTCGCCCGTACCGCTCGCATCGTCGGAGCTCTCGGTCGCGGCGGCCGATGGAGCCGAGGCACCGCGGCGTCTCGAGGGATCGATCCGCGCGGAGGCTCGCCTGGGTGGGCGGATCCTGCCGGGGCTCGATGCGGGGGCCGGGCTCGCGCTCGGGCTCGGCGGTCGGTGGTGGCGAGCCGAGCTCGGGGCCGCGGGATGGCTACCTCGCCGCCCGACGATCGCGCCGGGGGCCGAGCTCGAGCTGCGGCTGTGGACCGCCGAGGCTCGTGGCTGCGTGGGACCGGCGCTCCGCCGCGCGCCATGGCTGCGCCCGCTCGGCTGCGCCGGGCTGGAGGTGGGAGCCCTGCGCGGCGAGGGGCTGGGCCCGGGGCTGGCCCAGTCGCGGGTGGCGGTGCGAGCCTGGGTCGCCGGCGTGATCGCGCCCGGGCTGGTGATCCGACCATGGCGGCACCTGGGCCTGGTGCTCGGCGGGGCCCTGGTGCTCCCCGTGCGCAACCTTCGCTTCACGCTGGACGGGCAGGGAGAGGTGTATCGCACCCCCGTGGCGGCCGGCCGCGGCTTCGCCGGGGTGGAGGTGTTCCTTCCCTGATCATTTCCGTGACGGATCGGGGCGCGGTCCGGGATGGGGGGACGTGGCCCGTCCTCCCGAGACCGCGACCGCGGCGCACCTGCGCCTGGTCGACGATGAGGGGCCCTCCAGCTTCCGGTGCGTCTACGCCGAGCACTACGACGCGGTGTGGCGCACCCTGCGGGCGCTGGGCGTGCCCGAGGCCCAGCTCGACGATGCCACCCAAGATGTGTTCCTCGTGGTGCACCGACGCCTGCCCACCTTCGATCACGCGGCCCCGGTACGCAGCTGGATCCTGGGGATCGCCCGCAAGGTGGCGCTCAAGGTGCACGAGCGTCGACGTCGACCGCCCCCGCGGATCGCCGTGGTCGAGCCCGAGGCTCCCAGCGGCGAGGACCAGGTGGCCCGGCGCGACGCCGCGGCGATCGTGGCTCGCTTCCTCGACACCCTCGAGCCGCAGCAGCGGGAGGTGTTCGTGCTCGCGCAGCTCGAGGACATGCCGGTGCCCGAGATCGCCGCGACGCTGGGGATCAAGCTCAACACCGCCTACTCGCGGCTCCGCCTCGCGCGGCGTCGCTTCGATCGCGTGGTGGCCCGTCATGCGGCCCGCCGAAGGAGGCACCCATGAGCCGCCGTGATCTCGCCTCGCGCTACTGGGAGGCCTACGAGTCCAGCTTGGCCCCGCCGCCGGGCTCCGCCGCGCGCAACCTCGCGGCCGTGCAGCGCAGGATCCGAGCCGGCGAGGAGGTCGAGCTCGCCTCGCGCTCGGTCGCCACGCCCCGGCGGGCCGCGGCCGGCGTGCTGTGGTGGGGCAAGGCGGTCGCGGCCAGCGTGGGCCTGGGCGTGACCGCGGTGCTCTCGGTCAAGCTCACCGTGATGGGATGGGCGGTGCTCACCCACGAGACACCCGCCCCGCCGCCGTCGGTAGAGGAGCGCGCGTCGTCCTCGTCCGCGCCTCGCTCCGCTCCCGTCGCGGCGAGCGAGGCCCCGGCCCCGTCGTCGCCCGCGATCGCGGAGCCGTCGACGAGCGGGCCCGCATCGGCCTCGTCGCCTCGCCCTCGCCCTCCGGCTCCGCGAGCCGAGCTGCCCGCGTCGACCACCGACGCGCTGCGGGCCGAGCTCGCGCTCATGGACCGCGCTCGTGCGGCCCTCGAGCGCGACGATGTGCTCGCGCTGTGGCAGCTCGCGAGCGAGCACGAGCGTCGCTTCCCCGCCGGGGCGCTCCGCGAGGAGCGGCAGGCGTGGCTGGTCGTGGCCGCCTGTGCGCTGGGCCGCTCGGACGCGCCGCAGCGGGCGGCCCGATTCCTGCGCGAGCACGCCGGCTCGGCCCAGGCGCCGCGGGTGCGGCAGACCTGCGTTCCCACTCGCACGATCGAGTGACGGATGCCCTCGCCCCGTCGGATGAGGGGGTGATGAAACGAGGCACTGGAACGTGGGCACTGGCATTGGGATTGTGCGAGGCGGGGTGTATCGCCCTGCCCGGTGACATCGGCTCGCTGCCGGACGACGGCAGCACGTCGATGGGCTCGGGAGCGGACACCGACGGGATGGTCACCGCCACCGATGGAGGGGAGGGCTCCGCGGACACGGGCGTCCCTCCCTCCGCGTGTGGACCCGACGGCCCGAGCTGCCTCGAGGATCAGGACGGCGACTGCGTGGGCCTGGGTGAGGACAACGCCCCCGACGTGTACAACCCCGATCAGAGCGACATCGACGGCGACGGGATCGCCGATCCCATCGACTCCTGTCCCTCGGTGCCCTCGGGGACCACCGACTCGGATCACGACGGCCTCGGCAACGAGTGCGATCCCTGTCGGCGCGCGGCGGCGACCTACAACAACGACGGGCTGCCCTCCGGATCGATCGCGGTCCGCAACGTGCCGAGCATCGCCGACGCCGACGGCGACGGGATCGGTGACGCCTGTGACAACTGCATCGTCACGCCCAACTGCGAGGCCTACGGCCCGGGCAACGAGTGGCACCCCGGCGATCCGATCGCCGACACCGATCCCACCGTGTGCCAGGGCGACGCCGACGACGACATGGTGGGCGATGCCTGCGAGGGGCTGCAATTGCCGGGTGCGGCCGGTCCGGTGGGCCTCGCGGCCGACGACGACTTCGATCAGGACGGGCTTCGCAACATCAACGATGCGTGCCCGCGGGCGCCGCTGGCCGATGCCATCGCGTGCGCCAGCGACCTCGACTGCCCCGTCAATCGTCGATGCGAGGTGGCGGACGGGCTGTGCGATCACGTGGACGTCGACTCCGACTCGGTGGGCGATGTCTGCGACAACTGCCCCACCGTGGAGAACCCCCTGCAGACGGCCTTGCCGGCGATGGCGGAGGCCGAGGACATCGACGGCGACTTCGTGGGGGCGGCCTGCGAGGGCGGCTCGAGCTGCTCCACCATCGTCTCGCCCGCACGGATCGGCTTCTACCCGGTGGCGGTGGAGGGCCTGTGCTGCACCGTGCAGTATCCCGGCGACGACCTGCTGCTCGATCCCGACGGCCTGCCCATTCGCCTGGATTGCGACGAGAGCGGGAACACCTGTCGCCAGCTGCCGCCCACCTTCTTCTCGTTGCCCGGGGTGGTGGCGCTGCCGCCCGGCTGCGAGGCGGCGCTCGCCGACGCCGGCCTCGACCTGAGCACCCACCTCCCGCTCACCCCCGGTGACGTGGGGGGCGTGGACGAGCTGTGGCAGCACTCGTGTCGGCTGCCCCCGCTCGATCAGGATCTCGACGGCCTGCCCGACGCCTGTGACCTGTGCCCGCTGGCCTTCGATCCGGCCAACACCGTCCACATCGATGGTGGTGGTATGGTGTGGCCCGACGACGGCAAGTACTGCAACGGCGAGTACTCGATCGACAACACCTGCGGGCTCTGAGCGACGGGCCGAGGCCGCGCCCCGGGCTCAGCCGACGCCGCCGGCGTCGTCCCGGGGCGCGAGGTCGGCCTCGCTCGGCGCCTTGGCCTCGCCCTCTCCCGCCGGGGCCTCGCCCTCGCGCAGCTCGTAGCTCGAGTCGGACATGATCATCGTGGTGTCGCCCATGAGCTGGCCGCTCGTGGTGCAGCCGGTCCGCCCCGGCTTGCCGTTGTCGCTGGCCAGGGTGATCCCCTTGATCGCGTCGGTGATGCAGGTCTGCCCCGGCTGGGGCGCGTCGCCGGTGAGGCTCACCGTCGAGACGCTGGCGATCTCGGCCGTGGCCTCGGCCTCGTCGGCCGGCTTGGTCGCGGACTCGGCCTTGGGCGCGGCCGCGTCCCTCGAGCCGCACTCGAGGGGGAGCAGCCCGCCCATGCGCGAGCCGACGGTCGTCGAGCATGCGATCCGGGCGACTCGCACCAAGGCGGCTCAGGCCGCGTCGCGTCGACGTCGGCGGCGCAGGCCCAGCGCGCCGAGCAGCATGGCGAGCGCGCCCAGGGGCGGTCGCTGGTCCGCGTCGGTCGTGCACACGCAGCCGCTGACCTCCGGCTCCTGGCCCGCGCTGGTGAAGCTGGTGACGAATCCGCTGGTGCTGCCTGCCTCGCCGCCGGTCGACTCCTCGCCGCCCGTGCCCTCGTCGACCACGCCGCTGCCCCCGTTGCTGGTCCCGTCCTCGCCGCCGCTGCTGTCCCCGCCCACCGGATCGCAGGCGTCACCCATGCCGTTGCCGTCGGTGTCCGTCTGATCGGGGTTGGGATCGTCGGGGCAGTTGTCCTCCATCCCGCACACCCCGTCCTCGTCCACGTCGTTGGTGGGATCGTCCGGGCAGGGATCGCAGATGTTGCCCAGCCCGTCGTCGTCGTCGTCGGGCTGCACCGGGTTGAAGTCGTTGGGGCAGTTGTCCACGTCCCCGCACAGCATGTCCTCGTCCGGGTCGTTGTCGGGATCGAGCGGGCAGGTGTCGCAGGCGTCGCCCATGCCGTCCATGTCGGCGTCCTCCTGGGCGCCGTTGCTGATCCCGGGGCAGTTGTCCACGTCTCCGCAGACCAGGTCGGCGTCGACGTCGTTGTCGGGGTCGTCGTCGCAGTCGTCGCAGACGTCGCCCAGCCCGTCCATGTCGTTGTCTTCCTGCCCGGGGTTGGCGTCGTTGGGGCAGTTGTCGTTGCTCGCCGGGATCCCGTCCATGTCCGCGTCGGGGTCCGGGATGTAGATGGCGATCTGGAGCTGGTGGATCTCGGTGCCGGCGTCGAGCGAGCAGGTGTTCTTGCCGCCCGGGGGGCCCCACACCGCCTCGTAGGCGTGGCTGGTGCTGTTGGCGCCCACGTAGAAGATCGCGTTGTTGAGCTCGCTGGCGGTGAAGATGTCGTCGCAGGTGCGGGTGCCCAGGCCGTCGGGGGCCGAGCACGAGCAGAACGAGCCGCCCGCGGGATACCAGGAGAAGGTGGTGGAGCTGCTGCCGTCGCAGGTGCCGCTGTGGCCGAGGAAGCCCGCGCCCTCCTGCATGTCGGTGTCGTAGCCGAGGTGCGACGCACCGTAGGTGCAGCCGACCCCGTCGAAGAGCCGCGCGCCCGCGACGATGTTGCTGGACATGTCGTAGACCCGCAGGAACAGCTCGCCGCCGTTGTACGGGATGCAGTTGTTCTCCCACTCGGGCGAGACGTCGTCGCTGGCGGTGTTGATGAAGCCCGCGCACTGGGCCCAGCCCACCGGCGGGTTGGGGTCCACGAAGCGCGCGGCGGGGTTGAGGGTGGTGCCGGCCGGGTTGCAGTCGGCCGGGTCGCCGTTGAAGCAGGCGGCCTGGGCAGTGGCGGCAGGGGTGAGCACCGTCGCGAGGGCGGTGGCGGCTCCGAGCACCAGGGCGGCGCGGGCGAAGGGGGGGCAAGGCATGGTCATGATCTCGGGTCCTCGGCGTGCGGTCGCGACGAGCCGACCCCATCGGGGTCGTGGCCGCCCGATTCTTCCGCAGCCTCGATCCTACCGGGAAACCGCAGGCGAAGGGCGGGGAAAAGCGGGCAGGCAGACCCCGCGGGGGCGGGGGCGGGAGCGGGTCGCGGGGGCGAGAGCGGGCATCGGGGGCTCCGGGATTCTCGTGTGCGCGCTGCCCATGCTCTAATGCCTGCGTGAAGCACCACGAGGAGACGATCGAGGCCACCGACGGGACCGCGCTGTTCGTCGAGCGTTGGTCCCCCTCCACGGCCCCGCGCTTCGTCGTCGTGCTGGTGCACGGCGGGGCGGAGCACGTGGGTCGCTACGCTCGGGTGGCGAAGGCCTTCGGCGACCTGGGGGCGCTGTGCTTCGGCCCCGATCACCGCGGTCAGGGCAAGTCCGGCGGGCGGCCGGGGCACGTGACGAGCTTCGGCGAGTACGCCCGCGATCTGCGGACGGTGATCGAGACCGTGGCCGAGTCGCTGCCGCCCGAGCAGCGCCCCGACGCCCTTCCGTGGCTCGTGTTCGGCCACAGCATGGGCGGGCTCATCACGCTGACCTACCTGCTCGACCACGCCAAGGCGGTGCCGCTGCGCGGGGCGATCATCAGCAGCCCGCTCATCGAGGTGGCGGTGAAGGTCAACCCGGTCAAGCGCTGGGTGGGCGAGCTGGCCGCCCGCATCGCGCCCAAGCTGAGCCTGCCCACCGGGATCCCCCCCGAGGCCATCTGCCGCGACCCCGCGGTGGTGGAGCGCTACAAGAAGGACGCCCGGAGGGTCACCACGATCACCGCGGGGTGGTTCGGCGCCATGAAGGAGGCCACGGCGCGGGTGCGGGCGGAGGCGTCGAAGATCGAGCTGCCCATGCTGTGGTACGTGGGCACGGGCGACACCATCTGCAGCCACGAGGCCACCATGGAGGTGTTCCGCTCGATCCCCGATGCCGCCGCGCGCGACCAGAGCCTCCACTGCTTCGCCGGCTACTACCACGAGCTGCACAACGAGCCCGAGGAGCTGCGCGAGCCGGTGATGGAGATGCTCGAGAAGTGGTTGCTCGAGCACCTGGGCGACGCGGACGACGGCGACGGCCCGGCCCAGGGCTGAGCCGGGACCGGCCGGTCTCCCCGACCGGGCTCGACCGGTCTCCCCGATCGGGCTCGACCGGTCGAGCGCGGCGGCCCGATTGCCGCGGGCGATCGTGCTACCGTCCGGGTCGGTGACGTCGTCGGCCGCCGAGGAGGTCGTGGCCCGCTGCGTGGGGCTGGTCAAGCGCTACGACGATCTCGTGGCGGTCGACGGCATCGACCTGCAGCTCACCCGCGGCGAGTGCTTCGGCCTGCTGGGGCCCAACGGCGCGGGCAAGACCACCACGGTGGAGATGATGGAGGGGCTCACCGAGCCCACCGCCGGCTATGTGGAGCTGCTCGGCCTGCGCTGGGGCAGCGGCCAGGACGACCGGATCCGGGCCCGCATGGGGGTGGCGCTGCAGGAGACGGTGCTGGCCGACAAGCTCACGGTGGAGGAGGTCATCCGCCTGTTCCGCAGCTTCTACCCCTCGGGGCGCACGGTGGACGAGGTGCTCGAGCTGATGCAGCTCGGGCCCAAGCGCAAGGCCCAGTACCACCAGCTCTCGGGCGGGCAGAAGCAGCGGGTGGCGCTGGGCGTGGCCCTGGTGGGCCGGCCCGACCTGCTGTTCCTCGACGAGCCCACCACCGGCCTCGATCCGCAGGCGCGGATGAGCGTGTGGGAGGTGGTGGCGCGCTACCGCGAGGAGGGGGGCACGGTGGTGCTCACCACCCACTACATGGAGGAGGCGGCCAACATGTGCGACCGCATCGCGGTGATGGACCACGGCAAGATCATCGCCGAGGGCACGCCCTCGGGGCTGGTCGCCTCGCTGGGCGGGCGGCAGCTGGTGGAGCTCGAGCCCGCGGGCGAGCTGAGCGAGGCCACGCTGGAGGGGATCTCCGGGATCCAGGGCGTGGCTACCCGCGGGCGCCGGGTGGTGCTCACGGTGGAGGACTTCGCCTCGGTGCTGCCGCCGGTGCTCGCCCGCCTGGCCGAGCGCGGGGTGGGGCTGCTGCACCTGAGCACCCACGAGGCCACCCTCGACGACGTGTTCGTCTCGCTCACCGGCCGGGGGCTGCGCGATGAGTGAGCGCTACTCTCCGCTGTGGGAGCTGACCATGGCCCGGGTGCGCGAGGTGATCCGCGAGCCGGGGATCGTGTTCTGGATCTTCGGCTTCCCCGTGCTGATGGCGATCGGCCTGGGCATCGCGTTCCGCGAGCGGCCCCCCGAGCCGCCCACGGTGGCGGTGGTGGAGGGCTCGCCCTGGCTGGCCGAGGCGCTCGACGAGCCCGAGCGCCTACAGGTGCAGGTGCTCGACCGGGCCACCGCGCGCGAGCGTCTGCGGACGGGGCGGGTGGACCTGGTGATCGAGGCGCGGGGCCCCGAGCCCGAGGCCGGGGTGGGCTACCGCTACGACGAGATGCGCGACGAGGGACGGCTGGCCCGCTACCTCGCCGACGCGGTGCTGCAGGGGTCGCTCTCGCGCGAGGACCCGGCGCCCACCCGCGAGGAGCTCGTCACCGAGAAGGGCTCGCGCTACATCGACTTCCTCATGCCGGGGCTCATCGGGCTCAACCTGATGGGCAGCAGCATGTGGGGCATCGGCTACTCGATCGTGCTCGCCCGCAAGCGCCGGCAGCTGCGGCGCTTCGCGGCCACGCCCATGCGACGCTCGCACTTCATGGCGGCGTACCTGCTCAGCCGCCTGGTGTTCCTGGTGCTCGAGCTGGCGGGGCTGGTGGGCCTGGGCTTCCTCGCCTTCGGGGTCACCATCCACGGCTCGGTGATCTCGCTGGTGGTGGTGGCGCTGCTGGGCGCGGCGAGCTTCGGGGCGATCGGCCTGCTGGTGGCGGCGCGGGTGCGCAGCGTGGAGGCGGCCAACGGCTGGATGAACTTCATCATGATGCCGATGTGGATCCTCTCGGGCACCTTCTTCGCGTACACCCGCTTCCCCGAGCTGGTGCACCCGCTGCTGCGCGCGCTGCCCCTGACCGCCCTCATCGACGGGCTGCGGGCCATCGTCAACGACGGCACCGGCCTGGCGGGGCTGGGCGTGGAGCTCGGGGTGATGATCGCCTGGGGGGTGGTGGCCTTCGTGCTCGCGCTGCGGTGGTTCCGCTGGCAGTAGCCTCGGGTGCGAGCGGGCTCAGGGGGCCGAGCGCAGCACCTGCACCGCGCTCGACTGCGGGCGCAGGATCACCAGGTCGGGCACCCCGTCGCCGTTGATCTCGGCCAGCGCCAGCTCGGCCGCGCCCTCCACCACGTGCACCGGGCCGGGCACGAAGGTCCCGTCCCCCACACCGAGGTGCAGCGCCACCTGGCCCGGCACGGTGTGGGCGATGGCGAGGTCGAGGTGGCCGTCGTGATCGAGATCGGCCAGCACCATCGCGCGAGGATCGTCGCCGACCATGCGGAGGTCCTCGGCGCCCAGCGCCCCGCTGCCGTCGCCGAGCAGCACGCCCACGTCGTCGCCTGCGGCGTGGGCCACCACCAGGTCGGCGAAGCCATCCTCGTCGATGTCGCCCACCGCCAGGCCCTCGGGGGTGGCCGCGGTGTCGTGGTCGACGCCCTCGCCGAGGCCCACGCCGTCGCCGAGGAAGCAGGTGGTGTTTCCGCCGCCGCCGTTGACCGTGAGCAGGTCGAGCACGCCGTCGCCATCGAGCTCGAACAGGCCCAGGCGGTGGGGCCCGGCCGGCAGGGCGAGGTCCTGCACGGGCAGGAAGCCGGCGAGGCCGTTGCCGAGCATGAGCGAGGCGGTGCCGCTGCCGGCGGCCACGAGGTCGGGGGTGCCGTCGCCGTCGACGTCGCCCAGGGTGATGCGCAGCGGGGCCAGCGGGGCGGGGTACAGGCCGGCGAAGAACAGGCCGCCCCCGCCGTCGTTGGCGTAGCTCACCACGCGAGCGCCGGTGTCGTCGGTGAGCACCAGGTCCACGCTCCCGTCGCCGGTGACGTCGCCCAGCGCGAGGTCGTCGACCGCGGTCCCGGCCGTGAGCAGCAGCTGCGGGGCCACGAAGTCCCCGTCGCCCACGCCGTAGAGCACCTGCAGCTCGGGCGCGTTGGGGTTGGCCAGCACCAGGTCGGTGGCGCCGTCGAGGTCGAGGTCGCCGGTGGCGATCCGCATGGGCGCGGGCGCGACGGCGATGGGGGGGCCCAGCTCGTGGCACAGCTCGCCGGCCGCGACCAGGCCGTCGCCGCAGCTGGGCAGGGGCTCGCCGGTGTCCTCGCTGCTGCCCGAGCCGCTCTCCTCGGTGGTGCCCAGGCCCGACGAGGTGGAGCCGGTGGCGTCGCCCTGCGAGGTGGAGCCGGTGGCGTCGCCCTGCGAGGTGGAGCCGGTGGCGACGACGGTGGTCTCGCCGCTGCCGGTGTCGTCGGTCGTCGTCGAGGCGTCGCCGGTGATGCCCATCGCCTCGGTGGGCAGGTCGTGGCAGCCGACCGTGGCCAGCACCAGCAGGCACGCGCCGACGTGCCGCGGCCACGGGACCGGCCGGGCTCGCATCAGCGGGGCAGGGGGCTCGCGCATGACCGGCTCCTGTCGGGCTCCCGGGCTACGGGAGGTGGGTCTTGATGCTGTCCACGGCGTGAACCGGGGCGCGGTCGCCCGCCATCAGGTGCTTGATCGAGCCGAGCACCATGCGCTGCTTCTGCAGCATCGACTTGCCCTCGAAGGCCGCCGCCGTGACCTCGATGGTGAAGTGGCCGCCGCCACCGTTCACCACCGCGGTGCTGTCCGGGATGGCGGCCTCGACGGCCTCCCGGATGGCATCGACCACGGAGCCCTGGAAGTCGGTGGGGTGCTCGGACATGCCGGGACGATACCCCGGCCGGCCGGGCCAACGGAAGCCAGCGGGATCAGCCCTCGCGCAGGTGGGCGAGCAGGCGTGGGCCCACGTGGGTGACGTTGCCCGCGCCCAGGGTGATCACCAGGTCCCCCTCGCGGGTGTGCTCGCGCAGGCGCCGGGGGAGCTGCTCGAAGTCCTTGATCACCACCACCGGGCGCCCGGGCTCGCGTTCGCGCAGGCGCTGGGCCAGCGCGTCGATGGTCACGCCGGGCAGGGGCGACTCGCCGGCGGGGTAGATGTCGGCGAGCACCACCAGGGCCGCGTCGTCGAGGCAGCCCACGAAGCCGTCGAAGTTGTCGCGCAGCCGGGTGTAGCGGTGGGGCTGGAGCACGGCCACCAGGCGTCGCTCGGAGTAGCTGGCCCGCGCCCCCGCCAGCGTGGCCTGGATCTCGGTGGGGTGGTGCCCGTAGTCGTCCACCACCACCACGCCCCGCTCCTCGCCCCGCAGGGTGAAGCGACGCTGCACGCCCTCGAACGAGGCCAGGCCCGTGCGGATCACCTCGGGGTCGAGCTGGTACTCGTCGGCGATGATGATCGCGGCCAGGGCGTTGCGCACGTTGTGGACCCCCGGCATCGCCAGCGAGTACTCGCCGCGGTCGCGGCCGCGCACCACCACGCGGAAGCGCAGGCCGGGGCCCTCGTGGACCACCGAGGTGGCCACGTAGTCGGCGGTGGTGGCCGAGATCCCGTAGGTGACGAAGCGCTTGGTGAGGCGGGGCAGCACGGCGGCCACGTTGGGATCGTCGAGGCAGACCGCGGCCATGCCGTAGAAGGGCACCCGGTTGGCGAAGCCCACGAAGGCGTCGAGCAGCGCCGACAGCGAGCCGTAGTGATCGAGGTGCTCGTTGTCGATGTTGGTGATGACGGCGAAAGTGGGGGTGAGCAGCAGGAACGAGCCGTCGCTCTCGTCGGCCTCGGCCAGCAATACGTCGCTGCGCCCGAGCCGGGCGTTGGAGTCGAAGGAGTTGACCTTGCCCCCGATCACCATGGTGGGGTCGATGCCGCCCGCGTGCATGATGGCCGCCACCAGCGAGGTGGTGGTGGTCTTGCCGTGGGAGCCGGCGATCGCGATGCCCTCCTTGAGGCGCATGAGCTCGGCGAGCATCTCGGCGCGGGGGATCACGGGGATCTTGCGCTGGCGGGCGGCGACGACCTCGGGGTTGCTCAGGCCCACCGCGCTGGAGATCACCACCACGTCGGCGTCGCCCACGTGGTCGGCGCTGTGGCCCCGGTGCACGGTCGCGCCCATCGCGGCCAGGCGCTCGGTGGTGTCGGAGGAGACGAGGTCGGTGCCGGTGACGCGGTAGCCCAGGGTGAGCAGGACCTCGGCGATGCCGCTCATGCCGATGCCGCCGATGCCGACGAAGTGGATGTGGGTGTCGCGCTTGCGGAACATGGCCGGGACCCGAGGACGGACGGAGGAGGGTACCGGCCGCGGTGACGAGGGGACAACCGTGGCGCGGTGTGAGGTCGCGGGCTCGCGCTCGCGGGGCCCTCGTTGCATGCTCGCCGCCGGTGGCGAGGCGGCGCACCCAGGCCGATCCGGGCGACGACGAGGCCCTGCTGCGGGCGATGGCCCAGGCGCTCGAGCCGTGGTTCGCCGAGGCGCAGCGCGACATGCCCTGGAGGCGGACCCGGGATCCCTATGCCATCTGGGTCTCGGAGATCATGCTCCAGCAGACGCGGGTGGACACCGTGCTGCGGCACTACGACGGCTTCCTGGAGCGCTTCCCCAGCGTGGCCGCGCTCGCGGCCGCCGACGAGCAGGCGGTGCTCCAGCAGTGGAGCGGCCTGGGCTACTACCGGCGCGCGCGACTGCTGCATCGGGGGGCCCGCGACGTGGTGGAGCGCTTCGCGGGCGCGCTGCCGCGGACGGCCGAGGAGCTGCGCTCGATCCCGGGGGTGGGGGAGTACACCGCGGGAGCCATCGCCTCGATCGCCTTCGATCGGCCCGAGCCGCTGGTGGACGGCAACGTGGCGCGGGTGCTGTCGCGGGTGGAGGGGATCGACGATCCCAAGCAGCAGCTCGCGACGGCGCGCCGGCACTGGCAGCGGGTGGCGGGGGTGCTGCGGCACGGCACGCCGCGGGTGCTGGCCCAGGCGCTGATGGAGCTGGGCGCCACCGTGTGCACGCCCCGGTCGCCGCGCTGCCCGGCGTGCCCGCTCCGCTCGCGCTGCGAGGCCCGGCGCCGCGGCGTGCAAGAGGAGATCCCCGCGCCGCGCAAGAAGGCCGAGCAGCCCGTGTCGTGGTGGCATGCGCTGGCGGTGACCTGGCGGGGCCGCCTGCTGCTGGTGCGCCGCCCCGACGAGGGGCTGCTGGCCGACCTGTGGTGCTTGCCGCTGGTGCCCACGGCGGCCCCGGAGCGGATCGACGGGCCTGCGCTCGACTCGGGGTTCTCCGTACCCCCGCGCTGGGCCGAGGCCCCGCTGCCGGAGGTGCGGCACGTGTTCACGCATCGCATCTGGCAGATGGCGCCGGTGCTGGGTCGATCGTCGCGCAAGCCCGAGTGGAGCGAGGCGCCTGCGGAGCGGCAGTGTCTGATCGCGCCCGGCGAGCGACCGCCCGGCGGTCTGCCGCGGGTGACGACCAAGCTGCTCGAGCGGGTAGGCTTCGCCGCGCCGTAGCGAGCGCGGCTCGCTGGTGACCGCAGCTACGCGCAGGCAGCGACGCGCAGCTCGCTACTCGCAAATGGTGTAGTAGGTACCGCGTCCCATGCCGTGGCGCTCGAGGTACTCGTGGCGCACGAGCTGCCCGATGTGGAAGCGGAGCTTGCGGCGAGCGACCCCGGTGTTCTCCTCGAGGGCTTGCATGGTGGCCTCGCCCAGCTCCTCCACGTAGGGGAGGAAGAACTCGGCGGCCTGCTCGAGGCTCATGCGCTCGTCGACCTCGGTGGCCTTCACCTTGCTGCGGCGCGAGACCTTCTTCTTGCTGGCCTTGGCTGGCTTGGCGGCGGGCTTGGCCTTGGCCGCGGCGGGCTTGGCCTTGGCGGCGGGCTTGGCCTTGGCGGCGGGCTTGGCCTTGGCCTTGGCCTTGGTCTTGGCGGCGGGCTTGGCCTTGGCGGCGGGCTTGGCCTTGGCGGCGGGCTTGGCCTTGGTCGAGGCGGCCTTCTTGGCGGAACGACGGGCTCGCGGGGCGTCCTCGACCAGCGTGAGCTGGGGCTCGTCGTCGTCGTCGTCGTCCTCGAGCTCGTCGTCGTCCTCGAAGTCGTCGTCGTCCTCGTCGTCGTCCTCGGGCGCGTTGGCCTCGTTGGCGGCGGGCTCCTCCGGGGCGAGCAGGGCGTCGGCGAGATCGGCCAGCGACAGGTCGCCCATCTGCTCGCTCCAGCCGAGGGCCTCGGCGGCGTCGATCACCTCACCGAGCGTGGAGTCGGGGTTGATGTTGGCACCCAGGGCCTCCAGCACCGCACGACGCTGCTCTGCGTCGAGGTACCGCTGGTAGCTGCTCTCGAACCCCACCCTTTGTCCTTGCACGGCGCGGGACCATAGCAGCCTTTTTCCGGGGGGGCCACGGCCGGCCGGGCCCCGAGGGCCGCGGTGGTGGGGCGATCGCCGCGCGTCCGCGTGAGATCACTGCGCGGCGTCGTCTTCGGCTTCCTCGCCCTCGAGCGCCTCGGGCTTGACCGGCTTGGGCACGTACTCCTCGATCGGAGTCTGCCGACGTCCGCGGATGCGCCCCTCGAGGACCTGCACCGGGATCGGCTCGACGAGCTCGAACTTGTAGCCGCGGGTGTCGAGCTTCATCGTGTAGGTCTGTCCCTCGTGCTCGAGGTTGCGGCGGACCCCCACGTTCTGCTGGCCCTGACGCAGGTAGTCGCGGTGGCGCAGCACGAAGGAGAACAGCCGCACCGCGTCCATGTTGTAGAGGCGGTGACAGCCGTGCGAGAAGCGGCGCAGGATCGACATGTAGTCGACGCTGCCGTGGGTCCGGATGCCGTTGTCGAGCTCGGCCCGCACCGTGCCGTCCTCGTTCTTGACCTGCTTGATGTGGTAGGCGGCGACGAGGCCGTAGGCCGAGGTGTAGCCGGGGCCGGTCTCGAGGTAGTTGACGTCGGTCTTGAGCTTGCCCTTGCGCCAGCGGGTCTTGATGAGGTCGTCGGTGGGCGTGGAGGGCGGGGGGATCCACACCGGGGCCGCCATGATGTCCTTCCACACCCGCGGGCCCACGTCGGAGTTCTTGTACTTGAGCATCACCTCGCCCTCGTTGAGCTCGGTGCGCCAGGAGCCGATGGTGGTGCGCCAGTGCACCAGCGGGATCTTCTGGCCTTCGTACTCGGTGTAGACGGTGAGGTGGGGGTAGCGCTTGCGCGGCTGCCCGAGCTTGTTGCCCGCGTCGTCGTAGGGGAAGTCGTACCAGACGTCGCCCCGATCGATGATGGCGGACAGCTGCATGTCGTCGGAGTAGTAGGCGGGCCGGGGCGGCAGCTTGACCGCGACCAGCAGGTCCTCGAAGCCGCCCTCGCCCAGATCGCTGAGCACCGCGAGCTGCTGCTTGGCCGACTCGGGGGTCTGCATCCCCAGCGCCTCGACCACCGCCTGGGTGTAGCTCTCCACCAGGTTGGGCAGCGGGTGCTCCTGGCCCTGGGCGTCCTTCCAGCGGAAGTCCTCCTTCCACTGCGTGGCCGAGCCGTCCTCGATGATGCCGGTCGACATCACCACGCGCTCCTCGAGGGTCCGCAGCAGACGACGGTGAGTGGACTCGTCGGGGCTCAGGGCCAGCGCGGCCCGGTTGTCGTCCTTGAAGTGCCCCCAGCCCATGAGGTCGTGCTTGCGCTCGAAGTTCGCCAGCGCGTGGGTGGTGGAGGAGTCGTAGACCCCGGGCTCGTACTTGCCCTCGCCCTCGGCCGCGTTGAACATGCGCTCGCAGCGGAAGCGACGCTGGGCATGATCGATGATGTCGATGATGTCCTGGTCCTTGCGCCACTGCTTGTAGAGGCTACGGGTCTTGGGGTCCTCGGCCGCCTTCGCCATGTCCTCGGGCGAGGCCGGGTCGAGGCCGAGCTTGCGCATCTTCTTCTCGAGCTGCGCCTGCTTCCAGCGCGCCGTCTTGTTGCGCTTGCTCTGGCCGTCGCGCTTGTAGGCGATCACGCCGTCGTAGCGGGAGAACACGGCGGGGTCGAAGCCCGCCTGCTCGAGGCAGGGCACCACCTCGGCGTCGGTGAATTCCCACTCGCGCTGCACCACGGCCAGGGTGGGGGGGATGCCGTACAGCTCGAGGTAGTTGTGCTCGTGCGAGTCGAGCTCGTCGCCCCAGTTGTCGATGCGATCGTTGGCGAGCCCGACGTACTTGTCGCGGTAGAGGTTCTTCTGCTCGTCGTCGGTCCCGGGGGTCTTGTCGCTGAAGATGTAGGGGGTCCAGCCGTTGCTCAGGTCGATGATGGAGTAGCCCCGGGCCTCGGCCGCGCCGATGGGCATCTTCTTGGGGGCCTGGCCGTCCTCGAAGACCCAGGCGACCCCGGCCGGGTGCTCGCGGAAGCTGTTCTTCGATACTGGGCCCAGCTCGGCCTCGGTGGGGTAGCTCTCGCCGTCGGTCGACTCGGGATCCCGGGGGGCGGCCGCACCCAGACCCGAGGGATCGGGCTCCTCGCCCACGCTCTTGGTTCCGGAGCACGCCACCACCAGCATCAGCCCGGCCAGCCACCCACGCCGGGTCACCCCGGCGGTGCGCCCCGGCCTGCCGCCGATGCCGGGCGTTTGACCCATCCGCTCGTCCATTGCCATCGTTTCGCTCGATCCTAGCGTGTGCCCGGGCTACGCGCCAAAGCACGGCGGGATTCCAGGGGGAGCCGACGCCCGGTCGCGTGCTCCAGGGGGGCGCGGAGCCATGGGCGCCGACGCTGCCACCCGCGGCACGGTGCCGCGAGCCGGGCCCTGCCCGCCGGTCCGGCGGCGAGAAGCTTTACATCAGCTCGCGGCCATGCCACGGTCCGTTTCAGCAATGCGGTCCGAACAGCTGCTCCGATTCGTGTTGATCAATGTCGCCGGCGTCGGGCTCGGCGCGGTCGTGGCGACGTCGTGCATCGGCGTGGACTATCCGCTGGTGGCGTTCCGCTGCAATCCGCGCCAAGAGAACAACTGCCCGGATACGCACTTCTGCTGCTCGGACGATCCCGCGGCCGAGGGCGGCAACAAGCCCGACTACACCGGCAAGAGCATTCCCGATCCGGTCGGCGATCCCTACTTCTCGGGGGCCAACAACTCCGTGGGCACCTCGGGCATGTGCGTGCGCGTGGACGACATCGCGGGCCAGGGCCTGATGGATTTCGCCGCGCTCAATTGCCCGATCCCCTGCAATCCCACCTGGGACGACGCCTGGATCAACGACGTGTGCGGCCCCGCGCGGGTGTGCTGCCAGACGGTGGCGCTCGAGCAGGCCGACTGCATTCAGGACGGTGGCATGTTCCGCCCCGTCGACGGCGGCGACATCGGTGTGTTCACCATGTGGCGGCCGGCCGACCACGCGACCCACCAGGATCCCAACGGCGACGGCTGCCTGGGCCTCGCGCTCGGCGACACCAGCTCGCCGGTGTTCCAGGACTGCGTCCGCCAGCTCTCCGTGGCCAATCAGCGCGGCTTCTGCATGCAGCTGGGGCAGGGCCAGGCGTGCCCCACCGATCAGCCGACCTTCGTCGACGCCTGCACGCAGCTCAACGGCGGCGTGCCTCCCGCCTGATTCGGGCCACGACGACGAGGATCCCTGGAACGCTGCGAGCCATCGCGGCGTTCCCGCAATTTGGCGGGGGCGTGAGATCGGCCGCTGGTCGCTCTCGACGCACCCCTTCGCGCCCGTGGGTCGTGGACCCTCGCGACAGGTCGTCGGCGATGGGCGCGAAGGTCATGCCCCACCCGGAGGTGGTGATGGGACGCGCCCGAAGGTCGTGCGAAGGGGAGCGGATCGGCCGGTGGCGAGCCCCTCTCGCTCCTTGCGTCGATCGCGGTGTCTCCCCCGCCCGTCACCGCGGGTGCCATGTCGGGTTGCGCCGCCGGCGAGTCGATGCATGCTGTGCCGCTCGTCCGGGAGGGGCGCGGTCCGCGGGGCCGAGTTTCTCGGGTAGCCGGGCCAACCCGGTTCCATTACATTCGGGCGCCCCTGTCGGCAGGCCTGCGCAAGTCGCACGCCTGGGATTTCGGCCCATGGCAAAGACCACCACCAAGAAGTCCGCCAAGACGGCGGCGAAGAAGACGACGGCCACCAAGGTCGGGGCGAGCAAGAAGAAGGCCGCGTCCAAGACGGTGGGCACCGAGAAGGCCACGTCGACCAAGAAGGCCACGGCCAAGAAGGCCACGTCGAGCAAGAAGGCGGCTGCCAAGAAGGCCACCTCGAGCGCGTCGAGCAAGAAGGCCGCCAGCAAGAAGACGGCCGCCAAGAAGACGGCCGCCAAGAAGACGGCCGCCAAGAAGACCGCCGCCAAGAAGACGACGACGAGCACCAAGGTCGTGGGCAAGTCGGCCTCGGCTCCGTCGGGCAGCGGTCGTCAGCTCGTCATCGTCGAGAGCCCGGCCAAGGCCAAGACGATCAACAAGTACTTGGGGTCGGACTTCATCGTACATGCCTCGGTGGGCCACATTCGGGACCTGCCCAAGAAGGCGCCCAAGGGGGTCAAGCAGCCCGTCCCCGGGGTCGACCTCGACAACGACTTCAAGCCCACCTACGCGGTGCTCAGCGGCAAGGCCAAGAACGTCGCCGAGCTCAAGCGCCTGGCCAAGCAGGCCTCCGACGTCTGGTTCGCGACCGACCTCGATCGCGAGGGAGAGGCCATCGCCTGGCACCTCGCGCAGGAGCTGGGCATCGATCCCACGAGCGCCAAGCGAGTGGTCTTCAACGCGATCACCAAGACCGAGGTGCAGCGAGCGTTCTCCAACCCGCACCCGATCGACACGGCCAAGGTCAACGCGCAGCAGGCGCGACGCATCCTCGATCGGATCGTGGGCTACCAGGCCTCGCCGCTGCTGTGGAAGAAGGTGGCGCGCGGGCTCTCGGCCGGGCGCGTGCAGTCGGTGGCGGTGCGCCTGGTGGTCGAGCGCGAGCGGGAGATCCGGGCCTTCGTGCCCGACGAGACCTGGAAGGTGAGCGCCCAGCTCGCCCTCGACGTGAAGAAGGCACCCGCGCTGACCAAGGCCTGGCGCGCGCTGCTGGGCGAGCTCGACGACAAGGGCAAGGGCCCCACGCTCAAGCGCCGCAACGCGTGGCTGGCCGACAACGGCTCGCTGATGGCCGAGCTGGTCGAGGTGGGGGGCGAGCGCTTCAACCTCGGCTGCAAGGCCGACGCGCCGCGTGATCTCAGCAAGGAGATCACCAAGGTGGCCGAGGCGGTGGGCCTGAGCAAGGTGCAGGTCACCAGCGTGGAGGATCCCGAGGGGCGCGGCCCGGCCCGCTTCCGCCGGACGCTCACCGGGGTGGTCGACACCGCGGCTCGCTACGCGGTCAAGAGCATCGAGACCCGGCGCACCACCTCGCGTCCCTCGGCGCCGTTCATCACCTCGTCGCTGCAGATCGCGGCCGCCAACCGCCTGGGCTTCTCGGCCCAGCGAACCATGCGGACGGCCCAGGCGCTGTACGAAGGCGTCAACGTGCCCGGCGAGGGCCAGGTGGGTCTCATCACCTACATGCGTACGGACTCCACCAACATCGCGCCCGAGGCGATCGACCAGGCGCGGCAGCACATCGCCGCGCTGGGGTCCCAGTACCTGCCGGCCAAGCCCAACGTGTACTCCTCGACCAACAAGGACGCCCAGGAGGCCCACGAGGCGATCCGGCCGACCGCGGTCGAGCGCGACCCGGCCTCGCTGGCCGCGGCCCTCACCCCCGATCAGTACAAGCTCTACGATCTCATCTGGCGGCGCTTCGTGGCCAGCCAGATGGTCCCCGCGCAGTGGGACGCGACCTCGGTGCTGTTCGAGCGCCGCGATCGACCCACCGGTGCCGTGCTCAAGGCCACCGGTCGCGTGCTCGCCTTCGACGGCTTCTACCGCGTGGCCGGGGTGCCCACCGCCTCCGACGAGCAGACCCTGCCCTCGCTGCGCGAGGGCCAGCCCGCCGCGCCCTTCGGCATCGACGCCGAGCAGCGCTTCTCCAGCCCGCCGCCGCGCTACACCGAGGCCTCGCTGGTCAAGACCCTCGAGTCCGAGGGCATCGGCCGGCCGTCCACCTACGCCTCGATCATCGGGGTGATCCAGGATCGCAAGTACGTCGAGCAGCTCGACCGCCGCTTCTACGCCACCGATCTGGGCGAGGTGGTCACCGACAAGCTGCAGGAGGCGTTCCCCGAGCTGATGGACGTGGGCTACACGCGGGCGATGGAGGCCCAGCTCGACAAGATCGAGGAGCAGAGCGCCGACTGGATCGCCATGCTCCACGAGTTCTACGGGCCGTTCGCCGAGGCGCTCGAGAGCGCCCACGACATGCTCACCCACGCCAAGGCGGAGACCCAGCCGGCGATCTACAAGTGCCCCAAGTGCGGCTCGCGGACCGAGTACCGCTTTGGTCGCAACGGTCGCTTCCTGTCGTGCTCGGCCTACCCCGAGTGCGACTACTCGGCGCCCATCGATCGCAAGGGGCGGCCGCTGTTGCCCGAGCTGGTCGACGTGACCTGCCCCGAGGACGGCTCCAAGATGGAGCTCCGCAACGGTCGCTTCGGCCCCTTCCTCGCCTCGGTCGACTACCCGAAGACCACCTACGTCATCAACCTCGACAAGAAGATGGGCATCAAGTACCCGGTGCCCCCGCCGCTGCTCACCGACATCGAGTGCCCCAAGTGCAACCAGGGGCCGCTCAACCTGCGTCGAGGCAAGCGCGGTCCCTGGCTGGGCTGCTCCCGCTTCCCCAAGTGTCGCGGTCGCATGGCCTGGAGCTCGCTCGACGAGGATCAGCGCACGGTCCTCGAGGCCGAGCTCGTGGCCCACGAGCGCGCCAACCCGGTCCCCATCATCACCCACCTCGACGGCACGGTGATCCCCGAGGGCACGCCCGTGGCCTCGCTGGTCATCCCCGGCGGGGTGGCCGAGCTCGAGCTCCACGAGGAAGCGGTGGCCGAGCTCGCGGGCACCGAGGGCAACGGCGTGCCGCCCTGGGCCCAGGGCAACGGCGCCGCGCGGGTCTAGAGACCCTCGCAGGGCATGTCGACGGCCACGCTGCCGTCGGGACAGGTCACGTGGGAGAAGGCGGTGCCCTCGAGCCGGGCGCCCTCGAGCCGGGCGTCACGGAGGTCCACGTCGATGAGCAAGGCTCCCCGAAGGTCGGCGTCGCGCAGATCGGCGCCCACGAGCGAGACCTTGCGGAGCGCGGACTCACCCAGATCGAGCTCGTGCAGGTCGAAGCCATCGAGGCTCAGCTCGGCGATGGAGATCCCGTGGAGGTCGGCCCCGGTGAGGACGGCATCGTCGAGCTCCGCGTAGGCCATCGATGCCTCCCGCAGGTCCGCGTCGCGGAGATCGGCTCGGTGCAGCCTCACCTCGTCGAGCCGGGCGCCGCCGAGGGTGGCCGCCGCGAGGTTGGCGTCGCGCAGGTCGGCGCCCCGTAGGTCGGCCCCGCGGAGGTCGGCTCCGCACAGGACGACGCCCCGGAGATCGGCATCGATGAGCTCCACGCCCGCCAGCTCGGCGCCCCCGCACTCGGCCCCGGACGCAGGCGTGCAGGCGCTGGCGAGCTCGTCCTGGCACAGACCCAGGTCGAGGGAGCCCGCCCAGGAGGGGCCGCGGACGCAGTGCCCCCCGCCGCAATCCGAGTCGTCGCGGCATACCTCCGCGCCGCCCTCGGTGTCGCACTGCGTCGCGTCCATGCAGGCCGAGCCCGGGCCCAGCGCCTCGTGCCAGCAGCACACGGTGCCCGCTCCGCAGTCCTCCGCGCCGTCGCACGCCACCTCGGCCCCGCCGCAGGCGAGCTCGTCGTCGGCGCAGTACACGGAGAAGTTGGAGCAGCACGAGCCCGCGCAGGCCTCGTCGTTGCAGCGCACGCCGAGCTCGGCCCCCCCGAGGTAGGCGATGCCGCTCCCCTCGGCGGCGGTCGGCTCGCAGGCGTCGGGTGGGGGATCGGGGCTCCCGGTGCCGTCGTCGGAGGCGTCGCTCGTCGACGCGGCCGTGGAGCTCGTGCTCCCGCCCGTGTCGTCGAGCCCCACGGTGTCGTCCCCACACGCGGCGACCAGGAGGATGGAGGTCAAGAAGAAGCCATCGATGTCCATGGGGCTCAGCATGGCTGCGGGACGGCACCCGCTCGACTTAATCGCGGCTTAAGAAGCGCCCGGTCGGCACACGGTGTAGGTGGCGCCCGTGCTCGCCCCGACCTCCACCCGCACCGTGGTCGGGACGACGGCGAAGGCCCCCCGGGACTCGCTCCACCAGGGAGCCCGGGTCCCCGCCGGCCTCGGCTACCGCCCGTCGAGGCGAATGTCGAAGCCCGGGAACTCCCCCGTGGGGTCGTCCCAGATCGCCTCTACCTGATCGACCCGAGCGAAGGGCGGCCCCTCGTCGCACAGCTTCCGCAGCGCCACCAGCTCGCTCCGCGCTCCCTCGACCACCACCGACACCGAGCCGTCCTGCTCGTTGCGCACCCAGCCGCGCAGCCCGAGCGCCCGGGCCTGCTTGCGCACGAAGGCCCGGTATCCCACTCCCTGCACGCGCCCACGCACGCGGAGGCTCAGCCGGTAGGGAGTGTCGTCGTCCATGGCGGGACCGAGCCCGGGAGCATACCCGAGCCGCGGTCCCGCGAGGAGGGGCTCAGGCCGGGTTCCAGCTCGGCGCGTCGGGGGCCCCGGCCATCAGCCAGTCGATGAGGAGCTGCTGATCCTCCGCCGTGATGGGCTCGCCCCCCTCCACCGAGCAGAAGTAGTTGGGCGGCATCTGGCTGAAGTCGGTCGCCTCCAGCCGGTCCTGCATCACCTCGTAGACGGGCCGGCCCATGTAGTCGGCCTGCAGCTCGGCGATGGTGGAGAAGTGCACCTGGCCCGCGTACTTGATCGCGCCCGCGACCACCATGGCCGAGTCGCCCAGCTCGTGGCAGCCGCAGTTGGCGGTGAGCGCCGCGCCCACGTCGGGCGGGATCTGGCCCGCGTCCATGCCGATGTCGAAGGCGTTGGGCTCACCGGGTGCCACGTCGTCGAGGCCGCAGAGCACGATCTCGGCGGCCGTGCTGCCGCTGCCGTCACCGCTGGAGTCGCTGCCCTCGGTGTCCATCCCGCCACCGCCGCCGCCCCCGGGCAGCTCGGCGCCCGCGATCCAGCCGATGACGATCGCGTTGTCGAGCAGCACCGCGGGATCCTCGAAGTCGGCGCCGAAGGGCATGCGCACGCCTCCTTCGTACCGCGAGGTGTCGGACAAGAGCTTGACCGCCAGGTAGCTGCCCGGCACGTTGCCGAGCTCGACCAGGGGCAGGGCGGAGACCTCCGACGGCCCGTCGATGATCTGGGCCGACACCGCGGCGCTGAGCTCGAGCCCGCCCGCCTGGGCGGAGTCGTGGCAGCCCGAGGTGTTGCAGCGCTCGTCGAATACCCGCTGCACCTCGTCGGGGATGCCGGCCCCCGAGGAGCCGCCGTCGTCGATCTTCTGCAGCTCGTTGCAGCCGCCCAGGCCGAGCGCGAGGCCCAGCGAGGCGAGGAGGGCAGGGCCCTGGCCGTGACGTGGAGCTTGGAACATGGTCATGGTCGCCTCCTCTCCCTACTGCCCACCGGCGCTCGCGCTCGCCTTGGCCCGACCCTTGGGGGCCTTGATGGTGAACTGGCGCCCGAGGTTGAAGCCGAGGAAGAAGTTGAACTTGTGGAAGGGGTTGCGGCTGTCCACGCCGGGAGTGTTGAAGGGGTTGCCGCTGGCGCCACCGGGTGCATAGAGATTGGTGGCGATCTCGCGGTTGTTGGTGAAGAACACCTGGAACACGTGCTTGGCGGTCTTGAGCGAGCCGCCCAGCGCCCACGAGCCGGCCTTGGAGCCCTCGGGGTCGGAGTCGCCGCCGTTGTAGTGGAACACGTTGGGGGTGGAGCCGTCGGGGATCGGCAGCACGTACTGCATGTCGATGCCCCAGCGCTTCTTCTTGTCCACCCACACGGTGGAGGCCAGGCCCATCGTCATCGTGTCGCGACGGTCCTCGGCCGGCACCGGGTTGCCGTCGCCGAAGTCGACCAGCACCCGCGCGTCGTGGTTGGTGTTGAGGTGGTAGCCCACCACCAGCATGGTGCTCCAGCGGTCGAACCACAGCCGGCTCACCATGAGCTGGAAGTCGCCCACCCAGGGGTTGGCCACGTCGAAGTCCCGCAGGTAGGACAGGGCCGCGTAGCCGCCGAAGCTCAGGGCCTGGCCGTCCTCCTGGCGCAGCGGCACGTACTTGAGGCCCAGCTCGTAGGTCTTGCGCGAGCCGGCGCGGCGCAGCTGCACGTCGAGGCCGTCGATGATGCCGTAGCTCAGGCCCATGGCCATCGAGGCGCCGCCGTCGAGGCCGAAGGCGCCGCGCTCGGTGCCGATGCGGCCGAAGCGGTGATCGATGCGGTACTGCAGGGTGCGCTTGCCCAGGGTGGTGGTGGTGGGCAGGGTGACCTGCGTGGTGCCGTGGAAGGGCTTGCGCCCCTTGGGCGTGGCTCCGCCTCCGTCGTCGACCCCGCCGCTGCTCGGTCCCGTGCCGCCGCCGTCGGTCGGCGTGCTGGTCCCGCCTCCGCCCCCGGCGTCGGCGGGCAGGGCCGAGATCCAGTCCGCGATCACCTGGAGCTGCTCGGCCGGCAGCGGGTCGTCGCCCATCGGCATGATCTCCCCCTCCATCCCGTCGCCGCCCTTCATCTTGAGCAGCAGGTAGGAGGCATCGGGGTCGCCGGGGACGACCAGGGGCTTGCCGTTGGCGGCCGAAGGGATCCCCACGAGGCTGGACAGCGGGACGTCGAGGTCGACCTCGGAGGGGTCCGAGGCCGGGTTGCCTCCGCCCGAGTGGCACGAGGTGCACCACTCGTCGAAGATCTCCTTGACCTTGGCCTCCTCGGGAGGTGCCTCGGGAGCGCTGTACAGCAGGGTCGTGAGGGCGATGGCTACAGTAGAGGGCACGGCCATGCTCGCGCCCAGGATACGTCAATCCGCCACTCCGAGACAGCCGCAGAGCCGGTCGGAGGCGGCGCTCGGCGCCGGCGCGCCGTCGCGCATCACGGAGGATGAGCGGCCACGGGCTTTGGGGTAGCATCCGAGCCCATGCGATCGTCGCGTCCAACTGCCCCCATCGGGGTGCTCGTTGCCCTGTCGTTGCTCTGGGTCCCCATCGCTTGTGACAAGGGCAAGCCCGCGGAGGGCGAGGCCAAGGCCGAAGGCGGCGAGGCCAAGGCCGGAGGCGGCGAGGCCAAGGCGGAGGGCGGCGAGGCCAAGGCCGACGACGCCGCGCCGGCGGAGGGCAGCGGATCCGGGGCGGGCGCCGAGGAAGGCGACGGAGCGGCGGGCTCGGGCGGAGCGGCGGGCACGGGCGGGGCCGGAGGCTCCGAAGGCGGTGCGGCCTCCGCCGAGGGCGGCGATCCGGCGGGATCCGGCGGGCCCGCGGCGGGCGACAGCGGCGGGGAGGAAGGCGGCGACGAGGGCGGGACCACCGGGGGCGGCACCGACACGGCGGCGCTGCTCAAGGAGGTCACCAAGACCCGCACCAAGGATGCGCGCGCGCTCGAGGCCCTGGCCGAGGCCGAGGCCGCGGGCGTGGAGGTGAGCGAGCTGGCCAAGGCCGCCAACACCCGGGGCGAGCGTCTGTACGCCACCCCCGATCGCGCCAAGGCCTTCTTCCAGTGGGCCAACGACAAGGACGAGAAGTACCCCAACGCCGCCTTCAACCTGGCCAAGCAGGCGGCGGTGCTCGGCGAGCTCGAGGAGGCCAAGACCTGGCTCACGGTCGTCCACGAGCGCAAGGGCAACAAGCTCCTCAAGCAGATCGACTTCGACCCCATGTGGGAGATCCTCAAGGACGATCCCGACGTGCGGGCCCTGCTCAAATGAGCGAGACCAGCCGCGCCGACGGGCGTCGAGGCGTGCTGTTCGTGTGCCACGCCAACATCTGTCGCTCGCCGCTGGCGGCCGGGGTGTTCCTGCACCTGGCCCGCGAGCAGGGCGTGGACGCGCGCTTCGACGTGGACAGCGCGGGCGCCTGGGCGGCCGAGGGCATGGCTCCGCATCCGCTGAGCGTGGACGCGGCGCGTCGTCACGGCATCGACGTGGAGCTGCTGGGCGAGGGCTCGCGCTCGCTGGTGCCCGACGATCTCGATCGCTTCCTCGACATCGTGGTGATGGATCGCCGCAACCTCGCCGACGTGGAGCGGCTGCGGCGGATCTCCGCGTTCGGCCCGGTGGTGGGGGGCTCGGCCCGGATCTCGCTGCTGCGGCGCTACCACGATCCGCGGGCCAAGGGGCGCGACGCCGACGTGCCCGATCCGGTGCGGGGCGGTCCCGAGCAATTCGAGGCGACCTACCAGATCATCGAGGCCGGCTGCCGGGCGCTGCTGCGGACGCTGCTCGAGGACGGCTGAGCGTCGTCGAAGCCCCAACGGCGAGCTCGAGGTCCTGGTGCGCTACGCCGACGGCGAGCACGACGGCGGCTACTTCACCGGGTACGAGGACGGCACGCCCCAGTCGGAGATCGAGTGGCGCGCGGGCAAGCACCACGGGATCTCCAAGGCCTGGGACAGCGACGGGGTGATCCTGGCGGCCAAGCGCTGGGAGGACGATCGCGTGATCGAGATGTGGATCCACGACGCCCAGGGCAACGCCCGGCGGATGTGAGGGGCGGGCATGGGGCGGCGCCGGCTACCGCACCAGCACGCCGGCGTAGCCCACCACGCGATCGTAGTCGCCGCTGCGCTCGCCCGAGTTGCCGTAGCGCACCAGCTCGGCCTCGCTCGCCCCCAGGGCCCGTGCGGCGAACAGGGCGACGGTGGTGGGGACCACCCCGCACATGCTGATGCCATGGCCACGCACCGTTCGCAGCAGGCCCTCGGGGTCGAGCGCCTGCACGCGCTCGAGGGCCAGGCGGTCGAGCACCGCCGCGTCCTCGGCCGAGATGTAGTGCGACATGTCCGTGCTCGCCACCAGCAGCACGGGCTCGTCGCTGTCCCGGACCACCCGCGCCAGCCCCTCGCCCATGGCCCGGCAGGTCTCCACGTCGAGCCCGGCCAGGCACAGCGCTGCGATCCGCAGCCGCGGCTGGCGGGCGAGGGCGAAGGGCAGGTGCACCTCGATGGCGTGCTCGCGGCGGTGGGCGGCGCGATCGAGCTGGGCCCCGCAGTGCTCGCGCAGCCCGGCCACGAGATCCTCGTCCACCGGCACCACGCCGGTGGGCAGCCGCCAGCCGCCGTCGGGCCACAGCGAGCGCGGCACCCCCAGCCCGGTGTGGTTGGGGCACATCAGCACCACCCGCGGCGGCACCACGGTGCGGGCGTAGGTCTCGCCCAGGATCGCCCCGCTGTACACGTAGCCGGCATGGGGCCCCACCAGGGCGAGGGCGGGCCGGGGCTCCACCGCCGGGCCCATCAGCTCGGCCACCTCGGCCCGCAGCCGGCGGGGATCCCCCGGGTAGAAGCGGCCGGCCACCGCTGGCTCACGCACCATCTCGGTCGTTCCCATCGCCGTCCATCCCGTGCTCGTGACCTCGATCCTTCGTTAGCACGCGCCCCGGGGCCCCTCAACCGGGTCGACGCCGCGGATCTTGCGTGCGAGCCCCTCACCGCTGGTCGCCCCCCGCGGTTGCTCGTCAACGGCGGTTGCTGGTCTACTGGCCGCGCCCATGTCGCTCAACCGCATGCTCCGCTACCTGGCGCCCAACCTCGTCACCTCCCTGGGCATGGTGTTCGGGCTGCTGTCGATCGTGGCCGCCCTCGAGCAGCGCTTCGCCGACGCGGGCTGGCTCATCGTGTGGGCGGTGCTGCTCGATCGCGTGGACGGCCTGGTCGCCCGCCTGCTGCGCGCCACCAGCTCGTTCGGCGTGCAGATGGACTCCTTCGCCGACGCGATCAACTTCGGCGTGGCCCCGGCGGTGCTGGTCTACGCCACCCTGGGCTCGATCCCCGAGCTGGGCCTGCACACCGGCGCCGGTCGGTGGCTGCTGCTGGGCTCGTGCGCGGTGTGGATGCTCGCCAACGTGTTCCGCCTGGCCAAGTTCAACGTGATCAGCGAGGACCCGGGCGGCGGCCCCAAGATGTTCTTCGGCGTGCCCACCACCCTGGCCGCGGGCACCCTGGTGATCTGGTACCTGGTGTTCCTGCAGTACACCCCGCTGGGGGTGTCCACCGGGCAGGCCGAGCTGATGCGAGGGCCGCGGCTGCTGGGCGACGCGATGCTGCCGATGTCGGTGTGGGGCTACCTGCCGGCGGCGATGCTGGTGGGGGCGTTCTTGATGGCGTCCAACCTGCCCACGCCCAAGCTCGGGCGCTTGGGCAGCAAGGCGCTCACCGTCTTCGTGCTCGCCAACGCGGCGGCCGGCTTCGTCTGCGGCTTCGCCCGCGTGCTGCCCGAGTACATGGCGCTCATGCCCAGCACCTGGCTGCTGGTGTCGCTGGTGTGGGGGCAGGTGTCGTCGCAGGCCCGCACGCTGCAGCCGCCCAGCTTCCTGCCCGCCGAGGAGCCCGAGCCGGTCGAGCCGGCCGGCGAGGACCAGACCAGCTCGGCCTGAGCACGGGGCTCCGCGGTGGAGGGGCAGACGGGCTCGGCCCGGCGTACGGGCTCGCGTCGCGTCGCGTCGTAGGCTCGCGCTTGCGTCGTCGGGCGCGTGGGCGTCAGCGCGTGGCCGCGTCGTCGACGGCGAGCCAGGCGTCGCGGAGGGCTCGGAGCTCGGCCGACAGCTCGGCCTCCGGGATCAACGAGGTCCGCACGGTGCGGCGGGAGCTCTCGACCAGCGGGAGCTCCCGCTCGATCAGCCGACCGGCACGGAACAGCGAGAGCGTGGCCGTCTCGCCGGGCTCGTGATCGGCGAGGCGGGCCAGCACGGTGCCGCGGTCCTGGGCCCGCCGCCCGTCCACCGCCACGATCTCGTCCTCGCGCATCAGCTCGGCCCGGTCGGCGGGCGAGCCCGGCACCACGTTGCGGACGCTGCCCTCGGGGCGCAGCTCGAGCCCCGTCTCCAGCCGCTGCAGCCGCTGGGCCCGGGTGAGCTGGGCCCGGGGCCGCCCGTCGTCGTCGAGCCAGGGGGCGCTGGTCTCCACGCGCACGCCCACCTGGGCCAGCCGCTCGGGCAGGGGCAGCTCCTCGGTGCCCTCCACGTAGCGCTCGAAGAACCACGCCATGTCCTCGCCCGCCTCGGCCGTGGCCGCCTCCACGATGTCGGCGAGCCCGATGCCCTTGCCCCGCGCTCCGTGGCTGGCCATCAGCCGGCGGAACAGCCCCGGCAGCGAGCCCTCGCGCCCGTGGGCGCTCGAGCGCAGGCGCAGCTCGAGGTCCAGCACCACGCCCACCAGATCGCCCTTGTCGTAGTAGCTCACCGCCACGTTGGGGTGGTTGGGCGCGGGCTGGTAGGCCTTGGTCCATGCCTCGAAGCTCAGCTCGGTCAGCGGCGCATGGTTGCGACCGGGGTGCTCGAGGTAGCGGCTCCAGCGTTGGCCCAGGCCGCTCACGTGCTCGCGTGGGGCCACCAAGCCGGCCCGCACCAGGCTCAGCGCCTCCATCGTCTCGGTGAAGCCCTCGTGGAACCACAGCAGGCGGGTGTAGCTCTCCTTGGCGTACTGAAGGGGGCCCAGCACCCGGTCGTGGATCCGCTTGACGTTCCACAGGTGGAACATCTCGTGGGCAACCAGCCGCGCCGCCCGGGGGTAGCCGCCGTCGGTGTCGAAGCTCGCGGGGTCCATCGCCATCGAGGTGCAGCTCGCGTGCTCGAGCCCGCCGCCGCCCGCCGCGGACAGCCGCGCGAGGAACAGGTAGCGCTCCATCGGCAGCCCCTCCATCAGCCCGGCCTGGGCCCGGGCCACGCGCTCGGCGTCGGCGGCCAGGCGATCCACGTCCACGGCGGTGCCCTCGGCCCCGGTGAGCACGTACTCGAAGCGGGTGGTGCCCACGGTGAAGGCACGCACCTGGGGCGTGCCCAGCTCGATGGGCGCGTCGACCAGCGCGTCGTAGTCGGAGGCCCGTAGCCACGCCTGGCCGGCGGGGGCTCCCGGCTCCTCGGGCAGGGCCGCGTGGGCCGACCAACCCTCCGGCAGCACCACCTCCACCCGCGCCGGGCGGTGGAGCTCGCCCATCAGGTAGAGGAACGCGCTGGCGCTCACCAGGCTCGCGTGGCGATCGTCGACGTGGCTCTCCCGCACACCGTCGCCGTCGGCGAAGATCCGGTAGCGCAGGGTGAAGGGCTGGCCGTCGTGCTCCACCAGCCAGCTCTGCTTGTCGAGCCGGGTGAGCTCGAGCGGGCGGCCGCGGCGATCCTCGGCGCGCAGATCGTAGAGGTGCCGGGCGTGGTCGCGGATCTTGTACGAGCCCGGGGTCCAGGCGGGCAGGGCCACCTGGCTCGCCTCGCGGCCGGGATCGTCGACCTCCATCGTGACGTGCAGGTACTGCCGGTGGGGGGCGGGGAGATCCACCTGGTAGCGCACGGGCGCGGGCGCACGGGCGTGGGCGCGGCGAGGCAGGGCACACGCTGCGAGCACCCCGACGAGCAAGAGCAGGGCCAGGTGGAGGCGACCTCGATCCACGAGCATCGCGGTGAGCATACGTGGGCCCGGCCCCATGCGACGAAGGCCGAGCCCAGGGGCTCGGCCTTCGGGTTCGGTGGAGCCGAGGCTCGGCTCAGCGGGCGCGGAGGAAGCGAGCGATGGGGCCCGCGAAGAACATCGGCGCCAGCATCAGCCCGCCGGCGAGCAGCCCCGCCACCGGTCCGTAGAGCATCAGGGAGCCGCGCGGCGTGAGCATCAGGTAGCTCATGGCGGGGGCCCCGAACACGCCCAGGCCATCGGCGAGGGCGAGCACGCCGGCGCCGCCCAGGGCGAGCACGCCCCAGGTGCGGCCACGGAGCATGGCGACGAGGCCACCCACGCCCAGGCCGAGCGCCGCGAGCTGCATGCCCTCGGGCTCGGGACCCAGCGCCCACAGCACCAGGAAGGGCAGGAAGGTGCCGGCCGACTTCACCGAGCGGCGCATGAGGATGAGCGACTCCTCCTGCAGGTTCCAGCGCTCGGCCGTGGCCTCGGAGTACTCGTAGCGCGAGGCCATGCCCTCGCCGAGCAGCAGCAGCCAGATCGCCAGGTGGGTGAAGCCCACGAAGGCGATGATCGGCTCCATGCCCACCTTGAGCAGCACCAGCAGGATCAGCGAGCCGAAGTTGGCCACGCCGATCGCAAACCAGCGGGCCCAGAACCACTCGGCGGCCAGCCCCACGAACGCGGTGCCGTAGACGAGGGCCAGGCCCAGGTAGCAGGCGAACAGCTCATCGGGCCCCAGGCCCGCCGTCATGGCGAACTGGGTGACGTAGAAGCCGAGGAGCAACAGCGCGATTGCGCGGCGAATTCCAACCATGGGGCGTCCTCTCGTCCGTGACCCAGCCTACGATGGTGGTCCTGGTCGTGCAAAGGGGCCCGTGGGCGTGCGCGATGGTCCCTGGGGGCCGGGGCGGCCCGGACGGCGGTGAAAGGCCATCCCGGAGTCGTCGTTGACCGATGCGATAGGCACGCTAGCCTCGACGCTGGACGAGGCCCACGACCGCCGGTAGCGTGGTCGATGGGGCGCTCGACTCGCCGGGGACGCACCCGAGGACGACTGGCCATGCGTATCGTCTCCTGCGCTCTGCTCACCGCCGCGCTGCTGCTCGGACCCGGCTGCCGGGCGCCCGCTCCGACCAACCCGCCGGTCAGCGGCGCCCTGCGCGGCGGGGCGACGATCGTCCCGGCCCGCTGCGTCAGCACGCAGTCGTGCCTGCTAGGCCAGGTGGTGTCGGCCGAGTCGGCCACCCCGCTGGCGCGAGCGACCGTGTTCCTCGAGCGCGAGGACACCCTCGAGACCGGCGCCGACGAGGAAGCCGAGGGGGGCGGCCCCGTGACCATCACCACCCTCACCGACGACCAGGGCGTGTTCGCGGTGGAGGAGCCGCCGGCCGGTCGCTATCGGCTGCGGGTGTTCAAGCGGGAGCGCGAGCTCGAGATCCGCGGCCTGCCCCTGGGCGAGCCGGGCACCACGATGGTGCCGGTCCGGCTGCCGCAGGGCTGACGGGCGCGGCGATCAGCCGTCGCCGTCGAGCGTGCGCTTGAGGGCGTCGAGATCGGTGAGGCTGGGATCGTCGTCGACCCCGGGCTGGGGCGCGGCCTCGGTGCGAGCCTGGGGCCTCGCGGCGCCCGGCTGGGCCACCTTGCGGCGCAGGGCCTCGAGCTCGGCCTCCACCTGCTCGTCGATGGCTGCCTCCCGGGCGGCTCTCCGCGCCGTGTCGCGCCCCGGCTCGTCGGCGCGGGCCTCGGGGCTCGGCGGCGCCTCGCGGTGCAGCTCGGTGGTCTCGCCCTCCCAATAGCCCACCTCGGCGCCCAGCGGGAAGGTGACCACCCGCCGCGCCTGGCCGTCGTCGTCGCGCAGCGCTCCCACCACGCCCACCTTGCCGGCGTCCGGGTACACGCACACGTCGGGGACGGTCATGGTGGAGATCACCAGGTAGCGCACCACCTCGCTCCCCGTGTTGGTGAGCTGGTGGGCGTCGTCGGGGCCCACGGGCAGCGCCACGTAGTCGCCCGCGCGCACCGAGAGCTGCCGACGACCCAGCCGCAGCATCGCCTCGCCCGTGAGCACGAACAGCGCCTCCTCGTTGGCGCTGTGGTAGTGGAACGGCCAGGCGGTCTTGCCCGGGTCCAGCTCCATCATGCTGCAGCCGAGCTGGTGGCCGCCCGCGGCCTGCCCCAGGCGTCGACGGCGATGCGCGAACAGATCGCCTCGACCGCCCGTCTCCCAGGGCAGATCATCGCTGTGAACGATACGAGAGCCCGACATCGCCCTCGTATGTACCCCGCGGCGCGCGACGAAGGAACGCGCCGCGACGGAGGAGGGCTACTCCTCGGCCTTCTTCTCGGCGGTGCCCTCGACGCCCATGTTCTTGTACTGGCCGGCGAGGCCACCGTCCTCTTCCTTCTCGGTGACGATGCCGATGATCGAGGAACCGATGAGCCAGCCGAACAGGCTCACGAAGCCCACCATGAGCAGGAGCTGCATCACGCCACCCGCGGTGTTGAGCGGCGGCTTGGTGGAGCTGAGCTCCCACTTGTTGTCGGCGATCTCCGCTGAGGACATGTGAAACTCCGTTGGTCCGCAGGACTGGGTACGTGAGCGCGAATCACACCCGCGGGGATTTTCAAGCTATCACGCGGCCCCGGACGGCGACAAGCACCGCCGAGGGGGCCGGGATGGCGGTCTTCGGGCTTGGACACCGCTGGGCCCGGCGAGGTTCTCGCCCGTGCCGGCGAGCCTCGCGAGCTCGACCGCCGGGCGGGCTCAGGGCAGCTCGATGCCGTAGGCGGGAAGGATCTCGCCGTTGAGTGCCTGGAGCTGGACGAGCGCCTTGAGGTAGTTGATCTGCGCGTTGAGCGCTGATGCCGCGGCGCGGTCGACCTCGTCGAGGCGTTGGAGCACATCGTAGTTGGTCGAGCGACCCACCTCGAAGCGAGCCTGCTCGGCCTCGAGGTTCTCCTTGGCCAGCTCGAGCGAGATGTCGGCGACCTCCATCACCTTGGCCGCGGTGCGCAGGCCGTTGGCCGCCCGGATCACCCCGCCGGCCACCTGCTGCCGCGCCTGGCTGAGCTGCACCTCGGCCTTCTCGAGCTGCAGCACCGCGGCCTCGTGCTGACCCTTGGGCCCGCGGTTCTGCACGTCCCAGGTCAGGCTCACCTGACCGCTGAGGGTCCAGTCGGCGAGCAGGCCGTCGTTGCGGACGTCGCTGCTGAAGATGTTGCGGAAGGCCTCGGGCCAGCTTCCCTGCGCGCCGGGATCTCCGGTGCTGGCATCGGGCACGCTGTCGACGCTGCGGCCCTGCGGCGTGAAGCTGCCGCTCACGTCGAGCTGGGGCAGGCGGTTGTTGGCCGCGACGATCTCGTCGATGCGCCGGCTCTCGATCCCCAGCTGGAGCTGACGGATCTGCGGGTTGCTCGACAGGGCGCCCTCGAGCTCGGCCTGCACGTCGACCGGCCGCGGCTTGACCACGGGATCGGTCATCGGCAGCACGCCCAGGGTGTCCTGCTCGGCGAGCGACTCGCCCATCAGCGTGCGCAGGTCGAGGCTGGCCGACAGCAGGGCGTTCTCGGCATTGATCACGTCGCTCTCGCGCGCGGCGAGGGCCTGCTCCACCGCCTTGGCGTCGACCGGCGACAGGCGGCCGGCGGCGACCAGGGCCTGGGTGCGCTCGAGCTGGCGCTGGGCCAGCTCCACGCTGCGGCGCTTGTTCTCGAGGTCGCGGTGGGCGAAGAGCAGATCCCAGTAGGCGCTGATGATGTCGCGCACCAGGTCCTGCGCGGTGATCTGGCGGGTGGCCTCCACCTGGCTCACCGCGATGCGGGCCCGGTTGATGTCGGCGCGGTTGACCTTGAGCCCCGCCCCGCGCAGCAGCGGGTGCGACACGGTCAGCGTGGGCACGATGGCGTAGCTGGCCAGCTGATACGAGCCCGCGTTGGCGTCGAAGAAGTTGATCGGCTGCTCGGTGAGGGTGCGGGTGGCTCGGACGGTGACCGACACGTTGCCGCCGGTCTCGAGCTTGCGGCTCACCCCGAAGTTGGCGCCCACGGTGCGCGTGCCCAGGGCGAAGGTGAACTGAGAGCCGCGCTGGGGGGTCTGCGAGATGCTGCCGTTGACCCCGGCCGTGATGAACACGTCGTAGGCTCCGAGCGCCGCCATCACCTGGGCCTCGGTGATCTGGATGTCGACCGCGTTGGCGGCGAGATCGAGGTTGGTCTCGATCGATCGCTGCAGCACCTGCGACAGCTCCATCTCGTCGCTGGCGAAGGGCGGCACGTAGTCGTCCGACAGCCCGGTCATCTCCACCTCGGGCTCGATGGCATCGGTGGCCGCCGCGGTGGCGGCGGTGGACGTCGATGCTCCCGGGGCGGCCGGACCCTCCGGCTCCTCCTCTCCCTCGCCTTCGGGCGAAGGCTCCGAGCCTTCGGAGCGCGTGGGCTCTGGGCGGGGATCTCCTTGGGTGGGGGCCGGCGCGACGAGGATCAGAGCGGCGATGTTCGTGAGCAGATGCACAACAGACCCCGCGATCGGGTCGAGATGGCTCCCGATGGCGTCACGCGGATACCGCCACGCTCCACCGGGGTCAAGCCGGGAACCGTGGGCCGGCCCCGTGTGCCCCTTTGGACGTCATGGCTCGAATCACGGTTTCGCCAACGAGGATGCGGTTTCGGACCCCAGGGGAGCGAGGGGTTGGCGCCATCCCGATGTAAGCTGACACGCGTCAACCCGTTGCCTGCTCCGAGGAGCGATGTTTCCCTGTGTGTCCGGCGCCGATGGTCTCATTCGTGGCGCCCGCCTGCGCGGGCGACGCGATGCCCAGGGCCAAGGCCGAGCCACCCCGCGTGAACGGATCCAACACCGATGTCCTGTCTCCTGACGAAGAGCGTGCCCTCGTGGCGCGAGCGCAGGCTGGCGAGGTGGCGGCCTTCCGCGCCCTCTACCAGCGCTACGCGCAGGCGGTGCATCGCTACGCGATCCTCCCGCTCGTGCACGATCGCACGCTGGCCGAGGATCTGCTCGCGGACACCTTCGTGCGGGCGCTGGAGAACATCGGGCGCTTCCGTTGGCAGGGCAAGGGCGTGCTGCCCTGGCTCATCCGCATCGCGAAGAACCTCTGCCTCGATCACCTGCGGAGATCGGGGCGCGTGGGCAGCTGGCCCACCGAGTACGAGCAGCTCATCCCCGATCCCGGGGAGTGGAACGGCGAGACGCTGGCGGCACACCTCGAGATCACGGGGTTGCTGCGCGAGCGCATCGACGAGTGCCTCGAGGAGATCAACCCTCGCTATCGTCGAGTGCTCGAGCTTCGCCTCGTGCAGGGCCTGGCCCGTGATCGAGCGGCCGAGACGATGGAGGTCTCCATCGGCACGCTCGACGTGCTCCTGTTCCGCGCCTGCAAGGCATTCCGCAAGGTCTACGTTCAGCGCTACGGCGATGGTCCACAGCGCGAGTTCGGGCACCCATGACGCACACACACGATGATCACGCGCTCTCGTCGAGCGCCGCCTCCGGGCCGCACGAGGACCCGTCCTCGCTCGCGGACGCCGAGCGCATCGCGGCCGAGCTGGCCGCGCTGGGCGAGGATCCGGTGGACGACGACGAGCTCGCCTTCGCCACGACGGTCGCCGACGGTCTCTCCCACGAGGACGTCCGCACCGTCGCCACCCTGGTGGCGCTGAGCCGCTGGGAGCCATCGGCTCGCGAGCTGCTGCCGCTCGAGCGCCAACGCGTGTGGCGGCGGGTGGCCGAGCACGCGCCCGCTCCGGTCGCCGATCCCTCGCAGACCGCCGCCAACGGCTGGGCCGGGTGGCGCGGCGTGGTGGCCGGGCTCGCGCTGGTGGCCGGGCTCGCCGTGGTGCCGCGCTTCGACGTGGCCGCGCCTGCGTCGCAGGAGCAGCGCGCGGCCACCCAGGAGCTGGGCGAGGCGGCGCGGCTGGGCATCGAGGTGTTCGGCGACAAGGACGGCGCTCGGGCCAGCTCCTTGGCGGACGACTACGAGGCTCGCCTGCGGGCGGCTCGGGGAGGCGACGCGGGATGACTCGCCCTCCCTCGCGTGGGCGCGGCCTGGGGATCGGGTTGCTCGGGCTGTTGCTCGTGGCTCCGATCGCGGGCTGTGATCCCGACGCGGACGAGACCGCGCCGCAGGAGCGTCGGGGTCCCGACGCCACCCTGCGCACGCACCTGGTCGAGCCCGGCGAGCCCACGGCCGAGGGCCTCGCCTACCTGCGAGCGATGGCCGACGCGCACGCGAAGGCCGACGAGCGCGAGGGCGAGGCTCGCATCGGCGTGCTGCGACGAGCGCTGGCACAGCCGGTGCCCGCCGGATTGCACGAGGCCGAGATCGTCCGCCTCGACGTGGCGGCGCGGCTCGGCGAGGAGCTGATGAACGGCGGCCCGCACGGCGCCCAGGCGGCACGCGAGCTGCTGGCCCCCATGCTCGGGGTGGAGCGCTCGCTGCCGCTGGATCGCGCCACCGCCCGTGCGCTGGTGGTGCTCGGCGACGCGGCGGTGCGGAGCGGCGACGATGCCCTGGCCGCGGGCAGCTATGCGCGGTCGATCGAGATGATGACCCTGTTGCGCCAGGAGCTGGAACCATGAGGGTGACGCGACGACGAAGCCTCCGACGAGGGTCCTCCCGCCGGCTGGTTCGGCTCGGCGTGGGCCTGGGCGTCCTGGTGCTGTCGGCCTGTCAGGCCACGGCGCGCGGCGGCGGCACGGCCACCCCGGGCGGCAACGGGGCGGTGTCCGAGGGGCCCGACCCCGAGGGCAACCACGAGGGCGACAACATCGGCGACCTCGAGGCACGCCTCGATCGCCTGCAGCAAGAGCAGGCGCGGGTGGTCAGCAGCTCCGACGGCAGCTTCGGCGTGTGCGAGGACCTGTGCTCGCTCGCCTCGAAGATCTGCACCGTGAAGGAAAAACTGTGCGAGATCGCCGATCGCCACCCCGGCGAGGACGAGTACCAGGGCCTGTGCCGCAAGGCCGAGCTCGAGTGCAACGAGGCCGAGGACTCCTGTGTCGCCTGCGTGGAGGCCCGGGAGGGCGGCTCGAGCCAGCCCGACGACGCCAACGAGTCCTCGGCTCCCTAGCGGGGCCGGGGCCTCGCCCGCGCGCCCGGCCGTGGCGCAGGACCGGCTAGCGCAGGACCTGCAGGTCGATGTCGGCGGCGCCCACTCGGCTCGCGCCGAACACCAGCAGGTAGGTGCCCGCCTCGAGCATCACCGAGACCCGATGACCGGGCTCCAGCCGGGTCATGCGTCCCTCTTGATCGAACGCGGGCCACCACGGCGGGTAGGGCCTCTGCCCCGGGGCATAGGGCGCGACCAGCTCCACCCACGTGCCCGGATCGCCCTCCATGAGCAGGCGGGTCGTCCGTGGCCGGGGGACCTCCAGCCGCAGCAGGCGGGCCATGCCCTCCTCGGCCCCACGCAGGGGCCCCAGCACCTCGTCGTCGTTGCAGTCGAGCGAGACGCTCAGCCACAGCGAGCCCTCCTCGAGCCGCTGGGTGGGGAGCCGCGCGTCGTACAGCCCGGGAAACAGGCGGGGGGCCTCGCGGACGTAGGTCTGCTCGATGCCCCACGGGGTCATGTCGAAGATCCCCTCGAGCTGATCGAGGATCTCGGTCTCGCCGTCCTCGCCCGAGAGCGCGGCCGCGAGCCGGAGCATCGCCCCGTCGCCCTCGGTCTCGCGCACCCAGTGGGCGAAGTGGGCGGCCTGGTCGTAGCTCAGGCGCCCGTGGTCGTAGTCCCTGCGGCTGAGGGCGAGCTGGGTGAGCAGCTCGCCCCGCAGGTCGCGGGGATCGTGGCGCACGGGCGTGCCGCCGTAGAGCTCGGCCATGCCCTCCTCCACGAAGTAGGCGTGGCCGGGGGAGTCGATGGTGGCGTGGACCAGCTCGTGTGCGATGCTGTCGCCCTGCGCGAAGGCGATGCGGGTGCCGGGGTAGAAGCAGCCGGTCGCATCGTCGTCGCAGTAGTCGGGCAGCTCGTCCTCCAGCCAGTACACCACGAAGGGCTCGTCGCTCCCGTCGGGGTCGAGCGACGCCGCGATGCGCCCGACGGCACGGTCGAGCATGGCCAGGGTGCCCGCGCACACCGGGGCGTCGAAGTCGGTGCCCAGGCGCAGGTGCTCGGTCTCGTGCTCGATCTCGGGGAGCGGCTGGCAGCCCGAACCGGCCAAGAGGCCGGCCAGGGCCCATCTCGTGGGGGCGTGATGCCGACCGAGCTCACTCATCCGCGGGCCCAACGACCGTTGGCGCTGCGCATTACACGGGAGCATCGGTCCCAAAAGGGTGCCCCGCCGCAAAGGCGGGGCCTCTGCGGCGGGGCGGTCGGGGTCGCGGGCGTCCCTCGGGGGGCGAGGAGCGCCCGCATTCGGGGATCTCGTCGGATCAGAGGTCGGTCGTGAGCTCCACCTGCGCGCCCACCAGCACCTCCACGGTGACGGTGCCCGAGGGCGGCACGAAGGACTCGCCGGTGGCCTCGGTGAGGAGCTCGCCCTCGGGGCCCAGGGCCGTCCAGCGGCGCATGGGCTCGCCCTCGTCGAAGCCCTCGGCGGGGGCGATCCACGCCCCGTCGCGCTGCTCGAGGCGCGCCGAGAAGGGCGAGGCCGAGAGGTCGAGCGAGGGCGCTGCACCCGGGGCCAGGGCCCCGAACAGCACCGGGTCGACCGCGTCGTAGCGCCAGTCGCAGTGCACGTGCGAGGTGTACTCCACCAGCTTGCCGCCGTTGTTGGTGCAGGCCGACTCGAGGGTGCTCAGGCTCACCGAGACCGGATCGAGATCGAAGCCGTCGCCGTACATGTGGCGCGAGCTGGTGGCTCCGTCGATCGAGGCGTTGTAGCTGGGCGAGCGGTAGCCGGAGTTGACCTTGATCGGGCCCAGGGCGTTGCGCAGCGTCTGCAGGCGAGCGATCGCGTGGGGCTGCACCACCGCGTAGCGGCCCTTGTACGACTGGGCGATCTCGCTGAGCATGAAGTTGGGGGCGATCTGCAGGTCGCCCACCGCCTCGAGATCGATGAAGTTGATCGGCGCCCGGTAGTTGACGTTGCCCGACAGCGGCGCGGGGTAGTCGTAGCCCGAGCCCACCGACGAGGCGGGCACCAGGCTCACGCAGGCGGTGCCGTCGCCCGATGCCCCGGGGAAGCACAGGTCGCCTCCCGCTCCGCCGCCTCCGGGCGCGGGCGGCTCGTCACCCCCTCCTGCGCCTCCACCACCACCACCGCCGCCGGAGCAGCGGTCGCCGCCCTCGCGCACGGTCACGTGCGAGACGCCGAGCAGCGAGTTGATCGACAGGTAGTCGGCGCGGCGGGCCGAGAAGAAGTCGAGGTGCTTGCCGATGATGGCGCTGCCCGTGTCGTCGGCGCTCACGCAGCCGTCGTGCACGAAGCCGCCCCACGGCGCCTCGCCGGGCATCTGCACCCCGTCGAGCTGCTCGATGTACAGCGACGATCCATAGGGGACCACGCTCTTGTCCACCGCCACCGACCGGAAGGGGACCAGGGCCCGGCTCTGCACTCCCTGGCCCCACGGGTGCTCGGCATCCACCGCGAAGTAGCACGGCGAGGTCGGGCAGCCGCACGAGCCGGAGTAGTTGAGCACCGTGCCGTCGGTCAGCCGGCCCGTGCCCTCGAGCTTGATCGCATCGGCGAAGCCCTGCGGCACCTTGCTCAGCTCGTGGCAGGAGTCGTCGTAGAGCGAGACGCTGTCGGAGCCGCCGAAGGCCGACTCCTCGGTGATCCAGTAGTAGGTGAGCTCGAAGCTGCCCAGGGCCGCTCCGGGCTCGCCGCTGGCCGGGGCCGCGCCACCCCCTGCGCCGTCGCAGACCACGGCCTTGTCTGGGCAGCAGTCGCCGTAGTCGGCGCACTGGTCGTCGCACCAGCAGCCCGCCGCCGCTTGATCGCCGCAGGCTTCCGCGCAGCTCGCGGTCTCGTCGGTCTCGGCGCCCGACTGCCAGATTCCGCGATTCTCACCGTCCCGCCCGCCTTCTTCGACCACGCAGGCGGCCAGCCCGGCCGCGAGCGTGAGCATGGTGAGCCCGCTCATGAACTCGATGGTACGTTGCATGGTCCGCATCCCGCAGTTCTTTACATAGACCTACACCCAGGCCCTTGTCTACTGAAAAGTGAACCACCTGTCATGTTCTGATTCGAGCCCGTACGGGGATCTAGACGCAGAATTCGTAAGATCCAGCCAGGTGCTGATCTCGCGGCGGGGCGTTCGATACCCACATTCGACTACACCACTCGATGTGATGGTGAGCCACCGTCCTCGATGGTCTCGGGGGCAAGCAACCCCAGCACACTGTGCGGCCTTGTTCTCGATTGCCCCGACTTCGGCGTGACCCACCGCGCCTCCGCGATCCCACGATGCCATCGAAGAGCGCCGGCATCGCTGGCCCACTCGCCGCGATGCTTCTCGGCTCGGCTCGGCTCGGCTCGCGTCGAGCGGTCACCCGAGCGGCATTGCACCCGGCCCCGTGGCGTGCGGCGGCCTAGTTGCCCGAGAGCACCCGGGCGGGCTCCATCCGCGCGGCCCGGCGGGCTGGCAGTAGCGCCCCGAGCACGCAGAAGCTCACCGAGAACGCCAGCGAGGCCACGATGAGCCACCACGGGAAGTCGAAGTAGGTGGTGGGCTTGTACGGGAAGTCGGGCACGTAGCGAGCCGACACCTGGTCGAAGATCGATGCGGCCGTGACCGCGAGCAGCAGGCCGGCGGTGCCCGCCATCATGCCCAGCGACGCGGCCTCGCCCAGGATGATGCGGCCGATGTCGCCGCGGGTGGCTCCCACCGCTCGCATCACGCCGATCTCCCGCTGGCGCTCGTACACCAGCATGAAGAACACGTGCATGATGTTGACGGCGGCGATGCCCACGATCACCGCGCTGACGAGGCCGAAGACCATCATGAACACGGCGATCAGCAGGGCGGCCTGCTCGGCGCCGCTGTCCTTGACCTGGAGCTCGAGGTCCTCCACGCCCTTGGCCACCATCGCCACATCGTCCTTGACCGGCACCTCGACGATCACCGAGTGGTAGCGCTGGGCGTCCTCCGCGTTGCCGAACTCGACGTTGTAGCGCTGTACGTAGCCCAGCGGCAGGGTGATGCCCAGCGGGATCGCCTTGTCGGAGAAGCCCACGAACATCCCGCGGTCGTGCACCACCCGATCCTTGTTGGAGGCGAGCACCATCGACTCGCCCACGATCAGATCGAAGGTGAAGCCCCGCACCGCATCGGGGTTGAGCTGGGGGAAGTTGTGCGCTCGACGAAGGGTGCCGTTGTACAGCTCCACCACGTGGTTGGAGACGATCACCGGCACGAAGTGCCGGCAGACCTTCGCAGGCTCGGGCTCGGGCTCGGGCTCGGCCGCCTTGGGGGTCGGCGTACGCGGGACCGTGCGCGGCGTGCCCGGGGGGGCCGCGCCGGTGCCCGGGGTCGTCGGGGAAGGCGAGCCGGGCTGCGCCGAGGCACTGGCGCCCGGGATGGCCGGGGCGCTGGCCGTCGCAGGGCGCGGGCTGGCGCCCGGCTTGGGCGTCGCGGGGCTCGGGCTGGTGGCGGGCTTGGGTGGCGTCGCCTGGGTCCCCGGTGGAGCGGTGGGCGGGGCCAAGGTCCGCGTGGGAATCTTGGCGTCGATCGTCTTGGGCTTGGGCCGGGGCTTGGGCTTGGGCCGGGGCTTGGGCTTCGCCTTGGCCTTGGTGCCCCCTCGCTCGACCGTCGAGCCCGCCGGCGGCCCGCAGTACATCTTCTTGCCGCACTCCTCGTCCTTGGTGCAGGGCACGAGGGGCTCCTCGGCCAGGCGCTCGGGGGCGTCGAAGTCGGCGAACTCGTAGCCGTCGCGGTCGATCTCCTCGGTCATCAGATCGGGGTCGATGCCGTCGGCCACGATCTCCGAGCGCAGGTCGGTGCCGAACAGCGCCTCGCCGCCGTAGGCGATGGAGCCCACGGTGAGCTTCATCTTGGGGTAGACGGCCTTGACCCCGGGCAGGGCCTTGATCTTGGCCACCATCTCGTCGTCGAGCACGTCGCGACCCATGCCCATGCGAATGGGTCCCACGTCGACCTCGAGGCTCTTGGGGATCACCTCGAGCTTGTCGAGCGGGAAGATCTTGCCCAGCACCACCTGGCGCACGCCCAGGCCCAGCGACAAGAAGAACGCGAAGGTGGCGATGCCCACCACGATGCCGATCGAGGCGAGCAGGAAGTGATTGCGGCTCCGCCGGAGGTTGGCGAGCACCATCATGAACAGACGGTTGCTCCTCATCCCTCGGCCCTCCGCTCCTCGTCGTCCGCCTCCGCGGTGCCCTCGGCCCTCTCGTCGCCTCCGTCGGCGGACGCCTCGGCCTTCGCCTCCCCGGCCGCCTCCGCGCGCGGCGTCGCGGCCAGGTCGTCGTCGCCCTCGTCCTCGAGCACCCGGCCGTCCTGCACCCGCACCCGTCGGTGCGTGGCGGAGGCGATGCGTGGATCGTGAGTGACGATGACCACCGTGATCCCGTCCTCGCGGTTGAGCCGGCAGAACAGGTCCATGATCGCCGCGCCCATCGCCGAGTCGAGGTTGCCGGTGGGCTCGTCGCAGAGCATCAGCTGGGGCTCGTTGAACAGGGCGCGGGCGATGGCCACGCGCTGCCGCTGCCCGCCCGAGAGCGTGGTGGGGGCTGCATCGACCTTGTCCGAGAGGTCGACCCGGGCCAGCACCTCCCGCGCTCGCTCGAGCGCCTGGCCGTGGCTCATCACCTGCTTGCCCCGCGCGAACAGGGAGGGCAGGGCCACGTTCTCGGCGCAGGTCTGGTGCTGCAGCAGGTTGAAGGTCTGGAACACGAAGCCCACGTGGCGATTGCGGTAGGCGCTCAGCTCCACGTCGTTCATCGCGTGGAGGTCCCGGCCGTCGACCTCGATGGTGCCCTCGTAGTCCCGGTCGAGCCCACCGATGGCGTGCAGCAGGGTGCTCTTGCCGGAGCCCGAGGGCCCCACGATGGAGACCATCTCGCCGTCCTCGATCTCGAGGTCGACCCCGTGGAGCACCGGGGTCACGAGCTTCCCCGTGCGGTAGCTCTTGTGCATACCGCGGACGCGGATCATCGCGCGGACGATAGCCCTGGCTCCCCAGGGCGTCAAACGCGGGGCGGGGCGGCCGGCCCGTCGTCGTCGGCCGAGGATCCGGGCGGAGCGGAGCCCCTCGGGGGCTCGGGGAGGTGCTCGAGCAGCGCGGCGACCAGTTCCTCGCGGCGCACCGGCTTGGACACGTAGCCGTCCATCCCCGCGGCCAGGCAGCGGACGCGATCCTCGGGCAGGGCGTGCGCGGTCATGGCCACCACCGGCACGCGCCGGCCCGTGCCCTGCTCGCGCCGCCGCAGCTCGCGGGTCGCCTCCAGCCCGTCGAGCTCGGGCATCTGCACGTCCATCAGCACCAGGTCGAAGGGCTCGGCCTCGGCGAGTCGCTCGAGCGCCTCGCGACCCGTGGTGGCCACCTCCACCCGAGCGCCCAGGTCGCCCAGCATGCGCCGGGCGACCTTGAGGTTGATCGCGTTGTCCTCCACCAGCAGCAGGCGGGGCGCGAGCGCGGCGAGGCGATCGCCGAGCTCGAGCCGCGGTCGCACCAGCGACTCGGCCGCCTCCACGTCGCCATCACGCGCGAGCCAGGCGGCCACCAGGGCGTCGCGCAGCGAGTCGTGATGCACGGGACGCACCAGGCACGCGGCGCAGCCGGCCTCGCGCAGGCGATCCACGGGCACACGCTGACCCACCGAGGCCAGCATCAGCCGGCCGGGCCGTGCGATCGCCGGGTCCTCTCCGATCGCCCGCGTCAGCTCCAGCCCGTCGGCGTCGGGCAGGGGGTGATCGATCAGCACGAGCTCGAAGGGCTCGTCGGCCTCGCTCGCCCCTTGCAGCGCGACCCGGGCCTGCGCCGCGGTGGCCCGCGTCTGGGTGCGCAGCCCCCAGCGCTCCAGCACCTCGCTCAGCAGGCCCCGGCCGAGCTCGCCCCCGCTCACCACCAGCGCGCGGCGACCCACCAGCGCCTCGGGTAGCTCGTCGGCCTCGTCGACCCGCGCCTCGATCGGCAGCGGCAGGCTCAGCCAGAAGGTCGAGCCCTCGCCGGGGGCGCTGCGTACCCCCACCTCGCCGCCCATGCGCTCGACCAGCTCGCGCACGATGGCCAGGCCCAGGCCGGTGCCGGTGTGGCGACGCGAGGCCGAGCCGTCCACTTGGTGGAAGTGCTCGAAGATCGATGCCTGGTCGGCCGGCGCGATGCCGATCCCCGTGTCCTGCACCGAGACGCGCACCCGCGGTCGCTCGCCGCCCTCGTCCGCGAGCTCCACCGTCACCAGCACGTGCCCCCGATCGGTGAACTTGAGCGCGTTGCCGACCAGGTTGAGCAGGATCTGCCGCAGGCGCGGGTGGTCGCCCACCACCCGCGTCGGCGTGCCCGGCACGAAGCGGCACAGCAGGTCCAGCCCCTTGGCCTCGGCCAGCACCGCCACCTGGTCCAGCACCCCCTCCACCAGCGCGCGCAGATCGAAGGCGGCGGGGTCGAGGGTGATCTGGCCCGCCTCGATCTTCGAGAAGTCGAGCACGTCGTCGATGAGCTCGAGCAGGGCCATCCCCGAGACGTGGGCCGTGTCCACATAGTCGCGCTGGATCCGATCCAGGCGGGTGTCTCGCAGCAGACCCAGCATGCCCAGCACCCCGTTCATCGGCGTGCGGATCTCGTGGCTCATGTTGGCCAGGAAGCGGCTCTTGGCCGCGGCCGCGGCCGCGGCCTGATCGCGGGCGCGCACCACCTCGTCGAACGCTCGCTGCCGCAGCACCTCGAAGGTGTAGGCGATCGAGGTCAGGCCCGCCGTGACCAGCCCCAGCCCCACCAGCCACTCCTGCACGGCCCCCGTGGGCTCGGCGTGCACCTCGGCCAGCACCCCCATGCACACCAGGCTCACCACGGCCCACGGCCAGCCCGTGCGATCACCTCCGATGAGCGTGACCACCACGGGGCCGGCGAGCAGGGCGAGCGCCTGGGTGCTCAGCGGGCTGGTCCCGGTGAGCATGTCGGCCACTGCGGGACCGATGAGGAATGCCGCCATCAGGTGGGCGGCGGCGCGGGAGCTCAGGCCGAGCCGCAGCCCCGCCAGCAGGGCGAGCGCGGCCGCCATGCTGATGGCCGTGAGCAGGGCCGGCCGCAGGTCGCCGTTGGAGAGCTGGATCGCCAGCGGCACCGGGAAGCTGAGCAGCGCGAGGACCATCACCACCGCGGCCGTCCGTCGGCGTCGCAGCTCGTCGCCGCCGCGGGCCACCGCCCGGGGCTCGATGCACCGGTCGGCGAGCGTGCCCAGTCGCGCCAGCAGCGAGGGGGACGCGGCACCGTCGTGTTCGGATGCCGAGCTCATCGAGGCCCAGCATGCAGGATACCCCACCCCGCGCCACCCTCGACCGGCGAGGCCGAGCGATCGAGCACCAGCCCGTCGGCCGCGTCGGAGCGCTCGGCGCCAGCCTCCGCCGAGCGCGACCGAGCTGGAGCCTGGGCTAGAACTCGAGCTTCATCCCCACCGAAGGGATGATGGGCAACGACGGGATGTTGTCGTACGCCGAGAAGTCGTAGGAGTAGTTCACGAACTCGGCGTTCTGGTGGTTGTAGACGTTCTGCACGTCGAGGTAGGTGGTCAGGCTGACCCGCTTCCACACGAAGCGCTTGTCCACCCGCAGATCGAGCTGGTGGAACGCGGGCACTCGCGCCGAGTTGGGCTCGCCCGAGATCGGCACGTAGCCGCCCTCGCTGGCGTCGTAGACCGAGCCCACCACCGGGGTGAAGGGGTTGCCCGAGACCACGCGGAAGCGCGCGCCGACCTGCCAGCCCTTGGGCAGGCGATACACCCCGATGAGGGTGAGGATGTGGGTCTGGTCGAGGTCGAAGAGGCGGAAGCCTTCGGAGGGATCGGGGCGACGCTCGGAGCGCGACAGCGTGTAGGACAGCCAGCCGAACACGTTGCGGGTGAGGTTCTTTCGCACGAAGAATTCGCCGCCGAAGATCCGGCCCGCGCCGCGGCTGTCGAAGTTCTCCAGGCCCACCTCGCCGTTGCGGCGGATCACCAGGTCGGAGGAGGGCGCGGCCAGGTCCCACAGGTACTTGTAGAAGCCCGTCACCTCCACGCGGATGTCGTAGTCGAAGTCGCGACCCACCGCGAGGCTGGTGTGCAGCGCCCGCTCGGGCAGCACGTCGGGGTTGCCGAAGCGCTGGTTCCACTCCTGGAAGTCGGGGATCTGCGAGTACAGGCCCACGCCGCCCTTGATGCTGGTGCGGTCGCCCACCTGCCACAGGAAGCGCAGCCGCGGGTCGGTGGTGAGCTGGCGGAACAGCAGCGAGTACTGGGTGAGCCGCACGCTGGGGTAGAGCACCAGCTTGTCGGTCGCGTGGATCACCACCGTGGTGTAGAGCGCGGGCGAGAAGAAGTACTCGCTGGAGCTCAGGCGCAGGCGGGTGTCGGTGGAGCCCGCCCCCGGGGTGGGCACCGGCACCGACTCCGCGTCGAGCTTCAGGCTGCCCCCGTACACCTGCGCCCCCAGGCCCCAGTAGAAGCGCGGGCTGGCCCGGAAGCCCAGCTCGGCGCGCCCCGAGAAGTTGTGGGAGATCAGGCGGAAGCGGAACAGCCCGCCCGCGCCCGCGCCCACGTCGTCGTAGCGATACGAGGGGGTCACCAGCATCTCCCACGGCCCCTCCTTGCGGGTGTAGGCCAGGTCGGCGCGGTGGAAGGACAGCGAGGTCTCGAACTGATCGCGCTCGCTGGGCTCGATGTCGTTGGGGTTGGCCGCGACCAGCCGGGTGCGATCGTCCGAGCCGAACACCCGGGCGGTGAGGTTGCCTCCCGACACCGGGTAGTCGAGCACCGCCTGGTAGTCGTAGTAGCGGGGGGCCACCGACACGCTCAGGCCGGCGTCGTCGGGGATGATCGCGGGCAGCAGCACGTCGATGTAGCTGCGCCGACCGCTGAGCACGAACGAGCCCTTGCCCACCGGTCCCTCGGCGAGCACCCCGGTGTCGAACAGGTCGCTGTCCACGTAGCCGTGGTAGCCATCGCGGCGGCCCCGGCGGGTGGTCACGTCGATCACGCCGCCGATCGCATCGCCGTAGCGCGCGTCGAAGTTGCCGGGGATGAAATCGATCTTCTCCAGGATGTCGGAGTTGAAGACGCTGGTGATCCCGCCGAAGTGGAAGAGCTGCGGGATCTCGTGCTCGCCCAGGAACACGGCGGAGTCGGTGGGATCGGAGCCGCGGATCACCAGCAGGCCGATGCCCAGGGGCGCGCGGGCGATGCCGGGGAAGTTCTGGATCGACTTGAGCGCGTCGCCCTGCGTGCCGGGCAGGTTGCGGATCTCCTCGGCGGTGATCGTGCGGCGGCTGACCTCCTCGCGCTCGAGCCGGGAGCCCGCCACCACCGTGCGGTAGGGGTTGTCCTCGAGCCGCTTGGCGTAGTAGCGCACGCTCAGGGCTTGGTTCGCGGGGAGCTCCTCGATCGCCTCGAGGCGCTCGAAGCCCTGGATCAGCACCACCAGGCGCAGCTTGCCGTCGGGCAGGCCGGCCAGCGAGAAGCGGCCCTCCTCGTCGGTGACCGCCTGGGCCTGCCACTTGGGCGGGGGCAGCTCGCGGTAGTCGTGGTGACGCACGGGGCCGAGCTCCGCGTCGGGGTCGGCCGGGATCACCACCACGCGGGCGCCCACCAGCGGGGTGCGGTCGCCGGCCTCGAGGAGCTGGCCGGTCAGGCGCACCGGACCATCGGCGTCGACGGGGGAGGGGCCCTCATCGTCCTCGTCGGGCGCGGGCTCGAGCTCGTCGGGCATGGGCTCGAGCTCGTCGGGCACGGGCTCGTCGGGCTCTGGCTCTGGCTCCGGCGGCGCGAAGTCGATGGGGATCGGGATCACGACCTCGATCTCCCGCCCCTGCCAGCGCGCCGGCGAGTAGCGTAGCTGCAGCACCGCGGCCATGGCCGCCTCGTCGAGCAGCGGGTGCACGCCCTGGACCACCACCGGCTCCTTGGGCACGCCGTCGGTGCCGATGGTCACCTCGATCATCACCCGCCCCGAGGGCGGGGGTCGGAGCTCGCGTGCCGCCTCGGGGTAGTCGATCGACGTGCCCTGGAGCAGCGTTGGCGGCTCGACCTCCTCGGGCGAGACCTCGGGCGCGAGCGCGGCCTGGGCCGACGCAGGGACCCAGCCCAGCCCAGCCGCGAGGAGCCCCACCTGCATTGCGCGCACGAGCCGATGCATGATCGCGGCCGGATTATGCCCCAACGGCCGCGGGCGCAACACGGCGGCACGTCACGGCCTCGAATCGTGGTACCACCCTTCGTGGTGGAGCCTCATCGCCTCGTCTCGGTCCTGGGTGCGCTGGCCATGCTCGCCATTGCCTACGGGCTGTCCACCAGTCGCCGCAGCGTGAAGCTGCGCCTGGTGCTGTGGGGCGTGGGGCTGCAGTGGCTGCTGGGGGTGATCCTGCTGCGCCTGCCCCAGGGCCGCGACGCCCTGGCGGCCGCCTCGGAGGTGGTGCAGTCGGTGCTCGACCAGAGCTACGAGGGCTCCAAGTTCGTGTTCGCCTCCCTCGGCGCGCAGCAGGGCGGCGAGTCGGGGCTCGGCACCATCTTCGCCTTCCAGGTGCTGCCCACCATCGTCTTCATCGCCTCGCTGTTCTCGATCCTCTACTACCTGGGGATCATGCAGCTGGTGGTGCGCGGCCTGGCCTGGGTCATGATGCGCACCATGGGGACCAGCGGGGCCGAGTCGCTGTCGGTGGCCGCCAGCGTGTTCATGGGCCAGACCGAGGCCCCGCTGACCATCAAGCCCTTCCTGGACCGCCTCACCGAGTCCGAGCTGTTCGTGGTGATGGTGGGCGGCATGGCCTCGGTCTCGGGGGCCATCCTCGGGGCCTACGTGGCCATCGGTCAGGTGCCCATCGCCCACCTGCTCACCGCGGTGGCGATGACCGCCCCCGTCTCGATCGTGATGGCCAAGCTCATGGTCCCCGAGACCGACGAGCCCGAGACCATGGGCACCATCGACGTCGACATCCCCAAGACCGACGTCAACGTGCTCGACGCCGCGGCCAGCGGGGCCAGCGACGGCCTCAAGCTGGCGCTCAACGTGGGCGCCATGCTCATCGCCTTCGTGGCCCTGGTGGCGCTGGCCAACGTGGTGCTGGGCGTGATCACCATCGGCGACGAGCCGCTCACCATGCAGCGGATCATGGGCTGGCTGTTCTTCCCCATCGCCGTGCTCATGGGCGTGCCGATCGCCGAGGCGCAGGAGGTGGGCAGCGTGCTCGGCACCCGCATCGTGCTCAACGAGCTGTACGGCTTCGACATGATCCGAGAGCTGGCCGGCCAGCTCTCCGCGCGCTCGGAGGCGATCTGTACCTTCGCCATCTGCGGCTTCTCCAGCATCTCCAGCATCGGCATCCTCATCGGCGGGCTGGGGGGGCTGGCGCCCTCGCGCAAGCAGGACATCGCGCGGCTCGGGGTGCGGGCGCTCATCGCGGCCACGCTCAGCAACTTCGCCTCGGCCTGCGTGGCCGGGGCGCTGATGTAGCGACGCGCTCGCTCGCCGCCCTCGCGGGAGGTGGGGGTACGATGGGGCGTGGCTCGTCTGCGCATCGTGATCCCCCTGCTGCTGCTGCTCGTCTGGGTCGCGCTGGGGGTGGCCCGGCCCTCGCCGCGGGCGGCGGTGCTGGCCGAGGACGCACGGCCCCTCGCCGGCACGCCGGGGCTCGCGGCCACCGACGCCCCCCGCTCGATCGACGAGCTGCGCGAGCGGATCGCCGAGGTGCTCGTGCGCGAGGGGGTGCCCGGGGCCGGCATCGCCCTGGTCGATCGCGAGGGCATCGTGTGGGCCGGCGGGGTGGGGGTGGCCGATCGCGAGAGCGGGGCCCCCGTCACCGAGCACACCGTGTTCCGCGTGGCGTCGATCACCAAGAGCATCGTGGGCCTGGGCGTGGCGCGGCTGGCCGCCCAGGGCCGACTGTCGCTCGACGCTCCGCTGCGCCACACCCTGCCCGAGCTGGAGCTGCAGGGCCCGTGGGCGGACGAGCTCACCCTCGCCCACGTGCTCGAGCACACCGCCGGCTTCGACGACATGCGCTTCAACGAGTGGTGGACCGAGGACGAGGGGCTCGCGCCCGCCCTGGCCCTGCAGATCAACCCGCGCTCGCGGGCGATCCGCTGGCGACCCGGCAGCCGCATGGCCTACAGCAACGTGGGCTACACCGTGGCCGGCCTCGCCATCGAGCGCGCGACCGGGGAGCCCTTCGACCAGTGGCTGCGGGCCGAGGTGTTCGCCCCGCTCGGCATGGGCGAGGCCACCTTCCGCCGCACGCCCGAGCGCAGCGAGCAGCTCGCCACCGGCTACCTCGATCGCGAGCGGCCTGCTCGCTTCTCGCCCATCGCTCATCGCCCCGCGGGCGCGCTGCTGGCCACGCCGGTGGAGCTCGGGCAGCTCGTGCGCTTCTGGCTGCGCCGCGGCGAGGGCCTGCCTGCCGTGGTGCCGCCCGCCTGGCTCGATCGGATCGAGCGCGCCGACTCGCTGCGGCGCTCGCCCCTCGACGTCGACTACGGCCTGGGCAACTACGGCGACGTGGCCCACCCGGTGCGAGCCCGCGGCCACGACGGCGGGCTGCCCGGCTTCCTGTCGTGCTACCGCTACTTCCCCGAGCTCGGCGTGGGCTACGTGATGCTGCTCAACGCCACCCACTCGGCGCTCGCCTACGCGGAGATTCGTCGGCTTCTGTTCGCCTACCTCACCCGCGACCTCCGCCTGCCCCGGCCGCCGCGGGTCGAGCCCGGCTCGGAGCGCGAGAGCTGGGCCGGCAGCTACGCCCTCGCCAACCCGCGCAACGAGCTGCTGGGCTTCCTCGATCGGGCCGTGGTGAGCTTCGAGCTCGGCCCCACCCCCGACGGCATCTGGCTGCGCTCGTCGTTCGGGCTCCACACCGAGGCGGTGGCCACCGTCGACGGTGCCTATCGCTTCCCCCGCGAGAGCGGCTCCTCGATCCGCCTGGTCCGCGACGACGACGGCGCTCGGGTGCTCACCGCGGGCTGGGTCTACGCGCAGGAGCAGTCGCCGTGGCGCGCGAAGCTGCGCTGGTGGCTGCTCACCGCCGCGGTGCTGCTGCTGCAGCTCGCGCCCCCGCTGGCGGCGATCTGGCTGCTGATCCGCGGCGTGCGGCGCCGTGGCCTGCGGCACGCGGGCCTGTGGCTGTGGCCGGGGCTCGCCGGGCTGATGCTCGGGCTGATGCCCTTCTTGCTCGCCGAGGCGGCGGCCCGCGATGCGCTCGGCCGCGTCGATCCGACCACGGTGGGGCTGTGCGCGGCTACCATCGTGTTCGCGCTCGGCTCGGCCTTCGGCTTCGCCGCCGCGGTGCGAGCGGCCGTCGCCCGCGATCGTCCCTCGTGGATCGCCCGCCTCGTCCCCACTCTCACCAGCACCCTCGCGCTGGGGCTCACGCTGTGGCTGGGTGCGCACGGGATCATCGGGCTGCGTACCTGGGCCTGGTGAGCGGGGGCGTGGTATGAGGGCGCTGCATGGGTCGTCTCGTCGTCGTGCGCCACGGTCAGGCTTCGCTGATGAAGGCCGACTACGACGAGCTGTCGCCGCGGGGTCGCGAGCAGGCCACGGCGCTGGGCGAGCACCTCGCGGCCCAGGGGTGGTCCTTCGACGCCGTGTTCAGCGGCCCGGCTCGTCGCCAGCGCGACACGGCGAGCCTGACCGGCGAGGCGGTGCGTGCCGCCGATCAGCCGTGGCCCGAGCTCACCGAGCTCGCTGCACTCGACGAGCACGACGCCTTCGCCCTGATTCGCGCCGGCGTGGGCCTGCTCGCCCACGACCCCGAGGTGGGCGCGGCCAACCGGGTGCTGCTCGCCGCCACCACCCCCGCCGCGCGCTCGGGCGCCTTCCAGCGCCTGTTCGAGGCGCTGATGCACCGCTGGCTCCGCGACGAGCTGCGGCCGCCGGGGGTGGAGACCTGGCCCGAGTTCCAGACCCGCGTGGGCGCGGGGCTCGACGCGATGATCGCCGCCGGGGCGCGCAGCATCGTCGCCTTCTCCTCGGTGGGCCCGCTGGCGGTGATCCTCCAGCGTGCGCTCGGCACCTCCGACGCCGACAGCTTCCGCACCGCCTGGCGGATCCGCAACGCCTCGCTCACCACCTTCGTGTTCGACGACGCGGGGCGCTTCACCCTCGATGCCTTCAACGCCCTGCCGCACCTGCCCGATCCCCGCACCTGGACCTTTCGCTGAGGCTCCGCCATGGAATTCTCGATCCCACCGTCGCTCGCGCCCACCCTGGAGGCCCTGCGCCGCCTCGTCAAGGAGGAGCTGTTCCCCCTCGAGCCCCTGGCCCGCGAGTCGGGTTTCGCCGCCGTGGAGCCGCGCCTGCAGGAGCTGCGGGCCCGCTGCCGGGAGCGCGGCCTGTGGCTGCCCCAGATCCCCAAGGCCCACGGTGGCATGGGCCTGTCGGTGCTCGAGCACGGCCTGGTCAGCGAGGTGCTCGGCCGCTCGCCGCTGGGGCACTACACCCTCAACTGCCAGGCCCCCGACGCGGGCAACATGGAGCTGCTGCTCGAGTTCGGCACCGAGGCCCAGCGCGAGCGCTGGCTGCGGCCGCTGCTCGCCGGCGAGATCCGTAGCTGCTTCGGCATGACCGAGCCCGAGCACGCGGGCAGCAACCCGGTGTGGCTGGGCACCCGCGCCGTGCGGGACGGCGACCACTGGGTGATCGACGGCCACAAGTGGTTCACCTCCTCGGCCGACGGCGCCGCGCTGTGCATCGTGATGGCGGTGACCGAGCCCGACGCGGCGCCCCACGAGCGCGCCAGCATGGTCCTGGTGCCCACCGACGCCGAGGGCTTCACCCTGGTGCGCAACATCCCCGTGATGGGCGAGGCCGGCGACGGCTGGATGAGCCACGCCGAGGTTCGCCTCGAGGGGGTGCGGGTGCCGGCCGAGAACCTGCTGGGCGCGTCCGGCCGGGGCTTCGCGCTGGCTCAGGCGCGGCTGGGGCCGGGCCGCATCCACCACTGCATGCGCTGGATCGGGCTGTGCGAGCGGGCCTTCGACCTGATGGCCCAGCGCGCGCTCGAGCGGCGGCTGTCCCCCGAGCAGCGCCTCGGCGACACCCAGACCGTCCAGCACTGGATCGCCGAGTCGCGCGCCGAGATCGACGCCACCCGCCTGCTGGTGCTGCACGCCGCCTGGCGCATCGACGAGGTGGGGGTCAAGGCCGCTCGCGAGGACATCTCGCTCATCAAGTTCCACGCCGCCTCGGTGCTGCAGCGGGTGGTCGACCGCGCGATCCAGTGCCACGGCGCGCTGGGGATCACCGAGGACACCGTGCTGTCGTGGATCTACCGCCACGAGCGAGGCGCTCGCATCTACGACGGCCCCGACGAGGTGCACAAGACGGTGGTGGCGCGGAGGATCCTGCGGCGCTACGCCGAGGCGGCGAGCAAGGGAGGCCGGGCATGAGCCAGGTCGACGGGACCAAGCCGGTCCGCGAGGGCGAGCAGCTCGACCTCCCCGCGCTCGATGCCTACCTGGGGCGGGTGCTGCCCTCGATCACCGGAGCGCTGGTGGTCGAGCAGTTCCCCAGCGGCTACTCCAACCTCACCTACCTGCTGCGCAAGGGCGACACCGAGCTGGTGCTGCGCCGCCCGCCCTTCAAGGTGCAGGTGAGATCGGGTCACGACATGGCACGCGAGCACCGGGTGCTCTCGGCCCTGCAGGGGGTGTACCCGCTCGCGCCGCGTCCGCTGGCCTACTGCGAGGACGAGGCGGTGATCGGCGCGCCCTTCTACGTGATGGAGCGCCGCCGCGGGATCATCCTGCGCAAGAAGGTGCCCCCCGAGCTGGGGGTCGACGAGGCCAAGCTGCGGCGCATGTGCGAGTCGCTGGTGGACGAGCTGGCCGCGCTGCACTCGATCGATCTCGAGTCGGCGGGGCTGGCCGACTTCGGGCGGCCCGAGGGCTACGCCCACCGCCAGGTGGAGGGCTGGATCGGGCGCTTCGAGAAGGCCAAGACCTCCGAGGTCCCCGACATCGATCGCATCGCCGGCTGGCTGCGCGAGCGGATCCCCGCCGACGGCACGCCCACCCTGGTGCACAACGACTACAAGTTCGACAACGTGATGCTCGATCCGGCCGATCCCTCCCGGATCGTGGCGGTGCTCGACTGGGAGATGTGCACGGTGGGCGACCCGCTGATGGATCTGGGCACCACCCTGGGCTACTGGGTGCAGCGCGACGACGACCTGCGCTGGCAGGCGATGGCCTTCGGCCCCACCAACGCCCCCGGGGCGCTCACCCGGCGCGAGCTGGCCGAGCGCTACGCCGAGCGAACCGGCCGCGACGTGAGCGACATGCTGTTCTACTACTGCTTCGCCCTGCTCAAGATCGCGGGCATCGTGCAGCAGATCTACTTCCGCTGGAAGCAGGGCTACACCAAGGATCCGCGCTTCGGCATGCTCGACCAGATCGTGCTGGCGCTGGGGGCCACCGGGGTGCGGGCCATCGATTCCGGGCGCTACTGAGCGGCGGCGGGCGCGAGCCGCCTCAGCGGCGCTTGCCCTCGATCCACCCGAAGAACGCGGCCGAGCGGCGCGAGAGGTCGCGGCCGAGCTTGGGGTGCTCGTGCACGTACTTGCGGTAGCCCCAGTACGGGTTCTCCTTCGAGCGCAGGTCCGCGCCGAGCACCTGGTACACCAGCGCCGCCTCGGCCAGCTCGAGCTCCCGCCGCTCGAGCGACGAGGGGCGGGTCTCGTTGATCGTGCCCAGCGACTTGCGCTTGCCCAGCTTCTCGACGGAGGTCGTGCCGTCGGTGAGGACCACGGTCACCCGGAAGGCGGGGGTGAACAGCAGGTACTCCGTGAGCCGCGAGGGGTTGGGCGCCATGGGGTAGAAGAACACCACCACCGCCGGCTCATTCGAGGGCCAGCTCTTGGGCAGCACCGGAGACAGCGTCCAGGTCTTCTTGGGATCGAGGCTCTCGGCGACGGCGGCCTCGGCCAGCTCCTTGGCTGCGGCCGGGGTGGTGACCGCGAAATCCCCCTCGGGCAGCACCATGCCCTCGGCCTCCCGCGTGGCGGCGTCCATCCCGGTCTGCTCGTTGAAGGAGGTCGAGACGTAGGTGTTCGCCTCGTGCTCGGGCCCTCCTTCGTCCAGGGCGTCCTCGTCCTCGACGGCCGCGGTCGGCTCGGGGGCGGTGGTCTCGGTCTTCGAGCGGCCGCATCCCGCGAGCGCGAGCAACGGGACGAGGAGCAGCACGAGCCGAGAGCCGGCGGGAGCGATGAGAGCGGCCACGATCCCGCGATCGTTTCATTCCCAGTGCCGCGGGGCAACGCAGGGCCCGAGGTGGCAGCGCGAGGCCGCGGGCGGGGGCCGTGACGTCCTCGTGGCTCGTTCGTACCGCGGAGCCCCGAGCGGCCGGGGCCTCGCCGCCGGCTTGCCTCGTCGAGGCACGCCGAGGGAGGCGAGCGCGACGGCCGAGCGCGCCGGGCGATCGGTGTTCCGTGGCGTGACCTCGGCGAGACGCAGATCTTGCCGCGTCGATGCGACGCAGGCCCGCAGCCGTCGCGCTTGCCTGGATGGAAGGAGTGGTCAGACTTCGGCGTGCGATGGCGAGGGGTCCGGGCGTGGCGCTCGGGCCGTTGCCGCGCCGATCGATTCTTCTCCAGCCGTCTACGGAGGATGGTCCCATGGCCGATCTCAAGAAGTGGTTCCCGTTCAAGTTCAAGCGCAACACCGGCGAGGCCAAGGCCGCCGAGGAGAAGTCCCCGGCCCGCGTCCAGGCCACGCCAGCCAGCCTGTTCCCCGCCTTCGGCACGCCGATGGGCCAGCTGATGGCGCGGATGCTCGACGACCCGTTCTTCACCCGACCGCTGTCGATGTTCGGCGAGCACGATCGCTTCTTCGGCGACTTCTCGCCCGCTGCCTTCACCCCCAGCGTCGACGTGGTCGACGAGGGCAAGGCGGTCAAGGTCACCGCGGAGCTGCCTGGCCTCGACAAGGACGACATCCAGCTCGACGTGCACGAGGGCATGCTGACGCTGCGCGGCCACAAGAAGCACGAGGAGAAGCACGAGGAGGAGGGCTGCTACCGCACCGAGCGCTTCTACGGCAGCTTCTCGCGGGCGGTGCCCCTGCCGGTCGACGTCGATCTCGGCGCCGCCGAGGCCAAGTTCGACAAGGGCGTGCTCACGGTGCGCTTCCCCAAGAAGGAAGGCGAGCAGAAGCAGCAGCGGATCCCGGTGAGCTAGCCGCTACGAGCGGATCTCCACCTGCCGGGACACTCGCTGGCCGCGGCGGTCGACCGTCACCTCGATGTGGGACGCGTGCCGCAGCTTGCCGAACAGTCCCGGCAGGGTGTCGAGGGTGAGGGGAGCGCCGCTCACCTCGGTGATCACGTCGCCGTTCTTCAGACCGAGCAGGTCGGGCAGCGTGCCCTTGCGGACGCCCCGGAGCTTGAAGCCGGGCGAGCCATCGGTGGTGGTGGTGGGTGCCGCCGCGCCCTGGCCCATCAGCAGGTTGGGCTGGGCGATGAGCGACTCCACGAACGCCCGCTCCACCACGCAGTCGCCCTTGTCGTCGCAGGAGATGGCCTCCTCGGCGCCCGGGATGGCGCGGCTGTTGGGCTTGGCCGCCGGCTCGGCGGCGGGCTTGGTCGCGCTCGGCTTGGGAGCCGGGGGCGGCACCGCGCCGAAGGGGATGTACTCGAGGCGCCCCGCGTTGACGATGTGCACCACCCCGGTCGTGACACGGACGACCTCGACCCCGGCGCTGGGGCTGTCGCCCACGCCGTAGAGGCCGCCGATGCCTCGCTCCACGTCGACCAGGGTGGCGACCGAGAGCTCGGGATCCTCGGACTCCATGGTGGCCGCCACCACCAGCGGCAGGGCGCTGCGCTGCGCCCCCGCGAGCTCGGCGTTGGTGGGATCGATCGCCCCTGGCTCGATCGGATCGGTGACCACCGGCGCGGGCCCGCAGGTGGGACACATCGGGTTGTAGCCGAGGATCCGCTCGGCCGTGCGCTCCGCCCGGCGAGCGCGGGCATCGATCGCGGTGCTCGTCTTCGCCAGCGTGGGCGCGTCCTCGTCCTCCTCGGGCTCGTCGTCGTCCTCGGCCGCGGGGCGCTCGCCGGTGCTCGACAGCAGGACCAGGGCCAGGACCGTGGTGGTGGTGTTGGCGGCCAGCGCCGTCACCATCGCCAGGCCGAGCAGCTTGACCACCCAGAAGTTGCGACGGAGGAGCCATTCCACGCCCCTTGGAGGGAGCAAGGACGTGGCCAAGGGAGCTTCTCCCGTCACCACGCACACTTGCCATCTTGTCACCGCGGCCGAAGGGACCGCTGCGTCACGGTGTCGTGGCGGCCGTTGTCAGACTGGCAACCGGCTCGACGCTTCGACCTAGCGAGGCGGGGGCATGGGCGCCTTGTGGCTCTCGGGCGCGGGCATGGGCGGCTCGGGCATCGGAGCGGGCATGGGCGGCGGAGACCCGGGCATCGGCGGGTCGACGGCGTCACCCGTGGTCGAGTCCTCGAGGTCGTCGGGCGGTCCGCTGTCGGCGGGCATCGGCGGGTCGCCGTAGTCGTCGTCGGGTGGTCCGCTGTCGGCGGGCATCGGCGGATCGCCGTAGCCGTCGTCGGGTGCGATCATCGGCGGCACGGCCTGGGGCTCCCGCTTGCAGCTCTCGATCGCGGCGCCCGAGAGGGTCAGCAGCAGCGCGCCGACGGTGGGGCGCACCAGGGCCGGGCCGCGGGGCGGTGGCGTGGGGATCACCTCGTCATCGTCTCGCGAGCCCATGCCCCACTGTCACCCGGGGCCGGGTCGGTGTCAAAGCCCGGCACGAGCCGCGTCGTCACCCGAGGCTGGCTCGGCGACCAGGGCCGAGCCAGCCCTGGACGAGCCGGGCTCCGATCCGCGCATCAGCGTCGGCCCTCGCGGCGCCGGGGGGCGGAGCGAGGGCTCGCGTCGGCCATGGTGGGGGCGCCCGGCTGGCCGGGCTCGACCTCGCTGGGCATCAGGCACTGGATGTAGCCCTCGTGGACCCGCGAGCGGGTCACCCCCATGGCTCGTCGAGCGCTGCCGTCGTCGCCCAGGCGCTGGAACTCGCCCTCGCACACCCGTCGCGCGGTCGCGTTCCAGCGCGAGCGCAGGGCACGGGAGGTGGACAGCGGGCCGCCCTCCACCGCCAGGTAGCGCGTGCCGTCCTCCCCGGGGGGCGAGACCACGGTCTGGTCGGGGCGCGCGAGCTGGGTGAGCAGCGGGAGCGCCCGCGCACAGCCCCCCAGCATGCCGCACAGGGCCACCAGGCAGGGCAGGGCGGTCGCGGGCCGGAGCATCGTCGACCCACGATGCCACAAGCGGCCCGGGCCGCGCCAAATTCCGGCGCTCGAGCCCTGCTCAGCCCACCACCTCGGCCAGCGCCTCCGCGTGGGCGTACAGCCCGTGCAGCCCGCCGGTGTGGATGAACAGAACGTCGTGCATCCGGGCGAAGGGCTCGGCGTGCCATAGCTGCGACAGCGCGTGGAAGGCCTTGCCGCCGTAGACGGGGTCGAGGATCACCCCCTCGAGCCGCGCCAGCATCACCAGGGCGGCGAGCTCCTCGGGGCGGGTCTGGCCGTAGCCCAGTCCCACGTAGCCGTCGATGAGGTCGATCTCGTGGGGGGGCACGGTCACCGGCAGCCCGTAGATCTCGGCCGTGGCGGCGCACAGCCCCGCGATGCGCTCGCGGAAGTAGCTCGCGTCGTCGCACACGTTGATCCCGTAGAGCTGGGCCCCCAGCCCGCACAGGCGCAGACCCAGCTCGAGCCCCGCGCTGGTGCCCCCCGAGCCCACCGCGTGCACGATGGCGTCGAAGCGCAGGCCGTGCTCGCGCTCGGCGTCGGCGATCTCGCGGGCGGCCTCGATGTAGCCCCAGCTCCCCACCGGCATGCTGCAGCCCTCGGCGATCACGTAGGGCCGGCGACCCGCCGCGCGCAGGCGCTCGGCCACCCGGTCCATCACCGCGCCGTGCTGCCGGTACTGCTCGGGGGTGACCCACTCGATCTCTGCACCGAGCACCTCGTCGAGCAGCAGGTTGCCCGTGCTCGTCGCCGGCGGCTCGCCGCGCAGCACCAGGCTGATGCGCAGCCCCATGCGCCGGGCCAGGGCCGCGGTGGCGCGGCAGTGGTTGGACTGGATCCCGCCGCAGGTCACCAGGGTGTCGGCGCCCTGGTCGATCGCCTCTCGCACCGCGTACTGCAGCTTGCGGATCTTGTTGCCGCTGAGCAGCGTGCCGGTGTCGTCATCGTGCTTGATCCACAGGGTGGCCCCGCCCCAGGCCTTCGACAGCCTCGCCAGCGGCCGCACTCGCGTGGGCAGGCTGGCGACGTCGAGGCGCGGCGGGGGCATCGGCGGGATCATGGGGCGATCCTACGCCAGCGCCGATGCGGTAGGCTGGTCCCATGAGGGCACGAGGGCGAGCGTGGTCGCTGGGGCTCGGTATCGTCGCCGCGGGCTGTCCCGAAGGGGGCGAGGGCGACGGTGGGGGCAGCGTCGGCACGAGCACGGCCGACAGTGGATCCACCGCGGCCTCCACCGACTCGTCCACCACCCAGGCGATGCCCGACGGCAGCTCCGGCGAGTCGTCCTCGTCGAGCGGAGGCGGGCTCGACTTCCCGCCCGGGGAATTCGACCTGCTCACCTACAACGTGGCCGGCCTGCCGCAGGGGATCTCCAGCTCCAATCCCGAGCAGAACATCCCGCAGATCTCCCCCCTGCTCGACGCCTTCGACCTGGTGCTGGTGCAGGAGGACTTCTGGTACCACGAGCAGCTCTCGGCCGAGGTCACGCTGCCCTACGCGAGCATGCCGTGGTCGGAGATGCCGACCCTCGAGGACATCGGCGACGGCCTCAACCGCTTCGGGATCCACCCCTTCGTCGACCACGAGCGGGTGGCTTGGTACGACTGCCACGGCACGGTCGACTGCGCCAGCGACTGCCTGGCCACCAAGGGCTGGAGCTTCGCCCGCACCACCCTCGCCGAGGGCGTGGAGGTGGACGTATACAACCTGCACATGGAGGCGGGCGGCTGCCCCGAGGACATCGAGATCCGCACCAACGCGGCGCAGGACCTGGTGGACGCGATCGCCGAGCGCTCGAGCGGCCGGGCGGTGATCGTGGGCGGCGACTTCAACCTGAGCGCCGAGGATCCCGAGGACGTGGAGCCGCTGGGCATCATCCTCGAGGGCGCCGGCCTGAGCGACGCCTGCGATGCGGTCTCGTGCGGCGACCAGCGCATCGACCACGTGATGGTGCGCGACGGCGGCGGGGTGGCGCTGCGGGTGCAGCAGTGGTGGATCCCCGAGCCGTTCGTGGATGCGCGGAGCGGCGAGCCGCTCTCGGATCACCTGCCGGTGGCGGTCACCCTGCGCTTCGAGCCCGAGTAGGGCTCACTGCACGCGCCCGAGGATCACCGGCGCCGGCTCGGGCGGAGCGTCGCCCAGGGTGACCGCGGCCTGCAGCGCGTGGGCGCAGGCCTGGGCCTGGGCCTCGTCGCGCGCGTGCACCACGGCCAGCGGCGCCCCGGGGCCCACCTCGGTCCCCAGCCCGCGGACCTCCGAGAGCCCCACCGCGGGATCGATCTCGTCGTCGGCCCGCCGCCGCCCGCCGCCCATCGCCACGATCGCCATGCCCACCGCGCGCACGTCCATGGCGCGCACGAAGCCGCGCCGCGGCGGCTCCACGGCCAGCTCCACCGGGGCCAGCGGCAGGTGAGCGCGGTAGCGATCGAGGATGTCGGCGGGGCCGCCCAGCGCCTGCACCATGGCGGCGAAGCGCTCGGCCGCGCGGCCATCGTCGAGCACCCGCTGCACCGCCGCCTCGGCCGCGGACCGGTCGGGCGCGAGCCCGGTGCCCACCAGCAGCTCGGCGGCCAGGGCCACCGTGACCTCGTGCAGCCGGGGCTCGCGACGATCGCCGCGCAGGTACTCGACCGTCTCGCGCACCTCGATGGCATTGCCCGCGGTCCAGCCGAGCACCTGGTTCATGTCGGTGAGCACCGCCGAGCAGGGCAGGCCGGCGCCCTGGGCCACGTCGACCAGGCTGTGGGCCAGCGCCTGGGCGCGGTCGGGCTCGGGGATGAAGGCGCCGCTGCCCACCTTCACGTCGAGCACCAGGCGCTGCAGGCCGGCCGCGAGCTTCTTGCTGAGGATCGAGGCGGTGATGAGCGGGATCGACTCCACCGTCGCCGTCACGTCGCGGATGGCATAGAAGCGCTTGTCGGCGGGGGCGAGGTTGGAGGTCTGGCCGATGATGGCGCAGCCGGCCCGCCCGAGCACCTCGCCGAAGCGCGCGTTGTCGGGACGCACGTCGTAGCCGGGGATGCTGTCGAGCTTGTCGAGGGTGCCGCCGGTGTGGCCCAGGCCGCGGCCCGAGATCATCGGCACCACGGCCCCGCAGGCGGCCAGCGCCGGGGCGAGCATCAGGCTCACCTTGTCGCCCACGCCCCCGGTGGAGTGCTTGTCCACGATGGGCCCGCCGAGCACCTCGCTCGACCAGTGCAGCACGTCGCCCGATTCCATCATGGCCCGGGTCAGCGCCACGCACTCGGGCTTGCTCAGGCCGGTGAAGAACACGGCCATCGCGAACGCGGCCACCTGCCCCTCGCTCAGGCGCCCGTCGTGCAGCGCCTCCACGAAGAAGCGGATCTCCGCCTCGCTCAGCGCGACGTGATCGCGGACCTTGCGGATGATCTCCTGGGGCAGGAAGGTGGGCCCGGCCCCGGCGCCTGGATCACTCGCCATAGGGGACCCAGATGTTCTTGACCTGCACGGCCTGACGCAGGAACTCGCGGCCCTCGCCCTGCTCGAGGTCGAACCAGTTGCGGCGCCTGCCGTTGTTGACCCAGGTGCGCTTCATGTTGCCCACGCTCAGCTCCTCGACCAGCTTGGAGCCGGACTTGGGGCCCACGTACCAGTAGGCGTCCACCCGGTCGTGGGCCGCGAGCACCTTGGTGAGGCCCTCGCGCTCGCCGGTGACGATGTTGATCACCCCACCGGGCAGGTCGGAGGTGTCGAACACCTGGTAGAGGTCGGTCGCGGCCAGGGGGTGGCGCTCCGAGGGGATCACCACCACGGTGTTGCCGGTGGCGATGGCCGGGGCCACCAGCGACACGAAGCTCAGCAGCGGCGCGTCGTCGGGGCAGCTGATGCCGATCACCCCCATGGGCTCGTGCATGGCGATGGTCACGTTGCGCCCGGGCGGGCTGTGCACGCGGCCCTCGAACTTGTCCGCCCACGCGCCGTAGGAGAACAGCCGGGAGATCGTGGCCATCAGCTCGCGGTCGGCCTGGGCCCGGCTGACCCCGGTCATCTCCACCAAGCGGCGGCTGAGCTCGGCGGCGCGGGCCTCGAGGTTCTCGGCCACGTAGTAGAGGATCTGCGCCTTGGTGTGGGCGGCCACCGAGCCCCAGCCCAGCGCCTTGGTGGCGGCCTCCACCGCGTTGCGCACGTCCTTGCGGTTGCCCTCGCCCACCTCGCCCACCAGGCCCCCGTCGGGGCCGAGCACCGGGCGGCTGTAGCCGCCGTCGGGGCGGGCCTGCTTGCCGCCGACGTAGAGCTTGGCGGTGCGGTCGATCGCCCGCAGGCCCTCGGTCTGCGGCGGATCGATGGGCGCGGGCAGGGGCGGCGGATCCTCGTGGGGCGGGAGATCCTTGGTGAACGCGGGCTCGAGGTAGGCGTACATGCCCTCGATGCCGCCCTCGCGGCCGAAGCCCGACTCGCGGTAGCCCCCGAAGCCGCAGGCGGCGTCGAAGACGTTGGTGGAGTTGACCCACACCACGCCCGCGGCCAGCCGCGGCGCCACGTCGAGCGCGAGGTTGATGTTCTCGGTCCACACGCTGGCGGCCAGGCCGTAGCGGGTGTTGTTGGCGATCTCCACCGCCTCGTCGGGGGTTCGGAAGGTCATCGCCACCAGCACCGGCCCGAAGATCTCCTCCTGGGCCAGGGTGGCCGCCGGGTGCACGTCGGTGAGCAGGGTGGGGGGATAGAAGCTGCCCTCGGTCGGGCAGGCCCAGGTGGGTTGGTGCAGGGTGGCGCCCTCGTCCACGCCCAGCTTCACCAGGGTGTCGATGCGCTCGAGCTGCACCGGCGCCACGATGGCCCCGATGTCGATGCACTTGTCGAGCGGCCGGCCCACCCGCAGCGCCTCCATGCGGGTGCGCAGCTTGGCGATCAGCGCCTCGGCCACGTCCTCCTGCATCAGCAGCCGCGAGCCCGCGCAGCACACCTGCCCCTGGTTGAACCAGATCGCGTCGACCACTCCCTCCACCGCCGAGTCGAGGTCGGCGTCGTTGAACACGATGAAGGGGGACTTGCCGCCCAGCTCGAGGGTGAGGTGCTTGGCCCGGCCCGCGGTGGCCTTGCGGATGATGCGGCCCACCTCGGTCGAACCGGTGAAGGCGATCTTGTCGACATCGTCGTGGGCCACGATCAGCGCGCCGGTGGAGCCGTCGCCGGTGATCACGTTGAGCACGCCCGGGGGCAGGCCCGCCTGGGCGGCCAGCTCCGCGAACAAGAGCGCGGTGAGGCTGGTGAACTCGGCCGGCTTGAGCACGATGGTGTTGCCGGCGGCCAGGGCCGGGGCCACCTTCCACGCGAGCATCAGCAGCGGGAAGTTCCACGGGATCACCTGGCCCACCACGCCCACGGGCACCATGCCGCGCAGCTCGCTGTGCATGAGCTGGGCCCAGCCCGCGTGGTGGTAGAAGTGCCGGGCGACCAGCGGCACGTCGATGTCGCGGGTCTCGCGGATCGGCTTGCCGTTGTCGAGGCTCTCGAGGGTGGCGAGCAGCCGGCTGTGGCGCTGCACCAGCCGCGCCAGCGCATAGAGGTAGCGGGCGCGGCCGTGGCCGCCGAGGGCCTCCCACGCGGGCTGGGCCCGGCGGGCGGCCTTCACCGCCGCGTCCACGCTGGCCTCGCCGGCCTGGGCCACCTGGGCCAGCACCGAGCCGGTGGCGGGATCGATGGAGTCGAAGTGGCGCCCGGTGTCGGGCTCGTGCCACTTGCCGTCGATGAACAGGCCGAGCTTCCCGTCGTGACGGGCCAGCCACTCGCGGGCTGGTCCGTCGCTCTCGGGAGCGGGGCCGTAGTCCATGCTCTGGAAGATCTCGGCGACGCTGGCGCTCTTCATGGCAGCGGTCCCTCTCTCAGCTGATCGGGTGGCGGAAGTCGGCCGAGTAGCGGCCGGTGACGAAGTGCTCGAGCTGCCGCTCGATGTCGGAGACCAGCGACGAGGCGCCGAAGCGGAACAGATCGGGCTCGAGGTACTCCCGGCCGAGCTCGTCCTTCATCATCGCGAGGTAGCCCAGGGTCTGCTTGGCCTCGCGGATCCCCCCCGCGGCCTTGAAGCCCACCTTGTGGCCGGTGCGCTCCATGTAGGCCCGGATCATCCGCACCATCACCAGGCTCACGGGCAGCGTGGCGTTGACGGCCTCCTTGCCGGTGGAGGTCTTGATGAAGTCGGCGCCCGCCATCATGCACACCAGGCTGGCGCGCGCGATGTTGCGGACGATGCGGAGGTCGCCGGTGGCGATGATCGCCTTGAGGTGCGCCTCGCCGCAGGCCTCGCGGAAGGCCCGGACCTCGTCGTACATGGCCTGCCAGTTGCCGGTGAACAGGTGCCCGCGGTTGATCACGATGTCGATCTCGTGGGCCCCCGCGGCCACCGATTCCTCGACCTCCTGGATCCGCTCGCGCAGCGGCGAGAGCCCGGCGGGGAAGCCCGCAGCCACGGCGGCCACCGGGATCCCGCTGCCCTCGAGGGCATCGAGCGCGGCGGGGATCATCTCGTGGTAGACGCAGACGGCGGCGACGGTCAGGCCCAGCTCGCCCACGCCCATCGCGTCGAGCAGGTCCTGCCGCACGGGGCGGCGGGCCTTGGCGCACAGCCGCTTGACGCGGCCCGGGGTGTCGTCGCCGGCCAGGGTGGTCAGGTCGGTGAGCGCGATGGAGCGCAGGTACCACGCGGCCTGCCACTGCTTCTTCACGCTGCGGCGGGTGGGGATGGTGGCGGCGCGGCGCTCCACGGCGCTGCGGTTGACTCTCACGTCCCGCACCCAGTCGAGCACCAGCGGCATGCCGGGGTTGCGCTCGTGGCTCGACTGCGGCGGCGGCTCGGGGACCGCCCGCACGTGGCCCTTGTCCTTGTTCTTGTTCTTGCCCATCGGCGCCCGCTCCTGGCTCGGCCGCGCCGGGGGTTCGGCGAGGGCCGGGGGCACGAGTCTGCCCGAAGATCGGGGCGGACGCGAGGCGACCGAACGCTGGTCCTCGCGCGGCCGGCGGGGCGCGATCCCCCTACGCCGACGCGGAGGGCAGGCCCTCGAGGAAGCCGAGCACCAGGCGGCGCAGGTCGTCGGCCGCGGCGTGGCCGTACTGCAGCGTCTGCTCGTGGCTCAGCACCATGTCGGACAGACCGGCCGCGAGGTTGGTGAGCACCGAGATCGCGGCTACCCGCAGCCCGCAGTGTCGCGCCACGATCACCTCGGGCACGGTCGACATGCCGACCGCGTTGGCGCCCAGCCGGGCGAACGCGCGGACCTCGGCGTGCGACTCGAAGCTCGGCCCGAGCGTGGCGAGGTAGACGCCCTCGCGCAGCGTGACGCCGAGATCGTCGGCCACGCGGCGCAGCAGGGCCTGGTGCTCGGCGTCGTAGGCCCCGTCCATCGGCGGGAAGCGAGGACCGAAGCTCTCGTCGTTGGGCCCCACCAGCGGGTTGGCGAATTGCATGTTGATGTGATCGGTGATCAGCATCAGCTGGCCGGGCTCGGCGTCGCGATCGAGGGCGCCCGCGGCATTGGTGGCGAAGTAGGTCTCGCAGCCCAGCAGCTTCAGCGTGCGGACCAGGGGCACCACCGCCTGCGCCGGGTGGCCCTCGTACAGGTGCACGCGGCCCTGCAGACAGGCGACGTCCTGGCCGCCGAGCCGGCCGAGCACGAGGCGGCCGTGGTGGCCCTCCACGCTGGGCTCGGGGAAGCCGGGGAGATCGCGGAAGTCGACGACGATCGCATTCTCGACCCGCTCGGCCAGGGCGCCCAGCCCCGAGCCGAGGGTGAGGCCCACCCGCGGACGGAATCCCGGGGCGGCCTCGGCCACCACCGCCGCTGCCTTGCGTGCTTGCTCGCTCACTCGCGACCTCCTGCTGCTTTCGCCCGTGGGCGACGTGGGCGAGACTATAGGGGCGTGACGACGACAGCGGCAAGACGAGGAGGCGCCCGATGAGCGAGGGACGAGCGCTGCGGCTGCCCCGGGGCGCACTGGCCAGGCTGCGCGGTGCCGACGAGGGCATGGCCGGGGTGATCGATCGGGTGGGACGCTGTCGCATGCGGGTGGGCTACGCCGAGAGCAACCTCGCCTCGCTGGTCCGCGCCATCGTGTACCAGCAGCTCTCGGGCAAGGCGGCCGCCACCATCTACGGCCGCTTCCGGGCGCTGTACCCCGAGGACGAGTTTCCCAGCGCGCAGGCGATCCGCCGCACCCACCACACCAAGCTGCGCAAGGCCGGGCTGTCGCGGCAGAAGCAGGCGGCGCTGCGCGACCTGTGCCGCCACGTGGCCGAGGGGCGGCTGCCGCTGCACGACGTGGAGGAGCACGACGACGAGGTGCTGATCGAGCGCCTCACCGCGGTGCGGGGGATCGGCCGCTGGTCGGCGCAGATGTTCCTGATGTTCCAGCTCGGGCGCCTCGACCAGTGGCCGGTGGACGACCTCGGCGTGCGCAAGGGCGTGGCCCTGCTGCAGGGGACCGAGACCCTGCCGGGCAAGCGGGAGATGGAGGCGTGGGGCGAGCGCTACCGGCCCTACCGCACGGTGGCGAGCTGGTACCTGTGGCGCTCGCTGGAGATCGAGACCCCCGGCTGAGACGGGCCCTGGGCCCCCTTGGGCACGAAGTGCGGGCGATCGTAGGTCGACTGCAAGCGCGGCGGCGCGGGGGTCGTTCGGGGGGCATGAAGACGCGAACACCACTTGCCATTGCCTTGGTGGCCGCCGCGGCGGCCCTCGCCTGCGCTCCCAAGGCGGACACGGCCAAGCCCGACGAGGGCGGGGGCGCGTGCACCGAGGAAGCGATGGAGTGTCCCGACGGCAGCACCGTCGGGCGCGAGGGGCCCAGCTGCGAGTTCGCAGCGTGCCCCGGCGAGGAAGGGCCCGAGGAGGCGGCCGCGGACGCCGGTGACGAGCCGGCCGACGAGGCCGTCGACGAGGAAGCCGCCGATGGAGAGGAGGCCGAGGAGGAGGAGTAGTCGCTCACTCCGGTCGCTGGTCGAGGGCCGGTCTCGGGGGCGTCGTGCGACTCCTCCGGGGCCGGCCCGCTGTCGTCTACGCGAGCCCGACGGGGGGGCGTGAGGGCTCGGGACGGACGGGGCTCGGGCGGACGCGGTCCCGTCGGGCGAGGCTCACGACGCCTGCCTCCACTCGCCGATCTCACCGCCGCGCGCGGCTCGGTGGAGCGCCTCGAGCACCTCGGGTCGCAGCACCACCACGTACCACTCGCGTCGCCGCAATTCCGGGGCGAGCGGGGCGAGGTCGTCGAGCTCGGTGAGCATGGCAAAGAAGTCGAACGAGGTGATGCCGTTGCCGGCCGCGTCGAGCAGCTGCACCTGGTGGGTGCGCTTGAGGTGGTCGTACCAGTGGTCGAGCTCGGAGCCCACGAAGGCGAGGCGTGCGTCGTACGATTCGTACACGCCCTCGCCCCGGGTCTGGGTGGTGGCCCAGGTCACCGCGCGCTCGGCCCAGATCTCGGCGTACCGCGAGCTGATGTCCAGGCGGTCGAGGCCCGGGTAGCTGATGCCCAGCCGCTCCGACCAGTTGTGCCCCTCGGCCACGAGATCGTCGCTGTCCTCGGTGTGGGGGTAGCGCTGGCGCAGGTCCTCGAGGGTGCGCAGGTACAGCACCATCCACCGGCGCACCACGTCGACGAGGAAGGCGCGGTCCATGCCGCGGAACAGCTCCGGGCGATCACGGCCGATGTTGTGCACGAAGTACTGGTGGACGGCGCCGAAGCGAGCCAGCAGCTTGCCGTCGTCCGGCTCGTGCTGGAATCTGTGGCACCACATGGCGGCGCGCAGGTCGGCCATGAGCGAGCGGTAGTACAGCGAGTCGAGCTCGGCGGTCTGGTGGTGGGCCTCGGCGTGCATCGGCGCATTCCTACGAAGGGTCGAGCGCCCGGGGACGGTTCCTCCGGGCGTTCGGGCGGGGGGACGGTCGGCGCTACCACCAACCCCAGTCACGGGAGTCGGGCTGGGTCGCTCCCGGGGCGGTGGGGTCGATGGGCTTGGGGGCCACGACGCCGCCGGTGACGTTCTCGAGCTCCTCCGGGCTGAGGGGATGGACGCGCTTCTTGTTCTTGGCCTCCTTGAGGAGGACGAGCTTCTTCTTCATGCCATGGCAGAGTCGCCACCCCGGGGCCGGATCACGGCTCGCCGAAGAAACGTGTTCCTGGTCGGATTCGCACCGAGTGCGTCCTCGACGCTCGTCGGGTGGCGGCCATCGGCTCTCGGCGTGAACCGGGGGGGGCGGGCCGGCATCTGCTCCTTCGAGAGGAGTCGTCAGCGTGCCGGACATCGGACTTTGTACCCCCAACGGAACCTACTTCATCGTGGAGCGGGTCTACGTCGTCAACACCTCCCACACCCCGGGTCCCTCGGCCCGCAAGGTCACCCGCCACGTGGCGCAGGCCTGCGACCGTCAGCACACGCTGTACAACGGAGTGATCGTCGACGGGATGCCCACGCCCTGGCAGTACCTGATGGACGCGCTGGGGCTGGCCACGCTCTCGTACCGCCCGACCGGAGAGACCAGCGTGGTCTTGATGTACGCGGGCTTCGAGAACCTGTTCCGGCCGCTGCCCGCCGAGCTGAAGCTCGGCTTCGTGCCCGACGCCCTCGGCTTCCTGTTCGAGGAGCACTCCTTCGACGGCTTCGGCCCCTTCATCTACGGCGAGGATCCGATCCCCGAGGTGCGTCTCTTCGGCGATCCCTCGGTGCAGTTCTACTCGGCGGGCGGCAACGAGCCGCCCACCGCGATGGCCATCTACCACGGCGACACGGGCCGGCTGGAGCACGTGCCTCCCAACCAGCTCGAGATCATGCTGCGGCAGCTGGGGATCACGCCGGCGTCGAGCTCCTCGTCCTCGGGGGGCGGGGGGCTGGCGCGCGTGATGTAGCTTGCGAGCGCCGAGGCGGGCCGGCTATGCTGGGAGCATGCTGGCTTGTTCTTCCTGTCGAAGGTTCGTGCGCGACGACTCCGCGAGCTGCCCGTTCTGCGGGCAGGCGCTGGTGGACGGACGCTCGCCGCTCGGTGGCTTCCTGGGGGTGATCCTCGGCGTGGCGCTGACCGCCTGCGGCGGGGGTGACGACGGGGACGACGGCGCGAGCGCGAGCGCCAGCGAGACGGCCACGGTCACCGGGACCGGCACCGCCACCACCAACGGGGTGGAGACCACGGGCCCGCTCTACGGCCCGGTGAGCGACTCCTCCTTCGACTCCAGCACCGGCGGCTCCGACTCCACCACCACCAACGGCCCCGAGACCACGGGGCCGCTCTACGGGCCGGTGAGCGACTCGGGGACCGACACCGACGGCAGCGGCACCGACACGGGCGACGTGGCGACGGGCACCGAGAGCGCGGGTCCGCTGTACGGCCCGGCCAGCGGTTGATCGTGGCGCTGCAGGACCTACGCCGGCGCCTGCCCGTGCTGGGCTCGCTGCCGTCTCCCAAGGATCGCAGCTTCAGCGAGGCCGATCGCGGCCCCGCGCCGCGGCCCGCGATCGCGGTGTGGGAATTCACCTTGATGTGCGACCACCAGTGCCTGCACTGCGGGCCCCGGGCGGGTCGCCCCCGGCCCGACGAGCTGAGCACCGAGGAGGCGCTTCGGCTCGTCGACGAGATGGCCGAGCTCGGGGTGGGCGAGGTGGCGCTGATCGGCGGGGAGGCCTACCTGCGCGACGACTTCATCCTCGTGGTGCGGGCGATCCGGGAGCGGGGCATGACCTCGAGCATGGTCACCGGCGGCTGGGGGCTCACGCCCGAGCGCTGCGTTGCGGCCAAGGAGGCGGGGCTGATGGTGGTCTCGGTCTCCATCGACGGGCTCCGCGAGCACCACGATCGCGTCCGCAACAAGCGGGGCAGCTGGGACCGGGCCTTCGAGGCCATCGCCAACGCGCGGGCGGCCGGGATGCGGGTGGGGGCCAACACGCAGATCAACGCGCTGACCGGGCCCGACCTGCTGCCGCTGCTCGATCGCCTCACCGAGGCCGGGATCATGGCGTGGCAGCTCCAGCTCACCATGGTGCACGGCAACGGGGCCGACCACCCCGAGCTCATCCTGCAGCCGCACATGCTCCCGGAGCTGTTCGAGGTGCTCGACGTGGCGGCCGATCGCTGCCGCGAGCGTGGCATCCGCTTCCTGCCCGGGAACAACATCGGCTACTTCGGGCCCAACGAGCAGAAGCTGCGGTGGGTGCAGAAGACCGGCGGGCACTACTCGGGCTGCACCTCGGGGGTGGTCACGCTGGGCATCGAGAGCAACGGGGAGATCAAGGGCTGCCCCAGCCTGGGCGGACCCACCAACCAGGGCGGCTCGTGGCGGGAGCACGGGCTGCGCACGCTGTGGGAGCGCTCGCCCGAGATCACCTACGTGCGGCGGCGGACCCTCGATGATCTGTGGGGCTTCTGCCGCAGCTGCTACTACGCCGACGCGTGCCGGGCGGGGTGCACGGCCACCTCCGAGCCGCTGCTGGGGCGGCCGGGCAACAACCCGTTCTGCCACCACCGGGCGCTCGAGCTGCGGCAGCAGGGGCTGCGCGAGCGCATCGAGCTGGTCTCGGCGGCGCCCGACATCCCCTTCGCCAACGGGCTGTGGCAGGTGGTGCGCGAGCCCATCGACGAGCAGGAGCGAGCACGCCGGGGCCCGGTGGCGATCGAGCGGCCGCGGATCTCCCGGGTGGTGGAGCCCATGGGGGCCGGCTCCGAGGTCCCCGTCGAGCAGTACGTGGCCCCGCCGCGCGCGAGCGAGTAGGCGGCCCACGGGGGTGCGACCGGTCGTCGCCGGTCGGCCGTAGGCGGTGGCCCACCCCAAACCGTGGTGCTAGCACCAACGAGTGGAGATCCCGCCATTCCCCTCGTCCCGCGCTCGTCGGCTCTCCTTGGTGCTCGCGATCCTCGGGACGACGGCGGCCTGCGGTGCCTCCGTCCACCCCGGCGAGGCTGCGATCAAGTACCGGGCGCTGCGGGATCCCGCGTTCGAGGACCGCGTGCTCGAGCCCGGCTACTACCCGCTGTGGGCGTGGAACAAGCTGGTGGTCTATGACGTGACCTCGAGCGAGCGCGACGAGGTGGTGCACGTGCTCACGGCCGACAACCTGCACGTGCCGGTCACGGTCGCGGTCACCTTCCACCCGGATCGGAGCCAGCTCTACCGGCTGCACACCAACGTGGGACCCGAGTACTACGAGAAGCTCGTGGGGCCGGCCCTCATCACCCTGGTGCGAGCTGAGTTCGCCAAGCACCAGCACAACGACCTCGCCCGCGAGAGCCCCGAGATCGAGAAGGTGGTGCACGACCGCCTGCAGGACGAGAGCAAGGACTACGACGTGGTGATCGACCAGGTGGCGATCCGGCACATCGACTACGACCAGACGGTCACGCAGGCGATCTCGCGCAAGATCGCGGTGCGCCAGCAGAGCGAGCAGAAGCGCTACGAGGTGGAGATCGCCGAGCGCGACGCCGAGATCGCCCGCACGGCCGCCCAGGGCCGCAGCGATGCCACGCGGATCCAGGCCGAGGGCGAGGCCGCGGCGATCGTGGCGCGGGGCCGGGCGCAGGCCGAGGCGCAGGAGGCCGTGGCCAAGACCCTGACGCCCGAGTACCTGCAGTTCAAGGCCTTCGACAACCACGCGGCGTCGTACTTCTTCGTGCCGACCGGGAAGGGAGGGCTGCCGATCATCGTGGACGCCGGGAAGCCGGCGAAGTAGGGGGCGGCCGGGCTACCCCCGCGGCCGCAGCCGCATGCGGACCAGCCGAGCGAGCATGTGCAGCCGCTCCCGCTCGCGTCGCAGGCGATCGAGGGGGCGCGAGGGATGGGGAAGGTGCCTCCTCTCGCAGCTCGTCCCCGCACCACGCCGCGGCCCCGCCGATCGGCGTCCGCCGGATCCCCTCGTGCGGTCGCGCGAAGGAGTGCAGCGACCGGTGGATCTGCGAGCGATAGCGGGGCACCGGCCGTCCGTCGTGCGGAGCTACTTGCCGCGCTTCATCATGCGATCGTAGAGCAGGTTGGGCAGCGCGCCCATCGTGTGGGCGCCGGCCGCCATGGGCAGGGGGAAGGTGAGCACTGCTCGCCGGGCGCGGATCGCCTTCCAGATCCGGGCGGCTGCGTCCTCGGCCGTGACCTCGAAGGGCAGCTTGCCCTTGGTATCCTCGTTCATCGCGGTGCGCACGTAGCCGGGGCGGATGTCGGTCACCGACACCCCGGTGCCGCGCAGGTCGATCCGCATCCCCTCGAGCAGGTTGCTCAGGTAGGCCTTCGATCCGCTGTAGGCGGCCAGCTTGGGCAGCCCGCGGTACGACGCGATGCTGGAGATCCCCACCAGGTGCCCGCGCTTGCGCTCGACCATGCGGCTCACCACGGCGATGAGGGTGGCGGTGGCTCCCGCCACGTTCACGGCCAGGATGTCGCGGCAGTCCTCCCAGCCGAGCTTGCCGCTCCACTTGCCCTTCACCACGCCGGCATTGGCGACCACCAGATCGAGGCCGCCGAGCTCGTCGTCGATGGCCTCGATGGCCTCGATGGTGGCCTCGGGATCCGACACGTCGATGCGGTGCGCGGAGGCCTGGCCGCCGTCGGCGGCGATGGTCTCGGCGAGCTCGCGGAGCGCCTCCTCGCGGCGGGCGGCGAGGGCCACCGTGATCCCCTGGGCCGCGAGCAGCCGGCACAGGGCGGCCCCGATTCCGCTGGAGGCTCCGGTGACGAGGGCGGTGCGGATCTCGGTCGACGCCATGGCCCGGGATGATGGCAGATGCGCTCGCGCGCGGCCATGCGCTCGGGTCTCCGCTCAGAACGCGTGGTTGGTGGTGAAGTAGAGCCCGTAGCCCTCGGGGCTGAACCCGGCGTCCACGCGGAACACGAAGAAGCGGTCCCACACCACGTACACCCCCGGTCCGCCCGAGACGATGGGACGCACCCCGCTCTGATCCGGCCCACGCACGTAGCCCACGTCCATGAAGGCCTTGAGCGCCGGGGTGAGGGTGCGCTTGCGGATCTTGATCTCGTAGGGCTCCACCCGCAGCTCCACGCTGGCGTAGAGCTTGGTCGGTCCCACGAAGCGCCGCCGCAGGTAGCCCCGCCCCGTGTCGCGGCCGCCGATGCCCTCGCGCACCAGCAGCCCGCCGAACTCGCCCTGGCTCACCAGCGGGGCGTCGCCGAGGATGAGGTCGGCGAGGAACTGGTTGGCGAGCACCAGCTTGGGCGTGCCCAGCGGGCGGTAGAAGCGGGCGGCCCCGCTGAAGCGGGCCCAGTACTGGGTGCTCGCCACCCACGGTCCGCCGAGCTCCACCGAGACGTCGTGCAGCGAGCCCCGCACCGGGCTCCAGCCGTTGTCCCGGCTGTCCCAGGCCAGGCCCCCGAACACCCCGCCGCGGCGCAGCGCGGTGCGCTCGGGGTGGCCGTCGTCGATCCAGCGGGGTGGATCGTCGCGCTGGGCCTCGGGATCGGTGGTGGCCAGGATCCGATCGTGGGCGAAGCGGGCGCCCACGAACCAGCGCGCGTAGCCGGTGGTCTCGATGCCCCACTGCCCGGGCTCGAACACCGCGAAGGGCTGCTGGTAGTCGATCACCCCGCCGATCGAGCGCAGGTACACCCGGTACTCGGGCTGCAGCAGGGTCGCGCGATCGAGGCGCTCGAAGTTGGCGATCCCGGGGTAGGGGAACACGGGGTCGTCCACGAAGCGCAGCGAGAAGTCGAGGATCTCCTCGCGGTGCAGCAGGTTGCGCAGCTGCAGATCGAGGGTGTGGTCCTGGACGAGCTTGGTGGAGACCCGGCCCACGATGTCGAGGCGGGCGTGGTCGAAGGTCTCGCCGGGCGGGCGGTACACGTAGCGCCCGCGCAGGCCGAAGCTCAGGCCCACCGAGGGCTGCGCCATGAAGGTGGGCACGGGCAGGATGCGATGGCCTCGCACCCGGAAGCCGCGGGGCTCCTCCTCCTGCGGGGACAGGCGGGGGCCGGGGGCCGGGCGGCTCGGGCTCCGCCGGCGCGATGCGGCCCGGGGCTCGGCGGCACGAGGCGCGGCGGCGCGCTCGCTGGCCTGCTCGGCCGCAGCGGCGTACGAGGCACCGGGTCCGGGGGCGCGGACCGGGGGCGGCGACCCGAGGGCAGCCGCGAGGGCGACGGCGAGCCCGATCATCCGAGGGGGAGAGTAACAGGCGACCCGGCGCGGATCATGGCGGCCCTGCGGATCGTCGGGGCGCGAGCCCTCGTGGGACGAGCAGGCGCTCGAGGCCGCCGAGCAGCGCATCGGTGAGCACGGCCAGGAGCGCGGCGGGGAGGGCCCCCGAGAGGATGAGCCCGGTGTCGTCGAGCTGCAGCCCGGTGATGATCGGATCGCCCAGGCCCCCCGCGCCGATGAAGGCGGCCAGCGTGGCCACGCCGATGCTGATCACGGTGGAGGTGCGGACCCCGGCCATGATCGTGCGCACGGCCAGCGGCAGCTCGACCAGGCGTAGGACCTGGGCGTCGGTCAGGCCCATGCCCCGCGCCGCCTCCACCAGCTCGGGATCGACCCCGCGGACGCCCGCGTAGGTGTTGCGCACGATCGGCAGCAGCGCATAGAGGAACAGCGCCACCACGGCCGAGGTGGTGCCGAGGCCCAGCCCCGGCACCGGGATCATGAAGGCGAGCAGGGCGAGGCTGGGGATCGTCTGGATCACCGCGGTGGCACCGATCACCGGGCCGGCCCAGCGCTCGCGCCGGGTGAGCACCAGGCCCAGCGGCACCGCGACGATGATCGCGAGGGACACCGCCGCCCCGGTGAGGGCGAGGTGCTCGCCCACCAGGCGCAGGGTCTCGATCCTCCGCGACCACAGCAACGCGAGCAGGCCCTGGTCGCGGCCGGGGGCGGTGGTCGTGGGGGAGGAGGGGTCGAGCAGGCCCTCCTCCAGCAGGAATTCCCGGGCCACGTCGGCGAAGCTGCGCTTGTTCTCCTCCACCTCGTAGTTGAGCGCCCGCATGCGGGCGTCGGGCAGGCTGAAACCCAGCCGCCGCAGCAGCGGTAGCAGCTCGGGATGGGCGCGCAGGGTCTCGCCGCGGACGAGCGGGGCGGCGTCGTAGGGCGGGAAGAAGTGGGCGTCGTCCTCGAGCAGCCGCAGGTGGTAGCGCTCGAGCTTGCCGTCGGTGGTGTAGGTGTCGATCACGTCGACCTCGCCCTGGGCCAGCGCCTGGTAGGCCAGGCCGTGCTCCATGCCGCGGGGATCGAGCCCCTCGAGGTCGTAGGCGCGCCGCAGGCCGGGGTAGCCGTCCTCGCGCTCGAGGAACTCGTGCGAGAAGCCCAGCCGCAGCTCCCCCGAGTGCTCGCGGAGCTGGGAGATTCGGGTGATGCCCAGCGCCTCGGCGCGCTCCTGCGACATGGCCAGCGTGTAGCCGTTGCTGAAGCCGAAGGGATCGAGCCACACCAGGTCCCAGCGCTCCTCGAAGGCGTGCTGCACGGCGAGGAACGCCCGCAGCGGGCTGTCCACCCGCTCCTCGTGCCGGAGCTGGATCGTCCAGCCGGTGCCCGTGTACTCGGGGTAGAGATCGATCTCGCCGCTGCGCAGCGCCGAGAACACCACCGTGGTGCCCCCCAGGTTGGGCCGGCGCTCCACTCGAAGCGCCGTGTGGGCCTCCACCAGCTGCGCCATGATCTCGCCGAGCAGCCGGCTCTCGGTGAAGCTCTTGGCGCCGATCACCAGCACGCCCTGGGGCTCGGGCGGCGGCTCCGGGCTCGCGGTGGCCACCCCGTGCCCGAGCAGGGCCAGCACCACCGCGAGCAGGGCCCACAGTCGCATGCCGCGGAGGCGAGCGGGCTCAGGCACCCGACCCCCGCACGTGCTCGCGCACGAACTCCTCCACGAAGGGGGTCGCCGGTCGCTCGCGGAAGTCGGCCTCGGTGCCGAGCTGCACGATGCGGCCGCGGTCCATCAGCGCCACCCGGTCGCCCAGGGCGAAGGCCTCGCCGAGGTCGTGGGTGACCAGCACGATGGTCTTGCCCACGCGATCCTGGAGCTGCCGGAGCTCGGCGTGGAGCTGCCGACGCGTGATCGGATCGAGCGCCCCGAAGGGCTCGTCCATCAGCACCAGCGGCGGGTCGAGGGCCAGCGCCCGCGCCACGCCCACCCGCTGGCGCTGCCCGCCGGAGAGCTCGCGGGGGTAGCGGGTGGCCAGCTCCTGCGCGAGGTTGACCAGCTGCAGCAGCTCGGCCACCCGCGCCTCGATGCGCGCTCGCTCCCAGCCCTCCAGGCGGCACAGCAGCCCCACGTTGCCGGCCACGCTCAGGTGGGGGAACAGGCCGCCCTTCTGGATCACGTAGCCGATCCCGCGGCGCAGCACCGTGGGGTCGCGCTCGCGGATGTCTCGGCCGTCCACCCGGATCTCGCCGTCGCTCGGCTCCACCAGGCGGTTGATCATCTTCATCGTGGTGGTCTTGCCGCAGCCGCTGGTGCCGATGAGACACAGCAGCTCGCCCGCCGCCACCCGCAAGGAGACTCCGTCCACCGCCACCACCGGCGTGCCCGTGGGGCCCGGGAATTCCTTGCGGACCCCGCGGAGCTCGATCATCGGGGTGGGAGCGGTCGCGGTCACGTCGTGGCTCGGGGGCGAAGGCGCCGCGCCGATCATAGGTTCGATTTCGACGGGAGCCCATGGGAGTATGGCCCCCTCGAGGACTCCCATGATCATCGACGCGTGGATCCAGCACCCCACCGGTCCGTTCATGCGCGACCCGTTGTTCGCCACGCTGCTGCGCTGGCAGGGCATCGATCCCGCGTCGTTGCCGGAGACGATTCCGTCCGAGCTCACGCTCCATGCCCTCGACGCCGCGGGCGTCGATCGGGCCCTGGTGAGCGCGTGGTGGGGCCCGCGAGGGCCGATGCTCGCCAACGACGACGTGGCCGCGCTGGCGCGGGCGCACCCCGAGCGCCTGATCGGGGTGGCCTCGGTCGATCTGATGCGGCCGATGGCGGCGGTCCGCGAGCTGCGTCGCTGCGTGCGGGAGCTGGGCATGCGGGCGCTGCGGGTGCTGCCCTGGCTGTGGAGCCTGCCGCCCAACGATCGCCGCTACTACCCGCTCTACGCCGAGTGCATCGAGCTGTCGATCCCCTTCTGCCTGCAGGTGGGCCACACCGGGCCCATGTGCCCCTCGGAGCCAGGGCGGCCGATCCCCTACCTCGACGAGGTGGCGCTCGACTTCCCCGAGCTGACCATCGTGGGCGGACACATCGGCTACCCGTGGACCACCGAGATGATCGCGCTGGCCACCAAGTACCCCAACGTCTACATCGACACCTCGGCGTACAAGGCCAGCCGCTACCCGCGAGAGCTGGTCGAGTACATGCGCGGCCACGGCAAGCGCAAGGTGCTGTTCGGCAGCAACTACCCCATGATCACGCCGCACGAGTGCCTCGCGGCGCTCGACGAGCTGGAGCTGCCCGAGGACGCCCGGGCGCTGTTCCTCGGGGGCAACGCCCAGCGGGTGTTCGGGGTGTAGCCAGCGGCGCTACGCTCGAGGAGGCGCGATGTCCATGTACGAGAAGATCAGCATCGGCTTCGCGGTGGTCTGGTTCCTCGGCGGCACCGCGTTCCTGGGGGCCCAGCTCCTGTCGGCCCCCACCGGCGCCCAGACCGTGGCGGCCACGGTGAGGCTGTGGCTGCTGGTGATCTCGCCCGCGCTGCTCAATGGGATCATCGCCGCCGCCCTGTGGTGGTCCCATGGCCCGCCCCGGGTGGCCGCCTCGATCTGGCTCGCGGTGCTCGTCGTGCTGCAGCTCGGGGCGCTGGCGTTCTTCGTGGTGGTCCGCGCCGACGCGCGAGCCCGGCTGTCGCACGACGAGGCCGAGGCCGAG
>JACKDV010000070.1 GCA_020633315.1 Myxococcales bacterium
CTGCTGACCTGAGCCATCGCGATGGAATTTCTGGGTTCCCCGGAAGAATTCGTGAGCCGAGGGCCGTGCTACGCGGCCGAGGCTTGGTAACCCCTCCAGCAACGCCGTCGCTGTGCCCCTTGCGGCTCGACGAGCGCCATGCTGGCTCGGCGTGACGCAGCCCGCGGGACGTGGTCTGCTGGTGGCGTGCTGAAGCTGAGCGACGGGCGACTGTGGGGGTTCGACGACGAAGAGCGCAAGGTGCTGCTCAACGCGACGACGGGGATACCCGAGCTCGCGGAGGTCGTGGCGCGAGCCAAGCGGCACGAGGAGATCGAGGGGCTCTGGGTCGTGACGGCGACGGGGCACGAGCTCGACGACTTCTACAGCCTGGTCCAGGCACTGATGGACGCGACGCGGAGCCGCAAGCGGATCGAGCTACTCGAGGGCATGCTTGCCACGTTGTGTCATTCGATCGACGGATTCTGATGTCGCGCTCAGTCGGGCGCGGGCGGGATCGAAGGCTCCGGCTCGATCGAGAGCTCGGGATGCGAGGCGAGCATGCGGTCGGGCAGAAGCTCGCGGAGCTCGGACTGCGGCCAGCCCTCCACGATGCACCTGGTAACCATGTGAAGGTAGGCGCGCGGGCTGACGCCGTGAGCGATGCACGTGCCGACGATCGTGAGGATGGTGGCCGTGCGCTCGCCACCCTCGTCGAGCCACGAGAACAACCAGTTCCTGCGCCCGAGCACCAGCCTGCGCAGCTCTCTCTCACGCCTGTTGTTGGTGAGCTCGATGTTGCCGTCGTCGAGGAAGAGCACGAGCCTGGGCCACTGCCGGTGCAGGTACCCGAGCGCTCGCCCCAACGGAGTCTTGGGCGGCGTGACACCGCGATGGTAGTCGACGAAGGCACGCAGCTCGGCGAGCACGGGCGCCGAGCACTCGAGCCGCCGGGCCCTGCGTTGCTCGGCCGTGTCGCCGGCGAGGGTGGCAGCTCGCTCGACGGCGAACAGACGCGCGATGATCTGCAAGGCGGCATGTGCGACGAGGTCACCCGCGCTCGCGGCTTCGACGAGACGGCGACGACCGTGCGCCCAGCAGCCGGGGCGCTTGCCACCGGCGCGCTCGATGAAGTTGGTGACGGACGTGCCGTCGCACTGGACCGTACGAGCGAGGTCCTCGCCGAGGAACCGACGCACACTGTCGGCGTCGCCGGTGGGCGTGTACACGAAGGTCACCCAGCACGCGTTGGTCCAGCACCAGATCGAGCCGTTGCGGATCCCGTCGCGGGCCTCGGGGTCGAGGATCGGAACGCCGGTCGCGTCGGTGCCGAGCAGCCCCGGAGCTCGTGTCTGGTCGGCGATTGCCTTCCCGATCGGAGCGAGCAGGTCGAGCCCCGCCGCCACGGCACGACCGAGCGTCTGCGGTGGGATCGGGACTCCAGCCCGCGCGAATCGTGTGCACTGCCGTTCGATCGGCTGGTGCTCGATGTACTTGTCGGCGATGGCCTCGACGATCAGCGTGTCGCCGAGCTTGCCCTTCTCGACGATCGCCGGTGGCGGCGTGGCGGTCACGATCGTGTCGTCGTTGGGGCACCCAACGGTCTCGTCGATGCGCACGCGTACGATGACCTCGGCTGGGATCACGTCGAGGATCTCGCAGCGTCGATGGCCGACCGTCGTCATCTCCGCCCCGCACCGCGGGCAGATCCGCTGATCCGGTGGCACGAGATTGGGCTCGGGCACGTGCCGAAGGAAGTCCGGCAAGCGACCGCGACCTGGGTGTCGGCCACGGCGGCGTGGGGGCTTGCCTCCATCACCGGCGCCCTCGCTCGACGGCACGGCGGGCACCTCGGCGAGCGCGAGACCCTCGAGAGGCAGCACGAGCTGTCGCTCGAGCCGGAGCAGGGTCTCGGATCGTGGGTGCTTTCGGCGGGTCTGCGCGAGGCGTCGCGTGAGGTCGGCGTTGA
>JACKDV010000008.1 GCA_020633315.1 Myxococcales bacterium
TGTATGCTCCGCGGCCATGCGCTCGAAACGATCGTTGTGCGCAGGCGTGAGCCTGTCGCTGGCGTCCTTGCTCACCCTCTCCACGCTGCCTGGCTGCGGCAAGCTCGAGGAGCTGACCGGAGGCAAGGAAGAGGAAGCCAAGACCGAGGAGGCCAAGTCCGACGGTGGTGGCGAGGAGGCCAAGGCCGACGGCGGCGAGGAGGCCAAGGCCGACGGTGGCCAGCCCGAGCAGGTGGCCGATGCCACCCCCGCCCCGGTCGAGCCGATCCCGGTCGAGCCCATGCTCAACGGTCTGGACCTGATGCTCAAGCTCGTGCCCGACGGGGCCGAGTTCGTCATCGCCCGCGATGCCACGGTGGTGGCCGACTACGTCGACGAGGCCACCCGCTTCCTCGACGGCCCCCTGGCCACGCTGGAGACCGGCCCCTTCGCAGGCGAGCGCGAGCTGCGAGACGGCAAGGACGCCTTCGACGAGCTCAAGGGCAAGACCGACAAGATCAAGGGGGCGCTCGACACCTCGGGCATCGACCTGGCCCAGGGCGCGGCCATGATCAAGGCTCAGGGCGGCGGCGAGCTCATCGTCTACCACGCGGCCGATCCCGCCGCGCTGCCCAACCTGGGCAAGACGGTCGGCGAGTCCGAGCTGGCCGAGCTCAAGTGCAAGGCGATCGAGGGCGTGGAGGGCTTCAACGTCTGCGCCGACAGCCAGGGCATGGTGGACGGCTACGCGCCCTCCTCCGATCCGGCCGCGCTGCGCAGCGCGCTGAGCGAGAACCTCCCCGGGGTGTTGCTCGACGACGCCAACCTCCTGGCCCACGTGGAGGAGGGCGAGTCCGACGAGACCTGGATGGCGATCTCCACCATCCCCGGGCAGTTCCACATCGCGGTCAACCAGCCCAACGACACCGAGATCATGGAGGTGATGAAGGGCATGGAGCCCGGCCCCGCCAACACCCTCGCGTCGGCCCAGCCGGGCGCCGGCTTCGTGTGGGCCCGCATGAGCAAGGCGCTCATGGACGACGCGATGACGGGAGCCAAGGGCACGCCGGTGGAGGCCGTGTCGGGCTCGTTCACCGGCGAGTTCGTGCTCGCGGGCTCGGTCGATCCGGGCGGCATCATCCTGCAGGCGGGCACCACCGACACCGCCGGCGTGGAGGGGCTGCTGGCCATGGGCTTCGACATGGCCAAGGACCAGGTGCCCAAGGCGATCCCCGAGCTGCCCGGCGCCACGCTGGCCTTCGAGAAGCTGCCCATCACCGGCGGGGGCAAGACCGCCCAGGCCCTGCACATCGGCGTGAGCGGGCTGAGCGAGGCGGAGGTGCTGCGCAGCTACACCGGCCTCAACCTCGACGCCTGGATCTTCGCGGCCAACGACGCGGTGACCTTGGCGGTCGGCCCCAACGCCGAGAGCGTGGGCCGGCTGCTCGACGTGGGCGCGGGCGGGCCCGCCCAGGCCACCCTCGACAGCCTCCCCACCGCGCTCGCCGACGGCCTCGGCCGCAACGAGGTGGGGATGATCGTCCACATGCCCATGGACTTCCTCCACGGCGCCCAGATGCACAGCCTGGTGAAGGCGGCGCTCAAGGAGGTGCCCGAGGCCCAGCCCGAGCAGCTGCTGGCGCTCACCTCCCTCCTCGCGCCGTTCTCCAGCGCCACGATGTGGATCTCCAAGCCCGGCGAGCGGCCGGTGGTGCACATCGCGGTGCAGTCGATCGGCAACCGGGCCACCGACGAGGGGCGTGCGGCCCTCGATGCCGCGCACACCGTGGCCGACGGTGGCGATCCGGCCGTGGCCTTCACCAGCCTGGCCACCGCCTATGCGGCCTCGCCGATGGCGTGGGCCTACAAGACCCGCGCGGGCACCGAGGGCCCGGGCTACATGGTGGGCAGCGGCGTGGGAGCGGCGCTGGCCGTGGCCGCGGTGGCGGTGCCCATCGCCCTGGGCAAGAGCAACGCGGCGCTGGCCGACGACCTGGGGGTCAAGCCCGAGGATCCGCCGGAGCCCGAGGTCAAGCCGACCTCCGCGCCCAAGCGGCCGGTGACCGAGCCCAAGCCCAAGAAGGATCCGAAGACCACTCTCGATCCGAAGACCGAGGATCCGAAGACCGAGGATCCCAAGCAGCCGATCGTCGAGCCCAAGCCGCTGCCGCCCGTGCCCACCAAGGACCCGGAGGACCCGGAGAAGCGGCCCGGGCGTAGGATCGGCGGTCGCACCGGCAAGGGCGACGCCGGCTGATTCGAGCTCGCCGCTTCGCGGCCCGAGGCGACGCGCCGCACGACCGAGGTCGGTGGCGCGTCGCTTCTCGTGTTCGAAGGCGGATCTTGCGCGAATGCTGACGGCGCCATCCCCTGCCGCTCATGAGATCACACAACCGGTACCCCGACTCTCACGTGAATGTGAGATTCTTGGGCCCTGGCCCCAGGTAGGGCCTGGATCCTCCGGTTTCGCGGGTTGAGGCCCTTCTGAACGACCATTGACACCCTTGGGGGGTCCGGCCAAACTCGCGGGGCCCTCGTTGGGTTGACGTAACGTAAGTGTGAGACTCTGACCTGCGACAATCACGCACGATGTCCAGCTCCCTGACCAGCTCCAGCCGCCGCATGAAGATCGGCGAGCTCGCCCGCAAGACCGGCAAGTCGGTGCGGGCGCTGCGTCACTACGAGGAGCTGGGCCTGCTGCGAGCCGCCCGCTCGGAGGGCAACTTCCGGCTCTACGGTCCCGACGAGCTCGCGCGGGTCTACTGGATCTCCAAGCTGCAGGACATGGGCTTCTCGCTCACCCAGGTGCAGGGGCTCATCGACACGGTGGAGTCCTCGGGCAGCGCCCCCGAGGCCATGCAGAGCCTGCGGGAGATGTTCCGCAGCCGCCTGCACAAGACCCGCACGCAGGTCGAGCGCCTGCTCCAGCTCGAGCGCGACCTCGCCGAGAGCCTCGCCTACCTCGAGGGCTGTCGGGTGTGCACCACCGAGCACGATCTCGACGGCTGTGCCTCGTGCGACTCCCCGGCCCACGCGGACACCCGAGCCCCCTCGCTGGTGGCGGGGGTCCACCTCCCCACGGCGCCCGCGGCCGCGAGCTCGCTGGTGCGCCTGCGCTCCTCTGCGGAGCCGGCTCCCACGGCCGTGGACGGCTCCGCCTCGAATCCCGAACCAAGCGAATGCTGATGACGGTCAAGACTCCCATCTATCTCGACTACGCGGCGACCTGCCCGGTCGACCCGCGAGTGGTCGACGCGATGCTCCCGTACTTCAACCAGACCTACGGCAACGCGGCCAGCCGCACTCACGCCTTCGGCTGGGCCGCCGAGGAGGCGGTGGAGAACGCCCGCGAGGAGATCGCCAAGACCCTCGGCGCCGACTCCAAGGAGATCTCGTTCACCAGCGGCGCCACCGAGTCCGACAACCTCGCGATCAAGGGCGTCGCCGAGTACCTGCACGAGAAGGGCAAGCACATCATCACCCTGGTGACCGAGCACAAGGCCGTGCTCGACTCCTGCAAGCACCTCGAGCGCCAGGGCTACGACGTCACCTACCTGTTGGTGGGTCCCGACGGGCTCATCACCGCCGAGCAGGTGGACGCGGCCATCACCGACCAGACCGTGCTCGTCTCGGTGATGATGGCCAACAACGAGACCGGCGTGATCCAGCCCATCGCCGAGATCGGCAAGGTCTGCCACCGGCGCAAGGTGCTGTTCCACACCGACGCGGTGCAGGCCTTCGGCAAGATCCCCATCGACGTGCAGGAGATGGGCATCGACCTGATGAGCCTCAGCGCCCACAAGATCTACGGGCCCAAGGGCGTGGGAGCGCTCTACGTGCGGCGCCGCAAGCCGCGGGTGCGGATCGCCCCGCAGATCCACGGCGGTGGCCACGAGCGGGGCAACCGCTCGGGCACCCTCAACGTGCCGGGCATCGTGGGCTTCGGCGAGGCGGCTCGCATCGCCCGCGAGGGCATGGCCGAGGAGTCGCAGCGCATCGCCGGCCTTCGCAACCGCCTGCGCGATCGCCTGCGCGAGGAGGTGCCGCATGCGATCCTCAACGGCTCCGAGCAGCACGTGCTGCCCGGCCACCTCAACATGAGCTTCGCCTACATCGAGGGCGAGTCGCTGCTGATGGCGCTCAAGGACGTGGCGCTGTCGTCGGGCTCGGCCTGCACCTCGGCCAGCCTCGAGCCCAGCTACGTGCTGCGGGCGATGGGCCTCGACGACGAGCTCGCCCACTCGAGCCTGCGCATCACCATCGGCCGCTTCACCACCGTCGAGGAGATCGACTACGTGGTGGATCTGATCAAGAAGCACGTGGGACGCCTGCGCGAGATGTCTCCCTTGTGGGAGATGGTGCAGGAAGGCATCGACCTCAACTCGATCCAGTGGACCGCGCACTAGCGACTACCCCCACGATCAACCGGAACCAGGAGGAACGAAGATGGCGTACAGCGACAAGGTCATCGATCACTACGAGAACCCGCGCAACGTGGGCTCGCTCGACAAGAACGACGAGGACGTCGGCACCGGCATCGTGGGCGCGCCCGCCTGCGGCGACGTGATGAAGCTGCAGATCAAGGTCAGCGACGGGGTGATCACCGACGCCAAGTTCAAGACCTACGGCTGCGGCTCCGCGATCGCCTCGTCCAGCCTCGTGACCGAGTGGGTCAAGGGCATGAAGGTCGAGGACGCGATGGAGATCAAGAACAGCCAGATCGCCGAGGAGCTCTCGCTGCCCCCGGTGAAGATCCACTGCTCGGTGCTGGCCGAGGACGCGATCAAGGCGGCCATCGCCGACTACCAGAAGAAGACCGGCCAGGGCGGCGACGCCTGAGCCACCGCGGAGGGCGCATGTTGTCCGAGATCACCAATGGCCCCGAGGCCGACGCGCCTCCCCCGAGCCCCTCCGACGAGACGCCGGCGCTGCGGGTGACCGAGCGCGCCGCCAAGGTGATGCGCAAGCAGCTCGAGAAGCGCGGCACCCCCGGTAGCGCGATCCGCTTCGGGATCCGCGGCGGAGGCTGCACCGGCTACTCCTACATGTTCCAGTTCGAGGACGGCGAGCCTCGGCGCAAGGACACGGTCATCGAGGCGGCCCACGGGGTCCGCGTGTACCTCGATCCCAAGAGCCTGGTGCTGGTGCGGGGCACCCAGATCGACTTCGAGACCGGGATCCGCGGGCATGGCTTCCGCTTCGACAACCCCAACGTCGACAGCTCGTGTGGCTGTGGTGAGTCCGTCTCCTTCTGAGCCTGCGGCCCCGGACCACTTCGCGGCCCTGGGCCAGCCGCGGCGCTACGAGCTCGACCGCAACGGGCTCGAGAGCGCGTACCTGGAGCGGGCCCGGCTGCTCCACCCCGACCGCTTCACGGGGGCGCCCGCGGGGGAGCGACGCCGAGCCCTCGAGGCGAGCGCCGCCCTCAACGAGGGCTACCGGGTGCTCCGCGATCCCGTGCGGCGGGCCGAGTACCTGTGCAAGCTGAGCGGGATCGACGTGGACTCGAGCGAGCCCCAGGGGGGCGCGCCGACGATGAGCCAGGAGTTCCTGGTGGAGATGATCGAGCGACGCGAGGCGGTGGACGAGGCCCGCGAGGCCGGTGTCTCCGCGCTCGACCAGCTGCGGGCCGAGGTGGAGGACGAGGCCGAGACGGTCCTCGACGACGCCATCGCGGCCCTGGCCGCCGCGGAGGTCCGCCGCGCCGCCGAGGCGCTGGTGAAGCGTCGCTACCTGCAGCGCCTGCTCGACGAGATCGACGAGGCGAGCACCGAGAGCCCATGACCAACGAAGAAGACGACGACGAGCTGGAAGGCCTGGGCGGCCTGTTCCAGATCGAGGAGCCGCTCGCGCCCGCCCGATCGCGCCGCAACACGGCGGGGCGGGCCATCGGCATCGACCTCGGGACCACGCACAGCCTGGTGGCGATCGCTCCGCACGGCGAGCCGCCGCGGGCCCTGCCCGACGCGGAGGGCCGAGTGCTGCTGCCCTCGGTGGTCTCGTACCTCGAGGACGCCCCGCGGGTGGGCTGGGAGGCGCAGGCCCGCCGGGTGGAGGACCCGGCGCGGGTGGTGAGCAGCGTCAAGCGCTTCATGGGCCGCGGCGAGGACGACATCCAGTTCTCGCATCCCTATCGGCTGGTGAAGGAGGGCGAGTCGTCCATCATCCGCCTGCAGGTGGGGAGCCGACGGGTGACCCCCACCGAGGTCTCGGCCGAGGTGCTGCGGGTGCTCAAGGCCCGGGCCGAGGCCGAGCTGGGCGAGCCGGTGGCGGGGGCGGTGATCACCGTGCCCGCCTACTTCGACGACGCCCAGCGCCAGGCCACCAAGGACGCGGGGCGGATCGCGGGGCTCGAGGTGTATCGCCTGCTCGCCGAGCCCACCGCGGCCGCGCTGGCCTACGGGCTCGACAAGGGCGGCCAGGGGCTGTTCGCGGTCTACGACCTGGGCGGGGGCACCTTCGACATCAGCATCCTGCGGCTGCACGACGGCGTGTTCCAGGTGCTGGCCACCGGCGGCGACTCGGCGCTGGGCGGCGACGACTTCGATCGGGCCGTGGCCGCGAGGCTGCTGGAGCAGGCGGGGGTGGCCGAGCCCGACGCCCGCCAGCGCGAGGAGGCCCTGGTCGAGGCCCGGCGGGCCAAGGAGGCGCTCTCCGAGCTCGAGCAGGTCTCGGTGGGGCTGCCGCGCAGCGGCCTCGCCGAGCACCCCTTCACCCGCGCCGAGCTCGAGGCGGTGATCGATCCCATCGCTCGCCGCACCCTGGGGCCCTGCCGCCAGGCGCTCAAGGACGCGGGGGTCGGTGCTCGCGAGCTCGACGGCGTGGTGCTGGTGGGCGGCTCCACGCGGGTCCCGCTGGTGCGCCGGCTGGTGGAGGCCACCTTCCGCCGCCCGCCGCTGGCCGACATCGATCCCGACGAGGTGGTGGCCCAGGGCGCCGCGATCCAGGCCGACGTGCTCTCGGGCAGCCAGCGCGAGGGAGTCACCCTGCTCGACGTGGTGCCGCTGTCGCTCGGCCTCGAGACCATGGGCGGCATCGTGGAGAAGATCATCCCGCGCAACGCCACCATCCCCATCGGCGCGCGCCAGGTGTTCACCAACTACTCCGAGAAACAGACGGGCATGGTGATCCACGTGGTGCAGGGCGAGCGCGAGCTGGCCTCGGACTGCCGCAGCCTCGCCCGCTTCGAGCTGCGGGGGCTGCCGCGGCTGCCTCCCTCCATGGCGCGCATCGAGGTGAGCTTCCAGCTCGATGCCGATGCCCTGCTCACCGTGACCGCCCGCGAGCTGATGACCGGGATCAAGCAGACGGTGGAGGTCAAGCCCACCTACGGGCTGAGCGAGGAAGAGGTGGACGAGCTGGTGATGGACAGCCTCGACCACGCCGAGGAGGACTTCGACGCCCGCAACCTGGCCGAGGCCCGGGTGGAGATGGGACGGGTGGTGCTGGCGGTCCGCACCGCGGTGCAGGAGGTGGGGCACGTGGCCGAGCTGCTGCCCGCGGCCGAGCGCGAGGCCATCGAGGCGGCGCTGGCCGAGGCCGAGGGCGCGATGGGTCCCGACGGGCCCCGCGACCACCGGGCGATCAACGCGGCGCGCGAGGCCCTCGAGCGGGTGAGCGAGCCCTTCGCTCGCCGTCGCATGGAGCGGGCCCTGCACGCGGGCATGAGCGGCAAGAGCCTGGTCGAGATCGAGGCCAGCCTGGCCGACGAGGACCAGCTGCAGGCCCGCCGCGCCAGCCACGATCCCGAGCTGATCCCTCGCTGAGACTTCGGAACACCATGGCCACCATCACCTTCATCGATCCCGAGGGCGCCCGCCAGCAGGTGGAGGCCGAGCCCGGCAAGACCCTGCTGGAGATCGCCGAGGAGCACGAGGTGAAGCTCGGCTCCGCCTGCGGGGGCGTGTGCGCCTGCTCGTCGTGCCACTGCTACATCCGCGAGGGGCTCGACAGCCTCGAGGAGATGGAGGAGAGCGAGGAGGACCGCCTCGACATGGGCTTCGACGTGCGCCCCTACAGCCGCCTGGGCTGCCAGGTGAAGGTGCCCGGCGACCCCGAGGACCTGGTGGTGGAGATCTCCGAGGAATCGATCGCCACCTGGTACAACGAGCATCCCGAGCATCGCCACGAGCAGCACAAGAAGGGCGTGCCGGCGTAGCGGCTGGTGTGTCACGATGGCCTCGATGGCCGCGCGCCGCCACTGCTGGATCCTCGTCGGGCTGGCGAGCGGCTGCGCCCGGCCGGAGCTGGCCGAGCTCGACCAGCGCCTGGCCGCGGTGGAGGTCCGGGCCGAGCAGCAGCAGGCCGAGCGCGAGTCGGCCACACGCGAGCTGAGCGAGCAGCTCGAGGCGCTCGAGCGCCGGATCGCCGCCATCGAGGAGCACGCGCTGCGGAGCCGAGAGCTCAACGACGGGCTGGGGCGGGCCCTCGACGAGCTGGTGGGTGAGATCCAGCGCCTGCGCAAGCTCCACGGGGATGTGGGGCCGGGTCGCTTCCGCAAGGGTGAGAAGGCGCCGGTGGGGCTGAGCGCGCTCGAGATCCGGCAGCACGCCACCGCGCAGGGCGATCCGCATATGGGCGCGTTCACGCTGCACGAGGCGCTGGCCGGCGACCCGGCGCTGGCCGACCGCAGCCGCGGAAAGCTGGTGGCCACCTTCCGCACCAACCACGGCGATTTCGACTGCACCCTGCACGAGGACGACGCGCCGGCGACGGTGGCCAACTTCGTGGGCCTGGCCCGCGGGACCCGCTCGTGGCTCGAGGCATCCTCCGGCCGCTGGGTGGAGCGACCGCTCTACGACGGGACGATCTTCCACCGGGTGATCGACCGCTTCATGATCCAGGGCGGCGATCCCGAGGGCACCGGCCGCGGCGACATCGGCTACGTGATCGCCGACGAGCTCGTCGAGGGGCTCGAGCACCGCCCCGGCGCGCTGTCGATGGCCAACCGCGGCTCCAACACCGCCAGCAGCCAGTTCTTCATCATGGTCTCCCACTCGCCGCACCTGGACGGCAAGCACTCGATCTTCGGGCAGTGTGACGCGAAGGTGCCCGAGGCGATCGCCACGGTGCCGGTGGATCACCGTGCCGGTGATCGCCCGATCGATCCGGTGGTGATCGATCAGGTGTTGATCTCGCGCAAGAAGTCGCGCTGAGCTCCGTGGTCGTGCCCACCACCAGGTGGGGAAGAGTGCTCGCGCGTGCGACCGCTTCGGGGCGAGGGGGCGCGCGGGGGCTCGATCTGGGTGATGATCTGCTCGTGAGCCTCGAGACTAGTTCCGTGCCTTCGCTTCGCTTCGTCGCCACCTCGCTCTGCGCCGGCCTGCTGCTGACGGCCTGCCCCGGTCCCGCCGGGGAGGACTCCGACGGCGGCACGGGGACCGAGACCACCGGTCCGGGCGACGGCTCGAGCACCACCGGGAACCCGATGACGAGCGCGACCGACTCGACGGGGTCCGCCGACGACAGCGGGTCCAGCGGCCCCGAGCCGGGTACCGACAGCGGCAGCGAGACCGGGCCCATCTGCGAGCCCGGCACCGCGAATTGCGTGTGCGTCGACGGGGCCTGCGACGGCGACCTCCTGTGCGTGGGCGACGTGTGCACCGAGCCCGGGGGCTGCGGCGACGGGGTGGTCGACGAGGGCCAGGAGTGCGACGACGGCAACCCCGACGACGGAGACGGCTGCGAGAGCGACTGCACCTTCACCCCGGGGGCGGCGGCCGTCGACGCGGGCTCGGTCCACACCTGCGCGCTGCTGCATCGCGGCGCGGTGCGCTGCTGGGGCGACGGCACCAACGGCCGCCTCGGCTACGGCAACACCGATCACATCGGCGACGACGAGCTGCCGTCTGCGGCCGGCGACGTGGACGTCGGCGGGACGGCGGTCCAGATCGCGCTGGGCTCCAACTTCAGCTGTGCGCTCCTCGACGACGGGGACCTGCGCTGCTGGGGCGCCAACTCCCTGGGGCAGCTCGGGCTCGGGCACACCGGTCCGGTGGGCGACAACCTGCTGCCCGGCGCGTTCCCGCCGGTCGACATCGACGGCCCCGCGCTCCAGATCGCGGCGGGGCTCGATCATGCCTGTGCGCTGCGCGACACCGGCGAGGTCTACTGCTGGGGCAACAACAACGCGGGGCAGCTCGGCTACGGCAACGTGACCGACATCGGGGACGACGAGGATCCGGCGGTGGCCGGGCCGGTCTCCCTGGGCGCCCCGGCCACGGCGGTGGTGGCGGGGGGCTCGTTCAGCTGCGCCTTGCTCGACACCGGCGAGCTGCGCTGCTGGGGCGAGGGCGTGAGCGGTCGCCTGGGCTCGGGGAGCACCGCCGACATCGGAGACGACGAGCTGCCCGACAGCGTGCCCGCGGTCGATCTGGACGGGGCCACCATCGTGGAGCTAAGCGCCGGCGATGCCCACGTCTGCGTGCGCACCGACGCGGACGAGGCGATCTGCTGGGGCGAGGCCAACTTCGGTCGCCTGGGCTACGGCAACACCAGCGACGTGGGGGACGACGAGCCGCCGACCAGCATGGGCCCGGTCTCGCTGGCAGGCCCGGCGAGCGCGCTGGGGCTGGGCGAGACCCACAGCTGCGCGGTGGTGGGGGGAGGCGAGCTGCGCTGCTGGGGCGAGGCCACCAACGGCCGCATCGGCAACGGCAACGCGAGCCTCGACGTGGGGGACGACGAGCTGCCCTCCGACGTGCCGATCGTGGCGGTGGGGGCCCAGGTCCGCAGCGTCGCCGGGGGCGGGGCGCACACCTGCGCGGTCACCATGGCCAGCGAGGTGAGGTGCTGGGGTCGCTCCAACCGCGGGCAGCTCGGCTACGGCGACACCACCACCATCGGGGACGACGAGCTGCCCGACACGGTGGGCGCGGTGCAGATCGAGTAGCCCGGCTCAGCCGCAGCGGCGCTCGCACGAGGCCGCGCTCTGATCGCACTGCAGGCGGCAGGTGCTCGCGTCGGAGCCCTCGCCGGAGCAATCCTCGCGGCAGCGGCTGGCTCGCTCGGAGCACAGCCGCCGGCAGTCGGCGGGGCGGGTGGTGATCGAGCTCGTCTCTCGACCCGTGGTGGGGTCGTCCTTGCGCTCCTGCGCGTAGCTGCAGGTGGCGATGCAGGTCTCGCGATCGTCCTCGCTGGCCTCGCCGGCGCAGCGCGCCGAGCAATCGGGGGCGGGGCTCGGCGTGACCGCGGGCGTCGGCGAGGGACGCGGGCTGGGAGCGACGGCCGGTGCGGGGCGAGGGCTCGCGGCCACGGCCGGCGCCGGGCGGGCGGCGGCGCGGGGCGGGGGCCCGGGTTGGCGACGCAGGCACTGCAGCTTGCAGCGAGCGCGCTGCGGTCCGTCGGCAATCGGCTCGCAGCGATCCTGACAGCCCACCAGCCCGAGGTAGTAGCGCTGCCGCGGAGAGGGCGGAGCCGCGGTCGTCGGAGGGCTCGCGGCCGCAGGGCTCGCTGCGGGGGCGTTGCTCTCCACCACCTCGCCGCGCGGGGTCACCGTGGTGACCGTGGTCACCGGGGGCGGCGCGGACTCCTGGCCGGGGGCCGGCCCGCCCACCGAGCGCTCCTCGGTCCAGCGGATGATGTGCGCGTGGTCCTTCTCCTCCACGGCCGCGCGACAGTTGAGGCGGCAGGTGGCCCGGTCGGTCTCGTCGTCGCTGGCGCTGCACTTGCTCTGGCACGCCTGGATCTCGGCCTCGGGATCCGGCGTGGGGCCCGGGGCCGCGAGCCAGGCTCCCAGGACGGCGCCGACGAGCGCGGTGGTGATCGCCTGCATCGTCCCTCCTGCCGCGATCGTAGCAGCCGCGGCGCGGCGCCGCCCGCCGGCTACTTGCCCAGGAACGCCGGATCGCGCTTCTCGAGGTAGGCGGCCAGCCCCTCGCGGGCGTCCTCGCCCTCGAACAGCCGTTGCTGCAGCTCTCGCTCGAGCGCGAGGCCGTCGGCCAGGCTGAGGTCGGCGCCGGTCTGGCACGCGCGCTTGATCAGCCCCACCGCGCGCGAGGCCCGGGCCGGCGGCACGAAGCCCCGCGCGTGCTCCTCCACCTTGGCCATGAAGGCATCGTGGTCGGAGGCCTCCCACACATGGTTGACCAGGCCCAGCTCGGCCGCGCGCGCGTAGTCGAAGACCTCGCCGCTGGCCATCAGCTCGATCGCCCGCGCCTTGCCGACCATTCGCACCAGGCGCTGGGTGCCGCCCGTGCCCGGCAGCACCCCCAGCTTGACCTCGGGCAGGCCGCACTTGCCCGAGCCGCTCCGGGCGATCCGCAGGTCGGCCGCCAGCGCGACCTCGAGGCCCCCGCCCACGCAGTGCCCGTCGAGCGCCGCGATCACCAGCTTGGGCGTGTGCTCCAGCCGCAGCAGGGTCTCGTTGGCGTGCAGGCAGAAGTTGTACTTGAAGTAGGGATCCGCGGTGCGGAGCATGCCGATGTCGGCCCCCGCGCAGAAGAACTTGCCGCCCGCACCCGACAGCACGAGCACGTGGACCTCGGGGTCGAAGCGAGCCTCCAGGATGGCCGCGTCGAGCTCCTTCATCATCTCGTACGAGTAGCAATTGGCCGGCGGCACATCGAGGGTGAGCAGCGCCAGCCCATCGCGGTGGGTGTACTCGACCAGTGGCATCGGCGGAGCATACACTCATGCGGTGCCGAGCCAAGCGCCCGCCGGCGTCCATCGCTACCCCCTACAGGTGAGCTGGGGCGATTGCGATCCCGCCGGGATCGTGTACTTCCCGCGCTTCTTCGAGAAGTTCCACGAGGCGATGGAGCAGTGGTTCGCCGCGGGCCTGCGCCTGCCCTACGAGGAGCTCATCGTGGGGCGACGCCTGGGGCTGCCCTCGGTCCACACCGAGGCCGACTTCGCCGTGCCCTGCCGCTTCGGCGAGCGCCTGGTGGTCGAGCTGCGGGTGCATCGCCTGGGCCGCTCCTCGGTGGAGCTGGGCTATCGCGTGGTGGTGGCCGACGACGAGGCCGCGCCGCCGCGGCTCACCGGGCGCAGCGTGTGCGTGCTGATGGATCTCGATCCCGCCAGCGAGACCCACCTGCGGGCGCTGCCCTGGCCCGAGGATCTGCGCGCGCGGATCGAGGCGTTCGGCGTGAGGGCACAGGACGCATGAGCGCGCTGGCCCGACTGGGGATCTCGGCGCGCCGGGGCTTCGGTCGGGTGGTGCCCGATCCCTTCGCGATCGCGGTGCTGCTCACGGGCCTGGTCATGCTGCTCGCCCTGGCCGCAGGCCGGGCCCCGCTCGACGTGCTGCGCGACTGGGGCGGCGGCGGCGGGCTGTGGAAGTTGCTGACCTTCACCATGCAGATGTGCGCGATGCTGGTGCTGGGCACGGCCCTCGCGGCCGCCCCCGCCGTGCAGCGCGGCCTGGCGGCGCTGGTGCACCGGGCTCCCTCGCCGCGGGGGCTGGTCGCGCTGGTGGCCCTGTGCTCGATCGCCCTGTCGCTGCTCAACTGGAGCCTGGCCCTCATCGGCGGGGCCCTGCTGGCCCGCGAGGCGGGGCAGGTGGCGCGGCGGCGGGGCTGGGCGCTGCACTACCCGCTGGTGTGCGCGGCGGGCTACGCCGGCCTGATGACCTGGCACGGCGGGCTCTCGGGCAGCGCCCCGCTCAAGGCCGCGACCGACGCGGGCATGCAGGAGGTGCTCGGCCCCGAGCTGGCCGCGCGCGCGGGATCCATCCCGCTCACCGAGTCGATCCTCGGCCCGCTCAACCTGCTGGTGAGCGGTGGCCTGCTGGTGCTCGGCCCGCTGCTGTTCTTCTGGCTCACGCCGCGGGCCGGCCAGGATCCCGGCCCCGACGCGGCGCCCGATCGCATCGAGACGGAGCTCGAGCTCGATCCCCCGCCGAGCGCGGGGGCGGGCACCCCCGTCGAGCGAGTCGAGCGCTCGTCGCTGATCGTGTGGCTGCTCGCGCTGCCCATGGCCGCCGCGCTGGGGCTGGTGCTCGCCGATCGGGGCATCGCCCGCCTCGACTTCGACACCGTCAACCTCGCGCTGTGGTGCGCCGCGCTCATCCTGCACGGCCGGCCCGATCGCTTCGTGGCCGCCTGCGAGCAGGGCGTGCGAAGCTGCACCGGCATCATCCTGCAGTTTCCGCTCTACGGCGGGATCATGGGCATGATGGGCGGGGCCGGGCTGTCCTCGGCGCTGTCGCGCTGGTTCGCCGAGGCGGGCGCGGGGGCCTTCACCGTGGTCGGCTTCCTCGCCGCCGGCCTGCTCAACCTGTTCGTGCCCTCGGGGGGTGGCCAGTGGGCGGTGCAGGGCCCCATCCTCGTCGAGGGCGCGCTCGAGCTGGGCCTGCCCGTCTCCGACGCGATGATGGCCATGGCCTACGGCGACCAGTGGACCAACATGCTGCAGCCGTTCTGGGCGCTGCCGTTGCTGGCCATCACCCGGGTGCGGGCCCGCGACATCATCGGCTACACCGCGATCTGGATGGTGGCCGGCGGGCTGTGGATCGTGGGCTGCCTGCTGCTGTGGTGACGGCGCACCCCGCCGCGGGTAGGCTCCCCCCATGCGCCCGACCCACGCCCTGGTCTCGTTGCTGCTCCTGCTCGCCTGCCACGTCTCGGTCGGCACCGAGCAGCCCGCCGACGCCACCCCGGCTCCGCCCCCGAGCGATGCCGGGGGGAAGCCGGCCTCGGTCGTGCTGCAGGCCGAGGAGGCCGAGATCCGCGAGCACCTCGAGTTCCTCGCCGACGACGCCCAGATGGGCCGACCCCCCGGCACCGAGGCCGATCGCCGCGTGCAGGCCTACGTCGTCGAGCAGATGAAGGCCGCCGGCCTGCAGCCCGCGTTCGGCTCGGAGTACACCCAGCCCTTCGACGTGGTCGACGGCGTGCGCATGACGGCCAAGCCGCTGCTGCGGGCCGGCGAGGTCGACATCCCGCACGCCATCGTGCCCTTCTCCACCGCCACCACCGAGCCGGTGGCGGCCCGCCTGATCTTCGTGGGTCATGGCATCGCCCCCGAGGGCAAGGGCACCGGCGACTACAAGGGCCTCGGGGCCAAGGTGAAGGGCAACATCGTGGTCGCGCTGGGCGGCGCGCCCAAGGGCGACCCGCACCTGTCTCCCTCGCTCACCCGCCCGCAGAGCAAGGTGATCGCCGCGCGCGATCACGGAGCGGTGGGCTTCATCCTGTGGGAGCCCAGCCAGGAGCTGCCGTACCCCAACCACGGCGAGGTCACCGACTCCAAGCTGCCCGTGCTGTGGGTGGGCAAGGAGGGCACCTCCGAGCTGCTCGGCGCGCTGGGGGTGAAGGCCCGGCTGGGCGAGGGGGCGGTGCAGGCCGAGCGGATCAAGCCGGGCAAGCGCGGCGCCAAGCCGGTCCAGATCCACACCCCCATCGAGCCCGTGGTGCTGCAGACGGCCAACGTGAGCGGGATCCTGCCGGGACCCGAGGGCGCGCCGGCGCTGGTGATCGGCGCCCACATGGATCACCTGGGCATGGGCACCTCGCACTCGCTGGCCCCCGGGGTGGAGGCCGTCCACAACGGCGCCGACGACAATGCCTCGGGGGTGGCGGTGATCCTCGAGATGGCGCGGGTGCTCGGGGCCCTGCCGCCGGCCGAGCGCCCCTACACCCTGTGCTTCGTCGCCTTCGGAGCCGAGGAGATGGGCCTGCTCGGCTCCAAGCACTACGTGGAGCACCTGCCCGAGGCCGAGCGCGAGCGCATGGTGGCGATGCTCAACTTCGACATGGTGGGGCGCCTCGATCCCGACAAGGGCCTGGTGATCTCGGGGGTGGGCACCTCGTCGGCGTGGCCGGGGCTGATCGAGCGCTTCCGCGGCGCGCTCACGGTGAGCGCCTCCGACGACGGCTACGGCGCCTCGGATCAGACCAGCTTCTACGAGGACGGCCTGCCGGTGCTGCACTTCTTCACCGGGCCGCACTCGGACTACCACAAGCCCAGCGACGACGCGGACAAGATCAACTTCGCCGGGGCCGACGAGATCGCCGAGATCGCCATCGGCATCGTCCACGCCATCAGCACCGAGGGCACCGCGATCGACTACATCAAGGTCGCCCGGGCGGCACCCACCCGCGGCGGCTTCAAGGTGTCGCTGGGCACCATCCCCGACTACGGCGCGCAGGTGGACGGCGTGCGGCTGTCCGGGGTGCGCGAGGGCGGGGCCGCGGCCAAGGCCGGGCTGCTCAAGGCCGACGTGGTCAAGAAGATCGGCGACCGCGAGATCCACAACCTCGACGATTTCATGGCCACCTTCGGCGAGCTCGAGCCGGGCCAGGCGGTCGAGGTGGTGGTGGAGCGCGACGGTCAGTCGCTCACGATCTCGCTGGTGCCCGACGCTCCGCAGCGCCGCTGAGCCGAGCCCGGGGCGTCCGTGACGCGGGGGCTCGGCGCCGAGATCTCGGGAATTGCTCCCGGTCCTCCGCGGGCTCCCTCGGGGCGGGACAGGGGGTCGGCCTTCGTGCTAACTAGCCGGGTCATGACCAAGACCTCCCTCGTGGTGTGTTGTGCGCTGCTGACCCTCGCGTGCACCAAGGAGGACACACCGCCCACCACCACGCCCGAGCCCGCGCCCGTGCAGGAGGCCACCCCCGACCCGGACGTCGAGGCCGAGCCGGAGCCGGAGCCGGAGGACCAGCGGACGCTGCAGACCCGGGCCTGCGACGAGGAGGGCAACGCCCAGGCCTGCACCGCGCTCGCGGTGAAGTGGCAGAAGGGGCAGGAGGGTCCCCAGGACGCGACCAAGGCCCGCGAGTACTACCAAAAGGGCTGCGACGGCGGGCACGGGATCGGCTGCTACAACCTGGCGCTGATGCTCCAGACCCCCGAGGGGGGCGAGCCCGATCCGGCCAAGGCGATCGAGCTGCACGTGCAGGTGTGCGAGGGCGGCGAGATCCCCGAGGCCTGCTTCGACGCGGCGGTGCTGCTCGAGAGCGGGACCGCGGGCGAGCCCGATCTCGCGCGGGCGCGCGGCCTGTACCAGGGCTTGTGCGACGGCGGCAACCAGGTGGGCTGCGTGCAGGTGGGTCGCATGTCGATGCTCGGCGAGGGCGGAGGCAAGGACGCCAAGAAGGCCCGCGAGCTGTTCGATGCTGCGTGCGAGGCCGGTGAGGCCTCGGGCTGCTACTTCATGGCCCTGGCCTGGGAGAAGGGCGTGGGCGGCAAGCGCAACAAGGGCAAGGGCGCCGAGTACAAGAAGCGCGCCTGCGACGGGGGCTTCCAGCAGGCCTGCGGCTGAGCCTCCGGGCGGGGTATCGTGGCGGGGTGAGCCCAACTGGTCTCGTCCCTCGCTGGCGGGTCGTGGTCCTCGGCCTGCTCGGATTGCTCGCGAGCTCGGGGTGCCCCCACAAGGGCCCGGCGACGCCCTCGGAGCCGAGCGCCGCGGTGGGGGCCGACGAGCTCGACGAGCCCCTCGAGTCGTCGCTGACGCTCGCGCTCTGTGACGCCTACGCCTGCGAGCTCCGTGAGGGCGTGCTGCGCTGCTGGGGCTCGGACATCGTGGTGCCCGGGGCCGCGACCCTCGACCCCGAGGCGCTGGCGTCGATGCCGGTCGACGAGGTGCGGCGCTTCGCCGTGGGGCCCGATCGCATCTGCGTGATCTCGGAACGGGAGCTGCAGTGCTGGGGGCACGACCCCGACGCCGACGTCCCGCAGCTCGAGGACGAGGACCCCCCGCCGTCCATCGAGCGCCTGGGCGTCGTCGAGCCCGCCGACGTGCGCATCGACGACGCCACCGTCTGCGCGCGCAGCAGCGGGGGAGACCTGAGCTGCTGGACCTTCGAGGAGCCCGAGGACGACGACCTCCCCGAGGACGAGGTCGTGTCGCCCTGGATGGAGCGGCACGACCTGCCGGGACCCGTGGCGGCCTACGACCCGGGGGACGCCTTCGTCTGCGCGATCATGGAGGACCAGCGCATCTCCTGCTGGGGCCGCGATCCGATGCACGAGGAGCGGGCCTACCGGGTCTGGGACCAGTGCATGAACGAGCAGAGCGCGAGCGCGGCCGAAGAGGAAGAGGCGTGCGACGAGGAATTCGTCGACTGCGACGAGGAGCACGAGGATCCCGACGCCATCTGCGATCGGGCGGAGCGAGAGGAGCTGGCCGAGGCGTGGATGCCCGCCTCGGGGATCGAGCTCGAGGGCGTGCCGCGACCGCGGGCCATCGAGGCCGGCGAGGACTTCGCCTGCGCGCTGACCGAGGACGGCCGGGTGTTCTGCTGGGGCAGCGGCGACGACGGTCGCCTGGGCAACGGCGCCACGGTGCCCTCGCCCGTCCCGGTGCCCGTGCTGGGGCTCGACGACGCGACGGCCCTCGCCATCGGAGATGACCACGCCTGCGTGGCACGCTTCGGCGGCGGTGTGGCGTGCTGGGGGAACAACCTGTTCTCGGCCGTCGGGGGGGTCGAGGCCGACGTGCTGCGACCCCGCGTGGTCGAGGGCATCACCGATGCGACCGACGTGGTGGCGAGCTGGAACCTCTCGTGTGCGATCCGACGCGAGGGGCCGCCCCTGTGCTGGGGGTTGGACGACGACGGGCGGGTCCGCGATCGCGCCCCGGACCCGATCGTGGCCCCGGTGCCCATCGACGGCGTGGCCCACCTGCTGCCGCTGACCAACGACTCGTGCGCGACCCGGCAAGACGGCTCGCTGTGGTGCTGGGGGCGGCGGGGGCTCGGGCCCGGGCTGCACCTGGACGCCTACACCAAGCCGCGTCGCCTGCCCCACGAGGGGCTGGTGGAGCTGCTGCCCTGGGGCCCCTGTGCTCGCGCCGAGTCCGGCGAGCTGCGTTGCTGGCGGAACGACGACGAGATGGTGCAGGGCGGCCCCACCGTGCTCGTGGTCTCCGACGTGGTGGCGGCCGACGTCGGGCCCACCGACGCGTGCGCGGTGACCAAGGACGGCCAGGTCCACTGCTGGAAGCACGACGCCAGGGCGCCGCCCGAGGTGACGCCGGTGACCTCGGTGGGCAAGGTGGTCGACGTGGCGGTGGGGGCCACCCATGCGTGCGCGGTGCGTCGCGATCGAGCGGTGGATTGCTGGTCGCTGAGCACCCGGCTGAGCCTGCCGCCCACGCGGCTCGCCGGGGCGAGCGACGCCGTGGGCATCGTCGACACCGACACCCGAGTGTGCGTGCACACCTCCAAGGGGCGCGTGCAGTGCTGGGACTGGGGGCACCTGGGGCACTCCCCCTACGAGCAGTCGCTCGACGGAGTGGAGGCGCTGACGGGGGGCTCCTCGCATGCGTGTGCGCTCGCCAAGGGCAAGGTGTGGTGCTGGGGTCGCAACGACCAGCGGCAGCTCGGCTCCGACGCGGGCCGCGAGTCGGCGGGGCCCGTGCTCGTCCCCGGCCTCGACGAGGTGGTGGAGATCGCGGCCGGCAGCTCGCACACCTGCGCCCGTCGTCGCGACGGCAAGGTGCTCTGCTGGGGGCGCCGCATCGAGGGGCAGCTCGGCGTGCTGCCGCCCTCCTACCTGCTGGAGCCCACGCCGATGTTCTCGCCCGGCTGGCTGGAGTCAGCCGCCGCGATCGAGTGAGCGCGCGGGCACCGGGGCTGGACGCCGTTCGTCGGCGCCTTGGGGGGGCTTCGATGGCGGGGAGGCTCGCGCCCGGCCCGAGCGCCTGCGAGATCGTTGAGCCACTCGGACCCGCTCGTGCCGTCCACCCTCCTGAATGATGGCTTGGCGATCGATCCCGCGCGTGCTGATGGTGACCACCCTGGGGCTCGGCTCGGCCTGGCTCGCACCCGGCCTCGTCCGGCCAGCCCGGGCCTGCGGCGGCACCTTCTGCGATGCCGGTCCCACGGCGATGCCGGTGGAGCAGACGGGGGAGACGATCCTCTTCGTGGTCGACCCGACCCACGTGGAGGCCCACATCCAGATCGCCTACGACCCCGAGACCGAGGCCTCGCAGTTCGCCTGGGTGGTGCCGGTGACGGCGCTGCCCGAGTTCTCGGTGGGCTCGCAGCTGCTGTTCGACTCGTTGCTGAGCGCATCGGTGCCGTCCTACGGGCGCAGCACCTGGAACGAGCCCTGTGACCTCGGCGACGAGGGCGATGGGGACGGCTGCGACGAGGGCGGCGATGGAGCGGCGGACACCGGGGGCGTGGGCGAGAAGCTCGACATCGGCGGCGGCTCCTCGGACCCCGAGGTGGTGCTCGCGGCCACGGTCGGCGCCTTCGAGGTGTTCGTGCTCGACGGGGGCACGGCGGACGGCGTGATGACCTGGCTGGGCGACAACGGCTTCCAGCAGGACGCCGCCGCCCTGCCCATCCTCGAGGAGTACCTCGCCGAGGGGCACCTGTTCGTGGCCTTCCGCCTCGCCAACGAGGCCGAGGTCTCCGAGATCCACCCCATCGTCCTGCGCTACGAGGGCAGCGAGCCCTGCGTGCCCATCCGCCTGACCCGCATCGCGGCCAAGGACGACATGGAGATCCGGGCGCTGTTCCTGGGGGACTATCGCTTCGCCTCCTCCAACTACGCCCACGTCACCCTCAACCCGCTCAAGATCGACTGGCTCGCCTTCGGGGCCAACTACCGCGACGTGGTGGCGATGGCGATCGACGCGCCAGGGGCCGAGGGGCACGCCTTCGTCACCGAGTACGCGGGCCCCAGCGCCATCGTCCCCAGCGCGGGCTTCGTGGAGCCGCAGTGGGATCCCGAGGCCTTCCGCCTGGTGGAGAGCCCCGGCGATGCCATCGAGATCATCCTCGATCAGGGGCTGGTGGGCTCCGTGCCGCCGCTCGGCGAGTGCGGGGGCACGCACCCGCTGGTGGAGGGGCTGCTGGCCCGCTACCTGCCGGTGCCTCCCGAGCTGCCCTTCGAGCTGCTGTGCGAGGACCCGCTGTCGTACGCCAACCAGGTCGATCCGCTGGCGTGGGACGGCAACGGCTTCGCCGACGACCTCGTCGCGCGCATCATCGAGCCCGGGCTACACGCGGAGGAATTGCTGACCACCTGGCCGACTCTCACTCGGCTGTACACCATGCTGTCGCCCAACGAGATGACCCAGGATCCCATGTTCCACGCCACGCCCGAGCTCCCCGAGCAGCCCGATCTCACCATCCGGGGCGTGCGCAACCAGTTCTGCGACGGGCACACCAACCTCGGCCTGCCCGACGGGCGGCTGGTGACCACCCCGGGCGGGGTGTGGCCCGACATCGCGCCCGACTCCATGCCCTGGGCCGAGACCATCGCCTTCTTGCCCGCCGCCGGCGCGCCGGTGATCGAGGTCGACAACCGCGAGACCATCGATGCCTTGCTCGACGAGTGGAACGCGATGGTGGGCCCGCCGCGCCTGCCCACCTCGCCCGCCTCGCCCGCTTGCGACGGCAGCGGGGGCGTGGACTCGGTCTCGGGCACCACCGCAGGCGCCGACGAGCCCGGGAGCAGCGGCTGTGGCTGCCGCAGCCGGGGCCCCGCCGCACCCGGCGGAATGGCGCTGCTCGGCCTGGCGCTGCTCGGTCTGCGTCGCCGGCGAGGCGGCCCGGGGGTATCGTCGCGCTCGTCATGAGCTCGACCTCGTTCTCCACCCTCCGCTACGAAACCGAGGGGCGGATCGCCACGATCACGCTCCATCGCCCCGAGCGCCTCAACGCGATCGACGAGCACATGCCCGGCGAGATCGAGGCCGCGGTCGAGTGCGCCGCGACCGATGACGACGTGCACGTGATCGTGCTGCAGGGCGCGGGGCGGGCGTTCTGTGCCGGCTACGACCTGCAGCGCTTCGCCGAGGCCGCGGGCCCCAACCCCGGCGTGCAGGCGATGCCCTGGGAGCCCATGGTGGACTTCGGCTTCATGTACCGCTTCACCCGGCACTACATGTCGCTGTGGCGCTGCGCCAAGCCGACCATCGCCAAGGTGCACGGCTACGCGGTGGCGGGGGGCAGCGACATCGCGCTGTGCTGCGACCTGGTGGTGATGGCACAGAACGCCAAGATCGGCTATCCGCCGGCGCGGGTGTGGGGCTGCCCGACCACCGCGATGTGGACCTACCGCGTGGGGCCGGTGCACGCCAAGCGCATGCTGCTCACCGGCGATCTCATCGACGGCCACGAGGCGCTGCGCATCGGGCTGGTCAACGAGACCGCTCCCGCCGACCGCCTCGACGAGGCCACGCAGCGGCTGGCGCGGAGGATCGCGGCCGTGCCTCGCTCGCAGCTCGCCATGCACAAGCTGGTCGTCAACCAGGTGTGCGATGCGATGGGGATGGCCAACACCCAGGTGCTCGCCACCCTCTTCGACGGCATGGCGCGGCACAACCCGCCCGGCCTCGCGTTCAAGGCCCGCGCCGAGCGGGTGGGCTTTCGCCAGGCGGTGGCCGAGCGCGACGGCGGCGAGCCGATCCCGCAGCATCCCGACGAGCTCGCCGACGATTGAGCACATCCGCGCTCGAGCGCTGGGGTAGCATCCCGCCAATGGCACGAGGCAGCTCGACAGGGGCGGTGGGAGCCGTCGCGGGGATCCTGCTCCTCGCGATCGCATGCGGCGACTCGGGGGACGACGGGGACGCGGGCGCGGCCACGGGCTCGTCGACCAGCACCGGCCCCGGCGAGGAGGGCACCCGCGGTCCCGACCCCACCACCGGCGACGACACCGGCGAGCTCGACGACACCGGCACCACCACCGCGGCCGACGAGGAGAGCACGGGCGAGCCGCCGCCGGCCGAGGGCAGCTTCTGGGTGTTCGTCTCGGTGACCGGGGGCGTGAGCGCCTGGTCGATGGATCCCGCCACCGGCGAGCTCACCTTCGTCCGCGAGCAGCCCTTCGACGGGCCCGGGGGGCCGCTGGCCGTGGACCCGGAGCAGCGCTCGCTCTACGTGGCGGTGCGCGGCGCCAGCCGGGCCGACGCCTACGCGATCGACCAGGTCAGCGCCGAGCTGACGCCGACGGGGCAGGTCGATCTCGGGCTCGACCCCGTGTACCTCTCCACCGACGGCAGCGGGCGTCACCTGCTCACGGCGACCTTCGGGGGGGATCAGCTCGCCATCTTCCCCATCGCGGCCGACGGCTCGCTGGGAGGCGCGGCCACCCAGGTGCTCGGGACCGCCGCGGAGCCCCACTCGATCCTCACCGACGGCAGCAACCAGTGGCTGTTCGTGCCGCACCGCACCCCCGACGTGATCGATCAATACGCCTTCGATCCGGCCACCGGCACGGTCACCCCCAACGCGATCTCGCAGGCGGTGGCCACGGCAGGCTCGGGCCCGCGTCACATGGTCTTCCACCCCGACGCGACCCATGCCTACGTGGCCAACGAGTTCTCCGACAGCGTGAGCACCTGGGCCTTCGATGGCGCCACCGGGCAGCTCGCGCTGCAGAGCACGGTGAGCACGCTGCCCGAGGGCTTCCCGGGTGACAGCAACACCTGCGCCGACGTCCACGTCACCCCGGACGGCCGCTTCGTGTACGTCTCCAACCGTGGTCACGACAGCATCGCGATGTTCTCGGTCGACCCGGGCACCGGCGACCTCACGGCGCTGGGGCAGGAGCCCACCGAGCCCCGGCCGCGGGAGTTCGAGGTCTCGCCCCGGGGGCGCTACCTCTACGCGGCCGGCCAGGACTCGGGGAGGGTCGCCGGCTATGCGATCGACCCGACCACCGGCACGCTCACGCCGGGCTCGAGCTACGACGTGGGCGACGGCCCGCTGTGGGTGCTCGCGATCGAGCTGCCGCCTACCGAGTAGATGGGGAGGCCGCGCCGGCCTCCTCCATCGAGCAAGCTCGCGGGGGACCCCCCAGCTCGCGGGCCCTTGCGGGCCTTCTTGCCATCGTGGGTGGGCCGCTGCGCGGCCCATGGAAACCCAGTAGCGGCTACGGCAGCCGGGCCAGCCGACCCACGCGCTCGCTGCGATCGTTGCCGTGGAAGCGGCTGGTGAACACCACGGCCTCGCCGTCGGCGGTGAACAGCGGCAGCTCCTGGCGCGAGTCGCTGTCCGAGAGCGTGGTGGGCGAGCCGCCCTCGAGGGGCATCACCATCACGCTGCGCCCGTCGTCGCTCACGAACACCAGCTGGGTGCCGTCGGCGGAGAGCGACAGGGTGTCGTGGTCCCCGGTGACGGTGAGCGTGGCGATGGTCAGCCCGTCCTCGGCCAGCGCCGCGACCATGGAGCCCACGGGGACGAAGGCCGGGCGGAGCAGGGGCGCCTCGGGCTCCGGGGCGGCCACGACCGGGGATGCACTCGGGTCTGCACCGGGATCGGCACCCGGCGCTGCGGCAGGATCGACGGCTGGATCCATGCCCGGCGTGGCCGAGGGCACGGCGATGGCCGCCGCCGCATCGGCCTCGGCCAGCGCGCTGAAGGTGGCCTCGGCTCCTGCGAGCAGTGAGCCCAGATCGCCCGTGCTGCGCACCCGCACCAGCTCGTCGTTCCACGGGTGCACCGCGAGCAGGTCGAGCCCCTTGGCCCCGGGCACCGCCCGCAGCGAGTAGCCGCCCACGTGCTCGCCCAGCGCGGTGCCGGGCACGGCCACCGTCTTCTGATCGCCCAGCCGCACCACGTAGATCCACACCTGCTCGGGCGGGGGAGGGGGCGGAGCCGGCTCGTCCTCCACCGCGGCCGGATCGACGTCCTCCACCTCCACGTCCTCGTCCACCTCGTCCTCGTAGTCGTCGTACCCGCCGTAGTCGTCGTAGGGCGAGTCGAGCTCGTCGAGCACGGGCGGCTGCCAGTGGCAGGCGAAGGCCAGGTGCTCGGCGTCGAGCCACACGGGCGCGCTGGTCTCCGAGCAGCCGGGGGCGGCGATCACCTGGGGCTGCTCCCGTCCCGGCTCCCACAGGTGGATCGCCGGCCCGTCCTCGTGGATGGCACCCCGCAGCACCCGGCCCGAGCCGTCGGGCACGCCCCACGACAGCTCGTCGGCGCGCGGGCTGGGCAGCTTGCCCTTGCGCTGCCACTGGCAGGCAGCGGCAGCCACGTCGAGGGTCCACACCTCGAGGCCGCCGCTGCTCGACTCGATGAGCATCGCGTCGGCCCGGGGCGACAGGGCGCGCTGGTCCCCGCTCAGCGGCAGCACCCCGCCACGCAGGCTGCTGCAGCGCTCGCGGTCCGAGGGCTCCGAGCTCGCCGCGGGCTGGAACCACAGCTCGAGCTCGGTGTCGGCCTCGAGCGAGACCTCGGGATCCCAGGGATCGTCGAGGTGCCAGCTCTGCACCAGGCTCAGCACCGTGCCGTCGGCCAGCGCCAGCGACTCGGTCATCTCCAGCGCCTTGGCGAGCACCACCGGCTTGGGCTCGATGGTCTCGCCCTCCACCACCGCCTCCTCCCGTGCCCGCAGGTCCTTGGTCACCCGCCGGTCGAGGTTCTGGTAGGCGCCGAACAGCTCGATCGCCGCGGTGATCTTGGGCTGCAGCTCCACCGCGTCCATCGGCAGCTGGTTCTCGGCGAAGAGGGTGTTGGCCAGGCGGTCCTGCACGAACGCGGCCCGCAGCACCTGCACGTAGCCGGGCAGCTCGAGCTCGCTGTCCTTGGGCTGCACCGTCACCTTGGGCGGCATGCCCAGGTCGCCCACCGAGAACACCGCCCACTGGTCCTGCTCGGTGACGTCGGCGGAGTCGCCGGTGATGGTGATGCCCGACACGCCGTGCCCGATGGGATCGGCGACCGCCACGTAGCCGAAGCCGCGCACGTCCGCGTAGTGGAGGATGGCCTCGATGCCCTCGCCCGAGGCCCCGTCCTTGGTCCCCGCCGCCGCGAGCTCCTCGAAGCTGCCCTGCTCGGCCACGAAGCCCAGCTCGCCCAGGGTGGAGGCGACTCCGTCCTCACCGCCCACCACCAGCAGCTTGCGCGGATCCTCGGGCTCGCCCACCGGTCCCGCGGGGCGGGTGAGCCACCACGCCCCGGCCCCGATCACCCCGAGCCCGAGCACGGCGAGGAACACCTTGGGCCCCTTGGGCCGCACCATCTGGATGTTGGTCAGCGACGCATCCGACATCGGCGGGAGCATTGCACGAAATGCTCCCGCGCAGTGTCCCGCGCCGCGCGGTCCGCTGCCATCTCGCGAGCGTGCCTCCCTCGACCTGGGCGCCGAGCAAACGGCGATTCAGACCCCCAGGTCGATCTCTCGCCCGGTCTTCGGATCGCGCAGCAGGATCCGCTGCCCCTGCTCCTTGGCTCGTTGCACCGTCTGCAGCAGCCCGAGCGCCTGCGCGACCACCTGCCCCGGCGTCTCCGCCCCGAGCTGCTTGGCCAGCTCGATCATCAGCATCGCCGTCCGCCCCGGAATCTCCACCGTCACCGGTCCCACCTGCGACCCCGGCCCCACGCTACTCTTCGGATCGAAGCTCATCGCATCCCTCCTTCTCGTCCCCGCCCCACCCTCGACCCCATCCCGCCTCGAGCGAACGCTCGAAACGCCCCAACCAGGAGGGCGAACGCCCGACCACCGGGGAGGGGCCCCGGGACGGCTCCGCCGGCCCGGGGGAGGGGCTGCGAAGCCCCGCCAACCATGGCGAGAGCCTGGCCTCGCCCCGAAGCCCTCCGGGCCTCGGATGCGAGGCTAGTCGCCCTTGATCTCACCCCGCGCGAAGATCGACGCCACGTAGGTCAGCACGTCGGTGGCGCTCACCTCGTCGTAGCCGTAGTTGCGGATGAGCCGCTGCTTGACCACCTCGATCTTCTCCTGGGCCTCCTTGTCGACCACGTTGGAGACCAGGCTGGTGAGCTTGATGCTGTCCTTCTGATCCTCGAAGAGCTTGAGCTCCAGCGCCTTGTACAGCCGCTCGTTGGTGCGGAAGTCGAACTGCTTGCCCTCGATGGCCAGCGCGCCGATGTAGTTCATGATCTCGCGCCGGAAGTCGTCCTTGCGGCTCTCGGGGATGTCGATCTTGGTCTCGATCGACCGCATCAGCCGCTCGTCGGGCTCCTCGTCCTGCCCCGTGTAGGGGTTCTTGACCTTCTCGCGCTGGGTGTACGCCTTGACGTTGTCGATGTAGTTGCCGCACAGCCGCGCGATGGCGTCGTCGTCGGCCGAGATGGCCCGCTGGACCTCGTTCTTCACGATGTCCTCGTACTCCTGCTTCACCACCGCGAGCATGTCGGTGTAGCGCTTGCGGTCGTCCTCGTTGGTGATGAGGCTGTGGCTGCGCAGCCCGGACTCGAGCTCGTTCATCACCATGAAGGGGTTGATGCTCATCTGCCCGCGGTCGGAGACCAGGCAGTTGGCGATCTTGTCCTGCACGTAGCGGGGGCTGATGCCGTCCATGCCCTCGCGGTTGGACTCCTTGCGCAGCTCCTTGACCGTGTCCTGGGTGAAGCCGGGCAGGGTCTTGCCGTCGTAGAGCTTGAGCTTCTGGAGCAGCGAGAGCTGGTGCTTCTTGGGATCCTCGAGGCGGGTGAGGATCGCCCACATCGCGGCCATCTCGAGGGTGTGGGGGGCGATGAAGCGGCCGCGGACCCGCGCGGGGTTGTAGTCCTTGGCGTAGATCTTCTTCTCCTCCGACAGCTTGGTGATGTAGGGGATGTCGATCTTCACCGTGCGATCGCGCAGCGCCTCCATGAAGCGGTTCTCGAGCAGGCGCTGGTACTCCGCCTCGTTGGTGTGCCCGAGGATCAGCTCGTCGATGTCGGTCTGGGCGAACTTCTTGGGCTTGATCTTCTGCTCCTGCGTGGCGCCGAGCAGGTCGTAGAGGAACGCCACGTCGAGCTTGAGGATCTCGACGAACTCGATGATGCCGCGGTTGGCGACGTTGAACTCGCCGTCGAAGTTGAACGCGCGGGGATCCGAGTCGCTGCCGTACTCGGCGATGCGGCGATAGTTGATCTCGCCGGTGAGCTCGGTGCTGTCCTGGTTCTTCTCGTCCTTGGGCTGGAAGGTGCCCACGCCCACGCGGTCTTGCTCGCTGATGAGCAGCCGTCGCACGCGGATGTGGCTCACCACCTTGGACCACTCGCCGCCGTAGTGCTCCAGCAGCGCGCCGTAGATGTAGCGGCACGCGGGGTTGAGGTCGCCGCGCACCCACGGCCGGAAGCCATCCTGCTCGAGGCCGAGGTCGGTGATCGCCTGCTCGCGCCACTCGGCCGGGATCAGCTTGAGGGGCTCCTCGTGCATCGCCGAGGGGAACACCTCCTGGCCGGCGGTGAGGTGCCGCAGGTCCGGGGGCAGCACCCACTCGTAGGTGAACAGCGCGCCCTCGGGGGTGCGGCTGTACTCCTCGAGCCCCTTCTTGAGCAGCCGGGCGATGGTGCTCTTGGCCGAGCCCACCGGGCCGTGCAGCAGCAGGATGCGCTTCTCCGTGCCGTAGCGCATGGCCGCCGCCTTGAGCACGTTGACCAGCCGCATCAGCGGGATGTCGAGGCCGAAGATCGCGTCTCGCCCGCCGTGGGGCTCGTCGTCGAAGAAGCGGTAGTGGACGATCTTCTTCTTGTTGTCGACGTACTCCTCGGTCCCGTAGGACATGATGAGGTCGTAGACGCGCTCGTGGGCCGTGCGGGCGATGCGAGGGTTGGTCCGCACCAGCTCGAGGTAGTCCTCGAAGGTCCCCGACCAGTGGAGATCCTCGTAGCGTTTCAGGTCCTGGAGGGCGGCGATGCGATCGACGAGCTTGGCCATGGTTTCGGGCTCACGATGCTACACTAAACCCGTGCCCGTGGTCCCCGCCCGCCGTCGCGCCGTGCTCGATGGCGCCCCCGGCCGCTCCGCCCCCACGAGGGCCGGGTGCACGCCGTTCTCCTGGCCGAGCCCGCTGGCATCCACCCCTTCTCCCCGCCCGCCCCGGGTCGAGCACCCCGCGAGCTGGCCACGGCGCCAATGATCTCTCGCATCGACAAAGACCACAGCCGCTTCCGCGAGATCGTGCGCGGCAAGATTCGGAAGAACCTCCGCAAGTACATCTCGCGGGGCGACCTGATGAGCCGCAAGGGGAAGGACACGGTCTCCATCCCCATGCCGCAGATCGACATCCCGCGCTTCACCCTCGGCGGCAACGACAAGAACGGGGTGGGGCAGGGCGAGGGCGAGCCCGGCGATCCCATCGACGGCGAGGGGGAGCAGGGGCAGGGCGGCGCGGGCAAGGCCGGCGAGGGCGAGGGCGACAAGTCGCTCGAGGTCGAGGTCACCCTCGACGAGCTCGCCGAGATCCTCGGCGAGGAGCTCGGCCTGCCCCGCATCGAGCCCAAGGGCAGCGACGCCCTCGACACCAAGAAGGACCGCTACGTCAGCCTGCGCACCACCGGCCCCGAGTCGCTGCGCTCGTTCAAGGCCACCTTCAAGCGGGCGCTGCGGCGCCAGGTGGCCAGCGGCACCTACCAGCCGGGTCGCCCCATCATCGTGCCGGTGCGCGAGGATCGTCGCTATCGCTCGTGGCGCACCGAGCCGCGCCCCCAGAGCAACGCGGTGATCATCTACATGATGGACGTCTCGGGCTCGATGGGCGACGAGCAGAAGGAGATCGTGCGCATCGAGTCGTTCTGGATCGACACCTGGCTGCGCAGCCAGTACTCGGGGCTCGAGAGCCGCTACATCATCCACGACGCCACCGCCCGCCTGGTGGAGCGCGAGGTGTTCTTCCGCACCCGCGAGTCGGGGGGCACCATGATCAGCTCGGCCTACAAGGTCTGCGCCGAGCTCATCGAGAAGGAGTTCTCCCCCGAGGCCTGGAACATCTACGCGTTCCACTTCAGCGACGGCGACAACTGGTCGGTGGACGACACCTCCACCTGCATCAACCTGCTGCGCAACGTGCTGCTGCCGGCCTGCAACCAGTTCGGCTACGGCCAGGTGGAGAGCCCCTACGGCTCGGGGCAGTTCATCAAGGACATCCGCAACACCCTGGGCGAGCACGAGAAGCTGGTGACCTCGGAGATCACGAGCAAGGACGACATCATGGACTCCATCAAGGAGTTCTTGAAGGGGGGGCGCTAGCATGGCCCCCGTCACCGGCGAGCTGCGCGACCTCCAGGCCGAGATCCAGGGCTACGCCGACGAGTTCGGCCTGGAGTACTTCACCCAGGTGTTCGAGGTCGTCGACTACGAGCAGATGTGCGAGATCGCGGCCTACGGGGGCTTCCCCGTGCGCTACCCGCACTGGCGCTACGGGATGGAGTACGACCACCTCGTCAAGAGCCACACCTACGGGCTCTCGAAGATCTACGAGCTGGTCATCAACACCGACCCCTGCTACGCGTACCTGCTCGAGGGCAACAGCTTCACCGACCAGAAGCTGGTGATGTGCCACGTCTACGGGCACAACGACTTCTTCCGCAACAACACCTTCTTCGGCCCCACCGACCGGCGGATGATCGACGTGATGGCGAACAACGCCTCCCGCGTGCGCCGCTACATGGATCGGCACGGGGTGGTCGCGGTCGAGTCGTTCATCGACGTGTGCCTGTCGATCGACAACCTCATCGATCCCTGGGCGCCGTTCCGCTCGTCGCACTCGGCCCCAGTGGAGGGCGAGGAGGAGGAGGACGGCCACCGCCTCCGCAACGTGCGGGGCTACCTCGAGGACTACATCAACCCGCCCGAGCTCATCGCCAAGCAGCGGGAGAAGGCGCGGGCCGAGAAGGAGGCGAGCAAGCGCAAGGTGCCGCGCCGGCCCGAGCGCGACGTGCTCGGCTTCCTCATGCAGCACGCCCCGCTCGAGGCCTGGGAGGCCGACGTGCTCGGCATCATCCGCGAGGAGGCCTACTACTTCCTGCCGCAGATGCAGACCAAGATCATGAACGAGGGCTGGGCCAGCTACTGGCACTCCAAGCTCATGACCGAGCGGGCGCTGCGGGACTCCGAGGTCATCGACTACGCCGAGGCCTGCGCAGGGGTGATGTCGATGGCGCCGGGGCAGCTCAACCCCTACAAGATCGGCATCGAGCTGTTCCGCGACATCGAGCGGCGCTGGGACATGGGCCGCTTCGGTGCCGAGTGGGAGAGCTGCGACGACCTGCGGGCCAAGGCGGAGTGGGACCTGCAGCTCGGCCGCGGGCGGGAGAAGATCTTCGAGGTGCGTCGCCTGTACAACGACGTCACCTTCATCGACGAGTTCTTCACCCTCGACTTCGCCCGCGAGCTCAAGTTCTTCACCTTCCAGGAGAACCGCCGCACGGGGCGGCTGGAGATCGAGAGCCGCGAGTTCGAGAAGATCAAGGGCCAGCTCCTGTCGATGCTGACCAACTTCGGCCAGCCCTTCATCTACGTGGTGGACGCCAACCACCTCAACCGTGGCGAGCTGCTGCTCGGCCACCGTCACGAGGGCAAGGACCTCAAGATCGACTACGCCCGCGACACCCTGCGCAACCTCGAGCGGATCTGGCGGCGGCCGGTGTCGATCCTGACGGTGGTGGACGACAAGCCCAAGCGAGTGCGCTACGACGGCTCCGAGGTCACGATCTCGGACGAGCCGGCGGCCTTCAAGGTCTGAGGGCCGCCGTGGCCGGGCGCTACATCGACGGCCAGGTGCAGCGCATCAGCGTGCCGCCCATGCCGAAGCCGGCGCAGACCATGCCCTCGGGGCAGGTCGCTCCGTCGGAGCAGTCGAGCATGCACACGTCGGTTCCGGGCGGGCCCTCGCAGATGGGCACCGCGTTGCCCGACGACGGGGCCGGGCACTCGCCGGGGTCCGTGCAGTCGAAGGTGCACCAGCCCGCGCTGCCGCCCCCTCCACCACCACCACCTCCGCCTCCGCCGAAGCAGGTGGTGTAGGGCTCGGGGCAGGGAGGGTCCGCGTTCTCGCAGGGGGGATAGCTCGCGGGTGGCGGCTCGCCGGTCGAGCCGTCGCCGCTGCTCTCGGCGGCGGTGGTGGTGCCGGGCTCGGAGGTGGCGTCGTCCCCCGAGCTGGTGTTGCCCGGGGCGGTGGTGCCGGTGCCGTCGGAGTTGGTGGTGCTGGTGGTCGTGGGGTTGGGGGTCGTGGTGGCGCTGGTCTCCGAGCCGGTGCTCGAGCCGGAGTCCTCGCCTTCGGTGGTGCCGCCCCCCTCGGTGTTGGGGCCGCAGCCGAGCGCGAGCGCGAGCGCGCCCGCGAGCATTCCAATCGAGGTCTTGGTCATGTCGAGGCTCTCCTTCCCCCAACGATACGGGGCGCGCGCGCGGGCCCACAACCCGGCGAGCCGGTGGGGATGGCCGGTCGGGACGGCCTGTAATGCCTGTAATGGGGCCTCCGAGGGGGGTCCCCGTTCCTTGCGCTCGTTGCTGGGAGAGCGGGGCGAGCGTGGTATCGTCTGCTCCGTGCGGATCATCGCTTGGCCTGCGACCGATGTCGGTCGGGTGCGCAGCCACAACGAGGACAGCCACCTGGTCGATTCCGAGCTGGGGCTGTACCTCGTGGCCGATGGGATGGGTGGTCACGCCGGCGGGGCGCATGCCTCCCAGCTCTGCGTGGACGTGGTCGACAAGGTGGTGCGCCGCGGCATCGACTCGCTGCGCTCGGTGCCCCCGCAGCATCGCAGCGCGGCGATCACCGAGCTGCTGTGTGCCGCGGCCAGCGAGGCCAGCGCGCGGATCTTCGATCAAGCCGCGGCCGATCACCGCCTGCAGGGCATGGGCACCACGCTGACCGGCCTGCTGCTGCACGGGCGCCGCGGCTACGTGGTGCACGTGGGAGACAGCCGGGCCTTCCTGCTGCGCGGGGGCTCGTGCCGGCAGCTCACCAATGATCACAGCTGGCTCAACGAGCAGCTCCAGGCCGGGCTCATCACCGAGGAAGAGGCCGCGGCCAGCGACCTCAAGCACATCATCACCCGCTCGGTGGGCTTCGAGCGCCACGTGGAGGCCGACGTCATCCCCGTCAACGTGCTGCCGGGCGACGCGTTCCTGCTGTGCTCGGACGGGATGGCCAACTACATCGACGGGGACGAGATCGCCGAGCTGGCGCGCGACCACTGGTACGCCGACCTGCCGCAGCTCTGCACCGATCTCGCCAACAAGCGCGGGGGCGACGACAACATCACCGTGGTGGTGGCGCTGGCCTGCAACGACCACGATCAGCGGCGCATCATCCGGGACAACCGGGCGACGGTCACCGACACCCTGCCGCCGATCAAGGCCTGAGCCCCGCGCGAGCGTCATGACCAGCGCGCTGGCCAGAGTATCCGAGGGCACCCGTACCGTCCTGAGCTGGCGCCGCTTCATCGGCCTGAGCGTGGTGTGGTGCTCGTCCTCGGTGGTGGCGCGGGCGCTGACCGGGCCCAAGCTCTCCCAGACGATCATGCGCAAGTGGTGCGAGGGCATCGTGCGCGACGTGGGCATCGAGGTGGTGGCCGAGGGGCTCGAGAAGATCGCGGGCAGCCCTTCGATCATCGTGGCCAACCACGCCAGCCTGCTCGACATCCCCGTGGCGGGCTCCCTGCTCGGCGACATCGACTACCGCTGGGTGGCCAAGAAGCAGCTCTTTCGGCTGCCGCTGGTGGGCTGGCACCTGTGGGCCTGCGGGCACATCGCGGTCGATCGCAAGAGCGGAGGCAACCTGGAGCGCATGCAGCAGCAGGTGGAGCAGGTGCTGGCGCAGGGGGCCTCGGTGCTGTTCTTCCCCGAGGGCACGCGCTCGCCCGACGGCGCGCTCAAGCAGTTCCGGGCGGGAGCCTTCGCCTGCGCGGTGCGGGCCGGGGTGCCGGTGCTCCCCCTGGTGCTCGACGGCACCGAGAAGCTGCTGACCAAGGGCTCGCTGCAGTTCCCGCGGGGCTCCAACAAGCGGGTGCGGGTGCGGGTGCTCGATCGGGTGATCGCGCCCGAGCGCGGCGACCCGCGCGAGCGGGCCGACGCGCTGCGGGAGGCCACGCGGCGGCGCATGGTCGACGCCCTCGACGCCCTGCGCGGCGGTCCCGGCCGGGCCGAGCGGCCCACGATCTAGCCGGCCCTGGTCTCGGCTCACGGCGCGAGGTCGCGGGGTGCTGGGCGCCGCGTCGCCTTCGGCGGTCGAGGTGGATATGCTGCTGCCATGGCCGAGCTCTTCGTGCGACAGCTCCTCGCGGGTCGGGACTTCGCTCGTCACGATCCCAACGCGGGCGCGATGCAGAACTTCGTGTACCTGCTCGGCGATCGCGACGCAGGCGAGTGCCTGGTGGTCGATCCGGCGTGGGACGTGCGAGGGATCCTCGACGTTGCCGCGGCCGAGGGCCTCGGGGTCGTGGGCGCCCTGGTCACGCACTACCACCCCGATCACGTGGGCGGCGAGATCTTCGGGATCGAGATCGACGGCCTGCCCACGCTGATGGCGGCCTGCCCGTGTCCCGTGCACGTGCACCGGGCCGAGGCAGAGGGCGTGCGGGTGGTGACCGGCCTGAGCAAGTCCGACCTCGTGCCGCACGACTCGGGCGACAAGGTGAAGGTGGGCGAGCTGGAGATCGAGCTGCTGCACACCCCCGGGCACACGCCTGGCTCGCAGTGCTTCCGGGTGCGGGCCACCCAGCACGAGCCCGGCGGGGCGCTGGTGGCCGGGGACACCCTCTTCCTGCAGGGCTGCGGGCGGGTCGACCTCCCCGGCGGGGATCCGGATCAGATGTACGAGACCCTGAGCCGTCGCCTGAGCGATCTTCCGGGAGACACGGTGCTCCTTCCGGGGCACGCGTACGGCGGAGAGCGGGCGACGATGGACGAGGTGCGAGCCACCAACTCCACGCTGCGGATCTCCAGCCTGGCCGAGTTCCGCTGGCGGATGGGGGGCTGACGCGAGCTAGAGATCGAGCGCGATCGCGGGGGAGCGTGGGATCGCCGGGCTGGTTCGCGGCGGCGGGGCCCGGCGCGCCAACAGGCTCGTGACGTAGCGTTCGGCCGCCTCCCGCGCCTGGGCGGGCTGGGGGGCGAAGAGCATCGACTCGACCCAATTGAAGCGCTCCGGGAGGTTCATGAGGGAGCGTGGGAGCTTCATGGATTGGATGTAGGCGCATCCGGGGGTCCCCGAGCAAGAAAGCCGCAGATCGCCGCGCCCCTGCGTCGTCGGCCTGGCCTTCGCTCGATGTCTGGTTGGTGCTCGGACCCGCCCGAATTACTTCCGCGTCGTCCGTGAACCGCCGGCGCCCATGCGACACTAGACCCCGGGATGAGGCGTGCCGAACAGACGGCGTGGGCTCGGCGTGGCCGCAGCACGGCCCGGCGAATGCGCGGGACGATCGCGACCCTGGCCCTGGGCCTGGCCGCTTCGAGCCTCGCGGGCTGCTACCGCGGCGACTCGGCCATGGGGGCGACCGTGGGCCTGGGCGAGGACGGCGACGGTGATGGCGGCGACGAGATCCCCGCCGAGCTCGAGCCGGCCCCGGCGGCGCTGCGGCTGCTGCTGCAGCGACAGCACGTCAACGCCATCCGCGATCTGCTGGGCGAGGAGGCGGCCGCCGTGGCCTCGCCGCCGCCCAACTTCGCCCTCAACGGCTTCGACTCGGTGGGCGCCTCACAGCAGGCGCTGAGCGACGCGGAGATCGACGCCTTCGAGCACTCGGCCCGCGCCGTGACCGAGGCCGCCGCTGCGGCGGGGAGCCTGAGCACCTGGCTCGCCTGCGACCCTGCGGTCTCGGGCCCCGAGACCTGCATGGATCAGGTGGTGGGCAGCTTCGGGCGGAGGGCCTGGCGCCGGCCGCTGAGCGACGATGAGGTCGCCCGCTACTCCGCGGTGGGCACCGCGGCCGCGGCCGACCTGGGTAGCTTCGAGCTGGGCATGCAGGAGGCCATGGCGGCCATGCTGCAGTCGCCCTACTTCATCTACCAGGTGGAGATCGGCGAGCCCGATCCCGACGACCCCACGCGGCGGCGGCTCACCCAGCACGAGCTGGCGACCCGCATGTCGTTCTTCCTCGTGGACACCCTCCCCGACGCCGAGCTGCTGGCCGACGCCGACGCGGGGCGGCTCTCCGACGCCGACGGAATCCGCGAGGCGGCGTGGCGGCTGCTCGAGCGACCCGAGGCTCGCCGCTCGCTGGCCGAGTTCTTCGGCGAGGTCTGGCGCCTGCGCGACCTGTTGTCGCTGCCCAAGGACCTGGGGGTGTTCCCGCAGTGGAGCCCGGCGCTGGCCGAGTCGATGCGCATGGAGACCGCCGCGCTCGTCGAGGACCTGGTGTGGGAGCAGGACGCGGACTTCCTCGAGGTCTTCACCGCCGACTACAGCTTCGTCAACGCCCAGCTCGGCTTCCACTACGGGCTGCCGGGCGCGGTCGACCTGGGCGAGCTGCCCACGCGGGTGGCCCTGGCCGGCCACGACAAGCGGGCTGGGCTGTTCGGCCACGCGAGCTTCCAGGCGCTGCTGGCCCACGTCTCGACCACCTCGCCCACGCTGCGCGGCAAGTTCGTGCTCGAGAACATCCTGTGCCGCACGGTGCCCCCGCCCCCGCCCGGGGTGGTCACCGACCTGCCCGACACCGGTGACGCCCGCACCATGCGGGAGCGCCTCGAGCTCCACATGAGCGAGCCGAGCTGCAGCGGCTGCCACTCGATGATGGATCCCATCGGCTTCGGGCTGGAGAACTACGACAGCATCGGACGCTTCCGCACCGAGGACGACGGCTACCCCATCGACGCCAGCGCCGAGCTCGACGGCACGCCCTTCGACGGTGCGGCCGGCCTGGGGGCGATCGTGGCCCAGACCCCGGGCACCGCGAGCTGCCTGGTGCACAACCTCTACCGCCACGCCACCGGTCACGTGGAGACCGAGGGCGAGCAGGTGGCCATGGACGCGCTCGAGGAGGCCTTCGAGGAGTCGGGCCATCGCATGCAGGACCTGATGGTCGAGATCGTGGCGAGCCCCGCCTTCCGCGTGGTCGCCGAGCCGGAGTAGCCCCATGGTCAGCAAGCGCCTTCAGCTCAGTCGACGCACGATGCTCCGCGGCATGGTGGGCGGCAGCGTGGTCGCCCTGGCCCTGCCGCCGCTCGAGGCCATGCTCGATGCCCACGGAGAGGCCCACGCCGACGGCAGCGGATTGCCACGGCGCCTCGTCACCTGGTTCTGGGGCAACGGGGTGGCGCTGGCCGATCCGGGCAACGCCGGCGGCCCGCTGCGCTTCTTCCCCGGCGAGACCGGCCCCAGCTACACGCTCACGCCCCAGCTCCAGCCCTTCGCGGCGGTGCGCGACTACGTCTCGGTGCTCTCGGGCTACCGCGTGGCGGCCTCGTATCCGCTGCGCCGCGGTCACCACGACGGCTGCGCCATCCTCTCGGGCCACCCCTTCATCGAGCTGCCGCCCGGCTCGGCCAACTACGCCAGCAAGTTCGGCGGGCCCACCGTCGACCAGGTGGTGGCCGAGGAGATCGGCGGCCAGACCTTCCTGCCCTCGATCCAGCTCGCGGTCTCGCGTCGCATCATCTCCAGCGAGGGCTTCAGCCTGCAGTTCATCTCGCACAAGGGGCCGGACCAGCCGCTGTCGCAGATCTTCGACCCGCGCGAGGCCTGGGATCGGCTGTTCGCCTCGTTCACGGCGCCCGAGGATCCGAGCAAGCCCCACCGCCTCGCCGCCCTCGATGCGGTGATGGAGGACGCCGCGCAGCTCAAGGGGCGCGTGAGCACCAACGATGGCTACCGCCTCGACGCCCACCTCGACGCGGTGGCCCAGCTCCGCTCGCAGATCGACGCGCTCGCGCCCGCGTGCGAGATCCCGCCCCCGACCACGCAGGCCAACGACGAGGTGGGCGGCAACGAGCCGCTCGAGGAGGTCAACCGGGCCATGTCCGACCTGCTCGCGCTGGCCTTTGCCTGCGACATCACCCGGGTGGCCAGCGTGCAGTTCACCGGATCGGTGGGCTACACCGTCTATCACATGCTCGGCCAGAGCATGGGGCACCACGACATGACCCACGACGGTGGTCTCAACGATGCGGTCGATGCCGCGACGATCGAGACCATGGCCAACCTCGCCTACCTGCTCGAGGCGCTGTCGCTCACCTCCGAGGGCACGGGCAACCTGCTCGACAACAGCGTGGTCTTTGCCAGCTCGGACGCCTCCTCGGGGCTGTCGCACTCGGTGGAGAACATGCCCGTCGTGGTGGCGGGCGGCGGTGGCGGGGCGCTCGCCCATCCCGGCGTGCACCTCCGCAACGACGGCGGCAACAGCTCCGACATCCTGCTGTCGTGCGCGCGCACGGTGTGCCCCGAGCTGCCGCAGATCGGCGGCGGGCCGGGGCTGTCGACGAGCACGGTGGCCGGGCTCATGGCCTGAGCGCGGCGGTCGACGAGCCACGGGTCCACGAAGGCGCGCTTCCGCTCGGTGGGGGGTGAGTCGGTCGACTGATCGATCCGCGACCCAAACGCGCAGACCTCCATCGTCTCCAACTCGGGACGGACGAAGGGGTTGACGCCATGGCCTCGGTGATTAATCCTGAGCACCGAACGCCACGAACGAGGACTGCCCTCGGGGTCGTCATGATGATCACGCCCGAAGCCACCGCTCGTACGAGGTATCGCGGTCCGCCGTGAACCGGGTCTACGGGCCTGAATTCGGTGAGATAGCACGTGATCCGCTCCGGGGAGCCCCGGGGTCGGCTCTCGCGTGCCGACCGGTGGGAGATCGGGGGCGACGACTGTCCACAACGCCGGGCGCAAGACCCAGTCGGCAGCCGTCGCCCCCACCCCACCACCCATTTCCAACACGAGGAGGACGAGTCGATGACGTCATTGCTGTACGCAGCCGTGACCGCCACGCTGGGATCCATCGAAGTGGCGGAACCCCCAACCCTGACGGAACGGAAGGTGTGACGATGCGTCGCGCTCACCGTGTCCCCCCGATCCCGGAGCTCGGGCCCGATCACGAGCTTGCCACCTGCGTGGAGCGAGCCCTGCGTCCCAACCGACGCTCGGCACGAGCGCGAGAGCCGAAGCCGTGGCATCGCGAGCTGTGGGACGCGTACGTCCGCGGCGAGCGACCCCGAGGCCGCAAGCGGCTCGACCCGCCGGATGCGTCGTGACGCCGCAGGACGGCGCAGTGGCGCGTCCTCGTCGTGCGCGAGCGGTGGGCCGCGAAGGCGGTACCATCGCCTCGTGGTCGACGTTCGCGTTCGGAGCTTCGAGTCGGTCGTGTTCTTCACCGGGGCCGGCATGTCGGCCGAGAGCGGCGTGCCCACCTACCGCGGCAAGGGCGGGATCTGGAAGGAGTACGACCACGAGAGCTGCGCCTGCCAGACCGCGTTCGAGCGCGAGCCCGAGTACGTGTGGGAGTTCCACAATTACCGGCGAGAGCTGGTGGGCAAGTGCGAGCCCAACGAGGGGCACCTCGCCATCGCCCGGGCCGAGCGGGCGCGGCCCGCCGGGATCGACGTGGTCACGCAGAACATCGACGGCCTGCACCAGCGGGCGGGTAGCCAGCGGGTGCACGAGCTGCACGGCAGCCTGTGGAAGCTGCGCTGCGATGCCTGCGGCTGGCGCGACGAGGATCACCGCGCGCCCTTGCCGGAGATCCACTGCCCCGAGTGCGGCGCCTACAAGCGCCCGGGGATCGTCTGGTTCGGCGACAACCTCGATGGCACCACGGTGCGCACCGTGATGGAGCGGATGGCGAGCTGTGACCTACTGGTGTCGATCGGCACCTCGGCCGTGGTCTATCCGGCGGCCGAGCTACCCCTCATCGCCCGTCGTCGCGGGGCCGTGCTGGTCGAGGTCAATCCCGAGGAGACGCCGCTGAGCGAGATCTACCAGGTGCACATGCGATGTCCGGCCACCGAGGCGCTGGCCGAGCTGTGCGAGGGTCTCGAGGCGCCCGGCTGACCGCGGCCCTTGCGTGGCGCCGGGGGCGGTGGCGAAGCACTTGCGCGTCGGGGGGCATTCCCCTGGCCGGGGCGGTGGGTCGACACTGGGCGGCATGGTGCGCTACTGCATCCCCTTCGAGGAGCTGGGTCTCGACGATGTGCCGCGGGTGGGCGGCAAGACGGCCTCGCTGGGTGAGCTGGTCCGCTCGCTCGGCACGGCCGGGGTGAGGGTGCCGGGTGGCTTCGCGGTCACGGCCGACGCCTACTCGGCCGTGCTCGACCAGGGCGAGCTGCGGGCCCAGCTGCATGCCCTCATCGACGACTGCCCGGTGGGCGACGCGGCCGAGCTGGCGCGACGTGGTCACGCGGCACGTCAGCTCGTGCGCGGGGCCGGGCTGCCGGCCGAGGTCGCAGCCGAGATCCGGGGCGCCTACGCGGCGATGGCCGCGAGCGGCGGTGAGGTGGATCCCAGCGTGGCGGTGCGCAGCAGCGCGACGGCCGAGGACCTCCCCGAGGCCTCGTTCGCGGGACAGCAGGCCACCCACCTCAACGTCCGGGGGGAGCGGGCCGTGCTCGACGCGGTCGCCGATTGCTTCGCCTCGGTCTTCACCGATCGCGCCATCGTGTACCGCCACGTGCACGGCTTCGATCACTTCGCGGTGCGGGGCGCGGTCGCGATCCAGCGGATGGTGCGGGCCGACCTCGGCGCGGCCGGGGTGATCTTCACCCTCGATCCCGATAGCGGCCACCGGGGGGTGGTGCTGGTCACCGGCGCCTGGGGCCTGGGCGAGTCGGTGGTGGCGGGGCAGGTCGATCCCGACGAGGTGTGGGTGTGGAAGGACGGCCTGGGCCGGGCGAGGGAGCCGATCCTGCGGCGCAAGATCGGGCGCAAGCAGACCAAGATCGTCTACGCCCGGCGGGGCGCGGCCACCACCCGGGTGGTCCCGGTGCCGCGCGGCGATCGGGAGCGGCGCTGCTTCAGCGACGAGGACGCGGTGGCGCTGGCCCGCTGGGCGGTGGCGATCGAGGCCCACTACTCCGAGCGCCACGGTCGACCCACGCCGATGGACATCGAGTGGGTCAAGGACGGTCGCAGCGGCGAGCTGTGGATCGTGCAGGCCCGCCCCGAGACGGTGCAGGCGCGGGCCGACGCGGGCTCGCTGCTGCTGTACACCCTGGAGGGCGCGCCGGCGCCCCGGGTGACGGGGGTCGCCATCGGCAGCGCGGTGGGGCAGGGCATCGCGCGGGTGATCGAGCGACCCGAGGACCTCGGCGAGCTCCGGGACGGCGAGGTGCTGGTGACCGAGATGACCGACCCCGACTGGGTGCCCGCGCTGCGGCGGGCGGCCGCGGTGGTCACCGACCGGGGCGGTCGCACCTGCCACGCCGCGATCGTCAGCCGGGAGCTGGGGGTGCCCTGCGTGGTGGGGACCGGCGACGGCACCAGGGTGCTGCGCACCGGCGAGCCCGTCACCGTGAGCTGCGCCCGTGGCACGCAGGGCGAGGTGTTCGAGGGCCGGGTGCCCTTCCGTCGCGAGCGGGTGGCGCTGGGCGAGCTGCCGAGCACCCGCACCAAGATCATGCTGATCCTCGCCGACCCCGATCGCGCGCTCGAGGAGGCGCGGCTGCCCGTGGCGGGGGTGGGGCTGGTGCGCCAGGAATTCGTGGCCGCCAACCACATCGGGGTGCACCCCATGGCGGCGCTGCAGCTCGAGCGGGTCGATGCCGAGGCGCGGGCGCGGATCGAGGCGATGTCGCGGGGCTACGAGAGCCCGGCTGCGATGTGGGAGACGCGGCTTGCCGAGGGCATCGGCACGATCGCCGCGGCCTTCCACCCGCGGCCGGTGATCGTGCGGCTGTCGGACTTCAAGTCCAACGAGTACCGCCGCCTGGTGGGGGGCGAGGCCTTCGAGCCCGAGGAGGAGAACCCCATGATCGGCCTGCGGGGGGCCAGCCGCTATCGTCACCCGCGCTTCGCCGAGGCCTTCGCCCTCGAGTGCCGAGCGCTCCGCCGGGTACGGCAGGCGATGGGGCTGCGCAACGTCCAGCTCATGGTGCCGTTCTGCCGCACGGTGGAGGAGGGCCGGCGCGTGATCGAGCTGCTCGCCGAGCACGGCCTGCGCCAGGGCGAGGACGAGCTGAAGGTGTGGGTGATGTGCGAGATCCCGGCCAACGTGGCCGCGGTGGATCTGTTCTCGGCGGTCTTCGACGGCTTCTCGATCGGCTCCAACGATCTCACCCAGCTCGTGCTCGGGGTGGATCGCGACTCCGAGCTGCTCACCGATCTCTTCCGCGAGCGCGACCCCGCGGTGATGCGCACGATCGCTGCGGCGATCCGCGGGGCCCACGAGCACGGGCGCCCGATCGGCCTGTGCGGCCAGGCCCCGAGCGACGACGTGGAGTTCGCCGGCTTCCTGGTGCGCGAGGGCATCGACAGCGTGTCGCTCAACCCCGACGCGGTGCTGCGGGCCTGGGCGGTGGTGGCCGCGGCCGAGCGCGAGGCGGGCAAGGACGGCTGAGCCCGAGCCCGTGCTCAGGCGATGGGGGCTCGCCCGCCCTGGCGGGCCTCCAGCATCTCCTGGGTGACCAGCTCCTGCCGTCGCTTGCGGAGCTCTCGCTCCTGCTCGCCGATCCGCCGATCCGCCGCGTCGTGGGCTCGGTTCATGGTGCGCCAGCGGGCCTCGGTCTCGCTGGCGGCGCTGCGGGCCAGCGCGGCCACGAGCCGAGCGTGGCGAGCGGTGGCGGCCACGAGCGGCTCGGTGCGCTCGGGCCCCACCAGCTCGACCGCCGTGAGGCCCGGCGACGGGCTCGGCGAGGTCTCGTCGAGGAGCTCGACCCGGGGCCGCCCGTCGGGATCGACCCCGGTCGCGAGCACCACCACCAGATGCGTCCGCTCGGCCGGGGCATCGGCCAGCAGCAGCTCGAGCTCGGTGGCCAGCGCCTCGGCACGCGCGAACGAGGTGGGGGAGGGGATGCAGCTCGCCTCCTCGCCCACCAGCTGCCCCAGCCGCGCTCCGATCACCAGGGTGCGTGACGCTCTCGCGCGCGCGGGGCCGAGGCGCTCGGCGATCGCACGATTGAAGGGGCCGCACAGCCCGAGGTCGGAGCCCACGCCCAGCACGATCCGCGGGGCTCCGGCCGATGGTCGGGCCCCGGGGTACGCATCGAGGATCGCCAGGCAGCGCTGCCGGTGGGCCTCGGCCCGACGCGCGGCCTCGTTCCACTGCAGGCTCTGGGCGGCGGCCAGGGCCCGGGTGGCGCGGGCGATCCCCCGAAAGCTCCGCCAGGCCTGCAGGCGATCCTCGAGCTGTTGGAGCGAGCTCACCCGGGGGCCTCCGACGCGGGCTCGAGCAGGCTCGCCACCACCCGATCCCCGGTCGCGCGCAGGCGGGCGAGCTGCTCGTCGTCGACCTTGGGGGCCTCGGGAGCCATCGCCCGGAACGTGGGCTCGAGGGCGAGCCGAGCTCGTCCCCGCTGCACCAGCTCGTCGAGCCCACCCAGGGGCAGCCGCTCGAAGCCCTCCGCCTGCACCAGCAGCAGCCGCGCGATGGTGTCGCTCCAGTCGTGGGAGGTGCCTCGATCCTGCCGCAGCACCCGACGGACGCGGCGACCCCAGTCGACCACCGCCTGGGCCGAGGCCTCCAGGCGGGTGCCGAAGCGGGCGAAGGTCTCGAGCTCGAGGAACTGGGCGTAGCGGTTCTTGAACGAGCCCGACAGCTTGCGCAGCAGGGGCGGCTGCGCCTTGCCGCCCACGCGCGAGACCGACAGCGCCACGTCCACGGCCGGCACCACGTCGGCCGCCGCGAGCCCGGCATCGAGGCGGATCTGTCCGTCGGTGATCGACACCAGGTTGGTGGGGATGTAGCCGGTCAGGTCGCCGGCCTGGGTCTCCACGATGGGGAAGGCGGTGATCGAGCCGCCGCCCCGCACCGCGCCGAGCTGGGTGGCCCGCTCCAGCAGCCGCGCGTGGGCATAGAACACGTCGGCGGGGTGGGCCTCGCGACCCACCGGGCGCCCCATCAGCAGCGCGAGGGTGCGATGGGCGTGGGCGTGGGCGGTGAGGTCGTCGTAGACGATCACCACGTCACGCCCCTGCTCGGCGATCTCCTCCGCCATGGTGGTGGCCGAGTAGGGCGCGAGGTGGACCAGCCCCACCGGATCGTCCGCGTCGGTCACCACCGCCACCCCGTGTTGCAGCACTCCCGCGTCCTGCAGCCACTGCACGTGGGCCGCGGCATCGGAGCCCCGCCGTCCGATCGCCACGTAGATGCCCACCGTGTCTTCGTCGAGGCCGGCCAGGATGTCGAGGCACAGCTCGGTCTTGCCGGTGGAGCGGTCGCCGATCACGAGCTGCCGCTGGCCTCGGCCGATGGGGATCATGGTGTCGATCGCGAACACCCCCGTCCGCAGCGGGCGGGAGACCGGCTCGCGCTCGGCCAGCGGAATGGGCAGGCCCTCCGCCCGCACGCGGCGGCGCGTGACCAGGGGGCCCCGTCCGTCCAGCGGGCGTCCCAGCGGGTCGACCACGCGACCGATCAGCTCGAGCCCGGCCGGGACCTCCACCAGTCGTCCCAGGCGGCGCGCGGGGGTCCCCGCCTCCACCCCGTGGGCCTCGCTCAAGAGCACCAGGCGGGTGCGGCCCTCCTGTAGATCCTCGGCCACCGCCAGCACCCCGCCCACGTCGACCAGCTCGCCCGCGAAGGGGCGGTGCATCGAGGTGGCGGTGGCGACCCCGTCGGCCACCGAGAGCACCTGCCCCACGCGGGCGGTGTTGGTCACCGGCTGGAGCTCGGGCAGGCGCTCGCGCAGCTCGTCGAGCGCATCGCGGGCCACGGCGCGGGCTCGAGCGGCGGTGGGGTCGGCCTCGCTCACTCGGCCGCCTCCGCGCCGAGGCCCTCGCCGACCCGCTGGGCGTACCAGCGCGCGAGGCTGGCGGTCACGCTCGCCTCCACCTCGTGCCCCTCGGCGCGCAGCCGTGCTCCGGAGACGATGGAGGGATCGACGGAGACCTCGATGCGCGGGCCCTCGCCCAGCACCTTGCGCAGCTCGGCCACGATGGCCTCCTCGTCCGCGTCCTCGCCCACCTCGGCCGTGATGTCCGCGGGCAGCTCGTCGGTGAACAGCTCGGCGAAGCCGTGCGCGGCCCGGCGAGCGTAGGCCAGCGCGATCGGAGGGGCGTCCATGTGGCGGATCACCCGGGAGGCCGCGTCGGTGGCGAGGGCCAGCACCTCGGTGCGCAGCCCCTCGAGCGCGCGGCGGTGGGCCCCCGCCGCCTGCTGCTCGGCCGTCGTCACCATCTGGCGGGCCTGCTCGCGGGTCTCCTCGATGAGCCGCTCCGAGCGCTGGCGCCCCTCCTCCAGCGCGGCCGCCAGCCGCTGCTCGGCCCGGTCCTCCAGCTCGCGCAGGCGCTGCTCGTACTCCTGCCGCTGCTGGGCCGCCGCGGCCTCGCGGGCCTCCACGTCGTGCTGGGTCTTCTCGATCTGCTCGCGCCGCTGGTCGAGGGTGCGGCGGATCGGGCGGAACAGGAAGCGCTGCAGCAGCACCACCAGCACGCCGAAGTTGAGCACCTCGAAGGCGACGACCGTCCAGTCGATCTCCATGGCGGCTCGTCCCGTTCACACCAGCGGGTTGGCGAAGAGCAGGACCAGGGCGATGACCAGGCAGTAGATCGCGGTCGACTCGACCATGGCCATGCCCACGAACAGGGTGCGGGTGACGGTGGGGGCGGCCTCGGGCTGGCGGGCGATGGCATCGAGGGCGGCCACGACCGCACGCCCCTCGGCGAGCGCGGGGGCGATGCTCCCGCCCATCACGGTGAGGCCCGCCACGATGATCGAGATGGCGGCGAGCAGCGTCTGGCTATCCATGGGAAGGCTCCGGGGTGGGGGATGGGGGTTGTGAGGGAGAGGTCTCGGGGGCGGGGGGCTTGGGGCGCTGCTGGGCTTCCACCGCGGCCGCGATGTACACCGCGGCCAGGATCCCGAAGATGTAGGCCTGCACCAGGCCCGTGAGGATGCCCAGGGCGAGCAGCGGGATGGGCAGCAGGGCCCCCGCCACCACCAGCAGGATCGCGCCGACCATCTGCCCGCTCATCACGTTGCCGAACAGGCGCACGGCCAGGGCCAGGGTGCGGGTGAGCTCGCCGAGGATGTTGAGCGGCATCAGCAGCGGGTGCGGCTCGAGGTACTTGTGCAGGTAGCCGCGCACGCCGTGGCGGCGGATGCCGTAGTAGGGCACGGCGAGGAACACCACCAGGGCCAGCGCCACCGTGGCGGAGAGGTCGGCGGTGGGCGGGCGCACCACCGGCACCACGCCCAGGAGGTTGGAGACCGCGATGAAGGCCACCAGGGTGCCGATGAGCGGGACGTAGGGGGCGGGGTCCTCCTCGAAGATCCCCTCCACGGTGGAGTCGATCCAGCCCACGTACATCTCGAGCATCGTCTGCCAGCGACCCAGGCCGTGGGGGCGCAGGCGTCGGGAGCTGGGCCACAGCACGGCCAGGATGAGCAGCGTGAGCCCCAGGGTGACGAACACGGTGTCGGGGACGTGCAGCCCCAGCACGTCGAGGCCGAAGACCTCGTTCACGCCCGCTCGCCTCCCACGGCGCGGCGCACCGCGATCCGCTCGACCACGCCGAAGGCCACCAGCCCGGCGAGCAGCGCGGTGGTGCTCCACCAGGCCAGGGGGAACAGCAGCGCCACGGGCAGCCCGATGCGCAGCGGCAGGCCCAGCAGCGCGTCGGCGCGGCGTCCCGAGCTCGTGAGCCGTCGACTGGCCCGCCAGGCCGCGCGGTGGTGCAGCCAGGCGGCGAGGGTCCCCACGAGGAGACCGAGGGCGAGGGCGAGGATCGTGGAGGCGAGGCTCATGGTGGATCTCGTTCGGGTTGAGGGGGGCGCTCGCCGTCGGGCGGAGGGCTGGGGGCGGTCGGCGGCGGGCTCGGGGCCTCGCCGTCCTCCTCCTCGCGGATGTCGAAGCCCAGGCGCCACAGCGCGTAGCCGCCGGCCACCACCCCGACCGCGATGAAGGCCATCGCGAAGGTGATGCCGGTGCCCAGGCGCTCGTCCAGGAGGTGCCCGAGCAGGGCTCCCACGGCGATCGGCACCGCGACGAGCCAGCCCACCGTGCCCACCCGAGAGGCCTGCGCCCACAGGCTGCGGCCGCGACGGGCCCGGGCTCGCTCGCGGCGGGCCGCGAACTTGGCGATGCGCTCGTCGAGCTCGCGCTCGGGCTCGGTCACTGCCCCACCTCCCGGCGCAGCCCGGCCAGCGCTCGCCGGGTGGCCATCTCGTGGCGGTGGGCGATGGCGCGGGCCCGCTGCTCGGCCGCGGTCCGCGTGGCCCGGCGCGCGGCCACCCGCTCGCGCAGCTGCTCGAGGCTCGTCGCCGACGCGGCCCAGCGACACACCAGCAGCACCCGCGTGGGCTCGATGGAGGCCACGCCGCCCTCGGTCGCCAGGTAGCGCTCCTGCTCGCCGGACTCGTCCTCGCTCACCAGCACCACCGGCCCGGGCAGGAAGCCCACCCGCGCCCGCTCGTGTCCGGGCAGCACCCCGCGCGCGCCGTCGGGTGCCTCGAGGCGTAGGCGCACGATCCCCTCGATCGTCTCCAGCCCGGACGGTGTCGAGACCAGGATCTCCATGGTGCGGCTCACGAGCGTCGCCCCCGGGCCAAGAGCTGCGCCAGCGTGCCGCCCATGTACAGCGCGGCCTCGGGCAGGGCATCGCACTCGCCCCGCAGGATCGCCTCGCAGCCGTCGATGGTCTCCTCGGTGCTCACGTAGGCCCCCGCGCGCCCCGTGAAGGGCTCGGTGACGCTCAGCGGCTGGGTGAGGAAGCGACGCAGCCGGCGGGCGCGGGTGACCGCTCGCTGATCCTCGGCCGAGAGCTCGTCGACGCCCATCAGCGCGATGATGTCGCGCAGCTCCTCGTACTTGGCGAGCACCCGCCGGGCCTCGGCCGCCACCGCGGCGTGGCGGGGGCCCACGATCTCGGGGCGCAGCAGGGTGGAGCTGCTGCGCAGGGGATCCACCGCGGGGTACAGCCCCTCCGACGCCGCCTCGCGCGAGAGCACCAGGAACGCGTCGAGGTGGTTGAACAGCTCCGCCACGGCGGGATCGGTGATGTCGTCGGCGGGCACGTAGACCGCCTGCACGCTGGTGATCGCCGCGTGCGGGGTGGAGGTGATGCGCTCCTCGAGCATGGCCACGTCGGTGGCGAGGGTGGGCTGGTAGCCCACGCGCGAGGGCGGGCGTCCGAGCATGCCGCTCACCTCGTTGCCCGCCTGCACGAAGCGGAACACGTTGTCCATGAACAGCAGCACGTCCTGGCGGGCGTCGTCGCGGAAGCTCTCCGCGATGGTCAGGGCCGCCATCGCGGTGCGGAAGCGGACGCCCGGGGTCTCGTTCATCTGCCCGAAGACCAGCACCGTGTCGGGCAGCACCTTGGCCTCGTCCATCTCCAGCCACAGCTCCCGAGCCTCGCGGGAGCGCTCGCCGATCCCGGCGAATACCGTGGCTCCGTGGTGCTGGTGCACCGTGTTGTGCATCAGCTCCATCATCAGGACCGTCTTGCCCACCCCCGCGCCTCCGAACAGCCCCGTGTTGCCGCCGCGTGGGATCGGGGCGAGCAGGTCGAGCACCTTGAGCCCGGTCTCGAACACCGCGCGCGCGGGCAGGCGCTCGACCAGCGGCCGTGACGGCCGCACGATGGGCAGGCTGGGCTCGCCCAGCGTCGGGCCGCCGTCGAGAGGATGGCCGTGCATGTCGATGATGCGGCCTCGCACCTGATCGCCCACCGGCACCCGCAGGGGACCGCCCGTGGTGAGCACCGGGGCGCCCATCGCCAGCCCGCGCGTGTCGCCCAGGGCCACCGCCCGCAGGTGATCGCGCCCCAGGTGTCCCACCGTCTCGAGCAGGACCGCCTCGCCCCGCACGTTGCGGGCCCGCAGCGCATGGCCGATCGGCGGCAACTCGGCCCCCGGCTCGAGCACGAAGCGTGCCTCCACCACGGGACCGCCGATCGCGATGACCTCGCCCTGCACCGGGGTGATCATGGGCGGCATCGCGACTCGCGCGAGGCGCAAGCTTTGCATGTGGCGCGAGGATCCCGCGGAACCTCTGGTCCAACGGGCTTCCGTGTGGCACTGGTCGCGCCTCGCTCGCACGGGGTGACGTTGCGAGCCCGTTTCGCGTTGGGTCAGCGACTCCGCAGGTCGGAGGCCGGCGCGCCATGATCGGTGGGCGGCCCATCGCTCGTGGTGCTCGGCCCTCGTGTTGTGAGCTCGTCCGTTGCTCCCGGGCAGGTGTCGTCGTCGATGGACAGTCCCGAATCGGAATGACGGCGAGGTGCATGACCCCAACCAGGGCCGATGCTCCGGCGATGTGAATCGTCGGGGAGCATGTCGTTCAGGGTCTCCCTTCCCATCGAGCAATCACGAGTGTCCCATCCATGACGTCGGCACCGGTGGAAGGTTGGTCTACTCCACTACACCTTCGCGGAACGGCCTTCCAAAATGGTACAGCGGGCGTTTTGCCTTGCGGATCCTCGTTCACGGGTTATCCCAACAAGACAGCACCGGGTGTCTGGATTCACGAAGCATCGACGTCGACTGTCGGTGATCGCGGATCCGATCGAGCTCCCGTGTGCCGTGCCCCCTCTCCCCTCACAACCCCTCGGTGATGAAGATGGCCGTAATTCGGACGTGTGTAGTCGTATGTGCCCTGGCATTGTCTCCTGCTCTGGTTTCGGGCCATGGGCATCCAGGTAGCGGGCATCCAGGACATGGACACTCGGGACATGGACACTCGGGTCATGGACACTCTGCTGGTGCTCACTGGAAGAACTGGGGGGCAGGGCTCGACAATGCCCGCTTCGCGGAGGCCGAGCACGAGATCGGAGTGGGGAACGTCGGCGATCTGCAGCTCGCGTGGTCGTTCGTCACGGGATCCGATGTCTCGGCGACGCCGACGGTCTTCGCCGGTGATCTCTTCGTCCCGGACTGGGGAGGATCCTTGTACAGCCTCGATGCGAGCACGGGCGATCTCAATTGGTCATCCTCGATCTCCGACTATACGGGCATTGCCGGCGACTTCAGCCGCACCAGTCCCGTGGTCCACGGCAACAAGCTGATCATCGGCAGCCGTGCCCTGGGCGGGGCGACCCTCATGGCGGTGGATCGGCACTCGGGCGCGCTCCTGTGGTCGACGAGCCTCTCCGATCACCCGGCGGCAATCATCACCCAGTCACCGACGGTCCATGGCAACAAGGTGTTTGCCGGGGTGGCCTCGCTGGAGGAGCTGTTCGCGGGGGACGCCGCCTACGAGTGCTGTACGTTCCGAGGCTCGCTCGCGGCGCTCGATCTCGATACCGGTGAGATCGAGTGGCAGACGTACATGGCCCCCGACAATGGGGGCTCCCCCGAGCTCTTCAGCGGCAATGCCGTGTGGGGAAGCTCTCCGGCCGTGGACCCCAGTCGGGGGGCCGTGTACATCGCCACCGGGAACAACTACGAGATCCCGACGGCGCTCGAGGAGTGTCTGGTCGATGCTGGTGATGACGGTGTTGCATTCCAGATGTGCCTCGATGCCTACGATGATCCGGCGAACCTGTTCGATGCGATCGTCTCTCTCGACATGGACACCGGTGAGATCAATTGGGCCAAGAAACTGCAGGACTACGACTCGTTCAACATCGCCTGCATTGCGGGGGCGTTTCCGGGGGTCGATCCAGACAATTGCCCCAATCCAACCGGTCCCGACTACGATTTCGGGCAAGCCCCGATGCTGTGGCACGCACAGGGCCAGGACTTCGTGGGGGCGGGGCAGAAGAGCGGCTTCTTCTGGGCCTTGGATCGGGACACGGGAGACGTCGTGTGGGCTGCCGTGCCCGGGCCCGGCGGAGCGGCCGGCGGCATGCAGTGGGGATCGGCAACGGACGGAGAGCTGGTCTACGTCTCCATCTCGAACTACTTCGAGCACGTCCCCTACGAGCTCATCGATGGTACGCTCACGACGGGTGGGTCGTGGTCTGCGCTCGATGCCGCGACCGGTGAGATCGTGTGGCAGACGGCAGATCCAGGGGCCTTCACTCCCCTCGCGGCCATCTCCTCGGCCCAAGCCCCGCTGACCGTGGCCAATGACGTGGTCTACGGGGCCTCGACTGGTGGAGGCCTCTATGCCATGGACGCCTACACCGGGCAGATCCTGTGGGACTACGACACGGGGGTGTCGAACATGGGCGGCGCATCCGTCGTGAACGGGATGGTCTACTGGGGTAGCGGCTACGGCAACCTCGGCGCGGGCATCCCGGGCGACACCCTCTATGCCTTCGGCCTGGAGTGACCGGCTCCAGGCGGCCTCGCGCTACTGCGGTGACGGTGGCAGCACCGTCACCTGCACCCGCGAGCCGTGTCCGCCGTCGCGGTACACCCGGTGGGTGGCCTTCACGAAGTCCTCGTCCTTCGCGGCGAAGATGTTGTCCACCCACTTCTGCGGGTTGCGATCCACCAGCGGAAACCAGGTGCTCTGCACCTGGATCATCACCCGGTGCCCCGGCTCGAAGGTGTGCAGCACGTCCTGCAGGGGCAGGCGCACGCGGGTGGGCTGGCCGGGGGTGAAGGGCTCGGGCGCGTCGTAGCCCTCGCGGTAGCGGCCGCGGATCACCTCGCTGCGCACCATCATCTGGTAGCCGCCCATGTGCTTGCCCTCGGGCAGGAAGCGGTGGTCGGGCGCGTCGTCGGGGAACACGTCGACGAGCTTGACCACCCAGTCGGCGTCACGCTGGCTGGTCGAGACCCACAGCTCGGCGGTGATGGGACCGGCCACCGTCAGCGCCTCGGTCAAGGGCTCGCCCACCCAGCTCAGCACGTCGGGACGACGCGAGGCGAAGCGCTGATCGTCGCTCATGTACTCCTTGGTCATGCCGGTGACGACCGCCTCGGTGTAGGGCACGGGCTTGGCGGGATCGCTGACGTACTCGTCGTAGGCCTTGCGCTCGGTGGGCGCGGCATCGACCAGGCGACCCCCCGCGCCCATCCACAGCGTGCGGGGGCTCCCGGCGGGCGGCCACTGCTCGAAGCGCCTCCAGCGGTTGGCGCCGGTCTCGAACACGTAGGCCTCCGGGAGATCGGGGTGCCCCCCTGCGTCGCCCTCGAGCTCGTGGACGAAGAAGGTGGTCTCGATCTCCTCCTGGAAGAAGCGCGAGTGCTCGCCCTCGAAGTCCACGCTGCCCAGGTGATCTCCTTCGGTGCGGTGCCAGCCGCCGTGGGACCACGGGCCCATCACCAGCACGTTCCACGCCTCGGGGTCCTGGGCCTCGATGGCGCGGTAGATCTGCAGCGGACCGTAGAGGTCCTCGGCGTCGAACCACCCACCCACGGTCATCACGGCCGGCGCCACGTTCCGTAGGTGCGGCAGCAGGTTGCGGGCCTGCCAGAAGCGGTCGTAGTCGGGGTGGGCGGTGGCCTCGGTCCAGAACGGCACCTCGCCGTGGAGGTAGCGGGCCTCGAGGTTGGCCAGCGAGCCCACGCGCAGGAAGAACTCGTAGCCGTCGGGGGTGCCGTGGTCGAAGCGCTCGCCCCACTCCTTCTTCAGGCCCTCGTGCTTGCGCCCGAACACGGCGAAGAAGTTGAAGCTGTGGGGCAGGAAGAACGCGCCGTGGTGGTGGAAGTCGTCGAAGTACCAGTCGGCGATCGGAGCCTGCGGGGAGACGGCCCGCAGGGCAGGGTGGGCGTCGATCATGCCGGCGGCGGCGTAGAACCCCGGGTACGAGGTCCCCACCATGCCCACGCGACCGTTGTGCCCCTCCACGTTGGCGAGCAGCCACTCGATGGTGTCGAAGGCGTCGGTGCTCTCGTCGATCTGGCCGGCCTGCTTGTCCTCGAGGTGGGGGCGCATGTTCACGAACTCGCCCTCCGACATGAAGCAGCCGCGGACGTCCTGCTCGACGAAGATCCAGCCGCGCTCCATCAGCGCATCGCTGGGCCCGAGGCGGCTGGGGAATTGATCCTCTCCGTAGGGATCGGCGGCATAGGGGGTGCGCTCGATGAGGATGGGGGCCTCACCCGTGCGATCGAGCGGGGTGTAGATCGCGGTGAACAGGGTGACCCCATCGCGCATGGGGATCCGGACCTCGCGCTTGGCGTAGTGCCGGCGCACCCAGGCCGCTCCGGTGAAGGGCTCTCGCACCGACTCGATCGGCTCCACTCCCTGGGCGCTGGGCTGCTCGGGCGCGACAGCGGGGAGATCGCTCGCCGTCGGGCGGCAGCCGAGCACGAGCGCGAGCAGGCACGAGGGGACGAGTCGTCGGGACACCACGGGGACGATAACGGTCGACCCGAGACCTCCCCAAGCTGCCAAAGGCCGTGCGATGGAGCCTCGAGACAAGCCTCCAAGGTAGGGGGCATTACTATTCTTCCAAATGTGAGCACTCGGACGTTTTTTTTGCTCTCGACCCGGAAAGCTCGGGGAGGCGTGTGTCTCACGTGTCGGAGCGTGTGGGACACGGGTGCCGGCCCACGTGCGGAGGGAGCTCGAGTCATGAAGAGGACGGTTCTTTGGAGCACGGTCGCCGGGATGCTGGCTGGGACCTCGGCCTGCGGAGGCGGGTCGGAGGACATGCCGCCGGGCTTCGGCGATGGCACCGACCCCGGTGATGCCGATGACGACGGCGGCGAGGACGACGACGACAGCGGCGAGGACGATGGCGGGCCGGAGGACGCGGAGCTGATCCTGTGCGACCAGCTCGAGCTCGACAACGTCATCGATCGCGCCGCGTGCCCCTTCATCCAGGGCCGGGGAGTGGAGCCGCCGCAGGCCGACTCGGTGGAGTTCTGTCGCCGCGCCTACGTCGATCTGCTGGGGGTCTCGCCCACCGATCGCGACTACGAGCGCGACTGCAAGTGGGCCACCAAGGACGAGCTGGTCGACGACCTCATGAGCCGCCCCGAGTACGTGCTGGTCTCCCAGCGCATGTGGGGCGACGTCTTCCACTACACCAGCAACATCGTCAACTACGAGTACATCGCCGACCTCGACGCCCTGGTCGGCGAGCTCTACCAGGGCCTGGTGAGCTACGACGTGTTCGCGGAGCTGGCCGCCACCCACCCCGCCTTCCTGGGGCGCTGGGACGGCAACGATCTGGTGGGCTTCAACTTCATGGCCTTCCTGGGGCGCGACGCGAACCCGGCCGAGCGCCTCGCCCTCGAGCCGCTGTGGCACCAGTGGGCCGAGCGCGACGCGGCCAACCCCATGCAGAGCAACGCGCGCAACGTGGTGCTCGACACCCGCCAGTGCGCGGCGCCCAACGAGGCCGACTGCTACAGCGACTACTGGGGCGAGCACACCATCATCACCCCGCAGCCGATGCCCGGCGACGCCGACCCCAACGGGGCCAACGTGATCGACCAGGCCGAGCTCAGCGCCGAGCAGTGGAACACGCTGCGCCTGCCGGGCCGGCTCATCGCCGAGCACGCCACCTTCTACGAGTCGTACGTGGACCGGGCCCTGCGGCGCTACCTGGGCTACGACGCGGGGGCCGAGCTGCCCACCGTGCGCCAGGCCCTGGTCGACATGCTCGAGGCCAACGGCGGCAACGTGGTGGAGATCGATCGCGAGATCCTCAGCTCGGGCCTGTACACCGCGAGCCACCAGTTCCTGGAGGAGGACGCGGCCAACCCCGACGACTGGGCGCCGCCCTACTGGCACGGCCCGGTCAAGCAGATGGGAGCCGAGGACTGGCTGCGCTCCGCGGCTCGCCTCACCGGCCAGGACCTGGGCAGCTGTGATCACCGCTACCCCACCGTGCAGCAGGGTCCTCAGGGTCTCCACCCGCACGCCTACCCCACCATGGCCAACGGGGCGCCCGACTACGACTTCCGCGATCGGGCCCAGCTGCTCGGCGGCTGCCCCGACCACGTGACCCAGTTCCGCGAGGCGCGGACCGGGCTCATCGCGGCGCTCACCCAGGCCACGCTCACCACCGAGCTGTGTGCCGCGGCCGACCTCGACGCGCCGATCTACCCGCTGCAGTTCATCGAGGATCCAGGCGACAAGAGCGAGGATGCGCTGCGCACCGCGGCCAACCAGGTGTACTCGGCCGCGATGGTGCGCCCGATCCCCGAGTTCGCCGAGGAGGCGCTCATGGAGGGGATCAGCGGCTGCCGCGACGATCTCGGCTGCACGCCGGCCGACTTCGCCATCGAGACTTGCCGGCTCACCCTGAAGGCCGCGGACTTCTTGTTCTACTAGGGCACCGAGAGAAGGAAGAGGGGGACACCATGTCGACCATCAGCAAGCAGAACCGCCGGACCTTCCTCAAGCTGGGCCTCGGGGGCATCGCCACCGGCGCCGTGGCACCCTGGGTGTGGACCCCGCGGATGAGCCGGGCCACCGGCAACATCCCGGCCAGCCGCCACAATCACCTCATCGTGATCAACCTCGACGGCGGGGCCCGCTCGGTGCCGATGTTCAACGGTGCCGTGGACTCCCGCTGGAATCCCTACGGCACCCAGCCGGGCGCCGAGGGGACCGACTGGGGCGTGGGCATGGTGTTCGACGCCGCGCCGCACCCCGAGACCCAGGCGCTGTTCGGCATGGCGATGCCCTCGCTGCCGATGATCAGCAACGAGGTCTGCGTGCTCGGTACGGTCGACCACACCCCGGGCGCGGCGGCGGGGGTGGGCAACCACGACACCGCCCGCAACATCATCTGCAGCGGCTACGAGGGCGGCGGCGCGGGCCTGATGAGCCTGGTCTACTCCCACCACAAGAACTACACCGAGGGCAGCGCGGGCCTGGTGTTCCCGCCCGTGGTCATCGGCACCGGGGCCGCGACCACCATCTTCGGGATCCCCGACGGCTCGATCACTCCGGTGATGGTGCCCTCCCACCAGGAGTTCGCGGCCCAGAGCGGAGACGACGGCGGCGGCCAGCCCGAGTGGGCGCGGGCCTTCGAGGCCGGCCTCGACGAGGCCAGCGCGCGCCACCGCAGCGCCCGCGATCGCCAGCTCATCGAGCGCATGAGCAACGGCAAGCAGAACGTGGAGGCCTTCCGCCAGGTGTTCGTCGACCCGGCGCTGCGGGTGGCCACCCAGCCCACCGCGGGCGAGCAGCTCACCAACGCCCAGCTCGAGGCGATCCTCGGCACCTCGCTGCTCGGGCGCAACCTGGCCCTGGCCCTGCGCTTCGTGCAGTACGGCTCGGCCGCGGTGCTGGTGGGCGACAACGGCTGGGACACGCACTCGGCCGAGAGCTCGCCCTACGACATGAGCGCCAACACCCTGGCCCGGGCCTTCGCCGGCCTGAGCTTCGCCCTCAAGCGCATGGACCACCCCGAGGGCGGGAGCTACTGGGACCACACCCTCATCATGGTCACCAGCGAGTTCGGCCGCGACAACGTGGGCGGCGGGGGCTTCAACTCGGGCGGCGGCTCCGATCACACCGGCGGCCCCGGCTCGCGCTACCAGGCCTTCCCGTACCTCGGCGGGCTGGTGGGGCAGGGAGGCGGCTTCTTCGGCCGCACCGACGCCAATACCATGGAGCCCCTGGGGGGCGAGCCGATCTTCGGCACGGTGGAGCACATGGCCATGGCCCTCGCGGTGCTCGACATCAACACCGAGAGCATCTGGCCCGGCGTGGAGCCGCTCACCGCGATCTTCTGAGCCCAGCCCCGTCCCCCCGCTCGTCGACCCTCGCCTCCGGAGAACGTCCCGTGTCTCGACTCCACACCCTGCTCGTGCTCACCACCCTCGGTCCCGCGCTCGCCTGCACCGTCGCCGGCGGAGGGGGCGGCGACTTCGGTGAGGACGGGTCGATGGTCGACGAGGGAGGCGAGGGCGAGTCCGAGGGCGGGACCGGAGCCGAGACCGAGGGGACGCCGGCCGAGGTGCCCGGGGACGGTCGAGCGTTCGTGGAGGAGGCCAAGAAGGAATTCCCCACCTACCTCGATCTGCACGAGAAGGTCATCACCCGCACCTGCACGCCCTTCCCCAACGTCTGCCACAACAACAAGGAGTACCCGGATCTGCGCACGCCGCAGGCGATGCTCGGCATGCTCGGCAAGCCCTGCAACCTCGACGTGGAGGATCCGCTCAACACCTACAACGGCTGCGAGCCCGAGGGGGACGTGCTGCGCTTCACCACGGGCAGCAACATGGGCTTTGCGACCACGATCGGGCACGTCGAGCTCGTGCCCAGCCTCGAGGGGGGCGTGGCCGCGATCACGCTGTTCCTCGCCGAGCCCGTCCCGGCCGGGATGATCGACCCGTCCAGCCCCGAGTCCATCGAGATCCTCCGCACCACCGACACCGGGATGCTCACCGTGGGGCGGGTGGAGAATGCGGTGACCTACTCGGCGGGGGTCGACGCCGTGCAGATCCTGAGCTACGAGGCGCAGCCCTCCGAGGTCCACGACCTGCTCGAGGTGGACATCCGCGTGGGCGATCCCAACCAGGACGGGATCTTCGGGGCCGAGGAGGTGGACGAGCACCTGCTCGAGCTCAAGGCGGGCGACCCCTGGGGCTCGTACATGCTGCAGCGGCTGCAGGGCAACGTGCCCGGCAGCCCCATGCCCCTGGCCAACCAGCCGCTGTCCGCGGCCGAGGTGGTGGCGATCGCCTGCTGGATCGAGGGCACCGATCAGCCCGAGGGCGACAGCCCCTACGCCTCCATCGACTACGACGGCTGCCGGTACGCGGCCGAGTTCGGCGAGCCCGATCCCGACAGCGGGGCGACCTTCTCGGGTCACGTGCAGCCGATCCTCGAGACGCGCTGCGCCACCCCGGGCTGCCACGGCAGCGTGGCCCCGGCCGCGGGCCTCGATCTCACCGCCGAGGCGGCCCGAGACAACCTGTTCGCGCCGTCCACCCAGAACCCCGACATCCCGCTGGTGACCCCGGGCAACCCCACCAACAGCTACCTGATGACCAAGCTCACCGGGGACGGCTTCGCGGGCAAGCAGATGCCGCTTGGTGCCTCGCCGCTCAGCGACGAGGAGCTCGACATCATCCGCCTGTGGATCTCCTACGGGGCGCCCAACGACTAGCGCTCGGTCCTGCTACCCTGGTACGCCGATGACGAGCCCGCGACGTCTCCGGTCCATCGCTCTCGCCATGACGGCCCCGCTGGGGTTGCTGCTGGCCCCGGGCTGCAGCCCGGCCGGCAGCGGCGACGAGGGCTTCGACTTCTCGAGCGACTCCAACGCCACCGGCACCTCGACCGCCGACAGCGGTGACGGCGAGGGCTCCGGGACCGAGGCCGAGCCCACCGGTGACTCCTCCACCGGGACCGTCGACGACGACAGCAGCTCCGACTCGAGCACGGGCGAGCTGCCCCCGGCCGAGCCCTGCGTCTCGGTCGACATCCTGTTCGTGGTGGACGACTCCGAGCCGATGGCCGAGGAGCAGCTGCGGCTGCAGGCGAGCGCGCTCGCGTTCGTGCAGGCGATCCAGACCGCGATCCCCACCCTCGGCGAGGATCTGCACATCGGGGTGATCACCACCGACGACGAGCTGATGGTGCAGGCCAACGCCGAGCCCTGCGGCCCCTACGAGGGCGGCGACCACTGGATGATCTCCTCGAGCACCGTGCTGGCCACCGAGCTCGAGTGTGCGCTCGCCGTGGGCGTGGATGGCTCGCCCAACGAGCGCCCCATGGACATGCTGATCGGGGCGCTGTCGGACGAGAACATCGCCCCCGGTGGCTACCACAACGGCTTCCTGCGCGAGGACGCCCTGCTCGTGGTGGTGCTCGCCACCAACGAGGAGGACGAATTCGAGATGGACACCTCGTGGGGCTCGGCCGGCGATCCGTCGGACTGGGTGGCGGCGGTGGCCGGGCGCAAGGGCGGCTGGCTGGGCGACGTGGTGGTGCTCTCGCTGCTCGGCACTCCGGCGCCCAACGCCTGCATCGCCCCGTGGGACGGCACCGAGGGTGCCCAGCCCTCGCCGCGGCTCATCGAGTTCACCGAGTCGTTCCCCCAGGGGGCCGTCGGCGACATCTGCCAGGCGGACTACTCCGGGTTCCTGCAGGGGGTCGTGCCTGGGGTGACGGCAGCGTGCGCCGGCTACCTCCCGCCGTGAGGCGGGGTCAGGGAGCAGCCTCGAGGTCGTCGAAGATCTGGTCGATCACCGCGGCGTAGGCCTCATCGTCGGCCAGGGCGTCGCGCAGCTCTCGGGTAGGCATGCGCCCGCAGTGCTCGTCTCCCATGGCATCCAGCAGGTACTCGCTGGCACCTCCGGTGGAGCCGATCGCATATCGGGGCTTGCCCCGCTGGAGCTCCTCGAAGCGGTAGGACTCCTCCAGGATGCCTCCCATCCCGCCGATGTAGACGCCGGCATGCAGGCCGGGGGCGGAGAGCATGTGGCGGCGCATGAGCGTCAGGCTCTCGTTCTTGTCATGCCCCACCGCCCTCGTCGTGAGCATGCAGCCATTGGGCCATCGAGAGATGTCCTTGGCGGCGATGGGGATGATGTTGGCGTACAGCTCGCTCTGGAAGATCACCACGCGGACCTCGTCGTGATTGGTGGCGAAGCGGCGTGCGACCTCGAGCACCATGGGGCTTATCGCAGGGTGACCTCCGAAGATCAGGGTGTAGTCGTTCTCGAGGGCAAAGGTGCTCAACCAGGACACCGCGCGCAGGACCCTCCGTGGGTATCGATGATCCTCGTGCTGGATGTAGTGCAGGTACCGGTCGAGCCAGGGGGCTCCCCCCATCCTCCTGGTGTGGCGGTCGACGATGTCCTTGGCGATGTTGTCCCGCTCGTCCTGGCGCGCGATGTTCTCGCTCGCGGAGAGGAAGATCGCCTTCCTGGACAGCGCCGAGAGGATGTCGTCGACGCTGCGGGACGGGCCGGGAAGGTCCTGCCCTCGTGCATCGACTCGGCTCCTGAGGACGAGGGGGTCGCCTACCTCGGAGGTGATCTCGTACGCGAAGCTCACTTCGTGCCTCCCGGCCGGGGAAGTCGAGTGGTGAAGGGGCTCAGAGTGAAGCCGTCACGCTCGGCGAGCCACTTCATCGCGGACACGCGATCGTCGTGGGGGTAGTTCTCCCGATACACCGCGCTGGAGCTCTCTCCTTCCTTCGGCATGGTAGCGGTCCCATGGAGCATCGTCGGCTCCGGGCGAAAGGGGAACACTCGAATGAGGTGGGGGTGGCCGTCTCGGTCGACCCGGAGGTCGCCCGGTAGCGCGGCGTGCTGCGGAGAGTTGCCGCGCTTCTTCTCCCGGCGATAGACGAGGCTGAGCAGGTCGAGGCGGCGCTCATGGAGGGCTCGGGCCCGGAGCTCGAGCGCGGCGGCCACGAGCTGATCGAGCGCCGTCGAGGAGAGGGAGTGAGGCGCCTTGTGAGCACCGGTGAACATCGCGTGGACGTCCACTGCGGCGAGCCGGGGGTCGATGCCGAGGTCTTCACGGGTGAGCAGGGGCGACGAGTGAGGGTCGATCAGTTGGCCGATGAAGGGGCGCTTGGGCTTGTCCTTCGCATCGAGCTCGAAGCACTCGTCCGGCCACACGACCACGAGCATTCCCACTCCTGCCGTGCGCGCGAACTCCACTTCCTGCCGCACCCAGCTGGAGCCCCCGAGGCGCGGGGAGGCCAGCAGGATGACGAGGTCCGTGTCGTTGAGGCGCCACATGAGCTCGTGCTGGAAGTCCTCGGCCACCCCGATCGACACCGTATCGAGGAAGGTGAGGAACCCCAGCCGGGTGAGCTCCGCGTGCAGCTGAGCCGCCACGTGCTCCGAGTCGTCGCGGCGATAGCTGATGAACGCCTGCGGGGTTCGGCGGGGGAGGATGGCTCGCGTCAGGATCTCGTCGACGAGGGCCTCGCACGAATACGAGCCGTATCGGTCCCGGAGGAACGCATTGAGCTTGGCGAGGGGAGGGGGCAGCGACGACTTGGCGCTCGGAGCATCGGGGAGCACGGCGATGATCGTGCTGCCCTCGTCCACGGCACGTCGTAGCTCTGCATCCGCGTCGGTGGAGCGGAAGTGGACGTGGATGTCCGGTCGCCCGTGCTTCGCCGCGAGACCGGGCGCCCAGTACTGGAGCTCGAGCGAGTCGCTGGGGAGGCGCAGGGCCTCCCAGCCCTTGCGCAGCGCCCCGACCAACTCCTCGACGTCGGAATCCTCGGCGGCTCCGTAGATTCGTACCAACATCGCGACGCTCCTCTCGATGGACGCCGTCCACCGAATCACCACCACGAGGTGGCGCTCCTCGTATAGCCCGCGAGGCTCGTCGTGTCAGCACTCGATTCGGGGCGGTGAGCGTCACCTTCGGGTAGCATCACGCCTCGAAGCCGTACGCCTCGAACACCTCCGGCATCGCCTCGTACACGTCCGCGCGGGTCAGCCCGTAGTCCTCGAGCCGCGCCGGCTTGCCCACGAAGGAGCGATGCCGGTCGGCCTCGGCCACCTCGTCGAGCATCCGTGCCTCGGTCTCGCCGGTCAGCGGCATGCCGAAGTGCTCGTAGGCGCCGCGCACCGTCCCCATCGGGTCGGCCACGAGATCCTCGAAGCGCAGGGTGAGCCAGTTGGCCGGGGGCAGGGTCCGCTCCCAGTGCAGCAGCCGACGGTAGGAGTCGAGCACGAGCTGCGCGTGCGCCTGCCAGTAGGGATCGTCGGGCGGCAGCTCGGGGCGGCGACCGTCGGGCAGGCCCATGCCGAAGGTGCGGTCGACCAGGCGCAGCGCCGAGGGCAGCACCTGGTAGGGATGCCGCACGATGTTGATCATGCGGGCGTCGGGGAAGGTCTCGAGCAGGCTGCCGATGCGGCCGGCCGAGGCGATGTTCTTGGCGAGGTAGCTGCGGCCCGGCGAGCGGTGCAGCACCCGCTGCACGGCGCGGCGGTAGGCCTGCATCACGGCGCGGCGGGTGGCGGGCGGCTGATCGTCGAGGGTGAGGTAGGGGGCCAGGCGCTCGCCGTGGGGGAAGAAGCGCAGCGCGGTGGGGCACACCATGTGCCGATCGAAGAGGGTGGTGTCCTCCTCGAGCTCGCCGTAGCGGATGCGGTGGATGGGGTCGAGGTCGGCGAACAGGGATTGCTCGTGCTCGAGGAACGCGCGGCGCAGGCGGGCGTCGTCGTCGAGGCCGGCGGCGAGGCGGTCGACCAGGTCGAGCAGGGTGAGCGAGGGCAGCAGGCTCTCGTACAGCCGGATCCCCACCAGGCCCGGATCGCGGGCGAGCAGGTTGTACAGCAGCGTGGTGCCGCTGCGCGGCGGGGCGACCACGAACAGGGGAGCCCGGACCTCGATGCGGCGGAAGTCGGGGACCAGCAGGTGGTCGAGGGCGCGGCCGACCGCGACGATGCCCAGGCGCACCCCGAAGTCGCGCAGCAGGGTGAGGCCGCCCAGGCTGCGCTGGCGCTCCTGCTCGGAGCCGCTGCGCAGGGCGTCGAGGTGGAGCGCGAGACCTCGGGCCAGGACGGTGGCGGCGTGGGGCACTCGGGGCATCATGGGCACGGGGCGGGCCGTTCGGGTGATGGCGACGAGTCGTCGAGGGGCGGCGTCGCCTCGCCCCGGTGAGCATACGAAAAAGGGGCGGTCGCGTCGGCACGACCGCCCCCTCGCGTCCTCGGCGGGGCTCAGAGCCCCATGAAGCTCTCGGTCAGCGCCCGCAGCCGCAGCACGGTGGGGATCCCGTCGTCGCTCTGGAACACCAGGGTGTCGTCGAACTGCACGTTCTCCGCCGCCTGGTACGCCACGTAGGCGCGGCCCGCCACGCTGTCGAGCAGGTTGTTGATCCGCTCCTCGTAGGCGCCGCGGACCTTGGCCATGGTGGCCTCGCCCTCGGCGCTGAGGCGAGCCGAGAGGCCGTCGGCCTGCAGCCGCACCCGCTGGTCGTACTCGAGGGTCTCGGCCTGGATGTTCTGGATGCCCAGCAGGTAGGTGTCGTCGATGTCCTTGGGGTCCTTGTCGAGGGTCTTGGCCGCGGTGGCCACCAGCGCCTCACGCTCGTCGGGCGTCATCTCGTCGAGGAGGCGGCGGGCCTCGCCGGGCTCGGTGTTCTCCCCCACGTCGATGAAGCCGACCTGGTAGGCGCGCTCGAGATCGGCGACCTTGCGCTTCCACTCCTGCTCGGCCCTGGACGCCCTGGCGTTGGTGCCCTGGGTGTACTTGTCCAGACTCTGCTGCTTGGTGGCGACTTCCTTGCGCGCCCCGTCGAGCAGCTTGTTCTGCTCGTTGAGCTGGATCTGCTGGAGCTGCTGCTCGTACTGCTCGCGGAAGGTCACCGCTCGCACCAGCACCGACTCGGCCTTCACGTGCAGATCGGCCAGCGACTGGTTGAGGATCTCGAGGGCATCGTCGGCGACCTCCAGTCGGCGGTCGGTGTCGTACCACTCGGCCGAGGTCAGCTGGGCCAGGTGCTCGCGCAGCACGCTGACCGTGGTCTCCTCGGCCAGGCGCTGGAAGCGGAGCAGACCCTGACGGTCCTCCACATGGTTGCCGGCCTCGACCACCATGTACGCCTCGCCCGGGATGATGTGGTAGGGCACCGAGACGTCGATGACCACGATGTTGTTGTCCTGGGTGCGGATCTGCAGGGGCTCCTGCGGGCCCAGGTCGTCGTTGGTGTAGTCGAGGAACTCGAAGCGGCGCGGCACCTCGATGATCTTGTGGATCCCGGGGATCCGCAGCGCCCAGCCCGGCTCGAGGTCTTCCTGGTACACGCCCGAGAAGTTGCTCTGGCGCACCCCGATCTCGTCGGGCTCGATGGTGTGGAAGCAGAACTTCGGCGACAGCCACAGCACGAGCATGGCGACCACGAAGATGCGGAGGATGCGGGTGACGTTCTTCACTGGACTCCTCCCATCTGCTCCACGCGGAGCCGCGAGGGGGTGGCGTCGTCGGCCCAGGGCTGGATGTCGATGGTGACGCCCCGCAGCTTCTCGCCCAGGCGCTCCATCACGCGCTCGACCGGCTGGGACTTGAACGCCTCGATGGCCGCTCGCTTGGCCTCGTAGTCGGCCAGCAGCTGGCCCTCGAGCTCCTCGGCCTGGCGCTCGGCCGCCGACTTGGCGGCCTGACCCTTGGCCACGGTCTCGATGCGGTAGGTGTCGGCCTGCCGGATGGTGTCGGCCTTGTTGGCGTCCGCGGTGGCCAGGGCGGCCTCGAGGGCGGCTCGTCGCTCCTGGACGATCTTGTTCTGATCACGGTCGACCTCGGCCAGCACGCGCTCTCGATCGGTCTTGGCGCGCTCGAGCTCCGACTGGATGACCGTGAGCTGGTTCTCGGCCTCGTTGCGGGCCTCGATGAGGTTCTCGTACTGCTCGTTGAAGCGCGGCCGCGGGGTGACGATCTTGGTCACGGTGACCCCGTGGGGCTCGAGCTTCTCGTTGAGCCGCGCTCGGGCGCGCTCGGTGGCCTCGCCGAACTTGGCCGGGTTGGAGACCGAGATGGTGGACTCCTTGCCGAACTCGTCGCGGAGGATGGCCCGCGCGTAGGGCCGCATCCAGCGGCGGAACTCGTCGCCCGAGCCCGCGTCGCGGATCACCTCGATGGCGTCGGCGCCGAGCACCTGGAAGATGATGGTGGTGTCGTTGAACAGGAAGTTGGAGCCGTCGCTGGCGCGCACGGTCAGCTCCTGCACGTGGAGCGCGTCGACGGCCTTGTTGCCCTTCATCACGAAGGTCTGCGGGCTCGCGTCGATGATGTAGACGGAGTGGATCCCGAACGGCGCGCGGAACACCAGGCCGGGCTGGGTCCGGTCCTCCTGCTCTCCGGTGATGTTGTTGACCTTCACCGCCACCTGCCCGGGCTCGATGGTGGTGAAGGAGGTGAACATGAGGATGAGGGACATGATGAAGGCGAGGACGAGCCACACGATGGGGCCGCCGGAGCCCCCCCGTATGCGCTTGACCAGGCCACTGATGCGGGCGCCCACGCTCCCGCCCCTGCCGTCGATGATCTCCATCGGTCGTCGAGCTCTCTTTCGCCGGGCAGGCTAGCATTTCGGCGGCACCCGGCGCCGGGGCCGGAAGCGACGCGGTCGTCGGGGAGGCACCGATCGGGCGCTCCACCCCCGGGGCCCGCAGGAGCGCCGTTCGGCGTACCATGCACCGGCATGAAGGCCCTGCGCTCGCTGCTCGCCCCGTGGTTCTCCGTGATGCTGCTCGCGTGCACCAAGGGAAGGGCCGTCGACGACGTGGTCCCGCCGGACGATCCGGCCGCGTCGTCGCCGGTGGCTCGTCCGAGCGAGGCCGAGATCCTCGCCGCCTCGGATCTGCCGGCGCCCCTCGCCGCGCCGCTGGCCGACGATCCGCTGGGGGTCACGATCCACCGGCTGAGCAACGGCATGACCGTCTACATCAGCACCATGCGGGATCAGCCCCGGATCGCGGCGTGGGTGGTGGTGCGGGCCGGCTCGCGCATGGATCCCGCGGATTCCACCGGCCTGGCCCACTACCTCGAGCACATGCTCTTCAAGGGCACCGACGAGCTGGGCACGACCGACATGGAGGCCGAGGCGCCCCACGTGGAGCGGGTGCACCAGCTCTACGCCGAGCTCCCCGCGGCCCAGGGCGCCAAGGCCCGCGCCGCGATCCTCGGGGAGATCGACGCGGAGACCCTGGCCCAGGCCCAGTATGCGATCCCCAACGAGTTCGATCGCCTCTACGGCACCCTGGGGGTGGAGGGGCTCAACGCCTGGACCGACAACGAGGAGACGGTCTACCTCGCCAGCATCCCGAGCAACCGCCTGGAGCAGTGGGCGCGGGTGGAGTCGGAGCGCTTCGCCGACCCCGTGTTCCGGCTGTTCTATCCCGAGCTCGAGGCGGTGTACGAGGAGAAGAACCTCTCGCTCGACGAGCCCGACGAGCAGCTCGACGAGCGGATCATGCGGGCGCTGTTCCCCCGGCACCCCTACGGCACCCAGACCACCATCGGCAGCGTGGAGCACCTGCGGACGCCCGCGTACCAGGACATGGTGGACTACTTCGAGCGCTGGTACGTGCCCAACAACATGGCGGTGGTGCTGGTGGGGGACGTGGATCCCGAGACCGCGCTGCCGGTGCTGGAGCTCGAGCTGGCGCGGCTGCGGCCGCAGCCGCTGGAGCGACCGCAGCCGGGCGAGCTGGCGCCGCTGCACGGGCGCACGCTGGTGGAGCTGCAGGCCGAGGGCGAGGAGCTGGTGGTGATGCGCTGGCCCACCGCGCCGGTCGGCGATCCCGACGGCGCCGCGCTGGCCGTGATGACGCGGCTGCTGGGCGATCCGAGCTTCGGCCTGCTCGAGACCGAGCTGGTGCTGCCCCAGCGGGTGACCTGGGCGGGCGCGCGGCAGTCGAGCCTGGTCGAGGCGGGCTACCTGAGCGTGGAGCTGGGGCTGCGCCCGGGGCAGCGCCACGAGGACGGCGAGGCCATGGCGCGCAAGGTGGTCGAGCGGCTGCGCAGCGGCGACTTCGAGGAGGCCGACGTGGCCGCGGCCCGCCTGCAGATCGAGGTGGACGCGGCGCGGGCCCGCGAGGCCTCGTTCGTGCGGGCGTACCGGATCATGGAGGCCTTCACGCAGCACCGTCCGTGGCCGGAGGTGGTCCGCGAGCAGCAGGCGCTGCAGGAGGTCACCAAGGCCGACGTGGTGCGGGTGGCCAAGGCCTTCCTCGGCGACGACTACGTGGTGGGCTACCGGCGCCAGGGCGAGATGGACGTGCCGCGCCTCGACAAGCCGAAGATCTCGCCGGTGCCCATCGATTCCTCGCGGCACAGCGCCTTCGCCGAGGCGGTGGAGCGGATGCCGGTGCCCGCGCTGCAGCCCCAGTGGGCGGTGGAGGGCGAGCACTACCAGCGGCGCAAGGTCGCCACCGGAGAGCTGGTGGCGGTCCGCAACCCCCGCAACGAGCTGTTCTCGGTGGAGTACCGGGTGGAGCGTGGCTTCCGCGAGGAGCCGCTGCTGTGCTTCGCCCTGGAGCTGCTCGAGCTGTCGGGGGCGGGCGAGCGGAGCGCGGAGCAGCGACGTCGCGAGCTGTATGCGCTGGGCAGCCAGGTGTCGGTGGGCTGCAGCGCCGACACGAGCTGGATCGAGATCGAGGGGCTCGACCGCAACATGGAGGCCACCCTCGCCCTGGTCCGCGAGTGGCTCGCGGCGCCGCGCTTCGACGACGAGGTGCTGCAGGGGCACCTGCGCAACACGATCGCGGTGCGACGCGACGAGCTCGAGGAGGATCGCTCACTGAGCTCGGCGCTGTTCGAGCTGGCCATGCTCGGCGAGCGCAGCGAGTGGCGGCAGCAGCCGTCCAATGCCACGCTGGCGAAGGCCAAGGCGGCCAAGCTGCGCGGGCTGATGACCTCGGCGCTGGGGCACCGGCACCGCACCATCTACTACGGTCCGCGCTCGGCCGACGAGGTGGAGCCGCTGCTCGTGGGCAAGGGCAAGGTGCGCGCCACGGGAGCGCCATGGGTGGAGCGCTACCGCGAGGTCTCGCACACCACCGTGTTCTTCCTGCACGACGACGGGGCCAAGGCCAACGTGCGGATCGTGATCCCCCAGCCGCCGCTGCCCGCCCGGGAGCGGGCGCTGGCCGAGCTCTACGAGCAGACGATGGACGGCAACTCGGGCTCGGTGATCTTCCAGGAGATCCGCGAGGCGCGGGGCCTGGCCTACACCGCGTGGCTGCGGCACGACGACGGGCGGATCCCCCGGGATCAGTCGGTGGTGCTGGGGGGGATGAGCACGCAGGCCGACAAGACCCCGGAGTCGGTGACCACCTTCCTCGAGCTGCTGCAGCGGCCGCTGCCGGCCGATCGCGTCGCCGAGGCCAAGGCCTCGCTCGACCAGAGCTACCGCGCCAGCCGCATCGATCCGCGGCAGCTCCCGCACTGGGTGGTGTACTGGGAGGACCGGGGCGACCTCGTGGATCCGCGGCGAGCCCAGTGGGAGGCGCTGCAGGGCCTCGAGGTGGCCGACGTGGAGGCCTTCGCCCAGCGCTTCCGCGATCGCCCGCTGATCATCGCGGTGATCGGCGACCGCGAGCGGGTGGGGCTCGAGCGACTCGCCGAGCTCGGGCCGGTGGTGGAGCTGAAGGCGGAGGACCTGTTCTCCTACGGGGCGTTCCCGGAGATCGAGGAGGAGAGCGGGACCGCCGAGGCCGTGGCCTCGCCCTGAGCGACGACGTCGCTCCTCGTTCGCCCGCCGCGCGTGCCCCTGCGCCGCGCTTGCGCTACTCTGTGGCCGATGGGCGGCTTCATGAGCCTCGTGGCGCTCGCCACCGCGATCTGGATGGCGGTCGACTCCTCGCAGCTCGGCTACGACAAGCGCGATGTGAGGGGCCTGGCCGCCATGGGCCCCGCCGGCTGGTTCATCTGCGGGCTGTTCCTCTGGATCATCGCGTTCCCGCTCTACCTGGTGAAGCGCGCCGAGCTCAAGGATGCCGGCGAGCGACGGCGAGCCGCGCTCGCAGCCGGGATGCCGGCCTACCTGCCGCTGCCGCCTCCGGGGCAGCCGATGGTGTTCGGACCGCCGCCGGGCTACGGCGCGCCGGGCTACGGCGCACCGAGCTACGGTCCGCCGCCGGGCTACGGGGCTCCGGGCTACGGGGCTCCGGGCTACGGGCCGCCGCCGGGCCATGGCTACGGTGCTGCGCCGGGCTACGGTCCTACGCCGCCGGGGTACGGTGCCGCGCCGGGCTACGGTCCTTCACCGGGTCATGGTCCTGCGCCCGGCTATCCGCCCGCTGCCCAGCCGGGGCACGGTCTCGGGCAGCCCCACGGCGGGTCGGCCGAGCCGCTGACGGCCGAGCAAGTCGGCGATCGGATCCACAAGCTCGACGAGCTGCGGATCCAAGGGATCCTCACCGACGCGGAGTTCGAGCAGCAGAAGGCTCAGCTCCTGGCGCGGATGTAGCTCGTGCTCCGCTCACGGCAGCGCGGCCGCGGGGAGCTCGAGGGTCGCCTTGGCCTCCTCGATCGCCGCTTGCAGGCGCGTGGGGTCGCCCTTGCGCTGGAGGTAGCCCAGGTACTCACGCCAGACCAGGCGCTCCTTGGGCGTGCGCTCGAGCATGGCGGGGAACACCTGCTCGGCCAGGTCGTCGCCGGAGCGCGCGGCCTGGAAGAGCATGCCGCGAGCGGGGCGGAACTGGGGCGCGGCCTGGTAGGCGGCCACGTACTGGCCGAGCCCGGCCACCATGCCCTCCACGGGGCCCGGGGTGTCGAGGCGAGCGGACTCGGCCCGTAGGTAGTGCCCCAGCGCCTCGGCGAAGGCGGCCACCTCCTGTCGGAAGGACTCGAGCTGCTGGGGATCCTCGGCCACGAGCAGGTTGGGCGGCAGCGGGACCCGGACCTCGAGCAGGGCCATCAGGTTGTCCCGTCCGCGGGTCTCGCTCTCCTCGTAGGCGCTGCGAGGGGCCTCGAGCGAGACCCGCGGCACGAGGTCGCTGTTGATCCCTCCCGGTCCGGCGAAGCCCACCAGCCCCGGGGTGTCGAGCAGGTAGGCGCCCAGCAGGTCGCGGGGATCCATCAGCAGCTCCTCGAACACGGGACCCCGCATCCGCTGCGCCAGGCGGTCCACGTCGATGGCCATGGCATCGGCGTCCCGGCCGTCGGTCCGCCCCACCAGCACGATGGCCGGGGTCCTCACGTTGTAGATGCCGAGCAGGGCATGAGTCTCCCCGAACACCTCGACGAAGGTACGGATCACCACCCGCAGGGTCTCGGGGTCGAGCTGGTACAGCGGCAGCCACTGCGCGAACAGGCCGTCGTCGGCCAGGTGGCGGTGGACGTGCTCGAAGTGCTCGCGGGCGTAGAGGTTGCCCGCGCCGTCGCGGCCCGGGTGGAACAGGTCGGCCACGATCACGTCGTACTCGCGCTCGCTCGCGGCCACGAAGCGCCGGGCGTCGGCGGCGTGCAGGTGCACGCGCTCGTCGTGGGCCACGTCGCCGTTGATGTCGGTGAAGTAGTGGAGCTGGTCGAGCACCGCGGGCACCAGCTCGACCGCATCCACGTGCTCGAGCGAGGGGTGCTGACGCACCGCGCCCAGGGTGGCCCCCGTGCCCACGCCCAGGAACAGGGCGCTGCGCGGCTCGGGGTGGAGCAGCAGCGGGATCTGCCCCATGCGCCGCTCGCCGAAGGCCAGGGCGCCGCCCATGCGAAACTCCTCGCCCACCTGCAGCCGCCGCAGGGGCTGGCCCGCGGGCGCCTTGCCCTCGGGGCGGTGCTCGCTGACCACCACGGCCCCCAGCAGGGTCTCGTGGCTCTCGAGCACCTCCCAGTCCTCGTCCACGGTGACCAGCAGCAGCGGCGCCGAGGCGAGCCCGGTCAGCGCCACCACGCCGAGGATGCTCACGATGCTGGGGATGGGTCGGAAGCGGCGGAACCAGGTGAACGCCCCGAACAGCGCGAGGTAGGTGTAGGCCACGGCGAACAGGGCATCGCGGTAGCCCATGGACTCGATCGCGCCCACGCCGAACACGAAGGGAGCCACCGCGCCGCCCAGGGTGTTGAGCGCGTAGGCGCGACCGATGCCGCGGGGCGCGAGCAGGCCGGCGAGGTGGGAGAACAGGGCGCCCATCAGCACGGTGGCGGGGGCCAGCACCAGCGTGGCCACCACGGTCTCGGCGAGCATCTCGGCGTCGGCGGAGGCTCCCTCTCCCGCGATGCCCACCAGCCAGCCGCGGCTGTGGGCGAGGGCCCAGGCGGCCCAGATCACCGCCGCCGCGTGCAGCAGCAGCAGGGCGGCGGCCACCGTGGCGGGCCGGCCGGCGATCGCCCGGGCGGCGTAGCGGGTGTAGAGCGCGGCCCCGATCGCGGTGCCCAGCAGGTACACCGCGAGCACGTGGGCGAAGGTGAAGATCGTGTTCTCGAGGATCTGCGAGAGGATCTGCACCGCGACCACCTCGAGCCCCACGCCGGCCAGCCCGGTGCCGCACAAGAGCGCCAGCAGCAGCCAGGGCTCGCGGGTGACGTCGGGGTCGGGATCCTTCGAGGCATCGACCGCGGGCGCGGCCTCGTCCTCCGCCCGCGGCTGGGCCGGCACGCTCACGCGGCGACCCCAGCGAGTCGCCACGCCGGCCGCCGCCACACCCAGCACGGCCAGCGCGATCGCACCACCCACGATCCCGCCCAGCGGCAGCAAAATGTGCACGGTGCCCAGCACTCCCGCGGTGGCCCCCAGGGTGTTGGCGGCGTACAGCCGCCCCAGGCCACGACCGTCGGGATCCTCGGGGCAGACCCGGCGCCGGGCCTCGACCAGGGCGGGCAGCGTGGCGCCCAGGCAGAAGGTGCCGGGCAGCAGCACGACCGCCGCGATGCCGATCGACAGGACCAGGGCGGTGCCGCTGTCGTTGTCCCCCGCCATGGGTCCGACGGCGGCCGGTAGCCAGCCGGTGAGCCAGTGCAGCCACAGCGGGCTGATCACGGCGAAGGCCGCGGCCGCCAGCTCGAGGCGTGCGAACAGCTGCAGGGGCGCGGCGCTGCGACGGGCTCGGTCGTGCAGCGCGGCGGCCCCGATCGCCATGCCGCCGAAGAACCCCGCCAGCACCCCCAGCACGCCGAGGCTCTCGCTGCCGAGGCCCAGGGTGAGCAGGCGCGTCCAGAGGATCTCGTAGCCCAGCCCCGCGGCTCCCGAGAGCACGAACGCACCCAGCAGCCAGCGGTCGTGTGCCCGACTCATGCTCGCGGGAGGATACACCCGTCGTGAAGCTCCTCACCTCCGTTCCCGGCCCCGGCGTGAGGGGGCGCCTGCGGGCGGGCGCGTCGGCGCGTCTACCATCCCGGCAGGGACGACCCCTGCTCTCGGCGTCCCGGCCCAGGAGGCGAAACGTGAAGATCACGGTCATCGGTGGCGGCCCGGGGGGCCTGTACTTCAGCTTGCTCATGAAGAAGGCGCGACCGGATTGCGAGATCGCGATCTACGAGCGCAACCGTCCCAACGACACCTTCGGCTGGGGCGTGGTGTTCTCCGACGAGACCCTCAGCAACTTCCTCGAGGCCGATCGGCCCACCTACGAGAGGATCACCGAGGGCTTCGTGCACTGGGACGCGATCGACGTGTGCTATCGCGACGAGGTGGTGCGCTCGGGGGGGCACGGCTTCTCCGGGATCGCGCGGCGCCGCCTGCTGCAGATCCTGCAGGAGCGCTGCGTCGAGCTGGGGATCGAGCTGCGCTTCGAGACCGAGGTGGAGGGACACGAGCAGTTCGCCGACTCGGACCTCGTGGTGGCGGCCGACGGGATCAACAGCCGCATCCGCAGCGCGCTGGCCGATCACTTCCGCCCCGACATCCGGCCCGGCGCGGCCAAGTTCATCTGGCTGGGCACCACCAAGGTCTTCGACGCCTTCAAGTTCTTCCTGCGCCGCAACGAGCACGGCTTCTTCACCGTGCACGCCTACCCCTTCGACGCCGAGACCAGCACCTTCATCATCGAGACCGACGAGGACTCGTGGCGCGCGGCGGGGCTCGATCGCATGAGCGTGGACGAGGGGGTGGCCTACTGCGAGCGCCTGTTCGCCGATGAGCTCGAGGGGCACCCGCTGCGCACCAACAAGTCGGAGTGGATCAACTTCCGGCGCGTGCGCAACGAGACCTGGCACCACGGCAACGTGGTGCTCATCGGCGACGCGGCCCACACCGCACACTTCTCGATCGGCTCGGGCACCAAGCTGGCCATGGAGGATGCGATCGCCCTGGTCGACGCCCTGCTCGAGCACGACCACGTGCCCACGGCGCTGCAGGCCTACGAGGACGCGCGCTGGGTGGAGGCGGCCAAGCTGCAGAAGACGGCCGAGACCAGCCAGCAGTGGTTCGAGGAGATCAAGCGCTACGCCGACGATCCCATGCTGCAGCTCACCATGAGCATGATGTCGCGCAGCAAGCGGGTGACCCACGACAACCTCAAGCTGCGCGACCCGGGCTTCATCGCCGCGGTCGATCGCTGGTTCGCCGAGCAGGCCGGCTGTGCCGACCGCAGCCCGCCGCCCCCGCCGATGTTCACCCCCTTCCGGCTGCGGGGCATGGAGCTGGACAACCGGGTGGTGGTCTCACCCATGTGCATGTACTCGGCCGTCGACGGCGTGCCCAACGACTGGCACCTGGTGCACCTGGGCAGCCGGGCCGTGGGCGGGGCCGGCCTGGTGATGACCGAGATGACCGACGTCAGCGCACAGGGGCGCATCAGCCCCGGCTGCACCGGCCTCTACGACGAGGCCCACGTGCCGGCCTGGCGGCGCATCACCGACTTCGTGCATGCCAGCTCGCGGGCGAAGATCGGCGTCCAGCTCGGCCACGCGGGGCGCAAGGCCTCCACCGGGCTCTTGTGGGACGGCTACGACAAGCCGCTGCCCGAGGGCAACTGGGAGATCATCGCGCCCTCGCCCCTGCCGCTGCACCCGGGCCTCAGCCAGGTGCCGCGATCGATGACGCGCAAGGACATGGACGGGGTGGTGGCGGCCTTCGTGGCCGCCACCGAGCGGGCGCTGCGGGCGGGCTTCGACCTCGTCGAGGTCCACATGGCGCACGGCTACCTGCTGGCCAGCTTCATCTCGCCGCTGACCAACCAGCGCGACGACGAGTACGGCGGATCGCTGGAGAGCCGCCTGCGCTTCCCGCTGGAGGTGCTCGACGCGGTGCGCGGGGCGTGGCCCGAGGACAAGCCGATCTCGGTGCGGATCTCCGCGGTCGACTGGGCTCCCGGCGGGCTCGAGCTGGTCGAGGCGGTGGAGGTGGCCCGGGCCCTCAAGGAGCACGGGGTCGACATCATCGACGTGAGCAGCGGCCAGACCGTGCCGCACCAGCAGCCGGTGTACGGCCGCATGTACCAGGCGCCGTTCTCCGATCGCATCCGCCACGAGGTGGGGATCCCGACGATGACGGTGGGGGCGATCCAGGGCTGGGATCACGTCAACACCCTGCTCGCCTCCGGCCGCGCCGACCTGTGTGCGATGGCGCGCCCGCACCTGTTCGATCCCTACCTCACCGTGCACGCGGCGGCCGAGCAGGAGCACTACGAGCAGAGCTGGCCCAAGCAGTACCTCTCGGCGGCTCCGCGACCGCCCGATCCCAACGCGAACGAGCGCCGGCGCTGACGCGGGCATCGACGCGGGAGCCGGTCCGGCGGGGGGGCCGTCGGCGTCCTCGAGCGGGCCCACGTCGTGGAGCGAGACCACGTTGGAGTGGGTGAGGCGGGCGAGCGCGCGGGCCTCCCTGGATCAGGTGCTGCTGCGCGCAGCGGGGCTCGGCGCTCACACGGCGGAGGTCGACGATCGGATCCTTCGTGCCCGGCGGATGCCGGCCGGTGCTCAGCGGTGGTTGGCCACCGTCGGCGGCACGATGCCGCCCGAGGCCTGCAGCTCGAGCGCCTCGGGGTGCGCCTGGAAGTGCTGCCGCACCGCGGTCGCGAGCGCGAGCTTGGCCTCGAGGGTCACGGGCGCGGGCGAGCCGGGCGGGAGCGCGTCGACCAGCGCGTCGACCAGCTCGCCCTGCGGCCCCGGAACCTCGGGGCTCCACGAGGCGAGGAGATCGCGATCGACGTGTGAGGGCAGCGAGCCCATGATCCCAAGGTCGTTGTCCGAGTGGATCAGCAGCCCCGAGGTGGTGCCGCGATCGAGGGTGAGCACCTGGAACAGGTACAGGGTGTGGTACGCGAGCTGCTGGTCCCGCTCCTCGGCGGTGGAGGGCTCGATTCCCTTGAGGGTGTGCTCGAGGATCTCGAGGTAGGTCTCGATCGCGGCCTCGCCCACGCGCCGCGCCAGGTACTCGTCGGCGTCGGCGTCGTCGCTGCGGTAGCTCTCCAGGTAGAAGTGGCACACACCGCGGTGGCGCTCGAGCGCCGGGATGTAGAAGTAGCGGTCGCCCTGCGCGGTGGCGTCGTCCCAGTGATCGGGCGCGACCCGGCGCAGCGCGTCGGCGAAGGCGTCGCGATCCTGGTCGTTGGGGATCGAGGGGTTGAGGTCGGCCATCACCCGCCAGTAGCCGCTGCCGTCGCGCATCTCGGTCCAGCTCACGTGGATGTGCACCGAGGGGGCGCGGGGGTGGCGGGGGTGGATGATGGTCGACAGCGCGGTGGCGGAGCTCAGCCGCCGATCGGGCAGGTCGTCGTAGTGGACCTGGGAGACGTTGACCGAGCCGCGATCGAACACCGGGGTGTCGCCGATCTCGAAGCGCTCTCCGCCGCCGTGGGTCCCGTCGTCGCGCAGCCACTCCACCGCGCTCAGGGTCGCCGGCGAGCCCACGCGCCGGCTCACGCGCTCGAGGCCCCCCACGAAGCGACGCTGGAGCGACTCGACCAGCTGCAGGGCGCGGGCGGCATGCTTGGATTGCGCGAAGGTCCTCGACACGGAACGGACCATACCGCCGAGAGCAGGGAGTCGTCGCGCAGCTCCTGCGTGACGAGCATCATGTTCACGATCGCGCGGCGGCGTGGGTCTCGCCGTCGCTAGGGACCCGACTGGCGCAGCCGTGGGTGACGGATGTCGCGGCCCTTGACCATGAAGATCACCAGCTCGGCGAGGTTGGTGGCGTGGTCGGCCATGCGCTCGAGCCACTTGGCCACCGATTGCACGTGGATCCAGTCGTGGAGGCGCTCGGGCTGGTCGACCATGCGCCCGAGCAGGTCCTCGAAGACCTGGTGGAACAGCTCGTCCACCTGGTCGTCGACCGCGATCACCTCGCGGGCCTTGGCCTCGTCGCGCTCTACGAAGGCCTCGATGGCCTTGCGGACCATCTTCTGGGTCACCGCGGTCATCTGGGGGATCCCGGCGTGGATCACCACGGGGGCGCCGTCGAGGTCGATGGTGCGCTCGCAGATGTTCACGGCGAGATCGGCGATGCGCTCGAGGTCGGTGACCATCTTCATGACCAGGGTCACGAAGCGCAGGTCGGAGGCCATGGGCTGGCGCTTGGCCAGGATGAGCAGGCAGGCCTCGTCGATCTCCACCTCGGCCTGGTTGACGGCCTGGTCGGCGGCGATGGTGCGGCGGGCGAGGACCACGTCGCGGTCGATCAGGGCCTGGCCGGCGTCGGCGATCATCTGCTCCACGTGCCCCGCCATGCCCAGCAGGGCCTGGCGGATCTGCAGCAGCTCGCGCTCGTACTCTCGCGCCGTGTGGGTGCCCATGGCCTCAGCCGAATTTACCGGTGATGTAGTCTTCCGTGCGGGAATCCGCGGGGGAGGTGAACAGGGCGTTGGTGTCGGCGAGCTCGACCAGCTCGCCGTGCAGCAGGAACGCCGTCCGCTGGGACACCCGGGCCGCCTGCTGCATGTTGTGGGTGACGATGACGATGGTGTAGCGCTCGCACAGGTCGTGGAGCAGATCCTCGATGCGCGCGGTCGCGATGGGATCGAGGGAGGAGCAGGGCTCGTCCATCAGCAGCACCTCGGGCTCCACCGCGAGGGCCCGGGCGATGCACAGGCGCTGCTGCTGTCCTCCCGACAGGCTCAGGCCCCGCGCGTCGAGCTTGTCCTGCACCTCCTCCCACAGCGCGGCCTGGCGCAGGGCGGTCTCCACGATCGCGTCGCCCTGGGAGCGGCGCTCGGAGCGGGTCAGGCGCAGCCCCGCGAGCACGTTGTCGCGGATCGACATGGTGGGGAAGGGGTTGGGCTTCTGGAACACCATGCCCACGCGGCGGCGCAGCAGCACGGGGTCGACCTCGTGGGCGTAGACGTCCTGGCCCTCGAGCTCGATGCTGCCCTCCACCCGCGCGCCGGTGATCATCTCGTGCATGCGGTTGAGGCAGCGGATGAAGGTCGACTTGCCGCAGCCCGAGGGGCCGATGATGGCGGTGACCCGCTGGGCCTCGATGTCCATCGTGATGTCGCGCAGGACCTGGTTGTCGCCGTACCAGGCGTGGACCTCTCGGGCCCGGATCTTGATGCCGTTCGCTGTGGTTTCCATGTCCCGGTCGGGGCTCGCCGTGCGGTACGGCGGGCGGTCGGTGGTCGCGGAGAGCATCATCCCTCACGGAGCCGTTCGAAGCGATGGCGCAGGTAGATGGCCGCCCCGCTGAGCACGAGCAGGGTCACCAGCAGCACCACGATGCCGGCCGCCGCGTCGACGACGAAGCCGGGCTGCGGGCGAGAGACCCAGTTGAAGATCTGGATGGGGAGCACGGTGAAGGGCGAGCCCGGTCCGTCGGGCAGGAAGCCCACGTAGGTGATGGCTCCGAGGATGATGAGCGGCGCCGCCTCGCCGATGGCCCGGGCGATGGCGAGGATGGCCCCGGTGAGGATCCCGGGCATGGCCATCGGCAGCACCACCTGCCGGATGACCTGCCAGCGGGTGGCGCCCAGGGCCATGCCGGCCTCCCGCAGGGTGCGGGGCACGGTGCGCAGGGCCTCGCGCGAGGACATGATGACGATGGGCAGCACCAGCAGGGCCATGGCCAGCGCGCCCGCGGCCAGGCTGCGTCCCATCCCCAGCGCGCGCACGAACAGCTCGAGGCCCAGCAGGCCGTAGATGATCGAGGGCACGCCGGCGAGGTTGGCCAGGTTGACCTCGATGAGGTTGGCCAGGCGCCCGCGGCCCCCGTACTCCTCGAGGTAGATCGCGGCGCCCACCCCCACCGGGAGCGCGACGGTCCCGGTCATGGCGATGAGCCAGAAGCTGCCGACGATCCCGGGGAGGATGCCGGCCTCGTCGGGGTGGCGCGAGGGGAAGCTGGTGATGAAGTCCCAGCTCAGGCGCTCGCTGGCCTGGCCCGTGACGTCGACGATGAGGCCCACCAGCAGCAGCACGGGCAGGATCACGGCGGTCAGGCACAGGGCGCGGACCAGCTGCTCGGCGAGGCGACTGGGAGGCCGGGTGCGGGCGGGGTCGGGGGTGCTCATCCGTAGGCCCCCCGGAACCGTCGGGCGAGCCGCTGGCTCGCGAGGTTGATGACGAAGGTCATCAGGAACAGCGCGGCTCCCACCGCGAAGATCGTGCGGTACTCCAGGGTCCCGGTGGGGGTGTCGCCCAGGCCCACCTGCACGATGTAGGCGGTCATCGTCTCCACCGGCACCCGCGGGTCGGCGGTGAGGCGGGGCTGCTGCCCGGCCGCGATGGCCACGATCATCGTCTCGCCCACCGCCCGCGAGACGGCGAGCACCACGGAGGCGGCGATCCCCGACATCGCGGTGGGGAGCACGATGCGGAAGATCGTCTGCAGTCGGCTCGCGCCCAGGGCGTAGGCCGCTTCCCGCAAGGTGCGGGGCACCGCATGGATCGCGTCCTCGCTCAGCGAGGAGATCATCGGGATGATCATGATGCCCATGGCGAGCCCGGGGCTGAGGGCGTTGAAGCCCGCGAGCTCGGGGATCAGCCGCTGCAGCAGCGGGGTGAGGGCCACCAGCGCGAAGTAGCCGTAGACGATGGTGGGGACGCCCGCGAGCAGCTCGAGGGTGGGCTTGAGCACCCGCCGCACCCCCGGCCGGGCGAACTCGGCGAGGTAGACGGCCGCGAGCAGCCCGAAGGGCAGGGCCACCGCGATCGCGATCGCGGAGGTGAGCAGGGTGCCCGCCACCAGCGGCCAGATCCCGAAGTGCTTGTCCGCGAACAGCGGCGTCCACTGGGTGTCGCCGAAGAACTGGGCCAGCGAGACCTCGGAGAAGAACTCGAGGGTCTCGAGCAGCAGCACGCCCACGATGGCGGCGGTGGTCAGCACCGAGAGCAGCCCGCACGCCAGGAGCAGGCGCTCGGTGAGGCGCTCCCCGGTGGTGGTGCGGGCGCGGATCAAGGAGCTGCGGGAGGGATCCACCATCGCTTCAGCCGTTGGCCAGGGTCTGCTCGACGGACGCGCCCACCTTCGAGCCCTCGCCGCCGAAGACCGAGCCGGTGGTCTTGGCCGCGAAGCGCCGGCGGACGAGCGCGTAGGCGGGGTCGGGCAGCGGGACGTAGCCCACCTCCGCGACGAGCTCGGCGCTGCTGTCGAGGTAGAAGTCCACGAAGGCCGCCACCTCGCCGCGCTCGGCCTCCTTGCGCGAGACGTAGATGAAGATCGGGCGAGAGAGCGGTTGGTAGCTGCCGTCGGCCACGGTCTGCAGCGAGGGCAGGATGGGGCCCGCGCCGCCGTCCACGGGGACGACCCGCAGCTTGTCCGCGTTCTCGGAGTAGTAGGCGAAGCCGAAGAAGCCCAGCGCGCCCCGGTCGGTCGAGACGCCCTGCACCAGCACGTTGTCGTCCTCGCTCGAGGTGAAGTCGCCTCGGCTGGAGTGCTCCTGCCCCACGATGGCCTTGGTGAAGTAGTCGTAGGTCCCCGAGTCCACCCCGGGGCCGAAGAGGTGCAGCTCGGTGTCCGGCCAGCCCTCGCGGACGTCGCTCCAGCGCTTGATCCGATCCTGGGCGGCGGGCTCCCACATGCGCCGCAGCTCCTCGACGCTGAGGTGGTCGACCCAGGCGTTGTCCGGGTGCACCACCACGGCGATGCCATCGTAGGCCACGGGCAGCTCGATGTAGTCGATGCGGGCCTCCTTGCACAGCTCGACCTCGGAGGGCCGGATGGGACGCGAGGCCCCGCTGAGCGCCACCTCGCCCTTGCACAGCTTCTTGAAGCCGCCGCCGGTGCCCGAGACCCCGATGGTGACGCGGCCGCGGCCGCCCTTCTGGAACTCCTCGGCGACGGCCTCGGTGATGGGGTAGACGGTGCTCGAGCCATCCACCGCCACGATGTCGGTCGTGCCCGGGCCACAGGCACCGAGCGATCCCAGCGAGACGCCGAGGCAGAAGGTCGCGAGAGCTCGTCGCATCGTCGACGCTCGGGTTTTCACACTCCTCTGTGACAACCGTGTGACAGGCGGGAAAGCATTCATGCCGGCGAGCGGCTCCGGACGCGCTCACTCGGCCAGGTGCGCCACCACGTGGTGCCCCAGGCCGGGCAGCCAGTGCAGCGAGAGATCCTCGGCGTGGGGCTCCACCGCGTCGAGGTAGCGCTGCATCCGCTCGGGGGCGGCGAACAGCTCCACCGGGACCACGAGCACCTCGCTGCGACCCTGGGCGCGGAGATCCTCGAGCACCGCGGCGAGCTCCTTGCCGCCCTCCGGCACCGCGCGGTACGGGGTCTTGAAGATCCCCTGGCTCGCCTCGGTCTTGGCGAGGATCTCGGCCCATGCCGCCGCCTCGCCCTTGGCCGAGCCGCGCGGCAGCAGCAGGATCACCGCGCCGCCGAAGGCATCGGGCGGCGGGGGCAGGCCGCGACCCTCGGCGAAGATCTCCCGCAGCATCGAGGCATGGGCGGTCGGCTCCCCGTCGAAGGCGAGCCGCGGTCGGTCCTTGGTCTTGGGAGCCTCGCCGAGCACGAGCGTGGCCTGGTGACCGCGGCGGCGCAGCATGGAGGTGTACAGGCCCCCCCAGGCGTCGGCCACGGCCGAGGGGTGGGCGACGTGGACCTCGAGGCGAGTGCCGGGCATGGCCATGGGCGCGGCCATGTCGGGGGCGGGCGGGGACGCGGGGGCTCCGGGCTCGCCCACGCCCAGCGCCTGGCGGACCACGGCGTCTCGATCGGGGCCGGGCTCGACCGCCTCGCCCACCACGGGCCGGAGGCCCGCGCCCTGCAGGCCGGCGGTGGTGCCCTCGTCGAGCTCGCCGCGGACCTCCACCCGCTGCACGGCCGAGGGGTGCTCGGGGATCGCAGCGGTCCGCAGCAGGCGGGGAAGCTCGGGCCGTAGCGCCAGCACCCGGACGCCGTCCCACTCGTCGGCGTACTGGGCCGACCACAGGGCCACCGCGCCGCCGGCTCCTTCGCCCGCGAGCAGCACCGCGTCACGGCGGATGGGCAGGCGTCGCCCGGCGTAGTCGAGCACGCGGCCCAGGCCCGCCGCCACGCGGCCGTAGTCCTCGCTCTGCGACTGCGGCCAGCTCCAGCGCCGCGCCAGCCAGCCCTCGCGGGCGCGGGTGAGGTGCGGCGCCTCGATCACTGCGAACGCGGCCTCGTCTCCGAGCGCGAGCCGCCAGCGCAGCACCGCGTCGTCGGGGCGCTCCTCGTCGTCGGCGAGCCACAGCAGCAGCGGCCAGCCGCCCTCGGGCACGGGTCCCTCGGGCAGGTGCAGGCGGTAGCCCAGGGCATCGGGCACGGCGACGGTGAGCCGATCGCCCGAGGGGCCCTCGGCGATGGCGTCGGCGTAGACCACGAAGTCGGCGCGATCGGGGGCGGGCCGTGCCCCGGCCAGATCGAAGGTGGGCACCACGCTCACCGTCACCAGGTCGAGCTGCGGCGCACGGCGCCTCACCTGGGCCACGGTGCCGTCGTGCCGCTCCACGTGGAAGCCGCCCACCACGTGCAGCAGCGCGTGCTCGGGGTGGGCCTCGGTCGCGCGCACGATCGAGTCGGCCATGGTGTTGTCCCACAGGTTCTGCACCGCGTAGGTCCGGTCGCCGCCGCGGGGCGGGCCGTGGCCGCGGATGGTGCGATCGACCCGGGCCCAGTACTCGTCGCTGGCGGGGAACAGCTGCTCGGGCAGCCACGGCGGGTGCTCGGCCCGGACCTCGGCGAAGCCCTCGGCGCCCCGCGCTGCCTTGCGCAGGGCGGGCCGCGGGGTGTTGGCGGCGACCACCGGCAGGCCGCGCTCCCGGGCCGTCTCCACCAGCGGGCGGTAGTCGGTGCGGTAGTTGCCCCAGGGGCGGGACTCGGCGAGGAAGGTGGCCTCGTCGATCGAGCCGGCGAGGTAGCGGTCGACCACGGGCTGCACGTCGCGCTCGAGCATCTCCAGGCTCAGCACCACCTGGTCGTCGTGGCGGCGGGCGAGGCCCTCGAGCACCGCCAGCTCCACCTGGTGGGTCACGTCGTCGAGGTGGGTCTCGCCCAGCAGCACCACGCGGTGCTCGGCCAGCGCGTCGAGCATGGAGCGCAGCGTGTGCTCGCGGCCCTGGGCGTCGAAGATGCGGACGCGGTGGGCGAGGGCGGGGACCTCGGGGGCCTCGGCTCCGGCATCCGGCGGGGTCGTGAGCGGCTCCGGCGGGGTCGTGCCGTCCTCGGGGCGGCAGCCGGGGCCGGCGAGGGCAAGGGCCAGGGCCAGCCGGAACGCGGGCGAGCGGCGGTCGAGCATCGGGCGCCATGATGCCCCATGCCTGCCGCGGCGGAGGCCGAGGATCCACACGTCGACGGTCGCCCGAAGGCGCGTGGTGGTCGATCCGGACGGGAGCCTCGGGTACGGTGCCGTCGATGCGACGACTGCTGCTCTTGGTGCCGTTGGTGGCGTGTGGTGCTCCGGCCGCGGACGAGGACGTGGGCGGGACCACCGGTGGCGTGGGCTCGTCGGGCGAGGCCACGACCGCGAGCACCGTGCTCGCGAGCTCCACCGCCTCCGACGATGCGACGGCCGACGACACCGCGGGCTCGAGCACCGGCGGCGAGGCTCCGCGCTGGGAGGAGCGCGGCTCCCATGGCGTGGGCGTGACGGCGCTCGAGCTCCCGGGCGCGGACGATCGCACGCTGCGGGTGACCGTGTGGTACCCGAGCGACACCCCCGACGGCGAGGTGGGCCTGGCCGAGCTGGTGGCGCCCGATCAGATCGACACCCTGCAGGGCCTGCTCGACGCCGCCCCGGCCGGCTGCACGCGCCCCGCGATGGAGGCCACCCTCGACGCCCCGCTCGCGACCGGAACCTACCCCGCGATCGTCTTCTCCCACTGCCTGTCGTGCCTGGGCTTCTCCTCGTCCTTCGTGGCCGAGCGCCTCGCGAGCCACGGGGCGATCGTGGCCGGGGTGACCCACACCGGCGACACCCTCTTCGACCAGCTCGAGGGCAATGCGGCGCCGCTGAACGGGGTCTGGCTGGCGGTGCGGGCCGAGGACGTGGCGCTGGTGCTCGACGGCGTGCTGGCGTCGTCGAGCTTCGGGCCGGCGATCGATCCGGCGCGGATCGGCGTGTTCGGGCACAGCTTCGGCGCGGCCACCACGGGCAAGGTGCTGCAGGACGACGACCGCTTCGTGGCCGGCGTGGCCCTGGCCGCGCCGGTGGAGAACCCCCTGCTGCCCGGGGTGACGGTGGCCGGGATCGCCGAGCCCATGCTGATGCTGCTGACCCGCGAGGACAACAGCATCACCGAGGTGGGCAACAACCTGATCCGCAGCAACGCCATGGCGCTCCCCGGCGGGGCGTGGCTGGTGGAGCTGGCCGACGCGGGGCACTGGAGCGTCTCGGATCTGTGCGGGATCGTGGAGGCCTTCGAGCCCGGCTGTGGCGACGGCACGCGGCAGACCGCGCCCGGCGAGCCCTTCACCTACCTCGACAACGAGCTGGCGCGACACATCACCGCCTCGTACGTCACCGCGTTCTTTGCCCTGCACCTGCAGGGCGACGCCGCGGCGGAGGCCTACCTCGACGCGGCCACGCCGGCCGAGGTGGTCACGGTCACCCGCTACCCGTAGCCGGGGCGCGGGAGGGCTTGCGCCCGGCGACCATCACCACCGTGACCGTGGCGAAGAAGCGGCGCTCCTCGTGGGCCCGCTCCAGGTCGTGGTGCCAGCGCTGGAGCTGCTCGCCGCTGATCGCCCCCGTGGCCAGCGCGGCCTGCTCGAGGCGCTCGAAGAAGTCGAGGCGGCGGAGCATGGGGTAGTCGGTGGAGCGCAGCGGGTGCAGCTCCACGGCCAGCTCCTGCAGACCGCGGCGGTGGAGCTGCCCGAGCAGCCGCCGCCCCGAGAAGCCGTTGTGGAAGATGGCCTCGGCCCGCAGCCGCATCAGCGTGCGCTCCACCTCCACCTCGGCGGTGTCGATGGAGGCGGTGCCCTGGTCGGGATCGGCCACCACGATCCACCCGCCGGGCCTCGTCACCCGCACCAGCTCGTCGAGGGCCGCCTCGGGGTCGCGCACGTGCTGGAGCACCCGCTCGCAGCGGCAGGCATCGAAGTGATCGTCGGGCAGGGGCAGGGCGGTGGCGTCGGCGTGCAGGTGGCGGACCCGGGCCGCCACGCCGGCCTGCGCGGCCCGGCGCTCGGCCTCGGCGACCATCTCCTCGTCGTAGTCCACCCCCACCACCTCGCCGGTGGGTCCCACCCGCTCGGCGAGGGCCAGGGTGTCGATGCCGGGGCCGCAGCCCACGTCGAGCACGCGCTGGCCGGGTCCGGCCTCCATCCACAGCAGGATCCGTCGCTTGAGCTCCGCCACCCCGCCCGCGATCACGTCGAGGTGCTCGGCGTCGATGTAGCCCGCGTACTGCTTGGGATCGGACATGCGGCGGGCGGCTCGGGCCGAGCGCGGGGGCGCCCGAGCTTACTGCCGGAAGCTGAGGCGGTAGTCGATCGACACCGGGAGCTGCGGCGACGACATGGTGCTGTGGAGGCGCAGGTGCTTGCCGTCCTCGCCCAGCGTCCACCGCATGATGCGGCGACCCCCGCTGTTCCAGGTGGTCTGCACCAGGGTGTTGCCGCGCTGCTCGAGCTTGATCTTCACGCGGGCGCCCTCGTGATTGTGCCAGTACCGCACCGAGCCATCGAGCGGAGCCCGCATTGGCTCCAGGTTGCCGTAGCGGAGCTCGAGCTCGTCGCCCTTCATGGTCATGGTCACGGTCTCGGGGATCGTGTTGGCCGCGCTCAGGCGCTTGCGGGCCAGGTCGTGGAGGAAGGGGAGCAGGGCCTGCACGGCCTCCTCCACCGCCTCGGCGACGCGATCGCGCTCCTTCTGGCCGCCGGAGAAGTGGAACTTGCCCTCGAAGGTGGGCGCGTCGGAGGTGGGGACCGCCGCGCTGGCCTCGGGGCGCTCCACGGTGGTGACCCCACTGGCCAGGACGGCCGCGAGCACGGGCGCGAGCAGTGGCATCGACGCCCATGATCGCACGTTCGGGCGAGGGATTCCACCGTCTTGCGGATCAGCCCTCGCCGAAGCGCTCGAGCAGCACCAGGTGCAGCTCGTCCCAGCCCAGCGCGTCGAGCTGCGCGAGCAGCTGCTTCATGCGGGGCGAGCGGGCCAGCGCCAGCCGCACCGAGCCGAGGTCCTGCCCGCTGGCCACGCGGCGGTCGAGCTCGCCGAGCAGGTCGTAGACCCGCTCCTCCACCTCGCGGTGCTCGCCGGTGGCCACCCGGAACAGGGCGCGCTGCACCTCCACCAGGGTGTCGTAGCGCGGCGGCCAGGGCTCGTCGTGGCCGATCACCACGTGGCGGAACAGGTGGTGGCCGTCGCCCTGGCCCAGGCGCAGCACCAGCGCATCGAGGGCGGGGTGCAGCAGGTACACCGACGAGCGCGGCAGCTCGTGGTGCAGGCCGTCGATGGCGTCGTGGGGCTGCTTGAAGCGCTGCACGGGGCGCCCGCCGTCGCGGGCCACGATGCCGAGCACCCCGCAGTCGTAGAGCTCGCGGAACGGATGGTAGACGTCGGGCGAGTCGCGGCCGTAGCTCGTGAAGTACTCGCGCGCCACCCCGTGCAGGCGGCACCACACCTCCACCAGCTCGTCGTAGGTGAGCACGCCGTGGGGCAGCAGCGCGAAGAAGCGCATGCGCTGGGCCTTGTCGGCCAGCACGTCGAGGAACACCCGCATCTCGTCGAAGACGTTGGAGACGATGATGCCGGCGGAGGTCTCCCGCACCACCCGCTTGAACACCCGCTCGTCGAGGGCGCTGCGGTTGCGCGAGATCTCCGAGGCGATGATCACCAGGTCGCGCGGGCGCCCTAGGGTGTGGCGGTAGACGTAGTCGAAGGCCTCCTCGTCCTCGGTGCTGGTTCCCGCGACCACCTCGGGGCTCACGAAGTCCCGCAGCGGCAGACCCTCGTAGAAGTGGGTGAGCTTCTCCAGCATGTCTCGCAGGTCCCGCTTGGAGTAGCGCAGGGTGGTGGTGGCCCCGTAGAGGTTGGCCTTGATGTCGGACTCGTAGCTCGAGAAGGCTTCCTCGCGGATCGTGGCGAAGACCTTGAGGTGGCGGTTGGCGTTCATCAGGTCCCAGGCCGCCTCGATGAGCCCCGCCTGCATGTGCACCCAGGCCTCCCGCGACAGCCGGCGCAGCGCCTGATCGACCTTGTCGATGAAGATGAACATGCCGCTGTGGAGCGCGCGGACCTTGTACTCGAGGAAGTTCTCCGACTCGTCGAGCAGGCGGTTGAGCTGGCCCACCGGCAGCGACAGCAGCTCCTTGACCACGATGGTGGGCTCGGCCTGGCGGCCCTCGAGCATGGCCCGCAGCCGCCGGGGCCATGCGGCGAGGTCGTCGGCGTCGGCCCGGCCCACCAGCGCGGGCTGGTGCGAGATGGCGCTGACCCGCAGCGCGAAGCCCCACGCGCGCTTGCAGTTGCCCAGCGAGGCCATGAAGTCCACGTGCCCCTTGCCCGGGGTCCGCAGGTCGCCCATGAGGTCGAGGTAGGGGCGCCCCTCGGGGATGAGCTGGACCACCGCCTGCCCGCGCGGTGCCTCGGGGCCGAGCTGCTGGTAGCGCTTGGACAGCAGCGAGCGCTTGTAGGTGAGCAGCAGGGTCTTGCCCAGGCCCTTGGCCCCGGCCACGAAGTGCTTGGTGCCCTCCTCGAGGAACTCGCTGACCACCGAGTTGCGGAAGGTGAGGTCCTCGAGCGCCCGGATGTCGATCTGGTTGGCGTCGGAGGCCCAGGCCTGGCGCGGGAGCTCGCCGTCGAGCATCGAGTCGCCGCTGGCCCGCTTGGGCGCGCCGCTGGCCCCCAGGGCGCGGAAGGCCTCGAGCTGCTCGCGGGCGGACTGGAAGCGCCGCGCGGGCTCGCGGGCGGTGGCGGTGGCGAACCAGGCGTCGAAGCCCGCGGGGACCTCGGCCATTCGCGAGGGCACGGGCGGGTCCTTGAAGCAGATGCGGTGCACCGTCTCGGCCGGGGTGGCGCCGGCGAAGGGGTTGACCCCCACCAGGCACTCGCAGGCGAGCACGCCGATCGACCAGAGGTCGGCCCGGGTGTCGACCTCGCGCGGCCGCTCGATCTGCTCCGGGCTCATGTAGGCCACGGTGCCCAGGGTGTGGCCCGAGGTCGTCACGTCGCGCGGGCCCCCGCTGCCGAGGGCGAGCTTGGCGATGCCGAAGTCGAGCACCTTGGTGATCGTCTCCTCGTCCTCTCGCACCAGGAACACGTTGGAGGGCTTGAGGTCGCGGTGCACGATGCTGCGGCGGTGGGCCCGTCCCATGGCCGCGCACACGTCGGTGATCACCGAGAGCGTCTGCATGTAGCCCAGCGGGCCCCGGGAGAGCCGGCGCCCCAGGTCCTCGCCGCGCAGCAGCTCCATGGCCATGTAGGGCACGTCGGTGCGGCGGTCGACGTCGAAGTCGAGGATCGAGACCACGTGGGAGCCCCGCAGCTGGGCGGCGGCCCGGGCCTCCCGCATGAAGCGCTCGCGCGCCGCGTCGGTGCGGACCAGGCGGGGGTCCATGAGCTTGATCGCGACCACCTCGTCCAGGCGCAGGTCGGTGGCCGTCCACACGTCGCCCATGCCTCCGCTGTCGAGGAAGGCGTCGAGCCTCCAGCGGCGCCCGACCACGTCGCCCGGCTGCAGCGGCGACTCTCGCTCCGATTGCGGCTCGCCGGTGTTCCGCTCGGTGTCCGCTCGCGCGGGGTCGCGGTCGGTCGCCATGCCGCGCCAAGCTTAGCGACTCGGGGCTCGCCTCGCGAGCGAGGGGCGGCTCAGGAGGCCGCGCGCCGCCACGGCGGGAGCAGGCGACGCAGATCGCCGTAGTCACGGCCGTGGGCCTCGATCATCGGGAGCTGCGAGGCGAAGTGACCATCGACGGTGAGGACGAAGCGGCGGCAGCGGGAGGCCTCGCTGCCGATCGCGGCCTCGTCGATGCCGAGCTCCTCCACCATGGCCACCGTCTGGGGATGGAGCACCGCGCACGAGGGCACGGCCGGCATCGAGGGGAAGCGGGCGCGATCGATGACGAGGGTGGACACGCCCTGGGCCCCCAGCCTCGCGGCGAGGCTGGCCCCGGCCGGGCGCCCGCCCACGATCACCACGTCGTGCTCGTCTCGAAGCAGGGGCGCGGACATCGGGGCCACTTCTCCCGTGGTGGAGATCCCAATGGTGGACCCACTCAGTGCTCGCGGTCGATCGCCACCTCGACCGGGGTCGGCGAGAGCACCCGCACCAGCTCGGCGGGGGCCATCGACACGAGCAGGCCGCGCTTGCCCCCGTTGATCCACAGGCGGGGCAGGGCCTCGATGCTCGCCTCCATGTAGGTGGGCATGGCCTTGCGGGTGCCGAAGGGCGAGGTGCCGCCCACCTGGTAGCCGCTGTGTCGCTCGGCCACGGCCGGGTCGCAGGGACGGATCGCCTTGACCCCGAGCGCGCGCGCCAGCGCCTTGGTGGAGACCTCGCGGTCGCCGTGCATCAGCACCACCAGGGGCTGACCGGCGTCGTCCTGCATCACCAGCGTCTTGATCACCGCGTGCTCGTCCACGCCCAGGCACTGGGCGCTGTGCCGCGTGCCGCCGCGCGGCTCGTAGTCGTAGGGGTGGGCGGTGAAATCCACTCGGTGCTGGCGGAGCACCCGGATGGCGGAGGTGACCGGGACCTTGTCCTTGCCCATCGAGCGCAGCATGCCAAGCTCGGAGGCCGCTGGGGCGGTGTCGACGCGGCTGGCTCGGACGCTCGCGATGCGCGCGTTCGGTCGCCGAAATCGGGCGACGCGGGCCCGTGGGCTCGCCCGAAGGCCGGGAATTTGACGGTGAGGTCCCTTCGCCCAACGATGAAGGGGATGCGGGGCAAGGCGGTGGCTTGGTCGACCTGGTTGTCCGCGGCCGCGTGCTCGTGCAGCCAGCCGGCCGCCGTCGACGCCGGACCCTCGGTGGTGCCCGAGCCCGCGCCGCGGGTCGAGCCGAGCGAGCCGAGCCCTCCCGTCGCCGCTGTCGAGCCCCGGCCCGCGCCGCTGCCGGTGGGGCCGGTGCGGACCCGGCAATCCGATCGAGCGCACGCCCAGGGCCAGGCGCTGCTGCTGCGCGGCGGTGAGTCGCTGCCCTGGCTGCGGCCGGTGCCCGAGCCGATCGCCGCGTGGTCGAGCCTGGTGCCGCTCGCCTCGCCCGGGACCCACGAGGGCGAGGGCGAGGGCGAGGCGGCCATGCCCGAGGTGGTGGCCGAGCCGGGGCCGAGCCCCGTGGCCATCGAGCCCGCGGGGATGCCCGGGTGGTTCGTGCCCATCGCCGACGGCGAGCCGGCGCTCGCCCACTTCCACGCCGCGCTCGTCGAGCTGCAGCAGGGCCGCGATCCCGACGGCAAGGTGCGGGTGGCGATGTACGGCGCCTCGGGGACCGCGGCCGACCTCGCGGTGGGCTACCTGCGGAGCTATCTACAGACCCGCTTCGGCGACGGGGGCCCCGGCTTCGTGCCCCTGGTCCCGCTGTCGCGCTGGTATCGGCACAGCGAGCTGGTGGTCGATGCCTCGCCGGGCTGGACCAAGGAGCACGCCCAGATCCGCAGCGGTCGACAGGACGGCCACTATGGATTGCTGGGGGCCTCGTTCACCGCGACCGCGGGCAAGCGCTGGGCCACGGTGAGCCCCAAGGGCGGGCGCAGCTCGGCCGAGGGCATCGCCCACGTGGAGCTGTTCTTCCTGCGGCAGCCCCAGGGCGGTCGCTTTCGCGTGCGGGTGGACGAGGGGCCCTACGAGACGGTGAGCACCGAGGCCGAGGCCTTCGAGCCCGGCTACCACGCGATCGAGGTCGAGCCCGGGCCGCACACCCTGCGGGTGGAGACGATCGACGAGGCCGAGGTGCGGGTGTTCGGGGTGGTGCTCGAGCGTCCCGATCCCGGGGTGGTGGTGGACGTGCTGGGCATCGACGGCACCCGCGGCGCCAACCACCTCGCGTGGGACGAGGCGCTGTGGGCCGACAACCTCGCCCGCCGGGCGCCCGACCTCTACACCCTGTCGTACGGCACCAACGAGTCGGTGGACGAGGACATGTCGATCCAGGTCTACGCCGAGGATCTGCGCGAGCAGCTGCGGCGCTTCCGACGGGTGCTGCCCGGGTCGAGCTGCGTGCTGCTGGGGCCCTGCGACTTCCCGGTGCGCGAGGGCGATCAGCTGCGGCCGCGGCAGCGGCTGCGCGACATCATCGCGGTGCAGCGCGAGGTGGCGGCGGAGGAGGGCTGCGGCTACTGGGACGGCGTGGCCTTCATGGGGGGCGAGCTGTCGATGGAGAGCTGGGTGCACGCCGAGCCCCCGCTCGCTCGCGGCGACTACCTGCACTTCAACGCCCGCGGAGCCGCGCGCAAGGGCATGGCCCTCTCCGACGCGCTGATGCACGCCTTCGATGCACGCTCGATGGGCGCCGAAGGATGAGCGCGCGGGCCTCGATGCTCGCGGCCCTGCTGCTGGGTCCGACGGCCTGCGGGCTCGCGGGGCGCTCCGCCGCGCCGTCGCCCCGGAGCCTGGGCGATGCCGTGGCGTCCGACCCCGTGCCCGACGACGGTGACGGCGAGGCCTCGCTGTCCGAGGAGGGCAGCGGGGTGATCGTCCCCTGGGCCACGCGCCGCCTGCCGGCGCCCGCCGGCGTGGCGCGGCTGGCCGGCTCGCCCCTGCCGCCCGGCCTTCGGGGTCCGCTGTGGCTCAGCCACGACGAGCACGGCGAGCCGCTGCGCGATCCCTCGGCCATCACCGCTGCGCTGCCGCCCGAGCATCCCCACGCCGAGCCGCGTCGCTTCCAGCCCATCGAGGATCCGCAGCGCACGCTGGTCCCGTTCTTCGAGGCACTGGCGCGGACCGACGCCGGGCGCCCCGGGGCGATCACCCGGGTGCTGCACCTTGGCGACTCCTCGATCGGACGCGACACCCTGCCCCACGCGGTGCGCAGCCGCCTGCAGGCGCGCTTCGGCGACGGCGGGGCCGGCTTCGTGCTCCTCGATCGCTACATCCACAACGTGGACTCCAAGCTCACGCAGATCGAGTCCAACGACGCCTGGGACACCTGCTACATCCGCAACCGCTGCGACGAGGACGGCTTCTACGGGCTGGGGGGCCACGTGTTCGAGAGCGAGGGCGGGGCGGTGAGCTGGCTGTCGCCCCGCGAGGAGCAGGAGCGCCGCACCTCTCGCGTCGAGCTGTGGTACGCCACGCAGCCCGGCGGCGGCGAGCTCGAGCTCCAGATCGACCAGGGCGATCCGCTCCGCCTGGCCACGGCCGGCGACGATCTGCGGGATCGATGGCAGGTGGTCTCGGTGCCGCCCGGCCCCCACGAGCTGACCGTGGCCGCGGCCGGCGGGGGGCCGGTGCGGGTCTACGGCGCCGTGCTCGAGACCGAGGGCCCCGGGGTGGTGTGGGACGCGATCAGCATGTATGGCGCGTACACCAAGCGCCTCAAGGGCTACGACGCCGACCACCTCGCGCGGCAGATCCAGCGCCGCGACCCGGACCTGTTGGTGCTCAGCTACGGCGGCAACGACCTGCGGCGGCTGGTGACGGGCACGGTCGACCCCGAGGGCTACGCCGACGAGTACGCCGAGGTGCTCGCCCGGCTACGGGCGGTGCGGCACGACCTGCCCTGCCTGATGATCGGCGTGATCGACCACGGGCGCTCGGGGGTCTTCACGGTGCCGCCCGAGGCGGTGCAGACGATGATCGACACCCAGCGCCGGATCGCGGTGGAGCAGGGCTGTGCGTTCTTCGACACGGTGGCCGCGATGGGCGGCGCAGGCTCGCTGCGAAAGTGGCGGGAGCGCTCGCCCCCCTGGGCCAAGGCCGATCTCGTGCACCTCACCGCCGAGGGCCACGTGTGGATGGGGACGGTGATCTACCGCGCCCTCGCGGCGGCCTACGAGTCCTACCGGCGCGGACCGGCGCGTCGCTGAGCCGGGAGCGCGGGGCCACGCCTAGCCCGGGTTGCAGCGGGCGTAGAGCTCCACCCAGGCCTTGAAGTCCTGGTAGGCCCCGTCGGTGGTGTCGAAGAACTTCGCGTCGCCGCCGTGCTCCACTCCCCCCGCGTCCTCGGCCAGCGGCTTGAGCAGCAGCAGGCTCTGGTCGGGGGCCGCCACGTCGACCAGACCCTGCTCGAGCACGTTGCGCATGGTGGCCAGCGACCCCGAGTTGCACTCGGCGTCGACGATCCACAGCGGGGCGTCGGGGCGGGAGTCGGGCTTGCTGTCCCAGTGGCACGGGTAGCAGCGGCCCCGCCAGCTGTAGACCAGCTCGCCGAAGGCCTGCTCGACGGTCAGGTCGCTGCAGTCGCCCGGATCCTCGAAGCCCCGCGCGGGCAGGTCGTGCCCCGACTCGGGGACCTCGCAGCTGCCCACGGTCGACGCGGTGCCGCAGGGGTCGGCGATCTGGGGGCACACGAAAGCGCCGCAGCTCGAGTGGTACTCGATCCACTCGAGCATCCCGTCGTGCTCCTGCTGCAGCACGTTCTCGGTGATGAGGGGGCTGCTCGGATCGGCGCGGAGGATCCAGTCGAGCACCTTGCTCTGATCCGGCGCGTCGAGGTCGACGATGCCGGCGTCGACCATGCAGGCCATGGTGCGGCACTCGTCACCGTCGGGGCTGTAGAGCCCGAGGTCGATCCCGGCGAGGTGACACTCGTTGCAGGCCGAGCGGCTGTCGTCGGCGAGCAGCGGGGCGATGCGCTTTTCGAAGATCTCGAGGCTCGACTCGTCCTCGCAGGAGCGGGGCTCCACGGCCGGAGGCTCGTCCTGACACCCGAGCAGCGCCGAGGCCGCCGCCAGGCATCCCGCGAGCACGCATGATCGACCGCGCACCATGATGCTCCACGCTACTACGGCCGACCGGGGGCGGCAACGAAGGCGAGCCCACGGTGGGCGCCGAGGCCATGCGACGGAGGGTCGCACGGGCGCGGCCTCGGGCCGCGCGGCATGCCGTACCATGGGCGCACTCTACGGGAGACACATGCAAAGACTTCGCACCTCGCTCGCGCTCGCCCTGCTCTGCTCCACCCCCCTCGCGGTGGGCTGTCCGTCGGACGACGGCGACGACGAGGGCGCCGGCGAGACCCATGATCACGACCACGATCACGGCGCCGTCGACTCGGGCAGCGGTGACGAGCACGGCGCGTCGGAGGAGACCTCGGATCACGACCACAGCGTGGACACCGACGCCGACGATCCGGCGGTGATCTACTGCTCGTGCGTGTTCGCCAATTGTCACGAGGCCTATCACGCCAAGTGGGGCGAGGACGAGATGGTGGCCGAGGCCGCGTGCCTGATGGAGGCCGACGCGCTGCCGATGAACGGCTCGGACGTCGACATGGGCAACTTCATCGAGTGCCGCATGCACTTCTGCGATCTGGCGGCGGCAGGCGACGACACCCAGTGCGCGGCCGCGCTGGGCGACGAGATCTGCATCTGATCCGCGCTCGACTCACGGGCCGTCGCCGGTGGGGGGCTCGAGCAAGCGGACCACGACGATCCCGGCGTCGGGATCGTCGAACGCCGGCTCGACCCCCAGGGCCGCGAGGGTGCTCGCGTCGAGCTCGGACAGCGGGCCGTCGCGCGGCGAGACGATGAAGCGGGTGTGGACGCCCCGCAGCCGCTGCAGCGCGCGAGGCTCGGGCAGCGTGCGGGTGTCCCGGGCGGTGCGATCGGTGCGGCCGGGGAAGTAGCTCGAGTAGCCGTTGACCAGCGGGTGCCGGAGCTCGAGGCCGAGCACCATCATGCGGGCGGTGGGCTCGAAGTCACAGACGTCGCCGCTGGGGGCGAAGGGCAGCCAGGCCATCGCGGCGCCGGGCTCGGTGTCGCGTAGCCAGCTCACCCAGCGCGCGTCGGCGTCGGGCATGGAGGTCACGTGCGGCGCGGGAGGCCAGAGCTCCACCACCGCGAGCCCGGCCACCAGCGCTGGCGCGAGCCACCCGCGAGGGGAGCGACGTCGATGCAGGCGCTGGCGGGTCCGCCACGCGTGCAGGCCGACGGTGCACAGGGCCACCACGCCGAGCTGGGCGAGCACCACGGCCCGGAACACCGAGCGGATGCGGTCGTAGCCGGGCAGCACCCGGGCCAGGCCCTCGGCGGGCACGAAGGGCCCCAGGCGCAGGTGGGCTCCCAGGGCCAAGAGCGCCGCGCCGACGATCAGCACCAGCAGCATCGCCACCGGTCGACGCCAGCGTCGGCGACGGAGCCCATGGGCCGCGCCGCCGAGGGCGACGACGGTGCGCAGCGGCCCGGGCTCGAAGGCGCGATCGCTGGGGCGCTTGGCGACCAGGCTCGAGGGCAGCGGGACCAGGCCGCGCCACGGCGTGCGCGCGAGCTCGACGGGACGAGCCCCGCCCTCGCGGCGGCTCTTGGCGGGGCGTCGCAGGCCGAGGGACGACAGCGCGTGGCGCTGGGGCAGGGCCACCGGGAGCACGCCGACCCCGGCCGTCAGCGCGGCCGAGCCCAGCGCCAGCGGCAGCGCCCGCACCAGGTGACGCCGACGCAGCAGCGCCAGCGCGCACGGCCCCAGCAGCAGGACCGCGAAGAAGGTGAGCTGCTCGCTGCACAGCCAGCTCGCCCCGGTGGCCAGGCCGAGCTCCACGCCCGCCCGCAGGGAGGGCCGACGACCGGGGCCGAGCAGCTCGTGCAAGGCGGTGAGCATCCACGCGATGCCCCACACCGGCACCAGCGGCAGCACCCCGAGCTCTTGGTGGACGAAGGGCAGCACCACCACGATGGCCCCGCCCGCGGTGCCGAGGGCCCGGCCCACGCCCAGGCGGCGCAGCCATCGACGCACGAGCCAGCCGTCGAGCCACAGCTGGGTGAGCAGGGCGAGGTTGGTCGCGGCGGCCAGCGATGCGCCCAGCAGGTGGGCCGGCCACGCCAGCGCGGCGACCAGCGGCATGGGCTCGGAGAGCGCGAAGGTCCCCGGGGTGGAGTGGAAGATCGGCGCGTTCCAGTAGCCCGAGAGTCCCGCGTCGAAGCGGTCGAAGCTCCAGCCCAGGGTCCACGCCATCGCCAGCGGCACGGTGCCGCAGGGCTCGGTCCCCGACACGATGGCCTCGCCCAGGCCCCAGGGCGGCAGCCGCAGCGCGAGCATGGCCAGCAGCAGCAGGCCCAGGGCGGCGAGGGCCTCCCGGGCCCGCACGGAGCGGCCGAGTCGGGCCCGCGGGAGCACGGGGGCAGCATACTCCCTCGTCGCCGCGAGCGGTCGGGACCAACCAACGAGCAGAGGAGGGCCCCGGCGCGCCGGGAGCCCTCCTCCTCGATCTCGATCTCAGCTCGGCTACTGGGCCGAGACGGTGATGTCGTCGATGTACACGTAGTCGGAGTTGTTCGAGGCGTCGGCGCGGAACCGGAGCGCGGCCGTGCTGCTGAAGTTGACGTCGGACGAGCTCACGGGGATCGTCGCGTGGTACCGGGTGCCGTTGTTGAAGTTGGTACCCGCGATGGCCTGGCCCACCACGATCCACTGCGAGCCGTTCCACAGCTCGACGAAGAAGTCCTCGCCGTTCTCCATGCTGATGGCGATGAAGTAGAAGTCGATCTCCAGATCGCTGTAGCCGCTGAGGCTGAAGCTGTTGGAGAAGGTCGACGAGGCGACGCCCGAGTTGTCGCGGAGCTGGACGCAGTAGCTGCCGGTGTTGGCGTAGGCCGCGTCGTTGATGCTGCGGCGAGCATCGCTGCCGCCGTCGTTGAAGTTGCCCCAGCCGCTCTCGAAGCCCTGGCTGAACAGCTCGGTCCAGCCGCCGGGTCCCGGCGCGCAGACGGGATCGCCCGTGCAGTCGGAGTCGGAGCAGTCGGCGTCGCCGTCACCGTCGTCGTCGATGCCGTTGTCGCAGATCTCGGGATCGGGCGCGCACGAGGGATCGGCGGCGCAGTCGGAGTCGGCGCAGTCGGTGATGCCGTCACCGTCGTCGTCGAGGCCGTTGTCGCAGATCTCGGGATCGGGACCGCCGCCCCCGCCTCCGCCGGAGGTCTCGACGGTGAGGGTCACCCCCGAGTAGGCCGAGTAGGCCCGCACCATCACGTAGTAGTTGCCGTCCTGCGAGGGGTTGAACTCGCAGCTCTCCTCGTTGCCGCCGATGTAGGGGCGGCAGTCGTAGGAGGCGGTGGTCGGCGCCGCGCCGTGGCGCACGTAGAGGTCCGCGTCGCCGGTGCCGCCCGAGATCGAGAAGCGGATCGCGTTGAGGCCGGTCGCGTCGTAGGGGCCGTAGGCCGTCTCGACCCCGCCGCTGGCGCTCTGGTTGGACTGGGTGTCGGCCACGTCCCACACGGTGCTGCCCACGCCGCCGGTGCCGTAGAGGAACTCGAGCGCGATCTCGTCGCTGCTGGTCCACACGCCGTTGCTCGAGAGGCCGAAGCAGGCGTTCATCACCGAGGTGTTGGCGGTGACGTTGGTGGTGGGCGTGCCCGGGATGTGCACCGCACCCACGCCGCCGTCGCCCTCGTTGCTCGCACCGCCGCCGCAGCTGATCGAGCGGTTGAAGTAGTCGGTGTGGCGGAAGCCGATGCAGTGCCCGAGTTCGTGCTCGATCACGTGGCTGGCCACCGAGACCCCGTAGCCGCCCACGGTGCTGCCGATGAAGAACTCGTTGTAGGGCAGGCCGCCCGAGGGGAAGCCAGAGACGCCGCCGCCGCTGCTGTCCACGTTGGCGGTGATGTTGGCATCACAGCCCCCGCCGCCGCGCTGCATGGTGAACTGCAGGGCGCGCGCGTTGTAGCGGGTGATCGCCAGGTCGAGGGCATCGCTGAGGTTGGCGTTGCTGTTGAACGCCGCGCTCGGGTTGATGCAGATGACGTGGACGTTGTTGGTGTCCACGAGGTTGTTGGTGCGGTACTGACGGAACTGATCCTCACCGCCGTCGAGCCCCTCGGTCATCTCGCGGGAGGCCTCGAGGGTCACGATCGCGTCGCTGCCGACGAACACGGTGCCATCCTCGAGCACCCCGATCTCCTCGTCAGGGAAACCCGCAATCTTCAGGTTCTCGATGATCTCCTCGGTCTCCTCGAGGCGCTGGGTCTCGAGGTCGGAGTCGTCCATACCAGTGTAGCAACCTGCCACCAGTAGGGTGGTCATCATCAACGCTCTGTTCCGCATCATCGTTCCGTATCCAGCGAGCGACAGGCTCGGCTGCCCTTTGCGAGCCCTCCTTACAGGGTCACCGAGGTGGGCTCAAGTGCCGATGTGCAGTTCGATGTCAGTTTTTTTCAGTGGAGTGTAGCCACTGTCAGATGCGGAACATGATCGGCCTACCCACTTCTCGCAGTCTGTACCGAGAGGAGGGGGTGTGTAGGTGCGGCTCCCTCCCCTCGGAGCCACGGTCAGCCCTTGCCCTCGCTGCGAAGCGCTCGCTTGAGGATCTTACCCGTCGGTCCCTTGGGTAGCTCGTCGCGAATCTCCACCACGCGCGGGTACTTGTACGCCGCGAGCTGCTCCTTGCAGTACTCGATGATCTCCTCGGCGGTGGCTTCCTTGCCGGGCTTGAGCGCGACGATCGCCTTGACCTCCTCACCGTGGCGCTCGTGCGGCACGCCGATCACGGCCACCTCGGCGATCGCCGGGTGGCCGTAGAGCACCTCCTCGATCTCGCGCGGGTACACGTTGAAGCCGCCGCGGATGATCATGTCCTTCTTGCGATCGACGATGAAGTAGTAGCCCTCCTCGTCCACCGTCGCGACGTCGCCGGTGCGGAACCAACCCTTGCTGATCGCGCCCGCGGTGGCCTCGGGCTTGTTGTAGTAGCCCTTCATCACGTTGGGGCCGAAGATCAGGATCTCGCCGGGAGTGCCGGGCTCGGTCACGCGGTGACCGTGGTCGTCGACGAGGCGGAACTCCACCCCCGCGATGGGCAGGCCGATGCTGCCGGGCTTCTTGGGGCGGTCGAGCACGTTGAAGCTGGCCACCGGCGAGGTCTCCGACAGCCCGTAGCCCTCGAGGATGTTCACCCCGTACTTGGCATCGAAGGCGCTCATCACCTCCACCGGCATCGCCGAGCCACCCGAGACGCACAGGCTCAGCGCGCTCAGGTCGTAGCGGTCGGCCTCGGGGTGGTGCAGCAGCGCGAAGTACATGGTGGGCACGCCGGCGAAGAGCGTGACGCGGTGGCCCTGCATGAGCGCGAAGGCATCGTCGGGCGTGAAGCGGGGCAGGAGCACCAGCGAGCCGCCCGCCCCGAGCACCGCGTTCATCAGCACGGTCTGGCCGAAGCTGTGGAACAGCGGCAGGGTGACCAGCGCCACCGTCTCCGCGCTCATGCCCATGAGCTTGGAGCGCGAGTACTCGGCGTTGTAGAAGAGGTTGAAGTGGGTGAGCTCGGCCCCCTTGGGCTGGCCGGTGGTGCCCGAGGTATAGAGGACTACCGCGGTGTCGTCGGGCATGGTGTCGGGCAGGTCCTCCACCGGCGTGCCCGAGGCGATCATCGTGGTCATGTTGTGGATGCCATCGGCCTCGCCGAGGTCGGTGGCATCGGCCTTGGCCACGATGAGGTGCTTGCAGTGGTCCACCCGCTGGAAGCCCGCGCGGGCCGAGGGCAGGAAGCCCTCCCACGCCACCAGGGCCACCGAGTCGGAGTCGTCGAGGTGGTAGGCCACCTCGGGACCCTGCAGCAGCACGTTGAGCGGTACCACCGGGCAGCCCGCGTAGTGGGCCCCGAAGTAGGCGATGATGAACTGGGGCACGTTGGGGAGCATGAGGGCCACGTGCTGGCCTCGCTGGAGCCCCAGGCCGTGCAGCGACCAGGCGAAGCGCCGGGCCATGTCGTCGAGCTGCTGGTAGCTCAGCCTCGTGTCGCCGATGACGATGGCAGTCCGGTCGGGGTGGAGGGCGGCGGTGCTGCGGATGATGGACGCGAGATTGAGGCTCATGACGGTGGCGTGAGCATACGATGGGCCGCCGAGGGGCTGGACCGGCGCGCCCTCGTCGAGCCCCTGCTACGATGGGAGGCGCGTTCCGGTGCCTCGGCTCGAGCGACGGCCGAGACCGCCGGGACCCCCCCGCCGAGCCGTGTCCGCCGACGATCCGCCGTTCCTCTCCGAGTTCCCCCCGATCCCGCTCGACCGCTGGCAGGCCGAGGTGGAGGGCAGCCTCGACTCCTCGACGGTGGAGGGCCCGACGATCCGTGCCCTGTACACCGCCGACGACGGCGAGCCCGGGCCTCGTCCGCCCCCGCGCGAGCCGGGCTGGTGCCTGGCGCAGGAGTACGCCATCGGCTCGCTCGACGAGCTGCGGGCCGCGGTGGCACAGGACGTGGGCCGCGGGCTCGAGGCGGCGTGGATCCGATTGCACGATGATCTGCGGGCGGGCACCCGTGCGCCGTCGAGCTCGCCGGGAGCGGTGCTCGATGCCTCCGCGCTGCCGGGGCTGGTGGAGGTGGTCGGCCCGAGCACCGCGCTGTGCCTCGATGCCGGGCTCGCGGCGCCGCGCCTGGTGGAGGCGCTGCTCGCCGCGCGGGCCGGAGCCGGTTCGACCGACGCGGTGCTCTGCGATCCCCTGGCCGTGCTGGTCGGTGCGGGGGCCTTGGGGCGCTCGCTCGACGATGCCTACGCCGAGCTGGCTGCGAGCACCCGCCTCGCGTCCGAGGCCGGCGTGCGGACGGTGTTCGTCGATGCGGTCGCCGCCCACGATGCCGGCGCCTCGGCGGAGCAGGAGGTGGCGGTGGTGATCGCGACCGGGCTCGAGCACCTGCGCCGCCTCGAGGCCCACGGCCTGGCGCCGCAGCAGGTGGTGCCCCAGCTCGTGCTGCGCATGGCGGTGGCGGGCGACCTGCTGGTGGACGTGGCCAAGCTCCGTGCGGTGCGACGGCTGTGGTCGCGCGTGCGGGCCCACGCGGGCGCGAGCGAGGGGCCGCCCACCGAGCTGTGGACCCGCAGCTCGTGGCGGCAGAGCACCGTCCGCGATCCGTGGGTGAACCTGCTGCGGGGCACGGTGGCGGCCTTCGCCGCGGTGGTGGGCGGGGCGTCGGCCCTCGCGGTGCAGCCGTTCACGGAGGTCCGCGGCCGCCCCGATGCCGATGCGCGTCGCTGGGCGATCAACACCCAGCACATCCTGCGCGGCGAGTCGCAGCTGGGACGGGTGGACGATCCGGCCGCGGGGAGCTGGGCCTTCGAGGGCCTCACCGATGCGCTGGCCCAGGGGGCCTGGGCGCTGGTGCGGGGCTGGCTGGCGCGCGGCGGCATCGCGGCGCTGATCGAGCGCGGCGAGCTGCAGTCCGAGCTCGCCGCCAGCGCGGCCGCTCGCTCCCAGGCGCTGGCCACCGGTCGCCTCGTGTCCACGGGCACCAGCGCCTACCCGCTGCTCGACGAGCGGTCGGTCGAGGTGGCGCCGAGCCTCGCGGTCGATCCGGGGGTGGAGGCGCAGGCGGTGGTCACCGTGCCGCCGCTGCGTCGGCGTCGGCCCACCGAGCCCTTCGAGGCGCTGCGTGAGCGCAGCGACGAGGTGCTCCGCGCCACGGGCAAGCGACCGCATGCCCTGCTGGTGCCGGTGGGCGACCCCCGACGGGCCCGCCCGCAGCTCGACTTCGCCCGCGGCGTGGCCGAGGTGGGGGGCTTCGTGGTCACCGTGCTCTCGGCCGAGGCCACGCTCTCCGAGCGCATCCGCCTGGCGATCCTCTGCGGTCCGCCCGAGGCGCTGGAGCAGGAGGGCCCGCTCGGGGCCGGTCGGCTGATTCGGGCCGGGGTCTCCCGCGTGCTGGTGGCGGGGCGCCCCACCGATGCGCTGCGCGAGGCCGGGGTCCACGACTTCATCCACCGGGGTCGCGACCTGGTCGCGGTGCTCTCGGCGCTGTACGACGAGATCGTCCCCTCGGGTTCCAACAAGGAGGACTCCCGATGAGCTGGCTCCCCGACTTCGCCTCGCTCGACTACGCCGCCCTGCTCGCGGGCCCGGCCGTCGACGCCCCGGCCCCGACCGGCGCGAGCTGGGGCACGCCCGAGCACATCGAGATCCGCCCGCGCTACCGCGCCGAGGATCGCCCGGGCGAGCGCCAGCTCCACACCATGCCCGGCTTCGCGCCCTTCCTGCGGGGCCCGTACCCCACGATGTACGTGCAGCGGCCATGGACCGTGCGGCAGTACGCGGGCTTCTCCACCGCCGAGGAGAGCAACGCCTTCTACCGGCGCAACCTCGCCGCGGGCCAGAAGGGCCTGAGCGTGGCCTTCGACCTGGCCACCCACCGCGGCTACGACTCCGATCACCCGCGGGTGGTGGGCGACGTGGGCATGGCCGGGGTGGCGGTCGACTCCATCCTCGACATGCGGATCCTCTTCGACTCGATCCCCCTCGATCGGATCAGCGTGTCGATGACCATGAACGGGGCGGTGCTGCCGATCATGGCGCTGTTCATCGTGGCGGCGCAGGAGCAGGGGGTAGAGCCGGAGCAGCTCAGCGGGACCATCCAGAACGACATCCTCAAGGAGTTCATGGTCCGCAACACCTTCATCTATCCGCCGGCACCCTCGATGCGGATCATCGGGGACATCTTCGCCTACACGGCGGAGCGCATGCCCCGGTGGAACAGCATCAGCGTCAGCGGCTACCACATGCAGGAGGCCGGGGCGACGGCGGATCTCGAGCTGGCCTACACCCTGGCCGACGGGATCGAGTACGTGCGCACGGGCATGGCGGCGGGGCTGTCGGTGGACGCCTTCGCCCCGCGGATCTCGTTCTTCTTCGGCATCGGGATGCATGCGTTCATGGAGGTGGCCAAGCTCCGCGCGGCGCGGATGCTGTGGGCCAAGCTGATGAAGGGCGTGGGCGCCCAGCACCCCAAGTCGCTGATGCTGCGCACCCACTGCCAGACCTCGGGCTGGAGCCTGGCCGCGGCCGACCCCTACAACAACGTGGCGCGCACCTGTGTGGAGGCCCTGGCCGCGGTCTGCGGGCACACCCAGTCGCTGCACACCAACGCATTCGACGAGGCGCTGGCCCTGCCCACCGACTTCTCGGCCCGCATCGCCCGCAACACTCAGCTGTACCTGCAGCAGGAGGCCGGGCTGTGCCGCACCATCGATCCCTGGGGCGGCAGCCACTACGTGGAGTGGCTCACCGACGCGCTCGCCCGCCGGGCGTGGGCGCTGATCGAGGAGATCGAGCAGATGGGCGGCATGGCCAAGGCGATCGAGCAGGGCCTGCCCAAGCGGCGCATCGAGGAGGCGGCCACCCGCACCCAGGCGCGCATCGACGCGGGGCAGCAGCCGCTGGTGGGGGTCAACTGCTGGCGCGTGGACGACGAGCCGCCGCTCGACGTGCTCAAGATCGACAACCGAGCCGTGCGCGAGGCCCAGCTCGCCCGGCTGGCCCAGCTCCGGCGCGAGCGCGACGAGGCGGAGGTCCAGCGCTGCCTGGCCGCGCTGACCCGCTGCGCGGAGACGAGGGAGGGCAACCTGTTGGCGCTGTCGGTGGAGGCGGCGCGAGCCCGGGCCACGGTGGGGGAGATCTCCGCCGCGCTCGAGGGACCATGGGGGCGCTACGTGTCGCAGCAGAGCTCGATCGCAGGGGTGTATCGCAAGGAGCGGGCCTCCGACGGCGCGGTGGAGGCCGTGCTGGCGCGGGTGGAGGCCTTCGAGCAGGCGGAGGGCCGACGCCCGCGGCTGCTGGTGGCCAAGATGGGGCAGGACGGTCACGACCGCGGGGCCAAGGTCATCGCCACCGGCTTCGCCGACATGGGCTTCGACGTGGACATCGGGCCGCTGTTCCAGACCCCGGAGGAGACCGCTCGGCAGGCGGTGGAGAACGACGTGCACGTGGTGGGGCTGAGCTCGCTTGCGGCGGGGCACCTCACCCTGGTGCCGCAGCTCAAGGCGGCGCTGGCCCGCGAGGGGCGGGCGGACATCGTGGTGGTGGCGGGGGGCGTGATCCCGCCGCAGGATCACGACGCCCTGCGGGCGATGGGGGTGGCGGAGATCTTCGGCCCCGGCACCGAGCTGACCGACGCGGCGATGCGCGTGCTCGATGCGATCGAGGCGGCGGGGTAGGGCTGCACGGCGGCGGCTCGGGTAGACTGCGGCGATGCTCGGCACCGAGGTCCAGATCCCCCGCGCCTCCGGCCCCTCCCTGACCGCCTACGCGGCGCTGCCGAAGGGGGCGTCGCGCGGGATGGTGGTGATCCACGAGCTCTTCGGTCGCCAGCCCGAGATCGATCGCGTGGTGGAGCGCTTCGCCGAGGCGGGCTACGCCGCGGTGGGTCCCGATCTGTTCGAGGGCGTCACCAAGCTCCGCTGCATCCGCCAGTCGCTGGCCACCATCGGCAGCGGCGAGGGGATGATCGCCGAGCGCATCGAGGACGCGCGGCGCTGGCTGTGCGAGCACGGCGGGCTCGACGAGGCGCGGGTGGGCGTGATCGGCTTCTGCCTCGGGGGCGGCCTCGCGCTGGCGGTGGGGCGCCACTACGGCGGGGTGTCGACCAACTACGGCGACCTGCCGCCCGCCGAGGTGCTGCGCCGCAGCCCTCCCATCATCGGCTGCTACGGCGGGCGCGACCGCGTCTTTCGGCGCAACGCCGAGCGCCTGCCCGAGCGCATGGCCGCGCTCGGCAAGGGCGACCAGGTGGAGACCCATGTGTTCCCCACCGTGGGGCACTCGTTCCTCACCGACGGCCACCACCCGGTGGCCAGCCTGCTATCGCGACCGTTGTTTGAGATCCGCTGGGATCCGGCCGTCGCCGAGGACGGGTGGGGCCGGATCATGGCGTTCTTCGAGCGCACGCTGTGAGGGTGCTAGACTCGGCTCCGTGGCCGGGGGCGGCGAGCGAGGGCGCGGTCCGACGATTGCGCTGTTGATGGCATGGGCGCTGGGCTGTGCGCTCGGCGAGGGCACGCCCTACGACACCGACAACCCGGGCCTGGGCTCGGGAGGGGATGGCTCGGCGGGCGGCGACGAGACCTCCTCGCCGATCGACTCGGCCGAGGGCGGCAACCCGGTGTGCGGCAACGGCCAGGTGGAGGCGGGCGAGGCCTGCGACGACGGCAACGACGACGACACCGATGCCTGCACGATCGCCTGCCGGGCGCCGGCCTGCGACGACGGCCTGCGCAGCGGCCAGGAGAGCGACGTGGATTGCGGGGGCTTCTGCGTGCCGTGCTCGCAGGGAGATGGCTGCGACGAGCACGGCGACTGCGAGACCGGCTTCTGTGTCGAGGGCCGCTGCGGCTACCCGGCGAGCTGCCGCGAGCGGCTCGAGGCGGATCCCGACGCGGTCGACGGGGTCTACGAGATCGACCCCGACGGCGAGGGCGGCATCGAGCCCTTCGGTGTCTCGTGCGACATGACGATCAGCGGCGGGGGCTGGATCCGCCTGTCGCTGCAGAACAGTGACGGCGTGGTGGTGGGCCAGAACGCGGCCGACAACCCGTGGATCAAGTGCGAGGACGATGCGGCCCAGCACTTCGGCTGGATCGACGAGGGCACGATCTCGGCCGACCTCAGCCCCGGGGCCACCTTCGACGAGGAGGTCGCGCTGTCGTACCAGAACCCCACCGACGGGACCGTCTACACCGTCGCGCAGGTGGAGGCCCTGCGCCCGCTGGTGAGCGAGCTGCACCCGGGCACCCGCATGGTGGCGGTGACCGCCGACGACGACGGCGCGGACTGGGCCACCGACATGAGCGGCGGGCACGAGCTGTACCTGCGCAACGCCGACGGCGAGCTCACCCTGCTGACTCCGGGCACCAACGGCGACTGCGGGGGCGGGGCGGGGAGCTGGCCCGCGGCCGGATCGCAGTCGGCGTTCTACCTGTGGGGCAGCGACCCGGAGAGCTCGGCCGTCGACGGCAACACCGGGCTGAGCGACGCCGACCTGGGCGGGCTCGCGCCCGGCGACCTGCTGCCCTCGGCGGTGCGCCTGGTGGTGCAGACCGGCGGGGGCGTGGCCTTCGGCTGGGAGCAGGTGGTGTTCCTGGTGCGCTGAGCGGCAGCGGGCCCCGCCTCAGCCCAGCGACGGCCGCAGCAGCGGCAGCGCCCGTGTGCCGCCCATGGCCGCGAGCAGGGTGCTCAGCTTGGGGCCGCGGTCGCGATCGATGAGCAGGTCGTAGACCAGCGGGTAGAAGTCCTTGAGCGGCATCGACAGCTCGCTGGCCAGCCCCTTCATGTGCTCGCCCAGCGTGGCGTCGTCGGCCCCAGGGTGCTGCTCGAGGATCTCCACCAGGCGGGTGAGCGCGGTGCGGTGCTCGCCCTCCACCGCGCGGGTGACCGCCTCGGCCCGGATGCGGTAGCGGAAGTCCTCGGGGGCGTACTGCTCGACCCAGCGCCACACGCAGGCCGCCCGCAGGCCGAAGCGGCGGCGGGCCTCGTCGCCCACGATCTGCCCCTGCGCCTCGTAGTAGGCCCGGGTGGCGTCCACGTCGCCGTCGAAGATCTGCACGAGCACCGAGAGGTGGCGGAAGCCGGCGAGCTCGGGAGGCTCGGTGCCCGGCTCGATGCGCCGGTGATCCACCGAGGACAGCTGCATGGTGCGGCGGGCGACCTGCCGCTTCTTGTCCTTGCGGCCGCCGTCGTCGGCCTCGTGGGCGAGGCGGTACGTTCGGTCGTAGTCCTCGTAGAGCTTGATGACGTCGAGGTCGAAGGAGATCGCGAACTCGGTGTTGGGCCGGTAGCTGGCGAACAACCAGCGCAGCACCTCGGGCTCGTAGACCTCGAGGCAGTCGGCCACGGTGACCACGCCGCCCTTGGAGCTGCTGAGCTTGCCGCCCTGGCCCTTGCAGGAGACGAAGTCGTAGCCCACGTACTGCGGCGCGCTCCAGCCGTAGACCTCGGCCACGATGTGCTTGGCGGTGTCGTAGCTGCCGCCGGCCGAGCTGTGGTCCTTGCCGCCGGGCTCGAAGGCCACGCGCTCGTGGGCCCAGCGCATGGGCCAGTCCACGCGCCACGGCAGCTTGAGGTTGCCGCCCTTGCGCAGGTCCACGTCGTGGGCGTGGCCGCAGCCGTTGCAGTCGTAGTGCACGCCCCACTCGCCGTCCCAGGCGAAGCGCAGATCGTCCTTGCCGCACTCGTCGCAGAAGCCCGACAGCGGCAGCCACTGGTCGTCGAGCAGGCGGCGTGCCCCGTGGGTGCGACGGGCATCGTTGAGCAGATCGCGGATGGTGTCGGTGGCGGCGAGGGCCTTGCGGATGCCCTCGGCGTAGGTGCCGGCCCGGTACATGCGGTGCTGTCGGATGAACTCGGGCTCGATGCCCAGCGGCACCAGGCTCTGCTCGAAGGCGGCGATGTGGTGCGAGGCGTAGCTGTCGTGGTCGCACCAGGGATCGGGCACGTCGGCGATGCTGCGGCCGAGGTTCTGCTCGAGCATCTCGGGCTGCGGCGCGTCCTTGGGCACCTTGCGGAACACGTCGAAGTCGTCCCACGAGTAGATGAAGCGCACCGGCAGCCCGCGGTCGCGCAGCGCCCGGGCCACCAGATCGACGGTGATCACCTCGCGGAAGTTGCCGATGTGCACCACCCCCGAGGGGGTGATGCCGGCCGCCACCGCGAGCGACTTCTCCCCGGGGTGCGCACGCAGGGTTCGCTCTGCGGCTTGATCGGCCCAGTGGTTGAGGTGCGGGTCGCGGTCGTCGGCGTCGGCCATGGGGGCACGGTTTTGCCGAGATCGAGCCGGGCTGGCAAGCGCCGCCCGGATCCGCGGGTGCGTCGTCCCCGCTTCGCTGCGCGCCGAGGGGCCGTCTCGCCTACTTCGGTGCCTTGCACTTGGCGTCGGTGGCGAGCCGCGCCGGACCGTCGAGCAGGAAGTTGGAGGCGCCGGCCGACTTGTAGTGCTCGACGGCCTCGAAGGCGTTCTTGCACAGGGCATCCTGGTCGCGCTGGTACTTGGCGATCGCGGCCAGGCCTTCCTTGGCGCGGCCGAGCAGGATGTCGCCGCCGCTCTCCACCTTGCTCGCGGAGGTCATCGCCGCCTCGTAGCTCTTCTTGGCTGCGTCGAGGTCGGCGGGGTTCTCGAGCTCGGTGTTCTCGGCGCTGCCGAAGGCGGTGCCGATCAGGGTCTCGCCGTGGAGCATGCGGGCGTAGATCCCCGGCGCGCTGTCGGGTGCGGCGCTGGCCGCTGCGTCGAAGGACTGCTTGGCCGCCTCGTAGTCCTCCTGCGCGAGCAGGAAGGCGCCGCGGCCCAGCTTGGCCACCGCGTCCACCTCGGGATCCTGCAGCTTGCCCGCCATCTCGAGGGCGTAGTTGGCCGGTGCCTCGGCGTTCTCGAACACGACCTGCGCGTGGGCGACGGCGAGCCAGCCGCCCGCGAGGCCGCTGGCCCGGTACTGGCTGGGCTCGCGCATCCCGGTGTAGATGGGATCGAGCACGCCGATCGCCTCTTCGTAGTTGCCGGTGAGCACCTTGTCGATCCCGTCGGCGAGCTCGGCCGGATCGGGATCCTGGGGCGGCGGGGGCTCGGCCTGCGGGTCGCCGGTGTCCGTGCCCGCAGTCGATCCGGTCGTCTCGCCCGGGGTGTTGGTGCCTTGGTTTTCCTTGCCGCAGGCGGGGGCAAGCAGCAGCAGGGCGAGCAGGGGGGAGAGGGTGCGCTTCATGGCTCGTCGCTCGGTTCGGGGTCGGCGGGCTCGGGCTCGGCGGGGGCCTCCTCGGCGTCCTCCGCTGCCTCGGCCTCGGGCTCGGGGGGGGCGGGTCGCTCGACGACCCGGATGTCCACCGGCCCGTGGGCGCCGAGCGTACCGTACACCAACATCGAGGGGTCCTCGTGCTCGCCGACCACCTCGGGCTCGAAGCGGGCGATCACCTCGACGCGGTCGCCGATGTACAGCGAGGTGCTCTCGTAGTGGGCCCCGGCTCGCTCGGTGGGGGCGATCACGCGGGCGGTCTCCAGCTGCTCCACGCCGCAGCGCCCGCTGGCGTCGGCCACGATCAGCAGGTCGGCTCCCACCGCGGTCTGGGACCCGGCTCCCGCGCGGTTGCGCCACACGCACTCGCGGCCGGGGGGGCCGCCCAGGTTGCCCGAGGCGCGGACGATCTCGGCTTCCACACGCACCGGGCCCGAGCGCGCCTGGGCGATGGGGGTGGCGGGCTTGGCCTCGAGCCGATCCACGGTCTCGCGCCACGCCGCGTCGCGTCGCGGGCCGCCGCCGGCCACGAAGCGGTCGCGGCCCTTGGGGACGATGGAGGCGGAGCCGAGCTGCGAGCGGAAGCGGCGGGAGCCCACGAAGAACACCAGCACCGCGATGGGGACCAGCACCGCGAGCCACACGAGCTGGTCGCCCCAGCCCGAGAACATGGAGAAGGGATCGTCGCCCGGGGCCGACCCCGGCGGATCGAGCTCGATCGCGATCCTCACGGCGATCACCAGTACGCCTCGACCAGACCGAGGGTGTAGTGGCCCTTGCTGTCGTCGGTGCCGTCGAGGCTCGCCTTGCCCTCGACCAGCGAGCGGCCGACCTTGCCGGGGGCGATCTCGTCGATGCTCGCGCCCCGCAGGGTGGGCCCGTCGGTGAACCTCACCACCGGCACCACGTCGCGCAGCGGCACCGTGCCTCGGTTGCGCACCAGCACCATCCAGCGCACGCGCCCCAGCCACAGCTCCGCGCCGCCCTCCACCTTGAGCTCCACCAGGGGCTCGATGTCGTAGGCGCGATTGGGGGCGGTCTCGCTGGCCCGCGGCAGCAGCTGCATGCGCTGGTTCTTGTAGTCCATCTGCACGAAGAACTCGCGCATCACGTTGAGGCCGAGCAGGCCCTCGTTGCGCTCGTTGACGCAGGGATCGCAGACGGAGACGAGCAGGCCCGGGATCTCCACGCGACCCATCCGCAGCGCCGGCAGGTGGACCATGCGGCTCTCTCGGGGCCCGCTGGCGGTGTTGAAGGTGAGGGTCGGCGCGTCGTCGGGCACCTGCACGCCGAGCGCCTTGGCGGTCTTGCTGCTGATGGTGGTGTACGAGGCTCCGGTGTCGAAGAGGTAGGGCAGGGTCAGCTCGGCGTCCGGGCCCCGGAGGGTGACGTCCATGAGGATCGCGGTGCCCTTCTCGGCGAAGGGCACCGAGATCGCCTTGCTCACGTCGACCTCGTCGAAGCCCGACAGCGGCAGCGTGCCTCGAGTGCTCACGTCCTCGGGCTCGGGCCCGGGCGCGGCGAGGTCGGCCACGTGGTGCCCGAGCGCCGACATCATGCGCGTGGCCGAGTGCGAGTCGCCGAAGCTCTCCTGGGCCACCCACGCCCCCTGGCCGCGCAGGGCCGAGGCCAGGATGTCGGGCACGATCTGCATGGTGACCAGGATGGCGCCGGCGTTCCACAGCATGGGCAGCCAGGCCATGGTGAGGCTGATCCGCCGCGAGTCGCCCTGGTGCTTCCACACCGCCACCGCAAAGGGCACGCCGATGGTGATGGTCAGGGCGACCAGCCAGATCCACACGGTGCTCGCGGTGAAGCCGGTGCGGGTGAGCGCGGCCGCTCGGGCCATCGACACCACCACCCAGATGGCGACCACGAGGCTCGCCAGCGAGCCCAGGCCGAGCAGGACCCAGGCCAGCGCCATCAGCACGGACTTGAGGGTCGACGGCGCGGCGCCGCGTCGGCGCATCGGCCTTGGGGTGGGCCGGGAGCGACGAGGGGGCCGAGGCGACGGATCCGGCCCTGGACCGGAGCGGGAGGCCGCGGGCGTCACGAATTCCGATGGTAGCACCCTTGTCCGCGGAGGCAGGTCCGGTGATGCCCCACCCGTGGGCCGAGGGGCATGCTTCGTAATCCGACGCACAGGCTGGGCAGCCCAGTGGGGATCTCCGGTCGAGGTCCGACCCAACGCGCGTTATCGCTCGGGGTATTTCCGACCATCGAGGCTCACATCGGACCTTTGGACGTGGTTGGTGGCCTTTCTTTATTTGGAACGTTCGTCAAGAAAACTGTACGATGGGCCACAGTTTTTCGACCATGGGCGTTCCGACCTATAGCGTTCGCTTCGAGACCCAGGACGACTTCCTGGTCGAGTACGCCGATCGACTGCGGCACGGACAGGCCTTGCTGCCGCTGGCCAAGCCCCTTCCACCAGGGACTCCCGTACGTCTCAAGGTCGAGCTTCCCGATCGTCGCGTGCTGTACCTCTTGGGATCGGTGATCGCTCCCGCGCGACGCGGACAGAGCGATGGGGCCACTCAGGTAAGGCTTGCCCTGACGGACGAGCAGCGATCGGTGCTCGAGTCCTGCGTGCAGGGCCTGACTCGGGCCGACGAGCCGGTGCCCTCGATCCAGCTCGACGATGATCTCGATCGGGATCCCACCGGGGTCAGCGTGCTGCTGGTGGACGACTCGGTGAGCATGCGGATCGAGCTCGGCGATGCGCTGCGCGAGCGAGGCCTGCGGGTGCGCGTGGCCGAGAACGGCCTGGTCGCGCTGTCGGCCGCGCTCAAGCGACCGCCCGACGTGATCCTCACCGACGTGGAGATGCCGGAGATGGACGGGTGGACCTTCGTCCGCACCGTGCGGGCGCGGCCCAGCCTCGGGCAGATCCCGATCGTGTTCCTCACCCGCCTCAGCGACGATCTCTCGCGCCTCAAGGGGTATCGCCTGGGCGTCGACGACTACCTGCCCAAGACCATGCCGCCCGAGGAGATCATCGCGCGGCTCCAGGGAGTGCTCGCGCGGCGTCGTCAGGTGGAGGTGCCGGCCGAGACCAGCGGAGGCAACCGCGGGCTGCGGGGACGGCTGGAGCACGTGCGCCTGGGCAGCCTGCTGGCGTTCCTCGAGTCGGAGCGGCGCAGCGGTGCGCTGCAGCTCGCCCGCGGCGGAGACTCGTGCACGCTCCACCTCGACAAGGGCACGCTCGAGATGGTGGAGGGGCTCGGGCACTTCGAGCACCCCCACGATCGCGTGTTCCAGATGCTGAGCTGGACCGAGGGCGAGTTCGAGTTCATGGCCGACACGCCGCTGCCCGCCGCGGCCTCCGAGCAGCCGACCACGCCGCTGACCTACCTGCTGATGGAGCACGCGCGGCGCGAGGACGAGGCCAAGGCAGTGATGTGATCGTCGGGCCGGCTCGCCCCGAGCCGAGCGCCGGAATCGAGCGAGGCCCTCGTCGCTGTCGCGAGAGGGCCTCGATTCTCGGGTGGGTCTTGGTGGAGAGCGGGTCTACGTGCCGCTGCCGCGGGCGGCACAGAAGCCATCGAGCTTCCACAGCCCGCCGGCCTCGAAGGGCGGGGTGTTGAGGATGAAGAGCTCGGCGCCGGCCTTGCCACACGAGCCCTGGGCGGCCTGCATCGCTTCGTTCACCGTGGGGGCGTGGCCCCGGTAGATGCCCACCTCGGTCCACTCGGACGTCAGATCGTCGGCCGACTTGACGACCTTGACCTGCTCGGCGGGGATGGGGGCGGGGTGGAGCTGGTGATTGGTCTCCCGATAGAAGGACCGGTAGGGGCCGGCGCAGGCGGGCAGGATCAGGGCAGCGCAAAGGCAGGTGAGCAGGGCGTGGCTACGGCGCATCGTCGGGTTCCTCGGGTGTGGCGGCTTGGACGGCAGGGGTCGGCCGGGCATTCTGTGGCGTCTGGATCTCGTCGCCGCTCGCGCGGGCCGGGGGGGCGCCGAGCGCGTTGGCCTCGGTCGGAGGCTGGGCGGTCGCGCGCGGCAGCGTGACCCGGAACACGGCGCCGGGCAAGGCATCGGGTCGCAGCGGGGGCCGGGCCCCCTTCGGCAGGCAGGTGAGCGTGCCCTCCATGCCCTCGACCAGGCCCCGACAGATCGCGAGCCCCAGGCCCGTGCCCTCGCCGGCGGGGGCGGTGGTCACGAACGGCTCGAACAGCCGCGGGCGCAGCTCGGGCGCCACACCGGGCCCGGTGTCCTGCACCTCGATGGTGATCGCGTCGCCCTCGGCCTCCATGCGGAGCTCCACCGTGGCCTCACCCGCGCTCGCGCTCGCGGCCCGGCCGGCGTTGACGACGAGGTTCTGCAGGATCTGATCGAGCCAGGCCGGATCGACCCGTGCCTCGAGCCCCCGATCACCGCGCAGCTCGAGCCGGACGTCGCGGCAGCGCGGATCGTGTCGCAGCAACGAGAGCAGGCGCTCAGCCGCTTCCACCACGCCCACCGCTCGCTGCTCGCCGCGGGGCGGCCGGCTGTAGTCGAGTAGCTGCCCCACGGTGGAGCGGATGCGCTCGAGCTGGGTGCGGCTGCGCTCGAGCAGGGCACGCTGCGGCTCGTCGAGGGCGGGCTCGCTGCGGGGATCGAGCAGCAGCTCCACGTAGCCGAGGATCGCGGCCAGCGGGTTGCCGATCTCGTGCGCCACTCCGGCGGCGAGGCGACCCACCGAGGCGAGCTGCTCGGCCCGCACCAGCGACTCGCGCTGGGCGGCGTTGCGCTCGAGCTGCTCCCGCAGCGAGGCGGTCATGCGGTTGAATGCATCGGCGAGCGTCGACAGCTCGGCCGGGCCGTCGTCGGGCACGCGGGTGTCGAGCCGTCCGTCGGCCACCTCGAGAGCGGCGCGACGCAGGGCCCGGAGCGGGCGCAGCACCTGGGCCTCGAGCAGCAGCCCCCCGAGCAGCAGCAGCACCAGGCCCACGCCGCCGGCGAGCACGGCGGTGGTGCTCCAGTCCCCCAGCCGCGTCCACGGCGAGGGGCGGGCGACCACCCGCAGCACGAGGGCGGCGCGCCGACGGTCGGGACCGAAGAGGCGCAGCCCCTGGTCCACCACCCAGCGACCCTCGCCGGCGATCACGAGCCGACCGTCGGGCTCGGCGGTCGGCGGGGGCAGGGGCGGGGCGAGGCCCACGCTGAGCAGCACCTCGGAGCGCGGGCGGGTGAGGTCGAGGCGATGGATCTCGATCGCCTCGATGCCCATGCTGCCCACGCTGGGGCGCAGCACCTGCTCGATGGCCCCGCCGCGGAGGCCGGCGGGAGCTCCGGGATCGAGCAGCGGCTCCACGATCGAGGCCAGGCCGCGGGCATGGTCCACGAGGCGGTCGCGCTGCTGGCTCTCGTGGCGTCGACTACCGAGCAGCTCGGTCGCCAGCGACAGCGAGACCACCGCCATCATCAAGACCACGGTGAGGGTGGCGAGCAGCTCGAGCCGGAGGGATCGGGGGCGCCGCGCCATGCCGCGGTCGAGCGTGCCGCGAAACGGCGACGAGGTCGAACGCCGGGGCCCGGATGCTCAGCGAAGCACCCGCAGCGACGCGGGGCGGATGCCACGGCCCCGGGGGGCCGCGCTCCGGGCGGGGCTGCAGCGCTCGCAGCTCGCGGGGCCCTGGCGTCGCAGCCAGCGGCGCAGCAGCCAGCCGGCGGCCACGAGCACCGCGGCGTAGGCGACGAGCTGCTGGGCGAGCGGAGACACGCGACAGGCTCCTAGGCCAGGGGGCGGTGGGGCCGGGCGTCCTCGCCCGGGCACGAGCCGCCCTTGATCCCGCGGGCGCGCGGGCACAGGCCGTACAGCTCGTGGCGATGGCGGATGACGGTGAAGCCGAAGCTCCGGGCGACCCGCTCCTGCTCGCGCTCGATCTCCTCGTTGTGGAACTCGAGCACGTGGCCGCACTCGAGGCAGATGAGGTGGTCGTGGTGCTCGAGGTCGCCGGCCGCCTCGTACATGGTTTGCCCCTCGCCGAAGCGGCGCTCTGCGGCCAAGCCGCACTCGGTGAGCAGCTTGAGGGTGCGATAGACGGTGGCGTAGCCCAGGCGCGGATAGTCCTTGCGCGCGAGGGCCAGCAATTCCTCGATGCTCAGGTGCCCGGTGTGGGAGAAGAAGCTCTCGGCGATGACGTCTCGTTGGCGCGTGGACTTCAGACCCTTCTTGGTCAGGTAGGCCCGAAACTGGCCCATCAGACCGTCTACGTCGTTTTCCTCGCGCTCGGCAGGAGCCATCGTGACCCCACCGTATCTCGCGCCTGGGTTCCCCGCAAGCGGGCGTGGGGGGCCGTTTGCCGCGCCTGGAACTCCGCTCTATGCTCCCGCCGCTCGTGGCGCGGACCAACAAGGCAAGCTCGGGAAGGAAGCCTCGCAAGGCCGAGTCGAGCGACGTTTCGGACGACGACGCGGGCATGAGCATCGACGAGATCCTCGATGGTCTCGAAGCGGTGGTGGCCGAGCTCGAGGCCGGTGAGCTGCCGCTGGAGGACGCGCTTCGGCGCTTCGAGCACGGAGTGGCGCTGGCCCGAAGGGGCAGCAGCCTGCTCGACGCGGTCGAGGAACGAGTCGAGCAGCTGCTCGCGGAGCGGGACGAGACGGTTCCCTTCGCGAGCGAGGAATCTCGATGATGAACGAATCAGAGCTGATGGCCTACTTCGAGGAGCGTCGGTCGCAGGTCGACCGCGCGCTGGATACCCTGCTCGCCAACGACGGCGCCGATCCGCTGCGCCTGCGCGAGGCGATGCGCTACGCGGTGCTCGAGGGCGGCAAGCGCATGCGCCCGCTGCTGACCATCGCCGCCTGCGAGGCGGCGGGGGGCGACGCTGCGATGGCGATGCCGGCCGCCTGCGCGGTGGAGCTGGTGCACGCCTACTCGCTGGTGCACGACGACCTCCCCGCGATGGACGACGACGACGAGCGCCGTGGCCGGCCCACCGTGCACGTGGCCTTCGGCCAGGCGGCGGCGGTGCTCACCGGCGATGCGCTGCTGACCCTGGCCTTCGGGGCCTTCGCGGGGGCCAAGGGCGGGCGCGGCCGTCCCTTCGAGGCGATGCTCGAGCTGGCCACCCGGGCGGGGATCGAGGGCATGGTGGGCGGCCAGGCGATCGATCTCGAGGCGGGGCAGGACATCCGCGAGCTCGAGCGGCTCGAGCACCTGCACGCCCTCAAGACCGGCGGCCTGTACCAGGCGAGCGGGGCCATGGGCGCGCTGCTGGCCGGGGCCGACGACGCGCTGGTGGAGCGCCTGCGTCGCTACGGCCTGGCCTTCGGCATCGCCTTCCAGCACGCCGACGACGTGCTCGACGACGATCAGCCGGCGCTGCGCAAGGCGGCGCTGGTGCGGGTCGAGGAGCTCGTGCGCGAGTGTCTCGGGCTGGTCGACGGCCTCGGGGCGGCGGCCGAGCCCCTGCGGGGCATCGCCCGGTGGGTGTCCGACCGCGCCGAGCGGGCGATGGCCGGCGAGATCGAGGACTGAAGGTCCTGGCGGCCCGTCGCGAGGGCGCCGGCCGGGCTCACTGGTCGGCGCGCTCGAGCGTCACCGTGTCGAAGATCGGCTTGCAGACCTCGAGGTCGATCATCGGGTCGCAGGCGTAGGGGAAGCGGTACTGATCGTGCCCCACCTCGCGCAGCACCGCGGCGAGGTCGACCGAGCGCGCGCCCGAGTCGGGGAGCTGGAAGGTGGAGGAGGGCGGGGCGCCGACCACCGCGATGTAGTCGGCGTCGCAGTCCATGTCGCCGAGGCAATCGGGGAAGGCCTTGTCGTAGTAGATGTGCGCGTGGCCCTTGCCCTCGATCGAGCCCTGGTCGGGGGGGATCATCTCGAAGTTGAGGGTGGTGAGCTCGACCGTGATCTCGGCGTCGTCGAGCGGGAAGGTCGTGCCCGGCCACGGCGACTTGATGGCCACGAAGGGGCGCAGCCCCTCGACCGCCTCGCTCTCGATCCAGATGAGGCGCGTGCCGGTGGACTCGGGGTTGTCGTAGGGCACGCCGTCGTTGCGCACTGCCTGGGCCGTGATGCGGTGCGGCCCCGCCTGGTTGTCGATGTCGATCGTGACCGCGGTGGGGTTGTCGATGCTGCCGGTGTCGATGATCGCCTGCTGCGCGCCATCGACGGTGACCACCACGTGGCCCTCGCCGAAGACATGGGCCTGGTCGGGATCGAACTCGACCAAGTCGAGCTCGCCCTGGATGCGGATCTCGATGGTCAGCGGATCCGGCGGCGGGCCGATGGGGATGTCGGGGGTGGCGGTGACGAAGCGCTGCTCGTCCTCGGGGTTGGTCACGAGCACGCGAGGCACGCCCTCGCTGCTCTCGCACACCCCGTTGACGCAGCTCAGGCCGCTGGGGCAGTTGGCCTCCACCTGCGTGCAGGCGAACACGCTGCCCAGCCCGGGATCGAGGTCGGTGGTGTAGCAGCCGCCGAGGAGCAGGGCGCCGAGCGAGATCCCGGCGATGGTTCCACTGAGCTGGTGCATCGCAATCCTCTAGATGATGATGAAGAAGGCAGGATCAGAAGCGCCCGGTGAGGGCGAGCCCGGCCGTCGACGGCCCGAGCCAGGCGCTGGCCCGCACCGCCTGGCGCTTGCGCAGCCCCAGGGCCAACAGGACGCTGCCGGTGACCGCCACCACGGCACCTCCCGCCGCCATGCCGATCTGGATCGCCTCGAGGCGCTTGCCCTGGTCCTCCAGGGTCTGGGTCTCGGCGAAGGTGAGCCCGTCGGGGTTGCCGCCCGATTGCACGTCGTCGACCGCCTTGCTGCGCTGACCGGCCGCCACTCCGAAGCCGATGCCGCCGCCGAGCGCGACGGCCCCCCCGAGGCCGATGAGCGCGGCGCCGGCGATGACCAGGCCCTTGCCCTCGTCCTTGGGCTCCTGTGGCACGTCGTCCTTGGGCTCGACCGGAGGGGGCGCCTTGCTGCGCTCGGCCTCGAGGCGCGCCGCCTCGGCTGCCTCGGCGTCACGCTTCTGCTGCTCGATGCGCTCCTCGAGATCGTGGATGCGATCCTCCACGTTGGCTCGGTCGGGGGCGTCGGGCTTGGCCCGCAGATAGGTGGCGAAGGCCCGGATCGCCTCGTCGAGCTTGCCGAGCTTCTCGTAGCAGAGCCCGATGTTGTACTGGAAGTCGGGCGAGGCGTAGAGGCTGGCTGCCTCCTTGAAGTCCGCCAGCGCCGCCTCGTACTGGGCATGGTTGTAGTTGTCGGTGCCGCGCTCGTAGGCCCGCATCGCCTGATCGAGCTGGGCATCCTGGGCGGTGCTCGCGTCGTCGGGCGCGGCCGGCTCAGCCGATTGCGCCCGCACCGCGGCCACGGGCAGGGCGGCTTGGGTCACGACGAGCACCAGCGCAGCCGCCCCGAGGCGGCCCAGCCGGGAAGGGGGAGCGAGGCGACGACGGGCTCGGATCGGGTGACGCACGGGCTTCGACGGATCCCGACTATACGTCCTGATGGCCGGTCCTGGCCACATTGGTCTCTCGGCGGGGGGCACGGCGACGGGGGCGGGACGGCCGGGGTGGAAAATGGGCCCTCCCCGCCCGTGGCGACGGCTGCGCCGGCCTGCTAGCATCCCCGCTCGGAGATGTCGAAGTCGACGATTCGCCTGGAGCCGAACGACATCGAGCGGATCCGCGGCAGCAAGAAGCGGGCGTTCGTCGTCGTGTTGTCGGGTGATCGCATGGGGGAGATGTTCCCCCTCAAGGGCGATCGCACGACCATCGGGCGCGGTCTGCAGACCGACGTGCGGATCAACGACGAGGGAATATCGCGCACCCACGCCGTCGTCGAGAGGGAGGATGGCGACTACCTGCTCAGCGACGCGGGCTCGACCAACGGGACCTTCGCCAACGGCAACAAGGTGGATCGCTACAAGCTGCAGGAGGGCGACAAGATCCAGATCGGTGCCTCCAGCGTGCTCAAGTTCACCTACCACGACGACATCGACGAGGACTTCCAGCGCAACCTCTACGAGTCGGCGCTGCGGGACCGCCTCACCGGGATCTTCAACCGCGGCTACTTCTCCAACCGGCTCGAGAGCGACGTGGCCTTCGCGCTGCGCCACGGCAAGCCGCTGTCGCTGGTCATCTTCGACATCGACGACTTCAAGCGGATCAACGACGACAACGGCCACCCCGTGGGCGACCAGGTGCTGTCCGCCCTCGCGCATCGCGTGCTGGGCACGACCCGCAGCGAGGACATCTTCGCGCGCTACGGCGGGGAGGAGTTCGCGCTGATATGCCGCGACGTGGACGCCATCCGAGCCGCCCGCGCGGCCTACCGGATCAAGGACACGGTGGTCTCCAAGCCCTTCGAGGTGGAGGGCCGCAGGCTCGAGGTGACCGTCTCGGTGGGGGTGGCCGACCTGGGGATGCTGGTGGAGCCCAAGGCGGAGGCGCTGGTCGAGGCGGCCGACGCCGCGCTGTACCTGGCCAAGCGCAGCGGCAAGAACCGGGTGGAGATCTACGACCCGGAGAACGAGCCGACGCGCCTGGTGTGAGCGCGAGCGGGGCAGCGGTGACCAGGGGAGGACGGACGCGGACGCGAAGGATCGGCGGGACCGCGGCGGCGGGGCTCGTCGGCCTGTGGCTCGCGCTCGGCTGCCGCAGTGACGGCGCGCCCGCGCTGCACACCGCGATCGATGCTCCCGAGCCCGGGGAGCCGGGGGCGGACGGGACCAAGGCGCCGCCGAAGGGCGGGCCGAGCGACGGGCGGGAGCTGTGGTTCGTCGAGGGGCCGGGGCGCGAGGCGATCATCGCCCGCGAGCGCCGGGACCACGAGACGGCGCGGGAGCGGCTCGATGCGCTGCTCGCCGCCGAGCCCACGAGCGCCGACGAGCGCGGGGCCGCCGAGCTACTGCGGGCGCTCGAGCACCTCGAGCAGGACGAGCACGCCGCGGCGGCCGAGCGCTTCGCGAAGGCCCGCGAGGCTCCCGGCCTGCGGCCGATCGAGGACTGGCTGCGGCGCTGGGAGGCGCAGGCCCGGCTCGACGCGGGGCAGCCCGAGGTGGCGCGGACCCTGGTCGACGAGCTCGAGGCCGGGCTGCGCTCGCGCTCGGCCGTGGCCGGCGACCTGCAGGTGATCGAGGGCGACGCCCGCCAGCGCACCGACGATCTCGACGGGGCCCGGGCCGCCTACGATGCCTACCTCAGCGATCACCCGCAGGGTGATCGCCGCTTCGAGGTGCAGGCGAAGCTGGCCCGCATGCTCGCCGCGCGCGAGGACGAGGGCTCTCGCCGCGAGGCGCTCACCCTCTACGATCGCCTGCGCGAGTCCGTGCCGCTGTCCGACTACGCGGACGAGGCCGAGGCGGCGATCCCCGGGCTCGAGAAGGCGGTGGGGGCCCTGCGCAGCGAGTCGGCGACGCGGGTGCACGAGCGTGAGCTGGGGGTGCTGCGGGTCGAGGCCATGCTCGATCGGGGGCGCTACGCAGTCGCGATCAAGGAGGTCGATCGCCTGGTGGGCAAGGGCAAGCTCGACGCGGCCCAGCGCTGTCGGCTGCTCTACGTGAAGGGATCGGCGATCTTCAAGCAGCGTCGGCGGGCCGACGCGCGCCCCTCCTTCGAACGGGCCGAGCGCGAGTGTGCCAAGGCCGGCAAGGCGTTCGAGACCACGCAGGTCAAGTCGCGCTACCAGGGGGCGCGGGGCTGGTACGCCGAGGGCAAGTACGCCAAGGCCGGCGCGGTGTTCGAGTCGATCGCGGCCGAGCACGGCGATCACAGCTACGCCGACGATGCCCTGGTGCTCGCGGGTGAGTCGTGGGAGTCCCACGGAGATCCCGAGCGCGCGGCTCGGGCCTACCACCGCGCGATCGAGGAGCACCCCGGCGACATGCGGCACGAGGCGCTGCGTCGGCTGCTGGTGATGCGCTTCGTGGCCGGGGCCTACGCCGAGGTGCTGGCGCTGGTCGACGACGCGCTGAAGGGTTCCATCGTCCACCCGGCCGAGCGGGCCAAGCTGCTCTACTTCCGCGGGCGCGCCCTCGATCGCCTCGGTCGCAGCGACGAGGCCGACGAGGCCTGGCTCGAGGCGGTGGCGACGGCTCCCCTCGACTACCCGGCCCTGCAGGCGCTATCGCGGCTGCGCGAGCGCGGGCCGCAGCCGTGGGCCCAGGCGCTCGATCGCCTGCGGGGTGGGGCGTCGGTGAAGAGCCGCGACGAGGCCTCCGCCGCCCAGGCGCTGCAGCGGGCTCGGATCCTCGCACGACTCGGGCTCGGCGACGAGGCGCGCGACGAGCTGCGCCACGCGAAGATCGACGGCTGGCCCGCGATCGCGGTGCTCAACCAGGCGGGGCTGTACCCCGCGGCGCAGCGCGAGCTGGCCAACCTGGGCGCACGCTGGCGGGCGCAGGCCCCGGGCGCCGACAACCGCGAGCGCTGGGAGGGGGCGCACCCGCGGCCCTTCGCCGAGATCATCGATCCCGGCGAGCCCGAGCACGAGGTGCCGGCGCTGCTCACCTACGCGATCATGCAGACCGAGAGCCGCTTCGATCCGGGGGTGACCTCGTTCGCCGGGGCGCGGGGCCTGGTGCAGCTCATGCCGGCCACCGCCAAGGGCCTGGCCAAGGCGGCCGGGATCCGCCTCGATGGCGACCGCGCGCTGTTCGACCCGGCGCTCAACCTCGACCTCGGCATGCGCTACCTGGGCCGCCTCACCGCACGCTTCGGGGGAGGGGAGGCCGCGGTGGCGCTGGCGATCCCCAGCTACAACGCCGGGGCCGGCTCGGTCGATCGTTGGCTGCGCGAGCGCGGGAGCTGGGACCTCGATCTCTTCATCGAGTCGATCCCCTACGACGAGACTCGCAAGTACACCCAGTCGGTGCTCGGTCGCTGGTGGGCCTATCGCTGGCTGTACGCCGAGGGCGAGCCGGAGCAGCGCGTGCCCTACCTTCCACTGACCGTGCCGAGCAAGGGCGCGGACGACAGCGACGAGTAGCCGTGCGCTCGCGAGGCGGCCGGGCTCAGGTGGACGAGGGCTTGGGCGGGAGCTGCCCGGCGGTGGGCGGCGGATTGCCGGGGCCGAGCGCGGCTTCCTTGGCGAGCTTGCGCTCCATGCTGCGGATCTTGGCGGTGAAGAACGCCTCGGCGCCCGCGTAGAGGCACACGAAGGTCCACACCGGCGAGAGCTGGGTGATCCAGGCCAAGCTCCACACCGCGAACACCAGCGAGGCCCGCCCCACGTCGCCGTTGAGGAGCTGCCCCGTGCCCGGCAGGAACATGCTGAGCAGGCCAGCCGTGACGGGCAGCCGCGGCTCCTCGGCCTCGTCGTCGATGGTGGCGAGGGCGTCGTCGGGCGAGGCCTGCATCAGCACGCCGTGCTCACCGAGCTCGCGGGCGCTGTCGACGAAGAGCGCCTCGAGCCGACCCTTGTCCTCGGCTGGGAGCTGGTAGCGCCGCGGGATGCCGCCGGTGCGCAGCAGCTCGCCCGCCTGCACCATCGCATCGAGGGTGTTCTCGACGTCGGTCTGGGGCAGGTGCAGGGTGCTGGCCGCGGCCGAGGCCGTGACGGCGGAGGTGCGAGGGTCGGCGAGCAGGCTCAGCAGCTGCGAGCGCAGCTCGTCGGTGCCCAGGGGGGCGGAGGCGCTGGGCGGGGTGGCGCGCGCCGTGTGGTCCCAGCCCACGCCCGCGGGGGCGGACTCGGGCGGGGGGCCGTCCTCCTCGAGCCCGAAGGTGGTGGGCTCGGGGCTGCGCTCCCGGCTGGTCCAGCGATTGCGCCGAGCCCGCTCCAGGAGCCGACGACCACGGGGACGGCTCACCATCGCGAGCCTCCGGCCGGGATCGTCCGCTTCGCTGCGTCTTTCATGGTCGCTGGAGCCTTCATCGTAGCAGAGGGCGTCCCGGGGAGCCCGTGCCCTCGTTGGGGCCCCCTTGCGCCGCTGCCGGCTAGACTTGCACGTCGAAGGTGCGGAGCGCGTCGTTGAGGCTGGTGCGCTGGTCGGTGCTCTCCTTGCGGCGCCCGATGATCAGCGCGCAGGCCACCTGGTACTCGCCGGCAGGGAAGCGCTTGGGTCGGGTGCCCGGGATGACCACGCTGCGCGCCGGCACCCGTCCCTTGAACGTCACCGGCTCCGATCCGGTCACGTCGATGATCGGCGTCGATGCGGTGATGACGACGTTCGCGCCGAGCACGACCTCACGCTCGAGGCGCACGCCCTCGACCACGATCGCACGCGAGCCCACGAAGCAGCCGTCCTCGATGATCACCGGGGTCGCGCCGGGCGGCTCGAGCACGCCGCCGATGCCCACCCCGCCCGAGAGGTGCACGTCCCGACCGATCTGGGCGCAGCTACCCACGGTGGCCCAGGTGTCCACCATCGTGCCGCGGCCGATGTGGGCACCGATGTTGACGTAGCTGGGCATGAGCACGCAGCCGGGCTCCACGAAGGCGCCGTAGCGCACGGTGGCCGGCGGCACCACGCGCACCCCGGCCTGCTCCCAGTCCCGGCCCAGCGGGATCTTGTCGTAGTACTCGAAGGGCCCGACCCGCTCGCTCCGCAGCTTCTGCGTCACGAAGTAGAGGACGATGGCCTGCTTGATCCACGCGTTGACGGTCCAGTCGCCGCCCTCCTCGGCGGGCGGCGTGGCCACCCGCAGGTGCCCCTCGTCCAGCAGCGCGATGGTGCGGCGAACCGCGGCCCGATGGTCCTCGTCGTCGAGCAGCTCCCGCCGTTCCCACGCCGCGGCCACCCGATCCCGGAGGGCACCCGTCTCGCCCTCGTCCAGCTTCGTCATGCCGGCTCTTTTGCCCCCCCAACGCCGGCCCCGCAAGGTGGCGATCCGGTCGATTCGACTGTGAGCCTTTGGAGATCTCGCCGAGGAGATCGTTTGTTCTTTTTGTAAGCGTCAAAGGTCCGTGAGAGGAACCGCAAGTGAATCGTCAAGGGATTGACGAAATGGGTGTCCGAGATTGGGCCTTTCGTGTCGTTCGGTGGCCCATACCGCCATCGTCATGACGCTCCAGGGACCAATCACGTCATGAAAGGGACCCCTCATTCCTAAGGATCGCTTCAAGTTACTGGAATTGCGTAACTCCTATGGAAACGAACGTGATGTGCACGACCTCTGCAGGGGGAGACGTGCCGAGGAGGGCCACCCCGATGCAAGTCGCCGATCATTTTTCACCGTCGTTCTCCGACTCGATCGCCGAGGCCCGCGTTCGTACCGCTCCGCCCTGCTATCTGGGGCACTCGGCCGCGGCCCGCCGCGTGCAGGCCCTCGTGCACCGGGCGGTTCGCAGCAACCTGCCCGTGCTGCTGGTCGGGCCCACCGGCACCGGTCGCGAGACCATCGCTCGCATCCTCCATCACTTCGGCGGTGGCGAGGCGCCGGCGCTCGAGGTCATCCGCGCCTCCGAGCAGAAGTCCCGCCTGGTGAGCCTCGGTGCCTTCACCTACCTCGCCGACCTCGAGGATCTCCCGCTCGAGGAGCAGGCCCGGCTGCCCGCGCTCACCGGACTCGGTCGCCTGGTGATCGGCACCCAGCTCCGCCCCGAGAGCGACGAGGGCCGCAGCCGCCTGCATCCCCAGATCGTGCGTTGGGCCAGCGGCGTCCGCATCGACGTGCCGAGCCTCGCCGAGCGCATCGAGGACCTCGAGTTCCTTGCCACCGACATCCTCCGTCGCACGCCCACGCGGCGCCCGATCGGTGGCATCGCCGACAACGCGCTGGATTGCCTGCGCAGCTACCCCTGGCCGGGCAACGTCGACGAGCTCGAGGAGGTCCTGGTCCATGCGATCGGGGCCGGTGCCTCCGAGCAGATCGAGCTCCGCGATCTCCCGGCCAAGCTCCGGGTTCGCGACGTGCACCAGACCCGCGCGGAGTCTCCCGAGCGGCAGCTGTGCCTCGAGGAGGCCGAGAAGCAGGCGATTCGCCGGGCCCTCAACTACGCCCGCGGCAACAAGCGCAAGGCGGCCCGACTGCTCCACATCGGCAAGACCACCCTCTACCGCAAGCTCAAGCAGTACGACCTCGAGTAACGAGGGGCGGGTTGGCTCCGTCGCCCTCGACGACCCCCTCAGTCCCCCCAGGCGCCCCAAGGGCGCGTGAGCCGCCCGACCCCGCACCAACTCCAACCCCTGGAAGGCTCTCCTCCCCGAGGCCCGACCCCAACGAAGGCTCGCTCTCTTCCCCCAGAGCGAGCCCATCCCCCAAACGAGCCGGCGAGGCCCCTCCCCCGGGCCGCCGGATCCCCCATCAGGGCCCGCCTCTCCTCCCAGGGGCGGGCCCTCGTCACATGGGGCGCTCGTCGGAGCGCGGCGGGGCCTCCGGGGCGAACAGACGCTCGACGTTGCGGCGCCAGGCGTCGCTGGCTTCCCGCGAGAAGCGAAGGCCGAGGGCGACGAGCGCTCGATCGAGCTCGTCCTCGTCGCGATCTCGGTCCCCGAGGGGCGATGGAATCGGCGGCTCCACGCACCCCGTGGTTGCTGCTCCGAGCAAAAGGTTCGCGCCTTTCTCCGGGTGCGCTTGCGCGAGTCGGGCCGGGGGCGATACCCCTGGGCGAAGGTGTCGACGCGCCAGGACGAGCCCGCGGGGGAGCAGCGAGGGGAGCACGCAGGGCCGGCCACGCTGGGCTCGTTCCTGCCCGGTGACGGTCGGCTGGAGGGGGACGAGATCCTCGAGCGATTCCTGGCCTGGGTCGACGCCCAGGGGCTCGAGCTCTACCCCGCGCAGGAGGAAGCGGTGCTCGAGCTGATGGGCGGTCGGCACGTGGTGCTCGCCACCCCCACCGGCTCGGGCAAGTCGCTGGTCGCCCTCGCCATGCACTTCCGGGCGCTGTGCCTCGGCCAGCGCAGCATCTACACCAGCCCGATCAAGGCGCTGGTCAACGAGAAGTTCTTCGACCTGTGCCGCCAGCTCGGGGCCCACAACGTGGGCATGACCACCGGTGACGCCTCGATCAACCCGCGAGCGCCGGTGCTGTGCTGCACGGCGGAGATCCTCGCCAACCTCGCGCTGCGCGAGGACGTGCAGACCCCGGCCGACGCGGTGGTGATGGACGAGTTCCACTACTTCAGCGACGCCGATCGGGGCATGGCCTGGCAGCTCCCGCTGCTGATCCTGCGGGACGCGACCTTCCTGCTGATGTCGGCCACCCTGGGCGACGTCTCCGACTTCGAGCGCCAGATCACCGACTTCACGGGCCGCGAGCTCGCGCTGGTGCGCTCGCGGCAGCGGCCGGTCCCGCTCGACTTCGAGTACCGCGAGACCCCGCTGCACGAGACCATCCACGATCTGGCCATGACCGGGAAGGCGCCGGTCTACGTGGTCAACTTCACCCAGCGCGAGGCCGCCGAGCAGGCGCAGAATCTCACCAGCATCAACCTGTGCACCAAGGAGGAGAAGCGGGCCATCGCCGAGGCGATCGGGGACTTCCGCTTCGACACCCACTACGGCAAGGACATCAAGCGCTACCTGCTCCACGGGATCGGCCTGCACCACGCGGGCCTGCTGCCCAAGTACCGCAACCTCGTGGAGCGCCTGTCGCAGCGGGGGCTGCTCAAGATCATCTCGGGCACCGACACCCTCGGGGTGGGGGTCAACGTGCCCATCCGCTCGGTGCTCTTCGCCAAGCTGTGCAAGTTCGACGGCGAGAAGGTCCGCATCCTCGCGGTGCGGGACTTCAAGCAGATCGCGGGGCGGGCCGGTCGCAAGGGCTTCGACGAGCGCGGCTGGGTGATCGCGCAGGCGCCCGAGCACGTGATCGAGAACAAGCGCCTCGAGGCCAAGGCGGCGGCGGGCAAGGGCAACAAGAAGAAGTTCGTGCGACGCAAGCCCCCCGAGCGCGGCTACGTGCCCTGGGACGAGACCACGCTGCACAAGCTGCTCGAGTCGGATCCCGAGCCCCTCGACTCGCGCTTCGAGGTCACCCACGGGATGCTGCTGACGGTGCTCGATCGCGACTTCAACGTGGATCAGCCCCACGGCGGCTACCGGCGGATCATCGAGATCATCGGGCGCTCCTACGAGCGCGAGGGCGCCCGCAAGCGCCACCGCCGGCAGGCGGCGCTGCTGTTCCGGCACCTGCGCGAGGCCGGGATCATCGAGCTCGCGCACCCCCGGGGCTGGCCGCGTCGCTGCGTGCGGGTCAACCCGGAGCTGCAGCGCGACTTCTCGCTGCACCACACCCTCTCGCTGTACCTGCTCGACGCCCTCGGCCAGCTCCCCGGCGACGCTCCCGAGTTCGCGTTCGACGTGCTCAGCCTGGTGGAGTCCATCCTCGAGAACCCGCGGGCGGTGCTGCTGCGTCAGCTCGACTACGCCAAGGGGGAGCTGGTGCAGCAGCTCAAGGCCGACGGCGTGGAGTACGAAAAGCGCATGGAGGAGCTCGAGCGCGTCGAGTACCCCAAGCCCCTGGCCGACTTCGTCTACCACAGCTTCGACGACTTCCGAGTCACCCACCCGTGGGTGCGGGGCGAGAACGTCAGCCCCAAGTCGATCGCCCGCGACATCGTGGAGCGCCACGCGAGCTTCAACGAGTACGTCAAGGAGTACGGGCTCGGCCGCAGCGAGGGGGTGCTGCTGCGCTACCTCAGCCAGGCCTACAAGACGCTGCTGCAGAACGTGCCCGCCGACTACCGCACCGAAGCGATGGACGATCTCATCGCCCAGCTGCGGGCCACGCTGGCGCGGGTGGACTCGAGCCTGATCCGCGAGTGGGAGCGCCTGATGGCGGGCGAGACCGAGGCGCGGATCCTCGCGGTGGTGGCGGGCGAGCCGGAGCCCGAGCCGACCGCCTTCGATCCCAGCGCGGATCCCCGGGCGTTCGCGGCCCGGGTGCGGGCCGAGCTGCACGCGGTGGTGCGAGCCCTCGCGCGCGGCGATCTCGAGGAGGCGCTCGGCGGCCTCGCCCCCGATGTCGACGATCCCTGGACGATCGAGCGGCTCGAGCAGGCCGTCGCCGGCGTGCTCGAGGAGGAGGGGGAGCTCGACTACGGCGCGCCGTCGCGCTCTCCCTCGCTCACCCGCATCGTGTCGACCGAGGCGCGGCGCTGGTCGGTGGAGCACACCCTGGTCGGCTCGCAGGGGCCGTCGCCCTGGCGGCTGTGCGGCGAGATCGATCTGCGCGATCCCGAGGCCGGCGACGGTCCGCTGGTGCGCCTGCGAGAGATCGCAGGCTGAGAGCGGGCCGTAGCGCACGTGGCGCAATTACGAGCGGCCCGCGGCTAGTCGTCGAGCGACGGGCGCTCGCCGTAGCTGACCCGCAGGATGGTGAAGTAGGCGTCGCCGCGGGGACGCCGGACCTCGACCTCGTCGTCTACGTGCTTTCCGAGCAGCGCGCGCCCCATGGGCGACTCGACGCTCACGTGCCCGCGATCGGGATCGGGCTCGTCGGGGCCCACCAGGCGATAGCAGTGGCGCTCTCCGTCCTCGTCCTCGACGGTCACCCATGCGCCAAACCCGGCCTTGTCCGTGCCCGCGGCGGCCTGCGCGGGCGGGTGCATCACTTGCACCGCATCGAGGCGATCGCTCAGGAAGCGGAGCCGACGGTCGATCTCCCGCAGGCGCCGCTTGCCGTACTGGTACTCGGCGTTCTCGGAGCGATCGCCGAGCGCCGCCGCGGCCTCCACCTCACGGGTGACGCGCGGTCGCTCTTCCTTCCACAGGTAGTCCACCTCGGACTTGAGCTTTTGGTAGCCCTCGGGGGTGATGAAGACGGGGAGCCGAGCCTTGGCCATCGCCGAGCCTTCCTCGTGCGGACGCAGGAGCGGCGACGAGCTGGGCTCGCCGCCGCGCAAGCATGGATGATGGCCTGGATCGGCCTCGGGAGCGAGGGCTGGGGCCGCGGGCGGGAAATCTCGGCCGCGTGGCAGAGCGGCCTCGCATCGCGCGCCGCTCGCGGCCGCGCGGCGCGAGCTCAGCCGCGCGCGCAGGAATCGTCGTCGTCGGAGCGACCCTCGGGATCGTCGTCGTCGTCGTCGTCCCAGGCCCAGGCGTTGCCGAGTAGCTCGTCGATGGTTCGGAGGGCGGGCATGGGCTCACCCTGCCGTAGGCGGCCGTGCAGGGGCCAGTTTTCGGCGATTTTTCGGTCTGGGCCCGCTGTGCCATACTCGGCGCCCGAACGAGGGCCCATGGCTCAGCACTGGGGACTGGGAATCATCGAGACCCGAGGCGAGCTGCGCATGCCGAAGCTCGAGAAGGCCATGACCAAGGCCTTCGAGCACCTGAGCTATACGCAGACCTACTCCGGCAAGACCGAGCCGGAAGTCGTTCCCGTCGAGAAGGGGGACGACAAGGACAAGGACAAGGTGCCCGAGACCCTCGCGGCGGTCGAGCTGCTGGAGAACGGCGACGGGGTGCTGGCCATCCGCACCGACGAGGAGAAGGTGGTGCGGGATCTGGCGCGGCTGGTCTCCGAGGACACCAAGGTCCCCATGCTCGTGCTGGTGACCGTCGCCTCGCTGTTCCACCGGCGGCGCGTGCAGGTCAAGTGCCGCAAGTTCGCGGTCGACGGCAGCGAGGTCGAGGAGCAGGACGTCATGGGGCACCACGACGCCGACATCTCCGATCTCGAGCACAACGAGCTGCGCCAGCAGGACAACGCCATGCGCTCGCGGCTGGGCGACGTGGTCGACTCGTTCACCCGGGCCGAGGGCACGCAGGGCTTCAAGGTGAAGAAGGTCTTCCGCTTCAAGCAAGAGGTGGAGGTACCCAAGTTCAGCAACAAGCGCCTGGCCCGCCTGATGACCAGCATCGAGCGCTGCGAGTCGTTCGAGGTGGTGGTCGAGGGCGAGCAGCACATCGTCAAGCTCTACCTGGAGGGAGCGACCAGCCTCAGCTACGTGAAGGCCGAGGAGGTCGCCGAGCTCGAGAAGGCGCTGGAGAGCCGGCCCGAGCTGCAGCGCCGGCGCAAGGACGACGACTAGACGCTCGCGCCCGAGCCCGGCGCGGTCGCGCGCGGCGGTAATGACAGCGCGGGTCATCGCCCCCGGGGATCGCCCCGAGCAACGCACGGAGGCCCCGGGCATCCCCGCACCCGAGGTGCGGCACGCCACGGTTCTGCTTGCGAATCCACGACGCCCCTGCATCCTGAACCCAGCTCACCCGTCTGTGGGGGAGCGTGCTTGCCATGACGAAATTCGACCCTGCCCTTCGTTCCTTGGCCGGCGCCGTCGCGCTGGGCCTGCTGTCGACCGCTTGCATCATCACCAGCTCTGGCGACGACGACAACGGTGATGCCTCCGACGGCAACCCGGCCGAGACCGGCTTGCCCGAGACCACGGGGGGGCCCGCCGACACGGGCGAGACCGACGGCCCGCCCGGCAACTGCTCCTCGAACCTCGTGCTGGATCCCGGCTTCGAGGGCGGCACGCCCAACCCCTCGTGGACCGAGTCCTCCGCCCTGTTCGGCACCCCCATCTGCGACGCCGCGTGCACCGACGAGCCCGGTGCGGCTCCCTACGCCGGGAGCTGGTGGGTGTGGATGGGCGGCGCCTCCGAGGAGGACATCATGAACGGCGGCTCCGAGTCGGCATCGGTCAGCCAGACCGTCACCATCGACCCCGACGCGGCCTACCTGAGCTTCCGCTTCCAGATCCGCAGCGGGGCCGGGACCGGCGACGATGCCTTCACCGTCACCCTCGACGGCGACACCGTGTTCATGGCCACCGATCTCGAGATGTCCGACTACTCGGACTACACCTACGTGGAGGTCGACGTGAGCCCCTGGGCCGACGGCGGCACCTACGATCTGGTGTTCAACGGCACGCAGGTGGGCCCGGGCCTGACCAGCTTCTACCTCGACGAGGTGAGCCTGGTGTCGTGCAGCGACGACACGGGCACCAGCTCGGGCTCCTCCGACGGCCAGGACGGCACCGCGGGCACCTTCGGCGACTCGAGCTCCGGCACCGGCGACGCCGGGAGCACCGGCGACACCGGGACCACCGGAGGCGGCAGCGGCAGCAGCAGCGGCTGATCCCGCGGCGCTCCCCAGCCGCGGTCGCGAATTCGTGGTCCCACGCGGGGGGCTCGTGGGCTCGGCTCGGCCGGGCTCGCGTCGACGTGGTCGCGCTCGTCTCCGCCGCGGACGTGGGCCCGGCGAGCGGGCCTCGATCACTCACGAGCGACGGCGCGCGGCGGGATCCGACGCACGATCCAGCGCAGCAGCACCACCGCCGCGACCGTGCCCACGGCGACGACGGCCAGGGTGATCCGCCAGGGCCCCGGGTGGCCGTGCTGGGCCAGGCGCCAGGCCTGCCACGACAGCACGTCGGGGGGCAGCTCGAAGAACCCCAACAGCGGGCTGGCGCTGGGGTCCCAGTGCGAGCGCTCCAGGTAGTCGAGCGACGGCGGAGTGCGCCCCATCAGACGGATCATCCATTCGAAGATGCTGTGCAGCGCGAGGTGGGTCTCGACCATCACGCTGGCCAGCAGGGGCAGCGCGACGGCGAGGCGCCGGCCTCGTGACGCGCCGCGGAGATCCTCGAGCACCTCGGCCAGCGGCAGCAGCAGCAGCGGCACCACCGGCAGCAGGTAGCGAGGCCCGATCCCCCAGCCTCCCCACCAGTCGCTGCGCGCCGAGGTGAAGCCCCAGCGCAGCAGGAACACGCCCAGCACCATCAGCGCGGCGTCGCGCCGGCGATCCAGCACGCGGCGCCAGCCGAGCAGCGCCACGAACAGGGCCGGCGAGTAGAGCAGGATGCTGCGGCCGGGGCCCACCAGCTGGCCGAGCGCGCCCGGGAGCGGATCGACGAAGTAGCCGTAGTGATCGTAGCGGCCGGTCTCCCACGGGCTGCCGAAGCGCAGGTACTGGGTGAGGCCGAGCAGCGCGGGACCGATCGCGCCCAGCAGCAGCGCGCCGATCCACGCCGCGCGCTCGCGGGCCCACGCTCGATCGCGGTGGATCGGCACCAGGGCGTAGGCGAGCAGCGGGGGGATCGCGAGCAGGTTGAGCACGTGGGCGTGCAGCGACAGCCCGGCGACCAGGCCCGCCATCCACAGCCAGCGGCGTGCGATGGGATCGCCCGGATGCTCGGCCCGGCGTCGATGGAAGCGGGCGATGCCCCAGGCCGACGCGAGCAGCATCGCGCTCGACAGCGGCTCGGACAGGAAGGTGCCGCTGTACGGCCATGCGCTGGTGCCGAAGGCGTAGACCAGCCCCACCAGCACCGCGATGCGATCGCGGTAGCCGAGCGCCCGCAGCCACTCCACCAGCACGAGCACCACCAGCGCGCCGATGAAGCAGTTGGTGAGGCTGGTGGTGAGCCGCGGCCAGTCCTCGGCGGGCGAGCGGCGGTGCATGTAGTAGTGATCGGAGCGCAGCACGTGGCGCCACGCGGGGGGAGCTCGCCGCTGCGCGGCGCGGCCCAGGCCGTACATGGGCAGGGCCACCACCGACAGCGCATGGCCGAAGAAGCCGTAGCGGCGGCCGTCGACGCCAGGCGCCCACCCAAACGTTCCGTCCGGCCGGCCCTTGTTCTCACCGGTGCGCTTGGGGATCCCCTCGATCGCGAGAGTGCCCCGCTCCCACAGCGAGCGCGTGGTTTGGAAGACGATCTCGTCGTCGGGATAGAGGATCCGGCCCGGGGCGAAGCACAGGTAGACGGCCGCACACAGCAACCAAAGGGCGATGCGCGGTCTCGCTCCCACCTCGCCCGTGCCCGGGGACGCTCGTCGCCGCGAGGGGCGGGGCTAGCCGGAGGTGCCCGGGTTCGAGGAGCACAGCGACGTGTCGAAGGTGCAGGTCACGTCGTCGCAGGCCAGGGTGCCGCCGCTGAGGCCCAGGCTCATGCAATCGAAGCCCTGCAGGTCGGTGCCGTCGCACTGCTCACCGGCGTCGATGACCCCGTTGCCACAGTTGCCCGGCGGGCTGGTGTTTCCGCCCGTCGATGCGTTGCCCGTGTCGTCCTCGGCCCCGCTGGTGGTGGTGCCGTTGGCAGCACTGGTCATGCCGCTCGTGTTGCCGTCGGTGTTCGCACCGCCCGACGACGAGCTGCCGCTGTTGCCCTGAGTGTTGCCAGCGGTGAAGTTGGCGGGGTCGTCCACATCCGTGGTGCACGCCATCAGCCCGCAAACGAGGAAAGCCAAGACCCCCTGCCGAACCATGGGATCACTTTGTCCCCTCGACGTGCGTGTGGTCAAGTGTCCGTGCTCGCGTGCGCTCACGGGGCCCGGCCGTCGTTCAGCGCGTCATGCGGCCCGAGAGCAGCGTTGTTGGTCGATGTTGCGCGCTGAGCGCGAACTAGCGACGGTTCTGCATCCCGCGGATCTGCCACACCGCCAGGGCTCCCCCGAACAGGATGCCGAGGCAGGCGCCGATCGTCGGACCCCACCCGCCCGAGGACTCCTCCGACTCGGCCGCGGGATTGGGGTCGCCGTGGTCGAGGTCGGTGGCCGCCGAAGCCAGCGTGGGGATCGCCAGGGTTGCGATCGCCAGCAGCAGGGCTGGCAGCCAGGGTCGAGCAGCGGGGTGCGACATGGTGGGCCGAAGGATAGCAACCATTCGAGCAATCGCGGACCCGGACCGCGGGCCGGACCCATGCCGTGCTCGCTTGGGGGCCATAGGCCACGAACGACGTTTATGGCGATCTGTCGCGCCCCTTGCGCTTGATCATTGCTGAATGACGACGTTAGAGTCGTCACTCGTGCTGGGGGGAGCACAGCTCGATCCGGTCCTGGGGGGGACCGGCGCCACGCTCGGCAAGTACCGGCTCATCCGGAGACTTGCCACGGGTGGCATGGCCGAGCTGTACCTCGCTCGCGCGACTGCGATCCACGGCTTCGAGAAGCTCGTGGTGCTCAAGCGGATCCTGCCGCAGCACGCCGAGAGCGACGACTTCATCCGCATGTTCCTCGCCGAGGCTCGCCTCGCCGCGACCCTGCACCACCCCAACATCGTGCAGGTCTACGACATCGGCGAGCAGGGGAACACTTACTTCTTCACGATGGAGTACGTGGCCGGCCAGGACCTGCGCAAGCTGGTTCGGGCGGCTCGAAAGGCCCAGAAGGCGCTGCCGCTGGAGCACATCCTCCACATCGTGATGGGCGTGGCGGCGGGGCTACACCACGCCCACGAGAAGATCGGGCTGGACGGAAAGCCGCTCGGCATCGTGCACCGCGACGTGTCCCCGTCGAACGTGCTGGTGACCTACGAGGGCGACGTGAAGATCGTCGACTTCGGGATTGCCAAGGCCGCGACGGCCCAAACCAACACCATCGCCGGCACCCTGAAGGGAAAGATCCCCTACATGTCCCCGGAGCAGTGTCGGGGTGAGGGGGTCGACCGGCGCAGCGACATCTTCTCGATCGGCACGCTGCTGTGGGAGCTGACCACGGGCTCGCGGCTGTTCACGGGAGAGAACGAGTTCGCGGTGATCAACAAGGTGGCCGCGGGCGACGTGCCTCCGCCCACCACCGTGCGGGGAGACTACCCGCCCGAGCTCGAGGCGATCGTGATGCGGGCCCTGCAGGCGGACCGCGAGCATCGCTACGCCTCGGCCCTCGACCTGCAGATCGATCTCGAGGACTTCGCCCGCGAGGCGCGGCTGCCCGTGTCCTCGGCCCGCATGTCCAAGTTCATGCGGGAGCTGTTCGCCGAGGAGATCCGGGCGAACACCCAGCTGCTCACGGTCGATCGCATGGACGATCAGCCGACGATGCCCCGGCCCGCGCTCACGCCCGAGATGCTGATGGGCGGGGCGCCCGGGCTGCCCGAGACGCCCTCGGATCCCTCGGTGGAGCTGACGCCCAGCGAGGTGCATGCCAACCAGATGCAGGGCACGCCGGGGCCCATCGACACCGGCTACGGCGTGGGCTCGGCCACCGACATCCTGCTCGACGAGGAGGTCCCCAAGACCAAGCCCGCGGTGGTGGTCCTGGCCGTGCTCGCGGGCGCGCTCGCGGTGCTGGGGATCGCGGCGGCCGTGTACTTCTTCTGGCTCGCCGACCCGGGCAACAAGAAGAAGGAAGAGGTCGATCGCACGCCTGCGGTGATCGTGGAGACCCCGTCCGCGCCCGAGCCCAAGGCCGACGAGCCCCCCGAGGTCCCGGTGGATCTCGAGCTGCTGCCGCCCAAGCGCCCCGAGGCCCAGGTCCTGGAGGGAGAGCTGGTGGAGGGCGAGCCGGCCGCGGGGGAGTCGGGCATGGAGCCCGCCGCGGACGATGCGGCAGAGGCCCCCGCGGACGACGAGGAGGATCCCTCGGAGTCCCCGGGAAAAGATGATAATACCGGGTCGACGGACGACGCCAAGCGCAAGAAGCGGTCCACCAAGCGGACCACGAAGGGCTCGTCCAAGTCGAAGTCATGGGATCCCGATTCCCCGTTCCCCATCTGAGGCTCAGGGCTCCACGCCGGGCCGGGACGGTCGTGCTCGGGGCCCTGCTGGCCATGGCGCTGGTGATGCCGGCTGCGGCCGCGCCCCCCAAGCCCAAGGACGCCAAGGCCCGCAAGCACTTCGAGCGCGCGGTCGAGCTCTACACCGAGCAGGACTACGACGGCTCGGTGGCGGAGGCCGAGGCCGGCTACAAGATCGAGGAGCACGAGTCGCTGCTGTTCATCTGGGCCCAGGCCGAGCGCCAGCGGCACAACTGCATCGAGGCGGTCGAGCTGTTCAACGCCTTCATCGCCACGACGAAGGACGAGGACATGAAGCAGAACGCGCTGACGGCCAAGGCCAAGTGCGCGGAGGAGCTCGCCGAGATCGCCCGCAAGGCCGAGGAGGATGCGGCCGCGGCGGCCGAGGCTGCGGCCGAGGAGGAGGCGGCCGAGGAGGCCGATGTGCCCCCGCCCCCGCCCCCTCGGCCCTGGTACAGGGACCCCGTCGGCGACGTGCTGGTGGGCGTGGGTGGAGCCGGCATCCTGGCGGGCGGGAGCCTGCTCATCGCGGCGGCGATCCTCGATCCCGCCAAGGCACCCATCTACGAGGACTTCGCCGCGCGCCAGGTGCTGCAGCCCAAGCTGCTGCTGGCGGGCGGGATCACGGCCGGCGTGGGCGTGGTCATCGCGGCCGCGGGCGGCGTGCGCTGGGGCCTGGTGGCTCGCAAGAACAAGCGAGACGCCGCCGCCACCCAGGCGCGCATGCGGGTCGGCCCCTGGGTGGACGGCCGGCGAGCGGGCGTGGTGCTCAGCGGTCGCTTCTGATCGCGGTCGAGGCCCACAGCCACGGGGCGGCCAGGGGGAGCAGGCTGAGCAGGCCGGGCAGCCCCAGCAGCAGGCCGAGGTTGGTGGCGCGACCCGGGACCGCGGCCTCGGCCCCGCGGGCGCGCGGCCACGCGTACTCCCACACGGGGTTGCCGAACTGCGAGGCCTCGGGGGTGGCCGCGGCACCGAGCAGCATGTGGAGCGCCCCCACGGCGGCGAGCACCATGAACAGGGTGGGGGCCGCTCGATGGCCGGGCAGCGCTCCCAGCACGAGCAGGCCGAGCATGGGCACCAGGTGGCGCGGGCCGAAGGCCGCCCCGCCGTCCCACATGTAGTAGCCCGCGTTGAGCAGCAGGTAGTAGGCGACCACGAGGATCGCCACGACGATCGAGGCCCGGGGCAGCCCGCCCGGATCGCGGAGCGCCGCGACCAGGCCCCATCCCGCCAGCAGCAACACCGGAGAGAGGTAGAGCAGCCCGCGGTAGCTCCCCCACAGCAGGGCCCACAGCGCATCCGCCTGGGGCCAGCCGATGCCGTAGCGCACGCGCATGCCCTCGGCGAACTCCTCGCGGTAGACGAAGTCGTAGCCCGTGCGCAGCGGGTGGCCGAAGGCGGCGGTGTGGTAGGCGGCGAGAGCCAGCGCCCACGGCACGCCGCCCGCGATCACCCACGCCGCGTGCCTCGGGCCGTGGCGCAGCGCGGCCAGGATCACGATGAGCACGGTGGGCACGGCCGCGGGGTACTCGGTGGCCACGGCCGCGCCCAGCAGCGTGCCGGTGAGCAGCGCCCCGCCCCGACGACCCTCGCCGGCGGGGGTGAGCACCACCAGCGCGAAGGCCCACAGCAGCAGCGCGCCGCACAGCGGGTGACCGTAGAAGACGGTCGCGTAGGGAAAGGCGGGCGTGGCCAGGGCGAAGGCCATGGTGACCAGCAGGGCCGGGCCCACTCGGCCCATGGCCTGGCGCAGCACCAGCAGGAACACGGCCGCTGCCGCGGCCACCGTGGGCAGCACCCCGGTGAACAGGCCGCACAGGTACAGCGCCACGCGGTGGGCCAGGTTGTACACGAGCACGTCGCCGGGCCCCCGATCCTCGGGCTCGGGCGTGGGGGCCTCGGGGTCGAGCGGGCGCACGTGTACCTCGGGCAGCTCTCCGCCGGTCAGCCGCCGTAGCGCATGGAAGGCGGCGTAGGGCACCGCGGCCACCCACGAGGCCCCTGGCGCCTTGTCGCAGTAGAAGTGGCCGTCGCGGTAGCTCTTGTCCCCGGTGGTGACGTGGTAGTCGTCGATGATCGTGGTGTGCTGCTCGACCATCGCCCGGGTGAGCGCGAGCCGAGAGTTCTGATTCCACGCCGGCTCGCCCACGAAGTACGCGTAGGTCAGCGTGAGCGCGAGCCCGACCGGCAGCAGGCGGGCGCGGTGCTCGTGGAGCGGCGCGAGCAGGGCGGGGGGGCTCACGACCGGGCGGGGAGGGCCTCGCTCACCAGTGCGGCGAGGGCCTTGCGCGATTGCTCGGCCGCCTTGGCCTCGGGGGCCTGGGCCAGGCGCTGCAGCATCTGGTAGGCGCCCGAGTAGCGCCGCGCGGGATCGCGGTCGAGGTTCTTGCGCACGATCTCGCTGAGCTTGGGGGACAGCCCCGGCACGCGTCGGCTGGGCTGGCTGATGTCGAAGCGCTCGATCGCCTCGCGCGTGGCCGCATCGTCGGCGCCCTGGAACAGCCGCTCGCCTCGCAGGCACTCCCACAGGATCGCGGCCAGGCCGAACAGGTCGGTCTTCTCGCTGGCGCGGGCCTTGTCGGGCAGGCGCTCGGGCGCCATGTAGGCCAGCGCCCCGGCGCCCGGCTCGTCGTGCTCGGGGGGCAGCCAGGCGCTGGCCGCCACCGAGAAGTCATAGAGGATCACGTCGCCGCGTCGCGAGACCCACACGTTGCGGGGGCACAGGTCGCGATGCACCACCCCCAGCGGCTCGGGCTCGCCCTGCTCGAGGAACTCGAGCGAGTGCACGTGCCGAATGGCATCGACGAGCTGGCCCATCACGTAGACCGAGATCTCCTTGCTCAGCGCGCGGGGCTCGTCGGTCTCGTGGCGCAGCAGCGAGGCGAGGCTCACCCCGTCGATGCGGTCGAGCACCATGTAGGCCACGCCGTCCTGATCGCCGGCCGCGTGCAGGGTGGGGATGCACGGGTGGTTGAAGCTCCGCAGCAGGCGGATCTCGTGCTCGAACTGGCCGCGGCGCAGCTCGGCCTCGCCCCCGCGGGTGGCCGACAGGATCTTGGCCACGTAGCCCGCGGCATCGGAGGCGGCGGGCTCGTCCTCGTGGATGGCGTGGTAGTAGCGAGCGTGCGGGCTGGGGCCCTGGAATTCGTCCGCCAGTCGATATCGGCCCAGCCCTCGCAGCTCCATGGTGCCCCAGTGTGCATGGCGCGGATCCGGCTGTCCAGGCCGCGCTCGGGGCCGCTGGCGGCGCGCTTTCTCGTTTTCCCCTCTCCAGCGAACGCGGGTATGGTCGCGTTCGTGACGTCGCCCGAGGGCCTCCCCGTGGTGATCCTGGGCGCGGGCCTGACGGGCCTCAGCACGGCCCTGCACCTGCGGCATGCCCCGTATCTGCTCGTCGAGCGCGGCCAACGCGTGGGGGGCAAGGCCCGGAGTGAGCGTCGCGACGGCTATACCTTCGATGTCACCGGTCACTGGCTGCACCTGCGGGACGATCGCGTGCGTCGGCTGGTGGACGGGCTGTTCAGCGCGGGTCAGCTCGTGGAGATCGAGCGTCGCACCGGGGTGTGGCTGCAAGGGGTGATGCTGCCCTATCCCTTCCAGGCCAACCTGCACGGCCTGCCGCTGCCCGTGGTGCGCGACTGCCTGGTGGCGTTCATGGAGGCGCAGGTGGAGGCGGCTCGACCCGGCGTCGCCCCGCCGGCCACCTTCCGCGAGTTCGCCGAGCGTCGCTTCGGCCGGGGCATCGCCGAGCTGTTCTTCGTGCCCTACAACACCAAGCTGTGGGGGGTGACGCCCGACGAGCTGGCCCCCGACTGGGGCTCGCGCTTCATCCCGCTGCCCGAGCCCGAGCAGGTGATCGGCGGAGCGCTGGGCCTGCGCCAGGAGGGCCTGGGCTACAACGCTCGCTTCCTCTACCCGCGGGCGGGGGGCATCGATCAGCTCCCCGAGGCGATGGCCGCCCGGATCCGCGGGCGCAACCCCGAGGCGATCCGGGTGGGCTGTGCGGCCGAGGAGATCGACGTGGTGGGCCGCCGGGTGAAGCTGGTGGGGCAGGACGACTGGCTGGAGTATCGCGCGCTGGTCTCCACGATCCCGCTGCCCCAGCTCGTGGCTCGGATCCCCGCTGCGCCGCCCGAGGTGCGCGAGGCCGCGGCCGCGCTGCGCTGGGTGTCGTGGCGCTACCTCGACGTGGCCACCCGCCGCGCGCCGCCGCTGCGCGAGCACTGGGTGTACGTGCCCGAGCTGCACGTGCCCTTCTTCCGGGTGGGCGTGTACAGCAACGCCCTGCCCGCGATGGCGCCCCCCGGCGCGGGCTCGCTGTACGTGGAGCTGGCCGATCGCAGCGGGCGGCCCGACCTGCCCCAGGTGATCCAGCACCTGGTGGCCATGGGGGCGCTGCACGACGCGCAGGACGTGGCCTTCACCGAGCTGCGGGAGATCGAGTGCGCCTACGTGCTGCTCGACGACGCCTACGGCCCCGCCACCGCCACGATCCACCAGTGGCTGCGCGGGGTGGGGGTGCGGGCCTGCGGCCGCTACGGCGCGTGGATCTACAATTCGATGGAAGACAGCATCATCCAAGGCATGGAGGCGGCGGCGTGGGCGGAGGCATGAGCGAGCCGGACCCGGGCGAGGAGCCCGAGCTGTCGCTGGTGATCCCGGTCTACAACGAGGAGGGCATCCTCGCGGAGAGCCTCGGCTCGCTGTGCGAGCGCCTCGACGCCGAGGGCCTGCGCTACGAGGTGGTGGTGGCCGAGAACGGCAGCCGCGATCGCACGGTGGAGATCGGCGAGCGCATCGCGGCCGAGCGACCCCAGGTCCGCCTGCTGCGCTACCCCGAGCCCAACTACGGCGGAGCGCTGCGCGAGGGGATCTACCGCGCCCGCGGGCGCTTCGTGATCTGCGAGGAGATCGACCTGTGCGACGTGGGCTTCCACTTGCGTGCGCTCGAGATCCTGCGGAGCGACGAGGCCGACGTGGTGATCGGCTCCAAGGCGATGCGCGGGGCGGCCGACACCCGCCCGCTGCCGCGGCGCGTGGCCACGCGGGTCTACAATGCGATGCTGCGGGTCACCCTGGGCTTCTCCGGCACCGACACCCACGGGCTCAAGGCGCTGCGGCGCGAGGCGGTGCTGCCGGTGGTGGCCCGCTGCGTGGTGGAGCACGACGTGTTCGCCAGCGAGCTGGTGATCCGAGCCGAGCGCAGCGGCCTGCGGGTGCGCGAGATCCCGGTCACCATCGAGGAGAAGCGAGCGCCGTCGATCGAGCTGCGCCGTCGGGTGCCCCGGGTGCTGCGCAACCTGGCGCGCCTGATGGTCTCCATCCACCTGAGCTCGCCCGTGGGCTCCGACCACCCGGACGAGCGTCCGCACTGACCCGCCGCCCGACCGATGTCCTCGCCCCCGGCCACCCTGGTGAGCGTCGACCTCGACGACGCCGCCTGCTACCACGCCATCCACGGCTTGCCGCCGCCCGACCCCGAGCAGGCCCGCGCCGCGCTCGAGCGCTGGCTGCCGCGCTTCCTCGAGCTGTTCGCCCGGGCGCGGGTGCACGCCACCTTCTTCGTGATCGGCCGGGAGCTGCGGCGCGACGCCGACGATCGCGGACGCGGGGCGGAGCTCCTGCGACGGGCGCTCGCCGAGGGACACGAGCTGGGCAACCACGGCCACGCCCATGCCTACGACCTGGTGCGCTGGCCGGCCGAGCGCCAGCGCGACGACCTGCGGGCCTGCGACGCGGCGCTGCGCGAGCTGGGGGCCACGGTGGAGGGCTTCCGCGCCCCGGGCTACACCCACGATGCCGAGCTGCTGCGGCGGGTGGTCGAGCTCGGCTACCGCTACGACAGCTCGTGCCTGCCCTCGCCGGCCTACTACGCGACCAAGCTCGCGGTGATGGGGGCGATGGCGCTGCGGGGCGAGCGGTCCTCCTCGCTGGCCACCGGGGGGCGCTCGTTCGTCGGGCCCGTGGAGCCCTACCGCCGTCGCGACGTGCCGCTGTGGGAGCTGCCGATGTCGGTCTCGCCCCACCTACGGCTGCCGCTCATCGGTACCTTCTTGCTCGCGGGGCCCGGCCCGCTCAGCGCCGCCCTGCGTCGCGCCGCTCTGCGGCTGCCCCGGCTGCACCTCGAGCTGCATGCGATCGACCTCGCGGATCCCGAGCGCGATCCCATCGCGCCCGTGCTGGTGGAGCGGCAGCCCGAGCTGAAGGTGCCCTGGCGCGTGCGTCACGAGCGGCTGTGGGAGCTGCTGCGTCGCCGCGGCGGCGGGACCACGCTGCGCTCGGCCATCCCTCGCGACGAGCCCTCGTGAGATCGCGGCGGCCGGGGAGGGGACGAGGCCGCGGCGAAGCGGCCTGGTTTCGTGGAGCCGCTGCGCTCGTGGTGAGCAAGCGCAGCGCGAGTGAGCATGGCCTGCTTCGGTCCTCGTCGACGCACACGAGGACCGAGGCCCGTGCGAGCGAGCTCGGGCTACTCGGAGCCCGGCCTCCGCTTGCGCACGCGGGGCTCCGACGAGGCCTCGCGACGCGTGGCCTGGGTGGCGAGGCGATCGGCCTCCTCGTTGCCGTCGTGTCCGGCGTGGCCCCGCACCTTGAGCAGCTCGAGGCGGGTGAACCTCTTCATCTCCTCGCGGATCTCCTCGATGAGCTCCACGTTGGCCTTGGCCTTCCAGCCGCCGATCAGCACGCCCAGGCTCCAGCCGCTGTCCGTGTAGAGGTGGATCAGTCGATCGTTCTCGTCCTCGCGAAGCGTTCGCAGTGCCTTGAGGATGGCCGTCAGCTCCGCGATGTTGTTGGTGCCACTGCCGAGGAACTCGGAGATCTCCACCATCTCGTCCGGTCGCTGCACCAGCACGCCGATCCCCGCGGGACCGGGATTTCCCGAGCACGCACCATCCGTATAGATGATGATCGTGTCGTCGTCGGGTGGCGTGCTGGGGGTCTCGCGTAGCGCTGCCGTCGCCGCAGCGGCACCTTGCGAGCCACTCATCTCGGTGTCCGCGATGATCTCGCCTTCCATCTCGACGAGGCCATCCGGCGATGCTCGATATGATTTTCGAGCCCCGAGCTTGTAACGCAGCTCAACCCTCCCATGGCGAACGATGGGCTTGCCCGTGGGAAGCACGCGTACATACACCGTTTGCCCCTTGAATTCGTACTGTTTCCACGGCATCGCGACTTCGCGACCCTACCTTGCGCAACCGGGCGCGCCAAGGTCCGTCTGTGCTGGTACCCGGACGAAGAGCCGGTGCCCCACCACCAGGAAACCGACATGAACCGACTCTTTTCGGCTTGCACCCCCCGAACCCGTCGTGTAGAGAGCCCCGCTATGAAGACGTTTGCCACCACCACCTTCGCCGTAGCCCTGCTGGGTGTGGCCGCCTGCAAAGGTGGCGGCGGCGATGCTGCGAAGTTCATCCCCGAAGCTGCCACCGTCGTCGGCGGCGTCGACCTCGCTGGCCTCCAGGGCACTCAGTCCTGGAAGGACAACAAGGAGATGGCCCTGGCCCAGGTCAAGGAGCCCATCGCCGCGATGGAGAAGTGCAACCTCGGCCTCGACAAGTGGAAGAGCGTGACCTTCGGTGTCGACCCCAACGGCGGCGAGAAGCTGGCGGCCGTGATCGTGGCCGACGGCCTCGGCAAGAAGGAGAACCTCGACTGCGCTGCGGGCGAGATCAAGAAGGCCTCCGGCGGCGAGAAGGATCCCTGGACCTCCGAGGAGGAGGGCAAGGTCCTCAAGATGGAGGACGGGAACGTCGCCTACGTGGTCGACGACAACACCCTCGTCATCGCCAGCAAGGACTGGGCCGAGGACGTCAAGAAGCTCACCAAGGGCGAGGGCAAGTCCGCGTTCGACGGCAAGCTCAAGGACGTGATCGGTCGTACCGACACCGGCAAGCACATCTGGTTCGCCGGCATCCTCCCCGAGGACGCCAAGGGTGCCGCCAAGATGGCCGGTGACATCGGCGACCCGCAGGACGTGGCGGGCTGGATGGACATGAGCGGCGGCCTCGAGGTGTGGGTTGCCCTGGGCCTCAAGGACTCCGACCAGGCTGGCAAGGCCAAGGACACCCTCTCCGCCAGCTTCGAGGCGATGAAGGGCATGGCCGGCCAGATGGGCGTGCCCGCGGGCGTGGTCGACAGCGTGAAGTTCGACACCAAGGACACCGCCGTCACCGTGACCGCCAAGGCCTCCGACGAGGATCTCAAGAAGATCCAGGAGACCCTGATGAAGAACATGGGCGGCATGATGGGCGGCATGTAAGCCGACCACCAACGTCCAAGCTACCTCGATGCGAGGGGGCGCGACCGCAGGGTCTCGCCCCCTTCGCAATTTCGAAGGCGGGAGCGAGGCGGCCGCAGGGCGCCCACCACGGCCGATCGGGGCCGGCCTTGCGCCCGCGGGCGGGCCACGCCATCATCCGCGACCCGGGTCAGCCCGGGCCGTGCGGCATCCGGCCCACGGTCACTCGTAGCTGCTGATGGCGGCGAACATCGAGAGGACGACAGACATGGCCAAGAAGAAGACTCCCCTGCAGATCGTCAAGGACGACCACGGCTCGAAGGACGCGCTGGTCGACAAGGTCGCGGCGCTGGTCGACCGCGAGGACGGCGAGAGCGAGGAGGACCACAAGAAGCGCCTCAAGCTGGTGCCCAACGCCAAGCTGCTGCACCTGCTCGCCGTGGGCGAGAAGGCCAAGGCGCTCGGCGGACGCGACGGCATCGTGGCGCGGATCCTCGAGCTCAAGAACCAGAGCAAGGACCACGAGTTCGGCGACAAGCTCAAGAAGACCTCGCTGGGCCGGCTCATCGACACCCTGCAGAGCCTGGAGCGCGCGGCCAAGAAGAAGGCCGGCTGAGCCGGTCGACCACGTGCCCACGCGATGAAGGCCGCGACCCCGATGGGGCTCGCGGCCTTCTCGTGTCTGGCGCTCGCTCGAGCTGGGACCCTCGGTCTAGTCCACCTTGGCCACGATGGCCGCGGTCTCGATGTTGCCGAAGGCATCACGGGCCCGCACCACCACGCGGTGGGTGCCCGGCTTGACCCGGTCGAGCACGTGGGAGATCACCTCGTCCGGCTCGTCGTACATGCCGTCGGCCGCGGCCACGGTGCGGAAGGGGCCGTCGTCCACCTTCACCGAGACGTCGTGCACATAGGTGCCGGCGTCGCGGACGGTGGCGGTGAGCTTGCCCCCGCCGTAGCGCAGGTCCTCGATGCGGGGGCGCTGGCGGTCGACCACGAAGGGGGCGCTGCGCAGCTCGTCGGTGCGGGCCTTGTCCGCGCCGTTGCTCGGCTCGTCGCTGGCCACCACCTCCACCTCGTACACGCCGTCGGGCACCGTGCTGAGGTCCCACGACAGCTCGCGCTTGGTCACCGGCGCGTCGCGATCGTGCAGGGGGATCCACTGGGTCTCGCCCGTGCCCTCGGGGCGCGCCCGCACCCCGAACTCGAGGTCGTCGTCGTCGCGTGCGTCCACCTTCCAGCGGATGGTGACCTTGGAGGAGGGCTCGTCGTCGTCCTCCTCGTTGAAGTCGGGACGGCTCAGCTCCACCTCGGTGAGCAGGGGGGCGAGGTTCTCCGGGGCGTAGAACTGCTCGATGCCGTAGAGCTCGGCGTCGGGCGAGCCCAGTGAGATCTCGAGCTGCAGATAGCGGCGCTGTCCGAGGGCCGGGAGCTGGCCGCGGATCCGCCCGCCGGTCTCGGTGACCAGCTTGACCTCGGTCCACTTGGACCAGCGATCGTCGGGCTCCTTGCTCGGGCCCACCCGCACCCGGGCCGAGAGCGGTCCCTTGCCGCGCAGCGCCAGCGCGCCGAATTCGGAGGGCTGCTTGGCGTCGAGCACCTTGGTGCGGTAGCGGGCCTTCTTGGCCGGGGTGGACAGCAAGTGGTAGGCCGCCGCGCCCTGGCCCGCGGTCGCGAAGATCGGGCCCTTGGCCGCGCGGCACAGCGCGGTGGCCTGGCGCTCCTCGAAGTCGGCCACGGTGGCCGCGTCGCGGGGGCCTCGCATGCGATACACCTTGCCGTCGGCCGAGCTGGCCACGAGCACGGTGCCCACGTCGTCGAGAGCCAGCAGCGAGGTGAAGTACTGGCCGTCGCGCGAGAACCACTCCTCCCACGGCGCCTCGCTGGCCCGCTCGAGGTCGCGGCCCTTGCCCAGGTCCACGTGGAAGACGGCGGCGTCGGCCTTGACCGGCCGCTGCTGCTCGAGGTCGCCGGAGGGCGGGGGCCCGCTGAGGCTGCTGCGCGCCAGGTTCTGGGCCAGCGCGTCCGCCGAGCCGAGGTTGCGGTCGTCGAAGGTGTTGACCGCCACCAGCAGGCCGTCGCGGGTGGTGACCATGTCGCGCAGCTCGTCGCCGTCGAAGTCCTTGAGCAGCAGGCCCTCGGGATCGTCCCCCACCTTCAGCAGGCGCGCGCCCGGGGCGGTGCCCACCAGCAGCGCATCGCCCACGCTGAGCAGGCTCATGATGTGCTTGTCGCTGTCGTCGAGGACCACCTTGGGGTCCTTGCCGGCCAGGCTCATCGCGAACAGCTCGCCCTTGGGGCCGGTGCCGGCGTAGAGCGTGCCGTCGTGCACCCGCAGGGCCCACACCTGCTCCACGGGCAGCTCGGCGAAGTCGCTCACCTTGCCCTTGGCGGTCACCCGCTGGAGCTTGCCGCCGGGCAGGGTCGCCACCACCAGGTCGCCGCCGGGCAGCTCGACCATCGCGGTCACCACCACGCCGTCGAGCTTGGCCACCCGCTCGACCAGGACCTTGTCCTTGTCCTTGCCGCGGCTGCCCACGCTCACGCGGTGCACCGCGGCCTCGTCGGCGGTGCCCACCAGCACGTCGTCCTTGCGACCCAGGCAGGTGAAGGCCGTGCTCGCGTCCTGCGGCGCGCCGCGGGTGGGGGTGAAGCCCACGGTGACCTTGCCGCTGGCCTCGATGGCCGCGCCCTCGGTCTCGCCGGCGTCGAGCTCGGCGTGGTCGCTCAGCTCGAAGTTGTGGGTGCCCCCCGCGAGCGCGGGCAGCGGAGCCGCGGCCAGGGTCGCCGCGGCGAGCACGGTGATGGCGGCGGGAAGGACGGGACGGGAGCGGCGAGCCATCATGGTGCGTCGTCGAAGGTCTTGCGGGGGAGGACGTCGAGCTTGAGGGAGTGCTGCCCCTCGATGATCGTCTCGGTGGGGATCACCCGCCGGGCGCGTCGCTTGAAGCGGATCGCGTCGACGGTGCTGCTGCGATCCACCAGGGACTCCAGCACGCTGTCGGGGAGATCCTCGACCAGGCCGTGCTTGGTGGCGAGGCCCTCACCCTGGCGGTAGACGCTGGCGACGATCGAGCGCGGGGGGTAGGTGAGGGCGATGGTGTCCACCAGGGTGTCGAGCGAGTCCGGCAGCGGGCGGTAGGGGATGGCCCCGTCGCCGCCGGTGAGCTGGATCTCGATCTCTTCGCCGCCTGCGTCGCTGGGGATCCTCAGGGGGATCTCGAGCTCGCGGGTGTCGCCCTTGAAGGCGCGCAGGGTCACCTCCAGCCGCACCACGTCGCCGGCCCGCACCTCGTCCTCGACCAGGCGGACCTCCTCGATGGCCTCCACCGGGGAGCCGTAGTGCATGCGGATCTCGTGCTCGACCCCGCGGATCTTGGCCACCTCGAACTCGTTGTCGAGCAGCACCATGAGGGTGAGCACCCCGCGGCTGCGCCCCAGGACGCGGCCGATGAGGCCCTGGGGGAAGAACACCTCTTCGTCGAGCTCGATGGTGCGCGGGCCCTTGCTGGTCTCGATCGCGATCTCGTGGTGCAGGGCGATCACCACCTCGGCGGCGTCGCGGCCCGACTCGTCCACGGCCTCGCTGAGGATCCCAGCCACCAGGTTGGGGGTGAGGTCCACGCCGAAGGCGACCTCGTTGTCGTAGACCCGCGGGGGGAGATCGGGATCGGGCCCCACCATGGTGGTCTTGACCGGGATCATCGGCGCCCGCAGGTCGGTGCGCAGCGAGATCGCGGGCTGGCGATCCTGGATCATCGCGCCGCGGATCGTCAGCGGGCTCGACATCTTCACCGAGCGGTCGACGCTGTTGATGATCGTGTGCACGTGGGCGTCGGCGAAGGGCAGGTTGCTGGGACCGTCCTCGAACATCGAGTGGCCGAAGGCCAGCAGGCGCTCGCCCTTGGGGCCCACCCAGGTCACGGTGCCGTTGCTGGCCGCCGAGCTGTCGCCGCGGATCAGCACCACCGACACCGAGTCGCCCGGCTCCCACGCCTTGGCCTTGGGCTTGGCCGCGGCCTCGGACGATCCGGGCCCGCTGCCGCCGCGCACCGGGACCATCCCGAAGGTCTCGCCCAGCATGCGGGCGGTGGTCGGCGACAGGCCCGACACGGTGAGGGGCAGGGGCAGGGGAGCCATGCCCAGGCCCTCCTCCAGCTCCTCGGGGCGACGACGGGCGGGCAGGGGATCGGTGCTCAGGCCCAGCATCTGGTCGGCCCAGGCCTTGGTGCCGGCGCGGCTGCGGCCGCGGGGGCCGGCCGGGCGCGGCAGCACCTCGGGGCGGTACGGCAGCTCGCCCACCTCGAGCATGTTGGAGATGGGAGTGAGCGCGCCCAGGGGGTCCTTGTTGAAGCGCCAGCCGTACGACAGGGCGCCCACCAGCTTGCCGTCGACGAAGATCGGCGAGCCGCTCATGCCCCCCACGATCCCCGAGTGCTCGAGGCGGGGATCGCTGGAGCGGAACAGCACCGCGTCCTGCTTGGGCAGGTAGTTCTTCATCGTGTCGACCACCTCGATCTCGAAGCGATCGCTCTTCTCGCCGAAGAACACGGTGACCGCGTGGCCCCGCATCCCCGGCTTGATCTCGGAGACCGGCATGGTCTGCGGCGGCTTGGCGGCCCGGGCCGCGGGCGGCGACGCAGCCAACGAGCCAACGACGGCGACGCTCAGACCGAGGAGCCCGGCGACGGCGAGGCCGGCGGTGGGACGAGAACGGCTAGGACTTGCCATGACGAGCGAGGGCCTTCTCCATCATCCCCGCCAGATCGTCGCGAGGGCCATAGTAGTAGTGGTAGCGCTCCCGCGTGGGGTTCATGAGGTCGGCGTCGGGCTGACCCGTGATCGGGTCGAGGAACAGCACCCGCGGCAGGTACTGGCCGTCGGGGCCCAGGGCGAGCACCGCGGGAGTGAGGTCCTGGTCGGCGTTGACCATCACGAACGATTCCGAGAGCTCCTCGATCCGGGGCTCCTGGAACTTGGGCTTGAGCTCCTTGCAGCGGTCGCACCAGCTCGCGTGGACCACCAGCATCAGCGGGCGGTGCTCCGCCTTGGCCTCGGCCAGGCCCTCGTCCAGGCTCCGCCAGGCGATCGCCTCGTTGAAGCCGTGGGCGGGCGCGGTGGCGGTGCGCTTGGGCGCGGCGGGGTCCGAGGCGGTGCGTCGTGGCGGCGGGCTGCGGTCGTCCCACGGCGAGGCCTCGATGCAGGCGCTGCCGAGCACGGCGAGCCCGAGGCCCAGGTGGAGGGCGAGGCGGAGCGGGCGGGAACGAAGGCGGGAAGGAGGCGCTCGCACGAGCGCCCAGACGATAGCACGCGTCCGGCGCGGATCGAGCCCGGGGGCCGTGGGTGGCCCACCAGGCGGCCATTTGGGCCACGGATCGGCCCATGGGTGGGCCACCGCGAAGGGCCGTGCATGCCGTTTCGCGGACTTGGCCGCGGCACGCTCCTTGAAAGGGTTCCATCCATGCTCCTCGAGAATCCCCAAGAGCGTCCACGCGAGCGCATGATGATGTTCGGGCGCGAGCAGCTCGCCGACGTGGAGTTGCTCGCGCTCATCCTCGGCGGAGGTCATGCCATCCAGCGCAGCATGGCGCTGTTCCAAGACGCCGGGGGCCTGCTGGGGCTGCACGGCGCCGGGCCGCAGCAGCTGTGCCAGACCCCGGGCGTGGGGCAGGCCGGAGCGACCGCCATCTGCGCCGCCTTCGAGCTCGGTCGTCGCGTCGCGCGGCTCCACCTTCCCTACGCACAGCCCATCCATGGCCCGGAGGACGTCGCCGAGTTCCTGCGAGCGTCGCTGGGCTCCGCCGTCCAGGAGACCTTCCTCGTGCTCGGTCTCGATGCGCGGCAGCGGCTCCAGCTCGTACGCACGGTCGCGGTGGGCTCGTTGGCCACCGTGCACGTGCATCCCCGCGAGGTCTTCCGGCCGCTGGTGCAGGCCGGCATGTGCTCGGTGATCCTGGTCCACAACCATCCCAGCGGCGACACGCGACCCAGCGATGCCGACGTGCTGCTCACCCATCGCCTGGCCGAGGTGGGCGCCGTGCTCGGCATCCCGGTGGTCGATCACTTCGTGGTCACCCACTCCGAGATCGTCTCGCTCGCCGAGCTGGGCATGCTGCCGGCCTGACGGCCGCGGTGGCGCGCGGACGGCGGGCCCGCCTCCCGCCCGAGACCCGAGCGGGCGAGGACCGACGATCCAGCGGGAATAGCCGGGGGGAGGTCGGACTTGTGGGCCCGTCCGCCCTATACTCTCGTCTCCCCGATGAACCGCAAGCGCATCCTCGCCATTGGGAAGCTGATCCTGCTGTTCGGGACCCCGGTCGCGCTCATCCTGGGTCTGTTCAGCTGCGGGGTGTACTGCGGCGTCCAGAACCGCACCGGGATCGCCCGCTTCGAGCGGGACTGGCTGGGCTTCGACGTCGAGGTGCCCGACGAGGCGCCGAAGAAGAAGGACGCCGAGCCCAAGGCCGGCGGGCAGGGCAAGGGCGAGCCGAGCCCCACCGGGACCGAGCCGCAGCCGACCACACAGCCCCAGCCCACGCAGCCGCAGCCGACGACGCAGCCCCAGCCCACGCAGCCGCAGCCCACGACGCAGCCCCAGCCCACGCAGCCGCAGCCCAACCAACCGGCGGTCGTTCCCGGGGGCGAGCCCGGGGTGGTGGGCGTGCCCGCTCCGCTGCCCACGCCCCAGACCCACGTCGATCCCCTCGGGGCCGAGGACACGGCCCGCCTGGGGATCCCGGTGACGATCAAGGTCGGCGTGCTGGTCGATCCCCAGTTCATCGCCTCGCATCCCGAGTGGATCGACGCGGTGCAGCGCACGGTGAGCCAGGGCTCGGAGATCTTCCAGGAGCAGTTCGGCGTTCGCCTCGAGCTGTGGTCGGTGGGTCGCTGGTCGGTGCCCGAGCAGGGCATGAGCGCGTCCGGGCTGCTCACCGATCTCCAAGGGCATCCTCGCGAGGGTGCCGACGTGCTGCTGGGCTTCACCGCGCGTCCCTTCGACGGCACCGAGACCGACAAGCCTGTTCCGCCCGCGGCCGACGCTCCCTTCAACGAGGCCTACGCGGTGGTCTACGGCACCTCCGGGCATCGGCTCTCCCACCTGCGGACCCTGCTGCACGAGCTGTCGCGGCTGATGGGGGCGCAGGATGTCACCGATCCCGAGGACCCCGCGTGGATCTCCGGGAGCTGGATGAGCTACGCACCCGTTCCCGAGACCCAAGATCAGTGGATCGACGTCGACAACCGCAAGCGCGTGCTCTCGCGCAAGGATTCGCCCTTCGCCCCCGCTCCGGAGGCCCCGCCCGGGGAGTGAGGTGACCTGCCATGTCGAATCCCGAGAAACAGGCGCTTCAGAAGCAACCCGAGGGGGCGGCCGAAGGTGAGAAGGCCGAGCGCGGCTGGCTGTCGTGGGCGGTGGGCTGGGTGCTGGTCCCGGGCACGTTGATCGGCCTCATCTTCGGCGCAGGCCTGATGGTCGGCGTCCACCTGCACGACTCCTGGTTCTCGCGCCTGGTCGTCTGGTTCGTCGAGCTGTTCGGCTGAGCCACCCCGTCTTGGCTCGCGCTCCCGCTCGGCCTCGGTCGCGCGGCGGGTCTCGCGGCTCGGCCGACGACGCGGCTCAGTCGACGACGCGGCTCGGGTGGCGACGCTACCCGGCCGGCGACGCTGCCCGGCCGGTGGCCGGGAGCTCGCGTCGCGCTCGGTCGTCGTCGCGCGGGGCCGTGGCTTCTCGCGCCCGCTCGGTCGTCGTCGCGCTCGGCCCCGAGCCTCGCTCGACCCGCGATGTGGGGCGGGCCCCGGCGCCCCGCGCCCTTCGAATGGGCCCGTGTCATGCCGTCACGGCGTGCTAGGCCGCCGCACCGCCACGAGGGCCCAGGCCCCGGTCACCCCGAGTTGCGCGAGGCCGCCGCCTTTTGGGATGCTCCGGGAGCCCAAGCAAACCAGGAGCCTCATGGCGCTGTACACCCTGTACGTCCAGTACTCGGGACGTCCCCCGGAAACCAAGCCGTTCGACAAGGAGACCATCGTGGTCGGTCGCGACGTCGGCGACATCGCGCTGATGGATGCGCAGGTGTCTGGCCGTCACGCGGAGATACGCTTCGTCAACGGCAAGCTCGTCTTCAACGATCTCGGATCGACCAACGGCTCGTTCCTCCCCAACGGAGAGCGGATCACCGGGCCGGTCGAGCTGGGGATCGGCAACGCGGTGCGACTGGGTCAGTCCATGATCACCGTTCAGCACATCGACTTCCCCGGGGCGTCCCAGCCTGCGGCGGCGCGCACCATGTTTGCGCCTGGTGGCGCTCCGCCGCCCGGAGGTGCTCCGCCGACCCCGGGTGTAGGTGGTCCGCCGCCACCGATCCCCGGGCTCAACCCACCGATGTCGGCCGCGCCGCGTCCGGGCTATCCGCCCGCGGGCCCTCCGGGACAGCCTCCCGGTGCACCCGGACAGCCACCGGGCATGGCTGCGCCGGGGATGGGTCAGCCGCCGGGGATGGGTCAGCCGCCGGGGATGGGTCAGCCGCCGGGGATGGGTCAGCCGCCGGGGATGGGTCAGCCGCCGGGGATGGGTCAGCCGCCGGGGATGGGTCAGCCGCCGGGGATGGGTCAGCCGCCGGGGATGGGTCAGCCGCCGGGGATGGGTCAGCCGCCGGGGATGGGTCAGCCGCCGGGGATGGGTCAGCCACCGGGGATGGGTCAGCCCGGGATGCCGGGGCAGCCTCCGGGCGCGCCTGGCTACGGGCAGCCGGGGATGCCGGGACAGCCCGGGATGCCGCCGCAGCCGGGCTACGGCACGCCGGGACAGCAGTTCAACCAGGGCATGCAGCAGGTCGGCTACGGCATGGACCAGGCTGTCGGCGTGATGGAGGCCGAGGGCCAGGGAGCGATGGCCGACATCAAGGCCGGCTTCGCCCTGCTCAAGCCGGTGATGGTGCCGGTGGTGCTGCTGCTCGGCGGCATCCAGGTGCTGCCGTACCTCTTCAGCGCGCTCGCGGTCGTGGCGGGCGTGGCGTTCTTCGGCACGCTCGCCGGCATCTTCCAGATCGTGTGGCTGGTGTACCCGCTGCTGCTGGTGGGCGCGGGCTACATCCTGCTGCGTCAGCGGCTCGGCACCACCGTCGGGATCGGCGACGGCATCAAGGCCGCGATGAGCGACATCGGCAACAACTGGGTTGCCGGCTTCATCGGTCAGATCACGCTGTGGATCCTCGGCATCTTCGTGGTGCCGGTGCTCTTCATCGAGCGGCGCAAGTTCGTCGACAACAACATGCGCAGCCTCGAGCTGCTCAAGGTCAACGCCGGTCGGGTGATCGTGCCGTGGGCCATCGCGTTCTTCGGCGTCGGCATCGCGATGGGCATCCTCACCACGATCCTCGGCTTCATCCCCTATGCGGGTCCGCTGCTCAACTCGCTGATCTTCGGCGTGGGCTACGGCCTCATCTTCGGCGTGAACCTTGCCGTGGGCGTGAACCTCTACTTCGAGCTGCGCAAGCAGGTGGAGGGTGGCGATCCCGAGGCCGAGGCCAAGCAGCGCCTCGCCGAGTACGACGCGGGCATGCCCTCGATGGGCCCCGAGCCCCAGCCCGCCCTCGGTGGTGCGCCGGGCTACCCGGGTCAGCCGCCGGGCTACGGCCAGCCGGGAATGCCTCCGGGGCAGCCGGGAATGCAGCCGCAGCCGGGAATGCAGCCGCAGCCTGGGATGCAGCCGCCGGGTCAGCCGGGCTACGGTCAGCCTGGGATGCAGCCGCAGCCTGGGATGCAGCCGCCGGGTCACCCGGGCATGGCGCCGCCGCCGGGACAGCCGGGTGGGTACCCGGGCCAGCCGGGCATGGCGCCGCCGGGACAGCCGGGCGGGTACCCGGGACAGCCGGGTCAGCCTCCGGGCATGGCTCCGCAGCCGGGCGGATACCCCGGGCAGCCGCAGCCGGGCGGATACCCCGGGCAGCCGCAGCAGCCGGGCGGATACCCCGGACAGCCGCAGCCGGGTGGGTATCCCGGACAGCCGGGGATGGCGCAGCCGCAGCCGGGCGGATACCCGGGGCAGCCGCAGCCGGGCTACCCCCCGCAGCCCGGTCAGCCGCCGGGTCCGGGCGGCTACAACCCCTACGGCCAGTAGCGCACGCTCCCGGAATTCTCTCGTAGAATCACCGAGTAAGCGCACACGACGGGGACCCCTGCGGGTCCCCGTCGTCGTTGTATGGGCCGGGGCCGATCGCTTAGGGTGGGGCCGCGCCGGCGGCCGCCGTGGGGGTGGCCGAAGGTCGCGGACCCAGGAGTGTCGTGCCCATGCCCGAAGGATCCTCGCCCGGTCGGACCCCCAGGTTCGACCTGGGGCGCCTCGATGAGCTCCCGTCGCTGACCCCCGACCGCCTCCGCATGGCGTACCGCGAGGCGTGCATGGCGCGCATGCACGTGGAGCGCGTGGTGCAGGAGTGCCTCAAGGGCAAGGTGAAGTTCGCGATCTGGGGCTCCGGCGAGGAGATCCAAGGGACCGCGGCCGCGCTGGCCCTGCACGACGTGGTCAACCGCGATGCCTTCGCCATCGCGGGACACTACCGCTCGGCCGCGATGCTGGCCCTGTGGAATCGCCTGGTCGGCTACGAGGACTTCCACCTCGATCACATGCGGCAGCAGCTCTCGCGTGCCACCGATCCGTGGAGCGGTGGCCGACAGATGACCGCCCACTTCAACGACATGCGCCACCACACCCTGCCGGTGCAGTCGTCCCTGGGGATGCAGATCTCCAAGTCGGTGGGCTACGCCCAGGGGCTGGTCCACAAGGGGCACACCGACGCGGTGGTCATGTGCGTGGTCGGGGACGGCACCTGTGCCGAGGGCGACCTCCACGAGGGCATGAACGGCGCCTCGATCCTCCAGCTCCCCTGGCTGCTGACCGTCACCGACAACAACGTGGCGATCAGCGTCAAGCCCGAGGATGGCCGCGGGATCCGGGACTTCGAGGCCTACGCCAAGGCGTTCGGCTTCCGCTACTTCACCTGCGACGGCAACGACTTCCTGGAGTGCTACGAGGCCACCCGCGACGCGGCGACCTACTGCCGCGACCACCAGCGGCCGGCGCTCCTGTGGGTCCGCAACCTCTCGCGGCTCAACGACCACAGCTCGGCCGCCGACGTCACCTTCAAGTTCCATGAGTACGATCCGCTGATCGACTTCGGCCAGGCCCTGGTCGATCGCGGCATCCTCGGTCCCGACGACGTGGTGCGCCGCAAGGACGGCGAGTCCAAGGACTACTACGCCCGCCACGAGCTGGGGCGGGTGGGAGCCGAGGCCGACGCCTACATCGTGCACACGATGGAGGTCGCCGAGTCGGAGCCGCACCCCAGCTACGATCGCCTCTACGAGAACATCCGCGACCCCTTCCCCGAGGTGGTCGAGCCGCCCCGCACCGGGCGGCGCACCATCATCTCGATCAACGGCGCGGTGCGGGCCGCGATGGGCTCGATCCTCCGCAACAACCCCATGACCTGGATCTACGGCCAGGACGTGGGCCACAAGGGCGGCGTGATGCAGGCCACCAAGGGCCTGATCGACGACTTCCCCCGCCAGGTACGCGACGCTCCGATCAACGAGCCCTTCATCCTGGGCTCGGCGCTGGGCTTCGCCCTGCACCCGGGATCCACCGCCCTGCCGGAGATCCAGTTCTCCGACTACAGCCTCAACACCCTGCACTGGCTGGTGCACATGGGCAACCTGCTGTGGACCTCCGACTCGAGCGTGCGCGCCAACGTGATCGTGCGCCTGCCGGTCGAGCCGCTGCACGGCGGGGCGGTCTACCACTCGATGTGCATGGAGGGCTTCTACGGGGCGATCCCCGGGGTGACGATCGTGGCGCCCTCCACCTCGCGCGACATGTACGGCCTGCTGCGCACGGCGGCCGAGTACACGGGTCCGGTGCTGTTCTTCGAGTCCAAGGGGCTGTACCGCATGACCCTGGGCGACGCCTTCCCGGGCGAGCCCACCGACCCCGAGGAGGTCCGCAAGCTCAAGCGGGCGATCGCCTTCGAGGGCCACGCCCCGCCGCTGCCCGAGGACTTCCGGGTGCCGCTGGGCAAGGCGGCGCGCCTGCGCGAGGGCACCGATCTCACCATGGTCACCTGGGGGCGCTGCACCCTGTTCTGCCAGGAGGCGGCGCAGCGGCTCGCCGAGCAGGGCATCTCGGTGGAGCTCATCGACATGCGCACGATCGTCCCGCCCGACCTGCCCGCCGTGTACGAGAGCGTGAGCCGAACGGGGCGCCTGCTGGTGGTGCACGAGGACCGGGTGTTCTCCAGCCTCGGTCGCGAGATCCAGGGCTCGGTGCACGAGCACTTCGACGGGGTGCCCGTGGTCACGCGGGTGCTCGGTCAGGATCCGGTGCCCGGCATCCCGCAGAGCGTGGTGCTCGAGGATGCCATCGTGGTCTCGCCCGAGAAGGTCATGCGGGCGGCGCGGGCGGTGCTCGACACCAAGGTGCGCACGCCCCAGGCCACGGCCGCTCCCGCGGCCGCCCCGGCGCAGGTGCTGTGGACCCCGAACCGAAGCTTCGTCGCCTGAAGGGGAGCAAGCCTCCGCTCCGCTACGTCGACCACCGCATGGACCAAGGCGACGACGAGCTCCACGTGTGTGGGCTGACCCTGCGCGGGGTTGCCTGCGGCGGGATCCGAACCTGCCTGATGGTCCCCGAGCTGGGGATCATGTTCGACGCGGCCCCGCGGACCCCGGGGCAGCTCCGCTACGACACCATCCTCGTCTCGCACGGCCACCAGGATCACCTGGGCGGGCTGCCCTACCTGGTCTCGCAGCGCCACATGGTGCAGGCGGGGCCGCCCTCGGTGCACGTGCCCCAGGAGGTGGTCGAGCCGCTGCGCCGCATCTTCGAGGCCTGGGCCGAGATCGAGGACTTCTCGATGGCGGTCGATCTGCACGGGCATGCGCCCGGCAGCACGGTGCCCTGGCGCGACGGCGTGGCTCGCTGCGTGCGCTCGGTGCATCGCGTGCCCTCGCTGGCGTGGATCGTAGAGCGCCACACCGAGCGCCTGCGGTCCGAGCTGCACGGAGTGCCCGGGCCCGAGCTGGGTCAGCGGCGACGGGCGGGCGAGGTGATCACCGAGCGGCACGTGGAGCCGCTGCTCTGCGTCACCGGGGACACCCAGATCGAGCTGTTCGATCGCGAGCCGCTGGTGCGGCGCTGCACGGTGCTGGTGCACGAGGTGACCGGCTGGGACGATCGCCGCGGCCCCGAGGACGTGCGGACCTGGGGCCACACCCACGTGGACGAGGTGATCGAGCGAGCGGAGCGCTTCGAGGGCGAGGCCCTGGTGCTGGTGCACCGCAGCCCGCGGCACACCCGGGCCGAGGCCGAGGCCATCGTGCGGCGGCGCTTCCCGGCCGCGGTGCGGGACAAGGTGCATGTCTTCGGCACCTGAGGGCGGCGGCGACCTGCCCCGCCTGCGCGCGGGCGGGGGGCAGACGCACCGCACCGACGTGCTCGTGCTCGGGGCGAGCTTCGCCGGGATCGAGGTGGTGCTGCAGCTCCAGCGCCGGCTGGCGCGACCGCTGCGGATCACCGTGGTCGACCGCCAGCCGAGCCATGGCTACATCCCGCTGGTGCACGAGCGGCTGTGCGGGCGCCTGCCCGCCGAGACCACCGCGCTGCCCACCGCGCGCTTCGTGGACTCGCTGCCGGGGGCGAGCTTCGTCCGGGGGGAGGTCAGCGCCTTCGATCCCGATCGCAAGCAGGTGACGCTGACCTCGGGGCAGCGCATTCGGGCGCGCTTCGTGGTGGTGGCGCTGGGCTCGGAGCTGGCGCCTCCGCCCTCGCTGCCGGGGTCCGAGCTGCTGCTGCGGGCCAAGCAGGGCGACGAGGTGGAGCACGCCCGCGAGCGCCTCGACGAGCTGCTGCGCGGAGGCGAGGGCGAGGGCGAGGATCCGCCGCCGCGCCTGGTGGTGGTGGGCGGTGGGATCAGCGGGGCCGAGCTGGCCGGCGAGCTGGCGCTGCTGCGACGCGAGCGGCCGTCGGGGTGGCGAGCGCCCGAGGTCACCCTGGTGTCGGCCGGCGAGCGGCTGCTGCCCGAGCTCTCGGTCGGCGTGGGGCGCAAGGCGAGCGCGGCCCTGCGGGCGCAGGGGGTGGAGCTGCGCCTGGGCACCCGCCTGGTGCGAGCCGAGCCGGGGGCGGTCACCCTGCGCCGCGGCGAGGCCGAGCCGGAGCGCCTGCCCTGCGCCGTCGCGCTGTGGGCCGGCGGCATCCGCCCGGCTCCCGTGCTCGCGCACCTGGGCCTGCCCCTCACCGAGGACGGCTGGCTGGCCGTGGGCCCCACGCTGCAGTGCTTTCCCACCCCGGTGCCCACCCGCCCCGACGTCTTCGCCTGCGGCGACGCGGTGCGGATCGAGGGGGGCGAGGGCACCTGGCCCACCATGCAGCGGGCGATCGAGTGCCTGTGGCAGGCCAAGGTGGTCGCCCGCAACCTGGCCACCCTGGCCGTCTGTGCCCCGCGCTACCCCAGCGGGGTCCCGTCGCTGCGCCCCCACCTGCTGCGGCCGAGCTTCGCCTACGGGGTGAGCCTGGGGGCCCGCTCGCTGGTGGTGTGGGGGGCGGTCCGAGTGGACCTGCCCGCCATCAACACCTGGTTTCGGCGCTGGCTGATGCGCCGCTACCTCGCCCGCTACGCGCCGCGGGGCTAGCTCGCACGGACCGCGGCCGCGCTACCATGCGGGGCGATGACCGAGTCCCGGCTGCGACGCCTGCTGCAGGCGTTCCGGAGCGCCCGCGACGGCGACGACACGGGCGAGCTGCACGACGACGTGCGCGAGGTCGACAGCTGGCGGGTGCGCATGGAGGGCGGGGGCCTGCTCGATCGCCTGCTCACCACGCGGGGTCCCGATCGCGTGGCCGTGGTGGGCGAGGTGGTGCACCTGCTGCCGCCCATCGATCGCATGGCCCGGCTGCGCGCGAGCTGGTGGCGGGTGCGGGTGGGGGACCAGCTCGTGCTCGACCGTCGCCTGCGATCCGCCGACGACGGCGTGGTCATGCACCAGCCGGGCGAGGCCGGGCTCTACCCCGTGCACGCCGAGCTGCTCGGCGACCAAGACCAGCGCCTCGACGGCGAGGCCGGAGCGCCGCCCCTGCTGCAGGTGATCGACGACGCTCCCACCTTCGCGGTCGACGTGGAGGTGGTGCTCACCCGCCCCTCGGCCGTGCCCGTGCTGCGGGCGCTGCGGGAGGACGGCTGCGACCTCTTCTACTTCGACCTGGCCGATGCCGATCGCACCATCGAGCTGCGCCGCTCGCTGGCCGAGGCGGGGGCGCCCCCGGCCGCGATCCTCGTGCACGCCAAGGACACCGCCGAGGTCCGCACCCTGGGCGTGGACTTCCGGGCCGTGTTCCTCACCGCCACCCTGCGACGCCTGCGGGGCTCCGGGGTGCCGGTGGTGGCGGTGGTCTCGGCCTCGCCGGCCGCGATGGCGGCGGCCGAGCGCACCGGGATCGACGGCTTCGAGGAGCTCAACCCGGCGCGGCGGGCCTGCGCCGAGTACCTGCGCCGGCGGGCCCGGCCGCCGCGGGCGATGGCCGAGCGCCTCGATCGCATGACACGGAGCTCGGCGCTCGAGGGCAACGCCGCCGTCGTCGAGCTCGACAACCGACGGGCACGGCAGCGGCTGTTCGCGGCCATCGAGGCGGCGCGTGGCTCCGTGCACCTGCAGTACTACATGGTGCGCGACGGGCCCTTCAGTGATCAGCTCGCGGCCCGGCTCATCCGCGCGGCGCGGCGAGGGGTGGCGGTGCGCCTGCTGGTCGACGCGCTGTACTCGGTGGACGGAGTGGCGGGGGCGACCAACGCGGTGGCCCGCGGGCTCACGGCCGAGCCGGGCATCGACGTGGTCGCGGCGGCGCCTATCGCCTCCCGCGAGGATCTCGATCCTCGGATCCTCAAGCAGCGAGACCACCGCAAGCTGGTGGTGCTCGACGGCGAGCTCGCGTTCGTGGGCGGGCGCAACGCGGCCGACGAGTACTTCACCGGCTTCGACGAGGTGGCGATCACCGACTGGACTCCGCACGAGCGGATCCCCTGGTTCGACGCCCACGTGGAGCTGCGGGGGCCGCTGGTGGCCGAGATCGAGCGGGCCTTCCTCGTGCGCTGGCACGACGCGGGGGGAGCCCCGGTGCCGGGCGGGCTCGAGGCGATCGCCGTGCCCCCCGCGGCCGGCGGCACCCGGGCGCGGCTGGTGCTGCACGAGGGCATCGACGACGCGGCGGCGATGCTGGCCTACGAGGCGCTGATCGACGGCGCCCAGGAGCACATCTGGATCGTCAACGACTTCCCCATCGTGCCCAGCCTGCAGCTCGCGCTGCGCCGGGCGCTGCACCGCGGGGTGCGGGTGCAGGTGCTCACCGGCTGCGCCGTGCCCCGGCGCCGCGACGGGAGCTTCTTCGACGGGCCGCTGCACCGCGAGGCCTTCGAGTACATGACCAAGAAGCGCCTCGAGCCGCTGATGCGGGCGGGGGCCGAGGTGTGGGAGCACGTGGTGCCCCCGCACCCGCTCATCGTGTGCCGCGGAGGGATCGTGCGCCCCTACGTGCACGCCAAGATCGTCACCGTGGACGGGCGCTGGCTCGATCTGGGCTCGGCCAACCTCGACGCCACCGCCAGCTACTGGGAGCGGGAGGCCAACGTGATCCTCGAGGATCACACGATCACCCGCCGGGTGGAGGCGCAGCTGCGACAGATCTGCGAGCGGGGGCGCCGGGTGGATCCGCGCTCGGAGCAGTGGCGCCGCGAGGGGGTGCTGCGTGAGCTGGCCTCGCAGCTGTGGCCCGAGTCGCTGTACTCGTAGCCGGCGGGGCCCCGACGCAGGAGCGGCCCCGGGGATCCCCCGGAGCCGCTCCATCACCCCGCGAAGGGGGCCCTGGCACCGTGTCCGATCAGTACGGGTACAGCCGCGTGATCACCAGGTCGTCCACCTGCACGCCGGCCGTCCCCGCGTAGTTGAACATGTCGACCGCGAACGATCCGGGGGTGTCCTGCAGCTCCGGGGTGCCGTCGAGCAGGTCGATGTTCCACAGCTCGGGCTCGGCCTCGCCGTCCGGCCAGATGCGACCCCGCAGGCGGGTGTACTCACCGTCGCCGAAGCACTGGAAGCGGATCCGGTAGGGCACGCCGCTGGCGAAGCCCTGGCCCGCGAGCGGCTGCTCGATGAGGGCCGTCTCCACGCCGTCGAGCTCTCGCCAGACCACGAAGCTCTCCTGGAACCCACCCTCGACGTAGATGTTGTAGCCCTGGCCGGGAGTGGTGGTCTCGGTGAGGACCCCGCCGTTCTGGCGGACGTAGAAGCCCAGGCCCTGCGAGCCGAAGTCGTCGAAGGTGACGGTGAATTCGACCTCGACGTCGGTCTCGGAGAAGCCCGGCAGCATCATGCGAGCGACCTGCTGGGTCTCCCCGACGAGTCGGGCCTGGTTGCTCGAGATCTCCGCGGACAGGATCTCGTCGGGGTTGCCCTCGTACCAGGGGTAGGGCCACGAGGCGCCGTCGAGGTCGTCGAAGCCCTCGCTGTAGAGCTCCTCGCCCACGGTGAAGGGATCGGCGGGCGCCGCCACGCCACCCTCGCCGAGGCGGGTGATGATCATGTCGTCGAGCCGCACGTCGTTGGTGCCCGAGTAGTTGTACAGGTCGACCGAGAAGGCGCCGGCCTCGTCGAGGAGCTCGGGGGTCGAGTCGAGCACGTCCACGTCCCAGGTGTCGGGCTCGGCGTCGCCGTCGACCCACACGCGGGCGCGGAGGTGGCTCTGCCCCTCGTCGCTGAAGCACTGCAGGCGCAGGCGGTACGGCACCTCGCTGGCGAGGTTGCGCCCGATGATCGACTGCTGCTGCAGCGGCTGGTGGGACCCGTAGAGCTCCCGCCAGATCCCGATCGTGCGCTGGTAGCCGCCCTCGAGGTAGACCGCGTAGCCGCGCCCGAAGGTCGGGTGCAGGTTCTGGCGGCAGGAGATCGCCACGCCCTGCGAGTTGAAGGCGTCGTAGGTCACCGTGACCTCGACGTCGACGTTGGTCTCGGAGAAGCCGGGCAGGGCCATCCGCGCCAGGGCGTGGGTGCTGCCGCCGAGCTCGGCCTCGTCGTTCCACAGCTGCGAGGAGATCACGGCCGAGTTGCCCTGCACCCAGGGGGCGGGCCAGCCCGCGCCGTTGGCTCCGTCGAAGCTCTCCTCGTAGACGACGTCGCCGATGATGCCGGGGTCGATCCCTGGATCACCGCCCCCGGGATCGCCGCCCGGATCGCCCCCGGGGTCGCCGCCCGGATCGCCGCCCGGATCGCCTCCGCCGTCCTGGACCGTCACGACGAGGGTGTCGACCTCCCACTGGCCGTCGTCGTCGATCATGGTGATCTCGAAGGTGTAGACGCCCGGCCCGGAGGGGAACACGAGCGCGTCGGGCTGGGTGTCGTCGAGGATCATCGCCGAGGGCCCGCCCGTCTGCAGCCACTGCAGGTCGTAGGCGTCCGCGTCGTTGGCCTCGGCGCTGATGGTGAAGTCGCCCGCATCGAGGTTGGTGATGAAGTTGGGCTCGGCCTCGATCGACGGCTTGTCGTGCGCCAGCAGCCAGTCGTACATGTTGGTGTCGTACGGATCGTAGGCCGGGTCGACGGGGTCGTTCATGCCGTCGGCCGGGTCGAAGGTCCGCGTCCACACGTTGTGGCCGGCGTTGAGGTACATGGTCATGCGCCCCTCGGCCCGCGGCTCGGGGCAGCCGTTGAAGGCGTCGACGAAGTCGACGACCGCCTGCGGCTGGAAGATCTCGTTGCCCGCGTGGCCGTCGTTCTCCCCGTGGAACGCCCAGAAGGCGCCCCGGGTCATCGGGCAGGGGTTCTGCATCTGCGAGAAGCTCACCGCGCCGGCGGTCATCACCGAGGCCGCGAAGCGCTCGGGATCGTGCTCGATGTACAGCAGCGTCGAGCGCCCGCCCTGGCTCATGCCCGTCAGGTACATGCGCTGCGGGTCGATCGCATAGTTGGCCTGCAGGTAGTCGAAGAACTGCTCGAGGTCGGTGAGGCTGTAGGCGTCCTGGACGATCGTGTTCTGCGGCGCGATCATCACGAAGGGCCGCTCCGCGTCGGGCCAGTAGGACTCGTTGCCCGTGTTGAGCGACCGCCAGATCAGCATCGGCGGGCCGTGCCGCAGGTTGTTGCACAGGTCCGCCGTGCCGTCGAAGCTCGGGCTGCCCACCGGATAGGGGCAGGGCCCATCGAGCATCCCGGTGCCGATCTCACCGATGCCCGACAGGAACACCAGCACGGGCATGGGAGTGGTGCCGTCGTAGCTCGGCGGCAGGTACTCCCAGTAGCCGTAGTTGTTGCCCTGCGAGTAGGCCTCGACGGGCAAGAACGAGCCCGTTGCGGCGTTGGCAGTGCTTGCGGCCAAGGTCCCCCCCAAGGCCAACGATGTAGTGAATAGCACGAATTGTGCGAGCCGTCCCCTCATGGAGCTTCAGGATTCATGTAATCAGAGCAGCGGCAACCACATTTATTACTATGACGTTACGTCATATATCACATCGAGGTCTCGTGTTCGCGGAAGGGGAGCCAAGGGGTGGCTGACGGTCGGATCTGGTGGGCTCGGGTGTTGCCGAGCGTCGATCGCATTCGCGCACGAAGGTCTCGATGCGAGCCGATCGGCGCAGCTCGATCTCGATCGCCTCGTGATGCGTAGCCGGCGGACGTCGATGGGCTCGTCGATGCGCGCGACGACGACCTCGCGAGAGCGGGCATCGTCGCGCTCCTCTCGAGCGACGCGAGCACGAAGCCGAGCCGCCTATCGCACGCTGAAGCGCCGCGACTCGGTGGGCAGCGAGATCTCCCGATCCACCGGCCGCACGTGCAGCTCGTGGTCGCCGGGGCGCAGGCTCACCAGCGCGCGGTAGGGCCAGGCACTTCGTGCCACCACCTCGCCGTCCACCACGAAGTCGACCTCGGGGACCACGGTGTCGGGCTCGCGGGTGGTGCCGCGCAGCTCGGCCCGCAGCTCCACCACGTCGCGGGCGGTGCCGCCCCACAGCACGGCGCCCTCGCTGGGCTCGCGGATCGCCAGCTCGGGGCGCTCGGTCTGCTCGCCGCAGCCGGGCACGCGCTCGGCCGCCAGCCACGGCGTGCCCCAGGGATCCTCGCCGGGGGCCCCCAGGCGGCGGGCGTCGAGCCAGTCGGTGTAGGCCTCGGGCAGCACCGCGATCACCTCCTCGCCCTCGGGATCGCAGGCCCACGGCAGGGCGCGAGCGGGACGGGGCGAGGCGTGCACGTGCACGGTGCAGGGGCTCTCGGGGAGGTGCTCGGGCGCGAGGCGACGATGCACGGTGTGGGCGCAGGCCGGGCCGGGGCGGTGCCCCGAGAGCGCGCAGACCTCCACGCTGGGCAGCCGCTGGGGATCGAAGAGCGGAGCGCGGACCGGCACGTCCTCCATCGCGCGTCGCATCACGTCGGCGAACAGCGGGCCCGCCCCGCCCGCGCCGGTCACCTCGTGCATGGGCGTGGCGTCGGCGTTGCCCAGCCACACCGCTACCGTGCGCTCGCGGGTGTAGCCCACCGTCCACGCGTCGCGGTAGCCCGAGCTGGTGCCGGTCTTGAGCGCGAGCGGGAAGCCGATGTCGAAGGGGCGGTGCCCGGGCGGCAGCAGGCGCAGCCGGGCCACCGGATCGGAGAGCGCCTCGGTCACCGCGGCCACGGCCGTGGGGTCGAGCACCCGCGTGCCGGCCACCACCGCGTCGCCCATCCGCAGGCGCAGCGGTCGGTGCTCGCCGCCGTTGGCCAGGGTCACGTAGCCCTCGGCGAGCTCGCGCAGCCCCACCTCGCCGCTGCCCAGCGCCAGCGCCAGGCCGTAGTGCTCGGCGGGCTGGTCGAGGCTGTGCAGGCCCAGCGCGCGCAGGGTGTGGAGCAGCTCGCCCGCGGGCAGCTCGGAGGCCAGGCGCACCGCGGGCACGTTGAGGCTGGTGGCCAGCGCCTCGCGGGCCGGCACCGGGCCGGTGAGCTCCCCGTGGTAGTTGCGCGGCGCGTAGACGTGCCCGGGCCCCTCGCGGAAGCGGGTGGGCACGTCGGCCAGCAGCTCCACCGGCGAGTGCCCCCGGGCGAAGGCCAGCGCGTAGACGAAGGGCTTGAGGGTGGAGCCGGGCTGCCGCGGAGCCCGGACCATGTCCACCTGGCCCGCGATCGCGGGATCGTGGAAGTCGGCCGAGCCCACGTAGGCCAGCACCTCCGCCGTCTCGTTGTCCACCACCAGCACCGCGGCATCGCCCGCGCCCTGCTCGAGCATGCGGCCCATGTGCGTGCGCACCAGGCCCTCCACGTCGCGCTGCAGATCGAGATCGAGGGTGGTGGTGGTCGTGGTCCCGGGCTCGAGCTGGCCCTCGGCGCGCAGCGTCTCCACCAGGTGGGGCGCATGGAAGGGGCGCCGAAGGGCCCGCGGGCGCACCGGCTCGTCGAGCGCCCGCCGCAGCTGCGCCTCGTCGATCTCGCCGGCCTCGTGCAGGGCGTGCAGCAGGATCCGCTGGCGCAGGAGCACGCGCTCGGGGTGGCGGTAGGGATCGAGGTAGGCGGGGGCCCGCGGCAGCACGGCCAGGAACGCGACCTGGGCCCACGACAGATCGCGAGCGGCCACGCCGAAGTAGCCGCGGGCGGCCGCCTCCGGCCCGACCAGGCCGTGCCCGTAGGGCAGGCGGTTGAGGTAGGCCTCGAGGATCTCCTCCTTGGCGAGGGTCTGCTCGAGGTTGGCGGCGCGGGCCGCCTCGCGCAGCTTCACCCACGCCCCGCGCGGACCGGGCTGGCCGCGGGTGTCGAGCAGCTTCACCAGCTGCTGGGTGATCGTGCTCGCGCCCGAGACCACCCGGCCCTCGCTGAGGTTCTGGCTGGCCGCGCGCACGATGGCCACGCCGTCGACCCCCTCGTGCTCGAAGAAGCGGGCGTCCTCGCTGACGATGGTGGCGGTGATCAGGCGATCGCCGATCTCGTCGAGCGGCAGGGGCTGGCCGCGACGCCCCTCCTCGCCCGGCAGCTCGCGCAGCAGCCGGCCCTCGCGGTCGAGCACCCGGTGCCCCGAGTACCAGTCGTCCTGCAGCGCCTCGCCGGGGTGGGCCACCTCGTCGCGCAGCCACGACCACAGGGCCGCCCACGACAGCCACGCCACCGTCACCAGCAGGCCCGCGGCGACGAGCCCGATCCGCCGCCGCCGACGACGGGCGAGCCGTCGTCGCTGGCGGAGCTCGCGGAGCGAGTCGAGGCGCTCGGGGCAGGATGGATCGCAGTCGGGGTAGGCCATCGTCGCTCGCTCCTCACTGCTTCACGGTGAAGCTGCGCTCTTGGCTGTAGCCGGCGCTGTCGGGCTCGTACATCAGCTCGGCCATGGCGGGCGGAGCCGTGAACTGGCCGGGGGTGGTGGCTCGCATGAGATAGGTGGCGTGCACCCACTCGCCCCACACCCGGTCGAAGTAGAACTGCGCCCGATCGTCCCGCAGCTCCACGTGGCTGGCCGGGCTCCCGCTCCAGCGCAGGTGCTCGTACAGCGGGTGCTCCTCGTCGAGCTCGGGCACGGAGGCCACGGTCCACAGGTCGGGCTGCAGCGCCTCGAAGCCGGCGGGCAGGCGATCGGTAACCGCGAGGTAGCCCCGCCGCGAGTAGGGCAGGTCCTCGGGCAGGCGGGCGAGCAGCACCACCCGCAGCACCCGGCCGGGCTCGATGGCATCGAGGTCCACCGCGTGTCCCTTGGCGTCGGTGATCACCCGGTAGAGATCCGGGCCGTGGTCGGTGGTGGTGGCCGCCCGTGTCCCCGCGCCGTCGCCCGGCCGACGCCAGCGCGCCGAGATCACGAAGGACTGCGGTCGGTCGGACTCGCTCTCGAGCACGAGCTGGGCCTTGCGCCCCCGCAGCTGGTCCAGCGGGATCCGGTACAGCCGCGCCGCGGGCCCCAGGGACATGGACTCGCTCAGCTCGGGGGTGAGGTCGTCGCCGTCGAGCAGCGCCCGCTGGCGATGGGCCTCCACCTCGGTGTCGTTGATTCGCTCGGCCAGCGCGAGCAGGCCGTAGGCCGTGCCGTGCGTGGTGTAGCCCTCGGTGCGGTGCACGAGCTGGGCCGACAGCAGCGGCAGCAGGCGGGAGCCCGGCCGCAGCCGCTGCAGGGCGATGGCCGATTGCGCGATGGTCCGCTGATCCGAGCCGTAGTACTGGAAGTCGTCGTCCGAGCGGCCATGCAGCAGCGTGCCCTCCTCGTCGAACGAGCCCTCGACCATGTCGACCAGCCGAGCCACGCGGTCCTCCTGGCCGGGCAGGCGAGCCAGGGCCAGGGCCAGGGTGGCGGTGCCGAACACGCCCTGCTGCTCGACCGTGTCCCACAGCGCGTCGGCGCGCTCGGGGGGCAGGGCGTCGAGCTCGGCGAGCGCGAGGGCCAGCATCGCCTTGACCTCCACCCCGTAGCCGTGGGGCAGCGAGTCGAGCTCGAGCATGTGCACCATGTACTCGCTCATGTCGTCGACCATCCCCGCGGGGGCCTCGATGCCCAGCCGCCGGGCGCGGGCGATGGCCAGGGTGGCGTAGGCGGTGCCGAAGGGGTTGGCCTCGTAGCCGCCCGGCCAGTAGGCCAGCCCGCCCTCGCTGGTGCGCATGGTGGACAGCCGCTTCACGCCCGCGCCGATCATGTCGCGGAGCTGCTCGTCGCTGAAGCGAGTCAGCCCCAGTCGCGGCAGGATGTCGCGCGCGGCGAGCAGCGGCAGGGTGCTCGAGGTGGTCTGCTCCACGCAGCCGTGGGGGTAGCCCACCAGGTACTCCACCCGCTCGCCCAGCTCCGGCCACAGGTTCTCGCCCACGGTCACGGTCACGAAGTCGTCACCGCCCGAGGTGTTGAGCGCCTCGTCGGGGATCTCCAGGGCGATCGACTGACGCCCCAGGAACGTCCCGTGCAGGTAGGGGCGCTCGTCGATCCCCGGGGCCTGCACCGGCAGCGTGGCCTCCACGCGGTCGCGCACGGCCCCGCTGCCGTCGGCCACCGCGAAGCGCAGGGTCTGGGTGCCGGTTCGCTCGGGCGCGAGGGGAAAGGCCACCCGCGCCCGGCCTCCGGCCGCGATCTCCACCTCCTGCGAGCGCTTGCCCATCGTCACCGTGGCCCGCTCGGCGTGGTCCTGGTTGTTGTGCACCATCACCGCCGCCTCGAGGTGGTCGCCCACCAGGGCGAAGCGCGGCACCGCGGGGATCGCCATCAGGGGCTTGCGCACCTCGAAGTCGTCCTCGTGGACGCCGCCCCGGCCCTCGCCGTCGGTCACCACCGCCATCATGCGGAAGCGGGTGAGGTTGTCGGGCAGGGTGAGGCGCACGTGGACGCGGCCGTCGGCGTCGGTGCGCAGCTGCGGCTTCCACAGGGCGGTGCGCACGAAGTCCTTGCGGGTGGCGACCAGGCTGTGGCTGCCCGCCCCGCTGCCGTCGCCCGCCACGTGGCTGCGGCGGAGCTGCTCGGCGAGCAGGCGGCGGCTGTCGTCGACGGCCAGCTCGAGGCCCTGGCCGGGGTACAGCGCGGGCACGGGATCGGGGGCGTGGAAGTTGGTCAGGCGCAGCACGCCCTCGTCGACCACGGCCAGCGCCACCTCGGCGTCCGCCACCGCGCTGCCGCCCTGGCTGACGTCGACCACGATCTCCACCTCCTCGCCCGGCGAGTAGTGGTCGCGGTCGCTGGCCACGGTCACGTCGAGGCGGTTGTCGCCCAGCTCCACCGGCAGGCGGATCGCCCCGAGCTTCCAGTCCACCCGATCCAGCCCCTTGGCGTCGCGGGGCAGCAGGGTGATGGTGGCGTGGGCGTGCGGGGCGTGCTCGCGACCCAGCGGCACCGAGAAGTGGGCCGCCGACTCGGTCACCGTGCGGGTCTCGTGGTGCAGGATGCCGCCCTGCTCCACCGTGAGGATCGCGGTGGCAGCGGGGTAGGGGTTGCTCACCATCAGCTGGGCGGTGTCGCCGGGGCGGTAGCGGCCCTTGTCGGCCACGATCTCCAGGCGCCGGCCCGGCGAGGGCATGGCGGTGGCCCCCCCGTGGCCCCAGGCCCACAGGCGCTGGGTGCCGCCGCGATGACCGTCGATCCAGGCGCTGATCCGGTAGCTGCCCGAGTGCTCGGGCACGAGGCGGCAGCCGGTGGTGTCGGTGCCCGAGGTGGTGCAGCGGCCGACCTCCTCGGAGACCTCGTGCCAGTCCTCGTCGGCCCAGCCGCCGGCGCCGGGACGACGCACGCGCTTCCACTCGAGCCGCTCGAGCCGCAGCTCCACCGGCACGCCGCTCACGGTCGCGCCCTCGGTGTCGACCACCCCGGCCTCCACCGGGATCGCCTTGCCCACGTCGAGCCAGCGGTCGGAGAGCTTGAGGCCGGCGTAGCGCGAGGCGGGGTGCAGCACCACCGCGCTGCGGCCCGAGATCGCGCGGTGGGACTCGTCGCTCACCTCGGCCTCGAGCACGAAGCGCTGGGGGCCGCGGTCGGAGGCGAGCTCCACCTGGGGCGACAGCGAGAAGCGGCCCTTGGCGTCGAGCTGCCCCTCGCCGCTGCGTACCCAGGCGTCCTCGGTCTCGTCGTCCCACCAGCCGAGCTGCTCGCGGAACAGGAAGCCCTTGCTGGGCAGCGGCCCCGCGGGCATCGCCGCGTCCTCGCGGCGCAGGGTCCAGGCCACCGGGGCGTCCTCCATGGCCGCACCGAAGAGGTAGCGGCCGAGCACGCTGGCCTCCAGGCGATCGGGGGCGGTCGCGCTGGTCTCCACGTCCACGGTGAAGCGCGGGGGCTCGAACTCGGCCACCTGCACGCCGTAGCTGGCGAGCACCGCGTCGTCGCGCATGGGGGCGACCAGCTCGATGCGGTAGCGGCCGATCTCGGCGTCGGCCGGCACCCGGAAGCGCGTCACCACGCTGCCCAGGTCGCCGGTGATCCCGTCGGTGGTGAACACCTGCTTGCCCGTGGGCGCGTGGATCCGCAGCCCCACCGGCATGGTGGACACGGGCCGTAGCTTGCCGTCCTGCCGGAACTGCACGATGCCCTTGAGCTCCACCGTGGCGCCGGGCCGGTACACGCCGCGGTCGCTCATCACCAGCGCCCGCAGGTCGTCCAGCACCTCGCCGCCGCCGGCGAGCTCGGGCGCCAGCTCGTGCTCGTTCAGCGTGTCGCCGCCCATGGCGAGCACGGCCCGCCCCGCACCCGACTCCACCTCCACCACGTGCACGCCGGCGTGCAGCGAGCGATCGAGCACCGCCATGCCGTCGTCGTCGGTCTTCACCCCCGGCACCCGCTCGCCGTCCACCAGCAGCCGCGCCCCCGCCACGGGGTGCCCGTCGCCCAGCCCGGCCACGTGCACCAGGGTCTGGTCGCGGCCGGCGTGCACGTGCACCGCCAGGGCGTTGGCATCGTGCGGGGTGACCAGCGCGGTGGGGGGCCGCGCCGCCATCGCCCACGAGGGATAGGCGGGCGGCTTGGCTCCGAAGGCCGTGGTGTCCAGCGCCAGCACGGCCACGTAGGTCTTGCCCGGCTCGAGGTGATCGAGCAGGTCGACCTTCGTGTTCACCGCCTCGTCGCGCTTGGCCCGGGGCCGCACGGGGATGCTGAGGTCGGGCGTGCCGCTCGGGCGCTCGCGCGCGCCCAGCCGCCGCCGGGCCTCGGCCCACGCCTCCGCCCGCGGCTCCACCTCCCACAGGTCGACGTGGGCCTCCTCCACGTTGCGGGTGGTGATGGGGAAGGCCAGGCTGCCCTCGTCGTCGAGCACCTGCTGCCCCTCGGGCATGGAGACGCTGGCCGTCAGCGGCAGGGTCTCCACCGCGATCCGCAGCGGGCCCCCGAGCCTGGAGCCGAAGTCGTCCTCCAGCCGCCCCACCTTCACCGTGTAGTGGGTGGAGGGCCGAAAGTCGCCCGAGATCCACACCGCGCCGTCGGAGCGCCAGCTGTCGCTGTGCACCCGCAGGTTCTCCACCCGCGGGCTCACCTTGACCTGCCGGGCCAGCTGCTTGGACTCGGGGATCGGGTTGTTGAAGCGCAGCTTGAAGCGGTTGCCGTCCATCGACAGCGTGCCCGCGGTGTAGCTGCACTCGCGCTCCTCGTAGTAGTAGTCGTTGCACTCCACCGTCTCGAAGGCGAGAGGCTCGGCCACCTCGTAGGCGTGGCGGGACAGCTCGGCCCCGCTGTCGTCGCGCACCCGCAGGGTCAGGGTCTGGCCGGGGCCCGGGCGATCGATGGGGCGGGCGATCACCACGTGCTCGCGCTCGATCCTCACCCCCTCGAACACGTCGTCGCGGGGGAACGAGAGCGCGAGGCGGCTGGCCTTGCCGTCGATCTCGGCGTCGAGGAGCTTGGCGGCCTGGGCGAGGGTCACCGGCTGGTCGAACAGCACCTTGGGGGCGATCTCGGGCCCCACCTGCGGCGGCCCGTCGGGGCGCACCGCCACCATGCGGGGCTTTCCCGCCTCGGGCAGGTAGCCGATCACCTTGCCTGCGATCCACACCTGCGGCGTGGCCGTGAAGCGACCGGCCCAGCCCTCGGCCACCCGCTGGCCGCCCTCGTCGTACAGCTCGCCCAGCGTGGCCGTGAACTCGGTGTCGGGGTCGAAGGGCGCGTCGGCGTGGAAGCTCAGGGTGGTCTCGCTCGACCAGTGCAGCGTGCCCGGCACGGCGGGCTCGATGGTCAGCGCCTCCACGCCCGCGGCCGGCGGCACGATCGCGCGGTTGAAGTAGATCTCGAGGGTCTGCCCGGCCAGCTCGAACGAGCCGTCCTCGTAGCGCTCGGGCCACACCACCTCGGTGGGGGCCTCCCCGGTGTGCTCGTCCTCGGCGAGGTGGCGGGGCAGGGCGCGGCGGGGCGAGAGCTCGGGGGCGGGCGGGAACACCAGCTCGTCGCCCCCGGGGGCGGAGGCGACGAACGGGGAGTCGGGCGCGGCCGTGGTCTCACCCACCCCGCCGGTCCCGGGCACGGGTTGGCAGGCGAGGGACTGGGCGAGCAGCAGGGCGATGGCACTGCGACGTTGGAGCATGGCGCCGCCCTGCACTGCACGAGCCTTGCCACCCTCGCGATCATCGCCACTTGGCGGCGCACCCTCGCTCGGCTTGCGGCAATCGATGTCGTCGATGACATCCACGGGCGCGAGCGAGCTGGGCCCGGAATTCACGGGAATGGGGCGGTCCCGCTCGCGCGTACGAGCAACTCGGCCCGCCGGGGATGAGAGATTTCGCAGCCCTGCCGTGCTTTTCAAGCGGGCGCCCGTGGTCGCAAAGTTGGGGCCGATGGGCGAGCGAAACTACGAGCGGCTGTTCAACCCCACCGAGGAGCACGCCATGCTGCGGCAGACCGTCGCCGAGTTCGCCCGCCGCGAGGTCGAGCCCCAGGCGGCCGAGCACGACGCCAAGGGCGTGCTCAACGTGCCGCTGTTCCGCAAGCTGGGCGAGCTGGGCCTGCTGGGGGTGACCATCCCGGTCGAGGACGGCGGCGCGGGGATGGATGCGGTGGCCGCCGTCATCGTGCACCACGAGCTGAGCAAGCACGACCCGGGCTTCTGCCTCGCCTACCTCGCCCACTCCATGCTGTTCGTGAACAACTTCTTCCACTGCTCCACCGCCGAGCAGCGCTCGCGCTACCTCGACAAGGTGGTGAGCGGCGAGTGGGTGGCCGGCATGGGGATGACCGAGCCCGGGGCCGGCACCGACGTGATGGCCATGAGCACCACCGCCGTGCGCGACGGCGACGGCTACGTGGTCAACGGCACCAAGACCTACATCACCAACGGCTGCGAGGGGTACTGCTTCCTGGTCTACGCCAAGGTGGACGGGCGGGTGACCGCCTTCGTGGTCGACCGCGACTGCAAGGGCTTCTCCACCAGCAACCACATCGACAAGCTGGGCATGCGCGGCTCCACCATGTCGGAGCTGATCTTCGAGGACTGCCGGATCCCCGCGGCCAACCTGCTGGGGCGGGAGGGCGACGGCCTCACCCACATGATGCGCAACCTCGAGATCGAGCGGCTCACCCTGGCCGCGATGAGCGTGGGGATCGCCGACCGCTGCGTGGAGATCATGGTCTCCTACGCCAACGAGCGCCGCACCTTCGGGCAGCCCATCGCCAGCTACGGCCAGATCCAGCGCTACATCGCCGAGGGCTACGCCCAGACCGAGGCGGCCAAGTGCCTGGTCTACAACGTGGCCGCCGAGATCGGCCCCGAGATCCGCAACCGGGTGGGCAGCGACGCGGCCAAGCTCTTTGCCGCCCCGGTGGGCAAGCAGGTGGCCGACTGGGCCATGCAGGTGATGGGTGGCGCTGGCTACTGCCGCGAGTACCCGGTGGAGCGGCTGTGGCGGGACGCCAAGCTGCTCGAGATCGGGGGGGGCACCCTCGAGGCCCACCAAAAGAACCTCTGCAAGGACCTCGGGCGTCGCTACGCCTCGCGCTGACGATGGGCACGCCTCGAGTCGAGCAGAGCATCCGCGTGGCCGAGGTGGCGAGCCTCGAGCACGGGCAGGCCCGCACCTTCACCTTCGAGGACGGGGGACGCGAGGGGCGGGGCTTCGTGATGGCGCTGCGGGCCCGCGATGGCCAGGGCACCACGCTGGTGGCCTATCGCAACCGCTGCGCCCACGTGGCCTTCGACCTCGACATGGGCACGGGGGAGTTCTGGTCGAGCAAGCTCGGGCGGATCTACTGCCGCACCCACGGCGCCTGCTACGAGCCCCGCACGGGGATCTGCGATCGTGGCCCCTGCGTGGGGCGACGCCTCGAGGCCTTCGCCGTGGAGCGCGACGGAGACGATGCGATCGTGAGGATTGCTGGGGAACCCCCCACGGATTCCTAGCTCCAGGTGCCCGGTCGCTCGGGCGCGTTGTTTCCAGCGTTGGCCGCGCCACGGCCCCTGGCACCAGCAATGTCGGTTTTCGAGGGGGGTGGACGACAATTGGCGCTTTACTTGGCGCGCTGCTTGGCGCGAGGATGCCCCCGCACGAGCGGTACTGGCCGCGCGCGACCGCGGCCGTCAGGAGTTTTCGAGATGAAGAACAAGCTTCGACTTCTTACGGGCGCCTCGCTGGTCTTGGCGCTGGGCTTCTCCCCGGCCTGCAAGGACAAGGGCGACGAGACCGAGACGACCGGTGATGGCACCACCACAAGCGTTGGTGATTCCTCCTCGGGTCCGGGCATGACCAGCATGAACACCACGGTCGACCCCGAGACCAGCGACAGCGGCTCGATGACCACCGGCGCGACCACCATGGTGGCCACCGACGACAGCTCGTGCCCGCACGACGGCGAGCTCGGCTCGGCCTGCGCCGATCCCTGCGACTGTGCCTCGGAGAACTGCTTCGTGGTCGGCCCGCTCGGTGGCGTGTGCTCCGAGTGCGACGAGGATGCCGACTGCGCCGACACCACCGGCTTCGGCTGCAACTTCGGCAACCCGCTCACCGGCACCCCGGCGGTGTGCAGCACCTCGGGTGACATCGGCGAGAGCTGCGAGACGGCCGAGGCCTGCGCCGAGGATCTGTTCTGCCCCACCCTCATCGAGGTGCCGGGCATCCTGTCGGCGTCCACCTGCTCCGAGTGCGAGACCGATGCGGACTGCGCCGGCCAGGAGTGCGTGCCCACCTACGACATCGCCAACATCGGCGGCTACTACCACTGCGTGGATGCGGGCACCGTGCCCAACGACGAGGGCTGCGATCTGCTCGGCGACGGCTCCGAGTGCATATCGGGCCAGTGCGCCCCCGCTGCGATCATGATGATCAACGTGGTGGGCGTGTGCTCGCCCTGCAACGAGGACTCGGACTGCATGGGCATGGAGACCTGCCAGCTGCCCGAGGTCACCATCGAGGGCACCTCGCTGGCGCTGGTCCCCGGCGCCTGCATGTAGCTCGCCCGGGCTCGACCGACGACGAGGCCGCGTGCTCCCCCGGGGGCCGCGGCCTCGCTCCTTTGCGGAGCGGCGGCGAGCGGCGCTCGCTCGGGCCGCGGCCTCGCTCCCCTTCGGAGCGGCGGCGAGCGGCGCTCACTCGGGCGGGCGGATCATGGCGAGGAAGGCATCGGCGATGTCGCCGATGGCGGCGCTGCTGAGCTCCTCCTCCTTCTCGATCTCGTAGATCGCCACCGTGTCGTCCTGGGGCAGCTCCTCGAGGAAGCGGCTGGGCGCGCGGGCGATCTCGCGGCCGCGGTCGATGCGACCAGCGCTGCGGCTGAGCCACAGCCGCTCGCGGGCCCGCGTGATGCCCACGTAGAACAGCCGCCGCTCCTCCTCCAGGTCGCCCGCGATCGCGTCGCTGGCCCGTGGGGCGGCCACGCGGCGGTGCGGCATGGTGCCCTCCTCGATGCCCACGATGAACACGTGGTCCCACTCGAGACCCTTGGAGCTGTGCAGGGTGGCGAGGGTGACCTTGCCCTGGATGGCCTTGGTCTGCTCCTCGCTCTCGCTGCTGCCGCTGTCGAGGGCGAGGGTGCCCAGGTACTCGGACCAGCGGGGCGGCTTGCCCTTGCCACGCATGCGCTGCTCGTAGCGCTCGATGCTGCCCACCAGCCACTTCACGCCGGCCCAGCGGGCGTCGGCCGCCTGATCGGAGCCGGTCTCCTTGCGCACGTGGTCGTGCAGCTCGATGGCGCCGAGCATCTCGTCGAGGGCGGCCGCCACCCCGGCCTCGCGGGCGCGGGCCTGGTGGCGTCGCACCAGCCCCGAGAAGCGCGACAGCGCCTCCACGGCGCGGGGGGGCAGGTCGGGGATCTCCGCGGCGTGGTGCACCGCCTCCACCAGCGGGCGGCCGTGGGCGCGGCTCCACGAGCTCATGCGCTCCATGCTGCGGGCGCCGATGCCCCGCGGCGGGGTCTCGAGCGCGCGCCGCAGGGCCAGCTCGTCGCGCGGGGCGACCAGCACCTTGAGGTAGGCCTGCGCGTCCTTGACCTCCTTCTTGTCGTACATCGACTGGCCGCCCAGCACCCGGTAGGGCACGCCGTGCTGCTGGAGCTCCTCCTCGATGGGCTTGGCCTGCAGGGCGGAGCGGTAGAGCACCGCCACCTCGCTGGCCGAGATGCCCTCGTCCACCACCATGCGACGGATCTTGCGGCCGATCCAGCCGGCCTCCTGCACCCCGTCGGCCGCGACCACCAGCTGCACCGGCTCGCCGCGGCCGCGGGTGACCACGAGCTGCTTGTCGTGGCGGGTCTTGTTGTTGGCGACCACCGCGTTGGCGGCCATCAGGATCTGCGCCCGCGAGCGGTAGTTCTCCTGGAGCTTGATCACCTTGGCTCCGGGGAAGTGCTCGTCGAAGCACAGGATGTTCTCCACCTTGGCCCCGCGCCAGCCGTAGATCGCCTGGTCGTCGTCGCCCACCACCCCCAGGTTGAAGGGGGGGCGCACGAGCTGGCGCAGGAGCTGCAGCTGCGCGCCGTTGGTGTCCTGGTACTCGTCGACCATCACGTAGTCGAAGCGCCCCTGCCAGCGGTCGCGGGCCGCCACGTCGCCGGCGAGCACGTGGGCGATGCGGCAGACCAGATCGTCGAAGTCCACCGCGCCCAGGGTCTGCAGGCGATCCTCGTAGGCCTCGTAGATCGCGGCCGCTACCACGTCGTACTCGTCGACGATGTGCTGCTCGAGGTCCTCGGCCTGCACGAAGTCGTTCTTCCACAGGCTGATGCGCTGCACGATCGCGCCCAGGTCGAAGCGCCGGTCGTTGCCGCCGCCGTGGTGCCCGTGCTCGCGCAGCAGGCTGCGGACCACCCCGTACACGTCGCCCTGGTCGAGGATGGAGAAGCGCGAGCCGGGCAGGCCGAAGGTGGAGGGATCCTCCCGCATCATCCAGGCGCCCAGGCTGTGGAAGGTGCCCATGGCGAGCTCGCCGGCGACCTGGGGCCCCACCATCTTCGACAGGCGCTCGCGCATCTCGCCGGCCGCCTTGTTGGTGAACGACAGCGCGACGATGCGGGAGGGGACGATTCCCAGCTCGATCAGCCGGGCCACGCGGTGGGTGATGACGCGGGTCTTGCCCGAGCCGGCGCCGGCGAGCACGAGCAACGGCCCATCGACGTGCTCGACCGCGGCCCGCTGGCTGGGGTTGAGGTGCGAGAGGTCCATGCGGGGGGCGATGCTGTTACCGCAAGGGCCGGCGCCGAGGCAACGGCATACGCCGTCGCCTGCGTGACAATTGGCGCCGGGTCCGTCTCGCGCCCGCGTCCGATCTCCGGCGCGGCCGATCCGCGAGCGAAGACCTCAGCGCCAGACGTCCCAGGCGAGATCGAGGCCCACCTGGAAGGTGGTGAGGCGACGCTCGTCGGGGACCTCTTGCGCCACGCGACGAACCGAGCGCGGGCCGAGCATCAGGCCGCCCCACAGCTCCACGCTGAGGTTGCGCGGCAGCGGCTGACGAAAGCCCACGGCGACTACGCCCGCGTGGTGGCCCCAGGTGTCGGTCGCCACGGCGCCGTCGAAGAACGGGGGCTCGAAGTGGTTGTCGCCCAGGGCGTGCACGTAGACGTACTCGGCGCGCCCGAACACGCGGCGGGCGTAGGCACCCAGGCCCGCGCCCGCCCCCAGCACGCCCGCGTACACGGGGTCGTTGGGCGAGACGTTCTTGATCGCGAGGCCGCGTAGGTGCACGAAGATCGGCTTCCACACGCGGGCGCGCAGCTCCACCTGGCCGCCCAGGCCGAAGAACGACCCCTTGGTCTGGCACTCGGCCAGCTCCGCGTTGCACTCCTCGTTGCCGAAGGCATGCGGGCCCACCAGCGGGCCGGCCGCGAGCACCAGGCGAGGATGGACATGGGGGGGGCGCTCGGGCTTCGCGGCGTGGGTGGGCTCGGTGTCGCGGGTCGGGTCACCGGGCTCCGTCGTCTCGGTCGGCGAAGGGGTGGGCTCGGCGAGCGGCTCGATCGGCTCCGTGGTCGAGGCGGCATCGCTCGTGACCGTGGGCGCCGGCGGCGTTGCGGCAGCATCGTCGGTGGTCGCGGCCAGCGGTGCCCGGAAGACATCGCTGGCGGCCGCGGTCTCGGCCGTCTCGGTGGTGTCGTCCGTCGTCGCGGTCGGCGGGGCCTCGATGCCGTCGTCCACCGCCTCGGCCGCGGGCGCCTCGTCGGACGGGGTCGATGGGCGCTGGACGATGGGCGCGGCGTGGGCTGGGCCGGGGCCGAGCGCCAGCGTCACGAGCCACCACGCGGGGAGCATCCCCACGAGCATGCCCGTCTGACGCACGGAGGCCAAGGCACGACCCCAACGAGCCCGGTGCGGCGGGCTTACACCGGATTGCGCCCCGTGGGTACGATGCAAGGGTCGCGGACGACCCGCGCGACGCTCGCCGACGAAGGACGCCGACCCCGAGCAATTCCCACGGGGGCTGTGGCGCCATCGCATCATCGCGATCCTGCGGACCACCGACGACGGGCTGGCCCAGAAGGCCATGGACGCGGCCGTGCGCGGGGGGATGCGGATCATCGAGCTCGCGGCGTCCATCGGCTCGCGCACCCGGGCGCGCGCGTGGTTGCAGCCCCGCGCCCGACTCGTGGGATGACGGGATCCCTACCGTTCGCCGCGAGACGGGCCGAGCCGGTGCGGCGCGCGAGCCCGCGGTTCGACCTCGGGGTTGACCGTGTGCGGCAGCGGTCGCCCCCGAAGACCCGCGAGCAGGTTGTCGGCGGCCAGCTCGGCCATGCGCCGGCGGGTGCCCCGGGTGGCCGATCCGATGTGCGGCAGCACCAGCACCTCGGGGCGCGCGAACAGGGGGTGCTCGGGCGGCAGCGGCTCGGGATCGGTCACATCGAGCGCAGCCCCGGCGATCTCGCCGTTGCGCACGGCGTGCTCGAGGGCGTCGGGATCCACGATGGGCCCGCGCGCGGTGTTGACGAGCAGGGCGCTCGGCTTCATCGAGCGCAGCGCGGCGGCGTCGATCAGGTGGTGCGTGTGCTCGTCGAGCGGCACGTGCAGGGAGACCATGTCGCTGGTGGCGAGCAGCTCGGGCAGCAACAGCCGGCGCAGGCCCAGCTCGGCCTCGAGCTCGGGGCGGGCGCTGCGGCTGGCGTAGACCAGCTCCAGCCCGAAGCCCCGGGCGCGCCGGGCCACCGCGGCGCCGATCTTGCCCAGGCCCACGATCCCCAGGCGCGCGCCGTGGAGGTCGGTGCCCAGCCAGCCGGTGGGCGACCAGGTGGACCACCGGCCCTCGCGAGCGTCGCGGGCCGCCTCGGGCAGGCGACGGGCCGCGCTCAGCAGCAGGGCCATCGCGAGGTCGGCGGTGGCCTCGGTGAGCACCCCGGGCGTGTGCCCCACTGGGATCCCCCGCGCCGTGCAGGCGGCGACGTCGATGTTGTCCACGCCCACCGCCATGTTGCTCACCACCCGCAGGCGCGGCGCTCGATCGAGCAGCGCCGCGTCCACGCGCTCGGTGAGCAGGCACAGGATCCCCTCGGCCCGCGGCAGCGCCTCGAGCAGCGGCGAATCGAAGCCGGCCACGTCGGCGTCGCCCACCAGCATCTCGCAGCGCCCCTCGAGGCGGTCGAGCCAGCCGGGGGGCAGCGCCCGGGAGACGAGCACGAGGGGCAGGGCGTCGGTCATGGGCGGGCGAGGGCGAGCACCAGATCGCAGACGTTGGTGCCGGTGGGTCCGATCCGTAGCAGATCGCCGAGGGCCTCGAACACCGGGTAGGCGTCGTCGTCGTCGAGGTGGGCGACGGGATCGAGGCCGAGCGCGGCGGCGCGGACGGCCGAGTCGCCCGTGACCACCGCGCCCGCGGCATCGGTGGGCCCGTCCTCGCCGTCGGTGGCCAGGGTGACCAGCAGGCGCCCCTCGGCGCCGGCGAGCTCGGGCAGCGCGGCCAGGGCCAGCGATTGGTTGCGGCCGCCTCGGCCGTGGCCGCGCATCGTCACCGTGGTCTCTCCGCCCGCGACGAACGCGGTGGGCTCGCGAGGGCATGCGTCGCGGAGCCGGCGGGCGAGCCTGCGTCCGAGCGCCCGGGCCTCGCCGCGCAGCGGCGGCCACGGCTCGGCCCGCCACCCCTCGGCCACGACGGCCCGCATCGCCGCCGCCACGGCGGTGTCGTTGCTGGCGAGCTCCACCAGCGGCCCGGGCACGCTCGGCCCCGAGCCCACCACCGACGACGGCGCTCCGGTGACGTCGCTCAGCACCAGCGTGAGCACCCGGGTGGGCTCGGCCAGGCGTCGCAGGCCCCCCGCCTTGAGGCGATCGAGCTGGCTGCGTCGGCGGTTGATCTCCTCGATGGGCACGCCGCTGCGCAGGAGCTGGTCTCCGAGCCGCGCGAGCTCGGGCAGCGAGCGGCCCGGCACGGGCGCGACCATCAGCGACGACGCGCCGCCCGACAGCAGCACCACCAGCAGGTCGTCGGGCCCCGCTCGCCGTGCCAGCTCGATCACGGCCCGCCCTGCCGCCTCGCTGCGCTCGTCGGGGATCGGGTGGGCCCCCCGCGCCACGGCGATCCGCCCCTGCGGATCGATCGCCTCGGCGGGCAGGTGCTTGACCACCGCCAGCCCGCCCTCGAGGCGTGTCCCCAGCCGGGGCACCGCGGCCCGAGCCATGGCTGCGGCCGCCTTGCCCACGGCCAGCAGCCACACCCGCGCTCCGGGCCGCAGCTCCATGCGCTGATCTTCCGCCACCACGGCGTCGGCCTCCACCCGCAGCGCTCGCTCCACGCAGGCCCCCGGATCGACGGCCGCGAGCGCGGCCCCCAGGATCCGCGCGGCCACGGCCCCGTCGGGATGACGCTCGAGCCCCTCGTGCAGCCGCGAGCCCGCCTCGCTCATCGCTCACTCCCCCGGGCTGGGCACCAGCATCCGCCCCAGCGCCATGCCGGCGGCGGCGAGCAGGATTCCCAGGCTCAGGTGCAGGCCGATCTGCAGCGCGAGCACCCCGAGGCGCTCGTCTCGAACGAGCTCGAAGGAGAACAGGGCGAACGCGCTGTAGGTGGTGAAGCCGCCCAGCAGCCCGCCTATGATCGCGGTGCGGGGGGTCCCCGCGGGCAGGACGGCCGCGGCCAGCCCGATGGCGAAGCAGCCGATCAGGTTGACCACCAAGGTGCCCACGTAGGGGAAGCGCTCGCCGAGGCGGGCGTCGAGCAGGCCGCCGAGCACCACCCGCAGGGTGGCGCCGGTGCCCCCCGCCAGGAACACCCACAGCAGCTGTCGCAGCGCGTCGCGCCCCATCGCGCCCGGCATAGCCCGGATCACGCGGAGCCGGCAAGTCGCCCAACGCGAGAGCGGCAGGTGCCCGGGGCGACCTGCCGCTCGATGCTCGCCCCCGGGCGATGCGCTAGGAGTAGAACCCCTCGATCAGGTCGGCGTACTTGGTGTTCACCACCTTGCGCTTGACCTTCATGGTGGGGGTGAGCTCGCCGCCCTCGATGCTGAGGTCGGCGGGGAGCACCTTGATCTTCTTGATCGTCTGCACCCGCGCGAGGTCCTTGTTGACCTCGTCGACCTGCTTCATCAGCCACTGCTGGACCTTGTCGTCCGTGGCGGCGTCCTCCATGGTCTTGGCCGAGCTGCCCGACTCGCGCAGCACCTGGTCGAGCTTGGTCTCGTCGAGGGTGAGCAGCGCCGACAGGTGCTTGCGACGGTCGCCCACCACCACGGCCTGGCTCACCGCCGAGATGCCCTTGAGCTTGCCCTCGATCACCTGCGGCGCGATGTTCTCCCCGCCGGCGGTGATGATGAGGTCCTTCTTGCGGTCGGTGATCCGCAGGAAGCCCTTGTCGATCTCGCCGATGTCGCCGGAGTGCAGCCAGCCATCGTCGTCGAGGGCCTCGGCCGTGGCCGCCTCGTTCTTGAAGTAGCCCTTGAACACGTGGCGGCCGCGCATGCAGATCTCGCCGTCCTCGGCGATCTTCAGCTCGGCCCCGGGCAGCACCTTGCCCACCCAGGCGGTGCGGTAGGCGTTGGGCAGCGAGATGGTCGCCGGCCCCGTGCACTCCGACATGCCATAGACCTCCATGATGGGGATCCCCAGGCTCAGGAAGAACTCGAGGGTCGACTTGGAGATCGGGGCGGCCGAGGTGACGGCGATGCGGCACTGGTCCAGGCCCAGGGCGTCGCGCACCTTGGAGAACACCAGCTTCTCGGCCACGCCCCAAAAGAGCGGCAGGGGCTTGTCCTCCTGCATGGCGTAGCCGCCCCGCAGGCCGATGCCGCGGGCCCACGCGGCGATCTTCTTCTTGAGGCCGGTGTTGCTCGCGGCGGCCTGCTGCATCTTGGCCTGGATCTTCTCCCACACCCGCGGCACGGCGAGGAAGATGGTGGGCCGCACCTCGCGGAGGTTGTCGCCGAGGGCGTCGATGCTCTCGGCGAAGGCGGTGCACGAGCCGTTCACGATCGGCCCGTGCAGCGAGACGATCTGCTCGGCGATGTGCGACAGCGGCAGGTAGCTGATCATGCGATCGCCGTCACCCGCACCCAGGGCCTCGAGCGCGGCGCGGGCGGTCCAGGTGATGTTGTCGTGGGTGATCATCACCGCCTTGGGATCGCCGGTGGTGCCCGAGGTGTAGATGTACGTGCAGGTGTCGTCGGCGTCCTGGGCGTCGATGCGCTCCTGCAGCGCGGCCTCGTCGGCCTCCTCGCCCCGCTTCATGAAGTCGGCCCACGAGTAGACGTCGTCGTCGTCGTGGTCGCCGTTCATCATCACGATCGCCTTGAGCTCGGGGAGCTCGCCGCGGATCTCGAGGAACTTGGCGAGCTGGGCCGCGTTCTCCACCACCGCCACCTGGGCCTCGGCGTGCTCGGCGATGTAGCGGCACTGGTCGGGGCTGTTGGTGGTGTAGATGCCGGCCGGGCACCCGCCGGCGTAGATCGCCGCGAGATCGGCGATGACCCACTGCGGGCAGTTGAAGCCGATGATCGACACGCCCTTGCCGGGCTCGAGCCCGAGCGAGACGAAGGCCCTGGCCGCGGTGACCACCTGCTCGTGGTACTCGCGCCAAGTGGTGGTGACCCACTTGCCGTTCTTCTTGACCTTCAGGGCGGGGCGTCCGGCGTTCTGCTTGGCGGTCTTGTCGAAGACCTCCATCACGGTGGCTTTCATGGCTGCTCCTCGGTGCCTACGCGGAAGCCCTCGGCCGCACGACGGCCGCGGCGGGGCTCCACGGGGACCGGACTGTAGCAGCGCCGAGCGCGGCCGGACCATCGCCCGGGGATCGGGGGAGCGCGGCGCGGGGCGATCGGCCGTCGGAGCCTGCGATCAGCGTTCCGGGGCGAGCTGGCGGCCCGCGGCGGGAGAGCCAGGGGCCCGGCCCGCCTGGGCTAGCGACCCCGGCGGCGCCGCTTCACCTTGCGCTCGGGCAGGGTGCCGCGGTGCGAGTTGCCCTCGGCGTCGTGGCAGACCACCTCGAGGCCCTTGAGCCCCGCCGGGATCCCCAGCACCCGCCGCACCAGCAGCTTGGCCGAGTCGGCCACGCAGCCCTCGACCACGGTGCCGTCGTTGGTGGTCACGTCGGCCATCGCTACCGCCTGGCCGTCGTCCTGCAGCACCACGTCGAAGGCCCACTCCTGTCTCTCGCTGCGGAGCACCAGCGCGAAGCGGGAGGGCGCCTGCCGCTCGTACTCCAGCTCCACGAAGCGCTTGACGCCCTTGCCGAAGGGGCTGCGCTCGTCGTTCTCCTCGCTGTGCAGCCACCACATCCGCACCTCGCTGAGGGTCTTGGGGTCGTCGGCGAGGGTCCACGAGTCCACCACGATGTCGTGGTGATCCTTGCCGAAGTCGGGGTCGATGCGCAGCACCTCGTGGTGCACCAGGCCCTCGGGCGACAGATCGGCGACGTCGGTCTCCACCCAAGGCACGTGGGGGGCCATCGACATCGACAGGAGCATCGTGGTGGCGAGTAGCTTGGTGATCACGGCCTTTCCTTCAGCCTAGGGGACATGGAGCGAGGCGCGAGCGATCCGTGTCACGCGGTGGGGTGAGACGTGTCGCGGGGCCGAACATTGCACGGGGCTTCGATCCGTGAGCGCCGTCACGGTCCAGTGAAGCTCCACGATTCGTAGTCACACACCGGCTGGTAGCCGATTCTCGCGTAGATGGCGTTGGCGGTGGGGTTGGCCAGGTTCGTGAAGAGCACGCAGAAGCGCTTGCCCCGCGCCAAGATCTCCGAGCTCAGCCTCGCCACCAGCGCGGTGGCGTAGCCTCGGCCGCGCGATCTTGCCGGGGTGTAGACCATGCTGATCGATGCGCCGTTCGCGGTGCCGCGGGACCAGCCCGCCATGCAGCGCGGCTCGCCCTCGTCGATCCACAGGTACAGCGAGCCCTGCCGCAGGTAGGGGGCGAGCAGCTCGGCGCCGGGCCGCGGATCGTCCGAGCCACTCTCGTCCACGAAGCCCTGGGCCCAGGGCTCGAGCACCGCGGCGTCGGAGGGCGTGGCCACGCGGACGTGACCGGGAGGCTGGGGCACCTCGGCCACGCGATCGAGCCGGTGCAGGCGCATGTGCAGCGTCGGCTCGGCGTCGCCGAATCCATGGGCGAAGCGCTCGGTGGCGGCGGTGGGCCCGGTGACGCCCGGTAGGTCGGGTCGGCGGCGACGGAGGTCCTCGCACAGCGCGTCGATCGCCTCGGGCGATCCATCGGTGAGCAGCAGCTTGTGCCCGGGAGTCCGCAGCGCCACCGTGTCGACCCGACCTTCGCGCTCGACCGTCATCAGCATGGTGGTGGTGGCATCGGAGGGCAGGCCCTCCACGATCCCCAGGATGAGGGAGCTCCGGGCCTCGTCCTCGAGCAGCGCCTCGCGAGCGCGCTCGAGCAGGGCGGCCGGTGTGGGGTGGTGCACCACGGACCAGCTCATGCCCGAACGCTACCAGCTCGGCGGCGCGATCACGACCCTCGCCAGGCTGGGTGCGCCGCCGTATCGTGCGGCAGCCGACCTTCGATCATGCAACCTCGTCCCCTCGGCTCCTGCGGTCTGCTCGTCTCCCCCATCGTCCACGGCGCCCAGGCGTTCGCGCGCAAGGAGCCGACCGATCGGGTCCGCACCCTGCACGCGGCGATCGACGCGGGCATCACCAGCATCGACACGGCGCCGCTGTACGAGTTCGGCGAGTCGGAGCGGCTGGTGGGGCAGGCGGTGGCGGATCGGCGCGAGCGCGTGCAGCTGCTGAGCAAGGTGGGCCTGCGCTGGGACGACGACCACGGCGACGTGCTGTTCACCACCGTGGACGAGCACGGGGCCCCGCGGGTGGTCCGCAAGGACGGCCGGCCGGCCTCGGTGCGCCGCGACGTGGAGCAGAGCCTGCGCCGGCTCGGGGTGGACGAGCTCGACCTGTGCCAGGTGCACCATCCCGATTCCCACGTGCCCGTCGCCGACACCATGGGCGAGTTGCTGCGGCTGCGCGACGAGGGCAAGCTCCGGGCGATCGGGGTGTGCAACTACTCGGCCGAGCAGATCGTGGAGGCCCAGCGGGCGCTGGGCGAGGTGCCGCTGGCCAGCCTGCAATCGGAGTACAGCCTGCTGCGCCGCCAGGTGGAGCGCGGGCCGATGGACGCGGTGCACGAGCTGGGGATCGGCTTTCTCGCCTACTCGCCGCTGATGCACGGGCTGCTCGCGGGGCGCATGGCCCATCACCGTCGCCTCGCGCGGGACGACCACCGCCGCTACAACCCCTTGTTCCACCCGCTCAACGTGGCGCGGGTGGAGCAGGCGCGGGCGCGGGGGCTCGAGCCGCTGGCGCGGCGCCACGGGGTGCTGGAGGCCCAGGTCGCGCTGGCGTGGGTGCTGGGTCGACCCGGGGTGACCGCCGTGATCGCGGGGGCGAGCACGGCGGCCCAGGTGCGGGCGAACGTGCGGGCGGTGGAGCTGCGGCTCTTGCCGGGCGAGCGCGCCGGGCTCGAGGCCGAGATGGCGCAGGTGCAGCTCGATCCCCACGTGCGCCCGCGGCGACGCGATCGCCTGCGCGATCGGGGCGAGCGGATCGCCGAGGAGCTGGCCACTCGGCTGCGTCGGCGCTTCCCCTGGTTGTGATCGCGACCCGATGCTACTAGCCCGCCCGTGAGCAGCTTCGGCGAGGTCATCTCTTGGGCAGCCGACGGTCCCGGGGCGTGGACGGGCTCGATCCCCACCACGTGGATGCAGGGACGGACGAGCTTCGGCGGAATCCCGGCGGCGCTCGGGCTGCGTGCGATCCGGGCGGTGACGGCCGACGATCAGCGTCGGCCTCGGTCGGTCCACACCAGCTTCTTCGGGCCGCTCGACGATCGCCCGGCTCGGGTCACCGCCGAGGTGATCCGGGCGGGTCGCTACCTCAGCCATGCGCGAGCCGAGATCCGGCAGGCGGGCGAGCTCCGCACCCAGGTGACCGTCACCCTCGCGGCCGATCGCGACTCGGGGGTGGTGCTCGGAGGTCCGCCTCGGCCCGAGCGCAAGGGCCCCGAGGGGCTGTCCGACCTGCCCTTCATCGACGGCCTCACCCCGGCCTTCACCCGCTACTTCGCGTTTCGCTGGACCGACGGCAGCCTGCCCTTCAGCGGCGGCAAGGAGGCTCGCCTGGGTGGGTGGTGCCGCCATCGCAGCGATCCCGGGCCCGATCCCTACGTGGCGGCGCTGGGTCTGCTCGACGCCTGGCCCTCGCCCTTCGTCTCGATGATGACGCGACCGGCCCCGGCGAGCTCGGTGACCTGGACCACCAACTTCTTCGACGTGCCCGAGGTGATCGACGAGTCCACCTGGTGCTGGTACGGCTCGGAGGGCGTGGCCGCGCGCAACGGCATCGCGGGCATGCGGGCGGGGCTCCATGGCCCCGAGGGGCGGCTGGTGGCCACGGTCGAGCAGCTCGTGGCGCTGTTCGACCGGCCCGGGGCCGGGCCTGGGGCCGGGCTCGGGGGCGGATCCGCGGGCTCGTGATCTTTCCTTCGAACCGCTGGGGAGTCGGGGCAACTGATGGGGTGCGGAGTGATCCATGCCCTCGACTCGTCGCGGCTCGTTGCTCGTATCGTTCGCCCTGCTGCCGCTGGGAGCCTGCGCATCCGGGGTGGAGGAGCCCGGCGGGCCCGGCTTCACCGGGCCGGTAGGGGGCCCCGCCGACGACCCCTTCGGCGGCTCGGGCTCCGAGGACGAGAGCGGGGACGACGACGGAGGCGATCCGCCCGGGAGCACCGCGGGCGGCTCGGGCTCGCCGAACGACGGCGACGAGACGGGCGACGACGGCAATCCCCTGTGCTGCGAGGTGCACCCCACCGCGGGCTGTGGCTCGGTGATGACCGAGGCCTGCGTGTGCACGATCATGCCCTCGTGTTGCCAGTCGGTGTGGACGCAGGACTGCGTGGATCAGGCGGCCGCGTGCGGCGATCCGTTCTGTGATGCCGCGCCGCCGGACGACTCGGGCGATCCGCCGCCGGACGACTCGGGAGGCGATCCTCCGCCAGACGACTCGGGAGGCGATCCGCCGCCGCCCGATCCCCCGCCGACCAACACCTGCCCGTGCTCGGGCGACCCGACTTTCGACAACTTCTGCTTCTATCCGCCGGGCACCGCCGACTGCCCGATGACCCAACCCATGGGCTACTGCGATCCCAATGGCGATGGCTCCTACGACGATGGTGACTGGGTGCGGGGCTACAACGAGTACGCCGCGCAATGCTGAGGGCCGAGGACGCCCGGTGAGGGCGACCTGACGAGTAGGGGTCCGCGGTCGCGGCCGGACCCGCGCGTCCTCGCGAGCGCCGTCGTCACTCGGAGGGCTCGGTCTCGGGCTCGGGCTCGGGCGGCGGGTTGGCGAGCGGCGGTGGCTCGGAGCGGCGCAGCTCGCTGTTGGGCTCGGACTCGAGGCCCAGGTGCAGGATGCGAGCTCCCGTCTGCCCCACGGGGTTGGTGCTCTTGCCGATGACCACGCCCGACTCGGGCGCGCGGTACTCGGTCCGCAGATCGCCGAAGGCGTCGCGTACCCGCGCCACGACCTCGCCCGCCTCCACTCGATCCGCGAGCTGGGGCAGCACCTCGAGCAGGCCGCCGCGGTCGGTGTACATCCAGTACGAGCGCTCGCACAGCAGCGGCGGCGGCCCGGGGCGAGGGGGGCGGCGGCGCACCAGGCCGAGCTCCGCGAGCACCGAGAGCACCCCCACCAGGGTGGGGCGCACGTACTTGGGCTGGAAGCGGTGGGGGTCGGCGATCTCGATGGTGATGGCGGGGATCCCCTGCTCCATGGCCGCGCCGCGCAGGGTGCCGTCGGAGGCCCGGTTGTGCAGGATGATCTGCGGCTTCTGCAGGATCGCCATGCGAGCCGTCTTGGGGTGGCTCATGTCGGCGCGCACGTAGAGGCTGTTGATCCGCCCGAAGCTGGCTGTGTGCAGGTCGAGCAGGAAGTCGAAGCGCGCCACCAGCTGGTGCAGCAGGCGGTGGGCGTACACCTGCGAGACGTTGCCGTGCTGGCTGCCAGGGAAGATGTGGTTGAGGTCGGTGCCGTCGACGAACTCGCGCTGGTGCGCGTGCAGGCCGGGCACGTTGGCCACCACCACGCCCACCACCGTGCCCCGCAGCGGCTTGCCCTCGAGGGCGGCGAACAGGTGGTGGATCACGGGGATCCCGTTGAGCTCGTTGCCGTGGACGGCGGCGGTGATGCCCACCACCGGTCCCGGGCGCTTGCCTCTGGCCACGAGCACCGGGATCTGGATGGCCTGCCCGAGCGCGTCGGAGGTGAGCGAGAGCAGCACCCGGGTGGTCCGGCCGGGCTCGATGGTCTCCAGGTCGAGGGACTCCGTGACCAGCACGCTCACGTATAGATCTCTTCGCCGAGGGTCTCGTCGTCGTTGAGCGAGCCGAACAGCCGCTTGCGGAAGCGCTTGGCCTTGGTGATGAGCTGGTCCGCCATCTCGTCGATCGCGATCATCGACATCACGGTCTGCAGGTAGCCCTCGATGAGGTCGTCGAGGCCGATGCCGAGGCGGTTGAAGTCGCGGCCGTCCATCAGCATGAGGCGCTCGGTCTCGGTGCCCCAGGAGCCGTCGTCCTTCTTGTAGGAGAGGTTGGTCCCCAGCATGCCCCACGATTCCCGGGCGTCGTCGAGCTCGGGGGTGAGGGGGTCGCGGGCCCGGCGGGCGTAGACGGCCACGGGGCGGAAGCCGGCGCGGCCGCCCACCACCATGCAGCGCAGGTCGGCCACGTAGATGTTGCCCTTGCGGTCGGGCACCGTGCCCACGTGGTACAGACGCGAGGAGCTCGTCATCGAGCTCCAGCTCGAGTTGCCGATGAGCGCCTGCACGATGAACTGGTCGTAGTGCTGCTCGGAGCCCATGAAGCTCTCGAGCTCGGCGGGCGAGGTGATGGTGTAGACCCCCTGGCCCGCGTTGCTGTAGGGGTTCTTCACCACCCCGATGCCGCCCATGCGGGCCAGCCACAGCGGGACCTCGCGCATCGACGCGTCCCAGATCGTCTCGGGCACGTGGATCTTGAGGCGGTGGCGCGCGAGCTTGGCGTTGAGCAGGTCGTAGGCCTTGGCCGCCATCAGCTTGTTGCGGCCGCCGGCCAAGCAGGCGATGGCCGGGTTGAGGATGGCGGTGCGCGAGACCGGGGGCAGGCGGTTCCAGGGGCGCTGGGTCACGTAGCGCAGCGCGGCGCGGATCGGCGTCCACTCGCCCTTGGCCGACAGCACCTCGAGCACCCGGTTCTCGGTGAAGCGCGCGGTCCGGCCCATGTCGCCGTCGAAGTAGGGCACGAGGTGGACCTGCTCCCCGGTGATCTCGGCCAGGGTGGCCGCGTAGCCCGAGGTCTCCATCTCGTTCTTGTCGTAGAGCACCGCGAGGTCGCCGGTCGGCATCGCCCGGGTGCGCAGCATGTCGAGGAAGGTGTGCTCCACCAGCAGGCGGTAGCCGGCCATCTCGTCCGACTCGGAGATGAGCGGCATCGACTTCTGCCCCGAGGGGCAGGAGTTGGTCTCGATGACCACGATCCGCCGCACCGCCGACGGGCTGCTGGTGACGAAGAGGTCGGCGCCGCCCCAGCGGAAGTAGGCGGGGACGTAGGCGAGCAGGCGGCGGACCTCGTGGGGATCCGACTCGGGGTGCAGGTGACAGTAGCGCTCGGCGATGCGCTCGTTGCCCAGGTTGAAGAAGAACCGGACCAGCGGGTGGATCTGAGCGTTGAGGACGCGCTCGTAGAAGTGACGCCGGGGGTCGAATTCACCGGGGCTCACGAGGACGGTCTGCTTGGGGGCGGCCATGGCGGCGTCTTCCGCCGCGAGCATCGCACGAAACGGGTGAGCCCCGCGAATGGGGCTCGTCGTGACCGTCGTGCGACCTCAGCGGCTCACGCGGCCGAAGACGATGTCGGTCTCGATCACGCCGCGACTGTTCACGCCGAACCATCCATAGGCGGTCCCTCGCCCGCTGTTGTCGGTGAGGAAGAGGATGGTGCCCTCGCCGATGCCGCCCCCGCTGCCTCGCTCACGAGTGTCGTCTTGGTGCGGCAGCGAGGTCGCGTCGAAGATCCGCAGCGTGTACGCGCCAGCGAGTCCTGGGACCGGACGGGCCGGCTCGAGCGCGAAGCCCATGTGGCCGGTGTTGCGGCTGGGGAAGCCGGGTGGACGGACCCACGCGAACACGTCACCGGGGCGCACGTCCTCGATGTGAGCGAGCCGTCGCCAGCCCTCGCGCGTGCGTCGGGTGGAGGAGCGGGCGATGTGCCGATGGAAGTCGCGGGCCACCGGGCGTCCCTTGTTCAGGGCCTTGCGTGCCACCGGGGCGGCCTTGCGCAGGAACCATGCGCCCATGGCCGAGCAGTCCCACTTGTACACGCCCTCGCGCGGCTTGATGACGGTGTGGTGCTGATAGGTGGTCTCGGTGAGCGAGGCGAGGACCTCCGTGCGCAGGGCGAGGATCTTGGCGGCGGCCTTGGTCGCGGGCTCGGGCTCGGGCTCGGCTTCGTCTTCGTCTTCGGGCTCGGCTTCGGCCTCGTCGGCGAGCGGGGCCGCGCTCGCGCGCTCGCTCGCACCACCTCGGGCGGAGCCGTCGGGGCTCGGCGGGCTCGCGAGCCCGAGGGGGACGCTCGTCGAGGGAGGCGAGGCCAGGGCCGAGCCCACCGCAGCCCCGGCGCCGAGCAGGCCCGTCACGGCAATCGCGCAGATCGCCAGGACGGTCGAGCCGCGAGGCCGGCCCCGCGGCATCGGGTCGGGCGCGTCCGGGACGACGGCAGCGGGGCTCACGGCTTGGTCAGACGCTCCGGACCGCATTCGGTTCCATCGGGCGAGAATTCGACCTCCGAGGGGCCCTGCGCACAGAAATAGGCGGGCGAGGCGGTGGTTGAGAGCCGCCGTGGAAATCCAAGTGATCGTGGTCGCAGCGTCGCTCCTCGCGCTGTTGATGGTGCTGGGCTCGTCCCTGTTCGTGGTGGCCCAGCAGTCATTGGGCGTGATCGAGCGCTTCGGCAAGTTCGTCCGGGTGGCCGAGCCCGGGCTCAACATCAAGGTGCCCTTCGTCGAGCGGGTGGCCGGTCGTCCCAACCTGCGGGTGCAGCAGCTCGACGTGCAGGTGGAGACCAAGACCAAGGACGACGTGTTCGTCCACGTGATCGTCTCGGTGCAGTACTTCATCATCCCCGAGGCGGTCTACCAGGCGTTCTACCGCCTCGAAGACGCGGCGGTGCAGATCCGCAGCTTCGTGTTCGACGTGGTGCGGGCCCGGGTGCCCAACATCGAGATCGACGACGTGTTCCGCAAGAAGGACGACATCGCGGACGCGGTCAAGAACGAGCTGGCCCTGGTGATGGGCGACTTCGGCTACGGCATCGTCAAGGCCCTGGTCACCGACATCGAGCCCGACGCCAAGGTGAAGGCGGCGATGAACGAGATCAACGCGGCCCAGCGCATGCGCCTGGCCGCGGCCGAGAAGGGCGAGGCCGAGAAGATCCTCAAGGTGAAGGCCGCCGAGGCCGACGCCGAGAGCAAGGCCCTGGCCGGTCGCGGCATCGCGGACCAGCGCAAGGCCATCGTCGACGGCCTGCGCGAGTCGGTGGACGAGTTCCAGCGCAGCATCCCCGGCGCCTCGCCGCAGGACGTGATGAACCTGGTGCTGATGACCCAGTACTTCGACACCCTCAAGGACGTGGGCGCGTCGTCGGCCACCAACACCATCCTCATCCCGCACTCACCCGGCGCGATGAAGGACCTCGGCTCCCAGCTGCGCGACGCGATGATCACGGCGCAGCAGGTGACCACCCCGCACGATGCCATGGGGGCGATGCCCTCGGCCCACGTGCTGCGATAGCGGGCTCGGCCTACGCGGCCGCGCGCCAGACCCCGAGGCGGGAGACCCACCGGTCCTCCGCCTCGGCCGATTGCCGGTTCGCTACAGATCCACCTGGAAGGACAGGGTGCGGGTGGTGCCGTCGTTGAACTCGGCCTTGGCGGCCTCGTCGAGGAGGCACTTCTGCAGCTCTCCGGCGGCGCCCTTGGCCTTCTTGCTCAGCACCGTGCCGTTGGAGCCCACCAGCAGGTCCACCGTGACGCTCTTGCCCTCGCCCAGGGACTTGCACTTGCGCTTCATCTTGCGAGCGAGCCGCGATTGGAGCTGCGAGTCGGTGGGGGGAGCCCGGGGCTTGGGCGTCGCGGCGGGCTTGGGATCCTCGGGGAGCACGCCGGAGGACTTGACGTCGTCGACCTCCTCGGGCTCGTCGGGAGGCGGCTCGGTGGGCTCGCTCGGCTCGGCGTCGCTCGGCTCGGCGTCGCTCGGCTCCGCTGCACCGGCGCTGGGATCGGGCGCCGCCGCGGTCGGATCCGAGGGCTCTGCGGTGGGCTCTGCGATGGGCTCGTCGGGCCTGGGCGGCTCGTCGCTCGGCAGGACCGCCGGCGGCGGGACCACGAGCGCGCTGGCCTTGGCCTCGGTCTTCGAGGCCGGCTCGTCGTCGCCGGAGAACGCGAGCACGATCACGGTGAACGCGAGCACCATCCCCACGACCCCCAACAGCCCCACGAGCAGCCGCGAGCCGGAGCGTGGGGGCATCAGCTCGTGCAGGTCGGTCTCCGGGGCGGCGGGGGGCCCGGGATAGCCGTCGAGGGGCCCGGTGGCGGCCCGCGGGTCCCCGGTCTGCTGGATGGGAGCGGTCGCGCTGCTGCCCGCAGCGCTGGCCGCCGGAGCCGCCGCCTCGCTCATCGAGCCGCTGGGCGAGTCGCCGGGCAGGGGCCCCGCCGGCGCGACGATCTGCCCGGAGCCCGAGGTGGTCGGGTCGGGCGGCAGGAACGAGCCGCTGGGCGAGGTGTCCGACGGCGAGGTCGGGGTGGCGGTCATCGTGTGCCCCGAGTCGCCCGGGTACACCGATGCCACCATGGTCGCGCCCGTGGTGTTGCCCATGCCGAGCATCCCGGGGGCCGACATCGACTGCGAGTCGGTGATGGGCGAGGCCGCGGTCGGCTCGGGGATGGGCGCCGCCTGGGTCATCGGGCCCGGCTGGGGACCCGAGGGCGCCGAGGTGATCGCGCCGGGCGAGCTCGGGAACGCGGGCCCTGGCTGGGAACCCGAGGGAGGGCCCAGCGGCGCCGGGGCGACCACCGTCTCGGAGTGACCGAAGGCCTCGTAGGGCGCAGGCATCGGCGCGGGCGTGGGCCGGCTGGCTCCGGGAACGGGCGTGGACTGACGGGCGATCGAGATCGGCGCGGGCGCGGGCGTGGACTGACCGGCGATCGGAGCCGGCGTCGGCTGGCCCGCCATCGAGATGGGCGCCGGCGTGGACCGAGCCCCCAGCGAAGGGGCCACCATCGGCAGCGGCGTGGGCGTGGGCGACCCCGCCGGGGGCGTCGCGGCGGAGGGCTCCTCCCGGGGCGTCGCTCCCGGGCGAGGGGCTCGCTCCACGGCGAAGCGCGGGACCGTCTTCTTGGGCGTGGCCTGGGCCCGGGTGGGGGGAAAGGGGATCGCGGCGGGCTGTGGCGCCGCCGAGGGGCGCGACTGCTCCATCCGCCGTCGCAGCATGGAGCTGAGGGGCGCGCCCCGGCCCCGGCTCCCCACGTCGGCGGGAATGCCCGACAGCGCGCGCTCGAGGTCCTCCATCGAGGCGAAGCGCCGCTCGGGCTTCTTCGCCAGCGCGTGCAGGACCACGGCTTCCACCGCGGCCGGCACCGAGGGCTCGAGCTCTCGCAGCGGTCGCGGCGGCTCGTTGACGTGCCGGGTGATGATCTCGAAGGCCGAGCTGCCGTCGAAGGGGATCTGGCCGGTGAGGATCTCGTAGGCGACCACGCCCACCGAGTACACGTCGACCCGCGGATCGTCCGACGAGCCGTAGGCCTGCTCGGGCGCCATGTACTTGGCCGTGCCGAACACCTGGCCGGTGCCGGTGAGGCTCTTGGCCACCGAATTCTCGCTGCTGGAATCGGCCGCGATCTTGGCGATGCCGAAGTCGAGGACCTTGACGAAGTCCTCGAAGCCCCGGGCGTCGCTGATGAAGAAGTTGGCCGGCTTGAGGTCGCGGTGGATCACCCCCCGCTCGTGCGCCGCGGCGAGGGCCGAGGAGATCTGCAGCAGCAGGTTGCGGGCCCGCGGCCAGGGCAGGGGCCCCGTCTCGTAGAGCAGGTGCCGGAGGTCCCGCCCCTCGAGGTACTCCATCGCGAAGTACACCGAGCCGTTGGGGGTGTCTCCGAAGTCGAGGATCTGCACCACGTTGGGGTGCCGGACCTTCGACGCCGCCTTGGCCTCGCGCAAGAAGCGCTCCCTGAAGCGAGCGTCGTAGGCGAAGCGCGGCAGCAGGATCTTGACGGCCACCTTGCGGTCGAGGGTGTTGTGCACGCCCTCGTACACCTGTCCCATCCCGCCCTCGCCCATGAGGCGAACGAGTCGATAGCGTCCGTCCAAGACGACGCCGGTGAGATCTCGTGCTGCCGACATCCGCGGCCAGGTGCCCGGGAGATTGTCCGGTAGATCGTCCTGCTGACACAACCAAACGGCGACGAACGGGGATCGGAGGAGCTTCCCTCGCCCGGGGTTGACGCACCGACCCTGTGGGCGATGATGCTCCCTGGCGCCATGCTGCTCATTCAACGACGTTTCCTTCCGCTCGGGCTCTCGTCGCTGCTGGCGTTGGCCGTGGTCTGGGCGGGGACGCCTCGGGTCACCCTGGCCGCGCCCGGAGGGGATTTCGAGCAGCTCGTGGCCGAGGCCGATGAGCACGCGGGGGCCGGGCGTCACCAGGAGGCCCTCGGGGCCTACGCCGGGGCCTTCGATGCGATGCCTGCGGACCAGCAGGCGGGCTCGGTCGGCGAGTTCGTGGCGCTGGCGGCGGGCAAGGCAGCCCTCGACGCCTTCGAGGCCGACCAGGATCCGGCCTCGCTCGAGCAGGGGCGTGGCGTGCTCGAGCGCTTCATCGCCGCGGCCGAGGGGGCCGGCGAGCCCACCGAAGCGGCGCGGGCGCGGCTGGACGAGATCGTCGCGCTGATCCCGGAGCCCGAGCCCGAGGAGCAGACCGAGCCCGAGATCGTGCCCCGGGATCCCGGGCCGTCGACCACCGATGCGCCGCGCAAGGGCCCGTCCAAGACGGTGGGCATCGCCCTGATCGCGGTGGGCGGGGCCTCGCTGCTCGGCGGCGTCGGCCTGATGGTCGCTGGCTCGCAGCAGGTGCCGTGGTACGAGGACCAGCTCGCCTCGGGCGGCTGGGACACCACCTCGCCCGAGTACCGGGCCGAGCTGGCCAACGCGGAGCGGACCCGCGACATCGACATCGGGGTGGGCGGTGCGCTGCTCGGCGTGGGCGCGGCCCTCGGGGTGGCGGGCGCGGTGATCCTGGTCAAGGCCCGCACGCGCGACGCCCCGCCTCCGGTCGCGCTGTCGGGCGGGGTCTCGCGGCAGCGGCTGATGGTCGGGGCGACCTGGCGCTTCTGAGCGATCAGCCCGCGTCGGCGGGCAGCCCCAGCAGCTCCCGCAGCTGCGCGGCCAGGCCCGCGGTGCGGCTCACCGAGCGCGGCACCACCAGCACCGTGTCGTCGCCGGCGAGGGTGCCGAGCACCTCGGGGTGCTCGAGCGCATCGAGATCCAGCCCCACCGCCTGGGCGCGCCCCACCTCGGTGCGCAGCACCACCATGGCCTCGTTGTGCTCCACCGCCAGCACCATGCCCGGCGTCAGCCCAGGCGGGCTCGACTCGAGGCGATAGACGGCGACGCCGTCGGCCCCCGTGCTGCGCAGGGCCCCGAGGAGCTTGAGGTCGCGGCTCACCGTGCTCTGGGTGGCGGGCATGCCCCGCGCGGCCAGCAGCTCGCCGAGCTCGGCCTGGGTGGCGGCGCGGCCCGTGGCGAGCAGCTCTCGCAGGGCCGCGCGGCGCAGGCGGGTGGGGCGGGACATCAGCCGATCGCCTGGCGCGTGATCAGGCTGCCGATGCCCTCGTCGGTGAACAGCTCGCCCACCAGCGCGTGGGGCAGGCGCAGATCGAGCAGGTGCAGCGCCGGCACCCCGCGGGTGGCGGCGTGCTTGGCCAGCACCAGCAGGTCGGGGTTGGTGGTGGAGAAGCGCCCGCGCTCGAGGCCCATGAGGAAGTTCTCCGGGGCCAGGCGCTGCACGAAGCCGTAGGCGTCGCGCAGGCCCTCCTCGTTGCTCAGCGCGATGAGCTTGTGCATGCCCAGCTTGATCGCCAGGTCGACGATCGCGTGGGGCACCGGCCGGTCGCGGACCATCACGCACAGGTGCCCGCGATCGAGCATGCGGTTGATGTTGATCGGATCGGGGGCCACCGCGGCGGTGTAGTGCCCGGTGCCGCGGAGCCGATCGTGCACCCGGCGTGCGGCGTCCTCCGAGGGCACCACCAGCAGCGGTCGCAGGTTGGCGTCGAGGCACAGCTCGAGGTCCTGGGCGAGCTTGTCGAGGGTGTCGGCGTCGACGGGCTGCGGCGGCAGGTACACCATCATGCGCAGGCCCATGAAGCGCCGCACGTAGGCCAGGCCGTCCACCAGCAGCTGGTGCTTGAGCCGGGGCGAGTACGAGGCCAGCCCCAGGTTGCGCCGCACCACCCCGTCGCCGCTCACCTCGATCTGCTGGGCCTCGTCGGCGTTGATGCGGATGTAGTCGTAGCTGAGGTCGCAGCCCAGCCCGCGGTGCTCGCCGGGGCCGTCGCCCAGGCCCAGGGTCCAGCGCACCGTGGTCTCTCGCATGCGGCGGTTGACCTCGGCGATCTTCACCCCCACGCAGGGGCCCGTGCCGTCGTACAGCTCGATGCCCTGCGCCGCGATGGTGATGCGCCGCGGATCCACGGGCAGCTCGTGCTCGAGCACCGCCTGACCCACCGCGGCCGCCACCCGGCCCCAGTCGGGGTGACCGGCGAAGGTGCTGCACTTGACCAGGCTGCTGCGGCACACCCCCCGCGCCACCAGCCGGGCCACCCGATCGTCGGGGGCCCCGTGCACGTGGACCTCGAGCAGGCGGGTGGCTCCCTCGCCGTCCACCACCACCTGCTGCGCGAGCGAGCCGAGCACCGCGTGCAGGGCGGCTGCGAACGCGGCCTGCTGCTGCGGCGTCTCCACGTGGATCTCGGCGGCCCCGTTGGCGAGCACCGTCACCGCGTCGTTGGTCGAGGTGTCCCCGTCCACGCAGATGCCGTTGAAGCTCGCGTCGGCGCCCTCGCGCAGCATGCCCTGCAGCAGCTCGGGCGCGACCGCGGCGTCGGTGCACACCACGGCCAGGGTGGTGGCCATGTTGGGGTGGATCATCCCCGAGCCCTTGGCGATGCCCAGCAGGCGCACCGGCGCCTCGCTGCCGGGCAGCGTCAGCTCCACGCGGGCCACCTTGGTCACGGTGTCGGTGGTGAGGATCGCCCGCGCGAAGGGCATGGGGTCGGGGCTGGCCTCGTCGAGCAGGGAGGGCAGGGCCCGCGTGACCAGGTCGGCGGGCAGCACCACCCCGATCACGCCGGTGGAGAGCGTCAGCACCTGTGAGGGCTCCACCCCCAGGGCGCCGGCGGCCTCGCGGGCGATCTCGTCGTTGGCCTGCTCGCCCTCGGGGCCGGTCATCGCGTTGGCGTTGCCGCTGTTGATCAGCACCGCGCCGATGCGGGCCGAGGGCAGCAGTCCCGCGTCTCGCTCCACGCACGCGGCCCGGGCCGGGTTGCGGGTGAACACCCCGGCCGCGCTCGCCGGACGATCGCTGCGCACGATGCCGAGGTCGGGTCGCCCCTGCTTGATCCCGCAGCGCACCGCACCGAAGGTGAAGCCGCGGGGCAGCGCCTCGGGATCGTCGGCGGTGGTGACGACGGGCGGTGGATCGGTGGCGGTGGCTTGGGTCATGGGAGCATCCTCGACATGCCCGGCAGGCCCGAGGGCAGCGTGGCGAGCGGGGGCGGCAGGCCCAGCTCGGGGGACAGGCCGAGCCAGAGGTTGAGGTTGTGCACCGCCTGCGAGGCGGCGCCGCGCATGAGATTGTCGATGGTGGAGAAGATGGGCAACAGCCCGCTGCGCTCCTGGGGCCCCACCGCGAGCAGGGCCTGGTGCGTGCCCACCACGTGACGCAGGCCCAGGCTTGGCCCGGGCTCGGGGAGCACGCTCACCCAGGGGTGCATCTCGTAGGCCGCCCGCAGCCCGTCGAGCACGTGCGCCGCCGAGGCGCGCGGTCGCACGAACGCGGTCACCAGCATGCCGCGGGTCACCGGCAGCAGCTGGGTCACGAAGCTCACCGGTGCGCCCAGGTAGCGCTCGATCTCCGGTGTGTGCCGGTGCTGCCCCACCTTGTAGGGGAACATGTTGCCGGCCAGCTCGCAGAAGTGCAGGTCGGCGCGCAGGCCCTTGCCCGCGCCCGAGGCTCCGCTCGCCCCCACGATCGCGATCCCGTCGTCGGCCACCAGCCGCGCCTTCAGCAGCGGTCGCAGGGCGAGCAGCGCCGCGGTGGGGTAGCAGCCCGGGTTGGCGACCAGCGGGGTGTTGGGCGTGGGCGGGCCCTCGAGCTCGGGCAGCCCGTAGCACACGCCCTCGTCGAGCCGGTGGGCGTCGGAGAGATCGAGCACGCGGTGCCCTCGTCGCAGCAAGATCTCCGCCCAGCGTCGCGCCGCGTCCGAGGGAGTGGCCAGCGCCACCACGTCACAGGCCGCACACTGCACCAGGGCGGCGTCGTCGGGCTCGCGCGCGTCGATCACCCGTGGCTCGATGCATGGATGATGCATCATGAGCGCATGGAGGACCTGCCCTGCGTACCCGCTGGCCCCCACGATGGCCAGGCTGAGATCTCGGTTCATGGCCGCATCGATAGCCCAAGTCCGATCCGGGGCGCAAGTCGGGGCCCGAGCCGGGTCCATGGGAGGAACCTGCATTTCTATGCATTTTGAATGCAAGGCTACGATCGGCGCTCCCGGGCTTGGAATCGGTCTTGACAGCCTCCGGGCTCGAGGGCAGAGTTCCGGGCCCCAACGCGCGGGAGTAGCTCAGTTGGTAGAGCGCAACCTTGCCAAGGTTGAAGTCGCGAGTTCGAGTCTCGTCTCCCGCTCCAAGAAACCACCGATTCGCCCCGTACGGCTTGCCGGCGGGGCGTCGTCGCGTCTGGCTCTCGTTGCATCCGCCTTGGCGCTGGCGCTCGCGCTCGCGGCCGACGCTGGCTGCAAGACCGAGACCGAGGGCGAGGTCGCGACCGCTGCCCCGGTGCGGCTGGGCGGCGATCGCTTCCGCGTCGATCTCTTCGACGACGACCACGCGCTCGGCGGCGACCAGCCGCTGGTGACGGTGGTGGTGTTCAGCGACTACTCGTGCCCGCCCTGCGGCCGCACCTGGAAGGTGATGGACAACCTGGTCGAGGACTACGGTCCCGATCTGCGGGTGGTGTTCCGGGCCTTCACCGTGCAGTCGCTGCCCCGCAGCGAGCGGGCCGCCGAGGCGGCCGAGGCCGCGGGGGCGCAGGGCAAGTTCTGGGAGATGCACCGCCGTCTGTTCGAGCAGGGCGGGGACTACGATCGGCCCACGCTGCGCGCCCTCGCCGAGGCGATGGGCCTCGACGTCGCGCGCTTCCTCGACGACCTCGACACGGGCGCCCACGCGGGCGCTCGCATGCGGCACCGTCGGCAGGCCAAGGGCCTGGGCGTGACCGGCCTGCCCGCGGCCTTCGTCAACGGCAAGTACCTCGCGGGCTACGCCGACGAGGCCACCTGGCACGGGATCCTCGACGGCGAGATCGCCATGGCCCGCGAGCTGATGCGGCAGGGCACGCCGCGCGCCCAGCTCTACGCCACACTCATGCGCGACGCCTCCACCCGCCCCGTGGGCGCGGCCCCGGGCGAGCAGGAGCTGCGTCGCACCCTCGAGGAGCAGGCGGCCTCTCCGGTGGACGTCAAGGCGCTGCGCCCCCCCGACGCCAGCCAGCGCTATGCGGTGCGCGTGGGCGAGGCCCCGGCCACCGGCGCGGCCGATGCCCCGGTCGAGGTGGTGATGTTCTTCGACTTCGAGTGCCCCTACTGCCGACGCGCGTGGGAGCAGGAGGTGGGCGTGCTGGTGCGCAGCCAGCCCGACGGCGTGCGCCTGGGCGTCCGTCAGCTCCCGCTCGAGATCCACCCCAGCGCGCGCGGGGCCGCCCTCGCGGCGCTCGCCGCCGGACGGCAGGGGCGCTTCTGGGCGATGTTCGATCGCCTGGTGGCCCACGACGCCAAGACCTCGCTGGGCCGCAGCGACTTCGAGGCCTACGCCGAGCAGATCGGCCTCGACCCCGCCCAGTTCCTGCGCGACCTCGACGACCCCGCCCTCGCCCAGCAGGTGGAGGCCGACACCGCGCTCGCCGATCGCCTGGGGATCGGCGGCACGCCCGGCTTCTTCGTCAACGGTCGCTACCTCAGCGGCTTCTCCCCGGGCTCGCTCACCGCCATGGTGGAGGAGGAGCAGGCCGCGGCCCAGGCCCTGGTCGACGCCGGCACCCCTCGCGCCGAGGTCGTCGACGCCCTGATGAAGGACGCAGTCCCCGAGTCGGAGTTCCCCAACCGATGAGCCCCTCCCTTCGTGCCTCCCGTGGCCTGGCCCTCGCCATGGCGCTGCTGCTCGGCTCCGCCTGTCGCGGCGAGGGCTCGTCGTCGTCCGCCGCCGATCCCCAGCTCCCCCCGCTGCCCGGGGTGGAGGACGTGGACGGCTCGCTCACCCGGATGATCTCCCACGAGCGCTGGCCCGCGATCTACTCCGCCGACGCGCCGAGCAAGGGCGCCGCGCAGCCGCTGGTGACCATCGTGGAGTACTCCGACTTCGAGTGCCCGTTCTGCGGCGGCTTCGCGACCACCCTCGACGAGCTGGTCACCGCCTACCCCGACGACGTGCGGGTGGTGTTCCAGCAGTTCCCCCTGTCGATGCACCCGGGGGCCGAGCCCGCCGCGCGGGCCTCGATCGCGGCCCAGGCCCAGGGGCGCTTCTGGGCGATGCACGACCGGCTGTTCCGCGACCGCCAGGCGGGGCCCGAGGGCCTGGTGGAGCTCGCCGACGAGCTCGGCCTCGACGAGGCCCGCTTCCGGGCCGACCTCGACTCGCAGGCCACGGCCCAGCGCGTGCGCGACGAGCAGGAAGGGGGCCGCACGCTCGGCGTGCGCTCCACCCCCAACTTCTTCATCAACGGCCGGCGCGTCGAGGGGGCGCTGCCGCCGGAGCGCCTCGGCGCGCTCGTCGATCTCGAGCGCAAGGCCGCCCAGCAGCTCATCGATGCCGGCTCCAAGCGCGAGGAGGTCTACGCTCGCTACATGCGGGCCGCGCTCGACCAGCACGGCGGCAAGGCCCGCTAGCGGGCCCCCGAAAGCCCGTTGCCGGCGCGGCGGGAGCTCGCGGCGGCGCGGGTGCGGCGTTGGACCCGTCCTGCTAAGCTCCCGCGACCACGGAATCGAGCATGGCGGATCGCGACGAAGACCAGCGCGAGGCGGCGCAGGACGAGGAGCCCCGCGCCGAGGAGGGCAGCCCGGCCGAGGTCGCGGCGTCGAAGGCCCCGGGCGACAAGCGCTTCGGCAACGTGCTGGGGATCGTGGGCTTCCTGCTGGCGCTCGCGGGCGGCTTCTACATCGGCCAGCGCGTGCGCAGCCCGGACGTGGACTGGCAGGGCTACGACGACTACGGCCGCTACCGCGTGCAGCTGCGGGGCGACGAGCCGCAGCTCGGGCCCGACGACGCGCTGGTCACCATCATCGAGTTCAGCGACTACCAGTGCCCCTACTGCCAGAAGGCCAACGGCCCGCTGCTCGAGGCGGTGCAGGACGAGGACGACGTCCGGCTGATCTTCAAGCACCACCCGCTGCCCATGCACGCGCTGGCCATCCCCGCCGCGCGGGCGGCCTGGGCCGCGCATCAGCAGGGCAAGTTCTGGGAGATGCACGAGCACCTGTTCTCGGTGGGCGGCAAGGTCGACGACATCGAGCAGGTGGCCGAGCGTATGGGCCTCGACGTGGCCCGCTTCGAGCAGGACATGCTCAGCGAGGCCGCCCGCGAGTCGCTCGAGTCCGACCGCTACGCCGCCTCGGTCTTGGGGATCGGCTCCACCCCCCACTTCGTGATCAACGGTCGGCACATCCGCGGCGCGCTCGATGGCTCCCACTGGGAGCGGGTGATCGAGCGCGAGCGCGAGGAGGCCGAGGCGCTGCTCGAGCAGGGCGTCGCCCGCAGCGGCCTCTACGAGCACCTCATGGCCAGCGCCAAGGCGCAGCGGGCCAAGCCCTCGGCCAGCGGCCCCGACGCGAGCAAGCGCCACCTGGTGCCCGCGGGCGACGACCGCCCCAGCCTCGGCCCCGCCGACGCGCTGGTCACCGTGGTGGAGTTCAGCGACTTCCAGTGCCCCTACTGCTCCAAGCTGGCGCCCACCATCCACGCGCTGCCGGGGCGGCACGAGGATCTGCGGGTGGTGTTCCGCCAGCTCCCGCTGCCCAACCATGCCCACGCGCGCCAGGCTGCGATCGCGGCGCTGGCCGCCCATCGCCAGGGCAAGTTCTGGGAGCTGCACGACGCCATGTTCGCGGCCAAGGGCGCGCTCGAGGACGACGACATCCTGCGCATGGCCGAGGAGGTCGGGATCGACATCCAGCAGCTCAGCCTCGACCTCGAGGATCCGGCGCTGGCCCAGATGGTCGACGACGACATCGCCCTGGCCAACGAGCTGAAGATCTCGGGCACACCGGCGTCGTTCGTCAACGGGCGATTCATCAGCGGGGCCCAGCCCCAGGAGCGCTTCGACACCCTGGTGGAGCAGGAGCGGGACATCGCCCAGAAGGCCGTGGCGGCCGGGGCTCCGCGGGGCGAGGGACTGCTGCCGGCGCTGATCGAGCGCGAGGCCGAGGGAGCATGAGGCGATGAGCGACGAGCCCAAGTCCGAGACCCGGGTCGCCGACGCGCAGCCCAAGCCCCGCCCGCGTCGCATCGACCTGCTGGGGCAGGTGGCCTTCGCGATCTACGTGGTGATCGGCGGCGTGTTCGTGTTCGGCTTCGGCCGCTCGCTGGGCTCCGCGGTGCAGACCCAGAACGACACGCCCTGCCGCTCGCTGGCCCCTCGTCACGCGCGGGTGCGGGGCAAGGTGCTCGACGAGAGCGGCCAGCCGGTGCCCGGGGCCGAGGTGGTCCCCATGGAGAGCGGCCGCGCCAGCGTGGCCACCCGCACCGAGCGCGACGGATCCTTCACCGTGTTCCTGCCCAAGCGCTCGCAGCGGCTGGTCGCGCGGGCCCCCGGTCGCACCACGATGGAGACCGTGCTCCAGCTCGCCCCCGCCGAGGCGCTCGAGGTGGAGTTCCGCCTGGCCAAGGAGGGCTCGCCCAGCAGCTTCAGCGAGCTGTCGCGCGCGGTGTTCGAGGCCCCCGACTTCGTGGCCAAGGATCTGCAGGGCAACGAGGTGCGGCTCTCCGACTTCCGCGGCAAGCTGGTGGTGCTCAACTTCTGGGCCACCTGGTGCGAGCCCTGCATCACCGAGTGGCCCCAGCTCGCGCAGCTCGGCGAGCGCCTCGCCGACCGGGACGACGTGGTGGTGCTCGCGGTGAGCGTGGAGGAGGACCCCGCCGCCATCGCGCCCTTCCTGGAGCGCATGTCGCTGGCCGACGCACGGGTGACCGTGCTGTGGGATCCCACCGCCTCGGTCAACAAACAGTACGGCAGCGAGAAGATCCCCGACACCTACTTCGTGGACCCGCAGGGGCTGGTGAGCGAGATCTTCGTCAACGTGCGGGAGTGGGGCTCGCCCGACGCCTACCACTGCGTCGAGTCGTCGGCGGGTCGCTGAGCGGTCCCGAGCCCGTCCCCTCTTCGAGCGGATCTTCCGATCGTGGCTCGAGCTCCGCATGCGAGGGGGTCGTGGCGAATCTCCCGCCGCTCAGACCGCCCCCGGGGGCTCGTGCGTACGGACCGGGCCATGGGCAAGCGACGCGGAATCTCGTTGGCGATCCTCCTCGGTCTGGCCTCGATCTCCGGGCTGGGCCTGGCCGAGCCCGAGGCCCGGGCCCACGAGGGCCGCTCCTGGCAGCGCCCGGTGACCCTGCCGGCGGTCTCGGTGACCCTGGTCGCCGGCCACGGCCACGCGCTGTCCACCATCCACCACCGTGGCTCCGACTTCGTGGTGGGCGAGCGAGGCGAGCGCTACGAGATCCAGCTCCACAACAACAGCGCATCGCGCATGGAGGTGGTGGTCACGGTCGACGGGCTCGACGTGGTCTCGGGGCGGGCCGGTGACTTCACCCGGCAGCGCGGCTACGTGCTCGAGCCCTTCGGCACCGTGACGATCGATGGCTTCCGCACCTCGCTGAGCACGGTGGCCGCGTTCCGCTTCTCGGGGGTGGGCGACAGCTTTGCGGCCCAGGTGGGCGCGCCGCACAACGCCGGGGTGATCGGCGTGGCTGCATTCAAGGAGCGCGCGCCCGCGGTGGCTCGCTCGGCCCACGGGGGCTCGAGCCACTCGGGTCACGCGAGCCGCGAGGCCAAGGCCAAGAAGGATGCCGCGCCCCGGGCCCCCGGGCGCTCCTCGGCGGCTCCCTCCTCCCGCACCGCGCCCTCGACCGAGAGCTGGGACGGGGGCGGTGGCTCGCAGCAGCTCGGCACCGAGTTCGGCGAGGAGCGGACGAGCGCGGTACGAGAGGTCTCGTTCGTGCGCGCCAACGCCCGGCATCCCGACTTCCGCACCACCATCCAGTACGACTCGGCCCGCGGCCTCGCGGCGCGGGGCGTGCCGGTGGAGCCCGAGCCGGTGATCGTCGAGCCGCTGCCCGCCGACGCGTGGCCGGGGGCTCGCGATCGGGAGCGCTTCGCCCAGCCTCCTCCGGGCTGGCGCCGGCACGCTCGTCGCTGAGCCGGCCCTCGGTCGCGCTGGCCTGCGCGTCACCGAGCCGGCCCACGCTCGCGTCGACCCGTTCGTCGCCGAGTCGGCCCACGCTTCTCGCTGGCCGTGACTCGGGTCCCCATCGGCCGTGCGCGCGAGCGCGGCGGAGATCGGGAGGTCTCGGGAGCGTTCGTCCCCCGCAGGGATGGTTCGGCGCCACGGCGGGATCGCGGCACGTAAGCCGGCTTCGGGCTCCGGCGTTGCCCCGACGACAACCCGAGCCGAACCCGAGCCTCCGCCTCCGGGTCGGTCTCGCGTCCGCGTCGACGGCGAGGCACCACGCATTGCCGTGGTCCCGTACCCGCGTCGCGCTCGTGGACGAGACCGACCCGGAGCGCGGGGTCAGCCGAAGGCCCGTGCCCTTGACTCGATCCTCGATCCCATCGTCGCGCCGCTGCCTGCCCCTGGCCGTGGGCCTGCTCGCCCCGCTGCTCGTCCCCGCCGTGGCCCACGCGGCCGGAGGCACCATCTCCGGGGTGGTGCGGCACTCCCAGACCAAGGAGCCGCTGGCCGACGCCCTGGTGATCGTGCAGTGCACCTGCCTGCCCAACTCGACCTGGGCCTAGCCTTCTAGCCCCGGTCGCCATCCCTCCCTCCTCCGCCCCAGCAATGGTCTGGCCCGCGTAGCCGGAAGGGGCCCCCGGTCGCGCGCAGGCGGCGACGACCAACCCCTCCAAGCACCCAATCTCCAATTCGCCGACGAGCACGTCCGGGGTAGGCGTCCGGCGTTAAACAGGGCCAGACCTCCCCGCTCGCAGCGCAGCCCTCCGAGCACCCCCCTCCGAGCACCCCCTATCCATCCCCCTCCACCGGCACCAACCCCCACGCCAGCGTCTCCCCCCACGCCCCCGCATACACCTCGCTCCGCACCGCCAGATACCCCGGATACCCCCGCCGCGCCGCCTCATTGCGCCCCGTATCCACATCCACGAACACGAAGGTCTCCCGCCCGCGCACGACCACCTCCCCCATGGGATCGATCGCAATCGAGGGCCCCCCCAGCGGAGTCCCCCCCTCCGGCGCCGGCCGATTCACCGACACGATCCAGGTACTGGCCGTCCGAGCCGCCGCCCGCATCACCAGCTCCCACTCGTCGAAGGTATCCGGCTCGGTCGCCCGCGGATGACACACCAGCCGCGCCCCTCGAGCCGCGAGCACGTGCGTCCCCTGGGGCCGGTTGATGTCCGAGCAGATCTGGATCCCGAAGGGCACCCCGTGCAGCGCGAGCAAGGGCAGCGCTCCCGCTCCCGGCTCGTAGTGATCGGCCTCCCAGAACCCCGGCTCCTGCGGCAGGTGCAGCTTGGCGTAGCGCCCTCGCTCCTGCCCGTGCTCGTCGACCACCATCGCCTCGTTGTGGCGCCGACCCGTGGCGGGGTCGACCACGATCGCCCCGCCGAGCACGGCGATGCCCACCTCCGCGGCCGCGGCCGCGAGCCGCTGCTGTCGCGGTCCCCCCGGCGGCTCTGCGTCCTCGTCACGCACCTCGCGGGTGGCGGGCGCCCAGGGCTGCAGCGGCAGCTCGGGCAGCACCGCGAGCTGGGCTCCGTGATCGCGAGCGTGCCGGAGCCGCTCGAGCAATCGGGGCTGGGCCCCGGCGTCGGGGAACACGTCGGAGATCAATGCGACGCGCAGGCACGCGGGGCTCGCCATGGACGGAGCCTAGCAGCGTCACCGCCCGTGGCGGTCGAGCCACGCGAGCACCCGTTCCTCCCACCTGCCGGGCGCGTTGACGTGCCCACCGTCGTCGAGCCAGCGCCGCTGCAGCCGGTCCTCACCCACCGCGTCGAGGCTGGGCCCCACCGTCCACGGCGGGACCATCGGGTCGTGGTGCATGCCCACGTAGAGCGCGGGCCGCTGGAGCTCGGGCAGCCGCGGTCCCACGCTGGCGCGGCGGTAGTAGTCCTCGACGTCGGCGAAGCCGAAGCGCGGCACCACGGTGAGGCGGTCCCATTGCCGCAGGGTCATCACGCGCTCGACCTCGGCCAGCGGGGTGGGGACCGGACGGCGGGCGGCGACCTGGGCGTAGCCGGCCTTGAGCCCGGTCAGCACGTGACGCCGGTAGACGAAGGCCCGCCGTCGATCGATGGCTCGGCTCGAGAGCTCCAGGTCGAGCGGCGAGGAGATCGCTGCGACCGCGGCCACCCGCGGCTCCGGCTCGAGCGCGTGGTGCAGGGCGATGTGCCCACCCAGCGAGTAGCCCAGCACCAGCACCCGCTCGAAGCGCGCGAGGCCGGGCTCGGCGAGGGCGTGAGCGAGGTCGCGGCCGAGCCCCGCGTGGTAGAGATCCTCGCCGTCGCCGCGGCTGCCTCGCAGCCCGAGCCGCAGCGACGACCAGCCACGAAGGGCGGCCGCTGCGGCAGCCCGTCGGCAGTAGGGGCTGCTCGGGTCGCCCCCGAGCCCGTGGACCACCAGCAGCAGGGTGCTCGCTCCGGGTGCATCGGAGCGCAAGCCCCCAAGCCGCACGGAGCCGATGCGTGGATCGACGACGTCGGTGGACCACGGATCGGTCGAGGGCACGGGCAGTGGACGCACGCGGTGACGGAGCTGGGGCAGCACCGTCCACACGTGGCCCGCGAGCCATCGGGAGGGTCGCCATCGACGCTGCGACATCGCGATGGAACGTAGCAGCTCGAGCACCTCGGAGGATGCCGTGGGAGGGCTCCCAGGCCGTCGGTTGGCGCGCCGACGTCAGGACGTTCCAACGTTGCAGCACGTGCGTGATGCCACGTTGACCCCGCTGGGGCACCGCGCTAGCTTGCCGGCGTGTCGAGCCCGGAGGTCGAGACCTCGGGACCCAGCCTCCGCCTGGTGTTGGGCGTGATGTCCGTGGTCGTGGTCGTCTTGGGCGTTCTCGCCTATTGGCGCTACGTGGTCTCCGAGAACCACTTCGCCGAGGTCATGGCCCGCATGGACGAGCAGGGCAAGGTGCTCGACACCGAGGGCTGCATCGACGCCGTGCTCGACTGGCACGCCCACTGCGAGGCCAACAAGCCCCTGTGCGACAACGGGGTGCCCCACGTGCTCACCCACTGCCTCGCCGGCCAGGATCGCAGCTCCACCTGCGAGTCGCTCGATCTCTCGTCGGCCAAGGCCCAATGGGTCTTCAACTCTTGCCTCGAACGCGGTACCCCTTGCCAGAACCAGAAGAAGTGCGTCTGCGCCGATGCGTACCGCGCCATCGACAGCTACTGCCGGCACGACCAGCAGGGCACCGTCGCCCCCCTCTGAAGACCCGCCCATGACCCGCACCTCCGACCTGTGGCAGCTCACCAAGCCCGGTGTCACCCGCATGTGCGTGCTGACCACGGCGGGCGGCTTGGCGCTGGCGCCCGGCGAGATCGGCTGGCGGGGAGGCCTGGCCGCGGTGGTGGGATCGGCCCTCGCCGTGGCCGGGGCCAACGCGGCCAACATGTGGTGGGAGCGCGAGTCCGACGGCCTCATGTCCCGCACCCGCCGTCGCCCCCTGCCCGCCGGTCGCATGGCCCCCGGCGTCGCGCTGCGCTTCTCGGCGATGCTGTCGATGGCCTCGCTGCTGGTGCTGGGCCTGGGCACCAACCTCCTCACCGCGGTCCTGGCCGGCCTGGCCATCGGGGCCTACGTGCTGGTCTACACCCCGCTCAAGCGCCGCACGCCGCTGGCCCTGGTCATCGGCGCGATCCCGGGAGCCGTGCCGCCCCTGCTGGGCTGGACCGCGGTCACCGATGCGCTCGACCCCGGCGGCCTCGTGCTGTTCGGGATCCTGCTCGTCTGGCAGATTCCTCACTTCATCGCCATCGCGCTCTACCGCAAGGCCGAGTACGCCCGCGCCGGGATCCGGGTGGTCCCGCTGGTGCGCGGCGATGCGGTCGCCAAGATCCAGGCGGTGGCCTGGGCGATGCTGCTGGTGCCGCTGTCGCTGATGCTCACCCCGCTGGGCGTGGCCGGCAGCCTCTATCTGTGGTGCGCCATGGTGCTGGGCATGGCCTTCCTCGGCTGGGCCTTCACCGGCCTCGACGACGGAGCTGGCCCCCGCTGGGCTCGAGGCTACTTCCTGGCCTCGCTGGTCTACTTGCCGGCCCTCACCACCGCCCTGGCTCTCGACGTCCTGTTCTAGGGTCTAGTTCTAGGGTCTAGATAGAAAGGTTTCCAGGCTCCTCGTCATGCGACCTCCTCCCGACCTCCAGCGGCCCGGGTGGCTGGAGTGGTTTCGGCGGTACGTCTGGGCGATCTCCTTCATCGCCGGGGTGGTGACCCTCACGGCCCTGCGCTGCAGCGGCCGGCTGCGGCACGTGCCCGATGCCCCGGAGGTGATGTTCCAGCTCCCGGCGGGCTACGCCCTGGTCGATCAGGAGGGCCGGCCCTTCACCCCCGAGACCCTCGAGGGCGAGGTCTGGGTGGCCGGCTTCGTGTTCACCACCTGCCCCAGCACCTGCCCGGTCGTCACCAAGGCGATGAGCGAGCTGCGGGACCGCTTCGACCGCTACGGCGTCGACGTGCAGATGGTCTCCTTCACCGTCGACCCCGAGCACGACACCCCCGCGGTCCTGTCGCAGTACATCGCCGACCAGGGCATCGCCAACGAGCGCTGGCGCTTCGTCACCGGCGAGCCCAAGGCGGTCGTCGAGCTCGTCCGCAACGGCTTCAAGCTCGGCGTGGGGCAGCGGGAGGCCGACGAGGCCGGGGTGGCCTACGACATCGCGCACTCCACGAAGCTGGCGCTGATCGACGGCAATGGGGGAATTCGTGGGTTCTACGGCATCGACGGGGAGCACGGGACCGACGAGATCTTCGAACGGGCCCAGCACCTGCTGGCCGAGATGGAGCGGGATCGGTGAGGACCCTCGCGTCCCTGCCGGGTCCCATCCTCGTTCCGTCGATCGTCGTGCTCTGTGCCCTGGGGTCGTGTGGCGATCCTCCCCAGCGCTTCACGGGGCCGATGGTGCTCGGCGGCCAGGAGGTGAGCCCCGAGGTCCTCGGCCGCGGGGCTCGCGTGTATGCCCTGTACTGTGTGAGCTGCCACGCGGCCGACGGCTCGGGCACGGGCAACGGGTCTCGATCCTTCACCGTGCCCCCCCGCGATTTCCGCGAGGCCGACTTCCGCTACGTCTCGGGGCCGGAGGGATCGCTGCCCACCGACGCGGATCTCGAGCACACGATCAGTCACGGCGTGCCCGACAACGGCATGCCGGCCTGGGATGGCTTGCCGGCCGAGGATCGGGCCGCGGTCGCCCAGTACCTCAAGACCTTCTCCAAACGCTGGGCTCACGAGTCCCCGCCCGCCGTGGAGGGGCGCAAGGGATGAGGGCCAAGGTCACTTTCTTTGCAGGCGAGGCTCGACGAGAAGCGTGTTCGGCGAGCTTGCGGCGCCATGGCGCAATTGCTAGGGTCCGCGCCGCCAGAAGCGTGATGCACGCGGCAAACATGGGAGCAACGGGGCTCTTCACGGGGTCCCCCGAGCAAAGGTGAACGACCGTGCCGGCGATCTTTCCTCGTTGGACGAACAACATTCCGATCGCGATCGGTCTGCTCGCCCCCCTCGTAGGGGCCGGGCTGATCTTCGTGGTCTGGTACTGGTTCTCGCCCAGTTACACCGACGTCGGGTATCGCCCCGAGCAGCCGGTTCCGTACAGCCACAAGCTGCACGCGGGTGACATGGGCATCGACTGCCGCTACTGCCACAACACGGTGGAGCGCGCGGCTCATGCCGCCATCCCGCCCACGCAGACGTGCATGAACTGCCACGAGCAGGTCAAGACGGAGAGCCTGCGGCTGCGGAAGGTGCGAGAGAGCTACAAGACCGGGGAGCCCATCGAGTGGGTTCGGGTCCATCAGCTTCCAGACTACGCCTACTTCAACCACTCCCCCCACGTGGCGGCGGGGGTGGGCTGCGCGACCTGTCACGGTCGCGTGGACAAGATGGAGGTCGTGGAGATGGATCAGCCGCTGTCGATGGGGTGGTGCCTCGACTGTCACCGCAACCCGGAGCCCAACCTCCGGCCCCTCGATCAAGTGACCAACATGAACTGGGATCCCACGCAGGAGGCTTACGACCCCAAGCGTGATCCCGCCCGCAAGCGGCAGGTCAATCCTCCCTTGCACTGCTCGGGGTGTCACCGATGAGAAGACTCGAGGGATACCGTCACGGCTACTGGCGCAGCCTGGAGCACAAGGCCACGTCGTTCGACGACGAGGCCGACTCTTGGCGTGAATTCCCGGAGGGCGCGAAGGAGCCGCCTCCCATGCCCAAGGAGTCGCTGTCGCGGCGTCGCTTCTTCGGGGTGATGGGGGCCTCGGCCGCGCTCGCGGGAGCGACCGCGACCACCGGCTGCATCCGCAAGCCCAAGGAGAACATCCTGCCGTTCGCCGAGCGGCCCGAGGATCTGATCCCCGGCAAGCCCCTCTACTACGCCAGCGCCTTCGCCGAGGCCGGCAGCGTGGCGGGCGTGCTGGTGGAGAGCCAGGACGGGCGGCCCACGAAGATCGAGGGCAACCCGCGGCACTCGGGCTCGCAGGGAGGGGCCAGCGCCTTCGCCCAGGCGTCGGTCCTCGAGATCTACGATCCCGACCGCACCCGGCTCCCGCTCCACGGCGAGGAGATCGCGGACTGGACGGCGACCAAGGACGCGATGGGCCAGCTCGTCGAGGGCTTCGTGGCCAAGGGCGGCAAGGGCCTGGCCCTGGTGCTGCCCCAGGTGCTGTCGCCCACGCAGCGCTACCAGCTGCAGCAGCTCAAGGAGCGGCTGCCGCAGGTCCAGCTCTTCGTCGACGATCCCACCATGCCCGCCAACGCGATCGCGGCGGCGGAGATGGTCGGCGGGGCGGGAGCTCGCTCGTTCCACGCGCTGGGTGACGCCGCGGTGGTGTTCGCGGCCGACTCCGACTTCCTCGGAGGCGAGACCGACCACGTGAGGCTGACCCGCGAGTGGGCCAAGACCCGCCGGGTGCAGCGGACCACCGACCCGATGAGCCGCCTCTACGTCGTCGAGCCGCACCTGAGCGGCACGGGCGTGATGGCCGACCACCGGGTGCGGGTGAAGTCCAGCCAGGTGGGCGACGTGATGATCGCCCTGGCCAAGGCGCTGGACGGGCAGGGGACCACCTGGCCCAACACCGCGCAGGGCGTGGTCGCCCAGCTTCCCGCGGTGAGCCTCGACGAGGGCACCCAGGCCTTCGTGACCGCGATGGCCAGGGACCTCGCGGCCAACCGGGGCAAGGGCGCGGTGCTCGTGGGCGAGCGCCAGCCGGTGTGGGTCCACGCGCTGGGCTCGCTCATCAACGCCGGGCTCGGCAACAACGGGGCCGGGCAGCGCTGGCTGTTCGACCGCGAGGCGGTCGCGATGATCCCGGTGGCCAAGCTCGCCGAGGCCGACGTGGAGGCGGTGCTCTGCCTGGGCACCAACCCCGCCTACACCACCCCGGTGGGGCTCGGCCTGGCCGACAAGCTGAGCAAGGTGGAGACGATCCACTTCGGGCTCTACCGCGACGAGACCGGGGCCATCGCCAAGTGGCACATCCCCGTCTCGCACTGGCTCGAGGCCTGGGGCGACCTGCAGGCGCTCGACGGCACGGTGTCGATCCAGCAGCCGCTCATCGCCCCGCTGCACGACACCTGGAGCACCACCGAGTGGCTGGGCTTCATCGCCAGCGGCTCGATGCTCGACGGCTACAGCGTGGTCAAGTACGGCTACTCGGAGCGCCTCGGCGGGGGCTTCTCCGAGAAGACCTGGCGCCGCTGGGTGCACGACGGCGTGGTGAGCGGGATCCCTCGCGAGCCGGTGCTGCCCGTGCTCGACTGGAAGGGCCTGCCCGAGGCGATCGCCAAGGGCCGCCGCCCCGTCGACGGGATCGAGATCGACCTGCGCACCTGCCCCAAGGTGGCCGACGGTCGGCTGAGCAACAGCGCCTGGATGCAGGAGCTGCCCCACCCGATCACCAAGCTCACCTGGGACAACGCGGCCTTCATCAGCGCGGGCACGGCCACGTCGCTGGGGGTCAAGGACGGCGACCAGGTCACGGTCAACGCGGGCGGTCGCTCGCTGACCATCCCGGTCTTCGTCGCGCCGGGCCAGGCCGAGAGCACCGTCACCATCTCGCTGGGCTACGGCCGCAGCTGGGGCCAGGTGGCCAAGGACGTGGGCGTCAACGCCTACGAGATCCTGGGCACCCACGAGGACGGCACCCTGGCCTGGTTCTCCGAGGGGCAGGTCTCCGCTGCCGGCGGCAACCACCTGCTGGTGAGCACCCAGGACTACGGCAAGCTCAAGCCGCCCGTGACCCGGGGCTTCGAGTACCCCGAGCGCCCGATCGTGCTCGAGTCCGACCGCGACGCCTGGGCCAAGGACCCGGAGTTCGTCGAGAAGGTCAACCTGATGGCGCCCGAGCGCCTGCACCACCTGTGGGATCCCCCGAAGCTGACGGGCAAGCAGCAGTGGGGGATGAGCATCGACCTCAACACCTGCGTGGGCTGCAACGCCTGCGTGGTGGCCTGCCAGTCCGAGAACAACATCCCGGTGGTGGGCAAGGCCCAGGTCGCCAACGGCCGCGAGATGCACTGGATGCGCATCGACCGGTACTTCCGCGGCGACGACGACAACCCGACGGCGGTGGTGCAGCCCATGCTGTGTCAGCACTGCGAGTCGGCGCCCTGCGAGACCGTCTGCCCGGTCGCGGCCACGACCCACAGCCCCGAGGGGCTCAACGACATGGCCTACAACCGCTGCATCGGTACCCGCTACTGCTCGAACAACTGCCCGTTCAAGGTCCGGCGCTACAACTTCTTCAACTACAACCTCGACCTGAGGCCGGGGAAGTTCTGGAACGACGACGCCGACGGAGCTCGGCTGCGTCAGCTCCAGAAGAACCCCGACGTCACGATCCGCTTCCGCGGCGTGATGGAGAAGTGCACCTACTGCGTCCAGCGCATCAACCAGGCCAAGATCGAGGCCCACGTCGCCGGGCGGGACAAGGTGGCCGACGGCGAGATCGTCACGGCGTGCCAGCAGACCTGCCCCGCCGGCGCCATCGTGTTCGGTGACATCGCCGATCCCGACTCCGCCGTCAGCCAGGTCAAGGCCAACAGCCGCGACTACCAGGTGCTTCGCGACCTCAACATCGGCCCGCGCACCAGCTACCTGGCGCGGATCCGCAACCCCAACCCGGAGCTGGTGTAGCCGCCATGAGCCACTACCTCCCAACCACTCACGAGCACGACATCGACCCCGTCGAGGGGCGGATGGCGCTCGTCCAGGGGAGCCCCTCCTTCGCCGAGGTGACCGAGGCGGTCGTCCGTCCGATCGAGATTCCCCACAAGCGCTGGTGGATCGCGTTCTTCATCTCGTTGTCCATGCTGGGCGTGCTGGGCATCAGCCTGGCCGTGCTGCTGTGGGAAGGCGTCGGCGTCTGGGGCAACAACATCCCCGTCGGCTGGGGCTGGCCCATCGTCAACTTCGTGTTCTGGGTCGGCATCGGCCACGCGGGGACGCTGATCTCCGCGGTGCTGTTCCTGTTCCGGCAGAAGTGGCGGACCTCGATCAACCGGGCGTCGGAGGCGATGACGATCTTCGCCGTCATCTGCGCCCTGCTGTTCCCGACCATCCACGTCGGCCGCGTCTGGGCCATCTACTGGCCGCTGCCGCTGCCCAACCAGATGCAGATGTGGCCGAACTTCCGCAGCCCGCTGCTGTGGGACGTGTTCGCGGTCAGCACCTACTTCACGGTCTCGCTGCTGTTCTGGTACGTGGGCCTGGTGCCCGACATCGCGACCATGCGCGACCGGGCCAAGACCAAGATCCGCAAGATCGCCTACGGCATCTTCGCCCTGGGCTGGCGCGGCTCGCATCGTCACTGGGTGAACTACGAGGCGGCCTACCTGCTGCTCGCCGCGATGGCGACGCCGCTGGTGCTCTCGGTGCACTCCATCGTGTCGTTCGACTTCGCGGTCTCGCAGCTCCCGGGCTGGCACACGACCATCTTCCCGCCGTACTTCGTCGCGGGCGCCATCTTCTCCGGCTTCGGCATGGTGCTGACGCTGATGATCCCGCTGCGAGCCTGGTTCAAGCTCCAGCACCTCATCACGACCAAGCATCTCGAGAACATGGCGAAGGTCATCCTGCTGACCGGCTCGCTGGTCGGCTACGCCTACGCGATGGAGTTCTTCATCGCCTGGTACTCCGGCAACCCCTACGAGTCCTTCGTGTTCGTCAACCGGGCGTTCGGAGACTACTCGTGGGCCTACTGGATCATGGTGAGCTGCAACGTCATCACGCCGCAGTTCATCTGGTTCAAGAAGATCCGTCGCAGCGCCGCGGCGCTGTTCGTCCTGTCGATCTTCGTGAACATCGGCATGTGGTTCGAGCGCTTCGTGATCGTGGCGACCTCGCTGCACCACGACTTCCTGCCCTCGAGCTGGGACTACTTCTCGCCCACGATGTGGGACGTCTCGCTGCTCATCGGTAGCTTCGGGCTGTTCTTCACCCTGTTCTGCCTGTTCCTGCGCTACCTGCCGGTGATCGCCATCGCCGAGCTCAAGTCGGTGATGCCGCAGGCCAACCCGCACTACACGGCGAAGCCCAAGCGCAAGCGCCACGTGACCAAGAGCGCGGTGGGGGTGGTCGAGTCCCGCGAGGACGACCGCGGCTCCGACGACGGCGAGGTCAACGCGGAGGTCTCGGAGAGCCAGTCCGTGAAGGTGGTGGTCTCCGGGGCCAACAAGAAGCTCGACAAGAAGCCCTCCGACGAGCCGACGGCCGAGGCCGCCGCCGAGGAGGACGACGCGAGCGCCGAGGCCGAGGCCGAGGCATCCGGTGAAGACGGCTCCGACGAGGAGGACAAGGGCTGATGGCTAAGCGACCGAAGATCTTCGGCTTGTTGGCCGAGTACGAGACCCCCGCGGATCTCTACAAGGCCTGCGAGAAGGTCCGCGACGCGGGGTACGGGGCCTGGGATGCCCACACCCCCTTCCCGGTGCACGGCCTGGAGAAGGCGATGGGCCTGCGCCCCTCGCTGGTCCCCTGGATCGTGTGCGTGATGGGCTTCTCCGGGGCCGCGCTGGGCTACCTGCTCCAGTGGTGGACCTCGGTGGTCGACTACCCGCTGGTCATCTCGGCCAAGCCCTTCAACAGCTACCCGGCCTTCGTGCCGGTCATCTTCGAGCTCGGCATCCTGCTGGGCTCGTTCGGGGCGGTGTTCGGCATGTTCGGGCTCAACCGCCTTCCCACCTACTACCACTCGGTGTTCAACAGCTCCCGCTTCTCTCGGGCGTCCGACGATCGCTTCTTCATCTCCATCGAGGCGCGCGATCCGAAGTACGACCCCGACAAGACCCGCGAGCTGCTCGAGTCTACGAACGCGCTGAGCGTCGAGGAGGTCGAGGACTGACATGGCGCGCGTACGCACCACGTGGGCCGCGATGGCGGCGCTGCTGACGGTGATGGGCTGTCGGGGCAACCGCTCCAACGAGCCGCCCGTGCACCTCCAGCAGAACATGGACTTCCAAGAGCGAGGCGAGGCACAGGAGCGCAACGACTTCTTCGCCGACGGGCGGGTCATGCGTCCGCCCGTGCCGGGGACGATCGCGGTCGGCTACCTCAAGGAAGACGATCATCTCTGGCGAGGCCGGCTCCCCAACGGGGCGCTCGCCGACGAGCTGCCCGCGGGCATCGAGCTCAGCGCTGCGCTGCTCGACCGCGGACAGGAGCGCTACAACATCTACTGCCAGCCCTGCCACGGCGAGACCGGGCACGGCAACGGCCCCGCCACGCGGCGTGGCGGTGGCTTTGCGGTCGCGCCCGCCAACTTCCACCAGCAGAAGTTCCTGCCCGTCACCCTGGGCTACTTCTTCGACGTGGCGAGCAACGGCAAGGGCTCGATGAAGGGCTACAAGGCGCAGATTCCGGTCGAGGATCGCTGGGCGATCGCGGCGTGGGTCCGCACCCTGCAGGTCACCGGCGAGGCGTCGGTGGACGAGCTGCCCGAGCAGGCGCAGAACCAGCGCCCCAGGAGGATCCAGTGAGCGCGCATCACGACGCCGGGGGCCTTCCGGCCCACGAGGAGATCCATATCGGTGAGAAGTCCGGCTGGCGCAAGCTGCCGCTCGTCTTCGGGGTGATCGGCCTGGCCGGTCTGGGCCTGGGCTTCGCCACCAAGGGCGAGCACGGGGCGGACTTCTACTTCGCCTACCTGGTCTCCCTGATGTTCTGGCTCGCGCTGGGGCTGGGCGGCCTGTTCTTCGTGATCATCCAGCACGGCACCCGAGCCGGCTGGTCGATCGTGGTCCGCCGCCTGGCGGAGAACGCCATGATGACCCTGCCCGCGCTCGCGGTGCTGGCCATCCCGGTGGTCTTCCTGGGCGCCCACGACCTGTTCCACTGGACCCACGTCGACGACCCGGCGGTCGCCAACGACGTGATGCTCCAGGCCAAGGCGGGCTACCTCAACGAGGGCTCGTTCCGCGTGCGCGCCATCATCTACATGGTGGTGTGGTCCGGCCTGGCGCTGATGTACTGGGGCTGGTCGACCAAGCAGGACAAGGCTCGCGACCCGATCCCGCTCACCCACAAGATGCGGTGGGCCGCGCCCCTGTCGATCATGGCCTTCGCGCTGTCGCTCACCTTCGGCGCGTTCGACTGGCTGATGTCGCTGGACCCCCACTGGTTCTCGACGATCTTCGGGGTCTACTACTTCGCCGGCTGCGTCAGCTTCATCCACGCCTTCCTGGCGCTGGTGGTGATCCTGCTGCACCGCTCCGGGTACCTGCGCGGAGTGGTCACGCCCGAGCACTTCCACGACCTCGGGAAGATGATGTTCGCCTTTACCGTGTTCTGGGCGTACATCGCGTTCTCCCAGTACATGCTGATCTGGTACGCCTCGATCCCCGAGGAGACCCACTGGTTCTCGTACCGCGGTCAGGGCTCGTTCCTCACCCTGAGCCTGGTGCTGGTGTTCGCCCGCTTCGTGCTGCCCTTCCTGGGGCTCATGTCGCGGAGGATCAAGCGCAACCCCAAGACCCTGATGTTCTGGGCGATCTGGGTGATGGCGGCCGAGTTCATCGACATGTACTGGCTCGTCCAGCCGGTGCACGCCAACGAGAAGCAGGCGTTCGACATCCACTTCGGCATCACCGACATCGCCACCTTCGTCGGCATCGGGGGCGTGGTGCTGGCCGTCTTCACCTGGGCCACGTGCAAGAACGCGCTGATCCCCACCAAGGATCCGCGGCTGCTCGAGTCCATCAACCACGAGAACTTCTGAGGATCGGAGGTCTGCTGTGAGCGACCACGAACACGATGAGCACGAAGGCGGCCACGAGGTCGACAACATGCCGAGCCGCAAGTTGTTCAACTTGCTGTTCGGACTGTCCGCCCTCACCCTGCTCGCCTGCATCGGCGTCGTGCAGCTGTTCAACCGCCAGGTCGACAGCATCGAGCACACCCGTGCCGGCAAGATGTCGTTCCAGCTCGCCGAGTACCGGCAGGAGATGGACGACATCGAGAAGGACTGGGGTGTGGTGAGGATCAAGGACGACGATGGCGTCCCCGAGGCCGAGGGCGGCAAGGGGCCGCACGAGGCGGTCCGCTACCAGATGCCGCTGGCCGAGGCGCGCAAGCGCGTGCTCGAGTCCCCGGACAAGTACCTCAAGGCGCAGCGCCCCTACCGGGGCTGGCGCAACCCCGACCCCAACGCGCCGGCCGCTGCGGCGCGGCCGATGATGCCGCGGGCTCCCGGCGCGGCCGTGCAGCCTCGCCCGGTGGCCCCCAAGGTGCTGCCGGCCCCCGTCCCAGCTCCCGCCCCCGAGGGGGCGCAGCCGCAGCCCGCCGCGCCGGCGCCCAAGGGTGCCGAGCCCAACGAGGGCGCCGCGCCGGCCGAGGGCAAGGGCAACGAGGGCAAGGGCCCGAAGGCCAACGAGGGCGAGGGCAAGGGCCCGAAGGGCGACGAGGGCAAGGCGCCCGCGCCGGCCGATGGCGACGAGGGCAACTAGCCGCGTCGAGCACCACATTGGGAGCATGAACATCGCCCGCACCATCGCCTCCGTGCTGCTGCTGACCCTGGTGACCTGGGTCGGAGGGGCGCGGCGCGCCGCGGCCGACGAGGGCCTCGAGCAGCCGCTCTCTCCGGAGATGCGCGCGATCGAGGTGACCGATCGGCGGGGCGACCGGCTGGATGCGGGGCTGAGCTTCGTCGATCACGAGGGCCGCTCGGTGCGGCTCGCCGACTTCTTCGACGGCCAGCGCCCGGTGGCGTTCACGCTCAACTACTACCGCTGCCGCGTGGTGTGCAGCGTGCAGCTCAATGGCCTCGCCGATGCGCTGGCCGAGGTCGACTGGGACGCGGGCGAGGACTTCCGGGTCGTCACCCTCAGCATCGATCCCCACGAGACCTCGGTGGACGCCGCCAAGAAGCGTTCCAACATCGTCGAGATGGTGGGCAAGGGCGAGGACATCGACTGGACCTTCCTCACCGGCAACGAGCTCGAGATCCGGGCGCTGGCGTCCGAGATCGGCATCGGCTACGCGTACGACGCCGAGCAGGACCAGTACGCGCATCCCGGTGTCGTCGTCTTCCTGACCCCCGACGGGCGAGTTTCTCGCTACGTCTACGGGCTCACCTACGATCCGCTCGACATCAAGCTCGGCCTCTACGAGGCGGGCGACGGCAAGATCGGCGGACCCGTCGAGCAGATCTTCCTGAGCTGCTTCAGCTACGACCCCACCATCGGTCGCTACGGTCCCTTCGCCATGGGCATCATGCGACTCGGCGGGAGTCTGACCGCGATCATCTTGGGGACCTTCATCATCTTCTTGTGGCGGCGCGAGCGTCGCCGTAGCAGCGTCGAAACACGCGATGAAACGAGTGATTCCACGGGAAGCCCCACTGCGCCCCGTGGTGCGGAGGCAGTATGATCCTCAGCATGTTGATGGAACCCGAGCAGGCCGCACAGGCGGCTGCGGACGCGACCAAGGCGGCAGAGGCTGCCACGGAGGCGGCGAAGGCCGCTCCTCCGTGGGAGACGCTCTCTCCTTGGGACACCCTCCCTCAGGCGTCGACCTTCGCCGAGGGCACCGACGCGCTGTACCTGTTCATCGTCGGCATCTCCGTCTTCTTCTTCCTCCTGGTGATGGCCGTCCAGGCGTACTTCATGTGGAAGTACCGACGGCTCAGCGAGGACCAGAAGACCAGCTCGATCACCCACAACGGCAAGATCGAGTTCCTCTGGAGCGCCATCCCGGCCGTGCTGCTGGTGGTGATCTTCGTCTGGGGCGAGGTCGACTTCCTCAAGCAGACGGTGCCGCCCAACGACGCCGTGCAGGTGCGGGTGACCGGGCGCCAGTGGTTCTGGACCATCGAGTACCCCGACTACCCGGGCGTGCAGCTCACCTCGAGCGTCGACGAGAGCCAGGTGACCCTGATGGTCCCCAAGGGCCAGCCGGTGCAGCTCACGATGACCTCCGAGGACGTGCTGCACTCGTTCTACATCCCCGCGTTCCGCATCAAGCGTGACGTGGTGCCCGGCCGCTACACCACCCTGTGGTTCGAGGCCACGCAGGTCGGCGAGTTCAACCTCTACTGCGCCGAGTACTGCGGCGATCAGCACTCCGCGATGATCGGCAAGGTCAAGGTGCTCGAGCCCGAGCTGTTCGCGGCCGCGCTGGCCGACGCCGGCAAGCTCGAGCAGGAGCCGAGCGAGAGCCTGGCCGCCTTCGGCGAGCGCATCTACTCGCGCCGGGGCTGCAACGCCTGCCACTCCCTCGACGGCTCGCCGAAGACCGGCCCCACCTGGAAGGGGCTGTGGCAGAAGAACGAGACCACCGACAAGGGTGCCGTGCTCGTCGACGACAACTACATCAAGGAATCGATCCTGGAGCCCAACGCCCAGATCGTCAACGGCTTCACCGGGGTGAAGATGCCGAGCTACAAGGGCCAGCTCGACGACAAGCACATCACGGCCCTCATCGAGTTCATGAAGACCCTCAAGTGATCGGGGCGGAGGGATAGCGACATGGCAGACGACAAGTCCAAGCACGACGCGGAGCACGCGGAGGGCCACGGCAAGCGCGAGCCCAGCTACCTGGTCGCGCAGCGAGGCCTCAAGAGCTGGCTCTTCACCATCGACCACAAGCGCCTGGGGCTCATGTACCTGGGGTCGACGCTGCTGTTCTTCTTCGTGGGCGGCGTGGCGGCGATCCTGTTCCGCACGGAGCTGCTCACCCCCGCCGGCGACTTCATCCCCTGGCTGCTGTCGCACCTGCCGACCGCGCTGGGAGGCACCGGGGGGGACGTGGAGGCCGCGGTGGCGCAGAGCGCCACCACCTACAACAAGCTGTTCACCGTCCACGGTGCGGTGATGGTCTTCCTGGTCATCATCCCCGCGGTGCCGGGCTCGCTGGGCAACTTCCTGCTCCCGCTGATGCTGGGCGCCAAGGACGTGGCCTTCCCGCGGCTGAACCTGCTGAGCTTCTGGGTCTACACCCTGGGCGCCTGCTTCTTCCTCTACACCCTGTTCGCGGGTGGCCTGGACACGGGGTGGACCTTCTACACCCCGTACTCCTCCACCACGGGCACGGCGGTGGTCTCGGCGCTGTTCGGCGCGTTCATCCTCGGGTTCTCGTCGATCCTCACCGGCCTGAACTTCATGGTGACGATCCACAAGATGCGGGCCCCGGGCATGACCTGGAACCGCATGCCGCTGTTCTGCTGGTCGATCTACGCGACCGCGGTGATCCAGGTGCTGGCCACCCCGGTGCTCGCCATCACCCTGCTGCTGCTGGTGGTCGAGCGGACCCTCAACATCGGCATCTTCGACCCGGCCATGGGCGGCGATCCGGTGCTGTTCCAGCACTTCTTCTGGTTCTACAGCCACCCGGCCGTCTACATCATGATCCTGCCGGGCTTCGGGATCATCTCGGAGCTCGTCGCGGTCCACAGCCGCAAGCACATCTTCGGCTACAAGGCCATCGCGCTGAGCTCGGTCGCGATCGCGATCATCTCCTTCATCGTGTGGGGCCACCACATGTTCGTCTCCGGCCAGTCCGAGCTGGCGGCGATCGTGTTCTCGTTCCTCACCTTCGCGGTCGCGGTGCCGACGGCGATCAAGGTGTTCTCCTGGGTGGCCACGCTCTACAAGGGCAGCATCCAGTTCAACACCCCGATGCTGTACGCGCTGATGTTCCTGTTCACGTTCAGCATCGGTGGCCTCACCGGGGTGTTCCTCGGCACGCTGTCGGTCGACGTGCACCTCCACGACACCTACTTCGTGGTCGCGCACTTCCACTACGTGATGATGGGCGGGACGATCATCGCCTTCATCGGCGGCCTCCATCACTGGTGGCCGAAGATGACCGGTCGGACCTACAGCGTGTGGCAGTCCAAGTGGGCCGCGCTGCTGGTGTTCATCGGCTTCAACATGACCTTCTTCAATCAGTTCGTGTTGGGCCAGCAGGGCATGCCGCGGCGCTACTACACCTACGTGCCGCAGTTCCAGCAGCAGCACATGATGTCCACCATCGGCTCCTACATCCTGTTCCTGGGGCTGTTGTGGATCGCCATCTACCTGCTGGCTTCACTGCGCAGGTCGGCCGCTCCCAAGGAGCCGCTCCCCGACAACACCTGGGGAGGGGCCTCGCTCGAGTGGAGCACCCAGACGCCGCCCATCGAGCACAACTTCCACGGGCAGCCGCGGGTCGACACCGATCCGTACAACTTCCCGCAGATCGATCGTACCGGCGAGGTGGATCACCACTGATCGAGGTGGCGGGGGTCGAGCCCCCGCGCCCGTCACCCACGGCGAGTCCCAACCATGAGCACCGATCACGAAAGCCCGAAGGCGCATCGACCCGAGGGGGCGCACGAGCCCCATGCCTTCTTCGCCCACCACTTCAACACCCCGGACCAGCAGGCGGGGGCGGCGAAGCTGGGCATGTGGGTCTTCCTGTCCACTGAGATCCTGATGTTCAGTGGCTTGTTCCTCGCCTACTTCATCGTCCGGATGTTCTACCCGGACATGGTGCTGGCGGCGCACGAGCACCTCAACAAGACGGCGGGTGGCATCAACACGGTGGTGCTCATCACCTCGAGCGTCACCATGGCCCTCGCGGTGCGCGCGGCTCAGGTGGGGAACACCCCCGCCATCAAGCGCAACCTGCTGCTCACCATCATGTTCGCCGGCGTGTTCATGGTGGTGAAGTACTTCGAGTACACCGCCAAGTTCGAGCACGGCATGCTGCCGGGCAAGTACTACACGGCGTTCGAGCACGGGTACTACATCCCGGGCAACCCGCACATCTTCTTCGCGGTGTACTTCTGCATGACCGGCCTGCACGGCATCCACGTGCTCGTGGGCATCGGCGTGCTGACCTGGGTCTACATCCGTGCCAGCAAGGGGCACTTCGGGCCCAACTACTACACTCCGGTCGAGAACGTGGGCCTGTACTGGCACCTCGTGGACCTCATCTGGATCTTCCTGTTCCCGCTGCTCTACCTCGTGAGGTAGGAGGACGACGGCCATGACCGAGACCAAGCTCCACCTGCATGGCAAGCCCGTCGAGGGCTTCGTCGAGTTGCACGAGCACATCTCCCCCGTCAGCACGTACATGAAGGTGTTCGGGGCGCTGCTGGTGCTCACCGCGCTGACCTACGCCGTCTCCTACATGAGCCTGGGGCCCGCGAGCCTCCCGGTGGCGATGATCGTGGCGGTGGCCAAGGCGTCGCTGGTGTGCATGTTCTTCATGCACCTCAAGTACGACGAGCGCTACCATGTGTTCATCTTCCTGAGCACGCTCATCTTCGTGGGCATCTTCTTCACCTTCACGATCTTCGACCTCAGCAGCCGCACCAAGCTGCAGGAGGTGCAGGGCACCTTCTTCCTCAAGGACTTCGATCGCGAGCCGGAGGCTCCGCCGCCGATGCCGGTGGAGGCCCACGGCGAGGGCGAGGCCGCGCCGGCCGAGCACTGATCGCGCGTCCGTCGGGGCGAGCAAGAGGCCCGGGTCCCACGACCCGGGCCTTCGTGCTCTCGGCGGTCGGAGCTCGGGGGCGGCGGCCTACTTGCGCAGGCCGGACAGCAGGATGCTCAGGCCGGAGACCCCCAGGATGCCGACGCCCAGCCACGCCATGAAGGAGTCGTCGTACCAGTCGGAGACGGCGGTGTAGGCGAGGAAGGCCGCGATGCCGAGCAGGCCGACGGCGTACAGGTGCATGCCGGCCGAGGGCGGCGCGTCGCCGGTCGCGGGCGTGCCCTCGTTGGCGCCCCACTGGGTGCGAGGGTCCGCAGAGGGAGCGGGAGCGGCATCGGGAGGTCCGAAGACGGGGGCGATCTCGGCGGGGTCGTAGCCGAGCTGCAGCATCCAGCGGTTGCGCGGGCGATCCGGCGGCGGGTCGGTGCGGTGGCAGGCGTGGGCGTGCAGCAGGTCGATCTTGTTGCCGTCGCCGAGGCCGATGCCCACGCCCAGCCACGCCTGGGGTCCGAACTCGAGCTCGCCAACCTTGCGATCGGCGTAGACGATGGCACCGAGGTTGGCGTCGCGCTCGACCCCGAAGAGCGCCACCACGTTGCCCTCGGTGATGAAGGCGCACAGGCGGCCGTTGTGCGAGCAGGCCACGGCCTCGGGAGGTGAGCCGCCGCCCCACTTGAGGTAGAGCTCGGGCTCGCCACCGCTCACGGGCACGCGGAAGATCCCGCGGGTGGTGGAGACCAGCCACCAGCCCAGGCGGCTGTGGGCGAGGCCGGTGGGGGCGAAGCCCAGGGCCTGGGCGGGGCCGGGCGAGCCCGCGAGGGCGTCGGTGCGAAAGGAGCCCTCGGCGTCCACGACGGCGAGCACCTGGCCACTGGGGTCGAAGCGGGCGAAGCGAGCCTCGGGGATGCTGAGGTGCCCACGCTGCTGCGGACCCTCGCCCCAGCTCACACCGCCGTCGTGGACCACCGCCCAGCGGCCGGTCTCGGTGGCGTCGAGCATGCGGGCGCCAGACCCCACCGGCACCACCCAGGCGCGCTGTCCCGTGCCGGGATCGAGGCCGTAGAGCATGCCGCCGTCGTCGAGGGCCAGCACCAGCCCGTCGGTGTTGCGGAGGCCGGTGACGGTGCCGTCCAGCGCGATCACGTGCACGGTGTGATCCTCGTTGCCGTCGCAGATGAACACCTCGTGCGCTTGGGAGGAGGTCAGCCAGCGGCCAGAGGCGCCGTACGCAAAGGGAGCGAGGATGGGCACGTTCATCGGGACGGGGCGCGCGCCCCTGGGTTGCAGGCGGCGGATGCGCTGCAATCGCCCGACTCGGAGCGGGCTCGAGTCACGAATCATCGTTCCGGGCCGTAGCGGCGCATGCCCGGGCGCGAGGCGTGTGGCAAGCTAGGCCCACCAAGGAGCACCCCATTTCCTCGCTCGTTCAGCTTCGCGTCGCGCCCCCCGATCCCGGGATGCACGGCGGCCCCCTCGTCGACCGCCAAGAGCGGACCGTTCGGTACCTGCGCGTGTCGCTGACCGACCGCTGCAATTACCGCTGCACCTACTGCATGCCGGAGCGCGGGCTGGAGTACGGGCCGCGCTCGGAGGTGCTGTCGCTCGAGGAGGTGGTGCGGCTGTGCGAGGCGTTCGCCCGCTGGGGGGTGGAGCGGGTGCGGCTGACCGGGGGCGAGCCCACGCTGCGACGAGGGCTGGTCGAGCTGGTGGCCCAGCTCTCGACCATCCCCACCGCCCGCGGGACGCTCGAGGTGGTGATGACAACCAACGGCGAGCGCCTCGAAGCGCTGGCGCCGGCGCTGTGGCGCGCGGGCCTGCGGGGCCTGACGGTGAGCCTCGACAGCCTCGAGCCCGAGCGCTTCGCTCGGATCACCCGGCGCGGCACCCTGAGGCGGGTGCTCGCGGGGGTCGAGGCGGCGCGGCGCGGCGGCCCGGTGAAGCTCAACACGGTGGCGCTGGCCGGCTTCAACGACGACGAGCTCGCCGAGATCACCCGCTGGGCGTGGGAGCGCGACGTGGTCCCGCGCTTCATCGAGCTGATGCCGATGGCCTCCGGCGAGCTGTTCGTGCCGGGCGAGCTGATGGCGGCGGCCGAGATCCGAGACCGCGTGGCCCAGGGGCTCGACCTGAGGCTGCGGCCCGACGACGGCGCGGGCGTGGCCGGAGCGGGACCGGCCACCTACTGGCGAGCGGAGGGCGGTCGATTCCGCGGGCGACGGCTGGGCACGATCGCGGCGATGACCGAGCACTTCTGCGAACGCTGTAACCGGCTTCGCGTCTCGGCCACGGGGCGGCTGCACGCGTGTCTGGCTCGGGACGAGACCGGCGATCTGCGAGCGGCCCTGAGGTCTTCGGACCCCGATCGCCTCGAGGCGGTCGTTCGAAGCGCGCTCGGAACCAAGCGCGACGGGCATGGGTTTAACATCGATGGGAGCGGGGGCCCCAGCAAGGCCATGGTGAGCATCGGCGGCTGAGCCGGCGACGACCCACCCAACCGCGCAGCACTCGGGAGCAGGGAAGGAACGACGACGATGGCGCTTTCGACGACGACGAAGATCGGCCTGGCGGTGGTGGTGGCCGGTGCCATCGGGCTGATGGTTGCTCTCGATCCCGGTGAGGGCGTGCTCGAGTACGTCTACGTGGATCAGGTGACGGCCGAGCCCGCGCGCTTCGAGGGGCGCACCTTCAAGGTCCACGGCACGGTGGTGGAGGGCTCGGTCAAGTCCAAGAAGGGCACGACCGGCGACTACCGCTTCGTGGTCGAGCACAAGGGGCAGCGGCTCGCGGTGCACTACACCGACATCCCTCCCGACACCTTCCAGGAGGGCGGCGAGGTGATCCTGACCGGGCGTCTCGACGCCGAGGGCGACACCTTCGAGTCCGAGGAGATGTCGGCCAAGTGCCCGAGCAAGTACGAGGACGAGGCCAAGGTCGCCGGCGGAGCTCCGAGCACCCCCCGCAAGGACTGAGCGCGTGGCCGAGCCACGCCGCGCCACGATCGCGACGGACGAGAGGACCAGGGAGCTTCGATGACGATCTCTACGTTGGGGACCATTGCGATCCTCGTGTTGTTCATCATGACGGTGGTGACCGCCGCGCTGGCCCTGCTGGGCGCGGTGCGTCACTCCGAGCGGCTGGTGGAGGGGGCGGTGCAGGGGATCCACGGGATCTTCGCGGTCGCCCTGTTCGCCTCCATGCTGCTCGAGTACGCGTTCCTGGCCGGGGACTACACGATCCAGTACGTGCAGCAGAACGGCCACCCCGAGATGCCGGTGTTCTACAAGCTCACCGCGTTCTGGGGCTCGCTCGACGGCAGCCTGCTGTTCTGGGTGCTGCTGCTGAGCCTGTTCTCCTCGCTGTCGATCCGGGCCAACCGCCAGCGCCACCGCGTGCTCATCCCCAACGCGGTGCTGGTGCTCGCCCTGATCATCGGCTTCTTCTCGGCGCTGCTGCTGTTCCTCAAGAACCCCTTCGCGCCTTACATCCTCACCCCGGGGGCAGCGATGCAGGGCAAGGGGATGAACCCCCTGCTGCAGAACCCCTACATGATCTTCCACCCGCCCAGCCTGTACCTGGGCATGGTGTCGATGGCGGTGCCCTTCGCCTTCGGCATGGCGGCGATGATCACCGGCCATGTCGACTCGGCGTGGCAGCGTAGCGTGCGGCGCTGGGTGCTGTTCTCGTGGCTGTTCCTCAGCGTGGGCCTGGTGCTCGGGGGGCTGTGGGCCTACGAGGAGCTGGGCTGGGGCGGCTACTGGGCGTGGGACCCGGTGGAGAACGCGGGCCTGCTGCCGTGGCTGATGTGCACCGCGTTCCTGCACTCGGTGATGGTGCAGGAGCGGCGCGGCATGCTGAAGGTGTGGAACCTGGTGCTGGTCATCTCGAGCTTCTTCATGACGATCTACGGCACCTTCCTCACTCGCAGCGGCGTGGTGCAGAGCGTGCACGCCTTCGGCGAGTCGCCCGAGCTGGCCTGGAGCTTCGGGATCCTGATGATCACGATCATCGTGGTCTCGACGGCCCTGCTGGTGTGGCGCTGGCCGCTGCTGCGCTCGCGCAACGAGCTGGAGAGCATCGTCTCGCGCGAGTTCGCCTTCCTGCTCAACAACTGGCTGTTCTTCGGCTCCTCGGTGTTCGTGGCCATCGTGGTCATCTACCCCACGCTCACCGACATGGAGGGCTTCCGTGCCTTCTACAACGAGGTGGCCTACCCGCTGGTGAAGATGGTGAGCTCCGACGCCCAGCCGCTGACCGGGCGCATCACCATCGGCCCCAGCTTCTACAACCACTACATGTCGCCGGTAGGGCTGGCCCTGCTGTTCCTCACCGGCTTCGGCCCGCTGGTGGCGTGGCGCAAGACCACCGGCCAGTCGCTCGTCAAGCAGTTCCTCGGCCCGCTGGTGGCGGGGCTGGTGGTGATGGTGCTCGCCGCGGTGCTCATCCCGCTGGTGCGCAGCAGCCAGGACGTGCAGGGGGTGTGCGAGGGCTGCGTGGGCGGGGTGCAGGTCATGTCGCTCACGGGCCTGCTGTGCTTCGGCCTGTGTGGCTTCACCTTCTGGACCATCGTGCAGGAGTACGTGCGCGGGGTGAGGGTGCGCCGGCGCAACCGCCCGCAGAGCGTGCTCGAGGCGCTCATCGGCCTGATGATGAAGGCGCGCCGACGCTACGGCGGCTACATCGTGCACCTGGGCGTGGTGCTGATGTTCTTCGGCTTCGCGGGCAACTCGTACAAGATCGAGCGCAAGCTGCAGATGCACCCGGGCGAGGTGGTGGAGCTCGACGACTACCGCATCCGCCACGACGGCATCGTGGCCACCCAGGACTGGCAGAAGGACATGCTCACGGTGCGGCTCACCGTGCTCGACGACGAGGACAACGAGCTGGCCGTGCTGACCCCCGCCAAGTGGTGGTACTACCAGCTCAAGGAGCAGCCCACGACCGAGGCCTCGCGCTACATGGCGCTCGAGGGCGACGTGTACTCGTCGATCGCCGACGTGCAGCTCTCCACCGGCTGGGTGCGGGTGAACCTCTACTACAACCCGCTGGTCAACTGGGTGTGGGTGGGCTTCGCGATCATGCTGATGGGCGGCATCGTGTGCATCGGGACGCGGAAGGGAGACGCCGAAGGTGTCTCCTGAGGCGAGCCCGAGCCCGGCTCGCTCGCGCGAGCTGACGACCTGGTTGGTGGGCACCGCGGTGGCGGTGGCCGTGCTGCTCGGCGCGGTGGTGGTGATGGGTGGCCGCGTGGACGAGGCGGCCACCTGGGGCCTGGTGGTGGCGGCGGGGGCGATGGTGTTCGCCCTCCGGGCGCTGTACGCGATGGCGATGGCGCTGGCGCGACCGCCGGTGGAGACCACCCTCGAGCAGGAGGACGTGGCCGGCAGCGCGGGGGTGCGCGAGCTCCGGGAGGATCGACGCCGGGTGCTGCGGGCGATCAACGAGCTGCGCTTCGACTACGAGATGGGCAAGCTCAGCGACGAGGACTACCGCAAGGTGCGGGAGGGCTACGAGCTGCGTGCGGTGGAGGTGATGCGCGCGCTCGAGGCCGAGAAGTCGCTGCACCCTGCGCTGCGGATCGAGCTGGAGCGCCGCGGGGTCGCGGTGCCGGAGCTCGAGGAGGACGACACGTCGGAGGGCGGCGAGGCGCCGGCCGAGGTCGTCGCGGATGCTCCCGCGGCGAAGGCCTACGAGAAGCTCGAGGACGACGCGGCCGAGGGCTCGACCGCGGAGGACGACGCGGCCGCGGACGGTGCCGAGAGCTCCGACGAGGGCGGGGAGGGCCACGTCGCGGAGGGCCACGTCGCGGAAGCAAAGGGCTCCGACGAGGCCGACGGCGCGGAAGCAGGCGAGGGCGAGGCCGAGGACGCGGAGGGCTCCGGCGCGAGAGCAGGCGAGGGCGAGGGCTCCGGCGCAGGAGCGACCGAGGGCGAGGCCGAGCAAGCCGCGGAGGACACCGGCGAGGCCGAGGGTCCCGCCGCGGCCACCACCTGCTCGTCCTGCGAGGGTGTCAACGATGCCGACGCCAAGTTCTGCAAGCACTGCGGGGCCAAGCTGGGCGCCGCGTCGGAGGAGGCCGCGGGATGACGACGACCACGACGGCCAAGCCCTGGTGGCGAGCGCTGCCCCTGCTGGTCCTGCTGCTGCTCGTCGGCCTGGGCTCGCGTCCGACCCTGGCGGGTCCCGGGATGCCCGACCCCCGCCAGATGTCCGGCATCCCGCGCCCCGATCCCCAGATCGCGGCGGGCGAGATCACGGTGCGAGTGCTGCGGGGAGGCTTCGACTCCCCCGCGCTCGGCGAGGAGGTACGGCTCGAGCTGCGCTCGGCGGACGGGCGCACGGTGGAGCTGCGCAGGCTCCAGACGGGCAACCAGGGACGCGCCCACTTCCGCGAGCTGCAGGCCTTTGCGGGCGGGCAGGCGGTGGCCCGGGTGCAGCTCGACGGCGAGACGATCAGCTCCCAGCAGATCGAGGTGCGCGCCGACGTGGGCACGGCGGTGATGCTGGTGGCCGGCGCGCCCAAGGGCACCAACCCGCTGCAGGACGTGTCGCTGCCGGGCATCGTGTTCCCGCGCGAGGGCGAGGCCGGCGGCACGCTCACGGTGGGGGTGTTCGATCTGCAGGAGCGCAAGCCCCTGGTCGACCTCGAGGTCCAGCTCGTGGTGCGGGCGCCTGACGGTGAGACGAGCAGCCGCAGCGCCAAGACGGCGGACATGGGGCGCGCGGTGTTCGAGGGGCTCCGCGAGCTTCCGGCCGGGACGGTGCTGCAGGTGCAGGCCCAGCTCGAGCCCGAGGGCGAGCCGCATCGCTCGATGGAGTTCGAGGTCGACCCCGAGCACGGCATGGTGGTCACGCTGATGCGCGGGCGCATGCCCGACCTCAGCCCCACGCCCCCGGCGGCCGGCGGCGATCCGCACGCGCCCAAGCGCGTCGAGCTCCCGCCGCCCCAGATCGTCCGCTCGCTGCCGGTGGGCACGGTGCAGCTGCGGATCGTGGACGGCAAGGACCAGCCGGTGGCGGACCACCCGGTGACCATCGTCAAGAAGGACTTCGCCGGGACCGAGACCCGTTTCGAGACCTCCACCGACGACAAGGGCATGGCCACCCAGGCCGACCTGCCGGTGGTGACCGATGCGCTCTACTACGTGGGCATCTCGTACGACGGGGCGCCCTACACCAGCCGCTTCTTCGGCCTCGACAAGCGGGGCGGGGTGGTGGTGGCCATGCGGGTGTGGCCGGTGACCTCCGATCGCTCGGTGGCCCGCTCCGCGGTGCAGTTCGAGCTGGTGGAGGGCGAGAACGACACCGCGCAGGTGATCCAGGTGTACGAGGTGCTGGTGGGCGGCGAGGAGGCCTTCTGGCCCGGCGACGAGCCGCTGCGCATCGAGGGGCTCGAGGGGGCCAAGGGCATGGTGGTGCTGCGGGGCGCCGAGGAGTGGCTCGACCACGAGGACAAGGCCCCCTACGCCGTGCTCTCGCACCCCATTCCGCCCGGCGAGGTGGCGGCGCTGTCGGTCGGCTACATCCTCGACGGCCACGGGGGCGAGGTGGTGATCGAGTGGACGCCGCCCTTCCAGCTCATCGAGTCGGCGCTGGTGATGTCGGACGCGCTCACCCTCGACGCCCCGGGGGCCAAGCCCTCGGATCGCGAGCTGCCCGAGCGCCCCGGGCTGGACTACACGCGGGTGGCCTACGAGCTGGGCCAGCAGGGCACGGGCCCGGTGCAGGCGACGGTGACGGGGCTGCGCCAGACGGAGAAGGTCTTCGGCTGGATCGCGATGACGGTGTCGCTGCTGGTGCTGGGCGTGGTGACCGTGGCGCTGGCCGTGGCGCCCCGCCGCAATGCCCGGCAGCGGCTCGAGCAGCAGCGCGACCAGCTGCTCGCGGCGCTCGAGCGCACCCGCGATCCGGCCAAGCGCAAGCGCATGGTGGTGGTGCTCGATCGCATCTATCGCAAGATCGACGCCCTCGACGCGCTGCAGGGCGCCGACCGCCCGCGCGCCGGGGCGACGGGGACCTGAGGGAGGCCGTGGTGCAGGGCCCCTCCGTCACCCCGCTCGAGCTCCGGGGCATCGGCAAGCGCTTCGGACGGCTGGCGGTGCTGCGCGGGGTGGACCTGCGGGTGGACGCGGGCGAGGTGGTGGGGCTCATCGGGGCCAACGGCTCGGGCAAGACCACGCTCTTGTCGATCGCGGTGGGCCTGATGTCGCCCAGCGAGGGCGAGCGGCGGCTGGGCGGCGAGCTGGCGCCGCAGGTGGAGCTGGCCCAGCGGGCCCGCATCGCGTTCGTGGCCCACACCACCCAGCTCTACCCGCGGCTGAGCGCGCGCGAGAACATGGCCCTGTTCGCGGAGCTGCGCCGTGCGGCGGGGCTCGACGCGGCGCCGGCCGATCCGCTGCTCGAGCGGCTGGGCCTGGCCGACGCGGCCGACCGCCTGGTGGGCACCTTCTCGCGCGGGATGATGCAGCGCCTGGCGCTGGCCCGCGCGCTGCTGGGCCGGCCGTCGCTGCTGCTGCTCGACGAGCCCTTCACCTCGCTCGATCGCCCGGGTCGCGATCGCCTCACCGAGGTGCTCGCGGACGAGCGCGCGGCCGGGCTGGCGGTGCTGCTGTCGTCGCACGACTACGACGCGGTGGTGGCCTCGACCGATCGCGTGGTGCTGCTCGAGGGCGGCCGCCTGCGGGGCGAGGCGCGGCGCGACGAGGGGGAGGCGGGGAGCTACCGCGACCGGGTGGCCGCGCTGGGCCGACCCGACCGGCTCGCGGCGGCCACGGAGGCCGGGGCCCATGCCTAGCGGCGCGACTCCGTGGCCGCTGGCCTTCCGTGCTACAACCGGCTCGATGCGCTTGCCCCGCCAAGCGTGGCTGCTGGCCAAGAACGACCTGCGACAGGAGCTCCGCGACCTCGAGCTCGTCGCCACCGCCGGCTTCTTCACGCTGGTGGTGCTGGTGATGTTCGGCCTGTCGTTCGCGGCGCTGGGTCGCAGCGCGCAGCCGCTGGCGATCCCGGGGATGCTGTGGCTGGCGGTGGCCTTCGTGGGGGCGCTGACCCTGACCCGCATCTTCGATCGCGAGCGCGAGTCCGACACCCTGCGCGCGCTGCTGTCGGCCCCGGTGGAGCGGCTGTCGATCTACCTGGCCAAGGGGGCGGTGACCCTGCTGGTGCTGCTGGGCTGCTGCCTGGTGCTGGTGCCGGGGCTGGTGCTGCTGTTCCCGGCCGGGGCGGTGTTCGCCGAGCGGCCGCTCACCACCGCTGTGCTGGTGGTGCTGGGCTGCGTGGCCTACGTGGCGGTGGGCACCCTGTTCGCCGCGGGCCTGGCCCAGAGCGGCGGCAAGAACGTGCTGCTGTCGGTGATCCTCTATCCGCTGACCAGCCCCGCGCTGATGTGGGCCCTGGTCTCGACCCGGGCGCTGCTCGAGGGGCACCCCGATCTGAACACCTATCTCATCCAGCTCGCGGCGCTCGACGTGCTGCTGGTGGCCCTGGGCGGCGTGCTGTTCGAGGCGGTCCTGGTGGGGAGCACCGGCCGCAAGCCCGCCCGCGAGCGAGGACGGAGGCGACGATGACTCGGCAGATCCCGATCGTGCTGCTGGCGATCGCAGCGGTGGTCTTCCCGCTGAGCGTGCACAAGATCTTCCTCGAGACCGGCATCGAGCGGCAGCTCGGCACGGCCCAGAAGATCTTCTACTTCCACGTGCCGATGGCCTGGATCATGATGCTCTTCGGCCTGGTCTGCGGGATCGCGGCGGGCATCCAGCTGCGCCGGCAGTCGCGACGCGCCGAGGCGGTGGCGATCGCGGCGGGCGAGATGGTGGTGCTGGCCGGGCTCGGCGTGCTCATCACCGGGCCCATCTGGGGGCACGCGTCGTGGGGCAAGGCGTGGACCTGGGACGCGCGCCAGGTGACCACGGGCCTGCTGTGGCTGGTGTTCGTGGCCTACGTGCTGGTGCGGCGCTACGGGGCGGCGGGCTCGGATCGCCTGGCCGCGGCGCTGGCGATCTTCGGGGCCGTCGACGTGCCGGTGATCTACTACGCGGTGAAGATCTGGAAGACGACCCACCCGAGCAACGACGTGGTGGGGACCCTGCCTCCCGAGATGTGGGCCGCGCTGTGGCCCGCGCTGGGAGCCCTGCTCGCCACCGCGATCGCCCTGGTGGCGGTGCGGGCCCGGCAGGAGATGATCGAGATGGACGTCGACGACGCGTGGGTCCGGGTGGACGAGCTGCGCGAGGCAGCGAAGGGAGCGGCATCATGAATTCCAGCATCCTGGGTGGGTCCCAGGCGGTCGCCGAGCCGCCGCAGGACGACGAGTACGAGGCGGTCGAGGGCCTGGACCGCGCCTCGATCGAGTGCACCCGCATGCACGAGGCCGCGGCGGCCAAGAAGACCGCCTCGGACTACGAGCACATCGTGTGGTCGTACGGCGTGCTGTGGAGCCTGTTCGCCATCTACGGCGTGATGCTGTGGCGTCGCGGCGCGCGGCTGCGCGGCGACGTCGAGACCCTGCGCACGCGCATCGACAAGGCATGACCCTCGCGCACTTCATCTACATCCCGGGCGTGCTGCTGTTCGGGGTGGTCGTGGGCTACATCCTGGGGGGGCGAGCCGCCGAGCTCGCCCGCGCCGAGAAGGGCGAGAAGGATGCGCGCCGCGAGGCCCGGGCCGAGGCGCGCCGGGCTCGCGAGCGCGCCCGCTCGGAGTAGGGCGGGAGCCGACGCGCCGGGGTCCCGCGGGCGACCCGGCTAGTGAGGGAGCGCCGCGGCGGGCGGTTTTCCGGGGCGGGGAACGGGCGTACAAACCGGCCCGCGATGTTCGATCCCACGTATACCGAAGAGCAACTGGCGCTGGTGGACACGGCCCGCAAGTTCGCGGCCGAGCACATCATCCCCGTGGCGGGCGAGTACGACGAGAAGGGGGAGCACCCCGAGGAGGTGTTCCGCGCGGCGTGGGAGCTGGGCCTGATGAACGTGGAGGTGCCCGAGGCGTACGGCGGCCTGGGCCTGAGCACGCTGGAGGGCTGCCTGATCTCCGAGCAGCTCGCCTACGGCTGCGCCGGGATCGCGACCAGCATCATGTGCAACCACCTGGCTGCCCTGCCGCTGATGATCGCGGGCAGCGAGGAGCAGAAGAACAAGTACCTGGGCTGGCTGACCGAGGAGCTCATCTTCGCCAGCTACTGCTGCTCGGAGCCCGAGGCGGGCTCGGACGTGGCGGGCATGCGCACGCGCCTGACCAAGGACGGCGACGGCTGGGTGCTCGAGGGCCAGAAGCGCTGGATCACCAACGGCGGCCACGCGAGCTTCTACACCGGCTTCGCCACCCTCGATCCCGCGCTGCGGCACAAGGGCATCACCGCCTTCGTGATCCCCCGCGACCTCAAGGGCGTGTCGGTGGGCAAGAAGGAGAACAAGATGGGGCAGCGCGCCTCGAACACGGTCGACGTGATCTTCGAGGACGTGCGCCTGGGCCCCGACAACATCCTGGGCCAGCCCGGCCAGGGCTTCGCGATCGCGATGGAGACCTTCGACAAGTCTCGCCCGATGATCGCGGCCTGTGCCGCGGGGCTCATCGGCCGCGCGCTGGACGAGTCGGCCAACTACGCCAAGGAGCGCAAGACCTTCGGGGTGCCCATCGCCCAGCACCAGGCGATCCAGTTCATGATCGCCGAGATGGCGATGGCCCAGGAGGCCACCCGGCTGCTGTTCAGCAAGGCGGCCTGGGAGGTGGACCACGGGATCAAGCGCACCAGCACCTCGGCCATCGCCAAGGCGATGGGGGCCGACCTCGCGATGAAGGCCACCACCGACGCGGTGCAGGTGTTCGGCGGCTACGGGTACACCAAGGAGTACCCGGTGGAGAAGCTGATGCGCGACGCCAAGCTGCTGCAGATCTACGAGGGCACCTCGCAGATCCAGCGCATGGTGATCGCCAAGAACATCCTGATGCGCGGGTGATCGCCTCGGTGCAGCGCGACGCCGCGATCGGAGTGTTCGACTCGGGCGTGGGGGGCCTGACGGTGCTGCGAGCACTGCGGGCCCACCTGCCCCACGAGTCGTTCGTGTACCTCGGCGACACGGCGCGGCTGCCCTACGGCACCAAGAGCCGCCACACCGTGACTCGCTACGCCCGGCAGGCGGCGCAGGTGCTGGTGGATCGCGGGGTGAAGCTGCTGGTGATCGCCTGCAACACGGCCTCGGCGGTGGCGCTGCCCGATCTCCCCGATCACATCGGCGCGATGCCGCTGGTGGGGGTGGTCGAGCCCGGCGCGGCGGCGGCCTGCCAGGCCTCGGGCCACGGGCGGATCGCGGTGATCGGCACCGAGAGCACGATCCGCGGCGGTGCCTACGAGCGGGCGATCGCCCGCCGTCGCCCCGACGCGCGGGTGGTGGGCCGGGCCTGCCCGCTGTTCGTGGCCCTGGCCGAGGAGGGCTGGTGCGACGGGCCGATCGCCGAGGCGGTGGCCGAGCGCTACCTCGGCGACCTGCGCCCGCGCCCGGGCGATCCCGAGGGGATCGATTGCCTGGTGCTGGGCTGCACCCACTTTCCGGTGCTGCGCTCGGCCCTGGCCCGGGTGATGGGCCCCGAGGTCACCCTGGTGGACTCGGCCGAGACCACGGCGCACGCCGTCGCCCAGATCCTGGAGCAGGAGGGCCTGGCTGCTCCCGCGGGCGCGGTAGGAGGGACCACCCTACTGGCCACCGACGGTCCCGAGCGCTTCGCCCGGGTGGGCGCGGGCTTCCTCGGCCTCGAGCTTCGCCCCGATGCGGTCCAGCTGGTGGACCTCTGATCGTCGTCTCGCCCGTTCTCCTCGCTGGCCGCGCGGCCGGCCCGCGCAGGCTGGTGTCCCGAGGCCGAGGTTGCTAGCCTGCCGCGGCTCGATGGTGATCCGCCCAACCATCCTCCTCGGCCTGCTCGCAGCGCTGGGCTCGTCTGCCGCGCTCGGCCCGGTCGGCCTCTCCTCGGAGGCCCACGCCCGATCCGTGCCGCTCTCGATGCGCATGGCCCCCGAGTCCGACAAGCCGCCCGAGGTCCTGTACGAGGAGGGGGTCAAGGCCTACCGCCTCAGCCGCTTCGGCGAGGCGGTCGAGAAGTGGGAGAAGGCCTACGACCTCAGCGAGCGGGCGCTGCTCCTCTACAACATCGCGCTGGCGTACAAGGGGCTGTACGGGATCTCCGGAGATCTCGAGGATCTCCGCAAGGCGCGGGCCGTGATGAACAACTTCCTCATCATCGCCCAGTCCGATCCCGACGTGCAGGCCGACGACGCGGCGGAGCGGCTCGCGGAGATCGACGCGATGATCGTGGAGGCCGAGGCCTCGCAGGGCGAGGAGCCCGACCCCGATCCGGATCCTCCGGTGATCATCGAGCCCCGGCCCATGCTCCCCGACGGGCCCGATCCCGGCAAGAAGCTGCGGATCGCGGGCGCGGCCACGCTGGGCGCCGGCGGCCTGCTGCTCGTGACGGGAGCGGTGCTGGGGATCTACTTCGGCGTGCGGGGACAAGAGTTCAGCGACGAGCTGCGGCAGCTCCAGGCCGAGCGCTCCGACCTGTGCCTCGATCCCGCGTCGCAGGACTGCCTGGAGCAGGACGCGGCCATCGACAACGCACGCAGCAACGGGCGCGCGGCCAACCTGGGCCTGGGCCTGAGCATGGGCGTGGGCGGTGGCCTCGGGGTCGTCGCACTGGGCGCCGGAGCCATCCTCTTCGTGCAGGGCAACCGCAAGACCGCCGAGTGGAAGAAGACCGGCTTTGCGGCGCACCTGCGCCTGGTGCCGACCGGGCGGGGCCTCGTCCTCCACGGCCGCTTCTAGCCCCCGTCGGGGGGATCGCGGCCGGGTGCCACGAGGCCGGGGGTCGGGGCAAGGGAAAAAGCCCGTTCCCCCTGGGTCCGGTGCTCGTGCGCTCGCCAACGCCGACCCGCCTTGGGATGCTTTTGCCGTAAGGCGTCGGTCCTGGTGCCGTTGAGCGGCGATGGGCCAGGCCACGTGCATGGGATCGAGGTATCGCACGGGTGCCCCGGATCTCCTCTCGAGGGACGAGGGAGCCCGGGGATGGCAGTGGCAAGCCATCCCAAGATGGCTTCCCGGCTGTCCTCACCCCGAGGCAATCGTGTTATACCCGCGCACGCACTCGGCTCGACCGGCTGCGGTCACGGCTCTTGCCACAAGGAGCTCTACCCTGTGAAGCGCGCTCGCTCGCTCCTGTCCTCGACCCTCATGCTGTCCATCGGCTCTGCCGCTGCGGCCACCCTCGTGTCTGCTGCGGTGCTGTTGGCTCCCTCCACGGCCGAGGCCGCGTCCAACGGCACGATCAGTGGCGTGGTCACCAATCAGAAGACCAAGGAGAGGATTCCCAATGCGTTGGTCATCCTCCAGTGCTCGTGTCTGCAAGGGCAGCGGGAGACCCAGACCAACAGCAACGGTCTGTATGCGTTCCGTGACCTGCCGCCGGGCACCTACACGATCCAGATCCTGATCGGGCAGGCCGACGTCTCCAAGGTCGCAACCCTCCCCGCGGGCGCCAAGTTCCGCGCCAACTTCACCGTCGACCCCGACAACGAGTTCAAGCGCGTCGTCCGGGTCAAGGCCCAGCCGGTCGAGCAGCAGACCGCGGTCGGCCGTACGGTGAGCATGGAGGAGTTCCGCAACATCCCGGTGGGCAACTCCACGGGGCGCGACTTCACCCAGGTCGTCGAGTCCTCGGCCACCGCCTCGCGCGACTCGGCCGGCATCTCGCTGGCCGGCACCACCGGCGCCGAGTCCAAGTACACGGTCGAGGGCGCCAACGTGAACAACCCCTCCTTCGGTACGGTCGGTGCGTCGATCGTCCAGGAGTTCATCGAGACGGTCGAGGTCCAGGAGTCGGGCTACGACGCCGAGTTCGGCGGAGCCGCGGGCGGCCAGGTGAGCGCTCGTCGCGTGTCGGGTACCAACACCCTGCGCGGCGTGGCTCGCTTCACCTACACCCCGCGCCTGGCCAAGCCGCGCTTCATCCTCGCCACCGACAACGCGATCCGAGCCACCGAGACGCCGGACTTCCTCATGCAGGGCGTGGTGGCGGCCAGCGGCCCCATCATCAAGGACAAGCTGTTCTGGTCGGCGGGCATCTTCGCCACCGGCGGCCGCAGCTCGCTCATCCAGACCTTCCACCACCGCGTGGACAAGGACGGGTCGGGCGGCTACGAGGACTGCCCCTACAAGAACGGCGACTTCGACTGCGTCGACGGCGGCGACTACATCCAGACCGAGCAGTTCGCCGACCAGAAGTTCCGCACCGGCGGCGTGGGCATCGGCTACCAGGTCGGCCTCGACTGGGCGATCAACCCCCGGCACCGACTGCGCGGCACCTACTTCGGGCAGCCCGAGTTCACCCGCCGCACGTATCGCCGGCCGGTGTCGTTCTCGCTCGACCCCTCGGCCTTCGGCACCACCCAGAACGCCGACCCGCTGGGCGGCGGCTCGAACACCGCCAACGGCGTGGTCAACGAGCACTTCGGCTGGGACCGCGGCAACTCGTTCTTCGTGACCCTCGGCTACCTCGGCCGCGTGGCGGACGACAAGATCGAGATCGACGCCAACCTCAGCTACTCCCAGTTCAGCCAGCAGGAGGCGTGGCGCGTCGACGACCCCAGCCTGCTCAACCTGCCGGCCACCCAGGAGTACGACACCGAGGGCGAGAACCTCTTCGAGTTCCTCGACCGCGACGGTCGGCTCGACCTGGTGCCCGGCGTGGCCGAGGCCTGCAACGACTCCGACCTGCCCGGTCTGGCCTGCCCGGTCCGCAGCTGGCTGTCGGGCGGCGTGGGTCAGTACAGCCGTGACATCGCCCGCTCGGTGGGCGGCGACGTCAACCTGACCCACTTCTTCAACGCGGCGGGCTCGCACCAGCTCAAGTACGGCGCGGCGATCGACCACACCGAGCGCAAGAGCACCTTCCGCTACTCGGGCAGCAACCGCAGCGACTTCTACAACAACTGCTCCGACATGGGCCTCGGCGGCCAGGCGCCCGACGAGGGCGGCGAGTGGTGCTACGACTCGGCGGCCAACGACTACGTCATCCAGACGGCCAACCGCGTCAACAACCACCGCTACATCTTCGTCGACACCGACAACCCCGACCTGCGGACCTCGGCCGGCTACGGCCGCGTGCGCAAGGAGCAGGGCGAGCTCCGGGCCATCGCCACCCCGCTGGGCGCCGGCATCCGGGCCGACCAGTACTCCGAGAGGCTCTCCACGCAGAACTACGCGGTGTTCCTGCAGGACAAGTGGGCGATCCTGTCCAACCTGTTCCTGTCGGCCGGCGTGCGCTGGGAGATCCAGGACATGCGCGACATCCTCGGAGATCGCGCTATCCTCATCTGGGACAACGTGGCGCCGCGCGTGGGCGTGGTCTACGACTGGACGGACGAGGGCCGCAGCCGTCTGTTCGCCAGCTACGGCTGGTTCTACCAGACCCTGCCGCTGCAGCTGAACTCGCGCGTGTTCGGTGGTCTGGTCAACATGACCCGCACCTACCGCAACGCGCAGTGTCAGGGCCAGCAGGTCACCATCATGGGCGAGACGGTTCCCCGCGAGGAGAACGGTCAGCCCACGGAGTGGTGCCCCGACTTCGCCTCGAGCACCACGCAGCTCACCGAGGGCGCCGTGGTCCCGCAGCTGCGGGGTCAGTACAACCAGCAGTTCCAGATGGGCTACGAGCAGGAGGTCATCGAGGACCTCACCCTCGGCGTCCGCTGGCTGCACACCGATCTCGGTCGCGCGGTCGAGGACGTCTCGACCAACGGCGGCCTGAACTTCATCATCGCCAACCCCGGCGTCGCGGTGGACCAAGAGGACATCGCCCGCCAGCAGCAGACCTGTGATGATCTCGACTCTCAGCTCCAGGGCCTGGACATGGACGATCCGGATCGCAACCAGATCGCCCGTGACCTCCAGCGTTGCCAGTTCCTGGCCGACGCCTTCTCTCGGATCAACGAGATCTTCGACAAGCCCACCCGGAACTTCGACGCCTTCACCTTCGAGGTGAAGAAGCGCTTCGCTCGCAACTGGATGGTGCTGGGCTCGTACACCTTCAGCCGCCTCGTGGGCAACTACGACGGCTTCGTCGACCCCATCACGGGCGCGATCAACCTGGGCTCCTCGGTGCAGTACGACATCCCCGAGCTGGTGCGAAACAGCTTCGGCCCGCTGTCGTTCAACACCCCGCACCGCGCCAAGGTGGACGGCTTCTACTCCTTCGACCTGCAGGAGGCCGGCCGCCTGACCCTGGGCACCAGCTTCCGCTACCAGTCGGGCTATCCCATCTCGCTCCGCGCGGGCAACAACCGCTACCCGGGCACCTTCCCGGTCTACGTGGTGCCCCGTGGTGCCGGCGGTCGGGTGGAGCCCAACTACTCGTGGAACCTGAGCCTCGCCTACGCGTACCCGCTGCCCGGCGACCTCGAGATCGAGGCCTCGGCCCGCGTGATCAACGTGACCAACTCCAAGGCGATCATCCGCGTCGACGAGGTCTACTCGTTCTCGAACACGCGGCCGGTGGCGGGCGGTGACCTCACCGACCTCAAGCACACCAAGATCCAGAACGCGGGCAACCCGACCGAGTTCTTCCAGCGGACGGTGCTCCCGCCGCAGGGCAACTTCGGCGTGGAGTCCTCGTTCCAGACCCCGCTGGCCGCCAGCTTCGAGCTGCAGCTCCGGTTCTAGTGGGTGCCCCCCCGCGACCAGCGGGGGAGGGTGGTTCGCGAAGAATCCCCCCGCTTGCGGGGGGATTCTTCGTTGTGGCGAGCGGTCGTTCCGTGTGGCGCTGCGAAGCCATCCACCACAGGCGGTGGATGTTCGTTGTGTACGACCGACCGTCCCTCGCCCCCGTGAGCCGGGGGCGTTCCCGGCTCAGCCGTTCTTGTCGACGTAGTCCTTGGCCGTCGAGTTGTCGGGCTCTTGCTCGAGGACCTTGCGGTAGTAGTCGACGGCGGCGCGCTTGTTGCCCATGCGGTCCTCGATCTTGGCGCCGAGCAGCAGGGCCTTCTTGTTCTTGGGGGAGCTGCGGAGCACTCGCTCGGCCATGGCGCGGGCGGAGGGCAGGCGACCCAGCTTCATGTGGCCCTCGGCCATGCACAAGATGACCTTGGTGTCGCGTGGGTCGAGGTCGAAGGCCTTCTGGAGCATGGCGAAGCCCTTCTGGGCGTCGCCGCTGCGCACCTGCTTGCAGCCCTCGGTGGTCAGCTCGTCGGGCGTCATCTTGGGCTTGGGCGGCGCCTTGGGCTTGGCCTTGGGCTTGGGATCGCCCGCGTCGGGAGTGGTCGGCTCGGGCTCGGGCTCGGCGACGGGCTCCGGCTGGGGGGGCTCGGGCGTGGTGGGCGTGCCCACGGGGGTGGAGGGATCGGCCACGGCCACGCGGCCGTCGTCGCGGATGCGATCGAGCAGGCCCTGGGCCAGCGGCTGACCGGGGGCGGCCCCGAGGGCGTCGCGGGCCACGGCGGCGGCCCGCTCCGACTCGCCGGCGGCGTGGAGGGTGACGGCCAGCAGCATGCGCTCGAGGCCGGTGGGCTCGGAGAGATCCTGCAGCACGGTGACCAGGTCGGCGCGCTCCTGGTCGACCAGCGCATCGTCGTCGCCGTGCCACACGGGGCGGGCGAGCACGGCGCTCTGCAGCTCGCGATCGCGGAAGGTGGGCAGCAGCACGCTGGGGTGCTCGGCCGCCACGTCCTCGTCGCGCGCGAGCGAGAGGCGGGCCTTGGCTGCGGCGAGCTCTCCGGGATCGAGCTGGGCCCCGATCGCGTCGGCGAGGGCCTGGCCCTCGGAGGCGAGGCGGGCGGCCTGGGCCGCGGCCTGGTCGTCCCCGAGGGCGGCCGAGCGCACCCGGGCCTCCACGGCGAGGGTGGCCAGGGTGGCGAGGCGCTCGCGCTGGGCGTCGCGGGTGGCCCCGGCGGCCTCGAGCTGTCCCTCCACTTGCTCGAGCTTGGCGACGTCGAGGGTACGCCGAGCATCCTCGGCCTCGGTGACCAGGCCCGTGACGGACGGGGCTCCGCCCTCGGGGGTACCGGCCTTGGCCTCGGGCGCGGCCTCGGCCCCCTTGCCGGGCTCGCCGGAGGAACGGTCGCAGGCGGGGATCAGGGCCAGGGCCAGGGCCAGGGCGCCCATCGTCAGGGGGGCCGCTGGCCTCCTCGTCTCGTGCATTGTCTTGGCCACGCGGGTACCTCGAGCGGGCGTCGAAACCGCACGGGATCTTGGCAGGCCCCACCGCTCGGCGCAACAAAGGCCGGGCGGGCTCCCGGGTGGCGGGGCGATGCGGGGCGATCCCCGACCCGCTCGGCGCTCAGCGGAGCGCCAGCGCGCGCAGCAACCACGCGGTGTCGTCGACGCGGAGGGTGGCGCCAGCGTCGACCCGTCCATCCACCACCAGACCGTGATCGCGGGCGATGGCATGCAGCGCGCCGTCGAGGTGGCCGCACAGCCGGGTGGCCAGCAGCAGGCGTGCGTGGTGCAGGTTGGCCACGAAGCGCGTGACGCCGTTGTCGATGGTGAGCCAGTGGGCCAGCTCGTCCATGAGCCCGGCGCGCTGGCCCGCGCTCAGGCCGATGTTGTGGGCATCGCGAGCCGCGAGCACGTCGGCGAGGGCCTGGGCGGCCTGGCCGGTGGGCTGGTGGCCGGGGTTGGCGAGCTGCACGAGGGCGTCGAGCAGGGCGCCCGGGGCCAGGCTGCCGCTGTCGAGCACGCCCAGGCCCAGGGCGATGGTGGCGGTGCCGTAGGCGAGACGGAACGAGAGCTCGGGGATCTCCATGGTGGCGGCGAGCCGCCCGAGCACCAGGCGAGGCGGGCGGTCGTTGCGCACGGCGATCCCACCCGGTACCTCCTGCTCGGTCCATGCCACGGGGACGTCCACCCCGAGCATGGCTCGCCACGGCTCGATGATGGTCTCGGCCAGCTCCATGCGGCTGGCCCACCAGCTGGGCGAGCGCTGGTGCGGGGCGGCGGGGAGCACCGAGCCCTGCGTGGCCAGGCCCGCGAGGTGATCGCGGAGCCCCGCCAGCACCTCGCGCAGGATGCTGCGGCTCTCCATGGGGGCGGTGCTCAGCAGGTGCAGGTCCAGCCCCACGGCGCGGGCGTCGGGCAGGCGCGACACCAAGATGGGCACGGGTCCCCGCGGAGCGAGGAAGGCCGCGAGCTGGAACTGGTGACGCGCGAGATCTCCCGAGCCGCGGGCCTCGAGCAGGCGAGCCATGCCCAGCGCGAGGCCAGGCTCGGGGGGGCGCTCGCTGGCCCAGGTGCCGAGCCATTCGAAGAGGTGACGACGACCGCCGAGCAGGGTGGAGCCCACGCCGAGCAGGTTGTCGAGGCGGGGCAGGGGGCCTCGCATCGCGACCTCGTCGAGAGCCTGCTGCAGGCCGGGCATGAGCCAGCGGCGGCAGACCTCGGCGGAGTGGCGAAAGCCGATCTCGCGGGCGAGGCGTCGGTCGCCGCGGTGGTAGCCCTCGGCCAGGGCCGCGAGCATCAGCACCGGCTCGTCGGGCCCGGCGCTGCGCATGATCTCCTCGGCTCGCTCGAGCACCTCGTCCCACCGCGCCTGGCGGAACGACAGCGGCAGCAGGGCCACCCGCGGTCCCGGATCGTCGGGGGCGATCTCGGTGGCCCGCAGTAGCAGGCCCCGGGCGAGCTGCAGGGGGTCGCCGTCGACGGCGGCGTCGGGGTGATCGAGCAGCACGCGAGCGGCCCGGGTGAGGCAGGTGGCCTGCTCGGCGTCGTCCATGGCGAGCTGGCTCAGCTCCTCGTAGAGGTCGGCGAGCGCGGCCCAGTCCTCGTCTTGCTCGGCGAGCTCGGCGAGCATGCGCAGCAGGTCGCGGTGGTCGGGCGCCACCTGGCGCGCGGCCTCGCCGGTGCGCCGCGCCGCGCTGCGATCGCCCTCGGACTGCTGGAGCCGCGCGAGCTCGAGGCCGAGGTCGCCGGCCCGCGCGTCGCTGCGGGCCTGGCCGAGCGCGAACAGATCGCTGAGCACCCGACGGCGCTCCTCGTGCTCGCCCCGCGCGGCGAGCAGGGCGTCGAGGCGACCGAGGGCCTCGAAGCGCACCGCCTCGGGCACGCCGGGGCGGGCGAGGGGGCGCACCAGGGCCAGCGCCTCGTCCTCGTCGCCGCGGGTGGAGGCCAGGGCGCTGAGCTGCAGGCGCAGCACGGGCGGGCGGGCCTCCGCGGGCACGCGCCGCAGCTCGCGGGCCACCGCGTCGGCGGTGGCGGCATCGGTGATCTCGTGGGTGAGCTCGGCGAGCATGCGGGCCGCGGCCTCGTCCTGCGGCGCGTGCTGCAGCGCCTGGCCGAGCAGCGAGGCGGCCTGCGCCGGCGAGGCCTGGCCGCGCCAGGCGTAGCCGGCCGCCTCCACCAGCACCGCCGCGGCGCGGGCCGGATCCTCGGCGCCGGTGCCCGAGGCCAGCCGCTCGTAGAGATCGATGACCGGCCCGTACTCGCCGCGCGCGGCCATCAGATCGCGGAGCACCGCGCCGGCGGTGTGTGAGTCTCCGGCCCGGCCGTCGAGGTCGGCCGCGAGCTGCCGCTGCTCGCGGTGGGCTCGCTCCACCATCTGCTCGTCCTCGAGGGCCTGCCCGATGTCGCCCAGGCGCCCCAGCAGCAGCGCGCGCTCGTGGGGCTCGGGGGGCGGCGTGTCGTCGAGGCGGGCGAGCACCCCCGAGCTGGCCGCGGTGAGGCTCTCGGGGTCGCGCGGGCCGAGGCGCTCCAGGGTGCGGTTGGCGGCCGCGGTGGCGTCCTGGGGCACCGAGGGCAGATCGAGCACGCGCTTGGAGGCGGCCTCGGCCGCCTCGCGATCGTCGTCCTCCATGCGCAGGTCGGCGGCCAGCAGCCACAGCCGGGCCCGCGCCGCGTCGTCGAGATCGTTGTCCTCGGCCGCGATGGTCTCGAAGCGCTCGGCCGCGCCTCGGCGATCGCTCATGCGCCGCGCCAGCTCGGCGGTGCGGTTGGCCACCACCACGTCGGTGGCCGCCTGCTGCAGCGCGCTCTCGATGTTCCGCATCGCGCTCTCGGGATCGTCGAGGTGATCGAGGTAGGTGGCGGCGAGGTCGAGGTGCACGATGGCCCGCTGGGCCCCCGGCGGCAGCTCGCGGATGGCCAGGTAGTGCATGTGCGCCACGATCGACCACTCGCGGCGCGCGGTGGCCAGGGCCAGCAGGGCCCGGCGCGCGGCGGCGTGGCGGGGGTTGGCCCCCAGCGCCTCGAGCAGGTAGCTGCGCGCGCGCTCGCCCTGGGGCCCGCCGGGGACGCGCTCGTAGATCGGCTGGAGCTGCAGCGCGCGTCGGTAGGCCACCTCGGCCAGCATGGTGCTCGACAGCGGCAGCTCGGCGAGGCGGTCGAGCACCTCGCCGAGCTCGGCCCGTCGATCGCTGCGCTCGTACAGCCGCGCCAGCTCGAGCAGGGCGCGCTGCGACTCGGGGCTGCGCTGCAGGGCGTGCTTGAGGATCTGCTCGGCCTCCTCGAAGCGGCGCTGCTCGATGAAGCTGCGGGCCGCGAGCGCGGCGGCCTCGGCCGCCCGGGGGGCAAGCAGGCCGTCGCCGCGGGCGGCCTCCACCAGGGCCTGGGCCGCCTCGTCCTTGCGATCGAGGCGGTTGAGCAGCCGACCCAGGCCGTCCCACGCGGTGCTGAGGCTGCTGTCGATCTGCAGGGCCTCGCGGTAGCGGGTCTCGGCCTCGGCCTCGTGATCGTCGTGGGGGGCGAGCACGTCGGCGAGCAGGGTGAGCAGGGCGGGGCGGCGGCCGATGTCGAGCTCCTCGAGCCGCCGCAGCAGGCGGGCGCGTACGTTGACCACCGAGTCCACCCCCGACAGCAGCACGCGCGCGCGGGCCCCCGCGGCAGCGTGGGCCTCGGGGTCGGCGAGGTAGGCCTCGAGGTAGTGGGGCGCGGCGTCGTGGGGGCGTGACAGCGGGCCGTCGAGCAGCTCGGCGATCCGCAGGTCCACGGCGGCCCGGCGGGCGCTGTGCTCGGGCAGGGCCAGCGCGCGGAGCTGGAGCACGCGCACCAGGTCGTCGTGTCGACGGGTGCGCCGGTACCAGCGGGCGAGGGTCACCAGCCCCTCGTCGGGCAGCGCGTTCCAGCGCTCGAGGTGCTCGTACAGCCGCGCGGCCCGGCCCTCGTCCTCGAGGTGATCGCGGACCACCCGGGCCAGGGTGGTGAGCAGGGCCAGGCGCGAGGCCCGAGGGGCCTCCTCGGGATCGGCCAGCTCGAGCTCGGGCGCGAGCTCCTGCTCGAGCACCACGGTGAGATCGACGTAGCGGCCCTGCTGCTCGAGGTTGGTGATCAGCTCCTGGCGGAGCTGGTCGGCCAGCTCGCGCTCCTCGTCGCTGCTGCCGAGCTCGTCGATGCCCAGGCGCAGGGCCTGCTCGGCCCGGGCCGGATCGTGCAGCGCCTCGCGGTAGAGATCGGCGATCTCGTGCAGCAGGCGGGCGCGCGCCAGGCCGTGGCGGCGCGGCAGCAGGGACTCGAGCATCGCCACCAGCTCGGGGAAGCGGTCGTGCTCGCGGTACAGCAAGGCCAGCACATCCACGCTGGCCTGGCGATCGGGGGCCTCGGCCACCACCGCGGCCAGATCCTCCATCGCCTCCAGGGGGCGCTCGAGCGGCCCGATGAGCAGGCGCGCGCGCTCCTCGAGGGCCTCGATGCGCGACGTGCCGCTCTGGCGGGCGGCGACCGAGGCGAGCAGCCGCACGCGCTGCTCGGGCTCGTCGGCGCGGCTGTGCAGCTCGTCGATGCGGGCCTGGGCCTTGGTGTCGCCGGGCACCCGCTGCACCACGCGCTTGAGCAGGGCCATCGCGCGCACCACCTGGTCTTGGGCGATGGCCGCGTCGGCGGCCCGGTGGGCGAGGGCGGCATAGGCCGCGTCGCCCATGCGCACGTGCTCGAGCACTCGCTCGCTCAGCTCGATGGCGCGGCGCAGGTCCTTGCGGGCGAAGTGGTGATCGAGCAGCGGCAGCAGCAGGTCGGGATCGGTGGGCGCCAGCTCGAGCGCGGCGTCGAGGTGCTGGGCCGCGGTGGCGGGATCGCCCAGCACCTCGGAGGCCACGTGGGCCAGGTGCTTGAGGGTGGCCACCTTGTCCTCGGGATCGGTGCTCGCGGCCACGCGGCGGCCGAGCAGCGCCAGCACCTCGGGCCAGCACTGGTGCGACTCCAGGGCCTCGAGCAGCCGCCCGAAGGTCTCGGGATCGTCGAGGTAGTCGGCGGCCCGGGTGGCGAGCAGCTCGGCCGCAGCGCGGCGATCGAGGGGCTCGGCGATGCCCACGAACAGCTCGGCCCGGTCGCGCCCGGGCAGCTCGTAGCGATCGGCGACCGCGTCGAGGTGGGCGCTCAGCTCGTCCTGCAGGCGCTCGGCGTGGCTGCCCCGCTGGGCCAGGTGCCGGGCGAGGGCGCGGTGGAGGTGGGGGGAGCCGGGCTGGACCGCGATGGCGGCGTCGAGCAGGCGATCGCTGCGATCGTCGAGGGGCAGGCCCTGCGCGTGGGCGTCGTCGGCCAGCGCGACCAGGTCGGCCAGCGCGGCGTCGTCCCCCGCGGTCCCCACCAGCTCCACGAGCGCGGGCCAGCCTTCGGCCACCAGCGCGGTGAGCTCGGCCTGCAGCGCCTCGCGGGTCACCCGGAGCACCAGCGGGGGGCTGCTCAGCTCGAGCGCCAGCTCCATCGCGGGGGCGAGCAGGCGCTGGGCGTGCTCGCCTCGGGTGCTGCGGGCCGCGGCCAGCAGGTGCTCCACGCAGGGCTCGCCGCGCCCCACCAGCCGCGCCAGGCGTCGCACCAGGGTCTCGTCGGGCGCCCCCGCCCGCAGGCGCTCGTCGATGCGCCGCAGCTCGTCGTCCTCGAGCCCGAGCTGCCTCACCGCCCAGTCGCGCAGGTCGAGCAGTTCCTCGCTCGCCGCGGCGACGGCCGAGATCCGATCGAGGGCCCGGTGCGTGCGGCTGGCATCGCCCACCTCGGCCGCGGCCAGGGCCAGCTCGGTGGCCAGGGCATCACGCTCGGGCCCCGGCACCATGCCCTCGATCGCGGCATCGAGCGCGACCAGGTAGGGCAGCAGCGAGTGGGTGCGCTCGGCCAGGTGCTTGAGGGTGGACAGCAGCAGCTCGTCGGTGGGGCGATCCGACAGCGCCTCCGCCACCATGGTGCGGGCCCCCGTCACGTCGCCCAGGGTGTCGGCGCGCAGCATCGCCTCGGCACGCAGCTCCTTGGCCGAGAGCTCGCGCCCGAGGCCGTGGCGCAGCTCGGTGCGGGCGGCGGCCTCCTGGCGAGAGTCGCCGACCGCGGTGGCCAGGGCCAGCCAGGCACGCGCCGCATCCACGTGCTCGGGGGTGCCGCGGGGGAAGCCGCGCGCGGCGGTGGTGGCATGGGGCAGGGCCTCGCGCTCGCGGCCGAGCTCGCCCAGCTGCTGCGCGAGCGCGAGCTGGGCCTCGAGCCGCGCCGGGCCGTCGGGCGCATGGGCGATGATCCCTCGCAGCGCTCGCAGGCGGTTGGGGGCGTCGCCCAGGGCCTGCGCCGCCTCGGCGAGCAGCTCGTAGGTGGGCAGCGGGGCGTGGCGCTGGTTGAGCAGCGGCAGCAGCAGGTCGCGCGCGCGCTCGGGTCGATCGCGGGTGATGTCGTGGCGGGCCAGCACCAGGCTGGGCTCCACCCGCCGCGGATCCCGGCTCGGCAGCGCGGGCAGGGCTCGCTCCCAGCGGGTGATCGCCCGGGCCTCGTTGCCTTCGGCGTGGTCCCGGGCCGCGAGCACGAGCAGCGCATCCACGTCGTCGGGATCGAGCTGGTGGAGCTCCTCGTACAGGGCCAGCCGCTCGGGATCCTCGTGGGGCGAGTCGTCGTCGCGGCGGTGCTGGGCCAGCAGGTCGCGCAGGGCTCGGGCCCGATCCTCGGGGTCGAGCTCGGGGTGATGGGCCACGCGCTGCAGGGCCAGGCCGAGTCGCTCGCGGTCGCCTGCGGTCCGTGCCGCCTGCTCGAGGGCGATCACCAGCTCCTTGTCGTCGGGGCACAGCTCGAGGGCCGCGGCCAGCCACACCGCCGCGTTGCGGGGGGCCGCATGGCGGGCGGCCCGGGCCAGCCACTGCGCCCGCGTGGCTCCCTGGTGGGCATCGGCGATCGTGCGCGCCAGGGTCGAGGCCTCGTCGGTCTGGCCGCGGTGCTCCAGGGCGTCGACCAGCGCGGCCGCCAGCTCGGGCTCGTTGCGCGCGCCCAGGTGCTCGACCGCGGGGCGGAGCTGCTCGATGGCCTCGCCGTGGTGGCCCGCCCGCAGCAGCAGCAGCCCCAGGGATGCCCAGCGCTGCTCGTCCTCGAGGGGCAGCCCCAGCCGGGGATCGCGGAGCAGCGGCGCCTGGGTGTCGGGGTCGTCCGCGAGGGCCGAGCGCAGGCGGGTCGCGCTGCGATCCCCCGCGCGAGACTCGATCCACCCCAGGGCCAGGGCGAGCTCCGCCGAGCGGGGCCGGAGCTGCAGCGCCCGCTCCAGCGCCGCGCGAGCGCCCGCGAGATCGTCGTGCGCCAGGTGACGCAGGGCGAGCTCCACCCGAGCCGCGTGCTCGCCGTCGTCGTCGCCGCGGGCGGCCCGGGCCTCGGCCAGCGCGATCCAGGGCTCGCGCTCGTCGTCGCCGGCCAGCTCGACCAGCGCCTCCAGGGCGGGGCGGGGATCGTCGAGGCGCTCGGCCGCGCGCTCGAGGTCGGCGCGGCGCTGCAGATCGTCGCGGCGTCGTCGGGCGCGGTCGAGCAGGGCCTGGCCGCTGCGCGGGCCGTCGTCCACGTCGGCGAGGCGATCGACCAGCGCATCGCGGTCCTCGGGCGGCGCCATCGACAGCGCGAGCACCAGCAGGTCGGGCTCGAGGCGGGTGCTCACCTCCTCGAGGGCCGGCTCGAGGCTCTGCCACGCCCGGCGCGGCTCGCCGCCCTCGAGCAGCAGTCGGGCCTGCTCCAGGCGCAGGCGCACGCGGTCCTCGGGATCGTCGGTGCGCTCGGCCAGCGCTCCCATCAGCGACGCCGCGCGCTCGGGTCGCCCGTGCTCGCGCTCGAGGGCCGACAGCTCCAGCGCCAGCTCGCGCGACTGGGGGTGGTCGCGGACCAGCGCGCGCAGCTCGACCACCGCCAGCTCGCGCTGGGCCTCGTCGTCGCTCGCCAGCAGGGCGTCGACCAGCGCGCGGCGCAGCACGTCGGCGCGCTCGGGTCGGGCCAGGGGGATCAACGCGCGCAGCAGCTCGATGGTCGTGCTCGGCTCCTCGGTGGCGCGGGCCGACTCGAGCGCCGCCTCCACGAGCTCGTCGTCGTCGGCCTCGGTCGCCATCACCTCGAGCCACAGCGGCTGGGCCTCGCGGGGATGCCCGGCGCGATCGAGCGCGCCCGCGACCCCGGCGAGCACGCTGGCTCGCTCGGCGCCCCGCTCGGTCGCCTCGAGCACGCGGTGGAGCTGGGCCAGCGCCTCCGCGGGCACGGGGGCGAGCGCCCGGGCCAGGCACGCCCGCGCGCCGGCCTCGAGCTCGGCGAGCCCGGGGTCGTCGAGGCAGCGATCCACCAGTGGGATCAGCAGGCCGATGCCCGCCTCTCGCTCGTCGAGGCGATCGACCAGGGTCACCGCGAGGGCGAGCTCGAGCTGCGCCTGCCGACGCGGCGGGTGGGGCATCCGGCACTCCGCGGCCAGCCGTCGCGCCAGCGCTCGATCGTCACCGGCCTGGCCCAGGGCGATCACCAGGGCTCGCGACGCCGCCTCGTCGCGCGGCACCTCGTGCAGCCAGGCGCCCAGCGCCCTCGCACTGCGCTCGGGGTCGATGCGTCGCGACAGCCCCACCAGCCACTGCAGCGCGGCCACGCGAGCCGGGTGATCGTCGGGCAGCGCATCGGCCAGGCGCTCGAGCTCGGCCGCCGCCGCGGCGCGATCGCGGTCCTCGATCGCGGAGCGGATCCGATCGAGCTGGGCCTCCCACCGCCCGGGGGCGCGCGGCGGCTCGCGGGGGATGGGGCTGGCCTCGGCCCCCTCGCCGCGTCGCACCAGCGCGAGCACGGCCCGGCGCTCCTCCAGCACCAAGCCCTGCAGCACCAGGCCGCCGAGATCCGGGGCGCGCCAGCCCGCCAGCACGAACGGTCGCAGCAGGGCCGCGCGCACCGGGTCGAGCACGCGGGCGCTGGGATCCTCGGGGTCGGGGCTGCCGCCCAGCCGCGCCGCGAGCTCGTGCCACAGCGCACCCACGTCGAGCCGGCCCTCGCCCAGCCGCCAGCTCTGCCACGGCCTCACCACCAGCTTGCGCCCGCGGGGCAGCAGCCGCACCGTCACGATCAGCCACTGCGGGCGTCCCTCGTGGTGGCCCCACAGCCGCAGGCACGGCGCGATCGGGGCCCCGGGCTCCGGGGCGATCACCGACAGCTCGATGCCCTCGATGCGCAGCCCCTGCACCTCGCTGCCCGCGATCCGCTGCTGCAGCCACGACTGCAGCGCATGGAGCTCGACCTCCAGGCTCAGCGCCCGCGCCCGACAGCGGCGGTGCCGAAAGGCGGCGGGCCCCTGCGCCCGCAGGGGGAACTCCACGTCGGGGACCTCGGCCTCGTAGCCCGACAGCCGCAGCCCCGCGGCCAGGGTGCGTCGCTCCAGGCGGAGCAGCGCCACCCGGTCGCGCAGCATCAAGGAGAAGCCGAGGACGTTGCCGACCGAGGGCCGGCCCACCTCGTTCTCCTCGTGCTCCTCCATGCCCTACCGCGGCCCCGAGCATAGCCCAGGGCAAGGATTGGTCGATCGGCTCCCCAGCCCCTCAGCGGATCCGGGCGGTGAGCAGGCCACCGCCGCCGCCCACCCGGTCGCACACCGAGTACGGGGGCTTGTCGGGCTTGGGCGCCTCGGCGTCCTCGCCCTCCTCCTCCTCCTCGGCGTCGTAGGTGGTGAGGCGCTTGATCGTCTCCTCCGAGACCTTGATGTCCCCCTGCGACTTGGCGTCGAGGCAGCGCCGCTGGGCGAAGGCCCCGGTGACCTTGCGGGCCTTGAGCCGGCGCAGGCGCTCGTAGATGTCATTGCGCTGCTCGGCGTACTCGGCCGCGCTCGCTTCCTTCTTGTCCTCGACCCCCGCGAGCACCACCGCGCCCGGCACCTCGTAGATGCCTCCGAGCAGCTCGGCCTCGCCGTCGAAGGCCCACGCGTCGTCGATGAGCTCGGGCACCATGCCGAGGTTGGGGATCGACTGGCCCTTGACGAAGCTGCCGGTGCTGCGCATCTCGGCCTTGGGGCGGCGACGACCCTGCGCGGGATCGCCGGGCGTGGCGGAGCCCTCGGAGCCCTCGCCCGCCTCGCCGTCCAGGGGCAGATCCTCGATGGTGGTGCCGCCGAACAGGGTGGTCTCGCCCATCACGCCCGGCTGTGAGAACACGTCCTCCAGCGCGTTGCCGGCGGTCACCGCATTCTGATCCTCCTCGGCGGCCCGGCGGGCGAGGTCCTCGGCGAGCTGGTCTCGCAGGCCCTCGGCGGCCAGCTCGCGCAGGGCCTCCTCCTTGGGCACGTCGCCCTCGCGGCGCCCCTCCACCCGCAGCAGCCACAGCGAGCCGTCGGCCTCGATGGGCTCGGAGGGCTCTCCCTCGCCGAGGCCCGCGATGGCTCCGCGGACCGCATCGGGCAGGTCCGAGACCATGTCGCTCGACTCCTCGATCCAGCCGTAGTCGCCCCCACGCGCCTTGGTGTCGTGGGTGGAGCGCTCGCGGGCCACGTCGGCGAAGGTCTTGGTGCCGGCCACGATCGCGGCGCGCTCGGCCTCCAGCGCGGCCCGGCTCTCGTCGCCCGCCGGCACCTGCACCAGCGACAGCCGGGCCTGCTTGGGCAGGGCGGTGAAGCGGCTGCTCTGCGACTCGTAGGTCTTGACGAGCTCGTCGGCGTGCTCGGCCACGTAGGCGTCGATCTGCTCGGGCGTGGGCTCCACCAGGTCCGCGAAGGCCGCGAACTCGTAGCGGGCGTAGCGCAGCGAGAGGGTGTTGGCCCCCTTGTCGTACTCGCGGCGGACCTCGGTCTCGGGGATCACCACGCTGGCCGCGATCACGTCGCGCAGGGTCTGGGCGAGCAGCTCGTCGCTCTGCTCCTCGAGGTAGTTGGGCTCGGCCACCTGCAGCGAGCCCAGCCAGCCCTTGGCGAACAGCTCGTAGTTGAAGGTCTCGTCGGGGGCCAGGCGATCCCTGCGGTAGCCGAAGAGCATCACGTGCCCGTCGACCACCATGTCCTCGGCCTCCTCGTCGGTGGCGGCCAGGCCCATCTTGCGCGCCTCCTCGGCCAGCAGCAGGCGCTCCACCATGCCGTCGATCAGCTCCTCGTTGACGCCGATCATCTCGCGCATCTGCGGCTCCTTGGGGATGAGGCCGAAGCGCGCGGCGAGGTTGCTCTGGAAGCGATAGTCCTCGTTGCGGATCTCGTGGCCGTACACCTCGGCGATGCCCTTGACCCCGGCGGCCGAGAGCATGTCGCTGGGGCCTCCGAAGGTGACGCCCATCGTGATCGCGATGGCACCCAGGATGAGCCACGAGATGGCGCTGGTGGACTGGCGCCGAATGAACTCGAGCATGGGTCCGGGACCTTAGCCCCGGGCCCGGGGCGGTTCAATCCACCCCCGGGCCATCCATCCCCACCCAGGAGGTCGGCCAGGAGGTCGACCCGGCGGACCCGGCGGCGCCTCGGGCCGTGGTGCGGGGCGGGCGCTATCGGCCCCGGCCGCGGTGCTGCGCGAGATGCACCCGGACGAGCCTTACGACCGGCCGCTACGATTGATGACGAGAGCTGGGAAGGATCCGTCTTGCTCCAGCGTACGGCCCCCGCCCGGTGCTTGCTCGCCGCACGGCCGACGTGTATGTGTGAGCGGCTGCCGAGCCCGGACCGCGAGGCCTCTTCCGCCTTCCTCCTCTGCAGCGGGCCTTGTCATGCTCTTCGACTGGGTATACGGCCTGTTCTCCAACGATCTGGCCATCGATCTCGGAACGGCCACGACCCTGACCTACGTCAAGGGCAAGGGGATCGTGGCCCACGAGCCCTCGGTGGTGGCGGTGCAGAAGCACGCCAACACCAAGCGGGTGCTCGCGGTGGGCAAGGAGGCCAAGGAGATGCTCGGGCGCACCCCGGGCAACATCGTCGCCATTCGTCCCATGAAGGAGGGCGTCATCGCCGACTTCGAGGTGACCGAGGCGATGATGCGCTACTTCATCACGCGGGCGCACAACCGCCAGACCCTGGTCAAGCCGCGGATCATCATCTGCGTGCCCTCGGGCATCACCGAGGTGGAGAAGCGGGCCGTGCGCGACTCGGCCCTGGCCGCGGGAGCTCGCGAGGTGTTCCTCATCGAGGAGCCCATGGCGGCGGCGATCGGGGCCGGGCTGCCGATCACCGAGCCGGGCGGCAACATGGTCGTCGACATCGGCGGTGGCACGGCCGAGGTGGCCGTGATCTCGCTGGCCGGCATCGTGGCCTGCAAGAGCGCGCGGGTGGGCGGCGACAAGATGGACGAGGCGATCGTCCAGCACATCAAGCGCAAGTACAACCTGCTCATCGGCGAGCGCACGGCCGAGAAGGTCAAGATCGAGATCGGCACCGCGGCGCCCACCGAGGTGGTGATGACCATGGAGGTCAAGGGACGCGACCTGGTCGCGGGCATCCCCAAGACCGTGGTGATCGACTCCGACGAGATCCGCGAGGCGCTCTCCGAGCCGGTCTCGGCCATCGTCGACGCGGTGCGTCAGGTGCTCGAGCGGGCGCCGCCCGAGCTGTGTGCCGACATCGTGGACAAGGGCATCGTGCTCACCGGCGGCGGCTCACAGCTCGCCAACCTCGACGTGCTGCTCTCCGAGGAGACCGGGCTGCCCGTGTTCCTCTCGGACGAGCCGGAGTTCGCGGTGGTGCTGGGCTCGGGCGCGGCGCTCGACGAGCTCGACCTGCTCCGCGAGGTCGCGCTCACCTAGTCCCCTGGATCCGAAGCCGAGCGAGGGGCGATCAGCCGGTGGGCTTGACCGCCTTGTCGTAGATCTTCTTGATCCCCACCTCCATGCCCTTGCGGATCACGAACTGCTTGACGATGTTGGAGGTCAAGCGGCCCGCGATCGGCTTGCACACCGCGCTCACGCCCTGGCTGAAGTACACCGCGTAGAGCCCGTCGGCGACCAGGCCGGCGGCGAACTGCAAGAACATGCGGTTGGCCTCGTCGTAGAAGGTGGGATCGCGCTGTAGCACGTCGAGGTCGAGGCGAGCGGCCATCGCCACCTCGGTCACCGCCTTGTTGTTGATGCTGATCGGCGACAGCTTGGCCGCGATCCACTCGCCCCAGCTCACCTTGCCGTCTTGGTTGCCGTCGTAGTCCTCATAGAACGAGGTGATCACCGCCACCTTGTTGCCGATGAAGCCCAGCGCTCCGATCTCCCTGTCGCCCAAGCCCTTGACCACGTACCAATCGATCTCGTCTGCCATCGCCCTCGTCACTTCCTTTGGCTAACGCCTTGCCTACGACTACGGACAAGTCCCCCTATGTATTCTGAGGTCGGTCAAGATAGGGGCTAGACGGGCATCTGGACCGATACGAGCGCGTCGTTGGCCTCGCGCATGCGCCCCGCTCCCGCCAAAGCGGTCGCGGGCGGACCTACCGCCGGCGCGCGCTGGTGCACGGCCGCTGCGATCACGGATCCCGGCCGCGGGACCCGTGGGCCCCCGCGGCGAGGATTGCTGGCACAGGGGCTCGAAGGAGCGGAGGAGCGGTCGTTGCGCGACACGCGACCGCGCGTCCGTTTGCGATCGCGCCCAAAGCTGGCACCGTTGTCCGACACGGCCCCTCGCGGCGTCCTGGAACAAAGCGCTGCCCCCTGGCCGTCCCGTGCCCGCCATGGCCGTCTCCCTGCGCAGCATCCGAAACGGCGCCCTCATCGTGGTGCTGCTGGGGATCCCCGTGCTGCTGCTGCGCAGCTCCACCCAGGATCCCCACCGCATGAGCGCCTTCGATCGGGCGGTGCGGCGCATCGGGGCCCCGCTCGAGGCCGCGGTCTCCTACAGCGCGGGCATGCTGGGGGCGTTCTTCGAGCGCTGGGTGCTGCAGGCCCGGCTGCAGGACACCAACGAGCGCCTCGCGGGCGAGAACCGCGAGCTGCGGCAGCGCCTGCGCGAGCTGGTCCACCTGCAGGAGGAGAACCAGCAGCTGCGCCGCGCCCTGCAGATGCGGGAGAAGGTGCCCGAGGACATGATCCCGGCCGAGCGGGTGGGGGTGGATCAGTCGCCCTTCTTCCGCGTGGTCAACATCCGCGTGGATCGAGGCAGTGAGTACGCGCGCCCCGGCATGGCGGTGCTCTCTCCCGACGGCGTGGTCGGCCGCATCGACAAGGCCTTCGACGACTACAGCGACGTCATGCTCATCACCGATCCGCGCTCGAAGATCGCGGTGGAGCTGGCCCGCACCAAGGCCCAGGGCATCCTCGAGGGGCGCACCGAGGACAGCTGCACCCTCGAGGTCAGCAAGGACTACGACGTGGAGGTCGGCGAGCTGGTCCAGACCAGCGGCGTGGACGAGCTGTTCCCCAAGGGCCACCCGGTGGGGCAGGTGGTGGAGATCGAGCCGCTCGTGGGCGATCAGCAGCGGCTGCACGTGGTGCCCTCGGTCCGCTTCGATCGCATCGACGTGGTGTGGGTGGTGCTGGCCAACGCCCCGCGCCCCGACCCCCGCAGCGAGCCCGGCGGAGCCGTGGTGCAGGCGCGAGGCCTGCAGCCGGTGCAGTAGGAGCCCCACTGCCATGCTGCGCGCCTTCGTCTATCTCGTGCTCGGCTGGGTGCTCATCGCGGTGGTGGGCGGCTTGGCCGACGTGCTGTCGCTGACCATCATGCTGCCGGCGACCAGCGCGGTGATCATCACCCACGCCGCGTTCTCGGCCGGCACCACCGTGCACTTCGGGCTCGCGGTGGCCATCGCCCTGGGCTACCTCGAGGATCTCCACCAGGGCGCGCCCATCGGCACCCTGGCCCTGGCCCACGGGGTGGGCTTCCTGGTGCTGCGCTGGGCCTCGGGTCGCTTCGCGATCACCGGCTTCGTCATGCGAGCGGCCGCGGGCCTGCTGGCGGCCCTGCTGATCGACGGCCTCACCCTGCTGGTGCTGCTGGTGCTCAGCGATCCCCTCGGGGTGCCGCGCGAGGCCCTGTGGGGGGCCACCCGCGTGCTGCACTGGCACGCCCTGGCCACCCTGCTGGTCGCGCCGCCGCTGTGGTCGGGCATCGACCGCCTGCTCGCCGCGCTGCGGCTGGACGACCGGCCGCCGCAGCAGGCCTACTGGACGGGCAAGTGAGGCGATGATCAACCTGCGCCAGCGCGACGACCTCCGCGAGCTGCGGCCCCGCTTCCAGGCGATGGTGCTGGTGGTGGTGCTGGTGTTCCTGGGGCTGCTCGGGCGCCTGTGCCAGATCCAGATCCTCGAGGGCGATCACTACACCCGCCGGGCCGAGCGCAACTTCGTCGACGTGGTCGACGTGGAGGCGCCCCGCGGTCGCATCTTCGACGCCGACGGTCGCCCGGTGTCCACCAACCGCCCCGCCTACACCCTCTACATCACCGCCTGGGCCCGCTTCGTGCGGGACGGCGAGGCGGGGGTGGTGCCCAGCGAGGACGGCAAGCGGGTCGCGATGGACGACGAGACCCGCGACCTCATCGCCTCGCTGGTCGACTTCGTGGACGACGACGACCGGGGCGCGTTCGTCGAGCGTATCGACGAGCTTCGCGCCGACGAGGCCACCGGCAAGTACCCGCAGATCGCCCGCCGCAACCTCGACTGGGAGGAGTTCGCCCGCATCCAGGCGCGGCTCGACGGCATCGACCCGTGGGTGGAGATCCGCGAGAGCTCCAAGCGCTACTACCCCGAGGGGCAGCTGGTGGGCTTCGTGACCGGGCACATGGGCAACATCGGGGCCAAGGCGCTCGAGGGCTCCAAGCACCTGGGCTACCGGCCCGGCGATCGCACCGGCAAGACCGGCATCGAGCGCCAGTGGGAGAACTACCTGCGCGGTCGCCTGGGGCGGCGGGCCCGGGTGGTCGACGCCCGCCGCCGCGAGGTGAGCGACCCCCCGCGCGAGGCGGTGGAGGCCCTGCCCGAGGATCTCGATCCCATCCCCGGCCAGGACATCTACCTCACCCTCGACCTCGATCTGCAGCGCGTGGCCTACGACGCGCTCTCGGAGAAGCTCGCCGGCGGCGTGGTGGCCATGGAGGTCAAGACCGGGCGGATCCTGGCCATGGTCTCGGTGCCCGCCCTCGATCCCAACCTCTACGAGCAGCCCATCCCCAGCGCCACCTGGAAGGAGTGGGCCGACAGCCCGCTCAAGCCCTTCATCGACAAGACGGTGCAGGAGCACTTCTTCCCGGGGTCCACCTACAAGGTGGTCTCGGCCATCGCGGCGCTGAGCCACCCCGAGTTCGACCCCGACGAGCTCATCGAGTGCGAGGGCTTCATCAAGTACGGTGGCCGGCGCTTCCGCGACACTCACGTGCACGGCGAGATGAACCTCGAGTCCGCGATCGTGGAGTCGTGCAACACCTACTTCTATCAGCTCGCGGTCGACAACATCCTCAGCCTCGACCGCATGGAGCAGGTGGCCCGCTCGCTCGGCCTGGGCGAGCGCTCCGGCCTGGGGCTCAACGGCGAGGTGCGGGGCACGATCCCCACCGAGGAGTTCGAGGCCCGCGAGGGCACCTACCAGGGCGGCGTGCGCCTCAACAGCGCCATCGGCCAGGGCAACGTGAAGGCCACCGTGCTCCAGCTCGCGGTGCTCTACGCCGCCATCGCCAACGGCGGCTACGTGATGACCCCCTACCTGGTCGACCGCATCGAGACCAACGAGGGCAAGCTGGTGTTCACCAGCCAGCCGCAGCGCCGCAACGACCAGCCCGTGATCGACCCCGTGGACCGCGAGCGGATCCATCGCGGCCTGGTGGGCGTGGTCAACGACGAGGACGGCACCGCCTACTCGGAGCGCCTGCCCAACATCGTGGTGGCGGGCAAGACCGGCACCGCCCAGGTCGGCCGCGAGAAGCGGCGGCGCGAGGCCGAGGAGGAGGAGGTGCAGATCGAGGGCTGGGACACCACCCAGGACCACGCCTGGTTCGCCGCCTACGCCCCGGCCGAGGCCCCCTCGATCGTGGTGGTGGCCATGGTCGAGCACGGCGGCATCGGGGCCGACGCGGCCGCGCCCATCGTGATGAAGGTGATCAACCACTACATCGGCTCGACCACCACCGAGACCGACGTGGCGCCCCGGCCCTACGGTGAGCCGCCCCCGCTGCCGGGGCAGGCGCGCGCCGAGCTGGGCCGGGCGGGGACGGCCGGGGCCAGCCCGAGCGGAGCGGTGCCATGAGCGACCTGCTGGGACAGCCACGCGACCTGTGGGGGCGCATCCGCCAGTCGATCGACTGGGTGGTGGTGCTGCTCGCCTTCGGCGTGATCGCGCTGGCCCTCATCAACCTCAACAGCGCGGGCAAGGGCGACTGGAGCGGGCGCGTGGCCACCCAGCTGCGGTGGGTGGCCCTGGGCACCGTGATCATGTTCATCGTGACTGCCATCGACTACCGGGTGATCTACCGGGTGTCGTATGCGGCCTACGCCTTCGCGGTGGGCCTGCTGGTGCTGGTCCCGGTGATCGGCATCAAGGTCAACAACGCCCGGCGCTGGCTGGGCACCCAGGACGTGCGCATCCAGCCCTCCGAGCTGATGAAGGTGATCCTGGTGATCGCCCTGGCGCGCTACCTCCACGACGCCTACGCCAAGGAGAGCAAGAACATACGCACCCTGGTGGTGCCCTTCGCCATGGTGCTGGTCCCCGCCGCGCTCATCATCAACCAGCCCGACCTGGGCACCGGGGTGATGATCCTGCTGGTGGCCCTCCCGGTGCTCTCGGTCACCCGCATGCACCTGCGCAGCATGCTGGGGGCGGGCTTCGCCGGCCTGGTGGCGGTGGCGCTGGGCTGGCGCTACATGGCCGACTACCAGCGCAAGCGCATCGACGTGTGGCTCAACCCCGAGCTGTACGCCGACGACGAGGGCTACCAGACGATCCAGGCGATCATCAGCGTGGGCAACGGCGGCTTCTTCGGCCGCGGCGTGGACCAGGGCACGCAGAACGTGCTCGGCTTCCTGCCCGAGCCCTTCACCGACTTCCCCTTCGCCGTGTACGCCGAGGAGTGGGGCTTCGTGGGCGGGGCGATGGCGCTCACCCTGTACCTGGGCATCACCCTGTGGTCGATCAACATCGCCAGCCAGGCCCGCGATCGCTTCGGGGCCCTCTTGTGCACCGGCGTGGCCGCGCTGTTCTTCTGGCACGTGGTGATCAACATCGGCATGGTGCTGCAGCTCGTGCCGGTCTCGGGCATCACGCTGCCCTTCTTCAGCGCCGGCGGCTCCAACGTGCTCACCATGATGATCGGGCTGGGGATCCTGATGAGCGTGTCGCGATCGCGGCAGTATCGGTCGTGAGCCGATCCGAGGCGCCCGGGCTCGCACGGGGCGCGGCCTCGGCGGCCCGCAGGACGAGACCGGCTCCTCGGGCTGCGTGCCGGTCTGCACACCTCGGCGGACCAGGTCCGCCGCCACGCCGAACGCCAGACGGCCCGCCCGGGTGCGCAAGCGGCTGCGCACTCCAATGCTGCACGTGATCCGGGCCACGGAAGTGGTAGACCGACCGACAGCCATGTCGAGCCTCATCGGAGTGGTGACCAACCCACACTCGGGCAAGAACCGCCGTCGGGGCGGGGACCGCAAGCAGGAGCTCGAGCGCGCGGTCGGGCGGCACGGCATCGTGCGCCAGACCAAGGATCTCGACGAGCTCCGAGAGGTGCTGCACGAGTTCTACGAGGCAGGCTGCGACCACTGGGTGAGCGACGGAGGCGACGGCACGCTGCACTGGCTGCTCAGCGTGGGCTGGCAGGTGGCCCGCGAGCGCGCCCACGAGGGGCAGCCCGCGCCGCTGCCCCGCATCGTGCCCGCCAACGGCGGCAGCATCGACTTCGTGGCCCACAAGGCGGGGATCCGCGGGCAGGCCACCGATGCGCTGCGGCAGCTCGCGCAGTCGATCGAGCGCGGCGAGCTGCTGCCGGTGATCGAGCTGGACACCTTCCGCATGCGCGGCCGCAGCCGTGCTGCCGACGGCGGCGAGGAGCAGAGCTTCGATCGCCTGGGCTTCGCCAGCGCGATCGGGGGCGTGGCCCAGCGCTTCTTCGAGAAGCTCTACCAGCACCCCACCGTGGACTCGCGGGCCATCGTCACCGTGCTCGCCAGCTCGGTGGGCGGGGCGGTGCTCGGCACGGTGCCGCGCCCGCTGCAGAGCTTCGTGCCCAGCTCGCTGCGGGAGTTCGCCGACGAGATCTTCGAGCCCACGCGCGCCCGGGTGGAGCTCGACGGCCAGCGCCTGGCCTACGAGGAGTTCGCCTCGCTGCAGGTCGGCTCGATCGACATCAACCTCGGGGGCGTGGTGCGGACCTTCCGGCACGCGGCCACCCCCGGGGTGATGCACGCGCAGGCGATCAGCATGTCGCGCTGGGGCGTGGCGGCCAACCTGCCCAACATCGTCCTGGGGACCCCGATCTGGGGCGACAAGGTCTACGACGGCCCGGCGCGACGCCTGCGGGCCCTCGCGCCCGAGGGCGGCTCGCTCGATCCGGTGATCGACGGCGAGCTCTTCTTCGGGCTCAGCGAGCTCGAGGTGGAGGCGGGGCCGCGGCTGCGGATCCCCGCGGTCTGCCAGGCGAGCTGAGCCGGGGCGTCGACGAGCGCTGCGGTGCTCGTGGTGCGTGGTGCGGCTCCTCGCCGCAGCGTGGCGTGCTCGCGATCGAGCCGCTCTCGTCAGGGGCTCGCTCACGCGCCACGCATTGGCTCCACCGGGATCGAGCAGCATTGAGGCAACACACGAGCCGGTCGGCGCGCGATGGGATGGATCGTCGTTGGGTCACGATCGCGGCCGGCCCCCTTGGGTTGACACGAAGGCAGCCGCGGGCGAGCGTCCCCGGGCTCTACCCCGTTGGAGGAGACATCGACCATGAAGCGGACTTGCTTGATCTCGTGTGCCCTGACCGCGGCCGTCCTGGCCCCCGCCTCGGCTTCCGCCGAGCCCGGCATCCTCTACATCCCCACCGAGGCCGTCACCCTGCGCCCGACCGGCCTGGCTCCCTGTGGCAGCGACGTGAACTCGGCGCTCGGCTGCGGTGGCGCGAGCTCGGAGACCGAGGAGCCCCCGTACGCGGATGCGGCCAACCTCACCACCTCGGTGGCGGACAACCTCGTCGCCTACGACGTGATGGTCACCAACACCCGGCCGCCCGAGTACATCTCGTACACGATGCTGCTGCCGGGCGACACGCCGCTCGAGATGGATGCCGGCGGCTACCAGAGCTTCACCTGCACCTTCGGCGGCAAGAACTGCGGCGCCCTGGCCCGCAACCGCATCTACTCCACCTCCGGGACCACCCAGAACTGCATCGATCCCGAGATCGTGCACGCGTCGATGTTCGCCTTCGGCCGCAGCGCCGGCCTCGAGGGCGTGACCAACCCCGAGGACTGGATGAACTACGTCGTCGACGTCGGCCCGCTGGGCGGCCCCGACTACGCGACGCCGCCCATGGGCTTCCAGGACGTCTGCAACGACCGCGTGGAGCCCCAGGGCTTCGACGATCGCGGCATGCAGATCAGCCTGCCGCTCGACTGCACCAGCCTCGACCACGTGGCCTGCGACGGCCCCGGCGGTGAGCAGGGCCAGAACAGCCACCAGGATCTGATGGAGTTCTTCGGCGCTCGCGTGGAGGACACCGAGGCCCCCGTGCTGACCAACATCGTCCCCGAGGACGGCACCACGCTGGCGGCGGGTGACGACCTGGTGCTCGACGTCGACATCGCCGACGCCGACCCCGTGGTGGGCGTGCGCTGGACCATCCAGTCCGAGGCGATCGTCAACGACACCTTCCCCGAGGGCATCCTCGACCAGTGCACCAACGACGTGTGCTTCGCCAACTGGAACGACGCCCTGCCGCTCAAGGCCACCGACAGCGACTGGAACGTCACCCTCGAGGGCCTGCCCGCCGGTGACTACGTGATCACCCTCGAGGCTGCCGACTACCACGGCAACATCGCCGACATGGTCACCATCAACGTGACCATCGAGGGCGGCACCTCCGACGAGACCGGCGGCAGCGCGACGGGGGGCAACGACGAGACGGGCAACGACACCAACGACTTCACCACCGGGGCCAACGACGACACCGGCGGCAACGACACGGCGAACGCCGATGGTGGCGATGACACCAGCGGCTGCAGCTGCACCACCTCGGGCTCCGGCCGCGAGGGCGCGGCGTTCATGCTCCTGGGCCTGATGGGCCTGGGCGCCATGCGTCGTCGCCGTCGCTAGGCGAGGGCCAACGCGGCGGGCCGAGGCTCGTCGCGCACGAGGGCGCGGAGCTCCACGACTGGGGACCGCGCCCTCGCTGCGTTCGAAGCCCGGCGGCTCACTCCCGCGGTGCCGACCCGGTCGAGCCCGAGCTCGATGCGTCGGCGGGCTCGCGGTGGGGATGCCGGGCCTGCCAGCGCGACGACAGCCACCACAGCAGCGGGAAGGTGAGCAGGAAGCCCGCGGTGCAGCACAGCGCGGCGCCCAGCAGGAACGGTCCGATCGCCTCGCGGAACACCTGCCACCAGCCGCCCGCATCGAGCTGCTCCATCTGGGCCCAGGTGGGCAGCTCCTGGCCCAGCACCGCCAGCCCCACCCACAGCTCCGCGAAGTAGAACAGCGGCCCGGTCAGCGGGTTGACGACCGCGGTGCCGAGGTAGGTCGCGGGCAGGTTGCAGCGGAGCAGGGGAGCGGTCGCCAGCGCCACGAACATCCCCGCGAAGGGGATCGGCACCAGCGACAGCGACAGCCCCAGCGAGAAGCCCCCGGCGATCCCCCGCGGGCTCCCGTTGAGGGTCATCAGCTTGCGCAGCCACTGCCGCACGGCCGGGTCACCATGGCACGAGCCGGCCCCTTCGTTGGAAGCGGAGATTGCGCAATGTGGCCCGAGAAAAGAATCGACTCGTGAGTCGAATTGTCTTGCTCTCTACTCATGAGTCGATAAAACTGAAGACGTCCATGGGGCGTCCACTGGCCAGCGCACACGACATCGCCACGCCCGAGCGGGTGCTCGAGGCGGCCGAGCGGGCCTTCGCGGCGGTGGGTTTCGGGGCGGCCAAGCTCGCCGACATCGCCCACCGGGCCGGCATCCGGCGCCCGTCGCTGCTCTACCACTTCGGCACCAAGGAGGCGCTCTACACCCGCACGGTGGAGCGCTGCTTCGCCCGGCTGGGCGAGGCGCTCACCGAGGCGATGACCGCCGCGGGCGACTTCCCCACGCGCCTCGATCGCACGGTGGCCCGCTACGTGGAGTTCCTCGACGCCGAGCCCCAGCTCGCGCGCATCGTGCTGCGAGAGCTGCTCGACGAGCAGGGGCCCGGGCGCCAGATCCTGCAGCAGCAGCTCGTGCCGCTGCTCGACATCATCGAGCGCCTAGTGGCCCAGCTCGGCTCCGACGTGGTGCGCCCCGACGTGCCGGTGCGCGCCGCCGTGCTGCAGGTGGGCTCCGACGCGCTGCTGCGGGCCGCCGCCGGCCCCCTGCGCGAGCCCCTGTGGGGCCCCGCCGATCACTCCCAACGCCTCGCGCGGCTGCTGCTGCTGCTGCGCGATGAAACCCCGCCATCCTCGTCGAGGAGCTCGCCATGAACGCCAACCTCACCGCCCTCGGCCCGTTGGGCCGCAGCCGCAACCCTCGCGTGTTCCTCGACCTCGCCGGCCCGGCCGTGCGCGGCCTGCTGCTCAAGAAGGGCAAGCAGGGGAGCACCACCGACATGCCCGCCCACCACAGCGCGCACTTCGACTGGAGCTACGAGCGCACCCAGCCCGAGCTGCGCAAGCTCTACGACGCGGCCAAGCGCTCGCAGTGGGACGCCGCCACCGCGCTCGACTGGTCCACCGAGGTCGACCCCTACGACGACGCCCGCGAGCTCATGCCCGAGCAGTCGCTGCCGCTCGTCGAGCTACCCGCCTATCGCTCGCTGCCCAAGCGCCGCCAGCAGGAGCACCGGGCGGCGCTCACCGCCTGGCTGCTCTCGCAGTTCCTGCACGGCGAGCAGGGGGCCCTGTTCGCGGCGTGTCAGGTCACCGAGGCGGTGCAGTGGACCGACGGCAAGCTCTACGGCTCCACCCAGGTGGTGGACGAGGGCCGGCACGTGGAGGTGTTCCACCGCTACCTCAGCGAGAAGCTGGGGCGGCTGTACGAGATCAACGACAACCTCTACACCATCATCGACGCGCTCATGACCGACGGCCGCTGGGACCTCAAGTTCCTCGGCATGCAGATCATGATCGAGGGCCTGGCCCTGGGCGCGTTCGGGACCATGCGCCAGTCCACCCGCGAGCCCCTGCTCAAGGAGCTGCTCAAGTACGTCATCACCGACGAGGCCCGGCACGTCACCTTCGGCGTGGTCGCCCTGCGCGACTACTACGCCGCGATGCCCGAGAGCGAGCGTCGCGATCGCGAGGACTGGGCCTACGAGATCTCGGTGCTGCTGCGCAACCGCTTCCTCGCGCACGAGTTCTACGACGAGTACTACGCCCACTGCATGTCGCGGCGAGAGTGGAACGCCGCCGTGCTCCGCTCCGAGTTCATGGGGCGCTTCCGCACCACCTTGTTCCGCCGGCTGATCCCCAACCTCAAGAAGATCCACCTGCTCAGCGATCGGGTGCGGCCCTACTACGACGCGCTCGGTCTGCTCGTGTACGAGCACGACAAGCCCTCGACCGAGCTGCGCGCCATCGACCTGCTCGAGCACGATCCGGCGGACGCCGAGTCCAAGCTGCTGTAGGAGACCCCCGGCGCGGTTGGTCGGCCGCACCGCCCCTGCTATCGTGCCGGTCGTGACGCCTCGGGTGCTCCTGCTCGACGTGATGGGTACGCTGGTCCACGACCCCTTCTTCGTGGAGGTGCCGCGCTTCTTCGGCATGAGCCTCGAGGAGCTGGTCGCGCTCAAGCACCCACGGGCGTGGCTGGACTTCGAGCTCGGCGAGATCGACGAGGCCACGCTGCTGCAGCGCTTCTTCGCCGACGGCCGCGAGGTGGACGGCCCCGGGCTCAAGCGGGCGATGCTCGAGGCCTACCGGCTGCTTCCCGGGATCGAGTCGCTGCTGCACGAGCTCTACGCCCGCAGCGTGCCCCTGCACGCCCTGAGCAACTACCCCCGCTGGTACGAGCTCGTCGAGGAGCGCGTGCGCCTGTCTCGATACCTGCGCTGGAGCTTCGTGTCGTGCCTCATCGGCATGCGCAAGCCCGACCCGGGCGTGTTCCAGCACGTGAGCAACGAGCTGGGCGTGCCCGCCTCGGCGTGCCTGGTGATCGACGATCGCGAGGACAACTGCCAGGCCGCACGAGAAGAGGGGATGGACGCGATCCGCTTCACCGATGCTGCGACCCTGCGTCGCGAGCTGGTGGGGCGTGGAGTGCTATGAGCACTGGGTGCTCGTGACTCGCGTTCACCTGGTGCCGCGAAAGAGTGAGCGAGCGGCGCCTCCTTACACGTGTTCAGGTCGTGGCTTGTCTTACATGACCGAGGGGCAGCAGCTTCGGCGCCTCACCGGTACGCGACCGCACGGTAACTTCGCTGGCACATTGGGTGATGCGCCTGTCAAGATGAGAGGGTTGCTCCTCGAGATTGGACACGTACCCCTGTGGCGCCGGGCCGAGGCGAGCAACGGATGGTGTTCCCGGCGCCGCTCACAACAAGGAAGGCCCATGAAGCTCCCATTGGAGATCACGTTTCGCAACGTCGCGAGGACTGACGACATCGAGGAACGCATTCGATCGAAGGCCGCCAAGCTCGATCGCTTCTACGATCGGATCACGGGCTGCCGAGTGGTAGTCGAGGCCCCGCACAACCATCACAACAAGGGCAACCAGTACCAGGTCCACATCGAGCTGAGCGTGCCGGGGGCCGACCTCGTGGTCAACCTCGACAAGGGCAAGCCCGAGCACGCCGACCTCGGGGTGGCGCTCCGCGACGCCTTCAACGCGGCGCAGCGCCAGCTCCAGGCCTTCGCCGAGCGCAGCAATCCCGGGCGCTCCGGGGCCAACATGAGGATCACCGACGTCGTCTCCTGAGTCGACCTAGTCGAGTGGACCGAGGCCGGTGCGGGCGCGAGCTCGCATCGGCCTCGCCGCGTCCACGGCCTCGCTCAGCGGTTGCGGTGCTTGAACGCCCGCTTGCCGGGCCCGTAGTCGCTGGCCACCTGCCCGTGTCCGCGCAGCAGCCAGCGATAGGTGACCAGCCCCTCCACCCCCACCGGGCCGCGGGCGTGCAGCTTGCCGGTGCTGATCCCCACCTCGGCACCCAGGCCATAGCGGTAGCCGTCGGCGAAGCGGGTGCTGGCGTTGTGGAACACCCCCGCCGCATCCACGGCGGCGAGGAAGGTGGCGGCGGCCATCTCGTCGTCGGCCACGATGGCCTCGGTGTGGCGCGAGCCGTAGCGCTCGATGTGGGCGATGGCGGCGTCGATGTGCTCGATGCGACGGATCGAGAGGATCATGTCGCCGTACTCGGTCGCCCAGTCCTCCTCGGTGGCCGGCCGCAGCTCGGGGTGGCGGGCGCGGGTGGCCTCGCAGCCGCGCAGCTCCACGCCGCGCTGCTGCAGCGCGGCCACGGTGGCGACCAGGGCGGGCTCGGCCCCGGGCTCCCACAGCAGGGTCTCGATGGCGTTGCAGGCCGCGGGGTAGCTGCACTTGGCGTCCACGGCGATGCGAGCGGCCATGGGCGGGGAGGCCGAGTGGTGCAGGTACAGGTGGCACAGGCCCTCGGCGTGGCCGAGCACGGGGATGGTGGTGCGCGATTGCACGTGGTGCACGAAGGCCGAGGAGCCCCGCGCGATCACCAGATCGACCTCCCGATCGAGCGAGAGCAGGGCGTCGACCTCGGCGCGGTCCTCGAGCAGCGCGATCGCAGCGGGGTCGAAGCCCTGGGTGCGCAGGGTGCCCTGCAGGCACTGGACCAGCGCCGCGTTGCTGCGCCGCGCCTCGTGGCCGCCCTTGAGCAGCACGGCGTTGCCGGTGCGCAGGGCGAGGCCGGTGATCTGCGGCACCGCGTCGGGGCGGGCCTCGAACACCACCCCGAGCACGCCCAGCGGGCAGCTCACCCGCCGCAGCACCAGGTCGTCGTCGAGCTCTCGCTCGAGCTGCACCTGGCCGATGAGGTCGGCCTGGTCGGCGAGCTGCCCCAGGCCGTCGCACAGGGCGTCGAGCTTCTTGTCGCTCAGGGCCAGGCGGTCGACCAGCGCCACGCTCAGCTCTCCGCGATCGCGGCGGCCCTCGGCCTCGTGCATGTCCTCGGCGTTGGCCGCCAGAAGGCGCGCCCGCACGTCGGCGCGGCTCAGCTCGTCGGCCACCGCCAGCAGGATCGAGCGGCGATCGGGCCCGGTCGCGTGGGCCAGGTGCAGGCCGGCGATGCGAGCCTTGCGGGCGAGCTCGCGGACGTGATCGGCGGTCTCGTTCATCGGGTGCTCCTCGAGCGCTCAGACCTCTCCGAGCACCAGGTTGTCGCGGGTGACCAGGGCATCGTAGCCCCGCCACCCCAGGATTCGATCGATCTCCGAGCTGTGGCGCCCCGCGAGGGCCCGGCAGGCGTCGGCGTCGTAGTTGACGATGCCGCGGCCGTGCACGCGCCCGCTGCCGTCGCGCAGCTCCACCACCTCGCCCCGCGAGAACTCGCCCTCCACGCGCACCACGCCGATGGGGAGCAGCGAGGCCTTGCGCTCGACCAGCGCGGCGATGGCCCCCTCGTTGAGCACCAGCGCGCCCTGCTGGCGGTCGATCGCGATCTGCTGGCGTCGGGCCCGGCGCGGCGCGGGAGACCACAGCACGGTGCCCAGATCCTCCCCGGCCAGCGCGCGGGTGAGCGCCTCGGGTCGGGTGCCGTCCACGATGAGCACCGTGCAGCCCGCCTCCGTGGCCAGGCGTGCCGCCTCGAGCTTGGAGGCCATGCCCCCCGTGCCGCCGCGGCTGCGGCCGCTGGCCAGGGCGTCGAGCTCCTCGTCCACGCCCACCCGCTCGGGGATCCGCGTGGCCGCCGGATCGATCGCGGGGTTGGCCGTGAACAGCCCGTCGACGTTGGTCATCAGCACCAGCAGGTCGGCGTCGAGCGCCACCGCCACCCGGGCCGAGAGCCCGTCGTTGTCGCCGAAGGCCGGCTCCGGGGTCTCGTCTTCCTTGGTGCGGCGGTGCTCCACCAGCTCGCGCACGCTCACGCTATCGTTCTCGTTGAGCACGGGCACTGCCCGCAGCTCGAGCAGCCGCAGCAGGGTGGTGCGCAGGCACAGCGCGCGGTCGCGGTCGGCGAGGTCCTCCTGGGTGAGCAGCACCTGCGCCGCCACCAGCCCGAGCTGCGCGAAGGCCTGGGTGTACAGCGCCATCAGGTGCCCCTGGCCCACCGCCGCGCAGGCCTGGCGCAGGCCCAGCGAGGTGGGGCGCTGGCGCAGGCCCAGCGCGCGGGTGCCCATGCCCACCGCGCCGCTCGAGACCAGCAGGGGCTCGCGGCCGCTGCGGTGCAGCCGGCCGAGCTCCTCCACCACCGCGTGCAGGCGGCCCAGCGCCAGCTCGAGGCCGTCGTGGGTGACCACGGCGGTGCCCAGCTTGACCACGATGCGCCGCGCCGCGGCCAGGTCCTCGCGTCGCGGCGGGCTCATGGCAGCCACCCCATGGGATCGTCGATGGTAGAGGATCCGCGGACCCGGTTGCGCTGCTGGCTGGCGATCGCCTGGCGGGCGTCGTCGAGCAGCGAGGGGGGGATCCGCACCCGGCCGTCGCGGCCCGCCAGCACCAGCCCGCCGCGCAGCAGGTCGCGTCGCACCGAGGCGATGCCCTGCAAGCCCAGGCGCACCGCGTGGCCGCCCCGATCCACGCCCACGATCGCGGCGTCGGTGACCAGCACCGAGCACTGGTCGAGCCGCTCGCGCAGCAGCACCAGCGCGGCCGGGGACAGCAGCGCGGCGATCGGCTTGGCCAGCTCCGACCACGGCTGCGACCAGAACTCGGGGGCGAACAGGGTCACGAAGCCCAGGATCACCAGCACCGCCAGCAGCACCAGCCCCACCGGGCCCACGTCGATGCGATCCTTGGCATTCCACCACACCAGCGCCTCGCCGAAGCTCAGGTGCTGGGCCAGCTCGTTGGGCACCGGGCCGGGGGAGGGGGGCGCCCCCGGAGCGAGGATGCGAGGCCCCTGGCCGGCGGCCGAGGGCTCGGGATCGGGGTTGCTCGCCGCCAGCTTGAGGGTCATCGACCGAGCTCCTCGGCGCGCGCTCCCAGCCGCCGCAGCAGGTGATCGCAGAGCACCAGGGCGGTCATCGCCTCCACCATCGGCACGGCGCGCGGCAGCACGCAGGGATCGTGGCGCCCGCGGGCGGTGTAGGTGGCGGCCCGGCCCTGGCGATCGACGGTGTCCTGCGGCTTGAAGATCGTCGCCACCGGCTTGAACGCCACTGCGAAGCGGACGGTTTCCCCGTTGCTCAGGCCGCCCTGGATCCCGCCGCTGCGGTTGGTGCGGGTGCGGATCCCGTCGGTGCTGGCCTGGCGCTGGGGATCGGGGACGAACGCGTCGTTGTGCTCGGAGCCCCGCATGCCCACCGCGGCGAAGCCCTCGCCCAGCTCGAAGCCGCGGCTGGCGGGCAGGCTCATCATCGCTCCCGCCAGCGCGGCGCTGAGCTTGTCGAACACGGGCTCGCCCAGGCCGGGGGGCACCCCGCGGGCCACGCAGCGCAGCACCCCGCCCACCGTGTCCCGGTCGGCGCGGGCGGCCTCGATGGCCGCGGTCATCCGCGCGGCGGCCTCGGGATCGGGGCAGCGCACCTCGCTTCGGTCCACCTGCTCGCGGGTGATCGCCTCGGGATCCACCGCGGGGGCGGCCACCTCGTGCACGCGATCCACCCACGCTACGATCTCGATCCCGTGGCTCGCCTCGAGCAGGTCCTCGGCCAGCGCCCCCGCGGCCACCCGCCCCACCGTCTCGCGGGCCGAGGCCCGGCCGCCGCCCGCCACGAAGCGCAGGCCGTAGCGAGCGTCGTAGGTGTAGTCGGCGTGCGAGGGCCGGTACAGCTCGCGCAGCTCGTCGTAGTGCTGCGACTTGGCGTCGGTGTTGCGCACCCACATCACGATGGGCGTGCCGAGGGTGAGGCCGGACTCGGGATCGATCCCGCTGCCCACCTCCACCTCGTCGGGCTCGCGGCGGGCCGAGCTCAGGCGCCCCTGGCCGGGGCGGCGGCGGGCGAGCTGGGCCGCGATCCGCTCGCGCGGGAAGGGGTGCCCGGCGGGGCAGCCATCGACCACCACGCCCACCACGCCGCCGTGGGACTCGCCGAAGGTCGTCACCCGGAAGCGCTCGCCGAAGGCATTGCCGGCCATCCCTCGGCGAGGCTAGCAGAGGGCCGGAACCGGCGACCACCGCCCCCGTCGTGCGGCTTCCGCGGTATCGTTCGGGCATGACGAGCGGGTCGACGATGCGGTGGGGATTGATCTCGTGCCTGGTGCTGGGCTGCACCGAGGAGCCCGAGCGAGAGACCTCGGGGAGCGGCATCGATCCCTCGGCGGGCTCGGCCACGAGCACCGGCAGCGGGAGCGCCACCGGGGACGGGACCATGGGGGGCAGCGCCTCGGGCGGGGGCACCCTCGACACCACCATGGGCCTCGACGACGGCCCGGTGTTCGACATCGGCATGCCCGACATGCCCCAGGGCAGCTACGTGTGCTCGAGCGATCTCAAGCGGGTGCTCGACGGCGACACCGGGGCGGTGGTGCAGACCTGCCCCCCCGATCAGGGCTGCCTCGACGGCATGTGCGTGCCCGCCTGCGACGCGGCCACGGGCGCGCAGGGCTCGATGGGCTGCGAGTTCATCGTGCCCACCTCGCCCTTCTACGCCAACGGCAGCCCGGGCGCGCAGCAGTCGGGGCCCTGCCATGCGCTCCTGGTGGCCAACACCTGGGACCAGCCCGCCACCCTCCAGCTCGAGCGCGGCGGCATGGTCTACGACGTCCCCACCGTCTCGCGGGTGCCCAGCGGGATCACCACCTCCACCGTCTACGATCCCCTGCCCATGAGCGGGGTGCCGGCGGGGCAGGTGGCGGTGGTGTTCCTCTCCCACCGCCCCGGCGTGGCCAACGGCACCTCGCTGCAGTGCCCGATCGGCCCGGCCGTGCTCGCCGACACGGCGACCCACGGCACATCGAGCGGCGTGGCCTTCCAGCTCAGCTCCGACACCCCGATCCAGGTCTACGACATGCTCCCCTACGGCGGGGCCTCGAGCTACCTGCCCTCGGCCTCGCTCATCTATCCCTCCACCGCCTGGGGCACCGGCTACCTCGCCGTCTCGCCGCACACCAACACGGGCACCAAGTGGATGACGGTGGTGGGCTCGGTCGACGGCACCACCCTGAGCGTGCAGCCCACCGTGACCATGCTGGCCGGCTCCATCGCCAACCCGCCGCCCGCGGTGGTCACCAACTACACGATCAACCGCGGCCAGACCCTGCAGTGGAACAGCGGCTCCGATCTGGTGGGGAGCATCGTGAGCGCCGACCAGCCCATCGGGATGTTCACCGGCAACACCTACCTGGCCGTCTCCACCGCCGACGGGCCGCTGTCGGGGCAGGACAGCGCCCACCAGATGATCGCCGACGTCAACGCGCTCGGCTCGGAGTACGTGGGCGGCGGGCTGGTCACCCGCCTCACCAGCGGCATGGACGAGAGCGTGCTCTACCGCATCGTGGGCGTGGTCGATGGCACCAGCCTGATGTGGGATCCCATCGCTCCGCCCGGGGCCCCCGCTACCTTGCAGGAGGGCGAGGTCTACGAGTTCCAGACCCGCATCCCGTTCACGGTGCGCTCGCAGGACGACATGCACCCCTTCGCGCTCACGCAGTACATGTCGGGCTCGCTCAACGGCTACGGCTGCGGCACCAACCCCGGGGGCGTCTGCAACCTCGGCGACGACGAGTGGGTGGTGCTCGTGCCCCCGCAGCAGTACCTGCGCTACTACCCCTTCTTCGTCGACCCCACCTACGGCACCAGCACCCTGGTGGTGGTGCGGGCCCAGGGCGACGCCGGCTTCCAGGACGTGGAGCTGGCCTGCATGGGAGCGATCACGGGCTGGCAGCCGGTGGGGGCCGAGGGGCGCTACGAGGTGGCCCACGTCGAGCTGTTCCGCGGCAGCACGGCCAGCGTGCCCGCCTGCGCGACCAGCCAGCACCTGGCCACCAGCGACGCGCCCTTCGGGATCATGGTGTGGGGCATCGACAGCTTCGCGTCGTATGGCTACCCCGCCGGTGGCAACCTGCAGACCATCAACGAGGTCGACATCGACCCGGAGGGCTGATGGAGCGCGAGCCCGTCGAGTCCTCCGCCCTCGCCTCGATCGGCTACGATCCTAGCGAGCGCGTGCTCGAGATCGAGTTTCGCACCGGCAAGGTCTACCAGTACCTCGAGGTGCCGCCCGAGCTGCACGCGTGGCTGATGCAGGTGAAGAACAAGGGCGGGGTGTTCTCCCGCAAGGTCGACGGCCAGTTCCAGTTCCGGCGTGTCGACCACCTCGACCCCGCGGCCCCCAGCCTCGAGGACGCGCTGCGGGCCTCGCTGGCCCTGGCCCGCAAGCCCCCCGACGACGACGAGCCGGAGCCCTAGCCTCCGCGCCCGTCGGCCCCGCCCGCCCCATGGAGCCCAGATCGCCCCCGGATCCGGGCCTAGGAGGACCTTCGATCCCACGCCCAGCGGCAAGACCAACGTGACGGTCGTCCACCGCGGGTGGAGCCGGATCCGGCCCGATCACCCCGCGCGCCACGGCCAGCCGGTGGCTTCGTTCCTGCGCACCATGGGGCTGTGGTGGGGCGACCTGCTGTCGTCGCTGCGGCTGCTGGCGGCCAGGCCTCGCCGGTCCGACGACGATCCTCCTGGGTGAGCCGGAGCCCGAGGGCACGCCCCCGGGCCGGCATGGCTCAGGGGGCGAGCTCGCCCGAGTCGCCGCCATACATGGCGAAGACCTGGGCCTCGGTCACGCACTCGTGCTCGCCCGCGAGCGCGTAGGCCTCGGGGCGCTTGTCGATGAACCACTCCTTGACCAGGGTGAGGCCCCCCTGGTCGTCGAGCGTGCCGAGGGACACGGTGGTCGCCCCCTGGAGCTTGCCCGGCGCGGTGATGCGATAGAACAGGCTCGAGCCGCAGCTCCGACAGAAGCCGCGCTCGGCCCAACTCGACGAGCTGATCACGCCGAGCACGTCCTCGTCCTCGAGCTCCAGCCGCTCGCAGCCCACCGCGAAGAACGGGCCGCTCGACCACCGCCGACACATGTCGCAGTGGCACGCGGTAATCTCCGTCCGCATCCCCACCGCGGTGAAGCGGACGGCTCCGCACATGCACCTCCCGGATCGGTCCTCGCTCATGAGGGCAGCATACCCCGGGCCGGTCGGCGTCACATGCCGGGCAGCAGCACCAGCATGGTGGAGTCGGAGGTCTTCCACTCGCCCTCGCTGGGGACGGCGGCGCGGAACTCGGTCACCCGGTAGCGGTAGCTGCGGACCCGCCGGTCGCGGATGGCGATCGGCCAGGTGAAGCTGCCCGAGTGGCCCTGGCGGATGAGCTCCGAGTGCTGCCAGTGCACGTTGAGCCGATCGTCGTCGTAGGCCAGGTCGATCTTCACCGCGACCAGGCCGCCGGCCGGCGGCGGCACCAGCCAGCTCACCTGCACCGGGATCACGTCCACGGCGTCGAAGCCCAGCACCAGCAGCTCGTCGTGGCCGTCGATCCAGCCGGTGGTCTCGATGCCGCCGGTGGTCTGGATGAGGGTGGCCTGGTACTGCCAGCTGCGGGCCTCGGGATCCTCGAGCCGCACCGCCCACTCCTCCATCTGCGCGTGCTGGGTGAGCTCGAAGTCCTGCTCGACCAGGCGATCGCCGTGCTCGTAGCGCAGCCGCACGCTCACCCGCGCGTACTCGTGGCCGGGGTCGGCCAGGATCACCCGCACCCGCAGCCGATTGGCGCGGGGCTCGTTGATCACCACGAGCTCCTGGGTGGTCCACTGCTGCTCGGGCAGGGTGACCCGCGCTCCGTCCTGGTAGTAGAGCGTGCCGCTGGTGCGCAGCGGCTCGTCGGCGAGGCCGGGCTCGGGGCGGATCACCAGGCGGTGCTGCGGCTGCTCGGGCGAGAGGAACAGGTTCTGGCGGTAGGGCCCGTAGCTCAGCACCAGCTGCGCCCGCTCGATGATGTCGTACTTCATCACGCCGCTCATCACGTTGACGGTGATGGCCGGGGTGACGTCGCGGGGGTGGATGACCAGGTTGCGGGCGTAGCTGCGGATCCAGCCCTGGGCGTCGGCCCCCTCGGCGCCCACGCTGGTGATGGCGCCGCTCTGATCGCCCAGCGCCATCTCCTGGCGGTAGTGCACGGTGACCCGGTACTCGTACCAGTAGACCACCGGGCGGGCGTCGTCGTCGCTGTCGTGCAGGACGCCGACCTTCCACTTGGCCTTGGGCTGGTCGCGGCTGAGCAGCAGCTCGCCGCGGCGGATGAAGTCACCGTCGCCGCGTGGGCAGTAGCGGATCTCGACCTGGATCGAGTCGATGCCGTCGCCGTCCCAGCTGGCGGTGGTGGAGCCCTCGAGCTCGAGCCACTGGAAGAAGTCGATGGCGCCGTCGGCCTCGATGACGTAGCGGGCGGGGTCGTCGACGTCGAAGGCGAGCTGGCCCTGGGGGTGTACCTCGCGGACGAGGGCCTTGCGGGAGCTGAGGTCGTAGGTGGCGGTGATCTTCTCCTCGCGATGGATCATCTCGAGGTTGATCTCGAAGCTGGCCTCGACCTTGGTGGGGTCGTCGCCGCCGGGGCGCGCGGTGGTGGTGCCCGGGGTGGCGGTGGTGGTGCCCGGGGTGGCGGTGGTGGTGCCCGGGGTGGCGGTGGTGGTCACCACCTGGTCGGGACCACGCTCGAGCACGCCGTGCAGCGTGCGGGGGCTGCCGGCGGCGGGTCGGGTGTGGCCCTTGATGATCGCGACCCGGTGGGCGGGCTTGCTGCGCGGCCGGTCCCTGTCGTCGGGCTGGTTGCCCTCGGTGTCTCCGGTGAGCAGCGGGATGTTGGGCGGAGAGGGCGGGTTGTCGCTGGTGTCGTCCCGGGCTCCGACCTCGCCGTGGGCGTTGGAGCTGAAGGTGTAGTTGCGCGCCGAGGTGCGGGCGCGGGTGATGATGCCCTCGGCCACGCGGATGCGACGGCGGGACAGCTCGGTCTCGTCGAACGCGGGATCGCTGGGAGCGGGGTCGTAGCTGGCGTGCCCGTCGATGGTGACCGCCATGCGGCTGAGGGTGGCCAGCCAGGCCCGCAGGGCGTTGGGGCCCTGGGTGCTGCCCCCCTCGGCCTGGGACTTGGTGTTGAAGCGCACGTCGTTGCGGCCCGGGGCGGTGCCGTTGATGTAGGTGTTCTCCTCGCCGGGCTCGGGCTTGTCGAACCCGAAGAACAGGTGGAAGCGGGTCTCCTGCTCGGCTGGCGGCTCGGCGGGCCAGGTGATCTGCACGTCCACCCGGCGCCCGGCCGGCACGTCGATGACGGCGCGATTGCCCTGGAGGGCGACCGGCTGGCCTCCCGCGGTCACGCTCTGGGGGCTGCGGTCGAGCACCAGCGCCTCGCTCGTGCCGCTGGTCGAGGCGGTGAAGTGCACGCGGCTCTTGAGGTCGTCCGCGGCCTCGGCATCGGGGGTCCAGGTGGCCAGCTGACGCTGCGTCGTCGGAGCGGCGGTGGTGGTGGTGGTGGGGGTCGCGGTGGTCGTGGGCGCGGCGGTGGTCGTGGGGGCCGCGGTAGTGGTGCCCGGGCGCGCCGTGGTCCCGGCCGTGGGGGCGGCGGTGGTGGAGGTGGTGGTGCCGGGCTGCACCTGGGTGAGCTGCGAGACCTGGGCCAGCGAGGGGCGGAACCAGGTGGAGCCCATCAGGTTGCCGATGATCTCGTTGATCCGCTCCTGGTTGACCGGCGTGCGCCCGTTCTCGCCGGGCACGGGGTCGACCTCCTCGACCTTGATGGCGCGGTTCTCCTTGAGCTCCTCCATGAGCATGTGGAAGCCCACCTTGCCCACGAACTTGGTGTTGCGGTTGCCCACGCTGATGCCGGCGTTGAGGCGCAGGTCCATCGTCTCCTGCACGCGGGCGTAGTCGACGGTGATCTTGAGGTTGTAGGCGGGCCCGATGGCGGCGTACTTGAGGTGGTAGATGGCCAGGGCCATGGTGAGGCCGCCCTCGGCGATCACCTGGCGCATGAGCGCGGCGCCGTGGCGGTCGAGGATCACGCTGAAGGCGGCGCGCTGGGTGCCGTACAGCGAGGGGACGGCGGAGCCGGCCACCTTGCGGACGAAGGGCTGGCCCTCGTCGCCCCGCGCGACGCCGAGCAAGACGAGCTCGACGGAGCCCTCGGTGAAGGGGACGGGGACGAGGTTGACGTCGTCGCCGAACTTGGCCGCGAGCTCGCGCTCGGCCTGCTGGCGCTGGGCGTCGGTGATGTGGAGGTCGACGTCGAGGTTGAGGAAGCCGCCGCCGTCCTCCATGCCCTGGGGGGGCGCGGCGTTGGGATCGGGGCGGTACAGCACCAGGCGCAGGGCGTAGTCCCCCGACTCACCGCCCTCGGCCAGCCGAGCCACGCGAGGGGCCTCGGGCGGCAGGTAGTAGAAGGTGTTGGGGTTGGAGAAGTCGCGGAAGATCGTCAGGCCGGCGACCTGAGCAACGGGATCGTCGTAGAGCATGGGGGCTCGACCTCGGGTTTGGGGGCGGACCCATCTTTCCCGAGGCCGCACGCGGCTGTCAAAGCCTCGGGCCACCCTCACGCCGCGAATTTCCAACGTCGTCGCCGCGGCGGCGAGCGAGCTCGACCGGCTCTGCGGCCTCGAGCCGCGGTGACCCTTCGGCATGGAGGGCACGCTCCCGAGCGTGGTCGAGCTGACGGCCTGGCTCACGCTCGGAAACCACCGCGCCGTTGTCGTACGTCGATGGATCGAGACGGTCGCGAGCTCGGTTGGGCGGCTCCCCTCATCACGCGATCCAAGGGCTCGGTCACGACCAGGAGTCGAGGGGCGAGCGCAGGCCGGGTGATCGCGAGTGCGGGTGCCGATGTGCCTCGGCGAGCTCGGGCTCGCGAGGACGCCGTGGCGGATCACGTCTCGGCGCTCCTGCACCGTGACCGCGTGCACGCGATCCTCGGTCCGTCGCTCGCGCTCGTCGTGGACACTCGGCCACCACGGGGCCGGAGCTGGTGGGGGGCGGGCATGCTCTAGCGGGGTCCACGCGATGACGATCGCGGACGATCTCACGAAGCCAAGGGGCCCTTGGCGTCCAGGAGCGGACCGCGGATGCGCAATCGTCGCGCCCTTGACACTCCTCCCGCGCCGCGCCATGGTCCGCACCCCTCAGGAGCGAAGGTCATGGCTCAGGTCTGCATGGTTACCGGAACGCGCCCCCTCACGGGGATGAACGTCTCGCACTCGCACATCCGTACCAAGCGGCGCCTGATGCCCAACCTGCACAGCAAGCGCTACTGGGTTCCCAGCGAGAACCGCTGGGTGAAGCTGCGGCTGTCGGCCAAGGGCATGCGCATCATCGACAAGCGCGGCATCGAGGCCGTGCTCGTCGATCTTCGCAAGCGCGGCCTCAAGGTCTGAGCGTGGGCGTGTCCGGGCGCGCCTGCTGGCAGCGCTCGAGATCGGCCCGGGCGCTCGGCTCGTCGTCGCCCAGCAGCTCCATGCGTCGCTCCAGCGAGAGGCAATCGTGGGTCGCTCCCCACAGCCGCTCGCGGAGCCGCTGGGGATCGCTCGGGTAGGCATCCACGCTCCAGCGGCGCACCGCCAGGTCGTCGAGCTCGGCCGTGATGGCGGTGTGCCCATCGTCGGTCAGCACGGCTCGGACCACAGCTTGGTCCACGCCCAGGCCGGCCCGCGAGCGGCAGAAGGCGCGGTGCTCCCCCTGCCAGTCGAACACGCCGCCGTGCCGGGAGACGCCGAGCAGGCGGCCGTCGTCGGTGAAGGCGATCGCCACGAGCAGGTCGTCGTTGCACTGCAGCCGGTGCTCGCGGGTGGGTCGACCGGTGGGGTCGCGGCTCCACAGCCCCACCTTGCCGTTGGTGTGCAGGGTGGCGAAGCGATCGGGCGCCGGGGAGACCACGATCTCCGCGATCGCACCCAGGCCGGAGTCGCTTGCCTCGAGCTCGGGCACGGTGGCGCTCCAGCGTCGCAGGCGGCCCTGGGGATCGCCGATCAGCAGCGTGCCGTCGGCGAGCCAGGCGAGCGCGCGGACCATGCCGCCGTCGACCCGCAGCCTCGCCCGGATGACGAGGAGGCTGGCCTCCCGGGCCCAGATCACCAGCTCGCCCGTGGCGTCGCCCACCGCGAGGCGATCGCCGGCGGGGGACAGCGCGATCGCCCACACCTGCTCGAGCCCCGAGGCGGCCACCCAGGTCTGGGCGCCGGCGGTCGACCACAGCCGCAGGTTGCCCTGGGGATCGCTGGCGGCGGCCCAGCGCCCGTCGGGGGTGATGGCGACGGCCTGGTAGCCGAGGGTGTCGACCTCCTCGGTGGTGATGGGCTCCGCTCCCTCTGCGTCCACGCGGGCCAGCCCTTGGCGGGTGCCCACCACGGCGAGGCCGTGGCGGCTCGAGGCCAGCGCGCGCACCGGGCCGGGCATTGGCAGGCGCACCTGGGTCGCCGGCTCGTCGGCATCGCACGGCATCGTGGCGCATCGTGGCTGGAGCACCTGGAGCACCTGGAGCGCCGCCTCGGCCCAGCCGGGCTCGTCGGCGGGCGCCTCCACCTCGCGCAGCAGCACCGCCGCCGCGGCCGGATCGCCGTGCATCACCGCGACGGCGGCCTGGACTCGGCGATCATCCCGGGTCGGCGGCATCGAGGCCGGGACGTCCGGCGGCGGGAGCTCGGCCTCGGGACCGACACCCTGGATCCGCGTGGCCAGGATCCCCAGGCCCACGGCGGCGACGCCCAGGCCGATCAGCCACGGCCCATGGTGGCGTGGTCGAGGCTCGCTCGGCCTCGCCGGCGTCATGGGGGGTGCCGGGTCTCGCTCGGCGTCCGCAACCGTGGGCTCGTCCATCGGCTCCTAGCCCTCGCGATCGAGCTCGGCCTCGGCTGCGCGCACCAGCGAGGCCTCCTCCTCGGGGGCCTCGGCCACCAGGCGGTGGCGACTGTACAGCCCGAAGTACAGCAGCCCCACGCCCATCATCACCGCCGTGCCCAGCACCACCGCCAGCGCGCCGTCGCTGTAGAAGAGCGACGAGCTCATCGCGAGCAGCGACAGCACCAGCGCCACGATCGGGGTGAAGGGATGGCCGGGCGTGCGGTAGGGCCGGACCATCTCGGGGTGGCGGCGGCGCAGCACCAGGTGGCTCGTCATCATGGCCACGTAGGAGATGAGCGCTGCGAACACGGCGACCTGCATGAGCAAGTCGCCCGTGGCCACCGCGCCGTCGTTGAGGGCATCGACGAGGCGAATCGTGCCGTAGCCCACCACGGCCGGGACGACGAGCGCCCAGTGGGGGGCGCGGTTGCGGTTGGTGCGGGACAGCCAGCGCGGAAAGTAGCCGGCCCGCGACAGCGCGAAGATCTGGCGCGAGTAGGCGAAGATGATGCCGAAGAAGCTGGCCACGAGCCCGGCCAGGCCTACCACCGTGGTCATCCAGTAGATCGCGCCCCGGCCCGAGACCGCCTCGACCGCGGCGGGCAGCGGGTTGGCGCTCTGGGCCAGCGCGCGCGAGCCCGCGGCGGCGGGGCCCAGCAACAGGGCGAGCACCGAGAACGCGACCAGCGAGAGCATCGCCGCGATCATGCCGCGCGGCAGGTCGCGGGCCGGATCGCGGGTCTCCTCGGCGGCCAGCGGCACGCCCTCGATCGCCAGGTAGAACCAGCCCGCGGCAGGCAGCGCCGCGAGCACGCCCAGGCCTCCCTTGGGCAGGAAGCTCGAGCCGCCGGGCTCGGCCGGGATGTCGAGCAGCCGCGACCACTGTAGGTGGGGCAGCATCGCCGCCGCCCACACCACCAGCACCACCACGGAGATCGCGGTGATGCCCAGCAGGAGCCGCAGCGAGACCTTGGAGCCCATCAGGCTCACGCCCACGAAGATCGCGTAGGCGATCACGGGCACCCACACCTCCACCCAGCCCGGAGCGGCGGGGAACATCCCCGCCACGTAGCCGCCGATGCCGGTGGCGATGACGGCGGGTGCCACCACGTACTCGATGGTCACCGCGAGCCCCGTGAGGTAGCCGCCCCAGGGGCCGAGCGCCCGGCGAGCGAAGGCATAGGGCCCTCCGGCCACCGGCATCGCGGTGGCGAGCTCGGCGATGGAGAAGATCATGGTCACGTACAGGGTGGCCATGATCGCGGTGGCGATGAGCAGGCCCCCGAAGCCGCCGGCGTTGAGCCCGTAGCTCCACCCGAAGTAGTCGCCCGAGATCACGTAGCCGACGCCGAGGCCCCACAGCAGCACCGGACCGGCGGTGCGCTGCAGGCTGCGTTGCTCGAGGTACCCCGCATCGACGTCCTCGTACTCGACGCGCTCGCCCATGCGGGGCAAGCTTGACACGGATCGACGCGAGGGCGCCCCCTGGCGCGTGGCTCGGCCTCGGCGCGCTCCTGGGCCTCGGCCTCGAGCGGGTGCACGCCAACGGCCTCGTCGCGCGCATGCAGGGCCCGCCGTGATCGATCCTGCCCCGGCGTGTCACCGATTCTGGCCGCGTCCGTAGCACGAGGCATCATGAGCACCCGCCTCCTCCCGCTGTTCGCCGCGCTTCCCCTGCTGATGGTCCCCCTGGCCTGCGCGACCCACCACGACGATCCGCTCCCCGAGCCTACCGCCAGCCGCGATGGCGAGGTCCCCCCCGACGGCCGTCGCATCGAGGTGCTGATGCCCGCTGAGCACGCCGGCGCCGATCAGATCCATGCCGTGGTCGAGCACCTCGAGGGGCAGGCCGATGTCGCCGGGGCCAAGGCGATGGTCCATGCCTCGTCGGAGACGGGCGAGGCCGAGCTCGTGGTGGAGCTGTGGGGCCAGGACATGCCGACCGACGAGGAGCTCGAGGCCGAGCTCTATGCTGTCTTCCCGTTCCTCCCCGCGGGCTCGGTGGTGGTCGAGGCCCTCGAGGCGTCCGAGATCGAGGTGGGCCCCCCGCCCGGCGAGACCGAGCCCCAGGATCCCGATGAGCTCCGCCAGCAGATCATCGACGACCTGCGGGCCAAGGGCGTGGAGGGGGAGATCGAGGTCACGATCACCGATCACCCCGACGGCCGCCGCGAGGTGCAGGTGGAGGTCCACGACGACGAGCCGCCGCCTGCCTGAGCGAGCCCCGGCTCAGCGGGCGGGGGCCTCGGCGGTGGCGGCCTCGAGCTGGTCGAAGGAGCTCCAGCCCCGTCGCATGGCGTCGTAGAGGCCAGCCCGATCCACGGCCGGGTTGGCCTCGACGAACGCCTTGGCGGCCTCGATCTCCTGGGCCACCAGCGCCTCGAGCTGCTCGAGGGTGGGCGTGCCCTCCACCGGTCGGCCGTTGACGAAGAGCAGCGGCTCGGGAGCGCGGCGCTCGAGCGCGTCGAGCAGCGCGAGATCCTCCTGCACCATGCGGTTGGCTCCGTCGTCGGCCCGCGCCCGCAGGTCGGCGTTGAAGGCCTCCACGTCGAGGCCCAGGCTCTCGGCGAAGGTCGCTGCCTCCTCGGCCGTGAAGTCCCCCTCGCGGTCGAGCAGCGCATCGTGGACCGGCCAGAACTTCCCCTGCTTGTGGGCGGCCAGCGCGATGTGGGCGGCGCGGCGGTCCTTGCCGCTGCGGGCCATGGAGCGGAACACCAGGCGGAGATCCTGGGGATGACGCTCCAGCAGCTGTGCGAGCGTGCGCTGCACGCTGGCACAGGCGTCGCAGCCGAAGGTCCCGAACTCCACGATGGTCACCGCCGCCTCGGCGGGGCCGCGCTGGGGCCGGCCCTCGCCCGTGGGGATCGCATAGCGCTCCGCCGCGGGCACCGGCGCGGGGGCGGGGACCGGGGCGGGCACGGGCTTGGGCTCGGCCGCCGCGGGGACCACCGCCGGCTTTCCGGCCGCGGGCTCGGCCGCCGCCGCGGCGTCGCCTGCCGCGAGCGCGGCCGGGTGCAGGAAGCGAGCGTAGAGCTCCTCGCGCTTGGCCCCGGCCTTCAGCAGCGCCTGGGCGGCCAGCAGCTCGCCGTCGACGATGCCGCGGAGCTGATCGATCGACATCGCGCCGCTGTAGCGCTTGCCGTTGATGAAGAACGTAGGCGTGCCGGAGATCCCCAGGGCCGCGCCCGCGGCGTGCTCGGCCTTCACCTCGTCGGCGAGGGCCGGACCCTGGAAGTCCTTGCGCCAGCGCGCCAGGTCGAGGCCGAGCGCCACCGCGTGGCGCTCGAGCTGGCTGTCGGACAGCGCCTTCTGGTTCCCGAAGACGCGGTCGTGCATCTCCCAGAACTTGCCCTGGGCATGGGCGGCGAGGGCCGCCCGAGCGGCGGGCTCGGCCTGGGGGTGGAACGGCAGCGGGAACTGCTTGAACACCAGCTTGAGGTCGCGCCCGTACTCGTGCACCAGGTCATCCATCGAGCCGGCCAGCGTGGCGCAGTAGGGGCACTGGAAGTCGCTGTACTCGACGATGGTCACCAGCGGCAGCGCGGCGCCCCGGGCCGGGTCGCCCTCGTCGTAGACGGCGAGCATGCGGTCGCCCTCGATCATCGCGTCGAGCGAGCCGTCCACGTCGCCGGGCTGCAGCAGGCGTGCCTGGATCACCTCGGTGCGGCGCGAGCCGTCGTCGTGGGGGCGTCGCTTGCCGATGCAGCCCGCCGCGGTCGCGCCCAGGCCCAGCAGGAGCACGGACGACAGGGAGAGGGACCAGGCAGCGCGCGAGAACCGGCCGAAGCGTGACATGCGGCGCCGGTGTAACACCTTGCCGCGCTCGGGTCAGCCCGCGTCCTCGAGCGGCGCGATCCGGGCGAGCCGACGAGTGATCCGCTCGGGGGCCCCCGCCACCAGCCACTGCCAGCCGGGCTCGCCGCCACGCGGGTCGAGCCAGCGGCGCAGCCAGGCCTGGAATGCCTCGGGCTCGGGCTCGAGCATGGTCGTCGCATCCCGCGCGAGCGCGGCGGCGATCTCCTCGTCGGTGGAGGCGAGATCGGTGGCGTCGCTCCACAGCAGGGTCCAGTCCTCGCCGCCGAGGCTGGCCTGCACCACCCGGGCCCCCAGCCACAGCTGTGCCGCCTGGAACAGCCGCTGCTGCGGCTGGCGATCCTGGGCCAGCTCCACGAGGGCATCGATGGCCTCGCTCGCGCTGCGCTCGGGCTCGTGGCTGGACAGCGGCACGCGCAGCACGAAGATCCCGTAGTCGCCACGGATCACCAGGCGAGCGTCGAGCTCCTCTTGCAGCACGCGCTGCGCGAGGCGAGCGAGGCTCCGATCCCCGGCGCTCGGCGTGGGGAGCACGCGGCCGAGCATCAGCACCGCATCGCCGCTGGGTCCGGACCCTGGTCCCGACAGGATCCGCAGGGGGGTCGCGGGCTCGGCGAGCAGACGGCCGGGCAGCACGGGGGGCGCCGGGGTGGCCCGCAGCCGCTCGATGGCCGAGGGCGGCACGGGACGACGACCTCGACCGCGCCAGCGCTCGGCGAGCTGCCGCAGCGCGGGACGGTGAGGGGTGGCGTCGTCGCCCGAGTGCACCACCAGCACCGCGCGGCGCGGATCGACCAGCGCCTCCCAGCCCTCGAGCAGGGCGTCGCGCGAGAGCGCCTCGAGCTCCGCCCGATCGGCGCGCTGCTCCGACTCGTCGCGCCCGAGCAGCGCCCCCACCAGCGCCGCGGTGGCGCGCTCGTCCGGGCTCACCGTGGCATCGAGGCGGGCCATCACGTCGGTGCGGGCCGCCTCCAGCCCCGCCGCGGGAGCTCGGGCCCCGAGCACCGCCGCGAGCACCGACAGCGCCGCCGCGGTCTGGTCGTCGGGGCCGTGCAGCGCCATCTCGAGCCGGTCCGGGCCGAAGCGAGCGTCGACCGAGATCGCCCGGTTGCGCCCGCGCCCGGTGAGCGTGGCCACCAGGTGCGACTGGAGCACCGCGACCACCGAGGCCGAGAGCAGCGCCTCCTCGTCTCCCACCGGCAGCAGCACACGCAGGTGCGTGACCGGGGTGCCGGGCTCGTGCAGCCAGAAGGTGATGAGCCCGCTGTCGAGCACCGCCCGCGTCGGCGCCCCCCAAGGCGGCGCGAGGCTGCCCAGCGCCTCGGCCTGTCCCACCGCGGGCGCCTCGTCCCAGACCTCCTCCACCTTGGGCGCCGCCGTGCGCTTGCAGCCGACCAGCAGCGGGCCCATCGCGCCCAGCCCGGTCACCAGCAGGCGACGGCGCGTGAGGATGGAGCTCATGGCTCGGCCTCCGGCGAGGTCGTGGAGTGGGTCGCGGGCTCGGGCGTCACCAGGTGGATCGCGGCGCCCAGCTCGAGGTGCTCGGCCTGCTCCGTGCCGGGCGTCCACGGCTGGTCGAGGGCGGCCTCGCCCGTCAGCCATCGCAGCGGGCGGCGACGCCAGCCGGGCTCCGGGCTCGGCCGAGGGGCGGCCGCGGCCAGGCGCTGGGCCAGCGGCAGGGGCATGCGCAGCGACTGGATCCACTCGCCATGCACCACCTCGCGCTGACGCTCCATCAGCGCATCGTCCTCGCCCTGCTCGATCCGCTCGATGCGGGTGCGGACCAGCGCCGTGGGATCATCGGCGCCCGTGGCCACGAGCACCATCGTGGAGCGGCGAGGATCGAGGTCCACGTGGCAGCGCAGCCGCGCTCGGGCCGGCTCCGCCGGCAGCCGTCGCTGGCGGTTGATCGCCTTGCACCACACCGTCGCCCAGCCCACGCTCGCCGGATCGGGCGCCACCGGCCACACGAAGCGCTGGCCCTTCTCGCCTGCGATCGGCACCGCCTGGGGCACGCTGCCCGTGCGCCACCGTGGGCTGCGGTCTCGCGACGCCCGGGGCTTGTCGGGCAGATCGGCGAACAGGGCCTCGATCTCGCGGCGCAGCTCGGGAGGGCGATGGGGCGAGACCACCACCAGCGTGGCCAGGTCGTAGCGAAAGCGCTCGGCCAGCGCCTGTCCGATCGCACGGGGCACCATCTGGTGCAGCTCCGATCCCACCCGGCGGCCGTCGTGGGCCAGCCCGGGCGCGCCGTGGGCCGAGGCCATCGCCTCGTGCGGCACCCTCCAGGTCTGGGACTTGTCGCGTCGAGCCCAGCGCAGCGTGCTCGACCACAGCTCCTCGCTCACGGTGGGGGCCCGCAGGCGCTGCGACTCCACCCACAGCGCATCGCCCAGCGCCGAGATCGGCACCAGGCTCTCGTAGCGCACCTGGGCCGGACCCACCGCCAGCGAGGCCAGCCCGCCGCGATCGTGCACCAGCGCCACCGCCCCGCCCGGCACCAGCTCGCGGTTGCCCTGCATCAGGTGGTAGGCGAGGGCGTGCACCAGCCCCGGCTGGGTCGCGGGATCGTCCTCGGTGCCCGTGTCGATCGCGAGCACCACCGCGGCCACCGGCAGGCTCTCGTCCTGCGCGATGATCACCCGCAGGCCGCACGGCAGCACGCCGTCCTGGAGGGTGGGGCCGTCCACCTCGGACTCGGCGAGCGTGGTGGTGGGCTCCGGGCTCGGCTCGACCTCGGTCGGCGTGGGCTCGTGGTCCTCGCCCTCGACCGGCTCGGGCTCGGCCGTCGAGGGGCTGGGCCCGAGCGTGCGCACCACCGACGCGCGCGCCAGCGCCGCGGCACCTGGGGCCAGGCCCAGGGCCAGCAGCACTGCCGCGGCCCCGAGGCGCCCGGTCTCGCGCCGGCGCCCCGGACGGCCTCGCGTCAGCGAGATCCGAACAGCTCCCGTCCCCCGAAGCATGCGTCCCGTCCGAGCAGCTCGTGGATCCGGAGCAGTTGGTTGTACTTCTCGATGCGGTCCGATCGCGAGGCGCTCCCCGTCTTGATCTGGCCCGCTTCGTGGGCCACCGCAAGGTCGGCGATGAAGTCGTCGCCCGTCTCGCCGCTCCGGTGCGAGACCACGCAGCGGTAGCGCGCCCGGTGGGCGGTGCGCATGGCCACCTGGGTCTCCGTCAGCGTACCGATCTGGTTGACCTTCACCAGCAGCGCGTTGGCCACCCCCATCTCGATGCCCCGGGCCAGGCGCTGGGGGTTGGTGACGAACAGGTCGTCACCCACCAGCTGCACGCGGTCCCCGATCTTGTCGGTGAGCAGCTTCCAGCCGTCCCAGTCCTCCTCGTCCATGCCGTCCTCGATCGAGACCAGCGGGTACTTGCCGCACAGCTCGGCGTAGAGGTCGGCCAGGCCGGCCGAGTCGAGCTCGCGCCCGCCCTCGCCCGAGAGCGTGTAGACCTTGCGCTTGGCGTCGTAGAACTCCGACGCGGCCACGTCGAGGGCCACGCTGATCTGCTCGCCGGGCCGGTAGCCCGCCGCCTCGATCGCCCGCGTGAGCAGCTCGAGCCCTTCGGCGTTGCTGCCCAGGTCCGGCGCGAAGCCGCCCTCGTCGCCCACCGCCGTGGTCTTGCCCTGCTCCTTGAGCAGGCGCTTGAGGGTGTGGAAGGTCTCCACGCCGGCCCGCAGCGCATCGGGGAAGCTGTCGAAGCCGTGCGGGACGATCATCGACTCCTGGAAGTCGAGGTTGTTGTCCGCGTGGGCGCCCCCGTTGATCACGTTCATCAGGGGCACCGGCAGGGTGCGGGCCAGCGTGCCGCCCAGGTAGCGGAACAGCGGCAGGCCCACGTCCTCCGCGGCGGCCCGGGCCGCGGCCAGCGACACGCCCAGCAGCGCGTTGGCTCCCAGCTCTCGCTTGTTGGGGGTGCCGTCCTCCTCCAGCATCGCGCGATCGAGGGTCGTCTGATCGATCGCATCCAGGCCCGCCACCACCGCGGCCAGGCGGTCGTTGACGTTGGCCACCGCGGTCTGGACCCCCTTGCCCAGGTAGCGGCCCTTGTCTCCATCGCGGAGCTCGTGGGCCTCGAACTCGCCCGTGCTCGCTCCGGAGGGCACCGCGGCCCTCCCCACGTTGCCAAGCTCGGTGACCACCTCGACCTCCAGGGTCGGGTTGCCCCGGGAGTCCAGGATCTCTCGCGCGTGAACGTCGACGATGGTGCTCATGATCGGGCTCGTCCTCGTGTCGTGCGGTGCACGGTAGCCCGTCCCCCGCGGTGTCGGTCAAGTGCTCGGAATCATGCCGCTTCGGCCGTCGAGGCGCCGCAGGCCCGCACGGGGCCCGCGGCGCGCGGAGCTACGCGGCCCGCCGACGGCGGCGCACCGGACCGGCCAGCAGCAGCAGCCACCACGGCGCCCCGCCGCTCGGCTCGGAGCGGCAGCTACAGCCATCGCCGGTCGGGGTCTGCCCCGAGCCGTCGGTGTCGCCGTTGTCCGTGTCGCCGCCGGAGCCCTCGGCCTCGTCGTTGGGCAGGGTGGGATCGCTCCCCGTCGTGTCGTCGCCGTTCCCCGACTCGTCGCCGGTGGAGTCGTCCAGGCCCCCGGTGCTCTCGTCACCGCCGCTGGTGCTGCCCCCGTCCATGTCGCAGGCGTCCCCGATGCCGTCGCCGTCCTCGTCGGCCTGGCTGGCGTTGGCATCGTCGGGGCAGTTGTCCACGTCGCCGCACACCCCGTCGCCGTCCGCGTCGTCGTCGGGATCGGCGGGGCAGGGATCGCACTCGTTGCCGGCACCGTCCCTGTCGTCGTCGAGCTGCCGCGGGTTGCTCGTGCCGGGGCAGTTGTCCTCCAGCGTGCACGCCCCATCCCCGTCCGGGTCGGCGAAGGTGTCGTTCTCCCCCGGGCAGGCGTCACACAGGTCGCCCACGCCGTCGCCGTCGGCGTCCTCCTGCATGGGGTTGTCGAGCAGGCGGCAGTTGTCCACGTTGGAGCACAGGCCGTCCATGTCCAGGTCGTCGTCCGCATCGAGCGGGCACACGTCGCAGACCGCACCCACCCCGTCCATGTCCTGGTCGAGCTGCGTGGGGTTGAAGGTCATGGGGCAGTTGTCCATCGCGGCGCAGATGTCATCGCCGTCGTCGTCGTTGCCCGGATCGTCGGGGCACTCGTCGCAGACGTCGCCCCGGCCGTCCATGTCCAGGTCGTCCTGGGTGGGGTTGGCATCGACCGGGCAGTTGTCCATCGCGTAGCAGACCCCGTCCGCGTCGTCGTCGTCGAGCGGATCGGCCGGGCACACGTCGCACACGTCGCCCGCCCCGTCCATGTCGCCGTCGACCTGGCCCGGGTTGCTGGTGGACACGCAGTTGTCGCAGGCGTCGCCCACCCCGTCGATGTCGGCGTCGCCCTGGCCCGGGTTGATGGTCGCGATGCAGTTGTCGCAGGCGTCGCCCACCCCGTCGGCGTCGCCGTCGAGCTGCATCGGATCGCTCACCGCCGGGCACACGTCGCAGGCATCGCCCGCCCCGTCCATGTCGCCGTCGAGCTGCATTGGATCGGGATCGAAGGGGCAGATGTCCATCCCCGTGCACACCAGATCGCCGTCGGGATCGTTGCCCGGATCGTCGGGGCACACGTCACAGACGTCGCCGATGCCGTCCATGTCGAGGTCTTCCTGCCCCGGGTTGAAGTCGGCGGGGCAGTTGTCCGCGAAGTCGTCGAAGCCGTCGCCGTCGCCGTCGCCCGCCGCGAGGTAGGCGATGACGTTGGCGCGCAGGTTGAGCGACTCGGGCGCGGGGCTCCAGAAGTTGGAGGTGGTCAGCCCGCCGAACATGATCCGGCCGCTGCCCCAGTCGAGCTCGCCGAGGTTGGGGTTGCCCCCGTCCGTGTCGATGATGTGGGGGATCAGGCCCGGCCCGCTCACCGAGGCGTGGGCATAGGAGCCGCCGGTGAACATCAGCGCGGTGGGCAGGAAGGGCCCGTTCCAGATCGGGTGCCCCGGGTCGACGGCGTTGCCGGGGTCCAGCGGGAAGTCGGGGTAGTTGAGGGTGATGCCGCCGAAGCCCCACGCCTGCACGCCGCCCTCGTTGGGCGCTGCATTGAGGAACAGGGTGCCGCCTGCGTTCACCCAGGCCTCGAGCGCGGGCTGGTTGGCCACGAGGAACGCCTGGAGCTCCAGCGCATTGGTGTCGCTGCCCTCCATGTAGATGAAGGTGTAGACCGGCGACAGCAGCAGCATGGGATCGACCGTCTCGTAGCGCAGGTCGTCCCAGCCGCCCGCGCCGAACACCAGGTCCATCGCCTGCTCGTTGGCGGTCGAGCCCCAGGGGGCCGACACGGTGGAGCGCACGTAGGCGGGGACGGCCTCGGCCGAGCCCTCCAGGAGCCCGAGGGTGGTCACGACGGTGGCCACGCCGAGCGCGGCCATCGAGGAACGGGAGCGAAGGAAGGACGAGGCCATGGTCGAGATCTCGGTCCGCATTGTCCCGTCTCGTGGCCGGCCTGACCAGGCCGAGAGGCGCCGTGCCGGCGTCTCGCGAGCGTGGCCGCCACGGCGCAGGGTTGGCTGTTAGACTCCGTTCGTGCGGATCCTCGGCCTCCACGGTTGCCTCCTCGTGACGCTCGGGTGCAGCACGCCGCCCGCGGACGAGGGGGACGGCTCCGGGACCACGGGATCGACCGGCTCGGCCACGGGGCCCACCGAGGGCGGAAGCGAGCCGACCGGCGATGGATCCAGCGAGGGCGGCTCGACCACGGCGACCACCGCCGGCAGCGACTCGAGCGGAGGCGGGCTGCCTCCGCCGGTGCTCGACGAGTGCATCGACGACGGCTCCGCCGGGGGGCACGTGTATTCCTGTGGCGCCTTCGACTTCGACGTGACCATCCCCGAGTCGTGCCTGGACGAGCCCTGCGGGCTCATCGTGGACGTGCACGGCTTCACCATGAGCGGCGCCATGCAGGAGGCCAACACCCACCTGCGCCAGCTCGGGGCCGCGCGCGGCTACATCGTGATCCAGCCCAACGCCAACCCGGCGCCGCCCGCCTCCTCGTGGAACCCCGGGGTCGACGACGATGCGGTGGTCGACTTCATGTTGCGCGTGGCCGATGCGTTCCACGTCGATCGCGATCGCCTGCACCTCACCGGCTTCTCCCAGGGCGGCTACATGAGCTGGCGGGTGGTGTGCGAGCACGCCGACCTGCTCGCCTCGGTCGCGCCCGCGGCCGCCTGCGGTGACGGGGTGATCGCCGACTGCGACTTCGGTCCCGGCAACCAGCCCAGCGAGCCCGTCGACATCCTCTTCATGCACGGCACCCAGGACGTGCTCGTGCCCTACCCGTGCGCGCCGGTGCGGCGCGACGCCGTGGTCGCGGCCTACGGCCTGGGGCCGGAGCAGGTGGTCGCCGAGGGCGATGGATATCGCTGGACTCGCCACGAGGGGGACGACGGGACGGTGATGGAATTCATCACCCACGAGTACTCGGCCGCCAACACCGTGGTGCTGGGCGGGCACTGCTTTCCGGGGAGCGACGACCCCGGCGACCAGCCCGGGCAGCTCATGTCGTATGCCTGCGTGGAGCCGACCGAGCTGTTCTGGGGCGAGGCCGTGCTGGACTTCTTCGACGCGCACCCCCGGGGGTGACGGAGGGGCCGTGCACGGTCGCGGCCCGGCCGCGGCCCGACCCGCGATGGTATACATCCGCCAAGCATGCTCATCTTCAAGGAGCTCACCTTCGAGGCCGCACATCGTCTCCCGAACGTCCCACCGGGCCACAAGTGCGGCCGCCTCCATGGCCATAGCTTTCGCCTTCGCCTCTATGTTTCGGGGCCCGTGGACGAGATCACCGGCTGGGTGATCGATTTTTCGGAGATCAAGCAGGCGTTCCACCCACTGTACGACCAACTCGATCATCACTACCTCAACGAGGTTCCTGGGCTGGAGAACCCGACCAGCGAGAACCTCGCGCGGTGGATCTGGCGGAATCTTCGTCCCAAACTCCCGGGGTTGTCGCGGGTCGAGATCTTCGAGACTTGCACCTCCGGTTGCGTCTACGGTGGCGAACTCGAGTAACGACGGGACATCGTGGTCGGGCCGCAATTCGGCCAGGCCATAGTGCCAGAGACCGCCCCTCCTCGATAGAAGTAAACTCGTGTTCACCGATGTCCCCTTCGTGCCTATGCAGGTCTGGCGCGCGCGGAATCGGGTACCGGACGAGCGGCCGCCGTCCCATTGCGGTCTTCAGCGAAAATCCAACTCGACACCTTGAGGATCATGGAGCATGAACGAATCCGCAAACACCACCGCCGACGGACCATTGGGGTCCGGCGAAGTAGGTGCTTTTGTTCCTCCCGATGTCACGATCTCGAGCGTTGTTCTGGCCTTTGGGGGCCGTACTCATCCTCTCCTCCGGTTGCCGCAATGGTGGCGAGGCCGGCGACGATCCTGGTGGTAGTGGTACGGGGGGCGAGCCAGACCCCTCACCGAACATCGGAGGCGGTGCTTGCGGGAACATGGTCTTCGGCTGGGAAACCCCGTGTCTCGTCGCAGATCGGGTCGTAATGGCGAGCGATCGTGGTGAGATCCCGGGTGTTACGCCCAGTGGAGCACTGACGACTCGGCCCCTTTGTTGCGAAGGTAGCCCATCCGTGACGACCGCTGATCAGGGATGTGAGGATATCTGCATTCTCGAGGCGTGCGAGGCGGCCCGCATCGATCATATCAACCGGTGTACGAAGTGCGGAGCGTTCAATTGCGGATTCGACATGAGCGATTGTTTGTCGAGTCCGCAGAGTGTCCAAACGGTGATATGTCTTGAGCCGCTGACGCTTCCGCATCAGTACACGCTGACTGCGGTTTGTTCTGCCTTCAACAATCAAGGGAGAAACGACGACGGTTCGTTTTTATTCTTGCAACACCCAGTGAACAACATCGACGACGATCCCCTATTTTGCAATGGGCCAGAGGGCCAAGGGGTCAAGCCCCCGCGAGGGTTGGGACAATTCTCGGTAAGAGAAGGTGCTGGTTCTGTCGCGTTGGTAACATGGACGTTGGAAGATCTCGATGGGGAAGAGCAGAGCGATCAAATCGATGCCCACCTCGAGTATGGAGTGATCCCTTGTTCCACGACGATGGGGAATTGCGTCGAGTTGGCATCCTTGGTGCTGACTCTTCCTACGACGCAGGTCCTCGGGATGACGGTTGCCAACGCGAGCCTACAGGTCATCTCGGTCGAGGAGGCTCCCGAGATCGCTGCGGGCGGGAGCATTCAGTACTCCGAGGGCGCGCTGGGCATCCTCCTACGAGCCCAAGTCGATGGCACGCCGCTGATCCTCGCAGGCTACAACTCGGGCAACGTGAGTGGCCTCCTTGCACCGGAGGATGACGTGTTTTCGCTTACGGGGTTGCGTTTCGAGTTCGACGACGGCGTGATCTCCGCCATGTTGGAGGCCGATGTCCACGGGCACTACGAGGTGCGAGCGCCCACGGCCGAGATCACGCTGATGCCGCCGTCGCCCATCTGCAGCGACCCGGTGACCTTCCTCGCAACGAGTTGGGACCCCGACCTCGACATCATGAGCCACCGCTGGTGGATTGAAGACGTCGGAACGTTCCATGGGTCCGATCTCGAAGTCGCCCTCGGTCCGGGTGCCTACACGATCGTGTTGACAACCGAGGACTCCACCGGATCCTGGGACACGGAGACGCTATACTATACTCGGTCATGTCAGTGAGCGGCAGCCACGATTTGGTTTGGGTCGCAATCGCCGCGGTTGCAGTTGCGTGCGCCGCGGCCGGTTGTGTCGACCCCGATGCGGATGGCGGCCAGGTGGTTGAGACGGAGCTCTTGCGCATCTCGACTACTGCCGATCGTCCGATTTGTGCAGGGACACCGATCTGGCTCGACTCCGAGCTAGGGCGCATCGGTGAGGCGCTCTCGTTACCTCTGTGGGGGAGCGACTCGAAGCTCGACGTTCACTTCGGGGATGATGCCGTGGAGGCGCTTTGCTCGAACATCGGTCTCGACCAGAGCTTGGGTGGGTGCGTTGGAACCTTGGAGGGCGAGACCTTCGTAGCGGTGAGGAACGTGTCGTCGGTCGTGAGTCACGAGCTGGTACACGCGGTGCGGAACCGCAACGAGGCATGGGCCGAAATCCCATTCGAGGAGGGGGTGGCCGAGATCCTCTCTGGCTCCGATGGCCTCCCATTCATTGCGAGGTACCCAAGGGGAGCAGCCTACACTGGTCCCATGGATCTGCTAGAGATCCCGCGAGAGGAATTCGGAGGGGAGTTCTATATACCCTCGGCGAGCTTCGTTTCGTGGATGTGGGAGATCTTTGGGCAGGGAGAGTTGATGGGATTCCTCGACGATCCGCAAATTGGGGAATTCGATGTAGCCACAGTCTTTGCCGAGCACTTCGGCATGACCCTGGGCGAGGCAGAGCAGGCGTGGCGCGACTACGATGGCGATGATCTGAGCTGGGGGAGGGCCTGTGTTCCCGCGCGTACCCATGCGATGGAAGGAGGGGTGATCGAGATCGAGGGAGACCTCGACTGCGCTCGAGCCGACATCCTCGGTGCGTCAGCTTTCATGAAGCCGTTGCCGATGTGCATCGAGATTCCTCGGACCATGCGTGTGCGGATCTCATTCGAGGCGGACCATGGTGATGTTTCGATGAATGCGGTGGAATCGTGCGACACGAGCGGCGCTTCCTCCGAGGCTGTTCGGTCGAAGTACCTGAGTGCAGGTGAGGTGCTCGAGGAAGAGATCATAGGGTGCGTGCACCGGGTGTTCTTGGTGTCGCAGGAGGAGGGGGTGCCGGCGACGAGTTATGTGATTCGGGTGGAGGAGCTTGGGTAATGGATGTGATGTTGGAAGGTGTTCTACCAGCGCGTGCAGCGAGGTCTCGGTCGCGACTTCACGGCCGTGACCCGTGCTCGCCAGCCTCAGCATCAGCAAGAGTTCCTGCGTCTCAACCCCTAGCCGAGCACCAATGGCCTCCCCTGAGATCTTCGCCGTACCTGCGATCGAAATCCTCCAGTCCAAGGGACGACGGCTGTACACTTTCGCCGTCGACGGCAAGCTGGTCTCCCGCTTTGCCGCCGTATCCCGTATCAAACGGACCGAGGACACGAGCCTACTTGGCTACCAGCGTCCCGAGGTGTACCCCAGCGTTGCAGAAATCGGCGTAGGACTACGAGCTCAAGCCGCGTGAAGTAGGTGGTCGAGGTGGTGTCGGAACTGTCGACGAGCATGGCCGGAGGCAGCGACACACAGCTGCAACCGCCCATGGGGTCGGGTCAGGCGACCGGCGCGGCGGATGAGGCGGTCGCGAAGAGTGCCGAGGGTCATCAGCTCGAACTGGGGCGCACGACTGGGAGCCTGGCCGCGGCGGGTTGGCGAGGCGCGGAGTTGGAGCTCGTGGCCGAGGTTGTGAGCGAGCATTGCGGCCAGCGAGTAGAGCTGGTTGGCGACGCGTCGTCGGCAGGGGATGTAGTCGAGCGAGGCGTGCTCCTTGGCCTCGCCCAGGATGGCCTCCTGGCAGCCACGGCCGTTGAGGAAGGCGAGCACGTTGGCGGCGTGGGTCTGCTTGTTGGTGACGATGGCCTTGTACTCGAACTCGCGCTCGACGACCTCGAACAGGTCGAGCTGGAGCGGCCCCTTGCGCTGCACCACGCGACGCTGACGGACGAGGATGATCCTTCGCTTGCGACGCCACCGCTTGGGACGCCAGGTGGTCTCGAAGTACGACCACCGGTCGTCGATGCGGACCCATCGCTCGCGACTCTCCACCAAGTGGCGCAGGCCGATGTAGTTGGCGAAGGGCAGCGAGACGGCGTACTGCACCCGGTGCTCCTCGAGCACGGACAGCAGGTTCTGGTGGAAGAACGCGGAATCGAGGCGTGCCTCGAGGATGGCCCGAGGCAGGCGACGACGGACCCGCTCGATGCATCGGGTCACGAAGTCGAGGGCTCCGTTGGAGTCGTGCACGTTGCCGGCGCGATGGAGCATGTCGACGAACATGCCCAGCTGCGACAGCGTGCAGAACAAGGGGTAGTAGCTACGCGTGCCCTTGCGCCGCGGGTTGTAGCCGACCGCGGTGCCCTCGGCATGGCGCCGCGTGTCGAGCACCGAGCCGTCGAAGTCCAGCGTCACGCGGGGCAACTCTTCGGTGACCGCACGGTCGAGGGCCAGCTCTCCGACGAGCCGCCGAACCCGGTCGACCGCCTTGGCGTCCGCCGTCGCCAACGTCCGCGAGATGGTGGCCACGTCGGGGAGCCTCGAGACGCCCAGGACCCGGCACACCAGCGGGTCATCCGCGTAGCCGTCCCGGTCGCGAAGGCGTCGGAAGCCCATCAGCATGTGGACCACCAGCTGCAACAGGACCCGCGCGTGGCCGAAGTCCCGCCGGCGACCGAGGTGCTCGAAGCAGGCCCGGAGCCGAGCTCGCAAGTCCAAGGCGGCGAACATCGCCTGGAACAGCACCAGCCCTGCGAACGAGGTGAGCTTGCGATCGCGGTCGAACTCAACGTCGGGGATGGCGTGGACACGCCGGACGATTTCTGCTTTGCTGGATCTCACCGGAGGTGCCCTCCTCGTGGCTGCTGGGAATGGTCGGCAAACCTCCCATTAGACCCCGCAGACGGGCATTCCTCCGGTCTTTCATGCAGCGTGGGGCCGCTGTTCTACGCAACTACGGGGTGTACTCGCACATCGAGGAGATCCGAAGCTATCTTGAGACGAGCTCGCCGATGATCCCGAACGGCGTGGTGATTGCCTTCGACGGGTCGGTCGAGTTTCGGCCGTCCTCTTGGAAGACCCTGACCACCAAGTTCTCCCGCATGGGCAGCCTGCGGATACCGCTGGCCTGTGACGGCGAGCGGCGAGCGGGTTTCATCGTGGACGGGCAGCAGCGCCTCGCCGCGATCCGCGAGGCCCACATCAAGGAGTTCCCGATCTTCGTCAACGCGTTCATCACCGATGACGTGCGGACGCAGACCGAGCAGTTCATTCTGGTCAACTCGACCAAGCCGCTGCCCAAGGGGCTGCTATACGAGTTGCTTCCCAGCACCGACGCTCGCCTTCCCACCCAGCTCCACCGTCGTCGATCGCCGGCGGAGCTCCTCGAACGGCTCAACCACGATCCCGAGTCTCCGTTGTTCCACATGGTGCGGACGCCGACCTCTCCAGAGGGGGTGATCAAGGACAATTCGATGCTCAAGATGCTCAGCAACAGCCTGAGCGAGGGCTCGTTGTTCGCGATGCGAGGTGACGGCAGTCGAGGGGCCGATATCGACGGGATGTTCGAGCTTCTTTGCGCGTTCTGGGGCGCGGTGAAGGAGGTCTTCCCCGATGCTTGGAACCTCAACTCGAGGCATTCACGACTGATGCATGGTGCCGGGATCGTGGCCGTCGGCAACCTGATGGACCACCTCGTCGCGAAACACCCTCGCAAAGGACACCCTTCGCAGCGCTACTTCGCCAAGCACCTCGCCTTGGTTGCGCCTTGCTGCGCGTGGACGAAGGGAACCTGGAAATTCAAGAAGAACTCCCGACGGTGGAACGAGATCCAGAACACCCGGCAAGATGTGGCACCGCTCATGGAGTTCCTTCAGCGGTGCTACGACGAAGCAGCAAAGGCAGCGTGACGTCGACGACCTCTCTGGCTCCGTGCTCGATGATCTCTTCGGTTCCAGAGGCGTCGTTTCCTTGGTGGAGGTCATGCGCATCCTGCTACGCTGGTCGAGACGTCCAGGGGAGATCGACGTGGATGGCGTGCGCCAAGGTGGCCCGCTTGCTCGAGCCCGTGATGGCCGAGCTGGGTCTCGACGACATCCGGGCCCTGGAGCTGCGTGGTCTCCCGCTCTCTCGCGCGCAGCGGCGTCGCATCGAGAGCTGCCCCGATGCCGAGCTCCTCCGCCGGTGGCTCGATCGTGCGCTGCTGGCCACCGATGTTGCCGAGGTCTTCGCGGGGGATGGCCCCTCGCCATAGCCCCTCCGCGTGGAGCGGTCCCCGTGGCCTGCCAAGACCTCCACGATTTCAACCGCTTGCTGGGCGTCGGCCGGGCCCCCTCGCCGACCCCTCGCTCGCTCGCTAGCGTCCCGCGCCGATGAGGTCCATCGCGATCGGCCTGCTCGGCGCCGGCAATGTCGGCGGCGGTGTCATCCGCATCCTCCAGGAGAACCGGGACAGCATCGAGCGTCGACTCGGCGCCGGGGTGCAGGTCAAGCGGGTGCTGGTCCGCGATCCCTCCCGCGGTCGCGATGTGGACGTGCCCGAGGAATTGCTGACCACCGATGCCGACGAGGTGCTGGCCGATCCCGATGTGCGGGTGGTGGTGGAGCTCATCGGTGGCATCGAGCCGGCCCGCACGTACATCCTCGATGCGATCCGCCGGGGTAAGCACGTGGTCACGGCCAACAAGGCGCTGCTCGGACAGCACGGCCGCGAGATCTTCGACGAGGCAACCCGCTGCGGGGTGTCGGTGTTCTTCGAGGCGTCGGTGGCGGGCGGGATCCCGATCCTCCGCAGCCTCCGCGAGGGCCTCGCCAGCGATCACATCCTGCGGCTGTCGGGGATCGTCAACGGCACCTCCAACTACATCCTCGATGCGATGGCGCGCGAGGGCTCGAGCTTCGAGGACGCCCTGGCGGCGGCGCAGCGGGCCGGCTATGCGGAGGCCGACCCCACCATGGACGTCGAGGGCACCGACGCGGCGCAGAAGCTGGCGCTGCTGGCCCTGGTGAGCTTCGGGATCCGAGTCGACCCGGCCGAGATCCCCACCGAGGGGATCACCCGCATCCGGCCATTCGAGCACCAGATGGCCCGGGATCTGGGCTACGTGGTCAAGAGCATCGCGGTGGCGCGGGCCGACGAGGACGGGCCGATGCTGGCGGTGTATCCGGCGATGATCCCCCGCGGCAGCCTGCTGGCGGACGTGCACGGCTCGTACAACGCGGTGCTGGTGGAGTCGCGGGCGCTGGGGCGCAGCATGTACTACGGCCGCGGCGCGGGGATGATGCCCACGGGGACGGCGGTGGTGTCGGACATCATCGAGGTGTGCCGCGGGCTGCAGTCCTTCGCCGAGGGACGCCCGCCGCCGCAGGCGTTCTCGCGGGTGGAGGAGGGGCGGCCCAAGCCGCTCGACGACGAGCGCTCGGAGAACTACCTGTGCGTCCACGTGCCCAACGTGCCGGGCGTGCTGGGGCGGGTGGCCAGCTCGCTCGGCGAGCACGGGGTGAGCATCTCGCGAATGAACCAAGAGGCGCCGGGAGACTCGGAGACCGTGGACATGGTCATCCTCACCGAGGCGGTCGAGGAGGCCGAGCTCCGGGCCGCGATCGCCACCCTCGACCGCTTCGAGGACGTGCTGGCACCCACCCACCGCCTGCGGATCCTGCCCCCCGACCCCCTGGACTGAGCCCATCGTGAGCGCACCCGGAAGCTTCACCCCGGAGATCGACCCCAGCACCCTGCGGCCGGTGGCCCAGGCCCGGATCCTCTATGCCGACACGGACAAGATGGGGATCGTCTATCACGCGGCATACTTCCGCTACCTGGAGCTGACCCGGGTGGAGCTGATCCGCGGGGCGGGGCTGCCCTACACCGAGATGGAGGACGCGGGACTGGCCCTGCCCCTGGTGGAGATCGGGGTGCGCTTCGCCTCGCCGGGTCTCTACGACGACCTCATCACGGTGCATGCACGGCTGTCGCTGGTCACCCGCGTCCGGGCACACTTCCAGTACCGAGTGGTGGTGGAGCCGGGAGATCGCCTCGGCCTGGAGCAGACGGTGGAGCTGCTGCGGGCGGAGACCCGCCACTGCTGCGTGCGACGGGACACGGGCCGGCCCGAGCGGATGTCTCCCCTGATGTTCGAGCGCCTGTCCGCGGCCCAGCAGCGCGGCGCCGCGTCGAGCTGAGCGCGGACCCCCGCGAGGTCGGGGCGGCAGCGCTCCCCATTCGGGTCGCGAGCGCTCGCTCGCCGCCACCGGACGGCGATGTGCGCTTGCTCGACGCCCCCGGGGGCGGTTTTTCGGTATACGAGCCCCGACGAGGAGCGAGCCATGGATCGACGTCTGGTGCTGGAATTCGTGCGGGTGACCGAGTCGGCCGCGATCGCGTGCTCTCACCTGGTGGGCCACGGGGAGAAGGACGAGGCCGACGCCCGTGCGGTGGGGGCCATGCGGGATGCCTTCGATCGGGTGCCCATCCGCGGCACGGTGGTGATCGGCGAGGGCGAGCGCGACGAGGCGCCCATGCTGTACATCGGCGAGCAGGTGGGACCGGGGCGCGACGACCTGCCCGAGGTGGACATCGCGGTGGACCCCCTGGAGGGCACCAACCTGTGCGCCGAGGGGCGCCCGGGCGCGATGGCGGTGCTGGCCGTGGCGGCCCGGGGCAAGCTGCTCAACGCCCCGGACACCTACATGGACAAGATCATCACCGGGCCCGAGGGCCACGGGGTGGTCTCGCTCAAGAAGTCTCCCACCGAGAACGTCAATGCGCTGGCGGAGGCCAAGGGGCGCAAGGCGTCGGAGATCACCGTGGTGGTCCTCGAGCGAGACCGGCACGAGGACCTGGTGGTCGAGCTGCGCAAGGCGGGGGCCCGCGTCTACCTGATCTCGGACGGCGACGTGGCCCCCTCGGTGGCCACCTGCATGCCCGACAGCGGGATCGACATGGTCTACGGCACCGGCGGGGCCCCGGAGGGGGTCCTGGCCGCGGCGGCGCTGCACTGCTTGGGGGGGTGCTTCAAGGGGCGGCTCAACTTCCGCAACGAGGGGGAGCGCGAGCGGGCCATCTCCATGGGCATGGAGAACCCGGAGATGTACCTCGAGCTCGACGACCTGGTTCGCGGCGAGGTGATCTTCGTGGCCACGGGGGTCACCACTGGGCCCCTGCTCAAGGGGGTGCGCCGGATCGGAGATCGCCTGTTCCTGCAGTCGCTGGCCATGCGCTCCACCACCGGGACCGTGCGCTGGGTGGAGACCTCGGTCCGGGCTGGCCGCTTCGAGATGTACGCCAAGAAGAGCTGAGGGAGATCTCCTCTCGCCGCTCGGAGCCAAGGCTCGCCGCTCGATCGGAAGCGCGTTTGTGCTCTCGATCGGGGCGGCCGCGTGTACCATCGCCGCGCGTGGATCCGCGCGTGCCCTCGGGTGAGGGACGGCGGGCCCGCCCAACCCCACGAGGACCAACGATGGCGAGACCAGCAACTCCGACCGACCTGACCGCGAACCCCGGTACGGGCGGACGCACCAAGAAGACCGGCAAGAAGGTGGCCGCGGCGAAGAAGAAGGCCGCGAGCAAGAAGAAGGCTACCGCGGCCACGCCCGCTACGCCGGCCACGCCTGCGGCTCCGGCGGCGAAGAAGGCCTCCTCCAAGAAGAAGGCGGCGAAGAAGGCTCCCTCGGCCAAGAAGGCGGCGAAGAAGGCTCCCTCGGCCAAGAAGGCGGCGAAGAAGGCTCCCTCGGCGAAGAAAGCCCCCTCGGCGAAGAAGGCTCCTG
>JACKDV010000009.1:0-152500 GCA_020633315.1 Myxococcales bacterium
GGCCACCGAGCACGCCGCCGCTCGGGCCACCGATGCCACGCGGCAGGCCGAGGAGGCGCTGGCCAAGGCGGGCCTGGGCGGGCTGGGCACGGGTACCGCGACCACCACGGGGCGAGCGGTCTCGGCCGACAAGGCCACCAGCTGCACCCGGGGCAGCTGCAGCTTCCGCTGCGAGCGCGGCCAGACCTGCAGCGCGACCTGCTCGGGGGGCAGCTGCACCCACGTCTGCGCGGCCGGGGCCACCTGCGACTTCACCTGCAGCGGCGGAGACTGCACCCAGACCTGCGAGGCCGGCTCGGAGTGCAGCCTCACCTGCAGCGGCGGAGACTGCGAGCGCAAGTGCGAGGGCGGGGCGTCGTGCACCAAGAGCTGCACCGGTCGTAGCTGCACCGGGTGATACCTTGGCGTCGAGGTGTCCGAGCCGAGCCCACCGGGAGCCGACGAGCTCGCCGACCGCCTCGCGGCCCTCGGAGGCGAGGGCCACGGGCGCGATCCCGAGGCGGAGCGCTGGCGCTCCGACCTGGCGGCCAAGCTGTTCGGCGCGCCGCGTCGCGACGTGACCATCGGTCGCTACACGGTGCTGTCGCGGGTGGGCGAGGGGGCCTCGGGGGTCGTCTATGCGGCCCACGATCCCCAGCTCGATCGCAAGGTCGCGCTCAAGGTGCTGCGGGCCGACCTGGCGCTCTCGTCGGGTCGCGCGGCGCAGTGGCTCGCGCGCGAGGCCAAGATCCTCGCACGGCTGTCCCACCCCAACGTGGTGCCGGTCTACGACGTGGGCGAGGACGACGGCCGGGTGTTCGTCGCGCTCGAGCTGGTGGAGGGTCGCTCGCTGCGACCGTGGATGGCCGAGCGCCACCCGTGGCCCGAGGTGGTGGAGGTGCTCGCCCAGGCGGGCCGGGGGCTGGCGGCCGCCCACGCGGCGGGCCTGGTGCACCGCGACTTCAAGCCGGAGAACGTGCTGCTCGGCGCCGACGGTCGGGTGCGGGTGTCCGACTTCGGCATCGCGCGGCGCCTGGCCTCGCCCGCCGAGGAGGTCGCGCTGACCGAGATCAGCGGCGAGGCCGGGCCCGCGCCCTCGGCCTCGGCCTCGCTCACCACCCAGCGCCACGCGGGCACGCCGGGGTACATGGCGCCCGAGCAGCTCCTCGGCGATCCGGTGGATGCCCGCACCGATCAGTTCGGCTTCTGCGTGACCCTGCACGAGGCGCTCTACGGCGAGCGCCCCTTCGCCGGCCGCACGCGGGCCGGGCTGGCCGCCAACGTGATCGCGGGGCGGCGACGCCCGGGTCCCCGCGGCGTGGGCGTGCCCACCTGGCTCGATCGCGTGGTGGCGCGGGGCCTCGAGGTGGACCCGGAGCGGCGCTACCCCTCGATGGACGCGCTGCTCGACGACCTGCACCGCCGTCGCGCGGGGCGGCGGCGCTGGGGCATCGGGCTGACCTTCGCGGCGGGTCTGACCGCGGCCGCGCTGCTGGGGCGGGGCGGGAGCGGCACGCCCGATCCCTGCGAGGGCGGCGAGGCCAAGGTGGCCGCGGTGTGGAGCCCGGCCCGGGTCGCCGAGATCGACCAGGCCTTCGCCGCCACCGGGCTGCCCTACGCCGAGGACAGCGCGCGCCGGGTGGAGGAGGTGGTGGGGGCCTACGGCCAGGCGTGGGTGCAGGCCCACGCCTCCGCCTGCGAGGGGGCGACCGAGGAGGCGGTGATGGAGCGCATGTACTGCCTCCAGTCCCGCCTGCTCGAGCTCGAGTCGCTGGCCGAGCTGTTCGCCCAGGCCGACGCGCGGGTGGTGGAGCATGCAGTGGCCTCCAGCTCGGCGCTGGTGTCCCCGGGCGAGTGCATCTACGTGGGCGCGGGGCAGGTCGCCGGGGAGGGCGACCAGGACCAAGGGGCCACCGAGGCGAGCGAGCTCCGCATGGAGATCGCCCGCGCCAAGGCCCTGGGCGACACGGGCCAGCCCCAACAGGCGCGTCGCCTCGCCCGCGACGCGGCCCAGCGCGCGCGCGACCTGGCCGACCGCACCCTGGAGGCCGAGGCGCTGTTGGTGGCCGGGCACATGGAGCGCGTGCTGATGGGCGTGGTCGAGCGCAACGACGCCGAGCTCACCACCTACTCGGCCGTGCTCGCGGCCGAGGCCGCCCACCGCCCCGACCTGCTGGCGCGCGGGCTGGTGGAGTACCTGTCGGTCACCGTGAGCCTGGGGCGGATCGGCCAGGCCTGGAAGTGGGAGCGACGCGCCCGCGAGGCCGTGCGCGCCATAGGCTCGCCCGCCGAGCTGATGGGGCGCATCGAGTACACCATGGCCCTGGCCGAGTCCTACGCCGGGCGCCTGGACGACTCCGCGGTCACGGCCGCGCGCTCGCTGGCTCGCTTCGAGGAGGGGGGCCCGACCACGCGGCGCTGGTCGTCGACGGCGGAGAACCTGATCGGCGAGCTCACCTTCGAGAGGGGCGACTACGCCGAGGCCCTGCCGCACTACGAGCGGGCGCTCGACATCGCGGTGGAGGAGATGGGCCCCGAGCACACCTGGGTGGCCAGCGCCCACGGCAACATGGCCGAGGTCTTCTTCCTCACCGGTCGCTACGACGAGGCGCAGCGCCACTTCGAGGAGGCGCTGCGGATCCGCGAGGGCTGCTTCGGCCCCACCTCGGTCTGGGTGATCCACACGCTGGCTCACCTGGGCGACGTGGCCATGGTGCGGGGCGAGCCCCAGGCCGCCCTCGCGCTCTATCGCCAGGCCCTCGACGCGCGGGCCGAGTTGCGACGGATGGCCGGCGATCGCCCCGCCAACGGTGACGAGACGCTCTCGGTGTTCGTCGACCTCCAGGCCTGGGACCAGGACCAGTGGCTGCACCACGGGCTGGCCCTGGCCCTGGTCGAGCTCGGTCGCGTGGACGAGGCGCGGGCCCAGGTCGCGCTGGTGTCCGAGCCGGTCTTCCCCCGCGATCACCACCACCCCGATCTGATCGCGCGCCTCGACGTGCCGGGGTGGATCGAGCTCGCGGCCGGGGCGCTGCCCGAGGCCATCGCTGCCTTCGAGCGGGCGCTCGATCGCATGGAGGCCGAGCTCGGCCCGCGGCATCGCTACCTCGTGTATCCGCTGCTGGGGCTGGGCCAGGCCCACCTGCGCCGGGGCGCCCCGGACGAGGCGCGCCCCTATCTCGAGCGAGCCCTGCGGATCCACGAGGCCCTCCCCGAGGTGGAGCCAAGGGTTCGAGGCGACCTGCGCTTCGGGCTCGCGCAGGCACTGGCCGCCCAGCCGGAGCGCGCCGCCGAGGCCCGGACGCTCGCCGAGCTCGCTCGCATGGACTACATCGGAGCACCCGATGACGTGGCCTCGCGACGGGCCGAGCTGGACGCTTGGCTGCTCGAGCACCCCAGCGCAGCGGGCGCGGAGTGATCGTCACCCAACGCGATGCATGCGGGAAACCCCGTCACGAAGGCCTTCGAGCGGGCTCGGCCCTCCCGAAGCGCCACGGGATCGAGTAAGCTTGGGCCGTTCGGGGGGACGTCCACGTGGCCGGGTTCGTGCCCCTCGCCCGAAGGTCATCTCGTCATGTCGAAGCTCCGCTTGCCTGCCCTTGCGATTCCCTTGTGCCTGTCGATGACCGCGTGTCCTGGAGGCGACGACAGCAGCACGACCACCGACCCCACCGTGAGCCCGAGCGATTCCTCGGGGACCACCGTCGCGCCGCAGACCACCACGGGCATGGCGATGACCGAGGAAGGCGGCATGACCACCACGGGCATGCCCTCCGACACCACCTCGGGTACCGGGAGCACGGGGGCCGACTCGGACTCCGGCACCACCGACCCCGGGTTCGTCTTCGACCTCGGCGAGATCCCCGAGGCCCCGCCGCTCGAGACCGAGTGCGGCAAGGTGGACTTCATCTTCGTGGTCGACAACTCGGGCAGCATGGGCGACGAGCAGGCCAACCTCATCGCCAACTGGCCCGCGTTCATCATGGGGATCCAGGACAACCTCGAGGACGTCGAGTCGTATCACATCGGCGTCGTCACGACCGACACGTACACCTACAACATCGCGGGCTGTCAGAACCTCAGCTCGGTGGTGGTGCAGACCGGCGGCGGCAGCTCGAGCAACATGGCCTGTGGTCCCTACGCGGCGGGTGACAACTTCATCACCGAGGCCGACGACCTCAACGTGGCCTTCACCTGCGCGGCGCAGGTGGGCACCTCGGGCAGCGCGTCGGAGCGTCAGATGCAGGCGGCGGTCGAGGCGGTGACGGGAGTCGACGCCGGCCCCGGCCAGTGCAACGAGGGCTTCCTTCGCGAGGACTCGCTGCTGGTCATCGTCATCATCACCGACGAGCCCGACAACGCGTCCACCGGTGATCCGACCTCTTGGTACAACGACATCCTCGCGGCGCGCAGCGACATCCCCGAGAACGTGGTGGTGCTGTCGCTGATCAACACTCCGGGCGGTATGTGCGCGGGCGGGGTGGCCACCGACATCGCCGCCTTCACGACCATGTGGGGTGTGAACGGCTTCATGGCGGACATCTGCACCCTGGACTACGGTCCGATCTTCACGCAGGCGATTTCGGTCATCGACGTCGCCTGCGAGAACTACATCCCGCCGAACTGAGCGGGGGCTGGGGGCAACAGCCCTCGGCTCCTCCTCGACGCACTCGTCGTGGCGCTCCTCGGCCGCGTTCGGCCGATTACGGCCGCTACGTGGACCGAAGGTCGCGACGCGGTGACGCGTGCTCCAGGCTCGGATCCGACGAGGGATCGGTGCTAAGGTGGCCCTGCGATCGTGCCGGGATGCCCGTGGGGGGGCGTGGCGCGGAAAGGGAGCAATGGCGATGCGGAGCTCGGCTTTGTTGGGTGCGATGATCGGTGCGGCCGGTCTGCTGACGGGCTGTTCGGGTGAGGGCTCGGGTCGGGACGACGACGCGGGGGGCCCCGGGATCGGGAGCCTCTCGCAGGGGTCCAACACCGAGGGCGACACCGAGACCGGCAACGACTCCATGAGCAGCGCCGGCACCATGGGCGTCGGCACCATGGGGGGCTCTGCGGACGACGATGCCACCTCCGGGAGCCTGCCCCCCAAGTTCGACCTGGGCGAGCAGCCCGACGCCGGCCCGCCCCCCGAGGAGGGCTGCACCAAGGTCGACTTCCTGTTCATCATCGACGACTCGGGCAGCATGAACGACGAGCAGGCCAACCTCGTCAACAGCTTCCCCGGGTTCATCACCGGCATCCAGAGCTCGCTCGAGCAGGTCGACTCGTATCAGGTCGGCGTGGTCACGACCGACGCCTACTCGTACAACATCGCGGGCTGCAACCAGCTCAGCTCGCTGGTGGTGCAGACGGGCGGCTCGTACTCGAGCAACGCCAACTGTGGCCCCTATGCCTCCGGTCACAACTACATGACCGAGGCCGACGACCTCAACTCCACCTTCGCCTGCGCCGCGCAGGTGGGCACCTCGGGCAGCGGCCAGGAGCGGCCCATGCAGGCCATGGTGGAGACCGTCCAGAAGGTGCAGGGCGGCCCCGGGCAGTGCAACGAGGGCTTCATCCGCGACGACGCGCTGCTGGTGATCGTGATCATCACCGACGAGTGGGACGGCCCCAACGACCCGGAGATCCCCGGCTCCACCGGTGACCCGCAGAGCTGGTACGACGCCGTGGTCGCGGCCAAGCTCGGCATCCCCGAGAACGCGGTGGCGGTGGCGCTCATCAACTACGTGGGCAGCCCCACCTGTCCGCCCTCGTCGGCGCCCTACGACGGCGTGCACATCCGCGACTTCGTGAACCTGTTCGGCACGAACGGCTTCCTCGGGGGCGTGTGCGAGCCCGACTATGGCCCCACCTTCGCCCTGGCGGTGGGAGTCATCGAGGAGGCCTGCAACAACTTCCAGCCGCCCGGCTGAGGTCGCTCGCGAGCATCATCGAGCCCGCGCGGCGCTCGGTCCTCGGGGCCGGCGGGCGCGGGCTCGCTCGTGCGCGGCGGAGCTAGCAAGTAACTCCCAGCTGGACCGGGGCGGGCTACGCGGCTGCGCGAAGGTCGACCTCGTATCCCAGACGCTCGAGCCTGCGGGTCAGGGAGCGGGCAATCCGCTCTCGGTCCCGCTGCTCGAGGAAGGCTTCGCCCAGGTCTCGGTAGTCCTGCCCATCGCGGAGCATGTGGTAGATGGCCACCAGCAGGGTTCGAGCGACGGCCACGATCGCCTTCATCTTCCCCGCGCGAGAGCGCACCCGGTGGTAGCGGCTCTTGAGATAGCCTGACGAGCGAATCGAGACCCAGGCACACTGGACGAGAGTCGTCTTGAGCCATGGGTTGCCCTTGCGGATCTTGCGGGACCGCTTCTTGCCCGCGCTCTCATCGAGCTGGGGGCACAGGCCTGCCCACGACACGAGCTCGCCCGCGGTTGGGAATCGCGTCATGTCGGCTCCGATCTCCGCGATGATGACCCGAGCGGCCGTCTCACTGACTCCGGGAATCGTCTCCAGGTGAGCGGCCGCGCCTGCGAAAGGGCGCAGGACCTCATCGATCCGCTTCTCGATGGCATCGACCATGCCCTGCATGTGCTCGGCTGCGTCCAGATGCTGTCGAAGGAGGAAGCGGTGGTGATCGTCGACGAAGCCATCGAGTGCTTCGGCGAGCTCGGCCTTCTTCCTTCTCGCCGAACCCTTCGCCAGGTTCGCGAGCTTGTCTGGATCGTTCTCGCCCTCAACCATCGCGCGGAGAATCGCCTTGCCGCTCTTGCCCAGGACTTCGCTGAGGACGGAGCGCATCTTGATGTTGGCGCCCTGAAGGAGCTTGTCGATTCGCTGGGCATGGCGTGTGATGTCGCGGACCGTCTGCTTGCGGGTTCGGGTCAGCTCACGCAGTTCCTCGACCCTTCGCTCGGGAACGAAGCTCCGGCGCAGCAGACCATGGGCCAGCAGATCCGCGAGCCACTGCGAGTCGCTGACGTCGCTCTTGCGTCCCGGGAGATTCTTGACCTCCTTGGCGTTGGCCAGCGAGAGGTCGACGAAGCTCTCCAGCACGTGCCACACCGGCTTCCAGTACACGCCGGTCGATTCCATCACCGCGTGCGTGATCTCGTGCTCGAACAGCCAGTCTCCCAGCTTGAGCAGTCCCTTGGTCGTCGTCGAGAAGGTCTTGACCTCACGCCGGACCTTGCCGGCCTCGGCGACCCGCACGCACGCCACGACGGTCAGCTTGTGAACGTCCAGTCCAGCACATCGTTCGTGAATCAGCTCCATTTTGGCCTCCGTGCATGCCGGCCAGCCTCCTGGATTCATGAACACTAGCAAACGTGCTCTGGCACCCCGCTTCGCGGGGCACCTGGCAACAATCAGAGGTGCTCAGGAGGCGTGCGTCCATCTCAGAAACGGGCTTACCGTGCACCATAGAAGATCCGACGTCACACCGGCACGCCGACTCTACGTCAGTTTCCTCGACCATGGGTCCCGCGGCCGCGGGGTGAGAATCTCAGAAGCGCCCGACCAGGCTGGCTCCGCCCAGGCCGGGTACCAGCTGCAGGTGGGCCGACCGTCGCGAGCGCGCCCGGAACGACGCCGAGCGCTGGGCTCGATCCTGGCGCGACTGCATGACGAGCAGCCCCACCCCGGTGCCCAGCAGGGCGACGCCGGTGATGGTGAAGACCACGCCGCCCGCCACGGTGTCGTAGAGGTACTGGCAGTTGCCGGCCACGTCGGCGTTGCAGTCCCGGCGGATCGGGTTCTCGTCGATCACCAGCAGGGCGATGCCGGCGGCGAGCGAGCCCATGCCGGTCCCGAGCGCGACCCAGGGCACCCACGGGGGCAGCCGGCTGGTGCGAGCCAGGCGGAACGAGAAGGTCTCGGTCACGCCCGGGCGCAGGCTGGCCTCCACGTGCTCGGTCCGACGGCCGCGCTTGATGACGTCGATCTCGTGCTCGCCGGGGGCGACCGCGGTGCTCAGCGGGGTGTCCCCCATGCGCTCGCCGTCGACCCACACCTCGGCCCCCGAGGGATCGCTCTCCACCACGAGGGTGGTGGGCTGGATGGTCGTCTCCAGCGCGGGCCGCAGGCGAGCCGCGAGGTTGCCCACCACGTCGCCCAGCTCGCCCACGCCACAGATCTCGCAGACTCCCTCCACGCTGGCGACGACCTCGCCCGAGGAGGAATCCACCGCATAGACCTCCACCTGGTAGTCGGGGCCGGCTCGCTCGATGGTGCCGCCGACGAGCAGGCTCGCGCCCGTCTTCTCGCCGAGCTCCTGGTAGCAGGCCGGGTCGTCGCAGCGCTTGGAGGTAGCCGTGGCATCGAGCCCGGAGCGGGCGATGCCATCTCCGAAACGACGTTGGAGGGTCTCCTGATCGGGCTCCGACACGTCCGGCGGGACCCGAAGGGGCATGGAGCCGACCTTGGGGCTGGGCGCGGGAGCAGGAGCGGCCTGAGCCAACGAGAGGGTCAGCGCCATACCCAGCGAGGCGAGCCACGGCATGGGCGGAGGATGATACACGCTTTCGCTGGGGCATCCGAGATTCGTGCGTTCAGGGTAGGACACCCTCCGCCATGCCCCACCGCCTTCCATTCGACGACGTTTGCTTCGACCTTCGGGCGTGGCCGCGTATGATCGTCGTCCTGGTTCGTTGGGCAATGGTGCGATGGGACTGAAGAACGAGCGCGAGGATTCCGGCCGCGAGGGCGAGGGGGCCGTCCTGCCCCCGCCGCCATCGGTGGCCTCGGCGGGCCTGCGTTCCGTGGGCGGAGGCTCGGACGACGACGCGGCGCGGGCCCGTGGGTCCGCGACCTCGGGGCCGGCCAAGGCCAAGATCGTGGGCAAGACCGACGGACCGCTCGAGCCCCCGGTGATCGCCAAGATCAAGAGCCCGGCCGAGATGTGGGCCTCGTCGCGGGCCAAGGACGAGGTCGAGGCGCCGGAGGGGGCGAAGGCCGAGGCGCCGAAGCTGCCCGAGCCGCCGAAGGTGGAGGCGCCGAAGGTGGAGGCGCCGAAGGCCGAGGCGCCGAAGGCCGAGGCGCCGAAGGCCGAGACCGCCGAAGGCCCGGCCGCCATGCCGCTGCCGAAGGTCCCCGAGGTCCCCGCCAAGCCCGCCTCCTCCATGCGGGCGCCGCAGGAGCGTGGCTCCTCGGAGATCTCCGGCACCACCCAGGCACGGCCCCTCGATCCCGAGGTCTACGGCGCAGGCCCGATCGCCAAGCCGCCCCGCGCGGGCATGCGTGGCCGGGCCAAGCGCAGCATCCCCGCGCCGCCGGCCATCGGCGGGCCCAAGCCGGGCAAGCCCCGGCCGCTCAAGGACATCACCCGCACCCGCGTGCGCCTCACCGACCACGGCCTGCACGATCCCCAGAGCATCGACGCCGACAGCACCGGCGTGCAGGTGCTCGAGCAGGTGCGCCTCGAGCCGGGCGAGCTGGTCACCAGCACCCGCTACCGCATCGTGGGCTGGCTGGGCGAGGGCGGCATGGGCGTGGTCTACGAGTGCGAGCACGTCGACATCGAGCGACGGGTCGCGCTCAAGGTGCTGCGCACGGGGGTCGACCCCAACTCGCGCCGCGCCAAGATGTTCCGCGAGGAGGCCCGCGCCGTCTCGCGGGCGGGTCGCAGCGAGGACGGCCAGGTCTCCAACATCGTGGAGATCTACGACTTCGGCGAGCTGCCCGACGGCCGCATGTGGTTCGCCATGGAGCTGCTGCACGGCCGCAGCCTGGCCCGCATGCTCTCCGAGGGGCCGATGGATCCGGCCCGCCTCATCGGCGTGCTGCGCCAGCTGTGCAAGGGCCTGGGCGCGGCCCACGACGCCAACGTGATCCACCGCGACATCAAGCCGGGCAACGTGATGCTCGTGCGCGACCGCGGGCGCGACGACGTGGTCAAGGTGGTGGACTTCGGCGTGGCCGCGGTGCTGGCCGAGGGCGACAGCGGCGAGGTGCAGCTCGAGGGCACGCCCAACTACATGGCCCCGGAGCAGGCCACCGGCGATCGCTTCGATCACCGCCTCGACATCTACGCGGTGGGAGCGGTGGGCTTCCACATGCTGGCCGGCGGGCCCCCGTTCCAGGGCGACGACGTGTTCCAGCTGCTGCGCAAGGTGTGCACCGAGGCGCCGCCGCGCCCCTCCGAGCTCAACCCCGAGGGCGGGATCCCGACCGCGCTGGAGGACGTGATCCTCAAGTGCCTCGCCAAGGATCCCGACGATCGCTACGAGGACATGCGCGACCTCGAGGCGGCGCTGTGCGAGGCCCAGATCGCGGCCCGCCTGGTCACCGCCTGGGACGACCTGCCCCTGCCCGTGGTGGAGCCGCCGGCGCGCTACGAGGCCCTGCAGCGCAACATGCCCAAGGCCTCGGCGCCCTCGCGTCCGCGGCGGACCTGGGCGCTGGCGGTCGCGGCCGCGGTGGCCTTCGGCCTCGCCGGCTGGGGCATCGTGCGGGCGTCGCAGGGCGACGAGGCGGCGCAGGTGGACGATCGCATCGCCTCGCACGTGGCGGCAGCCCGCGACGCGGCGGCCCGGGCCCTGTACCTGTACCCGCCGCCCGGCGAGCCGGAGGCCCGCACCGCCTACGTGGAGGTGGTGGATCTCGAGGCGATGGCCAACGAGGTGGGGGTGAGCGCGATCGAGGCCGGCAAGGCGCTGCGCGGGGAGTTCGCGGGCACCCTGGTGCGGCTGGGCGATCGCTACTGGGACCGCCCGGGCGGGCGGCCCTTCGCGGTCGACTACTACATCGCGGCCCTGGTCTTCGATCCCTCCCAGGAGCGGGCCCGCGAGCGCGCGCCCATCACCCCGGGCGCGCTGGCCGAGCTGCAGCGCAAGGCCTCGTCGCTCGACTTCGAGGCGGCCGAGCTGAGCGCCAGCGAGCCGCTGCTGGCCCTGGCCGAGGACGACGAGCAGGAGCGGGTCCGCAAGCTGGAGGAGCTCGGCAACAAGGAGGACGAGCACGGCGTGCAGGCCGAGCTGCGGATCCAGAAGCTGCTCGAGGACGAGGGGGTCGAGGCCACCGAGGTCGCGGCGGCCAAGCCCCGCAAGCCGAGCCCCCGCAAGGAGTCGTCCTCGCGCGACGCGGCATCGTCCTCGGACGCGGTCGGCAGCGACGATGCGCCGGTGAAGGTGCGCGAGGCCAAGCGCGCCAGCGAGCTGGTCACGCAGGGGCTGGCCGCGCTGCGCTCGGGCAAGCGGGATCGGGCCGAGACCCTCTTCCACCGGGCGCTCGACCAGGATCACCGCAGCCACCAGGCCCTCGACGGCCTGGCCCAGGTCCAGTTCGCGCGCGGTCGCTACCAAGAGGCGGTGCAGTACGGCAAGCGGGCGGTGGGCATCGCTCCCAACCGCGGTAGCTACCGCATCCACCTCGGCGACGCGTACTTCAAGGTGTTCCGCTACCAGGAGGCCCGCGCGGAGTACCGCAAGGCCGACGAGCTGGGGAACCCGGACGCCAAGGCACGCCTGCAGAAGGTCAAGTCCAAGCTCGGCCGCTGAGCGGCCACGCTCGGCGAAGGCGATGGCGATGCTCACGAGCGGAGGATGGCTCCTGGCGGCGGGGATCGGGCTCGCGCCCGCCGTGCCCGAGCCCGTGGCGACCGAGGAGCCCGCGATCGAGCTGGCCGGTCCCGGGTCGACGGAGCCCGAGCCGAGCGAGCCCGAGGGCGGCGCGCTCGCGTCACCGCAGCGCCCGGCCGAGGGCGAGGGGCCGTCGTCGGGCGAGGGAGCCACGGTGCCGCCGGAGCCCGAGCCGAGCGAGCCCGAGCCGGCCGAGCCGGCCGAGCCGAGCCCCGAGCCCCCGACCACCTACGATCCCACGCTCGACCTCCCCGTGGCGTACGACGACGAGGTGCCGCCGCGGGCTGCTTCCGACGATGACGACGCGGACGACGACGGCCTCGACCGGCGTGGCTTCTTCTTCACCCTGGGCACCGGCCTCGGCCACTGCGCGCAGGACTTCTGCTCGCCGATCCCCATGGGCGGCGTGGGGCGGCTCGAGCTCGGCGTTCGGCTCACCCGGCTCGCGCTGGTGGGCTCGGTGGTGGGTGGCGGGGGCCTGGCCGACCCCGACGAGAGCGGCGATCGAGCGATCCGCTTCCTCTCCGCGGGGGCCGGCCTGCAGTGGCTGCCCGTACGCGAGGGACGGGTCGACCCGTTCCTGGGCGCGACGATCGGCTACTCCCGCGTCGCCCGCCTGGAGGACCCCGATTCCACCCGCGATCGCCAGTACGCCTCGCGGGCGGCGGTGCGCCTCTCGGGCGGTATCGCCTGGATCCTCGGCCGTCGCGTGACCCTGGGGCCGCGCTTCGACGTGGAGCTGCCCTTCGGCGGACGATGGTGCACCGCCTTCGCGGACGACTCCGGCAGCGAGGACGACTGCAGCTCGATCGGCGACGACATCCTCGGCCCGATCGAGGACGACCTCGACCGCAGGCGGCAGCGACGGTCGTTCCCGCGGCCGTGGGCCCTCACCCTCGATCTGCGCGTGACGATCTGAGCCCAGTCGGGGCTGGCCGCGACGCCCCGGGCGGGTCATGCTGGAGGCATGCCGGATGGCTCGGTGGCCTCCTCCCGAGGGCCCGCGCCCCTCGCCGAGGGCGCGGATGCACGCGTGTGGCGGGCCCGGGACAAGGCCAGCGATCCCTCGTTCTCGCTCGCCCGTCACCTGAGCCAGACCCTCGGCATCGCGATCGCGATCGGAGCGCTGGGCCTGTGGCTCGCGTGGGGCTCGAGCCCGCTGGCGTGGCTGGCCGTGCCGGGCTTCTGGCTGGTGGCCAACGTCTTCGAGTGGGCCACCCACCGCTATCCCATGCACCGCCCGCTGTTTCCCCGGGTGCTCTACCTCAAGCACGCCATCGCCCACCACCGCGCGTTCGCGGGCGAGCACCAGGAGATCCGCGCCCGCCACGAGCTGTCGGCGGTGATGATGCCCTGGTACACGCTCATCATCATCTTCGTGGGCGCCTCGCCCATCGCGGTGGCGGTGGGGCTGGCGGGGGGCCCCGCGCTGGCCGGGGTGTTCCTCGTGTCGGCGGTGGCCTACTTCCTCGTCTACGAGCTCATCCACACCCTGCACCACCTGCCCGGCGTGGTGCTGCGTCGCTCGTGGCTGGGGCGCCGTCGCGGGGTGGCGGCGCTGCGGGCCCACCACCACCTGCACCACCAGCTCGCGCGCATGAACGAGGTGAACTTCAACGTCACCTTCCCCCTCGCCGACCGGCTGCTGGGCACCTACGAGCGCAGCTCCCGAGGCTGAGCGGGGGATCTCCGAGCGGCGCTCCCGATCCCGAGCGGTGCTCGCTCAGGCGGCCGAGTCGCGGTCGCCCCCGCCCGATCGATCCTTCGCGGACGGGCGGGGCATCACCCGCTCGAGGGCCTCCACCAGCTCGCGCCGCCGCACCGGCTTGCGGAGCACGGCCACGTCGTGGTCGCGGATGAACTCCTGGGACTGGGCCTCGAACACCCCGCCGGTGAGGAACAGCAGCCGCGGCAGCAGCTCGGGGTGCGAGCGCTCGAGCTTCCGGTAGAAGTCGATGCCGCTCTCGTCGGGCATCATCACATCGCAGATGATGGCGTCGAAGCTGGGGTCGCGCTCGATCTCGGCGAGGGCCTGGGGCACGTGGGCGGCCGCCACCACCTGGCCCGGCAGCGCGCGGGCCAGGCCCTGGCGCACGGGATCGTCGTCGTCGATGAGCAGGATCCGCCGCGTGCGGGGCAGGGGGATCTCGTTGCTCGGTCGCGAGGGCGGCAACAGCTCGCGCTCGCTCAGCGGGAGCTGGATGCGGACCCGGGTGCCCAGGCCCGGGGTGCTGTCGATGGTGATCCGGCCGCCGTAGCCCTGCACGATCGCGTTGCTGATGCTCAGGCCCAGGCCCGTGCCGCGCCCCACGTCCTTGGTGGTGAAGAACGGCTCGACCACCCGCGCCAGCACCTCGGGGGGGATCCCCCGGCCGGTGTCGGTCACCTCCACCAGCGCCGCGTCACCCTCGCTCCACATCCGCACGCGGATCTCGTGGTCGTTGCGGTGGCCCGAGGGGATCGCCTGGGCGGCGTTGATCAGCACGTTGAGGAACACCTGGGTGAGCCGACCGGTGTCGGCGAGCACCACCGGGTCGGCCTCGAAGCGGCGGACCACCTTGCTGCGGTGTCGCAGCTGGTTGTGGGCGATCCGCAGCGCGGCCTCCAGGCTGGTGCGCAGCAGCACCGAGCGCGGCAGGTCGTCCTCCTGGCGCCCGTGGGCGCTGAGCTGCGCCACCACCTCGGCGATGCGCCGCGAGCCGTCGGCCGCGTCGTGCAGCGCGTCGAGCACGGGCTGCCACCGCGCCCGGTCGTCCTCGCTCAGCTCGGCGATCGCATAGTCGATGTTGGTGGTGATGTAGGCGAGCGGGTTGTTCACCTCGTGCGCCACGCCGACCGCGAGCTGCCCCACCATGGCGAGCTGCTCGGTGCGCTGGAGCTGCTGGGCCTGCTGCGATTGCAGGCGCCGGCGCTCGGCGTCCTCGGCCTGCCCGATCGCCTCGTCCTGGATGAGCACCGCGGTGTGGGCCAGGGCGGTGAGCACCACGATCACCAGGATGGGCGCGAGGAAGTCCACCGCGATCCGCCCCCCCTCCGGCATGGTGTCGCGCAGCTCGAGTCCCAGCGCCCGGGGCACGAGCCCCAGGCCGAGCACGGAGACGAGCGTCAGCACGGCCCACACGAGCACCGCCCGTCGCTCGCGGAACAGGTAGGCGGCGAGGGCCGGCACCAGCGACAGGGTGATGGGGATCTGCGAGCGCAGGCCGCCGCGGTAGAGGCAGCGCCGCGAACACCAGCGAGACCATGAGGTGGCCGGAGCGCAGCAGCGAGCGGTGGTCGCTCTGCAGCAGCGGCAGCACGAAGGCGACCAGCGCCACCATCGAGAACGCGATGGCCACCGGCCACGCGCCCACCCGGAGCTGGTTGGCGAGCAGGACCAGGCTGGTCGAGCCCACCGTGATGCAGGTGACCGCCAGCGAGCGGCCCCTCCAGGCCAGCTCGTGATCTCCGGTCGGATCGAGGCCGGCCCGGAGGTACCGTCGAACCCACCGACGCACGTGGGCCCCATGGTACCGCGGGCTCGACGGGCGATGGCGCTACTTTCCGCCCGTGACCTTGCGAACCGCCGCGATGATGCGGTCGACCTCGGCGTCGGTCACCTTGGGCGACAGCGGCAGCGATACCGTCCTCGAGCCGATGTGGGACGCATTGGGGAAGTGCTCGTCGGCAAGGCCGAAGCGCTCGCGGTAGTAGGGATGCCGGTGGAGCGGGGCGTAGTGGATGCCCGTACCCACCCCTTCTCGATGCAGGCCGTCGCGGAAGCCGTCGCGGTCCACGGGGGCCTCGTCGTCCACGAGCAGGGTGTACAGGTGCCGCGCGTGGCGGGTCTCGGGCTCCACCGGCGCCGGCGTGGTGACCGGGAGATCGGCGAAGCCCTCGTCGTAGCGCGCCCAGATCTCGTCGCGACGCGGCAGCCACTCCTCCACGTGCCGCAGCTGCACCAGCCCGATCGACGAGGCGATGTCGGTGAGGTTGTACTTGTAGCCGGGGACCACCACCTCGTAGTGCTTGGGCGCGGCGTCGCTGTAGCGCGACCAGGCGTCGGCCGACAGACCGTGCAGCGAGAGCACCCGCGCCTTGCGGGCCGTCTCCTCGTCGTTGGTCAGCAGCATCCCGCCCTCGGCGGTGGTGATGTTCTTGGTGACGTAGAAGCTCAGGCAGGAGGTGGTGCCGCCCATGCGCCCCACGGGGCGGCCCTTGTAGCGGGTCTCGAGGGCGTGGGCCGCGTCCTCGATCACCAGCAGGTCGTGCTTGCGCGCGACCGCGAGGATCTCGTCGACCGCGATGGCCCGGCCCGCGAAGTGCACCGGCAGGATCGCCTTGGTGCGCTCGGTGATCGCCGCCTCGATGCCGGCGGGATCGAGGTTGAGCGAGCTGCGATCGCAATCCACGAACACCGGCGTGGCGCCGGTGTGCACGATGGAGTTGGCGGTGGCCGCGAAGGTCATCGGCGTGGTGATCACCTCGTCGCCGGGGCCGATGCCCAGGGCGAGCAGCGACAGGTGCAGCGCCGCCGTGCACGAGGAGACGGCGATCGCGTGCTCGGCCCCGGTGTACTCGGCGATGGCCTTCTCGAACTCCTTGGTCCGCGGCCCGGTGCCGAGCCAGCAGCTGCGAAGCACCTCGGTGACGGCCTCGATCTCCTCCGGTCCGATGACCGGGCTCCCGAACACGATGAAGTCGTTGGACATGTGAGCGGTGATCCTCAATGGTGGGCCGACGCCGCCCCTGCGGACTCCGCCCGGATCTCCGGGATATCACCAGGGCCCGCCCGGGGGCCAGCCCCGAGTGGGGGGCCATGCGGGGCGGCGGAGCCCCGGACGGGTGAGGGGGCTCGCGACGGCCGGTCGCGCCGTGGCCGAGCGACGCGCCGGTGGCGGTTTCGAGCGTGCTAGGAATGCCCCGTGCCCCGGGCCCAGGTCGGAGACATCGAGCTGTCCTACGAGTCGATGGGCGAAGGTCCCACCGTGCTGCTGGTGATGGGCCTGGGCGCCCAGCTGGTGCTGTGGCCCGACGACTTCTGCCGGGACCTGGTGGCGCGTGGCTTTCGGGTGGTGCGCTTCGACAACCGTGACGTCGGCGAGTCCTCCCGCCTCGACCAGCTGCCGGTCCCCGACCCGCGCTCGCAGATCGCACGCTGGCTGCTGGGGCTGCCGGTGCGCGCCCCCTACGGCCTGGGCGACATGGCGGACGACGCGGCCGGGCTGCTCGACGCGCTGGAGGTGGAGCGCGCCCACGTGATGGGGATGTCGATGGGGGGGATGATCGCGCAGCTCGTGGCGATCCGGCACCCTCGTCGCGTGCTCTCGCTGACCTCGATCATGTCCAACGCGGGGGATCGCCTGTCGTCGATCTCGCGGCCGCGGGCGCTGCGGGCCCTGTTCCGGCCGCTGCCGCGCACCCGCGAGCAGGCCGAGCTCGGCGCCCTGCAGCTGTTCCGGGTGATCGGCAGCCCCGGCTTCCCCTTCGACGAGGCCGGCATCCGCGACCGAGCCGGGCGCTCGTTCGAGCGCGGCACCTCGCCCCGCGGCTTCATGCGCCAGATGGCGGCGGTGCTGGCCGGCCACGATCGCCGCGTCGCGCTGCGACGGCTGCGGGTGCCCGCGCTGGTGGTGCACGGCAAGGCCGATCCGCTGGTGCCCCCGCGCGGCGGGGTGCGGACCGCCCGGGCCCTGCCGCGCTCGGAGCTGCTGATGATCGACGGCATGGGGCACGACCTGCCGCGCGGCGCCTGGCCGCGGATCCTCGGTGCCTTCGAGCGGGTCGCGAGGACGGCCCGATGAGCCCGCGCGGGCTCGCACGGGTCCTCGGCGGGCTGGCCGGGAGCGGGCTGGTCCTGGGGTGTCGAGCGACGCCCGCGGCCGCCGAAGTGGAAGCGCCGCTTCCGGAGCCGCCGCCCGAGCTCTCGGCGGCGAGGCCCGATGCACCATCCCCGCCCTCGCCGACGAGCCGGGAGCCCGATCCCGAGCCGGTGAGCTCGTGGCTCGAGCCCTCGGCTCCGCGCCCCGAGCCGCCGCCGGCCCCCGCCGTGGTCCCGGTGGAGCGGCCCTTCCGCGCCAAGGCGGTGCTGGTGCCCCTGCCGGTCGAGAGCGGCTCTGCCGTGCTGTTCACCGACGAGCGGGCCCGCGTGCGTCGACACGCGGCGCGCTCCCTCGCGGCGCGCGGCCTCGCGGTGGCGTCCATCGATCAGCTCGAGCGGATCGAGCGGGGCGCGGCCGAGGGACGCCTGGTGCTCGAGGACGATCGGCGCTGCCGCGCTGCTCTCACGCCGCGCGAGCTCCGGGCGCGCTACCTCGAGGGGATGCCCGCGGTGTGGCTGGTGGCCGAGTGCTGGGATCACTGCGAGCTCCAAGCGTCGATCGGGGAGGGCGTGCCCAAGGCCCAGCAGGGCACCTACACGAGCGGGCCCATCCCGCGGCCGCACGATCCTCGCTCGTGGGAGAAGGTCCGGCTGCGTCGCGCCCACTCGGTCATGGGCGGCGTGGTCGGTGACATCATCGGCAGCTCCCATCCGCCCCCGATCGTGCTCGGGTACCCGGTGTCGATCGGGCCGTGGGGCTCGAGCCCTCCCGACGGCAGCCGCCTGGCCCAGGTCGGGCTCGTCGGCTGTGCGCACCCCGATCCGCTGCCGCAGATCGTCTACGAGATGCGGCTGGCGGTGGCCACCGACGGCAGCATCGAGCGCTGCGAGGTCACCACCGAGCACGTGCGGGCGCGGGCGGCCGAGGCCGAGTGCCTGTGCCAGGGCGTCCGAGAGCTGCGCTACGAGCCCGGCGCGGAGGGCCGGCGCCTGCGGGTGACGGCCACCGACAACGGCGTGGGTGGCTTCACCCGCTTCGAGCTCGCGCCGGTGCAGCCGGGCACCGAGCCGTGGATCGAGCGCCTGCGCGAGGCCGGCGTGCTGCCCACCTGCGTGGCCGAGGGCGAGCCCGCCGAGGACTTCGAGGCCACGGTGGTGCTCGGCCTGCACCCCGACGGCGAGGTCCACGACGTGCGGGTGTACGGCGAGATCGACACCGCCGAGGAGATCCGCTTCTCCCAGTGTCTGGTCCGCGAGCTGCCCCTGGTGCCGCTGCCCTGCGCCCCGCCGGGGGTCGATGCGCTGCACGTCGGGATCGTGCCGCGCCCCTGAGCCCGAGCCGTCCCACGAGGGTGGGGCGCCGGGGCAGAAGGGCGCTACCCTCGGAGGGGTGCCCCGCTCCACGGTCAAGCGCGGACGCTGGCGAGCCTCGCGGCGCGAGCGAGCCGCGGCACGGCTGGCCTACCGCGAGCCCGCGCCCGATCGCGAGGACCGGCCGCCGCCCACGGTGATCGAGTCGGGCCGCTACCAGGCCCTGCGCGAGCACTGGCTGCTGGCGTGGCTGCGTCGGCTGCTGCGGCCCCGCGCCTGAGCGGCGCTCAGCCGAAGATCGCCTGCAGCACCCCGATCCCCACGAGGGTCAGCACCACGAAGCCGACGAGGTCCAGGCGGAAGCCCAGGCGCACCATGGTGTCGAGCCGGACCAGGCGCGTGCCGTAGGCCATGGCGTTGGGCGGGGTGGAGACGGGCAGCATGAAGGCGTAGCTGGCCGCCAGGGTCACGGCCACCGCCGTCGCCACCGGGGGGAAGCCGCTGGTCTTCGCGATCCCGATGATCACCGGCAGCATCATGCTGGTGGTGGCCGTGTTGCTGGTGACCTCGGTCAGGAAGATCACCAGCAGGGTGGATGCGGCCAGCAGCCCCGCCGGGTGCTCGGCGATCGGTCCCGCCACGTCGAGCACCCCGCGGCCGATCGCCTCGGCCAGGCCGGTCTGGAAGGTCAGCTTGCCCAGGGCGAAGCCGCCGCCCAGCAGCATGAGCGTGCCCCAGTCGATCCGCTGGGCCGCCTCCCAGTCGAGCAGGCGCACGCGCTCGCCCTCGGAGCTGCGCTCGCCCGAGGGCACCATGAACAGCAGGCACGCGCCCACCATCGCCACCACGCCCTCGTCGAGGACGACCTTGGCCCCCTGCGACCACGCATGGCCTGGGCCGAGGCTCAGCTTGAGGATCGCGGGGAGCAGCCAGCCGGCCACGGTGAGGGCGAACACCACCAGCATGCGGCGCTCGCCCTTGGTCATCGGGCCGAGGTCGGCCAGCAGGCGCTCGACCTCGGCGGTGAGGCCCTCCACCCGCGCCACCGGGGCGGGGAACGCCCGGGCGGTGATGATCAGCATGACCACGGTCATCACCGCCGCCGAGGGGACCCCGAAGGCCATCCAGGTGCCGAAGTCGATCTGCATCCCGGCCTGCTCCTCGAGCATGCCCAGCGCGATCACGTTGGGCGCGGTGCCGATGGGGGTGGCCGAGCCGCCCAGCGACGAGGCGTAGGCCAGGGCCAGGCACATGCCGCCGCCGAAGCGGTCGAGCTTGCGGCGGGTCTCCGCGTCGCCGGGCGCCACCCGCTTGACCGTCTCGTACAGCCCCAGCACCACCGGGATCAGCATCGCGGTGGCGGCGGTGTTGCTGATCCACATCGAGAAGGTGAAGCCGATGAAGCCCACCGTGTAGAGCGCCCGCTTGGGGGAGCCCCCCACGAAGCGCCGCGAGACCAGCCACAGCGCGGCGCGGCGATCGAAGCCCTGGCGGGCCAGGCCGCTCGCGAGCAGGAAGCCGCCCAGGAACAGGAAGATGAGGGGATCGCCGAAGGCGGCGAGGGCCACCTTGGCCTCGGCGACCCCCAGCAGCACCGCGAGGGCGGGGCCCAGCAGCGCCGCCACGGCCAGGGGGACGGCCTCGGTCACCCACAGCACCACGGTCATCGCCGCCACGCCGGCCAGGGTGTGGGCGGGCTGGCTCAGCCCCGGCATCGGCATGGCGATGAGGGCGACGAGCACCACGGGGGCGGTCACCAGCCCGATCGCGCGGCGCCTGCGATCGAAGCGGGCCTCGGCCTCGCTGAGGGCGATCTCCACCATGGGCCCCCACGATAGCGCGACCATCGAGGGTCACGCTCGCCGCCGCGGTTCCATCCCATCGCCGCCGCCTCGTGCTCGTCGGCCGGGCGAGCGCGAGCTGGCGTCCGGCCGAGGGGTCCCGCGACCGCTCGGCGACGGCCTGCGACCGAAGCCCGGCGGCGCCGGAACGACCGCCGCAGACTGGGGTACAACGCGCCCGTGCTCCTGGCCCTCCACGGCGTGAGCAAGCGCTTTGGTGCGCTGCGGGCCCTCGACGGGGTCGGCGTGGAGATCGGAGGGCGGGCCGTGGGCCTGCTCGGCCCCAACGGCGCGGGCAAGACCACGCTGATGCGGGTGTGCCTGGGCCTGCTGACCCCCGACGAGGGCGAGCTGCGGGTGCTGGGCATCGATGCCCGTCGCGATCCCGGGGCGGTGCGCATGCGCCTGGGCTACGCGGCCGAGGGTCCGCACCGGATCCCCGGGCTGTCGGGGCTCGAGTCGGTGGCCTACGCGGGCGAGCTGTGCGGGCTGCCGCGACGCACCGCGATCCTGCGAGCCCACGAGATGCTCGACCTGGTGGGGCTCGACCAGGCCCGGCAGCGCCCGGTGGAGGAGTACAGCACCGGCATGCACCAGCGGGTGAAGATCGCCATGGCGCTGGTGCACGACCCCGAGCTGCTCATGCTCGACGAGCCCACCTCGGGCCTCGATCCCGGCAGCCGCGACGAGCTGCTGCAGCTCATCGTGCGCCTGCGCGACGGCGAGGGGCCGGCGGTGCTGCTGTCCACCCACCTGCTGCACGACGTGGAGCGCACCTGCGACGGCTGCATCATCATGGACCGCGGCCAGGTGCGCTACGCGGGGCCGCTCGAGGAGCTGCAGCGGCAGCTCGGCGACGACAGCTACGAGCTGCGCGGCTCGGGCGAGCTGCGGGCGCTGGCCGAGGCGCTCGCGGGGGCCGGGCACCAGGTGGCCTGGGGCGATCGTCCCGACTCGCTCGTGGTGCGGCTGCGACCGGGGGCCGGGCCCGCTGCGATCTGGGAGGCGGCCGAGGCCACGGGCAGCTCGCTGTGGCAGGTGATGCCGCGACGGCAGCGGCTCGAGGACGCCTTCATGGCCGCGGTGGCCCAGGGAGGCGCGCGGTGAAGGACCAGGTCTACGGCGTGGGCTATCGCCGGCTGCCGGAGGGGCGATCCGCCCGCTGGGCGCCGTGGCCCATCGCCCGCACCGCGCTCACCCTGGCGTGGCGCAAGCGCTCCACCAAGCTGGGCGTGGGGCTGTGCGGCCTGTCGGTCTTCGGCCACGGCATGGCGCTGGCGGCCCAGGTGCTGGCCGAGCGCTTCATCGACACCGGCATGGGCGGGGCGTCCAGGGCCGCCGAGACGGTGGTGCACGGGGTGATCGGCGACGTGCACACCACCCTGGCCAACTTCATCGGCGTGCAGATGATCGCCACCGCCTTCCTGCTCGCGATGGTGGCGGCGGGGCTCATCGCGGAGGACCGCCGCACCGGCGCGATGGAGCTGTACTTCTCGCGGCCGCTCACCCGCCGCGACTACCTGCTGGGCAAGCTGCTCGCCGCCGGCCTGGTGCCCGCCGCCACCCTCGTGCTGCCCTTCGTCGGCCTGTGGCTGTTCGCGGCGGGCATGGCCCCGCCCGGCGCGGTGGGGCCCATGCTCGGCCTGCTGCTGCCCGGCCTGCTCGGGGCCACGATCGCGGCCGTGCTGCTGACCGCCACCATCCTCGGCTGCAGCGCCCTGGGCGAGCGCGGCCGCACGGTGGGGGTGATCTACGTGGTGGGCCTGCTGGTGCTCACCTCGCTGGGCGGGGAGCTGCCTGCCTCCGGGCACCGCTGGGCCGGCTACCTCTCGCCGCCGCGCAACGTGCAGACCATCGTCGACGCCGCGCTCGATGCCGGCAGCAGCGGCCTGCTGCTGCAGGTGCTCAGCTCGCGCCCCGAGGCCAACCCCTCGGTGCTGCTCGCCACCCTGTGCGTGCTCGGCCTGTCGGCGCTGGGCCTGGGCCTGCTGCTGTGGCGGGTGCGCAAGGAGGTGGCCGGGTGAGCGGCGAGCCCCAGCCCGGCATCGAGCCCGGCATCGAGGTGGCCGGGGTCACCAAGCTCTACGGCACCGTGCGGGCGCTCGACGAGATCGACCTGCGCCTGGGCCCGGGGGTGACCGGCCTGCTCGGCCCCAACGGCTCGGGCAAGTCCACCCTGCTCAAGCTCGTCTCGGGGCAGCTGCGGCCCGACACCGGCACCGTGCGCGTGGGCGGCCTCGATCCCTTCGCCCAGCCCGAGGTGTTCCGCTCGCTGGGCCTGTGCCCCGAGCAGGACAAGTTCTACGAGGAGCAGACCGGCGAGTCCTTCGTGACCGCGCTGACGCGGCTGCACGGCTACGGCGCGCGCGAGGCCCGGGAGCGGGCCCGGGCCGCGCTCACGCGGGTGGGCATGGCCGAGCACATGGGCAAGCGCATCCAGGCCATGAGCCGCGGCATGCGACAGCGCACCAAGATCGCCCAGGCCATCGCCCACGATCCGCCCATCGTGCTGCTCGACGAGCCGCTCACCGGTACCGACCCCATCGGCCGCGCCGACCTCATCGCGCTGGTGCGCGAGCTGGGCCAGCAGGGTCGCTGCGTGGTGGTGTCGAGCCACGTGCTGCACGAGGTGGAGGCGATGACCCACCAGGTGGTGATGGTGCGCTACGGTCGGCTGCGGGCCACCGGCGACATCGCCCGCCTGCGTGCGCTGCTCGACGATCGCCCCTATCGCTTCCGCGTGGAGGTGGCCCGGCCCCGGGCCCTGGCCGCCGCCCTCGTCGTGCTGCCCCACGTGCGCGCGGCCGAGGTGGTGGACGCCACCACCCTCGAGCTCACCACCACCGACCTGGCTGCGCTGTGCCGGGCCCTGCCGCGCGAGGCCGCGGCGCTGGGCCTGGTGATCGATCGCCTCGGCTCGCCCGACGCCGACCTCGAGAGCCTCTACCGCTACCTCATCGAGCGACCGGGAGGGCCCACGTGAGCCCCGCGCTCTTCTGGGCGGGCTTCCACCTGCGTCGCAACCTGGGGCGGCGCGGCACCATGCTGTGGGTGGTCGCGCTGCCGCTGGTGGCCGTGCTCATGCGGCTGGCCTTCGACGTCCCCGCCGAGGCGGTGGGCCAGCTCGTGCTGGTGTACCTGGTGCCCCTGATGTCGCTGGCCTTCGGCGGCGGGGTGCTGCGTGAGGAGGTCGAGGATCAGACCCTCACCTACGGCTTCACGCGCCCGCTCGACCGCGCCGCGATCTACCTCGCCCGCCTGGCTGCCGCCGCGGGCCCGGTGGCGATCGCCACCCTGCCCGCCGCCGTGGTCGCGGCCGGCAGCGTGGAGGACGGGGTGCGGCTGGTGGCCGCGGCGGCGCTGGGCACCGCCGCGCACACCAGCATGTTCGGCCTGTGGGGCCTGCTGGTGTCGCGCCCCACCTGGCTGGGGCTGGCCTACGTGCTGGTGTGGGAGCAGGCGCTGCAGACCGTGCCGGGCTGGCTGTCCACCGTCACCCTGCGCTCGCACCTGCGCAACCTGGGCGGGCTCGATCAGCCGTCGATGTCGTCACTGCTGCCGAGCGCCGACCCGGGGCCGTGGTGGGTGTCGGCGCTGGTGCTGGCCACGGTGACGGTGGCATGCGTAGGGCTGGCGGGGTGGATCGTCCGCCGCAAGGAGCTGGTGCTCACCCGCTAGGTGGGCCACCACCGGCGGCCGCTCACATCACCGCGAGCGCCGCGTCGATCGTCAGCACGATCAGCACCAGCGCCGAGCTGATGAACAGCAGGAAGCGCACCTCGATCTTGTTGATCAGCACCTGGAACAGGCTGTGCGCGATGCGTAGCCCCACGTAGGTCCAGGCCAGCGCCAGGTCGAGGGTGCTGCTGGGCGTGGCCAGGGCCAGCACGATCGCCACCGCATAGAACACGGTGGGCTGCTCCATGAGGTGGTTGTAGTTGTCGGCCTTCCACCGCACCCGCGCGGGCAGGGTGGACATCTGCGCGCCGCGGGTGGCCATGGGGTCGGGCCTCATCCGGGCGGCCCTCATGGCGGGCAGGCGGGTGGCGTACATCCACACCAGGATCACGTGCGTCCACAGGGCGAGCGCGACGACGGGGGCGAGCAGGGGAGAGCTGGTCATGGCCGGCCTGCACGGTGTATCACCGACGTCGAGCCCGGCCCATGCGGCTACGGACGGTCGTTCGGAGCGGATCCCGGGCCGTGGCGCGCGATCAGGGCAGGGCCTTGCCCTTGCACCGGCCACCCTCGAGCACCGCGTCGTCGCCGATGAGGCCCACGGCCTCGGCAGGCACGTCGAAGGAGCCGCCCTTCCACGAGACCCGCAGCGTGGGCACGCCGTCCTTGCAGCCGAGGGTGAGGCGATCGAAGCGGGTCTCCACGCCGAGCGGGATCGTGGTCGAGCCGGTCGCCCCCGGGGGGCGGGAGAAGTGGAAGGCACCGCAGGCTGCGAGCTGCTTGGGGCTGCACGCCAGCGTCACCTCGTCCTCGGTGAGCTCGGGGTCGCGGCAGATCGACAGCAGCCCGCCGTCGAGCCAGGCGAGCCTGGCCGGGGCGAAGCTGCAGGTCGACAGCCGACTGACGGTGCCTGCGTAGGCGACGTAGACGTTGTCGGTGAGCGCACCGCCGCGCCACGACAGCAGCTCCACGTCGAGACCCTCGTCCCCTTCGGTGAGGGTGAGGCTCGGGTCGCCGCCCTCGAGCTCGGAGGTCTCGGTCAGCTCTACGCTGCCGTCCGGTCCCACGAGGTCGATGGCCAGCTGCACGCACTCGGTGAGGCCCTCCTCCTCGAAGAACATGCCCTCGCAGCGCACGGAGCCGGCGAGCGCGACCACGGTGACCCCGACGCCCACGCCCGGGCGGGCGACCAGCTGCAGGGGCTCGTCGGTGGCGGCACCGCCGTAGCGGAAGAAGCGAAGGCCCTTGGTCTTGATCGTCGGCCGCAGCGCGGGATCGAAGCCCGCCAGGCCCTGGATGCCTCGGCCGTCCTCGCTCAGCCGCGCCAGCCAGCCCACCCACAGCGTGGTGCCGTCGAACGCAGCGGCGAGGGCCTCGAGCTCGCCGTTGGTGGTGCGTAGCTCGACGGCGGAGCCGGCCGGCTCGTCCTGGTCGGTGAGGGGCTGGGCCCACAGCCGGCTCTTGCCGCCGTCGAGCCCGGTCTGGGCGGCGACCCGCAGGGTGCTCGCGCCGACCTTCACGGTGGTCTCGAGCGACGCGGGCCAGGGAGACGGGGCGTCGGGACCCTCCAGCAGCGCCGGGGCGAGGGCCTCGGCGGCGACCGGAGGAGCCGCGGGGCTTGCCTCGGGCGCCACGAGGGTCGGGCTGGCGTCGGCGTTCGGGGCGGGTGGGCTCTCGGGCGAGGGCCCGGGTACCTTCACCTCGACTCGGCTCGCCTCGGCCGGGCTCGCCTCGACCCCCGCGGGCGCCTCGGGCTCGGCCGCACCCTCGCGATCGCTCGCGGGCGCCTCGTCGCGAGGCGCACCGCCGCAGCCGAGCACCAGCGACGCGACGAGCCCCGAGACGAGCGCTCGCTCCATCACGGCCGCCCTAGAACTCCACCAGCAGCCCGTGGGGCGGGCGGGCCACGCCGCGGTCGGTCTCGGGGTCGATCCAGTCGCTCAGCTCGTCGGCGAGGGAGGTGAGCAGGTCGATGCCCAGGCGGGAGCGCAGACGCGCGAGGTCGCGGAAGGCCTCGCAGCTCAGCACCAGCACGTGGGCGGGGGTCTCGGCCCGCAGCTCGGCGGGCGAGCGACGGGCGGCGACGAGGGTGGTGGTGCCGATGCCCCGGCCGCGATCGATGTAGGCGAAGTGGCCCGAGGGCAGCTCCCAGCGCAGGCGGCCGTCGAGCACCACGTAGAGCGCGGCGTTGCGATCGCCACGGTGCAGCACCACGTGGCCCGCGTCGTACGAGCGCGGGTGCATCACGCTGGCCACGTGGCTGAGGTCGGCCATGCTCAGGTGGGCGAACAGGGGCACCGAGCGCAGGGCGTCCACGGTGCGGCGGGTGAGCGAGGGGTCGCCCCCGTCGCGGCGCCAGGCGACGGCGGTGATGTTGTCGCGCGAGCCGGAGGCCTTGGCCCGCTCGGCGAGCTGGCCCAGCGCGCCGGCCAGGTCGGTGGCGGAGTCGAGCAGGTCGACCACGTGCTCGGGCGGGCGCAGGGCGGGGTTGAGGCCGTCGGTGCACAGCAGCAGCATGTCGCCGGGGTGGATCTCGAGCAGCAGGGTCTCCACCATCACCGAGGGCTGGGTGCCGCAGTTGCGGGTGAGCACGTGCGAGTGGGGGTGCCGATCCACGTGCTCCCGCGCGATCACGCCGCCGCGGTAGAGCTCGGCGGCGAGGGTGTGATCGGTGCTGATCTGCTCGAGGGTGCCCTCGCGCAGCAGGTAGAGGCGGCTGTCGCCCACGTGCCCCATCACCGCGGTGCCGCCGTCGATGAGCACCATGGTCACGGTGGTGCTCATGCCCGCCAGCTCGCGGTCCTCGGAGGCCATGCGGTGGATGGTGGCGCAGGCGGTCTCGATCGCGCGGTGCACCAGGGCCCCGGTGTGCTCGCGCGTCCTCTCCTTCTGGCGGCGCCAGTCGGCCACCATGTCGCGGATCACCCGGGTGGCGGTGGCCGAGGCCACGTCGCCCGCCTGGTGGCCCCCCACGCCGTCGGCCACCATGTAGAGCCCCAGCTCGTCCTCCACGAGGAAGGAGTCTTGGTTGTCGCGGCGGTGCCCGGTGTCGGAGATCGCGGCGCTGTGGTGGACGAAGCCGGGAGGGTCGATCGACGACTCTCCCACGGACTGCACGACCCGATCGTCTTCGCTCATGGGGGCTCGCTCCGAGCCCCTTGTACCATGCCCCCGCGTGGCCCCGACTCAGGCCCCGCGGCTCGGCCACTGCTGCGTGGCCTCGGTCTCGGCGTGCTCGGCCTCGGCCAGCCACTTGAGGTGATCGTCGGCCCAGCCGTCCACCTGATCGCGATCGGGCTGGCCCGGGGCGTACTCGTTGGCGACGGCGTCGGCGGCCCGAGCCGCATCGAAGGCCGTGTCGGCCACGCCCTTGGTGCGCGACTTGGGCTCGCGCCCGGGCAGCATCACCACCCAACGCCAGCGAGTACCCACCTCGTCCTGGGCCTCGACGAACGAGAACAGCTTGCCGTCCTCGAAGCGCGCCATCCGGTGGTGCTGGTACGTCCACTCCCCGACCGTGCCGACCTCCCGCATGGGCGAAAACGCTATCCCGCGTCGGCGCATCGGGCAAGCGCGTCGAGGGGCTCGTACGGTGTTTTCGTGGGGGCGATACGCCCCGGTCCAGGGGGATCGCGCGGGAACGAGCCGCCGATGGGCTTTAAGCGCTGCTTTAAGTACCGCGCGTGGGACCGGCCCCTACCTTGAAATTCATGAGCACCACCCGCCGAGTCGACGCACGAGATCATCACCCGCGGACCGGGCGAGCGCGCCACCTCGCCAGCCCCTGGTGGGCGCTGTGCACGGTGCTGCTGTGGAGCACGACCCTGACCGCCTGCGATTCCGAGGGGTCGGGGCCCGACGACGACGCGGCGGACGATGGTGGCTCGGACGACGGCTCGGACGACGCCGAGGATCCGTTCGATGGTGGCGGCGGAGACGATGGATCGAAGGGCGACCCGCCCGACGGCAGCTTCGGCGACAGCGTGGCGCCGATCCTCGCCGCGAGCTGTAGCTGTCACATCGGAGGGGCGGGCGGCCTGAGCTTCGACGGCGATGCCTACGGCGCGCTGGTGGGTGTGCCCGCGGTCGGGGCCGACATGAGCTACGTGGAGCCGGGCGACGTGGACAACAGCTACCTGGTCCACAAGCTGCGCGGCACCCAGGCCAGCGTGGGGGGCGGGGGCGGAACGATGCCCCCGGTCGGGTCGCTCGACGACGCCGACATCGAGACGATCGAGGCATGGATCGCCGCGGGAGCGCCGGAGTGATCGGCCGGCTCGCCCCGGCTAGCTCGAGCGCGGCGGGGCGATCCACACGGTGAGCTCGAGCGCGGTGCTCAGCTCGAGGCCGCCCAGGGTGAACAGCACCGTGGGCGAGGTCTCGGGTGGCTCTGCGGGGTCGAGGCCCAGCACGCGCGCGGAGGCACCCGAGCCGAGCACGCCGGTAGCCAGCTCGGTGCGCAGGCCCAGCGCGAGCGCGAGCGTGGGCGCCACCCGCCAGCGCAGCGAGGGGGTCACCGCCATCATCGCGCCCCACAGCGGCGTGGCGCTGGTCTGGTCGGCGGCCGACACCCCGGTGGGCGTGCCGAGGCGACGCACCGTCCAGGGCTCCACGGTGGGGCCGGCCACCGCCGCGACCCCGAAGCGCTCGCCCCTCCAGGCGTAGCCGCCAGCCAGGCTCAGGCGGTTGCGCCACAGGCGATGGTCGAGGCGCCCGCGCGAGGCGAAGCGGAGGCCGAGCTCCACCAGGGCGCCGCGCCGCAGACGAGCGCTCACGCGGGCCTCGCCTCCGCCGGCCGCGAAGGCGCGCACGGGAGCGGGCGCGAGGCCGAAGATCGTGAGCATCGATCCGGCCACGCCCAGCTCGTAGGGAGGAGGCCGGGGCGGCGGCTCCACGTTGGTCGCGGGCGGCGTGGGCTCGGGCTCGGCGGGCGTGGGCGTGGGCTCGGTGAGGGCGGGCGTGGGCTCGGTGAGGGCGGGCTCGCTGGGCTCCGGCTCGGGGCGGGGGATCTCGGCCACCCGCTCGTCCGCCTCGATCTGCTCCTGCTCGATCGCCACCAGCGTGTTGGCCACGGTGGTCACGATGCTGCGCAGCGGTCGGTCGGCCTCGGGCGCGAAGCGACGCAGGTAGGCGCGCTGATCCGAGAGCACGATGGTGAGCGCGACCTCGGCATCGGGGCCCGGCTCGATCGCGATCTCCACGTAGGCGAAGGGCTGCCCGCCCAGGCCCGCGAACGATGCGTCGTCGAAGGGCAGCAGCTCGGTGTGGGGCAGCCGCAGCGCCAGGGCATCGCGGACCTCCTCCCAGGGGCGCCCCTCCACGTGGAGGATCGCATGGTGGATCTCGGTGCCCACGGCGGGCTCGGGCACCGCGGGCGCGGGATCGTCGGGCGCGGGGCTCGTGCTGGCCGGCGCGGCGGCCTCTGGCGCATGGCCTGCATGCGCCGGCGAGGGCCAGCCCATGCAGGCGGCGAGGAGCACCAGCGGCGTCGGCATCCGCACGAGGGTCACCCAGGATAGCAGCCGGGCAGCAGGGGCTCGACGCAGCAGGGGCCCGTGGGATCGAGGCAGCACTGGTGATCGGGGAACAGGCCGCAGCAGCTCATCTCGTCGAAGGGCCCCAGGCAGCAGGGCCCGCCGGGGTCGACGCAGCACGGGCTCTCGGGGGCGAGCATGCAGCACTCGGGGCCCATGGGATCGATGCAGCAGGGGCCGCCGGGGTCGACGCAGCACGAGCTCATGGGCGCGATGCAGCAGGTCGCGGCCGGGGCGATGTCGCAGCACGCGGGCCCGCCGGGCTCGGCGCAGCAAGGATGCGCGGGCGCGACGGCGCAGCACTCCGCCCCGCCCGGGTCGAGGCAGCAGGGGTGGGCGGGCTCGAGCTCGCAGCACTCGGGGAACGGGCCCCCCGCGTCGCAGCAGGGCGTGCCCGGATCCTGGCAGCACGGCGCGCCCGGGTCGAGGCAGCAGGGATCGCGGGGCGCCAGCTCGCAGCACAGCGGATCCGCCCCGGGGGGCGCGGCGCAGCAGGGATGATCGGGCAGCTCGTCGCAGCACCCGGGCATGCTGGGGAGCTCGCAGCAGGGGCTGATCCCGGGGAACGCCAGGCAGCACTCGAAGGTGGGGACGCCCTCGCAGCAGGGGCCGCCGGGATCGATGCAGCAGGGGCTGCCGGGATCGATGCAGCAGGGGTTGTCGGGATCGAGGCAGCACACGTCCTGCGAGCCGTCGTCGCAGCAGCCCGGCTGCGCCGGATCGAGGCAGCAGGGGTGCGAGGGGTCCTCGCAGCAGATGCTCTGCTGGCCCTCGCAGCAAAACGGGTGCCCCTCGATCGCGCAGCAGTCGGGATCGCCGGGCTCGGTGCAGCAGCCGGGATCGTCGGCGGTGCAGGGCGGCGGCGTGGGCCCGGTGTCGCAGCCCTCGGTGGCGCACGGCCCGTCGTCGAGGGTGATCGTGCTGGTGCTGCTGGAGGGAGGCACCGGCCCCGAGCTCGTGGCGCCGTCGTCGACGATGAAGTCCTGCGTGGTGCAGGACGCCGCGGCACCGAGGAGCAGCACCAGCGCGAGGCACCGCAGGGGGCGGGGGCGGAGGCGACGGTGGAGTTGGCGAGCGATCGGGCTCACGGGGCGGGCTCCCCCGGCGCCGGGCCTTCGTCTCGACTCAGCGCGCGTGCGGCCTGTCGATGGTAGGCACCGGTGGGGAAGTCGTCGAGGTAGCGCTCCCAGCAATGCGTGCGCTCGGCCGCGGCGGCCCGGCGGCACAGACCGGCGCGCGCATCGTCGGCGAAGCGACCCCGCGGGAACCTGCGCAGGTACTCCTGCCACAGCTCGCGCTGCGCCTTCGCATCGCCGCGCCCATGGGCCAGCGTGAACAGATCTCCATACGCGAGCTCGGCCAGGGCGCCGTGCCCCCCGCTGCGGACGATCGCTCGGTAGGCTCGCTCGGCCCCCGCGACATCCCCCGCCGCCAGCCGCGACTGGGCCTGCTCGTCCAGTCGCCGCAGCGCCTCCCGCTTGCGGTCGCGCCGCGCCGCCGGGGTGGGCTCGGCCACCGGCTCGGGCTCGGGCGTGGGCTCGAGCTCCGGCTCCTCCTCGGGCGTCAGCTCCTCGAGCGGCGCCTGGTGGTCGGGCAGCACGTAGTCGGGAGTCGCCGGCGGCACCCCCGGCGTGGTGGTGCCCCGCCGCCGCGGCGCGCGGGCCAGCGGCTCGGGCTGCTCGCCGCCGGTCTCGGCCTCGTGCACGCGCCGCTCGTGCTCCACCTGATCCATCACCTGATCGTCGTTGCGATCCTGCGCCGCGCGCTGGGCATCGCGGACGTCGAGCAACCCCAGCAGCAGCAGCACCGCGGCGGCAGCCGCCAGCGCTCCTCCCACGATCGTCCAGCGCACCAGCCTCGGCCCGCCCCCTCGCGGCAGCCCCGGCGGCGAGCGACGGCCCCGATCGATCGCGTCGGCCTCCGCCTCGGCCCGCGCGGCCTCCACGAAGGGCGCGAGCGCGGCCACCAGCTCCGCATCGTCGTCTCGATCACGCGCCGCGGGTCGAGCTCGATGCTCGGGTGCCGCGAGGCTCGGGTCGAGCCGTCGTGCTCGTCCGAGCACCGCTGCGAACGGCGGCCGCTCGATCGTCTCCGACTCGGCCTCGTCGCTCGCAGCGTCGAGCAGCTCGTCCAGCGCCCGATCGGTCTCCGGCTCGATGTCGTCGTACGGGGTCATTGGCTCACCCCGCCTTCGTCTCCCAGCCAGCCACGCCGCTCGAGCTCGTCGCGGATGCGACCACGCGCTCGAGTCACCCGCACCGCCACATTGGACGCCGAGATCCCCAGGCGCTCCGCCGTCTCCCCCGTGCTCAGCCCCTGGATCTCGCGCAGCACGAACGCCTCGCGCCACCGCGGTGGCAGCTCGTCGAGCACGTCGTACAGCACCCGGCTGCGCTCGCGACGGAGGTGGCTGCCGTCCGGATCATCGACCCGCGGCCGCCCGACATCCACGTGCTCGAAGCGCTCCATCGCCCGGCTACGGTTCCGATGCTTGCGCCAGTGCTTGCGCACCACGTTGAGCGCGATGCCATGCATCCACCCCCCGAACGAGCGCCGCCCGTCGTATCGACGACAGCTCGCCATCGCCTGGGCAAAGGTCTCCTGCGTGAGCTCCTCCGCCAGCGTCCGATCGCCGCACAGATAGCGCACCTGCCGAAACACCCCCGCGTAGTACCGCGCATAGAGCGCGGACCACGCATCCACGTCCCCATGGGTCGCCCGCCCCTCGAGCTCCCCCACCGCAGCCTCGGGCGCCGAGAGGGCCTCCACGGGCCGAAGATGAGGTGGATGCGAGCGCGGCATCGTGCTTCTCAAGGCCGACTTACCGCGAGCCCCCCCAATCTTACTCTCGCGCCATTCACGCCCCCACTCCCACAGATCGAGCTCTCCCAGCCGCTCCCCCTCTGGCCGCATCGGCCACCATCCTTCGCCCCACGAAGCGCCGCTCGTGCAGGATTCGTTTCCGCGCGCGCGCAGACTTGGGAGCGCTCTCATCGGCAGGCCCCCGGTGTCGTCCGGTGTAATCCCAAGCCCCCTCGCGGCAAGACCCCTCAGGACTCCACCGAACAACCGCCACCCTCGCCGCCCGTCCTCTCGCCGCGCCATCCCACGGCCCCGAGATCGACGCCCGTCGACGTCGGCGGACGAGGACGACCCATGCGCGACCCCCTTGCCTTGATCACCACCTTCTTCATCGTCGCCTGCGACCCCGGAGGCTCGGGAGGCTCCGGAACCGACGACGACGGCACCCCCTCCACCACCGACCCCGACACCTCCTCCACCGGCACCCCCGGCGACACCAGCGGCACCGGAGGAGGCGACGACGACACCGACCCCGGCACCACCAGCGAAGGCAGCGGAGGCGAGGACACCGGCATCCTGTGCGAGGACCTCGACCAGCTCGACCCCCGCCGCGTGCTCATCGAGACCCGCCCCGCCGTGCTCGAGGCCATCGACCTCGCCGAGGTCCTGGCCGCCATCTCCACCAACGCCGGCCTCGACCCCGACCCCCTGGCCACCCACGACGCCCTCTTCGACACCTACCGAGTCGCCGCCATGGGTGAGCTCGACGGAGCACACTGCGACGACGAGCAGGTCGACGGCGTCCCCTCGCTCAACGGCTTCCCCCTGCTGTGCCCGCGCTCGGAGGGAGCCTTCGCCGCCTTCGACGGGGCCCTCGACGGCTGGCTCGCGATCGCCATGGTCAACCGCATCGACATGGCGCCGGTCGACGGCAGCCACTGCGGTGAGCAGCGCATCGTGTTCGCCAACCCGAGCATGGTGGGCCGGGCGTTCATCATCATCGAGGCCCAGATCCCCAACCCCGCCCCCGGCTGCGGCGTGGCGGCGTGCGGCCCGGTGGCGAGCTTGTGGGCCGAGCTCGACGCCGTCGACGACCCGCTCGAGCGCCGGTCTCGGCTGCGCGCCGCCTTCATCGACGGCGACCCCGACCTGCAGGCCGCCGGCTTCGGCCCGTTCATGTCCGCCGACAACCTCACCTTCGGCACCGGACAGATCCGCACCAACAACTTCGTGACCGGCCCGTGGACCCTGCGGCAGTACGAGCTGGTGCCGCACGCGGTGGGCTCCCAGACCGTGGCGCGGCCGGTGCCGGTGCCCGTCTCGGCCAGCCCCCACGACACGCTGTGGAACGACCTGATGGCGAGCCCCGTGGGCTCGCAGTGCCGTCAGGCCATGCTCGACGCGCTGCCCGGCCTGCTCGGCGACGACCCGGCCACGCTGGGCTGGTCCATCCCCGAGGCCTGCCGCAGCTCCGAGAGCGTGGAGTTCCAGGACTTCTACGAGGAGCACCTCGCGTCGGGCAGCGGCTCGTTCGTGGCGGCGATCGAGACCGAGCTCGACGCCCTCGCGCCGGGCTCCGGCCTCGATGCCTTCGACGTGGCCCGGCGGGCGCAGTTCGCCGGCTCGTGCATCGGCTGCCACGAGCACTCGGCCGACGTGTCGCTGGGCGGGGGTCTGGTGGCTCCGCCCTCGCTGGGCTTCGTGCACGTGACCGAGGAGCTCACCGAGCCCTGCGGCGGCGGCGGGGACTGCTTCGCGATCTCACCGGCGCTGAGCGATGTGTTCCTGCCCCGTCGCATGGAGGCGCTGCAGCAGGCGCTCTCGGAGGCCTGCACCGACGGCTGTGCCGCGTCCGCCCCGGCGCCGCGCCCCGGCTTCGCGCTGCCGCCCGTCGGCACGAGCGTCGCGGAGCTGCACGCCCGCGAGCGAGCCGCGACGGGCGGCGGGATGACCCTCGGCGGGCGACCGGTGGGCGCAGGGCACTGAGCCCGGTGGACGCCGGCCCCGAGCCCGGAGGGCGCGGGGCACCGAGCCCGCCGCGGACCACCCGGCGTAGCCTCAGGTGGTCGAGCCGCCGGTGGTCGGATCGCCGGTGCTGCCGGGCTCGCCGGTGCTGCCGGGCGGCTCGCCGGTGCTGCCGGGCGGCTCGCCCGTGGTGGTCTCGGGGCCGTCCCCACCACCCATGCAGTCGCCGTTGCTGCACACCTCGCCGTCACCGCAGTCGTTGAAGCACTCGCCGCAGTGATTGGGGTTGCTGTCGAGGTCCTGCACGCACTCCGGTCCGCACACGGTCCCGGGCCCGCCATTGCACGGATCGAGATCGGTGCAGACGGCGGCGATGCACTCGAAGCCCTGCGGGCAGGCGTTGCCACATGCGCCGCAGTTGTTCTCGTCGCTGCCCAGGAACACGCACTCGTTGCCGCATGGATCGCCCATGGGGCAGGGGCCCTCGCTGCCCGCCGAGGTGGGCAGGGTGCTCTGACCGCCGCTGCTCGCCTCGGTCTCCGAGCCTTGGTTCTCGTTGTCGGGGCAGCCCGCCAACAGCAGGGCCAGCGCGAATGCGGCACGTGTGTAGACCATGGACACCAGCCTCCCATCCCCGGGGGGCCGGGAGCAAGCGCTTCGGCATCGACACGTGCACCACGCAGGGGATCGACGGCCCCGATCGTCGGCGGGCGCACGCAGCTTACGAGCACCGTGGCCCGTGGCCCCCAACCCGTCGTCGCGATCGCGCCCGATCAGCGCAAGGGCTGCATGCGATCCCCGAAGCGCGCGGCCAGGCGCGACTCGAGGTCGGGGCCCGGCGGCAGCGCGAGCTCGACGGTGCGTACCACCTCGGCCGAGGACAGCGGGTCGCGCCGCATCCGGGGACGCGACCCGGCGCAGCCGAGGGCGGCATAGCTCCACTCGATCACGACGCGCAGCTCTCCGCTCGAGGGTCGCGGCCACAGCCACACCGAGGCCACCTCCTGCCCGCCGTCGTAGCGCACGTGGCTCAGCCGGGCGGCCTCGGCCGCGAGCATCGAGGCCGCGGGGGCCGACGCGGTCACCTCGGCCTCGGTGGGCTCGATGACGGTCACCCGGCCCGGGGTGCGCCGCACGTGCCCGGTCATCTCGGTGACCGGCACCATGAACAGGGTCGAGGCCTCGAGCAGCGCAGCGCCCACGCCGAGCAGCGGGCGCTGTCGCATGCGTCCCCACTGCACGTGGCGGCGGCTGGCGATCACCTCGACCTCGTTGGGCGGGATGGTCTCCTCGGTCAGCGCGGCGATCTGCTCCACGTGCGGCGGGATCGCGGCGATCGGCCCCTCGTTGTCGACCAGCAGCACCCGCAGCTCGAAGTCGTCCACCTGCACGTCGTCGATCGCCGCCACTGCCCGCACCACCACCGCGCGCTCGGCCAGCCGGGCCCCGGCCTCGCCCAGCGAGCGCTGCAGCTCGGCCTCGGGCACGGCGTAGAGGTGCAGGCGCGGCCGGGCCTGCTCGTCGATGCGCTCGCCCACGAAGCGCAGGGCCTCGTCGGGCTGGCGCGCGTGCTGGGCCGCGCACATGGCCTGGTCGAAGGCGCGCTGGTCGGTCAGCCGCGACAGCGGGGGGGCACAGCCGCTGGCCGCGGCCAGCAGCAACGCACACGGCCATGCCTTCATAGCCACGCCATCCTCGCTCCCGAGAGCACGAAGGCCAGCATGGCAAGGTCGATGCCGAGGCCGATCCGCAGCTCGTGCACGTCGGCGCCGGGGAGCCGCATGTACTGATGGGCCAGCTCGATCGAGAAGCCGTTCTCGGCGAAGTCGAGCCACAGGCCGTTGCGCAGCCCCAGCCCGAGCTGGCCGGGCAAGGGCTGCAGCACCACGCGCGGCAGCCAGCCCACGGTGAGGCCCTCGACGTTGATCCCCTGCACCACCCCCAGCCCCATGAGGAGCTGGTGGTCCGCGCCGGGGGCCCGCAGCGAGTAGCCGAGCTCCGGGGCCAGGCCCCACTGGCGGTAGCCGCCGTGCAGCCCGACCATCACCGAGGCCAGCACGTCGAGGCCGAAGGCCGCGTAGGGGCGCCCGGTGAGCCGCGCCGAGAAGCCCGGAGCGAGGCGCAGCGCCGGGCGGACCAGCGGCGAGCGCCGGGTGTAGCGCTGGGTGACCCACCCCGTGGGACGACGATCGCGTCCCACGATGCGACGGGGCTCCTCGAAGCGGGGAGGGGAGAGGGCGGTCGGGGGCGCTCCGGTGGGCGCGACCACGTCGGAGGTCGCGGGCTCGTCGGGGGGCGGGCCGAGCTCGGATCCATGGGAGGATCGCGGTGCCCCGGTCTCGTCGGGCGCGGTCTCGTCGGGCGCGGGGCGCCGCTCGGTCTCATGGGAGGATCGCAGGACCTCCGGCTCCTCGGGCGCGACGACGAGCCCATCGGGCCCGGATGCCGCGGCCACCGGGGCGAGCCCGCCGACCAGGCCGAGCGCGAGCCAGCCCGCGATCATCGGCGGCCTCCGGGAGTCTCGCCCTCGCTCACGTCCTCACTGTAGCAGCGCGGGGCTCCGAGCCCCCACCCGGCGGGGCCCATCGGCCGTTGGCGGACGCGCGCTCGCGGTCTACCCTCGACCCCCGACGATGCCGACGCTCCGCCCGATCGCCCTGGCCCTGCTGCTGGTGGGCGCCTGCAGCAAGGACGCCCCCTCCGAGCCCACCCCCAAGTCCGCCGCCGCGGCCGGAGCGGACGCGGCCAAGACCCCGCCCTCGCGGCCGGTCACTCCGCCCCACGATCCCCATGCGATCGCCAAGGCCAAGGACGACCAGCCGCCGCCGCCCGTGCTCGACGACTCGGTGGGGACCTTCGACGTGACGGTCGACGGCACGCTCACCCACTTCCTGCGGATCCCTCGCGGGCAGAACCGGGCGGTGGCGGTGCCCGACGCCGGGGTCGCGCGGGTCAGCGTGGCCGCGGCCGAGGGCCACGACGGCTGGCCGCACCTTCGCATCGTGCTCGAGGGCCTCAAGCTCGACGCAGTGCAGCTCCCGCTCACCCTGCCCAGCGACGCCGAGGATGTGAAGGACGTGACCGTCAGCGCGCGCTACCAGGTCAACGACAACCGCATCTACACCGAGGAGGGCGCGGGGCTGAAGGTGACCCTGGAGTCGTTCGTGGGCTCGCGGCTCCGCGGCTCGTTCGAGGGCACCCTGGCGCCCACCGCCGCGGGCCTGGGCGAGCCGATCCCGATCTCGGGACAGTTCGAGGTGGAGCTCGGCCTGCGGGGCGTGGCCCCGGGTCCCGACGCCGAGGGCAAGGCGGTCGCGGTCGAGCCCAGCGGCCACGACGTGCCCGCCGCGGCGGCCGAGGGCGGCGAGGCTCAGCCGCCCTTGTAGTAGAAGCGCTCGCGGACGATCTTGCCGTCGCGCCAGGTCCGGACCGCGACCTCCTCCATGCGTATGCGGTTGCCGTCCTCGAAGGTGGCGTCGAAGAACTGCTCGCAGAAGGAGGTGACGCCGTCGGCGGAGACGGCCGCGCTGGTGATGCCGGCCGAGTGCACCTGCGCGATGCGGCCGAAGAACTCCTGCTCGCGCCTGCGGTTGGCCTCCTTGCCTTCGAACGCCTGGTCGTTCTCCATCATCACGACGTCCTCGGCGTAGAATCTCTCGAAGGCCTCGAGGGCCTTGCCCTGGCGGATCAGGTCGTTGAGCTCGGCGTCGAGCCGGGCGATGTCGGCCATGGTCGTGTTCCTCTCGGGTGAAAGGGGAAGGGTGAGGTGACGCTCGATTCGAACGCCACCACGGCCGCAGAGTAACGCCCGCGACCAAAGTTGCCGCTGGGGGTTCCCTGGAGCCGCGAATTCGGCGGAGGCTCCCCGCTCCGCGACCATTGCGCGCCCCTGCGGCGGGGTGGCTGCGGTATCGTGCGGGCATGGGACGCGGGCGAGCAGGAGCGTGGGGGAGCATCGTGGCGGGTGCGGTGCTGGGGCTCGGCGGCTGCGGTGACGATGGCGAGCCGAAGGCCAGCGGTGATGGAGCCACCTCGCTGTCGACGATCTCCGCGGGCTCCACCGGCGACACCGTGGGATCGGCCACGGGCACCGGCGACGGCACCCAGACCGGCGGCGGCACGGGTCCCGGCACCGCCAGCAGCGGTCCGGCGCTCGACTCCGGCGACACCATGGGCGTGTCGTTCGACGTGGGCCAGATCCCCGACGGCGGGGCTCCCTGCGGCGGCGGCATGGGGGGCGACGTCGACTTCTCGTACATCTGGGTGGCCAACTCCTCGCAGAACGCGGTCTCGAAGATCGACACCCAGACGATGGTCGAGCAGGGGCGCTACCTCGTGCACCCCGGCAACGGCAATCCCTCGCGGACCTCGGTGAGCCTCTCGGGCGACGTGGCCGTGGCCAACCGCAACGGCGGCATCACCAAGCTCTACGCCGACGTGGGCGACTGCGTGGAGAGCAACGGCGTGGCCGGGATCCAGACCAGCACGGGCAGCACCGACATCCTCGCCTGGGACATGGAGGAGTGCCGCGCCTGGTACACGCCCATGGCCTACACCACGCAGCGGCCGGTGGCCTGGTCGCCGGGCACCTTCAACCCCGCCACCTGCGAGTGGGAGGGCCAGCAGGTGTGGACCGCGGCCGCCCAGTCGGGGGTCTCGGGCTCGGTGGTGGTCTCGGTGCTCGACGGCGAGACCGGCATGATCGACGCCGCGATCCCGATCCCGGAGATCAACATCGGCTACTACGGGCCCTACGGCGCCGCCTTCGACACCAACGGCGACTTCTGGTTCGTGGACTCGGGCAACGACGGCGCGGTGCAGGAGCTGGTGCGGGTGGACGGGGTGACCCATGCCTACGACATCTGGATGACCCCGGCGATCAACCCCTATGGCTTCACCGTGGACACCCTGGGGCGGCCGTGGATCGCGGGCTACGCCGGCGGCGTGGCGCGCTTCGATCCGGTCACGCAGACCTTCGACGTCAACGCCACCATCACCGGCCTGGGCATCCAGGAGGACGCCAACGGGGTGATGTGGATGGCGCACTACCCCTGGAGCTACGAGGGCGTGATCGCGATCGATCGCGACTCGATGGCGGTGCTCGGCCAGACCGACCTGCCCTCCAACCTCGCCAAGGGCGTGAGCATCGACTTCGACGGCAACGTGTGGGTGGTGGATCAGGGGACCTCGGCGTTCCGCATCGACCCGAGCACCGGCACCATCGATACCTTCACCGGCCTGGTGGGGCCCTATACCTACAGCGACATGACGGGCTGGGGCCTGTCGTCGGTGAGCAACCCGGAGGGGTGAGATGAGCGCGAGCAGGATTGCCTGGACGATCGGCGTGCTGGCCCTGGTGGCCGGGCCCAGCGGCTGCAAGGACGGCGGCGGCGGCGGGGACGGGAGCGGCGGCAGCTCGGGGCCGACCTCCACCGCGGGGACCTCGGCCGGGCCGACCAGCGCGGGCACGGCCGACGGCGGCACCGCGGACGGCTCGGGGGGCACCAGCGACTCGGGCAACCCCACCGCCGACGACTCCAGCAGCGGCACCGACACCGAGGGGACGAGCTGGGACGGCTACTTCCCGCCGGAGTCGGTCTGGTACCTCGACTACAGCGACGCCGCCGTCCACCCCGACTCGGAGGCGATCGTGCAGTGGCTGGAGGGCGCCGGCTGGGGCGGCGGCGACCAGATGCGCATCGACTTCAGCATCGAGGTGCTCGAGGCCGACCCGGCCACGCCGCGCATGGCCTTCGAGGCCACCGGCGACTTCTACACCCCCGATTGCGACTGGGTGGAGGTGCCGGTGCCCGAGGGCGGGGCGCTCGAGGGCGAGGACGCCTACGAGTGCACCAACGACGGCGACTGCCACCTCATCGTGGTCGACCGCAGCGAGCGGCGGCTGTACGAGATGTGGCGGGCCAACCTCACGGGCGGCACCTTCTACGGCGGCTGCCTCGCGGTGTGGGACATGGACATGGTCTACCCCGACACCGGGCGCGGCGACGGCTGCACCAGCGCCGACGCGGCCGGCTTCCCCATCGCGCCGCTGCTCTTCGACGCCGACGAGGTCACGGCCGGCGAGATCGACCACGCGATCCGCTTCATCCTGCCCAACGCCAACATCCGCGACCTCATCTACACGCGGCCGGCCACCCACAGCACGGGGGCCACCAGCGCCCCCTATCCCGCGCCGCCCTACGGGGTGCACCTGCGGCTGCGCCCCGACTTCGACCTGGGCTCGCTGCCCAGCGACGGGGCGCGGGTGGTGGCCCAGGCGCTGCAGTCCCACGGGATGTTCCTGGCCGACGGCGGGCAGATCACCCTCACCGCGCGCAGCGATCGCTTCACCACCGCCAAGTGGGACGGGCTGCTCGATCCCTACGATCTCTCGTCGATCCGGCCGTCGGACTTCGAGGTGATCGACTGGGGCGCCGACATCGACTGGAGCACGGTCGACTGCAGCCGCACGCCGCTGGGCGTGCCGCCGTAGCGCGGGCTCAGCCGCCGCGCGGTCGCACGCTCCACAGCCGGTGGATGGGCGGCTCGCGGCGGAAGTCGGGCGGGAGCGAGGCGGCGGTGAGGTCCTCGACCTGCCAGCGGCGCTCGACCTCCTCGGCGAGCACGAAGCGGCGCGCGTTGGTGCTCAGCAGCAGCTCGCCGCCGGGGGCCAGGCGCTCCATCACCGCCGCGACGAGCTCGAGGTGGTCGCGACCCACCTCGAAGCGCTCGTCCATCGCCTTGGAGGTGGAGGTGGTGGGCGGATCGAGGAACACCAGGTCGTAGGGGTCGCGCGCGTGCTCGAGCCAGCGGCGCACATCGGCCCGCACCAGGCGGTGGCGCTCGGGGGTGAGGCCGTTGAGCTCGAGGTTGGCCTCGGCCCACTCGAGGTAGGTGTTGCTCAGGTCCACCGTGGTGGTGCTCTTGGCCCCGCCCGCCGCGGCGTACACGGTGGCGCTGCCGGTGTAGGCGAAGAGGTTGAGGAAGCGCTTGCCCCGGGCGCGCTGCTCGATCATCGCGCGGGTGAGCCGGTGGTCGAGGAACAGCCCGGTGTCGAGGTAGTCGTGCAGGTTCACCCAGAAGCGGTGCCCGCCCTCCTCCACCACGAAGCGGTGTCCGGTGGCGGCCAGCGGGCGGTACTGCACGCGGCCGCGGCTGCGACGGCGTCGCTTGAGCACCACGTGGTCGACCGCCACGCCGAGCACCTCGGGCAGCACGGCGACCACGAGGTCGAGGCGGCGGGCGGCGAGCTCGGGGTCGATGCGCGAGGGGGCCTCGTACTCCTGCACGTGCAGCCAGCGGTCGTAGCGATCGATCGCCACGTTGAACTCGGGCACGTCGGCGTCGTAGAGGCGGTAGCAGCTGATGCCCTCGCGCTCGGCCCAGCGCCGGCGGGCGCGGAGGTTCTTGCGCAGGCGGTTGAGGAACGGCGCGGCCTCGGCTCGGTCGGCCTTGCTGGGCTGGGGCACGGCGGGGCCGTCCTCGGGGCGCTCGGGGATCGCGTAGCGCAGCGCGGTGCAGCGCAGCGGCCCGTTGGACACGGCCAGCGTGGCCTGGGGCACCAGGCCCACCGCGTGGCGCAGCGCGTCGTCGGAGGTGAGCACCAGCCCCTGCCAGCCGCCGAAGCAGCGCAGCAGGGTGCGACCGAGGCGACCGTAGAGCCCGCGCATGTCGGCCTTGTCGCCCAGGCGCTCGCCATAGGGAGGATTGAGCGCGAGCAGGCCGTGGGCCGGGGCCTCGCCGGGCAACCACGCGCGCAGCGGCTTGGTCTCGATGCTCAGGCGCCCCTCCACCCCGGCCCGGCGCGCGTTGGCGAGGGCCCGCGCCACCACCTCGGCGTCGCCGTCGTAGGCGAGCACGGGACCGCGCTCGCGGGCGAGGCCGACACGGGCGCGCTCGTCGGCCTCGGCCCGCAGCGCCTCCCAGGCCGCGGGCTCGTGCCCCCGCCAGTGCGAGAAGCCCCAGCTCGAGCGCAGCCGCCCCGGCGCGAGATCGTCGGCCATCATCGCGGCCTCGATGGCCAGGGTGCCCGCGCCCGCCATGGGATCCACGAAGGCCTCGCCCGCGGCCGCGAGCGCGGGCCATCCGGCCCAGCGCAGCAGCCCGGCAGCGAGGTTCTCCTTGAGCGGCGCCACCCCGTGGTCGCGCCGGTAGCCGCGGCGGTGCAGGCTGGTGCCGCTGAGGTCGATGGCGATGCTGCAGCCCGAGCCGCGCGCGAACGCGTTGATCCGCAGCTGCGGGGCCTCGGGGTCGACCGAGGGGCGGGTGCCGTGGCGCTCGCGGAAGCGGTCGACGATCGCGTCCTTGACCCGCTGCATGCCGAAGCGCGAGTGCGAGATCGCGGCCCGGGCCCCCACGAAGTCCACGGCCAGCGTGCCCTCGGGGGCCAGGTGCTCCTCCCAGGGCAGCTCGCGGACCCCGGCGTAGAGGGCATCGGCGTCGGGGGCGGGCAGGTCGGCCAGGTGCAGCAGCACGCGGTTGGCGACGCGGGACCACAGGCAGATGCGATAGCCGAACGACAGCGGGCCTCGCACTCGGCAGCCGCCGGGCTCCGATCGCACCACGCGGGCCCCGAGCTCGCGCAGCTCGTCGGCGAGCACCTCCACCAGGCCCCGGGGCGCGGTGACGAAGAACGAGCGCACGGACACGAGACGCGAGCATGACCCATCGGGCAGGATCGCGCGAGCGAGGCCCCAGAGGGCTCGGCAGGGGGTCGAGACGCGCTCGCCCGCGCTCCAACGAGCTTCTGTCGGCCCGCTTTCACCGGTCGATTACCGGGCGAACGAAGTGAAGAAAACACGGGACCGGGGCCCCGTCTGCGGTCATGCTGCGGGGGTCGGGCGCCCCGCGATCTCGACCCCAAACGAACGAAGCAAGCACTACGATGAACTCGAAGCGATCGACAGGACTCCCCCTCTTCGCGCTCGGGCGCGTGGCCGTGATCGGCCTGGCCCTCACCGCGCTCGGCTGCCCCGGCGGCGACGACTCGACCACCACCGTCGGGATGGACGGCTCGAGCACCTCGACCACCAACACCACGCCCGGTACCACCATCGATCCGGACACCACCGGCGACGGCACGGGCACGGGCTCGGCCACGGGCACGGGCTCCGACAGCGGCACCTCGTCCCCGGGCACGAGCTCGAGCGGCGACTCGGGCACGACCGGCGACGGCAGCGGCACCGACACCGGTGACTCGGGCGACTCGGGCACCACCACCGGCGGCGTGGAGCTGTGCGAGGTGATGCTGCCGCCCCCGGGCATGTGCACCAACCCGGGCGACGGCTTCCCGGGCACCGCCAACCTCGTGTGCGATCCGATCGCCCAGACCGGCTGTGCGGCGGGCGAGAAGTGCATGCCGTGGGCCAACGACGGCGGCACCTCGTGGAACGCCACCCGCTGCAGCCCGCTCAACCCCATGCCCAACCAGGTGGGCGACCCCTGCACCGTCGAGGGCTCGGGCGTCAGCGGCATCGACGACTGCGACGCGGGCATGATGTGCTGGGACGTCGATCCCATGACCAACATGGGCACCTGCATCGAGCTGTGCGGCTGCAGCTACGACAGCCCCTCCTGCCAGACGCCGAACCAGACCTGCTCGATCTCCAACAACGCCGCGCTGACGATCTGCACCGACGTGTGCAACCCCCTCGATCCGATGGCCTGCGATGCGGGGCAGGGCTGCTACCCGGTGGGCGAGCTGTTCCAGTGCGCTCCCGATGCCTCGGGGGCGGGCGGAGCCGAGGGCGATCCCTGCGCCTTCATCAACGTGTGTGATCCGGGCCTGGTGTGCCTGGCCGCCGCCGCGGTGCCCGGCTGCGCCGGCGGGGTGGGCTGCTGCGCCTCCACCTGCAGCATCGACGATCCCGCGCCGGGCTGCCCGGTGGGGAGCAGCTGCGTGGCCTGGTACGAGGGCGGGGCTGCCCCCGACATGTGCCTGGGCACCGTGGGGGTCTGCGCCGCGCCGTAGCGGTCGCCCACGTGCAAGGCGAGCTCGGGCCGCGCCCGCGTCCCGAGCTCGTCCTTCCGGTAGCCCGCGTCGCCTCGAGTCGAGGCGCGCGGGCTACGTTGCTTGCTCGTCGCGCAGCACCGCCTGCAGCGGCGCACGCAGCCGCGGCCCGCAGGCGCACACGCTGGGCCCGCGCAGGGTCCAGGCCTCGCCGTGCATGGTCTGCACCTCGCCCCCGGCCTCGCGCACCAGCACCACGCCGGCCGCCCAGTCCCACGGCTGCAGGCAGTACTCCCAAAAGCCGTCCAGGCGGCCCGCGGCCACGTAGCTCAGGTCGAGCGCGGCGCTGCCGGCTCGTCGCACGCCCCGGGCCCGTCGCACCACCCGCCCGAGCTCCGCCACGTTGCCGCCGCGGGGGCGGTCGTAGCCGAAGCCGGTGGCGAGCAGGCTGCGGTCGAGGCGATCGACCTCGGTCACCCGCAGGCGCTGCGCGTCGTGCCTCGGCGAGCGCAGCCAGGCCCCGTGCCCGCGCCGGGCGAAGAAGGTCTCGTCGCGGGTGGGATCGTGCACCACGCCCACCAGGCCCAGCTCTCCGTCGAAGGCCGCGATCGACACGCTGAAGTGCGGGAAGCGGTGCGCGAAGTTGGTGGTGCCGTCCAGCGGGTCCACGTACCAGCAGGGCCCGGGCGCTCGCACCACCTCGCCCGACTCCTCGGCCACGATGGCATCGCCGGGGAAGGCCGCGCGCAGCCGCTCGAGCACCAGGGCCTCGGCCTCGCGATCGGCCTGGGTCACCAGGTCGGCCTCGGAGGTCTTGGTCTCGATCCGCAGCTCGCCCTCGAAGCGCCGCAGCAGCAGCCGCCCCGCCGCCTGGGCCGTCTCGATCGCGACCCGCAGGCGCTCGTCCGACTCGGCGGGCTCGGGGCTCACCGGCGGTCCGCTCCGATCACCCGCGACAGCGCGAGCTTGGCCGTGCTGCGATACAGCCGCGGCGACAGCCGGCGCAGCAGCAGCGCGGGGTAGGTGGCACCCAGGGGGGTGGCCAGCGGGGCCCCGCTCCGCACCGCCCGCAGGATGTCCCGGGCCACCCGCTCCGGCGGCAGGCCGCGCTTGTCGTAGAAGTCGATCACCGAGCGCCGCCGCTCTCCCAGCGCGCCCTCGATGCGACCGGAGCGGATGATGTCGGTGGAGACCACGCCCGGGCACACCGCGGTCACCGTGATCCCGTGCGGGGCCAGCTCGGCCCCCAGCGCCTCGGAGAGCCCGACCACCGCGAACTTGCTGGCGGAGTAGGGGGCCATCGAGGGCAGGCCGATGAGCCCCGCGATCGAGGCGGTGTTGACGATGTGGGCCCCGCCGCCCTGGTCGATCAGCCGCGGCACGAAGGCATGGATCCCGTGGATCACCCCCCACAGGTTCACGTCGAGCACCCAGCGCCAGTCGTCGAGGCTGGTCTCGTGCACCAGCGCGCTGTGCCCCACGCCCGCGTTGTTCACCAGCACGTCCACGCGACGGTGCCGGCGGTACACCTCGGCCGCGAGGCGCTCGACCGCCTCGGCGTCGCGCACGTCCACCTGGTGGGCGTGCGCCTCGGGCCCCAGGCGCCGGGCCTCCTGCGCCGCCTCCTCGATCCGTCCCGCGTGGATGTCGACCAGGTGCAGGCGGGCGCCGTGCTCGGCGAAGGCCCGGGCGGTGGCGCGGCCGATCCCCGAGCCCGCGCCGGTGATGACGACGATGCGCTCCTTGAAGCGCTTGAAGATGCTGAGCATGGCAGGTCGGGCGCGAGGCTAGCAGGCCCGGCCCCGCGCGTCAGTCCGAGGCCACCACGCGATTGCGGCCGAGCTGCTTGGCTCGGTACATCGCGGCGTCGGCCCGCTCCACCAGCGCGGCGCGGGGCTCGTGGGGGCGTCGCTCGGCCACGCCGATGGAGATCGTCACCCGCAGATCCGCGTAGGCGGGGTGCAGCACCGCCTCCTCCACCGTGGCCCGGGCGCGCTCGGCCACCTTGAGGGCGCCCTCGCGATCCACCTGGGGCAGCACCAGCAGGAACTCCTCGCCGCCGTAGCGCACCACCGCGTCGTCCGAGCGCACCGACTCGCCGAGGATCCGCCCCACCGCCTTGAGCACCTCATCGCCCACCGCGTGGCCGTAGCCGTCGTTGACCCGCTTGAAGTGATCGACGTCGGCCATCGCGACCGAGAGCGGCGAGGCCAGGTCGCCGCTGGCCACCCGCACCTCGGGGAACTCGCGATCGAAGCCGCGGCGGTTGAGCGCCCCGGTGAGGGGATCGGTGCCCGACAGCCGCTCGAGCCGCGCCGCCTCCACCCGCGGGGCACAGATCGCCGCCACCAGCACCGCGAGCTGCTCGTCGTGCTCGCCGAAGTGATCGGCCTCGGGGTGCACCGCGCTGAGCACCCCCATGCAGCGCGCCCCCGCCACCAGCGGCACGCCGAGGAACGAGCCCAGCCGGCGCGTGAGCTCGGGCTTGACCACGAAGCGGGGGTCGTCGCTGGCGTGCCCCGTGCGGATGGGCTCGGCGTGGGCGGCGATCCAGCCGATGAGCCCCTCGCCGAACACGAACACCACGTCGCTGTCGGCGTGCATCGACTCGCCCGCGCGCACCACCGACAGCAGACGGGTGCGGGTGGGATCGAGCAGCCGCACGCTCACGTGGGGCACGTCGAGCAGCTCCGCGCTGCGCTCCACGATCCGCTGGAGCATCGCCTCCATCTCCTGGGGCTGCTGCAGCTCGCGGGCGAGCTCGGTGAGCTTCTCGAGCTGCGCGCTCATCATGGCCAGGGAGGTCTCGTGGGCGCTCATCGTGGGCGCTGCATGGTCGCCGCATCGAGCCGGCCCTGGCCAGCGGTGGAATCCCCGAATTCGAAGGGGGTGGGCTCAGCCTCCCAGCGGGCACTGCCCCGCACCCGGGGTCGTGCCCGGGGCGAGATGCCGCGGGCTCCGTGAGGCGGGCGATCGTCCACGCCGTGAACCGAAGCCGGGGCACCGGCAACCAATGTCGATCGGGCTCGCTCGCTGCCCGCTCGCACGAGCCTCATGGCTACGCCATGGCCGAGTCGCCCAGCTCGTCCTCGGCCGGGGGCGGGCCAGACCACGGCTCGGTGATCTCCTGGTCGAGCTCGTCCGCCGCGTCGTCGGGCGGACCCGCGGGGGTGGCTGCGCGGTGGGCCATCGCCCGCTCGGGAGGGCGGGGGCGGAGGATCGAGCCCACCTCGTCGGCCGAGGTCGGGGTCACGCCGCGGGCCGACGCCGAGTCGCCCGCCACCCACGGGGCGGTGGACTGCCCCTCGCGGAGGCGGGCGGCCAACGCGGCCTCGCGATCACGCCGACGCAGCAGCTCGTCGAGCCGCTCGCCGAGGCCGCCCATCGACAGCAGCCCGGTGAGCCCCGAGTGCGGCACGCCGAAGCACTGGCGGTAGCGCGTCTCGAGCTGCAGCCGGCGGTTTCGGTGGCCCGGCCACGAGGCGAGGGTGGTGAGGGCTCGCTGCGCGGTGCGGAAGCGCAGCTCGGCGCGGGGCTCGAGCAGGCCGCGGCGCAGTTCCTCGAGCACGTCGGGGATCCGTCGATCGAGCGGAGGGATCCCCTCCTCGAAGATCGAGGCGACCAGCGCCCCTTCCTCGCGGTGGGGATGCCGGAACTTCCGCCCGTCGAGCAGCTCGTGGAGGATGGCTCCCACCGCGAACAGATCGGAGGCGGGCTCGGGGCGCCCGCGGGCCTGCTCGCGCGAGAGGTAGCGCAGCGTGCCCCGAAAGCGCGGGCCCGTGCCCTCGCCCATCAAGGCGAGCCCGGCGAGCCCGAAGTCCATCAGCTTGATCTCCCCGTGGGAGGTGATCATCACGTTGCGGGGGGAGATGTCGCGGTGGACGATGCCGTGCTCGTGGCCGGCGATGCGAAAGCCATGGGCGTAGCCCAGCGCGTCGAGCAGGGCTCCGGTCACGTGCGCCGCCTCGGCGATCGACAGCGGCTGCCCCCGGTTGCTCCGCTGGGCGCGGCGACGGAAGGTGCCCAGGTCCACGCCGTCCACCCACTCCATGGCCATGTACAGCCGGCGCCCCACCGCGCCCACGTCGAACACCGAGACGATGTTGGAGTGCCCGAGCATCATGGCCAGGCGTCCCTCGGCCACGAACAAGCGGCGGTAGCGGGCGTCCTCGGCGTGCTCGGGGCGGATCACCTTGATCGCGCACGGCTTGACCGCCCCCTCGATCCCGATGCGCGCCGCGGCCCACACCTCGCCCATGCCCCCCGTGCCCAAGCGATGCAGGAGCTCGTAACCCGCTCGACGCAGGCCGTCCGCCCCGAGCCGGGCGGCATCCTCGACGTCCATCCTCCGCATTGAAGACCACGATCCGGGGGGTGATCGCGTTGGCCGATCTAACACCACGGCGATGGGGTTGGGAATACCGATCGATGGGCCTTGGCCGGTTCGGCGTGAGCCACCAGTCGAACAATTTCGTGCTGCGACTTTGCGGCCGGACTCGACGATCGTGCGTTCGTCGTCGCATCGACTGGCACTAACGACTCCAGGCCCCCATGCTATTGAGGGTCCAGTGAAGAGGGAAGTCTCGGTGTTGCAGTCGAGAAATCACACTTTCCGAGGAGGCGTCGTCGTCGGCCGGTACACGGTGAACCAAAATTTCAGGTCGTCGAAGCGTCGATTGTCGGATCCTTCGATTCGTTCGGCCGATTCGCCAGAATCCGTGTGGGCGTCAATAGACCGCACCGGTACTCATTCACCCACTAACACGGCCGGATCCAGCGTGATATCAACCCGCGCCATGACGGATACGGTGGATCGCACGGCCGCGACGACGCGGACCGAACGGACGGCCACGGTCGTTCGCAAGCTCAGGAGCCTGACGTTGCGCCGCCTCGATGGCCCCGATGCCGGGGCCACGCAGACCTTCACCGTCCCTCGGATCAAGGTCGGCCGCAGCCGGGCCTGTCACTTGTTCGTGGCCGATCCCTCGGTGAGCGCGATGCACTTCGAGCTGCGGATCCGGGGCGAGCACGTGGAGCTCCGGGACCTCGACAGCTCCAACGGCACCTTCCTGGGCGATCGCCGGGTGTATCGAGTGGAGCTGCGCCCCGGCGATCGCTTCAGCGCGGGGGAGGTGGGCTTCGAGCTGCTCGAGGCGGGCGAGGTGGAGGTCCCCGTCTCGGCCGACGATCGCTTCGAGGAGATGTGGGGCGACAGCCCGATGATCCGCGAGGTGTTCGCCCAGCTCGACGCCCTCGCCGGCGCCACCATCGACGTGCTCATCGCGGGCGAGACGGGGACGGGCAAGGAGGTCGCCGCCCGCTCGCTGCACCTCCGCTCGGGGCGCAAGGGGGCGTTCGTGGTGCACGACTGCGCGAGCCTGGCCCCCAACGCGCTCGAGAACGCCTTCGACGAGGCCGACGGCGGGACCCTGCTGCTCGACGAGCTGTCGGAGCTGCCCTCGGATCAGCAGCCCCGCCTGCTGCGGCTGCTCGACCGTCGCATGGTGCGGCGCGGCGCCGACTCCCGCGGGCGCTCGGTGGACGTGCGGATCGTGGCCTCGACCCGCGCCGACCTGCCCAAGCACGTGGCCACCAAGCGCTTCCGCGAGGATCTGTACTTCCGGGTGGCGCAGGCGGTGGTCGAGCTGCCGCCGCTGCGCGAGCGGGGTGAGGACGTGGAGCTGCTCGCGGCCCACTTCGTGGCCGAGCTCGCCGGCCTCGACGGCGGTCGCTCGCTCGAGCTGGGCGACGACGCTCGGCATGCGCTCCGCGAGTATCGGTGGCCCGGCAACGTCAGGGAGCTGCGCAACGTGATCCAGCGGGCGGTGCACCTGGCCCGTGGCCCCCGGATCCGCGCGGCCGACCTCGCGCTCAGCGATCACGGCGAGCTGATGGGGCTCGAGGAATTGCTCGCGCTGCCGTACCGCGAGGCGCACAACCAGCTCGATCGCTACTATCTGCGGCGCATCATGGCGGAGACCCGCGGCAACATCACCCGGGCCGCGCAGCGCCTGGGCACCAGCCGTCGGGCGCTCCGCGAGCGGCTCAAGCGTCTCAACCTCTACTCGCCGGAGTAGCGATCGACCGGGGCGGCCGGGTGGTCAGAAGCGGATCCGCAGCGCCAGGCCCCCCGAGGGGCGAGTCATCGTGGCCCAGGGGTGGAGCGTGAGCCGGGCGTGGGCGCGCTTCCACTCGAGGTAGTCCCGGCGAATGCGGACGCCGCGGGTGACGAGGAAGCCACCGGCCAGGCCCAGCACGCCCGCCACGCCGAACGAGAGCCCCGCCGCGATGCCGGCGTTGCGCCGGGGGTCGAGGGCGCAGGCGATCGCATCGCTACCCGCCGCACACTCCTCGGCCTGGCGCCGTCCCTCCACGATCTCCCAGCCGCCGCGTCCGATGAGCAGGGCCGAGGTCCCGAGCACCACCGAGCCGAGGGTCAGCTCGAGCACGCCCTGGCGGGCGCCGCCCTCCGAGCGCTCGAGCTCCTCGGCTCGTCGCTCCTGCCGACGCGTCTTGCCGCTCTGCCTCTGGGGGGTGATCTGGGTGGGGCCGTCCTTGCGCTTGGCCTCGGCGAGCCGGGGCGGGACCGCGATGGTCGCCACGGCCAATCCGACGAGCAGCGCACGGAGGGCTCTCACCGCCCCACGGTACCGCAGGACGGCGAGCGCACCGAATGGCAACGCTCGTCGCCCAACGGGGGCAAGCTGCAACACCCTCGAGCCCGTGGGGCCGGGGGTGGGCATGCATTTCCGGGGACTTATCCCGGCAGGCTCGGTGGCACCCTCGTTGCAGAACCAGGGGCACGATGCTCACCATCGGCGGACTGCTCCTGGGGGCGGCACTCGGGGCCCAACCGAGCGCAACGAGCGCGACGGCGGTCGATCCCCTGCTCGAGCCCTTTGGCTCGGCCCCGGTCCGCGTGGCCATTGCGGCGCCCACGGGCGGGCCGCGGGATCTTCGCGATCCCTTCGCCGACCCTGACCCGATCGCCGTCGAGCGCCGCGTCGTCGCCATCCACCGCGAGAGCGACGTGCTGCGTGATCCCTTCACCCCTCACGACCAGCCCCCGAGCGCCCCTCCGACCCGAGCCCCCGAGCGCGAGCCCCTCGTCGCGCCCGCGCCCGCGTCCGTCGATGTGGCCGAGCCCCTCGTCGCGCCCGCGCCCCTCGTCGCGCCCGCGCCCTTCGTCACGCCCGCGCTCGCGCCCGTCGACGTGGCCGAGCCCCTCGTCGCGCCCGCGCCCCACCCGGCCCCGGCCCCGGCCCCCGAGACGGTCGCTCCGAGCCACGACGTCGATCTTCGCGATCCCTTCGTCCGCTGAGCGGCTCCGCTCGCCTCCCGATCGCTGCGGCTGGCGTGCATCGGGCGTGGTACCCATGGGCAATGGTGACGCGAAGGATCGGGCTGGGGCTCGGGTTGGTGCTCGCGCTCGGCGGGAGCGTGGCGTGCAAGAAGGAAGAGGCCTCGTCGGACGACGGAGCGACGAGCCCGTCGTCCGGCAAGGTGAAGAAGGGGCCTCCGCCGCGGCTTCGCACCGTGAAGCTCGACGAGATCGGCGATCGGCCCGGGTACCTCGCCGACGGCATGATCTTCGCGGCCGTCGAGGCGGGCGTGGCCCAGGACTTCCTGCGGCAGATGCCCCTGCCCGGCTACATGACCCGTGACCTGGCCGAGGCCCGCCGCGAGCTGGGCTTCGACCTGCTCAGCGACGACGTGCTCGAGCGCTTCGCGATCCCCAAGGACGCGGTGATCAGCATGACCCTCGGGCGACCGGTGGGGCTCCAGCACCTCGAGCCCGTGCGGACCGCGATCCGGGGCGACGATCACTTCTTGCGGACGGTGGCGCGGGTGATCTCCGAGCAGGAGGGCAACCGCTTCGAGACCTACTTGAAGGAGCCGCTGCCCCCCGAGCCGCCGGTCGAGTGGGTGGAGCCGCTGCCTCCCGAGCTACCGGTGGAGGAGCTGCCGGTGGAGGAGCTCGGCAAGCCCATGGCCTTCTCGCCGCCCGAGGTGGAGATCATCGAGCCCGAGATCCCCGAGGAGATCCCCGGGGGTGTGCCGGGCGGGGTGCCCGGGGGTGTGCCGGGCGGGGTGGTCGGAGGCGTGCTGGGCATGCCCTACGACCCCGGGCCGGCGCCGCTGAGCCCCGCCGAGCGCAAGGAGGTCGACGAGCTGCTCGAGCGCGTGGATGCGATGGCGATGCAGCTCCACTTCCACATCCCCAGCGACGATCCGAGCAAGCTCATCGATCAGATCAAGCTCTGGATCTCGCCCTCGGACCGCTCCGAGGGCGATGCGCTGTGTCGCGGGCAGCAGACCGAGGTCTGCGCGACCTCGGGGCGCGAGCTGCTGGTGGTGCGCCGCGACGGCAAGGCGGTGGTGATCGACCTGGTGGCGTTCAACCGGCGCAACGGTGGGGACGAGGCGCGCCGCGCCGCGGTGGCCGAGGCGCTGTCGGTCGGTCGCGCCGAGCTGCCCGCGCTCGACGACATGGCCGGGCACGCCAGCATCTACCTCGACGCCGAGGGCTTGGTCCGCACCTTCGAGGTCGAGCGTACGGCGTCGGCGGTGCGCAACCTCGAGTGGGACTTCGAGTCCCCGCGCGAGACGGTGGACCGGCGGCTGCGCGAGGGCGAGTCGCTGCGGCGCATGCTCGAGGCGCCGCGGCTGTTCGACGGCCTGCTCGCCAATGCCCACCACGAGCGCGACCGCACCCAGCTCCAGGTGACCTGGCCGCTGCGCGAGGGCCAGCAGGATCTCGCCGAGGAGGTCTTCGCCCCGCCGCCCCTGCGCGTGCCCGTGCCCACCGTCGACGCGCTCTGCGACGGCGCCCTGGCCTGCGCGCGCAGCCGGGGCCTGCCCCGGCCCGAGACCCTGGGCACCAAGCTCGGCCTCGGCGTGTACGGCAGCCCCCGCGCTCTCGACGATGCCTTCCGCGACGCCGACGAGACCGCCGCGGTGCTGCTGATGATCTCCACCTGGCCCAACGCTCTCGGCACCGGCTTGTGGCACCTGCCCGTGGGCGAGGCCCGGGGCGCCGAGGCGGCGCTGGTGCGCGGCGGCCTCGAGGCTCTCGGTCGGATCCAGGGCTTCGGCCTCAGCCTGCGGCGCCTCGACGTGGGGCGTCGCTCGGTGCAGGCGGAGTACGCCGCCTACGCCCGCGTGCAGGCAGGCGACCTCGGGCTGGTGAGCACCATGCTCTCGATGGCCGAGATGCGGATGACGCCCACCACCGTCGACGGCGTGGACGGCAAGGTGATGATGCTGCGCGTCCCCGAGGATGACCTGCCCGCGGTGCTGATGACCCGCGAGGACGAGGACGTGGTCGAGGACGACGACGGCAAGGAGATCCGCCACGGCTGGCTGACCGTGGTCGATGCCGAGCCGCGGCTGGGCTGGCTGCTCGGCCTGGCCACCGACGGCGGCGAGGAGCCGCTGATCTACGGCGAGATCCCGGACCTGTGGCGCTTCGTGGCGTCGGTGCCCGAGGCGGTGGACGAGCTCGGCTTCGCGCGCACCTGGGCCACCGAGCGCAGCTTCAAGGCCTCGCTGCACGTGGACGACGGCCAGCCCCACCTGTGGATGGAGCTCGCGCTGGCTCGCAAGGACGCCGAGCAGGGCGGCTGAAACGGCCGTCGGCCGCGAGCTGTAAGAAATCATCGCAGATCGGAATACATCGGAGCCCCGGCACGTCCTAGGTCCGGATCGCGGGGCCGATGGATCCGCGGTGGTTGGGGGGCAATGGTGCGCGCGTCGTCGCTCGAGCGGCCGAGCATGGTCGATGGGCTGGAGCCGACCCTGGTGTCGGACGCGTCCCCTCCTCGTCGCGCTCGGCTGAGGCCGGGCACTCGCGTGGGTCGCTACGAGATCGCCATGCGGGTGGGCGCGGGAGCGATGGGCGAGGTCTATGCCGCCGACGATCCCCACCTGGGTCGCCGCGTGGCGCTCAAGCTGCTGCACGGCCCCCGGACCAAGGGCGGCGACGATCTGCACGCCCGTCTGCTGCGCGAGGGCCAGGCCCTGGCCCGGCTGTCGGATCCCCACGTGGTGCCCGTCTACGACATGGGCACGCGGGGCGATCGCGTGTTCGTGGCCATGGAGCTGGTCGACGGCGTCACGCTGCGCCGCTGGGCCCAGGCGCGCAGGCGCCCGTGGCAGGAGCTGGTGCGCGTGATGATCGGGGCGGGGCGAGGCCTGGCCGCGGCCCATCGGGCCGGGCTGGTGCACCGCGACTTCAAGCCCGACAACGTGCTGGTCGACCATGACGACCGTGCGCGGGTGATGGACTTCGGGCTCGCGCGCGGGCTGGCCGACGACCAGCGCGGGGCCGCCAACGACCTCGCGATCTCGCTGACGCGCTCGGGCGCGGTGATGGGCACGCCGAGCTACATGTCGCCCGAGCAGCACGCCGGGCACCGCGTGGATGCGCGCAGCGATCAGTTCTCGTTCTGCGTGGCGCTGTTCGAGCTGCTGTACGGCGTGCGTCCGTACCTCGGCCCCTCGGTGGTCGCGCTCGCCCGACAAAAGCACCACCGGCAGGTCCGCGATCCTCGACGGGGCCCGCTCGCCACCCAGGGTCGCGACGTGCCCCGCTGGCTGCACCGAGCGATCGTGCGAGGCCTGCATCCCGAGCCCGAGCGGCGCTGGCCCTCGATGGACGCCCTGCTCGAGGAGCTCGCGCGCTGCGACCAGGCTCCCCGCCGCTGGCACTGGCTGGCGATCGCAGGCGTGAGCCTGGTCATTGGCGGGCTCTCCGGCGGCATGGTGGGTGACCTGCTCCAAGGCTCCCGAGCACCGGATTGCTCCTGGTTCGAACAGGGCATCGTCTCTGCGGCCGCAGCCGCTCGCCTGACGTCGACGTCAGCGTGCTCGGGAGATCCAGGACATCGACGCCCTACCGTGACCCGGGCCGAGGCCCACCAGGCGGGCGGGGATGCCTTGGACTCGTTGAAATCACGGGATTGATCGACGGGGGCCTCCGTCTTGCACAGCAGGGTGCCCGCCTGCGCAGGTCGGAGCCCCGACCGGCCCCTCTCGTCCCATGTCTCGCGTCGCCCGCACGTCCCTGCCGTGGTCCATGGTCGCCCTGCTCGCGATGAGCGCGGCCGGCTGCTCCTCCTACGACGAGGCCATGCTCTCCGGCGGCGCCTACGAGGACGACGACTGGAACGGCGTGGACGATCCCTCGGGCGGCGAGGGAGGGGGCGGTGACGAGGGCCCCGCCGGCGGCGGAGACGAGCCCGCGGGTGGTGACGACGGGGGCGGCGAGCCGCCGCCGGCCGAGCCCGACGACGACGGGGTGGACAATGGCGCGGGCGAGGCCGAGGTCTGCGACGCCAGCCAGGACGTCACCCTCTACCTCTCGCCCGACGACTCCAACTCGATGTCGTCGCCCGTGCAGGCGCGCAGCTCCGTGCTCGACGAGTGGGGCGGCGTGCAGATGGTCGCCATCCGCACCTGGGAGTTCTTCAACTACTACCACTTCGGCTACCCCGCGGCCGAGGCGGGCACCCTCGCGGTGCACCCCTCGCTGCAGGAGGGCGAGGCCGCCGGCGAGTACCTGCTGCAGATCGGAGTCAGCAGCGAGGAGATCGCCGACGAGGCCCGGGCGCCGATCAACATCACCCTCGTGCTCGACACCTCGGGCTCGATGGCGGGCGAGCCGATGGAGATGCTCAAGGAGAGCTGCCGGGCGATCGCGGCGAGCCTGCGCGAGGGCGACACGATCTCGATGGTGACCTGGGCCACCGACGACGCGCAGGTGCTCGGCGGCCACGTGGTCGCGGGCCCCGACGATCCCGTGCTGCTCGCCAAGATCGATGCGCTCGAGGCCAGCGGCGGCACCGACCTGCACGGCGGGCTGGTGGCGGGCTACGAGCTGGCCCAGCAGGTCTTCGACGCCGGTCGGATCAACCGCATCGTGCTCGTCAGCGACGGTGGAGCCAACGCGGGCATCACCGACATCGAGCTCATCGCCGAGCACGCCGGCGCGGCCAACCAACACGGCATCTACATGGTGGGCGTGGGCGTGGGCGATGCCCTGGGCTACCACGACGACCTGATGGACCTGGTCACCGACGCGGGCAAGGGCGCCTCGGTCTTCATCCCCTCGGCCGACGAGGCGTGGAAGGTGTTCAACGAGGACTTCGGCGCCACCCTGGCCGTGGCCGCCCGCGACGTGCGGGTCCAGCTCGACCTGCCGCCGGGCTTCGAGATCGTCAGCACCAGCGCCGAGGAGGTGAGCCTCGACGCCGCCGAGGTCGAGCCTCAGCACCTCGCGCCCAACGACGCGATGGTCTTCCACCAGCGGATCCGCACCTGCGCGCCCGAGCTGATCGACGCACAGAGCACGGTGACGGTGACGGTGAGCTACCTCGACGCGCTGAGCTTCGAGCCCGAGCAGGTGCAGCTCAGCCGTCCGCTGCTCGAGCTGCTCGAGGCCGACCAGGCCCCGCTGCTCAAGGGCGCGGCCGTGTTCGCCTACGCCGAGGGCCTCAAGGCCTACAAGCAGGCCGACCTCGGGGGGCGCTCGGCCACCATGAGCGGGGCGCTCGCGGCCCTCGAGCGGGCCGAGGCGGTGCTGCCCGACGATCCCGAGCTCGCGGAGATCCGCGCGGTGCTCGAGGCCCTCGCGCTGCGGTAGCGCTCGCCCGCGCCGCGGCTACCAGCCCTCGCGCCGCACCAGCTCGCGCAGGGCCGGGTGATCGGGCGGCTCGGGCGGGGTCACCGAGGCGGGTGATGCCCGCGGGGGCGCGCGCTACCATGGGAGCATGCGGCCGCTCCCCTCGCTCGCGCTCGCGTTGGCGACGCTGTCGATCTCGTGCCAGGCCCTGGGGGCGACCCGCGGGCTGGCGATCCTGCTGGCCGTCGCGGCGGGGGCCCTCACCTGGGTGGCGCAGCGCAGGCCTGCGCGCGCGGGCGGGACGGGCACGGGAGGAGCGGGCACCGGCGACGGCACGGGCGGAGGCGAGACCGCGGCCGCGTCGGAGTCCGGCGCCGCCTCGGAGAGCTCCGAGAGCACGGGGTCGGGCCCGACCGCCACGGACACCGGCGCTGCCGCGGCGTCGGGCACCTCCACCACGGACACGGACACCGACACCGGCACGAGCATCGCCACCGACGACATGGGCGGCGAGGCGGGCACCGGCCCCTGCCTCAGCATCGGCGAGCCGGAGATGAGCGTGTGCCTGTGCGCCTGCGACACCCAGGGCGACGGCGGCAACGAGTGGGCGCCGGCCCTGCTGCTGCTGCCGCTCGTGCGCCGTCGCAGCCGTCGCGAGGCCCTCGAGCGCGTGGCCGACCAGGGCCGCCTGCCTCCCGACGTGGTCGCCCGACTGCGAAGCCGCCTCGGGGACGACGAGCGCCCCGACGCCTGAGCGAGGCGCCGCTCAGCGCGGTCCGGTCTCGCCCGCGAGCGGATACACCGGCCGGATGTCCACCGGGATCCCCTCGAGCCTCGCCAGCACCTTCTCCATCTGCGGCGACATCACCCCCAGCTCGGCCAGGAACGCCTCGACCGCCGCCTTGTCGCCCTCGTGCTGGAGCATCACCAGGTCGTGCACCAGGGTGCCGATGCTGGACTCGAGCTTGGCCAGGTCGATGTCGAACACCCCCTGGGTCTCGTCGAAGGTGGCCGCGCCGTCCCGGATGAAGCGGTTGATCTGCACCGCCGCGCCCTGTCCGTGGGCCTCGGCCACCCCGAAGCGGACGCTGCGGAACAGCCCGGCGAAGTACGAGACCAGCAGCTTCTCGCGGAAGTCGGCCGGCAGCTCGCCCTCGTCGATCATGTACAGGATGTTGTAGGCCCCCATCACGTCGGCCTTGCACTCCTCCAGCGCGGTGTAGGCGGGGCCCAGGGCCACCCGCACCTCCACCTTCTCGCCGTCCACCTCGGTGAAGGCGGGGCCCAGGCTGTGGCTGAGCTCGTGGAACAGCACCTCGTCGAAGAAGGCCTCGCCCGAGAGTCGGTCGTGCAGCGAGGGGACGAGCACCTTCTGCCCGATGGGCTTCATGATGCGGTCGAACTTGGTCTGGATGAGGTTGCGCAGCAGCACCTTCTTGGCGCCCTTCTCCTTGCGCACCCGCTCGTCGTTGGGGAGGTTGAAGGCGATCGTCTGTACCGACTTGCGGGAGTCGCCCGCGGTGAACACCAGGTCGACCACGCGGATCGGGCTCTCGGCCCCGCGCGTGGTCTTCACCGCGTCGTCCACCGGCAGGTGCTGCTCCATCTTGGGCAGGTACGCCTTGTACTTGGCCAGGGCCTCCGACGCGGCCGGGTCGCTCACCGTCACGAACGCCTCGAAGCTCGCCTTGAGCCCCATCAGCTCGTCCTCGTAGGTCTCGTAGGGGCCGATGGTGATCTCCACCCGGCTGTCGAGGTCCATCCAGTCCTTGTCGCTGCGGTAGTAGTCGTCGCTTTCGAAGGCGTCGGCGCGCGAGCGCAGGAACTTGGCCAGCGAGGCGTTCTCGGTGAGCTCGGCCGCCTCGCGCAGGTGGGCGGCGGCCGGGGTCAGCCACTCCGCATAGACCGCGTGGTAGGGCCGCGCGAGCAGGCGATCGCCGTCGCGCTCGATCGCGGTGACGAGGCTGCGGAACGCCTCGGCGTCGTCGGGGTGGGCCGTCACCCATGCCTCGAAGTCGTCGACGCCGAGGTCCTCGGGGTAGAAGCCCGCGCCCTTGGGCCACGGCCGGTCGATGGCGAAGGGCTCGCGGTGCTCCTGGCGATCCCACGGCCCTCGCATGATGCGGAAGTAGGCGTGCTGGGTCTTGCCCAGCGGGTCGGTGGCCGCGGCCAGCTTGGCCTCGAGCTCGGGGTTGCCCGCCCACGCCTGGCGGTCGAAGATCGGGTCGAGCTGCTTGGCCGCCTCGATGAGCTTCATCAGCGCCTTCTGCTCGTTGTCGGGCAGGGTGGAGAGATCGGCCCGCAGCTCCGCCACCGCGAACCGATCGATCTTGGCCTGCAGCGCTGCCACCTTCTCGATCTGCTCGTCGGAGACCTCGAGCTCGCCGGCCTTGGTCTCGGCGCCGGCCTTGGCCTCGTCGCCGGCCTTGGCCTGCCCCGCTGCGGCCGGCGGCGCCTTGGTCCCCTCCTTGGCCTTCCCCTCGGCCTCGCTGCCACCCCCGCAGGCGAGGGACAGGGCGAGCAGGCCCAGCAGCGACGGTCGGAGGAGGCGGGAGCGTGGGCGGCGGAGCATGGACCGGAGGGTCGCAGGAGCCGGCGCGCGGAGCAACGCTCTCGGCCTCAGTCGTTGGCGTCCACGTAGCGCGTGGGATCGGGGACGCCGGCTCGCTGAAAGCCCTTGCGGCGGAGCTGGCAGCTATCGCAGCGGCCGCAGGCCAGGGGGCGCTGGTCGGCGTCGGCCGAGGGGTCGTAGCAGCTCACCGTGTCGGCGTAGTCCACGCCCAGCTCGAGGCCGCGGCGGATGATGTCGGCCTTGGGCAGATCGATGAGCGGGGTGCGGAGGTGCAGCGCATCGCCACCGCCCTCCACGCCCACCCGCGTGGCGAGGTTGGCCATGCGCTCGAAGGCCTGGATGAACTCGGGGCGACAGTCGGGGTAGCCCGAGTAGTCGAGGGCATTGACCCCGATCCACAGCTCGCGCGCGTCGAGGGCCTCGGCCCAGGCCAGGGCATAGGACAGGAACAGGGTGTTGCGCGCGGGGACGTAGGTCACCGGGATGTCGCCGGCCTGGTCCACGTCGCGACCCTTGGGCACGGAGAGCTCGCTGCCCTCCACCAGCGCGGTGGCGGGCGCGACCAGGCGGCCCAGGTGCCTCAGGTCGATCACCTCGTGGGCCACCACGCCGAAGCGCTGCGCCTGCCGAGCCGCGCAGCCCAGCTCCATCGCGTGGCGCTGGCCGTAGCGGAAGCTCAGCGCGTGGACGTCGTGGCCGGCCGCCCGGGCGATGGCGAGCACGGTCACCGAGTCGAGCCCGCCGCTCAGCAGCACCACCGCCGCGGACGCGGCCCCCTTGGCCTGGGTCGGCACCGACACGGGCGCGCCTGGCTAGCCGCCGGCCGTGCAGTTGGGATCGAAGATCCCCAGCGACGGGTCGGGGCAGCAGTACAGGTCGTACTGCGCGTTGGTGTAGCCCACCTCGCACTGGCAGGAGGGCTGCTGGGTCATGGGATCGGGGAAGCAGAAGCCCCGCTCGTCGCCGCCGCAGAAGAAGCCGTCGCAGGGATCGAGGGGGTCGTAGCAGAAGTTGCGATCGCGATTGCAGGTGCCCTCGGTGCAGTGCCCGTCGGGCGCGAGGCACAGCCCACCGGGCAGGCCGGGCGGGGGATCCTTGTCCCGCTCGCCGCCGTGATAGCAGCCGTCGCCCAGGCCGAGCGCCAGCAGCAAGCCCAGGGCCACGCCCCAGCCCCGGCGGGTCGGGGCTCTGCCGTCTTGATCGAGGTCGCTCGCCACCGTGGCCGACATTATCGCCAAAACCAGGGGAGCGGAACCAGCCGCAGCGCAAGACGCGAGACCGGACCCTCCCTTCGTTGCTGGGGCAAGGCTCCCCACGAGAAATCGCGACGCTGAAGCGAGCACCTGCGGAGGGTCGCCCGGGAGGTTTGAAAAAGGGCAGGGGCTCCGGTAGCGTGGCCACTGATGCGAACCGGGTGGGCGAGCCGGGCGTCAGCGATGCTGGCGCTGGTCATGGCGGTGACGGCAATCCCCGCGACGGCCGGCGCGAGCCCGCTGTCGCTGATGATGCGGCCCAAGCGGGGGCAGGACGGCTTCACCCCCGAGGAGGCCGCAGACCGCCGCATGCCGGTGCAGGAGCAGGGCCGCAAGATGGTCGAGGCGGGCGAGCTGACCGCGGCCACGATCCTCTTCGACGGCGCGGCCGAGACCCAGGGCGATCCGGTGCTGTACCTCGACGGGGCCGATGCCTACCTCGAGCTGGCGACCACCGAGCGCGACGTGGCGGCGGCCGAGACCGCCAAGCTCCGCGCCCTCACGGCCCAGGACATCCTCTACTTCCACCAGGACCCCGAGGCCTCCAACGGCGACTACCGCCTGGTGACCGACTCGGAGATCCCCGGGCTGCTGTCGCGCGCGGCCTTGATCCTCGATCGCGCCGACACGCTGGTCGACGAGATCGAGGCCGAGCAAGAGGGCCTCGGTGCGCCCGAGCCCGCGCCCGCCAAGAAGAAGGGCAACGGCCGCGGCATGCGGGTGGCTGGCATCGGCATGATCGGCCTGGGGCTGGCCGGCCTGGGCGTGGGCGCGGCCGGGCTGGTCGTCGGTCGGGTCAACCAGAAGAAGGTGGACGACCCCACCGTCTACGGCACCGAGTTCGACGAGTACGACACCAAGGGGCGGCGCGGGAACCTGATCGCGGGCGTGGGGCTCGCGGTGGGCGGCGCGGCCCTGGCCACGGGCGTCACCCTGCTCATCCTGGGGCGCCGGCGGGGAGCCAAGGCTGGCTCGGCTCCCTCCGAGTCGTCCCCGAGCTCCGACGAGCCGCCGCCGCCTCCGGTCGCGGTGGTACCCACGGGACGAGGCCTCGCCCTCGTCGGCCGGTTCTAGTCGCTCTCCATCGAGGCAAGAGGAAGACATCGTCATGTCCAAGCTGACCATCCTGACCCTCGTGCTCGGCACCGGCGTTGCCCTGGGTGCCGGCTCTCCGCTGGTGGCCTCGGCCGCGGCGACGCTCGGCTGCGACGACGACAGCGGCCTGTGCGTGGACTCGGGCGATGCCAAGTGGGCGGCGGACAAGCAGAGCACCTCCAAGGATCGCAAGAAGCGGAGCACCAAGACCGCGGGCACGCTCTCGGTCACCATCGACGGGGGGCGAGGGAGCGTGTTCCTCAATGGGCGCTTCGTGGGGACTGCGCCCGTGAGTGGGGTGTCGGTGCCGTCGGGGAAGAACGACCTGCATGTGCGGGACGGTGAGGATGTGCTGGCGAATGGGACGCTCACCGTGGGGAAGGGGACCAGCGTCTCGGTGACGGTTCGGCACGATTGAGGCGGGGGCGATGAAGGGTGCAGTGACGGCTGCATCGGGGCAGGGGTCACTCTTCGGAGCGGCGGACGATGTTGTAGACGCCGTTGCCCGTGGCTACGGGGTGGTCGGGCTCGCCGGGGATTGGTAGGGCGCCGGCGTAGACGGCCATACGGGCCACGCCGACGCGGTTGCCCACTCGTACCACGTGGCCCGTGCACCACAGGTCGGCGGCGGGTCCGGGGCGCAGGTAGTCCACGCGGAGGTCGACGGTGCTCAGTCGATCCTCGATGTGGTCGAGCATGGCGAAGCAGGCTCCGCCGCCGGCGGTGTCGAGCAGGGTGGAGATTACGCCGCCGTGGACCGCCGGGCGCGAGGCGTCGCCGACCAGCTCGTCTCGCCACGGTAGACGCAGCACGCAGCGACCCCGCTCGACCAGCTCGAGGCGCAGGCCGAGGAAGCGGTTGAACGGGATCCCCTGCTCGAACCACTGCCGCAGGATGCGGACGCGCTCGGGCGGAATCGGGGCCAGCTCGGTCATGGGCCCGATCTTCGGACGGGGCCTCCGGGGCGACAAGAGCCGCGCTTGGTTCGTGGCTGCGCCATGGGCGCGGTGTGCGAGGGGGCGGCCGGGAACCCCGGGGTCGACCGACCGTGATCCGCGAGGTGGTGGCTCTCGGCGTCCTGGCCCCCGGGCCAACGGTAGACTCGCCCTGCGTCGGCCCGATGAGCGAGCCGTTGTCCGATGAGCCGTCCTTGATCGTGCGGTACCGCTGGCGAGTGCGCCTCGGTACCGCGCTGGCGATCGCGATCATCGGCGCCACGGTGGGCGTGTCCTGGTACTCGTTCGTGCGCGCCCCGGGGCCGCGGCGAGTGTGCGACCACGTGGCCTCGCTGCGGCGCCACTTCCCGCAGGACTCGAGCCGCCTCGAGGCCGCCCTGCGCCCGCTCTCCGATCGCGGCGAGGTGCCCCAGACCGCCGACCAGCTCTGCATGTGGTACTTCGGCGCCGAGCAGAAGGAGCTGAGCTTCGTGGGCTACGGCCAGCGCTCGCGCTGCGTGACCTCGGCCGAGACCCCGGCCGAGCTGCTCGCCTGCCTGTAGCACGGTGAGCACCGGGCCCACGCCCACGGAGGGGGTGAAGCGGGGCTCCTCGGGCACCTCCTCGCGGCGGGGCAGCTCGGCCGCGGCGGGGGCCGGCATGCTCGCGCTCGCGAGCCCCGCGGCGAGGCCGAGCCGACGGAGCACCACGCCCCACTCCCACGATCGCCGGTCGGCTCACTCGGCGGTGCCGAAGAGGCGGTCGAAGAACGGCGTGAGCGAGGCGTAGTTGCCCCCCTTCATGCTCACGTGGTGCAGGTCGTGCTTGCGGGCGAGCAAGCCCAGGGTCTTGAAGGGGAAGAACGGCAGGTCGAGGCCGCTGTGCACCAGGATGTTGAGGAAGGAGTGCATCCCCACCACGCCCACGAACACCACCGGGGGCAGCGGGCCGAGCAGCGCGATGCAGCAGAACAGCAGGCCCTGGCCCAGGAAGCTCTCCAGCGGGTGCAGGTAGAGGCTGTCGACCGAGTGGGGGTGGCGCACGCGGTGGTGCACCGCGTGGATCCGCCGCAGGAGCTTCCACTCGTGGAACGCGTAGCGGTGCAGGAAGTAATAGAGGAAGTCGTAGACCAGCAGCACCGCGGCGCCGTGCAGCAGCTGCCAGGGCCAGCTCCGCCCGCTGCTGCCCACCAGCAGGGGCAGGGCCCCGTAGGTGAAGGCGAAGACCAGCGCGCCCGAGACGATCATGTTGCCGAACACGGAGCGGTACAGCCGCTTGCCGCGGAGCTTGCGATTGGGCTCGGGGTGGATCCGCATCGAGGCGAGCGGCGCCCAGTGGTAGGCGAGCTTGGTCACCAGCATGAGCACGCCGGAGAGCAGGAGCACCACGATCAGCATCCAGTGGAGGGCCATGGCGAGGATCCAGCGCGACCCTACCAAGGACCCGGCCGCGGCCGCCCCCGTCCCCACGTGATGCTCGCCACACCAGGCGCTCCCCGGGGCCGCGGGGGGCGTGGCCGCGTGAGCATGGTCAGAGCAGCACCAGCAGCGCGGCGGTGGACAAGGGCACGCTGAGGTTGTCGGTGCCCCGGGGGCTGCACGCCTCGAGGAGGGTCGCGACCGCCGCGACGGCCAGCGCGACCCCGGGCCGGATCGCGCCCGCCCCGAGCTGCTGGCACAGCAGCACGACCACGGTCGAGGCCACGAGCATGGCCGCGCTGCCCTCCACCGACTTGGTGCCCCCCGGCCCGCGATAGGGGTGACGCCCCCATCGCGTCCCGACCACCGCGGCCAGCCCGTCGCCCCAGGCCATGACCATGATGGCCGCCACCGCCACCCAGCGCGGCTGGTCCTCGCGGAACAGCGCGAGCACGACCAGGGTGAGCGAGACGCTGTAGAAGACCGTGCCCAGGGTGTCGGCCCCCTCGCTGCGCTCCATCGCGCCGAAGGTGCCCCGCCGGTGCGAGAGCCAGTTGAGCCCGATGAAGGCGACGGGGGCCACCAATGCCCAGCGCAGGTCGTCGATGAAGGGCGCGAGCAGGATCCAGTGCCCCACCCCCACGTGCACCAGCTTGCGGGTGTCCTCCTTGCTCAGGCCCAGGGCGCGCTCGAGTCCGGTGGCCAGCCCGATGATGGCGAGCACCAAGGCGAAGCCGAGCAGGGTGAGCACGGGATCGGAGAGCTCGTCGAGCACGTCCAGCACGGCGGTGGCCCCCCTTGGGACGGCCCCAGGATAGCGCAGGCGAGGACCTCCGAAGTCGCAAAATGATCGCGTGGTCTCCCGTCGAGGTTTCTGCTATCGCGTGATCATGCTGCGCATGGACGTGAAGGAGCTCGACCGATTCCTTGACGAGGCCTTTCCGCAGGCGAGGACCTTCGGCTTCGAGATCGACGAGCTCGACGAGGAGCACATCCGGCTGCGCCTCCCGGTGAGCAAGCAGCACCTGCGCCCCGGCGGCACGGTCAACGGCCCGGTGCTGATGTCGCTGGCCGACTCCGCGACCTACATGCTGGTGCTCGCGCGGCTGGGGCCGGTGGCGCTCGCGGTGACGGTGAGCCTCAACATCAACTTCATGCGCAAGCCTCGGCCCGGCGTGCTGCTGGCCGATGCGCGCCTGCTCAAGCTGGGCAAGCGCATCGTGGTCGCCGAGGTGCGGATCTCCGGCGAGGACGAGCCCGAGCTCTACGCCCACGCCACGGTGACCTACTCGCTGCCGCCCGATCGCTGAGCATCCGCGCATTGGAGCGTCGGAGCTCCGCTGCGCCCGCGGCCCGGGATCCTCTGCGCTACGGCCGGCTCCCGTGGGAGGCCGCCATCAGCGCCCCATGCATCGCCGCGAGGGGCTTCGGGGCGGTCGTGGTGCGGGAGCTCGTCGGGTGCCGGTCGTGCGCCGTTCGACCCTCCGCGTTTGACCCGCTCCGGGGGCTCTCGTACCTTGGAAATCGTGCATTTCGCTGCTTCGCTTGCCTTGCTCCTCGCCGCCGATGGGCTGGCCGCCCCTCCCGACGTGATGGAGGTTGCGGGCGGCGAGGCGGTGCCCACCTGCGCCTGGCCCACGGCCGCGGCCCTGCTGTCGGGGGGCAACGTGTTCTGCTCGGCCACGCTGGTGCACCCGCAGGTGGTGCTGCTGGCCGCGCACTGCATCGATCCCGTGTACGGGGCGGGCATGCCCAGCTCGATCGCCTTCGGCGAGCAGGGCGAGGCCCCGATCGGCGAGGTCACGCCGGCCTTCTGCGATTGGTTCCCCGGCTGGGACTCTGGCAACGAGTCCGGCGACGACGTGGCCTACTGCGTGCTGTCCTCGGTGGTCGACCTCGACTTCGTCCCGCCGCTGATGGGCTGCGAGTGGTCGTCGATGGTGCCGGGCGCCGAGGTGCGGATCATCGGCTACGGCGCCGATCAGGCGCTGCTCGATCCCGACGTGGGCTGGACCGAGGTCCACGGGGTGGGGCCCAAGCGCTGGGCCTACCAGACCCTCGAGTCGGTGACCGACGATGCGGCGTACCTGCTGGGCATGGACGCGGGCGGGTGCCCGGGCGACTCGGGCGGCCCCGCGATGATCGAGATGCCCGACGGCACCTGGCGGGTGATCGGCTCGGCCTCGCGGATCCACCCCGACAGCCCGCCGTCCGACACCAACTGGTGCGGCTACGGCACGGTCTACTCCACCTTCGCCCACGCGATGCCGTGGCTCGAGTCGGAGACGGGGCTCGACCTCACGCCCTGCCACGATGCCGACGGCACCTGGAACCCCGACGCGCGCTGCAACCAGATCCCCCTGGATCCCTGGGATCCCGCGACCACCAGCGGGAGCTGGGCCGACGGCTGCGCGAGCCACCAGATCGCGCCGCCGGGCTCGCTGTGTGGGGCGCCCTACGACGGGCCGCCTCCGGAGCCGCCGCCCGAGCCACCGCCCCCGGAGCCGCCGCCCGAGCCACCGCCGCCCGAGCCACCGTCGCCTCCTCCCCCCGAGCCACCGCCCGCGACCACCTCGGGCAGCCCCCTGCCGCCCGCGCCTCCGCCCGATGACGGCAGCGGCTCCGACGACGGCAGCGGCTCGGGCGACGGCGCGGGTCTGGACGGCGACGGCTTCGCCGATCGCGGCTGCGCGTGCCGGGCCGGCTCCACGGGCTCGTCTCCGTGGTGGTGGTGGGCCGGCTTGCTGCTGCCCTGGGCCCGTCGCCGTCGCGCCTAGCGACCGAGCGCCTCGCGATAGTGCCGGGCCTGCTCCGCCCAGAAGCGGGCCCGGACCACGATCCCCTGCTCGAGCGCTTGCTCGGCCTCGGCGATGCACCAGCGCACGCGGGCCTCGAGCACCTTGCGCTCGTCGGGCTCGTGCCGCGGCTCCGCGTCGACCTCGGAGAGCACCATCGAGAAGCGCCGCTGCAGCTCGTCCTCGGCGCGGAGCTGCTGGGCCTTGTAGGCCGCCCAGTGCTCGGGCTCGTCGTCGAGCAGGTCGGCCAGCGCTTCGTACAGCCACCCCCGCAGCGCGACGAACAGCGCGGGGTGCTCGGCCATCGCCACGAGCCGCTCCACCACCTCGTCGCGATCGCAGGTCTCGAACAGCCCGCCGATGAGATCGCTGACCGCCTCGTACGCCACGCGGGGCCCTCGCTCGAAGAACGCCTCCTCGGCCAGCACCAGCGCCCGGGGCGGGCCCAGCAGGGGCTCGTGCTCCGCCTCGTCGTCGTCGTCGAGCTCGGGCGCGGGGGACTCCAGGGCGTCGAGCAATTCCTCGAGGCCCACGTGCTCGCGGCTCAGCCGACGCGCCCGCTCGGTCACCTGTCGCTGCCCCAGCTCGTTGCCGACCTCCTGGTGCACGTGGAACGACAGCAGCAGGATCGCCGCCCGCAGCCCGGGGGACTCGCGCTCGCCGGCCATGGTCCAGGCCTGCTCGAGCCACTCGGCGGCCTCCCGCGGATCCTCGAGCGCGAGCTCCTGCCCCACGATGCACGCGGCCAGGCACGCGGCCTCGCGGTCTCCCGCCTGCGACAGCGCCCCGAAGGCATCCACCGCGAGGTCGATCGCCTCCTCGTCGTGCTCCTCGGTCGCCACGCGGCGGACGGCCGCGCGCAGCCGGGTGTGGGCGAGCGGCAGCGGCGAGCCCAGGGTCTCGGCGAACACCCGGGCGGCGCGCTCGACCGCGCCGAGCAGCTCGGGCTCGCTGGTGTCGGCGATGAGCTCGTACAGCTCCAGGCAGCGGGGCTCGGTGCGGGGGAATCGCTCGATCATCTCGAGCAGGTAGCGGGGCAGCGGCAGCACCCGATGATCGCCACGGCGCTCCGGCGGGCCCTCGAGCTGACGCCAGCGCTCGAGCGAGGGCGTGCAGCCGGCCAGGCGCTCGGCCACGCGGGCGAGGTTGGGGATCGGCCCGCGTCCCTCGGGCGGTGCGGGGCGGGAGCCCACGCTCCGATAGCCCTCGAAGATCTCCTCGTCGTCCTCCAGCAGCTCCTCGTCCTCGCCGATGGCCGGCACCGACGGGGACGACGAGGCCCCGTGGGCCAGCACGCGCACGAACAGGCCGAGCTCGATCGCCAGCTCGCGGTGCTCCGGCGGGACCGTCGACCAGCCCACGGCCTCCAGCGCGTAGGCGAAGGGGTTGGGGGACAAGAAGCGCTTGGCGGCGTCGAGCATCCGCAGCCCGAGCTCCAGCCGCACCAGGGCGGGCGCGTCGTGCTGCCCTCGCAGGTGCTCGAGGTGCTCGCACAGCGGGCCGAGCCCGGGCCAGCTGTGGGCCGCGAGCATGCGGTTGAGGGCGTCGTGCACGGCGATCCGATCGCCGTCGTCGAGCCCGTGGCCCATGGCCTCGAGCGCCCGGGCGCGGCGCTGGGTCTGGCTGGGGAAGCACGCGGTCACCCAGCGCGACAGCTCGAGCCATCCGAAGCTCCAAGCCCGAGGGGTCGCGTCGCCGTGGACCGGGTCGATGAACATGAGCCCCTCGTCATGATAGCGCGGGGCGGCGGGGGCCCGGCGCACCACGGCATCGACCCGCCCCAGGCCGCGCCCGGGGGGCGAGGGCGAGAGCGAGCGGCAGCGGGGGGACGATGCGGGCGACGACGAAGGGGCCGGTCGCCGTCGAGGGCCTCACTCGAGCCGGTCGAGCATGGTCCGCAGCCCCTGGACGACCTCCTCGGGGTACCAGGACCGTGCCGTCACCACCAGGCCCGCGCCGTCGAGGGTGCCGTCGCCGTCGAGGTCGAGCTCGGGCCCGTCGACCACCACGACCTGCTGCGGCAGGAACTCGATCCCCAGCGCCGCGTACTGCTCGGCCACGTCACCCCGTGCGCCGAACACCTCGATGTCGAGCGGGAAGCCGGTGGCCCGCCGACCGGCGAGCAGGCTGAGCCCGAGGCCATCGGGACCCTGGCCCTGCGTCCCGGGCACGCGAGCGAAGCCGGGGGTGGGCCCCGCGTGGCACACCGCGAGCACGGGCGAGCCCTGGATCAGCGCATCGATCACGAGCTGCTGGATCGCGGCGGCGGCCGATTCCATGTCGGCCGCGGGCGAGACGTGGGCCGGATCGATGGGGCTCGGCAGGTCCTCGTAGTCGCCGTCGTAGCGGAAGTGCTGCGAGCCCGATCCGCCGGGGATCACCAGCGCCACGTAGTCCCCCATGACCGCATCCTGCACGCGACCGTCGAGCGGGATGGCGGCGGGCTCGTTCCACGCGGGATCCCACGGCGCGCCGAAGCTGGCCGCGAAGCGAGCCCGGAAATCCTCGTAGGGCACCGGGTCCACCCCCACCAGGCCGGGCGTGACCTCGTCGACGCGATCGCCGTAGACGTGGGCGACGGCGCCGTCGGTGCTGCTGCGCACCTCGACCTCGTAGCCCGCGGCCTCGAGCCCCTCGAGCATCACCTTGTACTCGGGCCACCAGGTGTCGTTGTAGGCGACGACCATCAGCACCCGACCGCTCGAGGAGCCGGCGGTGTCGTCGGCGGTCGCTTGCGGGTCGGCGGTGGAGCTGGCGTCGCCGGCCGTGGTGGCGCCATCGTCTGCGCCGGCCGAGCCGGTGCAGGCGGCCAGGCCGAGCCCCGCCGCGAGGAGCCCTCGGGCGACGAGGGGCGAACGGTGCTGCATCGCTGCTCTCCTCATGGTCGTCGACGCGCGCCCTCAGCCGCTGGCCGAGCCCACGTACTGTAGCGCGGCCTGGATCTCCCGCCAGAACTCCAGCGGGGTCTGGGTCCGGTGCATCACCCGGGGCCGCAGCGCGTTGGCGAGCGCCGAGGCGTAGGGCGAGTGCAGGCTCTGGGCCACCTGCTGGGGCACGCCCGCGAGGATCTCCGCCTCGTTGAACTGCGGCACCTGCCGCCGCAGCACCGACAAGAGCAGCAGGCCCGCGTGGTAGACGTCGGTGGGCCGGCCCACGGTGCCGAAGCTGGCGGGGTCCATCGCCTCGGGGGGCAGCATCCACGGGGCCATGATCGTGCCCACCATGCGGATGTCGGTCTCCACCCGGGTGATGCCCAGGTCGCCCAGCTTGAACGACACCCGCGGGCCGTGCTCGTTGTCCATCACGTCGCTGGTGAGGCTGACGAACACGTTGCCGGGGTGCACGTCCTTGTGCACGTGGCCGTGGCGGTGGATGAAGGCCAGCGCCTGCAGCACGTCGCGGGCGATGTGGGGCAGCCACGACTCGTCGATGCGCGAGAGCACCCGGTCGAGGCTGTACAGGCACTTCTCCACGATGATGTAGAAGGCGTTGTCGTAGAAGAAGGCGTCGTAGATGTACGTGATGTTGGGGTGCCGCATGCGGCTGAGGTTGTTGACCTCGCTCTCCCACTGCCGCCGCACCTCTTCGAACGACATGGCGGGCTTGAGCACCTTGGCCACCAGCGGGTTGGCCCACTCGTCGGTGCACTCGTACACGTCGCCGTAGGAGCCGCCGCCGATGTACTCCCCCATGAAGTACACGCCCACGCTGCCGTTGCGGATCATGTCGCCGCGCACGGGGGCGCGGAACGGCACCACGCTGGGCAGGGTGCGGAGGCTGGGCGAGGTGGCCAGGCGCGTCACCGGCTGGATGGCGGAGCTGCCCGGGTCGATCACCGCGGCGCCCACCATCGAGTCGCTGGGCGCCGGATCGGGAGCGGGCAGCGGCGGGTGCGGTCCCGTGGGCGGGTGCAGCGGCATGGGGGGATGCGGTCCCGTGGGCGGGTGCAGCGGCATGGGAGCATGCGAGCCCGTGGGCGGGTGTGCCGGCATGGGAGGATGCGGACCCGTGGGCGAGCGCGGGGAGGGGATGGGCAGGCCATGGCCCGAGTCCGCCGCAGATGGAACGGGAGGTATCGGTGGCACGGATGGGCCGGGCTGGGTGCCGCTCGAGCCACGATGGGACGGCGAGCCCGGTGGTGGGGGCAGCGGCGGGTGCGGGCCGGTCGGCGGATGGCGAGGGGGTGGCGGGCTCAGGACGGTGCCCGACGAGGACGACGGCGGATCCGGCTCTACGGCCTGCCCCGGGGGTCGTGGGCGCAGGACGGGCGTGGTCCTCGATCGCCCGCGACGCTGGTCCGAGTCCCGCGCCGGGAGCCGCGGGACCGTCTTGCTGCGAGGGACCTTGGCCACGACTGCACCACGCTACCACGAGGAACGCCGTCTTCGCGGGGTGGCTCACGTCACGATCATTCGTCGAACACCCGCGAGGCGGAGGCGATCTCGGCGCCACATCACCATGGCTCGGCCGTTCATGGGTCGAGCAGGTCCACCTTGGATCGAGGTTTCCTCGCCCAGAATGCGGAGCCGTCGCGGTCCCCAGGGGGATGACCCGGTGATGTGCGACCGGCCTCCTCGGATCGGTGTGATCGTGACAAACTGTTATAACCCGCCATCGCGTCGACGGCGGTCCCCTCACCCCAGGGGCCACGACCACTGGCCCTCGACGCACTTGCCCCCATGAGGATCGAGCTCGTCACGGCCCAGTCTGGTTGCGTCGCCGCGCCCACGGGAGGGCATCCTTGAGCGACGCCAACCTGCAGGCATCGGCCGCCGAGCGCCCGAGCGCGCCGTGGGGGGACGAGATCACGCCCCTCACGGAGGTCTGCGGCGGTCAGTACGTGCTGCTGCACGAGCTCGCGCGGGGCGACCTGTCGATCGTGTATCGGGCCAAGCCCGCCGGCTCGCGCGACTCCATCGCCTTCAAGGTGCTGCAGCCGCGCTACGTGGGCGACGAGGCGCAGGTCCGTCGCTTCCGGCGCGAGGCCGAGCTGCTGCGGAAGATCGAGCACCCCAACGTGGTGCGGCTCATCGATCACGGCACCATCGAGGACGGCCGGGACTTCATCGCGCTCGAGCTGCTGGTGGGCAGCACCCTGGCCGAGGCCCGGGCCAAGTCCACGCGCATGTCGCCCGAGCGCACCTGCCGGATCGCCCGCCAGGTGGCCCGCGCGCTGCGAACCATGCACAAGGCCGGGGTGATCCACCGCGACCTCGAGCCCGAGAACATCCTGCTCATCGGTCCCGAGAACGCCGAGCGGGTCAAGCTGGTCGACTTCAGCCAGGCCGGAGACGTGGGCGCGCCGGCCCGGCGGGTGAAGGTGAGCAAGGACCGGCCGCAGTCGGGGGTGATGGGCGACGAGCCCAGCTACCGCGCGCCCGAGCAGCTCCGCAAGCGACCGCCGCACCCGTCCATGGACGTGTTCGCCCTGGGCGTGATCATGTACGAGATGCTGGCGGGCGAGCATCCCTTCTACCAAGCGCCGCCCGAGCCCGGCGCCCGCGTGGGGCCGCACACGATCCGCTCCAAGGCCTTCGATGCTCCCGAGGAGCTGCTGGGCCTGGTCGCCGACTGCATCGAGGAGGATCCCGCGGAGCGCCCCGGCTCGATGGACGAGGTGATCGAGCGCATCGACAAGGCGCTGCTGTGGATGGGGGTGGTGCCCCACGAGATCGCGACCAAGGCCGACGAGGACGCGCGGACGCAGCTGTGGGCCGCGGCCGATCCCGAGAAGGTGAGCGACGACGCCAAGACCCGGGCGCAGGTGGCCGCGAGCTCGGGGCCGATGTGGAGCCGAGTCGAGCCGAGGGAGACGGAGGCCCGCGAGGAAGAGCCGGTGTCGGCCCGCAGTCGCCGGGAGCGTCGCGAGGCGCCGGCGTCGGAGCCCGACGACGAGGAGATGGTGACGACGCGGAACCGCCGGAGGCGTCGAGCCGCCCCTGCCGCGAGGCCCGAGAAGGAGCCGGTGTCGGCCCGCAGCCGCCCCCACGAGGTGGACGAGGGATCGCCCGAGCCCGGCGAGTCGGGCTCGCGGGAGCCGACCGGTCCCGAGCCGGCCTCCTTCCAGGACGGCCCCACCACCGGCTCCACTCCGCGGATCGATCTCGACGAGCTCGAGGGTCAGTCCACCCTCGACGATGCGCCCTTCGTGGTCGACACCGTGGCGTGGACCAAGCCGCACGCGGCCGCCAGGGCCAAGGGCGGCAGCGGGGCGAGGCCCAGGGCCACGGCGCGGGCGGCCGGGCCCCCCAAGGCCAGCGCCCGTGCGGCGCGACCGACCGAGGCCGAGGACGACGAGCAACGGCGGCGACGCGCCCGCGAGGGCACCGCGCGTCCGCGGACCACCGCCGCCCAGGTCCCCGTGGCCCCCGCTCCGCGCTGGGTGCTGCCGCTGGGGCTGCTCATCCTCGCCATCCTCGCCTACGGGGTGTGGATGGTCTGGACGGCCTGAGCGCGGGCGGGCGCTCGCTCAGCCGTTGTCGAGGATCCCGCAGTCGCGGTCGTCCCCCACCATCTCGATGGGATAGGCCATCACGAAGTTGAAGCACATCTCGTCCTCGGTGGCCTCGCCGAAGTGCACGGGGAAGTCGTGGGGATTGTCGTAGGTGCAGGTGGTGCGGATGGCGTCGCCGGGCATGATCTGCACGGGTGGGTCGTTGGCGTAGAACGCCTGGTTGTTGAAGTCGTAGAAGGGCACCTCGGTCAGCGGGTCCACCTCGGCCTCGCTACCCCCGCGTAGGATCTCGGTGCTGAACGAGCCCCGGTGATGCGGCCGCGGGCGGCGAGGGACGCTCGCGGCGGCCCGTCGGCGTCGCGAGGCACGACGTTGCAGAACACCGCACCCTCGACCCGAGTCCATGGTGGTCAGGCGGGCGAGGGGCCGTGGTATCCCGATCTCGTGAGACGGGCGCTGGTCTTCGTGTTGGTGGCGACGGTGGTCTTCGTCCTGTGGCTGGTGCTCCGCGATCGCTCGGGGTCCGAGGCCACGGGCCCCGAGGCCAGCGCGGGGGCGAGCTCGCAGGCGCCCGACCCCTCGCCGTCGCGCAGCGCGGCCGCGGCTCCGTCGTCGTCGGTCGCTGCCGCGGCGGGGCCCCGCGGCTCGACGGCGGACCGCGAGGCGCGACAGCGGATGCGCGAGCGGATCGTGGATGCGCTGCGGGCTCGCGAGCGCGCGGCCCAGCGCGATCGCTCCGATGCGGCCGCGAGCTCGGGCCCGGCCGCGGCCAGCGAGGGCTCGGAGGCCGGGACCGAGGCGCCGCCGGAGCTCCCCGAGCCGGGCCCCGCCACCGGCGGCCTGGTCGATCGCACCGGCACCCGCAGCTACCTGGTGGAGGTGATGAACCACGATCTGATGCCGCTCGCCGACGAGTGCATCGCCCTGGCGCGCGAGGGCGAGCCCGGGATCGAGGGCATGCTGGTGCTCGACTTCGAGATCATCGCCGACGAGGAGATCGGCGGTGTGGTGGAGTCGGTGGCCGCGGGCCAGGGCAACGAGGTGCCCAACCCCGAGCTGCTCGAGTGCATGCGCGAGTCGATCCTCGCCACCACCCTGCCGGCCCCCCCGGCCGAGCAGGGCGGGCGCGATGCGATCTCGATCTCCCTGCGCTTGTCGCCGGAGGGCGAGGGCTGATCGCTACGGCGGTGGAGCACGAGCCGACGCTTCTCCTCGGCCACCGGCACCATCTCGACGCATGGATCCGTGTCACCCCAGCTCACGAGCATTCGCAGCGGCCGAGCTCACCACGGCCTTGCCGCGTGCACGTCCGCGATCGCCGGGTGACGAACGCCCTGCTCGCGGTCTGCAGTGTCTTGCTCGCCCGAGCGCGGGGCTGCTCGCGCCTACGGCTGCTCGGACGTCGGCTCGGGCGCGGCCTTCGTCGCTGCGCGGGGCTTCGTGGGTCCTTCGGGCGCGTCGTCCTTCGTTGGCTCCTCGGAGCCCGGCGGCTTCGCGGGTCCCTTCGCCGCCTTGGGCGGCGGAGCGTCGGGGTTGGCCAGCCACGCGCGCGCGAGCTCGACGTCGTCCACGAAGCCCTTTCCCGCCCGGCCGAAGTCCTCCATCGCGAGCGTGGCCAACTCGCGGGCTCGCGCCCGGTCGGGCGCGCGACGGCTGGTCTTCCACAGGGTGCGCGCCAGCAGCAGCGCGGTGGAGGCCCGGTTCTCGGGGAGGGTGTCGTCCTGCTTGCGTCGCTCCCAGGCCGCCTCGATGAGCGGCCGCGCCTCCTCGAGGCGATCGTGGCGATAGAGGAACAGCCCGAGGTTGTTGCGGACCAGCGCCACGTTGGGGTGCTCGGGGCCCAGCGCGGCCTCCCAGATCACCAGCGCCCGTCGGTACTCGGCCTCGGCCTCGTCGTCCCGGCCCAGCTCCGCGAGCGACATGGCGAGGTTGTTGTGCGACATCGCCACGTTGGGATGCTCGGGGCCCAGCACCTTCTCGTGCAGGGCCAGCGCCCGTCGGTGCTCTCGCACCGCCTGCTCGTGGTCCCCTCGCTCGTGCGCCATGTGTCCCAGGTTGTTGTGCGAGAGCGCCACCATGGGGTGCTCGGAGCCGAAGAGCTTCTCGTGTAGCTCCAGGCCGCGCCGCATCTCCTGCTCGGCCTCCTCCATCTCGCCCTGGGAGTAGAGCGCCAGCCCCAGGTTGTTGTGCGTCAACGCGACCCGCGGGTGCTCGGGTCCCAGCACCCGCTCCTGCACGGCCAGGGCGCGGCGCATCTCCTGCTCGGCCTCCTCCGATCGCCCCTGGGCCTCGAGCATCAGCCCCAGGTTGGCCAGCGACTGGGCCACGTCGGGATGCTCGGGGCCCAGGGTCTTCTCCTGCAGGGCCAGCGCCCGGCGCTGCTCGGCGGCCGCCTCCGCGTACTTGCCCTCGCCGTACAGAGCGAGGGCGAGGTTGTTCCACGACTGCGCGAGGTCGGGGCTCTCGGGGCCGAGCAGCTCGAGGCGCAGCGCCAGCGCCTTGCGGTGCTCGACCTCGGCCTCCTCGGCCCGGCCCGCGCGATCGAGCAGCAGACCCAGGTTGTTGCGGGTGTTGGCCACCTGCAGGTGCTTGGGCCCCAGCACCCGCTCGTGGAGCTCGAGCGCCCGTCGCAGCTGGGCCTCGGCCTCCTCGTACTTCCCCGCCGAGTACAGCGCCAGCCCGAGGTTGTTGCGGGCCTGGGCGGTGTCGGGGTGCTCGGGGCCTCGCACCCGCTCCAGCAGGGCCAGCGCCTTGCGCTGCTCCGCCACCGACTCCTCGTGCTTGCCCTCCTGATCGAGCACGATGGCGAGGTTGCTGCGCGTGGTGGCCACGCTCGGGTGCTCGGGCCCCAGCGCCTGCTCGTACAGCTCGAGCGCCCGGCGGTGCTCGGCCTCGGCCTCCTCGTACTTGCCCTGCCCGCCGAGCACCGCCGCGAGATCGTCGCGAGCACCGGCCTCGGCCACGGGGTCGCCCGCGGCCAGCCCCACCGCCAGCTCGCGCAGCTGCAGCCCCTCGGCCATGCGCCACTGCTCGGCCCCGACCACCACCATCAGCTCGGTGGCGATCGACTGGATCAGCTCGAGCCTCCGCCACCGCGAGGCCGACGCGAGCGCCCGTCGCAGGGCCCGCTCCGACTCCGCGAAGCGCCCCAGCCGATGCAGCGCCCGTCCGCGCTCGAGCGCCACCTCGGCCAGCACCGGCTCGTAGCGCAGCTCGGCCCGCGCGAGCTCGGCCCGCTCCACGGTGTCGAGCGCCACCGCATAGCGCCCCGCCTCGCGCTGGGCCTTGGCCGCGGCCAGCCGCCGCCGGATGTCCCGGACCGCCCCGGCCTCCTCGGCGGGAGGCGGCTCCACCTCGGCTCGCAGCGCCTCCACGTCGGCACAGCGCTCGAGCGAGAGCAGGCCGTCCACCATGTCGTCGGCGTTCTCGGCCACCTCGGCGTCGGCGTGCACGAGCACCTCGACCACCGCCTCCAGCTCCTGCCGGGCCCGGTGCAGGCAGGCCATGCGCAGGTCCATCACCTCGGTCGACTGCTCGCCGCGGATCGTGGTGGCCTCGCAGGCCTCGCCGTGCATCGCCGCCCAGTCGGCGGCGTAGCGCTCGAGCCCCGCCTCGGTGCGGGTCCAGACGGCCGAGGCATACGACGCCTCCACGCCCAGCAGGGCCTCGCGCAGCTCGGCCCGCCGCCCCTCGTCCCACGCCCCGGCTAGCTGCTGCTCGGCGCCGGAGCAGCGGGCGGCCCTGCGCTGGATCCACGCCTGCCAGCCGCCGAGCGCCAGCCCCAGCACCCCCAGCCCGCCGAGCGCGAGCAGCCAGCGGTTGCGTCGGCGGCTCGGGTCGTAGCGCAGCACCTGCAGCAGGGCCTCCATGCTCGGCCAGCGCTCGCCCGGGTCGGCGGCGAGCCCTCGTCGCAGCGCCTCGGTGATCACCTTGGGGATCCGCGGCGCGCGGGCGGGCCACGGCGGCGCGCCCCCGTGCTTCTCGGCCAGCAGATCGACCAGGCTGGCCGCTCGGAAGGGCGGCCGGCCCACCAGCGCCTCCCACAGCGCCACGCAGAACGCATACTGATCGGCGGCCGGCCCCAGGGTGGCACCGCGGTGCTGCTCGGGTGCCATGTAGCGGGGCGTGCCCATCACGGTGCCGGCCTGGGTGAGCGCGCTGTCGAGCGCCGCGCCCGACGATCCCTCGCGGGCGGTGCTCGACTCCTCCAGGCCGTCGCGCGAGAGCTCGATCGACTCGCCGGTGAGCTTGGTCTCGGCCGAGGCCGCGAGCTTGGCCAGGCCGAAGTCGGTCACCTTCACTCCACCCGTCGCGGCCACCAGCACGTTGTCGGCCTTGAAGTCGCGGTGGAGCAGGCCGGTGGCATGGGCCGCGGCCAGCCCCTGCCCCGCCGCCACGAAGCGCTCGACCACCTCGGCCCAGCCGCGCCGCGCCCGGGCGGTCCAGCCCCGCAGGGTCTGGCCGGGCACGTACTCCATCACCAGCATCACCCCCGAGTCGGACTCCTCGGCGTCGTACACCGCCACCACGTTGGGGTGCGAGAGCTGGGCCATGGCCCGGGCCTCCCGCAGCATGCGATCGCGGGTGCTGCGATCGAGCACCGCGTTGGACACCAGCTTGATCGCCACCTCGCGCTGCAGCTTGGGATCGTAGGCCCGCATCACGTGCCCCATCGCCCCGCGCCCCACGTGCTCGAGCACCAGGTAGCGACCCAGGCTGGAGCCGAGCTCGGGTGCGGGCGAGCGTCGCCGCCGAGGCCGAGCCCGACGGACCTCCTCCTGCGTCGGCTCGAGCACGGTGGTGTTGCCGAGCTCCTCGGGCACGACCGAACGGTACCGCAGCGCCGCCGGCCGAGGGTCGACGGCGCGACCTCGCCCCCGAACCCGCGTTCCTCGGCCTCCGATCGTGGTACTCATGGAGGATGAGCGGTGATCGACGTCGGCTCACCCCGCGCCCTCGCGTGCCCGTGCTGATCCACGCGGCGGCCCTGACCCTGGTCGCGCCCACGGGCTGCGGCGACGACGGCAGCGGCGACGCGGGCACCACCATGACCACCAACGACTCGCTCGACGACTACCCCACCAATTGCCACGACGGCACGGGTTGCAGCACCCTCGACGCCTCCGACACCGACGTCCACCCCACCGACTGTCACGACGGCACGGGCGGCTGCAACACCAACGTCAGCGCGACCGACGACTCGGGCAGCGGCAGCGACGACTCGGGCACGGGCTCCACGGGAACCACGGGCAGCTCCAGCGCGACCGACTCGAGCGGCGACTCCGGCAGCAGCAGCTCGGGTGCCTAGCCGCCCCCGAGGAAGCCGTCCGAAATCGCCACCACGGACACAGCCCCCCTCGCCATCCGTGGCCCCGCCGTCGCGGTGCACCGTCCACTGCACCCGACGCAGCAGCCCACCCCCTCATCGCCGTTCGTAGCCCCGCTGTCTCTGTTCTGAGCATCGTCCACCGCGCCGACGCAGCGAGTCAGCCACGGCTTGGCCCGCGTAGCCGGAAGGGGCCCCCGGTCGCGCGCAGGCGGCGACGACCCCTATCTCCAAGCACCCAGGTCTCCAATTCGCCGACGAGCACGTCCGGGGTAGGCGTCCGGCGTCAACAGGGCCAAGCCGCCCCCGGTCACGAGAACCCCGCACGCACCAAGAGGACGCCGCCCTCTGTCACGAGAACCCCCAAGCTCGCACCAAGAGGACGCCGCCCTCTGTCACGAGAACCCCCAAGCTCGCACCAAGAGGACGCCACCCCCTCGCGGTCCAGAGGACAGCCCCTCTACCGCAGCCGCACCCCGTTGGCCATCCAGGTAGTACGCACACCCTCGGGAATCACCTGCATCTGCGCGACCATGATCGCCGCATGCCTACCATCGGGACCAAGGAACACCATCCCCCGACCAAGGTCATACCCCATGAACCAGGGCCGACGCCGCACCCCATTCTCCACCACCACCTCGTCCTGCCCCGGCACCGTCATCCGCAGCTCGTAGCCCGCTCCGTCCGCGGCCTCCATCGGGTCGTCGGTGCCATGCAGCACCCGAAAGGTGAGCGTCACCCGCTCGCCACTAGGCAGCGCGAAGCTCCAGCTCTCACCGCTACCCTCGATGGGGATCGGACCGGTCCCCAGCGCCGGTGAGATCCCCTCGCGGCGCAGCCGAGGATCGCGGCGAAAGCCCAGCTCCTCGCGCAGGTCGGGCGGATCGCAGACCTCGGCCTCGGGATCGCGGTGTCGCACCACCACGTGCCCGTCGTCGACGTAGCGATCGGTGCCCGCATCCACGATGGTCAGCTCGGCCTCGCCCTCGCAGTCGGCCATCGCCGAGCCGGCGAAGTAGGTCTCGAAGCCGAAGCGCCGACCGTCGCCCGACCACCCCCAGAACAGGAAGTCGTCGATCCCGTCGGCCTCGCTCCCGGACCGTCGGTAGGCCGGGGCGCCCATCGGCGGGGCCTTGGGCTCGGGGCGTCGGGGTCGGTCGGGCTCGACTCGGGGCTCGGGCTCGGCGGCCCTGGTCGGGGGCCCGTCCTGAGCGGCCACCTGGGGCAGCGGCTTGGGCTCCTCGGTGACCGGCCCCTTGGCGCTCGCGGGCTCGGCATCGCGGCATCCGGCCAGGAGCAAGACGACCCAGAGCGACGCGCGCACCATGGTGGTGGCCGCACGACGCACCACGGGGCCCGGGCATTCCCGCCCGCGGTCGATTCCGGCGCGGGCTCGCAGGCCCACTACTCGGGCACTCCGTCCTCGCCCTGGGCCCGCTCCTCCTGCTCGAGGCGGGCGGCCTCCTGGGCCTCGCGCTCGCGGTCGCGATCCCAGCGCTCCTTCTTGTTGCGCAGCATGTTCCAGCGCTTGACGTTGTCGGCCGGCGGCAGCCCATGGCGCGCCCGGATCACGTTGACCGGCTGCGCCCCCACCTCGTCCTCGCAGAACACGGTGTGCAGCGAGGTCTCCTTGCCGGTCTCCTCCAGGCGCTGCCAGGGATCGTACGGCCCCTGCGAGGCCACCTGCTCGGGCGAGGGGATCCCATAGGAGATCTTCTTGAGCTCCACCTTCTTGGGCAGCTCGCCGCCGTGCTCGAGGGCCCAGGTGCGGCAGAACCAGCGGGCGTGCCACTTCTGATACCAGCTACCGTGACCGCCCTCGCTGCCCGCGATGCGCCGGTTGATCTTCCGCTGCCGCGTGTACCAGATCCACGGGATCGGCCGCTGCGAGGGGTGATAGACGTCGGTGTTCATGTCGAGCACCTGACCCGAGGCGTCGGTGACCTCCACCTTGAGGAACATGTTGGAGCGCGGGGGATTGGGCGCGAACATGCTCCAGCCCTGGGTGGTCTGGGTCATCTCCAGCCACTTCTTGAAGGGCTCGTGGGTGTAGGTCCGCCACGACACGCAGTCCTTGTCGGGCAGCAGCCAGCAGGCCACGCCGACCACGTGGTAGAGGGTGAGCGAGCCGACGAGGAAGCGGCCGAGCGGGCCGTAGGCCCAGGGCATGCGCAGGGCACCGGGCGGCCCGTCGTCTGCGGCCGCGTTGCCGCTCTCGTCGCCGGCCTCGGCCTCGGCGTTGCGGGGCTCGTGGTGGCGGATGGCCCCGAAGCGCGGGACCACGGGCAGCGAGTCGCGGCCGTGGGCTCGGGCCTCCCGCCACATGGCGCCGGCCAGGAACGCGAAGATGGCCACCAGCGTCCAGCCGAAGTGCAGCACGTCGTAGACCTGCAGGGGCACGCCCACCGCGGCCACGAGGGTGGCGAGCACGATGGTCGAGCCGGACAGGCGCGCGGCGTCGTGGTGCAGGTGCGGCAGGGTGGGGTCCTCGGCCGGCACCACGGTCTGCTGCTTGCGCCAGCGCTCGGGCAGGAAGGGCAGCCGCCGGGCCAGGCTGCGCCGCAGCACCAGCAGCACCACGGCGATCTCGGCCCCGTTGACGAAGCAGATGAAGCCCGACAGCGAGCCCGGCTGGAACCACCCGATGTTCATCATCACCATCAGGTGCAGGTGGAACATGATGCCCAGCGAGACCCACACGCGACGGCCCAGGAACCACCGGCAGAACCAGTCCAGGTCGAGCCGGTAGGTGCGGCCGCGGATGGTGGGCGCGAAGGGCCGGTATCGCAGCCGTCGCCAGCCCCAGGCGATGAGCACCAGGATCAGCAGCCAGCCCACGGTGAACACCACCCGCACGTTGTCGAGGGTCCACCAGCTGTCGCGCGGCTTCACGAAGTGCACCGGGTACGAGACGATCACCACCGCGAGGGAGGCGAGGCCCAGGCCCCACCAGGCCAGGGTGGCGATCCGGCGGGACACGGCGCCGATGCGGGGCATGTCCTCGTGCAGCACCCAGCGCACGATCATCCCCACGACCACGAACGGGAAGAAGCACTCCCAGGCGTGCACGATGTGGGTGTTGACCCGGAACAAGTTGGTGCCGAGCACCGACGACAGCCACTGCGGCGGGATCCGGTAGAAGTGATCGAGGTTGAGCGCGTAGTAGAACGCGTCGCCCCGCCACCACACGGTGCCGTTCTTGACCACGCCCGTGTAGCAGTAGATGGCGGCGCACTGGAGGATCACCAGCAGGCGCGGCCACGCGGGGATCAGCCGGTAGATCGGCTGCAGGCCGTCGGGGTGCTCGTCGTCGGGGGCCAGCCCCGCGCCGTCACCGGGCCCCCCGGGCACGCTGAGCTTGCGCTGTGCTCGTAGCCGACGGCAGCGCAGCCAGTTGTCGATGCTGTAGGCCTGGCCGCAGCGAGACAGGCACACGTAGAAGAAGAAGCACCGGTAGACGTTCTCGGTGCCCTCCCAGTAGACCGTGTTGCGCAGGATGATGCTGTGGAACAGGAACCAGGCGATCCACTTGGTGGTCTTGGTCCACAGGCCCACGATGAACAGGCCCATGGCGAGCTCGAAGGCCCACAGGTGGATCCAGAAGAAGGTGGGCGTGCTGTTGAAGAACAGCAGCGAGTACTTGGGCCCCTTGAGCCACTCCCAAAAGCCGGCCCAGCCGAAGAAGCCGTAGGGGTCGCCGTCGAGGCCGTTGCCGAAGCCCTGGAACTGCTCGCGGGCGAACACCTGCCGGGCCACGTCGGTGAGGAACAGGCCCTCGTCGGTGAACAGGTACTCGAACAGCTCCCACAGGCCGTTGACGTTGCACAGCGCGCAGATGCCGAAGACGATGCGGAAGACCCCCATCGTCCGCGGGTCCTCCATGCGGAGCCACAGGCGCCGCCAGCCCTCGCGGTAGCAGATGAAGATGACCGCGGCGAACGCGGCACACAGGAACATCAGCCAGCCCACGGTGGGGGCGAGCGCCAGCGCTTCCTCATTGGGGATCCGCTCGGCGAGCATCGACCGAACTATCCCCTCGGGTCGCCACGGGGCGCAAACGGTCGTTTGGGCTCACGTTGCGGCAGCTTTGTGGGGCTGCGCCGCCGGGTCCCGTCGTCGTGACCGAGGCTGGCCGCTTTTTTGGGGCTGGGATGATCGTTCGCGGGCCGGGGGGCACAACCCGAGCGAGACCGCTTGACCTTGCCCGTGAGGACCCCGATGCGCCGCCAAAGCTCCTTCCTTCGCCCGATTCGCTCCTTCGCCTTCGCCGCGGCCAGCGTGGTCACGCTCTGCGCGACGACCGCGAGTGCTGCGCAGCCGGCGGCCCCGGCTCCGGCTCCGGCTCAGCAGACTCGCACCGAGGTCACCGCGCCCGCGGGCACCCCGGTGGTGGTGGTCAACAACACCAGCAACCCCACCCCCGCTGCCGCCCCGGCCCCGGCCGTGATCCCCGTGGTCGCTCCCGTCCCGGCCCCGGTGGTCGCCACGGCCCCCGTTCCGGCGCCGGTGCCCGTGCCCTCGGGTGGGCACATCGCGGTGGACCTCTACCCCCAGCCCATGGCCGGCCCCTCCCCGGCGGAGCGCCGCCGGCTGCAGCTGATGGCCGAGCAGAGCCGCGCCCGCAGCCTCCGCATCGCGGGCTGGGCCACCCTGGGCGGCACCTACGGCTTCTCGGCCCTCATCGGCACGATCTCCATCGACAGCACCTCGCCCGGCGATCGCATGCGCGGCTACGGCTACTCGATGGTCCTGCCCGTGGCCGGTCCCTTCATCGCGGCCTTCCACACCCGCTCGGCCACCGGCGCGCTGCTGACCACCTCGCTGGGCGTGGCGCAGGCGGTGGGCCTGGGCATGGCCCTGGTCGGCGGCCACCGCTACCGTCGCTTCAAGCGGGACCTCAGCATCGCGGCCGCGCCCACCCGGGGCGGCGGGCAGATCGGCGTGTCGATGCGCTTCTGATCGCGGCGGCGGGCAGACGAGGGAGGAGGGCAGCGACGAGCGTCGCGGCCCTCCTCTCGTTCGTCCACGCGGCTCGGGCCACGCGGGGCTCGGCCGTCACTCGGGCGGGCAGCCGAAGCGCACCCAGCTCTGCACGAGCTGGAAGTCCTGCAGCAGCTCGCAGGTCTCGGGGCAGGCCAGCATCACGTTGGGCGAGGCCGGGTTCTCCCAGTACCAGCCGGTGCTGACCCCCACGCACGCCTCCACCGAGTCCACGTGGGGCGGCGCGGTCATGATGCCGTCCACGTCGAGCAGCAGCTCGATGTTGTCGGGGTCGAAGGCCACGCCCTCGGGAGGCGGCGGCACCTCCCAGCGGCAGCGATCGCCGGTGTCCCCGATGATGCGCCCCACCAGGGTCTGGAAGAAGGTCTCGTAGTTCTGCGAGCACAGGTCGTGGGCGTAGCCCCCCGAGCCGCTGGCCAGGGCCAGGAAGTTGTTGCCCACCGCCTCGGCCTCCTCGCAGTTGGACATCGCCACGCTCACGTGGAAGCGGTAGTTGGCGTTGTCCTCGTCGATCATCAGGAAGCTCTCGTTGAAGTCCCCGTAGGCCACGCCGGTGTCGCCGTCGCTGATGGCCACGATGTGGCGGCGGGCCCCCGGCGGCAGCACGCCCGCCCACTGGTCGTAGGTGACGAACAGGTGGCTGATGGCGTTGAGGGGGGTGACCGCGAGATCGATGTGGATGAGGTCGGGCGGGTTGTTGTCGGAGGACGGGCAGCCGCCGTTGCCCAGCGGCGGCACGATGCACACCCCCTCGAGGTCCTCGTCGGGGTAGGTCGAGATCACGGTGATGTGCGACTCGAGCTCCGCCGACAGCAGGTTGTAGAAGGCGTTCATGCGCAGCGAGACCTCGGTGGCCTCCTCCGCCATGCCGATCGTGTTGTCGACCAGGAACACCACGCCCACCGGGGCGGTGGACGCGGGGATCTCCACCGTGGTCGGCTCGCACGCGCTCGAGCCCGTGCTGTCGCTGCCGTCGGCCGTGCCGTCGCCGGTGCCGGTGTCGCCGGTGTCGGCGGGCCCGCCCGAGGTCGAGGTCACGTCGTCGCCGGTGTCGAGCCCCACCGAGGTGGGAGGCATGGGATCCTCCGTGGGCGGCCGCGGCTCGGGGCAGCCGGACAGGAGGACGAGGCCGAGGATGGTAGTGGAGGAAGGAAGACCAAGCGTGCGCACGAGCATGGGAAGCGACCCCTCGCACGCCCCGAAAGCCCAGTGTGACAAGATGGGGGGCGTGCGCAGGTCCCATTGTGCCCCACGCGCGGGCGTCGGTCACCCATGCCGAGGAGGCCCCGCCGCGCGCGGGGCGTCGCGATGCCGAGCAACGGGCGTGGTGCTGGGCCTCGCCCTGGCCGCGGGTGGCTGTCGGGGCTCGGAGGCGAGCACCGAAGCCGCGGCGGTCGTGGCTCGGGCCGACCTCGCCTCGTCGGCTTCGGCGTCGTCGAGAGCACGGTTCGTCGTGGATCCCCGGCGCCTTCGCGAGGACGTGGAGCGGCTCTCCGACGACCGACTCCGCGGACGACCCACGCCCTCGCCCGAGCTCGACGAGGCGGCGGCCTACCTCGTGCAGCGATTCGCCGAGCTCGGCCTGGAGCCGCTTGCCGGTGCGCCCGATCACCGGCAGCGCTTCGAATGCGGCGGCGACGCCCACCCTGGCCCGGCGAGCAACGTGCTCGCGCTGCTCCCCGGTCGCGACCCGGCCGTGGCCGATCAGCTGGTGATGGTCAGCGCCCACTACGACCACGTGGGCGAGCGACCCGGCGGCGAGGACTCCATCTACAACGGGGCCAACGACGACGCCAGCGGCGTGGCGGCCATGCTGGCGATCGCCGAGCTCCTCGCCGCGTCGCCGCCCCGCCGCAGCGTGCTGCTGGTGGCGTTCTGCGGCGAGGAGCGGGGCCTGCTCGGCTCCACCCACTATGCCGCGCACCCGCTGCTGCCGCTCGATCGCGTGGTGGCGCAGGTCAACCTCGAGATGCTCGGGCGACCCGACCCCGACGCGCCCGGCCTGGCCTGGATCACCGGGATGGAGCGCAGCGAGCTCGGCGAGTGGCTCGCTGCCGCCAACGTGGGCACCGAGCTGCGCTTCGTGGATGCGATGGAGATCGGTCCGGTGGAGGGCGGGGCCTTCGAGCGCTCCGACAACTACCCGCTGGCGCTGCAGGGGGTGGTCGCCCACTCGGTGTCCACCGGTCGGCTCGACGCGCTGTACCACTCGCCCGACGACGAGGCCGACACCCTCGACTACGAGGGCATGGCGGTGCTGGTGGAGGGCATCGCACGCGGGGTGCACCACCTGGGCGAGGCGCAGGGGCAGCCCGGGTGGATCGATCCCCCGGAGTGAGCGTGAGCCGGGCTGTGCTCGGCGAGCACCGGGCCCGCGAGGCTCACTGGCCTTCGAGCTGCTCTCGGCAGCTCTGGATCATCCGCTTCGTGGCGGCGTCGGAGACATGGGGCGCCATGGCGACGCACCGCTTGTAGTTGTGGGTCCCGAGGTAACCGGCCACGCGGAGCGTTCGTCGGCGGGCCTGCTCGGCGCGCGGCCAGCACGAGGCGACCCCGGTCTGCTGGACCAGCTCCTTCCAGTCCTCCTCGTCGTAGGCCCGCTCGGCCTTGGTCCGACGCTCGGCACAGCCCTGGGTGAGGTGGTTGGGCCGGGCCTTCCCGGGCGAGCCGCCCTCGTCCTCGACGTCCTCGTCCTCGTCCTCGTCGGTGGTCGTCGAGCCGGGCTCGGATGACGGGGGCAGGTCGGGAGGCGGCTCGTCCTCGACTCGCGTGGCGGGAGCCTGCGGGCCCGCGTCCGTCGAGGGATCGGGTCCCGAGGTCGAGGCGGCAGCTCCCTCGATCGAGCGCGCCGCGTCCTCGTCGATCTCCGGGAGCAACGGTCCCTTCGTGGGCTCCTCGGCCGCGGGGGCGGGCCCGCGCTCGGGCGGAGCGTCGTCCCTCGACAGCAGCGCGGCCGTGGCCAGGCCGGCGGCGACGAGGGCAGCCGCGAGCACGAGCCAGAGCCGTCCCCGGCCCGGCCCGGAGGTCGCCGCAGTCTGCGACCCGTGCGAGCTCGTGTCGCCGCCGTCGTGACGATCCGATGCGCCCACGGTCGAGGTCTCGGACGCCGGTAGGGTGCTCGAAGAGCCCGAGACGAAGACGCCGGGCGAGGAGGTCTCCGAGCCGGGAGGCAGCGTGACGGAGGGCGAGGAGACCTCGGCGTCGGGAGGCAGCGTGACGGAGGGCGAGGAGACCTCGGCGTCGGGAGGCAGCGTGACGGAGGGCGAGGAGACCTCGGCGTCGGGAGGCAGCGTGACACCAGGGGAAGAGGTCTCCGAGCTCGGCCTCGGTGGTGACGACACGTCGGTGGTCACCTGCTTCGGGGTCTCGAGGGATGATGCTCCCGCGTCGTTTGGAGGCGTCGCGGCAGCAGCCGCGCCGCCGAGCTCGAGCGCCTCGCTCGATGCGAGCCGGCCGTCGCGGGCGGTCGCGGCGGGCTCGGTCTTGCCCCGGGTCCTGCGCGCGGGGACACCCTCCGCGTCGGGCGGGGCACGGATCGCGCGCTCGACCTCTCTCCGGGCCGGAGACGGCCCGACGCCCGCGATGACGGTCTTGCGTGCTCCCATCGGGCGCGGGGTCGCTGGCTGCTCCGTGGCGAGCGGGCGAGCGGGAGCCTCGACGGCGATGATGGTCTTGCGTCGCAGGAGCGGCGGACCCGAGGGAGGCTCGTCGACCACGAGGGTCGCGGGCCCCTCGAGCGGCGGCAAGGTGGGCGACGACGCGGCGGGCGGGCCACCGGGGGGAGGCGACTTGGTGTCGACGACGGTCGTGGGGCCTTCGAGCGGCGGCGAGGTGGACGACAGCGCCGCGGGGCGGCGACGGGGTGGAGGTGCCTTGGTGTCGACGACGGTCGCGGCCCCCTCGAGCGGCGGCAAGGTGGGCGACGATGCGGGGTGGCGACCGGGAGGCGGCTTGGTGTCGACGACGGTCTCGGGCCCCTCGAGCGGCGGTAGGGTGGGGGAGGAAGCCGCGGGAGGACGGCCCGGGGGAGCCTTGGCATCGATGACGGTCTTGAGCCCCTCGAGCGACGGCGTGGGCTCGAGGACGGTCGTCTTCGGAGGCTTCGCGTCCCGGCGCCCCTCCGTCGTGGCCCGTCCCTTGGGCAGGGCCAGCGGGGGTGGAGCCGAGGATGCGCGTCGTGGGGGGCTGGGCGCGGGCTCGGCCTCCGGCTTCGACCTCGACTCCCCCCAGGGCAGCGTCTTGCGGGAGCCGAGCCCCGCATCCTCGGGGATCTCGCGCAGGGCGGCCCCGAACGCAGCCATCGAGGCGAAGCGCTCCTCCTTGTCCTTCGCGATCGCCACGAGCACCAGCGCCTCCACGGGCGGAGGGATGCTCGGCTCGACCATCCGCGGAGGGGTGGGAGCCTCGTTGAGGTGCTTGGTGATCACATGGATCGGGTTCTTGCCCGTGAACGGCGGCGTGCCGGTGAGCATCTCGTACGCCACGATCCCCAGCGCATACACGTCGGAGCGCGCGTCCAGGGGCTCGCCCCTGGCCTGCTCCGGCGCCATGTAGGTCGCGGTGCCGAACACCTCGTCGGTGCCGGTGAGCTGCGAGATCCCACCGTCCTCGCCCTCGGTGCCCACCTTGGCGATGCCGAAGTCGAGCAGCTTGACCACGGTGCCTCCCGCGTCCGTGTGCTCGAGGAAGCAATTGGCGGGCTTGATGTCGCGGTGGATGATCCCCTTGCGGTGCGCAGCCTCGAGCGCCCCCACGGCCTGGAGCAGGATCTCCCGCACCTGCGGCCACGGGAGCGGGCCCTCCTCGCGCAGGAGGTCTCGCAGATCCCTTCCCTCAAGGTACTCCATGACGAAGTACACCGAGCCGTCCGGCGTCTCGCCGAAGTCGGAGATCTTGACGACGTTCGGGTGACGGACCTTCGAGGCCGCCTTGGCCTCGAGCAGGAAGCGCTCGCGGTACTTCCGTTCGAATGCCAGTCGTGGGTGCAGGGTCTTGATCGCGATCTTGCTCCCGAGGGTCACGTGCGTCCCTGCGAAGACGAAGCCCATGCCTCCTTCGCCGAGCTTCCGCTCGATGCGATATCGCTCGTCGAGGACCTGTCCGAGCAGATCGTTGGCCGCAACGCTCACCACCGTGGATGGTGACGCACCAACCATCGCATCGGAAACCCCGATGCTGCGACGGGGAGCACGTCCCGAAGGTGCCGATACGGTCTCCATTCGTCGGAGCTGGAACGAGCGCGTCACGAGACGCCATCGTTGCGCGAGCACTTGGATGAAGGACCCGTGCTCCAACATCCACGACTTTCATCTGCGCTCTCGATCGCCCATCGCTCGAGCCGTGGGGCCGCCGTCGTGTGTACCGAGGCGTCGCACCCGAGGCGCGGGCGAGCCTCTCCTCGAGCGGCGGGCCAGCGTGGCGGGGACGCGAGCGCCTTCGCCGACGTGGCCGGTCGCGTCACTCGGGGGCAGGTGGATCCGACCGCTCGGGAGGGTCTTGCTCGGGCTCGTCGTCGTCGGGCGCGGGCTCGAAGGCCTCGTCGTCCTCGGGCTCGTCTTCGTCGTCGACCTCGTCGCGTCGCGGCTCGTCCTCGGTCTCGGGCTCGTCTTCCTCGGAGGCATCGCCGTCGCGGCCCTGGATCACCACCACGTACTCGCCGCGGATCTTCGTGTCGCCCAGGCTCTCCAGCAGCTCGCTCAGCGTGCCACGGCGGACCTCCTCGAACTTCTTGGTGAGGTCGTTGCACAGCGCGGCCTGGCGATCGCCGAAGACCTCGAGCGCGTCTTGCAGCAGGGCCACCACGCGGTAGGGGCTCTCGTAGAGCACCAGGGTGTGGGGCGAGCGGGCGTCCACGGCGAGGAAGCGCCGCCGCTTGCCCGGCTTGCGGGGCGGGAAGCCGCGGAAGGTGAAGGAGTGCACGGGCAGGCCGCTGAGCACCACCGCCATCACGAAGGCGGCGGGTCCCGGCACCATGGTCACGTCCAGGCCCTCCTCGTGGCAGCGCCGCACCAGCGCGAAGCCGGGGTCGGCGATGCCGGGGGTGCCCGCGTCGGAGACCAGCGCCACGTCGCGGCCCTCCTCCAGCAAGCGCACGATCTTGCCGACCACCCGGGCCTCGTTGTGCTCGTGGAAGGGCATCTGCCGTGCCTTGATCTGGTGGCGCGTGAGCAGCTTGGCCGTGTGGCGGGTGTCCTCGCTGGCGATCACGTCGACCGTACGCAGCACCTCCAGCGCGCGCAGCGAGACGTCCTCGAGGTTGCCGATCGGCGTGGCGACGATGTAGAGCACCGCCCGCAAGCATGGGCCCGGCGGGGCGAGGATCACAATTTTCGTCGTGGGAGGGCGGGGCCCGGCCCGGTGTCGATGCAGAACACCAGCTCGTGGGGGAACGAAAGCTCGCGCACGGGGACGTCCCAGCCCTCGGTCAGCCGCGCCATCAGGGCCCGGTAGGGCTCCTCCAGGCGCCGGCCCCCGTGGGCGCTCACGGCGGGCAGCGAGACCACCAGGTGCCGGGCGGGGATCGCCGCGAGCCACTCTCCGCCGACCTGGGAGGGCGGATAGTTGCGCAGCAGCCGGTGCAGCTCCTTGAGCAGCAGCGCCACGTCGGCCCGCCCCTCGCCGGCGTCGGCCCGCGGGGGATCGAGCACGATGTCCCGCAGCTCGGCCCGCCCCGCGCCCGTGGCCCGCAGGTAGGCGTCGAGCATCGCCACGCGGGGCTCGTGGATGTCGTAGGCGAGCAGGCGGCTCGACGCGGGCAGCCCCATCCACGGCCGCGACAGCGGGCCGAGGGCACAGGCCAGGTCGAGCACGGTGCCGGGCACCCCGGTGTGCTCGAGGATCGCGGCGTAGAATTCCCTCAGGTAGGGCAGGCGCTCGCGCGTGCTCAGGTGCTGGGCCAGCGCCGCCTCGCACAGCGCCCGCTCCTGTGCCTCGTCGCCGCGCTCCACCGCGCTCACCAGCGCCGGGCCCAGGGTGGCGTAGTCGGGGTCGCCCAGGTGATCGGCCACGATCCCATGCAGCCGTCGCCGCACCGCCTTGTCGAGGGCCTTGCGCTTGCGATGCTCGGGCCAGGCCTGCTCCGCCAGCGCGCGCACGGTGGCCTCGCTCACCGTCCGGTACTTGCGCGACGCCTTGATCGACGCCACCACGGCCTCGACCTCGGGCTGCGAGGGCCTCGCCGTCGCGTCGCTCATGCGCGGCAGGGTAGCGCGGGCCGGCGATCGCCGACCCTCATCAGGCCAGGATCTCGGTCAGCGGCGTGGTGGACATCGGCGCCCCGCCGCCCACCGAGGGCGCGGCCGGGTCGAAGGCCCGCAGGCACGACAGCAGCACGTCGCTCATGTTGCCCTCCGAGGGGGTGTTGCCCGCGTTGGGATCGGCGGCGGCCACCGCCTGGTAGTGGATGCCGGGGTGCACCAGGTAGCCGCGGCCCGTGCCGCCCAGGATGATGGGCTGGCGGCGGATGCTGTGCGACCAGCCGATCGAGCAGTCGCTGCTGCCGTAGACGATGGTGGAGTCGAGCAGGTTGGTCCCGTCCACGTCGGTCGTCTCGCGCAGGATCTGGAGCATCTGGGAGAAGCGCTCCATGATGTAGACGATGCCGTCGTGGTAGTCCTCGCCGCCCTGGTGGCTGAGCACGTGGTGGGTGCTGCTGCTGCCGCTGGACGACTCGGCGAAGGTGGCCTCGCCCGCCAGCGGCAGGAACAGGCACGAGGCCACCCGGGTGATGTCGCAGGTGAAGGCGTAGGCGATGAGCTGCGTCATCAGCTCCATCGTGAGGGTGAGCTGCTCGGAGTTGACCGGCTCGCTGTTGGTGTGCGTGGGCTGGCCGGGCAGGTCACAGGTGGGCGGCACCGTGGAGATCTTCTGCTCGAGCTCCGCGAGTCCCTCGAAGTGCGCGTCGAGGCGCTGGTTGTCCAGCGTGCCCAGCCGCGGGCGCAGGCGATCGGCGTCCTCGCGCACCGCGTCGAGGATGCTCAGGCGCAGCGCGCTGTCGTCGGGCTGCGGCACGAACTCGCCGAAGATCGACTGCCACACCTGCACCGGGTTGGCCTCGCCGTACAGCGGGGTGAGGTTGCCCGGCTGCCCCCGCACCGAGATCGTGGTGGCGGTGGTGCCGTTGTCGGCGGGCGAGAAGCCCTTGGAGCACTGCACCTGCATCGAGCGGATGGGCGTGGTCACCCGCGCCTGGATCGCGTCGGCGATCACCTGATCGATGGTGGGGCCGCCGTAGTTCGAGGAGAAGCCCGGGCCGCCCGCCGGCTCGAAGGTGTAGCCGCTGAACGCGGTCATGCCCTCGTGGTGGGTGATCTGGTTGGCGCAGCGGTTCATGATCCCGGTGAGCACGGAGACGTACTCCTTGACCGGGGCGAAGGGAGCGAGCTGCTCGCTGAGCTCCCAGCCGGGACCGGTGACCGCGGGCTCGAAGCGGTCGTTGATGACGCCGTTGCCCCAGAAGAACGAGAGGAAGCGCAGCGGGAGCCCGTCGCCGTTGGCGTAGGCGGTCCCGTTGGCGTTCAGCATCGCCTCGAGCGGCGGCAGGGCCACCGAGACGGCGGCGCCCCCGGCCAGCCCGCGGAGCACGGTGCGACGGCTGAGCTTGAGCTTGCGAAGTGGATGCATGACGAAGGCTCCGTTCTTCCTACTTGGGCGCGTCCACCAGGCGGAACAGCGGGTTGACGGTGAGCTCGACCATGAGGACCTTGTAGTTGAAGTCCGAGTCGGTGAAGGCCTGCTCGAGCAGGGCGAGGCCGTCGGCTTGGTCGAGTCCCTCGTCGTGGCCGAGGGTGCTGCGGTAGAGGTTGCGGACCACGCAGTTGGGCGTGCGCGGGTCGTTGCGCAGGATGGAGGCCAGCTCGTTGGCGCCGCCGAAGCTGCCCAGGCCGCCCACGTCGCCCGAGGAGTCGATGGGCTGGCCGTTGTCGAGCTGGCGGAACCCGCCGATGGGGCTGAAGCGCTCGAAGGCGAAGCCGAGCGGGTCCATCTGGCCGTGGCAGGTGGCGCAGCCCGGCTCCACGTTGTGCTGCGACTCCATCCACTCGCGCAGGGTCTGGCCCTCGGCCGGCGAGGGCGGCATGGCGTTGACCCCCGGCGGCGGCGGCTGGATGTCGGTGCACAAGAGCACCTCCTGCACGAACAGCCCGCGCCGCGTGGGCGAGTTGATGTTGGGGTGCGAGAACACGGTGAGGAAGGCGGGGTGGGTGAGGAAGCCGGCCCGCCCCTGATCGACCGGCAGCGGCACGAGCTGCCACGGGAACGCGGGCGGCGAGATCCCGTAGAGCTGCGCCAGGTCGTCGTTGACGAAGGTGTAGTTGGCGTCGAAGATCCCCATGAAGCTGCTCTCCTCCTCGAACACCACGTTCTGGATGAGCAGCAGGGTCTCCTGGCGCATGGCCGCGGCCAGCTCGGGAGTGAAGGTGGGGAACATCGCCGCGTCCTTGCCCTTGTTGGCCAGGTCGCGCAGGCGATAGAGCTCGTCGTAGAACTCCGAGAGCCGCTCCCGCGCCTTGGGCCGCGACAGCATCTCGAGGGCCGTCGATCGGATCTGGTCGTCGGTGCGGAGCTGGCCGCCCTCGGCCGCGTCGAGCAGCGCCGTGTCGGGGGTGTGGCCCAGCAGAAAGAACGACAGCCGCGAGGCCAGCTCGTAGTCGCCGAGCTGACGCTGGTCGCCCACCCCCGTGGGCTCGCCCACCTCCACCACGTACAGGAAGTTGGGCGACTGCAGGATCGCCGCCACCAGGTACTTGATGCCGGTGAGGAAGTCGTTGCCTCCCCACTCGTAGCCCGCGTTGGCGATGTCGAGCAGCTGGGTGCGCTCGGCGTCGGTCACCGGGCGCCGGAAGGCGAGGCGGCCGATCACGCTCACCACCTCCTCGTAGCAGCCGGGGTCCTGGCCGGCCGCCACGCAGGGCACCTTGGCGTTGAGCTGCGCCGAGTTGCTCATCACCGCGGTGCCGATCGCCATGGCCGAGGACTCGTAGCGCTCGATGTCGGTCGGGGTCAGCGGCTCGTTGTTGGCGGTGGTGGTGTCGAAGTGGCCGAGCTGGGGCAGGGGCGGGGGAGCGGCGGCCGCGGCCGCCACGTCGCCCAGGATGATCTCCACGCTCCCCACGTACTGGCTGGGGGTCAGGCGTCGCATGCCGCCCGGGGGCGGGATCACTTCCGCGTCACCCGCCGAGTCGGTGCCCTCGGTGTCGCTGTCGTCTCCGGTGACGTCGACCGCCTCGGTGTCACCGTCGGTGCCCGTCCCTCCCTCGGTGGGATCGCCGTCTCCCTCGCCTCCGTTGCGACAGCCCGCGGCCGAGAGCGAGAGCGCGAGCATGCACAGGGGCAGCGCCGGGGCATGGCGTGAGCACGAGGAGAGCGTCTTCATCGAGGACCTGCCGAATGCAGCGTCGGCACCACGCCGACGAGGAGAGCACGAGGGCGGCTTCGAGCCGCGTCGCCCGACGACCAGCACCGAGGTGCTCGGTCGTTGACAGCCGTCATGCCTACATGGAGGCGGACGGCTCGATCCTTCGGGCCGACGAACGTTGTTATCATGTAAGCCCAGGAAATTATCCAGGGAATTGTCGGTCGGGACCACCCCGATAGCCTCGGATACATGCACCTTCATCGACACACCGCCGTGATGTGACATCGGAAACGAGTCGTTCGATCGGCGGCGACGAACGGCCTTCGGGGTCTGGCGATCGGTCCAGATGAGAGCGGGACCACCGATCGTTCACGCCCCGAATGCGGCGGAGAGCGCGACCATGGGCGAAGCAAAGGTGATCGTGATCTGCGAAAAGGCGATCGCGCGGTCGTCGGACGTGGCAGCATGGGAGCGCTGCCTCCCTCGGGAGGGCGGCCGGGCCGTCGTGGCCTCGCGGAAGTCAGGGAAGAGATCCATGAGTAGCAAGAGCTTGCCCCTTCGAACCCTCGTCCGGTCCTCGCTCGGCTTGATGCTGCTGAGCCTGGGCTCCGCCTGCGGCGATGACGGGACGACCGCCACCGACGGCTCGACCGGTGAGGACACCGGGGGAGCCACGATGAACGCCACCTCCGGCCAGACCGACGATGGCTCCACCTCCGGCAACCCCACCACCGGGGCCACGGGGGACACCGGCTCCGGCACCGGAGACTCGGCCTCGTCGGGCGGCGACGAGAGCACCACCGGCTCGGTCGACCACGGTGCGCTGCTCTTCGTGGAGCTGGTGCCGGTCAACCGCGTGCTCGAGGTGGACCTCAACACCCCCACCGTGCAGCCCTACGAGGTCCGCGGTCACTACGAGGACGGAGCGCTGGTCGACCTCACCGACCAGGCCACCATCGATCACTCCAACCCGATGGTGGGCAGCCTCGCCGGCTCCGACCTGCAGATCCCGGCGTTCTCCGACACCTTCATCGGCACCACCATCCTCACGGCGATGGTGGAGGGCGAGACGGCGCAGGCCCAGCTCACCCTGGCCGCCTACGCGCAGACGGGGGCCGAGACCGACTTCTTCTTCGTGCTGCCCTACGAGGACCCGGCCGGCTCGCAGGAGAAGCCGCTGACCTTCAGCACCGACATCAAGGAGCTCGACGTGTTCATCAGCATGGACACCACGGGCTCGATGGGCGGTCCGATCAACAACCTCATCAGCTCGCTCAACAGCACGGTGATCCCCGGCATCCAGGGCGCGATCGAGAACACCTGGTTCGGCGTGGGCGCGTGGATGGACTACCCGGTGAGCCCCTTCGGCACGCCGAACTGCTTCTCGGGCAACGGCACCGGCTACAACACCGACCAGCCCTTCATCTTGCTGCAGGCGATGACCTCGTCCTCGGTGGCGGCCCAGAACGCGGTGTCCGACCTGGCCAACGGCAGCAGCAGCCCCATCGGCTGCGGCTCCGACGGGCCCGAGTCGCACATCGAGTCGCTGTACCAGATCGCCACCGGCGACGGCCTGATGGGCCCGGGCGCCACCAACGTGCCCGCCAACCACAACGGCATCGGCGGGGTGGAGTTCCGCGACGGCGCGCTGCCGATCATCGTGACCATCACCGACAACCAGTCGCACGACCCCGGGGTGCCGATGTGCGGCTTCGGGACCGACTACGACAACGATCCCTCCGTGCTCGCGGTGGCGGCCACCCGGGCCGAGACCCACGCCGCGCTCGAGGCCATCTGCGGCCGCGTGGTGACGGTGGCGGTGAGCAACTTCGACGCGAGCTGCGGGCCGCTGGCCGACGGGGTCGACTTCGCCGAGGCCACCGGCTCGCTCATCCCGCCCCAGGCCTGGGACCTCGCGCCCGGCGGCCGTCCGGCGGGGTGTCCCGCCGGCCAGTGCTGCACCGGACAGAACGGCGCCGGCGTGCCGCCCAACGGCGATGGCCTGTGCCCCATGGTCTACCGCGTGGACTTCGGCGGGGCCGGCATCGACGACAGCATGACCGACGGCGTGGTGATGCTGGCCAACTACGCGCCCTTCTCGGTGACCACCGCGGTCTCGGGCGTGGACACCGACGTCGACGGCGTGCCGCTGCCTCCGGGCTACAACACCGCCGACTTCATCAAGAGCGTGGTGCCGCTGTGGCACGGGCCGGTGCCGCTGCCCGGCGTGCCCGACCCGATCCTCACGCCCGATGCCTTCGAGAACGTGGTGCCCAACACCCCGGTCACCTTCGCGGTCGAGGCGTTCAACGACTTCATCGTGCCCACCGATCAGGCGCAGCTGTTCACGGCGACCATCTCGGTGCTCGCCGATAGCTGCGGCGATCTCGACGAGCGCGACGTGTTCATCCTGGTGCCGCCCGAGGGCCTGCCGCCTCCGGGATAGGCTCCGAGCCCCGCATTCTGGGAGCCCCGAAGGACCCCTTCGTGCCAGTGGCCGGAGGGGTCTTCTCATGTGACGTAGGGAGAGATCTCCATGCCGAAATTCCGTCCCATTACGGGACGAAACGAGCGATCGTTGCGCTCTGCTCATCGTCTGGCGGCGGCGTCATGCTCGCCTCGTCCATCGCCAAAGCTGCCAGAGAACCCATCCATTGCCACTAGGGGCGCTTCTTCGGGGTTCCCAGATCATGCGAATCTATAGGATGATTCTCCGTTGATGAACGTTGTCAATCACGTAACATAAAATACGAAACCTTCACTTACCGATTCTCCGGTCGATGGTTGGCCTGCCATGACGAAGAACGACGAGGAGTCCCGCCCGCTCCGAGTGCGAGTCATCGATGGTCCCCTGGAAGGGACCACGGTGCGAGTCCAGGGTCGACTGACCATCGGTCGCGCCTCGGGCTCCGACATCCAGCTCGTGCACGACGGCATCTCGCGACAGCACGCCCAGATCGTGACCGACGAGCACGGACGCCACGTGCTCGTCGATCTCGACAGCAGCAACGGTACCTTCGTCGAGGGTCAGCGGATCCGCCGGCAGGTGCTCAGCCCCGGCACCATGTTCAAGATCATGCGCATCAAGCTGATCTACGAGCACGACGACGACCTGCCGATGAGCGAGGAGTCCGGGGTGTTCGCGATCCCGCGACCCGTCGACCGCCGCGTGTTCCAGCAGACCGTCGACTACGTGGCCCTCGATCTGCCGCGCCCCGTGGTGCAGGCGTCCCGCGTGGTCGAGCCCGACGCCCCGGTGCCCCGCGGCCACGGCCGCAAGTCGAGCGGGGTGGTGGTGCAGGCGCTGGGGGCCGACCGCCATCGCATCGTGGCGACGCGGGAGGACGGCTCGGTCTACGGCGGCAGCCTCATCGACGACATCGTGGAGCTGCGGGCCCTGCGGGCGCACCGGCTCCGCGGCGACTCTCCCTCCCCGGGGCAGCTCGAGCGCCTCGAGGCGCTGCGCCAGCGCCTGGTGACCCCCGACACGGGCTTTCCCACGCGGCGCAGCTTCGAGCGCTTCTCGTGCCACTTCCCGGCCAAGCTGCGCTTCGCCTCGGGTCACGAGATCCCCATCGCCGTGCTCGACCTCGGGGTCGACGGGGCCAAGGTGAGGGTCTACCAGCACGCGCTGGGCCACGGCGAGATCGTGTGGCTCGCGATGCACCTGGTGACCCGCGGGCGGCCCCAGACGGTGGTGTTCACCGGGCGGGTGGAGTGGACCTGCGCCGATCACATCGGGCTGAGCTTCTCGGGCGCGCCGGGCTGGGAGCAGCAGGGCTACGTCCGCGCCCGCGCCGACACCCCGCGCATGACCACCGCCAAGCTCACGCCCCGCAAGCGCCCCGGCTCCGGCTCGGTCCCCATCGGACGGGTCGTGCCTCGCCCCCGGGTGACCTCTTGATCCCCCGTCCTCCTCGCCGATGATCGTGCCCTCCGAGCCGGCCGTGTCGCCTCCCTCCAGCGGAGTCATGCTGCGGGGCGATGGGCGGGTGTCGGTGGGCCGACGAGGGGCGGGCGTGCTCGTCTGTCGCCTCGTGGGGCACCTGGAGCGGCAGCACCTCGAGTGGCTGCTCGCCGAGCTCGACCGTCACGTGGGCGACCAGGTCCACCTCGTGTTCGCCGACGCGAGCCGGCTGCAGTCATGCGTGCCCTCGTTCACCGACACCTTCGGGTCGTGGGCCGACGAGCACGCGGAGCTCCGCAGCCTGCACCTGCTCACCAACACCTCCGTCATCGAGGCCGAGGTGCCGGCGCTCCGCCACGCGCTCGAGGGTCGCCTGGTGCACCACATGGAGCCCGAGCGATTCCATGCCGTGCTCCTCGATCTCATCGGGTAGTGCATACCCTCCCTTCGCGTCCGGGGAAGGGCCGCCGCGTCGTCGGGAATCCATGAAATGCCGCGTTGCGCGACGAATTCGGCAGACAATGCGGTGTCAGATGCTAATGCTGAGCATTGGTAGCGTGGGTCCGACCGGCGATCGTCGGCGATCGCCCCTGCCGTCGGCCACCGTCCCCCAATGCCGAGCGATCCCATGTCCCCAGACGAGCCCCCCACCTCCCGCTGGCAGCTCCGCGTGCTCGATGGCCCGCTGCGCGGCGCCACGCACCTGCTCCGCGAGCGCACCAGCATCGGTCGCTCCGCGAGCTCCGACCTCCAGATCATCGACACCGGCGTCTCGCGCCAGCACGCGATGATCGTCCGCAACGAGCAGGGCGAGCACGTGCTCATCGACCTGGCCAGCGCCAACGGCACCCTGGTCGACGGCAAGCGCATCGATCGCCTGGTGCTCCAGCCCAACACCATCTTCCGCGTGGTGGAGACCGAGATCCGCTTCGAGTCGGCGCGCGCCGAGGGCTCGGCCGAGCGGGCGGCCCCCGTCGAGGTCGTGGGCAAGACCGACGCCCGCACCCTGCGGAGCACCGCCGAGCTGCGCCTGGAGGACCTCGACCTGATGCCGCCGCCCGTGGGCGAGGCGCCCAGCCGCGAGGTGCTCGCCGGCCCCGAGCGCCACCCCGTGCTCTTCGACGGCCCCGACGGCACGGAGCACGACGGTCGCCTCATCGACGACATCCTCGAGTACCGGCGCCTGCGCTCGCAGTGCCTGCGCGGCGGGCTGGCCCAGGCCGCCCAGCGCCGTCACTTCCATGCGCTGCAGGAGCGCCTGCAGCAGCCCCCCGCCGCGCCGCCGGTGAGCAAGCGGGCCTTCTACCGCTTCGACTGCTGGTTCCCCGCCATCCTGCGCTTCGCCGCGGGTGAGGAGCAGCGCTGCTGGGTCCGCGACTTCGGAGTGGACGGCGCCCAGCTCAAGCTCGAGGGGCACCAGATCCACCGCCACTCGATCACCTGGCTCGCCCTCGAGCTCGTGGTGGACGGCCGCCCGCGCTCCGAGATCCTCGCCGGCCGCGTGGTGTGGACCGACGGCGACTACCTGGGCCTGGCGTTCTCGGGCCCCCCGCGCTCGGAGGATGGTCGCTACGCCTCTGGCCCGGCCGTCCGCGAGGTGGTCGAGGACACCCGACCCATGCGCGATGCCTCGTCGCCTCGCCTGCGCCTGGCCAACGGCGAGGACTGACTCGTCGGGCGCTCGGGCATCGTCGGGTTGCTCGGGCATCGCCGGGCGCTCGGGCATCGCCTGCGCAGGGCCCCGAGCGTCGTGACGGTGACGTCGGCGTGACCCTCGATCGCCCCCGGACGCACGGGTAGCTCCGATCACGGCCGTTTCAGCCCCTCGGCTCCCGTAGCGACCTCGTCCTCACGAAGCTCGCTTGGCACGCTCGCGGCCGACTGCGATCATCATCGGGTGATGGCGGAACGACGAACCCACCGGCGCTATGACGTGTGGTTCCCGGTGCAGGTGGACGCCGGGCAGCTCGGGACGGCGGTCGGGATCTCCAAGGACGCCTCGGCCAAGGGCCTGCGGCTCGATGCCAACGCCGACGTGATCATCGGCGCCCCGGTGCGGCTGCGCTTCCGCGTCTCGCCCCACGAGCGGCCGCAGGACGTCGACGGCACGATCGTCCGGGTGCATCGCAATCGCCTCGAGGACAGCGACTGGCCCTACCAGCTCGCCGTGGAGTTCGACGATCCCGAGCCCACGCTGGACCACCGCCTGGCCACCGAGGCCTCGCACCAGCACCCGAGCGCGAGCGCCTGACCCGGCGCGCGATTCGGCCCCTCGCGGCCCATTCGCGAGACGAACGCCGTTTCGGTCGATGGCGGAGCGCGGCCCCCGGGCTGCTAGACTCGCCGGGTGCTCGCCCTGATGTTCCCGCCGTCGCTCGGTCGCCTGGCCGCGTCGGCACGGGCCGAGCTGTTCGAGCAGTGGTTCTCCCGACACCTGGAGATGCCGATCGACATCCGGGTGGCGTCCAGCTACGAGGCGCTGCGGCGGGCCATCGAGGAGCGCGAGGTCGATCTGGCCTGGGCCCCGCCCGTCGTCTGCGCGGCGGTGCAGCACCGGGCCCACACCATCCTCAAGGCGATCCGAGCCGGCCACTCCACCTACCTCTCCGCCCTCATGGTTCGCACCGGCGAGATCCGGCGTCTCGAGGACCTGCGGGGTCGTCGGGCCGCGTGGGTCGACCGCCTCTCCACCGGCGGCTACCTGCTGCCGGCGGCCCACCTGCGCAAGCGCGGGCTCGACCCCGAGTCGCTGCTCGAGGAGCAGCGCTTCGTGGGCTCGTACCGCCACGCGCTGCGGGCGGTGATGGAAGGCGAGGCCGACCTCGCCTCGGTCTACGTGCGGGCCACCACCAACGAGGCCGCGCGCGAGTCGGTGCAGGAGCTGCTCGGCGACGGCGAGCGCCTCGAGGCGCTCGACTTCACGGCCGAGGTCCCCAGCGACGGGCTCGTGGTCATCGATCGCCCCGCGACCTCCGACGTGCACCAGGTGGTCACGCGCCTGCGCTCGCTCTCCGACGGTCGCACCCACACCATGCTGCTGACCATCTTCGACGCCGAGGCCCTCGTGCCCGCGCATCCCGGCGAGTACGACGCCCTGCGCGACGCGATGACCGAGTAGCGGTCGATCCGGCGCCTCCTCGAGCTCCCCTCGCCGATGGTCGCAGGCCGCCCGGCGACGTCCTGCGACCACGCCCGGGACCGAGCGCCTCGCCCTCCGCGTGGGCCGCCGTGCCCCCCCGGGCTTGTTCACCGGCCTCCACCCGGGGTAGGAGGGGACGGTGACGAGCGAGGCGAGCGAGGCGATGGGCCCAGCGAGCGCCGTTTCGGCGGGCTCCGGCGGGCTCGGGGACCCCGCGGTCGCCCTGACCTTCCTCGTCTGCAGCGAGCGCTCGGGCTCCAACCTGATCCGCTCCATCCTCAATGCGCACCCCGAGGTCTTCGCCCCCGAGCCGATCCACCTCGGCGCGTTCTGGGAGCGCCTCGACGAGTTCGGCGACCTGCGCGACGACGAGCGCTGGCGGGCGCTGCTCGCCGCGATCGTCGAGTTCCTGCGCGAGTGGAACGGCACCCTGCACCCCTCGGTGGCGCTGCGGGTGGACGAGCTGCTCGAGCGGATCCCCCGGCGCGAGTTCGTGGCGATCTACGAGCACGTCTACTGCCGCGGGCTCGCGGCCTCGGGCAAGCCGCGGCTGTTCGTCAAGGAGAACCACACCGCCCAGCGCTCCCCGATCCTGCTGCGCCACTACCCCGGGGCCCGCTTCGTCTACCAGGTCCGGGACCCTCGCGACTTCCTGGCCTCGTGCAAGCGGATGAGCCGCTTCAAGTACGGCTCGGCCGAGGGGGCGCTCGCGGTGTGGTGCGCCGACCAGCGGGCCGCGGCCGAGCTGCGGGCCCGGCTCCCGCCCGAGCGGATGTTCCGCGGCCGCTACGAGACCCTGATCCACGAGCCCGAGCGCTACCTCGGCGAGCTGTGCGAGCGCATGGGCATCCCCTTCGTGCCCCAGATGCTCGCGTTCCACGAGACCGCCGACGCCCAGCGGGCCGCGGCCCACGAGGCCTGGCGCAACCTCGGCAGGCCGATCATCCGGGACAACAGCGGGCACTACGTGCAGACGCTGAGCCCCGAGGAGATCGCCCTGGTCGAGACCCACGCCCATGCGCTGATGCTCGAGCTCGGCTACCCGGTCGATCGCCCCGCCGATCCCTCGATCGACGGCACGGGCCTGTCGCTCCCCGGCGAGGGCGAGCCCCACCGCCGCCGCGTGGACGACGGCTCGAGCAGCTCGGTCGTCCACCGCGTGATCGACCGCCACGTGGCCGCGCTCGCGGGGCGCTGAGCCGGGAGCAGGATCGTGCCCCTCGACCCGCTCACCCTCGCCGCTCTGCTGGTGACCGCCCTGCTCGCGGCGGCGCTGGCCGGGGTGCTGGGCATGGGCGGCGGCCTGGCCCTGCTCGGCATGATGACGGCGGTGCTGCCCGCCCCGGTGGTGGTGCCGCTGCACGGCGTGGTGCAGCTGGTGTCCAACTCCACCCGCACCCTGGTGCTGCTGCGCCACGTGGCCTGGCGGGTGTTCCTGGTCTACGCGCCGCCCATGCTGCTGGGGCTCGCCGCCGCCACGGCGCTGTGGTCGGGCGACAAGCTCACCTTCCTGCGCCCGGCCATCGGCCTGTTCCTGCTCGGCTTCCTCGCCTTCCGTCGCTGGGCCCCCGTGCTGCGCAACCCGCCGCGGTGGGTCTACGCGCTGCTCGGCCTGGTGGTGGGCTTCGCCAGCGTGTGGATCGGCTCGGTGGGCCCGCTGCTGGCCCCGTTCTTCCTGCGCGACGACTTCACCCCCGAGCAGGTCATCGCCACCAAGGCCGCCTGCCAGTCGCTGTCCCACCTGCTCAAGATCCCCGCCTTCGTGGTGCTCGGCTTCGACTTCCAGGGCCACGCCGCCTTGCTCGGCGGGCTGGTGGTCGCGGTGATCGTGGGCACGCTGGTGGGGCGGGCGATCCTGGGCCGACTGCCGCGCAAGCACTTCGAGCGCCTGTTCGAGGTGCTGGTGGGGTTGCTGGCGCTGTGGCTGGTGGTGGGCGCGCTGCTGTGAGCGGGCCCGACCGTCCCGTCGCGCGCCCCCGATGGGCTCGTCGCGCTCCCGCCTCCTCGGCCCTCAGCGGTTCTTGAGGACCTTGCGCAGGTCGGCCTCGTCCTCGGCGAAGGCCAGCAGGCGGTCGCCCGCCTTCACCACCAGGTCGGGCGGCGGGTTCACCTCGAGGCGCCGCGCCAGCTCGGCCTGCGGCGAGCTGTCGGCCACGTCGTCGGCCGCGTAGGCGAGCTTGCCCTGGTGGCTGTGGTAGAGCCCGATCGGCACGATCCCCGCGCGCGACTTGGCGGTGAGCAGCAGGCGTCGCAGCTCTCGCCAGCTCTTGCCGTGCAGGGCCTCGGGCAGCGCCACCGTGTACAGCTCGGAGTTGTCCTCGCGGAAGGTGACGATGTCGTTGAAGAAGTCGCCGAAGGCGGGATCGAGGCAGGCGTTGGCCAGCCACGAGTCGGCCAGGCGGCGCGCGGGCACGGGCACCAGCCAGCGCGAGAAGGGCTCGAACAGCCCCTCCATGTCGTCCTCGGCCGCCTCCACCAGGGTCACCGGCAGCAGCGCGCCGCCCTGGGCCGAGTCACCCGCCAGGGCGGGGGACTGCACGCTCGGGGCCAGGTCGAGCTGGGCGCGGCGCATGGTGTCGGCGCGGGCCTGGGGGTCCAGGCGCATGCAGGCGTGGTGCACGGCCCGGGCGATCCGCAGGGGGTGGTAGCTGCCCTGCAGCACGATCACCCGCGCGGCCCGGGGCAGCCGCAGCTCCACCAGCTCCTCGGGCACCTCGGGGTTCTGCTCGTAGATCGTCAGGCCCCGCACCCGGGTCAGCTGCGCCCGCACGCGGGCCGGCAGCGCGTCGGAGATCACCACGTGGATCGCCCGCTGCCGCGAGGGCCCCGGGCTGCGCAGCACCCGGATGAGCTGGAGCATCTCCTCGCGGAAGTTGAGGATCACGATGTGATTGCGGGTGCGCCGGAACAGGCGCATCTGGTCGCGCGACAGGATGCTGGTGAGTGCCGCGGTGAACCACGCCAGCAGGCCCAGGCCGGCCACGGTGGCCGCCACCCCGATCACCCGCGCCTTGGAGGTCTTGAGCGACTCGCTGTCGAAGTTGCCCGTCGCGAACATGTTCATCTCCCAGAACGAGTCGTTGAGGGTACGAACGCGCGCGTTGCTGTCGTGCTCGAGGTTCCACACCACCAGGGTGGCCGCGCCCACGATCACCAAGAAGCCCAGGAAGGGCACCAGCGGGTTGGAGAGCTGGCCCTCGAGGTTGCCCGACAGCGGGTTGCCCAGCAGGCCACGGCGCCGTGCCATGCGGCGCAGCAGCAGCAGCAGGCCCAGGGCCACGGCCAGGATGCCGCCGATCTCCGCCCAGTAGATCACGAACTCGCGGCGCTCGGCCCACGCCGCGCCGCCGTGCAGGGGGATGGGCTCGCTCTCGGCGAAGCCGCGCCAGCGCACCTGGATCTCGGCCTGGTCGGTGGGGTGCTCCTCGAGCCAGCGCAGGCCGTCGATCAGGCGCAGCACCTCGTCCTCGCTCAGCGCGTCCTCGCCGTTGCGGCGCACGGTGAGCACCACGGTGCTCACGCACACGGTGGGCAGGCCGAAGCTCAGGCCCGGGTAGCTGTTGGCGTCGATCTGGCACACCCGGTAGTAGGGAAAGCCCTCGATCAGCCGCTCGATGCTGCTGCCGGGCAGGGCGTTGAGCCCAGCCGTGCCGGTGGCGAGCAGCCCCGCGATCGTGGCGTCGCCCACCTTGGTGGTGCGCAGCATCATCAGCAGCTCGCCGCGGCGCATCACCTCCATCGACTGCTTGTTGGTGAGGTCGAGCGCGTTGACGTCCTCGAGCGAGAGCCCCGCGGCGCCGAGGATCACCTTGGAGGTCTCGGTGCTGCCCGAGCCGCGCTGGCCCACGAAGATCGGGCGGTCGCCGAGCTCGGAGAAGTCGTCGAGGCGGACCGGTCGCCGCACGATCACGTGGGCCGCCGCGTCCTCGATGGCCGCCACGAGCTGCAGCTCCACCCCCGCGAGCTCGCGGGGCTCGATCCCACACATCCACCCGCTCTCGCCCTCCTCGCCGTCGGGCTCGTCGCTCTGCTGGTCGGCGGCCGCGGCCGCGTTGAAGGCCTCGGCCGCCACCGCGTACTGCACCATGGCCGCGTCGAGCTCCCCGCGGGCGAGCTTGTGCACGTTGTCGCACGAGCCCCCCGTGTGCCGCACCGACAGCTCCGACTCGGCGCCGATCTCCTTCATCGCCGCCGCGATGGCGTCGGCGGTGACGGTGAAGCCCCCGCTCTTGCTGCTGGCGCCGAAGCGGATCTCGCCGTCCTTGCGGGTCCGCCGATCGAGGCCGCGCAGCTTGGCCCCGGGGTGCAGCGGCACCGGGGTGCGCTCGGCGAAGTCGCGCCACTGCAGCGGCCCCAGCTTGCCGTCGTCGGCCAGGCGCCCCAGGCCGTCGATCATGGCCACCACCTGCTCGTCCGCGAGCAGCTCCTGCCCCTCGCGCCTCGCGGTGAGCAGCACCGTGCTCACGCACACCGTGGGCACGTCGAAGTCGAGGCCGGGGTAGCTGTGGGCGCCGATCGTGCACAGGCGATAGTAGGGGAAGCCGTCGATCAGCCGCTGGGTGACGCTGGCCGGCAGCGGGTTGAGGTCGGCCATGCCGGTGTCGAGCAGGCGGGCGACCGCCTTGGTGCCCACCTTGGTGGTGCGCAGCACCATCAGCAGCTCGCCGCGGGCCATGGCGGCCATCGACTCCTTGTTGCCCAGGTCGAGCGCGTTGACGTCCTCGAGGGTGAGGCCGGCCGCGCCCAGCAGGATCTTGGAGGTCTCCATGCTGCCCGAGCCCTCCTGGCCCACGAAGATCGGGCGCTGGCCCACCGCGGCCAGGTCGTCCAGGCGCACCGGTCGGCGCAGGATCACGTGGGCGGCCGCCTCCTCGATCGCGGCCACGAGCTGGAGCTGCACGCCCCGGAGCTCCTGGGGCTCGAGCCCGCACATCCACCCGCTGGGCCCCGCGTCGTCGTCCACCTCGGCCGCGGCGGCGGCCATGGCCTCGGCCGCCACGTCGTACTTGACCAGCGCCACGTCGAGCTCGCCCCGCGCCAGGCGGCGCACGTTGTCGCAGGAGCCGTCGGTCACCACCACCTCGAGCGGCAGCTCGTGCTCGAGCTCGGCGGCGATCGCCTTGGCGGTGTTGTCGAAGCCTCCGCCTGCGCTGCCGCTGCCCAGCCGCAGCGGCCTGGCACCCCCCTCGGCCCGGCCCAGCGCGGGCACCAGCCACACCAGCGCCAGCAGCAGCCACGGCCCCAGCGCCCGGGCCCGCCTCCACGCGTGCGCGCTCATCGGGCGTCCGGCTCCTGCTCGCCCGAGATCAGCACCACCAGGCCCGCCACGTCGCGCAGCGGGGTCTGGGGCCCGGGGTTGGTGATCACCCGCCCGCCCTCCTCGGCCGGCCGGGCCACGCCGATCACCGTCATGGGGCGACCGCGCTCGTCGAGCTCGAGCTCCATCGCCGCCTCGGCGAAGGTCGAGTCCCGCAGGGCTGGCGGCACCGCGATGGTGCGCATGCGATGACGACCGCGCAGCAGCCCGATGATGAACTGGAACACTCCCAGGTCCACGCTGGCCTGGCCCAGCAGGGCGGCGCGCAGGTGCCCCGAGTAGAACACCGTGGCCACGCCCAGCCCCACGAACTCGAACGCCGCCTCGGGGTCCTCCACCTCGACCAGCACGTTGGGCCCGGTCCGGCTGCCGCAGGCCCGGCGGATCGCGGTGCAGGTGAGCCGCGACAGCGAGTCGGGATCGCTGGCCTCCGAGCGCGGCAGCACGATCACCGCGTGGGCATCGACCACCCGCAGCTCGACCAGGGCCGCCACCAGATCCTCGAGGCCCAGGCCGGCGTCCATGTCGACGCGACGCAGCTCGATGCCGTCGTCGGGTGCCTCGTCGGGCTCGGGCCGATCGAGCCCCTCGCCCACGCAGGTGATCCGCGCGATTCCGGCTCCGGCCATGGTCCGGCGCAGCTCGTCCACCAGGCCCGCGTAGCCCTCCGACCAATTCATCAAGACGACCCCGGGGCCGTCGGTGGCGATCGGGGTGCTCGCGGGCTCGCTCACGGGACCCGGCGACCATGCCGAGCGCCGCGGGACCCTGTCAACCTCCGCGGATCGGCCCCACGAGCCCCTCGGCCGCCGCCGGCCCCGTGCTACGCTGGTCTCCAACCCGGGCGCTCCCGTCGTCGCGATGCCCTCCTCCGAGCTCCTCGTCCTGGGCCTGGTGGCCCTGCTGAGCTGCGGGCTGAGCTACCTCGGTGCCTCCGTGGGCTTGGTCTTCGGCCAGCTCCGCCTGCCGATCTTGGTGTACTGGCTCGGCTCGCCGGCGGTGGGGGCGGCCACCAGCCTCGCGATCTCGGCGGTGGCCGCCCTGGTGGGCGCGGCCCGGCATGCTCGCGGCGGCCGGGTGGAGCTGCGACTGATGCTCACCATCGGCCTGCCCTCGGCCGCGGCCGCGTGGGCCAGCACACAGGTCGCGCCCGGCCTCGACCCCGCGCTGGTCAAGCTGTGCATCGGCGCGACCCTGGTGATCACGGGGCTCGTGATGCTGTGGGCGATCGTCCGGCCGCCCCGGCGTGCCGAGGCCAGCGAGCCCGAGCCCGCGTCGGCCAGCCGCGCCTCGGTCACGGTGGAGCGACGCCCCCACCTGCTCGCCGAGATCGGGGTGGGGGCCTCGCTGGGGGCGGCCGCCGGCGTGGTGGGCCTGCTGCTCGGCACCCTGCGCCTGCCCGCGATGATGAGGCTCGGCGTGCACCCGGCCAAGGTGGTCGGCACCAACCTGGCGATCGGGGCGGCCACCGGGCTGTTCGCCGGCGTCGCGGCGCTCGTCGATGGCACCGTGGACCCCTGGGCCTTCGCGGTGATCACCCCGGCCACCATGCTCGGCGCCTACCTGGGCGCCAGCGCCACGGGTCGGCTCGACAAGAACACCCTGCGCCGGCTCATCGCCTGGTCACTGCTCGGCGTCGGCCTGTGGATGGCTGCCGAGCCCTGGTGGTGACGACGCCCGCAGGAAGTCGGCCACGTAGGCATCGACCGCGGCCCAGCGATCGAACAACCAGCGCACCCGGGCCTCGCGATCGTCGGGCACGTCGGCGCCGGGGATCCGCCACATCCTCACCCGCACCACCGCGCCCACCAGGCCGCCCGAGAGCACGTCGTGCATCCGCACCAGCCGCTCGAGCCCGGTGTGCGCCACCATCACCACGTCGGCGCCGGGCAGCCCGTGCTCGAGCAGGGCCAGGGTGCCGCCGGGGCGGGGCGGCAGCACGTGGCGCAGCCGCAGCGCCCGGTCGTAGAGCTCGGGGTGTTGCTCGGCCAGGCGCTCGCGGGCGCGGGCCTGGCGGGCCGGGGTGAAGCGCGTGCCCTCGGGATAGATGAGCACGCCGTCGCGCCGCCCCAGGCCATCGGCCAGGCGGCCCACCCGCTCCATCTCCTGGGCCGTGTCGCCGCCTCGGTCCACGAAGCAGTTGGGCAGGCGCTCGCCCACGATGTCGAGGCAGGGGTCGATGCGCAGCTCGGTCTTGAGCACGTAGCGCAGGCGCAGCCCGTGCCGCGCCCCCAGGAAGACCACGGGCAGGATCGTGTCCACGATGCTGGTGTGGCGCATCAGCACCAGCACCGGGCCGGGCACCGCCTCGTCGTCGCCCTCCACCTCGAAGCGCAGGCCCACGACCCCGCGCGCCGCGGCCAGCAGCACCCGCGCCCAGCCCCGCTGCAGGCGGTAGTTGTCCTCGAGGAAGCGATCGGAATCGCGGCCGGGGACCAGGCCGTGGCGGATCCAGATGAGCAGGGCCAGGGTCACGCCGCCGAGCTCGGCCAGCAGGAACACCCACAGCATCGCCAGCAGCCGCAGGCTCGCGCCTCGGTTGCGCCGCAGCAGGTCGTGCAGGCCCAGCCCCACCAGCGCGAGCGGTGCCGTGGCGGTCAGCAGCGTCCACGCGAGCGCGTAGGCACCGATCATCGAGAGTCGACGGACCCAGCGACGCACCACCCTCGCTTGGGTATCAGCTCCGGGCCCCGGCTGCACGCGCGGGGAGGGGTCCCCCGCATCCCCGGGCCCAGGGGCTCCCAGACGGGATTTCGTTGACCGGGGCGGGCTCGCGCGTCAGGCTGGTCGCGCGATGGACCCCGTCACCGTGTACCTACAGGGATGGGGCCTGCTACTCGCGTTGATGACCGGTCTGTGGGTGCTCAGCGTGATCCGTCGCAACGCCAGCATCGTGGACCCGGTGTGGGGCACCACCTTCGTGCTCGCCGGGTGGTGGTACCACGCCCACACGCCGACGGGCGATCCCGGGCGCAAGCTGCTGCTGATGGGCCTGGTCACCGTGTGGGGCCTGCGGCTGTCGCTGTACCTGGCGTGGCGCAATTGGGGCGAGCCCGAGGATCCGCGCTACCAGGCCTTCCGCCGCCGCTACGGTCCGCAGCGCTACTGGTGGGTGAGCTTCTTCCAGGTGTTCGTGCTGCAGGGCACGCTGTCGTGGCTCATCGGCGCGCCGCTGCTGGGGGCACAGCTCGGCGGGGGCCCGCTGGGCTGGCTCGACGCGGTGGCGGTGGCGGTGTGGCTGGTGGGCTTCGCCTTCGAGGCCGGCGGCGACCTTCAGCTCGCCCGCTTCAAGGCACGTCGCCGCCGCTCGAACGAGCTGCTGACCACCGGGTTCTGGCGCTACACCCGGCACCCCAACTACTTCGGCGACTCGGCCTGCTGGTGGGCCTACGGCCTGCTCGCCGTCGCGGCCGGCCACCCCGCGTGGGCGCTGGGGGCGGTGGCGATGACCGCCCTCATCATCAAGGTCTCGGGCGTGGCGCTGCTCGAGAAGTCCCTGCGCTCCGACAAGCCCGGCTACGCCGACTACGTGCGCCGCACCAGCGCCTTCCTGCCCTGGCCCCCGCGCCGCTCGTGACCCATCGAGCTCGACCCCGCTGATGCGCGTGAGCAGGTCGATCCGACTGGGAGGCAGTCGGGCGTCCATCCCGGCGGGGTGCTCATGCCTCGCGGCCCGTCGAGGACCCAGGAGCCCGACGGCGCGTCCGACGTCCAAGACCCGGTGATCCACGCCACCATCCGGCCCTTTTTCCTTGGCCCAATCGCCGACCCTGCGACAATGGGTCCCCATGACCTGGCTGCTGCCCGGCCTCCTGCTCGCTGGCCTCTCCGGGGGCCCGGCCGAGCTCTCGCCCGCCATCCACGAGACCGGGGCCGAGCGCCTGCATCGCCAGGGCGTGCACTGCATGGACGTCATCGAGCGCAGCGAGTGCGCCATCGAGCACTTCGAGGCCCTGATCGACGAGGACACGCGGCAGCGCGAGCTGGTGACCGACGCCTTGCTGCGGCTGATGACCCTGTACCGCCGCGAGGGCCGGCCCGAGGACATCGGCCCGCTGCTGCGCAAGTTCTGGGACGCGGGCGGGGGGCGGCGGGCCTCGGGGCACCTGCCCTACTCCGCGCGCTTCCTGCCGCCCGAGCTCGACATGATGATCAACCTCGATCCGCCGCGGGTGCTGGGCTCGGCGATGATCGAGCGCAGCGAGGACCTGGGCGAGTACTTCTTCACCTGCGACGAGGTCCGCCGCCACGACATCGAGATCGAGCACCGCTGGCGTCGCGCCGCGGCCAAGGCCGCGAGCGAGGGGCGCGAGACCTGGGAGCTGTTCTACGAGCAGCTCGACGAGCAAGCGGAGCGCGAGCGCAAGCGCGAGGAGCGACGAGCGGAGCGCAGCGAGCAGGAGCGCGAGCGCGACCAGCCGCCGCTGGTGCTCGAGATCGCCTGCCCCCTCGCCGAGGCGCTCGACATCGCCGACAACCGTGGCTGGCGGCGCATGACCGGCGCCTCGCACCACCGCGAGCGCGACAAGGTGGCGGCCATCTTCCAGGTGGACCAGCTCGAGACCCGGCTCGCGGCCGCGGTGGAGGCCGGCCGCCTGCTGCGTGACGGCAGCGGCCGCTATCGCCTGCCCGACTTCGAGTACGGCGAGCACCAGATCCGCCTGGTCTCGCTCGACAAGGACGAGCTGGTCGCCGCCCCCGTGGCGCTGCTCGGCCCCATGGAGGAGGCCAAGCGCAAGCGCAAGCGCCGGATGAACCGCGAGCTCGATCGCCTGGTCACGCAGGTCCCCAAGGACACCGCGATGTTCGTGGTGCTCAACCAGGCCGCGCTGCGCGAGCTGGGCTTCGGCGACATGGATCGTCGCTCGCTGCGGAGCGTGCTCGAGACGATCCTGCCGCGCCCCAAGGGCCTGCAGGTCGCCGCCGTCTTCGGCAGCTCCATGGCCATGCTCACCCGCGTGCCCACCGACTCGGCCGTGCGCGGACGGATGCTGGTGGGCCTGGCCAACACCATGCTCGCGCGCGGGGCCGAGGACGACCCCGAGGCCGCCAAGTGGCTCTCCGACCTCGACGTGGCCGAGGCCTCCGACCGCAAGGCACTGCTGGCCAGCTACGTGGTCACCCTGGCGCGGCTCGAGGAGATCCTGTGGGACTGAGGGCACGCCCGGGTCCACCGTGACCGTCACGTGACCTATGATGCGGGGATGCAACATTCCTCGCTCTTGGTGGTGCTGGCGTCGTCCCTGCTCGCGCTCGGCTGTCCGGGCGACGACGGCGAGCCCGAGGCCGACGGCTCGGGCTCGAGCTCGGGCGGCGGCAGCTCGAGCGGCGGCGAGGGAGCGACGACCGACACCGGCCCCTCCGACGGCAGCGGCACGGACTCGAGCACCGGCGGCACCACCGAGCTGCCCGAGCCGCTGCCCCCGCTCGATGCCACCCCCACCACCGTCGACGAGCGCATCGTGCCCACGCACGAGGTGGCCAGCGAGCCCACCCTCGATCCCCGCGTGCCCGACGAGCGCCAGCAATTGCTCGACGAGGGCTACGGCGAGCACGAGCTCGGGCCCGGCGAGCCGATCCTCGAGCTCGATCCGGGGGGCCCCGTCCCGCCCGCGCCCGGGCCGGGGGCCTCGCTGCTGACCCGCTTCGTCCACCTCGCCGACACCCAGATCGCCGACGACGAGTCGCCGCTGCGCCTGGTCGCGGTCGACAGCCTGTTCATCTCGGGGGCCTTCCGCCCGCAGGAGACCCACGGCTGCCAGATCACCAACGCGGCCGTGCGCACGATCAACGCGGTCGACGACCAGACCCCGCTCGACTTCGTGGTGCTGGGGGGCGACAACGCCGACTCGGCCCAGACCAACGAGCTGCAGTGGTTCCTCGACATCCTCGACGGCGCGCCGGTGGTGCACTGCGACTCGGGGGACGACGACGACATCGTGCCCGGCGAGGGCAACGACCCCAAGGATCGCTTCGCGCCCGTCGGCCTGAACGCCCCGTGGATCTGGGTGAGCGGCAACCACGACGTGCTGGTGCAGGGCAACTTCACCACCGACACCGAGGCCGACGCCGCGGTGGGCTCGCAGGTGCCCTCGGGCAGCTCCACCCGCGACTGGTCGATGCCCGGGGGGCCGGTGTCGACCAGCCCGGTGGTGGCCGACCCCGCGCGCGCCCTGGTCGACACGCCCACGCTGCTCGAGCTGGTGATGGCCAGCGGCGACGGCCACGGGGTGACGGCGGACACCATCGCCTCGGGGCGGGCCACCTTCGCCTGGGACGTGGCCGGCACCGACCTGCGCATGGTGGTGGTCGACTCGACCGCGCCCACCAGCGACTCCAACGGGGTGATCACCGACGCCGACGTGGAGGATCTGGTGCGCCCGCTGCTCGACCAGGCCGAGGCCGACGGCAAGCTGGTGATCGTGTCCACCCACCATGCCTCGGGCACGCTCTCCGACGGCGCCGGGCTCGGCTCCGACCCGGTGCCCGGCGCCCTCACGCCGGACGACTGGCGGGCGTTCCTCGCCGAGTACCCCAACGTCATCGCGCACCTGTGCGGCCACTCCCACGTGCACCGGGCCACCTACGTGCAGCCGATGGGCACCCGTGGCTACTGGGAGGTGATCACCGCCGCCATCGCCGACTGGCCCCACCAGATGCGCATCGTGGAGGTGCACGACCAGGACAACGGCTGGCTCACCATCACCGGGATCGCGCTCGACTACTCCACCGAGGGCGACCCGCTGGCGACCGAAGGGCGGGCCCTGGGCATCCTCGACTTCACCAGCAACTGGGTGGTGGATGGCTCGGGGACGCCCGAGGATCGCAACGTGCGGCTGTGGATCGAGGCGCCGTAGGCTGCGGCGTACGCGCTCGAAATTTTCGAAACCCAGCGCTCCCACCCCGGGATAGGGGCCCTCGACTCCAGAGAGGACCCCATGCGAATCAGCCTGACCCCGCTCGCTCCTGCCGCGCTGCTCGCGCTCACCGTTGCTCCCTCCCTCGCCTTCGCCGGTGAGGACGACGTCGCCGAGGGACCGGTGACGGTGGTGGTGGAGACCGACGAGGACGGCGACACCACCAAGACCGTGACCGTCGCGGCCGACGATGGCGACGACCCGGTGGTCTCGGTGGTCGAGACCAAGGAGGGCGGCGAGACCAAGAAGGTCGTCAAGATCGTCGATGGCGACGAGTCCGTGGTGATCGTCGAGACCAGCGACGACGACGACGACGACGATGACGACGACGACTTCGTGGAGGAGATCGTCGAGGAGCACCACCACGAGCACGACTACAAGTGGCTGGGCCTGCACGCGGGCGCCGTGTTCTCCCCCACCGGCGCGACGGGGCGGGTGTCGAGCTCCGACGGGCGGCTGCGCTCCAACCAGTTCAAGGCCTGTGCCGACCCCGAGGGCGACACCGCCTGCGGCTACATCAAGGGCCTCGACCTCAAGGTGCAGATGTTCGAGTCGCCCAGCGCGTGGAAGTTCCCCCGCTTCGTGGGCTACTTCCGCACCGGCTTCGAGCAGGGCCGCGTGCGCTTCCAGCCGGGGCCGGACGGCTTCTCCCCCGGGCAGGCCCAGCGCCTCGACTACACCTCGGTGCCCCTGTTCCTCGGCGGCAACGTGTACCTCTTCGACGAGTTCCCCGTGCGCCCCTACGGCGGCCTGGGCTTCGGCTTCGACGTGCTGCGCCTGGACTACCGCCGCGCCGAGCAGGCCCGGCTGGTCGATGCCAGCGCTCGCATCGGCTTCGAGCTGCACGCCGGCCTCGAGGTCCGCATCAGCAACTACGTCTCGCTCAACGCCGAGGTCATGCAGCTGTGGAGCGCGCGGCGCAAGATGGAGCACCTGCCCGACTACTCCAACACCGGCATGAGCGTGCTGGCCGGCGTCACCGTGGGCATCCCCGTGCGGCTCGACCGGCACGAGCACGAGCACACCATCCGCAAGGTGCGGCGGGTGAGCAAGGACGACTGAACAGCCGGCCGCGGCCCCCGTCCAAGGGGCCATGTGTCGTGCGCCGGTGCTGGTGGCCCTGCTGATGGCTCGTAGCACGGGGCAGCACTGCGCCACGGTGGGGAGGCGACGCTACGAGTGCCATGCGTTCGCCCCCTGAGGGGCGCGCGGGCCCGAAGACGCCGTGCTCGGCGGGGGGCCGGCCGACTACCCCGACGGCGGCGATGCGGTCTATGCCGACTCGCCGGACCCGCTCTTCCAGGACGGCTTCGGCATCGGCCCCGGCTGCCAGAGCGCCGACATCGACGCCTTGCCGCCGGTGCGCATGCGCGAGGTGGCCGAGGCCTTCGCCGACCCGGGCGAGCGCAACCTCTACTCGCCGTGCAGCCCCGCGCTGTGCGGGGCCTTCGAGCGGATCATCGACGACGTGGTGAACTGAGGGCCGGCGGGGCTCTCACCAGCCCAGCCGGCTCTGCAGCTCCACCGTCAGGTTGTCGCCCATCGCCGCGTGGGTGGCCAGGTCCGGGTGCCCGTCGCAGCCGCTGCCCAGCCACACCACGTTGATGTCGGCAAAGGCCACGTCGGGATCGCCGGCCGCCTGCCGCTGCGCGACCACGTCCATCAGGTAGCCCTCCACCATCGTCGCCTCGGCCCCGAACAGCGAGGGCGCGAGCACCAGCAGCAGCGCCTGCGGGTGCACCTGTCGCAGGTGGGCCAGGAACGCCACATACTCGCTCACGAACAGCTCCTGCGAGGGATCGTTGTCGGTGCTGAAGTCGTTGGTGCCCAGGTTGATCGCCACCACGTCGGGCTGCCACGAGTAGTCCCAGGGCGCGGCCTCGGAGGCCATGATGCGGTCGTAGACCTCGGGCATGGGCTCGAACACGTCGTCGCCGTAGTTGTAGATCACGCCCTTGCCCGACCAGGCGATGGTGTGCAGCTCGGCCCCCACCGCGCGCGCGGCGATGGCTCCGTAGGTGAGGTAGTGGTTCTCGGTCTCGGCGCTGAAGCTGCATGGCGAGATGCCCTCGTCGCCGTAGCCGGCGGAGATCGAGTCGCCGATCACCTCCATGCGGCGCGTGACCGGGGGCGGGGGCAGCAGCTCGCCGTCGAGCTCCACCTCGTGGATCACGGTGGGGCCGAAGCTGCCCTCGGTGCGGCGGTACAGCTCGATGGTGTGCTCGCCGGCGGGCAGGCCCTCGGCCAGCACGTAGGTGGCCTCGCCCGCGCTGGTCGCCACCGTGGGCTGCACCGCGCCGTCGACCACCAGCGTGTGGTAGCGGGCGGCGTCGCTCATGGTCACGCGGGCCCCGGTGCCGTCGAAGCGCACCACGAAGCCCGCGCCCGACCAGCCCGCGCGGTGTACCGCGGGGTCGCTGGTGTCGTAGCGGCCCACCCACTGGATCGCGGGCTCGGCCGGCGGCGGCTCGCCGCTGGAGCCCTCGCTGCCGTCGGCGCCCTCGGTGGTGTCGCCGGTCGACGGGCCCCCGCTGCTGGAGTCCATGGGCGTGGTGCTGGGGCCGGGGCCGCCGTCGGTGCTCGAGCCGGTGGTGGTGGTCGCGTCGGTGTCGGCCGGCGAGTCGGGATCGGAGGGGCAGGCGGCGAGCACCAGGCAGGCGAGGGCGACGATGGGTTGGGCGATGCGCACGGATTCCTCGAGGGCCCGAGCATACCCGGGCCGCGCGGCCCGTCGGGCCGCTCGCTCGCCCGATCGCGGCGGTCCGTCGCGCACGCTCGTCGGATCTCGACCACGCCACGCGCGAGGCGTGAGGGCGCTGACGCCCGCGGCATGCGGTGCCGCCACGATCCCGGCTATGCTCGCCGTCGATGCGCATCCTGTACGGAGTCGTCGGCGAGGGCATGGGCCATGCGATCCGCTCGCGGGTGGTGCTCGACCACCTGGTGAGCGAGGGCCACCAGGTGCACATCGTCGCCTCGCAGCGCGCGGTCGACTTCCTGCGCAGGCACTTCGGCGAGGACTCGGTCTCGCGGATCCACGGCCTGCACATCGTCACCGAGGAGAACCGGGTGCGGCGCGGCAAGACCCTGTGGGAGAACGTCCGCGACGGCGCCGAGGCGCTGCCCGGGCAGATCAAGGCCTACTTCGAGCTGATCGAGCGCTTCGAGCCCGAGGCGGTGGTGAGCGACTTCGAGTCGTGGACCTACCTGTTCGGCAAGGCCCACCGCCTGCCGGTGTTCTCGGTCGACAACATGCAGATCATCAACCGCTGCGAGATCCCCGAGCCGGTGATCGACGGCTACCGCGACGAGTACGAGATCACCAAGGCGTTCATCAAGGGCAAGCTGCCGCGGGCCGACCACTACTTCATCACCACCTTCTTCCGCCCGCCGGTCCGCAAGGAGCGGACCACCCTGGTGCCGCCGATCCTGCGCCCCGAGATCCTCGCGGCCCGGGCCACCGAGGGCGAGCACCTGCTCGTGTACCAGACGGCCGAGGGCAACGAGGAGCTGGTCGAGGCCCTCGCCCAGACCGGGATCGAGTGCCGCATCTACGGCATGCGCCGCTCGATCACCGAGGAGGAGCGCGAGGGCAACCTGCGCTACCGCCCCTTCTCCGAGACCGTCTTCATCGACGACCTCGCCTCGGCGCGGGCGGTGATCACCGGCGGCGGCTTCACGCTGATCGGGGAGTGCGTGTACCTGCACAAGCCCACGCTCTCGGTCCCGATCACCGGCCACTTCGAGCAGATCCTCAACGGTCGCTACCTGGCCCACGAGGGCTACGGTCACTTCGCCACCGCGCTGGACGGTCCCTGCATCCACGCCTTCCTCGAGGCGGTGCCGCAGTGCGCCCAGGCCCTGGCGAAGGTGGAGCAGCGCGGCAACGAGGAGCTGTTCGGCGCCCTCGACGAGCACCTCGATCGCGCGGCCGCGGGCCTGTACTGACGCCGGGGCGGCGTGGTGGTCACAAGTCGGCCGAGTAGGTCGCCAGCACCACCAGCAGGTCGTCGGCCTGCAGGGTCCACCGGCGGTCGCGGGGCGGGTTGACCAGCACCTCGTCGTCGCCGTTGCCGCTGCGATCGCGCAGCCGCAGCCCCAGCGCGGTCTCGTTGCGGGCGGCCACCGCCCGCGCCACCTCGGCGAAGCCCACCTCGCGCTCGGCCAGGTCGTAGGCGCCGGCGGGGCGGAAGAAGATCTCGGGCCCCTCCGCGCCGAACAGGTCCTCGAACACCACCCGCAGCTCGGGGCGCAGCGCGATCTGGGCCATGATGTGGCTGAGCATCAGCGGCGGGACGATGATCTCGGAGCCGTAGGTGGGGAACGACGCGAGGTTCTCGGCCTCGGCCAGCTCCACCAGCACCCGGGGCCCGTCGTCGCGGTAGGGCACCAGCTCGCGCAGCAGCAGGTGCCCCACGATGGTGCGGGCGTCGGTCTCGTCGGTCTCGATGCGATCGCTGGCCATCAGCAGCACGTTGTCGTAGCGCTCGGGGGCCAGCCGGCGCATGTGGCCGGGGATGGTGTAGTCGAGCTCGACGTGCTGGATGGTGATGCGCTCCGGGGCGAAGTCGTAGTCCTCGAGCTGGCGCTCGCGGGCCGCGATGGAGACGAACGAGCCCACGGTCACGTCGAACTGCTCGCTGCCGTAGCGCTCGAGCTCGGTGAGCACCGGGGCCACCAGCTGGCTCCACCCGAGGATCAGCACCTTGCGGTGGCGCTTGAGCGAGGGCGCGGCGGGGATGCCCTTGCCGTGGTCGGGGCGGCGGGGCTGGTAGTCGTCGGGGGGCGCGGTGGCCTCGTAGCTCTCGGCGAGGAACACCAGCAGGTCCTCGGCCTCCACCACGAGGTCGTCGTTGGGGTTGAGCAGGGGGCGGGGCTTGGCCTGGTCGTGGCGCACCACCCCGAGCACGATCGCGGTGGGGAAGGCGTCGGCCAGGTCGCCGAAGCGCAGGCCCGCCAGGTCGGGGGTGGATCTCACGTAGAGCTCGCTGCCCTCGCCGTAGGCGAGCAGGTCGGCGAACACGTGCGAGACCCCGGGGTGACGGATGGTCTGGCAGATGAGGCTGGAGACCAGGGCGTGGCTGGTGACCACCTGCAGCGGGCCGGGGTAGGCCCGGCGGGCGGTGAGCAGCCGTCGGGCGTCGAGCAGCTCGGCCACCACCAGGGGCAGCGCGTTGGCCTCCACGTTCTCCTCGAGGGTCGCCAGCGACAGCAGGGTCTTGATCGTCTCGGTGTCGGGGGTGACGCCCGGGGTGTCGAACAGCGGCGCGGGCAGGATCAGCGCGGCCGCGTCGTCGGCCGCCACGCGCCGCAGGTGCTCGGGGCGTAGCGGGGTGCCCGAGCGCAGCACCACGCTCTGGGCCCGCCACGCGTCCTCGCCCACGCGCTCGCGCAGGTCCTGCTGCAGCTCGGCGTCCACCTCCTCGGCCAGCACCACCACCGACAGCGATCGACGCCCGCGCAGGCGCAGGAAGTGCCGCACCTGCTCGGTGGACAGCAATAGCTCGCGCACGATGCCGGCGGTGCGGTTGGTCCAGCCCAGCACCACGATGTGGTGGCGATCGGCGATGGGGGTGAGGCCGTTCTCCAGCCGCCGCAGCGCCGCCTGCAGCCACTGGGTCATGATCGCGATCAGGGCGCCCAGGAACAGCACGTAGCCGGTCACCGTGAGCATGGTGGACACGGCGCGGACGTAGGTGCCCTCGTCGTCGCCGAGGTAGCCCGGATCGGTGAGGCGCAGGAAGGCCCACCAGATCGCCTCGCCCAGGCCCCCGAAGCGACCGGTGCCCACCACCGCGACGGCGCCGAGCAGCGAGGTGACGGCGACGGCTCCGATCACGAACGCGAGGCGATAGCCGGCCCCGCGCACCAGGAAGCGCTCGAGCACGAGCTGGAGCCGGTTGCGCATGGCGGCGAGCATCGCCGCCATGCTAGCGCCGCTTTGGGGAGGGCGCCCGGGGCCGGCCTCGTGCCGGCGTCCGCGGTGGGATCTTGGTGCCCCGCCCGGCGGGGGGCGGCGCCCGAGCGTCGCGATCGCCTCGGGCCCGACGACGAGCCGTCGGGCGGACGGGGTCGATCGACTCGGTCATCGAGTGGAGCCTCGCTTCCTCCGGGTGCACCCGGCCGCGGGTTCGCCTCGCGTGGTGCGAGGGGCTCCCACGAGATCGAGGGTAGCGTCGTCGGACTCCGACTGCACCCACGCGAGGTCGGTCGCGCTCATCTGGGCGCCGCGCGGGGTCGTCTCCCGCTAGAATGATCTCGGTATGTCCGATCGTAGACCTCGTCACGTGCGCTGCCCCGAGACCCTCGAGCCCCTGTTCGTCGAGGCCGAGCGCAACCTCGACTCGTTCTTCTCGGAGCTCGAGCAGCGGCCCGACGTGGGCGAGATACGGATCAGCGGCGAGCGCTACATCCTCGCGCGCGCCCAGACCTTCAGCGTGCAGCTCCGCGCGATCCTGGAGAAGGAGTACGGCCGGCTGGCGGCCGAGAAGATCGTCTACAACCTGGGCCGGGCCGCGGGCACCAAGGACGCCGAGTTCTTCATGCAGCGCCTCGGCCTCGAGCGCGGCCCCGATGCCCTGAGCGCGGGCCCGGTGCACTTCGCCCACGTGGGCTGGGCCTTCGTCGACATCTTCCCCGAGTCCAACCCCACCACCGACGAGGACTACTATCTCGTCTACGATCATCCCTTCTCGTTCGAGGCCCACTCCTACCTCGAGGAGGGCATCGTGGCCGGGCGCCCGGTGTGCTTCATGAACGCCGGCTACTCCTCGGGCTGGTGCGAGGTGGCCTTCGGGGTCGAGCTGGTGGCCAAGGAGATCTCGTGCCGCGCCCGGGGGGACGCCAAGTGCATCTTCGTGATGGCCCACGCCTCCCGGATCAACGAGCGGGTCGTCGAGGCCAAGGAGCGCTACGGGCTCGAGTAGCCGCCATGGCCTCGACGCTCCTCGATGCGCTGGAGGACGCGCTCCGGCGACGCCTGCACCAGCCGCTGGACCTGGCCGAGCTCGGGCCCCTCAGCGCCGAGGAGCAGCGCGCGGGGGCTCTGATCAACGAGCTGCTGACCCGGCTGCAGGCGCAGCAGCGCCGCCGCGTGCAGGTGGAGGCCGCGCTGCTCGGCGACGTGGACAAGCTCGCGCAGACCCTGGAGCACGTGGCCATGGGGCGGTTCGACACCGAGCTGCCCGCGATGGAGCTGTCGGCGATGGACACCATGCGCATCGGCGTGGAGGACATGCGGCACCGACTCCTGCAGGTGCACCAGGCCCTCGCCGAGAAGGTGGCCGAGCTGGTCGAGCGCCGCGACGAGCTGCACGTGCAGCGCGACCGCGCCGAGATCGCCACCCAGGCCAAGAGCGCGTTCCTGGCCAACATGAGCCACGAGCTGCGGACCCCCCTCAACGCGATCCTGGGGCTGTGCGAGCTGATGCTCCAGACCACGCTCACCGCTCCGCAGCGCGACTACGTGGAGAAGATGCAGCGCTCGACCTACCTGCTGGTGGGCATCATCAGCGACGTGCTCGACTTCTCCAAGATCGAGCAGGGCAAGCTGCAGCTCGATCCCGGCCGCTTCGCGATCGCCAAGGTGCTCGACGATCTCGGCGCGCTGTTCGGCGACCAGATCGCCCGGGAGGGGCTCGTGCTGCGCGTGACGGTGGCGCCCGAGGTCCCGTCGCGGCTGGTGGGCGACGAGCTGCGGCTGGGGCAGGTGCTCATCAACCTCGTGGGCAACGCGGTGAAGTTCACCGAGCACGGTGAGATCTCGGTGGGGGTGAGCCTGGTGTCGCGCGACGACGAGCGCATCGTGCTGCGCTTCGAGGTCCGCGACACGGGCATCGGCATCGACCCCGACGTCGCCGAGGGCCTGTTCGAGGCGTTCACCCAGGCCGACGGCTCGACCACGCGTCGCTACGGCGGCACCGGCCTGGGCCTGTCGATCTCCAAGGCGCTGGTGGAGCTGATGGGCGGCACGCTCGGGGTACGCAGCGCGCTGGGGCAGGGCAGCTGCTTCCACTTCACCGCGACCTTCGCCCCCGCCGGGAGCGAGGCGAGCGACCGGCCCGACGCAGGCGCGAGCCCGGCCGGGCCCGTCGGTGCGGGGGTCGCCTCGCTCCGCGGGATCTCGGTGCTCGTCGCCGAGGACAACCGCATCAACCAGCTCGTGGCGAGGAGGCTGCTCGAGAACGGCGGGGCCCGGGTGGAGGTGGTGGGCAGCGGCGTCGAGGCGCTCGCGGCCCTGGCCCGCGCGAGCTTCGACGTGGTGCTGATGGACGTGCAGATGCCCGGGATGGACGGCCTGGAGGCGACCCGTCGGATCCGTGCGGGCAGCGGGCTCCCCGACGGCGCACGCCTGCCGGCACCGCGCCGCCGGGTGCCCGTGATCGCGTTGACGGCCCACGCCCAGCCCGAGGATCGAGCCCGCTGCCTGGCCGCGGGCATGGACGACTACCTGAGCAAGCCGCTGAGCGCGGCGAGCATGATCCGCGCGGTGCTCGGTGTGGTGGGCTCGGGTGCGCGCGACGGCGACGGAGCGGAACCGTGATAGATCCAGTCGCATGGCCCCAGCTTCGATCGCCCTGCTCGCCGCATGGCTGGGGGGTGGTCCGGAGCTCCATTGGGAAGCCCCTCCGCCGTGCCCGGATCAGGCGGCCGTGGAGGCGCGGCTCGCCGGCTACCTCGGAGACATCGAGACGCTGGGGTCGGCGGTCGTCGTGCGGGCCACCGTGCGCCCGCGCGACGCGGCCGAGGGCTGGGAGCTGACGCTGGTCGTCGAGCGCGGAGACCAGCGGCACGAGCGGGTGATCACCAACGACGCCTGCGAGGGGCTGGCCGAGTCCACCGCCCTGCTGACGACGATCGCCGTCGCAGCCGATCGCGTGGACCAGGAGCCGCGATCGAGCGCGTCGACTTCCTCCGATGGGCCGATGGACCCGGCGACGACCACCTCCGTCCCGGTGCCGCGTGGATCGGCGGACGGGCCCCCCACGGCCGAGCTCGCCCCGCAGCCCGTCGCTCCGGTCCACGGGCGGGACCCGAGCGCTCCCGCGGCTCGGGCCGATGCGCGGCCGGTGGGCGACGGCTCCACCGCGCGTGGCCTGGCGGCGTCCGTTCGGCTCTCGGGAGGCGTCGACCTGCGGCTGCTGCCCGTGGGCGCCGAGCTCGAGCTGGCGGTCGCGCTGTCGTGGCCCCACCTGCGGGTGGAGGTCCTGGGTCGCCATGCGATCCCACGCCGCTTCGAGTCGCCCTTGCTCGACATGGAGCTCAGGTCGTGGGCGTGGTCGATCGGCGGGCGTGGGTGCGGAGTGCTGGGCCCGACGCCGTGGCTCGACCTGCCGCTGTGCGCCGGCGTGGAGCTCGGCCAGATGGGGGGCTCCCTCGAGTCCGGGCAGAGCCGTGGCCCGACGCGCCAACCCTGGGCCGCGATCGATCTCTCGGCCAGCCTGCGGCTCGTGGTCCACCCACGGATCGCCCTGTGGCTCACCCCCGAAGCGATCCTTCGCATCGCCGGGCCCGACTACTACCTGGACGAGCTCTTGGTCCGTCGCACGCCCTGGGTGGGCGGGAGGACGATGTTCGGGGTGGAGGCTCGATTCTGGTGACGAATTCCTCGAGCGGCGGCAACCGTACCCCGAGGGCCCCTCGGACGTGATCGCCGCGCGCAAGCTACGCAACACCGCCCTTCGGGACGGCCGCCTCCGCGAGCTCTACGAAGCCCACCTCGACTTCGTGTGGCGGAGCGCACGGCGGTTCGGCGCCTCTCGGGCCTGCCTCGACGACGTGGTCCAGGAGGTGTTCCTCGCGGCACATCGGGGGATGCAAGGCCGTCGCTCGGCTTCGGTCAAGGCCTGGCTGTACGGGATCACTCGCAACGTGGTCCGCATGCACCTGCGCAAGGAGGGACGCTACCGACGTCGAGTCGACGCGGTTCGAACGCTCGGCGTCGCCACCGAGGGACCGAGCCACGGTCGGCGCCACGAGGCCGCCGACCTGCTGGGTCGATTGCTCGAGGGGCTCTCGAGGCCCCTGCGCGAGGCGTACGTGCTCGTGGAGCTCGAGGGGATGACTGCGCTCGAGGTGGCCGAGGCCTGCGGCATCAACCCCAACACCGCCCAGTCGCGGGTACGGCGGGCTCGCATCGTGCTGCACGAGAAGCTGCGGGAGCTCGACGAGCGCGGGGAGGCGACGCGATGAGCGATCGACGATGGTCCCTCGACGAGCTCGTGGCCGCGGCCCGAGAGCACGACCGTCCCTCCGAGCGGGCTCGTCGGCGAGGGTGGGCCGCGATCGAGGCCGCGATCGCGGCGGGCCCGGTCCCTCCCGAGGGCTCCGGCGGAGGCTCGGGCGGGGGCCAGGCCTCGACGGGAGGCGCGGCGGGCTCGGCCGCCGCGAGCTCCTCCGCGATCTCGGGCACCACCATCGGGCTGGCGGTGGTGGTGGTGGCATCGGTGGTGGGGCTCGCCGGGGTGTGGCGCGAGCCTGCGGCCACGCCTCGTCCGAGGCCTCCCACCGCGATCGAGCGAGCGCCGACCGTGGGCTCGAGCGAGGTGATGGTGAGCGGCCCGTCCTCCGAGGTCGGGACGGAGACCGCGAGCCCTCCGGTCGCCCCACGGTCCGCCGAGGCCGAGGCCGTCGAGGCAGCTCCCGAGCACCACCGCGCTCGGCGACCGGTGAGGGTCGAGCCGGCGACCGCAGCTCCCGAGGTGGCTCCGATCTCGCGGCCCGATTCCCTGGTCGAGCAGGCGCGCGTGCTCGGTCAGGCGTGGAAGGCGATGGACGAGGGAGACCACGAGCGAGCGCTGGTGCTCGTGCGACGACATGCCCTTCGCTTCCCCGAGAGCCCGCTGGCTCCCGAGCGCGAGGCGTGTCGGATGATCGCTCGGTGCCTGCGCCACGAGCCGAGCGCGACCACCGAGGCGAGGGACTACCTGCGCCGCAACCCTCGGGCTCCGCACGCCGCTCGAGTCGAGCGAGCCTGTGGCGTCGACGAACCAAACGGCGATCCGCAGTGACGATGACCAGGGGTCGGTGGCAACGAGGGAGCGGATGGCCGCTCGATTCGAACGCTTGGTCCCCTCGCTGTGCCTGACGCTCTTGGTCCCGCCGGGCTGCGCTCCCACCCGCATCCAGCTCGGGGGGTGGGACGACGATGGCGGCGGCGGGGGCACGGGCGGCACGACGGCTGGCCCCTCGCCGGGCTCGCTCGACGGCTCCGAGACGGGCGGGGGCGATGGCTCCCTGGGCTCGAGCACCGGATCCGTCGACGGCTGCGGCGCTCCCTACCTTGCGTTCGACGTGGACCAAGCGGGCGGCTGGCAACGATCGAGCGTCGCATCCAGCGGCCCGCTGGGCCCGGTGACGGCCCCATCGCGGGATGGCTCGGCCATCGAGTGCGCCGTGGAGAGCGGCACCTCCCACGACGCTCGCTGCTACCGCGAGCTGACGTCGACGCTGGAGCTGGGCGCCGTGGTGCAGCGATTCCAGCTCTGGTACGACCCTCCGACGACCTTCGCCGACGAGGGTGCGCCGTCCGTGGTCCCGGCGATCGAGGTGGGCCTGGACCACTATGGCGAGGGCGCCCATCGGCGTCTGGCCCTCCAGTGGCACAACGCGGGGGCAGCGATCGCGGGCTGGCGATACTGGGATCCCGCGGCCGGAGCCTGGCGGCCGACCGGGGTCGCGCAGGAGCTCGAGCCCGAGAGCTGGCACTGGCTGGAGCTGCGGGGGCGCCTCACCGAGACCGGGGTGGCGTACGAGCGGTTCACCGTCGACGGGCAGGTCCACTCCCTCGGCGGCGTCGAGCTGGGCCATGCCAGCGCCGAGCCCGGGCTCGAGGGGACCACGGTGATGGTCCAGGCCGATGCCAACGCCAGCGGCGACCCCTGGCGCTTGGTGGTCGACGCCGTCGACGTGCAGGCGTGCAGCGATCTCGAGTGCGACGACCCCCTCACGTGGTTTCCCGATCTGGACATGGACGGCCACGGCGACGTGCGGGGCGCCATCACGGCGTGCACCGCCCCGAGCGGCTACGTGGAGGCGTCGGACGACTGCGACGACGACGATCCGCTCATGCGGCCCGGTGTCGCGCCCCGCGGAGGTCTCGACTTCGATCCCCCGCTCGTGGGCCAGATCCTGGGAGACGTGGAGCCGACGAGCTGGGACGTGTACGTCGATGGGCACGGCTCGATGGCCAACCTCTCGGCCGGAGGTGGCTGTGCCGGCATGGACCTGGACTACTCGCTGGTCGCGGGCCCCGAGGACGACTGGGTGGTCGCCCGCCGGGAGCTGCCGCCGACCGATCTGGGCGGCGCCGACTTCTTGCTCGTCCCCTTCGCCGGAGAGGAGGTCGCGCCCCGGACCCTCGAGATCAAGCTCCAGGACGGCGACGGCTGCATGACCATGCAGTCCCTGGAGCTGGTGACCGACCTGCCCGTGTGCCGCACGGCGGTGCTCCGGATGGAGGGATTCACCGTGCCCGGGGCCGCGAGCTGCGGGGGCACGACCGATCCCAGCAACATCACCGCGATCGAGATCGGGATCAGCGAGGCCGGTGCCGCGATGACCGACTCGGGGGTGCTGGGCACCGTGAGCCTCGGCCCCATTCGCTTCGCCACCGACGCCGAGCTGCGCCGCCCGATGACCAGCTTCGAGTGCAGCGGCCCTCGGGGGGACGTGATGGCACGGATCGCACGCCGCCTGCTCCTCGAGCAGCGGCCGCACGGGCTGGTCCCCAGCTGGTACGACGAGACGCCCAACTACAACACCTATACCCAGGCGATGGCGCTGGTCGTCTTGTCGCTGGAGCACGCTCGCAGCGGGAACCCGGCCTACCGCGCGGGGGCCGAGGCGCTCGCGCAGCGGCTCCTCGCGATGCAGGGGCAGACCGTGGGGCTCGGCGCATGGTCCGATCTGTACGAGGACGATGGCCACGGCGGCCTACAGGGGCTGCCCTCGGCCTCGGTGAGCACCGTCGCCCGCACGGTGATCGGCCTGCGGATCTTCCTGGCTCATGCCTCGCCCGCCGACCCGAGCCCCCATGAGCTCGCGATCGCCGACGCGGCGGCCTGGATCGAGGCCCAACCCGATCTCTCGTCGCGAGGGACCGTCGATCTGATCTCCGCCTACTTCGCCATGCTCGCGGCCGGGAGCCCGAGGGCGGCCAGCGACATCGCGATGGAGCTGATGACCAGCCGCTGGGATGCCGCCGATCGATACTTCCCCATGTCGGCCGATGGCCCATACCTCGCGATCGACGTGATGTGCGGGTGGGGCTCGGAGCTGCTGCGTCGCGAGGGGCTCGAGCTCGAGGCCCTGGAGAGCTGCGGCCTCGCGGCTGGGATCTTCCCCGTGAGTAGCTTCGACGACGCGGTGGCCGGCCTGGGCGATATCGCGGGGCCGTGGCAGCCCTCGGTCGAGCTCACGGGCTCGTACGCCCACGCGGGCGGGCTCGGGGCCGAGACCGTGCTCGAGCAGATGCTCGCGCTCGAGGATCCGGCGAGCCCCGGGGCATTCCCGGGCGCGGTCGCAGACTTCGAGGGAGGACCCGGCTGGAACACCTCGATGCACGGCATCTCGCCGTCCTCGTGGGTGTACCTGGCGCTCCACGGGCCCGGCTGGCTCCGCGCCCTCTGATCGACCGACCCGTCGCCTTCCGTGGCGGTGTCCCGAGCCGGTGGGCCTGGCCCGCCTCGGGCTCGGTGCGCCCATCCGTCCACCGCAGATGAGGAACACACGACCATGACCCAGCATCGGCTCCCTTCCATCGTCCCCCTCCTCTCGCTCCCCGTGCTCGGGCTCGGGCTCGGCGGCTGTCCATCATCCTCACCCCCGATGGAGACCGACGGCAGCTCGACCGGTAGCGACGGGGTCATGGCCGCCGACGAGAGCTCGACCGACGGGGGCACGGAGACGAGCGCGAGTAGCTCGGGCGATGGGGGCGGTTGCTCGCCAGGCACCTGTGCCTGGGAGGGTCTGCACGATCTCGACGACCGCGGACCATGGGAGGCACGCGTGGAGTCGAGCGGAGGAGGGGGGCGACCCGAGGCGCGGCTCGAGAGCGTCGTGGCCCCCGCCGCGGACGGAGCCTCGATCGCGTGTGGGATCGCGGGGGGCGATTCGCTCTCGGGCGTTCGTTGCCACCGCGACCTGCCGGCCGTGGAGGACGCCAGGGCCTTGGTGATGCGCACGCGCTTCTGGCTCGAGTCGGAGGGCCTCGAAGGCGAGGGCCCGGCGGGCGTCCACGGGCTCGCGCTCGGCACCAGCCAGCGGCACGGCGAGCGGCGATGGGAGCTCGCGCTGAGGTGGCGGCGCGAGCCCGGCTGCGAGCCGGGCTGGTACTACTGGGATCCACGCGCCGCGGAGCCGTGGGTGTCGCTCGGCATCTCCCAGACGCTCCGCGCGGAGCACTGGCACTCCCTGGAGATCTGGGGAGCGATCGAGCCGAAGGGCGGCGCTCGCTACGAGCGCATCGTGATCGACGGCGAGGAGCACCCGCTCGATCTCGAGGTGTCGGCGACGATGGAGCCGGGCGAGGCCGACCGGCTCTCCGTGGCCGTGCAGGTCGATGGCAACGACGCCGAGCGGCCCCATGCGGTGGTGCTCGATCAGCTCGACCTCGAGTGGCACCTGGGCGAGCGCTGCGAGGATGCATCGACGTTCTACCGCGATGCCGACGGCGACGGCTTCGGAGTCGAAGGCGACGCCGTCGTGGCCTGTGAGCCTCCCGCCGGCTACGTGAGCGAGGCCGGCGACTGCGACGACGACGACTCGCTGATGGCCCCCGGGAGCGGGCTGGGGCTGGACTTCGATCCGCTCGCCGTGGGCACGCCGCTGTGGCCCGGCCTGGTCGCCGATCCCGACGACTGGCAGACCTTCACCAGCGCGGGCTCCATGCTGGTGCTCGGCGTCGGCCCGGGGCTCGTGATGGGCTACGAGCTGCCCGAGAACGCCCCGGGGGTTCCCGAGCACGACTGGGTCGTGGCGCGCCGCGAGCTGCCGGGTCGCGCCGATCTCGGGGCCGCGGACTTCCTGCTGGTGCCGATGCAGGGCTCCTCGGGCGCGGCACCGCGGACCCTCGAGGTCAAGCTCCAGGACGCCAACGGCTGCATGGCCATCGTGCCGCTCACCGAGCTCACCGGCCTGACCCCGCGCCGGACGGCGGTCATCGCCATGGAGCGGTTCGCGAGCTGCGGGACGGGCTCGAGCACGGACCTCGGCTCGATCGTCGCCCTGGAGATCGGGATCAGTGAGGTCGGCCCCGGCGGTCCCTCGGCCGACGCCGCCAGCGGTCACGTGATGATCGACGACATCCACTGGGCCACCGCCGAGGAGCTGAGGCGGCCCACGTCCGCGTTCGAGTGCGTGCCGCCGCAGGGCGACGTGATGGGCCGGATCGCCGATCGCTTCGTCCTCGAGCAGGGGCCCAGCGGCCTGATCCGTACGTGGTTCCCGGAGTCGCCGGGGAGCTACAACGCCTACGCGCAGGCGATGGCGCTCATCGTGCTCTCGCTGGAGCACGGGCGCACGGGGCAGGGGTCGTACGCTCAGGCCGCGACCGCGATCGCCTCGCAGCTGGTCGCGCTGCAGGACGCGTACTCGCTGGGCGGCGAGTGGGCCGATCTCTACGTCGACGGTCCGGGCGGGCAGGTCGTGCCCGCGACCGGTCCGTGGGTGGGGAGCCACGCCTGGGTGATGATCGGGCTGCGGGTGTTCCTCGACGAGGTGGCCGTGCCCGATCCCACGGGCTACCAGGCCGCGCTCTCGCTCGGGGCCAGCTGGCTGGACGGCGAGCGCGTGGCATACAGCGGAGGCACGGGGGGCGTGACCAGCGGGACCGAGGGCAACGTGTCGACCTACTTCGCGCTTCGTGCAGCGGGCGAGGAGCCGCTCGACCTCGCCGACTACTTGATGGCCGAGCACTGGGACTCGGAAGACCAGTGGCTACGCATGGGGAGCGACTACTGGGGCATTGCGCTCGACGTGGTGTGCAACTGGGGCGCCGAGCTGTTGCGCGATGCCGGCTACGATGCCGAAGCCCTCGCGACCTGCGGGCTCGCCAGCGGGATCTTCCCCGTGCGCTCGTTCGACGATCTCGTCTCCGGGCTGGGTGACATTGCAGGACCATGGCAGCCGACCGTGGAGTTCACCGCCCAGTACTCGAGCACCGGCGGCAGGGGGGCAGTCGAGCTCGTCGACTCGCTGCTGTTGCTCGAGGACCCGACGCTGCCGGGTGCGTTCCCCGGTGCCGTCGACGACTTCCCGGGGGGCGACGGCTGGAACACCGCGATGACCGGGATCGCCCCTTCGGCCTGGGTCTATCTGGCGCTGCACGGACCGGGCCTGCTGCGCGACCTGTAGTGCCCGAGCGCCGGAGAGCGACGGGCCGCTGCTTGCTCGCGGCCGCTGCGACGTCGAGCAACGAGCCACGCCCCTCACCGGCTGCGGCCGCGGCGGTCGAGCAGCCGCCGCGCCGCGGCGCGTACCTGCGGATCCTCGTCCTCCGCGGCTCGCCGGGCCGCCTCCCGCTCGGCGTCGGTGGCCGGACCCTCGCGGTTGCCCAGGGCGAGCAGCACGTTCCGTCGCATCGATCGCCGCGGGATCCGACGCAGCGCGGTGTGCTTGACGAACGAGCGGTAGCGGGCGCTCGCCACGTTGGCCAGCTCGACCAGGTCGGGAGCACGGTCGCGCCCGGGCGGGGGCTCGATCCACGCCGCGGCGGGCACCCGGGCCTCCCGCTCGCGCCCGCCGTTGTAGGGACAGACCTCCTGGCACGCGTCGCAGCCGGCGATCCGCTCGCCCATCGCGTCGGCGAGCGCGGGCTCGATCGCGCGGCGGTGCTCGATGGTGAGGTACGAGATGCAGCGCCGCGGATCGAGCTGCCCGGGCGTCACGAAGGCGGCGGTGGGGCAGGCGTCGAGGCAGCGGGTGCACTGTCCGCAGGCATCCCAGCCCACGGTGGCGGGATCGGGCACGGCATCGGGTCCGCGCAGCTCGGCGGTGCACAGCAGCGCCCCCAGCAGCACGGTGGAGCCCAGCCCGGGCACGATGAGGCAGCCGTGCTTGCCCAGGAAGCCCAGGCCCGCGAGCGCGGCCGCGGCCCGCTCGAGCAGCGGCTTGGTATCCACGCACACCAGGGTGCGGATCTTCGGCAGGCGGGCGTGCAGGTGCTCGGCGAGGCGATCGAGGCGGCGATGGATCACCGTGTGGTAGTCGGCGCTGCGGGCATAGCGGGCGACGGGGCCGGGCTCGCCGCGGTAGGGCACGGCCGCCACCAGCACGGTGCGCGCCCCCTCGAGCATGCGCGCGGGATCCTTGCGGACCTCACGGGTGCGCGCCATGAACTCCATCTCGCCGTGGTGTCCCGCATCGAGGTGCTCGTCGAGCCGTGCCCGCGCGGGAGCGAAGCCGGGGTGATCCAGCCGCACCGCGCCCAGGCGCAGCAGCCCCTCGTCGTGGGCGAGGCCGGCGAGCTCCTCCAGCAGCGCGGGGGTCAGCGCGCTCATCCCAGCTCCAGGCGACCCAGCAGGTCCCACACCATGCGCGCCGTCGCGCCCCACACCGGGGGATCGTGCACCGCATACTCGTGCATCTCGTAGCGGTAGCCTCGCCACACGCCGCGTCCGGTGATCCGGTGCACCCGGGGATCGGCGAGCTCGCCCAGGCGCGGAGTGAGGATGCGGTGCACCTCGGGGCTGGTCGGCCGCGGCTGCCAGCCCGGCGGGGCCCAGCCCACGAAGGGGACGATGAGGAAGCCGGTGGGCGTGGGCACCGGGCTCAGCCGGCCGAGCACGGTGGCGCCCTCGGAGGGCAGGCCCACCTCCTCCCGGGCCTCGCGGAGCGCAGTGTGGGCCAGGCTGGCGTCGTGTGGCTCGGGCTTGCCCCCGGGGAACGCCACCTGGCCCGCGTGGGCGCGCAGCGAGCTCGAGCGCTCGATGAGCAGCAGCCGCGGATCGTCGGGGTGGTGGGGATCGTCGCGCAGCAGCAGGCCGATCACCGCGGCCAGGCGCAGATCGCCGGGCGCGGGTGGATCGCGGCCCGGGTCCTCCAGGCGAGCGCTCAGATCGGCGGGGATGGTGGATGGGCGGCGCACCGCGCCCTAGCATGGCACCACGCTTGCGGCGCGTCGCATCCTCTTCGACAATTCGTCGCTCATGCATGACTTGACCCGGTGGACGCTCCCGATCTCCCTGCTCGCGATCGCCTGCAACCCGCAGGAGCCCGACGACGACGGGGCGAGCACGGTGCCGATGACGGGCTCGGCCACGGGCACCGGCTCGGGCACGAGCGACGAGCCCGAGACCACGGAGGCGCCCGGGACCACCGACGAGCCGATGACCACCGGGAGCAGCAGCACCGACGACGGGCCGATGGACGGCAGCAGCAGCGAGGGCAGCGAGACCTCGGCCGGCGGCATGCCGGGCGACTGGCTGCTGACGGTCGACAACGGCACCAACCCGCCGCGGCTGCTCAAGGTGGGCCTCGACGGAGCGACCACCGAGATCTGCTCGCTGGCCCCCACGGTGACCTACACGAGCCTGGTGTTCGAGCGCGACGGGACGCTCTACGGGCACAACGCGGCGGCCAGCCGCATCGACACGATCAACCCCTGCAACTGCAGCTTCCAGATCGTGGGGCCGACCTCGCTGGGGAGCATCGTGCTGAGCCTGGGGGCCGTCGGCAGCGACGAGCTGCTCGGCCTCGACACGGCCCTCGACGCGATGGTGCGGGTGGACCCCGACACCGGCCTGGGCACGGTGGTGGGCCCGCTCGGCTTCATGTACGGCACGGGCGCGATGGCGTGGTCGGACCTGGTGGCCACGCCCTACGCGATCGAGGGCGACAACGACTATCTCTACACGGTGAACCCGAGCACCGGGGAGTCCACGCCGCTGGTGCCGGTGAGCGCGGACCTGACCGACCCCGGCCTGGCCGTGCACCCCAACGACGACGGCCTGTACGCGTGCAGCGGCACCGACCTCTACACCGTGGAGCCGGCCTCGGGCCTGATGCTGCCCGTGGCCACGCTGGGCATGACGGGGGCGTGCCGGACCCTGACCGCGCCCCAGACCGCGGTCGCCTGCGTCGACTCGCTGTGAGCGCGGGGCGAGCTACTCGCGCTCGAGCTGCTGGGCGAGGAACGCCCGGGTGTGGCTCCACGCGTCCTCGGCCGCCTCGGGGTTGTAGCGGCCGCTGGAGGGATCGGCGAAGGCGTGCTGCGCATCGTAGCGGTGCAGCTCGAGCGACTTGCCGGCCTCCTTCATCGCGGCCGCGAAGGCATCGACGGTGGCGGGGGGGATCCCGGCGTCCTCGTTGCCGAACACGCCCATGATCGGGGCGTGGATCGAGGCCAGCACCGTGGGGTCGGTCTCGAGCCGGCCGTAGTAGATCACCGCGGCGTCGAGGTCGGGCTGGGCCAGGGCCAGGCGCAGCGACCAGTCGCCGCCGAAGCTCCAGCCCACCACGCCGCGCCTGGACGCCCGGACGCGGGAGTCCTCGGCGAGGAAGCGGTGGGCGGCGGCGAGGATCTCCCCGGCCCGCGTCTCGTCGACGCCCTGCATCAGCGACAGCGCGGCCTCGCGGTCGGTGGCCACGGCTCCGTCGTAGAGGTCGACCGCGAGCGCGGCGTAGCCGTCGGCGGCGAGGCGATCGGCCCAGCGGCGGATGTGATCGTCGAGGCCCCACCACTCGTGGATCACCACCACCGCGGGCAGCGGCGCGGTGGCGCCCTCGGGCAGCGACAGGTACATGTGCACGCCGGCCACCTGGAGGTCCTCGCCGCGGAGCGGGGCCTGCTCCGCGCTGAGCTGGTGCAGCGCCGCGAAGCCCTCCTCGTCGAGGATCGCAGCGCCGGGCGGGAGCTCCTCGGGCGCGTCGCTGCGCGGCTCGGGCTGCGGCGCGGGCGGGGGCGTGGCCTCGCCGGGCGTCGCGGTCGCCGGGGGCCGGGAGCAGCCCAGGGCGAGCGTGGCGGCGAGGCAGGCGAGGCGGAACGAGCGGGGGACCATGGTGCCCCGAGGCTATCGCCTCAGGTCCACACGCGCAGCAGGCTCTGCTCGGCGGGCACGCCGAGGCGGATGGGGAAGCCGTAGTGACCCTGGGCCCGGTGCACGTAGAGGCGATCGCGACCCCGCGCCCACGGGCCGTGGTCGGGCACCTTGGTGAGGGCCGAGACCACCGTGCCCCTCAGGCCCAGCGAGACCAGGCCCACCTGGCCGCCGTGGGTGTGGCCCGAGAGCACGAGGTCTCCCTCGCCCTCGGGCAGGTGGGTGAAGGCGCCGGGGTCGTGCAGCAGCACCACTCGCAGGGCGCCCGGCACCCGCGGGTGCTCGTCGCACAGCGCCCGCAGGTGGGCGTCGCGACGGCGGCCCCACACGAAGTCGGAGCCCACGATCTGCACGGGGCCCGCCGCGGTCTCGACCAGCGCGGCATCGTCGACCAGCAGCTGCACGCCGTTGCGCGACAAGGCGATGCGCACCACCTCGCGGGCCTCGTGGTCGTGGTTGCCGTGGCAGGCGAAGACCCGCCCCTCGTAGGCGCGTAGGGGCTCGAGCGCGCGGCTGACCGTCTCCACGTCGTGCGACTCCATGGTCATCAGGTCGCCGGTGACGAGGATGAGATCGGGCTGGCGATCCACCGCGCGCTGGCAGATCCGTCGCAGGCGCTCGACCGACATGAAGGCACCCAGGTGGGGATCGGTGATCTGCACGATGGTGAGCGGGCGGCCCTCGTCGGGCTGGGTGGGCGCCCCGAGCCCCTCGCCGAAGCGCCGCAGCTCGCCCGCGTCTCGCTCGGGTCGCAGGCGCAGGTCCACCGTGGTCTCGCGGGTGACCAGCGACTGGGCCAGGCCGCCCGCCGCGATGGCGAAGGGGATCCACGCGCCGTGGGGCGTGAGCCCGAAGGCGGCCGCGATGGCCCAGGGGAACGCGAGGAAGGTGGCGGCGATGAACCAGCTCGCGGGCCAGCTCAGCAGCAGGCGCACGGGCCAGGGCTTCATGCGGGGGCGCCACATCAGCAGCGCGATCTGGACCGCGGCCGCGACCTGGAAGTAGGGGATGGCGGGCGCGAGCCAGCCGAGGTGATCGCGCAGGGCCAGGCCCACGCCGGCCGGGAACAGCAGGATCACCACCGCGAACACGCCGAAGACGCGGTTGCGCAGGAAGGCGCCGAGCACGAGGGCCAGGTAGGCGCCCCACACGGTGGCGGCGTAGCTCATACGGGGGGCTCGACGTCGCCGGGGTGGGCGCGGTTACGCCGCCGTGAGCCGGGCGCGGCGTGGGCCCGGTGGGCGGGGTCAGAGCCGCGCGCAGACGAACACATCGTCGATCTCGAGCAGGGGATCGGCGAAGGCTGGGCTCGACCACACCCCGGCGCCGATGTCGAGGTTGGTGAGCGAGGGCAGCCAGTCGGCCGGGGGCTCGGCCTCGACGTCGAAGGTGGACCACTCGAGGCCGTCGGGCGAGGTCTCCCACCGCACCGTCATCGCGAGCTCGTCGAACACGATGCGGATCCAGCGGTGGGCCTCGGGGTCGAAGGGCACCACCACCCGCTCGAGGTACTCGCCATTGTGGAAGAAGCTGCCGATCTCGCCGCCGTAGATGTCGAAGCCCGCGGTCACCTTGGGGCCCTCGAGCACGAAGAACGCCTCGGCCGGGAGGTCGGCGTCGGGGATCGACAGCAGCTGGGCCCCGGCCTCGCCCGCCATCGGCAGCCCGACGAGCGAGTCCATGCCCGCGTAGGCGCCCTGGTCCATCGCCGGGTCGTCGACCGTGATGCGCATGCTCCCGCTCGCGGTGGAGAGCGCGGAGTAGTCGTCCTCGTAGACGTACCAGAGGTCGGGATCGGGAGGGTCGTCGTCGAAGGGCTCGAGCAGCCACCGCTCGCCCGCGCACTCGATCGGCCTCGGCTCGTCCCCGGTGCTGGTGGTCTCGTCGCCGTCGATCGCCGTGGTGCCGTCGAGCGGGGGCAGGCTGGTGGCGTCGGTGACCGGCTCGCCGGTGGAGCCGTCGCTGCCGTCGTCGTGGGGCACGCAGCGGTCGCTCAGCTCGCCCGAGTGCGGGGCGTAGCGGCGCCCGGAGTTGCACTCGAGGTCGGGCACGCTGCAGTAGCCGTTGGCCTCGCACACCGCGTCGGCCAGGCCGGCGCAGCCCGAGTCGTCCTCGCACACGAAGGCTGGATCGCCGCAGCTACCCGCGGCGATTCCCACCACGAGCGCGAGCGCCTGTCCGATCACCACCGCCCTTCGCATGCGCCGCTCCCGAGGGGAATCTACCACGGGGCGACGAGGGGGGCGGGCCCAGGGCGTGACGGTGGTTGCGGGATCGACCCGGAGAGCGGCGCCACGGTGTCGAAGGCCTCGTAGACGGCATGCGCCCACGAGGACGGGGAAGAAACCAGCGTAGCGGTCGTGGCTCGAGCCCATGCTCGAGGGTCCGCGGAGAAAATTCGGCGCCGTCGTGATCCGAACGGCGCGGGTGGGACTCCACCGGGGGGCCCGAGGACGACGTCGCCAGCCCCGGCGGCGCCCGCCGGGCGCAAGGAGCCTCGATGTCCCGCCCCCTCGTCGTCACGGCGCTGCTCGCTGCTGCGCTCGGATCCGCCACCACCGCCTGGCTGAGCGCCTCCGCCGATCCGCCGCACGAGGAGGAGCCACTGCCGCTGCGCCTCGCGGGCGCGGGCGGGGAGCGTCCTCGAGCTCGGCCTCGCCCGCGGGTGAGCCTGCGACCTCGCATCACCGAGGAGGAGGAGCGCGAGCTGCCGGGGCTGCACGGCCGCGTGGACGTGGAGGCCTACCTCGATCGCCTGGTCGCGCGGGCGCGGGCCCAAGGGCGCGTGACGGCGGTGGAGGTGGAGCCGGGCATGTCGGCGATCTTCGCCCTGCGGAGCAGCATGCCGGAGGGCGAGCTGCTCGCGATGGCCGATGACTTCGACGCGCGCATGCAGTCGCTCTCGGCCGAGCTGGGCGCGATCCCTCGGCCGCCCAGCCCCGACCTCGACGAGGCCCTCGCGGCGCTGCGCGACGACGACCCGCTGCGGCGCGAGGAGGCGATCGAGCGCGCGCTCGAGGCGATCGAGCCGCTCGACGAGCCCGCCCGTCTCGAGGCCGAGGCGCGGCTCGACGAGGCCTTGCGTGGGCGCGAGGAGGCGTCGCGGCTCGAGCCCGAGGACCTGCGCGCCGAGATCGATGCGGCCACCGACCCCGACGAGCGCGACCTCGCGGTGCGCCGCTACGTGGAGGCGGTGGAGAACCTGCCCCGCGAAGAGGCCGAGGCGCGGCTCGCCGATCTCGAGCGCGGCGAGATGCCGGGCACGTCCCTCCTCTGAAGTCCCATCACCAACCCCACCATCACCAACCCCACCAACCACCACGAGAGAGACAGCATCATGACCAAGAAGATCCTCATCGGAGCCGCCTGCATCGCCGGGCTCACCGCGGGAGCGATGACCACCGCGACCACCGCCAACGCGGCCATCAGCGCCGGCTATGCCTACGTGTGCAGCGCTCGCTACGAGACCCAGAGCACCTACATGGGCGACGACGGTGGCGTCCGCATCTCGTTCTACGACGCCCCCAACTGCACCGGCAGCTACCTGGGCTATGGCTACCTGTACTCGGCGGGCTCGCCCTACGTGACGGCCGACGACCAGCACAGCGAAGCGCGGCTGCTGACCTACTTCGACATGGCCGGGCGGGCCGCCGAGAGCGGGCAGCGGGTCTACATCAGCACCTGCAGCGGCAGCGTGGGCTGCATCGAGAAGCTCAACTTCTACGGGGACTAGTCGCTGGGAACGGTTGGAGGGCTTCGCAGCCCTTCGCAACCCTTCGCTCGGGCCGGCTCAGCCGGCCCGAGGCTTCCTTCCGTCGCATGTCATTGCCGAAGGAGTGGCACTATTCGTTCCGCTCCCCCGGATTCGTCGCCATTGGTCCGTTGACCGCTCCCGCGTGCCCGCTATCGTGGTGCCAAGGACGATGGGCCTCGGGCGATCGGCACCTCGATCGCTCGAAGCGCAGGCCGCCCATCACCCCAGACCCACGAAGGAAAGCTCGCTATGCTCTATCCGATCATGGAGCCCAAGGCCCCCCATGCCGAGCGGAAGCTCGATGCTCCACCGGGCACACCCGCGGGCTCGGCTCGCTTCCCGGCATCGCCTGGCCTGCCACCTCCCTACGTCGACGAGCGGCTCGTCGAGCCCGAGACCCGCGAGGAGATGGTTCGCGGCCAGCGGCTCCAGGCCGCTCCCGCCAACCCCGAGCACGGCGATCGCCACACGGAGGTCGATCGGCTCTTCGGGACCCATGTGGCCCCGAGCTACGTCGCGTCCACCGATCTGCTCACCCGGGCCGGCGAGCGCTCGGACTTCGCCACCGACAGCTGCATTCGTCGCGCGGGCATCGACCCCCGGACCGGCTTCCGCTACCTCGAGGAGCTCGCGCTGGAGATCGTCAACGAGCAGTCGCTGCGCCACATGGTCGAGCGCGCCGAGGATCTCACTGCGTGTGGCGTACGGCGGCTGCTCGCGATCTTCGTGAAGAAGGGGGAGGTCGCCGAGTGGTCCCCTTCCGAGCACCGCTTCGTCCCGCTCGACCTCGACGGCACGATCGAAGACCCCACGCTGGTGCGGCCACTGCCCGTGCGGGCCCTGCTCGATGCTGCGGTCGCCGATGACGCCACGATCGACGCCCTGGAAGCCAAGGGCAACCCCCGGTTGGCCGAGAAGGTCGCCGAGGGCCGCGTGCAGGGCCGCGCCGAAGGGCTCGTGGAGGGCCGCGCCGAAGGGCTCGTGCAGGGCCGCGTCGAGGCGATCGAGACCCTGTGCGAGCTTCTCGGCATTCCCTTCGGCCCACCCGAGCGGGCCTACGCGGATTCGCTCGATGCCGACGGCTTGGCCGGCTTGCTCCTCCGCATCAAGGCCGAGCGCCGCTGGCCCGCGAGCGCCACGGTGACCAGGTAGCCAGGAGGCAGCCCGGTCGCGTCGCAGCGCCTCGGCCCGTGCGCGGGCCGGAGCCCTCCGGGGTGGCTCGGTATCGCCGAGCGGGGCCGTGCCCGGGCGTGCCTACTCCCAGATCACCTTCTTCTTGGTGTCGTACCACTCCTCGAGCTTCTCGGCGTACATGTCCTCGATGGAGCCGCGCTTGATCTTCATGGTGGGCGTGAGCTGCCCGCCCTCGATGGTCCAGCGGTCCTTGGCCACCACGATGAAGCCCAGGCGCTCGTATTCTTCCACCTGCCGGTTGGCCTGGCGCAGCAGGTCCTCGAGGGCGGCGGACACGGAGTCCTTGACCCCGGGCTGCTCGAGCTTGGGCAGCAACTCCTCGGCGAGCTGCACCACGGCGTGCGTCATGGGGTGGCCCGAGCCGGCCACCAGCGACAGCTCCACCCGCTCATCGTTGTTGAGGATGTTCTCGATCGGCGCGGGCGCGACGTACTTGCCCTTGCTGGTCTTGAACAGCTCCTTGACCCGACCGGTGATCTTGAGGCGACCCGTGTCGTCGAGCTCGCCGCGGTCGCCGGTCTTGAGGAAGCCGTCCTCGGTGAATGCCTCCTTGGTGAGCTCCTCGTCCTTGTAGTAGCCGAGCATGTTGCCGGGGCTCTTGACCAGGATCTCGCCCTGGTCGCTGAGCTTGCACTCCACGTCGGGGTAGGCGTGGCCGATGTAGCCGGCGCGGCCCTTGCCGGGCATGGTGAGGTGCGAGTAGTTGAAGTTCTCGCTCATGCCGTAGCCCTCGAGCAGCTCGAGGCCGAGGTCGCGGTACCACTGCAGCAGCTCGGCCGGGATGGGGGCCGAGCCGCTGCCCGCGAAGCGCACGTGGTCGAGGCCGAGGTTGGTGAGCACCTTCTTCTTGATGATCCCCTTGATGATGGGGAGCTTCATCAGCAGCTCGAGCCGCTTCCTGGGCAGCTTGTGGAACACGCCGAGCTGGAACTTGAGCCACAGCCGCGGCACCGAGATGAACACGGTGGGGCGGGCGCGCTTGAGGTCCTCCACGAAGGTCTCGAGGCTCTCGGCGAAGTAGACGGTCTCCCCGCAGTACAGCGACATGCACTCCGACAGCCAGCGATCCATCGCGTGGGCCAGCGGCAGGTAGCTGAGCATGCGATCGTCCTTGCTCATGTGGATGATCTTGGCCAGGCCGATCGTGGGCGCGGTGATGGTGCGGAAGCTGTGCAGCACCCCCTTGGGCCGACCCGTGCTCCCCGAGGTATAGATGATGAGCGCCTCGTCGTCGGCGTCGCGCCGCGGCTTGCCCTCGACCGGCTCGGCCTTGGCGATCACCTCGTCCCACTCGGGCGCGTCGGTCTTGGGCGCGAGCGGGAAGGCGATGCGGGGCACGCCCTCGGTCAGGCCCTGCTGGATCTCGGCCCAGGGCTCGGCGTCGAGCTTGCCGATGAAGATCAGCCGCGACTCGCTGTGCTCGAGGATGTAGCGCACGGTGTCGCGGGCCAGCGTGGGGTAGAGCGCCACGCTCACGTGCCCCGCCATCCAGATCGCGAGGTCGGCGATGAAGAAGTGCGCGCAGTTCTTGCTGATGATCGCGATCTTCGAATGCGGCGGCAGCTCGAGCGAGCGCAGGTGCCCCGCCATGGCCGCGGCCTCCTCGAAGACCTGGGCGAAGCTGTACTCCTTGACCCGGCCGCCGCCGAGCGGCTGCACCAGGTAGGTCTCGTTGGCGCGGCTCTCGACGTTGGCGTAGAAGCGGTTGAGCAGCAGGTGGGACTCGATGTCTTTGGGCATGGCGGCGCGGGGGGAGCCCACACTCTTAGCCTTCCGGCGCGTCGGGGTCCAGTAGCCGATCCAGCAGCTCGTTGAGGACGCGAGGGTTGGCCCGACCCTGGGTCCGCTTCATCACCTGCCCCACGAAGTAGCCACGCAGCTTGGTCTTGCCCGCCCGGTACTGCTGCACCTGGCCTGGGCTGCCCTCGAGCACCTCGCGGACCACGGCCTCGATCGCGGCGTCGTCGCTGAGCTGGCGGTGGCCATCGCGCTCGGCGATCGCCCGCGGGCTCTGGGAGGGGTCGGCCTCGGTGTAGAGGGTGGCGAAGATCGCCTTGGCGCTGCGCCCCGAGACCTCGTCGCGCTCGACCATCCCGACCAGCTCGGCGAGGGCCTCGGGGCTCACCGGGCTCGCGCTGGGGTCGCGGCCGTCGCTGCGGAGCTTGGCCAGCAGCTCGCCGGTCACCCAGTTGGCCGCCTTGGGTCCGGGCGCGCCGGCGTCGAGCATGCGGTCGAGGTAGTCGCCCAGCTCGGGCTCGGCGGCCAGCAGCACCGCGTCGTCGGCCGCGATGCCCTGCTGCGCGTAGCGGGCCCGGCGGGCCGCGGGCAGGGGCGGCAGGCTGCTGCGGATCTCCTCCACCCACGCCGCCGGGATCGACAGCGGCGGCAGGTCGGGCTCGGGCAAGTAGCGATAGTCGGCCGCGGCCTCCTTGGTGCGCATGATGCGGGTGCGGTCGCGCTCGGGGTCGTACGACAGCGTGGCCATCACCACCGCCTCGCCGCGCTCGAGCAGGTCGAGCTGCCGCCGGATCTCGGCCGCGATCGCCTGCGCCAGGAAGCGGAAGGAGTTGAGGTTCTTGATCTCGCAGCGGGTGCCCAGCGTGGCCTGGCCGCGGGGGCGCAGCGACACGTTGGCATCGCAGCGCAGCGTGCCCTCCTCCATGTTGGCCTGCGAGATGCCCAGGGTGCGCACCAGGGTCCGCAGCTCGCGGAGGTAGGCGGCGGCCTCGTCGGGGGAGCCCAGCGCGGGCTCGGAGACGATCTCGAGCAGCGGCGCGCCGGCGCGGTTGTAGTCGACCAGGCTGTGGTCCTCGCCGAGCACGTGGGTGTTCTTGCCCGCGTCCTCCTCGAAGTGGATCCGCGTCAGCGGCACGCGCTTGGGCTGGCCGTGCGCGTCGGTGAAGCCAGGCACCTCGAGGCTGCCCCCGGTGGCGTAGGGGTGATCGCTCTGGGTGATCTGATAGCCCTTGGGCAGGTCGGGATAGAAGTAGTGCTTGCGAGCGAAGCGGCTCTGGGGGTGGAGCTCGCAGCCGCAGGCCAGGGCCAGCGCGATCCCGTGGCGCACCGCCTGGGCATTGGGCACGGGCAGGGTGCCGGGCAGGCCCAGGGTGTAGGGATCGACCAGGGTGTTGGGCGGCGCGCCGATCCCCACCGGGCAGGCGGAGAACATCTTGCTCGCGGTCTGGAGCTGGCAGTGCACCTCCAGGCCGATCACCGGCTCGTAGGCGGGGCTCATGCGATCGCCTCCGCGGTGGGGGGACGCCGACGATGGTGCTCGCTGCGATCCTCGTGGGCGGCCGCGGCCGCGAGCAGGGTGGGCTCGCCCAGCACGGGCGCCGACAGCTGCACGCCGATGGGCAGGGCCGGGCGCTCGGCGGTGGCGTGGCTGAGGCCGGCGGGGATCGAGATCGCGGCGAGGCCGGCGAGGTTGGCCCCCACGGTGAACACGTCGCTCAGGTACATGGCCAGGGGATCCTCGTCGCGCTCGCCCCGGCGAAACGCGGGGCCGGGGGCGGTGGGCGAGGCCAGCAGGTCGCAGCGCGCGAAGGCCTGCGCGTAGTCGCGGACGATCAGCGAGCGCACCTTCTGCGCCTGCCCGTAGTAGGCGGCGTAGCTCTCCTTGCGCAGCACGAAGGTCCCCAGCAGCACGCGTCGCTTCACCTCGGCCCCGAAGCCGCGCTCGCGGGTGGCCTCGTAGGTCTGGCGCAGCGAGGGCCGGGCCTCGCGGTGGCCGTAGCGGATCCCGTCGTAGCGCGCGAGGTTGCTGGCCGCCTCGGCGGTGCACAGCACGTAGTAGGTGGCCACCGCGTGCTCGGCGTGGGGCAGCTCCACGTCGACCAGGGTGGCGCCGGCGTCCGCCAGCACGGCCAGCGAGCGCTCGAAGGCCTCGCGCACCTCGGGCTCGAGCGCCTCGTGGTCGAGGGCGGCCCGATGCACGCCCACCCGCAGGCCCTGGGCCCCGCGCTCGCAGGCGGCGAGGTAGTCGGGCACGGGCGCGTCGAGGCAGGTGGCGTCGTGGGGATCGGGACCGGCGAGCACCTGCAGGAGCACGGCGGCATCGCGGACGTCGCGGGTGAGCGGCCCCGCCTGATCGAGGCTGGAGGCGAAGGCGATCATGCCGTGACGGCTCACCCGGCCGTAGCTCGGCTTGAGCCCCACCACCCCGCACAGGCTGGCCGGCTGCCGAATGGAGCCGCCGGTGTCCGAGCCCAGCGCGGCCGCACACGAGCCCGCCGCGACCGCGGCGGCCGAGCCTCCCGAGGAGCCGCCGGGCACGTGCTCGGGCGACCACGGGTTGCGCACGGCGGGGTAGGGGGTGCTCTGCGAGGACGAGCCCATCGCGAACTCGTCCATCGCCAGCTTGCCGGTGATCACCGCGCCCGCCTCGGCCAGGCGTCGCGCGTGGGTGCCCGCGTAGGGGGGCACCCAGCCCTCGAGGATCCGCGAGCCGCAGCGGGTCTCGATGCCCTCGGTGACGAAGATGTCCTTGAGCCCGATCGGCACGCCGGCGAGCGGGCCCAGCGGGCGCCCGGCCTCGCGGGCGGCGTCGATCGCCTCGGCCGCGGCGCGAGCCTGGTCGCGCGCGCGCAGCAGGTAGGCATGGATCGCGGGCTCGGTGGCGTCGGCTCGGGCCTCGAAGGCCTGCAGCACCTCGGTCGCGCGGCGCGAGCCGTCGCGCACGCCGGCCGCGATGGCGCGGGCCGTGGGCCACCGCGCTCCCGCGTCGTCCTGGGGATCGCCTCGCTGCGCCATGGATCCTCAGTCCTCCTTGAACTTCGGCACCACCACCTGGTCGTCGCGCACCGCGGGCACGCCCCGCAGCGGCTCGGCCAGGGTGGGCCCGGGCTGGTCGTCACGCAGGGCGCTGCCCGGTCGCGAGGGCGGCAGGTGCTCCGGCACGCCCTCGGTGTCCACGGCGCGCAGCTGCTCGAGATAGTCGAGGATCGGCCCGAGCTGCGCGGCGAAGCGCTCGGCCTCGGCATCATCGAGGGACAGTCGAGCCAGTGTGGCCAGCTCGTGACACTCCGCGAGCGAGACGGCGGTCATGACGGTCGCGGAGGCTAGCACCGCGCGCGACGGACCGAGCGCGGCCACGGGATCTCCGCGATCGAGCCAGCGACGCGACGGAGCGGCCGCTGCGCAGCCGCGAGATCACCGCAAGGGCGCGCGGGGACCCGAGGCGAGGTCGGCGGGTCCACCCGGTTCCGTGACAGGGTGTCCGCCACGCGGTACGGTTTTGGACGTGAGGTCGCCAGGGCACCAACTGGCCGCGCTCGCCGTCGCGTCGCTCGCGATGGTGGCGGGTGGTTGTGCGACCGATGGCCTCGACTCCCGGCCCGACGTGGGCTCCGAGGCCGACCAGCTGCGGCTGGGTCGGGTGCACGTGGTGCTCGAGCCGCAGGCCGAGCGCTCCGCGGGCGAGGAGCCCGACGACACCGACGCCTTCGAGATCTCGGCCGGCTTCGCGTTCGTGCAGGGCTTCGAGGAGGACTTCGTGCGGGCGCGGGTGGGCATGCCCGTGCTGCCCACCGACGTGCTCCGTCCCAGCGATTGCGTGGTGTCCGATCAGCTCGTCACCGCCGAGGTGTCCGACACCCTGGGGTCCGATCTGCAGGAGCTGCACCTCGTCGACGCGGGCAACCTCAGCGTGCACATCGGCGGGCAGGACGTGGACGTGCCGCTGTCGCTGGTGCCCGACCTGCTGCCGTACATGCACGGCGTGGAGTACTACTACTACGACGACGAACTCCCGGCGGCGATCGGCCGCGAGGGCGGTCGCGTGGTGGTGGAGGCCAGCGGCTCGCAGACCGAGGAGCTGCCGCCCTTCCGCGTGGAGGGCCTGGTGCCGCCCGCCATGGGGCTGCACGTGGGAGAGGGCGACCTGGCCGAGCTGGCCGACGGCGCGCTGGTGCTGCGCTGGCAGGCCGAGACCGAGGGCAGTGGCTTGGTCACCGTGCGTCTCACCGGCCTGCAGGGCGGCGAGCCGGCAGGGGCCGAGCTCACCTGCGTGCTCTCGGATCAGGGACAGACGCGGCTGTCGTTCGACGGCCTGCGACCGCTGGGCCTGATGCTCGACGCCGACTCGCTGCGCGTGACCGCGAGCCGCCTGCGGGCGTCCACCTTCGACGCGGGCGACTTCATCGGCAGCGAGCTGTTCGTCGAGCGGCGCGAGACCATCGTGCTGCCGCTGCGCTGAGCCGCGGGAGATCGGCGGCCGGGCGTCCGAGCGCGTCGCCTCGCGGCGGGCGCCGAGCAGCACCCCGGCTCGAGCATCGCTCGTTGGCCGGCGAACGAACGTTCCCGTCGACCGAGCCCGGTGACCCGATCGGGGCCGCCGCGGCGCATCGCGATGGCACGACACGCGCGGGCTCCTGTGAGAGATTCCCTGTCGTCCGCGTGGGTCCCGAAACAATGGCTGGGCTCGCGCGCGCAAACTGGAAAGCCGGTCCCATGTCCACACGCACGCACGTTCCTTCGCTGCTCCTGCTGTCCTCCCTCGCGCTCGGCTGTGCGGCCGAGACCGGCGGGGGCGATGCCACGGCGCAGCCCCCCGGGCAGCCCGGGGCGGCCGCTCCCGAGGCGGCGGTGGCCGAGGTGGAGGTCGACGAGACGCCCCCGGTGCCCCTCGATCAGTGGCGCACCGTCAAGAAGGAGGGCGAGGCTGCCACGCGGGTGGCCGACCTCGAGGAGCGCATCACCAAGTGCCGGGCCTTCGTGGACGCGCACCCCGATCACCAGGCGGCGGGCGACGTGCTGGAGACCCTGGCCGACTCGCTCATCGAGAAGGGGGGCTTCGATCCGGCCGAGCTCGCGGCCTGCCTCGAGGCCAAGGCCGCGCTCGAGGAGGACTCGTCCACGCCCACCGAGCTGGTGCAGCGCTACCACCTCAAGCACGACCTGCCCATCGACAGCGGCCTGCGGCTGCTCGAGCTGGCGCGCGAGCGCCTGGCCCAGGACGAGAAGGAGCTCGCGCTCGAGACCGACGAGCGCCGCCGCGAGTGGATGGAGCTGCGCCTGGCCTACCAGCGGGCCAAGGCCGACGCCTTCGAGGCGCGGCTGTTCCTGCGCGACAAGAAGGTGGACGAGGCCCTCGGGGCGCTCGAGCGCGGCCACGCCGAGACCACCAAGCTCGCCAAGGACATCGTGGTGCGCGACGCCGAGGGCAAGGCGGTGCGCACCCTGGCCGGCGGCGTGCTCGAGGAGCTCGACGTGCTCACGGCCGAGGCCCTGCACCGCAAGGGCGACGACGCGGGGGCCCGCGAGTCGCTGGCCAAGGCGCTCGGCTTCCTCGACGACCTCGAGGTCCGCGGCATGTATGACGAGCTGCGCACCGGCCTGGGCGGCAGCGGGGGCACCGACCGCCTGATCACGGCCCAGCGCCAGGACGCCCAGCGCTTCGTGCTCGAGGACCTCGCGGGCAAGAAGGTCAAGCTCGACGACTACCGCGGCAAGGTGGTGCTGGTGACCTTCTGGGCCACCTGGTGCGGCCCCTGCAAGCGCGAGATGCCCGAGCTGCAGAAGTTCCAGCAGGAGTACAAGAGCAAGGGCGTCGAGGTGCTCGCGATCAACATCGACGACTTCAACAGCCGCTCCAAGATCAAGCCCTTCCTCGACGAGAACAACCTGGGCAAGGTGAAGGTGCTGCTCGAGGAGCCCAAGCAGCTCACCGAGTACAACTACAACGCCATCCCGGCGCTCTACGTGATCGATCGCGAGGGGCGGGTGGCCCACGCCCGCACCGGCTACGACCCCGAGCTCAAGGAGAAGCTCGGCAACGAGATCAAGGCGATCGTCGAGGGCACCGAGGACGCCGGGCGCTCGCTGCTGACCATCGAGCAGGCGCCCGCGGGCTGGGAGGTGCTGTGGAAGCAGCCCGTGCGCGGCGACGTGCGGGCGCTGGCCGTGGCCGAGGCCACCAAGGGGGCCAAGGGCGAGATCGGGGCCGTGGGGCGCGACGGCCTCATGCGCTGGTCGGCCGACGGCGAGTCGCTGGGCGCCAAGCCGATCGCGGGCTGGACCCGCAGCCTGCGGGTGAGCGACCTCGACGGCGACGGCAAGCGCGAGTGGATCGTGGGCGGCTGGCAGGACCTCAAGGTGCTCGACCATGCGGGCGAGCTCTACTGGGAGCACGGGGGCCAGGGCATGGTCACCGTGGCCGGCGTGCACGACCTCAACGGCGACGGCTTCCAGGAGATCGTGCTGCAGGACGGCGAGCGGGTGGTGGTGATGAAGGCCGTGCCCGATCCAATGTGGACCTCGGCGCCCTTCAAGGATCTCGAGGCGGTGCGCATCGATCCCGGCGGCGGCGTGCTGGTGCAGGCCGACGGCGAGCTGGTGGAGCTGAGCGCCCGCGGCAAGGTCACCAAGCGCGGCACCGAGGCCCCCGAGGGCCGCACCCTCAGCGGTCGCATGGAGACCCCCGACGGCCCCATGGACCTGTTCGAGGGCAAGTGGGATCCCACCCCCGAGCTCGGCCACGACGTGGACGGCGACGGCCAGGACGACGTGATGGTCGCGGGGCGCCAGGGCGTAATCGTCTACGACCAGCAGGGCAGGCCCGTGCTGCGGGTGCGCAGCCACGACGTGGGCATCGAGGCCGCCATCGGTGATCTCGACGGCAAGGCCGGCGCCGAGCTGGCGCTCTTCGTCGAGCACTACGGGCTGGTGGTGCTCGGCAAGAAGTAGCCGCGATCACCAGCCGCAGGCGCGACGAAGCGGGGCCTCGCTCGAGATCGAGCGGCGGGCCCCGCTTCGTGTCGGAGAATGTCCCCCCAACTTTCACGACCCTTCTCCGGGGCTCTCGCTATGCTCCCCGCATGCCGCTGAAGAGGATTCGCCTGAGCGCCGACGGCTCGTTCACGGCCTGGGACATGGACGGCAACTTCGTGTGGTCGCCCCCCGGCCAGACCATCTGGGACTCGCTGCGGACGCTCGCGCTGGGGCTGCAGGCCCCTTGGATGTCGCTGGAGGACGCGTACCGGCAGGCCGCCGTCGCGCACAACGTGCGCCTCACCTTCGACGGCTCGGGCCGGCCCCAGACCGTGGTCGCCCTGCCGGACCGGGACTGAGGGCGTCCGCGGCCCGGCGACGGGCCCTCAGCGACGGCGGCGTCGCAGCACGCTCGCGACCAGCAGCAGCGACCACCAGGCTCCGCCGCCGCGGCCGTCGGTGGTGCAGCCGCAGCCGCCGGCCCCGTCGTCCATCCCGGGCGGCACGGCCGGCCCGCTGCCGCTGCCGTCACCGTCTCCCGCCGTCCCGCCGGGCAGGTCGTCGCCACCCGCGGTGTCGTCGGCCATTCCGTCGCTGTCGCCCTCTCCGGCGCAGTCGGGATGGGGCTGCCCCTGGTCGTCCAGCGGACACTGGGCGTCGTCGATCGAGTAGATCACGCCGTCCTCGGAGCTCACCAGGAAGGGCGCGGCCCGCAGCGGCGTGCCGGTGGGCACCTCGTCGAGCACGATCGCCGGCCACGGCTCGGCCTCGTCCCAGCGAAGCCCCCACGCGACGGCGACCTCCTCGCTGGCCACGCTGCGCTTGTAGCCGGGGTCCATCAGCCAGCGGCGCTGCTCGGGATCGCCGTCGCTGTAGACCAGCACCGGGTACTCGGGGAAGGGCCGCTCCATCGCTCGCGCGGCGAGCTGCTCGGGGGGCGACCAGGCCACCTGCCACAGCGGCGAGAAGGCCCAGGCGGCCATCACCTCGGGGCTGGCCAGCTCGCGGCGCACGCCCTCGGGCATGGGGGGCGGGTCGCAGGTGAAGGCGTAGGGGCTGCCCTCGAGCTCCACCGGCGAGTCGCCGTCGCCCACCACGTAGAAGTAGGTGTCGTGGGCCTGGGTGTCGCGCAGCCGCAGCGGCACCTCCACCTCGAAGCCGTGGTCGCACGAGCCCAGCGGGTCGCACAGGTCCTCGCGCGGGCGATCGGCGAGCACGTCGATCACGGTGGCGGTGGGATCGTCCTGCGGCGCACCGAACGAGACCAGCACGGTGGCCGGGCCCTCGGGATCGTCGCCGGTCTGGGCCCAGCCCCGCAGCGCCTCGCAGTCGCTCAGCGAGGTCTCCACCGTGCCCTCGCCGTTGCCCACCAGGCCCATCAGCTCCTGGTAGGCGCCGATCAGGGACATGTACGTGGGCGCATAGACGTTGCCGAAGCCGGCCACGTCCATGCGGATGTTGAAGTGCAGGTGGATGGTGGTGGAGGTGCCGCCGAACTCGTTGGAGGTACGGTTGATCCGCTCGGCCTTGGCCAGGCTCTGCCCCACCGACACGATGTTGCCGCCGCCGTGCAGGTAGTCGAAGCGCACCCCCGAGGGCGTGGTCACGTAGACCGAGTAGCTGCCGATGTTGGTGACGGTGCCGGCCTCGGCCGCCACGTTCCAGTGGGTGAGGTCGTCGCAGGTGGAGGGGCGGATGTCCTGGCCCTGGTGGCCGACGCCGGCCGGGCACATCGGCATGTCCCACGAGCGGGTCTCGCAGTAGTTGTCCCACCACGGGTAGTCGTAGTTCTGCGCGCTGCACTGGCTGCCGCCCGGGCCCTGGCTGCCGCCGTAGCCCCACACCTGCGAGTTGGCGAAGGCGGGGCCCGACTCCATTGGGAAGCGCATGCCGGGGGCGTAGACGTTCTCGTCCACGCGGCCCTGGCCCGAGCCGGGGGTGAGCTCGCCCGGCGGCATGTAGTCGAAGGGCTCGCCGGCCGTGGCCTGGGTGGGCAGCAGGGCGAGCGCGGCCGCCCCGAGCAAGAGGACACGCGGGGTCATCGGGCCACCTCCTCTCCGCGACCGCCCACGTAGACCAGCCCCTCGGCGATCTCGAGCAGCGCGGTGTCGTCGTCACAGGGCGGAGCGTCGGGCGGAGCACACTCGAGCTCGAGCGCATAGGCCACGCCGTGCTCGATCCAGCTCGCGCTCCAGATCCCCTCGTTGCGGCTCACGAAGGCCTCCTGCTCGCGCACGGTCTGGGGGCCCGGCAGGGGGCGCACCCCGGGCAGCACCCGCGCCATGCGGCTGGCGTGCAGGCTCACCGTCACGCCCTCGCGCTGGCCCCAGAAGGCCGCCCACTCGGGCCCCTGCATCACCCGGCGCTGGTCGAGCGCCACGTCGAGGGCCGGCACGAGCACGGGCACGGGCGCCGCGTCGACGGCCGCCTTCGAGGCGTCGTCGAGGGCCGCGTAGGTGGTGGCGTCCCGCCGCTGGGCGTCGGGCCACTGGACCGTGCGCCGCATTGTCTCGCCGCCGCGGACCGGACCCCGATCGGGCGGGCGGGCGCTGAGGTCCTCCGACGCCGACGCCCCGCGAGGCTCGGTCGGGGGCTCCGGGGGGGGCGCGCTCGCGTCGCAGGCCAGGGCCAGCAACGGAGCCAGGGGAATCGTGCTTCGCATCCTCGACCGCATCCCACCCAACAGTATCGGGCACGCGACCCGGGACCCACAACGGGGATCGGGGCCTCCGAGGCCGCCGAAGCCCGAATTCCGCCCGTGTCGGGTGAAGCACGTGTCCGCCGGACCACGGCAGGAGCGCGGTGCGATGCCCTGCGACGAGCGCGGCGCGGCGATGGGGCGGGCGAGCGCATCGCGGCGCGGCGATGGGGCGGGCGAGCGCATCGCGGCGAGGCGAGCTGGCCCGAGGGGGTCGCACGATCGATCGTGCGGGCGAGGGCCCGCGCATCGGGACCGACTCGTGGACACCACGACCCACACTGCGTCCACTTGCCGCGACGTCACGCTGGAGATGTCTCGCCGCCGGCGGTAGGTTCCGGGTCGATGTCCGACGAGCCTGGGTCGGGCGACGGCACCCCACCACCTCCGCAGCCCGCGTCGTCGAGCGACGGCTCCTCGTCCGCGCCGGTGGACGACGCCGCGGCGCCCACGAGCGACCCCTCTCGGCTCTCCCCGCCCCGCCCCGCGCAGGCACCCGAGCCCATGATCGCGGCCAGCCGGTCGATGGTGGGCCACCGGATCCCGCGCTCCGAGCTGAGCGCCACCGGCTTCCACAAGCCGCTGCCCTCGGTCGGTCGCGTGTATCGAGTGTGGCGGATGCTCGGCCTGCTGCTCGGGCGTCGCCTGGCCACCGTCATCCGCGACGACCACGTCTACATCATCTTGATGGCGGCGCTGGTGGGGGTGACCTCGGGGGCCGCGGCCGGCGTGCTGCTGCTGTGGATCGAGAACGCCAACGAGCTGTTCATCGGGCGCTTCGGCGGCGTGCTGCGCTGGACGGTGGTCATCACCTTCCCCGTGCTCGGCGGCCTCGCGGCGGGCGGGCTGCGGGTGCTGGCCGTCCGCGTGCTGCGGACCAAGCTGGTGGTGGGTCCGGTGCAGGTCATCGCCTCGGTGGTGCGCCACGGCGGTCGGCTGCACGGCCGCGGCGCGCTGGTCAGCGGCATCGGGACCGGGGTGAGCATCGGCAGCGGCGCCTCCTGTGGTCACGAGGGCCCGTCGGTGGCCATCGGCGCGGCGGTGGGGGCGGTGGTCTCCCAGTTCCTCGGCCTGCGCCTGCGTCGACACGTGGCCATGGTGGGGGCCGGCTGCGCGGGCGGCCTCGCGGCGGCCTTCAACGCCCCGCTGGCGGGGGTCATCTTCACGGTAGAGCTGATCTTCGGCGGCTCGATCGGCGGCAACGTGGGCACGATGTCCGTGTTCATCCCGCTCATCGTGGCGGCGGTGAGCGGCACGGTCACCTCGCACGCGATCTTCGGGCCGCACACCGAGTTCGAGCTGCCGGCCCACGACGCCGCCTCGCTCTCGGACTTCGGCTTCTACTTGCTGCTGGCGATCGCGGGCGGCCTGGTGGGCGCAGGCATGGCCCGGGCCATCCGCTACGCCGAGGCCCGCTTCGTGGTCATGAAGGCGCCCGGCTGGCTCAAGCCCGCGATCGGGGCGGCGGGGGTGGGGCTCGTGGCCGCGATGGTCTCCAGCGAGCTGCTGGGCGCCGGCCGCCACACCGTGTCCACGGCCCTGCAGGCCGAGCTGTCGTGGGAGTGGGCGCTGGTGCTGCTGGGCCTGAAGATCGTGGTCACGGCGCTCACCCTGGGCAGCGGGGGCTTCGGCGGCGCCTTCATGCCCGTGCTCTACGTGGGCGCGTGCCTGGGCACCCTGGTGGGCGCGCTGGCCCACCTCGTGCTCGGCGACGGGGCCCAGGGCATCGGCGCCTACGCCCTGGTGGGCATGGGGGCCACCTTCGCCGGGCTCATGCAGGCGCCGCTCACCCCCATCGTGATGCTCTTCGAGCTCACCCAGGACTACGCGATCATCCTGCCGCTGATGCTCGGCTGCATCCTGGCGCTGCTGGTCTCGCGCCGGATCAACGACATGGGGCTCTATCGCATGCAGCTCCAGTCGCGCGGCGTGGTGCTCGACTTCGAGGCCGAGGGCGAGGTGATGAAGCGCGGGCTGGTGCGCGAGCTGATGATCCATCCCGACGCCGTGCTCTCGGAGGGCGCCGAGCTGCCGGAGATCCGCGACACCTGCGTGGAGGCGGGCCTGAGCTCGACCTTCGTGGTCGACGGGGAGGGCTGCGTGATCGGCTACCTCGACGGCAACCAGCTCGCCCGCCGCATGCTCCACGGCGAGATCCGCCCCGACTCGCGCGCGCGCGACCTGATGAACATGCACCGCCTGACGGTGCTCTATCCCCACGACACCCTGGCCGGCGCGATGCTGGCCTTCGCCCGTGCCCAGCAGGACGTGCTGCCGGTGGTGGACGAGGACCGGCGCATCATGGGGATCATCCGCCGCGGTGATCTCATCGCGCACTACAGCGACAAGGTGCTCGGCGAGCAGGAAGAGGTGGTGCAGGTCACCGCGGGCGGACGCCCCGACCAGGAGCTCGCGCTCGGCAAGGGCATCATCCTCGAGCGTGTGGTGGTGGGACGACGCTGGGCGGGCAAGAGCCTGCGCGAGCTCGACCTGCGCGGGCGCTCGGGCGTGCAGGTGCTCGAGTGGGGTCGCGGCGAGCGATTGATGCCCGTCGATCCCGATGCCCCGCTGCGCGAGGGCGACGTGC
>JACKDV010000009.1:157500-297464 GCA_020633315.1 Myxococcales bacterium
CTGGTGAGTCTGGAAACCTAACCGTGGCCCGTTAGCCGGGTCCGGGACAATGCCTGGTGGGTAGTTTGACTGGGGCGGTCGCCTCCCAAAGAGTAACGGAGGCGCGCAAAGGTTCCCTCAGGCTGATTGGAAACCAGCCGTAGAGTGTAAAGGCAGAAGGGAGCTTGACTGCGAGACCTACAAGTCGAGCAGGGACGAAAGTCGGGCTTAGTGATCCGGTGGTTCCGTATGGAAGGGCCATCGCTCAACGGATAAAAGGTACTCCGGGGATAACAGGCTGATCTCCCCCAAGAGTTCACATCGACGGGGAGGTTTGGCACCTCGATGTCGGCTCATCGCATCCTGGGGCTGTAGTCGGTCCCAAGGGTTTGGCTGTTCGCCAATTAAAGCGGTACGCGAGCTGGGTTCAGAACGTCGTGAGACAGTTCGGTCCCTATCTTCCGTGGGCGTAGGAATCTTGAGGAAATCTGTCCCTAGTACGAGAGGACCGGGATGGACGGACCCCTGGTGTTCCGGTTGTCGCGCCAGCGGCATTGCCGGGTAGCTAAGTCCGGAACGGATAACCGCTGAAAGCATCTAAGCGGGAAGCCAATTCCAAGATGAGGATTCCCTGAAGGCACGTCGTAGACCACGACGTTGATAGGCTGGATGTGGACGCGTCGCAAGGCGTGGAGCTAACCAGTACTAATGAGCCGTTCGGCTTGGCCTGTCGATCGAGCACTCCCATTATCGGACCCTCTTGTTGCAGGGTCGGATCCAAGGTTTCGAGCGAAACCGAAGATCAACTCGATGATCACTCGGAAATCGAGCCCGCGGCGGCCCGAAGAGGGCAAGACCGCGGAAGCTCCGCTCACCGGTTTTCTGGTGACTATGGCGGAGGGGCCACACCCGATCCCATCCCGAACTCGGTCGTTAAGCCCTCCAGCGCTGATGGTACTGCAGGGGTGACTCTGTGGGAGAGTAGGACGTTGCCGGATTTATGGGCCGGCTCCGCGAGGAGCCGGCCCTTCCTTTTTGGTTCTCCGTGCTCCGGGAGCTCGAGCGTCCTCGCGTCGAGGCGCGGCTTCGGCCAGGCAATCCAGCCGTGTGCTGGCTCTCTTGGCTCGAGGCTAACGTTCTCTGTGCCTCGTACCGTTGTTCCTTCGTGGCTTCTGCTCCTGGTCTTCGCACCCTGCTCCTGGGCCTCGCTGGATCGCTCGCGCTGGGTGCCTGCGATTCCGCCCCGCCCCGAGCTCGGAGCGAGGCGGTGCCGACGCCCACGGCGCAGGTGCAGCCGGAGGCTCCGGCCGAGCCTTCCTACACCGTGGACGTCGAGGTCCCGCCCAAGACCATGCGGGGGCAGGAGGCGATTGCGCGGGTGCGGGTCGAGCCCAAGGCGCCCTGGCACATCAACCTCGACTACCCGGCCAAGCTCCGGCTGCAGTCCTCGGAGGCGATCGAGCTCGATGCCACCCTGCTGCACAAGGACGACGCCGAGCGCTTCGACGGCGAGGCGCTGGTGTTCTCGGTGCTGTTCACGCCGCAGGCCAAGGGCCAGCACTCCATCGCGGCCGAGGTGGACTTCGCGGTGTGTGGCGACGCCGCCTGCGGTCCGGTGACCGAGGCCGTCCAGCTCGCCTTCGAGGTGGGCTGCCACGAGAACGACACTGGGCTCTGCTGAGTGCGGGGGCGATCTCCTCCCGACCTCCCGACCGTCTCCAGCCGTCCATCGGCGTCGAAGCGCTCGGCCATCTACGCTCCTGTCTCGGTCGAAGAGCTCGACCGTCCTCAGTCGAAGAGCTCGACCGGCTCGCCTGCCTGCCACGCCCTCATCACCTCGAGGCGATGGCGCTGCTGCACTGGCTTCTCCGCCCAGAACGCCCGCGCCTGCTCGGCCAGAGCCTCGGCGCGCTCGGCGTCGGTCTTGCGCAGGACCAGCGCCAGCCCGAAGCGACTCATCGCACGCTCGGACTGGGTCCAGCGCCCGTCCTCGGGCGCCTGCTCGGCCCGCTGAAGTGATCGCTCGATGAGCCCGCGCGCCCGCTCGAGATCTCCTCGCTTCCATGCGCACAGCCCCATCGCCCGCAGGGCTCGTGCCTCGGAGATCGGATCGGCCTCGGCTCCGTCGGCCTGCTCGACCGCGAGGGCGAGCGCTGCCTGGAGCTCGGTCTCGGCATCCTCACAGCGGCCGAGCGCGAGGAGATCGTTGCCGATCTCGAGCCGGAGCTCGACCTCGTCCGTGCTGCTGCGGGCGGCAACGTGAAGGCCCAGCGCCTCGTCGGCTCGGCCCGAATGCCGCAGCAGGATCCCGAGGTTCTTCCGAATCGTGCGCAAGGATGGGTGCTCGACCTCGTAGGCGCTCACCAGGATGTCCATGGCCCGCCGGTAGGTGGCCTCGGCGTCCTTGGGGCGGCCCAGGGTGTCGTAGAGGATGGCCAGGCCGTTGAGGGCGGCCGCCACGTTGGGGTGCCGCGGGCCGTAGGCCCCCTCCAGGTTCCTCACCGCGGCCTCGAGCTTGCGGGTGGAGCTCTCGTAGTCTCCCCGGGAGTGGTCGATCCGCGCGGCGTGGATCAGTAGGTGGCCGTGCTGGGGGTGCTCGGGGCCCAGGCCCTCGGCGGCGATCGTCTCGGCCCGGGCCACGAGCTCGGCGGCATCGTCGAAGCGCCCGGCCTGCTCGTAGGCGCTGGCGAGGTTGTCGTAGACCACCAGGAGATCGACGACCGGGACGTCAGCCTCCTCGTACAGGGGGATCGCCGCGCGGTACAGCTCGAGCGCGGCGTCGTCTCCCCGCGCGTCGGCCAGGCGAGCCCGGTTGTGGACGGTGCGGGCGCGCATCATCGGCCGGTTCCCCATGCGCTCGGTGAGCACCTCCTGCATGCGGATGTGCAGCTCGGCCACCGCGAGCTCCTCGTCCACCCCCAGGGCCAGGAAGATGAGGGGGTCGCGGATCTGGAACTCGAGCATGTCGAGGCCATGGAGGCGTGAGAGCTCGAGGCCCCCCCCGAGCAGCTCCTTGGCCCGCTCGTAGTTGCCGAGCTGGGTGTAGAGGTTGCCGGCGAGGCGCATCATGTGGACCCGCAGAGGGGCGAAGCCGGTGGCCTGGGCCTCGGCGAGCAGCTCCTCGACCTGCGGGAGGGCCTGCTGCATGCGCCCCATCATGGCCAGCGCGTACACCTCGTCGCTGCGCAGCAGCAGCGACTCCGCGCTCGCCCGGGCGTCGGGCTCGTCGGGGAGCGGCACGGTCACGCTCCACCCCCGGGCGTCGCGACAGTCCTCGGGCGGGGGCAGGTCCTGCACGGCCTGGGTGGCCCGGATCACCATGGCGTGGTCGGCCTCGGCGAGCAGCCGCACCAGGGCATCGAAGCGACCGAGCCGCTGGTCCAGGCAGGTTGCGCGCTTGGTGGCCACGCGCTCGGCCTCGCTGCCGAGCTCGGGCTGGAGCGCGCACACGGCCCGCCGCTCCTCGAGCCACTCCGAGGCGAAGTCGTCCAGATCCTGCGAGACCTGCTCGAGCACCTCCTCGCGGGGAGCCCCTCCCCCTCCGTCCTTGCGAAAGGCGCTCTCCACCGCCGCGCGGGGCTCGGTGCCCCAGGCCCGGGCCATGGCGTCCTCGGCGGGCTGGCAGGGATCGGGAGCCGAGCGCCCCAGCAGGGCCCAGCCCAGACCTCCCAGCAGGCCCAGCCCCAGCACGGCCCCGACGACCAGCGGCGCCCCTCGGGTGGGCGGGCTGCGAAGCGCGGCGAGCAGCTCGGTCATCGAGGCGTAGCGGGCATCCGGTACCGGCTCGAGCCCTCGCACGACCACGGCGCGCAGCCACCCGGGCACGCCATCGCCCGGGCGCGTGGGATCGAAGCGCCCGATGGCGATGGCGGTCAGCAGGTCACCCACCGAGCTCCCCGAGAACGGGCGACGACCGTAGATCGCCTGGTAGAGCGTCACGCAGAACGAGAACTGATCGCTGCGCTCGTCGGCCCGTCGCCCCTCGTGCTGCTCCGGGGACATGTACGCGGGCGTCCCCATCACGGTGCCGGTCTCGGTCAGCGAGGTCACGGGCAGCCGTGCACCGTCGGTGGTGCCGGTCGCCGTCTCGCCCGGCTCGAGCGCGCGGGCGAGGCCGAAGTCGAGCACGGTCACTCGCCCCGACGGGGCGAGCATGACGTTGTGGGGCTTGAAGTCGCGGTGCACGATGCCCACGGCGTGGGCGGCCTCGAGCCCGCGGCCGGCGGGGAGCATCACCTCGAGCACCTCCTGCCACGAGGGCGGCGCCTCGGCGTGGCGTCGCTGGATCCACGCGTCCAGGGTCTCGCCCTCGACCAGCTCCATCGCCACGAACACCGAGCTGCGCCAGGTCCCCACGTCGTGCACGGAGACCACGTTGGGGTGGTTGAGCTTGGCCAGTGCCTGCGCCTCTCGCAGCAGGCGGGAGTCCTCGACCGAGCTCGCCCCCTGGCCGACCAGCTTGATCGCCACTCGTCGGTCGAGCTGGGGATCGTAGGCCGCATAGACGATGCCCATGCCCCCGCGCCCGAGCACGTCGAGCACGAGGTAGCGCCCCAGCGCGTCGCCGCGGCGCAGGCCGCCGTCCAGCCCCCGCGAGACCTCGTGGTTGCCCATGACCGTCGTCTCGTCCTCGGGCTCCGGCGGGCCCATGGTCGGGTGGTCGGGGTGGGTGACGGACATGCGCGAGCCCCAGTCTACCCGGAACCCCCGGCGGGCCCGTCACGGCGTGGGGGCGCGGGGCTCCGCCGAGCTCGGCGCGAGCGCGAGCAGCAGGCCCAGGCCCGCGCCGATGCTCATCGCCCAGTAGGCGCCGCCGCCCACGTGCTCGTAGAGCACGCCCGCGAGCGGCAGCCCGATCCCCAGGGCCACGCCCGCCGCGATCGCGGAGTAGAGCGTGGCCGCGTGTGCCCGATGGCCGGCCGGCACCTGCAGACGCAGATAGCTCATGGCGCCCAGGTGCAGCGCCCCGAAGGTCGCGCCGTGGAGCGCCTGGCCGGCCACCAGCCAGGGCAGCGCGGTGGTGCTGGCCAGCAGCGACCAGCGCAGCACGCTGGCCAGGCCCGCCACGATCCACAGGCCCCGCGGCGAGATCCGGCGACCCAGGGCGGGGGCCAGCGCGAACACGACGATCTCCGCGAGCACGCCCTCGGCCCACAGCAGGCCCACCGTGCCGTCGTCCAGCCCCGCGGCGCGCCAGTGGACCGTGCCGAAGCCGTAGAGCACCGCGTGCCCCAGGTGCAGCAGACCCGTCACCGCGAGGAAGACCACGAAGGGGCGGCGGCGCGGCGAGAAGCTGGGGCCTCCGGCCGCGTCGCGATCGCGGGTGGCCACCGTGGTGCCCGGCAGCAGCCCCGAGGCCAGCGCCAGCAGGCCCGCCGCGCCCACCAGCAGCCACAGCACGCTCTGCTCGCCCGAGCGCTCGAGCAGCTCGCCCCCGGCCCACGACGCCACGATGAAGGCACCCGAGCCCCACAGCCGCACGGGGCCGTAGCTGAGGTGCCCCTCGGCCTCGGCCCCCACCGTGATCCCGTCGATGAGCGGCACGATGGGGGCGAACACCAGGCCGAGCACCACCATCAGGGCCAGCAGCACGCCGAAGCCCTCCGCCACGAAGAAGGCGGCCGCGGTGAGCACCAGGATCACGCTGAGCCCCTGCACCAGCCGGTGGCTGCGGCCGCTCCTGTCCGCCCAGCGTCCGGCCAGGGGGCTCGCGATCACGCGCGTCCACGGGGCGACGGCCAGCAGGATCCCCACCTGTCCCGCCGACATGCCGCGGTGCTCGAGCCACACCGGCCAGTACGGCAGGTACAGCCCCATCCACAGGAAGAGGGCCGAGTAGGCGAGCGCGAGGCGGAGCGCCAGGGCAGAGGAGCCGTGCGGCACGGGCTCGCACCCATCGCACGATTCCCCGGTGGCGTCATCGGGCATGCAACACCAGTGGTCACCCGATCAGCACCTGTACACGCATACAGCATCGGTCGAAATCGATGGATCCCGAGATCCGTTCAGAACTGGACACGGATCCAGCATTGGCCATAATGCCGCTCCTGTGCGGATCCCCCCGCTCGAGACGACGAGCCCCGATTCCTCTCCACGAGATCCCGGCGCTCGGCCCCGACCTTCGCTGCCCTTCACCCCGTGCCTGCGCCTGGCGAGCGAGCCGGTGCTGGTCGACGACGAGGGGGGCTTCGACTCGGAGTATCGGGAGGTCGAGACCGCGGTCCTGTACCTGAGCTTCGACTACGACGGTGTGAGGGTCTCCGCAGGAGATCCCCGGGATCGCATCAACCGCCTCGAGGGCGGCCAGCGGCCCCGCGATCGCGCGGCCGAGGCCCGGGCCCGCCGCGTGCTGGAGGGCTTCGGTCCCGTGGAGCTGGCCACGCTCGACTCGCACGCCAGCTTCGGCGGCGACGAGCCCGACTACGTGGTCGACGTGACCGGCGACGTGGATGCCCTGTGCGCGTTCTCGGCCCAGGCGGTGCCCCGACTGCGCCAGCTCGGCTGGCGGGTGGAGGTGTCCGACGACTACCAGTGCCGCGTGGTGGACGAGCCCACCTGGTACGCCGACCTGCGCGCCTCCGACGAGGACACCAACTGGTTCGAGCTCGAGCTGGGGGTGGACGTGGACGGGCGCAAGGTCGACCTGCTGCCGCTGCTGCTCGAGCTGCTCCAGAGCTCGCGGGGCGCCGGGCTGGGCGCGCTGCTGCGCCGGGCCAAGCGCTGGACCGCGGTGCCGGTCGGCGATCGTAGCTACCTGGCGGTGCCGGCCGAGCGCCTGCAATCGATCCTCCGGGTGGTGCGCGAGCTCTACGAGGTGGAGGGCGGCGGCGAGGGGCTGCGCCTGTCCACCATGGTGCCCAGCTACCTCGACGAGCTCGACGAGGCGCTCGGCGACGTGCCGCTGCAGCTCCGGGGGGAGATCGATCCCATCGCCCGCCGGGCCGCGCTGCGCCGCGAGGGCCCGCTGCCCGAGGTCAAGGCGCCGGCCCAGCTCCGCGCCACCCTGCGCCCCTACCAGCAGGAGGGGCTCAACTGGCTGCAGAACCTGGCCGCCCACGGGGCCGGCGGGATCCTGGCCGACGACATGGGCCTGGGCAAGACGCTGCAGACCATCGCGCACCTGATGACCGAGAAGGTCGCGGGGCGGCTGGAGCGGCCGGCCCTGGTGGTGGCGCCCACGAGCCTGGTGGGTAACTGGTGGCGCGAGCTGGCCAAGTTCGCCCCCGGCCTGCGCACGCTGGTGCTGCACGGCCCGCGCCGGCGCGAGCGCTTCGATCGCATCGATCGGGTCGATGTGGTGATCACCACCTACCCGCTGGTGCTGCGCGACGCCGAGGTGTTCGCCCAGCACCAGTTCGCCATCCAGGTGCTCGACGAGGCCCACACCGTCAAGAACGCTCGCAGCCAGATCCACCAGGCGGTCAAGGCCATCGACGCCGACCTGCGGCTGGCGATCACCGGCACTCCGCTCGAGAACGATCTCGAGGAGCTGTGGGCGCTGTTCGACCTCATCATGCCGGGCCTGCTGGGCACGGTGCAGCGCTTCCGCAGCGCCTTCCGGGCGCCCATCGAGCGCTTCGGCGACGAGCACCGCCTCGACACCCTGCGCAAGCGGGTGGCGCCCTTCATCCTGCGCCGCATGAAGGACACGGTGGCCAAGGATCTGCCGGCCAAGACCGAGATCGTGCGCACGGTGGAGCTGTCGGGGGCGCAGCGCGACCTCTACGAGAGCATCCGCCTCGCCGCCCACGCGGCGGTGCGCCAGGTGGTCCGCAAGAAGGGCATCGCCGCCTCCACCATCGACATCCTGAGCGCGCTGATGAAGCTGCGGCAGGTGTGCTGCGACCCCAAGCTGGTGCGGGTGCCCTCGGCCCGCGCAGTGGAGGAATCGGCCAAGCTCGAGGCGCTGATGGAGATGCTCGAGGAGATGCTGCCCCGTGGACGGCGGGTGCTGATCTTCTCGCAATTCACCAGCATGCTGCAGCTCATCTCCGATCGCCTGCGGCAGCGGAAGGTGCGGCACGTGTCGCTGACCGGCTCCACCCCCGATCGCCAGGCCATGGTCGACGCGTTCCAGCAGGGGCGGGCCGAGGTGTTCCTCATCAGCCTCAAGGCGGGCGGGGCGGGGCTCAACCTCACCCGGGCCGACACCGTGATCCACTACGACCCCTGGTGGAACCCCGCCGCGCAGGCGCAGGCCACCGACCGCGCCTATCGCATCGGGCAGACCCAGCCCGTGTTCGTCTACAACCTGATCGTGGCCGGCAGCGTGGAGGAGCGCATGGTGGCCCTGCAGCGCCGCAAGCAGAGCCTGGCCGACAGCATCCTGTGCGCCGGCGACCCCAGCCTCGAGCTCACCGCGGCCGACGTGGACGACCTGTTCGCTCCGCTCTCGGACGAGCAGCGCGGCGAGGACTGATCCGTACCCCGCTGCGGGCGCGCGCGGTGGCCCTCGCTCAGGGCGGGGGCAGGTGCACCTGCTCGGGGGACGCCTGGGAGCAGTCGCCGCAGCCCTTGCCGTTGAAGTCCTCCGAGACGGTGTACTCGGGGGTGAACGACGCGTTGGCCACCACCATGCCATCGCGGGTGACCTCGAGCTCGACCTGGTCGGGGCCGAACTGATCGGCGCCGAAGCGGGTGCGGGAGCTGCCCTCGAAGTGGAGATGGACGGCCGCGCCCACGGCGGGCTCGAATTCGTCGGCGAGGGCCACCGAGACGTCGGCGTCCACGCCGCTGTCGGGCTCGGAGCCGAAGGAGCCGTCGCCGCAGGTGCCGTTGCCGGTGTCGTCGAAGCTGCAGTCGACCTCGAAGCGCCCGCCGTCGACGATAGCCACGATGTGGAGCAGGGTGGACACCAAGGGCTGGTCGCCACCGTCCACGCTCACCGTGAAGCCGCCGATGCAGCCCACGAGGGAGCACTCGCCCACCAGGCAGCCGGTGGTGGTGCTCAGCGTGGCCGCCGGGGCGCACAGCAGCGCGAGCGTGAGGAGGCCGGCTCGGGTAGAGGTCTTCATCGCATGGTCCTCGTCGGTCGCGGGGGCGACCGGCATCGCTAGTGTCGCGCGGGCCCCCGAACGGTAGCGGAGTCGGGACGATCCTTCGAGGACGGGACGACCGGCGAGCGCCGATTGCATCAGCCGCGCGCGCCGAGGAGCTCCTCGTCGTGGGCGCCGAGGCGGGGCGCGGGGCCCAGGGGGACGACGGCGAAGGGGAACGGGGGCGCCGCGTTGCCGGTGGGGTCCACGACGCGCCCGGCCATCAGAACGAGATCACGATCCGGGCACCACGCGCTCGGCCCGCCATCGGCACCAATGCCAAGCGCCGGTCTGAACGCTTGTTGGGGTGCCGGATGTATGTGGCGCCCGTGATGGTCAGTGCCAGACCTGCAGCCATGAGTGCTCCGCCGCCGACGGCAAACAGCATGGCATTGGCTCGAGACCTTGCGTCATATCGACCGAGCTGCCGATAGAAGGTTGCGACTCTCTGCTCTTCGAGCTCGATCTGAGCTCCGCCCCGATTGGATTCGGACGCGTGCGCAAGCGCTTCCTCCCCGAGTCGTTCATACGCAGCACTGCGCTGCGGAACCTCTGTGAACATCCAGGCGCCAATGGTGGCGAGGGCCGCCCCTCCCGTGAACACTGGCACCCCTACCCCGACGAGGACGGGACCCGCCTTGGCTCGTTGACTCGGGGGAGCCTCGATCTCCTTCTCGAGGGGCGCCTGCTCGGTCTCGTCATTGATGATCTCTCGACGGATCTCCTCGTCCTGTCGGCGAATACGGGCTTGTTCCTCCTCGAATGCCGCGATGCGAGCATCGAGCTCGTCGATCTGAGGCCAAAGCACGACTGCTGCCTGAGCAATTTGTGGCGGGATTTCTTGGGTACGGTGGGCCGCAACGACGAAGTCGTGGAGGAGGCCGGACTCGGCCCGTAGTAGGTCTGCACGGGTCCGAAGCTGGCCGATGTCTTCACCGAGCTCTGTGACGGCAGCCTCATACGACGCGATTGCCTTGTGGATGATTACGATGCTCGTGGTGTCGGCCCAATGACTTTGCGGGCGGCTACGGAAGGCAAGGTTGCATAGGTTCGCGGCCTCCCGGTGGTTGCCGCGCGAGGTTGCCTTGTCCGCTTGGACCATCAGATCTAGGTAGATCTCCGTGGTCGGTGGTGCTTCCGTCGGGCCGGCCGTGGCCCAGGTCGACGGCAGGGACAACACCAGCGCCAATGCCAGCTTCATGGGCCACGAAAGACATCGTTGGACGGCCTGCAACGATCGGAAACCCAGCCTCGAGCGGAGCAGCTGCATCTGGAGAGATTGCGACGTTTGCAGCGGGGCTGGACGTAGGAAATCGGGACAGGTCGAGCCGTCCTGACACCTTTGGGACAACGGGGCGTCGGTTTCAGGGGAGTCTAGGCGCAGTCGGGTAGGCCCAAGGGGGCTCCCATGGTGTAGACAGATGATACGATGCAGAGTAGGACTGCGATGCGTTCGCGAACGGCGTTGATGATGCTGGGGCTGGCGACGCTGTGGCTGGCCGGGTGCTTCGCCGAGCCGCCGGAGCCGCTCCACTTGTTGGGCGAGGCCGAGATGGTCTTGGTCTCGGGGGGCAAGTCCTTCATGGGGCCAGATCCCGACGACCAAGGCTCGATCCGCGAGGTCTCGTTGTCGCAGTTCTTCATCGATCGGACGGAGGTCACAGTAGCCGCCTACAGCGAGTGCGTGGATGCTGGTCCGTGCCAGCCTCCCGTGAATGGCTCAGGCTTCAATAGTGGCGTTCCCGAGCTCCTCGAGCATCCGGTCAACGGAGTGAGCTGGTTCGACGCCAATACGTACTGCCTCTGGGTCTCGGGCGGAGCCAAGAGGCTCCCGACCGAGGCGGAGTGGGAGAGGGCAGCGAGGGGAAAGGGAGGGCTGACCTACACCTGGGGAGAGATACCCGAGCCGAGCTGCGAATGGGTGGCGATGTCCGAGAACGGAGTTGGTTGTGGGACTGGAGGGACTCTGCCCGTTGGAAGTCGGATCGGTGACATCTCTCCATGGGGAGCCGTCGACATGGCGGGGAACGTCGCGGAGTGGGTCAATGACTGGTATGGGCCCTATGACATGGCTGACGACGAAGATCCCCGAGGCCCAGCGACAGGAACGGAACGAGTGATCCGAGGTGGCTCGATCATCAATGTCGACTTCGATGCGTTCCGCACGATGACCCGCTCCAAGGTCATCCCCGAGGCCGAGAGCATGGACATCGGCTTCCGTTGCGTCAGCGATGAACCCATCGAGTGAAGCAGGATCCTTCGAGGCTCATGTCCCTTTCGTCCAGTGAAACCCGGACGGGCTCGCTGACCGAGCTCAGCGGAACCATCCTCGAACAGCGGTACGAGCTGGGCCGAGTGTTGGGGGCCGGTGGCATGGGCGCGGTGTTCGAGGCCCGTCATCTTCGGCTCGATCGAACCGTTGCGATCAAGGTCCTGCGCCCAGTATTCGTCGGCCACGACGAGTACATCAAGCGCTTCTTGCGGGAGGCCAAGTCGGCCTCCAAGATCCGGCATCGGAACGTCGTGGAGATCCTCGACTATGGCGAAGCCGAGGGGGGTCTCGTCTACTCGGTGATGGAGTTCCTTGCCGGAGAGGATCTCGAAGAACTACTGCGCCGCCAGCCGGAGGCGCGTCTCCCGTGGCCCCGTGTCTGTGGCTTGCTGATCCAGATCGCGAGTGGCCTCAAGGCGGCGCATGCCGAGGGCGTGATCCACCGAGACATCAAGCCCGCAAATTGTTTTGTCACCGAGGAGGAGGGCGAGCCGCTGGTCAAAGTGGTTGATTTCGGCATTGCCAAGGTCCAAGACGCAGAACAGACTCACCAGCTCACGGACACTGCTCAGGTCCTGGGTACGCCCACCTATATCGCCCCGGAGCTCGTGCGGACCAAGCAGACCGCCAACGCACGCTCTGACGTCTACTCCTTGGGGGTCCTGGCCTATCGTGCGCTTGCGGGGCGTGTCCCCTTCCGAGGGGACACGGTTTTCGAGTTGCTGCACAAGGCTTGCTTCGAGCCCGTGCCGCCCTTGCGCGACTGGGTTCCCGAGGTCCCAGAGGCCGTAGCGGCTTTCGTCATGCAGATGTTGGCCAAGGACCCCGCCCGGAGGCCTCAGGACATGTTGGCAGTGCGGCAGCGGTTGCAGGCGCTCGGACGAGAAACCGGCGAGTCGAGCTTGGTGGAGCTCTCGGTTTCGAAGGAGATCCCGGTGGCCGAGGAGGGGGCTCCAAGAGGTTCCGTGGAGCGAACGACGGTACCCCGCCGAGCTGCCGTGGCGAAGGCCGCTTCGAGCATGGCTATGCGCTCGGAGCTTCCAACCAACCAGCTCGAGCGAGCGAGGAACGCGGTCGTCACCACTCAACCAGCACGGTCCCCTGGCAAGGTCTCCTCCGCGGCGACGGAGAAGGCAGTGGTTCCTGTCGGCGGGACTGCCGGGGCTGTGGGGGGAACGGCTCGAGAGCCCTCGTCGATGCCTTCGAGGTCGGGGGAGACCATGCCGGCACTCGGAGAATCGACGCTGCCAGTCAACGAGTCGGCCCCCGTCGAGCGACCGAGAGCGAGAGGGCGCCTGGCGGGCGCCATAGGGGGGATGCTGCTGCTTGCTGGGCTAGGTGCCACATTTGCGTCGGGAGTCTTCGATAGGGATGGCGGTGAGGTGTCGAATGCGGAGGTACAGCACGAGGACCCCAGCCCGGAGGAGGCCGTCTCGGAAGGCGAAGCAGCCGAGCCGGTCGCGGTCGAGCCAGCGGATGCCAGAGTCGAGACTGGGGGCGAGCCACAGGAAGGTGGAACCGGCGAGAGCAATACGGCGGTGATTGACGTGATGCCGGATTCGACTGGACCCGAACCCTCGCTTCCCGTGCCGAGGAAGAACGAGAGCAAGAAGCCATCGGGACCTCCCGCAGATGGATCCATCATTCGGCGGTTGAAGAGGCAGATATCGAGAGACTGTAGCGCATTGATGACCGAGGGAGGGGTTACGTTGTCATTCATGATCCGCCCAAGTGGGGAGATCGTAGGCCTCACGGTGAGCCCGAGGGATGCAGGCGGTCAATGTGCCAAGGACCGGATGCAAGGCGTGATCTTCCGGCCTCGAATCACGGACAAGTCCGTGAGCATCTCGATCGACTGAAGGGGATCCCGAAGAGAGCCCGAGCGCCGATTGCATCAGCCGCGCGCGCCGAGGAGCTCCTCGTCGTGGGCGCCGAGGCGGGGCGCGGGGCCCAGGGGGACGACGGCGAAGGGGAACGGGGGCGCCGCGTTGCCGGTGGGGTCCACGACGCGCCCGGCGAGCTGGGGGTCGCGCAGCGCCTCGGTCAGCGGCAGCACGGGGGCGACGGGGACCTGGCTGCGGTCGAAGGCGCGCAGCCACTCGTGCAGCGGGCGTCGCCGGAAGGCGCGGGCGAGGATGCGGCGCACGGGCTTGCCGGTGAGCACCCGGGCGCCCAGCGGGATGGCCACCAGCGAGGCGGCGACGGGGGCGGGCAGGCCGAGGCCCTCGCACAGCGCCCTCCAGAACTTGTGCTCGTCCACGATGCCCACGCTGATCCAGCGATCGTCGGCGGTCTGGTAGAGCGCATAGTGGGGCAGGGCGTGCAGGCGCAGGCGCACGAGTCGTCGCCACGGGCCGCTGCGCTTGACGTGCTCGCCCACCCGGTCGACGCCCTCGGCGGTGCTCGGCGCGGCCAGCCATCGCGAGGCGCGGTCGAGCCACGGCGCGGCCTGGGGCGAGCGTGCGGCCTGGTGATCGACCCAGCGCCGCAGCGGGCCCAGGGTGCCCGACAGTCGGGCGTCGGCGGGGGTCAGGCCCTCGGACCACACGTAGGCCCACGACAGCACGGTGTCGGTGAGGGCCACGTCGAGGTGGCGGCCCCGGCCGTCGCGCTCGCGACCGTAGAGCGCGGCCACGATCGTCGCGACCGCGCTGAGCCCCGAGCTGAGGTCGGCGATGGGCAGCGCGCTGCCGTAGGGGTGCTCGCTGGCGTCGCGCATCATGTGGCACACGCCGGCGAGGGCCTGGAAGTTGAGGTCGTGCCCGGGATACTCGCGGTAGGGGCCGGCCTGGCCGAAGCCGCTCATCGAGCAGTACACCAGCCGCGGGTTGAGGGCGCGCGCATGCTCGGGGCCGGCTCCCAGCGCCTCCATCACGCCGGGGCGGAAGCCCTCCACCAGCACGTCCACCTCGGGGAGCAGGCGATCGAGGCGGGCCCGATCCTCGGGGCGCTTGAGGTCGAGCACGATGCTCTTCTTGCCCGCGTTGACGATGTCGAACAGGCGCCCGAGCAGGCGACCGGTGTCGCCGCGCGGCGGCTCCACCTTGATCACCTCGGCGCCGAGCGAGGCGAGCAGCAGCGTGGCGTAGGGGCCCGGGAGGTTCTGGGTGAAGTCCAGCACCCGGATGCCTCGCAGGGGAGCGTGGGGCTCGTCGGCGTCGATCGACACGGCGGCTTCCTTTTAGGGTGCGGCGCGGGGACCGGCAAGCGAGACCGAGGTGGAGCCAGCGATGGAGCCATCCCCGTTCCCCGCTCGTGCGCCCCCACGGCGGCACACCTCATCCGACATCATGATTTCCGTCGTGATCCCGGGCGCTTTCGCGACGGTGGGAACCAACGTGAATCGGCCACGGGAACCTCCGTCAGAGACGACCATCGACATGCATTGCCTTCCTTCCTTGCTTCGTCGCTTCACCCTTCGCTCCATCACCACCCTCGCTCTGGCCGCCACCGCGGCCTCGATGACGCCTGTCGGCACGGCTCGGGCGGCCGAGACCAACGAGGCCCAGACCGAGGACGCCCGTGAGGTCGTCGACCTCGAGCTGAAGATCGCCGCCGATGGCCAAGCGGTCGGCCAGATCGCCCAGCTCGTGGAGCTCGACACCGAGACCTCGCTCGCCCTCGAGGCCGACGGCCACCAGCACGCGATCGCGATCACGGTGCGCAAGGCGGACGAGCGCGGCCACAAGCTCGCGGTCACGGTGGGCTACCAGCGCGATGGCGAGGCGGTGCTCGAGACGGTGACGGTGGAGGCCGCGGCCAAGAAGGCCAAGGTGGTGCGCAGCGAGGGCGGGGACGTGGCGCTGTCGCTCAAGCTCGCGCCCAAGCGGGTGCCGGTGGAGGAGGCTCCCGCCTCGCGTCGCAAGGTGGAGGTCGAGGACACCAACGATCCGCTGGCCGGGCTCTGAGCGAGCGAGCCCGGGCCCGACGCTCGCGGCGCGGCGGAGAGACCCGGGCCCGTGAGCTGCCGTCGGTCGAGAGCAGATGGGGCCGCGGGGCTCAGCGGCCCGAGAGGAAGCCGAGGCGCTGGAACAGCGGCTCGGGCAGGCCACGCACCACACCCATGATCGGCGCCCAGTAGCCGGGGACGTAGGCGGTGCCCTGTCGCCGCTCGAGGTGCTCGACGATGCGGCGCGCCACCGCGGGGGCCGTGGCGAACAGGGCGTTCTTGCGGTGGGTGGCGGTCATGGGGGTGTCGACCGGGCCGAGCTTGAAGGTGGACACCCGCACGCCGCTGCCCCACAGGCGGCTACGCAGGCCCTGCAGGTAGAGGGTGAGGGCCCCCTTGGCCGCGCCGTAGGTGTAGTTGCGCGGCCGGCCGCGCTCGCCGGCCACCGAGGACATCACCCCCAGGTGGCCGTGGCCCTGGGCCTGCATCAGGTTGGCCAGCGGGATCAGCAGGGAGATGGGGCTGAGCAGGTTGGTGCGCAGCACCTTCTCGGCCTCGGCCCAGCTCTGCTCGGTGGCGAGCTGATCGCCGAGCAGGCCGTGCGCGACGAGGGCGACGTCGATCGTGCCCAGCCGCTCCCGGGCCTGGTTCACGAGCGCCTCGCTGCGCGCGGTGTCGTCGAGGTCGGCCTCGAGGGTGGCCACGACCGCGTCGCCGAGCCGGGCGGCCAGGGCGGCGAGCTTGTCGGGATCGCGACCCACGAGGACGAGCCGGGCGCCCCGGTGGGCGTAGCGACTGGCCACCTCGGCGGCGATGGCCGAGGTGGCGCCGAAGATGACCACGCGCTCCATGGCCGCGGACGATAGCAGGCTTCGCCCTCGCGCTCGCCCCGGGGTTGCGCGAGCATGCGGTCGATGGGCAGTGACCGTCCGCCTCCTCCTCGGCGCCCGCGCCTGGCCGACCACGTGCTCCCGCGGCGCCACGTGATCGACGGGACGGAGCGCGTGGTGCTGCACGACCAGCACAACGACGAGGTCGTGCAGGTGGGGCCGCGCGAGTGGGCGGTGCTCGAGGCGGCCGACGGAACCCGCGAGCCCGAGGGCATCGTGGTGGCGGCGCGGCGCCGAGGGGCCCACGCCCGCGTGGCGGCGGTGAGCGAGCTGCTGCATACCCTGGCCGAGCGGGGCATGGTGGAGGCGGGCGAGGAGGCCGAGCCCGAGGCGAGGTCGTCGTCGGCCGAGAGCCCGGCGCCGGGATCCGGTACCCCGTTGGCCGTAGCGCCGACGCCGGCGCTCGAGCCCACGATCGCGGACGCGTCGCCGGCCTCTCCGTCGCCGTCGCCCGCGATGCCGTCGAGCCCTCCGCCCGCGCCGGTGCCTCCCGAGGCGGACGACCCCGGCGAGCGACCGGTGGTCGGGCTCCCCGAGGGGCTGCGCTGCGACGGCGGTGGCACCTGCTGCCGACTGTACGGCACGGTGATGGCCACCCCCGAGGAGGCCCGGCGGATCGAGACCCTGCTGCCCCACTGGCGCGTGGGCTCGGTGCCGAGCGAGCGCTGGACCACGCCCATGCGCGGCTCGACCCCGGGTCCCCTGCTCGCGCTCGTCGCCCGCGACGGCGCGTGCGGCATGCTGCGCGACGACGGGCTGTGCGAGATCCACCGCGTGGGCGGAGCCGAGGCCAAGCCGCTCGGCTGTCGCCTGTTCCCGCGGACCTTCGTGGACGACGGCGTGGAGCTGCGGGTGTCGCTCAAGCCCGAGTGCCCCTGCGTGCTCGCGCCGCTGACCGCCGCGGCGGAGCCGGTGGCCGGGCCGTGGACCCGCGCCCGCGAGCTGCCGCCGCAGGTGGTGGTGGAGCCGCTGCCCGACGTCGTCGAGCTCGCGCACGGACGGTGGGCGCCGCGGGCCGAGGCGCGGCGCTGGCTGAGCGCGCTCGCCCGGCGACCGGTGCCGCGCGACCTCGCGGCCACCCTGTGGGCGCTGGCCGAGCAGGTGGAGGCACGAGGGCTGGTCGACGCGCTCGACGGGGCCTGGGCCGCGCCGGCGCCCGAGCCCGCCGGGCTGCGCCCCTGGATCGACGCGCTGTGGCGACGGGCGTCGGCGAGGGCTCGGGAGCACGCCGCGTGGCGGAGCGAGCGAGATCTGGTGCGGCGCACCACCACCGCGCTGGCCACGGTCACCCTGCTGCTGCGCGACGAGGAGGCGCTCGCCGAGGCGCTCGCCCTGCCCCCCGAGCATCCCGAGCACGAGGCCCGCTACTGGGGGACGGCGCTGCACGGCTACCGGTGGCTCGGCCACGCCGCGCTCGCGGTGGTGCTGCGCGACGAGGCGGTGCGGCTGTGGGTGGCCCGCTCGATCTCGGCGGTGCTGCCCGCGGACGAGGCCGCGCTGCGCAGCCCGCTGGCCCTGGTGGAGGCGGTGCTGCGAGCCCACGGCATCGGGGCCTACGTCGACGACCTGCGGGCTCGCGAGCCCCGGGCCGACGCCGCCGACGTGTAGGCGGGCGCTCGCTCAGCCCTCGCGCCGGCGGAGCTGGGCGTCGATGGCATCGAGCAGCGCGTTGAGCTCGATCGGCTTCTGGAACCAGATCTCCTCCGGCCCCACCTCCGCGTGCTCGCGCGAGAAGCCCGACATGTAGATGATCGCCGTCGTCGGCCGGCGGCTGCGGATCTCCCGGACCAGCTCGGTGCCGATCATGTCGGGCAGCGTGAGATCGGCGAGGACCAGCTCGATGTCCTCGCGGTCGACGCACGCCAGGGCATCGGCCGCGGTGGCGGCCATGAAGGTGTGGTGGCCCGCCCCGCGCAGGAAGTCGCTGGTGGAGATCAGCGTGAGCTCGGCATCGTCGACCACGAGCACCCGGCCGCCGCGGTGGGGCGGGGGCTCGCCCGCCGTCTTGGTGGTGGGAGCCTCGAGGGTCCGGCGGATCGCGGCGGCCAGCTCGGCTCGGCTGAAGGGCTTGTGCAGCACCTCGTCGCCGGGGCGCAGGCTGCCCCGCGCCAGCAGGTGCTCCTCCGGGTGGGCCGACATGAACAGCACGTGGAGCTCGGGACGCAGGGCCCGGGCCCGACGGGCGCACTCGCGACCGCCGATCTCGGGCATGACCACGTCGGAGAGCAGCAGGTCGATCCTCTCCGAGGCATTCCCGCACATGCGGAGCGCGTCGTAGGGGCTGGTGGCCTCGAGCACGGTGTAGCCCAGCGACTCGAGGTAGTGCCGCACCGTGAGCCGCACCAGGCTCTCGTCCTCCACCAGCAGCACGGCCTCGGTCCCGCGGGGGAGGGTCTGGTGGGGATCGGGCTCGGCCAGGTCCGGCTCGGTGCGAGGGAAGTACAGCGAGAACGAGGTGCCCTGGCCGACCACGCTGTGGACCTCGAGCCCGCCCCCCATCTCCTTGGTGAAGGCGTACACGGTGGAGAGGCCCAGGCCCGTGCCCTCGCCCACCGGCTTGGTGGTGAAGAAGGGCTCGAACAGCCTCTCCATGGTCGCGTCGTCCATGCCCTGGCCGGTGTCGGTCACCCGCAGGCGCACGTGGGGGCCGCTCACGGGCAGGCCGCGGCGCTCGGCGTCGTGCGGCATCACGTCGACCTCCGAGGTGGCGATGGTGATCGTGCCCCCCTTGGGCATGGCGTCGACGGCGTTGATGATGAGGTTCACCAGGATCTGCTCGAGCCGGCTCGCGTCGGCGCGCAGGTGCCCGCGGGAGCAGGCCAGCTCGGTGACCAGCTCGATGTCGTCGCCGATCAGGCGATCGAGCAGCGAGCGGGTGGTGAAGACCACCGCGTCGAGGCTGAGCACCTCGTCGCGGAGCTCCCCCTTCTTGCGGCTGAAGGTCATGAGCTGCCGCGACAGGCCGGCCCCGCGCCTGGTCGCCTCGATGAGGGCCCGCAGGCTGCGGGCGGCCGCGCTCTCCTCGGAGACCTGGGACAGGGCGAGGGTGGCACAGCCCGAGATGCCCATCAGCAGGTTGCCGAAGTCGTGGGCGATGCCGGCGGTCAGCCGCCCGAGCGCCTCCATCTTCTGCATGTGGGCGTACTGGGCCTGCAGGTCCTTGATGGCGGTGATGTCCGCGTTGACGGCGATGACCCCCGTGGGGTGGCCGCTGGCGTCCCGCACCAGCGAGACGTGGGAGGACACGACCACCGACGAGCCGTCCTTGCGCCGCTGGGTGGCCTCGCCGCGCCACGAGCCCTCCTCGAAGAGCTGCTGCTGGGCGACGTCGTGCTCGCCCTCCAGCTTCGAGGCCAGCACCTCGGAGACGCGGCGGCCCACCACCTCGTCGGCCGCCCAGCCGTAGATCGCCTCGGCGCCGCCGCCCCAGGTGACGATCCGCATCCCGAGGTCGGTGGAGACCACGGCGTTGGTCATGTTGTCGACCAGGGCCGCGCGGTAGCGCAGCGCCTCCTGGGCGCGCTCCTCGGGGCGTCGATCCTGCAGCACGCCCACGTACATGCGCTGGCCGTCCACCATCGTCTGGGCGATCTGGATGCGCACCGGGACCTCCGTGCCGTCCTTGGCCCGGGCGCTCAGCTCTCGGGGCCGACCGATGAGCCGCATCACGCCGGTGAGGTCGTAGCGCTGCAGGTAGCGGTCGTGCTGGCCGCGGTGGGGCTCGGGCATCAGCATGGAGACGTTGCGCCCGAGCACCTCCTCGGGGGTGTACCCGAGCAGCTCCACGATGGCCCGGTTGCAGGAGTCGATGGTTCCGCCCTCGTCGATGGAGATGATGAGCTCCGAGGCGGCCTCGAGCACGGCCCGCAGCCTCGCCTCCGACTTCACCACCGCCTCGGTGCGCTCGGCCACGAGGCGCTCGAGCTCCTCCCTGCGCGCGGCCGCGGCCGCGTGCTTCTGCGTGATGTTGGTGGAGGCCGAGGTGATGCCGACGATCTCTCCCGAGGCATCCCGCAGGGGCTCGATCATGAGGTCGAGGATCATTCGCTTGCCCCCCACGTGGATCGCGACCTCCTCGTGGATGCCCTTCCCCGTGTCGAGCACCCGCCGCTTGAGCGCGGTGATGGTCTCGACGTCGTCCGGGCGCGCGAGCAGGTCGGCGTCGCGCTTGCCCAGCAGCACCCCCTGGGCGAGCCCGGACTCGTCGCGGCTGGTCCAGGTGTAGCGCAGCTCCCGGTCCTGGTTGGACACGAAGACCGGGACGTTCTCGAGCGCCAGCCGGAAGCGCTCCTCGCTGGCCCGCAGCTCCAGCTCGATCTCCTTGCGAGCGGTGATGTCGGTGGCCGTGCCCACCCGCCGCAGGAGCCGGCCCTCCTCGTCCATCACGGGGTAGCGCTTGACGTTGAGCCAGCGGAGGGTGCCGTCCGGCCGGCGCACCCGGAACTCGAGCTCGCGGTGGAAGTCCTGCAGCCCGTCCACCACCCGCTCGCGATCCTCCTCCACGACGGTCTGGAGCCACGCGCGGGGGGTCGCGAAGGTGAGCTCCACCGGCCACCCGAACACCCGCTCGAACGAGGGGCTGAGGTAGAGCTGCTTGAGGTTTGGGAACTCCCCCTCCACGGTCCACACCACCTCGTCGAGGTGCTCCACGATCTCCTGGAACCTCGCCTCGCTCTCCGCCAGCGCGCGCTGGATCTGCGTGTGGGGGGTCTTGTCGAAGGCCAGCACGTAGAAGCCGCGGACCTGCCCCCGCGCGTCGCGGGAGGGGATGTAGCGGACCCGCACGTGCTTGACCCCCACGTCGTGGATCTCGCGGTCGAGGTCGATCTCGGCGGTCTCCCCCGCCAGGACGCGATCGATCATCGGCTCGACCTCGCGGTAGACCTCCTCGCCCAGCACCTCCCGCACGTGGCGACCCACGAGCGGCAGGCCGTCGCCGGGGTCGAACCACCTGGAGTAGCTGCGGTTGACGAAGCGATAGCGGCGCTCGGTGTCGACGAAGGAGATGAAGATGATGGCGGTCTCGGAGAGGTCGGCGAGCTCGTCGGCGACGAGGGACACCAGCTCGGTCTCGGCCAGCGGCGGCTCGTCCTCGTCGGGAGCCACCAGCACCGCCACCACGCGCTCGTCGTCGTGGATGGGCTCTAGGCGCCAGCGCTCGGCGCGGTCGGGGGACGAGCCCACGACCACCGAGGGGCTGCCCCCGTCGAGCTCGGCCAGCGCTCCGGCGAACGAGCGCCCGTCGATCGGCGGCGCCCCGCGTGGGGCCTCGATCACCTCGCCCTCCCGATCGAGGATCGCGGCTCGCGGATCGTACCTCGCCAGCAGATGCCGCACGATGCACGCGGGGAGGACCATGAAGGTCTCTAGTAGGTCATTCGAAGCGAGGGATGGCAAACTCCTTTGCTCCGGGCGCGGGCTCGAGAGCGCCTCGCGATCCCGAATCCGCGCCTGCGGGGCGTTGCTCGGCCGCCATCGGCGACGGAGCAGCGTCGATCAGAAGGTGTAGTCGATCGAGCCCCAGCCCGCGACGTTGAGGGTGATCGTCCCACTGAGCTGCTGGTAGGCATCGATCCACGCGTTGCGCACGGGGGACAGATCGAACGCCAACATCTCGGTGGGCAGCGCATCGCAGGGGTCGTCGTTGTCCTCGTGGCTGATGAGCAGCCCGACCTGGACGGGCTCCGACTCGAGGAACGCCTCGTCCCAGCAGGTCCCGAAGTCATGGGTCGCGCAGCCCCCGCTGTACTGCACGGTGAGCAGCAGCTCGTGGTCCATGACGGCGGCGTCGAGGATGGTGAAGGGATCCACTACCTCGGTGCCGTCGCAGATCCCCACCGGCGGGCTGTCGGGGCAGACGTTGGCGGTGCAGGTCCACGTGCCGTCCTGGCACAGGCAGCCGTTGCAGCCGTCGTCGGGCTCTTCGTCGGGATCGCACTCGCCCACGCCGGTGTCGCTGCCTCCGGTGGGATCGCAGCCGATCGCGGTGCAGACCCACAGGCCGTCCTCGCACGAGCAGTCGCCGCAGTCGGGCAGGTCGTTGGGGTCGCAGGCATTGCCGCCGCTCTCGTCCCCGCAGGCGATCTCGGTGCAGGACCAGCTTCCGCCCTCGCAGGTACAGGTGTTGCAATCCTCCATCTTGGTGTCACCGTCGACACACGGGCCGTCGTCGCCGGCGGTGCCCGAGTCGCCCGTGGTGCTCATCGGATCGGCGCCGAGGTCCTTGTCGGGCAGATCGCAGGCGGAGGCGCAGAGGCCCGCGAGCAAGCCGGCCAGGCCGAGGGAGAGGGTGTTGCGGAGATCAGGAGTAATCGAGGTCTTCATGTCTAGGGTGCCCCGGGTCGGTGGGGTCGAGGGGTCATAGTCCGCAGACCCACCCACCCGTCACGAAAGATCATTGCGACGAGCCGCGGCGGCGATCCTCGGCGTGGTCGCGGCGCGGTGCGGGCTACTCGAGGCAAGCGCCGCGGACTCGATGCGAGAGCGCAGCCTGGGGGTGCTCACGCAGGAACAGCCGCGCGGCGGCCGTGCCCTCCACCTCGCGACCGACCTCGCACAGCGCGATCGCCCGCAGGGCCTGGCGCTCCTCGGTGAGCACGCCTCGGGGGAAGCGCTGCTCGTGCTCGTCGAGCTGCGCGAGCGCTCGCGCGGGCTGCTCGTCGATCAGCGCGCGGCGGGCCCGGCCGAGCAGGCGATTTTCCTCGGCGAGGTCGTCCCCCGGGTCCACGGCGGGCTCGCGGGGGGCCTCGCTGGTCGTCTCGGTCTTGGCGCGGCGCGAGGGCACACGCGGCGCCGGGCTCTCGGGGGTGAGCACCGCGGGGCCGTCGTCGATCGTGGGCTCGCGGGTCGCGGGCTCGTGGCCGTCGAGCGTGCCCTCGGGGGCGCTCGCTCCTGGCGTCTCCACCCGAGCCGCTCGCGGGCCCTCGGAGCGGGGCTCGCCTCGCGCCTCGATCGCGCGGGGAGCCTCGCTGCCGCTGCGCTCGTATCCGGCCTGGCTGGCGGGCTCGCGGGGCTCGGCCGAGGGCAGGGCGGCTCGGCCCACCCACACCAAGGCCACCGCGGCCGCGGCGAGCATGCCCACCACGGCGCCCCGGCGGAGCCACCGAGCCCGACGCTCGTGCTCCACGTCGGCCTCGACCCGCTCCCACACGCGCTCGTGCACCGCGGCGGGGAGCCGCTCGTGCGCCCGGAAGGCGGCGAGCAGATCCTGGGCGTCGTCGTCGAGCTCGGGGAGGGCGTCGTCGCTCATGCGGAACGGCTCCGGGACGAGGGGCGGGCATCGGCGGCGCGCAGGCGGTGGACGGCCCGCTGGAAGCGCTCGCGGGCCAGCCGGAGGCGGGAGTAGGCGGTGTTGAGCTTGAGCCCGGTCACCTGGGCGACCTCGGGCACGGGCAGGCCCTCGAGCTCCGCGAGCACGAACACCTCGCGCTTGTCCTCGTCGAGCTCCTCGAGGAAGGCGCGCACGAAGTCGGCGGCCTGGCCCCGGCGGGTCTCGGCCTCGGGATCGGGCGCGGGCGCGGGCTTGGGATCGACCAGCGCGAGGCGTCGCTGCTCGCGACGGTGGCGGCGGCGATGGTTGCTCACCACTCCGCGGGTCTGCTGGTACAGCCACGTGGTCATCGCCACGCGCCCGTCGAACTCGCCCAGCCGGCGATGGACCACCAAGAACACCTCGTGCATCACGTCCTCGACGGCGGCCTCGGGAATCCCCATGCGCCGGACGGTGCGCCACACGAACCCGGAGTACCGGGCGTAGACCTCTTGCAGCGTCTGGGGCGGGGTCTCATGGCTCGACGATCGCGCACGGCTTCCGGAGCCCACTTCCGGCACACGCACGCTCACCCCCCGTTGGAGTCCGCCGCTCACCTCATCCGTCAACGAAATCGTAGCTCGATGCCCGCGCCCACCCGCGCGCCCACCGGGGGCGTGTGGTAGACGAGCCCCGGCGCCGCGGGAGTGGCGCGAAAGCGGGCTCGGACCAGCGCCACGAGCAGATCGGCGCCGAGCCACAGGCCGAGTCGTCGGTGGAGCCGGGTGGGTCGCCACAGCAGCGCGGGCCCGGCCGCCGCCGCGAGGCGCAGGGAGGCCACGCGACGGGGCTCGGTCACGCCTCGGCCGCGCCCGTGGACCGCGCCCACGTCGAGCCCGGCGCACAGCGGGAGCTCGAGCGGTCCCGGGCGGAGCAGGCCGCAGCCCCGCGCGTCGAGGGTCCACTGCTCGATGCGGCCGCCCGAGATGCCGTCGGGGCGAGAGGTCACCGGCGTCCAGTAGCTCGCGCCGAGCTCGGCGCGCCAGTGCGGGCCCCACAGCGCGCCCACGAGCGAGACCACGGCGGTGGTCGAGGGAAGCACCGAGATGCCGGCGGCCGCCTGGGCGCGCAGGCCTGCCTCGATCTGCGGGCGGCGCTCGGGTGAGGGCGCGGGCTCGGGCGCAGTGTCGGTGGGCGTGGGGCTCTCGGCGAGCGCGGGCTCGGGCTGCTCGGGCACTGTGGGCTCGGACGGCTCGGGCGGCTCGGGCTCGACGGGCTCGGGCGGCTCGGGCTGCTCGGGTACCGTGGGCTCGATGGGCTCGTCGACCTCGGCCTCGGGATCCTCGGCCAGCGCCACGATGAGCACCGCGGCCTTCGCCAGCTCGTGGCAGTCCCCGGCCTGCATCGTTCGTCGACCCACGGGAGCACCCGGTCGCTCGAGCACCAGCTCGAGCACCAGCCCCGAGCCATCGTCGGCCGCCCGAACCATGGCCCGCGCCCGCATGCCCGCGGGGTCGGCCGCGCTGTCGGCCAGCGCCCGGTCGAGCCACCCCTGCACCTGCGCGCGTTCGGGGCAGCCCGCGGGCGCCTCCCACTCCAGCACCACCGTGGGCCTCGGCTGGGCGGGGGCCGAGGCCGCGGGCGGCTCCCCCCCGGCCACGGGCGTCGCTCCCATCGCCGCGATCACGGCAGCCGCGGCCAGCCCGAGCATCGGCCGAGGAGTCTACACCGGCTCAGGCCGGCGACCGCGAGGCCAGCACGTCGATCTCCGCGGCCTCGATCTCGGCCAGGGTCCGCATGCCGCTGCGCCAGATCCCCTCCACCTCGTCGGCGAGCTGCGGCCCCACCTTGCGCACCAGCGGTCGCGCCCGACGAAACCACATCCGCGCCCGCGCCACCTGGAAGGCCACCAGCTCCTCGAGCTCCTCGCTGTGGCGATCGCCGGCGAGGTCCTCCTCGGCCACCCCGAACAGCAGCAGATCCTCCACCGGCAGGTACACCCGCCCCTGCCGCGCGTCGGTGCCCACGTCGATGAGGATGTCGGTGAGGCGCATGCCGATCGACAGCGGATCGGCCAGCGCATGCAGCTCGGGTCGCTGCTCGCCGCCGAGCAGCAGCATCAGCCGCCCCACCGGCACCGCCGACAGCGAGCAGTAGTTGAGCAGCTCGCCCCAGGTGGAGTAGTGGTGCTTGCTGAGATCCATGCGAAACCCCGCCAGCAGATCCTGGAACGGGGTGATCGGGATGTTGAACTCGCGCACCGTGGCCGAGAGCGCCACGAAGGCGGGGTGCGCCGACTCGCCGTGGTAGGCCCGCTCGAGCAATTCCTGCCAGGCGTCGAGGCACTCGCCCCGACGATCGGCGTAGTCGGGGTGGTCGGCGAAGTCGTTGGCCACCCGCGAGAACGCGTACACGGCCGAGGCATGGCGGCGCAGCGGCTCGGCCATGCGCGGCGAGGCCACGGGGTAGTGCTCGGGATGGTCGGCGACCACGGCCTCGCACCAGGCGTACGATTCCTCGAGGGAGTGCTTCCGCGGCTCGGTGCCGTCGGGCCAGGGCGTCGGGCTCATGGCGGGCCTGGGGGGCTGGCCTCGCTCGCAGTCACCGGCCACCCCTGGTTGAACAGTGTCTCACAGGTGGTGCCCTCCGGCACGGGAACGTAGGCAAAGGGTCCCGTGACCTGCTCGTCGGTGGTCTTGGCCACCGCGCCCAGGCACGCGCCCTCGGCCCCCAGGATCTCCTGGCGTACCTGCACCCGCGCTCGCCCGCGCAGCTCGGTGCCGCTCAGCGTGGCGCTGGCCTTGGTCGTGGAGCGGTTGGTGACGTAGAGGTCGCCGCTGCACACGGGCGCTCGCACATGCACGGTCATGCCCGGGTGTCCGTCGTCGTCCACGTCCTCGTCGGCCCACGCCACCAGCGAGCGCCCGCGCAGCTCGCCCTCGTCGTCGGGGGCCAGCAGCATGCGGGTGCGGGGCAGGGCCTCGGCGTCCATGTGCACCATGACCCCGGCCACCTTGGAGAAGCGCACGTGGCAGGCGGTCTGCGTCAGCTCGAGCACCCCGCCGTCCAGGCGGCGCAGGCGGGCGAGCACGAAGCTGTCCATGCGCGTCTCCACCTCGCCCTTGAAGGGGATCTCGCGCCGGCCGAAGGTCACCTGGTGACCGGCCCACGTCGTGGGCAGCTCGGCGGCGGCCGAGTCGAGGGAAGGCAAGGGCGCGGCGCCGCCGAGCAAGGCGAGGGCGTACGCGCCCGCAAGCTGGGAGATCCAGACCATGGCGGGCTCCATCGCGGGCCCCGTGGGAGCCCGGTGAGGTTCGATCTACTTGGTGCGCTTGCGCTTGCGGTGCTTGGACGCGAGCGACTCCACGGTGCGGCGGATCGTCCGAGGGTCGTAGCCCTCGACGACCACGCCGCCCTGCTGCTCGATGAGCTCGGCGAGCTCGGGGGCCGCGGCCCCGCCCACCACCCACGGGGTCTCGCCGCAGGCCGAGGCATACTCCTCGACCAGCTCGCGGGCGCGGTGCGGAGGCGGGGTGACGGTGACCGACAGACCCACGAGCTCGGGGTCGATCTCCTCCACCGCCTGCCGGATGGCGTGGGGCGGGGTGCGGGTGCCCAGGCGGACCACGCGGTGGCCCCACACCGCCATGTGCAGCGAGAAGCCGTACAGCGGCAGCGAGTGGGTGTCGTCGGCGAAGCAGGCGACCACCACGGTGCGCTCGGCGTCGTCGTGCTGCACCAGCCTGAGCATGGACGACGCGGCCGACTCCACGATCTGGGTGGCCATGTGCTCCTGACCGATGCTGAACACGCCGTCGTGCCAGCGCTGGCCCACCTCGGCCATCGCGGGACGCAGCACCCGATCGAACACGGCAGTCGCGGTGCCCAGCGCCATCGCGTGCCGCACCGCGCCCTCCACCTGCTGCGGATCGAAGGCATCCACCGCGCGGACGATCGCATCGGCGGCGGCCTTGAACGGATCGCCGCTGTTGGCCGGGGTGGTGGTGCGCTGCTCGAGGTCGGCCAGCACCAGCTTGGCCGCCTCCGAGGGCGCCATGCCCTGGTCGCACAGCTCGCGGACCCTACGGATGAGCTCGACGTCGGCGTCGCTGTAGACCCGGTACGAGGACTCGGTTCGCCGCGGCTCGGGGACGCCGTAGCGACGCTCCCACGCGCGCAGGGTGGCGGCGGGAATCCCCGTCATCTCGGCGACCGCATTGATGCGGTACTTGCCCTTGTCGTCGGCCACGGTTGCTCTCGTCGTGGGGTCGATGGTCGTCCGGTTGCACGAGGATTGTGCACCCGTTTTTTCTGTTGTCAAATGTTTGAACAACGCTATAAGTTCCTTGTGCAAAGATTAGAAGACCTCCCAGAGCCTCGGCTGGACGTCTCGTCACCTCGCGCCTACCACGCTGGAGGCCGACCGCACGCAATCATCATCGGCAGCGGATTCGGGGGTCTCGCGGCGGCGGTGCGCCTAGGCGCGCGGGGATACCGCGTGACCGTGCTGGAGCGCCGCGACCAGCCTGGAGGGCGTGCCTACGTGTATCGCCAGGACGGCTTCACCTTCGACGGAGGCCCGACGGTCATCACCGCTCCCTTCCTCTTCGAGGAGCTGTGGGAGCTGTGCGGCCGCCGCCTCGCTGACGACGTCGACCTGCGCCCGGTCTCTCCGTTCTATCGGATCCGCTTCCACGACGGCCAGGTGTTCGACTACACGGGCGACGCCGAGGCGATGACGGAACAGATCTCACGCCTCGCGCCGGGAGATCTCGACGGCTACCAGCGGCTGATGGACACGAGCCGCCGGATCTTCGAGGTGGGCTTCGAGCGCCTGTCCTACGAGCCGTTCTCGACCTGGCTCGACATGGCGCGGATCGTCCCCGACATGGTGCGGCTGCAGAGCTACCGCACCGTGTGGGGCCTGGTGTCCAAGCACATCCAGGACGAGCGCCTGCGACAGGTGCTCAGCTTCCACCCGCTGCTGGTGGGCGGCAACCCGTTCCAGACCACCTCGATCTACGCGCTCATCTGCTGGCTCGAGCGAAAGTGGGGGGTGTGGTTCCCCATGGGGGGCACCGGTGAGCTGGTGAAGGGGCTGGTGCGGCTCATCGAGGGGCAGGGCAACACCGTCCGCCTGAGCACCGAGGTCTCCCGCATCGAGGTGGAGCAGGGGCGCGCCACCGGGGTCACCCTGGCCGACGGCACCTTCCTGCCGGCCGACGTCGTGGTGTCCAACGCCGACTCGGCCTTCACCTACAAGCACCTGCTGCCGCCCGAGCACCGCAAGCGCTGGACCGACGCCAAGGTCGATCGGGCCCGCTACTCCATGAGCCTGTTCGTCTGGTACTTCGGCACCGATCGCAAGTACGACGACGTGGCCCACCACAGCATCCTGCTCGGGCCGCGCTACAAGGGCCTGCTCGACGACATCTTCGAGCGCAAGGTGCTCGCGGACGACTTCAGCCTCTACCTGCACCGGCCCACCGCCACCGATCCCTCGCTGGCCCCCACGCCGGGGCACGACACCTTCTACGTGCTCTCGCCGGTGCCCCACCTCGACGCCGAGGTGGACTGGGAGCAGCAGCGCGAGCACTACCGCCGCAAGATCGAGGCGTTCCTGGGCCGCACCGTGCTGCCGGGGCTGGCCGAGCACGTGGTGAGCTCCCACGTGCTCGACCCGCTGGGCTTCCGCGACGAGCTGCTCTCGGTCAAGGGCGCGGCCTTCGGGATGGAGCCGGTGCTGCTGCAGAGCGCCTACTTCCGCCCGCACAACCGCAGCGAGGAGATCGATCGCCTCTACCTGGTGGGCGCGGGCACGCACCCGGGCGCGGGGGTGCCGGGGGTGCTGTCCTCGGCCAAGGTGCTCGAGCGGGTGGTCCCCGAGGCGGCCAGCCTGGTCCGAGAGGAGCGAGCCGGCCATGCCGCATGACGCCGCCCTGCTCGTGCGCTCGACCCTCGCGATCGAGGAGGCCGACCAGCGCCGCTGCGAGGAGCTGCTGCGGGTGGGCAGCCGCAGCTTCTCCGCCGCGGCGCGGCTGCTGCCCGCCCGCGTGCGCGCGCCGGTGACCGCCTTCTATGCCTTCTGTCGGGTGGCCGACGATGCGATCGACCTGAGCGAGGACCCGACGGCGGCCTTCGTCGATCTGCGGGATCGGGTCGATGCGATCTACGCGGGGCGGCCCCGCCCCGAGCCCGTGGACCGGGCCTTCTGCCGCGTGGTCGAGGGGGCCCAGATCCCTCGTCAGCTCGTCGACACCCTGCTCGAGGGCTTCGCCTGGGACCTCGAGGAGTGCCGCTACGAGCAGCTCGAGCAGACCCTGGCCTACGCCGCGCGGGTCGCCTCCGTGGTGGGAGTGATCATGACCCTCATCATGGGAGCGCGAGAGCCCGAGACCCTCGCGCGGGCCTGCGACCTGGGGGCGGCGATGCAGCTCACCAACATCGCGCGCGACGTGGGGGAGGACGCGCGCCTGGGTCGGCTGTACCTGCCGGGGCAGTGGCTGCGCGAGGAGGGGATCGATCCCGAGGCCTTCGTCCGCGATCCCACCCCGAGCCCGGGGCTGCGGCGAGCCGTGGCGCGCCTGCTGGCGGAGGCCGAGCTGCTCTACGAGCGGGCCCAGGCCGGCATCCCGGCGCTGCCCCGCGACTGTCGGCCTGCCATTCGGGCGGCGTCGCTCATCTACGCCGACATCGGTCGGGTGATCGCGAGGCGCGGCCACGACTCGGTGACCGGTCGGGCGCAGACCTCCACGGCCCGCAAGCTGTGGCTGCTGGCGCGGGCCTGGCTGGGTCAGGCTCGGCGCGACGCGTCGGCCTGGAGCGAGCCGCCGCTGCCCGAGGTGGCGTTCCTGGTGGACGCCGTGCGTGGCCACGCGAGGCCGCTGCGGCCGTCGCTGGCGCTGGTCGGGGCGACCCCGTGATCCCGGCGGCCAAGCGCCGCTGGTTCACCCGCTGGTTCGGGGCCCAGGCCCACGCCCGGCTGCGCGCCACCTTCGGCACGCTGCACCTGGCCGGCCGCGAGCACCTGCAGCAGGCGCTGCGTCGCGGGCCGGTGCTGGTGGTCTCCAACCATAGTAGCTGGTGGGATCCGATCGTGGCGCTGGTGCTGAGCACCCGCATCGTGCCCAGCGACGCCCATGCGCTGATGGAGGCGGCCAACCTGCGACGGCGGCCCTTCTTCGCGCTGGTGGGTGCCTTCGGGGTGGATCGTGGGTCGCGACGCGACGGGGCCCGGGCCGTCCGCCATGCGGTCTCGCTGCTCGATCGGCCGGGGCGGCTGGTGTGGATCTTCCCGCAAGGGGAGGAGCGACCGCTGCACGAGCGGCCGCTGGTCTTCCACCCGGGGGCGGCCCGCGTGGCCGAGCGCGCGCCCGCGGCCACGGTGCTGCCGGTGGCGCTGGCGTATGCGTTCGGCGCTCGAGAGGCGCCCGAGCTGCTGGTGAGCATCGGCGCGCCGCTGCCCGCCGAGGGCTCGGCGGCGCGGGCCCGCGATGCCCAGGCCGCGGCCGTGCTCGCCGAGCTCGAGCGGATCGATCGGCACCTCGGCGATCCGGGCGGCGACCCGGCCTTCGAGCGCGAGACGCTGCGCGCGGGCGGGAGCCTGGGCCGCGTGGCCGAGCGCATGCTCGTCGCGCTCACCCGACCCTTCGTGCCGGGGCTGGAGGGCGGCGGCTCAGCCGGGCTCGAGCAGGCCGCGGGCGCCCAGCCGCAGCGATCGCTCGCGCCAGCGCACGCGGGCCGGACCGACCGCGGCGCGGACGAAGGCCAGCAGTAGCACCAGGTCGGCGAGCAGCGCGTCGGTCAAGGCGCCGCCGGCCACCAGCGGTCGCCCGGCGAGCCGGCGGGCGGCGAAGGCCACGGCCACGCGCGCGAGCCCGACGAGCAGCCCCGCGAAGGCGGCCCCCGGCAGCCCGACGCGCTCGCCCAGCACCGCCGCGAGCACGAGGCCCGGCGTGGCCGCGAGCAGCAGCGGGTACGACAGCAGCAGCGCGGGTCGCTGCGCCCGGATCACCATCAGCCATCGCACGTAGCGATCGAGCACGCTGCCCACGCTGCGGCCCGAGGCGAGCGAGCCCACCACCCGCGGGCTCATGTGGGTGGTCCAGCCGCGCTCGGCCAGGCGGCGGGCGAGCTCCATGTCCTCGCCCAGGTGCTGCACCAGCCCCGCGAAGCCGCCGGTCTCGCGCAGCGCATCGCAGCGCACGGCGAAGGTCTTGCCCACCAGCCCGCCGGGGTCGAGCGCGCCCAGCAGCGGAAACGCGTGCAGCGAGCCGCCGAGCACCGCCGACGACAGACGATCGCCCGCGCCGGCCGGCTCGCGCTCCACCGGGGCGCACCACACCGCGGCCACGCGATCGTGGCGGTCGCACAGCGGGGCGATCAGGGCCTCGAGATCGAGCGCGTGCAGGTCCACGTCGCTGTCGACCACCACGGCGATCTCGTCGTGGCCGAGGTCGACCACGCCCGAGAGCTGGCTGGCCTTGAGGTTGGTGCCGCACGCGGGGATCACCCGGGCCTGCGCGTCCATGCCCGCGTGGCGCAGCTCGGCCGCCACGCGGTGCAGCAGGGGCTGGGCCGGATCGTTGGCGGCGGTGGTGGTGAGCACCACCCGCAGCGGTCCGTCGTAGCGCAGCGAGCCCGTGGAGCGCAGCGTGCGACCCAGGTGCGGCTCGAGCCCCGCGCAGGGGCGCACCACCACCACCGAGGGCCGGGGCGCCGGCGCAGGGCGGGCGTGTGGCCTCGCGCGCCGTCGGAGCGCCCGTAGCATCGCGACGCCGCTGGTGCCCACCACGGCCGCGGTCCAGGCCCACAACAGCCCCGCGAGCACCCAGTGCAGCCCGTCGCTCATGCTCGCCACCCCCGGCGGATCCGAAACGGCAGCAGCCGCTGCACCCACGGCCGCGCGAAGCGATCGAGGCACAGCGACTCGTGCATGGCCGCGACCCGCTGCCCGTCGAGGGTGGTCTCCACCAGCGAGCGCGAGTAGAACGGCGTGTCCTCGAGGGTGCGTCGCAGCACGGGCGAGGGCCCGTCGTCGCTGCGGGTCGCACGGGGCAGGCCCCAGCCGGTCCGTGCCAGCGCGTGGCGGGCCGGCGCGGCCAGGGGCAGCACCTCGCCGTCGGGGCGGAACAGCAGGCCGTGCTCGCTCGGCGCTCCGTCGCGGGGCTGGGCGTCGTAGAGCACCGCGGTGCCCCGGCGCAGCTCGGCCCGCGACCAGCTCCAGCGGTGGAAGCCGTGCTCGAGCGGCTCGGCGCCGAAGTTGGTGTCGTGGTAGCCCGAGCCCGAGAAGCGCAGGCCCGGCCGCTCCATCTCCACCTCGATCGCGGCCAGGGGAGCCACCGCCCACCAGTGGTGTCGCCCCGCCGGATCGAGGGCCAGCGGGCTCGTCCAGCGGCCGCGGGGGCGCAGGCGGATCGTGCCGCGCAGCGGCAGCCCCAGCCCCGCGCTCCGCTCGTCCACCCGGGCCACCAGCGCGTCGTCCTCCCAGGCGAGGGTGCTGCCGCCCAGCGCGAGCACGTCGGCCTCGCGCTGGACCCGGTCGCGCGGGTGCTCGGTGAGCGCCCAGTGCCGGCGACCGTCGCGGTACAGCACCAGGTTGAGCGCACAGAAGCGCTCGGCCTGCGGCGGCGCGGCCTCGCGGGCCCGCGCGCGGAAGTAGGTGGGCGAGAACACCGAGCCCACGAAGGCGATGAGCGTCACGGCCTGCCGGCCATCGTCGCTGATGCCGTCGAGGTACCACCACAGGTAGCCACCGGGCGGGACCGGGGCATCGAAGCGAGGTCCTCGTGGACCGTGCGCGCGACCAATCGACCACCCAGGGCCACCATGGGGATCCCCGCGCCCGGGTGGATTCCCCCGCCCACCATCGTCAGGCCCGCGATCCTCGTCCGTGCTCCCGGTCGGGCGAAGGAGCCGGTCATCCCGTGGGTCGCCGGCCCGTACAGGGCGCCCCCCGTGCCGGGGAACATCCGGGCGAAGTCGTGGGGCGTGGTCGAGACGATCTGGCTCGGCCGCGCCCGTAGGGTGAGCCCGCAGCGGGCTAGCTGCTCGCGGCACCGTCGTCGGCATGACTCGATCTCCGGGTCGAAGGCATCGTCGTCCCCGCGCGCGGGCGCGTTGACGAGGCAGAACAGGCGCTGGGGGGCCGGATCCACGCCCGGGTCGAGCGCGGTGGGATCGCGGTCCTGGGCGCACAGGTACACGGTGGGCTCGTGGGGCACCTGCCCCGCCTCGAGCTGCTCGAACTCGCGGTGGTAGTCGGAGGAGAACAGCACGTTGTGGTAGGCGAGCGGGAAGTCGGGCACCTGCCCCACCATCGACCAGGTGATGGCCGACAGCGAGCGGGGGGCCCGGGCCACGTCGACCGCCCCCGCGATCGACGAGCCGAGGCGACCGCTGGCCACCGCCTCGGGGGCCGCGTTGAGCACCACGGCCCGCGCCCGCAGGGTGGGGCCGGAGGCGAGGCGTGCTCCCGCGACGCGCCCTCCCTCCACCACGATCTCCTCCACCGCCGTGTCGAGCACGATCCGTCCGCCGAGCCGTCGCAGCCGCTCGGCGAGCGCCTCGGCGAGGGCCTGCATGCCGCCCCGCACCGCCCACACCCCCTGCTGCTCCACGTGGGCGATGAGGTTGAGGGTGGCCGGCGCACGGAAGGGGGAGGAGCCATAGTAGGTGGCGTAGCGCCCGAACAGCTGCTGCAGGCGAGGGTCGCGGAAGAAGCCCCGCAGGGCTCGCCACATGCTGCGGTGGAAGTCCACCGTGGCCATGCGGCGAAGCTGCCCCAGGTCCAGCCGACGCATCATGCCCAGCAAGCCCGCCGCGTCGCCGCGGATGAACGGGCCCTCCACCGTCTCGTGGATCCGCCGAGCGTGGGCGTGCAGGCGCCGGAAGCCCTCGGCCTCGCGCGGGCCCGCCAGCTCGGCGATGGCCGCCGCGCTGCGCTCGAGATCGGCGAAGAGATCGAGGCGAGAGCCGTCGGGCCACGCGTGACGGGCCAGCACCTCCAGCGGGCGCAGCTCCACCTCCTCGTCGAAGCGCCCGCCCGCCCGCTCGAACAGGCCGTCGAACACGTCGCGCATGGTGAGCACGGTGGGGCCGCTGTCGATCGCCCGCCCCTCCACCTCCACCGTGCGCATCTTGCCGCCCACCGCCGAGCCGCGCTCGATCACCACCACCGCGTGTCCGCGGGCGGCGAGCTCGATCGCGGCGGACAGGCCTCCGATGCCCGCTCCCACCACCACCACGTCCCACTGCGCCGACATCTCGACGCTCATGCTAGGCGAGGGCCCGAAGTTTGTCCATTGTTTGGACATTGAATCGGAAAATATTGACAGACATTGGACGCTGGCCCAGACTCCCGCCGTGTCCGCCAACAACCGCGTAGAACGGGCCCTGGAGCGGGCCTTGGCGCACGGAATCGGGGCCGACACCCCGCCGCGCCTGGCCGAGGCTCTGCACGATGCCGTGTTCCCGGGGGGCGCCCGGGTGCGACCCCGGCTGGTGCTCGCCGTGGCCGAGGCCTGCGGGTGCAGCGAGGGGCCCCGCGTGGAGGTGGCCGAGGCCGCCGCGGCCGCGGTCGAGCTGCTGCACTGTGCCTCGCTGGTGCACGACGATCTCCCTCAGTTCGATGATGCCCCGCTGCGGCGAGGTCGGCCCGCGATCCACGTGGCGCACGGCCCCCAGCTCGCAATCCTGGCCGGCGACGGCCTCATCGTCGCCGCGTTCCAGGCCCTGGCCGCCGGCTGCCACGGCGAGCCGCGCTGCCTGAGCCCGCTGGTCGCCGCGGTGGGAGCCGGGGTGGGGGCCGCGGGAGGGATCGTGGCCGGGCAGGCGTGGGAGAGCGAGCCCAGCCTCGAGCTGCGGGCGTACCACCGCGCCAAGACCGGGGCCCTGTTCGAGGCCGCGGTGCGGGCCGGGGCGATCGCCGGCGGGGGTGACCCGGAGGACTGGGCGGGGCTCGGTCGCTGCTTCGGCGAGGCCTACCAGGTGGCCGACGACATCTCCGACGTCATCGGCGATCTGGCCACCCTGGGCAAGCCCGTGGGCCAGGATGCCGTGCTCGATCGGCCCAGCGCCACGCGCTCGCTGGGCATGCACGGCGCCTACGTCCGCCTCGAGGAACTGCTGGTCGAGATCTCCCGCGCGATCCCGGCGTGCCCCGGGCGCGAGCGCTTCGAGGCGTGGATCCTGGGGCTGTGCTCGGGCATGGTCCCCGCCCGGGCCGTCGAGCGGCGGGCCGTGAACCGGGTGGAGCCGCTCTACCTCGAGGCCATCGCCTAGCAGGCTCGTCTCCGTGACCGTCTCTTCGCTTCGCAGCTCGGTTCCCGCGATGCGGGTGCGCCTGGTCGACGATCGCCCGCCGCGGGCCTCGGCCTCGTACGTGCTCTACTGGATGATCGCGGCCCGCCGCACCCGCGCCTCGTTCGCGCTGCAGCGGGCGCGCGAGTGGGCCCAGGCCCTGCGGCTGCCGCTGCTGGTGCTCGAGCCGCTGCGGGCCGGCTACCGCTGGGCCGCCGATCGACACCATGCCTTCGTGATCCAGGGCATGCACGATCAGGCCGCGCGCCTGGGCGCGCTGGGGGTGCGCTACCTGCCCTACGTGGAGCCCGAGCCGGGCGCGGGGCAGGGGCTGCTGGCGGCCCTCGCCGAGCGGGCGGCGCTGGTGGTCACCGATGACTCGCCGATGTTCTTCCTGCCCCGCATGATCGCGGCGGCGGGTCGGCGGCTGGGCTGCCGCCTCGAGGCGATCGACGGCAACGGCCTGCTGCCGCTGGCCGCCACCGACCGCGTGTTCACGCGGGCCCACTCGTTTCGGGCGTTCCTGCAGAAGACCCTGCCCGAGCACCTCGAGCGGGTGCCGGCCCCCGATCCCCTCGCGGGCTACGAGCTGGGCGCGGCCAAGGTCCCCCGCGCGGTGCTCGAGCGCTGGCCCATGGCCCGCGCCTCGCAGCTGCGCGACCCCGGCCCGCTGCTGGCCACGCTGCCCATCGATCACGCGCCCGCGGTGGTGCCCCTGCGCGGAGGCGAGGGGGCGGGCCTGCGGCGGCTCTCGGCGTTCCTCGACGAGGGCCTCGATCGCTACGCCACCGCCCGCAACCACCCCGACGAGGACGCGGGCAGCGGGCTGTCCCCCTACCTGCACTTCGGCCAGGTCTCGGTGCACGGCATCCTGCACGGCCTGGCCCAGCGCGAGGGCTGGACCCCGGCCAGCCTCGGACCGCCCCAGGGAGGCGCCCGCGAGGGCTACTGGGGCATGGAGCCCGCGGCCGAGGCCTTCCTCGACGAGCTGGTGACCTGGCGCGAGATCGGCCTCAACGCCTGCGCCCACCAGCCCCACCCCGAGCGCTTCGAGAGCCTGCCCGCCTGGGCCCGCGCCACCATGGCCAAGCACGAGCGGGACCCCCGGCCGTACCTGGTGGACCTCGATGCGCTCCAGGCCGCCCGCAGCCCCGACCCCCTGTGGAACGCCGCGCAGCGCCAGCTCCTGGTGGAGGGCCGGATCCACAACTACCTGCGGATGCTGTGGGGCAAGAAGATCTACGAGTGGTCGGCCAGCGGGGCCGAGGCTCTCGAGCGGATGCTCGTGCTCAACGATCGCTGGGCGGTGGACGGGCGCGACCCCAACTCGACGAGCGGGATCACCTGGGTGCTGGGCCGCTACGATCGGGCCTGGGGTCCCGAGCGACCGATCTTCGGCACCCTGCGCACCATGACCTCGGAGAGCACCCGGCGCAAGCTGCGGCTGCGCGCCTACCTCGAGCGCTACGGCGCCGATCAGACCGTGCAGACCCGCCTGGCGCTCTGAGCTCCTTGCCTCCGGCGAGATCCCCGGCTACGACGAAAGTTGTACAGCCGAGGGCTCCTTGTGTCCCATTCGACCAAGGAGAGCCCACAAACGCCGCCGAAATCGTATTGTAGACCGTTTGCATACATGTACAAAACTTTTGACATACCATGAACACGCTGGTAGACCTTGGATCGAGGGAACCAGGGGGTCGGCATGGCGATGGCGATGGCGAGGATCGAGACCAAGGGCATGCTCCGGGGGCGGGGCGACCGGGGAGTGGCGGGCGAGGGCTTCGATTCCGAGATCGAGCCGTACTTCGCCGACCTCGATCGGGAGTCCCTGATGGACGCCGATCAGGAGCGCGAGGTGGCGGAGCGGATCCTCCGGCTGCGGGGCGACTACTGGGAGAGGCTGCTGGGCTATCCGCCCTTTCTCGACGCGATGCTCGAGCTGGTGAGCGGCGAGCTGCGCGAGCGCGGACGCGAGTCGGTGACGCTCGCTCGCATGGTCGAGGCGTCCGAGGTGCTCAAGGGGCGCCCGCGCCAGGACCAGCGGGCCCGGGCCGAGGCGGTGCGGGTCGCGTTCGCGGAGGAGATGGCCGACCTCGATCCCTCGGTGGAGATCGCCGATCGGATCTTCGCGGACCTCGAGTGCATCGACGCGGGCAACGCCCGCGAGGCCAGCCTGCAGGTGCGCAGCCCGGCGCGGGGCAGCACGATCTTCCGTCGCTACCTCCACGCGGTGCGGAGCGCTCGCATGGCGCTGCAGGTGGCTCGCCAGGAGATGGTGCGGGCCAACCTGCGGCTGGTGGTCACCATGGCGCATCGCTACCGCCGCAACGGGCGGCTGCCGCTGGCCGACCTGATCCAGGAGGGCAACCTCGGCCTGATGACCGCGGTGGATCGCTTCGATCCCCGCAAGGGCTTCCGCTTCTCCACCTACGGGAGCTGGTGGATCCGGCACGCCATCGGGCGGGCGCTCTCCGACAAGGGGCGAGCGGTGCGGCTGCCGGTGCACGTGGTGGAGCTGCAGCACAAGATCGCCCGGGCGCGGCGGGAGTTCGAGGCGCGGCAGCGCCGGGCCCCCGAGCGGGCCGAGCTCGCCGAGCTGGTGGGGGTGCCCGAGCAGAAGCTCGAGCGCCTCGAGCGGACCCTGCTGCAGCGGGACAGCTCGCTGGACAAGGCCACCGAGGAGGGCGTGGCCGGCATCGAGGTGCTGCCCGACGAGTCGCCCGGGGTCGATCGCCTGCTGCACGACAACCGGCTGGACGAGGCCCTGCAGGAGGCGCTGGAGACCCTGCGCCCCATGGAGGCCGACATCCTGCGCCACCGCTTCGGGCTCGACGGCACGACCACCATGACCCTGCGTGAGGTGGGCGAGATGCACGGGCTGAGCCGCGAGCGGATCCGCCAGCTCCAGGAGCGGGCCCTGAAGAAGATCCGCACCCAGCTCCAGCGCCACGGCTTCGACGCGCAGGAAGGAGCCTCGGCCTGAGCCGAGGGCCTGGACGATGCGCGTGCTCATGACGGGAGCGACCGGCCTGGTGGGCCGTGCCCTCGCGCTGCGCCTGCGCCGGGATGGCCACCGGGTGACGGCGTGGGTCCGCGACCCGAGGGCTGCCCGGGCGGTGCTGGGCGACGAGGTGAGCGTGCTCGGGATGGACGACGACGCGGAGCTCGTCCGCGAGCTCGATCGAGTCGACGTGGTGGTGAGCCTGGCCGGCGCGCCGGTGGCCCAGCGCTGGACGGCCGCGGCGCGGCGGCGCCTGGTGGAGAGCCGAGTGGGGCTCACCCACCGCCTGGTCGACGCCATGCGCCGCAGCACCACCCGACCCCGAGCGCTCGTGTCGGCCAGCGCGGTGGGCTACTACGGCGACCGCGGCGACGAGCTGCTCGACGAGGACTCGCCCCCCGGGGAGGGCTTCTTGGCGCGGCTGTGCGTGGACTGGGAGGCGGCGGCCCGCGAGGCCGAGGCCCTCGGCACCCGGGTGTGCGCGCTGCGGATCGGCATCGTGCTCGACGGCGAGGGCGGGGCCCTGGCCACCATGCGCCCCGCGTTCGCGATGGGCCTGGGCGCGGTGCTGGGCTCGGGTCGCCAGGCGATGTCCTTCATCCACCTGCACGACCTGGTCGAGCTGCTGGTGCGGGCGATCGAGGACGAGCGCTACCGGGGGCCGATCAACGCGGTGGCCCCCGAGGCGCTCGACAACCGCACCTTCACCCGCGCGCTGGCCCGGGCCCTGGGGCGGCCGGCGTGGCTGCGGGTGCCCGCCTTCGTGCTGCGGCTGGGCATGGGCCAGGCCGCCCAGATCCTGCTGCACGGCCAGCGGGTGCTGCCCCGGCGCGCCCACGCCCTGGGCTTCCGCTTCCGCTACCCCCGGCTCGACGATGCCCTGGAGGACGCGGTGGACGGCGGTCGCTCCCACGTGAGCATCGGCCCGGCCACCGCGGGCGGCCGCGAGCTGCCGCCCGGCGAGTACGTGGCTCGTCGTCGGCCGCGGTACCTGCTCGAGCAGCGCACCCTCGTCGACGCGCCGCGGCCGGCCGTGCTCGACTTCTTCCGGCGGGCCGAGAACCTGGGCGCCATCACTCCGCCCGCGCTGGCCTTCGAGATCCGCACCCCCACGCCCATCGTCATGACGCAGGGGCGGAGGATCGCCTATCGCATCCGCCTGGGGCCGCTGCCCATGCGCTGGCTGACGCGGATCGAGGCGTGGGAGCCCGGCGAGCGCTTCGTGGACGTGCAGCTCCGCGGGCCCTACCGCGCCTGGTACCACGAGCACCTCTTCGAGGCCCGGGGCGATCGCACGCTGATGATCGATCGGGTCTGGTATGCGCCGCCCCTGGGACCGCTCGGGGCGATCGCCCAGCGCCTGGTGGTGGCGCCCATGCTGCGGCGGATCTTCGGCCACCGCCGCGCTGCGATCGCGCTGCGCTTCGGCCTGGCCGAGGACGCCGACGACCACGATTCCCTCGCCGCCTGAGGGGCCCATGCGCGCCGAGTACCTGCTGTTCGATCTGCTCGTCCTCGCGGTCCCGCTGCTGGTGGGCGCGTGGCGGCGGGCATGGTTCTACGATCGCCTGGGCACGGCCCTGCGCGCGGTGATCGGGGTGGGCGTGCCCTTCGTGCTGTGGGACGCGGCCGTGGCCGGGCGCCACTGGTGGTTCGACCCTCGCTACGTGCTCGGCGTGGAGCTGCTGGGCCTGCCGGTGGAGGAGCTGCTGTTCTTCGTGGCCATCCCGCTGGCCTGCCTGTTCACCTGGGAGACGGTGCTCGGGGGGGCGCGGGCCGAGGCGCGCCCGGGCCTGGTGTGGCTCTACCCCGTGCTGTGGGCCCTGGTGCCGCTGGGCGTGCTGGTGGCGGGGCACGGCGAGCAGTACACCGGCGCCGTCCTGATCGCGCTGGGGCTGGTGGCGCTGCTCGACCATGCCCTGGGCGCGGGCCTGCTGCTGGCCCCCCGGGCCCATGTCTTCTTCGCGGTGGTGGTGCTGCTCACCCTGGTGTTCAACGGCTACCTCACCGGGCGCCCGGTGGTGCACTACGGCGAGGCCTACCAGCTCGGCCTGCACATCGGCACGATCCCGGTGGAGGACTTCGCATACGGGCTGGCGCTGGTGTGGGGCAGCACCGTGCTCTACCAGCGCGGGCAGGGGCGCCTGCTGCTGCCCTCGTGGCCGGCTCGCGGGATCCGGCGCGCCTTCGGGGGCTACCAGCACGTGCTCGTCGAGGCGGACGCCGGCGCTCCGCTGCGCGCCGAGGGGCCGGCGCGGCGGGTGGCGGTGGTGGGCGCGGGCCTGGCCGGTCTCACCGCGGCCTCGCGCCTGGCCGAGCGCGGGGTGGCGGTCACCCTGTTCGAGCGCGAGGGCCACCTGGGCGGCAAGCTGGGGGCCTGGACCGACCGCGCCTCCGACGGCTCGCTGGTGCGGGTGGAGCACGGCTTCCATGCGTTCTTCCGCCACTACTACAACCTCGACGCGTTCCTGCGCGAGCGGGGGCTGCACCGGCGCATGCGCTCGATCGGCAGCTACCTCATCATCGATCGCCAGGGGCGGCGCACCTCCTTCGACGGCGTGGCGACCACGCCCGTGCTCAACCTGATCTCGCTGGCGCGGCACGGCCTGTACCGCATGTCCGAGGTGGCCTTCGGCCCCGCCGGACGCAAGATGGAGGCCTTCCTGCGCTACGACCCGGTCAAGACCCCCGCGCGCTGGGACGAGGTCTCGTTCGCCCGCTTCGCCCGCGAGGCCCGCCTGCCCGCCTCGCTGCTGCTGGTGTTCAACACCTTCGCGCGGGCCTTCTTCGCCGACGCCGAGCGGATCTCGATGGCGGAGCTCATCAAGAGCTTCCACTTCTACTACCTCTCCCACGATCACGGCCTGGAGTACGACTACCTCGAGGGGCACTACCACGAGGACCTGCTCGAGCCGCTGCGCGAGCAGCTGCTGGCGCAGGGGGTGCGGATCCGCAGCGGCGATCCGGTGGAGCGGATCGACGGCGGCGACGGCTTCACGATCAACGGCGCTCGCTTCGACGAGGTGGTGCTGGCCACCGATGCCGCGAGCGCGCGGGCGATCGTGGAGGCCTCGCCCCTGGCCGAGCGGGTGCCCGCGCTGCGCGAGGCGGTGCGCGGGCTGCGGGCGGGCCAGCGCTACTCGGTGCTGCGGGTGTGGGTGGAGGCGCCCACCCCCGAGGACGTGCCGGTGTTCGTGATCACCGAGCGGGGGCGGGTGCTCGATGCGATCACCATGCTGCACCGGATCGACGAGGAGAGCCGCGGCTGGGCTCGCGGGGGGCGGGGCAGCGTGCTCGAGCTGCACTGCTACGCGCTGCCCGACGAGCTGGTGGACGAGGCGGAGATCGTGCGCTGCTTCCTGCGCGAGGCCGGCGAGGCCATGCCCACCCTGGCCGGGGCCCGGGTGGTGCGGCATCACCTGCAGCTGCGCTCCGACTTCACCGCCTTCCACGTGGGCATGCACGCCGGCCGCCCCGGGGTGGAGACGCCGGTGCCGGGGCTCTACCTCGCGGGAGACTGGGTGCGGCTGCCCTTCCCCGCGATGCTGATGGAGGCGGCGTGCTCGTCGGGGCTGCTCGCGGCCAATGCGATCCTCGCTCGCATGGGGGTGCGGGGCTTCCCCGTGCACAGCGTGCCGCCGCGGGGGCTCTTGGCCGGGCGGCCCGAGGAGCGCGAGGAGCCCGAGGCGGCGGCGTAGGGTCGCCAGGGTCGCCGTCGTCACGCACCCTCGCCTCGCGCGCCACGAGCCCTGCGAGGGCCGATCGCGGGGGCATCGAGGAACGGCGTAATGTTCCGCGCGCTCGCGCAACCAGGGTCCGATGCCGTCCTTGCTCCGCTCCGTTTCGCTGTCGTCCTCCTTGCTCCTGCTGGCGTCGGCGTGCGTGATCGAGGAGCACGACGAGGAGGGAGAGGACGGCCCGCTGGTGGCCGAGGTCTCCAGCGAGCAGTGCAACGCCGGCCTGCGCTGGGTGGGCGGCGACGAGGAGTCGACCCGCATGCACCCCGGCGGCGACTGCATCGGCTGCCACGCCAGCCGCGGCGAGGGGCCGCGCTACCTGGTGGCCGGCACCGTCTTCGAGATGCTCGACGAGCCCGACGACTGCTTCGGCCTCGAGGGCGTCACGGTAGAGATCACCGACGCCGAGGGCCGCACCTGGTCGCTGCCCACCAACGACGCGGGCAACTTCTTCCTCGCCGCCCAGGACGGTCCCGTCGCCATGCCCTACCGCGCGGCGGTGGTCGCCGAAGGCGTGCGCGCCGAGATGGCCACGCCCCAGAGCACCGGAAGCTGTGCCACCTGCCACACCGCGACGGGGGCCCAGGGCGCACCCGGTCGCATCATCGCTCCCTGAGCGGGTCGGCGCCGCGCGGAGCACCGCGGGCCCTCGCCGGCCGGCCCGGCTCTCCGATGTCGTCGGGACACGGCCACGGGTCAGTCATCGAGGCGAACGACGACGCGTCGGTCGTTGGCCCAGTCCTTGGGGTCGTTCGAGGCGAGCTGCTCTCCCTTCGAGGCGACCGAGATCCGGTCGTCGGAGATGCCGTCGGCGACCAGCGCGTCCCTCACCGCCGTCGCGCGCTCCATCCCGAGCTCCCGGTTGTAGAGCTTGGTGCCGCGGGGATCGGTGTAGCCGGTGAGGGTGATCCTTGCGCCGTCGAGCGGCGGCTGCTCGAGACAGGCCGAGAGCTCCGCGAGCTTGTGCTTCCCCGCGCGGCTGACCTGGTCCGAGTTGGTCTCGAACCCGAGCGAGGGATCCATGTTGCAGAGGTCGGCCAGCCCGGGCTCGATGAAGATGGCGACCTCGACCTCCTCGAGGTCGTCGACGCCCGGATCCTCCGTCACCACCCGCACGGGGATCTGGTCCAGGACCAGGTAGTACCCCTCGTCGTCGAACAGCGGGACGGCCCACTCCGCGTAGGCATCGGTCGGGTCGAGGGCGCTCGCCTCGATGTCGTCCTCGATGTCGGCCGCGGCGGTCGACTCGGGCTCGGGGTCGACGGTGCTCGCGGTGTCCTTGGCGTGCGTGCACGCGGCGGCGAGGAGCAGGGGGAGGATGAACGGGATGAGCGTGGGTTTCATGCCGGGCTCCGGTGCATTCGATGTGCCAGGCCGCGCAGGCGGAGTCCTCTCGTGTTGCCGTGCAGGCCACCGAAGACCAGGCGAGCGCATGCGCTCAGCTGGGTCCGTTCGGCACGGCCGGGGCCGCCCGATCGCGCGGTCGGGGGTCGGGGGTCGGTGTACGGTGCAACCCGATGTGACAGCCGTGAGCGCGAGGCTCTCGGTGTCCACGGCCGCGGGCTCGCTTCCGATCGGCTGCGACCGCGCCTCGAGCCGGAGCCGAGCGGCCGGCCGTCCGGTGACCTACGAGAACCCCTCAATTCGTGAGGCGAACCCCTGCTGTGCGCACCGGATGAGGACGCTTCGAAGCATGGATGGTTCGCAATCGTGACGGCCGGCCCCCGATCCGCGTGATAGCCCGTAGGTGAGCCCCCAACGTGGCTCGCGGACTCCCTCCGGGCGCACCATGACCGAGGCCCTCCCTCGAGTCCGCCCGGTCCGACGAAGGACGAGCGGTATGATCGGTGAGGTTCTGTTCGGACGCTATCGCGTCGATTCCCTCCACAGCTCCGACGTGCACGGCTGCGTGTGGCAAGGCGCCGACCTGCACGCGCTGGCGCCGGTCACGATCAAGATGTGGTCGCAGCACGATCGCGAGCGGGCGCTGCTCGAGGGCGAGGCCATGGCCGCGCTGCGTCACGAGGGCGTGGTGCGGCTGGTCGACTTCGGCCTGGTCGACGGGCGGCACCCGTGCCTGGTGATGGAGAGCCTCGAGGGCCAGACCCTGGCCGAGCGCCTGGCCGAGGTGGGCACGCTGCCGTGGACCGAGGCCTTCGCCCTGGTGGCCGAGGTGCTCGACGGCCTCGCCGCGCTGCACGACGAGGGGCTGATCCATCGCAACGTGTGCCCCGAGCACATCGTGCTGCGCTCGCGTCCCAAGGGCGGGGTGAAGCTGGTGGGCCTGGGCCGCGTGGGCTTCGTGACCCCCGAGCCCGAGCTGCCGGCGGTCCACGAGGAGCCCATCGGGCCGCTGGCCTACATGCCGCCCGAGCAGGTCGCCGGGGTGGGGGCGCGGACGGCCTCCGACCTCTACTCGCTGGGCTTGGTGCTGTGGGAGGCGATCTCGGGGCAGCGGCCCTTCGAGGCCGATCCCCACGACGTGGCGGCCCGCGTGGCCTTCCATCCCGACTTCGATGCGCTGCCCGAGGGTGCGCCCGAGCTGCCGGTGACGGCCAAGCTGGCGCTCGACCGCATGCTCGATCCCTCGCCCCAGCAGCGCGAGGGCGATGCCCGGGCGTGTGCCCGTCGGCTGCGGATGGCGGTAGGGATCGAGGCGGCCCCGCGCCCGCAGTGGCTCCGCGCCGTGGGCTGAGCGGCTCGGCCGAGTCGCGCCGTGCCGCATGCACGTGCACGCGATGGCCTGTGTGTATGCGACGGCCCGCGTGCACGCGACGGCCCGCGTGCACGCGACGGCCCGCGTGTACGCGAGGGCCCGCCGTCCTCCGACGAAGCGACCCCCGCGGGGGGGGGCCGCGGGGGTCGGAGGGAGCCTCGCTAGGAGGCGGGGGTCGTGCCTCGGATCAGAAGCACTCGGGGAACTCGTTCACACACTGCTCCTCGTTGAGCATCAGCTTCTCGCAGATCGCCCCGATGTTCTCGCAGTTGACGGGCGGGTCGAAGCACTCGGGGAACTCGTTGTGGCACTGCTCCTCGCTGAGGCCGAGCTCGGCGCAGTGGGCCCCGATGGTCTCGCAGTCGACGGGCGGGGGGTCGAAGCACTCGGGGAACTCGTTGTGGCACTGCTCCTCGTTGAGACCGAGCTCCTCGCAGTGGGCCCCGATGGTCTCGCAGTCGACGGGCGGGGGCTCCTCGAAGCACTCGGGGAACTCGTTGTGACACTGCTCCTCGTTGAGACCGAGCTCCTCGCAGTGGGCCCCGATGGTCTCGCAGTCGACGGGCGGGGGCTCCTCGAAGCACTCGGGGAACTCGTTGTGACACTGCTCCTCGTTGAGACCGAGCTCCTCGCAGTGGGCCCCGATGGTCTCGCAGTCGACGGGCGGGACCTCGAAGCACTCGGGGAACTCGGCCGCACACTGCTCGGGAGTCAGCTCCTCGTTGGCACAGATCTGCTCGGCCTCCTCGCAGTTGGGGCCGCCCTCCGCTCCGCCGCTGCCGTCGCCGCTACCCTCCTCGCCGGCCTCGGTGGCTCCACCCTCGGTGGCTCCTTCGTCTCCATCGGTGTCGCCGCCGTCGCCGGCCGGCTCCACGGGGCCGAGATCGCAGCCGGGAGTGGCCACGGTCACGGGGATGACGAGGGTGAGGCCGAGGCCGATCTTACGAAGCAGAGCAAGGGTCGAGATGTTCATGGTGAGTCTCCTGTCCGTTCCTTGGCGCAGCGCTCCGGGGCCGGCGTCCACGCCACCCGGGAATCCCACCTCGGGACCGGGGGGTGAGCCGTGCGTTCCTCCGCGCTCATCGGTGGGGCGCACGAGCGGGGCGGCGATTACAGGGCCGGTCGAGGAAATTTCGAGGTCGTCGAATCTCGCCGCGTAGGGGGAGCTGGCGCCATGATCACGCGTAGCGCCAACCAAGGTGGCGACGTGCCCGAGCTTCGTCGGACGATCATCGGTTGCTCGGGCTCACGTGTGCGAATGGCGCGATGGGGGAGGGCGAGCATCGTGGGTCGATTGCGGGCCGTTGGTCTCGCTCGACGACGACCTGCTCATGCGAGGCCAGGCCCGGGCCGCGGCCGCGGCCGCGCAGGCTGTGGAGCACGCGACCGAGACCGGCGACGATGCGCTCGACCTCCGACGGGAGGTCGAGGCCAGGCTGGGCCTGGTCCCCTCGTCGGAGTGAGGGCTAGCGTCGCCGACGGCGTCGCCCGATGCCCGCGCCGAGCAGGAGCATCACCAGCACGCCCGGGGCTGCGCCCGCGCCGGGATCGACGTGGCAGCCCTTCTTCTTGCTGGGAGGCGCCACCTCGGGCGGACCCGCATCGCCGTCGCCGCCCGCGGCCGGGCCATCGCCGCCCGCGAAGCTGTCGAGCTCGTCCTGCTCGCTGAGCTCGTCGTCGCCCTCGTCGTCACCCTCGTCCTCGTCCTCGGGCTTGCCCTCGGTGAAGGCCAGGGTGATCGAGCCGGACGCGAGCTTGATGTTCTTGCCCTTGTCGTCGACCTGGGTCAGCTCGACCGCGTAGGTCTTGCCGCGGTTGAAGCCGCGGTCGCCCTGGAGCTCGACCTCGATGTTGACGTACTTGTCGCCCTCGTAGTCGTTCTGCTCGTAGCGCCACGCCAGGTAGCGCTTGCCGCTGCCGGGCAGCTTGCCGAAGAACTCCACGTAGAGCGGGCCGGGGGCTCCCTTGTCGATCTGGGCCCAGATGTGCAGGGGCCAGACCTCCTCGCCCGGGAGGCTGGGGAGCTCCTTGACCGCGGCGCTCTTGCCCGCTTCGGTCAGGTTGCCGTCTTCGTTGGTATCGAAGGGCTTGGCGGCGAACTTGACCTCTCCCGCCAGGGCATCGGGGGAGACCAGGGCACCCCCGCCCAGCACGAAGGCGAACGCCAGGTTGCGGAGCCACGAATGGTGAGCTTTGTGCACGTGCATGGCCGGTCGCCGCGCAGGATAGCGCGACCGGCCGGCGCTGACCATCCGCGCCCCGGGGCGAGGCGCGAGGCGACGGGGCCGGGCTACGGGGTCGCGCCCAGCAGCTCCTCGAGGCGACCGCTCTCGTCGAGAGCCGCCAGCTCGGTGAAGCCGCCGATGCTGCGACCATGGATGAAGATCTGGGGGACGGTGTGCTGCCGGGTGACCAGCCGCAGCCACTGCCGCGCGGCCGCGTTGCCGATCACGTCGATCTCCACGTGCTGGATGTCGCGCTGTCGCAGCAACGCCAGCGCCGCCCGACAAAAGCCGCACCACGGCGTGGTGTACAGCACGACCGGCGCGGGCAGATCGGCGGGGGAGGGCAGGCCGGGAGGAGGATCCGGAAGCGCGGTCATCAGGTGTCGTCGCGCAGCAGGGCGAGGATGTCCTCGTCGAGCTGGGCTTGGTGCTCGCTGGCGAACTTGCCCACGATGATGTCTCGGCGCTGGGTGATCGGCACGGGGGTGCCGGCCCGAACGCCGGGGCCCCCGATGCCTCCGATGGCACGGCGACGGATCCGACTGGGGCCGCGGCTGGGTCGCTGCGGGCCGTGCCCGGCCGCGCTGGCACGCACCTGGGCGCGGGCCTCGGCCGAGGCGTAGACCGGATGGGACAGGCTGGGATCGACGGTGGGCCCGGGCTTGCCGGGCGCCAGCGGCGGCCCCTGGGACTCGACCTCGCGCGGCTCGGGCACCGGGCGCCGCTCGGGGCGCTGCGAGGGCTCGGGAGCGGCCGGCTCGAAGGAGGTGCGATTGTCTGCGACCGGGTGCTCGCCGATGACCGCGACGATCTTCTCGTCGAAGTCGCCGTTGCGCAGCGCCTTGATCATCGCCTTGTGCGAGTCCTGCATCAAGCCGATGATCACGGGCGCCAGCTCGCCCGGATCGACCTCGGGGGTGACGTGCTCCTTGTACTCGACCTTGCGGCTCGAGATGATCGTGCCGTCGTAGAAGATGTGGGTGAAGATGTGGGCCTTGTCGACGCCAGAGTCCTCGGTCTGGACGTGGTACAGGCGGCCGCGGTGCGGGATGTTGTGGTTGTAGCCGAGCTGCGGCGAATGCGACGACATGAGGCCCCGGACCTTTGGGGAGACTAACACGGCCCACGTGGGTTTCGCGCCCTGACCCTCCAGATCGAGCGGTCGAACGGGCTCGGCGCGGCCGGATCGTCGTGGATCGCTCCGCGCCCGGCGGTGCCGGGCCACCGGGCGCGGGCCTTCGATCTGGGGTAAACACCACGTCGACACCGTGCTCGTCGCTCGATCCATCGTCGTTTCGGCACCGCAGGACCTGCTCCGGCCGCTCGAGGAGATCGGGCGCAGCGGCGTGCTGCCGGATGCTTCGCTGACCGCGCAGGTCGCCGAGCGGGCGGACGTGGTCCGGGAGCTGCAGCCCGCCGAGATCTACGAGGGGCTCACCCCGGCGCTGTGCGGGCGGCACCCGCACGCGGTGCTGCAATGGTTGCGTGACACCAGGGTGCTCGCGGTGCTGCTGCCCGAGCTCGACGCCACCGTCTCGTTCTCGCAGGAGGGCGGGCGGCGTCACAAGGACGTCTGGGAGCACACCAAGGCGGTGGTGCGGCAGTCGGTTCCGCGCCCCACCGTGCGCTGGGCGGCCGCGCTGCACGACATCGGCAAGGTGCCCACGCGGCGCTTCCTGCCCGACGGCAAGGTCACCTTCCACGGCCACGCCGAGGAGGGCGTGCGGATGTTCCGTCGCGGCCCGGCCAAGGTGATCGGCTTCCCCGACGACGTGCGCGAGCGGGTGGAGGTGCTGATCCTGCACCACCTGCGCGCCGGGCAGTACGACGGGAGCTGGACCGACAGCGCCGTGCGCCGCTTCCATCGCGAGATGGAGCCCTTCCTCGGCGACCTGCTCGACCTGTCGCGGGCCGACGTGACGAGCAAGCGGCCCGGCAAGCGGGCGCGATGCCTGCGGATGATCAAGGAGCTCGAGCTGCGCATCGAGGCGCTGGCCCAGGAGGACGCCAAGCCCAAGCCGCTGCCGGCGGGGCTGGGCAACCTCTTGATGCAGGCGCTGGAGCTGCCGCCCGGCAAGCACCTGGCCGAGCTACGGCAGCGACTGGAGGCGCTGTGCGAGGCGGGCGAGCTCGAGGGCGGTCGCGAGGCGGAGTACTACGTGACGGTGACGCGAGCGCGGGGGCTGATGGACGGCATCGTCATCCGACCGCCGCGCGGCTTCGAGGGGTAGCAGGCGATCGGGCCACGAGCTCTCAGCTGCGCCGTGGCGGCAGCGGCAGGTCGAGCGCCGGATGGCTGTCGGCCGAGGAGGGCCCGCGGCCGAGCTCGACCTTGGGGAACAGGTCGCTCTGCGAGGCGCGGTCGTCGGTCCGGGGCGTGGCGGCGTCGGGCTCGGTCGGCGTGGGCGCGGGCCGCCGCCCGTCGAGCGCGGGCATGGGATCGCCGGGATCGATGAGCGAGGCCGGCCCGTCCTCGCGCCCCGAGGCGGTGGGGACCTGCGGGGTGGAGCCGGCCACGCCCGGCACGAGCCGACGGGCCCGCGGGGCCGTGTCCTCGGTGGGCGGCAAGGGGCGAGGCCCCACGTGGGTGCTCACCTCGATCGCCCCCGCGATGATCTCTCGCACCGGCGGCGCCTCGTAGTCGTCCTCCACCGGAGGCTTGGGCGGCGGCCCGACCTTGGTGTTGCCGCTGATCGCCGGGGCTCGCCCCACCTGGGTGTCGCCGGTGATCGCCGGTGGCGGCCCCACCTGGGTGTCGCCGGTGATCGCCGGTGGCGGCCCCACCTGGGTGTCGCCGGTGATCGCGGGCGGGATCGCGTAGGCATCCGACGGCGGGTGGCGCATGGCCAGCTCGGCCGCGCGTCGGCGTTGGGCCCCGCTGATCGCGAAGCTGCCCTGCTGCGGCGCGCTGGCGACCGGGGTGAGCCGGCGCTCCCACAGCTCGCAGCCGCCGAGCACCAGCACCGCCATGATGGGTCCGCCCATCGCCAGCTCGAGCGCGAAGCCCCAGGGCGAGCCGTCGGCGAGCGCGAGCTCGGGGCCCGAGCCGCCCAGGACCACGCGGGCCACCAGGAGCACCAGCACCGCGGCGCCCATCAGGGCCAGCGCGACCTGCTGCCCCGCCACGCGGGCGCCCGGCCGCGGCAGCGAGCGGCGGGTCCACAGCACGCCCACCACGATGCCAGCCGCGAGCCAGGCCAGCAGCGCGAGCAGGCGCAGCGAGCCGCGAGGAAAGGGCTGCAGCGGCGGTCGCAGATCGTCGAGCTCCTCCACCGCACCGTCGAAGACGCCGGCGTAGAGCACCTCCTCGCCCGCCGCGACCTGGAGCACCACCGCCACGTGATGCGGCCCGCGGGGTCCGACCGCGAGCATCACCACGCGGCCGTCCACGCGACCGCGGCCGCGGACCACGGCGATGCCCGGAGCCGCGCGCCGGATCACCAGCACCGAGTCGTCGACGAGCTCGGCGCCCCGACCCATGGCGAGCCGCAGCCGCTCGCGCAGCCACGGCGTCGCGGCCTCGGGGCTCTCGAGCGCCGCGGGGGGAACGGGCGAGCCCACCTCCACCACCGCGAGGGTCTCGGCGAAGTCGTCGTCCTCGGCGGTGGACATCACCTGCTCGAGCTCGCCCCCCCAGGCCTTGGCCCAGGCGCTCGCCCGTGCCCGAGCCGAGGGGGCGGCACCGGCATCCTCCGACCAGCCAAAGGGCAGCGTCAGCGGCGCGGCATGGACGACGCCGATCATGCAGAGCCACGCGCCCAGCAGCGTCGCGACCAGCCCGACCCCACCTGCTCGCCTCGTCCTCGAGCTCGAAGCCAGCCTGCGTCCCAACAACGACCACGAGGGTACAACGCGGCGACCCGACCCGGCTGGCATTAATATACTGTTAATTATGATACAATCAGCGGATCAGGGCGGTCGTGACTCGACTCGTATCATACTTGGATCATTGGATTTAATCGACACTCCGGAGTGTCACGGTCGGATCGAGGGGAATTAAAACGAAATCTACGGTCGTCGTCCGTTTGAAAACGGAGGGCGTCGGCACAAGACTCCAACCGTGCTCGCGAAGCCGCGGGCCCCGATTCGAGCAGGAGACGACGACGGTGGATACGAAGCGTAGGAGCTTGGCCAAGGCACTCAGCTGGCGGATCGTGGCCTGGTCGATCACCGCGGCCGTGGCCTATCTGTTCACCGGCAGGGCCGTGTTCGCGCTGTCGATCGGCTTCGCCGACTCGCTGCTGAAGATCTTCGCGTACTACATGCACGAGCGCACGTGGATGTCGATCGACTACGGTCGCAATCCGGTGCCCGCGTATGCCCATGCTCGCGCCGCGAGCGAGGAGCCGCGCGAGCTGGTCGCCTCGTAGGCCCGCTCGGCCGGCGGGCGATCACAGTCGAGACAGCCGCCACCCCGCCGGGGTGGCGTGCTCCGTCCACGCGAGCTGCGAGATCGGCAGCACCTCGAGGGTGGGCGGATCGTGCTGGGGATCGGCGGTGTCCTGGTGCACCGTCACCACCCAGCGCAGGCGTCGGTCGTGCTCGAGCTTGCGGGCCGCGAGCACGCGCCGGGCGTAGCCCACGTAGACCACCACCAGCAGCGCCAGCCAGCCCAGCGAGGCGCCGTCGAGCAGGGGCCACGAGTCGCTCACGGCCGCGTCGCTGCGCAGGGTCCAGGTCATCAGCGCCAGCACCAGCACGGTGAGCGCGGCCGCGGGCCACCAGCGACGACGGAGCTGCGCGATGTGTCGCTGCAGCTCGGCCCGCTCGAGCGGGGTGAGGCTGCGCCGGCGCAGGCACAGGCGAGGATCGGGCGTGGCGGGAGCCACCCCCTGCGGCAGCTCCACCCGCAGCGCGTGGGGCTGGGCGGGGGCCACGTCGACCACGTGGGCGGTCTCCCAGCGCTCGAAGCGGCGGCCGCCCACGCGCACCAGCAGGCCGCTGCGGGGCAGCAGCTCGAGGCGCAGGCCGCTGCGGTCGCGCAGCTCCCCGGCGGTGCGCAGGCGGGCGAGCAGGGCGTCGAGCGGGCCCTCGGGGCACGGGCCCTCGAAGCGATCGAGCTCGCCCTCGGCCAGCTCGCCGCGGACCAGCGAGCTCAGCCGGAGCAGCCGCACCCGTCGACCCACCCACAGGCCCACGGCGCTCAGGCCCAGCGCGGTGGTCCCCACCAGCACCTCGGCCACGAGCCAGCGGGGCGGCGACCAGGCGGGCAGCCATGCGCGGGCTGCCGCCGAGGCGCCGAGCACCGCGAGGCCGGCGATCGCCAGCCATCGCCACGGGCGGCGGGCGGTGAGGCAGCCGAGCACGCCCACCGCTCCCAGGGCACACAGGCTCAGGCCGAGGCCCCCGCCCAGCGGTCGCGCCAGCGTGGGCGCCCGCTGTCCCAGCGCCACCGCGGCCGCGACCACCACCAGCACGCCGAGCAGCGCGAGCACGGTGCCGATCCACAGCCGCCGCAGCCTTCGCTCGATCCACGCCCTGTCGTGAGCGGCCAGCGGGCGCCGGGCCTGGTGCGGGAGGCCGGCCGCGTAGCGGCAGGGCTCCTCGGGAGGGCGGGGCTCGCTCACCGGGGCGCGATGATAGCAGCGGGTCGGGCTCAGACCACCCGGCGCATGACGATCGCCGAGATGTTGTCGGGGCCGCCCTGCTTGTTGGCGGCCTCGATGAGGCGCCGCGAGGCGTCACGCACGTCGCGCTGGCAGACGAGCGCCTGGAGCTCTTCCATCGGCACCACGTCGCTCAGGCCGTCGCTGCACAGCAGCAGGTTGTCGCCCTTCTCGAGCACCAGCTCGTTGATCGAGGCGTCGCTCTTGTGCTTGCCGTGACCCAGGCAGCGGCTGATGCGGCCGCGGTACGGATGCGTGGCCGCCTGCTCCGGGGTGAGCAGCCCCTGGTCGACCAGCTCCTGCACCATCGTGTGATCGACGGTGACCTGCTCCACGCTGCCGTCGCGCACGCGGTACAGGCGGCTGTCGCCGGCGTGGGCCACCCACACGCGATCCTTCACGCCCAGCACCGCCACGCAGGTGCAGCCCATGCCGTGGGCGCTGGGGTTGGCCTGGGCCTGCTCGTCGATGCGCTCGTTGGCGAGCGAGAAGCCCTCGCGCAGCAGCTCGTCGGGCGTCTTGCCGCTGGTGAACTCGCGCTCGATGTACTCGCCGAGCACGCCCACCGCGAGGGCCGAGGCCACCTCGCCCGCGCTGTGGCCTCCCATGCCGTCACACACGATGGTCAGCAGATAGCCGCGACCGTCGTCCTCTTGGATCGCGATCGCGTCCTCGTTGTGATCGCGAGCGATGCCGGGATCGCACGCACCCGACATCTGGACCTCGAAGATCCCGGGCACGTGGGAGCGCTTGAAGAGCTTGTACATGCCTCCGTGATTCGAGCCCCGGTTCGAGTGAGGTGACGACACCGACCCGGTTGGCCGCCCGAGACCCGCTCCCGTCGGGGCCGGAGCCCTTCAGGGTGCGGTGATGGTAGCACCGGGTCGGGGGGAGGTTGGGAAGTGGAGCCGAGGGGGATCGAACCCCTGACCTGTGCATTGCGAACGCACCGCTCTCCCAGCTGAGCTACGGCCCCGTGAGGTGCGGGGGAAGCTAGCCGAAGGCCGCAGGCCGTGCAAGGCCCGCGCGGGACCGCTCAGCGTGAGCCAGGCTCGCCGTCGGCTGGCCCCGGGGGGCTGGCGCGTCGGCGGGCCCGCAGGCCCAGCGTGGCCCCCACCACGGCGTAGCCGGCCACGATCGCCACCCAGGCCCACAGCAGGTGGTCCTCGGGGCGGGTGAGGCTGGTCAGCCACTCGCGCATCGGCCCGAGGGTACCCCGATCTCGGGCGATCCCGCCGGGACGTCCTCGGGTCCCGGCGCGCGCGATCCGCCCGCTCGGGCCACGGCCAGTGCGACCCAAGGCTCGGGCCCCCCGTCGCGACCGCGGCCACTCGCCGCGGCTCGTTGCCGAGGCCCCTTGCCGAGGTCGACGAGCCCGCCGACGCGTCCGAGGCGGAGGCCAGTCGGGCGAAGGGCCGTCGGCGACCTGCTACCGTGCGCTCGACCGCATGAAGCGCGAGCGGATCGATCGCCTGCTGGTGGAGCGCGGCCTGGTCCCCAGCCGTACGCGTGCCCAGGCGCTGATCATGGCGGGCAAGGTGCTGGTGGGCGAGCAGCGCGTGGACAAGCCCGGCACGATGGTCCCGCGGGATGCCGAGCTGCGCGTGCGGGGCGACGACAACCCCTATGTCTCGCGCGGGGGGCTCAAGCTCGCGGGGGCGCTGCAGCGCTTCGGCGAGGCCACGGCGGAGCGGCCGGCGCTGCGGGTGAGCGGGCGCGTGGCGATGGACGTGGGTGCGTCGACGGGAGGGTTCACCGACTGCCTGCTGCAGGTCGGCGCGGCACGGGTGCACGCGGTCGACGTGGGCTACGGCCAGCTCGCCTGGTCGCTGGCCCAGGACCCGCGGGTGGTGGTCCACGATCGCCGCAACATCCGACGGTTGTCGGTCGAGGAGATCGGCGAGCCCATCGAGCTGACCGTGATGGACTGCTCGTTCATCTCCGCGGCCAAGGTGCTGCCCCACCTGCCGCGCTTCCTCGCTCCCGCGGCCGACGTGGTGGTGCTGGTCAAGCCGCAGTTCGAGCTCGACCCCGGGCGGGTGGGCAAGGGCGGCATCGTGCGCGACCAGGCCGATCGCGAGGAGGCGCTGGCGCGGGCGCGGGCCAGCGCGGACGCCTGCGGCCTGCGCTTCGTGGACGCGGTGGCCTCCGCCGTCGAGGGGCGCACCGGCAACCGCGAGTGGCTGCTGTGGCTGCGCTGGGAGGCGGGCTCGGTGGCGCCGCGCGGGCCCGAGGGCGACGAGGCCGACGCGGGCGACGAGACCGACGCGGGCGACGAGACCGACGGAGGCTGAGCGCGAGCGGTCGCGCAGACCTCCCTCGGGGGCGCCACGCGGCCGCTTGCGCTTCGGAGTCGATCGATGCAAGGTCCGCCGCTGCCCATGCCCGCTCCGTCGATCAGCACCCGCGCTCGCGCCCACCTCCGCTCGCTCGCCCACGCCCTTCGGCCCGTGGTGCAGGTCGGCGCCGAGGGGCTGACCGAGGCCATCACCAAGGCCACCGACGTCGCGCTCACCGAGCACGAGCTCGTCAAGGTCAAGCTGGGGCCGGGCTTCGTGGGCGATCGCAAGCAGGCCGCGCGCGAGCTGGCCGACGCGGCCCAGGCCGATCTCACCCAGGTGATCGGCCGCGTGATCGTGCTCTACCGCCCGCGCCCCGCCGACCACCCGAAGAACAAGGAGCGGCCGCGGATCTCGCTGCCGAGCTGAGCCGAGCGCCGGGGCTCCACGCCGACTGGCCCATCTATCGCGGTGGCTTCTTCGTGGTGCTCCGCTCCAGCTCTCGCGCAATCGCTCCTGGCTCGAGCACTCCCTCCGGCTGCCCGCGCACGGTGCCCGGGGCGGCGCCGGTGGTGTCCGGTATGCGAACTACGTGGACCGGTTTGCCCGCGCTCTTGGCATTGTTCACCTCGTAGTCCACCCAGTTGCTGTTGTGGCTGTCGGCGCCGGCCAACACGATCATCTGCTCGGCTTCCTGGAGCTTGCCCGCGAGCATCTTGCGGACGGCGGTCCTTCCGTTCTGGCGCAGGTCCTCGGTCTCTCGCACGATCTCCACCGGACCGAGCCGGCCCTGCTCGGCCCATCGCTCCACCTTGTCGGCGATCCGACGATCCTCGTGGCGGTGACTGAGGAACACCTTCTGCTTGGGCGGTGTCGACGAGGACCTGCTACCCGAAGGGGTCGCGGGCTTGCTTCCTGAACGTGACACGGGCTTGCCGCCGGAGCTCTGCGACCCGCTGGCCTCCTGCGATTTCGGTGCGTCTCGTGAGTGGTTCGCTCCGCCGCCCGATCGACTCGATCGACCCGCGTTCGGGGCTCGTCCCGCGTTCGCGTTGGTGCCCGATCGACTTCCTTGGCTTCCTCGTCTTCGCGACATCGTGTTCCTCCCAATGGTGATCGACGAACGTGGGCACGGCGACGATGATGTCAACGGGTCGAAGCCACTTGGCCCGAAGGGCTCGGCTCCGGCCGCGGTGATCGTCGTGAGCACGGAGGAGCGTCGTGTCCTGCATTTGTGCGCTACGCTCTGCGCGAGCAAGGAGTGGTATGTCGGACGCACCTCGCAGCGTAGGTTGGCTTCACCTGACCGATCTCCACATTGGTCAGCCCAAGGAAGGTGGACGGCTCGCCAACATCGAGCGCGAGTTCCTCCGCGATCTCGAGTCGGAGATGATGGCGGTCAAGCTCCCGATCGAGCTGGTGTTCTTCACGGGAGACATCGCGTTCCGGGGCACGGACGCCGAGTACCTCCGTGCGACCGCCGTGCTCGGGCGGATCCTGGCGAGGATCGAGGCGATCAACGCTCGGATCCGGTCGACGGACCGGAGCCGGGTCGAACCGATCTTGATTCCGGTACCCGGCAACCACGACCTGCTCCGCCCGGGGTCCGAGGACGCAGCGCTGATCCGCAACGCGCTCGGCCCTCGCACCGCGGCCATGCCGGAGCTGTGGGCCGACGGGAACACGTCGGCCCGCGATGCGCTCCACCGCTGCTTCGCAGCCTACGAGCGCTGGTTGGCCCACCACCCCTTGCCGCTGCCCCGTGGGTTCGAGCTGAAGGGCGCTCTATCCGGAGATCGCGTGTCCAGCGTGTGTCGCAACGGCATCCACATCGGTGCGGTGTGCCTCAACTCCGCCGCGCTCCACCTGGGGGATGCCCAGCCCGGCCAGATGCACCTCGATCACAGCCAGGTGACCGCGCTGGTCAATCCGTCGCTGTGGCTCCGCGACAAGCACTTCGCGGTGCTGCTCACCCACCACCCGCCCTCGTGGCTCTCGCCGGAGGCGCGCGGGATCCTCGACAAGGAGATCAAGCCCGATGCGCTCTTCGATCTCCACCTGTACGGCCACACCCACGTGGGAGGCCATCACGTGCAGCCGGGGAGCCGCGGCGTGCGGCACCTGCTCGAGGGTCGATCGCTGTTCGGCGCAGAGGAAGACGGCTTCGACCGCCTCCATGGCTACACGATGGGTCGCTTCGTCGTCGATGGCGAGGCCAAGCGCGTCGAGTTCTGGTCTCGACACGGGTGGTTCGACGATCACGGCTACCACTTCGACACCGGCGGGTCGAGCTGGGGCCGCTGGAGGATCACGATCGACCTGGGGATGGTGGCCGCGACGGCCTGCTCGGAGGAGCGCCCGGAGCCCCGACCGTGGGAGCCGACCATCGGCGACGCTCACTCTCCCGACCACTGGGAGAAGCTCGAGCCAGGAGTCCTCGAGATCGACCCCGGCTCCGATCGGAAGTGGGTCCTCCTCTCGTGCAGCATCCCCGCGCCCAAGAACGACCCCGAGCGCCGTGAGAGGGAGAAGAAGTACGTCGACAGCGCCCGGCCCGCCGAGATCCGGTCGTTCGTTGCATTGCTCGCCAAGCGCCTGCGCTCCGGGGGCCACGGCCTCGTCTTCGGCGGACATCCCTCGATCATCTCCGTGCTCGGCAACGAGGTGATGGCGGCCGACCACGAGGCACGGGAGAGCAACGACCTCTGCCCAGACCCGTGGCTCGTCCTCGTGCAGGACCGCAATTATTGGTCCAAGTTGATCGAGGAGGTGGGGCCCGTCGTCGCGGCCAGGGGAGTGAAGGGGTACATCGTGGACCACGACACGGGGCTTGCCGGCATGCGGAAGGCGATGGCAACGACCAAGGGCCTGGTCGGAGCGGTCTTCATCGGTGGGATGTCGGGGATCCGGAAGGAGTTCGACATCGTCCGGCGAGATTCCGGGGGAAGGCTCCCGAGGATCGCGGTCGGGGTGGGCGGAGGTGCCGCGGCCGAGCTCCTCCGTGATGAAGGCGACGCGGCCCTCGGGTTGGTCTCGCCTGCCCCCGGGAGGGCGATCTCGAGACCCGGGCGGCTGTGGCACAGCCCCGCGGATGCGGTGGACGCAATCTGCGAGCACCTGTTCCCTGCCCCCCGCCCCTGAGGCGGCGAGCGTTCGGGGCTGTAACCGATCGGCGGGAGCCCGCGTATGCCGAGACAAATGGGGTCCTCGCCGGACCCCACCTTCGTAGACCTCGACTCCGAAGCGATCGCCATGCGCAAGCCCAGCTCCCCCACCACGATCATCGTCCTCATGTCCGGCCTGCTGTTGGGCGGGCTGCTGTCGCCCGCGGCCTCGGCCGAGGACCCCGCGCCCTGCTCGGCCAAGAGCTTCAAGATCGCCAAGGTGAAGGCGGCCTGCGAGGACGGCGGGCAGCCGGCGGCGAAGAACCTGATGAAGGCCGCGGTGAAGAAGGCCAAGGAGGCGGGCGAGTCGATGACCTGCAAGAGCTGCCACAGCGAGCTCAAGACCTACGCGCTGACGGGGGACGATCCCGTGGGCAAGCTCGAGAAGTGGCTGTGAGCCCCGGGCGCGCGCGGGGCTGACGGGCCCGCGACGGGGCCTGCTACGCTCGGCCCCGCATGCGACGCACCCTGTTCTCCGAGGAGCACGCGATCTACCGCGACGCCGTGCGGCGCTTCGTCGAGCGCGAGGTGGTGCCCCACCAGGAGCGCTGGCGGGAGGCGGGCACGGTGGATCGCGAGGCGTGGCGCAAGGCCGGCGACGCGGGGCTGCTGTGCCCGTGGCTGCCCGAGGAGCACGGCGGCCCCGGCGGGAGCTTCCTGCACTCGGTGGTGGTGATGGAGGAGCTCGCCCGGGTCTACGAGTCGGGCTTCGCCACCGCGCTGCACTCGGACATCATCGTGCCGTACATCCACTCGTACGGCAGCAAGGCCCAGAAGGCGCGCTGGCTGCCCGGCTGTGCCAGCGGCGAGGTGGTGACCGCCATCGGCATGACCGAGCCCGGCACCGGCTCGGACCTCGCCAACATCCAGACCCGGGCGCGCCGCGACGGCGACCACTGGGTGCTCGACGGCTCGAAGACCTTCATCTCCAACGGCCTGCTATGCGACCTGTGCATCGTGGCCGCCAAGACCGAGGAGCAGCCCGAGGATCCGCACCGGGCGATCTCGCTCTTCCTCGTTCCGGCGAGCACCCCCGGCTTCGTCAAGGGACGCAAGCTGGCCAAGATGGGCATGGCCTCGCAGGACACGGCCGAGCTGTTCTTCGAGGACTGCCGGATCCCCGCCGACCACCTGCTGGGGGCCGAGGGCGCCGGCTTCATGATGCTCATGCAGAAGCTCGCTCCCGAGCGCCTGGTGGTGGCGATCACGGCCCAGGCCGCGGCCGAGCAGGTGCTGACCGACACCATCGCGTACACCAAGCAGCGCGAGGCCTTCGGGCGGCCGATCTCCAAGTTCCAGAACACCCGCTTCGTGCTGGCCGGCTGCGCCACCGAGGTGGAGGTGGGTCGCGCCTTCCTCGATCGGCTGATCACCGAGCACATGGCCGGACAGATGCTGATCAAGGAGTGCTCGATGGCCAAGCTGTGGCACTCCGAGATGCTGGGGCGGGTGACCGACGCCTGCCTGCAGCTGTTCGGAGGCTACGGCTACATGCTCGAGTACCCGGTCACGCGCGCGTTCATGGACGCACGGGTCCAGCGGATCTACGCGGGGACCAGCGAGATCATGAAGGTGATCATCGCCAAGCAGCTGGGGCTCTAGCGGGAGGGAGGTCCTCGAGGGCCAGGTGGTGCTGGGCGGGTACCGCCTGGGGCGGGTGCTCGGGCGCGGCGGCATGGGCATCGTGCACGAGGCTGCGGCCCCGACGGCCAGGAGGTGGCGGTCAAGCTGCTGCGCCCGAGCGACGGCGAGGGCTGGAAGGCCCACGAGCTGTTCGAGCGCAGCGCCAAGGTGGGCTACACCGCGCCCGAGCAACCGGCGGGCAGCTCCTCGCCCGGCCGTGGAGGACTTCCGCGAGGAGCTCTGGCGTCGCGCGGGACGGTGAGGGCGGCGGACGGGCTCGCCGGCCGCGGTGCTCGCGTGCGGCGCGCGACGACGGGCGGCGCCGGGCCGGCTCGCCCTCGGCGTGGCCTTGGGCGAAAGGATGCGGGTCCCCGACCGGCCCCGAGCTACCCTTGTGCCGATGTCCCGCCTGCGGACCCTCGGCGCCCTCGGTCTGGCCGGCACCCTGGTGCTGGCCTGTCACCCGCGCGGGGCCTCGCCCCCCGACGATCGGGTGTGGGGCGGAGGCAGCCGCAAGGGCCCGCGGATCGTGATGGATCGCGACCGGGCCGAGGTGGGGGCCCCGGCCCCGCTGCTCGACATGCTGCAGGCGCAGCTCGAGCGCAACTACGCCACCCTGTCCTCGCCCGAGCTCGATCCCCCGGCCTACTACATGTCCTATGCGGTGACGGCCGAGCAGGACCTGTACCTCGAGGCCGAGGACGGCACGATGCTGCGCGACGATCGGGACGACGATCGCAGCCTCGACATCGACGTGCGGGTAGGCGATCGCCAGCTCGACAACAGCCACAGCGTGGGCGGTGACTACGGGCCGGGCAACGGCCTGGGCTCGGGCCTGCCGATCACCCTGGGCGACGTGGAGCTGTCGCTGGCCCAGGCGATCTGGCTGGACACCGAGTCGCAGTACAAGGCCGCGGTCTCCAAGCTGCGCGACGTGGAGGCCACCGAGCAGCTGCGCAGCGAGGACGACGAGCCCGCCTCCCCCGACTTCAGCAAGGAGAAGCCCACCGTCCACGTGGAGCCCGAGCGCAGCCTCGATCTCGAGGCGGTGGGCGAGGCGTGGCGAGACACGATCGCCGAGGTCTCGGCCGAGCTCTCCGACGACCCCCTGGTGCTGCGCAGCTCGGTCACGCTCTCGGCCACGGTCGAGAACCGCTACATGGTGGACACCGAGGGCTCGCGGATCCAGTCGGGCCGCGTCCGCCTGCGCATCATGATGGGGGCCTACGCCCAGGCCGAGGACGGCATGATGCTCCAGCGCACCGAGAGCTTCGAGGCCCACGTGCCCGAGCAGCTCCCCGCGCGCGAGCTCCTCGATGCCACCGCCGAGCGCCTGCGCAGCGAGCTGCTGGCGCTGCGCGAGGCCCCGATCGCCGATCCCTACACGGGCCCGGCCATCCTCGAGGGGCGCGCGGCGGGGGTGTTCTTCCACGAGATCTTCGGCCACCGCCTCGAGGGCCACCGGCAGAAGGACGACCTCGAGGGCCAGACCTTCACCGACAAGCTCGATCGCCGAGTGCTGCCCACCTTCCTCGACGTGGTCGACGATCCCACCGTCACCGCCCTGGGGGGCACGCCGCTGTCGGGCCACTACTTCGTGGACGACGAGGGGGTGCTGGCCCAGCGGGTGCTGCTGGTCGACCGCGGGCGGCTCAAGACCTTCTTGCTGGGGCGCTCGCCGGTGCTGCCCTTCAAGCACAGCAACGGCCACGGGCGGCGCGAGCCCGGCTACCAGACGGTGGCGCGGCAGGGCAACCTGGTGGTCAGCTCGCGCAAGGCGGTCTCGCGCCGGGAGCTGCGGCAGCAGCTCGTGGCCGAGATCAAGCGCCAGGATCGACCCTACGGGCTCATCTTCTCCGACATCGACGGCGGCTACACCATCACCGATCGCAGCGGGCCCCAGGCGTTCCGGGTGACGCCGCTGCTGGTGTACCGGGTGTACCCGCAGGAGGGCCGGCCCGACGAGCTGGTGCGCGGGGTGGAGATCGTGGGCACGCCGCTGGCCGCCTTCGACACGATCATCGCCACCGACGACCGGCCGGGGATCTTCAACGGGGTGTGCGGGGCCGAGTCGGGCTGGGTGCCGGTGAGCGCGGTGAGCCCGTCGCTCTTGCTCGAGAGCATCGAGATCGAGCGGGCGGCCCACGATCGCGATCGGCCGCCCCTGCTGGCCCCGCCCGGCTACGAAGAGGAGCCGCCGGTGACCGCGACCAACACCGAGGGGACCAAGGAGCGATGATGCGAGCGTGGAGCCCCCTGGTGCTGCTGGCCCTGGGCCTCGCCCTGCCGGCGGCGGAGCCCGTGGCCCGGGCCGCCGCGCCCGCGCCGGTGCCCTCGTCGGCCCCCGAGGGCACGCCCGCGGTCGCGGCCGAGCCCGCGCCGGGGGGCGTGGATCCGCAGCGCTGGGCCGAGGTGGAGGCGGTGCGCGAGGAGCTGGCCCGCAGCATCGCCGGCCTACGCCTGCCCGACGCGCCGGCGCCCTACCGCGCCGAGGCCCGCTGGGTGCGGGCCGAGCTGCTCAGCCTCGACGGCTCCTACGGCGGGGTGATCACCGACGTGCTGCAGACGCAGGCGGCCGGCGTGGTGGAGCTGCGGGTGGGCTCGCCCCAGCGCGACGACGGCAACTTCCTGGGCAGCGACGCCGGGGTGGCGCGGCTCGACGTGCCCGAGGCGCCGTCGCCCGCGTTCCTGCGCAAGCAGGTGTGGCTGGGGCTCGACCGGGCCTTCCGCGGGGCCACCCTGGCCTACTCGCAGAAGCAGGTCGCGCTCGAGCAGCTCAGCACCGACACCACCATCGCCGACCTGGGTCCCGCGGCGCCGGTGGCCGACCACACGGATCCCCCGGTGGCCTCGCCGATCGATCGCGAGGGCCTGGCGACCCTGGTGGGCCGCCTCAGCGCTCGCTTCGAGGCGTGGCCCGGGATCGACAACGGCGACGTGCACTTCCAGGTGCTGCGCAGCCACGAGACCGTGGTCTCCAGCGACGGCGTGACCGTGCTGCGCACCCGCGAGCGGGCGGTGCTGGCGGTGGTGGCCGACACCCAGGCCGAGGACGGCATGCGCCTCGACCACGGCCTGGCGCTGCACTTCGATCGGGTGCCCGCGGCCGACGAGGCCCTGCTGGCCCAGGGCGAGGCGCTGGTCGATCGCGTGCTGCGGGAGCTCGACGAGCTGGCCCAGGCGCCGATGATCGAGGAGGAGTACGACGGCCCCGTGCTGCTGCAGGGGGTCGCCGCGGCGCAGTTCCTCGCGTCGACGGTGGCCACCGAGGCCTCGGGCTACCCCGCGCCGCTGTCGGACGGCGGTCGGCTGATGGACCTCGAGCCCGCGTGGCAGAGCAAGGTGGGCAAGACCGTGCTGCCGCCCTTCCTCGACCTGGTCGACGACCCCACGCTGGCCGGGGGCTTCGGCAGCTACTTGGTCGACGCCGAGGGCTTCGCGGCGCGCCCGATCTCGCTGGTGGAGGAGGGGGTGCTGCGCGACCTGCTGCTGACCCGCGCGCCCAACCCCCACTTCGGCGAGGGCAGCAACGGGCGCGCGCGCATGACCCCCGCGCTCGAGGTGGGGCCGGCCCTGAGCAACCTGAGCGTGCGGGGACGTCGGCGCGGCTACACCCCGGCGGCGCTCGAGCGCGAGCTGCTGCGACGCGCTCGCGAGGACGGCTACGAGTTCGCCTACGTGATCGAGGCGCTGCGCGACGGCTCGGTGCTGGGCCCGGTGCAGCGCCCGGGGGCGGCCGCTTACGCGGGCACGGGCAAGCTCGACCTGCCCCTGCCCGGGCGGGTGTACCGAGTGGAGGCCAGCGGCCGGCGCACGCTGGTGCGCGGCACGGTGCTGGCTCCGGTGTCGATCCGCACCTTGCGGCGGATCCGGGCCACGGGGCAGCAGGAGCACACCGAGCGCCTGCGCCTGCCGGTGGGTGCGTTCGGGGGCTTCGCCGCCGACGTGGGCATCGACGGCGTGCTGAGCCAGACCGTCGACGTGCAGGTGACCACGCCCGAGCTGCTGATCGACGGGCTCGAGCTGCTGGTGGAGCGGGGCGAGCACGAGCGCCTGCCCACCCTGCCCCACCCGCTGCGACGCGACGCGGCGGCCGGCGAGAGCGAGAGCGAGAGCGACGACGAGGCCGAGCCCGAGGGCGAGTGAGCCCGACCGCGGCGAGGCTCAGCGGGTCGCGACCGAGATCAACACCACGAGGATCGTGATCCCGATGCGGATCAGGAACCCGTGCAGGGCTCCGCGCTTGGTCTGCTCCTTGCCGAGGATCGCGACGAGCAGGAAGCCGATCAGCGAGAACACCAGGCCCAGCGCGATCCCCAGGCCGTAGCTGCCCGCATCGACGTCGCTATAGGTGGGGATCGGCTCGTAGTCGAAGGTGGGCGGCTGATAGGGGTTGGCCGTCGGGCCGCCGTGCGGGAGGGGAGCAGAGCCTTGCGGTCGTCGGTTGAGCGGGTTGTCGTCCATCGGGTGGGGGCTCCGGAGGATCGAGGCGGTGGCCGTGCCGGGAGCCGGACCAATACCGGACGCCGCTGCGAGACCACGCTCGGTGAGCGCCGAGCCGAGGCAGGATAGGGGACGAGGCGGTCGTCGCAACCGCCGCGAGCCGGGCCCCATCGGGCCAACCCGCCGAATCGTGGCGACGAGCCGACCGTCGTGCGCCCGGCGAGCGAGCGCTGCCGAGGAGATTTCCACGCCGCCGACACCAGGGCAGGGGCGGCCCCGGGCGGATGCGCAGGGTACGAGCGCGAGGGCTCGCGAGACCCCTGGCCCGGGCCCCGACGACGGTCGGCTCCCGAGCTCGGCTTGCTAGTCGTTCAGCAGCCCGGCCAGCGGATCGGTGGTGTCGACCTTCACCCGTCCGTCGGTGCGGCCCTTGGGCTTGGGGCTGGTCTCGGTCTTGGTCTCCCGCGGGGGCTTGCGGGTGGCTCGGGGCTTGGTGCCGCGACCCTTGCCGTCGCCGCCGGCCTTGCGCTGCGCGTCGTCGTTGCTCGCGATCTTGGCGTCGAGCGCGTCGAGCTTCTCCTTGAGCGCGGTGGCGGCTGCCTCGTCGTTCTTGGCGGCGGCGATCTGCTGGAGCAGGAGCGCACGGTCCTGCTGGAGCTGGGCCTGCTCGGCGGTGAGCCGGTCGAGCTTCTCGGACATCGCGGCGAAGTCGTCGGCGCGCGCCTGGGCCTCGGCTGCGTGCAGGGCCGCCTCGCGCTCGGCCTCGCGCTCGCCGTGCCACAGCATCGCGCCCGCGCCCACCAGGCCCAGCAGCAGCACCGGCACCACCGCCAGCGGCCACTTGGGCTTGGCCTTGCGCTCGGCGAGGCGGATCTGGGCCTCGAGGTGGAGCTGCTCGCGGCGCAGGCGGGCCTCGTGCTCGGCGCGGGCGATCGCCTCGGCCTCGCGGAGCCGCAGCTGCTCTTGGCGCTCGCGCTCGAGCTCGGCCTCGCGCTGGGCTCGGAGCCGCGCCGCTTCCTCGGCGGCGCGCTGCTCGGCGAGCTCTCGCTCGCGCTGGGCCGCCTGCTCGCGGGCGAGCCGCTCGGTTGCCGCGGCGGCCTCGCGGGCCTGCTGCTCTGCGCGGACGCGATCGGCCTCGAGGGCCTGGAGCTCGGAGAGGGCGAACAGGGCAGAGGTCTCGGAGGTCATCGCCGCTTCACACGAACCACCCGGGCATCGGTTCCACGATCGCCGCGCGTCGGGTTGGGACGCGAGGGCGTAGACCGGGAGGCTCGGCTCGTGCGTAACGATCGGCCGCGCCGCGATCGGCTCGGCGTTCGAAACGAGTCGCGCCGCGTCCGGTGACCGGAAGCGGCGCGCGAGGGCGAGGGCGAGGGGACGCCCCTACAGCTTCTCGAGCGAGAACTTCACCGCCTCGATGATCGTGTACTGGCCGGGGTCGGTGACCTCGGCGCCGGCGCCCGGCTCCTGCAGGCCCTCCGAGTGCCAGCGCACGATGCCGCGCTCGTCGAGCAGCATGATGGTGGGGCTCTTGCCGAGGTTCTCGAACACGGTGAACGCGTTCTCCATCCCCAGCTCGCGCGCCTGGTTGAACTCGGTCTTGTTGGGGAAGCGGTACATCGGCAGCGGCGGGAGCTTCTGGCCGGCCTCCTCCACCGTCCACTGCTTCTGGAACTCGCGCAGGTCGCTGTCGTTCATGGCCACCTGACGACCGGTGGGGAACTGCACCTGCACGAACATGACCTCGATGCCCTTGCTGTTGAGGTCGGCCTGGGCCTTCTGCAGCACCTGCAGGAAGGAGACGGCCGCGGCCTGCTCGAGGCGGTCGCCGCGATCCCAGTAGACGATGAGGCGCTTCTTGCCGAAGAGCTGACGGCCGTCGAGGATGCCGCCGTCGACGCTCACCAGCATCGCCGAGGGGCTCGCGTGGCTGAACATGCGCCGGCGCGCCCAGTCGGGGGCCTGGTTGAGCCGCTCCGCGCCCTCGGTCCAGAACGGCGGGACGTTCTCGAGCGGCGGCATGTCGGTCTTGGGCTTGGCCACGATCTCCACCGACTTGGGGGCGCCGCCCTTGCCGATGATCTCGAGCTTGTGCGGCTGGCCGTCGGTGATGTTGGCCTTGTCGAAGTCGGCCCCGGTCTTGGTGGGGTTGCCGTCGATCGACTGGATGAGGTCGCCCTTCTCGACCTGGTCGCAGCCCTTGTCGCAGCCGTGGTTGTAGGCCACGTACACGCCGCCGGCCTTCAGGTCGTCGGTGCCGGGGATGTTGAAGCCACCGGAGCTACTGCCGGGCTCACAGCCTCCCAGGGCCAGGGTGCTCAACAATCCCACGCGGACGAGAAGACGCTTCATCATCGTGCTCCTGAAATCGGCGCCGGACTGTAGGACGGGCGCGCACCGCAGGTCAAACGCGCGGGGACGGAGCACCCTTCACCCCGGGACCGCGGGCTCGTGGCACGAGCGTCCTCACAGGCGGCCGCGCAGCGCGAGGCCCACGGACCACATCTGCGGGAGCTCTCCGCGGAAGTCCACGCCCTGCTGCTGTCCCGCGGCCTGGAGCACGGACACGGGCAGCGCGAGTCGTTGCTGTGGGTGGTCGAGGACCGCCGCCCCGTACCAGGTCCACATGTAGTCGAGCTGAACGCCGAGCGCGACGTGGGGTCGCAGGTACACGCTCAGGTTCGCCTCCACCGGCACGTCGATGCCGTGGAGGTCGAGCCGCACGTCGCCCGCGGCGGTCTGGTAGCGGGAGCGCAGCAGGTTGTAGCCCACGCCGCTGCCGACGAAGGCCTGCACGCGGCCGCGGGGGATGAGGTGGACGCGAATGGTGGGCCCCACCTGGGTGGCTCGCAGCCGGGCGTCGGAGACCGCGAGACCAGCGAGGTCGACCTTGAGCAGCCCTGCTGCCTGGGCGAGCAGGGCCTGCTGCAGCACGTAGGGATCGAGGCCGTAGAGCACCAGGGCGTTGGTGCCCGGGGTCACGTTGGGCTTCATCGTGCCCCAGCCCCCGCCGATGCCCGCCTCGAACCAGCCGCGGACATTGCCGCCGAGGAAGCCGCCGAGGCGCACGCCTGGGCTCACGTCGTGGCGACCCGAGCGGCAGAACCCTCCGATGCAGCCCAGGGTCCCCACGCGCAGATCGGCGACCGCACCGCGATGGGGGATGGGCGTGGTCGGGATCTCGGCCTCCTCGGCGAGCGCGGCATCGGGGCTCGGGAGATCTCCCTCGGGCTCGGCCGCGGGGATCTCGCTGGGTGGAAGGGGCGATGGAGCGCGGGCGGGCGCGGGGCTGGGGCCCGCCACGCTGGGCTCGGGGCTCGGGGTCGGCGATGGGACTGGCGACGGCGATGGGGCTGGTGATGGCGATGGGGCTGGCGACGGCGAGGTCGTGCGAGGCGGCAGCGGTGCAGGCGCGGGCGGCTCGGCACGGGGAGCCACCGGCACCAGCATGCCGGCCGGTCGCTGCACGGGAATCTCCGCTCGGTCCGCGCTGCCGGCGAGCACGGTGACGGGGGCCAGCAGCAGCGAGACGACCCCCGCGACGCGGACACCCCAGCGGAGACGGCCTCGCGCCCGCGGGCGGGCGGTCCGTGGTTCCAGCTTGGTGTTCGTGCGCATCGCTCGCTATGGGAGCTTCTCGCTCGGCTCCATGGTCATCACGGCCGAGCGGGGTCTCGGTTGACTCCCATCGCTCGAGGTCATTGGCCGCGAGCAGGCCCGTGGTGACACCGGCGCTCCACGCGAGTCGGCACGCGCTCGCGTTCGCGCCAAGAAGAGCGGCGGCGAGCACCGTCACGAGGGAGGGCCTCGCGACGGCGTCGCCGCCGGGATGGACGATGCGGGATCTCGATGGCTCAGCCGAGCAAGCGACCCCGCAGGTCATCGCTGACGGTCCGCGGATACCCCAGCAGGGACGCGATGGCAGCGGTGAGGTGACGAACGAGGCTGAAGGGGATCATCGGATTGTCGGCTCCTTGCTCGGTGGCGGTCGGTCAACCGCGGTCTCCCGATTCCATTGCCGATCGATGAATATTCGCGGCGATTCGTCGTCGCCGCTTCCTCACCTCGGCCGGTGAAACCTCGAGGGCTCGGCGCGCCGACGCGGCCGTGCTCAGCCGTCGTCGCCCGGGAGCTGGGGCGGTGGCGATGCGCCGGCCGGGAGCGCCTGGCGGGCGCGGGCGATCGCATCGGCGATCCCGTGCGGGTCCGAGCTCCCGATCAGCGTCACCTTGCGCCGCCCCTTGGCGTCGCGCCACACCACCCGCACCGCCCGACCCTTGTCGCCCGGCATGTTGTAGAGCCACTCGCCGCCGGGGCCTCGACGGATCCCCCAGCCGCCATAGCGGGCCCAGTGGTAGGTGGTGGGCTCGGCCGACTCGATCGAGGCGATGGGGATCTTCGGGCCGAACAGGCCGTACTGCACGTCCACGCTGCCCTCGGACACGGTCACGCGCAGCACCGCGAACAGCATCCACACCACGAACAGGATCGGCAGCGTGAACAGGGCTCCGATCCATGCGCTGGGCAGGCCGGCCACGATGGGGGCCATCGAGGCCACTGCGATCACCCCGAAGAGCGCGTTGAGCTGCCACGGCGCGCGCTGCTTGGTCCGGTGCAGCACCAAGCCCTGGCCCCTCATGTACTCGCGCTCGTAGGGATCGGCGAGGGGCGTCGCCTCGCGGCGGACGAGCGCTCGCTCCTCGGGATCCGTCTCGCCCATGCCCATGGCGTAGGACTGGTGCCTGCCCCGCGGCAAGGCAGCGCTTCACCGAGACTTCAGGCGTAAGGAAGGACACTCTCGGGGAAAGCAGGAGTGTTAGATCCGAGCCACCCTCCACGTTCCATCCAGCACCGACCCCGAGCCGATCGAAATCCCCGTCCAATGCCGTCCTGTAAACCCCTACACAGCCCCACCCAGAGCCCGAGGATCGCCTGAGCTCCGACGGTTTTGTGAGTTGACCAAGTGTAGATTTGGGAGTTATGATGTGAATGTGGAGAGCCCCAAGAGCCAATCGCTGGTGGACCTCTCCGCATCTGCGGCCTTTGCCGAGACTCGGGTGGTCGAGGCGGCGCGGCACGAGGGGCGCAGCCTCGAGGCCCAGGCTGCGCTGGCCTCGGTCAAGCAGCGGCTGTTCGGCATCGACGTGATGCCTCGCCCCAGCATGGGTCGCTTCGAGCTGCTGCGCCGCTTGGGCAGCGGGGCGATGGGCGTGGTCTACGAGGCCTACGATCCCGACCTCGATCGCCGCGTGGCCCTCAAGGTGCTGCGCCCCGAGGTCGCGGCGCGCAGCGGTCTCAAGGCGCGCTCTCGGATGCTGCGCGAGGCCCAGGCGCTGGCTCGGCTGCGCCATCCCAACGTGACCATGGTCTACGAGGTGGGCGAGGGCGAGGGCGAGTCGCTGTTCATCGCGATGGAGCTGGTGGAGGGACAGACCCTCAAGCGCTGGCTTCGCTCGCGCCGACGGAGCTGGCGGGAGATCGCCGAGGTCTTCGTGCAGGCGGGGCGCGGGCTGTCGGCGGCCCACCGCGCGGGCCTGGTGCACCGCGACTTCAAGCCCGACAACGTGATCGTGGACGATCGCGGCGAGGTGCGCGTGGTCGACTTCGGGCTCGCGCGCAGCTCGGGCCTCGGCGAGCTGCTGCCCACCCTCGACGACGCAGAGAGCGGAGCGGTGGCCGTCGAGCTCACCTGCACCGGCGCGGTGCTCGGGACCCCGGCCTACATGGCGCCCGAGCAGTTCCAGGGCGGGGCCGTGCGAGCGGCCAGCGATCAGTTCAGCTTCTGCGTGTCGCTGTTCGAGGCCCTGTATGGTCGGCGACCCTTCCCCGGCAACGACCTGCCCTCGCTGCAGCGCTCGCTGCTGCGGGGCAAGCCGCTGGGTCCGCGTCGCGGGGTGCCCTCGCGCCTGTACCGGGTGCTCCAGCGCGGCCTCGCCCTCGAGCCGCGGCAGCGTCATCGCAGCATGGACGCGCTGCTCGACGAGCTCGAGGCATGCCTGCGGCGCAGCGCGGCGCGCCGACCCATGGCGCTGCTCATCGGGCTCGCCGTGGCCGGTGCGATCGGGGCCTGGATGCCGCGCGACGGGGCGCCGGAGCTTCCCGTGGCGGCGGCCCGGTCCGCGCGCTGCGAGCCCACCCCGGACTCGGCGAGCCCCCACCGCCTCGCGATGGCCCGGCCCGAGCGCTAGGCTCGCGGCCCTCGGGCGCGCCCCGAGCACGAAAGCCCCCCACGTGGCCGGGCTTGTGGGTATGGTGCGACTCGTGTCCGACGTGGAGCGCGAGGTGGGGGCGCCCAGGCACCGCACGCACCACCAGACCGACGTCAACCTCGTGGTGGCGACGCAGGCCTTCCGGCGTCGCCCGCTGCGGATCGCGGCCGAGGATCTCGCGGCGCCCTTGCGCTGCGCGCTGGTCCACGAGGGCAAGGTCCTCGACGAGTGCGCGGTGATCGACGTGTCCTCGGGAGGCATCGGCATCCGGCTGGGCCCGCGCACCGAGCTGGCCCTGGGCACCAGCCTCGACGAGGTCCGCCTCGAGCAGGGCGAGGCGATCGTCGCCCACGGCCCGGCCGAGGTGGTCAACGTGCTCGACGGTCCCACGCGCCGCGCCGGCCTGCGGCTCGGCGCGCGCGGGGTGGACCTCCGCAACCTCCGGCTGCGCGACGGGGCCCCCGTCGATCCGGGCGGGGTGCACGACGAGGCCGCCGCGCTGCCCACCGACTGGCGCGCCGCGGTGGCCGAGCTGGGGCAGGTGCTGCGCTGGAGCGGCTTCTTCCTCGATCACGCCACGCGCCCGATGGCCGAGCAGCTCACCCCCGCGCACGAGCAGGCGGTGTTCTCCGACTTCTACTCGCAGTGGGCCCCCCGGGGGCTCGGCTCGCTCGCTCGGCTCTACGACCTCGGCGTGGACTTCGACGAGCCGCAGCGCGCCGCGGCCCACGATCACGCGCGCTACGAGCTGGCCGCCGACGTGTTCCCCGGGCAGATCCCCCGCCCGCCTCGCCACGGAGCGATCGACGACTACGACCTGCCCGCGCTCTACCTCTCGCCGGGCTTCGACGCCTCCACCCTCCACGCCCGCTTCATGCGCTACGCGTGGACCCGCTTCCCGCTGGTGCGCACCATCCTCGCGCGCTCGCGCTGGCTGGCCGCGCACTGGGCCGACCTGCGGGGGCTCGCCGCGGCGCGGGTGCTGGTGGTGCAGCCCGGCCCCGCGGCGGAGCTGAGCCAGATCGGGCTCGCCGATGGTCAGCGCATCGAGCTCACCCTGCTCGAGACCGACGCCAAGATGCGCATGCGCTGGGAGCCCGCCTGGCGGGAGCGCTGGCCCGGGCCCGACGATGCCCTGCGGGTGGGCGCCCGGCCCCCCACCGGCGTGCCCAGTCTCGCGCCCGACGAGGCGCCCTACGATCTGATCTACGGCGCCGGGGTGCTCGGCGGCCTGCACGACCGCGACGCCCGCCCGCTCATCCGCTCGCTCTACGCTCGCCTCCGCAAGGGAGGGCGCCTCGTGCTCGGCAACCTGCGGGTCGAGCCGGCCACGAGCTGGCTCCTCGAGCTCGTGCTGGGGTGGCGACCGGTGTACCGCGAGCCCGACGAGCTCGCCCGGCTCAGCGAGAGCCTGGTGGCCAAGAGCACCTCGGTCCACGTGGGCCACGATCCCACCGAGCGCGCCGTGGTGCTCGAGATCGTCAAGTAGCTAGGCCGGCTCGAGGCTCAGCAGCACGTCGCCCTCGTCCACGTCGTCCTCGTCGCGCGGGCCGATCGTCAGCACCCGAGCGCGGGCGGGCAGCCCCTCGCCGCCGTAGGTCACGCGGTTGAAGGTCTTCATCACCTCGAGCAGCGCCACGGTCTGCCCGGCCTCGATCACGTCGCCCACGCTCACGAATGCCGGCTGGTCGGGCGCGGGGCGGGCGTAGTAGCGGCCCGACAGCGGGGTGCGGAACACCAGGCCCCCGGCGTCGGCCTGCGTGGTCGCTCCCGCGGCACCCGGGTGGCCCGCGGCGGCGGGGCTGGCCTCGGGGTCCAGGCGCAGCAGCGGCTCGTCGTACTGCACCGCGCGTCGGGCCAGGCGCGGCCCGCCGGGCTCGAGCACCAGCCCGGCCGCCTCGGCCGGCGCGCGCAGGCGGTGCCGCACGCCGAGGATCTCCAGCTCGCCCACCGGGGCGCCCGGCGTGATCAGGCTGCCGGTGCGCGGGGCGTCGCACCACAGCCCCACCGCGGGGGCCCGCAGCTCGAGCGCGGTGCCGTCCCGGTGCAGCCGTGCCGTGAGCTCGGGGGTGAACAGTCGACCGTCGAGGTGCTCGCGCTTCATCGCTTCGTGGATCCGTGGTGGTCGCCGGCTCCGGGGCGAGCGGGCGACGCCCAGGCTACCGCAAGTGGCCCGCCTCGCCGAGCCGCCACGCGAGGGTCTCCGCCGGCTCATGCGAGCCCTCGAGCCCGTGCGCGGGCTCGATCGACACGGGTGTGCGCTCGCGTCACGGTCGACCACCCGTGGTCGCCCGTGCGTGGGCCTGGCCGCGCTCGCGCCCCTTGGTCTCGGCCTTGCACTCCTGGTCCCCCGACCAACGCCCAGGTCTGCCGTCTCGCCGCCTCCAGTCCCTCGTTCGACCCTCGCCCCTCGATCGATCCTCGATCGCGCGATGCCGTCGCGATCGCCGTCGCCGTCGCGCGACCGACTCGCAGGGCCGCGAGGCGGCGGCCCGAGCCCCCGTGTTAGACTGCGTGCGCTGCGTTGAGCGAGTCGTCCCCCGTGACCCCGGCCTCGAGCTCTCGTGCCACGGCGCGCTGGTGGCCCCACGCTCGTGCGCTGCTGATCACCGGGCACCTCGGCGCGGTCGCGGTGCTCGCCATTCCCGACGCGAGCGGGGTCGCCACCTCGCCCACGGCATGGAAGAACCCCACCGTGCAGGCCGAGCTCGAGGCGTGGGCCAAGCGGATCACTGCGCTCGGCCATCCCATCGACGCTCCCACCCTGCAGGCCGAGGTGCTCGACGCCGCCGAGGCGTGGAACGACGCGGTCGCGACGCTGCGGGCTCCGGTGTCGTTCTATGCGGAGGGCGTGGGCATGAGCCAGCGCTGGCGGATGTTCGTCGCGCCCCACCGTCACCCGGCCAAGCTCCACGTGGACATCCAGCGAGACGGCCAGTGGCAGCCGGTCTACGAGGCCCGCTCCGACGAGCACCGCTGGCGCGCCGATCAGCTCGGTCACATCCGCACCCGCGCCGTGCTCTTTCGCTACGCGTGGGCCGGCTACGGCGAGCGCTACCGGGCCCTCGCCCGCTGGATCGCGCGTCGGGCCGGCGAGGACTTCCCCCAGGCCGAGCGCGTCCGGATCCGCTACTACGGCTATCGCACCCCGACCCCGCAGGAGGCCCGCCGCGGTGAGCTCCCGCCCGGTGAGTTCCGACAGGTGGCCGACGTGGCCCTGTCGAGGTACCGGTGAGCCGCCCGTGGCCCCGCCCCGTGGCCTGGTGGTCGGGCTGGGTGGCGCTGCTCGGCGGCCGCGAGCCGGGGACCGCCCTCGCACTGTTCCGGATCGTCACCGGGCTCTCGCTGCTGCTGTCGCTGGGCTCGGTCGTCGCCTCCGACGTGGTGGAGCTGCTGTGGGTCGACGTGGAGCACGGGGGCTACCGCAGCATCGAGGGCGGCTGGCTGGTGCAGGCGCTCGGCGGGGCCACCCCGCGGGTGGTGTGGGCGCTGGTCGGGGCGTGCGGCGGGGCAGGCCTGCTGCTCACCCTGGGGCTGCTCACCCGCGCCAGCGCCCTGGTGGCCGGCCAGAGCCTGCTCGCGCTGAGCACCCTCAACCCCGATGCCCGTAGCGCCTACGATCCCTTGCTGGTCGACTCGCTGTGGCTGCTGGTCCTCGCCGATTCCAGCGCCACGCTCTCGCTGCGCTGCCGGCTGCGAGCCGGGCGCTGGACCAGCGATCGGCCGGTGGCAGTCTGGCCCCGCTACCTCGTGATCGCCCAGCTCACGGTGCTCTACTTCGGCACGGGCCTCAACAAGATCTCGATCCACTGGACCCCGGCCGGAGGGTTCTCGGCGCTCTACTACATCCTGCAGCAGCCCTCGTGGCAGCGCGGCGACATGCGCTGGGTGGCGTCGGTCTATCCGCTCACCCAGGTGGCGACCGCGGTCACCTGGCTGTGGGAGCTCACCTGGCCCGTCGTCCCGCTGGCGCTGTGGCTGCGGCACACGGCCGAGCGCGGCGGTCGCCTGCGCCGTCTGTTCGCCCGGATCCCGGTGCGAGCGATCTACGTGGCCATCGGCCTGTGCATGCACCTGACGTCGACGACGGTGATGGTGATCGGCCCGTTCGCGTGGATCACCCTGGCCTACTACCCCTGCCTGTTCCGGGCCGACGAGCTGCGACGGGGGCACGCCCGCCTCGTCGCATCTATACTGCCGAGTCGATGGCTACGCTCCCGCTCCGTCGGCTCCTCGTCGAGCCCGCCCTGCGACGGCGTACCCTCGTCGTCGTCCTCACCGGCGCCCTGAGCTCGCTGCCGCTGGTCGGAACCCTCGGCTACGAGTCGGCGCTGGTGCTGTCCGGCCCGCTCGCGCTGCTGGGGGTCGCGACCGGGGTGGATGCCGTGCGGGCGGAGCGAGCCTCGCCGCCCGACGACGGGCCGCCTGCCTCGTACCTCGCCCGGGTCGGTCCCGTGATGCTCCGCGACGTGCTGGGCCTGGTGGGGCTGGCCCTGCTCGTGCTGCTGGTGGCGCAGCTGTGGAACCGTGCCTGCGACCCGCTGGTGGGGCTGGCCTTCTTCGGGCTGGGGCCGGCGATCTCGGCGGTGCTCGGGGGCCTGTGCGGGCTGTGGGGCGCGACGCTCGTCCGTCGCGACGCGCGTCGTCGACAGCTGCTGGCAGGCTGCGTTCCCCTGCTCGTCTCGCTCGCGGTCGCGCTGGCCCGGCTCTACGCCGACCCCGTGGTGTTCGCCCACGATCCCTTCTGGGGCAGCTTCGCGGGCCCGCTCTACGACGAGGCGGTCGCGATCACGCCGCGCCTCTTGTGGTTTCGCGCGTACAACGTGGCGCTCGCCCTGGCGGCCGCGCTCGCGTTCGAGCTGTGGACGCGGCCGGACGGCACCCTCGCCGCGTGGACGCAGCCGCGGCGGCGCCCCTGGTCGACCCTCGCCATGCTGCTGCTGCTGGCCCTGGGCGCGAGCCTCGGGCTACGGGCGGAGCGCTACCACTTCAACGCGACGGTGGAGAGCCTCTCGCGCGAGCTGCCCGGAGAGCTCCGCACCGAGCACTTCGTGATCCACTACGACCCCGCGAGCCCGGCCGCCCGCGAGCTCGACCTGGTGGAGGCCGAGCACGAGTTCGCGTGGCAGCGCCTCGCGAAGCGGGTGGGCCGCGAGCCCGCGGTGCCGGTGCACAGCTTCGTGTTCCCCACCCCCGAGCGCAAGCGCGAGCTCATCGGGGCCGGGGACACCGAGGTGGCGCCGCCGTGGCGCGGGCACCTCTACCTCAACGACCAGCCCTTCCCGCACCGCGTGCTGCACCACGAGCTGGCCCATGCGTTCTCGGCTCCGCTGGGTGATCCGCTGCTGGGGCTCCCGGCGCGCCTCGGCCTGGGCGGGCTGCAGCTCAACCTCGCGCTGGTCGAGGGCTTCGCCGAGGCCCTCGCTCCGCGCCCGCGCGAGGGCCTCGACCTGCACGACCAGGCCGCGGTCCTCGAGCGCCTCGAGCTGCGCCCCTCGCTGTCCTCGCTGATGGGCCTGTCGTTCTGGGGCAAGTCCTCGCGTCACGCTTACGCGGCGGCCGGCTCGTTCTGCCTGTGGCTGGTGGAGACCCGCGGCGTCGGTCCGCTGGTCGCCCTCTACGGCAACGGCGGCGACTTCTCGGCCGCCTATGGGCTGTCGCTGGCCGAGCTCGAGTCCCAGTGGGTGGAGCTCCTGCGGGCCCGACCGATCCGCGAGCGCGACATCGAGGCGCTGCGGCAGCGCTACGCCAAGCGGGCGATCTTCGAGCGCCCCTGCGCCCACCGGGTGGCCAACCTCCTCGTCGACGCGCACCGGGCCGATCAGCGCGGCGACCACGAGACGAGCCTCGCCCACCACCGCTCGGTGTGCGAGCTCGAGCCCCAGCGAGCCCAGCACCGGGTGGCGCTGGGCCGGGCCCTGGCCCAGGCGGGATACTTCGAGGAGGCCCGCGCCACCCTCGAGCAGGTCGGCATGGAGCCCGAGCTCACCCACACCCTGGCCTCGATGGTCGACGAGACCCTGGGCGACCTGGCGGTCCAGCGCGGCGAGCTCGACCGGGCCGCGGCCCACTACCAGGCCGCGCTCGGCCGCAGCGTGTCCGAGTCGGTCGCGCGGCGGCTGCAGATCGAGCTGCTCGGCACCCGCGATGCCCAGCTCGCGCCGCTGGTGCTCGACTACATCGCGCCCTTCGAGACCAACGACGCGAGCCCCAGGCTGGCCACGCTGCGGATGTACCTCGCGACCCGGATCCGCGAGCTGGGTCCCCACGCCGCGCTGGGGTGGTACCTGGTGGGACGCCAGCTCCTGGTCGCCCGCGAGGGCCAGCGCGCGGTCGAGGCCTTCGAGCACGCCCTCGCCCCCGCCGAGGGCCAGGCCGGGCTCACCACGACCGAGCTGGAGCGCGGCGCCCGGGAGGGCCTGCTCGTCGCGAGCGTTCGGGCGCGGCACTACGCCCGCGCCCGCGAGGTGCTGGCCGAGCTGCTCCACGACCCGGAGATCGGCAACGGCGACCGCTACACCTACGAGCTGTGGGCGGAGCGGATCGAGTTCTTCGAGACCTTCCGACCCGCGACGCAGGCCCGCCCTAGCGCGGGCCCCTCGTGAGCACCTGCAGGTCGTGCAGCGACCAGATGCGGCTGTTCTTCACCCGCCGGTAGCCGATCGCCTGGTACGAGGCCTCCACCAGCATGGCCAGGTAGCTGCGCAGCTCCCCCAGCTCCACGATCTCGTCGGTGTCCATCTGCCGCGCGGCCAGGTAGGGATCCATGTCCTGCTCGATGCGGGCCTCCACCGCCTTCATGCCCTGCTCGATGCGCTGGCGCTGCTCGGGATCGTCGGTGACGATCTGGAAGTCGTCGTCGAGCTTGGTGTTGTAGGTGGCGATCGCCAGCGTGCGCCCCTCCATCACCGACAGCCGCGAGATCGTGGTGGAGAGCTGCACCACCGGGTCGTAGGGCAGCCCCGCCATCGCGTAGTAGCCCGCGCCCGAGGCCTTGCGCAGCAGCACCGTGAACATCGGCACCTGGTTGGTGGAGTTGGTGTAGATGAGGCTGCTGCCGTAGGCGAGCAGGCCCTGGCGCTCCGCCTCCATGCCGATGTCGAAGCCTGCGATGTCCTGCAGCCACACCAGCGGGATCCCGTCGTCGTTGCAGGCCCGCGAGAACGCGGCGATCTTGGCGATGCCGGCCCGGTACAGGATGCCCGAGGGGCGCCGCGTGCCCGGGCGCTCGGGGTCGCCCACCAGCCCCTGGCGGTTGATCACGAAGCCGGTGTACAGGCCGCCCACGCGCCCCACCCCGCAGATCATCTCCTCGCCGCTGCCGGGCATCACCTCCCAGAACAGGCTGCCGTCACACAGGCGGGCGAGCACCTGGGTGGCGTCGTAGGCCTCGCGGTGATCGGCGGGCAGCAGGCCGCGCAGCTCGGCGTCGGGGAAGGCGGGGGCCATGGGCCCGGCGTCGCCGCGGTAGTAGGGCGCGGCCGAGCCGGGCAGCCGCGCGATCTCCTGGCGGAGCGCTCGCAGCAGGGTCTGGTCGTCGGGCACCCGCGCGTCGGCGCAGCGGCTGGCGTGCACGTGCACCTCGGGGCCGCCGATGTCGAGGCTGGTGATCTTCTGGCTCTTGGCGCCCTTGATGAGGGCCGCCCCCGCGATGACCATGTAGGCCTGCTCGGTCATGTACACGCGGTCGCTGATGATCGGCATGTAGCCGCCGCCCGCGATGCAGTCGCCGAACACCCCCGCGAGCTGCGGCACCCCGTGCGCCGACAGCAGGCTGTTCATCTTGAAGATGTGGCCGGCCCCGGTGGCGCCGGGGAACGAGCGGCTCTGCTCGGGCAGGAACAGCCCGCTGCAGTCCACCAGGTACACGGTGGGCAGGCGCAGGCGCAGCGCCATGGTCTGGGCGCGCTCGATCTTCTCGGGGGTGCGGGGCCACCACGAGCCCGAGGCCACGGTGTTGTCGTTGGCGATCACCATGCACCAGCGCCCGTGGATCTGGGCGAAGGCGGTCACCACTCCCGCGGCCGGCGAGCGCAGGCCCTTGTCGCCGAACTCCACCCCGTAGTTGACGAAGGTGCCCACCTCGAACACGCGGGTGCCGGGATCGACGAGCTGGGCCAGGCGCTCGCGGGTGGTGAGCTTGCCCTTGGCGTGGACGCGCTGCACGTACTCCTGCCCCCAGCCCGCGGCCACCTCGGCCCGGCGCTCGTGGAGCACGTCCTCGCGCCGGGCCAGGGCCTGGGCGTGGGCAGCGAAGGTCGCGTCGTCGCAGAACTGGGCGCGGGGCGCCCCGATGGGCACGAGGGGGACGTGGGTCATGCCGATAGCTCCTGGGTCACCCGCCGCAGCTCTCGCACGAAGGGCTCGGGGTGCTGGCGGTGCATGAAGTGGCTGCCGGGTACCCGCACCACCTCGTAGCGGTCGCGGTAGCGCACCCGGGCGCGCTCGAAAAGCTCGGGAGGGATGATGTCGTCGGTCCCCGCGAACGCGGCGGCGGGGACCGTCACCGGGCGTCGCTGGCCGGGGGGAGGGCGCGGGCTCAGGCAGCGGTAGTAGCCGAGCGCGGCCTCGAGCGCGCCGGGCCGACCGAGCACCTGCTTGGCCGCCTCGGTCTCCGCGGGGGGCACGTCCCAGCCGGGCGACCAGCGGCGCACCAGGGTGTCGATCATCCGCAGCTCGTCTCGACGGATGCGCCCGGCCACGCCCCTGCGGCTCAGGGTGAAGAAGTGACGCAGCGCCCACAGCAGCCGCGGCGAGGGGCGCATGGCCGCGGGGTGGGGCACGGCCACCGTGACGATCGCCCGCAGGCGCTGGGGGCCGAGGCCCGCCGCCGAGTAGGTCGCGCTCGCGCCCCAGTCGTGCCCCACCACGATCGCCCGCTCCTCGCCCAGCGCCTCGACCAGCGCGAGCACGTCGCGGCCCAGGGTGTCCGCGTCGTAGTCGTCGGTCGCGGGGGCCTCGGTGGGCGGGTAGCCCCGCATGAAGGGGCAGACCACCCGGAAGCCGTCGGCGGCCAGGGCCGGGCGCGCCGCGTCCCAGGTGTGGGGCGTGTCGGGGAAGCCGTGCAGCAGCAACACCAGCGGACCCTCGCCCTGCTCGAGGTAGGCGAAGCGCAGGCCGTTGGCCTCCACGTGGTGCAGCGCGTCGTCGGTCATGCTCGGAGCGGCCAGCCCGGGATCGTCCGCGTGTCGTAGCGGTGGTGGCGGAAGTCGTCCGACGCGAGGATGGCCTGGTGCATGGGCACGGTGGTGGGCACGCCCTCGCACACCAGCTCGCCCAGCGCCCGCAGCATGCGGTCGGCCGCGGCGTCGCGATCGGGGCCGCCGGCGATCACCTTGCAGATCAGGCTGTCGTAGTGCGGCGGGATCCGGTAGCCCGTGCTCACGTGGGTGTCCACCCGCACCTGGCCGTCGCGGGCGTCGGGGCTCTGCCAGCGGGTGATGGTGCCGGGCGCGGGGCGGAAGCCGTCCGCCGGATCCTCGGCGTTGATCCGGCACTCGATGGCGTGGCCGCGCAGCTCGATCTCGTCCTGGCGCAGCGACAGCGGGTGCCCGGCCGCCACCCGCAGCTGCTCGCGCACCAGGTCGACCCCCGAGCGCATCTCGGACACGCAGTGCTCCACCTGCAGCCGCGTGTTCATCTCCATGAAGCGCAGCACGCCCTCGGCGTCGAGCAGGAACTCCATGGTGCCCGCGCCCACGTAGCCGATGCGCTGGGTGGCCTCCACCGCGGCCGCCAAGGTGCGCGCGCGGATCTCCTCGCCCAGCACGGGGGAGGGCGACTCCTCGATGAGCTTTTGGTGGTTGCGCTGGACGGTGCAGTCTCGCTCGCCCAGGTGCACCGCCTGGCCGTAGCGGTCGGCCATCACCTGGATCTCCACGTGGCGCCCGCCCTCGATCAGCCGCTCCATGTACACCCGCGGATCTCCGAAGGCGGCCCGCGCCTCGGCCTGGGCGTCGGCGTAGGCGGCTGCCACCTCGTCGGGGCCCCGGGCGATCCGCATGCCCCGGCCCCCGCCGCCGCTCTCGGCCTTGATGAGGACCGGATAGCCGATCTCGTCCGCGATCGCGCGGGCCTGCTCGGCGTCGGCGAGCACCCCGTCGCTGCCGGGGATGAGCTGCAGCCCGGCCGCGCGCATCGCCTGCTTGGCGGGCGTCTTCTTGCCCATCAGGTGCATCACGTGCGCGGGCGGGCCCACGAAGGTCACCCCGTGGCTCTCGCACAGCGCCGCGAAGCCGGGGTTCTCCGCCAGGAAGCCCCAGCCCGGGTGCAAGGCCGAGCATCCCGACTGCCGGGCGGCCTGCACCACCCGCACCGGGTCGAGGTAGCTGAGCGCCGCGCGACCGGGCCCCAGCCGCACCATCTCGCGCCCGTCGAGGTACGCGGCGTCGGCGTCTGCCTCCGATACCCCGAACACCGGGGTGATCCCCAGGGCATCGCAGGCGATGGCGATGCGGACCGCGACCTCGCCGCGGTTGGCGATGAACAGCCGATGGAAGGTGGCGGGCGGGGCCATCGGGCGCGGAGGCTAGCAGAAAAACGAGCGAGGTCGCAGGCGGTACGAGGGAAGGGGGGGAGGTGTGTGCAAGCCGGGCTCGGCCTCCCGATCGCGCTGCGGCCGATTATTCGCTTGCGGAATGCCTGCGATCCCGGTTGTAGTGGGTCCGATGGGCCGGGAGAACGTCGACGTCGATAACCTGCAGATCACGGGGGCCAAGCCCAGCGGGGGCCCTGAGGCGTCGTTGTCGGTGCACGACGAGGTGATCATCGTCGTCAACCAGGCCTATGGTCCCGACGGCGACAACATCGTCGGGATCTCCGACGTCACCTTCGACGGCTATCCGGCGGTGACCCTGCTGGTGCGCGCCGACGGGCGCGAGGAGCAGGTGCACCTGTCGCCGATCCACGGCGATCGTCGCAAGGTGGGCATGGAAGGCCTGCCCGAGGGCACCAAGTGCGAGCTGCTGTGCCCCGTCTCGCACAAGCCCCTGCCCAAGGTCGGTCGGATCGGCGACTCCGAGGCGGAGTACTGCGCCATCTACCTGACTCCGAAGCTCGACGAGGGCTCGATGATCTACGTGAGCGACACCTGGGATCATCACCACTCGCGGATCGTCGACAACAACGAGATGATCTCGATGTGGGTCGCGGCCGAGATCGGCGACGAAGTCTAGCCCGCGTCCTCGCGTGAGCGTGCCGAGCTCCTCCTCGCGCTCCACCCCACGTTGGGGTCGCGTCTGTGTCGCCACCGCGCGGGGCTGGACGCTGGTGGTGTTCGTGCTGCTGTGGATGCCGCCCCCGCCTCCGCCCGAGAACATCCTGTGGTGGTGGGACAAGGCGGTGCACGCCGGGCTCATGGCCGTGTTCGGCGGGCTGTGGACCTGGGCCGGTCGGCCCGGGCGCTGGCTGCTGCCCTGGGGGATCGCCGTCGGTGTGGTTACCGAGGTGGTGCAGGGGCTGTTGCCCTGGGAGCGCAACAGCAGCCTGGGCGACTTCGGGGCCGACGTGGGCGGGCTGCTGCTCGGCTGGCTGCTCGCGCGTGTGCTGTGGCCTCGCCCCGCGGGCACCCGTCCGCCGTGGTGGTGAAACGGATATCCTGATGAGGATGGGCTCGAGCGTCGGTTCCTTGGTCTCGATGGTGGTGGCGGGTCTGCTGGTCCTCGGCTGTGGGGACGACGGCGACGACGGAGGCTCCGACGGCTCGAGCGGCGCGAGCACGGCTCCGGCGGGGACCAGCTCGAGCGGACCGGGTGCCACCAGCACCGACGTGCCGACGGCGGGCGACGAGTCGACCACCGGCGCGGCGGGCTGGAGCTGCGTGCCCCTCGGCGGTTGCATCTGCGAGGGTCCTTGTGAAGGGCCCTGTCAGCTCGATGTCGGGGCCGCGTGCGCCGGCATCTGCAACGGCGACTGCGACGGTGCCTGCGACGTCGGCACGCCGGAAGGACGATGCGCGGGAACCTGCGACGGCCTGTGCACCGGCATCTGCCGCACCGACGAGCCGACCGAGTGCTCGGGGACGTGCATGGGCGTCTGCTACGGTCCGATGCCCGGCGGCTGATCCCGCGTGGGCGCGGCAACGAGGGCGCGGGCTCGAGCCTCGTGATGGCCTCGTGATCGTGGGCCTCGAGCCGACGCGCATCGACGCGATCTGCACACTCGCGGGCGAGCCCGCCGCCGTCCCGGATGCGCGGCCGGGACGAGCCTTCTCGGTGATGGGGATCGCAGCTCCGCGGCCGTGACACGCGCGACCGACTGTCGGTGGCGGACCTACCGCGCCCGTGCGGAACCGCCGGGAGAAATTTCCTTTTGAATTTCAAAGAAGTGGTGGATTCCCTGAGAACATGAACCCGAGATGGGACTTGATGAGAACACCAATCCTCATCAATAATGGATAAGAAATCACTCCCATTGAACCAACAGTGGGATGCTCATCGGAGATGAGTCGGAGTGGCCTCGGAAAAAATCAGGATTATCATTACCTCCGCGAAAGGGCGAGAGGCCGTGAGGCGTTCGAGCGAGCGGTCCTGTCCAGGAGGTGGTGGTGTCACGGGTATCGAGGCTGGAGTGGCGAGCGCGACGTGTGGTTTGGGCGTCGACGGGCCGGGGTACCGATCGCATGACGCGACCGGCTCCGGGGCGTTCCGAGCCCTTGCGGCGTTCGCCGCCAACGGAGTCGGACGAGACCGACGATGCCGCCGAGCGGTGGACCATCGACGATCTCACTCCGCTGCGCCACGAAGAGCGAAGGATCCGCTGAGCGCGATGTGATTGCGATGGGGGAACGGGCTGCGCCTTCGGACGGGAGGGCGGGCTCCGACCCCGGTGACGACGACGACGACGACGCGACGGAGGACGACGAATCATGGCAACGAAGACGGCAACGCTGGCGGTGGAACCAGGAGGCGCGACCACGAGCGCGGACCGGAGCGGGAGGCGACGAGTACAGATCGACTTCTCGCCCGCTGCGTACGCTCGGCTGGAGTCGATCCGCGAGCGGGGCGAGGCGCAATCGAACGCCGAGGCGGTCCGCAACGCGCTCCGCCTGTACGACTGGTTCCTGCGGCAGCGCGAGGAGGGTTTCGAGGTACGCTTGGTGAAAGGAGACGAGGAGCGAGCGGTCGAGCTGTTGTGGTGAGACAGCGGTCGGGGGGAGATCGCCCGGCGCTGGTCACGACGGTGGACGGCTGTTCCCTCGGGAGCGCCGATGTCCAGGGCCGACGATCTAGACCGGACGCAGGAGCTGCCACCCGAGCCGCTCGACGATCTGGCGCCGCTGCAGAGCACCGACTCCACGCCGGTGCCGAGGCCGGAGCGCATCCAGACGATCTCGCTCCCGCTGCCGCTCGACGAGCTCAGCTCCGACGACGTGGAGCACGATCGCATGATCGCGCGCGAGCTCGCCTCGCGGCGCATGTCGATCGCCCGTCGCGAGCAGCGGCACCGCCACTCCATCGAGCGAGCCGAGCAGCGGCACCGCCACGAGCAGCGCCTGCTGCGGCGCCGGCAAGAGGCGCGGATCGTGGCCGCGGTGCTGGTGCTGGTGGTGGCCTCGGGCCTCGCGTGGATCTTGCTGCCCGCCGCCGAGGCGGCGCAGATCGTGTTCACCACCAGCTTCGGCGCGGTGGCCGGCTACCTGGGAGCACGCAGCCGCCGAGACGAGCGCCAGGAGGCCTGAGCTACGCTGCTCGGTCGAGGGACTCCGCACCCAGGGCACGAGCCGCTTGTGAGTAGAGCGACTCGGGGACTTCCAGCGCATAGGTCGGGCGTCCGGTGGCCTCGCGGAATGCCGTCCGATTGGCCCGGTACCGGGACTCCGCAGGCGCGAGGGCAATCGCTGCGTCGAGATCGGAGGCCGCTCCATCATGGTCCTGGAGCGCTGCGCGGCTGATGCCACGCCACTCGTGGAGGGCGGCTCGGACGGCGTCGCTTGCGTCACGGGAGAGGCCTTCGTCGGCCCAGCGGATGCAGTCGTCGTAGCGTTCTTCGATGACCGCGAGATGGGCCAGATACAGTCGTGGCCACACGAGGTGAGGGAGCCGTTCCGCCGCGAGGCGTAGGTGCTCGCCTGCCTTGGGGGAAGCCGCCCGGTGGTACACGAGGCCGCGAACGAGCCGAGCGGGACCACTGTCGGGGGAGAGGCTGGTGGCGAGCGCAGCATAGTGACGAGCCCGAGATCGATTGCCCGCCGCATCGAAGCAGAGGGCGGCGGTCACCGCCCCACTCGCGGCCACCGATGACACGGTGTGGTCACTGCGCTTGGAGAGCAACTCGGCACATCGCTCGGCGATGTGCCGGTACCGATCGACCGATGGTGGCTCTGGCTGAGCCAGGAAGGATCGGTACGTCACGACCTCTGCGGTGAGCGCGACCTCGAGGGGGCAGGAAGCGTCGTCACGGATCTCGTCGACGGCGCTGGTGAGTCGTTCCCAGTCCCGAGCATCCACGAGGGTGTTGAGACGGACGGTGCGGATGTGATGAGCGCTCGGGTCGAGCCATAGGGCCCTCTCGTAGAGCGCCGCCGCGAGCGTCAGGAAGCCCATTCCCTGCCACGCACGGCCGCGGAAGTACAGACCGATCGCGGGCGGAAGCTCGGTGGCGTTGCGAATCGACTCGATGAATCGTCGCCAGTCGCCGTTGCGCTCCGCTTCGTCTCGTCGACGGGGGAGCTCGGCCACGTCGGGAGAGATCGCGGCACGAGGACGACTCCGCGAGGGCTTCGGGGGCTCCAGGGCAAAGCGAGCATCCTCGACGAGGATGCGGAGCCAGGCGATCTCGTCTGGGGTGGGCCCTTGCTCGGGTATCCGCAGGAGCTCGATGTCTGGAGGGTGACCCGGCTCGTAGTAGAGCAGCTCCGCAATGCGTTCCGATCGACGGACGAGCTCGCGGCTGCGCGGGGGACTACGACGCTCCGCCAGGACGCGGGCTCCAGCGTCGGTGATGCTCCACTGTCGCGTGCCCTCGTCGCCCTCGTGCTCGGCGACGAGCCCTTGCTCGCGTAGTCGTGTCAGCACCTCGGGCAGCTCGGGAGCGCGCGGGACGTCCTTGCTCGACAGCCTCGTCGCGATGCCGTGCCAGCCTAGCTGGCCCCCGCGAGCGATGACGTGGAGCACCTCGTCGCGGAGGAGATCGGGAAGGTCGGTCACCATCGGAGGACCTCTACTTCCGGAGCATACAAGACCCCCGGCCCCTCGCGTAGGCGGTAGTCTTCCAGGGCCGCGGTATGGAGCTCGTTCCACAGCGCGTACTGTTGGTCGGGATCGGTGGGCTGACCCTCGGGGTATCCCGCGAGTCGGTATCGCACCGCTTCTCGCAGCTCGTGCGAGTAGAATCGGAGGTCGACCGACTGTGGTACGGCATGCCCCGCCAGGCAACGCTGGAGACGGGCGAGCATGGCCCGCTCGAGCATCGGGTCCTGGTCCTCGAACCGTTCGATGTGCCTCTCGATGACGGTCAGCGCCCGAGCCGAGAGTCGGATCTTGCGGTACGACAAGGTCCGAATCGGTGGGTGAGCCGACCCTCGATCGAACGTTCGTCCACTGAATCTGCCTCGTACCCGCGTCATTTCGATCCAGGGCGACTGGAACGATGATGCCCGATCGACCCGGCCCGCGGAAATGGCTCATCGCCGCCGTCGCAGCAGTCGCAGGTCGCCGTACTGTGCCTCGAGCACGTACCCCGCCTCGATGCGTCGCCGCAGCTCCGTGAACTCCTCCAGCGGCTCGGGCCGTGCCCCGAAGGCATCCACCATCGACGGGCTGTAGACGAGGTAGGCTGGTGGCGCCCGGTCGAAGGCGGCCACCATCTCGTCGGCGAGCGGCCCCGGCCGGAAGCGCACCCCGCTGCCCGCATCGAAGGCCGTGTTGGTGTTGAAGGTGGTCACGCTCCCCAGCGGCTTGTAGATCCGACCCGGAGCGCGTCGCTCCGACCAGTAGTAGATCCGCCACGCCGTCCAGCCCCACGCCTGCACGGTGTCGCCCGGGGCGGTGCGCTCGCGGATGTGGGCGCCCGCGGCCTGGGAGGCGGTGAGGCCCCCCACCAGCCGCCGCGCCTGGGCCTCGTAGCGGTGGCCGCGGCCCAGCCCGATCTCCACGAGCTGAGCGATCGACAGCAGAACGAGCAGCCCCACCACCACCCGGGCCCGACCGCGGTCCTCGGCGGGCGGTGAGGCGGTCGCCTTGGTCACCGCCCGCACGATCGCCGGCGAGGCCGCGAGCAACCCCAGCGCGGGAGCGTACTGCACCAGGTAGTGGAGGTAGAAGCGACCCCCGCCCAGGCCCGCGCCCAGGATCGACACCGCCAGCCAGGCGAGCCCGGGCCGCCACGCCCCGAGCTCGCGCGCCCGCTCGCGCTCGAGCGCGGTCGCGAGCGCGGCCAGCAGCACCAGCCCCACCGGAAACCAGAACACCCGCCCCAGCTGGGCCAGCGCGGCGAGCAGCGTGGCCAAGCCCGAGCCGTCGGAGGACGCGGTGTAGTCCATGCCCACGCCCAAGGGCAGCAGCGCTCGCAGCAGCGTGCCTCCCTCGCCCACGCCGGCGTACCAGGCCAAGAGCGGCAGCACGGCCAGCAGCGCGCCCACCAGCCACAGCCCCAGCACCCGCGGTCGTGCCCCCATCAGGCCCCGCCGTCGCGCCCACAGCCACAGCGTCGGCAGCAGCAGCGCCAGCACGGCCGCGCGCTGGATGGTCACGAAGGCCAGCAGCGCCATCGCTCCCGCCAGCAGCTGGTCGCGCGCCCGATCCCGCCGCAGCCCTCGCAGCGCCGCCCCGGTGGCCAGAGCATAGGCGGGCGTCATCCAGCTCGAGTAGTTGTACGAGAACATCGCCGCGCTCACGAGGTAGACCACCACCCCCAGCGCGGCGCAGCGCGGGCCCAGCCGCGGATCGCCCTCGTCGTCGTGGACTGCCCGCGCCGCCCACCACACCCCCAGGCCCCCCACCGCGAGCCACAGCGCGTGCAGCAGCTGCAGGGCCACCAGCGAGCGACCGAGGACCGCGATCGAGGCGGCCGCCATCAGGAACGCGCCGGGCGGCTTGATCTCGGCCGTCTCGAGGTACGGCCGCCCGCCGTCGAGCACGAGCTCGGCGTTGTACACGATGCCCGCGATGTCGGGGTTGGGGAAGTCGTCGTCGAGCACGTGCAGGCGCACGCCGACCAGCAGCACCAGGCCGAGCAGCAGCAGCAACGGCACCGCACGGTCCCGAGCGCCGCCGGGCTCCGCTGCCGCCTCGCCGCCCCCGCTCGCGCCGGCCAACGCTACGACTCTTCGCCGGCCGGCCGGGCCCGCTCGCTGCGCTGCGGCTTGGCGTGCCACACCCGGCGGGCGAGCACGAAGCCGATTGCCGCCACCGGGATCATCGCCACCGGCCACGCCGTCCACTCGTCGAGGGCCGACGCGCCCTGGTCGGGATCGGGCAGGAGGTTTCCGTAGGTGAAGGCCATCACCGCGGTGCCGGCGTAGACGAAGCCGTCGATGATCCCCACCGCGACGCCCGCGTTGCGCCGCCCGCCGAAGTCCATGCTCGCCGTGCCCGAGAGCATGCCGTGCACCCCGATCACGCACATCGACATGAAGACGATGAGCGGGCCGAGCAGGGGCGAGCCGAGCAGGAAGGTGAGCACGATGGCGCTGACCAGCATCGCGGCGTAGAGCACCGCGGCCACCGGCCCGCGCCGCGAGCCGAACACGCGGTCGGAGATCACCCCCGCGAACACCCCGCCCAGGATGCCCGCGCAGCACAGCAGCATGCCCCAGTTCTCGTAGACGAAGGTGCCGGTCTCGCCCACCGCCTTGGCGTAGGTGCGGTACCACTGCATGATGGCCTGCCGCAGGAAGCCGCTGCAGAACTCGATGAAGGCGATCGTCATCACGATCGGGCTGCGGAACATGCGGCCGAACACCTCGAGCGCCGGATCGGGGGGCAGGTGCTCCTCGCCCGACGAGGCGTCGCCGGTGTCGAAGTCCTCGAAGCCGGCCTGGCCGGGGCGATCCACGGCCAGGATCGACACCGCCAGCCACAGCAGGCCCAGCACGATCGCGGGGACGAAGAACACCCACTCCACCGGGGCCCGATCGACGATCGCCTTGCCCACGTCGAAGGCGAGGTAGATGCCCAGCGAGATCAGGACGCCGAAGATGGCCCCGAACACGCCACGCTCCCGCACGTCGAACCACGGGGCGTTGATCTTCACGATCGCCACCGCCCCGAAGCTCTGGAAGTACATGTTGACGCCGTACAGCAGCGAGAACAGCACCGGCAGGTTGCCGGTGTAGCCCTGCCAGGTGACGATGCCCATGGCCAGGTTGGCCACCGCCGCCCCGAAGCCGCCCAGCAGCAGCGCCTTCTTGCCCCCGATGCGATCGGTGAGCGGGCCGTTGACCACGAACGAGAAGCCGTAGACCGCCGTGCCCACCCCGAAGATCGTGCCGAAGTCGGCGTTGGTCATCAGCGGCGTGCCCGAGGCGTCGAGCATGTCCTCGAACACGCCCTTGGCCACGGTGAGGTTGTAGCGCCCCATGTAGAGGAACGAGTACAGCAGCCCCACCGGCAGCCAGTTGAGCGCGCGACGGTGGCGGTAGCGATCGCTGTGGCCCAGCTCCACGCGGGGCAGGCGGTTGAGGACGATGCCGATCACCGCCAGCAGCAGCAGGATCGGGAGGGACTCTTCGAGCCAGGTCGGCACGGGTTCAGATCTCCAGGGCAGGGTCGAGCACGGCGGCGAGGTCCCCGAAGCGATCGACCACGTGGTCGATCGCCCCCGCCGCGCGGTCCTCGAGGATCCACGCCGGGGTGTGACGGTGGCGGCGCAGGGCGAGGGTGCGGGGGGCCGCCGGGTGGCCATCCTCGCGCATCACGTGGGGCAGGGCGAGGTCGAGGGAGAAGATGTCGCCGATCACCAGGGCGGGGCGCTCCTGCTCGATGGCCTCGCGGTAGCGCGGGCGATCGACGTGCACCCGCCGGCCGCAGATCTCGATGGCATGGTCGCCGCCCAGCACCTGCTTGCCCGCGGAGCCGCGGACGCGCAGCTCGTGCCCGGGGCCCTCGCCCGCGTCGATGCCCGCGGCCGCGAACCAGGCCACCAGCTTGCCCGCGTCGGAGTTGGAGGCCACCACCACCTCGGCCCCGCGCTCGGTCACCGCGTGGAGCTGGTCGCGGGCGTCCGCGGCGATCGACGGCGGGTGCTCGGCCCGGAAGCGGGTCATCGCGGCCACGAAGCCGTGCTCGGCGAAGGCCTGCACCGAGGGCCAGCGCGACTCGATGGCCGCGCGGTAGCGGTGGGCCAGGCCGTGCTCGGCCCAGGCCACCAGGGCGCACAGCCCCGCGATCTCGCACAGGGGATCCTCGTCGGCGAAGGCCGAGATCCGCCCGTCCGGCGCCCAGCCGTAGGCCTGCGGCCGGGCCCGCACCTCGTGCCCGAACGCCTCGAGGTCGCTGCGCACCGCGGCGTGCGAGCGACCCAGCAGCTCCACGCAGCCCTCCACGAGCTGCTCGTGCAGCGCTCGCGCCTCGAGCTCGGCCTCCGTCCACACGCCGTCGAAGTCGGAGAGGATCTTGAGCGGGCGAGCCATCGGGACAGCGGGGCGCGGCGGAGCGAGCTGAGGGTACCAGCGCCCGGTCACGCGCGGGCGACCGGGGGTGGCGGGGGACGCAAGGGGGCCGAGGGTCCCGAGGAGGGCGATCGACGGGCCGGGCCGGGCGGAGCGCCCCGGTGCACGTGGTAGGATGACTCGTCGCGATGGCCGAGCCCGTCCCCGAGCGTGACCTCAGCGGCACGGTGATCGAGCGCTACCGGCTGCTGCGTCGGCTGGGGCAGGGCGGCATGGGCACGGTCTACGAGGCCCAGCACGAGCACCTCGATCGTCGCGTGGCGATCAAGGTGCTCGCCGAGCGCCTCGCCCAAGAGGAGACCTCGCGCCGACGATTCCTGCGCGAGGCGCGAGCCGCCAGCCGCGTGCACCACCCCGGGATCATCGAGATCAGCGACGTGGGCTTCGCCGGCGAGCTGGTGTTCTTCGTGATGGAGCACCTCCAAGGCCAGGACCTCGCCGAGCGGCTCGAGGCCCGGGGCACGCTGCCGTGGGCCGAGGCGCAGCCGATCCTCGTGCAGATCACCGCGGCCCTCACCGCGGCCCACGAGGCCGGGGTGATCCACCGCGACATCAAGCCCTCCAACTGCTTCCTCGTGGACGACCCGCGGGGCGGGCCGCCGCGGGTGAAGGTGCTCGACTTCGGCATCGCCAAGGTGATCTCCACCATCCCCGACCAGGTGACCGCGCTGACGACCACCGGGCAGTGGTTCGGGACCGTGGCCTACATGCCCCCGGAGATCTCGCGGGGGATCTCCGACGACCCGCGCTCCGACCTCTACTCGCTGGGCGTGATGATCTTCCAGCTGCTCACCGGGCGGCTGCCCTTCGTGGGCTCGGCGGTGGAGGTGATCGCCCAGCACATCACCCGCCCCGCGCCGCCGATGCGGAGCCTCGAGCCCTCGATCCCCGAGGCGGTGGACGAGCTCGTCGCCAAGGCGCTGCGCAAGGACCCCGAGGATCGCCAGGCGTCGATGCGAGAGCTCGACGCGGCGCTGCGGGCCGTCGGGCCACCACGCACGGAGCGGAGCGTCGCCCCGGCGGCTCCCCGTGCGCGAGCGGGGACGCCCCGGCGCGAGGGAGCCGGGGCGCGAGTGAGCACGCCGCCGTCGATGAGCCGCGCGCAGCTCGTGGACCTCGACGAGCTGCCGCCGCGGCAGGACGTGGTGATCTCGCCGGAGCGCTCGCTCGAGCGGGGCTGGACCTCCGCCTACGCGCAGGAGCCCGAGCCCGAGCTGCCGCCCATGCCCGGCACCACCGCGGCCTCGCTGGAGCTCGACCTGCCCGAGGGATGGGTGCCGGGCCAGACCGTCCAAGACCCTCCCGCGAGGGCGCCCCGATCCTTCCGCGTGCCGTGGCGACCGGTGCTCGGGCTCGGGGTGCTCGTGGCCCTGGGGGTGGGCGGCTGGATGCTGCTGGGGCGCGAGACGGGCTCCCTGCCGCGCAGCGTGGACGAGGGGCTCGAGGCGATCGAGGGCGGGCTGGGGCTCGAGGACGAGCCCGAGGTGGTGCTGCTGCTGGTCGACACCACGCCCAAGGGGGCCAAGGTGTACGTGGACGACCTGCTCACCAGCGCGCGTCCCATCCGCGTGCCTCGCTCGGAGGAGTACCTGCGGGTGCGGGTGGAGGCCGAGGGCTACGAGCCGCGCACGATCCAGGTGCAGCCGGTGGCCACGCGACGGCTCGAGGTGGTGCTCGACCGGGCCAGGCGACGCAGGCGTTGAGCCGCGCTCGCCCGGGCGCGTAGACTCTCGCCCCGTGAGCGAGCACGCGACCGATTCGAACAGCTCCGAGCCCCACGTGGGCGTGCGCCCGTTGATGCTGACCCCCGACGGCCGGCGCCTGCGGCTGCTCGACCAGCGGGCCCTGCCCGGGCAGGAGCGCTGGCTCGAGCTCGACGAGGTCGAGGCGGTGGCGCGGGCCATCGAGGACATGACGGTGCGCGGCGCCCCGGCGATCGCCTGCGCGGCCGCGCTGGGCCTGGCCGCGGCCTCGCACGGCTTCGGCGACGATCCGGCCGAGCTGCGGCGCCGGGTCGAGGCCGCCTGCGATCGCCTGGCCCACACCCGCCCCACCGCGGTCAACCTGTTCGTGGCGCTGGCTCAGCTCCGCGAGGCGATCGCGGCCGAGCCGGCCGAGGCCGACGCGAAGCGCCTGCGGGCGGTGCTGCACGACACGGCCCAGCGTCACGTGGACGACGACCTCGCCTCGTGCCTCGCCATGGGTCGGCACGGCGCGTCGCTGCTGCCCGAGGGCGGCACGATCCTCACCCACTGCAACGCGGGGGCCCTGGCCACCGCGGGCTACGGCACGGCGCTGGGGGTGATCCGTGCGGCGCACGCCGAGGGCCGCGGCATCCGGGTGCTGGCCGACGAGACCCGCCCCGTGCTGCAGGGCGCGCGGCTGACCGCGTGGGAGCTGGCGCGCGACGGGATCCCGGTGGAGGTGATCACCGACAACATGGCGGGCGCGCTGATGGCCCGCGGGCAGATCCAGGCCGCGATCGTGGGGGCCGATCGGATCGTGCGCAACGGCGACGTGGCCAACAAGATCGGCACCTACACGGTGGCGGTGCTGTGCAAGCACCACGGCATCCCGTTCTACGTGGCGGCGCCGTGGACCACCATCGATCTGAGCATCGCCACGGGAGCGGAGATCCCCATCGAGGAGCGCAACCCCGAGGAGGTGCGGCGGCCGGGGGGAGCCCTCGTCACGCCCGTGGACATCCCGGTGCGCAACCCGGCCTTCGACGTCACTCCCGCCGCGCTGGTGAGCGCGATCGTGACCGAGCGTGGCGTGTTCTCGCCGCATGCGCTGGCCCACGGATAGGCGAGGTCCGTGACCCCCAACGAGGGTCGCGCGGTTGGTCAGTGGGGGTACGCGATCGACGGTCGGCATCGGGATCGGGGCCGCGATGCGGTCGACGCCCCGACGCGCGAGACGCTACGATCCGCGGATACCTCGGAAGAGACCTTCGATGATCAAGCGCTCGCTCCTTCGTCCTCGCTCTCGCTCCTCGCATGCCCGCCCCGGCCATGCGATCGCGGTCGGCCTCGGCGTGGCCCTGTGGGCCCTCCCCGCGGCGGCCCACATCGAGCTCACCTTGCCCTCGGCCCGCTACACGCCCGACCACCAGAAGAACGAGCCCTGCGGTCATGCCGACAACCCCCCGGGCGAGGATCCCCCGCACGTGTACCAGCCGGGCGAGACGATCACCGTGATGTGGGACGAGTTCATCAACCACAACGGTCACTTCCGCATCGCCTTCGATCCCACGGGCACGGACAATTTCACCAGCCCCACCGGCTTCGACGACTTCTACAATTCGCCCGAGGTGCTGCTCGACGACATCGCTGACGACCAGAACGGCGGGATCCACATGGTGGAGGTGACCCTGCCCGACGAGCCCTGCAATCCCTGCACGCTGCAGCTCATCCAGGTGATGAACGACGGCACCTGGGGTCCGGGCACCAGCGACCTCTACTTCCAGTGCGCCGACATCGTGCTCGAGAACGTGGCGGCCGACTCCGGCTCGGAAGGCGGTGACTCCACCGACGGAGGGGCGACCAGCGACGGCGAGACCAGCGGAGGGAGCACCAACGGCGGCGAGGGCCCGGGCGAGGACACCAGCTCGCCCAGCGGCGGCTCGGATGGCTCCGGGGAGGGCTCGGACGGCGGCGATGGAGCCGAGGAGGGCGAGGGCGGCTGTAGCTGCCGTTCGAGCGGTGGCTCGTCCGGCTCGGCCGCGTGGCTGCTGCTGGGCCTGATCGCGCTGCGGCGTCGCTCGGATCGCTGAGCCCGATCCCGGCCTGTAAGCGAGGGCGCCCCGCGAGCGTTCGGGGGCTCGATGGCCGAGCCTTGCGTGTCTCGTCGGATCCGTCGCGGCCTGCTGGGGTGGGTGGCGGCGGGCCTCGTCCTTGCGGCCGCCCCCGAGGCTCGCGCGGGCAAGCTCGACGAGACCCTCGACGTCTCGGTCCACGGACGCGCCGGCACGATCGCGCTCCACGACCTGCGGCTGCGGTCCAGCGCGGGGCAGCCCGAGCTCGTCCGCGACGGTGACTTGCGCCTGGACGGTCGCGGCCGCTCGGCGTCCACGGTGATGCGGGCCAACCTCTCGCTCGACGGCGTGCGCTTCGGCGTGGGTGCGGGGTGGACCGGCGCCCGCGGGCTGCGGCTGGAGCACGAGCGGCTGCCCCACGGCACGGGCCTCGTCGACGGGCGGGTGTGGGGGCTGCCCCTCGAGGCCTTCGTGGGCTACGCCTTCCGCAAGGCCGACCAGATCCGTCCCTACCTCGAGGCCCGCGCCACGCTCACCGTGGTGATGGCCCGGGCCCAGCTCCACCACCCGGAGCTCGGCGGCCTGGGTCGCGTTCGCATGCACGCCCCCGTGGTGGAGGTGGTGGGGCGCGCGGGGGTGCTGGTGCCCCTGGGCGAGGTCTTCTTCGTCGACGCCAGCGTGGGGCGCACGATGGTGGGGCCCGGTGCGTGGGTGGCCAGCCTGGGCCTGGGGATCCCGATCCCCACCGCCAACCTGTAGCCCCGTGCCTCAGCCGAGGTAGCGCAGGAACCGGGTGCGGTAGCTCGTCCGCAGGTCCTGGAAGTAGGAATCCGTGGCGGCGTAGGAATCGATGATCGGGTTGAAGGGCTCGCCCAGGCCCAGGCGGCTGCGCACGCGGCCGCCGAGGATCGACAGGCGCTTGCGCAGCGCCCGGGCGACGGTGGGCAGATCGGGCAGGTCCGGCAGGTCGGCGCCGCCGCTGCGCCGCCGCGAGGCGCCGTAGGTGACGGTGTCGAGCAGGCTGCCGAACGAGGCCAGCATGGGGTGGTCGATCTGGCCGCCGAAGTAGCGGAAGGCCAGCCACGCCATCACGTCGGCCCGGTCGCCCCGCAGCGAGAGCGAGAGGTTGAAGCCGTCGATCCGCACCGCATGCCACGAGTAGGGGGTGTTGATCAGCATGTCACCGGCCCGCAGCACGGCGTGGGCGGAGCGCTCGAGGAGGGAGCGCTCGTGCTCGTCCCCGCGATCGACCAGCGTGCTGCGGCCCTCGCCCTCGCCCTGCTGCGCCACCAGGTAGGTGAAGTTGCTGATGGCCACGGGGTGGAAGCCGGCTGGGAGCTGCTCGATGGAGTACCAGTCCTTGCTCCCGTGGAGCTGGAACAGCAGGTTGGCATCGATCGCGTTGTGCCAGCTGGTGGTGATCTGGGGCACGCGGGCCGAGCCGAAGATCACGTGCCCCGGGTTCTGGTCGTCGGCGTAGACCTCGGCGGGCAGGATCGTCCGCTTCAGCCGGCGGATCGCGCCCACGGTGGTCTCGTCGATGTTGGGCGTGCCCGTGCCGAAGCTGCCGTAGACGTCCTGGCCCTCGAGCATGCTCGACCAGATCCGCGACCACGGGTACTCGCCGTTGAAGTCGCGGAATTCTCCCACCCGGCCGATGTCCGCCCGCAGCACCCGCTGCGGCGGCAGGAAGCGCGAGGGCTCGATCGCCGGCGGGACGAAGGCGTTGCGCACGATGGTGGGCAGCGAGAAGCCCTCGGACCACTCGACCAGCCGGGGCTCGGTGATGGGCACGGGGGCGGCGAGCTCGACCACGCGCAGCCGAGCATGGGGATCTTCGCCGACGACTTCCTCGCTCGTGACCACGGTGCTCCTGCGGACCCACCGGGTCGGGCTCGAGCGCCGCGAGACCACGGGACCTCGGAGGGGATGATACTCCCTGCCGCGGCGCGAGAACGAGCCACGGCGGAGACACCAGGGAAGGTGCTCCGCCGTGGAGAGGATCGGGGCTCGGGGGCGAGGAAGACGAGGCGGTCGCCTCTGCGCGAGCAAGACGAGCCGACCGCCCGGGCTCGGTCAGTCGAAGCTCAGGCCGTTGGGGCAGAAGCTCTGGTCGGCGGGCACCTCGAACAGATCGGTGCCGTCGTCGATGGAGCGCAGGAACGCGATGAGGTCGGCCAGCTCGTCGTCGGTGGGCGAGAACACCTGGTTGCCCGCCCGCAGGTGGTTGCCGAAGTCACCGGTGGGATCGAGCAGCTCCTCGAGGGTCTCGGCCGCGCCGTTGTGCAGGTAGGGCCCGCCCATCGAGACGCCGAGCAGCGAGGGCACGTTGAAGCCGTCCACGCCCTGCGCCGCGTTGCCGTTCTGGCGGATCTCGGTGGCCCCGTGGCCGTCCGGGCCGTCGACGCCGAAGGTGCCCACGATCCGCACCACGCAGGAGTGCCGGGCGGGCGCTCCGTTGGCGTCGTTCTCCAGCACGAAGACCTCGGCCGGGTTGGTCGACGCGACCTGGTCGGGGCGCACCCCGATGGAGTTCACCCCCTGCGACAGCAGGGTGAGACCGCGCGCGTCCTGGTCGAGCTGCGGGGTGAAGTAGCGCTCCGAGAGCGTCCACAGCGGGCCGGCGTGGCAGTTCTGGCAGCCGGCCTCCTCGAACACCACGCGCCCGGCCTCGGGATCGCCGGCGAGCTCGGTGGCGGCCCGGGGCGAGCGCAGCGAGGCCACGTAGGCCGTGATGTCGTCCCAGTCCTCGGGGGTCGCCCCCGACAGCGCCACCGAGCGGGCCGAGCCGATGTTGAAGCCGTTGAGCGGGTTGCCCACGCCGCCGGGGCCCACGAAGTCGATCTGCACGGCCGTGTTGGCCGCGCCGTTGTCCAGCAGCTCGGTGGAGCTGACGATCGCTCCGGTGCCGCCCGCCACCCCGCGGGTGTTGAGCTCGAAGTCGTGGACCTCGTCGAAGATCGCGGTCCAGTTGAAGATGCGCTGCACCGCGCCGCCCTCGTTGAACGAGCCGCCGAGGTCCACCGTCTGCCGCGGCCCCGCGGGGAAGCGCCAGGTCACGTTGTCGGTGAGGCCGGCGGGGTGGCAGGCCAGGCACGAGACCCAGCCGTTGGCCGACCAGCGGGCCAGGCCGGTGTTGAAGAAGCGCTGGCCCCGGAGCTCGGAGATCTCCTGCGCGGTGGTGGGCTGGGGCGCCGACTCGATCGCCTGCTCCACCGTCTCCTGGGCGGCCAGGTCGATCACCGAGATCGAGCGCCCCACCTCGTTGTAGACGTAGGCGGTGGTCTCCACGATGGTCACCGCGGTGGGCGAGGCATCGGTGGCGAGGAAGGTGGCGCCCGAGGGCGAGCCGCCCACCGGGGGCGACTGCGTCCAGTCGATGCGGAACAGCGAGTTGCTGGCGGTGGAGGCCACGTAGCCGAAGTCGCTGTTGGGGGCGAAGGCGATGTCGGCCGGCACGGCCACGAAGCGCTTGGGCGCGGGCAGGGCGTCGACGAGGTGGTTGAGGTTGATCGAGCGCGAGCGGGCCTCCTCCCCGGTGGCCAGCGAGATGGCGCCCACCATGCCCTGCACGTTCTGGTGGAAGTCGGTGGTGCCCCCGAAATCGGCGGGGCTGGCCCCCACCGCGGTCACGTAGAGGTGCTCGTCGTTGACGGCGCAGGAGTAGAGCTGGTTGGGGTAGAAGCCGGTGTCCTCGAAGTTGGTGACCCCCGAGAACGGGAACGGGTCGAGGGTGCTCTCGCGGACCTCGAGGTCGGCGGTGCTCACCCCGAACACCCGGCCCTCGCGGGCGCCGTCCTCGGACTCGCGGGTGCCCGCCACGGGGCGACCGTAGAAGTCGGTCACGTACACGGTCTCGTCGTCCTCGAGCTCGTCGCCGTCGTTGGTCACGCACACCGCATAGGGGGCGCCGCCCAGCACGATGCGATCGGTGACGGTCATGCTGCCCGTGTCGATCACGCTCAGGGTGCCGTCGACCCACGAGCTCACGTAGAGCGAGCGGCCGCGGGGCGACAGCGCGCCGTGGATGGGCTCCGAGCCCACCGCCACGGTGGCGCTCACGAAGGGCTCCTCGGTCTCGGCGTCCTGGATCTCGGTCACGGTCCCGTCGGCGCGGTTGACCACGTAGAGGGTGGAGTCGTCGGGCGACCAGCTCACCGAGACGGGCTCGGCTCCCACGCTCACGCGCGCGCGCTCCTGCAGGTCGGGCAGCGAGAACAGGGTGACGTCGCCGGTGGCCTTGTTGGCGACCGCGAGGGTGTTGGCGGCCGCATTGGCGAGGATGGCTCCGCCCTTGGTCGGGCCGGGCAGCAGCCCCGCGTCCTCGCCTCCGGTGGTCTCCTCGCCCGTTTCGCCGGGTCCGCCGGTCGACTCGTCGGCGGTGCCGTCCTGGCCGCCCGTGGTGCCGTCCTGGCCCCCGGTGGAATCGTCGCTCCCGCCCGTCTCGGGCGGCTCGTCGGTGAAGCAGCCCAGCGCCAGCGTGGAAGCCATCAATAGCAGCGCGGTCGTGGTGGCCTTGGTCATGGTCATCGCTTTCGTGGTCCCCGAGCCTGGTCTGCCCGCGACCGGGGGGAGACGGTCGCGGGGTACGAGCTCAAGGTAGGCAGCGGTGGGGCCGGGACTCTTAAAGGTCGGCTTAAACCACGAGGGGCCGCCGGATGGCGTCCCAGGGGCCTGCGGCGGCGGATCGGGGCGGTCGGGATGAAAGCGCGCGGGGCCGTGATAGGGGGGGCCCGCCGTGGACTCGAGCCCCACGCAAGTCCCGCAGTCGCAGCCCGGGTGGCCCGCGCACTGGCAGCTCGGGCTGAGCCTGGCGCCCGCGGTGGGGGCGATCGTGCTCGGGGTGATCGCGGGCCTGGCCCCCGCGGCCGAGCACGGGGGGTGCACGCCTGGTGGGTGACGGTGCCCCCGGGCTAGGACCCTCCGACGATCGCATCCGTGCCGCGGATGGGGATCACCTCGTCGCGATCCTCGGGCGTCGAGCCTACCCTTACCGGGGCGGGGTCGTCCGCGCCCACGTCCACCACGTTGTGCTCGACGGTGATCCGCCGCTGGGCCAGGGCCGCCGCGGGCTCGAGCTCCCCCCGCAGGGGCCGGCCCACGCCGATCTGGAAGCCGCGGTTGTCGACCAGCACGTTGTCGCGGATCACCACGTCCTCCAGGTTGCCCGAGTAGAGGTAGATGCCGCCGGTGATCCAGTAGTAGCGCTCGCCCTCCTCGGGCGGGCCGTGGCCGTTGTGGCGGATCTCGTTGTGCTCGATGGCGATGCGGCGGCGCGGCCCGTCGCCCCAGCGCGAGAAGTACAGCCCGGTGCCGAGGTTGTCGTGGATCCGGTTGTGGTGCACCTGCACGTCCTCCACCGCCGGTCCGTTCTCCACCGAGAGCACGACGCCCGCGCCCTCGCAGTCGTGCACCTCGTTGTGGGCCAGCTCCACGTGGCGCAGGGGGGCGAACCACCCATCCACGTACAGGCCCTGCCGCGCCATGTGGTGCACGTGGTTGCCGTGCACCGAGCCGTGGCGGCTGGCCTCCTTGACGTCGATGCCCTCCTTGCCGCCGTCGTGCACGTGGTTGTGGGCGACCTCGAAATGCTCGGTGCTGGCGACGGTGATCGCCTCGTGGGGCGGCACGGCGCGCGCGGGGAACCAGCTCGGCCCGGCCTCGCGGAGGTTGGCCCCCACCACGGTGTTGCCCTCGATCCGCACGTGCCTCGAGCCCCACACCGCGATGCCCGAGCCGAAGGTGGACTCGGTGGCGTTGCCCCGCAGCTCCACGTGCTCGGCCCGGCGCAGGGTGAAGCCGGCCATCCGCGAGTCGCGGACGGTGATGCCCTGGATCCGCAGGTAGGCCACGTCCTCGAGCTGGATCGCGCCCTGGTCGTGGGGGAAGGGCGGGCCCCCGCGGGGCGGCGGCACCTCGATCGACGAGGCGTCGAGCACCACCGACTCGCCGGGGTACGCGGCGTAGACGATCCATGCGCCCTCGGTGCCGGAGCGGCGCGGGCGGATCGCGGTGCGCAGCGAGTAGGTGCCGCCGCGGATCAGCACGCGGTCACCCGGGCCCGCGCGGCGGGCAGCATGCTCCAGGGTGGCCCAGGGGCGCTCGGCCGTGCCGGGACCGCGGTCGTCTCCCCCGGGCGCGACCACGTGGGTGCTGGGCTCGGCCACGCTCGGCGCGGCGGCGGGGCAGCCCGCGAGCACCAGCCCGCCCCACAGCAGCGCCCGCGCGTCCCGGAGCATCCGCGGATGGTAGCGCAGCCGTGGGCTCCGGCGTCGCGCTCGTGGTCGCGGGCTCGCTCGCTCCCGCGCGGCGTGGATCAAGGAGGGCAGGCGCGCCCGCTCTCAGCACTCGCCGCGCTTGGCGTAGCGTTGGCCGGGGCAGCTCCCCGAGCCGGTGAAGGTCTGGCCGTCGCAGCCGCAGTAGCTGGCGACGTCCTGCGTGCACATGCGGGTCTTGGATGCGCAGGTGCCCGGCTGGTCGTCGGTGCAGCCCTTGCCCTCGCACACGCCACCCTTGCACTCGTTGGCGCGCAGGCAGGGCTGGCCGTCGTCCTTGCTGGGCGCGGGGCTCGGGCTCGCGCCCTCGCAGGGAGCCTTGGCGGCGTAGCGACGACCGGGGCAGCTCCCCGAGGCGCGGAAGGTCTGGCCGTCGCAGCCGCAGTAGGCCTGCGAGTCGCGGGTGCACATGCGCTCGCTCGGGGCACAGGTGCCGGGCTGGTCGTCGGTGCAGCCCAGCCCCTCGCACACGCGGCCGTCGCCGCAGTCGGCATCGCTCAGGCAGCCACCGGCCGGTGGGCTGCCGTCATCGCCTCCGCCCTCGTTCGCGCCCACCGGGCCGCCCGGATCGAGCGCGCCCCCGGGCACGCTGGGCCCGTCGTCCGCGGGCGGCCCGTCGGTTCCGCCGTCTTGGGGACGAGGGCAGGCCACGATGGCGGTGACGGCGAGCAGGACGGCGATGGGGGCGAGGCGGGGCATAGGGCGGGCCCTTGGGGGGAGGGGCTCAGGCGTCGGAGAGGATCACGCTCACGCCACCCGAGCCGAGGTTGGCGGTGACCAGATCGAGCAGGCCGTCGCCGTTGAGGTCGGCGGCCGCGATGTCGTCGGGATTCATGCCCACGCTGATCTCGGGGCCGGCCGTCAGCGTGGCGCCGCCGCCCAGCAGCAGGCGCACCACTCCGTCGGAGCAGGCCGCGGCCACGTCGGTGTCGCCGTCGAGATCGAGGTCGGCCGCGACCAGGGCCTGCGGGCCCCCGGCCACCCCGAAGGGGAGCTGACCGCCGAAGTCGCCCAGGCCGTTGCCCAGGCGCACGGTCACGTTGCCGCCGGGGTTGGTCACGATCGCATCGGCCAGGCCGTCGCCGTTGACGTCGCCCGCGGCCACGTCGGAGGGGCTGGCTCCCGCCGACGAGCTGGTGGCCCCGCCGAGCTGACCGAAGCCGTTGCCCAGCAGCACGCTCACCGTGCCCCCGGTGGCGTCGGAGGTGACCACGTCGGGGATCCCGTTGCCGGAGAAGTCCACGGTGTGGATCCCCGAGGGGCCGGCCCCGGTGCCGAAGGTAGTGGTGGGCAGGAACCCGCCCATGTCCAGGCGCAGCACGTGCACCAGCGACATGGTGCTCTCGGTGACGAGCACGTCGGGGTCGCCGTCGTTCTCGAGGTCGGCCACGGCGAGGTCGGTGAAGGTCAGCGGCGCCACGCCCAGGACGGTGGACAGGGCGGCCCCGAAGTCGCCCGTGCCCGTGCCCGGCAGCACCGTCACGTCGAGCGAGCTCAGGTTCACGGTCACCACGTCGAGGTTGCCGTCGCCGGTGAAATCGCCGGTGCCGATCGCGACCGGCCCCGTGCCCGCGCCGAAGGGGGTCTGCACGCCGAAGTCACCGGTGCCGTCGCCCAGGCGGATGCTGACCGTGTTGGCGTCGCGGTTGGCCGCGACCAGGTCGAGCGCCGGGTCGGCGTCGAAGTTGGCCAGCGCCACCGCGATCGTGCCCGCCCCCATGGCGAAGGGCGTGGCGGTGCCCAGGCACAGATCGCCGGGCTCGGCCATCCCGTTGCCGCACTCCTGCTCCACGCCCGCGGTGGTGGTGTCCTCGCCCTCGGTGGTCGAGCCGCCCGGATCCTGGCAGGTGCCGCCCTCGCAGCTCAGGCCGCCCGAGCAGCTCCCGTCGGGCAGGCAGGCGCAGGCCAGCTCGCCCGGGACACAGCCGGTGGTGTCCGTGACGGCGCCCTCGGTGGTCGAGGCTCCGTCCCCGGTGGCGGGGGGCTCGGTGTCGTTGCCGGTCTCGCTCGCCGAGGTGAAGGTCACCGCATTGGTGTCGTCCTCGCCTCCGCCGGGGCAGCCCGCGAGCAACACGGCCGCGCTCGCAAGGCTCGCACGCAGGTAGGTCAAGCGCATGGGCGATACGTTAGGCCACCGCTCGGTCGGGGGAAAGACGAGGGCGAGCCCGTCAGGTCACGCGCGTCCACGAGCTCGCGGGATCGAGCCGCGGTTGCCTCTCGTGCCTCGTCGGGCTAGCGTCGTTCGTCTCGTTGCGGTCCCAACGCGCGTGTCGCGTCGGCCCCGCAGCGTCACCGACCCCGCCATGTGCAGGATCTTCGGGTTTCGCTCCGTCATCCAGAGCCAGGTGCACCGCAGCCTGGTCAGCGCCGACAATGCGCTCGTCCAGCAGAGCGATCGCCACCCCGACGGCTGGGGCGTGGCCTACTACAACGCGGGGGCGCCCCACGTGATCAAGAGCGTGGCCACCGCGATGGACGACCACCTCTTCCAGCGCGTGTCCGGCATCGTGGCCTCCGAGACCGTGCTGGCCCACCTGCGCAAGGCCACGCAGGGCAGCCTGAGCATCATCAACACCCACCCCTTCCAGTACGGGCACTGGGTGTTCGTGCACAACGGCAACCTGGCCAACTTCGCCGCGATCCGCAGCGAGCTCGTGGCTCGCGTGCCGCCGGTGCTGCGCCGCTTCATCCTCGGCGACAGCGACTCCGAGGTGCTGTTCTACCTGCTGCTGGGGCACATGGCCCAGCGTCACGAGCTGCACCGGGTGGGCTATCCGCTGGCCGACGTGGTCGCCTCGGTGCGCGAGACCGTGGCCGAGGTGATCGGCCTGACCGGCGAGCCCTGCCTCGACGACGCGGGGCCGCCCGATCGCACCTACCTCACCTTCGTGCTCACCAACGGCCGCACCATGGTGGCGCACCAGGGCGGCAAGCAGCTCTACTACACCACCCACAAGCGCCGCTGCCCCGACCGCGGGCACTGCCCCAGCTTCGGCCCCGAGTGCGAGAAGGCCAGCGAGCGCGGCGGCTTCGTCAAGCACCTGGTGGTGGCCAGCGAGCCCCTGCAGGGCGACAACGTGTGGAACCCCCTTCGGCCCTACGAGGTGGTGGGGGTGGACTGGTCGATGAAGCTCGAGCTGAGCTCGGCCGCCTGAGCCTGGCCTGGGCTCGTGGGCTCGGCTCCATGCTCGCGCGGCGCTGCCGTGCCATGATGCCCGCGTGACCCAGCTCCATGCGCTCGGCCTCACCCTCGCCATCGAGGGAGCCGTGGGCGCGCTGCTGCTGTGGCTATGGTGGGGCCGCCGCGGGGCCAGCCTGGCGGTGGCGATCGTGGTGGTGCTCGCGTGCAGCCTGCTCACCCACCCGCTGGCGTGGCAGGCCAACCGCGTGTGGCTGCACGGCCTGCGCTTCCCCGTGCGCGCGGCCATCATCGAGGGCGCGGTGGTGCTCCTCGAGGCGGCGATCCTCCGCTACGGCCTGGCCCGGCGAGCGGGCGACGAGGCCCCGCCCTCGTGGTGGCGCTGCCTGGGGCTCAGCCTCGCCGCCAACGCGGCCTCGTTCGGCTACGGCCTGTGGAGGCTGGGGTGAGCCGCGGGCCCCGGGGGCACGGGCGACCGGCCCCAGCTCCGTGATGCCGAGGCGCGGCGATCGGGGCATCACTCGCGGCGGCGGATCGGCGGCAGGTCGAGCTGGAGCTCGTGCGCCAGCTCGTCGAGGCTTCGCGCCGCCTCGTCGAGGTCGACCGGCTCGGGCCGCGGAGCCTCGCCCTCGCACACGAGCATCTCCTTGCCCTCGGGACGCCGGCAGCGGGCCGGGCCGCGGCATGGTCGCTCGTCGGGCCAGCGTCGATGGCCGCAGCGACACGGAGCGTCGAGCGGGAGCCGCAACGAGCAGCGCCCGGCGGCGCGGCGCCGCTGCTCCTCGTCGGCCTGTGTGCACGCGGGCTCGAAGTCGTCGTCGAGCCTCCGCACGAGCTCGTGCCACGAGCCCTGCCGCAGGCGCTGGCTCTCCTCGTGGTCGAGCGCGCGCTCCTGCGCCGTGACGTGCTCCCGGGTCGCGCCCTCGCACGCCCGCTCCACCGCGCCCAGGTGCATCCACGCTGCGACGAGGAGCACCGCGAGCCCCCCGAGCCCCACCAGCAGCGCGATCATCCAGCCCCGCAGGCTGCGGCGGGTGGTGCTCCCCAGGCGATCGACCCGATCCCGCAGCGTGAAGTACCCGACCCAGCCGAGCACGGCGAGGCCCGCTCCCAGCAAGAGCGACACGGTGCCGATCGGCGAGGCGGTCCCCTGGATCGCCAGGATGAGGAGCCCCAGCGCCAGCGCGCCGGCGCCCGTGAGCAGCAGCGTGTGAAGCGGGCTCACGCGTGGCTCCTCATGGCTCGGCTCCTCCGGTGCTGCGCTCGGGTGTGGGGCGGGTGAGGGCGGGCGAGGGGCCGAGCAGGGCCAGCAGCAGGATGGGCAGCTCGATCCACGCATGCACGGCCGCCAGCACGCCGTAGCCGCGGCGGGCCTGCGCGAAGTCGAAGGCGAAGGGGATCAGCGCGAGCGCGGTCGCGGCGAGCACCAGCGGCCACCAGCGCACGCCGGGCCAGCGCAGGCGACCGCGGGCGTCGGCGGGCAGTGAGCGCGACATGATGGCCAGCACCGCCACGTAGTGGGCGCACTGCAGGAACACGCAGGCCGAGAACAGGTGCAGGGCGAGCGAGGGATCGATGCGCCCCACCGGCAGGTAGGCCTTCATGGCCTCGTGCAGCGGGCCGTAGCCCAGCGGGCTGGCCTCGGGGGCGGCCACGCCCGTGGCGCCCACGAGCGCCCAGCCGCCGCCGCTGGCGATCACCAGCGGCACCACGGCGAACACCGCCAGGCACCACCACGCGGCGCGACGACGGCTCGCGCCGCGGCGGGCCTCGAGCACGAAGCCCACCGGGGTGAGGTTGTGCAGCACCGCGATCGCGAGCAGCCCGGCCGCGGGCGCCACCAGGATCGCGAGGGCCAGCGCTGCGGCCACCAGCCCGCCCACCGCTGCCGTCCACGGTCGGATGCGCAGCAGGCTGGGCAGCACCAGGGCCACCAGCGACAGGCCGCAGCCCAGCTCGAGCACCACCGCCGCCGACGGGGACAGCCGCTCGACCATCGGCGCCGCGCGAGCGATCACGATCCCCGTGAGCGCCACGCCCATGGCCCGGGCCAGCGCTCGCCCCAGGCGGCGACCGAAGCGGAGGTCCACGTAGCGCAGCTCGGCCACCACGTGGGCCAGGCCGAAGGCGGCCAGGGTGAGGGTGTAGGTCGCCAGCGGCCAGGCCACGCTGGCGAGCGCAGCCCCGGCGAGGAGCACGGGCACGGCCGGGCCCCCCAGCGACCGAGCGGGCGCGTCGTCCGAGGGGGCCCCGGGCATCACCGCCGGCGACGGGCGACCAGGCCGAGCAGGCCCAGCCCGAGCAGCAGGCTCATCAGCGAGGTGGGCGTGGGCTCGACCGCGCAGCGGGTACCCTTGGCCGTGGTGGCGGGCTCGGGGCTCGTCTTGGTCTCGTCCGGTCCGCCCTTGGGCACGTCCTTGGCGTCGTCCTCGGCCGACGGCGTGGGGGCGGGCGTGGCCTCGGGCGTGGCCTCGGGCTTGGCCCCCACGATGCAGCGCACGCACTCGTACTCCCGGGTGCCGGGCGTGTCGTCGGCCTCCATGTTGGAGTAGTCGAGGCGCGAGCAGGTCTCGGCCTTGCACGCGCCCGCCTGGCCGTCCACCTCGCAGGCGTCGCCTGCCTTGCCGCAGGCCTCCTCGGCCGGATCGATGAGATCGGCGCGAGCGTCGACGGAGGCCAGCCACAGCGGGAGCGCGGCGAGCAGGAGCGAGGACCGGGGGCCGAGGAGGCGCATGAGGGGATGATACCCCGCGACGGGAGCGACGGGGGATCGAGGGCTCGCCTACAGCCCGCCGAAGGGCGTGGTCGCGCCCGAGAAGCCCGGCACCGGGGCGTCCATGGCGTGGGCCAGGGCCAGCAGCACGCTGTCGTAGCTCGAGCCGCTCGCGTCGATGAGCCGCCCGGGGCTCAGCGCTCCCGCCCCGCCGCCGGCGAGGATCGCCGGGAGGTCGGCGTGCGAGTGCGACCAGCCGTCGCCCACGTCGCTGCCCATGTACACGATGCTGTTGTCGAGCAGGGTGCCGCTGCTCTCGTCCACCGCCTGCAGCAGGCCGAGGAAGTAGGCGAGCTGCTCCATGTACCACTGCACGATTCCGCGGTGCGCCGCGACGATCTCGGGCGTGTTGCCGCTGTGGCTGAGGTTGTGGTGCTTGTGGCTGCCCAGGCCCAGGAAGGTGAAGTCCTTGTTCCCGAAGCCGTAGTCCATCGAGTAGGTCACGATGCGGGTGGCGTCGCAGCGCAGCGCCAGGGCGACCACGTCGAGCATGGCCCGGGTGTGCTCGGGGAAGCTCAGGCCGGTGCCGGGGGCGGTGGCCCCGTCGGTGCAGCCGGGCTCGGTGTCGCCGTTCTGCAGCGACGCCTCCACCTCGCGCACCGCGGTGAGGTACTCGTCGAGCTTGAGCGCGTCCTCGCTGCCCAGCCGCGGCGAGATGGTGTCGATCTGATCGAGGGTGTGATCGAGGACGCTCTGCCGTCGGCGTCGGCGGGCGTCGGCCATCGCGGGGTCGCTGCCGCCGGGCACGTAGATCTGGTCGAAGGCCACCTGGGCGCTCTCGAGCGGCGCGTTGGGGGCGGTCGGCGAGGACCACGAGATGTAGGTGTTGTAGCCGGAGGGCCAGCCGGTGTCCGAGGGCGGCCCGGCCGAGTAGGGCGTGGGGCCCAGGTGCAGCGAGCGGATCGGCGTGGGCGGATCGAGCTGCTGTGCGATCACCTGGTCGATCGAGACGTCGACCTGCGGAGTGTTCTGGTCGCTGATCGGCGCGCCGGTGAGGAACGAGGCGGTGCCGCGCGAGTGATCGGGCGCGCCGCCGTAGTCCCCGTCGAGGTTGCGGAACATGGAGAGCCGGTTCTGGAAGGGCAGCAGCGCGTCGTGGGCCGAGCCCATGGTGTAGCTGCTGCCGCTGCCCCCCAGCTGCCAGTCCTGGCGCATGGTGGTGCCGTTGGGGAAGAACAGCGCCACGAAGCGCTTGGTGGCCGGGTCGCTCCCCGCTCGCGCCCCCCGGGGCAGCAGCGAGGGCAGGGCGGGCAGGCAGATGCCCACGCCGGCGGCGCGCAGGAAGGTACGACGGCTCAGGCTACGGGGCTTCATCCTGCGATCTCCATCTGGAAGGCGTCGCTGCTCACCACGGCCCACACCAGGTCGGAGACCGTGGAGTCGGGCGTGACGTGGTCGAGGCCGATCTCGGCCAGCATGCAGTCCTCCTGGGCGGTGGTGGCCCGGCCCAGGGCGTAGGTCACCAGCTTCTCGGCCACGCAGGTGGGGAAGGCCTCGCTCTGCGCGAGCGCCTGCGACAGCTCCACCGCGCCGCGGAAGTCGGTGCCGTCGGGGAGCGTGCCCAGGTCGTCCACGGGCTGGCCCTCCACGCTGGTGCGCCACTGCCCGAGCGCGTCGTAGCTCTCGAAGCCGAAGCCCAGCGGGTCGATGAGGTCGTGGCAGCTCGCGCAGCTCGGGTCCTGGCGGTGCCGCTCGAGGCGCTCGCGCTCGGTCTCGCCGGGCGAGGGATCGGGGGCGGGGGGGATCCCCGCGGGCGGAGGCGGCGGGGTGACGCACAGCAGCGCCTCGGCCAGCCACACCCCGCGCCGCACGATGTTGGGCTGCTGCGGCCCCGAGGTCATGGTGAGCACCGCGGGCATGGTGAGGATCCCGGCTCGCTGGGTGGGGTCGGTCTCGATGGGGACCAGCGCCGAGCCGGTGACGCCCTCCACCCCGTAGATGGCCGCGAGCTCCTCGTTGGCGAAGGTGCGGTTGCTGGTGAGCAGCTCGAGCATGCTGCCGTCGCGCGCCCGCAGGTCCTCGAAGAACAAGCGGGTCTCCTCGAGCATCTCGTCGCGCAGGGCGTCGGAGTACTGCGGGAAGGCGTCGGGGTCGGGGGTGGCCGCGGCGAGCTTGCCCAGCTGCAGCCACTGCACCACGAAGCTGTTGTAGAGCGCCTCCGAGCGCGGGTCGGCCAGCATGCGGTCGAGCTCGGCCCGCAGCGCGTCGGGGTCGTGCAGCTCCCCGGCCTCGGCGCGATCGAGCAGCGCGTCGTCGGGGGTGCTGCCCCACACGAAGTAGGACAGCCGCGAGGCCAGGGCGTAGTCGTCCAGCGGGACCCGCTCGCCTGCCTGCAGGCGGCCCATCGAGTCGGCGGGCACGCTCAGGTACAGGAACTGCGGGGCCATCAGCATCGCCTGCAGCGCGTGCTCGATGCCGGCCGCGAAGCCGTCACCCTCGTCCTCGGCGAAGGCCACCAGCGTCATCAGGTCGTCGAGCTCGGCCTCGGTGGGCGGGCGTCGGTACACCCGCCGCGCCAGCGACCGCAGGGTGTCGCGGGCGCAGCTGGGCACCACCGAGGGATCGCAGGCGATGATCTGGCCCGCGTCGTTGGCCATCGCCTCGGCCGCGACCTCCTCGGCCGCGTCGAGCAGCAGCGACGCGAGCTGGGGGCTGATGGTGAGGCTCTTGGCGTTGTTGTCGAAGCCGCCGGTGGAGGAGTCGGGAGGGAAGCGCTGGGCCGGGGCCGAGCTCACCCCGAACAGGTCGCGGACGGTGCGGTCGTACTCGGCCCGGGTCAGCCGTCGCAGGCCCACGCGGCCGGGCGCCTGCTCGCAGGCCCCCACGCCGTCGGTGTCCTCGTCGCCGCCGGTGCCGTCCTCTCCGTCGGTGTCGGCGGAGGGTCCCGGGTCGTCCTTGCAGGCGGCCGCGGTCAGCAGCAGGCCCACGGCCAGCATCCGCACGGCCTCGATCGAGCAATTGCGCACCATCTCGTCCCCCGAGGCCGTCCTGCGGCCTCCACGGGTGGGTCGCGTGAGCGGCCGCCGGATTACGGGATGACGGTAGAAAAGTGTACGACCCCCTCCGGGGCCTGCACCGAGTGCCGAGTTGGTGAGCCCCCCGACGCTTCGGCCTCCGACCCGGCCTCGAGCCGGGGCGCCGCGCGAGCCCTCCTCCGCGGGCTCGCGGCGGGAGCTCAGGTCCCGCCGACCAGCGCTCGGATCTCCCGCACCCAGGTCTCCATCCCGCCGATCGCGGCGTCGCGCTGGGACGGGTCCTTGCTGAGCCGGGCCAGCTCCGCCTGCAGTGCCTCTCGGCCCCGCCGCAGCCGGCTCTTGACCGTGCCCTGGGGGATCTCCATCACCGCGGCCAGCTCCGCGGTGGTCATGTCCTCCCAGTAGTGCAGCTCGATCGCGATCTGCAGGTCGACGGGGATCCGCCGCATGGCCTCGAGCAGCAGGCGGTGCTCCGCCTTCCTCGCCATCACCGAGCTGGGCCGCGGGTCGACGTCGGCCACCGAGCTCTGGGACGAGTCGAAGTCGATGCGGTTGGTGCCCTTGCGCCGCAGGTGGTGCAGCAGCCGGTGGCGCGCCACCCCGAACAGGTAGGCGCGGAAGGGCGCGTCCCCCCGGAAGCGCTCCCGGCTGCGCACGCACTCGAGCATGGTGTTCTGGATCAGGTCCTCGTAGTCGTCGGGAGCCTTGGCCCGGAAGAAGCGATACAGCGGATCGAAGTAGCGCCGGTACAGCGACTCTCCCGCGGCCTGATCGCCCTTCACCCAGGCTCCGAACAACTCGGCGTCGTCCATGCGCACGCAAGGGTAGCGCATGGCCTCGGTCGAGGGGCCCACGCCCGGGCTACTCCTCTTCGTCCCTCACGCACAGGCAGCCGCAGACGGTCTCGCGCTCGCTGTGGCCGCCGTTGGGCAGGTTGGCATTCCAGTCCAGGTGCCCCATCCCCACGTACGAGCCCCAGACCATCTCCGTGTCGATGAAGGTGTAGTTGTCGACGGGGTAGGTGACGTTGTCGCCCTCGAATTCGGCCGCGACTCCGCCCCACAGGTAGCAGACGCGATCGCAGCAGCCCAGCTCGACGTCGGAGCAGCTGTCCAGCGAGTCGAGGACGGGAACGTCGTAGGGGTACTGCTGCAGGAAGCCGTCGCAGACCGACTGCGGGACGTACGGGAGGTTGTTCGAGTACGGGGAGACGCCGTTGGCGTCGACCAGGATCATGTCGGGATCGCCCGCGGGGTCGGGGGTCCACAGGTAGGCCAGGTCGGTGGGGCCGTGCAGCGAGAAGCCCGACTTCGGCTTGAGCTCGCCCACCGGCTGCAGCGGGATGCTGAAGCTGACCTTCACTGGGTCATCGGTGGGGATGCCCGCCGTGATGGGCAGGCCATCGCGGAGCTCGAGCTCTTCGGGCTCGCCGAGCTCGGAGTCGGGCTCGTCGCATCCACCCAGGGCGAGGATGGCGAGGACGCCCGAGGAGCGGAGGCGGAAGGAGCGGAGGATGGTGGCAAGGTGATGCATGGCTGGTCTCCCTTCGAGACGGGGCCGGGCCGTGGCCTGCCGTCGTCTCATCATCACCGGTCCCCCAGGGCCGCGGGTGGATCACGACTTTCTTCGAAGGCCACGCCCCGTCGACCCGGGCCACGCGGGGCTCGGTCTCGGGACCGCCGTGCGCAGGGCGAGCGGCGGGCATGAATCGGGTTTCATTCGAGTGCTCGGGCTCAGCCTCCCGCGTCGGCTCCTCCCGTCGCGATGCCCTCCAGGCCCTGGGCGGCTCGCCAGGCGTCGATCTCGGCCGCGAGCGCGCCCGAGCCCTCGCCCTGGGCCCGGGCGAGCTCGGCCAGCGCCCCCCGGCTGAGCGAGTCCGCCTCCGCCCGCCTCGCGGGATCGCTCTGGAGGATCGCGCGAGCCAGGAAGAACGCGGCCTCTCCGCGCCACATGGGGCTGAGCTGCGCGTTGGCGACCAGCGCCTCGTGGGCCTTGCCCAGGGTGCCGACCGCAGCCTCGGTCTGGCCCAGGGCCAGCTCCAGCTTGCCCACGGTGATCTTGAACGCGGCCGAGTAGGGGTGGTCCTCGCCGAGCGAGGCGTCGATGATCTCGAGCGCGCGGCGGGCATGGGCCAGCCCCGGCTCGTAGGCTTCCTGCTCGTACTCGAGCTCGGCGAGCTGGTCGAGCGACGGGGCCAGCGACACGTGCGTGGGTCCGTACAGCTCCTGCTCGATGGCGATGCTGGTCTCGAAGGCCTCGCGCGCGGCCGCGAGCTCGCCCTGCTCCTGCAGGACCGAGGCCAGCCCGCTGGTGACCAGCGCCGAGCGCAGGGTGCGAGGGCCGAGGCTCGCGGTGTAGATCCGCTGCGCCTCCTGGTAGCTGCGGCGGGCGCCCTCCAGGTCGCCCGCGAGCCGACGCGCATGGCCGAGGTTGGCCACGGTGTCCCCCACCATCGGGTCGTCGGGCCCGAGCAGCGCCCGCTGTCGATCGAGGGTCTGCTCCAGCACCGCGATCGCATCCTTGGGCCGGTCGAAGTCGAGCAGCAGCTTGCCTCGCTGCGAGCCCAGCCTCCACATCATGCCGTGCTCCGCTCGCCCCTCGGCGCGCAGGGCCTGCTCGCCCGCCTCGAGCCGCTGCAGCGCGTCGTCCATGCGCCCGGCGGCGGCGAGCAGCTCCGACTCCTCGATGTCGAGCATGGCCCCCCGCACGGCCGGCTCCACGCTGTTGCGAGCGCAGGCCCGGCCCAGGGCGAGCAGCAGCGCCGCGTCGACGGGCTCGGGAGCGCCGATGCGGCGGGCGTAGAGCATCAGCGACACCGCATGGGCGGCGAGGGTGAAGTCTCGCGACTCGATCGCGAGAGCCAGCGCTCGCTGCAGCTCGGCGATCGCCCCCTCGCCGGTCCCCACGCTCAGCTCGTGGCCCACGCGGAAGTCGATCGCGGCCGCCTCCACGTAGAGCAGCCCTGCGTCGTGGGCCTGCTGCTCCACCTGCCGCAGCTGCTCGATCGCAGCCGCGTGGTCCCCCTGGGCGGCCCGCAGCTCCGCCTGGTCGATGCGCTCGTTGGCGCGGCTCGCCTCGATCCACGACTCGAGGCTCCGCGTCTTCTCGTTGTGCGTGGCGCCGGCGTCGACCAGCTGGTGGGTGCGGATGTGCTCGGCCTCGCACTCGGCGATCGGCGGCAGGGCCTCGGCGATCGAGACCGCCTGGCGCAGGATCGCGCCGTCGTGCGCCCGCAGCCGCTCCACCAGGCCGTGCAGGGCGTTGCGTCGGCGGTCCAGGCACACGGTCCGCAGCTCGAACAGCTCGGCCGACTGGCCCCCCTCGTGGTGGGTGGCCTCGCACGACGCCCGCCGCATCGCGCTCCAGTCGTGGGCGTACTGGTCGAGCAGCGCCGTGACCCGCGACGCCCGGGCCTCGGTGCCCGTGGTCAGCAGGGGCCTGCGCACCGCCTCGCGGGTCTCGTCGGACCAGGTCTCGTCGAGGGCTCGCTCGGCGCCCTCGCAGGGGTCGAGGGGATCGTCGGCCACGGCGTAGCCCACGACGCCGGCCGACACGGCGGCCAGGGCCCCCACCGCCCACCACTTGCGTCGCCGCCGGCGGGCCATCGCGTGCTCGAGGCGGTCGACCAGCACGGCCATCGAGTCGTGGCGCTGCGGCGGGGCCAGGCTCAGGCCCACCAGCAGCGCGCGAACGATCGGCCGGGGCAGGTCGCTGCGGGCGTGGGCCCGACCGAGCACGCCCGGCTCCTCGAACGGCAGGCCGTCCTCTCGCCGGTAGGGCGGGGCGCCGAACAGCGCGTCGTAGAGCGCCACGCAGTAGGCGAACTGATCGCTGCGCGGCGACACGGGCAGGCCCAGGCGCTGCTCGGGCGCCATGTAGCGGGGCGTGCCCGCGATCACGCTGTGCAGGGTGGTCGAGTCGGTCTCGATGGTCGACGACAGCAGTGACTCCGGCTCGAGCTCCGTGCGGGCCTCGGTCCAGCGCACCAGGCCGAAGTCGGACACCTGGGGGCGGCCGTCGGGGCCGATGAGCACGTTGTCCGGCTTGAAGTCGCAGTGGACGAGCCCCGCGGCGTGGGCCGCATGCAGGCCCCGCCCGGCGCCCACGAACATCGAGGTGATCTCGGTCCAGTGCCGCCGGCGCAGCCTCAGCCACTGCCGCAGCGTGTGGCCCTCCACCAGCTCCATGGCCACGTAGAAGGCGTCGCCGTAGCCGCCGCTGTCGTACACGGTGACCACGTTGGGGTGACGCACACCGGCCGCGGCGCGGGCCTCTCGCTCGAGGCTGCGGCGGGCCCGGTCGATCTCGTCCTCGTCGCCCCCGAGGTCGCGCACCACCTTGATCGCGACCTTGCGCCGCAGCTGCGGATCCACGGCGGAGTAGACGACCCCCATGCCCCCTTGGCCGATGCGCTCGGCGATCTGGAAGCGGCCGATCTCCACCGGCTGCAGCGGGCCGGCGAAGAGCTGGGCCCGGATGGCCTCGAAGGCCACGTTGCGCTCGAGATCGTGGCTCGCGTGCGCACGCGGGTCGCTCTTGGTCTCGGAGAGCATCGGGTCGGCTCGGCCCCGATCATAGCGGAGCGAGCCCGTGGGTCGGGAGCCGTGGCCGCCCCCGGGCGAGACGAGGACGGGCCCGGGTCGCGCGGGAGCGAGCGTCATCGGGCTCCCTCGGCGGGCGGGTCGTCCGGACCGTCCCGCGGCGCGTCCTCGTCTCGCCCGGGCTCGGCCGAGTCTCGGGCGTCGTCGTCCGCGGGCTCGACCGTGGTCCCGCTGCGATCGGTGACCTCGAGGAACAGCGCGTCCACGATGGAGATGGCCGGCCGCGCGTCGTGCTGCGGCGCGGGGGGCAGGGGTCCCATGAGGATCGAGAAGGCGAGCGAGAGGCCGTGCATGGCGATGAGTCCCGCGGGGGCGAGCGAGGAGGACGGGGAGCCACCGCCCCCGGTGATCCGGTGGCTCCCTGGTCCGGCGGCGGACGGTCCTACAGGCAGTTGTCGGAGGTGTCGGCGCACTTGGTCTCGACGCACTTGCCCAGGTCGTTGGTGCCCTCGGCCCGGCAGGCGTCGACGATCTGGCAGAGCTGGCTGGTGCAGGGCTGCGCCGTGCTGCCGCCGGTGGGATCGCTGGTGCCCGCGCTCTCGGCCCAGGCGATCGCCGCCTCGATGACGTCCTCGGCCACGGACAGCGAGTCCTGGGTCTGCAGCAGCTCTTCCTCGCAGGTCGGGCCGCCGGTGGGATCGCTGACGAAGGAGAGGATGGATGCGATGAGGATGGTCTTCATGGTGTTGGTCCTTGTCTCTGGCGAGGTTGGGCCCCGGCCTTGCCGCCCGTGTGTGGCTCGGCGGGCTCGAGGCGTCTTGCTCTTCCTGGTCCGCGAGCTGCCGCTTCGGATCACGAAAAAATGCGGGGCACCGTCGACGGCGGGTTGCCCTGGTCGCCGCTCGGGGTCCGCGCCGGGCCGAGCCGAGGCGCCGGGGCAGCCGCCGACGGGTGGCCGTATAGTCCGGCGTGGTGCAGCCCGGCCTCGACCCCGACCCCGACCTCGACCTCGGCCTCGTGCTGCGGGAGCGCTTCGGCTTCGCGGCGTTTCGCCCCGGGCAGCGCGAGGCGATCGAGACGCTGCTGCGAGAGCGGCGGCTGCTGTGCATCCAGCCCACCGGGCACGGCAAGTCGCTGCTGTACCAGCTCCCCGCGGTGGTGCTGCCCGGCATGACGGTGGTGATCTCCCCGCTGCTGGCGCTGATGCGCGACCAGGTGGGGCAGCTACGGGAGCGCTTCGGCATCGAGGCGGCGTCGATCAACTCCGACCAGAGCGAGGAGGAGAACGCCGCGGTCGTCGGCGCGGCCGAGGCGGGACGGCTGCGGATCCTGTTCGTGGCGCCGGAGAAGCTCGACAACCTCGCCGACTTCCGCTTCTTGCTCGCGCTGCCCGTCTCGCTGCTGGTGATCGACGAGGCCCACTGCATCTCCACCTGGGGGCACGACTTCCGCCCGGCCTACCGACGCATCCTCGACGCGGTGGTCCACTTCGGGCAGCGGCGCCCCGGCCTGCGCGTGCTGGCGCTCACCGCCACCGCCGACGCCCGCACCGAGCACGACGTGGCGACCCTGCTCGGGGTGGGGGAGGTCCCGCTGGTGGTGCACCGCCAGGGGATGGATCGCCCCAACCTCTCGCTGGCGCTGCGCCCGGTCTGCGGCCTGGCCCACAAGCTCGAGACCCTGCTCGCGGCGGTGCGCCCGGCCACGGAGCGGGAGGAGGGCTGTGCGCTGCTCTACTGCGCCACCCGAGACCAGACCGAGATCGTGGCCGGCTACCTCGCGGCCAACGACCTGCCCGTGGTGGCCTACCACGCGGGGCTCGAGCCCACCCACAAGCGCCGGCTGCAGGAGGGCTTCACCACCGGGGCGGTGCCGATGATCGCGGCCACCAACGCACTGGGCATGGGCATCGACAAGCCCGACATCCGCCTCATCGTGCACGTGGACGTGCCCGGCTCGATCACCGCCTACTACCAGGAGGTGGGGCGGGCCGGTCGCGACGGCGAGCCCGCCACGGGGCTGCTGCTCTACGACCCTGCCGACCAGGAGGTGCAGCGCTACTTCATCCGCTCGGCCCAGCCCTCGGCCGAGGACTTCGAGCTCGTGCGCCGGGTGATCGAGGACGCGCCCGAGCCCCCCGGGGTGATGGCGATCAAGTCACGCACCGGCATGCCGCCCACCCGGGTGAGCGTGGTGCTGGCCGAGCTGGTCGAGCAGGGCTTCGTCGATCGGGTGCTGGTGGGGCGGCGGCAGGCCTACGAGGCCACGGGCAAGCCGGGCGAGCCCGTGCTCGAGCGCTATCGTCGACAGCTACGGGTGCGCAGCGACGAGCTCGACGCGATGCTCGGCTATGCGCGGGGCGAGCCCGCCTGCCTGATGCAGGCGCTGCGGATGGCGCTGGGCGACGGCGAGGCGGGACCCTGCAAGCGTTGCGATCGCTGCGTGCCCGACGGGGTGATCCACCCGCGCTCGGAGACCCCGCGGATCCGGGCCGAGGCGTGGCTGGAGTCGCGCCGCCTCCCCGTGGCCGGCATGCGAGCGCCGCGGATGGCCGACGGCTTCGCGCTGCTCGACGGGCCCATGCGCAGCCCGCTGTTCGCCGACTTCATGCGCGGGCGGGCGGCGGGACGCATGCCGCCGCCGCGGCTGCTCGAGCTCGCGGAGCAGGTGCTGCAGGAGATCGAGCGGGAGCACGAGATCACCGCGGTGGTGACCATGCCCTCGCGGAGCTGGGATCGCCGAGGGGAGGTGGGGGACCTCCTCGCCGCCCGGCTCGGGGTGCCGCACCTCCCGGCGCTGCGCTACGGCCGGGTGCCCGAGGCGCGGCAGGGGCAGCTGCACAACAACGACCAGCGCCGCGACAACGTGCGCGGCTGCATCGTCGCCGACGCCCGGGGGCTGCCCGAGGGAGGCACGCTGCTGCTGGTGGACGACTACGTGGGCTCGCGCGCCACCCTCAAGGAGGCGGTGACCGTCCTGCGCAAGCAGGCGGGGTGGGAGGGCGAGGTGGTGCCGCTGATGCTGGCGCGGGTGCGGTGGAAGCAGGGCAGCTCGGGGATGATCTGAGCCGCGCGTGCTGCGGAGCCCGATCCGGCCGCTCGATCGCCCCGCGAGCCCGCGGCGTGGCGTCGGCGGCGGTGGCCGACCCACCGACTTCGGCGAGCTCTACGAGTGCTACGACGATCACGTGGTGCACCGGCCCGAGCTGTGGGACTGCAGCCGCGCGGGGGGCAACGCTCGGCTGACGACGCTGGTGACCACGGTCGCGACCCGGCTGCGGTCCGAGTTCCTGGCGCTGAGCTCCTGCCACTACGAGATCCTGGGCACCGGGTTCTGGCACGGCATGGTCACCGGCACCGGGATCGCGTGCTTCTTCTACGACGAGCCCAGCGGGCGCGGGCTGATGGCCTTGCTCGACCCCTTCGACGGCAGCGCGATGACCCACTTCGGTCGCTTCACCCGGGTGATGCTCGATCGGGTGGACGGGCGCATGCCCAATTGAAGGCGGCGGGCACGGGGCGCGGCCCGCTACGGCTGGTGCCGGGTGGCCTCGTGGCGCTCGAGGTAGGTCGCGATCAGCGAGCCGAGCCCCCACACGAACGGGGTGCCGGCCAGCTCCGCGCGCTCGAGCACCACGCCGCGCTCGCCCTCGTACACCGTCGCCCGGCCCAGCGCATCCAGCTCGCGGTCGTCCACCACCACCTCGTAGAGCGACACCAGGGTGCCCGGCGTGAGCGCGGGGATCGTGAGGACGTGCCGGGGTCCCGCGTCGAGCAGGCCCTGGGCCGCGGCGCCGAGCTCCTCTCGCAGCTCGCGGGCGAGGGTCTGCGCCGGCTCCTCGTGGGCCTCCCGCGCGCCGCCGAACAGGCTGTAGCCGCGCGGGTGGGGTCGATAGTGCTCGTCCTTGCGCTGCACGAAGAAGCGCGTGCGCTCGGGGTTCGTCACGATCGCGACGACGCCGTGGTGGCGGTCGGTCATCTCGGCCCGAGCATAGCGTGACGCCGGGAACCGCAGGGGGCACGCGCCGTGCTACCGTCACCCGTGACGCAGCGTGGCCCCCTGGTCCACCGCGGAGCCTACTTCGAGGTGTATCGAGATCGCGAGGGCGAGCGGGAGGTCGCGCGCAAGCTCGTGCGTGGCGACGGGCCCCAGCTCGAGGCCATCGTGGCCTCGGCCACGGTGGGCGGCGTGTCCACCTCGTGGGACCTGATCACCGGGATCCACTCCGGCCTCGGGTCGAGGGGCCACGGCTCCGACGGGCTGGTGCTCACCCCAGCGCAGGTCGGGCTGGGCTTGCTGCGCAGCGAGGCCGAGATCCTCGAGCATCACGGCGCGGCCTGGGGCAGCGCGGGCACCTCGCTCGACGCGGACGGGGTGCTCACCATGCCCTGGCACGAGGCCCGACGCCTGTGCGAGCTGTCGGTGGCGCAGCAGCGCCGCTGGCTCCCCCGGCTGCTGCCCGAGCTGTGGGACATGCTGGCCGACCACCCCCACGGCGATCTGTCGCCGACCAACCTGCTGCTCGCGGGCGAGCCCGACCAGCGGCTGCGGCCCGTCCTCATCGACCCCGCGGGGATGTTCGTGCAGGGCCTGTCCTTCCACCTCTCGTGGATCTCGAGCTGCCTGGAGATCCACCTGCGCACCACCACCGCCTCGTACCCCGTGCTGCCCCCGTTCCACACCTCGACCCTCTCGCTGGCCACGGGCGCCACGCTGGTCGAGCACCTGGGCGACTTCATGGCCAGCCTCGCGCTCTCGCGGCTGGCTCCCGCGGTGCCCGTGGGCGTCAACGTGGTGATGCGAGCGGTGTCCAGCGTCGCGCGCTCGGTGGCGGAGTCGTTCGAGCTCTCCATGGGGGGCGCCGATCCCCGCGGCGACCAACCGATCTTCGGTCGGGTGTGCGCCACTCGACAGAGCCCCGGCGAGCCCCACCCGGCCGACCTGCTCGCGCTGGGGATCCTCTACTACCGCAGCCTCACCGGGCGCGAGCCCTTCGGCAACGATCCCGGGGGTCGGCCGGCGTGGGTGGGCATCGGGGCGACCGACGACCGCCTCGAGGGCGTCGAGTCGCTCGTGGCGCTCGCCCGACACGAGCCCGCTCGACCTCGCGAGCTCCACCACGAGATCACCACCGCCGAGGATCGACTCGCGCGATCGCTGCTGTCGCTGCAGGTGCCCGATCGCGAGCGCCTCGCCGAGCTGTGCGATGCCGTGGCGTCGGGGCCCCCGAGCCCATGAGGCGCTCGCCGGGCCCGGGTCGAGCGCGAGGCCATGGCATCCTCAGGGGCTCGGCGTGGCGAGGAGCCGCTCGAGGCCGTCGAGGATCAGCTCGAGGCCGAAGGTGAAGGGGTTGCGCCCGCCGTGCCGCCCCTGCCCCACCTCGATCGCCATGGCCTCGAGGCAGACGCGGGGCAGTCGGTGCTCGTCGTCGGTGCCTCGGGGGGTGTGGGACCTTCGCGGTGCAGATCGCCAAGGCGCTCGAGGCCGAGGTCACCGGCGTGTGCAGCACCCCGAACGTGGAGCGGGTCCGGTCGATCGGAGCCCTGGTAGAGTCGCCGCGATGACGGGGATTCGTGCGGCCACCTCGGCCGACCTCGAGTGGCTGATCGACGCGGATCTCCGGGCCGACGGGCTCCTCGTGGTGCCCGAGCACGATGCTGCGGCGCACCGCGCCAAGATCGAGGCGTTCGTGCGTGGCCCGTACGACGGCGCGTGGGTGCACGAGGCCGAGCACGGCGCCTCGCCCTGCCCGCTGGGGATGATCCTCGCCCGCTTCCGCGATCCCACCCGCGAGCACGACGACCCCTTCGTGCGGATGCTCTTCGCCAAGGTGCTGGCGCGGCTCGAGCCCCCGTGGCCGGCCGACGCGGCCTTCGCCGAGGTGTTCCAGCTGTGGGTGGAGCCCGGGTGGCGACGACGGGGCATCGCGCGCGGGCTCAAGCGTCGGCTGGAGCACGAGGCCCGCGCGCGCGGGCTCGGCCTGGTGTACACGCACACGCGGGTCTCCAACCCGCAGGTGATCGCGCTCAACCTGGGCCTCGGCTACACCGAGGTGCGACGCGGCGGGCTGTGGGACGAGGTGCCGCGCTGCAGCCTGATCAAGCGGCTGTGATGCGGGGCTCCGTCCGCCTCGAGCGATCGCGGGCGCGTCCGGGCCGGCTCCCTCGTCGCCTCACTTCATCGCCGCCAGCGCAGCGCAGGCATGCTCGTTCTTCTCGGGCTTCTCGGAGTTGCCCTTGCCCTCGTTGCACAGCGCCTCGCAGGCCTCCTTGCCCTCCTTCTCGCACAGCACCTCGGTCACGCGCTTGAACGCCCCGCAGGCCTCCTCGTCCTTGGTGATGTCGCAGGAGATTCCGCAGCTCTGGTAGATGCCGGGGGCGAGCTGCTGCGCCTTGTTGTCCTTGGCCGTGATCGCGGCCTCGAACTGCTCGAATTCCTCGAGGCAGATCTTGGTGTTGGCATCCTTTCCGCAGGCACACAGGACGAGGGCGGAGGCGATGGCGAGCAGCAGGGGGCGCGTGGACATCACGGGATCATAGGCCCATTCGTCGCGTCGCGGGGGCTCGTCGAGCCACCGCGGGGCCTGGGCCGTGCGTCGGTCCTACCCTCCCACCCGCGAGAGAAGGGTCGCATGCCGGCCGCGGGGCGGCCGATCGCTTTCGTCCCCGAGGGTGTCGCCACCCGCGGGGCACGCTGGTACCTTCCGGGCATGTCCAAGGACGTCGGTGAGGCCGAGTTCGATGCCGAGGTGATCGAGCGCTCCCACGAGGTTCCCGTGATGGTGGACTTCTGGGCGCCCTGGTGTGGTCCCTGCCGGATGCTCAGCCCGGTGCTCGAGAAGCTCGAGGCCGAGGACGGCGGGCGCTTCGAGCTGGTGAAGATCAACACCGACGACAACCAGCGCCTCGCCATGCAGCACGGGATCCAGGGCATCCCCGCGGTCAAGCTCTACGCCGGCGGCAAGGTGGTGGGCGAGTTCGTGGGAGCGATGCCGGGCGCGACCATCCGCCGCTTCCTCGACGAGCACCTGCCCTCGGCGGCCGACGAGGCGGTGGCCGAGGGACAGCGCCGGCTCGCGGCCGGCGATCGCAAGGGCGCCATGGCCTCGCTGCAGGCCGCGCTGCAGGCCGACGAGGGCCACGCCGGTGCCCACCTGGCGCTGGCCCGGCTGGCGCTCGAGGACGGGGACGCCGATGCGGTAGAGCGCCACGTGGACGCGATCCATCCCGCCGCCAAGGAGCACGAGGCCGGCGAGTTCCTGCGCAAGGCGCTGGTGTTCCGCCGCGAGTGCGAGGCCGCGGGCGGGGCCGAGGCGGTGGCCCAGCGCCTGGCCGCCGACGAGGGCGATCTCGACGCGTGGTACGCCCAGGGCTGCTGCCACGCGGTCGCCCAGCGCTGGGAGCCCGCGCTCGAGTCCTTCCTGGAGGTGGTCATGCGCAAGCGCAAGCACCGGGACGGCGCGGCGCACCAGGCCATGCTCGTGGTCTTCGGCCTGCTCGGCCACCACCACGACCTGACCGACGCCTACCAGCGCAAGCTGCAGATCTACACCTGAGAGTCGGCGGGCCCCGTCCGCGCGGGGGTGCTTGCTCGGCATCGATCGCCTGGACGAGTGGCCCCCATGACTACAGCTGGCTACCCGCAAGGGCGTGGCGAGCTCGGCGTCGCGTGGCCGCACGCGAAGGGAGTCCGGCTCGGACACGATGGCGCCGGGCGGGGCGCCGCGCGCGGGGGCGTTCGTGCTAGAACCCGCCGCGATGTCGTGGGCTTGGACTCGATCCGGGGGGCAGCCATGAGCACCGAGGCGTGCACCCTTCCTCGCGGGTGGCCGGCCGCGCTGTCGCTGCTGGGAGCGGCGATCTTCGGGTGGGCGGCGACCGTGCTGCCCTGGCAGGACTGGACCCCCTTCTCCATCGTGACCACCGCGGTGGCGGTCACCCATCTCGTCCACGGTGGCCTGGCGCTGGTGGGGCACCGCCTGCGCGGTCCCGCGTGGCGGGTGCAGTCGCTGGTGGCCCTGGTCTACCTGGCCTACATCAGCTGGAACGTCTTCAGCGCGAGCACCTACATCGCGGCGCTCTACGGTGGCCTGGGCAAGGGCGTGGCGGCGGGGCTGGCCGCGGCCTGGGCCGTGATCGCGTTCCTCACCCTTCCGCTGTCGGCCTGGGGCCTGGCCGCGACCGGCGGGCTGCGCTGGGGTCGGCGCGAGCGCGGCGGGGCGGCGGTGGCCGTGGTGCTCGCGGGGCTGGGCTTGTGGCGTGCCGCGTCGCTGTCCGAGGCCGAGGCGGCGATCGACACCCACGCCGACGACGACGCGCTGCACCAGGCGGTCGCGGCGGTGCTGCCCGCCCCGAGCGAGCTTCCGCCCTCGCCCGCCGATGCGCCCGCGCTGGCCGTGCGCCAGGCGGTGGAGTGCGAGGCCGCGCCGGGCCCAGGTCGGGTGACGGTGGTCGGCAGCTCGCGGGTGGAGGTCGCGGGCGGCCTGGTGGAGGCGCGCAGCCGCTGCGTGCAGCGGCCCACCCTGAGCGAGGCGCTCGCCGAGCTCGGTGAGCTGCTGCGGGGCGAGGCCCACCGGGGCCCGCTGGCGATCGACGTGATCACCGGCACCCAGGCGCTGTCCCCCGTGGTGCCGGTGGTCGACGCGATGCTGCTGCGCCCCGGGCTCGACGGGGTGTGCGAGGGCACGCGCTGCCTGATGCCCTGGCAGCTGCTGGTCCTCGATCAGTTCAACGAGCTCATGCCGATCAAGGTGGTGCCCGACCTGCGCTTCGGCTTCGATCCCGCCGCGCTGCGCAAGGCGCTGGCGTGGCCCGGCCGCCCCGAGCGCTACGACCCGCGGGTGGAGGGCCTGGTCCGGCTGACCGTGGCCAGCTTCGTGCAGGACGAGGAGGGCCAGCTCCACCGCATGCAACGCATGCGCAACGCCGGCCCCGAGCTCGACGCCCAGAGCCTCCAGCGCGCCGTGGACGCGGCCGAGCGTTACATCCTCGACTCGCAGCAGAAGGACGGGCGCTTCGCCTACAAGGTCGATCCCTTCACCGGCCGGGTGAGCCAGCAGGGCTTCGCCCTGGCGCGGCAGGCCGGCACCACCCTGGTGATCTGCGAGCTGGCCCGCGATCGCGATCGCGCCCGCGAGTCGGCCCGGCGGGCGCTGGCGATGCTGGTCGGCACCATGCGCGAGGTGGGCGACATGGGGGTGCTGGTGCACTCCAAGCGCGCCGATGTGGAGCGGGCCGGGCTGGGCTCCACCGCGCTGTCCACCATCGCGCTGCTGTCGTGCCGCGACCTGGTGGGCGACGAGTTCGACGAGGCCATCGGCCGCATGACCCGCTTCCTGCTGCACATGCAGCGCGACGACGGCAGCTTCCACCCCGAGATCGACCTGCGCACGGGCGAGCCGATCCCCGGCCCCGATCCTCTCTACGCGGTGGGCCAGGCCGTGTTCTCGCTGACCCTGCTCGAGCGCCTGGTGAGCGAGCACGACCTGCCCCAGCTCCCCGACGCCGAGCGCACCCGGGCCGCGGTGGAGGCCGCGATGCGCTACACCGCCGAGGACTACTGGTCGGGCTTTGCCGCGGACTTCTTCTTCATGGAGGAGAACTGGCACTGCCTGGCCGCGCGGGCCTCCCTGGGTCACCACCGCAACGACGGCTACGAGCGCTTCTGCATCGACTACAGCCACTACAAGAACCGGCTGATCCTCGACGCGGACGACGGCGTGGACCCGGAGCTGGTGGGCGGCTACGGCTTCGGCAACGTGCTCATCCCCCACAACACCGGCTCGTCGGGCTTCGGCGAGGCGATGGCGGCCTCGCTGGCCCTGCAGCGGGCGCGGGGCGAGGACACGCAGGCCGACGAGGCGGTGCTGCGCCGGGCGCTGCAGTTCCTGGTGCACCACCAGTGGGACGCGGTGGACTGCTTCGCCTGCGCCACCGAGCCGATGTCGATGGTGGGGGCTTTCTCCGAGCACATGGCCTCGCCGGAGATCCGCATCGACTTCGTGCAGCACGCGATGGCGGGCATGGGGCACGGCGGACGCATGCTGGGCCTGCTCGAGGGCTCGTCGATCCCCACCCCGCTGGGCTCCGCCCCCGCTCCGGAGTGAGCGCGCGGTGGTCGAGGCGGACGGCGAGCCCCTGAGCCCCGCGCGGCGCCTGTGGATCGCGGCGCTCAGCGGCGCGCTGCTGCTGGCGATCGTGTGGCCCATGCTGCGCGAGCCCCGGGAGGACGACTTCCCGCTGTCGACCTACCCCATGTTCTCCTACGGTCGCGAGCGCGCCCGCGCGGAGATCGTGCACGTGGTGGGCTTCTCTCGCGAGGGCCGGCACCGCCCGGTGCCCCCCGAGCTGCTCGGCACCGAGGAGGTGATGCAGGCCCACCAGACGGTGCGGGTGGCGATCCGCCGCGGGCATGCCGACGAGCTGTGCCAGCGCGCGGCCCAGCGCGTGCGGGCCGAGCCCGGCTTCGAGGACCTCGAGCAGCTCGAGGTCCGCACCGACTTCTACGAGTCCATCGCCTACTTCGACGGCGACACCAAGCCTCGCGCCACCCGGGTGCACGCTCGCTGCCCGGTGGAGGAGGCGGGCCGATGATCGAGCGCCTCGAGCGATGGTGGCACGCGCCCGCCCCGGCGCGTCGCCTGGCCATGCTGCGGCTCATGGTGGGGAGCTATGCGGTGGCCTACCTGCTCGTCCGCTTCGCCCACATCGTCTCGGTGAGCGGGATGTCGGCCAACCAGTGGAAGCCGGTGGGCCCGGTGGTGCTGCTGGGCGCCCCCCTGCCCGGCGCGGTGGTGGTGGCCACCACCGTGCTCGCGGTGCTGATGGGCGCGGCCTTCGTGGCGGGCTGGCGCTTCCGCGTCACGGGCCCCGCCTTCGCCCTGCTGCTGCTGTGGGTGACCAGCTACCGCAACTCGTGGAGCATGATCTTCCACACCGAGAACCTGCTGGTGCTCCACGTGATCGTGCTGGCGGCCTCGCCCGCCGCCGATGCGATCTCGCTCGACGCCCGCCGCCGCGGGTGGGAGCCGGACGACGAGCCGCGGGCGTGGTACGGGTGGGCGATCCGCCTGCTGTGCGCGGTGACGGTGGTCACCTACTTCATCGCGGGCTGGTCCAAGGTGGCCAACGCCGGCTGGGGCTGGGCGACCAGCGACACCCTGCGCATCTACGTGGCCTACGACAACCTGCGCAAGGTGGAGCTGGGCGCGGGCTACTCGTGGCTGGGCACCACGCTGGCCCAGCACGGCTGGCTGTTTCCGCCGCTGGCCATGCTCTCGCTCGCCCTCGAGCTGGGCGCTCCCGTGGCGCTGCTGCACCCGCGGGTGGGGCGGGCCTGGGCCGCGCTCGCATGGTCGTTCCACGTGGGCGTGCTGGTGCTGATGGCGATCATGTTCCACTACCAGGTCAGCGGGATGGCGTATGCGTCGTTCTTCGAGGTGGAGCGGCTGCACGATCGCTGGCGTCGCTGGCGGGCGCGTCGTAGGCCGTGAGCGAGGCGCCGACCGCCAGCGCCCGAGGCGGGGCGGGCTCGGCCTCGAGGGCGAGCTCGCGGAAGGGCGCGAGGCCCCCCGCTCGCTCGAGGCGATCGCGCTGCGCCCGGAGAAGCGGCAGCAGCTCTCGCCAGCGGCGCAGCCCGTCCTCCACCTGCGGCGGGAGCTCGACGGCGCCCGGCAGCGCCCGAGTCGGCGATCCCGGCAGCGCTCGAGGCGAGCGTCCGGCGCGGCGCACGAGGGTCGTCACGCAGGCTCGCCACGCGGCGACCGCGGGCACCAACAGCAGCACCTGCGCCCAGGCGGCGAGGCTGCCGCTGGCCCCCAGCAGCAGCCCGCCCAGGGCCACGCTGCCCAGGCCCCAGCCGGCCATTGCCCACGCGACCACGCGACGCTCCAACGCATCGGGGTCGGGCGCGTCGACATCCCGTTGGCCCGCCCATGCCACCACCCGTAGCTCGACCATGCCCGGACGCTTGGCGGCGTGGGCCCGGACGAAGCGCTGCAGCCCGAGCTCGGCCGCGAACGGTCCCCGGGTCACCCGCCAGCGCACGCCCTCGAGCGGCCCGTGCAGCCGCGTGACCTGGGCCTCGTAGCCGCGAGACGGCGGAAAGCCGTGCATGATCAGCTCCCGGTCGAGCTCGACCAGCTCGTCGAACGCCCGTGCCGCCGCGGCCCCGTCGAGCCCGAGGGACCAGGACAGATGGTCGTTGCCGGGATCCCTCACACCATCGATCAGCCTAGCCGACGCTGCCTTTGCGTCCACGCCGAGCGCTGGCGTTCCTGCTCGGGACGGTCCCCTGGGGGGTTCCTTGCTTCGTTGGAACATCGTCCGCAACGGCCTGACGCACCGAACCCGCGGGCTATACTGCCCGCACGACACGGTGATCGTGCCCGATCACATCGAGCCACCCGAGGGACCTCCCCGAAGCGCGCTGGGGCGACTGATCGCCACCGCGGTCGATCTGTTGTGCATCATCGATCGGGCGGGCTACCTGCGGTGGATCAACCCCGCGTGGGAGCGGCGGCTGGGGTGGAGCTCCTCCGAGCTCAAGCGCGAGGAGCTGCTGCACCTGGTCCACCCGGCCGACGTCGAGGACACCGCGGCCGCGCTCGAGCTGCTGCGCGCCGGCGACGGCGACGTCCGCTTCGACAACCGCGTGCGGTGTCGCGACGGCAGCTACCGGTGGCTCCAGTGGGTCGCGGTGCCCATGCGTCACGGGGCGATCTACGGCACCGCGCGCGACGTGACCGAGCAGAAGCTCGCCGAGCGCGAGGCCGAGGAGCGCACCCGCCTGCTGATGATGGCCGAGGAGGTCGCGGGCGTCGGGCACTGGCGCATCGACCTCACCCGCGACTCGCTGACCTGGTCGCGGGAGATGTACCGGATCCACGGGGTCGATCCGGAGACCTTCACCCCCACCGTCGAGGACACGGTGGAGGCCTACCACCCCGACGATCGCGGCCTGGTCTCCGACCACATCCGCGACGCGATCCTGCTGCGCAAGGACTTCGAGTTCGAGCTGCGCCTGCTGCGGCCCGACGGCTCGATCCGCCATGTGTTCTCGCGGGGTAAGTGCGAGGTGAGCGAGGACGGCCGTCCGCTGGCCGTGTTCGGCGTGTTCCAGGACGTCACCGAGCGCAAGCGCCTGCAGGATCGCGTGACCCACTCCGAGCGCATGGCCACGGTGGGCACCCTGGCCGCCGGCGTGGCCCACGAGATCAACAACCCGCTCACCTGGGTCATCGCCAACCTCGACGCGATCGATCGCGGGCTCGAGGACCTGCACGGCGCGGGCGCGCGAGCGGGCGAGGAGATCGACCAGCTCTCCAAGCTCATCGCCGAGGCGCAGCAGGGCGCCGACCAGGTCAAGCGGATCGTCCGCGATCTGCTCACCTACTCGCGCTCCCAGCCCGAGCGCCTCGAGCGGGTCGACGTGGAGGAGGCGCTCGACATCGCGGTCAACATCGCCACCAACCAGTTCAAGTACCGCGCCAGCCTGGTGCGGGACTACGGCCACGCGCCGGCGGTGGTGGCCGACCAGTCGCGGCTCACCCAGGTGTTCGTCAACCTCATCGTCAACGCGGCCCAGGCGATCCCCGAGCGCCGCAATCGCGACGGGGTGATCGAGCTGCGCACCTCGGTCGACGAGGACGGCCGGGTGCGGGTGGCGGTCTCGGACAACGGCCTGGGCATGCCCGAGTCGGTGCGCAGCCGCATCTTCGACCCCTTCTACACCACCAAGCCGGTGGGGGTGGGCACGGGCCTGGGCCTGTCGATCTCCAGCAACATCATCAAGTCGTTCCGCGGCGAGATCGAGGTGGAGAGCCAGGAGGGCAAGGGCACGCGGATCAGCGTGGTGCTGCCGGCCTACTCGAGCGAGAGCGGCACCTTCCTCATGGCCGACGACGACCCCGACAAGCTGCGGGTCCTCGTCGTCGATCGCGAGGCTCGCATGGGCCGCCCGCTGTCGCGGATGCTCTCCACCGACTACGACGTGGTCTCGCTGCGCACGGGTCGCGAGGCGCTCGCGGCGATCGACGACGGCGAGCGGGTCGACGCCGTGCTCTACGACGTGGACGTGGCGGACATGAGCGGGCTGGACTTCTTCCGCAACGTGCAGCGGGTGGCGCCCCACCTCGGCGACCGGGTCGCGTTCATCACGGGCGACGACGACGACGCCCGCGAGCTGCTCGAGCGCACTGGCCTGAGCTACATCGACAAGCCCATCGAGCCGGTCGAGCTCCGCGAGCTGGTCGAGCGCCTGGTGGACTGACCCGCGCCCCGCCGCCCGAGCTCGCTACGCCGGCTGGGAGCCGCGCAGCACGCTGCCGGGCCGGTACCAGCCGTAGTCGTTGGGCCAGGCCCACTCGAGCACGCTCACGCTGATGCTGGGGTCGAGCGCGTCCACCTGGTGCCACCAGCCGCTGGGGATGAACAGGGCCTCGCCGGCCGCGAGCACCACCTCGAGCATCGCCTCGGGGGCGTCGGGCTCGAGCGCGTCGCCGGGGTCCCAGTGGGAGTACACGCCGCGTGAGCGCTCGAGCAGGGGGAGCGACTCCGGCGGGGCCAGGCGGATGCGCTTGCGGCCGAGCACCTGGCAGAACATCGAGTCGTCGCCGTCGTGGTGCAGCGGGGTGTGGGTCCCGGCGGGGCCGATCCACAGGCCCATGCGATCGGGGGTGAGCGAGTCGCCGAAGAACTCCGGGGGCAGCACGATGTCGTCGAGCAGCGAGCGCAGCCCCGGCCGCCGGAGCGCCGCGTTCTTGGCGATCACGTAGGTGTCGTTGGAGCGGCCGGGCCGAGTGATGCGCTCCATCAGCTCCCGCATGCCCAGCTCCTGCCGCAGGGGCTTCCAGGTGGGATCGGGATCGACGGCGTCCTGTCGGCCCACGCAGGCCTCGATGGGCTCGTCGCCGAAGCGCGCGGCGAGCCGCTCGGGGGTCCAGCGCTCGAGCGCGGGCCACCGGGTGACGAGGTCGGTGAGGATCACGGGCACCCCCGGGACCCAGTAGCGGGCGACGAGCGCGTCGACGCTGGGCAGTGGACGGCGGGCCACGGTGGTGTGGCCCTCGGCCTGCCGGTGCCGGTGCTCGCCTCGCAGCCGGACGATCTGCTCGAGCGCGCCCACGCGCCGCCACAGTCGTCGCGCCTCCTGGATGCCCGGCGAGCGGTCGAGCTCGTCGACGCAGGCCTCGGCCGCCGCGGGCTCGACCCCGTCCTCCACCAGCGCGGCGATCACCTCGTCGGACCCGGCCCCGCGCGCGAGGTTCTCGGCCACCCACGCCTGCCACTGCGGGTGGAGCACCAGGGCGTCGTCGTCGGCGTCCGTCATGCGCGGGGGCTCGGCGGGCGTGCGGATCGGGCTCAGCCCCCGGACGAGCCGGAGCCCGAGTCACCGGCGGTCCCCGATGCCGTGCCCCCCGAGTCGCTGCCGGAGTCGCTGGTGGATGCACACTCGGGCAGGTCGGGATCGTGGGCGCAGGGTCCCGCGGTGGGCGGGATGTCGGTGTCCGCCGAGTCGGCGCCCGTGCTGGTGCCGGTGCTCGCGTCGGTCCCGGTCATGGGCGTGAGGCCGGTGCTGCCGCACTCGGGCGCCCCCGGGTCGTGGGCACAGGGACCGGCGGTGGGGAACACATCGGAGTCGCTCGAGCTCCCGCCTCCATCGTCCCCGCAGGCGATGGACGACAGGGCCAGGGCTCCCGCCGCGGTGGCACGCACGAGCACGGGCACGCGAGGGCGCAGGGTCAAGGAAGGGCGCTTCATCGATCGATCCCAGCCAAGGGTAGGGGCCCAGGATATCACGCCGTTCCCAGGAGCATCACAATTCGTGGCGAGGGCGTGAGCAATGGCAGGAGTCCCTCTGCGGTGCCACGTCGAGTGAAATGTCCGTGATCCGATCACGAGGTCGCGACTCTATCGAGCTGCGACCAGGGGGAATCGGAATGGTCCGTGCGCTCCCCCTGCGGCGCAAAGGGAGCTCACGGATCGGCGTCGCGCCGCCCCTCGGGGTGGCGCGGCGCCGACGTGAACTTCTCGGCCACCCACCAAAAGGCCACCAGGCCCAGCAGATCGGCGAGCAGGTCACCCAGGTCGGCGGTGCGATGGGGCGAGGTGGCCTGCACCAGCTCCTCGGCCGCGGCGCCCAGCAGCGGGAGCACCACGGCCAGCGGCCAGGGGCGCCCGGCCAGCGACAGTCGGCGCCCGCGGCTTTGCAGGTGCAGGCCGAAGGCGAGCAGACCGAACAGCAGGAAGTGCAGCGTCTTGTCCATGCCGGGCAGGCGCAGCCACCACGCGGCACCATGGGCGAAGGTCCCCGTGTAGGCGACCAGGCTGACCGCGAGCACGAGCCCGAGCTGCGGCCACAACAGCCAGCGGTGGCGCCATCGATCGTCGGGCCGAGCCCGGGCGTGGCTCACCGCGCCCAGCCCGAGCCCGAGCCCGAGCAGCACCCCACCCAGCACGTCGGTGGCGTGGTGATGGCCCACGTGGACGCGGGACAGCCCCACCAGCACGGCCACGGGCAGCCACGCCAGGGCCGAGCGCGGGCGGTGGGCCGCGAGCACCACCAGGACCACCGTGATCAGCACCATGTGCCCGCTGGGGAACGAGGGCAGGGGCGGCACCGGCAGCAGCGCGAGCGCGACCTCGGGGCGGGGGCGGAGTGAGGCGAGCTGCAGGGCCAGGGTGAGGCCCAGCCCCACCAGCATGCCCACGAGCGCGGCCCGGGCCAGGGTGCGATCACGCCCGCGCAGCCACCAGGGGATCGCCACCGTGGGCAGCAGCAGGCCCACGGTGCTCGCCGCTCGCATCAGCGCGTCGAAGGCGGGCCAGGAGCCCGGGCTCGGCAGCAAGCGCACGATCCAGTCGTCGATCGGCATCGGCCACCAGACGCGCGAGGCGGGCCCTTCGTTGCGCCGCCCCGCGGTGGACGGTCGCGCGCGGCCGGTGGGCGGTCGCCCGCGCGCCCGGGCTGGTCAGTCGGCGGTGAAGCCGATCCTCGAGTGCGTGCCGTCGCAGAAGGGCTTGTTCTTGGACTGACCGCAGCGACACAGCGCGCACTTGGTGCCCTCCCACGCATCGCGCCCGCTGCCGGCGCGGATGGTGAGGTTGCCGCTCAGCAGCAGCGGTCCGTTGGGCGCGGGCTTGATCCCGAGCGTGCCCCCCTGGGCGTCGCGCCCCTTGCCGCGCTCGCCCACCGCCCCCAGGTCGGCGAAGCCGGCCTCGACGTGGCTGTTGTCGCAGAAGGGCTTGTTCTTGGAGGCGCCGCAGCGGCACAGGGCCGCGCGGGTGGGCACGCCCTTGTCTCCGGCGCGGTCGATCGCCAGCTCGCCGCGCAGGTACAGCGGGCCGTTGGGCGAGACCACCACCACGTTGGCCGCGGGCGCGGCCTCGGTCGGGCCGCCGTCCTTGCGCTGGTAGGTGAGCGCCCCGGTGGGACAGCGCGCGACGATCTCCGTGGCCTCGTCCACCGAGACCTCGTCGGGCTTGCACCACGGATCGCGACCTCCCTCGAACATCGGGCCCGCCGAGCGGCCGCACTCGGCGGCGTGGATGCACAGCGTGGCGTCGTAGACGACGTCGAGCGCCTTGCCTGGATAGGTCGTGCGGCTGGACATGCACCAAGGGTAGGCCGGGCGTCGCGCTCGGGGAAGGTCCCCCGTCGGTGTGCTCGGGGCGCGCGGCGGGGAGCACCGAGGCCGAGCGCTTGACAAGATCGTGGCCTGGCCGTTCCCATGCGGCCCGTGGCGACCGACGAGCTCAGGGTCTTGTCGTGGAACGTCAACGGGCTGCGGGCCTGCGATCGCGCGGGCTTCCGACGGCAGCTACGGCGTCTGCGACCCGACGTGATCGGAGTGCAGGAGGTGCGGGCGCTCCCCGAGCAGCTCGAGCCCGGTCTGCGCCGGCCGAGGAATTGGCACACCAGCTTCGTCGCGGCCGAGCGCAAGGGCTACAGCGGCGTGGGGCTCTACAGCCGGCGCGCGCCCGACGAGGTGGAGACCAGCGTGGGCCAGGAGCGCTTCGATCGCGAGGGCCGGGTGCAGCTCGCTCGCTTCGGGCGGCTGCTGGTCGCCAACGTGTACTTCCCCAACGGCAACGGCAAGGACCGCGACAACGGCCGGGTGCCCTACAAGCTGGAGTTCTACCGCCACCTCTTCGAGCTGCTGCAGGCCCGGCGCCGCGCGGGGCTGCGGGTGCTGGTGATGGGCGACTTCAACACCGCGCACCAGGAGATCGACCTGGCGCGGCCCAAGCAGAACACCAAGACCAGCGGCTTCCTCCCCGAGGAGCGGCAGGAGCTGGCGCGCTGGCTGGGCGCGGGCTGGGTGGACACCTTCCGCGCCTTCGAGCCCGGCGGCGGGCACTACTCGTGGTGGAGCCAGCGCATGGGGGCACGCGAGCGCAACATCGGCTGGCGCATCGACTACGTGCTGGCCTCGAGCGCCGCGATGGGCTTCGTGCGCGGCGCGTTCATCCACCCCGAGGTGACGGGCTCGGACCACTGCCCGGTGGGGGTGAGCCTCGACCCGGCGGTGCTGGGGTAGGCGGGCTCAGCCCCCCGCGAACAGCCGCACCTGGTCCTGCACGTCCTTGGCCATGCGCAGGGCCTCGTCCCACTCGGGGTGGCGCAGGATCACGTAGCCGTCGCTCACCAGGGTCTGGGTCCAGTCGCGCCGCATCGCGCCCACCGGCAGCAGGTCCACCTCGCAGATCCACCGATGGTGCCTGGCGACCACCTCCTTCAGCCCCTCGATCCGCGTGATTCGGCCCTGGCCGGCGGCGCGCTTGAAGATGATCGCCACGTTGTGGCGCCGCGTGGCATCGGCCTCGAAGGCGCCCCAGCACACCGCCCGCGCCCACTCCACGTAGAGGTCGACGTCGGAGGTGTAGTTCATCTGGTCGATCAGCCGGGCGCCGCCCACCCGCTGGCCCACCTCGCCGAACACCACCTCGCCGTCGGCCTTGCGGTACCACTCGAGGTGGGTGAAGCCGGTGCCCATGCCCAGCGCCCGCAGCACGCCGCGGCCGAGCTGCAGGCCGGCCTGGATCCCCGGCGGGCTCAGGTCGCGCACCGTGCAGATCACCGGGCTGATGTCGTGCACCGAGCGGGCGACGAGCGGGCGCGGCAGGTACTGCGCCACGTTCTCGTACACGGGGCGGCCGTCGATGCAGATGGTGTCATGGGTGAACTCCTCGCCCTCGACGAACTCCTCCACGCTCACCTCGGGCACCCGCACCAGGGCCGGCAGCACGCGCTCGAGCTGCGCCGCGGACTCGAGGCGGTAGGTGTTGGCGCTGCCCGCCCCGTCGATGGGCTTGATGATGAGGGGGTAGCCGATGCGCTCGGCCGCCGCGCGGCACTCGCTGGCGGTGCGGCAGCGGGCCGAGGCGGGCACCCGCAGCCCCGCGGCGGCGATTCGCTCCTTCATGAGCTGCTTGTCCCGGAAGCCTCGCACCGTGCTCACGCTCATGCCGGGCAGGCCGAAGCGCTCGCGCATGCGGGCGGCGAGCAGCACGGTGGGCTCCCACAGCGACTCCACGCGGTCCACGTTGCGCCCGCGCAGCCAGGCGTGGGCGCGCGCGAGCACGTCGTCCTCGTCGAAGAGGTTGGGCACCTGCAGGTAGCTGGTGAGCGCGGCCTTGGTCATGTCGGGGAGCGAGGACACCGGCCCGGAGCCGATGCCGTGCACCCGGGCGCCGACGGTGGCGAGCCCGCGGCTGAAGTGGGGCATCTCTTGCGGGTAGGCGGGGGCGATGAAGACGACGTCCATGGCAGCGACCGGAGGCCGCACTCATACCCGAAGCGCCGGGCGGGGCAAACGGGCATCACAGGGCCGACGGAACGCGGCTCGGAGCCCACGGGCGGCCCGGTGAGGGGCGGGTCGTCCCCGACCGAAGGTTGTGACGGAGGGGATGCTCGCGCCAGACTCGGGCCGTGCCTCGACTCGCCCTCCTCGTGCCGATCGCCGCGCTCTCCACGATGGGCTGTCGAGAGCCCGCTCGCCTCCGCTGCTCGTGGTGGGCGCGGGGTCCAGCGCCCAATTCGACGGGATGGCCGTGGTCGGCCACGACCAGGTCGCGCTGCGCTGCGACGGTGGGCGGCTGTGGCTGGCCGACACCTACGTGGGGCGCGGGGCCGGGACGGCAGTGACGGGGCAGGACTGCGACCTGCACGTGGAGGGCGGGCAGCCGTGGGACAACCACCGGGGCGCGATCCTGCTCGAGGGTGACTCGCGGCTGACCATGGCCAACGCCGTGGTGGCGCTCAACGGTCAGCCCTTCGAGCCGCTGTCGCCGTCGATCTACGCGGGGGCAGCTTCGACGTCTCCTTCTCGACGATCGTCGCCAACTACTACGAGGACGGTCCGGCCTCGCTGGCCTGCGCCGCCGGGGTGACCGGCCGCGTGCGCAACAGCATCGTGTCGTCCTTCGGGCCCTCGATCGACTGCGCCGGCCTCGACATCGCCCACGGGATCGTCGACGTGGAGGGCCTCGAATTCGACGGCGGGTGGTTCGTGTCGATGGTGTCGGACTCCGGGCAGCTGGTCGATCCCCACCTCAGCGACGTCGGCCACGCGGCGGTCCACGATCTCGCGCGCCGGGGCCTCGGCGATCCGCTGGTGGACTACGACGGTCAGGCACGCTCGGGCATCGTGGGCACGGTCGAGCCCGCCGGCCACGATCGCCCCTGAGCGCACGGGCCCGCGCCGGCGGTGAGCTGCGGGCCGAGGGCTGCTACGATGGGTGCCATGGTGCGTCCGTCCTGGTCGTGGGCCCTGCTGGCGTGCTCGCTCTCGTGGCTGGCGAGCGGCTGCGACGGCGACGTTCCCTCGCGCAACACGCTGAGCGGCTGGCCGCCGGGCGAGCCCGCCGTGGCTGGTGCGTGCAGCTTCGTGCTCACCCGAGCCAACCTCTATCACTCCACCGAGTGGCACCTCGACGTGGAGATCGCCGGCCAGAACACCGGACCCGAGGAGGTCAAGTGTGGCTTCTCGGCGCGGGCGGTGACCTCGAGCAACACCCCGCTCACCGACGCGGCCAAGGGCAGCAACACCCTGCCGCCAGGCGAGAGCTTCACCAAGGAGGCCGCGTCCCGCGAGGCCGACGTGACCGGCCTGAGCTCGGGCGCCGAGGAGGACGCGTGGGTCTACGTGGAGCTCTCCGAGGGCACCTGGCCGATGGCGAAGACCACCGGCGTCCACGTGAGCCCCGATCGCACGCGCCCGCCGAGCTGAGAGACGACGGCAGCGCGGGCTCGGCCGCGCTACCATGGTGGGGTGATCGCTCGCTCGTGGCTCACCGTGCTCCTCCTGGGCCTGGGCTGTGGTCCCACCCTGCCCTCGGATTCGGGCTCGGGCTCGGGCGACGGCTCGGGCACGACCACCCTCGATCCCGACAGCGGCAGCTCTGCGACCACGGTGCCCAGCACGAGCACGAGCACGACCGGCGTGCCGCCGAGTACCACCAGCGATACGGGCATCGATCCCGATGGCTCCTCGGATGGGTTCGTGTTCATCATGGAGCCCGACGGCGGTGGGATCTGCGGCTGCTGCGATCCCTTCGCCCAGGACTGTCCCTTCGGTGAGAAGTGCGTCGCGTGGGATCCCTCGGGCGGCAACCGGTGGGACTCCACGCGCTGCTCGTCCATCCCGCGCAACCCCGGGCACCCCGGTGATCCGTGCTCCGTGATCAACGGCCCGGCCTCCGGCCTCGACGACTGCGACCTCGGCTCGATGTGCTGGGGCGTCGACCCCGAGACCCTCGAGGGCACCTGCGTGGCGACCTGCTCGGGCGCGGAGGACGACCCGGTGTGTCCGCCCACGACCGATTGCGTGATCTCCAACAGCGGCGTGCTGCTGCTGTGCCTGCCCACCTGCGACCCGCTGGCCAGCGCCTGCGCTTCCGACGAGGCATGCGTGCCCTCCGAGCACGCCTTCGCGTGCATGTCGAGCACCTATGGCGCGGGGGCGGGCCCGGGGCAGGCATGCGACCAGGTCTACGATTGCCAGCCGGGGCTGCTGTGCCGCTCGGTGCTCGACGTGGGGCCGCCCTGCGATCCCGGGGACCTGCGCTGCTGCACGCCCTACTGCGATCTCTCTGTGCCCGATCCTACGGCGGGCTGCCTCGACCCCGCGCAGGCGTGCACGTCGTGGTGGGGGGCCCGAGTGCCGCCGGCGGGCTACGAGGACGTGGGCTTCTGCGCCCAGTGATGGTCGCACTAGTGTGCGAAAGGCGCCGATTGAACTAAAATAATCCTTTATTTTTCATCCAATTTTTTGGAAAAAGTAAAAGAATACTTTAGATTCATTGGTCGTGAGGCCGGACAAGAGCGCACTTCGCGAGCTCGCTGCAGCTCAAGACGGCTACTTCTCTCTCGATCAGGCACAGGAGGCCGGGTATTCGTCCCAGCTCATCCGCTATCACTGTAACGCCGGCATGTTCCAACGGATTCGTCGAGGGATCTATCGGCTTTCCGACTACCCAGAGAGCGAGCGTCCCGACCTGACGATCGTGTGGCTGTGGTCGGGACGGCTCGGGGTCTTCTCTCATGGGACGGCGCTCTCGCTCCACGGGCTATCCGATCTCCTTCCCGAGCGGATCCACATGACGCTCCCGCTCTCGGAGCGTGGACGATCGCGCTCGCTCCCCGCGGGTCTGCTCCTCCACTACGCGGAGATATCGAGCTCGGAGATGGGCTGGCATGGGAGTGTACCGGTGACATCACCCTCTCGAACTCTATACGACTGCATCGCGAGTGGGCTCAGCCCCTCCTTGCTGCGGCAGGCGCTCGAGCAGGCGGTAGAGCGTGGGCTGCTCGACGTACTCGGCATCACGAGGATCGCGGAGAGCATCGATGCCCTGGAACGGAGGGGCGAGTGAGCAAGGTGTATCGAACACCGGCGGCGTTCAAGACGGCCGTGGAGCAACGCCTTCGACAGCAGAGCGCTGACGGCCAGGATCTCGGCCGCATGCGACAGTTGCTGGTCTACGATCGCTTCCTTGCCCGAGTCGCGGAGGAGCTCGGTGATGCCGTCGTGCTCAAGGGGGGACTGGCCCTCGAGCTACGGCTCGGAAGGGCGCGCACCACCAAGGATATGGACCTCCGAGCATCGGGCGACGGTACGACGCTGCTGGAGCGGTTCCAGCGTGCGGGGCGTCTCGATCTCGGCGACTTCATGGCCTACGAGGTCCGTTCTCACAAGCACTCGGCCATCCTGGGGAAGGGGGCAAGGTACGAGGGGCAGCGATTCAGAGTAGAGGGAAAGATCGCCGGCACGACGTATGGCAACCCATTCGCCCTAGACGTCGGGATCGGTGATCCCATGCTCGGCGAGCCAGATCAGATCGTAGCGCCCGACCGCCTTGGGTTCGCAGGGATCGCTCCACCAAGGATACGGATCTACCCAGTCGAGACCCATCTTGCCGAGAAGCTACATGCCTACACGGTTCGGGAGGATGGCGACAATTCGCGCGACAAGGACCTGCCCGATATCGCGTTGATTGCCAGTGAGATCCCCCTGGTTGCGGATCGTCTCGGTGACGCAATCGCCAAGACCTTCGAGTTCCGAGCTACCCATCCGATCCCGAGGTGTCTACCCGAGCCACCCGTGTCCTGGCGCGTGCCCTATGCAGAGAAGGTCCGCGAGTTCGGATTGCCGTGGGAGACGCTCGAAGACTGCTATGACCGTGCGCGCCGCTTCCTCGATCCCGTTCTCCAGGGGCTTCGAGGCGCGCTTTGGGAGCCCGGCGGTTGGGCATGGCAGGTCGAGCCTTGAGCAAGCGCGGTGGTCATCGGAACGCTGCGCCGCGCTAGCTCCGGCTCCCGTCGTCGGGCGGGCAGCAGCTCGATGGCGTGCAGGGCGAGCGGGGCTCGTAGCCCATCAGCGCCCCGCGGTGGTCGAGCTCGAGGTGGCAGCATCGCTCGAGCCGGGTCATCAGCTCGGCCCGGCCGCGACGCACGCGAGACTTGATCGCGGGCAGCGACAGGCCGAGGCGCTCGGCCGCCTCGCGCTGGGTGAGGTCCTGCAGCTCGGTCAGCTCGAGCACCTCGCGGTGGGGCTCGGGCAGGGCGCGCACGGTGGCCGCGAGCCAGGCCGCGAGCAGGCTGCGGTCGCCGTCGTCCTCGGCGGGCTCGGGCGCCGCGATGGCGTCGGGCAAGGCCTCGGCGGGGCGACGGCGTCGGTAGTGATCCGAGACCACGTTGGCGGCGATCCGCCGGATCCACCCCGCGAGACGCTCGTCGTCGCGGAGCTGCTCGCGGCGACCCTGCACGCGCAGGAATACCTCCTGCACGAGGTCGTCGCGCACCGCGGGGTCGTCCACGCGACGACGCACGTAGCGACGCACGTCGTCGACGAAGCTCTCGAGGGCAGGGGAGGATCCGGCGTCCATGCTCACGAGCAGCAGGTGGGGGCGCAGCAGGGCTCGTCGGAGGCCTCCTGGGCGGTCTCGGTGGGAGCCGGCTCGGAGGCGCTGGCCTGGGGCCCGCAGCAGGGGGGCGCGGCGAGCTCCCGAGGGCCCACCTGGCCCCGCGAGTGCACGGGGCTGTCTGCCTCGGTCACGATGAACAGCTCCCAGCGGTGGCCATCGGGATCGGTGAACCAGATCTTGTCCTGCACCGCGTAGCAGCAGGTGACCTGGCCCTCCACCTCGCCGCCGTAGCCCGCGGCGCGCAGGCGGTCGGCGACCACGTCGATGCCGGCGTGGCGCTGCACCTGGATCCCGAAGTGCTGGGGCAGAGGGGGCGCCACGGCCTGCGGGGTCTCGTTGAGCGCGAGGTTGAGGGGTGGATCGAGGACCTCGAACTTGGCGTAGCCGGGACGGACCTTGGTGGGCTCCTGCCCGAACAGCGCGCGGTAGAAGGCGGTCGCCCGGGCGGCATCGCGGACCGCGAGGGCCACGTGGACACGGGTGGGGGTGGGAAACTCGACGGCAGATTCGGTCTTCATGGGCTCGGGGGGAAAGGACGTGCTCGCCCGGAAAAGGATGCTCGAATTCTCGGGACGAGGCCGAGGGGAATGCGCGGGGCCGGCCGTGCGTGCAGGAGCCGCCGTGAAGCCGGTCCTCTTCGCTTGCCTGCTCGCCGCGTGCTCTGCGGCGGCTCCCGATCCTGTGCCGTCGCCCGTGCGGGAGCCTCGCGAGGTCGCCGGGGCGCCGAGCGAGGTCGAAGGGTCGTCGTCCTCCGAGCGCGAGGCCGAGGCCGGAGCCTCCGTCGATGTTGGGGCCGAGCCGGGCGGGGTCGCTCGGGTCGAGCCGGGCGAGCCTTCCGGCGTGGTGCAGGCAGGCTCGCCTCCGTCGGGTGAGCGAGCCGGCGTCGACGAGCCCGCGTCCCTGGTCGCCGCGATCGCTGCCCTGCAAGAGCTGACGCCCGACCCCGCGCCCGCGCACACCACCAACGACGTGCACTACCTGGTCAGCAACGAGCGGCGACACGACCTGTTCCGCCCCGAGCTCGACGAGCGCGGCGGCGTGCAGCTCGGCGTGGGCACCGACCAGAACTACGTGATGGCGGCCTGGTCGCGACCCGAGCTGCTGGTGATCGTCGACTTCGATCAGCAGGTGATCGACCTGCACGCGGTCCACGGGGCGCTGCTGGCCGCAGCCCCCACGGTGGAGGACTTCCGTCGGCTGTGGAGCGAGGAGGGCACCGACGAGGCCCACGCGGCCGTGCGCGCGGCCGAGCCCGATCGCGCGCGGCGGGCCGAGCTGCTCGTGCGCTACGACGAGACGCGGCCCGTGGTCGACAAGCGCCTGCGCACGCTCTCCCGCCGCTACGCCGAGCTGGGCGTGCACTCGTACCTCGACACCCCCGCGCAGTACCGCTTCGTGGCCGAGCTCCACGCCCGGGGCCGGGTGGTGGCGATCCGCGGCGACTTCACCGTCGACGGGGTGCTGCGCGAGCTCGCCTCGGTGCTCGAGGCCCACGGCCTGCGGATCGAGGTGCTCTACCTGAGCAACATCGAGCAGTACCTCGCCTACCGCAAGCCCTTCCGCGCCAACATGCTCGCGCTGCCCCTGGCCGAGGACGCGCTGGTGCTGCGCACCCTGCCGGGCAAGCCGGCGGGCTTCCACTACTTCTTGCAGAGCGGCGACGACTTCCTCGCGTGGATGCGCGAGAGTCGGGGCTCCACGGTCTACCGCATGGTGGGCAAGGCCAAGGGCGACCCTCCCTTGACCGCCAACGAGCGCGTGGTGCTCACGGGTCGACCCGACGACCCGCCCGCGGAGGGCTGATCGCCGGTCTGCGCCCGCCCGAGCCGGCCGTCACTCCGAGGGCGGGTTGA